>NZ_CP171635.1:0-4940000 GCF_043632865.1 Lentzea sp. JNUCC 0626
GTGGCAGATCCCTCGACGTACCGCCCCGCGGTGGGCACGATTCCTGAGGCTCCCGGCGTCTACAAGTTCCGCGACGCCGGTGGCCGGGTCGTGTACGTCGGCAAGGCGAAGAGCTTGCGCAGCAGGCTGAACTCGTACTTCGCCGACCTGGCCGGGTTGCACCCGCGCACCCGCCAGATGGTGACGACGGCGGCCTCCGTCGAGTGGACGGTCGTCGCCACCGAGGTCGAGGCGCTGCAGCTCGAGTACAACTGGATCAAGGAGTTCGATCCGCGCTTCAACGTCCGGTACCGCGACGACAAGTCGTACCCGGTGCTGGCCGTGACGTTGCACGAGGAATACCCGCGGCTGCACGTGTATCGCGGCCCGCGCAAGAAGGGCGTGCGCTACTTCGGCCCGTTCGCGCACGCCTGGGCGATTCGCGAGACGTTGGACCTGTTGTTGCGCGTTTTTCCCGCGCGCACGTGTTCGGCGGGTGTTTTCAAGCGTCACAACCAAATCGGCCGTCCTTGTCTGCTCGGGTACATCGACAAGTGCTCGGCGCCGTGCGTCGGCAAGGTGTCGGCGGACGAACACCGCGACATCGTGCTGGACTTCTGCGACTTCCTGGCGGGCAAGACGGACAACATGGTCCGTCGCCTCGAACGCGAAATGCTGGCCGCGTCCGAAGAGCTGGAGTTCGAACGAGCCGCGCGCCTGCGTGACGACCTGGGCGCGTTGCGCCGTGCCATGGAAAAGCAGGCCGTCGTCCTGGGCGACGGCACGGACGCCGACGTGATGGCGTTCGCGCAGGACGAGCTGGAGGTCTCGGTCCAGGTCTTCCACGTCCGCGGCGGCCGCGTGCGCGGCCAGCGAGGCTGGGTCCTGGACAAGGTGGAGGCCGTGGACGACGCCGCGATCGTCGACCAGTTCATCATGCAGTTCTACGGCGACGAAACCGAGAACACCCCGCGCGAGGTGCTCGTGCCCGTGTTGCCGGACGACTCTGAGGCTCTGGAAGCCCTGCTGTCCGAACAGCGGGGCTCGCGTGTGGCGTTGCGCGTCCCACAACGAGGCGACAAGCGCGCGCTGATGGAAACGGTGGCCCGCAACGCCTCCGAAGCCTTCGCCCAGCACAAACTCCGCCGAGCAGGCGACCTGACCGCACGCTCGGCGGCGTTGCAGGAGATCCAAGACGCCCTGATGCTCGACACAGCGCCGCTGCGCATCGAGTGCATCGACATCAGCCACGTCCAAGGCACAGACGTGGTCGCCTCCCTGGTCGTCTTCGAGGACGGTCTGGCCCGCAAGTCCGAGTACCGCCGCTTCGCCCTCCGCGAAGCCGCAACAGAAGGCGACGTCGCCTCCATCGCCGAGGTGGTCCGCCGCCGCTTCCAGGCGATGCTCCGCGAAACGGCCAACGGCGGCCCCAACCCGGGCATCGACCCGGACACCGGCAAACCCCGCAAGTTCGCCTATCCGCCCAACCTCCTGGTGGTGGACGGCGCGGGCCCGCAAGCAGCAGCAGCCTCCGACGTCCTGGCCGAACTGGGCATCACCGACGTGGCAGTGGTGGGCCTGGCAAAGCGCCTCGAAGAAGTCTGGGTCCCAGGCGAACAGGACCCGGTGATCCTCCCGCGCAGCAGCGACGGCCTGTACCTCCTGCAACGAGTCCGCGACGAGGCCCACCGCTTCGCCATCGCCTACCACCGCCAAAAGCGCGGCAAGCGCATGACCACCTCAGAACTCGACGAGGTCCCGGGCCTGGGCGAAACCCGCAAAGCCGCCCTGCTCAAGCACTTCGGCTCGGTGAAGAAGCTGCGCCAGGCCACAGTGGACGAAATCAGCGACGTCCCAGGAGTGGGCCGCCGAACAGCAGAAGCCGTGGTGGCCACCCTCTCCTCCGCAGGAGGCAAAGCCTGATGGCCGCGCTCTCCCACCAGGCCATGACCGAAGAAGTGGCCCTGTGCCGCCTTCCACCGGCAGCCGAAACCCTCCTGACCGACCTGAACGCCCCACGCCGCCTGACGGCCCACCTGCGCGCAGTCCACGACGTGGCAGCCCAGTTACTCACCTGGGTGGCCCAAACCCACCCAGGCGTGACCGTCGACCACGAGTCCGTCCTCTACGGAGCAGCCACCCACGACGTGGGAAAGGTGTTGCACCCCAACGAACTCTCCGGCCCAGGCCACGACCACGAACCGGCGGGCCACGCCCTGCTGCGCTCTCGGGGCGTAGAAGAACGCCTGGCCCGCTTCGCCGCGACCCACGCCTCCTGGACCGCCGAAGGCATCACCCTCGAAGAACTCCTGGTGAGCCTCGCCGACAAGGTGTGGAAGGCAAAACGAGTCCCGGACCTGGAACAACTGGTGACCGACCACCTGGCCCGCGTGAGCGGCCAGGAACCGTGGGAGGTCTTCATGGCCCTGGACGACGAACTGAACCGCATCGCCGAGGGCGCCGACGCCCGCCTGACCTACCAGTCGAGCTACCCGGTAACGGCGTGACGCCCATGGCACCGCACCCGCCACCCGCACCAGGCAGGTCGGTCCGCCGCGCTCACACAGCCGATGTCGCACCTCAGCCAGGCTGGCTCGTTCGCCGCGCTCGCATCGCCGACACCAAACCCCGGTGCCGCCCGCATTCGACGATCCGCACCACACCTGCCGCGCCCGCACCTGCTGCCGGGCTCGCGTCTGGCGGTCGTGCCGTGCCCGCACCACCCGCCGCCGCGCTCACACCACCCGGCGCCAGGCTCGTGTCCGCCGGTCACGCCGCGCCCGCACCACCCACCGCCAGGCCCGCCCCACCGGCCACGCCGCACCCGTCACACCCACCCAGCGCACCCCACCCCCCAGCGCGAGGATCGTGACCGCGGCCACGCCACGCCCGTCTCAACTGCCGAACCTGCCGCACCCGCGGCCCGTTCCAGTGGAGACTCACCACCGGGCCCAGCCACCGTGCGCGGCCCGACCACAGAGCTAGCCCAACCCAGAGCGCGGGAGACGCGCGCTCATGAACAGGTAACGGAGTCGTAGTCGTGAACGCGGAGAAGTCCGGCATCGAAGTCGCCGTGGTGACCGGGCTGTCCGGTGCGGGCCGCAGCACCGCGGCCAAGTGCCTGGAGGACCTCGGCTGGTTCGTCGTCGACAACCTGCCCCCGGAACTCATCGCCACCATGGTGGAGCTCGGCGCCCAGGCGCGCGGGGCCATCACGAGGGTCGCTGTCGTCATGGACGTGCGCAGTCGCGCGTTCACCGAGGACCTGGCCTCCATCATCAAGGATCTGGACGCGCGCGGGTACAAGCCGCGGGTGCTGTTCCTCGAAGCCACCGACGACGTGCTGATCCGCCGGTTCGAGGCGGTGCGGCGCGGTCACCCCATGCAGGGGGACGGCCGGTTGCAGGACGGCATCGAGGCCGAGCGGATCCTGCTCACGCCGCTCAAGCAGGAAGCGGACCTCGTGCTCGACACGAGTGCGCTCTCCATCCACCAGCTCAGGGCCAAGATCGAGGACAGCTTCGGCTCCGAGGCGGCCAGCAGGACGCGGGTCACGGTGCTGAGCTTCGGGTACAAGTACGGGCTGCCGATGGACGCCGACCTCGTCATGGACGTGCGGTTCCTGCCCAACCCGTTCTGGATCCCGGAGCTGCGCGAGCAGACGGGGCTCGATGGTGAGGTGCGCAACTACGTGCTGTCCCAGGAGGGCGCTGACGAGTTCCTTGATCGGTACCACGAACTGCTCCGGCTCATCGGGGCCGGGTACCGGCGTGAGGGCAAGCGCTACCTGACGCTCGCTATCGGTTGCACCGGCGGGAAGCACCGCAGTGTTGCCTTGAGCGAAGAGTTGGCCGCGAGGCTGGCTAGCGAGGACGGCATGGCTGTCAAGGTCGTGCACAGGGATCTGGGACGCGAGTGACGAAGTTGAAAGCTGTTGCTTTGGGTGGCGGGCACGGGCTGCACGCGACGCTGACCGCGCTCAAGCGGGTCACCGACGACGTGACGGCCGTGGTGACCGTCGCGGACGACGGGGGTTCGTCGGGGCGGTTGCGGCGCGAGCTCAGTGACCTGCTGCCGCCTGGTGACCTGCGCAAGGCCATGGCGGCGCTGGCCGGGGACGACGAGGCCAGCCGGCTGTGGACGTCCCTGTTCAAGCACCGCTTCGGCGGCACGGGGGCGCTCGCCGGGCACGCGGTCGGGAATCTGGTGATCGCCGGGCTGCTCGAGCAGCTCGGCGATCCCGTCGCGGTGCTCGACCTCACGAGCAGGTTGCTCGGCGTCAAGGGGCGGGTGCTGCCCATGTCGAACGATCCGCTCGACATCGAGGCCGACGTCACAGGGCTCGACGAGGACGTGACGGACGTGCGGCGCATCCGGGGGCAGGTCGCCATCGCGACCACGCCGGGGCTGGTGCAGCGCATCCGGTTGACTGCCCCGAACGGGCGACCTGCCGGCTGTCCGGAAGCAGTACAGGCTGTACTTGACGCGGATCTTGTGTTACTCGGCCCCGGATCGTGGTTCACCAGCGTGTTGCCGCACCTGCTGGTGCCCGAACTGCACGACGCGCTCGTGCGCACGGAGGCCAAGAAGGTCCTCGTGCTCAATCTCGTCCCCCAACCGGGTGAAACTGCTGGTTTCTCTCCGGAGCGGCATTTGGACGTAGTCTGCGAACACGCACCCGAGCTGAAGGTGGACGCGGTGATCGCCGACGTCGACTCGGTCCCGACCCCGGACCGGTTGACGCGAGCCGCCTCGGCACTGGGTGCGCGGACGCATCTGGCGAAGATCGCCGCACCGGACGCCGCTGAACGGCATGATCCGGAGGCGCTTGCCGGTTGCCTGAGGCAGGTGGTCGAGGAGACCGGAGTGGGAGGGACGAGCCCGTGGCGATGACGTCGGCGGTCAAGGACGAGCTGAGCAGGCTCGCGGTATCCAAGACCTGTTGCCGCCGCGCGGAGGTGTCCTCGCTGCTCAGGTTCGCCGGCGGCCTGCACATCGTGTCCGGCAGGGTCGTCGTCGAGGCCGAACTCGACCTCGGATCCGCGGCCCGCAGGCTGCTCAAGGAGATCCAGGCGCTCTACGGCCACCACGCCGAGGTGTTCACGATCCAGTCCAACGGCCTGCGCAAGGGCACCCGGTACGTCGTCCGCGTGGTCAAGGACGGCGAGGGTCTCGCCCGGCAGACCGGCCTGCTCGACCCGCGTGGCCGTCCCGTGCGCGGGCTGCCCGCGCCGGTCGTGAGCGGCGGCGTGTGCGACGCCGAGGCGGCGTGGCGCGGTGCGTTCCTCGCGCACGGCTCGCTGACCGAACCCGGTCGCAGCTCGTCGCTGGAGATCACCTGTCCCGGTCCCGAGGCCGCGCTGGCCCTGGTCGGAGCTGCCCGCCGCATGGGCATCTCGTCCAAGTCGCGCGAGGTCCGCGGGGCCGAGCGCGTGGTGATAAGGGACGGCGACGCCATCGGCGCGATGCTCACCAAGCTCGGCGCGCACGACAGCGTCATGGCGTGGGAAGAGCGCCGGATGCGGCGTGAGGTGCGCGCCACGGCGAACAGGCTCGCGAACTTCGACGACGCCAACCTGCGTCGTTCGGCCCGTGCGGCCGTCGCGGCCGCGGCACGGGTCGCGCGCGCGTTGGAGATCCTCGGCCCGGAGGCACCGGACCACCTGGCCGCGGCCGGTCAGCTGCGGCTCGCGCACCGCCAGGCGTCCTTGGAGGAGCTCGGGCAGCTGTCCGACCCGCAGATGACCAAGGACGCGGTGGCAGGCCGTATAAGGCGTCTCCTGGCGATGGCCGACAAGCGCGCGAAGGACCTCGGACTGCCGGACACGGAGTCGGCAGTGACCGCGGAGATGCTCGAAGCAGAGGTCTAAGAAGTCTGACGGCCTGCCCACACGGCGAGTTGTGCCCGTGAGCGCAGGCCCAGCTTCGACCGGGCGTGCGTGACGTGCCGGGCAACGGTGTGCGGCGAGATGCCGAGCCGTTGCCCGATCTGCCGGTTCGTCAGCCCCTCCGCCACCAGCGTCGCCACGTGCAGTTCGCGCGCCGAGATCACCCCGTCGGCGGGGTCCTCGGCGTGCGGCTGCTCGGTCAGGGCGTAGGAAATGGCCTGCGCCAACGACATCCGCTCACCCGTCGACTCGGCCGCCCGCAGCCGGGTGGCCGAGATCCGGTCACGGCACACGGCCCGTGCGTCGTCCACCAACGCCTGCCAGTACGGCTCGGCACGGAAGTCGTAGCGCGTGCGCACCACATTGGCAGACGTCAGCAACGAGAGAGCGCGCTCGTCATCGGCCCCCACGCCCACGAGCCCCAACGCGAGCCCTTCCAGGTCGTAGAACTGGTCCATCGGGTGCTCGGCACCGACCTCCAGACTCTCCCGGAACAGCTCGACCGCCTCGGGGAAGTCCTTGCGCGCCAACGCAATGGCGCCCGCCGTGTGCAGCACGGGGTTCAGCATGTGCGGCAGCCCGATCAGCCGCGTCAACGTCAGCGCGTCCCGCACCAACGGCGCCGCCCGGTCCGCGAAACCGTGTTGCAGCAACGTCCAGCCGTACGAGTTCAACAGGATGGCGCGCGCGAGCTTGTCGTCGGAGTCGCGCAGCAGCACAGAGGCCTCGTCGAACAACTCCCACGCACGCGAAGGATCGCCGGTGTGCGCCTCGGCAGACGCCAGCACCTCCAATGCCCGCGCCGTAGTGCCCGGACGGCACGCATCAGCGCGTTCGATCGCCAGCGACTCCTCAGCGAAACGGCGCGTCACGTGCCACCCGCCGCGCACGCGGTGATGCATCGCCGCCAGCACCGCCAGCACGCTCCGGTACGCCTGCGGCAGCGGCCGGGACAACGCCTGGTGCAGCAGCTCGGTCGGCGCACCCCGAGGCCCGCGAGGCGTCGAGGTCCAGGCCGTCGCGACGGCCGTCAGTGCGTGCCGTGACCAGTCACCGGTCGACGCCGTGCGGGAGGCGGCGAGGTCGAGCAGCCCGACGTTGCGGTCCAGCAGCAGCACAACAGGCGGTGAAGGCGCGAACGACGAGATCTCCGGCTCCACGAGCGAACACACCCACTCGACCACACGGTCGGCCACGAGAGAGACGTCGCCGTGCGCCACAGCTCGTTCACGGCAGTACAGGCGCACCGATTCGAGCTGCCGGAACGTCGTGTGCCCGCCCACCCGGTCCACCACCAGCAACGACTTCTGCTCCAGCCCGGTCAGCAGCTCCAGCGCGTCCGGCACGCCGCACACCGCCGCGGCCACGTCGAGGTCGAACGGCACCCCCAGCACCGCGAGCCGCCGCGACGCCTCCTGCTCCTCCGGCGACAACAGGTCGTAACTCCACCCGATCGCGGTGCGCAGCGTGCGGTGCCGGTCCTCGGACGTGCGCGGACCGCCCGTCAGCAACGCCAGCCGGTCACCCAGCCGGGCGAGGATGTCGGCGGGGGAGAGCACCGGGATGCGCCGCGCGGCCAGTTCGATCGCGAGCGGCATGCCGTCCAACGACCGGCACACGGCGAGAACGTCGGCGACGTTCGAGGCGTCCACCTCGAACGAACGGTCCACCGACGCGGCACGGTCGCGGAACAACGCCACGGCGTCGTGCTCCAACTCCAGCTCACCGACGGAGAAGACCTGCTCGCCGGCCAGCCGCAACGGCTCGCGGGACGTCACCAGCACGCGCAACCGAGGACAGCGGGCCAGCAACTCCGCGACGACGCCGGCGACGGCGCCGAGCACGTGCTCGCAGTTGTCCAGCACCAGCAACGGCCGCCGGTGCTGCTCGACCTCGGCGACCACGGCGTCGCGCGCCGACCCGTTCGGCAACGGGTGCGCGCCGACCGCCACGAAGATCGCCTGCACCACGTCGGACGCGGACGCGAGCGGCGTCCACCACGTCTGATCAGCGCGTTTGCTCGCGTGCTGGATCGCAAGGCGCGTCTTGCCCGCACCGCCGGGGCCGACCAGCGAGACCAGCCGGTCCGCCTCGGTGCGGGCCAGCGCGGCCAGTTCCTCGCGCCTGCCCACGAAGCTGTCGAGCGGCGTGGGCACGAACGAGACCGCGCTGTTCGTCTCGATGCGCGCGGACGTGCGCGAGCGATAGGCGCGCTGACGGCACGCGTTGGAGCAGTACCGTCGACCTGCGACCGCCTCCGTGAGAGGGTTTCCACACGTCACGCATGTGGCAGCGGCGGCCGTCATAATCCCCGACCGTACCGGGTGCGTAACGGCCTGTAACACCCGCTGTTTCGGGGTATTGAGCCTGCTCCGGAAGCGTGGACAGGATCCTGACATGAATCCGCTCACCAGAACCGAGAGCACCCTCGTGCCGCCCCAGGACCGCCCGGTCGTGGACGAGTGGCTGACGCGCATCCAGGCCGTCGTCGGACGCGACCCGAAGGACACCAGCCCGGAGGCTTGCCGGACCGCGGCGGAGGCGGCAGAGGAGTTGAGCGCCTACCTCTGGATGCTCCGCGCGCTGCGCCGCCGAACGGCCTAATCAGGGCCACTTTTACTGGCTCGATCAAGAGATACTCACTATCCCTGTGACCAGGGACGCAGTTCGGCAGATAGGGTGGGCTCGTTCCTGCCAAAGCTGAACGCAAGGAGTCAGTCGTGACGGTTCGTGTAGGTGTCAACGGTTTCGGTCGGATCGGGCGCAACTTCTTCCGCGCCGTGAGGGCCGGCGGCCACGACATCGAGATCGTCGCGTTCAACGACCTCGGTGACGTCGCCACCATGGCCCACCTGCTGAAGTACGACAGCATCCTCGGTCGCCTGGACGCCGACGTGCAGGTCACCGACGAGGGCATCTCCGTCGACGGCAAGGTCATCAAGGCCCTGGCCGAGCGCGACCCGGGCAAGCTGCCCTGGAAGGACCTCGGCGTCGACGTCGTCGTCGAGTCGACCGGCTTCTTCACCGACGCCACCAAGGCCCGTTCGCACGTGGACGAGGGCGGCGCCAAGAAGGTCATCATCTCCGCGCCGGCCAAGAACGAGGACCTGACGGTCGTCATCGGTGCCAACGAGGAGAAGCTCGACGGTTCGCAGACGATCATCTCGAACGCGTCCTGCACCACGAACTGCCTCGCGCCGCTGGCCAAGGTCCTCAACGACAGCTTCGGCATCGAGCAGGGCCTCATGACCACGATCCACGCGTACACGCAGGACCAGAACCTGCAGGACGCGCCGCACAGCGACCTCCGCCGTGCCCGCGCCGCCGCGCTGAACATCGTCCCGACCTCCACGGGTGCCGCGAAGGCCATCGGCCTGGTCCTGCCGGAGCTCAAGGGCAAGCTCGACGGCTACGCGCTGCGCGTGCCGATCCCCACCGGCTCGGCGACCGACCTGACCGTCACGCTCAAGCGCGAGGTCACCGTCGAAGAGGTCAACGCCGCGTACAAGGCCGCTGCCGAGGGCCCGCTGGCCGGCATCCTCAAGTACTCGACCGACCCGATCGTGTCGGCCGACATCGTCACCGACCCGCACTCGTGCATCTACGACGCGCCGCTGACCAAGGTCATTGGCAACCAGGTCAAGGTCGTCGGCTGGTACGACAACGAGTGGGGCTACTCCAACCGCCTCGCGGACCTGGTCAAGCTCGTCGCCTCCAAGATCTGAGTTCGGAGCGAGTGCGTTGAAGACTCTCAGCGACCTGCTCGCCGAGGGTGTCGCAGGTCGGCGCGTCCTGGTGCGCGCCGACCTGAACGTCCCCCTCGACGGAGACAAGATCACCGACGACGGCCGCGTGCGCGCGTCGGTGCCGACGATCAAGGCCCTGGCCGACGCCGGTGCCCGCGTGATCGTCACCGCTCACCTCGGCCGCCCCAAGGGCGAGCCGGACCCCAAGTTCTCGCTGGCCCCGGCCGCCGCTCGCCTCGGTGAGCTGCTCGGCACGGAGGTCGCGCTCGCGTCCGACCTCGTCGGCCCGTCCGCCACGTCCGTGGTCGGCGCGGTCACCGACGGCGGCGTCGTGATGCTGGAGAACGTCCGCTTCGACGCCCGTGAGACGTCGAAGGACGACGCGGAGCGCGCGTCGCTCGCCGAGGAGCTCGCGTCGTTCGCCGACGCGTTCGTCTCCGACGGCTTCGGCGTCGTGCACCGCAAGCAGGCCTCGGTCTACGACGTGGCGCAGAAGCTGCCCGCGTACGTCGGCGGTCTCGTCGAGGCCGAGCTGGGCGTGCTGAAGAAGCTGACCGACGACCTGGAGCGCCCGTACGTCGTGGCGCTCGGCGGTTCGAAGGTGTCCGACAAGCTCGGCGTCATCGCGAACCTGCTGTCCAAGGTCGACCGGCTGCTCATCGGCGGCGGCATGGCGTACACGTTCCTCAAGGCCCAGGGCCACGAGGTCGGCACGTCGCTGCTGCAGGAGGACCAGCTCGACCAGGTCCGCGGCTTCCTCGCCGAGGCCGAGAAGCGCGGCGTCGAGCTCGTGCTGCCGGTCGACGTGCTGGTCACGGCCGAGTTCGGCAACGTCGAGCACGAGGTCGTCGCCACTTCCGCGATCCCCGCCGACAAGATGGGCCTCGACATCGGTCCCGAGTCGCGCGAGCTGTTCGCGTCGAAGCTGGCCGACGCCCGCACCGTCTTCTGGAACGGCCCGATGGGCGTGTTCGAGATCGAGACCTACGCCGG
Organism: Lentzea sp. JNUCC 0626; assembly: GCF_043632865.1. Lineage (NCBI taxonomy): Bacteria > Bacillati > Actinomycetota > Actinomycetes > Pseudonocardiales > Pseudonocardiaceae > Lentzea > Lentzea sp. JNUCC 0626. Next base: position 10,607 of record NZ_CP171635.1, read on the forward strand.
CGGCACCCGTGCCGTGGCGGAGGCCCTGGTCAAGTCCGAGGCGTTCACCGTCGTCGGCGGCGGCGACTCGGCCGCGGCCGTGCGCGCGCTCGGCCTGCCCGAGGACGGCTTCTCGCACATCTCCACCGGCGGTGGCGCGTCACTCGAGTTCCTTGAGGGCAAGGAACTCCCCGGCATCAGCGTTTTGGAGTCCTGATGGCAGCCCGGCTCCCGCTCATCGCGGGCAACTGGAAGATGAACCTCAACCACCTCGAAGCGATCGCACTCGTGCAGAAGATCGCCTTCTCCCTCCCGGAGAAGTACTTCGCCAAGGTCGAGGTGGCGGTGCTCCCGCCGTTCGTGGACATCCGCAGCATTCAGACGCTGGTCGACGGCGACAAGCTGCTGCTCAAGTACGGCGCGCAGGACGTCTCGCAGCACGACTCCGGTGCCTACACCGGCGAGGTGTCGGGCCCGATGCTCGCGAAGCTCGGCTGCCACTACGTGACGGTCGGCCACTCCGAGCGCCGCGAGTACCACGGCGAGACGGACGCCATCGTCAACGCCAAGATCAAGGCGGCGCTCAAGGTCGAGGTCACGCCGATCTTCTGCTTCGGCGAGAAGCTCGACGTGCGCACGGCCGGCGGTCACCTCGACCTGGTGCGCCAGCAGCTGGAGGACGGCCTCGCCGGCTTCTCCGCCGAGCAGGTCGCCAAGATCGTGTTCGCCTACGAGCCCGTGTGGGCGATCGGCACCGGCAAGACCGCGTCGTCCGCGGACGCGCAGGAGGTCTGCTCGGTCGTCCGCTCGTTCGTGGCGGAGAAGTACGGCGAGGAGACCGCTGCCGTCGTCCGCGTGCTGTACGGCGGTTCGGTGAAGTCGTCGAACATCGCCGAACTCATTGGGCAGAAGGACATCGACGGCGCCCTCGTCGGCGGCGCGAGCCTTCAGGCCGACGAATTCAGCAAGCTGTGCGCTCTGGCCGCGGGCGGGCCTCTACCCTAAGTTGATCTGAGGCGTGCCGGTCGCCCTGGCCTGCTCGTTCGACGCCCCCGCTGAGCGTCGTCCGGGACGGATAAGGTGGGCGATTGGCGCACCTTAGTCCCTAACCCCACTGGTTGCACACGTTCGGCAGTCGAACAGGTACTCTATGGCGTCGGCTGCCTGACAGCGAGGAAGAAATGATCCTGTTCCTTCAGATCCTGTTGATCGTCTCCAGCGTCGTGCTGGTGCTGCTCGTGCTGTTGCACCGCGGGCGCGGCGGCGGTTTGTCCTCGCTGTTCGGCGGCGGTATGCAGTCGAGTCTGTCCGGTTCCTCCGTCGTCGAGAAGAACCTCGACCGCCTGACGCTCTTCGTCGGCGCGGTCTGGGTCATCGCCATCGTGGGCATCGGACTGCTGATCAAGCTGCCCGGCGCAGCCTGATCAACCGTTCAGCGGCAGAAGCCCTTCGGGGCTTGGGGTAATCCACTTGGTGGGGGTGTAACGGTCGATGTCAGGTGGTAACGCGATTCGCGGTACCCGCGTCGGCGCAGGCCCGATGGGCGAATCGGAGCGCGGCGAGTCCGCGCCCCGTCGTCGGGTGTCGTACTGGTGCGCGAACGGTCACGAGTCCCGGCCTTCCTTCGCGGTCGACGCGGAGATCCCGGAGAACTGGGACTGCCCGCGCTGCGGCCTCCCCGCAGGTCGTGACGAGCAGACGCCACCCGCGCCTCCGCGCAACGAGCCGTACAAGACGCACCTTGCGTACGTGAAGGAGCGGCGCTCCGACGCGGATGGTGAGGCGATCCTCGAAGAGGCGCTCGCCAAGCTTCGTCGGCAGCGCGAAGAGCCGTAAAGGTTTTGGATCAACGCGAAAGGCCCCCTCATCCTGCGGAGAGGGGGCCTTTCGCGTTGTGTGGGTGCGGGTTCTGTCACCAGTGCGGGGGTTGGGTTTGGGTGCAAAGACAACCGCGGACGAGCCGGGTCATTTCATCGCCGCTGCGCGACGATAGAGATTGGGGCTTGACTTCGGGGCCCTTGCGAGGCGCTGGTCGGCCGGAAAGGCCGGGCTGAAAAGCGCCCGGCCGATCCCAGACAGGCGTAGCACCTCGCACCCAAAGTCAAGCCCCAATCTCCAGCGTGCGTGGCTGGGTTGGGTGCGTACGTCACCACACCGCTGGTTCGATGTGCGGTACTCGTACGGGCTCGCCTTCGGCTTCGCGTTGGTCAGGAGCGGCGCAGGCCCGAGAACTGGCGGCGGAGCATCGCGGCACCCACGAGCAAGAAGAAGAGAAGTACGACGAGGGTGCTGGTCGTGCCGCCCGACGAACTGGACAGCGTCACGTCCACGTTGCCGACCAGGATGATCCCGCACTCCGCGCGCACCTTGTGACGCCCAGGTTCGATGTTCGCGAACTTCACCGGCGACGAGAACGTGCCGTTGTCGTCAGCGGTCGTCTTGCCCACGTCCTGACCGAGAGACTTCAACGTCACGTTGGCGCCCTTCGGGCAGCCGGTGCCCGTGGCGGTCAGGTCGTCGCCCGGCTGGATGTTGTCCTTGTCCAGGAGCAGGACGCCGTCACCGGGGCCCGTGAAGGCGTCGGTCGTGGAGGTCGAGGGCGACGACGAGTCCGTGGTGGTCGTGGTCGTCGTGGTGGTGGTCGTGACCGGGGGAGTCGTGGTCGTGATGACCGGCGGGCGGGTCGTCACCGGCGGGTTGGTCACGGGCGGGTTGGTCGTGATGACCGGCGGCTTGGTCGTGGTGGTCACCGGGGGAGGCGGGGCCACGACGAGCAGGCGGAGACTTGCCGCACCGCACTTCGTGTTCGACGACGTGGCCTGGAGCGAGCGCCAGCCCGCGGGCGTGTTGGCGGGCACCGTGGCGTTCTCGACAACGCCGCTCGAGGCCGAGGGTCTTGTCGCGATCTGGGCCCCGTTGAGCGTGAAACTGATGCTCACGCCGCGACACGTGACGAAACCACCCCACTCGATGCGGATCCCGGCGCCCGCTGTGGCAGGCTGCGGCGTCGCGGTCACACTGGGCTGCTGCTGGGCGACCGCCGGTGTGGCGCTCAGCACCGTAACACCGGCCGTAATGGCCACGAGTAAGCCTAAAGACCGCATTCCCTCTCCCCGGATCAGAACCTAAGGTGCGCTAGTGAGACGTCGCATGGCCGGTGCAGGTTTACTGCTGTTGTGCGGAATTATGCTGCTTCCGCAGACGGCCTCCGCACAGGACGGGTCTGTGATCCTCGAGGCCGATGTGGACGGTAGGCCGGTTGGAGTAGGGACGCTGGTGCTGGACCCGGCGCGGACCGCCAAGGTGTCCATCACGGTCCGCAACAACACGAACACCGTGCAGCGGGTCAAGACCGTGCGGATCAGCGGGTCGGCGTTGGCGTTGACCTTCTTCTCTTACGACACAACGGTTCCGTTCGACGTGCCCGCCAAGTCGTCGGAGACGCGGTCGTTCCCGTTGGAGCCGACCGATCTCGGGGCCCAGGCGATCGGGTTGCTGCCGGTCGAGGTCGAGGTCATCGACGTGACCCGGGAGAGCATCGCGTCGGTCGAGACGACCGGGGACGTGCAGGGGTCGTTGTGGTCGGTGTACGGGGCGTTCGGGCTCGGGGTGCTGATCCTGACGGGGCTGTCGTGGGCCGGTGCGCTCATCGCCCTCGGACGGCGGAGACTGCCTGCGAACCGGTGGCAGCGGGCCATGCGGTTCTTGCCGGCAGGCATAGGCACCGGGCTGGTGGCGGTGATCTCGTTGTCGGTGTTGAGGCTGGTGGCGCCTTCGCCCTCGGCGGAGATCCCGTTCATCGTCGGGGCGGCCGCGGCGGCGTTCGTGCTCGGGTACCTGACGCCGCATCCCGGTGAGCCCGGGCCCCAGTCCTATGTGGATCCCGACACGGTGAGGATTCAGCGGTGACTCTGTCCAGTGTGGTCGCCGCGCTGCCGCAGTACGCCGTCGGCGAGCAGATCGGCGAGGGCGGCATGGGCGTCGTCTACGGCGGTGTGCACCGGCAGCTCGGGCGGCCCGTGGCCATCAAGCGGTTGCCGCACGCGGTGGCCGAGGACCCTCGGATGAGCGAGCGGTTCGAGCACGAGGCACGGTTGCTGGCCCGGCTCGACCACCCGCACATCGTGCCCGTGTACGACTACGTGCGGCAGCAGGGCGAGCACCTGCTGGTGATGGAACGGCTCGACGGCGGCACGGTGTGGTCGCGCTTCGCGAGTGACGGGCTGACGGCTCAGCAGTCGTGCGGGATCGTGCTGGCGGCCCTCTCCGGGCTGCACGCGGCGCACGAGGCCGGGGTGTTGCACCTCGACGTGAAGCCCAAGAACCTGCTCTTCACGTCGAACGGCCTCGTGAAGGTCGCGGACTTCGGCATCTCGCAGGTCGTGTCGGAGGGCGCGACGCTCGTGACGCACGGCGGCGCGGTGCTCGGCACACCCGCGTACATCGCGCCGGAGCAGGCGATGGGGAACCCGTTGTCGCCCGCGGCGGACGTGTACGCGACCGGCACGATGCTCTACGAACTGCTGTGCGGGGATCTGCCGTTCGAACGTGGTGGCGGGCCCATCGCGATGATCCAGAAGCGCGTGTTCCAGGACCCGCGTCCGTTGCCGAAGGTGCCGGAACCGCTCAAGGGTGTCGTGATGCGCAGCATCGCGCGGGAGCCGGAGGCGCGGTACCGCAACGCCGAGACGTTCGCGATCGACCTGGCGGCCGCGGCGGGCCACCTGTTCGGACCGGACTGGCTCGTGCGGCTCCAGATGCCCGTGCACCTCGCACCGCAGGTGTCGTCGTCTTCTACGCGTCCGTCGCTTCGGCCCGTGTCGGAACGGGAGACCGTGACGCTCACGCAGCAGCCGATTCGCGCCACGCTCGTGGACCCGATTCCGGCCGCACGGTTGAGTGGCAGCAGCACGCTCGTGCCGGCCGCACAGGTGCTCAAGCCGCCGTCGACGCCGTGGGCGTTGTGGCTGGTGGCGGCGATCGCGTTGATCGCGATGGCCGTGGTGCCGTTCGTGGCGACCGGCACCCCGCCGGAGACCACGATCATCACGGACCTCACCGGCCCGATTCAGGTCGAAGGCACGCACCTGGTCGTGACGGCGGCCGGGATCCCGCTCGCGGACGTGCCCGAGCGAACGACTGAAGGCTTCGTGCTGCCAGGCGTCGCGCGGTGGATCATCGGCGGCGTCGTGACGGCCCAGGTCGACGGCAAGGAGCCGTTCCTGCTGCAGTCGAGTCAGACGCCGTGGCTGAGCCTCATGGGCACCGGGTCGGTGTTGCTGCTGCTCTTCACGTTCGCGTACCTCGAGTCGAACCTGCGGGCGTTGCGGCGCAGGCAGACCGGCATTGCGGCGATCATCGCGTCGGTGCCGCTCGGGCTCGGGCTGGGACTCTCGGTGTGGCTGCTGGTGTCGGTGCTGCTCAAGAACGAGCCGACGATCTCGATCGCGCTCACCTGCGCGGTGCTCGGTGCGGCGGCGGCGTTGAGCGCGTCGCTCGCCTCTAAGCGCGTCTGACGGCCAGTTCGAACAGGTCCGCGAGTTCGCGGGCGTACGCGGAGACGTCGGTGTCCGGCCGGGCCATGAGCTCGGCCGGCGCCGCCTCCATCGCGGCCAGCACGGACACCGCCATCACCCGCGGCGCGAACTCCCGCAGCTCACCGGCCTGCTGGCCCTCGCGGAACATGTCCTCCAGCTCGGTCAGCGTGCGGGCGTTCTGCTCGTCCGCCCACGTCCGCGCGGACTCGGCGTCCCGCGCGGCGGCCGCGATCTGCGAGATCGCGATCAGCTCCGTGGGGTGTTCGGCGCAGTAGACGACGAAGCCTTCGATCAACGACCGCAGCGCGCTCACGTAGCCGTCGGCGTTCTCTGTGTGTGCGGTCAGCGCACGGTCCATTGAGTCGTGCACGGTCAGCATGACCTGCTTCATCAACGCCTCGCGCTTCGCGAAGTGGTACGTGATGAGCCCCGGGCTGATGCCCGCACGTTGCGCGATCTGCACGAACGACGACTTCGCGTACCCGATCTCGGCGATCGTCGCGATGGTCGCGGCCACGATCTGACCGCGCCGGGCGTCCTCGATGAAGCTGCGCTTCTGGCCGCCCGACCGATTTTCTGGTTGCATGAACAGCATCCTAGTTGCGTAACTAGCCAAGGGGGAACCGTGCTCAGTCGAAAGGTGTTCTTGAAGGCGGCGTTAGGTGCTGCGGCGCTGGCCAGCGTGGGGGGAACGGCGTCAGCGGCGCCGAAGAAGCGCGGCGGGGTCTGCTACGACACGGGCGTGCTGCACGCGGTGGGGGACCCGCTGAGCCGCGTCCGGTGGAGCCGTCAGCAGCTGGAACGGGAGATCGGCCTGATCGCCGACCTGCGCTGCCCGTCGATCACAGCGTTCGGCACCGACCTCGGCCGCCTCGCCGAGACGACGGACGTGGCGCTGCGCCGCGGCATCACCGTGTTCGTGCAGCCCCGCCTCTACGACCACCCGCAGAGCGAGATCCTCGAGCACATGGCCGAGGCCGCGCGCACGGCCGAGAAGAAGCGGCGCGGCGACAACGTCACGTTCGTGACCGGCTGCGAGCACTTCCTCTTCACGCCGGGCATCATCCCCGGCGACTCGTTCCTGGAGCGCATCGCGAACATCCCGTCGATCACGGACTGGCCAGGGGTGATCCGCCGGTTCCGGGAGTTCGTGGTGCAGGCCGTCGAGGTGTCCCGCCGGGAGTTCGGCGGCCGCATCACCTACGGCGCGGCGGCGGGCGCGGACGCCGACTGGAACGACTGGTCGCTGTTCGACGTGGTCGGCCTCGACTACTACAACCACTTCGAGACCGACGCCGAGTACACCACCGACCTGGACAAGTACCGGCGTTGGAACAAGCCGCTGATGATCCTCGAGTACGGCTGCTGCACGTTCACCGGCGCCGCGAAGGCCGGTGGGATGGGCTGGGACATCGTCGACTGGGAGGCCGACCCGCCCGTCATCAAGCCCGGCGTCGAGCGCAACGAACGCGAACAGGCCGACCACATCGCCCGCATGCTGCGCGTGTTCGCCGCACAGCCGGACGTCGAGGGATCGCACCTGTACTCGGTCATCTCACCGGACTCGCCGCACAACCCGACGTGCCGCGATCGTGACTACGACATGGCGTCGTACAGCCTGTTCCGCACGATCCGTGCGCGCTTCGACGACGACAACTCGCCGTACCGCCTGGAGCCCAAGAAGTCGTTCCACGCCTTCCAGCGCTTCAATCGGTGACGACGCGTTCCCTCGGGAACGACGCCGACACCAGGAAGCCGCCGTCCTCGGTCGGGCCTGCCGAGAACTCGCCACCGAGCAACGTGGCGCGCTCGCGCAGGCCGACCAGGCCGTGACCCCCGCTGGGCAACGTCGACGACGGGCCGGCCGCGGCGGTGTTGCGCACCTCGACCAGCACGTTGTCGTCGTACTGGGCGTCGATGAACACCGTCGCGCTCGCGCCTACGGCGTGCTTGCGGATGTTGGTCAGGGCCTCCTGCACCGTCCGGTAGACAGCGCCGGACACCGGTGCGGGCAGGTCCTCGACCGGCCCCTTGAGCTGCACGGACACCTCGAAACCGGCGTCCGCGGCCAGGTCGGACAGCTCGTCGACACCGGGCTGGTTGCCGTCCGTGGTGCGTAGGACGGACACGAGCTGACGGAGTTCATCGAGCGTGCGCGTGGACAACGTGCGGATGGTGCCGGCGACCTGCTTGTGCTCGGCGTCGACCACGGCCATGCGCAACGCACCGGCCTGCATCGCGATCAGGCTCACCTGGTGCGACACGACGTCATGCATCTCGCGGGCCAGCTTTGCCCGTTCGTCCGCACGGATCGCGTGCGCGTGGAGCACCTGTTCTCTCTCGCGGGACTCGGCGAGTTCGGAGATGCGGTCGGACAGCTCCTGCCGTGCGTGCACCAGCAGGCCGATCGCGATCGGCAGGCCCGCCACCAGGAAGCCGTAGATGGCCGAGTGGAAGTGGCCCGACGCGGGCCGGTCGATCAGCTCCTGGAACGGCCAGGCGACGAACCGGCACATCCACACCAGCGCGGCCGCGAGGCCCGTCTGCCAGCCGCCGATGTAGCGGCGCGCGACCGTGTACAGGGCGATCATCGCGGCGAGCTGCGACCAGCCGACGAAGAAGCCGGGGATGGTCAGCACGAGCGTGAGGAACGGGAACCTGCGGCGCAGCACCAGCGCGCCGACCGCGATCCAGTTCAGCCACAGCTGGTAGGTCTCGATCGGCGGGAGGTCCGTGATCGGGTCGGCCTCGAGCCACAACGCGTACAGCCACACGTCGAGCACGGCGAAGAAGATCAACGCCAGGTCCGCGAGCACCTGTCGGTAGTCACCGCTGAACGGCCAGCGCGAACCGGCCGTCCTGTCCTCCGACCGTCTGGCCGGGAGCAGTGTCGTGGTCAGGATCCGACCTCCCCTGTGAGCCTTCCGATCCTCACCGTACTGCGCGTATGCGGCGGATGGCATTGGCTGCCCCTTTACCCCGACCTGCCCCGTCATGGGGTTAAGACGCCGCCACACGCGAATCTGTACGGCTATCGGCTCACATATGTGCTACCGCACACGCTCGGGTGAGCGCGTGCGGTAGTCACTGCACTACAGAGGGCCTACGGGCACGTCTTCCAGCTGAACTGGTACGTCGTGTCGATCGCACCGTCCGTGGAGTCCATCGAGACGAAACTCGTCGTCGTGGCCGTGTTGGACGAGCCGGGGTACACGCGGAGCTCGGTGTTGATGTTGAAGTTCCGCTTCTCGCCGCACGGGGAGTAGACGATCGCGGCGACCTCGGTCTGGTCGGTGGCCTGCCAGTCGTCGCTGTGCGGGCCGTTGTAGCGGTGCTGCGCGGTGTCGTTCTGCGACATGCCCTGGAAGTAGTAGTTGGCCTTCTGGATGGCGTACGCACCGCGTTCCAGGTGTGCGAACCCTCTGTAGTCGGCCTGGGCGATGCCGTAGGTGAAGCCCTGCGGGACGTTGACCCGCAGGTTGAGCTGGCAGTTCTTGCGGAAGTCGGTCGGCCGCGCGCCGACGCCGACCTGGGCCAGGTAGTCGGAGTAAGTGACCGTGAAGGCCTTGTTGTCCTCGGACACCGCGACGGCCGCCGTGCCCGCCGGGCAGCCGGAACCGTTGACCGTGACGATGTCGATCGTGATGTGGTCGGGCGGCGGCGTCTCGTTGGGAGCGCCGGGCGGGATGATGATCGCTGAGGCCAGCAGGGCAGCGGCAACCGCGTTGAGCATGAGGCACCTTTCCAAACGCGTCTCGCAGGGAGGGGTGGCGGCGGTTGGACTTCGGTGGCGGCGGCCTTCATTGGTGAGAAATCAGCAGCGCTTCCAGCTGAAGTGATGCAGCGTGCGCACTTCTCCGCGCTGGTAGTCCATCGTCATGAAACTGTTTGTATTGGCGTCCGACGTACCCTTGTCGATGCGCAGGGAGCTGTTGACGTTGAGATTCTTCTTTTCCCCGCACGGGGACCAGACGATCTCGGAGAACTCGGTCCGGTGGGTGATCGACCAGTTGTCGTCGAACGGCCCGTTGAACGTGTGCTTCCACGTCGTGGTGGCCGACTGACCCTGGAAGTAGTAATTCACCGACTGGTAGCCGACCGCGCCGGGCTTGATGTAGCCGTAGCCACCGTAGGTCGCTTCCGCGATGCCGTAGGAGAACCCTTGCGGGACGTTGATCTGCAGGGTGAGCTGGCAGTTCTTCCGGAAATCGGTGGCTGCCGCACCCTTGCCGGCCTGGGCGAGGTAGTCGCTGTAGATCACCCAGAACGAGGTGTTGTCCGGGGCCACGATGACTTCGGCGGTGCCCTGCTTGCACCCGGAACCGTTCACCGTCACCACGTCGATCGTCACGCGCTCCGAAGGAATCGTCGCGGCGTGTGCGGGTGCTGACGACAATGTGAACAGCACGGCCAGAGCGGCTGCTGCCGTCGCTTTACGCATGAAGTTGGCCTTTCCTGGTGCCTCTTTCTCAGCGTGGAGCGGCAGCGGTGCCGCGAAGGTTAGCGCAGACCCTCAACCAACGGTGTGACCCAAATGGCCCAGATCACACTGATGGAGCAGCTCGTGAAGAATTACCAGAAATAGACGGCGACCTGGTGCTGAGGGAACCGATAAGTTCCGGCATACTTGCCCGCATGTCACTGGCTGGGCTGGTGCTCGTGGTCGAGGACGAGGACCCCGTGCGGAGGTACACCGTGAGCCTGCTCGAGGAGCTGGGCTTCGCCGTCCTGCAGGCGAGTGACGGCACCGAGGCGATCGCGATCCTGCGCGAGCGGTCCGCCGACGTGTGCGCGATGCTGCTCGACCACAGCATGCCCGGCCTGTCCGGCGAGGAGGTGCTCGCCGAGCTCGAACGCGAGGGCCTGAGCGTGCCGGTGGTGCTGACCAGCGGGTACGACCGCACGTCGCTCGAACGCCGGTTCGCCGGGCACGAGATCGCGGGCTACCTGCAGAAGCCGTTCCGGATCGAGACACTGGACGAGACCGTGCGCGTCGCGGTGGCCAAGCGCGCCCAGGCGTCCTGACCGTCAGCGCCTAGTTCGCGAGCACCTGCCGGACGCGTTCCAGCAGGTCGGACTCCACGTACGGCTTGGTGATCAGCACCTCGTCGTCGAGGAACTCGTCCGTCGTGTACCCCGACATGTAGATCACCGCGGGCGCGGCACCGGTCGAGCGCAGCAGCCTGACCAGCTCGGGGCCGCCCATCTTCGGCATCACGACGTCGGTGAGCACCAGGTCGATCGTGCTGCGGTGGGCCGTCGCGAACTGCAACGCCTCCTGCCCGTCGCCCGCCTCGATCACCGCGTACCCCGCCGTCTCCAGCGAACGCCTCGTCATGACCCGCACCTGTGCGTCGTCCTCCACGAGCAGCACGGTGCCGGCACCCCTGTGTGCGGTGGGGCGGCGCGCGCACGGTGCTTCGGGGGCGTCTGCGCGTTGCAGTGGCACGGGCAGATAGACCTCCACGGTCGTGCCCTCGCCTGGTGCGCTGATGAGTTCGATCTGGCCACCGGACTGCTGCACGATGCCGAACACCGTGGACAGGCCGAGGCCGGTGCCCTTGCCGACCGGTTTGGTCGTGAAGTACGGCTCGAACACCTGCGCCTGCACGTCCGGGGCCATGCCGCCGCCGGTGTCCTGCACGCGCAGCACGACGTACTCACCGGGCCGCACGCCGACGATCCGGCCGGATTCCTGGTTGCCGAGCCTGCTGTCCTCGATCGAGATCGTCAGGATGCCGCCGTCGGGCATGGCGTCGCGGGAGTTGACCGCGAGGTTGAACAGGATCTGCTCGACCTGGCCCGCGTCCGCCCAGACGTGCGCGACGCCGTCCGGCAGGTGCATGTCCAGTTCGATGTGGTCGCCGACGAGCGTGCGCAGCATCGAGTGGACCTTGGTGAGGTTCTCCTTGAGGTCCAGCGACTCCGGGTGCAGGACCTGCTGGCGGGTGAACGCGAGCAGCTGGCGGGTGAGGTTGGCCGCGCGTTCGCCCGCGTGCCTGATGTCCTCGATCGCCGTGCGCCGCGGATCGTCCTGAAGGGTGCGTCGCAGCAGCATCTCGCTGTTGCCGTTCACGACCGTGAGGATGTTGTTGAAGTCGTGCGCGATGCCACCGGTCAACCGTCCGATGGCCTCCATCTTCTGTGCGTGGCGTAGCTGTGCTTCGGTCTCGCCGACGCGTTCTTCGAGCCGTGCGCGCGCGTCCTTCAGCTCTTGCATCAGACGGATCGTGCGCAACGCACTGCTGAGTTGTTGTTGCACGGCCTCGTAGATCCAGCCGGGCTCGGGACCTTCTTCGAAGATCACGTACCCGAGGTGGTCCTCGTCGGTGTAGAGCGGCGCCACGAGGGCGCTGAACGGCTCGTCGCGGCGGAACGGGTAGGGCGTCAGGTTGATCGTCGGGAACGGGGTGCTCGGCGGCTTCTTCAGCTCGCCGTTCTCGTACCGCACGAGCACTCGCGCCGTGCCTGGAGTGTCGTACGACATGACGTGACAACCGGGGATGGCGAGCCGGGGGAGTTCCTCGGCGAGCGCGGTCGTCAGCTCGTAGACGTCCCTCGACGCGATGAGCCGTTGACCGGTCTCACGCACCGTCTGGTCGTGACGCTCGTGCGACAGGTACTTGAACCGTGCGTCCGTGGCGAACGCATCGCCCAGAAGCAACTGCACGCGCAACCACAGGTCGTTGATGATGGTCGCGTCATTGATGCGTGCCGTCACGAACCTGTGGAGGTCGAACAACGGCGGCCACCACTGCGCCGGTTCGGACCCGGCGCGCGCGCTCCACCGGATGTACTCGGCCAGCAGCTTGAGGAACTCCGCGCCTTCGACCTCACCACGGCCCGCAGCCATCAGTTCGACGACCAGCTGCTCGGCCCAGCCGTCCGGCAGCTTCTCGCCGGGAGGCCCGAGTGAGTCGCGCAGGTGGTCGGCCACGGTGGACGCGGTGGCCGACTCGTTGATGCTCAGCCGGTCGTGCGCGGGAGCGTGATCACCGAGCCCGGCCGGCAGACAGCCGCAGCTCCGGCGCACGATGAGCTCGGTCGGCATGGTCTGGCGCTGCCGCGTCGGCTCGCCCCGCACCAGCGCCACCGCGAGTTCGGCGGCCCGGATGCCCATCTCGTGGAACGGCGCTCTGACGGTCGTGAAAGCGGGCGTCGCAGCGTCGATGTTGACCTCGCGCTGCACCCGTGACGCGGGGCCGCCCGTGCTGTAGCCGAGGTCGTGCGTGCGCACGTTCGTGTGGTTGTCGTAGCCGACGACCGCGATGTCCTCTGGCGTGCGGAAACCGAGCTTCTCCAGCACCGACACGACACCGATCGCGTAGTCGTCGTTCGCGGCGGCGATGGCGTCCGGCGGCTCCGGCGTGGTCGCGAGCATCCGGCGCACGGCGTCGGCGGCGCGGTTCGGTTCCCAGATGAACGACCCGGGCATCGTGACGAGCGCGGGATCGAACCGGATCCCGTGGTTGCGCAACGAATCCGCGTACCCGAGGAACCTCTCTCGCGCACCCGCATGCGTTTGCGGCCCCCGGACGAACGCGATGCGCCGTTTGCCGTGCACCTCGATGAGGTGGTCCACGGCCTGACGCATGCCATCGCGGTTGTCCATCAAAATCGTTGGCCACTGGGCAAGGCTGGTCTCAACGCTCACGATGGGCATGGGCGCGTACTGCTTGACGTACTCCTCCATGCCGTCAGAGCCGATGAGCTGCCCCACGCGCGTAGTCCACACCACGAGCGCATCAATGCGGTTCGGTGACACGAGGTCGTAGACCGTGTTCGCCCGACGCTTGAGAGGGTCCGGATGCTCCAGTTCGCTGCCCACAAAACACACGAGGTCGCACCCGAGCCGTTGAGCACCGCCACTGACACCACGCCACTGCTCGCCCGCGAGCTCGATCAGCGGGCCAGCGGTGATCATCCCGATGGTGGGACGTCGCTTCGCACTGCCGTTTGCCACAAAACCCCCGCTACTCAACGCGATTGGGGATGATACGCGTTGTCGGGGGGAATGCCTGCCGCGTTACGAAGGGGATTGGTGAACGCTGAACTGGAGGGCCTGGCGTCGAACCCCGCGCTGCCCACGTTCCTGCTGGACCGCCTGGTCCACGACCCGTCGCTGGCGTCCGACCTGGCCGACCGCACCGACCTGACCCCGGCCCACGTGCGCACTCTCTTGTCGCACGGCAACTCGTCCGCGACCTACGCACTGCTGCGCGGCGGTCTCGTCGCACCCGCGGACGTACCTCTCGTCAACGAGTCGGTGGCCCTGGCCGTGACCAGCCACCCGGACGCCGACCCCGCCGTCGCCCGCGTCCTGGCCCACCACCCGGACGCGACCGTTCGGGCAGAACTCCCGGAGTGGGCTGCTTCGCTGCCACCCGACGTGATCGAACTCCTGGCCGCCGACGCCTCCGCGGACGTGGTCGCCGAGCTCGTTCTCTTCCACACCACCCCTTTGCGCGATCACCACGACCCCGAGGTGCGTTCCGCGCTGGCTCGCAGCCCGCACACACCTGCCGACGTGCTGACGTCGCTGAGTTCGGAGTCGCTGGCCCGCGAACTGGCGTCCAACCCCGCCACCCCGGCTGCCGTCGCGGCCGACCTGATGCGGTGGCACGCCTGCCGCTACTACCTGGCGGAACGCACTGACCTGCCCTCCGCGCTGTACGAGCAGCTCGCGGTGGAACTCGAGCCGGGCATCTTGGCGCAGCTGGCCTCCAACCCGGCCGTTCCGGTGGCCGTGTTGCGCTCATTGGCCGTGACCAGGCCGTTGCGCCGTGCGGTGCTGCGCAATCCGGCTGTCCCGTTGGACCTGCTGGTGGAACTGGAGTCCGCGTCGGGCGCCGAACTGATGGTGGCTTCCGTCGCCGCCGCCCAGGCTGATGCCGCCGGGTTGGAGGAGCTGGTGGCGCGGCACAGCTCGGGATTGCATCCGCGCATTGCCGCCAATCCCTTGTGCACCAAGGAGTTGTTGCACCGCATGGCCTTGGGCGGCTCGGTCAAGACGCTCCGGGTCGTTGCTCGGCATCCGGCGGCTACCGGCGAGACCTTGTTGCTGTGCCTGGAGGACGCGCGGGCCAGGCACCACGCCGCCGCCCATCCGAACCTGCCCGTGGACAAGATCGTGGAGTTGCTGGCGAGCGAGTCCACGGCGAGGAGCGCGGCGGCGAACCCTTCGTTGCCGTTGTTCGTGATGGAACGCATCGCGCTGGGCGGGTCGGGCTAACCGGCTGGACACAAACGGGATGGCGCTGCCAGGCTCGACCGCGCGAGGTGATGGCCCGTGCGCGTTCCCCGACGACGCTTCCACGTCTCCGCCCTGACCGAGTTGCTGCTCGGCGTCCCCACGGTCCTGAGCAGCCTGCTGATCATCGGCCTCATCGGCAAGGTCGTTCTCCCCCAAGCACTCTGGCTGCTCCCCACAGCATGGTTCGCGACGGGTGCCATCGTGCTGTTGCCGACCGTGGACAAGCTGCTGGCGGTCCTCGCACACCGGCTGCGCAAGCCGACCGGGACCGAGAGCGCGGCACTGCAGCCGTTGCTCGACGAGGTGTGCGGGGCGGCGGGGGTGGAGCCGCAGAAGTACTGGTTGCGGGTGCAGAACTCGCGCGAGATCAACGCGATGGCGGTCGGCGGGCACGTCGTGGGGGTGTCGACGGCGGCCATGCGGTTGCCGCCGGAGCAGCTCGAAGCCGTGCTGGCGCACGAGTTGGGGCATCATCTGGCCGGGCACACCAAGATCTCGTTGTTGCGCTGGTGGTACGAGTTGCCGGCGCGGCTGGTGATCTGGCTGGTGCTCGTCACCGGGCTGGGCATCTACGCGGTGGGGCGGCGGATCGGGACGCCGGGTGCCAGGGTGATCAGCATCGTGTTGATCGTCGTGCTGGCGGTGGCGGCGGTCGCGGTCAGCCCGTGGGTGTTGTTGGTGCCGGTGATCGCGCCCTTGCTGGCGTTGCAGTCGCGGAAGGCCGAGTTGCACGCGGATCGGGTCGCGGCCGAGTTGGGGTACGGGCCGTTGCTGCTGGAGGTGTTGCAGCAGTGGGTGCGGCAGGGGCACGACCTGAATCGGGCGCGGGCCGGGATGCGGGCTCGGATGCTGGCGTCGCATCCGTCGTGTGCGCAACGGATCAGTCGGTTGCGGGGCAAATGAAAACGGCCCCGGCGTGAACCGGGGCCGATCATCAGGCCGGAGATGGCTAGAACGAAGCGGGTACCGCTGCGGCCGCCGTGGTGTCCAGCAGCCACAGCGTGCGGCTGCGGCCCGTCGCACCGGCGGCGGGCAGGTCCACCTCGCTGGCGCCGTTCAGGGCCGACGCCACCGCTTCGGCCTTGGCCTCGCCGGTGGTCATCAGCCAGACCTCCTGCGCGGAGCGCACCGACTCGAGCGTCAGCGACACACGGGTCGGTGGCGGCTTCGGGCAGTCGCGCACGGCCACGACCGTGCGCTCCTTCTCGTGCACCGCGGGCGAATCCGGGAACACCGACGCCACGTGGCCCTCCTCGCCGACGCCCAGCATGCAGACGTCGAACGACGGAACACCGCCGTCCGCGAGGGAAGCCAGCACCGAAGCGTAAGCCTCGGCGGCGGCTTCCGGGTCGTCGCCGAACTTGCCGTCCGACGGCTCCATCACGTGGACGCGGGACGGGTCCAGCGGAACGTGGTCCAGCAGCGCGGCGCGGGCCTGCGTTTCGTTGCGGTCGGCGTGACCCGACGGCAGGAAGCGCTCGTCGCCCCAGAACAGGTCGACCCGCGACCAGTCCACCGCGTCACGCGCGGCGGAGCGGTTCAGGTGTTCCAGGACGGCGGTGCCGGTGCGGCCGCCGGTGAGCACGATCGACGCGAAGCCGCGGGCGGCCTGGGCGTCGACGATGCGGGTCACCAGGCGGGCCGCCGCGGCGGCGGCCAGCAGGTCGCCGTCGCGGTGGACCACTACTTCGGGTTTGCTCACGAACTGGCCTTCGCCTTCGACTTCTTCGGTGCAGCGGTGCCGTTCGCCTCAGCGGGGGCCGGGGCCTCCTCCTTGGCCGACGGGACGCGACCCTTCGTGACCTTCGCGAGCGACTTCAGCGCCGCCGCGTAGACCTCGTCCGGGTCGAGCCGGCGCAGTTCCTCGGCGAGGCAGTCGCGCACCGAACGACGCTGCAGCGCCACCCGGCGTTCCGGCTGGCCGGGCTGCGAGAGCGTGCCCACCTTGCCGTCCGGGCGGAGCAGGTCGACGTCGCCGGAGGGGCGGGCGAGCCGCACCTCCACGATGCCTTCACCCGAGGTCGCCTTGAAGCGCTTGGCCGAGACCTTCAGGCGGTCCGACAACCAGGCCGCGAGCAGGTCCGTGGACGGCGAGTCGGCCTCACCGGTCACGTCCGCCTCGGTGACCTTCTCGTACGGCGGAAGGTCCAAAGAGGACGCGAGCATGGCGCGCCACAACGTCAGACGCGTCCACGCCAGGTCCGTGTCGCCCGGCGCGTAGTGGGCGCGCCGCGCTTCCAGGGCCTTGATCGGGTTCTTCTCGGCCGCGGCGTCGGTGATGCGACGCTGCGCGAGAGCACCGATCGGGTCCTTCGACGGCGAGACGGGCGCGTCGAACGGCCACCACGCCACGACCGGGGTGTCCGGCAGCAGCAACGGCATGACGCACGAGGCGCCTTCCTTGGCCAGCTCCCCGTACAGACGAAGAACAACGACCTCGGAGGCACCGGCGTCACCGCCGACGCGGATCTGCGCGTCCAACCGAGGTGCGGCCTGACGAGCGCCACGAGCCACGACGATCACGCGACAGGGGTGCTCGCGCGAAGCGTCGTTCGCCGCATCGATGGCGGCGTCGGTGCGCTGGCCGTCCTCGGTCACGATCACGAGGGTCAGCACGCGCCCGAGGGTCGTCGCACCGCCTTCGTCGCGCAGCCGGACCAGCCGCGAGTTGATCTGGGAGGTGGTGGTCGAGGGCAGGTCGATGATCACGGACGCCTCCAGTGCCTTCCGGTGCGAGCGGTCATCGCGTCCGCCGACGGCGGGCCCCACGTACCGGCCTTGTACTTCTCCAGAGCGGGCTCGTCCTTGCGCGCCCAGAACTCCAGGACCGGGTCGAGGATCTCCCAGGACAGCTCGACCTCGTCGTTCTTCGGGAACAGCGACGGCTCACCGAGCAGCACGTCGAGCAGCAGCCGCTCGTAGGCCTCCGGCGACGACTCGGTGAACGAGTGGCCGTACCCGAAGTCCATCGTGACGTCGCGGACCTCCATGGTGTTGCCGGGCACCTTCGACCCGAACCGGATCGTCACGCCCTCGTCCGGCTGAACCCGGACCACCAGGGCGTTCTGCCCGAGCTCCTCGGTCGCGGTGTCGTCGAACGGCAGGTGCGGCGCCCGCTTGAACACGACGGCCACCTCGGTGACGCGACGGCCCAGGCGCTTGCCGGTGCGCAGGTAGAACGGCACCCCGGCCCAGCGACGGGTGTTGACCTCGCAGGTGATCGCGCCGAACGTCTCGGTCTTCGACTCGGGCGAGAATCCGCCCTCCTCCAGCAGACCCGGGACCTTCTGGCCACCCTGCCAGCCACCGGTGTACTGACCGCGCGAGGTGGTCTCCTCGAACGGCTGCGCGGGACGCGTCGCCGAGAGGATCTTCACCTTCTCCGCGCGCAGATCGGCCGGCTTGAACGAGACCGGCTCCTCCATCGCGATGAGAGCGAGCAGCTGCAGCAGGTGGTTCTGGATGACGTCACGCGTGGCGCCGATGCCGTCGTAGTACCCCGCGCGACCGCCGAGACCGATGTCCTCGGCCATGGTGATCTGCACGTGGTCGACGTAGTTCGAGTTCCAGATGGGTTCGTACAGCTGGTTCGCGAACCGCAGCGCCAGGATGTTCTGCACGGTCTCCTTGCCGAGGTAGTGGTCGATGCGGAACACCGACTCCTCGGGGAAGACCTCGTTGACCGTGCGGTTGAGTTCCTTGGCGGACTTCAGGTCGTGGCCGAACGGCTTCTCGATGACGACGCGGCGCCACTGGTCGGGAGCCGTCTGGGCGAGGCCCGCGCGCTTGAGCTGGTTGACCACCGTCGGGAACGCGCCCGGCGGGATCGACAGGTAGAACGCGTGGTTGCCACCGGTGCCGCGGTCGGCGTCCAGGGCGGCCAGGCACGAGGCCAGGTTGTCGAACGACGCGTCGTCGTCGAACGTGCCCTGCACGAACCGGATGCCCTCGGCGAGCTGCTGCCACACGGCCTCGTTGAACGGCGTGCGCGCGTGCTCCTTGACGGCGTCGTGGACGACCTTCATGAAGTCCTGGTCGGCCCAGTCGCGGCGGGCGAACCCGACGAGACCGAAGCCCGGCGGCAGCAGACCCCGGTTCGCGAGGTCGTAGATCGCCGGCATGAGCTTCTTGCGCGAGAGGTCACCGGTGACACCGAAGATGACCAACGCGCTCGGGCCCGCGATGCGGGGCATGCGCTTGTCACGCGCGTCCCGCAGCGGGTTGTTCCACTTGGCGGAAGTGGTCACGAGCCGTCCTCCTGGACTGCCTCGACGAGCTGGGCCAGTCCGGCGATGCGGTCTTCGAGGTGAAGACGCAGCACCGGGCGACCGTGTTCGGCCAGGACCTGACCGTCGCCGAGCGCCTGCGCGAGCTGCAGCTGCGCCAGCGTGTAGGGACGGCCGGGCACCTCCAGGTCGTCACCGGACTCGCCGGTGATCTGGATGAACACGCCGTTCTGGTGACCGCCCTTGTGGTACTGGCCGGTCGAGTGCAGGAAGCGCGGACCCCAGCCGAACGTGGTCTGCAGGTGCGTCCTCTTCGCGATCTCCGCACGGAGCAGCTCGAACGACGCGTCGTCGATCCTGTCCAAGTACGCCTGAACGGAGATGTAGCCGAACTCGGGCGCCACTTCAACGATCGCCGCCAGCGCCTCCGCGACGGTGTGCACCTTGCGCGGCGCCCAGTCCGTGCCGTGGCCCTCGACCGGTCCGTCCACAAAGGACGGGATGGTCGCGGCGACGGCCGGCGCGTCGAGCAGCGCGCGGGAGGCCTTCTTCGCGGCCTCGACGTCGGGCTGGTCGAACGGGTTGATCCCGAGGACCTTGCCGACGAGCGCGGTCGCGTACTCCCACAGCAGGAACTGCGCGCCCAGCTTGCCCTCGACCGCGACGTTCGCGGAACCGGTGGCCGGTCCGATTGCGACGGTCGTGGCGTCCGAACGTGCGTTCACGAAGCCCTCGGCGCCCGGACCCTCGACGACGACCGGCAGCAGGCCGGTGCCGTTCTTGCCGGTCGACTCGGCGATGAGCTGCTCGGCCCAGTCGCCGAGGCCCTTGATGCCCGAGCCGGTGTCGGCGAAGACGATCTTCTCGGCACCGTTGGCGTGCGCGGCGCCGAAGATCGCGGCGAGCACCACGGCCGGGTTCTCCGGCGAGTCCTGCGACACCAGCTTCGCGACCTCGGCCGCGTCGTCGAGCAGCGACTCGACGTCGGCACCGGCGAGGTACGACGGCACCAGGCCGAACGCGGTCAGCGCCGAGTAGCGGCCGCCGACGTTCGGGTCGGCCAGGAACACCTTGCGGTAGCCCGCGGCCTCGGACGCCTGCTGCAACGGCGAACCGGGGTCGGTGACGACCACGATGCGCGACGCGGCGTCGATGCCCGCGTCGGTGAAAGCCTTCTCGAAGATCCGGCGGTGGCTGTCGGTCTCGACAGTGCCACCGGACTTGGACGACACCACGATCACCGTGCGCTCGAGATCACCGGCGAGAGCGTCGGCGACCTGGGCGGGATCGGTGGTGTCCAGCACGACCAGCGGGACCCCTGCGGTCCGCGTGATCACTTCGGGGGCCAGCGACGAGCCACCCATTCCGGCGAGGACGACGCGGTCGACGCCCTCGGCGTGCAGTTCGGAGCGCAGTGCCACGAGATCCGGGAGCAGCGCCCGTGACGTCTCGTGCAACGTCGTCCACGACAGGCGGATGCTCGCCTCGGACTCGGCTTCCGGCCCCCACAGGGTCGGGTCCTGCGCGGTCAGCTTGCTCGGCACCGAATCCGCGACCAGGTCAGCAGCGATGATGCTGACCTGGTCGGCGTTCGGTGACCTCACGATTTCGACGGAGGTCACTTCGTGATCAGCCCTTCAGTTGAGCCAGTTGGTTCGTCACCGTCTCGAGCAACTCTTCCCAGGACTTCTCGAACTTCTCGACACCCTCGGTCTCGAGGACCTGGAACACGTCCTCGAGGTCGATTCCCACGGCGGCGAGCTGGTCGAACACCTCCTGGCCCTCGGCGGCACGTCCGGTGACCGTGTCACCGGTGATCTTGCCGCCATCGGCGACCGCGTGCAGCGTCTTCTCCGGCATCGTGTTGACGACGTCGGTGACGACGAGCTGGTCGACGTAGAGCGTGGGGGAGTAGCTCGGGTCCTTCACGCCGGTCGAAGCCCACAGTGGACGCTGCGCGTGCGCACCGTCCGCCTTGAGAGCTTCCCAGCGCTCACCCTGGAAGATCTTCTCGAACGCGCCGTAAGCGATGTACGCGTTGGCGAGAGCGGCCTTGCCCTTGAGCGCGGTCGCCTCGTCCGTGCCGATCGCGGCCAGGCGCTTGTCGATCTCGGTGTCCACCCGGGACACGAAGAACGACGCGACCGAGTGGATCGACCGCAGGTCGTGGCCGTTCGCCTTGGCCTGCTCGAGGCCCGCGACGTAGGCCTCCATGACCTTCACGTACCGCTCGGTGGAGAAGATCAGCGTCACGTTGACGGAGATGCCCTCGGCGATCGTCTTCGTGATCGCCGGCAGGCCCGCCTCGGTGGCCGGGATCTTCACCAGCAGGTTCGGCCGGTCCACGGTCTTCCACAGGTCCTGCGCCTCGGCCACGGTCTTGTCCGTGTCGAACGCCAGGCGCGGGTCGACCTCGATGGAGACGCGGCCGTCCACACCACCGGTCGAGTTGTAGATCTCGCGGAACTTGTCGCACGCGTTGCGCACGTCCGTCGTGGTGACCTCGCGGATGGTCGCCTCGGTGTCGGCACCGCGGTTCGCGAGCTCACGCATCTGCTCGTCGTACGACTCGCCCTTGGACAGGGCGCCCGCGAAGATCGTCGGGTTCGTCGTGACACCGACGACGTTCCAGTCGCGGATCAGTTCGTCGAGGTTGCCGCTCGTGAGGCGCTCACGGGACAGGTCGTCGAGCCAGATGGAAACTCCGGCGCCGGACAGGGCGTCGAGGTTGGGCTTGCTCACTGGATTAACCCCTCACTCGGTCAAGGGAACGGCGGGCTGCGGCGACGACGTTCTCCGTCGTGAAGCCGAACTCCTTGAACAACGTCTGGTAGTCGGCCGAGGCGCCGAAGTGCTCGATCGACACGATCTCGCCCGCGTCGCCGACATGGCGGTACCACGGCTGCGCGATGCCGGCCTCGACCGCGACGCGCGCCTTCACCGAGGACGGGATGACCGACTCGCGGTACTCCGAATCCTGCTTCTCGAACCAGTCGAGCGACGGCATGGACACCACACGCACTGCAACGCCCTCGCCCTGCAGAACCTTTCCGGCTTCGTACGCCATCTGCAGCTCGGAGCCCGTGCCGATGATCACAACCTCGGGGTTGTCGTCACCGAAGAGCACGTAGCCACCGCGCTTGACGCCCTCGTACGAGGTGCCTTCCAGCGTCGGGACGTTCTGCCGGGACAGCGCCAGACCCACCGGGCCGAGCTGCTCGACGACGGCCTTCCACGCGAACGCCGTCTCGTTGGCGTCACCGGGGCGCACGACCGAGAAGTCCGGGATCGCGCGCAGGGCCGCGAGGTGCTCGATCGGCTGGTGCGTCGGGCCGTCCTCGCCGAGACCGATGGAGTCGTGCGTCCACACGTACGTCACGGCGGCCTGCATGATCGCGGCCAGGCGCACGGCGGGGCGCATGTAGTCGGAGAACACGAGGAACGTGCCACCGAACGGACGGGTCGGGCCGTGCAGCGCGATGCCGTTGAGGATCATGCCCATGGCGTTCTCGCGGACACCGAAGTGCAGCACGCGGCCGTACGGGTCGGCGCTCCACATGCCCGTGGAGATCTCCGCCGGACCGAACGACTTGGCGCCCTTGACCGTCGTCAGGTTCGACTCGGCCAGGTCGGCCGAACCGCCCCACAGCTCCGGCAGGTGCTTCGCCAGCGCGTTGATGACCTCACCGGAGGCCTTGCGGGTCGGCACGCCCTTGGCGTCGACCGGGTAGACCGGCAGGTCCGCGTCCCAGCCCTCGGGGAGCTGACGCGAGACGAGACGGTCGAGCAGCGCCTTGTTCTCCGCGTTGGCCGAAGCCCACGCGTCGAAGGACTTCTGCCACTCGGCCTTGGCGTGCTCGCCGCGCTTGACGACCTCACGCGTGTGGTTGATGACCTCGTCGGTGACCTCGAAGGTCTGCTCGGGGTCGAAGCCGAGGATCTCCTTGGTGGCCTTGACCTCGTCCTCGCCCAGCGCGGCACCGTGCGCGGCGCCGGTGTTCTGCTTCTTCGGCGCCGGGAAGCCGATGATCGTGCGCAGCAGGATGAACGACGGCTTGTCGGTGACGGCCTTGGCCTTCTCGACGGCCTCGAGGATGCCCTTGACGTTCTCGCCGGACTCGACGACCTGGACGTGCCAGCCGTAGGCCTCGTAACGCGCCGCGGTGTCCTCGGACAGCGCGATCGTCGTGTCGTCCTCGATGGAGATCTTGTTGTCGTCGTAGAAGACGACCAGGTTGCCCAGCTGCTGCGTGCCCGCGAGCGACGACGCCTCGGAGGTGACGCCCTCCTCGATGTCACCGTCGGAGGCGATCACGTAGATGTGGTGGTCGAACGGGCTCTGACC
Source organism: Lentzea sp. JNUCC 0626 (assembly GCF_043632865.1). NCBI lineage: Bacteria > Bacillati > Actinomycetota > Actinomycetes > Pseudonocardiales > Pseudonocardiaceae > Lentzea > Lentzea sp. JNUCC 0626. The sequence goes on from NZ_CP171635.1 coordinate 33,947, forward strand.
CGGCGCGGCCGACGGGTCGAACAGGCCGCGCTCGCGGCGGGCGGCCATGGCCATGCCGACCGCGGAGGCGAGACCGGAGCCCAGCGGGCCCGTGGTGATCTCGACGCCCCTGGTGTGGCCGTGCTCCGGGTGACCGGGGGTCTTGGAACCCCAGGTGCGCAGCGCCTTGAGGTCGTCGAGCTCCAGGCCGTAGCCGGAGAGGTACAGCTGCACGTACAGCGTCAGGCTGGAGTGGCCCGCGGAGAGCACGAACCGGTCGCGGCCGATCCAGTCCGCGTCGGCCGGGTCGTGCCGCAGGACGCGCTGGAACAGCGTGTACGCGAGCGGCGCGAGGCTCATGGCGGTGCCGGGGTGCCCGTTGCCGACCTTCTGCACCGCGTCCGCCGCGAGCAGTCGGGCGGTGTCGACGGCGCGCTTGTCCAGCTCCGTCCAGTCGTCAGGCAGATCGGCCTTGGTGAGCCGGGTGATGTCGTCGGTGACGGTCACGGACTTACAGCTCCAAACTTTGTCGCTCGGGCGGGCGCCGCGGTTCTTCGGAATCGATCCCGAAGAGCCTGACCCGCATCTCTCCCACGTCCACCGGCCAGCCTAGTCCTGAGTGATTCAGATGTTGCGCTGAAAGGTCGCAGGTCGGTGTGTGCCCAGGCACACGAGTACCCGAACGGGCTGTGAATATTGAACGCAGTTACCATCAGTCGCTGGAAATCCCACCACTTGCGACACCAGGAGCGTTCACGCGATGAGTGCGGTCCTCGAGGCCCCGAACAGGTCGCCCCGCCAAGTTGTAGGCGCCTACGTCGCCCTCACCAAGCCGCGCGTCATCGAGCTCCTGCTGATCACCACGATCCCGGCGATGCTGCTGGCCCAGCACGGCCTGCCCCCGTTGTGGCTGATCGCCTGCACCCTGACCGGCGGCACGCTCGCCGCGGGGTCGGCAAATGCCCTCAACTGCTTCGTCGACGCCGACATCGACTCGGTGATGAAGCGGACGGCGGCCCGTCCACTCGCGCACAACGCCATTCCGCCGCGCAACGCCCTGATCTTCGGCGTCGTCCTCGGAATCGTCTCGTTCGCGTTCCTGTGGATCTTCGTCAACCTGATGTCGGCCGCGTTCGCGGTGGCGACCATCCTCTTCTACATCTTCGTCTACACGCTCGTGCTCAAGCGCCGCACCTCCCAGAACATCATCTGGGGCGGCATGGCGGGCTGCATGCCGGTGATCATCGGCTGGAGCGCGGTGACGGGCACGGTCGAGTGGCCCGCCCTGGTCATGTTCGGCGTCATCTTCTTCTGGACGCCGCCGCACACCTGGGCCCTCGCGATGAAGTTCAAGGAGGACTACGCCCGCGCAGGCGTGCCGATGCTGCCCGTGGTGGCCACAGCTGCGCAGGTGACGCGGCAGATCGTGATCTACAGCTGGATCACCGTCGTCTGCACGCTCGCGCTCGCCCCCGTCACCTCCTGGATCTACGTGTCGGTGGCGGCCGCCTCGGGCCTGTGGTTCGCGATCTTCGCGCACAAGCTGCACAACGTTGTTCGTCGTGGCGGATCCACCAACACGATGAAGTTCTTCCACATGTCGAACCTCTACCTGATGCTCGTGTTCTGCGGTCTCGCCGTGGACGCCGTGGTCGGGTTGCCGGTGCTTGGCTGGCCGTTCTAGCTGCACTTCCAGTCGTACGGCTGTGGCGCCCGTTGAGTTCACCGTCACCGGTGGTGAAGGTTCACCACTGGACTTCGTCGCGGCCCTGACCCCCGCCTCCTCGCTCGTCGTGATCACCGATCCGGGCGGGTGGGCGCAGGTCAGCGCGGGGCTCGCGGTCGGTTCCGCCGGGTCCACCGTGGTCGCGACGGCCGTGCGCCCGCTGCGGTGCGCTGTCCTGGATCTCCGGCACTTCCCGTCGGCTTCGGGGTTGCCCTCGCTCGCGGACGTCCCAGGCGACGTGGTGGTTCTGCACGACTCGCGCTCCTGGGACTCGGCCGCGCTGGTCGCGTCGTTGCGCGCTCTCGGCCGTCCGGTCGTGCTGTTCACCGCCGTGCACAACTGGGTGTCCGGAGTGGACACCTCGTCGGTCGTCGTGGGGTGGAGCGCGCCGCACGTGGTGCTGGCCGTGCCGCGTGCTTCCGGTGCGGTCCGGGTCGAGGACGCCCTGTGGCAGTTCCGCGAACTGGAGCGCCGCGGCCAGATGACCTACACGTCGTTGCCCGCGCCGCCCGTCGTCGCGGACCGTCCGGTGTCCGTCGTGGTCGCGCTTCCAGGGGCCACGCAGGGGATCGCCGGGGCGTTGCGGCCCGGGGCGTCGTACGAGGTGTGGGTGCGGGTCGGGGACGGGCCGGTGCTCGCCGACGACCTCAAGCTGCGGGCCGTGCTGAGCATGTCCGGGCGGCCGGTGGTGTCCGAGGTGTTCATGCTGCCCGCCGAGGGGCCCAGTGCGTGGGTGAACTTCGAGGTCACCACGCCGTACGCCTCGGTGCCGTGGTCCGGTGAACTGGTCATCTACTTCGGTGTGGTGCCGGTGCACGCGCAGCAGGTGGTGCTGCCGGTGGGTGCCGGCGAGCCGCGGACCACGACTCGGTTGCGGTTGTCGGGGACGTTCGCCGACCTGCCCGCCGCGCGGGCGGTGTCGGTGCTGGAGGTCGGGGAACGGGCGCTGGTCGCGTCCGGGGACGTGCCCTCGTGGGTGAGCACGGCCGGGGTTTCGATGGGGCTGCCCGCGACTTCCGGACTGGATCCCTGGTACGGCAAGGACTTTCCGGCCTACTGCACGGACCTGGCATTCCTCGCCCGGCAGGGGGCCGAGGTGTACGCGCACCTCTTCGCGGAAGGGGGTGGGCGGCACGCGGCAGGTGACGTCGGCCGGTCAGCCGCCGGCTCCGACCCCGCTGCGGCCATCCGGCACGCCGCTCGCGTGACCGGACGCCCGGCCGGAGTGGTCATCGCCGCCGCTGCCCCGTCCCCTTCCAGCGGCGTGCGCTGGCCGTTGATCTACGACCTCCCCTTCACCGACGGCCCCCACCGCCTCTGCGCCTCCGTCGGCCAGTTCGGTCCGTTCGGCGCGGGCGGCCCGATCCCTCCCCACTGCCCGGTCCACGACCACAGCGGCAACGTCCTGTGCCCCTTCGGTTTCTGGGGCCTGTCGAGCATCCTCGAACACCCCGCGGGCCCTCTGATCCAGCGCATCTCGCCGCGCCCGTGGCCGTTCGAGGTCTCGATGGCCGTGGACGCCGGGATGGACCGCGGCCTGACCGAGCGGCACGTCACCGAGTTGATGTCGCAGATCCCGCCGCACTCCGTCACGTCCGCCTACGTGACGCCGGAAGAGCTCGGCCGGGTGCTGGCCGGCGAGACCATGGACGTCGTGCACCTGCACTTCCGTGAGGGGTTCCTCGACGCCGAGGAGGTCGCACGGTGGGACAGCGCGGGGGTGTGGCCGCAGCCGCATTGGCCCGTGCGCAAGCCGTTGGTGGTGGGGACGTCACCGATGGTCGGGCTGGTGCGGTCGTTCGTGGAGCACGGCGCGTCCGGTGTGGTGTGTCCGGAAGAGGCGGTGCCGCAGGACATGGCCGGGTGGGTCACCGGCATGCTGCTGGCGCGGGTCGGGTCCGGGATGGGCGCGGGGGAGGCGGTGCGGCAGGTGCGGTGGGAGATGCTCAGCCGCGGCAACGTGCTCGGGCTCGCGTACGCGTTGCACGGAAGTGCCGATCTGCGCGCACGCTGAACCGGCGGGCCCGCCCGATCGTTTGCTCGGTCATGGTGAACTCGCAGGTCCAGTTGAACCAGGCGATCGCGGAGCTGGTGCACCGCTTCGGTGACCGGGTGGACGGTGACCTGATCGTCGATGCTGCCGTTGGGGCGTTTCACGACCTTCGGCGCACGGCCACGGTGGAGTCCTATCTGGCCGTGCTGACCGTGCGGCGCGCATCGCGTGAACTGGTGTTCGCCGCCGTTGGCATCACGATGCCCGTGCAGCAGAAGGTCGGCCTCACGCCGGCGAAGTGACCTCCAGGCACACGGTGTCCGCGCGGCTCACGGCCGTGCGGGCCAAAGCGGACAACTCCACGAGGTGTGCGAACGCCTCGTGGAAGCCCATGCCGACGAGGGGCGCCCACGAGAGCGCGACGTCGTGCATGCGGGCCGGATCGGCTTTGACGAGCTGCGCGACAAGAGCTCGAGGCAGCTCGACAACGTTGTCGTCGGGCAGAGGCGCCCAAACCTCGTTGAACACCTCATGCCACACGACGACGGCTTCGCGCGGGTCGTAGTCGCCGACCGCGACCGACTCCGTGCCGTTTCGAACGAAGAACGTGCTCAGGACGCCACCTTGGTCAGCAGGTCCTCGACGCACGGGTCGTCGAGGGACTCAACGATGCACTTCCACAACAGGAGGTTCGTCTCGGCCCACTTGGTGTAGGTCGCGGCGGCCTCCGCGTCGTAAAAGTAGTAGCCCTCGTCGGCTTTGCCCACCTGCTCGCCCACGATCTTGTGCGCGAGTTCGCGCAACGTGATGCCGTTCTCCTGGAGGTACTTGTGCGCCAGGACGACCGGAGTCACCGGCAACGCCTTGAACAGCGTGTCCGCGTCGGACAGCGCCTGCGCCTCCAGCGAGATGTCCCGGGACCGGGTGCGCATCTCGGCTTCCAGCACGATCCGTTCGATCCACTCGATGTCGCCGATGGACACCCCCGCGACGAACAACGTCCTGCGCCGCAACGCCTCGCCGTCCGTCGGCAGCGAGTTGCGCCGGACCATGTAGTTCAGGTCGTGCACCAGTGCCGCGACCTCGACGACGTCGCGTGCGGCGCCGTTGCGTTCGGCGAAGTGCACGGACTTGTCGCGGACGAAGCTCACGTGGTGCCACCCGTGGAACTGGAGCTTCGCGGCGAGGTCCTCGCACAGCCGCTTCACGCGCTGCTCCACGTCCCCTATGACAGACCTCGGAATCTCTGTGCGCGTACGCATCATCAGCCCTCCCTGCCAGGTGGGCTGATGGTATGCGCGTAGCGGTGGCCTCAGTGGCCGTTCACAGATGGTTCGTCAGATCCTCCAGCCGGTCCTCGACGGGCACGTGCCGGTGGCTGATGCCGGTGTCCGGGTCGTAGCTGAGGCTCCACGGGTTCACCGCACGCGACTTGACCAGGAACGTCATGGTGCCGTCGGCCGCGCGCGGGATGCGGTGGAACTCGTGCGCGTGCAACGTGCCGGTGGTTCCCTCGGTGCATTGGGTGCGGTTCGTGAGTTCGGTGCCGACGACCGTGCGGCCGCCGACGCCGAGCCGGGCGTCGAAACGTTCGTGCAGGTAGGCGCCGCTGAGGATGGTGGTGCAGAAGTGGTAGCGGTGGTTGTGCACGGAGTCCGCGTAACCCGTGCGCCAGTCGCGCAGCGGTTTGTACTCGTGCAGCCAGAACGTGAACGGCTCGTCCGCCACGTCGCGCAGGCACCAGGCGTAGTGCGTCGTCGTCTCGCGGGAGTGCGCGATCACCCAGGTCGCCTCCTGGGGTGTCAGCGCGTCGATGTGCGCGCGCAGCTCCTTGCGGAGCTCGGGACGGGTGGCCCAGTCGCGGAACCACGTGCCGACGTCGTCCCAGTGGTCGGCGACCGGGAATTCGGCGCGCTGCACCCTGGCGGCGAGCTCGTCGAGCGCGGACAACCCGGTGAACTCGGCTAGCAAGATCGATCAGCTCCTCAACTGAGCGGATGCGGAGAATTCGCGCCGGAAAGCGTGGAACTTGCGTTCCAGTTCCACGAATCCGTCCGCGGTGAGTGACTCGCCGGTCACCTTCTCGAACAGCGCCGCGAAGTCGTTGCGGGAAGTCGCTGGCGTGATGGCGAAGTGGTAGCCGGCCTTGGAATTGCTGATGCGCAGGAACTCCGCGCGTTCCATCGCGTAAAGGAACGAACTTTCGGTGAACCTGAGCGTGCGCGGATACGGCCTGAGCACTCCCGCGGTGTTGCTGTAGAGCGTGAGCCACGCCGAGTCGTCGAACAACTCGAGCCGGTCGAGCGGCGGATCCGAAACGATGGTGACGTCGATGCGGGAACACCGGCTGCGGGCCGCGAACAGCCCGACGAGGCCAATGCCGATCTGCTCCTTCAACCGTTCCTGGATCTCGTCGTAGTCGCCGTCCGCGCCTTCGTTGCGCAGCAGATAACGCGCCCGCCCGCTGATGGCGTTGTCGTCGCGCGGATCGGCCAGCACGGCCCTGAGCTCGCACTCGGTCTGGCTGAGCAGCACTCTTCCCGCCGCGTACCGGCCGGCGAACCCGCGGAAGCAGTACAGCCGGGTCCGTTCCAGGTCCTGCATCATCAGCTGGTTGAAGACCGGGTCGGGCTTGGCCGTCGGCTCGAACACGTGACTGGGGAAGAACTCGCGGTCGAGCGCGCGGTACTCCTCGGTCAGCTCTTTGAGCGCTTTGCGGCTCTCCTCGATGACCGGCGCGAGCAGTGCCTTCTGCGCCGCTTTCGACGTGATCAACGTTTGCGTGAAGCTCACGACCGCCGAAATGAGCGTGCCCGTACCCAGTGCTGTCAGCAGGTTTCTCGCTGTCCCGGAATCCATTTGACTGGAAATGGCCAGCGAGGCGCCGGACGTGACGACGAGTATGAGGAGGAGCAACCCGGTCCGAGTCCAGAACAACTCCTGGAGCAGGTTGCTGCGGATGCCTCCGGCCTCCGCGGACACGTGTCCCACCTCCTGGGTCACCAGATTGGTCGCTACCCGAACGGACGAATGCGGTCGGTGTCCGATCAAGTGCGCGGAGTTACTGTACGCGTCGGTCAAAAGATAAGGAAGCTGCTATTCGTGCGACATTCAGTCCCGGAATAAACGCCCGTGAGCGCTGTAGATGGCCCGCATCCGTGCGCTTCGGTGACACCGTGTCGCCGCCACCTCCGAACGTGGCGGATGAGGGTGACTCACCCACCCGAACGCACCCACGCCGTGTGTGTCTTAGCCCGCTCGGCGGAGGTGCTACGCGGCGCTCACATCGCTCCGAATACGCTCACCGACCATGCGCAACGTCCTGATCGCTTCCCTGGCCCTCGTGGCGGCAGCCGGCCTCGCGGGCTGCGCCGGTTCGGCCCAGCCCTCCGCGGGTGGCGGCACGACCGCCGAGGCCGCGCCCACGAACCCGTGCAAGGTCGACGACTTCAAGGTCAGCGGCGACTTCGGGAAGGCGCCCACGGTCGAGATCCCGTCCTGCAAGCCCACCGAGGAACTCCTCATCAAGGACCTGGTGCCCGGCACCGGCGCCGAGGTGAAGGCGGGCTCGACGGCCACGGTCAACTACCAGCTCACGACCTTCTCCGACAAGAAGGTGCTGGACAGCTCCTTCAAGCGCGGCGCCCCGTTCGACGTGGAGAACGTCGGCCAGGCGCAGGTCATCGACGGCTGGAACGAGGGCATCGTCGGCCTCAAGGAGAACGGCCGCCGCCTGCTCGTCGTGCCGCCGGCCAAGGGCTACGGCCCCGGTGGCCAGGGCATCAAGGCGAACGAGACGCTCGTCTTCGTCATCGACGGCGTGAAGGTCACCCCCGCCGCCTGACGGTTCTGACGCGAAAAGGCCCGGTTCGGAGCTTTCCGAACCGGGCCTTCGTCGTGAGTCTTACGGCAGCAGCAGCAACTTGCCGGTCGTCTTGCGCGACTGGAGGTCCGTGTGGGCCTGCCCGGCCTCTTCGAGCTTGTACCGACCGCCGATGCGGATGTTCAGCACACCCGTCCTGATGGCGTCGAACAGGTCGGCCGCCCGCCCCTCGAACTCCTCGCGGGTGAGCATGTACGCACCGGTCGAGGGCCTGGTGAGGTACACCGACCCGGCCGCGTTCAGCCGCTGCGGGTCCACCGGCGGCACCGGCCCGGACGACGCCCCGAACAACGCCAGCATGCCGCGCGGCTTGAGCGACGCGAGCGACTGGTCGAACGTGGACGCGCCCACGCCGTCGTACACGACGTCGACCTTCTCGATCTGCGCCGCGAAGTCGCCGTACCGCAGCACCTGGTCGGCCCCGGCCTCGCGGGCCAGCGCCTCCTTCTCGTCCGTCGACACGGTGGCCACGACGGTGGCGCCCTTAGACTTCGCCCACTGCGTCAGCAGCAACCCGACACCACCGGCCGCCGCGTGCACGAGCACCCGGTCGCCTTCCTTCACGGTGTACGTCGAGTGCACGAGGTAGTGCGCGGTGATGCCCTGCAGCAGGGAGGCGGCGGCCAGTTCGACGTCCAGGCCGTCCGGCACCTTCACCGCCGCGGTCGCCGGCACGACGACCTCCGCCGCGTAGCTGCCCAGCACGGACATCCACGCGACCTTGTCGCCGACGGCGAAGTCGGGGGAGTTGCTGACGACGACCTCGCCCGCGCCCTCCAGGCCGAGCGTGGTGGGCAGTGGCACCGGGTACTGGCCGCTGCGCTGGTAGGTGTCGATGTAGTTGACGCCCGCGGCGCCCACCTTCACCAGCAGCTCGCCGTCACCGGGCACGGGCGACGGCACGTCCGCGTGTTCCAGCACCTCCGGACCACCGGCCGAACGCACCACCACTGCCTTGGGCATCTGTCCTCCTAGATCGACTCACCCGGCACAACCCAGGCCGTCACCGCGATGTTCCCGGTCCCGCGTGCTGGGAACCACCACGCTGGGTGTTCTCCCCATGACAGACAGCTCGCGGCCCTGGTAAGACCATCCCATGCGAAAGACAACCCTGCTGTTGATCGCCTGTCTGCTTCTCATGGGAGCGCTTCCATCGCACGCCGCCTCCGCCAAGAAGGGCGTGAACGCGGCCGACGACCCCGGACCCGCCGGCGCGGCCATGACCGCGCTGGACGCCCGCTGGTACTACACCTGGGCGTCGGACAAGCGCGGAATCCAGAGCAACGCCGAGTTCGTCCCGATGATCTGGGGCGCGGCCAGCGTGACCGACGCCGAGCTGAACAAGGCCAAGGCCAACGGCCGCCAGCTCCTCGGCTTCAACGAACCCGACATGCCGGGCCAGGCCAACATGACCGTCGAACGGGCGCTGGACCTGTGGCCACGCCTGCAAAGCACCGGCCTGCGACTCGGCGCGCCGGGCGTCGCGTTCGGCGGTGACGTCGCGGGCGGCTGGCTCGACCGGTTCATGGCGGGCGCGAAGGCGCGCAACCTGCGCGTCGACTTCATCCCGATCCACTGGTACGGCCAGGACTTCTCGGCCGCGGCCACCGGGCACCTGGAGTCGTACCTGCGCAACGTCTACAACCGTTACAAGAAGCCGATCTGGCTCACCGAGTACGCGTTGATCGACTGGCGTTCCGGTCGTGCGGTCTACCCGAGCCAGGCGCAGCAGACGGCGTTCATCACGGCGTCCACGAAGATGCTCAATGGACTGTCCTTTGTGGAACGATACGCGTGGTTCACGTTGTCCTCGAAGACTAGTCCGACGGGTCTGTCCACCGGGACGGCGCTCACGGCGGCCGGGCAGGCCTACAAACCCGCCTAACGGATCCCGTGGTCGGCGAGCACCGCCAGCACCGCGTCGACGTCGTCGGGCGTGATCACCGGCTGCATCCGCCCGCCGAGGTCGAGCACCAGGCCCTCGCGCTTGCGGTGCCGCTTCGGGTCCAGGTTGAACCACTGCCTCAGGTTCCCGCTGCCCCAGTAGCGGTACCGGCCGGTCAGCGAGGTGAGCTCGAACCGCCTCGCCGACCGGATCCGGTGGTACCGCACGCGTTTGGGTCGCGCGAAGGGGAAGTAGTACCGGCGGATCACCAGTTCCTCGTCCCCGCAGACGATCAGGCCGTCGTCGTAGGTCGTGTGCACGACTCCACTGTCGTCCTACTCCTCGCCGAGGGCCACCCGGCGCGCGAGGCCGAGCGGCAACGCACCCGATCCGGCGATCCGGTCGTGGAACTCGCGCAACGACCCCAGGTTCGCGTTCAGGTACTCGTCGCGGATCAGGTCGATCTCCAACGCCCCGGTCAGGTACGACGGCGCCTGCGTCGGCCACGCGCAGTACCGCTTGACCTCGCTCGTCGCGGTCGCGGGCGTGAGGCCCGTCCGCGCCACCATGAACGCCTCCGCCTCCTCGGGCGTCATGTCGCCGCAGTGCAACGCCGTGTCGACGATCATCCGCGCCGCCCGGAAGAGCCGCGCTTGGACGTGCCCCATGACCGCTTCTTTGGACGTGTAGAAACCGACCTCGCGCAGCAGCTTCTCCGAGTAGAGCGCCCAGCCCTCGGAGAAGTACGACGTCCGGAACACCTTGCGCAGCGGGTGCGCCGAGCCCTGCGCCGCGACCCACGCGCTGTGCCAGTGGTGGCCGGGGTACGCCTCGTGCACCGAGACCGTCGGCAGCTGCGACCGCGAGTTGGCGCGCAGCCGTTGCGACACCTGCTCGCCGGACGCGCCCTCGGGCGTGAACGGCACGAAGAAGTAGCCGGTGCGCCGAGGCGTCAGCGGCGGCGGCCCGAGGTAACTCGCCACAGCCGTGACCGCGCGGTGGAACGCCGGCGCCGGCACGACGTAGCACTCCTCTTCTTCGGGCAACGTCACGAGGTCGTGGTCGACCAACGCTTGGCGTGCCCGCGCCGTCTCGGCCTGGTACTCGGCGAGCAGCGCCTCCATCGTGGGCGGGTGGTCGTCCTGCAACGCCGTGATCGCCGTCCGCCAGTCGGACGACCCGGCGAGTTCGATCAGCTCGGCCTCCAGCGCCGCGTACGCGTCCTGCCCGCGCTGGTGCAGCTCGGGCGACCCGTAGCCGAGCATCTCCTTGTCCTGCAACAACGTCGAGTAGAGCTTCTCGCCCAGCCGCCAGTCCCCGGTGGCCCGGACAGCGAGGTCCTCCAGGAAGAGCGCGTGCCGGTCGAACGCGTCCGCGGCAGGCCCTGCGGCCTCCGCGAGCTCGGCGCTGAACCCCGGCGCCTCCCGCGGCAACGCCTCCAGCAGGAACCCCCGCGCCGTCCGCACCTGGTCCAACGCCCGCCGCACGACCAACGGCGACGCCAACGCCGGATCGAGGTTCGCCTCGGCCGCGGCGAGGATCGACGGCACCTCCCGCAACTTGGCGACCGTGACCGCCACCAGTTCCGCCTCGGGCAACAACCGGTGCAGGAACGGCGCCAGCAACCCGAAGAACACGATCCCGGAGTACTCGCTCGGATCCCGCCGCCAGCCGGGCGACGCCTCCATGGCCGCCGACCCGCGCAACACCGACAGCGCGAGATCCCGGTCCACGGACCGCGGCAACGGCTCCAGCCGGGCGATCCACTCCCCGTTCTCCCTCGCCTGCTGCTCGAACGCTTGGGAGGAGAAGTCCCCGAAGGTGGAGTAGTGCTCCAACGAACCGGCATGAGCGGCGCGAAGAGGGTTCCGATCGAAGTACCAGGCGAGGAACGACGTGAGCGTGTCGGTGGTCACCCGGACGAAGCTACCCGGTGGTTTTACAGTGTGGGGGTGTCTGATCAAACCGCGCAGAAGCGCATCGCCGAGTTCGTGAAGGCCCACGGCAAGCCGGACACGGCGGTCAGGGCCGTGATCGCACCGATCGGCCGCGCCGGCGCGCGCATCGTGCTGGTCGGCGCGGACGGCGCGATGGGTGACGTGATGACGAAGGACGTCGAGACGGCCACCGCGGTCGTTGAGGCCGCCGCCGGCGTCGAGGCCGCCGAGTGGGACCGCGAGACCACGGCCGCCACCAACATCGGCCCGGCGCACCGCCGCAAGATGGCCAAGATGCAGTCATGAGAGTCGTGCTCGCCTCCTGCGCGGGCCTGCCCGGGGGAGACGGCGACGAGGCCTCGCTGGTGGCCGCGTTGCAACGGGACGGCGTCGACGTCGCCTGGCAGCCGTGGAACGACGGTGCTGCCGACGCCGACCTGGTCGTCCTGCGCGCGACCTGGGACTACCCCGACCACCTCGACGCCTTCCTGGCGTGGTGCGACAGCGTCCCCGCCCTCGCGAACCCGGCCACCGTGGTCCGCTGGAACATCGACAAGGCCTACCTCGTCGAACTCTCCGCGCGCGGCGTCCCGGTGGTGCCCACGGCCGTCGTCGCGCCGGGGGAGGAGCCGACCTTCCCGGACGGCGAGTTCGTCGTGAAGCCCTCGGTCGGCGCCGGCTCCAAGGGCGCGGCGAGGTTCACCGACCACACCGCCGCCCGCGCGCACTTCGAAGCGCTGGGCGTCAAGGCGCTGATCCAGCCCTACCAGTCCAGTGTGGACGCCCACGGCGAGACCGCGCTGGTGTTCTGCGCGGGCGAGTACTCCCACTCGTTCCACAAAGGACCGATGCTGGCCCAGGGCCTGGCCGAGGCGGAGTCCGGCCTGTACGTGGAGGAGAAGCTCCGCGCGATCGAGCCGACCGCCACCCAGATCGCCCTCGGCGAGCAGGTGCTCGACACGGCGGCCGAGCTCCTCTCGTTGCAGCGCAAGGACTTCCTCTACGCCCGCGTGGACGTGGTGGAGGGCCCCGACGGCACCCCGCTGCTGCTCGAACTCGAACTCGTGGAGCCGACGCTCGGCTTCAAGTTCACCGACGACGCGGCGGCGTCCCGCTTCAGCAAGGCGATCCAGGAAGCCGCCGCCAGGCACTAGTGGTGCTTCTCGGAACGTTGGCGAGGTAATCCACCCTCAGCAGGGCACCTCGCGGCGCCACGACGCACCCGTCTGACCGCCCGCGCTACGGTCGGATCATGACCACGGCGAACGTCAACGGCATCACCATCGGCTACGACGACACGGGCACCGGCGAAGACGTGCTGGTGCTCGTGCACGGCCACCCCTTCGACCGCACGATGTGGCACCCGCAGGTCGAGCACTTCAGCGCGCGTGGCTGGAGGGTGATCGCCGCCGACCTCCGCGGCTACGGCGCGTCCACCGTCGTCCCCGGCATCACCACCCTCGACGTCTTCGCTCAAGACATCAAAGGCCTGCTCGACCACCTCAACGTCGACAAGTTCGTGCTCGGCGGCCTCTCCATGGGCGGCCAGATCGTCATGCAGTGCGCCCAAGACTTCCCCGAACGCATCAAAGCACTGATCCTCGCCGACACCTTCGCCCAGTCCGAGACCGAAGAGGGCCGGAGAAACCGCAACGCCATGGCCGACCGCCTGCTCGCCGAAGGCATGTCCGGGTACGCCACCGAGGTCAAGTGGAAGATGGTGGCGCGCCACAACCCCGAAGCAGCCGAGTTCGTCGCAGGACTCATGCACAACGCACCACCACAAGGTGCCGCCGCCGCGCTGAGAGGAAGGGCCGAACGCCCCGACTACACCGCCACCCTCGCCAAAATCACCGTGCCCACGCTGGTGATCGTGGGCAGCGACGACGAGTACACCCCGGTGAAAGACGCCGAGTACATGCACGAGCGCATTCAGGCCCCGAAAACCCTCGAGATCGTCGAAGGCGCCGCCCACATGCCGAACCTGGAACGCCCAGACACCTTCAACAAGGCCGTGGACCAACTGCTAGCGCAGGCCTGACCCGAGCCCGGTCAGCCCGCGGACTTCCATCTCCGCCTGCTTGGCCGGGTCCGCCTTCTCCCCGCCCAGCACCGTCCCGAGGAACCCGGCCAGGAACGACAGCGGGATCGATACGATGCCGGGGTTCGACAGCGGGAAGAACGCGAAGTCGGCGTCCGGGAACACCGACGACTTCGAGCCCGAGATCGCGGGGGAGAAGACGATCAGCAGCACACACGACGTCAACCCGCCGTAGATGCTCCACAACGTGCCACGGGTGTTGAACCGCTTCCAGAACAGCGAGTACAGCAACGTGGGCAGGTTGGCCGAAGCAGCCAGGGCGAACGCCAGTGCGACCAAGAAGGCAACGTTCTGACCGTTGGCCGCGATGCCACCGACGATCGCCAAAACCCCGACACACACGGCCGTCACACGAGCGACACGTACCTCGTCGCGCGGATCGGCCTCACCGTGCTTGATCACGTTGGCGTAGACGTCGTGCGCAAAGGAAGCAGAGGCTGTCAGAGTCAGACCGGCGACCACGGCCAGGATCGTCGCGAACGCCACCGCGCACACGATGCCCAGCAACACAGTGCCGCCCACCTGGAACGCCAGCAACGGCGCGGCGGAGTTCTCGCCGCCGGGAGCGCTGGTGATCTTGTCGGTACCGACGAGGGCCATCGCGCCGAAGCCGATGACGAGCACGCACGAGTAGAAGATCGCCATCATCCAGGTGGCCCACACGACCGACTTACGCGCCTCGCGCGCGTTGGGCACGGTGTAGAAGCGCATCAGCACGTGCGGCAGTGAAGCGGTACCGAGCACCAGGGCCAGCGCCAGCGAGATGAAGTCGATCTTCGACAGGTCCGAGGCGCCGTACTTCACGCCCGGCGCCAGCACCGCCTCGCCCAACGGCGACTGCTGCGACGCGCGGTCGAGCATCGACGAGAAGTCGAAGCCGAACTTGCCGATCAGGAAGATCGTCAAAAGAGACACCGACAGGATCAGCAGCACGGCCTTGATGATCTGCACCCAGGTGGTGCCCTTCATGCCGCCCACCAGCACGTACAGCACCATGACGATGCCCACGACCGCGATGATGATCGACTGGCCGATCTTGCTGTGCACGTCCAGCAGCAACGCCATCAGGCCGCCGGCGCCCGCCATCTGCGCGATCATGTAGAACAGCGAGATCACCAGGGTCGCGTTCGCCGCGGCCGCGCGCACGGGGCGCTGGCGCATGCGGAACGCCATCACGTCGCCCATGGTGAAGCGGCCGGTGTTGCGCAGTCGTTCGGAGATCAGCATCAGGCCGATCAGCCAGGCCACGACCCAGCCGATCGAGTACATGAAGCCGTCGTAGCCGTTCACGGCGATGGCGCCGGAGATGCCCAGGAACGACGCCGCGGACAGGAAGTCACCCGAGAGTGCAATGCCGTTCTGCGTGCCCGTGAAGCTGCTGCCTGCGGCGTAGTAGTCCGACGCGCTGACGTTGCGAGTCGACGCCCGGTAGACGATGTAGAGCGTCAGCAGGACGAATACGCCGAACACGGACAGGTTGATCGCGGTGTTCGCCCCGGTCACGCGAGCTCCTCGTCGGTTTCCGCGAGTGCGCGCACCTTGTCGACCTGCGGGTCGAGCTTCCTTTTGGAGTAACGCGCGTACGCCATGGTGATGATGATGGTGGTGACGATCTGGAGGAATCCCATCGTCAAGCCGACGTTCACCGTTCCGAACAGCGGAGTGCTCATGAAGTCGGCGGCGTAAGCGGAAAGCAATACGAACGTGACGTACCAAGCGAGGAACAGCAACGTGGCCGGGAGAATGAAACGCTTCACCCGTCGCTTGAGGTCGAGGAAATCCTCACTCGTTTGGATGGCACCGTAATCCGGCTCTCCGTCACCATCGATCAGCAATGAGTGAACGGGCTCGTCAAAGGTCGCGAAACCGGGCGTCGCCGGGCGTGACACGGAGGGCAGCGCCTTCGTCATCAACCGCTCGCATTCGTTACGGGGAGTGCCCGGCGAGGCTCCGCGCACACAGCGCGTCCGATCCGGGGGTGGAGGGCGCAAGCGTAACCACGCGTGGCGGCGAGTCAATCCCCTGAACCCGCAGGACCACCCCAAAAGGTCGGGTGTGACGCAGGGTGATCGATCGTGCACGCCCCAGGTCGTTGTCGCGTCACGCTCTCTGGCCTACTATCCGCTCACACCCGATACGGCTGATGGAGATATCGAGCTGCGGGGACATCGACTCGCGGGGATTCGCCAGGCCAGGAGGTAGCCGATAGTGGGGCACTTCGAGCGCGCCTTGGGGATCATTTCGTGAATGTCGAGTGGAGAAAGATCAGCGACTGGCGCAACTGGCGCCTGCCGGTCAAGCTCGGCGTCGTGCTGCTGGTGCCGGTCGCCGTGGCGGTCGGCGCGGGCGCGTTGCAGATCTCCGGTTACGTCGACCGGTCGAACAACTACGTGCAGATGCAGGGCCTGGTTCGGCTGCGGGCGGATCTCGCGCCGCTGATCTCCAGCGTCCAGCAGGAACGCACGCTCGCCGCGCAGAGCGCCACCAGCGGTTCCGGCGTGGGCGCCTACCAGAACCAGATCAGCGCCACCGACAACGCCGCCGCGACCGTGCGCCGCCGCGTCGACCGCACCGACGGCGTCAGCGACGTCGCGAAGCAGCGGTTCCTCGAACTCGGCGGCCAGCTGGAGACGCTCAAGAACCTGCGGGAGAAGGTCGCGCAGGGCGGCGACGGCGGTGACCCGTCCGGCGGCACCTCCGGCTACTCCGCCGTCGTGAAGTCGTTGCTGGACTTCGAACAGGCGCTCGTCGGCCAGTTCAACGACGACGCCATCTCCGGCACCGCGCAGGCCCTGCACAACATGGTCATCGCGCAGGAACAGGTCTCGCTGCAGCACGCCCTCGTCTTAGCGGGCATCGGCCGCGGCAAGCTCCTCGGCCCCGAGATCCGCGCCCTGGAGCAGTCCGACATCCGGCTCCAGGACCGCCTCAACGACTTCCAGGCCATCGGCACCACCGAGCAGCGCCGCACCTACGACCAGACCGTCACCGGCGCCTCCGTGGCGCTGCGCACGGCGTTCGTTGAGCGCGCTCTCACACAGCCAGAAGGCACCCCGCCGCCCGCCACCCGGAACGGCCAGCCCAAGCCGCCGCCCGAGTTCGGCATCGCCGTCGACGACTGGAACAAGGCGTCCGGCGCCACGGCAAGGCTCATGGAACAGGTCAGCCGCGCACTGCAGGACGAACTCGCCGGCACCGCGGGCAGGCTCCAGGACGACACGTCCAACAAGGCCGGTGCCGCCGCCGTCATCCTGCTGGCCATGCTGCTGATCGCCGGCACGCTCGGCTTCGTCATCGGCCGCTACCTGCTGCGCTCGCTGTCCGAACTGCGCCGCTCCGCGCTCGACGTGGCGCACCACCACCTGCCCGAGGTCGTCGCCGCGATCCGCGCCGACCGCCAGCCCGACCTCGAGATCGAACCCGTGCCCGTGCACTCGGTCGAGGAGTTCGGCCAGCTGGCCCGCGCGTTCGACGCCGTGCACGAGCAGGCCATCCGGTCCGCCGTCGAGCAGTCGTCGCTGCGGTCCGGCATGAAGAACATCTTCGTTAACCTGTCGCGCCGCTCGCAGGGCCTCGTCGAGCGCCAGCTCAAGCTCATGGAGGAGCTGGAGCGCCACGAGGAGAACCCCGAGCAGCTCGCGAACCTCTTCAAGCTCGACCACCTCGCGACGCGCATGCGCCGCAACAACGAGAACCTGATGGTGCTGTCCGGCACCGACGTCGCCCGCCGGTTCCACCAGCCCGTGCCGCTCGCGGACGTGCTGCGCGCCGCCGCGTCGGAGATCGAGCACTACCAGCGGGTCGTCGTGAAGTCGACGCCGTCGGTCGAGATCGTCGGCTACGCCGCGAGCGACCTCGTCCGCCTCGTCGCGGAGCTGCTGGACAACGCCACCGCGTTCTCCGCGCCCTCCACCCAGGTCATGATCGGCTCGCGACTCGACCAGCAGGGATCCGTGCTGGTCGAGGTGGCCGACCAGGGCATCGGCATGGGACCTGCCGAGCTCACCGAAGCCAACGAGCGCCTCTCGTCCGGTACCGAGGACGACGTGCCCGTCTCCCGTCAGATGGGCCTGTTCGTCGTCGGCAGGCTCGCCGGGCGCCACGGCATCACCGTCCGGCTGCGGTCGGCCGGAGACGGCCGTGAGGGCCTGCGCGCGTTCGTGCTCGTGCCTTCCGAGCTCGTCCGCTCGCACGAACCCGCTCCCGCCCCGGCCGGACCCCGGCACGCCGCGCTGCCCCAGCCGAAGCCCGCGCTCACCAAGGCGCCCCACGTCGTCGTGAAGACGCCGAACCTGGCACCGCCGCCGGAACCGGCGCCCTCGATCGACCAGCCCCGCGAGTCGGCCGAGTGGACGTCGTTCCGCGGCGCCGCGATCGACGAGTCACTGCCTCAACGCCCCGCCCGCAACGGCAACCACAACGGCGCCACCAACGGCATCGCCAACGGCACCGCGAACGGCAACGGCTCCCGCCCGGTGCCCGAGCCGTCGCCAAATGAGATGACGTCGTCGTGGTTCGCGGGCAGCGGCGCTTCGGGCGAACCGGTCAACGGTGACCGGCAGTCGGCCGAGCCCGCTCAGGGCCCCTCACCCGCGCCGTCACCGTCCGTAGTGGCATCCTGGTTCGGCAAGAAGCCCGGCGGGACCGTCTGGGAACAGGCGGGCGACCCGGCGACGGACGCCGGCGAGACCGATGCCGGGTTGCCGAAACGGGCACCGCGTAAGAACCTGCTCCCCGATCTCGCCGAACGTCCCGAGACCGGGACACGTCCCGCCGCGGGTCCGAAGCGCGATCCGGAGCGGGCACGGGGCTTTCTCGCGAGCTACCAGACGGGCCTGCGCCAGGCGCCGCTCGGTGGCGGCGGGAACGGCAACGGCCAGGGGAACGGCCAGTACAACGGGGAGAAGGCATGAGCACGCCGCAGTCGCGACAGATCGACCAGTTCGGCTGGTTGATCACGAACTTCGCCGATCGCGTGGCCGGTGTCGCCCACGCCATCGTGATCTCGGTGGACGGCCTGCTGCTCACCAAGTCGACAGCTCTGCCGCCGGAGCGAGCTGACCAGTTGTCCGCCATCGCCTCAGGCGTCGTGGCGCTCACGCTGAGCGCTTCACGTTGCTTCGAAGGTGGCGGAGTGTTGCGCACCGTGGTCGAGATGGACTACGGGATCATGCTCCTCATGTCCATTCGAGACGGGTCTTGTTTGGCGGTACTCGCCGCCCCCGACAGCGATGTCGGTCAAGTGGCCTACGAGATGACCGTGGTCGTCGACCAGGTGGGCCAGATCCTCACCCCCGAACTGCGAGCGCAGCTGCACAGCGTGAGGTGATCCATGAGTTCGTCCGCTGACGCGCACCGACGACGAAGGCGGGCCGAGACGCCCGCCGAGCAGACGTTCGCCGACCTGATGAACGGGTTTTCCCTGGACTCGGGCCGAAAGCGACCGCGCTCGTCCGATGACGTGCCCGCGCGGGATGCCACACCCGTTGCACCGCAGCAAGAAGTCGTTCCGGCGTTCGACTCCGTCCTTTCGGACGCGGCCGACGCCTCGATCGTTCGTGCATATGCCTGGACGGGTGGGCGCACTCGGTCGAACATTCACCTCGAGATCGAGACACTTGTCTCCGCCAATGATCAGAGTCGGCAGTCTGCGGGTATCTTGCAGGCTGAGCACCAACGCGTTGTCGAGTTGTGTCACTCACCGCGATCCGTCGCGGAAGTGGCCGCACTGATGCGCCTCCCGCTGGGGGTCGTGAAAGTGCTGCTCGGCGACATGGCGGAACGAGGTCTGGTGGACGTGCACCAGACCGCTTCCGCAGGCGGTGACACGCCGGACCTCGGGTTGATGGAGAGAGTGCTGAGTGGACTACGTCGGCTCTAGATTTCCCGAATTCGGGCCCCCAGGGCCGCCCGGTCGGGAGCTGACCTCGGCCAAGATTGTCGTCGCCGGTGGCTTCGGCGTGGGCAAGAGCACTTTCATCAGGTCCATCGTGGAGAACGATCTCCTGACGATGAGTTCACTCGCGCCGGAACGTGCCGGCGGCGTGACGGAACTGGTGCGCATCCAGTTCGGCCGCGTGTGGCTGGAGCCCGGACTCGCGCTGCACCTCTTCGTGGCCCCGCAGTGGCAGGACCCCCGCGCGGGCTGGATCGACGTGGTGCGCGGCGCCGTGGGTGCCGTGGTGCTCTTCGACGTGATGCGCCCGGCCGACTCGGTCGACGCGATGCGGTACTTCGAGGACCACAACATTCCGTACGTGCTGGCGCTGAACAACGTGCACGCGTCTGTCCGCTCGGACGTCTCGGCCATCATCCGGGGAATGGGCATCTCGCCCGAAGTTCCGGTGCTGACCTGCGATCCGCGCGTGCGGCTCTCGGTGCGCGAAACGCTGATCTCGCTCACGGAACACGCCAAACTGGACCGCTGGCGCCGCCGCCCCGGCCCGGACGAGACCACCCCGCTCGCCCCGGTCTGCTGACTTTCGCGGCCGGGTTCGCGCAAACGAACTCGTTGTGCCGCTTGGAGATTCTCCAAGCGGCCCTCTTTCAGGGCTATTTGAGCTGGAACGATGGAGCTGGGAGATGTTTGTCTCCTAGCTTTTTCGCATGCCCAAAACCGCGATCGCCAAGACCGGAATGACGCAGCGCGGTCTGGCCGTGGAGCTGGACTGGGACGAGTCGAAACTGTCCGAGAGGTCGAGGTGCTGCTGGCCTACTGCCGCCTGTCGCTGGCGGAACGGCAGCACATGATCGCCTTGTACGTGGAAGCGCAGGACAAGGGATTCATCCTCTTCGCTGACGACGGCGTCCCGATCTACTTCGGACATTGATCAACCACGAGCGGGAGTCCAACGAAGTCATCGCCTCCTCCGTGGTCCTGGTGCCGGGAGTGCTTCAGACGCCCGACTACACCTGTCTCGTCACCGAGGCCGGGCCGATCGAGAAGAAGGACGTCCCGAAGATCGCGGCAGCGAGGCTCGCGCGAGCGGAGATCCTGCGGCCTGGCCGCACGTTCACCTTCTACGTGCACGAGAACGCGCTGCTGCTGCCGGTGGGCGGCGAAGAGGTCTGGCGTGAGCAGTTGGCGCACCTGCTGCGGGTGTCTGTGCGCCAGTACGTCGTCTTCCTGGACACGTTGAACTGCGGATTGTTCGTCGACGACAAGCAAACCATCGCGTTGTACGAGGAGCGGGTGAAGCGCCTCGCCGCCGTTGCGCTGGATCGGGACAATCGAGGGCGGTGATCGACAACATCTTGGAGGGTCTTCAATGACCAACTGGCGCAAGAGCAGCTACAGCGCGACCGCGGACAACTGCGTCGAGGTGGGGCGGGGCGTCGGCGTCCGGGACAGCAAGGCCCCGGCCACGCACCTGCCGTTGTCGGCGATGGCGTGGACCGCCTTCCTCTCGACGGTGAAGGGTGACTCGGCCCGTTAGTCGTCCATGGGCCGCCCATTGTCTACCTGGACCACATGGAGGGTTCCGATGACCAACTGGCGCAAGAGCAGCTACAGCAGCACCGCTGACAACTGCGTCGAGGTGGGGCGAGGTGTCGGCGTTCGCGACAGCAAGGCACCGACCGCGCACCTGCCGATGTCGGCGAACGCCTGGACGGCGTTCCTCTCGGCCGTGAAGGTCGATTCCGCTCGCTAGGAGTCCAGCCGCTGCTGATACCCCCAGGGAAGTCGGGCGATGTCTGCCGAGCGCCCCACCTGCGTCCGTTGGCAGGAGTCCGACGTCTTCCAGCACCAGTCGCACACCGGCGCGTGACCTCACCTGCGGTCGCGTGCTGCTCCACCGCGCCCGCACCCGTTGACAAGATCGCTACGATAGTTTCAGTGTCGACCGAAAGGGATCACTGATGAGCGTCGGGCGGGAGACCAGGCTGTCGGCCTGGATCGAGCGGTTCGCGGCCCACTTCGCCGAGGAGGGCATCCCGCTGATCGGTGGTCGCATCCTCGGGTACCTGCTGGTGTGCCAGCCGGTCGAGCGCACGGCCGCCGAGCTGTCCCAGGAGCTCGAGGCCAGCAGCGGGTCGATCAGCACGAACCTGAAGTACCTGGTCAACGTCGGCCTCGTGACCAAGCGGACCCGCCGGGGCAGGCAGGCGGCCGAGTACCGGATCAACGAGAAGGCCTGGACCGACTTCATCCAGCGCAAGTTCACCGCCATCGCGAGCGTGCAGCTGCTGACCGACGACGGCATGCGGTTGCTCAGCGGCGATCCGGAGCGCGCGCAGCGGCTCAAGGCCGTCGACAACCTCTACGGTTGGCTCTCAGAGGAACTGCCCGCTTTGTGGGAGCGCAGGCCTGCCGCACCGAAGTAGCGTGGTGCCATGTGGCACCCGTTTCGCGATGACATCGAGTACTACGAGGAGCGAGCGCACGGTCTGCTCGCCTCCGCGTGGGACGGCGTGCCCGGTGCGCTGGAGGTCTTCGACGACGTTCCGCTGACGGACGAGGGCGCGCACATGGTGCTCGCGCAGGCCCACGGCTGCGAGGACTGGAAGGCGCTCAAGGCGAACATCCGCAAGCCGCGCCCGTTCGCCCGCGCCTACCAGGCCATCGAGATGCAGAACCCCGGCGAGCTCAAGGCGATCATCACGCGCGACCCGTGGCTCGTGAAAGCCAGCGGTACCAACGGGAACGACCTGCTCGGCCTCGCCACCGCCAAGTGCGACGAACGCCTCGTCGAGGTGCTGCTCGACGACGGCGCGGACGTCGACCACCAGAACGTCCACGGCTGGACGGCGTTGCACCAGACGGCCTACGCGAACCTGCCGCACCTGGCCGAACTGCTGCTGAGCCGCCAAGCCCGCACCGACCTCGAAGCGCGCGGCGAGGGCGGCACCCCGCTCACCGTCGCGTTGTTCTGGGGCAACCAGAAGACCGCGGAACTCCTGGCACAGCACGGAATCCACCCGCCGAACCTGCGCACCGCCGCCGGCCTGGGCGACCTCGGCCTGGCGTCGGAACCCGAGGCGCACCGCGGCTACTACCGGCCGCACAGCGGTTTCCCGCGCTGGTGGCCGACCAACGACCCGCAAGAGGTGCTGGACGAGGCGTTGTCGTGGGCCGCCCGCAACGACCGCACCGAGGTCTTCGGTGACCTGCTCAAGCGCGGCGCCCGGATCGACGCGGACGTCTACCGCGGCACGGCGCTGGCCTGGGCGGCCTGGTGCGGGCTGGAGAACGCCACCCGCACGTTGCTCGATCTGGGCGCGAATCCCAACCAGCGCACGGGGTTCGGCGGTCCGATGCACGGCGAGGGCGTCACGGCGCTGCACCTCGCCGCCGAACGCGGCCACCTGCCGGTGATCAGGATCCTGCTGGACGCGGGCGCCGACCGGACCATCACCGACGCCAACTTCGAGGCCACGCCCGCGAACTGGGCCGGCCACAACGACCAGGGCGACGCTCAGGCCTTGCTGAGCGCCTGATCGTCGGAGGCGGGCAGCTCGACCTCGTGCGTGCGTTCGCGCGAAGACGTCCAGAGCGCCGCCGTGGCAACGACAACGGCACCCGCGCCGAGCACGTGGATCGACACGAGCACCTCGGGCACCCCGGTCCAGTACTGGACCATGCCCAGCACGCCCTGCGCGAGCACGACGCCGACAAGCGTCCAGTAAGTGCGGGTGCGCACGAAGAACCCGACCGAGATCAGCAGGCCCAGGAACAGGAACAGCAGGTCGGCGTGGATCTGCGCGAGCGTCGCGACCTCCACGCCCAGGCGCGGCGTCGAGGCGTCACCGGCGTGCGGACCGGCGGCGGTCACCCACGTGCCCGCGAGCAGCAGCGCGCCCAGCACGACCGCCATGACGACCTGGAGCTTCATCAACGGCGCCGGCACCTTCAGCCGGGCGGGACCGTCACCTTCGCGCAGCGAGCTGACGAGCAGCACGGCCATCCACACGAGACCCATCGAGATCATGAAGTGGATCGACACGGTGTACCAGGCCAGCCCGGTCAGCACGGTGATGCCACCGACGACCGCCTGCACCGCCACACCCACGAGCTGCACGAGCGACAGCACCAGCACCCGGCGACGGCGGGGGAGGTGGAACCACGCGGCCAGCACGCACAGGCCCGCGATGATGCCGACGACTCCGGTCAGCGTGCGGTTGCCGAACTCGACCCACTGGTGCAGCGCGGCGACCTCGGGGTGTTCCACCGGGACGACGCTGCCCTCGACGCACTGCGGCCACGTCGGGCAGCCGAGCCCGGAGCCGGTGACGCGGACGATCGAGCCGGTGACCGCGATTCCGGCCTGTGCGACGACGACGGCAATCGCGAACGCGCGCTGCCAGGACACGAGGAAGGCGGTCAGCTTCGACACCCCCCGATCGTAGGTGGCGTTATGTCAGCTTCGTCGTCCGGGTAGCCAATGCGCCCGCGACAACGCCCCAGGCCACGAGGACTGCGACGGGGCCCACACCGGGCGCAGTGCCGTGCACCACAGAGGTTTCCAGCGCCTGGGCGAGCGCGGCGGACGGCAGCAGGTGCACGAACGACACAGGCACGCTCAACGCCACCCCGCCGACCATCAGCAGCACGAACCAGATGATGTTCGCCAGCGCCAGCACGATCTCCGCGCGCAACGCACCGCCGAGCAGCACGCCCAACGCGCCGAACGTCAACGTGCCCAGCACGATCAGCAGCACGACCCAAGGCAGTCCGGCCAACGGGAACCGCCAGCCCAGCAGCAACGCCGTGACGGCCAGCAACACGATCTGCAGAGCGACGACGACCAGCGCGCCGCACACCCGCCCGGCGACCAGCAGCCACCGGGGCAACGCCGACGCGGAAAGCCGCTTCAGCACGCCATAACGCCGGTCGAACCCGAGCGCGATGGCCTGCCCGGTGAACGCGGAAGAAATGATCGCCAGCGCGAAGATCCGGGCCGTCGCGGACCCGACGCGCGGTTCCGGCATCGGGATCACCGACATCAGCGACAGCGCGACCAGCAACGCCAGCGGGATGATCACCGTCAGCAGGATCTGCTCGCCGTTGCGCAACGTCAGCATCGCCTCGGTGCGGGCGTGCGTGAAGAGCATGCGGGGCAACGACCCGCGGCCGGGCGCGGGCTTGAACGTGCCGGGAGCGAAGGTGGTCACGAACGCAGCTCCCTGCCGGTCAGCTCCAGGAAAACGTCTTCGAGGCTGCGCTTGGCCACGGTCAGCTCCTCGGCCAGCACGCCCTGCTGCGCGCACCACGACGTGACGGTCGAGACGACCTGCGGGTCGATCAGACCCTCCACGACGTAGCCGCCCCGCGTCGCCTCGCGCACCTTCAGGCCCTCGGGCAGTGCGGCGGACAGCAACGTGGTGTCGAGGCCGGGCCGGGCGCGGAACCGCAGCTGCTGGTCGTCCGGCCGGTTCGCGGTCAGTTCGGCGGGCGTGCCCTGCGCGACGACGCGGCCCTCGTCGATGATCACGACGTCGTCCGCGAGCGACTCGGCCTCGTCCATGAGGTGCGTCGTCAGCAGCACGGCCACGCCGTCGTCCTTCAAGGCCGCCACCAGGTCCCAGACGAGGCGGCGTGCCTGCGGGTCCATGCCGGCGGTGGGTTCGTCGAGGAACACGAGTTCGGGGCGGCCGATCAACGCGCACGCGAGCGACAGTCGTTGCTGCTGGCCGCCCGACAACCTCTTGTACGGGGTGCGCGTGGCACCGCCCAGTCCGAGGACCTCGATGAGCCACTTGGGGTCGAGCGGATTCGCGGCACAAGCGGCGACGAGGTTCAGCATCTCCTCGGCGCGGATGCCGGGATAACCGCCACCGCCCTGCGGCATCACGCCGATGCGCGGCCGGAGCTTCTCGTCGCCGGGCGCGAGGCCGAGCACGCGCACCGAGCCGTCGTCGGCGCGGCGGAACCCCTCGCAGATCTCGACCGTCGTCGTCTTGCCCGCGCCGTTGGGCCCGAGCAGGGCGAGAACGGTGCCGGGCTGCTGAACGAGGTCGAGGCCGTCGACGGCGGTCTTCGAGCCGTATCTCTTGACCAGCCCCGACACTTCCACCGCAGGCTGGGGATTCGGGCTCACAGGCACGCAGCCTAGGCGGTCGGGGCGTCCGGCACTCAGTTGGGTCATTCGGCCCATTCCTGAAGCAGAGCTGAAAAAGGTGGGGCTAGCCCTACCCCGGCACCTCAGGGACACCTCAGGGTCACGTCGGGGGAGTTCCCCATTGGTTGATCACGCCGTTCGAAAGAGACTTTTCCCGTGGTCGAAGCGGGGGCGAAAAGACGAGGCCTGGCGGTCGGGGGACTGGTGTTCTCACTGGTTCCGGTTCTTTACCTGCATGTCATGTCGGCAGGGCAGCTGAACCCGGTTTCGGACGTGATCAGCGACTACGTGTTCGTCGACAACGGCACGGGCTGGCTCGCGGCGACGTCTCTTAGTCTCGCGGCCGTCTCGGCGTTGCTCGCCGTCAACCTGCGCGGTGTAGGCAGGTCAGCGCAGTGGCTGATCGGCATCTGGGCTGCCGGGCTGACCGTGGCGACGATCTTCCCGACCGACCCGACGGGAGAGCCGACGTCGATGTCGGGCTACATCCACCGGTACGCCGGAGCGGTGATGTTCGTGGCCCTGCCGGCCGCGGGGGTGCTCATCGCCCGTCAATTTCCGGCCCTGCTCGGTATCGCAACAACGGCCACCGTCTCCAGTGCGGCGTTTCTCGTGAGTCACGTTTCCTTCGGCGGTTTCGAAGCCCGCGGACTTACGGAACGCGTTTTGTTCGCATCTCTTTACGTCCTGCTTTTCGCCATCGCGGCCCTACAGGTGAGGCGTCCGTCATGACCCTGCTCGCCATCACGCTCGCCGTGCTCGGCGCCGTGTGCTTCGCGCTCGCGGCCCGGCTCCAGCACGACGCGGTCGCCGAGACCGGCGCGCGGGCCAGCGTCCTGCGCCAACCCCGCTGGCTGGGCGGCCTCGCGCTGCTGATCGCCGGTGCCGGGGTGCACGCCGCC
This sequence comes from Lentzea sp. JNUCC 0626, assembly GCF_043632865.1. Lineage (NCBI taxonomy): Bacteria > Bacillati > Actinomycetota > Actinomycetes > Pseudonocardiales > Pseudonocardiaceae > Lentzea > Lentzea sp. JNUCC 0626. The sequence goes on from NZ_CP171635.1 coordinate 60,412, forward strand.
GCGTTGGGCATGGCGCCGTTGACGGTCGTGCAACCGATCGGTGTGCTCGCGATCGGCATGACGGCGTTGATGGACCGCCGTTTCCGTGAGTTGCCGGCCATCCTGCTCACGACCGTGGGCGTCGGTGCGTTCGTGTGGTTCGCCTCAGGCAGTGCGACCGCCACGCGCGTTGCACCCGATGTCGAACTCACGGCCGGACTGGTGACCCTCGGCCTGATCGCAGTGCCAGGTGTGGTCTCGGCCCTCACAACCAACGCGCGCGTTCGTGCCGTGGCGTTCGCATCGGCAGGTGGCGTCGCTTACGGGTACGTGTCAGTGCTGATGCGTGCCGTCTCGCAGTCCGTGCAGCAGGGCGGCTTTGGCCTCTCGCACCTCGCTTCTGTGCTCGGCATCGCTCTTTCGTTGGCCGTGGGTGGCTGGCTCGTCCAGCACGCCTACGCCGGCGGACCCCCGCACCTGGCCGTCGCCTGTCTGACCGTGGTCGACCCGCTGGTCGCCGTGGGCCTGGGCGCTTTCCTTCTCGGCGAGGCGGCGCATTTGTCTCCTTTGACCGGTGTCGTGCTGTTCGCCTGCGCTCTCGCCGCCGTTTGCGGCGTGTTCGCACTCGCTCGTCAACCTCGTGAAAACATCCGAACGGAGCTTCCCGTGAACACCTCCAGCGCGCTGCGCGTCGTCATCGCCGCCGACACGTTCCCGCCGGACGTCAACGGCGCCGCGCGCTTCGCGCAGCGCCTGGCGGTCGGCCTCGCCTCGAGGGGCCACGACGTGCACGTCATCGCCCCGGACTCGCCCCGAGCCACCGAAATCCCAGGCGTGACAGTGCATCGACTCCGATCGCACCGCCTGCCGTTCTACCCGGACTTCCGCTTCTGCCTGCCGTGGCAGGCTTCGAAGGAAGCGCAGGCGTTGGTCAAGTCGCTCAAGCCCGACGTCGTCCACGTCCAGGCGCACTTCGTGGTGGGCAGGTTCGTCCTGAACGCCGCGGTGGCCGAGGGCATCCCGACGTTGGCCACCAACCACTTCATGCCGGAGAACCTGTTCAGCCACGCCCACGTGCCGGCGTTCCTGCAGGGCATGGCCCGCAAGTTCGCCTACCGCGACCTGGCCCGCGTCTTCGGCCGCGCCGACGTCGTGACCGCCCCGACCCCGCGCGCCGTGCAGTTGTTGCACGACAGCGGTTTCCCGTCCTCGGCCCTGCCCGTCTCGTGCGGCATCGACGTCGCTCAGTACCAGCGCGCCGTCACGCACAACGACCGCCCGACCGCGCTCTTCGTCGGCCGCCTCGACGAGGAGAAGCGCGTCGACGAGTTCCTGCGCGCCCTGGCCCGCGTGCCCGGAGCGTTCGGCGAGATCGTCGGCGACGGCACCTGCAAGGCCGAGTGGGAACTGCTGGCCCGCGACCTCGGCATCACCGACCGCGTGCGCTTCCACGGCTTCGTGTCCGAGGACGAACTCCTCGACGCCTACGCCCGCTGCGACCTGTTCGTCATGCCCGGCGTCGCCGAACTGCAGAGCCTCGCCACCATGGAGGCCATGGCCGCGGGCAAGCCGGTCATCGCCGCCAACGCCATGGCGCTGCCGCACCTCGTGCACCCCGGCCGCAACGGCTGGCTGTTCGAGCCGGGCGACGTGAACCAGCTGGCGCAGCGCCTGCACACGCTGGTGCACGACGAGCCGATGCGGGCGCGGATGGGGGCGGCGTCCAGCGAGATCATCTCGCACCACGCGCTGGGGACGACGCTGGAACGCTTCGAGGCGCTGTACGCGCGGGCGATGGGCCAGACGGTGCCGGTCATCGCGCTCGCGGCCTGACGGCCAAGCGGGGGATGAGGGGGAAGTAGGGGGAGAAGAGAGCCACGGCCCGGCCACGCAGACATGGTCGGGCCGTTGGCGTGCTCAGGCTTCGTCGGCGGGAAAGTCGGCCGAAGCGCTGACCTCCGCCCACTCCCGAGTCTCGGCACTGCGCCGCCCCTCGGCCGCCAGCACCGTCTCCACCGCCGCGGCCCCCAGCACCAACCGGCGAGGCGGAGCCTCCGACCCCACCACGTCCACCACGACCCGCGCGCCCCGAGCCGGGTCCCCGGGCTGCACCCCGTCGGTCTCGTCCCGGAACCGGTTGATCGCCCCCACCGTCTCCTCGTAGTCGGCTCCCACGGCGTGCCGGACCATCGACGAGCCCTGCCAGTCCGTCCGGAACGCACCGGGCTCCACGATCACCACCCGCACCCCGAACGGCGCCACCTCGTTCGCCAGCACCTCGGAGAAGCCCTCCACCGCGAACTTCGCCGTCTGGTACGCGCCCATCCCCGGCGTGCCACCCGCGCGGCCGCCCACCGACGAGAACTGCACGAACGTCCCCGAACGCTGCTGCCGCAACACCGGCAGCGCGGCCCGCGTCACGTTCACGACGCCGAACAGGTTCGCCTCCACCTGGGCGCGGAAGTCGTCGGCGTCCATTTCCTCGATCGGCGCGCTGTTGGCGTACCCGGCGTTGTTGACGACCACGTCCAGCGAGCCGAACTCCGCCACGGCCACCGACACCGCGTGTGCGGCCGCATCAGCGTCGGTCACGTCCAAAGCCACCGCGCGCACCCGGCCCGGGTAGCGCTCGACCAGGTCAGCGAGCTGCTCGACCCGGCGGGCGGTCGCCACGACCTGGGCGCCGGACTCGGCGGCAGCCACCACCAACTCACGGCCGAACCCGCGCGACGCACCGGTGACGAGCCACGTCCGCTCCATCAGAACCTCCATAAGTGTCACTTTCTATGACACTTATGACGCCCAAGGCGGCTAGAAATGCCCGGGCCAGGGCATGGTCTAGCTCACACCGTGCAAAAACGTCGAGACGACCAACGTGGCCGCGTCCGCGGCCGACAACGACGGCATCTCCTGCGCCGCTGTGTGCAGCTGGGTCTGCAACGTCCGCAACGCCCACCCGGCCGGCGACCCGGCAGAGATCAACCCGGCCTCCTCGGCCCGTTCCAGGAACGCGGACATCCGCGCGTCCAGCTCGACCCGCCGCCGTTGCACCTCGGCATCGGCGACCGCGCGGATGTCGACCGGCCACTCCCGGCTCAGCCGCACGCCGCCCTCGCAGAACGCCAGCAGCGCCTCCCGCACCGGCCGGTCGTCCAGCGTCGAGGTGATCAACGTCTCCAACTGGTCGAGCCGGGCCCGGTAGACCGCGAGCAGCAGTTCCTCGCGCGAGTCGAAGCGGCGGTACACGGTGCGGCGGTCCACGCCCGCGGCGGCGGCCACGTCCGGGATGCGGGCCTGCGGGTCCGCCGCGAAGACGCGTGCCGCCGCGCGCAGCACCGCTTCGACGTTGCGCGCCGCGTCAGCCCTCATCCCGCTCAACCTACCGGAGCTTGGCCTCGATCCGTTGCGCGACAAGCAGTCCGGTCTGCGTCAACCGCAGCTCGTCCGGGTGGTCGCCCTGGCCGGTCACCATGAACCGGTAGAGCGACGCGTGCCCCTCCAGTCGTTCGCGCAGCAGTGCGGCGACGTCGGAACCGGCCGGGTAGATCGCCGGGATCGCCTCCTCGACGAGCTGCTCGCGGATGCGGCGGCGTTCGATCCGGGGCACGTACCAGGACGTGATCAGCAGCAACGTCAGGCCGAACGCCAGCGCCGTGCCGATCACCGCCTGCCACCCCCAGCCGCGCGGGCCGATGATCAGCAGCACGTCGGCGGCGGCCAGGTACACCACGCCGTAGACGACGGCCCAGCCCGCGGTCGCGGCGGCGGGCGGTTCGGCGCGTTCCGTGCCCCACACGCCCTCGACGCGGCGCCAGCGTTGCAGGGACTTGCCGCCCGACAACGCCGTCCAGACGCCGAACACTCCACACAGGACGGACGTCGGGATCACCAGCCACGGCTTGGTGTGCAGTTCGAAGTGCCAGATCGCCCAGACGCCCGCAACGACCGCCACCGCGACCGCCGCCTGCTTCCAGCGGCGCTTGATCAGCCGCCACGGCCGGAAGTCCGCCAGCACCGCCAGCGGGGTGCGGATCGGGGAGGGCAACGAGCCGAGCACCAGCAACGCCGCCACGACGAACGCGACACCGGCCACCGTGATCGTGCCGGTCGTGATCTCCGACCGGTCGTCCGGCAATCGGTCGACAGCTATGGCCACCAACGGAATCACCGGTGACAGCAACACCAGGCCGTGCAACATCGTGCCGCTGCGCAACGCCGCGTACCCGAACGCACCGAGCAGGCTGGCCGCACCGATGGCCGCGCCCGGACCCGCCGCCCACGAAGGCAGCATCCCGAACAACGCCATCACGACCAGCGCGCCCCCGACCGCGAGTCCCAGCAACCCGAGGAACTGCGCCAGGTTTCCGCCGCGGGTCAGCCCGGTGATCGTCCAGTACGGCAGCAAAGCAGCACCCCGCACGACCCTGGTCACCGGCCGGACGGCGGCGAGCCCGGAGCGTTCGGAGTCGGCGACCGTGACGGCCACGGCGGCGGCGGTCGCGGCCGTGCGGATCATCTGGTCCGACGCCGCCTCCTGGGTGAGCGGCTCCCGGCCGATGCCCGCGCGGTCGAACGCGTTCAGCGCCGACATGCCCAGCGTGACCGTGTGCTGCTCGGGATATTCGAGGCGCTGCAACAAGTCCGCGTGCTCTTCGAGGAACAGCTCACCGCGCGAGCGCTTGTCCGCGCCGTCACCGCGATCGGCGATGATCGCGGCGCGCAGCCGGGGGAGTTCCTCGCAGATGATCCGCCAGTGCAGGCCCCACGCGGCGAGTTCGGCGAGCTTCATCGACGACGGCGACAGCTCGTTGTCGGTCTCGTAGATGCCGGCCAGCTCTTCCTTGGCCTCCTCGGCGCACGCCGCGACGCGCACCGGCAGCTCCAGGCCGAACATCGCCGTTACGACCTCGTCGACGACGGCCGCGGCACGTTCCTGCGCGGTGCGGTGATCGTCGGCGGGACGGCCGAGCGTGTCCATCCGGCGCAGGCGGCGCGGGTCGAACAGCACGCGGCACAGCATCGTGGCGCCGTCGAGGCGTCCCCAGATCCAGTCGTTGACCCGCCAGGACCGCTTGAGGAAACCCGAGAAGCGGGAGAGCGACGCTCCACCGGCCTTGTCGTCGGCCGTCAGCGACTGCTGTGCGAACGCGTTGCGCGTCTGCAGCGACACCTGCACCAGCTCGACCGGGGTGTCGAGGCCCGTCGAGGCGTCGTCGGACAGGCACGTGCCCGCGATCTCCAGCGCCAGCAACCGCGACAGCCACCGTTCGCCGTCGTCGAGCCCGGCTTCCGCGGTGGTCTCGGGAGCGCCGAGCAGGGCGTGCCACGACCCGAGCCCGCCGAGCTTGAGCCGGTGCTCGTCGAGCGTCGTGATGACCTCCTGCGCGGCGCCGACGATCCGGCCGATCTCGGTGACCTGCGCCCGCACCTCCAGACCGAGGTGTCCCTCGATCATGTGCTCCTGGTAGCTCGCGAGCCGCCCGGTCCAGTACGTCTCGCCGAGCGAGTCGGAGGGCTTCCAGTCGAACAGCTCGGTGCGCAGCCTGCGCAGTTCCGCGCGGACCTGGTGCAACTGGCGGCGGGCCGCGGCGATCTCCTCGGCCTTGCCGTCCGGCGCGACCCACACGAGCCGCTTGAGCAGGTCGAGTGCCGACGCCCCGAGGCGTTCGGCCATCGTGATGCCCCACTCCCAGCCCACGTTCTCGCGGCACACCAGGTCCGGCAGCCGCACGCCGGGCACGTACGGCAGGACACCGTGCTGCTTCTTCCACTTGCGCTGCGCGGTGTCCGCCGCGCGCCGGGCCCGTTCGAACGACCAGTTCGCCGGATTTCCCTTGGGCAGCGCGAACTGCTGCGCCGTCACCTGCCGGGCCGCGAGCCGGATCTCGACGTCCTCGTAGTGGCCGAAGAGCTTGTCCGCCAACGAGTACACCTCGCCGACGACGTCGTCGCCGCCGGCGTGCAGGCGGTCGAGCAACGCCATCCGCCCGCCCCGGCTGCTCGCCGCGCGCCGGTTGTGCTCCTCGATCTTCTCGACGTAGGTCCGGTTGGCCTGGCTGGACATCGCGCCCAGCAGCTTGCCGCCGGACGCGACGGTCGTCATCGACTTGTCGATCATGTCGGCGGCCGGTTCCGACCCGAGCGGCTCGGCGTGCGGGAAGACCAGCAGCATCACCCGCCGCACCGGCCCGTCCGCCGGCATCCGGTCGATGGCCTCCAGCGCTTCCTTCGTCGGCGTGTTCACGAGCACGCCGCCGTCCACCGCGAACCGGCTGCGGTCGCCGCCGTTGGCCCAGCTCGCGACGTCCGCCATGTCGGGACGGTCCGGCGTCGCCTGGCCGCCGACGGGGATGAAGCTCGGCTCGAACGCGAACGGGAAGCTCGCGCTGCTGCGCGCCGCCAGCGCCAACTGCATGACGCGGTCGTTCAACGTGCCGGGCGTGAAGTCGTCGCGGGTGTCCTCGGCGACCCACGCGTACGGGTCGCGGCGGAACGAGAACGACCCCTGGTGCACCGACTGCGTCAGCGGCTGCCCGAGGTCGTCGTAGGTGAGCGTCGGGACGCCGCCCAGCAGCGTCGTGGTGATCCGCAGGTCGATGGGCCGCTCGTCGGCCTCGGTCGGATCGAAGTCGGTGGTCAGCCGCGCGAGCGCCTCCTGGAGCCGCGGCAGGAAGAACTCGTCGCCCTTGAGCAGCGAGGCCGGTTGACCGCGGAACGGCGTGCGCAGCAGCTGCTCCATCCGCCCCTGCTCGGCCCACAGGTCCCGCAGCCTGGACAGGTCGGCCTTCTTGTTGACCTGCGACAACGCCAGCGCGGCCCCGTTGATCCCGCCGGCCGACGTGCCCGCGATGACGTCCGCCCGCGCCGTGCACCCGACCAGGTCGAGCAACGGCTGGTAGACCGACCCGGGCCTGGTCAGCCGGTCGAGCTCGAGCACCACGCCGCCCATCCAGACGGCGAGGCTCACACCCCCGTTGAGCACGACCGCGAACCGGACCTCTTCGCGCGCCATGGTCTCGTCGTTCATGCCGCACCCCCTCCCGGCCGTAGATCTTCCTACTGCTGGAAGGTCGTCCGCTCCGGGTTCGGGGTTACTGGCCCGATCGGGCGATCAGACGTGCCCGCCACCAGCGGGGTCGGACTTGAGGAACGGCCCGACCCGCTTGCGCGCGATGAGCACGCACACGGCGAACGTGATGATCGCCCCGGCCACCGCCTGCGGCACCGTGTAGGCCCGTCCGTCGAACGCGGACCCGGTGGGCGGCAGGATCACCGCGATGATCGCGGACACCACCATCGCGAACATCCGGAACTTGGGCCCCACCACCGCCGTGGCCAGCGGCAACATCGCCCACAACACGTACCAGGGCTGCAGAACAGGCCCGAGCACGAGGATCGCGCCCAGCGCCGCCCCGAGCCCGTTCATGGCCTTGATCCGCCCCTTGAAGCTCCGCCACAACAACGCCACCGTGATCACCACGGACACCGCCTGCCCGAGCATGCGGGTCAACGCGATCATCGCCTCCGTGTGGTTCCCGAGCCCGAGCATGATTCCCGTCCCGGCCCCCAAGAACCCGAGCGCGGTGGGCGGCGACATCCACGACTTGACCGTCGACGCGACGTTGAGCGTCTCCAGCCAGCCGAACCCGAACCCGGTGGCCAGGCAGATGGCCACGACCCCGACCGCGGCCAGCACCGCCATCACCCCGGCCACCAACGCCAGGTGCTTGAGCTGCCCGCCGAGCTTGCGCGCCACCAGCACCCCGAGGAACCCGAGCGCGGCCATCGCCGGAATCTTCACCATCGCGCCGCACACGATGACCCCGGACCCCAACGCGATCCAGGACCACTTCAACGGCTCCAGCCCCCGCATCGCGAGCTCCAGGCCGACCAGCATGAGCCCCAGCGCCAGCCCGTCGTTGTGCACCCCGATGACGATGTGGAACAACACCAACGGGTTGAGCGCCCCCAGCCACAACGCACCCACCGGCGGCACGCCGAACCGCGCCGCCAGCCTCGGCAGGGCCCACACGATCATGCCGAGGCCGACCAGAACGAGCAGCCGGTGCACGAACACGCCGGACACCACGTGGTCCCCGGTCAGCATCGCGGTCAACCGGCCGAACGCCAGGAACAGCGGGCCGTACGGCGCGGGCGTCTCACGCCAGATGTTCGGAACACCGCGCGTGAGGACGTGGTCCACCCCGAGCGCGTTGGCCGGGCCGAGCTCGTACGGGTCGAGGCCTCGGGCGGCGATCTCGCTCTGGGCGAGGTAGGAGTAGACGTCCCTGGAGAACATCGGCACGCAGAAGACCAGGGGCACGGTCCACATGAGCAGCGTGCGGTCCATCTGACCGCGGGAGATGAGCCTCGGTCTGCCCGGCTTCACGAAGCGGCCCAGGGCCAGCCAGGCGGACACGATCATGAAGATGCCGGTCCAGACGACACCCATCGCGACGCTGGGCATCCGGGAGAAGAGGCCTAGTACCGGGACGCCGTAAAGAGGGGAGTAGATGGGGGCGGCGCCACCACCGAGGCTGCCGACGGTCAGGAGGAGCGCGCCGATCGTGCCCCAGCGGCGGACGATGTCCAGCTGACGACGCTCTCGGCCGTTCAAGAGGTCGCTCTGCGGAATCACGGCTCCGCCGTTGGTGGGCATGCGGGCAGCGTATCCAGCTTGGTGGGCGACGCTGCGTCGGTGGTTGCGTTGGACCGGGACGAGCCGGGTCATTCAGCAAAGAGTGTCGGCTCGCCTTCGGCTTTGCTGTTGTGCCTTGGGTGGCTCGGCTGCGCCGTCGCGATGCTTGCGCTCGGTTGGCCCGGCCTGCGGCTTCGTTCTCCTCAAGCCATTGGTCGCTTAGCTCTTGGCTACCGCGCGCTCGGCTGACACGGAGCTTTGCCGTCTCGTCTGGTCCGCACCTCACGCCGTCCGCCGCGCTCCACCGCCGCCTGCACTCGCCGCGACCTCGCACGGCCGTCGCGCTCCGCCACCGAGCCCCACCCGCCGTGACCGCGCCCTAGCGCCCCTCGACCAGCCCTGCACCGTGAGTCAGGTCACCCTGTGACCGCGATCTTTGCGACCTCCGGCTAAATACGCAACACTGGTGTTGTGAAAAACGCCGAGACCCACCTTGACGCCGTGCACCAGCACGACGGCAAGACTCGGCACGCTGTCGCCAGGCTCCTCCTGGAGCAGGGCCCGGTCACCGCGGCAGCCGTCGCGGAGGAGCTGGGCATCAGCCCGACAGCGGTGCGCCGGCACATCGACGCGCTGCTCGCGGACGGCGAGGCGATCACCAGGGACGCACCGAGGCAGACACAACGTGGCCGAGGTCGTCCCGCGAAGCTGTTCCTCCTGACTGACGCCGGACGCGCCCGGTTCGGCCACGCCTACGACGACCTCGCGGTCGCCGCCATCAGGTTCCTCGCCCAGACGGGTGGGGAAGAGGCAGTCAGAGCGTTCGCGCAAAGTCGGGTCGACGCGCTGGTGGACCGGCATCGGTCGGCGATCGTGGCCCAGGCCACTCCCGCCGAGCGTGCCAAGGCCCTCGCAGCCGCGCTGACCAGGGAGGGCTACGCTTCATCGGCTCGCAACGTCGGGGTGGGTGAGCAGTTGTGCCAGCACCACTGCCCGGTCGCCCACGTCGCAGCCGAGTTCCCCCAGCTGTGCGAGACCGAGACGGAGACGTTCGCGAACCTCCTCGGTACCCACGTGCAGCGCCTCGCGACGATCGCCCGCGGCCACGCCGTGTGCACGACGCACATCCCGAACGTTCAACGGATCCCAGATGATGGAGGGGAGCCCGCATGACTGCCGCTGCCGAGCAGCGCACGCCCACCACGGTGCAGTCTCCGCTCACGCAGGAAGAGACCATTGCGTCTCTCGGCAACTACGAGTTCGGCTGGGCCGACTCGGACACTGCCGGCGCGAGCGCCCGCCGAGGAATCAACGAGGACGTCGTCCGCGACATCTCGGCGAAGAAGGACGAGCCCGAGTGGATGCTCGACTACCGGTTGAAGGCGCTGAAGCTCTTCGACCTGAAGCCGATGCCGAACTGGGGCGCCGACCTCTCTGGGATCGACTTCGACTCGATCAAGTACTTCGTGCGGTCCACCGAGAAGCAGGCCACCAGCTGGGAGGACCTGCCCGAGGACATCAAGAACACGTACGACCGGCTGGGCATCCCCGAGGCTGAGAAGCAGCGCCTCGTCGCGGGTGTCGCCGCGCAGTACGAGTCCGAGGTCGTCTACCACCAGATCCGCGAGGACCTGGAGCAGCAGGGTGTCATCTTCGTCGACACCGACAGCGGTCTGCGGGACTACCCGGAGCTCTTCAAGGAGTACTTCGGCTCGGTCATCCCGGCCGGCGACAACAAGTTCTCCGCGCTGAACTCCGCGACGTGGTCCGGCGGCTCGTTCATCTACGTCCCCAAGGGCGTGCATGTCGACATCCCGCTGCAGGCCTACTTCCGGATCAACACCGAGAACATGGGCCAGTTCGAGCGCACGCTGATCATCGTCGACGAAGACGCCTACGTGCACTACGTCGAAGGCTGCACGGCGCCGATCTACTCGTCGGACTCGCTGCACTCGGCCGTGGTCGAGATCATCGTGAAGAAGGGCGGCCGCTGCCGCTACACGACGATCCAGAACTGGTCGAACAACGTCTACAACCTGGTCACCAAGCGCGCCAAGGCCGAAGAGGGCGCGACCATGGAGTGGGTCGACGGCAACATCGGCTCCAAGGTGACCATGAAGTACCCGGCCGTGTTCCTCATGGGCGAGCACGCCAAGGGCGAGGTCCTCTCGATCGCGTTCGCGGGCGAGGGCCAGCACCAGGACGCCGGCGCCAAGATGGTCCACATGGCCCCGCACACCTCCTCGACCATCGTGTCGAAGTCGGTGGCGCGTGGCGGTGGCCGCACGTCGTACCGCGGCCTGGTCCAGGTCAACAAGCGGGCGCACCACTCGAAGTCCACGGTGAAGTGCGACGCGCTGCTGGTCGACACCATCAGCCGCTCGGACACCTACCCGTACGTCGACGTCCGCGAGGACGACGTGCAGATGGGTCACGAGGCCACGGTCTCTAAGGTCTCCGAGGACCAGCTGTTCTACCTGATGTCGCGCGGCCTCAACGAGGACGAGGCCATGGCGATGATCGTGCGCGGGTTCGTCGAGCCCATCGCGCGCGAACTCCCCATGGAGTACGCCCTCGAGCTGAACCGCCTGATCGAACTGCAGATGGAAGGGGCCGTCGGCTGACATGGCCGCCCTGTCGACTCAACCTCACTCCCACGGTGCCGTCGTCCCGGTCGCCTCTCGCGCGGAGCACTTCACGTCGTACGACGTGGCTGCGTTCGAGGTCCCGGGCGGCCGTGAGGAGATCTGGCGCTTCACGCCTCTCAAGCGTCTTGCCGGTCTGCACTCCGGCGCTGCGGCAACGGGTTCCGCTGCCGTCGAGGTGAACGCCGCCGCCGGTGTCACCGTCGAGACGGTCGGTCGTGACGACGACCGCCTCGGCAAGGCCGGCGTCCCCGGTGACCGCATCGCCGCGCAGGCCTACACCTCGTTCGAGCAGGCCACGATCGTGACGCTGCCCGGCGACGCGAAGTCCGAGCCCACGACCGTCACCGTCACCGGTGCCGGCGAGGGCCAGGTCGCGTACGGCCACCTCCAGATCAAGGCCCCCCTGCACGCCGAGGGCACCGTGATCCTGGACTTCCGCGGTTCCGGCGCGTACGCGGACAACGTCGAGTTCCTCGTCGCGGACGGCGCTCACCTCACGGTGATCGCCATCCACGACTGGGCCGACGACGCCGTGCACGTCTCGCAGCACCACGTGAAGCTCGGCCGCGACGCGACCATCAAGCACACCGTGGTCACGCTCGGCGGCGACGTCGTGCGCGTGACGCCGGTCGTGCAGTACGCGGGCAAGGGCGGCGACGCCGAACTGTTCGGTCTGTACTTCGCGGACGCGGGTCAGCACCAGGAGCACCGTCCGTTCATCGACCACGGGCAGGCCAACTGCCGCAGCAACGTCGTCTACAAGGGCGCGCTGCAGGGCGAGGGCGCGCACGCGGTGTGGATCGGCGACGTGCTCATCCGCGTCGCTGCCGAGGGCACCGAGACGTTCGAGCTGAACCGGAACCTGATCCTGACCGACGGTGCGCGTGCCGACTCGGTGCCGAACCTGGAGATCGAGACCGGCGAGATCGAGGGCGCGGGCCACGCCAGCGCCACCGGCCGGTTCGACGACGAGCAGCTGTTCTACCTGCAGGCGCGCGGCATTCCGGAGGACCAGGCACGGCGTCTCGTCGTGCGCGGCTTCTTCCAGGAGCTGATCGCGAAGATCCACGTCCCCGAGGTGCGCGAGCGCCTCGAGGCCGCCATCGAGGCAGAGCTCGAGGCGGTCGGCGCGTGATCAAGGTGTGTGCACTGTCCTCATTGGACGACCGCAAGCCCTTCGCCGCCACCGTGGACGACGTCGACGTCGTCCTGGTGCGCGAGGGCGAGCGGGTGCACGCACTCGCGGATCTGTGCTCGCACGCCGCGGTGTCGCTGAGCGAGGGCGAGGTCTCCCGCAAGGGGATCGAGTGCTGGTTGCACGGGTCGTGCTTCGACCTGGAGACCGGCAAACCGTCCTCGCCGCCCGCCAGCGAACCGGTCGACGTCTACGCCGTCGACATCCGTGACGGCGATGTGTTCGTCGACGTCACCGTCACCACGAACTGACTTTTCTAGCTACACCACCAGGAGAACGGCAAGTCATGGCCACCCTTGAGATCAAGGACCTGCACGTCTCGGTCGTCAGCGAGGACGCTCCCAAGGAGATCCTCAAGGGCGTCGACCTGACGATCAAGGCCGGCGAGACGCACGCCATCATGGGCCCCAACGGCTCCGGCAAGTCCACGCTGTCCTACGCGATCGCCGGGCACCCGAAGTACACGATCACCTCGGGCACCGTCACCCTCGACGGCGAGGACGTCCTCGAGATGTCCGTCGACGAGCGCGCCCGCGCGGGCCTCTTCCTCGCCATGCAGTACCCGGTCGAGGTTCCCGGCGTCTCGATGTCGAACTTCCTGCGCACCGCCGCCACCGCCGTGCGCGGCGAGGCCCCGAACCTCCGCCACTGGGTGAAGGAGGTCAAGGGTGCCATGGCAGACCTCGACATCGACCCGGCGTTCGCCGAGCGTTCGGTGAACGAGGGCTTCTCCGGCGGTGAGAAGAAGCGCCACGAGATCCTGCAGCTGGGCCTGCTCGCGCCGAAGGTCGCGATCCTCGACGAGACCGACTCCGGCCTCGACGTCGACGCGCTGCGCGTCGTGTCCGAGGGCGTCAACCGCTACAAGGCCTCCGGTGAGGTCGGCGTCATGCTGATCACGCACTACACCCGGATCCTCAAGTACATCCAGCCGGACTTCGTGCACGTCTTCGCGAACGGCCGGATCGTCGAGTCGGGCGGCCGCGAGCTCGCCGACCAGCTCGAGTCCGAGGGTTACGTGAAGTACACCGGCAAGTCGGAAGCCGCAGCAATTTCCTAGCGTTATAGGTGTTGAGAGGAGGCGCTGTGACCACCACCGCAGCACCACTGGATGTAACCGCTCTGAGGGCGGACTTCCCGATCCTGTCTCGCACCGTTCGTGACGGGAAGCGCCTGGTCTACCTGGACTCCGGCGCCACCTCGCAACGCCCGACGCAGGTTCTGGACGCCGAGAAGGCGTTCTTGCAGCAGCACAACGCCGCCGTGCACCGCGGTGCGCACCAGCTGGCGGAGGAAGCGACCGACGCGTACGAGGGTGCGCGTCAGCGCATCGCGGACTTCGTCGGCGCCGACTTCGGCGAGCTGGTGTTCACCAAGAACGCCACCGAGGGCTTCAACCTCGTGGCGTACGCGATGGGCAACGCCGCCACGTCCGGCCCCGAGGCCAAGCGCTTCGTGGTCGGCCCCGGCGACGAGATCGTCGTGACCGAGATGGAGCACCACGCGAACCTCGTTCCGTGGCAGCAGCTCGCTTCCCGGACCGGCGCGACGTTGAAGTGGTTCAAGCTGACCGCCGACGGCAGGCTCGACCTGTCCGATGTGGACAGCGTGATCACCCCGCGCACCAAGGTCGTCGCGTTCACGCACCAGTCGAACGTGACCGGCGTGATCAACCCGGTCGACGTGCTCGTCGCGGCCGCGCAGAAGGTCGGCGCGCTGACGGTGCTGGACGCGTGCCAGTCCGTTCCGCACGGCCCGGTCGACTTCCGCAAGCTGGGCGTCGACTTCGCGTCGTTCTCCGGCCACAAGATGCTCGGCCCGTCCGGCATCGGTGTCCTTTATGGACGGCGTGAGCTGCTGGAGGCGTTGCCTCCCTTCATCACCGGCGGCTCGATGATCGAGCTGGTGAAGATGGAGGGCTCGACGTTCGCCCCGCCGCCGCAGCGCTTCGAGGCCGGTTCGCCGATGACGTCCCAGGCCGTCGGTCTGGGTGCCGCGGTGGACTACCTGAGCGTCGTGGGCATGGAACGCGTCCACGCGCACGAGCACTCGCTGACCGTGGCGGCACTGGAAGGTCTGTCGTCCGTTCGCGGAGTTCGGCTGATCGGCCCGTCCGACGCCGTGAACCGCGGCGGCGCCGTGCCGTTCGAGATCGAGGGCGTGCACCCGCACGACGCCGGCCAGGTGCTCGACAGCCTGGGCATCGCCGTGCGCGTCGGCCACCACTGCGCGTGGCCGCTGCACCGCTGCCTCAACGCCCAGTCGTCGGTGCGTGCGACCTTCTACCTGTACAACACGCTGGACGAGGTCGACGCGCTGGTCGACGGCGTCCGCGAGGCGCAGAAGTTCTTCGGGGTGGCCTGAGATGCAGCTCCAGCAGATGTACCAGGAGATCATCCTGGACCACTACAAGAACCCGCACGGCCGCGGCCTGCGCGACCCGTACGACGCCGAGTCGTTCCAGGTCAACCCGACCTGCGGCGACGAGGTGACGTTGCGGGTCAAGCTCGACGGCGAGATCGTGCAGGACGTGTCGTACGACGGCCAGGGCTGCTCGATCAGCCAGGCGTCGACGTCGGTGTTGACGGACCTCGTCGTGGGTAAGCCCGTGGGCGAGGCCTTCAAGAAGATGGACGCGTTCGTCGAGCTGATGCAGAGCCGCGGCCAGATCGAGCCCGACGAGGACGTCCTGGAAGACGGCATCGCCTTCGCCGGTGTCTCGAAGTACCCGGCGCGCGTGAAGTGCGCGCTGCTGGGCTGGATGGCCTTCAAAGACGCAGTAGCACGAAGCCAGGGAGCAGCATGAGCACCGAAGAAGTGGTCCGGGGAGCCGAAGGCATGCCGGTCTTCGAGCCCAAGGCTGACGTCGCCGCGCTGGACGACGTGGAAGAAGCGATGCGCGACGTCGTGGACCCCGAGCTCGGCATCAACGTCGTGGACCTCGGACTCGTCTACGACATCCACATCGACGACAAGAACGTCGCCACCATCGACATGACGCTCACGTCCGCGGCCTGCCCGCTGACCGACGTCATCGAGGACCAGACCCGCGCCGCCCTCACCGGCGGCGGTCTCGTGTCGGACTTCCGCATCAACTGGGTGTGGATGCCGCCGTGGGGCCCCGAGAAGATCACCGACGACGGCCGCGAGCAGCTGAGGGCGCTCGGCTTCACGGTCTGATCGGCTTTCGCTTTTCCAGCGAACGGCGCGCATTCCACCACGGGATGCGCGCCGTTCGCTTTACGCTCCGGTCCGTGAAGAGACTGGTTCCGCTGCTGGCCCTGGCCGCGTGCTCACCAGCGCCGCCGGCCGCGACACCGTCCTCGACCGCGCCGCAGCTTCCGACGACGACCACGACGGAGAGGCCCGACCCGACGGCGGCCATCCACGAGGTCTTCTTCGACTTCACGAAAGCCCTCCGCGACAAGGACGGCGACGCCGCGGTGGCCACGATGGCGAGCAGCACGGTCGCACGCTGGGAGTCGTACCGGGTGCACGCGCTGAAGAGCACCGAAACCCAGCTCACGGCACTCCCGATCGGCGAACGCGCCGTCGTCTACGGCCTGCGCGCGACGGCCGGTCCCGTGCTGCGCGACGGCACCGGCCACACGGTCCTGGTCGCGGCGGTCCAGCAGGGCCTCATCACCGTGAGCACGTCCACCAAGGTCGTGAAAGCCGACGGCACCACCGCGGTCAACGAGACGACGCCCGACCTGACGGGGCTGATCCTCGCGGGCGACACCGCCACCGGCGAGATGGTGTCGAGCGGCGCCAACGCACCCGCGACGACCGCAGGCTTGGAGCGGATGGCCGCGCAGAAGGGCGTGACGGCCGACCAGCTGCTCACCCAGTTGTTCACGGCTCAGTTCGGCGCCGAACGCGCGGCAGAGCTCCGCAAACCTCTGGAAGGCTGATTCCCAGTTTCTGGGAGAGAATTAAATGCGTTGCACGGCGCTGCGGCCGTCGCATAGCTTGGTGCCATCACGAACGACGGAGATCAACCGGAGGAAGACATGCTCGCCAAGGCACAGCTCGCGGGATGGCGAATTCTCGCCCTCATCGCCGGCGGTCTGCTGGCGTTGGCGTGGGGCTCCACGCCATGACCTGATCCCCAGGTCATGACCTCGGAGCCGCCCACGGGAAACCTGGGCGGTTTTCTTTTTGGCCTGCGTCACAATACCGGTGAGCTTGGGAAGCGGAACTGCCTCCAAAACAGTTTCCCGAGGGTTCGAGTCCTTCCATCGGTGCTGCTCGAAAACAATGCGGTCGTGGTGAACTCGGCGGACACGTCGGTCTTCCAAACCGAAGCAGAGGGTTCGATGCCCTCCGACCGCTCGCACGAAGAAAGTGGATCTAGCCCAACTGGTAGAGGCACATGGTTGAGGGCCATGACAGTCGGGGTTCGACTCCCCGGATCCGCACGCCCCGGTAGCCCAACGGAAGAGGCAACGCGCTCAGAACGCGTCCAGTGCAGGTTCGAATCCTGCCCGCGGCACTGGCACCACCACAACTGAAACGGGGGACGCGCCGGCGCGCAGGTGATCCTTGCAAGATCGCCCTGGAGGGTTCGACACCCTCGTCTTCCACTTCCGTCCCGTAGCTCAGCCCGGTGAGAGCGTCCGCCTGATACGCGGTAGGTCCCAGGTTCAAATCCTGGCGGGACGACCATTCGTTCGCTTGCGAACCAGTAGATTCGACCTCACGACCGACGGGAGTGGGGTGGAGTGGCTCGTCTTCATGTCGGCTGCGCGATGTGGAACCACAAGGCGTGGCCCGGCCGGTTCCTGCCGCAACCGCTGCCGCCCAAGGAGCGCCTGCGGGCGTACGCGGGCTGGTGCAACGCGGTCGAGGGCAACACCACCTTCTACGCCACCCCGACCCGCGCCACCGTGCAGACCTGGGCGGAACAGACCGGCCCGGACTTCCGGCTCGTCGTGAAGGTGCCGAAGGTGGTCACGCACGAACGCCGTTTCAACGGTGTCGAAGGGGACATGCGGGCGTTCCTGGACGCGATCGACCCCCTCGGCGAGCGCGCCGTGCTCTGGACCCAGCTGCCCGCGTCGTTCAGCCCACAAGACGTCGAGGCGCTCGGCCGGTTCCTGCGCAGGCTGCCCGTCGACCGACGGCGTGCGGTGGAGGTGCGCCACCTGAGCTTCTTCACCGACGAGCGCGCGATGGCGTCGCTCGAGGGCGTGCTTGCCGACGCGGACGCCGAGTGGATTCCGTTCGACACCGAGGTTCTCTTCGCGAAGCCGCCGACCAGTGAGGGCGAAGCGGAGGCGTGGGCCAAGAAGCCGAGGACGCCGCGCCGCACGCGCGCACTGACCGACCGGCCCGTCGTCCGCTACCTGGGCCGCGATGCGGACGAGGAGACGATCGAGGGTTGGCGGCCGTGGGCCGAGGTGGTCGCGGACTGGGTGCGCGAAGGCCGTTCGCCGACGTTCTTCGTGCACACCCCCAACAACGACGACGCACCCGCGCTGGCCCGCCGGTTCCACGACGACGTGCGCGCTCTGGTGCCGGAACTTGAGCCGCTGCCGGATCCGGTGCCGGTCGAGCCCGCGACGCTGTTCTGAGCTCGTGGATTCCAGCAGAGCGCTGTCCGGATCAGGCGCCCTCTTCTTCGACGAGGCAGGACGGCTGCTGCTCGTCGAACCCACCTACAAACCGCACTGGGAGATCCCGGGCGGTGTGATCGAGCACGGCGAGACGCCCAGCGAGGCCTGCCGCCGCGAGATCTTCGAGGAACTGGGACTGGTGCGCGAACCCGGCCGGTTGCTGGTGGCGGACTGGGCGCCGCGCGACGGCGAGGACCGCGTGCTGTTCGTGTTCGAGGGCGGCATCACCTCGTCCGACGAGATCCGGCTGCCGCCCGACGAACTCAGGTCGCACACGTTCGTCCCGCCGGAGGACGCCGGGCACTTCCTGATCCCGCGGCTCGCCCGCCGGGTCGCCGAAGCGTTGCGCGCCAGGGAGTCCGGCGAGACCCGCTACCTCGAACACGGCAGGCCCGTGCGGTAACGACCACCCTGCCGTGTGCTCCTCTGAACGGCCTAACCGGTGCTACTCTCTGTGTTCCTAGGGTTACGCAGTTGCTATCTCCGGGGGCCGCGATGAGGCTGTTTGCGCAACTGGCAGACGATCCCTGGAGCGGCATTTCACCGTCCGTGTACGAGACGGCCAGGCTCGTCGCCCTGGCACCGTGGCTGAAGGGCCACGCCGCCAGGGTCCGGTACCTCCTCGACGCCCAGCACGCGGACGGCACCTGGGGTGGTCCGGGGGAGTACGCGCTGGTCCCGACGTTGAGCGCGGTCGACGCGCTGGGACGGCACCCGGCTGCCCGCCGAGGTCTCGAAGCCCTGCGACGCCTGCTCAGTCGTCCGGTGAAGCTGCCCGACACGGTCGCGGTCGAGCTGATCGTGCCCGCTCTGGCCGAACGGCTCGGGGTGTGCACGCCGTTCGACCCCCGGCCGTTGCACGCGCTGCGCCACCGGCCGCTCCCGGACAAGCTCTGGCACACCCTGGAGATCTTCGGCTCACGCCCCGAGGTCGTCGCGGTCGGCGGGGTCGTGGCCGCGAGCCCGGCCGCGACGGCGGTGCACCTGGGTGTGCCTCGACCGGGTGACAGCCTGCGGTACTTGGAGGCGGTCCAAGACGCGCACGGCGGACCGGTGCCCGCCGGGGTGCCGGTGCCGTTGTTCGAACGGTCCTGGATCGTCGTCGCGCTGAAGGCGGCGGGCCTGGACGTGCCCGATGCCGTGACCGATGAGATCGCGGCCGCGTTCGGGCCGCGCGGTGCGGCCGGGGGACCGGGACTTCCCGCCGACACCGACGACACCGCGACCGCGTTGCACGCCCTCGCGTTGTGCGACCGCCCCGGACCGGTCGGCACGCTCGGCCGTTATCGCGAAGGCCGGCACTTCGCCTGCTTCCCGGACGAGCGCACGCCGTCGACCAGCACGAACGCCCACGCGTTGCAGGCTCTGCGGCACGATCGCGCGCTGGAGGAGTGGTTGCGGGACATGCAAGAACCCGACGGCAGCTGGCGCGACAAGTGGCACGCCTCGCCCTACTACGCCACGGCGTGCGTCACGAACGCCCTAGGTGGCAACGAGAAGGCCGTCGACTGGGTGCTCGCGACCCAGCGCGACGACGGTGCGTGGGGGCGTTGGGAAGGCACGTACGAGGAAACCGCCTACGCCATCAGGATCCTGGCGTGGTCCGGGCGCGACGTCACGACCGCGATGACGCGGGGAGCGAAGTTCCTGCACGGCTGGGGAGATCGCCCGCACCCGCCGCTGTGGCACGACAAGGACCTTTACACCCCAGCGAGAATCGTGCAGGCCGAGGGCGTGGCGGCACTGCACCTGGCCTGCGCGGTGAGCCGATGAACCGCACCGAGCTGAGGTTCGCGTGGCGGTTGATCCCGTTCCTCGACTCGGTGGAGAGCCTCGAGGACGGCATGGTCCGGCTGCGCGACCGGCGGTGGCTGGTCTGGCACCCGGACGTCATGGCGGCGTTGTTCCGCAACGACCGGTCGTTGAGCCATCCGCCGAGCCGGACGCTGAGTCCGTTGCTGGGCAACCGGTCCGTGCTCTGGCTCGACGGGCCCGAGCACACCGCGTACCGGCGTGCGCTCGTTCCGCTGCTGCGCGGCGAGCAGTACCGGTCGGTGATCGAGGAGGAGGTCGCGCGGTCGATTCGCGGGTTGCCGTCCGGGCCGACGAGCCTGACCGAGTGGACCAGGACGCTCACGTTGCGGATCATCGGTCGGGTCATCTTCGGCGTGGACGACGACGAGCTGCTCACGGCGTTCCGGCGCTGGCTGGACCGGCGTCTCGGCAGCCGCGTGCGCACGCTCGCGCACCGCTGGCTGACCCCTGGCGCCACTCGGTCGGACCCCGTGCTGGACGCGATGTTGTTGCGGCGCGCGCAGTCCGCCGAACCTCCCGCGCTCGCGGCCTGCCTGCCGCGTGCCGATCTGCGCGACCAGGTGGTGTCGTTGTTGTTCGCGGGGCACGAGACGACGGCGAGCGCCACGGCGTGGACGTTGTACTGGATGCACCAGGCGGGCATCACCGACCGGCTCGACCTGGTCGACGCGGCGATCGCGGAGTCGTTGCGGTTGTCGCCGCCCGCGACCCTGGCCGGCAACCGGATGAGCGCCGACGGCATGGTGATCACCCCGTCCATCTACCTCGCGCACCGGCGGGCCGCGACGTACGAGAACCCGCACGTGTTCGACCCGTTCCGCGTGTCGCCGCCGGCCGGGGCGTTCTTCCCGTTCGGCGGGGGAGTGCGGCACTGCCCCGGCCGCGACCTGGCGTTGCTGGAGATCCGGCTGATCGTCACGGCGTTGTTGCGGCACAAGCACGTTCGGATCGGTTCGTCCAGCACACCCCAGTTGCGGGGCGCCGCGATGGCGCCGCCGCCGAGCCTCGCGATGGTGGCCACTTGCCGGCGTTGATCCACCTCCACCGCCTGGAGCACCCGTTCGGCGCGCACTACGCGTGCGCCGCCGCGTGGGGTGCCTGCTACGCAACGAGATTCGACCTCGCGGTGGTGATCGCGGTGCTCGCCAACTTCGTCGCGATCATCTCCGGCAACCCGCTGAACGCGTACGCCGATCTGCGCAACGACGTGCACACCGACGAGAAGCGGCACCTCGCGCAGGCCGTGCGGGAGATCGGCGCGCCCAAGGTGCTGGCGCTGGCGATCTTCGAGATGATCTTCGCACTGGCGTTGGCGGTCGCCGTCTCGTGGCAGGTCGCGGCCGGTGTCGCGCTGATCCTGGTGCTGTACCTGGCCTACAACCTCGAACCGGTGCGGCTGAAGCGGCGCGGGTACGCCGGTCCGGTCGTGCTGGCGATCGCGGCGGGTCTGCTGCCGAGCATCACGGCCTACTCGGCGGCCGGGGGACAGCCGGAACCCGCGGTGTGGCTGGTGTTCTCCGGGGTCGCGTGCCTGGCGACGGGCCGTGCGTTGTGGTGGGCCGTGCCGGATCGACTCGGGGACGCGCGGGTCGGGTCGCGCACCCCGGTGGTGTTGTACGGGACGCGGCACGCGCTGAACGCGACCACTCAGTTGACCGTCGGCGGGTTGCTGCTGGTCGGCGGTGGGTTGTGGTTCCGGTTCGGCGTGTTCTGGGCCTTTGTCGGTGTCGTGGCGTGCTCGTTGTTCCTGCTGGCGCGGGACCTGCCGTCGGCACGCCAGCAGCTTCGGTACGGCATGTCGCTGGCCGTCACGTCGACGATCGTGCTGGCCGCGATCCCGTTGCTCGCCTAGGACTTGCGCGCGAGACCACCGCAGCCGTGGAAGTTCTCCGGGTTGCGGTCCTGCTCGTCCGGATCCGGCTCCCACAACGGAATCGGCACCACGCCCGGTTGGAGGATCTCCATGCCGTCGAAGAACCGCACGACCTGCTCCGGGTACCGGAACGTGAACTCGGGCAGCGGCTGATCCCCGTACATGGCGCCGAATAGACCGACGGCGGCGAGCATGAACGGGTCGCGGCACGTGTGCGAGAGCCCGAGGTAGCTGCCGGGGGAGAGCGCGTCCAGGTAGCTCGCCAGGATCTTCTGCGGCTGGGCGTCGTCCTCGACGAAGTGGAGCACGTCCAAGACCAGCACGGCGACGGGTTCGCTGAGGTCCAGGGTTGCGCTGACCTCCTGCGAGCGCAGCACTTCCTCCGGGTCGCGCAGGTCCGCGCAGAGGTAGGCGACGCGCGGGTCGTCTTGCACGAGTGCCCGGCCCTCGGCCGCCACCGCGGGGTCGATCTCCACGTACACCACGCGCGCGTCGGGGGCGGCGAGGTGCACGTTGCCCGCGGTGGGCAGGCCGGAACCTAGGTCGAGGAACTGCCGCACGCCGAGTGCGGTCAGCCGCCGGACCACCCGGCCGAGGTACGACCGGTGCGTTCGGCACAGGTACGGCAGGTGCGGCGCCGCGGACACCAGGGCGTCCGCGAGCCGGTGGTCGGCCTCGGTGTTGCAGGTGCCGCCGAGCCAGTAGTCCCTGACCCGCGCGGTGTTGGGGAGTTCCGGGCCGTTCACTCCCGGGGCCCAGATGGGGGTGGCCACGGGGACTACTTACTGGATCGGAGCTTGGAGGCGCACCAAGCCAGCCAGAGGTGTACCCGATCGAGTGATCAGACGGGCGAGGTCTGCGCGACCAGGAAACCCACGACGTCGTCCAGCCTGCCCCTGCGCGCGAACGCCCTCCGTTGCCGCACCGCGCCCGTGCCGTCGAGCAGCAACCGGTCGATCCCGGTCGCCACGAGCTCGTAGTCGCCGGCGAACTCCAGCGCCGGACGGATCCACCGCAGCAACGACGCGACGATCGACGACGCGGGCGTCGGCGACCCCGTCACCGGGTCGATGCCGAAACCCTCCAGGCCGTCCCGCGCCGCCCGCCACATCGCGACCTTCAGCAGGTGCGGCGGCAGTTTCGGCGGAGGTGCGCCGGAACCCAGTGCGGTAGCCGCGATCCCGCGCACCAGGGCGGCCATCAGCACGGCCTCCTCGACCGTGGGCGCGACGTCCGAGACCCGCAGTTCCAGCGTGGGGTGCCGGGCCGACAGCCGGACGTCCCAGTAGAGCATCCCCGCGTCGATCGCCGCGCCGCTCGCGACGATCTCCTCCCGGGCCGCGTAGTACTCGGCCGCGGACTCGAAGTGCGGCGGCGCACCCGAAGTGGGCCAACGGTTCCAGACCACGTACCGCCAGCTCGCGTAGCCCGTGTCGCCGTCGAGCCAGTACGGCGAGTTCGCCCCCAGCGCGAGAAGTGTGGGCAGCCACGGCCTGAGGTGGTTGCTGACGAAGATCTTCGCCTCGTCGTCCGGCAGCCCCACGTGCACGTGACAACCGCAGATCGCGAGGTCGTTGGTGAGCGCTCCCATCTCCTGCGCCATCTTGTGGTAGCGCGGGGAGTTCGTGAGCGGCGTCGGCATCGTGAGCCCCAGCACCGGAGTCCCGGTCGCGGCGAGCCTCGCGTCGTGCCGCCCGGCCCGTTCGATGAGCGCTTTCCGCGCTGTGGCCAGCTGTTCGCGCAACACGGTCATGTCCGTGCAGACGCCACTGGCCGATTCCACCTGGTATTGCGCGATTTCCTGCTGCAGATCGACCTCGTACCGGTCCGCACCGGCGAGAACGTCCTTGGCGCGGTTGGCCAAATGCCCGGTGGCCGCTTCGACGAGAACGAATTCTTCTTCCACGCCAACGGTGAGGAGGCCGTCCGTGCTTCTGCGCTGCGCGGGTACCGATTGAGTTCTGCCGCCGACCTGCACGCCGAACCTCCTGTGCATTGAGTAGCACGCTCGATGCTATGAGTGATCAGCGCGCCGCACAGGAGGCGTTCGGTTGTACTTCCTAGCTCACCGCGCGTTGCGGGACACCACGCAGCACGTCACGTCGTTCGCTCCCCGGCCGGCCCATGACCCAGCTGGACCCACCGAGCGACTTCGCGTGCTCCTTCACTGGCGCCAGCAATCGCGAAACCTCGCGATACGAGCCCACTGATCCCGGGGCACAGATAAGGGTCGCAAGAGAGAGGGTGACGTGTCGTCCCTCTGCCGTGTACGGCTTGTCGAGCAGACGAGCACTCAGCGGCACCGTCTCGTCCAAGCCCGCCAGCAGAAGGAAGTCGTCACCACCGACGTGCCCGACCGCCACCCCGGGAAACGCGTGCGCCAGGTCCGCCAGGTCGTGCCCGATCTCGCGGATGAGGTCGTCGCCCGCCGCGAACCCGACCGTGTCGTTCACGAGCTTGAAGCTGTCCACGTCCAACCACGAGATCGCGAAGATCTCGCCGACCTCGATGCGCCGGTCCACTTCCTTGGCGATCGCGTCACTACCGGGCAGCCTCGTGAGCGGACTGAGTGCGGCCGCCTGCTCCACCTTCAACTCAGCCACACCACGCACAACGTCCGCCACGCGCACAACACCCATGCACCGCTCGTTGTGGTCCACGACGATGAGGTCGTCGTTGGTGCGTTCCCGGTTCGCACCGGCCACCACGTCCAGCAGATCCAGCGCCGACGACTCCGTACCGATGATGTGGGGCTTGTCCGCCAGCCGCGCAGCCTCACGCTTCGCGTGCAACGCATGGCCATATGGCCCAGTCACGGCTAGCAGGAACCGATTGCGGTCCACAGACCACTTCGGCCGCCCCTCGCCGTCCAACAACACGACCCCGGTGATCGAAGGCTGCGTGGCGAACACCTCACGCACCTCGTCACTCGTCGCGTGCTCCGGCAACACCGTCGCGGGATGCAGGAAGGCCGTGATCCGCGGCCCCGTGCTGGCCCGCCGGATCTCCCCGGTCTCCGTCACCGCCTCAGGCGCGATGCGGGCGTTCACCGCCGGTCTTCGCTGCGGCGGCGCCAAGAACTTCCCCTGAGCGAACCCGACCCCGAGCTTCCGCAGGTACGTGAGCTCTGCCTCGGTCTCCACCCCTTCGGCCACCACCTGCCCACCGGTGTACTCGCCCAGGTGCACCAACGACTTCACCAACGCCCCGCGCGCGGCATCGTCGGGCAACGTCCGAACGATCTCCCGATCGAGCTTGATGTAGTCCGGGCTGGCGCTCGTCAGGAGCCCAAGCGGCACATCACCTTCACCCACGCAGTCGAGCGCAATCCGAAACCCGTTGTTCCGCAACGTCTGCATACCCCGGGCAAGCCGCGCGCGATTGGCCCGCGAATACGGCTCCCCGATCTCGATGACCACGCTGTCAGGGCTTCGGTTGGCGTCCCGGAGCGCCCCGTAGAGGGGACTGAGGACCTCGGGCTTGTCCGCCACCGTGATCGCCAGCAGGTTGACGTGCAAAGGCAACATCAACTCGAAGTCGGCCGCAGACCGGACAGCACGACAGGCGAGTCCGACATCGGCGTTGGCAAGCAACCCGGCCCGAAACGCGGCCTGAAGCAAATCCTGCACGCTGCCGTCGTGCGGCCGGGCCAGTGCCTCGATCGCCACGACGCCCCCGGTGTTCAGGTTGAACAGCGGCTGGAAGGCGAACCTGACGTCATCCAGCAATGCGGGCACGCCCTCGATCGTGCACCTGCCGGTACCGACCTCCAAGCCGGTTCACCAGCTGTTCATGAGGTTGGCTCTCATCTGCCACCACGACACTGCGCACGGTGATTCACCGTTCACGCAGGCGATACGTCAGACGAGTTTCCACCTGAGCCGGCCAGCCCCTTTGAACAACACCCCCATGGCCCGAGCCGTCCCCACAACGTCCTCCCGCCCAGACAGATAAGCCACCTGCAACTCGGCATCAAGCCGAAAGAACAACTCGAAGAAGTCCTTCGTCTCCTCGGCATCGAGCCGCAGCAACGCCTCCAACCCCTTGCGCCGCATGGCGTGCACAACCCGCGCCTTGGCCGGCCAAATGACCTTCAGCGGATCCCGCCCACCCTTGCACGCCTCCGCCACCCGCGGCGCCAACTGAAGCGCCGTGGCAACGCTGTATCCCGTCGCGGGGTGGATGAAGCCGGCCGAGGCCCCGAACGCCAACCCGCCAACTCGAGGCGAGTCCAACGGAAACCGAACCCGCTCCTCACCGACCCCTTCCAGGCCTTGGCCACCCACGTCCCGCGTGCCCGTCCCACCGCCCATGCCAGCCGCCCCCCGGCCGCGCACGCCTCCCGCCCCGGCTCGACCGCCGGCTTCTCCCGCGCCCGTCCCGCCTTCGCCCTCCGCTGCCCCAGGCCCTGTCCCACCCCGGACACCCACATCCCCCGCACCAGATCGACCTCGGCCACCCGTTCCCCTCACCTCGGCCCCACCCAGGCCGTCTACCCCTCCCGCGCCTGTCTCGTCCCGCCCGCGCGGCCCCTCTCCGCCGCTCCCCGCTGCCGCACCCCACTCGCGCAGCCCTCCACCCGCCCGTTCCCCACCCAGGCGTTCCCCCGCAGGTCCGTCACCCGTCTCACCCAGGCCTTCTCCCGCAGACCCCTCACCCGTATCACCGTGGGCGCGCACCTCCTCCGCACCCTCCACGCCTGTCCGTCCGCCCCACCCACGTGCCCGAAGCCGCTGCCGAAGCTCCCCGAGCGGCATGCCCGGCCTCCTCGCCAGGCACGTCTCCTCGACCAGCACTCGGCCATCGCCCACCGGCACCGTGTAGAGGAACGTGTCCCCATCACCCCGCCAGTCCATCAACGTCACCTCGGTGCTCGTGCTGCTGATGAACGTCCCCACAGCCGTCTGCTCCGCACGCCCCTTGCGAGCGCCTGTGGCGTTGAACGTGTAGCGCGCCGCCTCTGGCCGTTGGAGCACATCAACCGTGTCCGGCAGTTCGTGCAGCTTGGCGTTGTCGAGCACTACGTACGTGCGGTCGATGCGGTGTTCCTCGCGCGCATAGGCCATCACGGCCGTGCTCGTGGTTTTGACCGGAGTGCCGAACGGAAGCTCGTCTGCCCACGCGCCGTAAGTCGCCGTCCAGGGGCGGTGCGGATGGCGGTCAACGATCGCTGTGTGGAGTCCCAGCTCTGCACACGCGCGCGCGAGTGCGCGGCCGGCGGGGCCTCCACCGATCACCATCACGTCGTACGTCACTTACGACCTCCGCCAACCGCCACCGCACCGCACGTCATGAGGTCCATGATTGACCGTGTGGCCAAGACCTACCGTCAGCACCTTGTGCGTCGCATCGGCAACGTCGTCATCAGTCGCGCCGTGTCTCTCGGCATCGCGCCCTCCTACTACGTACTGCTGACCATTCGTGGCCGCCGCACTGGTGCACCGCGCACGATCCCCATTCGTCTTATGGAGCACGACGGTGCCGAGTGGCTCGTCGCGCCGTACGGCGTTCGCGACTGGGTGCACAACGCACGGGCCGCCGGCGAGGCCGTGCTGCGAAGGGGACGTAGGTCACGTCAAGTCGATTTGCGCGAGGTTTCCGCGGCCGTTGCGGCGCCCGTGTTGGCCGCTTACGTCCGCAAGGAGCCCGTGACTAGGCCTTTCTTCGACGCGAAGGTCGGTGACGCCGTCTCGGCGTTCGAAGCGGAGGCGCACCGCCATCCTGTCTTCGCGGTGACGAACGCGCAGGTCAGCGGCGGTTCGAGCGCCTGAGGTACCCCCCGATTTGGAGATCGAAACGGCCCCGTGTAATGTTCTCCAAGTCAGAGCGAAACGGGCCGGGAAATACAGACCGGAACGGGCCTGGCCAAAAAACCGGAAGAGAAAGAGCCTCCGAGAGGCCGATTTGACACCGGAGAGCAAGACCAAATAAGCTTCCCAAAGAAGCGAACACAGCCAGCCCCGAGAGAAAGCCTCCGGAAACGGAGACTGGAACCGGTGAGCGCGTGTTCTTTGAGAACTCAACAGCGTGCCGAAACACAGCCAGTAATATATGAATTACCTCCTCGTCGAGGTAGTTCCTTTGAGGCAAGACTAGATTGATGCCAGACATATTCCGTCTGGAGCGATCAAACACAATCCTTATTGGAGAGTTTGATCCTGGCTCAGGACGAACGCTGGCGGCGTGCTTAACACATGCAAGTCGAGCGGTAAGGCCCTTCGGGGTACACGAGCGGCGAACGGGTGAGTAACACGTGGGTAACCTGCCCTGTACTCTGGGATAAGCCTTGGAAACGAGGTCTAATACCGGATACGACCTTCGATCGCATGATTGAAGGTGGAAAGTTCCGGCGGTATGGGATGGACCCGCGGCCTATCAGCTTGTTGGTGGGGTAATGGCCTACCAAGGCGACGACGGGTAGCCGGCCTGAGAGGGTGACCGGCCACACTGGGACTGAGACACGGCCCAGACTCCTACGGGAGGCAGCAGTGGGGAATATTGCACAATGGGCGAAAGCCTGATGCAGCGACGCCGCGTGAGGGATGACGGCCTTCGGGTTGTAAACCTCTTTCAGCAGGGACGAAGCGCAAGTGACGGTACCTGCAGAAGAAGCACCGGCTAACTACGTGCCAGCAGCCGCGGTAATACGTAGGGTGCGAGCGTTGTCCGGAATTATTGGGCGTAAAGAGCTCGTAGGCGGTTTGTCGCGTCGGCCGTGAAAACTTGGGGCTTAACTCCAAGCTTGCGGTCGATACGGGCAGACTTGAGTTCGGCAGGGGAGACTGGAATTCCTGGTGTAGCGGTGAAATGCGCAGATATCAGGAGGAACACCGGTGGCGAAGGCGGGTCTCTGGGCCGATACTGACGCTGAGGAGCGAAAGCGTGGGGAGCGAACAGGATTAGATACCCTGGTAGTCCACGCCGTAAACGGTGGGTGCTAGGTGTGGGGGGCTTCCACGCCCTCTGTGCCGCAGCTAACGCATTAAGCACCCCGCCTGGGGAGTACGGCCGCAAGGCTAAAACTCAAAGGAATTGACGGGGGCCCGCACAAGCGGCGGAGCATGTGGATTAATTCGATGCAACGCGAAGAACCTTACCTGGGCTTGACATGCACTGGAAACCAGTAGAGATATTGGCCCCCTTGTGGCCGGTGTACAGGTGGTGCATGGCTGTCGTCAGCTCGTGTCGTGAGATGTTGGGTTAAGTCCCGCAACGAGCGCAACCCTCGTTCCATGTTGCCAGCACGTAATGGTGGGGACTCATGGGAGACTGCCGGGGTCAACTCGGAGGAAGGTGGGGATGACGTCAAGTCATCATGCCCCTTATGTCCAGGGCTTCACACATGCTACAATGGCCGGTACAAAGGGCTGCTAAGCCGTGAGGTGGAGCGAATCCCATAAAGCCGGTCTCAGTTCGGATCGGGGTCTGCAACTCGACCCCGTGAAGTCGGAGTCGCTAGTAATCGCAGATCAGCAACGCTGCGGTGAATACGTTCCCGGGCCTTGTACACACCGCCCGTCACGTCACGAAAGTCGGTAACACCCGAAGCCCGTGGCTCAACCCGCAAGGGGGAGAGCGGTCGAAGGTGGGACTGGCGATTGGGACGAAGTCGTAACAAGGTAGCCGTACCGGAAGGTGCGGCTGGATCACCTCCTTTCTAAGGAGCATCTACCAGTGTTCGGAGCAAACGTCTCCGCACTGGTCAGAACCTGCACTCGCTCAGCGGGGTAGGGCTCATTAGTGGATGCTGGCTGGCTTGACGCACAGTTGTCGCTGAAGTGAGTACTGCGGTTCGCCGCGTGGAAAGGTTCAGAGAGGGCTGAGTGAATAGATCGGTACGCTGTTGGGTCCTGAGAGAACACGCTTAGTGTCTTTCAGTGATCGGGCTCTTGCCGCGGATGAACCACCTGATGATGTTCAGGCCGGCGTCACGCAGTAGTGCGAGGGTTTCTGATTGTTCTTTGAGAACTGCACAGTGGATGCGAGCATCTTTGTAGCAAGTTAGTAAGGGCATACGGTGGATGTCTTGGCACCAGGAGCCGATGAAGGACGTAGGAGACTGCGAAAAGTCTAGGGGAGCTGTCAACCGAGCTGAGATCCTAGAATGTCCGAATGGGGAAACCCGGCCCCAGTCATGTGGGGTCACCCATACCTGAACACATAGGGTATGTGGAGGGAACGCGGGGAAGTGAAACATCTCAGTACCCGCAGGAAGAGAAAACAACCGTGATTCCGTGAGTAGTGGCGAGCGAAAGCGGATGAGGCTAAACCGCGTCTGTGTGATACCCGGCAGGGGTTGCATTCGCGGGGTCGTGGGACCTCTTGGCTAGTTCTGCCGGACTAGCAGACAGTCAGAAAACGTGTGGTTAGAGGAACGTGTCTGGAAAGCACGGGCGTAGAGAGTGAAACCCTCGTACTCGAAAACCTAGCGTCTGTTTAGAGTGTTCCCAAGTAGCAGCGTACTCGTGAAATTCGCTGTGAATCTGGCGGGACCACCCGCTAAGCCTAAATACTCCCTGGTGACCGATAGCGGACTAGTACCGTGAGGGAAAGATGAAAAGTACCCCGGGAGGGGAGTGAAATAGTACCTGAAACCGTGTGCCTACAATCCGTCGGAGCCTTTAGGGGTGACGGCGTGCCTTTTGAAGAATGAGCCTGCGAGTTAGTGCTACGTGGCGAGGTTAACCCGTGTGGGGTAGCCGTAGCGAAAGCGAGTCTGAATAGGGCGCTTGAGTCGCGTGGTCTAGACCCGAAGCGGTGTGATCTAGCCATGGCCAGGGTGAAGCGCGGGTAAGACCGCGTGGAGGCCCGAACCCACCAGGGTTGAAAACCTGGGGGATGAGCTGTGGTTAGGGGTGAAAGGCCAATCAAACACCGTGATAGCTGGTTCTCCCCGAAATGCATTTAGGTGCAGCGTCGTGTGTTTCTCACCGGGGGTAGAGCACTGGATGGTCTAGGGGGCCCACAAGCTTACCGAAATCAACCAAACTCCGAATACCGGTGTGTTAGAGCGCGGCAGTGAGACTGCGGGGGATAAGCTTCGTAGTCGAGAGGGAAACAGCCCAGAACGCCAGCTAAGGTCCCTAAGTGTGTGCTAAGTGGGAAAGGATGTGGGGTCGCACAGACAGCCAGGAGGTTGGCTTAGAAGCAGCCACCCTTTAAAGAGTGCGTAATAGCTCACTGGTCAAGTGGTCCTGCGCCGACAATGTAGCGGGGCTTAAGCACACCACCGAAGCTGTGTCATTTCAGCGCAAGCTGGGATGGGTAGGGGAGCGTCGTGTAGCGGTTGAAGCGGCGGAGTAATCCAGCCGTGGACGCTATGCGAGTGAGAATGCAGGCATGAGTAGCGAAAGACGAGTGAGAAACTCGTCCGCCGGATGACCAAGGGTTCCTGGGCCAGGCTAATCCGCCCAGGGTAAGTCGGGACCTAAGGCGAGGCCGACAGGCGTAGTCGATGGACAACGGGTTGATATTCCCGTACCCGTGTGAACGCGCCCATGATGAACCTTGTGATACTAACCGCCCGAAGCACCTCCAGACGCCCTTCGGGGCTATGGGGTCTGTGGAGCGCGGGACCTGAACTTGTAGTAGTCAAGCGATGGGGTGACGCAGGAGGGTAGCTCCGCCAGTGAGTGGTAGTACTGGTGCAAGCGTGTAGGCCGAACTGTAGGCAAATCCGCAGTTCATTAAGGCTGAGACGTGATGCGTAGCCGATTGAGGCGAAGTAGAGTGATCCCATGCTGCCGAGAAAAGCCTCTAGCGAGCTTTCACGCGGCCCGTACCCCAAACCGACACAGGTGGTCAGGTAGAGAATACCAAGGCGATCGGGCGAACTGTGGTTAAGGAACTCGGCAAAATGCCCCCGTAACTTCGGGAGAAGGGGGGCCGTAGCGCTTGAAGCCTCTTGCAGGCTAGGGCGAGACGGCCGCAGAGACCAGCGAGAAGCGACTGTTTACTAAAAACACAGGTCCATGCGAAGTCGCAAGACGATGTATATGGACTGACGCCTGCCCGGTGCTGGAACGTTAAGGGGACCGGTTAGTCACTTCGGTGGCGAAGCTGAGAACTTAAGCGCCAGTAAACGGCGGTGGTAACTATAACCATCCTAAGGTAGCGAAATTCCTTGTCGGGTAAGTTCCGACCTGCACGAATGGCGTAACGACTTCTCGACTGTCTCAACCGCAGGCCCGGCGAAATTGCATTACGAGTAAAGATGCTCGTTACGCGCGGCAGGACGGAAAGACCCCGGGACCTTTACTATAGCTTGGTATTGGTGTTCGATTCGGCTTGTGTAGGATAGGTGGGAGACTGTGAAGCGGCCACGCCAGTGGTTGTGGAGTCATCGTTGAAATACCACTCTGGTCGTATTGGATGTCTAACCTCGGTCCGTAATCCGGATCAGGGACAGTGCCTGGTGGGTAGTTTAACTGGGGCGGTTGCCTCCCAAAGAGTAACGGAGGCGCTCAAAGGTTCCCTCAGCCTGGTTGGCAATCAGGTGTTGAGTGCAAGTGCACAAGGGAGCTTGACTGTGAGACTGACGGGTCGAGCAGGGACGAAAGTCGGAACTAGTGATCCGGCCATGGCTTGTGGAAGCGTGGTCGCTCAACGGATAAAAGGTACCCCGGGGATAACAGGCTGATCTTCCCCAAGAGTCCATATCGACGGGATGGTTTGGCACCTCGATGTCGGCTCGTCGCATCCTGGGGCTGGAGTAGGTCCCAAGGGTTGGGCTGTTCGCCCATTAAAGCGGTACGCGAGCTGGGTTTAGAACGTCGTGAGACAGTTCGGTCCCTATCCGCCGCGCGCGTAGGATACTTGAGGAAGGCTGTCCCTAGTACGAGAGGACCGGGACGGACGGACCGCTGGTGTGCCAGTTGTTCTGCCAAGAGCATTGCTGGTTGGCTACGTTCGGAAGGGATAACCGCTGAAGGCATCTAAGCGGGAAGCTCGTTCCAAGATGAGGTATCCCACTCTTCGTGAGTTAAGGCCCCCAGCTAGACCACTGGGTTGATAGGCCAGAGGTGGAAGACCGGTAACGGTTGGAGCTGACTGGTACTAATAGGCCGAGGACTTGTTACAAAGACGCTACGCATCCACTGTGCGGTTCTGGGAGAACAACCAGAACCGATCGACCCCAGGCAGGGGCAAGAACATCCTGCCGGCTCGGGGTTCAGGTTGATATTTCCATAGTGTTTCGGTGGTTATAGCGTTGGGGAAACACCCGGTCCCATTCCGAACCCGGTAGTTAAGCCCTTCTGCGCCGATGGTACTGCACTGGTTACGGTGTGGGAGAGTAGGTCGCCGCCGAACTTACGTACAGAAAGCCCCCAAGGGTCGAGCGCCACAAGCGCTCCCCTCGGGGGCTTTCTGCTGTCTCCAGAACCCAGCGCGAACGGTCCGTTCACGCCGCAGGCCGGCACGACCACAAGCCGACCCCGACAACCGACTGCAGCCGCGGCGCACAGCCAGCACCAGCGCACAACCTCCGGTCTCGCTCCTCAGTTCACGATGGTCCTTGGTACGTGACGGTCCATGGAACCCCACACGAACCAAGGACCTCGGTCTTGTGGCACCCCTAGCGGTCCCCAAACACCTTCGAAGCCACCCACCCCACGCATCCCTCAACCTCGATGTCTGGCACCCGCCCACGGGAGCGATGTTCGCCGCCTCACCCGAGGGGTGCGATGTGCGCCGGCCGCCCACTCACACGAGTCGCGTCGCCGCCCACCCACGGGAGCGCAGCGAACCGCTAACTCGATCGGGTGAGGGTTGTCCGGATTTGGCCGCCGCTCCCTCTATTAGTCATTTCCACGAGCGGGCTCGGAGGGGGTGTCACGAAACCATGGTCATCTTCGCCGCGCTATGAGGAAGTCGCGTGAGGAGCCGGCTGCTGGTGCCTGCCGGGTACCTTCTTTGCCATGCACAACGAGCAACGTGCCGCCCGTCGGTCCGCCGGGGTGGGCAGGACGGCCGACCTCGCCACCAATCCGTTCCGGGTGGACCGAGATCGGGTGGCCAGCAGCCCGTTCTTCGCGAGGCTTGGTGGAGTGACGCAGGTGGTGAGCTCCACGGGGTCTGGGCTGTTGGTGCACAACCGGCTCACCCACAGCTTGAAGGTGGCGCAGGCGGCACGGGCCATTGCCGAGCGGTTGACCAACCGGCCCGAGTTGACCGCGGTGCTGGAGAAGTTGGGCGGGTGCGACCCCGACGTGGTGGAGGCGGCTGCGTTGGCCCACGACCTGGGGCACCCGCCGTTCGGGCACCTCGGGGAGCAGGTGTTGGATCGGCTGGCTCGGCACCGGTTCGGGTTGCCGGACGGGTTCGAGGGGAACGCTCAGTCGTTTCGGATCGTGACCACCACGGATGTTCGTGGGCCCAAGGCGCTCGGGTTGGACCTGACGGTGGCGGTGCGGGCGGCGATGTTGAAGTACCCGTGGACTCGGCACCAGGAGCTCGGGGTGGAGGTGGCGCCTCGGGGGGCTTCGGAGCCTGAGGACATGCCGGGGACCGGTAGTTCGAAGTTCTCGGCCTACGTCACGGAGACCAATGATCTGCGGCAGGCTCGGGAGCCGTTCGAGGGGCGGATCGAGTCGTGGCAGCAGACTGTTGAGGCGAGCGTCATGGACACCGCGGACGACATCGCCTACGCGATTCATGACCTTGAGGACTTTCATCGGGTCGGGGTGTTGCAGCACGCGACTGTTGCGGCCGAGTTGGGGACTTGGCAGGCGCAGGCGTTGGATTTGGCCGGGTTGAGCGATGGGGAGCTCAACGCCGAGATTCGGATGCCCGGGCGGTCGTTGGAGACGTTGCGGCGGCGGATGCATTTGAAGGACTCGTGGGTCATGAGCGACGAGGCGTTCGCCATGGCCGTGCGGAAGGTCAGCAAGGAGCTCGTGGACGGGCTGTTGGCGGTGCCGTTCGACGGGTCCGTTGAGGCCGAGCAGGCGGTGGCCGGGTTCAGTGCTCGGTGGACTCGGCGGTTGGTGGACGCGGTCGGGGTGATCGAGGAGCCCACGGCTCGGTCGGGGCACGTTGTGCTGGCTGTGCAGCAGTGGCACGAGGTGCAGGTGTTGAAGTTCGTGCATCGGCGGTTTGTGTTGTTGCGGCCCGATTTGGCGTTGCATCAGCGGGGGCAGGCTCGGTTGTTGAGCTCGTTGGTGGATGCGTTGGAGCAGTGGGTGACCGATCGGGCTGAGGCGGATCGGTTGCCGCGGCGGTTGCACGATCTGGTGGAGCTGGCCGAAACGGAGTACGCGGCGCTCGCCCGGACGGAGCCGTCCACATTGGTCGGTGCGATCGGGGAGATGCCGGTGGGGCCCGATGTGGTCAGGGGGCTCGCTCGGGGGCGGGCGGTGGTGGACTTCGTGGCTTCGCTGACGGACAACCAGGCTGCGGCGTTGTTGGAGGCGTTGTCCGGGAGGACCGGTCAGTTGTGGACTGACGCATTTGTCCTGTGATGGCGGCGGGCTGGGGCGTTGTCCTGTGACGGCGGGCGGGGACGAAGGCGGGACGAAGGCGGGATGTTGGCCTGTGACGGCGGCCCGAGACGTTCGCCCGTGACGGCGGCCCGAGACGTTCGCCTGTGACAGAAGGCAGGGGCGTTCGCCTGCGATGGAGGGCGCGGACGTCGTCCTGTTTGTGTTTGGCGAGGGTCGGCGGGCTCGGGAACGTTGTTCTGTGCAGCCATCTGAGACGGCGGCCGATGGCGTTGTCCTGTTGGGGCCAGGTTTGTGAGGCTGGCCGGTCTCGTTGGCGTGTCAGGGCGGCCGCAGTTGGTGAGGTATTGGCCTGTCAGGGTTTGTTCTGTGAAGTGTGATTGTGTCTGCTAAGTGAGAAGTAGCCCAATCGGATGCTGACTGTGATCAGGCAAGCACCATACGTTGACGCCTCGACCGGGAATCGCCGGTCGCAGGCCGCGTGCTCGGGGGCACGCCAACGTTCGGGGGAGATACCCTGTGCGCCGATCTCGAAGAGGCACGACCTTAGCCGTCGCAGGTTCCGCAGTTCTTCTGGCCGCACTCACCGCTGTCACGCCGGCGTCCGCAGATCCGGTCAAGGCAGCGAAGACCATCACCGACCGCACCGCGGCGCAGATCGCCGCGCTGCAGAGCATCAAGAAGTCGCTCACCCCTGCTGAGTCCAAAGTGGACAGCGCGCTCGTCGTCGAGGCGCGCAAGCGGGTGTCGACGTCGATCACCAGTGCGCTGCCGCAGGTGCAGACCGGCGTTGCCGTGACGCCGAAGTCGACCACGCTCGTGGACATCCGCGCCAAGCAGTACTCCGAGGACCTGGTCAACGCTGTCCGCGCGGCGGGTGGGCAGATTCGGGCCGTGTCTCCGGAGCACCGCACCGTGCGCGCCGAGGTGCCGGTCGCGAAGATCTCCGAGATCGCGGGGCGGAACGACGTGGCACGCGTCGAGCCCGGCAGCGACGCGATGACGCAGGACGTGAAGAACAAGCGGGACAACAAGAACAAGGCTGCGTCCAAAGAGGACAAGGCCAGGGAGATCGAGCGCCGGCTCGCCGAGAAGACGTTGTCCGTGCAGGCCGCGAAGGTGGCCGAGAGCGACAAGGCGCACAACGCCGAGGCCGCGCGCGGAAGCTTCCGGGTCACCGGTGTCGGTGTGAAGTTGTGTGCGCTGTCGGACGGCGTGAACTCGCTGACCGTGTCGCAGAACAACGGCGAACTGCCGGCCGTCGACATCGTGCCCGGGCAGGCGGGCTCCGGTGACGAGGGCACCGCGATGCTGGAGATCCTCCACGACATCGCCCCGAACGCCGAACTCGGCTTCGCCACGGCGTTCAACGGTGACGCGAGCTTCGCGGACAACATCAAGAAGCTGCGGTTCGACCTCGGCTGCGACGTCATCGTCGACGACGTCATCTACTTCAACGAGTCGCCCTTCCAGGACGGCATCATCGCCCGCGCGGTCGACGCGGTCGCTGCCGACGGCGCGCTGTTCTTCTCCAGCGCGGGCAACCAGGGCAACGTCGTCGACGGCACCTCCGGCCACTACGAGGGCCAGTTCGTCGACTCCGGTGTCGGCGTCGGCAAGTTCGCGGGCTCCGCGCACGACTTCAACCCGGACCCCAACCAGAAGCAGCTGTTCAACCCGCTGTCGAACTTCTCCGGCAACGTGCCGACCGTGCTGCACTGGGCCGACCCGCTGGGGCAGTCGGCCAACGACTACGACCTCTACCTGGTCAACGCCCAGGGCAACGTCGTGACGTTCAGCCAGAACAACCAGGACGGCGCGCAGGACCCGTACGAGCGCATCAACACCCCGGCAAGCTCCACGGGCACGCGCCTCGCGGTCGTGAAGTACCGCGGTGACGACAAGTACTTCGCGCTGTCGCTGTTCGGCGGCCGGTTCGCCGACACCAACGACGGCCTCAAGAAGTACGTCACCCCCGGCACCACGCGCGGCCACTCGGCGGCCAACGGCGCGATCTCCGTCGCGGCCGCACCGGCTGCCGGCGCGCTGCCGTTCGACCTCGAGCCCGGCGACCCGGCCAACCCGAAGGGTCCGTTCCCCGGCGCCTTCGACGGCACGCAGAAGCCGGAGCGCTTCACCTCCGACGGACCGCGCAAGACGTTCTTCGCGCCCGACGGCTCCCCGCTCGCCCAGACCCGGCAGAAGCCGGACATCACCGCGGCCGACGGCGTCACCACGTCGGTGCCGGGCTTCGCGCCGTTCTTCGGCACGTCCGCGGCTGCCCCGAACGCCGCCGCGATCGCCGGTCTGATCCTCTCCGGCAACCCGGGGCTGGCGCCCGCCGAGGTCAAGGAAGCCCTGACCGCGACGGCGATCGACATCGTCGAGTCCGGTGTGGACAACCGCACCGGCGCCGGCATCGTGATGGCCGACCGCGCCCTCGCCTACACGGGTGCGTCGCCGCAGGCACTGGCCCGCGCGCAGAAGCCGACCGTCGTCAACGACAACGACGGAAGCGCTTTCCTCAAGCCCGGCACCACCTCCACGGTGACGGTTCCGGTCGCGAACAACGGTGACGGCTCGGCCGCGTCGACCTCGGTCGTGCTGTCGACGACGTCCGCCGGTGTCACCATCGCGCCGCGCTCCAAGTACTACGGCAACATCGACCCGGGCCAGACCGTCAGCAACACCTTCAAGGTGACCGTGCCGGCGAACGCCACGCTCGGTTCGGCGGTCAAGCTCGACGCCCGCGTCACCTACTCGGGCGCGACCTCGCCGGGCACGACCTCGTTCACGCTCCGCGTGGGTGAGCCGTCCCGCCAGTACCAGACGTTCGCGTACACCGGTGCGGCGATCGCCATCCCGGACAACGATCAGACCGGCGTGTCGATCTCGCTGCCCGTCACGGGTGTCGGGGCGGCGTCGAACCTGAAGTTCTCCGTGGACGGCGCCACGTGCACCGCCGCGGACGGCGCGACGACGGTCGGCATCGACCACACGTTCGTCGGTGACCTGGTGGGCACGCTCACCTCGCCGGCGGGCAAGAGCGTCACGCTGTTCTCGCGTTCGGGCGGCACCGGCTCGAACATCTGCCAGGCCGTGTTCACCGACGACGCCACGACCTCGTTCTCCAGCGTGACGGCCGCTCAGGCTCCGTTCACGGGCTCCTGGAAGCCGGTCCAGCCGCTGTCGACCCTGACCGCGGACCCGGCCGACGGCACCTGGACCTTCAAGGTCGCCGACGTGGTGGGCACGGACCGCGGCTCGCTGCGCGCCGTCAGCCTGCAGATCGCCGGTTGGGTGTAACCAGCAGAACGAAGAAGGCCCCCGGCTCGCGAGCCGGGGGCCTTCCTCGTACAAGAACTGTCTAGCGGTTCGGCCACTCCCACCGGATGCCGAACACACCGGGACCGAACCCGAGCGCCACGGCGTGCACGCCGCCACCCGAGTCCAGCGTGAGGTTGCGACGCCGCGACGGCGTCTCGTCCCCGGCCGGCACGCTGTACTGCTGCACGCGCGACGGCAGGTTCGTCTCGTCGAACCGGACCTCGATCACGTACTCGCGGACCGGCAGCCGGAACTTGCGCGCGAACGTGTTGTTGCCCTTGGGGGCGTGACCCTCGGGGAACACCAGCTGGTATTCCATGATCAGGGTCTCGCCGCGGGTCAACGGCCGTTCGAACATCATCTCCGCGACCATGATGTTGGCCTCGTGGTCGCGGGCGATGCGGCCGAGGTGGCAGTTGCGCACGTTCGTGATCTCGGGGAGCACGTCGCTCTCCTCGGTCTCGAACACGAGCGCCCACCGGTCAGGGCCGTCCTGCTCCGCCCGCAGGATCTGCCGCACCCACACGGATTTCTGCCC
Source organism: Lentzea sp. JNUCC 0626 (assembly GCF_043632865.1). Lineage (NCBI taxonomy): Bacteria > Bacillati > Actinomycetota > Actinomycetes > Pseudonocardiales > Pseudonocardiaceae > Lentzea > Lentzea sp. JNUCC 0626. The sequence goes on from NZ_CP171635.1 coordinate 99,482, forward strand.
GCCGTCGGCAGAGATCTCGATTCGGTCGTGCTGGCTGATCCGGCCGAGCTTCAGGTCGGATGACGTGTCGACCTTCGAGAGCAGGTTCGCGACCCGCTCCCGACGCGCCCACAGCGCGTCGATCGGCATCATCGTCGTCGGGCGGCATCGGCGGCCTCGCGGACGAGGCGGTCCGAGCAACGCCGACAGACCCGACTGAGGCACGCCCAGGACCGACTCGAGGTGCCGCAGCGCCTCCAGCGATTCAGGGCGTTCAGGCCTTCGCCGTCCTGACTGCCAGTAGCTGAGCGTCGCGACGCTGATGGTCACGCCGCGCAGTGCCAACCGGTGCTGGATGCGGTCGAGGCTGAGTCGGCTCGCCTTGATCGCCGCCCTCAACGCTTCCGGGAACGGTCCCGTCGTCAAGAGCTGCGTAAGGCTGCCGTGGCCCGTTGAGTCCGTCTCGTCAACGGTCAGTGTTGGTCGACCGGCAGCAGTCGTCATGGTGACTCCCCGCTGTCATAAGATCACGCCCCAGTGACCCTACCCGTCCGTGAACATCGCTGGTCGGAGCCGGATGGAGTCAATGGTTAATCCATACGGTTGATGAGTTCACGCTTTCGAGACTCATCTGTCAAGCGTTACGAACTCATCGGTAACATCTGCGTGCCGTTCACGGCCCGTGTCGGCGTGGTTCTAGTGTGTGCACGGTGACCGTTTTCGACGTGCTGACCTCGGAGGTCGGGTGAGCCGGGTACGTCCGGTTCCCGGCGGCAGGGCCGTCGAGGTCGAACCGGAACGGATCCTGGGGTGGATCGGCAGATTCTCCACCCGGCACGGCGGCGTCGCCATCTCAGTAGGTGAGAGCAAGGTCGACATAACGGCCGAGGACGGCGCGACGGCCACGTTCCCGACACGCGGCGGCAGCTCCGTGGAAGAGGTCGTCGCGAACCTGGCCGAGCCCCGGCGGGTCGGGCTCGTCCTCGTGCGGCTCGGCGGGCACAGCGTCGGCATCGCGCATGGCGGCAAGGTCGAGGTGTCGGCTACGGACCGCAAGCAGGTGCACGGCCGCAGCAGCGCGGGCGGCTGGTCGCAGCAGCGGTTCGCGCGGCGTAGAGAAGGACAGGCGCGCGTCGCGCTCCAGGCCGCCGCGGACGACGTCGCCAGGGTGCTCGTGCCGCGACTCGCCGAACTCGACTCCGTGGTGCTCGGCGGCGACTGGCAGGCGCTCGACGTCCTGCGCAACGACCGCAGGCTCTCGGGCGTCTTCCAACTGGCCGAGGACCGCGTCCTGGACGTCCCCGAACCCCGCCGCACGGTGCTCGACGAGGCCGCTGAACGGGCCCGATGCGTCGAGATCGTGATCCAGGACACACGGGCAACCGATGGGGAGCCCGGCCGCATGGATACGGGTGAGGGTGCCTGATCCTGGCACCACTGACACCTGCTGGAGCTGTTAAGTGCGCAAACGAATGGTGATCGTGGCCGGAGCGGTCGCGCTGGGTGCCATCGGCATCGCGGTGCCGGCGCTCGCGCTGAGCGGTGGCGAGCCCACCAAGCCCCAGCCCACGACGTCTGCTCCGCAGCCGCCCACCTCCGCCCCGGTCAAGACGCCGTCGTCCTCGCCGGTCCAGGCGCCGACCACGGCTCTGCCGACCACGGCCCCGCCCAGCACGGCCCCCACCTCGGTCGGGACGAAGACGCCGACCACCTGGACGGCACCGACCCCGACCTCGTCGCAGCCCGCGACCAAGCCGCCGATCCAGACGTCGCCCCCGGTCCGGCCGTCGGCCCCGACGAAGCCTCCGACGAGCGTGCCGAGCGCGCCGGTCGCGACGACGCCCGCCGGGTGAGGAGTCCCCGCTGAACTGGGAGGCTGAGTTCACCGACTGCTTCGACCGGTGCGCCGACTCGATGCGCTTCACGGCGTTCCTGCTGTGCGGCAACTGGCACGAGGCGGAGGACGTCATGCAGTCGGCGTTCTTGAAGCTGTACCTGGCAGGTCCCAAGCTCGCGGACCGGTCGGGGCTCGAACCGTACCTGCGGCAGATCGTCGTGCGGACGTTCCTCGCGGAACGCCGCAAAGTGCGCTGGCGCAGGGAGAAGCTGACTGACTCACCCCCAGAGGGCCTGTCCTCCGCCATCGCGGCGGAGGACAGGCTCGTGGTGTGGCAGGCGCTCACCGCCGTTCCCGCACGGCAGCGCGCTGTCCTCGTGCTGCGCTTTTGGCACGATCTGAGCGTCGAGGACACGGCGGCCGCGCTGAACTGCTCGACGGGCACGGTGAAGTCGCAGAGCAGCAAGGGCCTGGAGACGTTGCGGCGCAAGCTGGGCCCCGATTTCGACCACTTGAGGCTGGAGGTGTGATGGTTCGCGAGGACGACCTGCGGGCGACTTTCTCCGCTCTGCACGACGAAGAAGCACCGCCGCGTGCCATCACCGCGGCCGACCTGATCTCGCGCGGCCAGGCCGTGCGCACCCGGCGCCGGCGCACCGCGGCGGTCGTCGGCAGCGGCCTCGCCACCGTCGGCGTGGTGGCCGTGGCACTCGCCGTGCTGCCCGGCGCGGCGCCCACGGAACCGGGCATCCTCCCGTCGCCGTCGCCCTCTTCGACGACGACCACCACGACCACGCCGCCTCCGGTGACCACGCCGTCGAGTTCGGTCGCGACGACGCCGAACTCCAAGGAACCGGTGGGCACCACGCCGCCGTCGAGCGCGCCGATGAAGCCCTCCTCACCGACGACGCCGGGCACGTCGGCGCCGGTGTCGGTCACCAAGCCGCCCACGTCCACTCCCGCGTCCTCGGCACCGCTGCGGCCGTCGGCGCCCACGACGTCGGACTGAGCGGCATGCTGGGCGCCATGAGCGCTCAGATCCGTCTGGTCGAGGTCACCGACGCCAACCGCGACGCCGTGGTCGCCCTGCGGGTGGACCCCGCGCAGGAGCGGTTCGTCGCGTCGGTGGAGAAGTCGTTCCTGGACGCCGCCGAGAACCCCTCGGCGCACCCCTGGTTCCGTGCCGTCTACGACGGTGACGTGCCGGTCGGGTTCGTCATGCTCAGCTGGAACCTCGTGCCGGAGCCGGGATTGCGCGGGCCGTACTTCCTGTGGCGGCTGCTCGTCGGCGCCGGGTTCCAGGGCCGCGGCTACGGGCGCGCGATCCTGGACGAGGTGGTGGCGTTGCTGCGCGCTGACGGGGCCGTGGAGCTGCTCACGAGCTACGTGCCCGGTGACGGGTCACCCGAGCCGTTCTACCGCCGCTACGGCTTCACGCCGACGGGGGAGACCGACGAGGACGGCGAGATCGTGCTTCGGCTGCCGCTGGCTCGCGACGATCGCGGTCAGGGCTAGCGCGAACCCGGCGAGCTGCACGGCGTCCAGCGTCTGCCCCAGCACCACGACCCCGAGCACGGCGGCCATCATCGGCGACAGCAGGCCGAGCATCGACACGGACGTGACGGGCAGCGTGGTGATCGCGCGGAACCACAACACGTACGCGAGCAGCCCGCCGATGCCGCCGAGCCACAGGTACCCGAGCGCGGCGCCCAGGCCGATCGCCGGCGGTGCGCCCTCGACCAGGAAAGTCACCGGCACGAGGAACAGGCCGCCCGCCGCGAGTTGCCAGCCCGCGAACGCCGTGGGGCTCGCGTCGTCCGGCCTGCCCCACTTCTTGGTGAGCGTCACGCCCAACGCCATCGTCGCGGCGCCACCCAGTCCGGCCGCGACGCCGATCAGGTCGAACCCGGCTGCCGGGCCGAGCACGACCAGGCCGACACCGACCACGCCCACGACGCCCCACGCGAGCCGCCACGCCGACGGGCGCTCCTTGAGCACCCCGACGGCCAGCAACGCGACCACGAGCGGCTGAGCGGCGCCCAGAGTGGCCGCCACGCCGCCCGGCAGCCGTTCCGCCGCGAGGAACAGGAACGGGAAGAACAGGCCGATGTTGAGCACGCCCAGCGCGGCCGCCTTCGCCCACCACGCGCCCTTCGGCAACGACCTGGTCAGCGCGATCGCGATCAGGCCCGCCGGCAGGGCGCGGAGCAGCCCGGCGAACAGCGGGTGACCGGGCGGCAGGAGCTCGGTCGTGACGACGTAGGTGGACCCCCAGACGAGCGGGGCGAAGGCGGCGAGCGCGATGCGGTTCACGTCTTCGAGTCTCGATGCGCTGGGTCTATGAGTCCAACACATGGTTTTCATCCGATCCATCGTGATTCAAGATGGGTGGAGTGGAGCTCCAACAGATGCGATACGTGCTCGCGGTGGCCGAAACCGGCAGTTTCACCAAGGCCGCGCGCCAATGCCTCGTGGTGCAGTCGGCGCTGAGCCACCAGATCGCCCGTCTCGAACGGTCGCTGGGCGCCCGGCTGTTCGAACGGACCAGTCGCAGCGTGCGGCTGACGCCTGCCGGGGCCGCGTTCCTGCCTGCCGCGCGGCAGTGCCTGGAGTTCGCCGAACGGGCCGTGGCCGAGGTGGCGGCGGCCGTCGGTCAGGTGCGCGGACGGGTCGTGGTCGGCGTGATCCCGACCGTGGCGGCCGTGGACCTGCCCGCGGCGTTGCGGGTGTTCCGGGAGAGGTATCCGGACGTGCGGGTGGCGTTGCGGATGCTGTCCAGCCTCGAGATGGTGCGGCTGGTGCGGGAAGGCTCGCTGGACCTCGCGTTCCTCGGGTTGCCGCCGGGGGTGACGCCCGAGGGCGTGCGGGTGCGCGAACTGGACCGCGACGACCACGTGGCCGTGATGGCGGCCGGGCACCGGTTCGCCCGGCAGACCGAGGTGACGCTGGGGGAGCTGGCCGAGGAGCAGTTCGCCGACTTCCCGGTGTCCTCGCCGGGCCGCACCCAGTCCGATCAGGCGTTCGCCGGGGCCGGGCTGCACCGGGAGGTGGCGTACGAGGTGACGACCGCCGAGCTGATGGCCGGGCTGATCCGGGAGGAGCTGGCGGTGGCCGTGCTGCCGGCGAAGTACACGCCGCAGCTGACCGGGGTGGTGACCGTGCCGATCGTGGACGGGCCTTCGCGGGTGGAGCACCTCGTGTGGAGTTCCGGAGGGCTCACACCCGCGGCCGCGGCGTTCCTGGACGTGCTGGGGGTCAGCCCGCAGTCCCCGTAGACAGCAGACCGCCGTCCACGCGCACGGTCTCGCCCGTGATCCATGAAGCGCCATCGGAGCAGAGGAATGCCACGAGAGAGGCGACGTCTTCAGGGGTGCCAAGGCGCTTCATCGGGTACTGCTGGCTCGCTTCTTCTTCGCGTCCCACGTACAGGGCTTCCGCGAACTTCGTCTTCACGACGGCGGGCGCGACGGCGTTCACGCGCACCTTCGGGCCGAGCTGCCACGCGAGTTCCTCGGTGAGCCGGATCAGCGCCGCCTTCGAGGCGCCGTAAGCGCCGATGACGCCGGTCGAGCGGATGCCGCCGATCGACGCGACGTTGACGACCGCGCCGCCGTGCTCGCTCATCCACGCTTTCCACGCGAGTTGGATGAAACCGAGCGTGGCCACCACGTTGACGTCGAAGATCTTCCGGACCGCGTTGAGGTCGGCCTCCATCAGGAAGCCGTACTGCGGATTGATGCCGGTGTTGTTCACGAGGACGTCGAGGCTGCCGAACTCCTCCACGGTGCGTGTGACGGCGTCGGCGCGTGCGTCCTCGTCGCCTGCGTTGCCCGCTACGGCGAGAACACGGCCGCCTGTGTCGGAACGCAGCTGCGCGGCCGCTTCCTCCAGCTGGTCCGGCTTGCGGCCGGTGATCGCCACGGCGGCGCCGCGGGAGAGGAGTTCGCGTGCGATGCCGAAGCCGATGCCGCGGGACGCGCCGGTGACCAGGGCGGCCTTGCCCGAGAAGTCTTCGCTCATAACGGCAATCTATGCGTCCGGCCACACGTGGGAAATTCGATGGTCGTGATCCCGTAGAATGGGTGCCGTGATCCTCCTCGAGTAGGCCGACCCGGACGTGTCATCCCTTGTCATGCCCGGCTGTGCTCGATCCCCAAAGCACAGAACGCAAGCCTTTCGGAGTTGTTTCTCTTGATCACCGCAACTGACATGGAGTTGCGCGCGGGCTCACGCATTCTCGTGAGTGGCGCCAACCTGCGCGTTCAGCCCGGCGACCGGATCGGCCTCGTGGGCCGCAACGGTGCCGGCAAGACCACCTCGCTGCGCGTTCTCGCCGGTGAGGGCGAGCCGTACGCCGGCGCCATCATGCGCAAGGGCGCCCTCGGCTACCTGCCGCAGGACCCGCGCGAGGGCGACCTCTCGGTCATCGCCAAGGACCGCGTGCTGTCCGCGCGCGGCCTCGACCAGCTGCTCCGCGACATGGAGAAGTCCCAGTCGAAGATGTCCGAGCTGGTCGACCCCGACGAGCTCGACAAGGCCGTCGCCAAGTACGGCAAGCTCGAGGAGCGGTTCGCGGCGCTCGGCGGGTACGCGGCCGAGTCCGAGGCCGCCCGCATCTGCTCCAACCTCGGCCTGCCGGACCGGGTGCTCGCGCAACCGCTGAGCACGCTCTCCGGTGGTCAGCGCCGCCGCGTCGAGCTGGCGCGCATCCTGTTCGCCGCCTCCGAGGCCGGTGTCGGCGCGAAGTCCAGCACGATCCTGCTGATCGACGAACCGACGAACCACCTCGACGCCGACTCGATCACGTGGCTGCGCGGGTTCCTCAAGTCGCACGACGGCGGGCTCGTCGTGATCTCCCACGACGTGGAGCTGCTCGACGACGTCGTCAACAAGGTGTGGTTCCTCGACGCGATTCGCGGTGAGGTCGACATCTACAACCTGGGCTGGAAGAAGTACCTCGAAGCCCGTGCGACGGACGAGAAGCGCCGCCGCCGTGAGCGCGCCAACGCCGAGAAGAAGGCCGGCGCGCTGATGACGCAGGCCGCCAAGATGGGCGCGAAGGCCACGAAGGCCGTTGCGGCGCAGAACATGGCGAAGCGCGCGCAGAAGCTGCTCGACGGTCTCGACGACGTGCGCCAGAGCGACAAGGTCGCCCGGATCACCTTCCCGGCGCCCGCGTCGTGCGGCAAGACCCCTTTGATGGCAGAGGGTTTGAGCAAGTCCTACGGCTCGCTGGAGATCTTCACCGGCGTGGACCTCGCGATCGACCGGGGTTCCCGGGTCGTCGTCCTCGGCTTCAACGGCGCCGGCAAGACGACGCTGCTGCGGCTGCTCGGCGGCAACGAGAAGATGGACGCCGGCAAGATCGTGCCCGGGCACGGCCTGAAGATCGGCTACTTCGCGCAGGAGCACGAGACGCTCGACCACAACGCGTCGGTGTGGGAGAACATCCGGCACATGGCGCCGGACGAGCAGGAGCAGAAGCTGCGGTCGCTGCTCGGCACGTTCCTGTTCAGCGGCGAGCAGCTCGACCAGCCCGCGGGCACGTTGTCCGGTGGCGAGAAGACGCGACTGGCGCTCGCCGGTCTGGTGTCGTCGGCGGCGAACGTGCTGCTGCTCGACGAGCCGACGAACAACCTCGACCCGGCCTCGCGCGAGCAGGTTCTCGACGCGTTGCGGCGCTACGAAGGCGCTGTCGTCCTCGTGACGCACGACCCCGGCGCGGTCGAGGCGCTGGAGCCCGAGAGGGTCATCCTGCTGCCCGACGGAACCGAGGATCACTGGTCCGAGGACTACCTCGAACTCGTCCAGCTGGCGTGATCTCCACGCGTCAAAGGATTACCGAGCGCGTTCTGTGATCAACTCAGTGTGATCAAATCGACCGTTCGGCGATCTCTTTGCTTGATCACCTGGCGTTCTGCCGGTTCCTGTTCGATCATTGCGACGACAGGGGCCGTCACACGGCCCACCTGCTCGTACGGAAGGCGGGACAAGGTGGCTGACCTGAAGAAGGGTGCCCGGATCACCGGCGCCACGCGGGACAAGCTGGCCGCTGACCTGAAGAAGAAGTACGAAAAGGGCGCGAGCATCCGGGCTCTGGCCGAGAGCACCGGGCGTTCCTACGGCTTCGTGCACCGGGTTCTTTCGGAATCCGGGGTCACGCTGCGCGGTCGCGGTGGCGCCACCCGCACGAAGAAGAAGTAGCCAAAACTCAGACTGCTACTCTCCGGTAACTAGCTTCTAGTTCGCCGGAGGTAACTCATGCCAGTGCCCTCAATCGACGCTGGCGTGCTCGAGCGCGGTGGCGTTCGGCTCGCGATCTCCGGGCCGCGCGCGACCATCACGCTCGATCGTCCCGACGTGCTCAACGCACAGACGCCCGCCACGTGGCAGGCGTTGCGGCACATCGGCGAACAGCTGGACCCGGACGTCCGCGTCGTGGTCGTCCGGGGTTCTGGCCGCGCCTTCTCGGCGGGGCTGGACCGGCGCATGTTCACCGGTGAGCCCGTCGACGGCGAACCCGGCGGTCTCGGTGCGATCCTGGCGTTGTCTCCCGAGGAGGCGGACGCTCGTATCGCGTCGTACCAGGCCGGGTTCACCTGGCTGCGCGATCCGGCACGCGTGACGATCGCCGCGGTGCACGGGCATGCCATCGGCGCGGGTTTCCAGTTGGCGCTGGCGTGCGACTTCCGCGTGCTCGCCGAGGACGCGCAGTTCTGCATGGCCGAGACCGGGCTGGGTCTGGTGCCCGACCTCGGCGGCACGCTGCCGTTGGTGCGACTCGTGGGGTACTCGCGCGCGGCCGAGATGTGCGTGACCTCCCGCCGGGTTCCGGCGGACGAGGCGCTGCGGATCGGCCTCGCGAACTCAGTCGTGCCCGCGGCCGAGCTGGACGCTGCCGTCGACCTGCTGGTGGGTGCGGTGGTGAAGTCGCCGGCCGGTGCTGTTTCCGAGACGTTGGCGCTGATCGCGTCGGCCGCCTCGGGGGTTTCGGCCGAGGAGCAGCTCGCGGTCGAGCGTGCCGCTCAGCTGCGCCGGTTGCAGTCGTTCGCGGCCCTGTCCGCTCAAAGCTGAACTGTTGCGCGCTCCTAGCTCCGCGCGAAGGAATTGTCAGACCGCTGTGCTGTTCTAGTCAGCGTGGACGGATACAGCTCCTGGCGATTCATGATGGGCGTCACCTCGGACGCGCCTGACAAGGTGCGCCGGGGGACCTTCCGGCGCGTGCTGGCTTTCGCCCGGCCGCATCGGGCGAAGCTCTTCGTGTTCTTGTTGTTGACGGTGGTGTCGTCGGTTCTCGCGGTGTCGACGCCGTTGCTGGCCGGCCGGGTGGTCGATGCGATCGTCGGCGGCTCGGTGCCGTCGGTGGTGGTGTGGCTGGCGGTGGCGATCGCGGCGATCGCCGTGGTCGACGCCGGGTTGGGTGTGGTCGAGCGATGGCAGTCGACGCGCATCGGGGAAGGTCTCATCTACGACCTGCGTCGCGCCGTGTTCGGTCATGTGCAGAAGATGCCCGTCGCGTTCTTCACGCGCACACGCACTGGTGCGTTGGTCTCGCGGTTGAACAACGACGTGATCGGCGCGCAGCGTGCGTTCACGTCGACGCTGTCCGGGTTCGTCACGAACATCATCCAGCTGGTGTTGTCGCTGGGTGTCATGTTCACGTTGTCGTGGCAGGTCACCGCTCTGGCCCTGGTGTTGTTGCCCGTCTTCGTGCTGCCCGCCAAGCGGATGGGGCGCCGGATGGCCGACATGCAGCGCGAGGCGTCGTCTCTGAACGCCTCGATGGTCACGCAGTCGACCGAGCGCTTCTCCGCGCCGGGCGCGACGCTGGTGAAGCTCTTCGGCCGTCCCGACCGCGAGGAGCAGGAGTTCTCCGAGAAGGCCGCCAAGGTGCGCGACATCGGCATCCGCACCGCGATGGCCACCCGCTGGTTCATGACGGGCCTGACCCTGGTGTCGGCTCTCGCCCAGGCCCTGGTCTACGGCCTCGGCGGCTACCTCGCCCTGACCGGCCACCTGGCCGCAGGCGCCGTCGTGTCGCTGGCCCTGCTGCTGACTCGCCTGTACGCGCCGCTGACGGCGTTGGCGAACGCCCGCGTGGACCTGATGACGGCCCTGGTGTCGTTCGAACGCGTCTTCGAGGTCCTCGACCTGGACCCGATGATCAAGGAACGCCCGGACGCCCGCCCGCTGCCCGAGGGTGCGGTGTCGGTGGAGTTCTCGGACGTCCGCTTCGGCTACCCGTCGGCGGACAAGGTGTCCCTGGCCTCGCTGGAGTCGGTGGCCACTTTGGACACTCGCGGCGGCGAGGAAGTGTTGCACGGCATCAGCTTCACGGCACCCGCCGGTTCGCTGGTGGCGCTGGTCGGCTCGTCCGGCGCGGGCAAGTCGACTCTCGCCTCCCTCGTGCCACGCCTCTACGACGTCGACTCGGGTGCCGTTCGACTGTCCGGTGTGGACGTACGAGACCTGACCTTCGAGGCTCTCCGCTCGTCCGTCGGCGTCGTCACCCAGGACGGTCACCTGTTCCACGACACGATCCGGGCCAACCTCGACTACGCCTCCCCGGGAGCGTCCGACGACGACCTGTGGGACGCGCTCCGCCGAGCCCGCCTGCTCGACCTGGTCGCCTCCCTGCCCGACCAGTTGGACACCGTCGTGGGCGAACGCGGCTACCGCCTCTCCGGCGGTGAACGCCAACGCCTCACCATCGCTCGCTTGTTGCTGGCCAAGCCTCGCGTCGTGATCCTGGACGAGGCCACCGCCCACCTGGACTCGGAGTCCGAGGCCGCCGTCCAGGAAGCCCTGACCGAGGCACTGCAGGGCCGCACCTCGCTGGTGATCGCACACAGGCTCTCCACCATCCGCGCCGCCGACCAGATCCTGGTCCTGGAGCACGGCGAGATCGTGGAACGAGGCACGCACACCGAACTGATGACGGCCGAGGGCCGCTACGCCGACCTGTACAACACCCAGTTCGCCGAACCGCCGGTGGTCGGCGTGCTGCCGACGCCGAAGTTCAGCGAACGCCTGGAGGCGCCGCAGCGGACCTGATCCCCGGGGTGCGGTGGAGGTGGACCCAGCCGATCGGTTGGGTCCACCTCAGCCGGGTGGCCGGGTGATCGGCTGATGTCGCGCGGGTCCCGCTCCGCCACGGTGGAAACACCACGGCGGAAGGGATCGGCATGAAGGACTTCGGGGGAGGCCGCGCCGCACGCGCGACCGGTGCGGGCGCGCGAGAAGCAGGAGCGAACGGCGGGCTCGCGGGCGGTGTCGGTGGTCGGGTCAGCCGGCGCGCACTGCTGGCGGGCGCTGGTGCGGTCGCGGCCACCGGGGTGGTCGTGCAAGGGCAGGCCGCAGCGCAACCCAGCGCGGCCCGAGCCGGCCAGGCGGGTTCGCTGCCGAGGATCGTTCCCGGCGAGGCCAGGTACGAGAACCTGCTGCGGGGCAACAACTTCCGGTTCGTCGGGCAGCCCGACGAGATCCGGGTGGTGACCTCGGCCGAGCAGGTCGTGCGGGCCGTCGACGAGGCCGTGCGGGCCGGGCGGCGGGTCGCGGTGCGCAGCGGTGGGCATTGCTTCGAGGACTTCACCGCCTCGGCCGAGGTGAGGTCGTTGATCGACCTCAACGCCTTGAACGCGGTCGGGTACGACGAACGCAGGAAGGCGTTCTTCGTCGAGCCCGGGGCGACCCTCGGCCAGGTGTACCGGGTGCTGGGCGCCGGGTGGGGCGTGACCGTGCCCGGTGGTGGGTGTCCCGAGGTGGGGGCCGGTGGGCACTTCGCCGGTGGTGGGTACGGGCCCCTGTCGCGCAGGTACGGGGCTGTGGTGGATCACCTGTACGGGGTCGAGGTCGTTGTGGTGGGGCGGGACGGGCGGGCTCGGCTCGTCACGGCGACCAGGGAGGCCGGGGATCCCAACCGGGAGTTGTGGTGGGCGCACACCGGGGGTGGGGGCGGGAACTTCGGGGTGGTGACGCGGTACTGGCTGCGGTCGCCGCAGGGTGGGTTGCCGCCGTTGCCGCAGGCGATGGTGCAGCACGTGACGTTCTGGGACTGGGGGCAGCTCAGCGAGGAGAAGCTCACGCGGCTGCTGAAGAACTTCGGGGGCTGGCACGAGCGCAACAGCGCGCCGGACACTCCGCACAACGGGCTGTACGGGGTGCTGGAGGTCAAGCACCAGGCCGGTGGGGTCGTGATGTTGTCGGTGCAGGCCGACGCGGATCTGCCCGGCATCGACGGGCTGATGGACGAGATGGTCAGCGAGGTGGGGGAAGGGCTCACGCCGGTGTTCGAGCTGCGGAAGGCGGTGCCGTGGCTGCACAAGATGACGTGGCCCGGCACGGGGGAGCCGGGGGACGTGCTGACGCGCCGGTACAAGATCAAGGCCGGCTACCTGAAGAAGGCGTTCACCGACGCGCAGTGCACGGCGTTGTGGCGCAACCTCACCAAGGACGGTGGGGCGCAGGGGAGTGTGCTGCTCATCGGGTACGGCGGGCAGGCCAACGCCGTCCAGCCGCAGGACACCGCCATCGCGCAGCGGGACGTGGTGATGAAGGCGGTCTACCAGGCGGTGTGGTCCGAGGAGCAGGAGGACGCGGGCAACCTGGCGTGGGTGCGCGGGCTCTACCGGGACGTCTACGCGGAGACCGGCGGGGTGCCGGTGCCGAACGACGTCAACGACGGCTCGTACATCAACTACGCCGACGCCGACCTGGCCGACCCGAAGTGGAACACCTCCACCACCACCGCACAAACCCTGTACTACAAGGAGAACTACCCGCGGCTGCAACGCATCAAGGCGAAATGGGATCCGCGCACCGTCTTCCGGCACTCGCTGTCGATCCAGCCTGGCTAGGCCCTGTCCTGCGAGTTCGTCCGGTGAGGGACGCGGCCGAGAGTCCCGGAGGCGGTGCCGCCGCGACGGCCTCATACCGGGCGTATTCGGGCGTTGCGGCGGTGCCGTCTCCGGGGCCCTCGGCCGCCGCTCTCGCCCGACGAGACTTGCAGGACAGGGCCTAGGCTGAGGGCCATCCTGGGGAGGACACGCGGATGAGCATTCCGGTGGCGCGGTGGCCGTACGTCCTGCTGGCGTTGCTGGCCGCAGCCACGACGCTCGACCAACGGCCGGAACCGGAGGAACTCCTGCTGTGCGCGGGAGTCGCGGCCTGGCTCGCCGCGGGCATGACGCTGAAGTGGCGCCACCAGTGGATGTTCGCCGCGGGGCTGACCGTCCTCACCGGGGTGCTGGTGATCCTCAACCCGTTGTTCGGGTTTCTCACGCCGCTGCCGTACGTCTACGTCTTCCGGACGATCGCCTTCCCGTGGCAACCGGCCGCGGTGGCCACGGTCGCGGCCATCGCGGGCACGGCGCAGGCGTACGGGATCGACAAGTCCACGTTCGAAGGCGTCGTCATCTGGGTCGCGGTCATGGCGGGCAACGCGGTGCCGATGTGCGCGTACGCGTTCGTCGCGCGCAAGGCCGAGCAGCAGGAAGCGGAACGCGAACAGCTCCTCGCTGACAACCTCGCCCTGCAGGAACAACTCCTCGCCCAGGCGAGGGAAGCCGGGATCCGCGATGAACGGCAACGCATGGCGCGCGAGTTCCACGACACGCTCGCGCAGGGGCTGACCGGCATCGTCAGCCAACTGCGCGCGGCCGACGACACGACGTGGGCACGGCACGTGCAGGCCGCACAGGACCTGGCCCGCGAAAGCCTCAACGAGACGCGACGGTCGTTCGAGGCGCTGCGACCAGAACCGTTGCGCACCGCGAGACTGACCGAGGCGCTCACGAACGTCGCGGGCCGGTGGGCACGACTCCACGACGTCGAGGTCAGCGTCACCACCACCGGCGACACCAGGCCGATCGCGCCCGAAGCCGAGTTCGCCCTGCTCAGAGCGGCGCAGGAGGCCCTGGCGAACGTCGCGAAGCACGCGCGGGCCAGCAGGGTCGGAGTCACGCTGTCCTACCTGGAGCACGAGGTGGCGCTCGACGTCCGCGACGACGGCCGCGGCTTCGAGAAGATCCCCGCGAGCGGGTTCGGGCTCGAAGCGATGCGGCAACGCATCGAAGGCCTGAAAGGCACCGTGCAGATCGAATCCGAACCCGGCGGCGGCACCGGGGTGTCGGCCCGCGTGCCACTGGAGGTGCGGTGATCAAGGTCCTGGTCGTCGACGACCACCCCGTCGTCCGCGACGGTCTCACCAGCATGTTCGCCCAGGACCCCGCCTTCGAGGTCGTCGGCGAGGCCGCGAACGGCGAGGAGGCCGTGCGCAGGACCAGGGCGCTCAAGCCCGACGTCGTGCTGATGGACCTGCGCATGCCCGGCACCGACGGCCTGGCCGCGACCAGGGAACTCGCCGACACCGCGCACGTGCTCGTCCTCACCACCTACGACAACGACGCCGACGTCGTGGCCGCGATCGAGGCCGGCGCCACCGGCTACCTGCTCAAGGACGCCCCGCGCGACGAGCTCGTGAGAGCCGTGAAAGCCACCGCACGAGGCGAGGCCGTCCTGGCGCCCGCAGCAGCCGCGCTGCTCATGAAACGGGTGCGCACCGAAGCGGTCCCGGTGCTCAGTCCGCGCGAACTGGAGGTGCTCAAGTGCGTCGCGGCCGGTGCGACGAACCGCGACGTCGCCAAGAGCCTGTTCATCACCGAGGCCACCGTGAAGTCCCACCTGCTCAACATCTACGCCAAGCTGGAGGTGAGCGACCGGGCCGCGGCGGTCACCGAAGCGTTCCACCGCGGCCTGCTGGTCCCCAAGATCAGCCCTTGAGGAACGCCGCCGCCGCGTTCTGCGCGCTCGCCGACGAGCCGCCCTTCTCGACGAGAACGGCGAACGCCACGTCGTTCTGGTAGCCGACGAACCAGCCGTGCTCGTCGCCGCCGCCCGCCTCCGCGGTGCCGGTCTTGCCCGCGAGGCCGGGGATTCCGGCCAGTTGCTTCGCGGTCCCGGACGTCACGACCTCGCGCATCATCGCCCGCAACGGCGCCAGCACCCCGGCGGGCGGACCGGCCGCCACGTCGTTCGCCTCGGTCGCCTTGCCGCGCATCAACGTCGGCGTGGGCGCCCGGCCGGACGCGACGGTCGCGGCCACCACGGCCATGCCGAACGGGCTCGCCATCACGTTGCCCTGCCCGAAGCTGTTCTCCACCTGCTGGTCCCCGGTCGCGGCGGGCACCTTGCCGGTGTTGGTCTCGGCGCCGGGGATCGTCCAGTCGGCACCCAGGCCGAACCGCTTCGCCATGTCCGGCAACGCGTTCGGCGCGAGCTTCGAGCCCAGCTCACCGAACGTCGTGTTGCACGACAACGCGAACGCGGTGTGGAACGGCAGGCTGTCGTGGCCGAAGCCCGCGTTGCTGATCGTGCGGGTGCCGATGGTCGCCTTGGCCGGGCACGGCACGGCGGTGCCGGACTGGACCAGGCCCGCGTCCATCGCCGCCGCGGCCGTGATGATCTTCATGGTCGAGCCGGGGGCGTACCGGCCGACGAACGGGTTGGTGCCCGCGAGCGTCTTGTTCTGCGCCACGGCCAGGATCTCGCCGGTCGAGGGCTGGATCGCGACGATCGCCGCGCCCTGCGGCACCGCGTCCACCGCCGCCTGGGCCGCCGCCTGCCGGGCCGCGTCGATGGTGACGGTGATCTTCTCGCCCTGCTGCGCGGCCTTGCCGAACAGCCTGGTGAACGCGCCGCCGGCGGTGATGCCGACCTCCCAGCCGTCGACGCCCGCGACGTCGCCGACCGTGCCGGTGATCGTCTTGTACAGGCCGTCCGGGATCGTGCCCTGCGTCAACGGGCTGCCGTCGCGGCCGAGCAGCGCGCCTTCCGCGAGCGCCTCGCGGAACGTCAGGAACGCGCCTTCGGTGAGCTGCGGGTGCACGATGGTCGGCACCCAGTGGACCTTCCAGGCACCCTCGACGCGGACCATCGGGATCTTCACGTCGTAGGCCAGTGGTGTGCCGCTCGGCAACGACCAGCTGACGGACGCGGTGAGTTCGACGGCGGTGGTCTCGGCGGCGGGTGGTGTGCCCGCGGCCGCGCTGGCCCGGAACCCCGACTTGGCCATGCCGGCCGCGGTCGCCTCCAGGGCCTTGGTCGCGGCCTCCGGCGCGTCGGTGAACACCGCGGCACTCGCCGGGCCCGAGATCGCCCTGGTGAGGAACGACGACGCGACCTGCGCCGGCGTCTCGACCGTCTTCGTCGGCAGGTTCTCGGCGACCACGACGTTCCTGCTGCCCGACCACAGGAACACGCCCCCCACGACGACGATGGCCGTCGTGGCGAGCGCGCCGCTGATCAGGATCCATCTGCGCGTCTTCTGTTCCACCGTTTCAAATCCCCCAGGTGTGTACTTCCCCGGTGGGAGACTAACGGTGCGCAGCTGACGTGCGACTGAGGATTTCTACCTATCCGGGCTACCTATCCGAGCTGGGGGACGCGGGTCTGGTAGTGGCGGAGCAGGTCGGCGTTCGCCGCGTCGCCGCCCTCCACGTTCGCGCTGCGCCACAGCGGCAGTTGCACACCCGACTCGGCCGCCTTGTCGTGCAGGCGCACCATCAGCAGGTTCCACAGGAACGTCGTCGCGACCGTGGAGATCGCCGCCGTCACCGGGGCCTCGGCGGGGTAGGTCGAGTCGCCGGGTGGCACCAGGTTGTCCAGCACGACCGTCGCGACCTCGGCCAACGTCACCCCGGCGCGGCGCGGAGCCTGCGCGCTCGACGCCACCGACGTCACGGCGACGACCGGGCAGCCTTTGCTCGCGGCCTCCTGGGCCAGCTCGACGGGGTAGTAGTTGACGCCCGAGGTGGAGAAGACGAACAGCACGTCGTGCGGCGCGAGCCCGGACTCGCCCAGCACCTCGGCGGCGAGGCCCGACCGGCGTTCGGCGGACGTGCTGCTGATCGCGCCGTGCATCGGCAGCAGCTCGGGGTGGTAGACGGGGCGGACGCAGGCGAGGCCGCCCGCGCGGTAGAAGGTCTCGGCGACCGCCGCGAGCGAGTGTCCCGCACCGGCGGTGAGGAGGAGGCCGTCGGCCTGGACGGCGGCCAGCACGAGCTCGGCCACGTCGTCGAGAGCGGCCGCGTTGTGCTGCTCCACGCGCGTGAGGTGCGTGCGCACGAGGTTGCCGTAGTCGGACCCGGTCACGGTGTCGGTCGTCATGCGGGTCAGTAGTACCCGATTGCAGGTGACCTCACCAGTAACCCGAGCACCACAAACCTCGATACGCGCGATGAAGGGACTTCTGCGGACGGGGGTGGGTTGGATCAGACGGCACTTCTACTTCTGGGTGGTGCTGGTCGCCGTGTTCACGGCGGCGGGCGCCACGAACATCGCGCTGGCGATCACCTACTCCGAGCTGTGGCCGGTGTGGGTGGCACTCGCGTTGCTCGTCGTCGCCGGTGGTTGCGCGCGGGCGGCGGTGCACGCCCGGCCGTAGTCCGGTCTATGACAACGATGGACAGAAAGCCAGACACATCCGATGTCTTGGCTTGACTTCGACGCGCACCCGCGACGAGTTTGACAGGCGGGCGCTGCGAGTCGAAGGGGACACACCAGTGGTCGAAGCTGTTAGTCGACGGGGATTCATCGTGGGAACGACGGCCGCCGCGGTAGTCGCGGGGGCAGTGGCCGCAACGCCGGTGCACGCGGCGGCACCGGAGGCAGTGGACGAGATCGACCCGATGATCGGGGCTCTGACGACCGGCGCGGACACCGCGTGCGGCAAGACCTTCCCCGGTCCGGTCACGCCGTTCGGCCTGGTCCAGCTCGGTCCCGACACCGTGAGCGGCGGGGACAACGGCAGCGGTTACTCCGCGGACATGACGACCATCGAGGGCTTCAGCTTCACGCACATGGGCGGCGTCGGCTGCTACGGCGACCTCGGCAACCTGCAGGTCATGCCGCAGACCGGCCCGCTGGTCACCGGCCGGGACGCGGCCAAGAGCCCGTTCACCAAGTCCTCCGAGGTCGCGCGGGCCGGCTACTACGCCGTCACGCTCGACCGTTATCGCGTGCGGGCCGAGCTCACGGCCGCCGCCCGCGCGGGCATCCTGAGGTTCACGTTCCAGGACGCCGGCACGGGACGGATCAAGGTCGACCTCTCGCGCCGGGTCGGCTACGACGGCACGCACTCGGTCGCGCAGCACATGAAGCAGGTCGA
The DNA here is from genome assembly GCF_043632865.1 of Lentzea sp. JNUCC 0626. Taxonomy (NCBI): domain Bacteria; kingdom Bacillati; phylum Actinomycetota; class Actinomycetes; order Pseudonocardiales; family Pseudonocardiaceae; genus Lentzea; species Lentzea sp. JNUCC 0626. The sequence goes on from NZ_CP171635.1 coordinate 117,463, forward strand.
CGCGCACACGATCGAGGGCTGGATGCGTTGCGACCGGCTCGGCGGCGGCTGGATCTGCGGCAACGGCCCCTACTACACCGTGTACTTCTCGCTGCAGTTCCAGCAGCCGATCCGCACGCTCGGCGTGTGGGAGGGCAACCGCGTCGACCACGACGTCCGCGAGTGGACGACCGTGGCGACCAGCTCCGGTTTCTTCGTGGAACTGCCGGTGCGCGCCGGCCAGCAGGTGCTGGTCAAGTCGGGCATCTCGTACACGTCGGTCGACGGCGCGCGGGCCAACCGCGAACGCGACATCTCGGGCTGGGACTTCGACGGCACCGCCAAGGCCGCGCGCAAGAAGTGGGCCGACGCGATCGGCAAGGTCAGCGTCACCGGCGGCACCGCGGACCAGCGCAAGATCTTCAACACCGCGCTCTACCACACCATGATCGACCCGCGGGTGGTCAGCGACGTCGACTCCGGAGACAAGTACGGCCGCCGCACCATCTTCAGCGGCTGGGACGTGTTCCGCTCGGAGTTCCCGCTGCTCACGATCATCGACGACCGGGTGGTCAGCGACCAGATCAACACCCTGATGGAGCTGACCCGCACGGGCGCGGTGCGCGGCCTCGCCAAGTGGGAACTGCTCGGCATCGACACCGGCACCATGCTCGGCGACCCCGCCGTCAACGTCATCGCGGAGGCCGTCGCCAAGGGCATCAAGGGGTTCGACGCCGAGGCCGCCTACCGGATGTGCCGCGATGTCGCGCTCGGCCCGGCGGAACGCAGCAACCGCAACGACTTCGCCAACTGGCACCGGCTCGGCTACGCGGTCGAGACCAGCCTTTCCAACACCGTCGAGAACGCCTACTCCGACTTCGCGCTGGCCCGCATGGCCGAGAAGCTCGGCCACCGCGACGACGCGGTGAAGCTCCACGCCACCGCCAAGAACTACCGCAACGTCTTCAACCACGACGTGGGCTGGTTCCGCGGTCGCAACGCCGACGGGTCGTGGATGGACGCGAACTCCGGCTGCATCGAGAGCAACCCCGAGCAGCAGGGCTGGTTCGTCCCGCACGACGTGCCCGGCCTGATCGAACTCGCCGGTGGGCAGCAGAAGTTCGTCGACCGGCTCAACGGGATCTTCGAGCGCACGCCGCCCGAGCAGATGATGAAGTGGAACGAGAACTACAACCACTCCAACGAACCCGTGCACCAGATGCCGTTCATGTTCACCTACGCCGGTGCGCCGTGGCTGACGCAGAAGTGGTCGCGCTACGTCTGCGACAACGCCTACCGGACGGGCCCGGCGGGTCTCGCGGGCAACGACGACTGCGGTCAGATGTCGGCCTGGTACGTGTTCGCGGCGGCCGGTTTCTACCCCGTGTCACCGGTTTCGGGTGTCTACGTCCTCGGCAGCCCGATCTTCGCCACCACCACGTTCCGCACCTCGCGCAACCGCGACTTCACCATCAAACGCGAGGGTGACGGCATCTACGTGCAGTCGGCGCAGTTGAACGGCCGCGGGCTCAACCGCGCGTGGATCACGCACGAGGAGGTCATGTCCGGTGGGACGTTGACGATGCGCATGGGTGCGGAGCCGAACAAGGCCTGGGGCAGCGACCCGAAGAACGCCCCGCCCGCCTAGGTCGTCAACGCTGCCAGACGAACGCTGCTTCTTCGCACGCCTGGCAGTGGAAGACGTAACCCCGGCCACCGCCGCCGAAGTTGATCGCGGTCGTGTGGTCGTGCCCCTCTTCGAGTTGGGCGGTGAACGTCATGGGAGTGGTGCAGGACGGGCAGACGGGCGTCTCGTCGTTCTGCCACCACTCGGGTTCACCGCCCAGCTTCCCGAGAACGGACTCCTCGGCCGGCTCGTCGTCGGAGTGAGGACGCAGGGCGGTCACCGCGCCGAGCAGCGTCTCGCCCTCGGCGGGGACGACGGCCGCCGAGAGCGGCCCGGTGAACAGACAGGCCCGGTTGGCGCCGGAGACGGCGTCCCAGCAGTCGCACATGCCGGGGTCGTCCTGGCACATGAACACCGCCACCGTCCCGAAGTCGAGAGGCAGGTGCGCGAGGAACTGCATGGCTTCACCGCACTCGCGGCACAGCGGCCAGGTGAACCCCGCCGGGACCAGCGGGACTCCGCCGGTGCGCAGAACGGGTGCGTCGGCGGCGATCTCCTCGCCGTGGACCAGGAACATCGGCACAGCCTAAGCCAGCAGTTCGACGCCCAGCGCCGACGCGGTGTGCAGCACCGAGTTGCGGTGGCGTTGGGCGACGGCCAGTCCCGCGTCCCGCAGCACCGAGGCGTGGGCACTGGCCGACGCGGCCGAGATCCCCAGCCGCCGCGCCAGTTCCGACGTCGTGCACCCGCTCGCGATGACCACCAACGCGGCGGCGCGGGTCCGGCCGAGCAACGCCTCCAACGACCGCTTACCGGCACTCGTCACCTGCAGGTCGCGCGCGATCGGGTAGACGAGCACCGGCGTGCGGCTCTGGTCGCGCAGCATGATGGGCCGTTCCCAGCAGAAGTACGACGGCACGAGGATCAAACCCTGGCCGTGCAGGTGCACATCGCGGCCGGGGAAGCGGGACTCGATCGACAGCACCGGTCGTGCCCACGAGATCGTCGGGTGCAGGGCCGCGAGCACGCCCTCGCAACCGCTGTCCAGAAAGGACCTGGCCCGCACCGCGCGGTCCGCGTCCACGACGGCGCGCACCTCGTCCCAGATCGGGGCGAGTGCGTGCCGGTGGTAGGCCCGCAACGCCTCGCCGAGCGAGTCCAGAGTGGCCACGTCGCCGTCGGCCAGCAGGTGGGTGCGCGGGTCGAGGCGCGGGCAGTCCAGTTGTTCCAGGTCCGCGCGCAACGACTCGACCGGCGTCGACAGCACGGCGTCGATGCCCGCGTCCACCGCGCAGGCACCGGCGGTGGGCGTGAGGAAGTCGGGGGAGTAGCCGACCGGCGGCGCGAGTTGCATGAGCCAGCGGGTGTCCTCGGGCAGCGTCGCTCGCACGGCCGCCCGCCACGCGCCGAACACGGGCGTGGCCGACCGCTGCCGCAGCACGTGCAGGCTCAGCAGGATCTCCCACATCGGGTCGGGACCGGCGGCGACGCGCACCCTCGCCAGGTCCTCCGCCGTGAAGTGGACACGCAGCACGGCAAGCAGAGTGGCACAGCGACCCGGGACCTGTACCGGATTCCACGCGACTCATCCGAATGGTGCATATCGCCCACTCTGCGTGGTCCCAGCACGGCTCTGAGTGGTTCTACCTGGCTTTTTCGGACTTGGCCGAATGTGGTGGCGACGGTTCGCGCGCTGCCGCCAAGCTTCTCGCCGAGCGCCGGGCAAGGGGACGGCGCCACCACTGAGGGGATCGTTTCCGATGAAGCTCGCGAAGATCACCGGGGCCGTCGCGGCCGTCGGTGTCGCCATGACCATCCTGACCGCGCCGGTCGCGTTCGCCGCGCCCGGCGAGACCGTCATCCCGGCCGCCGCCGAACTCGGCATCCAGGGCGAAGGCGTGCTGCCGCACCAGTTCCAGGTGCAGAAGACCGGCTACTGGTGCTCCGCGGCCGCCGCCCGCATCGCGCTGACGGCCCGCGGCAAGTACGTCGAGCAGTCCACGCTCGCGTCGTTCATGAAGGTCACCACCAACGGCCTGCCCAACATCAAGAACCTCGAGAACGCGCTCGACCACTACACCGGCTCGACCTACTACCAGGTCAAGCAGTGGACGTCCGACGCGCAGCTGCTCACGAAGCTCAAGGCCGACGTCGTCTACAACGCCAACCGCGGCCACGCCGTCGTCATCAACGTGGTGAAGCTCAACGGCCGCAACTACTCCGGCGGCCACTACGCCACGATCGTCGGCTACCGCGCGGGCGGCAACGAGTTCGCCGTCTCCGACCCGGCGTACGCGGGTGGCGGGCTGCACTGGCTGAGCGCGTCCAACGTGTCGTCGGGCATCAAGCTCCGCCGGTATGTCGCGTGAGGTCCTGAGGCCTGTCGACGTCCACACCGTCCGCCACGTCGGCGCACTCGACGTGACGGACGGTGTTGGCTTTCAGGTAGTCCCGCGCCCCCTGGTCGCCCGCCGCCGACGCCATCACGCCCGCGAAGTGGTCCGAGCCGATCAGCACCGGATGCCCGATCTCGCCGTCGTAAGTGGCGCGGGCGAGCGCCTTCGGTTCGGCGAGCGCCATCAACCGGTGCAGCGCCGCGACCGTGACCCCCGGAGTGTCCACGGGCAGCACGACCACCGCGTCCGCCAGACCGACGGCGTGCAGCCCGGTGCGCAACGACGAGCCCATGCCGGTGGCCCAGTCGGGGTTGTCGACGACCGTCACACCGTCGAGCACGGCCCGGTCGCGCACGTCAGCGGCCTGCGCGCCGAGCACCACGACGACGGGCGCGCAGCCGGCGGCTCCGAGCAGCTCGGCCGCCGAGTCCACGAAGAGCTTGCCGTGCAACGACACGAGCGCCTTCGGGGTGCCGAACCGGCGTCCGGCCCCCGCGGCGAGCAGCAGACCGGCCACGCGCATGGCCTTGAGGCTAGTTCAGGTTCTCCAAGATCAACGAGGAAGCTGCCTCCGGGATCTCCTCGGGAATCCAGTGGCTGACGTCCTCGACCATCTCGAACCGGTACGGCCCGGTGCACCACTTCTCGGTCTCGAACGCCGCCACCGATCCGAACGCCACGTCCTCGGTGCTCCACACGTACATGGTCTTGACGCTGACCTTGTCCGCGGCGCCGTCCGGCCGCCCCGCCCGGTACCAGTTCAGCGCCGCCGTCAGCGCCCCCGGTTCGGACAGGCGCTGCACGTACTCCTCGACGTGCGAGGGCCGGATCCGCCACTCGAACATCTGCTTGAGGGCCTGCGCGTTGTTGTCGAGCATGCGCTTCTCGGTGCTGCGTTCCCGCCAGTCACGCATGTACTGCGATCGCATGGCCTGCTCTTCGTCGGTCTGCAGCGCCGTCTTCAACGCGCCGGGGTGCGGCGTGGAGAACACGGTCAGGGTGCGCAGCCGGTCGGGGTGCTCGATCGCGGTCCACCACGCGACGGCGCCGCCCCAGTCGTGGCCGACCAGGTCGAACGTGGTCCACCCCAGCGCGTCCGCCATCGCGAGCACGTCGCCGACCAGGTGCGTGACCGAGTACTCGCTGACCTGCTCCGGGCGCACGCCGGGGGAGTAGCCGCGCTGGTCGGGGGCGACGGCGCGGAAGCCGTTGACGCCGAGCACCGCGACCTGGTGCTCCCACTCGAGGGCGGCCTCGGGGAACCCATGCAGCAGCAGCACCGGGCGGCCGTCCTCCGGGCCGGACGCGATGGCGTCGAAGGAGCCTGCCTCGGTCTCGATGCTGATGTGCTCGATCACTTTTCGCACCCTACCGGTGTGACCTGGCTCTCAACGGCCGAGCCGAAGAGCGTGGCCTCACGAACATCAAATGTGCATCCGCAGGTAGACGTCGCGAAACCGCAGGGCGGTACGAATGCAGTCGTGCTCGTGCTGCACGGCGGCCGCGAACACGGCCTCGAACCCGTCCGGCGGCACAACCTCGCCTATCTGAGGATGGTGCCGCTGGCCAGGGCGTTGCGCGCGCCCGGCGTCGAGGTCTGGACCCTGCGCTACCGGGTGCGCGGCTGGAACGCGCCGAGGCTCGACCCCGTCCAGGACGCGCAGTGGGCGCTCGACCGGATCAGTGAACAGCACCCCGGTGTGCCCATCGTGCTCGTGGGGCACTCCATGGGCGGACGGACCGCACTGCGCGTTGCCGGTCATCCGAACGTGGTGGCCGTGTGTGCGCTTGCGCCGTGGTTGGTGCCTGGCGAGCCGTACGAGCAGTTGAGCGGCAAGGCGCTGTTGATCGCGCACGGCGATCAAGAGCGGATGACGGACCCGGCCAAGTCGCTCGAGTTCGCGCGGCAGGCCAAGACCGTCACGGACCGGGTGGCGCGGTTCAGCGTCGTCGGGGACGGGCACGCGATGCTGCGGCGGGCGCGCGACTGGACCCGGCTGGTGGTGTCTTTCGTCCACGGTGAGTTGGGGCTCGAACCGGTGGCGCCCGACATCGCGAATGCCATGGAGGAGGCCTCGCCGCGGGGCCTCGACGTGCCGTTGGGAGGCTCGCGTGGCTGAGGTAGCCGTCATCGGAGCAGGGGTTGCCGGGCTCACGGCCGCATACGTGCTGCAACGCAAGCACGACGTGACGCTGTTCGAGGCCGACGACCGGCTCGGCGGGCACGCGCACACGCACGACATCGGTGGCGTCGCCGTCGACTCCGGGTTCATCGTCCACAACGAACGCACGTACCCGAACCTGATCAGGCTCTTCCGCGAGCTCGGCGTGTCCACTCAGGACTCCGAGATGTCGATGAGCGTGCGCTGCGACGGCTGCGGGCTGGAGTACGCGGGCGCGAAGAAGCTGCCCGGGTTGTTCCCCCGTCCGGCGAACGCGACCAACAGCCGGTACCTGCGGATGCTCGCCGAGGTCACCCGGTTCTACAAGCACGCGCAGCGCGTCCTGGACCACGAGGAGGCGCACGACGTCACGCTCGGGGCGTTCCTCGCGATCGGCGGGTACAGCCGCTACTTCGTCGACCACTTCATCATTCCGCTGGTCAGCGCGGTGTGGTCGTCCGGCGCGGCGCTGAGCATGAAGTACCCGGCGTGGTACCTGTTCGAGTTCCTCGCGAACCACGGGATGCTCGCCATCGGCGGTACGCCGCAGTGGAAGACCGTCGTCGGAGGCTCGCGCACGTACGTCGATCGCGCCGTGCAGGGTCTTGACGCCGTGCACGTCGGCACGCCCGTCAAGGCCGTCACGCGCAACGGCAGTGGCGTCGAGATCCGCGATCACAACAACGTCCTGCACACGGCGGACCACGTCGTCATCGCCACGCACCCGGACCAGGCGCTCGGACTCCTCGCGGACCCGACGCGCGAGGAGAAGGAGGTGCTCGGCGCGTTCCAGTACTCGCGCAACGAGACGTGGCTGCACACCGACGCCTCGATCCTGCCGCGCACGAATGGCGCGCGGGCGTCGTGGAACCTCTACAAGCGGGCCTGCCGGGAAGCCGACGGCCAGGTGCTCGTCAGCTACCACATGAACCGGCTGATGCGGCTCGGCGGCGACCGCGACTTCGTCGTCACGCTCAACCCGCACGACGTGAACCCGGACCGGGTGCTCGCGAAGATGGTCTACGAGCACCCGATCTACACGCCTGACTCCGTTGCGGCGCAACGACGTCTGCCCGAGATCAACACCGGCACGACCGCGTACGCCGGCGCGTACCACGGGTGGGGCTTCCACGAGGACGGCTGCGCGTCGGGAGTGCGCGCGGCCAAGCACTTCGGGGTCGACTGGTGATCTACGACGTCCTCATCACGCACCAGCGCCGCGAGCTGATCGACAGGGCGTTCAGCCACCGCGCCTACATGTGGCTGGTCGACCTGAACGGGTTACCGAACCTGCCCTGGTGGGCGCGGCCGTTCGCGAAGTTCGACGCCCGCGATCATCTCGGGTCGCCGGACAAGACCATCCGCGAGAACCTCGACGAATGGCTGGCCGAGCGCGACATCGACCTCGGCGGCGGGCAGGTCCTGATGCTCGCCAACGCGCGCGTGCTCGGATACGTCTTCAACCCGCTGTCCGTGTACTGGTGCCACGACGCGTCCGGCGAGCTCGTGTGTGTGGTCGCCGAGGTGCACAACACGTACGGCGGACGGCATTGCTATCTGCTGCGCACCGACGAGAACGGCCGTGCGTCGGTGGACAAGGAGTTCTACGTCTCGCCGTTCCTGGAAGTCGACGGGCACTACGTGATGAAGATGCCCAAACCGGGAAACCAGCTGTCCGTGACCATCGCGTTGCGGCAGAACGGGAAGACCACCTTCAGCGCGACGATGAAGGGCGAGCGCAGTTCGGGTCTGCGCATGCTCTTCAGACGGCCGCTCATGCCCCACCGCGTGTCAGCGTTGATCCGCCGCCACGGAATCGCGCTCTACCTGAGGCGAATCCCGATCATCCCCAGGAGTGATGGATGAGCACGTTGTCCCTGCCCCGTCCCGGCCAGGGCATCTGGCCAGGACTCTTCACCGCGCCGCGCTCGCCCATGCGCGCGCGGATCGCCGAGTCGCTGTTCCGCAACGCCGTGCGCTCGTTGCCCGTGACCGTCGCCCTGCCCGACGGCCGCACGTGGGGCGCGGGCGGACCGGTCATGCGGCTGGTGCGGCCCGCCGAGTTCTTCCACCGGCTCGGCGCCGACGCCAAGATCGGCTTCGGCGAGGCCTACATGGTCGGCGACTGGGACGCCGAGGACCTCGCGGGCGTGCTCGCGGCGTTCGCGGCCCGGCTCTCCACCCTGATCCCGCCCGGCCTGCAGCGGTTGCGCCGGCTCGCCGAACGCCGGCAGACCGAGGTCAACGACGTCGCCGGCTCGCGGCAGAACATCCACCGGCACTACGACCTGTCGAACGAGCTGTTCGGGGTGTTCCTGGACGAGACGATGACGTACTCGTCGGCGTTGTTCGAGGGCTCGGACACCGACCTGCGCACCGCCCAGCTGCGCAAGATCGACGGCGTGCTCGACTACGCGGGCGTCCGCGACGGTTCTCGTGTGCTGGAGATCGGCACGGGCTGGGGCGCGCTCGCCATCCGGGCCGCCCAGCGCGGCGCCACCGTCACGTCGCTGACCATCTCCGCCGAACAGCGCAAGATGGCGCTGGACCGGGTGAGGGACGCGGGTCTCCACGATCGGGTGACGGTCGAGTTGCGTGACTACCGTGAGGAGCACGGTCAGTACGACGCCGTCGTCAGCGTCGAGATGATCGAGGCGGTCGGTGCCGAATACTGGCCCGAGTACTTCTCGATGCTCGACCGCGTGCTCGCTCCCGGCGGCCGCGTCGGACTCCAGGCGATCACCATGCCGCACGACCGCATGATCGCGAGCAAGGCCAGTTACACCTGGATCCACAAGTACATCTTCCCCGGCGGGCTCATCCCGTCGGTGCGGTCGATCGAGGAGTCGGTGCGCGATCACACCCGGCTCGAGATCGTCGAGTCGCGGTCGTTCGGCCTCGACTACGCCGAGACCCTGCGGCAGTGGCGCGACACGTTCCTCACCCGTTGGGACGAGGTCCGGGACCTGGGCTTCGACGACACGTTCCGCCGGATGTGGGAGTTCTACCTGGCCTACTCGGAGGCCGGTTTCCGGGTCGGATACCTGGGAGTTCAGCAATTCGGCATGGCCGAAAGACTGGGCCATTAGGACCACCTTCTGCCCCAAAAGGGTGCTGGTACCCCCACCCGACTGGACTTCGTGGTCCTCTTGGAAGCAGGCGGTATCAAACGGCTCGCTGCGGTCTCTTCTTCAGTGAAGCCCCTAGTGTCGCTGTAGTGGAGGAGGTCGCCGGGATGGTCATGCCCACAGCCGTGCGGTCCGGTGGCGGTGTCGACGTCCTCTCCGCGGAGGAGGTCTGGAACCAGCCAACGGTGCCCATGCGCCGTCGGGTGCCGAGCCAGGCACCGGTCACCAACCAGTGGCTGGCCGAGGCCGAGTTCACCGACCTCGTCGACGCCGCGCTGGCCGGAGACAGACGGGCGGTCGAGCACCTGCTCGGCCGCATCCAGCCGCTGATCGTGCGCTACTGCCGCGCACGGGTCGGCGGCCGCGAGCGCACGCTGGTGTCAGCCGAGGACATCGCGCAGGAAGTCTGCGTGGCCGTGCTCGGCGCACTCTCGAAGTACCGCTACGAACCGGGTTCGTTCCTGGCGTTCGTCTACGGCATCGCCGCGCACAAGGTGGCCGACGCCCGCCGTCGCGCCGTCCGCAACCGCGCCGAGGTCGTGCCGGAACTGCCGGACTGCCCGTCCCTGGAAACCGGTCCCGAGCAGCATGCGGTCAACGGCGAGATGCTCGCCCAGGTCACGCGGCTGCTCCACAAGCTGCCGTCCCGCCAGCGCGAGATCCTCGTGCTGCGGGTGGCCGTGGGCCTGTCCGCCGAGGAGGTCGCGCTGGCCGTCGCGTCCACCCCCGGTGCCGTGCGGGTGGCGCAGCACCGGGCGCTCAACCGGATGCGGGAGATGATCGCCGAGGAAGGCTGAGCGTCGCCTCGATGATCGCGGCGAGGTCTTGCGGGCAGGACAGGAACGGGGAGTGTCCTGCATCAAGACGAACCGCGGTGGTCGCGCGTTTCGCCATCGCCTCCTGAGCAGCCGGCGGGATGGCGTTGTCGCTGGTCGCGATGACGTAAGTGCTCGGGGTGGTGTGCCAGGCCGCCTCGGTCAGCTCTTCGGTGAAGGCCCTCCTGCTCTGCGGGTGGAGCCGATCCGTCGGCGGGTTCTCGACGCCGTTGAAGAAGATCGTCTCCGGCGTCTTGGCGTGGATGACGTCTTCTCTCGTGTCCCACCACGGCGGCGGGGAGCCGCCGACCATCTTCATGAGCGAGTCGCCGAGGTCCGGCAGGAACGCGGCCACGTAGACGATGTGCCGGACGTCGGGGTGGGTGGCCTGGGTCGCCGGGATGCCGCCGTAGGAGTGGGCGACGATCACCGTCGGACCGTTGATCGCCGCGCGGATCGCTGCGGCGTCGTCGTGCATGCCGTGCCCGGGGGCGCCTTCGGGCGCCACGCTGGGCAGGTCGACGGTGTCGACTCGCCGGCCGTCGGATTCGAGGAGGGTGCGCAGCGGTTCCCAGCACCAGGAGCCGTGCCAGGCGCCGTGCACCAGCAGGATTGCGGGGCGTTCGGACATGTCCTCAGTGGACGCCCGGTGCTCGCGGTTGCCAAGCCGGGGCTTCCGCTGAACGGAAGTGCCCGGACGCCCGAGCACCTGGGATTGCACGTTTTTCCTGACTGAGGCCAGTCTGCGCCGTTTCTGCCGCATGATCACGGTCCGCGGGTGGCAAGGTTTACCCATGGCTGATCAGGACACCGCCTTCGACGTGCTGCTGACCGGCACCGTGTTCCTCGACATCATCTTCACCGGCCTGCCGCGCCCGCCGGCTCCCGGCACCGAGGTGTGGTCCGAGGGACTCGGGTCGTGCCCCGGCGGCATCGCGAACCTCGCGGTGGCGTTGCGCAGGCTCGAACTGAAGACGGCGCTCGCGGCCGCGTTCGGCGAGGACGCCTACGGCGACTTCTGCTGGGACGTGCTCGCGGACCAGGAGGGCGTCGACCTCTCCTACTGCCGCCGCTTCTACGGCTGGCACTCGCCCGTGACGGTCAGCATGGCGATGGAACACGACCGCAGCATGGTCACGCACGGACACAAGGCACCCGTCGCGGCCGATGACCTCTTCGCGCCGCCACCGTCCGCCAAAGCGTGTTTTGTGCACATTCAGGCAGAAGACGAGCAATGGGTGCGCACGGCCAAGCAGAACGGCGCGAAGCTCTTCGCCGACATCGGCTGGGACCGCACCGGCGCGTGGTCCCCGGAACTGCTGCGCCGACTCGACGGATATGACGTGTTCCTCCCGAACCACGTAGAGGCGCAGGGCTACACCCGCACCGACACCCCGGAGGCCGCCGCGCGCAAACTCGCCGAGCACGTGCCCGTGGTGGTCGTCACACGCGGGGGCGGGGGAGCGGTCGCCGTGGACAGCGCGACCGGCGAATGCGTGGAGGTGCCGGGCCTCAACGTCGCCACGCTCGACGCGACAGGTGCCGGTGACGTGTTTGGCGCGGGGTTCGTGATGGGCACTCTGGCCGGGTGGCCGCTCGAACACCGGGTGCGGTTCGCGAACCTGTGCGCCGCCCTGTCCGTGCAGCACTTCGGGGGTTCCCTGTCGGCCCCCGGCTGGGGAGACATCGCCGTGTGGTGGCGAACGGTGAGCAGGCGGCCCGACGAAGAGCTGTCGCGTTACGGGTTCCTCGACGACCTGCTGCCCGATCATGCGGGGGTCGAGGTGCGCCGGGCTAGTCCGACGATCGGCCTCCGGCTACTCCGGTAGGTTTAAAACAGTCGATCAGCGGACGCAACCTAACCGGTCTCCCGCGCGACTTAATACGTAGAGAGTCTCTGGGGTTTTGCTCGGAAGGAGTTGCGGGTTGTTCGCCGCACGCGCGTCAGGCTTGGTCAAGTTGCTGGGGTTGTGCCTGACGGCGGGTGTGCTCCTCGCCGCGATGGTGTTCCCGTTCGTCGGAGGTCTCGGGCTCGCGTCCAACCGCGCGGCCGACACGGTCGACCAGACGTCGGGGGATCTCGCGAAGGGCGAGCTGCCGCTCGTCACCACCATTCAGGACATGAACGGCGCTCCGATCGCCTACCTGTACGACCAGTACCGCATCCCGTTGGAGTCCAAGGACATCGCGGACACCATGAAGGGTGCGATCCTGGCCATTGAGGACAAGCGGTTCTACGAGCACCAGGGCGTCGACTGGCAGGGCATCGCCCGTGCCGCCGCGAAGGCCGGTGTGGACGGTGGGGCGACGCAGGGCGCGTCGACGCTCACCCAGCAGTACGTGAAGAACTACATGGCGTTCGTGCTCGGCGCCGACAACGAGCAGGAGGCCTGGGAGAAGGCCACCGAGGCCACGATCGGCCGCAAGATGCGCGAGGCGCGCGTCGCGTTGCAGCTCGAGCAGCAGATGAGCAAGGACGAGATCCTCACCGGCTACCTGAACATCGTGCCGCTGGGCAACCAGACGTACGGCGTCGGCGCGGCCGCGAAGGCCTACTTCGGCACCACGGCCGACAAGCTGACGGTCCCGCAGGCCGCGCTGCTCGCCGCGATCGCGAACCGCCCGTCGTCGCTGAACCCCGGCACCGCCCAGGACAAGGCGCTGGAACGCCGCAACCTCGTGATCGACAAGATGCGGGAGAACGGCGCGTTCGGCGCGGACGAGAACGAGGCCAAGAAGAAGGCCGACGAGTACAAGGCCACGCCGCTCGACATCGTCCCGGACCTGCAGATCCTGCCGAAGGGCTGCGTCGGCGCCGGTGACGGCCCGATCTACGGCTTCTTCTGCTCCTACCTGCTCGACTACCTGCGCGAAGCGGGCATCACCAACAAGCAGCTGCAGCGCGGCGGCCTCACCATCAAGACGACGATGGACCCGAAGGCCACCAAGGCCGCGAAGGACGCCGCCGAGCAGCAGGTCAGCAAGACCCAGGACGGCGTCTCCAACGTCATCTCCGTCGTGCAGCCGGGCAGCGACAAGCACCGCGTGCGCGCGCTGGCCGCCTCCCGCGACTTCGGCAACAACGCCGAACTCGGCCAGGTCGCCCGCCCCGTGCCCGCCGAGGTCCTGCCCTTCGGTCCCGGCTCGGTGAACAAGGTCTTCACCGCCGCCGCCGCGATGCAGCGGAACATCACCGGCATCGACCGCAAGATCAAGGTGCCGAAGACGTACGCGTCGAAGGTCTACCCGAACGGCGGCTCTGCCTGGCAGGTGAAGAACGCGGGCAACTACGCCGAGGAGATGACGCTGACCCAGGCGCTCGCCCAGTCGCCGAACACCGGCTTCGTGATCCTGCAGGAGCAGGCGGGCCTGAACAACGTGGTCGACATGGCCTACAAGCTCGGCATGCGCGAGACCCTGACCAAGGTCGACCGCGGCGGCGTGCCGCTGAAGTCCGACGGCTCGAACGGCCCCTCGCAGGGTGACTGGACCAAGCAGAACAACGCGGGCTCCTACACCCTCGGCCCCGGCGCCACCAGCGTCCTCGAACTCGCCAACGTGGCCGCCACCATCGTCTCCAGCGGCACCTGGTGCCCGCCCACCCCGGTCGAACAGGTCCTCGACCGCTACGGCAAGCCGATCCCGCTGAAGGAAGCCCCCTGCGAGCAGGCCGTGGAACCGGCCCTCGCCGACTCTCTCGCGCAGGGCATGTCGCACGACACCACCTCCGGCGGCACCGCCTCGGGCGCGGCCAGCGCCGCGGGCTGGAACCGCCCGACCATCGGCAAGACCGGTACCACCGAGGAGAGCAAGTCGGTCGCCTTCCTGGCCGCGACCCCGCAGTACGCGGGCGCCGTGATGACCTACGCGGACGGCAACAACCCGCAGGTGATCTGCGGCGACCCGATCCGCCTGTGCCCGGGCAGCCGCAACGGCATCTTCGGTGGCCAGGGCGCCGCACCGACCTGGTTCAACGCCATGAAGGTGATCCACGAGGGCCTGCCGGTGGAACAGCTGAAGCCGGCGGCAGCCAAGTACAAGTAAGCACCCGCGCTGCCCAAAGGGCCGTCGAACGCACCAGCGTTCGGCGGCCCTTTGTCATGGGGAGAGGGGAGACGGGGGAAGGAAGGCAACGGAGCGCCAGCCGCCGAACGCGAGGCAGCCGAGAGCTGACAGCCAGGAGCCGAGAAGCCAAGAGTTCCGCGACCAGTGGCTTGAGGACAACGAAGCCGCGGGCGAGGCCGACCGAGCGCAAGCATCGCGATGGCGCAGCCGAGCCGACCGTCTTGGCTGGACCGATCAGCCGGTGTGGTGACGTCCCCACGAAACCCAGCCAATCCCTATCGACGCGCCAGCGGCGATGCACGGACCACGCCGTCGAAAGTCTTTGCACCCAAACGCAACCACCAACCCAAAGTGACCGCCCAACCCCCGCTCCCGGCAGCCGCAAACCTTTCACGATAAAGCGACTGACCAGTACAAACACCACGACCGGCATTGGTCCAAACCCCGTTATCAACCCAAGACGCCGCGCGATCACGAAAAGTAACCGCCAGTGGGCCTAATCACCTGAACCCCCAGTTGGCTTGCCCAGCTCGGTGACGCGAGGTTACGTTTCCCGCCGCATGTCACGGTTCGATAACCGCAAGGACACGGACCCGCCCCCGAAGCGGTCCAGTTCCACCACCGGGCCCCCGAAGCCCGTAGCCAGGCCCCCCGAAGCCAGGCGAAGCGCGGTTAGCCGAACTCCCCCGAGTGCATGGAGGCAGGTTTGGCACGGCATCGTCGTGCGAAGGGTCAGCTGGTGGACGTTCTCGCCAGAGTCGACCTGGACCGCAAGAAGGCCGTAGCGGCGGTAGTCGCCGCGGGCGCCCTGGCCGGCGCCGGGTTCGCCCAGGCGACCACCAGCGTCACCCCGATGGACCGCATCGTCCCCGTCGCGGCCACGAAGAACCTCGCGGCGGCCATGACCGCCCAGCAGCAAGCACAAGACCCCCAGACGGTCCACTCCGTCGACACCGGCTCCGAGACGCGCAAGCTGCTGCAGGCCGAGCAGATCCAGGCCCAGTTCCACGTCAAGGAAGCGCTCAAGTCCGCCGAGGCCTCCTACGTCAAGCGCGTCGAGGCCGAGAAGGCCGAAGCAGCGCGCAAGGCCGCTGAAGAAGAAGCCAAGCGCCCCAAGTGCGTCAGGCCGGCGCAGGGCGACTTCACGTCCGGGTTCGGCGCGCGGTGGGGTACGAGCCACAACGGCATCGACATCGCGAACGCCATCGGCACGCCGATCGTCTCCGTCATGGACGGCACCGTGGTCGAGGCCGGGCCCGCGTCCGGGTTCGGGCTGTGGGTGCGGATTCAGCACGCCGACGGCACGATCACGGTCTACGGGCACATGAACACCATCGACGTGCCGCAGGGCGCGCAGGTGAAGGCCGGGCAGCAGATCGCGACGATCGGCAACCGCGGCCAGTCGACCGGGCCGCACGTGCACTTCGAGGTGTGGGCTCAGGGCGGGCAGAAGATCAACCCCGTGGGTTGGTTGGCTGAGCGCGGTGTGAGTCTCTAAGAACGCGAACACGATCACGAAAAGTGCGAATACTCTCCGAAGACGCCGCCGGGCATGAGGCTCGGCGGCGTCGAGACCGGAGTCGCGCCAGTGATCTACCGCAGCCCCCTGCCGGCGGTGGCAATTCCTGACCGCACTGTTCCCGAGCACGTGCTGGAACACGCACGGCACAACGACAAACTCGCGCTCGTCGACGTCGTCACGGGCGAGTCGCTCACCTACGCCCAGCTCGCCCACCAGGTCCGCAGAACGGCCAAAGGCCTTGTCCGCCAAGGAATCAGGCCCGGCGACACGATCGCGTTGACGAGCCCGAACCGGCCCCGGTTCGCGGTCGGACTGCACGCGATCATGGCCGCGGGCGCGACGGCCGCGCTCATCAACCCGATGCTGACGCCGGCGGAAATCGCGCGGCTCAAGGAACTCGCGGGCGTGAAGCTGACGCTCGACCTCAACGATCTTCCTGAAGGCGACGTCGATTCGCTCCCACCGGGAAACCCCGACGCCACGGCGGTCGTGCTTTTCTCCAGCGGCACAACGGGTCTGACGAAAGCCGTCAAGCTCAGCCACCGGGCACTCGTCGCGAACCTCGAGCAGCACCGGCCCGGCTGGCGCATCGACGCCACCGACGTGCTCGCCGCGAACCTGCCGTTCTTCCACGTCTACGGCTTCGCGATCATCCTCAACTCCGGGCTGCTCGGCGGCGCCACGCTCGTCACCATGCCCCGCAGCGACACGGCCACGTACCTGCAACGGCTCGCGGATCATCGCGTCACACGGGCGTTTCTGGTGCCGCCGCTCGCCGCCGCCATCGCCGCGCACGAGGAACCGGTGCCGGAACTCACCCTCAAGCTCGTCCTGTGCGGTGCCGCGCCGCTCGACGACGACATCCGCGAACGAGCCGAGCGCAAGCTCGGAGCGCCGCTGCGGCAGGGCTACGGACTCACCGAAGCCGGTGGCACGCACCAAACATTCGACGGTGACGTGGAATCGGACCCGGCGAGCGTCGGCGTGCTGTGTCCCGGCACCGAGGCGCGGATCGTCGAGCCCGGCACCACAACGGACGCAGGCGTTGGTGAGATGCTGATCCGCGGCCCGCAGGTCATGGACGGTTACCTGAACGACGAGCGGGCGACGGCTGAGGCGTTCGTGGACGGCTGGTTGCGCACCGGTGATCTGGTGCGAGTCCACAACGGCCGGTTCCACGTCGTGGACCGCATCAAGGAAATGATCAAGTACAAGGGTTACCAGGTCGCGCCTGCGGAGCTGGAGGCCGTGCTGCGGCGGCATCCCGCGGTGCGGGACGCGGCTGTGATCGGTGCGCCCGATCGGGTTAACGGCGAGATCCCGAAAGCCTTCGTGGTCACGGAAGGCGACGTCACGGCGGAAGAGTTGATGATCTACGTGGCGGCGGAGGTGGCGCCCTACAAGAAGATCCGCCAGGTTGAGTTCGTGCAAGAGATACCGAGGTCCGTGTCCGGCAAGATCCTTCGTCGCCTGCTCAAGAACTCCGACCGGTGAGGGTGCTGGTCACGGGTGGCGCCGAGGAGCTGGGCAGGGCGTTCTGCGAGGTCCTTGGCGCGCAAGGACATCAGCTCGTCATCACCGGACGCGACGAGCACGCGCTCGACCTGGCCGAAGCGGACTTCCGGGCCAAGGGCGTGGACGTCGAGACGCACGTCGCGGACCTCGGCGATCCGCACGCGACCGGGAAGCTGATCGAAAGCCTCGGAAACCTCGACGTGCTCGTCAACAACGGCGCGCTCGGTGGTCCGGTCGGTCCGACGTGGGAGGTCGACGAGTCCGACTGGTGGCACACTTTCGAGGTGAACCTGCGCGGCACCGCGTTCGCCGCCAACGCAGCGATTCGCACCATGTCGAGCGGCCGGATCATCGACGTGATCAGCAACGCCGGTGTGCACCGATGGCCTTACGTCACGGCCTACTCGGTGTCGAAAGCGGCCGTGATCAAGCTGACCGAGAACCTCGCGATCGAACTCAAGCACCTCCCGATCGCCGTGCTGAGCTACGACCCGGGAATGGTCGACATCGGTCTGATGCGGCGCGGTGCCGACATGGAATCCCAAGACCCGCACCAGCAACGCGTTTCGAAGTGGGCGAGATCTCAGCGCGCTGCGGGCAGGTTCACCCCGGTGGAGCAGTCCGCCGATCTTTTGGCCCGAATCGTGAGCGGAGAGTTCGATCATCTCTCCGGTGGCTTGATCACGCCCGCGAGTGGTTGAAAGATTTTTCCTCACTCACTGCGTACATAAGGCTCTTCCTCTCCGACCGGTCAACGGGGATCGTCGCGAGTGGCTTCCCCAAAACCTTCAGGAGGCGTCGTGCCTGTCGGAACTTCCTCTGCTGCCTTGACTCTGGCGGTACACCTCGAACCCTCCCATCTCGAACTGGCCCGCGATCCGCTGCACGTCGAACTTCCCGCACAGGTGCGCGAGCGGGTCGCACGCTGTCGCGAGTTCGTGCTCGAAGTGAGCACGTCCGGACGCTCCATCTACGGTGTCACAACAGGTTTCGGTCCGATGGTCGAGTTCGAGGGCCGTTCGGACGGTGCCGGGCAGAGCGACAACACCATCCTGCACCACATCGTCGGCCACGGTGAACTGCTGCCGCCCGCCGTCGCCAGGGCCGCCGTCCTCGCGCGGCTGTTCTCCTTGGGACAAGGGCGATCCGGAGTGTCCGAGCAGGTCATGGACTCGCTGACTGCCATGCTGGACACCGCATTCGCCCCAGCAGTACCACGTTTGGGGTCAGTCGGTGCGAGCGGTGATCTACAACCACTGGCCTATGTGGCCCATGCGTTGCGCGGTAACGGGAACGCGTTCTTCGGCAACGAGTTGGTCACGGCCGGGGAAGCGCTCACACGGGCGGGCCTGCCGAAGATCGTTCTCGACGGCCGGGACGCGCTCGCGTTGGTCAACGGCGTGTCCGTCACGGCGGCCGTTCTCGGACTCGCTGTGGCGCAGGCGGTTCGCGCGCGGCGGATCGCGGAACTGTTGTCCGCCTTGATGACCGACGTGCTCGGCTGCGGCACCGAGTTCACGTCGGTTGGACTACTGGCGGCGTTCGGGCATCCGGACGTCGCTGAAACGGGTGCGTCCATCAGGTCATGGCTTGCCGGCAGCACGCCGTCGGGTAGCCGTCCACTGCAGGAGCCTTACAGCATCCGCTGCACCCCTCAGCTGATCGGCGCGGCCGGCACCAGCGTGCGGCACGCGGACGACGTCGTGCGCCGCGACCTCAACGGCGTGAGCGACAACCCGTTGTTCTTCCCGGAGACCGGCGAGGTCGTGCACGGCGGCAACTTCTTCGGCCAGCCCAGCGCGTTCGCGGCCGACCAGCTCAACGTCGCCCTCGTGCAGCTGGGCAACCTGGCCGAACGCCAGCTCGACCTGCTGGTGGATCCCCACCGCGCCAACGGGTTGCCGCCGATGCTCAGCCCCGCCCCCGGCCGCCACCACGCGATCCAGGGCGTCCAGCTGTGCACCACCGCGACCGTCGCGGCGATGCGCAGGGCGGCCACGCCGGCGTCGGTCCAGAGCCTCCCGACCAACCTGCACAACCAGGACGTCGTCCCGTTCGGCACGCAGGCCGCGCTCACCGCGCTCGATCAGGCGAAGCTCCTGCGGTACCTGCACGCCTCACTCGCCGTCGGACTGCGCCAGGCCGTGCACGTCGGCGCCCGCGCTCCGCGGTCGCCGAGGCTCGCCGCGGTTTTCGAAACAATCGCCGCCGAGGTGCCGCCGATCGTGGAGGACCGGCCCCTCGACACGACTCTCGGCCGGGTGGCGGACGTCCTGGACCAACTGGTGTCCGAAGTGGAGGGTCGACCATGAGCGCTCCCGCCTACGTTCCCGCCTGGGGCCACACCTGGGTGAACCTGCCCGTCCTGCGGCTGCCGATGCCGGACGTCGACCTGATCCCGTGCACGAGCGGCTGCTTTCGGAACTCGATCGACATCAGTGCGCCGGAAGATCCGGTCCAGCGGGCCGTCCACCGGTGGTTTCTCGGCCACCAGGGAGCGTTTTTGGTCTGGAAGTTTCTTTCGGATTCACTCGATCGGTTGATACGTGAGCCGGATTCGCGGTCAGTGGGCCTCGCTGCGCTTGGATACGACGCGTACTCGGTGATGCTCGCTTATTCGGGCAGTTGTTCCCGTGAGGTGTACGAGGACGTCATCCGGCCGATGATGGTGACGTTCGACCCGGCGTTCAGCGGGAAGTGGGCGCGTGACTACGAGCCACTGCCCGGGAAGTTGCGCCGGGCGCGTACCGCACTGGGGCCCGTGGCGGCCGAACCGCTCTTCTCCGCGAGCAAGGCGAACCAGATGGCGCACATCGAGGTAATGCGCAGACTCGTCCCTGGCGGCCCGTCGCTGCTGCGGGAGGCCGGGCGGGCGCGCATGTCGACCACCGACGACGAGCGCGCGAGGTTCGACGAGTTCTTCCTGGTCAGCCGCGAGAACGTGTGCGACAGCCGCTACCGCGCACATCGGTCCGCGATTCTGTCCGCGATCGGCCAGGACCTGGTGAAACACCCGCTGAGCCCCGAGTGCGGAGAGACACTCAGGACGTTCACCACCCGACTATGAGAGAAGGCCGCGCGTGAACGACTTCAAGACCGTGGTCATGACCCCGCAGATCTACCGCTACGTGCGTGAACAGGCAGGTCAGCCGACCGCCGTGCAGGAGAAGCTGATCGCCCGCACCGCCGAGCTCGGCGACTCGGCGGAGATGCAGATCCCGCACGAGCAGGCGGTGCTGCTGTCCCTGCTGGTCAAGCTGACCGGCGCGCAGACCGTGGTCGAGGTCGGCACCTACACCGGGTACTCCACGCTGGCGTTCGCGCAGGCGCTTCCCGCGTCCGGCAAGGTCATCACCTGCGACGTGTCGACCGAGTGGACGGTCATCGCCGAGGAGGCGTGGCAGGCGGCGGGCGTGCGGGACAAGATCGAACTGCGGATCGGCCCGGCTGCCCAGACCCTGGCCGAGCTGCCCGAGGAGCCGGTGATCGACCTGGTGTTCATCGACGCGGACAAGGTCGGGTACGCGCACTACTGGGACCTGCTCGTGCCCCGCGTGCGGCAGGGTGGACTGCTGCTCGCCGACAACACGCTCTACTACGGCGAGGCGGCCGACGAGCAGCCGGAGGGCAACGCCGCCGCGATCGACGCCTTCAACAGGTTCGTGCGCACCGACTCGCGCGTCGAGTCGGTGCTGGTGCCGATCGCGGACGGCCTGACGATGGCCCGCAAGAAGTGAGGTCGCCGGGCGTGAGGTTGTGAGCATACCGACCGGTCGGTAGGGTGCACTCCAAGTCAAGCTTGGAGGCGTTCATGGCTCGTTGGGGTATCACGCTGCCGCTGATCGGTGTGCCGGTGCTGGAGCACCGCGCGCTGGTGTCCGAGCTCGCCGGGCTCGGCTACACGGACGTGTGGTCGGCCGAGACGACCGGCACCGACGCGTTCACGCCACTCGCCCTGGCCGCGCAGTGGTCGGACGAACTGCGGTTCGGCCCGGCGATCGCCCCCGTCTACACGCGCGGACCGGCGACCCTGGCGATGACCGCCGCGACGCTCGCCGAGGTGACCGGCGGGCGGTTCGTGCTGGGCATCGGCTCGTCCTCGCCCGCGATCGTGCAGCGCTGGAACGCGATCCCGTTCGAGGAGCCGTTCAAGCGCACCCGCGACACCCTGCGCTTCCTCAAGGCGGCGCTCGCGGGGGAGAAGGTCAGCGCCGACTACGACACGTTCTCCGTGAAGGGCTTCAAGCTGGAGCGTCCGCCGGCCGAGCGGGTGCCGATCATGCTCGCCGCGCTGCGCCCGAACATGCTGCGCCTCGCCGGACGCGAGGCCGACGGCGCCATCACGAACTGGCTCGCCGCCACCGACGTCGCCCAGGTGCGTTCTGAGTTGGGCGACGCCGAACTCGCGGCCCGGATCTTCGTCTGCCCGACCGAGGACGCCGACGCGGCGCGCGCGTTGGGCCGCATGCTGATCAGCACCTACCTGACCGTGCCCGCCTACGCGGCGTTCCACGACTGGCTCGGCCGCGGTGACGCGCTGCGCCCGATGCACGAGGCGTGGGCCGCGGGCGACCGCAAGGCCGCCTCGAAGGCCATCCCGGACGAGGTCGTCGACGCCCTGGTCGTGCACGGCTCGCTCGACCAGTGCCGCGACCGCGTGGCCGAGTACCAGGCCAACGGCGTCGACACCCCGATCATCGCGCTCCTCCCGACCGGCGGTGACCAGGTCGAACAGGTGCGCGCGCTGGCACCGAAGAGGTAACCGTGCCCAGCGCGACCGAGCAGAAGATCATCGACGCGGCCGTGCGGCTGTTCGCGTCGCAGGGCTACGACGCGACGTCGGTGCAGGAGATCGTCAACGCCGCCGGCATCACCAAAGGCGCGCTGTACCACTACTTCCGCGCCAAGGACGACCTGCTGTTCGAGATCTACCGGCTGCTGATCACGTCCCAGTCCGCCGACATGGACCGCATCATCGCCCTCGGCCTGCCCGCGGGCGAGACGGTCCGCGAGATCCTGGCGTCCCTCGTCGTCTCGACGGCCGAACGGGTCGACGAGACGGCGGTGTTCGTCCGCGAACTGCACAGGCTCGGCGAGGACCGGATGACCGAGTTCCGCGCCGAACGCCGCCGCTACCACGAGACGTTCCTCGCGGTCGTGGAGAAGGGCCAGGCGGACGGCGAGTTCAGCTCGCAGGTGCCCGCGGACACGGTCGTGCGGATCGCGCTGGGGGTGGTGAACCAGCTGCCCATGTGGTTCCGCCCGGACGGCCAGAAGACGCCGGCGCAACTGGCCTCCGAGATCGCCGACTTCGTGCTGGCCGGCCTGCGGTAACGACGGGCCGGGCTAGATCGACTTCCTGAACAAGGGGGTCACATGTCGCACCAGCCACCGGAGTACGGGCTCGCGCCACCGTTGCACGAGGTCCGCAAGGCTCCGAAGGGTCCGTGGATCGCGTTCCTGGTCGTCGCGTTCTTCGCGTTCGTCGCCGTGCTGGCGGCGCTCTACGGGGTGCAGTTGTTCGCCTCGGACCCGGAGGCCGCCGAACCGGAGGCGTCGCTCGTTCCGGTGTCGTCGCCCGCCGCGCCGGCCAAGCAGGTCGTCGTGTTCGAGGTGACCGGCACCGGCAAGGCGTTCACCGTCACCGCGACCGCCGGTTCCTCCGTGCAGACCGAGACGAACGTGACCCTCCCGTGGACGACCACGATCAGCGTGCCCGCCGACAAGGCGAAACCCGTGACGCTCACGGTGGTCGCCGGCGCGGACGGGGCCGAGGTGTACGGCAAGTACACGATCGAAGGCGTGGTCGTCCGCGACGGCAAGGCGTCCGGGCCTTACGGCGTCCTGACGATCACCGACTCCTGAGTGCTTCCAGCGCCTTGTCGGCGTGGGAGTTCATGGAGAACTCGCTCTTGATCACCTCGATGATCTCGCGTCCGGCGCCGATGACGAACGTGTGCCGCTTGACCGGCGTGATGCCGAACCGCCGCTTCACCCCGAACTCGGCGGCCACCGCGCCGTCGACGTCGGAGAGCAGCGGGTAGTCGAAGCCGTTCAGGTCGGCGAACTCCTTCTGCTTCGCCACGTCGTCCATCGAGATGCCGACGCGCTGTGCCCCGGCCTCGGCGAACTCCTTGGCCAGGTCGCGGAAGTGGCAGCTCTGCGCGGTGCAGCCGGCGGTCATGGCGGCGGGGTAGAAGAACAGCACGACAGGCCCGTTCTCCAGCAACGCCGACAGCGTGCGCGGGGTGCCGTCCTGGTCGGGCAGGGTGAAGTCGGGGGCGAGGTCGCCGGGCTTCATGGATCTCCAATACGCTCGGGCCGTGACCAGCATGTCCGACGTGGCCAAGGCCGCAGGGGTGTCCGCTGCGACGGTATCGCGCGCCCTGCGGGGAGAACCCGGCGTGTCGGAGGCGACGCGGCAGCACGTGAGCGAGATCGCGCGCCGGATGAAGTACGCGATCGCGCGCGACGCCTCCTCTTTGGCCGGTGGCCGCCGGTACGCGATCGCGGTGCTCACGGCCGAGGTCAGTCCCGTGCTCGCGGGCGCGGAGGGCGCGTTGCGGCAGGCCGGGTACGACGTGCTGCTGTACGTCCTCGGTGACGTGCCGGCCCGCGCGAAGTTCTTCGAGGAACTGCCGTTGGGACGCCGGGTGGACGGTGTGCTGCTGCTGTCGATGTCGTTGTCCGAAGGGGAACAGACGGCGCTGGAGTCGTTGGAGGTCCCGCACGTCGCGGTGGACGACACGGACCTGCGGCACGCGTTGCGGACCGCCGTGACGCACCTGCGCACGCTCGGCCACCGGGACGTCGCACTGGTGCTTTCGGACGGTGAGGACGAGTCGTACGACGAGATCCTGGCCGAGGCGGGGCTCACCGTTCGTCCGGAGTGGACGGTGTGGTGCTCGCCCACGGTGGACGGTGGCGAGCAGGTGGTCGACGTGCTGCTCGACGCCGAACGGCTGCCGACCGCGGTGATCAGCTCGAACGGCGCCGCGGCCGTGGGGATCTTCCTGCGCATGCAACGGGACGGGCGCGCGGTGCCGGACGAGGTGTCGATCGTGTCGCTGGACGGGCAGGAACTCACCCGCGTGGTCGGGCTGACCGCCGTCGAGGGCGCGGCGAAGGAGCAGGGTGAACGGGCCGTCGCCGACCTGTTCACGGTGATCAGGGGCGGCGAGATCGAACCGGCTGAGCACCCGCTGCGGCTGGTGGTCAGGAACTCGAGCGGGCCTGCGGCCTGAACTCGGGCTGACCGGGCGCGGCGGACCGTAGGGTGGGGCCATGCCCGCCGCAGAGCGCCTCACCGAACTGCCCGACCTGCCCACCACGCCCGGCTACGCGCACGCCGTGACGGTCACCGGCAAGCTCGCGTTCATCTCCGGTCAGGTCGCCGTCGACGCGGCGGGCTGCGTGGTCGGAGTGGACGACCTGGCGGCGCAGACCCGGCAGGCGCTGGGCAATCTTCATCACGTCCTGCGAGGTTTGGGCGCCGACTGGTCGGATGTCGTCAAGTTCACCTGGTTCGTGCTCGACGCGTCAGAGGTGCAGACCATTCGTGACGTCCGTGACGAAATCCTGCGGCCCGCGCTCGGAGAAGTGCGCAACCCGGCCAGCACGCTGGTTCAGGTGGCCGCGTTGTTCGGGCCCGATTTCCTGGTCGAGGTGGAGGCCGTCGCGGCCATTCCAGGCGACCCATCGGATGTCTAATGAAATGCATCTCTGCGTAGGTGTCTCGACCGGCCTGCACCCTTCGGGTGACCAGGGTCCATTTGCTCTGGTAATGCGGACCGGGGTGTGACATAGCTTGTAGTTGTGGAGCAGTTGGCGCGGCTGGCGGACGCTTGGGGCGTCGCCACTCGGTACGAGAACGCGGACCAGCAAGAGGTCACCGTCGACACCGAGGTTGTCGTCAAGGTGTTGGCGCAGTTCGGGGTCGACGCGTCCACTGAGGACGCGATCACCCGCGAACTCGCCCTCGTCGAGCAACGACGTGCAGAGCGAACGCTGCCTCCCACCATCGTGATCCGCGAGTACGAGACGTACGACCTGCGCGGGCCGGCGACGATCGAGCTGGAGAACGGCACCTCGTTCGCCGTCGAACGGCACGTGCCCGACTCGGTCCCGCTCGGCTGGCACCGCGTCGTCACCGCGGAGCAGACCGTCACGCTCGCCGTCGCGCCCCGCACGCTGCCGGACGTCCCGCACACGTGGGGCTGGATGCTCCAGCTCTACGCGGCCCGGTCGAACGACTCGTGGGGGATGGGCGACTTCGCCGACCTCGCCACGATCGCCCGCCGGTCCTCGCTGGAACTCGACGCCGGGGTCGTGCTGGTCAACCCCGTGCAGGCGCCCGCGCCGACGCACCCCGTCGAACGGTCGCCGTACTCGCCGACCAGCCGCCGCTTCGCGAACCCGCTGTACCTGCGCGTCACGGACACGGCCGAGTTCCTCCAGGCCTGCCCGCGCACCCGGCAGCTCATCCGCGACCTGCGCCCGCAGAACCAGGACCTGATCGACTACGACGCGATCTGGGAGGCGAAGCGAGAGGCGCTGGAGCTGCTCTTCCCCGGTGGCGACGTCGAGATGGACGCCGAGCTGGAGAAGTTCGCCACCTACTGCGCGTTCGCCGAGCTGCACGGTGCGGACTGGCGCGAGTGGCCGGAGGACCGCGGCGAGGCGCCGAAGGACCGCGTCGGGTTCTACGCGTGGCTTCAGCACCTGTGCACCCGGCAGCTGCAGGACGTCCGGCTGGCCGCGCACGAGGCGGGCATGGCCATCGGGGTCATCCACGACCTCCCGGTGGGGGTCGCTCCCGGTGGCGCGGACACGTTCGCCGACCCCGAGGCGTTCGCCATCGACGTGACGGTCGGCGCGCCGCCGGACGCGTTCAGCGCGGACGGTCAGGGGTGGGGCCTGCCGCCGTGGCGGCCCGACAAGCTCGCCGAGACCGGCTACCGGCCGTTCCGGCAGGTGCTGCGCAGCGTGCTGCGACACGCGGACGGCATCCGCATCGACCACGTCGCCGGCCTGTGGCGGTTGTGGTGGATCCCGCCGGGCGAGCCGCCGTCGCGCGGCACGTACGTCTACTACGACTCCGACGCCATGCTCGGCGTGCTCGCGCTCGAGGCGTACCGGGCCGGTGCCGTCGTGGTGGGCGAGGACCTCGGCACGGTCGAGCCCGTCGTCACGAAGACGTTGCAGGAGAACGGCATGCTCACCAGCGCCGTCCTCTACTTCCAGCGCGACTACTACGCCGAGGGCCACCCGCTGATCCCGCCGTCGCAGTGGAATCCCAACCAGATGGCGAGCATCTCCACCCACGACCTCCCGACCGCGGCGACGTTCTTCGCGGGTCCGGACGGGCCCGACTTCGACGAGCTCATGCGCCAGGAGGGCGTCAAGACCGCCGACCGGGTCGAGGGCGCGCACGAACTGCTCGCGCAGGCACCCTGCGCGTTGGTCCTGACTTCACCTCAGGACGCTCTGCGGGAAACCCGGCAGCCGAACGTCCCGGGCACGATCG
Source organism: Lentzea sp. JNUCC 0626 (assembly GCF_043632865.1). NCBI lineage: Bacteria > Bacillati > Actinomycetota > Actinomycetes > Pseudonocardiales > Pseudonocardiaceae > Lentzea > Lentzea sp. JNUCC 0626. The sequence continues at coordinate 144,198 of NZ_CP171635.1, forward strand.
ACGAGCACCCGAACTGGAGAATTCCCCTGCCGGTCGCGTTGGATGATTTTTTCCCACGAGTCCGGGAGATCACGCGCCCCCTGCGCAACCGCGAAAGATGAAACTTTTGCGTAACGGCAGGTCATAGACCCGCGGAGTATTGTTAGGCCGTCACCCGACGGCGGAAAGACTTTTGGAGGTGGCGTACCCGATGAGCTCAGCTGTGAGCACGCGGAATCCGACCGGCGTGCTGGAACTGGCAGTCGAGCAGGTCCTGGCCTCGGTGCGGCCGACCGCGCTCGGCGACCCGGTGGCCGGGGCACAGCGCGCGGAGGAATCGCTGCGTGACGCGCTGCGGGACGCAGGTCCCGTGGAGGACAACATCGCCTTGCAGCATGCGCTGGCGTGCGCGGAGGCTGCTTGTGAACACCTGAAGTACGCGGAGATCCAGGAAGCACGCACGCTGCTCACGGCCGCACGTGGACAGCTCGTCCTGGCGCACGAAGGAGTGTGACCACGTCCCGTGGTCGCCGGTCGGTGACGGTCACACGATCGAGTCAAGCCTCGCGCACTCCCGTGAGAACCTGCCGTCAGCGGCCCGGAATTGTCGGTGCTCGCTCGTAGGGTTCGGAGTGTGATCGTCCACCAGCCCCTGCGGCGCGCACCGGACCTGGCTCGGGCGCGGGCTCTGCCCGCGCTCCGCGAAGCCGCGTGCCGTGCCGCCGAGCCCCCGCGCCGTCGCCGCGGGCCGTGTCGAATCCGGCCTTCGCCTGCCGGCGTACAAGTCGCTCTGGCTGGGTAGTTCTGTGGGCGTGACCGACCCGCGCCCTCCCGACGTCCGGACCAGAAGAAGACCTCTCAGATCAGACCGCCTGCCGCAACAGCGTCATGCCACGATGTTCCGGCACGGACAAGGTCTTTCGCAGCCCGCCGCTTGTGACGAGGAGCATCGTGCGACCCTGGCCTGGTAGGCCCTACCCGCTTGGCGCCGGATACGACGGCGTGGGCACCAACTTCGCCCTGTTCTCGGAGGTCGCGGAGTTCGTCGAGCTCTGCCTCTTCGACGAGGACGGCACGGAGACCCGCGTGCGGCTCCCGGAGGTCGACGGCTTCGTCCACCACGGCTACCTGCTGGGCATCGGCCCCGGCCAGCGCTACGGCTACCGGGTGCACGGCCCGCACGACCCGGCGCGGGGCCTGCGGTGCAACCCCAACAAGCTGCTGATCGACCCGTACGCCAAGGCCATCTCCAACGGCCTGTCGTGGGACGAGTCGCTGTACGGGTACAAGTTCGGGTCGCCGGAGGAGCGCAACGACGACGACTCGGCGCCGCACGTGCCGAAGTCCGTGGTGGTGAACCCGTTCTTCGACTGGACGAACGACAGGCTGCCCAGGACGCCGTACAACGAGAGCGTCATCTACGAGGCGCACGTGCGCGGCCTCACGATCGACCACCCGGAGATCCCGCCGCGGCTGCGGGGCACCTACGCGGGCCTCGCGCACCCGGTGATGATCGACCACCTGATCAAGCTGGGCGTCACGGCCGTCGAGCTGATGCCGGTGCACCAGTTCGTCAGCGACCACACGCTGGCCGAGCGCAGGCTCAGCAACTACTGGGGCTACAACACGATCGGGTTCTTCGCACCGCACGACGGCTACGCGGCGCTGCCGCTCAACCAGGTGCAGGAGTTCAAGGGCATGGTCAGGGCCATGCACCAGGCGGGCATCGAGGTCATCCTCGACGTCGTCTACAACCACACGGCGGAGGGCAACCACCTCGGGCCCACGTTGTCGATGCGCGGCATCGACAACGAGTCGTACTACCGTCTGGAAGACGAGGACCCGCAGTACTACACGGACTACACGGGCACGGGCAACTCGCTGAACGTGCGCTCGCCGCACACGTTGCAGCTCATCATGGACTCGCTGCGGTACTGGGTCACGGAGATGCACGTCGACGGGTTCCGGTTCGACCTCGCGGCCACGCTCGCGCGCGAGTTCTACGACGTGGACCGGCTGGCGACGTTCTTCGAGGTCGTGCAGCAGGACCCGGTGGTGTCGCAGGTGAAGCTGATCGCCGAGCCGTGGGACGTCGGTCCCGGTGGCTACCAGGTCGGCAACTTCCCTCCACTGTGGACGGAGTGGAACGGCAAGTTCCGCGACACGGTCCGCGACTTCTGGCGCGGTGAGCCGGCGACGCTCGGCGAGTTCGCGTCGCGCATCACCGGCAGCAGCGACCTCTACCAGGACGACGGGCGTCGGCCGTACGCGTCGATCAACTTCGTGACGGCGCACGATGGCTTCACGCTCAACGACCTGGTGTCGTACAACGAGAAGCACAACGAGGCGAACGGCGAGGACAACCAGGACGGCGAGAGCCACAACAGGTCCTGGAACTGCGGTGTCGAGGGGCCGACGGACGACGAGGAGATCCTCACCCTGCGCCGGCGGCAGCGGCGCAACCTGATGGCGACGACGCTGCTCGCCCAGGGCGTGCCGATGATCGTGAACGGCGACGAGTTCGGCCGCACGCAGAACGGCAACAACAACGCGTACTGCCAGGACAACGAGGTCTCCTGGGTCGACTGGTCGCTGCTGGAGGCCAACGCCGAGCTGATGGAGTTCTCCTCCGCGGTGGCGGCGTTCCGCAAGGCGCACCCGGTGTTCCGGCGCCGCAGGTTCTTCGCGGGCAGGCCGATCCGCAAGGGCGACGAGCTGCGCGACATCGCGTGGTTCACGCCCGCCGGCGAGGAGATGACCGAGCAGAACTGGGAGGACGACCTGGGCAAGTGCATCGTCGTCTTCCTCAACGGCGAGGGCATCCCCGACCTCGACTCGCGCGGTATGCGGGTCACCGACGACTCGTTCCTCATGGCGTTCAACGCGCACTACGAGGACATCCAGGTGACGCTGCCCGAGCCCGAGTACGGTCCTGAGTGGAGGGTCGTCGTGGACACCACGACCGGCATGGTGGGCAACGGTGAGAAGCCGATCGCCGCGCACGGGCAGCTGACGCTGACGGCCCGCTCGCTCGTCGTGCTGCAGCGGGTGGGCTGATGGCCGCGCCGTCCTCGACGTACCGCGTCCAGCTCACCCCGTCGTTCACGTTCGCCGACGCCGCCGCCGTCGCCGACTACCTGGCCCGGCTGGGCGTCGGCGCGCTGTACGCGTCGCCGATGCTCGACGCGCGGGAAGGCTCGACGCACGGCTACGACGTCACCGATCCGACGCTCGCCCGGCCCGAACTGGGCGGGGACACCGCGCGCGTCGCGTTGCAGGAGCGGTTGGCGGCACTCGACCTCGGCCTGGTCGTCGACATCGTGCCGAACCACATGGTCGTGCCGAACCCGTGGTGGGAGGACGTGCTCGAACACGGGCAGGAGTCGAAGTACGCGAAGTACTTCGACATCGACTGGTCGTCGGGCAAGGTCCTGCTGCCGGTGCTCGGCGAGGGGGCCGAGGACGAGGTCCACGAGCACTACCTCAAGACCGACTGGCGGCGCGGCAACGGCGAGCTGAACTACCGCCGGTTCTTCGACATCACCGAGCTGGCGGCGATCCGCGTCGAGGACCCGGAGGTGTTCGAGGCGACGCACCGCGCGGTGCTGTCGTGGGGCGTCACGGGGTTGCGCGTCGACCACCCGGACGGCCTGGCCGATCCCGGTGGGTACTTCCGGCGACTGCGCGAGCACTTCGACGGCTGGCTGGTCGTGGAGAAGATCCTCGGGCCGGACGAGACGCTGCCGCAGAGCTGGCCGGTGGACGGCACGACGGGCTACGACGCGTTGCGCGAGATCTGCGGCGTGTTCATCCCGCTGACGGACGCGTTCGCCGGCAACTTCCACGAGGTCGAGCACGCGTCGCGGCAGCAGGTCGCGGACTCGATCCTGGTGGCCGAGGTGCGCCGGATCGCCCGGCTGGTGCAGGGGGTCGAGTTCTCCGACGCCTGCCAGGCCGTCGCCGAGGTCATGGTCAACTTCCCGGTGTACCGGTCGTACCTGCCGGAGGGGCTCCAGCACTGGGAGACCGCGGTCAGGCTGTCGAGGTCGCCGGCCGTGCGCTCGTTGGACGAGCAGGTGCGCGCCGATCCGCACGGCGAGCTCGCGACGAGGATCCAGCAGACCTCGGGCATGGTCGTCGCGAAGGGCACCGAGGACACCGCGTTCTACCGCTACACGAACTTCGTGGCGTTGAACGAGGTCGGCGGCTCGCCGGACCGCTTCGGGATCTCCACGGCCGAGTTCCACGAGCGCGCCGCCCGGCGTGAGGCCGCGGAACCGCAGGCCATGACGGCGTTGTCGACGCACGACACGAAGCGGTCGGAGGACGTGCGCGCCCGGCTGGCCGTGCTCGCCGAGATCCCGGACGCCTACCTGGCGTTCGAGGCGGCGATGACGGGCAAGTACGGCATCTCCGAACCGACGCTGAACCGCCTGGCGTGGCAGTCGGTCGTCGGCGCGTGGCCGCTCACCGAGCAGCGTCTCGGCCAGTACCTGGAGAAGGCGTCCAGGGAAGCCAAGATCAAGACGTCGTGGGTCGACCGCAACGCCGAGTTCGACGCCGAGGTGGCCGCGTGGCCCGCGAAGGCGTTGAACGAGCCCGAAGTGGCCGCCTTCGCGGAACGGCTCAAGGAACCCGGCTGGGTGAACTCGCTGGGGCAGAAGCTGGTCCAGCTCACCGCGCCGGGCGTGCCGGACGTGTACCAGGGCACCGAGCTGTGGGACTACTCGCTGGTCGACCCGGACAACCGCAGGCCGGTCGACTACGAGGTGCGCCGGGAGTTGCTGGCGCGCATCGAATCCGGCTGGCTGCCCGAGGTCGACGACTCGGGCGCGGCGAAGCTCCTGGTGGTGCACAAGGCTTTGCAGGTGCGCAAGCGCGGCCTGCACGGGTACCGGCCGTTGCGCGCCGAGGGCCCGGCCGCGGAGCACGTGCTGGCGTTCGAACGCTCCGGCGTGATCACGGTCGCGACGCGACTGCCCGTCGGACTGGAGCAGAAGGGGTGGCAGGACACGGTTCTGCCGTTGCCGGGTGCGAAGTGGACGGACGTGCTCACCGGGCGTCCGGCGGCGGAGGACCTGGCCTCGTTGCTCGACACCTATCCGGTAGCGCTGCTGGTGCAGGGGGATCAGTGAGCTTCTCCGTCTGGGCGCCGACGCCCGAGTCGGTGCACGTGCGGGTCGACGGCGTCGACCACGAGATGAAGCGCGACGGCGACTGGTGGCATTCTGCTGCCGAGGGCACCGACTACGCGTTCGTCATCGAGGGCGAGGCGTACCCGGACCCGAGGTCGCTGTGGCAGCCGAACGGGGTGCACGAGGCGTCCCGGGTGTACCGCCACGACCACGTGTGGGGTGACGCGGGCTGGACCGGCAGGGCGTTGCCCGGTGGCGTGCTCTACGAGCTGCACATCGGCACGTTCACGCCGGAGGGCACGTTCGACGCGGCCATCGGCAAGCTCGACCACCTGGTCGACCTCGGCATCACGTTCGTCGAGGTCATGCCGGTCAACAGCTTCGACGGCGTCGAGGGCTGGGGTTACGACGGGGTGCTGTGGGGTGCGGTCCATGACCCCTACGGGGGGCCGGACGGCTTCAAGCGGTTCGTCGACGCCTGCCACGCCCGCGGCCTGGCCGTGCTGCTCGACGTGGTCTACAACCACCTCGGGCCGTCCGGCGCGTACCTCGACCGGTTCGGGCCGTACTTCGCGGGCCGCAACGACTGGGGCCCCGGCCTCAACCTCGACGGCCCCGGCTCGGACGAGGTCCGCCGGTACGTGCTCGACAACGCCCTGCAGTGGCTGCGCGACTTCCACGTCGACGGCCTGCGCCTGGACGCCGTGCACGCGCTCGCGGACAGCAGGGCGAGGCACGTCCTCGAGGAGCTGTCGATCGAGGTGGACGCGCTCTCCGCGTCCGTCGGCCGCCCGCTCACCCTGATCGCCGAGTCGGACCTGAACGACGCGAAGCTCGTGACGGCCCGCGAAGGCGGTGGCTACGGCCTGCACGCGCAGTGGTCGGACGACCTGCACCACTGCCTGCACGTGGCTCTGACCGGTGAAACTTTCGGCTACTACGCGGACTTCGCGGCGCCCGGAGCGTTGCGCAACACGCTGGAGAAGGTGTTCTTCCACGCCGGCACCTGGTCGTCGTTCCGGGAGAAGCACCACGGCAAGCCCGTGGACACGGCCCTGATCCCCGGCCACCGGTTCCTCGCGTACACGCAGAACCACGACCAGATCGGCAACCGCGCGACCGGCGACCGCCTGCCCGCGACCGTGTCGGTCGGCAAGCTGCTGTGCGGGGCCGCCATCGTCCTCACCTCGCCGTACACGCCCATGATCTTCATGGGGGAGGAGTGGGCGGCGTCCACGCCGTGGCAGTTCTTCGCGTCGTTCCCGGACCCAGGGCTCGCCGAGGCCGTCCGCACGGGCAGGCGCCGAGAGTTCGCCCGGCACGGCTGGGGCGAGTCCGACGTGCCCGACCCGATGTCACCCCAGACCGTCGAAAATTCGCGGCTGCGCTGGTCCGAGGTACGTGAGGGTGACCACGGGCACGTCCTGGAGACGTACAAAGCCCTGATCGCGTTGCGGCGCTCCCGCCCGGAGCTCGCCGACCCGCGGCTCGACACGTTCGTGGTGGAGCAGGACGGGGAGTGCCTGGTGCTGCACCGCGGGACGACCCGCGTGGTGGTGAACCTCGGCACGACCCCCGTCCCGCTGCCTCAGGGAGACGTGCTGCTGACCTCCTCGGCCAACCCGTCGTCGCTCTCACCGGATTCGTTCGCGGTGGTCGCGTCGACGTGATCCCACAGCATCTGGTCGGCCAGATCCACTGTCCGCCCGAGGTGCGCGTGCACGAACGCCGTGACCAGCCGGTCCGCGGCGACGTGCAGCTTGATGTTGTGGTGCTGCGATATGTGCACCAGCAGTTGGAACGCCTGCTGGGGTGTGCAGGGCTTGCGCGCGGCGATCAGGCCTGTGGCCTGCCCGATGACGGTCCGGGACACCAGGGCCTTGCGCAGCCCCGTCACCTCGGCCTCTAGGGCGGTGATTCTCGCGGACGACACCGCCGGCTCCTCTCACGTCGTCACGGTCACAGCGGCATGCCGGTGTGACGACGAGCTCTGGAGCTGCATTGCGAAGGGCGGGCACACCCAGGGCAAGCCGTCACATCGGCTTGCGGCTGGGTTCTCAACCGCGAGTGATCACCTTATCAAGGGTTTGGGACGGGGCTCGCCGGGTAACCGAGTTGCATGGGTGCCGATGAGAAGTTCGAGAACAAGGCGGAAGAGCTCAAGGGCCGCGCGAAGGAAGCCGTCGGCGACGCCACCGGGAACGAGCAGTGGCAGGCCGAGGGGCGTGCCGAGCGTGCCAAGGGGGCTCTCAAGCAGGCCGGCGAGAAGGTCAAGGACGCCTTCAAGTCCGGCAAGTGACGTTTGGTTGGTACCGCCCGGCGCTCCCCTTCGGGGAGGCCGGGCGGTTTTGCGTTCCAGCGGGGTTGGGTTGTGCTGGGGGCCGTCGCCAGTGCGGTGGTCGTGCAGACCTGGACGGGACGGGTCGTTTCATCGCCGCTTCGCGTCGATAGGGATTGGGGCTTGACTTCGGGGCCCTTGCGAGGCGCTGGTCGGACCGGAAAGGCCGGGCTGAAAAGCGCCCGGCCGAGCCACGAGTGGTAGCACCTCGCACCCAAAGTCAAGCCCCAATCCCACGCGTACGTGGCTGGGTTGCGTTGGTACGTCACCGATACCGCTTACTCGGAGCTGAGAAGAGGGACGCCTCGCCTTCGGCATTGCCGTTGGGTCTTGGGTGGCTCGGCTGCGCCATCGCGATGCTTGCGCTCGGTGGCTCCGCGTTCTACCACCTCGCCCAATTCGCTGCGTTCTGCTGCCCTGCCTGAACCGCTGCGCTCCGTCGGTTCGGTGGGCTGCTTCGCTCAGCGCTGCCGGTGGTGCTGAAGTGGTCCCGAAACGGGACAACCCCCGGACGACTCCTGCGCTAGCAGGCCGAGCGGGACCAGCGCTCGAAGTCCGGGGGTCGGGTGGCTGCCTTGGATTACGACTAGGCGTCACCAAAGGCGGTCCTAGCGGACAGCCACCTCACGAGTCCTGTAGCTATACAACTTTGGACCACCTCCTCTCTTGTGTACTGCGAACCTATGCCTGGGTCGGGCGGACGTGCAACGGACTTTTCTCACGCCACGCGGGGGGCTCGAGTCGCGTAGAATCCGCAGGCATGGTGCGCATCCCCCTGACGTCGCTCGAACGGGAGCGCGGTAGGCGGCTCGGTCAGTTGCTGCGCGATGCTCGCGGCGAGGAGAGCATGGTCGAGATCGCGGCTCGGGCCGGGTTGTCGGCGGAGACCGTGCGCAAGATCGAGACCGGGCGGGCTCCCACTCCCTCGTTCTTCACCATTGCCGCGCTCGCCGGCGCGTTGGGGATCTCGCTCGATTCCATCAACGAACTGCTGGCGCCGCAGAGTCGGTCGGCCTAGTTCGCTCGATCGTTGGGTTCATTACTCGGACGAGTTACCACTAAAGTCGGAGATGTCCGGCAGTTCCCGGAACGATCCTTGACTTGTCTTCGCGACCCGTGTTGCCGTGGTGGGGCGAGATTCGCTCTTCTCGAAGCAGGGGGAATTGTGAAATTCATTTCAAGTGTCATTGCCGCGTTCCTGGCGTTCGCGCTGGTCGGTGCTCCCGCCGCGTCCGCGACCGCAGAAGCGCAGATCAGCAGGGGTGAGATGCTGAAGCGGGCAGCCGTGTGGATGACCGCGAACAACGGCAAGCAGGTTCCGTACAGCATGTCGAAGTACTGGAAGGACGGGTACCGGCAGGATTGTTCGGGTTATGTTTCGATGGCCGCGAACCTGGGTAACGGAAATCCCAAGGGCGGTCCGAACACCGTTGCTCTCGCGACCAGCAAGTACACGACGGCCATCAAGATCGCGGACATGAAGCCGGGTGATCTGTTCATCGATCCGGTCGATGAACCCGGTAACGACTTCCGGCATGTTGTGATCTTCGAAAAGTGGGACAAGCCCAACCAGTCGTACTGGGCCTATGAGCAGCGCGGTAGCCACGGCACGGACCACCGCGTGCTCACCTACGGGCTGAAGGACAAGAAGTACAAGCCGTACCGGTTGAAGAACGTCACCGGCTGATCATCACCAGGCGACCGGCATGGCCAGCGGCCCTCGCATGGCCATGCCGGTCCGCCATTCCACGTCACCCGCCAAGTGCAGGCCCGGGAACCGTTGCAGGATCGCGGTGAGCGCCACCTGAACGTCCATTCGGGCCAGTTGGGCGCCGATGCAGTGGTGCGGGCCGTGTCCGAACGTGAGGTGCCCCTTGGCGTTTCGCGTCACGTCGAACCGGTCGGGGTCGGGGAACTGGCGCGGGTCGCGGTTGGCCGCGTGCTTCGCGAGCAGGACCGGTTCACCCGCGCGGACCACGCCGCCGGTGAGTTGGACGTCCTCCAAGGCGTAGCGCGGCAGGATGTCCGCGACCTCCTGGGCGGGGATCCAGCGCAGCAGTTCCTCGACGGCGCCGGGCATCAGGTCCGGGTTCGCGCGCAGCAGGTCGGCCTGGTCGGGGAACGTCAGCAGGGTGTGCACGGAGTTCGCGATGTGGCTGGCCGTCGAGTCGTAGCCCGCGCCGAGCAGCAACACGGTGAGCTGCACCAGTTCCTCGCCGGTCAGGCGGTCGCCTTCGTCCTGAGCCACGACCAACGCGCTGATCAGGTCGTCCTCCTGGTGCGTGCGGCGCTGGTCGGCGAGGCCCGCGAGGTAGCCCGCCAGTTCGCCCAGGCGTGCCATCTTCTCGTCGTCGGTCATCGCCGTGATCGACATGAACGCGGCGGCGAGGTCCTGGAAGTGGTCGCGGTCGGCGTACGGGACGCCGAGCAGGTCGCAGACCATCAAGCCGGGCAACGGAATCGCGTACGCCGTGAGCAGATCAGCCGGCGGACCCGCCTTCTCCATCCCGTCGAGCAGGTCGGCCGCCAGGCGTTCGGCGTTCGCGCGCAACGCCTCCACGCGGCGCACGGTGAACGCGTGCGCCAGCAGGCGGCGCAACCTCGTGTGGTCCGGCGGGTCCAGGTCGGTGAGGATCGCGCCCATCCGCACCGGGCCCATCCGCGGTGTGTCGCGCACGGCGGCCTGCGCGAGGCTGAATCTCGGGTCGCTGAGCGCTGATCGGACGTCGTCGTATCTGGTGAGCAGCCAGCCCTCGTCGCCGTAGGGGAGCTTGACGCGGGCGAGTGGTTCGTCCTGCTGGAGTTGGATGTACCGCGGGTCCACGTCGAGCCCGGTCACCGGACCGAACGGGTAGGCACGCGCTGTCATGAGCATCCTCCAAGGTCTGCGGCCGTCTCAGCGTACTTCCGGTAAACGCTTTCATCCGAGGCTTGACCGGTCTTGACCGTCTCGATGGGTCGCTCTACGCTCGCCAACCGAGTACACCTCCGATCTTTGGCTCCGCCGCCGCAGACTCGAAGGGTGTGGAAGTGGATCTTTCGCGGCGCGGGTTGTTCGGCGGAGTGGTGGCGGGGGCGGCGCTCACGGCGTTGCCCGCGGGGGTGTCGGCGAGGGCGTCCGACGGCGGGTGCGAGACCCGGATCGACTGGGAGTCCTTCCTCGGCGAGCAGGACCTGGTGTGGCACCGGATTCCGCGCGCCTGGTACGAGGGGCCGTTCCTGGGCAACGGTTTCCTCGCCACCTCGGTCTACCGCGAGCCCGGCGCGAACGCGGTGCGGTTCACCGTGGACCACGCGAAGGTGCAGGACCACCGGCCGCAGTTCGGCAACGAGTGGGGTGTCGCGCGGCTGCCGGTCGGGCGGGTGCTGCTGACGCCGGTCGGCACGATCACCGGTGTCGACCTGCGGCTCGACCTGTGGAACGCCGAACTGCGCGGCAAGATCGTCACGGACCGCGGCGAGCTGGCCGTGCGGTTGTTCGTGCACGCCACGAAGTCGTTGCTGCACCTGGAGGTTCGGGCGTCCGGCGGGGAACGGGCGACGCTCGCGTTCCAGGCGCTGGCCGCGGTGAGCCCGCGCACGATCCGCGAACCACCGCCCGCGACGTTCCCGCCGAACCCCGAGCCGGTGACGCGCACGGTCAACGGGCTCACGCTCGTGACGCAGGAAATGGTGGCAGGCGGGCAGACCGCGACCGCGGTCCGGATCTCGCAACGGCGTGGTCGTGCCGAAGTCCTGCTGTCGGTTGACCACTCGTTCCCGGACCGGACGGCGGAGGCGACGGCCCGCACGACGGTGATCACGGCCCTCGCGCCGGAGGTGTTGCGGCAGCAGCACCAACGGTGGTGGCATCGCTTCTACCGCAAGAGCTTCGTGTCGGTGCCGGACGGTTTGATGCAGAGCTTCTACTGGATCCAGCTGTACAAGCTCGCGTCCGGGGCACGTGCCGAGGCGCCGATCATGCCGACGAGCGGGCCGTGGCTGGAGCCGACGCCGTGGCCGTCGGTGTGGTTCAACCTCAACGCCCAACTGGAGTACTGGCCCGCGCTGGCGTCGAACCACCTCGAACTCGACCCGATCCCGCGGAGCATCGCGGAGAACCAGCAGATCCTCGTCGACGCGCTGCGCCCGGAGTTCCGCTCCGACTCGATGGGGTTGCGGCGCAGCACAGATCCGACGTTCCAGGACGCGGGGTTCGTCGGGTCACCGCTGCACCCGTCGCCAGACCCCGAGATCGGGAACCTGCCGTGGTTGCTGCACAACGCGTGGCTGCACTACCGGCACAGCATGGACGAACGGGTGCTGCGCGACACGGTCTTCCCGGTGCTGCGCCGATCCACGAACTACTACCTGCACTTCCTGCGCAAGGGCGACGACGGCCGGTTGCACCTGCTGCCGACTTACTCGCCCGAGTACGGCATGGCGCCGGACTGCAACTACGACCTGGCGTTGCTGCGCTGGTCGTGCCGCACGTTGATCGAGTCCGCGCGGATCCTGCGCATCGCCGACCCGTTGCTCTCGCGGTGGCAGGAGGTGCTGGACCAGCTCGTCGAGTACCCAGCGGACGCGGGCGGGTTCATGGTCGGCGCCGGGGTGCCGTTCGCGAAGTCGCACCGGCACTACTCCCACATGCTCGCGGTGTACCCCCTGTGTGAGGTCAACTGGGAGCAGCCGGAACGCCGCGACCTCATCGCCCGCTCGCTGAAGCACTGGCTGAGCTTCGAAGGGGCGTTGCGGGGCTTCACCTTCACCGGCGCGGCGTCGATCGCGGCCCAGATGACGGCCGGCGACGACGCGCTGCGGTACCTGCGCGAGTTCGTCGCCCGGTTCGCCCAGCCCAACACGTCGTACTTCGAGGCGGGGCCCGTGATCGAGACGCCGCTGAGTGCCGCGAAGTCGTTGCAGGACATGCTGGTCCAGAGCTGGGGCGGGCTGATTCGGATCTTCCCGGCCGTGCCGTCGGCGTGGCAGGACGTGACGATCCACGACACCCGCACCGAGGGCGCGTTCCTGGTGAGCGCGGTGCGGCGGGGCGGGCGGACGCGGTTCGTGCGGGTGCGCAGCGAGGCCGGGCAGCCGTGCCGGGTGCGCACGGGCATCGAGAGTCCGCTGGAGGTGCGCGGGTGTGCGTGGAGCCTGCACGACGGCGTGGTGTCGCTGGAACTCCGTCGTGGCGGCGAGGCGTTGATCCACGCGCGGGGTGAACGGGACTTCACCATCGCGCCGGTGCGGGTCACCTCACCTGCCCGGCGGTGGGGGCTGCCCGCCCTGCCACCGGGTGGCGGTGTGGTGCCGGTGGACCTCAGCGGTTCGTTCGACAACGACGGGCTGTCCAACGAGTTCACCGCCCGGGACGGGGACTTCGACGGCTCCGGCAACACCTATCCGGCCGCCCAGCTGCCGCAGACCGGGTCCGTCACCGACGACGGGGTGCCGTTCGAGTTCCACAACGGCGACGAGGCCAGCCGCAACAACGTGGTGTGCGCGGGGCAGACCGTCGCGGTTCCCGTTGGCAGGTACGGGAAGGTGCACGTGCTGGCCGCCGGCGACACCGGGAACGTCGAGGCCGCCGGTGCGCTGTCGTACGCCGACGGGTCGGCACCGGTGGTGTTCCGGGTGACGGCGTGGCAGCAGCGGCCGCAGTTCGGTGAGTCGGAACCCGTTGCCACGACGGTGATGCACACGCCGTCAGGTCCGGTGCCGCGGCAGGTGTCGATCTTCCACCAGTTCGTCGCCGTCGATCCCGCGCGAGAGCTCTCCGCCGTCATCCTCCCCCGGACGGGCGGGCCACGCCTGCACGTCTTCGCGATCACCCTGGAGAAGCCGAAGTGAGATCCTTGCTCACCGCGCTGACGCTGGTGCTGGCGTCCGCGGTCGTTCCCGCGCAACCCGTTGCCGCACAGTCTTCGCTCGCCGATCCGACGCTGGCGTTGACGCCACCGATGGGGTTCAACAACTGGAACACCACCGGCTGCGACATCGACGAGCAGATGATCCGCGACATGGCGGACATCTTCGTGTCGAAGGGCTTGAAGGACGCCGGGTATCAGTACGTCAACGTCGACGACTGCTGGGCCGACGCGACCCGTGACCCCGCCACCGGACGGCTGCGGCACCACCCCGTGCGGTTCCCCAGCGGCATCAAGGCGTTGGCGGACTACGTCCACGCGCGGGGCCTGAAGTTCGGCATCTACACCTCGGCCGGGGTGCAGACGTGCGCCCGGACGATGCCCGGCTCGCTCGACCACGAGGAGATCGACGCGCGGACGTTCGCGGACTGGGGCGTCGACTACCTGAAGTACGACAACTGCAACAACGAGGGCCGTCCCGCGCTGGAGCGGTACACGAAGATGCGGGACGCGCTGCGGGCCACCGGGCGTCCGATCGTGTACTCGATCTGCGAGTGGGGGCAGAACAAGCCCTGGGAGTGGGGCAAGGGCGTCGGGCAGCTGTGGCGGACCACCGGTGACATCAACGACACCTGGTCCAAGACAGTGGAGATCCTGAAGCTGAACGCGCCGTTGGACGCCTACGCCGGGCCAGGGCACTGGAACGACCCGGACATGCTGGAGGTCGGCAACGGGCAGCAGACGACCGTGGAGTACCGGAGCCAGTTCGCGCTGTGGTCGATCATAGCGGCGCCGCTGCTGATCGGGGCGGATCTGCGCAAGATCTCCGCCGAGCACCTGGAGATCCTGCGGAACCGGGAGATCATCGCGGTCAACCAGGATTCTCTCGGGGTGCAGGGGAGGGTGGTGTCGCAGAAGGACGGTCGCTGGGTCTTCGTGAAGCCGCTCTCCAACGGGGACGTCGCGGTGGCGTTGTTCAACGAGTCCGAGGTGAACGCGACCATCTCCGCTTCGGCGCGGTCGGTGGGGTTGCCGTTCAGCGTCGGGTACACCGTGCGGGACCTGTGGTCAGGGCGTGACTTCCAGTCCGCCGGGCAGATCTCGGCTTCGGTGCCGCCGCACGGGACGGCGATCTTCCGGGTGAAGGCGTCGCAGGACTGGTACCGGCACTCGCCTGCCATCGACACCTCGCTGGACGTCGTCGCGTCGGTGCCTGGGATTCCGGGGACGCTGACGCCCGCCGGGGAGCCGTTCGTGGCGACCGTGACGGCCGTGAACCAGGCGCCGGTCCCGTTGCTGAACGCCTCGACGTCCTTCTCCGCGCCCGCTGGGTGGAAGGTGGAGAAGCTGGCTTCCGACCGTGCGCCCGTGTTGCTGACCTCGCAGTCGGTGCAGAGCCGGTGGAGGGTTACACCCCCAGCTGGGGTTACACCGGGGGTACACGCGTTGCGCGGGGCGTTGGGCGTGACCTGGGTGGGGCACGGCCGGGTGTCGCGTCCGGTGGACGCTGCCGTGCTGGTGCCGTCGCCTGGTCCTGTTGGTGCGGTGTGGGCGAGCGACGTGCGGTTCACCACCGAGCGCAGCGGGTACGGGCCGGTGGAGCGGGACCGGTCGAACGGCGGCTATCTCGGTGGTGACGGCAAACCGTTGACCATCAACGGCAAGACCTACGCGAAGGGGCTCGGGGCGCACGCCCAGGCCGAGATGATCCTCTACCTGGGCGGGCGGTGTTCGTCGTTCGTCTCCGACGTCGGGATCGACGACGAGCGGGACGTGAACCAGCTCGGGTCGGCGGTGTTCGAGGTCTGGGCGGACGGGGTGAAGGTCGCCGACAGCGGTCTGCGGACGTGGCGCGACGACGCGGTGTCGTTGTCGGGGTCGTTGGCCGGTGCGCGGTTCCTGCGCCTGGTGGTGGCCGACGGCGGTGACGGCGTCAGGTTCGATCGCGGAGACTTCGCCGGCGCCAGGCCGACCTGCTGACGGCGATCGCCGCGACGCCCGCGACGAGCACGCCCGTGGACAGGATCTGTCCGCGGGCCTGTTCGTCGGCCAGCATGAGCACGATGATGCCGGCGATGACGGCGAGTGCCGCGTAGGAGAGATACGGATAACCCCACATGGGGACCGTCGGGTTGGTCATGGTGCGGCGCAGCCGGATCTGGGAGACCGCGACGAACCCCCACACGACCAGCAGGGCCGAGCCCACGGCGTTGAGCAGCAGCAGGAACACCGTGTCGGGCCACAGGTAGTTGAGCAGCACCGAGAAGAACCCGAACGCCGTCGACGCCAGCACGGCGTTGCGCGGCACCCCGCCGACCTTCTTCAGCAGCGCCTTCGGTGCCTCGTCGCGCTCCGCGAGCGAACTCAGCATGCGCGCGGCCCCGTACAGAGTGGCGTTGATGGCGCTCAGCAGCGCGACGAAGATGACGACGTTCATGATCTGCCCGGCCGCCGGGATCCCGAGCCGGTTGAGCACCGCGACGTACGGGCTGGCGCCGACCTCGGAGTCGTTCCACGGCAACAACGTCACGACCACCACCATCGACCCGAGGTAGAAGACGAGCAGCCGCGTCATGGCGGTCCTGAGCGCCTTCTTGATGGCCTGCCTGGGGTCTTCGGCGTCCGCGGCGGCGATCGTGATGACCTCCAGCCCGCCGAACGCGAACACCGTGGCCATGAACGCGGCGATCACGCCGCCCCAGCCGTTGGGCAGGAAGTCTTGGAGGTTCTGGAATCCGGGCGAGTCGACGCCGGGCAGGACGCCCGCGATGGCGAGCACGCCCAGCCCGAGGAAGAGCACGATCGCCGCGACCTTGAGCCCCGCGAACCAGAACTCGAACTCGCCGAAGCTGCGGACGTTGCTCAGGTTCACCGCGGTCAGCACCGCCATGAACAGCAGCACCCAGGCCCACTGGGGCACCGCGGGCACCCAGCTCGCCGCGATCTTCGCGGCGCCGGTCGCCTCGACCGCGAGCACGACCCCGACCGCCGCCCAGTACGTCCACCCG
The DNA here is from genome assembly GCF_043632865.1 of Lentzea sp. JNUCC 0626. Lineage (NCBI taxonomy): Bacteria > Bacillati > Actinomycetota > Actinomycetes > Pseudonocardiales > Pseudonocardiaceae > Lentzea > Lentzea sp. JNUCC 0626. The sequence goes on from NZ_CP171635.1 coordinate 160,507, forward strand.
ACCGTGAACCCGGCCCACGGCCCGATCGCCTTTTCCGCGTGCACCGAGAACGCGCCACCACTCGGATACTCGGCCGCCATTTCCCCGAGCATGCGCATCACGAGCAGAGCCAGCATTCCGGCGAGCCCGAACGAGACGAGCACGGCAGGCCCCGCCAACGCGATGCCCGCCCCCGTCCCGACGAACAGACCAGCGCCGATCACGCCGCCCAACGCGATCATGGTCACATGCCGTTCCCGCAGGTGAGTCACGCTCTCCAGCCCCGTTCGAGTGTGCCGATGGCGGCCCGATAGTGAGTTCATGGCGGCGGAGAGTCAAATCGTGTGATCGGGGTTACACCGAAGCCGAAGAAGGGTGAGACCGATGAACTCGCCTAAGGGTCCACTATCGCCAGCAGCGCCCGTATCGCCATTGCCGACTGGGGTGTTGCCGCCACTCGACACGTTCTCCGGGGCGTTGGAGAGGTACTCGGGGTGGGGGTGGCTGGTGCTGCGCTCGGAGAACCGGCTGCTGCTCACCACCGATCATGTCGTGTCCGCGGTGGAGATGCCTGCTGGGGTTGGCGGGGAGGTGCAGCACTACCTCGCCGTGCGGATGCTGGCTGGGCCGGTGGTGGTGTTGCCTTCTGGGCGGTGGTTGGTGCTGACCGGGTCCGCTGACTCGGCTTCTCAGGTGAACCTGATTCGGTTGCGGGCTCGGGGGGCGTTGACGCATCGGCTGGGGACGTTGGTGCCGTTGCCGCCTTCTCGGATCGACGGGGGTGGGGTTCGGTGGTTGGGAACCTTGCCTGGGGACGGGGCTGGGCCTGCGTTGCCACCGTTCACGGCTGTAGTGGCGGCTTTGAGGGCTGTTACGGAGACCGCTGGGCTGCGGTGACCGCTGGACTGCGGTGACTGCGGGTGCAGGCCTTGGCCGACACGTCGTGCGCTCAGCTTGCGCCGTGGAGGAAGTTCGAGATGAAGGTGATCACGAACGGTGCCGCCAGCGCCAGGATCCCCAGCGCGATGAGCGTTGCGATGAGGCTGCCGAGGAAACTCCCCGAGCCTCCGCCCGCGGCCCGGCGCGACTGGTCGTGTGCGCTTCGGGCGCGTGCCGCGGCGTCGGTGCCTGCCTTCGCAGCGTTCTGGCCCGCCCAGTTGGGAGGAAATCCGGGGCTGCTCATGAGTTTTCCCCTCTCACGTCTGTGCGCTGGGGTGTTCCAGCGCTTGCAGACGCTACGAGCCGCAGCCCGGGAGAGGGTCCGTGGAACCACGTAGCCGCACCACGCATCTCACCGCTGCCGGGCGGACCAGGCGGCGACCTGTGTGCGGTTGGCGAGGCCGAGTTTGGCGAGGACGTGCTGAACGTGGGTCTCGACCGTGCGCTCGGAGAGCCGCAACAGCGCCGCGATCTGCTTGTTGGTCAGACCCTGGGCGACGTGTCCGGCGATCTCCGCCTCCCGGCGCGTGAGACCGGCGGGGTCGTCACCGCGCAACTGGGCCGCGAGTTCTGCGACGCGCCGTCGCAGCGGATGCATGCCGAGGTTTCCGGTCGTGTCCATGAGAACGGCGCACAGTGCGGCCGCTTCCTCGGTGTCGCCGGGACGGCGGCGGCGGGAGAGCACCGAGGCCAGGTGCCACCGGCCGAACGCGGCGGCGGGCACGATGCCGGCGGTGTCGTCGGCGGCGATCCCGAGCCGGATCTGGCGCACCCCGTCGTCGAGGTGTCCGCGAGCGGCGTCCGCCAGACCGAGGTGGGTGCGCACCGAGCCCGCGTTCGCCAGGGAACCCGCCCCGCCGGTGACGAACAGGTCGGCGTGGGGCCGCAACAACTCGGCCGTCTTCGCGGCGAGTCTCCGGTCGTCGAAGAGCCAGGCCAGCTCGGCGCGGACCGCGGCGGCGGACAGCAGCACCGGTCGCGGGTACCCGTCCTCGTCGGCGACGCCACGCGCGAACCGGCGCGCGCGTTCGAGGTCACCGAGTTGTGCCCAGTAGTAGCTGTACGCCGGGAGGAAGTTGGGCGGGTAGTGCCGCTCGAACTCGGCGTGCTGCTCGTCGGTGAGGAGGTCGAGGCCGGTCAGCCCGTCGAGCAGGATGAGGACGAACGCCGAGACCCCGAACGCTGAGCTGTGCGTGCGGCCGTCGGCCAGCTCCACGCAGCGCCGGACAGTGCCGATGGCGTCGTCGAAGCGGCCGCGGGTGATCTCGGTGGCGGCGCGGCTGCGCAGGTAGTGCCATGTGGCGAGTGGACGGTGCAGGCGTTCGGCCAGCCGCAGCATCGAAGGAAGTGCAATCTCGGCGTCGTCTATGCGGCCCAGCATCATGAAAGCGTCGAAGCGCCAGAGCAGACCCCACAAGCGCGTGTCGTCGTCCTGCTCGGTCTCGCCGAGCGCGAACATCCGTTCGGCCAGCGCGAGCCGCTCGTGCACGCCGTCCGGCCCCGAGCGTGCCATCTGCCGCGAGCGCAACGCGGAACGCAGCACGGACGCGTCCCCGAGTCGTTCGGCCATCGCGAGTGCTTCAGCGGAGTACCGATCAGCGTCCGGCCCACCGGCGAAGCCGGCTTCGCCGCCGACCAGGGCCAGCAGCCGGGCCCGCAGCGCGGTGTCCTCCGCCCGCAACTGGGCCAGGGCCTCGACCGCCAGCCGGTTGCCGACGAAGTCGCCCCACGGATTGGAAACCCCCTCCATCGCCAAGGCGACCGCCCCGAGCGCCTCCGGGTCGTTCGCGGCACGAGCCGCCTCGGCGGAGCGGGTGAGGAACTCGGCAGCAGACTGGAGATCACCGTCGCGGGTCAGCGCTGTCGCGTGCCGCAACAGCAACCTGGCGCGGTCGCCCGCGGTCAGTGGAGCACCGGCGTCCAACGCCCGCCGGTACAGCCCGGCGGCCTCCTCCCACGCCAGGCGATCCAGCGCCTGGTCCCCGGCGCGTTCAGCCCACTCCGCTGCCTGGCCGGGATCGCCGACCGGCGCCGAGGCCAGCCAGTGGTGAGCGATCTCCGCGACGCGCTCGGCGGCGTCGGGTCGCGTGGCGAGCCATGCGGCCAGCCGGGCATGGGCACGTGCGCGGGTCGCCGTGGGCAGGTCTGCTCGCGCGGCATCCCGGATGAGGTCGTGCTGGAACCGCCGGTTTTCGCCGGGTGCCAGCAATCCCGCCGCGGCAGCCTCGTCGAGAGCGTTCAGCACGGTGTCGAGGGGCCAGTCGGTCACCGCCGCCAGCTGGGCGGCATCGAGTCCACTGCCCAGCGAGGCCGCGATCGACACCAGTTCGCGGCAGACGGGGTCGAGCCGGGCCAGTCGCGCGCGGACGGTGTCGAGCACGCCGTCCGGCACCGTCTCGGCGGCGCGGTCGAGCAGCGGGGCCAACTCGTTGACGTAGAAGGGATTTCCTCCGGTCCGGTGGTGGACCAGGGCCGCCATCTCGGCGGTGACCGGCCCGCGCGTGGCGGCTTCCAGTTGCCGGTGCACGTCCGCGGTCGGCAGCCCGGCCAGCCGGACGCGGACGAGTCCAGCTTCGCGGGAGACAGCGGCGAACGTTGCGGTCAACATCTCCCGGCCGCTGTTTTCGGTGTCCCGGTAGGTGCCGACGAGCAACAGGCGGGAGCGAGCCATCCCCCGTGCGACGTGCACGAGCAGGGCCATCGACGCCGCGTCCGCCCACTGGAGGTCGTCCAGGACGACGACGAGACCGGCGTCCGACGCGTGTGCTCGCAGCTGTTCGCTGAACGCTTCGAACGCCTCGAAGCGGGCGGTGGCCGAATCGGTGGACGTGCCTCCGTCGATCAACGCGGACGGCAGCGAATCGGTCAACGCGCGAGCGACCTGCCGGAAGAGCCAGTACGGCGGGCAGCCCTCGTCGTCGCTGGCGCGTCCCCAGACGACCGGGATGCCCGAGGCCTCCGCGAGGGTCGCGACCTCGTGCGCGAGCCGCGTCTTGCCGATGCCCGGTTCGCCGCCGATCAGAACCAGCCGCCCGCTGCCTGACCGCGCCGCGCCGAGTTGACCGGCGAGCAACTCCGACTCCTCGGCCCGGCCGACGAAATCACCGCGCATACCCGAACGATAGGGCTCTGCGGGCAAGTCGTGCGGAAGATGCGCGTGGCTAGCTGGTGGGCGGGAGGACGTTCGCCTTGAAGCGGTTGAGGGTGTTGCCCCGCTCGGCGAAGTTGACCACCACGTAGGTGCCGTTGCGGCCCTGCGAGATCCCCACGCCCACGCGGTCCGACGACTTCCAGACCATGGCCGTGAAGTGGAGCACGGAGAGGTCGACGGTGGAAGGCGTCATCTCTTTGTCGTAGTCGTAGCGGCGCGATTCGCCGTACCAGTCGTCCAGGGCTTTACCGATCACTGTATCGATTGGCCTGTTGCGACCCGCCTCGTACAGGTTCTCGCCGTAGGTGTTGTTCGGGCGGTGTTCGAAGCGATTTGTGGACTGGAGGTGGTCCGCCCATTCTTGCGCCGTTCTTGACACTTCGGAATCGAGTGAGAGAGGCGGCACGCCGTGCTTTGCGCGATGGGCGTTGATGAGTTCCGCCGTCTTCGTGAACGGGTCCGAGGCGTGGGCGGTAGGGGTGGTGAGACTCAGAGTGAGGGCCACGGTGATTACGGTGAGCATCCAACGCATGACTCGTGTTGTCCCCTAAATGGGGCATGGTGGGCAATACCCCGGGTCGAATCTGCTGTCTTGATAGGCGCTGCGTAGTCGTGGGGTCGCCTGAAGTGTGGCGCGGATCACGGGTGGTGTAACGCGGTTGCGATACCCCCTATGACCCCCTTGGGTTAGGGGTGGCTACCCCGGTTGCGGTGCAAATTCACTCCACAGGATGCGGTTCAGGTTCTATGGTTTGTGATGTCGAACACCAGCGGAACACCAGCGGTAAGGAGCTTGGCATGGATGGCTACGAAATTCTCGCCGACGAGGACGGGCACGTTCGGGGTTACGACTAGAGAACCCCGTGCCGAAGTTGCTCGACTGGCCGCTCGAGGGAGTCACCCGAAGCGACTCCCTCGCGGCTGGAGCAGGGTGCGGCGGTTGGTCAGGAATGTTTCAGGGATTGGTCGTGCTCGCGCGGACCACGAGCGTGGTCGGTAGTTCGCGGTGCTCTACCTGGCCGCCGTCCAGCAGAGTGGCGAGGAGGTCGACGGCCACCTCGCCGGCGGACTCGGTGGGCATGTGCACGGTCGTCAGCGCGGGCGAGCACATCGTCGCGTAGAGGATGTCGTCGAAGCCCGTGACGCTGATCTGCTCCGGTACGCGGACGTTGTGTTCGGCCAGGTAGGCGAGCACGCCGAGGGCGATCAGGTCGTTGTAGCAGATGAACGCCGTCGCGTCGGTGCGGAGAGCTTGTTCGGCTGCCGCGTAGCCGCCGTTGAAGTTCGGTTCGAACGAGCCGAGCAGGTGTGCGCGGCCGCGCAGGCCCTGCATGCGGCGGTTGTTCGACCACGCGGCGGACGGGCCGCCGAGGTACACGTAGTCCTTGTGTCCCAAGGACTCCACGTGCGTGACTACCTGCTCCATGCCGGAGGCGCTGTCCATCAGGACGGACGAGACGCCCGGTACCAGGCGGTTGATCAGGACCAGTGGCGTCAGTTCGGCGAGCTCCACCACCTGCTCGTCCGTCAGCAGTGACGCGCACAGCACCACGCCGTCCACCTGGGACGCCATGGTGCGCACCAGTTCGGCCTCGGTCTGCGGGTCCTCCCTGCTGTCGCAGAAGAACACCGAGGTGCCCGCCTCACCCGCCCTCGTCTGCACGCCGCGCAGGATCGACGGGAAGAACGGGTTCGTCAGGTCGGGCACCACGATGCCGAGATTCCCGGTACGGCCGGTGATCAGGCTGCGGGCCGCGCGGTTCGGCTGGTAGCCGAGCCCCGCGACCACGTCCAGAACCCGTTGCCGGGTCGCGTCTTTGACCAGGCCCGGCGCACTCAACGCGCGCGAGACGGTCGAGACGGAGACCTGTGCCTGGCGAGCTACATCCCTGATCGTGACGGCCACTCGCAAATCATCGCAGTCAAGGTCAAGAGCGAGCCATTCATCCGATGAATGCCTACAGCTCCAGGCCGGTCAGGACCAGCACGCGCTGTTCGGTGAGGTCGTCCATGGCCGCCCGCAGGCCCTCGCGGCCGATGCCGGACTCCTTCACGCCCCCGTACGGCATCTGGTCCGCGCGGTACGACGGCACGTCGCCGACGATCACGCCACCTACCTGAAGTCGTTGCGCGGCACGGAAAGCAAGCCGCACGTCGGTGGTGAACAGGCCCGCCTGCAGGCCGTACCGGGACGCGTTGACGCGGTCGAACGCCTCCTCGACACTGGCCACCCTGGTCAGCGTCACGACGGGGCCGAACACCTCCTCGGCGTTGACCTTCGAGTCCTCCGGCACGTCGGTCAGCACGGTCGGCGCGTAGGTGCGGCCGTCGCGCGTTCCGCCCGTGAGTACCGTCGCGTCTGCCTCTTCGACCCAGGCCTGGACGCGGTCCGCCGCCGCGTCGTTGATCAACGGGCCGACGTCGCCCGCCACGTCGAGCTTGTTCACGTGCGCCACCACGGCTTCCGAGACCGCGTCGTACACGTCGGTGTGCACGAACACGCGCTGCACCGAGATGCACGACTGGCCCGCCTGGTACATCGCGAACGTGGCGATGCGCTGCGCCGCGAAGTCGAGGTCCGGCCAGTCCGGCGCGACGATCGCCGCCGCGTTGCCGCCGAGTTCGAGCGTCACGTGCTTGCGCGGCACGCGTTCCTTGATGCCCCAGCCGACCGGGCCCGAGCCGGTGAACGACACGACCGGCAGCCGCGGGTCCTCGACCAGCCGTGCGGTGTCCTCATTGGACAGGTGCAGGATCGAGAACGCGCCGTCCGGCAGGTCCGTCTCCGCCAGCACCTCGGCGAGCAGGAACGCGACGGCCGGTGTCGACGGCGCGGGCTTCAGCACGATCGGCGCGCCCACCGCGATCGACGGCGCCACCTTGTGCGCCACCAGGTTCAGCGGGAAGTTGAACGGCGCGATGCCCAGCACCGGCCCCCGTGGCACCCGCCTCACCAGCGCGAGCCTGCCCTCGGCGGACGGGTCGGTGTCGAGGCGCTGCATCTCGCCGGAGAACCGGCGCGCCTCCTCGGCGGCCCAGCGGAACGTGGAGATCGCGCGGGTCACCTCGATCCGCGCCCACTTCAGCGGCTTGCCGGAGTCGACGTTGATGGCCTGGGCGAACTCCTCGGCGCGTTCCGAAAGCCGTCGCGACACGTGGTCCAGCGCCGACGCGCGTCGGTGGGCCGGCAACGCGGCCAGTTCGGGGGCGACGGCGGCCGCGCGGGCAACGGCGGCCTCGACGTCGTCGGAGGTGTGGAAGTCGATCATGCGAGCAACGCTCCTTCGAGCACGTCGAGACCTTCGGCGAGCAGGTCGTCGGGGATGACCAGCGGGGGCAGCAGACGGATCACGTTGCCGTAGGTGCCGCACGTCAGCACGACGACGCCCTGGTCGTGGCACGCCTTCGCGACCCGTGCGGCGACATCGGGCGTGCGTTCGGTGAACTCGATCGCGAGCATCGCGCCACGGCCGCGAATGTCCGCGATGATGTCGGTCTTCTCCGCGATGGCCCGCAGCCGGGCGAGTGCGGTCTCGCCGATGCGCTGGGCGGCGGTGTTGAGATCGCGTTCGCGCATCGTCCGGAACGACCCGAGCGCCGCCGCGCACGCCACCGGGTTACCCCCGTAGGTGCCACCGAGGCCACCGACGTGCACGGCGTCCATGATCTCGGCGCGCCCGGTGACGGCGGCGAGCGGCAGTCCGCCCGCGATGCCCTTGGCCGTGGTGATCAGGTCAGGCACCACGCCCTCGTGGTCGAGCGCGAACCACGCCCCGGTGCGGCAGAAGCCCGTCTGGATCTCGTCGGCCACGAAGAGCACGCCCCGCTCACGGCACCACTGCGCGAGCGCCGGCAGGAAACCGGGCGCGGGGTCGATGAACCCGCCCTCGCCCTGGATCGGCTCGATCACGAGCGCGGCCGTGTTGTCCGCGCCGACCTGCTTCTCGATCGCCGCGATGGCCCGAGCCGCGGCCTCGGGTCCGCTCAGCCCGTCGTGCAGCGGGTACGACCCCGGCACCCGGTACACCTCGGGCGCGAACGGCCCGAACCGGTGCTTGTACGGCATGTTCTTCGCGGTCAACGCCATCGTGAGGTTCGTGCGGCCGTGATACCCGTGGTCGAACACCACGACGGCCTGCCTGCCGGTGACGTGCCGCGCGATCTTGACCGCGTTCTCGACGGCCTCCGCGCCCGAGTTGAACAGCACCGACCGCTTCTCGTGGTCACCCGGCGTCAGCTCGTTCAGCTGCTCGCACACCTCGACGTAGCTGTCGTACGGCGTGACCATGAAGCAGGTGTGGCTGAACCTGTCGATCTGCGCGTGCACCGCCTCGGCGACGGCGGGCGCGGGGTTGCCGACACCGGTGACGGCGATGCCGGACCCGAGGTCGATCAGCTGGTTGCCGTCGACGTCGATCAGCAGGCCGTCGTCGGCGGAGTCGATGTAGACGGGCAGGCCGGAGCCGACGCCGGCGGCGACGGCGCCTTTGCGCCGCTCCTGGAGCTCCAGCGACTTCGGGCCGGGAATGGCGGTGCGCAGTCGGGTCATGAACCCAAGCATGGCCCTGGTCAGGGCGTTGCGCAGTGCCTGAAATGGCGATCTTTCGGAGTCAGAATATACAAATTGGCGTATGTCGATCTCGTTGCACGACCTCGCCCGTTCGTTGGGGCTGCCCGTGCTGGCCGGGGACGTGTCGCGGCCGGTCGGGTGGGTGCACGGCACCGAACTCGCGGACCCGACGCCGTTCCTGGAGGGCGGCGAGCTGCTGCTCACGACGGGGCTCAACGCCCTGACGCCGGGCTATGTCGAACGGCTGGTGCGCGCCGGGGTGGTCGGGCTCGGCTTCGGGACCGGGCTGGGGCACGACGTCGTGCCTGCCGAGCTGGTGCGCCAGGCAGGGGAGAGCGGGCTCGGGCTGGTGGAGGTGCCGCGCGAGGTCCCGTTCATCGCGATCAGCAAGGCGGTCTCGAAAGCGCTGGCCGCCGACGAGTACGCCGCGTTGACCCGCACGAGTGAGGCGCAGAGAGCGTTGACCAGAGCCGCCGTGCGGGGCGGAGTCGCCGGGGTGGTGCGCAGACTCGGCCAGTGGATCAACGGCTGGGTCGTGCTGTTCGACGCCGCAGGGGAGCCCGTGCACGCCCACAACGCGCGCCAAGTGCCCGAACTGCGGGAGGAACTGGCCCGCCTGGGCACGTCCGGCGGACTTGCCAGCGCCGCGTTCGCCACCGACGACTGGCACGTGTTCCTCCAGGCCTTGGGCAGCCGGGCCAGGGGAGTGCTCGCGGTCGGCACGACCGAGCCGCTCGACGCCGACCTCAACATCGTCAACACAGCCGCCTCCCTGCTCACCCTCGCCCTCGCTCAGAACGACGCCGTCGACGCCGCCCACCGCGAACTCAGGAACGGCCAGTTCCGGTTGCTGCTCAACGGAATCCCGGTCGAAGGCCTGCCGGAACGCTTCCGCGTCTTCCTCGCCGACGACCCACCCGACGGCGGCTTCTGGGCCGAGCACGACGGCCGGATCGTCGTGCTCGCCGCGGAGTCGGATGGCCACGCATCGTCCGAAGTGGACCGCACCGAGGTCGCCCGCGGCTATCGCGAGGCCCGGCAGGCCGAGAAGGCGGGGGTGCGGACGTTCGAAGAACTTGCAGGCAGTCTGAAGGTCCCGGAAGGGTTCGCGGAATCCCTTCTGCAGCCCCTCGACACCGAAACCCGCGAGACGCTCAGGACGTGGCTGGGTCATCACGGCGCCTGGGATCCGGCCGCCACCGAGCTGGGCATCCACCGGCACACGTTGAAGAACCGGGTCCGCAAGGCCGAGAACGCGCTCGGGAAGTCCCTCGACTCGCCCGGCCTGCGCGCCGAGCTGTGGTTAGCCCTGCACCGCGAAGGTCAGTGAGGCCGTGTAGCCGGACGTGACGTCGCCGGACATCGAGGCCATCTGCTCGTCGGTGCCGTCGCGGAACACCATGTCCTGCTGCAACGACGTGCGCGACATGTTCCGGACGCTCTGCGTGTAGCCGGTGGTGCCGTAGACCTCCTTGCACGTGGTCTCGGGCAACGCGAGCTGCGAGGTGATGATCTTGTTGCCCGCCTTGGTGGCCTCGTCGAGGCTCGGGTAGACCTCGAAGTGGATGTGCGGCCAGCGGCCGGAGTAGGCGCCGGGGAACACGCTCACGAACTTGAGCTTGCCGGACGCGTCGGCCTCCTGGACGCCGCGCAGGAAGTTCTCGTCCTTCACGCGGTCCGAGTACATCGAGTAGTCGCCGTTCATGTCGCAGTGCCACAGGTAGATCGCGGCGCCGGCGAACGGCGTGCCGTCCTCCTTCTGCACGGTGAGGTCGATGGTCAGCTGGACGCCCTCGGCGGTGCGCGTGGACGAGCCGAAGCTCGACCTGATGTCCGAGCGCACGATGCCGCTCTGCGTCAGGGCGTTCGGGCCGTTGGAGCCGTCGCCGGGGTACGGGCCGGCGGTCTCCTCCGGGATCGTCTCCAGCGCACCACCGGCAGCGGCCGAGGTGGTGGTCGTGGTCGAACCCGAAGTCGTGGTGGTCGACGGGGCGCAGGCCACGAGGGTGAGGCCTGCGCCGCCGAGCAGCGCCAACGCCCGCCGGCGCCCGAAGAGCGTGGCGAGGTCGAACTGGAGGCCGCGGTCGTGGTTGTCCGTCATGCGACTCAGATTGCGGCCGGATCCTGTGAGGCGCCTGTGGAGAACCTGTCGTGCGGCTGGCTAGGCACTGTCCTGCAAGTCCGCCGGGCGGCAGTGGCGGCCGAGGGCCCCGGAGACGGCACCGCCGCGACGCCCGAATACGCCCGGTATGAGGGCGTCGCGGCGGCACCGTCTCCGGGTCGCTCACCCGCGCCTGCCACCTGACGAACTTGCAGGACAGCGCCTAGCCGAAATCGGGCAGCGTCAGCGCGGAGTGTTCGGGGCGGGACGCCTCGGCGGGCAGCGTCTCGCGGGCACGCAGCACGTCGTTGCGGGCGGCCAGGGCCTCGGCGGTGCCGGGGAACAGTTCGGCGTTCCCCACGTCGACGAGGTCCTGGTTCGCGAGCACGAACGGCCGCAACACCCTTTCGTACTCGGCGAAGTCGTCCATGTGTCCCGCCAGGACGTAGGCGCCGACCAGGGCGAGACTGGAGCCCTGTCCGGTGAGGAACGACGGGGCGTGCGCGGCGTCGCCGACCAGAGCGACCCGGCCGGACGACCACGCGGGCATGCGGATCTGGCTGACCGTGTCGAAGAACAGGTCGTCGGCCTCGTTCATCGCCTTGACGAGCTCCGGCACCTCCCAGCCGTCACCCTCGAACACCGACGCGACGAGGTCGCGCTGGGCGTCGGGGTCGCGGAACGCGCCGAACGGCGCCTCTGCCAGCCCGAAACTCAGGAAGCCGTGCACGCTCTCGCCCGAGCCCACCGCGTACAACGCCGCGGCGCGCCCAGGTTCGTTCCACATCAACGCTTCCTGGCGCAGCCCGAGGTGGTTGGGCAGCGTGAACCCGGCGAAGCAGTACCCGAGGTAGCGGTGGAACCGCTCCTCCGCGCCGAACACGAGAGAGCGCACGTTCGAGTGCAGTCCATCGGCGCCGATGACGTGGTCGTAGGTGCGTTGGAGACCGCTGCGGAACGTCACGTCCACGCCGCCCGGATGCTCCTGCAACGTCGTGATGCTGTTGTCGAACAAGAACTCCACGTCGTCGCGCACGGTGTCGTGGAGCATTTCGGCCAGGTCGCCCCGCCGCACTTCGAGATCGCTGCCGTCCCCGCCCGCGATCGCGTCCGGCCTGACCGACGCGACGGTGCTGCCGTCGGCGTCGAGGAACGTGATCCGCCGCGTGTGCACGTGCGCCTCCCGCAGCCGGGGGAGCAGGCCCATCCGCTCGACCACGCCTAACGCGGTTCCGCGGATGTCGATCGGGTAGCCGCCGCCGCGCAGGGTGTGCGACTTCTCCACGACCGTGACGTCGAACCCCCGCCTGCTCAGCCAGAACGCGAGCGCGGGACCGGCGATGCTGGCACCGGAGATCAGAACTGAGCTCATGACGGCCTCCAACTAGCTAACTTAGGTATCCTTCTTCGTCCGACGCGAGCATATACCTAAGTTAGGTAGGTAAGTCGATGGGCGACGCCCTGAACCCTGCGGAGATGCTGCCGCACCTGATGCGGCTGGGTACCGTGCTCAACCGCAGTCACCTGGTGGAACGGGCGATGGAGCGGGTCGGGATCCCGCTCGACCGGCCAGGTCTGACGGTGCTCATCACCCTGCGCCTGGCCGGTCAGCCGCTGCGAGTAGGGGAGATCGCGACGCGGATGCAGGTCGTCGGCCCGCACGTCACGAGGCATCTGCACGACCTGGAGCGCGCCGGTCTGGTCCGCCGCGTCACCGACCCCGACGACCAGCGCGCCCGGCTGGTCGAGCTCGCGGAGTCCGGTGACGCGGCGGCCGGGCGTTACCTCGAGGCCGTCTTCGGTTGGTTCGCCGAGGCCCTCGCCGACTGGCCCGAGGAGGACAAGGCGACGTTCGGCCGGCTGCTCGCCCGGTTCGTGACGGACGTCGAGGCCCACTTCACCGCAGGGTGAACAGGACGGTGCCGGAGCCGTGCAGCTTCACCACCGTGCCCCCGAACGTGCCCGGCGTCGACGGGGCCGCCGCCCAGCCCGTCGCCCTGCCCCGCAACTCCTCGACGGTCGACGACCGCACGGGCCTGCCGTCGATCACCACCCGCGCCACGTCCGCGGGCACCATCAGCTGCGACTCGGCCGGAGCGCCGCGCAACGTCACGAGCACGTGCTTGCCGAACGAGTCGACCTGAAGCTTTCCGAACCGGCCATCAGCTGAAGGCGACACGAGCCAGCCCGCGCGGTCGGTGCGGTCGAGGTCGTTGACACCCCACGGCTTCGCCCAGATGTCCGGGGTGCGGAAGTTGAACGGCATCGCGGCCGACGCCCGCAGGTAGAGCGGGAAGTCGTCCAAACCGGACTCCCGCGTCACGGTCCGCCCGCCGCTCACCCGCTGCCCGGAGAACAGGTCGATCCACTCGCCGCGCGGCAGCCAGACGTCGACCGGGGTGGATTTGCCCGCCGCACCATCGGTTTCTGCCCGATCGGCCGTCACCGGCGCCGCGAGCAGGTCGGGCCCGACCATGAACTGCTGGTCGGCCCGCCACGCCGCCTCCTCGCCGGGATAGCGGAACGCCATCGGTTGCGTGATCGGCGTTCCGTCGCGAGAGGCGCGCACGGCCTGCGCGTACAGGTACGGGAACAGTTCGTAGTGCAGCACGGCGGCGCGCCGGAAGCGTTCGAACGTCGCCGCGTCGTACACCCACGGCGTCGCGTTGCGGCCGGAGCTGCCGACCTGGAACACCGGCGTCACCGCGGACTGCTGCGCCCAGCGCACGAACAGCGACTCCGAGGGGCCGCCACCGAGGTTGCGGTAGCCACCGATGTCCGAGCCGTGCACGGGGTGGCCGGAGATCCACGAGTTGAGGCCGCGCCGGGTCGTGAGCCGCAGCCCGTCGAAACTCATGTCCGCGTCGGCCTGCCAGAAGCCGTGCAACAGCGTCGGCATCCCGTCACCGCCCGCGCGGAACAACGTCGTGTAGTCGTCGCCGTGCACCTTCCGCAGCATCTTCACCACGGATTCCGCGTACAGCAACGGATACCGGTTGTGGATCTGTGTGCCGGGGCCGCCCGCGAACGTCGTCTCCTCGAAGTTGTGCTCCTCGCCGCGGTCGCCCTTCACGAAGTTCACGCCCATCCGGAACACGGCTTCGAGCTTGGCCTCGTAATGGGCGCGGGCGACGGGGTTCGTGAGGTCGATGTCCCACACGTTCGTGCGATCGGACTGCGCGAACGAGCCCTCGGGGTAGTCGTGCGGGCACGTCCTGCCGTCCGAGGTCTTGTTCAGGAACGGCGCCACCCACACACCCATGTTCACGCCACGGGAACGCATCCAGTCGATCGTGCCCTGCGCGTCGGGGTACATCGTCTTGTCGAACTTCAACGCGCCGATGCACGCGTACGTCGGCCGCGCACCCTCAGGGCCTTGCTCCCACGGGTTGTCGACCCAGAGCGTGTCGAGCGGGACGCCGCGCGCCTGGAACTGCGTGACGTCCTCGACGACCTCGTCGGAGTGGTTGTACTTGTCCCGCCACTTGGTCAGCGCGAACTGGCGCGCGGGCGGCAACGCGGGCGTGCCGACGCGCTGGAAGTAGGCGCGGTTGACCTGCTCCGGCGTGCCCGCGTAGACCTCGTAGTCGAGCCGGGAAGCCTTGAAGCACAGCTGGATCCGGTCCGGCACGCCGAACGTCACCGGGCACGACGCGGGCTTGTCGGCGCAGTGGTCGTCGGCCAGCGCGCCGGGGAACGCCGTGCGGCCGATGGCCTTCGTGTCGGCGTAGACGCCATAACCTTTGCTGGACAGGAAGAACGTCGACGGTGCGCCGTTCTTGTTGCACTTGCCGAACGTCGAGGCGCCGACGAACACCGCCTTGTTGAGCAGCACCCGGCGTTGCAGGTCGACGAACATCGTGTGCGCGCCGCCGCCGAGGAAGTGCTCCTCCAACGACCCGGTGAGGTTCGCCGACACCTGCGCCACACCGGCCGCCGGGTCGAGCGTCCACCCGACCCGCAGGCCCCGCTCGGTCCGCGTCACGACGACATCGGCCGTCCGGGTCGCCTCGGTGGTCGCCACGACGTACCGCACGCCGCCCGGAACCCGTTTCTGGGCAACGACGTTCGTCAACGAGTGCGGCGTGCCGTCCGCGAGACGGTAGGACGTCTCGCGCTGGCCGGTCAGCGTCCTGCCGTTCCGGAAGTCGAGCGCGAACGGGCTGGTGGTCGCCTTCCAGGACAGACCGGAACCGGCCGTGGCGATCGGCGCGCCCGCGGTGAGCCCGGCGGTGATCAGCAGGAGCGTCAGCAGGTACCTCATGCCGGCACCACCCCGTTGATCGTGGTGTTGCGGAACACCAGGCCGTCGGTGTGCTCGATCAGATTCGGCTCGGTGATCCCGGTGAACGTCGAGTTGGTGATCTGGACGTTGCGGATGTGCTGCTGCGGGAAGCCGCGGAACGTCGCGGCGATCCGGCCGCCGTTGATCCGCATCCGGTCGATCGTGAGATTGTTGATCTGCGGGAAGAAGCCCTTCGTGCCGCCGTTCTGGTAGTACATCGACACGAACAGGATCTCGCGTTCGACGTTCTGACCGAAGACGTTGCGCAGGTGCACGCCGTCGATCACGCCCCCGCGATCCTGGTTGGTCTTGACGTAGAGCGCGTGCTTGATCGGGTAGCGGCCGGGGTAGTCCGGAGCGTTGATCTCGCAGTCGCGGCAGAACACCTCGCGCACACCACCGGACATCTCGCTGCCGATCGTGATCCCGCCCCAGCGGCCGGAGAACTTGCAGCGCTCCACGACGATGTGGGTCGACGGAATGCCCACGCGCCGTCCGTCCGCGTCGCGCCCGCACTTCACCACGACGCAGTCGTCGTTGGTGTTGAACTTCGAGTCGTGCACGTGCACGTAGGAGGACGAGTCGAGGTCGACGCCGTCGCCCTGCGAGTTGGTGGAGTAGATCTCGATCCGCCGCACCGTGATGTTCCGCGAGAACACGAAGTGCAGCGACCACATGGCCGGGTTCTTGATCAGCACGTCCTCGACCAGCAGGTTCCGGCAGCGGAAGAACTGGATCATGTTCGGCCGCATGTTCCTTCCCGGCCCCATGATCCGCTGCTCGACGGGGACGCCGTCCTCGCCCCACTGGCGCAGCAACGTCGTGGAGCCCGCGCCCCAGCTCGCCCACTTCCCGCTGGGAGCGTCACCGTCGATCGTGCCGCCGCCCGTGATGGCGATGTTCTGCTGCTCGAAGGCGTAGATGAACGGCTGGTAGTTGTAGCAGAGCGTGCCTTCCCAGCGGGTGAGCACGAGCGGCAGGTAGTCCTCGGGGTCGGTGGAGAACTTGACGGTGGCGCCGGTCGACACATGCAGGTCCACATCGGACAGAAGTCTGATGCCACCGGTGAGGAACACCCCCGGTGGCACCACGACCCGGCCGCCACCGGCGCGGTGGCACGCCGTGATCGCGCGCCGGAACGCCTCGGTGTTCTTGGTGAGGCCGTCGCCGACCGCACCGAACGCGGTGACGTCGTAGTCCTTCCTGCGGAACCGGGGTGGGCAGATCTTCGCGAGGATCAGCGGCACCTCGCGCCACGGATCGCGGGCGGCCTGCGCCACGCCCGCCGGCAGCAGGAGACCGGCCGCCGTCAGGCCCGACACGCGCGCGAAATCACGACGAGACAAGGACATCAGGGGCCTCAGACCTTCTTGCCGTTGATGGTCACGTTGGTGAACGTGGTGCCGTCCGCGTTCTTGATGCTCGGCTTCGCGGTGGTCACGTTCGTGAAGGTGCTGTTGGAGACGGTGACGCCGCGGATGTGCGACTCGGCCAGGCCGTCCAGGGTGACGGCGGTCTTCTTGACGCCGTTGACGGTGAAGCCGTCGGCGGTGATGTTCTGCACCTTGGGATTCACGATCGGGCCGAAGCCGGGGCCGGTGAGGCTGTAGTTCAGCGTCACCACGATCGCCTCGCGGTCGACGTCGGTGGCCTTGATGCGGCGGGCGTGGATGTTCTCGACGGTGCCGCCGCGCCGTTCGTTGGTCTTGATGTAGAGGACGTGGAAGGGCTTGTAGGACGAGCCCTTCCTGACCGTGCAGTCCTGGAAGAAGACGTTGCGCACGCCGCCGGACATCTCGCTGCCGACCGTCAAGGCGCCCCAGCGGCCCTCGAACGAGCAGTTCTCGATCACGATGTTCTCGCTGGCCACACCGACGCGGCGGCCGTCGGTGTCGCGTCCCGCCTTGATGGCGATGCCGTCGTCGCCGCAGTCGAACCGGCAGCCGGTGATGTGCACGTACCGCGAGGACTCGGGGTCGCAGCCGTCGACCATGCCGCCGCGGCTGTACACGAAGATGTCGCGGACCGTCACGTTGGTGCACAGCACGGGATGCACGTTCCACATCGCGGAGTTGCGCAGCCGCACGCCCTCGACGAGGACGTTGCGGCACTCGTAGAGCGTGATCATGTTCGGCTTGAGGAAGTGGCCCATGCCGAATTTCCGGTCGGTGACGGGCACGTTGTCGACGGCCTGCTTCTGCAGCCTCTCCCAGTCGGGCTGGCGCTTGCCGTCGTAGTCGAACCACGGGCCGGACGGGCCCTGGCCGTCGATCAGGCCCGGCCCGGTGATCGCGACGTTCTCGGCCTTGCGGGCGTAGATGAACGACGAGAAGTTCATGCACTCGATGCCCTGCCACCGCGTGTAGACCAGCGGGTAGTCCTGGGGATCGGTGGAGAACTTGATCGTCGCGTCCTGGGACACGACCAGGTTCACGTTGCTGAGCAGGGTGATCGCGCCGGTCAGGAAGCTGCCCTTCGGCACGACGACGTGCCCGCCACCGGCGGCGTTGCAGGCCTCGATCGCTCGCCGGAACGCCTCGGTGTTCTTGGTCTTGCCGTCCCCCTTGGCGCCGTGGGCCGTGATGTCGAACCTGGCGGCGGGGAACGTCGGCGGGACGATCTCGGCGAGGATCTGCGGCACCTGGTCCCACGGTGCGGCGTCCGGCTCCTGTGCCGCCGCGGGCAGGGAGCCGCCGAGGATCGTGATGCCGGCGGTGGTGCCCGCGACCTTGAGGAAGTCGCGGCGGTTGGTGTCCATCGGCCGTCCTTTCGCGCGCGTGCGTGGTGGCGACAGCGAGCGGCGGCGATGAGAAGGATGTGTAAACCTTTTCAACCGATGTCTACACCGGTGTCCGGCTTCGCGTCAACGGCTGAGCGACGCCGGCATGAGGGCTTGCGGTGATGCTCTGTCCGGAGACGGGCTGGCCCCTCCGAGGTCTCGCCGGTCGCGCGCAACGGCGACCGGCGCAATACCACCGGAACTTGCCGAAAGTGAATTCAGGGCAATTCTCGTGGCGGTCCGCTCGGCATCACAAAGTATTCACCCGGTGGTGGGTGCGGACTTCCGTCCTGGTCCTCCGGTATTGCCGTTCGGCTACCGCCGCTCGGTCCACCTCGGCGTGCGGTACGTCGAGCGCCGCACTGATCCAGGCTCGCCAGTAGGGGCCGGGAATGCGTTTGCCGCGTTCCCACCTCGACACTTCTTCACGGGTGACGCTGTCGTTTTGTGAGATCTCGCACAACAGGTCGGCGAGTTCGCGCTGGGTGAGGCCCTGCGCCCGCCGTGCCTGGGGAATCAGGTCGGTGATCGGCCTGGTGGCCCGGTGCTCGTGGGCTTGGGGGACTGCCTTGAGCACGGTTCTGCTCCGTTTCGACGAGATGACGGGGGTACGGCGTCCACAGTGCCGCAAAGTCGCCGAGTTCGTGCCGTGCATTGCGGTGATACCGGCGGTCGTTGAAAGTTCAGTCACCGATGTAATGACTTGATCGGTTGTTCGGAGGAAACGCAACTGGTCCAATGGGGTGTGCGCGCCCACTTTTCGCGCGCCTTGTTAGTGTGGGGAAATGCTCTCGACGGTCGAAGTGGTGCAGGTGTTCCTGGCACGCCTCGCGGCACAGGACGCACCCGGCATCGCGCGGCTGTGCGCACCGGCCGTGGAATGGGAGGCGCCCGACCCGAACGGCGCCCGGTGGGCGTTCGGCACGCGCAGCAGGCGCGAGGTCGAGGCCCAGTTCCTGACGCTCTTCGCGACCTACGGCCTGGAGCAGCTCTCGGCCCGCCAGGTGATCGTCGACGGCGGCGACGCGGCCGTGATCGGCTCGGCGCGCTGGCGGGTCCAGGCCACCGGCGACACCGTGGAGACGCGCTTCACCACTGTGCTGTCCGTGCACCTCGGGGAGATCGAGCAGTACCGGCACCTGCCGGACACGCTGGCCGCCGCCGTCGCGACCGGTCTCGCGCGGACCGGGGGATGAGCGCCCAACGCGAGAGGGCCGTGCACACGAGAACTCGTCTGCTGCGTGCTGCGGCGGAGGTGTTCGACCGCGAAGGGTTCACGGGTTCCAGCCTCACGGCCGTGTGCGCGCGTGCGGATGTGTCGAAAGGCGCGCTCTACTGTCACTTTCGTTCCAAAGAGGCCCTCGGCGTCGCGATCATCGAGGAGCAGTCGTTGCTGTGGCACCGGTTGCGCGACGAGGTGCTCGCCGTGGAGCCGTCGCCGATCCAGGCGCTGATCGCGATGTCGTTCGAGTTCGTGCGCCGGCTGGAGACCGACCTGACCGTGCGGGTGAGCGCGAAGCTGTTGCGGGAGGCGGTGTTCTTCGACGTCGCGGCGGCCGCGCAGGTGATCGGCTGGGTCACCGTCGTGCGCGACCTGCTGTCGTTGGCGCGCGAACGCGGTGAGCTGCGGCCGGAGGTGAACGTGCGGCACGCGGCCGAGCAGATCGTCGCCGAGTTGCTCGGGCTCCAGTTCGTGGCGCAGGCCCTGAGCGGCGGCACCGATCTCGGCGTGCGGCTCGGCCGGGTGTGGAGGGCGACTTCTGGCTGTCTCGTGACAGCACCTGTCCGGGAGAAGTTGCGGTTCGAGTGATGGTCGTCTCGACCCAATCGAGACAGGAATGCCTGTTCACGGCTCCGCTGTTGTGTTCCTCGTTCGTCAGGGGAGCCAACGGTAGGAGCAGGCGTGAGCAGCATCGTGGTCGTGGACCCGTACTCGGCAGGCAGGGGAATCGCACCGGCGTTCCGGCAACGGGGTGTCGAGGCGATCGCCGTGCTGACGACGGAGAAGCCTCCGCGCGGGCTCACCTGGGCGCCCGACGACTTCAGCGAGATCCACGTGCTGCACGACCTGGACGAGCTCGCGGCAAAGCTCGCCGTGCGCGACCCGATCGCTGTCGTGCCCGGCACCGAGACCGGCGTCGAGGCCGCGGAGACGTTGTCGGAACTGATCGCGCCCGGCCGTTCGAACGTGCTGCGGTTGTCCTCCGCCCGCCGGGACAAGTGGCAGATGGCCGTGGCGTTGCGCACCGCCGAGGTGCCGCACCTGCGGCAGATCAGCTCAGACTGCGTCGACGAGGTCGCCGCGTGGCTGCGCCGCGAAGGACTGGAGAACGCGCCGATCGTGCTGAAGCCGCAGTGCAGCGGCGGCACCGACGACGTGTTCGTCGCGATGCCCGGTGACGACTGGCGGGAGAAGTTCCACCGGATTCTCGGCTGCGTTAACAAGCTGGACCTCCGCAACGACAAGGTGCTCGTGCAGGAACTCGCGGTGGGCACCGAGTACGAGGTGGACACCTACTCGGTCGACGGGCAGCACGGGCTGGTCTCGGTGTGGCGCTACGAGAAGGAGCGCCGCGGCGACCGGCTCGGCATCTACCTGTCGAACACCCTGGTGCCGCCGTCGGACCCGGTCGTCGAGGTGCTGTTCACCTACGTCCGTCGCGTGCTCGAAGCCACCGGCGTCCGCAACGGACCCGCGCACGTCGAGGTGATGATGACCGCCGACGGACCGCGGCTGATCGAGATCGGCGCCCGCCTCGCCGGTGCGTCGCAACAGGAACTCACCCTGCTCGGCACCGGCGAAAGCCAGATCACCCGGATGGTGGCGCACCGCGTCGACGGCGTCGCCCGCGTCGGCCGGTACCTGCAACGCCAGCACGTGAAGTCGGTGTACCTGTCGTCGCCCGCCGCCGGCGAGCTCGGCAACTCGGTGCGTTTTGACGAGCTGGCCTCACTTTTGCCGAGTTACCAGAGCGAGGCGCTGCCGTATCGCGAAGGTTCTCAGGTTCCCCGTACCGATGACCTGTGGACGTCGTTGGGTTCGGTAGTGCTGGCCACGTCGGACGTTGACCAGCTGGAACGGGACGAGGCGGTCGTGCGGGAGATCGAAGCGGGACTGATCGTCGTCTGATCGTCAGGTGTGGCCGGGTAGCAGAAATTCCACGCGACCCGTTAGTTTGCTGGAACGCGACGGAGCGGAGACCCATGAGCGAGCGCTGGGACGGTGACCTGACGGGCGAAGTGGTCGACGACCGCTACGTGTTGGGTTCACTGCTCGGCTCCGGCGGCATGGCGGAGGTCTACCGCGCGTACGACAGATCGTCGTCGTCCTCGGTCGCGGTGAAGATCTTCACCGGCCCCGGCCTGCCCGACGACGAACTGCGCCTGCAACGCGAGGCGTCGATGCTGTCGGCTTTGGACTGTCCCGGCATCATCCCGGTCTACGCCTCGGGTTCCGTCTCGCGCCGCCCGTACTACGTGATGCGCGAGATCCCCGGCGGCACGCTGCGCCAACGCATGCGCGAACCCCTGCCCCCGCGCTTCGTGGCACGGATCGGCGCGCAGATCGCCGCAGTTCTCGACCACGTGCACGGCCTCGGCGTGGTACACCGCGACATCAAGCCGTCGAACATCCTGCTCGACGACGAGGAGAAGCAGGCCTACCTGGCCGACTTCGGCCTTGCCCTGGTCGCCGAGGTGACGCGGGTGACGACGTCGGGGGTGCTGGTCGGCACCGCCGGATACCTGTCGCCGGAGCAGGTGCGCGGCGCCGAAGTCGGACCCGCGGCCGACGTGTACTCGCTAGGACTGGTGCTGCTGGAGTGCCTGACCGGGCGGAACGAGTACCCCGGCGGCGACGCCGAGGCGGCGCTGGCCAGGCTGGCGCGCGCCCCGCGGATTCCCATCGACCTGCCGTCGGCCTGGTCTTCGCTGTTGTCCGCGATGACGGACATGGATCCGGCCCAGCGGCCCACCGCCGCTCAGTGCGCGCGGTCGTTGGACGCGGCCTTCGAGGCGAGCCGCGGGTTGCCGGCGTTGCTGGTGGACGCTCCCGTCGCCGCTGCCGTTCCTCTGCCGGTCGCCGTCACCGAACCTGTTGCCGTTCTGGTGCCCGAGCAGCGATCGCGACGGAGCAAGCGTTTGGCTATCGCGGCGGCCGCCGTGGCGGCCACGGCGGTGGCTGTGGTGGTGGCCAACTTCGCTGGTGGGTCCGAGGCTCCGGCGGCGGACCGGCCCGTGGCGCCGGACGCGCGGACGCACGTGGTGACGGTGACCCAGTCGACGGTGACCGTGGTGCAGACGTCGTCCGACTCGGGTGAGGCCGAGGCGCCTGGCGTGCCTGGAGTTCCGCAGCCCGGGGCGGGGGCGGACTCGTCGGCGCCGACAGTGGAGACGACGGAGGCGGCGGGGTCTGCAGAGCCCGAGTCGACCAAGACGAAGAAGGACAAGGAGAAGAAGAAGGACCGCAAGAAGTCCTCGGAAGCTCCAACGCCGTCGATGGCTCCGACCCAGCCCTAGCGCCACGCCACCGAGCAGCCGGGAGACGGGCAGCCGGGAGATGGGCAGCCGGGAGACGGCCAGCTAAGCGACGGGCAGCCGGGAGATGGGGCAGCCAGGAACTCAGCAACCAATGGCTTGAGGGGAACGAAGCCGAAGACATCCCAGTTGCTGGGGTGTCAAGCGGCGGCGGTGTGGTGTGGCCAGGCGGTGGTTTCGTTGTAGTGGGTGCGGGTTTTGAGGCAGCCGTGCAGGATGCCGACCAGGCGGTTGGCGAGGTGGCGTAATGCGGCGTTGTGGCCGAGGCCGCGTGTGCGTTGTCGCTGGTAGTAGGCGCGGGCGCCAGGGCTGACGCGCATGGCGACGAAGGCTTGGGCGATCAGGGCGTCGATGAGCCGGTCGTTGTGGACGTGCCGGGCCGTGACGGTGCGTTTGCGGCCGGAGGCGATGGTGAGCGGGCTGGTGCCGGCGTAGTTCTTGCGGGCTTTCGCGCTGGCATAGCGGGCGGGGTCGTCTCCGAACTCGGCCAGCACCCGAGCACCGATCACCACGCCGATCCCTGGTTGGGACAGCACGATCTCAGCGTCCGGGTGCCGGCCAAAATGGGCCTCGACCTCGCCCTGCAGACCGGTGATCTGCTCGGCCAGCGTGGCGAGGATCGCGATGGTGGCGCGGGTGGTCGCCGCGTAGGCGGCGGTCACCACCGGCGGCTGGCCGAGGTGCTCTGTGCGCAGCGCGGCCTGGATCTCGGCGGCCTTGACGTCGGCGTCGCGACGACGGGCCCGATCGAGAGCGCCGCGGATCTGGTTGAACGACAGGCTTTTCGCGGTGTCCGGGTCCGGTGCCCGGCCCAGCAGCTCCAGCGTGTCCGGCGCGTCCAGATCGGTGAACGCGGCCAGCGCGGCCGGGAAGTACTCCCGCAACGAGTGCCGCAACCGCAGCGTGTGACGGGTGCGATCCCAGATCAGCGTCTTGTGCACCCTGGCGACGACCTTGATCCCCTCGACCCCGGCCGAGTCACCCGCGACCGGCCTGAGCTGGTGGGCGTCGGTGCGGACCATGTCCGCCAGCACATGCGCGTCCCCCGCGTCGCTTTTCGCACCCGAGACCGCGTGCCGGTCCCGGAACCGCGCCACCGACAACGGATTCACCGCGAACACCTCATAGCCCGCGGCAACCAGCGCGACCACCCACGGACCCCGATCGGTCTCGATCCCGACCCGCACCCGCACATCCTCGACCTCGGCATCACCGGCGTGCTCGGCGATCAACGCGTGTAACCGGGCCATCCCGGCCACACCCTCAGGCAACCGCGCCTTCGCGAGCCTGCGCCCGCCGGCGTCCATCAGCTCGACATCATGGTGATCCTCGGCCCAGTCATCGCCCACCAACAGCAGCATCGCGTCCTCCCGTCGACACCCGTTCCACAGCGGCGGGAGAACAATCAGCGACCTAATGAACAGTGCTCACACCCACCGGCGGGCACGACATCCCAGCAGCGATCACGTTCTCCCGACACCAGCGGGGGCACGATCTTCGGCAAGGACTCACACGTCCAGGCGAGACAAGTACTCACCCACCAGCGCCACCACACCGAGCCTGCCAGACGACCGGCCCACCACTCATTAGGCGAGGCCGTGTGAGCGCGAGCATCGCGATGGCGTAGCCGAGCCCACCCAAGACCCAACGGCAATGCCGAAGGCGAGGCGTCCTCAGCTCTTGGCTCAAAACACTCCGCCCGCCCCACGCAATGCCGAAGGCGAGCCGACACTCTTGGCTGCACCGATCAGCCGGTATCGGTGACGTACCAACGCAACCCAGCCACGCACCCGAAGGGATTGGGGCTTGACTTTGGGTGCGAGGTGCTACCACTAGTGGCTCGGCCGGGCGCTTTTCAGCCCGGCCTTTCCGGTCCGACCAGCGCCTCGCAAGGGCCCCGAAGTCAAGCCCCAATCCCTATCGACGCGCCAGCGGCGATGACCCAACCCGTCCCGAAATGGTCTGCACGACCACCGCACTGGCGACGGACCCTCGCTGGAACTGGAACCGGAACCGGAATCGGAACCGCCTAGGCGCTCGGATCGTCCACCGGCGCGAACGGCAGGTCCGCCAGCTCCGCCCGCACCGAGTCCAGGTCCGGATACACCGCCGTCGCCCCGCGGTCGATCAACTCGTCCTCGCTGAACCCACCCGTCAGCAGCCCGACCGACGGCAGCCCGGCCCGCCGCGCAGCCTCGCAGTCCCACACCGAGTCGCCCACCACCACGGCCCGCGTCCCCTGCACCTGCCGCAACGCCACCTCGACCAGATCAGGTTCGGGCTTGCTCGCATCGACATCGTCGGACGTGGTCCAGGCGACCTCGCCGGGATCGATCAGCTTCAGGTAGTGCTCGACGTGCTTGCGCTTGCCCGAGCTGGCGAGCACCACGGCCAGGTCGAGGTCCAGGGCGGCCCGGACCAGCCGGTGCGCGCCCTCCAACGGCTGGATCTCGGGGAGCATCAGGTCGAAGTGGCGCTCCCACGAGGCGCGCAACGAATCGCCGTGTTCCTGCTCGACGTGGTCGCCGGCCACCGCGGCGACCAGCTTGTCGCCGCCCATGCCGATGGCCCGGTGCACCTGCCAGCCCGGCACGGTGACGCCCGCGTCGGAGAACGCGCGCAGCCACGCCACCGTGTGGTGGTAGTTGGTGTCGACCAGGGTGCCGTCCACGTCGAGGACCAGGGTGTTGCTCATGGAGCAGGTTTGCCCGTGCCCCTACCTCGGCAAACCCACCAGCTCGCGGGTCTCCTGCAACGCCGCGAGCTCCCGGCGCAGCACGCCGTCGAGCCAGGTCGCGTCCGACATCCACGACTGGTTGGTGTTGAGGCAGACGTGCACGGCGTTGCGGTACACCGACAGCGCGATGCCGACGGCGTGGCCGGGGGCGACGGGCGCCACCGGGTAGAGCTCGCACAACCCGGCGCCGTCCAGGGACAGCGGCACCGACGGTAGCGGCACCGACGTGACCAGCGTGTCGAACAGCAGGGGAGCGCAGCGGCCCATCACCGGGGCGGCCAGGCGGTGCACGAACGGCGGCACGCGGTCGGCGAGCAGGGGCAACGCGCCGGCGCCCCGGTCCGGGCCTGCGGCCTTGGCGGCCTCCATCTGCTCGCGCACCGAGCGCAGGCGTTCCAGCGGGTCGGCCACGCCCACCGGCAGGGAGACGAGGAAGCCGGAGATCTGGTTGCCCGAGGCGCCGTCGCCGGAGCGTGAGCGCTGGTTAACCGGGATCAGGGCGCGGACGACCGAGTCCGGGCCCGCGCTGCCGTGCGCGGAAAGCCAGTGGCGCAAGGCACCTGTGACGAGGGCGAGCAGCACGTCGTTGACCGTGCCGCCGTGGGCTCGGCGGATTCGGTGCACGTCCGGAAGATCCACGCGCGACATCACCACTCGGCGTGGCCGGGTGGACGCGGTGAGCACCGGCGAGTTCAGCGTCGGCGGGCGGGTGTTCATCAGGACCGACGACGCGATGTCGAGGGTGTCCTTGATGCCGCGCAGCGTCGGCAGGGACGGCAGCAGCGACCGCGACGGCGCCTCGGCAGCGTCCGGAATGGACAGCCGGGACGGGTCGAAGAGCTGAATTCCCAGGCCAACGGCCTTCATGCCGTCGCACAACGAGTGGTGCAGCTTCGCCACGACGGCGAAGCGGCCGCCCGCGAGACCGGTTACGACATGCAGCTCCCACGGCGGGCGCGCCAGGTCGAGCGGCTGCGCCATGAGGTGCGACACCAGCGTGGCGAAGCGGTCGCGGCCGCGCACGTGGTGCGTGAACACGTGGTCCTCAGGCGCGAAGCCGGGGTCCTCCACCCAGCGCGCACCGCCGAGCAACGAGGAGCGCGCGCGGTGTCGCAGACGCGGAATCTCTTGCGACCGTTCGCAGAGGACGGCGGCGATGCGGGCCGGATGCACCGGAGTGGACGGTGCGAAGGTCGCGACCGCGCCGAGGTGCAACGGATTGGTGTCGCCTTCCATTGCGAGGAAAGCGATGTCGAGGGGGGAGAGGTGGTCTGTCATATCCGTGCAAGGAAAACAGGTCCGCGTGTCATGCGCATTGCGATGAGATGGCGGTGACTCCCTACCGGCCCAAGTACACTCGAACGGTGGTACCGCTGTGACTCGTGTGGGTGCGAACCAGGTCACACAAGAGGTTCACCATCACGATCCCGAAGCCCGAGAGGCCCGTGAACGACGGCGGGAACCCGGCGCCCGCGTCGCTCACCTCGCAGACCGCGGTGCCGCCCTCGCGCCACATCCGCAGCACCCCGCGCCCCGACGCGTGCAGGATGCTGTTGGTCGCGAGTTCGTTGACCGCCAGCACCAGGTCGTCGATCTGCTCGCGCCGCAACCAGTGCGCGTACTGCGACACCAGCTGCCGCAGGTGCGCGAGCGTGCCGACGGTGAACGGGTGCTCCGCGGCGTCCGGAGGCGGCGGAGGCAGCGGCACGTTGTAGATGTCGGCGAGCCCGGACGGGTCCGTGTACCACTCACTCGCGACCCGCCGCTCGCCGTCGATCACCACGGGATGCGTGCGCCGCGCGTCCTCCAGCACGTGCCCCGCGAGCGCCGAGGCGTCGTACGGGCAGAGGATCACGCCCGGCCTGCCCTCGAACGCGGTGTTGATCAACGCCTCGTGCTGCACGCACGCCGGGTACTCGAGCGCCGTGCGGCCGGGCCACATCGGCTCGCCGATCATCCGGAACCGCCGCTGCGTGCTCGCGCTGAACGCCATCAGCACCCCGGGGATGATCCGGCCCGGGTTGCGGCCTGCCTCCGTCATGTCGATGAAGTGCACCTGGTCCGCCTGCTCGCCGAGCCGGTCGCGCAACGGCCCGATGCTCGCCTCCGGCACCGCCACCAGCACCGGCTCGCCGCTGTCGACGCCATCCGCCACGAATCTGGCCGTACCGGAGAGGAACGTGTCCTCGTCTCGGTAGAACAGGGCTTCGTGAGCGAACGGGGCAACGGAGTTCATCGGCTTCCCGGTGAGGTCGGTGATTTCGGCAGGTCACCACTCTGCCACCCGTAACGGTGTTTCGGCGGGGGCCAGGCCGGTGGTTGTCCACGGCCTGGAACGGAGGAACGCGATTCATCGTGCGTTCGGGCAAAACCCCAGGCAGACTCGCGGTTGTCGGGGCCTTTGCGAGGAGGTGACGCCGTGCTCGCGCACCACACGCTGACCGGGCCGGAGGACGCGCCGGTGCTGGTGCTCGGCAACGCGCTCGGCACGACGACCGAACTGTGGCGCGACTTCTCCCTGCCGTTCCGGCTGCTGCGCTTCGACCACCGCGGCCACGGCCTCACGCCCGCCGTGCCCGGCCCGTGCGCGATCGAGGACCTCGCACGCGACGTGCTGGAACTGTTGGACCACTTGGAACTGCGCCAGGTGTACTACTGCGGTGTGTCGCTCGGCGGCATGGTCGGCATGTGGCTCGCCGCGCACACCGACCGCGTCGCGAAGCTCGCGCTCGTCTGCACCACCGCGCACGTGCCGGACAAGGCGCGACTCGACGACCGGATCACGCGGTTGCGCGCGGGAGGCATGGCGGCCGTGGCGGACCGCGTCGTCGAACGCTGGTTCACGCCGCTGTGCCCGCCTGACGTCGTCGCCGCCTTCCGCGCGGACCTGCTCAAGATCGACCTGCCGACGTACCTCGCGTGCGTCGAGGGCGTGCGGGACATGGACCTGCGACCGGACCTGGCCAAGATCGACGCGCCCACCGTGGTGATCGCCGCCGCGCAGGACCACGCGACACCGACCGAACTCGTCCGGCAGATCCACGACGAACTCCCGGACTCGGAGCTCTACGTCGTCGGGGACGCGGCGCACCTCGCGGTCGTCGAGGCTCCGAGAACGATCTCGGTCATCCTCGACGACCACTTCGGCAACGACTAGACCTTCTCCAGTGGACGGTGCGGCTCGGCCGGCAGTTCGACGCGGATCTCGTCGCCAGGCCTGACCACTCCGCCGACGAGCACGACCGACATGATCCCCGCGCGCCGCACGAGTTCGCCGTCCGGACCGCGACCGACGACCTCCTTGAGCAACCCGTGCGCGAAGTTGTCGATCTGGAAGCACGGGTTGCGCAGCCCGGTCACCTCGACCACGGCCTCGGAACCCAGGCGCAGCACCGTTCCCGTCGGCAGACCGAGCAGATCGATGCCGCGCGTGGTGACGTTCTCGCCGATCTGACCGGGCTCCACCGTGAAGCCCTTCGACGCCAGTTCGTCGAAGAGTTCGGCGTGCATCAGGTGCACCTGACGCAGGTTCGGCTGGGTCGGATCCTGGGCCACGCGCGACCGGTGCTGCACCGTGACGCCCTGGTGCGCATCACCTTCGACGCCGAGACCGGCGAGCAGTGTGATGCTCTCCCGTGACGGCTTTGTGAACGTGTACTCCTCGTTGCGGCACACCGCTGTAACAACCCCCATGACAGCCATCATGCACGAACTGTTGAGACGCAGGGGATACGCCGAACGGAGCAGTGAAACACGGAAGGACGAATCGATCAAGGTGTCTCAATTCGAGTCACCCTGTAGTGTCCTACCTGCATCGATGCACCGGATCGTGGAAACGCTCTCACGAACTTCCGGCAAGAGTCTTGACTAAAGCTCACTTCACGCTGTTGACTCCGTCACACCTCGTCGGAACCGGTTACGGAACCGGTTTCAGGAGGCGGCGGAAGGAAGTTCGGCATGCGTGTCACGATCGCAGAGGTCGCCCAACGCGCCCAGGTGTCCAAAGCGACCGTGTCACGTGTGCTGAACGGTAAGCCGGACGTGGACGCCTCGACCGCACAGCGCGTGCGCAAGGTGATCGACGAGATCGGCTACGTCCCCAGCGCACGCGCCGTCGGTCTGGCCAGGGGCCGCACCCGCACGGTCGCGATGCTCGCGCCGTCGCTCACCTGGCCGTGGATGGGCGAGGTGCTGCAGGGCATCGTCGACACCCTCGAAGCG
Source organism: Lentzea sp. JNUCC 0626 (assembly GCF_043632865.1). Lineage (NCBI taxonomy): Bacteria > Bacillati > Actinomycetota > Actinomycetes > Pseudonocardiales > Pseudonocardiaceae > Lentzea > Lentzea sp. JNUCC 0626. Next base: position 189,805 of record NZ_CP171635.1, read on the forward strand.
GACGGCTACGGGCTGCTGCTCTACACCCTCAACCGGGGTCCCGAGTCGCTCAACCAGTTCGCGAACCACGTGTCCGCCAACGCTTTCGACGGCCTGCTGGTCGTCGAGCCGCCGGACGCGCTGCACTACATCTCCACGCTCTACCGGGCGGGCCTGCCGGTCGTCATGATCGACGATCGCGGCTCGCACCCGGAGTTCCCTTCGGTGACGACGACGAATCGGCAGGGAGGCGCAGATGTCGCGAGGCATCTCGTCGCGGCAGGCCGCCGCAGGTTCGCCGTCGTCACCGGACCACCGCACTTCGGGTGCACTCAGGCGAGGCTGGACGGGTTCCGGCTCGCTTTGGCGGAAGCGGGCCTGACGCTGCACCCGGACCTCGTCGTCGACGGCGACTTCACCACGGAAGGTGGTGAGGTCGCCGTGGACAAGCTGGTCGCAAGTGGAATCCCCTTCGACGCGGTGTTCGCGCAGAACGACCTCTCGGCGGTCGGGGTGCTGCGGGCCCTGCGGGAGTCCGGCCGGAGCGTCCCCGACGACGTCTCCGTGGTGGGCTTCGACGACGTCCCGGTCGCGGGACACACCGAACCCCGGCTGACGACGATCCGCCAGCCGTTGCAGGAGATGGGTGCCGCCGCCGCGCGGATGCTGCTCTCCACGCTCGAGGGACAGCCCATGCCCGACCACCCGCTGGTGCTGCCGACCTCGTTGATCGTGCGCGAATCCGCGCCCTAGTCACCACCCTGCTCCACCACAACTGAAACGGACACGCCAGGTCTTGCCAAGACCTGGCGAGTTCGCCGTACGCATGAGAGAGCGCTCTCATGCTCCGTATCGGGAGATTCCCCCATGCGCAGAACAATCATCGTCGCGTTGGCAATGGCGCTCGCGGTGACAGGTTGCTCCTCCGGTGGTGCCTCGAAGGCCACCGGCGTGCTGACCGTCGGCATGCCCAACGGGCCGCTGACCGAGAACCACAACCCGTTCCTGCCCACGTCGGCAGCGGGTTCGCTGGGGTACCGGTACCAGATCTACGAGCCGCTGGCGTTCGTGAACAACACGCGCCCGGCCCAGGACCCGGTGCCGTGGCTCGCGACCAAGTGGGACTGGGCCCCCGACTACAAGAAGGTCACCTTCACGATCCGGGAGAACGTGAAGTGGTCCGACGGCAAGCCGCTCACGGCCGCTGACGTCGCCTTCTCGTACGAGATCCTGAAGAAGTGGCCGGCGCTCAACAACCGCGACTCGCTCAAGGTCGAGACCGCCACGGCCACGCCCGACGGCAAGGTCGAGGTCTCGTTCGCGAGCCCGCAGTTCGTGAACCGCAACAAGGTCATCAGCGCGATGGTCATTCCGGAGCACGTCTGGAGCGGCATCGCGGACCCGACGACCTACACGAACCCGAAGCCCGTCGGCACCGGTCCGTACGAGCTGAAGTCGTTCACCTCGCAGACCGTCACGATCGCGCGGCGTGCCGAGTACTGGCAGGAACTGCCCAAGGTTCCGGAGATCCAGTACACCTCGTACAACGACAACACGGCGCAGACCACCGCGCTGGCATCGGGTGCGAGCCAGTGGTCGTACGTCTTCATCCCGGACTACCAAAAGCTGTACGTCGACAAGGACCCGGCGAACCACAAGCTCTGGTTCCCCGCCGGTCTCGGCATCCACGGCCTGTGGCTGAACACGACCGTCGCGCCGTTCGACAACGCCGCGCTGCGTTCGGCGATGTCCGACGTGATCGACCGCGAGGCGATCTTCGTCAAGGGTGAGGCCCGCCTGTTCCCGAAGCTCGAGTCGAAGACCGGCATGCCGTTGCCCGCCGGTGACTCGTTCCTCGCGCCGGAGTACAAGGACGCGAAGTTCAAGATCGACGTCGAGGGCGCGAAGGCCAAGCTCACCGCCGCCGGCTTCAAGTACGCGGGCGACGTGCTCCAGGCTCCGGACGGCAAGCCCGTCACGCTCGAGCTCACGAACCCGTCCGGCTGGTCCGACTACCTGACGGTGCTCGACATCATCAAGGGTGACCTGAAGAAGATCGGCATCGAGGCGACGGTGCGCACGCAGACCGCGGACGCGTGGACGACCGACTTCGCCAACGGCGCGTTCCAGGGCTCGCTGCGCTGGACCAACACCGGTGCCACGCCGTACGAGATGTACCAGAACATCATGGACGGCGCGGAGATCAAGCCGATGGGGCAGACGGCAGCGGTGAACTTCGGCCGCTACAACAACCCCGACGCGACGGCGGCGCTGGCCGAGTACGCGAACGCGGCCGACGACGCGGCGCGGGCCAAGGCCCTCGCGGTGCTGCAGAAGATCATGGTCGAGCAGGTGCCGATGATCCCGACCTCCGCCGGCCCGATCGGTGCGGAGTACAGCACGAAGAACTGGGTCGGCTGGCCTTCCGAGGAGGACCCGTACGGTCCGCCGCAGGCCACCCTGCCGAACGCTCTCCAGATCGTCATGAAGCTGAAGCCCGCGGGGTCCTAGAACGATGAACGAAGTCGCGCTTGAAGCGAAAGGTCTGGTCAAGACCTACAAGCGCGTGCGCGCGGTGCAGGACGTCTCCATCGTCCTGCGCCGCGGGCGCGTGACCGCCCTCGTCGGCGAATCCGGCTCAGGCAAGTCGACGGTGGCGAAGCTGCTCGCGCGGCTCGTGGAACCCACCTCCGGCGAGATCCTGCTGGACGGCGAGAAGGTGCGCAGGGTCCGGGACTACCGGCGCAAGGTCCAGATGGTGTTCCAGGACCCCTTCGCATCGCTCAACCCGATCCACACGATCCGCTACCACCTGACCCGGCCGCTCAAGATCCACAAGCGGTCGGAGACGGTGGAGGAGTTGTTGCAGCGGGTGAACCTGCCCGCCGACTTCGCCTCGCGCTACCCGCACGAGCTGTCGGGCGGACAGCGGCAGCGCGTGGCGATCGCCCGTGCGCTCGCCGCGCACCCCGAGGTGCTGCTCGCCGACGAGCCGGTGTCCATGTTGGACGTCTCCATCCGGCTCGGCGTGCTGAACCTGTTGCTGGACCTCAAGGAACGGCTCAAGCTCGCGGTCCTCTACATCACCCACGACATCGCGTCGGCACGCTACTTCGCCGACGAGACGTTCGTGATGTACGGCGGGCAGATCGTCGAGGGCGGCGAGAGCGAGACCGTGACGCAGCGGCCCGCGCACCCGTACACGCAGCTGCTGATCGAGTCGGCGCCGGACCCCGAACGGGCGGTCGTCGCACTCGACGCACCGGCCGTGGAGTCGACGCAGGTCTCGACCGGCTGCCCGTTCGCGCCGCGCTGCCCGAAGGTGCAGGAGCGGTGCTGGACCGAGGCGCCCCCGCGCGTCGAGGTCGACTCGTACGGGCACTGGGCGGCGTGCTGGTTGTACGCGGAGGCTGCGGCATGACGTTCCTGCTCCGCCGTGCGCTGTTCTACTTGGTGACCCTGTGGGCGGCCATCACGGTGAACTTCCTGCTGCCGCGCCTGCTGCCGGGCGACCCGGTGCAGGCCATGATCACCAAGCTGGGTGGCCGGCTCAACAGCGACGCGATGGCGTCGTTGTACGTCCTCTTCGGACTCGACGAGAACAAGTCGATCTGGGAGCAGTACGTCGAGTACTGGGGCTCGCTGTTCCGCGGTGACCTCGGGCTGTCGTTCACGTTCTTCCCGACCCCGGTCGCGGACGTGCTCGCGCAGTCGATGCCGTGGACGCTCGGTCTCGTCGGCGTCACCACGATCATCGCGTTCGTCCTCGGCACCCTGCTGGGTGTGTACGCGGGCTGGAAGCGCGGATCGTGGATGGACAACCTCATCCCGGTCACGACGTTCCTCTCGTCGATCCCGTACTTCTGGCTCGGCCTGATCGCGATCTCGCTGTTCTCCGTGACCTGGCCGCTGCTGCCGGCGTCCGGTGGCTACGCGCCGGGCCTGGTGCCGGAGTTCTCCGGCGAGTTCATCGCGAGCATGCTGGAGCACGCGATCCTGCCCGGCGTCACGATCATCGTGAGCTCGGTGGCCGGCTGGATCCTCGGCATGCGGAACATGATGGTCACCGTGACGGCCGAGGACTACGTGCTCGTCGCGCGGGCCAAGGGCCTCACCCAGAAGCGGATCATGTTCGCCTACGCCGCGCGCAACGCCGTGCTGCCGTCGATCTCGGGTTTCGCGCTGTCGCTCGGCTTCATCGTCGGCGGCGCCCTGCTGGTCGAGATGGTGTTCTCCTACCCGGGCCTCGGCTACGTGCTGTTCCAGGGCATCGGCGGCAAGGACTACCCGTTGATGCAGGGCGTGTTCCTGGTGATCACGCTGGCCGTGCTGGTGGCGAACCTGCTCGCGGACATCGGCTACCTGCTGCTGGACCCGCGCACCCGGAAGGAGGGCTGACGGATGAACTTCAAGACCAAGCTGGGCCTGGGCATCCTGGCCTTCTTCACGCTGATCGCGGTGATCGGCGAGTGGATCGCGCCGTACGACCCGTCCGCGATGAGCGACGACCTGCTGTCGCCGCCGTCCGGGTCGCACTGGTTCGGCACGACCATGACCGGGCAGGACATCTTCTCCCAGGTGCTCGTCGGCACCAGGGGAGTGATGGTCGTCGGGCTGGTCTGCGGTGTGCTCGCGACCTTCCTGTCGATCCTCGTCGGGGTGACCGCCGGATTCCTCGGCGGCGCGGCCGACGAGGCGTTGTCCATGCTGTCCAACGTCTTCCTGGTGATCCCGGCGCTGCCGCTGATCATCATCGTGGCCTCGATGCTGCCCTCGGCGGACACCGTGCTGATCGCCGCGGTGATCTCGCTGACCGCCTGGGCGTGGGGTGCCCGCATCCTGCGCGCGCAGACGATGTCGTTGCGGCGCAGGGACTTCGTGGAGGCCGCGCGGGCGTCCGGTGAACGCACCTGGCGCATCATCGTGTTCGAGGTCCTGCCGAACCTGCTGGCCGTCATCGGCTCCGGCTTCGTCGGCACGGTGATCTTCGCGGTCATGCTGCAGATCACGCTGTCGTTCGTCGGCGTCATCTCGCTGTCGACCTGGAACTGGGGCACGATCCTGTTCTGGGCGCAGAGCAACCAGGCGCTCGGCCTGGGAGCGTGGTGGTGGTTCGTCCCCGCCGGCCTGTGCATCGCCCTGCTGGGCACCGCGCTGGCCCTGATCAACTTCGGGATCGACGAGTACGCGAATCCCCGGCTGCGGAAGGTGCGCGCATGAGCCCGGTGCTGGAGATCCGCGATCTCTCGGTCGACTACGGCACGCTTCGCGCCGTGCACAACGTCTCGCTGTCGTTGAACAAGGGCGAGGTGCTCGGGCTCGCGGGCGAGTCGGGCAGTGGCAAGTCCACGCTGGCCTACGCGGCGACCCGGTTGCTGCAACCGCCGGGGCACACGCCGACGGGCGAGGTGCTCTTCAAGGGCAAGGACCTCTTGTCCTTGAGCGAAAAGGAACTGCAGGTCCTGCGCTGGAGCGAGGTCTCGATCGTGTTCCAGGGCGCGATGAACGCCCTGAACCCGGTCCTCTCCGTCGCCACGCAGCTCGACGACGTCCTGCGCACGCACCGGCGGGAGATGAAGAAGCCGGAACGCGTCGCCAGGGCCCGCGAACTGCTGGGCCTCGTCGGCATCCCGACCGACCGGCTCTCGGCGTACCCGCACCAGCTCTCCGGCGGCATGCGGCAGCGCGTCATGATCGCGATGGCGCTCGCGCTGGAACCCGAGATCATCATCATGGACGAGCCGACGACCGCGCTGGACGTGGTGGTGCAGCGGCAGATCCTCGGCCAGATGATGCGGCTGCGCGAGACTTTCGGTTTCTCGGTCATCTTCATCACCCACGACATCTCGCTGCTGGTCGAGTTCTCCGACCGGATCGCGATCATGTACGGCGGACGCGTGGTCGAGGAGGCCCCGGCGGGCGAGATCTACCGGGCCGCCAAGCACCCGTACAGCAAAGGGTTGCTCGGCTCGTTCCCGGCGTTGCGCGGCCCCCGTCGTGAGCTGAAGGGCATTCCGGGCTCGCCGCCGGACCTGCGCTCGATGCCGACCGGGTGCCCGTTCCACCCGCGGTGCCCGTCCGCGATGGACGTGTGCGGCGAGCGGATGCCGTCGCTCGAGAACGTCGAGGAGCAGCGCCGCGTGGCCTGCTGGTTGGAGGACGTGCGTGTCTGAGGAGACTGTGCACGATCCTTTTGGAGGCCTGCCGGGTGACTTCTTCTGGGGCGTCGCCACCTCGGCGTACCAGATCGAGGGCGCGTACGACGAGGACGGCAGAACACTGTCCATTTGGGACACGTTCTGCCGTCGTCCCGGCGCCGTCGTCAACGGGGAGACCGGCGACGTGGCCTGCGATCACTACCACCGCATGCCGTCGGACGTGGCGATGATCGCGCGGCTCGGCGTCGACAAGTACCGGTTCTCCGTGTCGTGGCCGCGCATCCAGCCCGGCGGCCGCGGCCCGGTGAACGCCAAGGGCGTCGACTTCTACTCCCGGCTCGTGGACGAGCTGCTAGAGAAGGGTGTCGACCCCTGGCTCACGCTCTACCACTGGGACCTGCCGCAGGAACTGGAGGACGCGGGCGGCTGGCCGCACCGCGACACCGCCTACCGCTTCGCCGAGTTCGCGGGCCTCGTGCACGACGCGCTGGGCGACCGCGTGCCGACGTGGACGACGCTGAACGAGCCGTGGTGCTCGGCCATGCTCGGCTACGACACCGGCAGGCACGCCCCCGGCCGCACGAACTTCGCCGAGGCCATGCGCGCCACGCACCACCTGCTGCTGGCACACGGCCTGGCCGCCCAGGAACTGCGCTCGCGCGGCGTCACGTCGCTCGGCATCACGCTGAACCTGGGCACGCACTCCGCCGCGTCGGACGACCCGCGCGACCTCGACGCGGCCCGCCGCGCCGACGGCCTGGGCACCCGGATCTACCTGGACCCGTTGGTGCACGGGCGGTATCCCGAGGACGTGCTGGCCGACATCGCCGCGCGCGGTGCCGAGATCCCGGCCCGTTCCGGCGACCTGGACATCATCTCGACGCCCATCGACGTCCTCGGCGTGAACTACTACACCTCGCACGTGCACCGCGCGACCGACGACCCGGCCGTGACCGAGGTGGTGCCGCAGGGCCTGCCGGTCACCGCGATGGGCTGGGAGATCGTGCCGGAGGGCTTCACGTCGTTGCTGGTGCGCCTGCAACAGGACTACGGCCTGCCGATGGTGATCACCGAGAACGGCGCCGCGTTCGACGACCTCGACGTCGAGGACGGCTACGTCGCCGACGCCGACCGCGTCGACTACCTGCGTTCGCACATCGGCGCCGTGGCCGCCGCCGTGCGCGCCGGTGCGGACGTGCGCGGGTATCTCGCGTGGTCGTTGATGGACAACTTCGAGTGGGGTTACGGGTACGGCAAGCGGTTCGGCATCGTGCGCGTCGACTACGAGACGCAGCAACGCACGTTGAAGCAGAGCGCGCAGTGGTACCGCGACCTGATCACGCGGTCGCGGGCCTGAACACCGATCTCCGGCCTGGTCGTCGTGGAATTTCTGCGCCCCCACGGCGACCGGGCCGGTTCCACGGTCAGACCGTGGCGACCAGCAGCCCGGCGGTCACCGCCTCCACCCCGAAGTAGAACCAGACCGGGTAGAACGCCGTGGGCCGGTCGGCGAGCCGGGAGACGAGCCTGCCCAGCGCCATGCCGGCCAGGGCGGCCGCGACGGTGACGACGACGCCCGTGCGGAGGTCGTCGCGCACCAACGCGAGGACGAGCACGGCGGCGATCGCCAGGCCGAAACCGCCGTAGACTGCCCGGATCTCGGACCGCGCCTCGGGGGTCTGCGCGGTGAGGTGGAACGGCCTGACCAGCGCTGCGGGGGCCGCGAGGGCGTAGCTCCCCATGCCCAGGAAGAACACCGCGGCGAGGACGACGATCGTGGTCTGCACGCGTGGAATCATCGGGTGCGTGACCGATGCCGCGCTTCCGGAAACGTGCTGCCCGTGGGCCACGATCTGGCTGTGGCCCGGTCAGGCCGCGTACCTGGGGCCGTCCCTCGACCTCGACCCGCACCTCGGTTCGGTGCACTGCTTCGCGTTCGGGGTCGACGCGCCGTTCCTGCTGCGGATCGGCGACGACGAGCGGGAGGTTCGCAGCGCGCTCATTCCGGCCAGGACACGCCATCAGGTCGTGTCGCGGGGGCGGATGTTGTTCCGGTACCTGGAGCCCGATCTGGGGGACGACCGGATTCGCGCCGCCTTCTCCGTGCTGCGCGCGCATCCGTGCCTGAGCGCGGCGGAGGTGGCCGCCGAACTCGGCCTGTCGACCTCGCGGTTCCTGCACCTGTTCTCGGCGCGGTCCGGCACCACGTTCCGCCGCTACCGGCTGTGGGCCCGGATGTTGCGGGCGGCCGCCGCGACGGCCTCGGGCGCGGACCTGACCAGGGCTTCTGCCGAGGCGGGGTTCGCCTCGCCGAGCCACTTCAGCGACGTCTTCCACGACATGTTCGGGCTGCCCGCGAGCAGGCTGCTGCGCCAGAAGGCTCGCGTGATCGTGCTCGACGGGGACCCCAGCGACGTGGATCACGTCCGAACGCACTAGATAAGGCCGACCTTAGTTAAGTTAGGGTCACTTAACGCCTGCTGGGAGTGTTCGGAGAGGATCGCGATGGAACCGGTGTTAGACCTGGCCGGAATCGGCTTCGGCCCGTCCAACCTCGCTCTCGCGATCGCCGTGGAGGAACACGAACTCCCCGTCCGGGCCCGCTTCTTCGAACGGCAGCAGCGCTTCGGCTGGCACCGGGGCATGCTGCTCGACGACGCCACGATGCAGGTGTCGTTCCTGAAGGACCTGGTGACCCTGCGCAACCCGACCAGCGGCTTCAGCTTCCTCTGCTACCTGCGCGACCGCGACCGGCTGATCGACTTCGTCAACCACAAGCAGCTCTTCCCGCTGCGCCAGGAGTTCCACGACTACTTCGAGTGGGCCGCGGCCCGGGTCGAGCACCACGTGTCGTACGGCGTGGAGGTCTCCCAGGTGCGCGCCTGCGCCGAGGGCTTCGAGTTCACGGCGGGGGACGAGGAGGTCAGGACGCGCAACCTGGTGCTCGCGACCGGCCTCGAGGCGAACCTGCCCGACGGCGTCGAGGCGAGCGACCACGTCTGGCACAGCAAGGACCTCCTCACCCGCGTCGGCACGCTGAAGGACCCGCGCCAGGTCGTCGTGGTCGGCGCCGGGCAGAGCGCCGCCGAGGCCGTCGCGTTCTTCCACGAGCGCTTCCCCGCGGCCGAGGTGCACGGCGTCTTCGCCCGCTACGGCTACAGCCCCGCCGACGACAGCTCGTTCGCGAACCGCATCTTCGACCCCGCCGCCGTGGACGACTTCTACACCGCGCCGGAAGAGGTCAAGACCAAGCTCATGGGCTACCACGCCAACACCAACTACGGCGTGGTCGACGGCGACCTGATCGAGGAGCTCTACCGCCGGGTCTACCGCGAGAAGGTCGTCGGCAGGCAGAGGTTGTTGCTGCACAACACCTCCCGCCTCACCGACGTCACCACCGACGGCAAGTGCGTGGTCGAGTCGCTCGCCGACGGTGCCCGCCTGCCGATCGACGCCGACGTGATCGTCTACGCCACCGGCTACCGCCCGGCGAACCCCGAACGGCTGCTCGGCGACCTCGCCGACCGCTGCGCCCGCGACGAACGCGGCCGGCTGAAGGTCACCCGCGACTACCGGGTCGTCACCGACGAGGACCTGCGCGGCGGCATCTACCTGCAGGGCGGCACCGAACACACGCACGGCATCACGTCGTCGCTGCTGTCGAACACCGCCATCCGCGTCGGCGAGATCCTCGATGCCGTGCTGGACAGCCGACTCGCGCAGAACTCACCCGAGGTGGTCGCTCACGCGAGGTAGTCGGCGAATGTGCGATGGCCTACCTCTCGGCCGGGGCTCAGGTTCCCGCCGGCGCGGTAGGCGCGGTACGTCGCTCCCGGCGCCTTCAGAGTGAGGATCTTGCGCGTCTTTCCCGTGGCCGCCAGGTACATCCGCGCGAACTCGGCTGCCTCGCGGATCTCCGGCCCACCCATCTCGGGTGCCTTGCCCGACGGCGGCGCCTGGGCCAGCGAGGCGAGTTCCATCCCGACCTCCGCCTCGTCGACCGGCTGGAACCGGAACCCCGGCACGAGCATCAGCGGCAGCTTCGACGCGCCCTCGAACATCTTGCGCAGCAACGAGTGGAACTGCGTCGCCCGCAGGATCGTGCAGGGAATCCCGGACTCCAGGATCACCCGCTCGGCCGCGAGTTTCTGCTTGTAGTACGGCAGCGGCACCTCGTGGCAGCCCACGATCGAGATGTAGACCAGGTGCGCGGGCTTCGCGGCGAGCACCGACCGCGCCATCGCCACCTCGTGCCGGAACGACGTCGCGCAGTGCACCACCACGTCGGCCCGCAAAGCGCTCAACCCCGTGCCGCGCACCAGATCCGTGCCGGAGGACCGCGACACCGACCGCGCTCCCGGAAGAGCCGCGACGACGTGCCTGCCCAGCGCACCACTGCCACCCGTGACGACGAAGGTCATGCGACCACCCTGGCACGGTGGTAGTAGGCCAGCACGACGGTGCCGGAGACGGCGGCCACGGCGCTGATCACCAGGCCTGCCTGCGACAGCGCGCTCATCCCGGTGCCCTCGCCGAGCAGTCTGATGCCGATCCACGCGGCCACGATCGGGTTGACCACGGTCTGCCCGGCCACGACCAGGTCAGGCGGTCCGGCGGCGTACCCGAGCTGGATGAACCAGGCGCCGGTCAGGAACGCGATCGCCAGCCCGCCGAGCGAGAACCACTCGATCACCGGCAACGCCGTGGTGACGTCCCTGACCAGCACCGCGACCAGGCCGTACAGGATGCCGGCACCGATCGAGAGCGACAGCGCGCGCACGGTGTCCGCGGTGAACGTCGCGACCACGACGCACACCAGCACGCCCGCGACCACGAGTTGGCCCGCCTGCAACGCCACGTTCGGCGACACCTGCGTCGGGACGGCCGCGCCCGCCGTGATCGACACGAACACCACGATCCCGGCCGTCGCCACCAGCACCGCGACGGCGAGCATGCCCGTGAACCGGCGGGCCCTGGCGACCGCGATGATCGGGATGGCCAGCGCGTTCAGCGGCGCGACCACCGACACCGGGGCCAGCGACAGCGCCACGACCTGCAGCACGGCGCAGGCGAACAGGATCAGGAACCCGGAGACCCACCGGCGGGACCGCACGAGCTGGTGGGCCGAGCTCAGCTTGAGGCCTGGCAGCTCACGCACGCCGGCGTGCTGCCACATCGCGCCGAGGGCACTGCACCCGGCCGCGAGCACCGCGCACAGAATCGCGACCCCGACCACGTGGCCAATGCTACCTCGTCGCTGCTATGGTTCATTACATGAGTAACGAACCAGGGAACTAGCGATGTTCGACGACCGGAGCCCGATCTACCGGCAGATCGCCGACCGGATCAAGGCGGACGTGCTCAGCGGGGCGTTGAAGGCGGACGAGCAGGTCATGTCGACCAACCAGTACGCCTCCTACTACCGGATCAACCCGGCGACGGCCGCGAAGGCGTTCCAGCAGCTCGTGGACGAGCAGGTGCTCTACAAGAAGAGGGGGATCGGGATGTTCGTGAGCGCGCAGGCTCGCGACATGCTGCGGGCACAGGGGAGGGAGACCTTCTTCGGCGAGGTGGTGGACCCGATGGTGGCGGAGGCGCGCGCCATCGGCATCCCGCTCGCGGAGGTCATCCGCAGGATCGAGCAGCACGAGAACAACGGGGGCGTGTGATGCGGATCGACGTGCAGGGCCTGGGCGTCCGCTACGGCGCCGTGACGGCCATCGACGACATGAGCTTCTCCTTGTCCGGCAACAAGATCTACGGTCTGCTGGGCCGCAACGGCTCGGGCAAGACCAGCCTGATGTCGGCGCTCGCGGGCTACCGCAAGCCTTCAGGAAGCGTTCAGCTCGACGGAGCAGAGGTCTTCGAGAACGCCGCCGCGATGCGTCAGGTGTGCCTGGTCCGGCACTCCGCCGACGCCGCCGACAAGGGCGACAAGGTCTCGTACGTGCTGGAGTACGGCGCGGCGTGGCGCGACACGTGGGACAACGACTTCGCGCTGGAGCTCGCCGAGCTGTTCAGGATCGGGCTCAAGACCAAGGTGGGCGCGTTGTCGCTCGGCCAGCGGTCCGCGCTCGGCGTCGTGATCGGGCTCGCCAGCCGGTCGCCGCTGACGATGCTCGACGAGGCGCACCTCGGCATGGACACGCCGACGCGCTACGCGTTCTACGACGCGCTGCTCAACGACTTCATGGCGCACCCGCGGACGATCGTCCTGTCCACGCACCTGATCGAGGAGCTGGCCTCTTTGCTGGAGGAGGTGCTGATCATCGACGCCGGGCGGCTGGTCCTCCAGGAGGAGGCCGACGTGCTGCGCTCGCGCGGCACCGAGGTCACCGGCAACGCCGCCGACGTCGACGAGTTCACCGCGGCGCTGACCGTGCTGAGCGAGAAGTCGTTGGGGCGCACCAAGGCCGCGATGGTCTACGGCGCGCTGGACGACGACCAGCTCGTGCGGGCGCGTCAGCTCGGGCTGGAACTCGGGCCGATCGCGTTGCAGGACCTGTTCGTGCACCTCACCGATCCGGTCGGAGGCAAGCGGTGAAGATCTTCCGGCACCTGACGACCACGGTCGGCCTGTTCTGCGTGCTGATCGCGGCCGGAGCCTTCGCTCTGGCCGTCGTGACGCCGTTCGCGGTCGACGCGTTCACCCGCGTCGAGCTCAGCTCGTGGAACGTCGTGGTCTCGCAGATCGCGCGCTGGTTCCTGTTCTGGGTCGGCATCTACCTGATCCACAACCTGCTGCCGATCGCGGTCGCGCACGGCCGCACCCGCCGGGAGTTCCTCGCCGGGGCGTCCGCCTTCGCCGTCGCGCTGGTGCTGGTGATGGCGCTGTTCGGCTGGCTGGGATTCCTCGTCGAGGGCGGGATCTACTCGGCGATGGACTGGGGTTCCGACGAGCACGCCTCACCGTGGGCGTACTTCCTGATGTTCCTCGTGTGGACCTTCGTCGGCATGTTCTGCGCGGCGGCGTTCGACCGGTACGGCTCTGCCGGTGTCTTCTCGGTGCCCGTCGGGTTCGTGCTGGCGATCGTCCCGACCGTGCGGATCCCCGGATCGGGCAACATCCCGTTCGTCCGCAACGTCCCGTCGCTGCTGGGCGCGGGCTGGCACCTCGCGTCACTGGCGGCGTTCGTGGTCGCGCTCGGCCTCACGTGGGCCGTCGCCAGGACCATGCCGGTGCGGACGCGCACGTCGTGATCAGCCGCTTCCCCGCACCACCAGGGAAGGTTCGAAGACCACCGAGGTGGCGGGGGAGTGCGGCGCGGCGAGCTGGCGCAGCAGTTGCCGGGCCATCTCCGCGGCCATGTCGGTGATCGGCTGCCGCACGGTCGTGAGCTCGGGTTCGGTGGTCAGCGCGGCACTGCTGTCGTCGAACCCCACGACCGCCACGTCGTCGGGCACCTTGCGCCCGGCCCGGTGCAGCACGGGGATCGCGCCGTTCGCCATCAGGTCGGAGGCGACGAACACGCCGTCGACGTCGGGGCAGTGGCGCAGCAGCTGTTCCATCGCCCGCACGCCGGACTGCCGGGTGAAGTCGCCGTGCACCACCACGGCGTCCGGCACCTCGGCGAGGAACCCGGCCAGCCGGTCCTGGCCCGCAGGCGTGTCCTGCGGGCCGGTGATCGTCGCGATCCGCTTGCACCGCAACGACTTGAGTCGTCTTCCGGCGAGCGCGGCACCGACCGTCTGGTTCACGTCGACGTAGGTGATCGGCATCGGCTTGAGCGGACGGCCCGCCAGCACCACCGGCAGTCCGGCCGCGAGCAGCTGGCCCGGCACCGGGTCCGCCGGATCGGTGTGCACGAGGATCACGCCGTCCAGGCGCCCGCAGCGCAGGTCGCTCAACGCCTGCTCGCGGGTGCCCGGCCCGGTCATCATCAGCACCAGGTGGATGCCGAGCGGGCGCACGACCCGCGTCACGCCGCTGACGACGCTCGCGAGGTGCGGGTCGCCGTCCATCCGGCGTTCGTCGGGCAGCAGCAGGCCGATGGCGTCGGCGCGGCGGGTGACGAGCGAGCGCGCGGCGATGTTCGGCAGGTAACCCGTGCTGGAGATGGCTCTCTCGACCGCGTGCCGCAGCGCCTCGTCGACGCTGGACGCGCCGTTGACCACTCTCGACGCGGTCGCGCGCGACACTCCGGCCACGCGGGCCACCTCCTCCAGGGTCACGCGCTTCACCCCGCCGCCAGCTCGGCCGTGCGGTGGCGTTCCATGAGCTGCACGACCTCGGCGGTCGGCGGGTGCGTGATCGCCGAACCCGCCGACCGCACCACTTCGAGTGATTCGGTGAGGTGCGTGCGGACGAACTGGTCCAGCGCGTCCCGGCTGGAGGCGGCGAGCGCGATCTCGGCGTCCGTCGGCATGCCCGGCATGTCGTGCCCGGCGTGCTGGTTCACGTACGGCGCGTCGAGGAGCTTGCGCAGTGCGGTGAGCTCGATGGTCCGGTTCTCCTTGAGATCGGCGCGATCGGTGAGGTCGAGCAGTTTGAGCGCCTGCTCGTCGGTCGCGATCGCCAGCTCGACGAACGCCCGTTCCGTTGCGCCGTAAGCGTTTGCGGTGGTGGTCGATGGGGCTGGTGGTGGGGCTGGGGGTGGAGCCTGCTGGCAGGCCGCGAGAAGGCCTGCCAGCAGGAGAACAGTTACCCGTGGTTGCCGGCGTGGTCGCACTTGATCACCACGTTGATGCAGTTGCGGACGCGGCGCTCCATCTCGGCGCGCGGCCACACGTTGAAGAAGTCGCCGTGCATTGTTTGTCCTGTACCGGAAGCGAGTCGCAGTCCGGCGGTGCTGCCGGTGACCGGATACCTCAGCACCATGCGGAGCTTCGGCACCGGGACGGGGTGGCTCGCCGCGCAGCCGCCCGCGACCGGGTAGGCCATGTGGGACTTGTGGTCGGCCGAGTCGAGGTTGCGGCCGTCCCAGCACTGCGGGAAGTCCAGGTAGGTCTCGAGCATCGTGCCCGCCGGGCAGGTCACGAAGTTCTTGGACGGGTTGACGTGTCCGGCGTGCAGGCAGGACCAGCGAGCGATGCTGTCGGCGTCGCCCGTGGCTTTCGCGTTGCCCGCCACGATCTTGAGCCCGTACGGGGTGGGCTGGATCGCCGCCGGGTTGTTCACGCCCTCACCGAGGTAGTAGAAGGTGACGCCGGTGGGGGCGATCGCGGTGTTGTTCCGGTAGAGCGTCGGCACCCAGTACGACGAGATGTCCGCGACCGGGTTGCAGTTGCCGGTCTGGCCCTCCAGCGACTGCTGGGTGGACCGGGCGTTCGTCGAGTGGTTGCCGAAGAAGTCGTGCATGTGCGACGCACCGGCGAGGTTCGGCAGGACGATCGGGTCGTCCGGCAACCGGTGACTGATGGGACATTCTGCGAGGAACTCGGCCACGCGGACCGGTTCTCCTTGCGCCGCAACGGGAATGCTGAAGGCCGTGGCTATCAGCCCGATGACGGCGGCGATGTGGAACAGACGCTTCCTCATTGAAGCTTTCCTCTCCGCAGCAGGATTGGGAGAGCGCTCTCACGCCAATCGAGCATGGCGCAGTTCGCAATCGGCCGTCAATCCGCAAGAAACGTTCAGAAGTCCCGGTTTTCTTGACAGGGCGTGTCCGCTGCCCTGACTCTCGGTGCCGAACTCCTGTCGCAAGAGAGCGCTCTCTCGCCGTCACCTCTCGTTCTCCGACCCAGGAGCGTCCATGTCAGGAAGGCTTCAACGAGGAAGATTTCCTCTGGTGGTCGCGGCATTGGCCGTGGCCGCACTGATCGTCCCCGTGACCGCGTCGGCCGCGGGGCCGCTGATCTCGCAGAACCGTCCGGTCACCGCTTCGAGCAGCGAGAACGTCGCTTTCGGAGCGGCGGCCGCGGTCGACGGTGATGCCGGTACGCGCTGGTCCAGCACGTTCAGCGACCCGCAGTGGATCCAGATCGACCTCGGCTCGTCCGCGCGGGTCGACCAGGTGGTGCTGGCCTGGGAGACGGCCAGCGCGCGGGCGTACACGCTCAGCATCTCCGCTGACGGGAACAGCTGGCAGGAGCTGCGCCGGACGACGACCGGTCCGGGTGGCACCGAGACCCTGCCCGTCACCGGCACCGGCCGGTACGTGCGGCTCGACCTGACCCAGCGGGCGACCCAGTGGGGGTACTCGCTGTGGGAGTTCCAGGTCTTCGGCACGCGGGACGTCGGCGGCGGGGAAACCCTGCTGTCGTACGGGAAAACCGGTGCCGCGTCGAGCTCGCAGGACGACGGTACCTGCTGGCAGTGCTTCCCGGTCAGGGCGTTCGACCGCGATCCCGCCTCGCGCTGGGCGACGAGCCCGGTGAACGGCTGGGTCGACCCCGGCTGGATCTCCGTCGACCTCGGTGCCACCGCCCAGATCTCGAAGGTCGTGCTCCAGTGGGACGCGGCGTTCGCCACCGCCTACCGGCTCGAGGTGTCCGACGACAACGCGAACTGGCGGCAGATCTACTCGACCACGACCGGCCGCGGCTTCAAGGAGACGCTGACGGTCGGCGGCACCGGCCGTTATGTGCGCATGTACGGCACGGCGAGGTCGAACGGCTACGGCTACTCGTTGTGGGAGTTCCAGGTCTACGGCACAGGTGGTGCGCCGATCACGCCCCCGCCGCTGCCGCCGAACCCGTCGTTCCCCGGCAGGCTGGTGTGGGCGGACGAGTTCAACGCGCCCGCGGGCACCGGGCCGGACGCCTCGAAGTGGACGCCGGAGACCGGTCCGGGCGTGAACAACGAGCTGCAGTACTACACGAACAACAACAACGCCCGGCACGACGGCAACGGCAACCTGGTGTTGCAGGCCCGGCGTGAGGTGACGCCCGGCAGCGCGTGCCCGGTGGACCCGGTGAGCGGCAGCGGGACCTGCCAGTACACGTCGGCGAGGCTCAACACCTACGGCAAGTTCAAGTTCACCTACGGCCGGGTCGAGGCGCGGATCAAGGTGTCGTCGACGCAGGGGCTGTGGCCGGCGTTCTGGATGCTGGGCGCCGACTTCTTCGACCAGGGCAGGCCGTGGCCGTACACCGGCGAGATCGACATCATGGAACACGTCGGCAAGGAACCGAACACCGTCTACTCGACCCTGCACGCTCCCGCCTACTTCGGTGCGGGTGGGTACGGGTCACCGCTCGCCCTCGGCCAGCCCGCGTCCTCGGCGTTCCGCACGTTCGCGGTGGAGTGGGACTCCAGCCACATGACGTTCAGCGTGGACGGCAACCGGTTCTTCACCGTCGACCGCAACGTCCTGGAGACCACGCGCGGGCCTTGGGTGTACGACCACCCGTTCTTCCTGATCATCAACAACGCGGTGGGCGGCGACTGGCCCGGCCCGCCGGGGGCCGGGACGCAGCTGCCGCAGGACATGGTGCTGGACTACGTCAGGGTGTACCAGTGATCGAGACCCGGACCGGTGGCGAGACGTCGAACGCCTCGCTGACCGCTTCGACCTCGATCTGCGCGGTCTCGCTCGGTGTGAGCGGGATCGCGGGCACGAAGTACGCGTCGTTCGTCGTGCCGCCGAGGAAGATCCGTTCGGTGCCGGTCCACTTGTAGACCCGGTACTGCCGGACGTTCGGTGATCTCGTCCAGGTGAGCCGTGCCGACGCCGTGGTGGCGTTGGTGCGGCTGACCTGCTCGACGGCCAGGTTCGTCGGTGCCGCGGGCCCGGTCATGACCGGGTTCGTGACGCCGATCCGGCCGATGAGCGCGGTGACGGCCGCGCCCGGGAGCACCCGCAGCGAGATCTCCGTCAGCGTCGCGCCGGAGTGGTCCCCGAGCGGGAAGACGCTGCGCCGCCACGCGCCGCTGACACCGCCGAGGTCGAGGACGCGTTCGGTGGTGCCGAACCGCAGCACCGCCTGGAGCCGCGACGGCCCGCTGCCGGTGCGGTGGACGACCTCCAGCTGGGTGTTGCCGGAGATCGTCAACGACGTCGCGAACAGGCGGACGTCGTTGGCCTGCTGGGGAGTTCCGGTGATCTTCAACGCCGTGCCGCCGTCGTACGGGTCGTCCCAGTCGAGCGACGGCGTGACCTTCGTGCCGGTGCCGCTGACGCTCCACCGCCAGGTGGGCAGGACGTCCTGCAACGACAGGTTGTTCCACTGCTGCGTCGAGCGGACCGTGCCGTTGACGGCGAACTTCCGGCCGTGGCCGGTGTTGAAGTTCGTGACGAACGGCAGGTTCGTGATCGGCGTCAGCTCGGTGACGTAGTGCGCGACGCCCTTCCAGTTGGACGTCGTGGTGGTGTTGGCCGGGTCGCCGTTCTGGCCGACCCAGAACCGGTTGTCGCGGGCGTAGAAGTCCGCCGGGCTGGTCGCCGACTTGAACGTCCACTCCGGACGGTAGAAGCCGAGCGACGTGACGTGCGGCTGGTTCTCCGGGAACACGCTGGCCCAGCTGATGCTGGTGTTGTAGCCGTTGGCCTCGACGTCCACTCCGGACGCCAGGTCGTACGGGCTGCGCCCCATCTGCCGGGCGAGCGCCGCCGAGTTCTGCAACCCCGTCGCGCTCCACCAGAAGTTCATGAACATCTCGTCGGACGGCTCGAAGAACATCCGGTTGCGCGCGGTCAGGGCGTTCTGCCAGCTGACGCTGCCGCTGTCGGTCATCGCGTCGTACCAGATGACCCGAAGTCCGGACTTCTTCATGTAGACGATGAAGTCGCGCATGTCGTTCGCGAGTTGGGTGTTGCCGCCGGCCGTCTCCTGGTTGAGGAACCAGCCGTCGAACCCGTAGTGCCGGGCGACCTGGATCATCTTGTCCGCCACCGGGAACCGGTCGCCCTCGCGCTTCACGAAGTCGCGGACCCACTGGATCTGGCCGCCGTACGCGGTCGGCGGCAGGAACACGTTGCCGATGACCTTCACGCCGTTGCGGTGCGCGGCGTCGGTGACGGTCGCGTTGGGAGCGAGGATCAGGCCCTCGGACGCACTTCCGCCCCAGAACACCAGTTCGTCGATGTACTGCCAGTAGTTCGTGGCGTAGTAGTTCATGTCGAGCGCGCCCTGTGCCGGGTTGTTGCTCGTGGGCGCGTACGCCACCAGCGCCTGCACGCGGGCCTCGTTCGGATGGGCGTGCGCGTTGGCCGGTCTGGCCGGGACGACCCGTCTGGCGAGCGGGACCGTGCTGCGGTTGTACCGCGCGTCCCGGTCCGTCGCCGGATCCCAGTTCAGGATCGTGGCCGGATGCCAATAGGACGCGTACGGCTGCGCGGTTTCGGCGGCGGCGGACGCGGGAGTCTCCGACAGCAGACCGGTGAGTGCTGCTGTGGAGCTCAGAACGAGGAACTGTCTCCGTGTGGGCACTCGATCACCCTCGTGGGCCGTCTGATTCGCCGCATACCGCCTCTTCGGTGACTGGACAGGACGACAACGTCCCGGTCCGCTGCGCTGGGTGACCGAGTCGAATTCGACGGCCACCCGTCGAACGGCGTCGACGGCCCGTGGCAACCGTCCGGCGTCCGGTGTCCCAACGCGGCCGAAACATCCCGGTAACCATCCATGTGGCCGAATCCTCCCGCCCCTACCGGGCGGTAGCGTGAGCCTCGCCGTCGCTTTTGGTTCCCCTGCAACCAATCGAGGTGTCTTCGTCGTGCGCATCAAACCTGTGCTTGCGGCGCTGGTCCTGGCGCTGATCCCAGCCACCGCCCCGGCCGTCGCCACCGCGGCGGCCAACCCCTACGAACGCGGCCCCGCACCCACGGCCGCCACCGTCGAGGCCGCTCGCGGCACGTTCGCCGTGACCTCGGCCGCCGTCGCCCGCCAGTCGAACTTCGGCGGCGGCACGGTCTACACCCCGACCAGCGACCTCACGTTCGGCGCGGTCGCGATCTCACCCGGCTTCACCGCGAACCAGTCGTCGGTGGCGCACTTCGGCCCGCGACTCGCGTCCTACGGGTTCGTCGTGGTCACCATCAACACGTTGTCCGGCTTCGACGACCCCGACAGCCGCGGCCGTCAGCTGCTGGCGGCACTGGACTACGTGGTGCGCACCAACCCGCGCGTCGACGCCTCGCGGCTCGCCGTGATGGGGCACTCGATGGGCGGCGGGGGAGCGCTGCGGGCGTCCGCGACGCGGCCCGCGTTGCAGGCCTCGATCCCGATGGCCGGCTGGCACACCACCAAGAGCTGGTCGTCCGTCCAGGTGCCGACGCTGGTGCTCGGCGGTCAGAACGACCCGACCGCGCCGAACTCGCAGCACTCCACGCCGTTCTACAACTCGATCACGGCCGCGCCGGACAAGGCGTTCCTGGAGTTGCGCGGCGGTGACCACTCGGCGCCGCGCAGCGACAACGTGACGGTGCGGAAGTACACGCTGTCGTGGTTGAAGAGGTTCGTGGACGACGACGTGCGGTACGACCAGTTCCTGTGCCCGGCGCCCGCGCCGAACACGCTGATCAGCGCCTACCGGGACACCTGCCCGCACGCGTGACGACGAGAGGGCGCTGCACCGGCCACAGCGACGGCCCGGCACAGCGCCCTCACGACGTACGTCACTCGTAGGCGATCGCGTCCAGCACGTTCAGCCGGGCCGCGCGGATCGCGGGCAGGATCGCGGCGATCACGCCGACGAACGCCGCGACCACCAGGTACTGGACCATGGTCATCCAGGGGAACCCGATCTCCGAGATGCCCTGGTCCTTCAGCGCCTGCACGGTCGCGACGCCCAGCGCGAGCCCGACCGCGAGGCCGAGCACCGCGCCGAACACCGAGATCACCACCGACTCGACGGTGATCATCCGCATCACCTGCGCCCGCCGCATGCCGATGGCGCGCAGCAGACCGAGTTCGCGGGTCCGTTCGATCACCGACAGCGCCAGGGTGTTGATGACGCCGAGGACCGCGATCAGGATCGCCAGCGCCAGCAGGATCTGGATCATCAGCAGGACCGTGTCGAACTGCGAGGTCGTCTGCTTCACGAACCCGCTGCGGTCCTGGACGGTGATCTCCGGGTTGTCGGCGAGCAGCGGCTCGACGCGCTTCTGCACGTCCGCCACGTTCGTACCCGGCGTGACCTGGACGAACGCCTGCCCGATGCCGTCGGAGCGGAACTCCTTCGACGCCGACTCCGGCAGCACGATCGCGCCCTGCAACACCTGCGACTTCGTCCAGACGAACGCGACCGTGAACGTCTTCGGCGCGCTCGCCTTGGCCAGCTGCAACGACACCTGCGACCCGACGTTCCAGCCCTTGTCGGTCGCCACGTCCTCCGGCAGCCCGATCTGGTCGTCCTTCAGCGCAACGAGGTCACCGGACTTGGGCTTGAGCGCGAACATGGTCTTGAGAGCGGGCACGTCCGTGACCGCGATGCCGAACATCTGGTCCTCGCCCTGCAGCACGCCGTCCGACGACCAGCCGACCGTCGACGCGACGCCGTCGGTCTTCTCGATCTTGGCCAGCACGTCCGGCCCGAACGTCGCCGGCTGGCCCTCCATCTGGCCCTCGCCGGAGATGATCAGGTCGGTCTGCAGCTGCCCGGAGGCGAGCTTCTCGATCGACTTGGTCGCCGACGTCAGCACCACGCTCACGCCGGTGATCAGCGAGATGCCGACCATCAGCGCGGCCGCGGTGATCGCCGTGCGGCGCGGGTTGCGCGCGGAGTTGCGGCGCCCCAGCAGTCCTGGCATCGACCACGACAGCAGGCGGCCGATCAACGACACCATAGGCTTGGACAGCATCGGCGTCAGCAGCGCGACACCGACGAACGCCACCAGGATGCCGCCGAAGATCAACGGCAGCGAGGCCTGCTGGAAGCCGAAGCCCAACGCGGTGCCGCCCGCCGCCGCGACGAGCGCGCCGGTGATCGTGATCTTCGTCAGCGGCCGGTCCGGCGTGGCCGCCTCGCGCATCGCCGCGACGGGCGCGATCCGCGACGCCCGCAGCGCCGGCGTGACGGCCGCGATCATGGTGACGATGATGCCGACCGCGAAGGACGAGATGACCGCCGACATCGGCACCCCGATGCCCGCGAGTTGCAGGCTGGAGCCGCCGATCGAGCTGAAGATCTTCGCGAGCAGCGCCCCGACGCCGACCCCTGCCCCGAGACCGACGATCGACGCGATCAGGCCGATCACGAACGCCTCCATCACGACCGAGCCGATGACCTGGCCGCGTGAGGCGCCCATCGACCGCAGCAGCGCCAGTTCCCGCGTGCGCTGGGCGACGATGATGGAGAACGTGTTGAGGATGATGAAGATGCCGACGAACAACGCGATGCCGGCGAACCCGAGCAGCACGTAGTTGAAGAACTTCAGGCCCTCGTTGATCTGGTCGGCCTGCTCCTTCGCGAGTGTGGCCCCGGTCTTCACGTCGTAGTTCGCGCCGAGCTTCGCCGCCACCGCGTCGCGCAGGGCGTCGTCGGAGGTGCCCTGAGCCGCCGTGACGGTGATGCCGGAGAACACGTTCTCCTGGCCCAGCAACAACTTCTGCGCGACCGGCTGGGTGAACGCGACAGCGAGTTCGCCACCCATCGACTCGCGGCCACCCGCGTACTCGAACACGCCGGTGATCTTGAAGGTCTTCTTGGGTTCCAGCGTCAGCAACGCGATGTCGTCGCCGACCTCGAACCCGCCACTCGACGCCAGGTACGCGCCGACCACGACCTCGTTGTCGGCACTCGGTGCCTTGCCGCCGTCGCGGAGCTTCTCGAGTCCGGTGCCGGTCCAGTTGAACCCGAACCGCGGCGCGCCGGACGTGGTCATCACCTTGTTGTTCTTACCGATCGGCCGGGCAGAGCCCTGCACGTCACCGACGGCGTTCGCCACCCCGGACACCGACTTGACGTCGTCGATCGCCTGCGGCGTCAGCGGTTCCGGCTGCTTGCCCTTCTCCGCCTTCGGCGACACCGAAACGTCCACATTGGCGAACGCCGACGAGAACAGGTCGGTGAACGAACGCTGAAGCGTGTCGGTCAGCACGAACGAACCGGACACGAACATCACGCCCAGCACGACGGCGAGCGCGGACAGCACGAGTCTGAGCTTGCGCGAGAGCAAGCTCTTGATGGTGGCCTTAAACATGCGGCACCGCGACAGCTGAGTCGAGGTGCTTCATCGTGTCGAGAACCTCGTCCGCCGACGGCGACAGCAGTTCGCGGACGATCTGGCCGTCCTTGAGGAAGATGACGCGGTCGGCGTACGACGCGGCGTTCGCGTCGTGCGTGACCATCACGATCGTCTGCCCGAACTCCCGTGCGGAACGCTGGAGGAACCCCAGCACCTCCGCGCCGGACTGCGAGTCCAGGTTGCCCGTCGGCTCGTCCGCGAACACGACGTCAGGACGTGACACGAGCGCACGCGCACACGCCACGCGCTGCTGCTGCCCACCGGAAAGCTGCGTGGGCCGGTGCGAGAGCCGGTCACGCAGACCGACCGTGTCGACGACGACGTCGAACCACGCCTTGTCGACCTTCTTGCCGCCGATCGCGAGCGGCAGCGTGATGTTCTCCTCCGCGGTCAGCGTCGGCAGCAGGTTGAACTGCTGGAAGATGAAACCGACCTTGTCGCGCCGCAGTTCCGTGAGACCGCGGTCCTTCAACCCGGTGACCTTCGTGTCACCCACCCACACCTCACCGCTCGTGACGTCGTCGAGGCCTGCCAGGCAGTGCATCAACGTCGACTTGCCGGACCCCGACGGGCCCATGATCGCGGTGAACCTGGACTTCGCCAGGTCGACGCTCACCCCCGCGAGCGCGGTCACGGCGGCATCGCCGGACCCGTAGGACTTCCACACGTCGACGGCTCTGGCCGCGACACCTTCGGACGCGCTCACCTGTCTGTTCCCCTCTGTGGGTCTCTGGTGCGCACCATCTTGAGCGACGCCACCACACCGCTGGCTCAGGTTCTCCCCTGAGATGAACCCTGAACCGTGCGCCCAATCCCCCGAGTGGGCACGCTGAGAAACCACTCAGCTCCGGTGCGTGTGCGTCGGCACTGGCCGCGAGAGAAACGGTATTTCATTGGCAGGACAGTGTCTTCCGCCTTCGGATGACTAGGCGGTCAACTTCCGTCGCATGGGGACGGTGTCCATCACCCACGAAACCAATTCCACGCGGAGGCCTTCCCTCAACGCGTTCTCGGCGAGCCAGTGGTCCACGTCACCCCGGTACGCGCGCGCCGGCCGCGGCCAGTTCACGAGCTCCTCCAGGAACGCCGCGTTGCACGCGATCGGACCGCCGGGCGGCCTGACACCGAGCACGAGCACGGGGTCCTCTCCGGTGACGAGAGAGGCGGCGGTGTCGTGCACACCACCGAAGAGGACCCGATCCGCACCCAACTCACGGGCTTTGTCCGCCACCCCGAAGAACGCCGACCCGCGCCCGTGTGCGCGCACCACCACCTGATGCGCGTGGAGGTCGGTGTCGAGGAACTCGTCGGCGAACGTCCCGTCATCGGCCAGCACCAGCACGTTCGTGCCGCCGGGGAGAGCCCCGACCTGCCCAGGATGCGTGATGCCGATGACGTTGATGCCCACGACGTCCATCGTGCCGGGCTTGTGTTAACCCTTGGCACCGCTCGCGTTAAACAAGTTTCGGCAGCACTTCCGCCCCGAACAACCGAATCGTCTCGATGACGGATTCGTGCGGCATGCCCCCGATGTCCACCATCACCAGGTGCGTGTCGATGGAAAGCCGCTCCGCCAACGTGTTCAGGCGGTCGGCCACCTCGTCCGGCGTCCCGCACACCGCCGCGCCGTCCATGATGGCGTCGACATCGATGTCGCCGTCCCCGCGCCACGGGTCCGCGAACCGCGCGTACTCCGCCAGGTGCGGCCGCCAGCGTTCCCTCGCGTCCTCGTTCGCCACGAACACGTGACTGGGCACACCGACGCGCCCTTCGGGGAAGCGTTCGCGGTACCGCCGCACGACTTCCAGGTAGATCGAGGGGTCGCGGAGCGTCGACGGCAGCATCAGCGGCATCTCCAGCTCGGCGCCCAGATCCGCCGACACGGCCGACCCGCTGCCGATCCAGACCGTCGGCCTCGGCGTCTGCACCGGGCGTGGGGTCGTCGTGACCTCGCTGAGCTGGCCGCGGAACTTGCCGTCCCAGCTGACTTCGGGCTCTTCCAGGAGTTTGAGGAGGAGTCGCAGGTGTTCTTCGAACCTGGCCCTGAGTTCGCCTGGTTGGACGCCGAACGCCGCGTCGGTCTGCTGGTCCACGCCGCGCGCCACGATGAGCTCGGCCCTGCCGTCCGACAGCACGTCGAGGGTGGCCAGCGCCTCGGCCACCAGGACCGGGTCGCGGTGGGCCAGCAGCGTGACGCCGGTGGAGAGCCTGAGGGTGGATGTGCGCGCTGCCACCGCGGCGAGGAGGAGTTCCGGGGCCGAGACGATGTAGCGGGTGAAGTGGTGTTCGCCGATGGCGACGCCCGCGAAGCCGGACTCCTCGGCCACGACCGCCTGCTCGATCATCGCGCGCAGCCGGTCGGCCTGCGGCACCTCCTGCCCGGTGCACGGGTTGGGCAGGTGGTCACCCAGGATCAGGAGGTAGACGTCCATGCCTGCCATTTTCCATCTTCCGAGGCAAGATGGTTGATGTGGTCACCAACAACGACGCCCTGAGCCGCTACGAAGTGCACGTCGACGGCAAGCTCGCCGGCTTCCTCGAGTACCGCAAGATCGGCGAGGTCCTCGCCCTCGTCCACACCGAGGTCGACGAGGCCTACGCGGGCCAGGGCCTGGGCGCCCAGCTCGCGAAGTACGCGCTGGAAGACGTGAAGGCGAGGGATGTCAAGATCTCCCCGTTGTGCCCGTTTGTCGCCAAGTACATCGACAAGCACCCGGAATACCGTGTTACCGTCCGGTAGTAGTTGCTTAAGCTAACAACGTTGTGCGCTGACAATGAGGTGGGCGAGCGTGTGGAGTGAGCCGGGCGCGTTCGAGGTCGCACCAGGGGTGCACCGGATTCCGCTGCCGCTGCCCAACGACGGGTTGCGCGCGGTCAACGTCTACGCCATCGAGGACGGCGACGGCCTGGTCCTGGTCGACTCCGGCTGGGCGCTGGACGAGGCGCGCGACCAGTTGGAAGCGGCGCTGGGCACCCTGAACAAGGGCTTCGAGGACATCAGGCGCTTCCTCATCACGCACGTCCACCGCGACCACTTCACCATGGCCGTGTCGTTGCGCCGCACGTTCGGCAGCAAGATCGCGCTGGGCCTCGGCGAGCAGCCGTCGCTGCTGCACATGCTGCACGGCCAGGAGGACCAGCACGTCGCCGACCTGCGCAAGTGGGGCGCCGGCGAGCTGGCCGAGACGTGGATCAAGATCATGCACCACGTCGACCGCGGTGACGCGTTGCGCGACTACGAAGAGCCCGACGAGTGGCTCACGCGGTCCGTCGTCGACCTGGAGCACCGCATGCTCGAGGTCATCCCGACGCCGGGGCACACGCGCGGACACGTCGTGTTCGTCGACCACACGGCGAAGGTGTTGTTCTCCGGCGACCACGTGTTGCCGCACATCACGCCGTCCATCGGCTTCGAGCCGCTGCGGCCCGAACTGCCGCTCGGCGACTACATGACGTCGCTGCGGCTCACCCGCGAGCTGCCCGACCTGAAGCTGCTGCCCGCGCACGGTGAGGTGACCGACAGCTCGCACGCGCGGGTCGACGAACTGCTGCACTTCCACGAGCAGCGCCTGGAGGAGATCGGGAAGGCGGCGTCGGGCACTGCGTTCGAGACGGCGCGCAAGATCGGGTGGACGCGGCGCCAGCGCCGGTTCGACGACCTCGACATGTTCAACCAGGTGCTGGCCATCGGTGAGACGGCTGCTCATCTCGACGTTCTCGTCGAACGTGGCGAATTGACCCGAACTGAGAACGCCGGCGTGCTCGAATACCAGGCGTGACACCGATTGAGCTGGCCGCCTGGACCTGGAAGATGCCCCGCCGGGGCAGGGGATTCTGGTTCTCGCTGGCGATCGACGTCCTGTGGCCCGTCGTCGTGCTGTTCGTGCGCCTGAGGGTGCGCGGCAAGCAGCACGTGCCGGGCAGCGGGGGAGTGATCCTCGCGTTCAACCACCTGTCCAACGCGGACACCGTGGCGGCCGTGGTGTTCTCGCTGATGTCGAACCGGGTGCCGCGCGTGCTCGCGAAGGCCTCCCTGTGGCGCACGCCGGTCATCGGCTGGGTGATGCGATCGGGAGGTCACATCCCCGTCGAACGCGGCACGGTGAAGGCCTCGGAGGCGTTGAAGCCCGCCGTGCAGGCGTTGCGCGACGGCGAGTGCGTGATGGTGTTCCCCGAGGGCACGTTCACCGACGACCCCGACAACTGGCCGATGAAGGGCAAGTCGGGGGTGGCGCGGATGGCGCTGGAGTCCAAAGTGCCCGTCGTGCCGGTCGCCGAGTGGGGCACGCACGAGTTGCTGCCGAAGGGCACGATCCTGCCGAGGTTGTTGCCGCGCAAGAAGATTGACGTGGTCGCCGGCGCGCCGGTGGATCTGTCCGACCTGTACGACCGGGAACTGACCGCGGAAGTGCTGGCAGAGGCCACGCGCAGGGTCATGGCGGCCATCACGACCATGCTGTCGGGCATACGTTCCGCTCAGGCGGGTACCCAGAGTGCATGACCACGCGAGAGGAATTCGAGTTACGCAGGAAGCGTCGTCCCGGCGGAACGGGGATCTGGGCACCGGTCATCCCCGACCCGCGTGAACCCCAGGAGTGGGTCAGGCAGGCCGACGAGGAGCCCGTGATCGTCCGCAGCGTCGACTGAGGGCCGTCAAGTACCCCTAGACGGCGTCTAGGCAGACTAGACGCGTCTAGCTACCGTAGACGGCATGACTCTGGACGAGGAACTGCTGGCAGTGGCGCGGAAGGCGGGTACCGCCTCCGCCGCCGCCCAGGACCAGGCGGACATCGCCAAGGCCGTCTACCACCACAGCGTGCTGAAGCTGCACCGCGCGGGCGGGTCTATGCGCGAGATCGCGGAAGCGCTGCAGATCAGCCACCAGCGCGTGCATCAGATCGTGGAACAGTCCAAGCGCACCGAACGCTGCTGGTTCTGCGCGCGGGGCGCCGACCAGGTCGACAAGATGATGGCCGGACCGGCGGCGTTGATCTGCAACCTCTGCATCGCCGAGGCTCAGGTCGAGAACGAGGGCACCTGCTCGTTCTGCAGCGAGACCAAGCCCGTCCACGAAGGAGCGGACGCCAAGATCTGCCGCTCCTGCCTGGACTTCAGCGCCGCCGTGATCAGCGGGGCAGCTTCACTACGGTGACGAAGAAGTCGTCGATCTGACGGACGACCTCGATGAACCTGTCGAAGTCCACCGGCTTGGTGACGTAGGCGTTCGCGTGCAGGCTGTAGGAGCGCAGGATGTCCTCCTCGGCCTCCGAGGTCGTCAGCACCACGACGGGGATCGACCGGAGCTCGGGGTCGTTCTTCACCTCGCCCAGCACCTCGCGGCCGTCCTTGCGGGGCAGGTTGAGGTCGAGCAGGATCAGGCCAGGCCGCGGTGCGTTCTCGTACTGGCCCTCGCGGCGCAGGAACTCGATCGCCTCGACGCCGTCCTTCACCACGTGCAGGACGTTGCGGATCTTGTGGTGCTCGAACGCCTCCTGCGTCATCAGGGCGTCGCCCGGGTCGTCCTCGACGAGCAGGACGTCGATCACGTTCAGCGACTCAACCATGGACTTCCTCAAGTTCGGCGGGCGCGTGGACTACGGGCAGGGTGAACTCGAAGGTCGTACCGGAGTCCACGTCGGTCTTCAGCCAGATGGTGCCGCCGTGGTACTCGACGATCTTCCGGCACATCGCCAGTCCGATCCCGGTGCCGGGATACGCGTCCTTCGGGTGCAGGCGCTGGAAGATGACGAAGATCCGGTCAGCGTACTCCGCCTCGATCCCGATGCCGTTGTCCCGCACCGTGAACTTCCACAGCTCGCCGTCCCGTTCGACGTCGACGGAGATCAGGGGTGCCTCGGCGCCGGTGAACTTCAGCGCGTTGCTGATCAGGTTCTGGAACACCGCGCTGAGCAACGACGCCTCGCCGCGCACCGACGGCAGGTCGGCGATCTCCAGCCGTGCGCCGGTCTCCTCGACGCGGTCGGAGTAGCTGTCGACGACCTGGCGCACCAGGACGTTGAGGTCGATCACGGTCAGCTCGCGGGTCATCCGGCCGACGCGGGAGAACGCCAGCAGGTCGTTGATCAGCACCTGCATCCGCTTGGCGCCGTCCACGGCGAACTCGATGTACTGGTCGGCGCGCTCGTCGAGCTGGCCGCCGTAACGTCGTTGCAGCAGCTGGCAGAACGACGCGACCTTGCGCAGCGGTTCCTGGAGGTCGTGCGAGGCGACGTAGGCGAACTGCTCCAGTTCGGAGTTCGAGCGCTGCAGCTCGGTCTTCGCCGCGTCGAGAGTCGCGAGCTCCTGCACGATCCGGTGCCGCATGGCGTTGACGTCCTCGCCGAGCATGACCATCTCACGTGGACCGTGCGCGTCGATCACGTGCTCGAAGTCGCCAGAGGCGACCTGCCTGCTGTGCGCGGCCAGGCTCGCGAGCGGTTCGATCAGCAGGCGGTACAGCACCAGCGTCAGGCCGCCGATCACCGCGACGAGCAGCACGCCCATGCCGATCACGAGCCACAGCACCACGTTCGCCGAGGTCTCCAGGTCCGCGCGGGCCTGCCGGGAGAGCGCCGCGATGTCGGACTGCAGTGCCGCCGTCTCGGACCGGATCTGGTCGAACAGGACCTTGCCGCGCTCGATGTCGCCCACCACGCCGACGGACGGTCCGGAGAGCTGGATGGCGGTGACCGTGGGTTCCGCGTACCCGGACCGCCACTGCCCGGAGAGCTCCTCGATGCGGGTGACCCGCCCGTTGACGTCACCGAGGAGGTCGCGCACGCCCTTCACGGCCTCCGCCTCCGCGGCCTGACCGTCCAGGTACGGCTTCAGGAAGTCCTCCTGCCCGGTGAGGATGTACCCGCGCACGCCGGTCTCCTGGTCGAGCATGGAGCGGCTCAGCGCCTGCGCGCGGCGGGCGGCGGGTTCGATCTGGTCGACCGACTTCGCCCGAGTGTCGCTCAGCGCGTCCAGGGCGAGGACCGTGGACGAGATCGCCACGGCGGTCATGGCGAGCAGCACGGCGACGGTGACGACGAGCAGCCGGCTCGCGGGCAGCCTTTGCGGCAGGTTCACTTTCCGTCCTTCAACAGCAGAATGGCCACGTCGTCGTCGAGCGCCCCGCCGTTGAGCTCCGTCACCTCCGCGATGACCGAGTCCATCCAGCTGGGGCCGGCGCGCAGATGTCTGGCGAGGATCTCGCAGAGCCTCTCCACACCGAGCCGGTCGACGTCGTCGGGTACCCGGCCCTCGATCAGTCCATCCGTGTAGCAGGCGATCGACCAGCCGGACGGCAGCGGCACGTCCACTCCGGTCCAGGCGTAGTCGGGCAGCACGCCGAGCGGTACGCCGATCTTCGACTGCGGCAGGTCGACGATCTGGTCGCCGACCATCATCAACGGCTCGGGGTGCCCGGCGAGGAAGTACCGCGCCGACCGCCGGTCCGGCGCGACCGTGATCATGCACGCCGTGGTGAAGATGCCCTCACCGTGCCGTTCCGCGACCAGCACCTGGTCGAGCGTCTTCAGCACCTTCTCGGCCGGTTCTCCCGCCAGCACCAGCGCACGCCACGCGATCCGCAGGCAGACGCCCAGCGCGGCCTCGTCCGGGCCGTGGCCGCAGACGTCGCCGATGATCGCGTGCACCGTGCCGTCCGGCAGGCCGACGGCGTCGTAGAAGTCGCCGCCGAGCAGCATCCGCTGGCCGCCGGGCTGGTAGCGGACCTCGTGGTCCACGTCGGAATTCCGCAGCAGCGGGGGAGGCAGCAGGCCGCGTTCGAGCCGGGCGCGTTCGGCACCGAGCAGCTCGGCCTCGCGCAGCTGGCGCTGGGCGTCCTCGGCACGGCGGCGTTCGACCGCGTACCGGACGCCGCGCAGCAGCAGTTCGCCGTCGACCTTGCCCTTGATGAGGAAGTCCTCGGCGCCCGCGGCGACCGCGGCGAGTCCCTCGCTGTCGTCGTCGTGACCCGTCAGCACCAGGATCGCCGGTGCGTTCGGCTTGGCCAGCAGGCGGTGCAGGCCGTTGAGCCCGTGCGAGTCGGGCAGTCCCAGGTCGAGCAGCACGCACTCGGCGTCGGAGAGCATCCGCTCCGCCTCCGCGAGTGTTTCCGCGCGCGACAGGACGAACGGCGCGCTCGCTTCTTCGAGCAGCGCCTCGACGAGCAGGGCGTCGCCGTCGTCGTCCTCGACCAGGAGGACGCGCACTGTCTTGGTTCGCATCGGGTCGGACTTTAACGTTATTGGGCTGTGCTGCTCGCGTCAGACCTACCAGGATGGTGGGCGTGTTGATCCGTCTCGCCCAACCAGCCGAACTGCCGTACCTCCAGCAGCTCGAAAACGCGTCCGGAGAACAGTTCCGCGACGCCGGAATGCCCGAGATCGCCGACGACGCGCCGATGTCCCTGGAGGACCTCGGCGCACACGAGGTGTGGGTCGCCATCGGTGCCGAAGGGGTGCCCGTGGCGTTCATCGCGGTCGGCGACGTCGACGGCGCGACGCACGTCCACCAGGTGAGCGTGCACCCCTCGCACGCTCGCCAGGGGATCGGCGCCGCGCTGATCGAGCACGTCACGCACGCCGATCGCGCCGTGACGCTCACGACGTTCCGCGACATCCCGTGGAACGCGCCGTACTACGAGCGCCTGGGTTTCCAGGTGCTCGAGGACGTCTCGCCGGGCCTCGCCTCGATCATGAGCGAGGAGGCCTCACGGGGCCTCGATCCCGCGACCCGTGTCGCCATGGGTCTTCTCCCAGCGCAGGTACGAGCCTGACGCCACCGAAAGACTGCTGAGCAACCACACGAGGACACCCGCGTCGTCGGTCACACCGATCACCGGAAGGAACTCCGGCAGGACGTCGATCGGCGACACGAGGTAGACCAGCGCCACCGCCCACATCACCACCTGGCTGCGCGGCAGCTCCGGGTACTGCCCGCTGCGCCAGGTCTTCCACAGCCGCGGCAACGCCTTCAGTCGCGTGACGGGGTTCCCGACCGGGCCGGGCCCCTGCTGCGCGCGTTTGCGGCGGTTGCGCAGCACCCCCAGGCCCGCGAACACCAGGCCCAGGGGGAGCAGCACCCAGCCGACGACGGCAGGGCTCAGGCCGCCGAGCGGGGCGTCGCGGAACACCAGGATGACGAGACCGGACAGCGAGACGAGCGACCCGAAGACGACCATGGCTAACTGGGCTCCTGGAACAGCATCGTGGGTGCCGGTTTGGCGGGCTGCTTCTGTTGCGGTTCTGGCTGCTTCAGCTCGATCACAGGCTCGGGTTCCTCAACGGGAACCTCTTTGACCACCGGCTTTCGCACTGCTTTGACGGGTGCGACGACCGGGGCGTCCAGCGCGGTGCGGGCCTTCGAGATCCACACCTTCTGCATGGCCTCGTCCTTGCTGCCTGCCGCCGTGGCCGCGAGTCCGGAGAGGACTCCCCTGATCCGCGGGACGAGGGCCGGCTGACGCCGGATCGCCTGCCACACCGCGTGATCACCCGGCAACCGGGAGGACACGAGTCGCGAGACCTGCGCACGCAGTTCCTCTGTGGACAGATCGAGCCAGCGCTCTACCGCTGACGGGCCAATTGCCACGTGGCCAGCCTTCCCAGAACCTCAGGTGAAACGACAACTGCCCCCACAGGATCTCACGGATCCGATGGAGGCAGTGGCCTGGTGTGGTGAAACGTCAGGACGCGACGACTTCGAGCAGGGTCTTCCCGTTCTCGTCGACGATCCGGAACGTCGCGATCTCGTGCCAGCGCATGGCGACGTTGGCCGCGAGCTTGATGGTCTTCTTGTCGCCCGCCACCGGTTCCGGCGCGTACCAGGACGTGATCTGGGCGACGCGTCCCGCGCGGCCCACGGCGACGAGCGAACCCCTGCCGGGGCCCGACATGCCGGTGATCTCGATGTCCATCGCGGTGCCAGAGGGCTCGTCGGACGCGATGATCTTCGTGCCGACTCCGCTGTTGGGGTCCTGGTGCTTGACCTCCATCGACGTGTCCTGCGAGTTGTTCGCCACTCGCGTCTGGGACGTCGACGTACCGGGGCTCTGGGGCGCTGCCTGGTTCGAACCGTCGTCGGCGCCGCGCACCACGAGCGTGGTCACGACAGCCGTCACCGCCACGACGCCGGCGGCGGCGGCCGCGACGCCCTGGGCGACGAACCACCGTCGGCGCTTCCTGCGCGCCGAGACGGCGTCGAGCATGACCCGGACCGACTTGCCGTCGGGGCGTTCCGGTGCTGTCCCGCGCAGCATCCCGCCCGCGTCGGCCTCGTCGATGAGGTCGGGCACCACCGCGAAGTCGCGCAGGTCAAGAGCACACCGCCGACACTCGGTCAGGTGGTTCTCGAACGCCTCCACCTCATCGGCATCGAGGATGCCGAGCACGTAGGCGGCGACGTCGAGGTGATCTGGTGCCGTTGTCACCGCGTCTCTCCCCGATCGTGCAACGCACGCCGCAACGCACGGAGCGCGTAGTACACCCTCGACTTGACCGTTCCCGGTGGCACACCCAGTGCCGCCGCGGCCTCACCGACGGTGCGGTCCCGCAGATATGTTTCGAGAATAGCCTCCCTGTGTTCCTCGGAGAGACCGTTCATCGCCTCGGCCACGACGATCGCCGCGAGGGTGCGATCCTCTTCGCTGCCGGAGGGCGACTCGTCCGAAGGGGTCAGTTCGAACTCCTGCGGACGGACGCTTCTCTTACGCCTGTCGTCAATGACCAACCGCCTTGCCACCGTGAACAACCACGACCGCAACAGCACCGGGTCACGTTCGAGCTTTTCGGCATTGCGCCATGCCCTGACCAGTGTCTCCTGCACGATGTCCTCGGCCCACTGACGATCATGGCCCGTCAACCGCATGCAGTGACCCAGCAGGGCACTACCGAATTCCTCGTACAGCCGTCGGATCAACTCTTCCTCGAGAGATCCCGGTCTTGGTGATTGTTCGTCTAACTCACGTTGACGTCTATGCCGCGCCACGGGGGACATCCTTGCCTCATCAAGCGCCGGAAGTCGAGAGGCAAATATTCCTCACGAAGTCCGTGAACCGTTGCCGGATCGTGTCCGTACTCCTCGGTACCCCGCCGAGAAAGGACCTGCCGATGCGACGTGGACCAGCCACCACCGCCCTGGCGGCACTGGCTATCTCCCTCACCGCGTGCGGCAGCACCCAGACGCCTCCCGGCGGGGAGGCCGCTCCTGGCGCCTTGCAGGCAAATCCCGCTGATCTGGGTGGTTACAACAGCTACTTCATCTCGAACACCGAGCAGATGGGGTGGTTCGTGATCGACGCCGAGGGCCTGCCCATGTACCGCTACGACAAGGACGTCCCCAAGCCGTCCAAGTCGAACTGCGAGGGCGAGTGCGCGAAGGCGTGGAAGCCGGTGCTCGCGGACAAGACGCCGCTGGCGACGGGTATCGACCCGATCTCCATGGGTGTCCTGACCAGGCCGGACGGCACCAAGCAGCTCACGATCCAGGGCTGGCCGCAGTACACGTTCGCCGAGGACAAGGTCGCCGGCGACATGAAGGGCCAGGCCAAGGGTGGCGTGTGGTGGGTCACGGCCCCGAACGGCGCCAAGATCACCGGCGGGAAAGCGCAGAACAACAGCAAGAGCAGCAGTACGCCGAACACGCCCCCCAAGTCGGGAACGGCGCAGACACCGCAGTCCGCGCCACCTCCGGCCGCACCCGGCTACTGAGCCCACTGCTCTACGCAATTCATTCACCCCCTATCTACTTCCTTTGGACGACGAGGACCACAAGACGATGACCAGAGCCCTCGCCACCGTCTTTGCGATGTTGTTCCTCTTCTCCGGCCTGACCGCCACGGCTGCCGCGCAGCCCGCGGACACCGGGGGAGTGATGGACACCCCGAGCGGGCCCTTGACCGCGAGCGACCGCGAACTGCTCAACAGGGTGCGCCTGGCCGGCCTGTGGGAGATGCCCATGGGCGAGCTCACGGCCACCAAGGCGTCCAACGCCAGGGTCAAGCAGATCGGTAAGATGATCATGCTCGACCACATGATGCTGGACTCGCTGACGAAGAAGACGGCCGCCGGGTTCGGGCTGACCACGCCCGACGTGCCGAACCCGACGCAGCAGTCGTGGATGGAAGAGATCAACGC
This sequence comes from Lentzea sp. JNUCC 0626, assembly GCF_043632865.1. Taxonomy (NCBI): domain Bacteria; kingdom Bacillati; phylum Actinomycetota; class Actinomycetes; order Pseudonocardiales; family Pseudonocardiaceae; genus Lentzea; species Lentzea sp. JNUCC 0626. Next base: position 225,136 of record NZ_CP171635.1, read on the forward strand.
GCTCGAAGGCGACGCGTTCGACCAGGCGTTCATCTCCCGGTTGCGCGCCGCGCACGGCCAGATCTTCCCCTTCATCGCGAAGGTGCGTTCGGGGACCCGCAACGACGTCATCCGCGGGTTCGCGCAGGCGGGCATCGACGTGGTGATGAAGCACATGACGTTGCTGGAGAGCAGCGGGATCGCCGGTGACGCGGCGTTCGCCGAACCGCAGCCCGCCGGCGGCATCATCAACGCGACCCTGGCCTCCAACGAGGGGCCGAACATGTGGGTGATCCTCACGGTCACCGCCGCGGGAGCCGTGCTCACGGTGCTCCTGCTCCGAGTACTCCGCCCGCGACGAGCGGCGCGGTGAGTCTGCAAGACCCCGTTGTGTGACGGGAAACGGAGGTGGTGTCCCAAGGTCAGAGGCACTCCAACGCGGACCTGTTCCCACCCGCCCGGACCTGATGTGTCCACTCCTGCACGACAGGACCGGGCGGGTTCCCGCGAGGTAGTTCCCCGCTGAGAGGTTTTCCGGAGGAAGAGTTGTTGTCGAGCCAGATTCCGCTCCTGGTGGCCCAGTCAGCCGAGTTCGACTCGGGTGTCAAGAAGATGGCCCAGATCTCCGCCAGGCTGGCTTACGTCATGATGTGCGCCACCTTGTCCTGGGGCGTGCTGATCGCGACCGGATGGGCCGAGAAGCTCACCGGCCGTGAAGGTCTGAAGAACGGGCACATGGTGCTCGCGTCCCTGGCGATCGCGTTCGGCTGCATCCACGCGTTCGCCTTCACACTGATCCAGACCGGCACGTTCAGCTTCGTGAAGCTGATCCTGCCGTTCGTCGACGGCGGCCTGTTCCGGCACGCGCTGGGCATCCTCGGCCTGGAGGTCATGCTCGCGATCGCCGTCCTCGCCTCGATGAGGCACAAAGTCTTCTACCGCAAGTGGTTGCGGTTCCATCAAACGGCGTACATCGCGGTGGGCATCACCGTGGTGCACTCCTGGTTCGGCGCCATCGCCAACGGCAACCTGTCCGTGCTCTGGCTGGGCGGCCTGACCGTCCTCGTGCCCACCGCGACCCTGGCCCTGGCCCGGTTCCTGCCCCCCGAGGTGCTGACGCGCATCGGAATGCTCGAGTCCGAGCGCGGCAAGGAACCCGGCATCGGCGAGGGCGACGCGATGGACGTGAGCGTCAACAACGAGAAATGCCATCGCTACGGCACCTGCCAGGCGGAAGCGCCCGACGTCTTCCAGCTGATCGAAGACAACCGCCTGACCTACAACCGCAGACCGCCTGAGGAGCACTTCGCTCAGGCCCGTGCGGCACAGCGCGCGTGTCCGATGCGCGCGATCGAGATCAGGGAGCGAGTGAAGTGAGCGAACGGATCGTGGTCGTCGGCGGCGGGCTCGGTGGAGTCCGTTCCGCGGAACGGCTGCGGGAGATGGGTTTCGACGGGCAGATCACCATCCTGTCCGCCGAGCGGCACCTCCCGTACCACCGCCCGTGCCTGTCGAAGCAGATCATCACCGGAGAGTGGACGCCCGACGACTCGTTGCTGTCGTTCTCGGGCGACCTCGACGCCGAGTGGCGGATGAACTCCCCGGCCCTGCACCTGGACCCCAAGAAGCAGTCGGTCTGGGTGCCGGGAGGCGAGGAGATCAAGTACGACGGCATGATCATCGCGACGGGCGTCGACGCCCGGGCGATGGGCGGCGCTCCGCGCCACGACCCGCGGGTGCACGTGCTGCGGACGTTGGACGACGCGGTCGCGATCCGCAAGAACATCCGGCAGTCGCAGGGACTCGTCGCCGTCATCGGCGGTGGTTTCATCGGCTGTGAGCTCGCGTGTTCGATTCGTCACATGGGGCGCGACGTCGCCCTGATCGTCCGCTCGCCCGCTCTGCTGGGTGGCGTGGTCGGCGACGACATCGGCAAGAAGATCACCGAGGCGCACGTCGAGCACGGCGTGCGGCTGGCCACCGGAGTCGGCATCAAGCACTGGGTGCGGCAGCCCGGCGGCATCGGGATTCACCTCTCGGACGGCCAGGTGTTCTTCGCCTCGTGCGTGGTGCTGGCCGTCGGCGCCTCGCCGGCCGTCGACTGGTTGCGCGGCTCCGGCCTCGACATCTCCGACGGCGTGCTGTGCGACTCGACCAACCACGTCGTGGGTGCCGAGAACCTCGTCGCCTGCGGTGACGTGGCGCGCTGGCCCAACATGCGCTTCAACGGTGTGGTGCGGCGCGTCGAGCACTGGCTCAACGCGGTCGAAGGCGGCCGTGCGGCGGCCGAGAACCTGTTGGTGGGCCGCAACCACGCCAAGACCTACACGCCCGTTCCCCGGTTCTGGACCGAGCAGTACGGCATGCGCGTCCAGGGTGCCGGCCTGCCCGTGCTGGGCACCGACACCACGGACGTGAACGGCCTCACCGGCTTCATCGCCAACGGCAAGCTCGTCGGCATCGTCGGCCTGGAGGAGCCGGGCAAGATCATCACCGAGACGCCGGAACTGTTCCGGCAGAACCAGGTCGAGACGAACGTTCCCGTGTGGACGCAGCCGGAGACCGAAGTGGTCGCGCCTGCCGAACCGGAAGTTCTCCCGACGGCCATGCTCCCGGTTCCCGAACCGGTCGCCGCCCTCGCATCATCCGTTCCCCCGTCCGTCTCGTCGTCGATGTCCCCGCCATTGCAGCGGCGGAGGCATTCGCGGTCGAGGCCGGAGATGGTGCGGTCGGGCGGAGGACGCGCGAGGCCCTAACCAGGTGTGGAGGTTTCAGGCAGTCGGTACAGGGCAAGCGGGAACGGCGAACTCCGACGTCGCCCGCGTGGCCAGGTGGCGGACCGATGACGTCACGCGGCGATGCGCTCGTTCCCGCGCCGGCAGCCTGAACTTCCCTCTCGTGCGTCACCAACGGTGTGGCGGCTCGGCGGGCTCCCGAGCCGCCACACCGGCCTTTTCGTTTCAGGGTGCCGTGATGACCTGACCGGCCCAGGACAGCCCGCCGCCGAAGGCGAACAGCAGCACCGGCTTACCGGACGGAAGCTCGCCGCGTTCGGCCATTTTGGACAGTGCGAGCGGCACCGAGGCGGCCGAGGTGTTGCCGGACTCCACGACGTCCCGCCCGATCACGACGCCCTCGGGCAATCCCATCCGCTTCGTCAGCGCCTCGATGATCCGCAGGTTCGCCTGGTGCGTCACGACGGCCGCGAGGTCGCCGACCGCGATGCCCGCGCGTTCGCAGGCCTGGAGCGCGACGGCGGGGAGTTCGCTGGTGGCCCACCGGAACACCGACTGGCCCTCCTGCTCGAACCGGGGCTGCCACTCGTTCACCAGCCGAACGGCGTTGGACCTGCTGGGGTCCGAACCCCAGACCGCGGGGCCGATCCGAGCGTCGTCGGAGGCGCTCACGACCGCGGCGCCCGCGCCGTCGCCCAGCAGGATGCAGGACGACCGGTCGGTCCAGTCGACCAGGTCGGACATCTTCTCCGCGCCGATCACCAGCGCGTGCTTCGCGGCACCCGCGCGCACGGTGTGGTCGGCGGTGGCGAGGGCCGTGCAGAAGCCGGCGCAGGCGTTGTTGAGGTCGAAGACGACGGCCGACGGGATGGCGAGCCGCGCCGCCACCTGGGCCGCCGTGGACGGGCTGCGGTCGATGGCCGAGCAGGTGGCCACGATGACCTGGCCGATGTCGGACGGCGCGAGGCCCGAGGCCTTGAGCGCGCTGGAGCCCGCCTCGGTGGCCATGTCGGCGACCGTCTCCTTCTCGGCGGCGATCCGGCGGGTGGCGATGCCGGTGCGCTGGAGGATCCACTCGTCGTTGGTGTCGACCATCTTCTCGAGGTCGGCGTTGGTCAGCACCCGTTCGGGCTGGTAGTGGCCGAGCGCGACGACACGGGATCCGGACACGGTGAACTCTCCTCCAGGACAGGCGACGCGGCGAATATAGCAACCGATCGGTCGGTAGCTAAAGGGCCTCGTAAGCTACTGGGATGAGCCCGCGCCGTTCTGTCGCCGACACCCTCGAGACGCGGCAGCGCATCCTCGACCGCAGTCTCGCGATCGCGTCGTCGGAAAGCCTCGAAGGGCTCACGATCGGCCGCCTCGCCACCGAACTGGGCATGAGCAAGGCGGGCCTCCTCGGCCACTTCGGCACCAAGGAGGCCCTGCAACTGGCCGTCGTGGACCAGGCCGCCGCGGTGTTCCTGCGCGAGGTCCCCGGCAAGGTGAAGCAGATGCCGTCCGGCCTGCCACGCCTGCGCGCCGTCTGCGAGGCGTGGGTCTCCTACCTCGAACGCAACGTGCTGCCCGGCGGCTGCTTCTTCACCGCGGCCACCACCGAGTTCGACGGCCGCAGCGGCCGCGTCCGCGACGCCCTCGCCGGCATGAACGCCCTGTGGCGCCGCGACCTCCGCATCCACATCCGCCGCGCCGTCAGCGACGACGCCCTGTCCCGCGACACCGACGTCGAACAACTGATCTTCGAGCTGCTCGGCGTCATGCTGGCGCTCAACCACTTCCTCCAGCTGGAGCACGACAACGCCGCGCCCTTCAGGGCCCGTCAGGCCTTGAAGCGCTTGCTCACGAACTGATTGACGATCGCCGCGACCGCTTGCGGTTGTTCGGCGATGAGGCCGTGGGTCGCGTCGATCTCGTGCACCTCGACGTTCGCCGGCACGTCCCGCCGCACCCCCGCCCTGTGCGCCTCGGACAACGGCAACAGCTCGGGTGGGACCGGCAAGTTGCGCGCGGCGAACACCAGCAGGAACGGCGCGGTCACCTTGGCGAACACCGGCAGCGCGTCCAGCAGCTCAGGCGAGGTCCGCAGCACGTCGAGGATCCTGCGCGACGGCCGCGTGATCGTCTCCAGCTGGGCGTCGAAGAGCGCGTTCAACTCGGCCAGGCTTCGCGTCACGTCCTCGGTGCTCAGCCCAGGGTAGTTCTCCGGATGCGTTGTGGCAGAACGATGTCCGTCCAAGCTGACCGCCGCCGGGCACGACGGATGCCGCAACGCCCACAGCCCGGCGATCACGCCGCCCAACGAGTGTCCGACCACCACGGGCTTGTCGAGTCCGAAGTGGACAACGGTCTCGTCGAGGTCGTCGAGCACGGCCTCCCAGTCCCAATCGCCGTCAGGCGACTCGCCGTGCCCTCTGAGGTCGACCGCCACCGCCCGGCCGTTCAGTTCCGGCGCGAGCGCGTCCCAGTTCGACCTGTCGCCGCCCAAACCGTGCAGCAGCAGGAAGTCCTGTCCAGTCCCTTTGTGCTCGGTCGCCGCCAACTTCACTGTTCTCTCCTCAGTCCGAGCCGGGCGCGGATCGACTCGACGGCCACGCCGCCGTCCGGATGCCGCAGCAACTTGTGGCGGTTCACGAGGTCGTGCACGCCCTGCCGGGTGATCCCGAGCATCGCGCCCGCCACCCCGAACGACACGCCCTCCTTGCTGGGATGACCGACCCTCCGCGCACACACGCGTCCCAGCGGCGTCGCCCACCACTCCTCGGGCGGGTCGAACGGCTTGTCGCCGGGGTAGAGCACGGCCATCAGCCGCACGGCCACCTGTCGCGCCACGACGTCACGCGGCCCGAGCAGTTGGGCGGCCCACATGTCGGCGTCCGCGCGGACGGACAGCCGCAGGCCGTCGAGATCGGCCTGCGGCAGCAGGATTTCGAGGGGGTCGAGGAGCCGGCTCGTGACGAGCCGGATCAGGTCGTCCCGCAGATCGACGTGTTCCGAGAGGGTCGGCACTTGACAGACGATAGCAAGTACTTGACGCCCGCCGTCAAGTAGTAAGCGCCGACTTCAGCACGTGCGACAGGACCGTTCGCGCATCGGTCCCGGTCAGGAACGCCTGACGCAGCGCCAGGCCGATCCCGAGCGCCCCGAGCAGCACGACCACCTGTCGCACCGGCATCGCGGGCATGAGCCCCAGCCGTGCCACATGCTCCTCCAGGAGTGCGGTCACCTGCGCGTCGTGCTCCTCCTGCACGGCGGCGATCTGAGCTGAGATCTCGGGTTGTGCCGCGGTGGCAGCAAGAACCTCCGCCGCCACCGCCGCCCACTTCGCCGCCTCGGCGTCCGCGACCCCGCTCAACACCGCGACCAACTCGTCCACCGAAGTGGTCTGGGAGAGCGCGGCACGCAACCCCTCCAGGTGTGTCCCGGCATCGGCCGACACGACGGCGAGCCACAGCCCTTCCTTGCCGCCGAAGTGCTTGTAGACCGCACCCCGCGTGTACCCGGCGTCGGCGGCGATCTCCTCGACCGTCGCCGCGAGAAACCCCCGCCGAAGAAACACCTGCCGCCCAGAGGTCAGCAACCCGGCATGGGTCCGCGCCTGCGTCTCAGCCCTGGTCAACCGCACTGCAGCCCCACTTCAGTAACACAGTGTTTCTGGAAACAGAGTGTCACTGTACAGTCGGAAACCATGGACCTCGTCGCAGGCCTGGCCGCGTTCCTGAGCCTGCCGCTCACCCTCGCCGCCTTCACCTGGTACGCGAGAAGAGCCCGCCGCACCGGCAGCGGCCAGTCGCTGATGGCCCCGTTCGAGGAGATCTGGGACCCGGTGGCCCACCGCACGAACGTCGAGGTCCACGCCGAAGCGCAGAAAACCCCGGAAACCCCGGCGCCGGGCGACCCTCCACAAGGAGAGTCGCCCGGCACCAAGTGAAATCAGGCAGCCCACATCTGGACGGGTGCGATGTAGTTCCAGCTGTAGAGCTGGTTCGCGCCGTCGTAGCTGCCGTCCGTGCCCGCGCCATAGGTGTCGTGGACGTAGAACTGGCCGTTGTCGTGGTAGCCGATCACCACGGACAGGTGGCCGGCGGTGGAGCCCCAGGTGCCGCTCATGATCACGAACTTGCCCTGGTCGAGGAACGCGCGGACCTGCGCCGGGGTGAAGTTGCCCTGCTGGACGGCGGCGCCGTTGCGGGCCAGGAAGTCGCGCTCGGACTCCCAGGAGGCGCAGGGGCGGGCCGGGTTGCCGCCGCAGTAGTAGCCGGTGATCCAGCCGTGCGCGCCCTTCCACGCTCCGGTGCGGCCCCAGTCGGCCATCGTGCGGTTGAAGGTGGTGCCGCGGTTCGAGAACTCGTCGGTGATGTAGCGGCCCCACTTCGAGTAGTGCGAGAACGGCTGGGACACCTGCACGCCGAACTCGTTGGGCAGCTGGTAGGTCACGAGGTCGATGACCGCGCTGGTCGGGCCGCAGGACGAGTTGCCGTTGAAGTCGTTGCGGGTGTCCCACAGCTGGTGGATGTACTCGGCGCGGTTCAGCCGGCCCATCGTGGTCACCTGGCCGTCCAGGGCGGAGGCCTTGAGGCCCGACGCCTTCACGTACCCGCGGGTGGCACTGCCGATCACGGCCTCGGCGCCGTCGAAGCCGGTCAGCGCGTGGGTGAACGACAGGCCCTCGACGACCCGGGAAGCCTTGCCGGAACCGAGGTCCTGCACGTAGACGCCGTTGAACGCCGTGTACTGGTCAGGCCCGAGCGTCTTGTCCGACACGCAACCCATGACCTCGTACGCCACCCGCGCGCCGTCGGTGCTCCACACCGCGCTGCGGTAGTGGTGCTTCGTCTCGCCGATCAGCGACGTGACCTCGCCGTTCTCCGACGCGAGCCCGAGCCACTGCGGTTCGGCGCCGCCGCAGCGGTAGATCTCGTTGTGCTTGATGAAGCTGACGTGCCGCTTGCCCTCGACGTCGACCAGTTTGAAGTCGCGGTACAAAGCCTCTGCACCTGAGCTGATCAGCGGCTTCGCGGCGCCGGACTTCAGGTCGAACCGCACCAGCGAACCCACGAACGTGCTGTCGTCGGCCACGTCCGGGTGCTCGACGGCGAGCAGGCCCGTGCCGTCGGTGGTGAAGCCGAGCAACGACGGTGCGCGGCCCTTGAGCTTGCCCGCGACGACGCCGTCCACCACCACGTTCTCGCCATCGGCGTAGGCGAGCGTCGAGCCGTGGAACACGGCTGACGTGATCGCGCCACGGGCGATGAAGCGCTTCTTGCCGTAGCGGTCGACGGTGTGCAACGAGCCGCCGCTCGTGCCGTCGAAGTCTGAGATCACAGCCGCATAGGCGCCATCGGCAGAAGACGTCGAACGGACCGTGTATGCCGGATCGCTGACAGCGAAAGAGGCTCTCGAAACGCCGCCGACGACCACGTCGTAACCGGAGCCCGCACGGACGGCGTGCGACTCCGCCGGGCTGGAGGAGTAGGGCTCGACGCCCTGAGCGGGGGACACCGCGGCGGCCATTGTGCCGAGTGCCAGCACCAGGGCCAGTGAGGTTTTCGTCATGGTGCCGACGTCCTGGCGCGTGGCATGCGTCCGGTATGCGGTTGGTGGTTACGATCGGGAGTTGTGGAGTTCCGGGTGCTCGGGCCGGTCGAGTGTTACGCCGACGACGGCGTGCGGCTGGGCCTTGGGCCGCCCAAACAACGAGCGGTGCTCGCGTTGCTCCTCGCGCAACCGGGCCGGGTGCTGTCGGTCGACCGGCTGATCAGCGTGCTGTGGGACGACGCCCCGCCCAAGACGGCGTTGAAGAACCTCCAGGTCTACGTCTACCAACTGCGCAAGATCGTGGGCTCGCGGCTGCTCTCGCGCGCCCCCGGCTACCTGATGTCGATCGACCCGGCCGAGCTCGACCTGACCCGCTTCACCGAGTTGCTCGACGTGGCCCGCCGCGAACGCACACCGCAGGCCTATCGCGAGGCGCTCGCGTTGTGGCGCGGTCCCGCCCTCGCCGACCTGAGCGCGTCCGGGCTGCTGCGCGGAGTCGTGGCGCAGCTGGAGGAACTCCGGCTCGCCGCACGTGTCGAGTGCGCCGAGGCCGAGCTGGACCTGGGCCGGCACGTCGAGATCGGCGCGGACCTCAACGAATGGGTGCGCGAACACCCGTTGCACGAACGCCTGCGCGAGCTGCAGATGATCGCGCTGCACCGCGCGGGCCGGGCCGCTGAGGCGCTCGCCGCCTACCAGGAGTGCCGACGCGTGTTGCAGGACGAACTCGGCGTCGAGCCGGGGGAGTCGTTGCGGCGCCTGCAAGCCGAGATCCTGCGCGCGAAACCCGTTGGGGCGGCGGCGATCCGGCAGCTGCCACCGGACGTCGTCACGTTCGCGGGCCGCTCCCGCGAACTTACCCTGATCAAGAACCAGCTGCGCCAGGACCGGGTCGCGGTGTGCGTGATCACCGGCCAGGCGGGCATCGGCAAGTCGGCGCTGGCGGTGCGGGCGGCGCACGAGATCACCGCGCGCTTCCCCGACGGTCAGCTCTACGCCGACCTCTCCGACGGCGCGTCCGAGCGGGTGCTGAGCCAGTTCCTGCGCGCCCTCGGCGAACGCCCCGGCGACGAGGAAGCCTTGCGCTACCGCTCGCTCACCGCGTCCCGCCGTCTGCTCGTGGTGCTGGACAACGTTGCCACCGCAGGTCAGGTCAAACGCCTGCTCCCGACCGGCCCCGGCTCGGCGGTGCTGATCACCTCGCGCCGCCCGCTGACGTCGTTGCACGGCGCCTCGTACGTCAAACTCGGTGCCCTGCAACTGGAAGACGCCTACCGCCTGCTGGAGGGCGTCGCCGGACGCGTCGAGGACGCCGCCGACCTGGTGCGCTGGTGCGGCGGCCTGCCCCTGGCCCTGCGCATCGCCGGAGCCCGGCTCGCCGCCCGTCCACAGTGGACCGCCCCGCTGCTCGCGGCTCGCCTGGCCGACGAGACCCGCCGCCTCGACGAGCTGCGACTGGGCGACGTCGCGGTCCGCTCGGCGTTCGAGGTCAGCTACGCCGAACTCGGATCCGCTGATGTGGCCAGGGTTTTCCGCCTGCTCGGGCTGCTCGACGGCCCGGACTTCGCGGTCGCCGCCGCCCGCGCCCTGACCGACGTGCCGGACGTCGAGGACCTCCTCGCCGAACTCGCCGACGCGCACCTCGTCGAGGAACCGGTGCCGGGCCGCTACGCCCTGCACGACCTGCTGCGCCTCTTCGCCCGCGAACGCTGCCGCGCCACCGAGACGTCCGAGGAACGCACCCTCGCCCTCGAACGCCTGCACAAGCACTACCTGGAAGCCCTGGCGGACAACCCGACCGACCTCTGGCTCGCCGAGGAACGCGACAACCTCCTCGCCGCCGCCCACCAGGCCTCCCCGGCGGGCGCGGTCGCGTTCGCCGAGGGCCTGTCCTGGTACTTCCGCCGCCGCTCGGAGGTTGCCGACTGGACGGCGCTCAACACGCTGGCACTGGAAGCCGCCCGCACGCTGGGCGACCTGCGAGCAGAAGCGCTGGCACTGAAGGAACTCGGCGCGGCCTGCGAACGGGGCTTCAAGTTCACCGAGGCCCAGCAACACTGGACGGCCGCGCTGGAGCTGGCCCGCGCGTTGCACGACCGGCAGCTGGAAGCCGTGACGCTCAACAACCTCGGCATCGCCCACTGGCGCCGCCGCGACCTGCCCGCCGCCCTGACGTCGCTGGAGGCGTCGCTGACGTTGCGCGAGGAGCTCGACGACGCCCAGGGCGCGGCCTACGTGCGCACCAACCTCGGCCTCGTGCACGCGGCGCTGGGTGATCTCCCGGCCGCATTGGCCTGCTACGAGGAGACTTTGGCGACGTTGCGGGCGTGTGGGGACAGATCCGGCGAGCTGCACGCACTGGCGAACATGGCCGACGCCCACCGCCAGCTCGGGTCCCTGGACCGGGCCCTCGACCTGGCGGACGAGGCGTTGCGGCTGGCCCGGTCGGTGGGGGACCGGCAGATCGAGGCAGGCGTGCTGCTCGACCGCGGGATCGTGCACGAGCTCGCCGGGCGGGTGGCGGACGCCAAGGCCTCGTACGAGGAGGCCGTGGAGTTGTCGCGCCGGATCGGATTTCGTTGGGGAGAGACGGAAGCCGCTCGCAAGCTAGCCGCGTTGGGCTCCTGAGTACCTGCTCGGCGCGAACACTCCGTCCGGGTCCAGCGCGTTCCCGATCCGAGCCTGCAACCTCGTCAACGCACCCGGCCGGTCGACGTCCAGCCGGTGCGGCAGAAACCCCTGCGCCGCAAACGCTTCCCTCATCCGCCCCAACGCCTCCCGCGCCTCGACAACAGCACCGGAGTCGTGCGCCGGGAACGCGAGCGCGATCACGTGGTCGACGGTGTCGAAGTCGTGCACGTTCACCGTGACCGCCGGCAGAGTGGCGCAGCAGTCGCGGATCAGCTTCTCCGTCAACGCCAGCGCCGCGCCGGTGAACGGCACCACCGGCAGGAACATCAGCATCCCCGCCTCGGCGTCCAGCCGGTCCGCCGGGCATCCCATCGTCCGCCGCACGAACCAGGTGTCGGCCGGGTCGGGATCGCCCGCGTACGTCCCCCGCACCGCCGCGTCCACGGCAGGTCCCTCCATCAGCGGCGAATCCGCTGCCACACCACGAAGAACCGAGCTGAGCGCCTCCACGACCTCGCCCGCGCCGCTCAGGCACACGTGCGCGAGGTAGCCGCCGGACTGGGCGGCGACCGGGTTGTAGAGCTTGGTGGTCGGCGGGATCAGGCGCTGCGCCGTCCACTCCCGCAGGGTGTCCACGGCGTCGGCCAGGTCGTCGGAGTCGAAGGTGAACGGCAGCAGCCGCACCTCCTCCGGTCGCGGCAGCAACCGGACGACAGCGGCCGTGACGATCCCGAACGCCGACTGCGTGAACAGGTGCGTGAGCGACGGGCCGAGGCCGTGCGGGCGGGGCGTCGCGGACGCGCCGGGCCACCAGCCGACGTGCTCCACGGAACCGTCCGCCAGCACGACTTCGAGGCCTACGAGGTCCTCGGAGCGGGAGCGGTGGACGCCGAAGCCGCGTTCCAGGGCATTGCCGACGACGCTGGTGTGCATCGAGGACGTGGTGAGGTTGAAGATCCTCGGCTTGCCCCGCAACGACTCCGCCAGCGCGCCCTGCGTCACCCCCGGCTCGATCACGGCGAAGCCGCGGTCGACGTCGATCACGCGCACCCGGTCGAGCCCGGACAGATCGAGCACCACAGCCCCGTCCCGCACCGGCAGACCCGAGCCCAGGCCCCAGTTGTGGCCCTTGCTGAACGGGTGCAACGACCGGCCGGAGCGGACGACGCCGACGACCTCGTCCACGCTCGAAGGCCGGACGACGTCGGTGATCACGCGGGAACGGAAGGCGGCGGGTTGCTCGATGGACACGTCGCGCACGATAAAACGGCCGCCCGCCGGAAACGCCCACGCGCGCGCAGGACTACTCGAACCGGTGAACAAGTGGGGACGGAAGTCGGTAGCCGACTGCCGGAACCGCGGTGAGGATCGGCAGGATGACGAGAATCCTGATCTCGCTGCTGCTCCTCGTGTTCACCCCGGCCACCGCCGACGCCGCCGGCTCGCCCTGCCCGCCGGTGATCACCGGCAACGGCCCGTCGCTGCACCCCGAAGGCGTCGCGTACGACCCGCTGCGCCGTCAGTTCCTCGTCGGGTCCGTCACGCACGGCACCGTGTCGAGGGTCGTCGGCGGCCAGGCCCGCACCCTCGTCGACGACCCGTGGCTGATCACCACGATGGGCCTCGCGGTGGACGCGCGCCGCGGCCGCGTGCTCGTCGCCAACGCCGACCTCGGGCTGGCCGACCGCAGCAAGCCGGAGACCACCAGGGCGTTCGCCGGGCTCGGCATCTACGACCTGCGCACCGGCAAGGCGATCCACCGCGTCACGCTCGCCACCGGCCCCGGCCACTTCGCCAACGACGTCGCGCTCGCCCCGGACGGCACGGCGTTCGTCACCGACTCCATCTCGGGCACCGTCCACCGGGTCACGCCGAACGGCCGCGCCACGCCCCTCGTCCAGCACCCCGACCTCGCGCAGCCGCCGACCGGGGGCTGGGGCCTCAACGGCATCGTGTACGTCGGCGACAAGCTGGTCGCGGCCCTGTCCGGGGCCCGCAAGCTCGCGGTGATCCCGTTGAGCAACCCGCGCGACGTCACTACGGTCACCGCCCCGATCGGTGCGCCCGACGGGCTGCTCGCCTTGGGCCGCAACCGCTTGCTGCTCGTCGACAACACCGCCGCGAACCGGCTCGTCGAGGTGCGCACGCAGGATCGTTGGCAGACGGTGGAAATCGTGAATGAAACCGCCTGGCCGGACAAGGCACCGACCACTCTCGCGCAGACCCCGTGCGGTGTCTACGCGCTGGCGGGCAGGCTGGACGTGTTGCAGTCGGGAGCCCGCAGCGACGAGTTCGTACTCCGAAAGGCCTAGTCTGGCTTTCGTGGAACTGCTGCACCTCAGGTACTTCGTCGCGGTCGCCGAGACGCTGAACTTCTCGGCGGCCGCTCGAAAACTGCACATGGCCGCGTCGCCGTTGAGCCAGCGCATCAAGGACCTGGAGCACGAGCTGGGTCGCCCGCTGTTCGACCGCAGCACCCACCACGTGGCGCTGACGCCCGCCGGCACCGCCCTGCTGCCGATCGCGCGGGACGTCCTCGACCGCGTCGGCTCCATCCGCTGGCGCCTCGACCAGGCCACGAAACCCGACCGCACCACCGTGTTCGTCGGCATGCCCGCAGGCGTCCACCCCGCACTCCGGGAACGCCTCACCGCGCTCGCCGACCAGGTCGCCGACCGCTTCGAGGTCAAGCGCTGGCCCGGCACGACCACGGACCTCGTGGCCGCGGTGAAGGACGGCAGGTTGGCGCTCACCCTGGCGCGGCTCCCGATCCAGGAGGCCTCGCTCGACACCCTGCACGTCATGTCCGAGCGGCTCGGCGCGGTCGTCCCGGCCGACCAGTTCGAAGGGAAGAAATCGGTCAAACTCGCCGATCTCACCGAACTCGCGTACGCGAAGTCACCGGAAGAAATAATGCCAGCCTATTTCGAAATCCTCGACCGGCAACTTGCCGAACTGGGCATCAAAAAGCGCATCCAGCTCAGCAACACCGGCTACCAGGGCACCTCGGAGATCGTCTCGGGCGGCCTCGGGTTCTCCGTCTCGATGCTGGACGAGGACAGCTCCATGCGCGGCTACCAGCTGGAGAACATGGCGATCCTGCCGTTCGAGGACTTCCGCGCGCAGCTCGACACCGGCCTGCTCTGGCGTCGCGACCGGGCCGCAGGCGGCGACCTCGACGACCTCGTCGACGCGGCAAAAGAAATCTTCGCGGAGCCGATAATCAAATAGGGAATGGTGTGACCGCTGTGGTCATACCATTGTTCGCGACATGATCGTTCCCTTTCCGTTCGCCCGGTACTAACTTCGGTGGTGCAGGAAAACGAACAGGTGCGAAAGGACGAACGATGAAGGACATCACCGCCGGTCCGCTGGACGGCGTGCGCGTGATCGACCTCTCGACCGTGGTGATGGGCCCGTACGCGGCCCAGATCCTCGGAGACCTCGGCGCCGACGTGATCAAGATCGAGTCGCCGGTGGACACCGTCCGCAACGGCCGCTACCGCACCACGCCGGGCATGACCGCGTTGAGCCTCAACGTCAACCGCAACAAGCGCAGCGTCGCGCTCAACCTCAAGGACGAGGACGACCGCGAGACCGCGCTCAAGCTGATCGACACGGCCGACGTGCTGATCACCAACATGCGTCCGGGCGCGCTGAGCAGGCTCGGCCTGAACTACGCCGACGTCGCCGCACGCAACCCCGGCCTGGTCTACGCCCACGCCCAGGGCTTCCGCGGCGACTCCGACCGCGCCGGCGTCGCCGCCTACGACGAGACGATCCAGGGCGCGTCCGGCCTGGTCGACATCGCGAACCGCGCCCTCGGCAGGCCCGTCTACCTGCCGACGATCATCGGCGACAAGGTGTCGTCGCTGACCATCGCCTACAGCGTGCTCGCCGCGCTGGTGCACCGGAACAACACGGGTGAAGGCCAGCGCGTCGAGATCCCCATGGCCGACACGATGATCGCGTTCAACCTGGTCGAACACCTCGCCGGGCACGCGTTCGTGCCGGCGGAGGGGCCGACGGGCTTCAACCTCTCGATGGCCAAGGGGCACCACGCCGTGCACACCAAGGACGGCCTCGCGTGCGTCGTCCCGTACAACCCGCAGAACTTCCGCGACTTCTTCGCCGCCGCCGGGAGGCCCGACCTGGTCGAGGACCCGCGCGTCGCCGGTGAGCGCATCGACCCGGACGACAGCGACGACCTGATGGGCCTGGTCGACGAGTGCGCGAACGCACTGTCCACTGAGGAATGGGCCGAGGTGTGCGCGAAGCACAGCATCCCGTTCGGACCGGTGCTGGAACTCGACAGGGCGCACGAGGACCCGTACGTCCGCGACGGCCACCTGCTCGAAGAAGTGCAGCACCCGAGCGAAGGCGCGATCCGTCAGATCGGCATCCCGGTCCGGTTCTCCGCCACGCCCGCCACCGTCCGCCGCCTGGCACCCCTGCCCGGCGCCGACACCCAAGAAGTCCTCAAGGAGTTGGCATGAGCGAGGTTCGCACCGAACGCGTCGGTTCGGCACTGCTGATCACCATCGATCGGCCCGAGGCCCGCAACGCCGTCAACGCGGCCGTCGCGACGCAACTCGCCGCCGCCCTGGACGAACTGGAGACCACCCCCGAACTCCGCGTCGGCGTGCTGACCGGCGCGGGCGGCTCGTTCAGCGCCGGCATGGACCTCAAGGCCGCGCTGAAGGGCGAGTCGCCGGTGGTCGGCGACCGCGGCCTCGGCGGTCTCACCGAGGCGGAACTGAGCAAGCCGCTGATCGCCGCGGTCGAGGGCTTCGCGCTCGGCGGCGGGTTCGAGATGGCACTCGCCTGCGACCTGATCGTCGCCGCGCAGGACGCGAGGTTCGGGTTGCCCGAGGTCAAGCGCGGCCTGATCGCCGCCGCCGGGGGAGTGGTCCGCCTGCCGCAACGGATCCCGCACCACCTCGCGATGGAGATCCTGCTGACCGGCGAACCGATCGACGGCGTCCGCGCGGGCACGCTCGGCATCGCCAACCGGGTCGTGCCGGCCGGTGAGGCCGCCGCGATCGCACTTCAGCTCGCCGAGCAGATCGCGGTGAACGCCCCGCTGGCGCTCGCCGCCGTCAAGGACGTCGTGCGCTCCCAGGACCCCTGGGCCGCGCAACGCATCGCCAGCGCCCGCCTGATGTCCACGGCCGACGTCCGCGAGGGCATGACCGCGTTCGCCGAGCGTCGCGCTCCACAGTGGACAGGACGCTGACATGCTGGGCATCACACCACTCACCGCTCCGGCGTTTCCCGCCGTGCAGCCGAGGTTCTTCGACCGCGAGTACCTCAACATCGTCTACCGGACCGATCCCGAGGCGCTCAGGGCCGTCGTCCCGCAGCCGCTGGAGATCGACGAGCCGCTCGTGCGGTTCGAGGTGATGAAGATGAACGACGTCACCGGTTACGGTCCGTACACCGAGGCCGGGCAGGCGATCCCGGTCGTCCTCGACGGCGAACGCGGCGAGTACCTGCACGCGATGTACCTCGACAGCTTCGCCGCCACCGCGTCCGGCCGCGAGGTCAGCGCGTACCCGAAGGTCATGGGCAAGCCGAGCCTCTACGCCGACAGCGGCGCCCTGGTCGGCACCCTCGACTACGGCACGATCAGGGTCGCCACGGCGACGATGGGTTACAAGCAGTACGAACTGGACACTCGGAAGGCTGAGGCGGAGATCACGGTTCCGACCTTCATGCTGAAGACGATCCCTGACTATGACGGTTCGTTGCGGGTGCAGGAGCTCGTGCGCACGGAGATCACCGACGTCGTGGTCAAGGCCGCGTACACCGGTCCGGCGCGCCTGCAGCTGTTCCAGCACGTCCTCGCGCCGCTCGCCGACCTCCCGGTGCTGGAGGTCGTGTCCGCCAGCCACGTCATCACCGACCTGACGCTCGCTCCCGCCAAGCCGGTCCACAACTACTTGGAGGAAGCGTGAAGACCGCAGTCATCGGTGCCGGAGTCATCGGCCTCTCGTGGGCCCGCCTGTTCGCCGCGCACGGCCACAGCGTCAAGGTGTTCGATCCCCGCCCGGACCTGGCCGTTCCCGAGGGCGTCGAGGTCGCGCGGACCGTCGCCGAAGCCGTGCGGGACGCCGACGTCGTGCAGGAGAACGGCCCGGAGGACCTGGAGTTCAAGAAGACCCTGTTCGCCGAACTGGTCGCGGCAGCGCCGGAGCACGCGTTGCTGCTCAGTTCGTCGTCCGCGATCCCGTCGACCGCGTTCACCCAGGGCATCGACGGCTCGCGTGTCCTCATCGGGCACCCGTTCAACCCGCCGCACGTCCTCCCGCTGGTCGAGGTCGTACCCGGCGAGCAGACCACCGAGGAGTCCGTCGACCGGGCCGTCGAGTTCTACCGCGGCCTCGGCCGCAGCCCGGTCGTGGAACGCCGGGAGATCCCCGGCTTCGTCGGCAACCGCCTGCAGGCCGCGCTCTCCCGCGAGGCCGCCTACCTGGTCGAACAGGGCGTTGTCACGCCGGAGGACCTCGACACGGTCGTAACGAAGTCGCTCGGCCTGCGCTGGGCGACCGTCGGGCCGTTCCTCGGCGCCCACCTCGGTGGCGGCCCCGGCGGCTACCGGCACCTCGCCCAGCACATCGGCAGGTCGATGCAGGGCCTCGAACTCGGCACCCCCGCACAAGATCCGGAACGGCTCATCAAGGCCGTGGAAGACGCTTACGGCTCCTCCACGTACTCGGACCTCGCCGAGACGCGCGACCGCAGGCAACTCGCCGTTCTGACGGCATTGGAGGAGAACTGACATGAACCGCCTCGAAGACCAGCTGACCGCCGACTTCTACAACTACGAGGCGCTGCTCGGCGACGAGGAGCGCAAGATCCTGCTGAACGCCCGCGAGTTCATGACCACCGAGATCAAGCCGCTGGTCAACGAGAACTGGGCCAAGGGCGAGTTCCCGCACGAGCTGATCGGCAAGTTCCGCGGCGCCGGACTCACCGCCCTGTCCTACGAGGGCTACGGCGAGCACCCCGCCGCCGTCAGCAACCTCCTCACCGGCATGCTGGCCATGGAGATGACCCGCACGGACGCGTCGATCGCCACGTTCTTCGGCGTCCACAACGGACTCGCGATGTACTCGATCTACGCGGGCGGCTCGCAGGAGCAGCGCGACCGCTGGCTCCCGGCGATGGCCGCGATGGACAAGATCGGCGCGTTCGCGATGACCGAACCGCTCGGCGGCTCCGACGTCGCGGGCGGCATGCGCACCACGGCCCGGCGCGACGGCGACACGTGGGTGTTGAACGGCGCCAAGAAGTGGATCGGCAACGCCACCTTCGCCGACTACGTGATCGTGTGGGCGCGCGACCTGGAAGACAACCAGGTCAAGGGTTTCGTGGTCGAGAAGGGCACGCCCGGCTTCGTCGCGGAGAAGATCGAGGGCAAGATCGCGTTCCGGATCGTCGAGAACGCCGAGATCACCCTGACCGACGTGCGCGTCGCCGAAGCCAACCGGCTGCAGAACATCAACTCGTTCCGCGACGTCGCCGAGATCCTGCGCGCGACCCGCGGCGGCGTTGCCTGGCAGGCCCTCGGCGTGATGATCGGCGCCTACGAACTGGCCCTGGCCTACGCCAAGGAACGCGAGCAGTTCGGCCGCCCGATCGCGCGGTTCCAGATGGTGCAGGACAAGCTGGTGCAGTCGCTGGGCAACATCACCGCGTCGTGGGGCATGCTCGTGCAGCTCGCCCGGTTGCAGGACGCGGGCATCTTCCAGGACGAGCACTCGTCGCTCGCCAAGGCGTTCGTGACGTCTCGCATGCGCGAGGTCGTCGCCTGGGCTCGGGAGATCTTCGGCGGCAACGGGATCGTGCTCGGCTACGACGTGGCGCGCTTCTTCGCCGACGCCGAGGCGATCTACTCGTTCGAGGGCACCCGCGAGATGAACACGCTGATCGTCGGCAAGGCGATCACCGGCGAGAGCGCCTTCGTGTAGGTCTCAGGCCTCGGGGATCTCGACGACCACGTGCGTCGACTTGATCGAGGCCACCGCGACGCTGCCGACCTCCAGGCCGAGCTCGTCCGCCGACTCCCGGCTCATCAGGGACGTGACGCGGAAGGGCCCGGCCTGCATGTCGACCTGGGCCATCACGCCGTCCTTCAGCACGCGCGTGACGATGCCCTTCATGCGGTTGCGGGCCGACGCGGCCACGGTCGCGCCGGGCTCGACGACCTCGGTCATCTTCTGCGCGAACTCCGCGAGTTCGGTCCCGCTGACGCCTTTGCGTCCGTTGTCCAGGACCACGGACGCGAGGCGGCCCTGGTCGATCCACCGGCGCAGGGTGTCGTCACTGACCCCGAGCAGCACGGCGGCCTCGCTGATCCGCAAATTCGGCACGAAGCGAAGCCTAGCCCCGCGTCTGACCAGGAGCCGGACGGGTACGGTGCCAGGCGCAGGGAACTCTTCAATCCGACAGGTCGTGATGCATGAACGAGTTCAGGGACAACCTCCTCGCCCGCATCGAGCAGGCGGAGGAGGCCACGCGTGTCGCGGCCGAGCAGAAGGACGCGTACGCGGCTGACGTGCACGGAGCCGATCTGGCGAACCTCCGGCGGCTCGCCGCGGAGCACGGAGTGAGCTGAGCGCTCGGGCACCCGGTTCCGCACCGGGTGCCCGATCCTGTTCAGTGCCCTGCGATACCGCGCGGCCGGTAGCCGGACTCCAGCAGCCGCACCTCGTCGTCGGTGAGTTCGAAGTCGACCGCCGCGACCGCGTCGGCCAGCTGGCCCGGCTTGGTCGCGCCGAAGATCGGCGCCGTCACGACCGGGTTGCGTCGCAGCCACGCCAGCCCGACCTGCGCCCGCGACACCTCCCGCGCCGCCGCGATCTCCGCCACCGTCTCGACGATCTCGCGGTCGGAGTCGAGGTACAGGCGCTTGCCGAACTCGTCGGTGTCGGTGCGGGCGGTCGAGGCGTCCCAGTCGCGCACCAGCCTGCCGCGGGCGAGCGGGCTCCACGGGATCACGGCGATGCCCTGGTCCGCGCACAGCGGCAGCATCTCCCGTTCCTCCTCGCGGTAGATGAGGTTGTAGTGGTTCTGCATCGACACGAACCGCGTCCAGCCGTTCTGCCGTTGCGTGAACAACGCCTTGGCGAACTGCCATGCGTACATGGAGGACGCGCCGATGTACCGCGCCTTGCCGGACTTCACGACGTCGTGCAGCGCTTCGAGGGTCTCCTCCAGCGACACGGTCGGGTCGAAGCGGTGGATCTGGTACAGGTCCACGTAGTCGGTGCCGAGCCGGCGCAGCGAGTTGTCGATCTCGGCGAAGATCGCCTTGCGGGACAGGCCGGCGCCGTTCGGGCCCTCGTGCATCCGGTTGTACGCCTTGGTGGCGAGGACGATCTCGTCGCGCCGCGCGAAGTCCTTGAGCGCGCGGCCGGTGATCTCCTCGGACGAGCCGTCCGAGTAGACGTTGGCGGTGTCGAAGAAGTTGATCCCGGCGTCGACCGCGGCCTTGATGAGCGGCCGGGACTCGTCCTCCGGCAACGACCACGGGTGGCCGCCGCGCTTCGGATCTCCGTAACTCATCATGCCGAGACAGATCTCGGACACGTCCATGCCGGCGAGCTTGGTGTACCGCACGGTCAGCCTCTCAAGAAAACGACGATCACGGTCGGGTGATGGTGACGACAGCCCGTTCAACATCAACCTAGTCGCGCTCGCCGGAAGGTGCCTCTCTTTAACACGACAGTGGCGTTCGCGCCTGTTCGTCTGATCAGCAGGTTTAGCGTCGTTCCCCTGGGGTCTCGAGAGGACAGCGCATGACGAGCATCGACGTGGCCGCGCCGCCGCAGGACATGCTGGCCCGCACCCGTGCGGCGGTCGACCCGCTGGTGCGGGCGGCGCTCGACGCGCTGCCGGACGAGACGCGCGAGGTGGTCGAGCACGGCCTGGCGAGCCAGGACTTCTCGGCGGCCGCGCTGGTGCTGCTGTCCGCGGCGGCGTTCGGGGACGCCGACGCGTCGTCGATCGCGGTGGCGCTGGAGTTCGCGCACCTGCACGAACAGCTGCACGCCGGGCTGATGGGCCGCACCGGCGCGCGCGAGGTGTTCGGTGCGGACAGGACGGTCTCGGCGGCGGATGCCTTGCTGTCACTGGCCTGCGCACGTCTCGGCAAGTCCGGCGTGATGATCCTCAACGTCGCCCTCATGTCCGTTGTGGACGGTTATGTCCAGGAGATCGACATGGACGAGGCCGGCGACACGGACATGGCGCAACACCTCGGTGTCGCGGCGGCGAAGCACAGCTCGCTCCCGGCGGCGGCGTGCGAACTCGGTGCCCTGGCGGCGGGAGCGACCGCGAGCCAGGCGGCGCACCTGAGGCAGTTCGGCGACGACATCGGCCTGGCCCGTAAGCACGTGGACGACGTGCGGGGCGTCCACGACGCGCTGGCCGCCGGACGGCGCACGTTGCCGGTCGTGGTGGCGCTCAACGCGGGCGTCGAGATCGACGGACCCGACTCGCACGCGGCGCTGGTGGAGGCGGGCGGGCTGCGGTGGTGCGAGCAGCAGGCCGACCTGCTGCTCGCGCGTGCCCTCAACCACCTCCGGCAGTGCACGCCGAGGGCAACGGCGGCGGACGAGCTGGCGGGACTGGCGAGGAGGGTGACGACGGACCGGTTCATCGCCGTCGTGCCCTCCCAGCCGACCGCAGCCTCCCAGCCGGCCACCCTCTGACCCACGTGGCCGCCGTCCCTGCCTCTCACTCGGCGGGGCGGAGCACCACCTTGCCCTGCACGTGCCCGGTCTCGACCAGCTCCTGCGCCTTGGCCGCGTCGGCCAGCGGCAGGCTCGCCGCGATCCGCACGCCGAGCTTGCCGTCGGCGGCGAGCTGCGCGTACTCGCCGAGCCGCGCCCCGAACGGCGCACCGCCACCGGTGAACACGACCCCCAGCTCAGCGGCCGCGGGGTCGGCGATGGTGACGATCCGGTCGGTGCCGCCGCGCAATTCGATCGACAACGGCAGGTCGCCCTGCCCGGCCGCGTCGTACACGGCGTCGACACCGTTCGGAGCGGCCGCGCGCACCCGGTCGCCCAGTCCCTCGCCGTACGCGACCGGGGTGGCGCCGAGCGACCGCAGGTAGTCGTGGTTGGCGGGCGACGCGGTGCCGATGACCGTGGCGCCCCGCGCGATCGCGAGCTGCACGCCTGCCGCGCCGACGACGCCCGCGGCGCCGTGGATCAGCACGGTGTCGCCTTCGCCGACCTTCAGCAGGTCCAGCACGCGGACCGAGGTCTCGACGGCGGTGGGCAGCGCGGCGGCGGTGTCCCAGTCGAGGCTCGCGGGCTTGAGCGCGAAGTCGGTGGCCAGCGCGTACTCGGCGTACCCGGCGGTGACCCAGCCGAGGACCTCGTCGCCTTCCTGCACCCCGGTGACGCCCTCGCCGACCTCGTCCACGATCCCGGCCGCCTCCAGGCCCGGGATCGCGGGGAGAGGGGGCGTCATCTGCGGGAACCAGCCGTTGCGGATCTTGTGGTCGAGCGGGTTGACCGCCGCCGCGACGACCTTCAGCCGCACCTGACCGGGACCGGCGTGCGGTTCCGCGGCCTCGCCCAGGTTCAACACCTCGGGTCCGCCGTGCGTGGTGTAGGTGATCGCCTTCATCGTGGACTCCCTCGTCGTTTGGTTGACATGTCAACACTAGCGACGGGGGAGTCGAGCCTGCCCCCGCACTTCGGCTAGTTCGCCCTGACCGAAAGACCAGCCGACCACCCGTTCGTGCGGGCTACGCTGGGTGTATGGACCTGAGGACCGCCGCCGCGCTGATTCAGGCGCCGCTGAGCGAGACGCTGCCGACCATCTCCGCGGCGCTGGCGGAGGGCATCCCGCACCGGGCGATCGCGGAGTTGTCCAACTGCTCGCGCCGTTCAAGTTCCGCGGCGAGGTACCGGGTCCGGCCGTCACGATCACCGACCTCGCCGCGCTGCGCTCGCTCGTGCCGGCGCAGGGGACCTGGCAGGGCCGCGCGCTCCTGGGCGGGGTCGAGGTGCCCGTGGTGGTCCTGATCAGCGCCGTCACCGAGCCGCGGGGGATGCTCGTGCTGCTGCGCGACGACGACACCCCGGTGCCCGCCGAGGTCCTCACACCCGCCGGGGCGTTGTGGGACGTCGTGACCGCGCACATGGAAGGCCTGCGCAACGAGGCCGTGCCCGCCACTCTCGCCGTGTCCCGCGCCGCAGCAGCGGCACGCGCTGTGGCCATCTCCGACCTCGGCGACGTGCACGGTGCCGCGCTGACGTCGTTGCTCGCCGTGCTGCGCGACCGCGACGTGGACGACTCGACGGCCCGCGCGCGTGCCGTCGACCTCGCCGTGACCGCCCTGGTCGAACTGCGCTCGCGTGCCGACCTCGACCGCGCCCAGGTCGAGGAACGCGCCGGGGACGCGTTCGAACGCCTCGCCGAGTCGTTGCGGCGCGTGCTGCGCGGCCGGGACGTGCGCCTCGACCTGGGCCTGCCCGGTGCGGAGGAGGGCGCGGACCGGATCGTGCCGTCCGAGATCACCTCGACGGCCGCCGCCGTGGTCCGGTCGTCCGTGCACGCGATGCTCGACGACCAGGGCGGGGTGAGCCGCGTCCACATCGGCTGGAAGGTCGTCGGGGCAGTGCTGCGCGCGACCGTGCGCGACGACGGCCCCGGCACCCTGTCGTGCGGCAGCCTCGATCAGCGGCGCGTTCCCGAACGGCTCGGGCCGCTCGGCGGCAGGGTCGAGGTCGACGCCGTCCCCGGCTGGGGCGCGACGGTGACGATCGAGGTCCCGCTCGGCCCGCCGGAGACCCCGCGCGAGGACCCGCTGACCGTGCTCGGCGCGCGCGAGTTGGAGGTGCTCGGGCAGCTGGCGCGGGGCAGGCGCAACCGCGACATCGCCGGTGACCTGCACATCAGCGAGTCCACGGTGAAGTTCCACGTCGCCAAGATCCTGGAGAAGCTCGGCGTGGGGTCGCGCGGCGAGGCGGCCGCGCTGGCGCACGAGTGGGGTGCGGCGGCGCGTTAGCCGATCTCGCCCAGCCGGTGCCGGACCACGTCGCGGACGACGTCGTCGGGCAGCGGCCGCTCCGCCGTGAACCGGATCGTCCCCTTCGACAGCGAGTAGCCGCCCAGCCGGTCGCGCACGGAGTCGATCGCGCCCGGGCTGAACGGGAACACGGCCAGGTGATTTTTCGCGGCCTTGAACGCGAGCAGCGGCTTGCCCTTGAACCGCAGCGTCGCCATGCCGTAGCTGGTGCCCTGTTCGGCGGTGGGCGCGACTTCCTCGGCCAGCGCGCGGATCCGGGCGAACGCGTCCCGTGACGACGCGTCGAGGCTCGCGAAGTAGTCGTCGACGTCGGCCATGCCGCGCACGCTACCGGCGCTGAGTGCTCCGCGAGCGAACCTGTGGCCCGTGGCGAGACCATGTCCTTCCTGCTCGATACAGAGACCTGGACCACGCTCGGTTGCACGTCCGATAGTAGGAAGTCAAACTATTCTCATGACGATGCCGTCTTCCGGGGCGTCCCCCGTGCCCGCGTTGCACAAGCCGGTGAACCCGGTGCGCTTCGTGACCGCGTCCAGCCTGTTCGACGGCCACGACGCGGCCATCAACATCATGCGGCGGATCCTGCAGTCGCAAGGCGCCGAGGTCATCCACCTCGGGCATAACCGGTCGGTCGCGGAGGTCGTCAACGCGGCGATCCAGGAGGACGCGCAGGGCATCGCCATCAGCGCGTACCAGGGCGGGCACGTCGAGTACTTCTCCTACCTGGTCGAACTGCTGAACGAACGCGGCGCCGGGCACATCCGCGTCTACGGCGGCGGGGGCGGCGTGATCGTCCCCGAGGAGATCGAACTGCTGCACTCGCGCGGTGTCGCGCGGATCTTCTCGCCGCAGGACGGGCAGACCATGGGGCTCGCCCGCATGATCAACCTGATGATCGAGGAATGCGACCACGCGCTCACCGCGCCGTTCAGCCCCGACGCGCTGCTGACGGGAGCCGACGAGGCCCTGGCGCGCGCGATCACGCACATCGAGGCCGGCACGGCCGATGTTCTCGAGACCACGCGCACGGTGCCGGTGCTCGGCATCACGGGCACCGGTGGTTCGGGCAAGTCGTCGCTGACCGACGAACTCGTGCGCCGGTTCCGTCTGGACCAGCAGGACAAGCTGCGCATCGCCGTGCTCGCCGTCGACCCGACGCGTCGCCGTGGTGGTGGCGCGCTCCTCGGCGACCGCATCCGGATGAACTGCCTCGACGGCGACCACGTGTTTTTCCGTTCGCTGGCAACGCGCCGTGCGGGCAGTGAGATCCCGGACGGCCTGGAGCAGGCCATCGTGGCGTGCAAGGCTTCCGGCGCGGATCTGGTCATCGTCGAGACGCCCGGTATCGGTCAGGGTGACGCGGCCATCGTGCCGTTCGTCGACTTCTCGCTGTACGTGATGACGCCGGAGTTCGGTGCCGCGTCGCAGCTCGAGAAGATCGACATGCTCGACTACGCCGACGCCGTGGCCATCAACAAGTTCGAGCGCCGGGGTGCCGAGGACGCACGCCGTGATGTCGCGCGTCAGATGGTGCGCAACCGTGAGGCGTTCGGCGTGAAGTGGGAGGACATGCCGGTCTACGGCACGTCCGCGGCGACGTTCAACGACGACGGCGTGACGGCGCTGTACCAGTTCCTGCGCGACGGCCTGGTGTCGCACGGTCTCGCCGTGGAGGAAGGCGTTCTCGTTCCGGTGTCGGGCAAGACGTCGACTTCGGCGTCCACGGTCGTGCCGGCGTCGCGCGCGCGTTACCTCTCGGACATCGCCGACACCGTGCGCGGCTATCACCGCAAGACCGACGAGCAGGTTCTCGCCGTTCGCACACACACGCAGCTTTCCGCCGCGCAGAAGGCGTTGGAGGCCGCGGGCAAGGGTGTCGCGGACATCGCCGAGCTGGCGTCCGACGCCGAACGCAAGGTGGACCGTTCTTCTTCCGACCTGCTGACCGCGTGGCCCGCGACCGTCGAGCAGTACTCCGGCGACGAGCTCGTGTTCAAGGTGCGGGACAAGGAGATCCGCACGTCGCTGACGCGCGAGACGTTGTCCGGCAACCAGGTCCGCCGCGTCAGCCTGCCGCGCTACGACGACGAGGGCTCGCTGCTGCGGTTCCTGCGCAAGGAGAACCTCCCGGGCTTCTTCCCGTACACCGCGGGCGTCTTCCCGTTCAAGCGCGAGGGCGAGGACCCGGCGCGCATGTTCGCGGGCGAGGGCGACGCGTTCCGCACCAACCGCCGCTTCAAGTACCTGTCGAAGGGCAACCCGGCCACCCGCCTGTCGACGGCGTTCGACTCGGTGACCTTGTACGGCCGCGACCCCGACACCCCGCCGGACGTCTACGGCAAGATCGGCACGTCCGGCGTCTCGATCGCCTCGCTGGACGACATGAAGGCGCTCTACGACGGCTTCGACCTGGTGGCGCCCACGACGTCGGTCTCGATGACGATCAACGGCCCGGCGCCGACGATCCTCGCGTACTTCCTGAACACCGTGATCGACCAGCAGGTCGGTGTCTTCACGGAGAAGGAGGGCCGCGAGCCGTCGGCGGAGGAGCACGCCAAGATCAAGGCGTTCGCGCTGGCCAACGTCCGCGGCACCGTGCAGGCCGACATCCTCAAGGAGGACCAGGGCCAGAACACCTGCATCTTCTCCACGGAGTTCTCGCTGCGCATGATGGCGGACATCCAGGAGTGGTTCATCCAGCAGCAGGTGCGCAACTTCTACTCGGTGTCGATCTCGGGCTACCACATCGCCGAGGCCGGGGCGAACCCCATCAGCCAGCTCGCCTTCACCTTGGCCAACGGCTTCACCTACGTCGAGTCGTACCTCGCGCGCGGCATGAACATCGACGACTTCGCGCCGAACCTGTCCTTCTTCTTCTCCAACGGCATGGACGCCGAGTACAGCGTCATCGGCCGCGTGGCCCGCCGCATCTGGGCCGTGGCCATGCGCGACCGCTACGGCGCCGCGGAGCGTTCGCAGAAGTTCAAGTACCACGTGCAGACCTCGGGCCGTTCGCTGCACGCGCAGGAGATGGACTTCAACGACATCCGCACGACCCTGCAGGCTCTCTGCGCCCTGTACGACAACTGCAACTCCTTGCACACCAACGCCTACGACGAGGCCATCACCACCCCGACCGAGTCGTCGGTGCGCCGCGCCATGGCCATCCAGATGATCATCAACAAGGAGTGGGGCCTCTCCGCCAACGAGAACCCGCTGCAGGGCTCGTTCGTCATCGACGAACTCACCGACCTGGTCGAAGAGGCCGTCCTGATGGAGTTCGACCGCATCTCCGAACGCGGCGGCGTCCTCGGCGCGATGGAGACCGGCTACCAGCGCGGCCGCATCCAGGACGAGTCGATGCTCTACGAACAGCGCAAGCACGACGGCTCGCTGCCGTTGATCGGCGTCAACACCTTCCTGCCCGAGGACGGCACCCGCGAGGTCGTGAAGATCGAGCTCGCCCGCGCCACCGAGGAGGAGAAGGAGTCCCAGGTCGACCGCACCCGCGCCTACCAGGCCGCACACCGCGACGAGGCGGCGTTGGCGTTGGGGAGGCTGCGGGAGGTGGCGCAGACGAACGAGAACGTGTTCGCGGTGCTGATGGACGCGGCGCGCGTGTGCACGCTCGGCCAGATCACCGAGGCGTTCTTCGAGGTGGGCGGCCAGTACCGCCGCAACATCTAGACGGCGTAGGGCCGGCCGACGATCCACCCGCCCACGTGCGCGGGCAGTTCGTCGGTCGGCACCACCTCAACGGGGTCACCCACGCTGACCACTCCGGCCTGGATCACCCAGCTGTCCAGGCACAGCACACCGCCGAACTCCCGCCGGATCCGCCGGTGCACGTCCAGGTCCTGCGCCCCGGTGTCCGGATCGATCGTCGTCACCACGCACCGCGCCCGCTTCTGGTACATCCCGATCACCACGTCGCCGACCACCAGCGCGTGCCCGGGCCAGGTGTCCTCGACCCCGGCCTCCACCCCGCCGATCAGGATGTTGGGCCGCAGCCGCCGCACGTCCACCCCGGCGGCGGCGACCTGTCCGTCGGTCGCCACCAGCACGTTGAGCACGTCGAAGCGCTCCGGCCCGTCGTAGCGCGTCAGCCGTCCGCCGAACGGCAGCACACGCTCGTGCGCCTGCCAGCTGTCCCACGGGTGTCCGTCCACCAACGGCCCGTCAGGCCCGGTGGACGCGGGAATCGTGAGCAGGCCGTAGCGCGTGCGTCCGGTGAGCACGCCACGCGGTCCCTGCACGTGCACGAGCCGGTCGCCCTCGACGCCATCGGCCGTGAATCGTGCCTGGTCCAGGGGTTCGCCGCCCAGCGACTTCACCGGGTAGCGCCACAACGCCTCGACGTGCACGTCACTCCGCCGGGATCTCGTCGGTGGACGACGGGTCGACGCGGCGGTCCGACTCGGCGATCCGCACGTCGTTGATGCTCGCCTCGCGCCGTGCCATCAGGCCCGACTCGGCGAACTCCCAGTTCTCGTTGCCGTAGCTGCGCCACCACTGGCCCTCGTCGTCGCGCCACTCGTACTGGAAGCGCACGGCGATGCGGTTGTCGCTGAACGCCCACAGCGACTTGCGCAGTACGTACTCGTGCTCGCGCTCCCACTTCCTGGTCAGGAACGCCACGATCTCGTCGGTGCCGTGGACGAACTCGGACCTGTTGCGCCACACCGAGTCCGGGGTGTACGCGCCGGCGACGCGCACCGGGTCCTTGGTGTTCCAGGCGTCCTGGGCGGCCTGCACCTTCAGGCGGGCGGTCTCGGCGGTGAACGGGGGCACGAGTTTCACGACGGTCCTTCCAACGGTTGGGCGACGTTGCAAACGTTAGAACGAAGACCTAACGGATGCAAGCCTGTGTTACCGTTAGACGTGCTGACGCCCGACGAACCCCGTCCGGTCCTGCTGATGAACACCATCTGGGCCAACCGGTCGCAGCTCCACGACGACCTGACGACTGTCGGTGGGCTTCGCGATTTTCTGGGCGTGCCCGCCGACGAGGCCGACCTGGAGGCGTTCCTCGAGCTGCGGCAGGCGTTGCGGGACCTCGCCGCGACGCTCACGCAGGACACCCGTGAGATCGCGCAGGGTCGCGATCTCGCCCGCGCGGTGGTCGCGGTCAACCGTGCGGCGCGCAGTGCCCGGCTCTGGCCCCAGCTGACGGTGCGGGACGGCGAGTTGTTGCGGCACAACGAAAGCGAAGGATCACTCGCGGATCGCGAACGGGCCGCGATCGCCGCCGAGGCCGTGGATCTCTTCACCGGCGAGGACCGGGTGTTGTTGCGCGCCTGCCACGCGCCGGGCTGCGTGCTGTACTTCGTGAAGGACCACCCGCGCCGCGAATGGTGCTCGCCGTCGTGCGGCAACCGGGTCCGCGCGGCCCGCCACTACCGGCGCAACCGGGGGTGAATTCCCTGGTCCGAACGGGTTTTCCTGATCAGCGGGGGTAAACATGAGCCGCGCCGGTTCCGATTAAACGGACAACAGTTGGGCGCGTTTTGTGTGTGGTGGTGATCCGCGATGTCCCGAGAATCCGTGCCAGGTCACGACATCAGCTATCACCTCGTCTGTTTCGACGAGACCGGCAACGAGCGGGGGCGCGACAGCGCGGACGTGCTGTACGACGCCCGCCGAGGCGTCACCGACGTCTTCTTCTTCATACACGGGTGGAACGGCGACGTGCCGGCCGCCCGCTACCAGTACGGGCAGTGGGTCAGGACGATGGCCGACTGCCGGGCCGAACGCGAAGCGGCGCACCGGCTTCCGGGTGGCTTCAAGGCGTTGCTCGTCGGACTCCACTGGCCCTCGAAGGCGTGGGGCGACGAGGACGTGCGGTCGGACGAGTTCATCAAGGCGCAGGCGAACCGTCTCGGCGGAGGCGCCGGACGCACCGCCGCGGTGCGCACGATCGTCGAGGCCGCGCGGAAGCACCCGGGCTGGATGTCGGCCCCGGTCAAGCAGGCCTACGACTACCTCGAGAGCTCGGTGCCGGACCTGCCGGGCGAGGACGGCATGGTGTTCGACGCCGAGCAGCTCTACCGCGCGTGCCTGGAGGACCCGGCGCTGGGCGGCATCCTGTCGCCGTTGCGGATCCTGACGTTCTGGAAGATGAAGCGGCGCGCCAAGGTCTTCGGCGAGAGCGGTGCCGCGCGCATCGCCAGGGACGTCGCGCAGGCCGCCCCGCAGGCCCGCATCCACCTGATGGGCCACAGCTTCGGCTGCATCACCGCCACCGCGATGGCGAACGTCGTGCCCGCCGCGACTTTGACGCTGGTGCAGGGCGCGATGTCGCTGTGGTCGTTCGCGGAACGGCTGCCCGACGAACCCGGCTCCGGCTACTTCCGCGGCGTGCTCGGCCGCGTGCCGGGCCCGATCATCGTGACCACGTCGTCGAACGACTACGCCATCGGCAGGTTCTACCCGCTGGCCGCGCGTTCGGGCCGTCAGGTCGACCTCGACTCGTACCCGAAGTACGGCGGCATCGGCTCGCACGGCGTGCAGGGCACGTACGCGCACGGCCACAACATCGGATCTCCCGGCGAGCTGTCGCGCGGGCAGGTGCACAACGTCGACTGCACGTCCGTGATCCGCCGAATCGACGGAATCGCGGGCGCCCACAACGACATCTGCCACCCGGAACTCGCGCGGCTGCTCTGGAAGGCGGTGCTGGTCCGCTGACGCTGTCCGTTTCAGAAACACGCGTTTCCGTTGACCGCTCCGAGGACTCGGTTCCACGGTGGTGTCACCGTCACCGAACCACCTCGGAGGACGGTCGACCATGTTACGTCCATTGTGGATAGTTGCTGCGCTGGTGCTGGCGCTCGTGGGCCCAGTGCGAGATCCTCGCCGACGGCGACACCGGCATCGCGCGGATGGCGTGCTGCCCGCTGCCCGACGGCGCCGCCCGCTGCAAGGCGACCGAGGTCCTGAAGTTCGAGGACAGGAAGGAACCCGCCGGACGCGAGGCCCCGCTCGCCATCCAGATCCACAACAAGGGCATCGAGGACGAGTACAAGGACCTCGTCGTCGAGTCACCCGTGGCCGACCCGTCGAAGTTCCTGACGACCTGACCCTGTCCGGCAAGTGTCTAACCCAGTCGTAGCTCCACCTGCGGCACCAGCGTGTTGCCCAGCGACGGCCGCAAGTCCGCCCGCAACGCCGACAAACTCGTCGGGTCGAGCGCGGGGGAGACGGCGAACCCGACCGTCGCCGCCGTCAGCACCACGCGCTGCATCGCCTGCCCCGCACGGATTTCCGCCGCCGCACCCTGGTTGAACGTGCAGAGCACCAGCTCGGTCGAGCTCTTCACGTGCAGCCAGGCCCGCTCGACCTCCGCGGCCCGCGACAACAGCCCTCGCCACGAGGCCAGTTCGGGAAACGCCGTCCACGTGCGACGGTTGGCGCGCAGAGCGTGCAGCAACGCCCGCACGTCCGGTCCGGCCTCCTGGTACCCGCCGAGCCGGATGGCGGCGGCCGCGTCGTTCGCGCTCGGTCCCGGCAGCAGCGTCACGAGTGGACGGATGCCGTGACCCTGCAACGCCAGCCGCGCGTTGAGCAGCGCGACCCCGCACCCGAGACGTGTCTCCCGGCCGTGCGGGACGTCGGTGTGCAGCTCGATCTGCTCCGGGCGCACCTCGAACCGGACACCGGACACCGAGGTCCTGGCGAGCGCGAGGACGTTGCGCACGTCCTCGCCCGCGAGCCCGAGCGAGCCGGGCACAGCGATCGTCATGGCCCTACTCTCCGGCTGCTCAGACGGGTCAGCCACGGTCGAAGGTCCTCATTTCCTAGGGCCGTGCGGGGCCGAAAAGTGTGCGAATCTAGGCGGCGTGCCTGACGCGCCCGGTCGCCGCGACCTCGACGAGCTGCTCGACGAGGTCCGCGACCGCATGGACGAGATCGTCACCACCCGCGACCACATGCAGGAGTTGCTCGGCGCGGTGCTCGCGGTCGCGTCCGGCCTGGAGCTCGACTCGACGTTGCAGCGCATCGTCCAGGCCGCCGTCGACCTGGTCGGCGCCCGCTACGGTGCGTTGGGCGTGCTCGGCACCCGCGACGACCTGGCGGAGTTCGCCTACGTGGGGGTGGACGAGGCGACCCGGGCCACGATGGGCCACCTGCCGGAGGGCAAGGGCCTGCTCGGCCTGCTCATCAAGGACCCGACACCGTTGCGGCTGCGCGACCTCTCGCAGCACGAGATGTCCGTCGGCTTCCCGCCCAACCACCCGCCGATGCACGGCTTCCTGGGCGTGCCCGTCCGCGTGCGCGACGAGGTGTTCGGCGCCCTCTACATGACCGAGAAGGTCGACGCCGGCGAGTTCACCGCCGACGACGAGGCAGTGCTGCAGGCCCTCGCCGCCGCCGCGGGCATCGCCATCGAGAACGCCCGCCTGTTCGAACGCTCCCGCATGCGCGAACGGTGGCTCGAGGCCATCGGCGAGGTCAACTCCGAACTGCTCGGCGGCGCCTCGGGCGAGTACGCGCTGCGCCTCATCACCCAGCGCACCGTCGAACTCGCCGGCGCCGACTCCGCCCTGGTCGTCCTCGGCGATGGCCGCCACATGCCGTTGTCCGTGGCCGCCAGCGCGGGCGTGAAGATCGATGACTTCGACGCTTCCGACTACGCCGTGGACGAGGTGGTGCGCTCCGGCGTACCGCTGCTCGTCGACGACCTGGGCACCGCCTTCGGCCCCGCGCTGGCCGTGCCGTTGCGCTCGGAGATGGGCGTGACCGGCGCGTTGCTGGTGTTGCGCCGCGGCGGCGAGACCCGTTTCCTGCCGGACCAGGTGCCGATGCTCGCGTCGTTCGCCGACCAGGCGGCGGTCGCGCTGGAGTTCGCCGAGCAGCAACGCTCCCAGCGCCTGCTCGACGTCCTGGAAGACCGCGACCGCATCGCCCGCGACCTGCACGACCACGTCATCCAACGGCTCTTCGTCACCGGCCTCACCCTGCAGTCCACGATGCGCCGCGTCACCGATCCCGAGGTGGCCGCCCGCCTGCAGACCGCCGTCGAGCAGCTCGACGAGACGGTCCGCGAGATCCGCACGTCGATCTTCGACCTGCACTCGACCGACAACACCTCGCTGCGCCGCCGCCTGCTCGACCTGGTGGCGGGCCTGACCGAGGCCACGCACCTCAAGCCGTCCATCCGCATGTCCGGCACCGTCGACAACTCCGTACCGCCCGAACTCGCGGAGCACGTCGAGGCCGTGGTGCGCGAGGCCGTCACGAACGCCGTCCGCCACGCCGACGCCACCGAACTGACGGTCCTTATCGACGCCGGCGACGACGTCGTGATCACCGTGCAGGACAACGGGGTCGGCATTCCCGCCGACGCGGCCCGCAGCGGCCTGCGCAACCTCGCCCACCGCGCGTCGCAGTTCGGCGGCTCGCTCGCGGTGCGCGCGACGGAGGGCGGCGGCGCCTGCGTGGTGTGGCGAGTGCCGCTCGGCTAGTCGCGGCTAGTGGGGCTTCTCGCCGTCCTTGCGGAACTGCGAGGCGAACACGGCGGCCTGGGTGCGGCGTTGCATGCCCAGCTTGGCGAGCAGGTGGGAGACGTAGTTCTTGACGGTCTTCTCCGCCAGGAACATGCGTTCGGCGATCTGCCTGTTCGTGAGGCCCTCGCCGATCAGGTCGAGGACGGTGCGCTCCTGCTCGCTGAGCATGCGCAGCGGGTCGCCCTCCTCGCGTTCGCGGCGGATCCTGTTGAGCAGCGCGGAGGTCGTGCGGGCGTCCAGAAGGGACTGTCCTGCCGCGACGGTGCGCACGGCGTTGACCAGGTCGGCGCCCAGGATCTGCTTCAGCACGAAGCCCGAGGCGCCTGCCATGATCGCGTCGAACAGGGCCTCGTCGTCGGCGAAGCTCGTCAGCATCAGGCACTGCAGGCCGGGGATGCGGCTGCGCAGTTCGCGGCACAACTCGATGCCGTTGCCGTCGGGGAGCCTGATGTCGAGCACCGCCACGTCGGCCTGGGCGCCGGGCATCTTGGCCAGGGCCTCCGTGACCGACGCGGCGTCACCGACCACTTCGAGGTCGGACTCCTCGCCCAGCAGGTCCGCGATGCCGCGGCGGACGATCTCGTGGTCGTCGACGAGGAAAACACGCGTCGCCATGGGGGTCACGGTAGCCCAAAGAACCCGCCGGAAGGGGACCATCGGCGGGCGGCGCACTACGACGATCGGGCCTACTTCAAGACGAAGGGCGTGGCGGATCCGCCACGCCCTGTGCCCTGGTTGCCTGTCGTCAGGCCTGCTTGATCGCGGAGATCTCGAACTCCAGCACGACCTTCTCGCTCACCAGCACGCCGCCGGCCTCGAGCGCAGCGTTCCAGCTGACGCCGTAGTCCTTGCGGTTGATCGTGTGGGAGCCCTCGAAGCCGACGCGGGTGTTGCCGAACGGGTCGACGGCCACGCCCTCGAAGGCGAACGGGATGGTGATGCTCTTGGTGACGTCCTTGATGGTCAGGTCACCGGTGATCTCGAAGTTGTCGTCGTCGATCTGCTTCGCGGAGGTCGAGACGAACTTGATCTCCGGGTAGGTCTCGACGTCGAGGAACTCGTTGGTGGTGAGGTGACCGTCGCGCTGCGCGTTGCGCGTGTCGATCGTCGCGGACTTGATCGTCACGGTGGCGGTGGTGTTCTCCGGCTTGTCACCGTCGATGGAGATCGCGCCGTCGAACTCGTTGAACGCACCACGAACCTTCGTGATCATCGCGTGGCGCGCAACGAACCCGATGCGGGAGTGCGAGCCGTCGATGACGTAGTCGCCGGTCAGTTCGGAGAGGTTGGTGGCGGTGGTCATGGTGTCAAGCCCTTCGGTTGCTCGATTTGGTTGAAGTGTCACTCACCCTGCCGGAACGTGGATGATGTGTCAACTATTCCCGTATGCTGAACCGGTGACACGATGGTTGGAACCTGAGCAGCAGCAGGCGTGGCGTGCCTACGTCCGCATGCAGGGGGAGCTCAATGCGCATCTGAGCAGGCAGATGTCGGTCGATTCGGACATCTCGATGGCCGACTTCGCCGTGCTGGTGCAGCTCACCGACACGCGTGAGGAGCGCGTGCGCGTTTTAGAGCTCGCACGGTCGTTGCACTGGGAGAAGAGCCGTATCTCACATCACGTCGCACGGATGGAGAAACGCGGCCTGGTGCGCAGGGAGAACTGCCGCAGCGACGGGCGCGGGTCGTTCGTCGTGCTGACGGACCTGGGGCGTGAGGCGATCGAGGCCGCCGCCCCCGCACACGCCGAGACGGTGCACAAGCTGGTGTTCGACCTGCTGAGCGACTCCGAGGTGGTGGCGTTGCGGGAGATCTCCGAGAAGATCTTCGAGCGTCTAACGACAGGAGAATGTGCGGCGGTAATCGCTCGGTGCGACGCCGACGACCCGATGGAAGTGGTGTCGGAGGAGGGCGGCTGTCCCGAAGCCTGACCTGGTCGCGACCGCGTCGACGTCCAGGTCGGTCTCTTCGAGCAGCCTGCGTGCGTGCAGCACCCGCTGCAGCGACAGCCACTTGTTCGGCGTGGTGCCGGTCTCCGCGGCGAACCGGCGCGCGAAGGTCCGTTCGGACATGACGGCGAGCTTCGCCATCGTCGCCACCGTGTGGTTGTCGGCGATCGTGTCGAGCACCTGCTCCAGCACCGGTTCGAGGCTGTCCGCGCTGCACTCGGGGATGGGCAACTCCACGAACTGCCGCTGACCGCCGTCGCGCTGCGGTGCCACGACCATCCGGCGCGCGATGGTGTTGGCGATCTTCGTGCCCAGCTCGCGGCGCACGAGGTGCAGGCACGCGTCGATGCCCGCCGCGGTGCCGGCGCTGGTGATGATGTTGCCGTCGTCCACGAACAGCACGTCCGCGTCGAGCTGAGCCTTCGGGAAGCGCTCCTTGAACGTGCGCGCCTCACGCCAGTGCGTGGTGCAGTGCCTGTCGTCGAGCAGGCCGGCCGCGCCGAGGATGAACGCCCCGCTGCACACGCTGAGCAACGTCGCGTCGGTCTCCCTGAGCGCCTTGACGAGCTTCTCGGGGTAGTCGTCACGCACGCGCGCGGCGGGCAGTGCGACGAGGTCGACGCTCTGCAGCGCGTCGAACCCGTGCTCCGGCGTGATGCTCACGCCGCGGATGCTCGTCGGCACCGGTTCGTTCGGGGTCTCCCCGCACACCCGGAAGTCGACCAGCGGCACGCCCTCCTCGGTGCGGTCGATGCCGAACACCTCGCAGAGCAGGCCGAACTCGAACGGAGCAACGCCGTCGATGAGCGGAACCGCCACAGAACGCAGCATGGCAGGATTTTAGCGCGCAGCGTCAGATCTGCCACTGTTGGCGGGATATTGCCGGCCGCAAACTTACTGACATGACACTTGCAGCGATCGTCCTGGCAGTAGCAGCGCTCTCCGTCTGGCTCGACCGGCACCGCGACCAGAACGCCGGTCTCGCAGGCTCCTCCGACGTCAACGACCGCGACCGCGTCCGCGTGCGCGACGACCTGAGGTACCTCACCTGAGTTGTTCAGAGCCGATCTGGGGTGAACCGACCTGGGGCTCGGGTCCCGTGTAGCGGGCGACCGGCCGGATGATCTTCTTGTCCTCGGACTGCTCGAGGGCGTTGGCGCACCATCCGACCACCCGGCTGCACGCGAACGTCGGCGTGAACATCTCGCGCGGAATCCCGCACTGCTCCATCACCACGCCGGCGTAGAACTCCACGTTCGCGTACAGCTGCCGGCCGGGCTTGAGCTCGGCCAGCAGCTCCGTGACCTTCCGCTCGACGGTGACCGCGAACTCGGTGAGCGCGGTCGGCTGCTCGAGTGCGATCTCCTTGAGCAGACGTGCCCGCGGGTCCTCCGTCTTGTAGACGGCGTGGCCGAAGCCCATGATCCGGTCGCCCTGCTCGATGCGCTCGCGCACCCACGCGTCGATGTTGTCCGGCGACCCGATGAGGTCGAGCGCCTCCAGCGCCCGGTCTGGCGCGCCCCCGTGCAGCGGTCCGGAGAACGTCCCGATCGCCGCCGTCACCGCCGACACGACGTCGGACCCGGCGCTCGCCACCACGCGTGCAGTGAACGTTGACGCGTTGAACCCGTGGTCGATCGTGGCGATCAAGTACTGCTCGACAGCACGACTCGTCCACGTTGACGGCTCCAGTCCAGTCAACATGTACAACCAGTTCGCCGACATTGACAAATCAACCCTGGGGTTGACGGGATCAAGTCCACGGTTGATCCGGTGCAGTGCAGCGAGGATCGTCGGCGTCATCGCGCTGACCTTGAGCGCGTCCGCCTTCCGCTCGTTCATCGGCGCGTCCCACATCGGCCGGCTCGGCACCATCGACAACGCCGTCCGCAACCCGGCCAGTGCAGTGCACCCCGACCGGGCGATGGCAGGCAGCACCTCGCGGATCGACGCAGTTAGCTCCCGCAGTCCGGCGGTGTGTTCGGCGAACCGCGCGGCCTCGTCGGCGTTCGGCAGCCTGCCTTCGGCGAAGAGGAACCACACCTCCTCGAACGACCGCGTCCTGGCCAGGTCGATCGCGTCGTGCTCGCGGTAGTGGTAGTAGCCCGCGGCCCCGTTCACGTCCCCGATCCGGGTGGTCGTGACGACGACGTCTTTAAGCCCTTTGGGTGCATCAATCAACATGCACAACAGGCTCCGTCAACATGTCCTGTACAGTCAACGTTGATGGAATCAATGTTGACGACGAATCAAGCTGCCCGTCGCCTCGGCGTGAAGCCGGCGACGGTCTACGCGTACGTCAGCCGCGGTCTTCTGACCAGCGAAAAGGTCAACCGCTCCAGCATGTTCGACGTGGCCGAGGTAGAAGCTCTGGCGCAACGCACTGGTGCCCGCGGAGCAGTGGCCGCTGTGACCGATCGCATCCGCACCAGGATCTCGTTGCTGGAGGACGACCAGCTGCACTACCGCGGCCGGTCGGTGTCTCTGCTCGCGGCCTCGAAGCGGTTCGAGGACGTCGCCCACTGGCTGTGGACCGAGATCGACTCCGAGGGCCTGCAGTTCCCGGAGGGCCAGGAGATCTGGATGGCCCTTCCCGATAGTGCCACGCTCACGGACCGCGTCAGGGTGGCCATCGCGCTGGCGAGCGTCGGCGATCCGCTGCGCTACGACCTCGACCGGGCCATCACCAGCGCCAAGTCGTTGATCGCCGACGTGGTCGAGTCGCTGCCCCTGGTCGGCCGCCCCGCCGGCACCGACATCGCCGACCGCCTCTGGGCCCGCCTCTCCCCGGAACCGCCCCAGCCCGCCCTGCTGAACGCGACCCTGATCCTCCTCGCGGACCACGACCTGGCCATCTCGACCATGGCCGCGCGAGTCGCCGCCTCGGCCCACGCCCACCCGTACGCCGTGGTGTCCGCCGGTATGGGTGCGATGGAGGGGCAGAAGCACGGCACCGCGACGACGTTCGCGCACCGGTTCCTGATGCGGGCCGAGTCCGACCCGATGGGCACGGTGGCCGAGCACCTGCGGTCCGGCCAGCCGATCCCGGGGTTCGGCCACCGCATCTACCAGCAGCGCGACCCGAGGGCCGACTACCTGCTGGCCGTGTTGCGCAGTCACGGCGATCTGGTGGCGGACAAGGTGATCGCCACGCAGCTCCAGTCGTTCCCGAACATGGACCTGGCGCTGGCGCAGTTCGCGTTGATGTTCAAGATGCCGCCGGACGCCGGCGAGGCCATCTTCGCGATCGCCCGGATCGTCGGGTGGATCGCGCACGCGATGGAGGAGTACAAGGAGCCGGGCCTGCGGTTCCGCGCGATGGGCGTCTACACGGGCGACAGGCCGTAGCTCAGTCCGGCAGTCCCGCGTGCTCCTCGGCGAACGCGATGATCCGGGCCGTGGTGAGCTCGAGTTCCTCCAACGGCAGCGTGTGCGTCGTCCCCGGCACGATCTCCGTGCGCACCCGTGACACGAGGGACTCGAGGCGCGCGGCGAGCTCCTTCGGGTCGTGGACCGGGTTGCGCTCGGCCAGGAGGAAGTGGGCGGGCACGTCGATCGACCGCAGTTCGTCGTCGGTGAACTCCCGCAGCGGAGCCAGCTGGACCTTGTACTTGAGGCCACCGAACAACAACGGGCGCAGCGTGTGCCGCACGGCCGGATCGCCGGAGCTGATCCGGCGCAGGATCGGGGCGGGCAACATCCAGCGGACCAGCTCGCCGATGCTCCAGAGCACGAACTTCAGCATGGCGATCCCGAACCCGCCGGGCTCGATCGCGAGGACGCCGGTGATCCCGTCGGAGCGCCGCACGGCGAGGTTCAACGCCAGGTAGGCGCCTCGTGAAATGCCGACGAGATGGACCTTCTCGTGGCCGAGGCCCGCGAGGACGTCGGCCAGCCAGTCCGCCTCGTCCTCGGTGTTCTCGAACGGCCGGGTCTGCACCGACCGCCCCGGCTCGCCGATCATGTCAACGGCGTACACCGTGTGCTTCTCCGCCAGCGCGGCGACGAACGGATACCAGGACAACGACGTGCCCATCGCGCCGTGCAGCAGCATGATCGGCACCCCGTCAGCGGAGCCGCTGCGCCGCACACGGGTCGCGCCGAACCGGGTCGGCACGTCCAGCTCCTCCGACGGCACCGGCCACTTCCGCAGGATCGCGTCGTACTTGGCGAAGTAGCGATCCTGCGCCTTCTGGTCAACGAACTTCCCGACCATCACAACCCCAGTTTTTTCTAATGCAGATGCAATGTAACAGCGCCCGGCGGTCCTCGTCGACGCCGGTCGCTGTGACACAGTGAT
The DNA here is from genome assembly GCF_043632865.1 of Lentzea sp. JNUCC 0626. NCBI lineage: Bacteria > Bacillati > Actinomycetota > Actinomycetes > Pseudonocardiales > Pseudonocardiaceae > Lentzea > Lentzea sp. JNUCC 0626. The sequence goes on from NZ_CP171635.1 coordinate 264,828, forward strand.
CACATGCCGAAGCGCGTTGACCACGAGGAGAAGCGGCGTGACCTCGCGGAGGCGCTCTTCCGGATCGCCTCGACGCGAGGCCTGCAGGCCGTGACGTTGCGCGCGGTCGCGGCGGAGGCGGGCGTGTCGATGTTCCAGATCCAGTACTACTTCCCGACCAAGGAGGAGATGCTGCGCCACGCGTGGCAGCGGATCACCGAGCTGGGCGCCGAACGGGCCGGGCAGGGCATCGCGGAGGCGGCCAGGACGGGCGACGAACGTGCCGTCATCCGCGCGTGCGTGCTTGGGGTCCTGCCCACGGACGAACGCACCCGCATGCTGTGCGCGGTGCAGATCGCCTACTTCGCCGTGGACGTCACCCGCGGCGGTCAGGCGCCGGACCAGCAGGCCATGCTGCCGCACCTCGTGAACCTGATCGCGAGCCAGCTCGAACAAGCGCGACAACGCGGCCGGATCTCACCGGGCCCCGATCTTCGGCTGGAGGCGGACGCGCTGGCGATCATGACCGTCGGCCTGCTCAGCGGCATGCTCGTCGACGCCTACGACGCGACCAGGGCCGCGGAGATCGTCGACTACCGGCTCGACCAGCTGTTCACCGGCTGACGAGGCCCGCTTGGCCGCTGGCGTGATCGCCACGAGAAGCGGACCATGAAAACCATGAGATTGTCCGCAGTGGACAACCTGAAGGTGATCCTGGTGGCGTGGGTCATCGGCGGCCACGCGCTGCTCGGCTACGCCGCGATCGGCGGCTGGCCCTACGACGAGGTCAACGAGGTCACGTTCCACCCCGGCGTCGAGACGGTGCTCGCGGCGGTGATCGGACCGTCCGGGCTGTTCTTCATGGGGACCTTCTACTTCATGGCCGGGATCTTCACGCCCGGCTCGATCGAACGCAAAGGGCGGCAGCGGTTCATCGCCGAACGCCTGGTCCGGCTGGGGACGCCGTGGGTGGTCAGCGCGCTGGTGGTGTGGCCGACGTTCGTGTGGATCGCCTACACCGGCGCCGGGCGCGATGTGTCGTGGTGGCAGGCCTTCACGAACCGCGAGCCCTTCCTCGACAGCGGGTCGTTGTGGTTCGTGGGAGTGCTGCTCATCTTCAGCATCGGGATCGCGTTGATGCCGCCGATCAAGGAGCGGGTCATCACCACGAAGACCGTGGTGGGCATGACGATGGTGGTCGCGGGGACGACGTTCCTGACGCGGCTGGTGTTCCCGGCTCGCAGCGGGCAGGTCGGCGACCTGCACCTGTGGTGGTGGCCGCAGTGCCTGGGGATGTTGGTGCTGGGGGCCATCGGCGGGCGCAAGCTCGCGGAACGGGTCCCGGACGACATCTACCGCATGACGCGCAACGTGGTGGTGGGAACCATCGCGTTGCTGCCGGTCGCCGCTGCGCTCATGGGCGTGCTGGACCTGGCCAAGAGCGCGGAACCGTTCCTCGGCGGCTGGCGGTGGCAGGCCGCGGTCCTGGCGGTGGTCGAGGGAATCCTGGTGGTGGCCGGGAGTTTGTGGCTCATCGGGTTGGCCCAGCGGCGGTTGACGCGCCAGGGGGCCTGGGCGCAGGGGCTGGCGCGGTCCGCCTACGTCGCGTTCGTCGTGCAGGGCCCGATTTTGTTGTTGCTGGCCACTGGGCTGAGGGCGTTGCCGGCACCCGCCGAGGTCAAGGCTCCGTTGGTGGGGGCCGGGGCCATCGCGTTGTCGTTCGCCATCGGCTGGATGGTCACTTCACGCCGAGGCGCTTCAGCACGCTCGTCGTGATGCCCGCGGAGTCCAGGCCGTGGGCTCGGAGGATGCGAGCTCGTGAGTCGTGCGGCAGGAAACGCGGTGGCAGCGCGAAAGTCGCCACGCACGTGGACGTTCCGGCCAGAGCTTGACCCAGGCGTGCTCCCAGCGCGCCGGTCGACGTCGTGTCCTCCACGGCCAGGACCAGGCGGTGCTGGCCGCTGAACTTCACCAGGTGCGGGTCCAGCGGCGCGGTCCAGCGCGGATCCACCACGGTCACGCGGACGTCGTGCGACGCCAACTCCTCAGCCGCTGCCAGGCAGGGCGCGGCCAACGGGCCGACCGCGATCAGCAGGACTTCGGCGTCAGCGGACTCCTTCAACACGTCGAAGTGGCTGACGCGACGCAAAGCCGGGATGTCCGGACCGACGGCGGCCTTGGGGTAGCGAACGACCGTGGGGCCGTCGGAGACGTCCACGGCCTCACGCAACAACGCCGCCAACGACGTCGGGTCACGTGGCGCGGCCAGACGCAGACCGGGGACCACCGGCAGGATCGAGGCGTCCCACATGCCGTGGTGCGACGCGCCGTCCGGGCCCGTCACGCCGGCGCGGTCCAGCACGAACGTGACCGGCAGGCGGTGCAGCGCCACGTCCATCAGGAGCTGGTCGAACGCCCTGGACAGGAACGTCGCGTAGACGGCCACCACCGGATGTAGACCGCCCATCGCCATGCCCCCGGCGGACGTCACGGCGTGCTGCTCGGCGATGCCCACGTCGAAGACACGGGTGGGGAAGTGCTCGGAGAACGGCCGCAGGCCCACGGGCTCCAGCATCGCCGCGGTCACGCACACCACGTCCGGACGGGCGGTCCCGATCGCCACGATCTCGTCGGAGAACGCGTCGGTCCAGGTCCGGCCACCTGAAGCACCGGACGCGCCCACCGCGTGCATGCGGTCGGCTTCGTCGGACTCGGCAGCCGAATAGCCCTTGCCCTTCACGGTCTTGCAGTGCACCACGACCGGACGGCCCAGGGACTTGGCCTCCCACAAGGCGTTCTCGACGGCGTGCACGTCATGTCCGTCGACCTCGCCGATGTACGCGAGACCCAACGACTCGAACAACGCCCGCGCGGATCCGGCCAGCAGAGAAGCCGCGAAACCACCGGCGGTCGGGTCGTAGGAACGGCCGTTGTCGTTCAGCAGCACCACGACCGGACGTGCCGAGCCGCCGATGTTGTTCAACGCCTCCCAGCACATGCCGCCGGTCAGGGCTCCGTCGCCGACGATCGCGACCACCCGGCGTTCGGCCGCGCTCAGCTCGAACGCCTTGGCCAGACCGTCCGCATAGGACAGTGCGGTCGAGGCGTGCGAGTTCTCGATGACGTCGTGGGCGGACTCGGCCGCGGACGGGTAGCCCGACAGACCACCGGCCTGCCGCAACGAGTCGAACTCCGCGCACCGGCCCGTCAGCATCTTGTGCACGTACGCCTGATGCCCGGTGTCGAACAGCACCACGTCGACCGGCGACGTGAAGACCCGGTGCACCGCGATCGTCAGCTCCACGGCACCCAGGTTCGGCCCCAGATGGCCACCGGTCCGGTGCACCTTGGAGATCAGGAACGACCGGATCTCCGCAGCCAGCGAAGAGAGTTCCGACGACGACAGCGCGCGCACGTCGGCGGGGGAGGTGATGTCAGCCAGCACGGCGCACCGCCAACGGCAGGGTGAACGCGATCGTCTCGGTCGCCGTCGTGTGCGTGGAGACCGTCACGGACCCCAACGCCTCCAACGCCGCCACGACCTCGTCCACCAACTCGGGCGGCGCCGACGCACCCGCGGACAGGCCGACCGACGACACACCGACGAGCCACGCGGGATCGATCTCCGACGCGTCGTCGATCAGGTACGCCGGGGTGCCGCCACGCGCGGCCAGTTCGACCATCCGCACCGAGTTGGACGAGTTCTTCGAGCCCACCACCAGCACCAGGTCGGACTGCTCCGCGACCTCGCGGATCGCGATCTGCCGGTTCGTGGTGGCGTAACAGATGTCGTCGGACCCAGGCCCTCGCAGCTGCGGGAACTTCCGCTCCAAAGCCGCGATGACCTCCAGCGTCTCGTCCACGGCCAGCGTCGTCTGCGTCAGGTACGAGATCGGCCCGCTGATCTCCAGAGCTTCAACGTCCTCAACGGTTTCCACCAGCACCATCTGGTCGGGCGCCTCGCCGAGCGTGCCTTCGACCTCCTCGTGCCCGGCGTGCCCGATCAGCACGATCGTGTCGCCGCGCTCAGAAAAACGCCGAGCCTCGGCGTGCACCTTCGTCACCAACGGGCAGGTGGCGTCCAGCACGTCCAGGTCCCGCAGACGTGCCTCCGCGCGCACGGCAGGAGACACGCCGTGCGCGGAGAACACCGCCGTGGCACCGAAAGGCACCTCGGACAGCTCCTCCACGAACACGGCGCCACGAGCCTCCAGCGAACGCACGACGTGGACGTTGTGCACGATCTGCTTGCGCACGTAGATGGGGCCGCCGCGTTGGTCGAGCAGTCGTTCCACGATCTCGATGGCACGCTCCACCCCGGCGCAGAACGACCGGGGTGACGCGAGCAGCACCGAACGCGGCGGATGTTCCGTCATCTAACGCCTTCCCGAGCAGGGTTTCAGTGATCTCGATGTGTCACGAGCTGGGCGAGCGTGCCGAGCTCCACGGCCGCCCGCGCCGTCGGCGAGGACTCGCCGAGGTGCACCAGCGCCTGCGTGTGGAGTTCGTCGGCCTGCGTCTGGCTCCACGCCCGCCCACCGGCCAGATCGACCAGCTCAGCCGCCCGCGCAAGCGTTTCCGCGTTCATCTCCTGCGACCCGAGGTACAGCACCCCGAGCTCCTCGGACGCGGGCACGCCGGCGTTCAGCGCGCGCACGACCGGCAGGGACTTCTTGCGGTTCACCAGATCCGAGTGCACGGCCTTGCCCGTCACCGCCGGGTCGCCCCAGATGCCGAGAAGATCGTCCACGTGCTGGAACGCGAGTCCGAGCTCGGCGCCGAAGCCGCGCATCGCCTCGACCTGCTCGTCGGACCCGCCGCCGTACAGCGCGCCCAGAGCCGTGGACGCACCGAGCAACGCGCCCGTCTTGCCGCGCGCCATCAGTTCGACCTCGTGCACCGACACGTCGTTGCGCGTCTCGAAGTCCAGGTCGTACGCCTGGCCTTCGAGCAATGCCACCACGGCGTCACCCAACGACCGGATCGCCTCCAGCGAGCGCGGGTGTCCCGACGCCGCCAGGACGTCCACGGCCAGCGCCTGCAACGCGTCCCCGGCCAGGATCGCCGCGTTCACGCCGAACACCGTCCACGCCGTCGCCCGATGGCGCCGGGTGGTGTCGCGGTCCATCACGTCGTCGTGCAGCAACGAGAAGTTGTGGATCAGCTCCACCGCGACCGCCGCGGGCACGGCGGAGGCGGGGGTACCGCCGACGGCCTCGGCCGCCAGCAGCACCAACGCGGGACGGATCGCCTTGCCGCCGTTCTCCAGCACCGGGTTGCCGTACTCGTCGCGCCACCCGTGGTGGTACTCCGCGACGGTCCGCAACGACGGCGGCAGCTGGTCGACGGCCTTGCGCAGAGCCGGCAGCACGAGGCTGCGGCTCCACGCGAGGACCTCGCCGGACGGACGCCCGGCGGCCAACGGTTCGGTCATCTCCGCAGTCATCGCTTAGAGACCGATCTCCACGTTCTCCAGCACGCCCAGGGCGTCCGGCACCAGCACCGCGGCCGAGTAGTACGTCGACACCAGGTACTTGAGCATCGCGTGCTCGTCGATGCCCATGAACCGCACGTTCAGGCCGGGCTCGTACTCGTCCGGGATGCCGGTCTGGCGCAGGCCGACGACACCCTGCTTCTCCTCGCCGAGCCGCATCGCGATGATCGACGTGGTGCCGTTCTTGTTGACCGGGATCTTGTCGCACGGCGCGATGGGGATGCCGCGCCACGACTGCAGCGCCTTGCCCTCGACCTCGACCGTCGGCACGTACAGGCCGCGGTTGTTGAGCTGACGCCCGAACGCCGCGATCGCCTTGGGGTGCGCCAGGATCAGCTTGGTGTTGCGGCGCCGCGAGATCAGCTCGTCCATGTCGTCCGGCGTCACCGGGCCGGAGTTGGTGCTGACCCGCTGCTTCAGGTCTGCGTTCGCGAGGAGACCGAACTCCTTGTTGTTGATGAGCTCGAACTCCTGGCGTTCGCGCAACGCCTCGATGGTCAGCCGCAACTGGTGCTCGACCTGGTCCATCGGCTGGCTGTAGAGGTCCGCGACACGGGTGTGGACGCGCACGATCGTCTGCGCCACGCTCAGCTCGTACTCGCGCGGCCGCAGTTCGTAGTCGACGAACGTGCCGGGCAGCGTCGGTTCGCCGTCGTGCCCGGACGAGATGTCGATCTCGGCCTCGCCGTGCTTGTTCGACGCGTTCGTCGGGTTCGAGAGCTGTTGCTGGATGTGCTCGCGCAGCGGTTCGATCTGCCCGTTGAGCTGTGCGAACGCCGCCCGCGACAGCACCACGGCCGTCGTCGGCGTCAACGCGCGGGCGGTGAAGCTCCAGTCCTTGTCGGCGCCGGAGAGCACCGGCTCGTCACCGATGTACTCGCCGTCCGCGATCGTGCCGAGCGCCACGTCGTCGCCGTACTCGCCGCGCCCGGTCTTGGTGACCTTGCCGTGCGCGATCACGATGATCTCGTCGACGGACTGGCCGCGCTGGGCGATCACCTCGCCCGGCTGGTACTCGCGCTGCTCGAAGCGGTTCGCGACGGCGGTGAGCGCCGCCTCGTCCTCGAACCCGCGCAGCAGCACGAACTCCGCCAGCTCCTGCGGCACGATCCGCACCTCGGAACCCACGGCGGTGAACGTGACCCGGCCGTCGCCGATCGCGAAGGTGAGCCGGCGGTTGACGCGGTACGCACCACCCTTCGCCTCGACCCAGGGCAGCATGCGCAGCAGCCACCGGGGCGAGATCCCCTGCATCTGCGGTGCGGACTTGGTGGTCGTCGCGAGGTTGCGGGCTGCGGCCGTCGAGAGGCTCAGCTGCGCGTTCTCGACCCCAAGGCCCGGATCGGTAACAGTCACGGGAAATCCTGCCAATCTGTTGGTGCGGTTGTGGAACTAGCGGACCAGTACTGCGGCAGTACCCAATCCGGTGGGGCGGTGGAAAGACGCCACGGATGGCGTCGGGTAGGGCTCGTAACGGCCCGTGCGCTGCGTCCACATGAGCTCGCCCGCGAGCCATGCCTTCAACGCCTCGACGTAGGCCTTCAACGCGATGCGTTGCGCCGAGTCGAGCTGGTACTGGTCGGCGAGGTACGGCAGGTCGTCCGCCGCCGACGTCGCGAACTGCTTCATGCGGGCGTTCACCAGGTCCGCGACCATGTTCACCGCCTGCTGGAGTTCGCAGTCGAAGAACGTCCGCACGACGTGCACGGCGTTGGTGATCAGCCCGGTGTCCGGGCCGAACCGCTCGTAGCCCACGACGTCCGCCTTGAGGCTGGTGATGTCGGCGAACGCGTCGACCATCGCCTGCATCGTGGAGTTCGCCATCAGTTCCGGCGGCAGCTGGTCGATCAACGGCCCGGCGGCCAGCCGCGCGGACATGTCGGCGGCGATGGTGCGGCGCCGCATCTCCACGAAGTCGACCGGGTCGGGCACCCGGCCCTGCGCGTTGGCGTGCACTTCCCACAGCATCGCGTCGAAGTACTCGTCGAGCGACGCCCGGTCGCGCTGATCGAGCGGGGCGCGGGTGAGCAGGTCGGCCAGCGCCCGTTCGGTCACGGTCCACGTCGCCTGCGCCGGATCGTCCATGATGGACCGCATCCTCGTGACGAACGCCTTGGCGCCCGCCAGATCGCGGGTGCGGAAGTAGCCGTCGTAGAAGATGTCCGCCACGTACCAGGCCCACACGTGTGTGTCGCTGATCTGGACGAGCGCGTCCAGGCCGAGCGTCGGGTGGGCCAGGGGAGTGAACGAACCGAAGTCGGCCTGGTCGTAGTACGCCTCGGTCCAGAGCGTGCCGTCGAGCATGCCCATGTCCCGCGCCCACAGCTTGCTGTGCTGGCGCACCTTGTCGACGTGCGGGGAAAGCCTGGCGGAGAACGGCATGTCGAACGCGGGGAGCTCAACCACGGGCCACCCCCAGCCACGCCGCGGACGTGCCCAGGCCGGTCGGCCCGCGCAGGATCGTGCGGAAGAACGCGGAGTTGCCGCCCCCACCGTCCACTTTGGTGTAACGACCCGCGTGCAGGTGCCACTCGTGACCGCCGGACTGCCAGTCCTGCAGGCCCTTGACGTACTTGAGGACCTGCGCCTGCTCGTGCGGCAGCAGCGCGTTCTCCGCGAACAGCAACGGCAGTTCGGTGAACACGGTGTTCTCGAACTGGTGCAACCGCGAGGTCAGCAGTGCGTTCACGGCCTCGACGGCGGTCTGCGTGTCGTGGCCGAAGAACTTCTCGAACACGAGCACCCCGTTGGAGTTCTCGCCCTCGCGCTCGACCTCCCGTTCGTACGAGAAGATGTCGTTGCGCAGGTGGATCGCGTCGGAGAACGTGTCGGACAGGACCCGCAGCGGCCGGGTGCCCGCGACGGACGCGGGCACCTCGGCTGCCTCGGAGACCTCCACCAGGTTCGCCGACCACGGCGCGCCGCCGACCTTGCGGCGCATCTCGATGTACTCGATCGGGTTGGCGACCGTGCCGCTCTCGATGTTGCGGATCTCCCACATGCACTCGAGCAGCAGGTTGTGGGTGCTCGTGGTGAACCGGCGCCGCCAGTCCTGCGACATCAGCGGAATCGTCCGCTGCCACAGGTCGACGAGGCCGCGTTCGGTCGGGTTCTGCGGCTCCGGCCACGGGTCCGTGCCGTTGAGCGGCATGAACGCGGGCAGCCGGTCGAGATACGCCTTCGCTCCCGACACGTCCTTGCTCTGCTTGAACTCCGCGAAGAACTCGTCGTCGAAGTAGAAGACCCAGACGTACCAGTCCGTGATGAGGTCGAGGATCTCCGCGGGCGCGTCCGGGTGGGTCCACGCGCACATGAACCCGTAGTCGTCGCCCGCGAGGATCTCGTCGGTCCACACCCCGGTGTCGAGCATTCCCATGTCCCGCGCCCACTGCGTGGAGTGGGCGCGGGCCCGTTCGAGGCTCGGGTTCATCCGCGCCGGGTGCGGCACGTAGAACTCCGGCATGGTGAAGGACGCCAAGGGTTTCAGCCCTCGCGACCGAGCTCGACGTGCTCCAGCACACCGATCGCGTCCGGCACCATGATGGCGGCCGAGTAGTAGGCGCTGACCAGGTAGTTGATGATCGCCTGGTCGTTGATGCCCATGAACCGCACCGAGAGGCCCGGCTGGTACTCGTCCGGGATGCCGGTCTGGTGCAGGCCGATGACGCCCTGGTTCTGCTCGCCGGTGCGGATCAGCATCACCGACGACGTGCGGGTGTCGGAGACCGGGATCTTGTTGCACGGCAGCACGGGGATGCCGCGCCACGCCGGCACCTGCTGGCCGTTGAAGTCGATGTGCTGCGGGTACAGGCCGCGCTTGTTGAGCTCACGGCCGAACGCGGCGATCGTGCGCGGGTGCGCGAGGAAGTACCCGGGGTCCTTCCACACGATCGACAGCAGCTCGTCGAAGTCGTCCGGGGTGGGCGGGCCGGAACGGGTGTGGATGCGCTGCTTGAGGTCCGCGTTGTGCAACAGGCCGAACGACCTGTTGTTGACGATCTCGTGCTCCTGGCGTTCGCGCAGGGCCTCGATCGTGAGCCGCAACTGCTGCTCGATCTGGTCCATCGGGTGGTTGTAGAGATCGGCGACGCGGCTGTGGACCTGCAGCACGGTCTGCGCGACGCTCAGCTCGTACTCGCGCGGGGACTGCTCGTAGTCGACGAACGTGCCGGGGAGCACGGGCTCGCCGTCGTGACCGGACGACAGCCCGATCTCCGCCTCGCCGTGCTCGTCCTGCGGCTTGTTGCGGCTGTTGAACGTCTGCTGGATGTGCGCCCTCAGGCCGCCCGCTTCCCCGTTGAGCGCCTGGAAGTCGTCCCACGACAGAGTCAGCACGGTGACCGGGGTGACGGCCTTGGCCGTGTACTCCCACTCGCCCTGCGGTCCGGCGAGGACGGTCTCGCCGAAGTACTGGCCGTCGGCAAGGTTGCCGAGCACGGTGTCGCCGCCGTACTCACCGGTGCCGATCTTGTCCACCTTGCCGTGCGCGATCAGCACGACGGTGTCCTTCGGGCGGCCCTTCTCGACGATGACGTCGCCGATGCCGAACTCCTGCTGGGAGAACCGGCCGGCCAGCGCGGCGAGCACCTCCTCGTCGTCGAACCCCTTCAGCAGGGCCAGCTCGGTGAGCTCCTGCGGCACGACGCGGATCTCCGCGCCGATGTTGGTGAACGAGACGCGGCCATCGCCCAGCGTGTAGGTGAGACGGCGGTTGACGCGGTAAGCACCACCGGCGGCCTGCACCCAGGGCAACACCTTGAGCAGCCAGCGGGAAGTGATTCCCTGCATCTGCGGGACGGACTTGGTGGTAGTGGCCAGATTTCGTGCGGCGGCCGTGCCCAAACTCAGCTGCTGACGGCCCTCATTGAGGTCAGAATCCGTCACAGTCACAACCGGTACCCACCTATCTCAATGCGCTAATGGACCAATCCGATAAGCCGGAACGGACGTTAGTTCGCGCTGTTGAGAACTGTGAAGGGGCCAAAAAGGCGACATTCGGGTGGGTGGTTTACGCCTGTCAGTGCTACGGAGCGTACAACTGCTGCCGCACGCAACGGCAGTTGTATCGGCAGGTGAGTGACTGGTCGTTATTCTTGGGGCGATGGAATCAGGCACTCGTTTGGCTCAGTAGGATCACTCTTTCGTGCGCATTGTCGGAGTGCTCCAAGGTGTTATGAGAACCCCACTTCGAGTGGACTGAAATCCACTCGAAGTGGTGGGTATTATTTGTACCAACGACTATTCGAGTTATTACGCCTCGCGTGAGTTCAGGAACGATTCCAGCTCGGCGACGACGAACGCGTGGTCCTCCGCCTGGGGGAGTCCGGAGACTCCGACGGTGCCGACGGGCCCCGTTCCGCGAAGGATGACGGGAAACACACCGCCGTGCGCGGCGTACAGATCCGGGTCGAGCCGCGACTCCTCCTCGAACGTCGTCCCCTTCTCCCTGAACGTCTCCCCAACGTAGAACGAACTGTGCCCGAACAGCTCCACGACGCGCGCCTTGCGCTCGAGCCACCTGTCGTTGTTCGGCGCGGTCCCGGGCAACGCGGCGTGGAAGAGCCGATGCCCGTTGCGCTGCACCGAGATCGCGATCGGCAGGCCCTGCGCGCGGGCGGCGTCGAGCAGGTGCAGCCCGAGCTCGATCGCGACGTCGTTGCCGAAGCGCTCGAACTGGAGCCGACGCTCTTGGGCGAGGAGTTCTTCGGAGTTCACAGCTCGACCACCTTGTTCTCGCGTGCGGACTGGAATGCGGCTTCGATGACCTGGAGTGCCGCCACGGCACCGGCGGGGTCGACCGGAGTGCGGCCTGCCTGGATTTCGGCGTAGAACTGCTGGTACGCACCGGGTTCCACGGCGACCTCGACCGTCTCGTCGAGCACCCCGAGTCGTCCGGTGCGGCTCTCGCGCCCCCAGTCCTCGCCCGGCCGACGCCCGGCGGCGAGCGCGTCCTCCTGCTCGTCGAGCCCGTCGATCTCGAACGCTCCCTCGCTACCCAGCACCCGGAACCGCGGCCCGTAGTTCGCCGCGTGCGCACTGGCCCACAGATGCGACCGCACCCCGTTCTCGTGCGTCAACGCCACGAACACGTCATCGTCGACCTGCGCCCCAGGCCGCCGCCTGTCGAGTTCCGCGTACACCGTCCTGACCGGACCGAACAACTGCAACGCCTGGTCGACAAGATGCGCGCCGAGGTCGTACAGCAACCCACCGGCCTCGGCGGGGTCGCCGAACTCGCGCCAGTTGTCCCAGATCTCCGGCACCCACCGCTCAAACCGCGACTCGAACCGCCGCACCTCACCCAACTGCCCAACGACCTTCTTGAGCGTCAGGAAGTCGCTGTCCCACCGGCGGTTCTGGAACACCGTGAGCGGCACGCCGGCCTTCTCGGCGGTGGTCACGAGATCCGCGGCCTCGGCGGACGTAGGCGCGAACGGCTTGTCCACCACGACCGCGACACCCCTGCCGATCGCCTTCAGGGCGTACCTGACGTGCGTCTTGTTCGGCGTGGCCACGACGATCAGGTCGAGATCGAGCTCGAACAACTCCTCAGGCGTGACGATCTTCGCCTCCGGGTGAGCCGCACGGGCGTGCGCCCGCCGCTCCGGGTTCGCCGTGACGATCGCGACGAGGTCCATGCCCTCGGTCGAGGAGATGAGCGGGGCGTGGAAGACCCGCCCCGCGATGCCGTAGCCCAGAAGTCCGACCCTAGTCATGCTTCCGATTAAAGCAACGCTGTTGAATAATTGCGACCGTGGACCTCACCTCGCTGCGTTCGCACAACGACCGAACCGTGCTGCGCCTAGTCCGCTCAGGCGCCCTGAGCAGGGCTTCCATCGCCGAACAGGCAAACCTGACCCCGCAGGCGGTCTCGAAGATCGTGGCGAGGCTCATCTCGGCGGGCCTCCTGGAGGAGACCGGCGCGGTCCGAGCGGGCACCCGAGGCAAACCCCGCCGCTCACTACAACTGGCCGCGTCGGGCGCGTTCACCTACGGCGCCTACGTGGACCGCGACGAACTACGAGTAGTACGTCTCGACCTGACCGGCTCCATCGTGTCTTCCGCCGTCGTGCCGCTGCCCCCGATGTTCACCCCGGACGACGTGCTTTCCGCACTCCAGCCGTTGATCGCCCTGGACGACAAGGTGCTGGGGCTCGGCATCGGCATAGCGGGCCCACTCGACTTCCGCGACGGCGTCGTCTCCCCGAACGGCCTGCCGGGCTGGTCCGCCGTTCCTCTGCGCGCGCTGGCCACCGAACGACTCGGGCTGCCCGTCGTCGTGGACAAAGACACCAACTGCGCCGTGCTGGCCGAGGCGTGGCGACGCCCGCTGCACGACGCGGCCCTCGTGTTCGTGGGCACCGGTCTGGGCGTGGGCTTGTTCCTCGGAGGGGAGGTGCACCGAGGCACACGGTCAGGCGCGGGGGAGTTCGGCCACACGACAATCCAACTGGACGGCCCGCTGTGCGTCTGCGGCCGACGAGGCTGCATCGAGGCGGTGCACGCGGCGACCACGGGCGTCGACGCGGCACGGGTGATCGGAGCGGCGGTCATGAACCTGGTGCAGCTGCTCGACCTGGACCAGATCGTCCTGAGTGGACGGAAGGTGCTCGCCGCACCCGACCTCTACCTGCGGGAGATGCCGGACGTGGAGGTGAGCGTGACGGAGTTCGGCGACGAGCTCGTACCCGTCGGCGCGGGGCTGCTGGTGCTAGGGGAACTGTTCTGACCACGCACGCAACCGCACTCGCCAACGCAAGCCGACCACCGTCTTGGCCCGGCGCGCGCACCGAACCGGATAGCCACAGACGTAAGCCGCCCACTTACGAGTCTTGGCGTGGCGAAGCCGAAGGCGAGCCCGAACGGGCTGCTACCTGGTTGGGAGCCGGTTGCCCCAATCGCAACCCACTTCATCCGAAACGACCCGCCGGACCGCTCTCGCAACCGCAGCCCAACCATCCAAACGCAACCAACCCCGCTGGAACAGGAACCAGCCAACACAAGCCGACCCGCACCCACCCATCTCCTGAGCTAGCCTCACCACCGTGGACGTCGAGCACGTCATCGGCCTACCGCACCCCAGGCTGAGACCGTTCATCACCAGATACTCCGGGTATCGAATGCGCACCGACCCCGGAGTCCACCGAGGCCTGCCCTCCCGCTCCCTCACCCTGGTAATCACCCTGGACGGCACCGTAAACCTGACCGAAGGCAAGTTCGCCACCCTCTGCGGCGGCCTGCACGACGAAGCCGTGATCATCACCCACGACGGCTTCCAACACGGCGTCCAGTGCGACCTGACCCCACTCGGCATGCGAGCCCTCTTCGGCATGCCGGCCGGAGAACTCAGCGCGACCACCGTCGGACTCGACGCCCTAGCCGCGCCCACCGGCCTGCGGGAACGGCTGCAACACGCGCCCACGTGGCTAGACCGGTTCGCCCTGCTAGACGAACTGTTGGGCGCCACGGTCCGCCCGGTCAAGCAACAGGTAGAAGTCGCCTGGGCCTGGCAACGCCTGACCACCGGCACCCCGGTAGCCGAGATAGCGGCAGAAGTCGGCTGGAGCAGACAACACCTGACCACCAAGTTCACCACCGAATACGGCCTGACCCCCAAGGTCATGGCCAGGATCATGCGCTTCGAGAACGCCAACCGAATGCTGCGCGGCGAACGCCGCCCCACCCTCACCGAGGTGGCGGCAGCCTGCGGCTACACCGACCAGGCCCACTTCAACCGGGACTGGCGCGCCCTCTGCGGCGCCACCCCGACGGAGTGGATCGCGGCCGAGCTTCCATTCGTACAAGGCAGCGAGCGCGGTCAAGCAGCACAGTAGGGACCATGAGCACACCACCACCCACCTGCTGGCCGACACTGTCCTACGTGGACGCACCCAAGGCGATCCGCTTCCTGGTCGAGGCGTTCGGCTTCGAGGAACACCTGGTGGTCCCAGGCGAAGCCGCAGGCGAGGTCGTGCACTGCGAGCTGGTCTGGCCCGAGGGCGGCGGCGTCATGCTCGGGTCCACAGCAAGGTCAGTCGGCGAGGTCGAGGCGACAACGGCCGGTCAGGGATCGGTCTACGTGGTCACCGACCGGCCGGACGAACTGCACGCCAAGGCGTTGGCGAACGGCGCAACGGAGATCCGCGGGTTGCGGGACGAGGACTACGGGTCGCGCGGGTTCACGGTCGCCGATCCCGAGGGCAATCGCTGGAGCTTCGGCACCTATCGCGGAGCGTGAGGCAACCTTCACGCGCTGTTCGAGGTCTTCCTGGGTGGAGAGGTTCACATCCCAGGGGAGGACACGTGCGCCTTGCACGATGTTTGGTGATCGCCGCGGTCGCCGCCGGACTGGTCAGTCCGGTGGGGGCCGCGCAGGCGGAACCGCCGAGAGCTCAGCAGACCTCGACCATCACGTTGATCAGCGGCGACAAGGTCGTGGTCGGCGAACGAGGTGAGCTCGTCCGGATCGAGGGACGGCCGGGCATGTCGTTCGCCCGGTACGTGCGGGACGGCCATCAGTTCGTGGTGCCGGCGGACGCGGTCGACGCGGTGGGGCAGGATCGCGTCGACAAGCGCTTCTTCGACGTCACGGCGTTGCACTCGTACGGGTACACCGATGACAAGGTCGACCGGATTCCGTTGCTCGCCAATGGATCCGTCCAGAAGAAGGACGCTGCCCAGCAGTGGAACGGCCGGCGCGCGAACGCGTTGCGGGCCGGGAAGTTGTGGCTCGACGGCAAGTCGAAGATCTCGCTGACCGAGAGCGTGCCGATGGTCGGCGGGCCGGCGGCGTGGCAGGCCGGGTTCGACGGCAGCGGCGTCACGGTCGCGGTGCTCGACACCGGCTACGACCAGCAACACCCTGAGCTGCAAGGCGTGGTCAGCACGGCGAAGGACTTCACGCCCGCCGGCATCCAGGACAACGTCGGGCACGGCACGCACGTCGCGGCCACGATCGCGGGCCGCAGCAGCCAGTACGTCGGGGTCGCGAAGGGCGCGAATCTCGCCGTGGGGCGGGTTTGTGAGGCCGACTGGTGCCTCGACAGCGCGGTGATCGCCGGCATGGAGTGGGCGGCGCGCGAGGTCAAGGCCAAGGTCGTCAACATGTCCTTGGGCGGTGACCAGTCCGACGGCACCGACCCGTTGTCGGTGAAGCTCAACGAACTCACGGCCGAGACCGGCACGTTGTTCGTGGTGGCGGCGGGCAACTACGGGACGTTCCGGAAGGTCTCGTCGCCCGCGTCGGCGGACTCGGCGCTGGCCGTCGCGAACCTCACCAAGGGCGGTGCGGTCAACGAGTTGTCGTCGCGCGGGCCGCGGTGGAACGACTTCGCGGTCAAGCCGGACATCGCCGCTCCCGGCACGGACATCGTGGCCGCACGGGCTGAAGGCACGTATCCGGAGTACGCGGTCGACGAGTTGCACGCGCGGTTGTCCGGCACGTCGATGGCCTCGCCGCACGTGGCCGGTGCCGCGGCGGTGCTGGCGCAACGCAATCCGACGTGGCGGGCCGCTGACCTGAAGGCGCAGCTCATGGCCACGGTCAAGCCGGTGAACGACAGTCCGGTCAACGTCGGCACGGGTCTGCTCGACGTTGGCCGCGCGGCCACCCAGAACGTCCGCGCGGACGTGGGCAGCCTGTCGTTCGGGCTGGTGGAATGGCCGCACACCAGCACGATCAAGAAGACGATCACCTACACGAACTCGGGCGCGCAGCCGGTGTCGCTGAACCTCCAGCACGACCTGGGCGCGCACTTCGCCGTGCCCGCGACGGTGACGGTGCCTGCGGCGGGCAGCGTGGCGGTCGACGTCGTGCTGGACCCGCGCAAGGGACTCGGCACGTTCTTCGGGCACGTCAAAGCGACTGCGGACGGCGTTGCGCTCACCACCTCCGTCGGCGCGTACGTGCAGGAGGAACGGCACGAGCTGAAGGTCTCGATGACCGGCCGCGACGGCAAGCCCGTGGCGGACGAGTTCGTCATCGTCGTGAACATGACGACGCAGGAAGCCTCGGTGCTCTCGATCGTCGACGGCGCCGGGTCGTCGAGGCTGCCGGTCGCCGACTACGCCGTGCTCGGCCGCATCGACGAGCGCACGCCGAACTACGACTGGTTCGCGCCGGTGTCCGTGACCGACGTGGCGGGCCGCGTCTCGCTGACCAAGCCGGTCTCGGTGACCATCGACGCCAGGCAGGCCAAGCAGTCCAGCGTCGAGCTGCCGGAACGCGACTCCGTCGTCTGGTACCGCGACACGGACCTGCGGGTGCCGTTCACGCCGGGCAAGATCAGCGGCGTCGCGGGCATCCTGGACGGCCGGGTTCCCTTGTACACCTTGATGTTCGGCGCTCCGCTGCCCGAGCTGAGCTACGTCAACGGCCTCAAGGGCGGCCAGCCGCTGATCTCCGTCCCCGGCGGGTTCCCGGTGCGCTACTACGACGGCAGCGGGTACCTGAAGCCGGGCGACCACAAGCTCGACGTGGCCGAACGCGGTGGTGACGTGCGCGGCAAGCTCGCGTTCGTCCGCCAGGCCGGTGAAGATCCTTACGTTGTGGCGCAGGAGATGAAGGACGCCGGAGCGGTTGCTGTGCTGTGGTCGGGACCGGTGCCGTTCCCGTTCGAGCAGCAGACCGCGATCCCCGTGATCGCCGTCCCGGAACACCACGTGACCACCGCGCCGACGAAGCTGACACTGCGGGCCGTCGCGGGGTCGCCGGTCTCGTACACGTTGCTGCTCCAGGACAAGGGGACGTTGCCGTCCGGCGTCAGGAAGATCCGGCACTCCGACCTCGGCGAGGTCAAGGCCCGTTACCACACGTCCGGCGCGGACGGCCTGGTCAGCCAGCGGAACTACCCGGTCCTCGACGGTGTGCTCGACTTCGGCATGGTGCTGGACGAGGACCTCTTCGCTCCCGCGCAACGCACCGAGTACTTCACGGCCGACCGCGGGGTGAGCTGGTACCAGGAGGGTTTCGACGGACGCATGTTCGGCGCGGGCGACGACCAGAGCCAGACGTCGTGGGCCGACCTCGCCCCGGTGAAGTTCCAGCCGGGCCGCGAGTACGAGAAGTCCAACCTGCGCGCGGTCACCTCGCCACGGCTCGGTGGCGCGTGGCAGGTGACCTGGGCGGACGGCGGCGGCATCACGCGCTCCGGCGACCAGATCAGCACGAGGATCTCGCCGTTCGGCGGCTCCGGCTGGGTGGAGAACTGGCACCGCGGAGGCTGGGCGTGGCTGGAACTCAAGCACAACGGCGTCACCCAGGGCTACGCCGACGGCCGTCAGGGCACGCTGCCCGCACCGGCACGTGACGGCCGGTACCAGTTGGTGCTGGAAGGCGAACGCGACAGACTCGCGTTGTCGACCGCGATTCGCACCGAGTGGGACTTCGCGGGGTCCGCCGACGGCCGCCTGCCGTTGCTGGAGGTCGACTACTCGGTGCCCGTCGACCTGCGCAACAGCTGGAAGGCCGGGGTGCCGATGCCGGTGAAGTTCACCGCGACCCGCCAGTCCGGCGCGGGCAAGGCGTCCGTGCGCTCGTTGCAGGCGTACGCCTCGTTCGACGACGGCGTCACGTGGCAGCCGGTGAAGTCGCTGGTGCCCGCGGGCGGTCAGGCGGGCGGCTTCGTGTCGCTGCGCGTGGTCGCCACAGATTCGGACGGCAACAAGGTCGACCAGACCGTGAAGAGGGCCTATCGGTTGCGTTAGTTCCCTCTAGCGGGTGACAACCTCGTTGTAGGCCGAACGGTCGTGCTTGTGTTGCGTCTTAGGGCGTAACCACGCGGCCGTTCGGTCGTTGTAAACCCCTGCGGCACCTGCCCCGCCGAGCGCGAGACGAACCAGGGACGCGGCGTCTCAGCGCCCGGGGCAGGTGCCGCCGAATTCCGGTGGTCGGTCCGCTGATCTTGTGGTGCCATTCGTGCCCATGGGGACTTTCGAGGCGCTGGTGGCAGAGGGCGAGGCCGTGCCGCTCGACGGCTGGGACTTCTCGTGGTTCGCCGGACGGGCCACCGAAGAACGTCCGCCGTGGGGTTACGCGGGCCAGATCGCCGAGCGCCTGAGAGCGGTCTCATCGGCGCTGGACCTGCAGACCGGCGGGGGAGAGGTGACGGCCTCGGCACCGGTGTTGCCGCCGCTGATGGTCGCGACCGAGTCCTGGCCGCCCAACGCCCTGGTGGCGTCGCGAAACCTGCCGCTGGTGGTGCGGGCACCGGACGACGGCCCGCTGCCGTTCCGCTCCGCGACCTTCGACCTGGTGATCTCCCGGCACCCCGTGGTGACGCCGTGGGCCGAGATCGCGCGGGTGCTGAAGCCGGGCGGGACCTACTTCTCACAGCAGATCGGGGCCGGGACGAACCGGGAGCTCACCGACTTCGTGATGGGTCCGCAGCCGGTGAGCCAGGCGCGCTCCACGGCGGTGGCCGGTGCGGAGGCGGAGGCGGCGGGGCTGGAGGTGCTGCGGCTGGAACCGGTGTCGCTGCGGGTGGCGTTCTTCGACGTCGGCGCGGTGGTGCACTTCCTGCGCAAGGTGCTGTGGACCGTGCCGGGCTTCACGGTGGAGGCGTACCGGGACCGGCTGCGGGCGATGCACGAGCACATCGAGGAGCACGGCGAGTTCGTGTCGACGTCGGAACGCTTCCTCGTCGAAGCACGAAAAGGCCCCCTCCCGACATAAAGGAGGGGGCCTCGTCGCGTTCGTGACTAGCGGGGCTGGCGCTCGCGGCGGATCGTCACGCGCTTGCCCTTGATCGTGGCGTCGCGCAGCTGGTCGATCACGTCGTTCGCGGCCGGGCCGGGCACCTCGACCAGCGAGAACCGGTCGGCGATCTCGATCGCGCCGATGTCGCGGCCCTTGAGCTGCGTCTCGCCGGTGATGGCGCCGACGATGTCCTGCGGGCGGATGCCCGACGAGCGGCCGGCGCCCAGGAACAGGCGGGTCATGCCCTCGGACGGGCCGCGGCGCTCACGACGCGGGCCGGCGGGGGCACCGTCGCGACGCGGGCGGTCCTCGCGCGGGCGGACCTCCGGGATCTCCTCCTCGTCGGCCGCGGCACCGGACGCCTCGTGGGCGAGCTTGACGGCGGCGAGGGCGATCTCCATGACGTCGAACTCGTCGGCCAGCGTCTCGACGACGACGCGGAAGCGCGACAGGTCGTCCTCGAGCAGCGACTCGTGCAGCGACGAGCGGGTGAGCTCCAGCTGGCGGGCGCGCAGGTCGGCGACCGTCGGGACCTTCTCGACCGGGATCTTGGTCTTGGTGACGCGCTCGATCGTCTTGAGCATCGAGTTCTCGCGCGGCTCGACCAGGGTGATCGCGACGCCCTCACGGCCCGCGCGGCCGACGCGGCCGATGCGGTGGGTGTAGGCCTCGGGCGCGGACGGCACGTTGTAGTTCACGACGTGCGTGAGCTGCTCGATGTCGAGGCCGCGGGCGGCGACGTCGGTGGCGACCAGCAGGTCGGCCGTGCCGGAACGCAGGCGCGACATGACGCGGTCGCGCTGCTCCTGGCTGATGCCGCCGTGCAGCGACTCGGCGCGGTAGCCGCGGCCGTTCAGGGTCTCGGTGAGCTGGTCGACCTCGTCGCGGGTGCGGCAGAAGACGACGGCGGCCGTGGGCGACTCGACGTCCAGCACGCGGCCGAGGGCGGCGGGCTTGTGCTCGCGGCGCACCAGGTACGCGGTCTGCCGCACGCGCGGGGCCTCGCCCGGCTCGGTCTTCTCGCGCTCGATCTGGATGAGCGTGGGGGTGCGCAGGTGGCTCTTGGCCATGCGGTCGATGCGCGGCGGCATCGTGGCCGAGAACAGCACGGTCTGCCGTTCGGCCGGGGTCTCGGACAGGATCGCGTCGATGTCCTCCGCGAAGCCCATGTCGAGCATCTCGTCGGCCTCGTCGAGCACGACGACCTGCAGGTCGCCCAGCTGCAACGTGCCGCGCTGGAGGTGGTCGATCGCGCGGCCCGGGGTCGCGACCACCACGTCGACGCCGCGGGACAGCTCGCGCAGCTGACGGCCGATCGGCTGGCCGCCGTAGATCGGGAGCACGCGGGTGCCCATGTGGCGGCCGTAGCGGTGGACCGCCTCGGACACCTGGACGGCGAGCTCACGGGTCGGGGCGAGCACGAGGGCGAGCGGCTTCTCGCCCTTGCCGATGCGGTCGGCGATGCGTTCGAGCAGCGGCAGCGCGAACGCCGCCGTCTTGCCGGTGCCGGTGGCCGCCTGGCCCAGCAGGTCGTTGCCCGCGAGCAGGGGCGGGATCGCTTCGCTCTGGATCGGCGTCGGCTCCTCGTAGCCCAGCGTGGTGAGTGCGTTGAGGATGTCGGAGCGCAGCCCCAGGTCGGCGAAACCGTTGTCGGCGGTGGTCATGACGAGTATCTTCCCTCACCGCCTCACATCGCACTCACTCAGACCAGCTCAAACGGCATTCCTCGCCTCCACGCGGACGTCGGCGCTGCTCGTCACACCGTTGACCGTGACCGAGATCTTCGCCTGACCAGGCCTGATTCCGGTGAGGACACCGCCACCCGGTTCGAGCCAAGCGACGTGCCACGGCCTGATCCCCGCCTTGCCGCCCACGTGCAATTCACGTGACCCTTCCCACACCGCGCCCATCGGATAACGGACCGGGATCTGTCGCGAACCCTGTTTCACCGTGGCCGCAACCGTTTCCGCACCACCCGATCGCAGCGTGGACGGAGCCGTGACCTGGAGCGCGTCCACGTGCGGCCTGATCTCGGCCTTGATGTTGTGCTGCGCGACGCCGACGAGCGTCCAGCCGGTGAACCCGCCCGCCTCCGCGGGTGCCTTGCCGGAGTTGCCGTTGATCACTTGCGCGATGCCGTCCACTGTGGACGCGAAGAACCCTCCCACGTGGCCCGCGATGAACGCCGTGGGTTTGTCGCGTTCGGACAGCAGCCTTTCGAAGTACTCCGCTTCCATGCGGTCGGCGAGCTGGCTCGTGCGTGCGGGTGTGGGATCCAGTGGTGGGTGGTGCATCATCACGACGGCCTGGCCTTCTGCCGTGCCGAGTGCGGTGTGGAGCATCTCCATCTGTTCGATGCCGCCGCCTCTGAGCGTTCCGGTCGACGAGTCGAGCAGCACGAACCTCGTGCCCTTGTGGTCGAACGTGCGGTGCGTGGCCCCGAACTCGCGGCGGAAGTTGTCGATCGTGCCCGGTCCCATGATCTCGTGGTTGCCCGGCACGTAGTACCAGGGGAAGTCGCCGAGCTCCTCGGTGAGGATCTTTCTGGCGAGCTTCAGATCCTCCGGCGACGCCTCGTCGACGAGGTCGCCGTTGATCACCACGAACTCGGCGCCGGACTTCTTGATCTCCCGCAGCGTGCGACGGGCGGACCGGACGAGGTCGCTGTCCGGGTTGCGCGCCACGAACTGCGCGTCGGACATGACCGCGAACGTCCAGCCCTCGGCCTTGCCGACGTGGTCCTCGCGCAGGTCCTCCGCCGGCGGCAGGGTGATGTCCGGCGGCACCTGCGCGGTGATGTCGTCGAGGGTGATCTCGCCGGTGTAGGACCGGTCCGCCTGCGTTTCGATCACGGTGAACCTCGTGACCTGGACCGGGAACTTGAGTTCGGACGGGACGGCCACCTCGACCCGCTGCCAGCCCTGCTCGGTGAGGTGCGGGCCGTAGAGCGAGCGCGACTGTCCTGTCGAGTCGGTGACCGTGAACGCCGTCCACTCACCCCTGCCCGCGCCGCGGACCCAGGCGGCGAGCGACAGGGGTTGCCCGCTGACGTGCAGTGGGCGCGGCGGGACGGCGTAGGCGGTGCGGGTGCCGGTGGACTGTGTGAAGTCGTAGCTCAGCTTGAGGCCCTCGCCGGTGTGTCCGTCTGGTTCGGGTTCCGCCCTGCCGGTCGCGCGGGCCGCTCCGAACGTCCACTGTGGAGCGTCGGTCAGGTCGGCGATCAGCTGGTCGTGCACACCGACCGTGACTGCGATGTGCGTCTCCTCGCCCTGCGCGCGTGCCTTGATCGTGGTGGCGCCGGTGGCGAGAGCCCTGACCTGGAGGTCCGGGGTGACCTCGACGATCTTGCGGTCGTAGCTGAGGTCGAGGTCGGAGCGTTCGATCGGCGCCTGGTGACCCCGGCGGTCGAAACCGTTGACGCGCAAAGGCTTGCGCTCACCCTCGGTGAGGCTGATCCGGCTGTTCTCCGGGGAGAGCCTGGCCAGTTCGCCGAGGACGGTGAGGTGCTGCTGCTTCGCGGTGAGGCCCCGGAAGGCGGTGAACGTCGCCGGACCGGGGTGGGGTGAGGCGTGGAAGGTGTCGCCGATGGCCCACCCGTTCGTAGCGCGTGAGACGTGATCGCTGGGGGCCGGTCCGAACGTCTCGTCGTAGCCGCGGACGGTCATCCGGCGCGTCAGACCGGGGAAGACGCGGGTGCTCGCGGTCTTGACGTCGAACCCGACGAGCTTGCCGCTGCCGGCCGGGGCGTAGAGCGCGAGACCGTTGGGGACCGGGCGTTCGCCGCCCTCCGACGGGGTGTTGACGAGGGTGAGTGCGGTGGTGCCGGGTTCGCGGGCGAGCATGGTCGACGAGCCGCCGCCGTCGAGGTTGAGGGCGTGGTGCGCGCCGAGTTCGATCATGGCGTCGGCGAGGTCGCGCAGGTCGAGCCCTTGCAGGTAGGCGCTTTGCCGTCCGTCGACGGTCAGCATCTGCATCTTCTTGCCGTCTTTCGAGAACCCGACGGCGGTGCGGGGGTGCAGCGGTTCCGCCGGGGCGACGTTCCTGCCGCTCTCGACGAGCAGCTGGCGCCCGCCGATGGCCGTGCGCGGTTCGCTGCCGTTGCTGGTGCGGTTGCGGTAGCTGACCTCGACCCGGTCACCCGGCTTGAGGGTGGTGAGGACGTCCGCGCCCTTGTCCCGGCCGACCAGTGCGTAGCCCTTGATCGGTGTGTCGCTCGGGCTGCCGACCGTGCGGACCACGTCGTCTTCGACGATGACCTCGGCCGTGTTGGACGCACCTTGCGTAGCGCGCGCTCTGCTGTACGTGCCCCACAACGGGTTGAAGACGCCGATCCCGTCCACGTCTATCTTCGCGCTGTTGAGCTGCGTCAGCGCGTGCGTGCCGTTGAGCGTGCCCTCGAAGAAGGTCTCCATCACGCTGCCGATGCCCGCCGCGTCGATGCCGACGGCTCGGCCGCTGCCAGACTTCCGCAGCCGCCCGTCCTGCACGCCGACACCTTCCGGCGCCTGGGAGTTGTTGATGTCGAAGAAGTCGCCGTTGATCGCCGCGACCGCTTTGGGTGCCTGCTGCGAGAGGGGAGCGGCCTGCGTGACGGCGCCGGGGTCGACGTACCCGACCCGGACTTTCCCGAGGTCGACGCTCAGCGCGTCACCCCGGACCCACCCGTCCGGCTCGTACCAGTCGAACGAGGTGAGCGTGACGCCCGGCGCGACAGGTCTCTCGGCGCGGGCGGTCTCGATGCGTCTGGCGACGTCGGCGTGCGCGGGGGCAACGGGCGCAAGGAGGGCGGCGGTGATGATCACCGCAAGTGCACGTCTCGTCACGCCCCGGAACCTAGACTGGCCCGGTGAAGAACCGCCTAACGGTCTGCGCCTCGCACCTGATCACCCTGCCGAGCGCACCGCACGGCCCGGTTCGTTCGGCCATCGCCACGGCCCGCGACGCCGTGACCGCGTTCGACCCGGACCTGGTCGTCTTCTTCGGCACCGACCACCGCCGTGCGTTCCGCACGGTCGTGCCGACCTTCGCCGTGGTGCTGTCCGCCACCGCCCAAGGCGATGTGGCCGGGCCTGTCGGCTCGTACGACGTGCCTTCTTCTTCGGGCCGCTCGTTGGTAGCTGATCTGGTGGCGCACGAGTTCGACGTCGCCACGGCCTACGAGGCAGCCCTGGACCACGCCTTCGGCCACACGGCCCGCGACCTCCTCGGCACGATCTCGGCCAAGCCGGTGCTGCCGATCTTCGTCAACTGCGCCTCCCCGCCCCACGCGACGTTCCGCCGGGCGGCGGCGCTGGGCCGTCAGGTGGGCGAGTTCTTCGCAGACCAGCGCGTGCTCTACGTCGGTTCCGGCGGCCTGGCCCACGACCTGCCGGGCTTCCGCGAGCCCGAAACCGGCGTGGTGCTCTCGGAGGAGGAGCGCCAAGCCTGGATCAAGGACGTCAACGAACGCGCACGCCGCGAAGGCACCGTGCGCGCGTTGGTGCGCAAGTGGGACGAGGAGTTCCTCGACGGCATCGGCGGCACGTCCTGGGACTGGCTCGACTCGATCGGGGTCGACCTGGTGGAGCGAGGCGGGAACGGTGCCGCCGAATGCCTGACGTGGACGGCCGCGTGGGCGGCTGGCGGCCGTCCGCTCACGACGTTGGCGCACGAGTTCGACACCAGCGGCCGCGCCGTCGTCATGTCTCAGGCGTGACCTCGATCGTCGAAAGTTCGTCCGCTTCCGCGTGGTAGAGCCGGCCGAGGTCGATGAGCAGCGTGCCGAGTTCGCGGTAGTGCGCGGCTCGCTCCGGATCGGGTATAAGGCCACAGGTGCGCAGCATGTTTTGCGCGAGGAGTTCTCCGAACTGTGGATAAGTCTTCACCACCTCACGCGAAAGGCGTTGAAGACTTGTCCTCAGGAGGTCCTCGGTCAGGATTTCCGCGGCCACGGCAGGATCCCCTCGGTCTCGCGCCAGATGCCGTCGCAGTCCCAGCACGTCGGCCATACGTTCTTTTCTTGCCATAGGCTTCGCTGCTCCGGTACATAAGGGGTGCCGCACAGCGTTGTGTCTGGTAGCTCGCTCGGGATGGCGTGCCGTCGCCCTTCTTGAGGCGTCCATCGAAATCTCACGGTCTTATTGTTAATCTTGGAGGTCTTCCAAGCGAACGCCCTTTTGGGTTATGTTGGCTTCAAATGTTATGGGGCGTCCTGGAATGGGTCTACGGTCCTCGTCATGCCAAAGAGATACTCCACTGCGCGGGGTCGTGAGTTCGGTGACGGGCTGCGTGCTGCCATCTCCGCCACGGGAATGACCGCGCGTGCCATCGCTGAGATCGTGGATTGGAACGAGGCCAAGGTCTCGGACGCCGCCAACGGCAAAGGAGGCATCACCGAGCTCGAGCTCGCCCTGTTGCTCGGGGCCTGCCGGACGCCGTCGGCCGAGCGGGTGCACCTGCACAAGCTCTTCAACGCCACGGGGGTCAGGGGGTGGCTGCAGGAGCACGGCGCGGTCGAGCCGATCACGCCGAGGACGCTGGTCGAACACGAGGCCAAGGCCAAGACGCTGGTGAGTTGGTTGCCGTTGCTGGTGCACGGCATGTTGCAGATACCCGACTACGCGCGTGCCGTGATCGCGGCGAACGCGAACGTGCCCGCGGCAGAGGTGGAAGCGCGCGTCGCCGCTCGAGTGGCGCGGAAGGAGGCGCTCCAGTCGCGCATGACGGCGACCTTCTACATCCACGAGTCCGTGCTCAGGACGCCGGTCGGTGGGGAGGAGGTCATGCGCGCGCAGTTGCGGCACCTGGCCAAGGTGTCGGAGCGGGCGCACGTGGTCGTCAGGGTGGTGCCGACGTCGATCGGGGCCCACGCGGGCCACGCCGGTGGCTTCAACCTGCTGAAGTTCGACAAGATCGAGCCGGTCGTCTTCGTGGAGAGCGAGAACGCCACCCTGATCATCGAGGCCGCGTCGGCCATCAAGAGCTACGACAAGGTGGCCGAATCACTCGGTCGGACGGCGTTGGACGCGGAACAATCCAGGAGGCTGATCAAAGACATCGTCGGGTGAGGAGACCTTGATGGCCGAGTGGCGCAAGAGCAGCTACAGCGCTAACGCGAGTGAGTGCGTGGAGATCGCCACCGGCATCGGGATCAGGGACAGCAAGGCGACCGCCGTCCACGTCGAGGTGGGGGCGGCCGCCTGGTCCTCGTTCCTCACCACCGTCAAGCGTTCGGGCTGACGCCCCGGTCGATACGATCCGGGGCATGACGATGCCCGCCGCGATCGAAGCCGTCAGAGAAGCGTTCGCCGGGCTGGCCGCGGAGGAGTTCGACCTGCCGCCGCGGCAGGCGTTCGCGGACAGCCGGTCGCTCGTCATGGCGGTGCACCACCGGCCGACGCGGTCGACGGCGGTCAAGGTGGTCAGCATCGAGATCGAACGCGATCCGGTCATCACCGGCACAGTCGTTTACTCGCATCCGGACGGGCAGTTCGTGACGGACGCGGTGCCGCTCACGACGTTGCGGACCGGCGCTGTGGTCGGCGTGGCGACGGATCTGCTGGCCGACGAGGACGCGTCGCACCTCGCGTTGCTGGGTGCGGGGGCGCAGGCGGCCGATCAGGTGCGGGCCGTGCACGCGGTGCGGCCGTTGAAGAAGCTCGTCGTGTTCAACCGGAACGCCGAGAAGGCCGAGGCGTTGCTGGAGAGCCTCAAGGACGAGCTGCCGGACACCGTGATGGACGTGGCGGCCACCCCGGCCGAAGCGGTGCGGGACGCGGACGTGGTGTGCTGCGCGACGGCGTCGACCGTGCCGTTGTTCGGGTGCGACGACCTGAAGGAACGCGTGCACGTCAACGCGATCGGGTCGTACCGGCCGGTGATGCGGGAGCTGCCCGAGGAGTTGCTCGCGACCGCCGGAGTCGTGGTGGTGGACCAGGTCGAGGCGGCGCTGAGCGAGGCCGGGGAGATCATCCGGGCGGTGCAGTCGGGTGTGCTGCGGCTGGAGTCGCTCGTCGAACTCGGTGCGGCACTGGGGAATCCGCCGTTGCGGGAGGGGCGCACGGTGTTCAAGTCGGTCGGCGTCGCGGTCCAGGACTGGGCTGTGGCGCGACTGTTGGCCTAGACGAAGAGAAGCGCTGGACGTGAACCCATCCGCCGCGGGGGTTCACGTCCAGCGCCCTTGATTTCTTCCTGTCAGGCCATGCGCAACCCGTCAGGAAGAGCTCGTCAGACCTGCCACTTCTGGCTGGCCACGCCGAGGCATTCCCAGATGTGCGTTCTCGTGCCGTCGGCGGAGGACCCACCGATGGCGTCGAGGCACTTGTTGGCCTGCGGGTTCACGATGTCGTTCGCTCCGGAGACCGCCCATTGCTGGGCTGGGCTTCCGTTGCAGTCCCAGAGCTGGACGACCGTGCCGTTGGCGGTCCCGCCGCCGTTGACGTCGAGGCACTTGCCCAGCGCGCGGATCGTGCCGTCACCGGGACGGCTCCACTTCTGGGCGGCGTTGCCGTTGCAGCCGACGATCTGGATGGGCGTGCCGTTGGCCGTGTTGGCCCAGGGCACGTCGAGGCACTTGCCTGCGATGCCGCGGATCTCCGAACCACCACCGCCGGGAGGCGGGGAGTCGGCGGACGAGGCGCGGACCCAGTCGATCACGAGCTGCTGCGGGAACGTCGTGCTGGCGTCCGGGTAGCCCGGCCACTCACCACCGACCGCGAGGTTGATGATGATGAAGAAGGGCTTGTTGAACACCCACGGGTTGCCGTTGACGTCGGTCGGCGTGTTGCGGGCGTAGACGTTGCCGTCCACCGACCACGTGATCTCGCCCGGCTTCCAGTCAACCGCGAAGTTGTGGAAACCATCGGAGAAGTTCGGGCCGTTGTAGGCGTGGGACTTGCCGCCCGCACCGGAGTAACCGGGGCCGTGGATCGTGCCGTACACGGTGTTCGTCTGGTGTCCCAGGAACTCCATGATGTCGATCTCGCCCGAACCGGGCCACGGGTTGCCGGTGTTGATGTCAGCGCCGAGCATCCAGAACGCGGGCCAGATTCCCTTGCCGCGCGGCATCTTCATGCGCGCTTCGAACCGGCCGTAGGTCTGGGTGAACTTGTTCGCGGTGTTGATGCGCGCGGACGTGTACTGACACCTGCCGTACCAGCAGTTGTAGTTGCCGGGGTTCTCCTTCTTGGCGGTGATGACCAGGTTGCCCTGGCCGTCGTGCGCCGCGTTGGAGGTACCCGACTGGTACCACTGGTGTTCCCTGTTGTTGCCGTTGTTGTTGCCCACTTCCATGTTCCACTTGCTGCCGTCGACACCGGAGCCGGCGGGAGCGTTGAACTCGTCGGCCCAGGTCACCGCCGCGTTGGCAGGGGGAGCTTGGCTGGTGGTGGCGACGGTGATCCCTGCGGCCACCATCAAGGCAGCGGCAAGGGCCGTCCCGATGCGTCGATGCATCGAACCGACCTTTCCGGGTGTTAGTTGAGCGCCCAGTGGTTCGGAAGTGTTGTCATGTCGTGACTCTGGGTCAACGTGTAAAGGTTTTCAGATTATTGGCAGATGAGAGCGCTCTCAAGGGATCAAGCTCGCTGCCTGCGGTTTGGGGCCGTTCGGGTCGGCTTGTGTCGGCTGGTTCCGGTTTCTGGCGGGGTGGGCGGCCGCTGCGGTCGGGTCGCCTTTGGCCGGTGGTTGCGTGGGTCGTGACGAGCGTGGTCCCTGCATCGCCGCTTCGCGACGACAGGGATTGGGGCTTGACTTCGGGGCCCTTGCGAGGCGCTGGTCGGACCGGAACGGCCGGGCTGAAAAGGCGCACGTCACCACACAGGCTGGCCGGTACAGCCAAGACAGAAGGCTCGGCTTCGCCTTCGGCTGCCTGGTGCTCTGCCGCCTGGCCCTCTGCGACCCCATCCGGCCGGGCGGCCCGTTCGCACGGACCGCCCGGCCGGGTTCGTGGGTCAGCCGTTCGGCGTCGTGATCACGTTGAAGACCGAGCCGCCGCTCGCCTGGCGCGCGCTGAGGTCCTCGAGGATCGTCGAGAGCGGCGAGTAGTTGTTGAGCTCGCCCAGCTGGCAGGCGCCGCTGCGCGACTGCTGGCTGCCGTTGAGGATGCCGAGTCCTGCCTTGGTGACCTGGCTGAACAGCGGGCTGCCGCTGTCGCCGTTGCGGGCGCAGATGTCGGTGTTGATGCCGACATCGATGGACAGGACGCGGCCGCACCTGGTGCCGACGAGGTAGCCCGCGCCCGCGCCGCTGTCGTAGGAGTCCGGGTAGTTCACCGTGCTGGAGCCGGAGCCGCTGCCGCAGACGATCGCGTTGGGGAGGATCTCCTCCAGCGGCGTGACTGAGGTGATCTCCTGGTTCTGGGAGGTCGCCTGCGGGCCGCACGGGGTGTCGCCGTTGCTGTCCAGGCCGCCGTTGCGGCAGTACTTGAGGACCGTGTTGCGGTTGGTCTGGTTCTCCAGCCACTGGTTCGCGGTCGCCTGGTCGACGTAGCGGACCGCGGCGTAGTCGTAGGGGTAGGCGTTCTTCTCGATGCCGTGCTGGTCGAGGATCACCTGGTGGTTGTGTTCGGTCGGCACGAGGTTCTGCTTGCCGACCACGCAGTGGCCCGCGGTGAGGACCCACGGGACGCCGGGATAGAGGCCGCCCGTCGTGCGCAGGTTGAAGGCGGCGGTGCAGCCGCCGGTGGTTTGGTTGTCACGCCTGATGTCCAGGCGCAGGCCGCCTCGCATGGGGCCGTAGTTGGTGCAGTAGAGCGGGTGGCAGAAGCCCCAGTCGATCGGGTCGACCGACGAGTAAGGGGTGGGCTGCTTGAGCGTGCGGGCCGAGACCACGGTCGGGTCGGCGTTGAGCGCGCTCAGCTCCTGGGCTTGTGCGGGGGCGCCGGGCTGCTTGAGCCAGGCGCGTTCCCAGACGACCACGCGGTTCTCGGTCTGGCTGACGGCCGGGAGGTAGACCGACTCCGCGCCCGCGCCCACCTGCTGGGCAATGCGGTCGTGGGTTGCTTGCAGGGTGGCCAGGGAGTTCTTCACCGTGCGGACGTTGACGTTCGCGCGGTCGGGGAGGGCGGCGATCTGGCGTTGCGCGGCGGCGGGCCTCGTCATGGCGACGACGAGCTTGCCGCCTGCCTCCTGGTCGAGCCACATGCCGCCGTACTCGGCGGGGGCGTCCTTCTTCAGGGTCGCTGCTAGTGCGGTGGCGTCCTTCTGGAGTTGGAGTCTCCGTAACGCCTCGCGCTCACTGACCTTGTACTGCGCTTTCAGGTAGTCGATCGACTCGCGGACCGAGTCCGCGTCGATCGTGATCGTCGGGCCGGCCGTGGCCGGTGCAGCCGTGACGGTCGACGCGAACAGCAGGCTCGCGGTCACCGCCCCCAGGATCTTGGCTACTCGCAATGGAATTCTCCTTGCCGATGCGAATGACTTGGTCCTTCATATCCGCGAACCGGGCCCGTTCGGCGCGTCTTCGCAAGATCTCTACGCACTCTCCACACTTGACGTTGCACGGCTAAGGTCATTAGCTTTTTAGCTATGAACGTTCGTCAGCGTCTCAGCACCGCCAGGGTCGTGGACGTCGCGCTGGAACTGGTCGACGAGCACGGCGTCGAGGCGCTGACGCTGGCGGCTGTCGCGACGAAGACCGGGGTTGCCACGCCCTCGCTGTACAAGCACGTCGCGAGCCTCGGTGAGTTGCGGGGGCTGCTCGGCGTTCGGGTGCTGGAGGAGATGACCGAACGGTTCATGAGCACGGTCATCGGCCGTGCGGGCGACGACGCCGTGGCGGCGCTCATGCACGCGTATCGCGCGTACGTCCGGGAGCACCCGAAGCGTTACGCCGCAATGCCCATGGATCCGCTGCACGACGAACTGCAGCGGGCAGCGGGCGTGAAGTTGATGGAGGTCATGCTCGCTGCGCTGCGGAGCTACGGCTTGGAGGGGCCCCAAGCCATCCACGCCACGCGACGGTTGCGGGTGATCGTGCACGGCTTCGCGTCGATCGAGTCCAGCGGCGGTTTCGGGCTGCCGGAAGGACTCGACGACACGTACGACCAGCTCGTCCGGATGTATCTCGACGATCTCAGGGGGCAATCGTGAAGTGGACGCTGACCGCCGCGGGCGTGCTGTTCCTGCTCTACCCCGCGTCAAGACCGTGGCACGACGAGACGACGGCGGCCGGGGCGGCGGCCTCGATGGGGTCCACCGCCTGGGTTCTGTCGCATTTGTTCGCGATGATCGGGTTCATCCTGGTGCCGATCGCGTTGCTGGAGATCCACCGCACGGCCGCGATCACGTTCTGGGTCGGCGCCGGGCTCACGTTGCCGTACTACGGTGCCGAGGACTTCGGCCTGCACGCCATCGCGCAGCAGCCGAACGTCCTCGAACTCGCCGAGGCGGTGCGCTACAACCCGTTCGCCGTCACGACTTTCGGCGTCGGCCTGGTCACCATGGGAGTCGCGGCGATCATGGTCGCGGCGAAGCTCAGGACCACGGCGGCGATCGTGTTCGCGGCGGGATTCGCGTTGTTCCTGCCGCAGTTCTTCACACCGCCCGCGGTGAGGATCGCGCACGGCGTCCTCATGATCGCGGGCTGCGTGTGGCTGGCGTGGGACTCAGCGCGCCGTGAGGCGGAAGACCCGCAGTTCGCGGCCGCCTGACTTCGCCACGTAGTCCTGGAACGCCGGGTAGGCCGCCACCATCGTCGTCCAGGCGGCCTCCCGGTCGGCGCCTTCGAGCAACGTCGCGTGCACGTCGCGCACCTCGCCGCGGACGTTGACCTGGAAGTCCGGGTTCTTCAGCAGGTTCGCCGTCCACGCCGGGTGGTGCGGCTTGCCCCAGTTGGACCCCACGACGAGCATCGCGTCGCCGTCGGCCACGTACTGGACCTGGTTCTCGCGCTTCTCACCGCTCTTCGCACCGACGGTGATCAGCGTCAGACCGGTCTGCTTGGACATGGTGAGGATCGTGAACTTGCCGCTGGTCAACTTGTAGAGCAGGCGATCGGTCCCGATCACGGCCTTCTCCATCAACGACATTCAGAGCGCTCCCGTCGACCTCGCCGCGTGGACGGCGGCGGTTCTGTTGTGCACCCCCAGCTTGCGCATCGCACCCCGGAGGTAGGCCTTGACGGTTTCGGTGCTCAACCCGAGCTCTGCGGCGATCTCGCGGTTGGACGCACCCACCGCGGCCAGCCGCAGCGTATCGAGTTCGCGCGGCGTCAGTCCGGAGGGAACGCTCACCGGTGGCTCGCCGCCGAGGTTCTGGTGGACCTTGCGAAGTCGTTCGCGCAGCACGGGATCGCCGACGAGCTTGGCCACTTCGGCCAGCTCGCGCAGTGCCGCCTGCGTGTGAATGGAAGGCATGTCCAGGTCCTGTGCGAATCCCTGCGCGATGGCGCCGGCCATCCTGATTGCCCGATCGCCCACGGTGGTCTGCCCGCGGACGGCGCCGTAGAGGACACCGGTGACGGTCCCGCGGACCGTCACCGGGTAGGCGAACACCGACGTGAGGCGTTCGTTCACGACCACCATCTGGTCGAACTCGTGGGTGATCGCGCGGGTCGAGGCGTAGTCGTTGACGCGCACCGCCGTGCCCATCGCGATGGCGGTGCCGCCGAGGCCGCGGCCCGTGCCGACGCGCAGGCCGTGCAACGACGTGCCGTGCGTGCCCTGGAAGCTGCTGAGCAACAGCTCACGGCCAGACGTCAGCGCACCGCCGAACACGACGGGCAGCCCGGTGGCACGGCGGAGCATGTCCAGGCGCTGCGGCAGCAGTGCCTGGAAGCGGTCTGGCAGCACGTTCAGCAGTTTCGCCGACGACAGCACCCTCGAAAAGGGGTGCACCCCCGATCGGGGGTATACCGGGGGCGCGGACGCTCGCACCCTCACGGACATGTCCAGTCACGACACCTACCGCGCGGCCCGCGACCTCATGCTCACGGACCCGGACGCGTTCAGCTGGCCGAGCTTCGAGGGCAGCTTCAACTGGGCGCACGACTGGTTCGACTTCATCGCCGAGGGCAACGACACCACGGCGTTGCACATCGTCGAGGAGGACGGCTCCGAGCGCTCCTACTCGTTCGACGCGCTGCGCCGCCGGTCGAACAGCGTCGCGCGGTGGCTCGCCTGGCACGGCGTGGGCAAGGGCGACAGCGTGATGATCATGCTCGGCAACCAGGCCGAGCTGTGGGAGTCGATGCTCGCGGTGATGAAGCTCGGCGCGGTGATCATGCCGACGACCACCGCCCTGGGCCCCGCCGACCTCGCTGACCGGCTGCACCGGGGCGCCGTCCGGCACGTCATCGCGCGCGTCGAGGACGCGGACAAGTTCGAGGACGGACCCGTCCTGATCTCCGTCGGCGGGCAGACACCGGGCTGGCTCGACTACGCGGAGTCGGCCGAGGCGCCGGACAACCCGTTGCCGCACCCCAAGACCCGCGCCGACGACCGGCTGCTGCTGTACTTCACCTCCGGCACGACCAGCCGCCCGAAGCTCGTCGAGCACACGCAGGTGTCGTACCCGGTCGGGCACCTCACGACCATGCACTGGATCGGCGTCAAGCCCAGCGACGTGCACCTCAACATCAGCTCGCCCGGCTGGGCCAAGCACGCCTGGAGCTGCTTCTTCGCGCCGTGGATCGCTGAGGCGACGATCTTCGTCTACAACTACGCGCGGTTCGACGCGGCCGCGTTGCTGGGCCAGATCCGGGGCAAGGGCGTCACGACGTTCTGCGCGCCGCCGACGGTGTGGCGGATGCTGATCAAGGCCGACCTGAGCGGCGGGCCCGGCTCGTTGCGCGAGGTCGTGGCCGCCGGCGAACCGCTGAACCCCGAGGTGATCGAGCAGGTCCAGCAGCAGTGGGGACTCACGATCCGCGACGGGTTCGGGCAGACCGAGACCACGCTGTCGGTCGGCAACGTGCCGGGTGCGCCGGTGAAGCTCGGCTCGATGGGCACGCCGCTGCGGGGCGTGCCGGTGGTGCTGGTGGACCCGATCACCGGCGAGCAGGCCGAGGAAGGCGAGATCTGCGTCGACCTGGCGCAACGGCCGATGTCGCTCATGGTCGGCTACCACGGCGATCCCGAGCGCAACGCCGAGGCGATGGCCGGTGGTTACTACCACACGGGCGACATCGCGAGCCGGGACGAGGACGGCTACCTCTTCTACGTCGGGCGCACGGACGACGTGTTCAAGGCGTCGGACTACAAGATCTCGCCGTTCGAGCTGGAGAGCGTGCTGATCGAGCACCCGGCCGTGACGGAGGCGGCGGTCGTGCCGGCGCCGGACGCCCTGAGGCTGGCGGTGCCCAAGGCCTATGTGGCGTTGAGCGTGGGGTGGGAGCCGAACCGGGAGACGGCGTTGCAGATCCTGCGGCACGCGCGGGAGAACCTGGCTCCGTTCCAGCGGATTCGCCGGTTGGAGTTCTTCGAACTGCCGAAGACGGTGTCGGGCAAGATCCGGCGGGTCGACCTGCGGGAGCGCGAGGAGAAGGGCATCGAAAGTAGCGGGGAGTGGCGCGACGACCAGTTCCCCGAACTTCGGTCCTAACATCGGTCGGGTGGGGAGAACCGGGGACGAAACCCTTGTGCCGCGCCAGTTGCCCGCCCGGCCGCCGGTGTTCGTGGGGAGGTTGGACGAGCTCAAGGCGCTGGACGCCAACGAGTGCGGGATCGTCGTGGTCGGCGGGCCGGGCGGGTTCGGCAAGACCTCGCTCGCCGTGCGCTGGGCCTGCGACAACGCGTCGAGCTTCGCCGGCGGCCACCTCTACGTGAACCTGCGCGGGTTCGACCCCGCCGCTTCGCCGGTGGCGCCGACCGTGGTGCTGCGAGGGTTCCTGGACGCGCTGGGCGTTGCGCCGGAACGGATTCCGGACGACGCCGAGGCGCGCGGGGCGTTGTTCCGCGGGCTGACTGCGGATCGCCGAATGCTCGTGCTGCTCGACAACGCGCGCGACGAGGACCAGGTGCGGCCGTTGCTGCCCGGCGGCGCGGACAGCCTGGTGATCGTGACCAGCCGCGACCGGATGCCGGGACTGGTGGCGTTCGACCAGGCCCAGCCGATCGGCGTGCCGGTGCTGGCGGAGGACGAAGCCATGGCGCTGCTGGCCCAACGGCTCGGCGCCGAACGGCTCGGCGACACCGGGGCCGTCGAGGAACTGGTGCGGCGGTCGGGCGGGATGCCGTTGACGCTCGCGGTGGTGGCCGCGCGGGCGTTGGCGAACCCGACGTTCCCGTTGCGGGCACTCGCGGACGAGCTGCGGCACGATCACCTCGAATCGGTCTTTTCGGGCTCGTATCAGGCGTTGCCGGAGGACGCGGCGAGGTTGTTCCGGCTGCTGGGTGTCCACTGTGGACCGGACATCGACGTGCACGCCGCCGGGGCGTTGCTGGACGGCGACGCGCGCGGCCCGCTGGCGGAGCTGACGAAGGCGCACCTGGTCGAGGAGCACGTGCCCGGCCGGTTCCGGTTGCACGACCTGATCAGGGCGTTCGCCGCCGGCCTCGCCACCGGCGAAGGCGCTGCGCTGCAACGGATGCTCGACCACTACCTGCACACGGCGTTCGCGGCGGAACGGTGCCTCGCACCGCACTGGCCGTCGATTGACGTCGACACCACGAAGAGCTTCGACGGCTACGAGGACGCCCTGGCGTGGCTGGACGCCGAACTGCCGGTGCTGCTCGCCGCCACCGATCTGGCCGTGCGGGAAGGCTTCGACGTCCACGCCTGGCAGTTGCCGTGGACGATGTCGACGTTCCTGTACCGCAGCGGCCGCTGGGACGACCGCGCCGCCACCCAGCACCTGGCGCTGGCCGCAGCGCGACGGCTCGGCGATCGCACCGCCGAGGCCGTCACGCTGCACCTGCTGGGGCGGGGCAAGGCGATGCTCGGCGACCACGCCGGTGCGCAGGCGGACCTGCACCGGGCGTTGGCGTTGCACGAGGGCGACGCGGTGCACGTCGGCGTCACGCACTTCTCCATCGCCTGGTCGCACGCGATGGTGGAGGACTACGGCACGGCGTTGAAACACGCGCGGAAGGCGTTGGAGCAGTTCATCACCAACCGCACGCCGTCGTGGATCGCGCTCATCCAGGGCGCGCTCGGCTGGCTCAACGCGATGGTCGGCGACCTCGACGCGGCCGTCGACCACTCGACCGAGGCGCTGCACCGGTTGCGCGTGCTCGGCGACCTCGACGGCGAGGCGTACGCGTTGCGCACACTCGGCCACGTGCACCACAAGCAGGGCGAACACGACAGGGCCGCGGTGGTGCTGTCGCTCGCGGCCGACCAGCTCGCGGGCCTGGGGGAGCGGTACGGCGAGGCCCAGTGCGCCAACGACCTCGGCGACGCGCTCGCGGCCGCCGGTGATCACGAGGGTGCGCGGAAAGCGTGGTCACGGGCCGAATCGCTGCTCGGCGAACTCGGCCACCCCGACCTGGAGAGCGTCCAAGCCAAGCTGATCGACACTGGCGTGGCGGGCCGATCACTGGAAACGTGAGGTGCTCACCGGAGCAGGGAGCACACGCATGGTCCGCAAGATCTCAGGTCGTCCGGCGGTGATCACCGGGGCCGCCTCGGGCATCGGCCGCAGTCTCGCCCAGCGGCTCTCCCGGCACGGCTCGCCGGTGGTCATCGCCGACGTGGACGAGATCGGCCTGGAGAAGACCGCCGCGTCGCTGAAAGGCCCGGTGCTGAGCCGGATTCTCGACGTGCGCGACGCCGACGACGTGCACCGGTTCGCCAAGGAGGTGCAGGACTGGCTCGACCTGCCGCTCGCGGCCGTGTTCAACAACGCGGGTGTCGCCACCTCCACGACCGTGCTGAACTCCGTGGCAGAGGACGACTCCTGGCTGTTCGACATCAACTACTGGGGTGTCGTGAACGGCACGCGGGCGTTCCTCCCGCAGCTCGTGAAGCAGAACTACGGCGTTGTGGTGAACACCTCCAGCTGCTTCGGTCTTCTCGGCATGCCGAAGCAGAGCGCGTACTGCGCCGCGAAGTTCGCCGTCCGCGGCTTCACCGACTCGCTGCGCCAGGAACTGCGCGGCACCGGCGTCTCCGCCGTCACGGTGCACCCCGGCGGCATCAAGACCAACATCATCCGCAACGGCCGCATCCACGCCGAACTCGACGAGCACGGGCGGTCGCGGGACCAGATCGAGGCCGACTTCGACCGGATCGCCCTGACCACCCCGGACAAGGCGGCGGAGATCATCCACCGCGGTGTCGAACGGGGCAAGGCGCGTGTCCTGGTCGGGCCGGACGCGTACCTGTTCGACCTGCTGTCCCGCATCGCCCCCACGTCGTACTTCAACGTCATGGCGCGCCTGTACCAACGGTGAGGCATGATCCACCGCATGGTCTCCTCGGCGGTGGTGCGGCGAACCGAGCAGTGGTTCGTCCGGCAGGGCGCGCCGACGATGATCGAGGGCTACGGCTTCCGGTCGCACGTGCTGCCGCGGATGCTGCCCGCGTTGACGTTCGTGGCGGTCGGCAGCTTCGCGTGGCTTGTGCTGCTGCGGTCGGCCGGGCTGCCGCGGTGGGTGCTGCTCGGCGTGATCGTCGCGGTGATGGTGGCGGCGTGGGTCCTGCTGTCGGTGTTCGTGCGGCGGCTGCCGGAGTTCTCCCGGCGGGCGACCGTGCTGGTGCTCGTGGCCTACGCGGCGATGCCGATCATCGTGCCGTTGTTGCAGATCGTCGTCGACGACGAGATCACGGCGCCGGGCGCGGTGGAGATCGAGAACGAGTGGATCGCCCTGGTGTGGTTCGTCGTGTTCTTCGGGCTGGTGTTCCTGGGGACGATGCTCGCCACGACGTACGGGCTGGGGTCGTTGCTGCGCGGGGCGATCCGGCACGTGATCGCGGACCTGCGCAACAGCGTGCACCTGCTCGGGCGGGCGTTGCCGCCGATGCTGTTCGTGACGTTGTTCCTGTTCTTCACCGGTGAGCTGTGGCAGGCGATGGACAAGCTGCCGTGGCCGCGGGTCAGCCTGGTGGTGCTGCTGTTCGCCGCGATCACCGTGCTCGCGGCCGCGGCCCGGCTGCGCGACGAGATCGGCCGCGTCGAGCAGGACCTGCGGCCGGAGGTGCTCGCGGTCGCGTGCAAGGGCACCCCGCTGGCGCACGTCGAGATCACCGAACCGTTGCCGCCCAGGAAGTTGAACGGCAGGCAGAACCGCAACCTGCTGGTGATGCTCGCGATCCGGCAGCTGGTGCAGGCGGCGGTGATCGGGCTCGCGCTGTTCACGTTCTTCGTGGTCCTCGGCCTGATCGTGGTGACGCCCGAGATCGCCGAGCAGTGGATCGGCGAGCCCGCGAAGGAGTCGTGGCTCGGCGTGCCGCAGGCGATGCTGCGCAACGCCACGTTGTTCGCGGCGTTCGGCAGCATGTACTTCTCGGTGACCTCGATGAGCGACGCCGAGCACCGGCGTCAGTTCTTCGCGCCCGTGCTCGAGAAGGTCGAACGGACCCTGGAGGTCCGCGCGGTGTACCTGGACGTCAGGGAACGGGCGCAGGCCTGAGGTCCTTCGACGGCGGCGCACCGAACTGGCGCCGGTACTCGCGGCTGAACTGCGACGGGCTGTCGTAGCCGACCCGGTGGCTCACGCTCGTCACGTCCCGGTTCGTCGCGAGCAGCAACCTGGCCTCCTGCAGCCGGATCTGCTTCTGGAACTGGATCGGGCTCATCGCCGTGACGGCCTGGAAGTTGCGGTAGAACGCCGACTCGCTCATGCCCGCGATCCGCGCGACGTTCTCGACCTTGAACGACTCGGCGTAGTTCTCCCGGATCCACCGCACGGCACGGGAGATGTGGCTGAGGCCGCTGTCCTGCGCGCCGAGTTCACGCACGACCGCGCCCTGCTCGCCGGTCATGACCCGCCACAGGATCTCCTGCTTGATCAGCGGGGCGAGCGCCCTGGCGTCGCGCGGCGAGTCCAGCAGCCGCGCGAGCCTGGTGACGGCGTCGACGAGTTCGGGGGAGGCGGTGCTGACCGCGAGACCCTCCGGCACCCCGGCGGACTTCGGCAGGTCGTTGCTCATCAGCAGCTCGGCGACCCTGTCCGGGTGCAGGACCAGGCCGAGGCCGAGCGCGGGTTCCTCGGGGCTGATGTCGACGTAGTTGCCGGTGATCGGCATGTCGACCGACGCCACCAGGTACTGGCCGGCGCGGTAGTCGTAGGTGCGCTCACCTAACGCGATGCGTTTGCGGCCTTGGGCGACGAACGCCAGGATCGTGCCGGACATGGACGGCGCCGGAGGGCCGCCCGTCGTCGTCCGCGACACCAGGACGTCGTCGATGATCGAGGTCATGTCCGGGCGGGCGTGCTTGGTGATCAGCGCGCGTAGTTCGTCCACGACTTCGATGGTCCCCGCTGATGGGACGATCAGGCAAGTCAGTCGACGAACGTGAGGGCTTCGTGCAGCGGTTTGCGGGTCAGGTCGGGGACCTCGCAGTCGTCGGCCGGGTAGCCGATCGGGAAGAGGATGTACGGGCGTTCGCCGTCGCGGCCGAGCATGTCGGTGAGGAACGCCATCGGGTTCGGCGTGTGGGTCAGCGTCGCGAGGCCCATCGAGTGCAGCGCGGCGATGAAGAACCCGCACGCGATGCCGACGCTTTCGTTGGTGTAGTAGGTCTTCCGGCCGTTCTGCTGCTTCTGCGCGAACGCGACCACGAGCCAGGGCGCGATCTCCAGGAACTCCTTGGTCGCGTCGGTCTCCAGATGGGCCAGGGCCGCGTGCCACTCCGGCAGGTCGCGCTCGTGGTAGAAGCGGTGCTCCTCTTCTTCGGCCGCCGCACGGATCCGTGACTTCAGCTCGGGGTTTTGCGTGGCGACGAACCGCCACGGTTGCTGGTGTGCGCCGCTTGGAGCGGTGTTAGCTGCTTTCACGGCCAGCTCGATCGCCTCGGTCGGCACCGGGTCCGGGGAGAACCAGCGCACGGACCTGCGGGCGTCGAGCAGCTCGTGGAAGCGGTGGCCGCGTTGGAGCCCTTCCTCGATCGGCAGCCGGGGAGGTGTGAACGGGAGGAACGGGTGCTGGTGTGCGCGGGCCATGGTTCGAACGATGGCTTTGAGTGACTCTTTTGGCCAGCTCAAGTTTCTTGTGGCAGTTATAAGCTCAGCTCATGAATCTGCCCAACGTGACCGTGCGGCAGCTCGAGTACCTGATCGCCGTGGCCGAGACCGGGTCGGTGACCTCGGCGGCGTCCCGGTGCCACGTCTCGCAGGGCGCGATCTCGTTGGCGTTGAGCGAACTGGAACGTGCTTTGGACCTTCGGCTGGTCGTGCGTTCACCACGCCGGGGTGCAGCGTTGACGGCGGCGGGGGTGCGGGTGCTGGCCGACGCGCGGCGGGTGGTCGGGGCGATGGGAGATCTCGGGGCGGAGGCTCGCGGGTTGAGCCAGGAGGTCAGCGGGGTGCTGACGGTCGGCTGTTATGCGCCGATCGCGCCGTTCCACCTGCCCGCGGCGATCGCGACGTTCGAGGCGGCGCACCCGGACGTGTCGGTGCGGTTCGTGGAGGGGAGCCTGCCGGAGATCGGCGAGGATCTGGTCTCCGGCCGCTGCGAGGTCGCGTTCCTGTACGACCAGGACCTCGTGCCGGGCATCGCCACGACGCCGCTGTACGACCAGGCGCCTCGGGTGTTGCTGTCCGGTGGGCACCGGTTGCGGCGACGGCGGTCCGTGGCGTTGGCCGAGTTGGCCGGCGATCCGTTCGTGCTGCTCGACGTGGCGCCGAGCGAGCGGTACTTCCGTTCGGTGTTCGCGGCGGCCGGGGTGGAGATGGTGGTGACGCACCGGGCGCGCAGCTTCGAGCTCGCGCGGTCGTTGGTGGCGCGGGGGATCGGCTACTCGATCACCGTGCAGCAGCCCGCCCTGACCACCTCCTACGAGGGGCTGGAGGTGGTCGCGGTGCCGTTGCGCGACGCCGTGCCCACCACGCCTGTGGTGCTCGGGTGGGCGCGCGGCGGAGCGTTGACCCGCCGCGCGCAAGCGTTCGCCGAGCACTGCGTTGCGTTGTTCGGTTCCTAGATGGCCTGCGCGATGGCGATGTTGCCCGCCAGCCTGTCGCCCGCCTCGTAGATCATGTACTCCCGGCCCTGGTAGGTGCCGAACGACGGCGCGGCCGCCCGGCCGTTGTCCGGCGAGCCCGCGAGGGAGTCGTGGAAGACGCCGAGGTGGGTGCGCTTGCTGAAGTCCTTGCCCACCTCGGTGATGAGGATGTTGCCGCCGCTGCCCCTGTCGGTGTTGTAGACGACGTAGACGCTGTTGTTGCGGAACAGCAGGTGCGGGCCGCCGACGTTGACCGCGCCCACGTCCTGGTGCCGGATCAGCGGGGTCTGGGAGAACGTCCAGTCGCGGGCGTTGGGCGACCAGCCCCAGCCGATGTCGCGGTGGTTGGTGGTGTTGTTGAGCATGAAGACCATGACGTAGCGGGCACCCCGCGAGGGCAGGTCGTGCCGGAACACCCTCGCGTAGGAGGTCTCGGTGGTGCCGGCGGGCAGCAGGCGGGTGGACAGGACCTCCTTCTCGTAGGAGAAGTGGATGCCGTCGGCGGAGCTGGCGAGGCGGGTGACCGTGTTCTCGCCGTGGAAGTACAGGTACATGCGCTTGGCGTCGTCGTTCCACATCGCGTGTGGCGACGACACGTGCGACACCGAGTACTCGCCGGGCCAGTTCCGGGTGATGATCGGGTTGCCGGAGTACTCGGTGAACTTCTCGTCGAGCGTGTTCGCGTACGCCAGGCAGATTCCGCCTGGTGCGTCGTGCGGCGCGTAGTAGAGGTAGTAGGCGGCCAGCGCGCCGGAGATCCGATCTTTTGTGCCGCGAATGGTGGGGAAGATCAGTTCGCCGGTCGGGTTGTAGCGCAGTTCGTTCTTGACGAGGGCGAGCCTGCGGTAGCGGTAGTCCGGGAATCCCGCCGGGGCCGCCGCAGCGGGGGTCGCGCCCGCGAGCAGGGCCGCGCTCGCGGTGCCCAGCAGAACTTGTCGGCGGGTCGGTGCCATGGGTGCTCCTTCGCTCCGGGTGGTTTCGGACCGTAGGGCGGCGGGAGCGACGAAACAAGACTGTAATACGTATTATCAGATCTGCGGGTGCTCGGCTGCGGTGGCCGGGGCCATTACTCCTCTTTTTCTTCTTTGCCAATCGGTGAATTCCCAAATTATTCCGGTTCTGCCCGGAAGTGGACGGCGGTAAGGTCCAGACCAGTTGGTCATCCGCTGGTGGGCGCATTCCTCGGGGAGGGTGCCGAATGACGAACAACGGTCTGCTCGAAGAAGTTCGCCGCACCCGCCTCGAATTGGTGCGGGACGGCCGGTGGAACGAGGCGGAGCGGTTCGCAGCCGACGCCGTGCCGGGGTGCGAACCGGCCGCGCTCGCCTATCTGCCGGGCAGTCCCGGTGGAGGGGCCGATCCGGCCGTGTTCCGCGCGGTGCAGGCGGTTCATCGCGGCACGGGACGGGCCGAGGCGGTCGCCGTGGTGCGGTGCGCGTTGGAGAGGCGGCTCGACGCCGGCACGTTCTGGCAGGCCGTCACGGTGCTGCTGCACGCCGGCGAGATCGCCGAGGCGCACCGGCACTGGTTCGCCGCCGGGGACGACCTGCTCGGCGGGCGGATCATGTTGGCGCGCGGCGATCCGCGCGCCGCGGCCCGGCTGCTGGGCGGGGAACGGGCGCGGCGGGACGTCGCGGTCGCGTGGCTGGTGCTGGCGCTCACCGAGACGGGCGAGTTCGAACGCGCGGGCGCGCTGCTGGAGACCGAACAGCCGGACGGGGCCGAGGTGTGCTTCGCGCGCGGCCGGTTGCTGCTGGCGCAGGGGCGGAGTGCGGCGGCGCTGGACGAGTTCCTCGACTGCGGACGGCGGCTCACCGCGTGGGGCGTGGTCAACCCGGCGGTGCTGCCGTGGCGGTCGTCGGCCGCCCTCGCCGCCGCCGACCTCGGGGATCTCGTGCTCGCGCGGATCTGCGCGGAAAAGGACCTCGTGGCCGCCCGGCGGTGGGGTGCGGCGCGCGGGATCGGGCTCGCGCTGCACGCGGCCGCGCTGGCCCGCGGTGGCGACGACGTGGTGCTGGAGGAGGCGTTGACGTTCCTCGGGGACGCCACGGCGGATGCGTTGCGGGCGCGGCACGACCTGGCGCAGTTGCTGCTCGCGCGCGGTGAGGTCGACCGGGCCCGCAGGCACTCCCGGCGGCTGCGCGAGACCGCGTTCAGTCCACAGTGGATCGAGGTGGCGGACGTGCTGGCGGGCCGGTTGCTGCGCAACGCCGGCGAGTCCGCGTTGAGCGGGCAGGAACGCCGCATCGCGTTGCTGGCCAGGGCGGGGCGGTCGAACCGGGAGATCGCCGGGGAGCTGGGGCTGACGTTGCGCACCGTCGAGTGCCACCTCACCGCCGTCTACCGCAAGATGGGGGTGGCGGGGAGAC
Source organism: Lentzea sp. JNUCC 0626 (assembly GCF_043632865.1). Taxonomy (NCBI): domain Bacteria; kingdom Bacillati; phylum Actinomycetota; class Actinomycetes; order Pseudonocardiales; family Pseudonocardiaceae; genus Lentzea; species Lentzea sp. JNUCC 0626. The sequence continues at coordinate 308,386 of NZ_CP171635.1, forward strand.
CGGGGCTGCGCCGGGCGTTCGTCCCCACGGCGTGAGCGCGTGCGAGCTCGCGGCCGGGTTGGTGGCGGCGGGCGAGAACTGGCCGGACGCCGTGCAGGCCGCGGAACGAGCGCTGGCGAACCCCGCCTGCCGCCGGACCGGGCGCTGCGCGTCGACGGCGTTGGGGACGTTGGTCTGCGCGGGCGAACTGGTCGCCGCCGACGACTACAGCCTCGCCCTGCTCGGTGAGCACCCGGACGACCCGGCGATGGCCGAGCGCGTGCTCCTGGTCAGAGCCGCCATCGCCCGCCGCACCGGCGATCTCGCCCGGTGCGGCTCGTTGCTCGGTGCGTTGCGGGACAACGGTGCCGTGCCCGAGATTCGGCCGGAGGTGCTGTTCTGGTCGGTGGAACTGCTCGTCGAACGGGGTGACGCCCGCGCGGCCGAAGCCGTGCTGCGCGGCGGTCTGGAAGGACCACTGCTGCTCGCCGCCGAGGCCGTGGTGGCGATGGCGACCGGCCGTCCGGAAGACGCCCTGACCGGCCATCTCGCGTTCGGCCAGGCGGCCGGGGTGGGCAATCCCGCCGTGCTGCCGTGGCGTTCGTGGGCCTCCCGCGCCGCGCTGGCCTGCGGCGACACCGTCCAGGCCCGTCGTCTCGCGGTGGAGGAGCACGCCGCGGCGGCCCGGTGGGGTGAGCCGCGCAGCCTCGGGGCGAGTCTCGCGGCGGTGGCGGCGTGCTCGTCCGGCGGCGAGGCCCTGGTGGCGTACGAGCGCGCGATCCGGTTGCTGGAACTCGCGCACGCCAGGGCGGAACTCGCGCACGTGCTGTGCGACTACGCCGATCACCTGACGGCACAGGGCAAGCGGGCGGGGGAGATCTACGGCCGGGCGCGGGTCATGGCCCTCGACATCGGCCACGAGGTGCTCGTGCGGCGCTGCGGGACCGTGTGCGGCGACCCTCCGCCGTTGACCCCAGTCGAGACGGAGGTGGTCAGGCTGGTGCGCGCGGGCCTCGCCACCCGGGAGGTCGCGGCCAGGCTCGCGATGGCCACGCGGACCGTCGAACTGCACCTGACCAGGGTTTACCGCAAGCTCGGGCTGTCCGGGCGGCGCGAGTTGAGGACCTTGCGGACCCACCGTGAAGCCCCGGACGGTTTCCCCGCGTGATCGTGGAGTCCTGACGACGTCCGGTGCCGCTACGCCGGACTCGCGGGAAGGGAGCTTCTCGGATGCTCACACGCTCACTCGGCCGCTGGGCCTCGGCGTTGTTCGCGCTCGCGTTCGTGGTGGGGGCCGTTGTGGCGCCCCCTGCCGGAGCGGCCGTCAACCACACCGTCAAGCTGGTCAACAACACCGGGCAGACGATCTGGGTCGGCAGCCAGGTCAACGCGGACGGTTCCAAGGCGTTGACGAACCTGCCGACGTTGCAGAACGGCCAGTCGGCCACCATCACGATCCCGGAGACCGCGGCCCCCGGCCACTGGCGTGGCACGTTCTTCGCACGCCAGGGCTGCACCGGCACGTCGGGGTCGAACTTCCGTTGTGCGGTGGGGGACTGCGGCGTCCAGGCCGCCCGGTGCGTCACCGGCGAGCAGCCCGCGAGCCTCGCCGAGTTCAACTTCGACACCCGCGACCGGCTGGCCCCCTGGTACAACGTCAGCTACGTCAACGCGTTCTCCGTGCCGATCTCCATCTCCGCCGTGAACGCGAGCCCACCACCGGGTTCGACGTCGTGCGGTACCGCCGGGTGCACCGAGAACCTGTTGCCCCGCTGCAACCCCGCGTACGTCAAGTACCTCAACGGCAAGCGCGTCAACTGCGTCAACCCGAACCGCGACGCGCCGACCGACTACAGCAACACCATCAAGTCCCGCTGCCCCAAGGCCTACGCGTGGTCCAAACAGGACACCGAGCCCGGCAACCAGACCGTGTTCCAGTGCGCGAACTGCAGCGGTTTCCAGGTCACGTTCCACTCGGTGGCCTGAGCGCGTTTTCCCACCCCTGAAAGGAAAACCATGAAAGCCAGGATGTTCGGCGCGGTCGCGTCGGCGGCAGTGCTGTCGTTCGTCTTCTCCGGCACCGCCTCGGCCGTGAGCGGCACCTCCAGCTGGTACAACGACGCCGGCTACGGCGCCTGCGGCACCAAGATCAACGCGGCGACGGAACTGCTGGTCGCGGCCCCCGCCGCGCTGTGGACGACGCCCAACCCGAACAACGACCCGTTGTGCCGCAAGTCGATCAGGGTCACCCACAACGGCAAGACGATCACCGTGCCCATCAGGGACAAGTGCCCGAGCTGCGGCAGCAACAAGATCGACCTGAGCCGGCCCGCGTTCGCCAGACTGGCCAACCCCGACGTGGGCATCATCAACGTGACCTGGCAGATCGTCTGATGCGCACGTCCCTGCTCGCCGCCACGACCCTCGCCCTGGCGGCCACCCTCACCCCGCAGGCCTCGGCGGCCACCGTGCAGCAAGACGTCATCGCCCTCACGAATGCCGAACGGGCCAAGGCGGGCTGTGCGGCGTTGAAGTCGAACGCCGCCCTGAACACCGCGGCCCAGCGCCACTCGGTGGACATGGCCACGAAGAACTTCATGGGCCACACCGGCTCGGACGGCAGCACGATGGTCGTCCGGATCGAACGCGCGGGCTACACCCGCTGGACCAGGGCGGCCGAGAACGTGGCCGCCGGTCACGCGACCGCCGCCGCCGTGGTCAAGGGGTGGATGAACAGCTCCGGGCACCGCGCGAACATCCTCAACTGCGCGTTGAAGGAGATCGGCGTCGGCCACCAGTACCGGGCCGGCACGAAGTACGGCCACTACTGGACGCAGGACTTCGGCACCCGCTGACGTCAGCCGAGCAGCGCGGCGAACCTCTTGGCGAACAGGTAGGCGTCACCAGGCCACCGCGCCGACACGTAGTCGCCGTCCTGCACCACGAACGCGGGCCCGTCGTCGGTGGCCGTCCCCCGGTTGCTCAGCTCGACGGGCCCGCGTTCGAACACCGCGCCCGACGCCGTGACCTCGTCCTGCACGTAAGCGGGATACGTCCGGTAGTACCGCCCGCGCCGCCACGCCGTCGCGTAGTAGGCCGTGCGCTCCATGTACTTGGGCAGGCACGTGGTCCGGCGCCCGTCGAGCACCCCGGCGCGCGCCAGCACCAGCACGCCGTGGCAGATCGCGCCCACCGGCCGTTCGAGCGCCCAGAACTCCTTGACCACCTGCTGGAGTTCCGCGGAGCCCAGGTACTGGCGCATGCCCGGTGCGTGCCCGCCCGGCAGGACCAGCCCGTCGAACTCCTCCGGCACCACCGACCCCCAGGCGACCGGCGCGCGGTAGCCGGGGTCGTCGAGCAGCCGGCGGTAGAACTGCTTGGGCTCGTCCTCGGCGCCGAGCCGGCCGAACAGGACGCCCGTCAGCAGCAGCGGGTCGGCAGCGGGGGTGGTGCCGCCGCGTTCGGTCGCGAAGACGACCTCGTGGCCCGCGTCGGTGAGCAGTCGCCAGGGGACCGCCACCTCGGTGACGTCGAAGTCCTGGTCGGGGAGGGGGAGGAGCACGCGCACGGATCCGATCCTGCCACCTGCGCGACTGATACGTTGCCTGGTGGTCGGGTCGCTGAAGATCCAGCGCCCAGCGAGAAGGGTTGGCTCGATGAGCTTGCTGCGCAGCTACGTGTCGGGTGGGTGGCACACGCCTACGGTCGAGGGCGCTCCGTTGCACGACGCCGTGACCGGTGAGGAGATCGCGCGGATCTCGTCGGCGGGTGTCGACATGGGTGCGGCGCTGCGGCACGGGCGCGAGGTCGGCGGGCCCGCGTTGCGCGAGCTCACGTTCCACGAGCGGGCGCAGCTGCTCAAGGCTCTGGGGCTCTACCTCAAGGAGCACAAGGCCGAGCTGTACGCGTTGTCGGCGCGTTCGGGCGCTACCAGGTCCGACTCGTGGATCGACATCGACGGCGGGTTCGGCGTGCTGCTCGGGTACGCGTCGAAGGCCAAGCGCGAGCTGCCCAACGACAAGGTCTTCGTCGACGGGCCGGTCGAGCCTCTGGGGCGCGGCGGCACGTTCGTCGGGCAGCACATCTGCACGCCGCTGCGGGGCGTCGCGGTGCAGATCAACGCCTTCAACTTCCCCATGTGGGGGCCGCTCGAGAAGTTCGCGCCCGCGTTCATCGCCGGCGTGCCGTCGCTGATCAAGCCCGCGTCCCAGACGGCGTACGTGACCGAGAAGATGGTCGAGCTGATGCTCGCCTCCGGTCTGCTGCCCGAGGGGTCGTTGCAGCTGGTCTGCGGGTCGGCCGGGGACCTGCTCGACCACCTGACGCCGCAGGACCTCGTCGGGTTCACCGGGTCGGCGTCCACGGCCCAGCACCTGCGCACGCACCAGGCCGTGATCCGGTCGTCGGTGCGGTTCAACGCCGAGGCCGACTCGCTCAACTGCTCCATTCTCGGGCCGGACGCCCAGCCGGGCACGCCCGAGTTCGACCTGTTCGTCGGGCAGCTCGTGGCCGAGATGACGACCAAGGCCGGGCAGAAGTGCACGGCGATCCGGCGCGCGCTGGTGCCCGCGCCGTTGATGGACGCGGTGGCCGAGGCGACGGCTGCGAAGCTGGCCGAGGTCGTGATCGGCAACCCGGCCGACAAGTCCGTGAAGATGGGCGCGCTGGCCGGTCTGGAGCAGCGTGAGGAAGTGCAGCGGTCGCTGAAGGCGTTGCGGGAGAGTGCCTCCGTGGTCTACGGCGACGGTGCTCTGTCGCTTGTGGACGCTGACGCCGAGCGCGGCGCGTTCATGTCGCCGATGCTGCTCCGCGCCGCCGCCGACGCCGTGCAGCCGCACGAGGTCGAGGCGTTCGGGCCGGTGTCGACGCTGATGCCGTACGACTCGGCCGACGACGCCGTGGAACTCGCCGCGCGCGGTGCCGGCTCGCTGGTCGGTTCGATCGTCTCCGCCGACACCGACTTCGTGCGCGACGTCGTGATCGGCACGGCGCCGTGGCATGGCCGGTTGCTGGTGCTCGACCGCGAGGACGCCGGCGAGTCGACGGGCCACGGTTCGCCGCTGCCGATGCTCGTGCACGGCGGTCCTGGCCGTGCCGGTGGCGGTGAGGAGATGGGTGGCATGCGCGGCGTGATGCACCACATGCAGCGCACGGCCGTGCAGGGCAGCCCGCGCGCGTTGGGCGCCATCACGAACCGCTGGGTCACGGGCGCGCCTCGTCGCGACGACGCCGTGCACCCGTTCCGCAAGACGCTGGCCGAACTCCGCATCGGTGACACGGTCACGGCGGGCCCGCGCGAGGTGACGATGGAGGACATCGAGCACTTCGCGTCGTTCACCGGCGACACCTTCTACGCGCACATGGACGAGGAAGCCGCCGCGGCGAACCCGTTCTTCGGCGGCCGGGTCGCGCACGGCTACCTGGTGGTGTCGTTCGCCGCCGGTCTGTTCGTCTCGCCGGAGCCGGGCCCGGTGCTCGCGAACTACGGCCTGGAGAACCTGCGGTTCGTCACGCCGACGTTCCCCGGCGACCAGCTGACCGTGACCCTGACGGCCAAGCAGATCACGCCGCGCGAGGACCAGGAGTACGGCGAGGTCCGCTGGGACGCCGACGTCACGAACCAGAAGGGCGAGTCGGTCGCGAAGTACGACGTGCTGACGCTGGTCGCCAAGAGCTGAGTCGCCGCGCCCGGATAGGCCTCGCCTTCTCCGGGTATGCGACTGGGCATGAACAAGCACCGCGTCGTCGTTGTCGGAGGTGGGTTCGGCGGGCTGGGCGTGGTCCGCGGGCTCAAGCGCGCGGACGTCCAGGTCACCCTGGTCGACCGAACCAACCACCACCTGTTCCAGCCGTTGCTCTACCAGGTCGCGACGGCGTTGCTGCCCGCCGGGGACATCGCGCCGGCGTTCCGCGCGATCCTGCGCAAGCAACGCAACGCGCACGTCCTGCTCGGCGAGGTGACCGGGTTCGACACCGCCGCCAAGCGGGTGCTCGTCGACCTGCCGGACGGCACCTCGGGGCACGTCGAGTACGACACGCTGGTCGTGGCGGCGGGGTCGCGCGACAGCTACTTCGGCAACGACCAGTGGGCCGAGTCCGCGCCGCCGATGAAGACCCTCGAACAGGCCGTGGACCTGCGGTCGAGGCTGCTCAGGGCGTTCGAGACGGCCGTGGTGGCCGACGATCCGAAGCAGTGGCTCTCGTTCGCCGTCGTGGGGGCCGGACCGACCGGGGTGGAGCTGGCCGGGCAGATCGCGGACCTCGCGCGCAGGGCGTTGAAGGGCCAGTTCCGCGAGATCGACCCGCGCGACGTGCGGATCACGTTGCTCGACGCGGTGCCGCACGTGCTGCCGCCGTTCTCCGCCGAACTGCGCGAGCACGCGCGCGTGAAGCTCGAACGGCTCGGCGTCACCGTGATGACCAGTGCGATCGTCGACCGCATCGACGCCGAGGGCCTGACCACCAAGGACGGCGACCGCGTGGAGGCGCGCACGATCATCTGGGCCGCCGGGGTCCAGGCCTCGCCGCTGGCCCGCGAACTCGCCGCGGCGACCGGTGCCGAGACCGACCGCAAGGGCCGGATCGTCGTGAACCCCGCCGACTGCTCGGTCACCGACGACGTGTTCGCGATCGGCGACATGGTCAACCTCGACGACCTGCCGGGCATCGCCGAGCCCGCGCTGCAGGAGGGACACCACGTCGCGCGCGTCATCAAGGCCCGGCTGCGCGGGCGCCGCGCGAAGCCGTTCCGCTACCTCGACCTCGGCACGATGGCCACGATCTCGCCTGGTGACGCCGTCGCGGACATCAAGAAGCTGCGCCTGCGCGGTGTGCTCGGCAAGGCCGCGTGGGCGGTCGTGCACATCGCGTTCCTGGTGGGCTGGCGCAACCGCCTCGCCGTGCTCACCCAGTGGGGCTGGAACCTCGTGACCGGCCGCCGCGCGCAGCCGATCATCCTCGAGCCGACGCGCGCGATAGAGCGGAAATAGCGGCCACATCTAGCGTCCAGACGGAAGCCGAAGGCTGGTTCGGTTCTCTCCGTGGTGGACAAGCGGAAGTGGACGTATGTCGAACCTGGTGAACCAACAACCCGTAGAGGTCGTGCGCTGGCCGGTGGACGCGGCCGCAAGAGAGGCCTGCCATCGCAGCGGGACGCTGTGCCTGCTAGTGCTGGAGAAGAACGTCCCAGCCCCTGTCCTCACCGACATGCGCGAGGACTGGGTCCGCGCGCCGGTCCCGCATCAGGACCTGGCGGTGCGCATAGCCATGCTCAGGGCGAGGGCGGCCCGCTACGCCATCCCGGAACTGGACATGTCCGGCATCCTGCGGTTCCGCACGCGCTCGGTGGTCCTCTCACCGACCGAACGAGCGCTGTTCGCCGAACTCCTGCGCCGCTTCCGCGCCCTCACCACCCGCGAGGACCTGCTGCTGTGCCTGCCTACCAAGGACGGCGACACCAGCAACGCCCTCCACCTGCACATAATGAGGCTGCGCAGACGCATCGCCCCGCTCGGTCTCGTCATCAAAACCCTCTGGAACCAGGGCTACCAACTGGGCCCGGCGGGACCTTGACACGTTTGACGGTGGGTATGCCTCGGTCGTGAACACCGAGCTGCTGGGCATCTACCTCAACGACCACCTGGCCGGCGCCGCGGCGGGCACAGAACTGGCCCGCCGCATCAGCCGCACCCACCCCGAACTGCGCGTGCTGGCCGACGACATCGAGGCCGACCGCAAGGAACTCCTCGACTTCATGCGCGCGGCAGGCGTCGAATCCCGCCCGCACAAGGAAGCCCTCGGCTGGCTGACCGAAAAGGCGGGCCGCCTGAAGCTCAACGGCAGGCTCCTGGGCCGCTCCCCGCTGAGCGACGTCCTGGAACTCGAAACCCTCCGCGTGGGCATCGAAGGCAAGGCCTCCCTCTGGCGCACCCTTTTGAAGTTGAACAGCTTCGACGAAACCCGCCTCTCCCGCCTGGCCTCCCGAGCCGAGAGCCAGGCCGCCCTGGTGGACCACTACCGCCTGGGCCTGGCCCCGAAGGCGTTCAACTCCCCGCACCTGTCCGGTGTGGACGTAGAACGCACCTTCACCGTGGCCACCACCCCGGAGAGCGTGGCGGAATACCTCCGCGACTTCTCCCGCACCGAACAGTGGGACCCGGGCACCGTCACCTGCACCCGCCTGGACACGGGCCCCGTCATCGTCGGCTCGCGCTGGCGCAACGTCTCCCAGTTCCTGGGCCGCAAGACCGAACTGGTCTACGAACTCACCCGCGACGACACCGCCGGTCTGCAGTTCGTGGGGCGCAACGACACCGCGACCTCGACCGACGACATCTCGATCGCACCGGGCCCGGCACCGGGCACGACGCGCATCGGCTACCACGCGCACGTGGAGTTCAACGGCCTCGCGAAGCTGGGCGCGCCGGTGGCGAAGCTCGCTATGGAGAAGCTGGGCACCGACACGGAGAAGAGCCTGATCAGGGTGCTGGGCGCGGTCCACTGACGGCAGTCGCCGACGCATGGCGACTACCGCCCAAGCCAGGCGCGCGGTGCCAACCGGATAGCCGAGGACGTAAGCCGCCCACCTATGGAACCTGGCGTGGCGAAGCCGAAGGCGAGCCCGAGCGGGCTGCTATCAGGTTGGGAACCGGTTGCGCCGTTCTTGGCGATTGGGGCTTGACCTTGAGGGGCGGGATGCCAACCTGGTTCGGTCCGGCCGGGGCGTCCTTCACCCCGGCATTGAGGCCGCGAATGCATCCCGCCAGAGCTCAACCAACAGAACGCAACCAACCCCGCTGGAACAGAAACAGAACGCACGCAAGCCGACCCACCCGGTAAAGGCGAAGGAAAATCCCAGGTCAACGCCGATTCCACCCCACCACCGCTGATCCCTAGACTCCCTCGGGCCGGTGAGAGACAGGCCCTTCCTCCTGCCGCAGCCGGCCAGGACACAGAGGGAGTACTGGGGTGTTCGAGAACAACGTCACCAGGCGCGGCTTCGTCACCGGCACGGCGGCCGTGGCCGGACTCGCGGGCCTGTCCGCCATCGCGCCTGCCCTGGCCGGCGCCTCACCAGACCCGGCCAAATCCGCCGACCAGCACACGCCGGCCGAGATCCAGGCCTCCGAGGTCGGCGCGCTGGCGATGATGACGTTCCAGAAGATCGACGGCACGCCCGTCTACTACTGGCGTTCCAACCGCGGCAACACCACCGCGCGCAACTGGCAGGCCACCGACGCGTTCTACAACGCCCTCGTCGCCTGGATTCGCGACCTGAGGTCGCTGTCGTCGAGCTACGGTTCGATCAGCTACATCGTGTCGGCCGGGTTCTACGTCAACAAGGCCGGGCAGCACGGGGCCGGTACGGCGATGGACCTCGACCACGTGCGGTGGTCCAACGGCAACGTCACCTCGCCGCTCGACCAGCACCACGCCTCGGGCACGGCCGCGCTGCGCAAGCGTTACCTGGCAACGGAAGCGGTGTGCCGCCGCCGGTTCCGGTACGTGCTGGACGGCTGGTACAACGCCGACCACCGCGACCACATCCACGCCGACTTCGGTGGCATGCCGGTGCGCGTGCTCAAGGACTCCGAGGCGGACACCAAGTTCGTGCAGGGCACCTGCAACAACTTCCGCGGGTCGGGCCTTGCGATCGACGGGATCTGGGGGCCGGCCACGACGAGCGCGTTCAACGGCCTCAAGTCCGCGCTCGGCGTGACCGGCGACCCGCACACCAGCACCGCCGTGTGGCAGGGGATGTTGTCGAAGATCGCGACCAAGGGCTTCGCGAACCAGAACATCTGAGTTCCCGCACGGAACAGAACGGCAAGGCCGGAGCCGACACGGGCTCCGGCCTTGCCGTGCAAGGGCTGTCAGTGCGAACGCAGTCAGAGCAGGTCAGGGCAGAGCGGCTACTTCGGGCACTTCTTCCAGGCGAAGTGGTAGACGGTCTCGATCGAACCGTCCGTCGAGTCCATCGCCATGAAGCTGGTCTTCTTCGGGTCCGAGGTGCCCTTGTCCACGCGCAACTCCGTGTTGATGTTGAAGTTCCGCTTCGCGCCGCACGGGTGGTAGATGATCGACGCGACGTCCGTCTTGTGCGTGACCTGCCAGTCGTCGCTCAGCGCGCCGTTCCAGGTCTTGGTGCGCTGGTCGGTGTCCGACATTCCCTGGAAGTAGTAGCTCGCCTTCTGGGTTCCCTTGGCTCCGCGTTCCAGGTGGGCGAAACCTCTGTAGTCGGCCTGGGCGATGCCGAAGGTGAAACCGCCGGGAACGTTGACCTTCAGGTTCAGCTGGCAGTTCTTCCGGAAATCGGTCGGCCGGGAATCCGGGCCCACCTGCGCCATGTAGTCGCTGTAGGTGACCGTGAACGCCTTGTTGTCGGGGGAGACGGCGATGGCGGCCGTGCCGGCGCGGCACCCGGAGCCGTTGACCGTGACGACGTCGATCGTGATCTGGCCCGTCGGGGGCGGATCCGCGACCGGGGGAATGACGATGGTGGACAGAGCCAGGCCGGCTGCGGCCAGCACACTGATCATTGGAATGCCTTTCCGAATGTGCGACGACGTTCGGGCGGGCGGCGTGGTACGAGACCGTATCGGAAAGGATGTTGACGAACCGTCCGCCAACCAGAGCAACATTGCCGGACGTTCGCGCAGGTGAATGCGCAACGGCTATCAGTCACTTTTCGCGGTCAATCGGTCACTGAGACAACGGGGTGTGCGAACCACTCGTCGGTGAATTGCCGTCCGTACCGCCAGAACGGCGTCAAGAAACCTGATGCCAGAGCCGCGCGAGAATGTAACACGCCTCGAACGGCCTAAAGAGCGCAAGGTGCGCGCAAGGTGGACCGGAACTCAATTCGTGAACCGTCCACCGAAAAGACCCCGAAAACACGCGAAGGGCGCGTCCACTGATGGACGCGCCCTTGCGGGTGAAGCGGGAAGAGCTAGCGCTGACCGTTGCCCATCGAGCCACCGAGGCCGAACAGGATGCGCTGGATGAGCTCCGGATCGACGTCCGGCTCGTCGCCCAGCGCCTCGGCCGCCGGGGAACGGCGCTTCTCGCGGCGCGGTAGCGGCACCGCGTTCGCGTTCACGCCGGTCGGCAGCGCCAGTTCGCACCAGATGAGCTTGATGCCGCCGGCCAGCTGCAGCTCGCCGGTGCGCAGGTCAGGGGAGGTCGGCGGCATGATGAACCGCGCGGCCTCCAACTCGACTACCAGGTAGTCGCCACTGAGTCGCAGTCGCAGCGTGATGAGCCGCGACGTCTTGGGATCGGCCGACTCCACGGCGGCCTCGACCAGCGCGCAAGCGACGGCCGAGCACTCCGCGGTCATGTTGCGCAGGCGCCACTCACCAAGGGTGAAGCGCACGAACAGATCCGCGCAGTTCACCGCGGTGGGCAGCGCGATGAGTGTCAGGTCGTCGACCTGGGCGGTCTGGGCGTTCGCCTGCATGCTGCCTCCGTTTCGCGTGCGGCGCGCGAGCCGAGACGGTCACCCGAATGGCCGTCACGGTGAGCGGGAATCTACATGGGTATACGCGGGAAGCAATGCCCTGGTTGACTCACCCGTCAAAAGTCACGTTCGGGTCACGACGAGAGGGCCCGACGCTCACTGTGAGTGTAGCGCCGAGCCCTCTGGGTGATCTTTCTGGGTCAGCAACGCTTCCAGGCGAACTGGTAGCGGGTGTTGACGCTGCCGTCGGTCGAGTCCATGGACACGAAGGCCGGTTGGTTGGACGAGTTCGTGAAGGCTCGGACCTCGGTGTTCACGTTCAGGTGCCGCACCGCGCCGCACGGGGCGTAGACGATCTCCGCGACCTCGGTCGAGTCGGTGAACTGCCAGTTGTTCGAGGTCGGTGCCGCGATGTTGTGCGTGGTGGTCGTCGTGGAGGACGAACCGGCGAAGTAGTAGCTGGCGCGCTGCATCCCGCGCGCCCCTCTGGGTAAGTGCGCGAAGCCGCGGTAGTCGGCCTTCGCGATGCCGAACGTGAAGCCCTGCGGGTAGTGCACGCGGAGGTTCAACTGGCAGTTCTTGCGGAACTGCGTCGGCGTCGATCCGGAACCCGCCTGGGCGGTGTAGTCGCTGTAGGTCACCGTGAATGAGGTGTTGTCGTCCGACACCGCGACCGCGGCCGTTCCGGCGGGGCAGCCGGAACCGTTCACCGTGACGACGTCGACCGTGATTTTGCCGGGAGGAACCACGTCTGCCTGAGGGGCCGACAGGAGTGAGAGCGCCAATCCCGCGGCTGCCATCGCGCTGATCATGTGTCGCCTTTCGAAAAATCGACGGGATGGCGGCGGGTGGATGACGCTATCTTAAATCGTCTTAAGTCGTGGACGACCGACCGGGCGAACTTAAACAAATTTAAAACCGATTAATCGTCTGAACGGTGGATGGGCGACGATCAGCGGTCGGCTAACTTCATGTCAGATCGCAAAAACCCAAGACCCACTGAATACGCCGGTCCCCACACCTGGCGCCGAGAGCCCCGGCTGATCCACCTCGTTACACCGGTGTGGGAAGGCAATGCGCGCACTGCTCATCGGGTTCCTCCCTCCTGCTCGGGACTCGGTGGTGCGGCAGCGGTGCCGCGCGGCCGGCCGGTGCCCGCCGGCGGCGTCGGACCCGTCCCACGGTCCGCGCCGCCGGCGGCGTTCGTCACCGGCCCCTGGCAAGCAGGTCCCTGACAAGGGGCCGCACTCAGACCCTCCGGAGCCTCAATTGCACGCGTGCACCGCCCAACGGACCGCGATCGACGTGGAGCGACCCTCCCGTGCGTTCGGCGGCCCTGCGGGCGATGTCGAGCCCCAGCCCGGTGGACCCGCCACCGCTGGCTCCACGCCGCACGGCCTGCGCGGTGTCCGCGATGCCCGGCCCCGCGTCCTCGACCACCAGCGCCACCAGATCGGCCTGGTGCACCAGCGTCACGGCGAACCGGGTGCCCTCCGGTGTGTAGCGGAAGACGTTGCCCAGCAACGCGTCCAGCGCCGCCGCGAGGTCGTTGCGGGCGAGCGGCACCGGTGCCGGCCGGTCGGCGCCGCGCACGGTCCACGGCCGTTCCTGGTCGTCGGCGAGCGCGGACCAGAACACCAGCCGGTCGCGCACCACCCCGGCCGCGTCGGTGCCGCCCTCGTCGGGCTGCAGACCGGAACGCGCGGCCTTGATGATCTCGTCGACCTCCCTCTCCAGGCCCTGGACGGCCTCTCGGACGCGGTCCGCACCCGGACCACCCCCGAGCGTGTCCGCGTCCAGGAGAAGGGCCGTGAGAGGCGTGCGCAGGCGATGCGAGAGGTCGGCGACCACCTCGCGTTCGGCGGCCAGCAGGTGCCGGACGCGTTCGGCCATGGCGTTGAAGGCCTTGCCGGCCTCCTTCACCTCCGGCGGTCCCTTCACCGGGACGCGGACGGTGAGGTCGCCCTGGCCCATCCGGCGCGCCGCGTCGGCGAGACCGCGGGTGGCCCGCACGGCCCGCGCGCCGAGGCGGTCGGCGACGAGCACCGACCCGGCGACCAGGCCGACGGCGACGCCCGCGAGCACACCCCACGTGCCGATCACGCCGTGGGTGAGCTGCTCGTTCGGCACGAACGCCTCGACGATCACGATGCCGCTCTCGCTCGTGGCGAGCGGTTGCAGATATGCCACGCCATCAGGCCGTTCGACCGTGGACGCCCTGGCGAGCTTCTGCGCGTTCTCGAGGTCCAGGGCCGTGATGTGCGAGGTGCCCAGGGTGCCGGTCGAAGCACTCAGGTGCACGGCCAGCCTGCCCTGGCCGCCGTAGCGGGTGAACCTGATCGCCTGCCGGATCTCCTGCGGCTTGCGGGTGATCAGCAACGCCGGCGTCATCTGGTTGGCCTGCTTCTCGGCCTCGCTCAACGCGCGGCTGTACGCGAGGTCCTTGACGACGATCGCGAGCGGGATGAGGAACGCCAGGGCCACCATGCTGGTCGCCGCGAGAGCGACCAGCACCAGTGACCGCCTCATCTCGGGTCGACCAGACGCACGCCGACTCCTCGCACCGTGTGCAGATAACGGGGCTGCGCGGCCCGTTCACCGAGCTTGCGGCGCAGCCAGGACAGGTGCACGTCGAGCGTCTGGTCGTCGCGGTTGGACGGCCACAGGCTCGCCAGGATCTCCGCCCGCGGCACCACCTCCCCCTGCCGTGCCGCGAGGTAGGAGAGCAGTTCGAACTCCTTGTGCGTCAAGGAGAGCTCCTGACCGTCCACAGTGGCCTTGCGCAGCGCGACGTCGATCTCCAGGCCGCCGATCACGAGCTGCTTGCTGTCCCGGGCGCGTCTGAGCACCGCCTGCAGCCGGGCTTCCAGGATCTCGCCGGAGAACGGTTTGACGAGGTAGTCGTCCGCGCCCGCGTTGAGCAGCCGGACGATCTCGGTGTCGTCGTCGCGGGCGGTCGCGATGACGACGGGGGTGTTCGTGACGCCTCGGATCATCCGCAGCGCGTCACCGCCGTCGAGGTCGGGGAGCCCGAGATCGAGCACCACGACGTCGTAGCTGTTGGCGGTGACTTCTCGCAAAGCCTCGATCGCGAGGGCGACACCGTGCACGATGTGGCCCTGGCCGGTGAGAGCGCGCGTGACCGCCGCTCGCACCACCGGGTCGTCTTCGACCAGCAGTACTGATGCCATGACCCGCTACAGGAGGATTGCCGCAGTGAGACGGTCGGTCGGATACCTGGTCGCCTGGGCACTGGTGACCACGGTCGCCATCGGCCTGTCCTGGTTCGGCATCCGGTGGGCGATGGAACCCGCCCCGCCCGCGGACTTCGGCACCCTCGGCTCGGTGAGTTCCGCCGTGCTGCCGATGCCGACCGTCACGTCGATCAGCGTGCCGGTACCCGAACCCGGCGCCTCCGTCGACGCCCCGCCGCCTGTCACGCCTTCTTCCACCAGGCCTCCTGTGGTCACAACAACTGTTCCGGCTCCTCCTCGTAGTACGGATGCGCGCCCCACCTCGGCTCAATCTCCGCAGGGGGAATGGCAGTCGGACGGGTCATACGTGCACGCGTTCCACCTGCGCGGCGGGGACGTGGTCGTCCGTTACCGGCCGCAGGGCGTGCAGGCGCTGTCGGCCACGCCCGCGGACGGCTACTCGGTGAAGGTGGAACAGCCCGGCGGGCCGCTGGTGGTGAACTTCACCAACGCCGCCGGCCGGTTGTCCAGGCTGGAAGCGACCTGGACCGACGGGCCGACGGCGAAGGTGATCGAGCAGTAGAACCGGTCAGAGGCCGATGGCCCGGGCGATCTGGGTGGGCTTGAGCACCCGCAGGATCGCCTCGTACAGGTAGTAGTCGCCGTAGGGCAGCGAGATCTCCACGCCGTCCTCGGACGGGCGGTTGCGCGTGCCGCGGGCCAGGATCGCCTCGGCACGCGTGGACTTGGTCGTGAGGCACGTCGCGACCAGGCCGTCGAGGATCTTCAACGCCCGGTCGTGGTAGCGCGTCGTGCCGGTGGCCTTGGCCAGGTCGAGCAGGCCGCACGCCATGATCGCGCCCGCCGACGAGTCCTTGATGTCGTTGACGCCCAACGGGGAGCGGTAGTCCCACACCGGCACGCTGTCCGGCGTCAGCACCGACAGGGCGTAGTCCGACAGCTTGCGGGCGGTGTCGCGGAACTCGCGCAGGCCCGTGCGGCGGTACATGGTCGTGAAGCCGTAGATGCCCCACGCCTGGCCGCGCGCCCAGCACGACGTCGGGCTGTAGCCCTGCACGGTGTTCGGGCCGAGGGGCGCGCCGGTGTCCGGGTTGAAGTCGAACACGTGCGGCGTCGAGCCGTCCTGGCGGACGAAGTGCGTCTGGGTGGTCCTGGCGTGCGCGATCGCGATGTCGAGGAACTTGCGGTCGCCGGTCTGCTCGGTCGCGAACGCGAGCAGGTCCAGGTTCATCATCGTGTCGATGATGACGCGGCCCGCGTTGCCCGGAGTGCCGAGCGCGCCCCACGCGCGGATGAACTTGCCGGTGGCGTTCCAGCGCTGGATCAGGGTGTTCGCGGCGTCGATCGCGCCGTCCCGCCACTTGGTGTTGCCGGTCAGCCGGTACGCGGTGACCCACGACGGGTAGAAGAGGAATCCCAGGTCGTGGTCGCGCGGCTGGAGACGGCGCGGAGCCAGTCTGTCGTTGGCGGCCTCGGCGAGCGAGCGGAACTGCGCGTCGCCGCTGTCGAGGTGCGCGAGCCACAGCGTGCCCGGCCAGAAACCGCCGATCCAGCCGCCGTCGGCGACGTAGGTCCACTTCTCGGCCCTGGTGATCTCCGGGAACGAGGTGATGCCGGGCGCGACGGCCTTGAGCTTGGCGTTGCCGTAGTCGAGGGCCGCGCGGAGGGTCGCGGGCGAAGCGGCGGCTTCTCCCGCACCGATCGTCAGGCCTGCTCCGGTGAGCAGGGGAGTGGCTGCTGCGGACGCCAGAAGGGTGCGTCGAGACAGATTCACGAGACCGTCCAGTCCCTTTCATTTGTGCCGTGCGCCCGGCGTCACAGTGGCAGATCGGATCAACGCCTGTAAAGGTCAGTTAAAAATTGATTCCTCTGTCTTGCATCGAGGCGCTGACCTGGCCTAAAGGACTGAATCACGTACGTGAAACCGCAGGAATCCGACGTTGTAAATCGCATTGTTCATCCTTGTGAACAATGCGCTGTTCAGGTGCGGATCAGACTTGCGTCCAAATGGCGGGGGCTCAGGCCGTGGCGACGCTTGAACGCCTCGTTGCCGCGGCCGCCCTCGAGCGTGGTCTTGCCGAGCCGGACGGCGTGCCGGATCGACTCGGCGAACAGCACGCCGTAGGGGCTGTAGTTGCCGTCCACCGCGTAGTCCACGCCGCACGTCCAGGTGTGGAAGCGGGTCTCGTCGGTCAGGCAGACGCCGGCCGCGACGAGCCTGCCGCGCTGGCGCACCTCGATCACGTGCGCCAGGTCGCCCAGCCCCGTCACGAACTTCGTGAACGCCTCGCCGGGGTAGTAGCCGTTGTTCTCGAAGCGGCTCGCGGTCTTGACGCACAGCAGGGTGATCTCGTCCATCGCGGCGTGGTCGACCGGGAGCGCCTCGACCGTGACGCCCGCTTCCGCCGCCCTGCGGTGGTTGCGCCGCACGTTCGCCCTGGCGCGCATGCCGAGGCCCGCCAGGTAGTCCTCGTACGTGGTGAGGTTCGCCGCCCAGCGGTCCGTCAGGTGTCGCGCGGGGAGTCCGGCGGCGGTGAGCGCCTGCGACAGGCCGGTGCCGCGCTGGACGTTCATGAACCCGCACCAGCGCGCGCCGAGGATCGACGCGGTGCGGATCATGGCGTCCAGCAGCCGGGGCAGGACCTCGGTGGTGGCGGGCACCTGCGCGTCGTAGCAGTGCCAGGTGTGGCTCAGCAGGGCGCGCTGGCCGACGGCCTCCGGATAGGCATCGTGCAGGCGGCGCAACGGGTTCGCGGCCGACTGGAGGTAGGCGGGCGTGACGGCGACCGGGCGGTCGCCGTCCTTCACGACGAAGTACGCGAACCCCTCGACCTCCGTCAGCGGCGACTGCTCGTACGCGCTGACGTACGCGTGCCGGTAGAACACCGGTGCGCCCGCACGGCGCACCACCGCGTTCCAATCGGCAGCATCGATTTCCCTTATGCTGCTGGAGAATTCGACGTGCACACCGTCACTGTACGGCTTGCCAGACCGCGAAGGGGACGTCGATCTCGTCGCGGCTCAGGCCACCGTGCTCGAACTTCACCGACGGGTCGGGCAGCGGGAAGCGCGGGGACGCCGCCACCGCCACGACCGGGCCCGCCTCCGGCTGCGGCAGTCCGAGGTCGGTGGCGTGGTGCACGGTCGCCGCGTCGCCCAGAGTCGTTGCCACGCGGTCGAAAACGGCTTCCAGCCGGTCGGCTTTCGGGTAGAGCCAGCGCATCCGGCCCGCTCCGCCGGAGGGGATCACGCACTCCTCGCGCACGATCGCGTCCCAGGCCTCGACGAGCTCGGGATCGGGGTCGACCGCGATCATGCCGTGGTCCGAGTACGCGATCACGGTCCATCCGGCCGCCGCCCAGCGGTTGGCGTGCGCGTCCAGCCGCAGCATCGCCTCGTGCACCGACTCGTCGTAGCCGTGGCGGTGCACGTGGTCGGAGATGTTGACGTAGGTCCAGAGGAACCGGGCGTCCTTGAGCGCCTTGTCGAGGTCCACCACGACGTTCGCGACGAGCAGCGGCGGGTCTTCGGCCTGTGCGGCGAGTTTGTGCGGCGCGGCAGCGGGTACCCGGTTCGTTCCGCGCAGCAGGGCTTGGGCCCACGTGCCTTCGAGGTGGTCGAGTTCGCGGGCCAGCGCGGTCGCGCCGTGCCGTTCCAGCACGGTGGGCAGATCGGGGATCGGCGGCGTGCCGTTGACGGCGTGCACGAGCCCGGATCCGTTGCGGTACACAGTTCCCGGCACGCGGTGGACGTCGGCGGGGACACCGGTCAACGCGGTCAGCAACGCCGTCGCCGTCGTCGACGGCACCGTCGAGGACAGCGTGGAGACGGAGGCGGACAGCCAGGACTGTTTGGCCACGTCCGAGGAGAGACCGTCCACCGCGAGGACGATCACGCCGGATTCAGCCTTGCCGAGGGCGCGTTCGAGCCGGGAAGGTATCTCCGCCAGTGACATTCGGTGACTGTAACGCATCTCATCGAGCGAACATTGCTCGATCGGAGGCTCAGTTTCGCACAATGGGTGTCGATGAGGTAAAGAACACTTGGGAGAAGGGAAGGTGGCGGATGTCGGTCGGAGTTCTGGACGTGGGGTGCTTCAGTGCGCACCTGGTGGTCGTGGAACGAGACCTGTTGCGTCCGCTGGTGTCCCACAAGGTCAGGCTGAGGCTGGATCGGGAGATCGACGCGCGCGGGGCCATCAGCGGCGCCGGCGTCGACTCCCTGAGCGCCGCCGTCCTCGCCGCCCGCAAGAAGGCGGGCGACGTCCCGTTCCTGCCGTTCGCGACCTCGTCCGTGCGTGATTCGTCGAACGTCGACGAGGTCATCCGCAAGGTCGCGCGCCGCACCGGCGTCGAGCTGAAGGTGTTGTCCGGCAAGGAAGAAGCCCGCCTCTCGTACCAGGCGGCCCGGCAGTGGTTCGGCTTCGCCGCCGGACCCGTCGTCGTGCTGGACGTCGGCGGCGGCACCGTCGAACTCGCCGCGGGCTCGGGCGCCGAACCCGACAGAGCCGTGTCGTTGCCTTTGGGGGCAAGGACGTTGACCCGCGCCGGACTCACGGTGGCGGACATGCGCGTGGAGGTGGCGGAGAGACTCGCGGCCGCGTTCCCGGCGAGTGAGAGCGCTCGCGCGATCGGGTGCTCGAAGGTGTTCGAACAGCTCGCGCGCCTCGCCGGTGCCCGCAGCGACACGTACGCGCCGCGCCAGTTGCGGTTGAAGGACCTGGAGAAGTGGATCCCGCGGCTCGCGAAGCTCTCGGTGCGCGAACGTGCGGCCCTGCCGGGGATCTCGCGCCACCGGGCCCAGCAGTCGCTGGCGGGCGCGGTGGTCGCGGAAGGTCTGATGAAGGTGTCCGGCCACGACGTCGTGGACATCTCGCCGTGGTCCACCAAGGAAGGCCTGCTGCTCTCGCTGGTGGAGCGCTCTCGCGCGCGCAGTTCGTCAGCGGCCTGAGACCGGGTTCTTCGGGGCGGCTGGAGTTCAGGCGCTCAGCGCGGTGACGGCGTCGTCGACGTCGTCGAACAGCATCAGCAACTGGTCCACGGCGGTCATCTGCAACGGGCGCAGGACGATCCTGCTGTCGCTGACGACGCCGAACTTGATGCCGAGTTCGTCCGCCTGTTGCTGGGTCTCGACCAGCGCGCGGATCCCCTCGGAACCGAAGAAGCGCACTTCCCGCAGGTCCACGACGAGCGCGGGCGGCTTGTGGTCGAGCAGCTCGGCGAGTCTGCTGGTGACCGGGGCCGAGGACATCATGTCGATCTCGCCGGTGAGCGCGACGATCGGAATGGACTGGACGTAGGTAGTTCTCTGGCGAAGTTGGTTCATAAGGACTCCCGTCCGCACCGACCGTACGCGCCACCGGCGGACGACCACAACCTGAGACCACCGCATTGCGACATGGCTGCGCACAAAGACTTGCTGCCGCGCCACGGTGTGCGTGGATGGCCCTTCTCAGGCCTCCAGCTGCGCCCAGACGACCTTTCCGTCGTTCCGCGGCGTAGTGCCCCAGCGAACGCTCAGGGCCTTCACGAGCTGCATACCGCGCCCGCGCGCGCTCGTCGGGTCCACGGGTCTGAGCTGAGGCAGCTGCGGCGACCTGTCGTGCACCTCGACGAGCATGCCGCCCTGCGTCTTGCTGACCGTCAGCGTGATCGGACCCTCGCCGTGGTCGATGCCGTTGGAGACGAGTTCGGTGACGACGAGTTGGGCGTCATCGGTCAGGTCGTCCGTGAGATCCCAGGAAGAAGCGGCCTCGCGCACCACCTGACGGGCACGTGCGCATGAGCCGCCCTCGGCGCCCAGGGTCACGCGCACCTCTGCCAGTGGGTCGTTCAGCACAAGGCGCATAGTCGCACATCCGGCGGGTCGTCCGGATCTTTCAGCCCCCCGGTGGTCGCATGCCCGGACGCCGTGCTGCACGATTTGGGTCGCACGAAGTCGCACGAGTCGGGCGTGGCGAGAGGAACGGCGACGATGGAGCTCAACGTCGGCAGCGAGGTCCAGCGGGGATGGCGCGTGGTCGCCGTCGCCGGGGAACTGGACATCGACACCGTGCCCGTGTTGTCCGCCCGGTTGGACGCGGACGTCACCGGGGCGCACGCCGTGCTGGATCTTGCTCAGCTCGCGTTCATGGATTCCACCGGGCTGGCGTTGGTGCTGGACTGGCATCGGCGGTTGGCCGAGGAGGGTGGGCAGTTGCGGATCGCGGCCGCTCAGGGGCCGGTTCGGCGGTTGTTCGAGTTGGCCGATGTGGCTGAGGTGCTGAGTTTGCACGCTTCGGTGGATGCCGCTGTGCAGGAAGCTGCGGATTCCGCCCATTGATTTGGGTGGGTGCGGGGTCTGTCAGCAATGCGATGGCTGGGTTTTGTGCAAAGACTTGAGACGAGACGGGTCGTTTCATCGCCGCTGGCGCGTCGATAGGGATTGGGGCTTGACTTCGGGGCCCTTGCGAGGCGCTGGTCGGGCCGGAAAGGCCGGGCTGAAAAGCGCCCGGCCGAGCCACGAGTGGTAGCACCTCGCACCCAAAGTCAAGCCCCAATCCCACGCGTACGTGGCTGGGTTTGGGTGGGCACGTCACCGCTACCGGCTTGCCGGTGCAGCCAAGAGTGTCGGCTCGCCTTCGGCATTGCGTGTGGCGGGCGGAGTGTTTTGAGCCAAGAGCTAAGGACGCCTCGCCTTCGGCATTGCCGTTGTGCCTTGGGTGGGCTCGGCTGCGCCATCGCGATGCTTAAGCTCACACGGCCTCGCCTGCGGCTTCGTTCCCCTCAAGCCATTGGTCGCTTAGCTCTTGGCTACCGAGCGCTCAGCAGCCTTGCGTGGGGCCGCCTGGTGCTCTTGGCTGCTACTCGCCCGATACTCCCAGGTAGTAGGCGATCAAGCGGATGAGGTGCTCGGTGTCCACCGGCTTTGTCACGTAATCGGTGGCGCCTGATGCCAGCGACTTCTCGCGGTCGCCCTTCATCGCCTTTGCCGTTACCGCGATGACCGGCAGATCGGCGTAACGCTCCATTGCGCGAATAGCGGAAATGGTCGCGTTGCCGTCCAGTTCCGGCATCATGATGTCCATCAGGACGATGGCCACGTCGTCGTATTGTTCGAGCGCCCGGACGCCCGTTATGCCGTTGTCGGCGAAAATCGCTTCCAGGCCGTGCAGTTCGAGGACGCTGGTCAGGGCGAAGACGTTGCGCAGGTCGTCGTCCACCACCAGGACCTTTTCGCCGTGGAAGCGCATTGAGCTCGAGTTCGCCACCACTGGAGCCGGGGTGACGATGGGGGTCGGCTCGGGGAGGACCACGGCTTCGGAGATCACCTTGCCCAGGGGGAGGCAGAGGGTGAAGGTGGAGCCGATGCCCGGTTCCGAGCGGACTCGGAGGGCACCGTTGAGGAGTTGGGCCAGTTCCCGGCTGATGGAGAGGCCCAGGCCCGTGCCGCCGTACTTGCGGCTGGTGGTGCCGTCCGCCTGTTGGAAGGCCTCGAAGATGACGGCCAGTTTTTCGGCCGGGATGCCGATTCCCGTGTCGTGCACGTCGAAGGCGACGGTGGAGGGGTCGTCCATGCGGACGTGCAGGCGGATGCCGCCGTCGTGGGTGAACTTCACGGCGTTGGAGAGCAGGTTCCTGAGGATCTGCTGAAGCCTGTGTTCGTCCGTGTGGAGGGTTTCCGGGACGTTCGGGTCTACGCGCACTGAGAATTCGAGGTTCTTCTCCGCCGTCAGGGGCAGGCAGAGGGTTTCCACGTAGCGGACCAGTTCGTCCAGGCGGACCGGGTCCTCGTGCAGCGTCATGTGGCCCGCCTCGACCTTGGTGAGGTCGAGGATGTCGTTGATGAGCTGGAGCAGGTCGGAGCCCGAGGAGTGGATGGTGCGGGCGAACTCGACCTGTTTGGCGTTGAGGTTGCCGTCGAGGTTGTCGGCGAGGAGCTTCGCGAGGATCAGCAGGGAGTTCAGGGGAGTGCGGAGTTCGTGGGACATGTTGGCCATGAACTCGGACTTGTACTTCGAGGCGGTCTGGAGCTGGCGGGCCCGGTCCTCCAGCTCTTCCGAACCGGCCCTCAGTTCGGTGGTGAGGCGCTGTGACTCGACCAGGAGGGCGTCGGTCCTGGAGTTGGCCAGGAGGGTGTTCACGTTGACGCCGATGGCTTCCTTGAGCTGGTCCAGGAGGTCCAGGTGGACGTCGGAGAACTCGTTCAGGGACGCCAGTTCGATCACGCCCAGGGTTTCGCCCTGGAAGAGGACCGGGAGGATCACCAGGTTGACCGGGGCCGCTTCGCCCAGGGCCGAGGAGACGGTCAGGTAGCCGCCGGGGACCTGGTCGACCAGAATGGTCTTCTTCTCGAGGGCTGACTGGCCCACCAGGGATTCGCCCATGGCCACGTGGGTGGTGCGGGCGGCGTCGAGGCGGAAGCCGTAAGTGGCGGTCAGTTCGAGGCTCTGCTTGGAGTCGTCCTCCTCGATCTGGAAGAACGCACCGTGGTGGGCGCTGACGAGCGGGGTCAGCTCGCTCATGATCAGCGACGCCAGAGCGCGCAGGTCGCGGTGGCCCTGCATGAGGCCGGACAACCGCGCCAGGTTGGTCTTGAGCCAGTACTGCTCGCGGTTGGCGCGGGTGGTTTCCTTCAGGTTCGCGATCATCTGGTTGACGTTGTCCTTGAGCTCCGCGAGCTCGCCGGACGCGTCGACGGTGATCTGGCGGGTCAGGTCGCCCGCGGTCACGGCGGTGGCGACGGCCGCGATGGCGCGCACCTGGGTGGTGAGGTTCGAGGCCAGCTGGTTGACGTTGTCGGTCAGCTTCGACCACGTTCCCGCCACACCGTCCACTTCGGCCTGACCGCCGAGCTTGCCCTCGGTGCCGACCTCGCGGGCGACACGCGTGACCTCGTCGGCGAACGACGAGAGCTGGTCGACCATCGTGTTGATGGTGGTCTTCAACTCCAGGATCTCGCCGCGGGCCGAGACGTCGATCTTCTTCGTCAGGTCGCCCTGCGCGACGGCGGTGGTGACCTGGGCGATGTTGCGGACCTGGTTGGTCAGGTTGTCCGCCATGAAGTTCACCGAGTCGGTGAGGTCCTTCCACGTGCCCGCCACGCCGGAGACGCGCGCCTGGCCGCCCAGGATGCCCTCGGTGCCGACCTCGCGGGCGACGCGGGTGACCTCGTCGCCGAACGCGCGCAGCGTGTCGACCATGCCGTTCAGGGTCTCGGCGAGAGTCGCGACCTCGCCCTTCGCCTCGACGGTGATCTTCTTCGAGAGGTCGCCGTTCGCGACGGCGGTGGCGACGGTGGCGATGTTGCGGACCTGGTCGGTCAGGTTGTCCGCCATCAGGTTGACGTTGTCGGTCAGGTCCTTCCACGTGCCGGCGACGCCCTGCACGCGGGCCTGACCGCCCAGGCGGCCGTCGGTGCCGACCTCGCGGGCCACGCGGGTGACCTCCTCGGCGAACGAGGACAGCTGGTCGACCATCGTGTTCAAAGTGGACTTGAGCTCGAGGATCTCGCCGCGCGCGTCGACGGTGATCTTCTGCGACAGGTCGCCGTTCGCGACGGCCGTGGCGACGTGCGCGATGTTGCGGACCTGGTTGGTCAGGTTGTTCGCCATGAAGTTGACGTTGTCGGTCAGGTCGCGCCACGTGCCCGCGACGCCCGGCACCGTCGCCTGACCGCCCAGACGGCCCTCGGTGCCGACCTCACGCGCCACGCGCGTGGCCTCGTCGGCGAACGAGGAGAGCTGGTCGACCATCGTGTTGATGGTGGTCTTGAGCTCGAGGATCTCGCCGCGCGCGTCGATGGTGATCTTCTGGGTCAGGTCGCCGCGTGCGATCGCGGTGGTCACCGAGGCGATGTTGCGGACCTGGGTCGTCAGGTTGTTCGCCATGACGTTCACCGACTCGGTGAGGTCGCGCCACGTGCCCGCGACGCCCGGCACCTGCGCCTGACCGCCCAGGCGGCCGTCCGAGCCGACCTCGCGCGCCACACGCGTGACCTCGTCACCGAACGAGGAGAGCTGGTCGACCATCGTGTTGATGGTGGTCTTCAACTCCAGGATCTCGCCGCGCGCGTCGACGGTGATCTTCTGCGTCAGGTCGCCCAGCGCCACCGCGGTCGTGACCTGCGCGATGTTGCGGACCTGGGTCGTCAGGTTGTCCGCCATGAAGTTGACGTTGTCGGTCAGGTCGCGCCACGTGCCGGCGACGCCGGGGACCTTCGCCTGACCGCCCAGCTTGCCGTCCGTGCCGACCTCACGCGCGACACGGGTGACCTCGTCCGCGAACGAGGACAGCTGGTCGACCATCGTGTTCAGCGTGTTCTTCAACTCCAGCATCTCGCCGGAGACGTCCACCGTGATCTTCTGCGTCAGGTCGCCGTTCGCCACCGCCGTCGCGACCGAGGCGATGTTGCGGACCTGGTTGGTCAGGTTGTTCGCCATCGAGTTCACGTTGTCGGTCAGGTCACGCCAGGTGCCGGCCACGCCGGGCACCTTCGCCTGACCGCCCAGCTGGCCCTCGGTACCGACCTCGCGGGCGACGCGGGTGACCTCGTCCGCGAACGACGACAGCTGGTCCACCAGGCCGTTCACCGTCGAGCCGAGCGTCGCGAACTCACCGCGCAGCGTCTGGTCCGACATGCGCTTGGTCAGGTCGCCCTCGGCCACGGCGGCGAGCACGCGGCTCAGCTCCGTGGTCGGCCGCATCAGGTCCTCGACCAGGCCGTTCACCGAGTCGGCGATCAGCGACCAGCCCCCGGCGGTGCCCGCGGGCGCCACCCGTTCGGTCAGCCTGCCCTCCTGGCCCACCGCCTGGCGGACCCGGCCCAGCTCACCGGCGAGCCACTGGTTGCGCTCCGCGATCTCGTTGAACACGTCGGCGAGCGCGGACACGGGCCCGTTCCCCGGCACTACGAGCCTGCGCCGGAAGTTGCCGTCACGCAGGTCTCTCATGGCGGAGAGAACCCGTTCGAGGGTCGCGTCCGTCTCTTCGTTGGCCGTGGTCACTCCAAGCCTCCGTGCCTCGGTGGTCGCAGCCAAGCCTGCCACGTTAGGTTGGGAGCGAGGTAACTTGATGCCGCGATGCACGCCAACTACCCGCAGGAGGCCGTGATGATTCGGCCGCTTGCGCTGGACGAGAGCGGATGAGCAGCGTCGTGGGCATCGACCTGGACGGCTGGCAGCGCCTGGTGGACGGGCTGCGCGAAGCCGTCTTCGTCGTGGACCCGGCCGGAGTGGTGCGCGTGCGCAACGCCGCGGCCGCCGACCGGTTCCCCCGCCTGGGCGTCGGCGGGCAGTTCGACGTGCACGTCGCCGGCCGTCAGCACGACCTCGGGGAGGGCTGGAGTGCCTGGTACTTCACGGATGTCACGCTCGATCACGCGCACCTGAGGCTCGCCGGGGGCACGTCCCGCGAACACACCCTGAAGACGATCGTGCAGCTCGCGGCCGAGTTGCTGGGGGAGCACTGCGTCGCCGTGGTGCCCGCCACGCGCGACCGCCTGGAGTGGTGGCGGTGCGGTGGAGGCGAGCCGACGGTCGCCCGCACGCCGCGCAGGGCCTCCGAACTGACGGAGGTGCTGACCGGCACGTCCACCCTGACCAGGATCACCTCATTGGGTGAGGGCAGCTGGGGCGTGCCGGACGACTTCGGACGCGCGTTGGCCGTGCCGCTGGGCGTCGGCGGGGCATTGGTGGTGCTGCGAAAGGGTGATTTTTCTCCCAACGACGTGGAACGCGTCCGGCTGTTCGGCAAGCACGCGGCCGTGGCGCTGGAGTCGTCGTCGAAGCTGACCGAGCAGCAACGCACGATCGAGGTGCTGCGCTCGGCCCTGCTGCCGCTGCCGTTGCCCGAGGTGCGCGGTGTGACGCTCGCCTCGGTGTTCATCCCGGCCCACCAACGGGCGTTGGTCGGCGGCGACTTCTACGACGTGCACCCGCGCACGGACGGCTCGGCGACGTTCGTGCTGGGCGACGTCTGCGGCCACGGCCTGGAAGCCGCGGTCCACAGTGGACGTGTGCGGCAGTCCCTGCAAGCGCTCTCACTGGTCGAGACGAATCCGGTCCGGCTGCTGCACCTGCTCAACACCTCGTTGCGCGCCACCGGCTCGAAGCTCTTCACCACGCTGGTCGTCGGCGAACTGGTGCCGCTCGCGAACGGCGGCGTGCGGCTGTCGCTCGCGTCCGGCGGCCACCCGGCGCCGCTGGTCCTGCGGGCGGACGGCAGCGTGCACGAGGTGAGCGCGACGGGCGCGATCGTCGGCATCCTGGCCGACGTCCGGTTCTCCGGCGAGCAGGTGACGCTGAACCCCGGCGACACGCTGGTGCTCTACTCCGACGGCTTCACCGAGGCCCGCGCGCACACCGACCGCACGGAGTTGTTTGGCGAGCAGCGTTTGAGGGAAGTGTTGAAGGAATGCAAGGGCCTCTCGGCGGAGGAAATAGCGCGGCACTGTGAACGGGCAGTGCTCAAGTGGCTTGATCGCGACGATCACGACGACTTGGCACTGCTCGCCGTGCAGGCCCAGTAGCTGCAACTCGTTGGCAACAAAGGTTGTGAGTGAAAGAACCGGGACAAGGGTTCACTGTCCGTTCGTTTGCCACGACACGTTCACGAGTTGAGATCTGCGCATGTCCCACTCTCACGATCACTCGCACGGTGATCACACGCACCACCACCACGAGGTCGAGCCCGTCGAAGGCAGCTGGCTCGACCCCGAGGACGACCGCCCGTCGTCGGTCGAACGCCGCAAGTTCCTGGCAGGCCTCGGCATCGCGGCCGGCGCCGTCGGTGCGGTCGGCGTCGCGAGCGCTGCCGGCACGGGCACGGCGCACGCGCACGAGCCCGTCAACCCGTGGGGCGGTGGCGACCGCTGGTACGCGGGCGACCACCACATCCACACCCAGTACTCCGACGACGGCCAGTACACGATCGCGCAGCAGGTCAAGAAGGCGCACGAGTTCGGCCTCGACTGGGTCGTGATCACCGACCACGGTGGCCCGGCGCACCAGAAGTTCTCGATCGACCAGGTCACGCCGGACATCGAGAAGGTCCGCCGCGCGCAGCGCGACGTGCTGGTCTACCAGGGCCTCGAGTGGAACATCCCCGGCGCGGAGCACGCCACCGTGTTCCTGCCGCCCGGCAAGAACACCGTCGACATCCTCAAGGCGTTCGAGCTGTCCTACGACGGCCGCGTCGCGAACAACACCGAGCCGCTCGCGCTGGCCGCCCTGCGGTACCTGGAGGCGCAGGTCCTCTCCGGACGGACCGAGATCGCGCTGATGTTCGCGAACCACCCGTCCCGGCGCGGCGTCGACAGCCCGCACGAGCTGCGCGGCTGGCGCGACGCGGCCCCCGGTGTCGCGGTCGGCATGGAGGGCGCTCCCGGCCACCAGGCCGCCGGCATCCCGAAGTCCGCGGGCGGCCCCGGCCGTGCGCGTGGCTACTACGACACGGCCGCCCCCAGCGCCGAGGCGTTCCCCGGCTACCCGCCCGAGTCCTACCGCACGCACGGCGGCTTCGACTGGATGACCGCCAAGGTCGGCGGCATGTGGGACGCGCTGCTCGCCGAGGGCAGGCCGTGGTGGATCACCGCGAACTCCGACGTGCACCAGGTCTTCAACGACACCTTCACCCAGGGCAAGCAGGACTACAACACCACGGGCTCGAAGGGCGCGCCGATCGACTCCGGCGTCAAGCAGACCAACTACGGCGACTTCTTCCCCGGCCAGTACGGCGCGAACATCGTCGGCGCCCGGTCGAAGTCCTATGTGGACATCATGCGCGCCATGCAGGCGGGCAAGCTGCTGACCGTGCACGGCCGCCTGATCGACGGCCTGGAGCTGCGCGTCCGTTCCCGCGACGACCTGCGCGGCGTGACGCTGGGCGGGCGGACGTTCGTGCGCCGCGGCGGCGACGTCGAGGTCACCATCGAGATCGACCGCGCGTCCGGCCCGAACTTCGCGGGCCTCAAGCCGGTGCTCGCCAAGGTCGACCTGATCTCGGGCCCGGTCACCGGTCCGTCGACCGACCGCGACGCGTTCCTCGCGCCGGAGACGGTGGTCACGAAGACGTTCGAGGTGCCGCGGTCGGGCAAGATCCGCTTCAGCCACACGTTCAAGAACGTCGACCGCTCGTTCTACCTGCGGCTGCGGGGCAGCGACGGCAAGCGGCTCACCTCGTCCGGTGACCCGATGATCGACGAGCTGGCGAACTCCGACCCGTGGCAGGACCTCTGGTTCTACGCCAACCCGGTGTTCGTCGACGTGATCTAGTTCCCCCAGGTCCACTCAGGACTAGGTTGGGCTCGTGTCCATGAAGCGCGAGCCCGACCGCCTGGTCCTCTTCACCGACGCCGTGGTCGCCATCGCGATCACGCTGCTGGTGCTGCCGCTGGTGGAGATCACCGCCGAGCCGGGCGAGGGGCCTCCGATCGAGCTGGTCTCCCACCACTGGCCGCAGATCTTCAGCTTCCTGCTGAGCTTCGCGGTGATCGCGCAGCTGTGGTTCACCCACCACCGGCTGTTCGAGAACGTCCGCGAGTACACGACGCCGCTCATGGTGCTGAACATGGCCTGGGTGCTGACGATCGTCGTGCTGCCGTTCCCGACGGAGCTGGTCGGCACCTACCCCGACGACCTGTTCGTGAAGCTGTTCTACGTCGGCACGGTCCTCGCGAGCAGCGTGCTGCTGACCGCGATGACGTTGCTGGTGCACGGCGATCTGCGGGTCGGGCGGGACGTCGCGGGGTTGTCGCGGCCGATGGTGCTGAGGGCGGTCCTGCCGGCGGTGCTGTTGCTGCTGGCGTTCGCGCTGGTGCCGTTCATCAGCTACTACAGCATGCTGTTGTTGCTGCTCAGCCCGTTGGCGCAGCGGATCCGATGACCGACAGGAGCTGGAGCTTCTCGTAGCTCTCGGTGCCGGGCGTGGCCGTGTAGACCAGCAGGAAGTGGTGCTGGTCGGGGTCGAGCAACGTCTGGCACTGGAGTTCCAGCGCGCCGATGCCCGGGTGGACGTAGCGCTTGACCTCGCGCGGGCGCAGGCCGATCTCCTGCCGGTCCCACACGATCCGGAACTCCTCGCTGCGGGCGAGCAACAGGTCGGCGTAGTGCTGCGCACGGGAACCGGAGCCGTGCCGGGTGAGGGCTTCGCGCAGGCCTGAGGCGAACATGCGGCCCAGGAAGTCGTGGTCCTCCGGGACGTAGAGCGAGCGGGACGACGGGTCGGCGAACCAGCGGTAGCCGAGGCTGCGCTCCGGGCCGGTGTGGCGCGACGCGTCTCCGGTCAGCGCGACGCCCAGCGGGGTCTGCCGCAGCGTCTCACCCAGTTCGGTGACGATCTCGGCCGGGGTGTCGTGCAGGCGGTCGAAGATCCGGGCGAGGCCTGGGCCGACGTGTTCGCTCAGCACGCCGCGCGGCGGTGGCTGATGGTCCGCCAGCCGGAACAGGTGGTCGCGTTCGTCCAGGGAGAGGTGCAGGCCCTGGGCGATGGCGGCGATCATCTGCGGCGACGGGTGCGGGCCGCGTTCCTGCTCCAGACGCGCGTAGTAGTCGGCGGACATGTTGCAGCGCGCGGCGACCTCCTCGCGGCGCAACCCGCTGGTCCGGCGTCGCGGTCCGCGCGGCAGGCCGATGTCCTCCGGCTGCAACGCCTCCCTGCGGCTGCGCAGGAACGCGGCCAGTCCCGCTCGGTCGATCACGGCGGCACTCCTCTCGTCAGCACAGTTCTAACTCGCGCGCTCGGCCGTAGCCACGGATCGTCAGGTCCTGGATCCGCTGCGGCGGGTCCGGCCACCGTGGAGGACACCACGACGGACAGGGGAGAGCACGATGAACGGGTTGAACGGCAAGCGGGTCGTCATCACCGGCGGCAGCGACGGCGTCGGACTGGGCCTCGCGCGACGGTTCGCGCAGGCCGGG
Organism: Lentzea sp. JNUCC 0626; assembly: GCF_043632865.1. Lineage (NCBI taxonomy): Bacteria > Bacillati > Actinomycetota > Actinomycetes > Pseudonocardiales > Pseudonocardiaceae > Lentzea > Lentzea sp. JNUCC 0626. The sequence goes on from NZ_CP171635.1 coordinate 338,933, forward strand.
GCCGAGGTCGTCCTGCCGGTCCGCAACCAGCGCAAGGGCGAGGCGGCGCTCGCTTCGGTCCGGGGTGCGGACGTGTCGTTGCGGTCGCTCGACCTGTCGTCGTTGCGCTCGGTCGACGCGCTGGCCACGGCGTTGCTGGACGAGGGCAAGCCGGTGGACGTCCTGGTCTGCAACGCGGGCGTGATGACCCCGCCGGAGCGGCAGACCACAGAGGACGGTTTCGAGCTCCAGTTCGGCACCAACCACCTGGGCCACTTCGCGCTCGTGACGCGGCTGCTGCCGTTGCTCAAGGGAGGCCGGGTGGTCTCGCAGATCAGCATCGCGGCCAACGAGGGCGCGATCAACTGGGACGACCTGAACTGGGAGCGCTCTTACAGCGGCCGCAAGGCGTACAGCCAGTCGAAGATCGCCTTCGGCCTGTTCGGGCTGGAGCTCGCCCGGCGCAGTGCCGCGGCCGGCTGGGGCGTCACGAGCGTCCTGTCGCACCCCGGCGTCGCACCGACCAACCTGCTCGCCGCCCGCCCCGAGATCGGCCGCAGCGGCGACACGCTCGGCGTGCGGTTCATCCGGGTCATGTCCAGGATCGGTGTCCTCGGCACGGTCGAGTCGGCCCAGCTCCCGGCCTGGCTCGCGGCGACGACGCCTGAGCCCGCACCGTTCTACGGCCCGAGCCGCTTCGGTCACCTGAGCGGCCCGGCGGCCGAGCAGAAGCTCTACAGCCGCCTGACCAGCGCCGACGAGGCGCGGCGGGTGTGGGAGGTGTCCGAGGAACTGGTCAGCGGACTCCGTGCGGGCGGAACTGGACGCTGATCCGCGGCCCGACGACCTTCGACGTCTTCGGGATGGCGTGCTCCCAGGTGCGTTGGCACGAGCCGCCCATCACGAGCAGGTCGCCGTGCCCCAACGCGTACTTGTGCGTCTCACCGCCCCCGCGCGGCCGCAGCAGCAGCGCGCGGGGCGTGCCGACGGACAGGATCGCGACCATCGTGTCCTCGGTCTGGCCCCGGCCGATCGTGTCGCCGTGCCACGCGACGCTGTCCCGCCCGTCGCGGTAGTAGCAGAGGCCCGCCGTGGTGAACGGCTCGTTCAGCTCGGCCAGGTAGTGCCTGCTCAGCTGCTCGCGGGCGGTCGTCAGGACGTCGAACGGCAGCGCGCCGTCGTAGAAGCGGAGCAGGCGCGGCACGTCGACCACCGAGTCGTACATCTGGCGGCGTTCGGCCCGCCACGGCACCTCCTCGACCAGCTGGTCGAACACCGCGTCGGCGCCCGACAGCCAGCCCGGCTGCACGTCGATCCACGCGCCGTGGTCCAGCTCGGTGCGGCGCGGGGCGAGCGGGGCCAGTTCCGGCTCCGCTTCCAGGTCGAAGAGGGATCCCTGGCGCATGGACGGCAGCATAATCGAACACGTGTTCTAAAGCATGTCAGGGCTTGAGGACTGCCCACACCGCGTCCGCCACGACCTCGCGCGCCTGCGCCAGGTCGAACACGCCGAGCAGGAACCGGCGCACCGACTCGTGCGCCGGGCCCATCGCCACGGGTTCCAGCGTCCACGGCGGCACGGTCCGCAGTTCGCCTGCCGCCATCCGGTCGAGGAACCAGGCGAGCACCGGCGCGAACTCCGACATCTTGGCCGCCGGGTCCGCGTGGTCGGGTGCGGCGTAGAGGAAGCGGGCGCGGCTCGGGTTCGCCATGACCCAGTCGAGGTAGCTCAACGTCAGGCCGCGCACGCCCTCGGCCGCTGTCGGGGCTTGGAGCGCGGGCAGCATCGCGGCGACGCACCGGCCGTAGCTGTCGGCGTAGAGCTGCGCGAACACGCCCGCCCGGCTGCCGAAGTGGTGGTAGATGCTGCCGTTCGACATGCCGGAGCGCTCGGTCAGGGCCGCGATCGTGACGGCGTCCAGGCCGCCTTCCTCGACGAGCCGCAGCGCCGCGGCGAGGAGAGACTGTCGTCGGTCGGACACGAGGGTTAGAGTACCGCTCTGGAGCGACGCTCTAGACGAAGGTGGAGAGCAATGGCGCTGTCGATTCCCGGCCTGCTGCGCGATCGCGCGGCCCGCACGCCCGACGCCGAGGCGATGCGGTACCGCGGTGAGGGCGGCTGGGTCTCGCTGACCTGGGCCCAGTTGCAGGACCGGGTCGCCGCCGAGGCGTTCGGGCTCGTGGCCGCGGGGCTGCGCAAGGGCGACCGCGTGGCGTTGATGGGCAAGACGAGCATCGAGTGGATCGTCACCGACCTCGCCGTGCTCGCCGCCGGGGGCGCCACCACGACGATCTATCCGAACAGCACGGCCGGCGAGGTCGCGCACATCGTCGGCGACTCCGGCAGCCGGATCGTGGTCGTCGAGACCGACGAGCACGCCGCGTCGATGCCGGACGGCGTCGAGGTGCTGCGGTTCGGGGCGGTGCCGCGCGGCGAGGGCGACTACGCCGCGTTGATCGGCGTGCTCGCGCCGGACGACCTCGCGACGTTGATCTACACCTCCGGCACGACCGGCACGCCCAAGGGTGTCGAACTCACCCACGAGAACTGGCTGACGACGGCGGAAGCCATTGCGTCGCTGGGCATCCTGCGGCCGGACGACCTGCACTTCCTGTGGCTGCCGCTGTCCCACGCGTTCGGCAAGGTGCTCACGATGGCGATGATCGCCGCGGGCGTGCCGACGGCGGTGGACGGCAGCGTCGAGCGGATCGTCGACAACCTGGGCGAACTGCGGCCGTCGATCGTGGCCGCCGCGCCGCGCATCTTCGAGAAGATCCACGGCCGGATCGTCGCCGGGGCGCGGGAGAAGGGCGGCGCCACCGAGAAGATCTTCCGGTGGGCCGACCGCGAGCACGGTCCGGCGACCCGCTGGCTCGCGGATCGCCTGGTGTACCGCAAGTTGCGCGACCGGGTGGGCGGGCGGATCCGCTACTTCGTGTCGGGCTCGGCGCCGCTCGCGCCGGAGATCGCCGAGTTCTTCGAACGCGCCGGCATCACGATCCTGGAGGGCTACGGGCTCACCGAGTCGTCCGCCGCCACGTTCTTCAACCGGCCGGGCATGATCAAGATCGGCACGGTCGGCCCGCCGATCCCCGGCATGGACGTGAAGATCGCGGACGACGGCGAGGTGCTGCTGCACGGCCCCGGTGTCATGCGCGGCTACCACAACCGGCCGGACGCGACGGCCGAGTCGCTGGTCGACGGCTGGCTGCACACCGGTGACATCGGCGAACTCGACGAGGCGGGCCGGTTGAAGATCACCGACCGCAAGAAGGAACTGATCAAGACCTCGGGCGGCAAGTACGTGGCGCCGGCCAGGATCGAGAGCATGATCAACGCGGCGTCGCCGTACATCAGCAACGTGATCGTGCACGGCGACCGGCGCAAGTACTGCGTGGCGCTGGTGACGCTCGACCCCGACACCGCCGCGGGTCTCACCAACGCGGAGGAAGAGGTCGGCACCGCGATCAAGACCGTCAACGCGCAGCTCGCGAGGCACGAGACGATCAAGCGCTTTGCCGTGCTGGAACACGACTTCAGCGTCGAGGACGGGTTGCTGACCGCGTCGCTCAAGCCACGCCGGCGGGAGATCGAGAAGCGGTACAAGGACGTTCTCGACGGTTTGTACTGACGCGGCGAACCGCCCACCGGCGGAAGTGGTGGGCGGTTCGCAACGACGTTCGTCAGCGGCGGCCGCGCGGTTCGTCGTCGCGTTCGACCTCGACGCGTTCCTTGCGGACCTCGCCCTTGACCTCGCGCTGCTCGGTGACGGCGTTCTTCTCGAGCCGGACCCGTTCGGTGGCCTCGGTGCGCTTCTGCACCACCGGTTCCTCGCGGTGCAGCGTGACCTCGGCCTGCTCGTCGGTGAAAGCCTTGCCCGCGTTGCCCTTCGCGGGCTCGCGGACGACCCGGACCTCCTCGTGCGTGACCGGCACCGTGATGTTGCGCTGCTCGGTGACCGTGTGCTTGACGAGCCGGACCCGGCCCGTCTCGACGCTGCGGGTGCCGACGTCGAGCTTCTCCTCGGAGAGCGTGACCTCGGCGCCCTCGTCCCGCACGTCCTTGCCGCGCCCGTCCTTGCCGCGCGTGCCTTCGGCCCGCATCTCGTTGCCGCGCATGGCTTCGCGCCTGCGGTCCTGCCCGCCGTCGATCCGGTCGTGCTCGCCGGTCTTGGCCTGCGGGATCATCCCGTAGTGCCGGTAGAGGGCGTCCTGCTCCTCGTCGGTCATGTGGTCGTCCGAGGTGTGCACGCTGGGCGCGTCCTTCACCTGCTGCTTGGAGACGGGGACGGTGATCCCGCCGCCCGCCACCTCGCCCTGCTGGATCGGGACGAAGCTCTCCTTCATGCCGAACAGTCCGGTGTGGACCTCGGCCCACATCGGCCTGCCGGTGCCGTCCTCCAGCCACACCCGCTTGACCGAACCGATCTTCTCGCCGTGGTTGTCGATCACGTCGCAGTCGTACAGAGCTTCAACGTGCTTCTGGTCGATCATTGCGTCGTCCCTCTCGCGATTGGCTGGTGGCTTGCCATCGCGAGGTACCCGCGGCCCGGCGCCGCACCGCGGGTGACCGCCGACCGGGTGACCGTGCGCGGGCGGCTGTTCAGCCGACCGGGCGACCTTGGGTTTCACCAGGCGACGACTCCCTCGTCGTCGAAGAAGCCGCCGCGCGGGCCGTCGTCGGGCAGGGTGGCGAGCCTGAGCGCGATCGCGGCGCCCTCCTCGGGTGAGCGCTGCGACGCGTGGCCGGTGAAGTCGGTGGCGACGTAGCCGGGGCAGCAGGCGTTCACGACGACGTTCGTGCCCTCGAACGCCCGCGCGTACTGGACGGTGAGGCTGTTGAGCATCGACTTCGACGGCGCGTAGGCGGCCATGATCGGGCCGGTGCGCAGCGCCAGCGACCCCATGTTGCTCGACACGTTCACGATGCGCGGCCGTTCTGCCTTGCGCAGCAACGGAAGCGCCGCGTTCGTGACCCGCACGACCCCGAACACGTTGGTGTCCAACACAGTTCGGACGGCGTCGAGGTCGAGCGTGGTCGGATCCTGGGGCATCGGGCCGCCGATGCCCGCGTTGTTGACCAGCACGTCGAGCCTGGAGAGCGAGGCGGCGGCCGTGGCCACGCTGTCGTCGGACGTGACGTCCAGTGCGACGCCGAACGCGTCGATTCCCTTGGCTTGCAGGCGTGTGACGGCCTCGGCGAGGCGGACGTCGTCGCGCGCGCCTACCGCGACCCGGAAGCCGAGCGCGCCGAGTCCTGCCGCGATGGCGAAGCCGATTCCCTTGTTCGCGCCGGTGACCAGCGCGGTCTTCGTGTCGTTCACGCCTTCCATGCTCGGCTCACGGTCCGGGCGGTGTCCAAGATCGATTCAGTAAGCCCTGATACCCGCCGGGTATTAGCCTCGGTGGCGTGGACGACCTGGAGACCCGCGAGCTGCGCTACTTCGTCGTCCTGGCCGAGGAGTTGCACTTCGGACGGGCGGCGGCACGGCTCGGCATCGCGCAACCGCCGCTCTCGCGGGCGATCAGCCTGCTGGAACGACGGCTGGGCGTGCGACTGCTCGACCGCGACCGCCGCGGCGCCGAACTGACCGACGCCGGGCGGGTGCTGGCGCGGGAGGGCAGGATCGCGCTCGACGCGGTCTCGGCAGCGGCCCGCCGGACGCGCCGCGCAGGCGATCCGGAACGGCCGTTGGTGCTCGTGACGAAGGCCGGTGCGTCGCACGAGTTGCTGCGCGCCCTGCTGGACGAGGTGCGCGTGCCGGTCGAGGTGCTGCTGTGCGAGGTGGGGGAGCAGGCGCACCGGCTGCGCGACGGGCAGGCCGACGTGGCGATCATGCACCGGCCGTACGACGACCTCGCCGGGTTCGAGACCGAGGACGTGCACGTCGAGGGCCAGGTGGCGATCGTGCCCGCCACGCACCCGCTCGCGGCGCGGGAGAGCGTGACGCTGGCCGAGGTCAGCGACGTGCCGGGCCTGCCGATCGCCCGCTGGCCACGCCTCGACGGCACCTACCCCGACGGCCCGGGGCCCGAGGTGCGCACCCAGTCGCAGCTGGCCCAGCTCGTGGCGCTCGGCCTGACCCTGCTCGTCATCCCCGCGTCGAGCCGCGCCTGGCAGTGGCCGGAGCACGTCGCGGTGCCGGTCACCGACGCTCCGGACGTGACGACGGTGCTGGCCTGGCCGCCAGGAGCACCCGCAGGTGAACTGGTCCTGGCGGCCAAGGCACTAGTCGCAGACCGCTCCGCGTGACGCCGAGCCGACGAGCTTGGCGTACTTGGCGAGCACACCCCGTTCGTAGCGCGGAGGAAGCGGGGCCCAGCCGTCCTTGCGGCTGTCCAGGTCGGCGTCCACGTCGAGGGTGCCCTCGGCGACGTTCAGCGTGATCCGGTCGCCGTCGCGCACGAACGCGATGGGTCCGCCGTCGACCGCCTCCGGTGCCACGTGCCCGACGCAGAGTCCCGTGGTGCCACCGGAGAAGCGGCCGTCGGTGAGCAGCAGGACGTCCTTGCCGAGGCCCGCGCCCTTGATCGCGGCGGTGATCGCGAGCATCTCGCGCATGCCCGGCCCGCCCTTCGGCCCCTCGTACCGGATGACCACGACGTCGCCGGCGGTGATCGTGCCGTCCTCCAACGCGTCCATCGCGGCGCGCTCGCGGTCGAACACCCGCGCGGTGCCGGTGAAGACGTCCGAGTCGAAGCCCGCGGACTTGACCACGGCCCCCTCCGGCGCGAGCGAGCCCTTGAGGATCGTGATGCCGCCGGTGTGGTGGATGGGCTTGTCCAACGCCCGCAGCACCAGGCCGTCCGGGTCGGGCGGAGCGATGTCGGCGAGGTTCTCGGCGACCGTGCGGCCGGTGACCGTCAGGCAGTCGCCGTGCAGCAGACCGGCGTCCAGCAACGCCTTCATCACCACGGGCACGCCGCCGATGCGGTCGACGTCGGTCATCACGTGCCGCCCGAACGGTTTCACGTCCGCGAGGTGCGGCACGCGCGCGCCGATGCGGCTGAAGTCGTCGAGGCTCAGTTCGACGCCGGCCTCGTGCGCGATGGCCAGCAGGTGCAGCACGGCGTTGGTCGAACCGCCGAACGCCATGACGACCGCGATGGCGTTCTCGAACGCCTCCCGCGTCATGATCTGCCGCGCGGTGATGCCCTTGCGGAGCATCTCCACCACGGCCTGGCCGGACCTGCGCGCGAACCCGTCACGACGCCGGTCCGTCGCAGGGGGAGCGGCACTGCCCGGCAACGACATGCCGAGCGCCTCGGCCGCGCTGGCCATGGTGTTCGCCGTGTACATGCCGCCGCACGCGCCCTCGCCCGGACAGATCGCGCGTTCGATCAGGTCGACGTCCTCGCGGCTCATGAGACCCCGTGCGCACGCACCGACGGCCTCGAAGGCGTCGATGATCGTGACCTCCTTCTCCGTGCCGTCGCTCAGCGTGACCCGGCCGGGCAGGATCGACCCGGCGTAGAGGAACACGCTGGCGAGGTCGAGCCGAGCCGCCGCCATCAGCATGCCGGGCAACGACTTGTCGCACCCCGCGAGCAACACCGACCCGTCCAGGCGCTCGGCCATCATCACGGTCTCGACGCTGTCCGCGATCACCTCGCGCGACACGAGCGAGAAGTGCATGCCCTCGTGCCCCATGGAGATGCCGTCCGACACCGAGATCGTGCCGAACTCCAGCGGGTACCCGCCCGCCGCGTGCACACCGTCCTTCGACGCCTTCGCGAGGCGGTCCAGCGGCAGGTTGCACGGGGTGATCTCGTTCCACGACGAGGCGACGCCGATCTGCGGCTTCTCCCAGTCCTCGTCACCCATGCCGACGGCCCGGAGCATCCCGCGCGCGGCGGTGCGTTCCAGGCCGTCGGTCACGTCGCGGCTGCGGGGCTTCACGTCCGGTGTATCGGTCATGAACGCACGCTAGTCGTCAGCGGGTGCGCTCTCATCCTGAGACGCGCGGAAGTCGAGCAACGTCGTGCTCCGGTGCCAGGCGAGCGCGATCGGCACGAGCAGCACCGCGTACGCCGTGATCGGCACGGCGACCCAGCCGCCCAGGTGCCGCGCGGCCTTGACGAGCATGAGCCCGATGTACACGAGGTAGATGAGAACGACCCCGCCGTACGCGATGAGCGTCGCGAACTTCTGCGCCTTCGGGGCCGTGTGCACGTTCGTGGCCCGCTCGCTGGCGATGACGCCGATGGTGTCGGGGTCGAGTCCGCCCGCCGCGGTGGCGAGTTCCCGTTCGAGCGCCAGGATGGAGCGGGCGCGCAGGGCGGCCACCGTGAGCAGGTTCGCGTGGAACGCCGCGATGCACAGCAGCGGGAACGGCAGCAGCGCGATGGCCCAGCCGAGCAGGTCGATCTTGTCGTAGAACGCGATGGTGCCGACGAGGTAGGTGACGGCGGCGCCCATGGTGGCGAGGCTGACGGTGAGCGTCGCGCTGCGGTCGGCGCGATCCGCCTGGTAGATCGAGGTGAGCACCTGGAGTCGATCGGCCACTGTTTCCCCCGAGTGTGAACGGCGCTGCGAACCTACCGGTCAGGTTGATCGGTCGGCGCCCGGAGGCCGTTACGCGCGCTGCAACGTGCCTTGTCCCGCAGGCGAAGTCCCAATGACCGGCCGACGAGGGGAGCTGTCGTGCACCGGCCGAGGTGCTTAAGAGCCCGCGTCTGGCGAACTGCGTCGACCTGTCGGTCGTGTTCTCGGGAGCCTGCCTGGACTCCGGCGTGCATGTGTTGATCGTGCTGCTGGAGTCGACGACGGGCGGCCTTCCGGACTCCGATCCGACCCCGACGGCCGGGCGCGTTCCTCCCGATCGACATCACGAGAAGATCGACGAAGCGCGGCGTCTCGTGACCACGGCGCGGGAGTTCCACTCGCGGTGGGGCGGCCGTCGACCGCCCCACCGCGGGCGCGTTACGACGGGTTCGCCGCGTGGGTCAGGGTTTCCCAGGCGATGAACAGGTTGTCGGTCGCGTGTGGACGGTTGGACTCGGTGTAGATCTTGGTGTTGGCCATCGCGATGCCCAGCCGGGTGTTCAGCGCGTTGTAGCTGACCTCCGGCGTCGGGCCGAGTTCGCGGCTCAGCCTGCCGCCGCACAGCCAGGACGGCATCGGCTCGCCGTTCTGGTACTTCGAGTGCAGGCCCCAGGCGTGGCGCATGCGGTCCTTGATCTCGCCCCAGATGTCCTGGCCCTGGATGTGCGCGGTCTCGGCGAGGTGCGAGGCGGCGGACAGGCCGTAGGCGGTGTGGGCGAAGTCGCGGCAGGTCTCCTGGGTGAGGCCGTCGACGAACGTGGACTGGTTGTGCCAGTAGGAGATGATCTCCGCCCTGGTGTCGATGCCGCTGCCCGGCGGCGTCTTCGGCAGGGCGCCGTCGGTGGTCAGGTAGATGAACGCCTGGATGCGCGTCCGGAAGATGCCGATGGCCTTGTCGTAGGCGGCGCGGTCCTCCAGGAAGACGGCGATGCCGATGGACGCCTCCATCATGCTGAGTTCCCAGTTGCCGTTGGTGTTCGCGCGGCCGTTCTGGATCTCCGGCAGGTAGACGGTGCGCAGCATCGTGCCGAACCTGGCGCTGTTGGGCCAGTTCCCGTACACGTGCTTGATGATCTCGGCGGCCTTGGGCCAGCTGCTCGCCGACCAGGCGGTCTGCAGCGGGGCGTTCGAGTTGGTGTGGTCGCGGATGGTGTTGGACCAGGCGTCCATGATCTGGATCGCCTTGTTCGCGTACCGGACGTCGCGGGTGACGTACCAGGCGAGGGACAGGGTGTAGGCGGCGAGGGCGTCTTCGCGTTCGTCGGTGCACCCGTTGTTCGGGTTGCTGACGGGACCGCATTCCACGACCGCGCGCGGCTTCGGCGTGCGGTTCAGGTCGGCGTACTTCGACGCCATCATGCGGTCGTACGCGAGCTTCCACGGCTGGGCGCCCGCCTGGACCTTGGCGCGCACGAAGTCCAGCTGTGGCCGGGACACGACGACTCCCGGGTGGACGAACGTCGCGGGCGCAGCCTGGGCTGAACCCGTGACCGGCACCAGAAGGGATGCCAGCAATGCGATCAGAACCGTGCAGGACCGGGTGACCATGCGGCCAGTGTTAGTGGTCTATACCTTTCTGGTCAATCATCCCGGTCGAAGATTCATGCTGATGAACCGGTTCATCGTTGTGAACGAACAGTTCCGCGCGAATCAGCTCCAGCAGACGCCCCATCCAGTTCCTGCCCTCACCCCAGAACTCCGAGAAGTCGCTGTAGATCAGGCGCGCGGTTCCGGTTTCCTTCAACGTTTCCACGAGTTCGGGGTGTTGCGCGAACTTGAGGCGCAGCAGTTTCGCCATCACGGCCGTGCGTGCCTGCGGTGCGACGGTCGCCTCGACCGCCTTCCACGCCTCGTCGACGCTCGCGTGCGTCTGCCCGTCGACGGTGACGGGGGAGGGGAAGGTGTTGCGCAGCACCAGGATCCCAGGGTCGCTCGGCCAGCCGTTCGGGAACGTCACGAGGTTGATCGGGATGCTCGGCCCGGTGGGCTCCGGCGGGTTGCGCTCCTCGTACTGCCGCACCCGTTCGTCGCGGTCGGCGAAGTAGGCCAGGGCGCGTGCGTGGACCTCGTCGGTGATGGCGTGCTCTTCGCCGCGCAGGACGAACGTGCCACCCGGCCCGAAGGCGAGCGCCTGCAACGGCCAGTCGTGGTGGTCCATGTCGCCGAGGGCGAACTGCCGCTTGTGCTCGGGGATGGCGAGGTAGGCCGTGTGCAGGGCGGCGCGGCCGGTCTCGTCCGGCCGGGCGAGGAATGCGTCGAGTGCCAGGTGGCACCTGGTAGTGGAGTCCCGGTGGTTGAGGCGGTCGATCTCGTCGCGGACGTCGGCGAGGAGCCTTTCGGCGGTTTGCCAGGTGCTCGGCTCGGCGAACGTCCACGACGCCAGGTCGTGCACCCAGGCTGTGCCGCCGTCGGGCAGGTCGGGTGCGTGCGAGGCGATGTCCCTCGCGAACTCGTCGAACGGGACCAAGCGCCAGAAGCCGACCATGCCGTCGGCGTAGATGAAGAGGTCCCGAAGGACGTGGAGGTCGCCCTCGCGGCAGAAGACGTGCTGCCAGGTTCCCTCGATGCGCTCGCCGTCCACGTCCCGCCAGGTGCGGTTCCCTCTCGCCACGGGCGAAGCCTAGCCGCGGTGTTTTCCTCGGGTACAACGAAATTCGAGTTGAGCGCATGGGCGCGGGCCGCCACGCTGTCGTCCATGAGCCCGAAACGCCTCGTCGTCCTCGACCCCGACGGCACCGCCGGCGACACCTGGACGCACGTGGTGGTCGAGGCGCCGACCGGAGTCGTCTACGGCAACCAGTGCGGCGGCACCGCCAACCGGTTCGGCCAGGCCGAGGGCTTTCTCGTGCCGGTGAACGGCCTCGACGCGCTGGACGTCCTGCGCCCGCTGTTCGAGAAGGAGCTGCGCGGCGCCGGTGCCTGGGGCCACGAGTGGACCGACACCCAGTTGGACAGGCTCCGCGACGCCGTCGGAACGATCAGCTACTGGGCGTGTGACGCGGAGGGGGAGGATCCCACCACCCCGCGCCTGGACGAGAGCCGCCTGCGGGAGGCCGACGAGGCCTGGCTTCCGGTGATCACCGCGGACGGTCCCGGAATCCTGGTGTGGTGCAACTCCGACTGACGTTCCACACAGGACAGCGAAGAGCCCCGGTGCGCGGGAGGTGCACCGGGGCTCGACACTCACTGGCGGTCAGAGCGTCACTCGCGGCACTTCTTGCCCGAGTTCACGCAGTTGACCAGGCGGTTCATGATCTTCTGCGACATCACGTTGGCGAAGTCGTCGTGGTCGGTGAGCGGGTTGTGCTCCTCCTCCGGGAAGGAGTCGACCAGGTAGCGACCGTCCTGCTGGACGTCCAGCGGGATCTTGTAGGTCAGCGAGATGCGCAGCTGCGGCACGGCCTTGAAGCCCTGCTTGCACTTGCCGTTGGCGTCCGGGAACACGATGTGGTCGCGGTGGTTCGCCGAGTCGATGTTCTTGCCGTCCCAGCAGCTCGGGAAGTCGTGCACGCGCTTGACGTCCGAGCCCTGCGGGCAGATCGGGTACTTGTCCATCAGGACCTTGTCCTCGAAGCCGGTGCAGGTCCAGGAGGCCTTGGCGTTCTTCGGGCCGTTCTGGCCGGCCTTGGCGTCGCCGTAGAGCACGCGCAGGAACTTGGGCATCGCGGTGACCTTGCCGACGGGCGAACCGCGGAACGTCAGGTCGACGACGGCCGGGCGCTGGATCTCGCCCTCGTTGCCCTCGAGCTCGTTGTTGGCGTTCTCCTCGCCGTTGTTCTGGTTCTGCTTGTCCTCGGTGCCCTCGGCCTGGGCGTTGTCCGAGTTCTCGTTGCCGTTGTCGAGACCCTTCTCGCCCTGGGCCGCGTCCTTCACCGCACACGCGGCGGCCGGGTTGAGGTCGGGAGCCTGCTGACCCTGGCGGCTGAACGCCAGCATCATCCGGTTGAGGATGGCGGCGCGCTTCTCGCGCGTCGGGCCGACGATGACGTTGTCACGGTCCTGGGCCTTGGTGCCGGCGACCTTCTTCTCGGCCTCCTCGGTCACCTTCTCGATGTTCTCGAGTTCCTTGTCGATCTCCGCCTGGGCGCCTTCCGGCACGTCCTCGGGGAGCAGCGACGCGACGTCGGGGCACTGGAGCTGGGCCTGGTTCTTGACGGCCTTGTCCTTGTCCTGCTGCGCCTTGTCGTCCTTCTTCGGCGGCGCCTGCTCGCCGCCCTCTTCGCCTTCCGCGGCCTCTTCCTCGTCGATGATGCGGACGACGGGCCAGAAGTAGGCGGACTTGTCGCCGTTCTTGCAGGTCGTTCCGGCGGCCTGCAGCGACTGGTTGTTGGAGTCCGCGTTCGTGGAGAGGTTGCCGACGTAGTCGTGCAGGTGCTCGGCACCGTTGCGGACACCGGGCTGTGCGATGAAGTTGTCCGGGTTGAAGTGATTGTTCTCGTTCCGCCCGCAGTTCACGGTGAACGTGCCTGTGGTGGCGTTGTTCTGTTGCCTTGGTTTCTTGACGTTCGGCTTCACCTTGGTGATGTCGACGAACAAGCTCTTGTCCGCCCCGTCGGCGAGCGCGGAGCCATCAGAAGAACTGATGGCCACCACCGCGGCACCGCCCGCGACCACGGCCATCGCCGCAGCAGCGGCGGTGAGCCAGATCGTGGATTTCCTCCGGTGAATAGCCATTTGCCACCTCGTGGTAGTCCGGTAAAACGGCATGGCGAAGTCGGCAGCGCTATGGCGCCGCTGTCTTCGATATGAACCTGGGTGTGCTGTTTTAGAACGAACGAGACTTGCGTCGGGATTTCTTCGACCGGGAGATGAATCTCATCCCCACTAGCGCGAGTGCGAGCACCGCGATGGCGCCGAAGAAGACGCCGTTGTTCTCACCGAAAACGCCCTGCTCGGCGGTGCGGGTGAACCGCGTGCCCTCGGGCACGGTCGGGATCACGCCGTCGGTGGGGTTGGTCGACTGGTCGCCCGCCGCCTGGTCACCCGTCGCGGCGCTGTTGTCCGCGGGTGGTGGCGGTGCGAGTGGTGCCGGTGACTCCAGTCCTGCGAAGTCGACGCGACCGGTGTCCTCGAGCACCTTCATGTGGTCGAAGACGGTGATCATCGCTTGGGTCGAGAGGATGCGCACCAGTTCGTTCTTGGTGCCCGCGCGGATCTGGGCGGCGTAGGCGTAGACCTTGCCGTGCGCCGCGCGCAGCCGGTTGGCGAAGACCGCGTCGAACTCGTCGCCGGTCGCCGCGTCCATCTCGGCGAGCCAGCCCTTCTGCTCGTCCGAGGCCTCGGTGGGCAACGTGTGGCCGAGCAGGACGCCCGCCCGGTTCACCACGTTGTCCAGGAGGGTGTGCCCCTCGATGAGGTGCTTGCTGGCTTCCTGGATCTTGGGCTGGTCCGGCCGCTTGGCCTTGCCCTTCTCCCCAGCGGGCTTCTCCCACAACCCGGCCTGCTTGACGCGGTTCAGGAAGTCCCGGTCAGCCGGTCCGAGCGGGCCCCACTGCGTCTGGACGACCTCGTCGCCCGTCCCGCTGCTCCCGGGAGGCGGGGTGGAGATGGGGGTGGACGGCGTCGTACTCGGCTGCCCGGCGGCGCTCCCGGTGTTCAGGAGCACTGCCAGCACGCAGCCGGCCACCGCGACCATCAGTCGCGTCGGCTTCGCCAAGTCCATGGGGAGTCGCACGAACGGGGATACGGCCAGGAATGGGAGCGCGCCTCAGTTCGAGACGCCGCCGTTATCGAACTGTTATCTCCCGGACCGCAACCCCCCGGCGTTCCTGCTGCATATGCCCGACATAGGGTCGTGAGCATGAGCAAGCGTTTTGTGGCGTTGGGGGACTCGTTCACCGAGGGAGTGGGCGACGTCGACGCCAGCAGGCCGAACGGCGTGCGCGGCTGGGCCGACCGGGTCGCCGACGTGCTGGGTTCTCTCGACCCCGACTTCACCTACGCCAACCTGGCCGTACGTGGCCGCCTGATGCCGCAGGTGCTGGGGGAACAGCTCGAGCGCGCGCTCGCGATGAAGCCCGATCTCGTTTCCCTCTATGCGGGTGGCAATGACCTCATGCGCCCCAAAGTGGACATTGACGCACTTATGCGCCGATACCGCGCGGCCGTCGCACGGCTCGTCACCGCGGGCGCGCGCGTAATCCTCTTCACGGGCGTGGACGGCGCCGACGACCCGGTGTTCCGCAAGATGCGTGGTCGCGTGGCCATCTACAACGAGCACGTGCGCTCCATTGCCGCCGAGCACTCGTGCGTGCTCGTCGACATGTGGAACATGCGCCAGCTGCGAGACCGTCGCATGTGGTCGGTCGACCGGCTGCACCTCAACTCGCTCGGGCACGCCGAGGTCGCCATCTCGGTGCTCGAAGGTCTCGGCGCCGCGCACGCGCTGGAACGGACCGTCCTCGGCGTGGCTCCTCTGGTCGACCGCCGCGCCAAGCGCGCGGAGGACTGGAAGTGGGCGCGCGAGCACGTCGTGCCGTGGGTCGTGCGCCGGGTGCGCGGCGAGTCGTCCGGCGACGTGATCAAGCCCCGTTGGCCGGAGCTGTTGCCGCCCTCGTAACTAGAACGCGTTCTCGCGGGGTGTTCTAACGACGGCAGTGTCTTTTGGTGACGGGTTTCCGCGTGATTCTTTGCATGTAGAACGCGTTCTAGAACCACCCTGGACCTGGATGGATGCAGAGCCCTAGCGTCCGACCGTATGGTTCGCAGGACCGCACTGATCGCACTGACGATCTGCGCGTTGATCGCCGGGTGCGGGAGCAGACTCACCGACGAACAACGCGCCGCACTCGTCGTGCCCCAGGGCGGCTCGGCGGGTGCTCAGGACGGCGTCGTCACCGGCGAGGACGGCGCCGTGCCCGACGGCACCGCGGGCGAGCAGCCGGGCGCCGCGAACCCGCAGCAGCCGAACAAGCAGCCGAACCCGCCCGGCAGCATCGCGGGCGCCTGCCAGGGCACCGGCGGCGCCACGGACAAGGGCGTGACGGCGGGCGAGATCACGATCGCCAACATCTCCGACATCAGCGGCCCCGTGCCCGGCATCTTCCAGTCCGCGCAGCAGGCCACCAAGGCGTTCGTCGAGTACTTCAACGCCACCCAGGGTTCGGTGTGCGGCCGCAAGCTCAAGCTCGTGTCGTTCGACTCGCGCACCGACAGCGGCGGCGATCAGCAGGCGACCGCCCAGGCCTGCGACCAGGCCTTCGCGCTGGTGGGGTCGATGTCGGCGTTCGATCAGGGCGGCGGGCCCGCGGCTCAGGGATGTGGAATCCCGGATCTGCGCGCCTCGACCGTCACGGCCCAACGGCAGCGCACGGCGGTGAGCTTCGGCGCCGCGTCCAACGTCGTGAACCTCGTGTCGTCTGCCGGACCGGACCTGGTCAAGCAGGCGTTCCCCGGCGCGATCGGCAACGCGGCGTACATGTACCTCAACGCCGACGCGAGCGCCCAGAACGCCAAGAGCATGCAGAAGGCGGCGGAGGCGCGCGGCATCAAGTTCGTGTACTCGCAGGCCATCGACATCGCGGACGTCAACTACGCGCCGTACGTGGCGAAGCTGAAGGAGACCGGCGCCAAGATCGTCTACTGGATCGGGTCTGCGCAGTACGCGGTGCGGTTGCAGCAGGCCATGCGGCAGCAGGGGTACACGCCGGAGGCGTTCATTACCGACCCGTCCGCCTACGACCCCGTGTACGTGCGGCAGGGAGGGGCGGCCGTGGACGGGACCGTGGTCTACACGAACGGCGCGTTGTTCGAGGAGTCGAACGCCCAGGTGGCGCTGTACAAGCAGTGGCTCGGGCGGGTGGCTCCGGGGGCGGCGCCGTCGTACTTCGGGATGTTCGCGTGGGCGGCGGCTCGGCTGTTCGTGACGACGGCGGCGAAGGTGGGGCCGCAGTTGACGCGGAAGGCGATGATCGACGCGGTGCGGCAGGTGCACGACTTCACGGCCGAGGGGATGGTGGCGCCGCAGGACGTCGGGGGGAAGCGGACTTCGGCCTGCATGACGCTGGTGAAGCTCAAGGGTGGCGCGTGGAGCCGGTTGGCACCGGCTTCGGGGTACTCGTGCGGGTCGCTGATCGACACGGGGGTCGGGGGATGACCGCGCTCCTGGCGTACACCATCTTCGGGCTCGTCACCGGCGGTGCCTACGCCGTCGTCGCGGGCGGCCTCGTGCTCACCTACAGCACCTCCAAGGTCTTCAACGTCGGCCACGGCGCCATCGGCATGGTCATGGCGTTCCTCTACTGGGAACTCGCCGAGAACCGCGGCCTCCCGCAGTGGCTCGCCCTGCTGCTGGTCGTCGGCGTGGCCGCGCCGCTCTTCGGGCTCGTCGTCGAGCGGTTCATCATGCGCCGCCTGGTCGGCGCGCCGGTCGGCATCTCGCTGGTGGCCGGAGTCGGTGTGCTGGTCGGGCTGATCGGCGTGGCGCAGGTGATCTGGCCGCCGCAGGCACGGCCGGTGCGGCCCTTCCTCGACCAGCTCGGCGTCCACATCGGACAGTCGTTCGTCAGCGGGCACGACCTGATCACGTTGCTGTGCGCGGTGCTGGTGGCGGGCGGGTTGTACGTGCTGCTCAACCGGACGCGCACCGGGCTTGCGATGCGGGCCTGCGTGGACGCGCCGGAGCTGGCGGCGTTGTACGGGACGCGGCCGCACCGGTTGTCGGCGTTGAGCTGGGCGATCGGGTCGGCGCTGGCGGCGTTGGGCGGCATTCTGCTGACGCCGGTGGTGCAGCTCGACTACGTGACGATGACGTTGCTGGTGATCACCGCGTACACCGCCGCGTTGGTGGGGCGATTGCGGAGTCTGCCGTGGACGTTCGTCGGGGCGTTGGGGCTCGGGCTGGTGCAGTCGTACGCGGTGGCCTACCTGCCGTCGTCGCCGTTCTGGATCTCGTTCCGGGCGGCGATTCCGGCGTTGCTGCTGTTCGTGGTGTTGCTGGCGATGCCGCAGTCGCCGTTGCGGATCGGTGGTGTGCGGGGGCAGCGCGGAGTGGCGGTGCCGACCGCGTTGACGACCGGGGTCGGGGCAGGGCTGTTCGGCGCGGCGGTCGTGGTGCTGGCGTTGCTGGTGGACTCGGTGGTGGCCGGGCAACTCGCGCTGGCGCTGGTGTTCGGGATCGTGCTGCTGTCGATGGTGCTGCTCACCGGGTACGGCGGGGTGGTGTCGCTGGGGCAGTTCACGTTCGTCGGCATCGGGGCCGTCACGGTCGCGCGGCTCGGCAGTGCGTCGCCGCTGAGCCTGCTGGCCGGGGCCGCGGTGGCGGCGGTGGTCGGGGCGTTGATCGCGTTGACGGTGTTGCGGGTGAGCGGGCTCTACCTGGCGTTGGCGACCTTGGGGTTCGCGCAGCTCATGGACAAGCTCGTGTTGCAGTCGCCGATCGCGTTCGGGGTGCGGGGGAGTCTGCAGGTGCCGCCGGTGGTCGGGTCGGCCACCGGGCAGATGCTGTTGGCGGCGTTCGTGTTCGTGCTGGTCGGGATCGGGGTGCTGGCGATCCGGCGCGGACGGCTCGGGCGGCGGATGATCGCGGTCAAGGACAGCTCGGCCGCCTGCGCGACCCTCGGCCTCAACGTGCGCTGGATCCGGGTGTGGGTGTTCGCGCTGTCGGCCGCGATCGCCGGGCTGGCAGGCGGGTTGTTCGCGCAGTTGCGGGAAACCGTGGCGGCCAGCGACTTCCAGCTGTTCAACAACCTGCCGTTGCTGCTGTTCGCGGTGATCGCGGGCGTGACGTCGGTGTCCGGCGCGTTGCTCGGCGGGACGCTGCTGATGCTGCTTCCCGTGCTGCAGAGCGGGTTTCCGGCGTTCGCGGGGGTGGCGGTGGTGCTGCTCGGCGTCGCGGCCGCCGGTCTCGCGCGCGATCCGAACGGCCTGGTCAGCTGGGGCTTCCGGGCCTGGTCCTGGCGGCGCGCATGAGCACGTTGCGGGTGGAGGGCGTGACGGTCCGCTTCGGCGAGGTGACCGCGGTCGACGACGTGTCACTCGTCGTCGAACCCGGCGTGACGGGGTTGATCGGCCCGAACGGCGCGGGCAAGACGACGTTGTTCGACGTGATCAGCGGCCTGCGCCGGCCGACGTCCGGCCGGGTCCTGCTGGACGCGGCCGACATCACCGGCCTCGGCCCGCACCAGCGTTCCCGGCTGGGCGTGGCGCGGACGTTCCAGCGGCTGGAGGTCTTCGGGTCGCTCACGGTCTGGGAGAACGTGGTGGTGGCGCTGGAAAGCCGCCGCCGTCCCGCCAAGCTGGCCGGCGAACTCCTGGACCGGGTGGGGATCGGCGAGTTCGCGCACAACCAGGCCGACACCGTGCCCACCGGTGCCGCCCGGTTGCTGGAGCTGGCCCGCGCGCTGGCCACCGACCCTTCGTTGCTGCTGCTGGACGAACCGTCGTCCGGGCTCGACCGCGCGGAGACCGAGGAGTTCGGCGAGCTGCTGCGCCAGCTCAGCGCGGAGGGCCGGTCGGTCGTGCTGGTGGAGCACGACATGGACCTCGTCATGGGCTACTGCGACCACGTGCACGTGCTGAACCTGGGACGGCTGCTGGTGTCCGCCACGCCCGACGTCGTCCGCGCGGACGACGGAGTCCGGGAGGCGTACCTCGGATGATCGACCTGATGGACGTCCACGCCGGCTACGGCCGCATCGAGGTGTTGCGCGGAGTCTCGCTGAACGTGCCGCGCGGCACCGTCACCGCGTTGCTGGGCCCGAACGGCGCGGGCAAGTCGACGCTCGTCAAAGTCCTCAGTGGACAGATCAGGGCCACCTCCGGCCACGTCCACCTGGCGGGCGTGCACGTCAACGACGCGCCCCCGGACGAACTGGCCCGCGCGGGACTGTGCACGATCCCGGAAGGCCGCGCGATCTTCCCGAACCTGACCGTGGCCGAGAACCTGCGGCTCATGCGCGGCGACCCGGCCGTGGTCTACGACAGGTTCCCGAAGTTGAAGACGCGGCGGGGGCAGCTCGCGGGGTCGATGTCCGGCGGCGAGCAGCAGATGCTGGCGTTCTCGCGGGCGTTGCTCACCGACCCGGCGGTCGTGGTGATCGACGAACTCTCGATGGGCCTGGCCCCGGTGATCGTCGCCGAGCTGTACGAGGTGGTGGGGGAGCTGGCGCGCGCGGGCGTGACGATGCTGATCGTCGAGCAGTTCGCCGAGACCGCCTCCGCCGTCGCCGACCAGGTCGTCGTGATGACACACGGAACCGTGTCCGCCGACCACGACCTCGCCACCGTCTACTTCGGAGGGACGACATGAGGTACGCGCTCGTTCTGCTGCTCCTCCTGCTGTCCCCGGCACCGGCTCAGGCCGCGGACATCGGCGGTTTCACGCTCTCCGCCCACGCCGCGCCGATCTCCGTGCTGCTGCACACCGATCTGCTCCCGGTCCCGGCCGAACCGCAGGGCGAGGTCCACCTCTCCTACACCCAGACCGAACTGGGCTCCGGCCCGATCGGCCGTTCGCTCGCCTCCTCGGTGTGGCCGGGCGCCGCCGTGGGCACGGGCCTGCCGCAACTGCTCGGCTTCGCCTACCCGGTGCAGGCCAACGCGGCCCACCCCGGCGGCCCGGCCGATCAGACCCAGCCGGGCATGCGTGCCGCCGCCGGTGCCGCGAAGGCCGAGTCGTACGCGGGCGCCAAGCAGGAGGTGCCGTTCCTGCTCACCGCCGACGGGCTCTCCTCCACCAGTGTCAGCTCGGTCAGCACGTCCGAAGCCCGTTCCACCGCCGTCACGTCCGCGCAGACGATCTCGCTGCTCGCCGGACTCGTCGTGCTGTCGGGCGTGAAGTTCGAGTCCGTGGCCGTGAGCGACGGCGCGAAAGGCAGCGGCACCAGCACGTTCAACGTCGCCGAGGTCACCGTGCTGGGTCAGAAGTTCCCGGTCAAGTCCCCGGACGCACCACCGGACGGCCTCCTGAAAGCCTTGGCGCCACTGGGCATCACCCTCGACTGGCCCACCGCGTCGTCGAAGGTCGAGGCCACGGCGGCGACCTCGACCTCGCGCGGCCTGACGCTGACCGTCGACGTCCTGGCGTTGCGCACCAAGCTCGGCCTCGGCGGCATCCTGGACGGCATCGTCGCCCCGCTGCTGCCCAAGGAACTCGTGCCGCTGCTCAACCCGCTGCGCAAGATGGTGGTGATCGTCGGCGACACCGAGGCCGTCGCGAACGCCTCCGCCGCCGCACCCCTGACCCCGCCCGACGTGCCCGCGCCCGGCATCGTGCCACCGCCGGCACTCGACGCACCCCCGCCGCTCTCCCCGGGCACGCCGCCGGTCGCGGGCGTGAACCCACCGGCCAAGTCCGTGGTGCCGGTGGCCTCCGCCCGCACCCGGCCCCGGTCGTTGCTCGACTTCCCGGGCGTGCCGGCGTTGCTGGTGCTCACCGGCCTCGGCGTCGCGGCGGCCGGTGCGTTCGGCATGAAGTCGTTCGGCACGTTCCTGCTGGGCGGCGCCCCCTGTCCTTCCGGGCACCCGACCGGTGTCCCCGACCTGAGGGTGAAGCCATGACGATCCAGGACCGCCGCCGGGCCCGCCTGCGCAACGGGCTCGGGCTGGTCGGCACGATGCTGATGACGGCGGGCATCGCGGCGATCCTCTTCGCCTGGTGGGGCGTCGCGCACACCGGGTACACGTTCGAGCAGATCCCGTACGTGGTGTCGGGCGGGATCCTCGGGGTGGGCCTGATCGGGGTCGGCGGGTTCCTCTACTTCGGGTCGTGGCTGACGAAGCTCCTGGAGGAGCAACGCCAGACCACGTACGCGCTCCTCCAGCTGCTGGAAGAGCGCGACCGGGAACGAGATCGCGAGAAGTTGGAACGAACTAGCGTGCTGTGAGTGCGTAAGCGGGCAACGGCACGTTGCCCTTGTCCCGCGCGACCTGCCGCAGCAACTCCTTCGCCAGCCCGTCCGGCGCGTCGTGCACCGCGAAGCCGACCTCCCAGTCGGCGTCCTGCAACGCGCTGGTGTCCACCGTGGACACCTCCTCGACCTGCCACCCGGTCCGCTCCAACGCCTCCAGCACCGTCGCGCGCGTCAGCGGCGCCCGCACGTTGAGATCGGTGTCGCCCGCGCGCCGGTCCTGGGCGAGCACGGCCAGCAGGTGCGGGATCTGGTCGGTGTGCGCGGGCATCGGGTCCCACTCGGCGAAGCAGAGCCGCGACCCGAGCTCGCGCGCCTTCCCCAGCGTCCGCTCCAGCAGCCCGGCGGACGCGAAGTACCAGGAGCAGTGGACCAGCACGACGAGGTCGTAGCCGGTGCCGACGTCGTCGGTGAGCACGTCCGTCTCGAAGCGCATGTCGATCCGGGACCCGAGCGGGCCGTCCTGCAGGCGCCGGGCGGAGTCGCCGACGGTGATCGGGGCGCCGTAGCCGGGGACGGCGATGTCGGTGCCGACGACGCGGCCGTCCGGGCCCACCTGGTCGGCCAGCACGGCGGTCATGTCGCCCTGGCCGCAGCCGATCTCCAGAACCCGTGCGCCCTGGGGGATCTGCCAGGTCCCGGCCAGGTCGAGGCGGTAGGCGGTCTGCGTGAGCTGGATGTCCGGACTTACCTCGTAGGCCGCCATCAGCTGCGCGAGTTCTTGAGCGTTCATATGGCTCGGAGAGTACGACTGAAACGTGCCGGTCGCGGAACCGGTTTCTCCCACGTCAGCGGGTTTCGTCAGCGACCGAACAATGTGAGTCTTAAGTGGATTTAAGGTGAGAGCGTTCTCATCCAACGTCTGTACCAGCACAAACAGTGTCCGTTTCATCCCCTTGAACAGGTGGTTTAGACCAGTTAACGTGCCCTTCATCACGTACCCCCTGCACGTGAATGGAGCACCATGAAGAAGTTTCGCTGGCAGATCCTGACTCTCGGGCTGGCGATAGCCACCGTGGTCGGAGGCGTGGTCGCCGCACCCGCGAGCGGCGCGTCGGGCGTGACGGCGGCGTTCACGAAGACGTCGGACTGGGGCAGCGGCTACGAGGCCAAGTACACGATCTCCAACAGCGGCGGGTCCGCGCTCTCGTCGTGGACCGTCGAGTTCACGTTGCCGAGCGGGCAGTCGATCGCGTCGCTCTGGGACGGCAGTTACGCGGCCAACGGCCAGAACATCACGGTCCGCAGCACCTGGAACGGCACCGTCCCGGTGGGCGGCAGCACCAGTTTCGGCTTCACCGTGAAGGGATCGGGCGCCGGCCCGTCCAACTGCAAGGTCAACGGCGGTTCGTGCGACGGCACCGGCAACCCGCCGACGACGACCACGACGACCACCACCACGACGACGTCGAACCCGCCGTTGCCCGGCAACGGCCGTGGCGCGCCGTACCTGTACCTCGGCTGGGGCAACCCGCAGAGCGCCACACAGGTCATGAGCCAGACCGGCGTCAAGTGGTTCACGCTCGCGTTCGTGCTGTCGAGCGGCGGCTGCAACCCCGCGTGGGACGGCCAGCGGCCGCTCACCGGCGGGGTCGACCAGCAGACGATCAACGCGATCCGCGCGGCCGGTGGTGACATCGTGCCGTCGTTCGGCGGGTGGAGCGGTAACAAGCTCGGCCCGAACTGCTCGACCCCCGAGGCGCTGGCCGGCGCGTACCAGCAGGTCATCAACGCCTACGGGCTCAAGGCGATCGACATCGACATCGAGAACACCGACGAGTTCGAGAACGCCGAGGTCGCCGACCGGATCGTCAACGCCCTGCGGATCGTCAAGCAGAACAACCCGGGCATCCAGACGATCGTCACCTTCGGCACGTCGACCACCGGCCCGAACTTCCACGGCAACCGGCTGATCGACCAGGCGAAGGCGTTGAACGCGAACATCGACGTGTTCACGATCATGCCGTTCGACTTCGGCAGCTCCAACGTCCGCCAGGACACCATCAACGCGGCGACGGGGCTCAAGAACAAGCTCAAGTCGACGTTCGGCTGGAGCGACGCCGAGGCGTTCAAGCACGTCGGCATCTCCGGCATGAACGGGCTGTCGGACCAGCGTGAGCTGACCACAGTCGACGACTGGACCGCGATCCGCGACTGGTCGAAGTCCAACGGCCTCGGGCGACTGGCCTTCTGGTCGGTCAACCGCGACCGCGGCGGCTGCGACGGGCAGGTCTCCGCGAGCTGCTCGGGCATCCAGCAGTCCGAGCTGGCGTTCACGAAGATCACCGCCGGCTTCTGAGCACGCTCCGGTAGGTAAGCGACTACACGCCGTCAGCGCCATTTATTCAGTGGCGCTGGCGGCTTAGTCTTGTGTCATGCGTCGACGACATTGATCTTCACCTGATCTATCCCGAACCGCGACGGCGTGGGCGTGGTGTTCGCACCTCGTGCCCATCTACGCGCTGTACGCGTTGCTCTTCGCCGACAGCGGGCTGTCGGACGCCTCCATCTCGGTGCTGCTCACGATCTGGTCGCTGACCGCGGTCGTGTTCGAGGTGCCGTCCGGAGCGCTGGCCGACCGGTTCTCGCGGCGGAGCTGTCTGGTCGTTTCCGGTGTGCTGCAAGCACTCGGGCACGCGGCCTGGATCGTGTTCCCCTCGTTCTGGGGGTTCGCGGCGGGGTTCGTGCTGTGGGGCTTGGGCGGCACGTTGCAGTCGGGGTCGTTCGAGGCCCTGGTGTACGACGGGCTCGCGGCCAACGGCGACGAAGACCAGTACGGACGCCTCAACGCGCGCATCGACACCATCGAGCTGATCTCGCAGGTGCCGGTCGCGGTCGTCGCCACCGTGCTGTTCTCGACCGGCGGTTACGAGTTGGCGGGCTGGGTGTCCGTCGTCGTGCTGCTGGCGTCGTCGGTGATCGCCTTGCGTTTCCCCGAACCTGAACGCGGCGGCGACGACGAGGACGAGGAACTCGGTTACCTCGACACGTTGAAGACCGGCCTGCGCGCGTCCGTGCCGATCAAACGCGCGGTGCTCGCGGTGGCGCTGGTCTACGCGATCGACGCGTTCGAGGAGTACTTCACGCTGCTGGCCCAGGACTGGCACGTGCCGACGGTGTGGGTGCCGATGGCGACGATCGGGGTGCCGTTGCTGGGCGCGGCCGGTGCGTCGCTCGCCGGGCGGTTGCCGTTCCGCGGCTGGGTGTTGTTCGCCTCGGGCCTGCTGCTGCTCGTGGCGGCGTGGCTGGCGGTGCCGGTCGCGATCGTCCTGTTGGGACTGTTCTACGGCCTGTACCGGTTCGTGCTCGTGCACGTGGAAACCGAGCTCCAGCACCGGATCGAGTCCGACGCCCGCGCGACCATCACGTCGGTGGCCGCGATCGGGTCGGAGTTCGTGGCGTTCGCGGTCTACGGACTGTGGGTGCTGGGCTCGGCGTTCGCCGTCGCCGTGATGATCCTGGTGGTGGCGTTGGTGGTGCGGCGTCAGTGAGGAAGCGCGCGCCTCGGACGGCGGTCGTCCACGCCCTCGCGGTACTCCTCGATCGCGAGGGCCACGTCGAACGCCGTCCGCGTCTTCTGCAGCGACGGCAGGTAGTGCACGCTCTCCGCGAGCGCGTCCAGATCGACGCTGAAGTACACGCCCATCAACGGGTTCACGAACAACTCGCTGCCCTCGGTGCGGGTCGTGAACTGCACGTCGCCGAACTCACCCCGCAACGACGCCGCGATCTGGCCGTTCACGATGCTCGGCGACAACGGCGTCGCCTCCTGCGCCTGCCGGACCGCGGTCGTGTAGGCGCGGGCCTCGTGGCTGTCCGACGGGATGGACAACGCGCCGAAGTACGCACCGCGCTTGTCGAGCGCCGCCAGGTTCTCCAGCACGTGCGCGTGACACACGCCGTGGTGCGCGTCGATGCCGAACCCGAGGCTCGTCACGATCTTGACCACGCCGTCGATCCCGGTGACCGCGGCGAGGCTCGTCATGTCCTCGGTGGGCGTGCCGAGGTGCTGTTCGTCGCCGCGCAGCAGGATGTCCGTGCCGCCGTCGACCAGGACGACGGCGTCGATGTCGTGCTTCTCGATGATCGTGCGGTAGGCGGCGCGCAACGGCCGCACGCCGGTGCGCGGGAACGCGTAGACGGTGCTGCCGAGGAACCGCGCCAGCTCGCGTTCGGGGAAGTACGCGTCCTCACCGGACGTCTCGGGCTCGACGGCGGCGAGCCCCGGCTCGAGCCACGCGTCGAGGTCGAGGCGTTCGAGGTCGCTGAAGCTCAGGCTCGCGTAGTGCACGCGCTTGCCGAGGTCGCGCAGCGCGACGCCGAGCGGGATGCCGGCGAAGACGTCGAAGCCGCCACCGGCGCCGGCGATCAGGACGTTGTTCGCTGCCCGGAGCCGGGCGAAGAGCGGTGGTGTGGCAAGGCTGAACACACCCGCGACCATAGCTTTTCGACGTCCGCGGGGCTCGTGACTTTGATCAGCAACCGGTCGGGGTCGTGGGCGAGACCGTCGTCGAGGTCGTCGGCCAGCACGCCCAGTCGCGGGTGCGCGGCCTGGTCCCGGTACCTCGCCACGTGCTCGGTCTGGCCGGCGAACACGAAAAGGCCGTCGTCGTGGTGCGCGGCGAGGTCGGCGATCTCGGGGGAGCGCGTGCAGGCGTGCCAGACGTACGGCCCGTTCGGCCACAACGCGCGGAGCTGCGCGTAGTTCTCGAACGTCAGCGGCAGGCCGTACTCGATCTCCTTGCCGAACCAGCCGAACACCTTCGCGGTGTTGCCCCGGCCCAGCACCAGGTCGGTGCGGCCGGGGGCGAGCAGGTCCAGGGTGCGGTAGTCGGCGGCGAGCCGCGCGGGGTCGTTCGTGGTGATCAGCGTGGTGGCCGTCGAGAGGGCGATCGTCGTGGTTGCCGCGATGTGGGCGAGGAGCGTGGCCGGGCAGGACGAGCTGAACGGCGGGTTGTGGTGCTCGCCGACCGCGAAGACGTCGAACCCCGCCGCGTCGGCCGCGCGGGCCAGGGCCACGATCCCGGCCGGGTCCTGCTCGCCCGCGGTGAAGACGCCGATCTGCACGGCGTCCAGTGTGCCCGGATCGTGACGCCGCTACCGCCACCTGGCCGATTCCATCGAGGCGGGCGTAACGCCAGGATCTTCCGAACAGATCAAACTGCACAAAGCTGGACATTCGCGGAGGCCGCCGTGCTAGTCGTACAGATCTTCCTGCCACTGGCGCTCGGCCTGGTGATGTTCGGCCTCGGCCTGACGCTCACCGTCGACGACTTCGCGCGCGTCGCCAAGTACCCCAAGGCCGCCGTCATCGCGCTCGTCTGCCAGGTGATCGTGCTGCCCGCGATCTGCCTCGGGCTGGTGTTCGCGTTCGGGCTCAAGGGCGTGCTGGCCGTCGGCATGATGCTGCTCGTCGCGTCGCCGGGCGGCACGAGCGCGAACCTCTTCAGCCACCTGGCGGGCGGGGACGTGGCGCTCAACATCACGCTCACCGCGATCAACTCGGTGCTGGCGGTGTTCACGTTGCCGCTCGTGGTGGGCCTGAGCATGGCGCACTTCATGGCCGACAACGCCGAGGTCGGGTTGCAGCCGGCGAAGTTCGTGCAGGTGTTCGCGATCGTGCTGGTGCCGGTGGCGATCGGCATGCTGGTGCGCCGCAAGTTCGAGGCGTGGGCGCTCAAGATGAACGACCCGGTGCGCATCGCGTCCGTGGTGGTGCTGGTGCTGGTGATCATCGCGGCGATCGCGCAGGCCTACGAGCAGCTGATCGACAACATCGGCACGCTCGGGCCGGTGGCGTTGCTGCTGAGCATCTTCAGCCTGCTGATCGGCTACTACGTGCCGAGGCTGTTCAAGGTGGAGCGCAAGCAGGCGATCGCCAGCGCGATGGAGATCGGCATCCACAACGCGACGATCGCGATCACGCTGGCGCTGACCGTGCTGAACGACGAGACGATGGCGATTCCGCCCGCCGTGTACGGGGTGTTGATGTACGTGCCGGCGGCGGTGGCGGCACGGTTGTTGTCCCGCGACAAGACCGCTGTTTAGGCAGTCGCCGGTTCGGGCGTGGCGGCCAGTCGCTGTGCCCTGAGCGCGAGGACGATCAGGACGGCGGGCGCGAGCACGTCGTAGATCAGGATGCCGCCGGTGTTGCCCGGCTGGTGGTTGCCCGCCGCGAACCACTGGTGGACGTGCCCGATCACCGCGCCCCACAGGAACATGCCCGCGCCCACGCCGACGAGCACGCGTTCCCTGGTGGTGGCCGACGCCGACGCGGCGTGGAAGGCCAGCACCGCCAGGGCGAGGTTGGCGAAGGCGATCTCGAACTCGAACGGGGTGCGGGCGAAGCCGATCGTGGCCGCCATCTCGTCCGGGACGACGAGGAACGCGACGACGAGCCACGCGCTGCCGCCGCCGAGCGCGGCGCCCGCCCACCACCGCTGCCAGGTCTCGAGGCGGGCTGCGGGGGACGGCCTGCGGCGCGTGCGCACGACCGCTCCGACGACCGCGATCAGCAGCCAGAGCAGGGGAAACGAGGTCTGGGCGAGGTAGCTGTAGGTGTCCATAGCTTCGAGTGTTGCATGGTTAATATTAACCGCGCAACATTGGGGTAAGATCGCTCTCGTGGACGACGGACTCGCGGACCTGTTGCATCGGGTCGTGTACCTGCTCGGAGAAGCCGCCCGGCAGCGGGAGGCGGACCCCGGCGGGCTCAGCTACAGCCAGCTGCGGCTGCTGGGCATGCTGGAGGAGATCCAACCGGCGACGCAGCACCAGCTCGCCCAGGCGTTGTCGGTCTCCGACCCGGCGATCAGCAGGGCGCTGCGGCCGTTGGAGGCGGCGGGGCACGTGGAGGTGCGCGTCGACCCCGAGCACGCGCGGCGGCGGTTGGTCAGCCTCACCGAGGCGGGCAGCAAAGCGTTCCACGACAACGGGAAACCGATGTACGACGAACTCCGCACCGCCCTGCTCGCGGCGGGTTTCCCGTACGAGCGGTACCTGGACGACACCCTGCGGCTGGCCGAGATCCTGGAGCGGTGAAACGCGGTTGCGGCCGGCGTTAGGTTGGGCGAGACATGCGTTCAACCTCAACCATCGTGCTCGCGGCCGCACTTCTCGCCGCCACCGCCGTTCCCGCCCATGCCGCGGGACTCGTCCGCACCGACACCGGATTCGTGTCGGGAACCACCACCGAAGCCCTGCGTTCGTTCCAGGGCATTCCCTTCGCCGCCCCGCCCGTCGGGGAGAACCGCTGGCGCGATCCGCAGCCGGCCCGACGCTGGCAGGGCGTGCGCGCCGCCGACCGGCCCGGCCCGAGCTGCGAAGCCGCCGAGGACTGCCTGTACCTCAACGTCACGGCACCTCGGAAAGCCTTCGGCACGCCCGTCCTCGTCTGGATCCACGGCGGCAGCTTCACCACCGGTGCCGGGGCCGACTACGGCCCGGACCGGTTGGCGCGCAACGGTTCGGTCGTCGTCACGATCAACTACCGGCTCGGCGCGTTCGGCTACTTCGGCTTTCCCGGCCTCGCGGGG
Source organism: Lentzea sp. JNUCC 0626 (assembly GCF_043632865.1). NCBI lineage: Bacteria > Bacillati > Actinomycetota > Actinomycetes > Pseudonocardiales > Pseudonocardiaceae > Lentzea > Lentzea sp. JNUCC 0626. Next base: position 367,840 of record NZ_CP171635.1, read on the forward strand.
TCGGGCGCGTTCGGGCTCGCCGACCAGCAGGCCGCGCTCCGCTGGGTCCAGCGCAACATCCGGCAGTTCGGCGGCGACCCCCGCAACGTCACCCTCTTCGGGGCGTCGGCGGGCGGGCTGTCGACGTGTGCCCAGCTGACCACGCCGCAGACCCGCGGCCTGGTCCACAAGGCGATCATCCAGAGTGGACCGTGCGCGTTCGGCACCCCGGCAGGGGAGAACCGGATCGAGCACGCCTGGCGCTCCCGCGAGGACGTCGAACGCCTCGGCGCCACCGCCACCCGCTGCCGTGACATCGCCTGCCTGCGCGCACTCGACTTCGCCGAGGTGAAGGCGCTACCGGGATTCGCGTCGCCCGCCTACGGCACGGAAGCGTTGCCGGAGAACCCGGTCACGGCGATGCGCGCCGGCCGCTTCCACCGGATCCCGGTGCTCACGGGCACCGCGCGCGACGAGTTCTCGGTGTTCGCCGCGTGGTTCTACCCGCCACTCGACGCCCAGGGGTACGAGCAGGCGCTGGTCGACGGATTCGGTGCCACCAAAGCACAACGGATCCTCGCCGCCTACCCGCCGGCCGGTGGCGACGAACGAGTGCCGCTCTCGCAGGCCCTCTCGGACATGACCTCGGCCTGCCCGACCGCCGAACTGCGCGCGCAGACCGGGGCGTTCGGCTACGAGTTCGCCGAGCCGGACCCGCCGATGATCTTCCCGGACATGCCGGACTTCCCGTACGGCGCCTACCACGGCTCGGAACTGCCGTTCCTGTTCGACTACGCCGGGGCGACGCTCACACCGGAGCAGCAGGAGTTGTCGGCCGGGATGGTCGAGGCGTGGTCCCGGTTCGCGAGGACCGGGCGTCCTGGCTGGTCACCGCACGAGGTGCGGCTCTTCGCGACCCGGCCGGTCCAGCCGGCCGACCACCGGTGCGCACTCTGGCGTTAACCGAGGCCTGACCTCCGGCGTGTTAGACCGTGGGCCCATGTTCCCGTTGTTGCGGACGGCGGTCCACGTCGAGCCGTTGCAGGGCGAGGGTCTCACCAACGTCCTGCACCTCGTCACGCTCGCGGACGGCCGCAAAGCCGTGCTGCGCCAACCCAAGGTGGCCCGCGACCTGCCGAAGTTCGTCGTGCCGGGAGCGCCGGAGATCCTCGCGCACAACGGCCGCGGCGACGTGCTGGTCGAGTACGTCGAGGGCCGCACGCTCGCGGACGCGCTGCCCGTGTCCGAAGAGGTCTGGCGCAGCATCGGCCGGGCGTTCCTCAAGATCCACCGGATCGGCCTGCTGCACAACGACGTCAACCTCCACAACATCATCGTGGGCGACGGCGAGGCTACGCTGATCGACTGGGACAACCCCGGCCAGGGCAACCCGCTCGACGAGCTGGCGGCGTTCGAGGAACACCTCTACCTGCACGGAACCGTGCTGCCCCAGGCGTTCTGGGGCGGCTACGGGTCCACCCCGGACCCGAACCTGCTGCGCGTGCACCGGATCGCGGGGTGCATCGGCTGGCTCGCGAGCGCGGACTGGCGGGAGTGGGAGGACGACAGGACCCTGAGCGCCGACAAACTGGCGCGGATCCGGAGCTGGCGGCGACTCCTCGCGAAGTGGCTCGCCGACCAGCTCCGGAACGACCTAGCGCGCTGCCCGCAATCCTTACCGGGCGATTTCGGTGCCCAGCAGAGCGCCTCGCGGCACCGACCCCCGCCCCCCCCATATGTCCAATATGAGGGGCGGGGGTCGGCACCACGATGCACTCGTCTGGACAGCGAACTCACCCGGCAAGGGTTAGCGGGCAACGCGCTAGCGGCTGAGGTTGCGATACTTCAGGACCGACAGAGGCCAGAAGATCGCCACGAACACCGCGGGCCACAGCACCGCGAGTAGCAGCGCGTTCTGCGCGGCCCACGAGTCACCGCCGACCCCGGGGTTGCCGAACAGCTCGCGCGCCGCCGCCACCGTCGACGACAGCGGGTTCCACTCCGCGACCACCCGCAGCCAGCCCGGCATCAGCTCCGGCGAGACGAACGTGTTCGCGAACATCGTCAGCGGGAACAGGAACATCCAGGACGCCTGCGCCGCCTCGGGTTTGACCAGCAGACCGAGGTAGATGCCCACCCAGACCAGCGCGAACCGCAGCCACAGGAACAACGCGAACGCCAGCAGGGCGCCCGGCAACCCGTCGTGGAACGACCAGCCGATCATCAGCCCGCACAGCGCGAGCACCAGCAGTTCCAGCGACGAGTTCACCAGGTCCGCGATGCTGCGCCCGGCCACCACGCCGGTCTGCGACATCGGCGACGCGCGGAACCGGTCCGTGACGCCCCGGTCGGCGTCCATCGACACCATCATCATCGTGGTGGCCACGCCGAACGCGATGGTCTGGCCGAACATGCCCGGCATCAGGAACTCGATGTAGTCGCCGCCGCCGAAGACGTTCATCGCGCTGCCGAACACCAGGCCGAAGATCAGCACCGAGATGACCGGGTAGGCGAGGTTCGCGAACACCCTGACCGGCTCGCGCAGCCAGTGGATCAGATCCCTCTTGGCGACGATCCACGAGTCGACGACCGCGTACCTCATGCCCGCACCTCTGCCTTGTGTCCGGTGATCGCCAGGAAGACCTCGTCCAGCGTCGGTCGCCGCAAAGCGATGTCCTCTGCCTCGACCCCCTTCGCCGCCAACGCCGACGTCACGCGGGTCAGCGCCGCGACCCGGTCGGCGACGGCCGCGCTCACCCGGAACGCGTCCGGGTCGATCTCGGCGTCCGGCCCGAGCACGTCCGCCACGACCGGCAGTGCGTCGGCGTCGCGGACGACGACCTCGATCCGGTCGCCGCCGAGCTTGGACTTGAGCCCCTCCGGCGTGCCCTGCGCGGCGACGCGGCCGGTGTCCATCACCACGATCTGGTCCGCGAGCTGGTCGGCCTCGTCCAGGTACTGCGTGGTCAGCAGGACGGTCGTGCCCTCGGCGACGACCCGCTTCACCTCGCGCCACACCTCGCCGCGGTTGCGCGGGTCGAGGCCGGTCGTCGGTTCGTCCAGGAACAGCACCGACGGCCGCATGATGAAGCTCGACGCCAGGTCCAGGCGCCGCCGCATGCCGCCCGAGTAGTGCTTGGCCCGCTTGTCTGCCGCGTCGGTGAGGCCGAACTGCTCCAGCAGCTCGTCGGCGCGGGCAGCGGCCTGGCTCTTGGACAGGTGGTAGAGCCTGCCCCACATGATCAGGTTCTCCTTGCCGGTCAGCACGTCGTCGACCGTGGACTGCTGACCGTTCAACGCCACCTGCCGCCGCACCGCCGGTGCCTCCCGCACCACGTCGTGGCCCGCCACCTCGGCGCGGCCGCCGTCCAGGCGCAGCAACGTGGCCAGGATGCGCACCGCCGTGGTCTTGCCGGCGCCGTTCGGGCCGAGCAGCCCGCACACCGTTCCGGCGGGCACGGACAGGTCGAACCCGTCGAGCGCCCAGTTCTTGTCGAATCTCTTGCGCAGGCCTTCCGCGTGCACCGCGTGTCCCACGACTTCACCCCCGTGACTAACTGCGTACGTTGTAGACGAGGTGTACGTTGTACACGGTTCTAGGATTCACATGCAAGCGCGTTGTGAACGAGGGGGTTGGGTGAAGAGCGATCGGGACCGGAGCGTGCGGCTGCTGTGGGAGCCGCCGGCCGAGGCGACCAGGGGGCCGAAAGCCGCGCTGAGCCAGTCGCGGGTGGTCGAGGCGGCGATCAAGGTGGCCGACGCGGACGGGATCGACGCGCTCACCATGCGCCGGGTGGCCGAGACGCTCGGCAGCACCGCCATGGCGCTCTACCGGCACGTCCCCGGCAAGTCCGAGCTGCTGGACTTGATGGTCGACGCGGTGTGGGGCGAGACCGAGCACACGCCGGAGGGGGAGTGGCGCGCCGGCCTCGAGTTCTTCGCGCGGCAGATGTGGGAGATGTACCGCGCACACCCGTGGATGCTCCAGCTGACGACCTCGCGCCGGGTGCCCGGCCCGCAGTCCATGACCCGCAACGACGCCGCCTACGCCGCCGTGTCGCGGCTCGGGCTCGCGTCCGAGGAGATGGTCGCGGTGGTGACGACGGTGGCCCAGTTCGTCGACGGCGTCGGCCGCACGATGGCCGACCGCATCCAGTCCGAACGGGAGACGGGCATCTCCGAGGAGGACTGGTGGAACGGCCGGGAGGAGCTCTGGGAGCAGTTCACGCCCGAGCGGCTGCCGATGATGAACCACATCTGGAACACCGGCGGCTTCCACCGCCTGCTTCCCGAGTTCGAGTTCGGTCTGGCGAGGGTCCTGGACGGCCTCGCGGTGTTCATTGAGTCCGAGGATCGACCGCTGGTTCGTCCACAGACGTGCCTGTAGTCATTCAAGGCACCTTGAGTCGTCCGATCGAGTGAAAAGGGCAGCTCAGCGCGGTGCGGAAGGGTAGTTGGGCGGTTACGTAATGCCATTGTTATGCGCAATCAGAATGAACTCGTTCGAACGCTGAACCGACCACTCCTATCTGCCCGTTTTCCTTCGTGACACCGTTTCGCCGCGGGGGTCGAATCGGGACGACGAGGAGGTCGTATGACAGCTGGCGCGCACGACGCGGTCACCCTTGGCTGCTACGCGCTCGGCGTTCTGGACGCGCACGAGAGTCTTGGCGTGGAGCAGCACCTTCGGGGCTGTCCGTCCTGCCGTGCGCAGGTCGCCGACTTCCATCGGATCCGAACAGCACTTGACGACGTGCCTCGTGAGGCATTTCTGCACGAGCTCGAGGACGACCTGCCCATGCCGTCGGACCTGCTGCTGCAACGCACGTTGCGGCAGATCAGGCAGGAGTCGGTCATCCCGCAGCAGCGGGAGTCCGCTCCTCGTCTGAGAGCCAGTCCGGCGCCGCCGCCGGTGGAGGACCTTCCCTCACCGCAGCACGCCAAGTCCCGGCGCTGGCCGGGCTATCTCGCCGCCGCGGCCGTCGCCGCGGTGGTCGCGTTCGGGGGTGCCGCGGTGTTCATGCAGAACGAGGCACCGAGCACGAGCATCGCCTCCACTCGCACGGGCGAGGGGACGGCGGGTGCGATCAAGCTGGTGGCGGAGATCGGTCAGTCCTCACAGGACCGGTACCTGGTGTCGGCGAACGTCGACGGACTGGCCGCCGCGCAGAAGTGCAAGCTGATCGTGGTGGGCACGGACGGGACGAAGACCGAGGCCTTCGCCTGGACCACGACCGAGAAGCAACGGGTCGAGGGCTCCAAGCTGCGGGTCAACGTGAGCGTCCCGCCGGAGCAGGTGAAGTCGATCGCGGTCGAGACTGCCGAGGGCAAGTCGATCGTGGTGGCGAACCTGTCGTAAGGGACGGAAACACACGAAGGGCCCGGATTCTTCGGAATCCGGGCCCTTCGAGTTGCATTGGTGTAATTAGACGGCCTGCAATGTCAGCCAGCCGCCGACGACGATGACCATCGCGGCTGTGCCCACCGGTGCGTAATGAGACAGCAGGCGAGTGGCGCGGCCGTCCAGGATTTTCTCCACGCGTTCCCGCGCCTTCACGAGCAGCAGTCCGACCGCGGTGAGCGTGCCGGCCATGCCGATTCCGTAGCCGACGACGAGAAGGACGCCGAACCACGTGCGGCCGAGCGCCATCGCGCCGAGCAGGACCACGAGAGCGGACGGCGAGGGCACCAGTCCGTTGGCCGCGCCCATGCCGATGAGGCTCGCGCGGGAGTACCCGTGGCCGTGGCCGTGCCCATGACCGTGTCCGTGGCCATGACCGTGCCCATGTCCGTGGCCGTGCCCGTGTCCATGACCGGTGAGGGCACCGGCGAGCGCGGGCTGGCGTTGAGCCGAGAGGGCCGACCGCAGCAACATCACGCCGATCCCGGCGATCAGCACACCGCTGACCAGGCCGAGCCAGCGCAGCACCTGTTCCCCGGCCAACGCGCTGGAGGCGCTGATGATCAGGCCGAGGATCAGCACGCCACCGGTGTGCGTGGCCGTGACCGACGCACCGACTATGAACGCGTCCTTGGGCGTGCCCTGCCGTCCGGCCAGATAGGCCGCGATGAGCGTCTTGCCGTGACCGGGCAACGCGGCGTGCGAGGCGCCGAGCACCAACGACAGCAACAAAGCCAGGAACCCGAGCCACGGCGTGAGGTCGTCGCTGCCCAGGATGTCGTTGAGCTTGGCGGCCGTGACGCTGAAGGACTGGATGGGGGAGCCGGACGCCTGCTTCGGCTCGGACCCCGTGCCCGGTTCGGCGCTGAACGCGACGCTGCGCACGTCCATCGGGCTGCTGAGCAGGTCCTCCGGGTACGTGCGCAGTTCGTCGCTGATGCTCGCGGTCGGCACCTTCGAGTCGGCGATCCTGACCCCGGTGCCGGCGGCGGTGATCTCCCGCCAGCCGACCCGGTCGGCGTTCGACTCGTCGCGGAACTCGAGCCGCGCCGGCCGGTCCAGGTCCACCTTGGCGGTGAACTCGCAGACCAGCCGCGTCGTGGCGAGTTCGGCCTGGCCGAGCGGATGGTCCTTGCCGGCACTGGAGAGCGTCCACGAGATCTGCCGTCCGTCCACGTAGGAACGGTCGGTGCGGGACACCTCGTCGCACCACTGCTTCGCGTCGCGGGCCTTGAGGTTCTCCTGCAACGTCGGGATCTCCGCCACGTCGACCACGGACCGGAGATCGATCCGGTCGGGGTGCAGGTGCAGCCCGTGGTAGTGGTTGACGCTGAAGTTGCCCAGCGGGTGGGCGGACGCTTCACCGTTGATGAAGAAGATGCCGGCGAGCAACAACGCGACCACCAGAACGGGTCGCACCACCCAGCTGGACAGGCTCACCTGCCGCCTCGCAGCTCCGCGAGCTTGCGGCCTGCCTTGAGGGACTGGAGCGGGGAGAAGTTCGCGTTCAGCCGCAGTGCCTGCACGAGCGCCTCCTGGGCCTCGGCGACGCGGCCGAGCGCGGCCAGGATCATCCCGCGGTGGTAGGAGAACGTGGCGTTCTGCCAGCCCAGCGCCACCGCGCGGTCGGAGTAGCTCAACGCTTCCGCGTCCCTTCCGTTGACGTGCAGTGCCCACGCCATGGCGTCGGCGACGAAGACGCTCTGTCGTCGGCTCCACTCGGCTTCCGCGCGGCGCAGCGCCTGCATGCCATCACCGCGGTCTGCGGCGACGAGGGCCGCGGCCAGATCGTCGGAAGCACCCTGGGACTCCATCAGTCGTTGCTGCTCGGAGAGCACCGCGTACTGCCGCGCGGCCTCCTCGGTCTTCCCGTTGGCCTCCAGCAGTTCCGCGTACTCCTGCAGGTACTGGGGCAGGGGAGCGCGCGCCACGAGCCTGCGGTACGAGTCCAGCGCGACGGGAGCGTCACCCCGTGCCGCCGCGACCTTCGCCATGCCTTGAGTGAGAGTCATGTCGTCTCCTCTCGCCGCCAGTCCCTGCTCGTAGTGCTGCGCGGCAACGTCCAACTGGTTGTGGTCGAACGCGAGTTCGCCCAGCCGGTAACGGCAGAACGCGATCTCCTCCGGTGTCGTCGAGGCCTTCAGCGCGCGGTCCATCGCGTCGCGGGCACCGTCGACGTTCCCGTGGAGTTCGAAGTGGAAGGAGGCACGGGCGAAGGACGCCGTGTTGGGCTTGAGGTCCAGCATCTTCTGCACCGCCTCCTCCGCGCCCGCGTCGTCGCCGAGCTGCGTCAACGCGTCCGCCAGCACGCCGTGGGCCTCCGCGGAGGCGGGCAGTGCGGCAATCGCCTTCGCGGCCCAGTCGCGGGCCGCGTGGAAGTCGTGGCGGGCGTTGGCGAGCGTCCCCATGCCGATGGCGGCGAGGCCCGTGTCACCCGCGTTCTTCAAAGCACCTTCGGCCTTCGCGTAATACGCCGGGTCGGCCGTGACCCGTGCCAGCTCCACGTAGGACGATCCGAGCCTCGCCCAGGAGTCCTTGTCCTGTGGGAGCTCGTGCAGCCGTTGCTGGAGCTGGTGCACCACCTTGTGCATCTGGTTCTGCTGCGCCACGGCCGGAACCACCGGCGCAGGGGGCGCGCCCCCGGCCCTGCTGTCGGCAGGACCGGAGGCGGCTAGGTAAGCAAGCGCCGCGGTGACCAGGAGAACCACCGCGACGGCCTGCTGTTGTTGGTACTTCACTTCGAGTGCGACCCGTACTTGCGGATGTGCTGCTGACGCTTGCGCCACAACAGGAAGCCCGCGCCGAACACGACCGCCGAGCCGACCGCCGTCGTCATGGCCATCGGGTCGATGTTGCCGATCTGACCGACCGGGTTGACCGCGACCTCGGCGCTGTTGCCGGAGGTGTTGACCGCGGTGCCGTTGCGGGGCAGGCCCACGTACGGGAAGTTCGCCTCGAACGGCTGGTCGTTCGCGTCGACCTTGTCACCGGTGGCGAGCGCGTCGACGAGCTTGCCGGACGCCGCGGCACCCTCCATCGCCTGGATCGCGATGTCCACCACGTCGTCGGTCAGGCGACGGCCGTTCGGGAAGCCCTGCGTGTCACCGGCGAGCAGGCCCAGGCGGTTCGGGTTGGCGTTCGGGTCGATCATCATGTTCAGCCGCAGCATCTCCGCCGGGCGGAACTTCTGCGCGTTCGCGTCCTGGTTGTTGACCTGCGAGTTCAGGTCGGCGTTGATCTGCGCGCCGAGCTTCTTCGTGATGCCGGTCAGGAAGATCTCGGCCAGGTCGTCGCGCTGGCCCTGCGGCGCCGGGATCTTGTAGATCGCCTCGATGAGCTTCGGCAGTTCCGGGTTCACGACCCGGTCCACCAGTTCCTTGACGTTCGCGTCCTGGTCGGGGCGCAGGCCGTTGAACGCGTCCTTCAGGCCCGCGGGCGCCACGACCTCGTTGACCAGCGGGTTGCCCAGCCGCGAGACCTGCACGAAGTCACCGGTCGGCTCCGCCTTGCCCGGCGAGAGCTTCAGGCTGCGCTTCTGCGTGGTGCTCCAGATGCCGATGTTCGGGTTGCGGTGGTTGTCGTTGCGCAGCGCCAGCGCGTTCTTCGGCAGCTGGATCGCGATCGTGTTGACGTTGTAGCCGCGCAGCGTGTCCTGGCCGACCTCGCTCAGGTTGCCGCCGTAGAGCAGGTCGAACACCCGCAGGTCGGCGAAGAACGAGTCCTCGGACGGGCCCACGTAGACCTTGCCACCGCCCGCGATCTGCGTGACGGCCTGGTCGCGCAGCTTCTTGAAGTCGGGCATCGACGCCGGGCCGTTCGGGGACGGCGCCACCGGGGCGTTGTTCGCCAGCTTGACCTTCTGGCCGTTCTGGTAGATGGCCTCGAGGTTGTAGCGCTGGCGGAACAGCAGGTTCTCGTCGTCGAGCGAGTCCACGACACCGTTGGCGTACAGGAACGTGTTGTTCTTGCGCCGGTCGTCGGTCTGGAACGTGAACCGCAGCGTGACGTCGGGCTTCGCGTCGCCGTCGTTGTCGACGTTGAAGTCGTACTGCGCGTCCTCGGCCCACGGGAAGAAGTTGGGGCCACCGTTGGGCTCCTGGAACCCTGACCAGTTGCCGACCAGCGTCACGGTGTCCTTGTGGTCAGGACTCACGAACGCGTACAGGTCCGTGTTGTCCACGGCCGGGTCGCCCGCGATGAGCGGAGCCTCGCGGTGAGACGACGCCGTGGCGCCGCTACCGCCGAACATGGCCGCGTTCAGCAGTGTGGCGGCCACCAGCGCGGCCGCAGCCACCTGGCCGCGCCGACCGCTGAGGGCGTGCGGTGATGACATTTCTGGGCAACCTTTCGGAGAAATGGTTCAGGTGCGCTGTCAGGCGCTGTGCATCAGCAGCGACGGTTCGCTGGAATGGCTCGAATGGCTTGCGTGGTCGTTCGTCCACCTCGCCTGGGTGAAGTCGCGGATGCCCTCCACGAGCCGGTCGACGTCGTGCTCGGGCCGCACCACCAGCCGGGCGAACTTGCTGGTCATGCCGAGCTTGTTGCCGCACTCGCGGATGAAGACCTGGTGGCGGGACAGCAGGTGGTCCCTGAGCTCGCGGCCGTCCATGCCGCCGCCGAGCTTGACCAGCAGGAAGTTGGCCTGCGAGGAGTAGACGGTGAGATCCGGGATGCGCGAGAGCTCCATGCCCATCCGGTACCTGTCCCGTGACAGCAGACGCAGGCTTTCGGCGTACTCCGCCTCGTGTTCGGCCAGCATGAACACGACCGTTTCCGCCAACGAGTTGAGGTTCCACTTCGGCAGGATCTGGCGCATCTTCCCGGCCAGACCCGGGTTCGCGACCAGGTAGCCGAACCGGATGCCGTGCAGACCGAAGTTCTTGCCGAGGCTCTTCAGCACGACCACGTTGGGCCGGATGGACGCCTCGGCCGCGACGCTCGGGTTGCGCTCGACCTCGACGAAGTCGATGAACGACTCGTCGATGACGACGAGGTCCAGGTCGGCCAGTTCGTCCATGAAGCGGACGATCTCCCGGCGCGGCAGGTAGCCGCCGTCGGGGTTGTTCGGGTTGCAGATCACGGCCACCTTGCTGCCGCGAGCGCGGATGAACTTGATGTACTCGTCGATGTCCAGCTCGAAGTTGTTGCTCTCCTGGAGCAGGAACATGTCGACGCGCTTGTTGCTCTCCATCGGCTGGTCGGTCCAGCGGCCGAAGGTCGGGATCGGGATCGCGACGCTCTCGTGGATCCACATGTGGTCCATCCACGTGATGAGCTCGGTGGACCCGTTCGACATGGCGATCGTGGCGGGGTTGAGCCCCAGCACGGCGCTCAGCTGGGCCGCGATCTTCGACGAGTCGCTGGGGTAGAACTTCAGGACCGCCTCGAGGTTCTTGGAGAGCTCCTCGAACATCTGCGGGGTCGGAAAGTACGGATTGCACGGGATGCAGAAGTCGACGAGCTCGCCCGCACCCGTCCGCGACAGCTCGAAGTAGGACGGGCTGTGCGCGGTCTGCTGGAAGAGACCCGAGTCCACACCATGCCGCACGCGATCACTCCGTCCCTCGGTCCGTTTCCGACATCGGGGCATACGTGCCGATGTTCATCGCGGTTCACGGGTCCGTTTCGGGAAGGTCTCGGAACGGTCTCGTACGCAACCTCGCGTAGTCCGGATCCTCTCGTCGTCGGACGCCGGTTTGTCCGATTCGGTGGAACGTGGGCCGCACGTGATCGTCGGAGGAGGTTGTCGTGCTGGGGAAGCTGCTGCTCGCGGTGTCGTTGGTGCTGCCGGTGGTGCCCGATTCATTGACTGTCCACGTAGGACAGATCGACGGCGCCGAATATCGGGTCGAAGTTCCTTCTCGTTGGAACGGAACGCTTTTGTTGTACAGCCACGGCACATATCCGGCCGGGTACACGCCGCCGATCGAGATGGCCTCGCGGCCCGCCGCGCGGTCTGCTCTGCTGGACCGCGGATACGCTCTCGCGGCTTCTCGGTACCGGAATCCGCACGGGCATTCCGTGCCCGACGCGTTGCGCGACCAACCGGCGTTGGTGTCGTGGTTCTCCCGCGAGGTGGGACGGCCTTCTCGGGTGATCGCCTGGGGGTCGTCTCTGGGCGGGTTGACCTCGGTGATGCTGGGGGAGCGCGGGCGGTTCGACGGCGTCCTGTCCCTGTGCGGGGCTCTCGGAGGGGCCGTCTCGCGGTCCAACCAGCTGCTCGACCTGGGGTTCGTCGTGCGCACGCTGCTCGATCCGTCGGTGGAGGTCGTCCGAATTTCCGATCCCGCGGCGAACGAGGCGCGGGCGGTGTCGGCCGTCGACTCGGCGCTGGGTTCTGCTCTCGGACGCGCGCGACTGGCGTTGGCGAACGCCGTAGCGGGTATCCCGGCCTGGTCGCGGGTGCACGAACCCCGCCCGACCGAGGTGGAGGAGGCCGTGCGGCAGGCAGCCGTGCACGACAGGACGCTCGCCCGCTCGCTCGCGTGGGGCAGCGGCCGGGTGGACATGGAGACGCGTGCCGGGGGCAACCCCAGTTGGAACACGGGTGTGGACTACCGGCGGTTGCTGGAGCGGTCGTCGCAGGAGGAACTGGTGCACGCGGCCTATCGGGACGCCGGGCTGTCGCTGTCGGACGATCTGGCGACGCTGGCGGCGGCCCCTCGGGTGACGGCGGACAGCGCCGCCGTTCGGTGGCTGCGCGCGTTCGGCGAACCGTCTGGGCGTGTGCGGTCACCCGTCGTGACGCTGCACGCGCTCGGTGACCCGACGTCTGTTGAACACTCCGGTGCGTACCGCGGAAGTGACGTGCGTCAACTATTCGTCAACCGCGCCGGGCACTGCATGCACACGGCGGCGGAAGAACTCGTCGCGTTGCGCGTGCTGGAAGACCGGATCTCGGTTGGCCGGTGGACGGCTTTGGACACGAACGCTTTGGCTGGTCAGGAAGGCCCTGAGATGCGCGTACTCCAGGACTGGACCACGACTCCACCCCGCGAGGAGATCGTGGCGCCGGGGTTCGTGACGCACCACCCGGGGCACTTGCCACGACCGTGACGGACGGCCTGCGAAAAATTGTCGGTCGATCCGGATACCCTGCTGGCAGTCCGCACACAAATCAGGGAGCAGTACCCGTGACCGCAGAGACCCTGTACGGGGCCGACGACCTAACCCATCTGGAAGGTCTGGAGGCCGTCCGCAAACGGCCCGGCATGTACATCGGGTCGACCGACAGCCGAGGCATCAACCACCTCTTCAGCGAGATCATCGACAACTCGACCGACGAGGGCGTCGCCGGCCACGCCACCCGCGTCGTCGTGACGCTGCACGCCGACGGCAGCGTCCAGGTCGACGACGACGGCCGCGGCATCCCGACCGACGTGCACGCCAAGTCCGGTCTGTCCGGTGTGGAACTCGTGCTGACCAAGCTGCACGCCGGCGGCAAGTTCGGCGGCTCCGGATACAAGACCTCCGGCGGCCTGCACGGCGTCGGCGCCTCCGCGGTCAACGCCCTCTCGCACCGCTACGACGTCACCGTGCGCCGCGGCGGCAAGGTGCACGAGATGTCGTTCGCCCACGGCGTGCCCGGCGTCTTCGACGGCCCCGGCCCCAAGGCGAAGTTCACCCGCCAGTCGGGCCTTCAGGTCACCGGCAAGATGAAGCGCAACGAGTCGACCGGCACCTCGACCCGTTACTGGTACGACGCCCGCTACTTCGAGAACGGCGCTTTGCTGGACGTGGACACGGTCCGCGCCAAACTGCGCAACACGGCGTTCTTGGTACCAGGCGTCACCTACGTGCTGCGGACCGCGCTGGAAGACTCGATCTCCGAAGAGGTCTTCCACTACCCCAACGGCCTCACCGACATGGTCGAGTTCCTCGCCCCGTCCGGCGACCGAGCCGTCTCCGGCACCCTGATCATCAAGGGCACCGGCACCTACTTCGAGAACGCCGCCGACGAGAACGGCGTGATGCGGTCCAAAGTGGAGCGTCAGGCCGAGCTCGAGGTGGCGCTGCGCTGGGGCACCGGCTACGACCGCACCGTCGAGTGCTTCACCAACACCATCCGCAACGTGCACGGCGGCACCCACCGCCGAGGCTTCGACCGCGCCGTCCTGAAGTCGATCCAGGACGCCATCTCCAAGACCCGCGGCCTGCTGAAGCCGAAGGAGGACATGCCGACCCTCGACGACGTGCTGGAAGGCATGACCGCCGTCGTCCACGTCCGCATCCCCGAACCGCAGTTCACCTCGCAGACCAAGGACGAACTCTCCACCGCCGGCATCACCAAGGTGCTGCAGGGCGTCGTGGACCAGCACGTCCGCGCGTGGACCGAGGACCGCAAGACCAAGGTCGAAGCCAAAACCGTGCTGCAGAAGGTCGTCGACGCCTCGCGCGTCCGCCTGACCCAGAAGCAGCAGAAGGACGCGGCCCGCCGCAAGACGGCGCTGGAAGGCGCCGCGATGCCCGCGAAGCTCGTCGACTGCCGCACCACAGGTGTTTCGCGTAGCGAACTTTTTCTCGTGGAAGGCGACAGCGCACTCGGCTCAGCGCGGATGGCCCGCGTCTCCGAGTACCAGGCGCTGCTTCCGTTGCGCGGCAAGATTCTCAACGTCCAGAAGGCCTCGCTCGCCGACATCCTGCGCAACGCCGAGATCGCCTCCATCGTCCAGGTCCTCGGCGCCGGCACCGGCCGCACGTTCGACATCTCGGCCATGCGCTACGGCCGCGTGATCCTGATGGCCGACGCGGACGTCGACGGCAGCCACATCCGCACGTTGCTGATCACGTTGTTCGCCAAGTACATGCGCCCGGTCATCGAGGACGGCCGCCTGTACGCCGCCATGCCGCCGTTGCACAAGGTCATGACCCGCGGCCGCAACGCCGAAACGCACTTCACCTTCACCCAGCGCCAGATGGAACAGAAGGTCGCGTCCCTCGAAAAGGCCGGCAAACAGGTGGTCACCCCGGTCCCGCGATTCAAGGGCTTGGGCGAAATGGACGCCGACGAGTTGTGGGAAACCACGATGAACCCGTCGAGCCGTTCGGTCCGCCGCATCACCATGGACGACGCCGAGGCCGCGGAAGAGGCCCTCGAACTGCTGATGGGCGAGAAGGTCGAGCCGCGCCGCAACTGGCTCGTCGAGTCCGCCGCCAGGGTCGACCAGTCGGCCATCGACCTCTAAGCCCTCTTCAAGCAACAGACGGAGTCACGAAGTCATGGCACGCCGCAAGGGACCCACGACCAAGGTCGACCCAGCCGCGTTCGACCGGGCCGGTGCGACGGTTCTCGACAACTCGCTGAAGACGGAGATCGAGGACTCGTACCTGGAGTACGCGTACTCGGTCATCCACTCGCGCGCTCTCCCGGACGCGCGCGACGGCCTCAAGCCGGTGCACCGCCGCATCCTTTACTCGATGCACGACAACGGTCAGCGACCCACGTCGCCGTACGTGAAGTCGTCCCGGGTCGTCGGCGACACGATGGGCCGCTATCACCCGCACGGTGACACAGCGATCTACGACGCGCTGGTCCGCCTCGCACAGGACTTCAGCCTGAACGAGCCGCTGATCGACGGGCACGGAAACTTCGGTAGCCCGGACGACGGACCGGCCGCTAGCCGTTACTGCGTCGTCGGAGACACCCGAATTCGGCTCGCTGACGGCGCCAGTTTGCGGATGGCCGATCTGGTCAACCTCCCGGCCGACTCCGAGGCCGATGCCGACTTCGAGGTGCTCGACAAGGACGGCAAGGCCGTCCAGGTCGACAAGGTCTTCAACTCCGGTGTGCACCCGACGCTCCGGATGACCACGAAGTCCGGGTTCTCGGTCCGCGGCAGCGAGAACCACCTCGTGCTCTGCCTCGAAGCGCCGATGGGCGTGCCGCTGTTCCAATGGCGGCGCCTGGACGAGCTCAAGCCGGGTGCGGTCGTGGCAGTCGCGCGGAACGCCTGGTCACAGATCGTTCCCACCGCGCAGGAGTACGTCCTCGGAGTTCTGGCAGGAGCCTGGGTGTCGGAGGGCTTCGCGTCCGAGACCAGGGCCGGGTTCAACAACACCGACGAGCACTTCTTCAACGAGGTTCTCCACGCTTACGACCAGGTGGTCGGCGGCCGGCGGTACGTCGCTGAGCGGGAGACGCGCCAGGACCGGAAGCGGATCTGGGAACTGGACGTCCAGGAGAGCTCCGGCGGCATGGACGCCTTCCGGGCCAGTCCGCTCGCCGAGCTCATCGGGCACCAGGCGCGGGACAAGTTCGTACCTGAATGCGTCTGGCGGGGTGGCTGGGGCGTCAAGCGCGCGTTCCTGATGGCTGCCTTCGAGGGCGACGGCGGCTGCCGGGTCGCGAAGGACGGTTTCACGATCCAGTACACGTCGTACAGCGAGCGTCTCGCGGCCGAGATGCAGGAAATGCTCGCGGAGTTCGGCGTCATCGCCGCGCACCGCAGCTACGTGCGTCAGAGCGGTTCGGTCGAGCACCGGCTGGTGATCTCGGGGCTGCGCAACGTCACCGCGTTCGCCGAGCGGGTCGGCTTCCTCAAGACCAAGCAGGCGAAGCTGAAGGATCTGCTGAAGCACTCGCCGCTGCGGGCGCACAGGCTCAGCCAGGACTCGGTGCCGTTCGTCGCGGACTACGTGCGGAACGCGCTTGACTTCGACCGTCGTGGAAGTGGTCGGAAGTGGCTGACCCAGCACAACTTCGACCGCGTCGAGCGGTGGGAGACCGAGCGGCTCCGGATCATCGACCGGATCAAGGACCCGGAGATCCTCGCGACAATCCTGCCGATCATGGACTCCGGCTACCGGTTCGAGCGGGTGACCGCTGTCGAGGCGGCGGAGCCAGCCGAGGTCTACTCGGTGCGTGTTGTCTCGGAGGACCACTCGTTCCTCGCGGGCGGGTTCGTCAACCACAACACGGAAGCCCGCATGTCGCACGCGGCGATGCACCTCGTCGGTGAGCTGAACGAGGACACCGTCGACTTCCGCCCCAACTACGACGGCTCGCTCCAGGAACCGAGCGTGCTACCGGCGGCGTTCCCGAACCTGCTGGTCAACGGCACGTCGGGCATCGCGGTCGGCATGGCGACGAACATGATCCCGCACAACCTGCGCGAGGTCGTGGGCGCGGCGCGGTGGCTGATCAACCACCCGGAAGCCGATCTCGACAAGCTGATGGAGTTCGTGCCGGGGCCCGACCTGCCGACGGGCGGCATCCTGCTGGGCCTCGACGAGGTCCGGAAGGCCTACGAGACGGGCCGCGGCGTCGTGCGCATGCGCGCCAAGGTCGAGATCGGCCCGCTGGAAGGCAGCAGGGGCCGTCAGGCCATCACGGTCACCGAACTCCCTTACGGCGTGGGTTCCGAGCGGATCGTCGAGAAGATCACCGACGAGGTCAACAAGTCCAAGCGCCTCACCGGCATCGCGGACGTCAAGGACCTGACCGACCGCGAGAACGGCATCCGGCTCGTCATCGAGTGCAAGGTGGGCGTGAACCCGCAGGCGTTGCTGGCGGATCTCTACCGCCTGACGCCGATGGAGCAGTCGTTCGGCATCAACAACCTGGTGCTCGTAGGTGGCCAGCCGCAGACGTTGGGTCTCAAGGAGTTGCTGGAGGTCTTCCTCCAGCACCGCTACGAGGTCGTCACGCGCCGCACGAAGTTCCGCCGCCGCAAGCGCGAGGAACGCCTGCACCTCGTCGAGGGCCTGCTGCTCGCCCTGCTCGACATCGACAAGGTCATCAAACTGATCCGGGGCAGCGAGAACGCCGCTGCCGCCAAGGACGGCCTGATGAAGCAGTTCAAGCTGTCGGAGATCCAGTCCAGCTACATCCTCGACACGCCGCTGCGCCGCCTCACCAAGTACGACAAGCTCGAGCTAGAGAGCGAGCAGGACAAGCTCCGCCAGGAGATCGCCGAGCTGAGCGCGATCCTCGACGACGAGGGCGTCCTCAAGAAGCTCGTCTCCACCGAACTCGCCGCCGTGGCGAAGGAACTGGGCGGCGAGCGCCGCACGAGCCTCATCGACGGCGACCTGAAGGAGGTCCTGGCGGCCTCCAAGCCGGCGGGCCCGCTCGAGGTCGCCGACGACCCGTGCCAGGTCATCCTGAGCGCAGCGGGCCTGGTAGCCCGCACCGCGGCCGAGTCGGAGGAGGCCTCCGAGGGCAAGCGTCGCGCGGGCCGCGTCAAACACGACGCCGTGGCGGCCGTCGTGCACTCCACGGCCCGCGGCCAGGTCGTCCTGATCACGAACCTGGGCCGAGCCTTCAAGACAGACGTGCTCCCGCTCCCGGTGCTGCCAGAGCAAAGCGGCACCGTGTCGTTGCGCGGCGGCATGGCGGCGTCCGAACTGGTGCCTCTGGACAAGGGCGAGAAGGTCGTCGGCATCGCGCCGCTCGACCCGAAGGACTCACCCGGCATAGCGCTCGGCACCAAGCTCGGCACCGTCAAGGTGTGCGTGCCGGAGTGGCCGGTCCGCTCGGACGAGTTCGAGGTCATCACCCTCAAGGACGGCGACGAGATCGTCGGCTGCACCTGGCTCACCGACGGCAGCGAGACCCTCGCCTTCGTCAGCTCCGACTCGTCCCTGCTGCGCTACGACGCCAAACTCGTTCGCCCGCAAGGCCTCAAGGGCGGCGGCATGGCCGGCATCAACCTGAGCGGCGACGCCCAGGCCGTCTTCTTCGGCGCGATCCGCACCGACGACGACGAGCACGGCGAGCCGATGGTCGTCACCTCCTCTGGCCAGAGCGTGAAGGTCACCCCGTTCAGCGAGTACCCGGCCAAGGGCCGCGCCACGGGCGGTGTCCGTTCGCAGCGCTTCCTCAAGGGCGAGACTCACCTGGTGCTCGCCTGGATCGGGTCCCGCCCGGCGGGTGCCGACGACAAGGGCAGCCCGGTCGAGTTGCCGGACATCGATCCGCGCCGTGACGGCTCGGGCCACGCGCACCCCGGCCCGGACGTGATCGGCCACCTGATCGAACGCGACTAGTGCAGGGCGGCGGGCTTCTGGCGACGACGTTCGCGCGCTCGACAGAGGCCACCGCGCCGTGACGCACGCCGACGCCGAGATCACCGGGGAGCTGGTCACCGAGCTGTTGCGGGACCAGCACCCCGACCTGGCGGGGCTGCCGCTGCGGTTCGGTGCCCGAGGCTGGGACAACCAGCTGTGGCGCCTGGGTGACGACTACGCGGTTCGCCTGCCGTGGGCAACTGAGGACGCGGACGAACTCCTGCTCAAGGAGTTCGCTCTGCTTCCCGGTCTCGCGCCCGGCCTTCCGCTGCCGATCCCGGTGCCGCACCGCCTAGGCAGGCCCTCCGCACGGTTCCCGCGCTCGTGGATCGTCACCACCTGGCTCGCGGGCGAGCCCGCGGACCGAGCCCCCGCGACCTGGGGAGACCAGGCGGCGGACACCCTGGCGGCCTTCCTGACCGCCCTGCACCGACCGGCGGCCGGGGACGTCCCGGCGGGCCGGCACCTGCGCGGCGGTCCGCTGGCACGCATCGCGGCGGGCTTCGGCCAACTCCTCGACGAGGTGATCGGTCGAGGCCTGTTGTCCAACAACGAAGTCCTGCGCGCGGTGTGGGCCGACGCCCTGAAGGCCGGCGAGTGGGAGGGCCCGCCGGTGCTGCTGCACGGCGACCTGCACCCGGCCAACGTGCTGACCGACAACGGCGACTTCTGCGGTGTGATCGACTTCGGTGACCTGTGCGCCGGTGATCCCGCGTGCGATCTGGCCGGAGGATGGTTGCTGCTACCGGGCGGAGCGTTCGACCGGTTCCGCCGGGCTTACGCGTCGGCGGACGAGGCGACCTGGCGCCGTGCTCGCGGCTGGGCGCTGGTCAAGTCGTTGGCGTGCCTGGTGATCGGCGATGACGGGGCGCGCGGCCGTCCGGGAGGGAAGGCCACGTGGGGGCCACCGGCACTGGCGGCCCTCCACCGCCTCGCGGCCACGGTCGGCTGATACCACTGGCAGGTCAGGAGATCGTGAGCGTCGCCAGCTCGATCCCGTTGCCGCGCAACCGAACGGGTGTTCTGCGTCCTGGTCGACTCTGTCGGGGAGGACGGCTGGACTTGTAGTGTCAGCATCCCCAACATGACCAAGCTAGGAGCTTTCGCCAGTGGCACCAAGTTCAGCGGCTGTTGACGTGCTGGCCGACGTGGTCGGCTGGGACGGGTTTTCCAAGTGGCTGCCGGACTGGCAGGTCACCGAGCGACAGCTCGGCATTGCCCTGCCGGATGACTACAAGACGCTGCTCACCACGATTCCCGCGGGTCCTTACGCCGGCACCTTGCTGCTCAACGCACCTACCTTGAGGGGGCACGAGAACGACCTGCTCGCGCCCTTCCGCGAAGAGATGTTGTCGGTGACGAACGGCCGGAACTGTCCGTACGCCGCGTTTCCCAAGCTTCCGGGCTTGATTCCGTGGGCCTCGTCCAACGGTCCAGTGGCGTGCAGTCTGTTCTGGCTCGCGGATGAGGGCGATCCGAACTCGTGGCCGGTGGTGGTGTGGGGCGCGGACGGGACCTGGGAGGAGTACGACGTCGGGGTGGTCGCGTTCCTGATCGCTTTCGTGCGTGGCAAGCTGCCGAGCAACATCCTCGAGCCCCAACGCGGTGAGCCGGCCTACCTCACCGTCCAGAACTCTCCGGGCGCACCGAACAACACGGGACGATGACACAGCAGAGATCACGTTCAGCAGCCGTCGAGGTGCTGGTCGACGTGATCGGCTGGTCCGGAGTGCCCAGGTGGCAACCGGACTGGCCGTACACCGAGCGGTTGCTGGGGCTGGCGCTCCCGGGCGACTTCAAGGATCTGCTCGACGCCGTCCCGGTGGGTGAGTACGCGGGCTCGGTGCAGGTGGGACCTCCTACGGGCGAGGGAGAGGAAGGTGATCTCCTCGCTATGTTCGAGGGGATCACGGACATGCTGAACGACGGCTCGAAGCACCCGTACGCCGCGTATCCGGCGTTGCCTGGGCTGATCGCGTGGGCGGAGTTCGACTACCCCATGGCGGGGCAGCTGTTCTGGCTCGCGGACGACGGCGATCCGAACATGTGGCCCGTGATCGCCTGGGGAGCTGACGACTCGTGGGAGGTGTACGACGTCGGCGCCGTGCCCCTCTTGATCGCCCTGGTGCGGGGGAAGCTGCCGAGCGCCATGGTGGAGCCGAAGCCCGGCGCTCCCGCCTACCGGACGCTCCAGGACCTGCCGGGGTCGCCGAGCAACACAGGTCGATAGTGCTCGACGGAGAGGGAGTTCAGTGGGGTCGGGTTCGGCGGCTGTTGACGTGCTGGCCGACGTGGTCGGCTGGGACGGGTTTTCCAAGTGGCTGCCGGACTGGCAGGTCACCGAGCGACTGCTCGGCATTGCCCTGCCCGACGATTACAAGGCACTGCTCACCACGATTCCGATCGGCGTGTACGCCGGCACCGTGCGGGTCAAAGCACCTACCTCGTGGGGGCACGAGAACGACCTGCTCGCGCTCTTCCGCGAGGTGATGATTTCGTTGAGGAGCGGCCGAAATGATCCGTACGCCGCGTTTCCCGAGCTCCCAGGTCTGATTCCCTGGGGCTCGTCCGGCCATCCGATGGCGGGCAGCCTGTTCTGGCTTGCGGATGAGGGCGATCCGAACTCTTGGCCGGTGGTCGTGTGGGGCGCGGACGGGAACTGGGAGGAGTACGACGTCGGGATGGTCGCGTTCCTGATCGCGCTGGTGCGCGGCAAGCTGCCGAGCAGGATCATCGAGCCCCAACCCGGTGCGCCGTCCTACCGCACCTCCCAGAACTCTCCCGGCGCACCGAACAACACGGGACGATGACACTGCAGGGATCACGTTCAGCAGCCGTCGAGGTCCTGACCGACGTGGTCGGCTGGTCCGGATTGCCCAAGTGGCAACCGGACTGGCTGCACACCGAGCGGCTGCTCGGCATCGCTCTGCCGGACGACTCTTCGAAGAAGCCATGATCAGGTTGGCGGACGGGCGCAAGCATCCGCACGCGGCGTATCCGGCACTGCCGGGTCTGATTCCGTGGGCGCAGTTCAGCTATCCGAACGGTGGCACGTTGTTCTGGCTGGCCGACGACGGGGACCTGAACTCCTGGCCGGTCGTCGCCTGGGGTGCCGGCGACAGGTGGGAAGAATTCGACGTGGGCGTCGTCGCCTTTCTCATCGCGTTGGTGAGGGGCAGGGTTTCGGGTGAGGCGTGCGGGTCAAGCCGGGTGCGCCCGCCTTCGAGACGTACCAGGACATGCGTGGCGCACCGAACAACACAGGGCGGTAGTGATGCACGAGGCAGTGCGGCGGTTGGCCGAGGTGACGGGGTGGACCGGGCGGTCCTATGTGGAGACTCCGTGGGAGGTGGTGCAGACGAAGCTCGGGTTCGAGCTGCCGTCCGACTTCAAGGACCTGCACGCGGTGTTCCCGCCCGGCACGTTCGACGCGCCTGGGGTGTTGACCGGGGTCATGGTGCAGCCGCCGTACACCGTGGACGGGATGCCTGATCACCTGCACCAGTTCGAGGTCGAGGTGGACGAGATCGAGGACTGGCGGCGCGAGCACCCCGAGGACGTGCCGGCGGACATGGTGCCGTGGGCGCGGGGGAGCCGGGAGGGGCTGTTCTGGGTGCGGCGGTCCGCCGACCCGGAGCAGTGGACGGTCGCGGTGTCCAGCGGTGGGATCTGGGGGTACGACGACGCGCCCGCAGTGGAGGAGTTCGACTGCGGGGCCGCGGAGTTCCTGGTCGGGTTCGTGACGGGGAGCTTGCACAGCCGGGTGCTCGGGCCGGTCGAGCACCCGGAGGACCCCGGTGGGTTCCGGCCGATCGACGAGCAGGAGTGGCGGGGGTTCTCGGTCAAGGAGTCGCCGAAGGTGCGCAAGATTTCGTTGCGGAACTTGGGATGACGCGTAACCCGAGTGGGTCAACTATGCCGAGTGGAGGCGGCTGATTCCACCTGGACGGGACTAGGGTTTGGGCATGAACAGTCCTGAGGCCTCAGCGGTGTACCTCATCGGGGAGGCCCACGCTTACCTCAGGTCGGCCGCGCTCCGGGCGGTGGCGTTGCTCGGGGTGGCCGACCATCTCGGGGACGGGCCTCGGTCTGCCGAGGAGTTGGCGCACGCCGTGGGGGTCGATGCCGGCTGCCTGCGGCGGGTGCTGCGGTTGCTGGCCACCACCGGGGTGTTCAGGCAAGAGGGCGACGGTTTCGCGTTGACGTCGTTGGGGCAGGGGTTGCGGACCGACTCGCGGTACTCGGCGCGGCGGGGTGTGGTCATGAGCACCATGCACACGCATTGGGCCAGCGCGTTCGAGTTGGAGACCGCGGTGCGGGAAGGGGTGCCGTCGTTCGAGACGTTGTTCGGCATGCCGTTCTTCGACTACGTGGCGAGTGACGAGAAGTCCACAGTGGAGTTCCACGGCGGGATGGGGAGCTTCTCGGGCGCGGCGCGCAGGTTGGCGTTGGACGAGTACGACTTTCCGGCCACGGGCACGGTGGTGGACGTCGGTGGTGGCTCGGGTGGTTTCCTCGCGGACGTGTTGCGGGGCAACCCCGGGCTGAACGGGGTGTTGTTCGACCAGGCGCACGTGTTGCCCGGCGAGGTGCCGCAAGGGATCGAGCCCCACAGGTGGACCGAGGTCGCCGGGAACTTCTTCGACGGGGTACCGGCAGCCGACGTCTACCTGTTGTCGTACGTGTTGCACGACTGGGACGACGAGGCGTGCGTGCGCATTCTGAGCAACCTCAAGAAGACCTTGGCGCCCCACGGCCGGATCGCGGTGTTCGACGCGGTCGTCGGCGACGACGACCGGCCGGACGACGCCAAGTCTCTCGACCTGGTGATGATGATCCTGGTCAGCGGCAGGGAACGGACGGCGGACGAGTTCGAGGCGCTGTTCGGGAAGGCCGGCCTCAAGCTCGAGCGGATCGTCGCGTCGCAGGGGCCGTTGTCGGTGGTCGAGGCGCGGCCCTAAGAGGTCACGTCCAGGGCGGCGCTGACGATGCTGTCGGTGTCGATGCCGTGGTGGCGGTACACGCTGTCGAGGTCGCCGGACTGACCGAACGCGCTGACGCCCAGGTGCACGGCGCCGCGGCAGGTGAGACCCGCGAGGAACGCCAGGGTGTGCGGGTGGCCGTCCAGCACGGTGACCAGCGGCGTGGGCGACGGGAAGAGCATGTCGAGGATCCACGACGGGGCGTCCGCACGGCCACGACGTGCTTGCACCGCACGGAAAATCAGGTCCGGGCTCGTCAGGCAGACGACGTCGGCGGTGACGTTCAGAGCGGCGAGTCGGTCGGCCGCGGCCAGAGCTTCGGTGACCAGCGCGCCCATCGTCACGATCGTCACGTCGGCCACACCGGCGGAACGACGCAGCGGGTAGCCGCCGGCGACGACCTGACGGCGGCGGCGTTCACGGGCCGCCGGGTCGGTCGGGATCGCGGCCAGGGTCTGGTCGACCGGGCGGGTGGAGAGGCGCAGGTAGGCGGACGTGCCGTCGGGCTTGCCCAACTGGCCGAGCGCGGCCAGCAGGCACCACTCGGTGTCCAGCGCGAACGCCGGTTCCCACGTCGTGCAGCCAGGCTGTTCGATGCCGATGGACGGCGTGGTGATCGACTGGTGCGCACCGCCCTCAGGCGCCAGCGTCACGCCGGACGGGGTGCCGACGAGGATCGACTGGCCGCCCGCGTAGAGGCCGAACGACCACGGCTCCAACGCCCGCGAGACGAACGGGTCGTAGAGCACCCCGATCGGCAGAAGCGGCTGGCCCCACCGGTTCCAGGTCGCGCCGAGCTCACCCAGCAGGCCGACCAGGTTGGTCTCCGCGATGCCGAGCTCGATGTGGCGGCCGGTCGGGCGTTCGCGCCAGTGCAGGATCGTCTCGGCGTCGTCGGCGAACCAGTCGACGTTCTCACTGGTCGACCACACGCCGACCTTGTTCACCCAGCCGCCCAGGTTGGTGCTGGAGCTGACGTCCGGCGAGACGGTGACGACGCGTGCGCCCGCCTCGGGTGCGACGCGGTTCAGATCGAGCAGGGTGCGGCCCAGAGCCGACTGGGTGGTCGCGGTGCCGGACGGCGTGCGGCCCAGATCCGCCGGCACGGCAGGAGGTCCTGCCGGGGCAACGGGCTCACGACGAAGGCGCGCGGCGGCGGAGAAGCACAGCAGTTCCTCGGCGCTGCCAGGGGAGAACCGTTGCCACGGCTGCGAAGCGGACATCCCCGACCGTTCCGCCAGCTCCTCGAACTGGGCACCGGTCAGCAGCGCCGAGTGGTTCTGCGGGTGCCCGGCGGTCGGCAGGCCGTGCCCCTTCACGGTGTAGGCGATGATCACCGTCGGCCGGCTGTCGTCGATCTCCGTGAACGCCGTGCGCAACGCCTCGTGGTCGTGCCCGCCCAGCGAACGCAACGCCGTCGCCAGCTCCTCATCGTCCAAATCGGACACCAGAGCAGCGATCCGCGAGGCATCAGGGCCATCGCCGGGCAGCAACGAACGCAGGCGATCAGGCGAGTGCCGCAGCAGGCGCTGGTACTCGGCGTTGGTCATGGTGTCGATGCGGTCGCGCAACGCCTCCCCGCCGGGCCGCCGGAACAACGCCTCCAGGGCGGCGCCGTACTTGACGGTGATCACCTGCCAGCCCGCCGCCGTGAACAACGCGCGCATCCGGTCGCCGGCGAGCACCGGCACCACCCGGTCGAGCGACTGGCGGTTGAAGTCGACGATCCACACGACCTCGCCGAGCCCGGTGACCATCGGGTCGCAGATGGCCTCCCAGACCGCGCCCTCGTCGAGTTCGGCGTCGCCCACCAGCGAGTACTGCCGGCCCAGCGGCTGCTCGGCGAAGTGCCCGCCGACGTACCGCCGCGACAGCGCGCCCCAGATCGGCGCCGTCGCCCCGATGCCCACGGAGCCGGTCGAGTAGTCGGCGGGCACCGGGTCCTTGGTGCGCGACGGGTAGCTCTGCAGGCCGCCGAACGCGCGCAACGTCGTCAACGCCTCGGCGTCGAGCTGCCCCAGCAGGAACTCGATCGCGTGCAGCACGGGGGAGGCGTGCGGCTTGACCGACACCCGGTCCTCCGGCCGCAGGTGCTCGAAGTACAACGCCGTCATGATGCTCGTCATCGACGCGCTGGACGCCTGGTGGCCACCCACCTTGAGGCCGGAGGCGTTGGGGCGCACGCGGTTCGCGTGGTCCACGATCGCCGTCGACAGCCACAGCACCCGCTGCTCCACACTCCGCAGGACGTCCAGGTCCGTGGAGGTGGGCTCGCTCAACGTCGTCATGGCAGGAAGTGGAACCAAGCACAGGAATCCGCCGCAAGTATCACGCGTGATTTCGAGGTCTAAGTGCAGTTTTCCGCCACCCGAATCGGCAGCTCGCGCTAAAAAACTGCGCAAACCACTAGAGTTCGGCTCATGGCTGACTCGATCGACGACCTGGACCGCGAGATCCTCGCGTTGCTGATCGAGGACGGCCGCCGGTCGCTGGTCGACATCGCCGACCGCGTGAGCCTGTCGCCCGCCCCGGTGAAGCGCCGCATCGAACGCCTGGAGCGTCTCGGCGTCATCACCGGCTACACCGCGCTCGTCGACCACGGCAAGCTCGGCGCGGGCCTGGAGGCGTGGGTGGAGCTCAGGTTCGCGGGCGACGTCAGCGTCGAGGAGGTTACCGACGCGATGATGCGCATCCCCGAGGTGCAGGAGATCGTCACCGTGGCGGGTGATCCCGACGCCCTGGCGCGGGTGCGCCTCACCAACGTCGCCCAGGTGCGCGACGTGATCGACCGGATGCGCGAGGGCGGCTTCGTGATCGGCACCAAGACGTTGATGGTGCTGGGCCGCAAACGTCGCTGAGCCAGGCGTGCGTGTACCGTCGATCGCGCGTGTTTCCGCAGCTCAGCAGCCCAAGTCAGGTGGAATTCGACGGTGTGTGAACCGGTCGTGCTTTCGGTCCGAACGTCTCTTCGGGGGACACGGGCGGAGCGAACGGGCGGTGGAAACGATGAACCTCGGCACCGATGTCACCCCGTTGGCGCAACGACCGGGTTATTGCTCTTGTGTCACCGGAACCGGCTGGTGTGAGGTGTCGCAGTGACGACGTCCGGCAGCGCCCCGCAGCGGTTCGACGCGTTCTTCCGCGCCTGCCCCGCCGCGGCCGTCATCACCGACCCCGACGGGGTGGTGCGGGCCGCCAACCCCGCCTTCACCGACCTGGTCGAGAAGACCGAGATCGGGGCGCGCGTCGGGTTCGGCATCGGCGAGATGGCGACGACGGGCGCCACCGGGGCGTTCCTGGCCGACGCGGTGAACAAGCTCCGCCAGAACGCCGACCTCGTCGTGCGCGGCGAGGCCGAGATCGTGTCGGCGGAGGCGCCGAGCCGGTACGTGCGGGTGTCGGCGACCGCGTTGCCGGAAGAAGGGCTGCTCTTCCTGTTCGAGGACGAGCAGGAGTTGCGGCAGCTGCAGGAGACGTTCCGGCACCAGACGTTGCACGACTCGTTGACGGGCCTGCCGAACGACGCCTACTTCCGCTCGAAGCTCGAGAGCATGGTCGGCGGGCCTGCCGACGGCGACCGGATCGCCGTGCTGTTCCTGGACGTCGACGGCTTCGGCGTGATCAACGACGGCCTCGGGCCCGACCTCGCGAACCGCGTCCTGCACGCGACCGCCGCCACCCTGCGCGAGGTGTTCACGCACGAGAGCGCGTTCATCGCTCGGCTGTTCCGCGACGAGTTCGCCGTGGCGCTCAAGGGAGACATCACCCAGCAGTCGGTCGTGGCGCTGGTCGAGGAGATGATCGACCAGCTCGCGCAGCCGGTCTACCACGACTCCCGCGTCGGCGTGGGGGTGAGCGCGAGCGTCGGCGTCGTGGTCGCGGACTGCGCCGGTGCCGACCACAGCGCGCTGGCCCGCTCCGCCGAGGTCGCGTTGCACCGGGCCAAGGAGCTCGGCAAGTCGCAGTGGGTGCTGTTCGACCCGGAGACGGACCGGGCGGCGCGGGACCGCTACTTCCTGGCGGCGTCGCTCGCCGGTGCGATCGAGGTCGGTGAGGTCGGGTTCGTCTACCAGCCCCAGGTCGTGCTGCCCGACGCGCCGGTCATCACGTCGCTGAAGGCGAGCCTGTGCTGGCGGCACCCGTCGCTCGGGTCCCTGGGGGCGGACGAGGTCTACGCGCTCGCCGAACTCACCGGCATGACCATGCCACTGGGCCGCCACCTGCTCGCGGAAGCCGTCGAGACCGCCGCCGACTGGTGTGGGCGGTTCGCCGACGGAGCGCCGGTCGTGTGCCTGAACCTGCCGCAGCGCATGGCGATCGACCCCGACCTGGTCCGCATCGTCCGTGCCGAACTCGAACGGCGCGGCGTGGAGGCGCGGCGGCTGATGCTGTGTACCAACAGCGCGTCGTTGCTGGACAAGCGCGGCGACCTGCAGGAGTCGATCGGCGTGCTGGCGCGGCTCGGCATCGTGTTCGTGATGGACGTGGCCGGGCTGCCCGACCTCGAACTGGTGTCCGCGCTGGAACTCCCGGTGCCCGGCGTGATGCTGGTCGGCCCGGTCGTGGCCGTCACCGCCACCGGCGAGGCGCCCGAGTGGGCCCGCCGCCAGATCAGCCACCTCGTCGAACGGGCGGGGGAGCTGGGCATCGTGGTGGGCGCGCACGGCGTGGCCTCGCAGGCGCAGGCGGAGTTGCTGCACTCGCTCGGCGTGCTCGTCGGGGCCGGCCCGTACCTGCCGCAGTACGAGAGCAGGGAAGAGGCCGAGGTCTGGGCCGGCCGCGTGTGGTCAGCGGGCTAGCGGGCGTGCTTCTCGAACAACGCCTCGAAGGCGTCCAGCACGGCCGGAACGCTGAACTTCGCCGCTGCTGAACCGTCCGACACCGGCGGGCTGTCGAAGAGCGAACCGAGGCCCGCCGTGATGGCCGCCGCGTCACCGGGCGGCACGATCACCCCGAAACCCGTCTCCCGCACCGGGATCCGCACCCCGGGCAGGTCGCTCGCCAGCACCGGAACGCCCGCGAGCATCGCGACGACCTGCACGATCCCGAACGCCTCGAAGGCGTTCACCGACGGCAGCGCGAACACGTCGAGCGAGGCGTAGAAGTCGCCGAGGTCCTCGTCCGGCACGAACCCGAGCAGCTTGATCCGCGGGTCGCCCGCGATGTGCGCGCGGACGCGGTCGATGACGCTGCCGCCCGCGACGTTGCCGAAGTCGCCGCCGATCAGCAGTCGCGCCGACGGGTCGGGCACCGCGCGGAACCCGTCCACCAGGTGCTCGACGCCCTTCTCCTCGACGATCCGCCCGAGGAACCCGACGTGCGGGCCCTCGCCGTCGCGGAACCGGGGCGTGCCAGGGGGAACCGGGCGGCACGGCGGGGGCACGGCGACCATGTGCGGCCGGATCGACGGCCACAGCCTGCTCGCCCTCGCGTAGTCCTCGCTCGTCACCGCGACGGCGGCCGCGCGGCGCATCGCGAGACGGCTGGACGCGTCGATCACCTTGCCCTGCAAGGTGTTCACCGCACCGGGCGGCAGGCTGACGTCGCAGTGGTAGGTCACGACGACCGGGCACTTCGCGAGCGCCGCCACCGGACCTGCTTCCAGCATCGGCAGGTGCAGGTTGAGCACGTGGGCGTGCGCGGACGCCTCGCGCACCATCGCGGCGAACGCCGGGCTGATCACGCCCTTGCCGAGCTTCGCGAGCACCGGTGCGCGGCTGACGCGCACACCGTTGATCGTCTCCTCGTGCGGCAACGACGGGTCGTGCCGGGTGGTGACCACCCGGACCCGCTTCCCGCGCTCGGCGAGACCCTCCGCGACGTCCCGCGCGAAGTTGGTCAGGCCCGACACGTACGGCGAGTAGTAGGTCAGGGCGATGACGAGGTCGTCGAGCACAGTTCGCTCTCCTGTCGTGGGGAAGTGAGCAACCGGACCCCGAGGAGCAGTCCGGTGAGCGATCCGGCGAGGAACGCGATCTCCGCGCGCAGCACCAGATCGGGGATGACGGCGAACGTCGCCGCCGCGGTCAGGACGCCGGCGGCCCAGGTCCACGCGACCCGGCTGTGCAGTGCGTCCGCGACCAGCGCCTGGGTGGTGACGATCAACCCGAGGTGCGCGACCACCCCCAGTGCCAGCAGCGCGAGATCACCGGCGGACACCACGTAGAGATGTCCGAACACCAGTTGCACCAGCCAGGGCCCGATGGTGAACGCCACCGCGACTCCGGCGGCCCCGGCCACCGCGAGCAGGCCGGCGAGCCGGGTCACGACGGCCCGCTTCGGCCTGCCCGCGATCACCGGCAGCAACGCCGTCTGCAACGGGACCGCGACGAACAGCGGGACCCTGGCGAGCAGGAACGCCGCGAGGAACACCCCGGCGCGCGCCCGTTCCCCCGGTTCCGCGACGGCCGCGACCACCACCGGGATGCCGTTGAGCAACACCTGCGCGCACAGCGACCCGACGAGCAACGGCGCGACCGAGCGGGCGATCTCGCGCACGGGCACCTCGCGTTCGCCCTGCCACCAGATCGCGGCCAGCACGGGCAGATGCGCCACCGCGACCGCGGCCACCAGCGTCCACTCGAACTGGGCGCTCGTGGTCGCGCCGAGCCACCCGGCGAGCAGCGCGAACAGCACGCGCAGGGCGGTGTCGGCGACCAGCAGGCCGCCGTGCCACGACAGCCTGCCGCTGCCGATCAACGCGCCGCGCACCAGGAACTGCGCGGCGGACAGGAAGCACAGCACGACGACGGCGGGGGAGATGAACGCGGCGAACGCGCTCTCGACCACGGCGATGCCGATCGCGACGACCGCGGCCGACCGCAGCGCGCGCGGCCCGAGACGTGCCAACTCCTGTTCCACCGGCAGGAAAGCACCGAACCCGACCAGCAGCGCGATCGACCAGAACGCGCCGAAGTCGCCGTACTCGGCGGGGGTGACGCCGCGCGCGACGATCGCGAGGTAGACGTTGACCAGCAGTCCGGACAGGACGATGCACACCCCGACGAAGCTGAGTGCACGGAGCATGGGCGGACCCTATCCGTTGCGGCGTGGCGGTTTTCCCGCCCGTAACACGAATCCGGGGTATGGCAACGCAGACGTAGCAATGCCGTGGGTGACCGGCCGGTTCGCGTAACGAGGGCTCGCTAGCTTCTGACGCCTCGCCCATCCGAACCCCCTAGGACATCGGCGCGTGACGACACAAACGATTCCGCTAGCCCCCGAAGCGCCTGCCCCTGCCCCCAGGCCCGTGCGGGGGAAGAGACGGCTGAAGGTCGCCGCTCTCGTGTCCGGCGCGCTCACCGTGCTGTTCGCGGCGCTGATGCCGCTCGCGCCCGTGACGATCAACGATCCCACCGTGAGCTGGCCGGACGGCGCCGGAGCGCCGAAGTCCACGATGCTCCCGCTGAGCGCCTACCGTCCATTCGAGATGGACGCGCGGTTCGGTTGCGACACCGTGCGGGCCGCGCAGGCAAGCGGTGGCGTGGTGTTCGCGACGATCACACCCACGGCTCCCGCGCGCGGACTCGTGGTGCGCGCGGAGAACGGCCGTCTGCTGGTGAGCGGGGTGACGACGCTGGACGACCCGGTGCCCGCCGGGTCGTGCGCGTACGAGATCCGCGGCGACCGGGACGGGCTGAGCATCCTGCGCGACGGCAGGGAGATCGGTCGCTCGGTCATGCCGGACGTGCACGTGCTGGCGACGTCGATCACCGCGCCCGGCAGCGATCTGGCGGTGCGGATCAGGGTCGACGACCAGTTCAGCACCAGTCCGTCGGTGTGGAAGATCGTGTTGATGGTGCTGCTGGCGCTGTCGACGGCGACGGCGTTCGCCTGTCTCGTGCTGATGGACCGGCGCGTGGCGCGTGAGCCCTCGACGTTCCGGTGGCGGCTGAGCCCCGTCGACCTGGTCGTGCCCGCGATCATGCTGGCCTGGCTGTTCCTGGCGCCGATGTCCGACGACGACGGCTACTACAGCGCGATGGCGAGGAACGTGCCGTTCGAGGGATATGTCGGCAACTACTACCAGATCCTCAACCAGGGCTTCACGCCGTTCTCCTGGTTCTACTACTTCCTGGCGAAGTGGCAGGTCTTCGGGTTCGCGCCGGTCGTGCTGCGGATTCCTGCGCTGCTGTTCGGGTTGGTGACCTGGTTCGCCGCACGTCGTTACGTGTCAGGCAGGTTCAGCGGCGTCGTGCTCGGGGCCGCGTTCCTCGCGTGGTGGCTGCCGCTGGACATGGGCGTGCGACCCGAGGGCGTCGTGACCATGTGCGGTCTGCTCACCCTGCTCGCGGTGACGGCCGCCGTCGAACGGCAGCGGCTCGCGTGGCTCGGCGCGGCCGTCGGCGTCGCGGGCATCGGGTTCTTCGCGCACCCCACGGGGTTCACGACGCTCGCGCCGTTGATCGCGGGGCTGCCGTTCGTGTGGAAGCTGCTCGCGACGGACGCCGGCTGGCGCACGATCGTGGCCAGGACGCTCGCCGTGCTCTCGCCCGGCGCGATCGCGGTGATCATGGCGTTCAGCGACGGCAGCCTGCGCGACTTCCTGTACGCGCAGGAGATCTTCAAGAAGATGGCGGGCTCGGAGACCTGGTACACCGAGTTCGGGCGGTGGGTGTTCCTGCTGAACCAGGGCGACGCCATGGCGAACTACGCCAAGCGCGCGCCCGTGCTGCTGTGCGTCGTCGCGCTGATCTGGTTCGTCGTGCTGGTCACGGCGGCGCGGGCCCGCCGGATCGAGGTGCCGTCCCGGCTGGCGCTGACGGGCTGGTCGACGATGTTCGCGTTCTTCCTGCTGTGGTTCACGCCCAGCAAGTGGACGCACCACTTCGGCAGCCTCGCCGGGATCGGCTCGGTGTTCCTCGCCCTGATGCTGCTGGCTTTCGTGCCGTTGGTGCGCGAGCTGACCAACGACCGCAAGCTGTCCGTGCCGGTGCTCTTCGGTGGTGCCGTCAGCGTTGTGGTGATGATGGGACTCGCGGGGCACGGCGCCAACCTGTGGCCGTACTCGTGGCACCTGGGGCTGCCTTCCACCGGTGTGCCGCCGCACCTGTCGGTGCTCAAGTTCGACAAGCCCTACTGGTGGTTGCTGCTGATCGTGGTCGTCGCGGTCGTGTTGTACCGGCGGGGCAAGGGTTCTCTCGCGCCGGTCATCGCGATCCCGGTCGTGGTCGTGCTGTTCTTCGCCGCCAACGTGACGTATCTGGTGGGTGGGTTCGCCGTCGCCACCGTGCGCACGCTGGACACCTGGTCTCCGTGGGCGGCGAACGTGCGGGATCCCCTGGCGGAGCGGTGCGTCGCGGCGGACGGGATCGAGGTGGCCACGCCGCAGTCGCTGGTTCCGTTGCCGGACAGGTGGTTCGCGATCCAGACCGACCCGGTCGCGACGGTCGTCACCGGCAAGCCCGCTGCGGTCACCTACGAGTACGCGACGTCGAACGCCGAGGTGCTCGGCACCGGGAAGCTCACCGACACCGTCGACAGCACGCTGCGGCGCACCCTCGTGTTGCCGCCCGCTCCGCCCGGCGCGACGCAGGTGCGGCTCACCGGCGACGGCGAGTTCTCGGCGCCCGCCGCGCAGAAGTACGTGCCGTTGCGGGAGTTCCTGCCCCGCGAGGCAGCGGTCGGGGTGGCCTGGCAGTTCGCCTTCCTGTTCCCGTGCCAACGTCAGCCGCGCGTCCAGGACGGCGTGATCGAGCCGATCTCGTACGCCGTGCAGTGGGGTGACTCGCCGTGGCTCGGGCTGAGCGACGCGACCTGGCAGCCGGTGCGCGGGGCGTTGTTCGGCGACGTCCTGACCACGCACGAGGTCACCGCGTTGCCCGCACGACTGCGGGACTTCGCCGGCCCCCACCCGATCCAGGTCTACCGGACCACCCCGCTCTACGAGACCGGTGGCTACACCACCACCCACGACCGCCAGACCCGCACGGGTTGGGAAGGGCCACGATGAGCGAGCGTGAAGCGGAGGCATTGGTCGTCGTGCAGACGGCCCTGGCGAAAACGCCCGTGGTGCAGGCCGCGCGCCTGATGTCGTTCTTCGGCGAGCACAGCGCCGGATGGGTGCTGCTCGGCGTCGCCGGTGCACTGGTGGATCGCCGGCGACGTCCGGAGTGGACGGTCGCGGCGGCCTCGGTGGTCGCCGCGCACGCCACGTCGATCGTGGTGAAACGGGTGGTGCGGCGGAAACGCCCGCACCACGCGGAGGTCCAGGTGCTCGCGGGCACGCCGAGTCAGCTCAGCTTCCCGTCGTCGCACGCCACCTCGACCACGGCCGCCGCGATCGCCTACGGCGCGCTGACGAACCAGCCGCTCGTGCCGTTGCTGGTGCCGCCGATGATGGTCAGCAGGCTGGTGCTGGGCGTGCACTACCCGACCGACGTGCTGGCCGGCGCCGTGCTGGGGGCCGCTGTGGCCCGTGGCGTGCGGCGCGTCGTGTGGGGGCGGCGATGACCGTGGCGACCGAGACGCGACCCTCCCTGCTGCGCGGCCTCGTCAAGACCGCACGGCCGCACCAGTGGCTCAAGAACGTGCTGGTGCTGGCCGCCCCCTTCGCGTCCAGCCGGATCGCGGAACCCGTCGTGCTGCGGTCGGCCGCTCTTGCTTTCGTGGCGTTCTGCTGCGCGGCTTCGGCGGTGTACCTGGTCAACGACGCGAAGGACGTCGAGGCCGACCGCGAGCACCCGAAGAAGCGCACCCGGCCGATCGCGGCGGGCGTGGTGCCGGTACCGGTCGCGTTCGTCACGGCCGGGGTGCTGATGGCGGCGGCACTCGCTGTGGGCGCGGTGGCGAGCTGGCAGCTGCTCGTGCTGATGGGCGTGTACCTGGCCGTGCAGCTCGGTTACTGCTTCGGGCTGAAGCACCAGCCCGTGCTCGAGCTGTGCATCGTCGCGTCCGGGTTCCTGATGCGCGCCATCGCGGGCGGGCTGGGCGCCGGCATCGTGCCCAGCCAGTGGTTCCTGCTCGTGACGGCGTTCGGGTCGTTGTTCATGGTGGCGGGCAAGAGGTACGCCGAGATCACGCTGTTCCACGCCACCGGTGCCGCGATCCGGCACTCGCTGACCCGCTACTCCGAGACCTACCTGCGGTTCGTGTGGGCCACCTCGGCGGCCGTCATGAACATGACCTACGGCCTGTGGGCGTTCGAGCTCGGCCAGCGCACCGGCAGCCCGTGGGCCGCGCTGTCCATGATCCCGTTCGTCATCGCGGTGCTGCGCTACGCCGTCGACGTGGACAGCGGCAAGGCGGGCGCGCCGGACGACCTCGCCCGCTCCGACCGGGTCCTGCAGTCGCTCGGCCTCGCCTGGGTGGTGACCGTCGCGCTGGCCATCTACGTGTGACCTGTCGAGACGGTGTGGGAACGCTCTCACCCAGAGGGCGGTTGTGACGCACCCGCGTTCCGGGCCACGGTGACCAACGGCTGACAACGTTGTCCCGGGAGGTCTCGTGATACGTGCGCTGATCGTCGTGCTGGTGGCGGCTCTGCTCTTCCCGGCGGTGCCTGCCGCCGCGGGGACGACACCGGACTACCCGGAGTTCCCTTATGCGCCCACGACCTACTCCGAGCCGTTCCGCGGGCAGTTCCACTTCAGCTCGCAGTCGGGCTGGATGAACGACCCCAACGGCCTGGTGTTCGCCAACGGCCTCTACCACTTCTTCTACCAGCACAACCCGCACGGCCTCGAGTGGGACACGATGCACTGGGGTCACGCCACGAGCCCGGACCTCGTGCACTGGACCCAGAAAACCGTTGCGCTGGAACCCGGCGTGCACCCCGGCACGCTGTTCTCCGGCGGCGGTGTGGTCGACAAGGCGAACACTTCGGGCCTCAAGACCGGCGCACTCGACCCGATCGTCGTCTTCTCCAACGTCAACGGCGTCAGCGTGTTCTACAGCAACGACAACGGCCGCAGCTTCCAGGCGTACGACGGCGGCCGCAAGCAGATCGACATCCCGGAGGAGAGCCGCGACCCCAACGTCGTGTGGGACGCTCTGCGACGCCAGTGGGTCATGGTGGTGTGGTCCGACCGCGGCGGCAACGGCGTCGACATCTACACCTCGCCGAACCTCCTGAAGTGGACGTTCGCCAGCCGTTACGCCGCTTCCTGGCTGTTCGAGTGTCCTGACCTGTTCGTGCTGCCGTTGAACGGTGTGCCGCGCTGGGTGCTCACCTCGGCGACCGGCGAGTACGTGGTGGGCACGTTCGACGGCACCACGTTCCGCACCGACCGGCCGCAGCCTCAGCGGATGAACCACGGCACCACCTTCCCCGGTGGCACCTTCTACGCCGCCGAGACGTTCGACAACACCCCGGACGGCCGCGTGGTGCAGATGGCGTGGCAGGGCGGCAACCGGGGCAGCGTCTGGACGGGCAACGCGACGTTCCCGGTGTCTTTGGGGCTGGTCGCGTCGCCGGACGGCCCTCGGGTGACGAGAACCCCGGTCGCCGAACTGGCCTCGCTGCGGGCCGACACCCGCAGTTGGCGCAACCTGACGGTGAATGCCACGAACAACCCGTTCGCGGGCGTGCTCGCCGACACCTACGAGATCACCGCCCGCTTCGACCTGCGCGGCGCGACCGCTCGTGAGTTCGGTTTCGCACTGCACAGCCGTTCCGACGGCACCGCCGACCGGGTTGTGTCCTACGACCGAGCGGCCCGGACGTTGTACGGCAAGCCTTTCGAGACCGCGGGCAACGAGGTGAGCGTGCGCCTGCTGGTCGACCGCGGCCAACTGGAGATCTTCGGCGGCGACGGCGTGTTCTCCCTGTCCGACAACGTGAACTTCGACTCGGCCGCCGTCAGCCAGGGCATCCGGCTGTTCGCCGACGGCGGCACCGTTCGTCTGGTGGACGCTCGGTTCACCCGGCTCAGCACGAGTTGGGGCACCGCACAGTCCACTTTGGAGAGCAACCTGCCCGGACCCTGGCACGCCACCGCCGGTTCGTGGACCGATGTCGCGGGTGGCAAGCGCGCTCAGGCGAGTGGTGACGCGTTCTACCTGAGCGCGGGGATCGGTGGCGACGCTGTTTACGAGGGCGACCTCCGGCTGGACACCGCCCAGGCCGCAGGTCTGGTGTTCCGCGCCGGTGCCGATGGTGTGGGATACACCGCGAACATCGACGCGTCCGGTGTGGTGAAGCTGTGGCGGCCCGGTCGGGACATCGCTTCCGTTGCGGTGCCTGTGGTGCAGGGGCGCACCTACCACCTGAAGGTGCAGGCTCTCGGGTCACGGCTGAGGGTGTGGCTCAACCACGGCACGAACCCGATCATCGACGCGACCGACACCGCTTACACCTCTGGTCGGTTCGGTGCGAACGTCTACCGGGGTGCGGCGACCGCGCAGAACCTGAACACCGGTGCGTCGGGCTTCACCGCGTTCCCGTCGGGGCCGTGGACCGCGCCCGCCGGTACCTGGACGACGACACCGGACTCGGTGCGGGCGCAGGCTTCCGGCGACGCCTTCTACCTCAGCGACCGCATCGCGTCCGACCTGGTCTACGAAGGTGATCTGTCGATCGTGAACGGGGTGGCGGCCGGTCTGGTGTTCCGCGCCGGTGCCGATGGTGCGGGCTACACGGCGAACATCGACGCTTCCGGCGTGGTGAAGCTGTGGCGGCCGGGCCGGGACATCGCCACGGCTGCCGTGCCGATCGTCCAAGGCCGCACCTATCACCTGAAGGTCCAGGCCGAGGGCGCACGCCTGCGGGTCTGGTTCGACCGCGGCGCGAACCCCGTCATCGACGCGACCGACACGACCTACGCCGAGGGGAGGGTCGGGCTCAACGCCTACGCCGGCACCGCGACCATGCGCAACCTCGTCCTAGGCTAAAGCCCGAAGCCGCCGGACACCTCGACGTTCTGCGCCGTGATCCACCGCCCGTCCGGCCCCGCCAGCGCCGCGATCGCCACCGCCACGTCGTCGGGCTCGCCGACCCGGCCCAGGGCGGTGTTCGCGGCCAGCGCGGGGATCACCTCCGGGTACTTCTCGAACGCGTCACCGCCGAGCCGCGTCCGGGTCGCGCCGGGGGAGACGGAGTTGACCCGGATGCCGCGCGGGCTGAGTTCCTTGGCCAGGTAGCGGGTGAGCACGACCAGCGCGCCCTTCATGCTGGCGTAGCCCGAGTAGCCCGGTTCCGCCTGCTCGGTGGAGCTGCTGGTGGTGTTGATGACCACGCCACCGTCCGCGAGGAGCGGCAGCAGGGTCTGGGTGAGGAAGAACGGGCCCTTGAGCAGCACGCGGTAGAGCCGGTCGAACAGCTCCTCGCCCATGTCGGGGAACAGCGCCGTCTCGGCGAAGCCCGCGTTGTTCACGAGCACCTCGAAGGTGTCCGTGCCCCAGCCGCGCAGCACCTCGGTCACCTCGGCGCGGAACGCCGGGAAGGTGTCGCTGCGGCCCACGTCGAGGTGCAGCGCGGTGGCCTTGCCGCCGTTGCGCTCGATCAGGTCTACGGCCTGCTTGGCACCTGCCTCGTTGGAGCTGTAGGTGAGGATCACCGCGAAGCCGCGCCCGGCGAGTTCGACGGCCGTGCTCCAGCCGATGCCGGAGCTGCTGCCGGTGACGATCGCTGCTGACATGTTCCTGCCGCCTCACTGGTTCGCTGGAAGTTCCTGTGAACCAATAAGACCAGTCAGGGCACCGAAGGCGAGAGATCGAAGCTCTCGCCTTCTTGCCTGATCCTCCCGAGGTCAAGCTGTGCGACTCTCCAACGCGCGGAGCTGGGCGATCACGCGGTCCGCCGCGTCCAGGTCGGTCATGCCGCGGTGCGAGAGCCTGAAGATCTGCAGGAACACGGTCTCGCTGTTCAGCAGGTTCCTGGTCGACGGCGTGAGCGCGACCTGTCCGGAGGGGTGGGCCTGCTCGGGCACGGTGGTGCCGAGGCGAGCACGGTCTTCGGCTCCGGCCTCCTCCAGCAGTCTCGGCACGAACCGCTCCAGGAACTGGTGCGCGTGCAGGAGAGGGGCCACGGCTGCCGCGGAAGGCAGGGTGCCGTGCCGCACGAGGGCGTCCAGTTCGCCGTTGTGGTCGTCGATGCCCCCGGCGGCCAGGCCCTGGTCGTAGCGACTCAGGATGAACGCCCTCAGGTGCACGGTGATCCACCTGGTCACCGCGCGGTACGAAGGTTGTGGCGGGGCGGCCAGGATTCTCGGCTCTGGTGCTTCGGGGAGCTCCTGGACGTTGAGCAGCCGGACGCACGAGTCGAAGTCGGCGTGCACGATGTGGTGCGCGTCGAGCCACGCCGCCATGACGGCCACGTGGTTCGCGCTGCGGGTGCTGGCGAACGCCAGCGAGGAGGTCAGGTCTCGCCGCCTCTGCTCCTGCCGGGCGGCCTCGGTCAGCTGGGCGATCCTGGTCTGAGCCGCGACGAGTTGCACGCGCTGGCTCTCGACGACCGCGGCGCGGTCCGCGAGTTCGGCGGTGAGCCTGGCGATCTCCTTGCGCAGCGGCAGGATCGTGCTCTCGGCATCGGGAGCGGGGTGCGCGCCGGTCAGCCGCGCGTACTTCGTGGCGAAGCGCTGTTCGACGGCCTCCCGGCCGTGCTCGACGCTGCCCCTGATGATCCACGCGACCATCGACCAGGACGGCAGGTGCTTGGCCGAGCAGTTGAGCGACTCGTACAGCGCGTTCCTGACCGTGTTCGGCCTGCGGCTCGCCCAGCGGGGCAGATCCGGCTGCTCCTGGAGCCAGGTGACGAACTGGATGACGCTGTGCCGGATCGGGTGCTGGTGCAGGATCCGGCACACCTCGATGACGAACTCCTTCTCGTCCGTACCGAGCGGGCACTCCTCCTTGAAGTCCTCGAGCTTCTGCGGAAGACGGCGGCCCGGCGTGCCGGGCCGCTTCGTCTCGTCGCCGACGTGCTTGGCCATGAGTGGTTCGTGGTTCCTTGCTCCCCGACGAAGCTGGGCGGATATTCACCCGAACGGGTGGCTGGAGCACACCGGTGTTCGACGGGTCCGGAAGGCGAATGCCGGGCCGGTGTCGAATCCGGTGTGTGGTCGCGCTTTCACGGTCGTGACGTGCGACTTTTCTGTTCGGTCTGGACCGAATTGCCGGGTGGGCGCGCGGCGAATTCACCCGAAAAGCGGAGCCCTGGGTTCGCAGCCGCGGGCTCCGCTCTCGTCGAGATTCCGATGTCCGTCCTGAGTCGTGAGGAGTCGTGGCATCGGGGAATTTCCAGCGATCCGTACATTCCAGGGTCTTCCTGCTGTCGTGCAAGTGCTGTCACTCGTTCGGTGGGCCCGCAGGTCGCAGCCCGTGGCGGCGGCCTGCGCGGGGAGTGAGTCATTCCTCGCGGGCGGGACTGGGCCGGGAATGTTCGGAAATCAGGACAATCTTCGACGCCCATTGTCTGCGGGGAGTGCGGCGGCGTTAATTGCTCGGCCGGAACGCGCCTTCGTGCTGTCATGGTCGAGCTTGATGGATACTCGCCTTCAGGTCGTCATCCGGTGGATCGCAGCCCGCCGGATGAATGTCCGTCCTGAGTCACGTTGTTTGTCGAGGAGGCGGTCGAAATGTTTCATCTCAAGCGAGACAAATCGAGTGATCCGCATCACATCCGCGCAACCGGAGGAAGGAGAGGGCTTCTCAGGAAGCCACGACGGATGTTCCAGCAGAGGAGCGGGCCGCGCCGCATGCGGCCCGCTCCTGCCCGGGGCGGCGCCTGGCACGCGATCGCCGGGAGCTGGAGGGCGGTGCTGAGAACCACCGCCCTGCTGGCCGCCGCGGTCCTGCTGGCCTACGTGTCGGACGCCGCCGTGGCGTTCGGGCCGTTCGAGATCAGCGTCGCCAAGTCCTGTGAGGCTCCCGCGGTGGTGCACGTGCCCGCACCGGCACGGGAGATCGCGCCGAACGCGGGTGTCTCGGTGCGACCCGTGCCGTTCCACCAGGGAACGCGTCCGGTGGGCGTCGTGGTCATGTCGGTCTAGTCGGAATCAGGCCGGCGCCGGGAGTTCTCCGGTGCCGGCCGTTCGTCGTCTACTCGATGTGCAAGCTCTGGATCTTGGCCTCGGCGACGATGCGTTCGGCCTCGTCGCGGGCCACGTTGCGCAGTTCGGCCAACGCGCGCATGGCCTCGGCGCGGCGGGCGGACATGGCCAGGCGGAAGTCCTCGCGGATCTCCTCGCGCTTCGAAGCCGCGTGTTCGTCCAGGTCACGGGCCCGTTGCTCGGCCTCGCCCACGATCATCAACGCCTTGAGCTGGGCGTCCCTGATGACGTCGCGGCGTTCCTCCTCGGCGAGGGCGACCATGCGGGCGAGCCGTTCGGGCAGGCCCTTCGGGTCTATCGGGGTGAGGCAGATGCGGTGCAGGCCGTCCTGCAGGGCCGCGTTCTCCTCCTGCACGGTGATCAGCCTGGCGGCCAGTGCCTCCGCGCGGGCTTCCGACGCGTCGCGGTCGGCGGTGACCAGGCGAAGCTCGGCCTCCAGTTCGGCGACGTAGTCGTCCACCTCGTCACGGTCGTAGCCGCGCCAGCGCAGCCCGAACCACGTGCGCAGCGGTACGAGCTCTGTCCTGCTGTCGACGCTCACGTTCTGCCTCCTCTGCCTCCCGCGAGTCAGTCCTGCCAAGGGGTACGTACGGAGCAGTGCATCGGTTCTAACGGGATTACCAGGCACAATGTCGGCGTGAACAACAAACTGTGTCCCTGCGGCACCGGCGGGTCCTATGTGGAGTGCTGCGGCGCGCTGCATTCGGGCGCGCGCAAGGCGGCCACCGCGGAGCAGCTGATGCGGTCCC
Organism: Lentzea sp. JNUCC 0626; assembly: GCF_043632865.1. Classification (NCBI taxonomy): domain Bacteria; kingdom Bacillati; phylum Actinomycetota; class Actinomycetes; order Pseudonocardiales; family Pseudonocardiaceae; genus Lentzea; species Lentzea sp. JNUCC 0626. The sequence continues at coordinate 408,947 of NZ_CP171635.1, forward strand.
GGTACAGCGCTTTCGCGGTGCACGACGAGGACTACCTGCTGCGCACGTGGGCCACCCGGCACCGGCCGTCGACCGCCGGGGTCGACTCGACGGACCGCTGGTTGAAGCTCGAAGTGCTGGCCACGGAGAACGGCGGGTTGCTGCAGAACGAGGGCGTCGTGGAGTTCCGCGCGCACTACGTCGGAGGCATCGTGCACGAGCGCAGCAAGTTCGTCCGGGAGAACGGCCAGTGGGTGTACCTGGAGGGGCAGGAATGAGCACCGTCAAGGTCGCGAGCAGGTTCAACGGGCCGCCCGGCATGGGCAACGGCGGATATTCGGCGGGCCTGCTCGCCGCGCACGTCGACGCCCGCGCGGTGAGCGTCCGGCTGCGCAAGCCCGTGCCGCTCGACCGCGACCTGGAGGTCCGCGGCGGAGACCTGCTCGACGGCGACGTCGTGATCGCCTCGGCCGAGCCCGCGATGCTCGACCTGGAGGTTCCGGACGCGCCGACGCTCGAAGAGGCGCTCAAGGCGTCCGCGCAGGTGCCGTGGCGCGACCGGCACCCGTTCCCGACGTGCTTCGGCTGCGGCCCGGACCGCGAGGACGGCATCGCCGCGCTGCTCGGCCCGCTGGAAGGCCGCCGCGAGTGGGCGGGCGTCTGGCGGCCGTCCGAGGTCCTGCCGAACGACGGCGTCAGCGTGCTGCCGGAGATCGTCTGGGCCGCGCTCGACTGCCCTTCCGCGCAACCCGTGGCCCCGGACGGCGGCCCGGCGTTCGTGCTCGGCACGTTCGTCGCCCAGGTCGAGCAGCCGGTGAAACTGGGCGTGGACCACGTGCTGCTGGCGTGGGAACTTGGCAAGGAAGGGCGCAAGGCCTACTCCGCGTCCGCGATCGTCGGGCCTGACGGAGTGTGCGGACGAGCACGGGCCGTGTGGGTCTCGATCGGATGAGATCAAATAACCCGACTGGGTGAGACGGATGCGCTGCGTCTTGATAGCGTGCACGACCGTTGCCCGATTACACCGAAAGGGCGAGTGACCGGGATGGCACGGAGGTGATCAGGCGCTTGTTGGGCCGACGTGCCGCCGCCCAAGGCGAGCAGCAACCACAGATCCAGCAGACCCAGCAGAGTTCTGGCCAGAGCGTTTTCGGGGTGCAGACCATCACGAGCACTGATCAGGACCAGGATCTGTACGCCGTCGAGCAGCCCCCGGCAGCAGCGCCGCCGCCGGAGCCGGTGCCCCAGAGAACGCCGTTCGCGGCCAACCTCGTGGGCGCCACGCTCGTTGTTTCCGCTCCGGAAGGCCCCAGTCAGGGCGCCACGGGCCTCGCCCGCGCGTTGCCCGCGGACACCGGCCGGACCGTTGTCGTGGTCGACTTCCCGAGCGGAGACCAGAGCACTTTCTGGCCGCACGTCGTGACGGCGTTGCACGGCCGTGGGCCCATCCGGCTCGCGGTGTCGCACGCCGGCACGATGCGGCCGACCGCACCCGCGCAGTGGCTCGCCGAGCAGCTGCAGGCCGAGGTCGTCGCGCCGGACGGCGTGCTGACCACCGTGCCCGGCGCCGCGTTCGTCGTCGGCACCCAGGGCTACGGCAGCTGGGTGCGGTTCCAGCCGAACGCGTCCCCGATGCCGTTCGGCCGCCGCTTCCCGGTGCCGCAGTGGGAGGCGATGGACCCGAACTCGCCGTGGCCCACGGGCGAGATCGGGATCTCCGAACCCATCCCGAGCGGCATGTGGCTGCGCGCGCAGGTGCCGCCGTTCGACCCGGCCGCCCAGGACTCGCGGCCGATCGTGGCGCTGCCGTGCCGCGACAACGTGCTGACGCTCGTCGTCGGCGGTCCCGGCCAGTCGGCGATCCCGATCGACGAGGTGTGCCGTCTGCTCACCGCGCTGCCCCAGGCGGCCCGGTCGCGCGTGCGGCTCGTCCCGTACGGCATCGACGCCTCGATCGGCAGCCTCGTCGCGGACGAGATCGGCGAGCCGATCGCCATGTTCACCGGCCTCCCGGTCGGCAACCTGCGCTCCGGCGGTCCCGCGGTGATCGCGGTCGACCCGCGCGGCCAGCAGACCTGGCGGCCGTTCGTCACCGAGGTCCTGTGCCTGCCGAACGAGTCGGTGCCCGTCGTGTCCGGCTACCGGGCGCCCGTGCAGGGCCTCAACGAGGTCTCGCCCGGCGTGTTCGCGCTCGGCGACGGCGTGGTGCTGGAGGTCGTTCCCTCCGGTCTGTGGGTGCGCGAGCAGGACGAGCCGTACAACGCGGCCGAGGTGCGCACGCAGCCGTTGGACCCGGAGTGGGCGCGTCTGACCGTGGGCACGCCGGGACGCACGACGCCCGGTGCGGTCGCTGTGCACGGCGCTGCTCTCGTGGAACGCCTGGAGCCCGAGGTGCGCAAGCTGCTGCGTCTCGTGTTCTGCGACTCGAAGGTCACCGCACCGCCGCCCCCGCCGCCTCCCGCCCCGGAACCCGTGAGCACCTCGGCGCACGCGTTGACGAGGCGTGACTCGTCGGACAACGGCTCGGGCTTCTTCACGCCCGTCACCCCGGCCGAGTCCGGTCCCGCCTACGCCTCGATCAGCGCCGGTCCGGCGATCGCGAAGGTCACCTCGCACGCGCTGGACGACCCGGACGAGGCCGCGTTCCCGTCCGACGACCCGGACTCCGCCCCGATCCGCTTCCGCGTCGACGGCCCGCTGCCGTTGCAGCCGCTGGCGATGTGGGAGGTGCCGCCGGAGGACGACGGCGAGCGCGAGACGATCGCCCGCGAACACAGCAGCTCGGACGCGGAACGTGACACGGTCCGGCGCGCGCTCGGTGAGCGTTACGGCGTGCACGCGGCGACGGTGGTCCGCCTGCTCTCCCAACGTCCGGACGCCGAGGAGGACCCGGCCGCGTTCGAGGCCACGGTCACCGACCTCACGGCGTTGCTGGCGTGCGTGTCGCAGGACGAGGACATGGTCGTCGAAACGCTCCGCATGGGACGCCTGGGCCGCCTGCGCCCGTACGTCGCGTGTATCGTCTCGGGCCTGAACCGCCTGCCCGTGCACGGCGGCGTGGCGACGGTGTGGGGCGTCAGCGGCCCGACCGGCCCGCGCCGCTACCGCAGCGGCGACGTCCTGGTCGACCACGGCCTGATCGACGCCGTCGCGAACCCGTCACAACGCATCGAGGGCGTCACCGAGTACCTGATCTGGTCCGTCACCGGCCGCCGGGTCGAGGTGTCGGACCGCGTCACCGTGTCCACCGAGGAACGCGTGGTCTTCGCACCCGGCACGCCGTTCCGGGTGCTGGCGGTCGCCGACGCCGAGGGTGATCACCCGCAGCAGGTGCTGCTGCAGGAGATGGCCGGAACGGCGGCGGACCAGGAGATCGCGGGGATGCGCCCGAGCGTGCTGGCGCAGTTGGAACGGGCGGGCGCGAACCTGCGCGTGCTGCCGTTCTCGCACCAGGTGACGGCCTGAACCTCGGCATCCGCTACGCCGAACCCGCGGTCGGCTCGCTCCGCCTCCACCCACCGGTGGACTGCGACGGCGAGCCGACCGGCGCGTTCGGCGACTCGCACACGCTGAACGTCTGGTCCACTGTGGACTCGGGCGGTCCCGTGCTGGTGTGGGTCCACGGCGGCGCGAACACCGTCGGCTCCTCGTCGCAACCGGAGTACGCGGGGGATGTGCTCGCGTCTCTCGGCATCGTGTTCGTCAGCTGCAACTACCGGCTCGCCGTGGACGGATACGGTGCGCTGGAAGGGGTTCAGCACAACCGGGGGCTGCTCGACGTCGTGTCGGCGTTGCGGTGGGTGCAGCGCAACATCGCCCGGTACGGGGGAGATCCCTACAACGTCACCGTCGCCGGCCAGTCGTCCGGGGCGCAGACCGTCGCGAGCCTGATGGTGATGCCGTCGGCCGCCGGTCTGCTCCACAAGGCGATCGTGCACAGCCTCGCAGGGCGGTTCTTCACGCCTCAAGAAGCCGTCGAGGTGCAGCGCGCCGCCGATCCGGATGTCGTGCTGTACCAACCGATCGTGGACGGCGACACGCTCCCGCGCAGCCCGTTGGAAGGTCCGTACGACGTCGAGCTGATGGTGTGCCACACGGCCGACGAGGACGTGGACCTGTTCCAGCGCCCCACGATGAGGCTCGCCGACGAGCACCGCGGCGCGTTCCGGTCGATCTACGCCCGGCATCCCGCACACCACGGAGCGGACGTCCCGGACATGTTCCGCGGTGACATCGCCGAGGCGTGGGCGGCGTTCGCGCGCACGGGCAAGCCAGGCTGGGATCGTGACGAGCTCAAGCTCTGGGTCTAGCTTTCAGTCGTGAGCCCGAGCGAGCCGTCCAGCTTCGGCACGCACGCCCCGTCCCGCTTCTCCGACGCCAGGAACTCGCTCAGGCACCGCGCGATCTGCGCGTGCCCGCGGGCGTTGGGGTGGAACGACTCCTGCAACGCGTGCGAGGCGCGCCGCTCGTCCCGCAGCCCCTCCCAGTCGACCGACAGCCGGGTGAACCACTCCGTCGACGGGTCGTCGCCGCCCACGCACGCCTCGTGGCCCTCCCCGGCGCGGGCCAGGTCGAGGAACCGGGCGTTGACCTTGCCCGCCGCCGTGCGCAGGCCGTTCGACAGCTCCGGCACCGCCTCCTCGACGACCCACTGCAGGTCGGAGGTGCGCAACGGGCAACCGGACAGGTTCTGCAGCGAACGCGGCATCTTCGGCGACACCGGGGCCGCGTAGGACTGCACGACCAGCTGGTACGACGAGTCGAGGTAGCCGGAGTCGCGCATGGTCTGGCGGATGGCGTTCAGGGTGTTCTCGACCTTGGGGATCATCCGCTTGACGCGCTTGGTCCACTCCGGCGCGACGGACGACGTGCAGTCGCTGCGCTTGCCCCACGCCTCGAAGCACTTGTTGAGGATCTCGGAGAAGCGCGGGTCGTCGTTCGCGCCGATGGCCACGACGATCGCGACGACCTGGTTCGCGCCCGCGAGCTGGCGCAACCGGGGCAGCTGCTCGTTGCGCAGCTTGTCGGAGTTGGCGCCCGAGCAGGCCAGGTTGATCTTCTGGTCGGCCTGGAACTCGGTGTGCAGGATCTCGGCGGCGCGCGAGCGGTGGCACCAGTTGCCGCCCTCTTCGCCGTCGGTGCCCGGCTCGTAGTCGCCCGCGCCCTCGCCCGACATCGTGCTGTCGCCGAGCGCCACGACCGCGGTGCGGGTCTCGCGGTCCGGTTCGGAGGGCGGTGGGAACACGTGGTCGCTCACGACCAGCAGGATCGTGAGCACGCCGATCGCACCGAGATAGAGCAGTTTGCGCATCGCGCACCAGTTTACGGGGGTGGCCGAATGCGAGGGAGATGTGGCGTTGCCGCCTCAGCCGGGGATGGGGAAAGTGGAGGTGTGGGGAATCCGAGGGAAATAGTCGTCGTCGGGTACGACCGCACGGCGTTGCTGGACCTGGCGGGACCGATCGAGGTGTTCGCCGCCGCGAACTACGTCGAGGAGCGCTACCAGGTCACCGTCGCGACGCTGGGGGGAGAGCCGTTCGTCGCGACGGCGGGCGTGCGCATCGAGGCCGGGGCCGACCTGCGCACCCTCGACCGTCCGATCGACACGCTGCTCGTCGTGGGCGGCTGGGGGTACGACGAGGCCGCGGCCGACGCGGTGCTCACGACGAACCTGCGGCGCCTGGCGTTGCGCTCACGCAGGGTCGCGGGTGTCTGCACGGGCGCCGTGGTGCTGGCCGGGGCCGGGCTGCTCGACGGCAAGCGCGCCACGACGCACTGGGCGTTCACCGGTGAGCTCGAGAACCGGGGCGTCGAGGTGGAGCCGGACGCGATCTTCGTGTGCGACGGCCAGGTGGCCACGTCGGCGGGCGTGACGGCGGGCATCGATCTCGCGCTCGCCATGGTGGAGCAGGACCACGGGCCCGCGCTGGCCCGCAAGATCGCGCAGTACCTGGTCGTCTTCCTGCAACGCTCCGGCGGCCAGTCGCAGTTCAGCGTCCACACCCGCGCGAAGCCGGTGAAGGACGGCTCGCTGCGCGCGTTGCTGGACGACATCCACGCCGATCCGACGCGGGAGTGGACGGTGCCGGTCATGGCCCGCAAGGCCATGATGAGCGTGCGGCACTTCGCCCGCGTGTTCTCCCGCAGCGTGGGCACCTCGCCCGCGCAGTACGTCGAACGTGCCCGCGTCGAGGCCGCCGCCGACCGGCTGGCGAGCACCGGCGACTCGCTCGACCTCGTCGCACGACAGTCCGGTTTCGGCTCGGCCGAGACCCTGCGACGGGCCTTCCTGCGCGTGCTCGGCGTGTCGCCGGGCAGCTACCGCGCCCGCTTCCGGACCACTGGGGTTGCCTGATGGACGCCACTTTCGTGCTCTACCCGAACATGACCTCGCTCGACTTCGTCGGCCCGATGGAGGTGATCGCCAGCGTGCCGGTCGTCACCGCCCGGTTCGTCGCGGCGACGCTGGACCCGGTGAGGTCCGACAACGGGTTGATCGTGACGCCGACCGACACGTTCGACTCGCTGAAGTCCACCGACATCGTCGTGGTGCCGGGGTCGGGGCACTGGAAGGAACTGCTGAAGGACTCCGGCGGCGTCGTCGAGTGGCTGCGCGAGGTGCATCCGACGACGAAGTGGACGACGTCGGTGTGCACGGGGTCGACGTTGCTCGCCGAGGCCGGGCTGGTGTCGAAGGCGACGACGCACTGGGCCGCGCGCGAGGACCTGGAGGTGCGCGGGGTCGAGGTGTCGACGGACCGGGTCGTGTTCGACGGCAAGGTCGTCACCGGCGCGGGCGTGTCGGCGGGCATCGACATGGCGTTGCGGCTGGTCGAGGCCGAGTTCGGCGAGGTGGTGGCGCAGGCCGTGCAGGTCGGCATCGAGTACGACCCGCAGCCGCCGCGCTCCTACGACTCGATCCCGCCCGAGATCGCCCTGGGCCTCAGGCAGGCCTTCGAATCAAGTCAGGCCTGACTGGACGGCGAACACCACGAGCTGGGCGCGGTCGCGTGCGCCCAGCTTCACCATCGCCCGCGACACGTGCGTGCGGACCGTCGCGGGCGAGATGACCAGCACGGCGGCGATCTCGTCGTTGGACGCGCCGGACGCCACGTGCCGCATGATCTCCCGCTCGCGTTCGGTGAGCTTGTCGAGGTGCGGCACCGGGCGGGCGGAGGCGCCGGACGCGAACCGCTCGATCACCCGGCGCGTGACGGACGGCGAGAGCAGCGACCCGCCGTCGGCGACCACGTGCACGGCCCTGAGCAGGTCCGTCGGGTCGGAGTCCTTGACCAGGAACCCGGACGCGCCGGTGCGCAGCGCCTCGAACACGTACTCGTCGAGGTCGAACGTCGTGAGCATGACGATCCTGACCTCGGCCAGGTCGGGGTTCGCGCTGACCCGCCGGAGCACCTCCAGGCCGTCCATCAACGGCATGCGGATGTCGAGGAACACCACGTCCGGTTTCGTGGCCTGGATCAGCCCGAGCGCTTCGCGGCCGTCGGCTGCCTCGCCGGCGAACTGGACGCCGTCCTCGGTCTCGATCAACGTCCGCAGTCCCATCCGGACCAGCGGCTGGTCGTCGGCCACCACCACGCGAATCATGACGGCAACGGTATCCGGGCGATCACCGCGAAGCCGTGCGCTCCGCTGACTTCGAGCGTGCCGCCCAGCTGTTCCGCGCGTGACCGCATGCCCGTGATGCCGTGGCCCTCGACGAACGCGGCGGGCGCGCCGGTGTCGGTGACGTGCACGACCAGTTCCCCGCGCACGGTGTAGACCTTGACCGTCGCCGTGACGCCGGGGTTCGAGTGCCGCAGCACGTTGGTGAGCGACTCCTGCACGATCCGGTAGACCGCGAGCTGGTAGGTGTCGGGCAGGTCGACGTCCTCGATCTCCGTCGACACCTCGAGTCCCGCCTCGCGCATCCTCGCGGCCAGGGGCGGGATGTCGGCGAGGGTGATCGTCGGGGTGAGGGGAGCGCTGCCGCGCAGGGTGTCCAATTCGGACCGGAGCCCTTCCAGCGCTTCCTTCGACGTGGCGCGGATGGCTTCGAGTGACGCTCTGGCCTTGGCCGGGTCCTTGTCGAGGACGTAGAGGGCGACTCCGGCCTGCATGGCGATCACGGAGAGCCCGTGGCCGACGACGTCGTGGACCTCCTGGGCGAGCCGCAGCCGTTCGGAGATCACCGCCCGCTCGCGAACGTCCACAACGGACTTGCGGCGCAGCCTCCTCAGCACACCCGCCGCCGCGGGCAGCAGGATCCAGCCCGCCGCCCAAGTGATCCACGAAGTGATCGAGTCGTTCCACCACGGCAGAATCGCGAGCGCGTAGACCAGGGCGCTGGCGGCGGCGAGTTCGATGCGGGCGTACACCGCCACCGCGTACATCGCCGCGACCCCGCTCATCAGGATCGGGCCGAACGGGTAGCCCTGCGCCAGGTAGACGGTGATGGCCACCGTCGTGATCCCGACCGTCCACAGCGGACGCGCGGTGCGGAACAGCAGGCCGCTCGCCGCCACCGTGATCAGCAGGTAGGCGAAGACGTCGGGGGAGACCGCGTTCTGCAGGAGCGCGGCGAACCGCGTCCCGCCGAGGCCGAAGACGAGCAGGGCCACCGTGATGACGATGTCCTGCCATTTGATCCGCATGGTCCTGACCATACGACCGGGCGCGTACGCAGATGTGCGTATCTTCATGACGCTCCGGAGCGGACGACCTTCTGCTGTGGCGCGGCCAGTGTTGTCGGCATGATCGTGACGACGGAGAAGCTGACGAAGCGCTACGGCGACCGCGCCGTGGTGGACGAGGTCAGTCTGTCCGTGCGGCGGGGCGAGGTCTACGGGTTCCTCGGCCCCAACGGCGCGGGCAAGACGACCACGATCCGCATGCTGCTGGGGCTGGTGAAGCCGACCAGTGGAACTGCCCGCGTCCTGGGTGAGGCGCCGGGCACGCCCAAGGCGTTGCTCAAGGTCGGGTCGCTGATCGAGGGGCCCGGCTTCTACCCCTACCTGTCCGGCCGCGACAACCTGCGCGTGCACGCGTCGCGGCGTGGTGTGCGTGCCAGCGAGGTCGAGGCCGCATTGGAACAGGTCGACCTGACGGGCGCGGCGGGGGAGAAGTTCCGCCGCTACTCGCTCGGCATGAAGCAACGGCTCGGCGTCGCCGCGGCGTTGCTCGGGCAGCCCGAACTGCTGATCCTCGACGAGCCGACCAACGGCCTCGACCCGGCGGGCATGGCCGACATGCGCGACCTGGTGCGCGCGTTGGCCGCGCAGGGCCAGACGGTGCTGCTGTCGAGCCACCTGCTCGGCGAGGTCGAGGAGATCTGCGACCGGGTGGGGGTGATCTCGGGCGGGAAGCTGGTGGCCGAGTCGACCGTCGAACAGCTACGCGGCGACACGGTGCTGCTGATCCGCGCGGACCCGCTGGAGAAGGCGCTGGTGCTGATCGAGGGCAGCACGCGGCACGGCGACGTGCTGCACGTGCGGGAGACGGACGCGGGCGCCCTGGTGCGTGCCCTGGTGGCGGCCGACGTGGACGTGCAGGAGGTCCGGCCGCTGCGCCGGACGTTGGAAGAGGTCTTCTTCGAGATGACGGGAGCGGCGTGATGGGCAGCGTGAAGGCGGAGCTGCTCCGCCTGTGGAAGTGGCCGGCGACGTGGGTGCTGATCGGCGTCTGGCTGGTGATGACGCTGACGTTCGGCTACGTGTTCAACTACCTGGCGTTGGAAGGCGGCACGAACACGCGCGGGATGTCCCAGCAGCAGCTGATCAGCGCGATGCAACCGGAGAACGTGGGCGTGGCCGTCGTGCGCGGCCTGCCGATGTTCGGTGGCGCGATCATCCTGGTGCTGGCGGCGTTGGCGGTCGGCAGCGGCTACGGCTGGGGCACCTGGAAGACCACGCTGACCGCCGGTCCGCGCCGGGTGTCGGCGATGGCGGGCACCCTGGGCGCGTTGGCGGTCGTCGTGGTCCTGCTGGTGGCGTTGACGTTCGTGGTGAACCTCAGCGCTGCCGTGGTGATCGCTTCCGTGGAGGGCTGGGACTGGAGCCTGCCGGGGTGGGGCGTGTTCGAGGCGTTGGGCGCGTCACTGCTGATCGCCGCCATGTGGACGGGCTTCGGGGTGTTCCTCGGCGTCGTCACCAAGGGCCCCGCGCTGGCCGTCGGGCTCGGGTTGATGTGGGCGATCGTGACGGAGAACCTGTTGCGGGGCGTGGGTTCCCTGCTCGGCCCCGTCGAGTCGCTGACCGAGGTGCTGCCCGGTGGTTCGGCCGGCAACCTCGCCGGGGCCGTCGGCGGATCGGGTGCTCCGGGCGTCCTGACCTCTTTGAGCGGCACCACCGCCGCGCTGTTCCTCGCCGGGTACGTGGTGGTGTTCGTGGGTGCGGCGACGGTGCTGAAGGTGCGCCGCGACCTCGTATAGGGCCACCGACGCCCAGACGACGGCGAGCGCGACCGCGACTCCGGTGGGGTAGTCGCGGTCGTGCAGGCCCGGGTTGGCCGGGCCGCTGTGCTCGCGCCAGAGCAGCGGGACGGCTACGAGCGTGAGGACGCCGCTGACGGCCAGGCCGATGCCGATGGACGGGCGTTTGACCACGAAGCCGGACATGCCGACGAGTGGGGCGATCAGGAAGTCGTGCAGCACCACGCCGCCGCCGAGCCAGAGCAGGAGTTCGAGGGTGACCTGGGGGAGCAGGAGCCACGCGCCCCAGGCACCCAGGGCCACGCCGGCCACGCCGATCGCGACCCTCGTGGTGAAGACAGCCGGGTTGCTCATGCCCGCACCTCCAGCGACGTGACCCACTTCGTCTGCAACACCCCTGGCCTGTTCGGCGCGATCAACCGGCACGGGTAGCCGTGGTCCGGCGTCAGCTCCTCCCCGTCGAGCCGCAGCGCCAGCAACGTCAACGGGTCCCGCGCGAACGACTCCGGCAACGTCGTCGCCCGGTACAGCCCGTCCTTCTCCAGCGACTCGACCCGCACGTCCCCTCCGCTCACCAGGTCACGCACTCGCACCCCGGTCCACGTGGCGTTCTGACTCCACCCCTCGACGCACGCGATCGGCAGTTCGACCGTCGTCTGCGGCATGGCTTGCAGGTCCTTGAGCGAGTAGGTCCGGCCACCGGCCGTCAGCTTCCAGTCCGGGGGCACGACGATGTTGGCGGCCTTGGCCGTCCGGTTGACCGGCAGCGCGTCGCCCGACCGCCACGCCAGCACCGACACCTTGCGCAGCCACGGCACCGTGACCCCGGCCGTCGCGACCACCGCGACGCCGGTCGTGAGCGCGGTGGTCCGCAGGAAAGCCCTGCGCGACAACACGGTCCGCTCCTCCGACTGCGGTTCCAGCGTCCGGCGGATCGCCGGGATCTTCACGGCGATGTGCACGAGCATCGCCCCGATCGCGATCCACGCCACCGCGTAGTGCGCCGTCGGGAAGTAGAACGACCACGGGTAGTTCTGCGCCGCGTTGAACAGCCCCGTCACGAGCTCGAAGAACGACGCCCCGAGCAACACGAAGATCGACGCGCGCTCCAGGGCGTGCGGCACCGACCTGACCAGCGGCCGGTCGAACAGCTTCGGGTAGACGCTCCACAACTTGGCCAGCAGCAACGGGATCGCCGCCACCCCGGAGATCACGTGCACTCCCTGCGTGACCCGGTAGAGCCCGGCCGGACGCGTCGGCCACGGCCACTCGTGCTGGATGCCGTGACTGATCAGCCCGGTCACGAAGCACAACCCGAACGCGATGCCGAGCCACGTGCCGACCCGGCTGGTCACGCCGGGGTGGTGCGCGGGCGCCTTGAAGACCGGGAGTTTCAGGGGACGTTTCACAGCCGCTCCCAGCACGCGAACCAGCGCCCGGCCCGTTCCACCTGCCACAGCAGGAAGAACCCGTCCGCCGCCACCGACTCCGCGTCACTCCACGCCCACGGGAACCGCTGCCCGCAGGTGTCGGCGGTCCGCACCCGAGCCAGCCCGACCGTGAGACCGGACCCCGGCGGCTCCACCTCGACGACCACCGTCCCGCTGGGCCCGAGCAACCGGCGAACGCGCCGCAACAACGCCGCCGGATCACCGCCGATGCCGATGTTGCCGTCGGCCAGCAACACGTGCCGCCACCGCCCTTCACCGGGCAGCGGCCCGAAGACGTCACGCCGGATCGCCACGCCACCCCGCGCCGTGGTGCGCCGGACCGCCTCGGGCGAGACGTCGACGCCCAGCGCGTGCACGCCGCGGGACAGCAGCGCGGTGACCAGACGGCCGGGTCCGCAGCCGACGTCGAGGGTGGGGCCGGCGCAGGCGTCGAGGAGGACCGCGTCGCCGTCGTCGGCGTCGGCCTGCCAGCGGGCGACGCTGAGTTCGCGCGAGGTGACGCCGGGGAGGTCGAGCCAGCTGGGACGGCCGCGCAAGGCCTGGTCGAACATCACGACGTCACCGCCGTGATCCCGAGCAACGTGGCGGCGAACCGGCTGCCTGGCACCTGCCCCGCGACGAGTCGCGCGTCCTCGATCGTGTCCACATCGGACAGCGTCGGCAGCATCCGCACCTCGTCGTCCCGCAACCTCTCCGGGCCTTGCAACGCCTCCAACGTCCGCGCCCCGGTATCCGACCGCGACATCGGCACGTCCCGCAGCACCGACGCCCGCAGCGGGTCCCGCAGCCCGAGCGCCCACCACCCGCCGTCCGCCGCGAACCCCAGAGCCGCCTCCCCGAACTCGCCGCACGACTCCAGCAGCGACGGCGTCACCTGCGGCGTGTCCATCCCGATCTGCAACACCGGCATCCGGAACCGCGCCACGTCGGCGTGCGCGTGCACCAGCCGCGAAGCGAACGTGTCGCCCCGCTGCGGGATCACCACGCACTCGGCCAGCGCGTCCCGGACGTCCTCGCGGCGCACCACCCCCGCCAGCGCCACCACCGGCACGGCACCCGGCGTGTCGAGAGCGGCCGACAGCGTGTCGAGCAGCGAGGCCGCCGCCACGTCCGCCGCCTCCTCGGGCGACAACGGCGGGCACAGGCGGGTCTTCACCTCGCCCGGCACCGGGGACTTGGCCATGATCAGCAGGCAGAACCTCATCGCAGCACCCCCGCCATGTCCCGGGCGGCGCGCATCGTGCCGCGCACCGAGCCCGACACCTTCGAGCGCGTGCCGGCCGCGCGGGCCCGGTAGGTCACGTCCACCTCGTGCACGCGCCACCCGGCGGCGGCCGCGCGCACCAGGAGTTCCAGGGGATAGCCGAACGCGCGGTCCTGGACGTCCAACGCCAGCAACGCTTCCCGGCGGCAGACGCGCAACGGCGCGATGTCGTGCACGGCCAAACCTCTGCGCCGCAACAAGGTGGCGATCACGGCGTTGCCCGCCCGCGCGTGCCACGGCCAAACGCTTGCGTGCACGGGTCGGCGCCGGCCGACAACCAGGTCGGCATCGGAAAGAAGGTCCGCCATCGCGGGGAGTTCGGCCAGGTCGAGGGAACCGTCCGCGTCGGCGAACGCCACCAATTCCGAGGTGGCCGCGAGCAGACCGGTGTGCACGGCGGCGCCGTAGCCGCGGCGGGGCTCGTGCACGACGAGCGCGCCGCACGCGGCGGCCACCTCGGGCGAGCCGTCGGTGGATCCGTTGTCCACGACGATCGCGCGGTGGCCGGGAGGCAGGGAGGCGAGGACCGCGGGCAGTGCGGCGGCCTCGTCCAGGCAGGGCAACACGACATCCATGGGTCCACCTTGGACCAAGGGAAAGTGTTGTGGTGCTTACGGAATTGTGACGCACGAAAGAGTTCTTACGATTGTCTTGCGAGCCCGGCGGGCATCCGGCGGACCCCCTAGGTTGGGCGCGGTGCGTCTCGTCATCGCAGGGCTGCTCGTCGCTGCCGCCATCATCATCGGGGTCGTCGTCAACGTCAACGACCCCGGAATCCTGTTCGCCGCCGCGGCACCGCTGTTCGGCGACTGGCAACCCCACGTAGGCCCCGGCACGCCTGCCGCGATCCTGATCGCGGTCCTCGTCGTGACCAAGGGACCCGAGCTGGCACGGCACAGGTTCGCGCTGCCGATCGCGTACGCGACCTCAGTCGCGTTCACCCTGTCGCTGGCCATGATCGACGGCTGGGGCCGGTTCGTCACCAGGCTCACGACCGACGACGAGTACCTGCACGAGGTTCCCGGCGTCACCGACATCCCGGCGATGCTCAGCACGTTCGCCCAGCGCATCCCCGACTTCCAGCCCGACTCGTGGACCACGCACGTCTCCGGACACCCGCCGGGCGCGCTGCTCACGTTCGTCGCGCTCGACCGGATCGGGCTCGGTGGGGGAGCGGTCGCGTCGTTGTTCTGCGTGCTGGTCGGCTCGCTCGCCGTGGTCGCGATTCCCAGGGCCGTCGACAACAACGCCGTGCTGCCGTTCCTCGTGCTGTTCCCCGGCGCGGTGTGGGTGGGGGCGTCGGCGGACGGCCTGTTCCTGGGCGTCGCGGCGGTCGGGATCTACCTGCTCACGCGCTGGCCGGTGCTCGGCGGCGCGGTGCTCGGCTGGTGCCTGTTCCTGTCGTACGGGCTGGTGCTGCTCGCCCCGCTCGCGCTCGTCGCCCTGGGCAAGGACTTCCGCAGGATCGGCTGGGCTGCCGCAGGCGTGCTCGCGGTCGTGGGGGCGTTCGCGATCAGCGGGTTCTGGTGGCTCGACGGCTACGAGCTCGTCAAACTCCGCTACTACCAGGGCATCGGCGACACCAGGCCGTACTGGTACTGGGTGTGGGCGAACCTCGCGGCGCTCGCGCTGGTCATCGGCCCGGCCGGGATCCAGGGGCTGCGCAGGGACAAGTGGGTGATCGGCGCGGGCGTCGCGATCCTCGCCGCCGACCTGTCGGGTCTCAGCAAGGCGGAGACCGAACGCATCTGGCTGCCGTTCGCGGTCTGGCTCCTCGTCGGCACGGCGAAGCTCGACCACCACAAGAGGTGGCTCACCGCCCAGGCCGTCACGGCCCTGGCGGTGAACCACCTGGTGCTCACGAACTGGTGACCGGCTCCCGCTGCGCGGCGAAGGCGAACTCCCGCACCCCGTCCTCGAACCCGACCTGAGCCTCGAAACCCAGCACCTCCAAGGCCTTCGCAGGTGACGCGACGACGTGCCGGACGTCGCCCGCCCGCGCCCCGCCCACGATCTCCGGCGTAGGCCCGTCGCACGCGTCGGCCAGCGCGAACGCCAGGTCGCCGATCGTGTGCGGGGTGCCGGAGCAGACGTTCACGGCCTCGAAACCAGGCCTCGGTGACGCGAGCGCCAGCGCGTTGGCCCGCGCCACGTCCGTGACGTGCACGAAGTCCCGTCGCTGCCGCCCGTCCTCCATGACCCGCGGCGCGACGCCGTTCTGCAACGCGGAACGGAAGATCGACGCCACCCCGGCGTAAGGGGTGTCGCGTGGCATCCGCGGCCCGTAGACGTTGTGGTAACGCAACGCCCACACGCTCCCGCCGGTCTGCCGCGCCCACGCCACCGCCAGGTGCTCCTGCGCCAGTTTCGTGGCGGCGTAGGTGCTGCGCGGCTCCAGCGGCGCGTCCTCGGGCACCAGTTCGGACACCACGAAGTCACCGCAGAAGCAGCGCGGCTCGTACATGCCCATCGCCACGTCGGCGGCGGTGCGTTCGGCGCGCACGATCCCGTGCGTCAGGCAGCGGTAGCGCCCCTCGCCGTAGACGACCATCGACGACGCCAGCACCAGCCGAGACACCCCCGCCCGGTGCATCTCGGCCAGCAGCACGGCCGTCCCGAGGTCGTTGTGCCGCGCGTAGGAAGGCGCGTCGAACGGGTCCACGCCGTGCCCGACCATGGCCGCCTGGTGGCACACGGCGTCCACAGTGGACAACAGTGGTCGCAGCACGTCCGGATCGGTCACGTCGCCCACGACGAGTTCGTGTTCCAGCACCGGAACGGTGCCATGTGCCTCGGGCAGCAACGCGTCGAGCACCACGCATTCGTGGCCCTGGGAGGTCAGCTCGTCCGCGACGTGCGACCCGATGAACCCGGCCCCGCCGGTGATCAGTACTCGCATGAACCGACCGTAGGGCCGTCACGCCCGCCCGGCGCCGCGAGACGCCCGGCCGTCAGAACTCCGTAAGACCATCTCCACGACGAACCGCGCTCCCCGTGGCGCGCGGTCCTCCACCCACACCCGGCCGCCCAGCCGGTGCACGTGGTCGCGGACCAGCGCGAGCCCCAGCCCGCTGCCGGTGTCACCGCCCCGGCTGCCCGCCATGACGCCGCGCGCGAACCGTTCGAAGATCTCCTCCCGCAACCGCGCGGGCACCCCGGGCCCGGCGTCCTCGACCTCCAGCCGCACCGACGTGCCCGCCACCCGCACCGTCACCAGGACCGCGCCGCCTGCGTGCCGTTCGGCGTTGTCGAGGAGGTTCGTCAGCACGCGATCGAGGCGCCGCCGATCGCCGAGCACGACGGCAGGCGCCAGCTCCATCGGCACGGGTGCGGCGCGTGTCGCGATCACGTTGCGCACCAACGCGTCCAGCGCGATGTCCTCCGGCGGCGGGTCGTCGGTCTGGTCGGCGCGCGAGATCTCCAGCAGGTCCACCACCATCCGGGCGAACCTGTCGACCTCCGAGGTCAGCAGCTCCAGCGCCGTGCCCGCCGTGCCGGGCAGGTGTTCCTTCCGCCGCCGCAACACCGCGCCCGCGTTGACCATCGTCGTCAGCGGCGAGCGCAGCTCGTGCGAGACGTCGGAGGCGAACCTGGCCTCCCGCAACGCCCTCTGCTCCAACTCCCGCGCCATCGAGTCGAACCTGGCCCTCAGCGCCCGCCTGGCCGCCCACGAGCCCAGGGCGGCGCCGAGCAGTGCCGAGCCGATCGCGACGGCGACCTCCGGCATCACGAGCGGATCCGGTACCCGGTGCCGCGCACGGTGAGCAGCAGGTCGGGATCGTCGGGGTTGGCCTCGATCTTGCGGCGCAGCCGTCTTATGTGCACGTCCAGCAAACGGGTGTCGCCGAAGTAGTCGTATCCCCACACCTTTTGCAGCAACTGCTCTCTCGTGACGATGCGGCCGCCCGCACCAGCGAGTTCCAGCAACAGCCGGAATTCCGTCCTGGTGAGATGAACGCGTTCACCCGCACGGTGCACAAGTCCTTCCTGCGGACGGATTTCCAGGTCCCCGATCCGCACGGCCTCGCGGCCCGGCCCGCGTCGTCGCAGCAACGCGCGGATGCGTGCGGCGAGAACGCTCGCCATCAACGGTTTCGTGACGTAGTCGTCCGCTCCCGCCTCCAGCCCGGCGATCACGTCACGGGCGTCCGTGCGCGCCGTGACCACGATGATGGGCAGGTCACCGCGTGCCCGCAGGGTTCTGACCACCTCCAGACCGTCCACGCCGGGCAGGGTGAGGTCGACCAGCACCACGTCGAACGACTCCGTCCCCAAACGGTGCAACGCGACTTCGCCCGAACCCGCCTCGCCCACCGAGAAACCCTCGTCGGACAAGGCGAGGCTCAACGCCTGCCGGATTCGCTCGTCGTCTTCGACCAGCAAGACCCCTACGCACACAACGACTCCACTGTGTGAGAGCCGCGGCGACGGCGCCTCACACAGTGGAGTGAAAGTCGATCAAAATCAAGATTGCTTCGGTCTAGAATCCGGTCAGCGTGATCTTTGCCGAACGCGGGTTCGGTTCGTGGACAAGTGACTCGAAGCCGCCGACGTCGTCGAAGGCGAACCCGTAAGCCCGTCCGTCGACCATGTTGGCGTGCACGATCTTCGAGAAGTGGTTGGTCGTCGCACGGGTGTAGAACTGGCTCGCGTTGTACGTCGGCGCCGTGTGGATGAAGCCGAGCGTCGAACGGTTGAGCGCCGCGCACAGCGACCGCGAGATCGCGCCGAGCTCGTTGTTCGGCGCCGCGAGCCGTCCGTCGCAGTTGAGCACGTCCCGGGTGGACGGCTGCTGGAACTCCGCGACCTGCTGGCCCGCCGTGTTCGTGAACCGCATGACGCCACCGCTGACGCGCCCGGTGAACTTGCGGTTCGGCTCCGCCTGGAACGGCACCACGGTCAGCGGCGTGTTCTGGTAGGTCGACCAGACGCTGTTGACGTAGGACTGGAAGTACGTGCTGGAGAAGACACCGCCGTCGAGGCCCTTGCTCGGGTTCAGCACCCGCAGCCGCGTGCCGTCGGAGCGGCTGTACGCGAGCCGCGCCCAGTCACCACCGAGTTGCTGGTGCGCGTCGAAAATCCGGTTCCGCCCGTTCGCGACGAGCTGGCCGGTCTTCTTGGTGACGTTGCCCTGCGAGGTGGCCTCGACCGCGTGCGGCACCGCGAACATGTCCACCTGGGAGCTGTTGAGCCACAGACCGCCGCCGTCGTAGCTGAACTCGCTCCAGTCGAACAGGATGTCGCGGTTGGGGTCGCCGCCCGCCCACGGAGCGGGCTGCACCAGCCCGTTCGGCACGAGGCTGAACTTCAGCTTGTCCCGGAAGGCCATGTAGATGCGGCCGCCCGCGAAGTTGATCGGGATGTTGACCGTCTTGCTGGCGCCGTTGCCCGGCCCGGGGATCGAGAAGTCCGG
Source organism: Lentzea sp. JNUCC 0626 (assembly GCF_043632865.1). Classification (NCBI taxonomy): domain Bacteria; kingdom Bacillati; phylum Actinomycetota; class Actinomycetes; order Pseudonocardiales; family Pseudonocardiaceae; genus Lentzea; species Lentzea sp. JNUCC 0626. Next base: position 427,480 of record NZ_CP171635.1, read on the forward strand.
CGCGGGCACCGGCGGAATCGCCCCGCCGGTCCACGGCGTGAACTGGCCGTTGCCGTTCAGGTAGCCGAGCCGGCCGTTCATGATGCCGGTGATGTAGAGGTGGACGGCGTCACCGCGCCCGGAGTTGTTCGTGACGGTGAGAGGGAGCTGGCTCGGCGGCGCTGACTGGGCGGGTATCGACGTTGCTGTCATCGTTGTCAGCCCTAGTAGGGCCGATGTCGCGAGCAGCAGGAGCTTGCGCATCGACTTATCTCCTCACTGAGACAGGGTCGTGAGAGCGCTCTCATAGTCAGCGTGCGGGTGTTGATGTGTCAAGAATGGTCTTCATGCGCGCACTGACGGTGGATCTTGCCCGGGCCGGGTCGTTGTCTCTGGAGGAAGTGCCTGATCCGGTGCCTCTGCCGGGCGAGCTGCTGGTGGCCGGGGTCGCCGTGGGCATCTGCGGCACCGACCGCGAGATCGTGCGCGGCGAGTTCGGCGTGGGCCGCCGCCTGGTGATCGGCCACGAGTCACTCGGACGGGTGGTGAGCGGGCCGGGGTTCGAGCCCGGCACCCTGGTGGCCGGCGTGGTGCGCAGACCCGACCCCGTGCCGTGCGAGGCGTGCGCGCGCGGTGAGTTCGACATGTGCCGGAACGGTCTCTACACCGAGCGCGGGATCACCGGGCTGGACGGCTACGCCTCCGAGCTGTGGACGGTGCCTGCCGAGTACGCCGTGGCGGTGAGTTCGTTCTCCGGGGTGTTGGTGGAGCCCGCTTCGGTGGTGGTCAAGGCTTGGGAACGGCTGGATCGGCTGGGCTTCGCCTTCGATTCGGTGCTGGTGACCGGGGCTGGGCCGATCGGGTTGCTGGCGGCGTTGATCGGGGTGCAGCGGGGGTTGGACGTGCACGTGTTCGATCTTGCTGAGGATGGGCCCAAGCCTGCTCTGGTGTCGTCTTTGGGGGCCACCTATCACCGGACCTTGCCTGATTGTCCCGTGGTGATCGAGGCGACCGGGGCGCCGTCGGTGGTCGCTTCCGTTTTGGGGCGGGAACTGGTGTGCCTGACCGGGGTGCCTTCTCCTGAGGTGGTGCCGGTCGACGTCGGGCAGATCAACCGGGATCTGGTGCTGCGCAACGGGATCGTGTTCGGGACGGTCAACTCGAACCCGCGCCACTACCGGGAGGCGTCCGCGATGCTGGACCGGGCGGATCCTGCGTGGCTGACTTCGTTGATCACTCGGCGGGTGCCTTTGGAGCGTTTTGGTGAGGCCTTTGAGACGCGGCCCGGTGACGTGAAGGTGGTGCTAGAGCTGTGATGGCGGCTGTTGCGACTATGGCTGCGGCCAGGAGAAGTGCCTGGTCGTAGCCGGATTTGAGGAGCGGGGTGGCCAGGAGGGGGCCGATGATCTGGCCTGCCGAGTAGTCGGCGGTGAGGATGGCGGGGGCGTTCGGGATGCCCAGTGCGGTGCCTTGGTTGAGGGCGGTGGCGGCTATGCCGATGAAGGTGCCGCCGAAGAGGAGCGTGGCGATCAGGGCCGAGCCGTTGATCAGGGCGGGGAGGGCTATGCCTGCGGCTTGGACGGCCAGGGCCGCGGGGAGGGTGTAGCGGCCTGGCTTGATGATCGTGGGGGAGAGGGCGGCGGCGAGGCCGACGACGATCCAGGCGCTGCTGCCGAGTGGGCCGCTGATGGCCGCGACCAGGAAGGTGGCGGCGATGATGTAGCCGACGCCTTCGAGGGTGTAGGCGGCGAACAGGAAGCCGAACGCCCGGCGCGTAGCTTGCCTCTGGATCGATCCCGGCTCACCGGCCCCCAAGGGGCTTCGAGGCCCCACTCCTATCGTCGCAGGCAGGTCTGACAGTTTCGGGGCGTCCGGCCGCAGCCCCCACGCCACGACCCCCAGCGCGGCCGCCACTCCTGCCGCCACCCACCAGGTCGCCTGCCACTGCCCGAACCCCAGCACCACCAGCCCGGACAGCGCGATCCCCGCGCCCACGCCCGCCATGCCCCACCCCGGCCGCGCGTTCACCGCCGCCACGAACACCACCGCGCTCGCCACCCCGGCGACCAACCTCAACGCGAACCACGCCGCCATCGAGTGCGTGAGCGGCATTCCGGCGAGCGTGGCCACGAGCAGCACGAGGGCCACAGGGTTCGCCACCCGCGACGGCGCGCGCACGACCGTGGCGATGGCACCGACGAAGTAGCCCAGGTAGTTGGCGGTGGCGAGGGATGCGGCGGCGGCGGTGGAGAGGCCCGCTTGGGCGGTCATGAGCGGGAGGATCGGGGTGTAGACGAAGCGGCCGATGCCCATGCCCGCCGCCAGTGCCGCGGCAGCGCGGACGCTCATCGGAGCGGCATGCTCGGGTGCGGGGCCGCGACGCTCACCTGGTCTGGGTGCGGTGCCACGGCGCTCACCGGCCCGGGTCGTTCGGGTGCGGGTCCAGCGCGGTGACGGCGATCGCGGTCATGTACGGGCGGAACGGGAGCGAGCCCAGCACGGTCGTGCGCAGGTCGTCCTCGTCGGTCGCCTGCCAAATGCCGACGCTGCGCTTCTCGCCGGCCGGGCGCCACAGGCGGACGAGGGCGCCGGAGGCCGCGAGTTCGGCGGCGCGGGCGGCTTCCGCTGCGCGCAGGGTGTCCACTTCGGACTCGGTGAGATCGGGGAACGCGGTGGTGATCTCGACCAGGAACTCTGTCATGAGCCCATCGTGCGTCCGGAGCCACGTCGCGGGCCACGACCGGCTTGCTCCTGCGTGGGAGGCTGAGGCTCCTAGGATGCGGAGCGTGGAACTGCGTCAGCTCAGATACTTCCTCGCGGTCGCCGACGAGCTGCACTTCGGGCGGGCGGCGGCGCGGTTGTTGATCGCGGGGCCGTCGTTGTCGCAGCAGATCAAGGCGCTCGAACGGGACCTCGGCGTGCCTCTCTTCGCGCGCGACCGCAGGACGGTGGCGTTGACGGCGGCCGGGGCCGCGCTCGTGCCGGAGGTGCGGGCACTTCTCGAACGGGCCGACGAGCTGCAACGGCACGCTCGGCAGTTGTCCGGGTCGCGGCCCGTGCGGATCGGGTACGTCAACTGGTTGCCGCCGGACCTGACTGCGCGCACGGCCGGGGTTGCACAGCTGTACGTCGACGCGTGGGTGGTGCCGTCGCATCAGCAGGCGGCGCGGGTGGCGGACGGGAGTCTGGACCTCGCGGTGTGCTGGATTCGGAAGGCCGACGCGGAGCAGCTCGGGCTCAAGGCGCAGCTGCTCGGGGCCGATCGGCTGTACGCGGTGGCGGTCGGGTCGGACGCCAGTCCGGTGAAGGCGAAGGACATCGCGGTGCTGGTGGACGACGACGTCACGTCGTGGCAGTCGTGGAACGACTACGCCGAGGAGTTCGCGCGCGACACCGGGTGCAAGGTGCGGCGCATCCACAACGGGGCGATCACCGGGCCCGCGTTCTTCGACCACGTGCGGGTGTGCACGACGCCGGTGTTGAACTCGCCGAAGGGGCAGACCACGCCGTTGCCGCCGGACCTGGTGGCACGGCCGGTGGTCGAGCCCGAGGTGTTGTGGACTTGGTCGTTGGTGCGGCGGGCGGACGAGGAGCGCGCGGACGTCGTCGCGGCCGCCGAGGCGATCGTGCGGGACGTCGGCGACCTCGGGGTGGAACGCGCGTGGTTGCCCTCGGACGACCCCTATCGAGGTCTGCGAGGCTGAGCCTCTCACGCAGGAGGAAACGGGTCGCAATTCCGCGAAATGAACGCGGAGTGCGGCTCGTTGTGGCTGTTCAGAAAGCCCACTCCTCGGAAAGCAGGAAGAAATGAGCAAGGTCGCGATCGTCACGGGTGCGTCGCAGGGAATTGGTGCGGCACTCGTTCCGGCTTATCGCAAGCTCGGTTATTCGGTGGTCGCGGTGTCGCGGTCCGTCGAATCGACCGACCCCGAGGTTCTCGCCATTCGTGCCGACCTCTCGCAGACGGGTGAGGGCGCACGGGTCGTCGAGGAGACCCTGAAGAAGTTCGGCCGGGTCGACACGCTCGTGAACAACGCCGGCATCTTCGTCGCCAAGCCGTTCACCGAGTACACCGACGACGACTACGCTGCCGTCACCGGCGCCAACCTGACCGGGTTCTTCGACATCACCCGCGCCGCCGTCGCCGCCATGACCGGGCCCGGTCACGTCGTCAGCGTGTCCACGACGCTGGTCGAGCACGCGCTGTCCGCCGTGCCGTCCGCGCTCGCGTCGCTGACCAAGGGTGGTCTGAACGCCGTCACGAGGTCGCTCGCCGTCGAGTACGCGGCCCGCGACATCCGCTTCAACGCCGTCGCGCTCGGCATCATCAAGACGCCGATGCACGCTCCCGAGACCCACGAGGCGCTCGCCGGGCTGCACCCCGTCGGCCGCATCGGCGAGGTCTCCGACGTCGTCGACGCCATCACGTTCCTCGAGCAGGCGGGCTTCGTCACCGGCGAGATCCTGCACGTCGACGGCGGCCAGAGCGCGGGCCACTGATGAACATCACCGAGGTCATGGACCGCTGGAAGAACGGAATCGCCGCGCACGCCCCCGAGGCCGTGGCCGCGACCTTCGCCGAAGACGCCATTTTCCAAGGGCTCAAGCCTTATGGAGTCGGCCGCGAAGCAGTGGCGAAGTACTATGATTCCCAGCCCGTCGGAATGACGGTTGACTACCAGATCCTGGAAACGAGAGAAATAGCCGAAGACGTGCTCCTCGGCTATTTCAAGGCCGATTTCTCGTTCGTCGACCGGCCCACCCCCACCCTCTACCTGAGCGTGCTGGTGAAGGGAGACCTGATCGCGCACTACCAGGTCTCCCAACTCGGCTAACGCCTGCGCGGCTCCCGCCCGAACGGCCCCGGAGGTCGTTCGAGGTCGGGGGCCTTCGGGATCGGCACGGTCACCGGTGCGTCCGCGGTGATCGTGATCGCCTCGCCGTGGTGCCTCGTGGACAGCTCCGTGCCGTCCACGATCCGGTAGGTGGCCTCGCCCGCGGACACGTCGACGGCGATCCTGGTGCCCTGCCACGACATCCGGAACGAGAAGCGGGTCAGCGCGTCCGGCAGCCGCGGCGCGAACGTCAGTTCGCCGCCGTGGTCGCGCATCCCGCCGAACCCCGCCACCAATGCCGTCCACGCGCCCGCCAGCGACGCCATGTGCAGGCCGTTGGTGACGTTGTCGTGCAGGTCGTGGAGGTCGGTGAACGCGGCCTCGACCAGGTAGTCGTACGCCAGCCCGAGGTGCCCGACCTCGGCCGCCAGCACCGCCTGCGTGCCCGCGGACAACGACGAGTCACGCACCGTGCGTGCCTCGTAGTAGGCGAAGTTGCGTGCCTTCTCGTCGTCGGAGAACACATCGCCACGGACGTGCATCGCCAGCACGAGGTCTGCCTGCTTCACGACCTGTTTGCGGTACAGGTCGAAGTACGGGAAGTGCAGCAGCAGTGGGTACTTCTCCTCCGGTGTGTTCTCGAAGTCCCACTCGGCGTGCTTGGTGAAGTTGTCCGCCTGCGGGTGCACCTGCACCATCTCGTCGTACGGCACAGACATCGCGTCCGCGGCTCTGCGCCACGTCGCGATCTCCTCTTCCGTTGCGTCGCAAGGGTTTCGTTCGGCCGCGTCGGCGGCGGCCCACAGGTTCTGCTGCGCGATGAGGTTGGTGTAGACGTTGTTGTCGACGATCGCGGAGTACTCGTCGGGGCCCGTCACGCCGTCGATGCGGAAACCGTCGTGCGGGTCGTGGTGCCCCAACGACGCCCACAACCGTGCGGTGCTCACGAGGATTTCGGTCGCTTCGTCGCGGTCGAAGTCCTCGTCATTAGTGGCGTTCAGGTACTGCTGCGTGGCGTAGGCGACGTCACCTGAGACGTGGAACGCCGCGGTGCCCGCCGGCCAGTACGCGCTGCACTCGGCGCCGTTGATCGAACGCCACGGGAACGCCGCGCCCTTGAGTCCCAGCACCTCCGCGCGTTCCCGTGCCTTGTCCAAAGTGGAGTGACGCCAGCGCAGCGCGTCGCGGGCGGCGTCCGGCACGGTGTAGGTGAGCACCGGCAGGACGAACATCTCGGTGTCCCAGAACGCGTGTCCGTCGTAACCGGGGCCGGTGAGACCCTTGCCGGGGATGGCCCGGGACTCGCCGCGCGCACCCGCCTGCAGGATGTGGAACAACGCGAACCGGATCGCCTGCTGGAGTTCGTCGTCGCCCTCGATCTCGATGTCGGCGACCTCCCAGAAGTCGTCCAGGAACGCCTTCTGCTCGGCCAGCAGGCCGTCCCAGCCCGTCTGGCACGCCCCGGCGAGCGCCGCCTCGACCTGGGCCCGCAGCGCCGGCGTCGACCGTTGCCCCGACCAGCCGTAGGCGATGTACTTGGTGAGCTTCAGGCACCCGCCCGCGGGCACGTCGACAGCCGCGGTGAACCGGGCCAGGTCGTCCTCGGCGCGGATCTCCGTGCGCGGCTCGTCGTGCAGCTCGTTCTCCGAGCGGGTGACCGCGACCTCGTGGTCCATCGCGGCGGCCATCCGCAGCCCGGACACCTTGGTGTGGTGGCACAGCACGGCGCGCGTCTTCTCGGCCATCCTGAAGTCGCTGACCAGCGGCGAGTCCAGCGCGGCGGCGACGCGCGGGTCGTTGCTGCGGCTCTTGGTCGGCTCGTTGGCCAGCAGGTCGGACTGGACGACGAGCTGCAGGTCGTCCTCCGGCTCCACCTCGTACCGGATCGCCGCGACCGCGCGCTGTGAGAACGACACGAGCCGTTCGCTGCGCACGGTCACACGCCGTCCCGTCGGAGACTCCCAGACCGTGCGGCGGCGGAGCGTGCCCGTGCGGAAGTCGAGCGTGCGTTCGTGCTCGATGGCGTTGCCGTAGCGCATGTCCAGCGGCTCGTCCTCGACCAGCAACCGGATGATCTTGCCGTCGGTGACGTTGACGACGGTCTGCCCCGCCTCGGGGTAGCCGTAGCCTCCCTCGCCGTACGGCAGTTGGTGCTCCTCGTAGAAGCCGTTGAGGTACGTGCCGGGCAACCCGCGCGGCTCGCCCTCGTCGAGCGTGCCCCGGAAGCCGATGTGGCCGTTGGCCAGCGCGAACGTCGACTCGGTCTGGTGCAGGTGGTCCACGGACAGGCCCTGCCAGCGCAGCTGCCACGGTTCGACGGCGTAGCTCATGACAGCAGCTCGTCGAGCTCGTCCACGACGACCGTCGCGCCGTGGGCTTGGAGAGCGTCCCGCTGGTGGCCGCGGTCGACGCCGACGACGAACCCGAAGCCGCCATCACGTCCGGCCTGCACGCCCGCCAGCGCGTCCTCGTAGACGGCGGCGTTCTCCGGAGCGGTCCTGAGTCTTCTCGCGCCCTCGATGAACGAGTCGGGGGCCGGTTTGCCCTTGAGGTTCGACGCGGTGATGACGTTGCCGTCCACCAGCGCGTCGACGTAGTCGAGCAGGTTGCCGGCGCGCAGCACGCGCATCGCGTTGGCCGAGGACGTGACCACGCCGATGGGGATGCCTGCTTCGCGCGCTGCCTTGAGGTAGGTGACGGACGCGGGGTACGGCGTGATGCCCTGCTCGTCGATGATGGCGTTGACCAGGTCGTTCTTCTGGTCGCCGATGCGGCGGACCTCGTCCTCGGACGGCGTGAGGCCGCGCGAGGTGAGGAAGCTGCGGACACCGTCGTAGCGCGGTTTGCCGTCCACGTAGGCGAGGTAGTCCTGCTCGCTGAACGGCTGGCCCATGGCCTCGAACGTCTGCCGCCACGCCTGGCGGTGCAGCACGGCGGTGCTGGTGAGCACGCCGTCGAGGTCGAAGAGCAACGCCGTGATCTTCTCCGGGATGCCGAGGCTCATAGGTCGATCATGCACCCGTCTCGCCGACATCGCTCCGCTCTTCTTTGAGGCGTTCATCCAGCGGCCGGGGGTGCGCCTGTTCGTATTCGGTCATCCCGTACTTGGTGGACTCCGCCCAGCCTTCTTCCGGTTCGGTCTCCAGCGGGTCGCGGCCGAGGTTGTCCTCGTCGAGACTCTCGAAGCTGTCTTCCTGGGCGTAGGCACCGCGTTCTTCACTCATGCCCTCGCTGTACCCCGTTCGGCGCTATCCGATGCTTTGCCCGACCAGCGAACCGATCGCGTAGGTGACGCCCATCGCGATCAGGCCGCCCGCGATGTTGCGCACGACCGCGCGTCGCTTGTCCGCGCCGCTGAGCCGGGCGCTGACGAACCCGGTCAGGGCGAGCGTGAGGATCGCGGCGGCGACCGTGACCGGCACGCGCAGGCTGGTCGGGGTGAGCATGACGGCGGCCAGGGGGAGGAGGGCGCCGATCGTGAACGAGACGAAGCTCGCGATCGCCGCGCCCCAGGGGTTCGTCAGCTCGTCGGGGTCGATGTGCAGTTCGGCCTCGGCGTGCGCGGCCAGTGCGTCGTGCTTCGTGAGCTGCTTGGCGACCTCTTCGGCCGTCTGCTCGTCCAGGCCCTTGCCCTCGTAGATCTCCTTGAGCTCTTCGAGTTCCTCGTCCGGCGTGTCCTTCAGTTCCTGGCGTTCCTGGGCGAGCAGGGCGCGTTCGGCGTCGCGCTGGCTGCTGACGGACACGTACTCGCCGCTGGCCATCGACATCGCGCCCGCGAAGAGGCCCGCGAGCCCCGCGACCAGGATTTGCGTGCGATCCGTCGTCGCCCCCGCCACACCCACCACGAGGCTGGCGGTCGACACGATGCCGTCGTTGGCCCCCAGCACGCCCGCGCGGAGCCAGTTCATCCGATCGCCGGTGACCTCGTCGTGAGGCTCGTGGTGGCTCATTTCCGCAGGTTAGCGAGGTGTGGGGCGTTTGGCGCGCGACGTCCGGGTGACCTGGCGCGTTGTGCTGAACGGGTGAGTTTTGCCTGGTCAGCGCCTGGAGGTTCATTTTTTGTCAGACCCCCGTGGCAGCATGTCGAACAGGTGTTCGTGTGCGAGCTAGAGGAGGTCAGTACCCGATGCAGATCGAACCCAGCCGCTGGCCAGGCCGCGTGGTGCCGTCCACCAACGCAGACGTGGACGTGGCAGTCGAGTCCCTGTGCGACCGAGCAGCGTGGCCGGACGCGGACCGCCGCTGGATCCGCCGCGTGCTGGAACCGTGGTTCCTGGCGCGCTGGAACGTGGACTCCCTGCTGGCGGCCATCGACACCAAGCCGGACGGCACCCGCCAGGGCCGCCCCCGCTCCCGCGACCAGGTGGCGCACGAGTTCCTGCGCGCCCGCCTGCGCGCCTGGACCGCGGACGGCTCCGGCCTCGCCGACCCGCCGCTGCAGGGCATCACCCTGGGCCAGTGGTACCGGGTGAACCGCCGCAACGCCGCCCTGAACGCACCGCGCCGCGGCGCCGGGCTGACCGCTGCCGGGCGGGAGGCGCGCGCGGAGACCCGTGCGCTCGCGCACCGGCGGGATCCGGTGGAGCGCAGCCGGGAGAAGGGGCGCCGGCGGCAGGAGGTGCTCGACAGCCTGCTGGTGCCGGGGCAGGAGGTGCCGTCGTTCGCCGATTCGTGGCGGCTGGTGGCGGAGCTGATTCCGGTGCAGCGGGTTTGTTCGGCTTGTGGGCACGTGCGGAACGAGGCGTCGCGGCAGGCGCATCGGGTGGCGTGAGGGGGCCGGCTGGGGAGCCGGGTGAGAGGGAGCCGGGGCGCTGGGACGTGCCGGATGGGGTGGCGTGCGAAGCAGTCGACGGCCCGCGTCTTGTCGCTCGCGCCGTGTCGGATGGGGTGGAGTGCGAGGCAGCCGACGGCCCGCGCCGTGCTGTTCGCGCCGTGCCGGACGGGACGGCAAGCGAGGCGGCGGAACGGGCGGGCGAGTCGTGTGGGGCGGGCCCGCGCCGCATCAGTTCACGTCGTGCCGCCTGCCGCGTCCACTCGTGCCACCTGCCACGTTCGCGCGTGCCGTGCCCGCCGTCACTTTCGTCGCGATCTCGCGCGATCCGCCGCCGATCCTTCGGACGCCAATCCACCACCTGTGACCAGTGCGAACACCCCAGAGCCCTCCGCTGACCCCCAGCCACGCGCCGCGTGAATCAGGTGAGCGGTGGTTGAAACCTGCTGAGGCGGGCACCCCTGACGAGTTTCTGTTTCCTGATGAAGGGGCCGACATGCTCGAAGTGACGCCGATGGCTGCCGAGGTCATCAACGAGCTCACGTCACAGTCAGCCGCCGCCAACGACGGTGTCGGCCTGCGTTTCGCACTCGCCGCCGAGCAGAACAGCCAGGCCGCCCTGGAGTTGTCGCTCAGCGAGGCCACCGACGGTGATCAGGTGGTGACGGCCGACGCCGGGGCCAAGGTCATCATGGAGCCCGGGGCGGCGCAGTACCTGGACGACAAGGTCCTCGACGTGCGCCAGGACGAAGAGGGCAACCCGGCCTTCGCGATCGCGCGCCAGGACCTGCCCACCTGAGGCAACGCGACAAACGGGCCGGGTCTCCCGCAGGAGGCCCGGCCCGTGTCGTGTGAAAGCGCGATCAGGGGATGGTCAGCACCTGGCCGGGCTGGATGAGGTCGGGGTTCGCGATGCCGTTGGCGTTCGCGATCTCCATGTAGCGGTTGCCGTCGCCGTAGAAGCGCTCGGCGATCGCCCACAGCGAGTCGCCGCCCTGGACCTCGTAGGTCTGCACGGCGGGGGCGGCCGGAGCGGCCGGGGCCTCTTCGACGACAGGGGCCGGGGCTTCCGGGGTGGCCTGCGGCGAGTCGGTGTTGGTGTTGGTGGCCCACTTCGCGTTGCCGTCGCCGCCGACGACGACCAGGTTGCGGTCGTTCTGCAGGACGAGGTGCGAGCCCGAGTTGCCCTGGGTGCCGGTGGACCAGACGGCGTCGTTGCTGTCGGTGTAGAGGACGAAGTTGCCGTCGTCCTGGAACGACGCGCGCACGGCGCCCTTGCCGTCGGTGCCGCTCGCCCACACCGTGCCGGTGTTCTCCGAGAGCACCAGGTTCCCGTCCGACTGCAGGGTCAGCTGGTAGCCGTTGGCACTGGTCAGCTGCTGGCCGCGGGTGAGTTCCTGACCGGCTTGCAAGGTGTCCACAAAAAGCTCCACTTCGGACGACGAGGACCGCCCGAACCGGCGGCGCCCGAAGCGGAACCTAGTCAAGGCCCGGCCACTGCGCGCGTCCACAACGGAACGTGCACCCGAGCGAGTGAAAAGCAGAACGCCCCCTGCCCGAAGGCAAGGGGCGTCCGGAAGAGAACGATCAGCCCTCGATGCGGCGGATGACCGAGATCGGGCCGATCGAGTCGATGTCGGCGATCTTCACCGGCACGCCCTCGGTGGACGCGTGCACGGCGCGGATGCCGTCGATCGCCAGCGCCACGTGGGACTGGCTGCTGTAGTAGACCAGGATGTCGCCGGCCCTGACGTCGCTGCGCGGCACCGAACGTCCGGCGGCCGCCTGCGCGTAGCTGGTGCGGCCGATGGACACACCCGCCGAGCGGTACGCGGCCTGGATCAGCGACGAGCAGTCCCACGAGTTCGGACCGTTCGAGCCGTAGACGTACGGCTTGCCGCGCTGCGCGAGCGCGAACGACACGGCCGCACCGGCGGTACCCGCGGGCACCGAGATGTTCGACATGTCGCCGGCGGCCGCGAGCTGGTTGCGGGTGGCCGCGCTGAAACCGTCGTAGACCTTCTTGGCGTCGGCGAGCTGCTTGTCGAGCTCCGCCTTCTTCTGGTCCATCTCGGCGACGATCTTCTTCGACGCCTCGGTGGCCTCGTTCGCGGTCTTCGTCGCCGCGTCGGCGGCGTTGACGGCGTCGGTGAGCTTGCCCAGCGCCTCCGCGTTGTCGGCCGCGAGGATGTTGATGGCCGACATGCGGTTGAGGAAGTCCTGCTGCGAGTCGCTCACCAGCAGCGCGGAGATCTGGCTGAAGTTCGCGCCGGAGTTGGTGGCCTCGGTGAGGAGGTCGACCTGTCCGCGCAGCGACTCCTCCGCCTGCTGCGCGGTGGCCAGGTCACCCTTGGCCTTGTCCAGTTCGCCCTGCTTGGCCTTCAGGTCGTCCTGGGCCTTGAGGTGGTCCTGGTTGAGCTTGGACGCCTGCTCCTGCAGCTCGTTGTACTTCTTGAGCGCGTCCGCGGCGTTGGGCTGAGCGGTGGCCGGCGCCGTCGGGAGTGCTGCCGCGACGACTGCTGCCGTCGCTACAAGAGCTCCACGCACGATGCGGCGTGAGGGTTGCGACACCACGTCGCGGGTCCTCCTTTTTCCTGGCGGCCGCCCCGCGAGAACTACTCCGCGTAAGGCGACAACCTTGGCGTGTGCCCCGAGTGGGTTAACTGCTGGGCCGAAGGTCTCGGACAGGTTACGGAATGACCTTGCCTTCGTCCAGCACCGGGGGCCGGCACCTTGCAGGCCCGCACGCTCTCACAGTCGTCTACGTCGCTTTATCGCGGGGTAGGAGAGAAGCGTCACCCAACTACCCGTCGAATCACCGAAATGGGTCCGATGGAGTCAATGTTCGCAACCTTCACCGGCACGCCCTCGGTCGACGCGTGCACCGCGCGAGTGCCGTCCACGACCATCGCGACGTGCGACTGACCTGAGTAGTAGATGACGAGGTCGCCCGGCGCCACCTCGCCGCGACCGACGGAACGGCCGACCTTCGCCTGGTCGTAGGTGACGCGGGGGATTGACACTCCCGCCGAGGCGTAGGCCTTCTGCATGAGCGACGAGCAGTCCCACTGATCCGGACCGTTCGCGCCGAACACGTAAGGCTCGCCCTGCTGCGCCAGCGCGAAGTTCAACGCCGCCCCCGCCGCGCCGGCCGGAGCGTTCACCGTGACCTTCGGGCCGGTGGCCTTCAGCGTCTGCTGCTGCGGCGCGCTCAACGACTGGTACTTCGCACGGGCGGTCGACACCTGCGCGTCCATCGCTGTCTTGCGGGTCGCCACGTCCGCGGCGAACTTCTCGGCGGCACCGGCGGCGGTCGTCGCGTCCGTGCGCGCCTTCTGGGCCGTGGTCAGCGCCGCGTCGAGGCGTGCGACGGCCTCGTTCTGGTCGGACGCGATGATGTTCATCGCCTGCATCCGCTCCAGGAAGTCCTGCTGGGACGTCGACGTGAGCAGCGCGGAGATGTTGTTGAACCGGGCGCCCTCGAACGACGCCTCGGTCAGCACGTCGACCTGGCCGCGGAACTGCTCGGAGTCCGCGAGCGCCTTCTTCTCGGCCTCGGTCGCGGCGCCCACGATCGCGTTCGCCTGTTGCAGGTCGCCCTGCGCCTTCAGGTGGTCCTGGCTGAGCTTCTCCGCCTCGCGGGTGAGGTCGTTGTAGACCTTCAGCGCGTCTTCGACGGGTTGCGCGTGAGCCGAGGGCATCGACACCACCGTCGCGGCGATCACGGCGGCCAGGGCGGTGGTCCTTGCAGCACGGCCGGGCACGCGGCCTCCTCAAAAGTCGGAATCGGCTTCTGAGGAGGCGTACGGCCTAACGAGTGACGGGGTTCAGTCGAACTCGACGAGCGGTCCGTCCACGACGACCAGAGGGGCGTCGACCTCGACGTCCACGAGTTCGTCGGCGAGCACGGGCGACGCGGTCATCAGCGCGACCCCCGCCGTGGCGGCCAGGACAGTTGCGATGCGTGAAGAAAGAGACACGCAGAGCAACCTAACCCACTCAAACAGCGCAAAACGGGCGAACTCACCCGATCAGGCGGCGCGATGTGCCTCGATCGAGGCACGGCACGCGGCGATCAGCCGGGCCGTGGCCGCGCTGCCCCCGCACCCACAACGGGGACAGCGCATCGCGACGTCACCCGCGAGTTCGTCGACCACGACGCCCAGCGGTGAGTCGCAGCCACGGCACCAGCGGTGCCGGGTGACCGGGTTGATGTGCACGGGCGACGACACGCACTGGTGGATCCACCTCCCGTGCACGTGGCAGGTGAGCCGGTCGTCGGGCGCCAGGACGCCGTCGTCCTCCGCGTGGTCCTCCTCGACCAGTGTGGCGATGAGCGTGGCGATCATGGCGACCCTCCGATCCGGAACCTGCCTTCTACCCGGACGTCGAAGGGGAGAGCTCCGAATCGACACGTGCCGCCAAGATTTTCAACGCCCACGCGCACCCGAGCCCCACGGCGACAAGGACGAGCCACGGCACCCATGGCACACCAGCGCGCCGAGCGGCGTCGAACCCGATCCCGGTCAACAGGTTGCCGAGCAGGATTCCGACGCCCACGACGGTGTTGTAGAGCCCGTAGTGCGTCGCCACGAGCCGATCACCGGACAGCGACACGATCTTGTCCATCTCGAACGGGAACACCACCATCGTGCCCAGCGCGAGCAGGGCCGCGCACAGCACCAGCCCCGCCCACCCGAACCCGGCGGGCAGGAAGGCCAGTCCCAGCACCGCCATTCCGGCCACCAATGCCCGATCTGGCCCGAGTCGTGCCCGCGCCCACGCCGTCACCCGCAGCTGACCGGCGACCGCCAGCACGCCCGACACCGCGAACAGCACGGCCGTGAGCACCGCCGACCCCGAGGCCAGCGGCAACGCCAGATACACCTGGAACGACAGCACGTACGACCCGGTCATCGCGAGCGCGAACAGCACGAACTGCCTGTTGGAGAACACGTTCCGCCAGTCCGCGAGCACCGAGTCCCCGGACGGCGACCCCGCGCGGGCGGGCAGCGACCGCCACTGCAACACCGTCAGCACCAGGAACACCAGCGCCGCCACCAGGCACGTCAACCGGAAGTCCACAGTGGTCAGCGCGAGCCCGATCAACGGCCCCACCAGGATGCCGGTCTGGTAGAAGACGTTGAACAACGCGAACGCCTCCACCCGCCGCGGCCCGGCGTCGGCCGCGACGTACGCGCGCACGGCCGGGTTGAACAACGCCCCGGCGAACCCGGTCGCCGCCGACGCGATCACCAGCGCCGGCACGCCGTCCACGAACCCGAGCAACGCGAACCCGCCGGTGCGCAACGCGCAGCCCGCCACGATCAAGGGCTTGTACCCCAGGCGATCGGCCAGCGTCCCGCCGATCAGGAACATGCCCTGCTGCGCGAAGTTCCGCACGCCCAGGACGAGTCCGACGGCCCACCCGGCGAGCGCCAAAGTCACGGACAGGTGCGTGGCGAGGTACGGCATCAGCATGTAGAAGCCCACGTTGATGCTGAACTGGTTGAGCAGCAACAACTGCACGCTGCGGTCGAACGAGCGGAACTTCGCGATCACGCCGTCACCGCCACCGGGTCCACAATGGAGGCACAGCGCGTCCACGACAGCACTTCACGCTCACCCGGCGCCTCGATCACCAGCGGATCGGCGGCCGGAACCACGTCCAGCAGCCCCTGAGCGGCGCAGTACTCGTCGTTGAACACCGTGTCGAAGTAGCGCTGCGGCCCGTCCGGGAACACCGCGGCGATCCGGGTCCCGGGAGGCGAGGTGCGCGCCACCCAGGACGCCACCAGCGCTACTGCCCCGACGCTCCAGCCGCCGCTCGCGTAGTGCCGCGCGGCGAGTGTCCGGCACGCCCACACGGCCTCGCCGGGGTTCACCCAGTGCACCTCGGCGAACGCCGGGTAGTCGACGTTGCGCGGGAAGATGCTCGACCCGAGTCCGCGCATCAGCCGGGTCCGCGCGGGCTGGCCGAAGATCGTCGACCCGATCGTGTCGACGCCGACCAGCCGCAACGCCGGGAAGTGCTGCCGCAGCACCGACGACACGCCCGCGCTGTGCCCGCCGGTGCCGACCGCGCAGACCAGCACGTCGACGTGCCCGAGCTGCTCGGCCAGTTCGTGGGCCAGCGGCGCGTAGCCCGCCACGTTGTCGGGGTTGTTGTACTGGTCGGGGCAGTAGGCGCCGGGAATCTCGGACAGCAACGCCGCGACGCGTTGGCGACGGGCCTCCTGCCAGCCTCCGGTCGGATGTGGACGGTCGACCATCTCGACGGTCGCGCCGTACGCCTGCAGCATCCGCTGGATGATCGGCTCCAGGCCGGGATCGGTGACCAGCGTGACCGGCAGGCCGTGCACGATGCCGGCGAGCGCGAGGCCGAGCCCGAGCGTGCCGCTGGTCGACTCGACGATGTGACCGCCGGGAGCGAGATCACCGCGGTCCAGCGCGCACCTGATCATGTGCAGGGCGGCGCGGTCCTTCATCCCGCCGCCGGGGTTGGCGCTCTCGAGCTTCGCGAAGAAGCCGGTGGACGACGTGCGCGACAGCTCGTCGATCCAGAGCACGGGCGTGCTTCGGTCCAGCACGGGGACAGACATGGGGAATCCCTCGGAAAGGTGTGGGAAAAGCGGGTGTCGGGGGCTGGGGCCCGACCTATGTCCGAGAGATGCCGAGATCGAGCAGCAACGAGCGTCCCGAGTTGCCGTGGTCCGCCGAAGGGACGCCCGAGCGCGTTCTCGTGACGGTGCGGACGGCGGGTTCGGCGTCCGGAGCAGTGAACGGCAGCGCGCTGACCTGCACGGCTGCCTGTGCGGGCGCGCTGGGGGACGCGTGGTGGGTGTCGCCGTGATGGCACAGCTCACCGGAGATGCCGGGCACGAACGCGCCGTGGTGCGCGGGTTCCGGCGGGCACGCCGGGTGCAGCGCGAACACGGCGATCAACAGGAGCACGGCGACCACGAATCGGCCACGCCCTGTCGTCGATCGGTTCCGCACGGTCACCAATCTACCGCAATGTCCGATCGCGCAGATTCGCCTGTTAACTTAGGCAAGCCTAAACTCAGGAGGTGGACAGATTGCGCAGGACAGTCGCCGCGGTTCTGCTGCTCGGCCTAGTGGCCGGGTGCGGTGGAAACGCTCCCACGGAGCAAGCGGGTGGCCAGTGGTCGTTCAAGGACGACCGCGGCAAGGAGGTCACGGCGGAGAAGCGCCCGGAGCGCGTCGTCGCGCAGGTGTCCGCCGCGGGTGCGCTCAAGGACTACGGCATCAACGTCGTGGGCACCTTCGGCCCCCTCAAGCGCGCGGACGGCTCGACCGACCCGGAGGCCGGCAGCATCGACCCGAGCCAGGTCACCGACGTGACCGGCCCGGGCTACGGTGAGATCGACTTCGAGAAGTTCGCCGCGCTGAACGCCGACCTGGTCGTCGCCGGCTACTACCCCGAGGTCTCCGGGCTCTGGCACCTCACGGCCGAGTTCGAGGAGAAGGTCACCAAGGTCGCCCCGACCGTCGGCATCGGCCAGTCGAAGATCCAGCTGCCGGACGGGATCAAGCGCTTCAAGGACCTCGCGAAGTCGCTCGGCGCGGACGTCGACTCGGCGAAGGTGAAAGCCGACGAGGAGGCGTTCACCAAGGCCGCCGACCGGTTGAAGGCCATCGGCAAGAAGATGACGGACGCGAAGCAGAAGATCCAGGTCATCGGTGCGGACCCGAAGCTCTTCTACGTCGCCGTGCCCGCCCGCAACCCCGACCTCGACTGGTACGTCAAGGAACTGGGCCTGCCGCTGCTCACGCCGGACAAGCCCGACACCGAGGGTGGCGGCTACTTCCAGTCGCTGTCGTGGGAGAACTCCGGCACGTACAAGGAGCACGTGATCATGTGGGACACCCGCCAGCACGTGCTGACTCCGGAGCAGATGAAGGAAGGCCACCCGGTCTTCCAGGGCCTGCCCGCCGTGCAGGCCGGCCGGTTCGTCGAGTGGAACGCGGTCGCGCCGCTGAGCTACTCCTCCTACGCGGGGATCATGAACAAATTGGCTGACCAGCTGGACCAGGTGTTGGCAAAGTAGCCATGTGCTGACGCTTTTGAAGGAAAACGGCCCGTTGCGCGTGCTCAGCACCGCACGGGTCGTTTCCGTTGTGGGGGACGCGCTCAGCCTGGTCACGCTGATGCTGCACGTGCAGTCCGTGCTGGGGAAGGCCATCGCGGTGGCCGCGCTGCTGCTCGTGGGGGACTTCGCGCCGGCGTTGCTCAGCCCGTTGACCGGGGTGATCAGCGACAGGTTCGACCGGCGCACGGTCATGATCGTGTGCGAGGTCGCGCAGGCCGTGCTGCTGGCGGTCATCGCGTTCACGTTGCCGCCGTTGCCGGTCCTGCTGGTGCTCGTCGGGGTGCGGGCGGTGATCGGACAGGTCTTCATCCCCGCGTCGCGCGCGGCCGTGCCGAGTCTGGTGGCGGAGAAGGACCTCGCGCAGGCGAACACCGCGCTGGGCCTCGGATCCAACAGCGCGGACGTGATCGGGCCGTTCCTCGCGGCGCTCTTGTTGCCGTTGCTCGGCGTTCGCGGTGTGTTGTTGGTGGACGCGGCTTCGTTCGGCTTGTCCGCGTTGTTGTTGCTGCGCCTGCCGAAACTCGTGGTGGCGGCGGAGCCGGGGGAGACGGTGTTCTCCGACGCGAAGGCCGGGCTGAGCGAGATCTGGCGCAACCGGGCGTTGCGGATCGTCTACGTCGGGTTCTGCGGTGTGGTCGCGTGCACGGCGATCGACGACGTCGCGGTGTTGCAGCTGACGATGGGCGTGTTCGGCTCGTCGGAGAGCGTGGCCGGGGTGGTGCTCGGCGCGGTCGGCATCGGTCTGCTGCTCGGGTACGCCTTGCTGGCGCGCGGTTCGGCGCGGCTCAGCATGGTCGTGCTGCTGGTGGTCGGGTTCGTGATCAGCAGTGCCGGCAACCTGTTCACCGGGCTGGCGTGGGGAGTCGCGGCGGCGTTCGCGCTGCAGGCCGTGCGGGGACTGGGGATCGCGGCGATGGACGTCGCGCACAGCACGTTGATCCAACGCCTCGTGCCCGCTGATCGAACAGGCAGGGTGTTCGGCAACTTCTACGGCGGAATCGGGGTGGCTGCGGCAGTTTCGTACGTCGCCGGAGGTCTGCTGATCGACGTGCTGGGGCCGCAGCTACTGCTGGTGTGCGCGGGTGGTGCCGGGGTTTTGGTGGCGTTGTGGGTTGTTGCCGCTTCGCGCGCGAGAGGTGTTGAGTGGGAACCAGCCTCTTGAGGGGAGAAGGCGATGTGGGGGAAACGCATTGCTGTTCTTGCTGTTTCGTTGCTGTTGACCGGATTGACCGCTTCGGTGGCGTCCGCCGGCACCGGTGTCGTGCCCGCGTCGACGTCGTGGACGTCTGCTGACCGAGGTTTCGTGTTGGGCCTCGACACCTTGTGCCAGACCGCGAACTGCCCGCAGCTCGTGCGCACGTTCGACGGCGGTACGACGTGGACGCGGGTGAAGACGCCGCCGTTGTCCGTGCCGGAGACGGACCGGCTGCGCGTGCTCTTCGCGAACGACGCCGCCGGGATGGTGACCGACGGCGAGCAGCTGTTCGTCACCTCGAACGGTGGCACTCGCTGGGAGGCGTCCGGGCTGAAGGGAACCGTGGGGGCGCTGGGGTTCGACAGCTCCGGGTTCCTCGCGGTGATCTACGACGGCACGGCGTCGCGGCTGTTCCAGCGGCCGCTGTGGTTCGGGACGTGGCAACCGGTGCCGGGCGTCGAGATCCCCGGCCAGGCACGTGGAGAGATCGCCGACGGTCAGGTCTCGCTGGCGCGGTTCGGCGAGGAGAACCGGTACTGGGTCAGGTCCGGGGCCGGGTGGTCCGAGGAACCGGCGCCGTGCGACCAGTTCGCGGCCACCCGGCTTGGCACGGTCGATGCTGCCCGTTATGCGTTGTGCAGCTTCGATCCCGGGTTCGGGAACATGTCCAAGGAGGTGCGCCGGTCCGACGGCGGGCCGTTCAAGACCGTCAGCGCGCCGCCGCGTGAGGGCATCACGACGGGATTCGCAGTGTCGTCGGAGGCGGCGCTCGTCGCTGCGACGGGACGTGACTGGTCGTTCGTGCACCACGGCCTGGGCGAGAAGTGGGACACGCCGTTCGTGCTGGGCGGGTCGCCGTTCGAGGATCTGGCGTTCTCGGACGTACGCCACGCGACGCTCGTGCGCGGCGGGCCCGGCCAGGAGTTCGCCGAGGTCTACCGATCGGACGACGCCGGGCTGACGTGGAGGATCTTGTCGGTGTAGCTCGGTACGCTCGATCTCATGGAGCCCTACGACCACGGCCTGCTCGACGTCGGCGACGGCAACCACGTCTACTGGGAGACCGTCGGCAACCCCGGCGGCAAGCCGGCCCTGTTCCTGCACGGCGGCCCCGGCTCGCCGTCGAAGGGCGCCCGGAAGTCGCTGGATCCCGAGAAGTACCGCATCGTGATCTTCCACCAGCGCGGCTGCGGGCAGAGCACCCCGCACGCGAGCGATCCGGCCGTGGCGATGGGTGTCAACACGACCGACCACCTGATCGCGGACGTGGAACGGCTCCGTGAGCACCTCGGCATCGAGAAGTGGTTGCTGTACGGCGGTTCCTGGGGCTCGACGCTGGCCGTCGCCTACGCGCAACGGCACCCCGAGCGCGTCTCGGAGCTGATCCTGATCGCGCTGACGCTGTCGTCGCCGCGTGAGATCGACTGGCTGTACAAGGGCGTGTCGCGGTTCTTCCCGGAGGCCTGGGCGCGGTTCAGCGCGCACGTCGAAGACGCTCCGGACGTGGTGCGGGCGTACGCGGACCTGATGGAGAACCCCGATCGCGCGGTGCGGGAAGCCGCCGCGGCCGAGTGGTGCCGCTGGGAGGACACGGTGCTGTCGCTGGAGAACTTCGGCCAGCCCGACGTGTTCTCCGGCCGCCCGTCCGACGACGTGATCGCGCTGGTCCGGATCATCGCGCACTACTACGCGAACGCCGGTTTCGTCGACGATCTGCTGGGTGGTGCGGCCAAGCTCGCGGGCATCCCGGCCGCGATCATCCACGGCAGGCGCGACATGAGCTGCCCGGCCGACACGGCGTACGCGTTGGCTCAGGCGTGGCCGGACGCCGAGTTGACCCTGGTGGACGACAGCGGCCACAAGGGCAGCCCCGCGTTCCGCGAGGCGATCGACAGCGCAGTCAGGAGGTTCTCCCCATGACCCAGCGGAAACCGCCCGGAATGGACTTCGAGTCGTGGATCGACAGGCAGATCCGCGAGGCGCAGGAGCGGGGCGAGTTCGACGGCCTGCCGAGCGCCGGCAAGCCGCTGCCGGGCGCGGGCGCGCCGCTCGAAGAAGACTGGTGGATCAAGAAGAAGGTGCGCGAGGAAGAGGGCGCCTCGGGCCTGCCTCCTTCTTTGGTGCTGCGCAAGGAAGCGGAGACGGCCAAGGCTCGTGCGCTGGCGGCCGCGACCGAGGCCGAGGCGCGCGCGATCATCGGGGAGATGAACGCCCGGATCCTCGACGCGCTGCGGAAACCGATGTCCGGCCCGCCGTTGACGCTGATGCCGTTCGACGTCGACGAGATCGTGCGGGAGAGGGCGTCGGGCGGGCGGTGAGCCGGCCCTCGTGGACGTCGGTGGCCACAAGGGCGGCCCGCGGTCACCGAGTAGATCGGTGGCGCAAGTCGAGCGGAACGGCCGACCGCGGAAGAGGACGAGACAGGGGTGCCCTCTTCCACGGTGTCGAGCGCGCGGACCAAGGCCGCCGGAGTGCGTTCACCCCAGCGGCCGAGGTCGTGCGAGAGTCGCGTGAGAGGAAGGGGTCCTCACGCGGGAAGGATCAGCTCGCGTTGATGTCGATGCAGGAGTAGAAGGCCATCGCGGTGTCGCCGATGTTCCACACGGCCAGGATCTTGTGGCGGCCGGGCGAGCCGACGTTGACGGTGTGCTGCACGGTGGCCGGCGGCTGCTGGTTGTTGCCGCTGAACGTCGCGACCTTGCGGCCGTCGACGAAGTAGTCGTAGTCACGCGTGCGGTGGCGAGCGGTGAACGTCCAGTTGAACGTCACCGAACGGCCGGTGTTCGTGACCCGCCAGCCCTTGTTGTCGTTGCTCAGCTCGGAGAACTGCGACAGGTTGGCGTGGCAGCTCTGCAGGCCCTTCGGGCCCTCGACCGACTGCGGTTCGTACTGGATGTTGCCGCACGCGATGGTGCGCGCGGCGCACTGGGCCTGACGGCTCGGCGGGGAGTTGATGTACCCGTGGGCGAGTGCCGTGCCGCTGGGGAGTGCCACGACGATCAACGGTGCAGCGAGAACGCCGGCCATGGCGGCCGTCACCTTGCGTCCAATCTTCATGTGTCTTCCTTTGCCTTGATGTGTGCGTACTCCCGTTACATCGCGGCGGCGATTGAAGGTCTAGACCATACCGCGCGTAATCACGGCACCACAAGGTGTGTCTGATGGATCAGTCAGGTGAGCGAATACCGCTCAGGTTTGTACAAGCACGAAATTTCGGTCATGTGTGCGCGATGTCGTTCGATGCTGTGGGAGCTTGCGTGGATTCGCGGTGCTTCCCGCGTGGACTCGTCGGCTTCTGCGGGTTCCCGGTCCGCCTGGCGCAGACCGGGATGGGGACCGGAATCTGGCGGTGAGCGACGGAGGGTGAGGAGTGAGCGTCTCAGCCGGTGACCGGTTCCAGGCGGTGCCGACCGGTATCGGCGCAGTTCACGGCCGTTTCGGGAGTGGTACCGCAATTGTTGAGCGACATTTCTTCTTTGTGCATTCGCTCCTAGAATCGCGCGCATGTGGTCGTCGGGGCACTCGCGGGCCCGCCTGGTGGGGCGGGAACGGGAGTTGACGACCGTGCGTCGGCTCCTGCGCAAGCACCGGCTGGTCACCCTGACGGGACCGGGAGGGGCGGGGAAGTCACGGCTCGCGGCCGAGTTGCGGCTCGGGGACGCCGTGGTCGAGCTGGAGCCCGTGCACCGGCCGGACCTGCTGTGGCACGTGATCGCGTTCGCGTTGAACGTGTGGGAGGAACCGGGCTCGTCGGTGCACAAGGCGGTCATGCGCGCGCTGGCCGACCATCGCGTGTTGGTCCTGGACAACTGCGAGCACCTCATCGACGAGGCCGCCGCCGCTGTCGCGGAGTTGCTGGCCGGGTGCCCACGCCTGCGCGTGCTGGTGACGAGCCGGGAACCGCTCGACCTCGCGGGCGAGATGTGCGTCGAACTCGGTCCGCTGCCGCCCGCGGAGGCCCGGCAGCTGTTCGTCGAGTGCGGCGGGGCACCGGAACTCGCCGACACCGTGCGTGATCACCTGCCGTTGGCGATCGAACTTGCGGCGGCGCGCACCGACGTACCCGAGCGGCACCAGACCCTGGACGCGGTGATCAGGTGGAGCTACGACCTGCTCACTCCGGCCGAGCAGGCGGCGTTGCGGGCCCTGTCGG
Organism: Lentzea sp. JNUCC 0626; assembly: GCF_043632865.1. Lineage (NCBI taxonomy): Bacteria > Bacillati > Actinomycetota > Actinomycetes > Pseudonocardiales > Pseudonocardiaceae > Lentzea > Lentzea sp. JNUCC 0626. The sequence continues at coordinate 450,527 of NZ_CP171635.1, forward strand.
CGTTGATCGGCGACTTCGACCTGGGGCTGGCGGCGGCGGTGTGCGGGGTGTCCGCCGACGCCGTGGCGCTGATGGGATCGTTGCGCGCCAAGTCTTTGGTCGTGCGGTCGCCGTCGCTCTCGAGCGCGCGGTTCCGGATGCTGGAGTCGATCCGCCTGTTCGGTCTGGCCCGGCTGGAGGAGCACGGCGAAGCGGCGCCGACGTTCGACCGGCTCGTCACGCACCTGACCGAGACGATCCAGGCCGTCGGGGCCGCACCGGTCGTCACGAGCGAGATGAACGCGTGGCTGCTGAGCCAGGAACACCAGCTGCTGCACGTGATCGGCCGCGTCCAGCGCACCGATCCGCGCTACACCTGGCTCGTCGCGGGCGTCGTGCACGTCTGGTACGTCCAGGGGTCGTACAGCGAGGCGATGAACTTGGCGTGCGCCACGTTGACGCACGGGCCGTTGACATCGCACGCCGAGTTGCTGCTCTTCCGCGCGGCCTGGCTCGCGGGCTTCACGGGCAACGAGGCGACGGCGTTGCGGTTCGCCGAGGCGTTGGTAGCGCATCCGGCGACCAGCGAACCCTCGTGGGACGCCCGTGCGTGGAACGCCTTGGGCTACGCACGGGGCGTGAACTCCGATCTGGACGGTGCGCGCGTGGCCAACGAACGATCGGTGGCGGCCGCACGCGCGATGAACAATCCTGCTTTGTTGATGACGTTCCTCAACAACCACGCGTGGCTGCTGATGCGCCTGAACGACCTGCCGGGCGCGCTCGCGGCGACGCTGGAATCTCTGTCGTTCGGTGTGCTGGACGCCTTCCACCTGATGGCGTCACGGCACACCGCAGGGGTGATCGCGCTGGCGTCCGGTGACGTCGACCAGGCCGAGCACCACTTCCAGATCGCGTTGCGCGTAGGAGCGCCCGCCGCCGTGTCCGAAGCCGGCGTGCTGGAAGGACTTGGTGTCGTGGCAGCTCGTCGTGATGATGCCGACCGTGCGGTCGTGCTGCTCGCCGCCGCCGAGGTCGCGCGCAGAAAACGTGGTTCGCGCAAGGAAGAACCGTGGAACCAGATGGTGGTGGACGCGCGCGAACTCGCGGTGGAATCGGCCGGTCCGCGCCGGGCGGTGCAGGCTCGGCAACTGGGCGAGCGGCTCGACCACGCCGGGCTGATGGCGTTCGTGAGCGCGGGTCGGCAGGACGACCCGCTGACCGTGCGGCAGCGGGAGATCGCGGACCTCGTGGCGGACGGGCTGACCAACACGGAGATCGCGACCCGGCTGGGGATCTCGGCGGGGACGGTGCGCTCGCACGTGACCCAGATGCTGTCGCGGCTGGGGCTCACGTCGCGGACCCAGCTCGCGGCCCGGACGGCGAGGGCGCGGTGACCTGCGAGGACTGCGGAACGGCGCTGACCGCTCCCGGCAAGTACTGCTCGGGCGCGTGCCGTCAGCGCGCCTATCGACGCCGTGCGCGTGACGTCGTGCCCACGTCGTTGCGACTGGACTCGTTCGTCGGCCGTGCCGCCGAGGTCGCGGATCTCACGAAGCTGTTGGCGCGCAACAGGATCGTCACCGTGACGGGGCCGCCGGGCGTCGGCAAGTCGCGGCTCGTGCACGAGGTGGTCGCGCATCGGCAGAACGTGCTGTTCGTCGAACTCGCGGACGTCAGCCGGGTGCCGGACCTGCTCGACGTCGAACCGGCGCTGCTGGTGCTCGACGGCTGCGAGGGCGTCCTGGAGGACTGCGCGGCTTTGATCGCACGGCATCCATCGGTGCGTGTGCTGGCCACGAGCCACTCGCCGCTGGCCGTGGCGGGGGAGCAGCAGTACCGGCTGCAACCGTTGAGCAGGCACGAGGCGAAGCGGTTGTTCAGCGACCGGGCGACGGCGCTCGACAGCGAGTTCGACGAGAAGTCCGCGCTGCTGGACTTCGTGTGCGAGCAGCTCGACCGGTTGCCGCTCGCGCTCGAACTCGCGGCCCGGCTGGTGCGGGTGCTGACGCTGGAGGAGATCGCGGGCAGGCTGGACGACAGGTTCGCCGTCCTCACGCACGCCCCGCGTGACGCCCCTGCGCACCACCGGACGCTGCACGTGGCGTTCGACCGCGCCTACCAGCTGCTGACCGACGAGGAAAAGGTGGCGCTGCACGGGTTCGCGCTCGTGCCGGGCACCATCGACGCCGACCTCGCGGAGGGGTTGCAGGCGCGGTCGTTGCTGGAACCCGGGCCCGTGATGCTCGAGTCGGTGCGGCAGTTCGCGTTGCCGGGGGTGTCCGTGGCGCCGCCGAGTCCGCAGGCCGAGCCGGAGGAGACCGCGCTGTCGTGGCGTGACGAACGACTGTTGCGCGTCGCGGCGATGGTCGCGGAAGGTCTGACGAACAAGCAGATCGCGGACGACCTGCACGTGTCGTTGCGGACCGTGGAGGCGGACGTGCGCGACCTCAAGACGGTGCTGGGCGTGCGGTCGCGCGCCCAGATCGCCGCCTGGACTACGCGGGCGTGACCTCTTCTGCTTTCTCGGCCTTTTCGGCGGCCTTGGCGAGGCGCTTCTTCACGATGAAGACACCGGCCACACCGAACACCACCGCGATCGCGAGGCCCGCGTAGGAAAAGCCCTTCAGCCACTTCTCGGCGACGACACCGAGGTAGTAGACGGCGGCCGCCGTGCCGCCCGCCCACACGATGCCACCCAGTGCGTTCGCGACGAGGAACCGGCCGTACGGCATGTGCATCGACCCGGCCAGCGGCCCGGCGAGAATGCGCAGCAGTGCCACGAACCGGCCGAAGAACACGGCCCACGCACCGCGTTTCTGGAACACCCTGCGGGCGTGGTCGAGCTGCGTTTCCCCGAAGTGCTTCGGGAATTTCCGCCCCATCCACGCAAACAGCCGGGGCCCGCCGCGCCGCCCGATGAGGTACCCGAAGTTGTCACCGATGATGGCGCCCGCGCTCGCCCACACGCCGATCCACAACGGGCTCAGCTCGTCGTGCTGTGACGCCAGCAGCGAGGCCGTGACCAGCACGATCTCGCCGGGCAACGGGATGCCGAGCGACTCGAAACCGATCACCAGGCCGACGATGACGTACACGAGCAGAGGTGGAATGGCTTCGAGCCACTGTTCGATCGGCACGTCCCCACCCTAACCTCTGCCGCGTGAACGAGCTCGCACTAGCGGTTCTCGCGGGAATGGTGGCCACGGTCAACCCGTGCGGTTTCGCGATGCTGCCCGCCTATTTGGCACTGGTGGCCCGGGACTCTCCCACGCGTGCCTTTATGTCCGGTTTGGTGATGACGGCCGGATTCGTCACTTTCTTCGGCGCATTCGGAATTCTGGTCAGCCCGGTGGCCGCGACGCTCAAGCGCTACCTGCCGTTCGTGACGGTCGTGATCGGGCTCGTGATGCTCGTCGTCGGCGTGCTCCTGCTGCTGGGCAAGGACCTCTACGTCCGGCTGCCCAAGCTGTCCGCCGCGCCGCGCAGCCTGTGGTCCATGTACGGCTACGGCATCGCGTTCGCCATCGCCTCTCTCTCGTGCGCGATCGGCCCGTTCCTCGCCGTGGTGGGCGCATCGCTGCAAACGGGCGTGTTCGCGTTCCTGGCCTATGCGTTGGGTATGGGCCTCGTGGTCACCGTGCTGGCCGTGACGGGTTCCGCACTCGCACCGCACGTTCGTCGCCTGCTGCCACACGTCGGTCGCATCGGCGGTGTGGTGTTGGTCTTGGTCGGTGCCTATGTGACCTACTACGGCGTCTACGAGCTACGGCTGTTCCTGGCCGGTGGCAGCGCCATCGACCCGGTCGTGCGGGGTGCGGGCCGGTTCCAGTCGACGCTCGTGCAGCTCGTGTCAGCGCTTGGGCCGTGGCCGTTCGTGGTGGTGTTGGTCGTCGTCGGTGCGTGGTGGCTGAACCGGAGGAGGCGCAAGGCCGTACGTCCTGACGGGAGGTGAGGGGCCGAATGCGCATCCTCGGACTGCTGCTAGGGATCCTGCTGCTCGCCGGCTGCGCGGAGAAGACACCGCCACCGGAGAAGTTCCAGTTCACCTCGAAGACGTTGGACGGCGCGGAGTTCCGCGGCGACAAGCTCGCCGGACAGCCCGCCGTGCTGTGGTTCTGGACGCCGTGGTGCCCGTCCTGCAACGCCGAGGCCGAGACCGTGGAGGCACTCGCCAAGCGGCACGACAAGGTCCAGTTCGTGGGCGTCGCGGCCGAGGACCAGCTCGACGCGATGAAGAAGTTCGTGGCCGACCACAAGATGAGCAGCTTCCCTCACCTCGCCGACCTCGACGGCTCGGTCTGGAAGCGCTTCGGCGTCACCGCGCAGCCGACGTTCGCGTTCGTCAGCGTCGACGGCTCGGTCGAACTCCTGATCGGTTCACCCACCGAAGAACAACTCGACGAGCGAGTTTCCTCTTTGGTGCCAAAGACTTGATCCCAGTGAAATCACCAGGTCCCCTGGCAGCACCATCTCCTCAGTAGAAAGACCCTGCTGTGTCGGGACCAACGCCTGGTTCGGCGTTGCGATCGAATTCGTATCGTCGAACTGGCCGCGCGGCGCTGTCGCGCGGCCTCTGAGGAGGCAGGTGTCGATGGACTACATCCAGGTCTCGCTCGCGGAGGCCATCCCCGAGCAGGCCAGGGACTACGCGTCCGCGCGGATCGGGTCGCTGGACCGGTACGCGCCGGACCGCGTCGACTTCGCGTGGGTCAACCTGACCTCGGACAAGTCCGTGATCCACGCCCACGCGCGGCTCGACCTGAAATGGGTCGAGGTGCAGGCGTACGCGGAGGCCGACACGGTGACCGAGGTGATCGACCTGGTGCGCGAACGCATGCGGCGCCAGCTGGTCTCGATGCGCGGCGTGGCCGTGCACAACTGATTCTGGACAACAACTGACCTAAGGCAGCTTTCGCACCGTCCCGCGCGTGCCGTCCACCACGACGACGTCTCCGGTGGCGATGCGGGTGGTGGCGTTCCCACATCCCACGACCGCCGGGATCCCCAACTCGCGCGCGACGATCGCCGCGTGCGACAGCGGCGCACCCACGTCCGTCACCACCGCGGCGGCACGGGTGAACAGCGGCGTCCAGCCGATGTTCGTCACCGTCGTCACGAGAACCTCGCCTTCCCGCAACGCCTCGCCGTCCTCGACCCGCGCCAGCACCCGTGCCGTGCCCTCCACGACGCCCGCCGACCCCGCGAAACCCGTGACGTCGGCGGGCATCGGCACGTCGGTCGTCGCGTCGTGGAGGTCGGCGCGGCGGTCCGGCGAGGCCGCCCACGACTCCGGGTCGAACCGGCCCCGGATGACCGTCGGATACGGCGGCAGCGCGCGATACCGCTCGTACGCCTGACGTTGGGCGGGCGCGCGTTCCAGCAACGAGGTCTCGCCGCCGAGCACGCGCAGCACGTCGTCGATCGGCAGGAAGAACAGGGCGTCACCGGACGACGTGAGTTCGCTGGCCCGCAGCACGAACGCCCGCAGCACGCCGAACACCCGCACCATCTCGGAGCGGGCCTGTTCCCGCGCCCGAGCACCCGCGCCGATGCGGTCGAGCCGTTTGCGGATCTTGACCGCCTCGCCGGGGTGCGCGGCCAGCAGCCGTTGCCACGCCTGCGCGCGCTTCGCCGCCTGCCGTTCGAGCAGGGCGCCGGGATCGCTGAACGACTCGAGCTGCCGGGAGATCCACTCGGGATCTTCGGCGGGCCGAGGCGCGGACAGTTCGAACTCGGCGGCACACCGATGTCCCCAGGTCCGGGCGAACGCCTCGCGGTCGATCTCGCCCGCCCTGAGCCGGGCGAGCCCGACCAGCGGACCGAGGCTCGCGAGCCCGCCGCCGTCGTGGAAGCCCGTCAGCAACGTAGCCGCGTCGTCCTCGCCCACGAGCGCGACCAGCGTTCGCCGGAACGCCGCCGGACCGCCCGCGATCATGCGCGCACCGGCGTCCAGCACGGGACACACCACCCGCAACAGGTCGTCCAGCTCCCGCCGCCACACCTCCAGCAACGCGGCGGTCGTCGTGGCGGTGGCGATCTTCCGCTGCGCCGCCGCACAGCGTTCCGGGTTGGCGCGGACCAGCCGTTCGCGCTGCGTCCGGTACCGGAACTGCTGCTTGAGCGGCTCGCCCGCACCCCGCAGCACGGCGCCGAGGATCGCGGCCCGCGACATCGGCAACGGCGGCACCGCCACCCCGGCCGGGATCCGGCCGAACGTCTCCTCACCCGCCCGCAGCATCTCGTCCGCCCGGCCCACCGCCGTGCCGAGCGCGGTGTAGGTGCTGATGTTGAGGTAGAAGCGGCCGCCGATGTTGCCGGAGATCCGGTGCGGCCCGATCGCCGCACTCGACAGCACCCGCACCACCGACCACGTCACCGGCGTCATCACCTCGGGCACGGCCTCGCCGACGTTGCCGCTGGACCACAGGTAGTCGCCGTCGAGACTGTCGTTCCACTCGACCCGCAACGCCGTGATGGGCCGCGCCTGCAGGATCTGGAACCCGCCGCCCGCGAACGCCCACTCGACGTCCATCGGCGTGCCGTACAACGCCTCGATCCGCTCGCCCAACGCCACGAGCGTCGCCTTTTGCTTGGAGGACAACAGATCTGCGGCGTCGGCCGCACCGCTGACGAGCGCCTCACCGAGCCCGCGCACCGCGTTGGTCACCGGCTCGGCCCGTCCGGTCACCGGGTCCGCCGTGAACAGCACGCCCGAGATCTCCGCGGGCACCATGCGTTGCACGACGACCGCCATCTCGGCCGACGCGACCCCGTTGCGTTCCCGGTAGGCGACGGCCCGGTCCGAGCGCAGCGAGTCCCAGCACCGCAGGATCGCGTCGAACAGCCCGTCCTCGGACACGTTCAGCACGGTGTCGTGCTGCCCGGCGAACGACAGCCCCGGCAGGTCCTCCGCCGTGGCCGACGACCGCACCGCCACCGGCCCGCCCAGCTCCCGGAACGCCTCCAGCACGCCCTCCATCGACCGCTCGCGGTAGGCGCGGGTCGTGAGGTGGAACCCGGCGGGCACCGGCAGACCGGCCGTGACCAGCCGCGCGAGCGACGCGCCCTTGCCACCGGCGGTCGCCAGGGTGGCGCGCGGGTCGTCGAGGGGGAGGATCAACGGGGACATGATCGCCATCGTCGCCCACGAGGTCGCGGGATGGGGCGGCAACGGGCAAAGCGGTCCGTCAGCGCGGCAACGTCCGCGACACCTCGATCAGCCACCCGAGTTCGGCGTCCGGATCGTCCGGCCGGTTGTCCGGCGCCCCCGTCCCGTCGGTCACCGGCACTCCCTCCCGCCGGCGCCGCAACCCGTCCGCGATCAACGCCGCCTCAGCCGCACCGTCCCCAGGCACCGCGAAAGGATCGAGATGCGGCCGCAACCGCAACCGGCCGTCCCAGATCTCGATGATCCGCCGGTACAACGCGCGCTCGGGATGACGAAAGCCCGCGTGCCGCGCGGGCACGTCCAACGCCAGTCCGGGGAACTCCTCGTACAACGCCCGCCACAACGGCCCGAGCCGCCGATAGGACCGGTCGATCCGCCACCAGTGCGCGAGGTGGTCGAGACCGAGGCGCCCACCCACCAGCGGTAGCGCGATCCCGATGAACACCAGCCCGGAAGCGGTCAGGTAGAGGTTGCCGATCAGGTTGCCGCGAAGGACCGGCACCACGACGCCCAGCTGATAGGTGACCATCGCCGACAGCCGCACGACCGTGTACGCGATCGCGATCACCGAGGCCAGCGCGATCGCGATCAGCCCGTACCGCAGCGAGAACCGCTCGGCGACCAGCACGTAGGCCCAGGAGGCCCGGATCAGCCCGACGCACAGCACGGCGAGAGCGACGAGGTAGACGTAGCCGGCGGCGGAGGTCACCGGCACCTGGATCGCCTTGTCGGCGTTGGCCAGCACCTCCTCGTAGTTCGACGGCACGAACGCGAACAGCACCACCACCAGCACGATCACGCCGGACGTCCACCGCAGCACCGAGCTGCGCGCACCGGGCCTGACCACGTGCAGGAACCCGCGCTGCGCACACGCCGCCGCCAGCAACGTCCCGCAGTTGGACAGCGTGCCCGCCGTGTTCAACGTCGTGACAGCGTCGACGGCGGCACGCACCACGGTGAACTGGAGCGCCAGCGAGAACGTCAGGATGCCGAGCGACGCGGTGATCCACGTCATCGCCGGGTTGGCGTTGCGGTGCAGCTGGAAGAGCCGCAGCACGAGCGCCGTGCAGCCCGCGACGACGACCAGGATCACGTACTGCTGGGCGGACCAGTTCACGAGCGGAGTCCCGGGGCGAGTGCCGCCTCGACGCGGTCGAGGAGCGCGCAGAGTTCGGGGGAGAGGGGACGCACCCGGGACGGCAGTTTCCCGGCGCGTTCGAGCATGAGCATCGCGAACATCTCCGCCTGCCGCTCTTCCGGCGCGCTGTAGGCGGTCCGGCCGAGCACCGACCTGACCATCGCGGGGTCGAGGGACGGCAGCAGCAGCCGCAACGCCAGGTCGGGGTCGGGCTGCGGGGTCTCGTGGTCGCAGAGCAGGTGGCCCAGCTCGTGCAGGACGATGTGCTCCTGGTGCATCGGGCTCGTGCCCGCCGCGTACCAGATGTGGTCGGTCGTGCCGGTCGCGATCCACAGCCCGCTCGGGCCCTCCGGCGGCATCGCGGCGGCCCGCAGCACGATCGGCCGTTGCCTCGTCGCGGCGATCCGGCGGACGAGCTCCTCGACGCTGAACGGGTCGGGCACGTCCAGGAGTGCCACGATCTCAGCCAGCCGCCCGCTCACGAAACAGAACGTACACGGCTGTCGAATCGGGCCTTCCGCGTTCGTGTACAGGGGGAGAGGAGAGTCACGATGACGCAGAAGTACCTGCTCAGCATCTACCAGCCCGACGGCGAGGTGCCGCCGCCCGACGTGCTCGAGCCGATCATGGCGAACCTGAACGCGCTCAACGAGGAGATGCAGGCGAAGGGCGCGTGGGTGTTCGCCGTCGGCCTGCACCCGCCGTCGACCGCGACCGTGCTCAGGGTGAAGGACGACGACGTGCTGATGACCGACGGCCCGTTCACCGAGGGCAAGGAGCACATCGGCGGGTTCACCGTCATCCAGGCCGAGGACCTCGACGAGGCGCTCGACTGGGGCCGCCGGCTCGCCGGGGTGCTCAGCCCGTTGTCGATCGAGGTCAGGCCGATCGCGGTCTGATGATCGAGGAGATCTTCCGGGCCGAGTACGGCCGCGCGGTGTCCGTCCTGACCCGCTTCCTCGGCGACCTCGACCTCGCCGAGGAGGCCGTGCAGGACGCGTTCGCCAAGGCCGTCCAGCGCTGGCCCGTCGACGGAACGCCCCCGTCCCCGGCGGGCTGGCTCATCACGACGGCCCGCAACCAGGCGATCGACCGCCTGCGCCGCGAAGCCAAGGGCCGCGAGAAGTACGCCGAACTGCTGCCCCAAGAGCCGTCGACCGAGGAGGTGGAGGACGTGCCCGACGAACGGCTGCGGCTGATCTTCACCTGCTGCCACCCGGCGCTCGCGCGGCAGGCCCAGGTCGCGCTCACGCTGAAACTGTTCGGCGGGCTGACCACGGCGGAGATCGCCAGGGCGTTCCTCGTGCCGGAACCCACGATGGCGCAACGGATCGTGCGCGCGAAGGGCAAGATCCGGGCGGCCCGCGTCCCGTACCGGGTGCCGCGCGACGCCGACCTGCCCGACCGCCTCAACGCCGTGCTCGCCGTCCTCTACCTGATCTTCAACGAGGGCTGGCTCGACAAGCACGACCTGGCGGACGAGGCGATCCGGCTCACCCGCGTGCTCGCGCACCTCATGCCGGACGAACCCGAGGTGCGCGGCCTGCTGGCGTTGATGCTGCTCATCGCCTCCCGGCGGGACGCACGCCTGCGAGACGGCCGGATCGTGCTGCTGGCGGACCAGGACCGCACGAGGTGGCGCGCGGACCTGATCGCCGAAGGCCAGGACCTGGTGCGCGACTGCCTGCGCCGGAACCTTCCCGGGCCGTACCAGATCCAGGCCGCGATCAACGCCGTGCACAGCGACCCGCCGACCGACTGGCACCAGGTCGTCGCCCTCTACGACCAGCTGATGGCACTCACCCCGAGCCCGGTCGTCGCCCTGCACCGGGCCGTCGCGATCGCCGAGACCGAGGGCCCGCTAGCAGCCCTGGCGTTGGTCGACGCGTTGGACCTCGACCGCTACCACCTGTTCCACGCCGTGCGCGCGGACCTGCTGCAACGCCTCGGCGAAGATCCGTCGGCATCGCTGAAGGCCGCGCTGGAACGGGCCGAGCACCCGGCCGAACGCGACCTGCTGACCGAACGCCTACGCGTCCTCGGGCTTGCGCCGCCGCACGAGCAGGATCGCGCCGACGACCACCGCTAGCCCGATCAGGATCCACACCCACAGCGGCACGCCACCGGACTCGGCGGGCGTCGTCGACGGCGGCGCGTTCGACACCGGCGCGCTCATCGTCACCGACGAGGGCGGCGCCGCGCTGGACGAGGTCTGCTCCGGCGCGGTCATGGTGAACGCGAACGTGCCGGTGATGGTGTCACCGTCGTCGGACTTGGCCGCCCACGCCACGGTGTGCGCGCCCGACTTGGCCGTCTTGACGTCGAGGGTCGCCGTGATCGTCTTGTCGACGGCCTCCACCTTGGTGATGGTCACCTTGGCACCGTCGGCTCCCGTGACGGTGACCGCGTCCCCGTCCGGCAGCTGGATCGCCTCGCTGAACACCAGCTCGACGGTCGCGGGCGGGGCGGCCAGCGCCGCGCCGGATGCCGGGGTGCTGCTCTTGAGCTCCGCGTGGGCCTGGGCGGGGACGACCACGGCCGTCGCGGCGAGCAGGGCCAGCACGAGGGCGCTGAAGTAACGCGTCACGTGCGCAGCGTAACGGCAGAGTCGATCAGTCCGGCAGCCTCAATTCGTGCCGGAAAACCTCTTCGAACCGCGGCCGCCCGGCGGCACTGCGGTCGGCGACGAGCGCGATCCGGTCCGCGACCCACTCGCCCGCCAGCGGCTGACCGGCGAGCGTGGCGGGCACCCGGCCGCGGGCCAGCACGACGTCCGCGCGGAACGGCTGCGGGTGCGTGACCGGCACGATCGGCGCGGTCGCGGCGAACACGGCCGCCGCGAGGTCGTCCAACCCCGCCACCGGCACCCCCAGCCACTGGCCGATCGAGCGCGTGCGCGGTCCCAGCACGCAGCGCACCGCGGGTGCCCCGTCCAGTTCGTCGGCCAGCGCCTCGGCCAGCGCGGACACGAGCCGTTCGGGCACGGTGCCCAGGGGACGCACCTTCACCATCCACTGCGCGGGCACCGACCACTGGACGCCCGGCGCTCGATCCAGCGCGCCGAGCACCTCGACGATCTCCGGCGGTGGCCAGAGCGACACCGACAACCTCACCCGGCAGAGTGTGGGACACGCGGCCCGGCGGGGACGAACGCCAGCCCCGTCGCGATCAGCGCGGCAGCCCCGGCCACGAGCGCCGGCGCGTTCGGTTCCACCTCGTACAGCACACCGGTCAGCATCGGCCCCACCACGAACGTCAGCCCGCTCGCCAACGTCACGAGCCCGGCGACCAGGCCCTGCCGCTGCGGCCCCACCCCGAGCGAGGCCGTCGCGGTGAACCCGGTGACACCGAGCCCGACACCCAGCGACACCACCAGCAACGCCAGCGTCAGCACCCCGGCCGACGGCGCGGTGGCGAGCAACGCGTACCCGGCCACGGCCACGGGCGCGCCGATCTTCAGCAGCCGGTCCGGCGTCCACTTCAGCAGCGGCACCAGCACACCCTGGGCCAGCACGAGCCCGAGCCCGGCCGCGAGCATCACACCCCCGATCGCCCCGGACTCGATCCGCTCCCGATCGGCGGCGAGGAACACGACGACGACCTCGGCGATCGCGAAGGACAGGTACAGGAACAACCCGGCACCGAACGCGGGCAGCAGTTCCACCGGCTGCACCCGCACGGGTTCGTGCACCACGGGCACCGGAGGCTTCACCATCACGAGCACCACGGCCGCCGCCACCAACGCCAGCACGGGCGCCAGGTAGACCGGCCACGTCATCGAACCGGCCGCGAGCGCACCGGCGATGATCGGTCCGACCAGGACGCCGAGGCCCTGCGCCGCACCCACGAACCCGATGGCGCGCGTGCGATCCCCGACCCCGGCCGTCGTGAGTCCCGCGACCGCGAGCGCCGCGACGAGCACCGCCGCGATCCCGATCCCGAACACCACCCCGCGGAAGAACAGCACCAGCAGGAACGCGAAGTCCGTGCTCAGCGACTCGGTGAGCCCGAGCGACACGACGGCCGCGAACCCGGCGGGCCCTGCCACGCACAGCGCGAGTCCGGCGATCAGCACGACCCGAGCACCGGCGGCGTCGACCAGCAGCCCCCACAACGGGCTCGCCACCGCCGTCGCCACGGACGCGACCGAGAACAACAGACCGATCTGGCCCGTCGGCAACCCGAAGCTCACGGCGAGTGGGCCGACGACGGAAGCGAGTTGTTGCTGCACCAGGTACATCAGCAGCACGGCGATCAGCACTGGTGTCAGCGTTCTGGGCACGCGGTTCCCCCTGGCGTTGCGGCGGAGCCGTGAGGGTAGTTGACGTTGATGAACGGAAGGGATGGTTTGGCCGTCGATGCACTCGGGTAACCGGGCCCGAACTGATCAACTGACTGAGGAGCGGTTTGGCTCGCGACCAGGCGGCACGGACGGGAGAGGCGGCGGACCTGCCACTGGGCAGGCAACGGCCGTCGCTCGCGGCGGTCCGGCGCTGGGTGCGGCTGGAGCTCATGGGCGAGGACACCGACGCGGTGTCGGACGTGTTGCTGGTGGTGAACGAGCTGGTCAGCAACGCGTACCGGTACACGTCGGAACCGTCTTTCTTACGCGTCGTCGTGGAGCAGAAGAAGATCCGCGTCGAAATCGCGCACGACGCCCGAGCCCATCCGCCGTTGCGCAAGGTGTCCCGGCCCCAACGCGGCTACGGCCTGGTCCTGGTGGCCCGGCTGTCCGACCGGTGGGGTGTGGACAGGGCTCACGGGGGCACCGTGGTCTGGGCCGATCTCCCGAGGTCGTCATGATTCCAGTTCGGTGGGTTTCGATGTGCGCGCTCTGGGGTATGAAGCCTGCTGCCTTGAACGAACAGGGCGCGGGGAGATGCTGATGGGTATTGCAGGACGGTCCGGCGAACGACTGGACCTCGTCCTACCGGAGGGTGCTCTGCCGCTCGCGAACGTGCGGGCGGAGGTGCGTCGCCTCTTGAGGGGCATGCACGAGAACGTCATCGTCGACGTGATGGTCGTGGCCACGGAACTCGTGAGCAACGCCTACCACCACGCCGCCCCGCAGCGCCGGGCCCGGATCTTCCGCCTGCCCGAACGGGAGGTGGTGCGGGTCGAGGTCGACGACGGCACCCCCGGCCGTTTCCCCCAGCTCGGGCGGATGGGCTTCCTCGGGCGACGGCAACGAGGGTTGTTGCTGGTCAACGGTTTGGCGCAGGTGTGGGGGCACAACCGGTTCCCCGACTCCAAGACCGTGTGGGCGGACGTGTCGTCCGTCAGGTGAGGGTCTTGACGACGTAGGCGGCGGCTTCGGCGACGAGAGCCTCGTCGTACTTCGCGTCCGCGGACGCCTTGCTCGACATGATCGCGATCAGGACCGGCTCCCGGTTCGGCGGCCAGACGACGGCGATGTCGTTGACCGTGCCGTGCTCGCCGGTGCCGGTCTTGCTCGCGACCTCACTGCCCTGCGGCACCCCGGCGCGGACGCGGTTGGCGCCGGTGACCGACCGCGCCAGGAGGTCCTTGAGGAAGTCGCGCTTCTCGGGCTCGAGCGCGTCGCCGAGCACGATTCGCTGGTAGTCCGTGCCGAGCGAGCGCGGGGTGGCGGTGTCGCGCGGGTCGCCGGGGGTGGCCGAGGTGATGTCCGGTTCGATCCGGTCCATCCTCGTCTCGGTGTCGCCGAGCTCGCGCAGGTACTTCGTGAGCTCCGCCGGACCGCCGACCTCGCGCAGCAGCAGGTTGCCCGCCGTGCCGTCGCTGTAGCGGACGGCGGCGTCGCACAGGTCACGCAGTTTCATGCCCGTTCGGACGTTCTGCTTCGTGATGGCCGAGCTCTTCATCAGCTCGGCCTCGGTGTAGGTGACCACCTTGTCCAAATGCGACATCGGGTTGCGGTGCAGAACCGCCGCCGCGGCAAGGCCTTTGAACGTCGAGCAGAACGCGAACCGCTCGTCCGCCCGATGTTCGATCGTGCTTCCGTTGTCGCTCATCGCGTAGACGCCCAGCCGTGCGTCGAACTTCCTCTCCAGCTCGAACAACGCCTCGTGCCGCACGGGAGCCGCGCTCGTCGTCGGTGTTGCCGTCGTCGTCGTGGTTGTGGTCGTGGTCGGGGTGGCGGCACAGCCGGCGAGCGGGAGCAGGGCGAAGGTTTTCAGGACGGTGCGTCGATCGGTCACTCATTCACACTATTGGATCTCTCTGAACTCGCGGCAACGTCAGGTGGACGCGATCGCTGCGCAGGACGACCCTCGACCGTTCCCTCGGCGCGCCCGTGTTGTCGTGGCTGAGCCAGGAGACCGCCAGCAGCGGGGTGGCGGGGCGGACGTGCAGCAGGCTCGCCACTCGTGGGGTGGCGAGTGCGGTGGTGCACCGCGGTTCGCTCTGACGGAGGCGGTAGGTGGTGAGGAACTCCGTCAGGGGAGTGCCGGGGTCGTAGCGGGCGGTGAAGCCCGGGAGCCGGTGCAGGTGCGTCTGGCGGACGCCGATCGGGTTGTCGAGGTGGACCAGCACCGACTCGATGGTGGTGACGTCGTTCCTGGTGCTGATGGTGGTGTGTTCGCGGGCGATCTGGTCGTTCGTCAGCGCGTGCAGGGTGATGCGGTGGGGCTGTTCGGGTGGCGCGACCGTGGTGCCCTGGCGGCCGGTGCCGCGCAGGAGCCTGCCTTCCAGCACCAGTTCGTCCAGGGCTTTGCGGATGGTGCTGCGGGACATCCGCAGCAGGTCCGAGAGCGCGCGTTCCGGTGGGAACGGGGTGTGGCCCGGCAGGTCGTCCAGCAGGGTCAGCAGCTGGGTCTTCGCCTGGTAGTAACGGGGGATGGGGCACGTTTCCCGACGCTATTGCCGGTCGATAACCAGCGACTCATCGTCGGCGTCGGGGATGGAGCCGATCTCCTGGTAGATCCGCTTCGCGGTGTGCTTGTCGCCGTTGAGGTGGGCGACGGCGGCGTCTTTCCAGCGCGACCAGGACACGGTGTCGAGGGCGTGGGGGCCGTGGCCGGTGGCGGCCAGGACCACCGGCAGGTCCACACCGATCAGGCCGGTGATCTGGTGGCCTCCGAGGGTGCTCAGCAGTTCGGTCGTGTCGGGGTGGTCGTGCTGGTGCAGGGCGATCTTGGCGTGGAGGGTCAGCGGGTGGTGCAGGTCGGTCTGGAGGCCGGTGGTCCTGGCCAGAGTCAGTGCTGCGGTGGCGTCTGCTCGGGCTCCCTCGAGGTCGCCGGTCAGCAGGCGGATGCGACCTCGGGCGGCGTAGAGGTGGGAGTGCGTCGGGTTTTCCAGGACCTTCAGGGCCTCGGCGTACCGGCCGTTCCAGAACAGTTCGACGTAGCTGGACGCGGCCAGCCAGGCGAGCGTGTCCTGGTCGCCGTGGCGGTGAGCGGCGGCGCGCGCCTCGGCCCTGGTCTTCTCTCGTTTTCTGGCGTCGCCGAGGGCGGTGTAGGCGGTGCTCGTGTTGACCAGGCAGAGGCCGGTGGAGATGCCGGCTCGTCGGCGTTCTTCGACGGCCTGGTGCAGGTCGTTCGTTCCGGTGGGGTCGCCCTGTTTGACCTTGGCGAGGCCTAGAGCTTCCAGTGCGATGGCCCGTTCCACGCCGGTGGCGTTTCTCAGTGCGCTTTGTGCGGCTGTGGTTGCTTCTTGGAGCCTGTCCGCGAGTGTCAGGGCGTGTGCCACGTACGCTTGCACGTCGTGTGCCGGTTCCTGGTCGAGGAACTCGATCGCCTGGTCCAGGTGGTGCCTGGCCCGGTCGTGGTCGCCTCGGTGCCAGGCGGCGCGCCACGACGCTCTCGCTGCTCTCGCCGCGCCCGCGAAGTTGTCGGCAGCTGTGTGGAGTTCGACCGCTTTCGCCAGTTCCGTTGTGCCCTCGCCGGTTTGAGCCAGGGAGGAGCCGAGCAGGGTGAGGAGTTCGGCGGTGTCCGGGTGTCCGGGCGGGCAGACGGCGAGTGCTGACCGGTAGCAGCGGATCGCGGTTTCCCTGGCGGCCAGGGTGGTGGCTCTCCTGCCGGCGTCGGTGAGGGCGGTTCTGGCTTTGGCGCCCATGATGTCGCACGGGCGTCCGGAAGCTTCCGCGATCCACACCGCCTCCTGGAAGTGGTGCGCCAGCAGGGGAACGTGCTCCAGCGGCAGTGACCGGAACCACTCCGCGGCGTGGTAGTGCTTCATCGCCTTGGTGCCGCGGGGGACCCGGTCGTAGGCGACGTCGCGCACCAGGACGTGGCTGAACGCGTACTCGGCTTCTCCGGCCACGTTGCTCCTGCTGCTGCGGTGCAGGAAGTCCCGTTGGGTCAGGACTTCCAGGCAACGGGTGACCTCTGCTTCGTCTCGTTCGGCCACGGCGGCCACTACTCCTGGCCAGACGGTGGTTCCGATCACCGCTGCGTCTTGGAGCACTGACCTTTCCAGCTGTGGCAAGGAGTCCAGGCGTGCGCCGATGACGTTCTGCACGGTTTCCGGGAGGGCTTCCGGTGCGCCGTCTCTGAGCATGCGGACGTATTCCTGGGCGAACAGCGGGTTGCCCTGCGAGTGCTTGATGAGCTGTTCTTGATCTGCTTTTACGTTGTGGCGCTTTGTCAACGCTTGCAGCAGTTCTGCTGTGTCCTCTTCGGACAATCGCTCCACTTGGACTTCTGCGTGGATCCTCGGGTCTGGGCGTGCGGTGAGGAGGATCAGCAGGGGCACCGTGGTGTTCGCCAGGTCGTTGAGGAAGTTGAGCAGTTGGTCGTCGGCGCTGTGGACGTCTTCCACCACCAGGATCAGTGGTTCGTCGGTGAGCTGTTCGATCAGCCGTCGCCATGCCGTCAGCACGTCGTTGCCCTCGGGGCCCACGCCTACCAGCGCCTTGAGTTGGGTGGCCTGCCACGGGTCCTGGCTGATCGCTTCGACCTTGGCGGCGGTGGTTGTCGCGGTGTCGGTGTCGAGGATCCCGGCGTGTGCTCGGACGATCTCGGCCAGCGGGGCGTAAGTGTCGTTGCTGGCGAACGGGGGTGTGCGGGCGGTCAGGGTCCGTTTGCCGGTGGCGAACTCTTTGACCAGCCTTGTCTTGCCGGTGCCCGGTTCGCCCGTCAGGGTGACGACCCTGGGGCTGTTTGTTCGTTTGACCTGGTCGTAGGCTCGTTGGAGAGCTTCCAATTCTGGTGCTCGGCCGATGAGCGGGGTGTCGTCGCCGGTGCGCGTTGTCGCTCTGGTGGTGACTGGGCACGTCTTGACCTCGCCTGTTGTGGTGTGGGCGAGGAGATTCTGGGCTGCGGCTATGACCGTGCCGCTCACCTCTACGTGGTCGCCGGTGGTCACCAGGGCCGGGCCGGTGGCCACGGCGGCTGCGGCTGGGTGCCGGCTGGTGATTTCCAGGGCCGCTTTGGTGGCTCGTGCGGCGTCGTCTTCGCGGTTTCTCGGGGCGCCGAACGCTGTGCAGATGATGGCGCCCAGGGTGGTGATCTCGGTGCCGCCGAGGGTTTCTGCTTGCTGTTTGATCGCGGCTGCTGTGTTTGCGAGTTGTTCGTCTGCCGCTTCGTCCGTGCCTGTCAGGTCCAGGCGGACGACCAGGACGCTGACCTTCTTGCGTTCATGGACGGTCAGGGTTTCTTGGGTTTGTGCGGTCAGGGCCGGGTCCTGGGTGAGGATGGCGTGTTCCAGGCTGGTCAGGTCTGGGCTGGGGTCCACGCCCAGTTCTGTGGCCAGGTTGTGTCGGGTGGTTCTGGCGGTGGTGAGGGCATCGGCCTGTCTGCCCGCGCGGTAGAGGGCCAGCATCAGCAGGGTTTGGACGCGTTCGCGTAGTGGGTGGGCTTGGGACAGGGCTTCCAGGTCTGCGATGACTTCGCGGTGGTGGCCGCAGGTCAGTTCGGCTTCGTAGCGGTCTTCGGTGGCGGTGTCTTTCAGTTCGGTGAGTTTGGAGAGGGTTGGCCAGGTGATGCCTTCGGCCACCAGGTCCGCCAGTGCTGGGCCGCGCCACAGGGCCAGGGCTGACTGGAGGATGGTTGCCCGGTCCGGGGGTGGGGCTATCGCGGCTTTGGCGAGGGCGGTTCGGAACCTGTGCAGGTCCAGGCCGGTGTCGTCCGTGTTGAGGAGGTAGCCGGGTTTGCGGGTGGTGATGGGGATGCCGGCCTTGCGGAGAGCCGAGACCGCGTTGAGGAGGATGCCTCTGGAGGTGGGTGGGGGATCTGTGGGCCAGAGGGCGTTGGTGAGGTCGCTGATCGAGATGATCTGGTTCGGGTGCAGGAGGAGGTAGGCCAGGGTGGCTCGGCGGGTGAAACCGCCTAGGTGGTGCTCGTGGCCGTCCACGCGCACTTGCAGGGGACCGAGTACCGCGAACTCGATTGCCATTGGTGTGGACCATACCCGGTTACGTTTGTTGGTTGCGTTTTGTTGGTTGGGCTGCGGTTGCGAGGGTGGTCCATCAGGCAGTGACGTCTGAAGTGGGTTGCGATTGGGGCTTGACCTTGAGCCTCTAGCTGGATGCATTCGCGGCCTCAAAAGCCGGGGTGAAGTACGCCCCGGCCGGACCGGACAGGTTGGCATCCAGCCCCTCAAGGTCAAGCCCCAATCGCCATGAACGGCGGAACCGGTTGCTCAACTTGGTAGCAGCCCGTTCGGGCTCGCTTCGCTTCGCCACGCCAGGTTTCGTAGGTGGTGGGGTTTGCGTTGGTGGCTGGCGGTTGGCACCACGCGCCTGGCTTGCGTAGGTGGTCGGCCTGCGTTGACGACTGCGGTTGGACGCCTCATCCCCGGCCACCGCACCGTCCTCCCGTCCTTCCTCTTGTGGGCCAGATGAACTAGTGCCAGGTTGGGAGGCATGGGGCGAACAAAGGTGTTCGGGCTGCTGGTGGTGTGCGGGCTGCTCGCCGGGTGTTTGGGGCAGACGCAGAGCGGGGATCAGGCGCGGAATGCTGATGCCAAGGAGTTCACGCTGACGATCGTCGCCAACGCGGCGGTGGGTGGGAAGAACGCTCGCGGGGCCAACTGGATCCAGAACTGGGTGATACCTCGGTTCACCGAGATGCAGAAGGCCAAAGGGGTGACCGCGACGGTCAAGTTCGAGCAGAACGGTACCGGGGACGAGGACTTCAAGACGAAGGTCGCGCTCGACTTGAAGACCGGTGGTGGTGGGGACGTCGTCGAGATCGACGGGATCTGGCTCGGCGAGTTCGCGCAGGCCGGGCAGATCAAGCCGTTGGACGATGTTGTCGGCGATACGTCGTGGGACGGGTGGGGGCAGATTCCCAAGGCCGTGCAAGGCCTGGGGGAATTTGAGGGTAAGAGGTACGGCGTGCCCATGGGTACGGATGGGCGGGTGTTGTTCTACAACAAGAAGTTGTTCGCGCAGGCCGGGTTGCCTGCCGAGTGGCAGCCTCGGTCTTGGCAGGAGGTGTTGGACGCCGGGGCGAAGTTGAAGGGGGTGGCTGGGGTTACGCCGATTCAGCTCAACGCCGGGTCTGCCATGGGCGAGGCCACGACCATGCAAGGGGTGTTGCCCGCGCTCGTGGGGACCGGGAAGCCGGTGTACGAGAACGGGAAGTGGCAAGGGGATTCGGCTCAGGTCAAGGACGTGCTCGGGCTCTACCAGAAGATTTATGGAGGTGGGCTGGGCGATCCCGTGTTGCAGCAGGAGGCGAACGGGCGGCAGCGGTCGTTCGCGTTGTTCAGCGAGAACAAGATCGGGATCTTGCTGGAGAGTGATTACTTCTGGCGGTCTGTCGTCGAGCCGGTCAACGGGGTGGCGAAGATGGCGGATCGGGACTCCGCTGTCGGGTGGGCGCTGGTGCCCGCGAAGGAAGCCAAGGCCGGAGTGGGTGGGCAGGACTTCGTGAGCATGTCCGGGGGTGGGGTGCGGGTGATCAACCCCAACACGCAGTACCCGCGGCAGGCCTGGGAGTTCATGCAGTTCCTCAATTCGGCGGAGGCGGTCAAGGAGTCGTTGGCCGGGACCGCTCAGTTGACGCAGCGGCAGGACGTCAACGACCAGGTGCTCGGGGGTGACCCGATGCTGTCGTTCATCGCCGAGAAGGTCTTGCCGATCACGCGGTATCGGCCCGGGGTGGCGGACTACCCGAAGGTTTCCGCGGCGTTGCAGCAGGCCACGGCGGATGTTGTGGGCGGGATGAGTCCGGACGAGGCGGCGAAGGCCTATCGGGCCGCGTTGGTCAAGGCGGTCGGCGAGCAGAACGTTGGATAGCTCCGGGTTGGGCGTTCGGCGGGCGGTGGGGTTTGTCGCGCCCGCGCTGGTGTTGATCGGGGTGTTCCTGGTCTTTCCGGCGCTCTGGACGCTCTACATCGGGATCACCAACTACCAGCTCACCGGGGCCGCCGCGGCCAATCCTCGGGTGGTGGGGGTGGAGAACCTCGTCGAGGCCGTGCGGGATCCGCTGTTCACCAACTCGGTGTGGTTGACGGCCTTGTTCGTGTTGTTCTCGGCGGTGATCGGGCAGAACGTGCTCGGGTTCGGGCTGGCCTGGTTGCTGCGGTCGGTGAGTCCCTGGTTGCGGCGGACGGCCGAGGGGCTGGTGCTGCTGTCGTGGATCTTGCCCAGCACGGTGGTGGCGTTCCTGTGGTTCGCGGTGCTGAGTCGGGACACCGGGACGCTCGGCTTGCTGCTCGGGTCGCCACAGACGTCGTGGCTGGTGGAGTACCCGATGACCAGCCTGATCATTTTCAACGTGTGGCGCGGGACCGCGTTCTCGATGTTGTTGTACACCTCGGCGCTGGCCGCTGTGCCGCCGTCGCAGTTGGAGACGGCGCGGCTGGTGGGGGCCTCGGGGTGGCAGACGGTGCGGGACGTGGTGTTTCCGCACATCCGGGGGCACGTGCTGACGAACACGTTGCTGATCAGTTTGTGGACTGCCAACGACTTCACGCCGTTCTTGTTGACGTCTGGTGGGCCCAATCATCAGTCCGAGGTGTTGCCGGTACTGATCTACCGGCAGGCGTTGGAGGGTGGGCAGCTCGGGTACGCGTCGGCGATGTCGATGTTGTTGCTGCTCGGGAACCTGGTGGTGGCGCTGGTGTACCTGCGGTTGCTGCGGAGGCGCGCGTGAGTCCTCTGTGGATGGTGCGGCGGATCGGGTTCTACGTGCTGGTCGCGGTGGTGCTGGCGTTCTTCGCGGTGCCGATGCTGTGGCTGGCCAGTGCGCCGTTCGACGAGAAGCCCGGGCTCGGGTTGCGGTGGCCGGACTGGACGTTGCGCAACGTCGTGACGACTTTCGAGCACCCGTACGCGGTGTCGTCGCTGGTCAACTCGCTGGTGCTGTGCGTGGTCGCCACCGTGGTGACGACGGTGCTCGCGGCGTTGGCGGCCTACGCGTTGTCGCGGGTGCGCATTCCCGGCCGGGATCTGCTGTTGTACCTGTTGCTGTTGTTGTCGTCGGTCGTCACGGGGACGGCGGCGATGGTGCCGATCTTCGTGATGATGCTGCAGCTCGGGCTGATCAACTCGCAGTTCGGCACGGCGCTGGTGATCGCGGGCGGGATGTTGCCCGCCGCGATCTTCATCCTGAAGGACTTCATGGACGCCGTGCCGCGCTCGTACGAGGAGTCGGCGCGGGTGTTCGGGGCGTCGCCGCGGCAGGTGCTCAGCCACGTGGTGCTGCCGGTGGCGCGGCCAGGGGTGGCGACGATCTTCGTGTGGGCGTTCGTCAACGCCTGGGGCAACTTCCTGCTGCCGTTCCTGCTGTTGCGCGACGTCGGGCAGCAGCCGGCGGCGGTGTTGTTGCGGACGCTGTACGACGAGGGCGGCAGCGCCAACCTGACCGTGATCCCGGTGTTCTCGTTGCTGTACTCGATTCCGGTGGTCGTGCTGTACCTGTTCGTGAGCAAGCGGTACGGGTTCCGATTTCACGGAGGCATCAAGAGCTGATGGCGGGCATCACTGTCGAAGGTTTGTCCACTGTGTACCCGAACGGGGTGCGGGCGGTGGACTCGTTGGACCTGGAGATCGCCGACGGCGAGCTGTTCGCCCTGCTCGGGCCGTCCGGGTGCGGCAAGACGACGTTGCTGCGCACGATCGCCGGGCTGGAGGCCGCCACCGGCGGGGCCGTGGCCATCGGGGAGCGGGACGTCACGCGCCTGCAACCCGGCGATCGGCGGGTCGCGATGGTGTTCCAGGACTACGCGCTCTTCCCGCACATGACGGTGTCGGAGAACATCGCCTACCCGCTGCGGGTGCGGGTGTGGCGAAGGCCGTGCAGCAGGAGACCGCCGTGCGGACGGCCGGCGGGCTGAGCCTGGGTGAGCTGCTCGATCGACGGCCGGGGCAGCTCTCCGGCGGGCAGCAGCAACGGGCCGCGCTCGCCCGGGCGGTCGCGGCGTCGGCCGAGGTGCTGCTGCTGGACGAACCGCTGTCCAATCTGGACGCGCGGCTGCGGCTGGAGGCGCGGACGTTCCTCAAGAAGCTGCAACGAGAACTGGCGTTGACGACCGTGTTCGTCACGCACGACCAGGCCGAGGCGCTGGCGCTGGCCGACCGGATCGCGGTGATGGACGCCGGACGGATCCGGCAGCT
Organism: Lentzea sp. JNUCC 0626; assembly: GCF_043632865.1. Taxonomy (NCBI): domain Bacteria; kingdom Bacillati; phylum Actinomycetota; class Actinomycetes; order Pseudonocardiales; family Pseudonocardiaceae; genus Lentzea; species Lentzea sp. JNUCC 0626. The sequence goes on from NZ_CP171635.1 coordinate 473,300, forward strand.
CGGCACGCCGCGCGAGGTGTTCCAGCGGCCCGCGGACACGTTCGTCGCCAACTTCATCGGCTCCACGCCCATGAACCTGGTGCCGCGCGGCGCGGAGATCATCGGGGTGCGGCCCGAGTACCTCTCGCCCGCCCGCGAAGGGCTCTTCCACGGCGTGGTGTCCATTGTGGAGAACCTCGGCGTCACGTCGCTGGTGACGCTCGACTGCGGTGAGGACCATATCGGGTACGTCGTGCCGGAGGACGAGGAACCCGCGGTCGGCGCCGTGGTCACCGTGGACGCGCCGGACACCCGTGTTTTGCGGTACGACAAGGAGACCGGCCTACTCGTGAGGTGACGAGCGATGTTCCAGACCGACGGTTACGAGACGCACGCCAGCCTGCTGGCACCGGCCGAGTTCGAGGCGTTGGCCGCGCACTTCGAGGCCAAGCTCGCGGCGTTGCCGGAGGGACAGCGGCCTGAGCACATGGACGTGCCGCACCTCACCGACCCGGCGTTGTTCCGCTGGCTGCTGGACCCCGCCGTGCTGGACCTCGTCGAGTCGCTGATCGGACCGGACATCGCGTTGTTCTCGTCGCACTTCATCTGCAAGCCCGCCGGGGACGGGAAGCCCGTGCCGTGGCACCAGGACGCGCACTTCTGGCGGGACAGCATCGACCCGGCCGGAGACGCGGTCACGGTGTGGCTGGCGATCGATCCGTCCACAGTGGAGAACGGCTGCCTGCGGGTGATTCCGGGCAGTCACCGCGCGGCCGTCGAGCACACGGGTACGGCCGACTCGTTCTTCAACCAGGAGACGGCGGTGGACGAGTCACGCGCGGTCGACGTGGAGCTGGAGCGCGGGGCGTGCAGCGTGCACTCGGCCATGCTGGTGCACGGCAGCCCGCCCAACCGCAGCACGCTGCGGCGCTGCGGTTACACCATGCGCTACATGCCCACGACCGTCCGGTTCCTGAAGCCGGACAGCCACAGGATCTACCTCGCGCGCGGCCGTGACCACGCCGGCAACACCTACAGCTCGACCGAGAGCTCCTGAACCACCGACTCGTCCACCTCGACGCCGAGGCCTGGGCCCGTCGGAACCTGCGCCACGCCGTTCTTCACCGTGAGACCGGAGGCGTAGGGCGAGGCGATGAACTGGCGGCCGTTGAGGTCCGCCGGACCGCTGATGCCGTGCGCGCTGAACAGGTGCAGCGACGCGGCCAGGCCGATGTCCGAGTCGGTCAGGCCCGACCCCAGCAGGCGGACGCCGCAGTCCTCGGCCAGCTGGCAGAGGCGGTGGGAGAGCGTGAGGCCGCCGGAGCGTTGCACCTTCGCCACGGCCACGTCGATGGCGTCGAGCTTGACGAACGTCGCCAGGTCGGTGGGGTGCCTCAGGCTCTCGTCCAGGGCCACGGGCAGGGGAGAGGCGTTGCGCAGGCGGCGCTGGCCCGCCACATCGTTGGCCGGTAGAGGCTGCTCGAACGCGAATACGTCGTAGGGCTGGAGCTTCGTGGCGACGCGGAGGGCCTCGTCGACGGTGTAGGCCTGGTTCGCGTCCACCCACAGGGGTGCGTCCGGGGCGGCCTCGCGCACCGACCTGACCACGGCGAGGTCCGTCCGCTCGTCGTGCAGGCCGATCTTCACCTTGAACGAGCGGTAGCCGTTCTCGACGCCCTCCGCCACGGATTCGGCCACGGCGGAAGGCGTTTGGCCGGAGATGATCCAGGCCAGTTCGACCTCCTCGTGCCGACGCTGACCCCACAGGACGCCGATCGGGACGTTCAGGGCGCGGCCGATCAGGTCGTGCAACGCGACGTCGAGCGCGCACTTGGCGAGCGGGGCGCCGATCGAGAAGCCGCGGTTGATCGTGCGGTCGAAGAGCTGACTGATCCGGTCGAGCTGCCACACCGGCTGACCGATGATCGCGGGCGCCAGATACCGCTTGATCGTCCAATAAATCGATTCAGCGGTCTCGTAGGTCCAGGCGGGAATCGGCGTGGCCTCGCCCCACCCGTGCGCCCCACCCGCGCTGATCTTCACGAGGATCCGAATGCTCGGATGACCTGCGACGGCGACCGATCCGCCGGACACGCCGAACGAGCGCAACGTCGGCAGCGCGACGGCGTGGACGCTGACTTCTTCGACGGTCAGGCCGAGCTGCATCGATCCTCCATCTTGACCGGTCAGTGGACCGGACATAGCGTACGGGAAAGCGCTTTCCAATCCGAGGGAGCTTCGTGAGCACAGTTCCGGCAGACCGCTGGCGAGGTGTCGTGGAACGGACGTGGCGTCCGGCCGCGCTTCTTGCCGCGTGCCTCGCGATCTGGCACCTCATCACCGTCACCGGGATGGTCGAGGCCTACCTCGTGCCGTCGCCCGCCAAGACGTTCGGCCTGCTGGTCGACAAGTGGTCCTACCTCTCGGGTCACACCTGGGTGACCACGTACGAGACCATCCTCGGGTTCGTCATCGCGGGCGTGCTCGGCGTCCTGGTGGCGGTCGCCATGGTCTACTCGCGCACGATCGAGAGCACCGCCTACCCGATCCTGTTGTTCGCGCAGGTCATCCCGAAGATCGCGATCGCGCCGCTGTTCGTGGTGTGGCTCGGGTTCGGCTTCGAGCCCAAGGTGATCGTGGCCGTGCTGATGGCGTTCTTCCCCGTCGTGATCTCCACCGTCACCGGCCTGAAGTCGGTCGACACGGAGATGCTCGAACTCGCCGCCACGATGGGCGGCGGCCCGGTCAAGACGTTCGTGAAGATCCGCTTCCCGGCCGCGCTGCCGCACCTGTTCGCGGGGCTGAAGGTCGCCGTCACGCTCGCCGTGACCGGGGCCGTGGTCGGGGAGTTCGTGGGCTCCAACGAAGGCCTCGGGTACGTGATCCTGCAGGCCAACGGCAACATGGACACCCCGATGCTGTTCGCCGGCCTGATCGTCATCTCCGTGGTCGGCGTCGTGCTCTTCCTGCTGCTCGACCTCGCCGAAAAGCTGATGCTGCCGTGGCACGCCAGCCGGCGTGGCGCCGCCGTCACAACCCTTCTCGCGAAAGGCTGATGATGAAACGAGTGCTCGCAGGCCTGCTCCCGGCGATGCTGCTGATCACCGCCTGCGGTGGGGGAGGCGGTACGACGTCGAGCTCGGGCGGTGAGGCCAAGGACGTCACGCTGACCCTCAACTGGTACCCGTACGGCGAGCACGCGCCGTTCTACTACGGCGTGGCGCAAGGCATCTACGAGAAGCACGGCATCAAGCTCAAGATCCAGGCGGGCCAGGGCTCCGGCAAGACGGTCACCGCCACCGGCGCCGGGCAGACGGACTTCGGCTGGGCCGACACGTCCGCGCTCGCCACGGCCGTCGAGCAGGGCGTGCCGGCCAAGAGCATCGGCGTGTTCCTCCAGACCACGCCCGCGTCCGTGCAGTTCTTCACCGACAAGAACATCAAGAAGCCCGAGGACCTCAAGGGCAAGTCGGTCGCCACGACGGCGGGGGACGCGCTGACGAAGACGTTCCCGGCGTTCCTGAAGCAGAACGGCATGCAGGAGTCGGACGTCTCCATTCAGAACATCGACCCGGCGGGCAAGATGGCCGCCGTCATCTCGAACCGCACCGACGTGCTGCTCGGGTTCGCGTCCGACCAGGGGCCGACGATCAAGGAGAAGGCCGGCAAGGACGTCGGCTACCTGCGGTTCTCGGAGTTCGGCCTGAACTACTTCAGCAACGGGCTGCTCACCTCGAAGTCCATGCTGCAGAAGGATCCCGAGCTGGTGAAGAAGATGGTCGCGGCGACGCAGGAGGCGTGGGCGGCGGCCGAGAAGGCGCCGGAGGCCGCGGCCGAGTCGATGAAGGGCGCCGCGGAGCAGCTGCCGTCGCCGACGGTGGTGCTGGAGCAGTTCAAGACCACGCTCACGTTGCTGCACACCGACGCCACGAAGGGCAAGGCGCCGGGCGTGAACTCCGTGGAGGACTGGAAGAAGACCATCGACACCTTCCAGAAGACCGGCATCATCAAGGAAGCGTCGGAACCGTCGGCGTACTGGGAAGAAAGCGTTGCCCCGAAAGGATGAGCACAGCAGGGATGAGCATTGATATGACGGCCACCGCCACCTCCGCTGTCTCGATCAACGACGTCTCCGTGCGCTTCCAGTCGAAGCGCGCGGAGGTGACCGCGGTCGAACGGGTCTCGCTCGACGTCGCGCCGGGCGAGTTCGTGTCCATCGTCGGGCCGTCCGGCTGCGGCAAGTCGACGTTGCTGAAGCTGGTGTCCGGGCTGCTGAAGCCGTCGTCGGGCTCGGTGACGTTGCTCGGCTCGGAGGTGAACGGGCCGCGCCACGACATCGGGTTCGTGTTCCAGCGCGCCGCGTTGCTGGAGTGGCGGTCGGCGCGCAAGAACATTCTGTTGCAGGCCGAGATGCGCGGGATGAACGCGGCCGAGGCGGGCAGGCGGGCCGACGAGCTCATCGAGATGACGGGCTTGTCCGGGTTCGAGAACGCCCTGCCGCACGAGTTGTCCGGCGGCATGCAGCAGCGCGTGGCGTTGTGCCGGGCGTTGCTGCACCAGCCGCGCGTGCTGCTGATGGACGAGCCGTTCGGCGCGTTGGACGCGTTGACCCGCGAGCAGATGAACGTCGAGCTGCACCGGGTGTGGCGGGAGACCGGCACGACCGTGCTGCTCGTGACGCACTCGATCGCGGAGTCGGTGTACCTGGCGAACCGGGTGATCGTGCTGACGCGCAGGCCGGCCGTCGTGCACGAGGTCATCGACGTGGACCTGCCGGCCGAACGCGACTACTCGGCGACGATGGCGCGTCCCGAGTTCGCGTCGGCCACGGCCCGCATCCGCGACCTGCTCGGAGCCGTGACAGGTCAGGACTGAGCGCGTAGAGTCTGGCTCGCCGCCGCGTGGTAAGCGCTTTCCCAAGCCGATCCACGAGGTGGTGCGCGTTGAAACGATCGCTCTCGGTCCTGGCCGCGTTGGCCGTGGCGGCGGCCACCCTGGTACCTCAGGCGGCCGCCCAGCCCGGTCCCGTCCCCGACCCGCTGCCGAGCCCCGCACCGTCCGGAACGGGCGTGCGGCTGCAGGAGATCGCCCGGCTGCCGCAGTCGTCGACCACGCCGGCCGCCGGTGACAGCAGGCTCAACCAGTACAACCGGATCAACTACCTCGGCGAAATTCCGGACGGCTCCGGCAGGTTCTTCGTGCCGGACATGAACGGCAAGCTGTACACGCTGAGCGGGGGCGCGCAGCGCACGTACCTCGACGTGCGCGCGACCATCGGCGCGAACTTCCACAACCACCAGGGACTCGGCAGCGGGTTCGGGTTCGTCGCGTTCCACCCGCAGTTCGCCACGAACGGCAAGTTCTACACCGCGCACACCGAGGCCAAGGACGCGCTGAAGAACCGCAAACCCGACCTGCCGTCACCGAACTCCGTGGTGCACGGCGTGATCACCGAGTGGACGGCCTCCAACCCGAAAGCGGTCACTTTCTCCGGTACGCGACGGGAGCTGCTGCGCGTCGGGTTCGCCCAGTACCTGCACGGGTTCCAGGAGATCGGCTTCGGGCCGGACGGGCTGCAGTACCTGGCCGTCGGCGACGGCGGCATCGGGTACCGCTCGGACGTGCCACAGGACGTTTCGGTGCCGCAGGGCAAGATCCTGCGGATCGACCCGGCGGGATCGAACAGCGGCAACGGGAAGTACGGCATCCCGCCGTCGAACCCGTTCCTGGGCAGGCCCGGCGCGCTGGCCGAGCTGTACGCGATCGGCATGCGCGACCCGTACCGCTTCAGCTGGGACACCGGCGGCACCCGCAAGATGCTGCTCGGCCACATCGGCGAGAAGGTCGTCGAGTCGGTGTACGAGGTCAAGCCCGGCGCGAACCTCGGCTGGGGGCAACGGGAAGGCCACCTCTCCTACCGCCGCAACGACCCCAAGTGCCAGCTCTACCCGTTGCCGGCGGACGACGCGAAGTTCGGCTACACCTATCCGGTCGCGGGCTTCGACCACAACCGGCCGGGTGGTGGCTGCGGGGACAGCGGCAACGCGTTGATCGGCGGGTTCGTCTACCGCGGCAGCGCGATCCCTGCGTTGCAGGGCAAGTACGTCTACGGCGAGGGCGTGAAGGGCCTGCTGTACTACGCCGACGAACGCGACATGCGGGCCGGTGCGCCGATCGCGAAGACGTTCGAACTCGCGGTGTACGACGCGGCGGGCAACCGGACGACGATGAAGTCGTTGGCCGGCAAGAGCCGTGTCGACCTGCGGTTCGGCACGGACGCCGCCGGTGAGCTCTACGTGCTGGCCAAGGCCAACGGCAAGGTCTGGAAGGTCACCGGCACCGTCCAGACGGCGCAGGCCTGTGCCGGCGGCAGCGACGTCGTCAGCGACGTGACCCGGGCGGCCGACTGGAAGCCCGTCACGCCGTCGCGCTGGCGGTTCCCCGGCACCGAGGTCGTGCAGTCCAAGGCAGGGGCGGTGCGGCCAGGTCCGCGGCGCCCCAACGAGTACGCGGTCGTCACCAAGGGGCCCGCGTTCGGCAACGTCGTGGTGGACGCCCAGGTGCGGCTGGACACGCCGGTCTCGCAGAAGGACCGCGATGTCGTGATCGTGTTCGGGTACCAGTCCGACACCCGCTTCTACTACGCGCACCTGTCATCGGACAACAAGATCTACCCGCACAACGGCATCTTCCTGGTGGACAACGCCGACCGGGTGCGCATCGACGACCAGTGGAACGGCTCGGTCGGTGCCGCACCGGCGATTTCCGACATGAAGTGGCATCGCGTGCGCGTGACGCACTGCGCGGACACCGGGGCGATCGCCGTGCACGTGGACGGGTCGTCGCAGCCGTTGATGACCGCCACCGACACGACCCTGCGGTCCGGGCGCGTCGGGTTCGGGTCGTTCGACAACATCGGCCGCGTCGCCGACCTGCGGATCAGCGGAACGGCCGCCGGTGTGCGGGCGTCCGCTTCCGAGGTGTCGCCCGGCATCGCCGCGTCGGTCGTCAACCACTACGACTTCGAGCACCCGGCCGCCGACCCCGGCAAGGAGTCCGATCTCGGGCGGGACGGCTCGCGCACGCCGATCACGCTGGTCAACGGCGGCGCCGCGATGCGCGTGCAGGACGGCGCGTTCGCGGCCTCTCAGACGTCGCTCCAGCTCCGTCAGGTGCGGCCAGGGGTGCAGAGCAACGACGACTGGAAGGCGGGCGTGTACGGCTCGTCAGGGGTCGCGTCGATGAAGGCGTTCAGCAAGGCGCGCGGTATGTCGATCATGACCTGGGTGAAGATCACCGGCGAGGCGCCTGCTCGGAACACGTCCGGGTTCTACGGCGCGATCGGGTTCGCCGGAGTGCTTTCGGGTGATTCCGAGGGCCACGCCGCGCGGGCGTTGCTGGAGGCGGAGAACCACGACGGGGCGATGCGGCTGATCGCCTTGGGGCGGCGGCTCGACGGCGGTGACAAGCAGTTCTTCGTCGCCAAGGCGGACTGGAGGACGTTGCTGCCGCCGGGGAAGTGGGTGTTCCTCACGGGGACGTTCGACTTCGACAACGGCACGATCGGCCTGTACGTCGACGGTGCGCCGGTCGAGGGGTCGTACGCCGTTCGCGGTGATCCGTGGAAGATCGTCGGTGGGGCCGAACCGGACGTCACGTCCGCCGCTCTGCCGCGGGGCATCAAGATCGGCGGCAGCCACCCGCAGAACAACCGCGAGGCCAACGCCTGCAACTGCCGCCTGGACGGGCTGATGTTCCTGGACCGCGCGGTGACGGCGGACGAGGTGCGCGCTCAGTACGAGTGGGTGCGGCGGTAGAGGGGTTGTAACCACCTTATTAGCTGGGTAGATTCCGGTTGCCGCCGCGTTGGAAAGCGCTTTCCGCTGCCGTGCTGAACGGCCTGGCCCACAGGGTGGTGGGGGATGTACCGACGCTTATCTCGTTTGGCAGTCACAACATTCGTGCTCTCGGCGTTGTTCGTGCCGATCGCTTCGGCGCAGGCCGACGTGCCGATCGCCGACCCGTTGCCGACACCGGGCGCGTCCGGTGTCGGCCTGGAGCTGACCGAGGTGGCGCAGCTGCCGAAGTCGCAGCCCGTGCCGCCGCCGACCGACGCGAGGCTGGTGCGCTACAACAGGATCAACTACCTGGGTGAGGTGCCGGACGGCTCGGGACGGCTGTTCGTGCCCGACATGAACGGCAAGCTCTACCTGCTGGACAAGGGAGTCCAGCACGCGTACCTCGACCTGGGAGCCGTGGTCGGTCCCGACTTCCACACCCATCGCGGTCTGGGCAGCGGCTTCGGGTTCGCCGCGTTCCACCCGGACTTCAAGCGCAACGGCAAGTTCTACACCGTGCACACCGAAACCGGTTCCGCGCTGACGGACAAGAAGCCCGACCTGCCGTCGCCCGGTGCCGTGGTGCACGGCGTGGTCACCGAGTGGACCGCTGCCGACCCGCGTGCGGTCGTCTTCGCCGGTACCCGTCGCGAGCTGCTGCGCGTCGGGTTCGCGTCGTACATCCACGGGTTCCAGGAGATCGGCTTCAACCCGGCCGCGCGCTGGTGGGACGAGGACCACCGGCTGCTGTACATCGCTTCCGGTGACGGCGGCATCGGCGTTTCGACGACGGTGCCGCAGGACCTTTCAGTGCCGCAGGGCAAGATCCTGCGCATCGATCCCGCCGGTCGCAACGGCGTGAACGGCCAGTACGGCGTGCCGCGCGCGAACCCGTTCGTGCGCACCGCCGGCGCGTTGGGCGAGATCTACGCGTACGGCATGCGCGACCCGTACCGCTTCAGCTGGGACAAGATCACCGGCCGGATGTACATGGGCCACATCGGCGAGAAGGCCGTCGACGCGGTCTACGAGGTCCGCAAGGGCGCCAACCTGGGCTGGAGCGAACGCGAGGGCATCTGGGAGTACCGGCGCGGCGACCCGTCGTGCGGCGTGTTCCCGCTGCCCGCCGACGACGCCCGCTTCGGCTTCACCTACCCGGTGGCCGCGTTCGACCACAACCGCCTCTCCACCCAACGACCCTGCGCGGACAGCGGCAACGCGTTGATGGGCGGGTTCGTCTACCGCGGCTCGAAGATCCCTTCGTTGCGCGGCAAGTACATCTACGGCGAGGGCGTGAAGGGCCTGCTCTACTACGCCGACTCAGGTGAGATGCGCGCCGGCCGTCCGATGGCCACGTCGCGCGAGCTGATGGTGTACTCCGGCGGTCAGCTCACCACGATGAAGGACCTGGTGGGCGATCCGAACCGCGTCGACCTGCGGTTCGGCACGGACGCCGCCGGCGAGCTGTACGTGCTGGCCAAGGCGAACGGCAAGATCTGGAAGGTGACGGGCGCGCGCACCTTCGCGTCCTGCCGCTCCGGCCACGACTTCGTCGGTGGTGCCGTCAGTGCGCGCTCGTGGCAGCCGGTGACGCCTTCGCTGTGGCAGTTCCCGGGCCGCGAGGTAGTGCTGGCCGAGGCCGGAGTGGCCCGTCCGGGCCCGCGCCGCCCGTTCGAGTACGCGGTGCTGGCCAAGGGCCCGGAGTTCGGTTCCGTGCAGGTGGACGCGTCGGTGCGGCTCGACACCCCGGTGTCGGTGTCCAACCGGGACGTGATCATCGTGTTCGGCTACCGCTCGGACACCGAGTTCTACTACGCGCATCTCTCGCAGGACAACAAGATCTACCCGCACAACGGCATCTTCGTCGTGAACAACGCCGACCGGCTGCGCCTCGACCACCAGTGGGACGCCGTGCGTTCCGTCGGCGCCGCCCCGGCCGTCACGGACGAGGCGTGGCATCGCGTGCGGGTCAAGCACTGCGCCGACTCCGGCGAGATCGCCGTGTACATGGACGGCTCGCCGTACCCGTTGATGACGGCCGTGGACAAGACGTTCTCGTCCGGGCGCGTCGGCTTCGGCTCGTTCGACAACGTCGGCCGCCTGCGCGACCTGCGCGTGCAGGGCAAGGGGGTGCGGTGATGCGCGTGATCATGCTCGTGGCGGCCTTGCTCGTGGGCCTGGCCGCGCCCGCTCAGGCCACGTTCGGCACCGTGCTGCCGACTCTGTCGCGCAACCTGGTGTCGTACTACGACTTCGAGCACCCGGTGCGTGGCGATCTGGCTCTGGAACGCGACCGGGGCCGTTCCGGCACGTCGTTGCAGCTGATCAACGGCGGCGCCGAGATGCGCGTCCGGGACGGCGCCTTCCGGGGCAGCCGCACCTCGTTGCAGCTCAAGCAGATCAACCCTGACGTCGCCGGCAACGACGACTGGAAGGCAGGCCTCTACCGCGAAACCGGCGTGCCGACCCTGAAGGCGTTCAACGGCGCCCGCGAGGCGTCGATCCTGGGCTGGGTGAAGATGACGGGCCAGAACCCGGCCCCGAACTCCAACTCCGCCAACCCTTCCGACCTCTACGGCGCCATCGGCCTGGCGGGCGTGCTGACCGGCGACTCCAACGGCCACGCGGTCCGCGCACTGCTGGAACTCATCCAGGTGGACGGGAAGCTGAAACTCGTCGCCCTGGCTCGCCGGATCGACGGCGGCGAGTCCCAGACGTTCGCGGCCGCGGAGGACTGGCAGAAGCTGTTGCCGCAGAACGAATGGGTGTTCCTGGCCGCGACGTTCGACTTCGACACCGGCAAGATGGCTCTGTACCGCAACGGAAAGCCTCTGGCCGGTGCCTACGTCGTGGCAGGTGACCCGTGGCAACTGGAGGGCGACCCGGAACCCGACGTCGCCTCGGCCACGAACCCGCGCGGCTTCAAGATCGGCGGCAGCTACCCGCAGAACACCCGGGAGGGCAACGCCTGCAACTGCCGCATGGACAGCCTGATGTTCCTGGACCGCGCGGTGCGACCGTGGGAGGTGTCGCTGCAACACCGCCTGATGAAGGGCTAGTCGAACACCGTGACGCCCTGGGCGGCCGGCTGCATCGTCCCGACCTTGGCCTCGCTCACCTTGAGCTTGGACATGTCGGCGATCGGCTGGCCGTCCGTCCCGACGAACGTCACCTTGGCCGGCGTCATCCCGGGCAGTTCGGCCGTCATCTCGTTGAGGGCGAACGAATTGGCGTCGTCCATCTCGAACAGCACGCCCGCGAACGCCGTCTGCCCGGGCTGCAACGTGATCGACGGCCCCTCGCCCGGCACCAGCTTCTGCTCGACCGGGATGGCGGCGGGCTCGTTGGCCGGGTTGGTGAACGCGAGCTTCGGCCAGCCCTGGAACGTGATCGGCGCGCTGCCCTGGTTGGTGGCCGTGAGGAGCCCGAGCCCCGGCTTGCCCTGCATCGTCAGCTCGGCCTTGACCGCGGGCTTCTGCTTGTCACTGGACCCGCTGACAGGCGTGCTCGCCGAGGAGGGCGTGTCCGTCGCCTGGGTCGGCTGGGCCGCCGGGGACGACCCGCAGGCCGTGGTGGCGGCGGCCGCGAGGACGGCGGCGACGATCGTGAGACGCATGCGTGGACCCCTTACCGGTGGAACGTGTTGATCTCCATCGAATAGCCCGCGCAGGGGGTCCCGCAAACCTGAACCGCTCGATCGGGTGGTCAGAGAGTGGCGAGCTTCACCGCCTTCGCCATCGCCTCGAACCCCTTGTCCCCGGGATGCAGGTGATCCCCCTGGTCGTAGTCGGGCCGGATCCGCTGCGGATCGGCGGGATCCCGGATCACCGCGTCGAAGTCCACCACGGCGTCGAAGTCCCGGCTGGTGCGGATGAACGAGTTGACGGCCTGCCGCACCCCCTCCAGCTGTTCGGTGTAGCTGTTCCACCCCTTGAACGGCGTGATCGTCGCCCCCACCACCCGCAACCCACGGTCGTGCGCCCGAGCGGCGATCTGCTTCAACGCCGCGATGATCGGGGCCGGATCGGTCTGGTGCGGGGTCTGCTGGATGTCGTTGATGCCCTCGAACACGATCACAGTGCGCACCCCGGTCTGGGTCAGGACGTCGCGGTTCAGCCTGGCCAGGGCGTTCGGGCCGGCTGAACCGCCGTCGAGCAGGAGGCGGTTGCCGCTGATGCCCGCGTTCAGGACGCCGAGGCGGGAGTTCACGCGGTCGGCGAGTTGGTCCGGCCAGCGGAGGTTGGCGCCCCAGGTGGAGTTGGCGCCGTCGGTGATCGAGTCGCCGAGTGCCACGACGGCGCCCTGCAGGGTCGACGAGCGGACGTCCACGCCGGAGACGTAGTGCCAGGCCGTGGTGCGTTCGGGGTAGAAGGCGGCTGACTCCTCGGCGGTGACGTTGCCGGTGCGGTTGAAGTACGAGTTCTGCATCGTGAGGCTGTGGTGGGTGACCGGGCCGCCGGGGGTCGGCGTGAAGGTGCTGATCAGCAGGTCGGAGTCGGCCGGGACGATCAGGGCCACGCCGTCGCTCACCACGTCGGCGCCGGGCGGGGCGGTGATGGAGGAGGCGCCGCCGAACGTCAGGGTGCGCATCGTGCCGGGCAGGGCCAGCGGGGTGTCCGGGCCTGCCGCTCGGGCCACGGTGACCTGGCCGAACGTGATCGGCGTGCGGCCGTAGGCGTTGGAGAGGCGGACGCGGATCTCCTTGCCGCCCGCGCTGACGTGCACGATGTTGCGGATCGAGAAGTTCGGATAGCCGTTGTCGGTGCCGGGGACCGCGGACGACGGCGCGGTGGCCCAGGTGCCCACCCACCGCGGGGGTGCGGCGTGCGCGGGGGAGGCCGCCGCCACGAGCAACGCCACTGCCAGCAGAAAGCGCGTCATGCCTTCGACCTTGGCAGCGCTCTCACACGGGCGGTATCCGCCGATCTTCGGTTCTATGCTGAACGGCGTGTGGAACGGGGCGGAGTACCAGCGCAGATTCGACGCACTCGCCGAGTCGGGGATGGACGTGCACGGGGAGGCAACTTTCGTGCGCGCGTTCGGGCCGAGTTCGGTGCTCGACGCCGGGTGCGGGACCGGGCGGGTGGCGATCGAGCTCGCCCGGCACGGCATCGAGGTGGTCGGGGCGGACCTCGACGAGTCCATGCTGGACCACGCGCGCGAGCAGGCGCCGCAGCTCACGTGGGTGCGGTCCGACCTGGCCGAACTCGATCTGGGACGCACCTTCGACGTCGTCGTCATGGCGGGCAACGTGCCGTTGTTCACCCCGCCTGGGACGCAGGGCGCGCTCGTCGCGGGCGTCGCGAAACATGTCGGGAATGTGTTGATCGCCGGGTTCGGTCTGGGACGTGGCTACAGCCTCGAGGAATACGACGAGCATTGTGCGCAAGCTGGGCTCACGCTGGTCGAACGCTTCGCGACGTGGGACCGGAAACCCTTTGAGGGCGGCGATTACGCGGTGACGGTGAGTCGTCTCAACAGGTCCTGAGGCCTGGTCCTCTCCGCACTCCTCGCGGTAGATCTGGAACATCTACTAGCAGGGGGAGCACATGCGTTTAGTAGCAGCGATCGCCGCCACCGCACTGGTGATGAGCGGTCAGGGTGTCGTCGCCTCGGCGGCACCGGCGCCGGTCCAGCCGGACCCGTTGCTCTCGTGGTCGGAGAACCCCGGCCAGGTCGACGCGGGCACGCTGGCGCGGACGCGGGCGGCCAAGTCGCGTGCGCGGATCCTCGCCACGCCCACGCCCGGCCGGACCTACGTCGAACGGGAACCGGCGTCGGTGCGCGGCCGCAACGACGTGCCGGCGTCGGCCGAGGTCACGGGGTTCAGCAGCAACCCCAACGCGTTGATCACCGGCTCGTTGCTCGCGGACCCGACGCTGTCGGTGCTGCCCGAGTTCGCCGAGCCCAACGACTCGATCGCGACCGCGAGCAACACCGGCGTCGGCGTGCCCGCCCGCCGCGCGATGCGGACGACGGGCAGCATCACCGGCGCTGACCAGGACTTCTACCGCCTGCGCGGCTGGGGGAACACCCGGATCGCCACGCTCACGCCCGGCAGTGACCTCGACACCGTGCTGACGGTGTTCGACGCGGCGGGCCAGGAGATCGCGTCCAACGACAACGTCGGCGCCACCTACGACGCGAGCCTGGAGCTCGACCTCACCACGGGTGCCGAGTACTTCGTGCGCGTCACGGGCGGGCCCGGCGGTGCGTCCGGCACCTACGAGCTGACCATCGGCGCCGGGGAAGGCTTGGGAGACAAGGACTTCTACTCGGTGCAGCTCAAGGCGGGCGACGTGCTCGGCGCGTCCGTCACGGGGTCGGCGCGCAAGCTCGTCGTGCGCGACACCGCGGGCCGTGAGGTGCAGGGCTCGCGGCAGGACTTCTCGGTGGCGTACCCGCCGGCCAGCCCGCTGCCCGGTGGTGGCAACGCCGTCGTCGACTTCATCGCGCCGTCGGCCGGGCGCTACTACCTCGGCGTCGAGGACGGTGCGGGTCGCTACGACCTGACCGTGAAGGCGCTGCGGCCCGGTGTGGAGGCTGCTGGTCTCCAGACGGTGTTCGTGGACTTCAACGGTGCTCTGGTGGACACCGTGCCCTATGGCGGTGAGGGCGTGAAGTCGTTGTCTCCCATGACGAACTTCCTCGCCGCGTGGGGGCTCGGCTCGTCCGACGAGGACGCGGTGATCACGGCCGCGGTCGACACGCTCCGCGAGAACCTGGCGCTGGGCTCGAACGTGCGGATTCTCAACAGTCGCGACCACGCCGACCCGTGGGGGCAGCGCAACGTCAGCCGCCTGGTGATCGGTGGCACGGTCGCCGAGTCCGGTGTGGACACCGTGGCCATCGCGCAGAGCATCGACCCGGGCAACTTCGCGCACGAGGAGACCGCGCTGGTGCAGCTCGACCGGCTGAGCGCGCCGGCGGGCCCGTCCGTCTCGCTCAACACCTACATCACGCCGGCGAGCAACAAGACCTACTTCATCGGCCGGGCCCTCGGCAACATCGCGGCGCACGAGCTCGGCCACATGTCCGGGTCGTGGCACCAGCACCAGTTCAACGAGCACGACACGTTGATGGACCAGGGCGGCAACCCGCGGGCGATGTTCGCGGTCGGCGCTGACGGCGTCGGTGGCAACGCCGACGACATCGACATGGACTTCGGCGAGGACGTCTTCGTGCCGAACGAGGGCTTCACCGGGGTCGAGGACGCGGCGAACCGCACGAACTGGGGTTACAGCCGGGGTTAGTTCGGGGGTTGTTTCACGGCTGGTAGGCGCGGCTCGCTGACTCGACGAACGACCGGGTCAGCGGGTCGTCCTTGATCCACGCGATCACGACGGGGCTGGGCGCCATGTCGGCGAGCGGCACCGTGACGAGTTCGCCGAGATCGTGCCCGAGTGGGGCCAGGCCCACGGAACCGTTCCACAGCACGGACTGCACGCACTCCTGGACGGCCCTGACCGTGGGGCCGGTGCGTGCTTTCCCGCCGTTCCAGTAGTTCTGCCAGATCTCGTCGGTGCCCGTGGGGAACTGGAACCAGTCGCGGCCGTCGAGGTCGGCGGTGGTGATCTGGGTTCGTGCGGCCAGCGGGTCGTCCGATCTGAGCACCGCGCCCACCGGATCCTCTTTGAGGACAAGGGTTTTCAGGCCTCGGTCGTCGAACGGGCCGCGGGTCAGGGCGACGTCGACGTGGCCTGCGCGCAGGCCGCAGGTCGGATCGGTCAGGTCCGTTTCGCGGACGCGGATCTCGACGTCCGGGTGGGTCCTGCGGAACGCCTCCGCCAGGTGCGGGCCGTGGTCGCCCAGCATGCCGACGGTGATCGTTCTTCTGGCGAGCTTGGCGCGGATGCGGTCGGCGTGCTCCAGCAACGCCCTGGCCTCCTCGAGCAGCGTGTGGCCCGCGTCGGTGAGCGTGACCCCGGCGGGGGAGCGGACCAGCAGCGTCGTGCCGAGGTCGTGCTCCAGGTGCTTGATCGCGCGGCTCAGCGGCGGCTGGCTCAGGTGCAGTCGCCGTGCGGCCCGGCCGAAGTGGCGTTCCTCGGCGACCGCGACGAAGTAGCGCAGCGTCCGCAGCTCCATGACCAGGCACGATACTCGCTCGGTATCGGGCGTGCGCAGTTGGTCTTGGACGTGGGGTGTCGGGTGGGGGTTCGGTTGGGGTTATGAACCTTCCTGATCCAGTCGTCCAGGTCTCGGGCGCCGTCGAGGTGGCGTCCGAGGTGCTGGTGATCCCCAACTCGGGTGCGGGCCTGGTGCCCAACATCGGGGTCGTCGGCGGCCGTGAGGCGGTGCTCGTGGTGGACACGGGGCTCGGCCTCGCCAACGCCTCGGCCGTGCGCGAGTTCGCCGCGGAGTTCGCTCGCGGTCGGCGGGTGTACCTGACCACGACGCACTTCCACCCAGAGCACGCGTTCGGTGCTTCCGTCTTCGCCGAGTACCTGGTGAACTCCGCGCAGGCGGATGACCTGCGCCGCAAGGGTTCCGGCTACCTGGAGATGTTCCGCGGGTTCGGCGGGCACGTGACGGCGCGGCTGGTTGACGTGACGTTGCCGGTGCCGGACGAGGTGTACGACGGCGTGCGCGCACTGGACCTCGGCGGCCGGACCGTCCTGTTGCGGCCGACCGGGCGCGGGCACACCTTGGGGGACCAGGTGGTCGAGGTTCCCGACGCCGGTGTGCTGTTCACCGGCGACCTGGCCGAGACCGGGCAGTTCGCGATCTTCCCGTGGTTCCCGCCGCACGACACCGACGTGTCCGGGGTGGCGTGGATCAGCGTGCTGGACTCCTTGATCGCCGGTGCGCCGCACATCGTCGTCCCAGGTCACGGGACGGTGGGTGACGTGGGGGTACTGCAGGGGGTACACGCCTACCTCCGCGAGTTGCGCGACGAGACGTGGCGGCGCAGGGACTCCGCGATGGCCGTGGAGGAGATCGAGGCCGAGGTGCGGTCGGTGCTGCTCGCGCGGCACCCGTCGTGGACCGGTCAGGAGTGGATCGAGCCCGGCGTGCGTTGTCTATGCAGTGACTTCAGTGTTGACTAAAGATAGGCCTCGCCGAGGCGCTCGCGGATGAGCTTCTTGGGCACGCACATGGCCCAGGCGCCTTGGACGAGCTCGGTCATCTCCTCGACGTCCAGTTCGGCCATCGAGGCGTGCACCCACTGGAAGCGCATGTCGGACTCGCTGGGAAAGGCGAACTTGACGGGGTCGCTCGCGACGAGCGCCTCCCGTTCCTCGCGGGGGTAGCCGAAGCCGAGCACGGTCTCGTCGCGGGACAGGGCCGCGTAGACGATCTGGCCGACGCGGAACTTCACGCGGTCGCGAATGAGGTGCTCGGTGGTGCGCGGCAGCGTCTTCGCCACAGCGCGAATGTCGTCCACGGTGACCATCCGCTCATCCTGCCCCATCCGTCGTGTTCGCGGAGTTACTTCAGGCAAATTCGGCAAATCACCCTGAATCGGACAATGGTGATCAAGAACGGCGCCGTTCATCAATTTCCCGGTTGTCTCAATTCGAATTTGCGTGCTCAACGAACTTGCCCGAATCGGCGCTCGCCCATACCTGTTTCGTCGCCCGTGACCTGCGAAGACCAACGTCCGGGCGCTGAATCAGTTCAGTCTTGTCCCGAATGGAACGCCGGGAATAATTCCGGCTGATGAGAGCGCGACCACACTCCTCTCCCCATTTCACCCGATCGGGTGAAAAGTGACGTTATGAACCTCAAGCGGTCCCTCCCTGCGCTTCTTCCGCTCGTGCTCACCGCGACGTTCTTCGCGTCCGGTGCGGCCGAGTCGGCGACGCCGAAGCAGAGTCCCGTCAACGTCACGCCGAACGCGATCCGGTTCGACCCGCACGCACCGAAGCTCGACGTTTCGTACGGCGAATCCGCGCTGGAGCTGAAGTACATCCGCAAGGACGCGGACAAGGACAACGGCTGCACCACCCGCGACCACGAGGAAACCGAAGAGGCCGAGGTAGAACCCGGCGCCGGCCACGTGACCGTGGCGGGCACCAGATACGACCTGGTCCAGTTCCACTTCCACACGCCGTCCGAGCACGCCTTCGGCGGCCGCCACACCCCGCTCGAAATGCACCTCGTCCACCGCAGCGCCGCCGGCAAGCTCCTCGTCGTGGGCGTCCCGCTGGTCGTGGGCGGCCACTCGGTCGTCGACGACGTGCTCGCCAAGCTCTCCCCGGAGTGCGGCGCGCCGGTCGACATCGAGCCGATCAACCTCAACCGCCTGCTGCCCGCAGGCCACCACACGCTGCACTACACGGGCTCGCTGACCACGGCCCCGTTCACTGAGGGCGTCGAGTGGTACCTCACCGGCGAGCAGCACGTGACGGCGGCGACCATCGCCCGCTTCAAGGGCCTGTTCACCGCGGGCAACGCCCGCGCGACGCAGCCGCTCAACGGCCGCACGTTCGTGGACGTGCCGCGGATCTGAGTTCGGGTTGAGGGAAGGCCGGTCCCGGTTGGGGCCGGCCTTTCGTCGTGTTCGGGGGATGGGTGGGGTTGTGGGTGGGGGCCGAGGCGGAGCGTGACCGGCTTCACCGATTCAGGAGGTGCGTGCAAATGCCCGCGTGTGCAACTATTGCTGGCGCGGACAACCTACGACTTCAAGGATTGTGTGACCATGCCTGTCGCTCTGCTCGCCCTCGCGATCAGCGCCTTCGCCATCGGCACGACCGAGTTCGTGATCATGGGACTGTTGCCGGAGGTGGCTGCTGACCTCGGCGTGACCATCCCCGGCGCGGGACTGTTGATCTCCGGCTACGCCTTGGGCGTGGTGGTCGGTGCGCCGTTGCTGACCGTCCTCGGCGGGCGGCTGCCGCGGAAGAAGATGCTGGCCGGGTTGATGGTGCTGTTCATCGCGGGGAACCTGGTGTCGGCGCTCGCGGACACGTACGGCGTGTTGATGAGCGGGCGGGTCGTGGCGGCGCTGGCGCACGGGGCGTTCTTCGGGGTCGGGTCGGTGGTGGCTGCTGACCTCGTTGCGCCGCAACGCAGAGCCAGTGCGATCGCGTTGATGTTCACCGGGTTGACGGTGGCCAACGTGCTCGGTGTGCCGATGGGGACGGCGCTGGGGCAGGCGTTGGGGTGGCGGTCGACGTTCTGGGCCGTGACGGCGCTGGGTGTGATCGGGTTGCTGGGGATCTTGTTCCTGGTGCCGCAGCAGCAGGCCCAGGAGAGCAGTCTGCGCAGTGAGCTGAAGGTGTTCCGGAACCCGCAGGTGTGGCTGGCGCTGCTGATGACGGCGTTCGGGTTTGCGGGGGTGTTCGCGTCGTTCACCTACATCGCGCCGATGATGACCGAGGTGGCCGGGTTCTCGAGTGGGGCGGTCACGTGGTTGCTGGTGTTGTTCGGGGTCGGGTTGTTCGCGGGCAACCTGCTCGGTGGCAAGGCCGCTGACCGCAGCGTCATGAAGAGCGTGATCGTGATCCTGACGGCCTTGGCGGCGATCTTGACGGCGTTCGTGTTCACGGCGCACTCGCCGGTGTTGGCGGCGGTGACGATCGTGTTGTTCGGAGCGGCCGGGTTCGCGACGGTGCCGCCGTTGCAGATGCGGGTCATGCAGACCGCTGAAGGGGCGCCGGCGTTGGCCAGTGCGGCGAACATCGCGGCGTTCAACCTCGGGAACGCCGGTGGGGCCTGGCTCGGCGGGCTCGCCATCGAGCGGGGGCTCGGGTACACGGCGCCGAACTGGATCGGGGCGCTGCTCGCGGTGGGTGGTCTCATCATCGCTCTGGGGTCGGTATTCCTGGAGCGGCGTGTGAGGATCGGCACCAGGTCAGGGGCTTCTGAAGCGCGTCAGAAGGACCGTAAAATCGATGCAGTAGCTAACTAGCTGACTAGCCATGGGGAAGCCTTGAACACCACGCGCGCCATGACCGCGCTCGCCCTCGGCGGGTTCGGCATCGGGACGACCGAGTTCGCGACGATGGGGTTGCTGCCGCAGATCGCGGAGACGTTCGGCATTCCCGACTACGAGGCCGGGCACGCGATCAGCCTCTACGCCGCCGGCGTGGTCGTCGGGGCGCCGCTGATCGCGGTGCTCGGGGCCAAGTTGCCGCGCAAGGGCATGTTGATCGGGCTCATGCTGGCGGTGGCGCTCGGCAACGGGTTGTCGGCGATCGCGCAGGACAAGACGCTTCTTCTTATCGCCCGCTTTGTGGCTGGACTGCCGCACGGCGCGTTCTTCGGCATCGCGGCGGTTGTCGCCGCCACGCTCGTTGCTCCCGAACGGCGCGGAACGGCTGTTGCGCGCGTGATGGTCGGTCTGACCGTGGCGAACCTTGTGGGCGTGCCGTTGGCAACGGCGGCGGGGCAGCAGATCGGGTGGCGCACGGCGTACCTGGCGGTCGCGGTGATCGCGGTCATCACGGCGTTGGCCATCAGTGCCTGGGTGCCGCGGGTGCCCAAGGTCGAGGGCGCGTCGATGCAGGGCGAGGTCCGCGCGTTCGGCCGGCCCACGGTGTGGTTCGCGATCTTCACCGGCATGATCGGTTTCGGCGGCATGTTCGCCGTCTACTCCTACGTGGCGCCGCTGACGACCGAGGTCGCGGGGCTGTCGTCGAGCGTGGTGCCGTGGATCCTCGCGGTGTTCGGGCTCGGCATGACGCTCGGCGCGGCCTTCGGCGGACGGTTCGTCGACCGGTCCGTGACGGGCTCGGTGTTCGGCGGACTGATCGCGGTCACCGTGATCCTCGTGCTGTTCGGGTTGCTCGCGGCCATCCCGGTGTTCCTGTTCGTCTTCCTGTTCCTGCTGGGCTTCACCGTGCAGATCCTCGCCGCGGCCCTGCAGATCAAGCTGATGGACGCCTCGCCGGACGCGCCGTCGCTCGCCGCCTCGTCCAACCACTCGTCGCTCAACGTCGCGAACGGCGCCGGCGCGTGGCTCGGCGGGCTCGCCATCGCGGCGGGCTGGGGTTACACCTCCACCGCCTGGGTGGGTGTCGGCCTGTCGCTCGCGGGCCTCGCGATCGCGGGCGCGGCGCTGGTCTACGAACGGCGCTCCCTGACGCGCGCCACCACGAACCAGGCGACGCTGATGGCCAGCACCGCGAGCACGCCGGTCGAGACCCAGCCCAGGTAGCGGTCGACGAGTTCGTAGTTGTCGCCGAGCGCGTACCCGGCGAGGATCAGCGCGGTGTTCCAGACGAGGCTGCCCGCCGCGGTGTAGAGCGTGAACTTCACGATCGGCATCCCGGACACCCCGGCGGGGATGGAGATCAGACTCCGCACCACCGGCACCATCCGGCCGAAGAACACGGCCTTGTTGCCGTGCTTGTCGAACCACGCGTCGGACTTGTCCACATCGGACGCCGACGTGAACGGGATCTTGTCCGCGACCTTCCGCAGCCGCTCCAGCCCGAGCCACGCGCCCAGCCCGTAGAGCACCAATGCGCCGACGACCGAGCCCGCCGTCGTCCACAGGATCGCGGCGACCAGCGAGATCTTGCCCTGGCCCGCGGTGAACCCGGCCAGCGGCAGGATCACCTCGCTCGGCACGGGCGGGAACACGTTCTCCAGCGCGACCGCGAGGCCCGCGCCGGGCGAGCCGAGTGCCTCCATCAGGCGGGTGATCCAGTCCATGTTCGTCGAATTACCCGTTTTGCCCCGCATCTCAACCTGGGGGTGGAGACGGATCTCCACCCTGGCTACAGCGCTGGGTCCACGCGCTGACCTGCGGAAATTCCTAACGTTGTCGGCATGAACGCAACCGCAGAGATCGTCCTCATCGCCGCCGCGATCATCTACGTGCTGGCCCGCCGGCTGATGGGTGAACCCGCCGTCGGCAAGCGCCTGCTGCTGCTCCCGGTGATCCTCGGCGTCATCGGCCTGACCCAGACCACACCGAACGGCCTGGGGTTCCTGCTGGTCAGCATCGTGCTGAGCGTCGCGTTCGGAGTGTTGCGCGGACTCACGATCCGCACCTACGAGCAGAACGGCATCGTGATGGTCCGCTACACCGCCACGACCGTCGCGCTGTGGGTGGCGAGCATCGCCGCACGGTTCGCCCTGGTGTTCCTGCTCGCCCCCAGCGGTGCGCAGAGCAACGGCCTGATGCTCGTCGTCGGCGCCGGCCTGCTGGCCGAGGGCCTGGTCGTGATGTCGAAGGCCGTGCGGGTGGGCGGCCAGGTCGTGTGGGCGAAGGGGCGCAACGGAGCGCCGCACCGCACCTCGCCGCTGCTGGACTCCTGGCAGGAGAAGGTCCGCGAGACCCGGCATGATTCGACTCGATGAAGCTCGCTGACGAGATGTTCCGGCCGTTGGCCACGCTGGTGCTCGCCTCGGTCACGGCGATCCAGGTGGCGACCCGTCCGCCCTCGCTACCCGCCCTGACCTGGACCGTGACCGCCGTGGTGATCGCCGCGGCGGTCACCTCCGTGTTCGCGCTCGACCGGCTCCCCGACCGCGGCCAGATCGCGGTCGTCGGAGTGTTCGTGCTGGCCGCCGCGCCGTTGTTCGCGCTCGCGCCGTCGACGGCCGGAGTCGCGTTCGTCTTCCTCGCGACCGGCACGGCCGGGCGTCAGCTCGAGTCGCGGCACGCCTCGGTGGCGCTGGCCGTGGGCGGCGCGGTGCTCGCGATGATCTCGACGTGGGTGGCCGAGGCGCTCGGAGCCACCGTGGTTCCACCGTGGTGGCTCGGCCTCACCGCCGGGCTTCCCGTGTACTTCGGCCTGGTCCGCCGCGACCGCGTCGCCGCCCAGGCCGCCGCCGAGTACACGGCGGTGCTGGAGGAACGCGGCCGCATCGCGCGCGAGATCCACGACGTCGTCGGGCACTCGCTGTCGGGGATCGCCGTGCAGCTCGACATGGCTGATGCACTGCACGGCGCGGGCAAGTCCGCGGAGGCCAACGAAGCCGTGCTGCGGGCACGGGCGTTGGCGGTGTCGGGTCTGAAGGAGACGCGACGGGCCGTGCACGCGCTACGAGAGAGCACGTTGCCGTTGACGGAATCGATCGCACGGCTGGCGGAGACTCATGGAGCCACGTTCCGCAGCACGGGGGAGGGGCCGGTGAGCGTGGAGATCGCGCAGACGGTGATCCGGGCGGCGCAGGAGGCGTTGACGAACGCCCACAAGCACGCGCCAGGGTCAGCGGTGGTGGTGGAGTTGGAGTACGCGCCGACGATGGTGAAGTTGACGGTGACTGACAACGGCACGAACGACGCACAAGGCAGTGGCATGGGTCTGGCGGGAATGCGAGAACGCGCGGAACTCCTGGGCGGCAAGCTCTTCGCCGGCCCGGAAGGTCCAGGGTGGACGGTCAGGATGGAGCTGCCCCGATGATCAGGCTGTTGATCGTGGACGACCAGGCCGCCGTGCGCGACGGCCTCGCCGTCATGCTCGACCTCGACCCGGACATCACCGTCGTCGGCACCGCGCCCAACGGCCAGGACGCCATCGCGAAGGTCGGGGAACTGGCCCCAGAGGTCGTGCTGATGGACCTCAACATGCCGATCATGGGCGGAGCCGAGGCCACCAGGCACCTGAGGCAGTCACATCCAGACCTGCCGGTCGTCGTGCTGACGACGTTCGACGACGACGAGTCGATCTTGGAGGCGCTCCAGGCCGGGGCACGCGGTTACCTGACCAAGGACGCCGACCGGGGAACGATCATCCAGGCCGTCAAGAGCGCCCACGCCGGCAACGCGATCCTCGACCCCGCCGTGCAGCTGAGGCTGCTCGACCTCGCGAGCCGCCGGCCGGCCGCCGACCCCGGCCTCGACCTCACCGCCCGCGAACGCGAGGTGCTCGACCTCATCGGCCAGGGCCTGCGCAACGGCGAGATCGCCAGGAAGCTCTTCATCAGCGAGGCGACGGTGAAAACCCACATCAACAACCTGTTCGCCAAGGCCGGGCTGCACTCGCGGGCGGACGCGGTCAGGCTCGCCCTCAAGCTCCGATGACTGCGAGTCATTCATAGGCATTTTGCCTGACTTTGATTGACAGTCCTGGTGGAGACCTCCTACCTTCGGTGGTGCCGCCAGGAAGGAAGCACGATGAAAATCGCACTGACGGCCGCCGCGCTGATGCTGGTCGCCGTCACTCCCGCGAGCGCGGCGCCCGCGTGGAGCCCCGACCCCGCGAAGGACGGCCTCAAGGCGTTCGAAGGCATCGAGGCCGACCGCGGCAACAAGTTCCCCGACCGTAAGGGCGAGTACGTCGTCGTCCAGGGCGACACCTACCGGTTCAACATCTGGAAGAACGACCGCGACACCACCGGCGGCGGCGACCGCCAGCGCACCGAGTCCAAGGGCATGGTGTCCGGTGGCAACGCGCTGAAGATGAAGAACGGCGAGACGTGGGTCATCTCGTACGAGATGTACATGCCGTCGTCGTTGCACGGCACGAGCAAGTTCACGCACATCTTCCAAACCAAGACGCCCGAGACCAACGGTGGCCCGTGGACGACGTTGTCCCTGAGCCGCAGCGGTAACACCGAAACGATCCGAGCGCGCGCGTTCAGCACTGACGGCGCACCGGACATCGCCGCGACGAACCTGGCCCCTTTGCGCGACAAGTGGGTCACGGTCGAATGGACGATCACGCCCGGTTCCAGCGGCACGGTCGGTTTCGTGCTCCGCAACGGCACGGGTGCTAACGCGCCGATCGCGGTGCAGGGCAAGCGAAGTGGCGTGAAGATCCCGGACGAAGGCGACTACGTGCGGCCGAAGTGGGGCATCTACCGCTCGGTCGAGAGCGCTTCCTCGGACATCCTCGACACGTACCTGAGCTTCCGGAACTACTCGGCCACGAAGAAGTAGGACCCCAAGAAGTAGGACGCCAAGCAATAGGAACCAGCCGGGTGGCCCGCCGTTCGCGACCAGGTCTACCGTGGAACGCCTTCACTTCTGGAGGTCGACGGTGCGAGGCGCGATCGCGGCGGGCCACCCGCTCACCGCACAGGCGGGCGCGGCGATGCTGCGCGCCGGGGGCAACGCCGTGGACGCGGCCGTGGCGGCGATGCTCACGTCGTGCGTCACCGAACCACTGCTCACCGGTCTGGGCTCGGCCGGGTACATGATGATCGCCCCGGCCGGGGAAACCCCTGTGCTGCTGGACTTCTCGGCGGTCGCGCCAGGTAACGGCAAGCAGGGACCCAGGGCGCCGCTCGACCCCATCACCGTCCACTTCGGTGACGCCGAGCAGGAATTCCACGTGGGACCGTCGTCGGTGGCTGCCTACGGAATGCCCGCCGGTGCCGCGAAAGCCGCCACTCACGGCCGCGCGCCACTAGACGAACTCGTGGCCACAGCGGCGATGCATGCCCGCAAAGGCCATCGGGTCAACCGCTACCAGGCGTACGTGACGACGTTGCTGCTGCCGCTCGCCCGCAGCGCGGGCCTCACCGCGCTGGAGGAGGGCGAACTCCTCGTCCAGCCCGAACTCGCCGAAGCCCTCGACCGGCTCGGCAGCGACGGCGCCACCCCGTTCTACGACGGCGACATCGCGACCGCGATCACCGACTGGATCCAAAGCCAGGGCGGCGACCTCACGCGCCAAGACCTCAGGACGTACGAGGCCATCGAACGAGAACCGCTGCACGTGCGGCATCGTGGCCGTGACATCCACACGAACCCACCACCTGCTGCGGGCGGTGCGTTGCTCACGCAGATGCTCGAGGCGTTGCCGGACAACCCGTCGCAGCAGGACCTGATCCGCGCGCTCGCCACCCCGAAGACGCACCTGAACCGCCTCGGCTCCACCACGCACATCTCCGTGCTCGACGCGGACGGCACGGCGTGCAGCGTCACCACCACGAACGGCGCGGGCTCCGGCATCTCGATCGCGGGCGTGCACCTCAACAACATGATGGGCGAGGAGGACCTGTCGCCGGACGGGTTCTTCAGCCACGCGCCGGGCGACCGGCTGCCGTCGATGATGGCGCCGACCGTCGTGACGCACCACGGCCGCACCGAACTCGTGCTCGGCAGCGCCGGGTCGAGCCGGATCTGCGGCGCGATCCTGCAGGTGCTGGTGAACGTCCTCGACCGCGGCATGCCCGCCCAGGACGCCGTCGACGCACCGCGCCTGCACCTGAGCGGGGACCACCTCCACGTCGAACCGGGAATCAAACCGGAAAGCGAGCTGCCGGTCACCCGGTTCCGCGCGCCGAACATGTTCTTCGGCGGCTGCCAGGTGGTCGAAATGACCGGATCGGGCCTGCTCAGAGGTGGTGCGGATCACCGCCGGGACGGTGCGATCGTCATCGCGTGAGATGTTGACCGCATCATGGGATATCTAGTTTCCTGATCGACCGCTCAACGAGCACCATGGGCGGGTGACGGCACTTCGCGAGAGAACATCCTCGCCGTTCTTGTCCCGTACTTTCCTCCAACTCTCCGGCATCAGCGTCGTGTCGGGCATCTCGATGGCACTCGCGCTGCCGTTCGCCTCGCTGTTCCTCACCAGCGAGATCAAGGTGACGCCGTTCCAGCTCGGCTTCTTCCTGATCGTGATCCCGCTCGCGCAGGTGGTCGCCAGCACGATCATGGGCAAGCTGTCGGACGGCCGGGTGCAACGCCGGTACCTGCTCGCCGTCGGCGGTGTCGCCGGCGCGATCGGCTACGGCCTGTTCGCCGTGCTGCGCGACTACTGGTCCCTGCTCGGCGCGTCCGTGGTGTTCATCGGCATCACCGGATCGTTGCTGCCCCAGCTCTTCGCGTACGGCCGGCAGGTCTCGCGGGGGCCGTCGATGATCGTCAGCGTGCTGCGCACGCTGCTGTCGGTCGCCTGGGTCGCCGGACCGCCGCTGGCCGCGCTGCTCGTCGCGCAGACCGGCTGGTTCGGTCTGTTCGTCGCCACCGCCGCGCTCCAGCTCGGCGTGGCCGTCCTCGCCCTGACGCTGCCGGTGCCGCCCGCGCAGGCCGAGGAGGAGAAGCCCGAAGAAGAAGCAGGGTCGACCCGCAACAACATGCTGGTCGTGTCGGCCGCTTTCCTGTTCCTGCAGGGAGCCGTGGCGCTCGCGGTGAGCGGCCTGCCGGTGTTCCTCACGACCGAGCTGAACGGCTCGGCCGGCGACGCGGGGCTCGCGATGGGCCTGTGCGCGGCGCTGGAGATCCCGATGATGCTGTGGTTCGGCTCGCTCGCGAACCGCATGTCGCAGCACAAACTCGTGCTCATCGGCGCCGTGATCGCGTTGGGCTATCACGGCGTGATGGTGTTCGCCGACGCCATCTGGCAGGTCATGGCCGCGCAACTGCTGCACGCCACGGTCATCTCGTTGATCATGGGCGTGGGCATCACGTACTTCCAGAGCCTCGACCCGTTGCGGCCCGGCCACGCCACGACGATGTTCAGCAACACCCAGATCGTCGGCGGCATGGTCGCGGGCGCGTTGCTCGGTCTCTCCCAGCAGCTGGGTTTCCGCTGGACGTACGGGTTCAGCCTGGCGATGAGCGTGTGCGGCCTCGTGCTGCTGCTGGTCGTGGGCTCACTGAATCGTCGAACCGCTGACCTTCGGCTTCTCGGCCGCGCCTAGGTAGAAGATCCCCTTGATCGTCTCGAAGCCGAGGCTGGGGTTGCGGCGCAGCGTGGAGCCCTCGACCGACATCGAGCCGGACTTGTCGTTGCTGACGAAGAAGACCGCGCCACCGCCCTCGTTGGCGGTGTTGTCCTCGATCAACGATCCGGCGACGCGCAGCGTGAACGTGTTGCCGTCGTTGTAGATCGCGCCACCGCTGCCGCCGCCCGGCGTGCCCCCGCGGGCCGGGTTGGCGCCGCGGCCGATGGCCTTGTTGCCGCGCATCAGGCTGTTGAGCACCACGAACGACGCGCCGATGCTGCTCAGCGCTCCGCCGTTGGAGCACACGCCACCCTCGAACGTGCTGCCGGTGACGTAGATCGGCGTCTTCTGCGCCCAATCGGTCACCCGGATCGCGGCACCGCCGAGGTCGGGTCCGTTGGTGTCGCACCTGTTGTTCGCGAAGCGGGAGTTCACGACCTTGAGCTGGCCGCCGAGCACGAAGATCGCGCCGCCGCCCCCGCCCTCGGTCTGGTCGCCGGTCGAGTTGCCGTCGGCGAGCGTGATGTTCTGGACGACGAGCCGCGGCCCGTTCTGCTCGATGATCCGGCGCTGGCCCTGACCACTCAACGTGACCCGGCCGCCGCCGTCGAGCACGGTCCGCTGACGCACCTTCGCGGTCGCGGCCATCGGGATGGTGTGCGGCTGCGCGCCGCAGTTGAAGGTCACGACACCACCGGCGCCGAGAGCCTCGGTCACGGCCTGCGAGGTGCAGCTCGCCGGTGTCCCGGTGCCGATCACGCGGGTGGGCTTGGAGGTGTCCTCGGCGGCGGCTTCCGCGGGCACGGCGACGGTGCCGTTCGGGTTGCCGAACTTCGCTACGGGAGGAGGCGGGGGCGGAGGCTGCGCGGGCGGGGGAGCGGCGGCGCTGCTGCTCGACGCGGGAGTCGTCGTCACGACGGTGACGGTCTGCGAGGTCGACGTGGACGGTAACTGCGGTCCTGCGACGGGGGAACCTTGGATCGCCGTGCCGCAACCCGCCACGAGGGCGGCAAGCAGCACGACGGCCTGTCTACCTGAGGGCATGGCGGGCACCCTAAACGGGCTGGGGGAGCTTGGCTACCACCGCTTTGGCGAGCAAGATCGCTCCGGGACAGAGAGTTGAAGAGTCCTTCACGTCCGAGTCCGACAGCACGACGACGACCACCTCGAACCGGTCGTTGCTCAACGCCTTGTGCTGCACCGAGACCTCGCAGCCGCCCTCCTCGGGATCGGTGATGGCCGGCCTGCCGACGTCCACCGGGTCGCCGTCGTCGGGTTCGAACGCACCCTGGCGGCTGAACTCGATGCCGATCTGACGCTGCTGGTAGTCCCAGCCGCAGCCCCACCTGCCGAGCTCGTTCCACGGGTACGGGGTCGCCTCGGCCTCCAGCTGGGCGCGGATGTCGCCCTTCTCCAGCAACGCGCAGGCGTTCGCGGAGGCGAGGGAGTCCGACGGCCAGGCGTGGTCGCGGCGCGGGATCTCGTCGGCGGCGAGCACCTTGCGCGCGTGCCCGCCCGCCACGTCGGCGATCTCGCACAACGGCCGTTGCGACGTGCCGCCGGTTTTCACGTCGATCTGCAGGACGTTGCCGTCCACGAGCTCGGCGGTCTTCGTGCAGATGTCGGGCGTGTCGGCCTGCTGCTCGAGCTGGCCGAGCACGCCGTCGGGTTCCTCGGCGCCGTACTGCGCGAACTGCTTGACGGAGTACTCCACCACCACGCCGTCGTCACCCTTGTCGTCGAACGACAGCCAGGTCGCGCACCCGTTGAACCAGTACGACTTCTCAGCGGCCGTGTCCGCCTTGCGCGCACCGAACCGCTGGTAGTCGTCCTGCGTCGCGGCGAGCGCGCAGACGTCCATCGACGCCGGGTCGCCGACGGTGCCGGCCGTGGGGCGTTGCCAGAGGTAGATGCCACCCGCCACGACGACGAGCGCGAGGGCCGCCGCGCCGAGCACGAGAGGCCGCCGACTCCGACGAGGTGTCACGCCCTCCAGCAACGCGCGGACGTTCTCGGCGGCCGGACGGTCCTCGGGCGAGCGCCGCAGCAGCTGGGCGAGCAGGTCCCCGAACGGCCCGGAGTGGCGTGCGGGCGTGATGTCGTAGGCCTTGGCACGCCGGAGCTGCTCGGCGGACCCGGCGTCCGGGGAGCCCCACGGCGAGGTGCCCTCGACGGCGGCGAAGAGCGTCGCGCCCAGAGCGAAGACGTCCGCGGCGGGCCGTGCCTCGTGGCCGTCCGCGACCTCCGGGGCGAGGTAGGCAGGAGTGCCCGCGACGTCACCTCCGCCGACCTGGGTCGCCTCGGCCCAGCGCGAGATGCCGAAGTCGCTGAGCTTCGCGACGTCGTGCGAGGTCACCAGGACGTTGCCGGGCTTGACGTCGCGGTGGACCATTCCCTTGGCGTGCATGGCCGTCAACGCGTCCGCGAGCTGAACGCCGATTCGCGCGGCCCGGTCGGGCGCGATCGGTCCGTCCGTCTCGATGATCTCCGCGAGCGTGCGGGACGGCAGGTACTCCATCACCAGCCACTGCTCGCCACCGTCGGTCGTGGTGCCGAGGGTCGCGATGACGTTCGGGTGGCTGAGCTCGGCACCGATGCGCGCTTCGCGGGAGGCGTCGCCGGTGCGTTTCAGCGCGACTGTCTCGCCGAGTTCCAGATCCATCGCCCGCCAGACCTCACCCATGCCTCCCGTGCCGAGATGCTCTTCGAGCCGGTACCGGTTCGCGATCGTCCGCCCAAGCACAGATCCGGATCTTAGGGACGGGTCCCCGGGTTGGGGGAGGAGACTGCTCAGAATGTACGAAAGCTTGGCCCGGCAAGTGCCGCAGACCGTGCCCGGAGGGATCGTCGCGCTCGCGCTCGCGGGCCGCGTGAACAGCGCTCCGGTGGACGGCCATGCCGTCGTGTTCGGCCGCAACCGCCCCGACGTCGACATCTGCGTCGGCGAGAGCGACCTGCGGGTGTCGCGCAAGCACGGCGCGCTGACCTGCCGCGACGGCGGGTGGTGGGTGAGCAACCTCGGCCGGCTGCCGATCCGGCTGCCCAAGTCGCGGTGGCTCTTCCCCGACGAGGACGCGGTCCCGCTCGCGCACGGCTACACGCCGTTGTTCATCCGCGGCACCCGCGACCGCGAGCACCTGCTGGAGCTTTACGTGGCCGGACCGGACGGCGGGCAGCCGTCGGTGCCGCACGGCGCGGTGACCGAGCCTCCACGCCGATGGCGTCTCACCGACGACGAACGACTGCTTCTGGTCGTGCTCGGCCAGCGGTACCTCATGCACGAGGCGAACCCACAACCGTTGGCACGCCAGCACGTCGCCGCCGTTATGTCTGATTTGCGGCCTGACGAGCAGTGGAGCCACAAGAAGGTCGAACACATGGTGGCCGCGGTGCGGGCCCGGCTGTCACGCGAGGGAGTGCCCGGACTGGTCCGCGAGGAGGTCGGCGAGCCCGTCGGCAACGCGTTGAACGACAACCTGATGCGGGAACTCGTCCTGTCGACGACCCTGGTGCCGCCAGATCTTGCGCTGATCGACGCCCTGTCCTGAACATGGCAGTGCTGAACCGGTTCCGTTGCCCCAAAACGCAACGAGATCAAGGCGTTCTGCAGGTGTTTCCCTTCCGTGACGCGGAAACCGGGACAAGATCCGGTTTTTCGCCACTTGCGCGACGGGTGTCCGCAGGTGCGGAAGGGTGCTTAGCTTGACTCACAAGTCAGGAATCACCGCTGGATTGACCCGCTCGCCGTCACGGTGGGTAGACGAAACGGGCTAACGGCAGACACAGCGTGCGGTCCATTGAGTTCAAACAACCCGTTCGTGAAAGAACCACACGTTCGAGTGGCCGTGTGTCCCTGGCACACTGCGCTCCGTGCCGACCCAGTTCCCCGAGGACCCACCGACCGAGCGCCATCTGGCGCCCGACCCCCAGTTGATGGAGGCTGCCCGCGCCAGGGGAGCCGCTCGCTGGGCCGCCGCCGGTGACCGCGTGGAGCAGGAAGAGCAAGCGAAACAGGCCGGTCCCCTCAAGCCCCGTGCCGCCGCGATCGCCGCCATCGTCGCGCTGGTCGTGCTCGGCGGGATCGCGATCTCCACGTTCAACGGTGGCTCCGGCGACGGCACCACCGACATGGCGAACCCCTCGCACAGCTACATCCCCGGCATGATCACCCCGCCCGAGGACCTGCCGGAGGAGTCCGCGTCGAACAGCCAGAACCCGTCGCTCGCGTCCTCGGCGCTGGGCCTGGTGCCGACGACCACGCAGAACGTCGCCCCGCCGCCCGCCGGGGACACGGCGCGCGCGCCCGGCGGTGCCAAGTCGTTCACGACCGGGCCCGGCTGCGGCGGCTTCAGCAGCGTCGGCTCGTACCGCGACGGCAAGAAGGGCTGGGTCGACCACGGCGACGGCAAGTGCGGCTCGACGTTCGTGTCGATCCCCATGTCGGGCGACGCCCGCAAGGACGACAGCTCCGCCTACGGCCTGTGGACGTTCGCGGTGACCGGCACGTGCGACGTCTCCGTGCACGTCCCGGACGGCGGCCTGGAGGAGGTCGGGGGTAATCCGACCGTGTACAACGTCTACGACCGCAACGGGGTCGGCGGCACGCCGCTCGCGTCGTTCGCGATCAAGCAGGTCGACAAGCGCGGCCAGTGGGTCAGCGCCGGGAAGTTCAAGGCCAGCGGAAACCTGACCGTGCAGCTGCTCACCCGAGGTCAGGACTGGAACAACTCCGGACCCACCCACGCCCATCACGCCGCGAGTGCCATCAAGGCAGACTGCACGGCGTGACAAGAGATCTTCACCTGGTCCGGCACGGCGAAGCGACGAAGGACGAGTCGAGACTGACCGCACGCGGTCGCCAGCAGACCGAAGCGCTGGCGGAACGGTTGCGGGGCACGGGCTTCGCGGCCGTGCACCACGGTCCCTTGCCCCGTGCGGCCGAGACCGCCTCGATCATCGCGGACGTGCTGAAGGTGCCGAGCCGGGTCGAGGCCGCGGCGGACGACTTCGTGCCGCACTTCGTCCCCGACCACGACGAGTTCTTCGACCAGTTCCCCGAGTCCGAACGCACCCGCGGCCCGGCACTGGCGCACGAGGCAGAGACCCGGTTCGCCCGGCCCGGCGACGGACCGGTGCTGGTCGTGACGCACGCGTTCCTGATCAGCTGGCTCGTGCGGGACGCGCTGGACGCCCCGCCCGAGAGCTGGCTGACGCTGAACCACGACAACGCGGCGCTGACGGTCATCCGCTACACGACCGGACAGTCACCGCGTCTCGTGCGGTTCAACGACTCAGGGCATCTCAGCTCGCTTTCAGCGTCAGCAAGCTGATCTCGCTGGGCGCGAAGACGCGCATCGGCGGACCCCAGAAGCCGGCACCGCGGCTGGTGTAGAGCTGGGTGCGGTCGCTGTGCCTGGACAGGCCGGCGACCACCGGCTGCTGGAGTCGCACCAGGTAGTGGAACGGCCAGATCTGCCCGCCGTGCGTGTGCCCGGACAGCTGCAGGTCCACGCCCGCCTCGACGGCCTTGCCGATCTCCGACGGCTGGTGCGCGAGCAGCACGACCGGCGCGGTGGAGTCGGCGCCGCGCAACGCGTGCGCGAGATCGGCGGCGTGGCCGGGTTCGCCGGAGTGGCTCGCCGTGATGTCGTCGGTGCCCGCGAACACGAGCTTGGCCTCGCCGCGCGTGAGCGTCTCGTGCTCGTTGCGCAACGCCTTCCAGCCCAGCCGGGTCATCAGGTCGACCCAGCCCTGGCCGTTCGAGTAGTACTCGTGGTTGCCGGTGATGTAGAAGCGGTGCGGCGTGTTCACGTCACCGAGCGGCGTGGCCTGCTCGAGGCGCTGCTCGGCCGTGCCGTCCGCGATGTCACCGACGTGCACGGCGACGTCCGCGTTCAGGCCGTTGACGGCGTCGACCATGCCGCGCGACCACTTGGCGCGGTTGATGGCGCCGTAGTGCGTGTCGGTGATGACCGCGACGGTCAGGCCGTCGAACGCGGGGTCGAGCCGGGGAATCGTCACGTCCTGCCGCTTGATCCGCGGTACGCGCATCGCCTCGTACACGCCGTACACCGTCACGGTGACGATGAGAACCGCGAGCAGCACGGCGATGAAACGGCTGCGGAACGGGTTCTCGACGCCCGCGAGCGCCATGCCGAGCCGCACGACGTCCGAGATCAACGTCCATACGAACGCGATCCACACGAACCCGAGCAGGAACTGGGAGATCCGCGCGGCCCGGTCGCTGGCGCGTTGCGTGAACAGCACCATCATCGCGACGGCCGCGGCGATGAACACGATCGCCGCGATCGGGCGCACCGGGTCCGGCCACTCCGCGCCGGCCGCGAACAGGCCCTCGAACGGCACCCAGAACAGCAGTGTCGTCACGGTGAGGAGGACGAGCGTGAACACCACCCGCCGAACCGTGACGCGGGGCCGGGTAGCGGTGGTCGTCATCGAGCACATCCTCCTGAGTCAGTTGCCTTAGATCTGGTTCAACGCACGGACGCGACCATTTGTTCGCTTTGCCGCCGATTGACGTCCGTCACAGGCGTTTTCCCTGTTCGGACGCAACCGCGCCGGTGCTCGGGAGTCTTCTAATCAACACCGGAACCCGACGACCTAGAGTGGGCCACATGATCTTCTACACCGACGAGGAAAGCCGCACGCTCCGCACCGCCGTGTACGGCGCGATGCTGTTGGTTTCCCACGCCGACCCCGGCCCCGTGCTGGAGGAGAGGTTCGCCGGACTGCGCGCTTTGACGCACCTGTCGCCCGACCTGCGCACCGTGCTGGGTGGCGCCCGCCCGTCCGTGCCCGCCGGGACCGACGAGGAGATCGAGCCGGTGATCCTGGAGGCGCTGCGGTCGTCGATGAAGACGCTGACCGCGAAGTCGCCGGAG
Organism: Lentzea sp. JNUCC 0626; assembly: GCF_043632865.1. Lineage (NCBI taxonomy): Bacteria > Bacillati > Actinomycetota > Actinomycetes > Pseudonocardiales > Pseudonocardiaceae > Lentzea > Lentzea sp. JNUCC 0626. The sequence goes on from NZ_CP171635.1 coordinate 507,540, forward strand.
GACGCGGCGGACTTCCCGCGCGCGGTGCTCGCGATCAGCCGCGAGGTGGCCGAGGCGGACGGCGTCGTGGTGGACGCCGAGGACGCGATGGTCGCCCGCATCGAGGGCGCGCTCGCTCTCTGACGTCCGGTGGGCCGTTCGGATGAACGGCCCACAACCCGCTGAAACGCCTCCGGCCCGGCCGCGATCATTCCGGCATGAACGGGTTGTACGACGGCGAGTTCGCCGGCTACAAGATCGCGTCCGCGGCCGAGCTCGACACCGCGCTGCGGGAGGCGGTCGTCGCGGTGGACGCGAACGTGCTGCTCGACCTGTACAGGTTCAGCCCGCGAACGTCGAGCGACCTGATCAACACCTTCAAGAGCCTGGGTGACCGCCTCGTCGTGCCGCACCAGGCGTTGCGCGAGTTCTGGCGGCACCGCCAACGGGCGCAGGGCAGCCCGCGCGGCGCGACGAAGACCGCGACCGACGCGCTCGCCAAGGCGGGCCGCTCGATGAACGACGCCCTGGGTATCTGGGCCAAGGCGGTCGGCTTCAACCAGGGCGATCTCGGCGGGCTCACCGGCGAGGTCGACGCACTCGTACGTGGTCTCCAGGAGAAGCTCCAGCAGGCACTTGCACACGCGGACGCGGACCGGGTCGGTGATCCCATCTTGGAGCAGCTGGAAGGGTTGCTGCGCGGCCGGGTCACCTCGCCGCTGGCGGACGAGGAGCACGCGTCCTGCGTGGCCGAGGCTGGTCGGCGCATCACCGCGGAGATCCCGCCGGGCTACAAGGACGCGGGCAAGCAGGAGGACGGCTCTGCCGATGGCGGTGCTGGCGACTACCTCGTCTGGTACCAGGCCACCCGCTACGCCCAGGAACACCAGCGCGACCTGCTGATCGTCACCCGCGACGAGAAGGAGGACTGGTGGTGGCGGCAGGGAGCCGAGTTCATCGGACCGCGCCCCGAACTCTCCCTGGAGTACCAAGGCCTGACCGGACGGCGGCTGTTCCTCATGCGCCCGACCGATCTGCTCGCACGTGCGTCCGTGCTGGAGGTCGAGGTCGACGAGGAGTCGTCCGCGGACGCGGGTCGCTCGCTCATCTACCTCGACGAGATTGAGAACCAGCAGCCGGCGACGTGGACGCTGGAAGAGCTCGCCGTGCTCCTCGTCGAACTCGACGCCCACGCGCCGCCCCAGGCGGCAGCGCTCCGGCTCGCAGCCAAGGGGCACCCGGTCCACCTCGATCAGGTACCCGAGCTCGGCGCCGCCCCAGGCGTTCGTGAGATGACCATGTTCGCCAGCCCCTACCACCGCCTGACGGCGACGCTGCAGGCGCAAGGGCTTCTTCACCCGGCGTTGCCTCGGATCTTCAGGTACGACCTGGCGGCCCGAACCGAGTGCTTCGTGGTTCCCCCGGAGGTGCCTGCGTTGCTGCGCACGCTTGCCGCCAACTGAGACTGACATCCCATCAGGTGGGTGGTGGGCCGAATGGCGGATGTGCCGCGAAATCGCGGTGCCAGGGTGGATTCCACAGGGGATCGACACTGGGGAGTGTGCCGCCATGGAACTGTCGCGCCGCGAACTGCTGACCCGCAGCGGTCAGGCCGCCGCCGTCGCCACCGCCGCATCCACGTTGGCGATCGGAACGGCCTCCGCCTCCGCCTCCGCTTCCGAGCCGGGCGAGCGGGTGAAACTGACGCAGGGCACCAACATCTCGGTGTCCCGGTCGCGCGACGGCAAGTGGCTCGCCATCGACCTCGTCACCGCGATCTGGTTCTTACCGGCGAGCGGTGGGGAAGCGCGCAAGCTCACCGACGAACTGCAGGACGTCACGCTGCCGTCCTTCGGACCGGGCAACCAGATCGCGTTCCAGTCCTATCGGGACGGTAACTTCCACCTCTACCTGATCGGGCTCGACGGGCACGGCCTGAAGCAGCTCACGCACGGGAAGTTCGACCACCGCGAGCCCGCGTTCTCGCCGGACGGCAAGCACCTGGCGTTCGTCAGCGACCGCGCCGGCAGCTACGGCGTGCACGTGCTGGAGCTGGCCAGTGGCGCCATCACGCAGCTCACCGGCGTGCCGGACGAGGCCGCGGCGCCGCAGTGGTCAGCGGACGGCAAGCGGATCATCTTCACCGTAGGCAACGCGGCGGTGGACGTGGTGTCGTTGGACGGCAAGCGTGAACGGCTCGTCACGGCGCCTGCGGGGTGGCAGCTGTTCGGGGCTGCGTTCGGACCGGGTGACCAGGCGAGCTACACGCGGATGCGGCCGGGCGAGGCCGAGTTGGTGCTCGGGACCACGGCGGTCGTCACCGGGCAGGACGTGTTCGGGTTCGCGCCGGTCTGGGACGGCTCCAGCGTTCTCTACACCGCTGACGGCAAGATCCGCCTGCTGGCCGGTGGATCCACAAAGGACATCGCGTTCGCGGCCGTCGTTCCAGTGACCACCAAACGGCGGCCCGCACGCACGCAGAACCTCACCGGCGGCGCGGTCAAGGGCATCGCGAGCCCCGTGGTGTCGAGCGATGGCAAGATCGCGTTCCGGGCGTTGAACGCGCTGTACGTGCTGGCCGACGGCAAGGCCACCAAGCTCACCGACGGCAGGTACTTCGACTCCGATCCGGACTTCTCGCCCGACGGCAAGCGGATCGTCTACGCGAGCGACCGCACCGGCGTCGCGCAGCTGTGGGTGCGCGATCTCGCTTCTGGCAAGGACGAACTGTTCGCGCCCGCACCCCACGCCCAGATCACGCCGCGCTACTCACCGGACGGCACCCGCGTCGCCTACCTCGACCAGGACGGCCAGGTGTGGGTCACCGACCGGCAGGGCCGCCGCCAGCTCACGCCGACGTTGTTCCAGCCCGGCCGCCCGACCTGGTCGAAGGACGGCACCGTCGTCGCCTTGGCTGCCGTGAAGCCGTTCTCGCGCCGGTTCCGCGAGGGCACCAGCCAGGTCCTGAGCGTCGACCTGACCAGCGGCGAACTCAAGTACACCGAGCCGATGTCGTTCCGCTCCATCGCGACCCGCGGCGACGACGGCCCCGTGTGGTCGCCGGACGGCAAGCACCTCGCGTTCGTCGTGGAGAGCGTCGCGTGGGTCGTGCCGGTCGACGCCAAGGGCACCTTTGTAGGGCAACCGCGCCAGGTCACCCGCGAGGTCACCGACTCGCTGGCGTGGCACGGCAACGACGCGTTGGTGTACCTCAACAACGGCCGCCTGCGTAAGTCCACTCTGGACGGCAAGGTCACGACCATCCGGCACGGCCTCACCTGGCGCAAGCCGAAAGCCCCGGACCGCAAGGTGATCCACGTCGGCGCCTACTGGGACGGCGAGGCGCACGAGCTCAAGCGCAACGTCGACATCGTCGTCGAACACGGCAAGATCGCCGAAGTCCGCCCGCACCGAGGCAAAGCCGACGTCGACGCCAGCGCTCTGACCGCGATCCCGGGCCTGATCGATGCTCACAACCACTGGCACCTGCGCGGCCGTCAGTGGGGCGCGCGGCAGGGCAACGTCTGGCTCGCCTACGGCATCACAACAGTCCGCTCGCCCGGCGACCCGGTCTACCAGATGGTCGAGACCAGGGAGGCGCTGGCGGCCGGAACCCTGACAGGCCCGAGGTTCTACGCCACCGGCGAGGCCGTAGACGGTGGCCGCGTCTACTACAACTTCATGCGCCCGACCCTGAGCAAGGCGCAGCTCGACCTCGAACTCCGCCGGGGCCACGAACTCGGCTACGACATGATCAAAACCTACGTCCGGCTCCCGGTCGAACTGCAACGCGCCGCCGTGCAACGGTCGAAGGTCCCGCTGTCGAGCCACTACCACTACCCGGCCGCCCTCTTCGGCATGGACGGCCAGGAACACGTCGGCGCCACCAACCGCCTCGGCTACTCGCACACGATCACCAGGCAGGGCAAGGCCTACCAGGACGTCGTCGCGATCTTCACCAGGTCCGGCATGTCCATGACCCCGACGCTGTTCCAGTCACGAGCCTTGTACGACAACGACAAGTCGCTCGCCACCGACGAACGCACCCGCGTCCTCTACCCGCCGTGGGAGTACGAACGCAACCTCGCCGACGCCAACGCCCAGGGCACCCCGGCAGGCACCTCGTCCCGCGCGGTCCTCAAGGGCTGGGTGGAGTTCGCCCTGAACGTCCACCGCGGCGGCGGATTCGTCATCACCGGCACCGACGCCCCGCTCGACAGCCCGGCCACCGCCACCCACCAGAACCTGCGCGCACTGGTCGAATACGGCTTCACCCCGAGGGAAGCGCTCATCACCGCGACCCGCAACCCGGCGAAGTGGCTGGGCCTACCGCTCGGCGCGATCAAGCCGGGCGCACCGGCCGACATCGCGTTCGTCGAGGGCAACCCGCTGGCCGACATCAAGGCGGCGGCGAACGTCCGGCAGGTCATGGTCGGCGGCGCGCTGCACTCCGTGCCCGACCTGCTGAAGCCGTATCAGCAACAACAATCGCTGACGTTGTCAGCGGCGCTCGACCCGTTCCCGTCCGCCGAGAACAAGCACTGGTGGCACGAACCGGAGTGGGCCGAGCGCGTCTGCTGCGATCACTGAGAAGGCGCCAGCACGATGTCGAAACGGGAGCGCGTCCACGGCTTGTCGCCGAGCGCCCTCCCGTCCGGCGTCGGCGCCCCCGCCGGCTGCTCCTCGAACCGCTTGACCAGCGACTCCTTCACCCCGAACACCGAGTCGCCGATCTCCAGCTGCGGATCACCCTCGACGAAGATATGCGTGACCAACGTGCGGAAACCCGGTGCCGACACCATGAAGTGCAGGTGCGCGGCCCGCACGGGGGAGCGGTCGACGGCGTCGAGCAACGCGCCGACCGGGCCGTCGTGCGGGATCGGGTACGCGGTCGGCTGCACGCCCCAGAAGGCGAACGAGCCGTCGGCGCCGGAGAACAGGTGGCCGCGGCCCGCCACCCGCGAGTCGGTGTACTGGACGTCGTAGAAGCCGTCCTCGTCGGCCTCCCACACCTCGATCCGCGCGCCCGGCAAGGCATTGCCCGCAGTGTCGCGGACGGTGCCGGAAACCCAGCACGGGGTTCCGGCCGCGCCGCCCGCGATGTCGCCGCCGATGCCGACCAGAGGAGATTCCTCGATGAAGAACGGGCCGAAGACCGTTGCCTCCGTGGCGTTCTCGTACGCCTCGTTGTTGACGGCGATGGTCTGCATCGAGGCGCCCAGGACGTCGGACAGCAGGATGAACTCCTGCCGCTTGTCGTCGGTGATGTGGCCTACGGCGGTGAGGAACTCGATCGCGCGCGTCCACTCCGCCTCGGTCAGGCGGGTCTCGCGGATGAACGCGTGCAGGTGCCGGACGAGCGCCTCCATGAGCTCACGCAACCGCGGGTCCGGGGTGCGGGCGAACGAGGCCAGCACGTCCGCGATCAGCTGTTCTTCGACTCGTTGCTGGGCGGTGGTCATGCCGGCACTCCATCCGGGTTCTGGCCCGCCTGGGCGGCGGCGAGCAGGGTGATCAGGTCGTCCTCGGTGACGGCGCGAGGGTTCGACGGAGGAACGGACGGCAGGATCAGCGCGGCGGCCTCGCGCACGTCCGGAACGCCGTGCAGCACGTGTGAGGCGCCCACCGCGTCGTAGACGTCGATCAGGCTGCCTCCCAACGCCTCGCGGATCCGGGCGGCCGCCTCGGGGACCGCCGGGGTGTTGAACGCCAGCACGTACGGCAGGATCGCCGCGTGCGTCTCGGCGTGCGGCACGTTGTAGGCGCCGCCCAGCACGTGGCAGATCTTGTGGTGCAGCCCGGATCCGGCCGACGCGAACGCCACCGCGGCCAGGTAGGCGCCGTAGAGCATCTGTTCGCGCGCGTCCTCACGCAGGCCGGCACTGAGCGCGCGGATGCCCTCCAACGCCAGCGCCTGGTTGATCGGGTCGGTGCGGGGCGCCCACATCGAGTCGACGCAGTGCGCCAGCGCGTTGCAGCCCGACGCGACGGCCAGCGAACGGGGCAGGGACGCGGTCAGGGCGGCGTCGTAGATGACTGTCTTCGGCAGCACCCGGTCGTCCGCGCCCGTCGTCTTGCGCGACGCCTCGGTCAGGCCCCACACGTTGGTCGCCTCGGAACCCGCGTACGTGGTGGGGACGGCGACGATCGGCAGGCCCGTGGTCAGCGCGATCGCCTTGGCCAGGCCGGTCGTGGAGCCGCCGCCGACGCTCACCAGCAGGTCCGCGCCCGACGATGAGGCCAACGCACGGGCCCGTTCGGCGTTCTCGACCGGCACGTGCGGCGCGACGTCCGTGCAGTGCGCGGCCACGTCGATCTTCGCGGCCACCTCGGCGGCGACGGGTTCGCTGGAGATCAGCAGCACTTGCCGGGCACCGAGTCGGTCGACCTCGGCGGCCAGGTCGGCTGCCGCAGTGCCGGTGCCGAACCGGACCCGCTGGCCGAGCGTGACGTGTTCGAACTGCCAGGTCATGCGCTCTCCTCCCGGCTCAGCACCGAGGTCAGCACGGTCATCAGCTCGGCCTCCGGATCCGCGGGCAACGACGAGACGCGCCACGCGACGTGCTTGTCCGGCCGCACCAGCACCGCCCCATCTTCGTCCACACCGGACAGTCGCGACCAGTCGAAGTAGAGATCGGTCACCTCGCGGCCGGGTCCGATGATCACGGTCCGCAGCGCGACGCCCAGCCGGTCGGCCGCCTTCTGCGCCGCGTCCGCCCAGGCCTCGCCGGTGATGCCGGTCAGCAGCGTGAACTGCCCGTACGGCACCAGGTCGTGCGTCGAAACCTTGCTGCGGCTGTCCCCGACCCACGCGTGCGGCAGCCGGGCACCCGGCCAGGTCGACGGCTCGTAGTACAGCTCCGGGTCGCGTGACGGCGCAGGGCGTGCGGAACCGTCGCCCACAACAGCAAGCGATACGTACGTCTGACCCATCTCCACGCCATGAGCGTTGAACTCGTAGTTCTTCAGCTCCATCGCTTCCCTCACGGCCGCGCGCTTGGCCGCACCAGCCAGGCTGCTGTCCTTGCGTTCCTCGATCCGCGCGTCCATCTCGGCCGCCGACTGCGACGCGTCCAACCCGAGTGCCTCGAACAACGCACCGAACTCGCGGGCGGACTTGTTGGCACGCGTCACGATCTGGCGCGCGACGGGCGCGCGTTCGTCGGAATAGGTGTCCAGCAAAGAGGTTCCGGCCTGCCCGTTCAGCACCAGCGCGAGCTTCCACGCCAGGTTGTAGGAGTCCTGGATCGAGGTGTTGGAGCCGAGCCCGTTCGACGGCGGGTGCTTGTGCACGGCGTCCCCGGCGCAGAACACGCGCCCGCTCTGCAACCGCGTCGCGTACTGCTCGTTGTTGCCCCACAACGAGATCCCGGTGATCTCGGCGTCCAGCGTTGGATCACCGACGAGGTTGCGGACGATCTGCAGCGCGTCGTCCTCGCTCACCTCGGGCACGCCCTGCGCGAGGTCGAAGCCCCACACGATCAGCCACTCGTTCCACGGCCGCACCATCCGCACGAGCCCGGCACCGATGCCGCCGACGTTCGCGCCCGGCTGGATCACCCAGTACAGCACCGAGGGCCGGTGCCGGCAGAGTTCGGAGAGGTCGGCCTTGAAGGTGATGTTCATGGAGCCCGCGATGTCCATCTCGCCCTCGTAGGGCAGACCCAGGTCCGCGGCCACGGCGGACCGGGCGCCGTCCGCGCCGATCAGGTACTTCGCCCGGATCTCGTACTCGTGCCCGGTCGTCCGGTCGAGCACCCGCACGGTCACGCCGTCCGCGTCCTGCTCGTGCCCCAGGTACTCGGTGCTGAACTGAGTGCGGGTGCCGCGTTCCGTGGCGTTGCGGACCAGGATCGGCTCCAGGTACGTCTGCGGGATGTCGCAGTTCATCGACGGTGACGCGAGCACGTGGTCGGCGTGGCGAGCCGGATGGGTGCCCCAGGTGAGGATGCGGCCGATCTCCTCGCCGGTGATCGACGTGCAGAAGACCGTGTCACCGATCTGGTCGTGCGGGGTGGCGTCGGCGAGCACCTGGTCCTCGACGCCGACGTCGCGGAGGATCTCCATCGTGCGCTGGTTGGTGATGTGCGCACGAGGCGTGTTCGCGGTCCACCGGTACTTCGTGATCATGATGTTCGGAACGCCCAGGGTGGACAGGAACAACGCCGCGGAGGCCCCGGCCGGGCCGGACCCCACGATCACCACATCGGTCTCGACGGTCACCATGCCGAGAACGGTGACAGGTCAACTTCTTGGTCGGACGCCCGCGCGCTTCATGTGGCGGAAACAGGCAAAAACTTCAGCGCCGCCCGGTCCTGCCGGGGCGTCACGCCGAACCGCGCCCGGTACGTGCGGGAGAAGTGCGCCTGCGAGACGAACCCGGTCCGGGCCGCGACCTCGGCCAGCGGGATCGGTTCGGCGAGCTTCGACCGGGCCGCGTCGAGGCGGGCGTTCAGGATCGCCTGCGGGACGCTCTGCCCCGACTTCGCGAACAACCGGGACAGGTGCCGGTCCGAGTAGCCGATGGCGGCCGCGATCCGGTGCGCGCACAGCTCCGGTTCGTGCAGGTGCGCCTCGATGAACGCGTGCGCGGCGGCCAGGTCGGCGGCAGGCGTGCGGGTGCCCAGCAACGTGTCCAGCAGGGCGGCGGCCGTGCTCTCCAGCCCGTCCCAGTCCGCTGGTCCGCGCAACGCCCCGGTCAGCGCGTTGACCAGCGCGAACGCGTGCGGGTTGTCCCGGAAGCCGAACAATTGAGGTGTCACCGGACCCCGGCGCGGCGCCTTCAGCACGAGTTCGGTCAGGCCGTCGGAGAACTCGCGCCGGAACGGCCGGTCGGCGTCCAGCACCAACGCCTGACCGGGCACGACGAGGTCGCTGCCACCCCGGTGCTCGAACGTGCTCCGCCCGGCCAGCGAGAAGTAGACGACCACGCCGTCGGCGGGGTGCTCGGCGATCTGCCGGACGTCCCGGTCGACGGCGTGCGGCGACCCGGTCACCCGCGCCACCTGGAGCTTCGGCAGCGTCAGGTTCACCTCGGTGCCCTCGAACGGCCGATCCGCGGTGACCCGCAGACCGACCAGGGCGCGGGCGTTGTGCTGCTCCCACCCGGTCAGCCTGCGCGCACCGGGCAGGTCGTGCGTCCGGAACCTGGTCAGGCCGGGCGGGTGCACGAGTGCCATCCGTTCACGGTAACCCGTCCGTCACACGCGGGCGATGAACTTGATCTCCACCAGCTGTTCCGGGAACGCCAGCCCGGTCGTGCCGACGAGCGTGCTCGCCACCTGCGGGTCGGGCCTGCCGTACGCCTCCTTGCGCACCTTGCCCGCCGCCGCGAACGCCGCCGGGATGTCCAGCACGTAGAGGACCTCCTCGACCACGTTGTCGAGCCGTTCGCGACGGGAGCGGGCGCGACGAGGGTCTCGACGTCGTGCGCCAGCTGGCCGGAGATGTAGATCGTGTCGCCGTGCTTGAGGGCCTGCACGTATCCATAGGCGGATTCCCAAGGCACACCGTGGTTCTGCGTTTCCATGCCGCCGAGCTTCGCCGGGGTCGCTAGTGGACACGACCCGAGTCGGTGCCGGAACCGCAAGGATCGTGCCACCCGGAGTACGGTCGGATTCGTGCTGACCGTCGAGGTCGTGTCGTCGCTGGGCCAGGCCGACATCGTGGTGGTACCCGGCTACGCGAACCCCGAGACGGCGCCAGGGGAGGAGCACCTCCGGGCGTTGCTCGACGCGCACGCCCGTGGCGCCCGGATCGCGGCCATCTGCACCGGCACGTTCGCGCTGGCGTTCGCCGGCTTGCTGGACGGCCGCGACGCCACCACGCACTGGCGCTACCTCGAACCGCTGCGCGCGCTGCGGCCGTCGGTGAACGTCCTGGAGAACCGGCTCTTCGTCGAGGACGGCGCCCTGCTCACGTCCGCGGGCGGCGGGGCGGGCATCGACGCGTGCCTGCACCTGATCCGCGCCGACTTCGGTGCGGCCGCAGCGCACGAGGCAGGCCGCGAGGTCGTCGCGTCGCCGGCTCGGGACGGCGCCGAACCGCAGTACGTCGACGTGCTCAGCCCCGTGCGCGCGGACCTGTCGGCGGTCAGGTCGTGGGCGATGGCGCACCTCGGCGAGGCGATCACCGTCGACCGGCTGGCCGCGCGCGGGAACCTGGGGCGGCGGACGTTCATCCGGCACTTCGAACGGGAGACCGGCCACTCGCCGATGCGGTGGGTGACCCTGCAACGGGTGCTGAGCGCGCGGCGGCTGCTGGAAACCTCGGACTGGCCGGTGGACCGGATCGCGGCGGCGACCGGCTTCGGCACGGGATCGAACTTCCGCTCGGTGTTCCGGCGGGAGATGGGCACCACGCCGACGGGCTACCGCAAGGCGCACCTGAGCACGCCGACCGGCGCTCAAGCGGGATAGCCGGGGGTCACCAGCCGATGACCCCGAACTTCTCTCCCGCCAGATAACCCGCGATCCCCGCCGCCGGGTACCCGATCATGTCCTCCGGCAGCTCCGCGAGCCCGAACCACCCGAGCTCCGAACACTTCTCCGGCTCCATGTTCACCGGCTTCCCGCTCCACCGCAGCACCTCGAAGTACAACCCGAGCCGCGGCTCCACCCCGAACCCGTTGGCGTGCGACGTGTGCACGTGCCGCAGGTCGGCGGCATCGATCACCACCCCGACCTCCTCCTTGGCCTCCCGCGCGGCGGCCGCGACCACCGACTCGCCGGCGTCGAGCTTCCCGGACGGCAGGTGCCAGCACCCGTCGAACCGCGGATCGGGATCACGCCGCCGCGACAGCAGCACCGAGCCGTCGCGGACGAGCAGGACGTGGACGTCGATCAGATGACGGTCAGCCATGATCCCCAACGTAAATGATCTGCGAGCACCCCGGGCGTTGTGACACTGTCGTGCCATGACAGCTTTCGCGACCCCCGAAGACATCGCCAACCGCACGAAGGCGGCCACGCAGGCCGCGGTCGAGGCCGGTCGCGAACTCGGCCTGGAGATCACCGAGGGCAAGGTCCTCTACGAACTGTTCTCCGTCGTCGTGCACCTCGCGCCGTCCCCGGTCGTGGCGCGCATCCCGACCGTCCTGCCGCACACCACCACGCTGGAAAGTCTGGCCAAGAGGCAACAGCAGGAGTTGGACGTCGCGCAGTGGCTGCACGACCAGGGCACCCCGGTGATCCCGCCGAGCCCGCTCGTCGAGCGCAAACCGGTGCAGCGCGACGGTTTCTCCATCACCTTCTGGCCGTTCACCGACGAAGACAAGTCGAAGGAACCCGACTACGTCAAGAACTCCGAGCTGGCCGCCGATCTGCACAAGGCGTTGCGCACCTACCCAGGCGAGCTCGACTTCCTTTCGTCGGCCGAACCGCAGTTCGTCCGCGAGGGCCTGGAACGCCTGGCAGGCCTCGACATCGTCAGCGAAGCGGACCTCACCAGGGCACGCGCCGAGTGGGAGGTCCTGGAGCCGCTCGCGAGCGACGAGGCCGAGTTCCGCAAGCGGTTCCCCGGCATCGACCTGCAACCGATCCACGGCGACTCACCGCCCGCGAACATCTTCGCGAGCACGAACGGCCCGTTGTTCTCCGACTTCGAACTCATCACCTACGGCCCGGTCGAATGGGACCTCGCCGGACTCGGCCTGGAGTACGAAGCCGCCTACAACAGGGGTGCGCACAAGAACGGCCTGCGCGAACTCGACAAGGAGGTGCTCAGGTTCGTCAACGCCATCGGCGCGATCCGCGTGCTCGCCTACCTGTCGGTGGCGGACCAGCTTCCCGCCATGGTCGACTTCATGCAGCCGTTCATCAACCAGTGGCGGGACACCGACGTCTACGCGTGAGCCGCAGCCCGATCTCCCAGCCAGGCCACGACTTCCTCGGCGGGCAACGGCTCGCTGAGGAAGTACCCCTGCACCACGTCGCACCCGGCCTCGGCCAGCGCGGTCCAGGTGTCCTGGTCCTCCACGCCCTCCGCGACGGCCTGCAGACCGAAGTTGCGGGCCAGCGCCACCAGGGCGTGCACGATCGCTGAATCGCCCGCGTCGGTGCACATGTGCGTGACGAACGACCGGTCGAGCTTCATCTCGTGCACCCGCATGCTGCGCAGGTACGAGATCGACGAGTAGCCGGTGCCGAAGTCGTCGATCGAGAGCCGCACGCCGAGTTCGGTCAGGCCGCGCAACACCTCCACCGCGCGGTCCGGGTCCGAGATGATCGCGGACTCGGTGATCTCCAGCGTCAGCAGGCGCGCGGGCAGACCGTGCCGCTTGATCAGGTCGGCCACGTCGCCGGGGAACTCGGTGTGGTGCAGGCACGCCGCGCCCACGTTCACCGAGACCGGCACCTCCCAGCCCGCGTCCGACCACGCGCGGCACTGCCGCAGCGCCGCGTCGATCACGTACCGGGTGAGCGGCTCGATGAGGCCGTTCTCCTCGGCGATCGGGATGAACTCGTCCGGCCGGACGAGGCCGCGGGTCGGGTGCTGCCAGCGGGCCAGCGCCTCGACGCCGCACACCGCGCCCGTGTCGGCCAGGGCCTTGGGCTGGTAGTGCAGGAACAGCTCGCCGCGGTCGATCGCGTGTCGCAGCTCCGTGACGGCCGTGAGGTGCGCGGCGCCGCGTTCGTGCAGGCGTGCGTCGTAGACGGCCACACCGGACTTCTCGCGCTTCGCCGCGTACATCGCGATGTCCGCGTGCCGCAGCAGTTCGTGGCCGTCGCCCGAGTCCGACGGGCACAGCGCCACACCGACGCTGCCCGCGATCTCCAGCTCCAGGCCCTCCAGCGTCACCGGCATCGCCAGCGCCTGCAGGATCTTCTCCGCGACCATGCTCGCGTTCTCCGCCGAGCCGACACCCGGCAGCAGCACCGCGAACTCGTCGCCGCCCAGCCGCGCCACCAGGTCCGTGTCGCGCACGGCCCACGACAGGCGGTGCGCCACCTGGCGCAGCAGCAGGTCGCCGGTGTGGTGGCCGAGGGAGTCGTTGACCTCCTTGAACCTGTCCAGGTCCACGATCAGCAACGCCAGCGGCTCGTCCTTCTTGCGCGCCTTCTCGACGGCCTCTTCCATCCGCCGCGCGAGCAACGCCCGGTTCGCGAGGCCGGTCAGGGTGTCGTGGTGCGCCTCGTGCTCGTTCTTCGCGGCCTGGCGCAGGATCATCCGGCGCTGGCCGAGCAGCACCACGCCGAACAACGCGACCAGGGCCGCGTCCAGCACGAACACCACGATCTGCGCGATCCGCAGCTGCGCGTTCTTCGCGTCGGCCGTGCGCAGGTACTCGTTGGTGTCGAGGCGCTGCACCCCGATCGTCGAGGAGATCTGGCGCTTGAGCGACGAGTGCGCGAGCGAGGCCTGGTCCGCCTGCAACGGGTCGGTGCCGGCGACGACCGCGCGCAGCATGTCCGTGCTCTGGTCGTACAGCGTCAGCAGCCGGCTCGCCTCCTGCTTGTCGGACGGCGAGCCGTTGGCGAGCAGCCACTCGAGGTCCGGCCGCGCCGACGCGACGGAGTTCTGCAGCGGCTGGACGGTCTGCTCGGTCCGCGCCAGCCGGATGTCGCTCAACGCGTTGTCGGCGACGTTGATGTGCTCCAGCACGCGGGCCCAGCGTTCGCTGGTCTCGTTGAGCTCACGGACGTGCGCGGTCGTGGCCTGTGCGCTGATGCTGCTCCACAGCGCCAGCCCGGCCAGGACCAGCAGTCCGAACGTCAGCCCCACCGTCGCCACCCGTGCGGTGGCGCGGCCCTCCCAAAAGCTCACCGTGCCTGCTCCAACGGTCGCACCCAGCTCGCCGGATCCTCGACGAAGCTGTCGATCTGAGGCTGGAAGAAATCCTTGCGGGCCTTCTCCGACTCCTGCCGGTGCAGGATCAGGTCCAGGTTCCCGGTGGTGACCGTGAGCCCCGGCGTCTCGATCCAGCCCTGCGGCAGCGGCTCTCCACCCTTGGCGTGCCGAGCCAGGAGCCAGCCTGCCACAGCGCCCTTGAGGTAGTGCTCCGGCGAGATGGACGCCACCATCGCGCCGTCCCGCACCGCCTGCAACGTTCTCGGGTCGACCCCGAACCCGCCCACCAGCCACCTCGCCGACTTCTCGGTTCTCAGCGCGGCGAGGTTCACGCCGTCGCAGTCGCCGGTACCAACGAACGCGAGGGCGTTCGGGTTCGCGGCCACGAGACGTTTCCACGCGTCGCGATTCGCGGCGTCGTCACGTTGCGTGTCGAACGGGCCCAGCACCACTACCCCCGGTAGCTTTTCGGTGAATCGACCCCGGATTCCCTCTGCCCGGTCGTCGAATCCGGCGAGTCCCGGCGCGGTGTTTCCCAACACCACTGTTCCGGTCGCGTCCGAGGGCAATCGGCGCATCAACTCGTCAGCCAGCTTTTCGCCCAGTTCGTAGTCGTCGTTACCGATGTGCAGCTTCACTCCGGAACTCGCGGTGAGCCGGGTGTCCACACCGACCACCGCCACGTGCCGGTCGAGCGCCTCACCGATGGACGGGGCCATCAGCGCGGGTTCGGACGTCGCCACGGCGATTCCGCCTTTCGCCGCGCTCGTCAAATCCCGGAACAACTCGACTTCCTTGTGCCCGTCCTGCCCGCGAGGACCGGTGACCGTCGCGCTGACGCCGCCGATGCGGTTGACGCCCTCGTGAAAGCCACTGGTCATCTCCTGCGCGAACGAGCCGCCGGTGCGCTTGACCACGAAACCCACGTGCGGCAACGCCTGGGAACCGGTGGCGCCGCCGCAACCCGCCAACAGCACCAGACCCAGCACCAGCGCCGCAGCTCGCATGGATGACCTCGGGCTCGTTCGATCCAGGGATGATTGATCTCCAGAGCGGCTGAGCCTACAACGCTTGGACCCGAACCGGGATAACGCCTGCCAATACCGGCAAGCGCTTTCACGGTGCGGAACCGATCAGGCCGGTTCGTACCCGAGGTTGGGGCGCAGCCACTGCTCGACTTCGGCGAGCGGCTTGCCGTACCGGCGCGCGTAGTCCTCGACCTGGTCGCGGCCCAGCCGTCCGACGGTGAAGTACTTCGCCTCCGGGTGCTGGAAGATCAGGCCGCTCACGCTCGCCGCCGGGTTCATCGCAAACGATTCAGTGAGCGCGATCCCGATTTCCTGCTCGGCGTTCAACAGGTCGAACAGTTCGCGCTTCACCGTGTGGTCCGGGCAGGCCGGGTAGCCCAGGGCCGGGCGGATGCCGCGGAACTTCTCGGCGTGCAGCTCGGCGAGTTCGGGCTCGGCGTCCGGCTCGAACCAGTCGCGCCGCGCCCGCAGGTGGATCCACTCGGCGAACGCCTCGGCCAGCCGGTCTGCCAGCGCCTTCACCATGATGGCGCGGTAGTCGTCGTTCTGGGCCTCGTACTTCGCGGCCAGCTTCTCCGCGCCGAGGATCGTCACCGCGAACCCGCCGATGTGGTCGCCTTCCGGGGCCACGTAGTCGGAGAGGCACCGGTTCGGGCGGGACAACGGCTTCTGCGTCTGCTGGCGCAGCATCGGGATTCGCACGCCGTTGTCGAGCAGGATGTCGTCGCCGTCGGAATGCGCGGGCCAGTACCCGTACACGCCCTTCGCCTCGAACAGTTCACCGGCGATGATTTCGTCCAGCAACGTCGTCGCGTCGTCGAACAGTTCACGCGCGACCGGGTTTTCCAGGATCGCCGGGAACTTGCCCTTGACCTCCCAGGCGAGGAACAGGAACGTCCAGTCGATGAACTCGCGCAGTTCCGCGAGCGTCGGCGTCATCACGCGAGTTCCGGTGAATTCCGGCGTCGGCGTTTCGGAGAAGTCCACCTTCTCCGCGTTTGCCCGGGCGTCCTCGACCTTGAGCAGCGGAACCGATTTGCGGTTTTCGTGCTGTTCGCGCAATCGGGCCTGCTCGGCGCGGTTCGAGAGGTTCAGGTCGTGGGCGCGCTGGCCGTCGAGCAGGTCGGAGACGACGCCGACGACCCGGGACGCGTCGAGCACGTGGATGACCGGCTCGTCGTAGACCGGGGCGATCTTCACGGCGTTGTGCTGCTTGGACGTCGTGGCGCCGCCGATCAGCAGGGGCAGCTTCATGCCGCGCCGCTGCATCTCCTCGGCGACCGACACCATCTCGTCCAGCGACGGCGTGATCAGCCCGGACAGGCCGATGACGTCGGCGTGCTCCTTGATGGCGGTGTCGAGGATCTTCGCGGCGGGCACCATCACGCCGAGGTCGATCACCTCGTAGTTGTTGCAGCCCAGCACGACGCCGACGATGTTCTTGCCGATGTCGTGGACGTCGCCCTTGACCGTGGCGAGCACGACCTTGCCGTTGCCGCCCGCGGTCGCCTTCGGTTCGGCGTCCATGAACGGCTCGAGGTACGCGACGGCGCGCTTCATCACGCGGGCGCTCTTCACGACCTGGGGCAGGAACATCTTGCCGGCGCCGAACAGGTCGCCGACGACCTTCATGCCGTCCATCAGCGGCCCCTCGATGACGTCGAGGGGCCGGGGGAGGGCCTGGCGGGCCTCCTCGGTGTCGTCCTCGATGAAGTCGACGACGCCGTGCAGGATCGCGTGTTCGAGGCGCTTGCCGACCGGGGCCTCGCGCCACGACAGGTCGACGACGCGCTTCTGGCCGGGGCCCTTGACGGTGTCGGCGTGCGTGACGAGCCGGTCCGTCGCGTCCTCGCGGCGGTTGAAGATGACGTCCTCGACCAGTTCGAGCAGGTCGGCCTTGATGTCCTGGTAGACGACGAGCTGGCCGGCGTTGACGATGCCCATGTCGAGCCCCGCCTTGACGGCGTGGAACAGGAACGCCGAGTGCATGGCCTCGCGGACCACGTCGTTGCCGCGGAAGGAGAACGACAGGTTCGAGATGCCGCCGCTGATGCGGACTCCCGGACATCGCTCCTTGATCCGCGGCAGCGCGTCGATGAACGCCTTCGCGTACCCGTTGTGCTCCTCGATGCCGGTCGCGACCGCGAGCACGTTCGGGTCGAAGATGATGTCCTCGGCCGGGAAGCCGACCTTCTGCGTCAGCAGGTCGTACGCCCGCGCGCAGATGTCCACCTTGCGGTCGGTCGAGTCGGCCTGCCCGGTCTCGTCGAACGCCATCACGACGACACCGGCGCCGTAGTCGCGGATCGTGCGGGCCTGCCGCAGGAACGGCTCCTCGCCCTCCTTGAGGCTGATCGAGTTGACCACGCCCTTGCCCTGCACGCACCGCAGCCCGGCCTCCAGCACGGTCCAGCGGGAGCTGTCGATCATCACCGGGATGCGGGCGATCTCCGGTTCGGTGGCGATGAGGTTGAGGAAGGTCGTCATCGCCTGCTCGCCGTCGAGCAGGTCGGCGTCCATGTTGACGTCGAGCAGGTTCGCGCCACCGCGCACCTGCTCCAGCGCCACGTCCAGCGCGGCCTGGTGGTTGTCGGCCTCGATCAGCCGGCGGAACTTGGCGGAGCCCGTGACGTTGGTGCGCTCGCCGATCATCACGAACCCGGTGTCGGGCCCGATCTCGAACGTCTCCAGGCCGCTGTAGCGAGTCATGTGCCGAGGCTGGGGGACTGGCCGCAGGGTCTCGTCCTTGACGGCCTCGGCGATGGCCTTGATGTGTGCGGGCGAGGTGCCGCAGCAGCCGCCGACGACGTTGACGATGCCGTTGCCCGCGAAGTCCTTCAGCAGCGCCGCGGTCTCGTCCGGCGTCTGGTCGTACCCGCCGAACGCGTTGGGCAGCCCGGCGTTGGGGTGGCAGGCGACGTAGGTGTCCGCGAGCCGCGCGAGGTCCGTGACGTGCGGCCGCATCTCCTCGGCGCCCAGCGAGCAGTTCACGCCGACGACCAGCGGCTTCGCGTGCGCGATGGAGTCCCAGAACGCCTCGACCGTCTGCCCGGACAGCGTGCGCCCGGACAGGTCGACGATCGTGACCGAGATCCACAACGGCAGCTCCGGCGCCACCTCGCGGGCGGCGGCGATGGCGGCCTTGCAGTTGAGGGTGTCGAAGATCGTCTCGATCAGCAGCAGGTCGACGCCGCCCTCGCGGAGCGCGTCGATCTGCTCGACGTAGGTGGCCTTCACCTGCTCGAACGTGACGGCCCGGTACGCGGGGTCCTCGACCTTGGGCGACAAGCTGAGCGTGACGTTGAGCGGGCCGACCGACCCGGCGACGAACCTGCCGCCGAACTCGTCCGCGGCCTGCCGGGCGAGCCGCGCGCCCGCGATGTTCATCTCGCGGACCTTGTGCTCCAGCCCGTAGTCGGCCTGGCCGATCGAGGTGGCGGTGAACGTGTTGGTGGTCGTGATGTCGGCGCCGGCGCGCAGGTACTGCCGGTGCACGTCGAGGACCAGGTCAGGGCGCGTGAGGTTCAGCAGATCGGGGTCGCCCGCCACGTCCGGGACGTGGTCCGCGTACTCGGTGCCGTAGTAGTCGCTCGGAGCGAGCTTGGCCTGCTGGAACATCGTGCCCCAGGCGCCATCCAGCACGGCGATCCGCTGGTCCAGCAAGGACTTGAGTCCACTCACGCGCGCTCCCGAAGATGTCCGGAAGCGCCCTTTGTTCGTGGTGGAACGAAGCCGAGCGTGGCAGGCTTGCTGGCCCGTTGCAGCGCTTCTCGGTTTCAACTGTAAGGCTACCAATCCCGACCAAACGCCAGGAACTCGTCTCACTCCATAGGATGGGTGTGCGTGCCAGTATGGGCGTCGTGACTGGAGAGCGCGCGTTGGTGCTGGGTGGCGGGGGCGTCACCGGGATCGCCTGGGAGACAGGGATTCTGCACGGGTTGGCCGCGGCGGGGGTGGACCTGTCCCGTGCCGATCTCTTCGTCGGCACGTCCGCCGGGTCGGTGGTGGCCGCCGAGGTGGCCGGGGGTGGGGTGCTGGCCGACCTGTACGCGGGCCAGTTGCTGCCGCCCGAGGCGGAGATCCCGGCGCGGTTGACCCCGTGGATGGTGGCCCGGTACGCGCTTTCCTACGTGATGCCGGGGTCTGCCGCGGCCAAGCGGGCTCGGTTGGGGCGGGCTGCTTTGAAGGCCTCTACTCCTTCGGAGGAGTCCCGGCTCGCTGTGTTCGACTCTCGTTTGTCCATTAAGGACTGGCCCGCGCGGGCGTTGAAGGTCACGGCGGTGGACGCGGTGAGCGGGAAGTTCGTGGCGTTCGACCGGTCCAGCGGGGTGCCGTTGGTCTCCGCGGTGGCCGCCAGCTGTGCGGTGCCGTTGGTGTGGCCGCCGGTCACCGTCAACGGGAGCAGGTACATGGACGGCGGGATGCGGTCGGTGGCCAACGTGGACCTTGCTGCCGGGTACGAGCGGGTCGTGGTGGTCGCGCCGTTGACCCGGGCTGCCAGCGCGGCTGCTTCGCCTGGGGCTCAGGCGGCTCGGCTGGGGGTGCCGTCGATCGTGGTCAGTCCGGATCGGGCCGCGTTGGCCGCTATCGGGCCGAACCTGCTGGACCCGGCTCGGCGGCGGGCGGCTGCTGAGGCCGGGTTCGCGCAGGCCGCGTCTGTGGTCGGTGCGGTTCGGGAGGTTTGGGGCTGAGACCTTGACGAGCGTGGTCCGTGCATCGCCGCTGGCGCGACGATAGAGATTGGGGCTTGACTTCGGGGCGCTTGCGAGGCGCTTCACGGACCGGAAAGGCCGGGCTGAAAAGCGCCCGGCCGAGCCACGAGTGGTAGCACCTCGCACCCAAAGTCAAGCCCCAATCCCACACGTACGTGGGCACGTTGACACCACACGTCACCACACCGGCTGGACAGATTCGCCACGACTGACGGGCTCGCCTTCGGCTTCGCGAAGCTCGGGCGCGCGTTGTCTTTAGCCAAGACAGACGGCTCGCCTACGGCTTTGCGCCTATGCCTTGGGTGGTTCGGCTGCGCCATCGCGATGCTCGCGCTCGTTCGGCCTGGCCTGCGGCATGCGTTCTCCCCAAGCCATTGGTTGCCCAGCTCTCGCCCAGCGAAGTCTTGGCTGCCTTGCTCCTGGCTGCCTTGCAGCCGGAACGGCTGGAACTCGTTCCGGTCTCCGGTTTTGTCCAGGACAACTGGTTCGTACCTCTTGTCCGGGGGTGACCTGCCGCCTAATCTGCGCCCGTCTGCGATCAGGCAGCTTTGTTACCCAATGGGCTAGAGGTGGTTGTGAGCAGCAGATTGATGGTGGGAGCGCTCGCATTGGCGCTCCTCGCGGCAGGGACGACCAGTGCTTCGGCGGCGGATCCGCTGGTCTCCCGCGGCAAGACGACCACGGCGTCCTCCGTGGAGGCGTCCGGCTACGAGCCGGACAAGGCGGTGGACGGCAACACCGGTACCCGGTGGGCCTCGGCGCTGGGCACTGCTCAGGAGTGGATCCGGGTTGATCTCGGGTCGGCTCACTCGGTCAGTCGCGTGCGGCTGAACTGGGAGGCGGCCTACGCCAGGGCGTATCGGGTGCAGACCTCGCCGGACGGTGGGGCGTGGACCGACGTGTTCACGACCAGCAGCGGTGACGGCGGGGTCGACGACCTGACCGTGTCGGGCAACGGGCGGTACGTCCGCGTGCTCGGGACGACTCGGGGCACGGAGTGGGGGTACTCGCTCTGGGAACTCGAGGTGTACGGGGTCGGTGACGGCACGCCGCCGCCCACCGGTGTCGCGGTGCCGTTCGGCAGCCGGCAGCAGCCGTACGCGGCGGGGATGTCGCGGCCGTCGGGTAGCACGTCCACTTTGGACGCTCAGGTGGTGGACTACTACCAGCGGTGGAAGTCGGCGTTCGTGCGGCAGAACTGCGGGAACGGGTGGTATCAGGTCATCTCGCCTGATGCCGATCACCCGTACGTCGCCGAGGCGCAGGGGTACGGCATGGTCGTCGTCGCGACGATGGCCGGGGCGGATCCCGACGCGAGGAAGATCTTCGACGGGCTGGTCAAGTGGAAGATCGACCATCCCTCGTCGATCAACCGGGACCTGCTGGCCGCTGAGCAGGACGTGAACTGCCGCAGCGTCAACGGAGGGGACGGCGCCACCGACGGCGACATGGATGTGGCTTACGGGCTGCTCCTGGCCGACCGGCAGTGGGGCAGTGCCGGGACGTACAACTACAAGCAGTTGGCGATCCGGCACATCAACGCGATCAAGGCCAGCGAGGTCAACCCGCAGACCAACCTGCTGAAGCTGGGCGACTGGTCGAGCGCGGGGGACCAGTACTACTACCTGTCGCGGTCCTCGGACTGGATGGTCGACCACTTCCGGGCGTTCCGGAAGGCGACCGGGGACGGGGCGTGGGACACGATCCGCGGCGCGCACCAGAACGTGATCGCGCAGCTCCAGCAGAACTACTCGCCGGGCACCGGGTTGTTGCCGGACTTCGTGGAGAACACGAACTCCTCGGCGCGGCCGCCTGCCGGGCAGGTGCTGGAGAGCGTCAACGACGGCAAGTACTACTGGAACGCTTGCCGCGTGCCGTGGCGCATCGGCGCGGACGCGGTGACCAGTGGGGACTCGCAGTCGCTGGCGGCGGCCCGCAAGCTCAACACGTGGGTCAAGGGCAAGACCGGCGGCAACCCCGACAACATCGCGATGGGGTACCAGCTCAACGGCACGCAGATCTCCGGTGGCAGCGCCGCCGCGTTCTTCGCGCCGTTCGCGGTGGTGGCCGCCACCGACCCGGGCAGTCAGGTGTGGCTCGACGCGCTGTGGAACAAGATGCTGCAGACGCCGATCGACGGCGGCAGCTACTTCTCCGCGAGCATTCAGCTGCAGGTCATGATCACGGTGACCGGCAACCACTGGGTGCCGTAGGAGCGCTGCTGTTCGAACGCGCAACAAGCGGGCTCACCTCTTGTGAGCTGCGCGGATGCCTGCCTACCGTCCCCTCCAACTCGCATTGGCAGTTTTGTTAACCAATTGCTGGAGGCGGTCGTGGGCGGCAGAAAAGTGGCATTCGGGGCGGCCGGGCTCGTGCTCGGCCTCCTCGTCGCCGGAACAACCATCGCGTCGGCGGCGGACCCGCTGGTCTCGCGCGGCAAGGCCGTCCTGGCCTCGTCGGTCGAGGGCAGCGGGTTCGAGGCCGGCAAGGCGGTCGACGGGAGCACGTCGACGCGCTGGGCGTCGGCGGAGGGCAACGACCCGGAGTGGCTGCGGGTCGATCTCGGCTCGGCGCACTCGATCAGTCGCGTCAAGCTCAGCTGGGAGGCCGCGTACGCGAAGTCGTACCGGATCCAGACCTCTCCGGACGGCTCGGCGTGGAGCGACGTCTACTCGACGAGCAGCGGTGACGGTGGCACCGACGACCTGACGGTGTCCGGGGCGGGGCGCTACGTCCGCGTGTACGGAACGGCGCGTGGCACCACGTACGGCTACTCGTTGTGGGAGTTCGAGGTCTACGGCGTTTCGGGCGGCACCCCGCCGACGACGACCACCACCACGACGACCACGACGACACCGCCGCAGACCGGGCTCGGTTACCCCTTCGGCAGCCGGAAGACCCCGTACGCGGCGGGCACGCTGCGCCCGTCCGGCAGCACGTCCACATTGGACGCCAAGATCGTGGACTACTACCAGCGCTGGAAGTCCGCGTTCGTCAAGCAGAACTGCGGCAACGGCTGGTACCAGGTCATCTCGCCGGACGCGAAGTTCCCGTACGTGGCCGAGGCGCAGGGCTACGGCATGGTGATCACCGCGACGATGGCGGGCGCCGACCCGGACGCGAAGAAGATCTTCGACGGCCTGCTGAAGTACAAGCTCGCGCACCCGTCCGTGCACAACGCCGACCTGCTGGCCTCCGAACAGGACACGGCCTGCCGGAGCGTCAACGGCAGCGACAGCGCGACCGACGGCGACATGGACACCGCGTACGGCCTGCTGCTCGCCGACAGGCAGTGGGGCAGCAGCGGCACCTACAACTACAGGCAGATCGCCGTGAAGAACATCAACGCGATCAAGAAGAGCCTGGTCAACCCGAACACGAACCTCCTGCTGATGGGCGACTGGTCCGGCCCGGACGACAGCAGGAAGTACTACGGGTCGAGGTCGTCGGACTGGATGTCGGACCACTTCCGCGCGTTCCGCAGCGCCACCGGCGACGGCGCCTGGGACACGATCCGAGCCAAGCACCAGGACCTCATCGCCCAGCTCCAGTCGAAGTACGCGCCGAACACCGGTCTGCTGCCGGACTTCGTGCAGGACACCAACTCCACGCCCAAGCCCGCCGTCGGCGAGTTGCTCGAGGAAGACGAGTACGACGGCAAGTACTGGTACAACGCGTGCCGCGACCCGTGGCGGATCGGCGCGGACGCGGCCCTCACCGGCGACGCGAAGTCGTTGGCGGCGGCCAGGAAGATGAACTCGTGGATCAAGGGCAAGACCGGCGGCGACCCGAACAAGATCGCGACCGGCTACCAGCTGGGCGGCACGCAGATCCAGAGCGGCGGTGACTCGGCGTTCGTCGCGCCGTTCGCGGTCGCGGCCACGACCGATCCCGGCAGCCAGGCGTGGCTCGACGCGCTCTGGACCAAGATGGTGAACACGCCGATCGCCACCGACACCTACTTCGGTGCCAGCATCCAGCTCCAGGTGATGATCACGGTGTCCGGCAACCACTGGATCCCGTAAATCGGTCGCTGATCAGGGTTGAATGGTGCGATGGGGATCGGCAGGGCCAGACGCATCGCACGACGGGCACACCGGGGACAGCTCACCCACGGGGGTGGGCTGTTCCTGGACGAGCTGGAGCAGGTCGTCCGCAGGGTCGAGGAGAACGGCGGCGGCAGGCTGGCCGTCCAGGCGGCCTGGCTGCACGCCGCACCCGCGGCCGGGGTGAACCTGGACAGCGAGGGCGTGTCCCTGCGGGTCCGGCAGGTGGTGAAGGGGCTGCGGGCGGGGCCCGGCTGGACCCGGCCCGAGTCGCCCAGGGTGGCGCGAGCCTGCGAACTGGTGCGTGCCGCGATCGTCGCGCAATGGCGGGTTGTCGCGCAGGCCCAGGAGGACGACACCCCCGCCCTGCCGCTGGCGGAGCTGCTCGACCGCTACCGGGTGAAGCCGGGGCCGGAGGTCAGGGGAGCGATCTACGCCCTGGTCGGGGAACTGGACGGGCCCGCGACCCCTGTCGTGGCCGAGCTCGTCGAGCGGTGGTGGGACTCCGACGACTGGTGGGAGCCCATGATCGCGGTGAGGGCGGCGCACCGGGTCGGTCTGCTGGATCGGGAACGCTTGCTGCGCAAGGTGGTCGAGGGTCCTTCGTCCGCCGCGGGGGCCGCGATCCAGGCGCTGGACGGCCCGGGCGACGAGGCCGAGGTCGCGGCGTTGCGCGCGGTGCTGCGCAGGCCGGAGCCCGAGTGGCGTTCGGTGCGTGGCTCCGCGCGGAGGCGGCTGAGCGAGATCGGCGGTCCGGCCGCGGAAGAATCCTCGCAGGACTGGTACTTCAGCCCGATGGACGTGCCCTGGCGCTACGACATGCGTTGGCTGCGGCGCAACGGCGCGAGCGTGCTGGCCCGGCTGATCGAGGCGCTGAACGATCCGGCGTGGCAGTACGAGGCGCCGCAGGCTCTCGGCGTGATGAAGGCCGTGGAGGCCGTGGGACCGCTGTGCGCACTCGCGCCCACCTTGCCGGACCCGACCCCGTTCATCCGGGCACTGGGTGTGATCGGTGATCCGGCCGCTGGCCCGGTCCTGGCCGAGTTCACGCGGCACGCCAAAGCCGGCATGCGGGAGCTCGCGGTGCAGGCGCTCGGCCAGACCGGTGGCGCCGACGTCACGGCGGTGGCGCTGGCCGCGTGCGACGACCCGGACGTGCACGTGCGGTACCGGGCGGCTCGGGTGCTCGCCGCACACGGCGACGAACGTGCCGTCACGACACTGATCCGCCTGTGCGACACCGAACACGCGGCCGTGGCGGCCGACGCGCTGGCCCGCATCGCCGACCCGCGCGCCGAGTCGACGTTCTGGCATCTGTTCAACCACCACCCCGACCGGGCGGCCCGGCACGCGGCCGGACGGGGTCTCGCGCGCATCGAGTGCGACGAGCAGTGGCCCAGGCCCGAACCGGTGATCGAGCGCGCGTACATGTGGCTGCTCGGGCACAAACCGGAATGGTCCCGGTTCTACCTGGAGACAGGCACCCAGAACGCCGACGCCATGGTGCGGGTCCGGGCCGTCGAGGCGTTCGCCCGCCTGCGCGACCCCGGCGGCATCCCGCACATCCGTCCTCTGCTGACCGATCCCGACGCACGGGTCCGGGCAGCCGCGCGGAACGTGCTGAAGTTCCTCGAAGGAATCGCTTGACCTTGACCCTGGGTCAAGGTTCGAGGGTATGGGCATGGACAACGACTTCCTCGCCCGCACCGCCACCCGCTTCGCCATCCCCGGCGCTGCCGTCGGGATCTTCCACGACGGCCGCGAGCACTACCTCACCCACGGCGTGACCAGCGTCGAGAACCCGTTGCCGGTCACCGAGGACACGCTCTTCCTGCTCGGCTCGATCACCAAGACCTACACCGCCACCGCGATCATGCGGCTGGTCGAGCAGGGCCGCGTCGAACTGGACGCTCCGGTGCGGACGTACGTGCCGGAGCTGCGGCTGCTCGACGACCGCGAGTTCACCGTCCGGCAGCTGCTCAACCACACGTCCGGCCTCGACTGGGGCACGCTCGTGGACACCGGCGAGGGCGACGACGCGTTGCGCCGGCACGTCGACGAACTGGCGACGCTCAAGCTCGTCGGCGAGGCAGGTGAGCGGCCGTCCTACAGCCAGTCCGGGTTCAACCTGGCCGGGCGGATCATCGAGAACGTCACCGGCCAGACCTACGAACAGGCCATGACGTCGTTGCTGCTGGAGCCGCTCGGCCTCGGCAACACCCACTTCGAGCGGGACGCCGTGATGACCCGCCGGTTCGCCGTCGGGCACGAGAAGGGCGAGGTCGCGCGGCCGTGGCGGCACTGGCGCGCCAACAACCCCGGCGGCGGCATCGCGGCCTCGGTCGCGGATCTACTGACGTGGGCCCGGTTCCACCTCGGCGACGGCGGCGGGATCGACCTCGCCGCGATGCGCGAGCCCACGGCGGTGTTGCGCGGCAGCAACCTCGGGGACGCGATCGGCGTCGGCTGGTTCCTGCGCGAGATCGACGGGGTGGCGGCGATCGGGCACGGCGGCTCGTCCAACGGGCAGTTCGCCGAGCTGCTGATCGTGCCGTCGCTCGGGTTCGCGGTGGTGTCGATCGCGAACCAGGGCCCGGACGGCATCCCGTTCAACCAGGCCGTGGTGCGGCAGGCGCTGGAGGACCACGCCGGGCTGCTCGACCGCGACCCCGAGCCGTTGCCGTACGACGCGGCCCAGGCGGCGGAAGTCGTTGGCGGCTACGGCAACGACGCGATGGTGATGTCCATTGAGGACTCGGTGGACGGGCTGGTGCTGGAGGTGCTGATCCGGCCGGAGATCCGGGCGTCCGCCGAGATGGAGCTGCCGGCCGACCACGCGCCGTTCCCGATGGGGCTGCTGCCGCGCGACGAGTACGTGATCACCGGCGGCGCGTTCAGCGGTCAGCGCGGGTTCTTCACCCGCGACGACCGAGGAGTGATCGTCGGTGTCGATCTCGCCGGACGTGTGTTCGGCCGGGTGCGATGATGCCGCGGTGATCACGATTGGCCAGCTCGCCCGGTACGCGGGCGTGACGATCAAGGCGGTGCGGCACTACCACAAGGTGGGGCTGCTGCCCGAACCCGAGCGCGACCACTCCGGCTACCGGCGCTACAGCGCCCAGGACGCGGTCGACCTGGTCAAGATCCGCACGCTCGCCGAGGCCGGGGTGCCGCTCGCCAGAGTCAAGGAACTGCTGACCGCCGGAGCCGCCGAGTTCGCCGCGGCGATCAGCGAGATCGACGAGGCGTTGCGCCGCCGGGAAGAGGAGATCCGGCAGGCCCGGCAGCGGGTCGTACGCCTCCAGGCGGGGGACGCGCTGGTCGTCGACCCGCAGGCCACCGCGATGCTGGAGTTGTTGCGGGAACTGGGGGTCAGCGACCGCGGGGTGCGGCTGGAACGCGAGGTCTGGGTGCTGATGCAGGCCGTCGCACCGGACGAGGCCGCGATCTGGCTCGCCGACAAGCTGGAGTCGTTGGCGGACCCCGAGTTCCGGCGGATCTACCTGGCCTACGACGAGGCGTTCGAGTTCGCGCCGGACGACCCGCGGCTGCCCGCGCTGGCGAGGCGGGCGGCCGCGTGGCTCGCGGGCAGGCCGGAGATGCCGGGGGCGGACCCGGAGATCACCGCGCTGGCGATGGCCGCGGCCGGTGCCACCTCACCGGCCTGGGACGCGCTCAGCAGAGCGTCCGCATGAACGCCGGGCCGCCCTCCTCGTCGTTGCGGCCCTTCTCCACGAACGCGATGTTGTGGTGGAACGTGATCCCGCTGATGTTGCGTTCCAGATAGGAGCCTTCGCCGTGCGGGTCACCCACCTCCGCCCGGTTCAGGCCGTCCACAAAGGACTTCAGCAGGCCCATCGACGTGCCGGTGGTCGCCTCCGGGTGGCCGCCCCAGCGCGGCCAGTACGCGGTCTGCAGGTCCTCCACGACGTAGAGGCCACCGGACCGGACGTGCGGGAACAACGCGTGGAACGACGTCTGCACGTGCTCGTTGTTGTGGCTGCCGTCGTCGATGACCACGTCGAACGGCCCGAGCTCGCGGCCCAGCCGGTCGAGGAACGCGCCGTCGGCCTGGTCGCCCTGGATCGCCGTGATCCGCGGCCCGGTCACGGTCTTGGGCACGATGTCCAGCCCGTGGATCAGGCCGCGCCGGAAATACCGCTGCCACATCCGCAACGAGCCGCCGCCGCTGTCGGGGGCCTCCCAGCCGCCGATGCCTATCTCCAGCACCTTCACCGGTTCGTCGCGCAGCCGGGCGAAGTGCCGTTCGTAGTGCTGCGTGTACCAGTGCAGGTCGCCCCACTTGTCCGAGCCGAACTCGACGGCCAGTTCGCCGAGGTCGCGGTGGCCGGGCCGCAGCGCCGACAGCAGCTGCTGCACGGAGTCCGCGAGGCCCTTGCGGCTGTGGAACCAGCCCGCGACGCCGCGCTCGTCCAGGGCGGGGTCGGGCGTGCTGACGGCGAGGCTCGGCCACGGCCGTTCGCCGGTGCCGTACAGGCCGCGCACGGCGTCGGCCAGGTCGAGCCGGACCACCACGTCCGAGTCGATGCGCAGGTGGGAAGTGGTGCGGTCGGCGAACGTGAGCTCGAGGCGGACGTCGTGGTCGTCGCCGATCTCGGCCAGCAGGCAGTCCGCGACGGCCTCCTGGCCGAGCCTGCGGATCGTGTCGTCCAGCAGGTCGCGGCCCGCGGTGACGGCCTGGAGCAGCGGAGCGAGAACCGTCCACCGTGCGGCGTTGTCCACCAAGTCCCCCTTGTACGACTTGAGTCTGGCTTGAGTGCGACCGTTTTACGATCGAATGTATGGGGATCCGACGTGTTGCTTGCCTGATCTTGGCTCTAGTTCTGGTTGTGTCGGGTGCGGGATCGGCACAGGCGGGAGAACGGCAGTTGTTGTACTACAACCACGCATGGGGAACGTACGACCGCGCCACCGCGGACGCGGTGGAGCACTCGAGCTACCTCAAGGAGTTCGCGGACTTCGAGGTGCGCACCACGACCGGCGCCGACGGCAGGTCGTGGACGGGGCGTTACCTGCGCGGGCACCTGAGCTACATGGAGGTCTTCGGACCCGGTGACGTGCCCGGCAAGGACGGTGAGCCGGGTGGCGCGGGCCTCGCGCTCTCGACGGACCACGACGGCGACATCGAGAAGCTCCAGGCGAAGCTGACCGCGGCGGGATCGAACCCGATCGAGTTCACCCAGACCCGCGACTTCGGCGACGGCGTGCACGTGCCCTGGTTCGACGCACTGTTCCTGCACGAGACCTACGAGCGGTTCGGCACGTGGGCCATGGAGTACCGCGACGAGTACCTCGAGGACCCGCGTGCCGAGGTGGGCCCGCCGAAGTTCCCCGGCGACGTCAGCCGCGAGCGCTACCTGCCGGACACCTACAAGCGCAAGCTGATGCGCGACATCACGTTCCTGAACTTCGCCGTCACCGAGTCCGATCTCCGCGACACCATGCCGTTCCTGCGGGTCGGCGGCTTCTCGGTGCGGACGGACGGCGACTCGGTCGTGGCGTCGCGCGGCGGCACCACCCTGCGGTTCGACGAGGTGCCGGCGGCGCGGACCGGGTTGAAGCGCGTCGAGTTCGAACTCAACCGCCCGGTGGCGCGGCACGTCGAGCGGCTGGGCACGTCGACGCTGGTCGTGGGGCCGGGCAAGCGCGCGGTGTGGACGTTCTGACACTCTGGTCCTAACGGACCAACGAACGGGGTGTCGGGTGCTCGTCGGGCGGGAGCGGGAACAGGAACGGCTGGCCGCGTTGTCGCGCTCGGGCGGTTCGCTGCTGATCGTCGGCGAGCCGGGGGTGGGCAAGTCGGCGTTGCTGGCCACGCTCGACGGGCACCTCGTCACCGGTGTGGAGGCCGAGCAGGACCTGCCGTACGCGGGCCTGCACCAGGTCCTGCACCCGTTCCTCGATCTGTCCACTGTGCCCGGTGTGCGGCGCGTGGCCCTGGAAGTCGTGTTCGGACTCTCCGACGGGCCCGCGCCGCCGCTGCACCTGGTCGGGCTCGCCGCGCTGGACGTGCTCTCGGCCGCGCGACGAGTCGTGCTGGTCGACGACGCGCACTGGCTGGATGCCGCGAGTCAGGACGTGCTCGGCTTCGTGGCCCGGCGGTTGACCGGCTCGGTGCTGGTCGTGGCGGCGCGGACGCCGGTCTTCGCGGGTGTGCCGACCATGGTGGTGGAACCGCTCTCAGCCGCGGACGCCCAGGCGTTGCTGGACTCGGTCGCTCCCGCTTTGAACGCCGAACGCCGGTCGTCGGTGCTCGCGCAGGCGGACGGAAACCCGTTGGCGCTCACCGAACTCCCGTTCGGTGGCGCCACCCTGGAAGAGGCGTTCGCCGCGCGCTGTGCCGCTCTGCCCGCCGAAGCGCGCTCTTCCTTGCTGTCCCTGGCGTTGGGCGGCGCTCCGTGCCCGGACCTCGCGCCCGCGGTCGAGGCCCGGCTGGTCGGCCGCGACGGCGGGTTCCGGCATCCGCTGATCAGGTCGGCGGTCGTGCGCTTCGCGGGCCCGTCCGAGGTGCGCGACACCCACCGCCGCCTCGCTTTCGCCGTGGAGGAGCCCGAACGCCGCGCGTGGCACCTGGCGGAGGCGTCTTCCGGCGCCGACGAGAACGTGGCCTGCCTGCTGGAGAAGACCGCCGACCGGGCGTTGGCCCGAGGCGGCGCGGTGGCGGCCGTGCGGGCTCTCGAACGTGCCGCAGTGCTCGGTTCCGCCGACGCACGGGTGCGCCGTTCGTTGCGTGCGGCCGAACTCGCCGCCGAAGCAGGCCGACGTGACGATGTCGAACGAATCCTCGCTGGGTTGCGCGGCTTGGACCTGACTGCCCGTGAACGCGCTCTCGTGACGTGGCTGCCCACGGCGTTCGACGACGGCGTGGGCGTGGCGGGCCCGGCAGAACTGGTCGGCCTCGCCGAATCCGTGGCGGCCGACGACGTGGAACTGGGCCTGCGGATCTTCTGGAGCGTCGCGATGCGCTGCTTCTGGGTGGAACCGGGCACGGCCGTCCGCGACCGCATCGCCGCCATCGCCCGCCGCCTGCCGATTGACCCGCGCGACCCGCGCATGCTGGCGATGGCCGCCTACGTGTGCCCGGTGCAGCAGAGCGACGCCGTGGTGGCGGGCCTGCGCACGCCGTCCGACGACCCGGCGACGCTCAGGTTGCTCGGTAGCGCCGCACTCCAGGTGGGTGCGTTCACCGACTCGGTCCGCCTCTCGCGCGCCGCCGGCCTCGGGTTCCGGGCCCAGGGCCAGTTCGGACTCCTCGCCCGCGCATTGGCCGTCGAAGCCTGGAGCCGCACCCGCCTGGGCGACCTCTGCGCACCGCTCGCGCGTGAAGCCGCGCTGCTGGCCGAGGAGACCAGCCAGCCGTACATGCACGGCCTCGCCGTCGCCGTCCAAGCCGAGATCGCCGCCCTCCAGGGCTGCTACGAACGTTGCGCGGAGCTCGCTGCCGAGGCCGAACGCATCGGCCTCGCCGCCGGCGCCCGACCGGTCCTCGCCACCGTCCAACTGGCCAGAAGCCTTGCCGCGCTGGGCGAAGGCCGCTACGCCGACGCGTACGCCGCGATCCTGCGCGTGCACGACCCGGCCGACCCCGCGTACCAGCTGGCACTCCGCCGCTACGTCCTGCCCGAGCTGGCCGAGGCCGCCACCCGCAGCGGCAACGCCGACGAGGCCCGCAAGATCGTCGAGGAACTCGACACCACCACCGCCTCGCCTGCCCTGGCGTCCGGACTGAGGTACGCGCGGGCTCTCCTCGCCCCGGAACCCGAGCAGCTGTTCGAGACGGCCCTGGACGCCGAGAGCTCGCCGTGGGACCGCGCTCGGGTGCGGCTGGCGTTCGGGGAGTGGCTGCGCAGGCAACGGCGAGCGGCTCAGGCCCGTCCGCACCTGAAGGCGGCGGCGGAGGCGTTCGAGGCGTTCGGCACGGTGGACTGGGCGGAGCGGGCACGGGAGGAGCTGCGGGCGTCCGGCGAGTCGCGGGGCGTCGCGGGCGAACTCACCGAGCACGAACTCACGATCGCGCGGCTGGCGGCGGACGGCCTGACCAACAAGGAGATCGGCGAACGCCTGCACCTGTCGCACCGCACGGTCAGCACGCACCTGCACCGCATCTTCCCGAAGCTGGGCGTGACGGCCCGCGCGGAACTGAAGGAAGCGCTGGCGGAGGCCCGCGCGGACGAGTGACGGCGGAGCCATGACGTACCGCGACACCGTCACCTGACGCTCGCGACCCCGCCCTCCCGACCCCTACCGTCGCCCGCATGATCAGCAGGCGACAGTTCTCCCAGGCACTCGCCGTGGCCGGCCTGGCCACACCCCTCGTCACCGCCGCCACGGCCCACGCCGCCCCCACCTGGGGCCCGATCAAGCAGGTCAGGGCAGGCCTGCTGAACATCGGCTACGCGGAGATGGGCCCTGCCGACGGCCCGGTCACGATCCTGCTGCACGGCTGGCCTTACGACATCCACAGCTACGTCGACGTCGCCCCGGCCCTCGCCGCGCAGGGCCACCGCGTGCTCATCCCGTACCTGCGCGGCTACGGCCCGACCCGGTTCCTCCGCGCGAGCACCGTCCGCAACGGCCAGCAGTCGGCGCTGGCGACCGACGTCATCGCGTTCATGGACGCCCTGAAGATCCGCAAGGCCACCGTCGCCGGCTTCGACTGGGGCGCGCGGACGGCCTGCATCACCGCCGCCCTGTGGCCAGAGCGGGTCAAGGCGCTCGTGTCGGTCAGCGGCTACCTGGTCGTGAACCTCAAGCAGAACCAGGAACCGCTCACCCCGCAGGCCGAACTCGGCTGGTGGTACCAGTACTACTTCGCAACGGACCGGGGCGTGAAGGGCTACGAGCAGAACTCCTACGAGTTCAACAAGCTCATCTGGAAACTGGCCTCGCCGCAGTGGAACTTCGACGAGGCCACCTACGCCCAGAGCGCCGCGGCCTGGCAGAACCCCGACCACGTCGCGATCGTCATCCACAACTACCGCTGGC
This sequence comes from Lentzea sp. JNUCC 0626, assembly GCF_043632865.1. NCBI lineage: Bacteria > Bacillati > Actinomycetota > Actinomycetes > Pseudonocardiales > Pseudonocardiaceae > Lentzea > Lentzea sp. JNUCC 0626. The sequence goes on from NZ_CP171635.1 coordinate 540,099, forward strand.
GCCTGCAACTCGCGCAGGGCGAGCACCGCTACGACGCCCTGGAACGCAAGTTGCAGGCCAAGCCCGTGATCAGCGTGCCGACGATCACGATCGCCAGCGACTTCGACGGCCCCAACTCCGACGGTGCCGCCTACCGCAAGCAGTTCAGCGGACGCTACGACCACCGCGTTCTCGACGGCATCGGCCACAACGTGCCGCAGGAGGCCCCCGAGGCGTTCACGAAGGCGGTCCTCGACGTCGCTTAAGGCGTCAGGATCCCGCCTGCCTCACGCCGAATCCGCAACGACGACGCCCGCGCGTCCCGGATGATCCGCCCGACGTCGTGCACCAACCGCCCGCCGCGCTTGATGATCCGCCCGTCGGAGAACACCGTGTCGACGTTGGCGGTGCTCGCCTGCACCGCCGTCGTCTCGATCAACCCGCCCGGCGCGAGATTGATGTCGTTGGTGCGCACCAGGATCACGTCCGCGCGCTTGCCGACCGTGATCGACCCGGTGACGTCGCCGAGCCCCAGCGCGCGGGCGCCGTTCAGGGTCGCCATCTCCAGCACGTCGCGGAACCCCGCCTCGGGCAGCAGCCGCATGGTCTCGAACACGTCCGACGGCGCGATCGACGTGGCGTCCGAGGACAGCGACACCGGCACCCCGGCCTGCCGGAACCTCAGGAACGCCGACCGCGGATCCCCGGCTGCCCCGAGGAGGAACTCCGAGTGCGGCGCCCACGAGAACCCCGTGCCGGTGCGGGCGACGATCTCCATGTCGCTGTCCAGCGCCGTGACGTAGTGGCACAGCAGGGTCTTCGGGCCGAGCCACCCGCGCCGTTCGTAGTCGGCGGCGTCCACGATCCGCGGTGGCGCCTGCCCGGCGTGGATCGACACCGGCAGGCCACGGCCGACCGCCGCGTCCATGTCCGCGAAGAACGCAGGTTCGGTGCTCTGTGAGAGTCCCCTGAGCGCCACCCCGAAGTGCACCAGCCCGTACGAACCGTCGGCGAAGTACTGCCGCCGCACCCGATCCACGTCCGTGAAGTCCATCGGCACGTCCCGGGGCATCTGGTCCACGTGCCCGTAGGAGAACCGGGCGCGCAGGAACCCGTCCCGATGCGCACGCAGCTCGGCGTCGGCGTGCGCGGGCGTGCGGGTGTTGTTGGACCAGTTGTGGACGGTCGTCACGCCCGCGTTCGCGAGTTCGGCGAGCCCGAGCAACACGCTCCGGTACACGTCGTCCGCGGTGTACAGGGTCGACGTGGCGCGCTTGGCGGCGAAGTAGGGGAATCCGTCGGCCACGAAATTCCGGCCCAGCGCACTCCACATGTGGTGGTGGGTGTTGACGAAGCCTGGCAGGACGATCATGTCGGTGGCGTCCACGACCTGCGCGCCCCTGGCCCTGAGGTCAGGTCCGACCGCGACGATCAGGCCGTCGTCGATCAGCACGTCCGCGCGCGGCAGCACCCCGAGCACCGGGTCGACGGTGATGACGGCGCCGTTGCGGATCAGGTAGCGGCGTCGACCCGTGTCCGCGGTGGCGGTGCCGGGCACGGCGGACACGGCGAGCGCCGCGCCCAGGGATTTGGTCAGGGTCCTTCGGTTGATCATGCGGCCTCCTAAGCAGGGAGACCCGTCATGCTCGCCCGGCGGTCAGCGGGATGTCACGGGCGGGGAAAGCGGTTGCTCTGCACGGTGCAACGTGCGGTGGCAAGCGGTTGCCCGCGCCCGGCTCAGCGAGCCTGGTCCAACGGCCGCACATGATCAGCCGAGCCGATCAGCTCGTCGATCTTCGGCCGCGCCGCCGCGAGCCGGCTCTCCTCGGTCGCCTGCCGCCGCACCACCTCGTCCACGTTGGACGCCTGCACCAGCAACCCGGGCGACACCATCCACCCCTCGGGCAACGGCCGCCCCTTCGCGTGCTCGGCGAGCAACCACCCGGCCACCGCGCCCTTCAAAAAATGCTCCGCGGACACCGTCGCGAACAGATGCCCGTCCTTCACCCCCTGCAACGCCTTGGCGTCCAGGCTGAACGCCCCGGCCAGCCAAGACGCGCTCTTCTCCGCGTGCACCGCGGCGAGGTTGATCGCGTCCACGTCACCGGCGCCGAGCAACGCCACCGCGTCCGGGTTCGCGTCGGCCAGCCGCCGCCACGTGTTGAGGTTCGCCCCCAAGTCCCGCCCGGTGTCCAACGGCCCGATGACCTGCAACTTCGGCAACCGCTCCGCCAGCCGTTCGCGCAACCCGAGCGACCGCAGGTCCAGTGCGGGCATCGCGGGGGAGTTGCTGCCGATCACGATCTTGCCTGCCGAGTCGGCGGACAGCCGTTCCACCACGGCGTCCGCGAGCACGCGGCCGAGTTCGTAGTTGTCGTTCTCGATCAGCAGGTGCACGCCGCTGCCCGGCGCGACCTGCCCGCCCGCCACCGCGATCACCGGCACGCCCTGCTCGACGACCTGCGCCATCGGCTCGGCCACCAGTTCCGGGGCCACAGCGGACAGTCCAATACCGCCCTTCGCGCGCGTCGCGAGATCGCGCAGCAACGCGGCCTGCTTCAGACCGTCGTGAGTGTCCGGTCCCGTCGTCTCCGTCCGCACGCCGCCGGAGATCGCCGCGCCCGCCCGGAACCCCTCGCTCATCTCCTTCGAGAAGTCGCGGCTGGTGTTCTGCGACACGAACCCGATCGTCGGCGGGTCATCGGACGTCTGTTCGGCACCGCACCCCGCCATCAGCAAAACCGCAGGCAGGATCACGAGAGCGGAACGGAACACGGTCAAGCCCCATCAGTCGGCCGGTGAAAGCCGAGGAGGTTATCGCACGGTCACCCGTGGTGTCGGCTTGCGTGTGGTCCTTTGGCTGCGTACCAATAGCTACTTCGCTGGGAAGGCGGCACCGATGCTGTCCAACTGGGTCGAGGCCCGCACCACCGTGCAGACGACGGTCGTCAGTCTGACGGTAGGTCTCGCCGCGCTGGCCGGCCTCGCCCTGTGGACGAGCCTGAGCATGCAGCAGGCGGCCACGCACCTGCACGAACTCAACGAGGTCAACGACCGCTGGGGCATCGTCGTGCAGAACGTCGACGTCGCCGATCACGCGCTCACCGACTACGTCCGCTCCGGCACGCCGATCATGAGCCAGCCCGTCGCGACCGCCGCCGGAGCCGCTGACGAAAGCCTGCGCTGGCTCCAGGAGCACGGCACCCCCGCCGACGTCCGCGCCGCCACGATCGCCCGCGACCTCTACGACGACTACACGGTGCTGCTCCGCGAGACCGTCGTCGCCGCGGACCCCGTCACCACGCTGCAGAAGGCGGACCAGGCCGAGCTCACGTTGGCGTCGTTGCGCAAACAGCTTTCCACGGTCGTGCAGGTCAAACGCCTGGAGACGACGGACTACCTGCGTTCGGCGGAACTCCAGAACGGCAACCTGCGGATGGCCGCGCTCGTCGCGTTCATCGTCGACCTGGGGCTCGTCGCGCTGTGCGGCGTCGTCCTGCTCGGACACCGGCGCAAGATCCTGCGCCAGGCCGCGAAGAGCGAGCACGAGGCGATGCACGACGCGTTGACGGGCCTCGCCAACCGCACGTTGCTCACCCAGCACACCGCCCAGGCCATCCGGCGCAGCAACCAGACCGGCGACCCGCTCGGGTTGTTCCTGATCGACCTCAACCGCTTCAAGCCGATCAACGACACCCTCGGCCACGCGTTCGGCGACCGGCTCCTGCAACTCGTCGCGACCCGCCTCACCCGTGCCGTCCGCGAGGTCGACACGGTCGCCCGGCTCGGCGGCGACGAGTTCGCCGTGCTGCTGCCGTCGGTCAGCACGGCCGCGAACGCCCTGATCGTCGCCCAGCGCGTGCACAAGGCGCTGGACGAAGCCGTCGACCTGGACGGACTCTCGGTCGACGTCGGGTGCAGCATCGGCGTCGCGCTCTACCCGACGGACTCGGCCGACGCGCACGAACTGCTCAAGCACGCCGACATCGCGATGTACGCGGCCAAGCGCGCCCGCCTCGGCACCGCCGTCTACGAACCGGGCCTCGACGAGCACAGCGCCGCCCAGCTCACCGTGATCAGCGACCTGCGCCGAGCGCTCGACCAGTCCGAACTCGTCCTGCACTACCAGCCGAAAGCCGACCTGCGCAGCGGCACGGTCTGCGGCGCCGAGGTCCTGTGCCGCTGGCAGCACCCGCGGCACGGCCTGCTCGGCCCGGACAGGTTCATCCCGGCCGCCGAGGAGACCGGGCTCATCGAGCCGCTCACCCAGTACGTGCTCGACCACGCGCTGGCCCAGCACCGCGCCTGGCACCTCGACGGCCGCGACGTGCCGATCTCGGTCAACGTCGGCGCGCAGTGCCTGCACGACAGGACGTTCCCCGAGCAGGTGGCCGCGTCGCTGGAACGCCATCGCGTCCCGGCCGACGTGCTGACGCTGGAGATCACCGAGAGCGCGATCATCGCCGACCCGCACCGGGCGAGCGACGTGCTGACCCGGTTGCGGGACCTCGGCGTGCGGCTCTCGATCGACGACTTCGGCACCGGCTACTCGTCCATCGCGTACCTGCGCACGATGCCGGTGCACGAGATGAAGATCGACCGCTCGTTCACGACGAACATGCGCACGGACGCGTCCAGCGGCGCGATCACCCGCTCGTTGCTGGGACTCGCGCACAACCTGGAGCTGGAGGTCGTGGCCGAGGGCGTCGAGGACGAGGAGACCTGGAGCGTCCTCGCCGCCCTGGGCTGCGACATCGTGCAGGGCTACTGCCTGAGCAAACCGCTGCCCGCCGACGAGTTCGCCGTGTGGTTGCAGGACCGGTCGTTGAAGGAACTCATCACTACTTCTGACTAGCGAGCCGGTAGGCGGCCGCGCCGATCAGCTCCAGCGAGACCTGCAACCGTTCCAGGCTCACGTTGTCGCGGATCGTGTCCTCGGGCGTGTGGTAGATCGGTTCGAGGTTTGCCGGACCGGCCTCGCCGCGCCAGCTGAAGTTCGCCGACGCCATGCCCTTCTCGTGGAACGGCACGTGGTCGCTCGACCCGCGCGCCACCGGCCCGTACACCCGCGGGTCGTAGCCGAGTCGTTGTGCCGCGGCCCGCACTGCCGCCGTGGTCGCGTTGTCGGCGCCGTCGACGGACAGCAACCAGTACGCGGTCGCGGGGGAGTGGCTGGTGGCGACCATGTCGTTCTGGAACACGCCCTTGATCCGCGCGATCTCCTCCGGCGGCAGCTGCGAGACGTAGTGCCGCGAACCGAGCAGACCCTGTTCCTCAGAACCCCACAACGCGAACCGCAACGCCTTGTGAGTGGGCAGATAGCGGAGGACGCGCGCGAGTTCCAGGCACAGGACCGTGCCGCTGCCGTCGTCGTTGGCGCCCGGCGAGCCCGGCACGCTGTCGTAGTGCGCGGAGACCATCACGACCCCGTTGTCGCGCCACGGGAACGTCGCCGGGCGGTCCGCGATCACGTTGTAGGACGTCAGGTTCGGGTGATGCGTCGTCTTGATCGTCAACTCGCCGGTGCCCTGCGCACGCAGCTTCTCGGTGTGCACCTGGGCGAGCCCGATCACCGGCACTGTGACGTTCCGGTCGAGCGTGGGGGAGAACGCGCTCGACTTGCTCGCGGTGGCGGAGATCCGGCCGAGGACCACGGCCACCGCGCCGCGTTCGATCGCCGCGTGCGTGGGCGCGGACCCCGCCGGGGCGTTGACGTAGAAGGCGATCTTGCCGGTCAGGTCCGGTAGCGCGCCGTCGGTGACCTCGACGAACGGGGCCTTGACGGTGACGCCGAGCGTGCCGAAGCGCGAGGCACCGGCCTGCCACCTGTCGTTGACGTCGGCGAGGTACTTGTCCGGCACGGTGAACGGCTGCGTCGTCACCTGGTACCGCAACGACTTCAGCTCGCGCACCAGGTAGTCGCGGGCCCGGTGCTCGGACTCGGTGCCGCCGATCCGCGGCCCGATCTTCTCGCTCAGCACCTTGAGGTGTTCGAGCGCGGTGCGGGCGCGAACCCTTGCCACGACCGGGAAGTCGCCGAGGTTCAGGTCCGGCAGGTGCGAGGCGCCCGGCCGTTGCTCGGTGGCCGCGAGCGCGCTCGCGGGATTGGCCACGACAGCGGCCACTCCGGCCGCCGCTGCGAAGAAGTCACGTCTGCGCAAGTCGTCCCCCATCTCCCGAAGTTCTCAGGCGAACGTAGGCAGGACGTGATCCCTGCGGCAACCGACTAGTGGCTGGCTTTCACCATCTGGTCATCGGCGTGCTCCAGCACGAGATCCTCCACTTGGCGGCGTGCGTTCGCGCGCGCTTTCTGCACGCACGCCATCAGTTGCGCGGCGAGGACCTCCGGCTCGAGCTCACGCACCTCGGGGCTCAGGTCGATGCCGGTCGTGAGGCCGTTCGAGTCGACCGTGACCGTGATGCCGCCGCGGGTCGCCTCGCCGCTGACCGCCGCGAGCAGCGAGACCAGGTCGAGGTAGCGGCGCTGCTCGCGTTCGGCGGCCGCGTCCCGGCGCTCCTCCCACCACGTGATCCGGCGGCGCAGCAACGCCCGCGCGCCCTCGGGATCGGCCACCGGCACCGTCCAGGAACCCGACGCGGTGTGCAGCGCGATGGCGTTGGCATGCGCTGTCACCCGGAGGATGCGGGCGAACGACACCCCGGCGTCGACGCGGGCGCCGTGCCGGGTGGTCCAGTCGACGCGGTCGGTGCCGATCACGACGCGCGTGCCGTGGCCGTCGAGCACGAGCGGGAACGCCGTGGAGCCGAGTTCCAGCACCGGCGCGGAGAGCAACGACCGGTGGGCCATCCGCGCGAGTGCGGTGGCCGAGCCTGCGCCGAGGAAACCGGCCGCGCACAAGGCTTTCACGGCGATGGCCGCGCCGGGGCTGAGCCTCAGCGCGATGCCTGAGCCCGGCAGCACCCCGAGCACGAGCTGCGCGCCCGTCATCAGGGTGGTGGCGGGCAGCCACGAGTGCGGGTCGCTCAACCCGTTGCGGCGCAACCAGGTCAGCAACGCCCACGCGCAGGCTGCCGCGGCGACCGCCGGAATCGCCACCCACCACGGCATGATCCGCTGGCCCGCCGAGGTCATCCCGGCGAGCACGACGCAGACGATGCCGATGGCGACGGGCAGGACACCGGCGGAGAGCAGGAGCAACGTCCTGGTGCGGCGCCACCGCGCGGCGAGCGCGTGGACGACCTGGGGATCGTTGATCAGAGGAATGGCGTGGGGGATGAGTGTCATGGGCACACCCCTGTCAGCTCTCCGCCCGTCACCCTGTCGCGACGGGCGGGCCGACCAGGCTTCCCGGCTCACCGGGCATTAATATGCCGTAAATGTCCAGATCAAGCAAGCCCTGTCCACTGTGGACATTCTAGGAAGCCGAGGCTTTCGCCTTCCTGCCAAGGAGAACGTCGACGAGCAAGAAGGCCAGAAGAGTGATCCCGAACAGCGGCGCGAACCACCCTGCGAGCAGTGCCGCCGCCCCGAGTCCGATCAACGCCTCGCGCGGGGCCTTGCGCCACTGACCGCGCGGCGTCGGCCGCCCGAAGCCACTGGTGGGCCTGCGCTTCCACCACATGCGGTAACCGAGTACGACCAAAGCGACCAGTCCGCCGCCGATCAGCAACAGCAGCAGCTGGTTGGGCCAGCCGAACAACACGCCCATGTGCGCGTCGATGCCCCACCGCGTCAGCTTCGCGCCGAGCGGGAAGTCGGCGAACCGGAGCTCGCCGACGACGTTGCCGCCCTGGACCGCGACGGAATCGCCCTGTGATGGCAGGCCCTTCTCGATCTCGGCGACCTTCCAGGGGCCACCGGCCGCGGCGGGCAGGCTGATCTCGATGCCGTTCGCGTCGATGCCCGCGCCCCTCGCGGCACCGAACACCTCGTCGATCTCGCCGTGCCCGCCGGCGGACGGCGTGGGGGCGGTCGTGCCGTGGTCGCCGTGGCCCTCGCCGGAGCCGGTGATCTTCAGCGTGGGCGTGCTCCAGCCGACGGCCGTGCGCAGCAGCGCGACGTTCTCACCGGCGTAGGCGGACCAGGTGAGCCCGGTGGCGGACAGGAACAACGCGCCCGCGAGCGTCCAGACGCCGATCAGGCCGTGCACCTTGATGCGCTTGCTCTTGCGGGCGCGGGAGAACCACAGAACCAGACCGCCGAGCGCGACGACCCACAGCCAGGACGCGGCGAGTTCGCTGTAGAGGCGGCCGGGTTCGCCGAGCATCAGGTTGCGGTGCAACTGGTCCAGCGTCGTGCGCAGCGGTAACACGCCGCTCGACCCGTAGACCACGAGATCACCGGTGACTCGTCCGGTGCCGGGGTCGACGAAGACCGCGCGCCGTTCGGACTCGCCCAGACCCTCCTCGGCGAACAGAACCCGCGTCGTGTCACCGGGTTCGGGGGCGGGACGAACCGCGACGAGTTCGCCCTTCGGGGCCGTTCCGAGCGCGGCGTCGACCTGAGTGGACAGCGGAAGTTGTTGTGCGGTGGCGGGAACGCGCAGCTGGTCGGAGTAGATCCACGACTCGAGCTGCGGAGTCAGTGCGTACAGGACGCCGGTCAGCGCGGCGATCAGGATGAAAGGGCCGACGAGCACACCTGCGTAGAAGTGCAGGCGCAGGAAGAGTCCCCGCCACGCGAACGATGTGCGTGACGGAGCGGCTGTGGTGGTCATGGCGCTCCAATGTGGGCGTGAACAGGGGCAGGACCGCTCGCGCGAGCGGACCTGTGAAGGGGACTTCAGACCTGTTCAGCGGGAGGCCCGCGCCACGACAGCACGTGCAGGACGACCGCGGTGCGCGCGATCGACGGCGTGGCGACGCCCAGGGGAGCGCTGGCGGGCAGCGCGGGAAGCCTGCGGGGGAGCACGGCCGCGATCGCGCGGGCGAGCGCGAGCACCGTGCGTTCGGCTGTGGCGAGCACGGCGACCGTTACGACCGTGGCCGCGACGTGGGCCATGAGCATGCGCACCGGTTCGGCCTCGTGCACGTGCCGGAACGCGGCGAGCGACACCAGGGCGTGCATCGCGAGCTGACCGCCCCCGATCAGCAGGAGCAGCCGCTGCCACGTCAGCTCGTGCCTGGCGAACCCCGCCGTGGCCCACGTCAGGAGTCCTACCAGCGAGAACACGAGTCCGGCGTCGGGCAGCTGACCGTCCGCGCCGGAGTGCGCGAGGACCGCGAGCGAGCCGTTGACCACGCCGACGGCAGCACAGCGCGCACGGCGCAGTGGAGCGGTCGGCAAGGGCATGACCAGGAGCTTAACCGCAGAATCGGCCAGAAATTCCGCTACGCAATCGGCGCCGAATTGGTTCAATGCGGCGTGATTTCGTACAGCACGGATGTCAGCGGCCTGACCGAGGCCGATCTCGCCGGTTTCTTCGTGGGCTGGCCCGCGGCGCCGTCACCCGCGCAGCACCTCGCCGTGCTGCGCGGGAGCTACCGGGTGGTGGTGGCTCGGTCCGGCGCGGAGGTCGTGGGGTTCGTGAACATGATCAGCGACGGCGTGCTCACGGCGTTCGTGCCGTGGCTGGAGGTGCGGCCGTCGTTCCAGGGGCAGGGGATCGGCAGCGAGCTGGTGCGGCGGATCGTGGCCGAGGCCGCCCACCTGTACTCCGTGGACCTCACGTGCGACGAGGAACTGCGGCCGTTCTACGAGCGGCTCGGTCTGACCGCGCTGACCGGTATGGGGCTGCGCAACCGTTCGGCGCTTTAGATGCCTTCGAGGTCCAGGGTCTGCTGGTGCGGGCCGCCGGTGAACGAACTGGTGAGCAGTCCGGCGCTGCGGCACCGCCCGCACGTCACCGGGGAGGTCGTCGCCTTGAACCGGGTGAAGTCCCAGCTGCCCGTGCCGACGTGGCAGCCGGGGCCGGGCACTTCCAGACCCAGCCAGCCCTGCAGCCGCACCGCGTGCACGACGTCCGAGCCGTCGAGGTAGCCGTTGAGCCGCCCCGCGAACCGGTTGCGCGCTTCCTGCGCGGGCGCGCTCAATGCCTCCTGCAAGATCGAGATGCCGTTCATGAACCCGATTCAACCTCACGTGGGCGCGTCGAGGCGGGCACCACGCCGCTCCAGCACGCTGAGGCTCTTGGCACACCACTTCACGTTGTCCCGCTCGAAGGACAAACCCCGTTGGAGCGTCAGGTAAGGGCCGACCCGGTCGGCGTTGATCAGGAAGTCGTCCTCGGTCCGGCCGTCGAGGAGCTTGCCCCTGAGTCGTTCGTAGCGCTCGATCTTCGCCTCGGCCCACTGCCTGCGTTCCCGGATCGAGGCTTTGACGGCCTCCAGGTCGCCGTGGTCCGCGGCCATCACGGCGACCAGCAGTTCGTCGCGGATCGCGGTGGGCTTGTGCTGCTGCGCGGTGAATTTGGTGAGTTCTTCCGCGCCTTTGGTTGTGAGCGTGAACAGCCGTTTGTTCGGCCTGCGTTCCTGCTCGACGGTCCTGGCCGCGATCAGCCCGTCGGCCTCCATCCTGTCGAGCTCCCGGTAGAGCTGCTGCGGCGTGCAGATCCAGAAGTTCGCCACGGCCGCGTCGAAGGTCTTGGCGAGGTCGTAGCCGGACGCCTCGCCGTCGAGCAGGGCGGCCATCACGGCGTTGCGCAGCGACATACGAGCAGGTTACGGTGCGCTGACCTAGTCAACAAGTTGAGTATGTGAGGGTGTCGCCGTGAAGGCATTCCGCAAGGCAGTCGAGGCAGGCGACACCGAGGCGATGGCCGCGTGCCTCGCCGACGACGTGGTGTTCACCAGCCCCGTCGCGTTCGCGCCGTACCCCGGCAAGGCCCTGACCGCGGCGATCCTGCGCGGCGTGATGCGGGTGTTCGAGAACTTCCGCTACGAGCGCGAGATCATCGACGGCCAGAACCACGCGCTGGTGTTCCGGACCGAGATCGGCGGCAAGGAGATCCAGGGCTGCGACTTCCTGCACCTGAACGCGGACGGGCTGATCGACGAGTTCACCGTGATGGTGCGGCCGCTGTCCGGCGCCCAGGCCCTGTCCGCCGCGATGGCGGCCCAGTTCGAGCAGATCAAGGCCGAGGCTCTCGAGGCTTCCTAGGCGCCACCGGCTATTTCCTTGAGCAGCGCCAGGTCGTGCAGATCGCGGTCGCGCGGCTCGTAACCCTGGTGGAAGTGCAGCTGCTGAGCCGCGGACAGGCACCGCACCGGCGTGCCGAGGATCGTGCCGGTGACGAAGCACTCGGCGGGGTAGCGGAACGGTTCACCCGGCGTCAGCGAGGACTGCTCGGCGCTGCCGTCCACCGCGAACCGCAGCGGGTGCAGATCGATCTCGCGCGGCCCCGGCCCGGTCAGCACGAACCTGACCGGACGCCAGGAAAGCGTTTCCACGAAACCCCGCTCCTGGAGGACTTCCAGGATCTGCGGTTCCTGCTCCTCGCGGTGCATGAGGTCGAGGTCGCCGTGTGGTCGCGTCTGCCGGCCGACGAGCGCGTCGACTCCCCACCCGCCACCCACGTGGACGTCGAAGCCGTCGAGCGCGTTCAGGATCTCCAGCACGTCTTCCCCGGTCACGGGACTCATCGTGCAAGTGAGGCTCGCGCGCCGCCACCGGGTTTCGCTAGGTTGGGTTTCGTGCCGGACTTCAAGCTGCCGCTCTACGGCGCTGACACCGAACGCGGCGACCTCGCTCCCTGAGTCGTCCCCGTTTCCCGCACACCATTCGCCTCTTCATCGGGGAGCTCTGCCATGCGTTCGTTCATCCACGCCCTGCCCAAGGTCGAACTGCACGTCCACCTCGTCGGTTCGGCCGGCCTCGACACCGTGCTCGAGCTGGCCCGCCGCCACCCGTCGGCGGGCGTGCCCACCGACCGCGCCGAGCTGGAGCGCTTCTACACGTTCCGGGATTTCGACCACTTCCTGAAGGTGTTCTGGGCCGTCCAGTCGATGCTGAAGAGCCGCGCCGACATCCACGCGCTCGTCGTCGGCCTGGCGCGCGAGCTGGCGCGCCAGAACGTCCGGTACGCCGAGGTCACCGTGACGCCGTACAACCACCTGACCGACGGCATGCCCGCAGACGAACTCCTGGAGGGTCTCGCCAGCGGCCGCGCCGAAGCGCTGGCCCTGGGCGTCGACCTGGCCTGGTGCTTCGACATCCCCGGCGAGAAGGGCCTGGTCGCCGCCCGCGAGACGCTCGCGTTCGCGCTGGCGTCCCGCCCGGACGGACTCGTCTCCTTCGGACTCGGCGGCCCCGAGCAGGGCGTCGGCCGCGCCCAGTTCGCGCCTTTCTTCGCCGCCGCAAGGGAAGCGGGCCTGCACAGCGTGCCGCACGCGGGCGAGACGTCCGGCCCGGAGGCGATCTGGTCGGCGTTGCGCGACCTGCACGCCGAACGCGTCGGCCACGGCACGAGCTGCTCCGAGGACCCCGCGTTGCTGGAACACCTGGCGTTGAAGGGAATCCCGCTGGAGGTCTGCCCGACGTCCAACGTGCGCACGCGGCAGGTGCCCTCGATCGAGGCGCACCCGGTGCGGCAGATGCTCGACGCGGGCGTCGTCGTGACGCTGAACACCGACGACCCGCCGTTCTTCGGCGCCACCCTCGAAGGCGAGTACCTGGCCGTGGCCACGACCCTGAACCTCGACCGCCCGCAGGTCGCCCGCCTGGCCGAGAACGCCGTGCTGGCGTCGTTCCTGCCGAACGACCGCAAAACCGCGCTGCTGGAGGAGATCGCCGCGATGTCCGAGTAGCACGGTCGGGCCGAAGTTGTTGCCCTCATCTCCGAAACCCTGACGTCACAACGGCCCGGGCATCTCGATTGGCGGCACCGAGATGCCCGGTTCGGGCACTATCGCGAGTGCACTGAAGTCGACATCGGGGGTCCGGTGAAGAGAACTCTTGTTGTACTCACAGCTGTTGCGGCTGCCCTTGGGATCGCTCCCACGGCAAACGCGACCTACTCCACCTCGCTGGTCGTCATGGGCGACTCCTACGCCTCCGGCACCGGAGCGGGGTCCTATCAAGACGGTACCGCCGGCAACTGCTGGCGCAGCAACAACTCCTACGGCGAACAGGTGGCCGCCCGCCTGCGCGCCAAGGGACGACTCGGCAGCTTCGCCAACGTGAGCTGCAGCGGCGTCGAAACCCAGGAGCTCGCGGCCCCGTTCAAGGGCCAGCCCTCCCAGTACGAGGCCCTGAAGCGCAACACGGACGTCGTGCTGCTCACCATCGGCACCAACAACCTGAAGTACGCCCAGTACGGCGGCCTCTGCATCCAGTCGGACTGCACCGGCGCGCCCACCGAGGCGATGCTGGCGAAGCTCCCCCAGATGGGCAGCGACGTCACCGGCGTCCTCACCGAGATCAAGAAGCGCAGCCCGCACGCCCGGATCGTGCTCGTGGGCTACGGCCGTCAGGTCTCGACGAAGGCCAACCCGGCTGGGGCCACCCTCGACCCGGTCTGCGGCGACGGCATCCTCACCACCGAGGAACGCGCCCAGGGCAACAAGGTCGCGGACGGCATCGACGCCACCCTCCGCGCGGCGGCGACGAAGGCCCTCTACAAGGGCGTCAACGTCACCTACGTGAGCCCGTTCTCCCGCCCCGGCACGTTCGACGGCCACGCCCTGTGCGAGTCGGGCACCCCGTTCCTGCGCGGTTTCGACGCGCTGGCGCCGGGCCAGGAGGGCCAGGAGGCGGTGTTCCACCCGAACCAGCTGGGCCAGACGGCTCTCGCCTCGCTCGTCCGGGTCTAGTGCGGTTCTAGTCGGTGGCGGAACGCCCTGCAGGGGCACGAGACAGGGCGTTCCGCTCGCCTGCTCCGGAACTGCCGGAATCGATCGTTCGGCCGGTGGACACCACCCGGCGCGGCGAGGATCGTGCAGCACGTGGAAGCGGTCGTCGAGGTGACGGACTTGGACGCGGCGCACGAGGTGCTGACCACGGCGTACGCGAAGTTGCGCTTCAGCAGCGGTGACCGGGGCTCGTCCCTGCGCTTCGCCTCCGGGTCGCTCGGCCCCGTGCGGTTCGACCGGTTGAGCGGTCACATCGGCTTCGAGGCCGCCGGTGAGCCCATGGGCGACTACATCTTCGGGCACCTGACGTCTGGCCGGATCCGCTACAGCTCCGACGGCGAGGACCGGTTCGTGTCGCCGGGCGAGGTCTTCCTCTCCGTACCGCCCGGCCGGCCTTTCACAGCGGGCACGCAGGACCCGCGGGCGTCGATGGTCGTGTTCACCCAGGCCGTGATGGACGAGGTGGCTGACGGCGTGCGGTTCGCTGGGTGTCGCCCTCTCTCGTCACGTGCTGGGGCCGCGTGGAAGTCGATGTGCACCCATCTGCACGACGAGGTGCTACCGACGTTCGGCGATAACCCGTTGGTCGTGGCGAACGCGACGCGTCTGCTCGTGTCGACCACACTGGCGACGTTCCCCCACAGCACGTTGGACGACACGGCCGAAGCACAACCGCAGACCGTACGGCGCGCCATCGCGTTCATGGAGGCCAACGCCGCGAGAGACATCACGGCCGGAGACATCGCACGGGCCGCACGCGTGTCCATCCGTGCGCTACAACTCGCATTCAGGCGACATCTCGACACAACCCCGATGGCGTACCTACGGAGCGTGCGTCTGTCGTGCGCGCATGAAGACCTACGTGCCGCCAACGGCACGGTGACGGCCATCGCCGCACGCTGGGGTTACGCCCGCCCGAGCGTTTTCGCCGCGCACTACCGCACGGCCTATGGACGGTCACCGTCGCAGACACTTCGTTTTTCGAGCTGAGGCTTCGTTTCCGCTGCTATCGTTCGGGCCGGTCGGTGCGCTGAAGTGGATCGATGACCAGCCCGTTCGCCGTGTGGACGCAACACTCCGGAGCCCGCTTCGTCGCCACCTGCCGCGGCGAGATGGACATGACGACCTGCGACCTCCTCTTCGCCGCCGTGTTGCCCGGCGTCACCGACACCACGACCGACCGCGTCACGATCGACCTGGCCGAGGTGACGTTCCTGTCCGCGAGCGGCCTGCGCACGCTCCTCCTGCTGCTGTGCGCGGCGCACCACAACGGCAAGTCGTTCAGCCTGCACCACACCCAGCCGCAGGTGCGCCGGGTGCTGGACCTGTTCGGCTTCACCACCTTCAAGGCGGGCCTTGTGTGGCAGGCAACCATGTCGCCGAAGGGCCACCACAACTAGCTTGACCAGCTATGTTGCTTCCGCTGGTACTGGTACTCGCGCTGACGCCGCCGACCGCAGCGATGAAGGTCCCCGGCGCCGAACACCACGAACTGGCCCGCCTCACCGACCTCACCACCACGGGCCTGGTAGCCACCGGCCACACCGACCCGGCCGACTGGGCAGGCCTCACCAGCACCGCACTCCCGGTCCCGCCCGCCGTCCCCGGCATCCAGATCGACGGCTACTTCCCGGACACCTCCCGCACCAACACCAACAACGGCTGGCACGACTCGCAGTTCGTCATCAGACTCCCGGACCGCTGGAACGGCGGCCTGGTCGTCACCGGCGCCCCCGGCGTCCGCGAGCAGTACGCCAACGACAGAGCCATCTCCGACTGGGTCCTGTCCCGCGGCTACGCCTTCGCCGCCACCGACAAGGGCAACACCGGCGCCCA
The DNA here is from genome assembly GCF_043632865.1 of Lentzea sp. JNUCC 0626. NCBI lineage: Bacteria > Bacillati > Actinomycetota > Actinomycetes > Pseudonocardiales > Pseudonocardiaceae > Lentzea > Lentzea sp. JNUCC 0626. Next base: position 555,663 of record NZ_CP171635.1, read on the forward strand.
GTTCTACCAAGACGGCAACGCCATGCAGGAGTGGAACACCCGCTTCACCCAACTCACGATCGCCGCCAAGTCCGTTGTCTCCCAACGCTACGGCCGAACCCCACGCCGCACCATCGCCACCGGCATCTCCAACGGCGGCTACCTGGTTCGCTGGCAACTGGAGAACCGCCCGCACCTCTACGACGGCGGCGTCGACTGGGAGGGGACACTGTGGATGGTCAAGGGCCCCAACCCGCTGACCTTCCTGCCGCCGATCCTCCGCGCCTACCCGCGCTACCTGGCCGGCGAACGGGGCGCGCACGAGGAGATGGTGGCGGCGGGCTTCCCGGCCGGCACCGAGTTCCTGTGGGACTACCACTACCGCTACTACTGGGACCTGACCCAGCGCATCTACCGCGAGGAGTTCGACCCGTCGTTCGACGGCGCCCTGGAAGCAGGCGTGCCGTTCTGCGCGTCCGGCACCCCGACCTGCGACGCGGACTACTCGTACGGGGATCGCCGCCACGTCGCCGGGCCTGCCGTGTCGCGGGTTGCCTTGACAGGCAAGGTGAAACGGCCGCTGCTGACCGTGCACGGCACCTACGACGTGCTGCTGCCGATCAGCCAGGACTCGGACGTGTACGCGGCCATGACACCCGACCGGCTGCACCGGTACTACCGGGTGGAGCAGGGCACGCACGTCGACGGCCTCGTGGACACGTACCCAGACCGATTGCGGCCGCTCGCGCCGTGCCACCGGTCGGCGTTCGTGGCGCTGGAGCGCTGGTTGGACGGCGTGCAACCGCCGCCCTCAGCCACGCTGCCCAGGCCGGCCGACGTGAACACCTGCCCGCTCGCCTGACACGAATCAGAAACGCCGCCGCGAAAGGCCCCGCCCACCCAGGGGGCTGACCACCCGCCGCCAACATCGAACTTAGCGCAGCGTGAACCCTGTCAAGCCCCTCCTGCGCGGATCTGTGGACAACTCGGCTCGCACCGCAAGGCGGCCCGGAGTTGTCCACAGATTGCCGCGCGGACTCTTGACACGGCCAAATCGGCGCTAAGTTGAGTGGAGGCAGGTGGTCAGCCCCCTGGGTGGGCGGGGCCCCGCGCCGACATCGCGATCCACACCGTCGGCCCGGTCTGGTCGCCGACCGAGGACCGCTCCCCACTCCTCGCCGACTGCCACCACAACGCCCTGAAGATCGCCGAAGAACTCGGCGCGAACTCCATCGCGTTCCCCGCGATCTCCACCGGCATCTACCGCTGGCCGATCGAGGACGCCGCCCGAATCGCGAACGCCGCGACACGAAACGCGACCATCGAGCTGATCAGGTTCGTCCTGTTCGACGAGAAGACCCTGGCCGCCTACCGCCCGTAGTCGGCGATCTCCATCGCCCACCGGTAAACCTCGCCCGGATCATCCAAAGACGAAGGCAGAGCCGAGGGCACGAGGGTCCCGCTCAACGCGTCCAACAGGTCGTACAACCCGAGATGCGCCCACTCCCACAACATGCTGTCGAGGTTGTAGGCCTCCATCAACGGCGCCACCCGAGCCCGGATCGAGTCCACATCGGACTGCGTCAGCCCCACCCCGCGCAGCCGGGCATCGGTCGCAGCGACGTGCGCAGCATCAAAAGACGTGTCCAGGAACGGCTCCAGCAGGTTGCCCCACACGTCGAACCGCGCCACCTCAGGCACCTCGTGCCGCAGGCAGAACGCCTTCAACCCAGCCGAATCCCCGGTCAGGAACAACGTCTCACCGGCCACAGTCCGGATCTCGAAAGGAGCAAAGTCACAAGACACGTCCCGCACGTCACCAGCCCGCAGCACCCCATGCGGCGCAACGGAAGCCCACGGAAACCGGTAGGACGAGAACACGATCCTGTCGGGACCGAACGTCACCGTCACCGCGCCACGGTGCTTTCCCGAACCTGCAAGGAAAACGGCGTCTCGACGTCGGCCAGCAACTCACCTGACTCGACCCGTTGGTGCAGCAGGTCAACGGCCGCACGGGCAATGGCCGACTTGTCCGGCGCGACAGAGGTCAACGACGGCGAGCTGTAAACGCTCTCCTCGTTGTTGTCGAACCCGACCACGGCCAACTCGGACGGCACCCGCACCAGACGCTCGGCAGCCGCCCGCATCGCACCGATGGCCAGCAGGTCGTTGAAGCAGAACACCGCATCGGGCGGCGAAGGCAGGTCCAGCAACGACCTCATCGCCGCCGCACCGTCCGCGCGGTGGTAGTTCAACGCCGGAATGACCAGCTCGTCGACGAACGGCAGCGAAGCCTCGGCCAACGCCGCCCGATACCCCTCAAGACGCAACGCGGCGGTACCACGGTGGGGGTGCGCGCCGATGGCCGCGATCCGCGTGTGCCCCAGCGAGATCAGGTGCCGGACGGCGGCCTGCGCGGCGGCCACGTTGTCGATGCCCACCCGCGAGATCGGGACGTCGACGGCGTGCTCACCCAGCAGCACCGCGGGCACCGAGAGCTGGAAGTCGTCCGCCTCCAGCGCCTCGGGCGACAGGATCGCCGCGTCCACCAGGTGCGGCCCCAGCGAAGCCAACGCCGACCGCTCGCCGGCCAGGGTGCCGAAGGTCTGCTCGATGAGAACGTTCCACTCGTGCTCCTGGGCGGCGGCGATCACCAGGCCCGCCAGTTCGGCGAAGTACGGAATGGAGAGTTCGGGCAGGACCAGGGCGATGAAGCCCGTGCGGCCGCGGCGCAGGTTGCGGGCTCCCAGGTTCGGCCGGTAGCCGGTCGCCTCGAGGGCCTCCTCGACGCGCCGGCGGTTGTCCGCTTTGACGAACGAGTAGCCGTTGACCACGTTCGACACGGTCTTCACCGAGACTCCCGCCAGCCGAGCGACGTCCTTGAGCGTGGCCAACACAGCCTCCTGAAAAGTGCCGCGAAAAAAACCGGGAGGGTTCCGGGTCTTTACATCGTTGGAACAACGATGCAAATCTAACGCCTGAGAGCGCGTCCACGCCAAGCCCGCCGTGTAGGAGCCAACGATGTCTCGCATGTTGCTCATCGCCGTCGCCGCCTTGCTCGTGACGGGGTGCACAGCCAGAGAAACCCCGACCACAGCCAGTAGCGAGGGCCCCGCCGCGTCCGCCGCGCAGAACCAAAGCGCAGGTCCGGGCTGTGCGCGCAGCAAGACCGGGTACCCGCAGGTCGAGCTCAAGGGCGCCTCGGTCGGCTTCTCGCAGTCGGAGAAGGAGGCGAACCCGTTCCGCATCGCGGAGACCCAGTCGATCAAGGACGAGGCCGCCAAGCGCGGGGCCGAACTGCTGGTCACCAACGCCCAGAGCGACCTGAACAAGCAGATCAGCGACATCAAGTCGTTGCTCGACCGCGGCGTGAAGCTGCTCATCGTCGCGCCGCTCAACTCCGACGGCCTGCAGCCCGCGTTCGACGCCGCGAAGGCCAAGCAGGTGCCGGTCGTGACGATCGACCGCAAGGTCACCTCGCAGCCGTGTACCGACTACCTGACCTTCATCGGTTCCGACTTCGTCAAGCAGGGCGAACGCGCCGCGCAGCAGATGATCAAGGCGACCGGCGGCACCGGCAAGGTCGCGATCCTGCTCGGCGCCTCGGGCAACAACGTCACGGTCGACCGCACCAAGGGCTTCAAGGACGGCATCGCGGGCACGCCGGGCCTCACCGTCGTCGCCGAGCAGACCGGTGAGTTCGACAGGTCCAAGGGCCAGGCCGTGATGGAGCAGCTCATCCAGAGCAACCCCGACATCACCGCCGTCTACGCCGAGAACGACGAGATGGGCGTGGGTGCGGTCACCGCGCTCAAGGCCGCGGGCAAGCAGCCGGGCAAGGACGTCAAGGTCGTCTCCATCGACGGCACCCGCAACGCCGTGCAGCTCATCGCGGACGGCAGCTACACCGCGGTCGTCGAGTCCAACCCGCGCTTCGGCCCGCTCGCGTTCGACACGCTGGAGAAGTTCGGCAAGGGCGACGAGATCCCGAACACCATCGTGATCTCCGACGACGAGTACGACACCACGAACGCGGCGCAGAAGCTCGGCAATGCCTACTGATCCCGTCATCGAGGTCGCCGGCGTGACGAAAACGTTCGCCGGCGTCCGGGCACTCTCCGACGTCAGCTTCACGCTCCAGCGCGGCGAGATCCACGCGCTGGTCGGGGAGAACGGCGCCGGCAAGTCGACGCTGATCAAGGTGCTGACCGGCATCCACACCCCGGATGCCGGTTCCATCACCCGCAACGGGAACATCTCCACGATCTACCAGGAGGTGAACCTCGTCCCGTTGATGAGCGTCTCGGCGAACCTGTTCCTCGGCCGCGAGCCGCGCAACCGGTTCGGGCTGATCGACCGGGCGCGCAGGGACGCCGACGCCGCGGAACTGTTGCGCGGCTACGGCATCACGGCGGACGTCAGCAGTCCACTCGGGACGCTCGCGGTCGGCGAGCAGCAGATGGTCGCGCTCGCCAGGGCCGTCGACGCCGAGGCGGACGTCGTGATCATGGACGAGCCCACGTCGTCGCTCGAACCGCGTGAGGTCGAGACGCTCCTCGGTGTCGTGCAGAAGCTGCACGACGAGGGCATCGCGATCATCTACGTCAGCCACCGCATGGACGAGCTGTACCGGATCTGCGACACCGTCACGGTGCTCAGGGACGGTGTGAACGTGCACAGCGGCTCTCTCAAAGAACTTCCGCGCATCGAGCTCGTCTCGCTGATGCTCGGCAGGTCGGTGAAGGAGATCGAACGCGACGGCACCACGGCGTTCGGCGAGGACCACCACGCCGACGCGCAACCGGTGCTCGAAGCGCGGGACCTCACGAGCACGCCGCGCATCAACGGTGTGAACGTGTCGATCCGGCCCGGCGAGGTCGTCGGCCTCGCCGGCCTGCTCGGCTCGGGTCGCACCGAGACCGCGAAGGCGATCATCGGCGCGCTGCCGCTGAACAGCGGCACGGTGCTGGTCGCGGGCAAACCCGTGGCGCACACCGTGAAGGCGGCCACCAAGGCGGGCATCAGCATGCTCGCCGAGGACCGCAAGACCGAGGGGATCATCCCGAACCTGTCCGTGCGCGAGAACATCGTGCTCGCGGCACTGCCGCGGCTGAGCAGGTTCGGCGTGGTCAGCCGGTCCAAGCAGGACAGGATCGTCGACACCTTCGTCAAACGTCTGCGCATCAAGGTGTCGAGCCCGGAGCAGAAGGTCGCGGAGCTCTCCGGCGGCAACCAGCAGAAGGTGCTGCTCGCCCGGTGGCTCTGCACCGAACCGAAGATCCTGCTGCTCGACGAACCGACGCGCGGCATCGACGTCGGTGCCAAGGCCGAGGTGCAGGCGCTGATCGACGAACTCGCCAGGGAAGGCCTGGCGGTGCTGCTGATCAGCTCCGAACTGGACGAACTGCTCGACGGGTCGGACCGGATCGTCGTCCTGCGCGACGGCGCGGTCGCCGGTGAACTCGAAGGAGACCAGCTCACCCGTGAGCACGTGCTCAACGCGATCGCGGCGGAGGTGAGAGATGACGCAGACGACCACGCAGCCAGCCGCTAAAGCCACTACGAAGGCCGCGCGCACGCAGTGGTTGCAGGACAACGGTGTCTACGTCGCCGTAGCCGCCCTGCTGCTGTTCAACGCCCTGTTCACGACCAACTTCCTGACGGTCGGCAACTTCACCACCCAGCTCGTGCAGGCCGCGCCCGTGCTGATCGTCGCGCTCGGCATGGCGCTGGTGATCGGCACCGAGGGCGTCGACCTGAGCGTCGGCGCGGTCATGGCGCTCGCCGCCGCGATCATCCCGCTATACCTGGGCGCGGGACCGCTGATGGCGATCACGATGGCGCTGGTCGTCGGCGTGCTCTGCGGAGCCTTCAACGGGTTCCTGGTCGCCAAGGTCGGCATCCAGCCGATCGTCGCCACGCTGGCGTTGCTGGTCGGCGGCCGCGGCCTCGCCCTGGTGATCGCGAACGGCCAGCTCGTGCAGCTGCGCGACCCGTCGTTCCTCGAACTCGGCACGGGTGACGTGCTCGGCCTCCCGATCAGCGTGCTGATCGCCGGAGTGTTAGCGCTCATCATCGCCGGAGTCACCAACCGCACCACGTTCGGCCGTCAGCTCGTCGCGATCGGTGGCAACCGCAAGGCCGCAACGCTCGCGGGTCTGCCGGTCAACCGCGTGCTGGTCGGCGTCTACGCGATCTGCGGCGCGCTCGCCGCCGTCGCCGGTGTGCTGGCCACGTCCCGGCTCGCCGCGAGCGACCCCGCCGACATGGGCATGCTGATGGAGCTGTCCGCGATCACCGCCGTGGTCGTCGGCGGCACCCCGTTGACCGGCGGCAAGGTCCGCGTGCTCGGCACGGTGTTCGGCGTGATCCTGATGCAGCTCGTCCGGGCGACCCTGATCAAGCACAACCTGCCCGACTCGATCGCGCAGATGATCCAGGCCGCGATCATCGTCGCCGCCGTCTACGTGGCTCGGGAGCGCCGATGACGACGACACTGACCAAGTCGGTGCCGACACCGACCAAGGCCGCGCGGACGAAAGTCCTGCAACGCCAAGGCGCCGCCGTCGCGCTCGTGCTGATGGTCGCGGTGTCGTGGCTGGTGTTCCCGCGCTTCGGCAGCCTCGACAACCTGCGCGACCTCGCGTTGCAGGGCTCGTTCCTGGCGATCATCGCGATCGGCATGACGTTCGTGATCATCACGGGCGGCATCGACCTGTCCGTCGGGTCGCTCTACGCACTCGGCGGCGTGCTCGCGGCGTGGGGCGCGCAGTACGGGTTCCTGGTAGCGCTGACACTGCCGCTGGTGGTGTGCGGGCTGATCGGCCTGATCAACGGCCTGTTGATAGCCAGGACGAACATGGCGCCGTTCATCGTCACGCTGGCATCGCTGCTGTTCGCCCGCGGCCTCCTGCTCGCGATCACCGACGAGGGCGCCAACACCTACAAGATCGACGGGGACAGCGCGTTCGTCGAACTCGGCCGCGGCACGGTGGCGGGCTTCGGTTACCCGATCTTCGTCGCGGCCGTGCTCGCCGTCCTGGGCGGCATGGTCCTGAACCGCACCAACTTCGGCCAGAACGTCTTCGCCACCGGCGGCGCCGAGCAGTCGGCGGTCCTGCTGGGCGTACCCGTCGCCAAGACCAAGATCCTCGTCTACACGATGAGCGGCACGCTGGCGGGACTCGCCGGCGCCCTGACCGCCGCTTATCTCCAGTCGGGCGTCACGGTCATCGGCGTCGGACTCGAACTGGACGCCATCGCGGTCGTCGTCATCGGCGGAACCCTGCTGACCGGTGGCATGGGCACGATCCTCGGCACCGTGATCGGCGTGGGCCTGATCAAGGTCATCCAGAACGTCATCAACCAGATCGGCACGCTCGACAGCAACTACCAGTCAGTGGTGAGCGGGGTGTTCCTGCTCATCGTCGTCGTCCTGCAACGAATATTGCGAAGATAGGAGAGCCATGACCAGACGCGTCCTGGGCGTATTGGTCGGATTCCTCATCACAGCAACCTTTCTGACACCGACCGCGGCGCAGGCGGCGGAGTGGGTTCCGAAGACCCCTCCGCTGGCCACGCCGTGGACCTCCCAGGTGTCCCCGACGAACGCCCTGCCCGAGTACCCGAGGCCGCAACTCCAGCGCCCGGAGTGGCAGAACCTCAACGGTGTCTGGGAGTTCGCCGGGGCACCCAACCTCAACTCGCCGCCCATCGGCAGGCCGCTGGCCGAGGGCGTCCTGGTGCCGTACCCGATCGAGTCCGCGCTGTCGGGGATCAAACGGCACGAGGACAACATGTTCTACCGCCGCACCTTCACCGTCCCGTCCGGCTGGAACGGCCGTCAGGTCAAGCTGAACTTCGGCGCCGTGACCTGGGAGACCCGCGTCTGGGTCAACGGCAGGCAGGTCGGCACGCACACCGGCGGGTTCGACGCGTTCTCGTTCGACATCACCTCCGCCCTCAACGGCGGCACCAACGAGATCGTTGTGGGCGTTCACAGCCCGATCGACGGCAGCCGCTACCCGATCGGCAAGCAACGCCGGAACCCCAGCGGGATCTTCTACACGGCCGCGTCCGGCATCTGGCAGACCGTGTGGCTGGAACCGGTGCGGGCAGCGAACATCACCCGCCTCGACACCACCCCGAACGTCCCCGCGAGCGCGCTCGACCTCGTCGTGCAGGGCACCGCCGGTCAGGCCGTCACCGCTGAAGTGCTGAGCGGCGGCCAGGTCGTCGGCCGACAGACCGGCACGACCGGAACCTCGTTGCGCGTCCCCGTGCCGAACGCCCGGCTGTGGTCGCCCGACGACCCGTTCCTCTACGACCTGCGCGTGACGCTGGGCAGCGGCGACGCCGTCACCGGCTACTTCGGCATGCGCTCGCTCGGCAAGGCGATGGTCGGCGGCGTCATGCGGCCGTTGCTGAACGGGAAGTTCGTCTTCCAGAGCGGCACGCTGGACCAGGGCTACTGGCCGGACGGCATCTACACGGCGCCGACCGACGAGGCGCTGCGGTTCGACCTCGAACGCCAGAAGGCGTTGGGGTTCAACATGGTCCGCAAGCACATCAAGGTCGAACCGGCGCGCTGGTTCTACCACGCCGACCGCCTCGGCCTGATGGTCTGGCAGGACATGCCGTCCGTCGACTCGATCGACGAGGTGCCGAACTCGCACGCCAACTACGAGTCCGAGCTGCGCCGGATGATCGACCAGCTCAAGGGCATCACGTCGATCGTGCAGTGGGTGCCGTTCAACGAGGGCTGGGGCGAGTACGACGCGGGCCGGATCGTGAACCTGATCCGCTCGATCGACAACACCCGCCTGATCAACCACAACTCGGGATCCAACTGCTGCGTCTCGGATCCCGACCCCGGCAACGGCGATGTGATCGACGACCACCACTACCAGATCTCGGCCAACACCAGGCTGCCCGACGCCAACCGGGTCGCGATGCTCGGCGAGTTCGGTGGCCTGGGCCGCCGGGTCGTCGGCCACGAGTACCAGCCGGGTGCCGGATTCGCCTACGGCGCTTTGTACCCGGACGAGGTGTCGCTGACGAAGCGGTACGAGGAGGTCATCAAGCAGGTCCAGCGGCTGATCCACACCCGCGGGCTGTCGGCGATGGTCTACACCGAGCCGTACGACGTGGAGAACGAGGTCAACGGCTTCTACACCTACGACCGGCGCGTCTTGAAGATGACCGAGGCGCGCGTGCGGGCGGTGAACCTCGGCGTGCTCGCGGTCGCGCGGGGTACCGCAGTCAGTCCGGACGACGTGGTGTCGTTGCGCGTCACCACTTCCGGCTACACCGACCGGTACCTGCGTCACCAGTCGTCGCTGGCGCGCACCGACGTGATCAACACTGATCTCGGTCGGTTGGACGCGACGTTCAACCTGCGTCCCGGACTGGCCGACGCGGCCTGCTTCTCGTTCGAGTCGCGGAACTTCCCGGGCCAGTTCCTCCGGCACAGCAACGGCCGCGTCCGCCTCGACGTGAACAACGGCTCGATCGCGGGCGACGCCACGTTCTGCGCCCGTGAAGGTTCCGGCGGCACCGCGCTGGAGTCGTTCAACGTGCGCGGTTCCTTCGTGAGGCACTACAACGAGGGCGTCTACCTGGCGCGCTCCGGTGGCCCGAACCCCTGGGACAGCGCTGGTTCCTTCGCCGCGGACACCACGTGGGCGGTCGGCACCGGCCTGTGGCGCAGCGGCGCGGACCTGCCGCTGGACCAGGCCCGCTCGTTCCGCGTGACCACCCCCGGCTTCACGGACCGCTACCTGCGGCACCGGGAGTCGTTGGCCCGCACGGACGTCGTCACCAGCACCTCGGACGCCCTGACCAAGGCGGACGCCACGTTCGTCGTCCGGCGCGGACTCGCCGAGCCCACCTGCTACTCGTTCGAGTCCCGCAACATCCCGGGCCAGTTCCTGCGGCACGCGGACTTCCGCGTCCGGCTCGGCACCAACGACAACACCGACCTGTTCCGCCGCGACGCGACGTTCTGCGCGCAGCAGGGCACCGGTGGCGTGCGACTGGAGTCGATCAACGAGCTCGGCACCAACATCAGGCACTACGCGGAGGAGGTCTGGGTCGCCTCGAACGGCGGCGCGCACACGTACGACAACCCTGCCTCGTACAACCAGGACGTGAGCTGGGCCGTGAGCTCACCCTGGGCGCCCTAGGAGACAACCATGTTGCTACGCATAGCTTCCGTATCAGCGATCGTGCTGGGCACGCTCACCATCCCTGCCGTGACGGCGTCCGCTGACGTAGTCGACGCCATGAGCCGCGACTTCGGCATCACCCAGGCCGAAGCGCTGAACCGCATCCGCACCGAGAAGGTGGCCCTCAAGATCGCCCCGGCCGCCGAACAGGCCGCCGCCAACGCTTACGGCGGCAGCTGGTACGCCGACGGCAAGCTGCAGGTCGCCGTCACCGACCCCGCCCGAGTCGACGCCGTCCGCGCCACCGGTGCCCAGCCGGTGCTGCGAACGAAGTCCCTGGCTTCGTTGAACGCGGTGAAGATGGGCATCGACAGACTGTCCAAGTCCGGTGCGGTCTCGCCGGACGTCGCCGGGTGGCGGGTCGACGTCCAGCGCGGCGCCGTAGTGGTCGACGCCCTGCCTGGTGCCGACGTTTCGGCGCTGCCCAAGGATGTTGTCGTTAACACGGCAGGCGTGCAGAAGCCGCAGACCTATGCGGCCGGCACCGTGGGCGGCGACCCGTTCTACACCGGCAACGTCCGCTGCTCGATCGGCTTCTCCGTCCACGGCGGCTACGTCACCGCGGGCCACTGCAACGTAGGCGCCTGGAACGTCTACGGCTGGGACCGCTCCTGGCAGGGCGAGTTCGTCGGCTCGTCGTTCCCCGGCAACGACTACGGCTGGGTGCGCACCGGCGGCGGCTGGTGGAACGTGCCGGTCGTCCTCGGCTGGGGCCAGACCAGCGACGCCCTCGTCCGCGGCTCGTGGGAGGCCCCGCCCGGCACGTCCGTGTGCCGCTCGGGCTCGACCACGCACTGGCACTGCGGCGTCATCCAGGGCCGCAACGAGACGGTGAACTACCAGCAGGGCGCGGTCTACGAGATGGTCGGCACGTCCGTGTGCGCCGAGGGCGGCGACTCCGGTGGCTCGTTCATCACCGGTGACCAGGCCCAGGGCGTGACCTCGGGCGGGTACGGCAACTGCTCCAGCGGTGGCCGCACCTGGTTCCAGCCCGTCAACGAAATCCTGCGCACGTACGGCTTGACCCTCCTCACCGCCTGATCGGCCGCTGGTCCACCGGGACGCAAACGCGTATTTTCTTCACGTCTGCGTCCCGGTGGAAGGTGGTCGCCTTGCTGGCAGCCGGTTTGGTCCTGGCCGTACTCGCGAGCGGCGCCCCGCTCGATCCCAGAGAGCCGGGCGTGCACTCGGTGGTCTACCGCGCCGAGACCGTCATCTCGGCACCCCAGCAACGCGTCTACGACCTCATCACGAACTTCGACGGGTACGCGCGCTGGAACCCGTGGGTCGTGAAGGCCTCCGGTGGCACGGCGCCGGGCGACGAGGTCCGCGTCGACGTGCTTCTCGGCCCGGTGCGGATGGCCGCGAAGCACACGGTCCTGAACGGCGTCCCCGGTCAGCGTTTCTGCTGGAAGGACGCCGGCTGGAACGCGTTGTTCGTGTACGGCCAGCGTTGTCGAACGCTCACAACCCAACCCGACGGCACCGTGCTGGTGACCAACGAACTCCTGGTCGACGGCGTCCTGTCCGGCGGAACCGACCTCTTCATCGGCAAGGCGATGAAGGACGGCATGCAGGCCGAGAACGCGGCCCTGAAGCGGACGGCCGAGGCCTGAGTTTTCTGGCCACCTGACCGGGAGATCACCTACGAATAGGGGATCTCCCTTACCTCTCAGGTCTACCGACAGGTCAGACCACGGTTCGATGTGCGCGTACCGCCCGCACTTGTGAACTGTCCCGGACGTTTCGTTCCTCTGGGGAGAGTTCATGTCCTTCTTGACCGACGCCCTCGAAGGCCTCGCCGGCCTGCCACAACCGGCCGTGCTCGTCGTGACGGGAGCGTTGACACTGGCGGAGTGCACGCTCGGCGTCGGCTTCCTGGCGCCGGGCGAAAGCGCGTTGCTGCTGGCCTCGACGACGGTGACCAGCGTGCCCCGGTTCCTGATCATGTAGCTCGTCGTCTCGGTGTGCGCGATCGCCGGCGACAGCATCGGCTACTACCTCGGTCGCCGCTACGGCGATCGGTTGCGGGAGAGCAGGATCGTCCGCAAGGTCGGGCAGCAGCACTGGGACAAGGCGGGCGACCTGCTGCGCCGCCGCGGCGCGTGGGCGGTGTTCGTCGCCCGGTTCATGCCGGTCGTGCGGACCCTCGTGCCCGCGTCGGCGGGGGCGTCCAAGCTGGAGTACCGGCGGTTCCTGCCCGCCTCGATCGCGGGTGCGGTGTGCTGGTCGGCGTTGCACATCGGCATCGGCGCGACCGCCGGTGCGTCGGCGAAGTACATCGAGTCGGTGTTCAACGGCGCCATGTGGATCGTGCTGGGTGTCGCGGTGGTGGTCGGCGTGGTCGTCGTGTTGCGCCGCCGCCGAAAGGCCGCCGTGCCCGAGTTGGAGGAAGTCGGCTGACTCGGGACTGTCGACGGATTGTCGACGGGGCGGGCCATCGTGGGCGACGACCAACAAGGGGAGGTACCCATGAGGAAACGAATCGTCACCACGGCACTCGCCTCGACCGCCGCCATCGCGGGACTGCTCGGCACCGCCACGCCCGCCTTCGCCGCCAACCACTTCGACGTGACCGTTCGCAGCGCGGTCAGCGGCAAGTGCCTGGCGCCACAGGGATCGTCGTTGGAGGACGGCGTGCCCATCGTCCAGACCGACTGCGTCGGCAGTCCGTTCGAGCGGTGGGACTTCCTCGACCGCGGCAACCGGATCTTCCAGATCCGCAACGCGGTCACGTTGAAGTGCATGGACGCCTTCGGGTCGAACACCGACGGGACACCGGTCGTGCAGTGGCCGTGCGCCGGCACCAGCAACCAGCGGTTCCAGGCGGGCCGCAACCTGCCCGACTGGGTGACGCTGCGGTCGCGGGTCGCCGGCACGAGCACGCACTGCCTCGACGTGCCGGGTGGCCGGCCGGACGAGGGGCTCGCGATGCAGATCTGGCGCTGCAACGGCACCGCCGCGCAGACCTTCGGGGTTTTCCCGGTCTAGACGTATCCCCGAGCCGGGAGCGCGCTCTCACTTCTCGGTGGAACAAGGGGAGCACGATCTGGCGGGGCAGCGGATGCCGGCTGGCGGCATCCGCGTGCTCGGGACACTCGAAGTCGAGGCGGACGGCCGTGCGCTCGATCCCGGCGGGCCGCGGCTGCGGGCGATGCTGGCGTTGCTCACGGCGTATCCGAGCCGGCCGGTGAGCGTGGCGACGTTCGTGGCGGAGCTGTGGGGGCCGGTGGCGCCACCGGACGCGGAACGCACCGTCCGCACCTACGTCTCCAGACTGCGCAGGGGAGTGGGGCCGCTGGCCGCGTTGATCCGCACCCGTGCACCGGGATACGTGCTGCTGGAACCGGAAGCCGTGGACGCGGTCCGGTTCCAGCGGCTCGCCCGCGCAGGGCGTTCCGCGCTGGGAGTGGGCGAGATCGAGGTCGCGCACGAGTTGCTGACCACCGCGCTCGAACTGTGGCGCGGACGGCCGTACGACGAGTTCGACGGCGTCGCCGCGTTGGAAGCGGAACGGACTCGGCTGGCCCGAGTGCACCTCGACGTCGTGCAGGACCGCCTGGACACCGACCTGGCCGCCGGGGCCGGTGACGGGCTGGTCGCCGAACTGACCGAGCTCACCGCCGCCCATCCCGGCCATGAGCGGCTGTGGGGCCAGCTGATGACGGCGCTGTACCGCGCCGGCCGCCAGACGGAGGCCCTGGAGGCGTTCCGGCGGGCGCGGTCACGGCTGGTCGAGCACGCCGGCGTGGAACCGACGCCGGCGTTGACCGGCATCCAGGACGCGATCCTCGCGCAGAACCCCCGGTTGCTGCCGACCGCTCCCGCGCTGGTGCTGAGTCCGCGCCCGGTCCAGCTGCCGCCGGTGGCGCCGGGATTCGTGGGCCGCGACGACGAGTTGGCCGCGCTCGACGCCGCCGTGCGCGCGAGGCGGGACACGATCGCCGTCGTCGCGGTCTGCGGGACGGCCGGGGTCGGCAAGTCCGCCCTGGCGTTGCGCTGGGCACAGCGCACCGCATCCCGGTTCCCCGACGGGCAGCTGTACGTGAACCTGCGGGGGTTCGACCCTGGAGGCGTGCTGCCTCCGGGCGAAGCGCTGCACGGCTTTCTCACCGCGCTCGGTGTGGCCGCCGAGCGCGTCCCTGGCGCGATGGAGGCCCAGGTCGCGCTTTATCGCAGCCTCACAGCGGGAAAGCGCTTCCTGATCGTGCTGGACAACGCGCGCGACGCCGCTCAGGTCCGGCCGCTGCTGCCACCCGAGCCGGGCAGCGCGGTCGTCGTCACCAGTCGCGACGACCTGGCCGGCCTGGTGGCACGGGACGGCGCCGGTCGGGTGGCGCTCGACGTGCTCGATCCCGTGGCCGCGACGGAACTGTTGCGGTTGCTCATCGGGGAGCGCGCGGCCACTCCCGCAGAACTCGACGAACTCGCTGTGCGCTGCGCCCGGCTGCCCCTGGCGTTGCGGGTCGCCGCCGAACTGGTCACCCGGCGCGGCAGGGTCGGCCTCGAAGAGCTCTCGGACGAACACCGCAGGCTCGACCTGCTCACCGCCGGGACCGACGCCGACACCGCCGTGCGCGCCGTGTTCTCCTGGTCGGAACGGCACCTGCCGCCGGCCGCGAACCGGCTGTTCCGGTTGCTGGGACTGCATCCCGCCCGCGACACCGGAGTCGCCGCCGTCGCCGCGCTGTCCGGTGTGGACGGACCTGAGGTTGGGGCGTTGCTCGTCGTGCTGCACTCGGCGCACCTCGTGGAGAGCACGGGAGCCGGCCGCTGGACGATGCACGACCTCCTGCGCGCGTTCGCGAGGGAACGCGCGGAGCAGCACTTCACCGGAGTGGAACGCAGACAGGCGTTGAAGAATCTCTACGAGCATCACCTGACGACCGCGTTGGACGCGACGGAGGCCATGTACCCGTCCGTGCCGCGATGGCGTGGCGAACCCGTCCGCACCCGCTCGTCGATGACCGTCGCCGCCGCGAAGGAGTGGCTGGACACCGAACGGCCCACGCTCGTCGCGATCATCGGCAGCGCCTCCGGCGAGTTGGCCGGCTACGCCGTCCGGATCGCCCGCGCGATCGGCCAGCACCTGGAAGTCGGCTACCACAACGCCGACGCGTTCGCGGTGCACCAGCACGCTCTCACGGCCTCGGAAGAGATCGGCGACGCGCCCGGCCGGGCACGCGCCGTGCTGGAAATCGGGCGTTCGCACACCCGCGCCGGCGAGTTCCAGGAGGCCAACGAGCGCTACTGGGAGGCGCTGGAACTGTTCCGCGGCCTCGGCGACCCGGCGGGCGAAGCCAGGACCCTGCAAGCCCTGGGCCACAACGAGGGCAGGGCCCGCCGCTACCACGAGGCACTCGCCACCTACGGCCTGGCGCTGGCACTGAGCCGGCGGACCGGCGATCGCGGTCAGGAAGCCGCCGGACTTGCCAGCATCGGGCAGGTGCAGCACCACCTCGGCAGGCACGAGGAGGCGGTGGAGTGCTACCGCCGGGCCGCATCGATCTACGAGCAACTCGGCCAGCGAGTGGGACAGGGCAGGATTCTCAACGACCTCGGCTGCGCCCTGCACGGCCGCGGGCATCTGGAGGAAGCGCACGATCACCACCAGCGCGCGCTGGCTGTGTTGAGCGACGTGGGCGACCGCGCGGCAGCGTCGATCGCGCACACCGAACTGGGTCGCATCTGCTCGCGGTGGGGCCGCCACGCCGAAGCGTTGGCGCACCACGAGAACGCGATGGCCGTGTTCCGCGAGATCGAAGACCCGGTGGGTGAGGCCGAGGTGCTCATCAACCTGGGCGCCACCCACGAGCACATGGGGCGCCACGAGGAGGCCGCCGACCTGTGCCGGGAAGCGGAGGAACTCGCCGTGAAACTGGGCGACCGCCTGCTGCAGTGCATGGCCCTCAACGGCCGCGGCCGCGCTCTTTGCGCTTCAGACCGGGTCGAGGAAGCGTTGCAGTGCCACGAGCAAGCCCTGACTCACGCGCGGGAGATCCAGGACCCGGCGCAGGAAGCCCATTCGCTGGACGAGTTGGCCGCCGTGCGTTCTCGCCTTGGCGGCACCGCCGAGGCACACCGCCTGCTGAACGCCGCCCTGCTGATCTACGAGGCGCTCCAGATGCCCGAAGCCGCTCTTGTGCGCCAACGACTCGACGGCTTGGGCTGAGGGGAAAGCGGTTTCCCATCAGGCTGTCGTTGACACTTCTGTCCTTCGTGCTGACCATACGGTTGCGTATGTTCCGTGGGGTGGAGGGGAAGAGCAATGTCACGTACGTTTCTGCTCGGTTCGTGGGCGTGGATCGCGACCGGGATCGGTCACCTGTCGATCATGGGCGTAATGGCGCTGGGGGACGCTGACCCGGCCGCAGACCGGGCGGCCACGGCGGCCAAGGGAGTTACGTTCGCGCTGGGCGGTGTCCAGCGTTCGCTGTACGAGGTCGATCTGGGGATCAACTTCGTGATGTCGGTCGCGCTGGTGTTCGGTGGGCTGGCGTGCCTGGTCGTGGCGAAGGCGGGGCCGGTGCCGCGGGCGCTCGCGGGCCTCGGGTGCGTCACGTCGCTGGTGCTGCTCGCGGTGGCGTTGGTCCTGCTGCCGTCGCCGCCGATCGTGCTGTTCGCGGTGGCCGCGCTCGCCTTCGGGCACGCGTTCGTCGTCGCCGGACAACGAGGAGCTGTAAAAGCCGCCGGGTGAACGCTCACACCGTGCGATCATCTCCGTCCGCGCCCGAAACCAGGCGCGGACAGCACATGGGGGAACGAGTGAGAACCAGGTTCGCGGCTGCCTTGACGGCGTTCGTGCTCATGACCACGGCCGCGTGCGGCACGGACGTGCCCGCCGGCCTCGCCGAGAAGGTCGAGTCGGGGTGTCCCGGCCTGCTGAAGCCCGAAACGCTCGCGGTCATCACCAAGGGCTTCGTGGTCTCGGAGGTGAACTTGGTGGACACCAACGGGTGCCAGGTCTTCGTCTCGACCGGACGCCAGGTGCTCAACGTGGGGATCGTCGCCTACTCGAGCCCGGAGGAGTCGGAACGGCTGACGCCGATGCTCTGCGAGAGCGGCGTGCTGGACGCGAAAACCAAGTCGTGCGCGGACGACAAGTCCGGAGGCGGCTACACGGTGCGCGCTACGGCCGGCAAGTGGAGCATTGGGGCGTCGGTGTACGAGATCCCGGTGAACGACGACGTGAAGGACGCGATGCTGCAGGTCGTCGAGGACCTCAGGGACTCCGACAAGACCCGCGGCTAGTTGAACAGGATCTTCTTGGCGACGGCCTTTCCCGGTACGGTGCGCAGCAGTGTGAACGCGAACTCCGCGACGTTCGGACTGCGGACGAGGGAGAGGCCGCGCCGGAGTTGGGAGCGCAGCAGGTAACGGCGGCGCATGGCCGCGCCGTCGTAGCGCTCCAGCACGTACCTGTTGCCGCTGCGCAGGTAGTCGGACGTGACCTCGGCGGCGAGCTCGGACATCCGCATGCACGGGTCGAGTCCGCCGGCCGTGAGCGGGGAGACGGCGCCCGCCGCGTCGCCGACCAGCAGTCCTTGCGGTGACACGATTCGGCGCAGCAGGCCGCCGACCGGGATCGGGCCGCCGCGTCGCTTCACCGGGCCGGTCGGTTCCGGGGTGGGGAAGCTGTCGCGGAAGCGTTGCAGCAGTTGGGGGAGCGGGGCGGTGAACCGGTCGGCGCGGCCCGCCAGGCCCACGTGCGCGTGCTCGCCGTCGTCGATGACCCAGGCGATGTAGCCGGGGGCGAGCCGCGGGTCGACGACGCAGTGGAACGTCGGCGTGGAGCCCGTGCTGACCGGGTAGACCTCCTCGATGCCGGTGATCATGCGCCGGTTGACGTCGAGGCCGAGGCTCTTCGCGACGGTGGACCTGGCGCCGTCCGCGCCGATCGTGAACCGCGCTTTGGTGGACTTCGCCGGATAGCTGGAGTTCAGGCTGACTTGCGCGCCCGCTCGTTCGGCTTCCTGGACCGCGGTGGTGTAGATGCTCTCCATGTCGCCGACGCGGAACTCGTCGCGGTCGCTGGTCAGCTCCACCGGATTTTCGCCGGACGGCGGGTAGAGCAGCACGCGCCGGACCGCCGGGCCGAGGTGGGGCAGGTCGTAGTCGTCGAGCGTGCGGCGGACGAAGATACCTGTCGTGCGGATGCCCGTCTCGAGGCTCGTCCTGCGTTCGCACACGGCCACGTCCAGCCCTGACTCGGCCAGCAGGCGCGCGGTGTTGAGTCCGGCGAGGCCTGCGCCGACGACGAGCACGTCCACGGTGTCCATGCCGCGACGCTAGATCCGATCACCGGACCGCTTCGGTTTCGCGGCAACACCTTCACGGGATCTGCACCGTTTCTCCACAAATGTGAGCGCTTGACATGCCCGACGCCGGTCGCGGAAGGTGTGCACACCGCTGCCTCGAATCGTTGGTTCGAGGAGGAACATCGATGGAGTTGTTCAACCGCCGCACCGCACTGCGAGGCGCTCTCGCCGTCGCGGCCACGCCACTGGCCGCGGGTGTGGCATCGGCTGAGGTGGGCGCGCTGGCGTTCGTGCAGAAGTGGGCCCCGAACCCCGGTTCGGCAGGGCTCAACGCGTTCGTGGGCATCGAGGACGACCGCTCGAACTCACACCCGTCGGCCACGCACATCTTCGCCGAGAGCAACCAGTACCGGTTCGTGATGCACAAGTCCGACCGGGACGGTTCGGACCGGCAGCGCAACGAGGTGCGCGCCATCCAGACCGGCAGCACCCGCCACGACATGAAGAAGGGCGAGACCTGGCGCTACAACTACCAGATGTACGTGCCGTCCTCGTTGAAGGGCACCACCAGCTTCACGCACATCTTCCAGGTCAAGCACACCGGCGTGGACTCGCCCGTGGTCACGATGTCGTTGTTCCGCTCGGGTTCCACCGAGACCGTCGAGATGAGACTGTTCGGCGCGGGCCAGGCGAAACTCGGCAGCACGCCGCTCGCCCCGTTGCGCAACAAGTGGATCGACGTCGAGATCGAGATCAAGGTCGCCGACTCCGGCAGCCTGCGCTACTCGTTGAAGGACGCCGGAACCACGGTGGTCAACGCCTCGCGCTCCGGCTTCGACACGTGGCTGGGCGGTGACCAGGCGCATCCGAAGTGGGGCATCTACCGCGGCCTCGGCGACTCCGCGCAACTGCAGGACACCTATCTGTTGCTGCGCAACATGAAGGCGTACCGGAACGAATAGAGGGTGTTCCCACAGAGGCTTTTGAAGGTCAGAATCACTCTTGTGGGGGATCTTCACGGACGAACCGTCGAGAGCAGGGCCGGGGTAGCCGCCTTCCTGGCAGGCGTGTGGCTGATCGCCGCACCCCCGGTCCTGCACTTCGGCGCGTCACTGCACGCCTTCCGCCCGTACTGGCTGTCCATGGGCCTGGCCGTCGTGATCATGCTGCTGGGCATGGTGCGCGCCATGGCACCCCTGGACGTGCCGTTCATCCGGCACCTGACGATCGTGCTGGCGCTGTCGCTGATCGTCGTCGCGCTGCTGCGAACAGACGGCGGCATTGCCACCGTCTGGCTCAACCAACTGGTGGTCGGCGGACTCGTGGCCCTGTCGGCGGGTCTCGCCTTGTTGCTGAGCCTGCGCCGATGAGCGGCACCTGGTCCGACCTCTGCCTGATCTGCAAGGGCCAGCAGGACTTCGTGCTGAACGTCCACGAGGCAGGCCCATATGAACGCTCACACGACTACACCCGCGTTCTCTATTGCCGCTCGTGCGGGGTGGGCGAGCTCCGCGCGTTCAGCTACGACGGCTTCGTCGTCTTCGGCGAGGAGGACGACACCATGGTCTGGTCCTCGGTGCTGTCTCGTGACGATGTTGATCTGCTGCGCTCGGCCTTCACCTGCACCGTGCCGCTGGCAGGCATCTGCGAATGCGCACAGCACACCCACCTGTACGACACGAGCGTGCGCGCTAACAAAACCCGCCTGCCCGAACACGGCCCCGACCGCCACAGCCCGACCGGCCGCACCACCGTCACCGTCGCGGTGGTGGACGGCCTGCCGGAGTTCCGCTGACTCAGTCGATCACCGCGACGGCCTCGACCTCCACGAGGTGCTCCGGCACGTCCAAGCTCGCCACCCCGATCAACGTGGCCGGCGGCGTGGCCTTCTCGCCCAACCTCGCCATCGCGCTCTCGATGCCCTTGAGCAGCTCCGGCATCTTCTCCGGCCGCCAGTCCACGACGTAAACCCTGACCCGGACCAAGTCCTTGAAGCTGGCGTTCGCCGCCTTGAGCGCGGTGTGCACGTTCACGTACGCCTGCTCGGTCTGCGTGGCGAGGTCGAGCTCCGCGTCCCAGGCCACCTGCCCGGCCAGGTAGATCGTCTTGCTCCCGCTCGCCACCGCGACGTGGTGGTACACGTCGACCTGCGGTAGCCCGTCGGGGTTGATGAGCGTGACAGCCATGTTCTTTCCTCTCTTGCGGTTACTCGCTCACCGTAGGAGAGTGACCGTTGACCTGGAAGAACGAACTTATTCGAGAGTGGGGCACCACAAGGTGAGCAAGCAGCTCAGCGGCGACCTGGCCCGCGCGGACTCGTTGGCCCGCGAGATCTTCTCCGACATCGCCAACAAGTGGGCGCTGCTCATCGTCGAAACCATCGGCGACACCACGAAGCGCTTCACCGAACTCAAGACCGAGGTGGACGGCATCAGCCACAAGATGCTGACCCAGAACCTCCGCCTGCTGGAACGCAACGGCCTCGTGGTGCGTGTTGTGCACCCGACCGTCCCGCCGCGCGTCGACTACACCCTCACCGAGCCGGGCCAAGCGCTGCGCGCCACCGTCGACGCCATGTGCGCCTGGACGTCCCGCTACCTGACCGACATCGAAGAGGCCCGAACCCGTTTCGACGCCTAGTCCTGCAACTGCTTCACAGCTTCTTGCTCGTCCGCGCTGAAACCCAGCGTGCGGCGGCGTAGGTAGCGTCTGGCCAGCTGGTGCGCCGGCTCGGGAAATCTTCTAGCCACCGCAAGAACCGTCTGCGGGCTGATCTCATCAGCCGCGGCGTCGACCATCATGACGAGCGATTCCAGCAGGCGCTTGTTGAAGATCGGCTCGACCGCACGCGGTTCTGCCAGGTATTCGAAGGTCTCCACGGGGAGATAGCCGTCCAGCGCGTTGTCGAGGTAGCGACCGGCGACGGCGGCGGTCACTCCCGCGAGCACCCGGAACGCGTCGCCCACCCGATCGTCGGAGGATCTGATCACGTCCCACATCAGAATCAGGCAGCCCATCGCTGTGTGACCACGGTGCTCGAACATCCGAGGCAGCAGTTCGGCCGAGATCGGGCTGGTTTCAGCCAGTTCGGGGTGGGAGCAGAGGATGGACAACAGTTCGAACGGCGTCGCGGAGTCGACCGGACTGGCTTCCCCGGCGCGCGGCGTCAGGTGTTCCAGCGCTCGAGCGACGACGTGGCGGGGCAGTCGGGACGCCTCGCGGGACATCGCCTTGGCCAGGTGAACGTGCGTGGCGTTGTTCATGCGCACGCCGGCGTCCAGCAGGTCCAGGATCTCCACCAGAACATGTACGTCGACGGGAAGTGCGCGCCCCGTGGCTCCGGAGCCCGAGATGTTCAACTGCCAACTGGTGAACTTCGACACGAGCTCTTGTTCACGGTGATCAGCTGTGGTGTCGGCGGTAGCGGAGTACACCCCGGCGCGGAAGGTCACCTCCCTGATCGGGTCGCCGAGCAGTCGCGCCTCTCTCACCACGGGTGTGGCGTCGCGCGCCGGAACGACGAATCGCTCGTCTGTTCCGGAGCACATGATCGCGCTGGTCATGCCGCTCCAGCCTTCGTCATCCAGCCCGGACTGCCACAGGTGCACTGTCGCGCGCCAACTCGGCATCGTGCCGAACAGATCAACCACCGGCGGGGGAACTTGCACGTCCAGCAGCGCGCGAAGGCAGACGAGGTTGGCGGAGTAGCAGGCGATTCGGGAGATGATCGTGGACGGAGCCGGGTGGTACGCCTGGTAGGTATCGCTCAGCGGGCGGCGCTGGCAGTTTCGGATCAGGTCGTCGAGTGTGTGGAGCACGTCTGCTCGAACGCTCTTCGAGAGAGTGGTGAACAGGCCGCGACTGAACTCGATGATCGGCTTTCGTTTGACGAACGCCTGGTGCGAGATCAGTGCGTACAGCTGGGAGTCGTCCGGCGGGGCCGAGACCTGGAAGGGGTTGGCGCTGGGCACCGCCTGCGACGCGGCCAGCTGGCACAACAGCTTCATCGTCACCTCGGCGATGAGATATTCGCCGAAGGTGGCGTGCAGGAACTCGTACGTGCGCAGCTCGCCCGGCGTGCCGTCGTTGCGCGTCGGGGAGTGGATGAAAAAGAAGTTCTCCACCGTGCGGTCGGCGTCGTCGACGGGGAGGTCGAACGACGTGCCTGGACTTGCGGTCTGGCTCTGCGTGAAGACAGCGAGATCATCGTTCAGCTCGGGTGCCGTCACGAACTGGTGGCCGCGGTTGAACATGGCGAACGCGGCGATGCCAAGACTCCACGAACTCTCTGCCGCGGCCATCGAGACGAGCGCCGGCGCTGGTTGCCGCGGGCCTTTCTGGCTGACTTGGCGCACGACGAACATGGCGATGAGTCGCTTGTACAGTTCGGCGTTGGAAAGGTTCGCGTCGTCGAGTGACAGCTGGCTCGAATCAGCCGCGTAGATCGCGAGCATCAGGAGCAACAGGGGCTGCCGGGCCAACTCCAGGTGGTCGCTCAGCATGCTCGCCGTCAGCGCCTGGAAGTCGGGTGTGTACGTGTTCGAGGTGTTCCAGACGTCGAGCCAGCGTTCGATGCGGTCGTCGTCGAACTCCTCCAACTTCACGATCGGCACGCCGACCGGGATGCGTGCCCGGTCGGCCACCAGCATGCGCGAGGTGACCACGACGGCGACCGGCCGGCCGAGAAGTGCTTGCTGACGCTGGAACTCCTGGACCTGGTGGAGGTAGTTGGACTGGTGGACACCGCTTGCCTGGATCAGCTCGTCGAAGCCGTCGAGGAGGATCACGGGAATGCCGCTGCCGCACGACTCGGCTAGGGCCTCCCACTCGACGGACTTGCCGAGGAGCTGACGCAGGGCCGTCTCGATCTGGACCTGGATGCCATCCTCGGCACGCACTTTGCGGAGCTGCACAAGAACGGCGGTGAACTGATCCTCCGGCAGCCGAGCGGCGATCACCTCCATCAACAACGACTTGCCCGCGCCGGGATTGCCGAGCACGAGAAGGGGGCCAGTGACGCATTCTGGCCCGGTGAAGTGGATGGCGAGGAACCTGTCGAGATCTGCGCGCGCCGTGGTCGTACTGGCCCACCAGGACTCTGACGACGCTGTGGAGCTGTCGTCTTGGATCGCGATGCGATAGCCGGGAACGATGAACCCGTCCTCGACCAGCGGAAAGTCAACCTTGACGGACGACGGATCGATGTTCGACCCGATGACTGGTCTGGTGAGCACCGACTCCGCGATGCTGTTGAGATTGGTGCGGTGCTGATGATCGGGTGTGGTGTGCAGGGATGGAAGCCGACCCATCAGCTCGGCGAACAGCTCAAGTGACTCCGTGCGGGCAAGCGTTGTAGGGGCGGACCAGATGTAAAACTCGGGAATTGTTAGGGCTGCACTGATCTGGTGCTGTTCGCTTATCATTGCCGCCTTGATGGTGAGGTCGATGTCAGTGGCGGCGATGGTCTTCGCTGATCGGTCCTCTTCTGTGTTGGCGATGAACTTTTGAATTCCCGACGAGGCATGTAGAAAGTAGTTGGTGAGTGCGAACGTATCGATCGGGTCCAGGGAGATGCTTGCGGCATTAGGTGTTGGGACGGCCGATGAGGTGAGCGCAGGCACGTCCAGGGGGGCGGGGCTCTCCGGTGGGACTGATGCGTGCCGATCTGGCGTTTCGGCGTAGGCCTCGACGAGCGAGGTGACGGCGATGATCGAATTGGCTGCAGCGACCAGTTCGTAGCGCGCTGTCCCGAAGTTGGTCATGAGCGTGTCGCTGATGCCATCGAGGATCCTGCGCAGGCAGGCGGCGACCTCGTCTTTCGACTCGAACAGAGTGAGGGCATCCGGTTCGGCGGCGCCGTCTACCAGGAGGCTGATGCCCAGGAAGATGTCGGTCTTGTCGAGCCACTGGCGGTCGTACGTGCGGAGCACCTGGAGGGCTTGCTTGTACGAGTTCTTGGCCGGGCGCGACATCCACTTACCTCCGCTGGGCGACTGGAAGCCCTATCGCGGGGCGTGTGGTGCGGGTTACATCCAAACGAGTTGGTCCAACTGCTTGATAGTCATGTTTAGTGACTATATGGTGGAGGCATGAGCGAGAAGAAGATCATTGCTGTGGTGGGGGCTACCGGCGAGCAGGGTGGGGCGGTGGCTCGGGCGCTGCTCGGCGACGGCGAGTTCGCGGTGCGCGCTCTCAGTCGTAGCACTGAGTCGGCGGCGGCTCGGAAGCTCGCGGAGCTCGGGGCCGAGGTCGTCCAGGCTGACCTGTACGACGTCGAGAGCCTGCGGAAAGCGTTCGACGGGGCGTACGGGGCCTACCTGGTCACGCCGTTCTTCACGCACATGTCGGCGGCCAAGGAGTTGGAGGAGGTCACGAACCTGGTGGCGGCTGCCGGCGGACTTCAGCACGTCGTGTGGTCGACGTTGGAGGACACGCGTGAGGTGATCGCGCTCGACGACGACCGGATGCCGACGCTGGACGAGAAGTACAAGGTGCCGCACTTCGACGTGAAGGGCGGGGAGGCGGACGCGCTGTTCGCGGAGGCCGGGTTGCCGACCACGTACGTGCGGATGTCGTTCTACTGGAACAACCTGCTCAAGGGCATGGCGCCGCATCGGGGCGCGGACGGGTCGTTGAAGTTGTCGTTGCCGATGGGGGAGAGCCGGATCTCGGGCATCGCGGCCGAGGACATCGGCAAGGCGATTGTGAGCGTGCTCAAGAACCCCGCGAAGACGATCGGCGAGACGATCGGGCTCGGTGTCGAGCACCTCACCGGGGACGAGGTGGCCGCGGCGTTCAGCGCTGTGCTCGGCGAGCAGGTGACCTACGAGCCGTTGTCGCACAACGAATTCCGGGCGCTCGGGTTCCGGGAGGCGGTGGAGATCGGGAACATGTTCCAGTACTACGCAGAGTTCGACTCGCACATCCTGCCGCGGCGAGACACCGGGCAGACCCGTGAGCTCGTGCCGGGGTGGCTGACGCTCGAGGAGTTCCTGCGGGCGCACCGGGACGACATCGTGATCGGTTAGAAGGTCTTCGAGATCTCCTTGAAGACCTGCTTGAACTCGGTGAAGCGGTCGGCGCCCACGACGGCGGCGAGGCGGTCCTCGATCTCGGCGATGATGCGCTTGGCCTGGACCATCTGGTCCTTGCCGAGGTCGGTGGGCACGACGAGCTTCGCGCGGCGGTCGGCCGGGTCTGGCTGGCGGGTGACGTAGCCGAGGCGTTCGAGCTCGTCGATCAGCGTGCCGACGACCTGCTTGTGCTGGCCGGAGCGTTCGGAGAGCTCGCTGGCCCTGGTGCCCGTGGTGGCGATGTAGGCCATGACGGCGCCGTGGCGCGGGCGCAGGTTCTCGTGGCCCGCTTCGGCCAGGCGGGCGAAGAGTTCCTTCTGGAACCCCGAGAGCAGGTGCGCGGAAAGGACGCCGACGTCTGGCATGGTGATGATGTTAACCCGGCGGTGGCCTCGTCCGAAGAGGACGGACGAAAGCGGTGGCCCGCCGCTGTGGACGGGCCACCGGGATCAGGACTGCGGTTCGTACAGGCTGAACGGCGTGCCCTGGTCGTCCGCGCAGTGCGCGATACGGCCCGTGTCGGGCACGGTGAGCACCTCGTCGTGCTTGCCGCCCAGTTCGGCGACCTTGCGCACGGACGCCTCGATGTCCGTGGTGTGGAAGTAGATTCGCGGCTGGGTGTGCCCGGCGTCCTTGGGCGCGATGGCGCCGGCCGCGCCGTTGGTGATCACGTGGTAGTCCTCGCCCATCAGGCTGGTCTCCCAGCCGAAGACACCGGCGTAGAACGCTCGCGCCCGTGCGGTGTCGTCGGCGGGCAGTTCGAACCAGTTGGCGTGTCCGGACATGTCGATCGCTCCTCGTGTTCGTGGTGAACTGACGAGCAGAGGACGAGCGAAGCCGGCGCGACTCGACATCAGTCGCCGAGAATCTCGAGGCCGTGTTCGTAGTGGTCCAGGGCGGCGCCGACGGCCGCGGCGACGGTCACTTCGAAGATCTCGTCTTCGGTGTGATCGTGCCTCAATCGCGCGATGTCCTCGTCGGTGAGACGGTGGGAGGCCGTGCGAACCGTTGCGGCGTAAGGTCCCCAGGCGTCGCCGGCGGCTGCGGCCCGGCGGAGGGCGGGCGGCGTCACGGCCGGTGCCTCCAGGACGGCGTGCCGCAATGATCCGGAGGCGGTACCGGTGAGGAAGCGCGGGAACCGGTAGCCGAACCTGTGCAGCGACCGGGTGCCCGATTCCAGCTGGCCGGGCAGGAGCGCGAAGCCGAACGCGTTCGCCAGCCGGTTCATCACCTGCCAGATCAGGCTGACCTTCAGCGCGTCCACCAACGCCTCGCGCGGCGCCTCGACCGGTTCCAGGCTCGACAGGAAGTCCAGTGCCGCAACGAGTTCCGGGCGCAACGGCGTCGGGTCGCCGGCGATCTTGACCAGTTCGGTGTGGGTGACGGCGCAGTACGGGCACTGCAGGCGTTCGGCCGTGCGTTGCGCCAGGTACTCGCGTTCGCCCGCCGTCCAGAACGACGGCCCGCGCATCGCGTCGGCACTCAGGTCGAGGAACACCGCGCCGAAGAACTCCGGGCGGTACAACAGGGTCTTGGGCACGTCCGACATGGGGACGCGCGAGGTCGTCGAGGCCAGCCGGAAGAACAACCGGGCAGGCAGGCGGTGACCGTGGTCGAGCACGTCGAGTCGCATCTAGCTGACCTCCAGGGAACGCAGGCGCCCGGCCAGGAAGCGACGATCGGCGGGCGTCACCGCCAGGTCGTGGGCCAGCCGGTACGCGGCAACGGCTTCGGGGCGCCGGTCCAGGCGGCGCAGCAGGTCGGCGCGGGCGGAGTGGAGCAGGTGGTACGAGTCGAGCCCGGCGATCCCGTCGATCAACGCCAGCCCCGCCTCGGGCCCGTCCGTCATGGCGACGGCGACCGCGTGGTTGAGCGCTATCACCGGGGTCGGGGCCACCACGAGGAGTTCGGCGTACAGGGCGGCCACGCGCGACCAGTCGACCGCCTCCTGCGCGTGCAGGGCGGCGATCACGGCGTGCAGCACGTACGGGCCGGGCGAGCCGAACCGCAGCGCACGGTCCAGCAACGCCATGCCCTCCGCGATCTCGTCGGTGTCCCACAACGACCGGTCCTGGTCGTCGAGGAGCACCACCTCGCCGTCCGAGGTGAACCGCGCGGCGCTGCGCGAGTTGTGCAGCAGCATCAACGCCACCAGCCCGTGCGCCTCCGGTTCGTCCGGCATGAGGGCGGCCACGAGCTTGCCCAGCCGCAACGCCTCCTGCCGCAACGAGGCGTCCGGCGTGGTGTAGCCGCGCGTGAAGATCAGGTAGAGAACGCCCAGCACGCCCTGCAGCCGTTCGGGCAGCAGGTGGTCGGCGGGCACCTCGAACGTGATCCCGGCGTCGCGGATCTTGCGCTTGGCCCTCACCAGCCGCTGGGCCAGCGCGGGCTCGGCGACGAGGAACGTCCGAGCGATCTGCGCGGCGGTGAACCCTGCCACGGCCTGCAGTGTCAGCGCTAACCGGGCGTCCTCGGCCAACGCCGGGTGGCAGCAGGTGAAGATCAGCGCCAGGCGTTCGTCGCCGAGGTCGACGAGTTGCTTCTCGGTCATCGTCATCACTTCGGACGTCGGCGGTGGCAGCTTGGTGCGCGCCATCCGGACGTGCCGCAGGCGGTCCAGAGCGTGGTTGCGGGCCACGGTGAGCAGCCAGGCGAACGGATCGTCCGGCACTTGTGAACGTGGCCATTTCCGCAACGCCTGCGAGCACGCCTCCTGCAACGCGTCCTCGGCCAGCTCGAAGTCGCCCAGCGCCCGCACCAGCGCCGCGAGCATCCGGGTGCGGTGCTCGCGGTAGACCTGCTCGACCGCGGCCGACGCCAGGTCGCTCATGCCACCCCGTGGTTCAGCCCGGGGATGTGGTCGACCGGCCGCACCTCGATCGTCGCGCCGAAGTGCGCCTGCGGAATCATCTCCGCGAGCTCCAGGGCCTCGTCGAGGTCGCGGCAGTTCAGCAGGTAGTACCCGCCGAGGTGCTCGTGCGTCTCGGCGAACGGCCCGTCGGTGAGCACCGGCTTGCCGTCGCGCACCCGCACGGTGGTCGCGGTGCTGACGGGCTTCAACGGATCACCCGCCACGAACACCCCACGCCGCCGGCACTCGTCGGCGAAGGCGTTGACCCGCGTCAGGATCTCCTCGAACCGCTGGTCACCGTGCTGCGGGCGGTCCTCGCAGTTGTAGATCAAAAACATGTAGTGCATCGCGTGCCCTCCAGTCGTCGTCCGGAGGACGAACGAGACCTCAGGAAGTCGACATTCGAGCACGACCTGTTTCTCACGGCCAGGCGAGCGACGCAGGGGGTCTCAGGTGTGGCGGAGGCCGTGGTCGATCAGGTCGATGAGCCACTCGAAGCTCTCGCCGACGTCGGTGGACCACTGGAACCCGTTGGTGGCCTCGATGTTCGCGAAACCGTGGAAGACGCTGCGCAGCGCCCGCAACGCGTGGGTCATCTTCTCCGGGGCGATGTCGTATCCCCGCAGGACGGCCTCGAACGGCCCGAGGCTTCGCAGCGCGGCGGTGGCGACCGGGTCGTCGGGGCCCGTCGGGGTCAGGCCGACGGTGGCGGCGTAGCGGCCGGGGTGAGCGATCACGAAGTCGCGCAGCGCGTGGGCGGCGGCGGCCAGGGCGTCGCGGCCCGCGCGGCCCTGGGTGGCCGCGCCGAGGGCGTCGGCCATCTCCGCGTAGGCGAGTGCCCCGATGCGGCGGTTGAGGTCGTCCTGGCTGGCGACGTGCTTGTAGAGCGACGGAGCGCGCACCCCGAGGCGTTCGGCCAGCTTGCCCATCGTCAGTTCGGCGAAGCCGATCTCGTCGGCCAGTGCGGCGCCGGCCGCCGTGATCGTGGCCGCGTCCAGGCCCGCCCTAGGCACGGACACCGGCCAGGAACGTCAGGATCGCGGCGAGGGTCTGCTGGGGGTGCTGGACGTGCGGGTAGTGGCCGGCGCCGTCGATCATTGTGAGCGTGCCCAGGCCGGTCGGCAGGTCGGCGATGATCGCCTCGCCCTCGGCGCGCGGTGAGGCCCAGTCGGGGTCCTGCGTGCCCTGCACGACGAGCACCGGGCAGGTGACGTTGGCCAGCTGCTCGCCGGCGTCGGCGGGGGAGATCTTGCCCATCGCCTGGAGGACCTTCATGCGTCCGGGCTCCTCGAGCATCGCGGTGATCTGCGCCAGGCGGGCGTCCCAGTCCGCCGGTTTCACGCCGGGGTAGGCGATGTCCAGGTACTTGGCCCATTGGCTGGTGCTGCCGAGGATCGCGGTGCCCAGCAGGCGGGTCATGCCGCGGCGGTAGCCGGCCACCCGGAAGTCGGACAGCTTGACCTGCTGCTTGCGGGTGAACGGCGCGAGCTCGACCAGCGCGGTGACCAGTTCCGGTGCCTTGGCCGCGGCGATCGTGACCGCGCCGCCCGAGATGGAGTGGCCGACCAGCACGGCGGGTTCGCCGAGGTGCTTGACCAGGGCGATCAGGTCACCCGCCAGATCGGTGCGGCTGTAGGACGCCCACCCGACGCTGGACTCGCCGTGGCCGCGCAGATCCGTGGTGACGACCCGGTGTCCGGCTTCGACCAGCGCGGGGACGAGGAAGCGGTAGGCCTCACGGCTGTCGCCCATGCCGTGCGCGAGAACGATCAGTGGTCCGGCGCCCGTGACCTCGTAGGCGATGGTCCCGCCGTCGACGTTGAGGAACTCGGTCATGGCTACCTCCAGTTGGCTAATCAGATTAGCTAAAAGCTATCACGGTTAGCCAACCTGTCAAGCGCAGAGTGCCTACAGCGGCTTCACGGCGCGGCGAGCGCCTCCGTCGGGGTCAGTCGTGACGCCCGCACGGCCGGATAGACCCCTGCCACCACACCGGTCACCACGGCCGCGCCGAGCCCGGCCAGGACCATCTCGAGCGGGATCACCGCGGGCCAGCGGTGGAAGTAGGCGTACCCGGCGGTGCCCGCCAGGCCCAGCACCACTCCTGCCACGCCGCCGAGCACGCACAGCACGACCGACTCGGTGAGGAACTGCGTCCGGATCTGGCCCCGATGCGCGCCCAACGCCCGGCGCAGGCCGATCTCGCGCTTGCGTTCCAGCACGGAGATCACCATGGTGTTCGCGACGCCGATGCCGCCCACCAGCAACGCCACCCCGGCCAGGCCGAGCATCAACGCCGAGAACGTGGTTTCGGTGAGGCGCTTGGCCGTCAGGGCGTCGGACGGGCGGCTGACCCGCACCTGCATCGGCTGTTCCGGGTAGGCGGTCTGCGGCAGCACCGCGCGCACGTCGTCGATCGCGGATTCCTGCGCCCGCAGGTAGAGGACGGTGGGGCGTTGGTCGAAGCCGATGTCCTTGGCCGCTTCCCAGCCGACCAGCGCCGCGCGTTCGACCTCGGGGGCGAGTGGCAGGGGATCGAGGATGCCGATCACGGTGAACCAGCGGTCGTTGATCCTCACCTGGGCGTCCGGGGCGGTGATGCCGAGTCTCGTCGCGGCCACGTCGCCCAGGACGACGGTCGGGAACTTCTCGGTGGCGTCGTTGAAGAACGTGCCGGTGCGGACTCGTCCGTTCAACGTCTTGAGCAGGTTGAGCTTCGTGGCCAGGACGGTCAGGCCCGACGTCTCCGAGTCCGGGATCTGGTCTGAGCGGCGGACGACCGCGTGCGTGTTGGCGACGGCACTGACGTCGCTGGTGGGGCCGATGCGTTCGACCATCGCGGGGGAGTCCGGGGGCAGTGAGGCGGCCTCGTTGTTGGCGCCGGGGGCGGCTTCGGCGCGCAGGAGGTTGGTGCCCAGCGCGGCGAACTCCTCCATCAGCGCCGCTCGGCTCGACGCCGGGATGCCGGTGACCACGACCAGGGTGGCGATGCCGATGGAGATGCCCAGCGCGGACAGCACTGCGCGCATCGGCCTGGTGCGCAACGGGGAGAGGCCCAGCAGGAGGAGGTCGGCGGCGCTGAGCCTGGCCGGTGTGACGTCGCGGGGATCGGCGGTGCGGGTGGGGCCTGGCGCGATGTGCACGCTCACACCGTCACCTCCGCCTGGATGCGGCCGTCCCTGATCTCCACCTGGCGCGGGAGGCGGGCCGCCACCTCGCGGTCGTGGGTGATCACGGCGAGGGAGGTGCCCTCGCTGTTGAGGTCCAGCAGGAGGTCCAGCACGGCGCGGCCGGTCGCGGTGTCCAGGGCGCCGGTCGGTTCGTCGGCGAGCACGAGGGCCGGGCGGTTGACGACGGCGCGGGCGATGGCGACGCGTTGGCGTTCACCACCGGACAGTTCGTGCGGACGGTGCCTCAGGCGGTGGCCGAGGCCGACTCTGGTGAGAGCGTCGGTGGCCATGGCGGTCCGCCACTTGCGCGGGGTGCCCGCGTAGAGCAGGCCGGTCGCGACGTTGTCGATCGCGCTCAGGCCGTCGGTCAGGTGGAACTGCTGGAAGACGAACCCGATGCGGCGGCCGCGCAACGCGGAGAGCCGGCGGTCGGAGAGCGTGGCGATGTCGTGGCCGTCGAGCATCACCGTGCCGCTGGACGGGCGGTCGAGCGTGCCCAGGAGGTTGAGCAGCGTCGACTTGCCCGAGCCGGACGGGCCGACGATCGCGACCGCCTCGCCCTCGTGCAGGGTCAGGGACACGCCGTCCAACGCCCGCACGCCACCCGCGTACTCCTTGACGGCGTCGACGATCTGCAGGACCGGGGTCATGAGGTCGTCACCACCTGGAGGCCTTCGGCGAGGCCGCCGCCGCTGATCTCCACCAGGCCACCGGCGAACAGGCCGGTCTTCACCGGGATCAGGCCGCCTTCCTGGGGCTGCACGGCATAGCCGCCCTCGCGCAACGCCAGGAGAGCGGTGACCGGGACGGCCAGGACACCCTGCTTGGCGGTGCTGGTCACGCGCAGGCGGACCGGGCCGGAGTCGAAGTCGCCGACCTCGGTGTCGAGGCCGATGTCGACGGCGATCTTCGGGGTGTCCTCGCCGTTGCCGTTCTTCTCCGCCGTCGCCTCGGTGCTGACCGAGCGGACGGTGCCGGGGGTTTCCTTGCCGTTGGGCAGGATCACGGTGACCTTCAGGTCCTTTTTGAACACTTCGGCGTCGCGTGCGTCGACCGACGCTTCGACCGCCTTGCCGGTGGCGGTCACGGTCATCAGCGGGCCCTCGCCGGACGCCGACAGCTTCGCGGTGACCGCCTCGACCCGGACCTTGCCGGGCAGGACGACCACTTCACCGGGGTCGAGCACGCCGCTCTCGTCGACCTTTTCGGCCTTCTGCCAGCGTTTGACGGCGTCGATCGTGGCTTGAGTGAACTCGTCGGGGGCGCCGCCGAGCTTGTAGCCGAGCGCGCCGAGGTTGTCCTTCACGATCTTGACGTCCGGGCCCTTGATGCCGGGCTTGTCGAGCTTGCGCCACAACGGGGTGTCGCCGAGGAACAGCCACACCGGCCGGTTGTCCACTTTGTACACGGTGTTGCCGCGGTCGACGGCCGTGCCGGGGGAGGGCAGCCAGGTGACCGTGCCCGCCAGCTTGCCGGTCACCTCGCTCGACGCGCCGAAACCGAGGCTGGCCTTGAACTCGCGCACGTCGGTCAGGTCGGTCTTCACCACGGCGACGGTCTTGGGTGCGGGCGGCTGCGCGGTCTGGGCCGGGGCACGGCGGGTCAGCGTGAGAGCCAACACCCCGCCTGCCAGCACAAGGACGACGACACCGGCGATGATCCACCGCTTCACTTACGTCCTCCGCCGAACACTTCCTGCTCGCACTCCTTCTGGATCTTGTTCCGCTCTTCCTCCGGCAGGGTCTGCTCGCCGTCGTAGGTCCAGCTGCCCGGCTCGGTCTCGATGACCTTCATACCGCGGCTGTTGATGCACTGGACGTTCTTGTGCCAGTTGTCCTTGAACGTCGGGTTGTCGGAGTCCATCTCCCACGGCGGCAACGGCCACTTCTTCGCGCAGGCGTTCTTGGCCTCGTCGCTGTAGACCCTGCGCTTCCCGTCGGTCCCGGCCGGGCCGGTACCCGTGCCCGTCGCGTTCGGGTCTTTCTCGGCCAGACAAGCGTTGTACGCGTCGAACAGCCGCTGCTTCTCCTCCTCGGTCATGTCCATGCGCAGCCTCGGCTGGTCGCCGTCGGACGGCGCCGTGACGGCGGTGGAGGGGGTGCCCGCGTTCGAGGACTGCAGGGACGCGACGTTCGACGACGGAGGCGCGGCCTGGCTGCACGCCGAAAGCAGCAGCACGGCGGCGCCGATCACCAGCCTGAGTTTCATGGCGGCGATGCTGCCCGGCGGTTGTGAGGAAAGTGTGCGCTCAGCGTGCCGGGAGGGTGATCGTGAACGTCGTGCCGCGCCCAAGTTCGCTCGCCACCGTGATCGTGCCGTGGTGAGCGCTCACGATCGCGTGCACGATCGCCAGCCCGAGCCCGCTGCCGCCGGTGTCGCGGGTGCGGGAGCGGTCGGCGCGCCAGAACCTGTCGAACACGTGCGGCAGGTCCTCGGCCGAGATGCCGGAACCGGTGTCGATCACCTTGATCTGGTCACCCGCCGAGATGATGCGGACCGTCCCGTCGGAAGGCGTGTAGCGGAACGCGTTCGTGACGAGGTTCGTGAGGACCTGGCGCAGCCGCACGGGATCGGCGACCACGACACCGCCGCCCTCCACGACCAGGCCGGGGTGTGCGGCGGCCAGTTGCTCGAACAGCTCCCGCAGGTCGACGGGCTCGGGGTGCAGGCGCAGCTCGCCCGCCTCGGCCTGGGCGAGGTCCTGCAGGTCGTCGATCAGCCGTTGCAGCACCAGGGCCTCGTCGAGCAACGCTGTGAGCGTCGCGCGGTCCAGCTCGACCACGCCGTCGCGCGCGCCTTCGAGCCAGCTGCGGATCGTGCCGAGCGGGTTGCGCAGCTCGTGCGAGATGTCGCTGGTCATCGCCTTGCGCTGGGCGTCGGTGCGGGCCCGGTGCGCGGCCATGTCGTTGAACGCCCGCGCGAGCTGGCCGATCTCGCTGCGCGACCGGATGTCCACCTGGGCGTCGTCGCCGTGCCGCAACCGCTCGGCGGCCGCTGTGAGCGTGCGCAACGGCCTGGTCATCCGGAGTCCGACGAGCACGCTGACGCCGACCGTCAGGATCAGCACGACGGCGGCGACCACCACGATCCGACCGACGTCGAACCTCACCACCGTCGCCTGGGTCGTCCGGCCCGCGGCGTCGGTGACGAACAGCAGTGCGGGCGGTGCCACGTAGGGCCGGAGCTGGGCGCGGCGGGCACCGGCCATGCAGTCGGGGTCGGACGCGACAGGCCTCCACGACGCGTCCATGGTGATCTGCTCGGCGGGCAGACCGCGCTGCTGCAGGCACTCGTTGACGAGCAGACCCAACTCGCTGAACGCGGCGGACTCGCCCAGGGTGAGCGTGCTCAGCCGGTTCTCCGCCTCGGTGCAGGCGGGAGTGGTCGGCCGGGCCGCCGTCCTGTCCACGTTGAGGATCGGCCGCCCCCACGCGGTCGTCCGCGGCGGCGTGGCCTCCGCGGCCTGCGCGGAGGACTCGCAGCGGGCCGTGTACAGCTCGATGTCCGCGTCCAGGCTCGCCTTCTCCCGCGCGGTGAGCGCGAACGGGCCGGCGATGCGCGCGTCGATCCGGTCCTGGGGTGCGTCCTGGGCCTGGGCGAGGTCCAGCTCCAGCGGGTTGATCACGGCCGACGGCGTGGCGGGCAGCTGGGTCGGGTCGAGGTCCGTGCCGGTGTCGGCGATGACCTTGCGGTCCGCGGTGGTGAGGATCAGCCTGCGGGTGCCCGACGGCAGGCTGACGCCGTTCCAGTCGCGGTGCTGCACGGCGAACGTGATCAGCTCGCGGTAGGTGGCGGCGTCGCTCGCGACCGCGTTGCCGAGTTCCTGGCGGATCGACGTCGACGTGCTCTGGGCGGCGAGCCACGCGGTCGCCGTGATCGAGCAGAGCGCGACGAGCACCGACGCGGCCAGCAGCCGCGCGAGAACGCTATGCACCCGAGCCGTCCACCAACTTGTAGCCGACGCCGTGCACGGTCAGCAGGTACGCCGGCTTGCGCGGCTGGACCTCGATCTTCTTGCGCAGGTTCATGATGTGAGCGTCGATGGTGCGGGCCGTGATGTACCCGTCGAGCCCGTGCACCGCGCTGAGCAGCTGCGCGCGGCTGAACACCCGGCCGGGGCTCGCCGCCATCGTGTGCAGGATGCGGAACTCCGACGCCGTGCAGTCGGCCACCTCGCCGCGCACCCGCACCTCGTGCCGATCCGGGTCGATGACGATCTCGCCCAGCGACAGGTCGTTCGTGGACGTCCGCTGCACCCGCCGCAGCAACGTGCGCACGCGCGCCACGAGTTCGCGCGGGCTGTAGGGCTTGGTGACGTAGTCGTCGGCGCCGAGGTCGAGGCCGTGCAGCAGATCGTCCTCAGTGGACTTCGCGGTGAGCATCAGCACCGGGATGTCGGTCTCGTTGCGCAACGTGCGCACGACTTCCAGCCCGTCGATCTTCGGCATCATCACGTCGAGGACGAGCAGGTCCGGCGGGTTGCGGCGGACCTCGTCGAGCGCGGCGGACCCGTCGTGCACGATCCGCACCTGATAGCCCTCCTGGCGCAGGTACCGCCCGAGCATGTCGGCCTGCATCACGTTGTCCTCGGCCACCAGCACGCACATGCCCATGCGTCGCAAGATAGTCACTCCCGGCGCCACCGCACGGGATGAGGACTCCTTCCGCACAGGAT
This sequence comes from Lentzea sp. JNUCC 0626, assembly GCF_043632865.1. Classification (NCBI taxonomy): domain Bacteria; kingdom Bacillati; phylum Actinomycetota; class Actinomycetes; order Pseudonocardiales; family Pseudonocardiaceae; genus Lentzea; species Lentzea sp. JNUCC 0626. Next base: position 591,895 of record NZ_CP171635.1, read on the forward strand.
GCTCACAACTCGCTGTCACGGTCGCTGCCATGCGGATACTCAGCGTGGTCGCGTTGCTGCTGCTCGGTGTGCCGGGCGTGGCGGCGGCGTCCCCTCCGGACCCTGATGTGATCGTGCACGACCTCGACACCGCCGGCGTGGCGGACTACTGGACCCCCGAACGCATCGCGGCGATGCCGACCGGGCCGTCCGCACCGCCCGGAACGCCTCCCGTCGACGACCCGACCGGCGCACCGGCCGAGAACAAGGCGATCGGCCGGCTGTTCTTCGTGGACCGCGACGGCGAGGACAGCAGTTGCACCGCGACCCTCGTGGTGAGCGCCAACAAGCGCACGGCCGTGACCGGCGGGCACTGCGTCCACACCGCGAACCTGGCCGGCTTCGACCCGAAGTGGCACTCCAAGATGCTGTTCGTGCCGGGGTTCCGGGACGGCGCGCGGCCGTTCGGGCAGTTCGTGGTGCGCAGGGCGATCGTGAACAAGACCTGGATCGCCGACGACCAGCAGTCCGAGTTCGACCAGGCGTTCATCGTGCTCGACCGGCCCGCCGGTACCGCCGAGCAGATCGCGTTCGACCGGCCCGGCGACCGGTTCGCGCGGGAGTACGGGTACCCGCGGGCCGCGAACAAGCCTGGCCACCAGGGAAGGCCGGAGTTCACCGGGCAGCGGCTCGCGCAGTGCTGGGGGAAGGCCGTGCGCAACCCAGGGCATCCCGAGTTCCCCGAGGAGAACATGTGGGGTGTGCCGTGCGACATGGGCGGCGGGTCCAGCGGTGGGCCCCGGATCAGTGGGAACGCCGTTGTGGGCGTGAACATCCAGAGCTTCAACCAGAACTCTGACGGCCAGTGGTGCCCGATCGGGGAGTGCGTGCGGCACCTCGGAGGGGCTCAGTTCACGGCGAAGGTGACGCGGCCGCTCTACCAGCGGGCGCAGTTCAGCTAGCCGGACGGGTCAACGACGCCAGCACGAGGTGCTGAGCCGCGCGGACGGTGACCGAGAGGGTGGCAGGGTCCCGGCTCACGCGACTGCCGGCCGCGGTGATGGCACCGGAGAGCAGTTCCACGACGAGCTGCAGGTCATCGACGGCGAGGAACTCACCGCTGGTCACGCCCTCTCGGACGACGGTCTCCACCTCGGCCACGATCGCGGTGAACGGGTTCTCCGGCCCCGTCCGGAATTCGGCGACCAGCGAGACGGCGTTCGGGAGGAACATCAACCCCATCTCGGGGTTCGTGGACGCGGTCAGGATCTCTTCGACGATCTCCGTCAGTCGGTTCGCGGCGGGATCCGACGACCGCGCGGCGATCGTGCTCACCCGTTCGACCAGGGGCTCGCTCGCTCGGCGGGCGAGTTCCAGGACGAGCGATCGCTTGTCCTTGGCGTAGTTGTAGAGGGTGTTGCGCGCGAGGCCGGCCTGGGCCGCGATGTGGCCCAGGGTGATGGAGTCGTAGTCGCGCTCCAGGAGCAGGTGCCGCATCGCCTCGGTGAGGTCGGTCCACACCATCTCGTGGTGTTCCTCGATGGTGGCGGCTCGGATCCGCGGCATCTGATCGTTCTCCTCGTTCCTGAACGGGACTGCTGCTGCCTATTCTCCGGTGGGCAGGCCCGCCAGTTGCGGCACGTTCTCCTGGTGGACGGCGGTCAGCTTCACACGGTTGAGCCTCCACCCGTCTGGCGTGTGGATCGCCTCGTTGTCGTAGAAACCGACGACCAGCCACCGCGGCGCGCCGACCTCGTCCGGGAACCAGTGCTCGGCGCGGACGTGGGCGCGGACCTTGGCGGTGTCGCCGTCGAGTTCGACGACGTGACCGGTGATGGCGTGGTGAGTCGCCTTGAAGGCGGAGAACGCCCCGCTCAGGCTCTCCACGTAGGCGCTCAGCGGGACGGTCATCGCCGGAGCGCCGGTCACGCTGGAGAAGTCGACCGTCACCTCGTCGGTGAACGTCCTGGCGGGCAGAGTCGTGAACTCCCGCCGGTCCGAGACGGTGGCGTAGTTGCTGATCAGCTCGATGATCTCGGCTCGGTCACTCGCGGTGCTCATGGATTTCTCTCCCTGACGGCGCAATCGGGCCACTCTTTGCGACAACCTGTCGTAAACGTTACGACAGGTTGTCGCAAAGAGCAAAGGTCGTGTTGCTTGCGTACTGGCTTATATAAGTCTGAGCTGATATGTTCCTGCCGTGCACGCGTTCGACGTTCTCGGCGACCCGGTGCGCCGACGCATTCTCGAGTTGCTCGCCGACGGTGAGCAGACCTCGGGCGCGATCACCGAGGTGATCCGGGCCGAGTTCGGACTGTCGCAACCCGCTGTCTCCCAACACCTCCGCGTGCTGCGTGAGAGCGGATTCGCCTCGGTCCGGGCTGAGGGGGCCCGCCGGATCTACGCCGTCGACGCCGCTCCGCTGAGCGAGGTCGACGTGTGGCTGGACCGGTTTCGAGGGTTCTGGAACCAGCGGCTCGACGCCCTGGGCACGGAGTTGGCCCGCGGCCGGCGGGCATCCCGGAACCGGGGTGCGGACAAGGCCGATCCACCAGAGAGGAAGCAGACATGAGGGACGTGCTGGACGAGCTGGCCGCTGCGCGCCGGACGATGGGGAAGGCGGCCTTGCCTGCGGGCGACGCCTACACGATGGAGTTGCGGCGTCGCTACGACGCGCCGGTCGAGGACGTGTGGGACGCCATCACCGATCCCGAGCGGCTGGCCCGCTGGTTGAGGCCGGTCACCGGGGACCTCCGGCTGGGCGGGTCGTTCGAGCTGGACGGCGGTGAGCACGGCGAGGTCCTCCAGTGCGACCCGCCGCGGCTGCTGCGCGTGTCCTGGCTCTTCGGGCCGGGCGCCGACGAGTGGCCGGGTACGAGCGAGGTCGAGGTGCGGCTGTCCGCGGGCCCCGCCGGGGACACCGAGTTCGAACTGGTTCACGCGGCGGCCGTCGGGGAGCCCATGTTCCCGACCTACGGCCCCGGTGCCGGTGGTGTGGGCTGGGACCTGCACTTCCTCACCCTGGCGCGTTTTCTGGCCGACGGCGAGACGCTCGACCACGACGAGTTCCGGACCTTGCCCGAAGGGCGCGAGTTCGCTCGCCGCAGCGCCGCGGAGTGGGGCGAGGCGCACCTGGCCGCCGGCGGCGATCCGGAACAGGTGGCAGCCGCCGTAGCGGCCACCACCGCGTTCTACGTGCCCGAACTCGGTCAGAGGTAGATCGTCAGCGCAGGATCGCCGGTTCGGTCAGTTCCTGCACCTTCTCGAACGTCACGTCGGGCGCGAGTTCGACGAGCTTCAAGCCGTCCGGGGTCACGTCGAACACACCCAGGTCGGTGATCACGCGATCGACGCACGCCTTGCCCGTCAACGGAAGCGTGCACTCGTCGACGAGCTTCGCGCCGCCGTCCTTGGCCGAGTGCGTCATCACGACGATGACCCGGCGCGCGCCGTGCACCAGGTCCATGGCGCCGCCGATGCCGGTGACGAGCTTGCCGGGCACCGCCCAGTTCGCCAGGTCGCCGCGCGCCGACACCTGCATCGCGCCGAGCACGGCGACGTCGACGTGGCCACCGCGGATCATGCCGAACGACAGGGAGGAGTCGAAGAACGACGCTCCCGGTAGGACGGTCACGGTTTCCTTGCCCGCGTTGATGAGGTCGGGGTCCACATCGGACGAAGCGGGGTAGGGTCCCACGCCGAGGATGCCGTTCTCGGACTCCAGCACCACCTCGACGCCGGGCGGCAGGTGGTTCGGGATCAGCGTCGGCACGCCGATGCCGAGGTTGACGTACTCGCCGTCGCGCAGTTCCAACGCCGCGCGGGCGGCCATCTCGTCACGATTCCAGGGCATCGCTCACCGTCCTGAACTCCACGCTCTTCTCGGCGGCCTGCTCGGCCGTCAGCTCCACGACCCGCTGCACGAAGATGCCCGGCAGGTGCACCTCGTCGGGGTCGATCGCGTCGACCAGCTGCTCGGCCTCGGCGATCGTCACACGGCCCGCCATCGCGGCCAGCGGGTTGAAGTTGCGGGACGACTTCGCGAACACCAGGTTCCCGAACCTGTCGGCCTTCGCCGCGCGGACCAGCGCGAAGTCGGTGCGGATGCTCTGCTCCAGCACGTACTCGCGGCCGTCGAACTCGCGCACCTCCTTGGGGGGTGAGGCCTTTGCGACCGTGCCGTCCGGGTGGTAGCGCCACGGCAGGCCGCCGTCCGCGACGAGCGTGCCGACCCCGGCGGGCGTGTAGAACGCCGGGATGCCCGCGCCGCCCGCGCGCAGCCGTTCGGCCAGCGTGCCCTGCGGGATCAGCTCGACCTCCAGCTCACCGGCTAGGTACTGGCGGGCGAACTCCTTGTTCTGCCCGATGTACGACCCGGTGACGCGCGCGATCCGCCCCGCCGACAACAGCACGGCGAGCCCCTGGTCCATCGCGCCGCAGTTGTTCGACACGATGCCGAGCGAGCCGACTCCCTTGTCCAGCAACGCGTTGATGAGGAACTTCGGCACACCGCTCAGCCCGAAGCCGCCGACCGCGATGGTCGCGCCGTCGTCCACATCGGACACGGCGGCGGCCGCGGAGGCCACAACCTTGTTCATGACACCCTCTCGAAGACCGCGGCGAGCCCCTGCCCGCCGCCGATGCACATCGTCTCCAGCGCGTACCGGCCGTCCCGGCGCTCCAGCTCCCGCAACATCGTTGCGAGAATCCGCGCGCCCGTCGCGCCGACCGGGTGGCCCAGCGCGATGCCGGAACCGTTGACGTTGATCCGGTCGAAGTCGGTGACACCCCACTCGCGCGTCACCGCGAGCACCTGCGCGGCGAACGCCTCGTTCAGCTCGATCAGGTCCATGTCGTCGAGCTTCAGGCCCGCGATTCGCAACGCCCGCGCGGACGACGGCACCGGCCCGATGCCCATGCGCGCGGGCTCGACCCCGGCCGACGCCCAGGACACCAGGCGTGCCAACGGTCGCAGGCCCAGCTCGGCGGCCCGCTCCGGGTGCGTGACGACGCAGAGCGCGGCGCCGTCGTTCTGCCCGGACGCGTTGCCGGCGGTGACGGTGGCGCCCTCGACGTCCATGACCGTCTTCAACGAGGCGAGCTTCTCGAGCGTCGACCCCGGCCGCGGGTGCTCGTCCGCGACGAACTCGCCGACCGGCACCAGTTCGTCGGCGAACCGTCCGGACACCTGCGCCGCGACCGCGCGTTCGTGGCTGCGCAACGCCAGTTCGTCCTGCTCCTCGCGCGGAATGGAGTACTCGCGACGCAGGTTCTCGGCGGTCTCCAGCATGCCGCCGGGCACCGGGTAGTTGACGCCGCCCGCCGTCGTGCGCCCTCGCGTGAGGGCGTCGGTGCCCGCGTTGGACATGCTCTCCACCCCGCCCGCCAGCACCAGGTCCTGCGCGCCGGTCTGCACGGCCATCGCCGCGTTCAGCACGGCCTGCAACCCGGACCCGCAGCGGCGGTCGAGCTGCACGCCCGGCACGCCGACGCCGAGGCCCGCGTCCAGCGCGACGACCCGGCCGATCGCGGGCGCGTCCATGGTGGGGTAGCAGTGGCCGAGGATCAGGTCATCCACTGTGGACGGATCGAGTCCGGTGCGGCGCATCAGCTCCTGGACGACGATCGCCCCGAGCTCCTGCGCGGTCCGGTCCTTCACCGCACCGTTGTAGCGGCCCACCGGTGTGCGGATGGGCTCGCAGATGACGGCGTCACGCATGAACACTCCTTGTCAGATGCCCCGCGATCATGGCGTTCACGACCTCGGGACGTTCGGCGGTCAGCAGGTGAGCCGAGTCCGCCACGACTTCGAACCGCGCCCCGGGAACCCCGTCCGCGATCTCGCGCACCAGGTCCGGCGGTGTCGCGGGGTCGTCCGCACCCGCGATCACCAGCGTCGGCACGGCAACGCGACCCAGGTCGGCGCGCACGTCGAACGCCGCGATCGCCTCGCAGCACCCCGCGTACCCCTCGGCGGACGTCGCCCGCAGCATGTCCAGCAGCCGCCGCGCCTCCTCCGGCTCGCGGGCCGCGAACTCGTGCGTGAACCACGTGCCGGGCCGGGACGCCACCATCGCCTCGACGCCCTCCGCACGCACGGTCGCCGCCCGCACCGGCCACTGCGGCGGGTCGGCGAACCGCGCGGCGGACGCACAGATGGTGAGCGTTAACACCCTTGCAGGGTAAGATAATGCGAGCTGCTGACCGATCGCCCCGCCGATCGACACCCCGAGGTAGTGGAACGTGCGCACACCCAGGTGGTCGAGCAGTTCGACGACGTCGGACGCCAGGTCGGCCATCGTGTACGGGCCGGGCGCGGCCGGAGTCCTGCCGTGTCCGCGCAGGTCGAACCTGATCACGCGCCAGCGGTCGGCGAGCGCGGCGACCTGGGCGTCGAACAGGCCGAGGTCGGTGCCCAGCGACGGGCCGAGCACCAGGACGTCGGCGTCCGCGGGTCCGTCGACGGCGTAGTGGATCACGCGTGCTCCCATCGGGTCGCCCGGGCCGAGTCGAGGCTGAACCGGCTGTGGTCCCAGCCTTCCGCCAAGGGCGTGAAGTAGTCGAAAACGACACGTTTGCGCTGGTAGCGCCACGCCGAATCCACGCGCACGAGATCGTCGTGGTACCGGCCGCCGGCCACGTGCGGAACGCCGCGCAGCACGCACGGCTGGAAGAGGAACGAGCAGACGTGCGCGCGATCGCCGTCCAGGTCGATCTCCAGGTTCGTCACGTGGTGCCAGAACGCGGTCAGCCCGCCGTCCGCCAACCCGGCGAAGAACGACCGCAACGAAGCGTGCCCGCGCGCGGTGGACAGCCCGACGAACTCACCGTCCGGCAGGAACAACGACACCAGCGCGTCCCAAGAGCCGGAGTCCAGCGCACGGCAGTAGGCGGCGTCCAGAGCCCGGATCGCCTCCAGGTCCTCCAGCCGCCGCACCCTGCCTGCGAGAGCCTCGGTCACAGCCGGTCCACGAACTCGACGGCGGCAGGCCCGTCCGGCCCCTCCACCAGCACCGACCCGGACACGATCACCCGCGCCAGTCGCCCGTCGAGCAGCCCGACGTACTGCCCGTCCGCCGGCACGGCGGTCCCGGGCAGCACCGCGAGCACGCCGTCGGCCAGCACCCCCTCGATCCGGTGCGGCCGTCCCAGCACGGCATTGGCAGCGTTCACATCGCCGCGCCGCACCAACTCCCGCACCCGAGTCGACGAACACCCGTCCACCAGGTCGACCCCGTACGCCTCCAGCCCCAGCTCCCGCAACGTCGCCACGGTCCCGGCGCCGCGATGCCCGAACGTGAAGTTCGCCCCGACCACCACGGCCTCCGCGTGCAGCCCGGCCACCAGCACGTCCGAGACGAACTCCAAGGGCGACAAAGCGGCGAAGCGGCGCGTGAACGGCAACACCAGGATTGCCTCGACCCCGAGCGAATGACCCAGCTCGGCCCGTCGATCAACCGTGCTCAACGCCGAGGTGTCGCGCGCCAGCCCCAGCACGGACGCCGGGTGCGGGTCGAACGTCACCAGCACCACCGGCCGCGAACCGGCCAGCGAGCGCGCCGCGGCGATCAGGTGAGCGTGCCCACGATGGACACCGTCGAACACCCCGATCGTCACCACGCACCCCGGCCAGTCAGACGGAACGTCCGCGAGCGAACGCCACACCAGGCCTTCCCGCACAGCTGTCATGGTTGCGCCGCCAGATCGGAGGGATGGGTCGCGAGCGGGGTCACCTGCACGTTCATGAACTCCCACAACGGCAACGACGACAGGAACGCGTGCAGCTCGTCGTGGGTGGGCACGTCGAAGATGCTGATGTTGCTGTACTGCCCGACCACCCGCCACAGGTGCGGCCACACGCCCATCTTCTGCAGTTCCAGCGCGCGTTCGCGTTCGGCGCGCACCAGTTCGGCACGGCGCTGCGGGTCCATGTCGTGGGGCAGGGAAACGTCCATCCGCACGTGGAAGAGCATGCTCACCTCCGGGTGAAGGCCGCGACGGCCGCCGGGTCCAGCTCGATGCCGAGCCCGGGGCCGACCGGCAGGTGCAGGTCACCGCCGTCGTAGCGCAGCGGCGTGGCCAGCAGCTCCTCGCGCATGAGCAACGGTCCGAACAGCTCGCTGCCCCACGTCACCGCCGGAGAGGCGCAGGCGAGGTGCAGCGACGCCGCCGTGCCGACCGGGCTCTCGATCGAGGTGCCGCCGTGGCACGGAATACCCGCCGCGGCCGCGATCGAAGCGATCGCCGCCGTCGCCCGCAGCCCGCCGGACTTGGTCGTCTTCAACGAGAACACGTCCGCCGCCCGCATTCCCGCCAGCCGCAACGCATCCGAGGGCGTGCGCAACGACTCGTCCGCCATCACCGGGATCGGCAGCGCGCGGTTGATCTCCGCCAGCCACTCGACCTCCGCGCCCGGCACCGGCTGCTCGACCAGTTCGACGCCGGCGTCGGCCAGCACCGGCAGGTACCGCAACGACGTCAACCGGTCCCAGCGGGCGTTGATGTCCACGCGCACACCCGCCACCCCGGCCAGCTTCTCCGCGATCACGCTCACCCGCCGCACGTCGTCGGCGGGGTCCTGCGCGCCCATCTTGAGCTTGAAGCTGCGGTGCCCGAGGTCGAGCTTGGCCATCGCCTCCTCGATCACGACGGCCGCGGGCTCGGTGCCGAGCGCCCACGTCACCGGGATCGACGTGCGCGCCAGCCCACCCAGCAACGTGTGCACCGGCACGCCCAACGACCGCGCCCACGCGTCGTGCAACGCGACCTCCACGGCGGCTTTGGCGTAGAGGTTCGCGTTGACAACGTCGTTGACCGCCTGCAGGATGCCCGCGATGTCGTCGACTCGACGGCCCAGGAGCAGTGGGGCGATGTACTGGTCGATGACGATCTTCATCGTCTCGACCGACTCACCGCCCCACCACGGCCCGCCCGGCACGACCCCCTCGCCGAGGCCGACCGCCCCGCCCGCGGTCCGGACGTGGACGAGCAGCACGGGCTGCGCGTCCATCCCGGTGCGGGCGAAGCGGTGCGGCCGGACGAGCGGGACGTCGAGCAGGACGGTGTCCACGCCGTCGATCAGCAGATCGTTCATGCCGGTTCGAGCACGAAGTCGTAGGACACGCGCTGGTCGACCGGCGTCAGCACGAGCTCGGGCTTCACGGCCTCGGCCACGTCGTCGTCGACGTACTGCCCGCCCGAGAAGTAGAGCTGCGTGGTGATCGGCCGGTGTCCATCAGCGCGGACGATGAGGTGCAGGTGCGCGGGACGCCACGGGTGCCAGCCCGCCGCGTCGATCATCCGCCCGGTCGGCCCGTCCGTCGGGATCTGGTACGGCGCGGGTTGCACGGTCGTGATCTCGAACCGGCCGTCGGCGTCGGTCGTCACCACGGCCCGCAGGTTCCCGGACGGGATGTCCGGCGCGAACCCGGAGTAGTAGCCGAGCGAGTCGGCGTGCCAGATGTCGAGCTCGGCACCGGCCAGCGGCTGCCCGGCGAGGTCCGTCACGCGCCCGGAGAACACCAGCGGCGCGCCCTCTTCGTCCGCGCGCATGGGCAACGTGCACACGGCGGGCAGCCCGACCTGGTCCGGCAGGTAGTACGGCCCGAGGATGCTGCCCTTGGTGCCGTCCTGCGTGCGGGCCGCGACCTCCTCGACGACGTGCTCCACGAACACGTCCAGGAACAACGGCCACTCGCCGCCCTCGCCGAGGTCCATCAGCCACTGCTTCGCGGCCTGGAACTCGGGGTAGGTGACGTCGTGGGCGCGGATCGCCGAGTGCACGCCCTGCAGCACGGCGGTGACCACAGTGGACACCCGGTCAGCGGAAACGGCGAGCCCTTCCCTTGCAGAAGAACGGAAGTTGGCGCTCGCAGAGGCACCGGAGTCGGCGGCGGTGGGGGAGTGAACGGCAGTCATCGGGAGTGTCACCTTCCGTTCAGCACAGTTGCGCCGGGGTTGAAGAGGTCGGGAACGGTCCAGCCGTTCAGGTCGTACTCGGCCATGCACTGCTCGGCGAAGCCCTTCATGGCGTCCGCCGTGCCGGACTGCTGGGCGGCGAACAGCATCTCCGCCCGCACGCCCTCGTGGTTGCCGGAGTAGTTGCGCTCGTACAGCTCGTGCCGGCCACCGAACTCGCTGCCGATCGAGTCCCAGATCAGCTTCATCAGCTTCACCCGCTCGACGGCGTCCATGCCGTTCGACCCGCGCACGTACTTGTCGAGGTACGGCCGCGTCTCGTCGGACATGAAGTCCTTGGCCGACGACGGCAGGTAGATCAGCGCGGATCCCATGTCCTGCATGATGATCTCGCGGATGCGGGGATAGCCGACGGTCATGAACCACCGGTAGGCCAGGCCGAAGTCGAGGTGCGGCAGCACCGCGCCGTCCACCCACTCGTCCGGCCGCGCGCACATCGCCTCGGACAACGCGTGGAACAGGTTGCGCCACCCGATGACCTCGCCGACGCGGGTCTGGATGCCGCGGAAGTCCTTGACCCCGGTGGCTTCCACGCCCTTCAGCAGTAGCCCGGCGATGAAGTCGAGCTTGACCGAAAGCCGGGTGACGCCGTGGAACGTGAAGCGGTGCAGGAACCCGGAACCGGGGAAGAACGTGCTGGCCTTCTCGGCGTCGCCGTAGATGAAGACGTTCTCCCACGGGATCTTCACCCGGTCCAGCACGAAGATCGTGTCGTTCTCGTCGAACCGCGACGACAGCGGGTAGTCGAACGGCCCGGTCGTCTTGTCCACGTTGGCGGCGTAGGAGTTGCGGCAGATCAGCTTCATCCCCGGCGCGCCCATCGGCACCGTGCACACCAACGCGAACTCGCGCTTCTTGATCGGCAGGCCGTAGTGCGCGATGAAGTTGTAGTTCGTGATCGCCGACCCGGTCGCCACGACCTTCGCGCCGGACACGATCAGGCCGTCGTCGCGCTCCTCCTCGACGTGCATGAACACGTCGCTGACCTCGTCGGGGTTGCGGTTGCGGTCGACCGGCGGGTTGATGATCGCGTGGTTCCAGTACAGGACCTTCTCCTGCGACTCCTGGTACCAGCGGCGCGCGTTGTCCGCGAACGGGTTGTAGAAGTCCGCGTTGGCACCGAGGGTCCCCAGGAACGCGGCCTTGTAGTCCGGGCTGCGGCCCATCCAGCCGTAGGTCATCCGCGCCCACTCCGCGATGGCGGCGCGGTCGGCGTAGAGGTCGGCACTGCTGCGGGGCGTGCGGAAGAACGGGTGCGTGAAGCCGCTGCTGCCGGTGTCGGTCGGCGCGGTCAGCACGGCCTGCTTGTCCGGGTCGTGCAACGCGTCGTAGAGCCGCGCGGTCATCCGGACGGAGTTGCGGAACGCCGGGTGCGTCGTGACGTCGCCGACCTTCTCACCACCGAGGAAGATCTCGCGTCCGTCCCGAATGGACTCGATGTACTCCTCGCCGGTCATCGGCCGGGTCGTGCGTTGCTGCTGCTGCGTGGTCATGCCTAACCCTTCAGCGTTGAAGTGGTTCGCAGTGGGGCGAAGCCGGAGCCGAACCACCCGATGTCCGGGCAGTCGACCGAGCTCATCCAGTGATCCGCGGTGCGGTCCGCCATCTCGCGGAAGGCACCACCGAAGAACAGCAACGGATCGGCGTCGCTGGTGCTGAGGTGCGTGACCTCACCGATGACGATCAGGTGGTCACCACCGTCGTACGTGCGCCACGGCAGACAAGAGATGGTCGCGGCGTTGCCGAGCAGAACGGGGGCGGTCGGCCCGTCTGCCCAGCGCGGCGCGGGCCCTTGGGGGCGGCCCGCGAAGGTCCACGCCGCGTCGATCTGGTCGGCGGCGAGGACGTTGACGGCGAACGGCTTGGCGTCGAGGAAGCGGCAGGCCTTGGCCTTGCGGGTGAGCGTGACCTGGCACAGCGCCGGTTCCAGCGAGACGGCCGTGAAGGCGTTGACGGTCGCGCCGTGCGGCTCTCCGTCGTCGTTGCGGCAGGTCACGACTGTGACACCGGTGGCGAACCTGCCGAACCCGTTGCGGATTGTGCGGTGATCCAGAGTCATCTCCCGCTCCTCCTGTACGCTGTGCGTACAACATGTACGCTTTGCGGTTACATGAGGGTGCACCGACGTTGCGGCCGTGTCAACGGGTGGCGGTGCGGAAAGATGGGGCGATGACCAGCGGGGCGGACGAACGCGACTTCATCCAGAGCATCGAGCGCGGGTTCGCCGTGCTGCTCGCGTTCGACGAGGACAGGGTCAGCCCGAACCTCGCCGAACTGGCCGCCGCGACCAACCTCTCCCGCCCGGCCGTCCGCCGGATTCTCCTTACCCTGCAACGGTTGGGGTACGTGCGCAACGAAGGTACGCGGTGGACGCTCACCCCGCGTGTGCTGAGCATCGGGCAGCACTACTCGGCGTCCCACGCGATGATCGAGATCGCGCAGCCGCACCTGCTGGAGCTGTCCGCGAAGACCGGCGAGTCGGCGTCGCTCGCCGAACTGGACGGACGGGACGCCGTCTACGTCGCCCGCGTGCCGGTGCGGCGGATCATGAGCATCAACGTGTCGGTCGGCACCCGCATCCCGGCGTTCGCGTCGTCGATGGGCCGCGTGCTGCTGGCGTGGGCACCGGACGCGCTGGTCGACGAGATCGTCGCTGCCGGGATGCCCGCGCTCACGAAGCACACGCTCACCGACGCCGAGGCGTTCCGGGCGAACCTGCGGCAGGTTCGCTCGGACGGGTGGTCGATCGTGGCGGAGGAACTGGAGATCGGGCTGCTCTCGGTGTCCGCGCCCGTCCGCGACCGCACCGGGGAGGTGGTCGCCGCGCTCGCGTCGTCGACCTCCGTCGGGCGATCATCTGTGCAGGAGATCCGCGGCGAGGTGGTGCCGTTGCTGCTCGACGCCGCGGAACGGATCAGCGCCGACCTGGGCCACAAGAGCTCCGCGCGGCGTGAGGGCTTCTACTGACGGTTGCACGAGGAGGACGGATGTCCGCTCGGCCGAGGGTCCTGGTGATCGGTACCGGATTCGCCGGATTCCACTGTCTGCGCACGCTGGAGCGCACGCTGCCGGAGAGCGCGGCCGAGCTGGTCGCGATCAACCCGGTCGACTACATGCTCTACATCCCGCTGCTGCCCGAGGTCGCGGGCGGCGTGCTCGACCCGCGCCGCGTCGCGGTGCCGCTGCGCAACAAGCTCAAGCGCACCAAGCTCGTGCTGGGCGCCGCGACCGGCATCGACCTCGCCGGCAAGTGCGTGCAGGTCACCGACGTCGAGGGTCGCGCCCGCGAGATGGCGTTCGACCGGCTGCTGATCACCTCCGGCAGCGTCACCCGGCTGCTGTCGATCCCCGGCGTCGCCGAGCACGCGAAGGGCTTCCGGACCATCGTCGAGGCCATCCACCTGCGCGACCACGTGCTGCGGCAGCTCGAACTCGCCGACCAGTCCGACGACCCTGAGGAACGCCGCGCGCGGTGCACGTTCGTGGTGGTGGGCGCGGGCTACACGGGGACGGAGGTGCTCGCGCAGACGCAGCTGCTGACCCAGGACGCGTGGCGCCACCTGCCGGGGCTCAAGGACGTGAAACCGCGCTGGATCCTCGTGGACATCGCGAAGCGCGTGCTGCCCGGCCTCGACCCAAGGCTGTCCGGCCCGACGCACAAAGTCCTGCTCAAGCGCGGTGCCGAGGTCAAGCTGGAGACGAGCCTGAAGGAGATGACCGCGACGTGCGCCCGGCTCTCCGACGGCAGCGAGATCCAGACGCGGACCGTGGTGTGGTGTGTCGGCGTGCGGCCCGACCCGCTCGTGAGCACGTTGAACAGGCCCGCGACCAACGGCCGGATCGACACCGACACCCACCTGCGGGTCTGCGAGGACGTGTGGGCCGCAGGAGACGCCGCCGCCGTCCCGGATCTGGTCCGGCCGGGTGAGATCACGGCCATGACCGCCCAGCACGCCGAACGCCAGGGCAAGACCGCCGCGCACAACATCGCGGCGTCGCTCGGTCACGGCACCTCGCGCGAGTACCGGCACAAGGACCTGGGGTTCGTGGTCGACCTCGGCGGCTGGCAGGCCGTCGCGAACCCGCTGGGCCTGCCGCTCACGAGCCTGCCCGCCAAGGCCGTGACCCGCGGCTACCACCTGATGGACCTGCCGTACGGGCGGTTCCGGACGGCGGCGAACTGGATCACGGAACTGGGCGCGGGCCGGCAGATCACGCACTTCGGCGTCGTCCCGGACCGCGGGGTGAGCCTCGCGCAGGCCGATCTGCCCCCGTCGGCCGCAGGTCACTGACGAAGTCGGGTGGAGGGTGGACGCCAGGGATTCGTCCGCCCTCCACACCCCCAGAGTTGACGATCGCTCAGCTTCATAAATCTGAGTTGATCGACCGGGAGACGATCTCACGCGTCGGAAAGCCCGGTCAAGCCGATGCCGTGTGATCGCGGTCAACTACGATGTGCCGGTGGTAGCCCAGGGGGAACCGGCCTCGCTGGCCGCACGGCTGGACCGGTTGTTCAGGACGGTGCGCCCGGCGGGCCAGCGCGAATACACCTACGAAGAGGTGGCCGGCGCGATCCGCGAGGCGGGTATCTCGATCTCGCACACCTACGTCTGGCAGCTGCGCAAGGGCCTGCGGGACAACCCGACGAAACGCCACCTCGAAGGCCTCGCCCAGTTCTTCGGCGTGCCCACGTCTTACTTCCTCGACGAGGACACCAGCGGCATCGAGGACCAGTTGGAACTGCTGGTCGCGCTGCGCGACAGCGACGTGCGTTCGCTGGCCCTGCGCGCGAACGGTCTCTCGCCCGCGAGCATCAAGGCCGTGCTCGGCATGATCCAGCACGCCCGGTCGATCGAGGGCCTGCCGCCTGCCGACGACGGCGAGTCCTGAGAGCCGTCACGCCCCGGTGACGCCGTCGATGCCCTCGCGCAGGAAGTCGGCGTGGCCGTTGTGCCGCGCGTACTCGTGGCACAGGTGGTTCATCACCAGCCGCAACGACACGTGCTCGCCCCAGCGCGGCTGGTAGCCCGTCACGTCGAGCGACTCGGCCTCGCGTTCGATCCGGCGCGCGTGCTCGACCTCGTGCTGCCACGCGGCGAACGCCTCGGAGCGCGTGGAGTTCGAGGCGTCGTAGGCGACCTGGTAGTCGTTGTCCTCGGACCAGACGAGGGGGATGTCCTCGCCGTTGATGACCTTGCGGAACCAGGTGCGCTCGACCTCGGCCATGTGCCGCACCAGGCTCAGCAACGTGAGCGTGGACGGCGGCATCGACCGGCGGCGCAGGTCGTCGTCGGACAGGCCGTCGCACTTCATCGCGAGGGTGGCGCGGTGGAAGTCGAGGAACGCGCGCAGGGTCTCGCGTTCGCCCGCCTGCAACGGAGGGCTGGGGCGTTCGGTGGTCACGTGATCAGTCTGCCCTGGGCCGTTCGGGTGACACACGGCAACCGGGAAACACGCAGGGGCGTGAGGGTCGTGTCAGTCGAGCTCAGGGGGAGATCGAGATGCGAAGACGAGCGTTCGTGGCGGCTGTGGGGATGGCCTGCACGGTTCTCGCGGCGCCGGGGGGGGGGCGATGGCCGACGAGGCACCGTGCACGTGGGTCGTGTCGAAGGTCGAGGTGCCGGACGGGTACGACCCGGGACTGACCTTCGTGCGCGCCACCGCAGGCGGGGGCGACTACTCGGGGGTCGTGCGCAGGCCCGGCACGATGACGGAGGACCTGGTCCTCTGGACGAACGGCAAGCCGCGGGTGGTGCCGGAGGTGGCGCACCTGCAGTGGCTCCAGGTCCACGACGAGAACGCCGCGGGCACCGTGCTGCTCAGCGGCGAGATCGTCGGCGAACAGCGCTGGGTGGTCTACCTGTACTCGGGCGGCCACCAGGGCGCCGGAACGGTCACCGAGGTCCTCCCGCCGGCGGGCTACCAGCTCGGCAGCGGGGTCGCGATCAACGACCGCGGTGACGTGCTCGTGCGCGGCCGCAGGATCCTGGACGGGCAGTTCGTCGGCGTCCTGTTCTCCCCGATCGCGGCCGGGCCGCAGATCGTCGACCAGACCGCAGGCCTGCCGTACGGCCTGGACGAGGACGGCACCGTGCTGTTGCGAGGCCACAGCGGCAAGCCGGGAGCGTTGTGGCGCAACGGGGTGCTGACGTACCTGGAGGGCGACGGCTCGACCACGTTCGCCGACGCCATCGCGGGCGGGAAGACGGTCGGTCTCAAGATCCTGGGCGCGGCACCGCAGTCGCAGGGCCTGGTGTGGGATCGCGACGGCAGCGTTCGGGAACTGGAGGACGGTGGTGCCGCCCGCGCCATCAACGCGCGCGGCCTGATCGTCGGCTCACGCTCCACGATGAACGGTCCCACCGCGGTCTGGCGCGGCACGAAGCTCCTCGCGGAACTGCCGTATCCCGACGGGGTCTGGGAGTACGACACCCAGTTCGTCGTGAGCGACGACAACCAGGTGTTCAGCACGCCCCGCCGGTACTGGCCGCTGCGCTGGACCTGTGAACGAGAGGGCAAGTGATGCGGACGTTGGCGTTGGCAGCGGCGATCAGCCTGGCCTGCACGACTTTGATGGCACCCGCCGCGGCGGCGGAGGCGCCGTGCCAGTGGGGCGTGTCGAAGGTGGAGATGCCGGACGGGTACGACGTGAAGTGGACCTTCGTCAAAGGCACGCTGAGCGGCGGCGAGTTCGCGGGCACGTCCCGCAAACCGGGCAGCAACAAGGACGAACTGGTCCTCTGGACGGGCGGCAAACCGCGCGTGGTGCAGGAGACCGCGCATCTGCCGCTGCTGGACGTGAAGGGCGAGAACGCGGCGGGCACGGTGCTGCTGCAGAGCCAGATCTTCGGTGAGGACCGCGCGTCGGTCTTCCTGTACTCGGGCGGCCACTGGGGCTCGGGAACGCTCACCCAGCTCTTCGCACCGGTCGGGTACCAGCTCACGGGCGCGGTGGGCCTCAACGACCGCGGCGACGTGCTGACCGGGGCCGTCAAGACCGACAGCGGCCAGCACGTGGGCATGCTGTTGTCGCCCTTCGCGGTGGGAGCGCGGATCATCGACTCGCCGGTCGGTCGCGTGCACGGCCTGGACGAGGACGGCACCGTCCTCTTGCGACCGACCAGTCCGACCGGCGGCGCGTACTGGCGCGACGGACAGGTGACGCCGCTGGACACGGGCGGCGCGATGGTGTTCGCCGACGCGATCGGCGGCGGGATGGCGGGCGGCATGAAGATGTTCTTCGACCCGGTCGACCAGCAGGCGGTGTTGTGGGACCGCGACGGCCGGGCCGGCGACATCGAGGACGGTGGCACGGTCATCTCCATCAACGCCCGCGGGCTGGTCGTCGGCAGGCGCACCGCCATCGGTGGTCCCCTGTCGGTGTGGCAGGGCACGAAGTTCCTCGCGGAGCTGCCGATCCCCGGCAGGCTGGACGAGTACGACCGGATCGTCGTGAGCGACGACAACCAGGTCTTCGCCCCGTCGCCCACGCACGGGCCGCTGCGCTGGAGCTGCGAAGGCGTGTGAGGTGCCACATCACCCCCCTCTCCGATCGGCGCTAACGTTGCCGTGACGAGAGGGGTGGCTGATGACCCAGCAGCTCGACGAGGCCGAATCGGTGTTCGCGGCGGCCCGGCCGAGGCTGTTCGGCATCGCCTACCGCATGACCGGCAGCGTGGCCGACGCCGAGGACCTCGTGCAGGAGGTGTGGCTGCGCTGGCAACTCGCGGACCGCGCGGCCGTCCGCAACGCCGAGGCGTACCTCGCCACCGCGATCACCCGGCTCGCGATCAACGAGTCGCAGACCGCTCGCGCTCGCCGGGAGACCTATGTCGGGCCGTGGTTGCCGGAGCCCGTCGACACCACTGCGGACCCGCAGGTCGGGGCCGAGCAGGGCGCGGTGCTGGAGCTCGCGGTGTTGATGCTGCTGGAGAAGCTGACGCCGACCGAACGTGCCGCGTACGTGCTGCGCGAGGCGTTCGACTACCCGTACCGCGAAATCGCGGAGATCGTGCAGACCAGCGAGGTCGCGACGCGGCAGCTGGTGAGCCGGGCGCGCAAGCACCTCGCCGACGAACGCCGGGTGCCGGTCGAGCGGGCGGATCAGCGCAAGCTGCTGGAGGCGTTCGTGGCGGCGGCGCAGGCCGGTGACCTGGCGGCGCTGGAGAAGCTGTTCGCGCAGGACGTCGTGAGCTGGTCCGACAGCAACGGCGCGATCCGCGCGGCCGGGCGACCGCTGTTCGGCGCGGAGTCCCTGGCGAAGATCATCTCGGGGTGGGCGCCGACGTTCTGGGCGGGCGCGGAGATGGCGTTCGTCGAGGCGAACGGGCAGAGCGCGGTGCGGTTGAGCAACGCCGAGGGTGCCTTCGCGGTGATCACCGTGACGGCCTCGGCGGAGGGCATCGACCAGGTGTTGTGGCTGGTCAACCCCGACAAACTGGCTGCCTTCCGGTAGGCCTGTCACAACCGTCGTGGCTGTCCTGTCTTAGCTCGTGAACGCCCGCGCTCCGGCGGGCTCACGAGAGGGACGGACCCATGAGGATCGTTGTCATCGGTGGCACCGGGTTGATCGGCAGCCAGGTCGTGCGGCGGCTCGGCGAGCACGGCCACGACGCCGTGCCCGCGTCCCCGAACTCCGGCGTCAACACGCTGACCGGTGAGGGGGTGAAGGAGGTTCTGCAGGGCGCCGACGTGCTGATCGACGTGTCGAACTCGCCGTCGTTCGCCGACGACGACGTCATGAACTTCTTCACCACCGCCACGACCAACCTGACCGACGCCGCCGCCGAAGCCGGGGTCGGCCACTACGTCGCGCTGTCGATCGTCGGCACCGACGAACTGCCCGAATCCGGCTACCTGCGCGCGAAGGTGGCGCAGGAGAAGCTCATCACGGAGTCGGGGCTGCCGTACTCGATCGTCCGCGCCACCCAGTTCTTCGAGTTCGCGGGTGCCATCGCGAACTCCGCCGAGCTGGACGGCGCCGTGCACCTCCCGCACGGTGGCGTCCAGCCGATCGCGGCCTCCGACGTGGCCGCGATCGTCGGCCGCACCGCCGCCGGGGCTCCGGTGAACGGCGTGCTGGAGATCGGCGGGCCGGAGGAGTTCACAATGGACGGTTGGATCCGCACGGTTCTCCAGCAGCGCGAGGACGAGCGCGAGGTCGTCGGTGACCCGCAGGCCAAGTACTTCGGCACGTTCCTGACCGGCAAGCAACTCGTGCCGAACGCGGGCGCGCAGCTCCAGCCGACCTCGCTGCAGGCGTGGCTGGACGCCGGGAACTGACTCAGCAGGCCTGCGGGCGTTGCGGTGCGGCCGGACGGACCTCTTCGGTGTCGACGTCGTAGACGTAGCCACCGATCCAGCCCTTGAACGGGACGAAGGGGTTCGCCCGGATCCGCGCCACCGACTGCAGCACGTCGAGGTCCACGTCGTCGAACCCGTCGGCCGACCACTCGGGACTGAACCCGGCGGTGGCGGTCAGGTCGTCGCGGAACTTCTCCTCGTCGAACCCGGCCATGCCGCACTTGGTGTGGTGCAACAACATGATGTGCCGGGTGCCCAGCTTGTGCTGGCTCACCGCGAGCGACCTGATCACGTCGTCGGTGATCACGCCGCCCGCGTTGCGGATCACGTGCGCGTCGCCGGTCTTCAGGCAGAGGATCTCGTAGACGTCCATGCGGGCGTCCATGCACGCGACGACGGCGAGTTTCTGGTCGGGTTCGGCGGCGTGCTCGGCGGGCACGCCGCCCAGTTCGTGCAGCTGTTTCATGATCGCCATGACCGCAGTGTGCGGCCGAACGGTCCAGTGCGGCAATCCGGACGGCCGATTTGTTCCGCTCGTCAGAACTGGGCGTCCCGGAGCTGGCGGCGCGAGGTCACGCCGACCTTGCCGAACACCTTGCGCAGGTGCCACTCCACGGTCCGCGGGCTGAGGAACAGCCGCGTGCCGATCTCCGGGTTCGAGAAGCCCTCCTTGGCGAGCTTCGCGATCTGGTACTCCTGCGCGGTCAGTTTGTCGGTCGGCTCTGCGGTGCGTTTGCGGGCCGTCTCGCCGGTCGCCTGCAACTCGCGCCACGCCCTGTCCGCGAACGTCGGCATCCCTGCTGCCGTCAGGACTTCGTGGGCGGTGCGGAGGTGGTCGCGGGCTTCTACTCGATGGCCTTCGCGGCGCAACCACTCGCCGTGCAGCAGGTGGGCGCGGCCGAGTTCGGTGCGCAGCGCGGTCTGTTCGAAGTGGACGATCGACTCGGCGAACCCGGCCGGGTCGCCGTCGAGCGCCCGGAGTCTCGCCCTGATGCCGAGCGACCACGGTGTGTCGACCCACAGCTTCGACCGTTCGAGTGCGGCGGAGACTGCTTCTGTGTCACCGGTGCGGGAGGCGGCTTCGGCGAGTTCGGATGTGATCAGGCAGCTGTAGACCAACGATTCCGGCACGCGTTGGGCGGCGGCGAGGGCGAGGTCGTGGCGGCCGAGTCCGTTGTGGAGGATCGTGAGCGTCCAGTCGGCGAACACGGCGAGCCTGCCCTGGCCTGATTCCAACGCTTCGGCGCGGGCCGCGGTCGACAGGTCCTCACCCCGGAACGCGGCCTGCATCAGCACCGAGTAGCCGACGGCCGGGGTGCCGGTGACCTCCGCGATCCGCCGGTCCTCCTCGATCAACGCCTGCGCGGCGGCGGAGTCGCCGGCCATGATCTCGTTGTCCGCCAGGAAGTTCAGCGCGAACTGCAACTGCACGAGCGCCCCGGCGTCGCGGGCGAGCCTGACCTGCTGGTGCGCGAACGCCCGGCGCGCCTCGAAGTCCCACAGTTCGCTCGCGATGATCCCGGCCGCCCGGTTGCCGAAGAGCCACGGCGTGCCCGTCTTGAGCGTCTTCACCTCGTCGAGCGCCCTGGTCATGGGTTCCCGGGCCGCCGCGTAGCCCTCGGTGAGCCGGACGGTCAGCGCGTCGAGCACCAGGTCCAGCGCGCACGCCGGGGTGCGTGGCGGGGGAGCAGGGCGGGCGGTGTGCGCCGCCCCGGCCCAGATCTCCGCCGACAACGCCTCCAGGTGCGTCTCGCGGGCCAGGTCGAGGTCGAACGGGGTGAGCCTGCGCGCGGCGCTGAACAGCAGCGGCGCCGCGTCGGCCACCCGCCGCTGGTCGAACGCGATGTGCCCGCGCAACTGCTCGACCTGGGCGCTGCGCAGTTCGTCCGGCGGCCCAGCCTCGACGGCGCTGAGCAGCCGGAGCGAGGCGTCCAGCGACCCGGCCTCGCGCTTGGCCCTGGCGGCGGCGAGCTCGCGGTCGGCACGGCGGCCGGCGTCGGGGGTGAGAACGGCGGCCTGCTCCAGGAACGCGGCCGCGGCGAGCAGCCCGCCCCTGGCCTGCGCACGGCCGGCGGTGTTCGCCAGCGAGGCGGCGACCTGCTCGTCCGGTGCGGCGGTGCCCTGCGCCCGGTGCCACGCGCGGCGGTCCGGGTCGATCGACTCGTCGGTCACGTCCGCCAGTGCGTTGTGAACGTTCAACCTGTCCGCGACCGACGCCGAGCGGTACACGGCCGAGCGGACCAGCGGGTGCCGGAACCGGACGCGGGCACCGAACTCGACCAGCCCGGTGTTCAGCGCGGCCGCGGCGGGGTCGGCGCCCAGCCCGAGGAGCCCGGCGGCCTGCCAGAGCAGGGTAGCGTCGCCCAGCGGTTCGGCGGCGGCGGTCAGCATCAGCAGCCGGGTGTCGGTGGGCAGCTCGTCGATCTGCCGGGCGAACCCGGCCTCGATGCGGCTGGTCAGCCCTCCGGCGTCGAACCCGTCGGCCAGCTCGGCCGTGGTCCAGGCGCGCGGGAGTTCCAGCAACGCCAGGGGGTTGCCGCGGGCCTCGGCCACGATCCGGTCGCGCACCCGGCCGTCGACCGGTCCCTTGATCACCGACTCCAGCAACGCGCGCGAGTCGGCGTCGTCGAGCCCTCGCACGTGCAGTTCCGGCAGCCCGTCGAGGTAGTCGTTGCCCTCGCGCAGGACGAAGAGCAGCGCGATCCGTTCGGCCAGGAGGCGGCGGGCGACGAACCCGAGCACCGCCGACGACATCGAGTCGAGCCACTGCGCGTCGTCCACCAGGCACACGAGGGGCTGTTCGTCGGCGACCTCGGCCAGCAGCGTCAGCACCGCCAGGCCGACCATGAACCGGGTCGGCCGCGGCCCGCTGGCCATGCCGAACGCCGTGGCCAGGGCTTCGCGTTGCGGCGCGGGCAGGCGGTCGAGCCGGTCGAGGAACGGCGCGCACAGCTGGTGCAGGCCCGCGTACGGGAACGCGCTCTCGGACTCGACTCCCGCGGCCCGCGCGACCCGGAACCCGTCGGCCCTGCTGGACACCTGGTCGAGCAGCGCGGTCTTGCCGATCCCCGCCTCGCCGCGCAGCACGAGCACCTGACCTGCGCCGGAGCGCGCCTGCGTGAGCAGCCGGTCCAGCGTCTCGCCCTCGGCGCGCCTGCCCAGCAGTCCTTCGTCCGACACGGGCCCGAGCCTACGGGCCAGGGACTCACCAGGGTGTTCCACGGGTTCGAAGAGGGCCCGTGCGGGAGCAGAGTCGTGTCATCGACCGAACGAGGAGATGACCACGATGGACTACAAGCTCGAGGTGACCGTCATCCCGGTCCGCGACATCGACCGGGCCGTGCACTTCTACAAGGCGCTGGGCTGGCGTTTCGATGCCGAGTTCGCCGACGACGAGGGCTACCGGCTGGTGCAGTTCACGCCCACCGGGTCGCCCGCCTCGATCATCTTCGGCACCGGTGTGTCGAACGCTCACCCCGGCAGCGTCGAGGGGCTGCACCTGGTCGTGTCCGACATCGAGGCCGCCCGCGAGGACCTGCTCGGCCGGGGCGTGGAGGTCAGCGAGATCTTCCACGACAAGACCGGGGTGTTCCACCACGCCGGGGTCGAGGGACGGGTCGCCGGTGCCGATCCCGGCCGGGCCAGCTACGGGTCGTTCGCGTCGTTCAGCGACCCGGACGGCAACGGCTGGGTGTTGCAGGAGGTCACCACTCGGTTGCCGGGGCGTGTGTGATGGCCGCCCGGTACGACGTGATCGTCATCGGTGGCGGGTCACCTGGCGAGCACTTCGCCGCGGCCGTCGCCGAGGGCGGGCTGCGGGTGGCCGTGGTCGAGCGCGAGTTGCTGGGCGGGGAGTGCTCGTTCTTCGCCTGCATCCCGTCCAAGACGTTGCTGCGGGCCGGTGAGGTGCTGGCGGCGGCACGGCAGGTGCCCGGTGCTCGCGAGGCGGTGAGCGGTGAGGTCGACGTTCAGGCTGTGTTGGCGTGGCGGGACTTCATGGTCTCGTCCTACGACGACGCCGGTGGCGCGAAGTGGGCCGAGGGCGCCGGGATCGACGTCCTGCGCGGTCACGGCCGGATCGCCGCGCCCGGGGTGGTCGAGGTGGAGGGGCAGCGCTACGAGGCCGACCACATCGTGATCGCCACCGGGTCCGCGCCGTTCCTCCCGCCGATTCCCGGGCTGAGCGAGTTGGAAGTGTGGACCAACCGGGAGGCCACCGGCGTTCGGGAGATCCCGCGGCGGTTGCTGGTGCTCGGTGGCGGGCCGGTGGGTGTCGAGATGGCGCAGGCGTTCCGGAGCTTCGGTGCCGAGGTCGCTCTGGTCGAAGGCGCGGACCGGGTGTTGCCCCGCGAACCCGAGGCGGCCGGGCGGACGTTGACCGAGGCTTTGGCGGCGGACGGGATCGAGCTGCACCTCGGTTCGCACGCCAGCAGGGCGTCGTTCGTCGACGGCGAGTACGTGCTCGACTTCCCGGACGGGTCGCAGTTGCGGGGTGACAAGCTGCTCGTCGCCACCGGACGACGGCCGCGCGTCGACGGGATCGGGCTCGAGAACGTTGGTGTGGAAGCAGATCCGCGCGGGATCAAGACCGACGCGCGGATGAACGTGACTGATGGTGTCTGGGCGGTCGGTGATGTGACCGGGCAGTGGAACCTGACGCACGTCGGCAAGTACCAGGGACGTGTCGCCGCCGCGAACATCCTTGGACAGCAAGCCGTTGTGAACTACGACGCGGTTCCTCGGGTCGTGTTCACCACCCCCGAAGTCGCTGCGGTCGGTGCGGCGGAAGGGAAGTACACGGCCACCGCGCACCTGTCCGGTGTTGCACGCACGGCCACCTACACCCGTGAGTACGACACGCGGCCCGGGTTCTTGACGCTCGTGTCCGACGGCGAGGTGCTCACCGGCGCGTACGCCGTCGGGCCGGAAGCGGGCGAGTGGCTCCAGCAGGCCACCGTCGCGATCCGGGCGAAGGTGCCCCTGACCGTGCTGCTCGACGTGATCCAGCCGTTCCCCACTTTTTCGGAGGCGTTCCTCAACGCGCTCCGCGACCTTGCGAAGGACGTAGCGAAGTGAAGCTCGAAGAGATCGACATGAAGCTCGAAGTCACCGTCATCGGCGTCACGGACGTCGACCGCGCCAAGGAGTTCTACAGCCGGCTCGGATGGCGGCAGGACGTCACGCCGCCGTGGGTCGTGCAGTACACGCCGCACGGGTCCACCGCGTCCATCCACTTCGGTGAGGGCGTGACGACGGCGGAACCCGGTTCGGGGCGCCACTTCCTGATCGTCGCGGACATCGTGGCGACGCACGAGGCGTTGCTCGCGGGCGGGATCAAGGTCGGGCCGCTCTACCACGGTGGTCCGGACGGGCCCGTCGAAGGCGCGGACCCCGAGCGCCGCAGTTACTTCACGCGTGCCGAGTTCGCCGACCCGGACGGCAACCTGTGGATCCTGCAGGAGGTCACGACCCGCCTGCCCGGCCGGGTGGACGCCGACGACACCTCGTACACGTCGATCACCGACCTCGCGGCGGCGTTGCGCCGGGCCGCGGTGGCGCACGGCGAGCACGAGAAGCGCAACGGCGGCGAGTTCGACGAGAACTGGCCCGACTGGTACGCCGAGTACATGGTCAAGGAGCAGACTGGCGCGGAGTTGCCCCAATAGGTTCACGCAGTAGGTTTTCTCTTGTGAACGTTGACAGAGCGCTGCGCGGGACGCCGACCAGGTTGGCGTTCCGCGCGCTTTGTGCTGCGGGTGTGACGGCGATCGAGGAACGGATCGCCGACTGGCCGGATGACGTGCGGGAGGCGCCGTACTCGTGGGTCGCGGCGCTGGAGTCCGGGTTCGTGAGGCCTGGGTGGCCGCTCGTGCGGTCGCTGGACCTGCACACCTCTCAGCACGGGATGCTCCGGCTGGCCTTGCCGGATCCGCGCGTGCGGCCCGAGGTGCGGGCGGTGCGACGGCTGAAACTCGGCTGGTACGCCATGGAGCAGGTGGCGGCGCTGCCGGAGATCGCCGAGCACTGGGACGCGTTGCGGGCCGTGGAGTTCCGCGGGCTGATGAAGTTCGACGGGCGGGCGCTGGCCCGGTTCGCGGGCGGGGAGGCGTTCGGCCGGTTGGAATCAGTGGCGGCCGACCTGCCGTTGCCCATCGGCGGGCCCACCCGGTTGCGGCACGTCGGGATGCGCGCGCCGGACCTGGTTCACCTGCTGCGCAACGACTTCCTGCCGGAACTGCGGTCGGCCGAGGTGCGCGTGGCGACCGTCGAGGAAGCGCGGGAGCTCGCCGGCTGCCCGCTGGCCGGGCTGGATCTCGCGCTCGAGTTCCACTGCGACGCGACCGAGTTCTTCGCCCGTGCCGAACTCGGGAACCTGACCCGGCTCAAGATCCAGGGCTCACTGCCGGACGTGGACCTGCCCGTGCTCGAACACCTCGATCTCAGCGGGGAGATCACCGGGTCGCCGCACTACTACAGTCCGGACGTCCGGCCGATCCGCGACGTCCAGGCGCTCGCGCGGTTGCCTCGGTTGAAGTCGCTGAACCTCGCCGCCACTGGCCTGACCGACCTGCGCGCGGTGCTGGAACTCCCGCTCGAATCCCTTGACGTGTCAGGGAATCCGCTCGGGGCGCTGCCGGACGGACCCGTGTGGCGCACGGTGCGGTCGGTGCGTGCGGACAACTGCGCGATCGGGAAGCTGGACTGGTTGCCGGACGCTCCCGAGCTGGACGGCATCTCGTTGGCGCACAACGACATCGACTCGGACGGCGTGCGGGCGTTGGCCCGGTGGCCGGTGACGCCCCAGCTGTGGGAGCTGAACCTGCACGACAACGTCATCGGTGACGACGGGCTGATCGACCTGGCTCGATCTGGTGTGGCAGCACAACTTCTCGAACTAGACCTGGCCCAGGACGCCTGGACCGCGGGCCGCCGCCGGTACCGAACCGCGTTGCCCGCCGAGGTCGTGGAGGCGTTCCCGAACCTCGACGCGCTGTTCACCGGTGTCGTCGACGGCTACCACGGCACCCGGCCGTCGACCGGGCTGCTGCCGTCCGCACGACCCGAGGTCGTCACGTTCCTCGATCACGTCAAGCCCTACGAGTTCGACGGGGAGGACGAGGACCCGGAGCCGCCGGTGGAAGACTTCCGGGCTCGCCGTAGGGGTCGTCCCTGATGTGCCGGGGCTGACGCGCGGCGAAGCTTTCCTCACGAGCGAGTGAGGGAGTCCCGCCATGAAGGCGATCGTCCAGGACAGATACGGCTCCGCGGACGTGCTGGAACTCAGGGAGGTCGACCGGCCCGTGCCCGCCGCCGGCGAGGTGCTCGTCAGGGTCAGGGCGTCGTCGGTGAACGCCGCCGACTGGCACATCATGCGCGGTGACCCGTACTTCGCGCGGTTGTTCCTCGGGCTCAAGGCACCGAAGGCGCGGATCAGGGGAATGGACTTCGCGGGTGTGGTCGCGGAGGTCGGGCCGGGCGTGAGCGGCATGCTCCAGGTGGGCGACGAGGTGTTCGGCGAGGTCGAGGGGTCCTTCGCCGAGTACGTGCGGGTGCCCGCGAACCTGGTGGCGCACAAGCCGTCCAACCTGACGTTCGAGCAGACGGCGACGCTGCCGCTGGCCGGCAACACCGCGTGGACGGGGCTGCGCGAACTCCAGGCCGGGCAGCGGGTGCTGATCAACGGGGCGTCCGGCGGGGTCGGGCTGATGGCCGTGCAGATCGCCAAGGCGCGCAAGGCCGTCGTCACGGGGGTGTGCAGCACGCGCAACGTCGAGCAGGTGCGGTCGGTCGGGGCCGACCACGTCGTCGACTACACGACGACGGACTTCACCCGTTCCTCGCAGGTCTACGACGTCGTCTTCGACCTGGTGGGAACCGGACGATGGCCGAGCTGCGGGCGTTGCTGACGCCGGACGGCACGCTGGTGCTGTCCGGGGGCGGCAGCTTCACCGGGGGAACGCTGTTCGGGCCGTATCGGCTGATCATCCAGGGTCGGCTGCTGGCGTCGTTCGCCCGGCAACGGCTCGTGGTGCTGGAGGCCAAGCCCAGCAAGGAGAACCTCGACGCGCTGCGGGAGCTGGCCCAGTCGGGGAAGCTCGTGCCGGTGATCGAGCGGACCTATCCGCTGACGGACGTGCCCGCCGCGATCCGGTACGTCGAGTCGGAGCACGCGCGGGCGAAGGTCGTCGTGACAGCCTGACTATCGTTGGGGGGACCGGTGTTCAGTTCCTTGAGGGGGGAACCGACATGAAGTCCATCCCTGCTTTTCCGGCACACGTCGCGGAGATGAACGACGGGGTGATCGCCACCGCGGACGCGTACGGCCAGTGGTTGCGGACGTTCTACGACACCCGCGCGCACTGGCACCGGCGGTTCTACCGGCTCAGCGGGACGCTGGTGATCGTCGTCGGCGCCGCGCTGCCCGTGCTGACGAGCCTCGAGTACCCCGGCAAGGCCCTGACGATCTCGCTCGCCGGTTTGCTCGTGGCCGGGTTGACGGGGTTGCGGGCGTTCTACCGGTGGGACCAGTCGTGGGTGTTGCTGCGCAACAGCGAGATGGCGGTGACGGCGGCCTACCTGGAGTGGAAGTCGACTCCCGGCAACTTCCCGGCTTCTGATGACGCCGCGCAGCTCGCGGTGCAGGAGAAGGCCGCGAGCGCGTTCATCGAGCGGCTCGGCGAGCTCAGGAAGCTGGAGGCCACCCGGTACTTCAAGGATCTGGCGTTCCCGGACCTCAACGGTGCCAAGTCCTGATCCGGCCACCGGTAAATCCCTGGCGTTCTCGGTGATGGTGCGCTGACGATTCCCGCCATGGTCGAGGTACGGGTCACCGGTGGCACGGTTCGCGGTGTTGTCGAGGCGGGAACGGCGGTGTTCCGCGGCGTTCCGTTCGCGGCGCCTCCGGTGGGGGAGAGCAGGTTCGCGGCGCCGCGGCCGGTCGTGCCGTGGGACGGGGTACGCGAGGCGGTCGAGTTCGGGCCGCCGCCACCGCAGGCCGGGCTGCTCGGGATGGGCGGGATCGGCTCTTCTGGGGACGAGTGGCTGACCGTCAACGTCTGGTCGCCCGACCTGTCCGGCGGGCTGCCGGTGATGGTGTGGATCCAGGGCGGTGCCTACACGGTCGGCACGTCCGGGTTGCCCGAGTACGACGGCACGCGGCTGGCGGCGGACGGCGTCGTCGTGGTGACGTTCAACTACCGGGTGGGCGTCGAGGGATTCCTCCAGATCGACGGCGCTCCGGCCAACCGCGGCCTGCTCGATCAGGTCGCCGCGTTGGAGTGGGCGAGCGCTAACATTCATGCGTTCGGCGGGGATCCGGGCCGGGTGACGGTCTTCGGGCAGTCGGCGGGCGGGGGATCGGTGGCGGCGTTGCTCGCCATGCCGCGTGCTGCCGGGTTGTTCTCCCGGGCGATCGCGAGCAGCGTGCCCGGGGTGTTCTTCGCACCGGACCTGGCCGCCGACATCGCCTCGGTGTGCGCGGCGGAGTTGGGGCTGCGTGCTTCGGTCGCTGATCTGTCCACTGTGGAGCCCGAGTTGCTGACGGCCGCCGGTGACGAGGTCATGGCGAAGATGACGCAGTTCCCGCGTTGGGGTCAGGTCGCGCACAAACGGATCCCGTTCGCGCCCGTGGTCGACGGCGACGTGCTGCCGGTGACGCCGTGGGAGGCGTTGAGGGCGGGTGCCGGGCGGTCCGTCGAGTTGATCGCCGGGCACACGCGGGACGAGCAACGGCTGCTCTCCGTGCTGGACGGGCTGATCGGCCAGGTCACCGCGTCGCAGGCGGCACAGGCGGTGGAGGTGTTCGCGCCCGGACTGGCCTATCCCGCGCTGGGACCGGAGGAGTTGTTCGAGACGGTGTGTTCGGACTGGCTGTTCCGGATGCCGTCGCTGCACCTCGCCGAGGCCCAGGTCGCCGGTGGTGGACGGGCACACGTCTACGAGGTGACCTTCGCGCCGACCGAGATGTTCCGCGCCTGCCATGGCCTGGACGTGCCGCTGGTGTTCGGCAACCTGGACCGGGGTGGGACAGCGGCGGTGCTCGGGGAGGTCACGCCGGTCGTGGAAGAGGTGTCGGCGCGGATGCGGACGGCGTGGAGCGGATTCGCGATCGACGGCGACCCGTGGCCCGCCTACGGCCCGTCGAACCGGCTGACGCGGGTGTTCGGGGAGCGGGACGAGGTCGTCGCTTATCCCGAGGAGGTGTCCCGGCAGATCTGGGAGGATCACGTCATCGACGTGATTTCCGTTCTGGGGGAGTAGAAATGCCGTCTTTGAACCGCAGATCCGTGCTGGCCGCGTTCGCGGCCGGCGCCGCGGTGCCGCTGGTGGGCTCGCAGCCCGCGCACGCCGGTGCCGCCGCTTCAGCCGCAGCCGTCGAGGGGGACGTGGTGTCGTTCGCGCGTCAGCGGATTCCCGGCCTGATCGCGTTCGGCGACCCCGGCTGGTTCCCGGACCCGGTGCGCGGAGACCTCACCGTCGAGACGGTGCCGGGCGGGCGCACCAGGGTGTCCGACGCGAAGGGCGTGCTGGCAACGCTCACAACGGGCGCCCGCACCGTGACCGTGCGGGGCCCGCGCCGGTCGTTCACCGAGCAGAAACGGCCGTTCGCTGACGTGTTCGCGCGCACCGTCGTGGACGGCTGGGGCACGTCACCGGGTGGCGGCCGGTGGAGCAGGACGAACGGCGAGACCGCGGACTACCGGGTCGAACCCGGCCAGGGCGTGATCAGGCTGGCGAGGACCAACGCCAGCTACTTCATGACGTTGAACGACCCGGCGATCGGCGACTTCGACTGCGTCGCCACGGTCTCGCTGAGCACGGCACCGGCGGGTGCGGACTCGTCGATCGCCCTGACGTTCGGCTACCAGGACTTCGACAACCACTACCGCGCCAGGCTCGCGTTCAGCCCCAGCGGCGCCGTCCGGCTCAGCGTCGACCGCGAACTGATCGGCGTCCCCCTAGCGTTGGCTGCGGGGGTGAACGTCGGCACCGGCATAGGCCGCTGGCACGTCCGCGTGGCCCGCTCCGGCAGCACCTCGCAGGCCAAGGCGTGGCGCGACGGCACGGCCGAACCCGGCTGGACGCACACCGTGCAGGACACGACGTTCGGCGCGGGCAAGCTGGGCGTGCGCGCGATCGCGTCGACGAACAGCACCGCCTCGAACCAGGCACAGGTGCACAAGTTCGAGGCCACCGGCACCTGGGCCCGCCCGCCGGTGGTCACGCACGACACGTGGGTCCGCGTGCTGCCTGAGCCGTTCACCGGCTGGAACACCGAGACGGAGATCCGCGTGCGGGCCTGGGCGACCGACGTCTCCCCGGACGTGCTGGCGTACTGCGCGATGCTGCAAACGGGAGCGGCACCGTACTTCGAGGGCGGCAGGCAGGTGCTCGGCGAGTCCGGCTACGGCCCGCTGAACCCGGACGGCACGCGCATCGAGGGAGCGGACTTCCACGAGTACATGGGCGTCGCGTGGCAGTTCCCCACCGGCGAGACGCGGCCCGCGCCCGGCCCGCAGTGGCACCGCACGCTGGACTGCTCGGGCATGGTCCGCATGGTCTTCGGCTACCACCTGGGCGTGCCGATGAACTACACCGGCGTTGTCAGCGGCCACCTCCCGCGCCGCTCGCGGGACATCGGCCCGAACGGCCCCGGTGTGATCGTGCACAACGACCGCACCTACACCGACGTCCAGCCCGGCGACCTGGTGGTGTTCGACGCGGACGCCGAGGAGGCCACCGGCCAACTCGACCACGTGGGCGTCTACATCGGCCGCGACCAGGACGGCCGCTACCGCTTCGCGTCGAGCCGCAAAACCGTGAACGGTCCCACGATCAGTGACCTCGGTGGTGCCTCCACTTTGGACGGAACGGGCACCTACGCGCAGTCGTTGCGGATCGTCCGCCGGGTATGACGACGGTGGGGAATACCTGTCCCGCCCACGCGTTGGAGGTGAACGGAAGGGAGGTTCTCCTCATGAACGAGTTCTCCGTGCACGACAGCACCGGATTCCACGCGTACCAGCCGAACGGTGGTGTGGCGGCAGACCGCTGGGTCACGGTCCGGCACCTGTTCGACCAGGACCACGTCGAGACTCCCGCCGAGAAGTGGGAGCGCGCACAACTGCTGTTCGAGTCCCGCGACTACATCAAGGCGGCGCAGCTGCTCGCCGAGGTGGCGGACGAGGTCCCGTTCCAGACGGACCTCTACCTCCTGCTGGCGCGGGCGTACTACCACTCGGCGCAGCTGGGCAAGGCCGAGGCGCGGCTCCGCGTGATCGTGGACCGAGACCCGGTCGAGCACTACGCGCACCTGCTGCTGGGGCGGACGCTGGAGCGTCAGGGTCGGCCTGAGGAGGCCGCGCCGTGGCTGCGGCTCGCGGCCGCGTTCGGCGGGGACCTGGCCGAGGTCTAGGACAAACACGTGAGGGGCGGCTGGTCAGGCCGCCCCTCACTCGTCCCCCTAGCCCACGTCGAACTTGGCGAAGCTGCGCAACAACCCCGGCACGACCCGGCTGGCCACCCTCGCCGCCTTGGCCTCCACCGTGACCGGCACCACCGGCCGGTTCCTCCGCACCGCGCGCACGATCTCCCGCGCCACGCCCTCCGGCCCGAACCCGCGCCGCGCGTAGATCCGCGACGCCCGGTCCTGCTTGCGCCGTTCCTCGTCCGAGCTCACCCCGGAGAACGTCGTGGTGGCCGTGATGTTCGTGTTCACCACGCCGGGACAGATCGCGCTCACCCCGATCGCGTGAGGCGCGAGTTCCGCGCGCAGGCAGTCCGACAGCATGAACACCGCCGCCTTGCTGGTGGCGTACGCGGAGAGGATCTTCGACGGCAGGTAGGCCGCCGCCGAGGACAGGTTCACGACGTGGCCGCCCTCGCCACGTTCGATCATCAGCTCGCCGAACGCCCGGCAGCCGTGCACGACACCCCACAGGTTGACGTCCAGCACGCGTTGCCACTGCTCGGTCGAGGTCGACATGAACGACCCGGAGTGGCCGATGCCGGCGTTGTTCACGACCACATCGGGCACGCCGTGTTCGTCCGCGACCTGCCGCGCCCACGCCCGGACGGCCTCCTCGGAGCGCACGTCCACCTCGTAGGCGTGACCGTCGATCAGGTCGGCGGTCTCCTTGGCGGCCCGGAAGTCCACATCGGACACGATCACCTCGGCACCGGTCTTGGCGAAAGCGACCGCCGTGGCCCTGCCGATCCCGCTGCCACCGCCGGTGATCACCACGAGCTCGCGCTTCGGCGTGGAGTCGGTGACGAACTCGCTGATCATCCGGGACAGGGGTGCCGGATGGCTCAACGGTGCCCAGTGCCCGGCCGCGATCCGCCGCCGGGTCAGCGACGGCACCCAGCGTTCGAGGTCGAGCGGCTCGGTGCGGATGTAGCGGTCGCGGGTCGGCTGGATCACCTGCACCGGCATGGGCGCGAGCCGCTGCCGCGGTGACCGCATCACCTGGCGGATGTTGGCCCGGTACAACGAGATCCCGCGCACGGCGTCCCGTGTGATCGTGCGCGCGGGCGTGACCTTCACACCTTCCAAACGACGGAGCTCGGCACCCCAGCGCGGCCCGAGGTAGAGCCGCCAGAACAGCGGCGCGAGCACCGGCAGGTGGAACGCGCCGATGTACCAGGACCGGACGAACTGCCTCAGATGCGCCACCGACAGGCCCTTCCGCGACCAGTGGCCCATGTGGTCGAGGCACGGCCCGGAGATCGAGGTGAACGTCGCGATCCGCGCCCCCGGCGTCGTCACGGCTTCCCACGACTGGATCGACCCCCAGTCGTGCCCGACGACGTGCACCGGCTCGTCCGGGCTGACCGCGTCGATCACCGCGAACAGGTCGGCCGCGAGCCGTTCGAGCCGGTAGCCGTCCTCGGTGGACGGAGGAGTCGAGTCGCCGGCGCCGCGCACGTCGTAGGTGACGACCCGGAAGTCCTTCTCCAGCAACGCCGCCACCCGGTCCCAGACCTCGTGCGTGTCCGGATACCCGTGCACCAGGACCACCGTCGGCCCGTCGCCGCGCACCTGCACGGCGAGTTCGACTTCCCCGGAACGCACCTTCACAGTTCCTCCAACACGAGTCGGTCACCGTCGGGCCGGTCCACGCAGATCCGCACGCCGCCGACGTCGCACGTGCCGCAGAACCCCTGCCGGCACGAGTAGGCGACGGACGGCCGGAAGTCCCTGATCACGTCGAGCGCCGACCGGTCGGCCGGCACGTCGAGGGTCACCCCGCTGCGGCGCAGTTCCACCGCGAACGGCCGCCCGTCCACGATCGGCGGCGGGCTGAACCGCTCGAAGTGCAGCCACCGCGAGGAGAACTCGGTCCGCACCTGCTCCAGCATCGACGACGGCCCGCAGCAGTACACCGCCCCTCGCGGCTGGGCATCCGCCAGCAACGCCCCGCCGCGGCCGATGCGCACGTCCACAGCGCCGGCCGGGAGTTCGTCCAGGAACGGCATCGCCGCCGTCGACCGCCCGCAGTACACGAGCCGCCAGTCGAGCCCCGCCCGCGCCGCCGCGTGCACCATCGGCAGGATCGCGGTGATCCCGATCCCGCCCGCCACGAACACCACCGGCCCGAGCCCGGCGAACGGGAACGCGTTGCGCGGCCCGCGCACCTGGATCCGGTCGCCGACCTGGAGCGCCTGCACCTCCCGAGACCCGGCGCCGACCTCGCGCACCGCGATCCGGTAGGTGTCGTCAGCCGGGTCGCCGCAC
Source organism: Lentzea sp. JNUCC 0626 (assembly GCF_043632865.1). Lineage (NCBI taxonomy): Bacteria > Bacillati > Actinomycetota > Actinomycetes > Pseudonocardiales > Pseudonocardiaceae > Lentzea > Lentzea sp. JNUCC 0626. The sequence continues at coordinate 625,892 of NZ_CP171635.1, forward strand.
AGCGAGTACTGGCGGCGCAGTCCGGACGGCAGGTGCAGGTCGACGTGACAGCCCGGCTGCCAGGCGGGCACCGGAGCGCCACCGAACCGCAGGCTGATCACGCCGTCCGCGACCTGTGAACGTTCGACAACGGTGAGCCACAAGGCATCCCGCGTCACGCCGGGCCGGGCCCTCCCGCCGAAACGGGTGACGGCGGCGTCGTAGAACGTGCCGAACCGAGTCAGCCCACCCAGCATCAGTGCGCCTCCCGCGCCGCCGGTGAGCTGGCCAGGTACGCGATCGCCTGCGACGTCGACCCCTCCTGCCGCGGGTGGTACGCGGGGTGGAAGTACCGCAGGAACGCCCGGAAGATCTCCGACAGCCGCGGCAGCAACCCCCGCCGTCCCGCCCGCATCGACTCACGCCAGGTGAGTCGCGTCCGGGTCGTCCGGTCCGCGCGCATCATGAACCGCGCGCCCCGCACCCACAGCCAGAACAACACCGGCGCGACCAGCAGCATCGTCCGCGCCCGCCGCACGTACCGGCGGTCCAGGTGGCACATCAGGTCGTACGCGACGCTGCGGTGCTCGACCTCCTCGGCCGCGTGCCAGCGCAGCAGGTCCAGCATTACCGGGTGGATGCCCGCTCGATCCAGTGCGTCGGCGTTCAGCATCCAGTCGCCCAGGTACGCGGTGAAGTGCTCGATGGCGGCGACGATCGCGACGCGTTCGATGAGTTGTTCCCGTGCCTGCTCACCGGCAAGCCCCGGGGTGGGCGCCAGGATGCGCTGGAAGACGTGCTCCATCTGGCGCGTGAACGGGCGCGGGTCCAGGCCGTTGGCGAGCAGGTGGTCGAGGACCTCGCTGTGCGCCTCGGCGTGCATCGCCTCCTGGCCGATGAACCCGAGCACGTCCTCGCGCAGCGTGTCGTCGGTGATCAGCGGCACGGCCTGCTGGAACGTGCGCACGAACCACCGCTCGCCCTCGGGCAGCAGCAGGTGCAGGACGTTCATGACGTGCGTGGTCACCGGCTCTTCCGGGACCCAGTGCATCGGCAGGGTCGACCAGTCGAACTGCACGTCACGCGGCTGCAGAACGAGGTTGTCCGGCTCCATCGCAGTACCTCCGCCAATTACTACGCCTGCGTAGCTTTGTGAAAGCTACGCCACCGTAGCAATATGGTCGCGTGAACACAACGCGTCGCAAGTACGCTCGCCGCCTGCCTCCCGAGCAGCGCCGCGAGCAGCTGCTGGACGCCGCCCTGAGCCTGATCCCGGCGGGCTTCGACACCGTGACGATGGAGTCGGTGGCCAAGCAGGCCGAGGTCACCAAGCCCGTGCTCTACGACCTGTTCGCGAACCGCGCCGAGCTCATCGGCGCCCTGCTCGAACGTGAGGCGGGGCGCGCGACCGAGCAGGTCATCGCCGCGCTGCCCACCGACTTCGCCACCCGCTCGCCCGACGACGCGTTCGCCGACGCCGTGCGCGCGTTCGTCAACGCCGTGGTGGAGGCGCCCGACCGGTGGCGGCTCGTGCTGCTGCCGCCCGAGGGCACGCCCGCCGAGTTCCGCGCCCAGGTCGAACTGGTGCGCGCCGGGGTGCTGGCCCAGATCGAGGACCTGGCGGCGTTGGGACTCAAGGAACTCGGCCGCCTCGACGACCTCGACTCGGCGTTGCTCGGCCACGCGATGCTGGCGCTGGCGGAGATGTCCGGACGGCTCGTGCTCACCGACCCGGAGAAGTTCACGCCCGACCGGCTGGCGGCGTTCGTGACCCGGATCGCGCACGGCCTGCGCTGAGCACGCTTCTCATGTAACGCAACGCTTCTCGATCGTCCATTCCAGACGCTTCGGTGGTCAGGCCGTGGACGAGCTTCGCTGCGGCCATCGCGCCGAAGTCGCCCGCGTGCTTCAGATACCCGAGCACCCGCGCCGCTTCGGAAGGCATGCTCTCGCGGGTGATCGCGATGAACTCGACGGCCACCACGCTCGCCGCGACCACGTTGCCGGTCTCCAGCAACTCCTCGACGTGCGCCTGCAGCAGCTCGAAAGCCGCGCCGAGGTCGCCGCGCCGGAACGCCCGCCGCGCCTCCGTGGTCTTGTTGGCGGACAACGTGCCGGGCGGCACCTCGACGTCCGCGGCCGCGTCGAAGAACTCGTCGGGCTCGCGCCCCTGGAACATCGCGCTGTACCCGAGCGTCTGCAACGCCCAGTGCGCGAGCGTCGGCGGCCCGCTCACCCGGTACCGCTCGGCCAGTGCCATGACCCGCTGATCGACGTGCCCGAACTGGCCGGCCCCGATCAACGTGCCCGACGGCATCAGCTCCAGGAAGCCCTTCAGATGCGGATCCTCCACCACCGCAACGGCTTCCGGCAGGCATGCCGCCAAACCCAGGCCGTCCCCGGACGCGTATGCCCTCGCGTACCGGTTCAACGGGTCGTCCGCGACGTCGGGCAAAGCGGCCGGACTCGACCCCTGGATGTTCCGCTCGGCGACCCAGACGAGCCAGAACCCGCCGGTGACGAGTCGTGCGGCCCAGTCGCCGATCTCGCGCCGCCCGCGCAACGGCAGCTCGGTGACCACCGGCCGCACCAACGCGTCCGCCAGCGCCAGATCGCCGCACGACAAGGCCCACTCGACCGCCACCCGCAGGTTCGGCCACAGCTCGGCGAGCCGCCCGACCCCCTCGGCCTCGGCAGGTCCGCGCAACAGATCGCCGATCAGACTCACCTGACGCAGGCACCAGGCAGAGTGCTCGCCCATCGCGGCTGCCCGATCCCGCAGGAGTGAGGAAGCGAACTGCCGCAACGGTTCCAACATCCGGAACCGCCGCCCGAACTGTCCGTCGTGGACGGTCAGCATCGACCGCTCGATCAGATCCCCGAGCAGGTGATCCTCCGCCACCGCACCGAGGTCGAACGGCGCCGCGAACACCGAGAGGCGGCAGAACAATTCCTGCTCGTCCGCCGACAACAGGTCGTACGACCACTGGATCGCCGCCCGCACGGTCCGGTGCCGCGCCGCCCCCGTCCGCCGGACCCCGATGTCCAACCGGTTCAGCAACTCGGCGGGCCGATGACTCCGCACCCGCGCCGCCGTCAGTTCGATGGCCAGCGGAATCCCGTCCAGCCGGCGGCACAACTCGGCCACCGCCGGATCGCCGACGTACGCCGGATCGGCGGCGTGCGCGCGAAGATCGAAGAGCTCGACGCTCGCCTCGGCATCCAGCGGCTCGACGACCACAACCCGTTCGTCGGCAACGGAAAGCCGTTCCCGGGAGGTGGCCAGCACCCGCACCGACGCCGACACCGCAGCGGCGAACGAAGCGGCGCCGTCGAGCACGTGCTCGCAGTTGTCCAGCACCAGCAACGAAGGCCGTGCCGCGACGACGGCCTGCACGACCGAAACCCCTGGCCGTGCCACGATTCCCAGGGCGTCCGCCACGGCCCGGGGCACGTCGGCGGACGAGGTGATCTCCGCGAGCGACACGAACGCCCCGCCCGCGGTCGACGCCAGCCGCGTCTTGCCGATCCCGCCCGGTCCCACCAGCGTGACGACGGGCGCGTTCCGCAACGCCTCCGCGAGTGCCGCGAGTTCCGTCTCCCGCCCGATCAGCACCGGCGCCTGAACCGGCACGTGTGCCAGCACCTGCTGCTCGACGGCCCGCAGCTCGGGACCCGGTTCCACGCCGAGTTCCGCGACGAGGTGCTGCCGAACCCGCTGGTACACCGCGAGAGCGTCGGCCTGCCGTCCGGTCCGGTACAGCGCCGTCATCAACAGCGCCGCGAGCCCCTCCCGCGTCGGATGGTCCGCCACGAACGTCGACAGCTCACGGACCACGGCCGCCGGCGAGGCCACCACCCGTTGCGCGAAGTCGGCCTCGACCGCGCCCAGCCACTCCTCGACCAGCCCGGCGACGGCCGCGTCCAGTCCCGGAGCCGCCAATCCGGCCAGCGGCATCCCGCCCCACACCGAGACGGCAGCCGCAACATCCCCGTTGTGAACGTGCTCAAGAAACTGCGAGACGTCCGTGGGCACCTCGAGCCGGTAGGCCGCGCCGACAGTCGCGATCGCCTCGGCGCCCAGCGACTTCCGCAGTTGCGCGACGTGCCACTGCACCGCCTTGGGAGCGGTGGCGGGCGGTTCGTCACCCCAGACGAGGTCGATCAACCTCGGTACCGGCAACGCCACCCCGGGCGCGAGCGCGAGAGCCGCCAGCACCACCTGCGACCTGGGGGAACCGACGTCGATCGGCTCACCGTCGTCGGTGGTGGCGCGGACACCACCGAGCACCCCGATCCGCACCGGCGAATTCTCACACACCGCGTGCACACCAGCCGCACACCGCGACCAGCGAGCCTCGGCGCCATGACAGCACGGGTAGTTGGTTCCCTCTTCATCACCGCAACGGCCGCAGGTGTGGTCAGCGCGGCCACCCAGGGCACGACCAGGGGCGTGATGGTGTTCGTCATGGCCGTGGCCATCGCGTTCATCGCACCGACGTTGTTCCCGGTCCTCAAGGCCCACGGCGAAGGCCTGGCGATGGGGTACGTCGTCGCCAGGACCCTCGAGGTCGTCTTCCTGATGTCGGCCATCGCCCCGCTGGCGCACGTTCACATCGACGAGGTGTGGGGCCACGCCAGCGCCGTCTACTTCTGCGTCAGCGTGGCGCTCCTCAACGTCCTGCTGTTCCGCTCGAAGCTCGTGCCCCGGTGGATCTCGGTGTGGGCGCTTGTCGCCGTCGTGCCCTACCTGGCCGGTGCGGTGCTCGTGCTGCTCGACGTGCTCGCCCAGACCCAGGCCGCCGTGTTGTTCGTGCCGCTCGCGCTCAACGAGATGGTGCTGGCCGTCTGGTTGCTCACCCGCGGGCTGTCAGCGGCGCCCGGTCCGGACGTGCGCGAGCAGGGCGAGCCCGGTCTGGTCGAATCCCACTGACACGTCACACCCCGGCAGCAGCGCGCGCACGGCGCGCTCGTCGCGTTCGATGACCTGCCACTCCATCAGGTACTCGAGGGCGTACCGGAACGGGTTGCCGCCGGTGAGGCTGGAGAAGTGGAACAGCCCACCGGGACGCACGAGCCTGGTCAGCACGGCCTCGGTCAACCGCACGGCCGCCCGGTCGTTGAGGTACTCGTAGAGGCCGTTGACCAGCACGAGGTCGTACGGGCCCTGCTCGGCGATCTTCGGGATCGCGCGGAACACGTTGCCGCTGAACGTCGTCGTGGCCTCGCACAACGGCCCGAGCCGCTGTTCGGCGAGTTCCAGCGCGTCCGGGTCGACGTCGGTGAGCACGAACCGGTCGCCGGGCCGCACGATGTTCGGCGGGATGCGCCGCAGGTCCGGCGCGGTGCCGGAGGCGATCAGCAGGATCGAGACGGGGCCGTTGCGCGGCGCGGTCAGGGTGTCGCCGATCAGCCGGGTCTGGTGCAGCACGCGGTTGCGCAGCTGGTGCGTGATCGCCACGCCCTGCAGGTGTGTCTCGACGTGCCAGCCGAGCGTGCCCGGCGCCGCCTCGACGTTCTGCGCGAGAATGTGGTCGAGGAGCTTGAAGTCGCTGGGGTAGCCGCGCGCCCATTCGTTCTCGTCGCGCATGAAAGGTGAACGCGCACATGCCGACCGGGCGGGCTGGACGACGGCGGCGATGTCCTCCTCCGGGATTCCCGCGAGCACGGCCGAGTGGATCTGCCCGCCGAGCGCGTGGAGACGGCCCCCGACCAGCATGTGCGCGGACGGGTCGCTCAGGTTCAACTCCCTCTCACCGCGCAGGAAGCCGTCGACGGCGTCGCTGAGCCGGTGCAGGGCGTCGGTCGTGTGCGGGAGCACGGTCATCAAGCACTCTTCCTAGTCGCGGCAACGGTTCCAGAGCCTGTCAGGTGAGCGAGCTGATCAACAGGGTCTTTCGGGTAATACGCGGAAAACCCTGCCCTGGTTCGTCTCTCAGCGACCCGCTGCCGTTACGGTCTCGGCGATCACCTGGTGTCCCGCGGGGGTCGGGTGCACGTCGGTGCGGTCGCAGAAGTAGGTGAGCGCGCACACCTTGGCCACGGACGTCGGGACCTGCCCGTACCTGGGGTCCTGGGTCAGCTCGGTCAGCGCGCCGTAGCCGCCGGTCGCGCTCGTGACGTCGGCGAACTTTGCGCCGAACTTGGCGTACTGGGCCGCGATCTTCGTGTTGAAGTCCTGGAACATCGTGACGGACAGCGTCGCGATGTTCTTGCCGTTCGGGAACGACGGGTTCACCCACGCGCCGAGGAACACGTCCGGGTAGGTCAGGCCGACGATCTTGACGTCCGGCGCGGCTCCCCGCAGTTCGGAGAGCGCGCCCGCGACGTTGGACTGGATGCCGGTGACTGTCCTGGTCGCGCAGTCCAGCGGGTCGGGGACGATTGCGCACGGAGTCAGGTCGTTGCCGCCGATCACGACCGTGACCAGGGCGGCCTTCTTGCCCTTCAACGCCTCCACGGCGGCGTCGAGCTGGGTCTTGCCGCCGGCGTCAGGGCCGCAGGCGGGCTTGGCGCCGAGATCGGCCGAGGTGGCGCCGTTGCAGGCGAGGTTGATCAGCTTGAGGTTCTGCTGCTTCGCGATGATCTGCGCGAAGCTCTCACCGGTGCCGTTCGGGCCGAAGCCCGTGGCGTAGGAGTCGCCGATCGACACGTACACCTGTTCCTGCGGTGGTGGCGTGCTGGACGGCGCAGGCACGGCGGTCGGCTCCGGTGGCGTCGAGGTGCACGCTCCCAGCGCCACCAGCAACGTCACGACCAGGGCGAACCTCGGCACAACTGCTCCTCTTCGGTCGGAGGCTGATGTGCCGAGGCTACGAAACCGCCCGTGTGGGTCGTGTCAGTCGGGTCAGCGGAAGCCGCGCAACCGCAGGCTGTTGCTGACGACGAACACCGACGAGAACGCCATCGCCGCGCCCGCGATCATCGGGTTGAGCAGGCCCAACGCCGCCAGCGGCAGCGCCGCGACGTTGTACGCGAAGGCCCAGAACAGGTTGCCCTTGATCGTTGTGAGCGTGCGCCTCGCCAGTCGGATCGCGTCGACGGCGGCCCGCAGGTCACCGCGCACCAGCGTGAGGTCACTGGCCTCGATCGCGACGTCCGTGCCGGTGCCCATCGCGAGCCCCAGGTCGGCCTGGGCGAGCGCGGCGGCGTCGTTCACACCGTCCCCGACCATGGCCACGACCCGGCCCTCGTCCTGCAGGCGCTTCACGACGTCGACCTTCTCGGACGGCAGCACCTCGGCGATGACCTCGCCGATGCCGACCTCCGCCGCCACCGCCTCGGCCGCCGCCTGGTTGTCGCCGGTCAGCAGCACGGGACGCAGCCCGAGCCTGCGCAGACCCTCGATGGCTTCCTTCGACGTGGGCTTCACGGTGTCGGCGACGACGAGCACACCGCGCGCCTTGCCGTCCCACGCGACCAGCACCGCCGTGCGTCCCTGCCGTTCGGCCGCTTCCTTGGCTTCGCGGAGAGTCTCGTCGAGCTGCACGCTCCAGTCGCTGAGCAGCCGTTCCCGACCGACGAGCACCGCATGAGCGTTCACCACGCCCTGCACACCGAGTCCCTCGACGTTGCCGAAGTCCTCGACCTCGGGCACGTCCCCGGCCGCCGCGACGATGGCGCGGGCGATCGGGTGCTCGGAGGCGTTCTCCAGCGCCCCGGCGAGCTTCAGGACCTCGTCCTCCTGTTCGCCGTCCGCGGTGTGAACGCTCACCAGACTCATCTGGCCTGTCGTCACGGTCCCGGTCTTGTCGAGCACCACGGTGTCGACGCGGCGGGTGGACTCCAGCACCTCCGGCCCCTTGATCAGGATGCCGAGCTGCGCACCACGACCGGTGCCGACCAGCAACGCGGTCGGCGTCGCCAGCCCCAGCGCACACGGGCAGGCGATGATCAGCACCGCCACGGCGGCCGTGAACGCCGCCCCGGCGCCACCACCGGTGCCGAGCCAGAACCCGAGCGTGCCGACGGCGAGCGCGATCACGATCGGCACGAACACCGCCGAGATCCGGTCTGCCAGCCGCTGCACCTCGGCCTTGCCGTTCTGCGCGTCCTCGACCAGCCGCGCCATCTGCGCGAGCTGAGTGTCCGACCCGATCCGCGTGGCCTTGACGACCAGCCGCCCGCCGGCGTTGACGGTGGCGCCGACCACGGCGTCGCCCTGCCGCACCTCGACCGGCACCGACTCGCCGGTGAGCATGCTCGCGTCGACCGCCGAACTGCCCTCCTCGACGACACCGTCGGTGGCGATCTTCTCGCCGGGCCGCACGACGAACAGGTCACCGACCTTCAGCCGGCCGGTGGGGATTCGCGTCTCCTTGCCGTCCCTGATGACCGCGACGTCCTTCGCCCCGAGCTCGAGCAACGCCTTCAGCGCCGCACCGGCCCGCCGCTTGGACCGCGCCTCGAAGTAGCGCCCGGCCAGGATGAACGTCGTGACGCCCGCCGCCACCTCGAGGTAGATGTTGCCGGTCCCGGCCATCCGCTCGATGGTGAACGTGAACCCGTGCGTCATGCCGGGAACCCCGGCCGTACCCAGGAACAACGCGTAGAGCGACCACAGGAACGCCGCCCCGACCCCGAGCGAGATGAGCGTGTCCATCGTCGCGGCGCCGTGCTTGAGGTTCGTCCACGCGGCCTTGTGGAACGGCCACGCGGCATACGTGACAACCGGCCCGGCGAGCGCGAGCGACAACCACTGCCAGTACTCGAACTGAAGCGCCGGAATCATCGCCAGCGCGATCACCGGCACTGACAACACCGCTGAGGTGATCAACCGTTCCCTGAGCGTCTTCGTCGGGTCCGGGGCCTCGGTCTCGGCCTTGGTGGTCGGGAGTTCGGCCGTGTAACCGGTCTCCTCGACGACCTTGACCAGGTCCGCCGGCGTGAGGTCGCCCGCGTAGCTGACCTTGGCCTTCTCGGTCGCGTAGTTGACCGAGGCCTCCACGCCGTCCAGCTTGTTGAGCTTCCGCTCGATCCGCGCCGCACACGAGGCGCAGGTCATGCCGCCGATCGAGATCTCGATGGTGTCAGTGGCCATGACCGCCCTCCTCGTGCGTTGTGAGCGTGAACTCGGCCGTCCGAACCTTGCCGTCGTGCTGGAAGTCCAGGAACAGCCGGTACTTCCCGGCGGTGGGCACCTCCACCGCGAACTTCACCTGGTCGCCCTGCTCCGGGTGCACGTGCAGGTAGGCCAGGTCGTCCGACCGCAGCGCCACCAGATGTCCCTTGGCGCCCAGGTAGTTCTGCAGGTCAGTGACCGTCTTGCCGTCCTTGGTGATGGTCGCGGTGACCGCAGACGGCTTGTTCACGTTCAACTCGCCGTCGAGGGTCACCTCGTAGCCGTCGACGCTGAACGTGCGACTGTCCTCGTGTGCCTTGGGCCGGTAGTCGCCCGCGACCTGGATGTCCGCGCCCAGCGTGGTCTTCGGTCCGCCTTCCGGTTTGAAGTCGGCGAACACCCGGTAGCTGCCCGCGTCCGGATAGGTGACGGGGACCGTCCAGGTGCCGTCCGGCGCCATTTCGGGGTGCACGTGCTGGAAGTTCGCGCCGTCCCGGCGAACCGTGATCAGGTGCAGCCGCTTCTCGTGCTCCACGGCGAACTTCGTCACCGGCTTGCCGTCCGGCCCCTCGATCTGGAACTGCAACGACTTGGTGGCGTCGAGCTTGAGGGTGTATCCGTTGTCCGACACGGACAGTCCCGGCGGGAGCTTCGACGGCGCCTGGTCGTGACCGCCATGGGCGGCTTCCTCGCCGTGTGACTGTTCGGCGTGCACTGGCGGCGCTTGCGGCGTGCCCGTTGCCGCGCCCGCGGCCCAGGTTCCGCCGAAGACCACGACCAGCGCCGCCCCGTACAAAGCGACCTTGTAGCCCGTCTTCATCGCGGTGCCAACTCGTAGCCGGCCTCGGTGACCGCGGCGCGCACGTCGTCGAGGGGGAGCGGGGTCTTGCTGGTGATCGTGACCTGGCCGGTCGGCAGGTCGACGGCCACGTTGGTCACGCCGTCGAGCCTCGACACCTCAGTGGTCACGCTGCTCGCGCAGTGGCCGCAGGTCATGCCGGTGACGGTGTGGACGGACTCGCTCATGGTGGATCTCCTCTTGGGGTCAGGAGCGGACCAGGCGGGCGATGGCGTCGTTGGCTTCCGCGATCTTCGCTTCAGCCGTGGAACCGCCCTCGCTGATGGCCTGGCTCACGCAGTGCTTGAGGTGCTCGTCGAGCAACCCCAGTGAGACCGCCTGCAACGCCCTGGTCGCCGCGGAGATCTGGGTGAGCACGTCGATGCAGTACTCGTCCGTCTCGATCATCCGCTGCAAGCCGCGGACCTGGCCCTCGATACGGCGGAGTCGGCGCAGGTGGGCGTCTTTTGTGTCGGCGTAGCCGTGCATGTCTCGCTCCTTCTTCCGGTCACCGCGCGGCCGGCTGGTCACGCCGGGGGTGCGGTGGCACCCCGTCTTTATACCCCAAGGGGGTATGGGTATGTCAAAGGGTTGGGGTTGTGGCGGGGTTGGGTTGGGCTTGTCGCGTCGCCTTTGGGCGGTGGTCGTGCAGACCATTTCGGGACGGGTCGTTTCATCGCCGCTGGCGCGTCGATAGGGATTGGGCACCTCGCACCCAAAGTCAAGCCCCAATCCCACGCGTACGTGGCTGGGTTTGTGCTGGTACGTCACCGATACCGGCTGACCGGTGCGGCCAAGAGTGTCGGCTCGGCTGCGCCATCGCGATGCTCGCGCTCTGTCGGCCTCGCCTTCGGCGTCGTTCTCCTCAAGCCATTGGCCGCGTAGCTCTTGGCTACCCCAACGCTCGGCCACCCAACGCTTGCCGGTCTGCACTCTCTCTGGCCACTCGCCAGGCCGCCGCGCTGTGCCACCTCGCCCGGTCTGCCGCGTTCCGTCCCGTGCGTTCGGTCCGCCCTGCCCGGCTCGGGCCAGGCGTCAGGAAGGCGTAAAGATCACCCGGTTGTGCTGAGCAGGTCAGGGGGTGCGCGGTTATCTTGCGGGCAACCGGCGGTCTAGGGGGTGCTCGTGGCTGATCAGCAGGTTGCTGGGCCGTCGCGAACGAAGCTTGCGCGCGACACCGTGCGGTTGGCGGTTGTCGTCGGGGCGCTCGGGGTTGTGTTCGGGGACATCGGGACCAGCCCCATCTACACGATCCAGACGGTGTTCAACCCCGCTGACCCGCATCCGGTGCCGGTCAGCGTCGACAACGTGTACGGGGTCGTGTCGCTGATCTTCTGGTCGGTGATGATCGTCGTGACGGTCACGTACGTGTTGTTGGCGATGCGTGTTGATAACGACGGTGAGGGCGGCATCATGGCCCTCATCACCTTGTTGCGGCGGTGGAAGGCCAAGCAGGGGCGGAAGGCCGCGGCCACGTTGGCCGCGCTGGGGATCTTTGGTGCTGCGTTGTTCTTCGGCGACAGCATGATCACGCCGGCGATCTCGGTGTTGTCCGCTGTGGAGGGTCTCAAGGTCGTCGAGCCCGAGTTGGAGCGGTTCGTGGTGCCGATCACCGCGGTGATCATCGTTGGGCTGTTCCTGGTGCAGCGGCGGGGGAGTGGGGTCGTCGGGCGGTTCTTCGGGCCCGTGATGATCCTGTGGTTCACGGTGATCGGGCTGGCTGGAGTCGGGGGGATCGCGCACCACCCGGACATCCTCAAGGCGTTGTCGCCTACCTATGCGCTCGGGTTTTTGTTCGGGCACTTCGACATCGCGTTCTTCGCGTTGGCGGCTGTGGTGTTGGCGGTCACCGGCGCTGAGGCGTTGTACGCGGACATGGGGCACTTCGGGCGGTCCGCGATTGCCCGTGGGTGGTTGTTCCTGGTGTTTCCGGCCTGCGTGTTGAGTTACATGGGGCAAGGGGCGCTGATCCTGGAGGACGCCGCGAACATCAGCGGGCCGTTCTTCCTGCTGGTGCCCGAGTGGGCGCGGTGGCCGATGGTGGTGCTGGCGACGGCGGCCACGGTGATCGCTTCGCAGGCGGTGATCACCGGGGCGTACTCGGTGGCGTCACAGGCCGCGCAGTTGGGTTATCTGCCTCGGTTGCGGATCGCGCACACGTCCGAGTCGACCATCGGGCAGATCTACGTGCCGTGGATCAACTGGGTGTTGCTCGTGTCGGTGCTGACGTTGGTGTTCGCGTTCCAGACGTCGGCGGCGCTGGCGTTCGCCTTCGGCATGGCGGTCACCGGGACCATCACGATCACCACGACGCTGTTCCTGTTCATCGCTCGCGTCCGGTTCGGGGCGCCTGCGTGGGCCATCGGGCTCGGGTGCGTGGTGTTGCTCGGGGTCGACCTGCTGTTCCTGGCGGCGAACCTGACGAAGTTGTTGCACGGGGCGTGGTTGCCGTTGTTGATCGGGCTCACGGCGTTCACGGTCATGACCACGTGGCAGCGCGGGCGGGCGATCGTCACGAAGGCACGGCGTGAGGCCGAAGGGTCGTTGCAGGCGTTCATCGAGGAACTGCACGCGCAGCAGCCGACACGGGTGCCTGGGTGCGCGGTGTTTCTGAACCGGGGCAAGGAAACCGCGCCGCTGGCGATGCGGGCGAACGTCGAGCACAACCACGTGCTGCACGAGCGCGTTGTGATCGTGTCCATCGAGACCCAGCCGGTGCCTCGAGTGGCGCAGGAGAACCGCATCAAGGTGGACGACCTCGGGCACGAGGACGACGGCATCTTCCATGTGAGCGCTCACTTCGGCTACATGGAGACGCCGGACGTGCCCGCCGCGCTCGCGCTCCTCGACCCGGCGCAGACCGAAGGGGCGCTGAACCTCGACGAGGCGCGCTACTTCCTGTCGAAGATCGAGCTGCAACGCGGGCCCGGCAAGGCGATGGCGGCCTGGCGCAAGCGGTTGTTCATCGCGACCTCCTACATCACGGCCGACGCCGCCGAGCACTTCGGACTGCCCCGGGACCGAACGGTGATCATGGGGGCGCACATCGACGTCTAGGCTCGACGTGGTGCGGGGCCTGCGGTCAACAGGGGAGACCGCAGACCCCGTGAACGTGGGCCGCTAGGCGCTTTCGGCGGCCGCGCCACGTCCGGCCGCGCGGCCGGAGAACAGGCAGCCGCCGAGGAACGTGCCTTCCAACGCGCGGTAGCCGTGCACGCCGCCGCCACCGAAGCCCGCCACCTCGCCCGCTGCGTACAGGCCGCGGATCGGCTGGCCGTTCGACCCGAGCACGCGGCCGGTGAGGTCGGTCTGCAGGCCGCCCAGCGTCTTGCGGGTCAGGATGTTCATCCTGATCGCGATCAACGGGCCGGATCCCGCGTCGAGGAGCTTGTGCAGCCCTGCGGTGCGGGCGAGGCTGTCGCCGCTGTAGGCCAGCGAGTTCCGGATGCCCATGACCTGGACGTCCTTGGAGAACGGGTTGTCGACCTGCTGGTCGCGGATGGTGATCTGGCGGCGCAGGTCGTCGAGGTTGATCAGGTTCTGGCCGGTGAGAGCGTTCATCCCGGCGACGAGGTCCGGGAGGTTGTTCTTGATGACGAAGTCGACGCCCTTGTCCATGAACGCCTTCACCGGCGGCGGCGTGCTGTTCAGCAGCCGCATCGCGAGGTAGGCGATGAGGTTCTTGGCGGTGATCTCCGGGTTCTGCTCGGAGCCGGAGAGCACGAACTCCTTGTCGATGATCTTCTTGTTGAGCACGAACCACGAGTAGTCGTAACCGGACTTGCCGATCAGCTCCAGCGTGCCGAGCGTGTCCAGCGACGGGATGCCCGGGTTGGGAAAGCGCTTGCCGCGGGCGTCGAGCCACAGCGACGACGGTGCCGCCAGCACGCGGATGCCGTGGTCGGGCCAGATCGGCGTGTGGTTGATCATGCCTTCGGTGTAGTGCCACATGCGGTCGCGGTTCACGAGCCGGCCACCAGCGAGCTCTGTGATCGCCAACATCCGCCCGTCGACGTGCGCGGGGACGCCGGTGACCAGGCGCTGCGGTGCGGGGCCGAGGCGTGCGGGCCAGTTGCGGCGCACCAGGTCGTGGTTCGCGCCGATGCCGCCGGAGGTGACGACGACCATCGGCGCGTACAGCTCGAAGTCGCCGACCTTCTTGCGAGAGCTGGGGGTGCCGCGGGCCGCGCTGCTGGCTTCGAGCAGGCTGCCGCGCACGCCGGTGACGGCGCCGTTCGACGTGATCAGGCCGTCGACCTGGTGTCGGAACTTGAACGTGACCTTGTTATCGCGAACAGCGTCGCGCACCTTCTTCTCGAACGGCTCCATCACGCCGGGGCCGGTGCCGAGCGTCATGTGGAAGCGCGGCACCGAGTTGCCAGGGCCGTCGGCGAGCTGCCCGCCGCGCTCGGCCCAGCCCACGATCGGAACCCAGCGCACGCCGAGACCGTAGAGCCAGTCGCGCTTCTCGCCGGCGGCGAAGTTCAGGTAGGCCTCGGCCCACTTCGCGGCCCAGTAGTCCTCGCCGAGGGGATCGTTCACACCGCGGTCGAACCCGGCGGTGTTGAACCAGTCGGCCCGCGCCAGGTCCAGCGAGTCCTTGATGCCCGCGGTCCGTTGTTCCTGCGAGTTCACGAAGAAGAGGCCGCCGAGCGACCAGAACGCCTGCCCGCCGAGGCTCGCCTCGGGTTCCTGGTCGAGCAGCAGGACCTTGCGGCCCGCGGCGGCCAGTTCGGAGGTCGCGACGAGACCGGCGAGACCGTGGCCGATGACGATCACGTCGGCGTCCACTCTCGGCGCCGCCCCGGCGACGGCCTGCCCGAGCGTCCCGCTCGCGGCGATGGCGCCGATCGCGCCGCTCGCGGCAAGGAGGTTGCGGCGGCTGATGTTCCGGTCTGACATCCCAGGGCCTTCCTCGTTGAAGGGTGGTGCCAACGCGAATTACTCTCGCGTAAAGCAACTAACCAGTAACCGGAGAGCGGGGGATAGGGTCCCGCCACCAAACGGCGACGGCTGTGTTGTGGCCGTCACACAACGTGGGGTTTGCGAGGCGCTGTGCCGGGTATGTCCGCGATGGTCCGCCAGGTGCTCGAAGCCGTCGCCGCCGACGACAAGGTGGTCGAACGGGTCGTCGACGCGGCCCGCGGCAACTCGCCGGAGGTCGCCCGGCTGCCCGCCGAGGAGAACCGGCGGCACATCGCCTTCCTGCTCACGGAGGGGATCGCTCACCTCGAACGCGGCGGCACGCCGGACGACGGCGACTTCTCGGCCGCGCTGGCGCTGGGGGCCGATCGCGCCGCTCAGGGCGTGTCGATAGCGGGGTTGCTGCGCGGGGTGCACGCCGGGCGCACGGAGTTGATCAGGGCGGCCGTCGAGCTCGCGCGGTCGCTGGGAGTCGACGACGGCACGATCCTGGACTTCATGATCAACCTGGACCACTACGTCGGCGCGGTGGAACGGCACATCATCAGCGGCTATCACACGGCTGAGCTGCAACTCGCGCGCACGGCCCGGGATCTGCACGCCCAGGTGCTGCGGCGGTTGCTGGTGTCCGGCGAGTTCCCGGACGCCTCGGAACTCACGCGGGCCGGGCTGCGGCCGGAAGGGCGTTATCACTGCGTGGTGTCCGGGGTGACCGATCCGAGCCACGCGCGGACGCTGGAACAACGGCTGCACGTGTTCGGCGGCGTGTACGGGCTGGTCGAGGGGCGGCTGGCCGGGCTCACGCACGTGCTGCCGTCGTGGTCGGACGATCTTCTCGTGGTGTCGCCCGCGACCGCGCTGAAGTCGTTGCGCGGAACGTATTCGTTGTGCACGCAGGCGTTGGCCGCCGCAGGGGGTGCGCTGGGCGTGCAGTTGCTGACCGATCTCGCCGGTGAGACCGCTCTCGCTGCGTTCCCGGGGCTCGCGGAGACGCTGGCGGAGTCGTTGCTGGGGCAGTTGGACCCGAAGAGCACGTTCCACCACGAGATGGTGGTGACGGCGTTGTGCTACCTCGACAACGGCGGGCGGCTCAGTGCGACGGCCTCGGCGTTGCACATCCACGCGAACACCGTGCGGTACCGGCTCGACCGGCTGGTGGAGCTGACCGGTGCCGATCTGGGCGAGAACCCGGTTGTCGAACGTTCACACGTGCTGGCGACCCTGCACACCTGGTGGGCGCTGCGGTCGTGGCTCGACCGCAGCGCCCGGTGAATCTAGAGGCGGTAGAAGTTCGCGTAGTGGTCCGGGGAGAAGTAGACCGTGCCGGCCGTGCGGTCGACGATGATCCGGTACGCGTCCCGGGACGCGCCGCAGGCCCGCGGGTAGACGTCGAACTCCAGGTAGCGGTGTCCGGCCGGGAGCTGGCCCTCGCGGTTCTGGTGCACGCCACCGGCGTAGTTGCACTGGCCGTTCGGCCAGCCGCTCACCCAGCCGCGGGTGCTCGGGTAACCGCGCTGGCTCCACTGGGTGTTGACGTCGCGGGCGGCGGCGCACCGCGACTGCGTGCACGAGTTGTAGACGGCGGCGTCGGCGGCGGGCGCGACGACCGTGGTCAGGCCGAGCACGGACGCGACGACGGCGAGCGCCGCGAAGAAGCGACGTGGTTGCAGGGATTGCACTTCAGACCTCCATCGGCAGGGAACGAGGTACGTCTGCGATCCTTTCTGTTGATCACCACGAGCTGATGAACGGCAGGGAACCATCCGCGCAACTGTGGCCAGCCCACGCTCGCACACACCGTGCCGTTCCGCGCGGCTCGAAGCCCTGACGACTCTGAACGCCCGAGTTGATCAACGCCGAACAGCCGATTGCGGACGCAGCCTCCGCCGATAGATTTGTCCAATGGCAGCACGGAAGCACTTTGTGGTGCTGTTGACCTTGCTCGTGGCCGCGTGCACGGCCCCGCAGGACGGCAGGCCCTTCCCCGCACCGCGATCTTCACCTTCGGTGGACAAGGAGCCGTCCACAAAGGTGCGGACCGTTGTGGACGGCCGGACGGTCGAACTGGCCGACGGCACCCGTGCCCGCATCTCCCGGCTGGCCGAACCGACCTCGTGCGCGGCGGCCGCGGCCACCGACTTCGCCACGAAGACGTTGCTGGACAAGGAAGTCCGGGTGAGCAGCATCACCCCGGGCGAGATCTCGCTGGCGCTGGCCGACGGCACCGACTACGCGTTGCTGGCCGTGCAGTACGGCATCCTGCGCACCTCCGGGGTGGACGGTGGCCCGCTGGTCGAGGCGGAAACCAAGGCTTCCCAGGCGAAACTCGGTCTGTGGGCCCAGGGCGACTGTCCCTCCTCGGCCGCGCAGCCGCCCTCGTCGACGGCCGTCGCGCCGCCGCCCGCCTCGCCGTGCGTCGTGGTCTACCGGATCACCAGCCACTGGGCCGGCGCCTTCCAGGCCGAGGTGACCATCCGCAACGTCAGCGGCGCGCTGGTGGAGGGCTGGACGGTGAAGTGGCGCTACGACGGCGGCGAGACCGTGTCGCAGCTGTGGAACGGCACGGTGTCGCAGTCCGGCGCCGATGTGAGCGTTGCCAACGCGGCGTACAACGCGTTGATCGTGAAGGACGGCTCGGTGACCTTCGGGTTCAACGGGGCCGCGACCGGTCCGACCTCGCCACCCACCGCGTTCAGCGTGAACGGTGCCGCCTGCACCGTGGGGTAGTGATCATCGCTGGCTAGTGCTGCTGCCACCAGGTCGTGACGATCCTGGCGTACTCGTCGGCGTTCTCCTCCCAGACGAAGTGCCCGGCGTCGACGACGTCCAGCCTGCTGTTGGGCAGTTCGCCGTGCAGGAACTCGGCGTTGGAGACCGGGACGACGGCGTCGCGCCTGCCGTTGATCAGCTGGACGGGTGTGGTGATGGTGGGCAGCAGCGCGCTCAGTTCCCGCAGTTCGGCGGGGTAGGCGCGCACGTACGCCATCTGCTCGACGAACCGCTGACCCTCGTAGGCGGCGAGGTAGTCCTGGCGCACCACTTCCGGCAGTTCGTAACCCTCGATGGCGTCCATGGCAACGTTCACCACGTCCTTCGGCCCCAGTTCCCGGTACGGCGCGAGGTCCTCGTCGTGGACCCACTCGTGCAGCGGGGAACCGAGATCCGTCGGTGACGTCGCGCCGCCGCTGCCGATCACGATGCTGCGGAAGCGTTCCGGTGCCTTCGCGGCGGCGAACAGGGACGCGCTGGTGCCGATGTCGGGGCCTACGAGGTGCGGCTTCTCGAGGTCGAAGGCGTCGGCGATCTTGAGGAGGAACTCGCCCATCCTGCTGGGGGACAACAGGTCCTCGCGCAGTTCGGAGTGCCCGAAGCCGGGCAGGTCGACCGCGATCAGGCCGGCGTGCTCGGCGAGCTTCGCCCAGGTCGCGTCGTAGGCGTAGAGGCTCTCGGGCCACGGGCTGAGCAGCAGCGCGGTCGGTGTGGTGATAGCGCTCACGGCGTAGCGGACGGACAGGCCGTCGATGGTCTGGAACTTCGGGTTGATGTCGCTCATGAGTTCAATATGACCGGTCGTCTTAGATTGCGTCAAGAGGGGTCGAGACGATCGGTCATATTCGGGTGCTCGGTGGGTGGGGGCCGGGCTGTCTCAGCGCAGGACGGTCTCGAACGCGATCGTGAAGAAGGCGGTGAACGACGCCCCGTCCTTCGCGGCGCGTTCGCCGACGATGGCGCCTTCCCAGGCGTTCAGCAGGAACCTGGCCAGCGTGCCCGCGTCCTGGGTGCTCGCCAGTGACCTGTCCTCCTGGGCCTCGCGGAGGGTCGCCGCGATCGCCTCTGCCCAGTGGTCGAAGGCGACCTTGACGCCGTCGCGGATGGCGGGGATGTGGTCGGCGGCCTCGGTGCTGAAGTTGCCGAAGACGCAGCCGCGTTCGTAGCCGACGTCGACGACGTCCTTCGCCAGCGCCTCGAAGTGGTGGCGGAGTTTGGCGAGCGGCGCGGTCTTCTGGGTGCGGAGCAGGTCGAGGTGCCGGGTCTCGCCGTACCGGTCCATGATCACGAGAGCGAGTGCTTCCTTGCTCTCGAAGTGGTTGTAGAACGAGCCTTTCGGCACGCCGGCGCTGTCGGTGATCAGCTTGACCCCGCACGCGTTGTAGCCGTGCCGGTGGAACTGCTCGAACGCGGCGTCGACGATCTGCTCTCGCACACTTGCCCTGGGCACATCTCCAATATGAGCGGTCGTCTCCCGGTCGTCAAGTGAACGCCGTCCTTTCCGTTCACTGGAAAGCGGCATCGACTCGGACGGGGTGGTTTGCCTAGCGTTCGATCACGTGACAGCCAGCCAGCACGAGATCAGCGACGAGATCGCGAAGATCCAGGCCGACTCACCGGAAGGTGCGCCGCTGCTGGACTTCGCGCCGTACCGCAGCACGCTCCTGCGTCACCCCACCAAGGAGCCGCGGCACGTCGATCCGGAAGGCGCCGAGCTGCTCGCGCCGGTCTTCGGCCACTCCGACGTGGACGCCGTCGAGTCCGATCTGACGATCCAGCGCGGTGGCGAGCCGATCGGCGAGCGGATGCGGGTGCACGGCCGCGTGCTCGACGGCGACGGCCGTCCGGTGCGCCGCCAGCTCGTGGAGATCTGGCAGGCCAACGCCGCCGGCCGCTACTCGCACCAGGGCGACCAGCACCCCGCGCCGCTCGACCCGAACTTCACCGGCGTCGGTCGCTGCCTGACCGACGACGACGGCTGGTACTCGTTCACCACGATCAAGCCGGGCCCCTACCCGTGGCGCAACCACCACAACGCCTGGCGCCCTGCGCACGTTCACTTTTCCTTGTTCGGTACGGATTTCACGCAACGGCTGATCACGCAGATGTACTTCCCCGGCGACCAGCTGCTGGCCCTGGACCCGATCGCCCAGTCGATCACCGACCCCGCCGCGTTGGCGCGGTTGATCGCGTCCTACGACCACGCGCAGTCCGAGCACGAGTGGTTGCTCGGCTACCGCTGGGACATCGTGCTGACCGGCAGCCACGCGACCTACCTGGAGCCGTCCGATGACTGACTCGACTCCCGGCCAGACCGTGGGCCCGTTCTTCCACCACGCCCTGGCGTTCCCCGGAGACTCGGAGCTGGTGCCGTTCGGCTCGGCCGGTTCCGTGGTGCTGCACGGCTACGTGTTCGACGGCGCGGGCGCCGTCGTGCCGGACGCGATGATCGAGATCCGCCAGTCCGACGCGGCCGGGGTTGTACCGCGCGTCGGCGGGTCGTTGCGGCGGCGCGGTGCCGGATTCACCGGGTGGGGCCGGTCCTGCACCGACGGCGCGGGCCACTACTGGTTCAGCACCGTGGAGCCCGGCCTGCCGTTCTTCGCGGTGACGGTGTTCGCTCGCGGCCTGCTCGACCGGTTGTTCACGCGCATCTACCTACCGGGCGCCGCAGACGTCGTCGACGGGCTGGTCGCGGTGCGCGAACCGGACGGGCGGCTGAGGTTCGACATCCACCTGCAGGGGCCGTCCGAGACGACGTTCTTCAAGTATCCGCGGACGTGATCATGCTTCCTGGTTCTCAGCGCGCTTCCGGCCTCTTCGACGACGCCGCTCTCGTGCGGGCGATGCTCGACGTTGAGGTCGCTTGGGCGCGGGTGCTCGGGTCCTCGTTGTCTTTGGGTGACTGGGTTCCGTCGCTGGACCCCGTGGAGGTCGAGGCGGCGGGCAACCCGGTGCTGCCGTTGGTGTCGGCATTGCGGGCGAAGGTGTCCAATCCCGTCCACACCGGACTCACCAGTCAGGACGTCCTCGACTCGGCCTTCATGTTGTTGGCGCGCACGGCCTTGGAGCGCGTGTCGGCCGATCTGGGGCGGGTGGCGGAGGCTCTGGCCGAGCTGGCGGCGGAGCACCGGTCGAGCGTCATGGCGGGGCGGACGTTGACGCAGTTCGCTGTGCCGATCACGTTCGGGCTCAAGGCCGCGCGCTGGCTGGTCGCCGTGCTGGACTCCCTGGACGAGCTGGCGATTGTCGCGCGCACCCTGCCCGTGCAGTGCGGAGGCGCTGCCGGGACGTTGTCGCGCGTTGCGGATCCCGGTGCTGCGGAGGCGTTTGCGGCGAACCTGGGGCTGGCCTGGCCCGGAATGCCCTGGCACACCTACCGGGCGCCGGTCACGCGCCTCGGCGATGCGCTGGTTCGGGTCTGCGACGGGCTCGGGGTGCTGGCGGCGGACGTGCTGACGTTGGGGCGGCCGGAGATCGGCGAGCTGCGCGAGGGCTTCGTGGCCGGGCGCGGCGGGTCGTCGACCATGCCGCAGAAGCGCAACCCCGTGCTGTCGGTGCTGATCAACAGCGCGGCTCTGCAGGCTCCCGGGCTCGGGGCGCAGCTGCACCTGTGCGCGGCGCGGGCGGTGGACGAGCGGCCGGACGGCGCGTGGCACGCGGAGTGGCCTGCGTTGCGGGCGTTGCTGGAGTTGGCGGTGGTGGCGTCGTCGCAGGCCGCCGAACTGGTGGAAGGGCTGGAAGTGCACGCGGACGTGATGGCGCGCCGGGCCTCTGCGGCCGCCGGGGAGTTGCTGGCGGAACGCGGTGGCGGCACGGAACCGGCGGCCTATCTGGGCATGGCTGAGACGTTCGTGGACGACGTGGTGAAGAGGTGGCACGCGTGGAACTCAGCCTGACGAGGCTCGCCGGGACGGAGAGCTCCGAGCGGCTGCTCGTGGTCGGTCCGTCGCTGGGCACCTCTGTGGACCAGTTGTGGCGGGCGTGCGCGCAGGTGCTCGGTCCGGAGGTCGAGGTGATCGGGTGGGACCTGCCTGGCCACGGCCACGGGAAACCGGTCGGCGAAGCGTTCACGGTGGCGGACCTCGCGGACGAGGTGAGCGCTCGCACCGTTGCGCTGGCAAACGGACGACCCACCGGGTACGCCGGGGTGTCGTTCGGTGGTGCGGTCGGCTTCGAGTTGGCCTCGCGTGACCAGGGGCCGTTCGACGGTGTGGTGACCATCGGCGCGGCGCGGCGCATCGGGACTCCCCAGATGTGGTGGGACCGGGCCGCGGTGGTGCGGCGGGCCGGCACGGCGGTGATGGTGAGCGGGTCGGCGCAGCGGTGGTTCGCGCCGGGGTTTGTCGAACGCTCACCTGACGTCGCCGGTGGGTTGTTGCGGGCTCTTGTCGAGGTGGACGACGAGTCCTACGCACGCGCTTGTGAGGCGTTGGCGGGGTTCGAGGCCGGCGCCGCGGTGACGCCGGTGCGGGTGCTGATGGGGGAGCACGACGTGGTGGTGCCGTTGGACGGTGCCGACCTGGTGCTGGCCGGATGCGGGCACCTGCCGCCCGCGGAGGCTCCGGAACTGGTGGCGCGGGTGTTGCTGGAGGAGATGCGGTGTCCTACGACGACGGCATGAAGGTTCGGCGGGAGGTGCTCGGCGACGCGCACGTCGATCGGGCCGGTGCGCCGGACGCGTTCACGCAGGACTTCCAGGAGTTCATCACGAAGTACGCCTGGGGCGAGGTGTGGACGCGGCCCGGCCTGGACCGGCGGATGCGGAGTGCGATCACGTTGACGGCGTTGATCGCGCACGGGCACTGGGACGAGTTGAAGCTGCACGTCGCGGCGGCCGTGCGGAACGGGTTGAGCGAGGACGAGATCGCCGAGGTGATCCTGCAGAGCGCGGTCTACTGCGGGGTTCCCGCGGCCAATCACGCGTTCTCCGTGGCGCGGCAGGTGTTGCGGGAGGAGCTGTCATGACGACGCGCACTCAGGTCGGGATCGTCGGGGCCGGCCCGGCGGGGCTGATGTTGTCGCATTTGTTGTCGCTCAACGGGATCGACAGCGTTGTTATCGACAACAGAACGCGCCTGGAGATCGAGAACACGGTCCGGGCGGGCATCCTGGAGGCGGACAGCGCGCGGTTGCTGGTGGACACCGGGGTGTCGGACCGCGTGTTGCGGGACGGGCATCCGCACGAGGGGATCGACCTGCGGTTCGGCGGCGAGAGCCACCGGATCGACTTCCGGGCGCTGGTGGGCGAGTCGGTGTGGTTGTACCCGCAGACCGACGTGTTCGTCGACCTCGCGAACGCCCGCGAGCGCGACGGCGGCGACGTGCGGTTCGGTGTCCGGGACACCACTGTGGACGTTGGCGCGCCCGCGATTCGGTTCGTGGACAGCGATGGCGTGGCTCAGGAAGTCCGGTGCGATCTGCTCGTGGGGGCGGACGGGTCGCGATCGGTCTGCCGCGACCAGGTGCCGGAGGCGTTGCGCACGTTCAGCTTCCGCGAGTACCCGTTCGCCTGGTTCGGCATCATCACGCAGGCGCCGCGCAGTGCCGAGGAGCTGGTGTACGCGCACTCGCCGCGCGGGTTCGCGTTGATCAGCCAGCGCACGGAGACGCACCAGCGGATGTACTTCCAGTGCGACCCGGAGACCGACGCGGCGGCGTGGTCCGACGACCGGATCTGGGAGGAGCTCCAGGCTCGGGTCGCGGGGCCGGACGGGTTCACGCTCAAGGAGGGCCCGATCACCGAACGGACCGTGCTGCGGTTCCGGTCGTTCGTCGCGGAACCCATGCGGTACGGGAACCTGCTGCTCGCCGGGGACGCCGCGCACACCGTGCCGCCGACCGGGGCGAAGGGCCTGAACCTGGCGCTCGCCGATGTGAGCGTGCTCAGCGAGGTGATCGAACGCGCGTTGCTCAAGAACGACCGGGACGCGCTCGACGAGTACGGGCCGCGGGCGCTGGCCAGGGTGTGGAAGGCGCAGCACTTCTCGTACTGGATGACGACGATGTTGCACGCGTTGCCAGAGGCGACGGACTTCGACGTGCGACGGCAACTCGGCGAGCTGGGTTCCGTGACCGGGTCGGAGGCGGGCTCGAAGTTCCTCGCGGAGGGCTACACCGGCTGCTGGCCCGCTTGAGCGGGACTGGAGCGCGGTCGGCCAGACTGGCCTGATGGACATCGCGGCGCTGCGCCTCGGCAACATCGGGCGGCTCCAGTCGGCGGAGGACGTCGTGCGCTCGCTCGGCGCGATGCAGGGCCAGGACTACGGCCAGTCGCTGTGGGCGATCGGCCTGCGCACCGAGGCGGGTCGGCTGGCTGACGTCGAGGAGGCGTTGCAGTCCGGACGCGTCGTGCGCACGTGGCTGATGCGCGGCACGATCCACTACGTCCTGGCCGAGGACGTCCGGTGGATGCTCGGGCTGTTCGGTGCGCGCGATCTCGCGCGGCTGACGCCCAAGGCGTGGGCGTACCACCACATGACGCCCGAGCTGATGTCGTTGGCGCGCAAGACGTTCGTCGAGGCGCTGACCGGCGGCGGCTGCCTCACGCGGCGCGAGATGATCGACCTGATGGCGGGCGTCGGCATCCCGGACGACCGGCAGCAGAGCTACTTCACGTTCATCCACCTCGCCCAGGAGGGCCTGGTCGTCCCGGGCCCGCCGCGCGGCAAGGAACAGACGTTCGTGCTGCTCGACGAGTGGGCGCCTGCTCAGCGTTCGCTCGAAGGCGACGAGGCACTCGCCGTGCTGGCCGGTCGTTTCTTCGGCAGCCACGGCCCGGCGACCCTCGCGGACTTCGCGAACTGGTGCGGCATCGGCGTCCGCGAGGCGTCCCGCGGCCTGGACGCGGTGAAGTCGTCGCTGGTCTGCGAGGCGTTCGACGGCAAGGAGTACTGGCTGCCCGCCGACCTCACGCCGGGCGCGGGCGCGTACCTGCTGCCCGCCTACGACGAGCTGGTGATCGGCTACAAGGACCGCGCCGCCTTCTTCGGCCGGTACGACGAGATCCCGATCTCCACGTACAACGGCATGTTCTACGCGACGATCATCGAGGACGGCCAGATCGCCGGGCTGTGGCGGCGCGTCATGAAGAAGACCTCCGTCGACGTCGAACTCCGCCCGTTGCCCGGCTTCGACGTGGACCGGCTCGCCGCGCACGTGACGCGGTTCGGTGACTTCCTCGGCCTGCCGGTGCGCACGGTCGTGAAGGACGCACCGGAGGCGGGGTCGTCGAAGGTCAGCTGGCGTTCCCGGAAATGAGCTCGGCCTCGCCGCCCTCGTGGCCGGGCGGCACGACCGCGAGCGCGTCCGCCAGCGCCGCACCCCACAACGAACCTGGCCGGTCGTGTCCGACGGGGTGTGCTGTGTTGCCGGTTCTGGTGACGGGGATCAGTCGCGTGTCGTTCGGGTGAGCGCTCACATCGTTGAGGTGCGCGGTGATTTCCGGTTTGGGTGCGTGGCCGCCGAGGGTGTCCAGCAGCGGGTGCAGCAACGTGAGCACGGCGGCGTAGGCGGCGAACGGGTTGCCCGGCAGGCCTACCACGCACCTGCCGTCCGGGAGGGTCGCCAGCAGCATCGGGTGGCCGGGGCGGCAGGCGACTCCGCTGACCAGGATCTCAGCTCCCAGGTCCTGGAGCACGCTGCGGAGGTGGTCGGCCGGGCCCTTGGAGGTGGCACCGCAGGTGACCAGGACGTCGGCGCCGTCGTGGGTGAGGGCGTCCGCCAGGGCCGTGGGGTCGTCGCGCAGGTAGGTGGTGCCCAGGAGGTCGGCTCTGGTGAGCAGGCCGGGGAGCATCGGGCCGATGGCGTCGCGGACCCGGCCCGGGGTGGGTGGGCCGCTGTGCAGGAGTTCGTCGCCGGTGACGATCACGGCGACCCTCGGGCGGCGGTGGGCCAGGATGGTGTCGTGGCCGGCGGCGGAGGCGAGGCCCAGGACGGCGGGGGTGATGAGGGAGCCGGCCGGGATCAGCTCGTCGCCCGCGGACCAGTCCTCGCCTCGGCGGCGGATGTGTTTGCCAGGCGGCTGGATGGAGGAGTGGTGCAGGGTGGTGCCGTCGAGGACGCAGTGCTCCACCGGGACGACGGACTCCGTGCCAGGCGGCACCAGAGCTCCGGTCGCCACGCCGAACGCCTCGCCAGGCTGCAGAACGGGTGTTGTGTCACCAGGCCGTGAGAACGTGCGCGGTATCTGCTCGCCGGCGGCCACCCGGCCCACCACCGTCCAAGGTCCCGCACCGCGCTCGGCGTAGCCGTCCATCGCCGAGGTGTCGCAGGTCGGCTGGCTTGTCAGCGCTCGCACCGCCGACGCCAGGGCCAGGCCCAGAGAGTCGGGTAGAGGCAGTTCGACCGCGTCCAACGGCTTCGCCGCGTCGCGGGCTGTCTGGCGGGCGAGCTTCCAGGGCATGTTCATCAGGGCTCCCGTGGTATAGCCTACCGGATACTGTATGCAATCCTCGGGACGGGGTGAAGGGCATGCCAGTCGCGACTTATGTCCGTGATCACGTCGGCAGGCTCTACCGGGTGGGGGAGACCGACGTCGAGGTGTCGGGGCGCTCGCGCCGCACTGTGCTGTGGGCCGCTTGGGCGGCCATGTTGGCGGCCGGCGTCGGGCAGTACGGGTTCGGGGCGCTGATCCCGCAGTTGCAGGACCGGTGGAGCGTGCCGGAGCTGTTCTGGGCCTTGGCTCTCTGGACGGTGTGCCAGGCGGGCACGGCGTTTCCGGTGGCGTGGCTCAGAGAGCAGAAGCGGCTCACGTCCACGGGTGCCATGTGGATCGGCGCGGTGTTGTGCGGCGCTGGGCTGGTGACGCTCGGGCAGGGGCAGCTCGTCGGGTACTCGATCCTCGGCGGGGTGGGGGCCGGGCTGGTGTACGCGACCTGCCTGAGCACCGTCGTGCGGTGGTATCCGGAGAAGGTGACCCGGAAGGTGGCGTTCGTCAGCGGTGCGTTCGCGTACGGGTCGGTGCCGTTCGTGCTGGCTGCCGGGGCTTACTTCGGCGGTGGATTCCTGATGCAGGCCGGGATTGTCATCGCTGTCGTCATGGTGGCTGCGGGGGCGGTGATGAAGGATCCGCCGGAGCACTGGTGGCCGCCGCACATCGCGCCGCGCGAGTGGGCGCTGGATCGGGCGCGGGTGCCGAATCGCAGTGCGCTCAGGGAGTTCCGGACGCACGAGGCCATGCGGTGCGGCACGTTCTGGTGGCTGTACGGCGGGGTGGCGTTCGCGGCGGCGGTGTCGTTGTACGACCTGGTTTACCTGCCCTTGTTCGTGGGGGATCGGACGCTCGGGGTGGTCGCGTTGGCGACGCTCGCTGCGGCCACCGGGACCGGGCGGGTGCTGGTCGGGTGGATCTCCGAACGGATCGGGCGGCGCAAGGCGCTCGTCTGGACGTTGGCGACGGGTGGGTTGGCGCAGTTCGTGTTGCTGTACTCGCAGAACGTCGCGGGGCTGATCATCGGTGCCACGCTCGCGGGGCTGGGCACCGGGTGCTGCTACTCGTTGCTGGTGGGGGTCAGCCGGGAGTACTTCGGCGAGACCAACGGCGCGCAGAACTTCGGCGTGCTCTACACGGCGAAGGCCGCGGGGGCGTTGATCGCCGCTGTCGTGCTCGCTTCGCAGGGGCCGATGTTCGCGTTCACAGCGGCCGGTGTGCTGGGGCTCGCGGGCGCGGTGCTGAGCAAACACCTGTCGCAGCCGGGAAGGCCGCGGCTGTGAGCCGGGTGCCTCGGCTCGCCAGGGGCTGGCACCAGACGCCCGCCGACGGGTGCTGCCTGATGGAACTCACGTCGGTGCTCGCCGGTGAGGTGTGGTCGGACCGGCCCGAATGCGTGCACCCGGTGCTGGCGTGCGTGGCGCGGTGCGTCAACGACCAGTCCACTGAGGAGGGTCGGCGCAAGCTCCTCCCGTTCGCCACCAGGGTGATCGGGACGCGGGAGGCGTCCGGCCGGCGACTGGTCGCGCACTGCACGAGAAGGGCCGGGATCGTCGCGCCGAAGTGGTGGCCGCGCAACTGGGTGGTGGCCAAGGCGGTCAGGGCGTTGTCCGGGGACGAGGTGTTGCGGCGCTTGCTCGACGAGTGCGTCGCGATCTGCAGGGAGGCAGGCCATGGGACGGGTGACGAGCAGGCGGCGCGTGGTGCGGCTGGTGGACGACGCGGCCACCGCGCGACCGGACACGCTGGCGGTCGAGGAACCGCTGGAGATCCGCGTGCGGGGCAAGTCCCTCGCCGTGACCATGCGCACGCCGGGTGACGACTTCGACCTGGCGGCGGGCTTCCTGGTCAGCGAGGGCGTGGTGCGGGCGCCGTCCGACATCGCGGCGATCCGCTACTGCGCGGGCGCGACGGCCGACGGCAGCAACACCTACAACGTCCTCGACGTCGGGCTCGGCGAGGGTGTCGCGCCGCCGGACCCGAGCATCGAGCGCAACTTCTACACCACCTCGTCGTGCGGCCTGTGCGGCAAGGCGAGCCTCGACGCGGTGCGCACCGTCGCGACCTGGCAGGTGGCGAACGACCCGATCCGTCTCGACCCGAAGATGATCACCGAGTTCCCGACGAAACTCCGTGCCGCGCAACGGGTCTTCGACCGCACCGGCGGGCTGCACGCGGCCGGGTTGTTCGACGAGAACGGCAACCTGCTGTGCCTCAGGGAGGACGTCGGACGGCACAACGCGGTGGACAAGGTCGTCGGCTGGGCCACCCGCAACGGACGCCTGCCGCTCACCAGCACCGTGCTGATGGTCAGCGGCAGGGCGTCGTTCGAACTCGTGCAGAAGGCCGTCATGGCCGGAATCCCCGTGCTCACCGCGGTGTCCGCGCCGTCGTCGCTGGCCGCCGACCTCGCCGAGGAGATGGGCGTGACGCTGGTCGGGTTCCTGCGCGGCACCTCGATGAACGTCTACACCGGCGGCCATCGGCTGGGAGTCGCGGCGAGCGCCCGTTAGTGCCGCGTCAGCCAGCCTTCGCCGCGTCTTCGGCGCTCAGCGGGCCGCCTCGCGGCACCGGCCCCGCGCCCCGGTACAACCAGTACAGGGACGCGGGGCCGGCACCACGATGCGACCGTCTGAACACCGAAGACGGGGCAAAGGCCGGCTGACGCGGCACTAGTGAATGACCAGGCCGCCGACCGGGACCGCAGCGACATGCCCGGTCGGCGGCTTCCCCGACGCCAGCGCCAGACCGACGTCGACCAGAGCCGCCCGGCGCAACGAGGGAACGTCCGCGAGCGGTGTCCACACAGGATCGGCGGTCGCGCCGTTCGGTTCCGGCCGCGGCTCACCGGTGATCCGCACCTGGTAGAAGACGCCGATGTTCTGGTGAACACCCTTCTCCGGCATGTGCCGTTCCTCCGCTGGAACGACCCGCGAGTCGACACCGAGCAGCTGTTCGACCACGCCCGTGCAGCCCGTCTCCTCGGCGACTTCCCTGACCACGGCGTCGATCGGGTCCTCGCCGTGCTCGACGGCACCGCCGGGCAGCAGCCAATGGCCTTCGCCGAACGGTGAGGAAGCCCGCACCAGCAACACCCGGTCGTTCGAGATGCTCACCGCGTAGGCGGCCAGCCGGAAGGTCGTCATGCGGGCACGTTAGCCCGGAAGGGGTCCTCCGCGAGGATGATGCCGCGCGGCGGACGCGATCTTGAACCGGGCGAATTACCGTTCCTCCCATGTTGACTGTCAGGGGGATCAGCCGGAGCTTCGGCGATCACAAGGTGCTGGACGAGGTGAGCTTCGACGTCCGGCCGGGCCGGATGACGGGCTTCCTGGGCGCCAACGGGTCGGGCAAGACGACCACGATGCGCATCGTGCTGGGGGTGCTCGCCGCGCACGGGGGATCGGTGAGCTGGAACGGCCAGGAGCTCGACGCGCAGAGCAGGCCCGACTTCGGTTACATGCCGGAGGAACGCGGCCTCTACCCGAAGATGAAGGTGCGTGACCAGATCACCTGGCTCGCGCGGTTGCACGGGGTCGACCGCGAGACGGCGCAGCGCAACACCGACGCGCTCCTCGACGAGCTGGAGCTGACCGGCCGGGCGAACGACCGCCTGGAGGAGTTGTCGCTCGGCAACCAGCAGCGCGTGCAGATCGCGGCCGCGCTGGTGCACGACCCGGCCGTGCTGATCCTCGACGAGCCGTTCTCCGGCCTCGACCCGATCGCCGTCGAGACCGTGCTGGACGTGCTGCGCAAGCGCGCCGCCGCCGGCGTCCCGGTGTTGTTCTCGAGCCACCAGCTGGCGATCGTGGAACGGCTCTGCGACGACGTCGTGATCATCTCAAAGGGACGGATCGTCGCCAACGGGTCGCGGGAGGACCTGCGCGCCCGGCACGCGGGCAGCCGCTACGAGATCGTCGTCGCGGAGGACGCGGGCTGGGTGCGCGACGTGCCCGGCGCCCGGATCCTCGAGCTCGACGGACCCCGCGCGGTCTTCGAGGCGGAACCCCAGCAGGTCCTGCGGGCGGCGCTGGACCGCGGCGAGGTCCGTTCGTTCACCCCGGTCGTGCCCACGCTCGACGAGATCTTCAAGGAAGTGATCTGACATGGCCCGCGCCTCCTTCAGCCAGGCGACGTGGCTCGTCGCCGAACGCGAGATGAAGACCCTGGTCACCACCAAGGGCTTCTGGATCGGCTTCGCGTTCACCATCGTCGGGTTGTTCGCGCTCACAGTGCTGCCGACCGTCTTCGGCGGCGACGATCCCAAGGTCGCCGTCGTCGGCTCGGCCTCGCAGGCCGTGCAGGGCAAAGCGCTCGAGGTCCAGGAGGTCGGGACCGTCCAGGAGGCGGCCGACCTGGTCAGGTCCGACGACGCCGAGGCAGCGATCGTGCCGGACGGCACCGGGATCAAGGTCCTCGCTCTCAACGACCCGCCGAACAGCGTGATCCGCGAACTCGTCGAGGCACCTCCGGTCGAACTGCTCGACCCCTCGGCGGTGACGTCCGGGCAGCGGTCCGTCACGGTGATCGTGTTCGGGCTGGTGTTCCTCATGTTCGGCATGGGCGGCGCGGCCATCGCGCAGAGCACCGTGACCGAGAAGCAGACGCGGATCGTGGAGATCCTCGTGTCGACGGTCCCGGTCCGCGCACTGCTCGCCGGCAAGATCCTCGGGCACACGATCCTCACGCTCGGGCAGGTGGTGGTGCTGGCGCTCGCGGCACCGATCGCGTTGCGGGTCGCCGATCTCGGCACGTTGCTGGGGGTGGTCGCGCCCGCGCTCGGCTGGTTCATCCCGTTCCTCATGTTCGGGTTCGTGCTGATCTCGTCGATGTGGGCGGTGGCGGGCGCGCTGGTCAGCCGTCAGGAGGACCTCGGCTCGACGATGGGTCTGGTCATGATCGCGGTCATGGGCCCGTACTTCGGCGTGCAGTTCTTCTACGAGAACCCGACGGTGCTCAAGGTGATGTCGTTCGTGCCGTTCACGGCCGGGGTCGCGATGCCGGTGCGGTTGTTCGCCGAGCAGGCGGCGGCGTGGGAGGCGTTGCTCTCGCTCGGGATCCTCGCGGTGACCGTGGTGGTCATCCTGCTGGTCGCGTCCCGCCTCTACACCGGCTCGCTGCTGCAGACCGGCTCACGGGTGAAGCTGTCGAAGGCGTGGGCACCGGCAGAATAGGCGCATGATCGCTGACCCGATTCGCCTCGCCGTCGTCGGCCTGGGAGCCATGGGCACCCGGATGCTGACGGCGGCGCAGGCACATCCCGAGTACACCGTGGTCGCGGGCGTCGACGTCGCACCCAAGACGCTCGACGTCCCGGTCGTCACGAACCTCGACGACGTGCTGTCCGAAGTGGACGCCGTGTACGTGTCGACGCCGCCCGCCTCGCACGCCGACCTGGTGCTCAAGGCGTTCGCCGCGGGCAAGGCGGTGTTCTGCGAGAAACCCCTGGCCGTCGACCTGGACGAGGCCCGCGCGATGGCGGGTGCGGCGGAAGGACGGCCGAACGCCGTGAACTTCGCCCTCTCGGACATGGTCGCCACGGTCGAGATCGAACGCCGGTTGGCCTCGCTCGGCACGCTGCGGGGCGTCGAGATCCGGTTGCAGTTCCCGGTGTGGCCCCGGGCGTTCCAGGCGGACGCGACCTGGCTGTCCCGGTCCGAGCAGGGCGGGTTCGTGCGCGAGGTGTTGTCGCACTTCGTCTACCTGACCGACCGGATGCTCGGGCCGCTCACCGTCGAGTCGGTGTCGTCGGACTTCCCCGGTCCGGGTGAGGCCGAGGTCGCCGCGCGGGGCGTGTTGCGGGGGAGCGGCGTGCCGGTGCACGTGTCGGCGTTCTCCGGGCTCGCCGGGCCCGAGGTCTACGAGTGGACCGCCTGGGGCACCGAGCGGTCGCTGCGGCTCGACCAGTGGGCGTTGCTGTCCACTTCGGACGGTGGCGCGTGGGAGCCGGTGCCGCTGGAGCAGACCGGCTCCGACTACTCCCGGCTCACCCTGTTCGCCCAGGCGATGAAGGGCGAACACCCGCGGGACCTCGCGGACTTCGCCAGCGGCCTGCGGGTGGCCGAGGTGATCGAGGCGTTCCTGCGCTAAATCACTTGCGCGCGTTCGGCAGGATCGGGCCAATGGGGATCTTGTTCGTCACGCTCGCAGGTCATGGTCACGTCACGCCGACCCTCGCGGTCGTCGCGGAACTGGCCGCACGGGGTGCCGAGGTCGAGTACGCGACCGGCGCCGACCACGCGGAGGCGGTGACCGGAGCGGGCGCGCGGTGGGTGGAACTCCCCGCGCTGCCTGCCTTCCGGCCCGTCACCGCCAACCCGATCGACGAGTGGTTTCCGCACTACTTCCGGGCGATGGCCGCGACCTACCCGGTCCTGCTCGACCACTGCCGGAGCTCGAAACCCGACCTGATCGTCTACGACTCCACGAACTGGCCCGCCCGGCTGATCGCGCGTGCACTCGGTATACAAGCTGTACGCACGGTGCCACACACGGCATCCAACGCGCATTACAACCTCATGGACGCGAGCGTTGCGCAATATGTTGCGGACGATCTGGCGGAGTTCGTGAGCAGCCACGACGTCGACCTCGACATCCCGAGCACGATCGAGGCGCCCGAGGCGTGCAGCATCGTGTTCGTACCGCGCGAGTTCCAGCCGCACGCGGAGACGTTCGACGACTCGTTCCACTTCGTCGGCCCCGTGCTGGGGGAGCGCGCCGCCGAGGAGTGGCGGCCGCGCAGGGACGACGTGCCGCTGGTGTTCGTCTCGCTCGGCTCCGTGATGAGCGACGCCGGTTTCTACCAGGCGTGTCTCGACCAGTTCGCCGACGGCGCGTGGCAGGTGGCGATGACTGCGCGGGACGTCGAAGGGACCGAACACGTCGACGTGCGGCCGTGGTTCCCGCAGCCCGCGGTGCTCAAGCACGCCAGGGCGTTCATCAGCCACGGCGGCATGAACTCCACGATGGAGGCGCTGCACGCGGGCGTGCCGCTGGTCGTCGTGCCGCAGACGCCGGAACAGGCCGCGAACGCCGACCGCGTCGTCGAACTCGGCCTGGGCGAACGGATCGACGACCACGCGGACCTGCGCGCGGCCGTCGATCGGGTGTCGTCCGACGGCACGATCCGGCGGAACCTCGACCGGATGCGTGCCGCGATCCACGACAGCGGCGGCGCTGCGAAGGCCGCCGACGTCGTTCTCAGCCGAGCACTTCGCGGAGCTTGACCGCGAACTCCTCGGGCTTGCCCGCGTAGCCGAACTCGCCGCCGATGAACCCGCCGTGGTGGCTGGGGAACACGACGGCCTCCTGGCCGAGCAACCGTGCCGTGTGGACGGCCGTGCGCGCGGTGAACGCGTCGCCGGTCTCCTCACCCACGGCGATCACGACACGGGTGGACGCGGCGGCCAGATCCTCGACGCGCGGGTGGTAGTCGGTGATGGCGAGCGAGGCGGTGCCGAGCAACGGGTCGTCGCGCTTGCCGTCGTCCTCGGCCGGCATGCCGAACTGCGCGGGATCGGGCAGCGGCAACGCGAAGTACTCGTCGCCGTACTCGCCCTGGTACGAGCTCATGTGGATGAACGCCGCCATGCCGGCGCCTTGGCCCTTGGCCTGGTAGGCCTCCATGAAGGCGTCACGGGCCTTGCGCGCGGCGGCCGCGTCGGGCAGCACGTCGATGATGGGCGGTTCGTGCGCCACGAGCGTGACGACGTCGTCCGGGTACGTGGCGACGAGTTCCAGCGCCGTGACCGCGCCACCGCTGGACGCGAACAGGTCGACCGGGCCGCCGACGGCCTCGATCACCGCGTGCACGTCGCCCGCCTGGATCTGCGGCGTGTTCTCGGTGCGACCGTCCGAACGGGTGCTGCGGCCGAGGCCGCGCGGGTCGTAGGTGATGACCGTGCGGTCGGGGAACTGGGCGCGCAACGCGGTGAACCCGCTGGCGTCCATCGGCTGGCCGATCATCATCAGCGGACGGCCGCCGGAGCCGCTCACGTCGTACGTGATGACGGCGCCGTCTGTATCAAGAGTGCGAGTTTCCATGTGATTCTCCCCAGCGGAGTCGGGTGTGAGCAGCCTAGTCACAGACGTGAACCGGTATCGGCTGACAAGCCGATCGACCTGCAGGTATTCCGCTGTTATGAAGGACCGCATGACGCGTACAGCAGTGGTGACCGGCGGCGGCACGGGCATCGGCAAGGCAGTGGCGGCCCGGCTCGTCGAGCAGGGTCTCGAGGTGGTGATCACGGGACGCCGGGAGGACGTCCTGAAGGCGGCGGCGGAGGAGATCGGCGCGCGGGCGGTCGTGTTCGACGCGGCGGACCCGGACTCGGTGGAGGCGGCGCTGTCCGACCTGCCGTCCACTGTGGATGTTCTCGTGAACAACGCGGGCGGCAACATGACCCGGCGCCTGCCCGCCCCGCAGAACCTGACCGACGTGAAGAACCTGTGGCTCGCGAACTACGAGTCCAACGTGATAAGCGCGGTCCTCGTGACGACCGCGCTGCAACCGCGCCTGGCCGACAACGCCCGCGTGGTGACGCTCGGGTCGATCGCCGGACGGCGCGGTTCGGGTGCTTACGGCGCGGCCAAGTCCGCGGTCGAGGCGTGGACGGCGGACCTCGCGTTCGCCCTGGGGACCAGGGGGATCACGGTCAACGTCGTGTCGCCCGGCGTCGTCGAGGACACCGAGTTCTTCGGTGGGACGCTGTCGGAGGAACGGCGCAAGAAGCTCGTCGGCAACCCGGCGAACGGCCGCGCGGGCACGCCCGCCGACGTCGCCGCGGCGATCACGTTCCTGACCACGCCGGAGGCCGGGCACATCACCGCCCAGGTCATCGGTGTGAACGGCGGAGCCGGGCTCGGACGCTGAACCCGATGACCGCGAGCAGCACGACCAGCAGCGCGATCCACGAGAACTCCGCGAGGTAGTGCTCGGCGGCCTCTCCGACGAAGTAGACGGCCGCTGTCGTGCCGCCGGCCCACGCAACGCCGCCCGCTGCGTTGGCCAGCAGGAACTTCCCGTAGTGCATGCCCATCGTGGCCGCGAGCGGACCCGAGAGGATCCGCAGCAACGCCACGAACCGGCCGAAGAAGACAGCCCAGGCGCCGTACCTCTGGAACAGCGCCTGGGCTTTCCCGACCTTGTCCTGGCTGAAGTGACTGGGGAACTTCTCGCCCGCCCAGCCGAAGATCCGCTGCCCGAACCGCTTGCCCAGTGCGTACCCGACGCTGTCGCCGATGATCGCGCCCGCTGATGCCGCGACGCCGACCCAGAGCGGTGAGATCCCGTCGTGGTGCGACGCCATCAGCGCCGCCGCGACCAGCACGACCTCGCCCGGCAGCGGGATGCCCATGCTCTCGACGCCGACCACCAGGCCTACTACTACGTAGACCAGCAACGGCGGCACGGCGTGGAGCCACTCGGTCAGCACATCCGCGATCTTCCTCCAACCGGGCGGGAACGGCCACGAGACACGGCTGTCTCGGTAGTGTGCTGATCATCCAGGCTTGAGGGGGCTGTTGTGGCGAGCCGGTTCGGTTCACTGCTGCGTCAGTGGCGGCAGCGGGCGGGGCTGAGCCAGGAGGCGCTCGCCGCGCGTGCCGGTGTGGGCGTGCGCACGGTGCGTGGCCTCGAAACGGGCGAACGCGGCGATCCGCGGATCGGGACCGTGCGCGCGTTGGCCGACGCATTGGAGCTTTCCGGTGCTGAACGCGCTGAGCTCTTCTCCGCTGCTGGACGGGATGAGCCCGTTTCGGAGCCTGCCTCGGAGCCCGCCCGCTTCGATCCGTTGCACGAGGCCGTCGAGCAGTTGAAGGTCGAGGTCGAAGCCCGGTGGCGGCGCGAGGAGGAGCAGCGGCAGGTCCACGACCCCGTGCCGTTGCCGGTGCGGTGGGAGGCGGCCGCCGGGGCGTTGATGGACGGCTGGACGAACGTCGGTGACGTCGTCGAGTTGGCCGGGAGCGTGGACCGGGTCGTCGACGTGTACCGCTCGATCGGGTCGCGGCGGCTGGTCGTGCTCGGCCGTGCCGGGTCCGGCAAGACGGTGCTGACCACGCGTTTCGTGCTGGACCTGCTGGCGCGGAAGGACGCTCGTGACCCGGTGCCGGTGATCTTCCAGCTGGGTTCCTGGCATCCCGGCGAGGTGGGGCTGCGGGACTGGCTGGCCGCGCAGCTGGTCCGCGACCACCCGTTTCTCGGCGGGCCGGGGCCGGGCGGGACGCTGGCGTCGGCGTTGGTCGACTCGCAGCGGGTGTTGCCGGTGCTGGACGGCTTTGACGAGATCGGCAGCGGATTGCACCGGTCGGCGCTCGTCGCGTTGAACACCACCACTCTGCCGTTGGTGCTCACCAGCCGTGTGGACGAGTACCGCGATGCTGTTGCCGGTACCAAGGTGCTCACGTCTGCTGCTGCGGTCGTGCTGTGCGACCTCGATGTCGACGATCTTGAGGACTACCTGCCGCGCACGACCCGCAAGACCGGACCCGGCGGCAACGTGTGGAAGCCCGTGCTGGACGAGGTGCGCCGCGGCGGGCCGTTGGCGGAGGTGCTGACGACGCCGTTGATGGTGGCGCTGGCGCGGCGGATCTACAGCGACACCCCGGACCACGACCCGGTCGCGTTGCTGGAGTTCGACTCGGCCGAATCTCTTGAACGCCACCTGCTCAGCAGCTTCATACCAGCTGTATACAGCTCGCATGCTGACCGTGTGCGGCCTTGGTTCGGCTATCTCGCGGACCACCTGACGCGGCTCGGCACGCACGACGTGGCGTGGTGGCGGTTCGGGACGTCCTCTGCTGTCACGGGGCTGGGTGTGGGTGTGGCCGTCGGGGTCGCCGACCTGGTGGTGGAGACGGCGCTGGTGGGGGCGTTGGGGGTCCGGGGGCTGCTGTTCGCGGTGATGATCGGGCTGGTCACCGGGGTGTTGTTCGGGGGTGCGCACCGGGTCGTGGTGTCGCGGGCGCCGCTGGAACCGGTGCGGTCGAGGTTGCGCCTGCGGGGCCGGGCGGGTCGCCGGGTGTGGACGCGGGGACTGCTCGGGCTTGCGTTCGGCGGGGCGGTCGGGGCGGCGTACGGACTGGCGCGCGCGATGGCGTTCTGGCTGGCCACGCCTGGTTCCTGGCTGACGTCGGGCGTGCTGGTGGACGTCGGCGTGTTCGGCCTGGTGTTCGGGCTCGGCGCCGGATTGGTGTTCGCCGTGGTCGCCGCGCTGGAGGCGCCGCTCGACGTGCGCTCGGCGGGCAGCCCGCGCGAGTTGCTGGCGACGAACCGGCGTGCCGTGCTGGGGATGGTGGCCGTGATGGTGCCGGTGTTCGCGGTGTTCGTCATGGGCGCGACCGGCGTCGTCGCGCAGGGCCTGACCGCGCTGCGGTTCGAGGTGGTGTGGAGCCCGACGACGGCGTTGGCGCTCGGGTCGGTCGGCGGCATCGGCGGCGGACTCGCCTACGTGCTGAGCCTGACCGCGTGGGGCCAGTGGGTGGTGTTCGCGCGCGTGTGGCTGCCCCTGACGGGCAGGCTGCCGTGGAACCTCCCGGCGTTCCTGGACGACGCCTACCGCCGCGGCGTGCTCCGCCGGGCGGGCGCGGTCTACCAGTTCCGGCACGCCCGGCTGCAGGATCACTTCGCCCGTTCTCGCTGATCAGGCCAACCGGCCACGAACGGCCGGTCTGCTGGCCTGGTGCCTCGTTTGGCCCCGGTGTGATCGTTCACACCGGGGACGGACGAGGGAGGGAAGCCAGGGGTGTCAGGCATCAACTGGGAGGCGTACAGCCACGCCGAGTTGCACCGGATGCTGTGGCAGGACGCCGACGTGGCCGACGTCAGCACGGTCGCCGAGGACTGGACGCGCCACCGCGCCGCACTGACCGCGCACGCCGAGGTGCTCCGGGAGCAGCGGGCGGCGTTGCTCGAGGGGTGGAGCGGGGCGGCGGCGGAGGAGGCCGCGGCACGGCTGGGGGCGCTGGCCTCGCGGATCGAGAAGATCAGCGAACTGGCCGGGGCGGGGCAGAAGGCGGCGCAGGACTCGGCGGACGCGTTGGCGGCGGCGAGAGCAGCGATGCCGGCGCCGCCGGATCCGGGGATGACGGTGCCGGCGTTCGCGGCGCCGTTCACACAGCCGAGCGCGGCCGGATCGGTGGGAGCGCCGGGCGTGCCCGCGCCGGTGGGGGTGCCTGCGGTGGGTGGGGCTTCGCCGTTCGCGTTGCCGTCCGCACCGGCGTCGTTCGGGGCACCGGGAGGGCCCGCGCCTTTCGCGTCGCCCACGACACTCGCGTCGTTCGGCTCGCCTGCGCCGTTCGCACTGCCGAGCGCGCCTGCGCCGTTCGCGTTGCCGAGTGCGCCGACCATGCCTGCGGGCGCCACGTCCGGGTTCTACTTCTACTTCGGGGCGGCGTCGGCCGACCAGCAGAAGGCCCAGGCCGTCCGGGCCATGCAGACCTACGAGTCGAGCCTCAACGGCAGCGGACGCCTGATCGACGACGCCCGCGCCACCGTCCCGCAGGCTGCCGCATCGCCCCGCGCGAGCGTTTCGGCGCCTGGCCCGGTGAGCGCGACCTCGGTGCGCACGCCCAGTTCGGGCGGGGTTCCGTGGCAACGCCTGATGAGCGGCACCACGGGCGGCGCCGCGCCTGCGAGCGGGCCGGTGGTGAGCGCTACGCAGCAGGTCACGCCTGGGATGCGCGCCGGGGTGATGGCCGTGCCGCACGGCGGGGTCGTCGGTTCCACATCGGTGGTCGGCGAGACCAAGGCAGCGCAGAGCAACGCCATGGGCGGGCCTGCGGGTGGGGCCGCGCGCAAGGACGAGGAGCAGCGGCACGAGAACCAGATGCCGACGCTCGACCACGACCTGTTCGCGATCACCGAACGGGTGTCGCCCGCCGTCATCGGGGAGGAGCAGTGACCGGCTACGAGGTTTCGCCCGACCAGTTGCAGGACCGGGTGCGCACGCTCACACGGTTGGCCGAGCTCACTGGGGAGTTGGTGGCGACGGCCAGTCGGTTGGCGGAGCGGCAGCCGTTGCTCGGGACGGCGCCGCCCGCACAGGACCTGTCGAAGCGGCTCAAGGACGCCGGGTCTGGGCTCGCCGGTGAGGTGAGTGCGGCGGAACGCGAGGTGCGCGAGTTCCGGCAGATGCTCGCGGACATCGGGGGCACCTACGTCGAGACCGATGCCGAGCAGGCGCGGAAGGCGGCGCGGTGATCGCCTTCGACCTGGTCGAGATGGACCTGCTCGCCACCCACGCCGGGGTGCGGTGGCCGTTTCCGTTGAGGGTGCCGTCGTTCGGCGAGCAAGCGGACGAACGGGCTCAGCTGCTCGCCGAGGCGGGACACGGGTTGCAGCAGCGCGGACTCGCCGCCCAGCACGGGCCGGTGGGGATGGCGGCGGAGCTCGTGACGGCGCTGCACGAGCACACGGCCGTGGTCGACCTCGTGGTGCCGGGAGCTGGGGCGGTCGCGATGGTGTACGGCGCCGACGCCGTGGTGTGCACGCAAACAGAGAGCACGGTGCGGGTCGTGCACGTCGAGGCGGAGACGCTCGGCGACGAGCTCGCGGCGTTGGTTCCGCAGGTCCGGCCCGCCCAGGTGATGCCGGTGACGTTGCCGCCGGGGGCCGGGTACGAGCTGGAGGTCGTCGGCCAGGGGCAGGCGGGTGTGGTGCGCGGCGGGCAGCGGCGCGAGGTGTCGTGGGTGGACAGCACGGGCGGACGGGTCAGGGTCGACGTGGGCGCGGACGGCTGGGTCAGCGTCAACCCGTTGCGGCACAACGACCTGGTCCGCGCAATAGGTGAGCTCGCCGCAACAGCGCGGGCCAGGGGCCTGTGTCTGAGTCCGGTCCGCGACAGCCGGGCCTGAGGTGGTTCCTGGCGGCACGGCCGGACGACCCACGTACGACACCGGTACGCGGGCCGCCCGGCAGCACCACCAGGAACCACCTCAGGCTCGACTCTCATCGAACCGGACTCAGACACAGACCCCAGAAGGGGGAGAAGAGACAGTGAATCCAGAGCAGTGGCTGGCGGACTACCGCGAACGGCTCGAACGCGTTGCGTACAACGCGCGCGAAGCGAGCGCCAGCCTCGACCAGGCCGGGGCGAGTGCCACGTCGCCGCGTGGTGAGGTCACCGTGACGGTCAACGCGGGCGGGGTGCTCGGCGACGTCACGTTGACGCCCGCCGCGCGCAAGCTCGACGTCGACACGCTCGCGACGCTGATCGTCGGCACCGCCCGCGAGGCGCAACGGCTGGCGAGCGCGCGGATGACCGAGATCATGACGGACTACCTCGGCGACGGCGACGCGTTGCACCAGATCACCGCCCACGCGCCGGAGGCGGTGCGATGAGCCTCACCGCCGATCACGAACAGCTCCGCCGCCACGCGAGGACGCTGACCGGATATGCCGACCAGCTCGCCGCCACCGGCACCGCGTTGCCCGACCAGCTCGGCCAGGACTCGCTCGGGCAGTTCGCCGGGTTCCTCGCTACCGGCCTGAGCGGCCCGATGGGGGAGACGATGGGAGCGTTCGCGCACCTTGCGTCCACAATGGACAAGGTGGGGGAAGGGATGCGCCGCACCGCCGAGAACTACCAGCGCACCGACGAGCGCAACGCCGAGGACGTCACGGGAGCAGGCCGATGACCACCACCGACGCGGGCACGATCGCCGCGCTGCTCACCGAACTCCGCACCACCACCAACGCCATCACCACGGACCAGTGGCTGTCGGCCGACCTCGCCGCCACCCCGCGGGCACCGATGAGCGAGCTCGGCACGACCGGGAAACCGTTGCAGGCACTGGACAGCGCGGGCGTCGGCTTCCTCACGTCGATGATCTCGTTCCTGGAGGAACCGCTCGACCAGCTCAGCGGCAACCCCGGCAACGTCCAGCAGGGCGCCGGGGAGTTCCAGAGCGCGGGCAAGGCGGCCACCACCCTCGCCGAGGAGTACGGCGCGAAGAAGGGCGAGGACACCGACAGCTGGTCCGGTGCGAGCGCCGAGGAGTACGCCAAGACGGGCAAGGAACTCGTCGACGGCGTGCTGTCCGTCGCCGAGACCGCCCTGACCAACGCCTCCGCGCTGATCAAGGCGGGCGAGGTGGTGGCGCAGGTGGTCGCCGAGGTGACTCGGCTGATCACCGAGGCGGTCGGCAAGATCGTGCCGATCATGACCCAGGCGCTCGCCACCGCCGCGGCCACGTTCGGGCAGAGCGTCGCGATGGCGATCCCGCAGTGCGTGCAGATCGCCGTCGAGTGCGGTGGGCGGATCGCGGCCAAGCTCGGTGAACTCCTGGCCAGCGGCGAGAACCTGATCAAGCTGGTCGAGGGTGCGCAGGCCGTGCTGAAGATCGTGAAGCAGGCCCTGTCGGTGATCGGCGACAAGGCCGAGGGCGGATCGGCCGAGTTGCCCACCGCCCAGTCGCGCACCGGCACGGAGTCGAGCCGCGCGGAGGCAGACCGCGAGGCACAACCGGTTGGCTGACTGAAGCGGCTCGGGCCCTGATCCCCAGGGCCCGAGCCGTCCTGCTCAGCTCGTCAGGATCGCGCGGGCCAGCGCGGCGGTCTCGGACGGCGTCTTGCCGACCTTGATCCCCACCGCCTCCATCGCCTGCTTCTTCGCCTCGGCCGTCCCCGAGGACCCCGAGACGATCGCGCCCGCGTGCCCCATCGTCTTGCCCTCGGGCGCGGTGAAGCCGGCCACGTAGCCGACGACCGGCTTGGACACGTTGTCCCGCACGAACTCCGCCGCGCGTTCCTCCGCGTCCCCGCCGATCTCGCCGATCATCACGATCAGCTCGGTCTCCGGGTCGGCCTCGAACGCCGCGATCGCGTCGATGTGCGTCGTGCCCACGATCGGGTCGCCGCCGATGCCGACGCACGTGGTGAAGCCGAAGTCCTTCAGCTCGTGCATCAGCTGGTACGTCAGCGTTCCCGACTTCGACACGAGCCCGATCGAGCCCGGCTTGGTGATGTCCGACGGGATGATCCCGGCGTTCGCCTTGCCGGGGCTGATGATGCCGGGGCAGTTCGGTCCGATGATCCGGGTGGAACGACCCTGAGCGTGCGCCCAGAACCGTGCCGTGTCGTGGACCGGGACGCCTTCCGTGATCACCACGGCGAGCCCGATCTCGGCGTCGATCGCCTCGATCACCGCGTCACCGGTGAACGCGGGCGGCACGAAGAGCACCGACACGTTCGCGCCGGTGGCCTCCATCGCCTCGGCGACCGTGCCGAACACCGGCAGCGTCACGTCGTCGAAGTCGACGGACGTGCCCGCCTTGCGAGCGTTCACACCGCCGACCACCTGAGTGCCGGCCGCGAGCATGCGACGGGTGTGCTTCGCACCCTCCGAGCCCGTCATGCCTTGGACGATCACACGGCTGTTCTCGTCGAGGAAGATCGCCATCAGGACTCCTTACCAGCGAGGGCGGCGGCACGGCCGGCCGCGTCGTCCATCGTGTGCGCCACGGTGATCAGCGGGTGTCGTGCCTCGTCGAGGATCCGGTGGCCCGCCTCGGCGTTGTTGCCGTCGAGCCTCACCACCAGCGGCTTGTCGGCGCGATCACCGAGCATCCCGAGGGCCTGCACGATTCCGTTGGCCACCGCGTCGCACGCGGTGATGCCGCCGAACACGTTCACGAACACGCTGCGGACCGACGGGTCCGAGAGGATCACCTCGAGGCCGTCGGCCATCACCTGGGCCGACGCGCCGCCGCCGATGTCGAGGAAGTTCGCGGGCGCGGCGCCCGCCAGCGCCACGACGTCCAATGTGGACATGACGAGGCCAGCGCCGTTGCCGATGACACCGACGGTGCCGTCGAGCTTGACGTAGTTCAGCCCCTTCTCGGCGGCCCGCACCTCCAGCGGGTCACCGTGCACGTCGTCCGAGCTTCGAGAGTGCCGGAACGACGCGTTGTCGTCCAGCGTCACTTTCCCGTCCAACGCGATGATTCGCCCGTCCTTGGTGCGCGCCAACGGGTTCACCTCGACCAGGGTCGCGTCCTCGGAGACGAAGACCTTCCACAACGCGGAAGCGACGTCGTTGATCTGTGCAGCAATTTCCGGGGGGAACACT
The DNA here is from genome assembly GCF_043632865.1 of Lentzea sp. JNUCC 0626. NCBI lineage: Bacteria > Bacillati > Actinomycetota > Actinomycetes > Pseudonocardiales > Pseudonocardiaceae > Lentzea > Lentzea sp. JNUCC 0626. The sequence goes on from NZ_CP171635.1 coordinate 668,959, forward strand.
CCAGATGCGTCGAAGGACGAAGCTGGCATTCGAGTGATGGAGTCCGCCATCTCCTCGATCTCCATGCCGCCCGTTGCCGACGCCATGCCGATGAACGTCCTGTTGGCACGGTCGAGCAGGAACGACAGGTAGTACTCCTCGGCGATCTCGCTCGCCTCGGTGATGAGCACCTTGTGCACGGTGTGGCCCTTGATGTCCATCCCCAGGATGGCCGTGGCCGCCGTGAAAGCTTCGTCGGGCGTCGAAGCGAGTTTGATGCCGCCGGCCTTGCCGCGGCCGCCGGTCTTCACCTGAGCCTTCACGACGACCGTGCCGCCCAGGCTGGCGGCGGCCTCGCGCGCGGATTCAGGAGTGTCCGCCACGAAACCACGCGGAACGGGCACCCCGTGCCGCTCGAAGAGGTCCCGCGCCTCGTGTTCGAAAAGATCCACCGTCTACGTCCTCTCGCCGAAAACTTGCGGCCATCTATGGACATCCGGTTGGTAGCGGAGTAACGATATGCCTACCTCATACGGTATGCAATCTACAGTCGAAGCGCCAAGGGGAGCTGATCGCCGATGACGAGTTCCGCGGAGCCGGAGTCGATTCCTGAGTCCATCTCTGGTGGCCACCTGGTGGCGAAGGCCCTCAAAGCAGAGGGCGTCGACACCATCTTCACGCTGTGCGGCGGGCACATCATCGACATCTACGACGGCTGCGTGGACGAGGGCATCGCCGTCATCGACGTCCGGCACGAACAGGTCGCGGCGCACGCGGCCGACGGATACGCCCGCATCACCGGCAAGCCCGGCTGCGCCGTCGTCACGGCGGGGCCCGGCACCACCGACGCCGTCACGGGCGTCGCCAACGCGTTCCGCGCGGAGAGCCCGATGCTGCTGATCGGCGGCCAGGGTGCGTTGAGCCAGCACAAGATGGGCTCACTGCAGGACCTCCCGCACGTCGACATGATGACGCCGATCACCAAGTTCGCGGCGAACGTCCCGCACACCGCCCGCATCGCGGACATGGTGTCGATGGCGTTCCGCGAGGCCAACGCAGGCGCACCGGGTCCGTCGTTCCTGGAGATCCCGCGCGACGTCCTGGACGCCAAGGTGCCCGTCTCACAGGCACGAGTACCGGAGGCCGGCCACTACCGCGCCTCCACCCGCAGCCTCGGCGACCCGGCGGACGTCGAGAAGCTCGCGGACCTGCTGGTGAACGCCAAGAAGCCCGCGATCCTGCTGGGCAGCCAGGTGTGGACGACGCGCGCCACGGACTCGGCCATCGAGCTCGTGCGCACGCTCAACATCCCCGCCTACATGAACGGCGCGGGTCGCGGCACCCTCCCGCCCGGCGACCCGCACCACTTCCAGCTGTCGCGCCGCTACGCCTTCGACAACGCCGACGTCATCGTGATCGTCGGCACCCCGTTCGACTTCCGGATGGGTTACGGCCGAAGGCTTTCCGCGAACGCGACGGTCGTCCAGATCGACCTCGACTACCGCACCGTCGGCAAGAACCGCGACGTCGACCTCGGCATCGTCGGTGACGCCGACCTCGTCCTTTCCGCTGTCACGCAGGCCGCCTCCGGCCGCGAGGACAACGGCGCGATGGGCCGCAAGGTGTGGCTGGAGGAACTGCAGGCGGTCGAGGAGAAGGCGCGGCAGCGGCGGGCGGAGCACCTGCTCTCCGACGACTCGCCGATCCACCCGTACCGCCTGGTGAGCGAGATCAACGACTTCCTCACCGAGGACTCGATCTACATCGGCGACGGCGGCGACATCGTCACCTTCTCCGGCCAGGTCGTGCAGCCCAAGTCACCCGGCCACTGGATGGACCCCGGTCCACTCGGGACGCTCGGCGTCGGCGTCCCGTTCGTGCTGGCCGCGAAACTGGCCAGGCCGGACAAGGAGGTCGTGGCCCTGTTCGGTGACGGCGCGTTCTCCCTCACCGGCTGGGACTTCGAGACGCTGGTCCGCTACAACCTGCCGTTCGTCGGCATCGTCGGCAACAACTCGTCGATGAACCAGATCCGCTACGGCCAGGCGGCCAAGTACGGGCTGGAGCGCGAGCGCGTCGGCAACACGCTCGGCGACGTCAAGTACGACCAGTTCGCCAAGATGCTCGGCGGCTACGGCGAGGAGGTCCGCGACCCCAAGGACATCGGGCCCGCCCTGCAGCGCGCCCGGGAGTCCGGCAAGCCGTCGCTGATCAACGTGTGGATCGACCCCGACGTGTACGCGCCCGGGACCATGAACCAGACGATGTACAAGTAGGTGAGCTGAGATGGCCAAGGCCCTGGAGGGCGTCAAAGTCCTCGACATGACGCACGTCCAATCCGGACCGTCCTCGACCCAGCTGCTCGCCTGGCTGGGCGCGGACGTCATCAAGCTGGAGACGCCCGGCAAGGGTGACATCACCCGCGGGCAACTCCGCGATCTGCCCAAAGTGGACAGTCTCTACTTCACGATGCTCAACTGCAACAAGCGGAGCATCACGCTCAACATGAAGTCTCCCGAGGGCAAGGAGGTCTTCGAGAAGCTCATCGGAGACGTCGACGTCCTCGTCGAGAACTTCGGCCCCGGCGTCGTCGAGCGGTTCGGCTACCCGTGGGAGAAGCTGCAGGAGCTCAACGACAGGCTCGTCTACGCGTCGATCAAGGGCTTCGGCCCCGGCCGCTACGCCGACTTCAAGGCGTACGAGGTGATCGCGCAGGCGATGGGCGGATCGATGAGCACCACCGGGTTCGAGGAGGGTCCGCCGCTCGCCACGGGCGCGCAGATCGGCGACTCGGGCACCGGAATCCACCTGGTGGCCGCGATTCTGGCCGCGCTGTACCAGAGGACGAACACCGGACGCGGCCAGCGCGTCCAGGTGGCGATGCAGGACGCCGTCCTCAACCTGTGCCGGGTGAAGCTGCGCGACCAGCAGCGGCTCACCCACGGGCCGCTGGGGGAGTACCCGAACGAGCAGTTCGGGGACGAAGTGCCCCGCTCCGGCAACGCATCCGGTGGTGGCCAGCCCGGCTGGGCGGTGCGCTGTGCCCCCGGCGGCCCCAACGACTACATCTACGTGATCATCCAGCCTGTCGGCTGGGCCCCGCTGACCGAGCTGATCGGCAGGCCCGAGCTCGCCGAGGACCCGGCCTGGTCCACGCCGGAGGTCCGGCTGTCCAAACTGGACAAGGCGTTCGCGCTGATCGAGGAGTGGACGGAGAAGCACACCAAGTGGGAGGTGATGGACAAGCTCAACGCCCACAACATCCCGTGCGGACCCATCCTGTCCACCAAGGAGATCATCGAGGACGAGACGCTGGCCGAACTGGGCACCGTCGTCGAGGTCGAGCACCCCGAGCGCGGCACGTTCAAGACGGTCGGCAACCCGCTCAAGCTCTCGGACAACGACGTGCCGGTCCAGCGCCCGCCGTTGCTCGGTGAGCACAACGACGAGGTTCTCGGAGCACTCGGCTACAGCGCGGACCGCCTCGCGGGACTGCGCGCCGCCGGCGTCATCTAGGGCCCGTGTCGAAGTCCGAGTCCGCGATAGCCGGGCCTGAGGCGGCCCCTGGCGGCACGGCCGGACGACCCGAATACAACACCGGTATGCGGGCCATCCGGCCGCACCGCCAGAAACCACCTCAGGCGCGACTCTCATCGAACCCGGACCTCGACACGGACCCTATCCTCAAGGGAGAAGAATTCTCATGCCGGACAACGGCTACGACCGCGCCGCGGTCGAGAACGTACTCGCGAAGGTGCGGGCCGAGGGACGGAACTCCCTCACCGCACCGGAGGGCAAGCGGGTCTGCGACGCCTACGGGATCGCGACCCCGGCCGAGGCGCTGGCGAAGTCGTCGGAGGGCGCCGTCGCGTTCGCCGAGGAGATCGGCTACCCGGTCGTGCTGAAGATCGTCTCACCGGACATCCTGCACAAGACCGAGGCCGGCGGTGTGCTGGTGGGCCTCAAGAACGCGGCCGAGGTCGCCGAGGGCTACCGGACGATCATCCACAACGCCGAGAACTACAAGGCGGACGCGGACATCACCGGTGTCCAGGTCCAGCAGCAGCTCCCGACCGGCAACGAGGTCCACGAGGTCATCGTGGGCGCCACCACCGACGAGACGTTCGGCAAGATCGTCGCGTTCGGCCTCGGCGGCATCCTCGTGGAGGTGCTGAAGGACGTCACCTTCCGGCTGGCGCCCACCAGCACCGAGGAAGCGCTCTCCATGGTGAACGGCATCGCGGCCGCCGAGATCCTCCAAGGCGTCCGCGGTGCCGAGGCGGTCGACGCGGGCAAGCTCGCCGACCTCATCCACCGCGTGTCGGACCTGGTGACCGACTTCCCGCAACTCGCGGAGGTCGACCTCAACCCGGTGCTCGCCACGCCGTCCGGCGCCACCGCGGTCGACGTCCGCATCCTGGTGGACGAGAACGCCGCCAAGGAGCCGGTCCGGTTCACCCAGGACGAGATCCTCGCCTCGATGAACCGGATCATGAAGCCGTCCGCCATCGCCGTGATCGGTGCCTCGAACGAAGAGGGCAAGATCGGCAACTCGGTGATGAAGAACCTCGTCAACGGCGGCTACGGGGGCACGATCTACCCGATCAACCCCAAAGCGGACGAGATCCTCGACATCAAGGCGTTCGCCAGCATCGCCGACGTTCCAGGAGACGTCGACGTCGCGGTGTTCGCCATCCCGGCCAAGTTCGTGCCCGCCGCCCTCGAAGAGGTCGGCAAGAAGGGCGTCGGCGGCGCGATCATGATCCCGTCCGGCTTCGGCGAGACCGGGAACATCGAGCTGCAGAACGAGATCGTGGAGATCGCGCGCAAGCACGGCGTCCGCATCCTCGGCCCGAACATCTACGGCTACTACTACACGCCGGAGAACCTCTCAGCGACGTTCTGCACGCCGTACGACGTCAAGGGCGGCGTCGCCCTCACGTCGCAAAGTGGCGGAATCGGCATGGCGATCCTCGGATTCAGCCGTTCCGCGGGCATGGGCGTCTCGTCCATCGTGGGTGTGGGCAACAAGGCCGACATCGACGAGGACGACCTGCTGACGTTCTTCGAGTCAGACCCGAACACCCAGCTCGTCGCGATGCACCTGGAAGACCTCAAGGACGGTCGTTCCTTCGCGGAAACGGCGAAACGCGTCTCGGAAAAGAAACCGGTCGTCGTGCTGAAGGCCGGCCGGACCGACCAGGGCGCCAAGGCGGCGAGTTCGCACACCGGCGCGCTCGCCGGCAACGACCGGGTCTACGACGACATCCTGCGGCAGAGCGGCGTGATCCGCGCCCCCGGCCTGAACGACCTGCTGGAGTACGCGCGCGGCATCCCGCTGCTCGCGACGCCGAAGGGCGAGAACGTCGTCATCATCACCGGCGCGGGCGGTTCGGGCGTGCTGCTCTCAGATGCCTGTGTGGACAACGGGTTGACGCTGATGAGCATTCCGGACGACCTGGACGCGGCGTTCCGGAAGTTCATCCCGCCCTTCGGCGCGGCGGGCAACCCCGTCGACATCACCGGCGGGGAACCGCCCTCGACGTACCGGAACACGATCGCGCTCGGTCTCGCCGACGAGCGGATCCACTCGTTGATCCTGGGCTACTGGCACACCATCGTCACGCCTCCGATGGTGTTCGCGAAGCTCGTGGTCGACGTCGTGGAGGAGTACCGGGCGAACGGAATCCACAAGCCGGTCGTCGCCTCCCTTGCGGGTGACGTGCAGGTCGAGGAGGCCAGCGAGTACCTGTACCGGAACGGAGTGGTTGCGTATCCGTACACAACGGAGAAGCCTGTCGCAGTACTGGGTGCCAAATACCGCTGGGCCCGTGCTGCCGGCTTGCTGTAGTTAAGTCGTGGGTGGTCGTGGTCTTGGGAGAGACCACGACCACCCCGGCATGCAAGGAGAGATGGCCCGTCCGCGACCGTGACACGCCCACGGTCGCGAACCCGCCAGGGAGGTCAACGAAGACAGCCGGTCCTCTGGAGGTTGTTAACCGTGGATGATCCAAATCTGGCAGCTCGCACGGAAACCAGTTCGCCTCCCGAGAAGGAGCGCACCTGGGCCGCGGGCAAGCTGGAAGCGATGCCCATCAGGAAACTCCCCGACGCACCACCGTCGATCCACCTGCTCGGTCCCACGGTGTTCCTGGTGGCGCTCGGCGTGGGCATGGGCGAGTCGTACATGTGGCCACGACTGGTGCTGGTCTTCGGACCGGACATCAGGTGGCTCTTCCTGGTCGGCGTGACCTTGCAGGCCGTGGTCATGCTCGAGATGGCGCGGTATGCGATGGCGACGGGGGAGAGCATCTTCTTCGGCGCCGCACGCGTGTTCAAACCGATCATGTGGTTCTTCTTCGTGGTCGCGATACTCGTCTACATCTGGCCGGGTCACCTGTCGGCCGGTGCGGCGGCACTGGAGAAGATCACCGGCATACCCTGGACGGTCTCGGCGTGCGTGGGACTGATCCTGGTCGGGGTGCTGTTCAGCCTCGCCAAGGTCATCTACAACCTGCTGGAGAACCTGCTGTCCATCCTCATCGGACTGCTGGTCGTCAGCACGGCCGTGGTGGCGGCGATGGTCGGCACCTGGGGCGACCTGACGAGCACGGTGTCCGGCATGTTCCAGTTCGGGTACTTCCCGGCACAGGCGATGTCGCCGGAGTGGTTCCCGATCATCGTCGGCTCGATCGCGTTCGCCGGCCCGTCCGGCATGCAGCAGATGTGGTACACGCTGCACCTGCGCGACAGCGGCGCGGGCATGGGCGCGCACATCCCGAAGCTCCGCGGACTGCGGCACGCGGGCGAAGAGGAGCAGATGCCCAGCCGGGGCTTCATGTTCGACACCGAGGACAAGGACGAGCTCGCGAAGTGGAAGGGCTGGCGGCGCTGGGTCACGTTCGACGCGCTGTTGCTCTTCTGGGGCATCACGATGCTCGTCACGGTTTCTTTCACGGTCCTCGCGCAGTCGGCGTCGCGGACGTCCCCGGACGTCAAGGCGCTCATCGAGTCCGGTGAACGCGAAGCGGCGCTGAACGCGATGTCGGACGCGTTCGCCTCCGCCGGTGGACCGGTGCTCGGCGGGGTGTTCCTCGGCTTCATCGCGTTGATCGGTCTCAACGCCACGCTCGGCCTGTTCGACTCGTTCTCCCGCGGCCAGGCGGACATGACGTACCACTTCGTGAAGGGCGCGAAGAAGTTCCGCATGTCCCACCTCTACGCGGGATTCCTCTGGGGTGTCATCACCTTCGGCATCCTGATCCTGCTCTTCGGACCCGCCGACGGGCCGGGCGCGATCCTCGACGTGCTCGCGTTCCTGTCGACGTTCGCCATGGGTGCCTACTGCGTGGTGCTCCTGCTGGTGAACAACCGGATGTTGCCCAAACCCATCCGCCCCAAGCTGGTCACGAACATCATCATCGGCTTCGGAGCGTTGTTCTACCTGGGCATGCTGTTCTTCAGTCTCATCAAATTCGGCGTAGTGGTGGGCTGAGATGCAGATCCGCGAAGGGTTTCTGAAGGAAGCGGTCCCCGGCGCGTTCGTCGGGCTGGCCGCCGGGCTCATCGCGGGAGGGCTGGCCGCGCTCGTCGGCCAGCCGCTCGGCTGGGCCCTCGTGACGATGGTGGCGCTCGGCCTGCCGCTGGGCGCGTTCGGCGGCGGGTTCGGCCTGCTGACGGCGTCGGGCCGGCTGCCGGCCGGGCGGTTCGCTCCCGTGGCGTTGTACTGGCTCGTGGCGTTCCCGCTGGCCAGGCTGATCCACGAGACCACCGTGAGCCTCGTGCTCACCGGGCAGGTCCGCCTGCCCGCGGATCTGGCCGGTTTCCTCGCCTACCAAGGGATCGTGAGCTTCGGCTGGGCCATCGGTTTCCTGTGGCTGCACGAACGCATCGCAGCGCGGCTGCGTGCGCAGGCCACCGCCTCCCGCTGACCTTCCCTTCCGCCGAAGGAGCCAAGGATGTTGGATCTTCCCGTCTGGGTGTGGATCGCGACGATGGGCGGTATCGCCGCCATCATCGCGTTCGACTTCTACCTCGTCGTCCGCAAACCGCACGAGCCGTCGTTCCGCGAATCGCTTTACTGGGTGCTCTTCTACGTCGGCCTGGCCATCGTGTTCGGACTCGGCGTCACGCTGTTCGCCGGGCCCGGTCACGGCGGTGAGTTCTTCGCCGGCTGGATCACCGAGTACTCGCTGAGCGTCGACAACCTGTTCGTGTTCGTGATCATCATGGCCCGGTTCGCGGTGCCACGCGAGTACCGCCAGAAGGTGCTCATCGTCGGCATCATCCTGGCCTTGTTGCTGCGAGCCGTGTTCATCGCCGCCGGAGCACAGGCGATCGCACGGTTCGACTGGCTGTTCTACTTCTTCGGCGCGTTCCTCATCTTCACCGCGTGGAAGCTGTTGAAGCAGGACGAGTCCGAGGAGGCGGACCTCAAGGAGAACGCCGCGTTGCGCGCGGTCAAGAGGTTCCTGCCGGCCACGAACGTCTACCACGGTGCGTCGTTGACGACGCGCATCGACGGAAAGCGCGTCGTGACACCGATGTTGATCGTCATGGTCGCGGTGGGCACGACCGACCTGTTGTTCGCCGTCGACTCCATCCCGGCGATCTTCGGACTCACCAAGGAGCCGTACCTGGTGCTGACCGCCAACGCGTTCGCGTTGATGGGCCTGCGCCAGCTCTTCTTCCTGGTGGGTGGTCTCCTGGATCGCCTGGTGCACCTGAGCAAGGGTCTCGCGGTGGTGCTCGCGTTCATCGGGTTCAAGCTCATCTTCGAGGCGCTGCACCACCACGGTGTCTCGTGGGCCCCGGAGATCCCGATCGTGGTGTCCCTCGGGGTCATCATCGCGACGCTCGCCGTCACGACGGTGTGGAGCCTGCATTCCTCACGCCGGGCAGCTCAGTCCGCCGTGGAGGATGCCGAGAGTGCGCGAAGGAGCGAAGAAGACGCTCCTGTGAAGGATTCTCAGCCGTGAATCGTGTGGCCTTCGGCGTCCTTGCGGAGCGTCTTGGCCACAGCCGCCTGGGCCTCGGCGTCCTTGCGCTGCTCCGTCAGCGCGGTGGACAGTCCGAGGCCCAGCGCGCGGCCGTCTGCGGAGAAACCCTCACGCGGCTGAGTCAGCGAGCGCGCGAAGTTCTTGAAGCGGGACATGGCGTTCCTTCTTTCAACCTCGATGGTGGTTCCCGGGGCGCCCGGAGTCTGGGCAGGCAGCAGCCTGACAGGCACCGTCGCACGGGAAGGTCAGGGTTGCGGCCGGGGTCTTGTCCACCGGGTACCCATTTCTCAGGCACCCAGTGGGAGTCCTCTCGCGGGTCTCCGTTGACCCCGTCCCTGACGCGATTCAGCATACTGCGTTTTGTATGCAATCGGCCGCCATCGTGTCGCGGATCACCCGTACGGTACCAAATGACCGAATTGGGTGATCTGACAGTGATCGATCAGTCGCTTTCGGTAGAGCTTTCGGACGTCTTGCGGTCGTGGTACGTCTGGCGGGTCTGCTCTGCGTGGTTGTGCATGACCTCGCCGGCCCGTTCCGCGTCGCCCTCGGCGATGGCCGTGACCAGCTCGGCGTGCTCGTTCCAGGAGTCGCGGCTGCGCGGGCGGGCGATCGGGGTGTAGTACCAGCGCACCCGGCGGTCGACCAGTCCGATCATCTCGGACAGGACCTTGTTGCGGCCGATCGCCGCGACGGCCGCGTGCAGGTCGGCGTTCGCCTTGACCAGGCGCTCGACGTTCGCGGCCACCAGGGCCTCCTCGCCCGCCTTCTGCAGCTTCCTGAGAAGCTTCACGTCGGCGGCGGTGGCATGCTCGGCGGCGAGCTTCGCCGAGTAGGTCTCCAGCACGCTGCGCACGGCGAGCAGCTGGTCGGCTTCTTCTTCGGTCGGGGTGTGCACGAAAGCGCCCTGGGCAGGCCGGAGGTCGACCCAGCCGTCGGTCTGCAGGCGCTGCAGGGCTTCGCGCACCGGTTGCCTGCTCACGCCCAGGTACTCGGCGAGCTCGGCCTCGACCAGGTGCTGGCCGGGGGCGAGCGTGCGGTTGACGATGAGTTCCAGCAAGGCGTCGTAGACGGCCTGTCGCAGTGGTGCGGGCCGTTCGACCCGGCGGGTCGCGGCGGCGCTGAGGGAGCCGCGCGGTGCCCGGCGGCCACTGGGCAAAGAGGTCATGTCAGACAGCCTACAGCTTTTCGTATGCAAAAAGCACTTCTAGAAGAACAGTCGGGTTGTACGTATACTGTATGCAATCTTGCCGTGTGGCAGAGCGGGGCGTGCTATGAAGATCGCTGTTCTCGGAGCCGGAGCGATCGGTGCCTACGTCGGAGCGGCCTTGGACCGGGCCGGCGTGGAAGTCCACCTGATCGCGCGAGGAGCCCATCTCGCCGCAATGCGCGAGCACGGCGTGCGGGTGCTGAGTCCGCGCGGTGATTTCACCGCGCGTCCACATGCGACCTCCGATCCCGCCGAGGTGGGCGAGGTCGACTACGTTTTCCTCGGTCTGAAGGCGTACTCCTACGCGTCGTCAGGCGATCTGCTCGCCCCGTTGATGGGGCCGGACACCGCGGTGATCGCCGCGCAGAACGGGATTCCGTGGTGGTACTTCCACGGCATGACCGGGCATCCCCTGGAGGGACACCGGATCGAGGCCGTGGACCCCGGCGGGTCCGTCACCGCCGTGCTGCCGATGGAACGCGCGATCGGCTGCGTCGTCTACTGCTCGACGGAGATCGAGGATCCGGGCGTGATCCGGCACCTCGAGGGCACCCGGTTCTCGATCGGCGAACCGGACCGCAGCATCTCCCCGCGGTGCGTCGCGCTGAGCGAGGCGATGATCGCGGGCGGGCTGAAGTGCCCGGTGGAGAAGGACGTCCGCGAGGACATCTGGATCAAGCTCATGGGCAACGTGGCGTTCAACCCGTTGAGCGCGCTGACCCGCGCGACCATGGTCGAGATCTGCGAGCACGACGACAGCCGCGACCTGGTGGCCCAGATGATGGCGGAGACCCTGACCATCGCTCGGGCGGCGGGCTGCGACCCGCAGATCTCGATCGACAAGCGCATCGACGGCGCCCGCCGGGTCGGGCACCACAAGACGTCGATGCTCCAGGACCTGGAGGCGGGCAAGCGGCTGGAGCACGACGCGATCATCGCCGCGGTGGTGGAGATCGCCGAGCTCACCCGCGTGCCGGCGCCGACGCTGCGGCACGTCTACGCGGCGATCGACCTGCTCTCCCGCACGTCACTGGTGTCCTGAGTTGCTGCTGCGACAGCTGGAGTACCTGGTCGCCCTGGCCCGTGAACGCCACTTCGCGCGTGCCGCGGAGTCCTGTCACGTGTCCCAGCCGTCGTTGTCGGCGGCGATCAGCAAGCTCGAACGCGAGCTCGGGGTGCCGATCGTGTCCCGCGGCCGCCGGTTCGAGTCGCTGACGCCGGAGGGGGAACGGGTCCTGCTGTGGGCGCATCGCATGCTCGCCGACCGCGACGCGCTGCGGCAGGACCTGTCCCGCATGAGGGAGTCGCTGTCGGGAATCCTCCGGATCGGAGCCATCCCGACAGCGCTTCCGACCGCGCCCCTGCTGACGACCCCATTCTGCGAGCGCTACCCGCACGTCCGCGTGACGCTGGAGTCGTTGTCCTCGCAGGAGATCACCCGCGGGCTCGAGGAGTTCGAACTCGACATCGCCATGACCTATGTGGACGGTTCGACGCGCGCGATGCCGTTGTACGAGGAGCGGTACGTGCTGCTGACGCCCGCCGACGAGGAGATCGCCGAACGCCCGGTGGCGCGGTGGGCGGACGTGGCCGCGCTGCCGTTGTGCCTGCTGACGTCCAAGATGCGCAACCGCCGGATCCTCGACGGGGTGTTCGCCGACAACGGCGTGCAGCCGGTGCCGGTGATCGAGGCCGACACCGTGGCGACGTTGTGGGCGCACGTGGCGACCCGCAAGTGGTCGAGCGTGATCGCGCACGCGTGGTTGCAGATGTTCGGTACGCCAGAAGGGATGCGGGTGGTGCGCATCGAGGATCCTCAGCGGGTGCCGCAGATCGGGCTCGTGGTGGGAGACCAGGAACCGGTGTCGATGCTGGCGCGGGCGATGCTCGGGCTCACCCGCGGCCTGGACGTGCGCGGCGAGCTGGACCGCATGCTGCACAAGCACCTCGACCGCCGGGACCTGTGAGCGCGGCGGGGACCGGAGCGTCACCCACCGGTCCCCGCCGCGTTCAGGTCACGCGCTGAGGAACTCCAGCGTCTGCTCGACGAACAGCTCGTGGTGCTGGAACAACGCGCCGTGGCCCGCGTCCGGGTAGATGCTCAACTGGACGTTCGGCAGGTGCTTCGCGAGGTTGAACGAGCTGATCGTCGGGAGCATGACGTCGTTGTCCCCGTTGACGACCAGCGCCGGCTGGCGGACGTTCGCGAGGCCCTCGGGCGATCCCTGCTCCCACTTGGCGAGCGCCACCGCCTGCGCCCCGATGGTCTCGTTCGTGACGTCGGTGTCGCGGTCCTCGGTCCGTTCGTTCAACCGCGCGAGGAACTCGTCCCCGGCTCGCTGGCTCGTCGCGGTGGGGGAGAAGAACAGCAGGTGCTTGGGGTGCTTGCCCGCCTCGGCCGACTGCTGCAGGGCGTTCTGCAGCAACGGAAGCGCGTTGGCGGGGCCGGTGTCACCCGCCGGTGACGTGCCGGCGAGGACGATCCGGCGCACCAGCGAGGGTTCCCGTTCGGCGATCACCTGCGCGATCATGCCGCCCATCGACACGCCGAGCAGGTCCACCTCGGCGAAACCCAACGCCCGCAGGAACTGCGCGAGGTCGTCGGCCATCGCCTCGACGCTGTCCGGCGTCGTGCCACCCGACGCCCCCACGCCGCGCAGGTCGACCAGCACGACCCGGCGCTGTGCCGCCAGCCCGTCGACCACCGCCGGATCCCAGTCGTCGAGCACCGCCGTGAAGTGGTGCAGCAACACCAGCGGCACCCCCTCCTGCGGGCCGACCTCGCGGTAGGCGAACGGCGTGCCGTCCACGTCGACGGTGCGCGTGACAGCGGTGTTTGCGCTCATGGTCCCCTCACGGATGGATAGAATAACGATCGCTATGTAACGAGCGTTATCGTATGATCAGAGCCCCGGTCGAAGTCAAGTTGGGGAGTGGCGTGCGGTACGCGAAGGACCACAAGGAGCAGGCCAGGGCCGCGATCCTGGCCGCCGCGTCACGTCCGTTGAAGGAGAAGGGTTTCCACGGCGTGGGCGTCGACGCGCTCGCCGCGGCGGCCGAGGTCACCTCCGGCGCGCTCTACTCGCACTTCGGCAGCAAGGAAGGCTTCCTGGAGCAGGTGATCCGGGACTACGTCAGCGCCGACTTCGAGGCGCTCAAGGTCGAGGACCGCGACGAACGACGGCGCCGGCTGGTCGAGTTGATCGGCATGTACCTGAGCGACGAGCATTGCCAGGACGTCGCCGGCGGCTGCGTGCTGGCGGCGCTCACGGTGGACGTGGCGCGGGCGAGTGACGCGGTGCGCGAGGTCTACCAGTTGCAGATCTCCCGCATGGTCGCGCTCATGTTGCCCGCCATGCCCGGCGACGAAGAGGAACGCAGGCAACGGGCGTGGGCGTTGGTGGCGTCGCTGATCGGGGCGGTGTCGGTGGCGCGGGCGCTGCCGGCGGGGGCGCACCGCGACGCCGTGCTCACGGCCACGTTGCGGTCGATCGAAAACTCCATCACCCAGGGATGATTTGAGTTACTTTCATCCCGAATGCCGGAAACCTGGGGGGTTCGGGTGAGGAACTGGGGCGCGGTTCTCGTCGTGCTGGCACTGGCCGGCTGTTCCGCCGACCCCACGCCTGCTCCTCCGCCGCCGTCCGCCGCCAGTGCGGTGCCGACGCCCGCTGACCTGGACAAGCGCGTCAAGGCCGCCCTGGCGCCGCCCGGTGCGTTCGACTCGCTCGGTGGCAGGTTCTCCCGCGACAACCCGGAGAACGAGGCCGACCCGGCGCTCGACGAGGAGCCCGTGACCTCCGTCTGCACCGACACGCCGATGCGCATCGACACCGGCATTTCCGCCGCGCGCATCCGGTCGTGGGGAGGCGGCGTGCAGTTGCTGGAGATGGTGCACGCCACCTCCGACCTGCCGGGGACGGTGATGCTGTCGACGGTGCAGCGGTGGTCGCGCCTCTGCACCACCTACAGCCCCGAAGGCGTGAGCAACAGGACTCTCGTTCCGGACGTCCCGCTCGCCAAGCCTGCCGGTGTCGACGAGGCCTACTCGTACTGCGAGAAAACGGATTTCGTCATCTTGCCGGTCCGCTGCACCGCTGTCCTCGCGCGGGGCAACCTCCTCGCCACCATCACCGCGATGGGGGCGGACCAGGACGCGGTGATGGAGCAGCTGCGCTCCGCCCTGCCGATCTTCGTGGAGCCGTTCGTCAAGGCCTGAATCCGCCTTCATAGATGCGATCTATGACGCGATAGTTCTGTTCTCTCAACGCGGTCCATCGTCAAGAAACCGCAACAGGGGCTAGCGCGTACAGAAGATTGCATACAGTATGTGGGGAGGAGGTGCAGACGATGAGCAGGCGGAAGAAGACCGAGCCCTACGTGCGGCTCACCCAGCCCCTGGTGCGTGATTCGGGAATCCTGCGACCGGCGAGCTGGGACGAGGCGCTGGACAAGGCAGCAGAGGGCTTCCGCAGGAACGTCGCGCTCGGCGGCCCCGACGCGTTCGGGATGTTCTCCTGTGCGCGGGCCACCAACGAGATGAACTACATGGCCCAGAAGTTCACCAGGGCCGTCATCGGTACCAACAACGTCGACTCGTGCAACCGCACGTGTCACGCGCCGAGCGTGGCCGGTCTGGCCAAGGTGTTCGGCAGCGGCGGCGGAACCTCCTCCTACCAGGAGATCGAGGACGCCGACCTGATCGTGCTCTGGGGATCGAACGCCCGCGAGGCGCACCCGATCTTCTTCCAGCACGTGCTGAAGGCCGTGAACAAGGGCGCGAAGCTCTACGTCGTCGACCCGCGGCTGACCAGCACCGGCAAGTGGGCGCACAAGTGGTTGCGGCTCAAGGTCGGCACGGACATCCCGCTGGCGCACGCCATCGCGCGCGAGATCATCGCCTCGAACCTCACGAACATGTCGTTCGTCGAGCGCGCCACCGAGGGCTTCCAGGAGTTCGTGAAAGCCGTCGAACCGTGGACGCTGCCGGTCGCCGAGCTCGAGACCGGGGTGCCCGCCGAGCTGATCCGCGAACTGGCGCACGCCTACGCCAAGGCGGACCGCGGCCAGCTCAGCTGGACGCTCGGCATCACCGAGCACCACAACGGCACGAACAACGTCCTGAGCCTGATCAACCTGTCGCTGCTGACCGGCCAGGTCGGCCGCTACGGCGCGGGCCTGAACCCGTTGCGCGGGCAGAACAACGTGCAGGGCGGCGGCGACATGGGCGCCATCCCCGACCGGCTGCCCGGGTTCCAGGACATCACCGACCCGAACGTCGCCAAGAAGTTCAACGACGCGTGGGGCTCGAACTTCAAGGCAGCCAAGGGCTGGAACCTCACCCAGATGCTCGAGGCGATGGAACGCGGTGACATGACCACCGTGTACATCATCGGCGAGAACCCGGTGCAGTCCGAGGCCGACTGCGAGCACACGATCAAGCGACTGTCCAACTTGGACCACGTCGTGGTGCAGGACATCTTCCTCACCAAGACCGCGCAGCTCGCGCACGTCGTGCTGCCCGCCGCGGCCGCCTGGTGCGAGACCGACGGCACGTTCACCAACAGCGAGCGCCGGGTGCAGCGCGTCCGCAAGGCGTTGACGCCGCCGGAAGGCGCCCGCGACGACATCGAGATCATGGGCGAGATCGCCCACCGGCTCGGTGCGAACTGGGAGCACAAGACCGGCGAGGACGTCTGGGACGAGTTGCGCAGCCTCTCGCCGATCCACACCGGCATGACCTACGACCGGTTGGAGAAGCTCGGCGGCATCCAGTGGCCGTGCCCGGACGAGAACTCCCTCGAACCCAGCTTCCTGCACGGCAGGCTCTGGGAGGAGGACCCGGTGAAGCGCGGCATGCCCGCGACGTTCTCGCCGGTGCCGCACAGCCCGCCCGTGGACGAGCTGACCGAGGAGTTCCCGTTCCGGCTCACCACCGGACGCCGCCTCGACTCCTACAACACCGGGGTGCAGTCGGCCGGCTTCGAGTCGCCGTTGCGGGTCGGCGAGACGCTCGACCTGTGCCCGGAAGACGCTCTGACGCTCGGGGTCATCGCCGGCGAAGAGGTGTCGATCACGAGCAGGCGCGGCCAGATCCAGGCGCCGGTGCGGATCGACGAGGGTCTCACGCCGGGGCTCGTCTTCATGACGTTCCACTTCCCGGACGAGATCGACGTCAACGTCCTGACGATCGAGGCGACCTGCCCGATCGCCGGCACCGCTGAGTACAAGGCAGCAGCCATTCGCATTGACAAAATTGCCAAGGTTCCCGTGAAGGTGGGCTGAGTGGATCTCAAACTGCTCGACGTCGAACCGTCCGAGGCCGAACGCGTTGTCGTCGACCTGTTCGCGGGGATGGGCAGGGACCAGCTCCTGCCCGCCCTGCACGCGGTCAACGACAGGGTCGGCTGGATCAGCCAGGGCGCGCTGAACCACATCTGCCGCGTCCTGCACATCCCGCCTGCCGAGGCGTACGGGGTGGCGAGCTTCTACTCGTTGTTCTCGCTGACCGAACGGCCGGCGAAGGTCACGCACGTGTGCGTCGACCTGGCCTGTCAGGTCAACGGCGCGAAAGCGTTGTGCGACAGGCTGACCAGCGAGCTCGGACCGGCGGGGGCGAAGAGCGGTTGGTTGCGCAGCCCGTGTCTCGGGGTGTGCGAGAAGGCTCCGGTGGCGCTCGCGTTCGAGGCGGGTGAGGTGGCGGCGGAGCAGCTCCTGGCGCCCACCACCGCCGAGGAGGTGATCGCGGTGGCGGCCGCCGGTCCCTCCCACGTGGACGGTGAGCGCGCCGAGGTGCCGCAGGCCGGTGACCCCGGCCTGCGGCTGCTCAAACGGGTTGGCGTCGTCGATCCGGAGTCGCTCGACGACTACCGGGCGACGGGCGGCTACGCGGCGTTGCGGACGGCTCTCCTCCTGGGACCGTCCGGGGTGATTCGCGAGGTCACCGACGCGAAGCTGATGGGCCGCGGCGGTGCGGCGTTCCCGACAGGACGCAAGTGGGACGCGACCGCCCGCCAACCCGTGCGACCGCACTACCTGGTGTGCAACGCGGACGAGAGCGAGCCCGGCACGTTCAAGGACCGCCTGCTGATGGAGGGCGACCCTTACGCGGTGATCGAGTCGATGACGATCGCCGGGTTCGCGGCCGGCTGCTCGCGCGGCTACCTCTACCTGCGCGGCGAGTACCCGCGGGCGTTGCACCTGCTGCGCAACGCGATCGCCCGTGCTCGTGAGCGCAACTTCCTCGGCGAGAACATCATGGGTCACCAGGGTTTCTCGTTCGAGATCGAGATTCGCCGCGGCGCGGGTGCCTACATCTGCGGCGAGGAAACGGCGATCTTCAACTCGATCGAGGGCTTCCGCGGTGAGCCGCGCTCGAAGCCGCCGTTCCCGGTGGAGTCGGGCCTGTTCGGCAAGCCGACGGTGGTCAACAACGTGGAGACGCTGGTCAACGTGCCGGTGATCCTCACGGAGGGGTGCGAGGCCTACACCGGCATCGGCACCCCGGGTTCGGCGGGCCCGAAGCTCTTCTGCCTGTCGGGCAACGTCAGTCGTCCGGGCGTGTACGAGGTGCCGTTCGGCACCACGCTCGGAGAACTCCTCGATCTGGCGGGTGGCGTGCCGCCAGGCCGGGAGCTGCGAGCGGTACTGCTCGGCGGGGCGGCAGGCGGGTTCGTTCGCCCGGACGAGCTCGACCTGCCGCTCACCATGGAAGACGCGCGCGCCGCGAACACCACGCTGGGTTCCGGCGTCGTGCTGGTGCTCGACGACACGGCCGACCTGGGCGCGTTCCTGTTGCGCATCGCCGCGTTCTTCCGCGACGAGTCGTGCGGCCAGTGCGTGCCGTGCCGGATCGGCACCGTGCGCCAGGAGGAGGCGATGGCGCGGCTGGTGGGCAAACGCCCGCTGAGCACGTCGGCCGAGGATCTCCAGCTGTTGAAGGAAGTCGGGCAGGTCATGCGCGACTCGTCCATCTGCGGCCTGGGCCAGACCGCCTGGAACGCCATCGAATCAGCCCTGTACCGGCTCGGCTACGCGGAGGAGGCAGCACGATGACCATCGTTGAAATCGGTCTTCCGAAGCGTCTGGTCGAGCTGACGCTGGACGGCGAGTCGGTCCGGGTGCCAGAGGGTGCGACGATCCTGGACGCCTGTACGGCACAAGGGAAATCGATCCCGACGCTGTGCTACGGCGACACGCTGAAGCCCGCAAACGCTTGCCGCGTCTGCATGGTCGAGGTCGAGGGATCGCGCACGCTCGTGCCGTCGTGCTCGCGCAAGGCAGAGCCCGGCATGGTCGTGCACACCGACTCCGAACGCACCAAGCACAGTCGCAAGCTGGTGCTCGAACTCCTCGGGTCCGCCACGGACCTCTCCACCACGCCGCACGTGGACGAGTGGATGTCCGCGTGCGGTGCCGACCCCTCCCGCTTCGGCCCGCCGGCACCGCCGTCGACCGACCGGGACGACCGCCGCCCCGGCGAGCACGACGAGCCGGACGGCCAGACGGCCGCGACCGTGCGGCAACCGGCCAAAGTGGACAATCCGCTGTACGTCCGCGATCTGAGCAAGTGCATCATGTGTTACAAGTGCGTGGACGCGTGCGGCGACCAGTGGCAGAACACGTTCGCGATCTCGGTGGCCGGCCGGGGCTTCGACTCGCGGATCTCCACGGAGTTCTCCACGCCGCTGCCCGAAAGCGCTTGCGTGTACTGCGGCAACTGCATCGAGGTCTGTCCCACGGGTGCGTTGAGCTTCAAGCGCGAGCACGACAAGCGCGAGGACGGCACCTGGGACGAAGAGGCCCAGACGCAGACCACGACCATCTGCACGTTCTGCGGGGTCGGGTGCAACCTCACCCTGCACGTGCAGGACAACGAGATCGTGAAGGTCACGTCTCCGCACGAAAGCACTGTCACGCACGGAAACCTGTGCATCAAGGGTCGATTCGGCTGGCAGCACGTGCAAAATCGCTGATCAACGGTCAGTTCCTTTGGCCAGGGAGGGCGCTCCGATGTCGTTGATCCTCAAGCCCGGAACTTCCTGGAACGACGTGTATTCGCGGTGCGTTTCGGTAGCACCGGAAGCGTTCCACGAAGACCGGCTGCTCAACCACTTCGGCGGCGAGTGGAGTCGTTCCGGCGAACCGATGCCCGCCACCAGCCCGGTCGACGGCTCCACCATCGCGGGCCCGCCGTTCCTCGACTTCGACGTCGCGGGACGGGCGGTCGTCGCGGCCGTCGACCAGCACATCGAGTGGCGCAACGTCACCCTGGCCGACCGCAAGGCCAGGGTGACCGAAGCACTCGACGCTCTCACCGAGCACCGCGACCTGCTGTCGTTGCTGCTGGTGTGGGAGATCGGCAAGCCGTGGCGGCTCGCCACGGCGGACGTGGACCGGTGCATCGAGGGGGTGCGCTGGTACGTCGAGGAGATCGACTCGATGCTGGCCGGCCGGACGCCGTTGAACGGCCCGGTCAGCAACATCGCGTCGTGGAACTACCCGATGAGCGTGCTGATGCACGCGATGCTGGTGCAGGCGCTGGCGGGCAACGCCGTCATCACCAAGGCACCGACCGACGGTGGCGTGAGCTGCCTGACCTTGGCGACCGCGCTGGCCGTGCGGTCGGGATTGCCGTTGACCCTGGTGTCCGGAAGCGGGTCGGAACTTGCGCCGGTGCTGGTCGGATCCTCGTTCCTGGGCTGCGTGTCCTTTGTGGGCGGTCGTGATGTCGGCAGTTCTATTGCGACGCGCCTGGTCGACTCGAACCGCCGGCACGTCCTGGAACAGGAGGGTCTGAACTGCTGGGGTGTCTGGGAGACCGACTCCTGGGACATGCTCGGCACGCAGATCCGCAAGGCGTTCGACTACGGCAAGCAGCGGTGCACCGCCTACCCGCGGTACGTCGTGCAGCGGTCGTTGTTCGACAAGTTCCTCAGCGTCTACCTGCCCGCGGTGCGGGACGTGAAGTTCGGACACCCGCTCGCCGTCGCTTCGCCTGACGACGAGCTGCCCTCGCTGGACTTCGGGCCGTTGATCAACGACGCGAAGGCCAAGGAGTTGGGGGACGTCGTCGAGGAGGCCGTGCGGGCGGGCGGTGTGCCGTTGTACCGGGGAACGCTGGAGGGTGGCCACTTCCTGCCGGGACAGCAGACCGCCGCGTACCTGGCGCCGGTGGCGATCCTCGACCCGCCGCGGTCGTCGCCGCTGCACCACGCGGAGCCGTTCGGGCCGGTCGACACGATCGTCCTGGTGGACACCGAGGCCGAGTTGCTGGCCGCGATGAACGCCTCGAACGGTGCTCTGGTGGCGTCCCTCGCCTGTGACGACGAGGCAACGGCTCGACGGCTGAGCGAGGACGTCCAGGCGTTCAAGGTCGGCATCAACAAGCCGCGTTCCCGGGGTGACCGGGACGAGGTGTTCGGCGGTCGCGGTGCCTCGTGGCGCGGGTCGTTCGTCGGCGGTTCGTTGCTGGTGCACGCCGTGACAGAGGGCCCGCCCGAGGAACGGCCGTACGGCAACTTCCCGTCCTACTCGCTCTACCCACCCACGTGACCTACCGGGCGGACCTGCTCCGCATCGTGCAGACCGTGGTGGCGCCGAACGCGGCGGACGTCGATCAGCACTCCCGGTTCCCGCGCGCGGCTCTGAACGCGTTGGGTGCCAAGGGGTTGCTGGGCATGACGATCTCCCGGACGGTCGGCGGGGGAGGCCAGGACGTGCGCTCGGCCGGCCGGGTGGTCGAGCAGGTCGCCCGCGTGTGCGCCGCAACCGCTTCCGTGTTGCGGTCGCACTACTCGGCGGCGGCGGTGCTCGACCGGTCCGGGCCGCACTGGTTGCGGGCCGAGATCGCGGCGGGCCGGCACCTGTCGACGCTGGCGGCCTTCGGTTCTGCCGGCGAGGCGTCGTCGCACGGTGACGTGGTGCAGGTGCGGGCGCGCAAGAACTGGGTGATCGCGGCCGGGGAGGCGGACAGCTACGTCTGGTCGTGCGGCTCGGGTCTGTGGCTCGTGCCCGCCGAGGCGCCAGGATTGTTGGTGCCCGCCGACCACGCCGGGATGGGTCTGCGGGGAACCGTTGCCACGTGCGTGCAGGCCGATCCCGTGCGGGTGCCGGCGTCGAATCGGCTGTGGTCCGAGGAACTGGCGTTCCCGTGGTTCATGGTGCTCGGGGCGGCGGTGTCGCTCGGCCTGATGGAGGGGGCGCTGGCGGCGGCGATCGGCGTGCTGGGCCGTGATGATCCGCGGACCCGTCCCGATCTGGCCCGCATGCGGTTGCGGACCGACTCGGTCAGGGTGCTGTACAACGACACCCTGTCCGCGGTGACGTGGCATCCGGAGCGGTCCGCGGACCGCGTGCGGCTGCTGGCGGTCACCGCGACCGAGGCCGCCGTGGCCGTGACGGATCTGGCGATGAAGGTGTGCGGGGACGCGGCGTTCCGCCGTGACCTCGGCATCGAACGCCGGTTCCGGGACGCGCGGGCGGCCGCCGCGATCGAGCCGACCGTCGACGTGCTGCTGGACTCAGTCGAGATCTGAGGCCAGCGGCAGGAAGTAGACGAGTGCGTCGTCCACGCCGTCGAGTCCGATGACGTCGTGGGCGATGTCGTCGTAGAACCCGCCGACCAGCCCCGTCCGGATGCCGAGGTTGGCGGCCGTGACCGTGAGGTTCTGCGCCAGGTGCCCGGCCTCGGTGAACGCGAACCTGAGTGCTCGCAGTCCGTAGGTTTGTCTCAGACTGCCTAGCCTGATGTAGAGAGCGAGGACGGCGGGGGTGCCGGCGAGTTCCGTCGTGCCCTTGCCGAACCACATCGACGTCGCTTCGAGGTCCTCGATGGACGGTGCCTCGCCGAACCAGGTGAGCGCGCGCTCGACCTCGTTGACCTCGTAGCGGCCTCTGCTCAGGCCGTCGACGTTCAGCGCGATGATCCTGATCCGGGCGCAGTACTGGGCTCCGGCGCTCGGATACGGCCACCTGCCGTCCTTGGGGGACATGGCGTTCCAGAGCAGGGTGCCGAGCTGCTCCGCGGTCAGGTCGCCGGTGAGGTCGCGGCTGGTTCTTCTGGCCCTGAGCGTGTCGGTGTCCACTGTGGAGGGCAGCGCGGTGGTGGCGGGCCAGGACTGTCTCGGCGTTGTCGACTTTCTCGGCAGCTGGTCGGTGAAGCCCGGCAGGAACTTGCTCGCTTCGAGGTAACGGCGGTCCGGCGCGGTCTCGCCGTCGTCGTGGAAGTCGGTGAGGCCGTTGGGGGACATGGCGGCCGCTGCGGTGGTCCAGCAGATCATGCGCTCTTCGTTGGGGGTGATGCCCATGCGGTTGAGCAGCATGTGCAGCTGGGACGCCCACACGTAGGGCAGCCAGGTGTCCAGCTTCTCGTTGGCCTCCTTGATCGTGGTGCGCCAGTGGGCGATCGCGCCGCGCGGGTCCCGGTGCCATCGGGCGGCGAGGTCGCGGCCTCTCTTGGCGAGCAGCTGGTTGGCGGCGTGCTGCGATCCGATTGTCGGGGCCGGCGCCTGCTCCTGGACGTTGCGCCAGCCCGAACCGAGGCTGCGCAACCACCCTGCGGCCTGGGGGAGGCTGAGGTCGAGTGCTCGGGCCGTGGCGATGGTGAGGTCGATGGCGGCCGTCAGCCTCGCGCTGTCGGTGTGGGTGGCTTTCAGGACCGCGATCGCCACCTGTGTGCTGTGGCAGAACACTTCTTCCGCGAGCGGGAGTGCTTGCGGTCCGCCGTACCGTTCGGTCTCCGGGACGTACTCGACTTGGCGGACGTCGCCGTGGGGGAGCCAGTCGGGTTCGTCTTCGGCTTGTCCGAAGGTCTGGTCGGCGATGAGCTTTGCCAGCGTGTCCTTGAGGGTGTCGCTGTCGGCGTTGCGGAAGCGGACGCGCAGGTGCGGCCCGGTCTCCCAGTAGCGCAGGAAGTACCACTCGTGGCCCGCCATCGCGGGGGCGAGCGACTCGGCGATGAAGGTGTCGAGGTCCGCGCGGTTCCAGTTCACCCTGCAGTGCAGGCCGGTCCAGGTCACAGCTTCACTCCTCAGGGGAACGGGTGGGGGTGCGTCTGCCTGGGGACGAGCCTTGCCAGCCCCTTGGTCCTCCGGTGGCCGAACGTCATGGGCAGCGCGCCGGGCACGACGACCTTGGCCGCGTGCAGGCCGAGCGTGTTGACCGTGTGCGGATCCGACTGGTCGACGGCGATCACCTCGAGGCCCATCGCTTCGACGTGGTGTGCGAGCAGGTGCTTGAGGTCGGTGTGGGTTCGTCGGTTGTGCAGGTGTTGCGGGGGTTCGTCG
This sequence comes from Lentzea sp. JNUCC 0626, assembly GCF_043632865.1. Lineage (NCBI taxonomy): Bacteria > Bacillati > Actinomycetota > Actinomycetes > Pseudonocardiales > Pseudonocardiaceae > Lentzea > Lentzea sp. JNUCC 0626. Next base: position 692,433 of record NZ_CP171635.1, read on the forward strand.
TTGACGAGGAACGAGTACCGCTCTTTCGCTTCTTCCAGGGTGTTGACCGCGACGTGGTCGTCCATGGACCTGACCAGCTTCGGGTTTTCGAGGAGTGCCTTCAGTCGTTCCGATGCGTAGTCCTCCGGCTTGGCCCTTGCCCGGTCGGCGAAGGCCTCGACGTCCACCGCCACCTCGACCGCCGCCGACCGCATGGCCTTGACGGGGTCGGGGCTGGCGCCCGCCGCGAAGAACGCCTGCGGCAGCCCAGGGCGCTTCGCCCTGGCCAGCGTCATGACCGCCGGGATCTTCAGGTCGTTGGTGGCGTCGAGGAAGAGGAGTTCGTAGCCGAGCTCCTCGAGCCTGTCCTCGAGGTGGTGCAGCAGCGGGTCGGTCGCCTTGATCCTTCTGAGCGGCGTCTTCCCGTACCAGGCCATCAGGAACGCGTCCCGTTCCGCGACCTCGAACAGCCCGTGCAACACCGCCTCCGTGAGGCTGTTGCCGAGCCCGCACCCGTTCGACGTCTCGTGCACGAACCTCTCGCCCGGCACACCCCAGTACGCGATCTGCTCCGGCACCAGGACCTTCCGGCTTCTCGTGTACGACCAGCCTTCGACCCAGCGCATTTTCAGATTCGGGTGGTAGGTGTCGTTCTCGTCGTCCAAGCCGAGGGTGGCCGGGTCGACCGCTCGTGTCGGCCCCAGCTCTGCGAACGACGCGTCTACCGCTGCTGGTTTGCGTGGCCGCATGCCGTTGAGGCGTTCGATCAACTCGAAGATCGCCGTCCGCTCGGCCTCTTCGAACGACGTGGTGCGGCCGTACCCGACCGTGTGCGCGTCCAACTCCGCCGTGACGGTGGCCAACGGCAGGTGCCCGGTCCTGAACAACGCCGTCACCGGCCCGTGCCGGAAGTCGACCAAGGCCTCTTTCAACGCCTCCGCCGTGGTCTTCCCGTTGGGCGTGCGAAGCTCACCGTTGGGCGTCTTCGTGTTTTCGGCGCTGTTCTGGACCGGCTCGCAACACGTGCCCGGCTTGATCCGATGGGTGGACACCAGCCCGAGGTCGCTTCGGATCGCGGTGACCGTGCCGCTCTGGTGGTTTTCGAGTGCCGCGACCAACGGTGCGAACGCGGGCGCGGTGATCCCTTTGAGGGTGAGCGTCTGCTTCGGTGCCTGGGCAAGCCGCGCGTTCTCGGCGCAGCCGGTGCAGACGTCTTCGGTGGGACCGACGAGCGTCAGCGCGCCGTCCGCCCGGACGACCGGCGGGTCCTGCGTCGTGTAGGTGATCATCGGTACGCCCTGAGGCCGGCAGCTTCGAGTTCGGGGTCGAGTTCCACCGGGCGGATCTCGACGCCCAGCTCCGCGATCGCTTGCTGGAATTCCGCTTCGCGTTCTCTGATGTGCGCGGGCCAATGCCACTGCCTCGTGACCCAAGCGGGGTTCTCGGTGACCTTCGCGGGCGCGGCGCCGTTGAGGTGCGCGGTCCCCACCTGCCCGGCCTGCGCGTACCCGGCGGCGGCGAGTGCGGCGAACGCCACCGCATCTCGGGCCGTCGCCTCGACGGCCCACGCCAGAACCCTGTGCTTGTCCCGGATCTCCGCCTTGTGCACCCCGTCCGCGAGCCGCTCGACCCTCACCACCGCAGGCACCCCGAACCGCGCGGTCAACGCCTTCCACCACCGATGGGCAGTCGGATCGCTCGTCCACTCCGCGGCGTCGGCTGGTTCCCCTCGCAGGTGCCGTGCCTTGTCGCGCAAGGCGGCCCCGCGGGCGTGGACGTCGTCGATGCCGAGCACGCCGTCGGACTTGAGGGCGTTGAGAGCGGCGTTCAGCCGTGCGGCGTCGGCGGTGGTGCCGATGCCGAGCGCCGCGCCGGAGGTGGCGAGGTTGGCCGGGACCTGGGGGAGTGCACCGAACTCCGGGGTGTCGACGGGGCCGAGTTCGGCGTCGGTCAGGGCGTCGAGGGCCTGCCACGGGTCGGTGGGCGGTGGGCCTTGGAGGATCGGGTGGTAGGTGGCGGTGAGCGGGTCGGCGTGCGCGACCAACGCCATCGGGTAGGCGGCGTCGGGCGTGGGGTCGGGCAGGCCGGCGACGGCGCAGACGAGCCGGTGCACGGCAGCGGACCCGATCAGGGTCGGGAGGATCCCGGTCGGTTCGCCGGTGAGCCCGATCCTCGCGCGGATTCGCATAGTGACTTCAGTGTCGACCAAAAGAGATGCCTCGGTGGTGGGAGGCAAGACATACCCGACCTCCGCGCCGCACTCCGCCACGACGGTGAGACCGCCGGCAGAGAGGGAGAGTTCGCTGGCAGAGGTGGTCGCCCCCGACACCGCCAGCCCCACCGCTTCCACCGCCAGCCTCGCCGCCCCGGCCAGCACCCCACTCCCCGACACCACCACCGCGACCCCGCGCAACCGCCCCCAGGCCGCCGCCGGCTCCACCGCCGCCGACTCCAGCCAGGCCGCCACCTCAGGCGAAGGCGCGTCCGCACCCCATTTAGGCGTCTCCACGAGCATGTCGTGCTCCCACAACTGCTCCACGATCAACGCCACCGCCGCCCGCACCCCCGGTGCCGCATCGACCGGCGCCGACAGATCCGCCCGCAACACCCCGCCGACGAGCTGCGGAGCGAGGCGTTGCCACACCTTCCACAGCCCGCGGCCGCCGGTCAGCGTGCAGTTCGACGTCCAGCCGCGCAGGTGCAGGCCGTCGGGGGTCGGAGTGGCCTGGACGACCGGGCGCAGTCGCACGAGCACGGGCGTCACCCCGTCTTCCTGAGTGCGGCGAACTGCTCGGACCAGGTGGTGCCGAGCACCTGCTGGGCCGCCTGCGACAGGAGGTGGGCCGCGGCGTAGCGCTCCATCGGGGTCACGTCGCAGAGAGCCAGGAGTTGGTAGAGGACGTTGGTGCCCAGGCGATAGACGGTCATGGCGCGCGCCACGGCCGGAGACGAGAGGTCCACCGTCCACATCGCTGTGTGGTAGTCGGTGAACGAGGTTCGCTCGCCGTAGTTGTAGCGGCGGATGGCGTCCGGGTCGCCGACCTCATAGGCACGTGCGCCGTGGCGTGGGTTCGGATCGGGGCTCAATTCACCCGCGTCGTAGGTCTCCTCGGCGGCCAGCCGCAGGGCGATGGTCCAGTTCTGCCAGGCGGCTTCCAGCACGGTCGTGGGCTGGCCCAGGGCCACCTGGGAGACGACGGCGCAGGCGGCGGAAGCGTTTGCGGACCAGATCTTGTCCAATTTGGACCGAATGACGCCGTCGGGGTCGCTCGCCAGCAGGAAGTCCTCGACGTGCGAGAGGAACGAGTGGTAGCCGTACTGGAGGCCGCCGGGGTAGCGGCTGGCGTGCACGGCCATCGCGGTCAGTGCCAGCAGCGGGCGGGAGACGTCGAGCGACGGGCGCAACACCGGAACGCCCAGACGAAGGCCCTCTGCGCGCAAAGCCACGTGGGCCGGAGGGAGGAAGGTGGCGGCGCGGGAGGTGTCGGTCGGTTCGATGCGCACGGAGTTGTTGGGGTGGAACGGGGTGAACGGCGGCAGCAGCAGTTCGGCCACGGCGGCGGACTCGGCGTGGGCGAGCAGTTCGGACGTGGACAGCTCCACGCCAGAAGGAGCACCAACCAGATGAGAACGCAGCAGAGTGGCTACCAGCAACGCCGCTGTCGAACACGACGGACCGGAGAGGACGACGCGCAGGTGTGGGCCGTGCAGCCAGTGGCGTTCGACGTGCCCGACCACGTCCGGGAACGCCGCCAGAGCAGCGGAAAGGGCGGGCAGGACGCCGTCGCGCAGGAGCGGAGCCTTGACGGGGTCGTGGTAGTAGACGACGACGTCGGTCATCCGGCCCTCCGATAGGTCTCCGCCACCACTTCGAGCACCTGGCCGGACGGCACCGGCAACGCCTCGGTCAGCCGGACGTGCGGGCCGTAGCGGGGTACCAGGCGTGGCAGGCAACGCAGGTGCAGGGCGTTCAGCAGGTCGACGTACTGCGGCTTCGGGCCGTTGACGCGGGCCTCGAAGTCCTCGCGGGACGTGATCACGCCGCCCATGCCCGCGAACAGTGCGGAGGGCAGGCCGAAACGCGAGCGTAGAGCCGTGGCGCCCAGCACCGAACCGAACGCCTCGGCCAAAGCCGCGGCAGGGAAGTCCCAGTAACGGCGGCCCAGCACCACGTCGCGGTAACGCAGGCGCGAGGCAACCCGGACATCACCCATCAACGACACCGGTTGCAACGGGGTGAGGTCGGCCGCGCCGCACGACAGATCGGTGTGCAGGGCGGCGGCGCGGTCCGGCAGGGAGATCGGCATCAGGTAGCCGAGGTACAGCACGTCGAGCAACGCGCCGTTGTCGCGGCGGCGCAGGCGGAGTTCGTCGGCCACCTGGTCGTGGAAGATCTCCAGGGCGTCCGGGGTGTGGTCGGCCCAGCGCGGGTCCTCACCGATCTCGGCGCGGCCGAGCAGCGGGTGCAGGTTCGGGTTGAAGCCCTGCACCGGGCGGTACTCCAGGAAACCGCGCGGGAACACACCGTCCAAAGTGGCCCGGACCATCGCGTAGGCCTCGGGCGGCAGCAGGTCGAGGAACCGGCCCGGGAAACGGCCGAAGCCGTCGTAGATGTGGTTCACCACCAGGCCGTCGGGGGACGGCTGGGCGAAGAACGAGTAGGAGACCGGCCGGGTCTTCATCCACGACGGGAGGAGATCGGCGGCGGCGGTGACGACCTCGTCGGTGATCACGCCGTCCTGCACCAGGTCCGAGACCTGGGCCCGGCTCGCGCCCAGGCCGCCGGTCGGCGCGCCGGACATCGCCTCGTGCATCAACGGCGCGCACTCGGCGAGCCGCGCGACGCCGCCGTGCCCGAACGCCGACACGAAGAGGTCCCGCGAGTGGCGGCGGATCGCGAGGTGCCGGTCGAACAGCATCAGCACCGGTGTCAGCCCCGCTAGTTGCCGCACTCCGTCGTACCCGTGCGACCGGTCGAGCCGCACCGGTTGCGGCAGCACGACGTCCTCGCTCAACGGCGTCACGTCACCCAACTCGACGCCGACGAGCGCCCCCAACGCCTCCCACGCGGAGAACAACGCGGCCAGCGCGGCCGGCCGGGCGGAGGCCTCCAAAGAAGCGAACGCCACAGTGTCCCGATGAAGCGCCATCAACTGATCAGCCAACGAAGAACGCCCGGTGTCCCGCAGCCACGAGGCCAACGCGGGACAGGCCGCCGGGTCCTGCGGATCGACCGGCAGTACCGGCACGAGAAGCTTGATGTCGAGCAACAACGCCACATAGTGCTGCGCGCGATCGGACTCGCCGTCCGGCAACCGGGTCGCCAACGCGCTGGCGAGCTCGGCCGGGCTGATCCCCTTGGGGTTCGCCCCGGTCAGCCCGACGAGGAACTGCAACGGCGCGCTCGACGCCAGTTCGACGTCCTCCTGGATGCCGACGTACGCGCGCAACGGCCCGCGAGCGGGCACGTCGCGGCGGAACTTCGCCTGGCCGCCCTCGAAGTGCACGTCGGGTGCCAGCCGGTGCGGATGATCGACCACGTGCGCCCGGTCCGCGAGCAGAGCCGCGATCAACCGGGACAGCAACACCTGGCTGACCCGCGTCACCGCGACCGGGGTGCCGAAGTCGGGCTCGGGCGCGTCGGGCGACCACGTGCCCCAGCCGACCGCCGCGTACCAGGACAGGGGACTGGTCTTGGACGTCGCGCGCAGGGCGTAGCGCAGCACCGTCGGCTCGGCCTTGCGGGCGCGCTTGTCGTCGGAACCGGCGCGCGCGAGCCCCTGCCAGAGGTCGCGGCCGCTGAACACGGCCGCCTTCCGCACCGACTCGTCCCCGCACAACGCGGCGAGCACGGCACGTTCGGCGGAGAGCGCCTCAGGCAGCAACCGTTCGACCTCGGCGGCCGCCGCAGCCCGTGAGTCCATTGCGGACAGCCACGAACCGAGCTGAGGAAATCGCTCGACGAGACCAGCGGCCTCGGTCAGCAGAGCCGGGCGCGGCATCCGTCCGTTGTGGACGTCGCGGCGCAGCGGCAGCACGACTGTGCGGTGGTAGACGTCGGAGTGCGTCCCGGCGCTGTCGTGCAACAGGTCCGACACCGGACCCGTCAACGACAGCAGCGTGGCTTCGAGCGCCGCCAACGTCTCCACCGCCCGCCGGAACGGCGCTGCCGTCGCAGCGCCGTCCGGGTGCGGCAGGGCCGCCAGGCGCACGAGTGCGTATGGCGCTGTTTCTCCCTGCACGCGTTCGCTCATGCGTTCTGGGCGGGAAGCTGGGGCTGGGTGCAGCTGCTGCACGACGAGCTGCCGCACGAGCACGACGAGGCACCTCCGGAGGCACCGGACTCCGGCAACGCGACCGAGTCGCGCAGGGAGGTGACCGCGAGGTCGCCGAGCTCCAGGTCGTCAGGGTCGAAAGAGAGATCCTTCATGCCGTGTCCTCACGTCTTCAGTTGTTGTCACCAAGCCCCAGAAGGGCAGTGACCTCAGGCTGAAGAAGCGCGATACGGCACGGATCGCGCTTTGCTTGATCGGCCGGTCAAAGCCGGGCGCGGACCTCGTCCGCCTTGGGTTCGCCCAGCTCCTCGAACAACGTCGCGGACTCCAGCCAGCACTTCTCCGCGCCCCGCCGGTCACCGAGCCCGTCCAGTGCGAGGCCCAGGTTGTCGAGCGACTCGGCCTGCCCGTACAGGTCGCCGATCGCGCGGAACGTCTCCAGCGCCCGGTCAACGTAGGCCACGGCCTGCGGGAAGTCGAGCAGCCCCCGGTACACCTCGCCGACGTTGTTGAGCAGGATCCCCTCGCTGTACGGGTCCTTGACCTCCTGCCGGATCGCCAACGCCCGCAGGTACCGCGCCAGCGCCACGTCGAACCGGCCCGCGTCGGCGTGCAGCAACCCGATGTTGTTCAGCAGCACGGCCGCCGTGTGCAGATCACCCAGCTCACTCGCGATCTCGGCCGACTGCTCGTACGACACCAACGCGTCCTCGGGCCGGCCTTCCGCCATGTGGACGATGCCGATGTTGTTCAACGTCGGCACCTGACGCGACTTGTCCCCGGTGGCGCGGAAGATCGCGAGCGCCTGCTGGTAGCAGTCGATCGCCTCGTCGTGCCGCCGCACCTCGCGCAACGCGATGCCCAGCGTGATCAGCATCCTGCCCTCGGCCGACCGGTCACCGACCGAGCGCGCGGCCGCCAGCGCGACGCCGTGCGTGTCGAGCCAGTCCGCCCAGTGCTTGCGCAGGTTGAAGAAGTCCCACAGACATTGAGCGAGGCTCCACGAGTGCTCCGGCAGGTCGTGCTCGGCGGCGTCGCGGATCGCGGCCACGAGGTTCGCGCGTTCCGTGTCGCACCACAGCAGCGCCGCGTCCCGGTCCGCGAACGACCGGGGGTGCACGGCCGGGTCCGCGGGACTGATCTCCAGCTGTCGCTGGGGATTGAGCTGCTGCGCGCCGTGCCACGACGTGTGCACGTACCAGTCGAGGACGCGACGCCGGGCCAACGTCCGCGCGGGCGGCGGTTCGGCGGCCGTCACCTGTTCGACGGCGTACGCGCGCAACAGGTCGTGCAGCCCGTAACGGTCCGGAGTGTGTTGCTGCAACAGGTGTTCGTCGAGCAACGTCTCCAGCAGGTCGCTGGCCTCGTGCGCGGTCAGCCCCGCGAGGGCGGCGGCGGAGTCGGCGGTGACGTCCTCGCCGGGGTGGAGTCCGAGGAGGCGAAACAGACGCCTCTGGTTCTCCGGCAGCGCCTGGTACGAGAGGTCGAACACGCCCCGCGCACCGAGACCGCCTCCCCGCTCGAGCCGGTCCACGAGGTCCTGCATCGTCCACTGTGGACGTCGAGCGAGTCTTTTCGCGGCCAGCGCCACGGCGATCGGCAGGTGACCGCACAGCTCGGCGATCCGCCCCGCCGCCTCGCGATCGGCCGCGACCCGGTCCTGCCCGGCGATCCGGGACAGCAGCGCCAACGCCTCGGACGGCGTGAACACGTCGAGGAACAACGACCGCACCCCGTCGAGCTGCAACAGCGTGCGGCGACTGGTGATCAGCACCACGCACGTCCCGCTGCCCGGCAGCAACGGCCGCACCTGGTCCTCCCCGGCGGCGTTGTCCAGCAGCACCAACGCGCGCTTGCCCGCCAGCCGATCGCGGTAGAGCGCCGCCCGGTCGTCCAGCGACTCGGGGATCTGTCCGCCCGGCACGCCGAGCAGTCGCAGGAAGCTCTCCAGCACGGCGGACGGGTCGGCGGGCAGCTCGTCCGCGTCGAACCCGTGCAAATCGGCCCACAGTTGCACATCGGGGAAACGCTCGACGAGCCGGTGAGCGGCACGGACCGCCAACTTCGTCTTGCCCACCCCTGCCATGCCCTCGATCGCGGAGATCACGATCGTGGACTCCGGCCCCGGCTCGATCAGCTTCTGCAGTTCGGACTCGCGCCCGGTGAACTCGGCGATGTCCATCGGCAGCTGCCGGTGCGCGCTCAACGCGGCGGGCGAGGGCACCCGGCTTTCGAGGATCACCTGCTGCAACTGGCGCAGCCGCACGCCGGGCTCGACACCGAGCTGCTCGACCATGTGCTTGCGGGCCGTTGCATAGGTTTCCAATGCCTCGCCCCGCCGTCCGGAGCGGTCCTGCGCGAGCATCAGCAACGCCCACAGCTCTTCCCGCAACGGGTGCAACGCGGTCTCGCGGCGCAGCCGGTCGATCACGTCGTCGAACCGGCCGAGCTCCAGCGCCGCCTTCGCGAACCGCTCGACGGCCGTGAGCCTGCGTTCCTGCAACCGCGTGAACTCCGCGCGCAGCAACGGCCCCGCGTTCAGCTCGGCCGTCGGGATGCCGTGCCACTTGGCGAGCGCCTGCCCGAACAGGTCGGCGGCCGCCTCCACGTCCTTCTCGGTGAGAGCGTTCTCACCGTCGCGCACCAGCTGGTCGAACGCGTCGAGGTCCAGTTCGCCCGGCTGCACGACGAGCTGGTAGCCGTGCCCGGTCCTGGTGACGAGCCGGTCGCCCAGCACCTTGCGCAGCCCGGCGGCGTACGTGCGCAGGTTCGACTCGGGCGCGACCGGCGGGGAGTCCCACACCGCGTCGGTCAGCTGGGCGAAGCTGACCGCTTCGTTGGCGTGCAACAACAGCATCGTGAGCACCGCGCGCTGCCGGGGTCCGCCCAGCTCCAGCAGTGTGCCCGTCCGCCGTACCGCCAGCGAGCCGAGCAGCAGGAACTCCACAGGTAGATCGCTCCTCGATGATCAGGATCCGGGTGCACGTCCATACTCGCGCACAATCTCGCGGTCTGTGCACAGCCTGGGCGAAATCTGTGCACGCCCCCTGTCATCTTTGTGTCCAGATCCGGTACCTGCGCCGCCAGGCCCGAACACCTGGGAATGGGGGTCGGCGCAGTTGCCGGGTTCGGTTCCCCCAAGAACCCGGCCGGCGTGTGAAAGTCACCGCGCACGTCGGCCACCTACCGCAAGACCGGTGGCCCGGACGGGTCCCCCAGACTGAACCGGGCCACCACCTTGCGAACTCAGCGACCCCAGCGCGTGCGCAGGGTCGCGACGAACACCTCGAACTCGGCCGTCATGGACACCTCGTCCGGCTCCAGCAACCACTGCTGTTGCAGCCCGTCGATCACCGCGATCGTGGTGCGGACGATCGCGGTGATCGGCGCTTCTGCCGCCATCTCACCCTGCTGCCGACCTGTCCTCACGGCATCGGTCAGCCACTGCTCGAGACCGCGGTAGTGCTGACGGATCCACGGGTGCGCGGGGTGGTCCGGCTCGGTCGCCTCAGCGGCCAGCCGGACGAACAGACCCACCAGGTGCGGCCGGGTGGAGTTGCGGGCCACGAGGGCGGCGAGCGCGTCGAACGCCGCCCACCCCAGCGGAGGTCCCGAGGTGCCGGCCAGGAAGTCGCCGTCCTGCCGGTCGCGTTCCTCCAGCACGGCGGTGAGCAGCGCCGCCTTGCTGGGGAAGTGGTGCAGCAGACCGGACTGCGAGAGCCCGGTCTTCGCCGCCACGGCCGCCACCGACGTTCCCTTGAACCCTGTTAGCGCGAACAACTCGGTGGCCACGGCCACGGCCTTCGCGCGTGACTCCTCGCCGGAGACGTCCCCGCGCGACCTGGCCCGGTACCTGGGCGGGACGGACACCGCGTCACCTCACTCCATGATCAGCGGGCAGGGTAACGCGGACGTCGCCCAGACCGCGGGCGATCACCACCTCACCGGTGACCGGGTGCCACCCGTCGGCCCACCGGCGCTGGGCGCGGGGATCGCAGGGGACCTCGACTCGCACGGTCTCGCCGGGGTGAGCGTGCACACCGGCGAACCCGACCAGACGAACCGGCTCGTCCGACGGCCGCAGGTACACCTGCACGACCTCGCGCCCCGCCCGCGCCCCCGTGTTGGTGACCTCCACCGACACCGAGCCGACCGCCCCGTCCGCGCCGGTCACCGCAGCGGCGCCGTACTCCCAGCTCGTGTAGCCGAGCCCGTGCCCGAACCAGAACAACGGGTCGGACGCACCCCGGTAGCCGAAGGCCGTTCCCTCCGAATACACCAACTCACCGTCGACCGGCACCAACGGCAACGCGTCGGCATTCGTGCGAGGAAAGGTGGTGACCAGACGCCCGGCCGGTTCGATCTCGCCGAGCAACGCCGCCGCCACCGCGTCCCCGGCCTCCTGCCCCGGCAACCCGGCCCACAACACCGCGTCGACCTGCGCGAGCCACGGCATCAGCACCGGAGTAGCGGCGTTCACCACGACAACCGTGCGCCGGGCGGCCGCCGCCACCGCCGCGACCAGCGCGTCCTGCTCGCCCGGCAACGCCAGCGTCGTCTTGTCGAAGCCCTCGGTCTCCTGCTCCTCGGTGAGCCCGACGACCACGACCGCCACGTCCGCCTCGCGCGCGGCCCGCACCGCCGCACCGATCGCGTCGGCCGGGGCACGCGGCACCGGCTGGGTGATCAGGCCGACCAGCGCGACCGCCCCGCGCACGCGGGCGGTGATCCGCTCGCCGGGGGAGAGCAGCACCTCGGCCGTCCAGTGCGGCGGCTTGAGCAGCGCCTCCTCGACGATCCCGGTTCCCCGCTCCAGCACGGCGGCGTGCCGGCGTCCCGCCACGTCGATCGTCCAGTCGCCGAACCCGCGCACGCCGATCAGCATCCGCGCCGGCTCGTCCAGCACGACCTCGCCGGACACCTCGATCGACGCGGCCCCCTGCGCCCAGCCGCCGTACGCGGCCAGTTCGGCGATCTCCATGTCGCGCGACGCCAGCACCTCGCCGTCCGCGTCGTACGTCGTGGCGCGGATGTCCTTCAGCACGCCACGAGCCGGCGCGGCGTACCGCTGCCGCACCTCCACACCGTCCACAACGGACACAGCGGTACCGAGTCGCGAGGTCAGGCCGTCCGCGATGCTGATCACGTGCGGCGGCCGCACCCCGGCCGAACCGCCGCCCTGCGCGACGGTCGCGACCGCGTGCCGTCCGATCAGCGCAACGGAAGACTCCTGCAACGGCAGCACACCGGAGTTCTTCAGCACGGTCATGCCACCCGCCGCGAACCTCCGCAGCTGCTCACGCCGCACCTCGCTGTCGGGCGCGGGCAGATCCGCGGGCCACGACCGCACGTCACCGAACGCGCCCGTCCGCGTCGCCAGCAGCAGCACCCGGGCCACGTGGTCGTCGATCACGGCCTCGGCGACCTCACCGGCCCGCACCGCCGCCACCAGCTTGTCCTCCCACGGCCCGCCGGGACCGGGCATCGCGAGGTCGAGGCCGCCGTTCGCGCTCGCCGCCGTCGACTTCGTGGCGAACCAGTCGGACATCAGCAGCCCGTCGAACCCCCACTCGCCCTTCAACACACCCTCGACCAGCTCGGTGTGCTCGGTGGCGGGAACGCCGTTGACGTTGTTGTACGCCGCCATGATCGCCCACGGCGAGGAGTCCTCGACCACGATCTCGAACGGCAGCAGGTAGACCTCGCGCAACGTCTTCTCGTCGAGCACCATGCTCGCCGTGCGCCGCTCGGTCTCGGACTCGTTGGCCACGTAGTGCTTCGGCGTCGCCGCGATGCCCTTGTCCTGCAGGCCCCGCACGTACGCGGCCGCGATCACGCCGGTGAGCAGCGGATCCTCGCTGTACGCCTCGAACAACCGGCCGCCCAGCGCGGTGCGGTGCAGGTTGATCGTCGGGCCGAGCACGACGTGGACCTGTTGTGCCGCCGCCTCGTCCGCGAGCACCTCACCGACCTCGCGGGCCAGCGCGACGTCCCAGTGCTGGGCGAGCAACGTGGCGTTCGGCAGCACGCACGCGATCGTGCCGCCGCGCAGTTCGGCACCGCGGACACCGGTCGGGCCGTCGGACAGCTTCAGCGACACCAACCCGATCTCCGGCTCCGGGTGCAGCGCGAACAGCGCGGACCCGGTCAGCAGCCGGACCTTCCGCGCCAGGTCGAGACGTGCGATGGCCTTCTCGATGTCCATGCTTCCGAGCACACCAGAAGCACCGACTGAGTGGTCGGTCGGTATATCTGGCTGTGACCTTTCGGTTATCGGGAGGTGATGTGACGCGAGGTGGCACACCCGTGGCACGCCTTTGGGTTGTGTCCAAGGGGAGGGGAATCTGATGAAGATCGAGGTGCGGCTGCTCGGGCCGCTCGAAGTCCGCGGCCCGAACGGCCCGGTGCACTTCACGGGCGCGCGGCGGCGGGCCGTGTTCGCGTTGCTGGCGTTGCGGACCGGACGGCTCGTGTCGAGTTCGGCGCTGGTCGACGGCCTGTGGGGCGAGGACGTGCCGCCGACGGCGACCAAGACGTCGCAGGGGCACGTCGCGAAGGTCCGCCGGGCGCTCGAACTCGCGGGTGCCGACGGCGTGGTGCTGACCCGCGAACCCGGCTACCTGCTCGACGTCACGCAGGTCGTGGTCGACGTCGAGGAGTTCGACGAGCACCTGCGGCACGGCAGATACGCGGAGGCGTTGAGACTGCACAGAGGCGAGCCGCTCGCGGACTGCCCGGTCGAGGGCTGGGCCGAAGCGGAGGTCGTGCGGCTGCGCGAGGCGGTGGCGTTCGCGGAGGAGAACCACGCGGCGGCCCTGTGTCTGAGCGGTCGGCACGCAGAGGCGATCACGCAGCTCGAACGGCTCGTCGCGCTCTACCCGTTGCGGGAGTCGTTGTGGGAGCTGCTGATGGAGGCTCAGCACCGGGCGGGTCGCGCGGGTGACGCGTTGCGGACGTACCGGCGGGTGCGCGCGCTGCTCGTGGAGGAGTTCGGCATGGAACCCGGGATCGCGTTGCGCCGCAGGGAAGCCGCGGTCCTCGCCGGGTAGCAGGGGGAGCCGCGGACTCGCTGGCGGCGGCGGGTCGGGCGGTGGCTGGCACGGCGGCCCGTGTCGGGGGTGCGGGCCGCCGTGCCGACGCCGTGGTCCGTGCTGGGGTACGAACCACGACGCCTGCCTTCAACCGGGCGATGCCGCCCCCTCGGCGGCACCGATCGGAATCAGAGCGGAACTAGAACGGGCTGTGCAGTTCCTTCGACTTGTACGTCTTGGTCGACGTGCGGGTGTCGAAGAGGCGCACGCGGGCGTAGAGCTCGTCGCCGCCGTCCGGGTCCTCGTCCAGAGCGTTGTACGGGACCTGGATGTAGAACTGCGCGCTCAGGCCGTTGTCCGTCGCCCGGACCCAGGAGATCGGGACCCGGAACTCGGCGTTGTCGAACCAGTCGGCACCCATCGCCCACGCGTCGACGGGGTCACCGGGCTGGTCGATGATGGCCTGCGCGTCGGCGCGGGACATCCTGGCGTCGAGGCCCACGCTCACGTCGTAGGTGTCGGAGCCCACCTTGGTGATCGTGAAGCAGATGTTGTGGTTCGTGCCCTGCGAGCACGTCTGCTTCGCCTCGGCCGCCCCCGCCGTGACGGTCATGATGCCGAGGGCCGCGAGCCCCATCACGCCGAAACGCGTGAAGCGCCGCAGCACTCCCTGCTTGTCCATTGTTCTCCTCGTGCGGTGTGTGGCGCCCCACCGGCGCCCCCCGTGCACAAGAGACTGCTCGTCGTTGGTGGCGAGCCAACGGTCGTGCGGTGGTCAAGATCAGCTGGGCTTGTAGCTGCAGCGGTATCCCGTCGTCACGGCGTCGCGCAACGCGTCCGCTGTGGACTGTTCGGTGGTCGCGATGGTGTCTATGGCACGCCGGATCGCTTTGCGCACAGCGGTTCTGGCGCGTTCGGCCGGCCCCGCGAAGTTGCGGCCGCGTCCGCCCATACCGGTCTCGCGTTCGAGGTGGCTGAGCAACGCCTCCAGCTCGGCCTCGACCCGCGGCGACGGATCGTCGTCCAGTTGGGCCCGCAGATCGCGGATGCGGGTGAGATAAGCCGCGCGTGCCACGGGATCGAGCAACGGCTGGTTGCCGCTGTCCTGTCCTCCCACGAGTTCCAGCGCCGGAATTTCGGTGCCCGGATCGGCCACGAGCCGCGCGAGATATCGCATGCCGACGAGGTCCTCGACGCGGGTTTCCTTGCCGTGGTGGGAAACCACCCACCACACGTTCTCCTTGCGAATCACCACCCGGTCGGTGAGCCCGTCCCGTTGTCGTGCCCACATCGCCGCCCGCGCGGTCATGCCGATCGCGTTGGCGTCGTTGATCGCGACGTCGAACAACGCCTTCGCCCGCTCGCCCTTGACCGTCTGCGCGAGGGTGGCGCGGGCGTAGGCGGTCATGGGCAGGTTGCCGAGCCGGATGTTGGTGGTGACGGCGCGTTCCAGGTGCTCGACGGCTCTGGCCGGTTCGCCGAACGTCATCGCGGCGATGCCCAGCAGCAGTTCGGTCGAGCCGAAGCAGACGATCGCGGTCGCCGGCACCACGGGCTGGTCGGCGAAGGGCTCCAACAACGTGTAGGCCTCACGCGCGATGCCCGCCTCGTTCAGCGCCGCCGCCACGTGCACGACGCAGAACATGCAGGTGATCCACGTGCTGGACAACGGCACGGCCGCAAGTCCGTTGATGGTCAATCGATGCAACGCCGACCGCGCGCGATCCCGTTGCCCCGCCTCGAGAGCCAGCAACGCGAGCGCGGCCTCGAAGCTGAACTCCAGGTCCGGCAACGTGGGGGAGTGCGTGACCTGCTCGGCCAGGTCGACCAGTTCACCACCGCGTCCCTGGAGCCAGCGGATCGCGAACAGGTGCGTGCTGTGGAACGTCTCCGCGTCCACGTCACCTGCGTTCACCCCGAGTTTGGCGCAGGCCAACGACTTCTGCTCGGCCTCCTCGAACCGGCCCGCCCGGATCGTGCGCATCACGTCCATCGCGGCGTGGAAGAACATCAGGCCTGGGTGGTTCGCGGCTCGGCGGGCGAGTTCGGCCTGGGAACGTTCGGCGTGCGGGTCGCCCAGGCAGAACAGGTCCATCGTGCGGCGGCACAACCCGCTGAGCGCCAACAGGTCCAGGCCCGCGGCGGAGGCGACGGTGATCAGCTCGTCGGCGAGTTCGCGGCGGTGGGCGTTGTGGGGCGGGGACCACAAGGCGTGATGGGTCAACGACAACGCCTCGGCCAAAGTCAATTGGTCACCGGTGGATCTGGCTTCGTCGAGGGCTTTCAGGACGCTCTCGGTCTCGCGCCGGTCGTAGGCGTGCTCGGCGGTGAGCCTGGTGCTCAGCCGGGTGCGGAGGGGTTCGGCCGGGCCGCGGTCCAGGGCCTCGTGCAGGCGGGCGATGGCGAGGGCGCGGTCGGCTCGGGCGCGGAACTTGTTGACCCACATGCCGGGCAGGCCCAGGGCTGCTTCGGGGTCGCCGTCGCGGGCGGCCTGGTCGAGCAGGTCGCGGGCCTCGGTGATGCGGCCGGCGGCGAGGGCGGCGTGTGCCTGGTCGACGAGCCGAGTCGGAGCGACGAGGTCGGTGGGCCGGGTCGACGTGACGACGATGACCACGGGCAGCCGGTGCACCTGCCCCGCCACCGCCTCCAGCAGCCGGACCGTCTCCTCGCCCGCGAGGTCGATGTCGTCGACCAGGATCATCGCGGGCCCGGCCCCCAGCACGTCCACGACCTCCGCCGCGCACACCTCCGGCGGAGCGTCCAGCACCGCCGTGTCCCCGCCCAGGCTCGCCAGCACCGCGTGCCACGGCCAGTGCGGCGGCGCCTCCGCCCGGCACGTCGTCCACACCACGGCGAACCCGCGCGCCTGCGCCCGTTCCACAGCGCCGACCAGGTGTCGTGTTCGTTCGGCGCCCGGCGGTGACGTCACCGCGAGGAGGTGACCGGACCCCAGTTTCGCCTGTTCGAACGCCGACTCCGGCAACCGCACAGCTTCACCCTCGAATGCACTTTCTCAGCCAGGACTGGGGAAACCTAGCGGAGGGCGGCGACGCGCACGTACGCGGTCAACACGCATTTAAGGGTGCAGGCTCGCGAACAGCGGATCGGTGTACTCCGTGATGCGGGCGTGGTCGGCCACGATTCGCGCGTACTGCTCGGACGCGGCGGACGGCGTGAAGACGTCGGCCGTGGTGACCATCGCCTTGACCGCGCTGTCCCAGTCGGGGTGCACGCCACTGCCGACCGCCGCGCAGATCGCGGCGCCAAGGCCCGCGGCGTCGCTCATCCGCGTGCGACGCACCGGACGCCCGAAGACGTCCGCGAAGATCTGCATCATCAGGTCGGACCGGGAACCGCCGCCGGAGACGATCAGCTCGGGGAACTCGCGGCCCAGCGCCTGAGCCATGGCCGAGCTGTGCCGCCGCATGGTGAGCGCGATGCCCTCCAGGATCGAGCGGTAGACGTGGAAGCGGCCCTGGGTGCCGTCGAAGCCGAGCAGCGCGCCCCGGCGGTACGGGTGGTCTCCGGGGGCGAGCCAGTCGAGCACGGTCATCAGGCCGCCGCAGCCCGGTTCGACGGCCGCCGCACCGGACTCCAGTTCGCCCAGGTCGGCGTCGACGAGCTGGCGGTACCAGCTGACGGTCCACATGCCGCGCCGGATGCCGTTGCTCTCGTACAGGTACCTGCCCGGCACGGAACCGAAGTTCGACCAGAACCGGCCGGACGGGTCGACCACGTGGTCGGAACCCGTGGTCATCGCGGCGATGTAGGTGCCGAGCGACACCAGCAGTTCGTCGGCCAGACCGCTGCCCAGCGCCTCGACGGCCTTGTCGTTCGAGGTCGCGAACACCGGCAATCCGGCGGGCAGACCGGTTGCGGTGGAGGCCTCGGGCGTCACGTGACCGAGCAACGCACCGGGGTCCACCAGGTCGAACAGCTGCTCGCGCCGCATGCCCATCGCCTCGTAGCCGGGCGAGGAGTCGGGCCAGCGCCAGGTCTCGTGGTCGATCGGCCACATGCCCTCGTAGTTCCCGGCGGTGTCGCGGTGTTCGCCGGTGAGCCGGAACGTCACGTACCCCGAGGAGGTCGTGACGCGGCGGATCGCCGGATCATCCCACTGCGGTTGCCCGAGGCGGTCGTCCATCCAGCTCAGCAACGGCTCGGTGAGGCGGCCGTCCGCGTCCATCAGGGCGCGGCAGAACCGGATCGTGCACAGGCCGACGCCCGCGATCTCGCCCGGCGCGCCGGTGAACCGCTGCATCGCCTCGGTGCAGGCCTCGGCGATCGAGTCCCACACGTCGTCGTCCGGGTGCACGACCTCGCCTGGGCGCGGGTAGACGTACGGGCGCAACGGCCGTTGCGCCGACGCGTGCACCCGGCCGAACTCGTCGACGATCGACACCTTCGTGCTCTGCGAGCCGTTGTCGATCGCGATCAGGTAGCTCATGACACCCGGAAGATCGTGCCGGCGTTCATGATCCCGTTCGGGTCGAAGCCGCGCTTGAGGACTTCGAGCATCTGGTAGGCGCTGCCGTGTTCATCGCGCGTCCACGGCGTGCGGTACTTGCCGATGCCGTGGTGGTGCACCATCGAACCGCCGAGCCGCAGCGCCTCTTCGACGATGATGGCGTTGAGCGGGATGTGGTACTCGACGATCTCCTGCTCCGGCTCGCAGGTGATGTTGTAGTCGTAGACGAAGTAGAGGTTCGTGCCGGTCTGGTAGCTGTGCGACGAGTGCGCGCCCAGCATCGTGAGGTCGGCGAAGCGCGGGAACTCCGTGCGAACTCTGGTCATGATCGCCTCGTAGAGCGGCGTGACGTTGGACCAGTCGACGGAGACCTCGGTGGTGTAGCCGAGGTGCTGGGTCTCGAGCATCGCGCGCTTCTCGGCGTCGATCTTGTCCTGACCCCAGTTGAGGTTGTCGAACCACTCGACGATCAGCTTGGGGTCCACCGCCTCGGTGCCCGCGAACGTCTTCTCGATCGCCTCGGCCGTGGCCCGCGCGATGCCCTCGGGGCCTTCGGCGACGAGCACGACGACGTTCTTGTTCTGCGAGAAGTGGCTGAAGTGCTGGTTCGCGTCCTCGGGGGAGTAGACGCGGCACACGGACGGCCGGTAGCCGTCGGTGATCAACGTCCGCAGCCGCTCGACGGCGTCACCGAAGTCCTCGGTGAGGAAGCCGAAGTAGTGGTTGTGCTCGGGCTGGTACTTGAAGAGCTTGACGGTGACCTCGGTGATCACGCACAGCGCGCCCTCGTTGCCGATCACGACGTGCCGGATGTCCGGACCGGCGGCGCGGCGCGGGACGTTCTTGATCCGGCTGACCGTGCCGTCCGGGAACACCGCCTCCAGGCCGACGACCATGTCCTCGATCCCGCCGTACAGCGTGGAGAACTGGCCGATCGAGCGGGTCGCGACGAGCCCGCCCATCTGCGCGAGCGGCTTGGACTGCGGCGAGTGGCCGGTGGTCAGGCCACGCTCGCGCAGCGCGTCCTCCAACTGCTGCAACGGAACGCCGCACTGCGCGGTCACCATCATGTTGACCGGGTCGATCCGCACGATCGAGTCCATTGTGGAGCCGTCGAGCACGATCGTGTCCGCCACCAGCGTCTCCAGCCCGCCCTCGGTCGCGGTGCGGCCGGTGCGCGGGACGACGTTGATCCGGTGCTCGTTCGCGAACGCCAGCACCTTCGAGACTTCCTCGGTGCTGCCCGGCTTCGCGATCGCGGCCGGGATCGGGCCGGTGAAGATGCCGTGCACCGAGGTGTACTTGCGGAACCGGTCGACGCTGGCTTCCTTGAGTTCCTGGTCGTCGGTGTCGACCTTCGCTGCGCCGAGGAGGTCGACTAGCCCGGCGACGATCTGCTCGCGGCTCAGGTCGGAGGTGGAGGCGATGGCGGGCGGCGGTGCTGGAAACATGGCTCTGCCTTCGAAAGGGGAGTCAGCGAACGAGGTATCCGCCGTCGACCACGAGCGTGTGGCCGTTGACGTAGTCGGAGGCGCGGCAGGAGAGGAACACCAGCGCGCCCATCAGGTCGCTCGGGTCGCCCCAGCGGCCGGCCGGGATGTGGTCGATCACGCGCTGGTTGGTCTCCGGGTCCGACCGGGTCGCCTCGGTGATCTTCGTGGCGAAGTAGCCCGGTGCCAGCGCGTTGACCTGGATGTTGTGCTGCGCCAGCTCGTCGCAGTACGCCTTGGTGAACCCGGCGATGCCGTGCTTGGTCGCGGCGTAGGCGGGGGACTGCTGACCGCCGAGGAACGAGAACAGCGACGCGATGTTGACGATCTTGCCGGAGCGCTGCGGGATCATGTACCTGGTCGCCTCGTGCGCGAGTTCGAACGCCGCGGTCAGGTTCACCGCGACCATCGCGTCCCACTGGGCGCGGCCGAAGTCCTCGACGTCGTCGAGCAGGCTGATGCCGGCCGAGTTGACGACGATGTCGACCGAGCCGAACTGCTCGAAACAAGCGTCCACAACGGACGCGCACGCACCGGGCTGCGTGATGTCCGCGGTCATCGACGCGAACCGCTGACCCTGTGCTTCCACGAGTTTCTGCGTCTCGCCCTCGTCGTCGACGAGGCTCGGCACGAACACGTCGGCCCCGGCGGCGGCCAGGCCGAGCGCGAACGCCTGGCCCAGCCCCGTGTTGCCGCCGGTGACGATCGCGTTCTTCCCCTTCAAGGAGAAGAGATCCAACCCGAAGTCCATCACGCGCTCCCGAACGGGTCAGATACGGCCACATACGTGGTTTCGAGGTACTCCTCGATGCCCTCGGCGCCGCCTTCACGGCCGATGCCCGAGTGCTTGACGCCGCCGAACGGCGCGGCGGGGTTCGACACGATGCCCGTGTTGAGGCCGAGCATGCCGGTCTCCAGGGACTCCGCGAGCCGCAGACCCCGGTTGAGGTCGCGGGTGTAGGCGAAGCACACCAGGCCGTACTCGGTGGAGTTCGCGATCCGGACCGCCTCTTCCTCGGTCTCGAACGTGACGACAGGCGCGACCGGGCCGAAGATCTCTTCGGAAAGCATCCGCGCGTCGGCCGGAACACCCGACAGCACGGTCGCCTCGAAGAAGAAACCCTTGCCCTCCAACGCCGCCCCGCCCAACGCCAGTTCGGCGCCGCGGTCGAGCGCGTCCTCGACCAGGCCGGTGACCTTCGCGCGGGTCTTCGCGTCGATCAACGGGCCGAGCGGGTACTCCTTCATCCGCGCGGCCAGCTTCGCGGTGAACTCCGCCGCGACCGACGAGTGCACCAGGAACCGGTTGGCCGCCACGCACGCCTCGCCGCCGTTGCGGAGCTTGGCGAGCACCGCGCCGTCCGCCGCCGCGTCGACGTCGGCGTCCTCGAACACCAGGAACGGCGCGTTGCCGCCGAGTTCCATGGACACCCGCAGCACCTGGTCGGCGGACTGCTCGATCAGCTTCTTGCCCACCGCGGTCGAGCCGGTGAACGACAGCTTGCGCAGCCGCGGGTCACGCAGCAGAGGCCCGGTGACCGCACCTGGATCGGTCGTGGTGATCACGTTCAGCACGCCCTGCGGAAGTCCGGCCTCGGCCAGCACGTCGGCGAACAGCAACGCGGTCAACGGCGTGAGCTCGGCGGGCTTGAGCACCATCGTGCAGCCCGCCGCGATCGCCGGGGCGATCTTGCGCGTGGCCATCGCCAGCGGGAAGTTCCACGGCGTCACGAACAGGCATGGCCCGACCGGCCGCTTGACCGTGACCAGGCGGTTCTTGCCGTCCGGCGCGGTGGTGAACCGGCCGGAGATGCGCGGTGCTTCCTCCGAGAACCACCGCAGGAACTCGGCCCCGTAGGCGACCTCGGCCCGTGACTCGGCGAGCGGCTTGCCCATCTCCTTCGTGATCAGCTGCGCGAACTCCTCGGTCCGCGCGGTGACCAGTTCGAAGGCCTTGCGCAGGATCTCTGCCCGAGCGCGTGGAGCCGTCTTGCCCCACGCGGCCTGGGCGGCGACGGCGGCGTCCAGGGCCTTCGCGCCGTCCTGAGGCGTGGCCTCGGCGACCTGCGCGAGAACCTCCTCCGTGGACGGATCGAGCACCTCGAACGTGCGGCCGTCACTCGAGTCGAGCCACTTGCCGTCGATGTAGAGCTTGGTGAACATGGCGTGTCCCCTCACAGCCTCAGGTCGACCCCGATGAGGTCCTCGTAGAGCTTCACCGGGGTCATCTCGCCGGCCTGGTCGCCGTAGCTCGCACGGGCGCGGCGGAAGATCTGCTCGACCAGCGCGGACAGCTCGGCCGGCACGCCGACGGACGCGGCGAGGTCGGTCGACAGGCCGAGGTCCTTGCAGGCGAGTGCGATCGCGAAACCCTCGTCGTAGTCGCCGTGGTCCAAGATGGACAGCACGTCGTTCTCGACGAAGTTGCTCCGGGCAGGGCTGTTGACGAGCGCGTTGCGCAGCACACCCAGCTCGACACCCGCCTTCACCCCGATGGCCAGCACCTCGGCCGTGGCGACCAGGTGCGAGAACCACAGTTGGTTCAGCATCAGCTTCACGGTGTAGCCCGCACCGTGTCCGCCGACGTGCAGGATGCGTTCCCGGTCGCCCATGGCCTCAAACACCGGGCGCAGGCGGTTCACGTCATCGTGGTCACCGCCGACGAAGATCTGCAACGTGCCGTTCGCGGCGCCGACCGACATGCCGCTGACCGGCGCGTCCAGCACGTGCAGGCCGGGGTTCTTCTTGCGGACCTCGTCCGCCACCTCGGGCACGGACGTGGACATGTCGATCCACGTTCCGGAAGGGACGATCCCGGCGAGCACGCCCGCCTGGCCGTTCACGACCTCGTGCACGTGCTTGGGCGTGGGGAGCATGGTGATCACGAGGTCGCTGTCGGCGGCGACCTCGGCCGGTGTGTCCGCCCAGCGGGCGCCCCCGTCGATCAGCTCGTCCGCCGACTCGCGGCGGATGTCGTTGACCACCAGGGAGAAGCCGGCCTTCTGCAGGTTCCGGGTCATGCCGGATCCCATGCTGCCGAGCCCGATGAAACCGACGGTGGGAGTGCTCACGCTCTCTCCTCGGATGGCGTGTAGAAGGGGTTGCTGGGGGTGTTCCGCGCGGCCAGCACGTCCGCGACGGCCGGGAGGTCCTTGGCACCGTTGGCGAGCGCGGTGCGGGTGGCCTCGCGGTTGTTGCGGTAGACGGTGACCGCGTCGTCGGCGCCGGGGTTGACCCAGACCGCCGCGATCAGCACGTGCGTCGAGGTGTCCGGTTCCGGGATGCTGCCCTCGGCGATCGCGTCGGCGACCCCCGCGGCCACGCCGGCCTGGGCGGGACCCCAGATCAGCAGGCCGTGGTCGTCGCTCGCGGGCGCGGCCTTGGTGACGAACAACGTCATCGGCTTGACCGGCAGCGACGGCCGCAGCACCGCGACGAACGGGACGTGGCCCGCGGACGGGGTGGCGAGGGCGGTGGCCCACGCCGTGCCGGCGGGTCCGTCGCGGTGGCCGAGCACGGTGTTGATGTGGGCGGCGTTGACGCCGTCGCCGACGAAGCTCTCTCCGATCTGCATGATCAGATCAGCCCCTGCGCGGTCAGCCACTCCTGCGCGACCTCGTCCGGCTCGTCACCGTCGACGTCGACCTTGGCGTTGAGCTTCTGCATCTCTTCCGTGGTCAGCTTGTCCGCCATCGGCTTGAGCACGTCCGCGATCTTCGGGTGGCTCTTCAGCACGTCCGCCTGCAACGTGAAACCGCCCTGGTAGATCGGGAAGAACGCCTTGTCGTCCTGCAGCACGGTCAGGCCGAGCGCGGCGATGCGGCCGTCGGTCGCGAACACCTCGCCGAAGTTGCAGTCCTTGCCGTCCTTGGTGGCGGTGTAGATGACGCCGGTGTCGAGCAGCTTCACGTTGTCCTTCGGCGCGTCGAACGCGTACTCCTTCGAGACGCCCGGCCAGCCGTCGTCCCGGGTGGAGAACTCGCTCTCGATGCAGAACGTCCGCTCGTTCGCGGGCAACTTGGCGATGTCGCTCATCTTCGAGACGTTGAGCTCCTTCGCCTTCTCGTTGCGGATCGCGAAGGTGTAGGTGTTGTTGAACGGCGCGGGCGCGACCCAGGCGATGTTCTTGGCCTCGTCGGCCTTCTTGACCGCGTCGAACTGCTCGGACTCGGTCTTGAGCGGCTGCGTCTGCTTGTTGTAGGTGATCCAGGACGTGCCGGTGTACTCCCAGTAGCCCACGAACTGCTTGTTCTCCAACGCCTGCCGCACGTTCGCCGAGCCGACCAGCTTGGTGTTGGCCTCCATCGTCGCGCCGTGGGCGTTGAGCAGCTTGGTGGTCAGGTGGGCGAGGATGTACTGCTCGGCGAAGTCCTTGGACCCGATCTGGCCCTGCAGGCCCGCGAGGTCGCTGCTCTTCGACTCGGTGCTCGCGTTGGGGGAGCTAGAACAGGCGGCCAGCCCGAGGGCCAGCACGCCGATGAGGGCGCGCTTGTACATGGAAGGTCCTTTGTGGCGTTCGGCGGAGGTGGGTTACAGACCGCGGGGGCGGACGAGGTCCTCGACGAGACCGGCGGCCCAGTCGATGAGGACGGCGATCGCGGCGACGAGCACGGCGCCGACGACGATCACGGGGTAGCGCTGGAGCTTCAGGCCGTTGACGATCATGTCGCCGAGGCCACCGGCGTTGATGAACGTCGCGATGGTCGCGACGCCGACGGAGAACACGAGAGCGGTCCGCAGCCCGGCCAGGATCACCGGTGAGGCGAGCGGGAGTTCGATGCGCCACAGGACCTGGCGCGGGGTCATGCCCATGCCCCTGGCGGCCTCGCGGGTGGCGTGGTCGACCTGTTCGAGGCCGGTCAGGGTGTTGCGCAGCACGGGCAGGAAGCAGTACGCGACCAGGGAGATCAGGGCGGTGTAGAAGCCCGTCTGCCACACGATCGCCAGCAGGATCACGACACCGACCGCGGGCGTCGCCTGGCCGATGTTGCCCAGGCCGATGACGAACGCGCGCACGGCCTTGGACTTGACCCGGTAGGCGGCGATGCCTGCCGGGATGGCGAGCAGAGCCACCAGGGCGGAGCTGGCCACGGTGAGGACGAGGTGCTCCTGCGTGCGGTCGATCAGGTAGCCGGCGTTGAGGGTGCGCTGCTCGATGGAGTCGAGGGTGAGGCTGCTGAGCCAGAGGAACAGCACCGCGAGCACGGCCACGACCGCGAACGGAGTGCCGAAGCGCTTGAGAGACAGGCGGGAGCTCTGAACAGCGGCGGTCATGACGCCTCCACCGGTTGCCGTGCCTTGCCCAGTGCGGCCGAGATCTTGGCGTGCGTCAAAGATCCGCCGCCTCCGGACACGTTGACCCGCTCCGCTCCCGTGACCATCAGCAGGTCCAGGGCGTCCCGCAGCGAGGCGTCCGCGTCCACCGCCGGCGCGCTCGCGTCCGGTGCGTCCAGCTCGACGTCGCTGATCGGGATCAACGCCAGTCGCATCAACCCGGCGCCGTGGCCGATGAAGCTCGACACGTAGTCGTTGGCGGGGTTGGCGAGGATGTTCGCGGGCGTGTCGAACTGCTCGATCTGGCTGCGCTCGCTCAGCACCGCGATCCGGTCGCCGAGCCTGATCGCCTCGTCGAAGTCGTGCGTGACGAAGATGATCGTCTTGCCGATGTCGGACTGGAGCTTGAGGAACTCGGCCTGGAGCTTCTGCCGGGTGATCGGGTCGGTGGCGCCGAACGGTTCGTCCATCAGCATCACCGGCGGGTCGGCGGCCAGGGCCCGCGCGACGCCGACCCGTTGCTGCTGGCCGCCGGAGAGCTGCTTGGGGTAGCGGTGCGCGAAGACCGCCGGGTCGAGCTGGACGGTGCGCAGCAGTTCGTCGACCCGCGCGCTCGTCCTGTCCTTCGACCAGCCGAGGAGTTTCGGGACGGTGGCGATGTTCTCCGCGATCGTCATGTGCGGGAACAGGCCGATCTGCTGGATGACGTAGCCGATGTGGCGGCGCAGTTCGTTGGGGTCCAGCGACAGCACGTCCTGGCCGTCGATCGTGATGGAACCGGACGACGGCTCGATGATGCGGTTGATCATCTTCATCGTCGTGGTCTTGCCGCAGCCGGACGGCCCGACGAACATCACGAGCTCGCCGGGGTGGACGCTCAACGAGAAGTCCTCGACCGCCGCTTGCTGCTGGCCCGCGTACCGCTTGGTGACGTGGCTCAGCTCGATGCCGACTCCAGGCTCAGACACGGAGACCCCTCGAGGTGCTGTAGCGGGCGATGAGGACGAAGGCGCCGTCGATCAGCAGGGCCAGCAGCACGACGCAGATCGTGCCGGTGAGCGCGAAGTTGAGCGCGTTGACCGAACCGAGCGAGGACAGGCCCTTGAAGATGTAGAAGCCGAGACCGGGACCCGCGACGTACGCCGCGATCGCCGCGATGCCGACGGTGAGCTGTGCCGCCACCCGAATGCCGGTGACGATGACCGGCCACGCGAGCGGAAGTTGAATGCTCAGAAGGGTTTTCACCGGCGTCATGCCCATGCCGCGCGCCGACTCCACCAGGTGCGCGGGCACCTCCCGCAGGCCGACCACCGTGTTCCGCACGATCGGCAGCAGCGAGTAGAAGACCAGCGACACCACCGTCGGCGCCCACCCGAGTCCCAGCACGGGGCTGAGCAGCGCGAGCAGTGCCAGCGACGGAATGGTGATCGCGATGCCGGCGGCGGTCAGCGCCACCGAGCGCGGAACGTTCTTGTCCCACACCAGCAAACCGATCAGAACGCCGAGAACGGTGGCGATGGCGAGGCTCAGAGCCACCACGGCGAGGTGTTGCAGCGTCAGCGTCACGAGATCTTCCCAGCGGCGGGCCAGGAAGTCGTCCAGCGATCCCATCTCAGGGGGCCTCCTTTCGGCGTCGGTGCCGATGGCCGGGAACGGTAGATTTGGCGTGGTCTTATGCACAACTGCTGTTGGCAATATGGCAACACCCCTCGTAAAGTGCCCCGCCATGCAGGGATCTTCACGACGCAACTCGGCCGGACTGGCACGCGACATCGAAGTGCTGGAGGTGCTCGGACGGCCGGAAGCGGTCCAGGCGGGCGGGCTCGGCGTCGTCCGCATCGCCGCGCTCGTCGGCCGCGACAAGACCGTCGTCTCGCGGACGTTGGCGACTTTGGCCGAGAGCGGGCTGGTCGACCGTGATCCAGACTCGCAGGCTTACCGGCTGGGGTCGCGGCTGTTCGCGTTGGCCGCTCGTACCGCCGAGGGGGCGCTGGCGTGGAACGCGCGCGGCCACCTCAAGCGCCTGGCGCACGTGACCCGCGAGACCGCGCACCTCTGCGTGTTGCGCGGCGGGAACGTGTTGACGTTGCTCAGCGAGTTGAGCCCGAACCGCTTTCACACCACCGGCTGGGAGGGCGTGACCACGGCTGCGTGGCGGACTCCGTCCGGACGGGCGCTGCTGAGCGACTGGGACGAGGGCTCGCTCGAGGTCTGGTACGCCGAGCACGGGCACGACGAGGGTGTGCTGGAGGCGGGGGAGCGGGCCGATTCGACGTTCGCCGTCCTCGCGCAACCCTCGCCGCGCCCCAACTCGATCACCGACCTGGACTCGCTGGTCAGCGAGCTGCGGCGGGTGCGCGAACGCGGGTACGCCACCTCGGACGAGGAGTTGGAGCGAGGCGTGGTTGCTGCATCGGCTCCGGTGTACGACTTCACTTCACGGGTGGTGGCAGCGCTGAACGTGTCGGCGCCCAAGGAACGGATCGGGGCGCAGCTCGACAAGCTGGGGCGGATCGTGGCGGGCGCGGCGCGGGACCTGTCGGCCGCGCTGGGACATCAGGTGTGACGCGGGAACATCGCATAAGACAGGTCGTCCGTCAACGGTGTCGAGAGATGGCCCGCACCCGTGGTGTCCTCAAAGGACAGCAGCGCGCCGGGCCCGAACTCGCGCCGTTCACCGCTCGAGACCGTGACCGCGGCCCTGCCGGTCAGCACGATCAGCCACTGTTCCCTCGGCGCCACGTGCGGTTCCCAGTCCGGGGTGCCGCCGTCGGGCTGCTCGACGAGCAGCAGGCGGGAGGCCAGGAACGGGCCGGACACCAGGAGAGGGGGCACGCCCTCGACCGTGACCGTTGGTGTGCCTCGCACCTCGACGTCCTCGAAGGCCGATTCGCCGGTCTCGTCCGCGAACACCCTGACGTACCTCATGATCGCGAGCCTAGTCCCTGTCCTCCAGGTACCGCCCGTGGTCGGCCTGCCGTTGCGCGTCCGCCGCGTGGAACCGTTCCGCGGTGCGGACGGCGTCGGCGTGCAGCAGGTCCAGCTGCCGCACCAGTTCCGCGCCGGACCCCTTCGCCGCCGCGTACCACCAGGGCAGGTTCAGGTAGCTCTGCAACGACAACGGCAGATCGGTGCCGACGAGCCGGGTCACGGCGTGCAGCGCGTCCGGGTCGGCACGGAGTTCGCGGGGCCGCTCCAGCATGCCGCGCAGCACCTCCGCGATCTCGCCGATCCGCGGTTTCGCCTCGTCCGGAACGCGAAGGCCGTGCACGCGCAGGACCAGTGCGTCGAGTTCCGTCCGCAGCGCACCGGCTTCCTCGGCCGGGTCCGTCACCAGCGTGATGCGGTCCGGTGGGGCGGCCAGCGCGCCGACCAGGTAGAGGCCGATCACGACGACCACCCAGTACGAGCCCGCCAGCCCGGCGAAGTGCAGGCCCAGGCCCAGCAGGCCGAGGGCGCAGCCGGCGAGGTTCTTCCAGGAGGCGAGATATCTACTGATAGCCACGGATCTCCTTGAAGGCCGACGAGAGCGAGCGGCTGCGGGCGTCGAACACCTTGCCGCCGCTGATCTTCGCCACCTGGTCCATCTCCGTCGTGGCGCTCTCGCCGAACAGCACGGGGAAGATCGGGATGCCCTTGAGGTTCGCTGGCAGTCCGTCGTGGAACCTGGAGAACTCGTTCACGTCCTCGCTGCCGGTGTTCTCGCCGTCGGTCATCAGCACGATCGACGTGAAGCGGTCCGGGTCGGCGTCGATCTGCGCGCGCAACACGTCGTAGCCGCCGCGCAGGCTGCTGTAGATCGCCGTGCCGCCCGCGGCCTCCAACGCCGTCGCCGTGGAGCGGATCTGGTCGAGGACCTGCTGGGGGTTGTCCTGCGGCACCTCGTACTGCATCGGCGGCCTGGCGCTGCTGCTGAACGGCAGCAAGGTCACCTGCTCGCGGCCGTGGAACCGGCTGAACTTGCCTGCCAGAGACGAGTCGGCGCCGGTGAGGCCCACCAGCGCCTGGCGGAGGCCCTCGATGCGGTCGCCCTGCATGGAACCGGAGATGTCGAGCACGTAGAGCGTGCGGGACGGGCGGCGGAGTTGGTCGAAGTACGTGGTGATCAGACCGTCCACAGCGGACTGGCTGCCGGGGAACGGGAGTTCCACCAGGTCCTTCACCGTGAACTTGGTGTCCAGCGGGACCTGCGGCACGGCGGGGCGCCGGTGCGTGGTCTCCATGATCTTGCGCTGGACCTCGGCGCCCTTCAGATGGTCCGAGAGCTTCTGGTGTGCTTCACGAGCTTCCGAGGAGGCCGACGTCAGCAACGTCAGCGGGTAGTCGGCGGTCACCACGCCGTCGTTCGGGTAGATCAATGTCAACGGCTGGGGTGACGACAGCAACACCGACTCGTAGTTGATCAGACCGTCCACTTTGGTCCCGGGGTCCTGGCCGGTCGCGCGCTTCAGGTACGCCTCGGAGAGCCAGCCGGACGAACCGGCGGACAGCGTCTGAGCCGAGAAGAACTGCTTGAGCTGCGGTGCCACCGCGTTGATGGAGGCCGCGTCCAGTGCCGAACCCGAACCCGAGAGCGCGGCCGCCACGCCGACGAGCGCGGAGAAGCCCGAGTTGGACGCGGACGGGTCCGTCATGCCGTAGCTGAACTTCCTGGCTCCGGCGGCGGCCGCGATGTCGGCCCAGCCGACCCGCCTGCCGTCCCAGCCCAGCTCGGTGACCTTGGCGGCGGGCAGGCCCAGCACGACGGGGGAGGACATCACCTTGGTCGGCGTGCCGAGGCGTTTCTGGGCGTCCGGAACGAGTTCGAGGTAGCGGTTGGAGGAGAACCAGACGGCGTCGAAGCCCTTCTCGGCCTCCCCGCTCGCGACCTTCTCGGCACCCTCGATGGTGCCGCTGAAGCTGAACTTCACGCTGACGCCGGTCGCCTTCGCCGCCTCGTCGAGGACCGGCTGGAGGTCGGCCAGTTCACTGCCGGCGAGCACGCGCAACGTGCCCGGAGTGGCCTCGCCGACGGGCTGGGCGGGGTTGGCCGAGTCGGAACACCCCGCCAGCAGGGCCACGACGCCCAGGACGGGGAGGAAGCGGCGGATCATGCTGACTCCTCAGCGCCGCGCACGCGGCTCAGGTGGTCGTGGGCGCGGCGGATCTCGGCGTCCAGCGCGGACACCGTGGTGGACATCGAGTCGGCCGCGCGGGCCTTGAAGGTGTCGATCGCGTCGATCGCCGCGTAGATCTGGTCGAACGACGTCCGCACGGCCTCGATGCCGACGGCCGGGGTCGAGGCGATGCGCTGGATGTCCTGACCCTGCAACGACATCAGCGCCGCGTTCGACTTCAGCAGCGAGTCGGTGAGCCCGCGCACGGCGTCCACCTGGTCGATCACCTCGCGCTGCCCCGCCAGTGCCGCGGCGACCGCGACCCCGATCCGCAACGCCGTGACGGTCGTGCTGACCGACCGTTCGATGCCCTTGATCAGCTCGTCGTTGTTGCGGCGCACCACGTCCAGCGCCATGTACCCCTGCGCGCACACCGCGAGCTGCGTCAGCAGGTCCTGGTGCCGTTGCCGCAGTCCGAAGAGGACGTCCGCGCGCAACGCCTGCGCCCGTGCGGGTTCGGCGAGGTCGAGGATCGCGACCTGCCGTTCGACGGCCTCGTCCATCTCCCCGGCCAGCGCCGCGTCGGCGGACAGCTTGGTCATCAGGTCCCACAACCGCTGCCGCTCGCCCTTGATGGCCGCGTTGTCGCGCTTCAGGGCGTCCTGGCCCGACCGCAGCTTCAGCACGATCCGGTTGATCGGCTCGTCCGCCGCCCGCAACCGCGCCAGCAGGCCGCGCGCGGCGTTGCCACCGGGGATGAATCCGAGGATCTTGCGGCCGGTGAGCTTCGAGAGGTCCTGCGGGTCGAGTTCGCGCGCCGACCGGCGCAGGTCGGTGAGGCTGGTCGAGATCTGCGCGCCGTGCGGGGACGACACGGACGCGAGGGTGCGGTCGAGCATCCGGCCCGCGATCTGCGCCGCGGCCCGCATCTCGGCCTCGCCGAGCACCAACGCCTCGTCCACGATCCGGCTGAAGTCGGGTGACTGCGGGTCGACGGCTCCGAGCGCGGACAGGAACGCCTCGGCCTGCGCCGACAGCTCGACGCGGGTCTCGTCGGCGACGGGGATCAGCCCGGCGGCGCGGTCGACCGGCACGGGCTCGACTGGATCCGGTGGGGTGAGCACGAAGTCCGTCATGTCAGTACTGCTTCGCGATCGCTTCGAGCATCCGCTCCAGCGTCTCGTGCGCGGGCGGTTCGACCACGTCCACGATCGTCTGCGGCACGGTCAGGTTCTTCTCCTTGACGATGTCGTTGAAGTACTTGGGGTCCGCGGTCCGGAAGCCGAACGTCGCGGCGAGCTTGCCCAGTTCGGGATCGGTCTGGAGCAACTGGCCGACGCGGTCACCGGGCTCGCGCAGCGGCACGAGCGTGTGCTTGGACAACACGGTCGGCGCGGGGTAGAGCAGCTTCATGTCCGGCCGCACCGACGAGTCGCCGCGCACCACCCGGTCCACGAACTGCGCCTCGTACGCGAGCACCAGCGGCGTCTTGCCCATCCCGGCGGACAGGTAGTCCTCGAACGGGCCCTCGGTGCTGCTCTGCGTGTATCCCTGGTCCAGGAACAACTTCGTCACCGGCGGCAGCACCTTCGCCTCGGCGTCGGGCGAGCTCACGACCCCGCCGTTCGCGACGAACGACGTGATCGCGAGGTACATCGCGGCCGAGTTCGAGTCGCGCGGGTCGGTCGTGGTGACGAGCAGGTTCTTGCGGGCCGGGTAGGAGGTGTTGCCCGGCAACTGGTCCCAGCGCGTGCCCTTCGCCGCGAGGTCCAGGTACGCCTGCACGTCGAACGTCGGGTAGCCCGGCCCGGACTTCACCACGCCGGCCTGCGTCAGCAGGTCGATGATCGGGTCGAACGACGCGATGACCATCGGCGACGAGAACGGCGCGTACGTCCGCGCGGCCTTGCGGTCGCGCTGGATCTTCTCGGCCGCGGGAGCCGACGACGGGAACGCGAAGTCGTACGCGTTCAGGTCGGTGACCGTCGCGATCTGCCGCGACCCGGCCGGATCCACCTCGACCTTGAGACCGTGCTTCGCGAACTCGTCCTTGACCCGCTGGTCGGCGAAGAACGCGAGCTTCTCCGAGCCGATCACCCCGCGCACGGTCTGAAGCGCGACCGTGTCACCGCTGCCCTGGCCGAGCACGATCGCCGTGATGACACCCGCGAGCAGCACTACCGCGAGACCGATGCCGAGTGTTCTCTTCACTGTCCACCTCTGCGAAAAAGCCCTGTCAGGGAACAGATCTTTCGTCACTTCGACGCCCGAACAGGGAGCGTGGTCGCAATCGTGAGGTGAACAGTCGATGAACGGGCCGATGAGTTTCGAGTGCGCGAGAAGTCGGTATTGCTGAAGAGTCCGGAATGAGGAGGTTCAGCGATGAGGTTCGTGACGATCGGCTACGGAGAGCGTTCGGGCTATGACAGGACGGATCCGGTCATCCGCGACGCGGCGCACGCCCACGACGAACGACTGCGGGCGGCCGGCGCGGAGATGGGCATCGCCGGCGCGCCCGTCCAGGTGCGCAACCCCGGCGCCACCGGGACGACAGTCGACAAGGGCCCGTTCATGACCTCGGCGCTGCCGATCGCCGGGTTCGCGCTCATCGAGGCCGACTCGCTGGAGGAGGCCGTCGACATGGTCGCCAAAACGCCGTGCGCGGTGGCGCACGGCGTTGTAGAGGTGTGGCCGTTGCAGGACTAACGACGGCGCAACCGCTTGTCCTGGATCACCGGCGTGAGGATGAAGGCGTCCTTCTGGCGCACGTTCGTGCCGGGGTAGACGATCTCGTCGATCCGGTCGAGCACGTCCTCGGTGAGCCGGAAGTCGGAGTGCTCCAGCAGGCTCGCGAGGTGCTGCGGCTTGCTCACGCCGAGGATCACCGACGTCACCGCCGGGTGGTTGAGCACGAACGCCGTCGCGAGCGTCGGCAACGGCACCCCGGCCTCGGCGGCGAGCTTGGCGAACTCCCCGACGGCGGCGAGCTTCGCCTGGTTGTCCCGGTCGTCGCGGTCGAACATGCCACCCCACACCGAGCGCGGGGCGCTGCCGGCGGCCGGGTCGGTGCGGCCGGACAGCCACCCGCCGGCGAGCGGGCTCCAGGTCAGCACGCCCATGCCGTGCCGTTGCACGGTCGGCAGCACGTCGGCCTCGATCGCGCGGTCGAGCAGCGAGTACTGCGGCTGTTCGGTGCGGAACCGCTGGTAGCCGCGCTTCTCGGCCACCCACTGCGCCTCGACGATCTCGCTCGCGGGGAACGCCGACGAGCCGATGCTGCGGACCTTGCCCGCCCGCACCAGGTCGGTGAGCGCCGCCAGGGTGTCGTCGATGTCGGTGTGCTGGTCAGGGCGGTGCATCTGGTAGAGGTCGATGTGGTCGACGTCCAGGCGCCGCAGGCTGTCCTCGACCGCCTGCTTCACCCAGCGCGCCGCACCGCCCCGCGTGTTCGGGTTGTCCCCCATGGGAAGACCGAACTTCGTCGCGAGCACCACGTCGTCGCGGCGGCCCTTGATCGCCTTGCCGACGATCACCTCGGACTCGCCCTGCGAGTAGATGTCCGCGGTGTCGATGAAGTTGATGCCCGCGTCGAGCGCGGTGTGGATCATGCGCACCGACTCGTCGTGGTCGCCGATCGAGAAGCTGCCGAACGTCATCGCGCCGAGTGCGTACGAGCTGACCGTGATGCCGGTCGTGCCGAGAATCCTCTGTTCCATGTCCTCCACCAGACACCCGGTCCGGGGTCGCGTGACAGGGCCTGTCAGTACCCCGCACGTCGCCGCGAACCGTCCTACGCTGGAGTGGTGAACACCGAACTCCGCGAGTTCCTCCGCTCCCGCCGGGCCAAGGTCACGCCCGAGGAGGCGGGGCTGCCCGCGCTGCCCGGCACGCGCCGGGTTCCCGGGCTGCGCAGGGAAGAGGTCGCCCAGCTCGCGGGCGTGAGCGTCGACTACTACGTGCGGCTGGAACGCGGCCGCGACGTGAACGTCTCCGAGTCCGTTTTGGACGCACTGGCACGGGCGTTGCGGTTGAACGAGGTCGAACGCGCCCATCTGTACACAGTGGCCAAACCAACCCGCAAAGCCCGGGCGCTGCCACCGCAACGAGTCCGCCCCGGCCTGATCAGGGCGCTGGACTCGATGACCGACATCCCCGCGATGCTGCTCGGCCGCCGCTCGGACGTGCTCGCGACGAACGCGCTGGCGAAAGCGTTGTACCTGGACTTCGGGGGTGAGCCGAACGACCGCAACGCCCTCCGGTTCATGTTCCTGAACCCGGCGGCCCGCGAGCTCTACGACGACTGGGAGGCCAACGCCCGGCTGGCCGTCGCGCACCTGCACATGTACGCCGGACGCCATCCGCACGACCCGAAGCTGGCGACCCTCGTCGGCGAGTTGTCGGTGCGGGACCAGGACTTCCGCCGCTGGTGGGCCGACAACGACGTGCACCTGCACTCGCACGGCACGAAGACCCTGCACCACCCGGTGGTCGGCGAGATCACCGTGGCCTACGAGTCGCTGACGGTGGACGGCGACCCGGAGATGTCCATCGCGCTGCACACGGTGGAGCCGGGGTCGCCGTCCGAGCAGAACCTGCGCCTGCTGGCCAGCTGGAACCTGACCGAGCTGCCGAGCGCGTAGTCGCACCTGGTCAACGAACCGAGCGCGCGATGCGGCAACTCGGCGAGGTCGTCCAGCACGCGGTGGGCGTCGCCGAGGTCGACACCGTTGGGCACGGGAACGGCCCAGCCGCCGGGACGTTCGATGACGGCCCAGGACCGGCCCTCGTCGGCCCACGCGAACAGGTCGCTGAACAACGACGACGGCGTGAGTTCGAAGCCGTCGACCACCAGCCCGGGGTTCGCCCAGAAAGCCAGTGCCACCGCACTCGCCACGGCGACGGTCCGTTCCGGGTACTCACCGGCGCGACGCTGGATGGAGACGATCCGAGCGGTCGGAAGAAGTACGTCGCAGTCAGCCAACTGTTCCATCGACGACTCAGCCATCCCTTCCCGGTTGGTGAGGGCCGCCCTGGCTGTTCGAGGTGCCGAATCGCCAAGCGGCCCACAGCAACGCCTGTCACGCGCCACCAGTTCTTCGTGCGTTCTCTGTTCCAGTACCCGGCCCCGCGTCGAGAACCACGATCCGGTCCGAGGCGATCGCCCGGGTCAACCGGTGCGCGACCAGGAGTGTGGTGCGGCTCCGGCAGGCCGCGAGCGCGGCTCGTTCCAGCGCACTGCCTAACCGCGCGCCTCGATCGCCCGCACGGTCTTCTCCAGCGCGCCGCCCAGCACCTTGCGGCCCAGCAGGCCGAGGGACAGGCCGAGCAGCTTTCCCTTGAAGTTCTTGCCTTCCCGGACGACCTCGGCGTGCACGAGCGTCCCGTCCTGGGTCTTCGTGAACGTGTAGGTGTGGCCAGACCGTCCACCCCAGACGTTGGAGTCCACCGTGGTCAGCACGATCCTGGTGGGGTCGGACCAGTCGTAGTGCAGGCGTTCCCAGATGCCGCCGGACCCCTCGGTGACGTCGGCGAACGTGTCACCGCGGTCGTGCACCCGCAGGTCGGCGTCGGCGCTGTTGGGGAAGAGGTCCGCGCGGCCGGGGCCGAAGTCGGTGAGCCCGGCGACGAACTGCTCCGGCGTCGCGGTGGTGTGCTGGATCAGGGTGATGCTCGGCATGTCCGCTCCTCAGTGATTCTCTGTTCAGGAGTCAGACTTCCGCGACC
Source organism: Lentzea sp. JNUCC 0626 (assembly GCF_043632865.1). Taxonomy (NCBI): domain Bacteria; kingdom Bacillati; phylum Actinomycetota; class Actinomycetes; order Pseudonocardiales; family Pseudonocardiaceae; genus Lentzea; species Lentzea sp. JNUCC 0626. Next base: position 727,770 of record NZ_CP171635.1, read on the forward strand.
AGGGGGTCGTTCGCGCCCGTGAGTCACCCTGGTCCGGCGGACCCCAGTCGATCACGCACTCGTGCCGCGTCGTCCTCGCGGTCCTGCTGTTCGAGCATCGCGAGTGCCCTGCGCCACACCTCCACGGCCTGCTGGTGCTGACCGAGTGCGAGGTGGGGTTCGCCGAGGTTGATCAGCGTGTTCGCGGCGCTGTAGTTGTCACCCTCTTCTTGGAACAGCTCCAAGGCGTGCTCGTAGTGGGTGATCGCCGTCTCGTGGTCGCCGCACTCGTGCTCGATGCGGGCCAGGGTGTCGAGAGCGCTCGCCTCGCCCTGCCGGTCCTTCAGTTCGTGCAGCAGGCCGAGTGCCCTGGCCGACGAGGTCCTGCCCTGCTCGGTGTCGCCGACCTCGACCGCGCAGTGCGCGATGTTGTTGTGCGCCATGGCGATCAGCATCTGGTTGCCGGACTTCTCGTAGTGCGGCAGCGCGGCCTTGGCGTGCTCGAACGCCCGTGCGTGCTCATCCCGGCTGGCCCACAACCAGGCGAGCGTGCCGTGCGCGTCGGCGATCGGCAGCGCCTCACCGACCTGCTCGGCGACCGCGACCGACTCGCTCAGGTGGTGCAGGGCCTCGTCGAAGCGGCCCACCTGGCCGAGGCTGCTGCCCATGATCCGGTGCGCGACGGCCCGGTCCGCCGGGTCCTGCGCCACGTCGAGCGCGGTCTGCCACATCGCGAGTTCGTCGTCGAGCCGGCCTCGTTGCTGGTGGTAGGCGTGCGACACCCTGGCCAGCAGCACGACCTCGTCGTTGTGGCCGTGCAGGGCCGCGGCGCGTTGCACGGCCCGGCGGGTCTCGCGTTCGGCGTCGAACCACGCCAGCGCGCCCGCCTTGTCCCCGGCGACGACGACGGGTCCGGTCGGTTCGCCGAGCGCGATCAACGGGCGGTACGGGTCGATCAGCCGGTCGTGGGCGTGCGCGGTGTGCACGTGGTGGTCCACCAGGCGCCGCAACGCCTCCGCGCGCCCGTCGATCGGCTGTTCCGCGGCGTAGGTGCGCACGAGGTCGTGCATGCGGACGCGGAACCCGGCGCCGATCGAGACCAGCGACGCCTGCGCCAGCGCCGTCAACGCCTCTCGGACGTCCTCAGTGGACAGACCTGCGAGGCCGGCGGCCGCGTGCAGGTCGATGTCCTCGCCCGGTGCGCCGCCGAGCAGCGCGAACACGGTCTTCTGCCGCTCCGGCAACGCGCGGTAGGACCCCGAGAGCACGACCGGCACGCTCACCCGCGGGTCGGCGTCGAGCGCGGCCAGCCTGAGCTCGTCGAGCTGACGGGCGAGGTCGGCGAGCGCGAGACCCGGCTCGGTCAGCACGCGGGCACCGGCGATGCTGAGCGCCAGCGGCAACCCGCCGCACAGGTCGATCAGCCTGGTCGCGGCGAGGGGTTCGGCGTCGAGTCTGGTCGTGCCGATCAGCCCGGCCAGCAACGCGGTCGCCTCGTGGTCGGTGAGCACGTCCAGCCCGAGCGCCGACGGCGACGGCAGCCGGTGGCGGCTCGTCACGAGGACCCGGCAGGTCGTACCGCCGGGCAGCAGCGGCGCGACCTGCGCGGCGTCGGCGGCGTTGTCGATCACGAGGAGCATCCGCCGCTTCTTCGTGACGTCGCGGAACAACGCGGCCCTGGCGCTCTCGGTGGGCGGGACGCGGTTCGCGTCGACACCGAGCGCGGGCAGGAAGCCGCGGATGGCGACGTCCGGGTCCATCGGCGACTCGTCGGGGCTGAAGCCGCGCAGGTCCACGAACAGCTGGCCGTCGGGGAACCGGTGCAGGTTGCGGTGCGCCCACTGCAGCGCGAGCCACGTCTTGCCCATGCCGCCGGCACCCGCGATCGTCGCCACGGTCGTGTTCTTCAGCGCGTCGTCGAGGTCGGTGAGGTCCTGGTCGCGGCCGACGAACTTCGCGGGTGCCGACGGGAGCTGACGCGGGACGGCCCGGCGTGGTTCGGGGTGGCTGGCCAGGAGTTTCTCGTGCTGCTCACGCAGAGCCGGGCCGGGTTCGGTGCCGAGTTCGGCCTTGAGTCGCGCGCGGACGGCGTGGAACTCCTCCAACGCCTCGGGAAGGCGTCCGGCCTGGGCGAGGGCGCACAGGTGCTGGGCGGCGACCCGTTCGTCCAGCGGGAACCTGGCGGCACGGGTGGAGATCGCGGCGAGCAGTTCGGGACCCTGCCCGAGGCCGAGGCGGGCGTCGACGAGGTCCAGCTCGGCCTCGGTGCGGTCGCGGACGAGCTGCTCGCGGGTGACGTCGGCCCAGTCGCCCGCGACGCCGGTGAGCGGTTCGCCGCGCCACAGGCCGAGTGCCTCGGTGAGGAGCCGGGCTCGGGGTTCGCCCGCGAGGTTCTTGGCTTCCTCGTGGAGCTTCCGGAACCTCATGAGGTCCACGGAGGACTCTTCGGCCTCCAGCACGTACCCGGCCGGGGTGGCCGTGAGCGTGACACCCAGGGCGTGCCGCAGCCGGGACAGGTAGCTGTGCAACGTGGCCCGGGAGCGCGCGGGCGGGTCGGTGCCCCAGACCCGCGCGGTGAGCCGGTCGACCGCGACGACCCTGCCGACGTCGATCGCCAGCGCCGCGAGGACCGTGCGCTGACGGGCGGGCCCCAGGTCGGCGGTGCGTCCGCCGACCCGTGCGCTCACCTCGCCGAGCAGGGCGATCTCGACGGTCACGGCCGCCCGCTCAGCTGTCCTTCTTCGCTGTGAGCAGCGAGACCACGGCCAACCCCGTGTTGACCGCGGAGATGATCGTGGTCAGCTTCGCCGCCTTGGCCGGCAGCTCACCGCGCCTGCCCGCGTAGACGGCGGCCGCGGTGTCCGTGGCGTGGATGAGCACGGCCTGCTGGAGCACGCGGCGGGCGTTCGCGTCGGTGCTCTTGAGGGTCAGCAGGTCGACGCCGAGCACGAGGGTGCGGATGCCGAACATGCGCGCCGGGTAGACGAACCGCTTGTCGTCACCCAGTTCGTCGCCGAGGCTCTTCGCCATGCGGTCCGCGGCGAACAGCCCCAGCGCGCCGTTGAAGATCCGCACGCACGCCAGGGTGGTTCGCGTGACATCGCCCAGCTTCATCGTTCTTCACCTCGTAGTTGATCTCCGGTCCCGCTGCGGAGTCTAGGAGAGGAAGGCAGCGAGCCACCGTTCAACATCCTCTCTCGCGGCTGCGGCCATGGCGGTGTCGCGGCGGGTGAAACCGTGCCGCGACTCGGGGTAGACCTTGAGGTCGACCTCGCCGCCCGCACTGAGCACGCGCGCCGCCAGCGCGAGGTTGTCCTCGAGCAGCACGTCCTGGTCCCCGACGACGATCAGCAGCGGCGGGAGTCCGCGCAGGTCGGCGTAGACGGGGGAGATGTCCGGGAGGGTGCGGTCCGGCACATGACCCGCGTAGGCCTCGATGAAGTACTCGTCGGCGATCCTGCGCCCGGCCGGGGTCAGGCCGCTCAGGTCGTAGGTGCCGAACTGCAGGGCTGCCCCGGCGAACGCTCCGGTGTTGCCCTTGTCGCGCAGCCGCAGCAGCGTCGTGACGGCGAGCGTGGCCCCGGCCGAGAAGCCTCCGATGACCATCCTCGTCGTGCCGAACTCCCGTTCGGCGTTCTCGACCAGCCACTGCGCGGCCGTCTCGGCGTCGTCGGGCGCGGCGGGCCACGGGTGTTCCGGGGCGAGCCGGTAGTGAACGCTCACAACGACTGCTTGCAGGGCGTTCGCGAGGTCGCGGTTGCGGGCGTCGTCGTCGGCCGCCGAACCCGCGTAGAAGCCGCCGCCGTGGAAGTCCAGGTAGACGCCCTTCGGTGCACCGGCCGGCCTGTGGACGCGCACGGGCACCTGCCTGCCGCCGGCGCTGACCAGGGTGTTGTCGTCGGGTTCCGGCGTCCTGAGCACGCTCACCTCGGCGAGGCTCGACGGTCCTCGGCGGAGCCCGCGCTCGGCGTTCGACGCGCGTGCCTCCTCGACGTGTGCGGCGAGCCGGGGGTCGATGAAGTTCTGCAGGCGCATGGTCGAGTTCTATCGTGTGCGCATGGGCAGGGGCAGGGTGGCAGCGGTGTTGCGCAGGAAGTTCGACAACACCTTCAGCTGGGTGGTGTCGGTGGCGGCGCTCGCCGTGACGGCGTACGTGCTGCTCAACCCGTTCCCCGGCAACGGGTTCGCCGAGCAGGCCGAGTTCGTCGCGATCATGGCGCCGCTCATCTGGTTCATGTGGATGGTGGGCGCGCACGCCGTTGTGAAGGTGCACGAGTCCGGCGTGCTGGTGGTGAACTGGTTCCGCGCGTACTGGGTGCCGTGGGCTTCGCTCGCGTCGGTCGAGGCGACCCGCGAGGTCACCCTGGTCACCACCGACGGGGAGCGGATCAACGTCGTCGTCGGCGCCCTGTCCGCGTCCAGTTCGCTGCGGGGCAACCGGGTGCAGGCCGGGATCCGCGAGGAGATCGAGAAGCACCGGCCCGCGGCACCGTCCGGCGGTGGTGGCGTGCGCAAGTGGGTCGACCTGGCGCCGTGGCACTTCCTGGCCGTTGTCACTTTCCTCCTCATCATCGGCCTCGTCGGTCTCTGGCTGTAACGAACCAATGCGCGGCCGAGACAAAGCCGGACATGACGACTGGCGGTAGTGGTCACTGGAAGTGGATCTCCGCGGCTCTCGGGGTCGCGCTGGCGGGCGGGACCGCCGTGCTGATCAGCGAACTGAGAGACCCCGGCGAGACCCCGGCGACCGAGGTCCTCCCGGCCGCGCTCCCGACGACCACACCGCCCGGTGAGCAGTGGTACGACCTCACCACGCACGAGCCCGTCGAGTCCGGCGGCGGCCAGGAGGTCGTGGCGACGATCGGCATCGGCAAGGAGTCCTACTTCAGCGGCCTGCGCGGGTCCGGCGTCGCACCGGACAACTACCGGAGCTGGCTGATCAAGAACAGGTGTTCGCGCCTGTCCGTGTGGGTCGGCAAGGACGCGGCCTCGACCACCGGGGGCGGCGCCGGGCAGTTCGTGATCAAGACCGACGGCGTCGAGATCGCCACGCGACAGGCGAGTGCGGGGGACGCGCCGCAGCACGTCGAGATCGCCCTCGCCGACGTCGACCTGCTGACGTTGCAGGACGTGCGCGCTTCTCGCGACGCCGACAACGCCTGGGGAACGCCGCGGGTGTACTGCGCCGCCGCGCCCGGCAAGTAACGCGCTGATCACTTCCACCGACAGACCAGCAGCGGGAGGCCGCTGTCGTCCGGTGTGGACGGCGGCGGAAAGTCGTTTCGTGCCAAGTAACTTCACGGCGATCGGCGGACCCCGCGGGACGTGTCGGGTGGACGGTCGGGGGCGGAAGTGGCACGCGGGCACCTGTTGGTGATGTTGTTGCTGCTCACGGCGTGCACCGCCGAACCTGCCGCCGAGGAGCCTCCACCCCCGGCGCCGACGCTCTCGTTCACGGCTCCGACGCTGGTCGGCAAGGTCGTGCCGCCGCAGGACGTGATCACCGTGGTGCGGGACGTGATCGACGCCAGGACCGTCGAGTTCGTCGACGGCACGCGGGTGCAGATCGCACTTCTGGCCGAGCCCAAGGAGTGCTTCGCCAAGGCCTCGCTCGACTTCGCCAGGACGACCCTGCTGGCGACCTCGGTCCGGTACACCGTGCTGACGGTCGGCGAGGTGAACCTGGAACTGGAGGACGGCACCGACTACGCCGTCCTGGCGGTCCAGCAGGGCGCGCTGCGGCCGGAAGGCGTGGACGGCGGACCGTTGATCGCCGCGCAGGAAGAGGCGAAGGTCGGGAAGCGGGGGTTGTGGGGCCCGCCATGCGAGGGTTCAGACACCTCCAAGCCCGTTCCGACGACGACCACACCGCCGCCACCAACCATGACGACCACTCCGCCGCCGCCGCCACCACCTCCGCCCGCGCGGGCGTGTTCCGTCTCCTACCGCGTCACCGGCCAGTGGCAGGGTGGCTTCCAGGCGAGTGTGACCGTGCGCAACACCGGAAGCGAGAAGGTGAACGGCTGGTCGCTGCTGTGGGCGTTCTCCAACGGCGAGAGCGTGCGGGAGGCGTGGGACGCGTCCGCGCGGCAGTACGGCTCGTACGTCAGCGCGACGAACACCAGCTACAACCGGCAGATCGCGGCGGGCGGGTCGGTGCAGTTCGGGTTCAACGGCAACTCGCGCGGCACCCACCGGCCGCCGACGGCGTTCGCGTTCAACAACGTGAAGTGCGCGGTCGAGTAGAGCTCAGCTCACGGTAGTACGCCGTGATCGTCCTTCAGGACGACTCGGGATGACTCCGAACGGCCCTAGGGTCGTCGCATGCTCACTTCGTTCGCCCTGTCGGACCAGAACGTGACCTGGCTCGAAGGGGCCGGTCTTGTCGTAGTGGCGCTGGGCGCGCTCGCGTTGCTCGTGTTCTGGATCGCCGCCCTGATCAGCGTGCTGGCCGCCCCGATCGGCTGCGGCGCGAAGATCCTCTGGCTGCTGGTCGTGTTCTCGTTGCCGTTCGTGGGCAGCCTGCTCTGGTTCGTCGTCGGACGCCGGATGACACCCGTGAGTTAGGCGTCCACAAAGGACCGGCTGTCGAACGCTCACAGCGCGTTCGACAGTTCCGTTCGACTGCGTTCGACTGCGTTCGACAGTCCTGCTTGACGCTCGTGATGGCACCGATGCAGACTCCGGAAAGCGTTTTCCAGACGACGGGGTCAGGAGCACATGAGCGCTCTCGACGAACTGCGGCACCTCCGCCGTGACGGCGTTCAGGTGCGCAAACGCGACAACAAGGCGGCGTTCTGGTTCCTGGCGCCGTGGTTCGCCGGGCTGCTGTTCATCACGATCGGGCCGGTGCTCGCGTCGTTCGGGCTGGGCTTCACCCGGTACAACCTGATCCAGCCGCCGAGGTTCATCGGCTTCGACAACTTCGCGCGGGTGCTCACCGATCCCCGCCTGCACAACGCCCTGCGGGTCACGTTCACCTACGTGCTGGTGTCGGTGCCGCTACAACTGGCGTGTGCGCTGGGCGTCGCGCTGTTGCTCAACCGGGGACTGCGCGGGCTGGCGTTCTACCGTTCGGCGTTCTACCTGCCCTCACTGCTCGGGTCGAGCGTGGCGATCGCGGTGCTGTGGACGCAGGTCTTCGGCACCGACGGGCTGGTCAACCGCGTGCTGGGGTTCTTCGGCGTGCAGGGCAAGGGGTGGATCTCCGACCCGGACACGGCGCTGTCGACGTTGATCGTGCTGAACGTGTGGACGTTCGGCTCGCCGATGATCATCTTCCTGGCCGGGTTGCGGCAGATCCCGCAGGTCTACCACGAGGCCGCCGCGATCGACGGGGCAGGACGGTGGCAGCGGTTCTGGCGGATCACGTTGCCGTTGCTGTCGCCGATCCTGTTCTTCAACCTGGTGTTGCAGATCATCCACGCGTTCCAGTCGTTCACACAGGCGTTCGTGGTGTCCGGCGGCACCGGCGGGCCGTCCGACTCGACCATGTTCTACACGCTCTACCTGTACCAGCAGGGTTTCAGCCGGTTCGACATGGGTTACGCGTCGGCGCTGGCGTGGTTCCTGCTGCTGATCATCGCGGGCTTCACCGCGATCAACTTCTGGGCGGCGAAGTACTGGGTCTTCTATGACGACTAGGACTGTGTTCAAGCACGTGGGCCTGGTCGTGATCGGGTTCGTGATGCTGTACCCGGTGCTGTGGATGATCGCGAGTTCGCTGCGGCCTGACGACGAGATCTTCCGCAGTCCCGGCCTGATCCTCGACGGGCTGAGGACCGAGAACTACACCGAGGGCTGGAACGCGCTCACCCCGTCGTTCGGCACCTACCTGGCCAACTCGTCGATGCTGGTGCTGGGCTGCATCGTCGGCAACCTCGTGTCCTGCTCGATGGCGGCGTACGCGTTCGCCCGCCTGGACTTCCGCGGCAAGCGGTGGTGGTTCGGGATCATGCTCGGCACGATCATGCTGCCGATCCACGTGATCATCGTGCCGCAGTACGTGCTGTTCTCGAACATCGGCTGGGTCAACACGTTCCTGCCGCTGATCGTGCCGAAGATCCTCGCCACCGACGCGTTCTTCGTGTTCCTGATGGTGCAGTTCATCCGCGGGTTGCCGCGCGAACTCGACGAGGCCGCGCGCATCGACGGCTGCGGGCACCCGCGGATCTTCCTGCGGATCGTGCTGCCGCTGATGAAACCGGCGCTCGCGACCACGACGATCTTCACGTTCATCTGGACGTGGAACGACTTCTTCAGCCAGTTGATCTACCTGACGGACCCGGACCTGTACACGGTGCCCGTCGCCCTGCGCTCGTTCGTCGACTCGACGGTCGCCACGTCGTGGGGCTCGCAGTTCGCGATGAGCGTGGTGTCGCTCCTCCCGATCTTCCTCGCGTTCCTCGTCGGCCAGCGGTACCTGGTGCAGGGCATCGCGACGACCGGGGGCAAGTAGCCGAAAGGACAGCTCATGTTCAGAGGTGTTCGCCGCGGTGTCACGTGGGCGGTGCTGCTGTCGCTGACCGCGTCTCTGGCGGCATGCGGGTCCGGTTCGGACGCCGGCGGTGACCTGACGTCCGAGAAGGTCACGTTGCGCTTCACCTGGTGGGGTGCCGACGACCGGCACAAGCGCACGCAGCAGGTCATCGAGATGTTCCAGCGCAAGCACCCGAACATCACCGTCAAAGGTGAGTTCAAGGAGTGGAACGGTTACTGGGACAGCCTCGCCACCACGATGGCCGCCAACGACGCGCCGGACGTCATGCAGATGGACGAGCTGTACATCGCTTCGTACGCCGAACGCGGGGCGTTGCTCGATCTGAACGAGGCGCGCAAACACCTCGACACCGCGAACTTCGACCAGAAGGCGCTCGCCACCGGTGCGATCGCGGGCAAGCAGTACGGGCTGCCGGTCGGGCTCGGCATGTACTCGATCATGGCGAACCTCGACCTGCTGGCGAAGTACCAGATCCCCGTGCCCGACGACACCAAGTGGTCGTGGGACGACCTGAAGCGGATCGGCGACCAGGTGTCCAAAGCGGCCGGTGGCGCGGCGTTCGGCGTGCAGTCGCCCGGCATCAACGACGCGGCGGGCCTGAGCATCAGAGCCCGCCAGCAGGGCAAGGCGATGTTCGACGCGGACGCCAAGGTGGTGCTGCCCAAGGAGATCGCCCGCGACTACTGGCAGTACATCCTCGACCTGTCCAAGACCGGTGTCGCGGCGGCGCCGTCGGTGACGATCGAGAAGGCGTCGGCCGGGCTGAACCAGTCCGCGACGGCGACCGGCACTGCGGCGTTCGGGCTGTGGTGGAACACGCAGCTGACCGCGTTGACGGCGGCCAGTGGCGCCAAGCTGAAGCTGATGCGGTTGCCCGGCGAGACCCAGGGGGCGGCACCGGGCGCCTACTACAAGCCGTCGATGTTCTGGTCGGTGTCCGCGCGTTCGGAGCACCCGGCGGAGGCGGCGGCGTTCGTGAGCTTCCTCGCCAACGACGAGGAAGCGGCCAAGATCCTGCTGACCGAACGCGGTGTGCCCGCCAACCAGAAGATCCGCGAGGCGATCGCCGGGCAGCTCAAGGACACCGACAAGGCGGCCAAGGAGTACCTCGACACCGTGCCGGTGAGCGATCCGCCCAGGATCACCCCGAACGGCGCCAGCACCCTCGACACGATCCTCAAGCGGCACACCGAGGACGTGCTGTTCGGCCGGACCACGCCCGACGCGGCCGCCGACTCGTTCATCAAGGAAGTCCAGTCCGAAGTGGACGCCGCGAAGTGAGGCGCGCGGCCGTCGTGGGCACGGGCGGGATCGCCGCCGCTCACGCCGAGGCGTTGCGGGAACTGGGGGACCGGATCGAACTGGTCGCGGTGGCGGACGTCGACGAGGCGCGGTCGCGGGCGTTCGCGCGGGAGTGGGAGGTGCCGAGGACGTACCCCGACCTGGCGTCGATGCTGGCAGCGGAGACGTTGGACCTGGTGCACGTGTGCACTCCGCCGCGTGATCACGTGCCGCTCGCGCTCGACTGCCTCGCCGCGGACGTGGACGTGCTGGTCGAAAAGCCTCCGGCGATGTCGTTGAGCGAGCTCGACACGTTGATCGCGGCCGAGCGCGCCTCCGCGGGGCACGTGGCGACCGTGTTCCAGCACCGGTTCGGTCCGGCCGCGCTGCGGTTGCGGCGGCTGATGGCGGAGGGGGTGTTCGGCCGGTCGCTCGTGGCCCGGTGCGACACCCTCTGGTACCGCGGCGACGCCTACTTCGAGGTGCCGTGGCGCGGGACGTGGGCGAGTGAGGGCGGCGGCCCGACGATGGGGCACGGCATCCACCAGTTCGACCTGCTGCTCGCGATTCTGGGGCCTTGGCGGGAGATCCGGGCGGTGGCGGCGCGGCAGGCCCGGGCCGTGCAGACCGAGGACGTGTCGATGGCTTTGGTGACGTTCGCCGACGGCACGCTCGCGTCGGTGGTGAACTCGCTGCTCTCGCCGCGCGAGACCTCGCACCTGCGGCTGGACTTCGACCGCGCGACGGTCGAGGTCGAGCACCTGTACGGCTACAGCGACGCACATTGGACGGTCACTCCGGCACCCGGCCACGAGGACGTGACGTTGCGGTGGCAGGAGGGGCGGTCGGCCGTGGTGAGCGGGCATCGGTGCCAGCTGGAGGCTTTCCTGGACGCCGTGGAACGCGGGGCGCCGCCGCCGGTGACGCTCGCCGACACCCGGCGCACCATGGAGTTCGTCGCGGCGCTGTACGCGTCGGCGTTCACCGGTGAGGTCGTGAAGGCCGGGGAGATCGGTGCGGACAGCCCGTTCTACGCGACGATGGAAGGCAACGGTGCGCCGTGGAGCCGGTGATCTCCTGGGATGACGAGGTGCTCACGGCGGTCGTCGGTGGGGTCGAGTTGTTCCGGTACGTGCATCGGCCGTCGACGCCGGCGTTCGAGGGGCCGAAGCCCTACCTGCACCCGGTGCGCACGCTCACAGGTGACGTCGTGACGGCGTTCCGGCCGCATGATCACCGCTGGCACAAGGGTGTGCAGATGACCGCGACCGACGTGTCCGGCGAGAACTTCTGGGGCGGCGTGACGTACGTGTGCGACCAGGGGTACGTGGCGCTGCCGAACGTCGGCACCATGCGGCACGAGGAGTTCGCTGAGGACGGCGAGCGGCTCTCGTGGTTCACCGAGGCGGGCGAGCGCTGGGTCGGCGAACGACGGGTGCTGGCGGTGCGGGACGTCGAGCCCGAGTCGTGGACGTTGGAGTTCGCCACCTCGTTGACGAACCTCCGGGCGGAGCCGCTGGTCTTCGGCAGTCCGACGACGAACGGCCGTGAGCTCGCGGGGTACACCGGGTTCTTCTGGCGCGGACCGCGGTCGTTCACCGGGGGTGAGGTGATCGCGGCCGACGGGGGAACGGGGCAGGAGATGATGGGCTCGGCGGCGCCGTGGCTCGCGTTCGTCGGGCAGCACGACGAGGTGGACCGGTCGTCGACGTTGCTGTTCCTCGATCATCCGGACAACAAGGGCACGCACTGGTTCGTGCGCAGCACGCCGTTCGCGGCGGTCAATCCCTCGTTCGCGTTCCACGACACCGTGTCGCTGGGGCCGGGCGAGACGCTGGACCTGCGCTACCGGCTCGTGGTCGGCAACGGCGCGTGGTCGCGTGAGCGACTGGAATCCTATGTGGAGGAACATCCGTGGTGACGCCGTTTCCCGGTGGGGTCGGCATCTCCGGCCTGCGCGTGTACGACTGGCCGGCGGTGGACGGGGTGTGCGGTGGCTCGCCGCACGTTCACCTGGCGTGTTCCGAGGCCTACTACGTGATCGCGGGGCGGGGCAGCGTGCAGACGTTGACCCGGCGCGGGTTCACCGAGACGCCGCTGAGCGAGGGCGTGGTCGCCTGGTTCACGCCCGGCACGATCCACCGGCTGGTGAACGACTCCGACCTGCGGATCATCGTGATCATGCAGAACAGCGGCCTGCCGGAGGCGGGGGACGCGGTGTTCACGTTCCCAGCCGACGTGCTGGCCGATCCCGCGCGCTATGCGGAGTGTGCGCGGGCTGACGACGAGGAGTCGGCCAGGAAGCGCCGGGACCTCGCTCTCGAAGGCTTTCTCGAGTTGAGGGACGCCGATGCGTTGGAGGACTTCTACCGCGCTGCCGTGCGGTTGAAGCAGCCTGGCCTGGACGCCTGGGAGAAGCGCTGGAGGGAAAGGGCGCTCGCGTCGGCCGAACTGACCGGAGAGCACCTGGAGCGGTTGCGGGGCGGCGACATCGCGCACCTCGGCGAGGCGGCGGTGCAGGTGACACACGGGCAGGGACCGCGGTTCGGCATGTGCGGTCGGCTCGACGTCTTCTGATTCGAATTCGAGTCGAAGTTGAAGTGCGCCAAGGCATTCGACTCGTTCGACGCTAGCGTTGGCGTCATGAAACGTTTCAATTCTGTTGTGCTGGCACTGGTTCTGGTCGCGGGCGGCGTCCCGGCGCTGGCGGACGAACCGCCTGAACGCGGACTCATCAGCATCAGGTCCTTGCACGGCAACGGGAACTTCGTGTCCTGGCGGCTGCTCGGGTCGGATCCGGCGGACCTGGGGTTCCACGTCTACCGCGATGGCGTGCGGGTCAACCGGGCGCCTGTTGTTGCGGCGACGAGCTTCCTCGACGAGGGTGCTCCCGCGACCGCGTCCTACTCGGTGCGAGCGGTGAGCGGAGGCGTGGAACCGGCGGTGGCCACGCGGTCCGTCGGCACGCTCGCGACCAGCAGGGACGTTCCGTTGCAGATCCCTTCCGGCGGGACCACCCCGTCCGGCGAGGCGTACACCTACGTGGCGAACGACGTGTCCGTCGGCGATCTCGACGGTGACGGCGAGCAGGACCTCGTGCTGAAGTGGGATCCCACCAACGCCAAGGACAACTCGCAGTCCGGCTACACCGGCAACGTCTACCTGGACGCGTACCGGTTGAACGGCACCAGGTTGTGGCGGATCGACCTCGGCCGCAACATCCGCGCGGGCGCGCACTACACGCAGTTCCAGGTGTTCGACTACGACGGGGACGGCCGGGCCGAGGTGGCGGTGAAGACCGCGGACGGCACCCGGTCAGGCACCGGCCAGGTGATCGGCAACGCGAGTGCCGACCACCGCAACAGCAGCGGGTACGTGCTGGCTGGGCCCGAGTACCTGTCGGTGTTCCGGGGCACGGACGGCGCGGTGCTCGACACCGAGAACTACGTGCCGCCGCGCGGGACCGTGTCGTCGTGGGGCGACAACTACGGCAACCGGGTCGACCGCTTCCTCGCCGGAACGGCCTATGTGGACGGATCCCGGCCGAGCATCGTCATGGCGCGCGGCTACTACACCCGCAGCGTGATCTCGGTGTGGGACTTCCGGGGCGGCCAGTTGACGCAGCGGTGGACGTTCGACTCGGCCACCCAGTCGAACCGCTCGGCCTGGGAGGGCAAGGGCAACCACCAGCTGTCGGTGGCCGATGTGGACGGTGACGGCCGCGACGAGATCGTCTACGGCTCGATGGCCATCGACGACAACGGCCGCGGCCTGTGGCAGAACGGCACCCGGCACGGCGACGCGTTGCACGTCGGAGACTTCATCCCGTCCCGCGCGGGCCTGGAGGTCTTCAAGCCCTCGGAGTCCACGACGGATCTCTCGCACTGGATGGGCGACGCGCGCACCGGTCAGATCATCTGGAGCGCGCCGTCGTGCGGCTGCGACAACGGCAGGGGAGTGGCGGCCGACATCTGGGCGGGCAACCCCGGTGCCGAGGCGTGGTCGGCCTCGGTCGGCGGTCTGCGCAGCGCCACCACGGGCGCCCAGGTCGCCGCGCGCAAGCCGGGCTCGATCAACTTCGTGATCTGGTGGGACGGCGACGCGCAGCGCGAGCTGTTGAACGGCACGACGATCGACAAGTACGGCCCCAATGGTGACACGCGGCTGCTCACCGGGTCCGGCGTGGCGTCCAACAACGGCACCAAGTCCACGCCCGCGTTGTCGGCCGACATCCTCGGCGACTGGCGTGAGGAGGTCGTCTGGCGCACGTCCGACAACCGGGCGTTGCGCATCTACTCGACCACCGAGCCGACCTCGATCCGGCGCGTGTCGTTGTTGCAGGACCGGCAGTACCGGCTGGCCGTGGCGTTCCAGAACACCGCCTACAACCAGCCGCCGCACCCGAGCTTCGCCTCGCCGTGAGAGTCAGTGGTGTGGCTTGGAACGTTGCCGGGGGAATGCGCGGTCAGACGGGTGCGTCGTGGTGCCGCCCCCACGCCCTCATACCGGAGTCGTATGGGGGCGTGGGGGCGGTGCCGCGAGGCGCCCTGCTGAGCGTGGATTACCTCGCCAACGTTCCGAGACGCGCCACTAGGTCAGACCGGCTCGAAGATCACTCCGAGCCGGTCGACCTCGTCACCCGCGCGGCCGGTGAACCCGGCGACGCGCCACCCGGCGGGTGCGGTGAAGGTGGCCGCCTCGCCGGTCGGCTGCCCGGCGGAGAGCACACGACCCGTGTTCGTGGTCAGGGTGGCCGAGAAGACGCGCGTCCGGCCGTTGTGCTTGCCCTGACTCAGCTTCGCCGACACGAAGTGCTCTCCCGGGGCCAGTGTGAGCGTGGCCGCGGTGCCGCCCGCGCCGCCGTGCGTCAGGGTGGTGCCGTCGGCGTAGGAGGTGGAGATCTGGTCCAGCCGGCTGCCGCCGCGCAGGCTCACCGTCCTGAGTGGACCCGGGTCGACGGCCGCGAGGTCGGTGAACGGCGTGCCGTGCGGCCCGCCGAGCTCCGCGCTGAGCCGGATGTTCTCGTCGGCCGTCCAGTCGAACCGGGTGGCGATCGGGTAGTGGTCGGACAGGGGCTTGCCCGCGGCGTCGAGGAACGCCGCGTTGTCGTTGCGGTAGTCCCGTGCCGTCAGGGTGATCTGGCGGTTGCCCCGGTAGAGGATCTTGTCGACGACCTCGCAGGAGTCGGTGACCGCGACCGGGTCGCACACGAGTGCGGGGCTGCCCGCGGCGGGTGCCTGGCCGCCGCGTTCGAGCTGGACCCACGCGTCCGTCAGGCCGCTGGTGGTGATCAGGTCGCGGATGTTGTCGTCCGCACGGGTGTAGCGGGTGTTCGTGTCGCCCAGGACGATCACCGCCTGGCCGGCCGAGTGCGCGGCGACGTGCCGGGACAGCTGCGTGATGTTCGCCCGGCGTGCGGCGAGGTCTGCGGGCGCGGTGCCCGCGTTGGGGTGCAGGTTGTAGACGTCGACGGACACGCCTTCCGCCAGCACGATCCGCTGGTAGGTGAACCCCTTCGGGGTGAGGCAGTCGGTGCCGTTGCAGGAGGTCCACTTCGTTCGTTCGAGGTCGAGGTAGGGCCGGTGCGACAGCGTGTTGAGGCCGCTGCCGAACGGCACGCCGCCGCTCGTGGGCGTGCGGTGGGCGTGGTCGTCGCCCGCGTACAGGGCCGCGTGGTAGTTGAAGTCCTCCTGAACGGCCACGACGTCGTACGGGGAGAGCCGCGGGCTGATCAACGGGGTGTTCACGGCGGGATTGCCGGACGACAGGGGTTCCGGGAGGCCGGCCACGTTGTAGGTCAGGACCTCGAAGCTGCCGCCGGTGCCGGGTTGCGCGTGGGCGACGGCGGGGAGGGCGCTCAGGGCGACCGCCAGGACGAGCACGCGGGTGAAGGTCGACATTGCCGCGATCTTCCGGCTCGGAAACGAGGCAGGTCAACGGTTCGACCGCACCCGGCGCGATATTCGACGCGGCGTTCGACAGGTTCGACGCTTTCGGAAATGTTGTCCTGCAGGACAAGCCGACGTCAGCAGGTCATCGGGGCCGCGGTGAGCCAGTCGGCGGTACGTCCCCGCTCCGTGCGCTGGCTACCTTTTCGAAATCTGGGAGCGCTCCCAGAATCCCTTCGCAACCCAGGAGGTCGTGGTGACCTTGAGACTTCTCCGGGCGGTGGTGACCGGACTGCTGCTCGCGGCCTGCGTGGTCATCGCTCCCAGCGCCGCGAGCGCCGCCGCCCCCACCCGGATCATGGCACTCGGTGACTCGATCACCGGTTCGCCGGGCTGTTGGCGGGCGTTGCTCTGGAAACACCTGCAGGACACCGGGCACACGAACGTCGACTTCGTCGGCTCGGTGCCGGGCGACGGCTGCGGCTTCGCCTACGACGGCGAGCACGAAGGCCACGGCGGTTTCCTCGCGACGAACATCGTGCGGGACAACCAACTCCCCGGCTGGCTCTCGTCCGCGCGGCCGGACGTCGTGGTGATGCACCTCGGCACCAACGACGTGTGGAGCAATGTTCCCGCTAACACGATCCTGGGCGCCTACACGACGTTGCTCGGCCAGATGAGGGCGAGCAATCCCGCGATCAAGCTGGTCGTCGCCCAGATCCTGCCGATGACCCCGGCGAACTGCTCGGCGTGCGCCCAGCGGGTGGTCGACCTGAACAGCGCGATTCCCGGTTGGGCGCGTTCACACAGCACCGCTGCCTCGCCGATCACCGTGGTCGACCAGTGGACCGGGTTCGACACGGCGGTGGACACGTCCGACGGCGTGCATCCGAACAGCTCCACGGGTATCCAGAAGATCGAGAGCCGCTGGTACCCGGCGGTGGTCGCGGCGCTGGGGACTCAGCCGGCGGCGGTGGGTCTGCACGTCGAGGGCACGCGGGTGGTTGAGGCGAACGGGTCCGCGTTCGTGATGCGCGGGGTGAACCACGCGCATGTCTGGTACCAGAACCAGACCCGTGCGTTCGCGGACATCAAGTCCTTCGGTGCCAACACCGTTCGCGTCGTGCTCGGCAGTGGCCAGCGCTGGGGACCGACGCCTGCCTCGGAGGTGTCGAGCGTCATCTCGCTGTGCAAGCAGTCGAGGCTGATCTGCGTGCTGGAGGTGCACGACACCACCGGGTACGGCGAGCAGGGCGGCGCGGCCTCCCTGGACCAGGCCGCGAGTTACTGGATCGGCGTCGCGGACGCGTTGAAGGGCCAGGAGAACCACGTCGTCATCAACCTGGGCAACGAGCCGTTCGGCAACAACGCGCAGGTCAGCGCCACGTGGGCGAGCGCGACGAGCAGCGCGGTCAGCCGGTTGCGCGGGGCCGGTCTTCAGCACCTGCTGATGGCCGACGCGCCGATGTGGGGCCAGGACTGGGGCAACATCATGCGTGACAACGCGGCGTCCGTGCTGGCCGCCGATCCGTTGCACAACACGGTGTTCTCCATCCACATGTACGGCGTCTACAACACGGCGGACAAGGTCAACGCCTACTTCGACGCGTTCCGGACCGCCGGGCTCCCGTTGGTGGTGGGGGAGTTCGGGCACAACCACAGCGACGGCGATCCGGACGAGGACACGATCATGGCTCAGGCGCAGGCCCGCGGCCTCGGGTACCTCGGCTGGTCGTGGAGCGGCAACAGCAGCGACGTCGGCTACCTGGACATGGTCAACTCGTTCAACCCGGCGAGCCTCACCTCGTGGGGCGAGCGGTTGCTGAACGGCGCCAACGGTGTCCGGCAGACCTCGCGCGAGGCGACGATCTACGGCGGGTCGGCCGACACGCAGGCACCGTCCACTCCGGGCACCCCGGTGGCCTCGGCCGTCACGTCCTCCGGGCTGTCGCTGAGCTGGACCGCGTCGACGGACAACGTGGGCGTGACCGGGTACGACGTGCTGCGTGCCGTCGGCAGCGGCTCGTTCACCCAGATCGGTTCCTCCGCGACGGCCACGTTCACCGACTCCGGCCTGACCCCGTCGACCACCTACCGCTACCAGGTGCGGGCGAGAGACGCGGCCGGCAACACGTCCACGGCGTCGGGCATCGTGTCGGCGACCACGAGCGCTGGCGGTGGTGGCGGTGGGTGCAAGGTCGGCTACTCGGCCCAGAACTGGGGCGGGGGCAACGGATTCACCACCAGCGTCACGATCACCAACACGGGTGTTAGCGCTATCAACGGCTGGACCCTGACCTTCAGCTACGCGAACGGCCAGAAGGTGACCCTGCCGGGCTGGGGAGCGACGTTCGCGCAATCCGGCGCGGCTGTGAGCGCTACCAACCTGTCCTGGAACGGCACGCTCACCCCGAACGCGTCGACGAACATCGGCTTCAACGGCACCTACAGCGGCTCCAACCCGGCGCCGACTTCGTTCAGTCTCAACGGCAGCACCTGCACCATCGGTTGACATTTAAACGATACAACCAGGCTGTCCGATTCCGGACAGCCTGGTTCGCTCCGCCTTGACATGATCGCCGCCTGCCCAACACCCTGGCTGTCGCCTCAGGGATTGAAACGTTTCATCCAGCGACGAAGGTGGAGATGACGTGCGGCGACGGGCGTTCCTGAAGACTTCAGCGGCCGGGCTCTCGATGACCGCGCTCCCACCAGGGGTGGCGGCGGCCGAGCCGGACGGCAAGGCCGGCGGCGTGAGGGTCGAGCGCACGACCGTCGAGTACGCGGACACACTCCTGGGCACCGATGTGGCACAACCCCGCCTGTCCTGGGTGCTGACCGCAGACGGCACCGGCGCCCGCCAGACCGCGTACCAGGTGGAGGTAGGAACCACCCCAGGGCGTGCCGACGTCTGGCAGTCCGGCCGTGTCCCCTCGGACCACACCACCGGAATCGCCTTCGCCGGCAAGGAGTTGAAGCCGCGCACCCGCTACCACTGGCGTGTCCGCGTGTGGGACGGCACGGGCCGCCCGTCACCGTGGAGCAAGCCCTCGTGGTGGGAAACCGCCCTGCTGGGCACCCCGTGGCAGGCGAGCTGGATCGGCGCGACCGACACGGCGATCGACTTCACCGGCGCCCGCTGGATCTGGTCGGCGACGACCCCACCCGAAACCAGATGGTTCCGCACCGCCCTGGACCTCCCCGCAGACGCGGTGCGCGCTCGCCTGGTAGCGACCGCCGACGACGACTTCACGTTGTACGTCAACGGAACCGAGGTAGTGCACGTCCCCGAACAGGTGGACATCTGGAAGGTGGGCCAACGCGCCGACGTGACCCACCTGGCGGGCCGCCGCGTGGTCCTGGCCGCACGAGCCACCAACCGCTCGGCAGGCCCAGCGGGCTTGCTGCTGCGCCTGGTGGCGGACCTCCCTGACGGCCAGCGCGAGATCGTCACCGGCCCGGGCTGGAAGGTCACCGACACCGAACAACCGGGCTGGCACACCCCGGCCTTCGACGACACGACCTGGCTCCAGGCCACCGTGCTGGACCCGTACGGCCAGGGGCCCTGGGGCGCGAACGTGACGGTCAAGGAACAGCCGGCCCCGTTGCTGCGCAAGGAGTTCACGCTAACAAAGCCCGTCACCCGAGCCAGGCTCTACCTCAGCGGCCTCGCCTACCACGAAACCGAGATCAACGGCCGCCGCGTCGGCGACCGCGTCCTGGACCCGGGCTTCACCGACTACGACAACACTGTCCTCTACGCAACACACGACGTGACGAGCCTGGTCCGTCGCGGCGCCAACGCGATCGGCGTGACGTTGGGCCGCGGCTTCTACGGCATGAAGACCCCGAACGTCTGGCGCTGGGAACGCCCACCGTGGCACGACGAACCCAAACTCCTGGCACAGCTGGAAATCGACCACCCGGACGGCACCCGCACCACGATCAACTCCGACGACCAATGGCGCCTGACCGACGGCCCGACGATCTCGAACTCCCTCTACACCGGCGAAACCTACGACGCCCGCCGAGCCCCCCAAGGCTGGACCAAGCCAGGCTTCAACGACAACACCTGGCAACGCACAACCCTCCGCCCAGCCCCACGAGGCACCCTGAAAGCCCAAGAACACGAACCGATCCGCGTGATCGAGTCCGTAACGCCCACCGTCACCCAACTCAAACCAGGCGTGTTCATCGCGGACATGGGCCGAACCATGTCCGGCTGGACGCAACTCACCGTCACCGCACCGGCCGGCACGATCGTCCGCCTCAAACACGGCGAAACCCTGAACTCCGATGGCAGCGTTCACATGGACAACGGCCACGTCAGCGGCGGCCGAATCCAACTGGACGAGTACATCTGCGCCACCGGCACCGGAGTCTGGGAACCGAAGTTCTCCTACAAGGGCTTCCGCTACGTAGAAGTCATAGGCCTGACGGCGGCACCGAGCCTGGTGGGCCGCCTGGTCCACTCCGACGTCCCCGAAGCCAGCACCTTCCGCTGCTCCGAACCGCTCTTCGAACAGTACGACGCAGCCATGCGCCGCACAGTGGCCAACAACCTCCACGGCATCCCCACCGACACCCCGACGTACGAGAAGAACGGCTGGACCGGCGACGCCCAGGTAGGCGCCCCCTCAATGCTGGCCGAGTTCGACATGGCCCGCTTCTTCACCAAGTGGCTGGCCGACCTGGCCGACAGCCAGGACACCGCGGGCCAACTCCCGGTGATCGTCCCCTCGGGAGGCTGGGGCTACCGAGAACTCGCCCCGGCTCCCGAATGGACCACCGTCTACCCGTTCGTACTGCGCGAGATGTACCGCATCTACGGCGACACCCGCCTGCCCGAACAACACTGGCCGTTCCTGACCAAGTACCTGGACTGGGAGATCGCGAGACTGCGCGACGGCCTGGCCGTCACCGCCCTGGGCGACTTCCTCCCACCGGGCTCCGGCGGCATCCCACCCGAGGACACCCGCCTGACCGCAACCGCCTATCTCTACCGCGCTTTGGTGCATGCCGCCGAACTGGGCGACGTGATCGGCAAGCCGGTCCCGCACTACCGCTCGACTGCTGCTTCTTTGCTGGCAACGTTCAACAGGACGTTCCTCGACGGCTACTATCGCACCTCCCGCGACCCCGACTACCGCCAAACCTCCAACGCGATCCCGCTGGCGTTCGGCATGGTGCCCGCAGGCTCGGTCCAAACCGTCGCGGACAAACTCGCCACCGAGATCCGCGCCAACGGCAACCACGTCAACGTGGGCTGCCTGGGCGCGAGCGTTCTTTTGCAGGCGTTGAGCGACAACGGCCACGCGGACGTGGCCCACGCGATGGCGGTGGAGCGCTCGTACCCGAGCTGGGGTCACTGGTTCTCGAACGGCGCCGACACCATGTGGGAGATGTGGGACACCGGCACCCGCTCCCGCAACCACTACTTCAAGGGCACCGTGGTCCAGTGGCTCTACGAGCACGTCGCCGGGCTGAGGCCGGGGGACGCGGGCTTCCGGACGTTCGTGGTGCGGCCGACCGCGACCTCGTTGTCGTGGGCGCGGCTGGAGTTCGAGAGCGTGCGCGGCCGCATCGTGGTGGCGTGGACCAAGGTCGACGGCAAGGTGCGGCTGACCGTCGAGGTGCCGGTGGGGTCGACGGCCGAGGTGCACGTGCCGGGCGGTGCCGTCCGGACCGTCGGGCACGGACGGTGGACCTTCACCGGTTGAGTCGGTGCGGGCGAACCGTGCGCGGCGACCACCGCCAGGACCAGCGGCGATGTCGGCCGACGAGCGGCGACTCCTTCCCCGAGGAGCAGCGTTGTCCCCCGTGAGAGCTACCTCCAGGTGTCCTCTCCAGCGGGATTCCCCGAAGCGTCCGGCTCCCTAGCGTTGGAGAGGTCCACAGGCCACCTCAGGAAGTCGGAGTCATGGAGCTCAGTGCCTTTCGGTTGCGCAGGTTCAGGTTCCCGATCCTCTTCGTCGTGCTGTTCGCCGTGATGCTGGCGGTCGTCGGCATCGACACCCTCGTCGCGCCGGTGCCGTTGCTGGCGTTGCCGGTCGGGATCGGGCTCGCCGCGCTCGGGATTCTCTGCTACCGCTGGCTTTCGCGGTTCGTGGAGGGGCGGGACGAGGTGCCGGAGCTGGCGGGGGACCGGTGGCGCGGGCTCGGCAAGGGGGTGGTGCTCGGGTTCGGGTTGTTCTGCGCGTTGATGGTGTTGATCGTGGTGTTCGGTGGGCTGGACGGCATGACGTGGCACTCGTTCCTGGGGTTCCTCGGGCTCGGCGGGATGATGTTCAGCGTCGCGACCATGGAGGAGTTGCTGTTCCGCGGGGTGTTGTTCCGCATTCTGGAGGAACGGGCTGGGACGGTTGTCTCGTTGGTGGTGTCGTCGTTGTTGTTCGGGATGACGCACCTGGTCAACGTCAACGCGACGTTCTGGGGCGCGTTGTCGATCGGGCTCACGGGTGGCGCGATGCTGGCGGCCGCGTACGTGCTGACTCGGTCGTTGTGGTTCCCGATCGGG
This sequence comes from Lentzea sp. JNUCC 0626, assembly GCF_043632865.1. Taxonomy (NCBI): domain Bacteria; kingdom Bacillati; phylum Actinomycetota; class Actinomycetes; order Pseudonocardiales; family Pseudonocardiaceae; genus Lentzea; species Lentzea sp. JNUCC 0626. Next base: position 749,935 of record NZ_CP171635.1, read on the forward strand.
CTGCACTTCGCCTGGAACTTCACGCACGCCGGTGTGTTCGGCATTGCGGTGTCCGGGTCTGAGGACGTGCCGGACGGGCTGCTGCGCACGACGCTGGACGGGCCGACTGTGCTCACCGGCGGTTCGTTCGGGCCGGAGGCGAGTCTGTTCGCGCTGCTCGTGTGCTCGGTGGCCACGGTTGTGATGCTGCGCCGGGCGGTGCGGGGCGGACAGGTATTGCGCCGGAGCGCAAAGGCTCGCTGAGGTGCGGGCCGGCGTTGTTGACTGCCGCCCATGGGATCGAGAAGCTTCAGCAAGTTCGCGGCTGCCGTGGTGGCCGCGGCCTCGGTTGTTGTCGTGAACACGCCGTCGGCCGGTGCCGCCGCGCAGGAGTTCATCTACTCCGGGCAGGACTACGGGTACGCCGGGGCCACGTTCGACTGGACCGGGCGGAGCTCGGTCGGCAACATCGACCTCATCGTGTCCGACTGGGGGTGCGACGCCAAGCCGGTGTACGCGTACTTCCTGTTCTACAACGGGTCGTTGGTGCCCGACTCGACGCCCACGCGGCGGTACGACCACTCTGGTTGTGACAAAGAGGACTACTCGACGTACAACAACCTGACTTGGTCCATCAGCGGTGACTCGATCACGTACATGGGTGTGGTGGTGTGTCGTGACGCGTTCAACGGGCCGTGCAAGGTTGGTGGGCTGTCGGGGCGGAATCCCTACGCGTGAGGGTTATCGCGGTAGGTAGTGCTTGAGTTGGTGTGAGTCTCGTACGAGTTTTCTCAGGTCTGTGAGCGTGCCGTTTGCTGCCCCTGCGGCACGGGCCTGCACCAGGACGTTGCCCAGCGCGGTTGCTTCCGCTGGGCCCGCGATCACGGGCAGGCCGCACGCGTCGGCGGTGAGTTGGCACAGGAGTTCGTTGTGCGAGCCGCCGCCGACGACGTGCACTACCTCGACTTCCTTGCCTGACAGGCTTTGTGCTTCGGTTATGGCGTCTCGGTGGGCTGCGGCGAGACTGTCCAGGATGGACCGCACGATCTCTGGGCGGGTCAGGGGACGGCCGCACGCTCGTTCGATTCTTGACGGCATGTCGCCTGGCGGTAGGAACGCCGGGTCGTTGGCGTTGAACACCACGCCCTGCGCTGTGGCGGCTTCGTGCAGTAGTGGGGGCAGGTCTTCGTTCCAGGTGCGGAGACATTCCTGGAGGAGCCAGAGGCCCATCACGTTGCGGAGGTACCGGATTGTGCCGTCCACGCCGCCCTCGTTGGTGAAGTTCGCGGCTCGGCTTGCCTCGGTGAGGACGGGCGAGTCTAGTTCTACGCCCACTAGAGACCAGGTGCCGCAGGAGATGTAGGCGAAGCGGTCGTTTGTGGCTGGTACGGCTACTACGGCGGAGGCGGTGTCGTGTGAGCCCACTGCGGTCACCGGGGTGCCCTTGAAGGTGCCTGCCGGGTCTCCTGGGCGGCGCAGGGGCGGGAGCAGGTCGCGCGGGAGGTCCTGGGTCAGGGCCTTCGACCACTGTCCTGTTCGGACGTCTATCAGGCCCGTTGTGGTGGCGTTGGTGTACTCGGTGCCGCATTGGCCGGTCAGCCAGTAGGAGAGCAGGTCGGGGATCAGCAGGAGGCGGGACGCCTGGGGGAGCAGGGGTTCGGCCATCAGCTGGAACATGGTGTTGAACGGCTGGAACTGGAGGCCGTTGATCTCGTAGAGGTTGTCGGGTGGGGTGATGGTGTTGGTGCGGGCGTCTCGGTAGGCGATGGGGTTGGCGAGGAGTTCGCCGGAGGTGTTCAGCAGGCCGTAGTCGACTGCCCAGCTGTCTATGCCGATGCTCGCCACTGGGCCCGCGCGTCTCAGGCCCGTCAGGACCTCGTGGTAGAGGGCCGGGAGGTCCCAGCGCAGGTGGCCGTCGCGGTGTGCCGGGCTGTTGGGGAAGCGGTGCACCTCCTCGATGCGAACGCTGCCATCGGCCACGGTGCCGCGTACCACCCGGCCGCTGGACGCGCCCAGGTCTACGGCGGCGAAGGTCTTCATCGCAGGAACGCCGCTGCCACGCCGGCGTCCACCGGGACGTGCAGGCCCGTGGTGAGGGAGAGGTCGCCTGCTGTTAGCGCGAACACCGCTGCGGCCACGTGGGAGGGGAGCACCTCGCGCTTGAGCAGGGTGCGTTGGGCGTAGAACTCGCCCAGCTTGTCCTCGGGGACGCCGTAGACGGCGGCGCGTTGGGCGCCCCAGCCGCCGGCGAAGATGCCGGAGCCGCGGACCACGCCGTCGGGGTTGATGCCGTTGACGCGGATGCCGTCCTCGCCCAGTTCGGCCGCCAGCAGGCGGACCTGGTGGGCCTGGTTCGCCTTGGCGGCGCCGTAGGCGACGTTGTTCGGACCGGCGAAGACCGCGTTCTTGCTGGAGATGTAGATGATGTCGCCGCCCATGCCCTGGTCGCGCATGACCTTGGCGGCGCGTTGGGCGACCAGGAACGAGCCCTTGGCCATCACGTCGTGCTGGAGGTCCCAGTCGGCCTCGGTGGTGTCGGCCAGCGGCTTGGAGATCGACAGGCCCGCGTTGTTGACCACCAGGTCGACGCCGCCGAACGCCAGGGCGGCTGCTTGGAACGCCTCCAAGATGCCATCGGCCGAGGTGACGTCGACGGTCACCGGCACCGCGACGTCTGCGGAGCCGATGCTTTCGGCTACCTCGCGGGCGCTGTCGGCGTTGCGGTCAGCCACCACCACGCACGCGCCCTCGGCTGCCAGGCGTTCGGCTACCGCCTTACCGATGCCCGAGCCGCCGCCGGTGACCAGGGCGACGCGGGTGGCCAGCGGCTTGGGCTTCGGCATGCGCTGGAGCTTGGCCTCTTCCAGCGACCAGTACTCGATGCGGAACTTCTCGCGCTCGTCGATCGGCGCGTACCGGGAAACCGATTCGACGCCCCGCATGACGTTGATGGCGTTCACGTAGAACTCTCCGGCGACGCGTGCGGTCTGCTTGTCGCGGCCGAAGCTGAACATCCCGACACCCGGAACGAGCACGATCGCCGGGTCCGCGCCGCGCATCGGCGGGCTGTCCGGGGCGGCGTGTCGTTCGTAGTACGAGCCGTAGTCCTCGCGGTAGGCGTCGTGGAGCTGTTCCAAGCGCGTGACGACGTCCGTCAGGGGAGCGGTCGGCGGCAGGTCGAGCACGAGTGGCCGGACCTTGGTGCGCAGGAAGTGATCGGGGCAGGACGTGCCGAGCGCGGCGAGTTCCGGATGCCGTTGCCGGGCGAGGAAGTCCAGCACGACGTCGGAGTCGGTGAAGTGGCCGATCTGCGGGGTGTCGGTGGAGGCCAGGCCGCGGATCACGGGTGCCAGTTCGGCGGCGCGGATCCGGCGTTGCTCCGCGGGCAAGGGGGAGTGCACCACCGGGCCGAACGGCTCGGCGCGGCCGTGCTCGTCCAGGTAGCGTTGCGCGGATTGGATGATCTCCACGGAGTGCGCCTCGCACTCCTCGCTCGACGCGCCCCACGCCGTGATGCCGTGCCCGCCGAGGATCACGCCGATCGCCTGCGGGTGGTCGCGCCGGATCGCCGCGATGTCCAGGCCCAGCTGGAAACCCGGACGCCGCCAAGGCACCCACGCCACGCGGTCGCCGAAGCACGCCTTGGTCAGCGCCTCGCCGTCCGCCGCCGTAGCGAACGCGATGCCCGCGTCCGGATGCAGGTGATCGACGTGCGGGGCGTCGACCAGGCCGTGCATGGCCGTGTCGATCGACGGCGCGGCGCCTCCCTTGCCGTGCAGGCAGAAGTCGAACGCGGCGACCATCTCGTCCTCGCGCTCGACCCCCGGATACACGTCCACCAACGCGTGGAGGCGGTCCAAGCGCAGCACCGCCAGTCCGGACTCCTTCAGCGTGCCCAGGTCACCGCCGGAACCCTTGACCCACATCAGGTCCACGGGCCGCCCGGTCACCGGGTCGGTCGCGGCACCCTTGGCCGAGGTGTTGCCGCCCGCGTAGTTCGTGTTGCGCGGATCGGCGCCGAGCCGGTTGCTCCGCCCGAGCAACGCTTGGACCTCCTCCATCACGCACCCCACCCGGCAGCCTCGCCACCGACTCTTTCCGCCACGATCCGCTCCGCGTACCCGGACCGCCGGTACGCGCCCGTCGGATCGGGGTCGAGGCCCATGTCCTCCCGCAGTTCCCGCAGGAGCGGCCGCACATCGGTGTTGTAGGCGTCCATCAGCACGGCGTTGGACTCCAGCACGTCACCGGCGCGTTGGGCGGCGTCCAAGGCGCTGTGGTCGACGAGCAACGCCTTCGCGGTGGCCTCCTGGACGTTGAGCACCGACCGGATGATTGCCGGGATCTTGGGCTCCAGGTTGTGGCACTGGTCGAGCATGAACGCGATCCCGGCGGCGGGCCGCAACGCGTCCGCCAGCACGATCTCGTGCATGATCCGGAACAGCTGGAACGGGTCGGCCGCGCCCACCATCAGGTCGTCGTCGGCGTAGAAGCGCGAGTTGAAGTCGAACGCTCCCAACTTCCCGGCCCGCAACAGGAACGACACGATGAACTCGATGTTCGTGCCGGGAGCGTGGTGCCCGGTGTCGATCACGACCTGCGCTCGTTCGCCCAGCTGCTGGCAATGCGCGAACGCCGTCCCCCAGTCCGGTACGTCGGTCACGTAGAACGCGGGCTCGAAGAGCTTGTACTCCACCAACATCCGCTGATCGGAGCCGAGCCGGGAGTAGGTCTCGGCCAACGCCTCGGCCAGCCGGTCCTGGCGGGCGCGGATGTTGTCCTGACCGGGGTAGTTGAGGCCGTCCGCGAACCACAGCTTGAGATCGCGCGACCCCGTGGCGTCCATGATGTCGACGCACTCGAGCAGGTGCCCCAGAGCCTTGCGCCGCACCGCCGCGTCCGGATGGCAGACGCTGCCGAGCTTGTAGTCGTCGTCCTGGAAGACGTTGGAGTTGATGGCCCCCAACGCAACCCCGCGGTCCCGCGCGTACGAGGCGAGCTTGCCGTAGTCGTCGACCCGGTCCCACGGAATGTGCAGCGCGACCGTCGGCGCGACACCGGTGAGCTTGTGCACCACCGCCGCGTCGTCGATCTTCTCGTACGGCGTGCGCGGAACTCCCTGCTGGGCGAACACCTTGAAGCGGGTGCCCGAGTTGCCGTACGCCCACGACGGCGTCTCGATCCGCTGCTCGCGCAGCGCGTCCTTCACGCTCATTTCGTTCTCCCCAAACTCAATCGAGGTGGAAGACCTCGTCGAGGGGCCGCATCCGTTCGTCGGCGTTGCCGTCACCGACGAAGAACTCCGCCATCTCGTGCTGCCAGCGCGCGTTCACCTCGGTGCGGGCCATCTCCGCGAGCGCCGCGTCGAAGTCGTCGCACTCCAGGTAACCGACGAGCAGGCCGTCCTCGGCGAGGAAGAGTGAGTAGTTGTGCCAACCCGCCTCGGTGAGGGCAGCCCGCATCTCCGGCCACACCTCGCGGTGCCGCGCCCGGTACTCGTCGAGCCGGTCGGCGCGGACCCGCAACGTGAAGCAGACACGCATGATCAGAAGTCGAACTGGTCGATGTTGTCCTTCGTGAACACCGTCGGCGGGCCGAGCACGACCTCGCCCTTGGCGCCGATCGTGTAGTCACCGAGGTCGCCCGCCTTGAACTTCTCGCCCTCGGCACCGGTGATCTGCCCGGACGCGAGCGCGGCGGCGGTGTAGGTGGCGAGGTAGCCGAGCTTGCTCGGGTCCCACAGCGCGAACGACTTCACCGTGCCGTCCTGCACGAACTTGCGCATCTGGTTCGGTGTGCCCAGCCCCGTGAGCTGGACCTTGCCCTTGTACTCGCTGGAGCTGAGGTACCGGGCCGCGGCCGCGACACCCACGGTGGTCGGCGAGATGATGCCCTTGAGGTTCGGGTGGGCCTGCAACAAGCCCTGCGTCTTCTGGAACGACGTCTGGTCGTCGTCGTTGCCGTACGCGGTCTCCACGAGCTTCAGCCCGGCGTACTCGGGCTTCGCCAGCTCGGTCTTCATGACCTCGATCCACGCGTTCTGGTTGGTGGCGTTGGGGGTCGCGGACAGGATCGCGATCTCGCCGCTGCCGCCGACCGCCTCGGAGATCAGCTTCACCTGCCCGGCCGCGATCTCGTTCGACGTCGCCTGGTTGATGAACACGTCACGGGCGTCCGGCGCCGCGTCCGAGTCGAACGTGACGACCTTGAGGCCTTGTGAACGCGCACTCTTCAGCGCGGGCGCCACGGCGTTGGCGTCGTTCGCCGAGATCACCAGCGCGTCCTGCTTCTGCTGCGCGGCGGTGTTGATGTAGGTGACCTGCGAACTCGCGGCCGCGTCGGACGGCCCGGTGGGCTTGACCTCGGCCTTGATCGCCGTCCCCGCCTGCTCGGCGCCCTTTTGCGCCACGGTGAAGTACGGGTTGTTGACCTGCTTGGGCAGGAACGTGATCTTCAGGCCTTCCTTGAGGGGCGCGTTGGGGTCGCCCTTCGCGGCGTTCGTGGCCCCGCCGGTGTCGTTGTTGGCGCTCTCTTTCGTGGTGCCACCACAGGCGGTGAGCGCGACGGCCCCGGACATCACCAGGGCGAGCACTAAGCGTGTGTTCATGGTGTTGCCTTCCTTAGGTTTCCGACGCGTCGGGTGATCGAGGGGGCGAGAACGCTCACAAGAAGCAGGAGACCGGTGACGATCGTGAGGACCTCAGTCGAGGTGTCCCGGAGGATCAGGAGGTTGCGCAGACCACCCAGCAGCAGCACGCCCGCGAGCACGCCGAAGAGCGTTCCCTTGCCGCCGAAGATCGACACACCGCCGAGCAGGACGGCGGCGACGACGGCCAGTTCGAGGCCGAGGCCGTTGTCCGCGCGGGCGCTGGAGAAGCGGAACGTGTAGACGATGCCGGCGATCGCGGCCACCGCCCCGGCGAGCACGAACAACGTCAGCTTCACGCGCTTGACGCGGATGCCGGAGAACCGCGCGCCTTCTTCGTTCGCGCCGATCGCGTAGACGGAGCGGCCGAACGAGCTGGCGTGCAGCGCGACGCCGAACAGGATCGCGAGCACCCCTGCCAGCACGATCGGGTACGGGATGTCGGTGCCCGGCACCGGTGTCGTGCCGAACGACGTGTAGCTGGCCGGGAAGTCGGCGACGGCGGTGTCGCCCAGGACGACCAGGGCGAGGCCGCGGTAGAGGGCGAGCGTGCCGATCGTGACCGCGAGGCTGGGCAGGCCGAGCCGGGTGACCAGGAGGCCGTTGAACGCTCCGGCCAGCGCGCCCGCGACGATCACGGTTGGCAGGATGGTCTCGAGCGGCCAGCCGGCGTTCCACAGCCAGCCGATCAACGCGCTGGACAGGCCCAGCACCGACGCGACGGACAGGTCGATCTCGCCCGCCACGATCACCAGCGTGAGCGGCAGGGCGATGAGCGCGATCTCACCGATGTCGAGGCCGAGGTAGAAGAGGTTGCCGCCGGACAGGAACGACCCGTCGGTGCTGATCTGGCCTGTCAGCGCTACCACGATCAGCAGGAACACCAGTGCGGTCTCCCACCGCAGGAGGCTACGCATGGCTGGTCCCTTCCGTGCGGCGCAGGGCTTTCGCCAGCCGGAGCGCGAGGAGCCGGTCGACGGTGATGGCGCTCAGCAGCAACGCGCCCGCGATGGCCTGCTGCCAGAACGCCGGGATCTGCAACACCACCAGGCAGCTCGTGATCGTGCCCAGCAGCAACGCCCCGAGCGCCGCGCCGGTGACCGTGCCCGAACCGCCGAAGATCGCGACGCCACCGACCACGACGGCGGCGACCACCTGGAGTTCGAGGCCGGTGCCCGCGGCGGCGTCGACGGTGCCGTAGCGGGCGACCCAGAGCGCGCCGGCCAGCCCGGCGATCAGTCCGGACAGGACGAACGTGGTGAGCGTGCGCTTCGCCACCGGGATGCCGGCGAGCGTGGCGGCTTCCGGGTTCGAGCCGATGGCGTAGAGCTCGCGACCTGAACGGTAGGAGCGCAGGTAGACGGCGGCGACCGCGATGACCACGACGGTGATCAGCACGAGGATCGGGATGCCCGCGATCCGGGCGCTGCCGAGGTTCAGCAGGGCGTCGGGGAGGTTGGAGGCGTTGACCTGCCGGCCTTGGGCCAGCGCGAAGTCGACGCCGCGGAACACGTAGAGCGTGCCGAGCGTGACCACGAGGCTGGGGACGTTGCCGAGGGCCACCAGCAGGCCGTTGAGCAGACCGCACGCCGCACCGATCGCGACGCTCAGGCCGACGCCCAGCAGGAGTGGGGTGCCGGGGTTGTCGGCGAAGTGCTGGGCGGTGAGGAACGCGGACAGGCCGAGGACCGAACCGACCGAGAGATCCACGTTGCGGGTGACGACCACGAGGGTCTGGCCCACGGCGAGGAGGGCGACGATCGACGCGTTGAGGAGGAGGTCGCGCAGGCTCTGGGGCTGGATGAAGCGCGGGTTGACGATCGCCGTCGGGATGACCACGAGGGCGAGGGCGACGACGATGCCGAGTTCGCGGACTCGGCCGACTCGGGTGGAGAGGCGGCGGGCGGCCGTGCGGCGGGAGGTGGGCGGGGTGGTGGGGGCGAGTTGGGTGGTCATCGGATCACCGCCGGCCGGGACGCGGCAGGGTGCTGGGCGCTCATCGGCTGCCCGCCTGTCCTGCGGCGGCGAGCGCTACCCGTTCCTCGGTCGCGTCGGCGCGCGCGATCTCCTCCACCAGGCGTCCCTCGTGCATCACCAGCACGCGGTCGGCCATGCCGAGCACCTCCGGCAGTTCGGACGAGATCATCAGCACCGCGACGCCCTGGCCCGCCAGGTCCGACAGCAGGCGGTGCACCTCGGCCTTGGTGCCGACGTCGATGCCGCGTGTCGGTTCGTCGACGATGAGCACGGAAGGGGTGCGCGCCAGCCACTTCGCCAGCACTACCTTCTGCTGGTTGCCGCCGGACAGGACGCCGACGGGGTCGCTCAGGCGCGCGAACTTCAGCCGCAGCTTCACCGCCCAGTCCTGGGCCAGGGTGGTTTCCGTGCGGCGGCGCAGCAGGCCGAACGTCGACAGGCGGCCCAACGACGCGAGAGCGGTGTTGCGTTCGATGGACGCGTCCATGACGAGGCCCTGCTGGCGGCGGTCTTCCGGCACGAAGCCGATGCCAGCGGCCATCGCGGCGGTCGGGGAGCCGTACTTCAGGCGGCGGCTGTGAACGTGCACAACGCCGGCGTCGGGGCGGTCGATGCCGAAGATCGCGCGAGCCACCTCGCTGCGGCCCGCGCCGACCAGGCCCGACAGGGCGACGATCTCACCCGCGCGGACGTCGAACGACACGTCGGTGAACACGCCCTCGCGGGTCAGCCGTTGGACGGACAGCGCTACTTCACCCGCGACAGTGGACTCCTTCGGGTAGAGCTGGGAGAGTTCGCGGCCGACCATGCGGCGCACCAACGAGTCCGGGGTCTCGTCCTCCAGCGAACCGGACCAGACGAACTCGCCGTCGCGCAGGACCGTGGCGCGCTGGCAGAGTTCGAAGACCTCGTTCAGGCGGTGCGAGACGAACAGGACCGCGGCGTCCTGCGCGCGGAGTGCCTGCACGACACCGAAGAGGCGTTGGACCTCGTGGGCGGAGAGGGCGGCGGTGGGCTCGTCCATGACGATCACGCGGGCGTCGAACGAGAGCGCCTTGGCGATCTCGACGAGTTGCTGGTCCGCAATGGACAGGCCGCGGGCTGGGCGGGCCGGGTCTAGACGGACTCCCAGGCGGTCGAACAGCTCCGAGGTGCGGGTGTGCATCAGAGCCACGTCGATGCGGCGGCCGAAGCCGAGGGGTTGGCGTCCCATGTAGACGTTCTCGGCCACCGAGAGGTCGCCGAACAACGTCGGCTCCTGGTAGATGATCGCGATGCCCGCGGCGAGGGCGTCGGCGGGGCCGGTGAACCGCTGCGGCGCGTCGTCCACGAGCACCTGGCCCGCGTCCGGACGGTGGACGCCGGCCAAGGTCTTGATCAGGGTCGACTTGCCGGCGCCGTTCTCGCCCAGCAGGGCGTGCGCCTCGCCGGGCAGCAGTCGCAACGACACCCCGGACAGCGCGCGGACGGCGCCGAAGGACTTGCTCACCTCGTCCAATGCCACCACGGGAGGTCGGTCCACGTCCGTGTCTCCTCGATGTTGAAACGTTTTAACACCTGAGTTACGTGAACTCTGGGCGCGGCGGCGCGGCATGTCAAGATGCAGGGAGTACGATTCGTTGTCACGTTTCAACAAAGGAGCCGCCCGTGAAGCCGTCAGTGGGCATCCGCGAGGTCGCGCAGCACGCCGGGGTCTCCAACGCGACCGTGTCGAACGTGCTCAACCGGCCCGACGTCGTCGCTCCCGCCACGCGGCAACGGGTGCTGGCCGCGATCGAGGAACTCGGGTTCGTGCGCAACGAGTCGGCACGCCAGCTCCGGGCCGGGCGCAGCCGGGTGCTCGCCTACGTCGTGCTCGACGCCGCGAACCCGTTCTTCACGGACGTGGCGCGCGGCGTGGAGGACGCGGCACGGGAGGCGGGCTTCGCGTTGTTCCTGTGCAACAGCGCCTCGGACGGGGGACGCGAACGCGAGTACTTGGAGCTGCTCCAAGAACAACGGGTCGAGGGCATCCTGATCACCCCCGTCGACGCCGACAACGCCCAGCTCGCCGAACGCGGCACGCCCGTCGTGCTGGTCGACCGGGAGGCGACGGACGGCAGCAGGTGCTCGGTCGCCGTGGACGACGTCCTCGGCGGCGAACTCGCGGTGACCCACCTGATCGAGACCGGCCACACCCGCATCGCGATGGTCGGCGGTCCGCTCTCCATCCAACAGGTGCGCGACCGGCGCGAGGGCGCGATGCGAGCGCTAACAAACGCCGGACTGCCCGAAGACGCGCTGACGTTCCTCGAAACCCGCGGCCTGCAGGTCGCGGAAGGCCGGGGCGCGGGGGAGCGGCTCGTCGGGCTGCCTGCCTCGCGACGGCCCACGGCGGCGTTCTGCGCGAACGACCTGCTCGCGCTCGGCCTGCTGCAGTCGATGACCCAGCAGGGTCTGCGCGTCCCGGACGACCTGGCCGTCGTGGGCTACGACGACATCGAGTTCGCCGCGGCCGCCGCCGTGCCGCTCACCTCGGTGCGCCAGCCGCGCGACCAGCTCGGTCGCACGGCCGCGCAACTGCTGCTCGACGAGAACGAACCGGACCACGAGCACCGGCACGTGAAGTTCCAGCCGGAGCTCGTGGTCCGCGCGTCCACCGCGATCAAACGTTAACGGACGAGCATCATTTCGCGGTCTTCTTCGAAGACACCAGAACTGTCCGGCGCGAGGAACACGTTCAACGCCGCAGAAGTGAACGCGACGCCCGGTCGAAATGCTTTCGTGCGCGACACCACGGTCACGTCGACCTTGTGGTGATCGCCGGTGCACGGAACGCTCGGCGTGTACTTGTCGCCGACCGCCAGCTCACCCCGCACGTTCTGGGTGACCTGCACCCACAACGACCCGGTCGCGCCGTTCGCGCACATCACACGGGTCGGCACGACCACCGCGACCCCTCGCGCCTCCAGCCTGGCGGAAGGCTGCAACGCCACCGCCGCCTCGACGGAAGCCGCCGACGCCGGCAATGCCGTGGCCAGCAGAACACCGGCGGCCAGGATGATCGCGGAAATTGCACGCACGATTCTTCTCCTCGTTCTCGTGGAAGGGCGGATGCGGCCGCGAACCGACATTAACGAGCGCAACCGAAATGTCGCGAGGGGCCATTGATCGACGAGTTCGCCAGGTTCCACGATTGGAGTAGCGATCGGGTGGGCACCCCTGTGCGGTCCAGCCCGAACCGAAAGGTCCAAGCCATGCCGACGGACAGTGATCTGCTTGCCGACCGGTACCGGCTCGGCGACTTGCTAGGTGAGGGCGGGTTCGCCGAGGTGCGCCGTGCGCGGGACGTGCTGCTGGCACGCGACGTCGCCGTGAAGCTCTTCCGGCCGGGGGACGGCCGCGTGGACGCACGCAGGATCGACGCCGAGATCTGCGCACTCGCCGGACTGTCCCACCGCGGCCTGGTCAAGGTCTTCGACGCCGATCCGGGCGGCGAGACGCCATACGTGGTGCTGGAACTCGTCGAGGGCAGCACCTTGCGCGAACGGATCACGGACGGGCCGATGTCCGTCGACGAGGTGCGGCGGATCGGTTCGGCGCTGGCCGACGCGCTTGCGCACGTTCATGAACGCGGATTCGTCCACCGCGACGTGAAGCCCGCCAACATCCTGCTCGACGACGACAACCTGCCGCGCTTGACCGACTTCGGCCTGGCGCGTGCGGCGGACATCGCGGGGGTCACCAAGACCGGCCAGGTCGTCGGCACCGCCGCCTACCTCGCGCCGGAACAGGTGCGCGGCCAGGCGATCACCTCGGCCGTCGACGTCTACGCGCTCGGCCTGGTCCTGCTGGAGTGCCTGACCGGCCGGCGCGAGTACGAGGGCGCGGACCTGGAGTCCGCCGTCGCCAGGCTGCACCGGCCGCCGGCGATTCCCGACGACCTGCCGTTCGACCTCGTGTTGCTGCTGACGAGGATGACGTCGCCCAGCGTGGCCCGCCGCCCGTCCGCCCGCGAATGCGCCTCCGCGTTGCCGAAGCCGACCGGCGACGCCCCCACCGTCGTGGTTCCCGTGCCCCGCCGTCCACTCAGGTCACGAGCGCTGCTCGGCGTCGCGTCCGCGGTGGTGCTGTGCTCGGCGATCGGCATGGGCCTCAGCACCTGGCACAGCGTCACGTCCACGGGTTCGGAGCCGCCCGCCACCACCGCCCCCGGTACGACGCAGCCGCAGGTGGCGCCGGTCGTGGTGCAGCCGGCCGCGCAGATCGACACGCCGTCGCCGGTCCAGGTCGTGGATCAGGGCAGGCCGGTGAACCACGAGAAGAAGTCGGCGGACCGGAGCGGTCCTGGCAAGGGCCCCAAGGAGAACAAGGGAAAGCAGGGCGAGAAGAAGCCCTAACGCTGCTCGTCCTTCTTGGAACCCCGCAACGAACCGGGGTGCGCCTTGGCCGACGGGTCGTTGCGCGTCTTCAGCAGGCTCGCGACCGTCACGACGACCAGGATGCCGATGATCACGCCCAGGCTGAGCGGCGTCGGCACTTCCGGCACCGAAGCCGAGATGTCCTTGTGCGCCCAGTGCAGGATCAGCTTCACGCCGATGAACGCGAGGATCACCGCGAGCCCGGCGGACAGGTAGACGAGCCGGTCGAGCAGACCCTTGACGAGGAAGAACAACGCCCGCAGCCCGAGCAGCGCGAACGCGTTGGCGGTGAAGACGATGTAGGGCTCCTCGGTCACGCCGAACACCGCGGGGATCGAGTCGAGCGCGAACAACAGGTCGACGCCACCGATCGCCACCAGCACCACGAACAGCGGCGTGGCCAGCCGCCGGCCGTCCACCCGCGTGAAGATCTTGCCGCCCACGTAGTCGTCGGTCACGGGGATGATCTTGCGGGCGGTCTTCACCACGACGTTGTTCTCGACGTCGGGATCCTCGTTGCGATGCCGGAACAGCTGCACGGCCGTGAAGATCAGCAGCAGGCCGAAGAGCAGGAACATGAACGTGAACAACGACAGCAGCGTCGCGCCGACCGCGATGAAGATGCCGCGCATGATCAACGCCAGCACGATGCCGAACGTCAGCACCTTGTGCTGGTGCTCCTCCGGCACCAGGAACGTCGTCATGATGATCACGAAGACGAACAGGTTGTCGACCGACAGGCTCTTCTCGACGATGTAGCCCGCGAAGTACTCGGCGCCGAACCCGCCACCGTGGACGCTCGCGAACCACACCCCGAAGCCGATGGCGACGAGGATGTAGAACACCGACCAGAGCGTCGCCTCGCGGAACCCGATCCGGTGCGGCCGCCACGCCGCCAGCACGAGGTCCACCGCCAGCAGCGCGACGATCACCCCGATCGTCAGCACCCACGTCAGTCCGCTGATCTCCAGCACCACGAACACCCCTCCGGCGGCCCGATCCGTCCGCAGTGGACGCTACCGGGCCGGGGCCGGGGAAGTGGCTAAGAGAACTCGGGTGTCGTGACGCGATCGAACCCGACCCGGCGCGCGGGCCCGGTCATCGCGAGCTTCAGCGCGGTGTGGATCGCCGCGCTCGACGTGCCGACGTGCAGTTCGACGTCGCCGGCGTCGACCTGGCGATGTCCCGCTCGGCCGGTGTAGGAGGTGAGATCGGCGTGCAGCCGGGCGGTGACCGTCCTGGTCTGGCCGGGGGCGAGGTCCACCTTCAGCGCGCCGATCAGCTGCCGGACCGGCCGCGCGACCTCCGCCACCGGGTCGTGCAGGTAGATCTGGACGACCTCGGTGGTCGCGACATCCATGTCGTTGCGCAGGACCACGTGCACGCGGGCGAAGCCGTCGGTCGGCCACTCGCGTTCCTCGCAGCCGGCGGTCACCCACGTGGCCGGGGCGTAGGACAGGCCGTGCCCGAACGGGAACAGCGGCGTCGGGTCCACCGAGCTGACCTCGGTGGAGCCGGCCAGCGGGGCGGCGAGGTACGTCGACGGCTGGCTCGATCCGGTGCCGGGGAAGCTGACCGGGAGCCTGCCCGACGGGTTGACGCGTCCACTGAGGACACCCGCGAGCGCCGAACCGCCCTCCTGGCCGGGGTAGAAGCCGCACACGACGGCGGCGAGGCGGTCGATCTGCCGGGACAGGTCGTAGGGCCTGCCCGAGAGCAGCACGAGCACGACCGGCATGCCGGTGCCGAGCACCGCCTCGAGCAGTTCCTCCTGCCGTCCGGGCAACGTCAGGTCCGCGACGTCGCAGCCCTCGCCGGACGTGCCGTTGCCGAACAGGCCCGCCTGGTCGCCGAGCACGACCACGCAGACGTCCGCCTGGCGAGCCGCCTCGACGGCCTCCGAGATCTCGTCGTCCGTTCCGCCGAGCACGGGGCAGCCGAGCGCGAACATCACGTCGTGGTCCTCGCGCAACGCCTCCAGCACGCTCGTGACCTCGACGCCCATCGCGACGTCCGGGTGGTGCACGCCGACGTGCAGCGGGAACGAGTAGCAGCCCATCATCGCGCCGGGCTCGTCCGCGCGCGGGCCCACGACCGCCAGCCTGCGACCGGACAACGGCAGCACGCCGTCGTTGTGCAGCAACACGATCGAGCGTTCGGCGACCTCGCGGGCGAGCGCGCGGGACTCGGCGTCGTCCAGGTCGAGGTTCGCGGCGGGCGCGGGGGAGTAGTCGGGGTCGAGCAGACCCAGCTCGATCTTCTGCGTCAGCACGCGGGTCAGCGCCCGGTCGACCAGCGAGACGTCCACGCGGTCGAAGTACATGCCTTCCAACAGGGGTTCGCCGTAACAGTCCACAGTGGGCAGTTCGACGTCGATCCCCGCCGTCAACGCCTGCGCGGCCGCGTCCTCGCGACCGGCCGCGACGTTGTGCAGCTTGTGCAGGAACGCCACCGAGAAGTAGTCCGACACCAGGGTTCCGGTGAAGCCGTACTCGCCGCGCAGCCGGTCCGTGAGCAGCCCGGCGTCCGCGGCGGCGGGCACACCGTCGTTGTCCGCGTAGGAGTTCATGACCGAACGCGCACCGGCCCGCAGCGCCATCTCGAACGGCGGCAGGACGACGTCGGCGAACTCCCGCGGCCCGATCGAGACGGGCGCGTGGTTGCGTCCGGCACGGGAGGCGGAGTAGCCGGCGAAGTGCTTGAGCGTGGAGACGATTCCCACCGACTCCAGACCCGTCACGTAGGCGGCGCCGACCGTGCCGACCAGGTGCGGGTCCTCGCCGATGGTCTCCTCGACCCGGCCCCACCGCAGGTCGCGGGTGACGTCCAGCACGGGCGCCAGACCCTGGTGGATGCCGAGCCGCCGCATCGAGCCGCCGAACCGTTCGGCCATGCGCCGCACCAGATCCGGTTCGAACGTCGCGCCCCAGCACAACGGCGACGGGTAGACGGTCGCCTGCCACGCAACCAGACCCGTGAGGCACTCCTCGTGCGCGATCGCGGGAATCCCGAACCGGCTCGACTCGATGATCTGCCGCTGGGTGCGGGCGAGCGTGTGCGCGCCGACCTCCGGCGCGATCGGCCGGGTGCCGAAGACGCGGGTGAGCTGGCCGATGCCGTACCGGGTCAGCTCGTCGAAGTCCTGAGGTGCCACCGCGAACTCGTGCTGGTGCGGTGCCATCTCGCCGGCGGCGTCGATGCCGGCCCAGATCCCTTGCAGCTGCGCGATCTTCTCCTGCGGCGTCATGCGCGCGACGAGGTCGCGCACGCGGTCGGCCACGGGGGCGTGCGGGTTGCGCCAGACCTCGTCCGGCGTGGTGGCTTCTGTCGTCACAGGAACAACCTCAGGGTGTCGGTGGACGTGTCGACTGCCGGACGACCAGTTCGGTGCCCAGGGTGATGTGCGTGTCGTCGGTTTCCTCGCCGTTGATGAGCCGCACCAGCAACTCGAGCGCGCGGTGGCCCATCTCGCGTATCGGCTGCTGCACCGTCGTGATCGGCGGTGTGCACAGCGCGGACTCGGGAATGTTGTCGAAGCCCACCACCGAGAGGTCCTCCGGCACCCGCAGGCCGAGCTCGCGGGCGGTCTCGATGGCCGCGATGGCGGTGGTGTCGTTGGCGGCGAAGATCGCGGTCGGCCGGTCGGGCCTCGTCAGCAGTTCGCGGGCGGACGCGGCGGCCACGTCCGCGACGTAGTCACCGCGCAGCACCAGGGACTCGTCCACCGCGATGCCCGCGCTGGCGAGCGCGCCGCGGTAGCCGGTCTCGCGTTGCTGCGCGGACTTCAGGTCCTCGCGGCCGGTCAGCATCGCGATCCTGCGGTGCCCCAACGAGAGCAGGTGCTCGGTCGCGAGCCGGCCGCCGTGCAGGTTGTCGGAGTCGACGGTCGGCAGCGCCGCGCGTCCGGTGTGCGGGTCGACCGCGACGACCGGGGTGCCGGGGATGCCTTCGAGGTCCACGGCGGGCGTGACCAGCACGGCGCCATCGACCAGCGTGCCGCTCAACCTGGTGAGGTAGCGCAGTTCCCAGCCCGTCGGATCACCGGTCCTGCCGCCCGCCGAGTACACGACGAGCTCGAACCCGGTGCCGCGGATGGCATCGGCCGCGCCCTTGAGCAGTTCGGTGCTGAACGGCTCGATGTCGGCGACGAGGATCCCGATGACGTTCGTGCGGCGGTTGCGCAGGCTCTGCGCGACGAGACTCGCCTCGTACCCCAGATCCTTGATCACGGCTGTGACCCGCGCGAACGTGTCGGGCGAGACGCCGTAACGGTTGTTGAGGACCTTGGACACGGTGGCTACCGAGACGCCTGCCTGAGCGGCGACGTCCCTGATCGTGACGCGAGAACGAGGAGGCACCCGGTCAGGCTAGCCGTGTAAAACGTTATCGACAACGATTGACACGAGGTGGGTGCACGCGGGAGTCTCTGGCCCCAACACAGGCAGTCCAACTCGGCCGACGTCGTCAGGAGTGGACCCCCATGCGTTCGAGAAAGCCCCTTGCCCTGTTCGTCGCCGCGGCGTTCGTGCTGGCCGGGTGCAGTGGCGGCGGCGGTGACGCCTCCACCGACGGACCCGTCACGCTCACCTGGTGGCACAACCGGACCACCGAGCCGATGAAGTCGAAGTGGCAGCAGATCGCCGACGACTTCACCAAGACTCACCCGAACACGAAGTTCACCATCGAACCGCTGCAGAACGAGCAGTTCCAGACGAAGGTGCCGCTCGCGTTGCAGGGCAACACCCCGCCGGACCTCTTCCAGCAGTGGGGCGGCGGCGCGCTGGCCGACCAGATCAAGTCCGGCAAGATCGCCGACATCACCCAGGCGTCCTCCGGCTGGATCGGCCCGCTCGCCAAGAACGCCGACGGCTGGAAGGCCGGCGGCAAGCAGTACGGCGCGCCGTACCTGATGCACGCCGTGGGGTTCTGGTACCGCAAGGACATCTTCGCCACCGCGGGTGTCACCTCGACACCGACCACGATGGACGAACTGAACGCGGCCGTCACGAAGCTGAAGGGCGCGGGCATCGTGCCGATCGCCCTCGGCGGCAAGGACCGCTGGCCGGACGCGTTCTACTGGGCGTACTTCGCGGTGCGCCAGTGCTCGGTCGACACGCTGAAGAAGGCGGTCGAGAAGACCGAACTCAGCGACCCGTGCTTCCTCAAGGCGGGCGAGAACCTCAAGAGCTTCCTGGACACGAAACCGTTCCAGGACGGGTTCGTCGGGACGCCCGCTCAGCAGGGGGCGGGCAGCTCGGCGGGCCTGGTCGCCAACGGCAAGGCCGCCATGGAGTTGCAGGGTGACTGGAACCCGGACGTCATGCAGGCGCTGACCGAGGACAAGGAGATCGGCTCGAAGATCGGCTGGTTCCCGTTCCCGAGCGTGCCGGGCGGTCAGGGCGATCCGAGCGTGCTGCTCGGCGGCGGTGACGGTTTCTCCTGCACCACTCGCGCCGCCACGGCGTGCGCGGAGTTCCTCGGCCACCTGGTCGGCGACGACGTGCAGAAGATCCTCGCCGAGACCAACTCCGGTCTGCCGGTGACCCCGGCGGGCGTGGCCGCGCTGAAGAGCGAGCCGCACAAGACGATCGCCGACGCCATGACCAAGGCGTCGTTCGTGCAGTTCTACTTCGACACCGCCTTCCCGACGAAGGTCGGTCAGGCCCTGAACGACGCCATCGCGAACTTCTTCGCGGGGCAGGGCGGACCGGACACGATCGTGAAATCGGTGAGTGAAGCAGCTGCCGGGAACAAGTGATGAGTGCCGCGATCACCACGCGGCCGCCGACCGCCCCCGTGCCGCACGCGCCAGCGGCCGGGGGCACCCGGCGGCGGTCCCGCCTGCGCACCCGACTCGAACTCGCCCTGCTGCTGACGCCGGCACTGGTGCTGTTCGCCGGGTTCGTGCTCATCCCGATCGGCGTCGCCGCGTACTACAGCCTCTACTCGTGGAACGGCTTCGGCCCGATCACGGACTTCGTGGGGCTGGACAACTACGTCGACGCCTTCTCCGGTGAGGTCTTCCAGGGCGCCATCGGGCACAACCTGATCATCGCGGTGCTGTCCGTCGTGGTGCAGCTGCCGTTGAGCATCGGCCTCGCGTTGCTGCTCAACAGGAAACTGCGCGGCCGGACGTTCCTGCGCATGGTCGTCTTCGCGCCGTACGTGCTGTCCGAGGCCGTGACCGCGGTGATCTGGCTGCTGATGTTGCAACCCGGCGGGTTCGTCGACGAGGTGCTGCGGTCCGTCGGTCTCGGCGGGCTGGTGCAGCTGTGGCTCGCCGACCAGTCGCTCGTGCTCTACACGCTGTTCCTCGTGATCACCTGGAAGTACATCGGGTTCGGCGTGATCCTGCTGCTCGCCGGTCTGCAGGGCGTCCCGGCGGAGTTGCGCGAGGCGGCTGCTTTGGACGGCGCGAGCCCGTGGCAGATCACCCGGCACGTCGTGCTCCCGTTGCTGGGACCGACGATCCGGGTGTGGATCTTCCTGTCGGTGATCGGGTCGCTGCAGCTGTTCGACCTGGTCTGGATCATGACTTTGGGCGGGCCGGCCAATGCTTCGACGACGATGGCGACCTACCTGGTGGACCACGGCTTCAAGCGCTACGAGTTCGGTTTCGGCAGCGCGGTCGCGGTGATCCTGTTCATCATCTGCTTCCTGTTCGCGTTGCTGTACCAGCGTTTCGCGTTGCGTCGCGACACCGAGGGCGCGTTGACGGGGGTGCGCTGAGATGTCACGTCGCAACGCTGTCGGCTATCTCGCCGCGTTCGCCGTCATCGGCGTGACGGTGGTGCCGCTGTTGTTCGTGGTGCTGGGCGGTTTCCGGACCACGGCGCAGATCAACTCCTCACCGGCCGGGTTGCCCGGCCCGTTCGTGTGGGACAACTACGCGGAGGTCGCGGGCTCGCCGGTGTTCTGGCGGCTGCTGGGCAACAGCGCGTTGATCGCGGTGATCGCGACGACGCTCGCGGTCGTGCTGGGCGCGATGGCGGCGTTCGCGTTGTCCCGCTACCGGTTCTGGGGGCGTGAAGGGGTCTACACCCTGTTCACGCTCGGCCTGTTGTTCCCGTTGGGCGTGGCGACGTTGCCGCTGTACCTGTGGCTGCGTCAGCTGGGGCTGCTGGAGAACCCGCTCGGCGTCGCGATCCCGGAGGCGGCGTTCTCGTTGCCGGTGACGATCGTGATCCTGCGGCCGTTCATGAACGCGATCCCCGGCGAACTGGAGGACGCGGCTTTGCTCGACGGCGCCGCCAAGCTCGGGTTCTTCTGGCGGATCCTGCTGCCGCTCTCGCGTCCGGCGCTGATCACGGTGTCCGTGCTGGCGTTCGTCACCAGCTGGAACTTCTACCTGTTGCCGTTGCTGGTGTTCAACGACTCCACCAACTTCACCCTCCCGCTCGGGGTGGCGATGTTCCAGTCCGAGCACACCCAGGACACCGCGAAGGTGCTCGCCTTCACGGCGTTGTCCATGATTCCCGCGCTCGCGTTCTTCGTGCTCGCCGAACGCCGGATGGTCGGCGGACTGACCGGCTCCGTGAAGGGATGAGACCGTGCGAACCCGATTAGCCGTTGGTCTTGCGCTGCTCGTGGTGCTGGTGCAGGCCGCACCCGCTTCCGCCGCGAGACCGTTGAAGGACGTGACGAAGAGGTACGTGGGCAGCGCGGTGGCGGTCCAGCACCTCACCGCCGAGGCCGACTACCGGAAGGTGCTGACGCGGGAGTTCGACAGCGTCACGCCTGAGAACGAGATGAAGTGGGGTGTGGTCGAGGCGGTGCGCGGCCAGTACGACTGGTCGGGCGCCGACGCGATCGTCGACTACGCGCGGCGCACCGGCAAGTCCGTGCGCGGGCACACGTTGGTGTGGCACAGCCAGTTGCCGGACTGGGTCGGTGGGCTGGAGGCGCGGGAACTGCGGGACGTCGTTCGGCAGCACGTGTTCGCGGAGGCCGGTCGGTACCGGGGCAAGATCCGCGCTTGGGACGTCGTGAACGAGGCGTTCAACGAGGACGGCACGCGCCGACCGACTGTGTTCCAGGAGAAGCTCGGCGACAACTACATCGCCGACGCGTTCCGGTGGGCGCACAAGGCAGACCCGAAGGCCAAGCTGTACGTCAACGACTACAACATCGAGGGGCTCAACCCCAAGAGCGACGCGACGTACGAGCTGGTGCGGTCGTTGAAGCGGCAGGGCGTGCCGATCCACGGCGTCGGCATCCAGGGACACCTGTCGCTGCTGTACGGGTTCCCGTCGGGGATGAAGGAGAACATCGCCCGGTTCGCGGCGCTCGGGGTGGACGTGGCGATCACCGAGGCCGACGTGCGGATCCCGCTGCCGGTGACGCCGGAGAAGCTCGTCGCGCAGGCGGACTACTTCGAGCAGGTCTGGGACGCGTGCCACGCCGTGCGGCGGTGCGTCGAGTTCACCACCTGGGGCTTCACCGACCGGCACTCGTGGGTGCCCGGCGTGTTCCCCGGTGAGGACGCGGCCTGCCTGTTCGACGTCGATCTGCGGCCCAAGCCCGCGTACACCCGGCTCAACCCGTAACCGGAGCGTCCACGTGGGACAGTTCGAGAACCCGATCCTGCCGGGCTCGCACCCCGATCCGTCGGTGTGCCGGGTGGGATCGGACTACTACCTCGTGACGTCGACGTTCGAGTACTTCCCCGGACTGCCGCTCTACCACAGCCGCGACCTCGTGCACTGGCGACTGCTCGGGCACGTGCTGGACCGGCCGTCGCAGCTGCCGTTGCAGGGTGTGCGGCCGTCCGGTGGGCTGTACGCGCCGACGATCCGGCACCACGACGGGACGTTCTACGTGGTGTGCACGCTGGTCGACGGGGTGGAGCGCAGCGGCAACTTCGTGGTGACGGCTGCGGATCCGGCGGGTCCGTGGTCGGAACCGGTCTGGCTGCCCGAGGCGGATGGGTTCGACCCGTCGTTGTTCTTCGACGCCGGCCGTGCCTGGTGGACCGCTACGCGCGAGGTCCCTGGTGGTGCGCCGGGGCAGACCGAAGTGTGGCTGCGCGAGTTCGATCTATCCGGGTTGCGGCTGGTCGGTGACGAGTACGTGCTGTGGACCGGCGCGATGCGGGACTCGGTGTGGCTCGAGGCACCGCATCTGTACGAAGTGGACGGACGCTACGTGTTGCTGTGCGCGGAGGGTGGCACGGACTTCGAGCACTCTGTGGTTGTCGCGACCGCGGACGTCGTCACCGGTCCGTATCGGAGTTCGCCGCTGAACCCCGTGCTGACCCACCGCCACCTGGGGCGGGACCACCCGATCGCCGCCACCGGGCACGCCGATCTCGTTCGCACGCAACGTGGGGAGTGGTTCGCGGTGCTGCTCGCCACCCGGCCGTACGGCGGGTACGTCTACAACCTGGGGCGCGAGACGTTCCTCGTGCCGGTGACGTGGGAGGCGGGCGGTCCTGTCTTCAGCCCGGGTACCGGCCGGGTCGAGATGGCCTACGACCTGCCGGATCTGCCGCCGTATCCGTGGCCCGAGGCGGACGACTTCTGCGCACTTGACCCCGCGTGGATGGTGCTGCGGACGCCGGACGAGCGGTTCTGGTCCGTGGTGGACGGACGCCTCCGGATGCGGCTGCGCCCGGATTCGATCACGGGACTGGGTACGCCTGGCGCGGTGTTCCGGCGGCAGCAGCACCAGAGTTTCCACGTGTCCTGCTCGCTCGACTTCGTGGCGGCGGGCCCGTCCGAGGTGGCGGGGCTGGTGTTGTTGCAGAACAACGACCATCACGTGCGGCTCCTGCTTAGTGCCGGGCGTGAGGTCAGCTTGGTGCTGCGCGCGGCTGGGCGTGAGGAGGTGCTCGGGGTCGTCGCGGTGGGGGAGGGCCTGGTGCGGCTGTGCTTCGAGGCTGCCGGGCAGGAGCACCGGGCGTTCGCCGGGGTCGGGGACGGCGAGTGGCAGCAGGTGGGGGAGTCGTTCGACGGCCGGATGCTCAGCACCCAGGCGGCGGGCGGGTTCACCGGCGTCCACATCGGACTGCTCGCGTCCAGTGAAGGCGTGGAGAGCACGTCTTCGGCGGACTTCGTCAGCTTCACGTATCGCGGTCTGGAGGGGTGACCGCCGGGTGGAGGTGATCCCGGGCGCGGGGTCACCTCCACCATCCGGCAGTTCCGATGTCGTGACGGAGCTACTTGCCGAGCGAGCCGATGTTGTCGTTGATGTTGACGACCGCGTACTGGCCGCTGGACTTGCCCTCCTTGACGACCTTGCCGTCGACCGTGATCTTCGCGGTGATCTCCGGGGTGCCCTCACCCGCCTGAGCGAAGATCGTCACCATCTGGAAGGCCTCGCCGGTCGGCAGTTCGAGCGTCTTCGACCACGGCAACTTCACGTCGCCTTCCTGCTGGGTCGAGGTCATGCCGTCGGTGGTGTACGTGATGGAGTTCGCCGTGCCGGCACCGCTGACCTCGTACACCACGGTCCGCTTGGCGGCCGCCGGAGCCTGCTGCTGGACCGGTGCGGGCTGCTGCGCCGGGGCTTGGGGCGCGGCGGTGTTCGTGTCGGCACCCGTGCTGGTGGTGTTCTGCGGTGCCTTGCCGCCGTTGGCAACGCTGCTGACGATGATCAGCAGCAAGATCGCGCCGACTACCCAAGGCCACTTCTTGGCCTTCTTCTTCGGTGGCTGCGGGTATGGCTGGAACGGCTGACCAGGGGGCATCGGCTGCTGGAACTGCTGCTGAAATTGCTGCTGAGGGCCCTGCGGCGGCTGCGGATACGACATGGTGGCAAGACTCCCGACAGGTGGTGGTGACCGAACGGCGCACCGGACGCACCGAATGTCGTAACCCACCGTGACCGCGTTACGGGTCTCCCTCGAACGGGTGAACGTCGGGTCGGATTGCCGGTCAGCGCCGGACCATCGTTCGCTGCACCGCGATGAACACCAGCAGCAGCACCCCGATCACGATCTTCGTCCACCACGAGCTGAGCGTGCCCTGGAACGAGATCAGCGTCTGGATCGTGCCGAGCACCAGCACTCCGGCGAGCCCGCCGAGCACGTACCCGACCCCACCCGCGAGCAGCGTGCCACCGATCACCACGGCGGCGATGGCGTCGAGTTCCATGCCGACGGCGTGCAGGCCGTAGCCGGACAGCATGTAGAGGCTGAACAGCAGCCCGGCCAGGGACGAGCAGAGGCCGCTGATCACGTAGACACCGACCTTGACGCGCCCGGCGGGCAGGCCCATGAGCAGCGCGGACGACTCGTTGCCGCCCACCGCGTAGACCGTGCGGCCGAAGCGGGTGCGGTGCAGCACGTACATCGCGGCGGCCACGACCAGCAGCGCGATCACGACGTTGTAGGTGATGGTGACGCCGCCGGGCAGTTCGATCGCCGCGGTGGCGACGTCGCGGAACGTTCTGTCCTTGATGGACACCGACTCCACGCTGATCAGGAAGCACAGGCCGCGGGCGAGGAACATGCCGGCGAGCGTCACGATGAACGGCTGGACGTCGAACTTGTGGATCACCAGGCCCATCAGGAGACCGAGGGTGGCGCCGATCAGCAGCACGGCGACGATCACCAGCGGTACCGGCCAGCCCGCGCGCAGGCCCGAGGCGGTGACCATGGTCGACAGCGCGACGACCGACCCCACGGACAGGTCGATGCCGCCGCTGAGGATCACGAACGTCATGCCGGCGGCGAGCACGATCAGGAAGGCGTTGTCGATGAACAGGTTCGCGACGACCTGGCCGGACGCGAAGCCGTCGTAGCGGGCCGAGCCGATGCCGAACGCGAGGACGAACAACCCGACGGTGGCCAGTACGGGCAGGAACCGCGCGGGCGGGGTGAGAGTGGTCATGACACGGCCACCTTCCGGAAGCTGAACGCGGCACGGGCTTTCGGCGCCTGGACCAGGCACACGGCGATGACGACGACGGCCTTGAACACCAGCGTCACCTCGGGGGCGACGCCGATCGTGTAGACGGTGGTGGTGAGGGTCTGGATGATCAACGCGCCGAGCAGCGTGCCGGTGAGCGAGTAGCGGCCGCCGGCGAGCGAGGTGCCGCCGATGACGACGGCGAGGATGGCGTCCATCTCGATCCACAGCCCGGCGTTGTTGGCGTCGGCCGCGCTGACGTTGGAGCTGATCATCAGGCCGGCGATGCCCGCGCACACGGCGGCGAACACGTAGACGGTCCAGATGATGGTCCTGGTGCGCACTCCGGCGAGGCGCGACGCCTGCGGGTTCACGCCGACGGCCTCGATCAGCATGCCCAGCGCGGTCTTCCTGGTCGCGAACGCCACCAGGCCGAGCACGAGCAGGCTGATCAGGATCGCGACCGGCAGCACGACGAACCCGGCGCCGACCTGGCGGTACGCGGTGTTGTTGACGGTGACGATCTGGCCCTCGGTCACCAGCATCGCGATGCCCCGGCCGGCCGTCATCAGTACCAGGGTCGCGATGATCGGCTGGATGCCGAGCCCGGCGACCAGGAAACCGTTCCACAGCCCGAGCACCGCGCACAGCACGAGTGCCAGCGCCATGCCCGCGAACGCCGTGCCCGCGCTCGCGGACCCTCCGATGTGGACACACGTCACGGCGCCCGCGATGGCCGCCACGGCGCCGACGGACAGGTCGATGCCGCGGGTGGCGATGACCAGCGTCATGCCCAGCGCGATCAGGAGGGTCGGCGCGCCGTTCTTCAGCACGTCGACCAGGCCGCCGTAGAGGTGGCCGTCCTGCATCCGCAACGAGAAGAACGACGGGGTGAACACGAGGTTGAGGACCAGCAGGGCGACGAGCGCGATCAGTGGCCACAGCAGCCGGTTCTTCACGAGACCACCTTCTCCGGTGCGGCTCCGCCCGCGATCAGTTCCACGACCTCGTCGATGCCGGTCGACCCGTCGAGTTCGGCGATCTTGCGGCGGTCGCGCAGCACGACGATCCGGTCGGCGATCCGCACGACCTCCTCCAGTTCCGCCGAGATGAACAGGACGGCGGTGCCCTCGGCGGCGAGCGTGGTGACGAGTTGCTGAATCTGTGCCTTCGCGCCGACGTCGATGCCCCTGGTGGGTTCGTCCAGGATCAGCAGCCGGGGTTCGGTGACGAGCCAGCGCGCCAGCAACACCTTCTGCTGGTTGCCGCCGGAGAGCGTGCGCACCAGCGCGTCCGGGTTCGCGGGCCGGATGTCCAGTGCCTTCAGGTACTTCTCGACCAGGTGGTCCTTGGTCCGGCGCGGCAGTGGACGGGTCCAGCCTCGGGCCGCCTGCATCGCGAGGACGAGGTTGTCCCGGATCGAGAGGTCCGCGACGAGGCCTTCGCCCTTGCGGTCCTCTGAGCTGAACGCGATGCCCGCCGCGATCGCCTGGCGCGGCCCGCGCAGCTTGAGCGGCCAGCCGTCCACGAGGAGCCTGCCGGAGTCCGCGCGGTCGGCGCCGAACAGCAGCCGCGCCAGTTCGGTGCGGCCCGAGCCCAGCAGCCCGGCGAGGCCGACCACCTCGCCCGCCCGGATGTCGAGGTCGAACGGCTCGATCGCGCCGCGCCGGCCGAGGCCCTCCGCCTGGAGCAGCACCGGGCCCTGGGCGGTGCGCTTGTCCGCCGCGTCCTCGATCGCTTCCAACGCACCGAGGTCGCGGCCGATCATCTGCGCGATCAGCGTGCGCCGGTCGACGTTCGCGGTGAGGTGCTCGCCAACGAGGGTTCCGTTGCGCAGCACCGTCATCCGGTCGGAGATCTCGTAGACCTGGTCGAGGAAGTGCGACACGAACAGGATCGCGACGCCCTCGTCGCGGAGCACGCGCATGATCCGGAACAGCTCCGCGACCTCGCCCGCGTCGAGGCTCGAGGTCGGTTCGTCGAGGACGAGCACGCGGCAGTCGACCGCGATCGCGCGGGCGATGGCGACCAGTTGCTGCACCGCGATCGGGTGTTCGCCGAGGCTCGACGCCGGGTCGACGTGCACGCCGATGCGCGCCAGCACTTCCGCGGCCCGCCGTCGCATCGCCGGGAAGTCGATGCCGCCGAACCGGCGGGGTTCGCGGCCCAGCAGGATGTTCTCCGCGACCGTGAGGTTCGCGCAGAGGTTGACCTCCTGGTACACGGTGCTGATCCCGGCGTGCTGGGCTTCGCCGGGGGAGCCGAACGCGACCTCGACGCCCGCGAGCACGACCTGCCCGGCGTCGGGGCGGTGCACGCCGGTCAGCGTCTTGATCAGGGTGGACTTCCCGGCGCCGTTCTCGCCCATGAGAGCGTGCACCTCACCGGGGAACAGCCGGAAGTCGACTTCCTGCAACGCCTTCACGCCGGGAAACGCGAGGCTGATGCCCCGCATCTCGACGACGGGCGGCGGCGACTCGGTCATGGGCCCTGGCTTTCGTCGCTGGAACCGCGGGGCCCGTCACCCGGATGCGCGTCCATGACGGGGCCCCGCGGGGCTTTGGGAGCGTTCAGTACTGGCTCAGTACTGACGGGTCGGGAGCGCGGCCTTGGCCTGCTCCTGCGTGAACGTGCCTTCCTCGGTCACGACCCGCGCCGGCACGTCCTCGCCCGCCACGACCTTCTTCGCGAGCTCCATCAACTGCTTGCCCAGCAACGGGTTGCACTCGACGATGAAGTTGATCTCGCCGTTCGCGAGCGCCGCCATGCCGTCCTTGACCGCGTCCACCGTGATGATCTTGATGTCCTTGCCGGGCACCTTGCCCGCCGCCTTGATCGCCTCGATCGCGCCCAGGCCCATGTCGTCGTTGTGCGCGTACACCACGTCGATCTTCGGCTGGGACTTGAGGAACGCCTCCATGACCTGCTTGCCGCCGGAGCGGGTGAAGTCACCGGACTGCGACGCGACGACCTTGATGTCGGGCTTGGCGGCGATCTTCTCCTCGAAGCCCTTCTTGCGGTCGATCGCGGGCGCCGCGCCCGTGGTTCCCTGCAGTTCCACCACGTTCGTCGCGCCGGTGGCGTTGGCCACCATCCAGTCGCCCGCCTTGCGGCCCTCCTCGACGAAGTCCGACCCGAGGAACGTCTTGTAGAGCGAGGTGTCGTCGGAGTCGATCGAGCGGTCGGTGAGGATCACGGGGATGTTGGCGCGCTTGGCTTCCAGCAGCACGGTGTCCCAGCCGGTCTCGACGACCGGGCTGAACGCGATCACCGACACCTTCTGCTGGATGTAGGAGCGGATCGCCTTGATCTGGTTCTCCTGCTTCTGCTGCGCGTCGGAGAACTTCAGGTCGATCCCGGCGGCCTTGGCCTCGTCCTGGACCGACTTGGTGTTGGCGGTGCGCCAGCCGCTCTCGGCACCCACCTGGGCGAAGCCCATCGTGATGGTGTCACCGGACGAGCCGGTGCTCGCACCGCCGCCTCCCGAACCACACGCGGTGAGCGCGCTCAGCAGGACCACGCTGGCGACGGTCGTGATCTTCTTCAGCACTGGGGTTCCTCCGGAGTGACGACGGTGTCTCGGAGCTCGACCGCGGGTTCCGCGGCTGTCAGGTGGACAAGAGTGAACGCTCACAACTGCGGCGTCAAGGGGTTGCCCGTAACGAGTACGCAGCCCTATGTTAACGCTCACTTCCGAGCTTGGGAGGAACCCCTGTGTCCCGCAAGCACGTACTGCTGAGCGCTGCCCTCGCAGCGAGCCTCCTGGTCGCCGTTCCCGGATCCGGCGCGGCCGCCGAGACCGACTACACCCTCAAGATCGACGCCACGAAGAAGGGCCCGTCGATCGACGATTCGATGTACGGCGTCTTCTTCGAGGACATCAACCGGGCCGCGGACGGCGGCCTGTACGCCGAGCTGGTGCAGAACCGCTCGTTCGAGTACGACCCCGCGGACAACGCGAGCTATCACGGCCTCACGTCGTGGGCCCCGCACAGCGGCACGATGGACGTCGTCGACGACACCGGCCGCATGAACGAGCGCAACCGCCGTTACCTGAAGCTGGGCCTGCCCGCCGGAGTCATCAACTCCGGCTACAACAGCGGAATCGCGGTGCAGAGCGGCCAGCGCTACGACTTCTCGGTGTGGGCGCGCGCCGGCCAGGCCACCTCGCTCACCGCGACGATCACCGATCCCGCCGGGTCCGCTTTGGGCGCCCCGGTGCAGGTCCAGGTCCGCGGCGACGGCTGGACCCGGTACACCGCAACGATTCGCGCGACGAAGTCCAGCACCACCGGCAGGCTCCTGGTGACCGGCGGCGGCACCGGGACCCTGAGCCTCGACATGATCTCGCTGATGCCGCAGGACACCTTCAAGGGCCACGGCCTGCGGCGCGACCTGGCCGAGAAGATCGCCGCGCTCAAGCCCGGCTTCGTCCGGTTCCCCGGCGGCTGCCTGGTCAACACCGGCAGCCACTACGGCTACGAGGCACCGAACTTCGAGCGCCGCCGTTCGTACCAGTGGAAGGACACCATCGGACCGGTCGAGCAGCGCGCCACGAACTCGAACTTCTGGGGCTACAACCAGTCCTACGGCCTCGGCTACTTCGAGTACTTCCAGTTCTCCGAGGACGTCGGCGCGATGCCGTTGCCCGTCGTGCCCGCACTGGTCACCGGCTGCGGCCAGAACCGCGCCACCGACGACCCCGTCTTGCTGCAACGGCACATCCAGGACACGCTCGACCTGATCGAGTTCGCGAACGGCCCTGCCGACTCGACGTGGGGTCGTAAGCGCGCGGAAATGGGCCACCCCAAGCCGTTCAAGCTCACGCACCTCGCCGTGGGCAACGAGGAGAACCTGCCCGACGAGTTCATGGCGCGGTTCGTGCGGTTCCGCGACGCGATCAAGGCGCGGTACCCGGAGATCACCGTCGTCGGCAACTCCGGCCCCGACGACACCGGCGGCACGTTCGACCGGCTGTGGCAGCTCAACCGGCAGGCCGGCGTGCAGATGATCGACGAGCACTACTACAACAGCCCGAGCTGGTTCCTGGAGAACAACAACCGCTACGACACCTACGACCGCAACGGCCCCAAGGTGTTCCTCGGCGAGTACGCCTCGCAGGACAACAGGTTCTACAACGCGTTGAGCGAAGCGGCGTTCATGACGGGCCTCGAACGCAACGCCGACGTCGTGAAGCTCGCCTCGTACGCGCCGTTGCTGGCCAACGAGGACTACGTCCAGTGGCGCCCGGACATGATCTGGTTCAACAACCACGCGTCGTGGGGCTCGGCGAGCTACGAGTCGCAGAAGCTCTTCATGACGAACGTGGGTGATCACGTGGTGCCGAGCACCACGTCCGCCACGCCGTCGACGCAGACGCCCATCACCGGCGCGATCGGCCTCTCCACCTGGGCGACCGCCGCGAGCTACGACGATGTGAACGTGACCAGCGCGGCCGGGCAGACGTTGTTCGGCGACGACTTCTCCGGCGGCGACGCGAAGTGGACCAAGTCCGGTCGCGGTGCCTGGAACGTCGTCAACGGCGCGTACGTCCAGTCCGACGCGGCCGCCGAGGACACGCTCGTCACGGCGGGGGACAGGACGTGGCGTGACTACACGCTGAGCGTCAAGGCGACCAAGCAGTCCGGCCGTGAAGGTTTCCTCATCGCGTTCGGCGTGCAGGACACCGGCAACTACTACTGGTGGAACCTCGGCGGCTGGAACAACACCCAGTCGGCGGTGGAGAAGGCCGTCGGCGGCGGCAAGAACACCTTGCTGAGCAACGGAACCCGCATCGACACCGGTCGCACCTACGACGTGCGGATCGAGGTGCGCGGACGGCACGTCGCGTTGTTCCTCGACGGTCAGAAGTGGGGCGAGTTCACCGACGACAAGGCCGCCGAGCCGTTCCGCCAGGTCGTCACCCGCGACCTCGCCACCGGCGAGCTGATCGTCAAGGTCGTCAACGCCCAGCCCGACGCGGCCCGCACCCGCATCGACCTCGGCGTGCCGGTGGCCTCGACGGCACGGGCGACCGTGCTGCAGGGCCGTCCCGACGACGTGAACACCGAGTTCACCCAGCCGATCCGCGCGGTTGCCTCGCAGGTCAGGGTCGCGAGCAGCTTCACGCACACGTTCCCGCCCCACTCCGTCACGTTCCTCCGGATCAGGAGCCGCTCGTGATCACCCGACGTTCCCTGCTGGCCTCCGGCGGCGTGCTCGCCGCCGGCACCGCCCTCACGTCCGCCGCGCCCGCTGCCGCCGCCGAGACCCCGGCGGAGCTGCCGACCCGCAACCCCCTGGTCGAGCAACGCGCCGACCCGTTCATCACGCCGCCGACCGACGGCATGTACTACCTCACCGGGTCCGTGCCCGAGTACGACCGGGTGGTGATCCGCGGAGCGTCCACACTGGACGGACTGGCGGCCGCCCGGGAACGCACCATCTGGCGGCGACCCGAGTCGGGCCGGATGGGCGGCTACATCTGGGCGCCGGAACTGCACCGGATCGACGGCAGGTGGTACGTCTACTTCGCCGCCGGGGACAAGGACGAGCCGTTCCGCATCCGCACCTACGTGCTGGAGTCGTCGAACGCGGACCCGCGCGAGGGCGGCTGGGTGCTGCGCGGGCAGATGGTGACGGCGTGGGACACGTTCACACTCGACGCGACCACGTTCGCGCATCGCGGCAGGCGGTACTTCCTGTGGGCGCAGAGCGAGCCCGGCATCGCCACCAACTCGAACCTCTACATCGCCGAAATGGCCTCACCCCTGGCGTTGAAGAGCGCGCCGGTGCGGATCGCCGTGCCCACGTTGTCGTGGGAGATCCAGGGCTTCAAGGTGAACGAGGGGCCGGCGGTGCTGATCCGCAACGGCCGGGTGTTCGTGACGTACTCCGCGAGCGCCACCGACGCCCGGTACTGCATGGGCCTGCTGACCGCCGATGAGAACGCGAACCTGCTGGACGCGCGGTCGTGGACGAAGTCGCCCTCACCGGTGTTCGCGACCTCCGCGCCGACCTCGCGGTACGGGCCGGGGCACAACTCGTTCACCACCGTCGGTTCGTCGGACGTGCTCGTTTATCACGCACGCGACTACCGGGACATCGTCGGTGATCCGCTGTTCGACCCGAACCGGCACACCTGTGTCCAGCGGCTGCACTGGAACGCGGACGGCACACCGTCGTTCGGCGTGCCGGTCGGCGTCGGTGGACCGATCACGCGGCTGTCGCCTTTGGACGCCCCGTCGCTCGTGGTACGACATTACGAGTACCGCTTGCGGGTGGACGGCGCCGTCCGCGAGCTCGGTGACACGCAGTTCCGCTTCGTTCCCGGATTCCTGGGAGCGGGCACGGTCGCGATGCAGTCCGTGAACTTCCCCGACCGGTACGTGCGGGTGGACGGGGACGTGCTGCGCATCGACCCGTTCGAGGACACCGATGCCTACGGGCGCGTGGCGAGCTTTGTCCGCGTACCGGGGCTATCGGACAGCGCGGCGGTTTCGCTGCGTGTCGGAACGGACACATATCTCGCTCATGACAATGGCCGAGTGGTGTTGTCTCGGCCCGGGAATGACCGGGACGCGCGACGACGTGCCACATTTCGTCTCGAATGAGTGGAGAATGAGCACTGCATCGAAGCCGACCTGGTGTTATCGCTAACATCAGCGGCGCAGATCAAAGGATCGGAGACCGCTCGTGGAGAAGACCTCGCGTGACCCCGCGATGACCGATGTCGCACGACTCGCCGGGGTGTCGCACCAGACGGTCTCGCGTGTGCTCAACAACCACCCGAACGTCCGCGAACAGACCAGGTTGCGCGTTCAGGCGGCCATCAAGGAACTCGACTACCGGCCCAACCGCGCGGCCCGCGCTCTCGTCACCGGCAAGACGCAGCTCATCGGCGTGGTGGCGCAGAACTCGACGCTCTACGGCCCGGCCTCGCTGCTGTCCGCCTTCGAGGAGGCGGCGGGCGAGGCCGGGTTCGCGGTCAGCGTGGGCCGGGTGAAGGTGCTCGACCGCGACTCGATCGCCGCCGCCGTGGAGCGGCACCGAGACCAGCGCGTGGCGGGCATCGTCGTGATCGCGCCGAACTCCTCGGCCGCCGACGCCCTCGCCGACGTGCCGGCGGGCGTCCCGCTGGTGACCGTGGACGGCGACCCGGACCGCCCGACCCCGCTGGTGACCGTCAACCAGGCGCTGGGCGCGTTCGAGGCGACGAAGCACCTGATGGCGTACGGGCACGAGACGGTGTGGCACGTTTCGGGACCCGCTGACTGGTTCGACGCCGCGGGCCGGGTGGAGGGCTGGCGTGCCGCCCTGGACGCCATCGGCGCCGAGGTCCCGCCGGTCGTGTCCGCCGACTGGAGCGCGGCCTCCGGCTTCCGCGCAGGGCAGATGCTGGCCAGGATGCCCGAGGTCACGGCCGTGTTCTGCTCCAACGACCACCTCGCGCTGGGCGTGCTGCGGGCGATGAGCGAGCGCGGCAGGCGGGTGCCGCACGACGTCAGCGTGGTCGGCTTCGACGACGTGCCCGAGGCCGCCTACTTCATCCCGCCGCTCACGACCGTGCGCCCGGACTTCGCCGCGGTGGCGCGCGAGACGCTCGGGTTGCTGCTCGAGCAGGTCAGCGACGGCGAGACCGCGCAGCCCCAGCGCACGGTCGCGCCGACGCTGGTGAAGCGCGAGAGCGTCGGGCCGCCGCCCAAGTAGTCGCCGGGGGACCGGCTCCGCACGCCTGGCAGGCCTCGCCGCACGGGCCTCGTTGTCGTGCGCTCACCTCAGACGCATTTCGCGCGCTCCCAACGAAATCACGATGTATCGGGCACATCTTGACTCGCGGAATGTTAGCGATAACACTCAGGTCGTGACTGACATGACGATCGACCGGGACGCGTGCGTGGTGGGTGTCGACTTCGGCACGCTGTCCGGTCGCGCCGTGGTCGTGCGCGTCCGCGACGGGGCCGAGCTGGGCACCGCTGTGCACGATTACCGCCACGGTGTGGTGGACCAGGTGCTGCCCGCCACCGGCAGGCCGCTGCCGCCGGAGTGGGCGTTGCAGGTCCCGGCCGACTACCTGGACGTCCTGCGGATCGCCGTCCCACAGGCAGTCGAGGCGGCCGGGATCCGCGCCGACCAGGTGATCGGCATCGGCACCGACTTCACCGCCTGCACGATGGTGCCGGTCACCGACGACGGCACGCCGTTGTGCGAGCTGGCGGAGTTCGCGCAGGAGCCGCACGCGTACGTGAAGCTCTGGCGCCACCACGCCGCCCAGCCGCAGGCGGACCGGATCAACGCGCTCGCCCGGCAGCGCAAGGAACCCTGGCTCGCGCGTTACGGCGGTCTCATCTCCTCGGAGTGGGAGTTCGCCAAGGGGTTGCAGCTGCTGGAGGAGGCGCCCGAGGTCTACGCGGCCACCGCGCGCTGGGTCGAGGCCGCCGACTGGATCGTCTGGCAGCTCAGCGGCACCTACACCCGCAACGCCTGCACCGCCGGCTACAAGGGCATCCACCAGGACGGCGGCTACCCGAGCGAGGAGTTCCTCGCCGAGCTCAACCCGGCGTTCGCGAAGTTCGTCGAGGACAAGCTCGACCACCCGTTGTCCGCGCTGGGGGCCAAAGCGGGAACGCTCACAACGCAGGCCGCTGGGTGGACCGGACTGCCCGAAGGCATCGCGGTCGCGGTCGGCAACGTCGACGCGCACGTCACCGCTCCCGCCGCGCAGGCCGTCGAACCCGGCCAGATGGTCGCGATCATGGGCACCTCCACCTGCCACGTGATGAGCGGTGCCGAGCTGAGCGAGGTGCCGGGCATGTGCGGCGTCGTCGACGGCGGCATCGTGCCGGGGCTCTGGGGGTACGAGGCCGGGCAGAGCGGCGTCGGCGACATCTTCGCGTGGTTCCTGCGCAACCAGGTGCCGCCCGCGTACCACGAGCAGGCCCGGGAACGCGGCCTCGACGTGCACGAGCTGCTCTCGGAACTGGCCTCCGCACAGGAGGTCGGCGAGCACGGGCTCGTCGCGCTCGACTGGCACAGCGGCAACAGGTCCGTGCTGGTCGACCACGAGCTGTCCGGTGTCGTGGTCGGGCAGACCCTCGCCACCAAGGCCGAGGACGTCTACCGGGCGTTGCTGGAGGCCACGGCGTTCGGCACGCGCGTCATCGTCGACACGTTCACCGAGGCGGGCGTCCCGGTCACCGAGCTCGTGATCGCGGGCGGGCTCACCAAGAACGCCCTGCTCATGCAGATCTACGCCGACGTCGTGAACCTGCCGTTGTCGGTGATCGGCTCGGCCCAGGGGCCTGCTCTCGGGTCCGCGATGCACGCCGCGGTCGCCGCCGGTGCGCACGCGAACATCCGGGACGCCGCCGAGGCCATGGGATCGGTGCACCGCGACGTCTACCAGCCGCAGGAGAAGAACGTCGAGGCGTACCAACGGCTCTTCGCCGACTACCTCGAACTGCACGACTACTTCGGCCGCGGTGCCAACGATGTCATGCACCGGCTGCGCGGCTACCGGCGTGCCGCCCTGGAGGGGAAGAGCTGATGTCACCCACGGCAGAGCTGCGCCGCACGGTCGCCGACCTGCACCGCGAGCTGACCCGCTACGAGCTCGTGAGCTGGACCGCGGGCAACGTGTCGGCGCGGGTGCCCGGTCACGAGCTGATGGTGATCAAGCCGTCCGGGGTGTCCTACGACGAACTCGGGCCGCACGCCATGGTCGTGACGGACCTGCACGGCAAGCTCGTCGAGGGTGGGCTGGCGCCGTCCAGCGACACGGCGGCGCACGCGTACGTGTACCG
This sequence comes from Lentzea sp. JNUCC 0626, assembly GCF_043632865.1. NCBI lineage: Bacteria > Bacillati > Actinomycetota > Actinomycetes > Pseudonocardiales > Pseudonocardiaceae > Lentzea > Lentzea sp. JNUCC 0626. The sequence goes on from NZ_CP171635.1 coordinate 785,588, forward strand.
GCACATGCCCGACGTCGGCGGTGTCGTGCACACGCATTCTCCTTACGCCACAGCGTGGGCGGCGCGCGGCGAGCCCATCCCGTGCGTGCTCACGATGATCGCGGACGAGTTCGGCGGGGACATCCCGGTCGGCCCGTTCGCGCTGATCGGCGACGACTCGATCGGCAAGGGCATCGTCGACACCCTCAGCACCAGCAGGTCGAAGGCCGTGCTGATGCGCAACCACGGCCCGTTCACCGTCGGCGCGACCGCCGTCAAGGCGGTGAAGGCCGCGGTGTTGCTGGAGGACGTCGCCCGCACCGTCCACTTCGCACTGCAGCTCGGCACGCCCGACGTGATCGACCCGCGGCACGTCGACCGGCTCTACGAGCGCTACCAGAACGTTTACGGCCAGTGAGCCCAGAAGGAGAGCACATGCCGGACAAGCCCCAGATCTGGTTCCTCACCGGCAGCCAGCACCTCTACGGCCCCGAGACGCTCGACCAGGTCGCGGCCCAGTCCCAGCAGATCCGGCGGATGCTCGCCGACTCCGGCCGGATCAGCGCGGAGATCGTGTGGAAGCCGGTGCTGACCGACTCCGGCGCGATCCGCGCGGTCATGCAGGACGCGAACGCCGACCCGTCCTGCGTGGGCGTGATCGCGTGGATGCACACGTTCTCGCCGGCGAAGATGTGGATCACCGGCCTGGACCTGCTGCGCAAACCGTTGCTGCACCTGCACACGCAGCTCAACGAGGCGCTGCCGTGGTCCAGCATCGACATGGACTTCATGAACCTCAACCAGGCCGCGCACGGCGACCGCGAGTTCGCCTACGTGCAGACCCGCATCGGGGTGGCCCGCAAGACGGTCGCGGGCCACGCGAGCGACCCGGTCGTGGCGCAGCGCATCGACGGCTGGGCGCGCGCGGCCACCGGTCTCGCCCACCTGCGGGGCCTGCGGCTGGCGCGGTTCGGCGACAACATGCGCGACGTCGCCGTGACCGAGGGCGACAAGGTGGAGGCGGAACTGCGGTTCGGCGTCTCCGTCAACACCTACGGCGTGAACGACCTGGTCGCCTTCGTGGACGCCGTGTCGGACGCCAACATCGATCTGCTCGTCGCCGACTACGCCGAGGCCTACCGACTGGCCCCCTCGTTGGCGCGTGGGGGAGAGCAGCACGAGTCGTTGCGCTACGCCGCCCGCATCGAGATCGGCCTGCGGTCCTTTCTGGACGACGGCGGCTTCGGCGCGTTCACCACGAACTTCCAGGACCTGGGCGGGCTCAGGCAGTTGCCCGGCCTCGCTGTGCAACGGTTGATGGCCGACGGCTACGGCTTCGGCGGTGAGGGCGACTGGAAGACGTCCGCGCTGCTCGCGGCCGTCAAGGCGATGGGCACCGGTACCGGCCGCGGCACGTCGTTCATGGAGGACTACACCTACCACTTCGGGCCGGGCGTGCCGAAGATCCTCGGCGCGCACATGCTGGAGGTCTGCCCGACGATCGCGGCCGACCAGCCGTCGTGCGAGATCCACCCGCTGGGCATCGGCGACCGCGAGGACCCGGTGCGCCTGGTGTTCGACGCGGCTCCCGGACCGGCCGTCGTGGTCGGGCTCGCCGACATGGGCGACCGCTTCCGGTTGGTGGCCAACGAGGTCACGGTCGTGCCGCCGGACGAACCGCTGCCGAAGCTGCCGGTCGCGCGGGCCGTGTGGCAGCCGACGCCGTCGCTCTCGACGTCCGCCGAGTGCTGGCTGACCGCCGGCGGCCCGCACCACACCGTGATGACGCAGGCCGTCGGGGCAGAGGTGTTGCGGGACTTCGCGCAGATGGCCGCCACGGAGCTGGTGCTGATCGACTCCGCGACGACCCCGGCGTCGTTCGCGGACCGTCTGCGCTGGAACTCGGCCTACCACCGTCTCGCGGCCGGGATCAGCTGACGGGCGTGGAACTCGGCGATCTGTCGCCACATCGCGACGGGGTTGGAGTACATGGGGAGCTGGCCGCTGTGCGGGATCTCGGCCAGCTCCACCCCGTTCGCGTCCAGCATCGGCAGGTAGGACAGGTTCGCGCACTGCTCGCCGTAGAGGTACATGCGCGGGCAGGGCAGGGACAGGAACTTCTGCAGCAGGTTGCCGTGGTCGGCGAGTTCGACCATGGAGCGGAACAGGGTCGGTACGGCGCCGCGGCGGACCTTGGTGGGCAGGTTCGCCGCGTACAGACCGCCGCCGTAGCAAGGGGTTTCGCGGCTGCGTTCGGCGACGGCGAGGACGTAGCCGGCCGGGTCGCGGTGGTGCAGCGCCTCCCGGCTGAGCACGCAGTCCTCGGGGGCCAGGATGCCCTTGATGTTCACGAAGCTCAGGACTCGGGCCGGTTCGGCGTGGGCGAGCAGGAGTGCGGTGAGGGCGCCGGTCAGGTGGCCGACTACGTGGAACTGGCCGATGCCCGCCCGGTCGAGCAGGGCCCGTGCGGTGTCGGCGAGGAACGGCAGGTCGACCTGGTTGAGGTCCGCGCACTCGGTGGCCCCGGCGCCCGGAGCGTCGTAGGCGAGGAACGAGCGGCCCGCGAAGTCGTGCCGTTGCAGGACGTCCAGGTAGTCCTCCTTGCTCGTGCCGAAGCCGTGCAGGAAGAGGACGGGGGCGTCGGTGCCCTCTCGTCGCTGCACCGAGGCGACCCGGAGGTTCACCCCCTGGACTCGCAACGGAATCTGCTCGTGGACGACTCTGGCAGCCGATGGCATGACTGTTCCCCGGTTCTTCGCAGGTGCAGGGACTGCGGAATGAATCGTGAGCATGCCACTCCGTGTGAACGCTCACAAGTAGTTGAACCTTTCACTTTCCCGGTACGTATCCCGGTATGCCGGCACAAACGTCCCCTAGTCGTGAGGTTCGAAGATGTCGAGAGCTCATGCGCGACCACAGCGGAACAAACGGGTGATCGTCGCCGGAATCGCCGTTGCCGCCACGTTGACGGCGGTCACCGCGGCTGTCGCATTTGCGGGAGGGGAGACGGCGAGCGGCGCGATCGTGTGTCCCCAGCCGGTCGTCCCGGCGGTGCCGGCGGCCGCGCAGGCCGAGGTGCAGCGGGAGCTCGCCGGACTCGACCGGCAGATCGTCGAGGCGAACGAGCGGTTGCGCACGTCGGCTGGTGAAGGCGGGCCGAACTTCGTGCAGAACGCGATCCTCGGGCCGTTGGCGAGCAAGCGGGTCGCGGCGCTGAACCGGATCGAGACCGCGATCGGACGGGTCGCCGAGAAGCCCGAAGGGCTGGAGCGGTTCGCCACCTGCGGACTCGGTCAGGCGCCCGCCGTCTCGGCCCCGCCGGTCACCTCGCGACCGGCGTCCACGAGCACCCCGGTCGCGGCTCGGGGTGTGATCGAGTGCCCGCTTCCGGTGTTGCAGAACGTTCCCGCGGCTGCGCGGGCCGAGGTCGACCGCGAGCTCGCCAACCTCGGCAAGCAGCTGGCCGAGGCGAACGAACGGCTGCGCACGTCGGCCGGTCAGGGCGGGCCGAACTTCGTGCAGAACGCGATCCTGGGTCCGTTGGCGAGCAAGCGGACCGCCGCGCTCGACCGGATCGCGATCGCCATCGGCCGCGTGGAGGCGCGGCCTCAAGGACTGGAGCGCTTCGCCACCTGTTCGCTCAGGTAACTCTCCTCGGGGTTCGAGCGGGCAGGCCCGTCTCCTCGGGGGCGAGCGTTCCCAGAGTCCTGCCGGGCGGGCGCGCCCCCGTCCGGCAGGACCTTGACTCGTCAGTAGGTTGTCGATAGTTGTTAGCGTGAACATCGTCCGTTCGACGGAGAACCGATGACCAGACTCGCTGCTCTGCTCGCCGCTTCGACGCTCCTGATCTCCACCGCGGCCCCCGCCACGGCCGCCGTCGAGACCGTCGCGGTGAGACCGGATCCGACCTACCAGCAGGAGCCGTTCGAGGGCTGGGGCACGAGCCTCGTGTGGTTCGCCAACGCGACCGGCGGCTACCCGGACGAGATCCGGAACCAGCTGGCCGAGCTGCTGTTCGGCGCGGACGGGCTCAACCTGAACATCGCGCGCTACAACATCGGCGGTGGCAACGCCCCGGACGTGCCGTCGTACCTGCGTGCCGGAGCGGCGGTGCCCGGTTGGTGGAAGGCCCCGGCCGGCACCACGCGCACCGACACCGACTGGTGGAAGCCGGGCGACCCGCGCCTCTTCGACGCCGCGGCGGATCCCCGGCAGCGGTGGTGGGTCGACCGGATCAAGCGCGACGTGACGCGCTGGGAGGCGTTCAGCAACTCCCCGCCGTGGTTCCAGACCGTGAGCGGGTACGTGTCCGGCGGCTTCGACCCGAACGCGGACCAGCTGCGGGAGGACCGGATCGGCGACTTCTCCGCGTACCTCGCCCAGGCCTCGGCCGAGCTGGAACGCTCACACGGCATCAGGTTCGCCACCGTCGACCCGTTCAACGAGCCCAACACCCCGTACTGGCGCACGACACTCGGCCCGGACGGCAACCCGACGGGCGGTCGGCAGGAAGGCGCCCACCTGGGCCCCGCCCTGCAGACGAAGGTCGTGCCCGCGATGGCGGAGGCGTTGCGCGCCAACAGGGTCAGGGCCGCCGTCTCCGCGCCGGACGAGACCAACCCCGGCCTCTTCGCCGACGACTGGGCCGGGTACCCGGCAACGGTGCGGGCTCAGGTCGGCCAGTTGAACGTGCACACCTACGGCACGGCCCGCCGCACCTCCGCCCGCGACATCGCCAAGGGCTCCGGCAAGCCGCTGTGGATGAGCGAGGTCGACGGGCACTGGGGCACGGGGCAGAGCTTCACCAGCATGGACCCCGGCCTCGGCATCGCCGAGCGCGTGATCGACGACCTGCGCGAGCTGGAGCCGCGCGCCTGGTTGCTGTGGCAGGCCGTCGAGGACTACGACAACATGAAGCCGGGCGCCGAGTCGCCGGACGGGATGAACTGGGGTGTCGTCCAGATCCCGTTCGACTGCGGGCCCGCGGACACATTGGCGACGTGCCCTGCGCGCGTGAACACGAAGTTCCACGCGCTGCGCAACTTCACCCACTACGTGCGGCCCGGCGACCGTCTCGTGAAGGTCAACACGACGACCGACGTGGCGGCGGTGCGCGGGGGAGAGCTGAAGTCGTTGGTGCACCTGAACAAGAGTGTTCAGGCCCAGTCGGTGGTGCTGGACCTGTCGGCGTTCGCGTCGGTGCGGCCCGGGGCTTCCGTCCGTCCGGTGGTGACGGACGAGCACGGCGCTCTGGTGAAGGGTGCCGCTGTGCGCGTGCAGGATCGCAAGGCGACGCTGTCCGTGCCCGGGCGGTCGGTCACGACGTTCGAGGTGAGCGGTGTCGGCGGGGTGGATCGCTCGGCCGCGCTCGGTGGTGACTACCGGCTGACGGGCGTGCAGAGCGGGAAATCCCTTGCGCCGTCGGGCACTTCGCTCGTGCAGCGGGTCAGTGCTCAAGCCGCCGATCAGATGTGGCGGGTCGAACGCCGCAGTGGTGGCTACGACAGCCGTGCTCAGTTCTCGATCACCAATGTTGCTACCGGGCAGCGGATCGCTGTTGGCGGTGGTGATGTCGTGCTGAGCACTTCGGATGGGCCCGCCGCGCGGTGGGTGTTGTCGTCCACTGGGGACGGAACTTGGACGTTCGTCAACGCGCAGAACGGAAGTCTGCTCGACGTGATCGGGGAGTCGCGTGAGGACGGTGCCCGGATCGGGCTGTACCACGCCACTTCGGGGGCGAACCAGCGTTGGTCGGTGTCCGTTGCGCGCAGCTAGCGGGCTTTTGGTGGTGGTTCTGTTGACCGGGGCGTGCTCGGCGGAACCGTCGGTGTCGTCTCCGGTTCCCACCACGCCTTGGAAGCCGCCCACGCTCGTCAACGAGCAGTTGCCTTATGAGGGGGTGCTGCACTTCGTCCGGGACGTGGTCGACGGGCGGACCGTCGAGCTGGCGGACGGGCGGAAGGTGCAGATCGCGCAGTTGGCGGCGCCGGTGGGGTGTTGGGCGGAAGGGGCGTTGGCGTTCGCGCGGACGACGTTGCTGGCCGGCACCGTGCGGATCAGCCCGGTTCGGTCCGGGGATGTGCGGCTGGAGTTGGAGGACGGCACCGATTACGCGGTGCTGGCGGTGCGGCAGGGCGTGCTGAAGGTGGCAGGGGCGGACGGGGAATCGCTGCCGACCACCGAGTCCGGTGCCGCCGTGCACGCCCGGCAGCTGCTGATCGCGGAATCGGAGGCAACCGCGGCAGGCAGGGGAGTGTGGGGGCCGGGCTGCGACACTCCCACTTCTGGACCCTCCGTTCCCGGACACTCCAGCCCCGGACCCACGAGCCCCGGAGCCACCGCACCCAGGCAGACCCCGGCGCCTCCTGCACCACCGGTCGTCCGCCCTCCAGCGCCGACGACTGCGGTGCCCACTCAGGCCTGCGCGGTCTCGTACCGCGTCACCGGTCAGTGGCCGGGTGGCTTTCAGGCGAATGTGAGCGTGCGCAACACCGGTCCCACGTCCGTGGACGGCTGGACGTTGCGGTGGAGTTTCGCGAACGGGCAGGCCGTCACCGAGATGTGGAACGCGCGGGCGCGGCAGTCCGGCAGCGTGGTGAGCGCGCTCAACGCCGTCTACAACCCGCGCATCGCCCCCCGCGGTGAGGTCGTGATCGGGTTCAACGGTTCGGTGCGGTCCGGGAACGCCGCCCCTGGCGCGTTCACGCTCAACGGCCAGGCCTGCTCGGTCGGATGATCAGGCGCTCTCCCGCACGACGAGCGAGGACGGGTAGAACGTCGCCCCGGAGGTGTCGCGCCGGTCCAGGACCGAGCGCGCCGCCGCCGTGGCTATCTCCTCGACCGGGTGCGTGCTCGTCGTGAGCGCGGGGCGGCTCAGGCCTGCGAAGGCGATGTCGTCGAAGCCCGCTACCGCGACGTCGCCCGGCACCCGCACGCCGAGGGAGTGCAGTCCGTCCAGGACACCTAGCGCGGTCAGGTCGCTCAACGCGAACACGGCGTCGGTGTCCGGCCAGCGCGCCATGATCTCGACGGCCGCCTGGGCGCCGCGCACCGCCGTGAAGTCGCCGACCACGACCCGGGGTTGCGCGCCGCTGTCGTGCAGGACCTTGCGGTACGCCTCGACGGCGCGGTCGCCGCAGGGCAGCCACGACGGGCCGGTGACCATGGCGATGCGGTGCCGGCCGGTGCGCACGAGGTGCCGCACGACGCCGTCGGTGCCGGAGCGGTTGTCCACGTCGAACGACGGCACGCCCCGCGCGCCGACGCCGACGGCGGCGACCCGGCCGCGCAGGGAACGCGGCACGGTTTCGAGCGCCGGTCGGGTCGGGTTCACCACCACCAGGCCGCCGAGGCCGCGGCTGTCGGCCAGGCGCGCGAGTGAACCAGGGTCGTTGAGGGGTAGCCAGTGCAGCGAGACGCCGACTTCGCGTTCGGCGGCCACGTGAGCGGCGGAGGTCAGTACGCGGCCGACGTACGGGTCGTCGAGCACCGCGGCCGTGTGCCCGATGACGGCGATCGCCAGGCGCGTGCCCGTGCGCGTGACCAACGCTCGGGCGGAGGCGTCCGGGACGTATCCGAGCGCGGCCACCGCCGCTGCGACCCGGTCCCTCGTGTGTTGTGATGCCGGTCCGTGTCCCGTGACGACGCGGGAGGCGGTCGCCCGGGACACGCCTGCGGCCCTGGCCACGTCGTCCAGCGTCGCGGTGCGTTCTGCCGTCATCTGAACAGTATTGCGGTGGAAGCGCTTCCATGTGTGGGGTAAGAACTTCAGTATCGAGAAAGGGAGGGACCGGGATGTCGGTCACGGTGCCGCGCAGTCAGATCCGAGCCGCCGCGGCGGGGGTCGCGGTCACGTTCGGCCTCAACGGCGTGGCGGTGGCGACCTGGTTCGCCCGCGTCCCCGCCGCCCGCGACGCGCTGGGCCTCACCCCGGCCGCGCTCGGCCTGCTGCTGCTCGCGATGTCCGTCGGCGCTTGCCTGGCGATGCTCACCGCCGGCGAGGTCACCCACCGCCTGCGGCCCCGACGCACCGTCTCGGTCTCGGCCGTCACCGTCGCATGTGGTCTCGCGCTGGCCGGCTTCGGCATCGGCGCGAGCCCGTCGGCACTGCTCACGGCCATCGGCATCTTCACGCTCGGCTACGGCTCCGGCCTGTGCGACGTCGCGATGAACGTCGAGGCCGCCGAGGTGGAACGCGCACTCGACAAGACCGTGATGCCGCGCTTCCACGCCATGTGGAGCCTCGGCACCGTCGCCGCGGCAGGGCTCGCCTCCTTCGCGGCCTGGGCCGTTCTGCCTGTTACCGCTCACCTCCTCGTGGTGGCCCTGGTCGTCGCGGTCGGCACGCTTTTCGCGGCCCGCACGTACCGGTTCGCCGGCCAGGCCGAGGAACACGGCCGGGGCAGCGGTGTCCTGGCGGCGTGGCGGGAACCCCGCACGTTGCTGATCGGCCTGCTGGTGCTGGTGTTGGCGTTCACAGAGGGCACCGCGAACGACTGGGTGGCGGTGGCGTTCATCGACGGCCACGCGTTCGCCCCGGCCATGGGCGCGGTGGTGTTCGGCGTGTTCGTCACGACGATGACGTTCGGCCGGATCTTCGGCACCCTCGCCCTGGACCGCTGGGGCCGGGTGTCGGCGATCCTCGTCTCCATGGTGCTGGCGGCGGGTGGCGTGACGATCGCGGTGTTCGCCGAGTCGCCCGCGGTCGCCGTGGCCGGGGTCGCGGTGTGGGGACTGGGCACGGCGCTGGGCTTCCCGGTCGGCATGAGCGCCGCCGCCGACGACCCGGCCCGTGCGGCCGCACGGGTCAGCGTCGTCGCGGTGATCGGGTACACCGCCTTTCTCGCCGGGCCGCCGCTGGTCGGGTTCCTGGGCAACGAGGTGGGCGTGCTGAAGGGGCTGCTCGTGGTGCCGGTGTTGTTGCTGCCCGCACTTCTGCTCGTGCCGATGTTGAGGCCCGTCAAGGACTGACGGTCGTAACCCACCGGCCTGGTAGCGCGATGGGACTGGCACGCGGAGCGGAGCTGATCACGCGGAGCCGGTGCAGCCTGGAGAAGAAGGACCTTCGCCGGCCGGGCGGATGGGCAAGGCCGCAGAGCACCTGGCCGCGGCGACCTGCATCTTGACCTCGCGCGGCAAGCTCAACGTCGCCACCCCGCTGGTGGACGACGAGGGCATCGATCTCCTGTTCAACTCCATCGGTGGTGACGCGGTGCCGGCCGTCCAGGTCAAGGCGCGAATGTCCACCGGCAAACGCCTGAAGTCCAAGACCTTCGTGGCCTTCGTCCGCACCCAGACGTTCCGGCAGCGCAAGGCGCTGGACCTGCTGTTCGTCGCGATCGACGTCGACAACGGAGTCGGTCACGCAAGGCCGTTTTCGGTTCTACGCCTCCATGAAGGACACCGCACGCGACCGTTGGCAGGCGTACAAGCTCACCCCGGCCGAACTCGCGCCGCGGCTGCTCGAACGCCTGCGGGAGCTCGACCACTCCGACTGATCAACGGCTGATCGATCCCAAGCGCGCATTCGACGGCATTCGATTCGAATAATCGTCGAATTCCGGCCTCCATCGTCGATTGAATTCACTTCGTTGACGCGTGGCGAACACATTCGTATTCTCGGTTCACGATCGTGGACCGTGTTCAAGAATGTGAATCCTTTCCGAAGGGTATTTCGCCATGCGGTTTTTCGCCTGCGGGCTGGTTCTCGCCTGCGCGTTCACCGGTACAGCGCACGCCGGACACGACCCGGCGAGGCAGGTGCTGCCCGCGGGTGACGGCTGGGCCTCGGCCGGACCCGGCACGACCGGGGGTGCGGCGGCGACCACCGTGCACGAGGTGCGCACGAGGGCCGAGCTCGTGGCGGCCCTCGCGGCACCGGCGCCGAGGATCATCAAGGTCAGAGGTGTGATCGACGCGAACACCGCGGATGACGGCATGCCGTTGCGGTGCACGGACTACGCCACCGACGGGTACAGCCTCGACCGCTACCTCGCCGCCTACGACCCGGCGGTCTGGGGCTGGGAGAGGGAACCGGAAGGGCCCCTGGAAGAAGCGCGGAAGGCTTCGGCGAGAAAGCAGGAAGCCACCATCGCGCTGAACGTCGGCGGCGACACCACGATCGTCGGGGTGGGCAAAGGCGCCGGGATCACGGGCGGCAGCCTGCGGATTCACGGCAGCCGCAACGTGATCGTGCGCAACCTGACCTTCCGCGACACCCACGACTGCTTCCCGCAGTGGGATCCGACCGACACCAGCCCTGGAGCCTCGCCGGGCAACTGGAACTCGCTCTACGACTCCGTCTCGATCCAACGCTCCGAACACGTGTGGGTCGACCACAGCACGTTCACCGACGCCCCCAACGTCGACAGCCGCCAGCCGTTCTACTTCGGACGGCCCTACCAAGTGCACGACGGCCAGCTCGACATCACCAACGGCGCCGACCTCGTCACGGTGTCCCGCAACCGCTTCGAAGAGCACGGCAAGACCATGCTGATCGGCTCTTCGAACACCTCGACGACCGACCCCGGCAAGCTGCGGGTCTCGGTGCACCACAACGTGTTCCGCAACGTCCTCGAACGCGCGCCGCGCGTTCGGTTCGGGCAGGTGCACGTCTACAACAACCTCTACGAAGGCGCCCAGACCTACAGCTGGGGCGTCGGCGTCCAGTCGCAGATCTACGCGCAGAACAACTACGTCAAGAACATCGCCCCCGAGAAGATCGTCTACAACTGGGGCGGCACGGCGATCACCGACCGGGGCAACGTGCTCAACGGCAGGCCGCACAGCTTCGTGCACGCTCACAACGCGGCCAACCCCGACAAGCAACTCGCCACGGACGCCGGGTGGACGCCGACGTTGAACCGCGGCCTGGAGCCCGCCCACCGGATCAGGCACCTGAAGGCAGGCGCGTGAAGAGCCGTTGGGCGCCGTACGCCCTGATCGCTCCGACGCTCGTGCTGATGGCGGTGTTCCTGGTCTACCCCATCGCGAGCGTCGGGTGGTTCAGCCTCCGCCAGCACACGGTGACGCAGCCGTGGAAGAACGGCTTCATCGGGCTCGAGAACTTCCGGCGCATGCTCACCGAGGACCCGTTGTTCTGGCAGAGCCTCGTGTTCAGCGCCAAGTGGGTGGCGGTGGAAGTCGGGCTGCAGCTCCTCCTGGGGCTCGCCCTCGCGTTGATCGTCAACGAGACGTTCGTCGGCCGGGCGGTGGCCAGAGCGCTGGTGTTCTCGCCGTGGGCGGTGTCGGGCGTGCTCACCACCGGCATCTGGATCCTGCTCTACAACCCGTCGACCGGGATCTTCCAGCAGCTCGCGCAGTGGGGGATCGGTGATCCCGGCACGTCGGTGCTCGGCAACCCGGACACCGTCTTCGAGGCCACCGTCGTCACGGAGCTGTGGCGCGGCGTGCCGTTCTTCGCGATCTTGCTGCTGGCCGACCTGCAGACCATCCCGAACGACCTGTACGAGGCCGCGTCGGTCGACGGAGCAGGGCGGTGGCGCCGGTTCCTCAGCGTCACGCTGCCCCACCTCAGAGACGCCATCGTGCTGTCGACGCTGCTCAGAGCGGTGTGGGAGTTCAACAACGTCGACCTCATCTACACGCTCACCGGCGGCGGACCGGCGAACCAGACCACGACGCTGCCGCTCTACGTGGCGCGCAAGGCCGTCGACTCGCACGACTTCGGCTACGGCTCGGCGCTCACGATGGCGGGCTTCGTGATCTTGCTGTTCTTCTCGATCCTCTACCTGAGGCTGTCCAAGTTCGGGAGCCGGGCATGACCCAGACCCTCAGCCGGATCGCGCGGCTGCACCTGCCGTTGGCGCTCTACCTGTTGTTCACGCTCATCCCGTTCTACTGGATGCTCGTCTTCGCGCTGAGGCCGACGGGAAACACCTCGCTGGTGCCGTGGCCGATCACGTTCGAGCACTTCGACACCGTGTGGAACGGCATCGGGTTCGGCTTGTTCTTCCAGAACAGCCTGATCATCGGTGTCGGCACGCTCGTCACCGTCACGATCTTCGCGCTGATGGGCGGCTACGCCCTGGCGCGGTTCCGGTTCAAGGGCCAGCGGGTCTTCCTGCTGGCGTTGCTGTGCACGCAGTTCATCCCCGGCGCGATGATGCTGATCCCGTTGTTCGTGATCTTCAAGAACGCCGGGCTGTTGAACAGCCTCACCGGGCTGGTGATCGCGGACACCGCGTTCCAGCTGCCGCTCGCGCTGATCCTGATGAGCGGGTTCGTGCGCAACGTGCCGGTGGAACTCGAAGAGGCCGCGATGGTCGACGGCTGCACGCGGCTGCGCGCGTTCTTCGCGGTGACGTTGCCGCAGCTGCGACCCGCGCTGGTGGCCGTCGGGTCGTTCGCGTTCATCGGTGCCTGGAACAACTTCCTGTTCGCGCTCATGTTCGCGAGCAGGCAGGACAAGTTCACGCTGCCGGTCGGGCTGAGCTACGCGCTCGGCGAGTTCAACACCGACTTCGGGGCGCTCGCGGCGGGCGGGGTCGTCGCCGCCGTACCGGTCGTGCTGGTTTTCGCCGTCGTGCAGCGGTTCCTGGTGCAGGGACTCACCGCCGGCGCCGTCAAAGGATGAGGGATGCAATGAAGAGACTGCTGATAGCGCTCACACTCGTGCTGAGCGCGTGTTCCGCCACACCGGACGGGCCCACGACGATCACGTTCTGGGACAACAACGGTGGCCCCGGCCGCACGCCGATCTACCAGGAGCTGATCAAGCGGTTCGAGGCGGCCAACCCCGACATCAAGATCGAGTACGTCGGCATCCCCAGCTCGTCGGTGCAGCAGAAGTACGACACCGCGATCGCCGGCGGTTCGACGCCGGACGTCGGCGGCGTCACGACGTCGTACCTCGCGCACCTGGTCGGGCAGGACGCGCTCGAACCGGCCGACGACCGGATCGAGAACGGCGTGCTGAAGGGCAAGCTCCTGAACAGCCTGCTGGAGACCGTCAAGCAGACCGCGCCCGACGGCAAGCTCTACGCCGTTCCGGCCTCGGGCAACATGGACGTGATCTGGTACCGCTCGGACCGGTTCGAGGAGAACAAGATCCCGGAACCGTCCACCTGGGACGATCTGGCGAAGGCCGCGACGCAGCTGACCAACCCGGCCGCCAACCAATACGGCTTCACGATCCGCGGCGGCGCCGGATCGATCTTCCAGCTGCTCGCCGAGGCCTACTCCTACTCCGGCGTCGAGAAGTTCTACGACGGTGGGAAGAGCACGGTCTCGGACCCGCGCAACGCCGACCTGGTGCGCAAGGTCGCCGAGCTCTACAAGAAGGCCACCCCCGAGGCCGACGTGAACAACAACTACACCCAGATGGTCGCCCAGTTCACCGGCGGCACGGTGTCGATGATGCACCACAACCTGGGCTCGACCGGTGACGTCATGAAGGCGCTCGGGCCGGAACGCGTGAGCGCCATGCCGTTGCCCAAGGGCCCGTCGGGCAAGCGGACCGTGGTGCCGAACCCGACTGACGGCTTCGCGGTGTTCAAGGGCGGCAAGAACCGGGACGCGGCCTGGAAGTTCGTCGAGTTCCTGACCTCGGCCGAGAGCAACGGCTACTGGAACGAGAAGGTCGGCCAGATCCCGGCGAACACCGATGTCCGCGACGCGCAGTGGATCAAGGACAACCCGGCCGTCAAGATGGCGCTCGGCGTGCTGGAGGACCCGGCGACCGTGCTCGTGCCCGCGCCGGTCTACCTGCCCGAGTACTCGTCGATCACCAAGACCGACACCGAACCGCTGTACCAGAAGGTGTTGCTGGGCCAGATGCCCGCGCAGGAGTTCCTCGACCAGCTCGCGGCCAAGCTCACCACCGCCCAGCAGGACTGGGAGAAGCGCAAGTGATCGAACGAGTGGTCGTGCGGACGTTCAAGACCACCGCGGCCACGTCCGTCGACGCGGAGGGCCACCGCCACCCGGCGCCGGAGCACGAGGTCGTCGAGGCACTGCTGGAGATCACCGACACCGACGGCGTCACCGGGTACTGCCAGGTCCAGCCCGACCAACTCAGGCCGAGCGTGCTGGACAGGCACGTCCGGCCGGTGCTGCTCGGCCAGGACCCGTGGGACCGCGAACGGCTGTGGCGCCTGCTGGCCAGGAGACAGCGGGGTTCGCACGGCGGGTTCACCGACCGTGCGCTGGGGTTCGTCGATCAGGCGTTGTGGGATCTGGTGGCACGCAAGGTGAACCTGCCCGCCTGGAAGCTGGCCGGGGGTGCCCGTGACCGGATACCGGCCTATGCCAGCACGATGTGCGGCGACACCGACGGGCTCGCGAGCCCCGCCGACTACGGCGACTTCGCGAAACACCTCGTACAGCTGGGATATCGGGCGATCAAGCTGCACACGTGGATGCCGCCGGTGCCCGGAGCGCCGAGCGTGAGCAAGGACGTCGAGGCGTGCCGGGCCGTGCGGGAGGCGGTCGGGCCGGACGTCGCGCTGATGCTCGACGCGAGCCACTGGTACTCGCGGACCGAGGCGCTACAACTCGGCAGAGCGTTGCAGGAGCTGGACTTCTACTGGTTCGAGGAACCGATGGAGGAGGCGTCGGTCAGCTCCTACCGCTGGCTCGCCGCCCAGCTCGACATCCCGGTGATCGGCCCGGAGGTGGCGTGGGGCAAGCACTTCACCCGCGCCGAGTGGATCACGTCGAACGCCTGCGACGTCCTGAGAGCCGGGCCCGCGGGCAGCGGCGGCATCACGCCGGTGCTCAAGACCGTGCACCTCGCGGAGGCGTTCAACGTGGACTGCGAGATCCACGGCAACGGCTCGGGCAGCCTCACCGTGCTCGGCGCGACCGACGCCGGCCGGTGGTACGAACGAGGCCTGCTGCACCCGCACGTCGACTTCGACCGCGTCCCGCCTCATCGCAACACGATCGCCGACCCGCTCGACGACAACGGCGAAGTGCGGTTCCCGACCATTCCGGGAATCGGTGACGACTGGAATTTCGAACACATCGGAGTTCACACTCTTGAAGTGTGGTGATAATTGGCGAACAAGCCAGTCGAATATCTTCGAATTGGTTGACCGGTAGTTTCTGTGCTGGTTTCGTGAGTTCTACCGCCGCTCACCCTGAAACGGGAGTGGGTAAATGATCGGAAAACGAACGGCATTGATTTCCGCGGTCGCGCTCGTCGTCGGCGCGGTGGCCGCACCCCAGGCGGCCGCCGCCCCGTTCGGGCTGGTCGGCTGGGCCACGCAGGGAGGTGGCACGACGGGAGGCGGCAGCGCCTCGCCGATCACCGTGACCACCGCCTCCGCGTTCGTCACGGCCGCGAAGTCGTCCAGCGCGGCCGTGATCCGGGTGTCCGGCACCATCTCGTTGTCGAGCATGACGAAGGTGGCGTCGAACAAGACGATCGAGGGCGTGGGTTCCTCCTCGGCCATCACCGGGCAGGGCCTGAACATCGCCAACGCCTCGAATGTGATCGTGCGCAATCTCAACTTCAAGAGCTGGGGCGACGACGCGATCAACGTCCAGTACTCGACCCGCGTGTGGATCGACCACAACACGTTCTCCAACGGCTACGACGGCGCGGTCGACGTGAAGCGGGCATCGGACTACGTGACGGTGTCCTGGAACAAGTTCACCAGCCACAACAAGACGATGCTGCTGGGCCACAGCGACGACAACGGCTCGGAGGATCGCGGCAAGCTCCGGGTGACCTACCACCACAACTGGTTCGACGGAACGCAGCAGCGCCACCCGCGCGTGCGGTTCGGCAACCCGGTGCACGTCTACAACAACTATTACGGCGGCGTGACGTCCTACGGCGTCGCCTCCACCATGGAGGCCGGTGTCCTGGTCGAGGGCAACTACTTCGAGAACACCAAGGACCCGTTCCACCGCGGTGAGGGCAGCTCGCCCGGCGGGTCGCTGGTCGCGCGGAGCAACCACTTCGTCAACTCGGGCAGCGGCGACCAGGGCGGTTCGGTCAAGAGCCTTCCCTATTCGTACCCGCTGGACGGCGCGAGCAGCGTGAAGAGCGTGGTCACGGCCGGTGCCGGAGCCGGACGGGGCTGACGAGACCAGGGGGCGCCCCGAGTGGCGGGGGCGCCCCCATCCGTTCCTGGGACCGCTCCCAGAATTCCACTCGAAGGGAGCAGTAAGAGGAACTGCGGGAGCAAGACCTCTTGCGCTGCCAGCAGTAATGCCGAGGGCTGTTCGGCCCTTTCGGGCTTGCGCCTGTGATCAGTTGGTCGCTGTGGGCCACGTTACAGTGCCGTGAACTCTGGGAGCGCTCCCAGTTGTCGAGAGGGCGGCGGCATGACTCGACGAACAACGGCGTTGCTGGCTGCGGCGGTGGTGCTGATCGGCGGGGTTCCCGCCGTCGCGGCACCGCTGGCGGTGGCCTGCACCGTCACCTATCAGGTCACCAACGAGTGGAACACCGGATTCGGCGCGGCTGTGTCGATCCGCAACGACGGGGAGGCGCTGAACGGCTGGAACCTGACCTGGACGTTCCCGGACGGCCAGCGTGTGACGCAGGGCTGGAGCGGCAACTTCACGCAGAACGGCGCGGTTGTGAGCGTGACCAACCCCGCGTGGGCACCGACGTTGCCCAGTGGCGGTACCGCGCAGGTCGGCTTCAACGGCAGCAAGGGCTCGACCAACCGGCCCCCGACGGACTTCGCCGTGAACGGCGTGTCCTGCACCGGGCCCAACCAGGCCCCGTCGGTGGCGCTCACGGCACCGACGAGCGGCAGCAGCTACACCTTGCCGGCGTCCATTCCGCTGGCGGCCACGGCCCAGGACACCGACGGCACGGTCGCGAAGGTCGACTTCTACGCTGGTGACACGCTGATCGCGACCGACACCAGTTCCCCGTTCACCGGCACCTGGACGTCGGCGACCGCGGGCGACCACGTCATCACCGCACGGGCCACGGACAACCGCGGCGCCACCACGACCTCGGCCCCGGCCACCGTCAAGGTGCTGTCGGGACCGGCGATCCTCGCCTCCCCGGCCACGGTCTCGGTGAAGCAGGGCCAGACGGCGACGTTCGACGTCTCGCTCGCCACGGCACCGAGTTCCCCGGTCACCGTCACGATCGCCCGCAGCGGCAGCAGTGACCTGACCGCGAGTCCGGCCACGCTCACGTTCTCCGGCACCGCCAAGCAGACGGTCACGGTGACGTCGGCGAACAACGGCGGCGCGCTCGGCACGGCGACGTTCACCGCGTCGGCCACCGGGTACAGCGGCGCGAGCGTGACGGTCAACGAGATCGATCCGTCCACATCGGACTTCAACAAGGCGTTCCTGGACCAGTACAATAAGATCAAGGACCCGGCCAACGGCTACTTCCGCAAGTTCGGCGACCTGCTCGTGCCGTACCACTCGGTCGAGACGCTGATGGTCGAGGCACCGGACCACGGGCACCAGACGACGTCCGAGGCGTTCAGCTACTACCTGTGGCTGGAGGCGAGCTACGCCCGCGTCACCGGCGACTGGGCGCCGTTCAAGTCCGCCTTCGCGTCGATGGAGAAGTTCATCATCCCGGCGAAGGCCGACCAGCCGACCAACGACAAGTACGACCCGTCGAAGCCGGCGACCTACGCGCCCGAACACCCGCGGATGAACCAGTACCCGTCGGTGCTCGACAGCGCCACCCCGGTCGGCCAGGACCCGCTCGCGGCGGAACTCAGGACCGCGTACGGCAACTCGGACGTCTACGGCATGCACTGGTTGATCGACGTCGACAACACCTACGGCTTCGGTCGCTGCGGTGACGGCACGACGGCACCCGCGTACATCAACACCTACCAGCGCGGTTCGTCGGAGTCGGTGTGGGAGACGATCCCGCAGCCCTCGTGCGACACGTTCAAGCACGGTGGCCCCAACGGTTTCCTCGACCTGTTCACCAAGGACGCCTCCTACGCCAGGCAGTGGAAGTACACCAACGCGCCGGACGCGGACGCCCGCGTGGTGCAGGTGGCACTGCTCGCCCAGCAGTGGGCGACGGCGCAGGGCAAGGCCGGGGACATCGCGAGCGAGATCGGCAAGTCCGCGAAGATGGGCGACTACCTGCGGTACGCCATGTTCGACAAGTACTTCAAGCGCATCGGCAACTGCACCAGCCCCACGGCGTGCCCCGGCGCGACGGGCAAGAACAGCGCGCACTACCTGATGTCCTGGTACTACGCCTGGGGCGGCGCGACCGACACGTCCGCCGGCTGGGCGTGGCGCATCGGTGACGGCGCCTCGCACCAGGGCTACCAGAACCCGTTGGCGGCGCACGCTCTCGCGAACGTGCCGGCGCTCAAGCCGCTGTCCGCCACCGGGCAGCAGGACTGGGCGACCTCGCTCAACCGGCAGCTCGAGATGCTCCAGTGGCTGCAGTCGGCCGACGGCGGTCTCGCCGGTGGTGTGACGAACAGCTGGGAGGGCCAGTACGGCACCCCGCCGTCCGGCACGCCGACGTTCTACGGCATGTACTACGACGCCCACCCGGTGTGGCGCGACCCGCCGAGCAACCGGTGGTTCGGTTTCCAGGTGTGGGGGATCGAGCGCACGGCCGCGCTGTACCGGCTGACCGGCGACGCGCGGGCCAAGAAGATCCTCGACAAGTGGGTGCCGTGGGCGATCGCGAACACCACGACGGGCACGAACTTCCAGATCCCGTCGGACCTCGAGTGGTCGGGCGCGCCGGACACGTGGAACGCGACCAACCCCGGCTCGAACGCGAACCTGCGGGTGCGCGTGCTCAACCACAGCCAGGACGTCGGTGTCGCGGCGTCGTACGCCAAGGTGCTGCTGAACTACGCGGCGCGGTCGGGCAACGCCTCGGCCAAGACCACCGGTGAGGCGCTGCTGACGTCACTGCTGTCCAAACAGGACAGCCTCGGCATCGCGACGCCGGAGACCCGCACGGACTACAACCGGTTCGACGACGTCTACAACACCAGCACGCTCGAAGGCCCGTACGTGCCGAGCGGCTGGACCGGCCGGATGCCCAACGGTGACCAGATCGGGCAGGGCAGCTCGTTCCTGTCCATGCGGTCGATGTACCGCAACGACCCGCAGTGGCCGAAGGTGCAGTCCTATCTGGACGGTGGACCGGCACCGACGTTCACCTACCACCGCTTCTGGGCGCAAGCCGAGATCGCGACGGCGTTCTCCCTGCACGCCGAGATCTACGGGTGAGGAGTCCCGACATGAGGAAACGATTAGCTCTGCTGGCGGTCGCGGCCACGGTCGGCGCGATCCTGGTGCAGACCGGCGGCACGGCCGTCGCGCACGGGTCGATGGTGTGGCCCGGCAGCCGCACCTACCTCTGCTACGAGGACGGCCGCGCGGGCGGCGGTGGCGGCGATCTCAACCCCACCAACCCCGCGTGCGCCGCGGCCGTGGCCCAGGGTGGCAAACAACCGCTGTGGGACTGGTTCGGCAACCTGATCAGCAACGCCGCCGGACGCCACCGGGAGATCATCCCCGACGGCAACCTGTGCGGCCCCACCACGAAGTACGCCGCCTACAACCTGACGCGGGCCGACTGGCCCACGACCCAGGTGCAGGCGAACAGCACCGTCACGTTGCGGTACAACGCGTGGGCGCCGCACCCCGGCACCTGGGAGCAGTACGTCACCAAGGACGGCTTCGATGTCACGAAGCCGCTCAAGTGGTCGGATCTCGAATCCACGCCGTTCAACTCGGTGACGAACCCGCCGCTCGCGAACGGTGAGTACGCCTGGCAGGCCCGGCTGCCCAACAAGTCCGGCCGGCACGTCATCTACTCGCTGTGGCAGCGCTCGGACAGCCCCGAGGCGTTCTACAGCTGCTCGGACGTCGTGTTCGGCGGGGGCACCGGCACCCCGGACACCACGGCGCCCTCGACGCCCGGCACCCCTGTCGCCTCCGGCGTCACGAGCAGCACGGTGAAGCTCGACTGGAGCGCGTCCACGGACAACGTCGGTGTGGCGTCCTACCGCGTCTACAGCGGCGGCCAGGTGGTCGCGACCTCCTCCACCAACTCGGTGACGGTCAGCGGCCTGAGCGCGGACACCTCGTACTCGTTCACCGTGGTGGCAACGGACTCCGCGGGCAACGCCTCCACGGCGTCCTCCGGCGTCACGGTCAGAACCTCGACCGGCGGCGGTACCCCGACGGGGTCCTGCACGGTGACGTACACGCGGCCGAGCACCTGGAACGGCGGCTTCACGGCGAACGTGAGCGTTGCCAACACCGGCACCAGCGCGATCAGCGCGTGGCAGCTCGTCTGGGCCTTCCCGTCCGGGCAGCAGCTGTCGCAGGCCTGGTCGTCGACCGTCACCGTCGCGAGTGGACAGGCCACGGCGAAGGGCGTGTCCTACAACGCGGACATCCCGGCGGGCGGATCGGTGTCGTTCGGCTTCAACGCCAGCACGACGTCGACACCGACCGACCCGACGTCCTTCACGCTCAACGGTTCGGCGTGCGCCGTCCGGTGACGAGGGTCCTCCTCGCCCTCCTGATGGTGGGTTCGGTGACGTTCGCTCTTCTCGTGGGGCGCGCCGAACCCACCCCGGACCTCAGCCGGGGCGTCGACGGCATCGCCGCCTGGCTGCACGGCCTGACCGACGAGTGCTCGACGGTCAGGCGGGGCGACGACTTCACGGACTTCGCCGGTCCGGTGCGGTCGAAGGTCTACGAGCCGTTCGTCGCGGAGTGGGGGACCTGCGCCAAGGCGCCGTACGGGCGGCTCGGGCTGCTGGTCCTGCGGCCCGGTCTCGACCAGGCCTGGCTGAGAGCGCTCGCGAACGGCGAGGTGCGGGGCGACCCGGACCTCGCCTTCGGGGACGGGTTCGCGCTAACAGGCTCGATCGGCATGGAGTACCTGGGCCTGAGAAGACTTGAGTGCACGCCCACCGCGTGTTCGCTCATGGAGATCAAACATCATTGAGAGACAGGAGATCCGGAGCAATGAAGCTCAACGGACAGAGGCGGTGGGCCGCGGCGGGAGTCGTGGTCGCCACTGCCGTGGCAACGTTCGGGGTGGCGATGAGCGCACCCGCGGGCGCCGCACCGGGCTGTCGCGTCGACTACTCGGCGAACGGGTGGGGAGGCGGCGGGTTCGGCGCCTCGGTGAAGATCACCAACCTCGGTGATGCGATCTCGGGTGGCTGGACGCTGAAGTTCTCGTTCCCCGGCAGCCAGCGCGTGGCCCAGGGCTGGAGCGCGAACTGGACGCAGTCGGGCAAGGACGTGACCGCGACGAGCATGTCGTGGAACGGCAACCTCGGCACCAACGCGTCCATCGACATCGGCTTCAACGGCAGCAACGCCGCGACCGGTGACGCGAACCCGTCGACGTTCACCCTGAACGGCACGACCTGCACCGGTCAGCCGGGGACGACGACCACGACCACGACGACCACCACCACGACCACGAGCGGCAACCCGAACCCGGGGAACCGCGTGGACAACCCGTACGCGGGCGCCAAGGTCTACGTGAACCCGGACTGGGCGGCCAAGGCGAACGCGGAGTCGGGCGGCAGCCGGATCGCGAACCAGCCCACCGGTGTGTGGATGGACCGGATCGCGGCGATCACCGGCACCACCGGCGCGCGCGGCCTGGCCTCGCACCTCGACGAGGCGGTGCGCCAGGCGGCGGGCTCACCGCTCGTCATCCAGCTGGTGATCTACAACCTGCCGGGTCGCGACTGCGCGGCGCTGGCGTCCAACGGTGAGCTCAAGGCCACCGAGATCGACCGCTACAAGACCGAGTACATCGACCCGATCGCGGCGATCCTCGCCCGGCCCGCGTACGCGAACCTGCGCATCGTGACGGTCGTGGAGATCGACTCGCTGCCGAACCTGATCACCAACGTCACGCCGCGGCCCACGCAGACGCCCAACTGCGACGTGATGAAGGCGAACGGCAACTACGTCACCGGTGTCGGTTACGCGCTCGCGAAGCTCGGCGCGGTGCCGAACACCTACAACTACATCGACGTCGGCCACCACGGCTGGCTGGGCTGGGACGACAACTTCGGCCCGTCCGCGGAGCTGTTGTTCCAGGCCGCCAACGCCTCCGGCAGCACGAAGGCGAACGTGCACGGCTTCATCGCCAACACCGCCAACTACGGCATCCTGACCGAGCCGAACTTCTCGATCGACGAGTCGATCAACGGCACGCAGGTCCGGCAGTCGAAGTGGGTGGACTGGAACCGCTACACCGGTGAGCTGGGCTACGCGCAGGCGTTCCGGCAGCGGGCCGTGCAGGCGGGCTTCGACGCGAACGTCGGCATGCTGATCGACACCAGCCGCAACGGCTGGGGCGGTTCCGCCCGTCCGACGGGTCCGGGTCCGCGCACGTCGGTGGACGCCTACGTCGACGGCGGCAGGCTCGACCGGCGCATCCACCTCGGCAACTGGTGCAACCAGGCCGGTGCCGGCATCGGTGAGCGTCCGAAGGCCGCGCCCGCCGCGGGCATCGACGCCTACGTGTGGATCAAGCCGCCGGGTGAGTCCGACGGTGCGAGCGAGGACATCCCGAACAACGAGGGCAAGGGCTTCGACCGGATGTGCGACCCCACGTACACCGGCAACGCCCGGAACAACAACAACATGTCCGGCTCGCTGGGCAACGCGCCGTTGTCAGGACACTGGTTCTCGGCGCAGTTCCAGGAGCTCATGCGGAACGCCTACCCGGCGCTCTGAGCTGCGGAATGTGAGCGTGCCCATGCGGCCGGCCTGCGGTTCGAGGTCGCGCCGCGTGGGTGCGCTCTTCCAGGCTGCGCACTTTCTTTGGTCGGGCAAGTTTCCAGACGGTACGAGATTCGTCTGGACCACCCGAATTGCGCAATGTTAACGCACACATAACTCTTGATGTCATCAGAAGGTGCTCCCTATGGTGTCGACACGCTCACTGAGCGCAAGCGCGAGAGGAGGCTGTGTGGTCACCATCGCGGACGTCGCAAGACACGCCGGGGTCGCCCCGAGCACGGTCTCCTACGTCCTCACGGGCAAGCGGTCGATCTCCGCGGACACGAAGTCGAGGGTCCGCGACAGCATCAGGACGCTGGGCTACCAGCCCCACGCCTCCGACCGCACCACGTCGGCGGGCCGGACGAACGTGCTCGGCCTGGTCCTCCCGTTGCGCGCGGGCACCCACCTGCCCGCCGTGATGCGCTTCGTCACGGCGGCGGTGACGACAGCGCGGCGCTTCGAGATGGACCTGCTGCTCATGACCGCGGACGACGGCGCGGCAGGCCTGCGCCGGGCGGCGAACAGCGCCCAGGTCGACGGGTTCCTCGTGATGGACGTGGAGATGGACGACGAGCGCGTGCCCCTGCTCAGACAGCTGTCCAAACCGTCCGTCCTCATCGGACACCCGGCGGCCGCGCGCGGACTCACCTGCGTGGACCTCGACTTCGAGGCGGCGGGCGCGAAGTGCGTCGACCACCTGGCGGACCTGGGCCACCGGTTCATCGGGTTCCTCGGCGCCCCCAGCGCCGTCTACCGGCGCAGCGGAGGGTTCGCCCACCGCACCATGAACGGCTTCAGCGCGGCGGCGATGCGCAGGGGAGTGGCCGCGACGGCGTTGTCCGTCGAGGGCGACCACGACTCGGTGCTCAGGGCGACCAAGGCGCTGATCCGGGCGCACCCGTCGATGACGGCACTGGTGGTGCACAACGAGGCGGCGCTCGGCTGGATCACGCCGTGCCTGCGTGCGGCAGGCCGTCAGGTCCCCGCCGACGTCGCCGTGGTCGCGATCTGTCCCGACGAACTGGCTGAGCAGACGTCCCCCCTGCTCACCTCGGTGCGCCTGCCGGCGGAGGAGCTCGGCAGGCACGCCGTGGACCTGCTGGTGGCGAAGCTGGAGGGCAAACAACCACCGCCCCTGGTGCTGCTGCCGCCGAGGTTGTCGCGCCGGGCCAGCACACCGGATCCGGTGCCCCACCGCGGGACGGCCTGACGGGCGTCGTCCGGTGCGACAAGCGGCGGTACCGGACGACGAACACCCGCAGAGACCGTCCGGAGGAGTGCGCGACCCCAACGGCGGAGCGTTCGTCGCGCACTCCTCCAACCCCTGTCCGGACGTAGGCTGGACGCGTGGAACTGGCGGAAGCGGTGGCACGCGGCGTGGTCGTGCTCGACGGCGGCATGTCGACGGCGTTGGAACTGGCCGGGCACGACCTGTCCGACGAGCTGTGGTCCGCGCGGTTGCTGATCGGCGACCCGGACGCGGTGCGCGCCGCCCACCTCGCCTACTACCGCGCGGGCGCCCAGGTCGCCATCACCGCGAGCTACCAGGCGAGCTTCGCCGGGTTCGCGCGTAGAGGCGTCGACGACGCCGAGACGGTCCGCTTGTTGCGGTCCAGCGTGGCGCTCGCGCGCTCGGCCGCGTCCGATGTGGACGGACAGCGCTGGGTGGCCGCGTCGGTCGGGCCGTACGGGGCTGTGCTCGCGGACGGCTCGGAGTACCGGGGCCGCTACGGTCTGACGCGGCAGGAACTGGCTGACTTCCACCGCAGGCGCGTGGAGACGCTCTGCTCGGCGGAGCCCGACGTGCTCGCCGTCGAGACGATCCCGGACGTCGACGAAGCCGAGGCCGTGCTGGACGTCGTGCGGGGCAGCGGTGTGCCGATGTGGCTCTCCTACAGTGTCCGGGACGGCAGGACGTGTGCCGGGCAGCCGTTGGAGGACGCGTTCGCGGTGGTGTCCGATGTGGACGAGGTGATCGCCGTGGGGGTGAACTGCTGCGCTCCCGAGGACGTGGCGGAGGCGGTCGCCGTGGCGCGGCGGGTGACCGGGCTGCCGGTCGTCGCGTACCCGAACAGCGGGGAGACCTGGGACGCTCAGGGCCGGTCGTGGACCGGCGACGGGACCGGGTTCGCGGCACTGGCGGGACAGTGGGCTGGAGGCGCCGGACTGGTGGGCGGGTGCTGCCGCACCGGACCCGAGATGATCGCGGAGTTGGCGCGGGAACTGGCGTCCTGAGAGACCGGGGCGAGGAGGCCGCGCTGCACTCCTCGCCCCGGCAGGTCAGCCGGTCGTGCAGGTGTTTCCGTTGAGGCTGAACGAGGACGGCGCCCCCGCGTTGCCCGTGTGGGTGGCCTGGAACCCGATGGTGGTCGAGGCGCCGGGCGCGATGTCGCCGTTGTAGGAGACGTTGCGCGCGGTCACCTGGCCCGAGGTGGGGGAGTAGGTGGCGCTCCACCCGGACGTGATCGTCTGGCCGCCGGGCAGAGTGAAGACCAGCGACCACCCCCTGACCGGCGTCGCACTCGTGTTGGTGATGGTGAGGTTCGCCGTCAGCCCGGTGTTCCACGCGTTGACGGTCGTCTTGACCGAGCAGCCTTGGGACGGCGGCGGGGTCGTGGTGGTCGTCGTTGTCGTGGTGGTGGGATCTCCGGGCCGGTCCAGGCCGAGGAACGTGATGGCGTGGCCCACCATCCCGGCCGTCGGCACGTCGTGGCCGGTGCCCTGGGCACTGATGCCCTCGACGACACCGCTTGCGCCATAACGCGTTCTGGTCCAGTTGGACTGGGGCTGGTCGGTGGACACCGGCGTTCGGCTCACCCCGTGCACGTTCGTCCACTGGTCGAGCGCCTCACCGAAGTTCGGGTACGCCAGGGTGGTGTCGTTCGTGCCGTGCCACAGCTGGATTCGCGGGTAACTGCCGGTGTAGCCCGGGAACATCGCCCTGGCCTGGTCGCCCCACTGCTGCGGCGTCTTGTTCAGGGTGCCGCCGGAGCACTGGCTGTTCCACATCGATCCGTCGGTCGTCGCGAAGCACCCCGCGGGGACACCGGCGAACGCCGAGGCCGCGCTGAACACGTCCGGGTACTCGGCGGCCAGCACGTTGGTCATCATCGCGCCGGACGAGATGCCGGACACGACGATGCGCGCCGGGTCGACGTTGTAGCGCTGGCGGGCGTGCGACACCATCGACATGATGCCGGTGGAGTCGCTGCCTCCGTTGCGGCGCAACGCGTTCTGCGTGGAGACGTCGAAGCACCTGCCGTCCCTGGTGGCTTCCGGGTAGACGATGACGAAGCCGTAGCGGTCCGCGGCGGTCACGTAGTCGCGGCCGCCGCCGTTGTGCACGGCGCTCGCCGTCCCGGTGCAGTAGTGGATCATCACGAGCAGCGCCGGGCGGGCCGCCAGCCGGTCCGGTGCGTAGACGTACATGTTGAGGTTGGTCGGGTTGGTGCCGAAGCCGGTCACCTGGGTGAGGGTCGCGGCGTGTGCCTGTTGTGGCACGAAGGAGAAGCCGACGGCGGCGATGACCGCCAGCACGGCCGCCAGGAGCGCGCCGATTCTCGTTGGGCTGCCCATGGTGTCAGCGCGCCGTGCAGGACGGGTTCAGGCCGGATCCGTTGCCACTGCCCTGGAAACCGAACTCGGTGGAGCCGGCGGCGGGGACGTTGGCGTTGTAGTCCACGTTGGTCCAGGTGACGCTGCCGCTGTTGCCGCTGCGGGTCGCGCTCCACGAGCTCGTGACGGTGCCGTTCGACAGCGTCGTCGTGACGGTCCAGCCCCTCAACGCGGTGGCGCCCGCGGTGACCTTGATGGTCGCCACGAACCCTTCACCCCACTGGTTCAGCGACGCCGTCGCGGTGCAGCCGCCGGTACCGGGGTTGCCGCTCGTCGTCGTCGTGGTGGTGGTCGTGGTGGTCGTCGTCGGGCCGGGGCCACCGCCCGCGTTGAGCGCGTTGAGGGTGGAGTCGTACGCGGCCTTCTTGTTGCCGTTGCCGTCGAACAGCAGCGGGGTGCCGGAGGCGCGCCACGAGTCGGTGTCGCGGATGCCCCACACGGTGATGCCGGTGCAGCGGGAGACCGCGAGGCAGGCCTGGGTGACCCGTCCGAAGTTCTGGGCCTGCGCGCTGCCGGAGCCCTCGATGTCGAGTTCGGTGATCTGCACGTCGACGCCGAGGTTCGCGAAGTTCTGCAGCGTGGTCTGGTAGTTGGACGGCACCGGGCTCGCGCTGTTGAAGTGGGACTGGAGACCGACGCAGTCGATCGGCACGCCGCGCGACTTGAAGTCCTGCACCATCCGGTACACCGCCTGGGTCTTCGCGTGCGACCAGTCGTCGGTGTTGTAGTCGTTGTAGCAGAGCTTCGCGCCGGAGTCGGCCGCCCGTGCCGCGCGGAAGGCGGCCTCGATCCAGTCGTTGCCGGTGCGCTGGAGGTTGGAGTCGCGTCGCGCGCCGCTGCTGCCGTCGGCGAAGGCCTCGTTGACGACGTCCCAGGCGTAGATCTTGCCGCGGTAGTAGGTCGCGACCTGGGTGACGTGGTTGAGCATGGCGTTGCGCAGGGCCGTGCCGGACATGTTCTGCATCCAGCCGGGTTGCTGCGAGTGCCACGCGAGAGCGTGACCACGCACCCGCTTGCCCTGGCCTCGGGCCTGGTTCACGATGCGGTCCGCGTTGCCGTAGCTGAACTGGTTCTGGTTCGGCTCGGTCGCGTCCATCTTCATCTCGTTCTCGGCCGTGACCATGTCGAACTCACGGTTCAGGATCCCGACGTACGTCGAGTCGCCGAGCTTGTTCGCGGCGACGGCGGTGCCGAAGTACCGGCCGCTCTGCTGTGCCGCCGCGCCGAGCGTGGTCGCCGCGTTCGCGACGGGAGGGGCGATCAGGGTGGCGCCGATCGCGGCGGCCGCGACCGTGGCGATGATCGGGATCAGCGCCACTGACTTCGGTGTCAGTTTCATCTTCCACACTTCCCGGGGTCGTCCCGAATGCAGGGGATGGACAGGACAGAAGACCGGATCCGGTGCGCCATTGCCGGATCTGGCTGGAGTGTCGCAGCGGCCGGTCCGCGCCTACAAGAAGTGTTCGTCGAATTCGACACCAGGATGCCCCGATCGGCCTAGTTTGATGCGGGAGCGCTCCCAACTACCACGTCAAGGCGTTGATCGCTGTTTCTGAAAGCGTTTCGAAAATTCTCTCAGAAGTGCCGGTCAACGTTGCCGCCGACGTTGACGATTCAGAGCACCGTGGTTACGTTGGCCCGAACTCGCATTCGCTTCTCGCCGATTCTCGGCCTTCTCGAGCAATGTCGTCGCGAGAACCGAATCCCCTGCACAAGACCTGGAGACACGATGACACAGTGGAAGCGGGCCGTGTGCGCGCTAACAGGCGCGGTCGTCGCCGGAGCCACCACCCTGATCGTCAGCAGCGGCGCCACCGTCAACGCGGCCGAATCGGCCTTCTACACGGACCCGCAGACCGCGGGCGCGAGGTGGGTGGCGGCCAACCCTGGCGACTCCCGGGCGGCGGTCATCCGCGACCGCATCGCGTCGGTCCCGCAGCCGCGCTGGTACACCACCACCAACACCTCGACCGTGCGGTCGGAGGTCAGTTCCTTCGTGGGAGCCGCCGCCTCCGCCGGCAAGATCCCGATCCTGGTCGTCTACAACATCCCGAACCGCGACTGCGGCGGCGCGAGCGGCGGCGGCGCCCCGTCCCACCCGGCCTACCGCGCCTGGGTGGACGAGGTGGCGGCGGGCCTCGCGGGCCGTCCGGCGACGATCGTCCTCGAACCGGACGTCCTGCCGCTGATGACCAACTGCCAGTCCGCCGACCAGCAGGCCCAGACCAGGGCGTCCATGGCCTACGCGGGCAAGAAGCTCAAGTCCGGTTCCTCCCAGGCCAAGGTCTACTTCGACATCGGCCACTCGTCCTGGCTGACCCCGGCAGAGGCAGCGAACCGCCTGCGCGGCGCCGAAATCTCCTCCAGCGCCGACGGCATCTCGACCAACGTCTCCAACTACCGCTCCACGTCGGACGAGGTGAACTTCGCCAAGAACGTCCTCAACGCCATCGGCGACAGTCGCCTCAAGGCCGTCGTGGACACCAGCCGCAACGGCAACGGACCGGCGGGCAGCGAGTGGTGCGACCCGGCGGGTCGCGCGATCGGCACTCCCAGCACCACGAACACCGGCGACGCCAGGATCGACGCGTTCCTGTGGGTCAAACTCCCCGGCGAGTCCGACGGCTGCATCGCCCCGGCGGGCCAGTTCGTCCCGCAACGTGCCTACGACCTGGCCATCGCGGCAGGCCCGACCACCCCGCCGAGCACGACGACCACGACGACCACTTCCAGCAACCCGGGCACCGGTGGCTGCACCGCGACCCACCGCGTCACCAGCCAGTGGCAGGGCGGCTACTCCGGCGAGATCGTGATCGTCAACCGCGGCGCGGCCGTCACCAGCTGGACCTTCACCTTCTCGGCCCCCGGCGTCGCCGTGACCCAGGGCTGGAACGGCACCTGGACCGACCAGGGCGACCAGGTCCGCGTGACCAATGCCCAGTGGAACGGCTCCATCGCGTCCGGCGCCCAGGTGAGCATCGGCTACAACGCGAACTACAACGGCACCCCGCCGTTCGCGTCCCCCACGCTGAACGGCACGGCCTGCTCCTGACGAGCACCAGCACCGGGGTCATCGAGCTAGGACTCGATGACCCCGTTCTGCTGCAACGCCTCCCGCAACGCCCGCAGGCCGCTGCTGAGCCGAGCCTTCACGATCTCCCGAGGCACCCCCAACGCCGCCGCCACCTCGGCCACGGTCTGCCCACGACAACAGGCCCGCACCACCACAACCCGATCGTCCAACTCCAACGCCGACAGGGCGTCCGCAACAGGCCCACGCACGCTCACCACACACCTCCTCGGGGCGGCGTGCTTCCATCTTGAACGATCTGGCGCCGAACTGTGAGCGAGCTGTCGATTCACTGCTCGAATCGACAGATTCGTTGCGTCGCAGAGGTTCGCGCGGTACAGGGCGGGGGAGGTGTCCTCGGCTCTCAGTCCACAACAGACAGTTGGAACACGGTCTCCTGCTGATAGACCTCACCAGGCCGCAACACGGCGCTGGGATAGTCAGGCCGGTTGGGCGAGTCGGGGAACCGCTGAGCCTCCAGAGCAAACCCAGCCGCACGCCCGTAGGCTCGCCCACCAGGCCCGACCAACTCGGAAGTCAGGAAGTTCCCGGAGTAGAACTGCACCCCCGGCTCAGAAGTCCACATCCTCAACACCCGCCCGGACCCAGGATCCCAAGCCTCGGCCGCCACCGAACCCGACTCCAACACCCATGTGTGGTCGTACCCGCCGGCGATCAGCAACTGCGGATCAGTCCCACCGATCCGAGCGCCGATCGGAGTCGGCGCATGGAAGTCGAATGGACTCCCGGCAACCGACACCGGATCCCCCAGCGGAATCAGGTCGTCGTCAACGGGCAGGTACCGCGCGGCGTTCACCATCAACGACTGCCCGAGCACATCCCCGGACCCCTCCCCAGCCAGGTTCCAGTAGCTGTGGTTGGTCAAACTCACCACCGTGGGGGCATCCGAGGTGGCGCGATAGCTGATGCTCAACCGGTTGTCCCCGTCCAGCAGGTACGTGACCTCAGCCGACACCGCACCGGGAAATCCGGAGTCCCCGTCCGGACTCTCCAGCGACAACCGCACCCCCACGCTGTCCGCCGACCGCAGTTCGGTGGCGGACCAGATCCGCGTGTCGAACCCCTCCGGCCCGCCGTGCAGCGTGTTCGGCCCGTTGTTGAGCGGCAGCCGGTGCTCGACCCCGTCCAACGTGAACGACCCGCCGGCGATCCGATTGGCGTACCGCCCGATCAACGCCCCGAAGAACACCCGATTGCCGCCGGGCTGGTTGTTCTTGACGTACTCGTCGAGCGACCCGAACCCGAGCACCACGTTCGCAGGTACTCCGGACCGGTCCGGCGCCTCCAGGGACTGGATCACCCCGCCGAGGTCCAGCACCCGCACGGTCAGGCCGCCTGGCCAGGCCAGCACGTACCGGTGCACGTCGGCGTCACCGACCCGTCCGAACAGCTCCCGGCGGATCTCAGGTTCGTGCTGCGCCATCGAACTCCCTTGCTCAGTCGACGAGAGAGATCATGTCACCGGTCACCGCAACGCCGCGACCTCCGCCGCCGTCAACGCCCGGTTGTACAGCCGCACGTTCTTCATCCTGCCCAGGAACGGCTTGTCGGACGCGTAAACCGAACGCCCCAGGTAGTTGGCCGTGGTGATGCCGCTGCCCACCTCGGACGGCCTGCGCGTGACGCCGGAAGACCGCGCCACCTCGACGCCGCCCAGGTAGAGCGCTCCCACACCTGAGCCCACGGTCAGGGTCACC
Organism: Lentzea sp. JNUCC 0626; assembly: GCF_043632865.1. Lineage (NCBI taxonomy): Bacteria > Bacillati > Actinomycetota > Actinomycetes > Pseudonocardiales > Pseudonocardiaceae > Lentzea > Lentzea sp. JNUCC 0626. The sequence goes on from NZ_CP171635.1 coordinate 816,686, forward strand.
GAGCGCCACACCCCGCGCGGCAGCGCCTGCCCGGAGCCGACGCCTTGCTCCGTCGCCCAGTTGCCGGTGGCGAGAGCGCCGCGATAGGTGTCGCCAGTGCTGAACAGGTACCCGTCACCGGCGCCACCAGGTGCTGTGTTGCCGAAGCCGTACAAGAAGTAGGGCGTCTGCTGCGCAGGGACGACCAGCACGTCGGCGGAGACGGTGACCGCCTGCACCCCGGTCAGCAGGTTGTCCGGCAACTGCACGTGCCCACCCTGAAGCAACAACGACCCGCTACTGAAACTCGCCCTGCCCGCGACCACGCCGTCGTACCCGTGCCCGGAAACGTCAGCGGCGGACGACACCAGCGGCCAGTGCGCGACGAGTCCGTCGGCGGAGGCCCGGACAGGAGCCGGAGGAGCATTGAGGCGGTCCAGTTCGGCCTGGGTCACGGGCAGCACGGTGCCGTGCCGAGGGGACGCAGGCAGCCGAGCACCGGCGGACATCGTCCACCGGCCAGAAGCGAGATCGGTGGTCTCGAACGGCACGTACCCGCGGCCGCCGTACTCGTCGATGAACAGGTACCACTTGTCCTCGGTGTTGGACTTGAACCCGGTGGGACCCTCACCGGCGGACAGCCCGGGACTGGAAGAGGTCGCCTTGCCGATGCACTCCGCGACGAAGGAGTAGGACGGGCTCAGCAGGTCCGAGGACTTCTCGGCGGTGATGAACTTGCTGCAGGGAGAGGACGACGAGTTGTTCCGTTCGTCCTTTGTGTACCGGTAGTACACACCGTTGTGCTCGATGACGGTCGAGTCGATCACCGAGTAGCCGGGGTCGATCCACACCTGCGCCGGGCTGAACGTCACGAAGTCGCGCGTGGTCGCGTACATCATCCGGTTGTAGCTGCTGCCGGTGTGCCCGGGATCGCTCGACGCGTACAGCTTCGACGCCCAGTAGACGACGTAGGTGCCGCGCCGGGCGTCCCAGAACGCTTCGGGCGCCCAGGTGTTGCCCGCGGTGGGCGGGGAGACCTGGACGCTGCGTTGGCGCGACCAGTTCCGCAGGTCCGTCGACTCCCACACCATGATCGAACGACTGCCGGTGCGCTGCGCCGCGTCCCAGCCGCGGCCTCCGTTGATCTTCAGGTCCGTGGCCAGCAGGTAGAACCTGTCGCCGCCGGGGGAGCGCAGGATGAACGGGTCGCGCACCCCCAGTTCGCCGAGGCTCGACTCGAGGATCGGCCTGCCGCCGTTGGCCTCGCGGAAGTCCAGCGGGTTGTTGCCGTTGCTGGTGGCCACGTAGATCTGCTCGCCGATGGGACTGCTCTCACCGGTGAAGTAGAAGAACGCGTAGCCCGCGAACGGGGGCGCGGCACTGGCCGGAACAGCGGGCAGCAGGGCGGCCGTCAGGGCCGCGACGAGGCCGATGGTGCGCAGGGAGGACAGCATCGTTCGCCTTTCGGGGTCAGGCGCGTCGCTTGGTCCAGACGTCGTAGGCGACGGCCACGAGCAGGACGAGACCCTTCACGAGCATCACGCGTTCGCTGGGCGCGCCGATCAACGACATGCCGTTGTTGATCACACCCATGATCAGGCCGCCGGTGATGGCGCCGACGACCTTGCCGACGCCGCCCTGCACCGCCGCGCCGCCGATGAACGCGGCCGCGATGGCGTCGAGCTCGAACGACATGCCCGCGGTGGGACCGGCCTGGTTGAGGCGGCCCGCGAAGATCACGCCGGCCAGACCCGCCAGGGCGCCCATGTTGACGAACACCCAGAACGTGACGGCCTTGACCTTCACGCCGGACAGGGTGGCGGCCTGCAGGTTGCCGCCGATCGAGTAGATGTGCCGGCCGAACACGGAGTTGTTCGCCAGCAACGTGTAGCCGAGTGTCAGCGCCGCCAGCAGCACCAGCACCCACGGCAGGTTGCGGAACCGCGCGAGCTGCACGACGACCGCCATCACGACGACGGCGACGCCCGCGATCTTGAGCACGAACAGCGGCATCGGGTCGACGGTCTGGCCGTAGCCGAGCCGGGCCGCGCGCTTGCGCCACTGCGACAACGCGAACCCGGCCACGAACAGGAGTCCGGCCAGCAGGCTCACCAGGTCGGCGCCGCCGAGCGGGCCGAGACCGATGTTGCCGAGGTAGCCGCCGGTGAACCCGTTGGCGAGCGAGCGGATCTCGTCGGGGAACGGGCCGATGCCCTGGTTTCCCAGCGTGGTCAGGGTGAGCGCCCGGAACACGAGCATGCCCGCCAGCGTGACGATGAACGCCGGGATGCCGAAGTACGCGATCCAGTAGCCCTGCGCCGCACCGATGAGCGCGCCCGACAACAGGGTCAGCAGCACCGCCACCGGCCACGGCAGTCCCCATTGGACGGTCAGCACCGCGCAGACCGAGCCCGTCAGCGCCACCGTCGAGCCGACCGACAGGTCGATGTGCCCGCCGATGATCACCAGGATCATGCCGATCGCGAGGATCAGCACGTACGAGTTCTGCACGATGATGTTCGAGATGTTCTGCGGTTGCAGCAGATCGCCGCCCGTCAGCACGGTGAACAGCACGACGATCAGCGCGAACGCGACGTAGATGCCCGACTGCCGCAGGTTGATCGTGATCCGGCGGGACGGCGCGGGCGGCGCGGTGGCGGGAGCGGGCGCGGTCTTGGTGGTCATGAGCTCTGTCCTCGTGTCATGTACTGCATCAGCCGTTCCTGCGTGGCCTCTTCTCTGCTGACCTCGCCGGTGATGCGGCCTTCGGAGAGCGCGTACACGCGGTCGCACAGGCCGAGGAGCTCCGGCAGCTCCGAGGAGATCACCAGCACCGCGCGGCCCTGGGCGGCGAGGTCGTTGATGATCGAGTAGATCTCGTACTTCGCGCCGACGTCGATACCGCGCGTGGGTTCGTCGAGGATCAGCACGTCCGGGTCGGTGAACATCCACTTGGCCAGCACGACCTTCTGCTGGTTGCCGCCCGAGAGCGTGCCGGTCGGCGTCGACACCGCGGGTGTGCGGATGCCCATCGAGCGCCGGAACCGTTCCGCGACCGTGTACTCCTCGTTCTCGTCGACCCAGCCGCGGCGCGCGAGTTTGCCGAGCGCGGCGGCGGAGACGTTGCGCTGCACGCCCTCGATGAGGTTGAGCCCGTACCGCTTGCGGTCCTCGCTCACGTACGCGAGGCCGTGGCGGATCGCGGCCTGGACGGTGCGGGTGTCGATCTCCCGGCCGTCCTTGACCACACGGCCCGAGACGCCGACGCCGTACGAGCGGCCGAACACGCTCATCGCGAGTTCCGTGCGACCCGCGCCCATGAGCCCGGCCAGACCGACGATCTCCCCGCGCCGCAACGACAACGTGGCGTTGTCCACGACGACCCGGTCCGGCTGCGCGGGGCTGTGCACCGTCCAGTCTTCAATGCGCAGCACCTCCTCGCCGATCTCTGGGGTGCGCGGCGGGAACCGGTGCTCGAGGTCGCGGCCGACCATCCCGGCGATGATGCGTTCCTCGCTGAGACCTTCGGCGGGCAACGTCTCGATGGTCCTGCCGTCGCGCAACACCGTGACGGTGTCGGCGATCCTGGTGACCTCGCCCAGCTTGTGGGAGATGATCACGCAGGTGATGCCCTGGGATCGCAGTCCCTCCAGCAGGTCCAGCAGGTGCTGCGAGTCGTCGTCGTTCAACGCGGCGGTCGGCTCGTCCAGGATGAGGAGCCTGACCTCCTTGGACAGCGCCTTGGCGATCTCGACGAGCTGCTGCTTGCCGACACCGAGGTCGTTCACCGGGGTGGTCGGGTTCTCGTGCAGCCCGACGCGGTCGAGCAACGCCTGCGCCTCGTGGTTCGTGCGGTTCCAGTCGATGAACCCGCGCCGGGACCTCTCGTTGCCCAGGAACAGGTTCTCGGCGACGGAGAGCTGACCGCACAGCGCCAGCTCCTGGTGGATGATCACGATGCCGCGCCGCTCGCTGTCGCGGACGCCGTCGAACGCGCACGGCTCGCCCTCGAAGAGGATCTCGCCGTCGTACGTGCCGTGCGGGTGCACCCCGGACAGCACCTTCATCAGCGTGGACTTGCCCGCGCCGTTCTCCCCGCAGATCGCGTGGATCTCACCGCGCCGCACGGTCAACGAGACCTCGTGCAGCGCGGTGACCCCCGCGAACCTCTTGGTGATGCCGCGCATCACCAGGACGTCGTCGGACACCTGGCCTACCTGAGCTGGTCGGCGGTGTAGTAGCCGGAGTCGATGAGTTCCTTCTGGTAGTTCGCCTTGTCGACCGGGACCGGCTGCAGCAGGAACGACGGCACGACCTTGACGCCGTTGTCGTAGTCCTTGGTGTTGTTCACCTCGGGCTTGCCGCCCTTGAGCACCGCGTCGGCCATCTTCACGGTGACGTCGGCGAGCTGGCGGGTGTCCTTGTGGATCGTGGAGTACTGCTCACCGGCGATGATCGACTTCACCGAGGCGACCTCGGCGTCCTGACCGGTGACGATCGGGTAGGCCTGGCCGGCCGTGCCGTAGCCGCCGCTCTTGAGCGCGGAGAGGATGCCGATCGAGATGCCGTCGTACGGGGACAGCACGCCGTCGACCTTGGCGCCGCCGTAGGTCGAGGTGAGCAGGTCCTCCATGCGCTTCTGCGCGGTCGCGGGGTCCCAGCGCAGGATCGCGACGGTCTTGAAGTCCTTCTGCCCGGACCTGACGACCAGCTTGCCCTGGTCGACGAGCGGCTGGAGCACGGACATGGCGCCGTTGAAGAAGAAGGTGGCGTTGTTGTCGTCCGGCGACCCGGCGAACAGCTCGACGTTGAACGGACCCTCGCCGCGCGTCTTGAGCCCGGCCAGCAGCGAGTTCGCCTGTTCCACGCCGACCTTGGCGTTGTCGAACGTGGCGTAGTAGTCGACGTTCGGGCTCTTGCGGATGAGCCGGTCGTAGGCGATCACCGGGATCTTGGCGTCGGCGGCCTGCTGGAGCTGCGAGGTGATCGCGGTGCCGTCGATCGAGGCGACGATCAGGAGCTTGGCGCCCTTGGTGATCTGGTTCTCGATCTGGTTGGCCTGGGTGGGGATGTCGTTCTCCGCGTACTGGAGATCGACCTTGTAGCCCTTGGCCTCCAGCGCCTTCTTGATGTTGTCGCCGTCGTGGATCCAGCGTTCGGACGACCGCGTCGGCATGGTGACGCCCACCAGCGCGCCCTCGGCCGAGCCGCTCTGCTGGTCGATCGTCTTCTCGGCCGAACCGCAGGCGGCGAGGGTGACGGCGAGTGCGGCGGTGGCCGCGATCCGGGCAAGCCTCATTGCTTCTCCTCGATGGCACCGACAGGCAACAGTGCTGTAGGCGGCGAGTGTTATCGCTAACAACTAGCCCGTCAAGTTCCATCTGGATAACGCCAGGTCGTACCTGTTAGCGCTCACAGGGAGCGTTCCCTGGAACCTCGTGCGCCCGCCGTCACCTCGGGTGACGACGGGCGCACGTCCCTGGTGGTCAGGTGGTCCGGCAGGTCTTCCCGTTGATCGTGAAGACGGCCGGGTCGGCCCCGGAGCCCGATCCGTTGAATCCGATGTGGACCGACTTGCCCGGATCGACCTTGCCGTTCCACGACATGCTGGTCGCCGTCACGTCACGACCGGTCTGCGTCCAGGTCGCGGACCACCCGGAGGTGACCCGTTGCGTGCCGGGCAGTGCGAACCCGAGCTTCCACGACGTCCACGCCGTCTCACCGGTGTTGGTGATCTTCACCTGCGCGGACAGACCGTCGTTCCACCGCCCGGCGGTGAAGCTCACCTCGCAGTCCGACTTCGGCGTCGTGGTGGTCCCGGACTTCTCCGCCGCCCAGCCCGAGACCCAGGCGAGGGCGGAGTTCCAGTTGATCGCCACCTCGTTCACCGAGTAGGCGCCGATGTCGTCCACCCAGCACTTCTGCTGCGGGCACCCCGCGAGCAGCCGTTGCGCCACCGGGTCCTGCAACGCGCTGTTCGGGCCGCCGGAGAGCGAACCGGGCGGCGCGATCGGCAGCGACGGGTCGTTCTGGCGCGCCCAGAAGCGGTGGTGGGCGTTGGTCATCGCCTGGTCGCCGTAGCCCGCCACGTACGAGGTGCTGAGCGGGTTGCGGCCGAGGACGTAGTGCAGCGCCTCGAACACGCCCTCGCGGTACTTCGCGGCGCCGGTGAAGTCGTGGGCGAGCGCGATCACCTGGGCGTTGTTCAGGACCGTGGAGTTCGAGCCCCAGACGTACCCGGCGGTGCTGTTGTCGTACGGCGCCGCGTACCCCATCGCCGCCATGGCCGTGAGGTGCTGGTCCGCGACCGTCGCGAACGCGGTCTTGATCGCCGAGACGTCTGCGGCGGGCAGGCCGTTCGGCGCCAGGGCGAGGCTGATGTCGCCCAGCGGAGCCGTGCCGCCCCAGTGGAAACCGCCTCGGTTGAGGCTCGCGGCCTTGTAGTGCGTGGAACCGGTGACGTCGGTGCGGTAGGTGGCCTCACCCGTCGTCGCGTACAGCTCCGAGGCGGCCCAGTAGAACTCGTCGCTCACCGTGTCGTCGCTGTAGGCGCCACCGCCGGTGCCGTCGTTCGGGTCGGCGAGCTTGGCCGGGTTCGCCTTGGCCGCGCTGTAGGCCTTGCGGGCCGCCGCGAGCAACGACGCCGAGTACGCCGGATCGATCGTCTTCCACAGCCGGGACGCCTGCGCGGCCACGGCGGCGAGGTTCAGCGTCGCGGCGGTGCTGGTCGCGGAGAGGCGGCGCGGCTGGTCGTCGAGTTCGGGACGGGTGGGCAGCGCGGTCCAGTTGGCGTCGTGGATCTTGTGGTGCGCCATGCCGTCCGGCGCCTGCATCTTCAGCAGGAAGTCGACCTCCCAGCGGGCCTCGTCGAGCAGGTCCGGCACGCCGTTGGCCTTCTCCGGGATGTTCATCGACCCGTCGCGGTACGCGGACGCGTCACCCAGCCTCGACGCGCGCTCGTAGGCGTTCAGCAGCTGCCAGGTCGCGATGCCGCCGTTGACCACGTACTTGCCGTGGTCGCCCGCGTCGTACCAGCCGCCGCGCACGTCGAGCGTGTAGCCGCACGCGAGGTCCGCGCGGCACGGCACGGTGTTGTCGCCCTGGTTCGGCGCCACGTTCAGGTGTCCGGCGGGCCGTGCGTACTCCTCGCCGACGTACTGGGCGTCGATCGGCGTTCCGCTGCGCTGGTGGTAGAAGAACGCGAGCGAGTCGTAGCGCAGCCGCTTGACCGGGTCCGCGGAGATGTCGAACGGGAAGCTGGTGTCCTCGCCGACCGACAGCGTGTAGCCGGTGCCCGCCGTGTCGAACGACGAGAAGTCGATGAGGTGCACCGAATCCCCGGACGTCGCGTCCGCGCCCTTGGGCGTGCTCTGGCCGGTGGCCACGGCCGCACCTGCCGAGTTCTTCAGCGTCCAGGTCTGCGGGGTGGTCGCGGCGGACACGAGGGTCGCGCGCTTGGGCAGGCCCGGCACGTACGCCACGAGGTCGACCTGGACCTTCTTGGCGGGGTTGGGGTTCACGCCACCGGGCGGCTTCACGCCGCCGACCAGCGAGACGTTGTCGACGCAGATCGTGTTGTCCGCCGGCTGACCGCCGAGCTGGAACGCGACCTGGCCGTTGCCGGCGTCCGGGAAGTCCAAAGTGGACGTGAAGGTGAAGGAGAACCGCTGCTTGGCTGCGGAGAGCGTGAACTGCTGGCTCGCGATCCCGCGGTACGGGCTGACGCTCTCGCCCGCCGCGGCCGTGATCGGCTGCGCGGTCGTGGCGTGGGCGTCGAACGAGAAGGTGTAGGACTGGCCGGTCTCGAACGGCACGCCGTTCTGGCCGATCAGCGCGTCCCAGGGGTTCGTCGTGCCGCCGGTGACCGACGCGCACAACTCCCCGCCGGTGACCCGGTTCGTCACGCCCGCGCCCGCCCACCAGGGATCGGCGCCGGTGTCGAACGTTCCGTTGAGCACGCGCTCGTAGTCCGCTGCCGCGGCCGAAGCGTGGAGTGAGGCCGCCGTGAGCGTCGCGAGCAGGGTCGCGGCGAGCAGGCGGGAGGGTTGCGATCTCATGGTCGTGAAGGTCTCCGTCCACGTCGACAGGGCTTCTGGGAGCGCTCCCAGGCGACCGTAGGACGATTGGGCCGAAGGCGGCAAGGCCTGTGCGTCGTTCGACGGAGGATTCGACTCGGCGTGAACCGGGTGTCAGCCGAGGAGGCGGTCGAGGAGGTCGTGCCAGCCGGCCTCGATCCGGTCCAGCGACATGCCGTGCGTGCGGACGAGGTGGTCGGTCAGCACGACGTCCACCGACGACAACAGCGTGTGGGCGAGGAGTTCGGCGTCCGCGCCGGGCAGGACCTCGTGCAGCAGCATCGCGACGTGCCGGTGCCGCAACTGGTCGGCGGGGACCGCGTACCGGCGGCCGGCCGGCGGCTCGGCCGCCAGGTAGAGGTCGAGGTGCGCGTGCTCGTGGCGCAGCAGGGCGGGGCCGAACGCCCTGAGTCGCGACGCCGCGTCCGCATCGGGGCCGAGCGGGGGCGGTCCGCTCAGGAACGCCTCCTGGAACTGGATCTCCGCGTGGTCGAGCAACGCCCGGAGCAGCCCGTTGCGGTCGCCGAAGCGCCGCGACACGGTGCCCTTGCCGACGCCGGCCTCGGCCGCCACGGACTCCATCGTGATCGCCGCCGCGCCGCGGTCCGCCGCGATCCTGGCGGCCGCGTCCAGCAGCAACGCGCGGTTGCGCACGGCGTCGGCGCGCAGGCGCACCTCGGGGCCGATGAGCGGGATCCGTGTGCTGTCGATCACCTCCGCAGCCTAGTCGGAAGATAAACGGGACGCGTCCCGTTTAGGGTCGTAGTCGTTCCATCACCGTCTGCACCTGGGAGTCACGTCATGGCCGTCCGCATCCTCACCCTCGTCGGCAGCCTCCGGTCGGGTTCGCACAACCGCAGGCTCGCCGAGGCCGCGGTCCAGATCTCCCCTGACCACGTCGAGATCGGGCTGTTCGATGACCTGGGTGCCATCCCGTTCTACAACGAGGACATCGACGCCGAGGGCACCGTCCCGGCCACCGCCGCGAAGCTGCGCGAGGCCGCTGCGGACGCGGACGCGTTGCTGCTCGTGTCGCCCGAGTACAACGGCACCATCCCCGCCGTGTTGAAGAACGCCATCGACTGGCTGTCGCGCCCCCACGGCGCGGGTGCCCTGTCGGGCAAGCCGGTCGCCGTCGTCGGCACCGCTTACGGCCAGTACGGCGGCGTGTGGGCGCAGGACGAGGCCCGCAAGGCCGTCCGGATCGCCGGTGGAGTGCCCGCCGAGGACCTGACCCTGTCGATCCCCGGATCGGTCGTGCGCTTCGCCGAGCTGCACCCGGTCGACGACCCCGAGGTCACCGAGAAGCTGTCGGGCGTCATCGAGGGGCTGGCCGCCCGAGCGACCGCCGCGGTCTGACCGCCCGGTCAGGAGTTCTTGCCCTAGGCGCTCGCCCGGCGGACCAGGGAAGTCGGCAGCAGCACGGACTGCGGCAGCTTCTCCTCGCCGGCGAGCTCCGCGAGCAGGCGCCAGGTCATGGTCCGGCCGAAGCCCTCCACGTCCTGCCGCACGGTGGTGAGCGGCGGCACGGCGGTGGAGGCGAGCACGGAGTCGTCGAACCCGACCACGGCCACGTCGCCGGGCACCCGGTAGCCGCGTTCCTGGAGCACCCGCAAGGCGCCCAGCGCCATGATGTCCGCGGCCACGAACACCGCGTCGAGATCGGGGGCCCGGCGCAGCAGCTGGACCATCGCCAGCGCGCCGCTCTCGGGCGTGAAGTCGCCGCTGTGCGCGACGAGGTCGACGGCCATGCCGTGCTCGGCGAGGCCGCAGCGCCAGCCGCTCAGCCGGTCCATGCCGACCGCCATGTCGTGCGGCCCGGCGATGGTCGCGATCTTCTTGCGCCCCAACGAGATCAGGTACCGCACGGCTTCCAGCGCGCCGGTGAAGTTGTCAGCGTCGACGAACGGCACGGAGCCGCCCACGAGCGGACGGCCGCCCACCACCGTGGGCAGCCCCGTCTCGTGCAACGTCCTCGGCAACGGGTCCTCGCCGTGCAGGCTCACGACGAGGGCGCCGTCGACGTGCCCGCCGGTGAGGTAGGCGATCTGGTCCTCACCGTCGAGCGGCTGGTTCATCATCACCAGGAGCTGCACGTGGTGCCCCGCCAGTTCGGCGTGCACCCCGCGCAGCACCCCGGCGAAGAACGGGTCGGCGAGCACCCTGCTGCCCAGTTCGGAGATCACCAGCGCGATCGCGTTGGCCTTGCTGCCCGCGAGGGTGCGCGCCGCGTGGTTGGGGGAGTACCCGAGCAGGGCGATCGCGCGGTGCACCGCCTGGCGCGACCGCTCGCTCACGTACTTCTCGCCGTTGATCACCCGCGAGACGGTGGACTTCGACACCCCGGCCACGCGTGCGACCTCCTCGATGCGTGGGCCGGGGCGCCGACTCCTGCCCTCCGTCATGAGACGGCGACCAGCGCGTTGTCCTTGGCCACCCTGCTGTACCACCTCGCACTCATCTTCGGCGTGCGGATCTGGGTGTCGTAGTCGACGTGGACGATGCCGAACCGCTTCGCGTACCCCTCTGCCCACTCGAAGTTGTCCAGCAGCGACCAGCAGAAGTAGCCGCGCAGGTCGACGCCCGCCTCGATCGCCGCGTGGGCGGCGCGGAGGTGGGAGGCGATGTAGCCGGTGCGGTCGACGTCGTCGATGGCGCCGGTGCCGGAGAAGTCGTCGCGGAACGCGGCGCCGTTCTCCGTGATGTAGAGCGGAAGGTGCGGGTAGTCGTTGTGCACGCGCAACAACACGGTGGTGAGCCCGTCCGGCCTGACCTCCCAGCCCATGTCGGTGACGGGAGCTTCACGGGGCGGGAACGACGCGTGCTGCACGCCGACCCACGGCGACGGACCGGCATCGCCGTCGGGCGTCGAGCTGACGTAGTGCTCGGTGTAGTAGTTGACGCCGAGCATGTCCATCGGGGCCGAGATGATGTCGAGGTCGCCGGGCTTGATGTGCGCGCTGAACCCGAAGGGCTCCAGGTCTTCGAGGATGTCGGCCGGATACTCCCCGCGCAGCAACGGGTCCAGGAAGATCCGCTGCTGCAGGCCGTCGAGGCGGCGTGCGACATCGATGTCACCGGGGTTGTCCGGGTCGACCGGGATGATCGGGTACATGTTGAGCGTGATGCCGACCTTGGCGTCCGGCTGGGCGGCGCGGATCGTGTCGGTGGCGAGCCCGTGCGCCAGCAGCAGGTGGTGCACGGCGGCGACGGCGGCGTCCGGCTCGGTGCGGCCCGGCGCGTGGATTCCCCCGGCGTAGCCCAGGAAAGCCGAGCACCACGGTTCGTTCATCGTGGTCCAGGTGCCGATCCGGTCGCCGAGCGCCTCGACGGTCGCGGCCGCGTAGTCGGCGAAGCGGAACGCCGTGTCGCGGTTCGCCCAGCCGCCCGCCGCCTCCAGCGTCTGCGGCAGGTCCCAGTGGTACAGCGTCGGCCACGGCGTGATGTCGTGTGCCAGCAACGAATCGATGAGCCGCTGGTAGAAGTCGAGGCCCGCCTGGTTGACCTTGCCGCCGTCCGGCCGCACCCGCGGCCAGGCGATCGAGAAGCGGTAGGCCTTGAGCCCCAGGTCCGCCATCATGGCGACGTCCTGCTCGAAGCGCCGGTAGTGGTCGGCGGCGGGTTCACCGTTGTCGCCGCCCACCACCTTGCCGGGCTGCCGGCAGAACTCGTCCCAGATGGAGTCGGTGCGACCGTCCACGTCGGTCGCCCCCTCCACCTGGAACGAGGCGGTCGCGGCTCCCCACAGAAAACCCTGCGGGAAAACAATGTTCTCCATTTTCACCCCTTGACGGCGCCCTGCATGACACCGGCGACGATCTGCCGCCCGAGAACCAGGAACACGATGAGCACCGGAACCGTCGCGAGCGTGGTTCCGGCAAGAACGAGCGAGTAGTCGACGTAGTAACCGCTCTGGAGCTTCTCCAGCGCGACCTGCAGCGTCGGGTTGTCGGCGTTGAGCACCACCAACGGCCACAGGAAGTCGTTCCAGGACTGCATGAACGTGAACACGCCCAGCATCGCGGCGGCCGGCCGGGCGGCGGGCAGGGCCACGTGCCAGAACGCGCGCCACAGACTGCAGCCGTCCATCCGCGCCGCCTCGACGAGTTCGTCGGGGATGGCGTCGAGCAGGTACTGCCGCATCCAGAACACACCGAACGCGGTGACGAGGTTCGGCACGATCACGGCCTCGAGCTCACCGGCCCAGCCGAACTCGGCCATCGCCATGTACAGCGGGATGATGCCGAGCTGCGTCGGCACCGCCAGCGTCGCGACGACGAACAGGAACAGCACACCGCGGCCGCGGAACTTCAGCTTGGCGAAGGCGAACCCGGCGAGCGTCGACAGCAGCACCACCGAGAACGTCACCGTGCCGGACACGATGAAGCTGTTGCCCAGCGCCTTCCAGAACGGGACCGTGTCGAACACCCTGGTCGCGTTGGTCCAGAAGTTGCCGCCGGGGATCAGCGTGAAGTCGCCCGTCAGCACCGAGTTGTCGCGGCTCGCGACCAGGAACGACCAGTAGAACGGGAAAGCGGAGCCCAGCACGAACGCGGCGAGGAAGCCGTAGATCGCGAAGGACGGTCGTCGCATCACTTGACGGCCCTCCTGGTGAGGAAGAAGTTGAGGCCTGCCACGGCGATGACGACCAGGAACAGCACCCAGGCGATCGCGGAGGCGTATCCGAGGTCGTAGCCCTGGAACGCGGACTGGTACAGGTAGAGCACGACGGTCTGGTACTGGTGCTCCGTGCCGCCGCCGCTGCCGCCACTCGGTTCGAAGAGCTTCGGCTCGGTGAAGATCTGCAACCCGCCGATGGTCGACGTGACGATCACGAAGATCAGCGTGGGCTTCAGCATCGGGAGCGTGATGCTGAAGAACCTCCTGAGCGCGCTCGCGCCGTCCACCAGCGCGGCCTCGTAGACGTCGCGCGGGATGGCCTGCATCGCGGCGAGGATGATCAGCGCGTTGTAGCCCGTCCACCGCCAGTTGACCATCGACGCGATCGCGACGTGGCTGCCGAACGTGCTGGCCTGCCAGTCGATCGGGTCGATGCCGAGCACCCCGAGCACGTCGTTCACCAGACCGTACTGCGGGCCGAACAGGTTGCCGAAGATGATCGTCAACGCCACCAGGCTCGCCACGTACGGCAGCAGCACGCCCATCCGCCACCCGGTGCGCGCCCGCAGGTTGGCGTTCAGCAGTGCCGCGATCAGCACCGCGACGACGATCTGCGGGGCGCTCGACAGCAGGAAGATGCTGAAGGTGTTGAAGAGCGCGTTCCAGAACTGGTCGTCCTGGAACAGCGTCTGGTAGTTCTCCAGCCCGACGAACGCCGGGTTGTCGTCGCCGATCTCCCAGTCGAACAGGGAGACGTACGCCGTGTACAGCAACGGGAACAGGCCGATGGTCCCGAACAGCACGAAGAACGGTGCGACGAACAGGTAGGGCGAGTACTTGGCGTCGGCGTTGGAGAGCCGGTAGCGCCGCGGAGGCCGCGGGTGAGCCTCGTCGGCTCGCCCGCGGTCAACCTTGGAGAGAGTGGCCGTCACTACTTGGCCGCCTTCTGAGCACCTTCGACTGCGGTCTTCCAGGCCTCGTCGGCGTTCTTGCCCTGCTCCACCGACTGCAGCGCCGGGCTGAAGACCGTCTCCTGGATCTGGCCGTCGGCCGGACCCTTGTACTGCGCGGCCTTGATCTTCTTGGCCTGCGTGGCGAACAGCGCGCCGGCCTTGACGTCACCGAAGTAGGCGTTGGTCTGGTCGAGGAGTTCGGGTGCGTCGAGAGCCTTGGTCTGGCTCGGGAACGTGCCCTTGGCCTTGAACGCCTTGATCTGCTGCTCCGGCGCGGTCAGCCACGCGGCGAGCTCGGCGGCCTTCTGCGGGTTCTTGCTCTGCTTCGGCACCGTCAGGTACGAGCCACCCCAGTTGCCGCCACCGTTCGGGAACGCGTCGGTGACCGCCCAGAGGCCCTTGTTCTCGGGCCCTGCCTGCGACTCGACCACGCCGAGCATCCACGACGGGCAGGTCTTGGTGGCGAACTTGCCGAGCTTGAAGCCGGTGTTCCACTCGTTGCTGAACGCGCCGAGCCGCGCCGACTGTCCCTTTGCGACAGCCGCGGTCACCGTGTTCCAGTTGGCCTTGATGGCCGCGTTGGTGTCGACGACCAGCTTGTCCGACTTGTCGTAGTAGCCGGTCTCCAGCTGGTTGTGCATGGCGTTGTAGACCTGCGCGGCGCTGTCGAACCACGCGACGCCGGGCGACTTGGCCACGAACTGGTCACCGGCCGCGAAGTACGCGTCCCACGTCGTGAAGAGCGCCTTCACGCCCTCGGGGTCGGACGGCAGACCGGCCTTCTCGAACAGGTCCTTGCGGTAGCACATGGCGAGCGGACCGATGTCGGTCCCGTAGCCCATGAGCTTGCCGTCCTTGGTGATCGCGTCGGTCTTCCACTTCAGCCAGCGGTCGTCCTCGACCTTCGGGCCGATCTCCTTGAGATCGTTGAACTGCCCGGCCTTCGACATGAACTGGCTGAGGTAGCCCTCCTCGACGCCCTCGATGTCCGCGAGACCGGAGCCCGCGCCGAGCTTGGTGAAGAGGTTCTGGTGGTGCGGCTGGCCCTGGCCGGTCTTGCGCTGCGTGATCTTGATGTCCGGGTGGGCTGCCTCGTACTCCTTGAACAGCTCCTCGTAGCCGAACTCGTTGAAGGTCGCGATCGTCAGCTCGGTCTTTCCGTCCGCGGTCTGGTTGGCCGCCCCGCCTGAGCCGCACGCTGCGGTGGCGGCGGCTGTGGTGGCGGCACAGATCAGCACGCTGATCCAACGGTGTCGCACGGGAGAACTCCTCTGGTCTCGGCGGCGGGTTCTGGGAGATTCTGGGAGCGCTCCCAGACGGGGAGGAGTGTCGTCCTGGCTTCGAACGTGTGTCAAGACACACTTCGGGGTGTGGCTTGGGGTTTTGGGGGTGTGCGGGGTGGTGACCTCGGGGTTCGTGGGTCAGGTCACAGTTTTGAAACCTGGGAGCGTTCCCGGAAATGTGGCGGGAGGGTTAACTTTGGGTGCTCGGGTGGGCACGCCGCGCGGTTTTGGGTGTGGGGGTTCCAGCGGGGCTGGGGTGGGCTGGGGTGCGTCGCGTTCCAGCGTGGTCGTGCAGACCTGGACGAGCCGGGTCGTTTCATCGCCGCTGGCGCGTCGACAGGGATTGGGGCTTGACTTCGGGGCCCTTGCGAGGCGCTTCACGGACCGGAAAGGCCGGGCTGAAAAGCGCCCGGCCGAGCCACGAGTGGTAGCACCTCGCACCCGAAGTCAAGCCCCAATCCCACGCGTACGTGGGCACGTCGGGCGGGCACGTCACCGATACCGGCTTGCCGGTGCAGCCAAGAGTGTCGACTCGCCTTCGGCATCGCGTAGCTCGGGCGCGCGTTGTCTTTTTAGCCAAGAAGGACGCCTCGCCTTCGGCTTTGCCGTTGGGTCTTGGGTGGCTCGGCTGCGCCATCGCGATGCTTGCGCTCATACGGCCTGGCCTGCGGCCGCGTTCTCCTCAAGCCATTGGTCACTCAGCTCTTGGCGACCTTGCCCCTCAGGCGCTCGCCCGCCGCACCAGCGCCGTCGGCAGCAGGAGCGAAGGCGGCAGGCCCGCGTCTCCTGCCAGCTCGCCCAGCAGGCGCCACGTCATCGTGCGGCCCAGTTGTTCTACGTCCTGGCGGACTGTGGTCAGGGGTGGGGTGGCGGTGGAGGCGAGGAGTGAGTCGTCGAAGCCCACCACGGCCACGTCCTCCGGTACTCGGCGGCCTCGGGCCTGGAGGACTTGGAGGGCGCCCAGGGCGATGATGTCCGCGGCGGCGAAGACGGCGTCGATGTCCGGGGTGCGGTCGAGTAGGGCCGACATGGCCTTGGCGCCGCTCTCCGGGGTGAAGTCGGCTTCGGCTACCAGGTTGGCGGGGAGTCTGGCTTCGCTGAGGCCCCTTCGCCAGCCGCTCAGGCGGTCTTGGCCTGCTGCCATGTCTCTGGGGCCCGCGACCGTGGCGATTTTGGTGCGGCCCAGGGAGACGAGGTGTCGTACGGCGTCCAGGCCGCCGGTGAAGTTGTCGGAGTCCACGTAGGGGATTGAAGGGGTGCTGAGGGGGCGGCCGCCTGCCACTGCCGGGAGGCCCATTTCCTTCAGGCGGTGAGGGAGGGGGTCTTCGCCGTGCAGGCTCACCAGTAGGGCGCCGTCCACGTGGCCGCCTGCCAGGTAGGCGATGAGGTCGTTGTGGTCTTCTGGGCGGCTGAGCATCAGGAGCAGTTGGATGTGGCGGCCGGAGAGTTCGGCGTGCACGCCGCGGAGGACGCCGGCGAAGAACGGGTCGCTCAGGACTCTGCTGCCCTGTTCGGAGACGATCAGGGCCACTGCGTTCGCCTTGCTGCCAGCCAGGGAGCGGGCTGCTTGGTTCGGGCTGTAGCGGAGGTGGGTGATGGCTGCGGCCACTGCGGTTCTGGATTTGGCGCTCACGTACTGCTCGCCGTTGACCACTCTGGAGACCGTCGACTTGGACACCCCGGCCAGCCGCGCTACCTCCTCGATGCGCGGGCCTGGGCGTCGGTGCGTCTCCGTCATGGCTCCATCGTAGGGGCGTGAGAGCGCTATCTCGTTGGTGGGAACGGGGCGGGACGCCTGTGCCGCGCAGAACGTCCCGCCCCGAGGTCTAGGGTTCGGTGCCCCACGTGAGGGTGTCGCCGGTGTGGGCGGTCACCCGGTCGAAGTCGGTGAGGGTGGCGCTGGTTCGGTAGCTGTGGTCGTTGGACTGGTCGAAAGTGGACCAATCGGACTTTGCCGCGCGCACCTGGATTTCGCCGGTGGTGGCACCGGCGGCCAGCGATCCGGACGCGAAGGAGACTTCGAGGTAGGCGTCGGCTCCTGGGCGGGCGGTGGCGAGTTTGACCACTCGGGTGCGGATCGTCGCGCAGCCGAGCTGGGACCAGTCGCACCACACCTGGTAGTTGGGTGAGGCGGCGTCGCCGGTGAACCAGTAGCGCAGCGTGGTGGTGGAGAGGGAGAGCGGCGTGGTGCCGCGGTTGGAGAGTTGGAGGGTGGCGCCGATCTGGTTGGAGGTGGGGGCGCCGGAACCCTTGTGCTGCACGGTCATAGTGCTCGTGGTGCCTGGAAGCGTGCGAATCGTGACAGACGTGCTGGAAGCGGACACGTTGCCGGAGGTGTCGCGGGCGCGGACGGAGAACGAGTACGGCGTGTCCGGGGTCAGGCCGGTGAGGAGCAGGCCGGTGGTTGTCGACGTGCCCACGACGGTGGTGCCGTTGAGGGCGTCGTAGGCGGCTACGCCCACGTTGTCGATGGACGCGGTCCAGGTGAGGGACGTGCTGGTGGCACGGGTGTCGGAGGCGGTCAGTCCACTGGGGACGGACGGGGGCTGGGTGTCCTCGGTGGTGCCGCCGGGCTCGGTGCCCCACACGACGCGGTCGGTGCGCAGGACCACTCGGTCGGTGCGCTGGACGGTGTTGCCGGTGCCCAGGCCGGTGTACGACCAGTCGTTGGAGGGATCCCAGGTGCCGGTGCTGGTGATGCGGAACTGGACCTCCTTGCGGTACGCGGACTGTCCGGCCGGGGCCACGCCGGTGCACGGGATCTCGACGTAGTAGGTCGAACCGCGGTGCTGGATCGGGGTGCTTGCCGCGCCGCACTGGTTGTAGTTCGTGGTGACCGCGATCTGGCTCGGGGTGGTCGTGCCGTCGAGGGTGAAGTAGTAGCGCAACGTGCCGTTGAAGGTGCGGGCGGGCCACGCGCTGCGGTTCAGGACGAAGGCCTTGACCTCAGTGAACTGGGGCGCGCTCTGGTTCACCGACGCTTCGACGGTGAGTTCGGGACCGTCCGGGGTTTCCGGCAGGGGGAACGACGTGAGCGGGGCGCCGCCGTACTCGCCGTACAGCCGCGCCAACGCACCGGTGAAGCCAGCGTTGTAGTCGAGTGCCACCTCGTTCATCACGTAATCGCTGCGGCTGTCGGTGTAGGCGTCGTTGTTGGTGCTGGGGCCGCCCACCAGCGCGCCGTAGAGGATGTGACGGCTCGTCGTCGGTTCCTGGATGCTGTCGGCCCACGAGCCGTGCGCGCCGCGGTGGTGTGGGTTGCGTGGTGGGTTCGTGCCGAAACCGACCACGTAGCTCGCGTTGCGCGGGTTGTCGCCGAGGGCGTAGTTGATCTGGCGCACGCCGAAGTCGTGGTAGGTGCGAGCCCGTGCACTGTCGCGTGTGGACAGCCAGTCGGAGTAGACGAGTGCGGCGAACGAGGTGTTGGCCGCGTAACGGAGTGAGCCCCAGCTGTCGAGGACCGCTTGGCCGCCGGGGGAGTAGCGGACGCGGTTGCCGTTGTAGCCGGTGGTCCAGAAGTCGAGCCAGCGGTTGGCGTCGGTGATGTAGGTCTGTTCGCCGGTCAGCTTCGCCATCAGGACGTAGGCGCCGTAGGACTTGTCGTCCCACGCGATGGTCCACTTGTAGGAACGTTCGGAGCTCTGCGGTTCGGTGCCGAGCTTGGTGTACTCGGTCTTCGCCTTGGTCAGGTAGCTCGCGTCACCGGTCGCGCGGTGCAGCCAGATCGCACCCCACACGAGCTCGTCCTGGTAGCCGCTCCACGAGTTGTAGAAGTTCGCGGCGTCGGTGATGCACGAGCTGTACTTGCCGCGATAGGTGTCCGCGAACGCGTAGAGCTGCTTGGCGTGCGTGAGCAGAGTTGAGGCGTAGGAGGGATCGGTGTCCTTGAAGACCATCGACGCCGACGCCATCGCCGCCGCGTACTCGCCCGCGAGGTCGGAGCCGGGGCACGAACTGTCCACTTTGTACGACGGGCGTGCCATCGGCATCACCTCCGCCGAGCCCCACCAGGCGTGGTCCGGGTTGCCCGCGCCGACCTGGCCGTAGACGACGTTCGGTGACGGGTGCGCCTTGATGATCCAGTCGGTGCCGTGCCGCAGGTTCGCGAGCAGGTGCGGCAGCTGGCCCGAGTTCGCGTAGGCGGCGCGGTTCTCCACGGCACCCCAGGCGAGCATCGACACGCTGAACGCGAACGGCAGCCCGAACTTCACGTGGTCGCCGGCGTCGTAGAACCCGCCGGAGAGGTCGAGACCGACGTCCGAGCCGTCGCGCACCGCCGAGTCGCCGCGCCAGCTCACCCGGTTGTTCGCGGGCAGCACGCCGGAGCGTTGGGCGTCGTAGAACCAGACCGACTTCTGCAGCGCCTCGCCGTAGTTGAACGCGGGCGCGGCCGTGGCGGGTGGCGTCAGTGGGACGGTGCAGGTGAGCACCGCGAGGAGAACGGCTGTCAGGGCTCTGACCATGCGGCGGACTGTAACGGTCATGAAAGCGTTGCGGCGGAACGAGTTCGCGTTCGACGTCGAATCGACAGCGCGGCTTCCTCAAGAAGGAGCGGCTGGTTACAGTGCGGCCAACTGGGAACGTTCCCAGGTCAGGGGAGGTGCGCTGTGCCCGGAGGACGTTTCGCCGTGCTGGCAACGGCTTTCGTCGTCGCGACCGCGGGGCTGGTGAGCGGCGCACCGGCCGCGGCGGCACCCGGCTGCAAGGTCGACTACGCGGTGCCGAGCCAGTGGTCGGGCGGGTTCACCGCGAACGTCACGATCACCAACCTCGGCGAGCGCGTCGACGGCTGGCGGCTGACCTGGTCCTGGCCGTCCGGGCAGAAGGTCACCCACGCCTGGAACGCCGCCGTCACCTCCTCGGGCGCCGACGTCACGGCCGTGAACGCGGGGTACAACGCCGTGATCGAACCGAACGCCGCCGTGTCCTTCGGCTTCAACGGCAGCTGGTCCGACGCGAACACGGCCCCGCAGTCGTTCTCCCTCAACGGGGTCGCGTGCACCGGCAGCCCCGGCACACCACCATCAGGCGACGCGATGGCCCAGGTCGCGGCCATGCAACCGGGCTGGAACCTCGGCAACACCCTCGACTCGACGGGGAGCGACGAGACGTCCTGGGGCAACCCGCGTGTCACGGAAGCCTTGCTGGACAACGTGAAGGCGCAGGGCTTCAAGAGCATCCGCATCCCCGTCACCTGGGGCCAGCACCAGAACTCGGCGCACACCATCGACGCGGCGTACCTCGCGCGCGTCAAGGAGGTTGTCGGCTGGGCCCTCGCGGACGGCTTCCAGGTGATGATCAACATCCACCACGACTCGTGGCAGTGGATCTCGGCGATGCCGTCCGACCGGACCGGCGTGCTGGCCCGCTACAACGCCATCTGGACCCAGCTCGCGACCACCTTCAAGGACTCCCCGAAGCAGCTGGTGTTCGAGAGCGTCAACGAACCGCAGTTCACCGGCAGCTCGGGCGACGCCCAGAACGCCCAGTTGCTGCACGAGCTGAACGCGTCGTTCCGCACGATCGTGCGGGGATCGGGCGGCACCAACGCGACCAGGCTGCTGGTCCTGCCGACCCTGCACACCTCGTCGGACCAGGCGCGGCTCGACGAACTCGCGACGTCGATCGGCGGGTTCGGCGACCCGAACGTGGCCGCGACCGTGCACTACTACGGCTACTGGCCGTTCAGCGTGAACGTCGCCGGCGGCACCCGCTACGACGCGACCGCGCAGAAGGACCTGACCGACTCGTTCGACCGCGTGCACACCACCTTCGTCGCACGCGGCGTGCCGGTGATCCTCGGCGAGTACGGCCTGCTCGGGTTCGACCGGCACACCGGCACGATCGAGCAGGGCGAGAAGCTGAAGTTCTTCGAGCACCTGGGTTTCTACGCGCGCACCAAGAAGATCACGACGATGCTGTGGGACAACGGCCAGCACCTCGGCCGCACGTCGTTCCAGTGGAGCGACCCCGAACTCGCCGCGCAGATCAGGTCGAGCTGGACCACCCGGTCCGGCACCGCGTCGACCGACCAGGTCTTCAGCGCCCGCTCCAGTGCCATCGCCGCCAAGGCGATCACGGTGAACCCCAACGGAACCACGTTCACCGGCCTGCGTCAGGGCAGCACGGATCTGGTGCGCGGCACCGACTACACCGTCTCGGGCGACCAGCTCAGCCTGACCGCGTCGGCGATGACCAGGCTGAGCGGATCCCGGAACTACGGCACGAACGCCGTGCTGACGGCCCACTTCTCGGCCGGCGTGCCGTGGCGGATCAACCTCGTCACCCACGACACACCAGTGCTCTCGGCGTCGACCGGCACCACGGCGTCGTTCGCGATCCCGACGAACTTCCGCGGCGACCTGCTCGCCACGATGGAGGCGAAGTACGCGGACGGGTCGAACGCCGGACCGCACAACTGGACTTCCTTCAAGGAGTTCGACCGCGCGTTCGCCCCGAACTACCCGGCCGGCACCACGACCCTGACCCCGGAGTTCTTCGCCGAGGTCAACGACAACGCGCGGGTGACGCTGACGTTCCACTACTGGAGCGGCGCCACCGTCACCCACCACGTCACCAGGTCGGGCAGCACGGTCACGGGGACTCCGTGACCTTCAGACCGCGCCGCAACGCCTCGACCTCGTCCTCGAACATCCGCACCGAGATCGCCGCGCTCGCCACCAGCGACGAGCCGTGGAACGTGCCGGGGTAGAGCCGGAGTTCGGTCGGCACCCCGGCGTGCGACAGACGGCGCGCGTACTCGACGCCCTCGTCGCGCAACGGGTCGAACTGGCAGGTCGACACGAACGTCGGCGGCAGCCCGCTCAGGTCGGTCGCGCGGGCAGGAGCGGCGTACGGCGAGACGTCGTCCCCGCCCGGCTCGCCGCCGAGGTAGGCGGTCCAGCTGTAGATGGCGTTGGGGCGGTTCCAGATCGGCGTGTCGACGTAGTCCGTCATCGACTCGGTGGTGAGCCGGTCGTCGATCTCGGGGATGCCGAGGAACTGGAAGCACAACTCGGGGCCGCCCCGGTCGCGCGCCATCAGCACGGTGCCCGCGGTGAGGCCACCGCCCGCGCTCTCGCCGCCGATGCCGAGCCGCGCGGGGTCGATGCCGAGCTCGTCGGCCTTCTCGGCGGTCCACTTCAACGCCGCGTAGCAGTCCTCGACGGGCGCGGGGAAGGGGTGCTCGGGCGCGAGCCGGTAGTCGACCGACACGACGACGATGCCCAGCTCGTCGGCGATGCGCAGGACGTGCGCGTGGAACGTGTCGAGGTCGCCGAGGATGAACCCGCCGCCGTGGATGTAGACCAGGCCGGGCACCAGGCCTTCGCGGTTCGCCGGGCTGTAGATCCGCACCGGCACGTCGGGGGAGTCGGACGGGCCGGGCACCGTGACGTCCCTGATGTCGACGGGGTTCGTCGGCTCGTAGGGCGGCATCATGTCGGCGAGCTGCGACTGTTCGCTGCGCGCGGCCTGCAGCGCCTCGTAGTCGGGGAGGGCCACCTTCGGCAGCATGTCGAGCCAAGGCAGCAGTTCGGGATCGACGTTGTAGCTCATGTCCTCAATCCTCGCCTCGTACCGCTGTGCGCGCAGCCGACACGTGGCGGGCGTTCGAACCCTCCGCGCAGCCAGCTGTCGGGGTTATGGTGACGGGATGAGAGGCCTGCTGCTGAGGTTGTCCGGGCTGGACGCCGACGCCGAGAGCGCGGTGCGGGTGATCGGGTTCTTCGACCGCCTCATCACCGAGCGGGCGAGCCTGGACGCGTTGGTGCGCAGCACGTCCGAACTCGCCGGGTGTGCCGCCGGGCTTTACGCGCCCGGCCAGGGCCTCTCGCTGCACGCCGACGGGGGTGGGCCAGTCACGGCGGGCCCGGTGCCCGCGGGGGCCGCCGTCCGCGCGCTCGAAGGCGGAGTGGAGGTCTGGGTCTGCCGGCCCGGCCCGCCCGCGCCGTTGGACGACATGCTGCTCGAACGGTTCGCGATCGCCGCCGCCGTGCTGCTGGAGCACTCCAGCGTGCCGTTGCCCGAACTCGGCGATCCGGCGTTGATCGAACTGGTGCTGTCGGAAAGCGTTGGCACGGCGGAACGTTCGCGCGCGTTGCACCTGCTCGGCATCAACGCCACCGCGCCGTTGCGGGTGCTGGCCACCACCGGGGAGGTGCCCGGCCGGTCGGCGTTGGTGGGGGACGTGCGCGCGGTGCTGACCGCCGAGGTGCCGGAGGTGGCGGGACGGCTCGGGGTCGGGCCGCTGCTCCCGGCGATCGACGCGGTGAAGTCCTGGCAGGCGGCGAGGTCCGCGCTGAGGTTCACGTCAGACGGCGAACCCGTGGTGTGGTGGGAGAAGCTCGGCAGCCTCGGGTTGCTCGCCGAGAAACTCGCCGTCGCGGACGTCGAGGAGTTGCCCGACGTGCGCGCGCTGGACCGGCTCGCGGCCGAACCCGGCATGATCACGATGCTGGACGCGTTGTGCGCCACGGGTTCCGTGCGCAAGGCGGCGGCGGTGCTGCACCGGCACCACAGCACGATGACCGCCCGGCTGGCCCGCGCCGAGGCTGCGCTCGGGTTCGGACTGGACGAGGCGTCCGGACGGTTCCGGCTGCACCTGGCGTTGATGCTGCGGCGGTTGCGCGAGAACGCCTGAGTCAGGGCCTAAGCTCGGGGCAATGATCAACCTGACGGCGGAGTCCGTGGAGCAGCTGACCACGGGCTGGCACGCGATGGTGCTGGACCGCAACCCGGACGCCGACGTGCGCGACCTGCCCGGCCTCGCGGTGCGGTGGGCGGACTGCCTCTTCCCGTTCTGGAACTGCGTCACGCTCACGGAGACCGACCGCGACCTGCTCCCGAAGCGGTTCGCGGAGGCGGCCGAGGTCATGCGCGCCAAGCAGAACACCGGTTTCCTGTGGGTGTTCGAGGACCTGGTTGCCGGCGTTCGCCTCGACGCGCTGGCCGAAGCGGCGGGGCTGGCGTTCGCGTTTCCCGGCGTCGGGATGGCGGGGGAGGTGCTGCCGATCCCGGAGCCGACGCACCCGGAGCTGACGTTCGAGCGCGTGACCTCCGACGAGCAGCTGCTGGCGTACGCGGACATCAACTCGCGCGCCTACGGGTTCCCGCTGGAGGCCGGGCGGGACGGCATCGCGGGCTCCGCGCTGTGGAAGACCGGCGTGCACGCGTACCTGGGGCTGCGCGACGGGGTGCCGGTGGCGTGCGCGGGCGCGGTCGAGACGGACGGGCGGCTGTTCGTGGTGCTGGTCGCGACCGAACCCGGTCTCGAACGGCGCGGGTACGGCGAGGCGGTGACGCGCAAGGCGTTGTTCGAGGCGGGGCGCGCGACCGGCATCACCCGCGCCACGCTGCACGCCACGGTGGCGGGAGCGCCGGTCTACCCGCGGATCGGGTTCGAGCCGAACTCGCCGATGCGGTTCTACGCGCTCAAGGGCTGACCGGGGCGCGCCACATGCCGAGAAGCGCGTCCACCAGGCCGGTCGCGGCGTCACCCCAGGTCGCGCGCGGGGTCGGCGTTCCGTCGGCCAGGGCGCGCTCTCGTTCGGCGATCATGTGCACCAGCAGCTGGCGGGCCATGTCGTGACGTTCGGCGCGCACCTCGTCCGGCAGGTGCGCGAGGCAGGCGTTCAGGCCGACGATGATCCGCACCTGCGACGGGGACGAGCGGGTTTCCTCGACGATGATCGGCCGCAGCGTCGGGTCGGTCATCACCTGCGCGCCGAAGCGGGCGAACCAGGTCGGGCTGCCGACCGTGTCGAGGTGCACGGTGATGGGCCTGACCAGGCAGTCGAGCCAGTCGCGCAGGTCGGGGGACGGGCCGAGGTCCGCCACCATTCGCTGCCGGATCTCCTCGACGTGCGCGAGGTGCTTGCGCGCGATGGCCCGCACGAGATCGGCCTTCGTGCCGAAGTGGTAGCCGACGGCGGTGTTGTTGCCCTGCCCCGCCGCCTCGCTGACCTGGCGGTTCGACACCGCCACCACCCCGTGCTCGGCGAACAGCCGCTCGGCCGCGGTGAGGATCAGCTCACGGGTGGCGTTCGCGCGCTCCGCCCTGGACTGGCAGTCCACCTTGTTCATCGTCACTCCCGCATCGGACATCCGGGACATCCTTGCACCGCTCGATATTAAGTCAAGTGACTGACTTAGTATGAGTCACGTGCTCCTCGAAGAAACGCGTCCGGTGACGCGCCCGAACGTCGTCGTGGCCGTCCTGGCGCTCGGCGGCATCACGGTGTCGCTGATGCAGACCCTGGTCATCCCACTCCTGCCGAGGTTCCCCGCACTCCTCAACTCCGCACCGGGCGACACCGCCTGGGTGATCACGTCGACCCTGCTCGCGAGCGCGGTCGCGACGCCGGTGATCGGCAGGCTCGGCGACATGTTCGGCAAGCGCCGCATGCTGATCGTCAGCCTGCTCATGGTGGTCGTCGGCTCGGTCATCGCCGCGCTGAGCTACTCGCTGGTGCCGTTGATCATCGGCCGGGTGGTGCAGGGCATGGCCGTCGGCGTGATCCCGCTCGGCATCAGCATCATGCGCGACGAGCTGCCGATCGAACGGCTGGCCGGCGCGACGGCGTTGATGAGCGCCTCACTCGGTGTCGGCGGCGCGCTGGGCCTGCCCGCGGCCGCGATCCTGGTCGAGCAGAGCGACTGGCACATGTTGTTCTGGACGTCGGCGGGCGTCGGGGTCCTGGTGCTGGCCGCGGTGCTCGTCTACGTGCCCGAGTCGCCCGTGCGTGGCGGCGGCCGGTTCGACCTGCTCGGCGCGGTCGGGCTCTCGGTCGCGTTGATCTGCCTGCTGCTCGGCGTCTCGAAGGCGTCCGAGTGGAGCGGCGGGTCCGTGACCGGGCTCTTCGTCGCGGCGGCGGTGGTGCTCGGGGCGTGGGGCTGGTGGGAGCTGCGGACGCGCGAGCCGTTGGTCGATCTGCGCACCACGGTCCGCCGTCAGGTGTTGCTGACCAACATCTCGTCGCTGGTGTTCGCGTTCGCCATGTTCGCGCAGTCGCTGGTGCTGCCGCAGGTGTTGCAGCTGCCGGTCGGCGGTCACGGCCTCGGCCAGTCGTTGCTGGTCACCGGCCTCGTGCTGGTGCCGTCGGGCCTGGTGATGATGGCGACGGCACCGTTCGCCGCCCGGATTTCGAACGCCCGCGGCCCGCGCGCGACGTTGCTCCTCGGCGCCCTGGTCGTCGCGTTCGGGTACGGCATCGGGATCTTCATGCTGACCGCGGTGTGGCAGCTGGTCGTGATCTCGGCCGTGATCGGTGCCGGCATCGGCCTCGGCTACGGCGCGATGCCCGCGCTGATCATGGGCGCCGTGCCGACGTCGGAAACCGCTGCGGCGAACAGCCTCAACTCGCTGATGCGCGCGATCGGCACGTCGGTGTCGAGCGCGGTGGCGGGTGTGGTGCTCACGCAG
This sequence comes from Lentzea sp. JNUCC 0626, assembly GCF_043632865.1. Classification (NCBI taxonomy): domain Bacteria; kingdom Bacillati; phylum Actinomycetota; class Actinomycetes; order Pseudonocardiales; family Pseudonocardiaceae; genus Lentzea; species Lentzea sp. JNUCC 0626. The sequence continues at coordinate 843,018 of NZ_CP171635.1, forward strand.
GTGGGCGTGCCGTTCAGCTTCCAGCTGATCATGGGCCTGGGCGCCGCGACCGCGCTGCTGGCAGTCGTGGTCGCGGCGTTCATCCCCTCGGCACAACCGGTGCGCACGCTCAGCTGAAGAACCGCACGATCTCGCCGGTGACGAAGTCCGGCTGCTCCTCGCAGAGCCAGTGGCCGGACCCGTCGACCCGCACGACCTCGAACTGGTTCGCGAGGTTCGGCAGCGCGCCCAGGAACAGGTCGTAGGACGAGATCGACGCGAGCCCCAGCACGGGCGGCGTCAGCTTCGCGTACGTCTTGCCGTCCGCGATGTCCTGGTGGAACGCCTGGTACCAGCCGTTGCTCGCGCGGATGGCCTCGGCGGAGTCGTAGTTCTGCGCGTAGATCCGCCGCGAGCGCTCGTCGATGGCGGACGGCGTGAACGCGGTGTTCGCGAACAGCCAGTCGACCATGTACCGGAACCGGCCGGCGAGCAGCTGTTCCGGCAGGCCCATGACCTGGTTGAACGCGAACCACCACACGCTGAATCCGCCCGGCGGGGGCAGCAGCGGGATCTGGTAGAAGCTCTCGTCGGGGTGCAGCACGTCCATGAACGCGACCTTCTTGGTGGCGTCCGGGAAGTTGGCGGCGAAGGAGAACGCGACCATGCTGCCCAGGTCGTGGCCTACGACGTTGACCTTGTCGTAGCCGAGCTTCTTCACGAGCTCGTGCAGGTCCGTCGCCATGGTCTTCTTGTCGAACCCGCCCGCGGGCTTGTCCGACGAGCCCTGGCCGCGCATGTCGACCGCGATCACCCGGAACTTCTGGGCGAGCGCGGGCAGGATCTTGTTGTACAGCCACCAGGTCTGCGGCCAGCCCGGCAGCAGCAGGAGCGGCTCACCGCGTCCGCCGGTGACGTAGTGCAGGCGCACGCCGTTGACCTTGGCGTAGTTGTGCTTGAAGCCGGGGAGGTTCGGCTCGGGTGCCCTCCCGGACTCGGCCTGGGCGGTGCCCGTGCTCGCGGCGAGCGCCGCGCCCGCACCCAGTGCGAACACCTTGCGCCTGTTCAGCTCCATCGTCCTGCGCCCCCCTGTCTCGTTGCCCGGCGCGGACATCCGAACAAGCGGCGCTTGAGAGCGGGTGGAGGTCAGGGAACGAGGTGGTACGCGACGGTCGGCCAGATCTCGCACTTGATCTCGCGGTCCTCGTCGCGGGCGGGGTCGCGGACGAACCTGGCCCGTTCGGCGACCTTGCGCGAGCCCGCGTTGTCCCGGTGGGTCCACAGCCTCAGCTCGGCCGGCGCGTGGTGGGTGAGGATCCACGCCACGAACTCCGTGAGCGCCTTGGTCGCGAGCCCCCGGCCACGAGCCGGTGCGGCCACGAGGTACGACACGTGACCGATGCCGTCGGTGAAGTCGACGGCGACGTTGCCGCAGCGCTCACCGCCGTCCTCGATGCAGAACGAGGCGGCCGAGGGGTTCGCGGGCAGTGCGGCGATCGCGGCCGCGACCTGCTCCGCCGTGATCGTGGGCGGGTCGGTGGTGTAGCGCTGGACCTCGGGATCCCTGATCGCCTCCGCGTACCAGGCCGCGTCGGCCTCGGTCCACGCGCGCAGCCTCACGAAAGCTCGGCGGAGTCGGTGAGGTGCAGTTTGCGCCGCGCCCGCTGGTAGAACGTCGTCATCCCGAGCCGCACGACCCGAGCCGCGGCGGCCCTGCCCCGCAACGACACCCGCTGACCCGGTTCGACGTACCCCGCGACCATGCCGTCGACCTCCACGGCCAGGCGGCCGCTCGACGGCAGGAGGTCGAGGTCCACCTCGTCGTGCACGGACAGCACCACGCCCCGGTTGTAGGCGGAGTGCGGTGAGGCCGGGGTGACGAGCAGCGCCTCGACGGACGGGCTGGTGATCGGGCCGCCCGCGGAGAAGCTGTAGGCGGTGGACCCGGTCGGGGTGGCGACGATGACGGCGTCGGCGGCGTAGCTGACGAACGGCTGGCCCGCGACGTGCACGGCGACGCGCGCGCTGCCCTCGCCGGGGATGCGGACCACGGCGATGTCGTTGAAGGCGGTGACCCGGTGGCCGGGGAACTCCGCGTCGATCGCGAGTCGTGGTTCGACGCTGAAGTCGCGGGCGTCGATCGCGGACAGCGCGGCGGGCAGGTCCGGCACGTCGACCTCGGCCAGGAAGCCGAGTTTGCCCAGGTTGACGCCCAGTACCGGGGCCTTCTCGCCGTCGGCCAGGCGCATGGCGCGCAGCATCGTGCCGTCACCGCCGAGGCTCACCACCAGGTCGGCCCTGCGGCCCAGTTCCTCGGCGGTCACCGGGGTCGCCTCGCAGCGCAGGCGCTGGATCTCGTCCTTGATGCCCAGGATCTCGACGCCGCGGTTGGTCGCCCAGCCGAGGATCGCCTCGACGGCGGGGGCGGAGTCGCGTTGCGGGTGCAGCACGATGCCAGCGGCGTGCACGTCAGATCGTCCTCAGTCGGGTCACGACCACAGTCTGCCGAATTTCGGAGCGGCGTGGGGGACCTCGTCCTAACGGCCGATGGGCCTGCCGGGGAACCGGCCGTTCGGCGGGGCCGGGTGGCCGCCAGGAGGAGTCCGCAAAGGACGCACGTTCCTAGGTTGGCTGCATGACCATCCTGCTAGCCGATCCGATCGTGCGTGCCGTCCGGGTCCTCGACAACTCCGACCCGTTGGTACCACTGGACTTCGCGCCTGGCGTGCTGGTGCGGGAAGGCCTCGCGCGACGACTCGACGTGGCCCGCGCGCTGTTGCCGTCCGGTGTGGACCTGCGGGTGATCGAGGGGCACCGCGCCATCGCCGACCAGAACGCGATCATCGAGCGGTACACGGCCGAACTGCGCGAACTGCACCCGGCGGCCGACGAGGTCGAGATCGGGCGGCTGTCCAGCCGGTTCGTGGCACCGCTGGCCGTCGCGCCGCACGTCGCGGGCGCCGCGGTCGACCTCACCCTGGTCACGTCGTCCGGTGCCGAGCTGTGGATGGGCACGGCCGTCGACGCGACGCCCGAGGAGAGCGACGGGAGGTGCTTCTTCGCCGCCGAGGTCGACGACGAGGCCCGCCACAACCGGACGGTGCTCGCCGCCGCGCTGGGTGACGCGGGCCTGGTCAACTACCCGACCGAGTGGTGGCACTGGTCCTACGGCGACCGCTACTGGGCGTTGCTGACCGGCGCCGACCACGCCCTCTACGGACCGGTGGAGGTGCCTGCGTGGGCGCGCGTGTGACCACACTCCGCCAGGCGGCCGTCGCGCCGACGCTGCACGTCGACCTGGCCGCGGTGGCCGACAACACGAGGCGGTTCGTCTCGTGGGCCCGCGGGGACGTCATGGCCGTGGTGAAGGCGGACGGGTTCGGGCACGGGCTCGGCGACGTCGCGCGGACGGCGGTCGCGGCGGGGGCTCGCTGGATCGGTGTCACGTCGCTCGCCGAGGCGGTGGCGGTGCGCGGGTCCGGTGTGGACGTTCCGGTGCTGAGCTGGCTCAACCCGGTCGATGTGAACGTGCACACCGCGATCCGGCACGGGATCGACCTGAGCGTGCCGAGCCTTGAGCACCTCGCGGCACTGGACGGCGGGGTGCGCGTGCACCTCCAACTCGACACCGGCATGGCACGGGACGGGGCCGCGCCGGACACCTGGCTCGCGCTGATGTCCGCGGCCCGCCGGGCGGAACTGGCCGGACGGGTCAGGGTCGTGGGTGTCATGGGGCATCTGCCGTGCGCGGACGTGCCGGGCTTGAACGAACCGGGGCGCAAGGCGTTGCTGCGCGGGGTCGAGATGGCGCGTCAGGCGGGGTTGCGGCCATCGGTGCGGCACCTCGCGGCCACGAGCGCGGCGTTGACTGACCCGAGCGCGCACCTCGACGTCGTCCGGATCGGGGCCGGACTCGTGGGGATCGACCCGTCCGGGACCACCCGGCTGCGCTCCGCTCTGCGGCTGACGGCGCCGGTGGTCCAGGTGCGGCGGGTCGCGGCGGGCACGGGCGTCGGCTACGGCCACTCCTACGTGACGGACCGCGCGACGACGCTCGCGCTGCTGCCCGTCGGGTACGCGGACGGCTTGCCCCGCACCGCTTCCGGGCGGGCGGAGGTGCTGGTGAACGGACGGCGGCGGCCGGTCGCCGGGGTGATCTCGATGGACCAGGTCGTGGTCGACGCAGGGGATGACGTGCTGGAGACGGGGGATCAGGCGGTGGTCTTCGGACCGGGGGACGACGGCGAGCCGACGGTGGCGGACTGGGCTCGCTGGGCGGGCACGATCCCGCACGAGATCGTGACGGGCATCGGGGCGAGGGTGCGGAGGAGCGTTCGATGAGGGGCATCCGCGTCGCCGTGATCGGTGGCGGGCAGAACTGCGAGCACGACGTCTCGGTGGCGTCGGCGGCGTCCGTGCGGGCGGCGCTCGACCCGGCGAAGTACGAGGTGGTAGCGCTCACCATCGGCCGCGACGGCCGATGGCTCGGGCCTGATGGACAGGTGTTGGACACGCTCACCTCGGGCAGCCTGGCCGCCGCGCTCGACGTGCTGTCGACGTGCGACGTGGTGTTGCCGCTGGTGCACGGGCCGCTGGGAGAGGACGGCACGCTGGCAGGGCTCTGCGAACTGGCGGGCGTGCCGTACGTGGGGTCGCCGTTGCGGGCCGGTGCGCTCGCGATGGACAAGTGGGCCACCAAGCTCGTCGCCGAGGCCGTCGGGGTGCGCACGGCGAAGGGCGCGCTGGTCACCGACGCGTCCACCGCGGACTTCCGCGGCCCGGTCGTGGTGAAGCCGGTGGCGGCCGGGTCGAGCTTCGGGGTTGCCCTGGTGCAGCGGGAGGAGGACCTCGAACCGGCCGTGCGCAGGGCGTTGGAACTCGACGACCGGGTGCTCGTCGAGGAGGTCCTGTCCGGCCGGGAGATCGACGTCGCGGTGCTGGACGACCCGGATGAGGGCCGTCGGACCGGACCACCGCTGGAGATCCAGGTGCCGGGACTCTTCGACACGACGGTGAAGTACGACGGCAGCGCGAGGTTCGTCATCCCGGCGCCGCTCGACGACACCGAGCTCAAGGCGTTGGAGGACGCGGCGCTGCGGGTCTACGAGGCGCTCGGCTGCCGCGGGCTCGCGCGCGTCGACTTCTTCCTGACCGCGGACGGGTTCGTGCTCAACGAGGTCAACACCATGCCGGGCATGACGGCGGAGTCGCAGGTGCCCAAGATGTTCGCGGCCGCCGGACTGTCCTATCCGGACCTGCTGGACAAGCTGATCCGGGGAGCGATGCGGTGAGGCGCATCGCCGGACTGGACGTGCTGCGCGGCATCGCCATTCTGCTGGTGATGCTGCGCCACGCGTTCCCCGACGTGTTCCCCGGTGCCGGAGTGGTCGGTGTGGTCGTGTTCTTCACGCTCAGCGGCTACCTGATCACCGGCGTGCTGCAACGCGAGTTGCAGACCAGGGGACGCGTCGACTTCAAGCGCTTCTACGCGCGCCGGGCTCGGCGCCTGCTGCCGGCGCTGTTAGCGCTCACGCTGGTGTTCGTGCTCGTCACGCTGGTGTTCGACCCGCTGGGTGAGCGCGACAAGCTGCTCAGGACCGTGCTCGTGCTGGTCACGTTCACCGGCAACCTGCCCATCAGCGGGGTGAGCCCGGCGGCGTTCCACGGCTGGACGCTCGCCACCGAAGAGCAGTTCTACCTGCTGTGGCCCGCCTTGTTGGCGTTCGCCTGGGTGCGCAACCGGACCGGCGCGGTGCTGGCCGTCGCCGCGCTCGGGTCGCTGGCGGCGTGCACGGCGACGTTGATCTGGCTGTGGCCGCACGCCGACAACGCCTACGCGCTGCCGACGTCGTGGTTCGTGTGCTTCGTGATCGGCGCGGCGACCCGGCTCAAGCTGACCAGCGCGCCGAGGTGGGGTGTGCCGATCGCGCTGACCGGCCTGGCCGTGCTGTCGGTCGTGCCGTTGCGGGGCCACGCGGTGACGTACCTCGGCGCGGGACCGGCGATCGCGGCCTGCACGGCGGTACTGCTGCTCGCGTGGTCGAAGTGGGAGCAGGTGGCGACGCCGATCAAGCCGTTGGTCGCGCTCGGCACGCTGTCCTACGGCGCCTACCTCTGGAACTACCCGCTGACGTTGTGGCTGCGGCCGGACCTCGGCGCGGCCGCCGGGCCGATCGCGGCGGTGCTCACGGTCGTGGCGGCGGCGTTGTCGTGGCGTTTCGTCGAGGAACCGGTCATGCGCTGGGCAGGACGTGCGAAAGAACCCGCAGCACAGCCCTGACCTGGTTGTTCATCGTTGATTCTTCAGCGGCGCGGCTCGACCGTGAAGAACCCCTTCTCGCTAGAACTACTGGTGCGAGAAGGGGGATCTTCCGATGAGTGAGGAAGTGGGTCTGCCTCGATCGTCGTTCTGACGATCAGGTGCAGGGCGGGGCGGGGTCGACGTCCGGGAAGTGGCGGTTCCAGTCGGGGGCGGACAGGAGCGGCGACACCGCGGCGCAGACGCGCGTGGCGGCGTGCTCGACGTCGGCCTCCCACGCCCGGACCGTCCGGTCGCCACCCGCGCTGAGCAGCGTGTGGCCGCCGGGCAGGAACGTGAGCGCGTACACCCGTTCGGTGTGGCCGGACAGGGTGGCGAACGGCGTGCGGTCGGCCACCCGCCACAGCCGGACGCCGTGGTCGGCGCTCGCACTGGCGAGCGTGGTGCCGTCGGGGGAGAACGCGACGGCGTGCACGGTGTCGGTGTGGCCGGTGAGTTCGGCCTTCTGCGCACCGGAGGCCACGTCCCACAGGCGGACGGCGAAGTCGGTGCCACCGGTCGCGAGCAGCGTGCCGTCCGGGCTGAACGCGACGGACTTGACCGCGTGCGACCCGCTGGCGATGTGAGCGTTCACCCGGCGCGTGCCGACGTCCCAGATCCGGGCGCTGAAGTCGGACGACCCGCTGGCCAGGCGACGGCCGTCGGGGCTGAACGCGAGCGCCTCGACCGACTCCGCGTGGCCGAGCAGGGTGCCCAGCGACGAGCCGGTGCGCGCGTCCCACAGCACGATGGTCCGGTCGGTGCCGGCGGTGGCGATCGTCGTGCCGTCCTGGCTGATCGCGAGCGCGTTGACCGCGTCGGCGTGCCCGGCGAGGTCGGGGAGCTTCACCGGCGTTCCGCTGATGTCCCAGCGGTGGACGCGGTGGTCGGCGCTCGCGGCGTACAGGGTCCTGCCGTCGGGCGAGAACTTCACGGAGTTCACGGCGTCGGCGGGCCCGGTCAGGGTGTGCAGCAGCCGGCCGTCCTGCCACAGCTTCACGACGCGGTCGTACCCGCCGGTCGCGATGATCTTGCCGTGGGCGGCGACGGAGTACACGGAGTCGCTGTGCGCCTGCAGGAGTGCGCCGGGCAGGTCCCACAGCCGCACCGTGTGGTCGTCGCTCGCGGTGGCCAGCACCGAGCCGGCGAACGTGGCCGCGACGACGCCCGCGGTGTGGCCGGCGAGCACGAGCGGCTCGAGTTGGGTGAGGTCCCAGACGTGGGCCGTGCGGTCGACGGACGTGCTTGCGAGACGGCCGTCGGGGCTGAACGCGAGCCCGCGCACCACGTCGGTGTGGCCGGTCAACGTGCGCGGTTCGCCGGTCTTCGGCCAGATCTTGACGTCCCGGTCGTGGCTCGTGGCGATGGTCTGGCCGTCGGGGCTGACGGCGACGGCGTGCACCGGTCCCTTGCCGGGCAGGACGCGGCTGGTGGGCGTGCCGGTCAGGGTCCACACGAGTGTGCTGCCGTCCCACGTGCCCGCGACGAGTTCGCCACCGCCGAACGCGAGCGAGATGACCGAGTCGGGGTGGGGCAGCACCGCGGTTTGCCGGGCGACGCGCAGATCGGAGATGTCCCACAGCCGCACCGTTTTGTCGGTGCTCCCGGTGGCGAGGACGCCGCCGTCGAACGCCACCGCGTTGACCTGGTCGTCGTGCGGGATGGTGGCGAGCAACGCGCCGCTGCTGGAGTCCCACAAACGGGCCGTGCGGTCCCATCCGGCCGTGGCGATGATCGTGCCGTCGGCGTTGAACGCGACCTTCACGACGTTGTCGGTGTGGCCGTTGAGCGTCGTGACCTCGCGCGGGTGGTGCGGGTCGGCGATGTCGGTGACCCGCACGGTGTGATCACGCCCGGCGCTGGCGAGCAGCGAGCGTTGCGGTGAATACGCGACGGAGTTGACGTTGTCGGTGTGGCTGGTCAGCCGCGTCGCGTAGGACGGCGTGAACGAGCTGAGCACGGCGCTGCGGGCGTCGGGCGTGGGGGAGAGGCGGTAGGCGGCGAGCGCGAGCTGGGCGGCGAGGGCGGGATCGGTGCCGCGCAGGCGTTTCGCGTCCTGGGCGACCTTCTGCGAGAGCGCGCTGTTGCGTTGGCTGGTCGCTTCGGAGGTGGCCTGCATCGCCGTGACGCTGATGCCGGTCACGATGATCAGCAGCATGGTCAGCAGGCCGACCAGGATCTGGAGCCGGCGCCGGCCCTGCCGGGTGCTGGCCAGTTCCGCGGACTCCGCGGTGACGCTGGTGGTGAGGAACTCGCGTTCGCGGGCGGTCAGCGGGTGCGGCGGGTCGAGCAGCCACGGCCGGAACGCGCCCAGCCGCGCGCCCCTGACCAGCGCGCCGGGGTCGCGGTGCAGCGACTCCCACACGGCCGCCGACTCGGCCAGGTCGCGGTGGGCGCGCAGGCCGTCGCGGTCGGCCGTGAGCCACTCGCGCAGTCGCGGCCAGCAGCGCAGCAACGCCTCGTGCGTGATCTCGACGCGGTCGCGGTCGACGGTGATCAGCCGGTGGGTGGTCAGCGTCTCCAGCGTGGTCGCGGTGTCCGGGTCGTCGTCGAGTTCGGTGCGGCTGATCCGGCGTTTGGTGTCCTCGGTGCCGTCGCCGATCGCGGTGAGCCTGATGAACAACGAGCGGGCGAGGTCCTGCTGCCGTTCGGTGAGGCCAGCGAACACCGACTCGGCCGTGCGTGTTAGCGCTCCCTCGAACCCTCCGGCGGCGCGAAACCCTTGCAGCGTCAGGGTGTTGCCCTTGCGGCGGTGCCAGGTCTCCAGCAGCGCGTGGGAGAGCAACGGCAGCGCGCCCGCCTGGTCGGCGCAGTGCGCGACGAGTTCGGCGACCAGCGCGGTCTCGACGGTGTGCCCGATCCGGCGGGCGGGCTGGATGATCGCGGCGCGCAGCTCGTCGGTGCTCATCGGGCCGACCGTGATCTGGCCGTTGCCCATCGCGTCGACCAGCACCGGGAAGTCGGTGCAGTGGCCGAAGAAGTCGGCGCGCACTCCGATGACGACGCGGTGCTTCGTCAGGGCGTCCACGAACCGGCGGCGGACGTCGCGGTCGTCGCAGAGGGTGAAGATCTCCTCGAACTGGTCGACCACGAGCACGGTGCCGGAGGTGCTCTTCGCGAGTTCGTCGAGGGGGTGCTGGCCCGGGGTGAACAGGACGGCGTTGTCGAGCCTGGGCAGCAGACCTGCTCTGAGCAGGGACGACTTGCCTGCTCCGGAGGCGCCGACGACCACGACGAGCCGTTGGGTTCTGGTGCGTTCGGCGAGTTTGTCGATCAGGCGGTCGCGGCCGAAGAACCGTTCCGCGTCGTCCTGCCCGAACGGCGTCAGGCCCGCGTAGGGCGAGCTGACGTCGTGCTCCGGCCGTGGCTCGTCGGCCGCCGTCGCGTGCCAGCGGCGTTCCCACTCCTCCTCCGAGCCACCACACGCCCGGACGTAGGCCAAGGTGACTTGGAGCGTGGGCAGTTTGCGCCCGGCGGCGGCCTGTGAGAGCGCCGCCTCCGAGTAGTGCGTCACCGAGCTGAGCTGGCGGTACGTCGGGCTGCCCGCCCGTTCCCGCAACGACCTGAGCTCCCGCGCGAACGCGAGCACGGCCGAGTCGCCCGCGTCGAGCGGTCTTTCCTTGCGCGGCATCCCCGGTTCCCCTCTCCCCGGGACAAGAACCTAGCCGCAGAACGCCGTGATCGTGCCGGTGAGCACGTCGGTCAACCGGTCCAGCGAGGCGAGGTCGACGTACTCCGTCGCCGCGTGGGCGCCCGCGCCGTCGACGCCGAACAGCAGGCAGGGGATGCCGGCCTGGTCGAGCAGCGCGCAGTCGGTCCAGAACGGCTCGGCGCGGATGATCGGTTCGGCGTCGAGGTGGGCGATGAGGGTTCTCACGATCTCGGCGTCCGGGTCGGCCTCGAACGGGTCTCTGGCGAGGCCTCTGGTGAGCGTGGCTCGGAAGTCCGGGACCGTGGTGGTGAGGTGGTCTAGGATGGTTTGGAGTTCCTGCTGCGGTGACTCGCCCGGGACGGTGCGGCGTTCGAGGGTGATCTTGCAGCTCGCCGGATAGGTGGACGCCTCCTCGCCGCCGGTGATGAGCGAGGCGTGGACCGTGCCGGTGCCGAGCAGGTGGTGCCTCGGTCCGGTGGCCAGGTCTTCTTGGAGCTGCTCCAACGCGACGAGGAAGTGGCCCGCCTTGGCGATGGCGTCGATGCCGAGCTCCGGGCGTGAGCCGTGCGCCGCCTTGCCTTCGATCTCGACTTCGAACCACACGAAACCCTTGTGCGCCAGGGTGACCTCGAGGTGGCTGGGCTCGGTGACGATGGCGGCGTCGGAGGTGAACGACTCCAGTACCTCTGCCGTGCCCGTGCTGCCGTGTTCCTCGTCGGCCACGCACGCGACGATGACATCGCCACGCAACGGGCGTTCGGTGGCGCGTGCGGCGGCGACCATCATGGCCGCGATGCCGCCCTTCATGTCGAACGTGCCTCGCCCGTACATTCGGCCGTCTTCGATCCTGGGCTCGAGCGGGTCGCCGTCGTAACCCGCGAGCCCCACGGTGTCCATGTGACCGTTGAGCATCAACGACTTCCCGCCGCCGGTGCCCTTCTTGACGGCGACGATCGACGGCCTGCCGGGGCGTTGTTCCAGGCGGTGGACCTCGAAGCCGTTCTGGTGGAACCAGGTGGTGCAGAAGTCGGCGATTTCTTCCTCGCCGTTGCCGCCGGGCACGAGGTCGGGGTTGACGGAGTCGATCGCGATCAGGTCCGCGAGGAGGTCACGGGGGTTCACGGGCGTCCTTCCGTGCTGATGAGAACGACGGTGCCGAGCTCGCCGAGGTCTCCGCGGACTTTGCGGAGCCCGGCCAGGGGTGCGGCGCCGCACGGTCCGGAGTGGACGTTGAGCGCGTGGAGGTCGTGCATGGCCTTGGCGCACTCTTCGTCGGAGATCGCGACGGCGCCGTCGAGGCCGTTGCTCAGGTAGGGCCAGGAGGTGGCGGACGGCGTGCCGCAGTTGAGCCCGGCCATGATCGTGGTGCCGGTGGGGATGGTCTTGAGTTCTCCCGCTTGGAGGCTCTCCAAGACACAGGCGGCGGTGTCGGGTTCGACCGCGAGCAACCGGGTGTCCGTCTCGTGGCTGCGGTAGTGGGTGATCACGGCCTGGGCGAACGAGCCGACGCCGACCGGGATGACGACGAGGTCGGGTTCTGCGGGGAGTTGCTCGTCGATCTCGTGGCAGAGCGTGCCGTAGCCCTCGACGATCCACGCCGGGACTTCCTCATAGCCGGGCCAGCCCATGTCCTGCACGAGGACGCCCTCAGCACTCGCGGCCTGCGCCACGGCGTCGTCGTACGTGCCGTCGACGACCGTGACCTGGGCGTTCTCCTGCCGGATCGCCTCGATCGCGGGCGCCGGGACCGCGTCGGGAACGAAGACGTGCGCCTTGTGGCCGTTCAGCCGGGCCATCCTGGCGACCGCGCGGCCGTGGTTGCCGTCGGTTGCGGTGGTGAGCGTGACCTGGCCTTTTGTGTTCTTGAGGACCTGATGCACGGCCCAGGAGGCACCGAGAGCCTTGAAAGCGGGCAGGCCGAGCCGGGAAGATTCGTCCTTGACGAACAGTCGGCCGACTCCGAGCTCGGCGGCGAGGCTCGGGAGTTCGGTCAGCGGAGTGGGCGCGTAGTCGGGCAGGCCCGCGTGGAAGTCCCGCACCTCGGCGGGGGCGGGCGGGCATCTCCAGCTGCGGGCCTGTGGCCGCGAGAACTTCATGCTCGACAGCGTGCGGGTGGCGTGGATCATCGGTCCAGCGCATGTTTTCGACGTGTATCGGTGGGCGAAACCGAAGGGTTGGGGTGCCGTGAGTGACGAGGAGCTGATCGTCGAGTTCGCGCTGACCCGCCTCGACAACCCGCGGCTGGACCTGGAGGAGGTCGCCGCGCTGGTGGTGCGGCGGGTCGGGCCGGAGCGCATGGTCGAGTTCGCCGGGCAGACCCTGGTGCACCGCGACGAACTGCGCGGCGCCGTGTTCCCGGCCGCGGTCGAGCACGTGCTGCGCGTGGTGCTGACGTTGCGCGGGCCGCGCGACTAGAGAGTTTTCGCGGTCTGCAGGGTCAGGTCGACGACCTTGGTGGCGAGCGGGGACAGGGTGCGGTTCGCCTGCCAGGCCAGGTAGATCTCGCGCGGGGTCAGTTCCTCGATCTCGTGGGTGACCAGGCCCGTGGTGTCGTCGAGGGCGAGTTTCGGCACCACGGCGAGGCCCATGCCGGCGCGGACCATCGAGAGCACGCCGCGGTTGTCGGCCGTGCGGAAGACGATCAGGGGCTTGATTCCGTGGTCGGCGTAGACGCGTTCGACGCGGGCCTGGTCGCAGATCGGGGGCTGGGCGACCATCGCCGTCTGGTGCAGTGCGGTGAGGGGGACCGGTCCTGGCGCGAACTGGCCCGGCCTGGTGACCAGCACGTACGGGTCGTCGAGGATCTTGGTCTGCTCCACGTCGCCGGTCAGCTCGCCGTCGAAGAAGACCAGGTCGAGGCCGTCGGCGGTGGGCTGGTCGGTCTCCTCCTCGAACAGCCTGATGTCGGCGTTCGGGTGGTCGTCGAGGAGCCTGCGGACGACAGTGGGGAGCAGGACGTTGGTGATGCTCTGGAACGTGCCGATGTCGACGCGGCCCTCGCCCGCCTTGAAGCGTTCGACGGCGTCCTCGGTGGCCTGAGCTCTGGCGAGCAGGTCGCGTCCGTGCTTCAGCACCACTTCGCCGAGCGGGGTGAGGCGGACGGGTTTCGGGCCTCCCGGGCGGTCGAACACCGCGCCGCCGACGGTCTTCTCCAGGGCCGCCACCTGCTGACTCACGGCCGACTGGGTGTAGCCGAGGCGGTCGGCGGCGCGGCCGAAGGTGCCTTCGGTGGCGACCGCGTCGAGAGTGGCGAGATGGCGGAGGTCGAGCATTTGATAAGCGTAGCTTGTTGATTTGAGCAGAATCTATCGCTTTTGTTTATGGTCTGGCGTTCCTAGCGTTGGTCGCATGAACCCACGATGTGCGCTTTGGTTGCCGTTGTTCGACGTTCTCGCTGATCCCGCGCTGGTGGCTCGCCTTGCCGCCGAGGCGGAGGAGGCCGGCTGGGACGGGTTGTTCGTGTGGGACCACGTGCGGTGGCGCGAGCCGGTGACGCACGTGGCCGATCCGTGGATCACGCTGACCGCCATCGCCTGTGCGACCTCGACGTTGCGGTTCGGGCCGATGGTCTCGGCGATCACGCGTCGTCGTCCGGTCAAGCTCGCTCGCGAGACGGCGTCGCTGGACGTGCTGTCCGGCGGGCGGCTCGTGCTCGGCGTCGGACTCGGCAGCGACCGGTTCGCCGGGGAGTTCTCGCGGACCGGCGAGGAGTGCGACGACCGGGTGCGCGGGCGGATGCTGGACGAGTCGTTGTCCGTGCTGCGCGCGGCGTGGTCCGGTGAGGTCGTGCGGCATCGCGGGTCGTATTACACGGTGGACGGGGTGTCGTTCCTGCCGCGTCCGGTGCAGCGGCCCGGGGTGCCGGTGTGGGCGGCCGGGTTCCCCGGCAACGCGCGGCCGATGCGGCGGGCGGCCGGGCTGGACGGCTTCTTTCCGGTGAACCTGTCGTCGGCCGGTGAGTTCGCGGACGCCGTTGGGCAGGTTGAGGGGTTGCGGGTGGGTGACGGGCCGTTCGACTACGTCTGCGAGGTTGAGCCTGGTGCTGACGTTGATGCCTATGTTGCCGCTGGTGCTACTTGGTGCCTTACGGCGTTTGACCCTGCGTCTCTCTCGTTGGATCACGTTCGGGGCGTGCTGCGCGATGGGCCGGCGGTGCGGTGATGCTCGTCAACGGCGTTGAGTTGTGTGTGGAGACGTTCGGGTCTTCTGACGATCCGGCGGTGTTGCTGATTCATGGGGCGTGCGCGTCCATGCTGTGGTGGGAGACGGAGCTGTGCGCCTCTCTTGCGGCGCGCGGTCGGTTCGTCATTCGCTACGACAACCGTGACACCGGTCTGTCCGTGAGCTATCCACCTGGGGCGCCTGGGTATGCGCTGTCCGACCTGGCGCTGGACGCGGTGGGGATCTTGGACGCGTTGGGGGTGCAGCGCGCGCACGTGGTCGGGCGGTCGATGAGCGGGGCGATCGCGCTGGCGTTGGGCGTGGAGCACGCCGCGCGGGTGGCGTCGCTGACGTTCGTGGCGACCACGACCGGCGATCCTGGGCTGCCTGAGATGACCCCTGAGTTCTTGGAGGCGTCTTCAGCGCAGTCGTCGTCTGACGTGGAGAACATCGTGTCGGTGCTACGGGCCTATGCGGGTTCGTCGCCGTACTTCGACGAGGACGCCGTGCGCGCGTTGGCCGTTCAGGACGTCGCACGGACCGTGAACATTCAGTCGGCCATGACCAATCACTTCTGCATGGAGTTCGACGCACCTCGTAGTGGTGGGTTCGGCGATGTAGTCGCACCGACGTTGGTGGTGCACGGCGCTATTGACCCTGTCTATCCGTTGGCGCATGGTCGTGCGTTGCGCGATGCGGTGCCTGGTGCGTCGTTGCTCGTGTTGGACGCGGTGGGGCATGACCTGCCACGCGCCGTGTGGCCGTTGTTCGTGGATGCGCTTGTAGTGCACACGAGTACATGACTTCGTCGCGGCTGGTCCGTTCGGCCGATCGCCGGTTGCCGTTCAACGGCTCCAAACGACCTGTCGTCGTGCGCGGGCGGCGCCCAGGGGTGGGTTGCTGATCGACTCGGAGGTGTGGGGAACGTTCGAAGGCTGGACCGGACGATCATCGATGTCGAGGAGGACGCGCGGCGGATCTGGTGCGAGCTCACCGGGAATGGTGACCTCGAAGGGTTGTTGGCGTTCACACCGCTGTCGCGCGCCGTGATCGAGTTGCTGGGGGAGATGGCGGACGCGGACGCCGATCCCGTCCGGCTGGCGACGGTCGTGCGGAGGTCGTTCACGCAGCGGTCCGCCGTGTACTCGCTCAACCTCGTGCTGCTGCACGTCGTGTTGTCGCCGTTGTGCACGGCACGGGAAATCGGGGTGGAGGACTGGCCCCGGCTGGCGGCGTTCTGGCGGTCGCAACTGTCCGATGCGGACTGGCGGGCGGTGGTGGGGCTGCTGTACGTGAGCTGGGACGAGTCGTCGCCGGTGCTGGGCATCAGTTCTGGGGCCACTGTGGACGCGGGCGGGTTGCGTGAGGCGGTCGCGGAGGCTCGTTTCATGGGAGACGCCGCGGGCAAAGCGTTGAGCTATATGGCCGAAGCGTTGCCAGCAGGGCGTTACGACGTGCATTACGCACGGGCCGTGATGGAGCTTGCGGCGTCCCCGGTGGAGCCGTGGGAACGGGCCGCGCACTACCTGTGGTGGGCGGACCAGTTCCCGGATCTGGTGCTGGAGTGCCTGCGGCGGGACGTGACCGTGGGCGCGGAGACGTTGCGGGAGCTGGCGAAGACGTCGCTGGCGGAGAGCAGCGCGTTCGTCGTGCAACTGTGCGACCGGATCGGCAGGGGAGGGCACGACGAGGAGTTGCTCGACGTGTTCGACGCGCTCGGCACGCCGCGGATCGACCAGTGGTGTGAGATCGCGATGCTCGACGCGTGGCTGCGGCTGCACGAGCAGGGATACCGGCACGCGCCGCACCGGCGGACGGACCTGGTGCGGGTGCTGAGGTCCGCCGACTTCGAGATGATCAGCCAGGTGCGACCCGATCTGGTGTACCGGTGCGGGACCGTGGCGCACGAGATCGGCCTGTTCGGGTGAGTTCGAGCGGGACTCGAGCGGGCCTCCAGGCTCGACCGTCCGTTTTTGTCGGTGCTGCCGGGTAACGTCCCGTCCATGAGTGCTGCTGGGGATCGGATTCAGGAGCTCGCCGCCCGGATCGTCGAGCTGCGTGACGCGTACTACCAGGGTGAACCGCTGGTGGCGGACGCGGAGTACGACGCGATCGAGGACGAGTTCCGTTCTCTGGTCGCCGAGCATCCTGAGCTGGCGCCGGAGGACAACCCGCTGGACCACGTGGGCGCGCCGTCGGTGCTGCACGCGCCGGTGCGGCACTCGCGGCCGATGCTGTCGCTGGAGAAGGCGAACAAGCCGGAGCAGGTCGAGTCGTTCTTCGCGCGGTTCCCCGGCCAGCCGGTGGTGGTCATGCCGAAGCTCGACGGGCTGTCGTTGGCTCTGGTGTACGAGAACGGGCGTCTCGCGCGCGCCGTGACGCGAGGCGATGGCACGACGGGCGACGACGTCACGTTCCTGACGCGCGCGCTGTGTGATGGTGTGCCGGACAAGGTGGACGCACCCGGCCGCGTGGAGGTGCGCGGTGAGTGCGTGATGCTGCGGTCCACTTTCGACAAGTACAACGCGGCGCACCCCGACAAGCCGTTGATCAACCCGCGCAACGCGGCCGCGGGCACGTTGCGCGCGAAGGACCCCAAGGCCGTCGAGGGGCGGCGGATGCAGTTCTTCGCGTTCGACCTCACGACCGAGCCGGAGAGCGCCGACTCCGACCTCGACGCGGGCCTGCGCAAGCTGGGCTTCAGCGTGGCGGAGATGAAGCACTGCACCACCGCGGCCGAGGCGCAGGACCTCATCGGCGGCATCGAGCAGGCCCGCAACACCCTCGACTACGACCTCGACGGCGCCGTGCTGCGCCTGGCGAACCGCGACGCGTTCGCCGCCGCCGGCACCCGTTCGTCCTCGCCGCGCGGCGCGATCGCGTACAAGTTCGCCGCCGAGGAGAAGACGACGGTGCTGGTCGACGTCGTCTGGGACGTGGGCAAGACGGGCAAGATCGCGCCGGTCGCCTGGCTGGAGCCGGTCTTCGTCGGCGGCACCACCGTCACCCGCGCGACCCTGGCCAACCAGGAGGTCATCCGCTCGCGCGGCATCAAGATCGGCGACACGGTCCTGGTGCGCCGCGCGGGCGACGTGATCCCGTTCGTGGCGGGCGTCCTCGACGAGTCGAAGCGCACCGGCACCGAACGCGAGATCGTGCCGCCGTCCACGTGCCCGTCGTGCGCACAACCGCTGACCGAACAGGGCAACAGCCGAGAGTTGTTCTGCACCAACACGGTCTGCCCCGCGCAAACCGTGCGCCGCCTGATCCACTGGTCCTCCCGAGCCGCCGCCGACATCGACGCGATCGGCCAGGTGTGGATCGAACGCCTGGCGGAGACCGGCGACCTGGTGAACCCGTCGGACTTCTACACCCTCACCAAGGAACGCCTGCTGGAGTTCGACCGGGTGGGCGAGATCTCCGCGACCCGCATGATCGAGTCCATCGACCGCAGCCGCTCCGTGGGCCTGCGCCGAGCCCTGATCGGCCTCTCGATCCCGATGGCCTCCGAAGGCACCGCCGCCCGCCTGTGCCGAGCGGGCTTCGGCTCCCTCGAAGAGGTGGCCGACGCAGGCGTCGAAAAGCTCGTGGCCGTAGAGGACATCGGCCAGAAGGTGGCCGAATCCCTCACCCACCACCTGGCCCGCCTGCGCCCCGAGATCGAACGCCTGCGGGACCGCGGCGTGTCCCTGGAAGTGCGCGAGGAAGACCTCCCGCCCGTCGTGGTCGCCGGTGCACCTTTGGAAGGCAAGGCGGTCGTCATCACCGGCTCCATCAGCGACCCGCGCTCCGGCGAGAAGGTGACCCGCCCGACGTTCCAGAAGATGTGCGAACGAGCGGGCGCCACCGCCGCCTCCTCCGTCTCGGCCACCACGGACCTGCTCATCACGGGCGAGGGAGTGGGCGCGAGCAAGCTGACGAAGGCGGAGAAGCTGGGCGTCGAGGTGGTGGACCAGGGCGAGATCTGGGAGAAGCTGATCGCGGCCGGCATCGCCTAGGCCCGGCCGGCGGCCACCGGGGCAGCTGAGCTCGGCTGGACCGCGCGCGCCGGAAACCGCTTGGCCGTGGGGAATGGGGCGGCTGCGCGGCCGGCGCGACGCTGGCAGCTGGTGGGTCGCTGGGAATTGGGGCGGCTGGGTTGCCGAGGGCGACGCTGGCATCTGGTGGGCCACAGGGAATGTGGCGGCTGGGTTGCCGGGCGCGGCGTAGGCAGTCGGTGGGCCGCTGGGAGTGAGCGCGGCTGGTACCCGGCAGTGGATTCGTCGTCGGGAACCGGGCGGCCGCTGCTCGTCGAGAGCGGCGCGGCCAGCCGCCAGCCCCGCCAGGGCCGACCACCGGTCCCACACCGTCGGCCTCAGCCATCAGCTCCTACGGCCGCACCGCGCGGCGGGCGGGGCGGCGTGGCCGTTCTTGGGCATGAGAAAGCCCCCATGCTGCCTGGGGGAGGCCGGCAGCCTGGGGGCGGCAGGCCACCGAGCCGTGGGGGGTGTGCGGCTCGGCGGCGAAGTGTGAGGTGGTCGGTGCGGCGGTCGCCTCTCGGCGGGTGGCTCTGCGCGGCTCCGGTCGGACCGGTGTTCCGCGAAGGCTGTTGTGTGTGGGGCCCGGGGACTCGATCCGCGCCGACCGTCTCGTACAACGGCTTGGGGTTCCGTTGTGTTTCCTGGTGATCTGTGTGCTCGCTCACCAGGAGTCTTGGTGGTGCAAGGGAATGCTGGTGGGAAGGCCCTCAAGCCGCCTGGGGGTGAACGGCTTGAGGGCGAAGCTGCTGGTCGGCACGGCGGTCGCCTCGCGGCGATGTGCACAACGCGGTTCCAGCCGAACGGTATTCCGCGGAGGCTATCCAAGTGGGGCCCGGGGACTCGTTCCGCGCCGACCGTCTCGTACAACGGCTTGGGGTTCTGTTGTGTTCCAACGGGAACTGTGTGGCCGGTCACCACACCGGTCCAGGAAACCTTCTCGTGCAAGAAGAAGTGGCCGGCGCGGCAGGAGAGGTCCGCGCCGGCCACGATCGCCCGCAAGCCGTCTGTCGGGGAGGATGACGGCTTGCGGGCGAGCCGGTGAGGTCGGTGCGATCGGTCGCCTCTCGGCGAAAAGCGCTGCGCGGCACCAGGTTCCGTGGTTGTCCGCGAAGGCGTTGAGGTGAGGCCCGGGGGACACGGACCGCACCGACCAACCTGTACAACGGTTTTGGTACCCCGTGTGTTTCACCGGTGATCTGTGTGGTCGCTCACCGTGAGTAGTTCTACGGGGTCGACGGCCGGCCGGGCGCGGAGGGCTGTTCGCGACCCGAACCCTGCGGCACGACCAGGCCCGACTCGTAGGCGATCACGACGAGCTGGGCGCGGCCGCAGGCGTGCAGCTTCGTCATCGCGCGGTTGACGTGGGTCTTCGCCGTCAGCGGGCTGATCACCATGCTCGCCGCGATCTCGTCGTTCGGCAGGCCGCGCGCTACCAGCGTGACGGCCTCGCGTTCGCGGTTGGTGAGGTGCGTGAGGTTCGGGCTCGGACGCGGTGGCACGCTCACGTAGCGGTCGATGAGTTTGCGGGTGATCGACGGGGCGAGCAGCGCGTCACCGCGTGCCGCGACCCGGATCGCGTGCAGGAAGTCCTCCGGCAGCACGTCTTTGACGAGGAACCCCGCCGCCCCCGCCTTCATGGCGTGGAAGACGTACTCGTCGAGCCCGTAGTTGGTCAGGATGACGACGTGCGTGTGCGCCAACAGCGGGTCGGCGGCGATGCGTGAGGTCGCTTCGATGCCGTCCATCTCGGGCATCTGGACGTCGATCACGGCGATGTCCGGGAGGTGCCGGCGGGCCTGGTCGAGGCCTTCGACATCGGTGGACGCCTCGGCGACGACCTCGATGTCGTCCTCGGCGTCGAGCAACGCGCGGAACCCGCTGCGGATCAACGGCTGGTCGTCGACCAGCAGCACGCGGATCACGGCTGTGCCACGGGGAGTTCGGCCTGCACGCGGAAACCGCCCTCGCTGCGGGGTGCCGCCTGGAGCCTGCCGCCGAGCGCGGTGACGCGCTCGCGCATGCCGAGCAGCCCGACGCCGGGTTCGGGAACGTGCCCGGACGCGTTGCCGTCGTCGGCGACCTCGATGACCACCGCGTCCCGGCGGTAGCCGATGTGAACGTGCGCACTGGTCGCGGCCGCGTGGCGGGCGACGTTCGTGAGCGACTCCTGCACGATCCGGTACGCCGTGCGCACGACCGAGCGCGCACGTTCGACCAGCGCCGGAACGTCCCTGATGCCGTGCGGCGGGCTCTTGTCGTCGTCCCGCATGACCAGGAGCGGCTCGGGCACGGTCTCGCCCTTCTTCTGGGCGAGGTGGACGGCGACCTCGGCCTGCAGCTTGATCACCGAGATCTGGTGGGTGAGCGAGTCGTGCAGTTCGCGGGCGATGTGCAGCCGCTCCTCGTCGGCCCGCCGCCGCGCCGACTCCTCCTTGGTGCGTTCGGGTTCGTCGGCCCGCCGCTCGGCCTGCCGCAGTACCTCACCGGCGGCCGCGGCGGCGACCAGCCAGGCGATCTGCAGGACGTCCCTGGTCTGGGTGAACGCCTCGTACGCGGTCAGGTCGCGTGGCGAGACCAGCGCGGCCAGCGGGATCGTGGCGATCAGCAGCACCGATCCGGCGAGGGTGAAGACGCGGTGGCCCGCGGAGGCCGGTCGCGACGAGCACGGTCCTGGGAGCCGACCGGCGGGCGGTGAGCGCCAACCCGCTCGCCGCCAGCAGGACGTAGGCCGGCGTGGTGGCGGGATGGGCGGCCACGACGAGGCTCACGGCCACGCCCGCGGCGATCGCCCAGTCCAGCCAGCGCCTGGTCATGGGAGCACCCTGGATGGCTTCCGCCGCTGGTAGATCGTGCGCGGGGAGGATTTCGGACTACTGCGGGCGCGGTACTCGAGTGTTCACCGAGGACGGAGAGTCAGCCCGGGGCGGTCCTGCGAGCGTGGCACCCAGGAGTCTGCGCTCGCACGACGACCAGCTCCGCGAGGCAGCTCAGGCTGGTGCCCATGGTGCTTTCCGCTGCATATGAACTGACCGCCGGTCGAGCGTGGTCATTGGTCGGGATCGTCGTCGGCGCGCTGGGGCTGTTAGCGCTCACGCGACGCAGAGGAACGTGGGCGCTGGGGCTGGGCGCCCTCGGTGCGGTGATCGGGGTGTTCGTCGTGCTCGTGGCCGAGGGTGGGCCCGGCACCGGCTACGGCATCGTCGGCGGCTGGGTGTCGCTCGTCGTCGGCGCGGTTGCCCTCGTGCTGGGCGGGGTGGCTAGGCGAAGAGCCGCTCGGGCTGGTGCACGGCACGGCGAGTGATCAGCCCCGCCGCACCCCGCACCACCGCGAACTCGCCGAGCGGGGAGGCCACCAGCCGGGTGTGCCGTTCGCCGCCCGCGAGCACCCGGCTGTCCATTTCGGACCGCACGGCGTCGTGGAGGTGGTCGTACAGCACGGCGTAACTGCCGCCGAGCACGACCGTCGGCACGTCGAAGAGGTTCGTCAGCGTCGCGATGCCGACCCCGAGCGCCTCACCGGCGTGCCGCACGGCGTCTAGGGCTTTGGCGTCACCGGCGGCCAACGCCTTGCGCAACGAGTCGAGCCGCCGCCGTCCTGCCTCGCGGAGGATGACGTCGAGGCCCGCGTACCGCTCGACGCACCCGCGGCTGCCGCAGGTGCAGGGGATGCCGTCGCGTTCGATCACGACGTGGCCGAGCTCGCCGGCGAACCCGCTGACGCCGCGGTACACCTCGCCGCCCAGCACGACTCCGGCGCCGATGCCGACGTCCGCCGTCACGTGCACGAAGTCCTCGCCCGCGAGGTGCCGCGGCCAGAGGTGGGCGAGCGCGGCGAGGTTCGCCTCGTTGTCCAGCGACACGTCGAGGCCGAGGCGGCCGGAGAGGTCCGCGGCGAGTGGTTCGCCGACCAGGCGCGGCAGGTTCGGGGCTCTGACCACCACACCGTCGTGCACCACACCGGGGATCGCGAGCCCGGCGCCGAGCAACGGACGCGGGCCGGTCACCTCGCGAATGAGCGCGCACAACCGGTCCAGCACGTCCCGCGCGGACACCTTGCGCAGGTCGGCGGGCACGAGCCGGCGTTCGAGGGTCTCGCCGTCGAGGCCGAGGGTCTCGACGGCCAGGTGGCTGACGTTGATCTCGGCGCCGACCGCCACGGGCCCGTCGGGGTGGAAGCGCAACGGCTTGGACGGCCTGCCCATGCCGGCGAGCGTGGCCGGTTCCTCGACCAGGATTCCGTTGGCCAGCAACGGTTCGGTGAGGTTGGACAGGGTCGCTTTGGTGAGGCCGGTGCGGGCCGCGAGGTCGGCCCGCGAGCCGGGGCGGTCGACGAGCGCGAGCAGCACCGTCCGCAGGTTGCCGAGGCGGACCTGCCTCAGGTGGTCGACGGTGGTCATCGCGGCCAGTATCGCGGTGTGCCGGCCCGCACGCGGACGCCGGGTGCGGGCCGGGCCGTCATCGGCTCAGGTACTTCGTCGCCGCGTCCGCGTACCGCTCGCGGATCGACGGCACCGCGTCCGCCTCGAACCGCGTGCTGTCCGCGCCCGCCCACTCCGGCGGGGTCTCGCCGCCCGTGAGCGTCCACGCCGCCTGCCGGGCCGCACCGTCAGCGACGTACTCACCGGGCGCAGGGACCGTCACGGGCACACCGAACACAGACGGTGCGATCTCCCGAACGGCAGGAGAAGCCGCCGCTCCTCCGACGAGCCGCACGCTCGTGACGTCCGCACCCTGCGATGCCAACGCATCGAGGCCCACGGCCAGACCGCACAACATCCCTTCCACCGCCGCACGCGCGATGTTCGCGGGCGTGGCGTTGGTGAGCGTCAGACCGTGCAACGCCCCAGTCGAGTCAGGCAGGTTCGGCGTTCGTTCACCCTCGAAATAAGGAACCAGCACCAGTCCTTCGGCACCGGGCCGGGCGGACAACGCCAGGTCGCTCAGCGTCGCCAGGTCGACACCCAGCATGCGGGCGGTCGCGTCCAGCACGCGGGCGGCGTTCAGCGTGCACGCCAACGGCAGGTAGCGGCCCGTGGCGTCGGCGAACCCCGCCACGATCCCGGACGGGTCGGCCGCCCGGACGTCGGCCGTCGCCGTGACCACCCCGGACGTGCCGAGCGACACCACGACACCGCCGCCCACACCGAGCATGGCCGCCGCGTTGTCCCCGGCCCCCGCCCCGAGCCGCACCGGTCCGTCGACGTACGCGGCAGGCCCGAGCACCTGCGGCAGCACCACGTCGGACCTGCCCAGCGCCAAAGACACCAGCTCGGGCACGTAGGAGTTCGTCACCGAGTCGAAGTAGCCGGTGCCGGACGCGTCCGAGCGGTCGGTCACCAGATCGGACAACGCCCCGGTGCCGCGCAGTCGCCACGTCAGCCAGTCGTGCGGCAGGCAGACAGCGGCGGTGCGCTTGGCGTTGTCCGGCTCGTGCTCGGCGAGCCAGCGCAGCTTTGTGATCGTGAACGACGCCACCGGCACGAGCCCGATCCGCGTCGCCCACTCGTCAGCCCCGAGCTCGGAGGTCAGCGAAGAAGCGGCCGCCGCGGAACGGGTGTCGTTCCACAGCAACGCCTCCCGCACCACGGCGCCGTCCTCGTCGAGGCAGACCATGCCGTGCTGCTGGCCGGCGACGCTCAACGCCGCGACGTCGTCCAGCCCACCGGCGTCGGCCAGCGCGGACTCCAGGGCCGTCCACCAGTGCGAGGGGTGCACCTCGGTGCCGTCCGGGTGAGCCGCGCGGCCCTCCCGCACGAGCCTGCCCGTCTCCGCGTCGCGGACCACGACCTTGCACGACTGCGTCGAGGAGTCGACGCCGGCGACCAGCGTCATGTCAGCGCGCTCCGGTGAGGTGCTCGATCGCCAGCTGGTTGAGGCGCACGAACCCGTACCCGCGCTCGGCCGCCGCGTCGACGTCGAACCCGGTGTCGGCCAGCAGGTCGTCGTACGACTCACCGGCGTTCAGCGTGGGCTGCCCCAGCTCGGCGACGCCCGCGGTCTGCAACGCCTCCTGCACCTCCGGGTCGGCCCGGAACGCCGCCGCGCGGTCGCGAAGCAGCAGGTAGGTGGCCATGTTCGCCTTCGCCGAGTCCCACACGCCGGTGATGTCCTCGGTGCGCGACGGCTTGTAGTCGAAGTGCCGCGGGCCGTCGTAGCCGGCCGTCTCGAGCAGGTCGACGAGCGCGAACGCGTTCATCAGGTCGCCGTGCCCGAACACCAGGTCCTGGTCGTACTTGATGCTGCGCTGGCCGTTGAGGTCGATGTGGAACAGCTTGCCGTGCCACAACGCCTGCGCGATGCCGTGCACGAAGTTCAGGCCCGCCATCTGCTCGTGCCCGACCTCGGGGTTGAGGCCGACGAGCTCGGGCTTGTCGAGCGACGAGATGAACGCCAGCGCGTGGCCGACCGTCGGCAGCAGGATGTCGCCGCGCGGCTCGTTGGGCTTGGGCTCCAGCGCGAACCGGATGTCGTAACCGCGGTCCGTGACGAACTGGGTCAGCAGGTTCATGCCCTCGCGGTACCGGTCGAGCGCCGCCCGCACGTCCTTGGCCACGTCGTACTCGGAGCCCTCGCGGCCGCCCCACAGCACGAACGTCTTGGCGCCGAGCTCGGCGGCCAGTTCGATGTTGCGCAGCACCTTCTGCAGCGCGAACCGGCGTACGCCGCGGTCGTTGCTGGTGAAGCCGCCGTCCTTGAACACGGGGTGGCTGAACAGGTTCGTCGTCACCATCGGGATGACGAGCCCGGTCTCCTTGAGTGCGTCCTGCAGACGGCCGATCTGCTGGTCGCGGTGGGTCGCCTCGAAGCCGAACAGGTCGTCGTCGTGGAACGTCAGGCCGTAGGCGCCCAGCTCGGCGAGCCGGTGCACCGCCTCGACCACGTCCAGTTCGGGGCGCGTGGCCTCGCCGAACGGGTCACGACCCTGCCAGCCCACGGTCCACAGACCGAAGGAGAACTTGTCCGCCGGAGTGGGCGTGCTCATCATCCACCTCATTCGTTCAATGCTTGAACTTAGTCTGGACAGTACGACGCCACGCCCGTGATCGCAATCGGTCAGATCCGGGCGGCCACGGCCTCGACGGCAGGAGCCAGCGCGGCGGCGATCGCCCGGTAGCCCGCGGCGGACGGGTGGAAGCGATCACCGGCGAAGAGCGACGGGTCGGCGGCGAACTGTGGCGTCACGGCGCGTTCGACGTGCGCGACCACACCACCCGCGCGGATCACGGCCCGTTGCTGGGCCTCGGCGTACTGGCGGCTCGCGGCCGACACGATGTCGCGCAACGCGGGCGGCACGTGCGCGACGACGCTCAGGTCCGGCGCCGTGGCGACCACGACCTCGGCTCCGGTCGCGCGCAGGTCCGCCACCGCGTCGTGCAGCTGTTGCGCGCCGACGTCCGGCGGGACGAACCGGGTCAGGTCGTTCGCGCCGATCACCACCACGGCGATGTCGACCTTGCCCGCCGCCCGGACCTGGGCACGCAGGTCCGCGGACTTGGCGCCGGGGAAGGCGCGCACTTGAAGATCGATCTGGTGACCTGCCGCCCTGAGGTGCTGGGCGAGCAACGGGCCGAGAGTGTCCTCGCGGCGAGTGCTGCCCACTCCGGCGGCGATCGAGTCACCGAGCAGACACAAACGCATGGTCGTTGAACGAAGGTGGGACCTGTGGTGTTCCGGGGAACAAACCGCGTCATGGTGTGGTTGTAGGAAATGGGTTCCGTCGGAGTGTCGATCTGTCTACACTCCACGATCATCACCGAGACGAGAGGAGACCGGCCGTGCGTACCGCCGTTGTCGTTCTCTCGTCCCGTTTCGACGTGATCCTCGTGTCCTCGCACCCCGGTCGCCTGCTGCGCGCCGGGCGCCGGAGTGTCTGACGAACCCCTGACGGTGGTTCGTCGGGTCATCGCGCTGACCCCGTAAGTCCTTGGAACTGAAGGCAAAACCATCATGCGCACGATCACGTTGAACGCTGTCCGCAACCTCGGCATCCTCGCCCACGTCGACGCGGGCAAGACCACGCTCACCGAACGCTTCCTGTTCGCCACCGGCAGCACCTACAAGCGCGGCGAGGTCCACGACGGCACCACCGTCACCGACTTCGACCCGCAGGAGCGCGACCGCGGCATCACGATCTTCGCCGCAGCCGTGACCTGCACGTGGGACGGCCACCGCATCAACCTCATCGACACGCCGGGCCACGTCGACTTCGCCGACGAGGTCGAAAGGTCCCTGCGCGTGCTCGACGGCGCGATCGCGGTGTTCGACGGCGTCGCCGGGGTCGAACCGCAGAGCGAATCGGTGTGGCGCCAGGCCGATCGGCACGGCGTGCCGCGGATCGCGTTCGTCAACAAGCTCGACCGGGCGGGCGCGGACCTCGACGCCGTCGTGGCGTCGATCCGCACGCGGCTGCATACCGTGCCGCTCGTCGTGCAGATGCCGATCGGCGCGGAGGACGGGTTCCGCGGCGTCGTCGACCTGGTGCGCATGCGCGCGCTGGTCTGGGACGACGATCTCGCGGAAGGCCCTGTGCCGGAAGAGCTGCTGGCCGAGGCACGACGACGCCGTCGCCTCCTGGAGGAGACGGTGGCGGAGCTGCACCCCGATGCGTTGGAGGAGTTCTTCGAAGGAGGCCTGTCCGAGCAGACGCTCAGGCGTACGTTGCGCGAGATCACCAGCCAGGGCACCGGAACCGTCGTGCTGTGCGGTAGCGCTTACCGCAACCGGGGCGTGGAACCGTTGCTGGACGCGGTGATCGCGTACCTGCCGTCCCCTGTGGACGTTCCGCCGGTGCGTGGCGTCGACGGCCAGGAACGCAATGCCGACCCGGACGAGGAGTTCGCGGCGTTGGTGTTCAAGGTGAACGCCACCGCCACCGGACGTCTCGCGTACGTCCGCGTCTACTCCGGCACCCTCCACAAGGGAGATTCGGTGCTGGTGGCGGGCCGTGCCGAACGCGTCGGGCGGATCCTGCGCGTCCAGGCCGACCGGCACACGCCGGTCGACGAGGCCGTCGCGGGCGACATCGTGGCACTGGTCGGGCTGAAGTCGGCCCGCATCGGAGCGACGCTGTGCGCCGTCGGTGCGCCCGTGCTGCTCGAACCCCCGGTGTCGGCGGAACCCGTCGTCTCGGTGGCCGTGGAGACGCGGACCAGCGCCGACAACGCGCGGCTCGTCGAGGCGCTGGCGCATCTGGTCGACGAGGACCCGTCCCTGCGGTTCGGGACGGACCCGGAGACCGGCCAGACGGTGCTGTCCGGCCAGGGCGAGTTGCAGTTGGAGGTGGCGGTGCAGAAGGCAAGGACGTCGCACCGCGTGGAGATCACGATGGGCCGTCCGCGCGTCTCGTACCGGGAGACGGTCAGCGCTGGTGTGCGCGGATTCGTGTACCGGCACGTGAAGCAGGACGGAGGGCAGGGCCAGTTCGCCCACGTCGTGATCGACACCGAACCGTTGGAGGACGGGTTCGAGTTCCGCTCGGCCGTCACCGGCGGACGGGTGCCGCAGGAGTTCGTCCGCGCGGTCGAACAGGGCTGCCGGGACGCGCTCGCCGAAGGGCCGCTCGGCCACCAGGTGGTCGGCCTGCGGGTGACGCTCACCGACGGGTCCACGCACGTGAAGGACTCCTCGGAGATGGCGTTCCGCACGGCCGGACGGCTCGGGCTGCGCGAGGCGCTGAAGGCCGGCGCCATGCAGCTGCTCGAACCGATCGCCGAGGTCACGGTGACCGTGCCGGACGAGTACCTCGGCGGGGTGCTCGGTGACCTGGCGACGCGTCGGGGCCGGATTCTCGGCTCGGTCGCGCGAGCCGGGGCGACGGTGGTGACGGCGAGCGTGCCGGTGGCGGAGATGTTCGGGTACGTGACGAGGTTGCGGAGCCGGACGCAAGGCCGCGGCAGCTTCACCAGCACGCCGACCGGCTACGCGCCCGCGTAGAGCACAAGGCCCGACCTGAACCAGGTCGGGCCTTGTGTCATGATCGGCTGAATGGAGCCGTTGCGCGTCATGTCGTTCAACCTGAAGTTCGCCTCCGCCGCCGAGCCGAACTCGTGGGCCAGCAGGCGCCCGGTGATGGCCCAGTTGCTGATGAACGAACTGCCGACCCTCCTCGGCACCCAGGAGGGCCTGTACGGGCAGCTGGGCGACATCGCCCACGACCTCCCCGACCACTACGACTGGATCGGCCTCGGTCGACTGGGCGGCAGCCACGACGAGTTCATGGCGATCTTCTTCGACACCCTCCGGCTCGAACCGCTGGAATTCGACCACGAGTGGCTGTCGGACACCCCGAAGGTCGTGGGGTCGCGGTCCTGGGGCAACAACGTGGTCCGCATGGTCACGTGGATCCGGTTCGCGGACCGTCTGACCGGCAAGCAGTTCGTGGCCGTGAACACGCACTTCGACCACGAGTCCGCGAACGCCCGCCTGCGCAGCGCCGAGGTCGTGCGCGACCGCCTGCAGGCCCAGACGTTGCCGGTCGTCGTCACCGGTGACTTCAACGACGTCCCCGGCTCGCCGCCCTACGCCGCCCTCACTGGCCTCCTGGCCGACACCTGGCTGACCGGTCCGCAGCAGACGCCGGCCTACGGGACATTCCACGGCTACGGCCCGTTGGTTCCCGACGGCCCGCGCATCGACTGGATCCTGACCCGCGGTGCCGCGGTCGAGTCCGCCGCGATCAACACCTACCGGCGAGATGGTCAGTACCCGTCCGACCACCTCGCCGTTCAGGCGTCGATCACCTTCTAGGCGCCCACTCGGGTGGCAGGTCGTGCGAGCAGGTCGGCGCTCCGGCCGCCCGCTGCTGCCGCTGGGCCAGGTACGGCCCGGCGATCTCGGTGCGGGGGACCGGTGCCAGCGCCGTGATCGCGTCCCCTGCGGCGAGCACCTGGCGGCGCATCCGTTCGTGGTCGACGGCTTGCGCGCCGAACGCCGGTGCCCACAGCGTCCACGGGCCGGAGATCATCGCCATCGTCGGGATCAGGTGCGAGTGGAAGTGCGTGCCGATCCCGCCGAACGAGCACTGCGGCGGCACCCGGCCCGGCACCGGCAGATCGCTGCCCGGCAGGACGAACGTGCGATCGACCTCTCGTGCGGTCAACGCGGTTTGGGCGCTCGCGGCGAGCACTGGGCTGCCCGCGAACCAGCCGGAGAACTCGGCCAGTCCGGTGGGTTGCAGGGAACCGTTGGTGGGCAGGAACTCTCGCGTGCCGAGGTGTTCCAGCACGAATGCGAACGCCACCGAACCCGAGTCGTACTCGGCGTCCAGGGCGCGGGCCTTGAACTCGCTGCCCTCGGCCGGCCGGTGCAGGTGACCGGTGGCGAAGACGAACTCGATCGTGCGCGGACGGCACCGCAACGGCTGCCGCGCGAAGTGTTCCGCGAGCGCCAGCAACGCGACGGTGCCGTTCTCCTGCACCCAGCCCACGCCGTCGGTGTTCGCGTCGAGCACGATCCGTTCGCTGCTCAGGCCGGGCAGCGTGGCGACCAGTGACCGGGTGACGGCCGGAATCCTCGCCGCCAGCACGCCGATCGTCGTGTGCGTGCCCGGGGTGAGCTTCAGCGCCGCGTCCGAGCCGACGAACACGCCCGGCACGCGGTAGTGGGTGCCGAGGTGCGGGTCCCAGTAGCCCTTGACCTGCTCGTGCGGGAACGGGAACGCGATCACCACCCCGGCGGCACCGGCCTTGCCCGCGTCCACCATGTCCTGGTCGAGCAGCGGTTCGGCGAGGTAGCCGCGGTCGAGGGCGGGGAACGCGCGCAGCACGACCTTGTTGTGAGCGTTCTCAGGCGTGATCGGGGTGCCCGCGGGCAGGTGGACGAGTTCGCCGGAGCGCAGGCCTGGTGCGGAGTAGGGGATCGCGCCCGCGACCGGCACCGCGCCGCCGGACAGCAGGAAGCCGGGGCCGGGTTGCCAGCGGGTGATCGCCGAGGACTCGGAGCGCACGGACACGCCGGGGAGCCGGTCCGCCTCGCGTTCGAGCCAGGAGATCAGGCGGTTGTGGTTGGGGCTGCCGGTGGCGCGGACGCCGAACCCGGCGACGGTCGCGTTGAGCGCGCGGAGCTTCTTGGCGGACGCGAACGTCTGCTCGTCGATCGTGGGGCCGCAGCCCGTCGCGACTGCAGACGGCGTGGTCAGTTGGAGGGCGAAAACCGTTACGACACCTATGAATGCAACGCATCTGGCGGGGCGCACGCGGCACACTGTGGTCCTGGTGAGCGACGCTCACAATCCGCTG
This sequence comes from Lentzea sp. JNUCC 0626, assembly GCF_043632865.1. Classification (NCBI taxonomy): domain Bacteria; kingdom Bacillati; phylum Actinomycetota; class Actinomycetes; order Pseudonocardiales; family Pseudonocardiaceae; genus Lentzea; species Lentzea sp. JNUCC 0626. The sequence continues at coordinate 873,363 of NZ_CP171635.1, forward strand.
TCCGGGTAGCCAATCGAGACCGTGTCAACCGTCAACGGAAATGGTTTATACCAATTTCCGCTACGGTCCGCGAGATGCGCCTGAAATCGACGTTCGGCCGCGTCGCGGTGATCGCGTACGCGCTGTTGTTCACGCTCGGCTCCACGGGGGTGGCGAGCGCGTCGCACGGCAAGGAGTGCAGAACCCCGTCCATCGACCGGTTGCGGCAGTGGATCGCCAGTGGTGAGGGCGCCACGGAACCCGCGACCGGCAGCATCCTCGTGCCGAAGGGGCGGCACGACCACACGGCGAAGATCAAGTTCCTGGCCGACGACTGGGCGGTCATGGTGGTGTGGCTGGGCAACAAGTTCGAGGCCCAGGCCGATCTGTCCACATCGCACGGTTTCTGGATGACCTACCGCGCCACGAACGATCTCTACGTCCAGTTGCGCCCGGCCGAGTTCTGGAGCGGTGGCGACAAATGGGTCACCAAGGTTCCGTCCACCGGCGGCAAGCTGGTGAAGCGGTTCTTCAGTTTCAAGACAAAGGACTGGACATATCTGCCGGCCCTCGGCAAGCCGTCCTACCCATTCGCCGAGGCCCTCGACGACGCCCGTGGCCTGGTGTTCGTCGGCAACACGAAGAACGACCTGGAGTTCACCAGCCTGAAGATCGACGGGTACCGGCCACCCTGCGTTTACTGAAAACCGGTTACTGTCCCGGGACGTGAGAGCGCTCCCGGTCTTCCTGGTCACTGTCCTCACCGCCGCACTGGCGACGCCCGCGAGCGCGGCGGTGAGAGACGACACCCGGTACGTCGACCCGTTGATCGGCTCGGCGGGCGGCGGCAACACCTACCCCGGCGCGGTCAGGCCGTTCGGGATGATCTCGTGGAGTCCCACCTCGACCCGCGGCGACCAGACGAACACCGGTGCCGCCAACGGCTACGCCTACGACGCGACGCGCGTGCGCGGGTTCAGCCTCACGCACGTCAACGGCGCGGGCTGCCACCCCGGCGCGGCCGGTGACATCCCGATCATGCCGTACGTCGGTGACATCACCTCGTCCCCGACGGCGGACACCAAGGACCAGATCTACGCGAGCGACTTCTCGCACGCCGACGAGAAGGCCGAAGCGGGCCGGTACCGCGTCGGGCTCGCGTCCGGCGCCACGGCCGACCTGTCCGTGACGACCAGGGCGGGCATCGGCGAGTTCACCTTCCCGGTCAACGGTTCGCTGCTGTTCCGCACCTCGAACTCGTTGAACGGCAGCGAGGACGCCGACATCACGATCGACCCCGTGACGAACACGGTCTCGGGCTCGGTGCTCACCGGCGCGTTCTGCGGCCGCCGCGCCAACGGCGGCACCAACAACCAGAAGACCTACTACCGCCTGCACTTCACGGCATCGTTCGACCGCCCGATCTCCTCCTACGGGACCTGGGTCAACGACTCGCTGCGGCCGGGGAGCACGTCGGCGTCCGGTGGTGAGGGCTACCTGACCGGCAACGCCCGCGCCGGCAAGGGATCCGGCGGTTACGTGTCCTTTACGGACAGTTCGGTGCGGATGCGCGTCGGCATCTCCTACACCAGCCTGGAAGCGGCCGAGCGCAACCTCGCGGCCGAGATTCCTCGGCGTGCCACCGTGTCCGACGTCGCGCGCGAGGCTCGCAAGGAGTGGGCCAAGCGTTTGCGAGCCGTGGAGATCGACGGCGGTACCTCGGACGAGCGCACGATCTTCTACACCGCGCTCTACCACAGCTTCCTGCAGCCCAACGTGATCACCGACGTCGGTCAGGCCGCCAGGTACGGCAACTTCTCCGGCTGGGACCAGTACCGGGCCCACACCCAACTCCTGGCTCTGCTGGCCCCGGACGTGGCCAGCGCGTTCGCCCAGTCGTTGCTGGAGATCTCCCGCCGCAACGGCGACCTCTGGGACCGCTGGGTCCACATCACCGGCCCCACGCACGTCATGACCGGCGACCCGTCCGCCCCGGCCATCGCGGGCATGTACGCCATGGGAGCCCGCGACTTCGACGTGCGCGCGGCCTACGACTCGCTGCTGCGCCAAGCCACCGTCCCGCACCCGGACGGCCTCTCCGACAAGGGCTGCCCGGGCCAGTGCGAGGGCCAACGCCCCAACCTCGCCGAGTACATGCGCCTCGGCTACGCCCCGCACGACACGTGCCACTGCTGGGGCGGCGCGGCCGAGACGTTGGAGGACGCCGTCGCCGACCAGGCCCTGGCCGACCTCGGTCGCAGGCTCGGCCGTCCGAACGCCGACATGGAGCAGCGCGCGGGTTGGTGGCGCAACACGTTCAACCCGGCCACCGGCTATCAGCAGGCCCGCCGCGCGGACGGCACCTGGGTGACGCCGTTCAACCCGGCCTCCGACCAGGGCTTCGCGCAGGGCAGCAGCGCCACCTACACGTGGATGGTGCCGCACGACGCCGCCGGCCTCGCGTCGGCGATGGGCGGGACCGACGCCGCTGTTTCTCGGTTGGACGGCTTCTTCAAGCGCGCCGACGGCTCGTGGGCGACGGGTGGCGACGCCCTGCGCTACGACCCGACCAACGAGCCCGGCATCCACACCCCGTGGCTGTACAACGAGTTCGGTCAGCCTCGCAAAACGCAGGAGACCGTCCGGGCGATGGCCCGGCTGGTGTACCGCACGGGGCCGTCCGGGCTGCCTGGTAACGACGATCTGGGCACGATGTCGGCCTGGTACGTGTTCGCGGCGTTGGGGTTGTACCCGCGGACGCCCAGCAGCGCCGAGTTGCACCTGTCCAGTCCGATGTTCCCGAAGGCGCGGATCACCGGTCGGAACATCACGATCATCGCTACCGGGGTGCCCGGGGTGTACCTGCGGGAGACTCGGTGGAACGGGCGGAAGGTTGATCAGCCCTGGTTGCCGGAGTCGTTCGTGCAGCGCGGGGGAGTGCTGGTGTCACGGCTTGAGGGGTGAGCCGCTGACCTCGGCGCGAAGGGACTTCAGCTGGTCCTCGATCTTCCGGCGTTCTGCGGGGACGAGGCGCCGGAACTGCAGTTCGAGCACGGCCCGCGCTCCCAGTTCGGTCGTGCCGAGCAGCCGTTGCAGTGAGGTGAGCGCTGCGTCCTCGCTGTCCGCGTCGGACAGCAGCGCCACCACGGCGGCACGCATCTCGATGGCCTTGCTGATGGCCTCCAGGACCTGTGTCCGCTCCTCGAGGTAGCCCGGCGGGTACGGCACGCTGTTCACCGACTTTCGAGATCTTGCGCGTTTCCGCAGGCTAACAGGGGTTTGCGGGCCAAGCGCGGATTCGGTACCTCTCGAAGCCGCCGGGGTGGGCGTCAGTCAGCTCCTGTTTTCGGCTGATGATGTCCTCGTGTTCGAGGACGTCCTGACGTGCGGCCAGCGCACGGTCGCGTCCCTTATGGGCGACGTCGACGGCGTAGACGCCTGGGCCTGCGGGCAGTTCCAGGCTGATGGCATCCGCGGTGGGGGAGCCGAGCACCAGCAGGGCGCTCGCGAACTCCAGTTCGAAGGTCTGGGGTGTCGACCAGGCGGGATCGTCGGGGCCGTCAGGTGGTGCGGTCCACGCTTCCAGCGTTGCCGACACCGGGAGAAGGTCCTGGGCGCAGCTGATGACGAGTTCGTGGCCCGTTGACGCGGCGACGGCTGTCAGGGCCTGTGAGATCGCTTCGTCGACGCCTTCGTCGGCGTCGTTGTCCTGGTCTCGCAGGGTGAGCAGTCGGTAGCTGGGCACCGTGATCAACTCGACGTGTTCGGCCGGTTCCGTCACGGCTTCCATGGTGCACGGCTGGGGGTTGGTGCTTGCCGTGGCCAGGCGGCTGTCCGGGTGGTTTCTCGGTGCCCAACCAGGCGTTGAGTTGGTTGCCCGTTGACACGCCTTGATCGCCCTCGGCAGGCTGCACGTCCCTGTGATCGGAAGGTGGCGCTTGTCGTGAAATTCCGTTTCGTATTACCGGTGCTCTCCCTGCTCCTCGGTGTCGTGGTGATGCCGGGCGTGGCGCGCGCGGAGCCCTCGGCGGCTGACGCCTGTTACACGTGGGGGCGCACTCTGTCGCAAGGGGCGTCGGGGGAGGACGTCCGGCAGTTGCAGATCCGGGTGGCCGGCTATCCCGGTTATGGCGCGGTGCTCGCCATCGACGGGCAGTTCGGGGCCGGCACGAAGGCGGCTGTGACGCGGTTCCAGCAGGCGTACGGGCTCGGGGCGGACGGTGTGGCCGGGTCCGCGACGTTCTCGAAGATCTACGCGTTGCAGGACAACGACTGCACGCCGGTCAACTTCACCTACGACGAGTTGAACAACTGCAACTCGGACTGGTCGGGCGGCAACGTGTCGGCGGCGACGGCCCGTGCCAACGCGCTGGTGTCCATGTGGAAGTTGCAGGCGATGCGGCACGCGATGGGGGACCGGCCGATCGACGTCAACGGCGGGTTCCGGAGTGTCGCGTGCAACAACGCGGTCGGTGGAGCGGCCGGTAGTCGTCATCTGTACGGGGACGCGGTGGATCTGGGGGCCGGGCCGCAGGGTTTCTGCGCGCTCGCGAAGCAGGCTCGCAACCACGGGTTCAACGAGATCCTCGGGCCGGGGTACACGGGGCACAACGACCACGTGCACGTCGCGCACAAGTCGTCGCGCTTCTGGTCGGCCCCGAGTTGCGGCGTGTCCTGAGCTGCGGCTGGTGCTGAGAACGGTGCGGGGCCGCGGTGATCGCGGCCCCGCTCGTGACTGCTGAGATGCTCCGGGTGTGGCGCGGACCTCGGCTGGACGCCACCGCGATCTCGGCGCCGCCGACTACGTCGTGGAAATCCTGCACGGCACTCGCCGGCACGCCCGGCCGGGAGTTCGTGCCGGCCAACCTGTCCGGTCCGGCTCACGTCTTGAACGGGGAACCGGCTCCCTCGGCACGGGTGTGGCTGCGCCGCGCGGTCGCCGACAGCGGCAGCGCGATGTCTTCGAGGGACTTGTTCTCCGCGTCCACCGCGAGGAACCGCGCGACCAGCCCGCCGCCGATCATGATCACCGCGCCGACCAGGTAGCCGACGAACAGCCGCCCCGGCTGGTCGCCGGTGCCGATCAACGCGCCGTAGATCACCGGGCCGAGCGCGCCGAAGCACTGGGCGATGGCGAAGAAGACGCCGATCGCCTTCGCGCGCACCTCGAGCGGGAAGATCTCGCTGACCGTCAGGTACGCGGCACTGGCGCCTGCCGAGGCGAAGAAGAAGATGACGCACCACGCGATGGTCTGCGTGACCGCGTTGAGCACGCCGCTGTAGAAGAGGACGGCGGTGACGGCGAGCAGCGCGCCGGAGACGGCGTAGGTCAGGAACAGCATGCGGCGGCGGCCGATGGTGTCGAAGAGGTGGCCGATCGTGAACGGGCCGACGAGGTTGCCCACCGCGAACGCGATCAGGTACAGCGGCGTCACCTCGGACGGCACGCCGTAGAACTTGCCCAGCACCAACGTGTAGGTGAAGAAGATCGCGTTGTAGAGGAACGACTGGGTGATCATCAGCGTCGCGCCGAGCACCGCGCGGCTCGGGTATTCGCGGAACAGCACGCGGGCCAGCGCCAGATAACCGATCTGCTCGGCCGGCTTGACCTCGATGGCTTTCTTCTCGTCGACGGCGGGAAGGGCGGAGCCGGATTCCTTTTCGACTTCCTGTTCGATGCCTTTGATGGTTTCTTCGGCCTCGTCGTTGCGGCCGTGCATGATCTGCCAGCGCGGGCTTTCCGGCAGGTGCCTGCGCACCACCAGGATCACCAGGCCGAGCACCGGTCCGATGAGGAAGCCGAGCCGCCAGCCGAGCGACAGTTCGACGTGGTTCAGCAGGACGTACGAGCCGAGCGTGCCGAGCACCGCGCCCGCCCAGTAGGTGCCGTTGACGGCGATGTCGACCCGGCCGCGGTAGCGCGCGGGGATGAGTTCGTCGATGGCGGAGTTGATCGCCGCGTACTCGCCGCCGATGCCCATGCCGGCGATGAACCTGGTGAGGTAGAGGAAGACCAGCCAGCCCGTGCCGTTGCCGAGGGTGAACGCGGTGAGGCCGGAGCCGACCAGGTAGACGCCCAGCGTGATCATGAACAGCTTGCGGCGGCCGAGCCGGTCGGACAGGTGTCCGAACCACAGGGCGCCGACCACCTCGCCGATCAGGTAGACGGTGGCGAGCAGGCCGACCGCCGTGGACGACAGCGCGAGCGTCTCCGGTTTGGTCAGCGTGTCGGCGATGGCGCTGGCGACCGTGATCTCCAGGCCGTCGAGGATCCACGCCACGCCCAGCGCGATGACCATGCGGGTGTGGAACGGCGACCAGGGCAACCGGTCGATCCTCGCCGGAATCAACGTGCGCACGCCGTCAGCCTTTTCTTTCACGCGACAGCGATACCCGGCTTTGTGTTGGTGAAACTCACGCTAAAAGGAGTGCTTTGTCCGTGTTGAGCTCAATTGAGGCTATTTTTTGGCGGGAATCGCGCGTTCCGTGAGTGCGGTGGCGACGGCTTGCGGACTCGCGGCGTCCCTTCACCCTGGTGTGAACCGTTGCGGTCGGGGGTAATCGCCGGGAGAGGAGGTCGTCATGCCAGCGGGATCGAACGCGAAGCGGGAACGGCAGTACGAGCACATCAAGGACTCCGCGCAGGAGCGGGGCGTCTCGCCCAAGCGCGCGAAGGAGATCGCGGCGCGGACGGTGAACAAGAACCGCGCGCAGGCCGGTGAGTCGAGGACGGCGAGCAAGTCGTCCACACAGGACATGTCGCCGCAACGGCGAGGTGGGCTGCGGTCGGGCACCAACCGTCCCAAGGGGCTCACCAAGGAGCAGCTCTACAACGAGGCCAAGCAGAAGAACATCAAGGGCCGCTCCACGATGACGAAGAAGGAACTCGCCTCCGCGCTCGGACGCTGACGTGCCCGATCAGCAGTCCGAAGTGGACGAGAAGGCGGTGGACAGGTCGGCCGCGCTGGCGATCCTCACCATGGAGCACAACACGTTGCAGATGATCCGCACGGCGACCATCACCGACGCCACCGGCCGGGCGGGCCATCTGCTGACGACGATCTCCGCGTCGATGATCGCGCTCGGGTTCGTCGCCCAGGTCGTGCCGCTGACGGTGTTGCTGACGTTGATGCTCGTCATCTTCACCGCGTTGTTCCTGATCGGTCTCGCCACGCTCTTCCGCACGGTCGAGCTGACCATCGAGGACGTCCAGGCAGGCCTGGGGATCAACCGGATCAGGGCCGTCTACGCGGAGCTCGAACCGTCCACGAGGCACGTCTTCGTGCGGCAGCTGCACGACGACACCCTCGGCGTCGAGGCCGACGGCGGCCAGACCGGCTGGCGCAAGGCACGACGGCCCCGGCTGATCGGCACCGCACTCGGCGTCGCCGGTCTCGTGAACCTCGTCAACGGCCTCGTCGCCGGGGTGATCGCCGGCGCGGCGACAGGACTGCTCGGCGTGGGCCTGACGTGGTCGATCGTGCTCAGCGCGGTCGTGGCCGCGGCCGTGTTCAGCGGTTTCGGCATCGCGCTCGGCCGCATCGGACGGCGTGGCATCGCGCCCATCGCCACCCGCTATCCGAGGAACAACCCGAACTGAAGGAGAACCACCATGCAGTACGACGTCGTCGACCTCATCATGCAGGACCATCGCGAGGTCGAGCGCCTGTTCGACGAGCTGAAGAAGCACCCGGAGAAGCGACCTCTGCTCACCCCGGTGCTCTGCGGCCTGCTCGTCGCGCACAGCCGCGCCGAGGAGTCCGAGGTGTATCCCGCCGCCAGGGACGCCGGCGGTGAGGACGAGGTCGAGCACAGCCAGGAGGAGCACGCCGAGGCCGAGCAGCTGCTCGCCAAGCTCCTCGACACCGACTACGACTCGCCGCGGTACGAGAAGGCGCTCAAGGACGTCGTCGACTCCATCACGCACCACGTGAAGGAGGAAGAGGACACGGTGCTGCCGGGCATGCGCAAGCGGCTCAGCGCCCAGCGCCGCTACGAGCTCGGCGAGTTGTTCGCGCGCAGCCGGGCCGACCACCTCGGCGAGCTGCCGGGCCAGGCGACGCGCGAGGAACTCCTCGTCCAGGCCAAGAACATCGGGCTGGAGGGTGCTTCGAGCATGAGCAAGGCCCAGCTGCAGCGCGAACTGCACAAGGCGGCCGCTCGCTAGGCGTTGTCGGTGCGCACGGTCTGGATGTGCACGGTGCGTGAGCCCGTGTGCGCGTCCCGGCCGTGCCAGCAGCGGTAGTTGTCGAGGACCAGGAGCTCGCCCTCGTCCAGCCTGATCCTCGGCAACGTCCGCTGGACGCGGTCCACCTCCGCGTCGAACCGGGCGAGCAGCGCGGTGACGCGCTCGGCGTCCGGATCGCGGTGCAGGGGAACGACTCCGTCGGTGCGGCGGGTGATCCGCCTGCCCGTGCGGGTGTACTCGATGTGGCGGCCTACCCGTGGCGTTGCGGGTAGGCCGCGCGTCTGCGCCCAGCGGCCGTAGAGGTCGACGTCCGTGCCGGTGAGGAAGTCCTTCAGCTCCGCGTCGAGCGAGTCGGTGAACTCGTGCGCGTCGAGCACGAACGACTGACCCCCGTACGGCGCCTGCGAAGCGAGCAGCACCAGCACGTGGTCCTCGTCGGGGTGCCTGCGCCGCACGGGTTTCCCGGCGATGTCGACGACCACGTCGAAGCTGTCCGCGTGCAGGCCGACGATTCCGCCGTCCACGGACCTGCGGGTCCGATGTGGGTAGAGCTCGCGCAAGGACGTGCCGAACAGCAGGGCGGAGGCCACCGGCAACGAGTCCGGGCTGTTCGGCAGGCCGGTGAGGATCACCGCGCCCGCGTCGTGCAGCGTCTGCCGCGCGGAGGGGGCCAGGACCGGGACGCGCTGGACGATCACCGCCGCGGCCCGAAGTCACGTGACGACGGCACCAGCGCGGCCGCGGCGGGGGCGGCGAAGCAGATCACCGCGCAGGCCGCGAGCACGGCCGGTGCGCCGAACGCCGAGATCGCCGGGGCGATCAGCGCCAGGCCGACCGGGGCGAGGCCGTAGGACATCAGGAAGTCCAAAGAGGACACCCGGGCGAGCTTGGACGGTTCCACCTCGCGCTGGGTCGCGGTGAACCACGGCACGTTGAACAGTTCGATGCCCAGGCCTGCCAGGACGTACGCGGCGATCACGACGAACGGGTGCACCGGCAGCAGCAGGCTCAGCGGCGCGAAGCCGTACAGGGCCAGGCCGAACAGCGCGGTCCAGCCCGCGTGGCGCGGCCGCCAGCGGGCGATCAGCACGGCGCCGGCCAGCGCGCCGAGGGTGTAGGCGGTCAACGCTCCGGCGAGCACGGCCTCGGTGCCGTAGCGGTCGCGGCTGACCAGGGGGAGCACCACGCCGGTGGCCGAGTAGCCGGTGGCGATCACGGCCGTCAGCGCGCCCAGGCCGGCCAGGAACCACGGGTGCCTGCGGGCCTCGCGGACGCCCTCCCAGAAGTCCGCCACGAAACCCGCGCCGGTGTTCGGTGCCGTCTGGCCGGTGCCCGCGGGCGGAACCAGGGCGGCGACGAGCCACAGCGCGCCGATGCCGAGCAGCAGCACCTGGGTGTTCAGCACCAGCGCCAGCAACGCGGTCAGGCCCGGAGCGACGAGGGTCGTCACGCGCACGGACAACGTCATCGCGGCGTTGGCCTGCTGGCGCTGGTCGCCGTCGACCACTTCGGCGGTCAGCGCTTGGAACGCCGGGCGGCAGGCGCCCTGGCCCGCGCCCATCGCGGCGGCGGCCACGGCGGCGACGATCAGCGAGTTGCCCACGAAGGCAGCGAGGACCGGGGCCGCGAGCGCGGAGGTCAGGCCGGAGATCAGCACGACCTGGCGGCGGGCGTAGCGGTCGGCGAGCACGCCGCTCACGGGGACGGCGGCGAGGAAGCCCGCGGTGCGCGCGGCGAGCAGAACTCCCAGTTCCACGGCCGTGATCGAGCGCGAGAGCACGGCGAGGCCCAGCACGAACGGCAGCGCCCAGGTCGCGATGCCCGACGCCGTGGTGGCGGTCCAGAGGCGGAGAAAAGTCGGGCTGCGCAGCACCGAGGGCGTGCTGCGCGCTGTGTCGTGGACCACTCGTTCGACCTTCCGGCAGGGTTGCAATGAAAATGATTGTCGTTACAGTAGCGCACACCGATCGAGTGAACTTCTCTGGAGGACCCGATGTCTCACCCCGCCCGGCTCGGCCTGGCGCTGGTCGCGGTGCTCGCCGCCGGCTGCGCCACACCGGGAGGCGCCGAAACCCCGGCTGCCGCAGCGCAGACGGTGGTGGACAGCTGCGGCAAGCAGCTCACGTTCCCCGGCACGCCGCAACGGGTGGTGACGCTCGACCAGAACTCCACGGAAACGTTGCTGGCGCTCGGAGTCCAGGACCGGATGGCCGGCACCGCGAACGTCAAGACCAAGGTCGCGCCGCGGTTCGCCGACGCCTACGCGAAGATCCCCGTGCTGTCGCCGAAGCTGCTCACCTCGGAACCGCTGCGCGCGGCCAACCCCGACCTGGTCGTGGCGTCGTTCAAGGAGCTCTTCACCGCCGACCGCGCCGGAACGCGCGACGAGCTGGAATCCCTTGGCGTGCCGACGTTCGTGAGCGCGGTGAACTGCCCGGACGGCACCACCGCGCCGTTCGACCGGCTGTTCCGCGACTACGAGAACTTCGGCAAGATCTTCGGCATCCCGGAGAAGGCGAACCAGCTCGCCGCCGACCAGCGCGCCGCCGTCGCGGAGGTCCAGGCGGTCAAACGGGAACCGGTGAAGGTCGTCTGGGTCTACTCGGTGTTCAAGGGCGTCCCGTACGTGGCCGGGCGCGACGGCATGCCGAGTCAGATGAGCAAGATCGCCGGTGCGGTCAACGTCTTCGACGACGTGAACCAGGAGTGGCCCGAGGCGTCGTGGGAGGAGATCGCGCGCCGCGACCCGGACGTGATCGTGGTCGGCGACTTGTCGGAGCGCGGCAACCCCGGTGACACGGCGCGGGAGAAGCTCGCGATGATGCGCGAACACCCGGTCGTTTCACAGCTCAGGGCGTTGCGGGACAACAAGGTCATCGAACTGCCCGGCATCGAGATGGACCCGTCCGTGCGCACGGTCGACGCGTTGAAGGCGTTCGCCGCAGGTCTGGACAAGATCCGTGGCTGAGGCCGCTCTGCTCGATCCCGTCGCCGTCCCCGTTGCGAAACCCTTGCAGAGACGCAAGAACACCGCTGTCGTCGTGCTGAGCCTCGTCGTGCTCGTGGTGTCGATGGTGCTCGCCGTGCGGATCGGCGTGGGCGCGGGCTGGGCCGAGATCGGCCGGGCTGCGGGCTCACGGCTCGGGCTCGCCGTTGTCCCGTTGCCGCGCCTGCTGGACTCGTTGATCTGGGACCTGAGGTTGCCGCGGGTGTTGCTCGCGGCGCTGGTCGGTGCGGCGCTGGCGGTGTGCGGCGCGGTGCTGCAGAGCGTCACGCGCAACTCGCTGGCCGACCCGTACCTGCTCGGGGTGTCCTCCGGCGCCTCGACCGGCGCGGTGGTCGTGGTGGTGCTGGGTTTCGCCGGGTCGCAGCTCGGGGTGACCGGCGGGGCGCTCGTCGGCGCGCTGGTGGCGTTCGGGCTGCTGATGGTGTTGTTGCGGCGCACCGGGCTGGACTCGTCGCGGATCGTGCTCACCGGTGTCGTCGTGGGGCAGCTGTTCGCGGCCCTGACCTCGCTGATCCTGCTGTCGTCCGGTGACGCCGACAGCCTCCGGGCCGTCACGAACTGGCTGCTGGGGTCGCTCGCGTCGGCGCGCTGGACGTCTGTCGTGGTGTGCGCGGTGGTGCTCGGCGTCGGCCTGCTGGTGGTGTGGCTGTGCTCGGCGGCGCTGGACGGGTTCGCGTTCGGCACCGACACGGCTTCTTCGCTGGGGGTCGACGTCCGGGCGACGCGGATTGTGTTGCTGGTGACGACTTCGGTGCTCACCGCTGTGGCCGTGGCTGCTGTTGGAGCGGTCGGGTTCGTCGGGCTGATCGTGCCGCACGGGGTGCGTTTTCTGGTGGGGCCGTTGCATCGCAAGTTGTTGCCGTTGTCGGCGGTGGTCGGCGCGGTGTTCCTGGTCTGGACGGACGCGCTGACCCGCGTGGTGTTCGCGCCTCTGGAGGTGCCGGTGGGCGTGTTCACCGCGCTGCTCGGCGTGCCGCTGTTCCTGCTGGTGCTGCGCAGGCGGGGTGAGCTGTGAAGATCGAGGTCGCCGGCCTGAGCTGGGGCGTGCCGGGCAAGACGATCGTGCGGGACGTGTCGCTGGTCGTCGAGCCGGGGGAGACCGTCGGGCTGATCGGGCCGAACGGGTCCGGTAAGTCGTCGTTGTTGCGGTGCGTGGCGGGGTTGCGCGCGCCTTCCGGTGGGGTGGTGCGGTACGACGGCGTGGAGATCGGGTCGTGGCCTGCCCGCGACCGGGCGCGCAAGCTGGCGTTCGTCGAGCAGACCGCCGACACCGAGAGCGATCTTCGGGTCGCCGAGGTCGCGATGCTGGGCCGGACCGCGCATCGGTCGCGCTGGCGCGGGCCGTCTGCCGCTGATCACGCGATTGTCGCTGCCGAGCTGGAGAAGCTCGATTTGACTTCGTTGGCTGACCGGCCCTGGAAGCAGTTGTCGGGTGGTGAACGGCAGCGCGCGCACCTGGCTCGGGCGTTGGCGCAGCGGACTTCCGCTTTGTTGTTGGACGAGCCCACGAACCATCTGGACGTGCGGCACCAACTCGAGTTGATGGAGCTGGCGGCTCGTACGCCGCAGACGGTGGTCGTGGCACTGCACGACCTCGCGCTGGCCGCCCGCTACTGCGACCGATTGGTGCTGATGCACGGCGGCACGGTGGTCGCGTCCGGTCCTGCCGAAGAGGTGCTGACCGCGCCGTTGCTGCGGTCCGTGTTCGACGTGGAAGCCGAGATCGGCCGCGACGGCCTGGGCCACCTGGCCGTGGGCTATCGCGAGCCGGTCCGACCTGGAGGGGGACGCGATGTCCACTGTGGATGATCTGATAGCCGAGGTGCTGGCGGGGCGGCACGGCCCTGAACCGGCGTCGGTGCCTGCCACCAGCGTGTTCTGGGTGCACCACGGCACGCGGTTGGCGGGTGGGGACGTCACCTACCGCAACCAGTACGTGTTGGTGCGCGTCGGTTCCGCGTTCGGCGCTTGTGCGTTCGCCGAGGGGGAGGCCGACCCCGCCGTTTGTGCGAACTACTCGGGTGCTCCGGTCTCGGTGTTGCTGACCGAGGCGCCGGCTCCGGTTCGGGTGGCGGCACTTGATGCTTACCTGGGGTTCGTTCGTCCACATCGGACTTCCTCGGCTGAGCGAGTGCTGCTTCCCGTTGGTGCGCCGGAGGAGCGTGCTCAGGCGCGTGACGCTGCCGTCGCCGGACTGCTGGATGTTCCGGCCGGCGCCAAGGTCGCGTTGATCGGGGTGGTCAACCCGTTGGTCGCGGCGATCCGGGAGCGTGGTGCGGAGTGCCTGCCGTGCGACCTGTCGCTGCGGACGACGCAGTGGGGCGATGCCGTCACTCCCGACATGCGGGATGTGCTCGGGGTTGCGGACGCTGTGGTCGCGACGGGCATGACGATCGGCAACGGGACGTTCGACGAGATCGTGCGGGTGTGCCGGTCGCGGGACGTGCCGTTGATCGTCTACGCCCAGACCGCGAGCGCGGTCGCCCGGCACTTCCTCGGCTCCGGGGTCACCGCCCTGTCCGCGGAGCCGTTCCCGTTCTCCCAGTTCAGCGCCGACGAGACAGCGCTGTACCGCTACCGGACATGAGAGAAGCCGTGGACCACCACATCGCAGACGCCCTCAGCCGCCCCGCCCTGGTTCGCCTGGACGCCCGTACGTATTGCCTGCGCTTCGAGACCATGAAGGTGGCTTCGGCGCTGGAGGCCGTTCGGTACCTGCTGGAGCGCGGGACGATTTCCCGTGGTGACACGTTGGTGGACAGTTCCAGCGGGATCTACGCGCACGCGCTGGCGTTGGCCTGTCACCGGTACGGGCTGCACTGTCACATCGTTGCTTCTACGACTGTTGATCTGACGTTGCGCACTCAGTTGGAGATTCTCGGCGCTGTTGTCGAGCCGATGCCGCCGTCGGCCAGTTTGAAGTTGGATCAGAGTCGGCGGGTGGCTCGGGTTCGGGAGATCCTGCGGGATCGGCCTCGGTACCACTGGATGCGGCAGTACCACGATGCTGTGCACTACCGGGGGTATCGGGCTGTCGCCGATCTTGTTCGGTCTACTGTGGACTGTTCGCGGTTGTCCGTGGTCGGTGGGGTTGGTACTGGGGCTTCTACCGGGGCTTTGGTTTCCTTTTTGCGGGAGACTTCGCCTTCGGTCGAGTTGGTTGGGGTGCAGCCGTTCGACAGCGTTACGTTTGGTAGTGAGCACGTGCATGATCCTGAGATCATCATTGCTGGGATCGGGAGTTCTATCCCGTTTGGCAACGTTGACCACACCTTGTACGACACCGTGCATTGGTTTGGGTTTGATGCCGCTTTGAGTGGTGGGGTGGCGTTGTTGCGGGAGCATGCGATTTTTGCCGGGCTGTCTGCTGGGGCTGCTTATTTGGCTGGCCGGTGGGAGCAGCGGGGGGATCCGGAGCGGACTGTGGTGGTGTTGGCGCCGGATACTGGGCATCGGTATGTGGATGCCGCTTACTCTCGGCATGCTTCGGCGCTTCGGCCTGAGGAGTTGGAGCCACGGCAGATCTCGGAGTTGAGTGAGATGGATCTGCCGTGGTCCCGGATGCGGTGGGGGCGGGCTTCGGCTCCGCCTGGGGCCGTGGGGGCTGCCGGTGTCAGTGCTGGTGTCAGCGCTGGTGTGGCGGTCGCTTCCTGAAGGTCAGGGTGGCGAGGATGGCTATGGCTCGTTGGCGGGCGGTTGCTCTGGCCAGAGGGCCCTCGCTCAGCTCTTTGGCCAGGTCTGGGTCGGAGGCTCGTAGGCGCCGTTCTATGTCGATCAGCCGTTGCTGGTCCTGACCACTGAGCATGTCCCGCTCCTCAGGTCGGTATCCGCTTGCCGTCCGGCGTCGTGGGTACCCAGGTCGGATCGGGCCCAAACCTGTCGCCCTTGTGGTTGACTTCGGGGCCCTTGCGAGGCGCTTCACGGACCGGAAAGGCCGGGCTGAAAAACGCCCGGCCGAGCCACGAGTGGTAGCACCTCGCACCCAAAGTCAAGCCCCAATCCCTTCGGGTGCGTGGCTGGGTTTGGGCTGGTACGTCACCGATACCGCTTACTCGGAGCTGAGAAGAGGGACGGCTCGCCTTCGGCTTTGCGTGTGGCGGGTGTTGTCTTCAGCCAAGAGCTCAGGACGCATCGCCTTCGGCATTGCCGTTGGGTCTTGGGTGGGCTCGGCTGCGCCATCGCGATGCTTGCGCTCGGTCGGTCTGGCCTGCGGCGTCGTTCTCCTCAAGCCATTGGTCGCCTAGCTCTTGGCTACCTCGCTCTTGGCTGCTGAGCGCTCGGCTACCTCCTCTCCCGGCCCCGCTGTGCTCCGCGCAGCTCGCCGGGACCGCAGTGCTCAGCAGCCTTGCCGGGCCCATGCGCTCGGCGACCTGCGCTCGGCCGCCTCGCCCTGCGGTGGCCCACCCTGCCTCCGCCCTGCGCCGCCCCGCCTCAGCCCTGGGTCTTGGGGTCCGGCGGCAGCGGGTCCGGGCCCGGTGGCCTCGGCGGGGCCGTCGGGTCCGGGTTCGGGGTCAGCGGGTCTGGGGGCGGGCCCGGCTTGGGTGGGTTCGGGCTGGGCGGGGCCGGTGGCTGGAACGGGTCCGGTGGGCGTGGCTGGTCTGGGAACGGGGCCGGGGGCTGGTCCGGGCCCGGGGTTGGTGGGACTGGGTTCGGTGGTGGTACCGGTTGGTTCATGTGGGGCGGGTACCCGGTGGGTAAACCCTGGTCGGGCGGCATTCGTTGCCACTTCGAATTACTTCGAATCCGTTAATGCCGAGGGGGTGGTGACCGACAATCCGTCCAGATTCTGTTTGGGACCGGCAGAACGGGGCGAGGGTGGCGCTGTCGCGGGGTGGGGTGCAGGGGTGGTTCGTCGGTTCTGAGCAGACTCGCGGGCTGCAGTTCAGCGGGGCCGTGGAGTTGTTGCGGTTGTTGGATCGGTTGTCCTCGCGGCCTCGGTGGCCTGGGCGGGACGTGCCGTTGCCGATCGTGTGGTTGCGGCGGCCTCCTGGGGTGGAGAGTCCGTTGGAGGCGTTGGCCTACCGGCCCGTTGCTGCTCGGGGGCGGCGGGTGCCTTATGCGCACGTTGATGGGGCGCAGGGGGATCGGCGGCGGTTGCTCGATGATGTTGTCGGGCAGTTGGCCGGTGAGGTTCGCGGGGTGGCGCGGTTGCGGTTTCCGCATTACGCGTTGGTCGGGTGGTTGTTGGACCTGTCGTTGCCTGCCGGGGTGGAGGCGGACGACGAGGAGCGGGAGATCGCCCGCGAGTTCCGGCAGCACTTGAAGGGGCGGGTTCGGGTCACCGCTGACGGGGCTCAGGACCTGGCTCAGGACTTTCCGTGGTGGATTCGGTTGGTCATCGGGGTGATGCCTCGGATCGGGCTTGCCGTGATGGCCCTGTTGTGGCGGCCTGCCACCTGGGTGGGGGAGCAGGCGCTGGGTGGGCGGTCTCGGCGGGGGCTGTACCGGTTGGCTCGGGCCGTGGTGAAGGAGCGGTTGGCGGAGCGGCACTCCGACGAGGTCGAGGACCTGTTGGTGCGGGCCTTGCTGGAGGACCTGCGGCGGTCGCATCGGCGGTGGACCTGGTGGGGGACCGGGCGGCGGCGTACGGGGAATCCCTGGTTGTTGGTGGACGGCGGGGAGTGGTTGCCGGGAGCCGTTGCCAAGGCTCGTCGTGGGGTTCGCAGCGGGCAGTCCTGGCGGGCCAATCCGTTGAGCAAGCCCGATCCGTTGCTGGTGGTGGTCGCGGCCGAGTCGGAGGAGGCGCCGCGGACGCACGCGGCGGACGCGCTGGCCGGGTACCACGACTGGTTGCGGCAGTTGTCGCGGTCGGACAACTGGGTGTTGAAGCTGGACACCGATGCATCCGAGCCGGCTCGTGGGGTGATCGGGGCGTTGTCGGAGTTGCCGTCGATGCGGCTTCGGCGGGCCGTTGCGGCGCCGGTGGTGTTGGTGGTGCTGGCCGGGTTGGTGGTGGCGGTGCCGTTCGTCAACCACGGGCGGTGTGAGGAGTGGTGGTCGCCCTCGTTCCGGTCGCCACTCGTGCGGGTCGGCACGGAGTGCATCGGGGTGTCGGCGGATCCGGTGCGGCATTTCGTGCCGGACATCGTGCCCGCGGAGGTTCGGGTCGACCTGGAGGACGTGTACGGGCGGATCGTGGCGGAGAACCGCAAGGCCGAGGCTCGGCCGGACGCGATCACGATCGTGTTCTTGAGCGTGCTGACTCCTAGTACCTCCAACAGTTATCAGGCGTTGGTGGAGGAACTGCGCGGTGTCTGGGTGGCGCAGAAGACCAGCGATGTGCCCATTCGGATGTTGCTCGCCAACGGTGGTGAGGGGCCGGGCGGACGTGGGCTCGCGTCCGGGGACGTCGCCGCAGACAAGATCATCGAACTCGCCGCGCGGGACCGGAGCGTGGTCGCGGTGACCGGGCTGTCGATCAGCACCGACACCGCCCGGTCCGTGGTGAAGCAGTTGGGCAGCAACGCTTTGCCCATCATCGGCACGCTCACGTCGGCGGACGACATGGCCTCGATCAACGAGTACTACTACCAGATCGCGCCCAACAACTCTCGCGAAGCGCGGGTCGCCGCCTACTACGCGAAGACGCGGCTGAACGTCACGGACGTGGCGATCTTCTACTCCGGCGACCCGGCTGACCGCTACAGCCAGAACCTCGCCGAGGGCGCGAAGACCTCGTTCGGGGAACGGGGGATCACGGTCAGCCAGTACAAGTCGTACCGGGTCGCGAACGACGACGAGGGGCTGGCACCCGCGAGCCTCGGCCAGGGCGCCTGCCTCACCGAGACCAAGCCCGGGTACGCGATCTTCTACGTCGGGCGCTCGCAGAACCTCGCCGAGTTCCTGCGCGGCATGAACAGCAAGTGCCAGGGCCGCACCCCGCCGGTGATCGCGAGCGACTCGTCCACGCGGTTCATCCTCGAAGGCACGATGACGCAGTTCCCCAACGTGCAACTGGACTACGTGTCGTTCGCGAGCCCCGCCGCGTGGAAGGACTGCGCGAAGGTGCCGTTCTACAAGAACTACCTCGACGCGTTCCGCAAGGACTGCGTGTCGATCGGGGACGGCCGGTCGGCCACCGCCTACGACGCGATGCAGGTGCTGGCCGAGGGCGTGCGGCAGGTGCGCCGGACCGATCCCGGCGCACGCGTGCGGGAAGGGCTGCTCGCGGGCATCGGCAGCATCCGGCCGGACAACGCCATCCAGGGCGCGACCGGCACCATCGGGTTCGGTGCCAGCACGCGGTTGCCGTCCAACAAGGCGGTGCTGGTGTTGCGGGGCAACAAGGACACGACCTCGACGCCGTTGCTGCTGTGCGGTGAGCTGCCGTTCCGCGAGGACCTGGTCGAGCAGCCGGACGTGGACGGTTGCCCGCGCGACCCCCAGTGACGGGGGAGCGGCCCTGCCGGGCGCGACTTCCGTTGCCGCGTCAGCGTTCCGGGCCCAGCACCGGCTTCACGTCGACGATCGGGGTGCCGTCGATCGCCTCCAGGTGCGCGACCCGCACGCTCAGCCCGTCGACCGCGGTGATCCGCACGTGGTGCAGACCGATCGGGTTCGGGCGGTCCGGAGAGCGGGTGGAGAACACCCCGGTCTCCGGGCGGGCCGGGTCGCTGCGCGGGTGCACGGCCAGCACCGAGCGGTCGGCCCGGTCGAGCCACGTGAGCACCAGTACGTGCTGGCCGGCGGACAGTTCGCGCATCGCCCGCGCGTACTCGGGCGCGAACACGAGGGCCGCCTCCGGTGCACCCTCGTCGGGCTGCTTGGGGGCGGCGCTGCGGTCGGTGAGGAGAGATTCGACGTGGCCGATGGGCTGCAGTTTCATCAAGTCCCGCAGAAGGTCCGGTAGGTGGCGCTGAAATCCCGCGGCGCGGAAGCCGAGAAGTATTCCAGGCCGGGTCGTGCGCCGAACGGGGAGGTAACCGCTTTCAGCAATCGGTCGAACGGGCCCATGTCACCGTCCGCTCCGGCCGCCAGCGCCTCCTCCACGAGGTGGTTGCGCGGGATGTAGACGGGGTTCACGCGGTCCATGACCGCGGCGTCCGGGCCGAGTTCGCGCCAGCGCGCGATCCAGGCGTCGATCGCGGCCAGGTCGAGGAACAACGACCGCGCGGGTTCCGCGTCGCCCCGAGCGGCGTGCGACAGGAGGTGGAAGAACGACGTGAAGTCGACGTGGTTCTCCTGCATCAACGCCAGCAGGTCCTTCAGCAACGGCTTCACGTCGCCGGACACGCCGAGTTTCGCGGCCATCCCGCCGATCCACGCGGTCTCGAAGTGCGCGTCGAACGTCCGCAGCGTCGCGAGGGCCAACTGGACGCCCTCGTCCTCGTCGTCGGCGAACAACGGCAGCAACGCCTCGGCGAGCCGCGCGAGGTTCCACTCGGCGATGATCGGCTGGTTCCCGTACGCGTACCGGCCGCGGTGGTCGATGGAGCTGTACTTCGTCGTCGGGTCGTAGGCCTCCATGAACGCGCAGGGGCCGTAGTCGATCGTCTCGCCGGAGATCGTCATGTTGTCCGTGTTCATCACGCCGTGGATGAACCCGACGAGCATCCAGCGCGCGACCAGCGACGCCTGCGCGGCCACCACGTGCCCGAACAGTTCCAAGTACGTGCTGCCGGGGTAGTGGCGGGCGATCGCGTGGTCCGCGAGACGGCGCAGCAGGTCGAGGTCACCCGTGTTGCGCGCGTACTGGAAGCTGCCGACGCGCAGGTGCGACGCGGCCACGCGGGCCAGCACGGCGCCGGCGAGCGGTTCCTCGCGCTGCACCACGTGCCCGGTGGAGACGACGGCGAGCGCTCGGGTCGTCGGGATGCCCAGCGCGTGCATGGCTTCGCTGACCACGTATTCGCGCAACATCGGGCCGACGGCCGCGAGTCCGTCACCGCCGCGCGCGAACGGCGTGCGCCCCGACCCCTTCAGGTGGAGGTCGCGCAGCCGGCCTTCGGAGTCGGTCAGTTCGCCGAGGAGCAACGCGCGGCCGTCGCCGAGCCTGGGGCTGTATCCGCCGAACTGGTGACCCGCGTACGCCTGCGCGACACCGGGGGCATGGTTGCCCGTGAGAAAGGGCAGACCTCCTTCAGCCAGCCAGCCCGGATCGAGCCCGATTTCCCGCGCGAGCTGCCCGTTGAGGACGAGGAGTTCCGGTTCGGCGACCGGTTCGGCCTTCCACGCGACCGCCATCTCGGGGACCGCGGTCGCGAAATCGCTGCTCAGGCTGATGTTCACGCCTTCAACGGTACCGGCTGGGTTCCGGAACGCGTGTGATCGCGGTCTCAACTTGAGATTTGTCGAACCGTTCTGAGAGCGTGCGCGTGACAGTGGTGAACAGGTTGATGAGTCCACTCAGGAATGAGAAGAAACCAATGCGTCGCAAGCAAGTTGGGATCGTTGCTGCCCTTTTTGTGGTGGGTGCCCTCACGCTGACCGCGTGCGGTCAGGGTGCTGCGCAGTCCGGCTCGGAGGCCCCTGCCCAGGAGCAGGCCCAGGCCGAGAACGCGGCCGACAACGCGGTCGAGACCGACGCGACTTCCGGCGTGGATCTGTTGCGCGGCACCGCTAATTCCAACAAGGCGGACCAGAACACCGGTGACCGCGCCCCCGAGGACGCGCCGGTCGAGACCAAGCAGAAGTGGGTCGAGCTGCGCGCCGGCAACGCCGGTGGCCTGGAGCCCGCTGTCGTGAACGGCAAGGGACTTTCCGTTTACTGGTTCAGCGACGACCCGGTCGGCGGCGGCGTGTCGAACTGCAACGGGGAATGCGCCAAGACCTGGCCCGCCATCACCGTCACCAAGGGCACCCGGCTGTTCTTCCCCGGTATCCGCAAGGAGAACATCAGCTTCATCAAGCGCCAGGACGGCCAGTTCCAGGTCGCGATCGGCGGTCGCCCCGCGTACCTCTTCAACAAGGACAAGAAGGCCGGCGACATCCTCGGTCAGAACGTCGGCGGCAAGTGGTTCGTGATGAACCCCGAGGGCAAGCGCGCCGTGCCGAAGGCCGAGGCGCCGGGCCAGAACAACGGTCAGAACACCGGCCAGCCGGCTCCGGGTGCCAAGCCCGCGAACTCGGTGACGTTCTTCAGCGGCAAGAACCAGAAGGACTTCGACGACAGCTTCGCGGTCGGCGTCAAGGTCGAGTCGAAGTGCGCCGACCTCCGCGGCGGCTTCCTGTCGCTGAACCCGGACGGTGCCGTGAAGATCTGGTCGGAGCCCGGCTGCAAGGGCAAGTCCGCCGTCGTGAGCGCCGCCGTGAACGACGCGTCCGCCGCCCCGATCGGCTTCCCCGAAGGCGTGAAGTCCTACATCGCCGCCTGAACCTGATCGGGTGAACGGAAGGGCCGCCAGAGCACCCCCGCTCTGGCGGCCCTTCCGTCTCGCTACGCTCCTGGCATGCGCTACTCCGCCATCGCGCTGGCTTTGCTGCTGGTCGGGTGCGGTACCGGGACCTCGTCCCTGCCCACGATCACCCCGGCTTCCACCACCGCCACCGGTTCCCCGCTGCCCGATCTGCAGCCCCGGCTCGACGCCATCGGCGTCCTCCTCACCGACTGCGCCGCCCGGCTGCGCGGTGAGCCCGTCGCCGCCGCCGACAACTGCGCCCACGTCATGCCCGACGTGACAGGCGTGATCGACGAGGTCGAGAAGCAGTCGGCCAAGCTGCCGCCCGCAGGCCAGACCGCCCTCACCGAGGTGCGCCGCCAGCTCACCGAGATCGGCTCGTGCGAACCGTGGTTCGCGGCCGGTGGGCAGAGCGCGGACGGCGACCTGAACGCCCGGTGCGAGAAGGCCTGGAACGCGCTCTACAAGGGCTACAACGCGGTTCGCAACGCCGCCTAGCTGATCAGTCCACAGTGGACGGCAGCGCCGGGAAGCGGATCGTGAGCTCGGCCGAGATCTCGTAGTGGCGCACCAGGAACGTGCGCTCGTCGAGCTTCTTGCGCCGCAACCAACCCGTCACCTCGGCGTTGCACTTGCTGGCGTTGCACGATCCGCACGCGGGCACGACGTTGCCGAGCGTGTACCTGCCGCCGCGCGAGATGGCCTGCACGCAGTCCTTCTGCAACGCGGCGGCGGGTGCCGTGCAGTACGCGCAGCCGCCCCACGCCGTCTTGAGGGCGTCCCACTGGGCGTCGGTGAGGTCGTTGACGACGCGGGCCATGCGCTTCTTCCGCTTGCGCGCGGCCCGAACCTGTTTGCTACCGCCGGTCGGCACGATGGGTGAGACTACGCGTCGCGATGGTCAACAGGTCGGAGGCGGGGCCGCGCGGTGTCGTGCCGGACGGCCAGACCGCCCGCAGAGCGCGGTGCAGGTCCACGTCGCCGACCTCGACCCGGACGAGCGTGCGGGCCGCGAGGTCGGCCGCCACCGTGTGCACGCTGAGCACGGCCGGGCCGATGCCGCCGATCGCGGCCGCCTTGATCGCCGTGGTCGACGACATCTCCAGCAACGGGTCCGCCGACTCGGTGACGCCCGCGGCCTTCAGCGCGTGCTCCCAGGCCTGCCGCGTGCCCGACCCCGGTTCCCGGCTGGCCAGGGGCGTCGCGGCGGCCTTGGCGGCGGTGACCCGGCGGCGGCGTGCCCACGGGTGGCCGGGTGCGACGACGAGCACCAGTTCGTCGCGGGCGACGACGCGGGTGGCGAGCCCGGCCGGGACGTCTGTGCTCTCGATGAACCCCAGGTCGGCGCGGTCGGCGAGGACCTGCTCGGCGACGTGCACCGAGTTGCCCGCGGACAGGACGGTCGCGGTGTCCGGGCTCACCTGGCGCAGCGCGATCAGCCACGCGGGCAGCAGGTACTCGGCGACGGTGAGGCTCGCGGCGATCCTGAGGTGGCTCTGCCGGTCGGCGCGCAGGCTCGTGATGCCGGCGTCGAGGTCGGCCGCCTTGGCGATCACCTGCGCCGCCCAGCCCGCCACCAGCTGACCGGCGGTGGTGAGCTTCGCGCCGCGCGGGGTGCGTTCGAGCAGCGTCACGCCGACGCGGGCTTCGAGGGTCCGCAGGCGTTCGCTGGCGCTCGGCTGGGACGTGCCGTGGGCCTGTGCGGCCCGGCCGATGCTGCCCAGTTCGGCGACGCTCAGCAGCAGGTCGAAGCTGGTGAGGTCGGTGACCCTCGGCGGCAGAGGCATAGGGACAGCCTATGTGCACATCGGCGGTTGCCGCCTACCGAGGCGGACCGGAACGGACGATCGTCATGTCGTGACCGCTCTCGCACCTCGACCACACCGTGCCCCAGAGGTGCGACGAGCGGCGCCTTTCGGCCCGAACCTCTTCGCGTCCGTGATGGGGACGGGGATCGTCGCCACGGCCGGTGCCTCGATGCCCGGCCTGCACGTCGCCGCCACGTACGTCTGGGCGCTGGCCGCCGCGCTGTTGCTGTGCCTGGTGATCGCGGCGGTTCGCCGGTGGACGTGGGCGACCGTGCGCGCACAACTCGCGGATCCGGTGATGGCGCAGTTCTGGGGCGCGCCGCCGATGGCACTCATGACCGTTGGCACCGGGGCGTTGCTGCTCGGGTCCGACTGGATCGGGCTGCCCGCCGCGCTCGCCCTTGACTGGACACTGTGGACGGTCGGCACCGTGCTCGGGCTCGTCACGTCCGTCGTGGTGCCGCTGCGGACGTTCGGCAGCGACGAGCCCGCGTTCGCCGGGTGGCTGATGCCCGTGGTGCCGCCGATGGTGTCCGCCGCTTCCGGCGCCCTGCTGGCCGCGCACATGGCGGACGGGCCGGGGCGGCAGGCGATGGTGCTCGGGTGTTACGCCCTGTTCGGGGTGAGCCTGTTCGCGACTTTGGTGATCGTGCCGCAAGTGTGGCAACGGTTGGTGCGGCACGGGGTGGGTGCTGCCTCGGCCGTGCCGACGGTGTGGATCGTGCTCGGGCCGCTGGGGCAGTCGATCACGGCGGCGAACCTGCTCGCCGGGGTGCCCGTGCTGCCGGGGCAGCGCGCGTTCGGCGTGCTGTACGGGACGACCGCGTGGGGGTTCGCGCTGCTGTGGGTGGCGCTGGCGGCGGCCGTCACCGTGCGGACCGTGCGGCGCGGGCTGCCGTTCGCGTTGACGTGGTGGAGTTTCGTCTTCCCGCTGGGGACGTTGGTGACCGGGACCAGTGCGCTGGCCGTCCGGGTCCCGTCCGCGTTGTTCTCCGGGGTGGCGTTGGTGCTGTACGGCGGTCTGGTGGCCGCCTGGGTCACCGTGGCCGTTCGCACCGTGCTTTCTCGGTTCTGAATTCCGGTTCGTTACGGTCGTCGCCGAAAAAGCCGGTATTTCCACGCGGAATGGACCATTCGGCCGAGGGTATTGCGCCTCGGGGTGTGTCAGTGCGCGCCACCCGTTCAGCCGACGCAACGATGATCGCCCCCTGGTTAGAATCGTCCGCCGGATTGCTGCGTGAGCAGGTCGGGACATTTCGGCGTACCCGTTCTCATTTTTTAATATCGGGGGTATTTCGTGCGCCGCGACAAATTCCTGCCGACGTATGAGCAGCTTTTCGGTGAACTCGACTTCCGCGCCGTCGACGAGGCGCGTTCGGTGTACTCGCCCGCCGCGTACCTCGTCGATCTGCTCCAGTTGATCGACGACAACTTCGACGGCGCGCCGCTCACCGGCCGGGACCGCAGGGCCGATCTCGTCGGCGTCCCGCTCGACCACGAGGCCACCTACACCGAGGTGCCGTACCTCGACGTGGTCAACAAGGTGCTCGCGACGCTCGTCGGTCCCGACGCCGAACGGCTGCACGAGCTGAGCGAGTCGTACGCGCTGCCGTTCGACTTCGACCGCTTCAAGGTGCGCCGGTACCTGCACCACCTCGGCGTGGATCCCGTGCTGCTGCACGGGTTGTTCGACGACAGACCGAACCGCGACGCCGTGGTGCGCGAACTCCTCGGGCTCTCCGCCGCCGAGGCCGGGCTGCTCACCACCCCAGTCGCGGACCAGGCCGGATCGACCGACGTCGAGGAGTTCCGCCGGGCCACCCGCGTCACCGAGGCCGAACTCGACGACCTGGTGCGGCTCGACCCCGACCTCTCCCAAGTCGACGGGAAGCTCGTCCGGAGCGACGGGCCGGTGCCGCCGGCGTGGTTCGACCGCACCGGACGGCTCGTGCGGCTCACCCGCCGGCTCGGCCTGACGCTCGACGACTCCTACCTCGTGCTGCGCCGCTGCTGCGCAGGAACGCTCGATGCCAAGGCGTTGAGAATATTCGCCGCCGTTCTTCGCGTCCATCGCGACCTGGACCTGCCGATCGACGTCGTGGTGAATCTGATCTCGCCGCTGGAAATGCCGGTTCCGGCAATTGTCGGTGACGTTCTCGCCCCGCAGAACAGGGCGGCCAGAAAAGAGATCGCTGAACTCACCGGCCTTTCCGAAACCGGTGTCGCGGCGGTCGTCCGGCGAGTCCGGGCACACCATCCCGGAACGGTCGCGCGCCCCGGTCCGTTCGACGCGTTCGGCCTCACCGCGCTGTCGTTGCTCTACCGCGCCGGACGGCTCACCGCCGCCCTCGACGTGTCCGCCGACGAGCTGTTCGGCCTGCTCGACGCCCTCGCGCAGGACGCGACGGTGCTCACGACCACGGCGTTCGGCGTCCGCGAGGTCGACCCCGCGACGCCGGACCTGCACGCGTTGCTGGAGGCACCGGACGTCGAGTCGGCGCTCTGCCTGGTGCGACTGCTGACCGGTGTCGTGCGCTGGTTGCGCGCGCTCGGCATGGACGTCAGCGAGTTCGGCGTCGTTCTCGGTGCGGTGCAAGGCGAGTGGGACGACCTCCAACTGGAGGAGACGCTCGACGCCATCGCGCTCACCCCGGACGTGTTCGCCTCGAAGAGGTTCAGCGACCGCGCCGCTCAGGTGATCTACGACGTGCTGGTCAGCTCGGGCGGAGTCACCTCGCCCCGCGACGAACGCCTCCTGCGCCCTGACGCCGCAGCGCTCGCGAGGGCCGCGTTCGACGCGCTGAGCGACCTCGACGTGATCACCGACGCCGACTTCCGCGGTCTCGGGCTCGCCGACCTGCTGGCCACCAAGATCCGCACCAACCTGGTGCTCGGCGGGTACGTGGACGCCGACGGCCTGGTCGTGCCGAGCTCGCTGACCGGTGATTTCGTGCTGTGGCACGACTTCGCGGACGTCCTCGAACCGGTGCGCGCGCTGATGGCCGGCACCGAGTCGCTCTATCTGTCGGACCTCGCGTCGTTCGAGCACGCGGAGGAGCTGTACGACAACCTGCTCGTGCTCGGCCACCTCGACCCGGACGGCACGATCATCTCGCCGCCGGACGACGTCACGGTCTCGCTCGCCCACGTCGTGGACGCGGTGCTGGAGCAGCTCCACGCACTCGCCGACGAGGCCCGCGACCACGCGCTCGCGCTCGACCCGGCGATCTTCGCGGACCTGCCGATCACCACCGCCGACCTGCTGGAGAGCCTGCGGTTCAACGGGTACGTCGACGCAGACGACCACTACACCGACATCGCCGCGCTGGCCGAACTCACCACCCGCGAACTCGCGGTCGACATCTCGTTCCACCCGCACCGCGCGCCGATCCTGCAGGCGATGCAGGCCCAGCTCGCCGCCACCAGGGCCGAGCTGCTGACCGTCGACGACGACACGTTCGCCGTGCTCGCCGACGAGGCCGCCGCCCGCGCGATGGCCGAGGCCCTCGACGGCACCTACCTCGTCGACGACCGCGTGCCCGACGACCGGAAGGCGTTCTTCGCAGACCCGGCCACCGTCGTGAGTGCGACCGGCCTGTTCACCACGGCCGACCTCGCCACCGTCACCGCCAGGATCCGGGACGTCCTCGCCGAGCTGAAGCCGTACCGGTTCGACGTGGACGCGGTGGCGGAGCTGGGTTTCGACGCCGACGAGACGCGGAACCTCGTCGCCCTGCTCGTCGCGCGCGGCGACCTGGACGACGACCTCGTGGTGCCCGCCGACCGGCTCGGCCTGAGTGAACCGGCCGCGTTCACGTTGCCGGACCTGGAGGACTACGCCACCGACGTCTTCTACCTGCTGCACGTGCTGGCCCGCGAACTGAACGCGGGCATCGCCGAGATCACCAAGGCCGTCACGGAACTCGCCGAGCAGCAACGCCGGATCCTCGTCGCCACCCTCACCGACGGCATCGGCCTGCCCGCCGACGTGACCGAGGCGATCTGTGTGGGCGTGGCCGGCAGCGTGCCCGAGGCGCTGGAAGGCCTGCTGGGTGGCAATGTTCGCGTGCACGACCGCATCCGCCGGTTCGCCCTGCTGGCCGGACGCCTCGGCCTCGACGCCACCGGGGTCGCCGTCGCGTTCCACGACCAGGACCTCGCGGGCGGCTTCAGCGAACCGCTGCTGCTGCCCGAGGGTGTGCGCCGGGTGGACGCGCTCCTCGAAGGCGACGGCACGTACCTCTTCCACGGCCAGACGTACTGGTTCTACCCGCCGGGCGCCGAAACCGCCGAGGGACCGCACCCGCTCACCGCCCTGTCACCCCGGTTCGCCGGACTCACCACCGTCGACGCCGCCTTCACCGACGGCTCCGGCACGGCCTGGATCGTCAGCGGCCTCAAGACGTTCGTGCGGGCGGCCGGCGCGACCCACTGGGACCAGCGCGACCAGGTCTGGGGCAAGGTCCACAACAACTTCGCGGCGCCCCAGCGCATCGACAGCGCGTTCGTGGACGACGAGGGCAGGACGTACCTGTTCCTCGGCGACCAGTACGTCCGCTACTCGGGCCCGCTGTACGACTTCGTCGACGAGGGCTATCCGCGCGACATCGGGCAGTGGTGGGAGGGCGAGGGCCGCCAGGTGCTGCTGCCCGCTCGCTTCCGGTCCACAGTGGACGCCTCGTTCCAGGACCGCGACGGCGTCACGCACCTGTTCTCCGGCGACCACACCCTGGCGCTGGGCAACGGCAGCACCGAACGCCCGACCGCCGAGGTCTGGGGCCGTGTCCGCAACACCCTCGCCGAGACCGGCAGGGTCGACGCGGCGCTGACCGACGGTGCCGCGACCGTGCTGTTCTCCGGCAACCAGGTCGTGAGCTACACCGACTGCGTCGAGAACCCCGGCGTGACCGTCGACGAGGGCTTCCCGCTGGCGGTGACGAGCTACCTGCCGAAGGTGCCGGTCGGGTTCGACGGGACGCTCGACGCGGCGTTGCGCGACTCCTCCGGTGCGGTGCACCTGTTCAAGGACGGGCGCACGGTCGAGGTGGGCAAGAACCCCGGTGCCACGGCGGAGAAGTGGGGCCGGCTCGCGCCCGTGTTCGCCGATGGGGTGGTGGACTCCGGGTTCGTCGGCCGCGACGGGATGACGTACCTGTTCAGCGGCGATCGGTACGTGCGGTACTCGGGCGCCGACCACGCGGTGGTGGACGCCGGGTACCCGCGCCTCGTCGCGGGGGACTGGGGCGGCCTCACCAGGGTCGGGGCGTCGTTCGTGCTGGACGGGGTCACGCACCTGTTCGGCAGTGGCGGGCTGTTGTTCGTGCTGGGGACCGCACACACAGCGGACGTCGAGGCCGGTGCGGTGTCGCGGGCGCTGCGGGAACGGTTGCAGGAACACGGGATATCGGTCGCCACCGGCGCACGGCTCGTGGCCGACCCGCCGCCACCCAACACCCCGGCTGCCGCGGTTCTGGCGTGGGTCACCGCTTCCTGGCGCCTCTCCGCCGACCACGGCGTCTCCCTGGTACTGCGCCGCGTCGGCACCGCGATCGAGGTGCACGCCAACGCCGGTCCGCAGTTCCACGTCCGCTACTCCACGCACTCCTACGCCACCCCGGACGCCGGCTACCCGCGCCCCCTCGCCGACAACTGGTGGAACCTCCCCGAGGCCGGGTTCGGGACCGTCGACGCCGTGCTCACCGCCCGCGACGGCAGGACCTTCCTGTTCTCCGGCGAGAAGTTCGTCGTGTCCGACGCGCGCCGCCGCTGGTGGTCCGAACCCCGCGACATCGTGCGGCACTTCGAGGGCCTGCCGTTCCGCAGGATCGACGCGGCGTTCGTCGGCAAGGACGGCCGCACCTACCTGTTCGAACGCACCCAGTACGCCCGGTACTCCGGCGGCGACTTCGCGCGGCTCGACGACAGGTTCCCGGCGCCGATCAGTTCCTTGTGGGGCAACGTCGTCAACGGCATCGCCCGGCACGGCAGGGTCGACGCGGCACTGCGGACGGCCGACGCGACGTTCCTGTTCTCCGGCAACCAGTACGTCCGCCACGACGGCACGCGCATCGCCGACGGCTACCCGCGCGCCCTCGACAGCCTCAAGCGCGAACCCGGCTTCGCGAACGTGCCGGCGTTGAGCAGCGTCGACGCGGCGTTCGCGGACCGCCGCACCACCTACCTGGTGTCGGACGGGCAGTGCCACGCCGTGTCGAGCACCCTGCACGCCCGGTACGACACGCAAGCGGTGCGCGGTGCGTTCCTCGAGAACGGTTCGGTGGTCGCGGAAACCGGTGAGGGCTGGCAGCGGATCAGCGCGTTGGAAGGCCTCACGGTCACGCGGACCTCGTTCAGGCCCAGGACGTTGCGCGCGGTACCGGCGAAGTTCCGCACCGGCCTGGACTCCGTGCTGCGCGGCACGGACGGCAACACCTACCTGTTCCAGGGCCTGACCTGCTACGACGTCAAGCTCAAGCGCGAGTACCCGCTCGCCGAGGACTGGGGTCGCGCGCGCAACACCATCGCCGACGACAACCGGATCGACACGGCGTTCGTCGGCAAGGACGGCAGGACCTACGTCTTCAGCGGCGACCAGTACGTCGTCTACGCGGGCGACCGCCTCGACCGCATCGACGGCGAACCGAGGCTGGTCGCCGACGACTGGGGCCTCGACAGCGTCGGTCTCGCCTACGTCACCAACGGCACGACGTACGTGTTCGAGCACCCCGCCGAGGACGGCTCGATCCGCTACCTCACGTTCTCCGGCTCCGACTACGCCAAGCCGGACGACGGCCCGCAGGTCACCGACGCGAGCTTCTGGGGACTGCCGGACGACGTGGTGCCGGACGCCGTGCTGGTCGACGGCGACACCTACGTCTACGTGACCGGCGAGGTCTACCTGACCCGCCGCAACGACAACTGGACCGCGCCCCGGCCGGTCAGCAGGCTCTGGCCCGGCACCCTGCCCGGCCCGCTCAACGCCGTGTTCGTCGGCCGGGACGGCGCCACGTACCTGTTCTCCGGCACCAGGTTCACCCGCGTGCTCGACGGCGCGGTCGCCCCGTACCGCGAGGTCAGGGAGGCGTGGGGACGTTCGCGCAACAACTTCGCCGACAGCGGCCGGGTCGACGCGGCCTTCGTGGACGGTGACGGCCGCACGTTCCTGTTCTCCGGCGACCAGTACGCCCGCTACTCGGGCACCGACCACCGGCACACCGACCCCGGCTACCCGAGGCTGATCGCCGACGCCCTGCGCGCCGAACGGGCGTTCGCGAACCTGCCGGAGACGTTCGAGGACGTCGTCGCCGACCGGATCGAGCGGGGCCTGCCGGTCGTCGACGCGGTCGTCGCGAACCCGCGCACCACCTACCTGTTCATCGGCGACAGCCTGCACGTCGTCTCGCGCGCGGCCACGGCGGTCATCGAACTCAATGCGAGCGTCCGCAACGAGATCGCGGACACGGGCAAGGTCAACGCCGCGCTCGTCACCGACGGCAAGACGCTGCTGTTCTCCGGCGACCAGTACGTCCGGTACAGCGGCCACGACACCAACCACGTCGACGAGGGCTACCCGCGCACGATCGAGGCGAAGCTCGCGGACGACCTCGGCGTGCGCAGGCTCCCGGCCGACCTCTTCGACGGTGTGGACGCGGCGTTCCGCAGTGCCGACGGCGCGAAGCACCTGTTCGCGGGCCCGAACTGGTTCCGGTCCGACGCTTTCGTCGCCGAGCCGATCGCGGAGCACTGGGGCAAGGTCCGCAACGAGTTCACGGGGCACCCCGGGCTCGACTCGGCGTTCGTCGCGCCGACCGGGGAGCTGTACGTGTTCCGTGGCCCGCAATACGCGCGCTACAGCGGCCACGACCGCACGTTCGTCGACACCGGGTTCCCGCGCACGATCGAGAACGACTGGGGCGACCTTCCGTTCGACCGCGGCATCGACGCGGCCTTCGTCCTCAATGGACGGACATATCTCGCGCGGGGTGAGGAGTACGTCCGCTACTCGGCACGCGGCTACCGGGCGATCGACCGCGGCCACCCGAGGTCGTTCCCGCAGGCCTGGTCAGGCCGCCGACTACCGCTTCCAGGACGTGCACACCGTCGCGCGGTTCGCCGAACTGGCCCGCAGGCACACCGGGCTGGCCGAGTTCGTGGCCGCGCAACGCACCTTCGAGGACCCGTTCGCGACGCTGGCCGGCATATTCGGCTGGGACGTCGACGAACTGCGGTGGCTGCTGCGCCGCAGAGGCCTGCTCGTCCCCGGCCCGCAGGACGACCGGGTCGAGCTGGAGCTGTTGCACCGCCTGGTCGACGTGTTCGCCGTGGCCAAGGCGTTCGGCACCGGCCCGTCCGAGGTGCACGAGGTCTGGACGGCGCTGCGTGGCACCGCGCCCGCCTCGACGCACGTCTACGCGTTGCTCGCCACCAGGTTCGGCCCGCAGGACTGGCCGGCGCTGGAACGGCAGGTCCACGACGAGCTCGCGGTCGCGCTCCGGGATGCTCTGCTGTCGCTCGCGCTGGTGCGAACGCAGGCCTCGACCTCGCGCGAGCTGTTCGAGAAGCTGCTGATCGACGTCGACATGGGCGCCCGAGGCATGACCTCACGGGTGCGCGAGGCGATCGCGGCCACGCAGTTGTTCCTGCACCGGTACTTCCTCGACCTCGAGGACCTCACCGAACGCAAACCCGGTACCAAGGCCGAACTGCGCGCCCGGTGGACGTGGATGCGCAACTACCGGACGTGGGAGGCGAACCGGAAGGTCTTCCTGTACCCGGAGAACTACCTGCGCCCGGAACTGCGCGACAGCAGGACCCCGGCGTTCGAGGCGCTGGAAGCCGACCTGCTGCAGGGCGAGATCACGCCGGAGGCCGTCGAGAGGGCCTACAAGCGGTATCTCGACGAGTACACCGAGGTGTCGCGGCTCGCGATCGCCGGTGGGCACGTGTTCGCGCCGGACAGCGGCAACGGCCGTGACCTCGTGCTGTTCGGCCGCACCCGCACCCAGCCGCGCCGCTACTACTACCGGCGGGCGAGGTTCAGCGGCGCCGACAAGCTCACCGCCGCGTGGGACGCGTGGCTGAAGGTCGACGTCCAGATCGACGCCGAAGAGGTGCACCCGGTGCACGCGTTCAACCGCGTGTTCGTGTTCTGGACGACCAAGGAGGCCGTCACCACGGCCACCACGACGACCACGTTGACCACCAAGGAGGAGGGCAAGAAGCAGGAGGTCAGCGCGCCGCCGCAGACCGAACGCGTCCGCATCCACTACTCGTTCTACAACCTCAACCGCGAGTGGGTCCCCGCGCAGACGCTCGCGATGGACACCCGCCGCGACGGGTCGCTCTTCGACGTCAAGCTCGCGGTCGAGGCCACCGGCGAGTCGATCGTCGTCAGCTGCACCTACTCGGCGCTGACCCCGGCGCTGGTGAAGGAGACGTTCACGCAGACGGCGGCGCTGTCGCCGGAACTGGTCGAACTGCCGCTCACCGCCATCACCAGCGGCGACACGACGACCACCGCCGACCCGATGCTGGACGTCCTGGCCGCCGACGAGTTCACCCAGGGCGTCGAACGGCCGAAGGTCGTGCGGTTCACCAGCACCAAGGGCACCGACTACGGGCCGTGGTTCAGCATCGACCACAAGGGCGGCAGCTTCCTGTGCCGGCCGTCGGTCGTGGCGCCCGGCGACCCGGTCGAGCCGAAACCGTTGAGCGACCTGGGCCTCGCGGGCTGGGAGCAGGTCAACGCGGCGGTTTCCGTCGCAGGCAAGCAGATCTACTTCAACAACAAACTGCACGGGTTCATCGAGGTCGCCAACGGCGCGGCGGCGAAGATCCGGCCGATCCCCGAGCGCTGGGGCCGCAACCAGACCAACCTGAGCCGCACCGGCGTCATCGACGCGGTGATCCGCCGGGGCGAGCAGACGTTCGTGTTCTCCGGGCCCGAGTACACGCTCTACACCGGCGGACTCGGTGGCACCCCGCACCCGAACTACCCGAAGACGGTCGAGTTCAACGTCGACGGCTTCCCGAAGTGGGAGAAGATCACCTCGGCGTTCACCGACCTCAACGGCGTGGAGTGGTTCTACTCGGCCGAACTGGACAAGGTCGAACGCCGCGACGGCGTGGCCGCGCCGGGCGGGGTGTTCGGCAGGCACCCGAGGTTCGACGCGGGGATCGTGGACGCCGAGGAACGCCAGACGTTCCTGACCCTGGGCGACGACTACGTCCGCTACACCGGCACCAACTACGACAAGGTCGACGACGGCTACCCGAGGCGGCTCACCGCCAACTCCGACGACCTGCCGCCACGGCGGTTCGGCGCGGCGCTGCGGGTGGGCAACACCAGCTACTACATCGACGACGCCGCGAAGACGTGCACCGAGGTCGTCGTGGAACGGCGGCGGCCGCGCCGGGCAACCGAGTCAACGAAGCCGAACCGCGACCTGAACAAGGGCGCGACCATCGGTGGAATCTCCACAGTGGACGCGGCCTGGGTGCAGGACGGGTACCTCTACCTGACCCGCGACCTCCAGTACTACCGCTACACGCTCACGAACAACGCCGTGCCCGATGCCGTGGACGAGGGTTACCCCAGGCCGTTGCGGCAGAAGATCACGGCGGTGTTCACCCGCGGCACGCAGCGGTACGCGTTCAGCGGCGGCGCGTACGCCAAGCTCGGCGCGCACCCCGGTGACCTGGGGCCGTTCGCGCCGGTCGACGGCAACTGGGGCGACCTGCCCGAGACGTTCACCGGCGTGCTGGACGGCGACTTCCTGTACTTCTTCGACGGCGCGACCTACCTGCGCTACCCGAAGACCGGGTCGATCCTGCGGCCGTTCGAACGGATCTCGATGCCGATCGAGGTCGTCCGGCTGACCACGAGCACGGCCGCGCAGCTCAACCAGCGGCTGCTGGCCGGGGGAGTGGGGGCGCTGCTCGACCCGGCGAGCCAGGAGTTCGACGAACGGCCGGAGTTCCGCACCGACAGGTCCGGCGGCAACACCATCCAGGTCTCGAACCGGGTGGCCGCGTCCCGGCTGCCCGCGAGCGCGCACCTCGACTTCCAGAGCGCCAACGGCATCTACTACTGGGAGATCTTCTGCCACGCGCCCGTGCTGATCGCGCAGGCGTTGAACAGCGCGCAGCGGTTCGCCGACGCGCGGCAGTGGTACGAGTACGTGTTCGACCCGACCGAGACCGACCGGTACTGGCGGTTCCTGCCGTTCCTCGCGGTCGACCTGGCCGCGTTGGCCGAGCGGTGCCACCACGACATGGAGGAACTCGCCGAGAGGCTCACCGCGGCAGGCTTCGACCAGCCCGCCGGGTTGTCCACCGAACTGACGAAGGTGCTGGCCGACCTCGCCGTGCTGGCGCCGGCGTTCCGGGAGAACCGGACGCTCACCACCGCCGAGATCGTCGTGCTCGACCGGGTGTCGGCCTCGCAGCTGCACCTGGTGCTGGCGGACGCCGTGGCCGCGGCCCAGGCGCAGATCAAGCCGCGCACCCGCGAACCGAAGAAGTCGCAGCTGCTCGGGGTGGTGCGGGCGCTGGAGCAGTTGCAGGAACGCACCGCGCTGGTCGCCGAGCTGCGCCGCCAGTACGACCTGGTGGGCGACAAGGACTCGCAGATCGCGGCGTACCAGCGTGATCCGTTCGACCCGCACGCCATCGCGGACCTGCGTCCGGTGGCGCACCGCCGGTCGGTCGTGATGGCCTACGTCGACAACCTGCTGGACTGGGGCGACCTGCTGTTCCAGCAGTACACGATGGAGAGCATCGACGAGGCGCGGATGCTCTACGTCTTCGCCTGGGACCTGCTCGGGTTGCGGCCCGAACGTCCTGGTGTGACACCGCTTTCGGACACGCTGACCTACGCCGGGCTGAACGGGGCCGCGCCGTCGTCGGCGGTGGCCGAGCTGACCGGCGGCGGCGCGTTGCTGGAGGGACCGGGCGCCGTGCACGCCGGGCTCGCCAACGGCTACTTCCGCATCCCGGACAACAGCCTGTTCACCGAGTACTGGGACCGCGTCGAGGACCGGCTGCGCAAGATCAGGGCGTCGCTCGACTTCTTCGGGATCGCGCGGCCGTTGCCGTTGTTCGAACCGCCGATCGATCCGATGGACCTGGTCCGCGCGGTCGCCGGTGGGTCCTCTGTGGACGCTGCGGTGACGGCGAGCGGTGCGGTCGCCGTGCCGCACCACCGGTTCGAGACGACGTTCCGGCGGGCGCAGGAACTGCTGGACCGGGTGCGGCAGTTCGGCGGCGACCTGCTGTCGGTGCTCGACCGCCGCGACAGCGAGGAGCTCGCGCTGCTGCAGAACCGGCAGGAGAGCGTGATCCTGGAGCTGACCACCGCGATCAAGGACGCGCAGATCCGCGCCGCCGAGGCGAACCTCGCCGAACTGCAGGCCGGCCGGGACGCCACCGACCAGCGGATGCGGCACTACCAGCGGCTGATCGACACCGGGCTGAGCGCGTTGGAGGAGGCACAGATCGGGTTGATGGCCACGGCGTCGGCACTGCACCTGACCGCCGCGCTGACCAAGATCGGCTCCGCGATCGCGTACGCCTGGCCGCAGCAGAAGATCGGCCCGTTCATCCTCGGCATCGAGGTGGGCGGCAAGCAGGTCGGCTCCGTGCTCGACAAGGCGTCGGAGATGACCCAGTTGCTCGGCGAGGGCTTCTCGATCACCGGTGAGCTGCTCGGCGTGCGGGCGCAGCAGGAACGCACCGCGGAGGACTGGCGGTTCCAGCTCGACACCGCCCGCAACGACTTCGTGCAGATCGGCCACCAGATCGTCGCGGCCGAGCACCAGCTCGCGTCGGTGCGGCGCGAGGCCGAGATCCACGCGCAGGAGGTCAAGCACCAGAAGGAGATCGGCGCGTTCCTGAAGGACAAGTTCACCGGCGCGCAGCTGTACGGGTGGATGGCGGGCCGGTTGGCCGGACTGTACTTCCAGACCTACGGCATGGCCTTCGAGACGGCACGGGCCGCCGAGCGGGCGTTCCAGTTCGAACGCGGCGTCACGGACTCGTTCATCAAGCCTCTGTACTGGGAGAGCAGGCGCGGCGGGCTGCTCGCGGGCGAGAGCCTCGGGGTGGACCTCGAACAGCTCGGCCAGGCGTTCGCCGCCACGGCCGCGCGGCCGTTGGAGATCACGAAGCGGGTGTCGCTGCTGGAACTCGACCCGCTGGCGCTGATCTCGTTGTCCGACAGCGGGGTGTGCGAGTTCGCGCTCACCGAGGACCTGTTCGACCGCGACTTCCCCGGCCACTACCGGCGGCAGCTCCGCACGGTGTCGGTGACGTTCACCGGCGCGGACGGCTCGGTGCAGCCCAACGCGCTGCTGACCCAGCTGAACCACAAGACAGCGCTGGAACCGGACGCCAAGGCCGTGCGGCACCTGCTCGACCCGACCCAGCCACCGCCCGCGTCGTTGCGCGCGGACTGGCGGGCGGCCCAGCGGATCGCGTTGTCGCAGGTGGGGGAGCAGCAGGAGAACAACGGCCTGTTCGAGCTGCGCTACGACGACTCCCGCTACCTGCCGTTCGAGGGCACCGGCGCGGTGTCGTCGTGGCGGCTGGAACTGGCCGGGCGCAGGCCGCTCGACCTGCGGGACGTCGTGCTCACCGTGCGGTACACGGCCGAGGACGGCGGGGAGATCCTGGCCAACGCGGTGAAGGGCATGCTCAAGCCGTTCGCCACGGCCCGGTTCTTCGACCTGGAGAACGACTTCCCCGACGAGTGGCAGGCCTTTGTGGACGGTGCGCCGCTGACCCTGCCGCTGACCCCCGACCTGTTCCCGGGGCTCGTCGGCCCGATCACCGGCGTGTACCCGCGCTACGCCAACGACTCCGCGCGACTCGTGCTGACCGCGACCGACCAGCGCGTGCACGACGACGGATCGGGCTGGACGTTCGCCGTGGACGGCGACAAGGACTCGTTGACCGCTGTCGGCCTCGTGCTGACCTACCGGGCCACGCACAGCTGAGGGGACGGACATGGCCACCAAGACCAAACCCAAGAAGAAGTCGCGCAGCCCCAAGGAGAAGCAGGAGGTGACCGGCGGCGATCTGGCGAAGACGAAGAGCGAGGCGCCGGCGAAGAAGACGGAAACGCTGATCGAGAGCGCGGCGAGACTGCGGCTGAGCCGCCGCGACACGGACTTCGGCGGGGCGTTGCGGGACGCGTTCGGCGTCGAGGTGTTCGACAGCGACACCCCGCCCGCCGCGCGCAAGGGTTACGAGTTCGACAGCACCGAACTGACGCGGCTCGCGGACCGGGTCAAGACCGAGGCGGACAAGCTCGCCACGAAGAACGACGAGACGCAGTACAACCTGTTCGCCAACCGCTTGCTCGACCTCACCCTGCGCACCAGCGAGGTGCGGGCGATCGCGGAGCGGACCGCGAAGATCGAAGAGCTGATGGCGTCGATGAGCACCACGGCCGACCGTGCCGAGCTCAAGGCGTCGATGACGGAGCTCAAGGCCGCGAAGGCGTCGGGAGACCTCGCCAGGGTGCGTGGCTGGCTGAGCGACGTGGAGGGCCGGCTCGCGACGATGCAGGAGATCATCGACCTGGTCAAGGCGAAGTCGGGGGCGACGGAGAACAGGATTCCGGACGGCCTCTTCCCGATGGCCGGCAGCGACCTCGGGGTCCTGAAGCGCGGGCTCGGGCTGATCCCGGCCAAGTACGCCACCATCTCCGAGCTCAGGATCGCGTTCTCCCGGGCGGAGCCGGCCAGCGCGTTGCCGGACCTGCACCGGCTCGCCGACGAACTCCAGATCGAGGCGGCGCGGGTGGAGCGCCAGTTCGACCGGCCGGGCCAGACCGGCAAGGCCGTGAACGCGATGAAGGCGATCAGGGACTCGGGCGGTGACACCGACTTCTTCATGACCGGCCCAGGAGCACAGACCTGGAAAGATCTGGAGTGGATCGGCGCGCGCGGCCTCAAGGCGTGGTCGGGTGGCACCGTCGGCCCGGTGCACATCGGCCCGCTGGACGAGCCGTCGATCAGTCTCGCCGAACTGCGGCGCCAGGCCGTGCGACCGAGACCCGGCACGAAGAAGCTGGCGCCCGACCAGCAGGGCCAGGACCCCACCAAGCCGCGCTACCTCGGCAACAAGCCGTACATCAACGACGTCCTCAAACGCGGTGTCGTCCTGCCGTCCGTCGACGGAGCGGGCCGTTTCGTCCGCTACACCGAGTACGACATCCGCCCCTACACCAAGGCGTCCGCCCGCGGCGGCGAACGGCTGGTGGTCGGCGGCGGCCGGACCTTCTACACCAACGACCACTACGTGACCTTCGTGGAGGTCCTCTGATGAACCTCGCCGACCTGCTGAAGCCAGGACCCGCGGTCCACCTCACCACCGCGCCGACCGCGGAACTCGGGGTGGCCGTGGCGGAACTGGCCACCGACGATCCCACGACCGCCGCGCGCCGCGTGCGCGGGTCGCGGAGCAGGACCATCGACGCGTTCTTCTCCGAACTGGGGGCCGCGTTGCAGTTCCCCTCGTACTTCGGGGAGAACTGGCAGGCGCTGAGCGACGTGCTGTCCGATTTGGACTGGATGCCCGCCGACGCCTACCTCGTCGTGGTGGAGGACGCGGAACTGCTGCTCGCCGACGAACCGGAGACGCTCGCGCTGGCGTTGCGGATATTCGTGGAGAGCGCCGAGGAAGCCGAGGTTCCTTACCGGTTCCTGTTGCAGGCGCCCGCACAAGGGCGCGTGGTGGACGCATTGACGGCCAACGGCACGAGTTTCTCTGCTTTCGTGCTCTGACGGCGTGGGGCCAGGTGGTCTGTACCAGCTCCGAGCTGGAGCGCAACCCACCGCCTGGCCCATTTCCGTCCGTGTGCCAGAACTGGCCCCTCAGGCTGGGAAAACGCGTCCTGACCAGCAAGATCATGTGCCCGGAAAACCTTAAGGGCATTTAAAAGCGAGAATGTCCCGGTCCGGTTTGAACCCCGTTCGTGACCTCCCCGTAGTCATCGGTACAACACCGTTCGACCCCCCGAGGAGACACAGAATGGGCGCTCGACACCGCAAGCCCGCCATGATCGGCGCGGGCGCCGTGCTGGCGGTCGCCGCTGTCGCCGGTGGCATCTTCGCCTTCAGCGGCACCAATTCGAACGCGGCTGAGGACTGCGGCGGGCTGGACACCGCCCTGCAGAACAACCTGAACTTCATCGCCGGTCAGCAGGCCAACCCCGACGCCCAGTCGGACGCCCGCATCCAGAACCGCCAGCAGGTCGTGAACCTGATCAACCAGCGGCGTGCGGCGGCTGGTTGTGGCAACAACGTCCAGGCCAAGCCCGAAGCCGGGCAGGCCGCCACGTCCGGTGAGGACTGCGGCGGGCTGGACAAGGCGTTGCAGAACAACCTGAGCTTCATCGCGGGCCAGAAGTCCGCTCCGGACTCCCAGTCCGAGGCGCGGATCGCGAACCGGCAGGCCGTGGTCGACCTCATCCAGCAGCGGCGCAAGGCGGCTGGGTGCCAGGGCGACGGCGGCGCGGGCAACGCGAACCAGGGCAACGCGGGCAACAACGCGGGCAACGCCGGTAACAACAACGGCAACGCGGGCAACAACGCCGGCAACGGCAACCAGGGTCAGGTCGCGCAGCCGCCTGCCAACGAGGGCAACAACGGCGGTGCCACGGGCCAGCAGGTCTGCAACGGCTCCACCGTCACGCTCTCCGGTGAGGGCGGCGCGCCTGCCGCGTCCAGCGGCACGTTCCCGGTCGGCACGACGCTGAAGGTCACGAACCTGGACAACAACAAGTCCACCACCGTCAAGGTGGCGTCGGTGTCCGGCAGCTGCGCGCTGCTGAACAACGCGGCCTTCGAACAGGTGCGTGAGCCCGGCAAGTTCCTGATCCGCAACGCGCGGATCGAGAAGATCGGCTGATCTGTCCACAAAGGACCGGGACGGGTGCTCTCCGCAGGCGGCGGGGGAGCACCCGTCCTTCTTTTGCGCGGTGATGCGGAATATCGACGGGGTGTGGTCAGGAGCGCACCGGTGATGGGACCTTGGTCCACGTGACCGAGAAAGCGACGAAGGCCCCGTCCGTCTTCCGCAACACCGCGTTCCTGCGGCTGTG
Organism: Lentzea sp. JNUCC 0626; assembly: GCF_043632865.1. NCBI lineage: Bacteria > Bacillati > Actinomycetota > Actinomycetes > Pseudonocardiales > Pseudonocardiaceae > Lentzea > Lentzea sp. JNUCC 0626. The sequence goes on from NZ_CP171635.1 coordinate 913,789, forward strand.
GACCGGCACGACCGCGTCGGGGCTCGCCATGTGGGCGCTGCCGTTCGTGCTGGGCCTGGCCGTGCTGGAACGGTCGATCACGGCCGTGGAGCTGGGCGTCGTGCTGGCCGCCAGAACAGCCGGGTTCGTCGCCGCGGTGCCGGTGGCCGGGGTGCTGGCGGACCGGCACGCCCGCCGCGCGGTGGTCTTCTGGTCGTGCCTGGTCGCGGCTCTCGTCACGCCGGTGATCGCGCTCGGCATGGGACGGTCGTTGCTGCTCATGGCCGTGGCGGCGGCCGTCGTCGGGGCCGGTCAGGGCGCGTGCCGACCGGCGTTCCAGGCGTTGGTGGCCGAGGTGGTGCCGGAGTCGCAACGCCAGCAGGCCAACGCGATGACCACCCTCGCGATCCGGGTGACGACGCTGGTCGCGCCGAGCCTCACCGCGCTCGCGGCGTTGATCACCAACGCCCAGGTGCTGCTCGCGGTCACGGCGGCGCTGTGGCTGTGCGCGGCGCTCGTGCCGCCGAAGGGGCAGGGCAGGCCGGAGCAGACCCAAGTCCGCGCGGGGTTCGTCGCCGACTTCCTCGACGGCATCCACGAGGTGCGGCGGCATCCGTGGCTGCTGGCCGGTCTGGGCGCGTTGACGGCCATGATCGCGTTCGGGTACTCGGCGACGGCCGTGCTGCTGCCGGTCGTGAGCCGCGATCGCTACGACACCGAGGCGGTGCTGGCGGGGGCGACGACCGCGTACACCGTGGGGGCGTTGATCGGCGCGGCGGTGATCGGGCGGTGGCGGCCGCGCAACGCGGGCTGGGTCGCGTTGACCGGCCTCGGGCTCTACGGGCTCATCCCGCTCGGCCTGCTGCTGCCGGTGCACCCGGTCGTGCTGATCGCCGTGTACGTGGTCGCGGGCATCGGGATCGAGCTGTTCAACGTGCCGTGGTTCACCGCGATCCAGCGCGAGGTCGACCCCGGCAAGCTCGCCCGCGTGTCGTCGCTCGACTTCCTGCTCTCCTACGGCCTCGCGCCGCTGGGACTCGCGCTCATCGCCCCCGCCCTCGACGCGTTCGGGGCCGGTGCGGTGCTCGGGGTGTGCGCGGTGATCTGCTTCGCGACGGCTGCCGCAGCAGCGCTGGTGCCCTCGGCGCGGGGGTTCACGTCGCGGGAGGTCACCAGGTCCAGCTGAAGCCTCGCGTGCCGGGCCGCACGTCCAGGGCGACGTCCAGCAGCGTGCGGTCCGGTTTCACCTCGGAGCCGTCCGCGACCTGGGTGACGGCGCTCGGGGCGTCGCCCTCGAACGTCACCTCCAGCACGTACTCCCTGGTCGGCAGGCGGAACTTGCGCTCGTAGTTCGACGCGGGCGGACACGGGGCCTGGTTCACGAGCTCGTGCTCGATCACGACGCTCTCGCCTTTTCTGAGCGGCCGTTCGAAGAGCAGCTCCGCGACCAGCAGCCCCTCGGCCGGTTCCTCGACCGTTTTGCCGACCGTGCAGTTCTTCAGGGCGTTGACCTGCGGCAACGGCCGGTGGTGGTCGTCGACGTGCATGATCACGACCCAGCGGTCCGGGCCGTTCATCGACGCCGACAGCACCTGGCGCGAGCGGAAGACCCGTTCGGTGCGGTCCGCCCCGATCGTCACGAAGTCCTGCTGGCTCACCCGCAGCAGCTGGTCGTCCCACTGCGTGTCGAGGTCGTGCAGCGCGTGCTCTACGGGCGAGGGGAACGGCCAGAACGCGGACATCGGCGCCGGTGCGTGCCGCAGCCAGCGGCCACGGGGACGCGGCGGCCCGAGCAGTTCGGAGAGGTGCCCCGGTGGGACCTGCAGGATGTGTTCCAAGTGGACGACGGCCTGCAGCGACTTCTGCCGCTCCGGTCGGCTGCGCCCCGTCTGCCAGTAGCTCAGCGTGGCCATCGAGACGGACACGCCGTTCTGGGAGAGGTGTTCGCGCAGACGCTCCAGACCGAGACCGCGATTCGTGATCGCCGTCCGGAGAGCCTGCGCGAACTCGTCCACGCTGGTCACGCTAATGCATCGGCACGTCCTGCTGAAGTCCTCCCTGGTAGGGGCGGTAGGTGACCTGGTTGCCCTCCAGCACCAGCTCGACCTCGACCGTGTCCGGGAAGGGCGGGCCCAGCGGTGCCAGCAGCACCGGCGCGTGGCCTGCCTGGTGGACCCGGACGTTGACGCTCTGCTGCGTCGCGATCAGGTGTCCGAGCAGGTCACGGGCGTTCTGCCAGCCGGTGTTCTCGGCCGCGTCGCTGTGCATCCGCCAGTTCGCGTTCTCCACCAGCGACCCGTACAGGTGACCCTGGTGCATCGGCCTGCCGACGCCGTAGTCCGCGACCGCCTTCGTCACCTTCTGGTGCGTCGCCGCGAGCTGCACGACGTCCCTGCGCAGGGTCATCGGGTCGACCCCGCGGGCCTGGCCGACGACCGCGTACAGGCCGTTGGACGTGACCGGCGGCGCGGGCTGGCGGGCCAGCACGTCCTCGTTCAGGTACCGCAGCTGCCGTTGCGCGGTGCTGACGTGGTCGGACGCCACCACCCCGTGCGCCGCGACGAGCTTCTGGTCCTTCTGGATGCCCGCCTGCACCTGGTCGAACGGCGCTGGCATCGGTGCGGACACCGCCGGGTTCATCTTGTTCTTCTGCAACGCGCCGAGCTGGTTCGCCATCGTCTTCGGCGGCTGCCAGGTCGTGCTCGTCTCGCCGTTCGCCGGAGGCAGGAACGGCTCCACGAGCGCGTGCTCACCGGTGGCGAGCCGCTCGCGTTCGTCGGCGAACTTCGTGCCCTTCTTGGCGGGCCTGCCGTCGAAGAACCGCTCCGACACGCTCGGCAGCGCGGTGTGCGACTGCGGCAGCTTGCTGTCCTTGATCAACCCGTAGGCGATCCGGGACAGGTCGGTGCCGGTGTCACCCGCGACGAAGTCCGTCCTGAACGCCTCGCCGCGCACCGGGTGCCGGTTGTTCTGAACGTCCACTTTGGCGCGTTCGGTGGCCGCGGCCATGTCGCTCGCGTCCTGCGGCGTGTGCAGCTTCGCGAGTTCCGCCGCGTAGAACCGGTTGAGCGACTGGCTGAGCTGACCGTACTCGGCCCCGCCCGGTCCGAATCGGACACTCGGGTCGGTCAGTGGCACCAGGGCGTCGACGAAGAGGTTCGGCTCCGGCGTGTAGGGCAGCAGCGGGTGGATGCCCTGCTGCGTCCGGCGCGCCTGCATGTCCGCGTCGATCGCGTGCACGAAGTCGTTGTAGAAGTTCTCTTCTTCGAGCTTGGTTTTGAACTCCGCCTTCTGCTGGGCGCTCGTGTTCGGGTCGTTGTCGATGCGGTCGAGGACGTCGGCGTGGAGCTTTTCGGGGGTCACCGCGACCCGGTAGCCGCCGCCGATCAGCAACGGCCTCGACGGTGCGCCGAGGTCGTCCCCGACGGTGCCGTTCGTCAGTTGCGTGACGTGGTCGAAGACGTGGCCGCCCTGCCTGGTCGTGCGGTCGGCGGGGTCGAAGTCCATGACCGCGACGTACGGGTGCGTCCCGGTGGCCGCCAGCGCGGTCACCGCGAACACGTGCGCGTCGCTCTCCAGCGTCTTGTTGCGCGTCTCGCCGAACTTGAAGCCCTTCGAGCCGTGCTGGACGCTCACGAGCGCGATCGGCTCCGCGCGGTTGCCGATCACCGGCGCCGCCTGGGCCATGGCCGCGTCGATCTCGGCCTGCGTCCCGGCGTTCACCCCGAGCACGAACGCGACCCGGCCGTCCACGTCCTGCGCCCCGGCCATGACGCCGTCGATGACGCCGGGCAGCTGGTCGAGTTCGCTCGCCTTCACGATCATGCTGACCACGAACGACGGCTTCTCGTCGTGGTCGATGCCGTGCTGGGTGCGCTGCAGGTAGTTGTCCGCGGTGAGCTGCACGAGTTCGTGGCCCTGGGCCAGGTTCTCGTACGCCGCGTTGTGCACGCCGTGCTCGTTGAACGGCGCGGTTTCCTGCATCTCGGCGTCTTGAGTGTCCTCGATGGACAGATCCTCGAGGTCCTCGCGGGTGCGCTTCACCGGGTCGGCTGCCGGGTCCGTGCCGAGTTCCTCGTTGCCGCGCTTGGGCATGTGCGGCGGGGGCAGCTCGGACCGCTCGACCTGTTCTTGCGGCGGGTTGTGCGTCTGCAGCGCCGCCATCCGGTCGGAGACCAGCTGGAGGTGGCGCGGCTTGAGCTGAGCGTCCGCCTCGCCGATGCCGTCGTTCATGGGGGAGTTGTCGTTGACGACGTGTCCCTTGCCGTCCTGGTGCTGGAAGATCGGCTTTGCGGCGCCGGTCTCCACGTACTCGTCCCGCAGGCCGAGGAAGTGCCCGACCTCGTGGGCGAGCCTGCGCCCGTCGGTGTGCGACGGCCAGGTGAGCTGGTCGGCCCTGCCCTGGGCATCGTTCGTGACGTCGACGGTGGCGTGCGCGTCGGCGGGGTTGTCGGTGAACTCGACGGTGACGTGGAACTGCTCGCCGTCGGGCAGCCGGTACCCCTGGTTGAACATCTCCTCGACGCCGGCGCGGGTGCGGTCCTGCACGTCCTGGGTGCCGTTGTTCAGGTGCAGTTTGACGGTGAAGTCGCGGACCTGGACGCCGTTGACCTCCATGGTGCGGAGGTCGTAGGTGATGGGGCCGCGCCAGGCCTGCATGTTGATGCCGTGCGGGCCGACCTTGGTGGAGTCGAGCACGCCGCCGGCCTCGCCCCGGACCCAGCTGGTGGCTGGGGTGGTGGCGCGGGCTTCGGCGATGGCCTCGGAGGAGACCGGGGTGCGCGGGTCGAACCAGTCGGCGTTGGTGTCGGTGCTGTGCAGCGGGTCGGCCTGGGTGGCCGGCTGCTCGGCGTCGACGGTGGCCGGGGTTTCGATCGCGGGCTCGGCTTCGAGCGGTTGAGCTTCGACCACCGGCTCGGCTTCGACGGTGGTGTCGACCGCGGGTGCGGCCTCGACCTCAAGCTCAGCTTCGACGGCCGTCTCGGTTGCGACCGGGGTCTCGGGCTGGGTGTCCACCGTGGACTCCGTGCCCGGCACCGGTGCCTCGACCACGTCCCTGAACGCCGCCTCCTGCGCCACGCTCGCGCCGTGGTCGTAGCCCTTGCCGTGGGCGAAGACGTCGGTGGCGAGCTGGTTCGGGTCGGCGGTGTAGGACGGCGTGGTGCCGATGGCGTCCCACATGCGGTGCGCCCAGGCGTCGAACGCGGACCGGCTGCTCGGGTCGGCGAGGTCGCCGAACTGCGCCTGCTGGGCCGTGCCGATGACCGGGTGACCGAACTCCTTCTCGAACGCCCTCGCCACCTGGGCGGCGCCGTGCCGCTGGATCAGGGTGGCGACGTCGGCGGTCTTGGTGTCGAGCACCACCGACGCGCGCAGCAGGCCGGCGCCCGGGCTGGTGGTGGGCAGGGTCTGTTCGACCTGCCTGGCCAGCGGGGGAGCGTCGGTCATGGCGTCTGCGGTGAGGGACTTGACGTGGCTTGCGACCACGACGTCCGGGACGCTCGCCGGGGCTTCGACGTCCGGGGTGGACGTGGTCGGCTCGGCGGTCGCGGGGGCGTGCGGCGGTGCCGGACGGGTCGACGACGACGCCTCGGCGGGCAGCGGAACGACGGTGTCGTTGTCCGTGTCGCTCGACGAAGCCTCGGTCACGGTGATCACGGGCGGCTGGGGAAGCACATCGGTGCCACCGTCAGTCCCGCCATCGGTCCCACCGTCAGTGTCACCGTCGGTCCCGCCGTCAGTGCCACCACGGGTCCCGCCGCCGGTCCCGCCATCCGTGCCGCCATCAGTCCCACTGGTCGCCGGCGCGGGCGGGGCGTTGAAGGCGGCTACCTGCTGGTCGACCGCCGCCTTCTTCTTCCACCACTCCTGCTGCAGGTCGTCGGCCGCCCGCCGCGCGTCGTTCAGGCGCGTTTCGGCGGCGTTCACCAGGGCCTGCTGCGTGGCGAAGTCCTGCGCCAGCTGGACGGCTGCCTGGTCGTGGGTCGCCTTGGCGGCCAGCCGGTCTGCCTGGGCCTGGTCGATGACCTGCTGCTGGGTGGCGACGTCGGCGCGGCGCGCGTTGGCCTCGGTGCGGAGGCCGCCGATGGCCGCGTTGGCCGCGTCGAGTTGGCGTTGGGTCTCCCGCATGGAGTTCTGCGTGGAGTCGAACGTCGCCTCGGCGGTGCGCAGCGCGGTCTCGGCCTGGGTGTGAGCCTGCCGAGCGGCGTCCACCTGGGGCTGCAGCGCCGGGTTGGAACCGAGCTGGGTTTCCAGGCGCTGCAACGTGATCGCCTTGGTCTCGACGTCCGTGCGGGCGTCGTCGATCTCGAACTGCGCGGTCATGGCCAGCGCGCCGAAGCCACCGACCTTGGGTGCGAGGTCGTTGATCTGCTGCAACGTGCGCGCGACGTCCTGGCGTGCGGTCTCGGCGCGGGTTTCCAGGGCCGGGAGCTTCGCCTGCTCGTCGATGTGGGTCTGGATCGCCGCGTTGTAGGTGCGCTGGACCGGGGTGAACGACGAGTCGGCGCGCGCGTTGGTCGTCGCCACGTCGTTGATCACCTGCTGGGCCTCGTGGCGGCGGGCGTCGACGGTCACCTCGGCGGTGCGCCAGGCGTCGGCCGCGGCCTTCACCTGGGTCTGGGCGCCGGTCAGCTCAGCGCTGAACGGGCGGCCCAGCAACGCCTGCGCGTCCGCGACGGGCATGCGGACGGCGGCCGACGAAGGCACCGACAGGTCGACCACGGAGGTCTTGCCGCCGATGGTCGCGACCACGCGGTACTCCACCCCGAACTTCACCAGGCCGGTGGTGGCCTTCGGCTTGAGGTTGTTGACCTTGTTGTCGGTCTGGCCGCCGCCGACGGCCGACGAGTCCTCGGCCGCGTGCCGCAGTTCGACGCCGCTGACGCCGACCGCCACGTTGTCGCCGGGATCGGTGTTCTGCTTGATGCCCGCGCTGCCGGTCGCGAGACCGACCGACACGTCACCGGAGTCTGCGACCTTCGAGTCGACGCTGGTCGCGGTGATCTGCGTCTTCGGGTTCTCCAGCGCCACGCCGTCGCTGAGCGCGCCCAGCGTCGGATCGACCAGCTTCGCGTACACCTTGACGTCCGCGTCCTGCCCGAACGTCAGCGCCGCCTCGTGCAGGCCGGGCACCGACAGCGGGCCGGACAGCATCGACGGCAGGTGCGGCTGCAGGTTCTCCGGGCTGAGCGTGGACAGCAGGCTGTTCAACGAGCCCGTGCCCTTGCCGGTCAGGCCCTTGCCCGCACCCGCGCCCCGCAACGCGTCCAGCGCCGCCGTGCGCAGGTCCGCCGCGCCGCGGAAGTTCTCCACCGACGCACCGGCCGGCAACGAGGCACCGCCCGCCTTCCACGCGGCCACCCCGTCGGCAGTCGCGTCCGCCGCGGTGCCGGGGGTCTGCGTCTTCGTGTACGGCGCGGGCGCCTCGGTGCCACCGATCTTCTGGTTGTCCGCGTGCAGGCGGACGGTCATCGACTGCACCCCGCTGGGCTGCGAAGCGACGACCTTGTCGCCCTTCTCCACGACGAGCTCGAACTCGATCGGCACGGTGTAGCGCGCCGCCGGTCCGCTGCCCGCGCGGAACGCCGAGAGCTGGTCGGTCGTCGACGTGCTGACCGAGCTGCTCGTCGACGACCCGACGTTGGCCGCCGCGGCGACACCCGCCGTGCCGGACACGTTCGGGTTCGCGCTGCCCGGCGCCGCGAGGCCCGGAGCCTTGAGCCCGATGCCCCAGCCGGTGCCGCGGCCCTGGCCGTCGGTCACCTTGTGCGAGCCGGTGATCGTCGACTCCATCTCGACGCCGTCGTTCACGACGTCGACGAACTCCGGCGTACCGGCCTTGGCCTTCAGCGTGACCTGGTAGGAGTCCTTGCCGAACGTGCCGGGCTGGTGCACCAGCAGCGGAACGCCGCCGTCGAGCGCGCTGTCGATCATCGCCTTGACGCTCGCGGGCGAGCTGAAGTCGACCAGGCGCTGCAGGTTGCTCATCGAGTCGTCCAGCACCGAGTCCGGCAGCAGCGAGCCGCCGAAGCGCTTGGACGTCTTGGCGTTCACCTTCGTCGACAGCTCGGACACCACACCGGACAGGTCCGGCACGCTCTCCACAGTGGACAGACCCAGCGCGCCGGGCTCGCCGGGAGCCACGGTCGCGGGTGGCGCCATCTTGGGGAACGACGGCTTGGGCACGTCCGGCTGCACGTCGGGCAGCAGGCCCATGTCCCGGGCGACGTCCTCGGTCACCCGCACGAACACGGAGTTCGGCAACGAGACCGTGGCGCCCTCGGCGTGCGGCTTGGATCCCGCGATGAAGTTCGCCGCCCGGCTCTCGCCGACCACGGTGACGTCGGCGTCGAGCTGCACCAGCACGGTGCGGGCACCGGCGGGCGTCACGCGGTTGCGGTCGTGGCTGCCGCCGACCTCCTTGCCGGAGGTCTTGGAGTCCGCCCACGGCGTGATCTTGCCGGCCACCGCGACACCACCGGCACCGCTGGCGGGCGTGGGCTCACCGGCGGGCGGGGCGGGGTCGTTCGGCTTGATCGGGACGTTGATGCCGGCGGTCACGTCCACCGACCGGTTCGTCGACGACGTCTGGCCGGCCTTGTACCCGCCGGTGCTGGCGTTCTCGGTCGCCGTGTCGTCCGAAATGGACACGATCTTCGGGTTGCTCAGCCCGAACTTGACGCCGATCGCGCCGGTGCGGTCGAGCAACCTGCGGTCGTACTTGAGGCCCTGCTCCTGGATGCCGGTCTCGGTCAGCGTGCGCAGGTTCGCCTTGATGTTCTCCGGGGAGAACATCCTGTCGATCTGCGCGCGGGACGCGGTGCCCGGCACGGTCAGTGCCGAGTCACCTCCCGCCGCGCGGTTCAGGGCGTCGATCGCCTGGTCGCGCAACGCCGTCGTGTTCGCGACGGCCTCCACGTGCAGGAAGTCCGGTGCCTTCTCCTTGGAGGGCTTGCTCAGCAGTTCCTTGACGGTCGGAGCCTTGTCCAACTGCTTCGGCTCGGGCTTGCCCGGCTCGAAACCCTTGCCGGGGTTGGAGTCCAAAGTGGAGCTGTCGGACACCCAGAGGTTGACCTCACCCTTGATCGGCGCGAGCTTGCCGTCGCCGGTCTTCGCGACCGTGGTCTGCACCGGCGCCTGGAAACCGGGCGCACCGGGCACGATCCGCCGCACCCAGGCCCGCGGCCGGGTGAACGTGGTGATCTCGACCTCGAACTCGACGTCGCCGCGGAACACCTGGGCGTTCGGGCTGCCGACGTTGAGCGACGTGCTGTTCACCGTCGGACCGGCGGTGGTCTTGTCGGTCCACGAGTGGTTGTACTTCAGGCCCGCCTGCGGGGTCGGCGTGAGCTTCGCGACCGAGGTCTGGCCGGGGATCACGACCTTGCCCTCGACGCCGCCGCTCCAGCCCTTGGTGGTGCTGGAGGAGCTGTCGAGCTTCGGGCCGGTCGACGACGCGTCGCGCACGTTGCGCAGGTCGGCCTGCCCGAGGTGCTTCGGGTCGCTGACCTTCGCCTTGACCGTGATGTTGACGTAGGTGTTCGTGGACTTGCCGCTGTTCTTCAGCTGCACCTGCACGCCCGGACCCATGAGGCTGTCCATGTTGGTCCGCAACGCCGCGGGGGAGAGCTGCGAGGTCAGCCTGCGCTGGTTCGCGAGCTGCTCGGCGACGTCGGCGAAGTCCTTGCCCTTGCTGCTGCGCGGATCCGCTCCGGCCTCGTTCCACTTCGGCAGGAACTTCTCGAGCCCCGCGACCTTCCGCAGTTCCGTCTCGACCTGCTTCTGGACCTCGGCCGCGACCTCGAACTCGCCGACCTTGGCGTTGCCCGTGGCGATCGCGTCACCCAGGTAGGGCGGCGGGAACTTCTTGCCCTTGTTGGAGTCGTCGACGATCGAGTCCCGCGTTCCGGGCGGCGTGGGCAGCCCGGCCTGCGCGGCCTCGGGCAGACCGACGCGCATATAGGTCGTGACGGGGATCTTGACGCTGTCCCCGGACGGCGTGCGCACCTCGACCTCGGCGGTCACCTTGTACAGACCGGTGTCGCCCTTGAGCTGGATGCCGCTCTTGTGCGCGGTGTTGATGCCCGCGTTGACGTTCTCCGAGGTGCGCGCCGAGTACCCGAGCGTGCCGCCGACCTGGCCGCCGACCGCGTTCGGCACACCGATGTTGCCGCCGAACCCGGCCGTGACGTCGCCGCCCGACTTGGTCGTCGACGACACACCGCTGCTGTGCGACGTGGACTCGTGCAGGCGCAGCTGACCGGTGCCGAGGGTGCCGACGAGCTCCGCCTTCTGCAGCGTCGCCGTCATCTGCACCGCCGCGCCCTTGCTGGCGTGCGGGCTGATCAGGTCCGGAGACGTGACGTACGCGCCGCCGAGCATCGCGCCGAGGTTGTTGCGGATCTCGGTGGGGGACAGGAAGTTCTGCAGCGCCTCACGGCCGGGCGAGCCGACCTTGACGATCGACGGGTGCAGCTTGCGCGCGACGTCGTCGAACGCCTTCGCCTGGTTGTCGACCGTGACGGCCTCGGGTGCGGGGTGCTCGAGCTTGGCGCCCCACTGGGTGTCCGTGGGGTTGTGGTCGTTGCGGGCGGTGCCGGAGTTCGTGATCACCGCGAGGTCGTTCGGGACCTGCAGCGTCACGTCCGTGCCGGTGTCGACCGTGCCGACGGTCGTGTGGTTGCCCTTGGCGTCGGTCAGCGTGATCTCGTACGCGACCTTCACGACCGCCTGCGTCGAGCCCTCGCCCGCGCGGATGATCCGCTGGTCGGTGAGCGACGACGACGTGCTCTGCGACTGCGCCGGGGTGGCGAACTGGGCCTTGCCGCCCAGCGAGCCGTACGGGCCCATCGCGACACCGGCCGTGGCCGAGCCGCCGATGTCGTTGGCCGTCGCGACGGTGTGCGTGGTCGAGGACGAGTTGCCCGACTGGGCGGTCGCGTCGACCTTCACGCACGGAGCGTCGACCGGGGCGGTGTCCGTCTGCGCCTGCATGGTGGCGCGGACGTTCACCTCGTAGGAGTTGTTGCCGATCTTGACCTGGAAGTTGCGGCCCGAGTCGAGGAACGACTCGAAGTCGCCCGTGATCGCCCGCTGGATGCGGGCGGCGTCGTCGGACTTCAGGTTCGTGATCGCGTTCGTGACGTTTTCGGCACCCCGGACGTCCGTCGGCGCGATCGTGCCCAGCGCCCGGTTGTCCTGGAAGAAGCCCGGCAACACCTGCGTGCCCGGCATGACCTGGCCGACGGTGGGCGGCGCGAGCACGGTCATCGGGAGGACGACCGGGTTCGGCGTCGGCGGCGCCGGACGGGTCTGGACGTCGGACTCGACGTCCATGTCGACGTCCGCGTCGGTGTTCGCGGACCGCGGCTCCGTCCACACCGGACCGTCCTGGCGCGGCGGCGCCTGGCGGGATGGCGCGTCGTCGACGTCCATCGCGTTCGGGTCGTACGGCCGGAACGTCGACTTGCCGTTGTCGTTCGGCGTGACCTCGAACTCCAGCGCGGGCTCGGCCGAGGCACCGGTGAACGGCTGCAGCGTCAACGACTCGCCGGGACGGTGGAAGACCACCGGCCGGTCGAGCTGCGTCGCGAGCACGTGCCCGGCGAGGTTCTCCGCCGCCCGTGCCTTGACGTTGTCGGCGTCCTTCGCCGCCTGCTGGGCGTCGTCGAAGGCCGACTGCTCCATCGGGTCGACGTCTGCGCCGGGCGTGCCGGTGTGGTCGATCTCGGGCGAGGTGGGCTCACCGGGCTTCGCCCTGAACTTCTCCGGGATCTCGGTCTTCGGGGCCGGGCCCGGTTCCACGAACGCGTTGACCAGGTGGCCGTTCGCCAGGCCGTGCTGCTGCCGGAACCGCGCGATCTCGGTGGTGACCTCGGGCGAGGCGTTCGCCGCTGCGGAGATCGTTCCCCGGCGCAGGTCGGACGACAACTGCGGGTCGCTGCCGAGCGCCTTCCCGGCCGCGTCGAACAGGCCGTTCGGGCGCGGCGCGGCAGCGTACTGGAGCACGCCGTGCTCCAGCGTGCCGAACGTGCGGGTGACGTTGCTGTTGTTGTCGGCCAGCGCCATGCCGAGCATCGCGGCCATCTTGTGCTGCTTGACGGTGGCGTCGATCTCGGGCAGCGCGTCCTTGGCGGCCTGCTTCTCGGCTTCGCGGAGCTCCTTGGCTGCCTGCTTCTCCGCCTCGCGCAGCGCCTTGGCCGCCGCCTTCTCGGCCGCCTTCTTCTCGTTGGCGGCTGCCCTCTCCTCCGGGGTGAGCCTCGGCCCCCTCGGCGCCCTCTTCTTGGGCTCCTGCGGAGCCTCCTGCACCGCCTCGGTCTCGGGCTGCACCGGCGGCGGGGGCTGCACCGGCGGCACGCCGGGATCGATGCCCGAGAAGCCGATCCCGAGCTTCATCGGGGCGGACACGGCCTGGTTCAGCGTGTTCTTGTCCTGCCACCCGAGCTTGCGGGCGTCGCCTTCCTTCGAGTCGTCCGGCTGCCAGCCGGGGTCGACCGCCGGGTCGTAGGAGTACTTGTGGTGCTTGACCTGCTGAGGCTCGCGCTCGGCGTGGGCCTTGTCCTGGAACTCCCTGCGGATGTCCGCCGGTTTGGTGCCCTCCTTGGCCGCCTTGGCGGCCTGCGCGACCTTCGCGGGGTCGACGACCTCCGGGCCCGCCCCGAAGAGGCGGCTCGGCACGGTGGTCCAGTCGACGTGCGACTGCGGCCACGAAGCACGGCCGCGCTCGGCGAACTCCAGCGCGAGGCGGGACAGGTCGGTGCTCACCGCGCCGTCCACGAAGTCGGTCGAGAAGTTCGTGCCGCGGAACGGGTTGCGGTTGTTCGCACCGTCGACCGCCGCGCCGGACGCGATGTTCTCGATCTGCGTCTGGCGGTCGTTGCCCGCCTTCTTCGAGACGGCCTGCGCCGCGTGGATCTCGACGAGTTCGTTGGCCGCGAAGTGGTTCATCGACTTGCCGAGGCCGTTGAACTCCGCGTCGTCCTTGCTGAACCTGACCTCCGGGTCGACCAGCGGGACGACGGCGTCGACGAACAGGTTCGGCTCGGGGGAGTACGGCAGCAACGGGTTCACGTCGGCCTGCCGGACGCGCGCGTCCATGTCGTCGCGCATCGCCTGCTCGAAGTCCGCGACGAAGCCGGGCTCGTTCATCTCGGCCCTGGCGTCCTCGAGCTCCTGCTTGCGGGTCTCGATCTCGTTGATCCGGGTCTGGGCCTTCTCGGGGTCGAACTTGGGACCCTTGGCCTTGCCCTTCGCGGCGGCGTCCGGGTTGTGGTTGTTGAGCTCGTTCTGGAGCTTGCCCGCCTCCGCGTTGAGCTTCTTCGTCTCCTTGTCGATGCGCGCCTCGACCTGGCCCTTGATGTCGGCGTCGCCGACCCGGTAGCCACCCGAGTGCATCAACGGGCGGATCGGCGCGATCCCCTCCGGGCTCATCGAGTCGCGGAAGTGGTTGAAGACGTCCTTCCGGTCACCGGTCACGAGCCGGGAGCCGGTGTCGAAGTCCTGGATCGACAGGTACGGGTGGGTGTCGCGGCCCAGCATCGCGCCGACGGCGAACTTGTTGGCGTTGCTGGTCATCGTGCCGTTGCGCATGTCGCCGTACGGGAACTTCGCCGAGGCGGCCGAGGGCGCGGGCTTCAGCTGGACCAGGGCGATGGGCACGTCGAGCCCGGCGATCTCGCGGTTGGCGTTCGCGATGGCGGCCTCGAGCGCGCCCTCCTCACCCTTCTTGCCGTTGACGCCGATCACGAACACGATGTCCTTCTTGAGGTCACCTGCGTTCGCGGTGATCGACTCGACGACCGACCTGATGTCGGTCTCCGGGTCGCTCAGCTGGCCGTGCCCGACGATCATGTTGACCACGAACGACGGCGGCTTGTTCTGCTCGACGCTCTTCAGCAGCTTGCCGATGTGCTCCTGCCGGGACGGGATCGGCACGGCGTCCGCCGAGAGCTTCGCGAAGGCCTGGTTGTACTTGAAGTCCACCGGGCCGAGGTCGAGCTGACCGAGCTTGGCGGTCAGGTTCTCGATGTCGGCTTCCAGCGCCGCGTCCTCCTGGCGGGACTTCTTGTCCGCGCCGGACGGCTGGTTCTCGGCGTCGCTGTCGTTGTCGTAGTCCCGCTCGGTGCGCTTCTTGCCCGGACGCGTGTCGCCTTCGGGAGTGTTGTCCTTCGGCGTGGTGTTCGGCTGCGTCGTGATCGGGCCGGTGTGGTCGAGCCTGGTGTCGGGCACCATCACCTGGCTGTTGGCGGTGCGTTCGACGAGCCACAGGTGCCGCGGCCGCAGACCGGCCTCCGCGCTGTGGACGTCGGCGCCCATCATGCCGCCGTCGTTCTGGTGCACGCCCGAGTTGGTGTCGTGCTGCTGGAAGACGCGGCTCGAGTCCTTGTACTCGTCCGGGATGCCCAGGTAGTGCAGGGTTTCGTGGGCGAGGACCTCGGGGCTGGTGTCCGGGTTCCAGTGCGTCTGGTCGACGTTCGGGTTCTTGGGGTCGACCTTGATGCTGGTGTGCGCGTCGGCCTTGTTGTCGACGAACTCCAGGTTCAGGTGGAACTGGTCGCCGCTCGGCAGCCGGTGTCCCTGGTTCAGCAACGAGTTCACGCCGTTGGCGGCGTTGGCCTTCACCTCGGCCACGAGCTCCGGGTGGACGTTCGCGGCAGGGTCGAGGTGCACCTTGACGGTGTACTCCTGCACGAAGTTGCCGGGAGAGGTCTCGATGCGGCGCAGGTCGTAGTTGATGAGTCCCTTGTAGAACCCGAGCTTCGACGGCGTGCTGTCGGTGCGGACGTCGCGCACCTCGACGTCGACGGTCTTGACGTTCGCGTTCGCCCTGCGGTCGGCCCACGTGCTGGGGTCGGCCGGCTTGTTCGGCGCGAACCAGTCCGCGGTCCTGGCGGGGTCGTGCCGCCACGACTCGTCGGTGAGGACGTCCTTGCCCGCGTGCGATTCCGGGGTCGGCGGGGTCGCCTTGGGCGGTGCGCCGACCTTCGGCACGTCCTTGCGGGTGCCGTCGGTGTTCGGGACCGGGGGAGCGGGCGGTGCGGCCGGCGGCGCGGGACGGGACGAGCTCGCCTCGGCACCGGCGCGACTGGTCTCCGGGAGGTCCTTCGGCGGGACGGGCGGCGGAGCCTGGTCGGTGTCCGCCGTGGTGTTGGTGGTGTTCGTGGTCGCCGACGTGCTGCCGGTGTTGCCGTCGGTGGCGTTGTCCTTGGGCGGGACCGGCGGCGGGGCCGGGTGGTTGAACGAGTTGATCTCGCCGTCCACCTTCGCCTTGGCGTCCCACCACTTCTTCTGCTCGGCGTCGGCCTTGCGGCGCGCGTCGTCGAGCTTGGTCTCCGCGTCCTTGATGTCCTTCTCGGCCTTGGACTGCTCGTCCACGAGCGTCTGCCGGGCGTTCTCGGCGGCCGTGCGGGCTTCCAAAGCCTGCGCGGCGACCTGCTGCGGGCCCAGGAGGTCGGCGCGGGCGTCCGCGGCGGCCTGGCGCTGGGCGTCGAGCTGCGCGCGGGCGTCCGAGAGCTGCTGCTGGGTGTCGGTCAGCGCGGTGTTCGCCGCGTCGGCCTCCTGCTCCAGCCGGGCGATCTCGGCCTCGGGCGCGCCGTTGTCGCGTGCGTCGGCGACCGCGTCGTTGGCCACCTGCACGTCCTGGCTCAACGACACGACCTGGGAGTTGAGGTCCCCGATCGTGGTGCGGGTGTTCGCCGCGTCCCTGATCGAGTTGTCGAACGCCTGCTGGAACGGCGTGACGGCCTGCGCGGCGTCCTTGTGCGTGCCGATCGCCGTGTTCGCCTTGCCGGAGGCCTCGGTGAGCGGCGTTTCGGTCCGCGCCATCACGGCCGCGGCCTCGTTGATCTTGTCCTGCGCCTCGTGCCGCGCGTCCTCGACGGCCTTCTCGGCGGTCCGCCAGTCGTCGGCCGTCTTCTTGACGTCGGTCTGCGCGTCCTTCAACGAGTCGCTGAACTGCTGGTTCAGCACCGTCTCGACCTCGGCGGCGGGCATCCGCACACCGGCCGAACCGGGCACCGTCAGGTCGACGACACCGGTCTTGCCGCCGATCGTCGCCACCACGCGGTACTCGACGTCGAACTGCACGAGACCGCTGCGGGACTTCTCCGACGGCTTGACGTTGCCGCTCGAGGACTGCGACGGGTTGCCCGACACCGCGGCGGAGTCCTCCGCGCCGTGCCGCCCCTCGACACCGCCGGTGCCGAAGTTGACCGTGTCCTTCGGGTCGGTGCCCTGCTTGACCGCGGCGCTGCCCTGCGCGAGACCCACCGACACGTCGACGGTCTCGGAGGCCTTGGCCTCGTGGGAGGTCTCGGACGACCTCGTGTCGAGCGGACGCTCGATCTTGACGTCGTCGCTGAGCGACCCGAGCTGCGGGTTGACGAGCTTCGCGTACACCTTGACGTCGGCGTCCTGGCCGAACGTCAGCGCCGCCTCCTTGAGGCCCGGCACGTCGAGCGGGCCGGACAGCATCGACGGCAGGTGCGGCTGCAGGTTCTCCGGGCTGAGCGTGGAGAACAGGGCGTTGAGCGAGCCCGTTCCCTTGCCGGTCAGGCCCTTGCCGGCGCCCGCCTCCGTCATCGCCTTCACCGCGGCGTCGCGCAGGTCGCCGGACCCGCGCAGGTTCTCGACCGACGCGGTGGACGGCAGCTTCGAGGCACGGGTGTCCTGCTGGAACGCGAACGTCGCCGCGTCCGTGCCGAACTCCGCGCCCCGCTTGGAGGACGCCGACATGTACGGCTGCGGGGCTGCGCCACCGTCGATCTTCTGGTTGTCCGCGTGCGTGCGGACCTTCATCTCCTGCGGGCCGCTCTCGGCCTTCGCGACGAGGTTGTCGCCCTTCTCGACGACGATCTCGAACTCGACCGGCACGCTGTACTGCACCGCAGGGCCGCTCGCCGTGCGGGAGTGGCTGAAGCCCTCGGTGACCGAGGTGGTCGACGAGGTGCCCTTGCTGTGACCCACGTTCACGCCCGCGGCGACACCCGCGGTGCCCGAGACGGCGGGGTTCGCGCTGCCCGGCGCCGCGAGACCCGGTGCGCGCAGACCGGCGCCCCAGCCGGTGCCGCGGCCGGAGCCGTCGCTCGTCTTGCTGGAGCCACCGACGTTGTGGGACATGTCCACGCCGTCGTTGACGACCTGCTCGAACTTCGGCGTGCCCGCCTTGGCCTTCAGCGTGACCTGGTAGGAGTCCTTGCCGAACGTGCCGGGCTGGTGCACCAGCAGCGGAACGCCGCCGTCGAGCGCGCTGTCGATCATCGCCTTGACGCTCGCGGGCGAGTTCAGGTCGACGATGCGCTGCAGGTTGCTCATCGAGTCCTTGAGGACCGAGTCCGGGATCAGCGGGTCGCTGCCGAACTTCTTGGTCTTCGAGGACAGCTCGGTCGTGAGCTTGTTGACCGCCGCGGACAGGTCCGGGACCGACTCCACATTGGACAGACCGAGCGCGCCGGGTTCGTTCGTCGCCACCGTGGACGGCGGCGCCATCTTGCCGAAGTCCGGCTTCGGCACGCTCGACTCGACCTTGGGCAACGCACCCAGGTCGCGCGCGACGTCCTCGGACACCCGCACGAACACCGACTTCGGCATGTCCACCGTGACGCCCTCGGCGTTCGGCGTGCCTCCGTGCAGGAAGTTCCCGGCGCGGCTCTCTCCGACGATCGTGAACTCGGCGTCGATCTGGACCAGCACGGTCCGCGCCTCGCCGGGCGTCGACCGGCCGCGGTCGACGTTGCCGCCGATCTCGTTCGACTGGGTCTTGCTGTCCGACCACGGCGTGATCTTCGCGGTCGCCGCGACGCCACCGGAACCGCTCGGGTTCGAGGGCGTGCCGGCGGGCGGCGGCGTGACGTTCGGCCGCACCGGCACGTTGATGCCGGCGGTGAGGTCGACGGACCGGGCGGTCGTGGACGACTCACCGGCCTTGTAGCCACCGCTGACCGAGTTGTCCGTGCCCGTGGTGTCCGAGATGGCCACCAACTGCGCCTTGCCCAGCTTCACGGACATGCCGATGGCGCCGGACCGGTCGGTGACGCGGCGGTCGTACTTGAGGCCCTGCTCCTGCACGCCGGTCTCGATGAGCCGCTGCAGGTTCGCCTTGATGTTCTCCGGGGCGAACATCTTGTCGATCTGCGCCCGTGACGCGGTGCCCGGCGTGGTGAGCGCCGAGTCGCCCTTCGCCGCGGCGTCGAGCGCCTTGATCGCCTGGTCCCGCAACGCGGTCGTGTTCGCGACCGCCTCGACGTTGAGGAACTCCGGCGACTTCGGCCGAGCCTTCTCCGGCGCCAGCAGGTCCTTGATCGTCGGCGAGCCCTCGATCCTGGTCGGCTTCGGCTCACCGGGCTTGAAGCCGTCGCCCGGGTTGTTCTTGAGCGTCGCGCCGTCCTGCACCCACAGGTTGACGTTGCCCTCGATCTTGGGCAGCTTCGGGTCGCCGGTCTTGGCGACCGTGCTCACCTCGGGCGAGTGGAAACCGGGCGCGCCGGGCACGATCGTCCGCACCCACGTGCGCGGGCGGGTGAAGGTCGTGATCTCGACCTCGAACTCCACCTCGTTGGAGAACACCTGCGAGTTCGGGCTGCCCGACTGCGCGTTGGTGGCCGAGACCGCCGGACCGGCCGACGTCTTGTCCGTCCACGAGTGGCTGTAGGACACACCGGCCTGCGGCGACGGGTTGAGCGCGGCGACGCCGGTCTTCACCGGGATGTTCGCCCTGCCCTGCACGCCACCGGTCCAGCCCTTGGTGGTGCTGGTGTTGGCGTCGAGCTTCGGGCCCGTCGTCGTCGAGTCGCTGACGGCGTGCTGGTCGGCCTGGCCGAGGTGCTGCGGGTTGCTGAGCTTCGCCTTGACCGTGACGTTCACGTAGGTGTTCGTCGTCGTGCCGGAGCTCTTCAGCTGCACCTGGACGCCGGGGCCGAGCAGGCTGTCCATGTTCGCCTTGAGCGCGGCGGGGGACAGGTTCGCGGTGATCTTGCGCTGGTTCGCGAGCTGCTCGGCGACGTCGGAGTAGCTCTGGCCCTTGCGCGGCTCCGCGTTCGGGTTGTTCCACTGCGGCAGGAACTTCTGCAGGCCCGGGATGTCCTTGAGCGCGCCCTCGACCTGGCCCTGCACCTTGTTGGCGGCCGCGAACTCGCCGACCTTCGCGTTGCCGGTGGCGATCGTGTCCGCGACGAACGGCGGCAGGAACTTCGTGTTCGCCGTGGCCGGGTCGGTGATCGTGTTCCTGGTGTCGGGGTTCGTCAGCAGACCCACGGCGCCGGCCTCGTTGAGGCCCATCCGCATGTGGGTCGTGACCTCCATCTTCACGCTCTCACCGGAGGGCGTGCGGACCTCGACCTCGGCCGTGACCTCGTACAGGCCGGTCTCGGACTTCACGCCGATGCCGGTCTTGTGGTTGCTGCTCGACCCCGCGTTCACGCCCTCGGCGGTGCGCGCCGAGTAGTTGACGGTCGCGCCGACCGTGCCGGTGACCGTGCCGGGCACGCCGATGTTGGCGCCGACGCCCGCGTTCGCGTCGAAGCCGGATTTGGTGGACGCGGACACACTGCTGCCCCAGGCGGAGGTGTCCTTCAGGTCCAGCACGGCGGAGTCGTGCGTGCCGACCAGCTTCGCTTCCTTGAGCGTCGCCGTCATCTGCACCGCGCCGCCCTTGCTGGCGTGCGGGCTGACGAGGTCGGGCGACGTGACGAAGCCGCCGAGCATCGCGGGCAGGTTGTTGCGGATCGAGGTGGGGGACAGGAAGTTCTGCAGCGCCTCACGGCCGGGCGAGCCGACCTTCGTGATCGACGGGTGCAGCTTCGCGGCCACGTCGGTGAACGCCTTGCCGGAGTCCTTGACCACCACGGCTTCCGGCACCGCGTTCTCGACCTTGGTGCCCCACTCGGCGTCGGCGGGCTTGATCGCCGGGGTGGTGCTGGGGGTGTCGACCATCGTGCTGAGGTCCGTCGGGACCTGCAGCGTGACGGTGGTGCCGGTGTCGACGGTCGTGGACGGCTTGGGGTTGCCGCTCGCGTCCCTCAGCGTGATCTCGTACGAGACCGGGGTCTTGACGGTCTTGGAGCCCTCGCCGGACTTGATGGCGCGCGCTTCGGTGGTGGTGTTCGTCGTCGACTGCGAGACCGCGGGCGTCGCGATGGCGGCCTTGCCGCCGACCGAGCCGTACGGGCCCGCCGCGACACCGGCCGTGACGGCACCGCCGATGTCGTTGGACGTGGCGATGGTGTTCGTCGTCGAGGTCGCCGCGGCGGCCTGGTAGTTCTTGTCGACCTTGGTGTCGGCGTCGGCCGTCACCTCGGTCGTGGCGTCCGCGCGCATCTCCGCGCGGATGTTCGCCTCGAACCACTTGCCGTCGAGCTGCACCTGGAAGTTGCGGCCCGTGTCGAGGAACGTCTCGAAGTCGTTCTCGATGGCGTCCTTGATGCGCGCCTGGTCGTTCGGCTTCAGGTTGTCGATGCTGCCGACGACCGCGTCGGCGCCCTTGACGTCGACCGGCGTGATCGAACCCAGGGCCTTGTTGTCCTGGAAGAAGCTCGGCAGCTTCGTGTCCGGGACCTGGCCGACGGGCTGCGGTGCCGTCGTGGTCATCGGGATGGCCGGGCTCGGCTTCGGCGGCGCGGGACGGGTCTCGACCTCGGGCTCGGACCGCGTCTGGACGTCGGTCTCGGGCGCGGGCTGGGTCTGCACGTCGGCAGGGGCGGGAGCAGGAGGCGCTGGGCGCGTGTCCGCGTCCCCGTCCTGCCGGGCCTGCTGGACCTCGTTGGTGAAGTCCCGGAGTGCCTGCAGGTGGTCGGTGTTGTGCCCGCCCGACCGCGCGTCCTGGATCTGCTGGTCGAGGTGGGTCTGCACGGCCACGATGTCCGCGTCGCTGAACTGGCGCCAGCCGTTCGAGGCCGGGTCGGCGGGCTGCCGCAGCGCGTAGGTGGTGAGCGCCGCGTCGCGGTTGTTCGTGAACTGGTCGACCCGGTTCTGCTGCCACTGGACGTCGCGGCCTGCCCGCTCGCGGCGGGCCGCCTGGTCGTCCAGCATCGACTGGGTCTTGAAGGCGTCGGGCACCATGTCGGCGGCGTTCCACCGGGTGCTGTCGGCCTTGGCCTTGGCGAGGCCCTGCTCGGCGATCTGCGTCCGCTGGTCGTAGATGTGCGGGGGACCGGCGTGCCGGGAGATGTCGAGCGCGTTCTGGATCGCGGCCGCGCGGTCGGGGTTGTTGCTGTACGCCGGGTTCTGCTGCATGTCGCGCAGCGCCGCGGAGTCGAGGCCGTACAGCGACGCCGCGAACGCCCGCGGCGACGTGCCCTCCTGCACGGGGCCGAAGCCGCCGGGCACCACGAGGTCCACGTCCGGGTTCGCCGGTCGCGTCGCCGGGTCCTGCATGAACGGGCCCGGTTCCGCACGCGGCGCCGGTGCCGGTGCCGGCTGGGCCTGCTGGTTCTGGCCGGCACCGCGGTCGCGGACGTCGCGTGCCGGTGGGGGCGGCGCGTCGTTGTCCGAGTGGACGGACGAGGCGTCGTCCACCTCGACCGGCGGCGTCTCCGGCCGGTAGGGCACCGCCGAGTCGACGAGCTGGAGGTCCTGGAGCTGGCCGTAGAGCTGGTCCAGCTCCGGGGTCGGCTGACCGGCCACGCGCGCGTCGCGGATCAGGTCCGTGACGTGGTCCTGGAGGACCTCGACGTCCTGCGGCGACACCTGCTGCCAGCCGGGGGCGTTCAGGTCGTCCGGGGGAAGGCTCAGCGCGTACGTCGTGAGCGCGTCCTTGTGGTCGTACTGCAGCGTCATCAGCTCGTTGGAGAGCTGCGACTGCTGCTGCTTGAGCGTCTGCTGCTGGGCCTGGCGCTCGGCCTGGTCCGTGCGCATCAGCTCGGACTTGAACATGTCCGGAAGCGCGTCGCTGACGTGCTTCAGATCGGTCGCCTTGCGGTGGTTCTCGTTGATCTCGGTCCGGAGGTCGCTCAGGTGCTGCTGGATGCCACCGGGCTTCTGCGCGATCTCCAGGTTGCGGGACATCTGGTTGATCTCTTGCACGTGGAACGGGTCGTTGCGGTGCTGCACGGCGAGGTCGGCGAGCTCGGCGGGGGTCTTGCCGAAGAGCGAGGCCCTGAAGCCCGCGAACTCCTGCCGCGGGTTGAGCCCGCTGGTGCCCGCCCGCGTGTCCACGTCGGACTCCACGTCCGACTGCGCGTCGAGATCGGATTGCACGTCCGACTGCGCGTCGAGGTCCGACTGCACGTCGGAGCCGGGACCGTTGAGAGCGGCCTCGTTCGCCATCTCCTGGCGGCGCTGCTCCAGCTCCAGCTCGAACTGGCGGTTGTTGAACTCCCGGGTCCTGGCATCGAGGTCGCGCAGGCGTTCCGCGCGGGCCTCGATGTCCGCGTTCATCTGCGCGATCTTGGCCTGCGTCGCCTGGATGTTCGCGTGCATGTCCGCGGCCTTGGCGAAGCGGTTGTCGTAGTCGGGGTTGCCGACGAACGACAGGTTGCGCTCCGTCTGCTGCACCAGGGCCTCGGCGTCGGCGATCTTCTGGTCGAAGTCGACCGAGGTGTCGACCTCGCCGCCGAACATGCTGGTCAGGAAGCCCCTGATACCGGTGTTCGCCGACTTGCCGTCGCGGTAGTTCTGCAGCGCCTCCTTGGCGTCCTCCAGCTGGGTGCTCAACGCGTCCAGACCGCGGGTCGAGGCGTGCGAGAGCACCTTGCGGACGTCCGCCTCGTTCTGCACCCGCGTCTGCAGGTCCCTGAGGCTCTGGGCGTCGAACCCGGCGTTCTCCGCCGCCGCGATCTGCTGGGTGAGGCGGGTGTCGAGCTGGGTGAGCATGGTCGGCGGGATGCCCGCGAGGTTGTCCGCGTTCGGACCCGCGACCTGGGTGTCGATGATGTGCGTCAGGCCCAGGTTCGGGCCCTCGGCGTTCAGGGTGTTGATCTGGCTGTCGGTGTTGCTCTTCAGGTCGGTGAGGATCTCGACCTGGGCCTTGATCGCGGCAGTTTGCGCGCGCTCCTGCGGGTTCTGCGCCGCCTCAGGCTTCCAGGAGCCCTTGGACTTCGCGTCGTCGATCCGGGTCTGCAGGTCCGCCGACCGCTGCATCAGGTCGTTCGTGAAGACCTGCGGACCGCCGGGGTGCGCCGCCGCGCGCTTGATCAGCTGGGTCTTCTGCGCGGCGTCGTAGAGGCCCTTGTCCTGGCGCCCCTTGTACAGGTCGCCGATGGTCTGGTTGACCTCGGCGGAGGACTTGCCGCCGAGCCAGGCCTCCATGCCGGCGCGGACCTCCTGCGGCGTCGGGCCGCCGAGGGCGCCGAACGAGCCGTTCTGCGAGGAGATCTGCACCTGCGGCGCGCCCGCCGGGCCGTGGGTGGTCTGCACGCCGTTGTTCTCGACGACGAGTTGCACGCCCAGCGACTGCGCGATCGTGTCGGGCAGGTGCGCGCCGACCTGGGAGTCGGCCCAGGACGGCGTGTTCAGGCCCGTGGTGACGAGGGCGGCGGGCGTCGGCATCGCGCCGGTCGTCTTCACCTGCTGCGTCACGTGGTTGACCACGTCGGCGTCGCCCGGCTTCATACCGTCGGTGCTGACGACGTCCCAGCGCTTCGAGGAGCCGTTCGCGAGGTCGTTCGCGACGTTCGCCCGCCACTGGTCGAGCTTGGCGCCGGTGTTGGGACCGGGCACGTTCGGCTCGAGGTCGGGGTGGAACTTCGCCAGCGCGTCGGGGGAGACCTGGTTCGCGACCCAGCTCGACAGGCCGTTCGGGGTCAGGCCGGGGTGGTTGTGGTTCTGCGGGTTCTGCGCGACGTCGTTCAGCACCGCGTCCACAGTGGACTTGACGTCGCTGTTGCCGACCATCGGTGACGCGTTCGGGACCGGCGCGTTCTGGAACGCGGCGCTGCGCAGCACCGACTCGACCAGGCCGACCTTGTCCAGGTTCGGCAGGTGGTTCTGGGTGTTGGGCCGGACGTCGGCGTCCACGTCGGTGTCCCAGCTACCGGGCAGGCCGGGCGTGTCCGTCGGCATCGGCCGCGTCCGCACGTCCGGGCCAGGAGTGCTGTCCGTGTCCGGTGTGGACGGTGCGGGCGCGGTGTCCGCGGCGGGCTTGGGGGTCCAGCCCGCGGGCGGCGGCACGGTCGCCGGACCGGCCGGGTTGATCGTGGTGTCGGGTACCGCGACCTGGCTGTTGGCGGTGTTCTCGATCAGCCACAGGTGCCGCGGCCGGATGCCGGGGTCGTCCAGGTGGATGTCGGCGCCCATCATGCCGCCGTCGTTCTGGTGCACACCCGAGTTCGTGTCGTGCTGCTGGAAGACGCGGGTCGAGTCCTTGTACTCGTCCGGAATTCCGAGGTAGTGCAACGTTTCGTGCGCCAGGACCTCGGGGCTGGTGTCGGCGCCCCAGTGCGTCTGGTCCGGGTTGGGGGTGTTCGGGTCGACCTTGACGCTGGTGTGGGCGTCGGCCTTGTTGTCGGTGAACTCGAGGTTCAGGTGGAACTGGTCACCGCTGGGCAGCCGGTGGCCCTGGTTCAGCATGGAGTTCACGCCGTTGGTGGCGTTCTCCTTGACCTGCGCGATGGCCTCCGGCGTCATGTTCGCCGCAGGATCGATGTGCACCTTGACGGTGTACTCCTGCACGAAGTTGCCGGGGCTGGTCTCGATGCGCCGCAGGTCGTAGTTGATGAGCCCTTGGTAGGACTTGATGTTCGACGGCGTGCTGTCCGTGCGGACGTCGTGGACGGTCTGGTTGACGGTCCGCACGTCGGTGTTGTTGCGGCGGTCCGCCCAGGTGCTGCGGTCGGCCGGGTTGCTCGGGTTCGACCACTCCGCGGTCTTGGCCGGGTCGTGGCGCCACGACTGGTCGGTCAGGACCTCCTTGCCCTTGTGCGACTCCGGGGTGGGCGGGGTCGCGGCGGGCGGCGCACCGACCTTCGGCACGTCCTTGCGGGTGCCGTCGGGGTTCAGGTTCGACTGCGGTGCGGGCGGGGCCGGGGGAGCGGGAGGTGCCGGCGGGGCCGCGGGCGGCGGGGTGGCCGGTGCGTCCCTGGTCGGCGCCGGGCCGGTGTTCTGCTGGGTGTTCGGGGACGGCGCGTCGGTGTTCGCGGACGTGTCCGTGTCGGTGTTCGGCCTGACCTCGGTGCCGGGCGCCGGCGGCGCGCTGCGGGTGCCGGGGTTGGACTCGGCGTCGAAGAAGACGTCGTTGTCGGACTCGACGTCGCTCTCGGTGTTGGCTTCGGCGCCGGTGTTGGTGTTGGTTTCGACGTCGCTGTCGAATCCGAAGAGGCCGCCGCTCATGTCGGGTCCGTCGGACTCGGTGTCGGACTCGACGTCGCTGGTGCCGGGGTTGGACTCGGCGTCGAAGAAGGCGTCGGAGTCGACGTCGCTGTCTGTGTTGGCGCCGGTGTTGGTCTCGGTGTTGGTCTCGGTGTTGGTGTTGGCGGGGTTTGGTGCGGCTGGTTCGAAGTTGAAGTCGTCGAAGAGTCCGTCGCCGAGGTCGGGTCCGTCGGATTCGGTGTCGGACTCGGTGTCGTTGGTGGTGTTGGTCTCGACGTTGGTGGTGGCGGGGTTTGGTGCGGGTGGTTCGAAGTTGAAGTCGTCGAAGAGTCCGTCGCCGAGGTCGGGTCCGTCAGATTCGGTGTCGGACTCGACGTCGCTGCCGGTGTTGGTCTCGACGGTGGTGCTGGGGGGCGTGACGGCGGGAGGCGCCACCGCGGCAGGGGCCTGCTGGGCCGGGGGCGTCGATTCCACCGGCGTCTGCGGCGGACTCGGCACCTCGGCGTCCGGCGTCTGCACTGCCGGGGCGGGCGGCGGTGGGGACGGCGGGTCCAGCCTCAGGGTCAGCGCCTGGAGAACCTGGTTGTTCTGTGGTGCGCGAGCGTCCTCGAACACCTGGGAGAAGTAGTTGCTCTCGGGACTGTCCTTCTGCGAGAGGTTCTTCAGCAGGTCAGCGAGCTGGGCAACGTCGTTCTGAGCCGAATTCGGATCGGCGGGATCGACCGGATCGCCCGGCTTGTTGCTCGGGAAGTCGTTGGCCAGTTGTTGCTGGAGCTCCGGCTTTCGCGACTCGAGCAGATCGATGATCTGGTCCACCTGCTCCTTGGTGAGGTCGACCGCGTATTCGGAGTCGTCGAGGAACTTCGGCGACGGCGTGCTGCCGTTGATGACGCTCTTGATCTCCTTGGCCGCGTCGTCGGGGAGCCCGGAAAGGATGTTCGTGACCTCCTCGCCCTTGCCGTGGAGCGCGGGCGAGAGCATGGAGGAGATCTGGGAGACAGAGCTGGCTGCCTCGCCGGGGGTGCGGTCCGGCGACACCACGTAGTCCCCGAGCGCCGTGAAGGTCTCGATGGCGGTGGTCACCTTGAACGCCTGCTTCGCAGCCGACGGGCCCGTCTTGGGGTCGGTGCTCGTCTGCAGGTCCGCGTTGACGGCTGCGGTCCACGCGGTGTCCGCGCGCAAGCTGGTGCTCGCGTTGTTCAGGTTCGTGGTGGCGGCGTCGGCACCGGGGACGTTCGGATAAGGGGTCTTGCTGGTGAGAACGGAGATGTTCGGCCGTTCGACGAGGTGCGCGAGGTTCGTGGAGTTCGCGCCCTCGTTGATCGCGGGCAGGGTGCCGAGCTGGAAGACCTGCTGGAACACCGCCTGGGGCATGGACCCGGTGTTCACCACCAGGACGTCGCCCTGCTTCAGGTCGTCGATCTTCTGCTGCAGGTCGGGTGAGGTGATGTCCGTGCGCTGGACCCCGTCCACCTCGGGCTGCGGCACGAACCAGACCGGCGAGGGGGTGATCTCCATCATGATCGCGGGCTGCTGGTTCAGCGAGTGCAGAGCCATCGCGAGGTGGTTGGACACGCCGGGACGGCTGATGGGGTCGACAGCCACGAGGCCGTAGACCGGCATCAAGTCGGCCTTGCCGTTGAGCACCGCGTCGGCGACCTTCTTGATGCCGTCCGCCTTCGCGGGGTTGGCGGCCATCTCCTGGTCGATGAGGTTGCCCAGATCCTGCGAATTGGTGATCTTCGGGACGTCGTAGACGTACCTGGCGTCCGGGCTGATGTGCGGGTCCAGATCGATGATCTCGACCTCGCTGCCGGGCGCGTCGCGCTTGATGAGAAGCCGCTTGCTGCTGCCCCAGGCATAAGGCTTGAGGATCAGAGCTTCGTTCACCTTGTTGTTGTTGAGGTAGTCGGTGGCGGCTTTCGTGTCGTGCGCGTTGAGTGAGTCGTCGCCTGCCGACATCAGCAACGTGTTGCTGTCAGCGGCATGGTTCGGCGTGCTGGTGACCTCGACCTCGCCCAGGTCCGGCGTGATCAGGAGGTCCATCTTCGCCATGGACTCCGGATCGGTGACGAAGGTGATCTTGTCCTGGTAGCCGCCGTCGCGCAGCGCCTTCACCAGCGTCGTCGCGGCGGCCTGGTGGCCGAGCCCCGCCGCGTTGTCCACCGCGACGACGACATTGTCGACGTCCGCCAGCAGATCCTTCACCGTCGGAGGGGCAGCGGAGGTCGTGGCCTCCTGCTGGGCATCGGTGGACGAGTCGGCGTCGGACGCACGTCCCGTCTCCGCGTTGGGGTTGGGATTCGATCCGGCGGCCACGGGCGGCAGCACGACCAGGTCGGGCGTGGGGTTGGCCGTCGTGTTCGGGTTCGCCGTGGTGTTCGGGTTCGGCGCCGCGCCGGTGGGCGGCGGGGGCGACGGCCGCGTCTGGACGGGCGGCGCGTCGGCACGCGGCGGCGGGACGTTCGTCGAGGGCGCGTTCGTCGCGGGATTCGGCGAAGGCGTGGTGACGTTCGGGCTCGGCGTGCTGGTGTTCGGTGCGGGCGGCGGCGTGTTGACCGGCGGCGTGTTGACCGGCGGCGTGTTGACCGGCGGCGTGTTGACCGGCGGCGTGTTGACCGGCGGCGTGTTGACCGGCGGCGTGTTGACCGGCGGCGTGTTGACCGGCGGCGTGTTGACCGGCGGCGTGTTGACCGGCGGCGTGTTGACCGGCGGCGTGTTCACCGGCGGCGTGTTGACCGGCGGCGTGTTCACGGGCGGGGCGTTGACCGGCGGCGCGGGCGGTGCCGGGCGCGTCTGGGCCGGGGGCGGCGTGTCGGCGCGCGGCGGCTGCGCGTTCGGCGTCGACTCCGGGCGCGGGGACGGCGTGTTCGCCGGAGGTGCGTTCGTCGTCGCGTTCGGCTGGGGCGTGTTGGCCGAGGGCGCGTTCGTCGGCGGCGTGTTGACCGGCGGCGTGTTCGTTGCCGGGTTGACCGACGGCGTGTTGGTCGCCGGGTTCGGCGTGGGCGTGTTGACCGGCGGTGCGGGCGGTGCCGGGCGCGTCTGTGCGGGCGGCGGGGTGTCGGCGCGCGGTGGCTGTGCGGACGGACTGGTGTCCGGGCGCGGCGACGGCGTGCTCGTGTTCGGGGTCGGCGAGGACACCGGCGGCGTGTTCACCGGGGGCGCGCTGACCGGCGGTGCCGGACGCGTCTGGGCCGGCGGGGGTGTGTTCGCCGCGGGCGGCGGGACGGTGGCTGCCGGGGGCGGGGTGCCGGGACGCGACTGGGTCGGCGGTGCCGTGGTCGGGGACGCCGTGTTCGCGGCGGGCGGGTTCGCTGCCGGGGGCGGGCTGAGCGGGGTCGGCTTGGGGGCCGGGGGCGGCGTCGACGGCGACGACTGCGGCGGCGCCTTGGTGATGGTGCTGTCCGGGGTGGGGGCCTTGGGCGCGTCGAACACGCCCTTCGTGCCGCCGCCCGGGCCGAACTTGTTGCCGCCTCGTTCGCCGCCGGTCGCGCCGGCCGCCGGGCCGCCGGGTGCCATCGGCGGGGCCATGCCGCCTGCCGCCGCGGACGGCGGAGGCGTGACGGCCGGGGTTGCGCCGGGGCGTCCGCCCGCGTTCTGGGGTGGGGTGGACACCGCGCTCTGCGAGCCCGGTGCCGCGGGGGGCACGTTGCCGGGGCCGTTGTAGCCGGGGGCCGTCGGCGTGAACGCCGCCGGGGTCTTGGCACCGCCGGAACCACCCGGCGAGGTGCCGCCCGGAGTGGCACCGCCCGGGGTGGCGCTGCCCGGGGTGGCGCTGCCGGGAGGCGGGGAGAGCGGGGTCGGCTTCGGCGCGGGCGGAGGGGTCGACGAGGACGTCTGCGGCGGCGCCTTGGTGATGGTGCTGTCCGGGGTGGGGGCCTTGGGTGCGTCGAAGACGCCCTTCGAACCGCCGCCCGCGCCGAACTTGCTGCCACCGCGTTCGCCGCCGGTCGCGCCGGGGGAGGCGCCGCCCATCGGCGGGGCCATGCCGGGAGGAGCGGCGGGCGGGGTCGCGCCGCCGCGGGACGGGGACGTCACGGCGTTCTGCGGGCCGGGCGCGCTCGTGGACGGCTTGGTGCCCGCGGTGCCGCCGGGATCCTTGTAGCCGGGGGCCGACGGCGTGAACGACGCGGGCGCCTTGGCACCGCCGCCGGTCGACGCACCGGTGCCGCCCTTGCTGCCGCCGCCGGGGGTCGCGCCGCCGGGCGTGGCCGGGGTGGCGCCGCCCTTGCCGCCTGCCGGCGGGGTGTAGCCGGGGGCGGTGGGGGTGAAGGACGCGGGGCCCTTGGCGCCGCCGGTGGTCGTACCGCCCTTGCCACCGGCACCGGCCGGAGGGGTGTAGCCGGGCGCGGTGGGAGTGAAGGACGCGGGGCCCTTGGCACCACCAGTGGTCGCACCGCCCTTACCGCCACCGGCGGGCGGGGTGTAACCGGGCGCGGTTGGGGTGAAGGACGCCGGGCCCTTCGCGCCGCCGCTCGTCGAAGCGCCGGTGCCGCCCTTGATGTTCGGCGCGGCCGCGGCAGGGCCACCGCCGGGCGTCTTCACGCCCGAGGTCGCGTTGCTGCCGCCACCCTTGATGGTGCCGGGACCGTTGTAGCCGGGCGCGGTCGGCGTGAACGGAGCCGGGCCCTTGGCTCCGCCGCCACCGCCCTTGATGTTCGGGGCCGCCGCGGCCGGGCCACCACCGGCCGTGTTCACGCCGGACGTGGCGTTGCTGCCGCCGCCCTTGATGTTCGGGGTCGCCGCCGCCGGGCCGCCGCCAGGGCCCTTGACGCCGGACGTGGTGTTGCTGCCGCCACCCTTGGTGGTCGGCGCCGGGCCGGAGTTCGGGCTGCCCGGCGTGAAGTTGCCGGACGTGTTGTTGCCGCCGCCCTTGATCGCGGTCGGGCCGTTGGCCGTGGGGCTGCCGGGCGTGAAGTTGCCCGAGGTGTTGTTGCCGCCGCCGCGCACGTTCTTCGCGTCGGTGGTGGGGTCGATCGACTTGATGTTCGTCTGGTTCGTCTGGTCGACCTGCTGCGACGTCTGGAGCGTCGCCTTCAGGTTCGACTGGACGTCGGTGAACGCCTTCGCGCCCTTGTCCGCCTGCGAGATCGCGTTGTCGTTCGAGTTGTTCAGCGCGGGCACCGCGAACAGGCCGATCGGGCCGAGCGCGTTGCCACTGAAGTTCAGGCCCCGCAGGCCCCCCGAGATGCTCGACAGCCGGGACCCCAGGTCACCCGCCTTGCCCTGCAACCCCTGCATCGAGGAGTCGTTCATGGAGTAACCGCTGGTGCCGCTGGGGCCTCCGCCGGTTCCGCCCGTTCCGCTCGTGGGCGGCGCCGTGGGGGGCGGGTTCGCCCCGGGGTTCGACGACGGGTTCGGGTTGACGTTCCCCTTGGCCATGAGCGGCGATTCTCCAGAACTGCGTCAGAACGAGGCGGGATCCCACCGGGATCCCGGCTGTTGGCTGGGACTTACTCTGTCGGCCGGACGGGACGCTCGGTCGCGCGCAACGGCTGCGCGGCAGCCGCACCACCGACCTGACCGCTCGCGTCGTACGCGGCGCGCTCACCCATGAGCGGGTTCACGCTCTCGTAGTAGGCGGGCTCAGCCTCCACACGCGCCGAGTACGCCTCACGCGGCTGCGACGGCTCGAGGGCGTCGTACGTGTGCGACATCTGCGTGCGCGCGAGCGGCTCGTAACCGGACTGCTGCTGCAACGGCTCGGAAGGCGTCTCCGGGCTGATGTACATCTCCCGCGCCTGCAACGGCTGAGCGGCCTCGTAGCCCCCACCGCCGCCGCCGGTCATGCTCACGCCCGACGTCATCGTGGAGTCCGAGTTGTCCACCCGCGAGAACGCCACCGGTGCCTGCACGGCTTCCGCACGCTGGAACGGCTGCAGCGGCGTGGCCTCGGTGGCCATGCGCTGGTAGGTCGGCTGCAACGGCTCCGCAGCCTCACGCGCGTAGGCCTGCTGCATGGGCTGCAACGGCTCCGCGGCCACCCGCTGGTACGACTGCGTCGGCTGCAACGCCTCCGCACGCTGGAACGGCTGCACCGGCTCGGCGGCGTGCATCGCGGTGCGCGCCTGCATCGTCGGCTGCAGCGGTTCCATGGCCTCGCGAGCCCGCAGCTGGTGCGTCGGCTGCAACGGTTCCATGGCGTCGCGCGCCCGGACCGCCTGCATCGGCTGGAGCGGCTCGGCGGCGATCCTCTTGGCCGCCTGCATCGGCTGCAACGGCGCGTTCGGCAGGGTCGCCTGCGCGTACCCGTCCGGCTGGACGGTGCCGATGCGGGCGTTGGCGAGCGTCGCGGTGCCTTCCGCCTGCACCGTGCCGATGCGCGCGTTGGCGAGGGTCGCGCTCGCGGTGCCGGTCGCGTCCGCGGCGGTCTTGCCGTCGGTCGGACCGCCACCGGTGCTGCCCGTGCCCCCGCCACCGCGGCCGGCCATCGCCTCGTCGATCTTGTCGTCGACACCCTTCTGGGCCTTGTAGCCCTCGTAGGTGATCTCGGCGACGTCAGCCGTGTTCTCGAAGCGCTCCCAGCCCTTGCTGACCTTCTTCATGATGTCGTCGAGGTCGCCGATGCGCTTCATCTGACGGCCGAGGGCGGCGACGACGCGCGCCACGCGGGACGCGATGTTCACGCCGAGCGCGACGGCCTTGCCGACCGCGAAGCCGCAGAAGATCGGGATCGAGGCGCCGAACGTCGGGATCATGGCGGCGGCCGCGAGGATCGCGCCACCGATCAGCGAACCGATGAGCTGCGCGATCAGGTCGCGGACGATGTCGCGCAGCACCGTGACGAGCATGCCCATGATCGCGACGATCTTGGCCTTGGACTCGACGGCGTTCGCGAGGTCGTCGAGCTCGTGGCTCATGTTGTCCATCGACGCCTTGAAGCGCTCGGACGACTCACCGGTCCAGCCGTCGAACGTCGCGAGACCGCTCTTGTGGTCCTCCGCGAGCACGCGCAGCTCGGCCGCGCGCGCCTTGTTCGCCTCGACGTTGGCCTGGATCTCCTCCGGGTTGCCCATCAACTGGTTCAGGGCGTCGCGCAGGAACGACACGTGCTCGATCAGCCAGCCGACACCGGCACCGATGATGCTGCCGAGCGGGTCGATCGCGAGCATCACGGTGGCCGAGGCGGCGCCGATGGCGTTGAACGTGATGTCCAGCGCCTTCTCGGTCTCGCTCTCGGCGTCCTTGCTGATGCCGTCGATCAGGCTGCCGTAGGCCTCGATGAACAGCGAGCCCTTGAGCTTGTTCTCCTCGGTGATGTTCATCCCGGGAGGAGACGGGAGGGGAGTTTCAGGCGCGGTCATCGCTGTTCCTTACCAGGGCTCGTTGTCGTCGTTGTCGTCGTCGTCCCTGCGGGGCTTGCCGCGGACGGGTGGCGGTTGCGGGGCCGCCGCGGGCCGCGACGCCGCCGGAGCGGGAGCAGGTTCCGGCTCGTCGTCGTCATCGACCGCGTCGTACTGGTCGTCGGTGTCCTCGTCGAGTCCGTCGTCCGGGATCGAGTCGGAGACCATCTGGTAGGCCTCGGTGCCCTCGCCGAGCGGCTTGAAGAGCTCCAGGACCTGCTGCGCCGCCTGCTTCTGGGCCTTGCGCGCCGTCTCCAGGATCAGCGCGGTGAGCCGCGGCCCGCCCATCTCGACCGCGCGGTGACCCAGCTGCAGGTTCTGCAGACCGCCGTTGGGACCGACCGTCACGGTCACCGCGCCGTCCTGGGACGACACGGTGGCCCCGGCCGCCGCGAAGTTCTCGGTCAGGTTCTCCGACTTCTGCTTCAGGTCGGCCAGCTTGGCCTCGTACTCTTCGACCCACTGGTACGGGTTCGCGGCAGTCACACGGTCCTCCGGCGGCGGCAGTTCAACTTGCGCTCTGTCAGTTACACGTCGGTGCAGGCGAATCAGTTCACGCGAGCACGGCGTTGATGCGGGTGGCGATGCGGTCGTTGTCGGTCGGCGACAGGCTCATCCAGCCGTCCGAGTTGACCATCAGGTAACGACCCTGGTGCGTGTCGAACCAGTTGATCACGACACCGGACCGCTGCCGGTCCTGGGTGACGCCGAACTGGCCGCCCGCGACGCGGTTCGACGCGAGCTCCTCGAACTGCTTGGCGTCCTGTGCGGACAGACCGGCCTGTTCCAGCGCCCCGCGGTCGTCCACACCGCCTTCGCCGAACAGGTCGTCGGCGTCGGCCGCGCCCTCGGCCTCCTGGATCGCGACGGCGTCCTGAAGGGACTGGACGCGGACGTTCACCGCCGTGCCCGGACCGGGCTCGGCGTCGGGCAGGACCTTCACGATCTCGCGGGCGATCCCCGTCTCGCGGATCTCCAGCAGCCCCACGCGGTCGCCGTCGATGATCGCCAGCGCGGCGCGCTCGCCGTTGGAAACGGCGAGCGCGCGCACGGTGCGATCGAGACCGGCGACGGCGTCCACGGACACCTTGTGGTCCGCGAGCAGCCGCAGGAAGTCCTCGAGACGCTCGTTGTCCACGAGCCCGCGGGACCGCAGCTCGTCCATCGTCTTCGTGACGAGCACACGGCGTTCCTGCTCGGTCGCGCCCTCGTTCGGAACGTCGAGCGGGTAGGGCACTCTGCCCAGCCGCAGGTCGTTCCACAGGACGTCGAACTCGCGCGGCGACAGCAG
Organism: Lentzea sp. JNUCC 0626; assembly: GCF_043632865.1. Taxonomy (NCBI): domain Bacteria; kingdom Bacillati; phylum Actinomycetota; class Actinomycetes; order Pseudonocardiales; family Pseudonocardiaceae; genus Lentzea; species Lentzea sp. JNUCC 0626. The sequence goes on from NZ_CP171635.1 coordinate 947,641, forward strand.
GAACTCGGGCGTGATCACGAGGATTCGGTCCCCTTCTGCTTCTTGGCCTTGGCGGCGCCGATCACCGACGGGGGCAGGTTCTCACCGGGGACCTCGAACAGGTCGCCGCCCATGATGTAGCTGGCGGAACGGTGTTCCTTGTCCTCCTCGCCGCGGCCACCGGCACCCGGAGCGCCACCCATCGGCGCACCCGCGCCCATGCCGGCACCGGCCGCCGAAGCGCCACCGGGACCCATGCCCATCGGCATGCCGCCGCGGCCCTGGGCCTGCACACCCGCCGCGCCACCGGACGTCATCGAGCTGCCGCCGGCACCGGCCGTACCGCCCGCGCCACCACCGAACGCGCCGCCGCCACCGCCGCCGCCCGCACCCATCTGCGGGGTGTACGGCATGGGGCCCTTGGCACCGCCGGCGCCACCACCGGCACCACCGCCGCCGCCACCACCAGCGCCGCCGCCCGCACCGCCGGGACCGGTGTAACCGGGCGCCGAGGGGTTGTAGGCCGCGGGACCACCCTTGATGTTCTGCGGGGTGTAGCCGGGGTTCTGCGGGTTGTAGTTCGGGTTCGCGACGTCACGACCGACGACCGGGACCTTCGGGATGTTCTGGTTGTTCTGGTTGTTCTGGTTGCTGCTCCCGGACTTGCCCGGGCCCATCTGCGGCGTGTAGCCGGGACCCATCTGCGGCGTGTACGTGCTGCTGCCGCCACCGCTGCTCGCGGCGTAGGTGCTGCCGGTGTTGGCCGCCGGGTTGTAGTTCGGTGCCGTCGGCGTGTAGGCCGCGGCGGTGTTCGTGCTGGTGTTGCCGGTCATCTGCGGCGTGTAGCTGCTGCCGCCACCGGCGCCACCGCCCGCGCCGCCACCGGGGCCCGCGGCCGGGTTGTAGCCGGGAGCGCTCGGGTTGTAGGCCGCTGCGGCGGGCTGGTTCGCTGCGGCGCCACCGCCGGCACCACCACCGCCACCGGCGCCGGTCTGCACACCGTTCGCCGTGGGTGCGTCCACGGCGGACTGCGTGCGCATCAGACCGTCCACGCCACCGTCCAGCGCCGCGGCACCGGAGCGCGGCATCGCCATCACCGGTTCCTCGACCTGGCCGGTGTTCGGGTTGAACGGGGGCTTGAAGGCCGGGGTGGAGGAGTCGATCTGGCGGGAGTTGTTCTCCATGTCGGTCATCACGGTGACCGCCTGGTCGTGCGCCGCGCGCGAGGCCGCGTTGGCGACCGCGATGTCCGCGGAGGCGAGCACGAACGCGGGCGTCCCCGGCTGGGTCAGCGCGGCGGCGGCCTTGTTCCAGTCGAACTGGACCGGCTGCGGCATCTGTGCGCGGGCGTTCTCCATGACCCGGCCCTGGTCGGCGACCTTGTTGCCGACCTCGACCGCGGTGCGGGCGGTCTCGTCGACCCAGTCGCCGAGCTTCTTCATGGCGGCGCGAGCGGCGTCGGCGGAGCCGCCGGTCCACTTGGACTCGCTGGAGGTGATGACCGAGTTGATGACTCGGGAGGCCTCGGTGAGCTCGCTGCCGTACTTGCCCCAGTCGGAGCTGATCTGGCCGGCTTGCCCGGGGTCGTTGTTGTTGTGCACCGCGGCATAGAGCTCTTGGTGCGATCGGGACGCCCAGTTCTGCGGGTCCGTGAGGACCGGGACGTTCTCGACCTCGCTCGGGTCGGTCTCGGGGGGCATGACCGGCTCGCCTCTCGGTTCAGTGGATCAGCTGGCCACGAGATCAGCTGTTACCCATGTGCTTCTTCAATTCGGCCTGCTGGTCCTGGTCGAGCGCCTCGAAGTTCCCGATCGCTTCCACGATGGAGTTCTTCGTCTGCTCGAGAACCGTGCGGTACGCGGTCATCACGCTGACGAACGAGTACTGCTCACCCTCGGCGCGATGGGTGAACTTGTCGCGCATCTTGTCGCCGACGGGGTTCGCACCGAGCGCCGTCGGGCGGGCGATGCTCGTGTTGGCTCGCTCGATCCAGGAGTCGACCTGGTCGATCTGGCCCTGCAGCTGCTTGCGGAGTTCCTCGCCCGCCTCCGGGTCGATCTGCACCTGACCCGAGGTGACGGTCTCAGCGAGAGGAACGACCTTCTCGTCACCGACGATGTACATGCGGGCAGTATCAGGCCTCTTTTGGTCTATCGCTCACTTTGGGAGTCGCGAGTTACCAATTGAGATCCGCGTTCACAATGCGTTGTCAGGCACCGAATCGGGCCACGACCAGGTGAACGTCGTGTAACGACGTGATCGTTTCCCCAGGTTGTGGGAGCGCTCTCGGGGGCCTGCCCGCTCGGGCTTGTGATCTCTGTTCACACGCCCGGAACGGCTCGTGACAGGGGGTGACTGTGACCCAAATCACATGGGGGAATTTCTAGGATTTAGGGCTTTCTTAAGGCTTCGTCACCGGCTGGTTCGGCGTTCACCGGAACGGCTGAATCGGTTGGCCACGTACGAAACGCGGGCGCACTCCTGAGAGTACGCCCGCCGTGTCCGTTTTGGAGCATTGTTGTGCGGTAAGCCGCACCGAGTTCACCTTCAGGCCAGCACGGCGTCGATCCGCGTTGCGATGCGGTCGTTGTCGGTCGGCGAGAGGCTGAGCCACCCGTCGCTGCGCACCATCAGGTAGCGGCCCTGGTGGGTGTCGAACCAGTTGATGACGACGTCGGCCCGGTGCCGCCCGTGGGTGACGCCGAACTGGCCGCCCGCCACCCGGTTGGCCGCGAGTTCGTCCATCTGCCTGGCGTCCTGCGCGGACAGGCCGGCCTTGAGCAACGCCTCGCGGTCGTCGAGTTCCTCGTCGGCGGCGCCCCACGGGTCCTCGGACTCCTCCTCCTGCTCGGCCTCTTGCAGCGCCACGGCCTGCTGGAGCGTCTCCAACCGCACGGACAGCGCGCTGCCCGGCCCCGCCACCCCCTCGGGCAGCACGCGCACGATCTCGCGGGCCAGTGCCGTGGGCCTGATCTCCGACAGGCCGACGCTGTCGCCGTCGATGACGGCCAGCACGGCCTCCCGGTCGGTGGCGGCGGCCAGTGCCCGAACGGTCCGGTCGAGGCCCGCCACGGCGTCCACGGACACCTGGTGGTCGCTCAACAGCCGCATCAGGTCCTCAAGTCGCACGTCGTCGGCGATGCCGCGCTGCCTCAGTCCGGCGATCGTCCTGGCCTGCAAGGCTTTGACGTCCTGCTCGGTCGCTCCTTCGCTGGGCACGTCGAGCGGGTACGGCATTCTGCCGAGCCGCAGCGTCTGCCACAGCACCTCGAACTCGCGGGTCGACAGCAAGAACTCGGGCGTGATCACGAGTGCTCGGAACCTTTCTCCTCTGCCTGCTTTGCGCGCAGTATCGAGCAGAATGGGGCAAGCCGTTCCTGATCGGGCGAATACGTACCCGGTCGAGACGAATGTTCACAATCGGTCGCCGATCGCGGAAACGGGCCACTTCCGGGCGAGTCCGAGCAGCGAGAACGCTTGTTTCCCCAGGAACTGGGAGCGCTCTCAACCCGGGAACCGGGGGCGTCCGGGCGACACGTTCACACGTCCGGGTCTGACGGATCAGGCCTCCGCTTGTGACCCAAATCACTTCGGCTGCCTAAGTTTCGAATGGTTCTGGGCGCAGTGACTTCAGTGTTGACCGAAGTCACGCGGCCCGGTGTTGTGCTCGGCGATCTGCACCCTCCGGTGTGAAGATCGGCACGTGACTGCATCCTCGTGGGCGCCCCTGCGCCGCAGCGCGTTCCGTGCGCTGTGGCTCGCCCAGTTCGCGTCCAACATCGGCACGTGGGCGCAAACAGTCGGCGCCCAGTGGCTCATGGGCGACCTAGGCGGCAGCGCCCTGCAGGTCGCGCTCGTCCAGACCGCCACCACGCTGCCGGTGTTCCTGCTGGTGGTTCCGTCCGGGGCGCTCGGCGACATCCTCGACCGCCGCCAGGTGCTGATCACCGGCCAGGCCCTGATGCTGGCCGGCGCGGGTGGCCTGATGCTGCTGGCGGGCACGGACCGGGCCACCCCTGGGACGCTGCTCGGGTTGCTGGCGCTGATGGCGATCGGGCAGGCGTTGTCGATGCCGTCGTTCCAGGCCATCCAGCCGGAACTGGTGCCGCGCGAGGAGATCCCGCAGGCCGCGCTGCTCAACGGCGTCAACATGAACGTCGGCCGCGCCATCGGCCCGGCGCTCGGCGGGTTGCTGATCGCGCTGGCCGGGCCGGAGGCGACGTTCGCGTTCAACACGGTCAGCTTCTTCGGCGTGCTGATCGTGCTCGCCCGGTGGAAGCGCCCGTCGGACCACCGGCCGCTCGGCGCCGAGCACATCACCACCGCCATGCGGACGGGCGCGCGGTACGTGGGCAGCTCGCCGTTGTTCCGGCGGGTGCTGACGCGGCTGACGTTGTTCATCCTGTTCGGCAGCGGCCTGTGGGCGTTGCTGCCGGCCATCGCGCGCGGGCCGCTGGAACTCGACGCCAGCGGGTACGGCGTGCTGCTCGGCAGCGTCGGCGCGGGAGCCATCGGCGGCGCGTTCGTCGTGCCGAAGCTGTTGCAGCGCATGAGCAAGAACGCCATGGTGCTGCTCGCGACGGTCGTCTACGCGGCCGCGACCAGCACGGCGGTGCTGACCCGCAGCTTCCCGCTGGTGATCGTCGCGATGCTGCTGACCGGCGCCTGCTGGATCGCCACCCTGTCGACGTTCAACGCCAACGCGCAAGTGCTGCTGCCGGCGTGGACACGGGCCCGCGCGCTGGCTTACTACCAGCTGATCCTGATGGGCGGCCAGGCGCTCGGAGCCGTCGTCTGGGGCGCGATCGCGGACGTCTACGACCTCCGGGTCGCCATGATCGTGCCTGCGGTGGCGATGGTCGTGCTCGCGCTCGCCGCGACCCGCTGGCTGCCGCTGCACGACCGCCCGCTCGACGTCAGCCCGGCCACGTACTGGGAGGAACCGCCGGAGATCGACGACACCGACGCCGGCCCCGTGCTCGTCACGGTCGAGTGGCCGGTGGCGCCGGAGAACGAGGAGGCGTTCATCGACGCCATGCAACGCGTCGGCAGGGCCCGCCGCCGCACCGGCGCCACGATGTGGGGGCTCTTCCGCGACACCGAGCGGCCCGAGATGTTTCTCGAGACCTTCACCGTGGCGACGTGGCAGGAGCACCTGCGCCAGCACGTCGAGCGCGGCACGGTCGTGGACCAGGAGAACCAGGAGGTGGCACGTGCGCTGGCCAAGGGACCGGCGCACGTGCGGCACCTGCTGTTCGCGGAACCGAAGAAGCCCGACTAGGCGTTGTAGGCCTCGACGGTCACGCGGGGTTGTTCGGACGTGAGGTCGCGCCGGTGCCAGGACAGCGTGATCTCCCGGGTCTCGCCGGGCAGCAGCCACAGGTAGTTGTCGCTGTAGATCGTCGGCAGCACGCGGGTGTCCGTGCGGCGGTCGCGCAGGCCGATCCTGGTCATCGCGGCCACGACCTCGCCCGTGTTGCGCACCTTCACCTTGAGCGTGCGCCGGTCGCCGTCACGGCGGGTGCTGCCGACGTCCGTCGAGATCTTCGTGCGGCCCAGTGCGTTGAGCGCCTTGAGGTCCGCGGGCGTCCGGTAACGCCAGTAGGTGTTCTCGGACAGCAGGCGGTCGCCGTCGAACAGCCGCAGCCGGACGAGGTGCACCGGGGACGCGTGCGGGGTGACCGTGAACAGGTCGGCCTTCGCGGACGGGCCCGCCTCGACGTCGGCCTGCTGGGTGCTCAGGACCGCGCCGGTCAGCGAGTGCACTGTGGCTTCGACGCGGCCGCGCAGGGACGTGGTGGTGTGGTTGAGGACCGTGACGCGCCAACTGTCCAAAGAGGCCTGTACGTGGTGTGGTTCGCACGCCTTCTTCGCGCCGAAGTACGTGCCGTTGACGTCCATGTCGTAGTCGTAGGTCTGCCAGACGGTGGAGTGCCACGCCGGGTGTGACATCCACAGCAGCAGCGCGGAGGCGTCGTCCCAGAGGTTCGCGTTCCAGGCCTCGAACATCGCGCGCATGTTCTCGTAGTTCACGAACTGGGCCTTGCGGCAGAACTCGTCCATGTTCCTGGACTCGCCGAGCCTGGCGTCGATGGCGGCCTGGTAGAGCTGCGGGCGCTGGTTGCCGTTGGTGCACCAGTCGTGGGCGTACCAAACGTCGCCGATGGGCCACGACGGTTCGTCGCCGACGAGGTTGTGCATGGTCTCGGCGACGGGGACGGTGGGCATGCCGATCTCGGTGTGGAAGCCGAAGTTGAAGGTGTCGTAGGTGTTGGGGTCGAAGTACCTCGCGGGCTCGACCCAGTAGTACGGGCCGTGGCCGGAGACGCTGCCGTCGGCCGAGTGGCTCTGGTAGTAGACGTCGGTGTGCTGCTCGGTGACGACCTTGCGCAGGCCCGCGTCGGTGTTGGGCGGCGGGGAGGCCTCGTTCGCGCCGCACCACACGACGATGCTCGGGTGGTGGCGGTAGCGGGTGACGGTGTCGTGCGCGGTCTCGATGTAGTTCGGGATGTTGTCGGGGAAGTAGCCGACGACCCAGAAGTCGTTCCACACCAGGATGCCGTGCCGGTCGCACGCCTCGAAGAACTCGTCGCGGTTGCTGCTGCCGATCCAGTTGCGGATCATCGTGAAGTTCATGTCGCGGTGCAGCCGGATGACGTCGTCCATGCGCTCGGCGGGCATGCGGCGCAGCAGTTCGTCGAAGCCCCAGTTGCCGCCGCGGCAGAAGACCGGCACACCGTTCACGCGGATCTTCAACGGCCTCGGCGCGTTGCTGACCGTCTTGGCGTCACGCCACGTCTGGCCGTCGTCGGAGAGCTGCACCTTGTAGCGCAACGCGTAGGCGCGTTCCCACGAGATGACGACCTGGCTGAACTGTTGCGCGCTGCCCAGGTCGACCTGGATCCACTCGTTGTCGCGGTACTCCGATGCCCACCGCGTGCCGGGGTCGCCGTCGACGGCGTTGCTCGCGGGGTTCCACTCGTTGTCCTGCGAAGAGGCGGTGGCCTCTTTGCCTCGGGCGAGGTCCGTGTCTCCGCTCCTGACCTCCAGCGACCACAGCGACGTGCCCCAGCCGGTGGCGCGGCGTTCGGTGAGGATGCGGACGTGACGTGTGGTCTGGCTGCCGAGGTCGACGGTCTGGGTGACGGCGTTGCCGCCGGGCGGGAACTCGATCGGCACCTCGTGTTCGTAGGTGAACTCGCGGACGCCGAAGTGGGTGGTGCGCCGGTCGCTCTCCGCGCCGTTCGTCGTGACGGCGATCGTGAGGTCGTAGAGGTTCGGGTCGCCGTATCCGTTGGGCCACCACAGCTTCGGGTTCGTGATCCGGTGGGTGGGGAGGGTGACCTCGGTGGTGCCGGGCTCGAGCGTGACGGCCTTGGCGAGCTTCGCGCCGTCGAACCGCGCCTGCACCGTGACGGGCAGGGCGGTGGTGCCGGTGTTGCGGACGGGCACGCTGATCGCGACGTCGGCGGTCCTGTGGTCTTGGGACAACGTTGTCACGACGCGGGTGTCGCCAAGGGTGGCGGTGCCGGTGGCGCGCAGGCGGATGTGGTCCCAGATGCCGGTGCCTCGGTCGCGGACGGCGGGCATCCAGTCCCAGCCGGAGATGCAGAGGTAGGTGGGGGAGTCGAGGTAGAGCTGGCCGGAGTTCGGGAACGCGCCGCCGTCGCTGCCCTTGTCGGTCGGGCTGCCGGGGTGCTTCATCGGGTTGAGCCGCAACGCCAGGACCTGGCTGTAGTCCTTCAGCGCCGCGGTGATGTCGAACGAGCCGCGCACGAACGGGTTGGTGACGTCCCCGATCCTGGTGCCGTTGAGCCAGATCTCGGCGTGCTGCATGACGCCGTCGAGTTCCAGCCACACCTTGCGGTCGCGGAAGCCCTTGGGCAGGTCGAACGCGCGGCGGTACCACCACGAGTGCCTCGACAGCGCCTCCGGGATCTCCATGTTGTGCATGGCGCGCGCCGGGTCGGGGAGGTGGCCCTGGTCGACGAGCGACGTCAGGACCGTGCCGGGGACCGTCGCGTCGAGCCACCTGGACGTGTCGACGTCCGGCTGTGCGAGCGCGGTGCCGTCGGTGGTGCCGGCGAAGTCGTCCATCGTGAGGTGCCAGCCGCTGTCGAGTTCGGCCGTGTTGTCCGGGCCCGGCTTGAGGGAGGGGGCCTTCGCGGTGCTCCGCCAGTCGGTCCAGCCCTTCGCGTTCGGCTGCCTGCCGGTGCCGTAGACCTGGAAGCCGTTGAGCCCCAACGGGTTGCCGTTCGACGGGCGGCTCAGGCTGAGCCTCACGTACCGGGCGGTCGTCGGCTTTGCCAGCTGGATCCGGGTTTCCGCGCCCTGGCCGTCGTCGGTGCGGTGGACCTCGCGCCAGTTCTTGTTGTCCGTGCTGAGTTCGATGACGTACGTGAGTGCGGCGGCCGACAGGATCTCGACGCCGGTGGTGTCGTTGCGCGGCTGGTAGGACGGCGCGGGCACGAACGTCGGGTCGTCGAGTTTCGCCTCGAAGACCAGCACGAACGCCTCGACCTCACAGGTGGCCTGCAGATCGACCGTGACCTGCTGCGGGTCGCCGTTCGCCGCCCGCCAGCCGGACCCGCGCACCCCGACCTGCTGCAACCCGTCCGTGACGAACTGCGGTGGCGTGGCGGCGTAGGCGGTGGACGTGGCGGTCACTGGCCGGTTGCGGGCGAGGTCGGTCACCTCGGGAGCTGCCTTCTCCTGGCTGGCGGAAGCGTGGGGGGACAGGGCGACGCTCGCTAACAGGCCTGCGTTGGCGGCGAGGAAGACACGGCGGGAAAGCTCGTGCGACATCAACTCTCCATGCGATCAGGCGCCCGCCAACCACCATCGTGGGCTGACCGAGGGAGGGTCAAGAGGACAAGCAGGACAAGCTGACAAGGTTGTCGTGAACGCTCCCATAGTGGTGAGCTATGAACGGAAGGGATGATCGCCGGGCTGAGGGCGGTGTGACGCTCTGGGACACCTCGAACCCCTGCTCGGGAGGACCCTGATGAGAGCACTTGCCCTGGTGTTCGCGCTGTTGGCCGGTTTGGTGGCGCCGTCGTTCGCTCACGCCGCTGCTCCCCGGCAAGCCGAGACGGTGCGTTCGGCCGGTCAGCCGAACAGCCCGTTGCTGCCGCCGGCCATTGCTCGCGACCTGCACCCCGGCGACACCCCCGACTCGACCATCTACACCGCGGCTTCGGTCGACTACCCGGCCGAGTTGCGCGCGTTGGTCCGCGTCCTCGACAACTACACCCCCTCCGACGACGCGGCCGTGCACGCCGGAATGCTCCTTCTCTACTACGGCCACAGCTCTCCGGAGTTCCTCACGGCCGTGCGCGCCTATCCCGAGGTGTTGCGCGCGTTGTGGCGGTTCGTCGTCCGCCACCAGGACCTCTTCGGCACCGATCGCCAGTACCAGGTCCAGAACGCCACCCGCGAACTCGGAAGGTTCTTGCAGTACAACGACATCGCCCGGTACGTGCGCCCGCTGCTCGCCGACATGGCCTCGCGCAGTGATGTCGTCGGCCGCCTCGCCCCGATGTGGGTGGGCGTCGCCGAGATGGTCGACTGGTACGACAAGGCGAACTGCCGCCGCTACGGCACGTGCGACTTCCGCGCGCAGATCGACCGGCGCGTGCTGACCGTCCGGCACACATGCAGCGCGTCGCTGAAGATCCGCGCCCAGCAACTCACCCGCACCCAGCTCCGGCAGACCTGCACGTCGCTGGCCAACCAGGACGCGGCGTTCCATCGCGTCGTGCGTGACCCAGGGCCCGTGGCCGGCGACAACAACACGTCGCTCGAAGTCGTCGTCTTCAACACGTCGAACGACTACCGGACGTACGCGGGCGTGCTGTTCGACATCTCCACCAACAACGGCGGCATGTACCTCGAAGGCGACCCGGCGCTGAACCAGGCGCGGTTCATCGCGCACGAGGCCGACTGGCTGCCGACGTTCGCCATCTGGAACCTCAACCACGAGTACACCCACTACCTCGACGGCCGGTTCGACATGCACGGCGACTTCGAGTCGAACATGACCACGCCGACCGTGTGGTGGATCGAGGGGTTCGCCGAGTACCTGTCGTACAGCTACCGGGGCGAGGTCTACACCGACGCGCTGGCCGAGGCGAAGAAGAAGACGTACGCGTTGAGCACGTTGTTCGACACGACCTATGACCACGACTCCACGCGGGTTTACAAATGGGGTTATCTAGCGGTGCGGTACCTGGTGGAGAACCACCCGGAGGACGTCACGGAGGTGCTCGCGGACTACCGGGTCGGCGACTGGGCCGGGGCTCGCGACCACCTGGGTCGAGTGATCGGGTCGAGGTATGACAGCGACTGGTACAGGTGGCTGGAGACGGTGGCCTGACGGCCGGACACCGGGCGGGCTGAAGTCTCAGTCCGCCGAGATGAGCGCCGCCCCGCGTTCCTCCCACCACGGCCGGAACACCGGGCTCGCCATCGCCTGCGCCGCGTAGGCCTCCAGCACCTCGGTGAACACGCGGCTGGCCTGACTCCAGGTCAGCCGCTCCCGCCGCCACGCGAACACCAGCCGCATCCGCATCGGCGCCCCCGCCAGCGGCCGCACCGCCACCCCGGGACCACCCTGCGACGTCGGCTCCACCAGCTGCACCGCCTTGCCCGCCGCGATCAGCTGACGCCCGGCACCGCTCGGCATCTCGAACCGGATCCGCGGCACGAACCCCACCGCCCGGCAGGCCGCCCGCAACGCGGTCAGCGACCCGTCCTCGGCACCGGGAGGCCCGACCCACGACTCGCCCGCCAGGTCGGCCAGCTCGATCTCGGTACGGGACGCGAGCCGGTGACCAGCGGGAATCGCGATGAACACCGGCACCCACGGCACCACGATCCGTTGCGCCACCCCGCGCGGCAGGCCCAGGTCGCCGTCCTCGTCGACGGCGATCACGGCCGCGTCGAGGTGACCGTTCGCCAACGCCAGCGCCAGACCGGTCGACGACGGATCGACCACCAGCGTGATGTCGTCCAGCACCTTCTCCAGGCGCGTGTACAGCGGGCCGACGCACTCCATGTGCACCGACCCGAGCCGGGAAGGCCCGTCCCTCTGGACCATGTCCGAGCCGAACGCGTCCAGCTCCACCAGCAGCAACCGGGCCCGCTGCAGCATCTGCGCACCCAGGGCGGTGGGCTCCGCGCCAGCCCGGCCGCGGTCGAACAGCTTGCCTCCGACCAGGCGTTCCACCCGTTGCAGCAGGGTCGTCAGGGACGGTTGGGAGATACCCAGCTGGGTGGCTGCGCGCGACAACGAGCCCGCGTCGCCGATGGCGCAGATCGCCCGCAGGTGCCGGATCTCCAGTTCCATAGCCTGAGGCTATCCCCGTTCTGGATTGGCGGGACCCCTCCAGGTGCGGGAAGGGTGGCAGACAGGACCACTCTGGAGGGAACCCGAATTGGCTCGGACACGCCGCGACATGGCGAAACTGGTGGACGCGGACGGATTCCGCACGTACATCCGCGACGGCTGGGGTGACTGGGACAGCGCGATCGACCTGCCCAAGGGCACGGCCGAGGCCGCCACGGCCCACCGCGCCAGGCTCACCGCCGCGCTGCCCGGCAAGCGGATCGCGCTCGCCGCGGGACGGGCGCACGTCCGGTCCAACGACACGTTCCACGAGTTCCGCGCCGACAGCGACTTCGTGTGGCTGACCGGGTGCCAGGTCGAGGGCGCCGTGCTGGTGCTCACCGACGACGACGCCACGCTGTTCGTGCCGGTCCCGAGCGAGGTCCACAGCGTCGACTTCTTCGGCGACGCCGACCGCAGCCCGTTCTGGATCGGCGCCGCGGCCGGACCCAAGGAGTGGGGTGCGGCGCTCGGCATCACCGCCCGGCCCCTCGAAGACCTCGCGAACGCCCTGCGCGGACGCCACCCGCAGACGCTCACGGCCGGCGGCGTCGACCCGTTGCTGGACGCGCTCACCGGCAGCCACAGCGACGAGCTGCGCACCACGCTCGCCGAACTGCGCCGCATCAAGGACGACTGGGAGATCGACCAGCTGCGCCAGGCCGTCGACGCGTCCGTCAAGGGCTTCGCCGACGTCGCCATGGAACTCGGCCAGGCCGTGCGCGGCGGGGGAGAGCGCTGGCTGCAGGGCACGTTCGACCGCCGCGCCCGCACCGAGGGCAAGGGCCCCGGCTACACCTCGATCGTCGCCGCCGGTCCGCACGCGCCCGTCCTGCACTGGACGCGCTGCGACGGCCGCGTGAACGACGCCGACCTGCTGCTGCTCGACGCCGGTGTCGAGATGAACTCCCTCTACACCGCCGACGTCACCCGCACGTTCCCGGTCAGCGGTGAGTTCAGCGCACCGCAGCGCCAGGTCTACGACCTCGTGCACAAGTCGCACGTCGCGGCGTTGGCGGAAGTGCGGCCGGGCAACGACTACAGCGCCTTCCACCACACCGCCATGCGCGTGCTCGCCGAGGGCCTGCACGACTGGGGCCTGCTGCCGGTGAGCGTCGACAAGGCGCTCGACCCGTCCGGCCAGCACCACCGCCGCTACATCGTCTGCGGCACCGGGCACTTCCTCGGCCTCGACGTGCACGACTGCGCCGACGCCCGCCAGGAGACCTACCAGCAGGGCATCCTCGAACGCGGCATGGCGCTCACCGTCGAGCCGGGCCTGTACTTCCACCCGAACGACGAGACGCTGCCGCCGGAGCTGCGCGGCATCGGCGTGCGCATCGAGGACGACCTGGTCGTCACCTCGACCGGCGCGGACATCCTGTCGGACGCCCTCCCGATCGAGGCCGACGACGTCGCGGCCTGGGTGCGCAAGCAGCGTTCCTAAGTGGACGGAGTGGAGCGGGCCCACGCGAACGTGAGTTCCACGGCCCGCTTCCAGTTCGCGTACTCGGTCTCGCGGTACCCGGCGTCCATCGCCGGGTTCCACCGCGCGGCCAGGTGCCAGTTGCGCCGCAACCCCTCCAGGTCCGGCCAGTACCCGGCCGCCAGCCCGGCGGCGTAGGCGGCACCCAGCGACACCGTCTCGGCGACGAGCGGTCGTTGCACCGGGATGTCCAGCACGTCCGCGATGAACTGCATCAGCAGGTGGTCCGCGGTCATCCCGCCGTCGACCTTCAGCACCGGCGTCGGCGCTCCGAGGTCGGCGTTCATCGCGTCCACGACCTCGCGCGTCTGCCAGCCCGTCGCCTCCAGCACGGCCCGCGCCAGGTGTCCCTTGTTGATGTACGAGGTCAGTCCGACGACCAGCCCGCGCGCCTGGGAGAGCCAGTGCGGCGCGAACAGCCCGGAGAACGCGGGCACGATGTAGCAGCCGCCGTTGTCCTTGACCGTGCGCGCCAGCGTCTCGATCTCCGGCGCGCTGTGGATCAGCCCGAGGTTGTCGCGGAACCACTGCACCAGCGACCCGGCGACCGCGATCGACCCCTCCAGCGCGTACGCCGGCTCGCCGCCGATCTGGTACCCGATCGTCGTCAGCAGGCCGTGCTTCGACCGCACCAGTTCGTTGCCGGTGTTCATCAACAGGAACCCACCGGTGCCGTAGGTGCCCTTGATCGATCCCTTCTCGAAGCAGGTCTGCCCGAACAGCGCCGCGTGCTGGTCGCCGAGGGCCGCGGTGATCGAGATCCCGGGCACCACGCGGGTCGTCACGCCGCTGATCTCCGTCGACGGGCGGATCTCCGGCAGCATCGAGGAGGGCACGCCGAAGAACTCCAGCAGCATCGGATCCCATTGCCGCGTCGAGAGGTTCATCAGCATCGTCCGCGACGCGTTGGTCACGTCCGTGACGTGCAGACCGCCGTTGACCCCGCCGGTGAGGTTCCAGATCAGCCAGGTGTCCATCGTGCCGAACAGGACGTCGCCGCGTTCGGCCTTCTCGCGCAGCCCGGCCGTGTTGTCGAGCATCCACCGCAACGAAGGCGCCGAGAAGTAGGTAGCCAGTGGCAACCCGCAGCGTTCGCGGACCTCCTCGATGCCGGGCTGGTTGCCCAGGCGCGCAACGAGTTCCTCGGTCCGGATGTCCTCCCAGACGATCGCGCGCCCGATCGGGACACCCGTGTGCCGGTCCCACAGCACGAACGTCTCGCGCTGGTTCGTGATGCCCATCGCGACGACCTGCTCGGCCGTGATCCCCGCCTGCCGCAACGCCTGCGGCACGATCCGGTCGACGTTGCGCCAGATCTCCACGGCGTCCTGCTCCACCCAGCCGGGCCGAGGGTGGTACTGCCGGTGCTCGCGTTGCGCGACCGCGACGAGGCGGGCGTTCTGGTCGAACACGATGCAGCGCGTCGACGTCGTGCCCTGGTCGATCGCCATTACGAACCGTTGCACGGCGAGCCCTTCAGTTCTCGTCGACGAGGGACGTGGTGACGGATTCCGCTGCCTGCACGACCTGCCGCACCAGGGTCGCACGCGGACGGCCCGTCGAGTCGCACAGCCGGTCGGCGGCACCCGAAATGCCGATCGCGCCGATCACGAGCCCGCCGGGGATGCGGATCGGCGCGGCGATGCTCGCCTCGCCCGGCATGTACTCCTCGGCCTCGCCCGCCCAGCCCTGCCCGCGCACCTCGGTCAGCACCCGCTCCAGCATCTGGGTGCGCGTGATCGTGCGGCGCGTCAACGACGTCAGCTCTCGCCGGCGTGCGGCCGCCGACAGGTCCGGGTCGTAGGCGAGCAGCACCTTGCCGAGCGCCGTCGCGTGCAACGGCAGCATCGCGCCGATGCCGAGGGTTTGCACAGAGTCATCAGGGCGGAACACGTGGTGCACGACGAGCACCGCGCCGTCGTGGTGCATGCCGATCCTGACCTCCTGGCCACTGCGCGCGGCGAGCGTGTCGGCCCAGTTGATCGATCGAGAACGCAGTTCGTTGGCGTCGAGGTAGGACGTTCCCAGGTGCAGAAGTGCCGCGCCGAGGCGGTAGCGGCCGGTCGTTTGATCTTGCTCGACGAACTCGACCCGTTGCAGCGTACGGAGAATCCCGTGCGCGGTGCCGCGCGCGAGACCGAGCGAGTCGGCGATTTCCGTGAGACCGTGATGGCCGGAGCCACGCGCGAGCAGCCGCAGCACGGCGGCGGCGCGTTCGATCGACTGGATGGGTCCCGGCACTCGTCGAACGTAATTCAGACGACCACTGTCGGCAATGTCGAACAGCTACGACGCCCGTCACCCCTGGATACGGGCCTGAAACGCCTTGTCTGCGCGCAGCGTGACGGATCAGTCACGCGATCGTGGGTAGCAGGTGTCGACATTGTCGAAACGCACCTGTTGAACACCTGTTCAGACACTCATACGTTCCGCCTCAATCACCACGGGGTGATCAGCCGTTCAGAGTCGAATGGGAGGCCAGCGTGGGTCTCGGGTCAGTGTTCCTCAGCGAGGTGCTCGGTACGGCCATCTTGCTGTTGATGGGTGCGGGCGTGGTGGCCAACGTGCTGCTCGCCAAGTCGAAGGGTTTCGACGGCGGTTGGCTGTTGATCAACTTCGGCTGGGGTATCGGTGTCTTCGCCGGTGTGTACGTCGCCTTCAAGTCGGGCGCGCACCTCAACCCGGCGGTGACGATCGGCATTCTCACCAGCGGTGCGGCCGAGTACGCCCCTGGTGTTCCCGTCGGCTTCGGCTCGACGCTCGTCTACTTCGCCGGCGAGATGCTCGGCGCGTTCCTCGGTGCCGTCGTCGCGTGGCTCGCCTACAAGCCGCACTTCGAGGAGACCAACGACCACGGTCTCAAGCTCGCCGTCTTCTCCACCGGCCCGGCGATCCGCAGCTACGCCTGGAACCTCGTGTGCGAGATCATCGGCACGTTCGTCCTGGTGTTCGTCATCCTCGCGTTCGCCAAGACCCCCTCGCAGCTCGGCCCGCTGGCCGTCGCGATGCTCGTCGTCGGCATCGGTGCCTCCCTCGGTGGCCCCACCGGCTACGCGATCAACCCGGCCCGCGACCTCGGCCCGCGCATCGCGCACGCCGTGCTCCCCATGGCCTACAAGGGCTCTGAAGGCCAGGAGATCGGCAAGAAGGACTCCGACTGGAGCTACGCCTGGGTGCCCGTCGTCGGCCCGATCATCGGCGGCGCGCTCGCCGGTGTGATCGCTTCCATCGCGTTCTGACACTCCGGAAAGGACTTCTTCGATGTCGCAGTACGTTCTCGCCGTCGACCAGGGCACGACCAGCACGCGGGCGATCATCTTCGACCACAGCGGCTCCATCGTCGCCGTGGGCCAGAAGGAGCACGAGCAGATCTTCCCGCGCGCCGGCTGGGTCGAGCACAACCCGGTGGAGATCTCCGAGAACACCCGGTTCGTGATCGGGCAGGCGCTCGCGAAGGCCGACCTCAACACCGGCGACCTCGCCGCCGTCGGCATCACCAACCAGCGCGAGACCGCGGTGGTGTGGGACAAGAACACCGGCGAGCCCGTCTACAACGCCATCGTCTGGCAGGACACCCGCACCCAGGCGATCGTGGACGAGCTCGGTGCGTTGGGCGGCGGCGCCGACCGCTACAAGGCGAAGGTCGGCCTGCCGCTGGCGACCTACTTCTCCGGCCCCAAGATCCGCTGGATCCTCGACAACGTCGAGGGCGCCCGCGAACGTGCCGAGGCGGGCGACCTGCTCTTCGGCAACACCGACACGTGGACGCTGTGGAACCTCACCGGCGGCCCCAACGGCGGTGTGCACGCCACGGACGTCACCAACGCGTCGCGCACCATGCTGATGGACCTCGACACGCTCCAGTGGGACACCGAGATCGCCGGTGAGATGGGCATTCCGGTGTCCATGCTGCCGGAAATCCGGTCCTCCTCCGAGGTGTACGGCAACGGCGGCCCCGGCGGTGTGCTGAAGGGCGTGCCGATCGCGGGCATCCTCGGCGACCAGCAGGCGGCGACGTTCGGCCAGGCCTGCTACGAGCCCGGCACCGCCAAGAACACCTACGGCACCGGCAACTTCATGTTGTTGAACACCGGTACGGAGAAGGTCGCCTCGAAGAACGGTCTGCTCACGACCGTCTGCTACAAGATCGGCGACGAGGCCCCCGTCTACGCGCTGGAAGGCTCCATCGCGGTCACCGGGTCTCTGGTGCAGTGGCTGCGCGACAACCTCGGCATCATCGGCTCGGCGCCGGAGATCGAGACCTTGGCCGCCTCGGTCGAGGACAACGGTGGCGCGTACTTCGTGCCCGCGTTCTCCGGTCTGTTCGCGCCGTACTGGCGTGCTGACGCCCGCGGTGCCGTCGTGGGCCTGACCCGGTTCGTCAACAAGGGTCACATCGCCCGTGCCGTGCTGGAGGCGACGGCGTTCCAGACCCGCGAGGTCCTGGACGCCATGAACGCCGACTCCGGCGTGCCGCTGACCGAACTGAAGGTCGACGGCGGCATGGTCGCCAACGAACTGCTGATGCAGTTCCAGGCGGACGTGCTGGACGTGCCCGTCGTCCGCCCGGTCGTCGCCGAGACGACCGCCCTCGGCGCCGCGTACGCCGCCGGCCTGGCCGTCGGCTACTGGTCGGGCCTCGACGAGCTGCGCGCCAATTGGGCCGAGGACAAGCGCTGGACGCCCGAGGCCGACGCCGACGAGCGCGAGCGCCAGTACCGCAACTGGAAGAAGGCCGTCACCAAGTCGTTCGACTGGGTCGACGACGACGTTCGCTAGTGGTGTGGCTCGGAAGGTTGCCGGGGGAATGCGCGGTCAGACGGGTGCATCGTGGTGCCGTCCCCACGTCCTCGTACTGGTGGTACGGGGGTGTGGGGGCGGGGCCGCGAGGCGCCCTGCTGAGCGTGGATTACCTCGCCAACGTTCCGAGACGCGCCACTAGTCCTTTCCCTTGAGGAGCTGAAGTTGTTCGCGAGGCTGGATCCGGCTCGGCGTGCCCAAGCCCTGGAAGCGTTGGGCAGCACGGAGTTCGACGTACTCGTCGTCGGAGGTGGTGTGGTCGGCGCGGGCGCTGCGCTCGATGCGGCCTCGCGCGGCCTCTCCGTGGCGCTCGTCGAGGCCGACGACTGGGCGGCGGGCACGTCGAGCCGGTCCAGCAAGCTCGTCCACGGCGGGCTGCGATACCTGGAGCAGTTGGAGTTCAAGCTGGTCCGGGAGGCTCTGAAGGAACGCGGGCTGTTGCTGCGCCGGCTCGCACCGCACCTGGTGCGGCCGGTGCCGTTCCTCTTCCCCTTGAAGAAGCAGTGGGAGCGCGCTTACGTCGGCGCTGGGGTTTTGCTGTACGACTCGATCGGTGGGGCTGGGGCCGTGCCGATGCACCGGCACCTTTCGCGTCGTCGGATGGCTGCTGTCGGGCCGTCCGTTGACTCGTCTGCTTTTGCCGGTGCCATTCGGTACTACGACGCGCAGATGGATGATGCTCGACTGGTGGCCACGCTGGTGCGCACTGCTGCTCAGCACGGTGCGACTGTGGTTTCTCGGGCTCGGGTGACGTCTCTGCTTCGTGCTGACGGCCGGGTGAGCGGTGCTTCGGTGCGGGACGAGCTTTCTGGGGTCACGCATGTGGTTCGGGCTCGGCGGGTGATCAGTGCTACCGGCGTGTGGACTGACTCGCTGAACTCGATGTCGCCTGGGGCGCCGCCGTTTCACGTGCGGATGTCCAAGGGTGTGCACGTGCTGGTGCCGCGGTCGCGGATTTCGCTGGACGGTGGGTTGATCACGCAGACCGAGAAGTCGGTGTTGTTCGTGATCCCCTGGGGGGCTTACTGGATCATCGGTACCACCGACACGCCGTACTCCGGTGCGCCGGAAGATGTTTCGGCCACTGGTGAGGACGTCTCCTACATCCTCTCGCACGTGAACGCTGTTTTGCGGACGCCGTTGTCTGTCGAGGATGTTGTTGGGGCGTACGCGGGTCTGCGGCCGTTGCTCGCCGGGGCGTCCAGCGACACTTCCAAGTTGTCGCGTGAGCATGCTGTGGCTGAGCCGGAGCCCGGGTTCTTCGTGATTGCTGGTGGGAAGTACACGACCTACCGCGTGATGGCTGCCGATGTGGTGAACGCTGCTGTTGCCGGGTTGGGGCGGGCGGTGGCGCCTTCGTTGACTGCTCGGCTGCCGTTGTGCGGGGCGGTTGGGTTCCAAGAGCTGTGGGCGGACCGGGCTCGGATCGCTGTGGAGTCCGGTCTGCCCACGTCCACTGTGGAGCGGTTGCTGGGGCGGTACGGTTCGGCCGTTTCCGACGTGCTGGCTCTCGTCGCGCAGGATCCGTCGTTGGGCGAGACTGTTGCCGGGTATTTGGCGGCGGAGATCGTGTATGCCGTGACGCACGAGGGTGCGTTGGGGCTGGAGGACGTGCTTGCCCGGCGGACTCGGATTGCCATGGAGCACCTGGACTTCGGTGCTTCTGTTGCTGGGGTGGTCGCTGAACTGATCGCCGGGCCGTTGGGGTGGACCGCGGTCGAGCGTGATGCTGCTGTTGAGGCTTATCGGGCTTCGGTGGAGATGGTGGCGAGATGAGATGGACAGCGCTGAGCTGATCGAGAGGTTGCGGCGGGAGGGTGGGTTTCGGCTGCTCCCGTTGCTGGGGAACACCGGGCAGGTTGCAGGGGTGCACCTGGCCCGGTTTCTTCCCGGTGGGCAGCTTGAGGTGATCCAGGCTTGGGATGAGAGATGGGCCGTTTGGGCTCGGATGCCTGATGTTCTGGATTCTGGTGCGCCGTTTGCTGGGCCCGGTGGGGCTGTGGTGCGGAGCGGGTCGTTGGGGCAGATCGCTGCGCCGTTGTTGCCACTTCAGGCTGGGGTGCTTGGGTCCTGACGCCGGTTGGGTTCCTGTTCGCAGCGGGGTTGGTTGCGTTCTGTTGGTTGGGCTGCGGTTGCGAGGGTGGGCGCGCGGGTCGTGACGAATGAAGTGGGTTGCGATTGGGGCTTGACCTTGAGCCTCTAGCTGGATGCGTTCGCGGCCTCAAAAGCCGGGGTGAAAGCGCCCCGGCCGGACCGGACAGGTTGGCATCCAGCCCCTCAAGGTCAAGCCCCAATCGCCATGAACGGCGTAACCGCTTCCCAGAGCTGATCAGCCCGTTCGGGCTCGCTTCGCGTCGCCACGCCAGGACTCGTAGGTGGCTGGCGTGCGTTGGTGGCCGTCGGTTGCGTGCGCGCGCCGGGCTTGGGCGGTGGTCACCTTGCGTTGGCGACTGCGGCTGACACCACTCGCGCATTGCTGCTGCCTCCCCTTCTGCCTCCCCCTCAGTTGCCGCCGCTCCCTCTGCCTCTCGCTGCGCCTGCCGCCACCCCTCAATCCCTCGCTGTCCCCACCGCCAGCGCCCCTGCCTCTGCACCTACCTCCGCCTTCACCTCTCGCGGCCACCCCCTGCCCAGCTGGTGCTTCGTCTGGTCGTGGTCCAGGGCCACCGAGTCGAGCAGTTCGAAGAGTTTGTGGGCGTGGTCCACGGCGGCTGTGCCCTGGGCGAAGACCCTTGCCACGTCGGACTCCCAGTGCACCAGCGGTGGTGCCTTGTCGAACTCGAAGAGGGTGCAGGCCGACTGGAATGCTGCCGTGGTTGCTTCGACGGGGACTATGCGCAGCATGGCGGAGTTGGCTAGGAGCCAGCGGTGCTGGTCGGCCATCACCTGGGCGTTGCCGATGTGCAGGCGCAGGGCCAGCTCGTGGAGGTAGAAGACGCACTTCGGGCCGTTGGGGCGGCGTAGTACTGCCTGCCTGTCGGTGTCTCCTGGCGGGCGGCCCGTGGTGGCTTCCAGGGCCTGGGCGTAGGCCGGGGTGCGCAGGAGGGGGTTGACCGTCAGGACGTCGTAGGCCCTGATGGTGGTTGCCGTCGACTCGGTCATCGTCAGCGTGTGGACGTTGTCCGGGGCTTGGGCGAGGTACGGGGCGAAGGCGGTTTGGTAGCGGGTGGTGAAGTCCTCGAAGTAGTCGAGGTCCTTGCCGCACGCGGTGAGGTACTGGGCCAGGTCCAGGTCGCTGCCCTTGATCTTGCCGTGTTCCAGGTTCGAGACCTTGCTCGGGTCCCAGCCGAGTTGGTGCGCCATCGCGCGGCCCCTCAGGCCGGTGAACCGCTGGCGGAGGCGGCGCAGTTCGTCGCCCAGGTCCCTGCTGTAGGCGGTGGAGTTCGTCGCAGTCACGACATCGAACGTATGGGTTGGAACGACTCCATGATACGGACTCGTTCGGGTGAAAACGCTTGGCTCTTGATCTCGGCGCTATGGTTGCTGAAGGCCGCCGCCCAACTTCTTGGAGTTGCTCCAAGAGAAGGGAAAGGCGTTGATGAAGCGGCCCTGGTTCCCCGCTCTTCTTGCCGTGTTGCTGGCGCTTGTGTTCGTGCCTGCGGCTTCTGCTCAGGCTTCGCCGCGGTCGGCGATCTTCGGCGGCGGTCCGTTCTACTCGGACGGCCAAGCTGTGATGGACACCCTGCGTTCGTCCGGGTTCACGACCGTGATCCTGTGGAGCGTGCACGTGCACCCCAACGGAGATCTGTACCTGAACGACAAGTTGATCGTGCAGAGCGGGCGGTACGTCGGCGATTCCGGCTGGCCTGCTCGGCTGCGGACGTTGAAGCAGGCGCCCACGTCCGTCAACCGCATCGAGGTGTCGGTGGGGTCGTGGGGCGTGCGCGACTGGGAGAACATCGCGGCGTTGATCAGCTCGGGCGGCACCGGCCCGAACTCGATTCTGCACCGCAACTTCCAGGCGTTGCGCACTGCCACGGGGGCCGACGCGATCAACAACGACGACGAGTCGTTCTACCAGGTGGCGCCGACCGCGGCGTTCGCGCGCATGGCGGCGGGGCTCGGGTACTCGAAGTTCACGTTCGCGCCGTACACGAACCAGTCGTTCTGGGCGAGCCTCAAGTCGAACCTCGGTTCGCTGGTCGACCGGGTCTACCTGCAGGGTTACGCGGGTGGCGCGGGCAACAACCCCGCCACGTGGAATCGCGCGCTGGGCATGACCGTGGATCCCGGGTTGTGGAGCAAGCACGGCAGCGGCTGCTCGGCAGGCGACTCGCCGGCCACCGTCGAGAGCAAGATGCGGTCGTGGAAGAGCTCGGCGGGCATCACCGGCGGGTTCATGTGGCTGTACGACGACATGAAGGCGTGCAGCTCACAAGGCAACGCGGCGGCCTACGCGCGCGCCATCAACAACGGCGTGCGCTAGCCACTTAGTCGAGCAGCTTGCGCAGTTCGGCCTCGAAGTCGACGTAGTCGTTCTCGCAACCGGGGGCGACTACGTCGTACGTGGAGTTCAGGAACTCCTGCAGCTCCGACGACTGCACGTGGAACACGGCGTGCGACACGTCGGACCGCAGCTCGAGCACGGCGGTGGTGGAGTTGTGCGGCCGCAGTCGCACGTCGCCCGCACCACTGGTGGTGATCAGGCCGTCGGCGAGCAGGTCGCGGCTCACCAGCCACACCGTCTCCTGGCGTCCCATGCGGAACGTCATCGTCACGGCGTGGGGGTCGTCGGCGCGGTAGCCGAGCTCGACGTCAACGGGCAGCGGGCGCCCGGACGGGGCGATGAAGGCGAATGTCGAGTCGGCGCCCACTCGTGTCACGTTCCTCATGCCCCCTTAGACGTCCGGCAGCCTCCGTGGATGCCTCGATCAGGAAAAGCGATCGGAACGTGATTTTCAATGGTCCCAAAGTATGACTTTTCACATGCGGCGGAACCCGCCAGGTGAGACGGGTGCCCGGAGATGTTCTGACCTGGTGTTTTGTTGGGTTTGCGCTGGTGGTGTTCGGTCATCTGTGGAAGGAATCACGAGCTGAGACGGATGGCTCGCGGCCCGGATGATGGGACTGGTGGGTGCCTCCAACCTTAATTCTGTTTAAAGGTGGAGGTGCTTTCCGTAGCTAATTCGGCACGTTAGGTGACGTTGATCAGGCGGGGTTTCCGCGGGGCCGCAGCCGTCCGCCCGGCAGCTGTGGCGCAGGCAGCCGGTCGCCCGGATAGCCCTCGACCCGGCCGAACCGGTCGGTCTCCGCCTGCCACTCCTCGCGGAACGCGGCGATCTCCTCGTGCGTGCGCCCGACGAAGTTCCACCACATGACGATCTCCTCGCCGAACGGCTCGCCGCCCAGCAGCACGACCCGTGCGCCCGCGGTGGTCGAGAGCGTCAGCGTGGCGTGGCCGGTGCCGAGGTAGCCGAGCGAGTTCAGGCCGAGTTCGGTGTCGCCCAGGCGGAGGTCGCCGGTGTCGAGGAGGACGCCGTGTTCGAACTCCTCCGACACGTCCAGCGTCAGCGTGGTGCCGGCCGGCAGCAGGAGTTCGGCGCCCAGGAGTGGGCTGAAGGTGTGGACCGGCGAGGTGGAACCGGCCAGGGTGCCGAGGAAGACGCGTGCCGTTGCCCCGGCCACGTCGACGGTCGGTGGTGCGTAGTGCTGGAAGTCGCGCGGGGCGTCGCGGTGCGCGTCCGGGAGGGCCAGCCAGAGTTGGACGCCGTGCAAGGTGGTGGACGACGGGGTGGACTGCTCGGAGTGGCAGATGCCGCTGCCGCCGGTCATGAGGTTCAGCTCGCCGGGGCGGACGTAGGCGTGGACGCCGTGGCTGTCGCGGTGTTCGATCTCGCCGGTGAAGAGCCAGCTCACGGTTTGCAGGCCCGTGTGCGGGTGCGGGGCCACGTCCATGCTCGTGTCGGCCGGGCCGTAGTGGTCGCAGAAGCACCAGGCGCCGATCAGCGAGCGCTGTTTCTGGGGGAGGGTGCGGCGGACCGGCATCGCCCTCGGGCCGCCCAGCGGTACCTCGCGCGGGGTGAGGACTTCCACGTCGCCCGGAGTGGAGGTGCACGTCACTTCTGCGGGCTCGGCCTCGACATTGCTCACGGTGGTGATCGTAGGCTGGCGCGGGGGTAACTGTGGATCTTCAGCAGCGGGTGTCGGTCAGCGGGTACGTGCTCGACGCCGCGCAGGTCGCGGCCGTCGAACGGTTGGAGGAGCTCCAAGGGCGGCGCAGAGGTGTCTACCTGCACGGGCCCGTCGGGCGGGGGAAGAGCTTTCTGGCCGACGCCCTGTTCGAGGTGCTGCCCGGGCCCAAGAAGCGGGTGCACTTCCACTCGTTCTTCCAGGAGCTGCACCGGCGGATCTCGGCACGGCTGCACGAACGCGGAGCCGTCGCGAAGGCCGTGAAGGAACTCCTCGGCAGGGCGAAGGTGCTCGCGTTCGACGAGTTGCACGTGCACGACGTCGGCGACGCGATGTTGATGACGCAGTTGTTGGAGGAGCTCCAACGGCGGCAGGTGATGATCATCGCCACCTCCAACTACCCGCCGGACGGGCTGCTGCCCGACCCGCTCTACCACGACCACTTCCTGCCGGGCATCGCGCTGATCAAGCAGATGATGGACGTCGTCTCACTCGACGGCGCCACGGACTACCGGCATCTGCGCGGGAAGCCGAGGTCGCGGTTCGAGACCGGCGAGATCGTCCAAGAGTGCACACCTCCGGGGCCGCCCGTCGAACTGGAGGTCAACGGCCGGGCGATCACCGCGCTCGGTATCGACGACACCAAGGTCTGGTTCGACTTCGGCGACCTGTGCGAGAAGCCGACGTCGACGCAGGACTACCTGGTGCTGGCCCGGCGGCACGACGACTGGGTGATCACAGGTGTGCCACGGCTCGAGCACCGCGATCGTGAGGCGCGGCAACGGTTTGCGAACGTCGTCGACGTGCTGGTGGACGCCGACGTCAGGCTGACGCTGGTGAGTGAGCACCCGCTCAGCGAGATCCTCGGTGGCGAGGTGCGTGACCTCGATCGCACCGCCAGCCGACTGGAGCTGATCAACACGACCGGGTGAACAGTTGGCCCCGCTCCACCGCCGATAGGTAGCAAAACCCCTGTCGTAGGAGCAGCAAGTGAAGATGGTGCGCGCCCGCGTCGGCTCGCTCGTGGAGAGCAACCGGTTCCAGATGTTCATCGTCGCGGTGATCGTGATCAACGCGATCACCCTGGGAGCCGAGACGTCCACGGTTCTGCACGCGAAGTTCGGACCGGCCCTGACGGTGATCGACCACACCGCGCTGGCGATCTTCACCGTCGAGCTGGCGGCCCGGCTGTACGCGTTCGGTTGGAAGTTCTTCAAGGACCCGTGGAACGTCTTCGACTTCGTGATCGTCGCCATCGCGCTCATCCCGACGGCGGGGCCGCTCTCGGTGCTGCGCAGCCTCAGGATCCTGCGGGCGCTGCGACTTGTCGCGATGGTGCCGAGCATGCGCCGCGTCGTCACCGCGCTCGTCCGGTCCATCCCGGGCCTGGTGTCGTTGTCGGGTCTGCTGGTGCTGCTCGTCTACGTCGGCGGCGTGATCGCCAGCAATCTGTTCGGCGACACCGGCGACCCGCGCTTCACCGGCCTCGGCCCGACACTCCTGACGCTCTTCCAGATCACCACGGGCGACGGCTGGTCGGACGTGATGCGGGACCTGATGGAGCAGAAGCCGTTCGCGTGGATCTTCTTCCTGATCTACCTGATGGTCGGCTCTTTCACGATGCTCAACCTGTTCATCGCGGTGGTGTGCAGCGCGATGCAGGAGGAGATCACGTTGCCGGCGCCCCGGTCCGCGGCGCACGACGACCTGCTGCTGCGCGAAGTGAAGGCGCTGCGCGAAGAAGTGCGCGCGATGCGGCAGACCGCCTAGAAACTACGATCACCGCGTGATGGACGAGAGAACCGATCCGACGTTGATCATCGCGCAACCTGGGGGCCTCGCACCGCCGAGGCAACGGATCGTCGAGGTCTGGGCACATCTGGCGGCGAAGGCCGGGTGGCAGGTCGAGCCGGTGGCGGACTTCGAGCTCACCACGAAGCAGGACTGCGGCGCGGTCGACGTCGAAGGCCTGCGGTACGTGGTGAAGTACGGCCCGCGGCTCCGGGAACCGCTCTACGAGGGCAACTCCGAGCGTCCGGTCTTCGCGCCCGCCGCGTGGGTCGAACCGCTGGTGGCCGCGAGCGACCGCGCCCTGTGGCCCGATCTGGTCAAGTGACGCGCTGCGGAGCCCGCACCCCCCACTAAGGGTGCGGGCTCCGCGTCCTGCCAGGGATCCCGATCGGCGACGCCGCCGTACACCGATCGGGACCCCTGCAACCCCCGCCTTCTACGGGGTGACCGGGATGTTCGACACGCCCTTCTTGGCCTTGCTGGCCGTGTTCGAGGCGTAGACGACATTCGGGTTGGCCTTGCACTTCGACGTGGACGACACGTACACGGCGTACTCGCCGACGTTGCCCAGGTCGGACTTGTTGTTGCGCCACACGTTCCCGCAGCCGTTGCCGAACGACGGGGACGTGCTCGGGTTGTGGGTCTCGTAGCCGTTCTTGAACGTGCCCGGCGAGGAGAACGTGCCGGTGTTGTTCTCGATGCGGTAGTCGAAGCCCTTGACGTCGATCCACGAGTCGGCCGAGTTGGCGCCGGAGATGCCGGTGCCGTTGAACGTGTTGCCGCTGATCAGGCCGCCCTGCGTGCCTTCCTTGACGTCGATGTGCTCGGCGGAGACGCCGGGGCCGATGCGATTGTTCAGCACCTGCACGCGGTCGGACTTGTCGACGCCGCTGGAGTTGCCGTGGCACTTCCAGTTGGAGTTCGCCGAGCCGATGTAGACGCCCTCGCCGTAGTCCTTGGTGACGACGCCCGCGTCGGTGATCGTGGAGTTCTTGATGACGCCGTCCGCCGAGCTGCGGCGGAAGTGGACGCCCTCCTCGTCGGTCCTGCGGACGGTGACGCCGTCGATCGTCACGTGGTGGGAGTTGTCGAGGATGATGCCCTTCTTCGACTCCGCGATCGTGATGCCCTTGATGTTCCAGTAGGGCGCGTTGTACAGCCACAGGCCGTACCCCGAGTCCCAGCCCGCGGTGGGGACGGGGCAGGACGGGGCCGTGCCGGACGGGCCGTCGTTGATCAGCACCGCCGACGAGGGCCCGGTGAGCGTGATCGGGTTGCCGGACGTGCCGGACTTCTGGCTGACGAACGAACCGCGGTAGGTGCCCGAGGCGAGCTGGATGGTGTCGCCCGGCTTCGCGTTGAGCAGGGCGGACTTCAGCTGGTCGGCGTTCGAGACCGGGATCGTGGCCTGCACGCCGAAGTTGTCCTCAGTGGACCCCGCGGCGAAGTTCGCCGGGATGTTCTTGAGGAACAACGACTTCGCCGAGTCCGTCTTGGTCGCGTCGAGGCCGTGGCCGCCGGTGTAGTCGCGCTGCTCGTTCTTCGCCCAGTCCGCGATCGGGGTGCCACCGACGTCGAGGTGCTTGTAGGCGGTGCCGTTCCAGCCGAACTGGTAGATGCGGCCCTTCTCGCTGTAGAACGCGTCGTACGAACCGTTGGTGGACAGCTGCTTCGTCATGCCGTTGTTGAAGAACACGTTGCGCGGGCCCGAGGCGCCCGACCACTTGACGGCCTTCTTGCCGGCGCCCCACCAGATCGGGAACCAGTTCGAGTCGTCCGGTCCGCCGCCGCCTTCTTCACCGCAGTTCGCGCGGCAGTTGCCGGAGCGGTGGGCGTAGGAGATCCTGACGCTGTTGTTCTCGAACAGGTTGTTGCGCTCCCAGCCGCCGTGCAGGTTGAGGTCGGAGTCGAAGTCGTTGCCCACCACGACGTTGCCTGACGCGGACCACTGGAACGTGAAGTGGCGCAGGTTGCGCGACGTGTTGCCGGCGTACAGCGAGTCCCAGACGCGGGAGCCGCGGAAGTAGCCGTTGCCGCCCTTGCCCTTGTTCCACGAACCGTCGAGGTAGTTGTCGACGATCTGCAGGTTCTTGGCCTCCTCGGTGACGATCGGGTGCGACCCGGTCATCTCCGCGCGGATGCCCTTCACCCAGGAGTTGGCGGCCCACTTGAAGACGATGCCGTGCATCTCGTCCGCGGGCGCCATGTTGCCGTAGTTGTTGACGGCCTCGGCGGGGTTGAGGTTCGGCATCGCCTGCGTGAAGCCGAAGTTCTCGAACCCGACGCCGAGGACCGGGTCCACCAGCGGCGACACCTTGGAGTCGTATGTCGCCCCGTCAATCGCCGGTGAACCGTCCGAGGTGGAGTTGACCGGGACGTCGAACTCCAGCGGCTTGTCGAGCGTGACCGTCGTGCCCGACACCGATGCCACGGTGAAGATCTGCTGGCGCATGTGCATGTTCAGGTACGGCCACTCGGTGCCGTTCGCGAACTGCTGCTCGTAGAACTTGACCGAGTTGGCCGAGCGGACGTTGACGAGCATGCCCGCCTTGATCGTGCTCGCGGACGCGACCTTGATCGCGCGGTCACCGGCCTTCGCGGCCGTGCTGACCTTGGCGCCCGCCTTCCAGTGCACGTTGATCGTGCCCTCGAAGATGTCCTTGCGGTTCTCCGGCGCCCGCGAGTAGTCGCTCGCGTAGCTGGCGTGCACGCCGCGCGACTGGACCCGGAACAGCCCGCGGCCCGGCCACAGCCAGCCGCCCTTGCCCTGGCCGAACGTCATGCCGTCCTCGTCCCAGTCGGAACCGTCCGGCGTGAGCGCGTCGTAGCGGGTGGAGGCGTCCGGCGTGTAGACGATCTTCGTGGCGGTCGCGCCGGCACCCCTGATGATCAGGTAGTCGGCGTCGACGTGCAGTTCCTTCGAGACCTTCAGCTCGCCCGCCGGCAGCGTGATGGTGCTGAGCTTCGTGTAGCTCGCGCTGGGTGAGCACTGCGTCCGGATCGCGTCGATCGCGGTCTGGAGCCCCGCCGTGTCGTCGGCCGCGTCATTCGGGCGGACGTTGAACTGACTCGCGAGTTCGGCCGCCGTGATCTGACAGGCCGCGCTCGGATTCACCTCATTGTTTCCGGGCAGCACACCATTGCCGCGATAGCCCGCTTTCGACCAGTCGTACATACCTGAAATAGGTGCGCGACGGTTGCCTGACGAGACGTCTAGCCCTGTCAGGGCAGGTGCAGCGGTCGCCGTGGCGGCAGGGACGGCCAGGGAACCGATTAAGAGGAGTGTGAGCAGGGGTATGGAGGTTTTCGTCATTGATTACCCTCGTTTGGCAGGGCGGGGCCATTTCTTTGTAGTCGATGGTTTAGATGTGTGTCAAACTTTCACATCCGTGAAATGGGTAATGCTGCAATGCTTTTCAATGACGAATGTTTGCCTCTTCGGACAGTGAGTGGTCCAGCTCACGCGTCTGAATCGAGGGAGACCGGCAGGCCGGTTGCGGCCCGAGTGGACGTGAGGGGGCCTCGGGTCGGAGTACCGGGATTTTTGGATTCGTCGCCCGGACGGCTCAGTCGCGGGGGCCGTACGCCCGCAGGAACGCCCGCACGCCGGACGTGACGAGCGCCGTGACCTCGGCCTCGGGCAGCGGGACCGCGCCGTAGAACGTCTGGTGGTTGACCTCGGTGATGGTCAGGAGCGTCAAGTGGGCCGACGCGCGCTCGGCGTCGCCGTCCTCGAAGACGAGCAGACCGCGGTCGGCCAGGGCGCGCAAGTACGGCGCCAGGCGCAGGTGTGCGGTCTGCGGGCCCGCGTCGATCCACGCCTTGAGGAGGACGGGCGGAATCCGGGACGCCTCGGCCTCGATGGCGCGCACCAGGGCGAAGTGGTCGGGGAAGATCTGCATCGCGGCGACCCGGTCGAGGGTGAAGTCGATCAGGTCCTGCTCCAGGTCGACGATCTTGCGCAGGTGCCGGTCCATGATCCGGCCGATCTCCGCGGTCACCTCGCGCGCTCCCTCCAGGGCGACGTCGAGGAACAGCTGCTCCTTGTCGGAGAAGTGGTTGTAGAGCGTCCGCTTGGAGACGCCCGCCTCGGCGGCGATCGCGTCGACCCCGGCGCGGCTGTACCCGTCACGGCCGAAGACCTTGCGCGCGGCGCTCGTGATCGCGCGCCGCTTCTCGGGCCTGCCGTGAGGTTCCCGCTGACCGTCGATCATGCGCGGAGTCTAGTGGTCGTTCAACTGAGGTAAACAGATCGGTGCACAAAATGAACTCATCAGTGTACTTTTGCTCTGTGATCACCCAGACCGCCTCTGACCAGCGCGTGTCCGTCGCGTGGTTGGCCCTGCTCGCCACGCCGGCCGCGCTCAGCGCGAACGCCGCCACCACGGCCATCCCCGTGCTGGCCGCCGACCTCGGGGTGCCGATCGGCGCGGCGACCTGGATCGCGACGGCGTTCGGCTGGGCTGCCCTCGTCGGCACCCCGGTGACCGCCGCCCTGATGCGCGCCCGCGGTGCACGGTTCGCGGCCGTCCTGAACGCCGCGCTGATCGTGCTCGGCACGGTGCTCGTGCTCGTCGCGCCCGGCCTGCCCCTGCTGTTCGTCGGCCGGGCGGTGCAGGCGGCGGGCGGTGGCGGGCTGGTGGTCCTCGGCTACGGACTCGCGGGAACGGCCCGGCGCACCGGCGTCCTCGCCGCGAGCTTCGGCCTGGTCGGTGCCTGCGGGCCGTTGGCGGGCGCGGCCTTGTCGGAGTTCTCGTGGCGGGCCGCGCTCTCCCTCTCGCTCCTCGGGCTGCTCGCGGTTCCGGCCGTGCTGCGGCGGGCTCCCGCCCGGCAGGGGAGTGGCGCGGGAGACGGAACCGGCCTGGTGCTGGTGCTCGCGCTGCTCAGCGCGGTGGTGCTGGTGCCGAGGTTCCCGTTGGTGGGACTCGCCGTCGTCGCACTGGCCGCCCTCGTCGCGTGGCACGTCCGGCGGCGGCCGGAGGGGTTCGTGCCCCTGGAAGTCGTGCGGACGCGCGCCTTCCGTTCGTCCGCACTTGTCGTGTGCGCGCTCTCCACTTCGTACTTCGTGCTGCTCTACACCGTGCCCCGGCTGCTGGAACGGCAGTGGGCGGCGGACCGGATCGGCGTGACGACACTGGTGGCGATGGCCGCCGGGTCTGCGGCCGCAATGGTGCTGTCCAGGTACTCCACCTGGTTCGTGCCGGTGATCGCCGGTGCGGTCGCGGCGGTGCTGACGTGGGCGACGCCCTGGCCGGCGGCGTGGGTCGCGGCGCTCGCGTTCGCCGTGTTCGCCTCGGCGACCGGGATGGGGTGGTACGCGAACCGGGCGACCACGGCGGTGCCGGGGCCCGATCGGGTGGTCACCTCGGGCCTGATCACCCTGTCGTACCAACTCGGTGGCGCGGCCGGTCCGGCCCTCGCGGCGCTGACGATCGGGTGACGTCCATTTCGGACGGCGTGGAATATCCGGGCCGCGCTTCATACGGTTGGTCGCCAGGAACCCACGAAAGTGGGGCTAGCCAAGGGCTTGTGCGGGTTATGGGGCCTACCGAAATGCAGTATCGGACACACCCGTTCGTGGCCGAACCAAGCCTGAACGGCGGATCGCCGGTTGGGCCGACAGCTGCAAGGGTCTGTTCCTGTTCGGCAGTGAGCGTTTCAACGAACAGGAGCCACCTAGGTCATGGCGAGCCCCACTGTGAAGCCGGTTCTGCGCACCGACTACCAGCGTTCCGTCGCGGACTACTGGAACAAGGAGAAGGACCCGGTCAACATCAAGCTCGGCGAGGTGGACGGGCTGTACCACCACCACTACGGGCTCGGCCAGTACGACCCGGCGGTGCTGGAGGCGCCCGCCGACATCCGCGACCAGGTGATGATCGCGGAGATGCACCGCCTGGAGACCGCGCAGGCCGAGGTGCTGCTCGACGCGTTCGGCGACCTGCCGGCGAACCCGCACCTGATGGACGGCGGTTCCGGCCGCGGCGGCACGAGCTTCATGGCCAACGCGAGGTTCGGCGCGCGCATCGACGGCGTCAGCATCTCCGAGGAGCAGGTGGCGTTCGCCAACAACCAGGCGAAGGAACGCGGCGTCGCGAACGACGTCAAGTTCCACTTCAAGAACATGCTCGACACGGGCTTCGAAACCGGCTCGTTCAACGGCATCTGGACCAACGAGACCACGATGTACGTGGACCTCCAGCAACTCTACGGCGAGTTCGCCCGCCTCATCGCCCCCGGCGGCCGCTACGTCTGCATCACGGGTTGCTCCAACGACCTGACGGGTATGCGTTCCCGCGCGGTCAGCCAGATCGACCAGCACTACATCTGCAACATCCACCCGCGCAGCTACTACTTCAGGGCGTTGGCGGACAACGGCTTCGTCCCGATCAGCGTCGTCGACCTGACCCCGGAGACCATCCCGTACTGGGAACTGCGGGCCCAATCGTCGGTCGCCACCGGCGTGGAGGACCCGTTCCTCACCGCGTACAAGGAAGGCAGCTTCCACTACCTCCTGATCGTCGCGGACCGCATCTGATGAAGGACCTCCTCACCGGGCCGTCCGGGCTGGGCACCTCTGCTGCCCGGCTCGGGCGGCCCGAGGTCGTGGACCTCCCACCGGAACCGGGCTACGCGGAACGCCCCTGGGGTGACGGCACAGCACCCCCGCTCTACGTACCGGTCCTGGAACGCGAAGACCCACTCCTGGCGGCCGCAGTGGACGAACGCCTGGTCGCCTGGGCAGCCGACTGCGGCTTCGAGGAACCGGAACGCTTCCTGGGCGGCATGTTCGGCCGACTCGCAGTGCTCACCCACGTCGACACCAACGACGTGGACCAACTGCTGATCGCGGCCCGCCTGAACGCCGCGTGGTGGGCGGCCGACGACCTCTACGCCGACGACACCGAAATGGGCGCGATCCCAGCCGAACTACCGCCACGGCTTGCCCTGGCAATGGCGGCAATGGACCCGGTAGCCCCGGCCGCCGAGTTCACCACCGCGTTGGAAGAGCGAATCGCCTCCGACCCGGTACTCGTAGGCCTGCGCTCAGGCATCGCCCACCTCACCTCGCGCTCCACCGCGACCATCGTGCAACGCGTCTGCTACTCGACGTTCGCGATGTTCGTGTCGTGGGGCGCCTACGCGGCGTGGCGCCACACCGGCAACTACCCACCCGCCTGGCAATACCTCGCAACCCGGCAACACGACACCTTCTACACGTCGATGACACTCATCGACGCCGTAGGAGGCTACGAACTACCCGCACCGCTCTACTACGACCCCCGCGTACGCCAACTCCTCACCGCAGCGGGCACGGCATCGGTGATCGTGAACGACCTGGTGTCGGTGGAAAAGGACGCCGCCGACGAGAAACCGGTGTGCAACATGGTGTTGCAGATCGCGGCAGACCAGGAGTGCTCGATCGCCGAGGCCACCGAACGCACCGTGGAGCTGCACAACCAGCTGGTGCGGGACTTCGAGGCGGGCCACAGGGCGCTGCTGTCCGTACCTTCCCTTGAACTGCACCGCTTCCTGAAGGGCACCAAGGCCTGGATGGGCGGCGGCTTCGAATGGCACACCACGCACCCGCGCTACAAGTAGCCCGCAGGGGCAGGGGAGGGCGCGAGAGCTGGAGGGAGCGGCGGCGGAGCCAACAAGATTGCGGAAATGGTGGTGTCAACAGCAGTCGCCAACGCAAGGTGACCACCGTCTTGGTCCGGCGCGCGCATGCAACCGGCAGCCACCAACGCACGCCAACCACCTACGAATCCTGGCGTGGCGAAGCGAAGCGAGCCCGAACGGGCTGCTACCAGGTTGGGTAGCGGTAAACCCCGCTCATGGCGATTGGGGCTTTACCTTGAGGGGGCGGGATGCCAACCTGTCCGGTCCGGCCGGGGCGCTTTCACCCCGGCTTTGAGGCCGCGAACGCATCCCGCCAGAGGCTCAAGGTCAAGCCCCAATCGCAACCCACTTCATTCGTCATTGCCTGATGGACCACCCTCGCAAGGTGAGTCGAACTGTGGGACGCAAGCAACCCGCCGCAGCCACTCAACACGCGCCGCACGAGCACGCCGCGACAACACGGCCTCAGGCACAAGCTGATCAAACCCGTGACACCCACCCGGCCACACGTGCAACTCGGCATCCCCACCGGCCTGCCAAATCCGGGACGCATAGGCAACCGCCTCATCCCGGAACACATCCACCGACCCCACATCGACATAGGTAGGCGGCAGACCCTCAAGACTGACCGCTCGAGCCGGCGCAGCAAACGGCGACACATCCGGCCCTCCACGAGCCTCACCGAGCAACGCCGTCCACCCGGTGAGGTTCGACGCGCGCACCCAGGTGGTCCCGGCCAGGAACTGGTGACTGGACGGCGTCTCACACCGATCGTCGAGCATCGGGCACATCAACAGCTGCCCGCGAACCACCGGCCCACCGAAGTCGCGGGCCATCAGAACAACTGCCGCCGCAAGCCCACCACCCGCCGATGTCCCGGCGACGACAGGCTCAGCGAAACCGTTGCGCTCCATCCACTTCAACGTGCGGTAGCAATCCTCCACAGGCGCCGGATGCGGATGCTCAGGCGCAAGCCGGTACTCAGGCGAAACCAGCACAACGCCCAGCTCAGCCACCCACTCAGCCAACACGTGCAAGTCGGAACGACGAGTTCCCGCCACCATCCCGCCCCCGTGGATGTGGAGAACAGGCGGCCCAACAGCACCAGTAGGCCGAAGCACGAGCACCGGCACCCCGTCCGCATCCTCCTCGGAGAACGCAACCACCCCACCCCGACCCAACTCGGCATCGGTGACCACCCGCCCGTGCTCCCGCCGCCAAGCAATCCGATCGGCAGTCAACGGCGGCAAGGAGAAATCCACCCCAGCCGCGATCTCCGGATCGATCACCCCTTCACCCCGGTGTGCGCAAGCCCTTCGATGAACTGCCGCTGAGCCACCACGAACACCACCAGAATCGGCACAGCGGTCATGGTCGCCGCAGCCAACTGAACGTTCCACATCGGCCCACCGTAGATGTCCACGAACTGGGTCAAAGCCTGAGGCAACGTGAACATGTCCGGTGTGGACAGATAGACGATCGGCTCCAGGTAAAGATTCCAGGAGTGCAGAAACGTGAAGATGGCAACGGCACCCAAGGCGGGCCGGGACAACGGCAACGCGATCCGGTAGAAGATCCCGGCCCGCCCCAGCCCGTCCATCCGCGCCGCCTCCTCCAACTCAGGCGGCAACGCGACGAAGAACTGCCGCATGATGAAGATCGCCAGCACGCAAGGCGCCCCGAAGACCGGCACGATGATCAACGGCCAGTGCGTGTTCGTCATCCCCAACGACTGGAACATCTGGAACAACGGCACGATCGTGACCTCGCTGGGAATGAGCAACCCGGTCAGCACCACCACGAACAGCACGTTCTGCCCGGGGAACCGAATGCGCGCGAACGCGTACCCGGCCAACGCCGCCACCACCATCGTCCCCGCGGTGACGATCACCGCGATGTACAAGCTGTTCCAGTACTGCTGCCCGAAGGGTTGCATGCGGAACACGGTCGAGTAAGTCGAGAACGTCCACTCCGACGGCAGCAACGACTCCGAGAAGATCTCGGAGATCGGCTTCATCGAAGACGTGACCATCCACCACGTCGGGAACACGAACGGCACGCACAGCAGGCACAGCAGCCCGTACAGCCACACCTTACGACTCATGGAGCACCCACTTCCGGCGCATCCGCCACTGCACCAGCGTCAAAGCGGCGACGATGACGAACAGCAGCACCGAGATCGTCGCACCGTAGCCGAAGTGGTGGAACTGGAACGCCTGCTGGTACAGGTAGTAGATCAACACCGTGGTGGACGTGCCGGGCCCGCCCTGGGTGAGCACCGCGATCTGCGCGAAAACCTGCAACGAGCCGACGATCGTGATGATCGACGTGAGCAGGATCGTCGGACTGATCAACGGGATCGTGATGCGCCGGAACCGCGTCCACGCCCCGGCCCCGTCGATCTTCGCCGCCTCGTACAGCGGCGCCGGAACCCCTTGCAGGGCAGCGAGGAACAGCACCATGTTCAGGCCGACGTTCTTGATCACCTGCACGACGATCACCGACACCATGGCCGAGGACTCGCCGCGCAGCCAGTTGGGGCCGCTGAGACCGAACACCCCGAGCAGGTCGTTCACGCTGCCCTCGGGCTGGAGCATCAGCTGCCACACCAACGTCCACGCCACCAGCGACACCAGCACGGGCGAGAAGAACAAGGTGCGGAAGAAGGTCGTGCCGCGCAGCTTCTGGTTGAGCAGCACCGCGAGCAGCAACGCCAGCGACAGGTTCAGCACCACCAGCCCGGCCGCGAACCAGGCCGTGGCGACGAGCGAGTCGCGCAGCTTCTCGTCGGCCAGCAGCCGCGCGTAGTTCTCGCCGCCGATGAACTCGAAGGTGCCGCCGAGCACGTTCCACTCGTTGAGGCTGTACCAGCCGACCATGCCCAGCGGGATCAGCACGAACGCGAGGCTGCCGAGCAGAGCGGGCGCGACGAACAGGTAGCCGACCAGGTTGTCGCGCCTGCGATACGTCCAGAACGTCACGAGCGCTCCAGCAGCGGCTTGATCTTCGAGCACACGCCTTCGAGCACGGAAGAGACGTTCGCGTCCGGCTTCCACATCGGGTCGAGGGCCGCGCGGATCGTCTGGTTGAGTTCTTCCTGGCCCTGGTGGCTCGGCTTCACGACGCCCTTGCTGATGCCGTCGATCACGACCGACTGGAGTTGCTCGGGCTTGATCAGCGGGTTGCTCTTGGCGAGCGTGTCGGCGTTGAGCAGCGACTGGCGGACCGGCGGGAAGAACTGCGCGAGCTTCGCCGAGTTGGCCGCGTTGGTGAAGAAGCCGAGGAAGTCCGCGGCCGCCTCGGCGTTCTTCGAGCGCTTCAGCACGCCCACGCCCGCCTGGCCGATCACCGCGTAGTCACCCTTCGGGCCCTTGGGCAACGGCAGCAGCGTCCAGCCGAACTTGGCGTCCTTCAACGCACCCGCGCGCGAGATCTGGCTGATGGCCATCGCCGCGTCGCCCGCGAAGAAGTCCACGGTCGTGCCGGGGCCGGGGATCGACTTGTCGGTGAAGATCGCCTTGTGGACGAACGTCATGGCGTCCTTCATCTCCTGGCTCGCGAACCCGCACTGCTTGCCGTCGTCGCTCCACGCCTGAGCGCCCCAGCCGCGCCAGATCGCCGACAGCACCGCCCAGTTCTGGTACTTGAAGTCGGGCAGCACCAGGTTCTTGCCGGCGGCCGCGGCGACGGCCTCGTCCCAGGTCGCCGGCAGGTCCTCGACCAGGTCGGTGTTGACGAACAGGCCGAACGGCGAGGTCGAGAACGGGTAGGCGAACAGCTCGCCGTCCTTCTCCCACAGCTTTGTGGCGGACGGGACGAGCTCGTCGGCCTTCTCCACCTTGGCCTTGATGGGCGCGAGTGCTCCGGACGACACGAAGTCCGGCGCGGACTCCTCGAGGATCCACGCGAGGTCGGGGGCGTTGCCGCCGGCGATCTGGGTGGTGAGGGTCGTGGTGTAGCCGTCGGCCGGGATCGAGTCGAACTTGATCTCGGTGACGTCCGGGTGCGCCGCCTTGTACTCGGTCGCGATCTCGTTGAGCAGCTTGAGATGCGCTTCGTTGGCGGTCCACACGGTCATGCGCAGCGTCTTCGGCCCGGACTGC
Organism: Lentzea sp. JNUCC 0626; assembly: GCF_043632865.1. Taxonomy (NCBI): domain Bacteria; kingdom Bacillati; phylum Actinomycetota; class Actinomycetes; order Pseudonocardiales; family Pseudonocardiaceae; genus Lentzea; species Lentzea sp. JNUCC 0626. The sequence goes on from NZ_CP171635.1 coordinate 984,938, forward strand.
GCCGAGGAGCCGGAACACGCGGTGAGCGCTAGCAGCGCTGTGACGACGAGCGCGAGAAGCCTGGACATCGTTGTCTCCCTGAGGCTTTAGTAACCGGACACGTCCGGCCAGCGGAGCTCGACCCCGTCGCGTTCCAGCCGGTGCTGGAAGTCCGCGAGCAGGGCGGGGGTGTTGCGCACCGCACGAGGGGTGACTCGGTGCGCCAGGCAGAAGTCCGCGAGCGCGCCCGCGACCTCGCCGACGTTCCACTCGACCGGGTGCAGCCGGTGGGAACCGTTGGTGATGTGGGTGGTGCCGATGTTCTTGCCCGCGGGCAGGAGGTTCTCGACGCGCTGGGGGATGAGCGCGCCGAGCGGGATCTCGAACGGGCAGCTCGCGATGTCGAGATAGTTGTCGCCGCCGGTCGACGGGTGCAGGTCGATGCGGTACATGCCCACGCCCACCGCGTCGGCGTGCTGCACCGCGCCCTTGTCGCCGCGCACGGCCAGAGAGAGGTCCTGCTCGACGATCGTGTACTCGGTGCGCATCCGCCGCGACTCGCGGATGTACGGCGCCTGCGCCAGGCCGTCCGCGCTGCCGGTGACGTCGCCGCGCAGCCGCAGGCCCGGGAACCCCGTGCCGCCGTCGGGCCGGGGTGCCTCGGTCTGGAGCCAGTACAGGACGGACTTCGACAGCTCCCGGGCCGCCGCGACGTGCGCGTCGGCGTCCGGCACGTCGATCACCGGCGACTCGAAGTAGTCGATCATCGGCCAGTTGACCAGGCAGATGTCGCTCGCGTAGGCGCCCTCGACGAAGTTGCGGCGGGCGGCGATGCGGCGGAACGTCCACAGGTTGCTGTCGCCCGCGCTCAGCCGCTGGTCCGACAGCACCGACAACGGGTCGTCGTCCGGGTTCGGCGTGAACGTGCGCTCGGCGATGTTGAGCGTGCGCGGGTCGGGGGAGCGGAACGACAACATCCGGTCACCCCAGTAGGAAGGCTGGTACTCGCGCCAGAAGTCGTAGCGGGAGGGACGGTCGATCGTGTGGTCGCCGTCGACGTGGTCGATCGCGAAGCACACCGACATCGCCTGCATGTTCGTCGGCTGGGAGACTTCGGGCGCGCTGGGCTCGCCGGTGTCCAGTGTGGACTCGAAGCCCGTCACGTACTCCGTGCCGGACAACGGCAGCAGCTCACCGGTCTCGGTCGCGTCGAGGACGTACGGCGCCGCGAGCTCGACCTCGGACCCGTTGTGCTCGACGGTGACGGACACGATCCGGTCGCCGTCGGTGCGCGCGGAGATCGGCCGAGCGGGTTGTAAGACCGTGAGCAGACCGCTGCCCCGGTACGGCGCCAGCATCTCGTCGATCACGGCGACGGCCACGCGCGGTTCGTGGCACAGGCGGCTGACGTTGCCCGCGCCGGGGTTGAGCTCACGCCACACCCGCGCCTGAGGCGTCAGCGGGTAGTGGCGGCGGTAGTAGTCGCGGATGCCGTCGCGCAACGCCCGGTAGGACGCGGTGACGCCGAAGCGTTCGACCCAGCTGTGCTCGTCCGGGGGCACGGCCTGGCTGGTGAGCTGCCCGCCGAGCCACTCGAACTCCTCGGTGAGCACGACCCGGCGTCCGGCGCGCAGCACCGCGAGGGCTGCGGCGACGCCGCCGAGTCCGCCGCCGATGACGACGACGTCAGGGTTGTGGGACAAGACGTTCCTCCAGAAACTCAGCCGAGCGTGGTGCCTTCGACGAACTCGCAGGCCAGCAACTCCTGCGGGGTGGTGCCGTGTTCGAGCACCTCGGTCAGGGCCTGCACGGCCCGCCGTCCCATCTCCCGGCGCGGGATGTGGAACCCGGTCAGCGCGATGTCGTCCGGCGCGGGCCTGGTGGCCGCCCCGAGCGTGAGCACGGACAGATCACCGGGGACCGACAGGCCGCGCTCGCGGGCGGCGAGGACGAGCGCGGCACCGTCGGAGACCTCCTCGGCGAGCACGCATGTGACCCCGCTGTCGCGCAGTTGGTCGAGCCCGGCGAACTGCACGTGCGTTCCTTCAAGTCCTCGTGCCGCAACGGCCTGCTTGAAGCCGCGCAACCGGTCGGCCGACGACTCCGCGCCCGTGCCGGCCCCGACGTAGGCGAACTTCCGATGGCCCAAGGCAACCGCCCGGTCCACCAGGTCGCGCACGGCGGCGGGGTAGTCGGCGCCGACGTGCGGCACCGGCCCGCCCGCGTCGTCCCGGCGGCCGATCGACACGAACGGGATGGCCTCCGCCACGAGTTGCGCGAGGTCGTCGCGGTCGACCGTGCGACCGAGCAGCACGCACCCGTCCGCGAGCCGGATCCTGTTGTCGTCGTTGAAGATCCGCCGCCGCCCGCCCGCCGCCTTGGCGCTGGTGAACAGCAGCAGGTCGCAGCCCACCTCCTCGGCCTGCTCCTCGATGCCCTCGAGGAACGGCTGGTAGAAGTCGGCGCGGGTGCTCGGGAAGACGGCCTCGTAGGTGAACACGCCGAGGATGCGGTTGCGCTGGTCGTGCAGGCGGCGCGCGATCGGGTTCGCGACGTACCCGGTCCGGCGGATGACCTCCAGGACCCGGGCACGGGTCTCGTCGGCGATCCGGACGCCGCTGTCGGTCCGGTTGTTGAGCACCAGGGACACCGTGGCCTGGCTGACGCCCGCCATCCGCGCGATGTCCTGCTGGGTGAGCCTCTTGGCCATTGAACACCTGCCAATTCGAATTGGCACGGAGTCTGCGCCAGCACCAGCGCCGCCGTCAACCCTGTAATAATTCGAATTAGCACCTTGACGGGCCGGGTGTGGGGGAGCGAGGGTGTTCCGCCAAGGAGGTAGGCCCGTGAACGCACTCAGCCGTCGCAGCCTCATCACCGGCGCGACCGCGGCCGGACTGCTCGCCGCTCTGCCCGTGACAGCACACGCCTTGCCCGCACCCCCGCCCGTGACGCCCCGCCGCCGCGCCTTCGCACCCGACGAACAGCGGTTCGCGCAGTACCTGATGCTGGTCTCGCCGATGGTCGCCGACATGAACTCGGCCGGGTTCTTCGGCGGTGGCTGGTGGCGCAGCCCGAACGTCCCGCACAACGCCCGCGTCCAGGAGCACGTCTACACACTGGCGTGGTTCGCGACGCGGTCCCGCCCGTGGAACCCGTACCGCGGCAACGCCCAGGTGCTCGCCGCGCTGGACGCCGGGCTCGGCCACTACCTCGGGCTCCAGCACGCCGACGGCTCGTGGCCCGAGTACTCGCCCGACCAGCACTCGCTCGCCGCGACCGGGTTCGCGATGGGCTACCTGAGCAAGACGAACGCCCTGCTCCGGAGCGCTCGGATGTTGCCGGCCCGGCAGAAGCAGATCTCCGCCGCACTGCACCGGGCCATGACGTGGTTCCTCGACCCGTCCACCGGCACGGTCTGGCAGTCGCCGCTGACCTGGGCGAACCAGACCACCTCCGGGCTCGCCGGCGCCGCGCTGGCGTTGCGGCAGGACCCCGATCCGGTGCTGCGCGGGCGGCTGACCGAGGCGTTCCGCAGGCTGGCGGTCGTCGGGCAGAGCCCGGCCGGTTTCTTCTACGAGGAGTCCGGCGCCGACACGAACTACAACTTCGAGGTGATGCTGCCGGAACTCGCCGACGCGTGGCGGCAGACCGGCGACCGCAACCTCGTCACCATGACCCGCAGGTACACCGACTGGCTCGGCTACAACCTGCTGCGCGAACCCGACGGCTCCGGCTGGTTCGCCAACATCGCCACGAACTCGCGCACGTCCTCGAAGTTCTACGCCGACGTCCGCCCCGACCCCGAACGCACGGCGTTGAACGCCCAGTTCGTGCCGGAGGTGGCCGACCTGGCGGCGTTCATGTCGAGCCGCGAGGACCTGGCTGCCGCCCGCAGGGCCTGGGCAGTGTCGCCGGACCCGATCCCCGCGCTCGCCAAGCAGGACACGTCCCCGCGGATCCTCGCGCACGCGATGTACGGCGAGCGCTATCCGAGTCGTGCCCAGCGCACGGCGGCCATCGCGCGCTTGCCGTACCGGCGGGGGCACTTCACCGAACGCCGCAGCGACCAGGGGCAGGACTTCCTGTTCGTGCGCCGGCCCCGGTGGTACGTCGGCGGTTACTTCGGGACGCGCCGCGCGACCTCGTTGGCGCGCACGGGGTTGACGTTCCTGTGGCACCCGGTCGCGGGCACACTCGTGCAGTCGATGAACAACAACAACCACGCGTGCTGGGCCACGGTGTTCCCCGGCCAGAAGCCGGACTCCGACGGCGTGCAGCAGGCGGAGTTCCTCGGCGGCGAGCCCTACCGGTTCCGGTATCGCACGCCGTCCGGGTCGGTGGTGACGGAGGTGACCGTCGGCGACCGCGTCACCCGGACCGTGCGCGCGCAGACCGCCGCCACCGAGCAGATTCCCTTGGTGGTCAAGGATTCCGATGTCGTCGCATTGGACGGTCGCGGACTGACGCTCACCCGCGGCCGCACGGTGGTCCGGTTCGGCTGGGGGAGGGCGCTGGAACCGCAACTGCGGCCCGCCTCCACGATCACGTATCCGGGACGGCGGATGCACATCCTGACCGTGCCGCACGACGGGACGTTCGACCTCGTGGTTTCGGTGCGTTAGTCCACAATGGACTACCGGTTCACCCTGATGTCCTAACGCTCGAAGGCATGTCCGTGCAGCTCACGGGGTATTCGATGTGCCCAAACCCATTTGGTCCCCATCCGTGAGGGAGTGGTTGTGATGGCCCACGTGCGCCGCATCGTCGACATCCACACCGGAGACGAGTTCGATCAACCGGTTCCCTTCGGCCTGGTGTACCCGATCTGCACCGCGGACGGCGAGGCACCGCCGAGTCAGCGCGGCCGCACGTGGGAGCACCTCGTCGCGAGCGACCGCGAACTGCGTCAGGTGTCCTGAAGGTTTGACGGCGCTCGCGGCGGGTACTCGTGCGCGGGCGCGTCAAGCAGTCGGCGCGGGATCGCTCCGGCTGTGAAGGCAGATGACCATGAGGACCGAACTCGAAGAGCTCGACAACGCCGTGTGCGCCGCACTGGGAGGTGCCGACGACGCCCGGCGAGGCCTCAAAGCGGCGCTGGCGGCGTGCACGGCCGCCGACGTCGCCGTGCCCGCGCAGATCACCGGCTGCCTCCAGGCCGCGGATGAGCACCTGGGCTACGGCGAGCGGATGGAGGCGCGGACGTTGCTGACCGTCGCCCACCGCCTGCTCTCCCGCACGTCTCCCCGTCCGGTCGTGCTGCCGGGGCCGCGCGAAGTCGATCGTGTCAAAGGCTCCGCGCGCGGGTAACCGGTGATCGTGGACATCAAGCACGAAGTGCCCCAGGAAGTGGCCAGGGTCGAGTCGTCACTGCTGGCGAGCTACCCCGACTACCTCGACGCCCAACGGCTCGTGGACCGGATGTCCGACGACGGGTTCCCCGTGGAGAGCGTCCGGATCATCGGCGAGGGCGTCCGCACGGTCGAGCAGGTGACCGGCCGGATGACGCGGGGCCGCGCGGCCGTGATGGGCGCGGCCAGCGGTGCCTGGTTCGGTGTGTTCATCGGCCTGCTGTTCGGGCTGTTCACCACGGACACGGCCTGGGGCTGGTTCCTGGCGATCAGCGTCGTCGTCGGCGCGTTCTGGGGCGGTGTGTTCGGGTTCGTGGCGCACTGGAGCACGCGCGGCCGTCGTGACTTCGCGAGCACGATGACGTTGCAGGCACGCCGGTACGAGGTGCACGTCGACGCGGAACGGGCCGCCGAGGCCGCGCGTTACGTGCTCTGAGAACCGCCGACGCTCACCCGCACGGTGAACCCGTCGCCGTCGCGGCCCATCGCCACGTAGTCGCACGTGCGGTGCAGGATCCACAGCCCTAGTCCGGCCGACAGCGTCTCCTTGGTGGGCATCAGCCCCGCCAGCGGGTCGGTCGGGCCAGGGCCCTGGTCTGTCACCGACACGACCACCCGCGACCCGGCGGCCCAGAGACGGAACCGGACCGGGGCGATGCCGTGCGTCAGGCCGTTCGTGACGATCTCGCTGGCCGCGTAGACGACGTCGTGCGCGTCGTCCTCGTCCAGTCCCAGCGGCTCGATGGCCGTGCCGACGGCCTCCCGCACGGCACCCGCTGTCAGGTCGAGGAGCTCGACCAGCGGCACGCCTGCCTCGAGCGGATCGGTGACCTGCGCCGTGGCGGCCAGCCCCTCGCGGTAACCGGGGTTGGGCTCGTGCGTGCCGGGCGCCGAGGTGATGTTCGGGTGCGTGCTGAGCACGTCGGCCAGTACGCCTTCAGGTGTCGTCCTCGTGTCGTACGGACACAGCCCCCACACCGGGAACTCCGCGTACGCCCGGTTGACAGCGGCCTCGTAGCGCGCCCACCAGTCCCAACACGCGCCCACGCCGGAGTGCGGCACGTCGCCGACCACGCGCATCTGCTGCGCGCCGCTCGCCGTGTGCTCGGCGAACAGGGCGCGGAAGCGGGCGATCGACTCGGACGGCCGGGAGTACTGGTCGGCACCGGGCAGGTACATCACGGCCGCGTCGCCGAGCGCACCGCGCAGCAGAGCAGTGTTGTGCTCCGTGCACGCCACGACCGACGGCTCGCCCGCGCGCAGGCCGCCCTCGACGAACGGCACGGCGTGTGCGAGGAACTCGTCGTCAGAGCCGTAGAAGGCGGTCTCGTGGAAGAAACCGGTCACGGCGACCGATGTTACGCGCGCCGGGCCCGAGGCATCCGGGGGAACCTGTCCTGCGAACGGCACTCACACGTCGAGTGCGCTACGGTTCTTGCGGGTTGAGCAGCCAGCCCGTGTGACGGCCGTGCGTGCCGTCCCAACTGGAGGTTGCCACGTGCTCCCCATCGGCCAAGTACCGTTCCGCACGAACTGCGAGAGCACGGGCGTCTCCACCCTCGTCCGCGTCGGCGGTGAGGTCGACTGTTCGACGGCCCCTGAGCTGGCCGAATGCCTCACCCGGGCGGTCGAGGCGGTCATCCCGCCCGCGCCCGTCGTCGTCGATCTGAGCGGTGTCCGGTTCCTCGGCGCCCAGGGCATCGGCCTGCTGCTCGACCACCAGGACCTGTGCCTGCGCCGCGGCAGCGCGCTGGTGGTCGTCGCGAACACCGCCGCGGTGCTGCGGCCCTTGCGGGCCCTCGAACTGATGAGCGTGCTGGGCGTCCGGTCCTCGGTGCTCGAGGCGCTGGCGCCGGAGATTCCCGCCCAGGCCTAGGCCCTTTCGGCTGCGCTGCGCAGCACGCAGAACTCGTTGCCCTCGGGGTCGGCGAGCACCGCCCAGCCCGTGCCGTCGGGCTCGCGGTGGTCGCCGACGAACGTCGCGCCGAGCCCGAGCAACCGCTCGACCTCCTCGTCCCGCGTGGTGTCCGGGCGCAGGCAGAGGTGCAGCCGGTTCTTGCCGCTCTTGGGCTCCGGCACCTCGTTGAAGTACAGCACCGGCCCCTCGGCCAGCAGCACCTCGCACTCCCGGTCACCCGGCTTGTCCTCGGGGTGCAGCGGGCGACCGGTGACCGCGCTCCAGAACGACGCGAGCTCGTAGGCGTTCCGGCAGTCGATCGCCACGTTCTGCAGCACCGAGGTCATGCACCTGATCCTAGTTCGTCCACAGTGGAGTCAGAGCATCGGCGGCATCAGCCGGTAGCTCTCGGAGTAGTACTCGCCCGAGCGTTCGCGGTAGCCGTCGTGGTCGTGCGGGTCGTACGGCGGCGCGTTCTTGATCTGCTCCTTGGTGCGGTCGACGTGGACCTTGCGTTCCTCGTGGTCCACGTGCCGCACGGTGCCGACGGGCAGCACCACCTTGTTGCCGAAGATCCACGGCCCGGTGTCGACCATCAGGCAGTCGTGCGGCACCTTCGCGTTGTCCTCGTGGATCTTGCCGATGCCGCCGTCGGTCGCCTCGACGTCGTAGCCGATCAGGCCGGTGTCGGGGCGATCCGTCAGGTCCGGCTCGGGTTCGCCGGCCCACGACGGATCGCGCCACAGCCACGGGATGAACGGGACGGGTTGCATGTCGGCCTCCTCAGGTCCGCCATGGGGTACCCCGTCACGCCCGGTCGAGGAACTTCTTCATCATCGAGATCTGCGCGGTCCGCGACTTGTCGATGCGGTCCGCGAGATCCTTCACCTCCTGGCTGGCCCCGCTGCCGGTCTCCCAGCGGGCCATCTGCACGGCGTCGTCCTGGTGCGCGATCATCACGTTGGCCAGGCGCTGGTCGAACTCCGCGCCCCGCAACGCCGACAGCCGTTCGATCTCCTTCGGGTCGGACTCGCGCATGCCGCCGTGGCCCGCGTGCGCGTCGGGCGGTGCGGTCAGCGGTTCGCCCCACGACGTCAGCCAGGTCCGCATCGTGTCGGCCTCGGTCACCTGGGTCTTCTCGATCGCGGCGGCGAGCATGCGCAGTTCCTCGTCCTGCGCGCGGTCCTTCGCGAGCGCGACCATCTCCACTCCCTGCTGGTGATGGGGAAGCATCATCTGCAGGAACATCACGTCCAGCGGATCGCCGCGCAACACGGCGTCCGACTGCGTCGAAGCGCAGCCGGACACCATGAAGGCGAGCACCAGCAGGAAGAACCGCATCAGAGGCGTCGCCACAGGGCGGGCGTGTTCGGCGGTTCCCAGCCGGCGAGGGCGGTGTGCGCGAGCTGGCACTCGTAGCTCACGCCGCCGTAGGTGACGCGGTTGCCGATCGAGTACGTCGTGCCCGCGGCCCACGTGCCACCGGCCGGCGGCTGCGTCGTGGTGGTCGTGGTCGTGGGCGGCTGGGTCGTCGTCGTGGTCGTCGGCGGGTTGGTGGTGCCGCCGCCGAAGTCGACGTCCGAGCAGGTGTAGAACGCCTCGTTGCTGCCCACCACGCGCTGCCAGATCGAGTAGAGGATGTGGCGGCCGGAGCGGTTCGGCAGGTTCAGCGTCCAGTTGGTGAACGTGGACGGGTTCTGGTTGTTGAACGTCTGGAGGTGCACGAGGTCCGACCAGCGCAACGGCATGGTCGGGTTCCAGCCGTCCCTGGTGATGTAGAACTCGAAGTTGCTGTTCGAGTGCGGTGCGGACGCGTGGTACGTCACGGTCAGCGACCCCGGCGAGACGCGCTTGGCGGGCCAGTCTGCGCGTTGCAGGTCGAGACCGCGGTACTTGTCACGACCGGCGCTGCACAGCTTGCCGTCGGGGATGAGCTGGCGGTGGCGCCCGCCGGCCTCGAGCAGCGAGACCTCGTTCCAGTCGTAGTACGCCTGGGTGCCACCGGCGGCGACGGCGGCCTTGCAGGCGTCCGACTTGGGCGTCTCCGGCCCCTCGTTCTTGCACGTGTAGACCCGGCTGGCCGGATCGGACATCGTGCCGTGGGCGATCGCGGGCGTCGTGGGAACGATGAACGCGACGACGATCGCGGTGGTGGCGGACAGGCTCGCTAGGGCAAGCCGAGTGCGTGTCTTCAACTGCGCCTCCTGGCAGGCGGAGGTGGCGATCACTTCCCGGAACAGGAGGTGTTCGCGCGACGGGTCGGCGGCCCTGGTTCACGAGTGTAAACAATTGGTTGAACCATTTCATTGGACCAACCGGGCGAATCGCCCATGCGCGGCGATGAGTTCCGGAGCCACTCACGGTCTGCCTCCACGACGGTTTCGAGGAAGGGTGGATCGACGTGGACCTGCACAGCGTGATGTGCGTGAGCGACCTGGCGCGGTCGCTGGAGTGGTACGGCGTGTTCTTCGGCCGGGCGGCGGACGAGGTCATCGGCGAGGAGCACCTGTGGCGGGTGGGGGAGAACGCGTACGTCGTGCTCGACGCCCGTGACGTGCGAGCTGCCCGTGTGGGCGGATCCATGGTCACTTTCGGGCTGTCTTCGAACGAGTTCGACAGCGCGTTGGAGCGGTTCGCGTCTCACGGCGTGACGCATGGGGCTGTGGAGACGTACTCCAACGGAGTGCAGCACGTCGAAGTGCTCGATCCCGACGGCAACAGTCTGTCGCTCGCGGCACTGCCGTAGGTCTTGCACACTCGACGACATGACCACCGATCCCACCGTTGAGGCGTTCATCGCCGCCGTGAACGCAGGCGACCGCGAGGCGTTCTACGGGCTGTTGACCGACAACGCCACGATGTCCGATGACGGCAGCGATCGTGACTTGCGCGCGTGGACCACCAAGGAACTGTTCGAGGACAACGGGTCGATGAAGGTCGAATCGTCCTCGGAGGACGGAAAGTCCTTGATCGTCCACGTGCACAACGACACGTGGGGAGAGATGCGCACCTTCTGGCGGTTCGTCGTAGAGTCGGGCAAGGTCAGCCGCTTCGAGACGGGACAGGCGTAGATGAGCGACGAGAACGTGCTGGGACGCATCAACGAGCTGGTCGCAGAGGAGCACGAGCTCCGTCAGCAGCTCGCGTCCGGCGAGATCTCCACCGACGAGGAGCACGCGCGGTTGCGGTCGCTCGAAGAGGCCCTCGACCAGTGCTGGGACCTGCTGCGGCGGCGGCGGTCGGCCCGGTCGCTGGGCGAGAACGCCGAGGACGTGCCCGCCCGGTCCGTGGGCGAGGTCGAGGGCTACCTGCAGTAGTCAGTTCCTGGTGTCGCGGAAGATGACCCAGCGCATGACGCTGTACATGAACGCGGCCTCGCACGCCCCGGCCACGATCCGGGACAGGTGGTACTGCAGGCCGAGCTCGGTCAACGCGCTGCCGACGCCGAGGATGAACGCCAGGTAGTTGATCAGGATCGCCACGGCGTAGAGACCGGCCTGCGGTCCGACCGGGGCGTGCGAACGGAAGTTCAGGGCTCGGTTCAGCACGAAGCTGAGCCCGAACGCCAGCACGTAGGCGATCGTGAACGCGATCGGGACCGGCAGGCCGAGGCCGCTGCGGAACAGCGTGAGCAGCAGCAGGTCGATGCCGAACGTGAAGCCGTTGATCAGGGCGAACCCGAGGAAGCTCGGCGCCACGACGCGGGACAGGCCGAACGGCAGCCACCTCACCACGACTTCCATCAGGTCGTGGAACCTCGTGCCGAGGTCTCGGTCGTTCGAGTGCATGGTGGGCGTCCCGCCGGTCATGGTCACGACACTGCCACGTCCGAGAGGGACGAAAGCGACGAAACGCCTGGTGATCGACAGGCCGCCCACAGGTGTTCAGCGGGTGTTCAAGTGGTTGAACCGCCGCCAACGCGTGGGGCTCATCCCGTGCACCTTGCCGAACGTGCGCGCGAAGTAACCGGCGTCCGGAATGCCCACCTGGCTGCCGATGTCGCCCACCGGCAGGTCCGTGACGGCGAGCAGGCGGCGGGCCTGCACCATGCGGCGTTCGGTGATCCACTCGCCGACCGTGCGCCCGGTCCGCTGCCGCACGGTCGAGGTGAGGTGGCCGGGGGAGATGCTCACGGCGGCGGCGACCTCGCGCAGTGACAGCGGTTCGGCGTAGCGGCGCTCGATCACGTCGAACACCGAGGCCAGCAGCGGTTCGGCGTTCTCGCGCAGGTCACCGACCACGTCCGCGGCCAGCCGGGAGACGCCGACCAGCAGCAACGTCAGGTGCGCCGACACGGCCTCGCGGTAGCCGTCGCGGCGGTGGTGCAGTTCGTCGTGCAACGCCTCGACGCGAGCGGTCCACTCGGCGCGTGCGGGCTCAGGCACCTTGAGCCGGAGCGCACCCGTGGCGCCGCCGTGGACGAACGGGAACAGCAGTGGGTGCGTGCGCCACGCCAGATGTGTGCCGGGGGTGTCGGAACTCAGCGCGTCGGCGGTGAAGAAGACGCCCCAGCCCCGTGCGCCGAGCAGGTCGTCGCTGCGGGCCTGGCCCATCACGTCGCCGGGCGCGATGACGAACAGGTCGCCTGCCTCGACGTGGCGGACGTGCCGGCCGTGCCGCACGACGCCACCGGACTCCTCGAAGTACGCGATGCCGGGGAAGTCGTGGGAGTGGGCCTCGTGCGCGCCGTTGATCTCCGCGCCGTGGCCGAGCCGCACGGCCGCCACGGACAACTCGCCGGGGGCGGGTCGCCAGGCGTACTGAGCGGGCTCGTCACCGGTCATCCGCGTTCGTTGGGTGCGCACCGTCAAATCATCCCAGTCAAACCGTGGATCGCCACAGAAATCCAGGTAGGACTGCGGTCAGACTGGGATTCATGACCGACGTATCGTCCCAGGAGCGGGACTACCTGCCCGGCATGGGCAAGCACTACCTGATGCCCCTCTACGACCTCCTGCACCGGGTGTCCGCGCTCGGCCGAGTCCACGCCGAGATGGTGGCGCTGGCCCGGCTGCGGTCAGGGCAACGCGTCCTCGACGTCGGCTGCGGCACCGGGAACCTGTTGCGCGCCACGGCGAAGCGGCACCCGGACGTCGAGCTGTTCGGCGTCGACCCCGACCTGAAGATGCTGGCCCGCGCGGAACGGAAGCTCCGCAGCGCCGGTGCACGGCTGGACAAGGGGTTCGCGCAGGAGTTGAAGTTCCCCGACGGCACGTTCGACGTCGTCTTCTCCAGTCTGATGCTGCACCACCTCGACACCGCGTCGAAGGACGAGATGCTGGCCGAGGTGCGGCGGGTGCTGAAGCCGGAGGGCGTCCTGGTGCTCGCCGACGCCGTCTTCCATCACCACCACGGCACGACGAAGGACCACCTGCAGGACAACGTCGGTGACGCCGTGCCGAAGCGGATCGAGGCGGCCGGGTTCACCACCGGGCCGACCGTGCTGCGCAAGTTGCGGATGTTCGGCACCATAGGAATCGAGGTCGCGAGAGTCCACTAGGGACAGGTCCATTGTCGACCTATTGAACCTGCACGATGTTGCTTTGCTACCAACGGATCCAATGGATCACGAAGTTTCCGGTTCCCGTCGTGAGAGCGCGTTCTCCCATCTAAGCTGCGCGCCGTGACAGATGCGACGGGAAGCCTGGTGGCACAGCGCTACCGGCTTGTTCAGGTGATCGGCACCGGCGGCATGGGCCGGGTCTGGCTCGGCCGTGACGAGGTCATCGGCCGTGAGGTGGCCATCAAGGAGCTGCTGCTCCCGGCCGGTCTCGACGCGCAGCAGCGGGCGGTGCTGTGCCAGCGCGCCATGCGTGAGGCGCAGCTCGCCGGCCAGCTCAACCACCCCGGCATCGTCACCGTGCACGACGTCGTCGAGTACAACGGCACCCCGATGATCGTGATGGAGTTCGTCCGCGGCGGGTCGCTGTCCGACGCCATCAAGACCCAGGGCGCGCTGCCGCCCGACCAGGTCGCCTACATCGCCACGTCGATGCTCAGCGCGTTGCGGGTCGCCCACCAGGCCGGGATCGTGCACCGCGATCTCAAGCCCGCCAACGTGTTGCTGTCCGGCGACCGGGTCGTGATCACCGACTTCGGCATCGCCCGGCTCACCGGCGACGTGCCGCTGACGACCGACGGTTCGATCATCGGCACGCCCGCCTACATGGCGCCGGAGCAGGGCACCGGCGCGCCGATCACCCCGGCGACGGACCTGTGGTCGCTCGGCGCCACCCTGTACGCCGCGGTCGAGGGCAGGCCGCCGTACCAGGGCCAGGACTTCATGACGACCCTGTCGATGCTGCTCACCCAGGAACCGCCGCCCCCGCAACGCGCCGGGCACCTCTCGTCGTTGCTGGGCGGGCTGTTGCGCAAGAACCCCGCCGAGCGCGCCACCGTCGACCAGGCCCTCGCGATGCTCGCCGGCGCCCCGGTCGTGCTGCCGGTCGTCGCGCGGAAGTCCGGCGTCAGCAGACGCACGGCCCTGTTCGCGGGCATCGGCGCGGTGGCGGCCATCGGTGGTGGCGCCGCGTGGTGGATCAGTCAGAAGAACAACGACGGCGAGGCGGCCCAGCTGCCGTCGACCAACGACAACAAGGCGGCCTCCAACAAGGAGGGCGGCTCCGAGCAGTCCCCGACGACGACCAAGTCCGATCCGGGCCAGCCCCAGGAGTTCACCGAGCACGTCCAGCTCGTCGACCACAAGGACGCGATCGCGTCCATCGCCTGGAGCCCGGACGGCAAGATCCTCGCCAGCGCCGAGGACGGCCTGGGCGACGGCGGCGACCTCGTCCGCATCTGGGACACCACCACGAACAAGGTCATCGGCACCGTCCAGCTGCCGGCCGGACCCGGCGGCGCCGCGGCCACGGCGGTCGCGATCAGCCCGGACGGCAAGATCCTCGCGGCGGGCGGCAACCGCACCGGCGACTTCACCACGTACCTGTGGAACCTCGCCGACCGCTCGATGATCGGCGGCCTCGACGAGAGCCGCTCGATCATGAAGACCCTGCGCTTCCACCCCGACGGCAAGACCCTCGTCGGCGTCACGCACACCGGCCGCATGCAGGTCTGGGACGTCGCCACCCGCAAGGTCAAGATCGGCCTGACCGAGGCGCGCGGCAGCAGCGAACTCTCGTTCACCCCGGACGGCAAGCTGCTCGCCTACGCCGGCAGCAAGTACCAGGAGATCAAGATCGTCGACCCGGCCACCGGCAAGACGGTCAAGACCATCAACGACTCGACCGGCGACGGCGGCTCGTTCTCGCCCGACGGCAAGACCCTCGCGGTCATCGACGGCGACGGCACGAACAGCATGCAGCTCTGGGACGTGGAGTCCGGTAAGAGCAAGGCGGTGTTCTTGCGCGCGGACGACGACCTCACGCTCTCGAGCGCGTTGTTCCACCCGGACGGCGACACGGTCGCTGCCTGGGGGCAGGGCAACTTCATCCAGCTGTGGGACGTGGAGACCAAGAAGATCCGCGCCACCGTGATCGGGGCGGCCGGGCAGATCCAGGCGGTGGCGTTCTCGCCGGACGGCAAGCGGGTCGCGGCGGGTGGCGACGACAAGATCGTCCGGATCTGGAAGCTGGCGGACTAGAACGAGGGGCCTAGAGGCCCTCCAGTTCGAACACGTCGATGCCGTGGCGGTCCAGCGTGTCCGCGAACGCCTCGATGGCGTTGTCCAGGATCCACTCGCACCGCGCCTTCAGCACGGCGCCCTCCGCGCTGCGGAACGCCGGGATCGTCGGCGTGAGGCGGGCGGAGACCGTCCAGTCGGTGTCGTACTGCCACAGGTCGGCGGCCGGGGTCAGCAGGATTCCGGCCTCCTTGAACACGCCGGGGTGCGTCGCGCTCGGGATCCTGGTGGTCAGCACCAGCCAGCCGGACGCGATCCGCACCTTCCGGTCGCCGGCCCGGTCGTGCAGCGTGTGCTCGGCGGGGACCTGGTGGTTCGTCAGCAGCAGCACGACTTTGCGCGCCCACTCCGAGATCGTGGCGGCTCGCTCGGCCCACACCCGCGCGGCGGCTTCGTCGGCGAGCTTGCGCTCCTTCATGAACGTCACGAGGTCATCCATGATCAGTGAACATAGCGTGACTCGGTCGTCACAAACGGTGTGTTCGCTGGAAACGCGCGGTTCGTAGCGTCGGACTCCATGACCCTTGACCAGGTTGTGGAGCGCGCGGAGGCTCCGGCGGCGTCCAAGGAGACGCTGGAGGACTACACGCTGCGGTTCGCCCCGCGCACGTACCGGCGCTGGACGCCGGCCGTCGTCGGGGCGTCCGCGCTCGGTGGGATCGCCTACATGGCGGACTTCTCGATCGGCGCGGGCATCGCTCTCACCCACGGCACCGGGAACGCGTTGCTGGCCATCGCGTTCGCGGCCGTCGTCATCTTCGTGACCGGCTTCCCGCTGGCCTACTACGCGGCCCGGTACAACATCGACCTCGACCTGATCACGCGTGGATCGGGCTTCGGCTACTACGGCTCGGTCATCACCAGCGTGATCTTCGCGAGTTTCACGTTCATCTTCTTCGCGCTCGAAGGCTCGATCATGGCGCAGGGCCTGCGGTACGCGCTGGGCCTGCCGTTGTGGCTCGGGTACCTGGCGTCGACGCTGGTGATCATCCCGTTGGTGATCTACGGGATGAAGGTGCTCGCGAAGCTCCAGAGCTGGACGAACCCGTTGTGGTTGCTGCTGATGGTGGCGCCGCTGCTGTACCTGGTGATCGCGGACCCGTCGTCGGTCAGCCGCTGGCTCTCCTACGGCGACCAGGGGGTGAACCTGGCGGCGGTGATGCTCGGCGCGGGCGTGTGCCTGTCGTTGATGGCGCAGATCGGCGAGCAGATCGACTACCTGCGGTTCATGCCGCCGCGCACCGCGGAGAACCGCCGGGCGTGGTGGACGTCCATGGTGATGGCCGGACCGGGGTGGGTCGTGTTCGGCGCGCTGAAGCAGGCGATCGGCGCGTTCCTCGCGATCTACGTGCTCGACGCGGTCGGCAAGGTGGCGGCGGTGGAGCCGATCGAGCAGTTCACCGGGGTGTTCAAGCAGTTCATGCCCGCGTGGCTGGTGGTGCCGCTGGCACTGGTGCTCGTGGTGCTCAGCCAGGTGAAGATCAACGTCACCAACGCCTACTCGGGGTCGCTGGCGTGGACGAACTCGTTCACCCGCGTCACGAAGCACTACCCGGGGCGGTTGGTGTTCGTGCTGGTCAACCTCGGGATCGCGCTGATCCTGATGGAAGCGGACATGTTCAGCTTCCTCAACAACCTGCTGAGCTTCTACTCCAACTGCGCGATGGCGTGGGTCGTCACGGTCGCGGCGGACATCGCGATCAACAAGTACCTGCTCAAGCTGTCGCCGAAGCAGCCGGAGTTCCGCCGGGGCATGCTGTTCGCGGTCAACCCGGTGGGCGTCGGGTCGTTCCTCGCGTCGTCGATCTTGTCGATTTCCGTCTACTTCGGACTGTTCGGCGCGGGCGTGCAGCCGTACTCGCCGCTGGTCGCCGTCGGCATCCCGATCGTGCTCACACCGCTGCTCGCGGTCGTCACACGCGGCCGGTTCTACCTGCGGCGCACCGACGACGGCATCGCCGAGCCGCTGCTGGACTCCGACGGCAACCCGAGCGGCACGCGGTACGACTGCGTCGTGTGCGAGGAGTCGTACGAGCGGCCGGACATGACGGCGAGCGCGCAGGGCGGCGAGATCTGCTCGTTGTGCCTGAGCACCGACCGTGACGGGCGCCACGTGCTTCCCGCTTCCTGACCGGCGTGGCTCCACGGGCGAGGTCCGTCCTGATCGACCAAACTGCACGTCATGCAGGAATGGGCCTTGCTCGCGGTCGCGGCCGTGCTGATCATCGTGGCGGTGTCGTACTTCGCGCCGAAACTGGGCGTGGCGGCACCGGTGTTGCTGGTGCTGGTCGGCATGGCGTGCAGTCAGCTCCCCGGAGCACCGCACCTCGACGTGGAACCCGAGTGGATCCTGGTGATCGTGCTGCCACCGATCCTCTACTCGGCGGCGGTGAACGTGCCGGTCGTGGACTTCCGGCGGGACTTCTCCACGATCGGCTCGCTGTCGGTGCTGCTCGTGGTCGTGTCGGCGTTCGGGACGGGCCTGCTGATCTGGTGGCTGGTCCCGGACATCGGCTTCGCGGCCGCGCTCGCCCTGGGCGCGGTGATCAGCCCGCCGGACGCGGTCGCGGCCACCTCGATCGGCAAACGGCTCGGCCTGCCACCGCGGCTAGTGACCATTCTGGAGGGTGAGGGCCTGGTCAACGACGCGACGGCGCTGGTGCTGCTGCGCACGGCCGTCCTTGCGATCACGGCCAGCGTCACGTTCGGCGACGCGCTGGGCGACTTCGCCTACGCCGTCGCGGTGGGCGTGGCGATCGGGTTCGCGGTCGGCCTGGTGTCGGTGTGGGTGCGGTCGAAGATCCAGGGTCAGCCCGTGCTGACCACCGCGATCTCCTTCGTGGTCCCGTTCCTCGCGTTCATCCCGGCCGAGGAGGCGCACGCGTCCGGCGTGATCGCCGTCGTCATCGCGGGCCTGGTGACCGGCCACCTGAGCGCCCGCCGGTTCACCGCGCACGACCGCATCTCCGAACGCACCAACTGGCGCACGATCCAGCTGCTGCTGGAGAACGGCGTGTTCCTGCTGATGGGCTTCGAACTCACCGCCGTCATCGGCGCCGTGGCGGACGAGGGAGTGCTGCGCACGTTGCTGATCGGCGCACTGGCCACTGTGGCGCTGGTGCTGCTGCGCGGGGTGTTCGTCATCCCGTTGATCGCGATGCTGCGCCGCCAGCAACGCCGCGCGGACGCGTTCACCGGCAAGCTCGACTCCTTTTTGGACCGCTTCCTCGAACGCGGCCCGCGCCCAGGCGAGGAGAAGCGCTACGACCGGGGAGTCCGCGCTCTGCAACGCAAACAGGCCGACGTGGCGTTCTACGCGAGCGAGGGCCTGAGCTGGCGAGGCGGCGCCGTCCTCGCCTGGTCGGGCATGCGCGGTGTCGTCACGCTGGCCGCCGCCCAGACCCTGCCGGCCGACCTGCCGCACCGCGAGGAGCTCATCCTCATCGCGTTCACCGTCGCGATCCTGACCCTGGTCGTGCAGGGCGGCTCGCTGCCGCTGGTCATCAAGTGGCTCGGCATCCGCGGCAACGACGAGGAACACGGCCGCCGCGAATACGCGCGGCTGGCCAACGAACTCGTCGTCGCCACGCAGGACCTGCTGGCCAGCCCGACGTTGTGCCGCGAGAACGGGGATCTCTTCACGGACGACGTACTGGAACGGACTCGCGAGCGCACGGTGTTCATGAGCGAGAACATCGAGAAGATGCTGGTCGAGCCGGAGCCGGACAGCGAGATGCACCAGCACCGGGAGTTGCAGCGGCTGATGCTGGACGCGCAGCAGAACGCGTTGCTGGACGCGCGGGCGAGCGGCACCTACAGCTCGCACACGCTGGAGAAGGCGCAGAACTTCGTGGACAGCTTCTCGGTTCGTTTCAACTGATCCGGCGCACGGCACCGTCCGGAACGCGCGGGGTCAGCCGCCGCCTGCGCGGGTGGGGTTTCGGTGCTGCCGGGATGGGAGGAGCGGCCACGTAGGTCACGGCCATCAGGCAGCAGACGACGAGGAGCTGCACTCCCAGGAGGAAGTCGAGCCTCGTCAGGCCGGAGATGTCGGTGGGTACGAAGACCTGGCGCAGGGCGATGAGGGCGAGGAGAGCGGCCGCGAGTTCCATGGCCGCCGAGGAGTCGCCGGTGGCGCGGCGCCTGGTGCGGAAGTAGAAGCTCAAGCCGATCACGGCGGGCATCAGGCTGACGGCGTAGACGAACGCCCAGTACGTCCACCCCTGCCGAAACTCGCTTTGATGCTCGGCCGGTAGAGCGGATGGGCGGCGCGGTACCGGTCGACTACGTCACCGGCGACCGCGGTGACGGTGTCCGCGTCGAGGAGCCAAGGGCTGAGCCGGTCGTCCAACGCGAGGCCGAACACAGTCGGGGTGTCGACTGTCGTTCTCGGCTCGCTGTCGTTGGTGGGTTCCGGGTCGATGACCCTCACGCCCCCAGGCAGTCTCGTGGTGACGCTGAGATCGAGGGTGTGGCGCTGACCGGTTCGCCGGTGCTGTGGGGGAGCACGATGTGCTTCAGCGGGAAGGAAACGGTGGTCTCACCCACGGATCCGTTGCGCAGCACCACCGTGAGCTTCGCCTCGGCGAACTCCGCTCTGATGGTGTCGTCCCGCACGACGGGCTGGAACTCCCCGTCCGCGAAGACGGGCTTCGGGCTGCCGGGGACGACCGCCACCGTGGCCTGGAGACGGCGTTCGACGGGGTTCAGGACGGTCGCGATCACCATGAACCGCAGCGCGGGGAAAGGGGTGTCCCACGTCCCGCGGTCGAGGGCGTGCTCGACCGCGAACCTGGTGTGCTCCTCGCTGGGGGAGCGGATCAGGTTCCCGAACCCGGACACGAGGGCCACGGCTGCCAACGTCGCCGAGACCACCCGGACTGCTCTCGCACCTCGCACGTGAGGTCACGTCGCGCCGCGCTGCCGGGTCGTTACGGCCCGAATCAGAACGGGTCGCCGCCCACCTTCGCCCGCACGTCCACGGTGTTGCGCGGAGAGGCCCCGAGCGTCAGCCTCGACACGATCTTGTACCGGTCGCCCCGGTAGATCGAGTGCACGTACTCCACCTGCCGCCCCTCGGCGTCCGTGGTGAGCCGTTCGAACAGCAAAGCCGGCGCCAGCACGGGAACCGCGAGCAACGCGGCCTCGGACTCGTTCACCACGGTGGGCTCGATCGACTGCACCGCCTCGGAAACGTGCACGCCGTGCTCGCGCAGCCGTTCGTAGAAGTCGCCGGATTCCATGTCGTGCAACGTCAACGAAGGCGCGACGGCG
This sequence comes from Lentzea sp. JNUCC 0626, assembly GCF_043632865.1. Lineage (NCBI taxonomy): Bacteria > Bacillati > Actinomycetota > Actinomycetes > Pseudonocardiales > Pseudonocardiaceae > Lentzea > Lentzea sp. JNUCC 0626. The sequence goes on from NZ_CP171635.1 coordinate 1,005,078, forward strand.
GCCGGCACGTGCAGGTACTCCAGCGCCATCGGCTCTCCGTCGACCAGCCGCAGTCGCGCGATGTAGTGGATCTCGGCGGCGGGGGAGACGTGCAACCGTCGGCCGACGCGTGCCCCGGCCGGGATGCGGGCGTGCTCCAGGACGCGGGACGACCACACCCCGCCTGCTTGAGGTAGTGACATCGAACCGGTGTCCGACACCATCTCCTGGGTGATCTTGGCGCGGGCCACGAAGGTGCCCCTGCCGTGCTGGCGCACCAGCAGGCCTGTGTTGACCAGTTCCTCCACCGCCGAGCGGACGGTGGGGCGGGAGACCGAGAGCTGTTGGCACAGCACGCGTTCCGCCGGGATCGGGGCGCCCGCGGGGTGGGTCTCGATGAGTTCGAGCAGGTAGTCGCGGACGCGCTCGCGCTTCAGGATCGCCTCGGCCATGCCTCTCCGCTTCGTCGGCGGCCAGTATGGCATACCACTGGTAAGTAACCAGTCCGTTGAAGATCGAGAGCGCTCCCACGCGTCCGAACTGGGGATTGACCTGAGAAGTGGTCTATGCCACTTTCTACCTCACCCGTCGAGACCTGACCAATTGGTCACATCCCAGCGAGAGGTGAGTCGTGTCGCGCTCCGCTGCCTTACTGGTTCTTGCACTCGCCTTGTCCGCCTGCGGCACGGAGGCCGGAGGAGGTGAGAAGCAGGAGATCACCGTGTGGCTCATGAAGGACACGGCCACCGCGGACTTCGTGCAGAAGTTCGAGACCGAGTTCGAGAAGGACCACGCGAACCTCGACCTGAAGATCCAGATCCAGGAGTGGAACGGCATCACGCAGAAGGTCACCAGTGCGCTGGCCAGCACTGATCCGCCCGATGTGATCGAGGTCGGCAACACCCAGGTCGCGCAGTACGTGGCCAGCAAGGGCGTCACGGACCTGTCCGCGAAGAAGGCCGAACTGCAGGGCGACGACTGGATCCCCGGCCTCGCCGACCCCGGCGCGGTCGACGGCAAGCAGTTCGGCGTCCCGTTCTACGCGGCCAACCGGGTCGTGCTCTACCGGACCGACCTCTTCGAGGCCGCGCAGGTCAAGCCGCCCAAGACGCGGCAGGAGTGGCTGGACGCCACCGCCAAGCTCGACCAGGGCGAGCAGCAGGGGATCTACCTGCCCGGCCAGAACTGGTACACGCTGTCCGGGTTCGTCTGGGACGAGGGCGGCGACCTCGCCAAGCAGGACGGCGACAACTGGAAGGGCTCGCTCAACACGCCCGAGGCGTTGGCGGGCATGGACTTCTACAAGCAGCTCCAGGCGCTCGGCGACGGCCCGAAGGACGCCGACGAGTCCAAGCCGCAGCAGACGGACGTGGTCGCCGGCGGCAAGGTCGCGCAGTTCATCGCGGTGCCCGGGGCGGCGAAGCTCGTCACCAAGGCCAACCCGGCGCTCGAAGGCAAGATCGGCTTCTTCCCGATCCCCGGCAAGACCGCCGACAAGCCCGGCGCGGTGTTCACCGGCGGGTCCGACCTGATCATCCCGCTGGCGTCGAGCAGGCAGGACGGCGCGTACGAGGTCGTCAAGGCGCTGGCCGGGGAGAAGTGGCAGGTCGAGCTCGCGAAGGCGATGAACTACGTGCCGAACCGCAAGTCGCTGGCCGGTTCGGTCGGCGGTGATCCGGGCACGGCGGCGATGGCGCAGGGCGCCGCGAACGGGTTCGCCACGCCGAACTCGCCGAACTGGGCCGCGGTCGAGGCGCGCAACCCGATCAAGGAGTTCCAGACGGCGGTGCTGACCGGCGCCGACCCGAAGACGGCCGCGGCGAAGGCCGACGAAGTGATCACCCAAGCGCTCAACTCCGGCAAATGACGCTCCTCGCCGAGAGGCCGGTGCAGGAGACTGCACCGGCCCCGCCGCCGAGGCGCAAGCGCCCGATCCTGCCGTACCTGCTGATCGCGCCCACCCTGCTCACCACCGCGTACCTGCTGTTCTACCCGTTGGTGCGCAACGTGATCATCTCGCTGCAGGAGTTCGGGCTGCCGCAGCTGGTGCGGGGTGACGCGAAGTTCGTCGGCCTGGCGAACTACGCGAAGGTGCTGCAGGACCCCGAGTTCTGGAGCGTGGTCCAGCGGACGCTGTGGTTCACGGCGATCAACGTCGTGCTCATCATGGTGCTGTCCACTTTGGTCGCACTGCTGCTGGTGCGGCTCGGCAAGTGGTTGCGGTTCCTGGTGATGGGCGGCCTGGTGCTGACCTGGGCGACGCCGATCATCGCGGCCACCACGGTGTTCCAGTGGCTCTTCCAGTCGCGGCTCGGCATCGTGAACTGGGCGCTGGTCGCGCTCGGCTTCGAGGAGTACCGCGGCTACACCTGGTTCGCCGACGGCGACGCGACGTTCGGCATCCTCGTCACCCTGATCGTCTGGCAGTCGGTGCCGTTCGCCGCGCTGTCGCTGTACGCGGCGATGATCACCGTCCCGCAGGAGCTGTACGAGTCGGCCCGCATCGACGGCGCCGGCGCGTGGCGGGTGTTCACCACCATCACGTTCCCGATGCTGCGGGCCATGTTCGGGCTGATCACGTGTCTGGAGGTGATCTGGGTCGTCAAGGCGTTCGTGCAGATCTGGGTGATCAGCCAGGGCGGTCCGGGACAGGCCACGACGACGTTGCCCGTCTACGCCTTCCAGGTCGCGCAGTCGTTGCAGCGCTACGACCTCGGCGCCGCGGTCTCGATGCTGATGGTCGTGTTGCTGGTGCTCGCACTGCTGGCGTACTTCCGCCAGCTCTACCGGCAGGAGCGGGAAGCATGATGATCGGGAGGATCTCCCGCACGACGGCGGCGCTGGTGGTGTTCGTCCTCTCCGTCTTCCCCGTCTACTGGATGGTGCTGACGGCGTTCAAGCCCACCAAGGACATCCAGAGCGAGACGCCGACGTTCCTGCCGATCCCGCTCACGTTCGACCACTTCGGCACGGCCATCGCCGCGCAGGGGTTCTTCTCGTTCTGGCGCAACAGCCTGCTGGTCGCGGGAGGGGCGGTGCTGCTGGCCCTCGGTGTCGCACTGCTCGCCGCGTTCGCGATCGCGCGGTTGCAGTGGAAGGGGCGCAGGGCGTTCGTGCTGATGGTGTTCGTCGCGCAGATGACGCCTTGGGAGGCGTTGCTGATCCCGATCTACGTGATCGCGCGCGACACCGGGATGCTCGACACGCTCTGGATCCTCACGCTGGTCTACTTCATGATGACGCTGCCGTTCACGATCGTGACGCTGCGCGGGTTCCTCGCCGCCATCCCGGTCGATCTGGAGGAGGCGGCGCAGGTCGACGGCTGCACGCGCGCCCAGGCGTTCCGCAAGGTCGTGTTCCCGCTGCTGGCGCCAGGCCTGCTGGCGACCTCGCTGTTCGGGTTCATCACGGCCTGGAACGAGTTCGCCTTCGCCAACGTGCTGATCATCAAGAACCAGGACGACCGCACGCTGCCGGTGTGGCTGTCGTCGTTCAACAACACCTTCGGCACCGACTGGGGCGCCACGATGGCCGCCTCCACGCTGTTCATGCTGCCGGTGCTGCTGATCTTCGTCGTGTTGCAGGGCCGGGTCACCACCGGCATCGTCGGAGGGGCGGTGAAGGGATGATCGTGCCACTGCCGACCAGGATCGTCCGGCGCAGCAAGGGTTTCACGCTGGACTGCGGCACGAGCGTCCGGGTCACACCCGGCGCCGAACCGGCGGCGCGGCTGCTGCGCACGTTGCTCCGGCCCGCCACCGGGTTGTCGTTGCCGCTCGCGGACTACGGCCAGATCGTCATCGCGCTCGACGCCAAGCTCGTCGGCCTCGGCGAGGAGGGGTACGCGCTCACCGTCAACGAGCACGGCGTGCTGCTCAGGGCAGCCACCTTGAACGGCCTGGCGCACGGCGTCCAGTCGATCCGCCAGCTCCTGCCGGCCGAGGCGCTGCGGCCCAGTCGAGTGTCCGAAGTGGAGTGGACGCTGCCCGGCGTCGACATCCGGGACGTGCCGAGGCTGCCGTGGCGCGGGTTCATGCTCGACGTGGCCAGGCACTTCCAGCCGGTGCACGTGGTGCGCCGGTTCATCGACCTGATGGCGTTGCACAAGCTCAACGTCCTGCACCTGCACCTCACCGACGACCAGGGCTGGCGGATGCCGGTCCCGGCCCACCCGCTGCTCACCTCGATCGGCGGCTGGCGCACCGAGACCAACGGCGACGGCGTCCCGCACGGCGGCACCTACACCGGTGCCGAACTGGAAGGCCTCGTCGCGCACGCCGCCGAGCGCGGCATCCGGATCATGCCGGAGATCGAGATGCCCGGGCACGCCCGCGCGGCGCTGGCCGCGTACCCCGACCTCGGCATCGCCCCCGAACCGTTGCCCGTCTGGACCCGTTGGGGCATCAGCGATGCCGCGTTCGGGATGCACGCCCTCGGCTTCGTCCGCGAGGTGCTGGCCGAGGTGCTGGACGTGTTCCCCGGCGAGCACGTCCACCTCGGCGGCGACGAGTGCCTGCTGCCCGAGAACGTGCACGCGCAGTTCCTGAAGCAGGCGAGCAAGTACGTGCTCGACCGCGGCCGCACCCCGGCGGCGTGGGAACCGACGGGCGACGTGAGGTCCCTCCTCATGCCGTGGAAGGACGAAACCCAAGCCACCAAAGCACTCGATCGCGGCCAGCCGGTCGTGATGACCCCGCACACCTCCACCTACCTCGACTACCCGCAGACCGGCGGCCCGCTCGAACCACCGGGCCAGCCCGGGTTCGTCGTCACCACCCGCGACGTCTACGACGTGCCGTTGCCCGACGGCGTCCTCGGCGCCCAGTGCCAGCTGTGGACCGAGCACGTCCGTTCGAAGGACCACCTGGAATACCTGGCGTTTCCCCGACTTGCCGCGCTGGCCGACACCCTCTGGTCCCAGCGCCCCGAGTGGGAGGGCTTCACCACCCGGATGCGCCTCCACTCGTCAAGGCTCGCCGCCCTGTCCGTCCCTGCCGAAATGAGGAGAGAACGTTGCGAGCACTCTTAGCCGCGTCCTGCGCGGCACTGGCGGTGGCCGCACTGGCCGTCGCACCGAACGCGTTCGCCGCCGACGCGATCACCGCCCAGTACCGGACCAGCGCGTCCGGTGCGACGACCGACCAGGTCGAACCCTGGTTCAAGCTGGTCAACTCCGGCAGCACGAGCGTGCCGCTGTCCGAGGTGAAGATCCGCTACTACTTCAAGGCCGACACCCCGGACGTCGGCTACCGGTTCGCCTGCTCGTGGGCCGTGCGCGGCTGCGGCAACGTCACCGGCCAGTTCGGCACCCTCACCGGCGGCCCCGCCGACCGCTACCTGGAGGTCGGCTTCACCTCCGGCGCCGGTGTGCTGAACCCCGGCGCCGACTCGGGCGACCTGCAACTCCGCTTCTACCGCACCAACTGGGGCTCGATCACCCAGACCGACGACTACTCGTTCCGCGCCGACAGCAGCTACTCGGCGTCGAACAAGGTGACCGTCTACCGCGGCAGTTCGCTGCTGTGGGGCACCCCGCCCGGTGGCAGCCCGCCCACCACCACGACGACCACGACCACACCGCCGAACCCCAACGGCCCCAAGCTGTTCGACGACTTCGCGTACAACAACTCGAGCGACTCGCGGATCAGCCAGCGCGGCTGGACCGTGCGTTCGGGAGCGGGTGGCCCCGGCGTGCCCGGCGCCGAATGGGACGCCTCGCGCGTCACGTTCCCGACCGTGGACGGCCAGAAGGTCATGCGCCTCGACTCGTGGAACAACGGCTCCGCCGCCAAGCAGACCGAGATGTTCCACCAGCGCAAGTTCTTCGAGGGCACCTACGCCTCGCGCGTGAAGTTCAGCGACGCCCCGGTCTTCGGACCCGACGGTGACCACGTCGTGCAGACGTTCTTCACCATCACCCCGCTCGACGCGCCGATGGCCCCGAACTACGGGGAGATCGACTTCGAGTACCTGCCCAACGGCGGCTGGGGCGAGCAGGGCAACATCATGTACGAGACCACGTGGGAGACCTACCAGAACGAGCCGTGGGTGGCCGACAACATCCACAACTCCCAGCGCCAGAGCTACAACGGCTGGCACGACCTGGTCTTCCAGGTCGCCAACGGCCGGGTGAAGTACTACATCGACGGCGCGCTCGTGGCCGACCACGGCGACAAGTACTACCCCGAGACGCCGATGTCGATCAACTTCAACCTCTGGTTCATCTCGGGCGGCCTGCAGGGCAGCAGCGCCGAACGCGCCTACCAGCAGGAGGTCGACTACGTGTACTTCGCCAAGGACCAGGTGCTGAGCCCGGCCCAGGTGAAGACGGCGGTGCAGGACTACCGGAACGCGGGTGTCACGCACACCGACAACGTGTGATCTCGAGCGGGCGCCCCGGAATCGTTTCGGGGCGCCTGTTTCAGTCGTCGACCCGCGGGTTTGCCGGAAGGCCGGGCGGCCGATCCCGGGTGCGATCGTTGGTGTCCGGGGGAAGGTGACACATGTGGCGACGGCGTGCGTTGATCCTGCTCGGCGCGGTCGTGATCGGGCTCGTAACGGGCATGATCCTCGCGAAGTTCGGTGTCGAACCGCCGTGGATCCAGGTGGTCGTGGGGGTGGTCGTACTCGCCACGACGCCGTTCGCGGTCAGGTACTGGTGGAAGCCTCGCAGGTGACCTTCTCGCCGGGCTGACCGGTGGCGGACGAGAGTTCCTTCATGCCGTCGAGCAGGATCCGGCACGTCAGCACCTGGTCGCCCTTCGGCGTGACGGCGACCTGGGCCTTCTCACCGGCGTTGATGATGACCTCGGTGGTCCACGGCAGCGGCGCCGCCACGCTGGCGCTCTGCGGGGCCTCCTTGCGGTTGCGGTCGGGCGACTCGGCGTACGTCACGTCCGCAAGGGTTTCCGCTGGTTGGGCCGTCACCTCGTAGGTGATGGCCCAGGACTTGCCGATCAACGTGTTCCAGCCGCCCAGGTGGTTCACCAGCGCGACGGTTCCGCCGCCGAGCACGGCCAGCACGGCTAGGACGACCAGGAGCGTCTTCATAGGACAGACGGTAGTGGTGACGGTGTGCGCCGGCATCGTTCGCGGGTGTGACTGACGGGTCATCCCGCAGGACGACTCACTTGAGCAGCAGGCGGACCGTGAGTTCGAGGCGGTTCGCGACGTCCGTGGCGGTGGCGCGGCGGGTGACCCAGGCGACCAGGTTCGACAGCCACACGTCGCCGATCACGCGGGCGATGGCCTTCTGCTCGTCGGTCGGGGCGTCGTCGCTCATCGCCTTGGTGAACATGCTCTCCATCAGCCACGAGACCTTGTCGATCTCGGCGCCCGCGCTGGCGTCGGCGAAGGTGAACGCGCGCGTCATCGCCTCGGTGAGGTGCGGGTTGCGCTGCAGACCGCGGGTGATGCGGCCGAGGACGAACAGCACGCGCTCGTACGGGCTCTCGCCGGGAACGGTGGTGCGGTCCATCTTCTCCTGGGCGCGCTCCAGTTCCACCGCGAGGCTCGACACGAGCAGGTGGACCTTCGAGGGGAAGTAGCGGTACAGCGTGCCCAGTGCCACGTCCGCGCGGTCGGCCACGGCACGCATCTGGACGGCGTCGAACCCGCCCTTGGACGCCAGCGCGATCGTCGCGTCGACGATCCGCTTGCGGCGCTCGCGCTGGGCGGCCGAGCTGAGCTCGTCGCCCGCCATCAACGCGTCCGTGCGCGACTTCGAAGGTGACACGGAGATGATCCTCCTGAAACGTGTTGCAGCTGCCCCCTCATCATACTCGATCGGTTTCCCGGCCATGATCTGTTGCTCGAAATAGAACACGTTCTATAAACTTCTTCACGTACTGGAGGAGGCCGCATGCCGATCGCCACGACCGGGGACCAGCGCGCGTTGCGCGACAGCGTGGACGCCGCCGGGGACGAGTGGGCTGATCTCGTCAAGGTCGGGTTCTTCGAGGTGACGCGGGAGGGCGGCACGGTCGCCGATCTCGCGGTGATGCTGGAGCGGGCGGCCGAGAACCTGGTGCCGGGGCCGTTGCTGCCCACGGCGCTGGTGTCGGTGCTGCTGCCCGACTTCGACGGGATCGCCGGGTTCGGGTTCTCGTCTCAGCAGGTGGTCGGTGCCGCCGAGGCGACGCACCTGCTGGTCAAAACGGACAATTGGATGCTGGTGCCGGTGTCCCAGGTTTCGGTGACACCACTGGAATCCGTGGACCACTCACGTTCGCTCGGCGCGGTGCGGATCGACGGGCCGGGGCAGGAGGTGAGCGATCCTGCCGACCTCGCGGTGACGCTGATGGCGGCCGAGGCGAGCGGGGTGGCGGCGTGGTGCCTGAACACCGCCGTGGCGTACGCGAAACAGCGGCAGCAGTTCGGGCGTGTCATCGGCTCGTTCCAGGCCGTGAAGCACCTCTGCGTGGAGATGCTGTGCCGCGCGGAGCAGGCGTCGTCGGTCGCGTGGGACGCGGCGCGGTCGGTGGGGGAGGACGAACACCCGCTGGCGGCTGCGGTCGCGGCGGCGGTGGCGTTCGACGCGGCGGTCCGCAACGCCAAGGACTGCATCCAGGTGCTCGGCGGGATCGGCTTCACCTGGGAGCACGACGCGCATCGGTACCTGCGGCGGGCGTTGGCGTTGCAGCAGCTCGCGGGCGGTGTGGCGCACTGGCGCCGCCGGGTTGCCGCGCTGGCTCTCGAAGGTGCGCGGCGGTCGCTCGCCGTTCAGGTCGAGTCCGATCCAGAGGTGCGGGCGTTCGCCGAGGAGATCGCCGGGCTGGACCCCGCCGGTCAGCGGGAACGGTTGGCCGGCAGCGGTTTCCTGGTGCCGGGCTGGCCCGCGCCGTACGGTCAGGACGCCGACCAGGCGCGGCAGCTGGTGATCGACAGCGAGTTCGCGCGAGCGGGGGTGCGGCGGCCGGACCTGATCATCGGCGGCTGGGCCGGGCCGACGATCCTCCGGCACGGGACGGCTGAACAGCAGGAACGGTTCGTGCCGCCGACGTTGGACGGCTCGCTGACCTGGTGCCAGTTGTTCAGCGAACCCGAGGCGGGCTCGGACCTGGCGTCGTTGCGCACCAAGGCGGAACGCGTCGACGGCGGCTGGCGGCTCACCGGGCAGAAGGTGTGGACGTCGCTCGCGCACGAGGCCGACTGGGCGATCTGCCTGGCCCGCACCGACTCCAGCGTGCCGAAGCACAAGGGCATCACCTACTTCCTGGTCGACATGCGCTCCGACGGCGTGGACGTGCGGCCGTTGCGGGAGATCACCGGCGACGCGCGGTTCAACGAGGTCTTCCTCGACGGCGTCTTCGTGCCGGACTCGTGCGTGGTCGGCGAACCCGGTGACGGCTGGAAGCTCGCCCGCACGACGTTGGCCAACGAACGCGTCGCCATGGGCTCGTCGCTCGGCGAGGCGCTCGAACAGATCCTGAGATCACCCGCCGCACCGGACCACGCCGAACGGCTGGGTGCGCTGGTGGCGCAGGGACTCGCGGTGTCGGTGCTGGACCTGCGGGCGAGCCTGCGGGTGCTGAGCGGGCAGGAACCGGGCGCGGAGTCGAGCGTGCGCAAGCTCGCCGGCGTGCGGCAACGGCAGGACGTCGCGGAGTTCGCGGTCGACCTGCTCGGCCCGGACGCCGCCGTCGAGGGCCCGCTGATCTACGAGTTCCTGCTGACGCGGTGCCTGAGCATCGCGGGCGGTACGACGCAGGTGCTGATGAACCTCGCCGGCGAACGGATTCTCGGTCTACCGAGGGAGCCCTGATGGATTTCCAGCTCGACGAGACCCAGCAGGAGATCGCCGCGCTGGCGGCCGACGTGCTGGGCAGGGAGAGCGACACACCCTGGAAGGCGTTGGGAGAGGCCGGACTGCTGGCCCTCGCCGTGCCGGAACGCCTCGGTGGTGACGGGCTCGGCGTGCTGGAGACGGCCGTGCTGCTCACCGAGGTCGGACGGCGGGCGGTGGACGTTCCGGCGCTCGCGACGCTCGCGTTGGGTGTGTTGCCGATCGTGACGTACGGGACCGAGGAGCAGCAGAACTCCTTGCTGCCGTTGGTGACCGAGCAGCACGGGGTGCTGACGGCGGCGTTGAGCGAGCCGTCTCGGCCGTTGCCCGGCTCGCCGGAGACGACGGCGGGACCGGACGGCATCACCGGCGTGAAGATCACCGTGCCGTACGCCGCCGAGGCCGTGCGGATGCTGGTCAGCACGGACAGCGGGGTCTTCGTCGTGGACCCGGCGCAACCCGGTGTGTCCGTTGTGGACGACACCGTGAGGTTCGAGAACGCCAGGGGAGACCTGCTCGCCGGCGCCGACGTGCGGAGGTTCGCGCTGGCCGGAGCCTGCGCGGTCGCGGACGGCGTGCTGGCCGGTGCCCTCGACCTCACCGTGAAGCACGTCGGCACGCGCCACCAGTTCGGCAAACCCCTGGCGACGTTCCAGTCGGCCGCCGCGCTGGTCGCGGACGTCTACATCGCCTCCCGCACCCTGCACCTGGCCGCGGTGACCGCCGCCTGGAGCCTCGACGACTCCGACCTCGACACGGCGGCCTACTGGCTCGCGGCCGAAGCGCTGCCGGCCGTGCACAACTGCCACCACCTGCACGGCGGCCTCGGGCTCGACATCACCTACCCGATGCACCGCTACTACGGCATGGCCAAGGAGCTGACGCGGTTCGTCGGCGGAGTCGAGCACCGCTTGGGGGCCATCGATGTTCATTGATCTCAGCGCCGCACAACGCAAGCTGCGCGACGAGTTGCGCGAGTACTTCGCGAACGTCATGTCCGACGCCGAACGCGAGGCGATGCTCACCGAACGGCACGGCACCGTCTACCGCGAGCTGGTCAGCAGGCTGGGCCGTGACGGCAGGCTCGGCGTCGGCTGGCCCGTCGAGTACGGCGGCCTGGGGTTCGGCCCGGTGGAACAGCAGATCTTCGTCAACGAGGCGGCGCGCGCGGACGTGCCGTTGCCGTACGTGACGCTGCAGACCGTCGGCCCGACGCTCCAGACGTACGGAACCCAGGAGCAGAAGGACTTCTTCCTGCCGAAGATCCTGAGCGGCGACCTGCACTTCGCCATCGGCTACACCGAACCGGACGCGGGCACGGACCTGGCCGCGTTGCGCACCAAGGCCGTTCGTGCCGACGAGGGCTACGTCATCAACGGCCAGAAGACCTTCACCACCGGCGGTCACGACGCCGACTACGTGTGGCTCGCCTGCCGCACCGGCGCCGCGGACTCGCGCCACAAGGGCATCACGATCCTGATCGTCGACACGACCGACCCCGGCTACTCGTGGACGCCCATCATCACGTGCGACGGCGCCCACCACGTCAACGCCACCTACTACAACGACGTGCGCGTCCCCGAATCCCGCCGCGTGGGCGAGGAGAACAAGGGCTGGCGCCTCATCACCACCCAGCTCAACCACGAACGCGTGATGCTCGGCCCGTCCGGCCGCATCGGCGCCCTGATCACCCGAGTCCACGACTGGGCCTCGTCGCGCGGCTTGCTGGACGAACCGGACGTGCGCCGCGCGTTGGCCGAGGCACGAGCCGTCCACCGGGTGAACGAACTCCTCAACTGGCAGGTCGCGAGCGGCGAACTCGAAGTGGCCGACGCCTCCGCCACCAAGGTGTTCGCCGCCGACCGCACCCAGCGCATCGGCCGACTCCTCGAAGAACTGGTCGGCCGCCACGGCGCTGACGCGGAGTTGGTGCGCTGGCTGGACGTCCAGGCCCGCCGCAACCTCGTGCTGACGTTCGGCGGCGGCGTGCAGGAGATCCAACGCGAACTGATCGCCAACATCGGGCTGGGCCTACCGCGGGTGGTGCGATGATCGACATCGAGAAGGAAGCGGCCCGCATCGCCGAACAGGGCGAGTGCGCACCCCGGCTGGCGCGCGACCCGGTGAACCTGCCGATGATCCGCAACTGGCTGGAAGCCATCGGCGACGAACACCCCGGCTACACCGAGGTGGCGCCGCCCGCGATGGTCCAGGTGTGGACGATGGCGGGCCTGCACGGCCAGCGCACCCTCGACGACCCGCTCGGCGCGATGATGACCGTGCTGGACGAGGCCGGGTACACGTCGGTGGTCGCCACCAACTCCGACCAGACCTACCACCGGTATCTCGAGGTGGGCGAGCAGCTGTCGGTGACGACGAGCCTGGAGGACGTGACCGGGCCGAAGCGGACGGGTCTCGGCGAGGGCTGGTTCGTGACGACCCGCAGCACCTGGTGGGTGGGCGACGAGGCCGTGGCGGAGATGCGGTTCCGGGTGCTGAAGTTCAAGCCCGCCAACGCGCCTGCCGCTGGGTCGGAACCGAAGGCTGAACCTGCGCAACCTCAGGCCATTCGTCCTTCCGTCAACCGCGACACCGAGTACTTCTGGGAAGGCACCCGTCAAGGCGAGCTGCGCGTCCAACGCTGCGGCGGCTGCGGCCTCCTGCGCCACCCACCCGGCCCGATGTGCCCGGAATGCGGCGCCACCAAGCCGAAGTACCTCGTCTCGGAGGGCTACGGCCTCATCTACAGCTACGTCGTGCACCACCACCCGCAGGTGCCGGGCAAGCAGACCCCGTTCGTCATCGCCCTGATCGAACTCGACGAGGGCGTGCGGATGCTGGGCGAGTTCGACGGCGAGCCCAGCGTCGGGCAACGCGTCGAGGTCGTGTTCACGAAGGTCGACGACGACCTGACCATGCCGAGCTGGAGGCCCCGTGCGGATCGGTGATTCCCTGCCCGAGTGGCACGTCGAGGCCACGCCGACGTTCGTGATCAGCACCGCGCTGGCCACCCGCGACTTCCAGGACGTCCACCACGACCGCGACCTGGCGATCCAGCGCGGGTCGAAGGACATCTTCATCAACATCCTCACCACCACCGGCCTGGTGCAGCGCTACGTCACGGACTGGGCGGGGCCGCGAGTGCTCGTGCGGCAGGTGAACATCAAGCTCGGCGCGCCCTGCTACGCGTACGACACGTTGAAGTTCTTCGGCCAGGTCGTCGGACGGGAAGACCAGGACCTGACCATCGAGGTCGTCGGCCGGACCGACCACGGTGACCACGTCACCGGAACCGTGAAGATCGAGGTGCCCGCGTGAACGCCGCCATCGTCGGGATCGGGGCGACCGACTTCTCGAAGGACTCCGGCCGCAGCGAACTCCAGCTCGCCGCCGAGGCCGTCAAGGCGGCCATCGAGGACGCCGGGCTGACACCGTCCGATGTGGACGGCCTGGTCAGCTTCACCATGGACACCAACGCCGAGATCGCCGTCGCCCGTGAGCTGGGCATCCCGGAGCTCACGTTCTTCAGCCGAGTCCACTACGGCGGTGGGGCGGCGTGCGCGACCGTCCAGCAGGCCGCGATGGCGGTCGAAACAGGCGCCGCGAAGGTCGTGGTCTGCTACCGGGCGTTCAACGAACGCTCCGGGCACCGGTTCGGGCAGGTCCAGACGGCGGCCGCGGCCAACATCGACAACAGCTGGTCGTACCCGATGGGCCTGGGCACACCAGCCGCGATGGTCGCGATGTTCGCTCGCCGGTACATGCACGAGTACGGCGCGACGAGCGAGGACTTCGGCCGGATCGCGGTGATCGACCGCAAGCACGCCGCCACGAACCCGAACGCCTGGTTCCACAACCGGCCGATCACCCTCGACGACCACCAGGCGTCGAAGTGGATCGCCGAACCGCTCCGGCTGCTCGACTGCTGCCAGGAGAGCGACGGCGGAGTCGCCCTGGTCGTCACGACCGCAGAACGAGCCCGGGACCTGCCGGCCAAACCCGCCCACGTCAAGGCGGCGACGCAGGGCAGCAGCGTCGACCAGTTCACCATGACCAGCTACTACCGCGACGACCTCACCAGGCTGCCCGAGATGGGGGTGGTGGCCAAGGGCCTGTGGGAGCGCTCGGGCATCGGACCGTCCGATGTGGACGTCGCCGTGCTCTACGACCACTTCACCCCGTTCGTGCTGGTCCAACTCGAAGAACTGGGCTTCTGCGGCAGGGGAGAGGCCAAAGACTTCATCAAGACCGGCGCTCTGGAACTGGACGGCAGCCTCCCGCTCAACCCGCACGGCGGTCAGCTCGGCGAGGCCTACCTGCACGGCATGAACGGCATCGCCGAGGGCGTGCGGCAGCTGCGCGGCACCGCGGTGAACCAGGTCGGGAACGTGAACCACGTCCTGGTCACCGCCGGCACCGGCGTCCCGACGAGCGGCCTGGTCCTCGGCGGGGAGGCCTAGACTGACCGACCATGACCGCGTTGCACGTGAGCAACGGCGACAGCACCGACGTGCCGGGTACCGGGCTCGCCCAGCAGGTCCTGTACTGGCGTGACTCGCTGCACGAAGGCCCCGTGCCCGAGGTGGGGCCTGAGGAACTGCGCGGGATCAGGGCCCGCTTCCTGACCGAGGATCTCGCCCTTCTCGCCGAACGCGACCGGGTCCTGGAGGCGGCCAGGGACGGCGAGTACGTGCTGTGGTTCGAAGCCGACCTGTACGACCAGTTGCAGATCATCCAGATCCTCGACCGCCTGGCCGGCCTGGGCGTCGAGCCGGAGCGCATCACACTGATCTGCATCGGCGAGTACCCCGGCATCGCCCGGTTCGGCGGGCTCGGTGAGCTGACGGCGGACCAGCTGCGGGAGCTGCCCGCAACGAAAGCATCAGCGGTGCTGACCTCGGACGCGCTGGAACTGGCCGTCGACGCCTGGGCGGCCTTCAGGGCGCCCGCCCCCGATCGCCTCGCGGAAATCGCCGCCCGCCGCAGTGGCGAACTGAGGTTCCTCGGCGAGGCGTTCGACCGGCTGGGCCGTGAGTACCCGTCGACCAGGGACGGGCTGTCGCTCACCGAACGACGTGTGCTGGCCGCCGTCGCGAGCGGGGCCACCGACGCGGGCACGGCGTTCGTCCGCGCCGCTGCCAGGGAAACACGCCCCTACCTCGGCGACACGTGGTGCTACCTGATGATGGAACGGCTCGCGCTCGCGCCCGTCCCGCTGCTCACCGCCTCGGACGGCAGGATCACCTGCCACACCCGCCTGAGCCTGACCGACGCAGGGGCGCAGGTGCTCGCGGGCAGGAGGGACCACGTCGGCGTCGACCGGTGGATCGGCGGCGTCCAGCTTCCGGGCTGGCGCTGGGACGAAGGCGCCGAAGTCGTCATGCCGTGGTGAGCACCGCGTCCGCGAGCACGGGACGGTCTCCCGCGAACGTCGTCAGCACCAGCTGCCCGCCGTCCCGCCACACCCGCGTGGTCAGCGTCTCGCCGGGGAACACCACGCCGGCGAACTTCGCCCCGAACGACCGCACCTGCTCCGGTCCGTCCAGCACGGCGTCGATCACCGCCTTGCACACCACCCCGTACGTGCACAGCCCGTGCAGGATCGGTGCGTCGAACCCGGCCCGCACCGCGAACTCAGGATCGGCGTGCAGCGGGTTCCGGTCGCCGCACAACCGGTACAAATATGCCTGCTGCGGCAAAGTGGGCGTCTCGATCACGAAGTCCGGTGCGCGCGAAGGCACCTCGACCTTGCCCGACGGCCCGCGCTCGCCCCCGAACCCGCCCTCGCCACGGGCGAAGATGCTCGACCGGGTCGTGAACAACGCGGTGCCGTCAGCGGTGAACGCCGTCGCCTCCTGCACGATCACCGCGGCCTTGCCCTTGTCCCACACGTCCGAGATCCGCGTCCGCAACACGGCCTCACCCGAAACAGGCAACGGGTAATGCACCGTGATCTCCTGCGTCCCGTGCAGCACCCGAGCGAGATCGATGTCGACGCCCGGAAACGACACGACCGGAGCGGCCGTCTCGTGGAACCGCGGCGCCACCACCCCGAACGTCGGCAAGACCCGCAACCCCTGCTCATACACGTACCGGAGTTCGGTGGCGCCCAACGCCAGGTGGTACAGCAGCACGTCGGACTCGGACCAGGAGAACTTGACCTCGGGCAACTCCGCCCCGACGGCGACGGCGGGATCGATCGGCATTCAGGCGCCCCTCACTCGTAGGTGATCTTCACGTTGTCGGTGACCGGAACCGACTGGCACGCCAGCACGATGCCCTCGGCGATGTCCTCGGAGTCGAGCACGTCGTTGTTGAGCATCTTGACCTCGCCCTCGACCAACCGGCACGCGCACGCGCTGCACGCACCCTCCCGGCACGAGTAGGGCGCGTCGAGTCCCTTCTCCAGCAACAGGTCCAGCAGCTTCGTCCGCGCTGGCCACGGAAACCGGTGCTCCTCGCCGTCCAGCGACACCTCGACCACCGCGTCGGGCCGGTCGTCGACCGCCACGACCTCGGCCGAGAACGGATCACTCGACAACGACACGAACTTCTCGACGTGCACCACCGCAACGTCGTGCAACGCCTTGCGCGCGGCCTCCATGAACGGCCCGGGCCCACAAACAAAAGCCTCGTCGCAGGTCCGCGCAAACGCTCGCAGTCCAGCCACCGAGGGCAGTCCTTGCACCGACTCCAACCAGTGCACGACCGTGAGCCGCTCCGGGTGCGCACGAGCAAGCTGATCCAACTCGCGAGCGAAGATCACCGAGGCTTCGTCCCGGTTGGCGTAGAAGAGAAAAACCCGCCCCGACCCCTGCAACAGCACCGACCGGATGATCGACATGACCGGCGTGATCCCGCTCCCGGCCGCGAACGCGACCACCGAGCCGTCCAGTGACGCAGGCGTGAACACCCCGGCCGGCGCCAGCACGTCGAGTTCCATGCCCTCCAGCAGCGAAGAGCACATCCACACCGACCCGTACCCGTCCGGCGTCCGCTTCACGGTGATCTTCAACGGCTCGCCGGGCGCGCTCGACAACGAGTAGCAGCGCGCCACCTCGCCGGCCCGCACGGTCAGGAACTGCCCTGGCTTCACCGGGAACGACGCCCCGGACAGCACGAACGAGCGCGCGTCGGCGGTCTCCTCGATCACGGCGTCGACCCGGAGCCGGTGCACCTCAGCCATCGGCGACCTCCAGCGTCCCCTCGCGCACGGCCTTCTCGATGCTGTCGCGCAACCGCAGGCACGTCGGCACCAGCGCGGACCGCGCCCCGCACAGCTCCACGCAGGTCGCGGTGTCGGACAGCCACTGCACCGACGTGTGCTGCGGGCTGTTCTTCTTCACCAGCACCCGGTTCCCGCAGTCGCACCCCACGGGAACCATGCCGCCCACCAGGAACTCGTCGCGCTCGCTCACGTCGCCTGCTCCTGCGGTTGCTGCTTGGCGAGGTTCTCGGCGACCTCCTTCTCCCAGACCTCGATGGCCCGGCTGGTGTCGACCTCGAACTCGAAGCGCCGCGTCATGTCGTCGGACACGTCCTCGACGTCGACGTAGAACTGCTCGTACCAGCGCCGCAACTGATAGACCGGGCCGTCCTCCTCGCACAGCAACGGGTTGTCGATGCGCGACTTGTTCTGCCAGATCTCCACGTCCTGCAGGAACCCGACGCCGATGCCGCGGGCGAACTTCGCCGCGATCTTGTCGGCGTGGACGTCGTCCACCCCGGGCAGCTTCTTGACGATCGCGCCCCACTGGAGCCGGAACGACGTCGGTGAGATCGGGTAGTGGCAGTTGATCAGCACCGTCTCGATCTCAAGACCCTTGTAGTCGTTCCACAGGTAGTCGATCATGTACGACGGCCCGTAGTACGCCGCCTCGGACCGCACCTCGACGTCACCGGTGTAGTTCGAGCCCATCGCCACGTCCGGACGGCCGCGCGTGGTCAGGTACTGCGCGGCGACGTGGCCCTCCATCACGTTCTTGAAGTACGTCGGGAACGCGAAGTGGATGTAGAAGAAGTGGGCCATGTCGACGACGTTGTCGATGATCTCGCGGCAGTTCGCGTTGTCGATCACGACCGAGTCCCAGGTCCAGTTGCTCCACTCGTTCGAGAACGCCGCGTCGATGCGCGGGATCGTCACGTGCTCCGGCGGCGGGTTGCCCTGCGGGTCGTTCCACACGAAGAGCTGCTTGTTCTCTTCCAGCGTGATCCACGACCGGGTGCGCGCCCGCAGCGGAACCCGCTTGGCGTAAGGGATGTCGACGCACTTGCCGTTGCCCGCCCAGCGCCAGTCGTGGAACGGGCAGGCGATGTTGTTGCCCTTGATCGTGCCCTGGGTGAGGTCGCCGCCCATGTGCCGGCAGTACCCGTCCAGGACGTTGATCTTGCCGTCCTCGGAGGCGAACACCACCAGCTTCGTGCCGAACGCCTCCACCGGGTGGGGTTTGCCGTCGCGGAACGCGCTGGCGAGGCCGAGGCAGTGCCAGCCGCGCGCGAACCTCGCCGGAGGGGCGCCCGCGTCGATCGTCCGCACACCGTCCTGCGTCATCGCTCTCCTCCAGAGATGTCGAGGCCGGCGAGGTATCCGAACGTCATCGCCGGTCCGAGGGTGGCGCCCGCGCCCGCGTAGGTGTGGCCCATCACGGACGCGCTGGTGTTGCCCGCCGCGTACAGGCCCTCGATCACCGAGTCGTCCTCGCGCAGCACGCGGGCACGGGTGTCGGTGCGCAGGCCGCCCTTGGTGCCGAGGTCACCAGGCACGATCCTGACCGCGTAGAACGGGCCGGTGGTCAGCGGCGCGAGGTTGGGGTTGGGCTTGTTGCGCGGATCGCCGTAGTAGCGGTCGTAGGCGCTGTCGCCGCGCCGGAAGTCTTCGTCCCGGCCGTCCACCGCGAGAGTGTTGAAGCGCCGGACGGTCTCGGTCAGTTCCGGCAGATCGGCCTGCTGCGCGAGTTCCGCGAGGCTCGGCGCGGTCAGCACGGACTCCTTCCAGCGCCGGGGGAGCGGCCGCCGCGGCGGGATGCCGCAGAACGGGTAGCGGCTGCGGTAGGAGTGGTCGAAGACGAGCCAGGTGTCGCCGGTCATCGCGTTGACGACGTCGATGTAGGGCGCGGCCTCGTTGACGAACCGGCGTCCGGTCTTGTCGACCAGCACGCAGCCGGGCAGCGACCGTTCAGCGAGCAGGAAGAACGGCCCGCGCGGCAGCGGCACCGACGGGCCCCACCAGGCGTCGTCCATCAGCCCGACGGCCGCGCCGGCGCGTTGACCTGCCTCGATGCCGTCGCCGGTGTTGGCCTTCGCGCCGACCGTCCACTCCGTACCGATGTTCTGGTGCTGCTTGCGCATCTGCTCGTTGTGCTCGAACCCGCCGGCCGCCAGCACGACGTGCTTCGCGGTGATCAGCTTGTCGCCGGTGAGAACGCCCGCGACCTTGCCGTTCTCGAAGTGCAGGTCGGTCATCGCGGTGTTGAGCCTGATCTCGACGTCCAGCTTCTGCAGACCGGCTCGCAGGCCTGCCGAGAGCGCCTGGCCCATGGTGAGGCGGCGGCCTGGCAGGAACCGGCGCGCGAACACCTTGGCGGCGGTGACGATGCCGCGCGGGTGGCGGCCGATCAGCGTCAGCCACTTGTAGTCGGTCTGGGTGATCACGATGCCCGCGGGCGTCGGCACGTACGGCGGTTCGAGGTTCTTGACCTCCTCGCCGAGCAGCGAGACGTTGAACGGCAACGGCTCGACCGAACGGCCGCGCGGCTGCCCGCCCGGCGCCTCCGGGTAGTAGTCGGAGTACTCGCGCACCCAGCGGAACTTCAACGGCGTGTGCTCGGTGATGAAGGCCAGCATGTCCGGCCCGCCGCGCAGGAACGCCTCGCGCAGGTCGGCCGGCGTCTCGGGCGCGATGTGCGCGAGATAGGTGCTGGCGCGGTCGGCCGAGTCGGGCACGCCGTTGCCCGCGACCACGGCGTTGCCCGGCACCCAGATGCCGCCGCCGGACCGCGCTGTCGAGCCGCCGAAGTGCGCGGCCTTCTCGATGATCAGGGTCTTCAGGCCGTGTCGAGCGGTGCAGAGCGCGGCTGTCATACCCGCCGCGCCGCTGCCGACGACGATCACGTCGTACATCGCACCTCCCCGGAAGCTCAGACTAGAACAGGTTATAGTTCTGAGGCGGTTTGGCGCTATGGTGTAGGAGTTCCAGGCAAGTCGATCCACCAAGAACCTGTTTCTGGAGGGTTGCGTGGAAGTCACCGCTGACGTGGTCGTCATCGGCTTCGGTGCGGCCGGCGCGTGCGCCGCCCTCGAAGCCGCGGCGGCCGGTGCGTCCGTGGTGGTGCTGGACCGGTTCGCGGGCGGTGGCGCGACCGCGTTGTCCGGCGGTGTCGTCTACGCGGGTGGCGGGACGCGGCAGCAGAACGAGGCCGGCGTGCCCGACTCCGTGGACGCGATGTACTCCTACCTGCGACACGAGGTCCAGGACGCGGTGTCCCCCGAGACGTTGCGGAGGTTCTGCGAGGACAGCGCGAAGATGCTGGCCTGGCTGGAGGACCAGGGCGTGCCGTTCGACGCGCGTGTGTCGCCGTTCAAGACCTCGTACCCGACCGACGACCACTACCTGTACCTGTCCGGCAGCGAGGACGCCTGGCCCGATCCGGCGCCGCGCGGGCACAGGACCAGGGCGAAAGGCACTTCTGGGCGCGAGTTCTTCGCTCGGCTGGCCGAGGCGACGCGCCGCGCGGGCGTGCGGATCATGCCGCAGACCCGGGTCGTGGAGCTCGTCCAGGTCGACGGCCGGGTCACGGGCGTGCGCTGCCGGACGCTGACCGGGGTACCGCGCCTCTTGCACCGAGTTTTGTCCCGTGCGGGTGCGAAGCCGTGGCTCTACTACCCGCCGTTGGGACGCAAGCTGTTCGGGCTGGCCGCATGGCTCGAACGGTTCAGCCGGCCGTTGGTGATCACCGCTGGGCAGGGCGTGGTCATCGCGGCCGGCGGTTTCATCGCTGATCGGGCGCTGGTGCACGAACACGCGCCCGCGTATCGCGGCGGACTTTCGCTCGGGACGCCCGGTGACGACGGCGGTGGGATCAGGCTCGGCGTCGCCGCCGGTGGGAAGACCGCGCGGATGGACAAGATCTCGGTGTGGAGGTTCGTCACGCCGCCCAGCGCGTTGCAGCGCGGGGTACTGGTCGACGCGGAGGGGCAACGGTTCGGGGACGCCCGGTTGTACGGCGCGGCCAACGGGACGGCGATCGTCGAACGCGGCGGCAAGGCGTGGCTGCTGATCGACGACGAGATCCTGCACCTCGCGCGGGCCCAGGTGAAGACGCAGACCGCGCCGTTCCAGCGCTGGCAGGTCCGCTACCTGCTCGGACGTGGCCTCGTGAGCGCGCCGACGATCGAGGAAGTGGCCGCGAAGGCCGGAATCGCGGTGCCCGAGCCGTTCGGGAAGCCGCCCTACTCGTTGATCAACGTGTCGGTGCGCGCCGGGTTCGGCTACCCGTGCCCGATGCTCACGCTCGGCGGACTCGTCGTGGACGAGGACACCGGTCAGGTGCAGGGGGTCGCGGGCCTGTACGCGGCCGGACGGTCCGCGGTCGGGATCTGCTCGGAGTCCTACGTCAGCGGGTTGGCGCTCGCCGACTGCGTCTTCTCGGGCCGCCGCGCCGGACACCACGTCGTGAAGGAGGCCAGGTGCTGACGTCGCAGAACCAGGAGGCGGCTGCCGAGCTGCTGCGCGCGGCCGAACGCGACCGCGTGCCCATCAAACCGTTGGTGGAGCTGTATCCCGAGATCGACGTGGTCGACGCGTACGAGATCCAGCTGCTCAACATCCGGCACCGCAACCGGGACGTGGTCGGCCACAAGGTCGGCCTGTCGTCGTTGGCGATGCAGCAGATGATGGGCGTGGACGAACCCGACTACGGCCACCTGCTCGACGACATGCAGCTCGCCGGCACCGCGGACGCGTCGGCGTACCTGTACCCGCGCGTCGAGGTGGAGATCGCGTTCCTGCTGGCCCGCGACCTGCCCGGCGAGGGCTGCACGGTCGAGGACGTGCTGGAGGCGACCGAGTTCGTCGCCCCGGCCATCGAGTTGATCGACAGCCGGATCGAGAACTGGCGGATCGGGTTGCAGGACACCATCGCGGACAACGCGTCGTCGGCCGGGTTCATGCTCGGCTCCGAACGCGTCCGTCCGTCCGAACTGGACATCGGCGCGGTGCAGGCCACCTTGCTGCGCAACGGTGAGCTGGTCGCGGAAGGACGCGGTGACGCCGTGCTGGGCGATCCGGCGATCGCCGTCGCGTGGCTGGCGCAGAAGGTCGCGAGCTTCGGTGTCCGGTTGCTCGCGGGCGACATCGTGCTGCCCGGCTCGTGCACGCGGGCCATCGACGCCAGGCCTGGTGATGAGTTCCACGCCGAGTTCGCCGGACTCGGCTCTGTTGACCTGAAGTTCGAATAGGGGTGACTGGGTGAAGGCGGCCATCGTCGGCTCCGGCAACATCGGCACCGACCTGCTCTACAAGCTCCTGCGCTCGGACGCGCTGGAACCCCGCTGGATGATCGGCATCGATCCGGCCAGCGAGGGACTCAAGCGCGCCGCCGATCTGGGGCTCGAGGTCTCGGTCGAGGGCGCGGAGTGGTTGCTGCGTCAGGACGAACTGCCGGACATCGTCTTCGAGGCGACGTCGGCGGCGGTGCACCGGGCCAACGCCCCGCGCTACGCCGAGGCGGGCATCCGGGCGATCGACCTGACCCCGGCGGCGGTCGGCCCGTACGTCGTGCCGCCGGTGAACCTCGGCGAGCACGCGGACGCCCCCAACATCAACCTGATCACGTGCGGCGGCCAGGCCACGATTCCCATGGTGCACGCCGTGTCCCGGGTCGTGCCGGTGTCGTACGCGGAGATCGTCGCGAGCGTCGCGTCGGTGTCCGCCGGGCCGGGGACGCGCGCGAACATCGACGAGTTCACCCGCACGACCAGCCGCGGCATCGAGGCGATCGGGGGTGCCGAGCGGGGCAAGGCGATCATCGTGCTGAACCCGGCAGACCCGCCGATGATCATGCGCGACACGATCTTCTGCGCGATCCCCGAGGACGCCGATCCGGATCCGATCACGGACTCGATCGCGCGCATGGAGACCGACATCCGTTCGTACGTCCCGGGATTCCGGCTGCTGCGCGAACCGCAGTACGACGCGGGCCGCGTGGCGATCTTCGTGGAGGTCGCGGGCGCCGGTGACTTCCTCCCCGAGTACGCGGGAAATCTCGACATCATGACGGCCGCCGCGACCAAGGTGGGGGAGGAGATCGCCCGTGCAGCAGCTTCGGTTGACCGACACGTCACTGCGTGACGGCTCGCACCACAAGCGCCACCAGTTCACGGCCGAGGACGTGCGCTCGATCGTGGCGGCACTGGACGGTGCCGGGGTTCCGGTGATCGAGGTGACGCACGGCGACGGGCTGGGCGGGTCGTCGTTCAACTACGGCTTCAGCCACACGCCCGAGCAGGAGCTGATCAAGGTCGCGGTGGAGACGGCTCAGCAGGCCAAGATCGCGGTCTTGATGCTGCCGGGCGTCGGGGTCAAGGACGACATCCTGGTGTCGCAGGACAACGGCGCCTCGATCGTCCGGATCGCCACGCACTGCACCGAGGCCGACGTGTCCGTGCAGCACTTCCAGCTGGCGCGCGAACGCGGACTGCAGACCGTCGGGTTCCTGATGATGGCGCACTCGCAGCCGCCGGAAGCGCTTGCGAAGCAGGCGCGGATCATGGCGGACGCCGGGTGCCAGTGCGTCTACGTGGTCGACTCGGCCGGAGCGCTGGTGCTGGAACAGGTTTCGGACCGGGTGTCGGCTCTGGTCGCCGAACTCGGGGACGACGCCCAGGTCGGGTTCCACGGGCACGAGAACCTGGGGTTGAGCGTCGCGAACTCCGTTGCCGCGGCCCGCGCCGGGGCGGTGCAGATCGACGGCAGCGTGCGCGGATTCGGTGCTGGAGCGGGAAACACGCCGCTGGAGGCGTTCGTCGGGGTGTGCGACAAGCTCGGGTTCGAGACCGGCGTCGACTTCTTCAAGATCGTGGACGCGGCCGAGGACGTCGTGCGGCCCGTCATGCCCGAAGAGTGTCTGCTCGACCGGATGGCGCTGATGATGGGGTACGCGGGCGTCTACTCCAGCTTCCTCAAACACGCCTACACGCAGGCGAAACGCTATGGCGTGTCCGGCGCGCAGATCCTCGTCCGGGCCGGGGAGCGCAAGCTCGTCGGCGGGCAGGAGGACCAGCTGATCGACATCGCACTGGAGCTGAGCAGGGAGAAAGTCCGATGAGCGAGGAAATCCTCGGCAAGGTGCGCGAGCTGCTGCCCGCACTGGCCGACCGCGCGGCCGAGGCGGAAGAGCTGCGTCGCGTGCCGCCGGAGTCGGTGAAGGCGTTGCAGGAGACCGGCTTCTTCCGGATGCTGCAACCCGCGCGGTACGGCGGCTTCGAGTCGCACCCGCTCGACTTCTACACCGCCGTCCGCCTGATCGGCAGCGCCTGCGGATCGACCGGCTGGGTGGCGTCCGTGCTGGGCGTGCACCCTTGGCACGTCGGGCTGTTCGACGTGCGGGCGCAGGACGAGGTGTTCGGCGAGGACCAGGACACCCGGATCTCTTCTTCCTACGCGCCAACGGGTCGGGCGACGGCGGTCGAGGGCGGGTTCCGGTTCAGCGGCAAGTGGAGCTTCTCGTCGGGCTGCGACCACGCGACGTGGGTGCTGCTCGGCGGCCTCGTGATGAACGACGAGGGCAAGCCGATCGACTTCCGCACGTTCCTGCTGCCGATCTCCGACTACACGATCAACGACGTGTGGGACACCGTCGGTCTGCGCGGCACGGGCAGCAACGACATCGTCGTGAACGACGTGTTCGTGCCGGACTACCGGGCGTTGAGCATGTCGCACACGGCGCGTTGTGTTTGTCCTGGCCAGGAGGTCAACCCCGGGCCGTTGTTCCGCATGCCGTACGGGACGATCCACCCGTACGCCGTGACCGCGCCGATCATCGGCATGGCGACCGGTGCGTACGCCCTGCACGTCAACGCGACTCGTGAGCGCGTGCGGGCCGCATACCTGGGCGAGAAGTCGGTGGAGGACCCGTTCGCGCAGGTCAGGATCGCGAACGCGGCGGCGGACATCGACGTTGCGTGGTGGACGCTGGAGAAGGACATCAACGAGGAGTGGGAGCACGCCGTCGCCGGTACGAAGATCCCTCTTGACCTGCGCCTGCGGGCCCGGCGCGACCAGGTGCTCGGCAGTGGCCGCGCGCTCGGCGCGATCGACCTCCTCTTCGAGAGCGCGGGCGGCAAGGCGATCAACGCGGGCCTGCCGTTGCCCCGCTTCTGGCGCGACGCGCACGCCGCACGGGTGCACGCGGGCAACGACCCGGAGCGCGTGCTCGTGCTGTACGGCAAGAACGAGCTCGGCATCCAGGTCCGCGACGGGCTGTTCTGAGGGGGCGTTTGATGAGCGTGCGGTTGCACTACCACGAAGCCGGTGCCGACAACGCCGAGACGCTGGTCATGCTGCACGGCGGCGGGCCGGGCGCGTCGGCTCTCTCGAACTTCCGCGCGAACATCCCGGTGTTCGCGAAGTCGTTCCGGGTGCTGGCGGTCGACATGCCGGGCTACGGGGCGTCGGAGAAGCCGGCCGAGCACGACCAGTACTTCACCTTCGCTTCCCGTGCCCTGAAGGATCTCCTCGATGATCTCGGCGTCGAGCGGGCGCACATCCTGGGCAATTCGCTGGGTGGTGGGACAGCGGTCCGGTTCGCTCTCGATCACGGGAAGCGGGCCGGTCGGCTGGTGCTGATGGGGCCGGGCGGGTTGTCGTTGAACGTCTTCGCGCCCGATCCGACCGAGGGAGTGCGCAAGCTCAGCGCGTTCGCCCGGACGCCCACGCGGGAGAAGATCGAGGAGTTCCTGCGGATCATGGTGTTCGACCAGTCGCTGATCACCGAGGAGCTGATCGACGAACGGTTCGAGGCGGCCCGCCAGCCGGAGTCGTTGCGGGCGATGGCCGCTCTGGGCAAGTCGTTCTCCGGCCCCGACTTCGAGCAGGGCATGCTCTGGCGTGAGGCGTATCGGTTGCGGCAGCGGGTGTTGCTGGTGTGGGGCCGGGAGGACCGGGTCAACCCGCTCGACGGCGCGTTGCTCGCGACGAAGCTGATCCCACGCGTGCAGCTGCACGTGTTCGGCGGGTGCGGGCACTGGGCTCAGCTCGAGAAGTTCGACGAGTTCAACAGGCTCGCCCTCGATTTCCTGACGGAGGCGTGATGGGCATCCGGTCCTTGGGTTATCTCCGGATCGAGGCCACCGACATGGATCGGTGGCGGGAGTTCGCGTTGAAGGTCCTCGGCATGGTGGAGGGCAAGGGTTCCACGCCCGGTGCCCTGTACCTGCGGATGGACGACTTTCCGGCTCGCTTGGTGATCGTGCCTGGGTCAGCGGACCGGTTGCAGGCTTCCGGGTGGGAGGCGGCGACCGAGGCCGAGCTGGAGGAGGTCGCGAAACGGCTGGCCTCGGCCGGGGTTTCGTACGTCGAGGGGTCGGCTTCGGACCTCGCCGAGAGGCGCGTGACCGGGCTGATCCGGTTCGAGGACCCGTCCGGGAACGTCTTGGAGGTGTTCCACGGCGCGGCGTTGGAGCATCGGCGTGTTGTCTCACCGTACGGGCACCGGTTCGTGACGGAGGAGCAGGGGCTCGGGCACGTCGTGCTGTCCACTTCGGACGACGAGGCCGCGCTGCACTTCTACCGCGACGTGCTCGGGTTCCGGTTGCGCGACTCGATGCGGCTGCCTCCGCAGTTCGTCGGGCGTCCCGAGGACGGGCCTCCCGCGTGGCTGCGGTTCTTCGGCTGCAACCCGCGGCACCACAGCCTCGCGTTCCTGCCGATGCCGACGCCGAGCGGCATCGTGCACCTGATGGTCGAGGTGGAGAACACCGACGACGTGGGCCTCACGCTCGACCGGGCGTTGCGGCGCAAGGTGCCGATGTCGGCGACTTTGGGGCGGCACGTCAACGACCTGATGCTGTCGTTCTACATGAAGACGCCCGGCGGGTTCGACGTCGAGTTCGGCTGCGAGGGACGGCAGGTGTCCGATGAGGACTGGATCGCACGGGAAAGCACGGCGGTGAGCCTGTGGGGACACGACTTCAGCGTGGGGTTCCAGAAGTAGCGGCCCGCTACCGTTCGGTGCTCGGTCATTTCTGCACCGGAGTGACCGTGGTGACCGGCATGTCCCCGGACGGCCCTGTCGGGTTCGCCTGCCAGGCGTTCGCGGCGCTGTCCCTGGATCCGCCGCTGGTCGTCTTCTGTCCACAACGGACTTCGCGGAGCTGGACGGCGATGGCGTCGTCCGGGGCGTTCTGCGTGAACGTGCTGGCCGAGGACCAGCGGGAGATCTCTTCCGTGTTCGGTCGGGCGGGTGCTGACAAGTTCGCCGGCGTTTCTTGGTCGCCGTCCGCGACGGGTGCTCCAGTGCTGGACGGGGCGCTGACGTGGGTCGACTGCGAGGTGTCGGTCGTGCACGACGCCGGCGACCACGTGATGGTCGTCGGTGCCGTGGTGGAGTTGGGGCCGGTGCGCGAGGCGCAGCCGCTGCTGTTCTACCGCGGCCGCTACGCCTCGCACGCCGAACTGGATCCGCGCGGGTGGTCGGGTGAGGTGCTGGACAACCTGCTGACGTGGCAGCGCCAGTCAGAGTGGAGCTGACGCGGTGACCCGCCAGACCGCGCCCGGAATCCGGACTTCGTCGTTGTGCACGAACTCGTCGAACTCGCCGCGGACCTCTTCGAGGATCCGGTCTGGGGTTTTCGACTCCCTGAGGGCTCGGGCGATGGGGCCCAGGTTGCTCAGATACGGGGTCAGCAGCGACTCCGGCATGGTGCAGACGCGGTCGACCGGGTCCAGTTCGACGTCGGTCCAGCCTGCGGTTTTCAGGATGTTCCGGGTCTTGTCCGGGTCCGCGAAGGCGTGCGGGCCCGGGCCGTCCGGGTCTGGTGGCGGGGCGTCCGGGAAGTACGGGGCCGCCGCCCTCGAGGCCGTGCTCATGAACGGGTTCTCGTCTGCCGCGCGCCATGTCACGAAGCACAGGTCGCCGGTGGCGGCGTGGCGGAGGTTGCGGAAGGCGGCGGCCGGGTCGTCGAAGAACATGACGCCGAAGCGGCTGACGATCAGGTCGAAGCTCTGGTCGAACTCGTGTGTTTGTGCGTCGGCCAGAACGAACTCGCCCGTGTCGTGGGCCTTGGCGGCGGTGAGCATGGACTCGGCGATGTCCACGCCCAGGCACCTGGCTCCGGTGGCGTCGATGAGGGCCCGCGTCACGGCGCCCGTGCCGCAGCCCACGTCCAGGACGTGGTGGCGGGGGTGTTCGGTCGCCGTTTCCACGATCAGGTCCTGGTACGGGCGAAGGACCAGGTCCACGATCTCCTGGGCGTTGGCCCAGCCCTGGCCCGCCGCGTTCCACCAGTCGGCCTGGGCTCGGTTCACGTCAGATGTCATGCTCGTACCGTCCTACTTCAAGTCGGCTTGAGGTCAAGTGTCGTGGACTCTGGTGAGATCGGCATCGGGGAAGTGGTCCGGAGGTCCGGGGTGCCGGCTTCGACGTTGCGGTACTACGAGGAGCGTGGGCTGATCGCGTCCGTGCGCCGCCAGGGCCTCACCCGGATCTTCACCCCGGCGGTGCTGGAGCAACTGGCGTTGATCGCCGTCTGCCGCACGGCGGGGTTCTCGCTGGACGAGATCACGCTGATGTTCTCGCCGGACGGCCGCCCGTCACCGAATCGCGAGATGCTCGCCGCCAAGGCCGACGAGCTGGACGCCACGATCCGGAAGCTCGCGCTGATGAGGGACGACCTGCGGCACGCGGCGGCGTGCCCGGCGCCCACGCACATGGAGTGCCCGTCGTTCCGCCGCGTGCTGGCGTCAGGCAACCCAGATGCGCGGGCCGAGTGAGGCGGCGGCCTGGTAGGGCGAGCGGGCGTCGTTGACCACCTCCACCGGCCACTTCTCGCGTGCGGTGACCCAGAGCCGGGCGGACAGGCCCGCGAACGCGCCGAGCACGTCGGCGGTGTCCACCTCCAGGACGTAGACCCACTTCGCTTCGTCGAGTGCTCCCACGAGCGGTTCTCGCCATGCGCGCCTGAGGACTCGGCCGCCGTACCGGGCTGACTCGTCAGCCAGCACTCGGTCCGCTCGGCTCGGATCGGGAGCGTCGGCGGGTGCGCTTGGGCTGAACCGGTAGGCGAGCGGAGGGACTCGGTCGACGATCCGGACGCGAGCCAGGTCCGGATCGTCCGAGATGGACCGGATGAGGTCGTGTTCCTCCCGCGTGATGCCGATGTCCTCGTACCCGAGGGTCAGCAACAACGTGGCCTCGGCCAGCGCGGGCTCGCCGCCGAAGTAGTCCTCGCGCACCGAACGCAGGGCGTCGTCCGGTAGTCGCCCCGCGAACCGCACGCACAGGTCGGTGACGGTTCGGTAGGTCTGCACGTCCACGACTCAGATCTTGGTCCGCACCCTCTCGAGGTGCACGGCCGGGCTGCCGAACAGCTGCCCACTGCCGTGCGCCCGCTTGAAGTACAGGTGCGCGTCGTGCTCCCACGTGATCGCGATCCCGCCGTGCAGCTGCACCATCTCGCTCGCGACCTTGAACAACGCCTCCGAGCAGTAGACCTTGGCCACGGCAGCCGACACCTCGTCGGTGACGGCTCCCGCGGCCGACCGCGCCGTCTCCACCAGCACGTGCATGTCGGCCATGCGGTGCTTCAGCGCCTGGAACGACCCGATCGGCTTGCCGAACTGCACCCGTGTCTTGGTGTACTCGACGGTGAGTTCGAGGGCTTTGGCCGCCGTGCCGACCTGTTCCGCGGCCAGGGCGGCGATCGCCGCTGTCTGGATCGTGGGGTCCCACGGGCCGAGTCGTGTCGCGGGGGCGTGGTCGAGGTGGACGGTGGCCAGACGGCGGGTCTGGTCCATCGTCGGGGTGTGCTCGGGGGTGACGCCGCTGACCTCGTAGAGGTGTTGCCCGTCGCTGACCACGAGGATCTCGGCGTGGTCGCCGTCGAGGACGTACTTGAAGGTGCCGGTCAGGTGGCTGGTGCCGGTGATCTGGGTGCCGTCCCACGGCCAGGCGAGGGTGGCGATGGCGCCGTTGGCGATTCTGCGCAGCAACTCGTCGTGCTTGACGCTGAGCAGCGCGTGGGTGGCGATGGTCGTGGCCAGCAACGGTGACGGCGTGAGCGTGCGGCCGAGTTCTTCGAGCACCACGTGGGTGTCCTGGGCTGTGGCCCCGGAACCGCCGTGCTCCTCGGGGATCGGTAGTACGCCCATGTCGGTGAGGCGTGCCCACACGTCCTTGTCGTAGCCGTGCGGGGTCTCGATGGCGGCGCGGACGTCCGAGTGCTTGGCGAGCAAGCCGCGGACCGCGTCCCTGAGCGCCTGTTGTTCGGGGGTCACAACGCCTCCAGCACGCGGGCTCGGTGCAACGACGGACTGCCCCACGCCGTGCGCAGGGCTCGGGTCTGCAGGAGGAACCGGCCGAGCTCGTGCTCGGCGGTGTAGCCGATCGCGCCGTGTACCTGCAGTGCGGTGCGGGCGGCCTGCCAGGCGGCGTCGGAGGTGGCGACCTTGGCGGCCGACACGTCCCGGGTGGTGAGGGTGACGGCGGCGCCGCAGACCAGGGGGCGGGCGAGTTCGAGTCCGATGAGGACGTTCGCGAGGTGGTGCTTGACCGCCTGGAACTGGCCGATCGGCTTGCCGAACTGGTGCCGTGCCTTGACGTACTCGGTGGTCATCTCGAGCATCGCCCGGCCCAGGCCGAGGAGCTGGGCCGAGCAGGTGAGGACGCCCAGGTCGAACGCCTGCGCGGTGGGGACACCGGTGGCGATCACCGGGCCGGGGGAGAGTTCGACCAGGTGGCGGGTCGGGTCGACGGAGTCCAGCTCGGCAACGAGAGACGCTTCGTGGAGGGTGTCGCCGTCGGCGAGGAGGTAGCGGTCGGCCCGGACAGCGTGGGGGAGGAGAGGAGGGAAGGCCACGGACCAGGTTCCAGGCTCTGCCCTGCCGAGCAGCCTCGGCACCACCGCCAGCGTCTCGATCCACGGACCCGCCAGCGCGTGGTGCCCGATCTCCTCGAACAGCACCACCAGGTCGACCGGGTCGGTCACCTCGTCCATCCCCAGCGAGGCGAGGTCGGTCTTCCCCGACCCCAGGAACCCGTGCAGCACGGCCGCGAGGTCCGTCTGCTCCGGTGACAGCGTGAACATCATCGCGGCAGCCCCAGGAGTCGTTCGGCGATCACGTTGCGCTGGATCTCGTTCGTGCCGGCGTAGATCGGGCCGGACAGCGAGAACAGCCACCCGTCCCGCCAGCCCGGCGCGACCTCGCCGAGCAGGTCGAGCGCCGTCTCGTGGAGTGCCACGTCGAGTTCGGACCAGAACACCTTCGTCACGCTCGCGGCCGGTCCGCTCAGCGGCGCCGCCAACGCGCCGAATGTGTGCAGGCGGTAGGCCTGGGCGCCTATCCACGCGTCGACCACGCGGTCGCGCAACGCCGGGTCGGGGTTCTTGCGGTACAGCTCGACCAGACGGGAGGCCGCTGCCGTGAAACGGCCGGGGGAGCGCAGGGTGAGGCCGCGTTCGTTGCCCGCGGTGCTCATGGCCACGCGCCAGCCGTCGCCGACCTCGCCGACCACGTCGTGGTCCGGCACGAAGACGTCGTCCAGGAAGATCTCGGCGAAGCCCGGTTCGCCGTCGAGCTGGTTGATGGGGCGGACGGTCACGCCGTCCGCACGCAGGTCGAAGAGCAGGTAGGTCAGACCTCGGTGGCGTTCGCCGGGGCCCGTGCGGAACAGGCCGAACGCGCGGTCGGCGAAGGCCGCGCGGGAGCTCCAGGTCTTCGAGCCGTTCAGCAGCCAGCCGCCGTCGCAGCGGGTCGCGGTGCTGCGCAACGACGCCAGGTCGGAGCCCGCCTCCGGTTCGGACCAGGCCTGCGCCCACACCTCCTCGCCGCGCGCCATCGCGGGCAGGATCCGGTCGCACTGGTCAGGAGTCCCGAAGCCGAACAAGGTGGGTGCCAGCAGGAAGATGCCGTTCTGGGAGACACGGCCGGGCGCACCGGCGGCGTGGTACTCCTCCTCGAACACCAGCCACTGCAACAAAGACGCCTCACGGCCGCCGTACGAGCGGGGCCACGAGACGACCGAGAGGCGGGCGTCCGCGAGCTGACGTTCCCACGCGCGGTGCTCGGCAAAGCCCTCAGCAGTGTCCATGGAGGACAGTGAAGGAACGTTCGCGGCGAGCCACGAGCGCACCTCGGACTGGAAGTCGGCAGTAGCAGGATCCAGGTCGAGGTCCATCAGCTGGAAGCCTTCTTCATCGCGCGGGCGTCCATCCCGGCCAGCGCGTCGGAGCTGACCTCGGCGTTGTGCGCGTGCGCGAAGTGGTGCAGGCCGAAGACCGAGTCCATGCCGGCCCGCAGGCCCATCAGGTCTTCGGACTGGTTCACCGCCTTCTTGGCGAGCGCCAGCCCGAACCGGGGCATCGCCGAGATCCGCCCGGCGAGCTCGAAAGTCGTGGACTCCAACGCATCGCTGGGCACGACCCGCGACACCATGCCCCACTCGTAGGCGCGCTGGGCCGAGAAGCGGTCGCCGGTGAAGAGCACCTCCTTGGCGGCGCGCGGGCCGAGGACCCACGGGTGTGCGAAGTACTCGACGCCCGGGATTCCCATGCGCACCACCGGATCGGCGAAGAACGCGTCCTCGGCGGCGACGATCAGGTCGCAGATCCAGGCGAGCATCAGGCCACCGGCGACGCACGCGCCCTGCACCATCGCGATCGTCGGCTTCGGGATCTCCCGCCACCGGCGGCACATGCCGAGGTAGACCTCCATCTCGCGGGCGAACCGGAGGTCACCGCCCTCGCGGCCGACGTGGTCCCACCACATCACGGCCTTGCGCTCGAACGACTGGTCGACGTCACGGCCGGGCGAGCCGATGTCGTGGCCCGCCGAGAAGTGATCGCCGGCGCCCGCCAGGACGATCACCTTCACCTCGTCGTCGTCCACCGCGCGGGTGAACGCCTCGTCCAGCGCGTAGGTCATCGCCGAGTTCTGCGCGTTGCGGTACTCGGGGCGGTTCAGGGTCACGACGGCGACCGCGTCCCGCCGTTCGTACGTGACAGTCACGCGTTCTCCTTGCGCAGTCGGGTTTTGAGGACCTTGCCCATGGCGTTGCGGGGGAGCGCGGGCACGAACTCGACCGCGCGCGGCACCTTGTAGTTCGCGAGCCGCTCCCGGCAGAACGAGATCACCTCCGAGGCGTCCAGCGAGGCACCCGGCGCGGTCACGACGAACGCGAGCCCCACCTCGCCGAGCCGTGCGTCGGCCATCCCCACGACCGCCACCTCGGCGACCCCGGGCAACCGGGCCAGCGCCTGCTCGATCTCGGCCGGGTACACGTTGAACCCGCCGCAGATGTACATGTCCTTGAGCCGGTCGGTGATCGACAGGTAGCCGCGCGAGTCGATCGACCCGACGTCCCCGGTGTGCAGCCACCCGTCGGCGTCCACGGCCAGCGCTGTAGCCTCGGGATCGTCGAGGTACCCGAGCATCACGTTCGGCCCGCGCAGCAACACCTCATCGCGTTCCCCGAGCCGCAGTTCGAACCCGGCCATCGGGGCACCGCACGTCAGCGCGATGGTCTCCGGCGAGTCACCCGGACGGCACATCGTCGCGACCACGGCCTCGGTCAGCCCGTAGGCCGTCAGCACGGTCAACGACAACTCGGCGCGCATCCGTTCGATCAACACCACCGGCACGACCGCCGCCCCCGTCACCGCGAGCCGCAGACTCGACAGGTCGAACGACGAGCGCTCGGGGTGGTCCAGCAACGCCTGGAAGATCGTCGGCGGCCCCGGCAGCACGGTGATCCGCTCGCGCTCGATCAACCGCATCGTCTCCACGACGTCGAACACCGGCTGCGGCACGATCGTCGCCCCGCTGAGCAGACAGGCCAGAATCCCCGCCTTGTAACCGAAGGTGTGGAAGAAGGGGTTGACGATCAGATAGCGGTCGGCAGCGGTCAGCTCACCACACGCCGCCCAGGCCTCGGCCACCCCCAACGACTGCCGGTGCGCACTCATCGCACCCTTGCTGCGGCCGGTCGTGCCGGACGTGTACATGACGTCGCACAGCTGATCCGGCTCCAGCACCGGAAGATCGACGTCCACGTCCACCCACTCGAACGGCAACCGCACCACCGCGGGCAGCTCGGCGGACAACGCCCGCAGTTCGGCCTCGCGGTCCCGTCCGAGGAACGACCCCTCGACCACGAGCACGCGTGTGGCGCTGCGGCGCAAGACATCCAGGGTCTCGGTGGCCGTGAACCGGGTGTTGATCGGCACCAGCGCCGCCCCCGCGTGCAACGCCCCGAGCGCCGCCACCACCCAGGCACCCGAGTTCGGCGCGCACAACGCCACCCGGTCGCCCGGCCGCACGCCCATCCCGGCGAGCGCCCGCGCGGCCGTCAGCACGGCGGCGCGCAGCTCCGCGAAGGAGAGGCGAACCTCCCCGTCCACCAACGCCTCCGCGTCGATGTACGAAGCAGCAGCGCCTTCGAGCACGGCTGAAACCGTTTGCCTGCTTGGAACGTTCGACACGACGCCCTCCAAAGCAAGTGCTTGGTAGGTTAGAGTATGGCCCATGGAGTCCTTCCGGCGCGAGGTGCGGGAATGGTTGTCCGCCAACCTCGTCGGTGAGTTCGCTGAGCTGCGCGGCCTGGGTGGTCCCGGCCGCGAGCACGAGGCGTTCGAGGGCAGGCTGCGCTGGCACCGGCACCTCGCGCGCAGCGGCTGGACGTGCCTCGGCTGGCCCGGCGAGCGCACGGTCGAGGAGCAGGTGATCTTCCACGAGGAGTACGCCGAGGCCGACGCCCCGGCGAAGGTCGACATCGTCGGCGAGGGTCTGCTCGGCCCGACACTCGTCGCGTTCGGCACGCAGCAACAAAAAGAACGCTTCCTGCCCAGGATCCGCAGCCTCGACGAGCTGTGGTGCCAGGGCTACTCCGAACCGGGCGCGGGCTCGGACCTCGCGTCCGTCCAGACGAAGGCGCGGCTGGAAGACGGCCGGTGGGTGATCGACGGCCAGAAGATCTGGACGTCCAACGCGCACTACTCGGACTGGATCTTCGTGCTGTGCCGCACCGAACCGGGTTCGCAGCGTCACCACGGCCTGTCGTACCTGCTCGTGCCGATGGACCAGCCCGGCGTCGAGGTCAGGCCGATTCGCCAGCTCACCGGCACGTCCGAGTTCAACGAGGTCTTCTTCGACGGCGCCACCACCGAAGCGCACAACGTCGTCGGCAAACCCGGCGAGGGCTGGAAGATCGCGATGGCCACCCTCGGGTTCGAACGCGGCACCGCGATGCTCGGCCACCAGGTCGGCTTCCGCCGGCAGCTCGACGCGATCATGGCGAACAGCGAAGACGAACGCCTCACCAGGGCGTGGATGGAGCTGCACGTCATGCGCTCGCACACCATGCGCACCCTCAACGACGAACCGGGCCCGGAGGCGTCCGTGCTGAAGCTCTTCTGGGCGGGCTGGCACCGCAGGCTCGGCGAACTCGCGATGGACTCCCTCGGCCCTGAGTCGATGATCGACGACAACGAGTGGCAGCGGATGTTCCTCTTCAGCCGCGCCGAGACGATCTACGGTGGCTCGGACGAGATCCAGCGCGAGATCATCGCCCACCGCATCCTGGGGTTGCCCCGATGACCGGCCACGACCTGCTCAAGGACAAGATCGTCGTGGTCACGGCTGCGGCGGGCACCGGCATCGGCTCGGCCACCGCGCAGCGCTGCCTCGAAGAGGGCGCGACCGTGGTCATCAGCGACTGGCACGAGCGCAGGCTCAAGGAGACCCACGAGAAGCTCGGCACCGACCACGCCATCCCGTGCGACGTCACGAACGAAGAGCAGGTGCAGCGGCTCATCGACGAGACCGTCGCGCGCCACGGCCGCATCGACGTGATGGTCAACAACGCCGGCCTCGGCGGTGAGAAGGCGATCACGGACATGGCCGACGACGAGTGGGCCAGGGTCCTCGACGTCACGCTCAACGGCACGTTCCGCTGCACCAGGGCCGCGTTGCGCCAAATGGTCGCCCAGCGAAGCGGTGTCGTCGTTAACAACTCCAGTGTGATCGGCTGGCGCGCTCAGAAGGGTCAAGCCCATTACGCCGCAGCGAAAGCGGGCGTCATGGCGCTGACCAGGTGCGCCGCGATGGACGTCGCCGAGCACGGCATCCGGGTGAACGCCGTCGCGCCGAGCTTGGCGGCGCACCCGTTCCTGGCCAAGGTCACCAGTGAGGAGTTGCTGACGGAGCTGGCGTCCCGGGAAGCCTTTGGGCGCGCCGCCGAGCCCTGGGAGGTCGCGAATGTGATCGTGTTCCTCGCCAGCGACTACTCGTCCTACCTGACGGGTGAGGTCGTCTCGGTGAGCAGTCAGCACCCGTGAGGAAGGACCGAACGATGAGCACCCGGAGGGCCGAGCTGCTGGAGCTCGCCGCGCAGATGTTCGCCGAACGCGGCTACGGCCAGACGACGGTGAGGGACATCGCGGACGCGGCGGGCATCCTGTCCGGCAGTCTGTACCACCACTTCGACTCGAAGGAGTCGATGGTGGACGAGATCCTGCGGACGTTCCTGGACGAGCTGTTCAGCTCGTACCGGGAGATCGTCGACGCTGGTCTCGGTCCGAAGCAGACGCTGAAGGCGCTGGTGGTGGCGTCGTTCGAGTCGATCGACACCCGGCACGCGGCCGTCGCGATCTACCAGAACGAGGCCAAGCACCTCGCCGGCGTCGAGCGGTTCGCCTACATCGAGGACCGCAGCGTCGAGTTCCGCAAGCTGTGGACGGTGCTGCTGGAGGAGGGCATGAGCGCGGGCGTGTTCCGCGCCGACCTCGACGTGGACGTGGCGTACCGGTTCATCCGCGACACGGTGTGGGTGGCTGTGCGGTGGTACCGGCCGGAGGGTGACCTGGCGGCGGACGCGATCGCCGACCAGTACCTCGCGATCCTGCTCGACGGCATCGCCACGGGCCGCCGGAAGAACGCCAAGACGTAGCAAGGACCGACAAGGAGGGCCCTCGTGGCCGAGGCGTACATCATCGAGGCTGTGCGGACCCCGGCGGGCAGGCGTGGTGGCGAACTGAGCCACGTGCACCCCGCCGATCTCGGCGCGCACGTGATCACGGCGTTGCTCAACCGCGTCGACGTCGACCCGACGGACGTGGACGACGTGATCTTCGGTTGCGTGGACACCGTCGGCCCGCAGGCGGGAGACATCGCGCGGACGTCCTGGCTCGCCGCCGGATTCCCCGAGCAGGTGCCGGGCGTGACGGTCGACCGGCAGTGCGGGTCGAGCCAGCAGGCGCTGCACTTCGCGGCGCAGGCGGTGATGAGCGGCACGGCGGATGTCGTGGTCGCGGGCGGCGTGCAGAACATGTCGCAGGTGCCGATCGGCTCGGCCATGACGGCCAGTTCAGGAGTGGGCAGTCCGTTCGAGGGCTGCGAGGGCTGGCAGCACCGCTACGGCGACGAGGAGGTCAGCCAGTTCCGGGCGGCCGACCTGATCGCCGTGCGCTGGGACCTGTCGCGGCACGAGATGGAGGAGTACGCGCTGCAAAGCCACCTCCGGGCGATCACCGCGATCAAGGAGGGCCGGTTCGACCGGGAGATCGCGCCGGTGAACGGCGTCGCGGCCGACGAGTGCCCGCGCCCGGACACCAGTGCGGAGAAGATGGCGAAGCTGCCATCGTTGCGGCCCGGCGGACGGACGACGGCCGCGTTGTCGTCGCAGATCTCCGACGGCGCCTCGGCGGTGCTGGTCGTGTCGGAACAGGCGGTGCGCGAGCACAAGCTGACGCCGCGGGCGCGGGTGCACCACATCTCGGCGCGCGGGTCGGACCCGATCTACATGCTGACCGCGCCGATCCGGGCGACGAAGTACGCGCTCGACCGGGCCGGGATGTCCATTTCGGACATCGACCTGTTCGAGATCAACGAGGCGTTCGCGTCGGTCGCGATGGCGTGGGCCAAGGAGCTCAAGGTCGACCTGGGCCGGGTGAACGTCAACGGGGGAGCGCTCGCGTTGGGCCACCCGATCGGCGCGACGGGCACGAAGCTCTTCACGACGTTGCTGCACGAGCTGGAGCGGACGGGTGGCCGGTACGGGCTGCAGACGATGTGCGAGGGCGGCGGTCAGGCGAACGTGACGATCATCGAACGGCTCTGAGCCGGTCGATCGCGGTCTCGGCGTCCTTGACGATCGTCTCGATGAGTTCGGCGCAGGTGGGCAGGTCGTGGAGGATTCCCGCGACCTGACCCGACGCGAGCACACCGGCGTCGGTGCGGCCCTCGACCAGGCCTGCCCTGAGCAGCATCGGGGTGTTCGCGGCCATGATCACCTGGGACCAC
Organism: Lentzea sp. JNUCC 0626; assembly: GCF_043632865.1. Classification (NCBI taxonomy): domain Bacteria; kingdom Bacillati; phylum Actinomycetota; class Actinomycetes; order Pseudonocardiales; family Pseudonocardiaceae; genus Lentzea; species Lentzea sp. JNUCC 0626. The sequence continues at coordinate 1,043,351 of NZ_CP171635.1, forward strand.
GTGAGGTCCTTGCCGTGCTTCATGGCCAGGCCCTCGCGGATCATCGCGCGCCAGGACAACCCGGTGTGCTGCCGGAACCTGGCCGCGTTCGTGATCGCCCTGGTGAGGCTGCTGATCTTGCCGGCCTTCTCCAGGTGCTCGACCAGATCCGAGCGCAGGACGCGGTGCGGCAGACCGTCGACGCGGGTCGTCACGACCGTGCCGTTGAGATCCCGGTGCAGGTAGGCCTGTTTCACCGCGTCCGGGACGGTGCTCTCCTGGGTGAGCAGGAACCGGGTGCCCATCGCGATGCCGGCCGCGCCGTACGCGAGCGCCGCCGCGAGGCCCCGGCCGTCGAAGAAGCCACCGGCCGCGATCACCGGGATGTCGACGGCGTCCAGCACGCTCGGGAGCAGCAACGTCGTGGCGACGCCGCCGGTGTGGCCGCCGCCCTCGCCACCCTGGACGATCACGGCGTGCGCGCCCCACTTGGCGACCTTCTCCGCGTGCCTCGCCGCCCCGATCGACGGGATCACGACGACACCCGCGTCGTTCAGCTTCGCGATCATGTCCGGTTTCGGAGCCAGTGCGAAGGAGGCGACCTTCACCTCCTCGCGGATCAGCAGGTCGATCCGTTCCGGGGCGTCGTGGGCGTCCGCGCGCAGGTTCACGCCGAACGGCGCGGACGTGCGCGACCGGGTCTCCTTGATCGCGGCTTCGAGTTCGGGGTAGGTCATGGTGGCCGAGGCGAGGATGCCGAGGCCACCGGCTTCGGCGGTCGCGGACACCAGCCTCGGCCCGGCGACCCAGCCCATCCCGGTCTGCACGACCGGGTGCCGCACGCCGACGAGGTCCGTCAGCGCGGTCCTCATGCCGGCACTTCCTTGTCCCGCTTGGCTCCGGGGTCGAGCCTGGTCCGGATCAGCTCGAGCTCCTCGTCGGTCGGGAGCCGGGTTTCGGTGACGTCCTCGGCGATCAGCTCGAACGACGTCTGCTTCTGCACCTCGTCGACCGAGACGCCGGGGTGCACCGAGACGATCCGCATCGAGTGGTCAGGGGTGTCGAAGTCGAGCACGGCGAGGTTCGTGACGACGCGGTGGACGTCGTGGAACGGCCCGGCGGCCTTGTCGTAGCCGACGCCCGACACCACGTCCACGGCCTCGACCAGCACGCGCGGGCTGTGCTTCGGCACCCAGTAGCTGGTGCGGTGGTTGACGGTGTTGCCCGGTGCACCCCGGAAACCCAGCAGCTGGCGGGTGGGTCTCGCGTGGTCGCCGATCGCGGAGATGTTCTGGTTGCCGAACCTGTCGACCTGGTTCGCGCCCATCACGACGTGCCGGCGGCCGTGCGCGACGACGTCGAACACCTTCCGGTACGGCAGCCATCCCTCCACAGTGGACTCAGGTGTGAGCAGGAACGCCTCGCCGTCGCTGAGCAGCAGGTCCGGCTCGGTGGTGAGCCGCGCCAGTCGCGCGCCGAGCGACGGGATCAGGCCCATCGGGCTGGCGAGGGTCTCCCCGGCGCCCAGGAACAGGTCGGCGCAGGCGGCGACGCAGACCTCGGCCCGCGTGATGTCGCTCATCCGAGACTTCCTTCTTGGAGACCTGGCTCTTCAGGTCGACGAGGGTACGGAATTCCTGCGAAGCAGGAGGTGATGCGGCAATCAGTCGTCAGAGTTGGACGACTGCGCTGGGGGAATGCCCTGCCGTCAACCCAAGGATCCGGGTGAGTACATTGTGGAGAATGTCCAGTGGGTCGGTGAAGCGGACGTTCCGGTACCGCTTCTACCCGTCCGAGGTGCAGGCGGAGCAGTTGTCGCGCACGTTCGGGTGTGTTCGCAAGGTCTACAACTTGGGGTTGCAGGCCCGCACCGAGGCATGGAGGCTTCGGCACGAGCGGATTGGCTACGTCGATACGTCGGCGCTGCTGACCACGTGGAAGCAGGATGAGGATCTCGCGTTCCTGAACGAGGTGTCGTGTGTGCCGTTGCAACAGGCGCTGCGGCACTTGCAGTCGGCGTTCACGAACTTCTTCGGCAAGCGAGCGAAGTATCCACGGTTCAAGTCGCGCAAGAGGTCCCGTGCGTGCGCGGAGTACACGCGTTCGGCGTTCCGGTTCCGCAATGGGCAGGTCACGTTGGCGAAGATGGCCGAGCCGCTGGAGATCGTGTGGTCGAGGCCGTTGCCACCCGGCGTGGTGCCCTCGACGGTGACCGTGTCGCGTGACGCTGCCGGTCGCTGGTTCGTGTCCCTGCTGTGCGAGGACCCGAGCGTGACAGCATTGCCCGCCGTGGATTCGGTCGTGGGGATCGATGCCGGGCTGGAGCACTTGCCGATCTTCTCGACCGGAGAGAAGATCAGTAACCCGCAGCATGAACGGCGAGACCGGGAGCGGCTGGTCCGCGCCCAGCGCGCGTTGTCGCGCAAGCAGAAGGGAAGTGACAATCAGGCCAGGGCCCGCCTGCGGGTAGCGCGGACCTATGCGCGGATCGCGGATCGGCGGCGCGATCATCTGCACAAGGTGACTACTCGGCTCGTGCGTGAGAATCAAACGCTCGTGATCGAGGATCTCGCCGTTCGCAACATGATGACCAATCACAATCTGGCCAGGGCAATCGGTGACGCTTCCTGGTCGCAGTTCCGGAGCATGCTGGAGTACAAGGCGCGATGGTACGGCCGCACCGTGATCGCGGTCGACCGTTGGTTGCCGTCCTCCAAGCTGTGCTCGGCCTGCGGCGCGCTGGCCGCGAGCCTGCCGCTGCAGAGGCGTACGTGGGTCTGTGGCTGTGGTGTGGCCCACGACCGGGACGTGAACGCGGCACGTAACATTCTGGCCGCCGGGCTGGCGGTGACGGTCTGTGGAGCCGGTGTAAGACCTCAACGGAACACTCCGGGCGGGCAGTCGGTGACGAAGCAGAAAGCCTGACGGTGTGAACCGTCGGAGTCTTCCCGTTCACGGAGAGGCGAAGTCAACCCAGGAACCTCTCGTAGAAGGCGGGCCACTGCTCCAGGTCCGCGGCGGCGTTCGCGTACTCGCGTTGCAGCGCCTCGTCCCGCGGATAGTCGGGTACGCAGCTCGTGAACCCCGCGCCACCAGGGGCTTCCACCACGCCGTCGACCATCATCCGGTTGAGCAGCAACGTCTGCGGCGCACCGTCGAACGTCTCCACGACCTGCTCGCACGAGATGTAGCGCCGGTCGGCGGCCAGGCAGAACAGGTCGTCGAAGTACGGGTCGGGGCCGAGGTACTGGGCGTTGCCGTGTTTGTCCGCACGGTTGAGGTGAACCAGCGCGACGTCGAGCTTGAGCGCCGGCATCGCGACGAGCTCCTCGCCGTCGTCGTAGGGCGACCGGACGGTCCTGAGTTCCGGCGCGTACTTCAGCACGTCCGACCCGAGACCTGCCCTGATCGGCAGGAACGGCAACCGGTGCGCGGCCGCCCGCAGCCCGGTCTGGAACATGCCCTCGTCGAGTTCGAGGACCTCGATCGCACCCGTCTCGCGCGCCCGTTTGAACCACGGGTCGTACGGGATCGTGTCGAGCGAGACGAAGCCGTAGACCAGCTTGCGCACCTTGCCCGCCGCGCACAGCAACCCGGCGTCCGGGCCGCCGTAGGTGACGACGGTGAGGTCTTTCGCTTCGGACCTCAGCAAGGCCTTGACCAGGGTCATCGGCTTGCGCCGCGAGCCCCAGCCGCCGATGCCGACGGTCATCCCGTCCTTGATCTCGCCGACGACCTCGTCAGCTGTCATTCGCTTGTCGCGCATGGTTTCCGTCCAGGAAGGCCTGCCGGGCGTGGTCCGACACACCGGTGAGGTTCAGCTCGAAGGTGAAGCCCTGCTCGAAGCGGTAGCTCTGGTGCACGCGCTGCGGGTCGATGCCGTTGATCGCCTCCTTGGCCGCGCGGATCACCGTGGTGTCCTTCTTCGCGATCTCGTTGGCGATTTCTCTTGCGGCGTCGTCGAGCTGCGCACGCGGCACGACCTCGACGACGCTGCCGTGGTGGTGCAGGGTTTGCGCGCTGACGTTGCGGGCTGTGTAGTACAGCGTCCGCATGAGGTGCTGCGGCACGAGCCTGGCCAGGTGCGTGGCCGCGCCTAGTGCCCCTCGATCGACCTCGGGCAGCCCGAACGTGGCGTCGTCGGACGCCACGATGATGTCCGCGTTGCCGACCAGCCCGACCCCGCCACCGAGGCAGAAGCCGTTCACCGCGGCGATCACCGGCACCTCGCAGTCGTACACGGCCGCGAAAGCCTTGAAGCACCCCCGGTTCGCCGCCACGAGCGCGTTGTAGCCCTCGGCGCGCTGGATCTCCTTCAGGTCGACGCCCGCGCAGAAACCGCGGTTCTCGGCCCTGAGGATCACCACTCGCGCGTCCGGGTCCTCGCCCGCCGCGGTGATCACCCTGCCCAGTTCGAACCAGCCCTGCGACGGGATGGCGTTGACCGGCGGGTAGTCGATGGTGACTTCGATGATGCCGTTTTCGGTGTGGCTGCTGGAGATTCCCATGGAGCCGCCTTCCGAACCAAGCGATTGCTTGGTAATTTAGCAGTGCCGGAGCGACCGGGGTAGGTGCATGTGGAACTGGACCTCGACGGAGCAGTGGTCCTGGTGACGGGCGGCGTGCGGGGTGTCGGTCTCGGCATCACCCGTGCGTTTCTGTCGGCAGGCGCTGTCGTCGTCACGTGTGCCCGTCGACCCGCCGAGGTCGAGGGCGCGTCGTTCTTGCCGTGTGACGTCCGGGATGCGGACCAGGTGTCCGGGCTGGTGGCCGCCGTGGTGGCGGAGCACGGGCGGTTGGACGTGGTGGTGAACAACGCGGGTGGTGCGCCGTTCGCGTTGGCGGACAAGGCTTCACCGCGCTTCCACTCGAAGATCGTCGAACTGAACCTGCTGGCGCCCTTGCTGGTGTCGCAGGCGGCGAACGCCGTCATGCAGGAGCAGGGTTCCGGGACGATCGTGAACGTCAGCAGCGTGAGCGGGCGGCGGCCGTCGCCGGGGACCGCTGCTTACGGCGCCGCGAAGGCCGGGCTGGACAGTCTGACTTCTTCCCTGGCCGTCGAGTGGGCGCCGAAGGTGCGGGTCAACGCGCTGGCCGTGGGGATGGTGCGGACGGAACAGTCGCATCTGCACTACGGCTCGGAGGCCGGGATCGAGGCCGTGGCTCGCACCGTGCCGTTGGGACGGCTGGCTTCCCCGGACGAGGTCGGTGCGTGCGCGGTGTTCCTGGCTTCACCGCTGGCCTCTTACGTGAGTGGTGCGACGTTGGTCGTGCATGGCGGGGGAGAGGCACCCGCGTTCCTGACCGCTGCCGATGAGGGGACTTCATGAGCCGGGTCGTGATCGTGACGGGCGCGGGGCGGGGTATCGGCCGGGCGCACGCGCTGGCGTTCGGCGCTTCGGGCGCACGGGTCGTGGTGAACGACCTGTCGGCCGAGGTCGCGGGCGAGGTGGCCGCGTCGATCGGGCCCACCGCGATCGTGAACACCGACGACGTGGGGACGTGGTCCGGTGCGCAGCGGTTGATCTCGGCCGCGGTGGAGGCGTTCGGCGGTCTGGACGTGCTGGTGAACAACGCCGGCATCGTGCGCGACCGGATGGTGGTGGGGTGCGGCGAGGACGAGTGGGACGAGGTCGTCCGCGTGCACCTGAAGGGGCACTTCGCGACGTTGCACCACGCCGCCGCGCATTGGCGTGCCGTGGCGAAGGCGGGCGGGGCGGTGAGCGGCCGGGTGATCAACACGTCGTCCGGGGCAGGGCTCTTCGGCAGCGTCGGTCAGGCGAACTACTCGGCGGCCAAGGCGGGCATCGCTTCGTTGACGCTGGTCGCGGCGGCGGAACTGGCTCGTTACGGCGTCACGGTCAACGCGATCGCACCCGCCGCGCGGACGCGGATGACCGAGGCGACGTTCGCGGACATGATGGCGGCGCCGGCTTCGGGGTTCGACGCGATGGCGCCGGAGAACGTGTCGCCTTTGGTGGTGTGGCTCGGCAGCGAGGAGGCCGGGGACGTTACGGGCCGGATGTTCGAGGTCGACGGCGGGCGGGTGTGCGTGGTGCACGGGTGGCAGCGCGGGCCGGAGATCGACAAGGGGGCCCGGTGGTCGCCGGACGAGCTGGGCGCGGTGGTGCGCAAGCTGGTGACGGACGATCATCCGACGCCGGTCTACGGGGCCGAGTAACTTCGATCATGTGACCCGCCTCGCCACGTACGCCACCATCTCTGCCGCCTTGGCGCGCCTGGGCGACGAGGAGCTGGCCGAGCTGCTGGAACGGGACGAGCCGGCCGGTTCGGGCATCGGCGGGCCGACCGCGTTGCTGGAGGTCGCGGGTACGAGGGTGTTCGTGAAGCGGTTGCCGCTGACCGACCTGGAGCTGCGCCTCCCCGGTTCGACGGCGAACCTCTACGACCTGCCGATGCACGCGCATTACGGGGTCGGGTTGATCGGCGCGGCGGGTTTCGGGGCGTGGCGTGAGGTCGCCGTGCACGAGATGACCACCGGCTGGGTGCTGGACGGCTCGTACGACGGCTTCCCGCTGACGTACCACTGGCGCGTCCTGCCGCACCCGGACCAGACGTTGCCCGCGGAGCTGGAGCAGGCCGTCGACTACTGGGGACCGGAGGTCGCGCCCCGCATCGAGGACCTGCGCGCGTCGACGTCGAGCATCGCGCTGTTCCTGGAGTGCTTTCCGCACAACCTGCACGACTGGCTGAACGCGTGCGACGATTTCGAGAGTGCCTGCGAGATGGTCGAACGGGAGCTGGCGGCCGGGGTGGAGTTCATGAACTCCCGCGGCCTGCTGCACTTCGACGGCCACTTCCAGAACGTCCTGACCGACGGCTCGCGCCTGTACTTCGCCGACTACGGCCTCGCGATCTCCTCGTCGTTCGAGTTGGGTGAGGAGGAGATCGCGTTCTTCGCCGAACACCAGGACTACGACCGCCACTACACCGTCACGCACCTGGTGTGGTGGTTCGCGTATCAGCTTCGGGTGGAGGGCGTGCCGCCGCGAATCGCCGCGGTGTTGCTGCGCCACAACGACGTCGCGGCGGTGATGAAGGACTTCTACCGCCGGTTCCAGCACGAGTCTCGGCGGGCGAGGTACCCGTTCAGATCCGTTCGATGATCGTGCCGGTGGCCAGCGCGCCGCCCGCGCACATGGTGATGAGCGCGGTGGAGGCGTCCCGGCGCTCCAACTCGTGCAGGGCGGTCGTGATCAGCCGGGTGCCGGTGCTGCCGACGGGGTGACCGATCGCGATCGCGCCGCCGTTGACGTTGACCCGGTCGAGGTTCGGGCGGTGCACCGACGCCCACGACAGCACGACGGACGCGAACGCCTCGTTGACCTCGAACAGGTCGATGTCGGCCATCTTCATGCCGCTGCGTTGGAGGAGTCGCGCGGTGGCGTCGACCGGGCCGTCGAGGTGGTAGTAGGGGTCCGAGCCGATCAGGCACTGGGTGACGATGCGTGCTCGTGGGGTGAGTCCGTGGGCTTGGGCGAACTCCTCGCTGACCACCATGACGGCTGAGGCGCCGTCCGAGATCTGCGACGACGTTCCGGCGGTGTGCACGCCGTCGGGGACGACCGGCTTGAGCGCGGCGAGTGCTTCGAGGCTGGTCTCCCTGAGCCCCTGGTCGGTGTCCACGAGTTCCTCGCCGACCTTCACCGGCACGACCTCGGCGGTGAACCGCCCTGCGGCCCAGGCGTTGCGCGCCCGGTTCTGCGACTGCACCCCGAACCGGTCGACCTCCTCGCGCCCGATGCCGCGGCGCTCGGCGATCCGTTCGGCGGCCACGAACTGGTTGGGCAGGTCGATCGCCCACGACTCGGGCCGCGGCATGCCGGTCTCGCCGACGTTGGAGCGCAGCGGAACCCGGCTCATCGCCTCGACCCCGCACGCGATCCCGGCGTCGATCGCCCCGGCCGCGATGAGTCCGGCGATGAGGTGCGTGGACTGCTGCGCCGATCCGCACTGGGCGTCGACGGTCATGCAGCCGGTGGTCTGCGGCAGGCCCGCGTGCAGCCACGCCGTCCTGGTGATGTTGTTCGACTGCTCGCCCGCCTGGGTGACGGTGCCACCGATGACTTGTTCGATCGTGGACGGATCAACGCCGGTCCTGTCAAGAAGTCCTCGCTGCGCCGCACCGAGGAGTTCGGCGGCGTGCAGGCCGGACAACCACCCGTTCCTCCTGCCGATGGGCGTGCGCACCGCTCCCACGATCACCGGACTGCCCACGCGAGCCTCCCAAAACTAGAACACGTTCCTGCCTGACTCCAGATTGGCCGTGTGGGGGCTTCAGCACAAGCCGCAAGCGTGTTTGAATCGGATAGAACGCGTTCCACCTAGGAGGTGCCTGTGAGCAAGCCCCGCATCCCGGAAGGCTTCGACTTCACCGACCCCGACATGTACGCGAGTCGGCTGCCGTTCGAGGAGTTCGCCGAACTGCGCCGGACCGCGCCGATCTGGTGGAACTCCATCCCCCAGGGCTCGGCGGGGTTCCCCGACGACGGCTTCTGGGTGGTGACGAAGCACCGGGACGTCAAGGAGATCTCGCGCAACAGCGAGCTGTTCTCCAGTCGCGAGAACACGGCGATCATCCGGTTCAAGGAGGACATGCCGCGCGACAACATCGAGATGCAGCGGCTGCTGTTGCTGAACATGGACCCGCCGACGCACACCAAGGTGCGCGGGATCATCTCCCGAGGCTTCACGCCTCGTGCCGTCAACTCGCTGCGGGAGGCGTTGGCCTCTCGGGCTGAGCGGATCGTGGCGGAGGCGTTGGAGAAGGGGAGTGGGGACTTCGTCTCGGACGTCGCCTGTGAGTTGCCGTTGCAGGCCATCGCAGAGTTGATCGGGATCCCGCAGGACGACCGGCGGAAGATCTTCGACTGGTCCAACCAGATGATCGCTTACGACGACCCCGAGTTCGAGATCGAGCCGTTGACCGCGGCCACCGAGTTGCTCGGGTACTCGTGGACCATGGCTGAGGATCGGCGGAAGTGTCCGCGGTCGGACATCGTGACGAAGCTGGTGCAGGCCGATGTGGACGGGGCCGGGCTGGCTTCCGAGGAGTTCGGGTTCTTCGTGTTGTTGCTGGCCGTGGCTGGGAACGAGACCACTCGGAATGCGATCACTCATGGGATGAAGGCGTTCTTCGATCATCCTGAGCAGTGGGAGTTGTTCAAGGCTTCGCGGCCGGCTACAGCTGGGGATGAGATCGTTCGGTGGGCCACGCCGGTGGTTTCGTTCCAGCGCACGGCCATGGCTGATACCTCGCTGGGTGGGGTGGAGATCAAGGCTGGGCAGCGGGTGGGGATGTTCTACTCGTCTGCCAACTTCGACGAGGAAGTCTTTGAGGCGCCGGAGAGGTTTGACATCACTCGGGATCCGAACCCGCATCTCGGGTTCGGGGGGAGTGGGGCGCACTTCTGCATCGGGGCCAACCTTGCCCGGTTGGAGATTGATCTGATCTTCAACGCCATTGCTGATGCCATGCCGGACATCCGGCAGGTTGCTGAGCCTCGGCGGTTGCGGTCGGGGTGGCTCAACGGGATCAAGGAGTTCCGGGTTCAGTACGCGTGAGGGTCACCAGGGATTGGGGCTTGACTTCGGGGCCCTTGCGAGGCGCTTCACGGACCGGAAAGGCCGGGCTGAAAAGCGCCCGGCCGAGCCACGAGTGGTAGCACCTCGCACCCAAAGTCAAGCCCCAATCCCACGCGTACGTGGCTGAGTTGCGTTGGTACGTCACCGATACCGCTTACCCGGAGCTGAGAAGAGGGACGGCTCGCCTTCGGCCTTGCGTTCGGCTGGCCTGCGTTCGACATGCAAGTGCGCCCTCCACCCGTGAGTGGAGGGCGCACTTGTGTGCGGTGTCAGGTCTCCACACGGAGCGTGGCCATGGCGCGTTCGGTTTCCCAGAAGGCGCGCATCGACTTGATCAGGCCGTCCTCGCCCACGTTGTAGACGAACACTCCTTCGGTGTCGACGCGGGCGTTGCCGGGGAGGAACGCGCTGATCGTCCCCACGTTCGCGCACTCGCTGCCTGCCGCGAACGAGTCGTGGATCGCGAACTCGAACCGCTCCACGTTGGCGATCGCGAGGTCCCAGAACGCCGCGATCGCCTCCTTGCCGTGGTGGCCCTTGCCCTCGGCGTCGAACATCGACGGCCCCACCGGGTCCTCGACGACGGCGTCCTCGGCGAACAGGGCGAGCCACTCGTCCTTCTTGCCGCTCGACACGGCTTCCATGGAACGCCAGGAGGCCACTCGGGCCGGGGTTTCGGTCTTGGACGCTGTCCAGGTCACTGCTTCTGTGGTCACGCGAGCTCTCCGATCACCTCGTCGGCGAAGCGCCGAAGTCCGTCCTTTTTGGCCTGGAGGGTGCCGTCGAAGCCGACGCCGTAGAACAGCCACGGGACGACGATCGTGTCGGTCACGCCCACCTCGGCGAGTTGTTTGTAGCCGTCGAGGCCGAAGCGGTCGATGCAGACGGCCTGGATTTCGAACGGGCGCTCGAAGGCGCCCAGGTCGTCGAGGGTGGCGATGACGGACTTGAGTTCCTCGAACTTGATCATTGCCGAGGTCCAGCCGTCGCCCACTCGGGCCGCGCGCTTCAGGGCCGCCGGGGTGTGGCCGCCCACGTAGAACGGGACCGGGGAGGTGGGGGCCGGGGACATCTGCAGGCGGTCGAAGTCGAAGTAGTCGCCGTGGTACTCGACCATGCCGCCGGCCAGTACGAGTTTGAGGATGTCGATCATCTCGTCGACGCGCGGGCCGCGGTTCTTGAACGGGACGCCGCACCACTCGAACTCCTCGGGGGACCAGCCGAGGCCCACGCCGAAGCCGAAGCGGTTGCCGGTCATGTGGGCTACGGAGCCGACCTGGCGGGCCAGGAGGAGTGGGTTGCGGGAGCCCAGTTTCAGGACCTGGGTGTAGAAGTGGATGCTCGAGGTCACGGCGCCCATGGCCGCTGCCGCTACGAACGGGTCCACCCACGGGGTGTCGGCGTTCCACATCCGGGAGCCGTCCGGGGTGTACGGGTAGTCGGCGGAGACCTTCTCGGAGAAGAAGAGGGAGTCCGGGAGCGCTATCGAGGCGTAGCCGCACTCCTCGGCGCATTGGGCCAGCTCGGTCAGTTGGTCGAGCGGGCTCATGGCGATGCCTACGGTGAACTTCACGGCTTCTCCGATCCGACTACCCACATGGCGAAGAACTGCGAGCCGCCGCCGTAGGCGTGGCCCAGTGCTACTCGCGCGCCGTCTACCTGGTGGTCTCCGGCGGTGCCCATGACCTGCATGGCGGCCTCGGCGAACCTGAGCAGACCGGAGGCGCCGATCGGGTTGGACGAGAGGACACCGCCGCTCGGGTTCACCGGGAGGCGGCCGCCGAGGGCGGTTTCGCCTGCCTCCGTGAGCTTCCAGCCCTGGCCGATGTCGGTGAAGCCCAGGTTCTCGAGCCACATCGGTTCGAACCAGGAGAACGGGACGTAGATCTCGGCCGCGTCCACTTCGGACAGCGGGTCGGTGATGCCCGCCTGCTTCCACAACGCGCGGGCGGCGTCCTGGCCTGCCTGCGGGTTGACCTGGTCGCGGCCCGCGAACGTCGTCGGCTCGGTGCGCATCGCCGTCGCGCGGATCCAGGCCGATTTGCCCGAGGTGGGTTCGGACGAGATCACCACCGCGCAGGCGCCGTCGGAGGACGGGCACGTCTCGTCGTAGCGGATCGGGTCCCACAACATGGTGGAGGCCTGGACGGACTCGACGGTGATGTCCGGTTGTTTGAGGTGCGCGTACGGGTTGAGAGCGCCGTTGCGGCGGTCCTTGGCGGCCACCATCGCGCCCACGTGTTCGGGGGCGCCCGCCCGGCGGATGTAGGAACGCACGTGCGGGGCGAAGTAGCCGCCCGCGCCCGCGTGCACCGGCATGGTGAACGGGGTGGGGACGGACAGCGCCCACATGGCGTTCGACTCGGACTGCTTCTCGAACGCCACGGCGAGCACTCGGTTGTGCACGCCGGACTGGACCAGGGACGCGGCCACGTTGCCGGTGCTGCCGCCCACCGAGCCGGCGGTGTGCACGCGCAGCAACGGTTTGCCGACGGCGCCCAGGGCGTCGGCCAGGAAGAGTTCGGGCATCATGACGCCCTCGAACAGGTCCGGTGCCTTGCCGAGGACCACGGCGTCGATGTCGGACCAGTCGACGTTCGCGTCGGCCATCGCTCGGTCGATCGCCTCGCGGCACAGGCCCGCCATCGACACGTCGAGGCGCTTGGCCGCGTGGTGCGTCTGGCCGGTGCCGACCACTGCTGCCGGTCGCATCACGCACGCCCTTCCATGACGCAGACGAGGTTCTGTTGCAGGAGGGGGCCGCCGGTGGCGTGGCCCAGGACCTTCGACGCCGTGCCGTCGTGGATGCGACGGGCGGCCTCGCCGATGCGGGCCAGGCCGGCGGAGAACATCGGGTTGCCCGCCAGGACGCCGCCGGACGGGTTGACGATCACGTCGTCGCCGAGGCCGAGGGCTTGGCGCAGCAGGATTTCCTGGTGGGTGAACGGCGCGTGCAGCTCGGCCACCTGGACGCCGCCCGCGCCCGCCGCCTTGCCTGCGGCCACCGCCGAAGGTGACGTCGTGAGGTCGCGGGTGCCGAACGACGGCGAGTCGGTGCGGTGCTCGAAGCCCGTGATCCACGCCGGGCGTTCGCACAGTTCGCGGGCGCGGTCGCCGGCGGCCAGCACGATCGTGGCCGCGCCGTCGGTGATCGGGGCGCAGTCGTGACGGCGCAACGGATCTGCGACGTAGGGCAGCGACAACAGCTCGTCGGCGTCGACCTCACCCGAGAGCTGGGCCAGTGGGTTCGAGAGAGCGGACTTTCGGCTCTGCGCGGCCACGGCGGCCATCGCGCGTTCGTCCCACAGGCCGTTCTCGATGCCCATCCGCGCCTGGATGCCCGCGAGCCCGAGGGTGTCCGGCCACAGTGGAGTGACGAGGTACGGGTCGAGCTGCATCGCCATGACGCGCCGCAACTCACCGGCGGAGGACTTGCCGAAGCCGTAGACGAGGGCGGTGTCGATCTCGCCGCAGAGCAGCTTCACCCACGCCTCGTACAACGCCCACGCGGCGTCCATCTCGACGTGCGACTCGGCGATCGGCGGGAACGCGCCGATCGCGTCGACCGCGGAGACGAACGAGAACGCGCGGCCCGCCAGGTAGTCGGAGGAGCCGGAGCACCAGAACCCTATGTCGGTCTTGGTGAGCCCGAGGCCACCGAGCACCTCGTGGAAGATCGGGACCAGCATCTCGACACCGTTGGTGGTGCCATCGGTCTCGCGCACGCAGGGCGTCTGCGCGAAGCCGACTACCGCAATGTCACGCACGCGAGCCTCACAGGTGCTGGGAGTAGGAGTCGAACGGCGCGTCCGGCTCGCCGGACGGCTTGAAGTGGTCGATGTTCTGCATCGTCGGGCCCCACTCCTCGCGCGGTTTCCACACGGCCTCGACGCGCATGCCCATCCGCACGTCCTCCGGTGCGACGCCGAGCAGCAGGTGCAGGAACGGGATGTCCGCGCCGTCGAGCAGCACGTACGCCGAGACATACGGCGGTGGGATGCGCTGGCCCAGGAACGGGACGTTGACCACGCAGTACGTCGTGATCGTGCCGTGGTCGGCGAGCTCGACCTGGTCGGTCGTCGGCACGCCGTCGGTCGGGCACGCCGGGCGCGGCGGGAAGTAGACCTTCTCGCACGACGGGCAGCGCTGGCCGAGCAGCCTGCCCTCCATGAGGCCGCGCAGGAACGGGTCCTCGGTCGGCGACGCCGAGTGCGTGTAGTGCAGGTTGACCGGGGTGGTCACCATCGTGACGTCGTCCGCTTCCACCGGCTCGTCAGCGGGCTCGTCCGAGAGCTCGAAGCACTCGATGTCGGTGATCGCGCCGACGCGTTCGTCGCGCCATCGCACCCGGACGCGCGCGCCGGTGGAGATCTGGTCCGGGGTGCCGGCGTCGACGGCGTGCAGCAGCGAGGTGTCCGCGCCGTCGAGCTGGATGAGCGCCCACGCGAACGGCCGGTCGAGCGGCTGTCCTTCGAGGGGCTCGGGAATCCACGACCACCCGCGCACGACACCGGTCGCCGCCACGTCCACGAACTCGTGGAGGCGTTCGGCGGTCACGGGGTCGTACTCGAGCGGCGGCACGTGCACACGCCCGTCGCTGCCGCGGATCCCGGTCACCTTGCGGCGGCGCAGATCCGAGAGGAACCGGCCCAGCGTCGGGCCGAGCGAGCGCGTGTAGTCGAAGCCAACGTCGAGCGGAGCACTCAGCGGCCGAGTCACAGATCAAAGTGAAACAGGTTCTCGAAATGGTGGCAAGATGGGTGCATGAAGCTCGGTCTGCAGCTCGGGTACTGGGGCGCCGGTCCGCCTCAGAACGCCGCCGAACTCGTGGCGGCGGCGGAGGAATTCGGCTTCGACGCGGTGTTCGCCGCCGAGGCGTGGGGCTCGGACGCGTTCACCCCGTTGGCGTGGTGGGGATCCGAGACTTCGAGGGTGCGGCTCGGGACGTCCGTCGTGCAGATGTCGGCACGCACGCCGGCCGCCTGCGCGATGCACGCGCTGACGCTGGACCACCTCTCCGGCGGGCGGTTCATCCTCGGGCTCGGGGTGTCCGGGCCGCAGGTCGTGGAGGGCTGGTACGGGCGGCCGTTCGCGAAACCCCTTGCCAGGACCAGGGAGTACGTGTCGATCCTGCGGCAGGTGCTGGCCCGCGAGGCGCCCGTGCGCAACGACGGGCCGCACTACCCGTTGCCCTACCAGGGGCCGGGGGCGCTGGGGCTCGGCAAGCCGTTGAAGCCCATCACCCATCCGCTGCGCGCTGACCTGCCCATCTGGCTGGGTGCGGAGGGGCCGAAGAACGTCGCGCTGACGTCGGAGATCGCGGACGGGTGGCTCGCCATCTACTACGCGCCCCGGCTCGCCGACATGTACAACGAATGGCTCGACGAGGGGTTCGCCAAGTCGGGCCGCAGCAGGGAGAACTTCGAGGTCGCGGCCACGTGCCAGGTCGTCGTGACGGACGATCCGGCGTCCGTCCGGGCGATGCTGAAGCCCTTCGTCGCTTTGTACATCGGCGGAATGGGCGCGCCCGGGATGAACTTCCACGCCGAGGTGTTCACGCGCATGGGCTACGGCGAGGTCGTGCAGGACATCGGCAAGCTCTTCCAGGCAGGACGCAAGGACGAGGCGGCGCAGGTGGTTCCGGACGAGCTGGTGTCCGAGATCAGCATCGTCGGGACGGCCGAGCAGGTGCGCGAGGAGGTCCGGCGATGGGAGAAGGCGGGTGTCACGACGCTGCTCGTCGGCTGTCGTGACGTTGCCTCGATCAAGGCCGTCGCGGAGGCTTGTCAGTAGGTGAAACGCGTTCTACTTTGAGGGTGTGGTCACAGGACTCTGGAACATCGCTGCCGATCAGCCGGACCTGACCGCGCTGGTCGATCCGAGTGGTCGCGAGATCACCTACTCCGAGCTCGCGGGCGCCGCGAACCGCTACGGCCGCGGGTTCCGGGCCCTGGGCCTGCAACCGGGCGACAGCATCGTGCTGATGCTGCCCAACAGCGCCGAACTGGTGGCGGTCTACTTCGCCGCTTACCAGACGGGCCTCTACGTCGTGATGGCCAACTGGCACCTGACCGGGGCCGAGGTCGCGTACCTCGTGCAGGACAGCGGTGCCAAGGCCGTCGTGGCCCACGAACGGTTCGCGGCGGCCGCCGTGGAGGCCGCCGCGAGTCTTCCCGCGCAAGCCCGGTTCGCGGTCGGGGAGATCGACGGGTTCACGCCGTTGAGCGAGCTCCGGGAAGGCGAGGGCAGGCCTGACGGCCGCACCACCGGGTCACCGATGCTCTACACCTCCGGCACCACAGGACGGCCGAAGGGCGTGCGCAGGCCGTTGACGGGCGCCGATCCCGACGACGTGCCCCCGAACGCCGCGTGGTTCTTCGGCATCTTCGGGATCAAGCCGCACGACGGGCACGTGCACCTGTGCGGATCACCGCTCTACCACACGGCCGTGCTGAACTTCGTGACCATCTCGATCCAGCTGGGCCACACCGCGGTGCTGATGGACCACTGGGCGCCCGAGGAGATGCTGCGGCTGATCGAACGCCACAAGGTCACCCACAGCCACATGGTGCCGACCCAGTTCCACCGGTTGCTCGCACTGCCGGACGACGTCAAGGCGCGCTACGACATGTCGTCGCTGCGGTCGATGATCCACGGCGCGGCGCCGTGCCCGCTGGAGGTCAAGCGCCGCATGCTCGACTGGTGGGGGCCGGTCGTGATCGAGTACTACGCGGCCACCGAGGGCGGCGGCACCGCGATCAGCGCGACCGAGTGGCTGAAGAAGCCCGGATCCGTCGGGCTGCCGTGGCCGACGTCGGAGATCAAGATCCTCGGCGAGGACGGCACCGAGCTGCCGGTGGGGGAGCAGGGGCTCGTCTACATGCGGATGGGTACCTCGACGTTCGAGTACCACAAGGACGCCGAGAAGACCCGGGCCGCGCGCGTCGGCAAGCTGTTCACGTTGCAGGACATCGGGTATCTCGACGAGGACGGCTACCTGTTCCTGTGCGACCGCAAGAACGACATGATCATCTCCGGCGGGGTGAACATCTACCCGGCCGAGATCGAGGGCGAGCTGATCTGCCACCCGAAGGTCGCGGACGTGGCCGTGTTCGGCGTGCCGCACCCGGACTGGGGCGAGGCGATCAAGGCGGTGGTGCAGCCGACGGACGGGGTGACCGGCGACGACGCGTTGACCGAGGAACTGCTGGAGTTCGCCCGGACGAGGCTCGCGAAGTTCAAGCTGCCGCGGACCGTTGAATACCTGGCCGAGCTGCCACGCGACCCGAACGGCAAGCTGTACAAGCGGAAGCTGCGCGATGCGTGACGCGATCAGGATGTCGGCCGCCGAGGTCGAGGAGTTCCTGCGCGGGCAGAAGACGTTGATCGTGGCCACCATCGGCCGCAACGGCCTGCCGCACCTCGCGCCGATGTGGTTCGCGTGGGTGGACGGCGAGATCGTGTTCTGCACGGACCGCAAGTCGCAGAAGATCCTGAACCTGCAACGGGATCCGCGCTGCAGCGTGCTGGCCGAGGCGGGGGAGTCCTACGACCAGTTGCGCGGCGTGCACATGGAGGGCGTCACCGAGTTCACCGACCTCGGCCCGGTCGTGGACGCGGTGGTGGCGCGCAACTTCGGGGAGGTCGGCGACGACCCGGCCGCCCGTGAGGCGTTGAAGAAGGCGATGGCGCGGCGGGCCGCCGTGATCTTCCGTCCGACCAAGACCGCCAGCTGGGACCATCGGAAGACGATGTCGGGAGTGACACCGTGACCCTGAACCGCCGTCAGGTGCTCGCCGGAGCCGGGCTCGCGCTGGCTTCGGGACTGGTCAAACCTTCTACCGCCTCCGCCGACCTCGGCGAGTTCGACGTCGTGGTGGTGGGCGCCGGTGCGGCGGGCATGACCGCCGCGCTGACCGCCGCCAAGCGCGACCTGAGCTGCGTGGTCGTCGAGAAGGCGCCGACGTACGGCGGTTCGGCGGCCCGGTCCGGCGCGGGCATCTGGATCCCGAACAACGAGGTGATCCTCGCCGCCGGCATCCCGGACACCCCCGCGAAGGCCGCGCAGTACATGGCGGCGGTCGTCGGCGACATCCCGTTGGTGCGCCAGCAGGCCTACCTCGCGCACGGGCCGCAGATGATCTCGTTCGTCATGCGCAACAGCCCGTTGCGGTTCCGGCACATGGACGGCTACAGCGACTACTACCCGGAACTGCCGGGCGGCATCGCGAAGGGCCGTTCGATCGAACCCGAGATGCTCGACGGCCGCGTCCTCGGCGCGGAACTGGCCAACCTGAACGCCCCCTACCTGACCCCGCCCGCCGGCCTGGTGATCTACGGCGCCGACTACAAGTGGCTCGCCCTGGCTCTGGTGAACGCGAAGGGCGCGGCGACGGCGGCCGCTGCTCTCGCCCGAGGCACGGCGGCCGCGCTGGCGGGCCAGAAGCCGTTGACGATGGGCCAGGCGCTCGCCGGTGGGCTGCGGGCGGGGCTCCTGCAGTCGGGGGTGCCGGTGTGGCTGAACACCGGTCTTGAGGATCTGGTCGTGGAAAACGGCGCGGTGCGGGGTGTCGTGACGTCTCGCGGTGTCGTGCGCGCACGCCGTGGCGTGATCATGGGTTCCGGCGGCTTCGAGCACAACGCGGCGATGCGCGCCCAGTACCAGCGCCAGCCGATCGGTACTCAGTGGACGGTCGGCGCTCGCGAGAACACCGGCGACGGCCACCGCGCGGGCCTGCGGGCCGGTGCGGCGGTGGACCTGATGGACGACGCCTGGTGGGGTCCGGCCATCCCGACGCCCGGCTCGCCGTACTTCTGCCTCGCCGAACGCACGCTGCCCGGCGGCCTGATGATCAACGCGGCGGGCAGGCGCTTCGTCAACGAGGCCGGGCCGTACAGCGACGTCGTGCACACGATGTACGACAAGAACCCGACCGACCCGTGCATCCCGGCGTGGCTCATCGTTGACCAGAACTACCGCAACAGGTACCTCTTCGCCGACGTGGCGCCGACCTTGCCGCTCCCGGACGGCTGGTACCAGTCCGGCGCGGTGGTGAAGAACTGGTCCTTGGACGGCCTCGCCTCGGCCATCGGCGTGCCCGGCGCGAACCTGAGGTCGACCGTCAGCCGCTTCAACGGCCAGGCCATGACCGGCCGCGACGCGGACTTCCACCGCGGCGACAGCGCCTACGACCACTACTACACCGACCCGGCCGTCTTCCCGAACTCGTGCCTCGCCCCGCTGTGGCTGGCGCCGTTCTACGCGTTCAAGATCGTGCCCGGCGACCTCGGCACCAAGGGCGGGCTCGTCACGGACGCCCGTGCGCGCGTGCTGCGGCCGGACGGCTCGGTGATCCCCGGCCTGTACGCGGCGGGCAACGTGAGTTCGGCCGTCATGGGCCGCAGCTACGCCGGGGCGGGTTCGACCATCGGGCCCGCCATGACGTTCGGGTACATCGCGGCCAACGATCTCTAGTCGCAGCTGCAGTGCGCGGGCACGTCGGCGAACGTCAGCGCGGCGCCGACCTGCACGAACGGCCAGCCACCGGTCTCCGCCAGCAGGAGATCGGTGGTGAGGCTGTCCCCGGTCACGAAGCAGACCGTCCGCCCGTCCGTCAACGCCTCGCGCACCGCGTCGGTGAACCCCGGCGTGCCCTTGGGATGCCCGACCTCACCCGACACGAACACCCGCGCGAACCGGTCGGCGAGGCCCGACAGCCGGATCTTCTGGCGTTGCAACGACCGGCAGCCGTCGGTGGCGAGCCACAGCTCGTGCCGTTCGGCCAGTGAGTCCAAAGCGGACTCGACGCCGGGGAACGGCCGCACCAGCGCGCAGCGCAGTCGCCGGAACGCCAGCGCGGCCGTCTGAGCGTCCGCCGCGCTCCCCAGGTCTGCCAAAGCCAGTCGCCACGCCCGCACGTCGTTGCCCACCAACGCTTCGACGGTCTCGCGCGGCATCGGCAGTTCGTGGAAGTCGGCCCACAAAGCCTCCCAGGACGCGACCCGTTCGACCTCGCGGTGCGTGACGGTCCGGATGTCGCGCCACTCCCGTCGCGCGGCGGCCAGCACGACGTCGATCGCCCGTTCGGTCGCCGGGATCGAGAGCTCACCGAGCACCGCGGCGATGGCGGCACGTGCCGCCGCGCCGTCCGGGATCAGGCAGTCGTCGAGGTCGATGATGACGACCGGTCGCACCACGCGCGCCTCCTGGGCCTGGCAACTGCGGGTGCAAATGATCAAGCGCCCCGCCTGTTCCTCGCTATCGTGCCCGAATCCCCGAACGCGGGGGTTCGGCTGGGGGACGGAAGGGATCTACATCTCATGCGCGACAGACGCTTCACCGTGCGCCTCTTCGGCGCCGTCGCCGCACTGATGCTCCTGTTCGGAGGGGCACCCGCGGTGGCGCAGGAGGCCAGTGCGGCCGGGTTCACCGTGTGGCGCAACCAGGGGTTGTCGGGCTACTGCCTGGCCAACCACCACCCGGCCGCGTTCATGCACTTCGGGCCGAGCCCCAGCAGTGCGTGGTGCGGGCGGTACAACGACCAACTCTGGAGCAGGGACTCGACCGGGATGGTCCAGAACCTGCACAGCGGGAAGTGTCTCGCCACGCACGGCGGCGGGGTCTTCACGTCGGACTGCAACTCGGGCTACCGCGACCAGCGCTGGGTCGGGTACCCGCCGGAGCCCGCCCTGCTGGAGAACCGCCAGTACCCCGGCATGTGCCTTGCCGCGCACGCCAACGGGAACGTGTTCATCTCGCCCTGCAACCCGAGCTACGCGGACCAGTACTGGTCCTACTGACGAGAGCGCCTGGCCGGGAGGACGGGCGCTACCGGCCTTTGAACTCCGGCCTGCGCTTCTCCGCGAACGCCCGCGGCCCCTCCTTGGCGTCCTCGCTGGAGAACACCTCCATGCCGAGCCGGGCGTCCACTGTGAACGCCTCGTTCTCGTGCATGACCTCGGTCTCGCGCATGGTCTGCAGGATCTTCTGCACGGCGATCGGTCCGTTCGCCGTGATCAACGCGGCCAGCTCCAACGCCTTGTCGAGCGCCTGACCGTCCGGCACCACGTGTCCGATCAGGCCGATCTCCTTGGCCTCGGCCGCCCGGATGTGCCGCCCGGTCAACAGGAGGTCCGCCGCCACGGTGTACGGGATCTGCCGGGGCAACCGGACCGCCGAGCCGCCCATCGGGAACAGCCCCCAGCGCGCCTCCGAGACGCCGAACCGCGCGGACTCGCCCGCCACCCGGATGTCCGTCGCCTGCAGGATCTCCGTGCCGCCCGCGACCGCCGGGCCTTCCACCGCCGCGATGAGCGGTTTCGTCAATCGACGTCCTTTCAGCAGCGACTCGATGACGGAGAAGTCGAACTTGCCGGCGTTCTCGCTGGGGTGGTTGGACGTCATGGCCTTGAGGTCGGCGCCCGCGCAGAACGAGCCGCCCGCGCCGGTCAGCACGCACACGCGGACGTCCGGATCGGTGTCGACCCGGTCCCACGCGTCCTTCATGATGGCCAACATGGGGCCGGACAAGGCGTTGCGGACCTCTGGCCGGTTCATCGTGACCACCAGGACGTTGCCGACCAAGTCCACCAACGCGTGTGGTTCTGTCGTGGTCGTCATTCGCGCGCCTCCTGGATCGAGTCTGACCGCACGGGGGATTGTCCAGAACAGTAACACGTTCTACTTTGCCTGCTATGGCCCTCAACGTCGCAGACCTCGTTGAACACGCCGCCGACACCGTGCCCGACCGGACCGCGCTCGTGTGCGGGTCCAAGAGGGTCACTTACGCCGAGCTCGAGGGGCGAGCCAACAAACTGGCTCACCACCTGGCAAAGAACGGCGTGACGCAGGGTTCGCACGTGGGCCTCTACGCGCGCAACTCGATCGAACTGGTCGAAGCCATGATCGCGGTCTACAAGCTGCGGGCCGTGGCCATCAACGTGAACTACCGCTACACCAAGAACGAGTTGCAATACCTCTTCGGGGAAGCGGATCTGACCGCTCTCGTACACGAACGGCGGTACTCGCCGCTGGTCGCGGAGGTCGGGGCACCCGGCCACACCGTCGTGATCGACGACGAGACCGAGGAACCGTTCGAGGGCACGGACTACGAGACGGCGCTGGCCGAGGAGTCGGGCGACCGCGACTTCGCCCCGCGCAGCCCGGACGACCTCTACATCCTGTTCACCGGCGGCACGACCGGCATGCCCAAGGGCGTGATGTGGCGGCACGAGGACGTGTGGCGCACGCTCGGCGGCGGCATCGACTTCGTGACGGGCGAACGGCTCGCCGACGAGTGGCACCAGGCCAGGGCGGGCAAGGACTACGGCCTGATCCGGCTGTGCCTGCCGCCGCTCATCCACGGCGCCGCGCAGTGGGCCGTGCTGGGTGCGTTGTTCAGCGGCAGCACGGTCGTGCTGGTGCCCAAGTTCGACCCCGCCGAGATCTGGCAGGTGATCGAACGGGAAAAGGTTCAGGTCGCGGTCATCACCGGCGACGCGATGGGCCGGCCGCTGATCGAGGAGTTCCAGCGCGGCACGTACGACGCGTCGTCGCTCTACATCCTCAACAGCAGCGCCGCGCTCTTCTCGTACACGGTGAAGAAGCAGTACCACGAACACCTGCCGCACACGACGTTGCTCGAGTCCATCGGGTCGAGCGAGACCGGGTCCACCGGCATCGGCGCGGTGCCCAAGGAGATGGTCAAGACCGACGGCACCAAGGTGAAGCTCAACGACGACACCATCGTCATCGACGAGGACGGCAACAAGCTGGAGCCGTCGCCCGGTGTCATCGGCAAGCTGGCGCGCGGCGGGCACATCCCGATCGGCTACTACAAGGACCCCGAGAAGACCGCGCGGATGTTCGTGGAGGTCGACGGCAGGCGGTTCACCGTGCCCGGCGACTTCGCCCGGTTCGAGGAGGACGGCGACATCACGTTGCTGGGGCGCGGCAACACCTGCGTCAACACCGGCGGCGAGAAGGTGTTCCCGGAAGAGGTTGAGGGCGTGCTCAAGTCGCACCCGGACGTCTTCGACGCGCTCGTCATCGGCATCCCCGACGACACGCTCGGCCAACGGGTCGGAGCGATCGTCGCACCCCGCGAAGGCGCGACCCCGACACTGTCCGAACTGGACGCTCACGTCCGCGAGTCGCTCGCGGGCTACAAGGTGCCGCGCTCGCTGTGGCTCGTGCCCGAGATCGGCCGCACCCCGAGCGGCAAACCCGACTACCAGTGGGCGCAGCGCCACGTGGAGGACCATGCGCACCAGCCTGTGTGACCAGCTGGGCATCGAGCACCCCGTCTTCGGCTTCACGCCGTCCGAGCACGTGGCGGCGGCGATCAGCAGGGCGGGCGGGCTCGGTGTCCTCGGGTGCGTGCGGTTCAACGACGCGGAGGACCTCGACCGCGCGTTGACGTGGATGGACGAGAACACCGACGGCAAACCGTACGGCGTCGACATCGTCATGCCGGCGAAGATCCCGGCCGAGGGCACGCAGATCGACCTCGCCGGGCTCATCCCGCAGAGCCACAAGGACTTCGTGGCGCAGACGCTGCTCAAGCTCGGCGTGCCCCCGCTGCCCGACGGCGAGGGCGGCGAGGGCGTGCTCGGCTGGCTGCACTCGGTCGCGCGGTCGCACGTGGACGTCGCCCTCGAACACCCCATCAGGCTCATCGCGAACGCCCTGGGCTCACCGCCCACCGACGTCATCGAACGCGTGCACGCGGCAGGCGTTCCGGTCGCCGCGTTGGCGGGCAAGGCCGAACACGCGCGACGGCACGTGGCGAACGGCGTCGACATCGTGGTGGCACAGGGCTACGAGGCGGGCGGCCACACGGGTGAGGTCGCGACGATGGTGCTCGTGCCGGAGATCGTCGACGCGGTGGACGTCCCGGTGCTCGCCGCCGGAGGCATCGGTTCGGGACGGCAGGCGGCCGCGGCACTCGCGCTCGGCGCGTCCGGCGTGTGGATGGGTTCGTACTGGCTCACCACGGCCGAGTACACCCTGGGCAACTCCAGCACGCAGGACGCCTTGCTCGCCGCCGGGTCGAGCGACACCGTCCGCACCCGCATCTACACCGGCAAGCCCGCGCGGCTGCTCAAGACGCGGTGGACCGAGGCGTGGACCACCGAGGACGCCCCTGAGCCGTTGCCGATGCCGTTGCAGAACCTGCTGGTCAGCGAGGCGCACCACCGGATCGCGCAGTCCGGCGACCCGTCGGTGGTCTCGATGCCGGTCGGGCAGATCGTCGGGCGGATGAACGAGGTGCGGCCGGTCGCCGAGGTCATGGCGGACCTGCTGGCCGAGTTCGACCAGGCCGTCGAACGGGTGCACAAGGCGCGCTGACCGGAGCCGCGTCACAAGGCCCTTGACCAGGTGGCGCGGCGGGTTAGGGTGTACCCCGCACATACATGTTCTGGGGGGAACACCATCATGCGCTCTCGCGCCCTGCTGCCGTGCGTGCTCGCACTGGCGGCGTTGCTCGTCGCACCGCAGGCGTCCGCCGCCGCGTGCCAGTACGTGAAGCAGGACCTGCCCGTCCCGGCCGGCCTGAGCATGCTCTACCTGAACGGCAGCAGCACCAACAACAGCCGCATCGTCGGCCAGCTCATGCAGGGCCAGTACGGCAGGGGAGCGCTGTGGGTGAACAGCACCCTGCGGCAGATGACTCCGCCCGCGTCGGCGCTGGACCACACGATTCCGATGGCCGTCAACAACACGAGCGTCGTCGCGGGCTTCGAGCAGTTCGACAACGGCCCGAACGGACGCACGCACAAGGCGTTCCGCTACGAGAACGGCGTCTACGAGTTCCTGCAGACCGATCCCGGCCGGAGCTCGGAGGCGCACGCGATCAACGACGCGGGTGACGTCGTCGGCACGCAGGGCGGCGACGTCTACCTGTGGCCGCGCGGCGGCCCGCGCAAGCTGATCTCCGGCGGGGGCACGCCGCTGGGCGTCAACGCGCAGCGCAAGATCGTCGTCCAGTTCCCGACGTCCAGGACGGTGGTGTTCGACGGCAACGGTGGCCCGGCGGTCGAGATCCCCGGCTACAGCTCCGCGGTGACGTTCGACAACGACCGGGTGCTGCGCCGCGAGCAGGGCGGGTTCGTCGAGTGGGACCTCGACGGCGTCCAGGTCGCGACCCATCCCGGTGGCGTGACGCCGTTCGGCCGCAACGGAAGCGGCACCGTCTACGGCACGTACTACGACGCGAACGCCCAGGAGCGTCTCGCCCTGTGGCGCAAGACCGGCAGGACCGACGTCGTCGCCGACCCGATGCCGATCGCGATCACCTCCGCCGACGTGACCGACGCGGCCACGCTGATCGGCGTCTACAGGTCTCCGGAGCAGCTCACGCGTCCCGCGCGCTGGCTCTGGACCTGTGCCTGAACCACTTCAAGAAACTGAAGGAAATCACGACATGAAGCGCACAAGCGTTGCTGCTGGGGTGCTCGGCGCACTGGTGCTGGCGTCCACGGTCGCGTCGCCCCAGGCGGTCGCGGCGGCCTGCCAGTACAACCGCCAGGACCTGCCCCTGCCCGCGGGCGTCGGCCACACGATGACGAACGGCAGCAGCACCAACAACAGCCGCATCGCGGGCCAGGTCGACAAGGGTGGCACCCTGCGCGGCGTGTACTGGGTCAACAGCACCCTGCGCGAGCTGCCCGCGCCGTCGGACATGTGGAGCCACACGGTTCCCCAGGCCGTCAACAACACCAGCGTCGTCGCGGGCTACGAGCAGTCCGGCAGAGGTGGTCCCGGCACGCGAGTCAGGGCGTTCCGCTTCGAGAACGGCGCTTACCAGTACCTCGAGACCGATCCGGGCTCCAGCTCGAAGGCGGTCGCGATCAACGACGCCGGTGACGTCCTGGGCATCATGTGGTCCGGCACCAGCGAGACCTTCGGCGACACGTACCTGTGGCCGCGCACCGGGCCGCGCAGGCTCGTGTCGTCGTCCCGCCCGATCGGCATCACCAACCAGGGCAAGGTCGTGGTGCACGGCGGCGGCTCGACGCGGGTGCTCAGCCTCGACGGCAGCCCCGCCGTGGAGATTCCCGGCATGGCGCCGTTCGTCGTGCTGGACAACGACCGGATCCTGAGGCGCGAGCCCCTCGAGACGAGCAACGACATCACCGAGTGGGACCTCGGCGGGACGCTGGTCGCCACGCACCAGAACGCCTGGAAGCCCTTCGGCCGCAACGGCAGCGGCACGATGTTCGGCGTCTACGACGACGTGCAGGGAAACAACCGGCCCGCGTTGTGGCGAAAGACGGGCCGCACGGACGTGGTGGCCGACTTCCTGCCCATCGACACCGCCTACAGCGACGTGACCGACGCCGCCACGTTGATCGGTACCTACATCGGCACGGACAACATCGCCCGTCCGGCGCGCTGGCTCTGGGTCTGCAGCTGACCGAGTTCGAAACTGGGGGAGCAGGAATGAATCGCCGAAACGTCACCGCCGGTGTGCTGAGCGCGCTCGTGCTCGGCTCGGCCGTCGTCACGCCGCAGGCCGCGGCCGCCGCGTGCCAGTACGTTCGCCAGGACCTGCCGCTGCCCGCCGGTGGGAGTTACCCGCACACCACGGGCAGCAGCACCAACAACAGTCGCGTCGTCGGTGCCTACTGGCAGAACGGCAGCCGGGGCGCGGTGTGGACGAACAGCGTGCTGCGGGTGATGGCGGCCCCGGCCAACTCGGCCGACCAGGTCGAACCCGCCGCGGTCAACAACACCGGTGTCGTGGCGGGCGTGCACCAGACCTACCGGGGCGCGAACCCGCCGCTGTACAAGGCTTTCCGCTACGAGAACAACACCTACACTTTCCTGGCGGTCGAGGCCGGCGAGCAGTCGCGCGCGGTCGCGATCAACGACGCGGGCGACGTGCTCGGCATGGTGTGGCAGGAGGCCACGCCGAACGTCCGCACCGTGGTGATGTGGCCGCGCAACGGGTTGCGCAAGGACTTCGGGCCCGGCCTGGCGATCGGCATCGACGCCCAGCGCAGGATCGTCAAGGTCGAGGACCCGGCGAGCACGGCCATCACCGGCTGGGTCGTGAACGGCGACACCGGCGCGCGGCTGAAGCTCGAAGGCGCGCGCACGCCGATGGTGTTCGACAACGACCGCGTGCTGCACTACGAGTCCACGGCCACTGGCACGCAGATCGTCGAACTGGACCTCACCGGCGCGCGCGTCGCGACGTACGAGGGCGGCGTGAACGTCTACGGCCGCAACGGAAGTGGCACGGTCTTCGGCACGTTCGGCATCACCCAGCCGAGCCTGTGGCGCAAGACCGGCCGTTCCGAGGTGGTGGCGGACAAGCTGCCCGACCCGACCTACTACGCCGACGTCACCGACGCGGCGACCCTGATCGGCACCTACCGCGATGCCGACGACAGTTCGCACCCGGCGCGCTGGGTGTGGACCTGCGCCTGATGAACAGAGGAAGAGTGTTGCGACAGAAGCGAGTTCTCGCCGGAGCGGTCAGCCTGACGGCCGCCCTTTCGCTCGCGGTGGCACCGCAGGCGGCCGCTGCCGACTGCGTGTACAACCGCGTGGACCTGCCGTTGCCCGCGGGCACCACCAACGCGGAGGTCGAAGGCAGCAGCACCAACAACAGCCGGATCGTCGGGTCCTACTGGGCGGAGTCCCGCAGCCGTGCCGCGCTGTGGGTGAACAGCACCCTGCGCGTGCTGCCCCAGGCGACGGAGCCGTTCCGCGACGTCTTCCCGGAAGGCGTCAACAACACCAGCGTCGTGGTCGGCCGCCAGGAGTGGCGGAGCTCCCCCAACACGGGAAGCCAGGCCTTCCGCTACGAGAACAACACGTACACGTTCCTGGAGACCGCCGCGGACGAGAACTCCAGGGCGTCCCACGTGAACGACAACGGCGACGTTCTCGGCGAGGCGTGGAAGAAGTCGAACCCCAACGAGCGCACGGTCGTGCTGTGGCCGCGCGGCGGCGCCCGGAAGTCGTTCGGCGTGGGCTACCCGATGGGCATCAGCGCGCAGCGCAAGCTGGCGGTGAGCTACGACCGGGACGCCTGGATCGTCGACGGTGACACCGGCGCCAGGACTCAGGTACCGGGCGGCAGCCAGCCGATGGTGATCGACAACGAGCGGCTGCTGGGCTACGAGTTTCTCGGCGTGAGCATTCCTGGCGTGGTCAGCGAATGGGACCTCAACGGTGTCAAGGTGAACGAGTACCGCGGCGGGCTGCAGGCGTACGGCAAGAACAACAGCGGCACCGTGTTCGGGACGATCCGGCCCGAGGTGGGCGGTGGACCGACCCTGTGGCGCACGAACAGCCGCATGCCGGTGCTCGCGGACCGGCTGCCGACCAGCTTCTACGGCGACGTCACCGACGCCGCCACGCTGATCAGCAGCTACCGCAACGACGTCGGGGAGACGCGTCCCGCGCGCTGGCTGTGGGTCTGCAGCTGACCACGTGCGTCCGTGACGGAAACATCCAATCTTGGGGGAATCACATGAAGCGCGTAGTTCTGCCCTGCCTCGTCGTGCTCGCGTCGCTCGTCGCCGCGCCCCAGGCGTCGGCGGCCGCCTGCCAGTACGTCAAGCAGGACCTGCCTGTTCCGGCCGGAGCGGGTGACGTCCTCCTCAACGGCAGCAGCTCGAACAACAGCCGGATCGTCGGTCACCTGACCGTGGAGGGCAACCACCGCGCCGTCTACTGGGCGAACGGCACTCTGCGGCACCTGGCGCCGGCGCCCAACGGCGAAGAGGGCACGGTGGGGCTCGACGTCAACAACACCGGCGTCGTCACGGGCTACCTGCTGGACTACCGGGGCCAGGATCCGGCGGTGCTGCGACCGTTCCGCTACGAGAACGGCGCGTACGAGCAGCTGTCGGTCGGCGAGGGCACGTACGGGATGGGGCAGGCGATCAACGACGCGGGTGACATCGCCGGAAAGGACGACGGTGGCGTGTACCTGTGGCCTCGCGGTGGTGCTCGGAAGCTGATCGCTGCCAACGGCGGTGACGTGATCGGCTTGACCAACGACGGCAAGATCGTGGTCAGGGCGTCGTCGTCGGTGAAGGTGTACGACGCCAACGGTGGCCCGACGGTGGACATCCCCGGCGGTGCCGCCGGCAGTGCGGTGATGGACAACGACAGGGTGTTCCTCCGCGAGCGGGACGCGTCCGGTGAGCTGGTGACCTCGGAGTACGACCTCACCGGAGCGAGGATCACCTCGCACCCCGTCCAGGGGAAGTTGTTCGGGCGCAACGGCAGCGGCACGGTCTGGGGCATGCACGTGCAGCCCGGCACCACCACCCAGAACCACGCGCTGTGGCGCAGCACCGGCCGGACCGACCTGGTCGCGGACCCGATGCCGTTGACCGTCGGCCACAACGACATCACCGACGCCGCGACGCTGATCGGCACCTACCGCTCGGGCGACGGCCTCGTCCGGCCGGCACGGTGGCTCTGGGTCTGCAGCTGACAGTCCTTCGCGGCGCGGACGCCTGCGGCCATCGTGCCGCAGGCGTCCGCCGGCACGGAGGTCCGAACTGAACTGGGGAGTTCGCATGAACCGTCGTTCCGTCACCGCCGGTCTGCTCGGGGCGCTCGCC
The DNA here is from genome assembly GCF_043632865.1 of Lentzea sp. JNUCC 0626. Classification (NCBI taxonomy): domain Bacteria; kingdom Bacillati; phylum Actinomycetota; class Actinomycetes; order Pseudonocardiales; family Pseudonocardiaceae; genus Lentzea; species Lentzea sp. JNUCC 0626. The sequence continues at coordinate 1,072,529 of NZ_CP171635.1, forward strand.
CTGGCGTCGGCCGTCGTCCCGCCGCAGGCAGCGGCCGCCGCCTGCCAGTACGTCCGCCAGGACCTGCCGCTCCCGGCCGGTGTGACGACCGCCGTGACCAAGGGGAGCAGCACCAACAACAGTCGCATCGTGGGCGAGTACTGGCAGAACGCCGGCCGTGGCGCGATCTGGACGAACAGCGCGTTGAGAGTCATGGCGCCGCCGGCGTCGACCTTCGACAGCGTCCGGCCGAACTCGGTCAACAACACCGGTGTCGTCGGCGGCACGCAGGAGATCTTCCGCGGTGGCAAGTACACGCACCGGGCGTTCCGCTACGAGAACAGCGCCTACCAGCTGCTCGCGGTCGAGCCGGGCGAGCAGTCGGCGGGGTACGCGATCAACGACGGTGGTGACGTGCTCGGCATCGTGTGGCAGGAGGCGACGCCGGCCGACCGCACCGTGGTGATGTGGCCGCGCACCGGGCCGCGCAAGTCGTTCGGCCTCGGGGAAGCGGTCGGCATCGACGCCCAGCGGCGGATCCTGATGTCCGCGCCGAGCCCCGGCCAGGCGGGGTGGATCGTGGACGGCAACACCGGCCTGAAGACCACGCTGCCCGGCGCTCGCACGCCGATGGTGCTCGACAACGACCGGGTGCTGCACTTCGAGTTCGGCCCTGCCAACACCCGGATCGTCGAACTGAACCTCGCTGGTACGCGGCTCGCGACGTACGAGGGTGGCGTGAACCTGTTCGGCCGCAACAACAGCGGCACGGTCTTCGGCACGTACGGCATCCCGCAGCCGAGCCTGTGGCGCCCCAGCGGCCGGTCGGACGCGGTGCTGGACAAGACTTTCGACTCGCGCTACTACGCCGACGTCACCGACGCGGCGACCCTGATCGGCACCTACCGCGAGGCCGACGACACCACCCGTCCGGCCCGCTGGGTCTGGACCTGCAGCTGACCACCGGGAAGAGGACGAGGATGAAACTCAGAAGAGCTCTTGCCGGCATCGTCAGCCTGGTGGCCGTCGTGTCGGTCTTCGCCGCGCCACAGGCGTCGGCCGCCCAGTGCGCCTACCAGCGGGTGGACCTGCCCATGCCCGCCGGCTTCCCCAACGGTGTGATCAACGGCAGCAGCACCGACAACAGCAGGATCGTTGCCGCGTACCACAACGGGACCGCGATGCGCGGTCTGCTCTGGGTGAACAGCACTCTGCGCGTGCTGCCCCCTGGTGCGTCGCCGAGCCACGCCGTCGTTCCGAAGGCGGTGAACAACACCAGTGTCGTGGTCGGCGTGCAGGAGGCGAGCGGCTCATCGCAGGCGTTCCGCTACGAGAACAGCACCTACACGTTCCTCCAGACCACGCCGAACGAGAACTCCAGCGCGCTGTTCGTGAACGACGCGGGCGACGTCGTCGGCGAGGTGTGGGCGAAGCCGGACGACGGCAGGCGCACTGTGGTGCTGTGGCCGCGCAACGGTGCGCGCAAGTCGTTCGGTGAGGGCGAGGTGGACGGCTTCAACGCCCAGCGCAAGATCCTGGTGTTCGACCGCGGGCAGGAGCAGTCGCTGATCATCGACGGCGACACCGGTGCGAGGACCGCGATCGGCGGGCGTGAGCCGCAGGTCCTCGACAACGACCGCGTGCTGAACCACGACTACGTCGAGGGCACCGGGGAACAGATCTCCGAGTGGGGCCTCGACGGCGTCAAGGTGGGATCGCACCTCGGTGGGTTCTGGGCGCACGGCAGGAACAACAGCGGCACCGTGCTCGGTGATTCGACGGGGCAGGTCCCGTCCCTGTGGCGCCCGTCCGGTCGCACCGAGGTCGTGGCCGACAAGGTGCCCTCGATGTTCTACTACTCGGACGTCACCGATGCGGCGACGCTCATCGGCACCCACTACAGCGGGGACAACTCGTTGGTCCCGGCTCGGTGGTTGTGGGTGTGCAGCTGATGACCAGGGTGGCGACGACACCGCGACGAGTGCTGGCCGGGCTGGTCGGCGTGCTGACCGTCGTGTCGCTCGTGACGGCACCGCAGGCCTCGGCCGCCGCCTGCGCGTACCACCGCGTCGACCTGCCGCTGCCGGCAGGCACCACCAGCGCGTGGACGAAAGGCAGCAGTCCCAACAACAGCCGGATCGTCGCCGGCTACCTCTGGGACGGGCACCAGCCCAACGGTCTGCTCTGGATCAACGGCAGCCTGCGGATCATGCCCGAGGCCGTGCGGCCGTTGCGCGAGGTCTACCCGGAGGCGGTCAACAACTCCGGCGTCGTGGTCGGCCGCCAGGAGAACCGCTACCCGAACTGGGTGCAGACCCACGCGTTCCGGTACGAGGGCTTCGGCTACTCGTTCCTGTACACCACGCTGGACGAGAACTCCGACGGGCTGTTCGTGAACGAGGCCGGGGACGTCCTCGGCACCGTGTGGGACAGGGACAACCCCGGTGACACCACTGTCGTGCTGTGGCCGCGCGCCGGTGGGCGCCTGTCCTTCGGCCCCGGCCGGCCGCTCGGGCTGAGCGGCCGCAAGATCGTGAAGCGGGACGAGACCGGGAAGGTGCTGATCGTCGACGCCGACAACGGTGCCTCGGTCGAGGTGCCGGACGCGGCCGGCGACCTGGTCGTCGACAACGAGCGGTTGCTGGGCGTCGAGCGCGGAGGTCAGCTCACCGAATGGAACCTCAACGGTGTCAAGGTGAACGCCCATCCCGGTGGTGAAAAGGCGTTCGGCAGGAACAACAGCGGCACCGTGTTCGGCACCGTCGCGCCTCAATCCGGCGGGGGCCTTGCGCTGTGGCGTCCCTCCGGACGCACCTCGGTGGTCGCCGACGAGCTGCCGCATCCCCAGTACTACGGCGATGTCAGCGACGCCGCCACGCTCTTCAGCAGCTGGCAGGACGAGACCGGGAACCCGTACCCCGCCCGGTGGTTGTGGATCTGCGGCTGATCACAGCGCGGCGCTGAGTTTGAGGAGCTGGGCGGTCGCCCCGCCCAGCTCGAACTCGGTGCGCTTGGCCGCGGTGAAGTAGCGGTGGACGTCGTGGCTCATGTCGATGCCGGTGCCGCCGTGGACGTGCACGGTCGTGTGCGCCACGCGGTGCCCGGCGTCGGCGGCCCAGAACTTCGCCGTCGCCACCTCGGCGTCGGCGTCGAGCCCTTCCGACAGGCGCCAGGCGGCCTGCCAGAGCGTCAGCCGGATCGCCGCCACGTCGATGTAGGCGTCGGCGAGTCTTTGGGCCACGGCCTGGAAGCTGCCGATCGGGCGTTCGAACTGCACGCGCGTCCGGGCGTACTCCGCCGTCAGTTCCAAAGCGCGTTCGGTGATGCCGAGCTGGAACGCGCACAGTCCGAGCGTGTAGCGGGTGATCAGCCAGTCGGGGTGCAGGCCGGGCACGACCTCGCCGTCCGTGCACGCGAACGTGCCTGCCTGCGAGCCGTCGACCAACTCCTGGGACGTGATCTCCAGGTCTTCGGCGGCCACGAGGAGGACCTGATCTCCTCGTGCGACGAGGAAAGCCGCCGCCTCCGCGGCGAACGGGACGGTGGTCAGCACGCCCTCGGCTTCCTGCAACGCCACGGACAGCACGGTTCCGGGCGTGAGCCAGCGGTCGCGTTGCTCGGGAGTGCCGAACTCGGCGAGTGCGCCGGCCGCGACCATCGTGGGCAGGTAGGGCGCGGGGGAGACCGCGCGGCCCAGTTCGACCAGCACGGAGCACTGTTCCAGGACGCCGAACTCGTCGGGCTGCTCCGGCACGACCCCGGACTTGACCAGGTCGAGCCACGGCGTGTCGGACGAGTCGAGGATCTTGCGGGTCAGCGCGGCCAGTTCGCGCTGGGCCTCGGTCAGGGTGAAGTCCACGGAAGTCTCCTCTACCGGGGCACGGCGGGCAGCCCGAGGCCCGCCCGCGCGATGATGTCCCGCTGGATCTCGTTGGTGCCGCCGCCGAACGTGAGGATCAGCGCCGAGCGGTGCATGCGTTCGACCCGGCCGTGCAGCAACGCTCCCGGTGAGCCGGCGCGCACGATCCCGTTGGCGCCCAGCACCTCCATCAGCAGCCGGTAGCCCTCGGTCGCGAACTCGGTGCCGAACACCTTGGTCGCCGACGCCTCCGCCGGGGACGGCGCCTCGTCGGTGCCGGAGGCGATCCGCCAGTTGACGAGCTTGAGGAACTCGGTCTTGGCGTGCACGCGGGCGAGGTGCAGGCGCACCCACTCGTGTTGCGCGGCACCGGTTTCGTCCGCCCATTGACGAACTTCGCGCAGCGCGGTCTGCAACGGCGCGGCCGAGCACAGGGCGACGCGTTCGTGGTTGAGCTGGTTGGTGATGAGCTTCCAGCCCTTGTGCTCCTCGCCGATGAGGTTGCCGACCGGCACGCGCACGTTGTCGTAGAAGGTCGCGCTGGTGGTGGGCCCGGACATGGTGGGCACGGGCGTCCAGGAGAAGCCGGGGTCGGTGGTCGGCACCATGATGATGCTCAGACCGCGGTGCCGCTGGGACTCCTGGTCGGTGCGGCAGGCGAGCCACACGTAGTCGGCGTACTGGATGAGGCTGGTCCACATCTTCTGGCCGTTGATCACGTACTCGTCGCCCTCGCGGACGGCCCGCGTGCGCAGCGCGGCGAGGTCGGTGCCCGCCTCCGGTTCGGAGTAGCCGATCGCGAAGTGCAGCTCGCCGGACGCGATTCTCGGCAGGTAGAAGGCCTTCTGCTCGGGCGTGCCGTAGGTCATGATCGTCGGCCCGATGGAGTTGAGCGTCAGGAACGGCACGGGCGCGCCGGCGGCGGACGCCTCGTCCAGGAAGATCAGCTGCTCGATCATCGGGCGGTCGCGGCCGCCGTACTCCTCCGGCCAGCCGATCGTCAGCCACCCGTCCAGCCCCATCTGCCGGACGGTGTCCTTGTAGACCTCGGCGTCGCCGTAGTCGCTGCCTCCGGCGAGCCCGGCCTTGCGTTCGGGCGTCATGAGCGCGGCGAAGTACGCCCGCAACTCCTGGCGCAACTGCTCCTGTTCGGGCGTGAAACCGATGCGCATGCCCGCTACTCTAGAACAAGTTCTACTTGATGTCAGGAGGCCGCGATGAAGGTCGGCGTCGACCCCTCGCTGTGCGAGGCGCACGGGGAGTGCATGACCATCCTGCCCGAGGTGTTCGATCTCGATGACGACGAGGTTTTGCAGATCCGGGATGGTGAGCTGGAGTCGGGGGAGGAAGGTCCGGCCCAGCGGGCGGTCGCGTCGTGCCCCAAGGGCGCGCTGCACCTCTCACGCTGATGGGCCTTGTCAAGAACAGGAACAGATTCTAGTGTCCGACGGGTCACTGAGGCCGTGAGCTCAGCGAGGAGTGATACCGGTGAAGGCTGCCGTGCTCAACCAGGTAGGCGACGACAAGCTCGAGCTCCGCGACGACGTGACCACCACACCCGTGGGGCCGCAGGAGATCCGCATCAAGATCAAGGCGTGCGGTGTCTGCCACAGCGATCTGTCCGCAATGGACGGAACGCTGCCCGCGCTGGCGCCCGGCGTCGTCGGTCACGAGGGCGCCGGTGAGATCGCCGAGGTCGGGAGCGCCGTCACGTCGCTCGCGGTCGGCGACCACGTGGCGATCACGTTCGTGCCGCCGTGCGGGAAGTGCGCCCAATGCGTGACGGGACAGGCACATCTCTGCCTCGTGCACACCATCTCCGCGTTCACCTCGCCCCGGTTCGTCGTCGGGGGCAACCCGGCGTTCGGGTACGCGGGGCTCGGCGCGTTCGCCGAGGAGATGGTGGTGCCCGCCGACGCGGCCGTGAAGATCGACGACGACGTGCCGTGGGACGTCGCCGCCCTGCTGTCGTGCGGAATCCTGACCGGGGTCGGCGCGGTGCTCAACACCGCCAAGGTCGAGCCGGGCTCCAGCGTCGCGGTGATCGGCTGCGGTGGTGTCGGGGTCGCGGTGCTCCAGGGTGCGCGGCTCGCGGCGGCGGCCAAGATCGTCGCGGTGGATCCCGTGCTGGAGAAGCACGAGGTGGCGCAGAGGTTCGGCGCGACGCACGCCACGACGCCGGACGGCATCGCGGACCTGAACAACCAGCTGAACATGGGGATGGGCTTCGACTACGTGTTCGACGTCGTCGGTCTGCCCGCGACGATCCGGCAGGCGTGGGACCTGACCCGGCGCGGTGGCCACACGGTCGTCGTCGGCGCCGGTCGCGCGGACGCGATGGTGTCGTTCAGCGCCCAGGAGTTGTTCCTGCACGACAAGACGTTGCACGGCTCGTTCTACGGCACGGCGAACTTCCGCCGCGACATCCCGCGCATGATCGCGCTGTGGCGGCAGGGGCGGCTCGACCTCGAAGGCATGATCAGCAAGCGGATCAAGCTCGAGGACGTGAACGAGGGCCTGCAGGCGTTGCGAGGCGGAGGATCGTTGATCCGCCAGGTGATTCTCTTCGACTAGGAGTCTGCTGTGGACCTCGCGGGGAAGGTCGCCGTGGTCACCGGCGCCGGTGCCGGGCTCGGCCGGGCCGAAGCGCTGGAACTCGCGCGCGCCGGTGCGTCGATCGTGCTCAACGACCTGCCGGGAGCGGCCGACGCCGCCGCGGCCGAGATCGAGCAGCTGGGCGGCAAGTGCGTCGTGGTCGAGGGCGACGTGGGCGAGCGGGCGACCGCCGACGCCCTCGTCACCGCCGCCATGGAGCAGTTCGGCGGGTTGCACGTCGTGGTGAACAACGCCGGCGTGCTGCGCGACCGGATGCTGTTCAACATGACCGACGACGAGTGGGACCTGGTCGTGCGGGTCCACCTGCGCGGCCACTTCCTGTTGTCGCGCAACGCCGTCGCGCTCTGGAAGCAGCAGTCGAAGGCGGCCGGCGCACCCGTGCACGGGCGGATCGTGAACACCGCGTCGGAGGCGTTCCTGCTCGGGTCGGAAGGGCAGGCCAACTACGCGGCGGCCAAGGCGGGCATCGCCGCTCTCACGGTCGCGACCGCTCGCGGCACCAGCCGTTACGGCGTGCGCGCCAACGCGATCTGCCCGCGCGCCCGCACCCAGATGACAGCGCACGTGTTCGGCGACGCGCCTGAGGGCGACGACTCGCTGGACCCGTCGCACGTGGCCAAGTTCGTCGCGCACCTGGCCGGGCCGTCCGGCGAGAAGATCAACGGCCAGGTCTTCGTCGTCCACGGCGGCATGGTCGCGCTGATGGCACCCCCGACCGTCGAGAAGAAGTTCGACGCGTTGGGCGATCTCGACGGCTACTTCGCCGATCGCGATCCACAGAGGACGTTCGCTTGCACGGAAACGATGGCCCTGTAGGAGGAGCTGTGTCGCTCACCGTCCAACCGCACCGCGAGACCCTGGGCCTCAAGGACGGCCGGCTCCTCATCGGAGGCGAGTTCCGCGAGGCGGACGAGACCTGGACCCACCACCACCCCGCCACCGGCGAGGAGATCGGCAGCTTCGCCGTCGCCTCCGCGCAGGACGTGGACGCGGCGGTGCTGGCGGCCCGCAAGGCGTTCGACGAGGGCACCTGGCCGCGGTCGCGTGCCTCCGAGCGCATCAAGATCCTGCGCCGCTACGGCGACCTGCTGCGCGAGCACGCCGACGAGCTGCGCGGGTTGCAGGCGCTGGACAACGGCGTGCCGCTGTCGTTCGGGCAGATCTACGCCACCTCGGTCGGCATCGCGGCCGACATCTTCGACCACCACGCGGGCTGGATCGACAAGGTCGGCGGCCAGACCCTGCCGCCGTACCAGGGCGGCGACCACCTCGCGATGACGTTCCGCGAACCCGTCGGCGTCGTCGCGGCGATCCTGCCGTGGAACGCGCCTTTCGTGTTGTTCGCGCAGAAACTCGCGCCCGCGCTGGCCGCCGGCTGCACGGTCGTGGTGAAGCCGTCGGAGTACGCGTCGTTCTGCGTGATTCGCATGGTGGAGCTGCTGATCGAGGCCGGCCTGCCGGAAGGCGTCGTCAACCTGGTGACCGGCCCCGGTGCTCCGACCGGCGAAGCCCTGATCACCCACCCCGGCGTGGACAAGATCAGCTTCACCGGCAGCCGCGCCGTCGGGCGCCGGATCGTCGAGGCTTCCGCCGGGACGATGAAGCGGGTGTCGCTGGAACTGGGCGGGAAGTCGCCCGCCGTCGTGTTCGCGGACGCCCCGAACGTCGGCCTCGCCGCCATGACGTGCATGGGCATGGTCACGATGGGCCTGTCCGGCCAGGCGTGCGTCGCGCACACCCGCGCGTTGGTGCAGCGCGAAGTCCAGGACGAGTTCATCTCGATGGCCCAGATGCTCGCGGGCGCGGTGACGTTCGGCGACCCGTTCGATCCGTCCGTACTCGCCAGCCCGTTGATCAACTCCCGCCAGCTCGACCGCGTCCTCGGCTACATCGCCCAGGGCCAGGAGGCAGGTGCCCGCCTCGTCACGGGCGGAGCGCGTCTGGACGGCGACTACGCCTCGGGCAACTTCGTGGCGCCGACCATCTTCGCCGACGCCACCAACGACATGGCCATCGCCCGCGACGAGATCTTCGGCCCGGTGCTCACCGTCGTCCCGTTCGACACTGAAGAAGAAGCGATCCGCATCGCCAACGACACCGAGTACGGCCTGGGCGCGGGCGTCTACACCAACGACGTGCGCCGCGCGTTCCGCGTCTCGAAGTCGCTGCGGGTGGGCATGGTCGGCATCAACGGCTTCCAACTCGAGCCGCACATCCCGTTCGGAGGCTACAAGCAGTCGGGCCTCGGCCGCGAGGGCGGCCAGAGCGCCTACGAGGCCTACACCGAGCTGAAGACCGTGATGATGCCGCTGACCGACGAGATGATGTAGATGCGCCTGTCCGGAAAGGTCGCCCTGATCACCGGCGCCGCCCGTGGTCAGGGCGCGGCCGCGGCCCGCCGCTTCGTCGCCGAGGGCGCGTCGGTGATGATCACCGACGTGCTGGACGACCTGGGCAAGGAACTGGCTTCTTCGCTTGGCGCCGAGTACTGCCACCTCGACGTGTCGTCGGAGTCTTCTTGGGCTGAGGCGATGTCGTACGCCGAGTCGACGTTCGGTCCGGTGTCGGTGCTGGTCAACAACGCCGGCATCCTGCACTTCTCGGCGTTGGCCGACACCACGCTGGCCGACTACCAGCGGGTGATCGGCATCAACCAGGTCGGGACCTTCCTCGGCATGCGGTCCGTGGTGGAGTCGATGAAGTCGGCCGGTGGTGGGTCGATCGTGAACGTGTCGTCGGTCGAAGGGCTGGGCGGCATGCCTTATCTGACGGCGTACACGGCGTCCAAGTTCGCTATCCGCGGCATGACCAAGGTGGCCGCGATGGAGTTGGGGCAGTTCGGGATCCGGGTGAACTCCGTGCATCCCGGGGCGATCGACACTCCGATGGTGAGCGAGGCGTTGGGGCGGCCGATCGACGTGTCGCCGATCGGGAAGAAGCTGGCTTTGCGGCGGATCGGGCAGCCGGAGGACGTGGCCAACGTCGTGTTGTTCCTGGCCAGTGATGACAGTGCTTACTGCACCGGTGGGGAGTTCGTGGTGGATGGAGGGGCTACCGCGACGCACGCGCTGAACGGGTGATGTTGGAGCCGACTTCGGTCTTCGGGCTGGGGTCGGCGCGTAGAACTGTTCGGTGGCAGACGACCCGAGCAGACCCACCTTCACACCGACCTGGCCGCTGTGCGCGACGGACGGCTGTACGGGCAGGCGGATCGAGACGTTCTCTGCCTGCCTCGAACACCTCCGGAACAGCGAACTGGACATCTTCCTCGAGCGGATCGGCCGTGGCGGGGACTTGGACCTGCGCGGGACCGTCCTCGGTCCGAAGAACCTCGACCGGCTGTTGGCAGCGCTGAACAGCGGACGTGGCACCCGGTTCGGCAAGGCCGACTTCTCGTACTGCACTTTTCATCGGTACTGGGACAAAGCCGGGCAAGGCCCCCGAGTGGAGGGGGTGATCCCGTTCAACCGAGCCGTGTTCGACGGCGCCGCCAGGTTCGTGGCTGCAACGTTCGAGGGCGGCGTGACCTTCTGGGGCACGAGCTTCCTGTCCGGGACGTCTTTCGAAGGAGCGGTTTTCCGAGGCCGCACCAGTTTCTCCGGGGTGGAAGTCAGCGGTGACGCGCTGTTCTCCGGAGCCCGGTTCGAAGGAGAGACCGACTTCGGTCTGTCGAAGGTGGAGTCCGTACGCCTGGGAGCCGCCTTCTTCGCGAAGCGAGCCTACGTAGTTGTGAAGGGCGAGTCGGTCACGGCCGACGAGGCGCGGTTCGAGGGCGGCGTCGAGTTTTATGTCCACGACGCCAGCGTGCGTCTGGAGCGCACTTACTTCGGCGGGCCGTCCTCCGTCAACGGCGCAGAGTCGAAGGCAAGGGTGTTGTCGGTGCGGGGGACTGATCTGTCCGACCTGACGTTCGCAAATGTCGATCTGAGCCAGTGCCTGTTCGCGGGCGCGCACCAGGTGGACAAGGTGCGGCTCGAAGGCTGGACACCATTCGCAGAGCCACCGAATGGCTGGCGCATCGGCTGGGCCTGGCCACCGGTGTGGCGCTGGGGTCGCCGTCAGGTGCTGGCCGAGGAGTTTCCGTGGCGTGCCAGGCACACCAAGCGCGCGGGTTGGACATCCCCGACTCTCGCCATGGGATTGCAGAGGGACAACACGGGGGCGGAACGGCTCGCGGTGATGTACCGGTCGTTGCGGAAGGCCCTGGAAGACGGGAAGAACGAGGCCGGGGCCGGCGACTTCTACTACGGCGAGATGGAGGCGCGGCGGCATTCGCGCAGTACCAAGGGCGGTGAGCGTGCGGTGCTGTGGGCCTATTGGCTGCTGTCGGGGTACGGGCAACGCGCCAGCAGGGCGTTCGGGGCGTTGATCGTGCTGGTCGGGTTGCTCACGTTGTTGCTGACGTCGTACGGGTTGCCGGACGGGACGGCGTTGCAGCAGATGACCGGGACGATCCCGCCTGCTGTGGCGGGTGTGCCGCAGCAGGTCGTGCTGGAGGTGAAGCCGGGGCCGGTCTCGTTGCCTGCGGATCGGTGGACGGCGGACCGGGCGAGCAAAGCCGTGCGGATCGCCCTCGGATCAGTCGTGTTTCGCGAGGCCGACCAGCGGTTGACGCCTGCGGGGGTGTGGACGGTGATGGCCGGGCGGGCGTTCGGGCCGTTGTTGCTCGCGCTCGCGGTGCTGGCGATCAGGGCTCGGGTCAAGCGGTAGGTCCTTGCGCGTTTCGTCGCGGGCTGGCTACGGTAAGAAAACTGAACCGGTAAGAAAAGTGAACTGGGAGGCCCTGTGGCCGACGTCCGGACCCTCGCCGACCTGGCCCGTGAGGTCGCGCCCAAGACCGAGGCCGGGCGGGCGCTCGCGCCGGAACTCCTCGCAGCCATCAAGGAGTCCGGGCTGTTCAGAGCTGGTGTGCCGGCGGCGTTGGGTGGGGTGGAGTTGCCTCCCGCCGAGACGCTCGCCGCTGCTTTGGAGATCGCGCGCGGGGATGCGTCGGCGGGGTGGTGCGTGTCGATCGCGGCCACGTCCGGGCTGCTCGGGGCCTACCTGTCGGACGACGGTGGGTGGGAGGTCTTCGGGGATCCGCGGTCGGTCGCGGCCGGGGTGTGGGCGCCCAAGGGGCGGGGTGTTTCGGCCGATGGTGGGGTTGTGGTGTCGGGGCAGTGGTCGTTCTGCTCCGGGATCGGGCACGCCGACTGGTTGTTCGCGGGGTTCGTGCACGAGAAGGCGTTGAAGGTGGCGGCGCTGCCCAAGGCCGAGTTGGAGGTGCTCGACACCTGGCACACCACCGGGTTGCGGGGGACCGGGAGTCACGACTGCGTGGCGGGCGAGGTGTTCGTGCCCGAGCGGCGTGTTCTGTCCGTTTTGGACGGTCCGTTGGGTGGTGGTGCGCTGTACCGGTTCCCGGTGTTCGGGTTCTTCGCCTTGTCGGTTGCGGCAGCGGCGCTGGGCAACGGGTTCGGTGCGGTGGACGACTTCGTTGAGTTGGCCGGGCAGCGCAGTCCGCTCGGGTCCAGTCGCACGCTGGCTGAACGTGGGTCGACGCAGGCCGCGGTGGCGTCGGCTTCGGCGGCTTTGAAGGCCGCGCGGGCGTACTTCTTCGAGGCCATCGGGCAGGCGTGGGAGGAGGCGCAACGGGGTGAGGTGCCGGTCTCGTCGAAGGCTGAACTGAGGTTGGCGGCCACGCACGCGGCTCGGACGGCGCGTGTTGTCGTGTCGGAGTTGTACGACCTCGGTGGTGGCGGGACGATCTACGACGGGGCGGCGTTGCAGCGCAGGTTCCGGGACGCGCACACGGCTTCCGCGCACTTCCAGGTCAACGCGGCCTCGTTCGAACTGCCCGGCAAGGTGCTGCTGGGCGTACAGGCGCAGACGGAGCAGCTGTGAGTTCGGTGGGCGTGGTCACCCCGTTCTGGTTGGACCGGCCGCCGACCGAGGCACTCGACATCGCCGTGGCGGCCGACGACGCGGGCTTCGACACGTTGTGGATCGGCGAAATGGCCACCTTCGACGCCTTCGCCCTGGCCACGGCCGTCGGACTGCGGACCTCGCACATCTCGCTGAAGATCGGGCCGCTCGCGGTGGGGGTGCGCAGTCCGGTGGCGCTCGCGCTGGGACTGTCCACAGTGGTCGCCACCACCGGTCGGCGAGCCGCGCTGGCGCTCGGGGCGTCGAGTCCGCGAATCGTCACCGGGTGGCACGGCAGGGAGTGGGAACCCGTGCGGCGCATGAAGGAGACGGTGCGGGACACCCGTGCGCTGCTCGACGGCAGCCGCGTGGCGGGGTTCCGGCTCCAGCGACCGGTGCCGGGCACGCCGATCTCGGTGGCGGCGTTCGGACCCGCGATGACGAAGGTGGCGGCGGCAGTGAGCGACGAGGTGGTGCTCAACCTGGTCAGCGCCGACCACGTGGCGCAGGTCCGCGCCCGCCTCGCTGCCCTGCAAGGGGAAACGGGCCCACCACTTCCCTTGGCCGTCTGGATCCCGGCCGCCCTCGACCCCGGTCCCGACACCCTCCGCCAACTCCGCTCCCAACTCGCCGTCTACCTCGCTCCGCCCGGCTACGGCGAGATGTTCACCGCGCTGGGCCACGGCGACCTCGTCGACCAGGCCCGATCGGGCAAACCCCGCCCCGAACTCGCCGACGCCATCCCCCGAGAGCTGATGACCCAGGTGGGCGCGATCGGCTCGGCCCGGGAAATCGCCGAGCGCGTCGCCGAGTACCACGACAAAGGCGCGGACCACGTCGGACTGGTCCCGGCCACCGCCGAGGACCCGGCCGGGCGCAGACTGCTGACCACGCTCGCCCCACTGCTCGCGAAGGAACGCCGATGACCGACCCAGCCGGCCTGGACCGCAGGTTCCGAGGCGAGTCCGTCGGGCGTGCGCTCGACCTGGTGGGGGAGAAGTGGACGTTGCTGATCCTGCGCGAGGCCTTCTTCGGGGTGAAGCGGTACGGGCAGTTCGTGCGCAACCTCGGCATCCCGCGGCCCACGTTGTCGGCGCGGCTCAAGACGTTGGTCGAGGCCGGGCTGGTGCAGCGGGTGCCGTACACCGAGGACCGGGAGGAGTACCGGCTCACCCCGGCGGGGCTGGAGTTGTTCCCCGCCATCGTGATCCTCATGAAGTGGGGGGACGCGCACGTGCCCGATCCGGACGGGCCGCCGATCGTGCTGGAGCACAACCCGTGCGGCAAGACGGTCGACGCGTTCCTGGCCTGCCGGTGTTGTGGTGGAGAGATCACGGCGCACGACGTGACGGCGCGCGAGGGCTGACTTACGTTGGGGGCATGCTGAACCCGTTGAGCACGCCGACGCTGGAACGGTTGCGGCGCCGCACGAGCGTGAAGTGGCGCCGGTACCCCGAGGACGTCCTGCCGCTGTGGGTCGCGGAGATGGACGTCGACCCGGCCGAGCCGATCAAGGAAGCCCTCCGGCAGGCCCTGGACCTCGGTGACACCGGCTATCCGGCGGGCACCGAGTACCAGGAGGCGCTCGCGAGGTTCGCGAAGCAGCGCTGGGACTGGGACTTACCCGTGGACCGCACGGCGTTGGTGTCCGACGTGATGCTCGGCGTCGTCGAGTTGCTCAAGCTCGTGTCGGGACCCGGTGACCCGGTGATCGTCAGCCCGCCGGTCTACCCGCCGTTCTACCTGTTCACCAGGAGCCTCGGCCGGGCGGTGATCGAGGCGCCGCTGCGCGACCACCGCCTCGACCTCGACGCTCTCGAACGGACGTTCCGGCACGTCAAGGCCGATCAACCGGTCTACCTGCTGTGCAACCCGCAGAACCCGACGGGCACCGTCCACACCAGGGACGAACTGACGGAGTTGGCCCGGCTCGCGGAGCGGTACGGCGTCCGGGTCATCGCCGACGAGATCCACGCACCGCTCGCGCCCGGCTTCACGCCGTACCTGAGCGTCGACCCGAACGGCCTGGCGCTCATGTCCGCGTCGAAGGGCTGGAACCTCGCCGCCATGCGGTGCGCCGTCGCCATCGCCAACACCGACGAGCTCGAAAGCCTGCCGGAGGAGGTCAGCCACGGTCCCAGCCACTTCGGCACGATCGCGCACACGGCCGCCCTCGCCCACGGCGGCGAGTGGCTGGACGGACTTCTCGCCGGACTCGACGACAACCGGAAGCTCCTCAAGGCGTTGCTGGACGAGCACCTGCCCGAGATCGGCTACGAGCCGAGCGAGTCGACGTTCCTCGCCTGGCTCGACTGCCGTGCCATCAGCGACGATCCCGCCGCCTACTTCGTCGAGAACGCCAAGGTCGCGCTGATGTCGGGCACCGAGTTCGGCAGCGGCGGCGAGGGCCATGTGCGGTTCAACATCGGCACCTCGCCCGAGATCATCACCGAGGCCGTCCGCAGGATGGCCGCCGCCAGGCGCTGACAGTGGGCTGCCAGCGCCCTGCCAGCCGTGGGGCGCACAGTTCCTCCGAGGGACCACAGGGAGGAACGATGGCACTCGCGATCAGGGCTGAAGGCCTGGTCAAGCACTACGGGGAGACGAAGGCGCTGGACGGCGTCGACCTCGAGGTGCCGGAGGGGAAGGTCGTGGGCGTGCTCGGGCCGAACGGCGCGGGCAAGACCACGGCGGTGCGGGTGCTGGCGACGTTGCTGCGCCCGGACGCGGGGCACGCGACCGTGCACGGGCACGACGTCGTGAAGGACCCGCGGGCGGTCCGGTCGCTCATCGGGCTGACCGGGCAGTACGCGTCGGTGGACGAGGACCTGTCCGGCACGGAGAACCTCGTGCTGCTCGCCAGGCTGCTGGACCATTCGCGCGCGGGGGCGAGGGCGAAGGCCGCAGAGCTGTTGGAGCAGTTCGAACTCACCGATGCCGCGCACCGAGCCGCCAAGACGTACTCGGGCGGCATGCGCCGGAGGCTCGACCTCGCGGCCAGCCTCGTCGGCAACCCGTCCGTGCTGTACCTGGACGAGCCGACCACGGGACTGGACCCGCACGCGCGCAACGAGGTGTGGGCCGTGGTGCGCAAGCTCGTCGCCAACGGCGTGACGGTGCTGCTCACCACGCAGTACCTGGAGGAGGCCGACCAGCTCGCCGACTCGATCACCGTGTTCGACCACGGCCGCGTCGTGGCCGAGGGCAGGCCGGACGAGCTGAAGCGGCGCGTCGGCGGGCAGACGTTGCAGGTGCGGCCCACGTCGATGCGCGACCTCGACGCGGTCTACCGCATCCTCGGCGACCTCACCAACGTCACGCCGACGCGCGACGACGACACGGGACTGCTGACGGCGCCGGTGAACGACCCGGTGCTGCTGTCCACTTTGGTCAGGAAGCTCGACGAGGCCGGCATCACCGCGGACGAACTGGCGCTGCGGCTGCCCTCGCTCGACGAGGTCTTCCTGGCGCTCACCGGCAAGCAGAACGAGGGGAGCCTGGTATGAGCACCATCGCGTTGGATCGGGGGATGCGCCACGGCTTCTCGTTGGCCTGGCGGGGAATCCTCAAGATCCGCAAGAACCCGGAACAGCTGATGGACGTCACGCTGGCGCCGATCATCTTCCTGGTGATGTTCACGTACCTGTTCGGCGGCGCGCTCGCCGGCAACACGGACGCCTACCTCCAGATGCTCGTGCCGGGCATCATGGTGATGAACATCCTGCAGGCCAGCATGACCGCGGGCGTGCAGATGAACACGGACGTCTCGAAGGGCGTGTTCGACAGGTTCCGCTCGATGCCGATCGCGCGGTCGGCGCCGTTGGTCGGGGCGGTGCTCGCGGACATCGTGCGGTACGTCGTGTGCATCGTCGTGCTGCTGGTGGTCGCCACGATCATGGGCTTCCGGGTGCAGACGGGGCCCGCCGAACTGCTCATCGCCTCCGGGCTGACGATCGCGTTCGGACTGTGCTTCTGCTGGGCGTCTGTGTTCGTCGGCATGCTGCTCAAGACGCCGCAGGCCGTGCAGGGCCTGATGTTCGTGCTGATCATGCCGTTGACGTTCGGCAGCAACGTCTTCGTCTCCACCTCGACGATGCCGGGCTGGCTCAGCGCCTGGGCGGACGTCAGCCCGGTCAGCCTGCTGTCGGACGCGTTGCGCGGCCTGCTGAACGGCGGGGCGATCGCGGGGCCGCTCACCGGATCGCTGGTCTGGATGGTCGGTGTGGTCGCGGTGTTCTTCCCGCTCGCGATGTGGGCGTACCGCAAGCGCGTGTGACAGGACGACACGAGGCGGGTCTCAGCCGGTGCTGAGGCCCGCTTCGGCACGCACCTGGCGCATCGCCTCGGCCTTGCTGATCGTCAACGGCTCGGGCGTACCCAGTTCGGCGACCATCCGCCGGACGTCCGGGTCGCCCAGGTCGAGCCGGCCGCGGATCAGCTGGGCCAGGCCGAGCAACCGCACCGCCGCGTCCGTGCGGCCCTGCGCGAGTCGCACGCGGGCCAGGAGTTCGGTCACGCCCGAGAGATCCGGCATGTCCCCGCGGTCCGACGTCGTGCCGACCGCGATCATCGCGCACGCCAGCGCCTCGTCCGGGTTGCCCTCGGCGAGTGCGATCCGCGCGTCCAGGATCGCGGACCACTCCGTCACGAACGGCCCGAGGAACGCCGCGACCGAGGCCGCGTCCTTGAACCGCGTGCTGAGCAAGCGCGCTTCCTCGATGTGGCCCGACCGCAGCATGACCTCGGCCTTCGCGTAGCCGATCATCAGGTTCAGCTGGTCGTATCCGGCGTCGCGGACGAACTTCTCGGCCTGCTCGACCTCGCGCACCGCCGCCTCGGTGTCGCCGAGCCGGGCGTACTCGACCGCGAGCCGCCACCGTTGCTGCACGGCGTCCTCGACGGACCCCAGCTCCCGCGCGACCTCGAGTCCCTGCTGGTACAGGGCGATCGCGGCGAGGTTGTCGCCGGTGTGCGAGATGAACGCGGCCTTCATGCCGAGCGTCATCGCGGAACCCCACCGGTCGCCGACCGCCACGAACTGGTCGTACGCGCGGTCGCGGGCCTGTTCGGCCCCGGCCAGGTCGCCGTCCTCGCTGAGGATGAAGCTCATCGCCCAGTCCGCGCCCGCGCGGGCCCACGCGTCCTCGCTCGCCGCCGCGCGGTGCACCTCCCGGCGCGCGAGTTCCTTGTTCTGGCTCAGGAACGCGAGCATCGGCAGCGCGATCGCGAGGGACGGGTACTTCTGGGTGGCGCCGGTGTTCACGCAGTCCTCGATGACCTGCGAGGCCTCGATCGGCTCCGGCAGGCCCGGGATCGCGGTCATGATCAGCCGCATCGCCCGGAACGTCGCGACTACGTCCGGCGGCAGGTCGTCGGCCAGCGCGAGCACCTCGCCCACGGCCCGTTCCGACCGCTCGTTGTCGCCCTTGATGAGCCAGTACCAGAACACGCCGCCGAGGAGGTCGGCCGCGAGACCCGCCTCCCGGTCGTCGATCGCCCCGCGCAACGCGGCCACGACGTTGTCCTGCTCCGCCTGGTAGACCTTGATCGCCTCGATCTGCCGCGCGGTGCGGACGAACGGCTCCCAGCGCGCGGTCAGGTCCCGGTAGTAGCGCCGGAACCGGCCGACGAACTCCTGCTTCTCCCCGGACGCCGCGAGCTGCTCCGCCGCGTACACCCGGATCGTCTCCAGCATCCGGTACCGGGCCTCGCCGTCGAGTTCGACGACGTCCACGATGGACTTCTCGACCAGCGACGTCAGCACGTACAGGGCGTCCTCGCCGCAGACCGCCTCGATGGCCGCGAGGTCCGCGCCCGCCGGGAACACCGCGAGCCTGCGGGCGAGCACGAGTTCGTCCTCGGTGAGCAGGTCCCAGCTCCACTCGACGACCGCGCGTAACGTCCGCTGGCGCGGCAACGCGGTGCGGCTGCCCGAGGTGAGCAACCGGAACCGGTCGTCCAGGCGTTGCGTGATCTGCCGGATCGTCATGGACCGCAACCGCGCGGCCGCGAGCTCCAGCGCGAGCGGCATGCCGTCGAGCCTGCGGCACACCAGCTTCACGTCCTCCACAGTGGACTCGTCCAGCCGGAAGCCCGGTTTGACCGCGTTCGCCCGGTCCACGAACAGCCGCACCGCGCCGAAGTCCGCCACGTCCGCCTGGCCGTTCGGCACGGCCAGCGGCCCGATCGGGCACAGCGACTCGCCGTCGATCGCCAGCGGTTCGCGGCTGGTCGCGATGATCCTGAGGTTCGGCACCCGGCGCAGCAGCAGGGTCGTGAACTCCGCGGCCGCCGAGATCAGGTGCTCGCAGTTGTCCAGCACCAGCACCGACTCGCCCGCGCCGAGCACCTCGGCGATGCGGTCCATGCCCTCGTTGGGCCGTCGCATCGGGTCGCTGCTCGTCATGCGCAGCTCGAACGCCTTGAGCACCACGCCGGGCAGGTCCTCGGCGGCGTGGATGCCGGCGAGCGCCGCGAACCACACACGTCCCTTGCCGTGCAACGGATGCCGGGCCGCGACCTCGGTGGCGAGCCGCGTCTTGCCCGCGCCGCCGGGCCCGACCAGCGTCACCAGCCGCGCCTGCCCCAGCAGTCCGGTGATCTCCCGCAGTTCCTCGTCCCGTCCGACGAAACTGGTGAGCCGCACCGGAAGCCGGTCGACCACCGGCCGCGGCCCGAGTTCCCCGCGCAACGCCGCGAGGTGCACGTCCTGCAACTCCTGCGACGGATCGACACCCAGCTCGTCGGCGAGCCGCCCGCGCACCTCGGCGTAGACGTGCAGCGCGTCGGACTGCCTGCCCTGCGCGCACAACGCCCGCATCAGCAGGGCGGCCAGCCGTTCGCGCAGCGGGTGCTTCTCGTGCAACGCCGTCAGCGCCGCCACGTCCAGCTCGCCGCGATCCTCCTCGGCCGCCAGCCGTGCTTCTTCGAGCCGGGCGGCGACGGGCCCGGCGAACGGCGCCTCCCGCACGTCGGCGAGCGCCTCTCCCCGCCACAGAGCCAACGCCTCGTCGACCTGACCGGCGGCGCGCAGCCGGTCGAACCGGAACACGTCGACGTCCTCGGCGCTCACCCCCAGCCGGTAGCCGCCGGGTTCGAGCGCGACCGGGCAGACCTTGCGCAGCCGCGACACGAGCGACTGCAGGGCGTTCGCGCCGTCGGCGGGAGGCTGCTCGCCCCACAGGTCGTCGATCAGCGTCGTCGCCGGCACCGGACGGCCGGGGTCGAGCGCGAGCCGGGCCACGAGCATGCGGACGCGGGCGCCACCGATGTCGACCGGTGTGCCGTCCTCCGTCTCGACCGTCGTCGGGCCCAGCAATGCCACGCGCACGGTTCCAGCTTCCCAGATCACGTTCGGCGATCAGGCGAGAACACCCAGTGCGCGGGTGAGCGCGTCCGTGATCACCCGCTCGAACGCCTCGTCGGAGCTGCCGCGCGGGACCCGTTCGGTCAGCATGATCGAGTAGAGGTAGGCCTGGTAGGCGGCCAGCCGCACCCGCGCCGAGTCGGTGAACTCGAAGCCGTAGGCCGGCAGGAAGTCGGGGTCGTCCTCGATCGTGCCGAACAAGGCGAGCGACACGAACTCCGCGACCGGATCGCCCCAGAACGCCCGTTCACCGTCGACCAGTCCGGAAAGTCCGGTGTCGGCGAGGATGTTGCCGTCCCACAGGTCGAAGTGCACCAGCGCGGGCATGTCGACCTCGTCGAACGCCTTGGTGTGGCGGGTCAGGTCGGCGGTCGGCAGCCGCACGCCGAAGCGTTCGGCGTCGGCCAGCACCGCGCCGTACATGCCCAGGAACGCCTCGGTCCACGTGCCGTGCAGGCCGAGTTGCGGGTAGCCGAAGCCGGGACCGGTGATCTCGTGCATCGCCCGGACCGCGTCACCGAGCTGGCGGCGGATCAGCGGTCGGTCGACGTCCCGGCCGAACACCGGCTCGCCGGGCAGGAACGTGGCCAGCAGGTAGGTGGCGTCGTCGGTGTGGACGACCTCCGGGACGGGCGCGACCTTCGACGCGAGCCGGCAGAACGTCGCCTCGGTGCTGACCAGCCGCTGTTCGTAGGTGAGGCCCTGCTGGTGTTCGGGCGCGATCTTCAGCACGAACTCGCCTTCGGCCGCCGAGACCCGGTACACCGAGTTGTAGGTGCCCCCGCCCAACGGTGTCGTCGTCGCGGCGGAGAGCCCGGCGGAATCGAGGATGCGCGGCAAGGTCACCTCCGCCAATGTAGTGACCATGGGGACGTTCCGGGGGACCGCCGAACTCGCGTGGCGCTGGGTGCTGAACGAGATCCAGGAGGACGACGACGGGATCTGGATCCCCGAGCACCCCGGCGGGGATCTGCTGCCGCAGTGGCGGGCGGGCATGTACGCCGGGGTGGGCGGGCTCGCGCACGTGCTGGCGGAGATCCGGCTCGTCCGGGCGTGGACGGCGCAGGAAGAGGAGTTGGCTGAGGCGATCGCGGCTCGGGCGCGGTCGAACCGCTCCGGCGATCCCAGCTTCTTCAGCGGGCTGGTCAGCTCGATCAGCGTGCTCACCGCGCTGGACGCCGCCGGTGCCGACGCGGCCGTCGCGCGGTTGCTCGACCTGGCCACGCCGGACGGCTGGGCGAACGAGAGGTTCGGTCCGCCGAAGCACCACGAGGGTGCTCGCGTGCACGACCTCGGGGTGGGCACGGCCGGGGTGTTGCTGGGCGCGGTGTGGGCTCACCGGCACGGGGTGGCGGGGTCACGGGAACTCGCGGGACTCGCGGCCGACGTGCTGATGGCGGAACGGGAGGAGGTGCCGGGCGGGTTGAACTGGCGGATGGTGCCGGTCCGGTTCTGCCTGGAACAGCGGGAGTTCCCCGGCTTCTCGCACGGCCTGGCGGGCGTCGCGACGGCGCTCGCGCTGGCCGGGGCCGAGTTCGGGCGCGCTGATCTCGTCGCCGCCGCAGCCGCGGGCGCCGAGCACCTGGTGGCGTTGGGTGACAGCTCCGACGGCGGGTTCCGCGTGCCGGTGTGCTTTCCACGGCTGGAGGAGTTCGACGAGTTCTTCTACGGCTGGTGCCACGGGCCGACCGGGACCTCGTTGCTGTGGCCCGCTCTGCGGCACGCCGGAGTGTCCGAAGTGGCCGGTGTGGACGTGGGGGAGTGGCGTCGCCGGTGCCTGCACAGCGTCGTGGTGTCCGGCCTGCCCGAACGGAGGTACCCGGGGTTCTGGGACAACGACGGCCGGTGCTGCGGCACGGCGGGAGTGGGGGACGTGCTGCTCGATTCCGGTCAGCACACGGACTTCGCGTTGCGGCTGGCCGACGTCGTGGTGGACCACGCCGTGCGCGACGGAGCGGGCGTGTGCTGGCGGTTCCTGGAACACCGCAACGACGACCCGGTGCTGCCGCCCGGAATCGGCTGGATGCAGGGGGCGGCGGGGATCGCCGGGTTCCTGTTCCACGCCGACCGGGTGGCTGACGGTGATGCGCGGTCCGTGCCGCGCATCGACACCTGGTGGGCCTAGTGGTGTGGCTCGGAACGAGCCACACCACTAGCTGGGCTGCCAGCCGAGTTCCGGGCCGAGCTTCGTCGCGATGTCGGTGAGGATCTGCACGTAGTCCTCGTGCTCGAAGCTGAACGGCAGCGCGAACGCCACCTCGTCGACCTCCTGGAACGCGGCGTGCGCGTACAGCCGTTCGGCGATCTCCGCGGACGTGCCGACGATGTCGCCCTCGAACATGAAGTCGCGCGGTCCGAACGTCTTGCCGATCCGGTCACTGCGGGAGGCGACGTACGCCTCGTACTTCGCGCGCTGCTCGGGCGTGGCCGAGTCGGTCGGGATCACCACGAGCCCCTGGGAGACGCGGCCGCCGCCGTGCTCGCGGAACGTCTGGATGAGCGTGCGCTGGGTCTCGGCGAAGTCCAGCGACCCCTCGGACTGGATCACGTTGCTGGCCAGCAGGTTCAGCCCGTTCTCGCCGGCCCAGCGCGCCGACCGCAGGCTGCCGCCGCCGTACCAGATCCGGTCGCGCAGCCCGGCCGCATGCGGTTGCACGCGGTCCGACCACACCTCGATGCCCTCGACGCCGCTGAAGTCCGTGACCTTCTCGCCGCCGACGAAGTCCAGCAGCCGCTTCACCCGGTCGTAGCTGAAGTTCTCGACGTCGGCGGTCTCCGGGTACAGCACGTGCTTGACGTCGTCCCAGTGCATCGGCGGCCCGACGCTCACGCCGGGGTTGAGCCGCCCGCCGGACAGCACGTCGACCGTCGCGAGGTCCTCGGCGAGCCGCAGCGGGTTCTCCCAGCCGAGCGGGATGACCGCGGTGCCGAGCTGGATCCGGCTCGTTCGCTGGGACGCGGCCGCGAGCACCGCCACCGGCGACGAGATGCCGAACTGCAGGTGCCGGTGCCGCACCCACGCGCTGTCGAACCCGAGCTCCTCGCCGAGCACGATGACGTCGAGCGTGGACCGGTGACCAGCACCCGGATCCTGCTCGTCGAACAGCCCGATGGTGAGAAAACCGAGCTTTCGCAACGGCTCTGACTTCCGCGGCACGGAACCCTCCTTCAGCGTCTCCTCCCCAGCTTAGGTGACATCTCAACTAAGTCCGGATGCTGAGACGAAGGTGACCGCGAAGCTGCACTTCTGGGCGTGCAGCCGGTACTGGGGCAGCACGCCCGGTCCGCACGACGCCGTGCCCAGTCCGTGCTGCGCCAGGTCGAGGTTGAGGAACACCTGGTCGCGCGGCTTGAGCTCATCGATGTGTTTCGCCTGGTCGAGGTCCTCGCTGGTCCACCGGCGGGCGGTGAAGTCGAACGTCGGCTCGCCCTCGATCCGCAGCCCGCCGATCGTGAGCCAGCGGGCGTCGGCGCGGTTGCCGTTCTCCTGCGGGAACACGTACGGGGTCTGCAGGGCGTCCACGGTCGACGAGAACCGGCCGACGCGTGCGGCCTGTCGGCTGTCGGCGTACGCCTCGCCGGGTCCCTCGCCGAACCACTCGACGACGTCCGCGCTGGGCAGCGCCAGGCGCAGGCCGAGGCGGGGGAGCGGGCACGGCCACTCGCCGTCCGGGGTGACGTCGACCTGGAGCCGCAGCCGGTCGCCGGACGCGGTCCAGTGGTAGTCGGCGAGCAGGCCGAAACCCCAGGCCGGTGGGGCGACGCGGGTGCGGACGGTAAGGCCGGACTCGTGGGTGTCGACGTCGATCACGCGGTGCTGGAGGCGGTGCAGGCCCGCGTCGCGCCACGCCTTCTCGTCGGGCTGGTCGCCGCCGCGGTCGTTGTCGGTGGGGGCGCGCCAGAGGTCGAGGCGCGGGCCGTCCAGGGAGAGGTCGCCGAACCTGGTCAGGAGGCCGCTGACCTGGTCGAACTCGACCAGATCGGACAGGGCCGCCGAGCCGGCGAACGGGGTGGGCACGGCCTCGGAGATCGGGAGTTGGCCCCAGGCGACGACGTGCCCCGCCTCGGCCCACGAGGTGGACGTGGCCAGGGAAGCGCGGACGGTGAGCCACGCTTCGCCTGTGGTGGCGGGCAGGTCGGGAAGCGGGACGTCCTCGCTCCTGATCGCGCCGAGCGTGCCCGAGGCGACCTCGACGCCCTCTTCCTCCAGCACCCAGTCGAACCGCAGGTGCTCCAACCCCACGTGGTCGTAGAAGTTCTCGACCCGGATCCCGCTCTCACCGGCCGTGATCCGCACCGGCTCGAAGACCTTGGCGAACTCGACCAGCCCCGGCGACGGCGTCCGGTCCGGGAACACCAGACCGTCGATCACGAAGTTGCCGTCGTGCAACGGTTCCCCGAAGTCGCCGCCGTACGCGAAGTGCCCGTCCCGCTCGATCCCGTGGTCGATCCACTCCCAGATGAACCCGCCCTGCACCGTCGGGTACCGCTCGAACAGCTCGCGGTACTCCAGCATCCCGCCTGGACCGTTGCCCATGGCGTGCGCGAACTCGCACAGCACGAACGGCAACCCGTGGGCCCGCGTGCGGCCGATCTCGTCGACCTCGGCGTGGGAGGCGTACATGCGGCTGTAGACGTCGACGTACTCGCAGTCGTGGTCGCCCTCGTAGTGCACGGGGCGGGACGGGTCGCGGTCGCGGGTCCAGGCCGCCATCGCCGCGAGGTTCGCGCCGGTGTGGGACTCGTTGCCGAGCGACCACAACACGATCGACGGGTGGTTCTTGTCCCGTTCGACCGTCCGGCGCATCCGGTCCACATAGGACTCGGTCCACTGCGGGGAGTCGCTCGGGTTGCCGGACCAGCCGAGTTCGCCGAAGCCGTGCGTCTCCAGGTCGCATTCGTCGATCACCCACAGGCCGTACTCGTCGCACAACTCCAGGAAGTACGGATCTGGCGGGTAGTGGCTGGTGCGCACGGCGTTCACGTTGTGCCGCTTCATCAGCAGCACGTCCTGCAGCGCGGTCTCCCGCGGCACGGCGCGGCCGTGACGGGGGTGGTGCTCGTGCCGGTTCACGCCGCGGAACACGACACGAGCACCGTTCACCGTGAGCACGCCGTCGGTGATCGCGACCGTGCGGAAACCGATCCGCACCGGCACGCGTTCCACGTCGGTGTGCACGATGCCGTGGTAGAGCCGAGGGCGCTCGGCACTCCACGGTTCGACGGGCAGCGAAAACGACTGCCCTGGAAGCAGATCACGCACGTCGAGTTCGGGAACGGACAGCATCCCGCCCTCGACGGACAAGGTGCCGGAACCCGAGACGTGGTCGTAGGAGGCGTGGATCTCGTAGTCCGCGACGCCGCCGCGCGGGCGGGACAGCAGCGTCACCGAGCGGAAGATCCCGGACAGCCACCACATGTCCTGGTCTTCCAGGTAGCTGCCCGCCGACCACTGGTGCACGCGCACCACCAGCACGTTCCCCTTGGCGCGCAGCAGGTGTCCCACCTCGAACTCGGTGGGCAGCCTGCTGCCGCGCGTCACGCCCAGTTCGACGCCGTTGAGCCACAACAGTCCGCACGAGTCGACGCCGTCGAACCGCAGCACCGCCGGTTCGGAGGGCCAGCCTTCGGGCAGGTCGAACGTCAGCCGGTGGTCACCCGTCGGGTTTTCCGTTGGCACATATGGTGGATCGATGGGGAACGGGTAGCGCACGTTGGTGTACGCGGGCGACCCGTGCCCCTGCAACTGCCAGTGGCCGGGCACGGTGATCGTGTCCCAGCCGCTGTCGTCGAAGTCGTCGGCCTCGGCACCCAACGGCGCTTCAGCGTGCGGTGACAGCCGGAAGCGCCACTCCCCGTCCAGCGACAGCGAGGCCGCGTCGGAGGTGAAGAAGGAGCGCGGAGGCACCGAGCCGAAACCGGGACCCATGTCTTCGAGGTACGACAGCAAGTTGTTCAGCCCTTCACTGCGCCGGCGGCGATGTTGCGGATGAAGTGCCTGGCACCGAACAGGAACACGATCACCAGCGGCACGATCGCCACCAGCGTCCCGGCCATCACGACCGCGTAGTCCTGCAGGTACAGGCCGTTCAGTTGCGACAACGCCACCTGCAACGTCGTGTGGTTCGAGTCGATCAGGACGACCAGCGGCCACAGGTAGTCGTTCCACGCGTTGACGAACGTGAAGATCCCGAGGAACGCCAGCGCGGGCCGCAGCACCGGCAGCCCGACCGACAGGTAGGTGCGGAAGAAGCCCGCGCCGTCGACCCGCGCCGCCTCGAGGATCTCGTCGGAGATCGCGCTGCGGGCGTACTGCCGCATCCAGAAGATGCCGAACGCGTTGGCGGCGGCCGGGATGATCAGCGCGTTCAGGCTGCCGACCAGACCGAACTTCGCCATCAGGTCGAACTGCGGGATCGCCGCGAGCTGCGTCGGCACCACGAACGTCGCCAGCAGGATCGCGAACAGCACGTTGCTGCCCGGGAAGTCGTACTTGGCGAACGTGAAGGCCGCCAGCGAGTCGAAGAACAGCACGAGCAGCGTCGTCGCGATCGCCACCACGAGCGTGTTCAGCACCGACCCGAAGAAGTCGATCTTCGCGAACACCTCGCCGATGTTCTCGAACAGGTGCCCGCCGAACCAGAACGTCGGTGGCGACGAGTAGATGTCGGCGGTGGTGTTCGAGGCCATCACCGCGAGCTGGTAGTAGGGGAACAACGTGATCAGCGCGCCGACCACCATCGCGCCGTAGGTCAGGAGGGCGCCGGGTTTCGCGGTCCGGTTCACTTTTCGCCTCCACGGGCCGGGCGCTGCACGAGCCGCCAGTTGAGGATCGAGAACAGCACGACGACCACGAAGATGCCCCACGCGATCGCGGCGCCGTAGCCGAAGTCGTTGTCCGCGAACGCCGTGTTGTAGAAGTAGAGGACCATCGTCATGCCCGCGCCCTCGGGACCGCCGCGGTCGCCGAGCAGGATCTGCGACTCGGTGAAGATCTGGAGCCCGCCGATCGCCGACATCACCACGGAGAACAGCAACACCGGGCGCAGCAAGGGAAGCGTGACGCGGAAGAACGTCTGCACGGGCCCGGCGCCGTCGAGCTTCGCGGCCTCGTAGACGTCCTGCGGCAACGCCTGGAGCCCGGCCAGCAGGATGATCGCGTTGTAGCCGGTCCAGCGCCAGATGATCATCAACGAGATCGCGATCCGGATCGCCCACGGATCGGTCAGCCACTGCACCGGATCCACGCCGATCAGGCCCAGGAACCAGTTCAGCACCCCGAACTCGCTGGAGAAGAACGAGCCGAACACCAGCGACATCGCCACGATCGACGTGACGTTGGGCAGGAAGTACGCCACCCGCAGGAAACCCTTGTGGCGCACCGAGGAGTTGAGTCCCAGCGCCACCAGCATCGACAGCGCCAGCATCGGGATCGTCGACATCACCCAGATGATCAGGGTGTTGCCGATCGCGTCCCAGAACGCGGTGTCGGTGAGCAGGAACTTGAAGTTCTCCAGCCCGACGAACTTCATCTCGCTCACGCCGTTCCAGCGCTGCAACGACAACCACAGCGAGTACACGACGGGGTAGACGCCGAAGATCGCGAACAGCACGAAGAACGGCGCGATCGCGAGGTACTGCGGGAGGTACTTCCACCTCCGGTTCGCGCTGACGACGGCGGTCACGCGAGCACCCCCTGCCTGCGCAGCAGCCGTTCGACGGCGGTGCGCGCGTCCTCCCACGCCTGCTCCGGGTCCTTGCCCGCAGCCTCGACGTTGGTGAGCTCGTCGGTGTAGGTGTCGGAGATCGTGATGTCCCAGGGGGAGAAGTAGACCGGCTGGACCTTCTCCGCGATCGCGCCGAACACCTCGATCGAGGCCTGGCCGCCGAAGAACTCCTCGGGCGCCAGCACGGACGGGTCGGAGTAGACCGCCGGGCTGGACGGGAAGAGGCCCAGTTCGAGGTAGGCCGCGGCCTGGTTCTCCGGCGACATCAGCCACTTCACGATGTCGTAGGCGCCCTGCGGATCGGGGCAGTACTTGGTGATCGCGAGGAACGAACCGCCCTGGTTGCCGGCACCGCCGGGTGCCTGGCAGACGTGCCACTTGCCGGACGTGTCGGGCGCGGACTGCTTGAGGTTGCCGGTGATCCAGGAGGCGTTGACGAACGCGACCTCCTTGCCGTTCGTCCAGGCCGCGCGCCGGTCGACGCCCTCACCGGTCGCCGATCCGGCGTAGCCCGCGGTGAGGCCCATCTGGAACGCCTTGACCGCGCGGTCCCACGCCCGCCGCACCTGCGACTGGTCCTCCAGGTACCGGTTCTGCCGGTCCAGGTACTTCTGCTTCTCCTGCGCGAGCGAGTACGTGAACACCATCTTCGTGTCGGTGATCAGGTACCGGCCGGGGAGCTTGTCCTTGACCCGCAGGGCGAACTCGAAGTAGTCGTCCCAAGAGGACAGTGCGGCGGCGACCGCGTCCGGTTCGGTGGGCAGGCCCGCCTCGCCGAACAGGTCGTGCCGGTAGTAGAGCGCGGCCGGTCCGGTGTCGATGGGGAAGCCGAGCTGGAAGCCGTCCGGGCTGCGGCCCGCCTGCCACTTCCACGGCAGGTAGTTCGGCTCTTCCTGCTTCGCGCCGTACGCGTTGAGGTCGGCGAACCGGTCGGTGGCGGAGAAGTAGGTGGAGATGCCGTCGCCGAGCATGGTGATGTCCGGCAGGTAGGCCTCGCCGGACAGGGCGGCGAGCAGCCGCCGGTTCAGTTCGCCGCTCACCTTGTTCGGCGTGAGGTTCTGCGCGGGGAAGCGCTGCACGGCCTGGCCGAGCACCTTCTCCGAGACACCGTTCGTGGAGTACCAGAGCGTGATCTTGCCCGGGTTCGCGGTGGTCGGGCTGGTGCACGCGGTCGCGCCGAGTGCTGTCGCACCCAGTGCCGCCGCGCCGGTCAGAAACCTGCGTCGAGTCAACGTCATCGGGGACCCTCCGGAGAGCCCGTGAACGCTCCCGTGAACGTTCACGGATTGGCGCGAAGCATGAGCCGATCGAGTGAGCCTGTCAAGGGGTCAGGCGGACTCGCGCACTAAGAGAACGGCGCTGACCTGGAGTTCTTCTGTCGGCAACGGGGTGTCGCCCGCGACCAGGCGACCGGCCTGCTCGATCGCGAGGGTGCCGATCCGGCGGGTGTCGAGGGCGACGCTCGTGAGCGCCGGGTCGACGACCGTGCCGAGCTGCAGACCGTCGAACCCGATCACCGCGAGGTCCTTCGGGACGGCCTTGCCGAGCCTGCGTGCCGCCTTGAGCGCGCCCATCGCGATCACGTCGTTGTAGGTGAAGACGGCGGTGAGGTCGGAGTGCTCGGCCAGCAGTTGGTGCAACGCCTCGGCGCCGCCGTCGACCGACTGCACGGCGTTGCCGACGACCGGCGCGAGCAGGCCGTGCCTCGTCATGGCGGCCTCGAACCAGTCGCGGCGCAGGCTCGGGTCGGCCCGTCCGGCGTGGTCGAGCATGCCGATCCGGCGGTGCCCTCCGGCGACGAGGTGGTCTATGGCCGCGTGCACGCCCTGTTCGCCGTCGATGCGGATCGAGCTGAACCGCGGTTCGTGGTGGTCGCGGCCTATCAGCACGGCCGGCATGCCGCCGAGGTGTCTGTCTAGTTCGGACTCGTCGAGGCTGAAGTACCCGACCACGGCGTCCACCTGGGACGCGACGACCTCCAGCGTGCCGCGTTCCTCGGTGATGCTGTCGGCCGTGTCGTAGACGATCACGTGCCAGCCGTGCGCCCGCGCCGCCTCCAGCGCACCGGCCGCGACCTCGGTGAAGAACGGGTTGAGCAGGTCGGGGATGACCAGGCCGATGGTGGTGCTGTCCTGCCGCACCAGGCCGCGCGCGAACCGGCTCGGCCGGTAGCCGAGTTCCTTGGCCGCGTCGAGCACCCGTTGCTTGGTGCCGGCGTCGATCTCGCCCTTGTCGTTGAGCGCTCGCGACACCGTCTGCCGCGAGACCCCGGCGACCCGTGCGACGTCGTTGATCGTGACGCGCTTGCCCATGATCACCTCTCGTCCGACTGCGACCGAGTATGCAGGGCGTCGAGCACCGTGGTGATCGCGGCGCGCGAGTCGCGGCGGATGGCGGCGGTGATCCGGCGGGTCACCGGCAGCTCCTTCGTGACCACGTCGAACCGGCGGTCGACGGCCAGCGCGGGCAGCACCGCGACCGCCAGACCGGCCTCGACGTGCTTGAGCGTGAGCATGTAGTTGCTGAACCGGCCGGCCACTTTCGGCTCGAACCCCGCCTGGCGGCAGAGCCTCGTCGCCAGCTTCGCCATGTACGAGCCGGGGATGTCGAACGCCCACGGCTCGTCCTTGCACGCGGCGAGGTCGTTCTTGGGTTGTCCTGGGGGCGAGACAAGCACGATCGGGTCTTCGCCCAGTGGCACGACGTCGATGTCTTTCGGCACCGGCAACTCCACGAAGTCGGTGGTCGTGATGATCACGTCGACCTCGCCGGCCAGCAGCGCGGGCATGCTGGCGTGCGGTTCCAGCTCCAGGATCTCGACGTCGAGGTGCGGGTGGTCGAGTTGTCCCAGGGCCGGAACAACCAGCGTGTGGATCGAGCTCTGGAACGCGCCGAGCCGGATGAGGCCGGACGGCTCCTGGCTGAGGTTGCGCAGCTCGGCCTCGACCGCGTCCATCTGGTCCAGGATCGAACGCGCCCGCCGGGCCAGGATCAGCCCGGCCGAGGTGAGCCGGACACGCCGCCCGGTCCGTTCGAGCAGTTGCGTGCGCGTCTCGCTCTCGAGCACCGCGAGCTGCTGCGACACGCTCGAAGCACTCAGGTTCGCGGCCTGCGCCACGGCCCGCACAGTGCCCAGCGCGTCGAGCTGGCTGAGCAGGCGCAGGCGCCACGGGTTGAGCGTCATGCTGTGCAGTATTTCCGAACAGCGAGCGTGGGATTGTGAGATGGACCTGTTGCTCGGCTGGTTTTAGCGTTTTGTGTCATGGACACCTTCTGGGACGACGTCGACCGCCACCTCGTCCGCTACGGCGGCACGTTCACGCGCGAGATCATCGACAGCGCGTCGGGAAGTCACCTGTTCACCGAGGACGGCCGCCGGATCCTCGACTTCACCTCCGGCCAGATGAGCGCGATCCTCGGCCACTCGCACCCGCGCATCGTGGAGACCGTCCAACGCCAGATCGCGAACCTCGACCACCTGTTCAGCGGCATGCTCAGCCGCCCGGTGGTCGACCTGGCCCGCCGCCTCGCCGGCACGCTGCCGCCGTCGTTGTCCAAGGTGCAGCTGCTGACCACCGGCGCCGAGTCGAACGAGGCCGCGCTCCGCATGGCCAAGCTCGTCACCGGCAAGCACGAGGTCGTCGCCTTCGCCCGCTCGTGGCACGGCATGACCGCCGCCGCGGCGGCCGCCACCTACTCGGCCGGACGCAAGGGCTACGGCCCCGCGACCCCCGGCAACTTCGCCATCCCCGCGCCCTCCGGCGACTGGCAGGCGCAGCTCGACCTGGCGTTCGACCTGATCGACGCCCAGTCGGTGGGGTCGCTGGCCGCGTGCATCGTCGAGCCCATCCTGTCGTCGGGCGGGATCCTCGAACCGCCGCTCGGGTACTTCGCCGCGTTGCAGGCCAAGTGCCGGGAGCGCGGGATGCTGCTGATCTTCGACGAGGCGCAGACCGGGTTGTGCCGCACCGGGACCTGGTACGCGTTCGAACGCGACGGGGTGGTGCCGGACATTCTTACCTTGTCCAAGACTTTGGGTGCCGGGTTGCCGCTGGCCGCCGTGATCACATCCGA
The DNA here is from genome assembly GCF_043632865.1 of Lentzea sp. JNUCC 0626. Classification (NCBI taxonomy): domain Bacteria; kingdom Bacillati; phylum Actinomycetota; class Actinomycetes; order Pseudonocardiales; family Pseudonocardiaceae; genus Lentzea; species Lentzea sp. JNUCC 0626. The sequence continues at coordinate 1,104,054 of NZ_CP171635.1, forward strand.
CGAGATCGAGGCGGAGGCGCACGCTCGGGGTTATCTGTTCTTCACGACGCACGTGTCGGACCCGTTGGTGGCCGCTGTCGGCAACACGGTGCTGGACGTGCTGGAGGAGGAGCGGCTGGATGAGCGGGCGTTCAAGCTCGGGGCGTTCCTGCGGTCCGGGCTGGACGACATCGCTGCGCGGCACTCGCTGGTGTCGGACGTGCGGGGGCGTGGGTTGCTGGTGGGGCTGGAGATCGCGGACGAGTCGTTGAGCGCGCCGATCACGCAGAAGTGCCTGGAGTTGGGGCTGCACATGAACATCGTGCAGATCCCCGGGATGGGCGGGGTGTTCCGGATCGCGCCTCCTTTGACGGCTTCGGAGGAGGAGCTGGCGGAAGGTTTGGCGATCTTGGGTGAGGCGATCGGATCCGTCTGACCTGCGCGTATGGCCACTTGGCCACCTCGTCTCGGCTGGACAGCCGAGGCCGTGCGGGCTCTCTCCTCCTACGATCGACGGCGTGGGGGAACTTCGTCGCAACCTGCTGCCCGCGTTCACCGTCCTGCTGGCCGTCGAGATCTTCGTGGTCACCGGGCGGATCATCGGCTTCGACCGGGCGATCCACCTGAGCAACACCCGCGGCATGGGCGTCGGCAGATCGTGGGCCAGCCACCCGCTGGTGATCGTCATCGAGGCGGCGCTGGTGCTGGTCGTCGTGTTCGCGAACGCCTGGCGGACGCGGCCGCTGCTGGCCGTGCCGCTGGTCGTGGTGCTCGTCGCGGTGGTCAACCACGCCGCGTTCTACCGGCCGCACCCGGCGCTGAGCCGGGCGGACGCCGTCCAGCTGATCACGTTCTTGAGCGTCGTCATGGCCGGTGCCGGGCTGTTGTTGCGGATGCGGGAACGGTCGCGCGCGGCGTTGGCGACGGCGGCCGAGGAGCGGGCCCGGCGCGACGAACGTCTTGACATGGCCCGGGAACTGCACGACGTGGTGGCGCACCACGTGACCGGGATGCTGGTGCAGGCGCAGGCCGCGCTCGTGGTGGCGCAGCAGGACAAGGACAAGGCGTGTGCCATGCTGCCGGGCATCGTGGAGGGCGGCACGGACGCGTTGGGGGCGATGAGTGCGATGGTGAGAACGTTGCGGAACAACGGAACCGCGACCGCCACCACCGATCTCGCCGCGGACCTGCACCAGCTCGCGGAGAAGTCGAGGCTGCCGGTGCGGACGAGCATCGAGCTGGCCGAGGTGCGGCCGGAGCTCGGGCGGTCGGTGCTGCGCATCGTGCAGGAGGCGTTGACCAACGTCCGCAAGCACGCCTTCGACGCCACGGTCGTGGAGGTGGAGGTGCGGTCGACCGGCGAGGCGGTGCTGCTGTCCGTTGTGGACAACGGCACGACGCGACCCGTGCACTCGGGCGGGTTCGGGATCGTGGGCATGCGGGAACGGGTGAGCGAACTGGGCGGCCGGTTCTTCGCGGGTGCGACGGGGGACGGCTGGCTCGTCACCGCCGAGCTGCCGCTGGAGGTGCGCGCGTGATCTCCGTGCTCATCGCCGAGGACCAGGACATGGTGCGCGCCGGGTTCCGGCTGATTCTCGAAGCCCAGCCGGACATCAGCGTGATCGCGGACGTGCCGGACGGGATCAGCGCCGTTCAGCAGGCCCGCGCGCTGGAGCCGGACGTGTGCCTGGTCGACGTGCGGATGCCCGGCCTGGACGGCCTGGAGGTCACCCGGCAGCTCGCGCCGCACACCCGCGTGGTGGTCGTGACGACGTTCGACAGCGACGACGTGCTGAACAAGGCGCTGGACCTCGGCGCGTGCGGCTTTCTGACCAAGGACGCGAGCCCTGTGTTGCTGGCCGAGGCGGTCAGGTCGGCGGCGCGCGGGGACGTCCTGGTGTCGCCGCAGGTGGTGCTGCGGGTGTTGCGGCGCTCCCAGGCGCCGGTCGCCTCCGCCGACGCCCAGGTGCTGGTCGAACGGGAGTTGGAAGTCGTGCGGCAGGTCGCGAAAGGCCTGAGCAACAACGAGATCGCGGCCGTGCTGAAGGTGTCGGTGTCGTCGGTGAAGGCGTACCTGGCGTCGGTGCAGGCCAAGGTCGGTGCGCGCAACCGGGTCGAGATCGTCGCGTGGGCGTTCCGCGCGCACGTGGTGGCCGGCTGACCATGGCCACCTGGCCAGTTCTCTCTGTTGGCCTGCCTGAACGGCCATGATCTTGGTGCTCTCCGGCCGATCCTGAGGCACCCGATCGCGCGGCAGCGTGTCGAGGTGTGAGAAACCTCTGGGGCGCAACGGTTGCCGGTCTGCTCGTCTGGGTCGTCGTGCGGAGCTTCGGCACCGGCGTGATCGATCTCCGCGTCTACCTCGCGGGCGGCGAGGCGTGGCTCGCCGGCACCGACCTGTACACCGCTGATTTCCAGGCCTACAAGGGATTGCCGTTCACCTACCCGCCCTTCGCGGCGATGTTGTTCGGCACTCTGACACCGCTTTCGCTCGCTGCTGCGGCACTGCTGTTCTCGGTGCTCGGCATCGGCCTGTTCACGGCGGCCGCGCGGGTGTGGGCGGGGTTCGGCCTGATCGCGGTGTTCCTGCTGCTCGAACCGCTGCGCATCACCCTGGACCTGGGGCAGATCAACCTGGTGCTGCTCGGCCTCGTGGCGCTGGACTGCCTGCTGCCGCGCACGTTCTGGCCGCGCGGGATGCTCGTCGGCCTGGCCGCCGCGATCAAGCTGACTCCGGCGATCTTCGTGCTGTTCTTCCTGTGCCGGGGTCGGTGGCGGCCGGCGTTGACGGCGGTCGCGACGTTCGGGGCGTGCGCGCTGCTCGCCCCCGGCCAGGCGAAGCAGTTCTGGCTGCACGCGATGCTCGACCCGGACCGCGTCGGCGGCCTCGCTTACACGGCGAACCAGTCGTTGCGCGGGCTGCTGGTCCGGATCGGCGCGCCGGAGTTCCTGTGGTTCGTCGCCGTGGCGGCGGTGCTGGCGTTGACCGTCGTCGTGGTGCCCCGGTTGCGTGACGACCTCACGGCTCTGGTGGCGACCGCTGCCGCCGGGCTGTTGATCTCACCGGTCTCGTGGTCGCATCACTGGGTGTGGATCGCGCCGGCTCTGGTGCTGTTGCACGGCCGGGTGCGGATCGCGGTGGCGGCGGTGTTCGCCGTCGGACCGCACTGGCTGCTGCCGTCGGCGGGGGACAGGGAGTTGGCGTGGACGTGGTGGCAGCATCTCGTCGGCAACACCTACGTGTGGCTGGCGCTCGCGTTCCTGGTCTGGTGCGCGGTGCGGCCGGGCGCGATCACCCGGCCGCGTGTGCTGGATCAGGCCGTGAGCGCGCGGGAGTCCTCGATGGCCGCCCGCCGGGCGAGCCGGTGGGCGCGGCGGATCTCGGCCTCGCCGAAGCGCCGGCGGTCCTCGTCCGTCACCGGCACGACCGGAGCCACGCCCCTCGGCGCCCCGACGTCGTCGACCGCCACCAGCACGATGTAGGCCGACGCCACGTGCACGGCGGGCACGGTGCTGTCCCAGCGGTCGGCGAGCGCCCTGACCCCGATCTCCATCGAGGTCGCGCCCGCCCAGTTGATCTGCGCGTGCAGGTGCAGCACGTCACCGACGCGCACGGGCACCCGGAACGTCATCTCGTCGATCGCCACGGTGACCGCGGCGCCCTCGGAGTGCCGGGCCGACACCACCCCCGCCAGGGAGTCGGCCAGCTTCATCAGCACACCGCCGTGGACCGTGCCCATCAGGTTGGTGTCGTTGTTGTCCATGATCTGCGACAGCGTCAGCCGCGACTCGGCGGGTGACTTTCCGGGCAGCACTGGGTGAATCACAAGCTCTCTCCTCGCGAGCGTGCGGATGGAACGCCGGCGGCAGGTCTTCGGACTCGTGGGCGCACCGCTCGCTCCTACCGGCCGCCGCTTCCCAGACTTTCGCCCAGTGCTTCCTGGCAGCTTTCGTTCCCACTCACCGCTGCGGGGCAGTCCCGGATTCACACCGGGTTCCCTCTTTCCTCGCTCCCGTCGCCGGGAGCGAACCGTCGGCCCGATCAGCCTAACCCGCACGCGCGAACGGGGGCCCCGGCACGTGGCCGGGACCCCCGTTTCCGCAGCTCGACTAGCGCACGAACTGGAACCAGTTCACGTTCGCCAGGTCACCGCCCGTGCCACCGGTCGCCACCAGGTAGAGCCGGTGCACACCGGTCGCACCCGAAGCGGCGGCCGTGCGGGTCGTCCACGTCTGCCAGCCGCCCGTGCTCGCCGCCGACACCGTCGCGACCACCGGGCCGGTCGGGCTGTCGAGGCGGTACTGCAGCGTGCCGTTGGCCGTGGAGCCCGACGCGAGCCTCGTGGTCACCGAGGTCGGCGGCGTGGCACCGAAGTCGACGTCCGCGTAGGCCACGTAGTCGCCCGGCGTCAGGTAGCCGACGTTCTGGCCGCAACCCGAGTCGGTGCACCGCTCGACCTGCGTGCCGCGCTGCTCGTCGTAGTACGAGGCGCCGATGATGTTGTAGGCGTTCTGCGTCGCCGGGAACTGCGTGCCGAAGCCGTACGGGAACAGCGGTGCCTTGCCGTCGCCGACGTTGATCGGCTGCTGCGAGGCGCTCTGCATCCACGTGAACGGCAGCGTGCCGGTCGGCTTGTAGTCGCCGAAGAGCACGTCCGCGACGCCGTTGCCCTCGGTGCCGGGCAGCCAGGCCGCCACCAGCGCGGTCCACTGCGGCAGCTGCGCCGCGATGTCCAGCGGGCGGCCGGACACGAGCACCACGACGACCGGGACACCGGTGGCGCGCAACGTGTTCAGCGTCGCGATGTCCTCGGCGTCGAGGCCGAGGCTGCCAGGCCGGTCGCCCGCGCCCTCGGTGTACGGGGTCTCACCGATGACGGCGATCGCGGCGTTGTACGTGCCGTCGATGCCGGTGCCGTTGCGGTTGTACGTCACCGTCGTGGACGTCGACAGGGCGCTGCGGATGCCTTGCAGGACAGTGGTTCCCGGCGTCACCGGGCCGCTGCCGCCCTGCCACGAGATCGTCCAGCCACCGCTCTGGTAGCCGATGTTGTCCGCGCTCTTGCCCGCCACGAAGATCTTCGACGCCGTCTTGGACAGCGGCAGCACGCCGTTCTGGTTCTTCAGCAGCACCTGCGACTTGCGCACGGCCTCGCGGGCCAGGGCGCGGTGCGCGGCGTTGCCGACGGTCGGCGTGTAGGAGCGGTCGGTCAGCGGCTTCTCGAACAGGCCGAGCTCGAACTTCTTGGTGAGGATGCGGCGGTTGGCGTCGTCGATGCGCGACATCGGCACGCGACCCGCCTGCACCTCCTGCTTGAGGTAGGTGATGAACTGACGCCACTCGGTCGGCACCATGATCATGTCGAGGCCGGCGTTGATCGAGTCGCGCACCTCGGCCGCGGTGAAGCCGGGCTGGCCGTCGATCTGGTCGATGGCGTTCCAGTCCGACACGACGAGGCCGCTGAAGCCGAGCTCGTTCTTCAGCACGTCGGTGATCAGGTACTTGTGGCCGTGCAGCTTCGTGCCGTTCCAGCTGCTGTAGGTGATCATGACCGAGCCGACGCCCTTGGCGATGGCGTCGCGGAACGGCGGCAGGTGCGTTGCCCGCAGTTCGGCCTCGCTGACCTGCGTGTTGCCCTGGTCGGTGCCGTTGGTCGTGCCGCCGTCACCGATGTAGTGCTTGGCGGTCGCGAGCACCGAACCGGGGTCGGACAGCTTCGAGCCCTGCAGGCCGGTGATCATCGTCGTCATCGCGGTGGCGTCCTGCGGCGTCTCACCGAACGACTCGTAGGTGCGGCCCCACCGGTCGTTGCGCGCGACGCACAGGCACGGCGCGAAGTCCCAGTCGATGCCGGTGCCCGACACCTCCTCGGCGGTGGCGCGGCCGATCCGCTGCACCAGGCCGGGGTCACGCGTCGCGCCGAGGCCGATGTTGTGCGGGAAGATCGTGGCGCCGACGACGTTGTTGTGCCCGTGCACGGCGTCCACGCCGTAGATCATGGGAATGCCCAGCGGCGTGGCCAACGCCGCGCGCTGGAAGTTGTCGTACATGTTCGCCCACGACGTGGCGTTGTTCGGCGACGGCGCGGAACCGCCACCGGACAGCAGGGACCCGATCCGGAAGTTCGTCAGGTCGGCGTTGCTGACCGCGTTGCGCTCGGCCTGCGTCATCTGCCCGACCTTCTCGTCGAGCGACATGCGGCCCAGCAGGTCGGCCACCCGAGCCGGGATCGGCTGCGTCGGGTCCTTGTAGATCGGGTCGGCCGCGGCGGCCGTACCGGTGGGGAGGACGGCGGCACTGAGCAGAAGTGCGGCCGCCAGGAACTTTCTCACAGGGCAGACCTCCGGGGGACGAGGTCCTGTTTACCTTGCGGCACAACAGGGTTGACCGGAGCGTAACCAGCGTTGACCTAATGGTATAGACCAACGGGGAACCGGAACCCGGACCGGTCCCCCGGTGGTGCGTTCAGCGGCACCAGGACTGGACCTGCTCGGCGAAGTCGGGGAACTCCGCCCGTGCCGCCGCCAGCACCTCGGCGGGCGTGCGGGGCGCGATCCCGGAGTGCTTCTCCGCCACCGCACGCAGTTCGGCGTTCTCCACCCCGCTGTCGGACCCGAACTCGACGGCCTCCTGCGGCCCCACCCCACCCGCGAGCAACCACAGGAACTCGCCGAGGCTCGTGGCCACCGGCCCGACCTCGCCCTCCGACCCGAAGAACACCACGGGCTGCGCCGTCAGCGGCCCCTCCCACACGATCCAGAGCACGGCGAGCCCACCCGTCCCGTCCTGCCCGAAGGCGCGGAACGCGTCACCGGTCAGCTCCTTGTTGCCGGTCCACGACCGGATCCAGTCGGTCGTCTCCTCGGCCGAGTCGAACTCCTGGTAGGGCTCGTAGTCCATGTTGCCCGCCGAGGGCTCGTCGGCCTTCTCGTCGTACTCCCACGGGAAGTCGATGCCGCTGAGAGCGGCCAGCGCGGCGGGGAAGGCGCGGTCGTCAGTGATCTGCACGCGCGCACGCTACTTCAACAGATCACGCGCCTGCGGCGTCTTGGTCGAGGAGAGGAGTCAGACATGCCTATGCCCAGGTGGTGGGGCCACATCAACAAGCGCGTGTTCAACCCGCACGCGCTCAGGAGCGGCAAGTGGGCGGTGCTCACCCACGTGGGCCGCAGCTCCGGAATGCTCTACCGCACCCCGATGGAGGCGCACCCGGTCGACGGCGGCTACCTCGTCGTGCTCGTGTACGGGTCGAAGTCCGACTGGGTGCGCAACGTGCTGGCGGCGGGCCACGCGAAGCTGACCGTGGGCGGCGAGGACGTCGAGGTGACGGCGCCGCGGGTGGTGAGCGAGGCGGAGGCGTTCGAGGCGCTGGCCCCGGACGTGAAGCGCCCGCCGAAGTCGCTGCGCATCAAGGAGTTCCTCCGGATGGACGCCCTCCAGCCCGACTAGTCCGAATGCTCGGTCGCGAGCTTGCCCAGTGCGAGCCTGTTGGTCAGCCCCGTCTTGGTCAGCAGGCTCGACACGTGCTTCTCCACCGTGCGCCGCGAGAGGTGCAGTTGCGCCGCGATCTCGTTGTTGGCGAGCCGCGCGCCGAGCAGCCGCAGCACTTCGTACTCCCGCACGGTCACGCCCGCGAGCCGCAGTTCGTCCGGCACCTCGTCGACGCCGGAGCGGCGTTGAGTGATGCGGACGCCCATCAGGCGGAGTTGGGCGCGGCAGGCTCCTGCCACGGCCGGGATGCCGGCGTCGTGGAAGTGGTGTTCGGCGGCGCGCAGCCACGCCTCGGGGGTGCCCCAGCCGTCGCGGAGAGCGGCCTCGCTCACGAGTCGGAGGCCCAGGTGGCGGGCCATCGGGTAGAGAAGGCCCACGTCGCCGCTCTCGGCCACCTGGGCGGCGGCCAGGTCGTGGTCGCCTGCGGCGCCCGCGAGGACGGCGGAGGCGAGCAGGGCGAAGTGGTGGTCCCAGCGCAGGCCCGCGGCCGGATCGGCGACCACGGTGTCGTACTCGGCTCTCGTCAGGTCGCCGTCGACGGCCCTCAAGAGCAACGAGAGGCCCAGGCGGCCGGTCAGGTGGTAGGTGGTGGGGGTGGCGCGTTCGGCTTCCAGGGCCGCTGCGAGGTCCGCGCGGGCTCGTGGTCTGTCTTCTTCCAGCAGGGAGCAGAACGTCGCGGCCAGGCCGTGCAGGCGGGCGGTGTGCTGTTCGCCGCCGGGTTCGGAGAGGACGGACCAGGCTTCGGTCAACGTTGTCCGGTCGCCTCGATGGCCCGCCAGCACGGCGCGCAGGACGGCCATGAACTGGCCGATCTCCTGGAGGCCCAGGCGTTTTGCGGCCGAGGAGACGTCTTCGACGACCAGGGAGGCGGCGGCGTAGTCGGCGCGCAGGACCAGTTGCAGGCCGATGTTGACCTCGGACTGGTAGCGGGCGATGACGGCGCCGATGCGGGACGCCAGGTCGCGGGCCTGTTCGAGACGGCCGATGTCGCCGGAGCGCAGCGCGTCGTCGAGGCCCAGGCGGACGAGGGCGTGGATCTCCCAGATCGGCAGGTCGTGGGCGATCGCGAAGGCGCGGCTGCGTTCCAGGTACGCGGTGGCGCGGGCCGGGTCACGGCGACGCGTGAGGGCGCCGAGCAGTTGCCACGCCTGGCAGGCGACGACCGGGAGCGGGACGCGTTCGGCGACGGTGGCGGCGCGGAGTGCGATCTCCTCGGCTCGTTCGAGGCCGCCCGGTTCGGCTCGGTCGAGTTCGAGGTGGGCCGCTACGACGTCGACGGGCGCGCACTGCTCGGGGGCCGCGTCGCCGAGCAGTGCGCGGGCGATCTCCACCTGGGCGAGGCCGTCGGACGTGCGGCCCGCCAGGTTCGCCGCCCACGCGAGCTGGGTGTGCAAACGGGCGCGATGCGGGCGGTCGAGGCCCGAGCTGTCGAAGCTCATCGCGAGCGCCCGGTCGACCTGGCCCGCCTCGGTGAGCGCGAGGAGTTGGGCTTCCAGCGCCTCGAAGCGCTGCACGGGGTCCTCGACCAGTTCGAGGGACCGGTCGAGCAGGGTGACGGCGGACTGGGCGGCGCCCTGGGCGAGTGCGCGGCGTCCGGCCTCCGCGTAGAGCGACCCGGCCTCCGCGGTCTGGCCCGCCGCCTCGCGCAGCGTCGCGCACAGGTGGCACCAGTCGCCGGGAACGCCGGGGTAGCGCTTCTCGACGGCGTCGGCCGCACGGCGTGCCAGCGACGCCTGCACGTCCTCGGGGATCAGGGTCAGGACGGCGTCGGCTACCAATGCGTGGGTGAAGAGGTACCAGTCCGGTGTGTGGTCGTCGGGGCCGATGAGATGCGCGACGGGCTCGCTTTGCAGGTACCGCAGCAACGTCCGGTAGTCGAGGCCGGTGACCTCGCGGACGACCGTCAGCGGGAACCTCAGGCCGATCACGGCCGCGACGGACACGAACTCGCGCGCCTGGTCGTTCAGCCTGCCGAAGCGGCCCGCGACGCTGTGCACCAACGCGGACGGCGGCACCCCGGCGTCGCCCATGTTCCACACGTCGCCGGTGCGCACGAGGTGTCCGTCCGAGACGATCTCGTCGAGCAGTTCCTCGACGAACAACGGCAATCCGCCGCTGCCCGCCCACAGCAGGTCCAGCGCGGGCGCGGGGACCGTTCCCTCCAGACACGCGCCGGCGAGCGCGGAGACCTGCTCGTGTCTGAGGCGACGCAGTTCGAGGAGCGTGGCGGAGTCGCGTTTGCTGGTGGCGCGGGCGAACTCCAGCGCCGCGCTGTCGTCGTCGCGCATCGTGGCGAGCAGCAGCGTCGGCTGGTGCGAGATGTTGTCGATGACGTATTCGAGCACTGCCAACGTGTCCGGGTCGGCGTACTGGAGATCGTCGATGACGACGGCGCAGCCGACCTTGCGCCCCACCAGTTCGGTCAGGCGCAGCACGCCTTCGGCGAGCACGATCAGCGAGCTGCCCGACGGGTCGTCGGCGGCGGTGCCCCAGTCGGGGTTCAGCCGGGCGAGTGCGGGGCGGTAGGGGCCCAGTTCGTCGATGTCGACGGTGGTGCCCAGGCGTTGCAGCGACAGCAACGCCTCGCTCAGGCAGCGGAACGGGATCGTGCGGCTCATGGCGCTGCCACGGCCGCGCATGATGCTCATCCCGCTCTGGTAGGCGAGGTCGGTCGCCGCGGAGGCGAGCCGGGATTTGCCGATCCCGGCTTCACCGGTCAGGAATACGACCTGACCCCTCCCCGTAGCGACTTTCGCCAACGTCGTCTTGATCAGTCCCAGCTCATGGTCACGACCGACGACGACTGGTGCACGCAATGCCACGTGCACATGCAATCACGTCACGCCACAAAACAGTGACAGACGGTCAGAAATCGGGCGTCAGTTTTCCGGGCGGCAACACGTGGAACCGTTTCCACCGCCGGTGGCCGACACGACGGCGTCGAGCACGACGTCGACGTTGGCCGGGGCAGCGGAAACGCTCGGAGCTGCGGCGATGACGCCCGCGGAGAGGACGACACCGGTCAGCGCGGCGATCCGCATGCCGATCTTCTTGGTGGTGGCGCGAACCGAGGCGGACTGGTCGTGGGTCTCCGGCAGTCTCATTGCTTCTCCTGTTGGTGAGTAACGGTTTCCAGCTGTCCCCGGTGATCCGGGGAAGATCAGTTGCCTGCTTCGAGGAGCAGGACGGACGGCGTGCGCTCCGGGAAACCCAGGCGCAGCAGGCCGATTCCGAGCCCGGCGAGTCCGGTGAGGAGTCCCGGGGTGGGCACGCGGTCGGGGGTGACGCAGCGGGGACCGTCGCGGCGCAACGTCGCGAGCACCTCACCCGTACGGCGGTGCCTGCGTGCGGCGGACCAGCCGCTGACCGACACGTCCGCATGGCCGAGTTCCCCATGGCACAAGGACAAGTCGTCGTCCGTCCATTTGGAAGCATCGTGCTGACACCACTGGACGGGCCCGGCGGGACCGTCCAGGTGGCGATCGGCCAGTTCACGTGCGTCGGAGCAGCCGATTTCCGCGTCCAGCGCGCGCATCGCCGCCGCCAGGCCGTGTTCCGGTTCGAACTCCGCCGCGGCACTTGCCAACCGAACGGTCGTGCGGGCCCACCGCGCGACCTCGTCGTCGTTGGTCAGCTTGGCGATCCTGGCGAGCCCGTAACCGATTCCGGCGAAGCCCGTGAGACCGCCGGAACCGACCGCGGCGATCAGGTCGTCGTTGCCCTTGAGCGCGGCGAGCAGGTCGGGGATCGCGTTCAGCGCGCGGCGGGCGACGTCGGTGTAGCGGGTGACCTCGCTGATCTGGCCCAGCTGCGCGAGGAACAACGCGACGCCGGTGTAGCCGTGCGCGAGTCCGGCGCCCATCGGGAGCACGAGCCAGCGCGTGTCGCCGACGGGTTCGAGGCCGATCCAGTTGACGCGGTCGGTGCCGTAGCTGGTGGTCACGATCCGGTCGGCGATCGCGCAGGCCGCGGACAGCACCTCGTCGGTGCCGACGGCGTGCGGCTGCACGGGTCCGGGACCGGTGCCGGTGGCCGCCACGCGCCGGGTGGCGAGCGACGCGGCGATCACCCACTCCTGGTCGTCCCGGTCGAACTCGTCGAACGCGGCCAGGCACGCGAGCGCGTCCTCCAGGCCGGAGGTGGCGAGGACGGCGTCGAGGCTTCCGTTGGCGGACTGCAGGTCGCGGCCGTCTGCCCTGGTCGTGAAGAGCGGGACGTCGCCCGCGTCGAGCTCCGCTGCCTCGAGTTCGGCCAGGCCGGGCAGGGTCGTGGTGGCGCACGCCGTGGTGAACGCGTCGTGCCGGATTTTCGGCTGGCGCAGGAACTCCGGGCCGCGGGCGGCGGCGAGGAGGTCCGCGTACTGGGCCGTCGGCCTCGGCACGATCCGCACCGGCACCGACGCGCAGCCGGCGAGCAGGGCCGCGAACTCCGCGCTGTGGAAGGAGATCGCGTCGTAGGTCTGGCGGAACCCGGTCGTGATCGCGTCGGCGTGGTCGGCGGCCTCGACCGGTTCGCCCTGCCACGTGGGACGGTTGGTCGCCCCGGTCGTGATCTCCGGCCGTTGGGTCGCGCGCATCCGGTCGGTGCCGGCGTCGAGCCATTCCGTCGTAGCGCTGGAAGTTTCTTGGTTCGCGTCGCCGCCGACGCCGGAGATGTCGACCAGTCCGTGGCGTCCGGCCAGCGCGGGCAGCAGTCCCGTGCGGGCGACCGACCGGCTGAGCGCGACGACGGCGGGATCGGGCCGTTCGCCGGGCAGCTGGGCCTGGAAGAGGGTCTCCACGTCGATCAGCAGCGGCTGGTCGGCGCGGGTGATCACGTTCTGGTGGTGCATGTCGGTGGCGCGCACCAGGTGCAGCACGGCGAGCAGGCCGCCGAGGCGCAGGAAGTAGGCGGTGGCGTCCTCGGTGGGCAGCGGCGCCGGTTCGACGTGCTCGGTCCAGCCGTAGCCGTCGGACGGCACCGCCTTCACGGTCGCGAGGCCCAGGTCGACGAGGTCGTTGACGAGCTCGACGACGTGCGCGAGTGCCAGGTGCGCGTCCACGCCGCGTGGCTTGTAGACGAGCCGTTGGCCGTCTTTGAGTTCCGCGACCGTGGTGGACCGTCCGCCGCGGTGCCGGTCTCCGCCGGGGTGGGCGGCGGTGAGCGGGGACTTCGTGTTGAGGAGCGTGCCGGTCAGCCGGTCCTGGTCCTCGGCGTAGCGGGTGGCGAGTTCGGTGACGACCTCGACGGCGGTGTCGCGTTCGCGGTCCAGGTCGTTCGTGAGCACGGGGTAGCCGGCCAGGTGGTCTCTCGTGAGGAAGTCCAGGAACCGTGCGTGCTCGTCGGCGCCTTTCAGGTCCGTTGCCTGGGCGAGTTCGTGCACGAGGACCGGCGTCGCGATGCGGGCGAGCCGCGTGCTGAGGCGTGCGGCGCTGGTGGCCGTGAGTGCGTTCGCGTCGACGGCGTGGTCGGGCAGCGAGGCCAGGTTGGCGTGCAGGCGGGCACTCGCCGCGCTCACCCACGGGGCCACGACGTGCGCGAACACGTCCGTGGGAGCGGGTGTGGCGCGGCAGGCGATCTCCATGACACGAAGCGTGCCAGGGCGCTACCGGCGGGTCATGCGTGGAGAACACCACCATTGCGTCGTGCCTGCGCACAGGCCACTACGCATGCTCACCCATGCCGCTCGCAGATCGCTTGAGCCGGTGGGTGCCGTGCCGGTGCTCCTGGTGGTCCCGAACTGCGGTTTTCGAATGGTGGTAGCCGCCACGGATGAGGTTTTCGCTGGTAGACGGGAGATTTCTCTCGGGCCGCAACGGGGCCTGAAACACCAGAGAGAACCACTACACGGAGGTGCATTCCGATGGAGAAGATCGTCGACGCGACCGACCTGCTGACCATGGGCTTCGAGGACGACGCGCTGCTGATGGAGGACAACTCCCTCTGCACCGTCTGCTCCTGGACCTCGAGCCAGAACTGACCGGAGCTCCGGTGATGCGGTGGGCCGCCGTCGTGCGGCCCACCGCAAGTCCCTCTTCAGGCAGGTGAGTTCTCATGCGACGACGCGTGGCCCCGGACCCGATCCGGCGCGAGGCGGGCAGGCTGGCCGCCCACTGCGCCGACACCTACACCGTGCGCGCCGAGCCGTACTGGTGGCACTTCGACCCGGTCGCGGACGTCCCGGCCCGCCGGCAGGGCTGGAAGATCCACGTGAGCGCCGCTCCGGCCGACGCCGCCGAGGTCCTGCGCCGAGTGGCCGCCGTCGTCACCCCGCTGTCGCTGCGCTGGAAGGCCGCGCGCTCGCTCGACAAGCTGATGAACCTGAGCGCGCCCCCGTCGCCGTTGACGCAGTCGGGCAAGTTCATCACCATCTACCCCTCTTCTTCTTCGGACGTCGAGTCGCTGTGCACCGCTCTCGACGCGGTCACCTGCGAGTTCGACGCTCCTGTTGTTCCTTCCGACCGCCGCTTCCGGCCGCACAGCAACGTGTACCTGCGCTACGGGGCGTTCGTGGGGCAGAGCGTGTTCGATCCGGTGACGCAGAGCCTCACCTATGTGTTGGTCGACTCCGCTGGCCGTCGGGTGGAGGACCGGCGTGCGCCTGGGGTTGCGGCGCCTGACTGGATCGACGACGTGGTTTCTTCTTCGCCGCGTCCCTTTTTGGAACGCCCTGGGAGTGGGCTGTTCGGGCGCGAGATCGTCGTGCAGGGGGTGTTGCGGCAGTCGGTGAAGGGCGGGGTGTTCCGGGTGCTGCACCGGGGGGTGCCCGCGGTGCTGAAGGAAGCCCGGATCGGCACGACCCCCGATCGGCTTGGCCGGGATTCTCGTTCTGCGCTGCTGAACGAGTGGAAACTGCTTCGGGTGCTGTCCGGGTCCGGGCTCGCGCCGGAGCCGTTGGCGTTCTTCCACCAGGAGGACAACGCGTACCTCGTGCAGGAGTTCCTGCCGGGGCGGACGTTGCGGGCCCTGGTGGAGCGTTCGAACTACCGGTCGGTGCCGTCGGCGGAGTCGGTGACGGAGCTGGTGGCCGGGGTGCGGGGGCTGGTGGCGGCGGTCGAGGAGTTGGGGGTTCGGCTGCTGGACCTGACGCCCAACAACGTGATGGTGGACGGGTCGCGGTTCTACGTGATCGACCTGGAGCACGCCGCGCTGGTCGACTCGGCTGAGCCGCCTTTTGTGGCGCACACGCCGGGGTACGTGCCTGCCGATGCGCCTTGGGCTGGGGACACCGAGTACGCGTTGGCGGCGATTTCGCACTTCGTGATGACCGGGATTGATCCTTATCTCGGGCCTGGTGTGGACTACGCCGCGCATCTGCCGGGTGTGGTGGCGGCTTTCGCGCCTGCCGGAGTGGATGCGGAATCGATCCACCTTCGGCCCCTCCGGGGGGTGCGTGAGGCCCCCACTCCTATCGTCGCAGGCAGGTCTGACAGTGTCGGGAGCGCCGGGCTGGGCCTTGACGGCGCGAGCGGTGCCGATTCGACCGTCGAGGAAGCGGTCGAGGCCGGCGAAGAGCTCGTCCGCCTCGTCGAGTGGGACCGGCACCCCTGGCCGTGGCCTCAGCGGTGGGCGCCGGGTGCCATGCATCCCGCCTCCTTCATGGCGGGCACGGCCGGCATCGCGCGTTTCTACCTCGACCTCCACGAAGCCACCGGCGACAGCGCCTGGCTGAAGCACACCGACCAACTACTCACCTGGACCGTCGACACCAATCCGGTCGTGCCGGGGCAGACGCCGCCTGGGCTGTACTTCGGGCTCGGGGCGTTGCCGTGGCTCATGACCGACCTGGCGGCGGCAGGGCACGAGCCCGAGTTGTGGCGGCGCGAGGCCGTGCGGTTCGGACAAGAGCTCGACGCGGTTGAGGTCAAAGGGTGGGACATCACCCACGGGTGGGCCGGGGTCGGGTTGGCCAAGGTCGCGGTGCACAAGGCCACCGGGGAAGGGGCCGGGGACGTCGCGAAGGTCATCGCCAAGGTGCTGGGCGGGGTGTCCACGAAGGACGGTGGGCCTGCCTGGCCGAACAACGGGTCGGCCTTCTACGGGTTCGCGCACGGGAGTGCGGGGGTCGCGTACTTCCTGTTGCACGCCGGGCTCGCGGTGGACGATCCGGTGGCGATCGACCTCGCGGTGGCCACCGGGCGGGCGTTGCTGGGCAAGGCTCAACCGGCTGCGCAAGGGATCTCGTGGCCGCACAAGGCTGGGAGCGACACCGTGTGGTCGCACTGGTGCAACGGGGCCGCGGGGGTGGGGATCCTGTTGCAGGCGTTGGCCGAGCACACCGGAGATGCCGAGTTCGAGGACGCGGCCGTGCGTGCCGGGCGGGCGATCACCACGGCGAGGCCGTTCGGGAGTGCCTGCCGGTGTCACGGGCTGGCCGGGGACGGGGACTTCCTGCTCGATCTCGCGCGGAAGCACGAGGAGTTCCACGCTGGGGCCGTCCACATCGGACGCAAGTTGGACGCGTTGCGGTTCCGGGACGGGTTCGCGGTCAAGTGGGCCCCCGAGGGGCTCGGGGTGCCTCGGCCCGACTACATGCGCGGGTACACGGGTGTGCACGCGTTTCGGCTGAGGCTTGCCGGGCATGTGGCTCGGTCGCCGTTGACATTGCGAGTGGAGGAACGGCCGTGAACCTCACCGACGTACTGGTCCACGAGATGGTGGTGGACTGGGGTGGCAACCGCAAGGTCATCGCCCGGCAGGGCGGCGCGACGGTGTTCGAGTGCGTGGTGCGGCCGGCGCCGGGGATCACGTACGTCACCGAGTGCCTGCCGCAGCGGGACGATCCGGAGACGGTCGGGCACCTGGTGAGCGTGCTCGAGTACCTGCGCGGGCACGGGATGCGGGACGTCGTCGTGGTGCACCCCGAGTTCTGGGACGTCGGGGGGACCGGCTGCGGTCGGATCGTGCCCATGTGGCTGCGGCTCGACGTGGAGATGATCGCGTCGTTCGAACGGGCGTTGCCGGTGGGGCACCGGATCGAGTCCTGGAACGAGGTGGTGGGGGACGCGCACGACCGGCGGGTGTTCGACGAGGTGGCGTCCGGGCAGTACGGGCCGATGGTCGAGGAGGCCAGCCTCAGCGTCACGGCGGGGGGAGCGACGCGTGGCGCCATCGCCGTCACACTCGACCGGGGTGTGCCGTTGATCGGGCACCTCGCGGTCGAGCAGGCGCAGCGGGGTGCGGGGCTCGGCAAGACGTTGCTGGTGCGGAGCATGTTGGGGCTCGTGGCGGCCGGGTACGCGGACTGCCGGCTCAACGTCATGGCGGAGAACTTCACGGCTCGGCGGCTGTACCGGTCGATCGGGTTCGTGCAGGACCGCGCGACGCTCAAGGCGAGCCGGGTGACGTCATGAGCGTCACGGTGCTGTCGGTCGAGTCCGAGTGGATTCCCGGCGTGCTGGCGGACCTGCGGGCACGCCACGGGCAGGTGCGGTACTACCTGTCGGCGGGACGGCCGGTCTGGCTCACCCCCGACCAGGAAGAGACTGACCTGACCACGGCGTTGTTGCGGTGCCACGACGAACGTGAAGCGCGACTGCGCAAGGAAGTCGGCGAAGTGCGCGCGTGGCTGGCCGAGGGCGGCAAACGCGCGGTCGTCGTCGAGATGTTCGGGGCGCCCACGCACGACGACGTGCGGTTCCTGCAGGAGTGCCGGATGCGGCTGGTGCGCGGGGAAGCGCAGTCGGTCACGGTGCTCCGGCACGTCCGCGCGGTGCTGCCGGTGGAGGGCGACGAGATCCTGGCCATGCTCAAGCTCGCCGGGGGAGCGGTGCCGGAGCGCGAATTCCGTCAGTGGCAAGCGCAGCACGGTTGGGACGAGGCGCTCATCCGCGCCGTCACGTCCACAAGGGACGGTCAACGAACCTACGCCACGCCGGTCGCCCGGCCGTTGCCGATCACGCCGGAGCTCGCTGCCGAGGTGGCCACGACCTCGCAGGTGCCTCTGACGACGGCCGCGTTGATCGAGGATCCGGTGCTGGCGCTGAAGGCGTTCACGGCCGGATCGGCTGCCGAGGCCGCCGGGCGGGGACGAGTGCTGAGCCGGTACGCGGGCAACCTCTACCGGCGCGCACGCAAAACCGGCGCGATCCCGCACGCCACGGCCGCGGGCGCCTACCTCGCCGCGCTCGTCGCCGATCGCCGCCGGGTCTCCGGACCGCTGGCCGACATCGTGCTGCGCCAGGCCACCAGGTGGGAGGTCGCGCCGGACCAGCAGGCGATGCTGGCCTACAGCCTCGGCCAGTTGCTCGCCAAGGACCCGGACCCGGCGCAACGAGCCTCGGCGGCGCGGTGCTTCGCGCACGCCAGGGAACTCGACGTACCGCGCGCGCAGATCGCCGCCTCGTTCAACGGCGCCGCGCTCGCCCTCTACCGCGACCGCGATCTCGCCGGAGCCGTCACGACCATGCGCGCCGCGCTGGAGCAGGTGGAAGGCCAGGACGTCGTCGCCGACCAGCAGGTGCAGCTGCTCACCAACCTCGCGAAACTGCGCCGGGGCACGCCGGAGGCCGTCGGGCTGTACCGGCGGGCCTGGACGATCGCGGACGACGTCGCCAACGGCACCTACGTCGCCGTCGACCTCGTGCGGGTGCTGCTGGAGGCGGGGGAGCGGGAGGAGGCGGAAGCCGTCGCCACCCGGCTGCTGGAGCTGTTCGACCGCGCCAGGGACACGAGCCAGGCCAACGAAAAGGCCGTGTCGGCTGTGTGTTTCCGGCTTGCCGACCAGCACCTCGCGGACGGCGCCACGGCCGAGGCGGGACGCTGGTACCTCGCCGGGATCAGCCGAATGCGCCGCGGCGCGCCCGACGTGGTCGACGCCGCCATGCGCAACCTCGGCGAGCAGCCGGCCGCGCTGCTCGAACTCCGTGCCGCGCACGCCCTCGTCGCCGACGACCTGCTGGCGTTGCGAGGGTTGCTGGCCGGTGCGGCATGACCGCGCTCTCACCCGGCCGCGACCTGCTCGCCCTGACCAGGCCCGGTGAGCTGGGCGTGGTCGAGGTGGCGCCGGACGGCACCGCCGACCTCGCCACGACGCACTGGATCGCCGCCGGCGACTGGCACCTCGCGGGCTGGGCCGCTCCGCACCTGGTCGCGTTGCGCCGCCGCGGCGAACTCGGCCTCCTCGACACCGGCCACCGGATGCTGACCTCGACGCATCCGGTGGTCGGACGCACCCTCCGCTACGACGGCGAGGAAGCACTGCTCGCCGTCGTGCGCGACGGCCGCCCGATGCTGTGCGCGCACCGACCGGCTGATGGCGGCTACCGGCTGATCGAGGGCACCGAAGGCGTGCGGTCCGTCGCGACGTGGGACCGCGACAGCCTCGTCTTCACGCACGACCGGGGCGTGACGATGATCCGGCACGGCGAGCGGACCGACCTCGACGCGGTCTCGGCCGCCGGCGACGGCCCGGTCCTCGCGGTGACGGGCGCAGGGGACGTGCCGGGCGTCCTGGACCTCACCACCGGACGAACCCGCTGGTACGAGCCGGGCAGCAAGGCCGTCGCCGTGTCGCCGTCCGGGTTGCTCCTCACGCTCACCTGGGCCGACCACCGGTACGTCTACCGCGTGCTCGACGCGGACGGGCACGCGGTCGGCGCCCCCGTGCCCGATCACGGCATCGCCACCGATCTCGTCTTCACCGCAGACGAACGTCATCTGCTCGGCCACCACCAGTCACCGGCCGCACCGCCCGCGCTCGTCCGCTGGAACATCCACAGTGGACGGATGACGCCGCTCGAAGGCCAGCCACGTGAGGAGATCGCCGTCCGCTGGCGGCACCGCGAGTCGAAGCAGTCCCCTGAGTGGGTCTACGAACCGGAACACGGCCACGGCGGCACGGTCCTGCACCTGCACGGCGGCCCGCGCAGCCAGCTCCGGCAGATCCACGAACCCGTGATCGCGGCCTTCGTCGCGGCGGGCTGGACCGTCATCGGCATGAACTACCCCGGCAGCTCCGGCTACGGCGACGAGTTCCGCGACCAGGTCGTCGGCGACTGGGGCGGTGCCGACGTCGAGGCCGTCGTCGCACGCCTCCGCGACCTCAAAGACGACCTCAACGGCGACGGACCGGTGTGCCTGTACGGCCAGAGCTACGGCGCTTACCTGGCGCTGCTCGCCGCTGACCCGACGCTCGTGGACACCGTCGCGGTGTGGGCCCCGGTCACCGACGTCGAGAAGCTCCTGGAGTCCGCGACGGGCCTGCACCGCCAGTGGCTCGGCACCGAACTCGGCGTCCTCGCCGCTGACCGGGAAGAACTGGCCAGGCGCAGCCCTATCACCCGCCCGTGCACCGCGCCGAGGCTGCTCATCGGGCACAGCGCGGGCGACGACCGGGTCCCGGTCGAGCAGTCGCGGACCTTCGTCGAACGCCACGGGGCGATGCGGTACGTGGAGCAACAGGGCAACGGCCACGAACCGGCGGACATGACGGCGTGGGCCACCGCCGTCGTGGCGCACCTCGGCGAACTCGTACGGCAGGAGGTACCGGCGTGAAGACGTTGCTGTGGCAGGCGGGACGGGGCCGGTTCGTCCTCTTCTGCGTGCTGGCGGTGCTGCAGGGGCTCGCCCCGGCCGCCGCCATCGCCGCGTCGGGCGTGCTCGTCGCCGGCCTCCCGGACGACCCGGAGCAGGCCACCCTCGGCCTCGTGCTGTTCGGCGCCGCCCTCCTCACCGGGACGGTGCTGTCGGCGATCCTCGACCACGAGGCCGCCGTGCTGGACGGCAGGTTCGCCCAGATCGTCCACGAGACGGTCGCGCACGCCGCCCTCCGCACCGAGGTCGCGCACCTGGTCGACGACAGGACCACGAAGGAACTCGGGGCGCTGGCGGAGTTCGAACGCGTCGACGGCTTCGTCGGCACCGTGAGCGCGCTCAAGGAACTGCTCAGGCAACGGGCCACCGGCATCGGCGCCACCGTGGTGCTGGCGACGTTCGCCTGGTGGGCGCCGATCGTGATGTTCCTCGGCTGGCGCGGTCTGAGCTTCGGCGTGCGGAAGTGGCTCGACCACGGCATGACCCTAGGCGCCCAGCAGGGCGAGACGGCGCTGCGCCGTGCCCGTTACCTGCGCGGCCTCGCCGTGGACAGTCCTGCAGCCAAGGAGGTCCGGGTGTTCGGTCTCGCGGGGTGGCTCGTGCCGCTCTACCGGGACTCGTACCTGAACGCTCTGAAGGTCGTCTGGCAGGGCCGCGAACTCGGCATGCGCACGGTGTTCGCCGCGACCGGCGGCGTGCTCACCGCGCACCTGATCGTCCTCACCGCTATCGCGCAGTCCACCACCTCACCGGCGGAAATCGTCGTCTACGCCCAGGCCGTGCTCAGCACGGGCGCGCTCGGGTACGTCTTCGGTGCCGAGATCCCGCTGGCCCGCGCCCGCAAGGTCGCCGAACTGGTCCGCTCCATCGCGCGCCGCCTGACCCCCGCACCTGCGGAACAACGCACGGCGGCCGACTCCATCCGGTTGACGAACGTCCACTTCGGATACGCCGGAAAGCCTGTGCTGAAGGGACTCGACCTCGAAGTCCCGAAGGGACAGTCGCTGGCGATCGTCGGCGAGAACGGCGCGGGCAAGAGCACGCTCGTGAATCTGCTGGCAGGCATCTACCGGCCGGACAGCGGCGCGGTCACCATGCCCGGCCGGGTCAGCGCGATCGTCCAGCGGTTCACCCGGTTCGAGCTCTCGCTCCGCGACAACATCGCGTTCGGCGAGCCAGGTGCCGAACAGGCGCTGGACCGTGCGGGCGGGCTGGGACTGCTCGAAGACCTCCCGCACGGCTGGGACACCGTCCTGTCGTCGTCGCATCCGCAGGGCCGCGACCTCTCCGGCGGTCAGTGGCAGAAGGTCGCGCTGGCCAGGGCGTTGCGGGCGGTCGACGCCGGTGCGGAGGTTCTGATCATGGACGAGCCGAGCGCCAACCTCGACGTCCTCGCCGAGGAGGAACTCTTCGCGCGCTTCAGCGAACTGGCCGGCGAGACCACCACGATCCTGGTGTCGCACCGGCTCGCGTCCGTCAAGCACGCCGACCGCATCATCGTGATCGCGGACGGCCGCGTCGCCGAGGACGGCACCCACGCCGAACTCATGGCAGCGCAAGGAAAGTACGCCGCCATGTACTCGTTGCAGGCGGAGAGGTTCGCGGAGGCCGGCCATGCGTGAGATCCGCCTGCTCGTCGCGACGGCCTGGCGGGCCGACCGCAGGCTCACCCTCGCGATGATCGCCGAGCCGTTCGGCAACACCCTCGTGCTGATGTCCGGGCTGTGGCTCGCGATGCTCACGAACGGCCTGATCCAGCACGACACCCGCCAGGTCGTCACCGGCGTCGCCGCGCTCGTGCTCGGCGCCGGGCTCGGCTGGCAGCTCGACCTGTCGGCGAGCCAGTGGCGGATGGTGCTGGGGGAGAAGGTCGCGCACGCGTTCGACACCGAGATCGCGCGGCTGTGCGCCGAACTGCCCACGCTCGACCACTTCGAACGCGCCGAGCACCAGGACCACCTCGAAATCCTGCGGCAGCGCCAGGGTCAGCTCGGCAACTCGATGAGCGCCCTCGCCATCACGGTCAAGGCGATCTGCGCGGGCCTCACCGTGCTGGTGCTGCTGGTCGTCGCCCACCCGGCGATGCTCGCGCTGGTGCTGCTGGCGTTGCCCGCCCTGCTGATCACGAAGGCCCAGCAGCGGTGGCGCACCACGGCCGAAGACGCCTCGGCGCTGGCCAGCCGCACCGCCCGCCACCTGCGCACCGCGGCACAGGACCGGGACGCCGCAGTCGAGGTCCGTCTCTTCGGCCTCGCCGACGACCTCGAACGCCGCATCGGCACGCTCTGGTCCACCCAGCGCCGCCCGATCGAACACGCCGAACGCAAGGTCGCGCTCGCCTCGCTCGCCCAGCAGGTCCTCTACGTCGCCGGCGTGATCACGGCCGTCGGATTCGTGCTGCACCAGGCACTCCAGGGCCGGGCCGCCCCCGGCGACGTGGTGCTGGCGATCTACCTCAGCCAGCAGGTCCAGACCGCGGTGATCTGGCCGATCCAGGCTGTCGCGGGGTTCGGCCGCACCCTGCACACCGTGCGCCGCTTCCGCTGGCTCCAAGAGCACGCCCGCGTCGC
This sequence comes from Lentzea sp. JNUCC 0626, assembly GCF_043632865.1. Classification (NCBI taxonomy): domain Bacteria; kingdom Bacillati; phylum Actinomycetota; class Actinomycetes; order Pseudonocardiales; family Pseudonocardiaceae; genus Lentzea; species Lentzea sp. JNUCC 0626. The sequence continues at coordinate 1,126,608 of NZ_CP171635.1, forward strand.
GTCCGGAACCCTGCCCGCGCCTGCGGAAATCGTCGGCGGCATCAAGCTGGAGAACGTGTCGTTCCGCTACCCCGGCACGGAGAAGTGGGTGCTGCGCAACGTCGACCTGACCATCCCGGCCGGGCGCGCGCTCGCGGTCGTCGGCGCGAACGGCGCCGGCAAGACCACCCTCGTCAAGCTCCTGACCAGGATGTACGAGCCCACCGAGGGCAGGATCACGGTCGACGGCGTGGACATCGCCGACCTGGACGTGCACGCGTGGCGAGAACGGCTCGCGGCGGCGTTCCAGGACTTCGCCCGCTTCGAGTTCACCGTCCAGCACGCGGTCGGCGTCGGCGACCTGCCCCACCTCGACGACCCGGCGCACGTTCGCGGCGCCATCACCAGGGCCGGTGCCGACGTGCTGGCGCAGGACGCCCAACTCGGCACGGCCTGGGGCGGCACCGACCTCTCCACCGGCCAGTGGCAACGGCTCGCGCTCGCCCGCGGCCTCGCCAGGACCACGCCGCTGGTGCGCTTCTTCGACGAACCGACCGCGTCGCTCGACGCGTTCACCGAGGACGCCCTGTTCGACAGCATGACCAGGGCCACCGACGGCGCGCACGGCATGATCACGGTCCTCGTCACGCACCGCTTCTCCACCGTCCGGTCCGCCGACCTGATCGTGGTGCTGGCGGACGGCGGCGTCGCGGAACTCGGGTCGCACCAGGAGCTTCTGGTTCGGGGCGGGCACTACGCGCGGCTCTACCGGTCGCAGGCGGACGCGTTCGCGGACTAATCTGCGTTGGATGGACGTCCGGCAGCTGCGCTACTTCCTCGCCGTCGTGGACCACGGCAGCGTGAACAAGGCCGCGGCCGCCCTGCACGTCGCGCAACCGTCGCTGTCCCAGGCGATCCGGGCACTCGAACGCGACCTCGGCATCGACCTGTTCCGCCGCGCGGGCCGCCGGCTGGTGCTCACCGACGCCGGGGAGGCGTTGATCGGCCCGGCCCGGCAGGTCGTGCGCGTGCTCGCCACGGCCCGCGCGAGCGTCGCGGAGGTCGCCGACCTGCGGGTCGGCCGGGTCGAGATCGCCGCGATGCCGTCGCAGTCGGTCGAACCGCTGGCGCGGATCATCAAGGCCGTCACCGAGAAGCACCCCGGCCTGTCGATCGCGGTGCGGTCGGCGTTCACCGCGCAGGACGTCGTCGACGAGGTCCGAAGTGGACGGACGGAACTCGGGTTGCTCGGTGCCGCCGAACCGCTGCGGGACGCGCGGGTGCGGGTGACGCCGCTGGGCAGGCAGCGGTTCGTACTGGTGTGCTCGCACGACGGGCCGTTCGCGCCGGACACCGTGGTGCGGCACGAGGACCTCGCCGGGCAGCGGTTGATCGTCGGCCAGCCCGGCACCGGCATGCGGCGGGTCGTGGACGAGATCAGCGCGACCGTCGAGGTCACGCGGGTGGTGGAGACCGAGCACCGGGAGGCGATCCTGCCGCTCGTGCTCGGTGGTGTCGGGATGGCCGTGCTCGCCGAGTCGTGGGCGCCGCTCGCCCGGCAGGCCGGGGCGTTGGTGCTGGACCTCGAACCCGCGCGATACCTGCACCTCGCGCTCGTCGCGGGCACCGGCGACCTCAGCCCGGCCGCGCACGCGTTCCTCGACGTCGCTCATAGCCAGAACCTCTAACCCTGCGTGGAGCCACGTCTTGGACGCGGCCCACCGGCGAGTGGTGTCATCGGGGGCATGGTCACTCACCGCATCGCGCTCATCCCGGGAGACGGCATCGGCCAGGAGGTGACGCCCGCGGCGTGCCGGGTGCTCGACGCCGTCGGCCGCCGGCACGGGATCTCCTTCGCCTACGACGAGTTCGACTGGTCGTGCGCCCGGTACGTGGCCGAGGGCGCGATGATGCCCGCCGACGGGCTCGACCGGATTCGCCACCACGACGCGGTGCTGCTCGGCGCGGTCGGTGATCCTTCGGTGCCGGACCACGTCTCGTTGTGGGGCCTGCTGATCCCCATCCGGCGCACCTTCCGGCAGTACGTGAACCTGCGGCCGGTCAAGGTGTTCGCGGGCGTCGAGAGTCCGGTGCGCGGAGCGGCCGCGATGGACCTGGTCGTGGTCAGGGAGAACGTCGAGGGCGAGTACAGCGAGGTCGGCGGCCGGTTCGGGCGCGGGTTCCCCGAGGAGATGGCCGTGCAGGAGTCGGTCTTCACGCGGGCGGGCGTCGAGCGGATCGCCTCGTACGCGTTCCGGCTCGCGGGGGAGAGGCGCGGGCACGTCACGTCGGCGACCAAGTCGAACGGCATCGTGCACACCATGCCGTTCTGGGACGAGGTGGTCGCCGAGACCGCACTGTCCTTTCCGGACGTCAGCTGGACCTCGGAGCACATCGACGCGTTGTGCGCCAAGGTGGTGCTGGACCCGGCGCGGTTCGACGTGATCGTCGGCTCGAACCTCTTCGGGGACGTCCTGAGCGACCTCACCGCGGCCGTCGCGGGCAGCATCGGCATCGCGCCGTCCGCGAACATCAACCCCGAGCGCGACTTCCCGTCGATGTTCGAACCCGTGCACGGCTCCGCGCCCGACATCGCGGGCAAGGGCGTCGCGAACCCGCTGGGCGCGATCTGGACCGCCGCCCTGATGCTCGACCACCTCGGGCACGCCGAGGCCGCGGCAGAGGTCGAGGGTGCGATCGCCGACGTCCTCGCGCAGACCCCCGTCCGCACGCCTGACCTGGGCGGCACGGCGTCGACCGCCGAGTTCACCCAGACCGTCCTCGACCGCGTGCGGCCGTGAGCATCCCGTTCGACCGCCGGACGGTCGACGCGGACGGCGTGCACATCCACGTCACGGTAGGCGGGTCCGGCCCGCCGCTGTTGCTCCTGCACGGCTACCCGCAGACCCACGTCATCTGGCACCGGGTGGCGCCCGCGCTGGCCGAGGACTTCACCGTCGTGGCCACCGACCTGCGCGGCTACGGCGACAGCGACAAACCCGCGCCCGGCCCGGACGACGCCGAGTACTCGAAGCGCGCCATGGCCCGCGACCAGCTGCTGGTGATGAACCAGCTCGGGTTCGACAGGTTCGGCGTGGCGGGACACGATCGCGGCGGCAGGGTCGCGCACCGGCTCGCCCTGGACGCACCCGAGGCCGTCAGTGCCCTCGCGGTGCTGGACATCGTGCCCACCCGGCACACGTTCGAGCACGCCGACAAGGACTTCGGTCTCGGCTACTTCCACTGGTTCTTCCTGGCCGCGCCGAACGGCATCCCCGAGCGCATGATCGGCGCCGACCCGAGGTTCTGGATCGAGGCGCGGATGCGGGCGCGGCACCACGGCGGCACCCCGTTCGACCCGGCGGCGCTGGAGGAGTACGTCCGCTGCTTCTCCGGCCCGGCCGCGATCGCCGCGTCCTGCTCCGACTACCGCGCCGCCGCCGGCATCGACCTGGAGCACGACCGCGAGAGCGGGCTGGTCGAGGCGCCGCTGCTGGCGCTCTGGGGTGAGCACGGGTTCGTCGGGCGGCACTACGACGTGCCGGCCGTCTGGAGGGAGTACGCGCGGGACGTCCGGGGGCAGGCCCTGGACTGCGACCACTACCTGCCGGAGGAACGGCCGGACGAGGTGGTGGCCGCGTTGCGGGAGTTCTTCAGCTAGCGGGCTGACCGGACAACTTCGTGTGCAGCTGGGCGCTGTCCGGGTTCAGGCCGACGATCTCGGCCTCGACCCCGCGTGAGGCGAACTTCGCGGTGACGGCGTCCAGCGCGGCGACCGCCGAGCTGTCCCAGACGTGTGCGCCGGAGAGGTCGACGACCACTTTGGACACCTCGTCGGTGTAGTCGAAGGCGTGCAGGAGTTCGTTGGTGGAGGCGAAGAACAGCTCACCGGTGACGGAGTACACGCGGATGCCGCCGTCCGGGTCGAGCACGCTCGAGACCTCGACCAGGTGCGCGACCCGGCGGGCGAAGAAGATCGCCGAGAGCAGCGCGCCGGCCAGCACGCCGAGCGCGAGGTTGTGCGTGGCCACGACCGTGCCGACGGTCACCACCATCACCGTCGTCTCGCTCTTCGGCGTGCGGCGCAACGTCGAGATCTTGATGCTGCCCCAGTCGAACGTGCTCACCGACACGAAGACCATCACCGCGACCAGCGCGGCCATCGGGATCAGCGACACGACCGGGCCGAGCACGAACACCAGGATCAGCAGGAACACGCCCGCCGCGAGGGTCGACAGACGGGTGCGGCCACCGGACTTCACGTTGATCATCGACTGGCCGATCATCGCGCAGCCCGCCATGCCGCCGAAGAACCCGGTGGCGATGTTCGCGATGCCCTGGCCACGCACCTCGGTGCCCTTGCTGGAGCTCGTGTCCGTGATGTCGTCCAGCAGTTGGGCGGTGAGCAGCGACTCGATCAACCCGACCGCGGCCAGCGTCAGGGCGTAGGGCGCGATGATCGCGAGCGTGCCGAGCGTGAACGGCACCATCGGCAGCCCGAAGCCGGGCAGTGCGGACGGCAGTTCGCCCTGGTCGCCGACCGTGGGAACGCCGATGTGCAGGAACACCGTCAGCGCGGTGACCACGACGATCGCGACCAGCGGTGCGGGCACGACCTTGGTGAGACGCGGCAGCAGGTAGATGATCGCGAGCCCCAGCACCGCCAGTGCGATCACGGGCCAGCCGCCGCCGGTGATGTGCGGGATCTGCGCGGCGAACAGCAGGATCGCCAGCGCGTTCACGAACCCCGTCATGACCGTGCGCGGCACGAACCTCATCAGCCTGTGCACACCGACGAGTCCAAAAAGGATCTGGAACACTCCGGTGAGGACGGTCGCGGCGAACATGTACTCCACGCCGTGGTCCCGCACCAGTTGCACGAGCACCAACGCCATCGCGCCGGTCGCGGCGGAGATCATGGCGGGACGGCCGCCCGCGAACGCGATGATGATCGCGATGGTGAACGACGCGTAGAGGCCGACCTTCGGGTCCACCCCGGCGATCACCGAGAACGACAACGCCTCCGGGATCAGCGCGAGCGCGACGACCAGCCCCGACAACAGGTCCGCACGCGGGTTCGCGAACCACGTGGTGCGGACGCGCTGGAACAGGGACGGCCGCGAGGCCTGGGAGGAGGACACATCAACCCCGTGGTGGAACGCAGGTCTGGGACGCGCGACGGCTCTGGCGCGGCGCAACCCTACCCTGACGTGAGGGTAGAGTTGACGGTCTAGCGCTCGATCGTGAGCGGGGTCTCAGGCAGGTGCGACCGGAGCGTGGCGGCGAAGTCCTCGGCGATGGCGAGCTGCTTGCGCAGCGCCGCACACCGTTCCTCGGCCGCGGTCCAGAACTCGGTCAGCCGTCGCAGGTGCTCCTCGTCGCTGCTGTCGGCCAGCGCGTCGAGGAGGCCGAGCAGTTCGCGCATCTCGTCCAGCTGGAAGCCGAGCGGCTTCATCCGCATGATCACGCCGAGGCGTTGCACGTCGGGCTCGGTGTAGAGGCGGAACCCGCCCTGGCTGCGCGCGCTCGGCACCACCAGGCCGACTTCCTCGTAGTAGCGGATGGTGCGCAACGACAGGCCGATCCGTTCCGCGACCTCGCCGATCTGCATGCGCTCGCCCACGACTTCCCTTCCTCCAGCGGTCACCCATCCTCCCACGACTTGCATCCGGGGCTCGGGTACGGGTTTACCGTCGATTCATGAGCGACGAGGTGTGGGCGCCGGCGGCGTGCACGTTGCCGACGGCGGAGAGACCGTTCCGGGTGGCCGAGTTCGACGAGCTGTTCGCGGCGGGCGTGCGCCACCGTCCGGAGAGGACACGGCTGGTGCTGGACCTCGAGGCACGGCCCGAGATCGCGGCCCGCGCGGCGGACCTGGTGGTGCGGGAGACAGGCTGCTGCTCGTTCTTCACGTTCGTGCTCACCGCGTCCGGTGGCGCGCTGAGCCTCGCGATCTCGGTACCCGCCGAGCACGTCGCGGTGCTGGACGCGCTGGAGGCCCGGTGACGGGGTTGCGCACAGGCGAGGTCGCCTCGGCTGCCGGCGTGAACCGCGAGACGTTGCGGTACTACGAGCGGGTCGGGTTGCTGGCCCGGCCCGAACGGTCGCTGGGCGGGCATCGGCTTTATCCGAAGGAGACCGTCACGGTGCTCCGGGTCATCAAAGCCGCGCAACGGCTCGGGTTCACGCTGGAGGAGATCGGCGCGTTGCTGGCACGCGGGCCGGGGCTGGGGGAGCGGGCCGCGGTGAAGCTCGCCGAGGTCGAGGCGAAGATCGCCGACCTCGAGATCATCCGGGACACGTTGCGGGCGGCGATCACGGCCGGGTGTGACGACCTGGTGGTGTGCTCGCACACGCCGTCGTGCCCGGTGCCGTTCGAGGGCGTGTCGTGCCGCTGAGAAGAAGCCTGGTGCCAGGGGTTATCGTCCTGATCAACTGATCGGGAGGGCGATTTGCCGGGGTTCGTCGCGGGGATGGAACGTCACCAGGTCGCCGTCTACCTCGGTGCGCTCGCAGCGGGTGGGCTGGCCGGGTGGATCGCTCCGAGCGCGGGGCCGGCCCTCGAACACGCCATCAACCCCGTGCTGGCGGCCCTGCTGTACGTGACGTTCCTCCAGGTGCCGGTCGCGGAACTCGGGCGGTCGCTGCGCTCCGGACGGTTCCTCGCCGCGGCACTCGTCGTGAACTTCGCAGTGGTGCCGTTGGTGGTGGGCGCGCTCTTCGCGTTCCTGCCCGACGATCAGGCCGTGCGGGCGGGTGTGTTGCTGGTGTTGCTCACGCCGTGCGTCGACTACGTGATCGTGTTCAGCGGGCTGGCGGGCGGGGACAGCCAACGGTTGCTGGCGGCGACGCCGTTGTTGTTGCTGGCGCAGATGGTGTTGCTGCCTGGGTATCTGTGGTTGTTCCTCGGGTCGGACTTGGCTGTGGTGGAGCCGGGGCCGTTCGTCGAGGCTTTCGTGGTGCTGATCGTGATTCCGCTGATGTTGGCGTGGCTCACGCAGACTTGGGCCGGGCGGGTGATCGGGGCGATCAGCACGTCGATGGTGCCGTTGATGGCGGTGACGCTGTTCGTCGTGGTGGCCTCGCAGGTGCCGAAGCTCGACCGGCTGGCCCAGGTCGCGGCGGTGGTGCCGTTCTACGTGGTGTTCCTGGTGGTGATGGCGTTCGCCGGGCTCGGTGTCGCGCGGGCGTTCGGGTTGGGCGGGGCGGCCGGGCGCGCGATCGTGTTCACCGGGGCCACGCGGAACTCGTTGGTGGTGCTGCCGCTCGCGCTGGCGTTGCCGGGGGACGTGGCGGCCGTTGTCGTGGTCACGCAGACGATGGTCGAGGTCGTCGGGATGGTCGTGTACGTGAAGGTGGTGCCCCGGCTGGTGCCGTGAGGAGGCCGACCAGGAGTTCCCAGCCCGCGACCAGGTCGTCGACGAGCGGGGACGGGGTGGCGCCGGGGTCCTGGAGGTAGAGCAGGACCGGGCCTTCGAGCGCCGCCACGAGTTGCACGGCGAGGGTGCGGCGCAGCTGCGGGCAGGCTTCGGCCAGGAGCATCCGGACGTGGAACAGCGACGGGCTCTCGCCGACCGGGATCGGCTGGGCGGGATCGAGCGACGCGCGGGCCAGCTCTGCATGGTCGAGCAGGAACTCCAGCCGGGCGCGGCCGTAGGCGAGCAGGCGTTCGGCGGCCGGAGCGCCGGGCCCCAGTGGTGCGGGCCCGGTCATCAGCCGGTGCTGGAAGAGCTTCTCCTCCTCGTCGAACAACGCGTGGAAGATGCCCGCGCGGGTCTTGAAGCGACGGAACACCGTGCCCTTGCCCAGCCCCGCCCGTTCGGCGAGGCCGTCCATCGTGACGTGACAGGCGCCGAGTTCGGCGACCATCTGCCGGGCCACGTCGAGCAGGTGGGCACGGTTGCGCGCGGCGTCGGCCCGTTCCTCGCGGGGACGGCCGAACGGCAGCGCGACGGGGTCCATCAGGCCTGCTGCGCGGCGAGCTGACGGTCGCGCAACGGGGCGAGGGCGCCGCTCCAGGCCACGAGCTCGTCGAACAGCGTCGACAGCGTGGCGACCTGGAAGTCGGACGGGACGAACTCGGAGAAGTTCTTGAACTCCGTGAACATCGACAGCGACACGCTCGTGCGCACGTCGGCCATCTTCAGCTCGCCCGCGATGAGACGCAGGTGCTCGACCGCCCGCGCGCCGCCGACGCTGCCGTACGAGACGAAACCGACGGCCTTGTTGTTCCACTCGGCGAACAAGTAGTCGATCGCGTTCTTCAGCACGCCGGACGTGGAGTGGTTGTACTCGGGCGTGACCATGACGAACCCGTCGAAGCTCGCGATCTTCGCCGCCCACTCCTTGGTGTGGTCGTGCTGGTACTGGCCCATGGCGGGCGGCATCGGCTCGTCGAGGTGCGGCAGCGGGAAGTCCTGGAGGTCGACGAGTTCGAACGTCGCGTCGGCGCGCTGCTCCGCGTTCTCCAGGACCCACCTGGCCACCTGCTCGCCGTTCCGGCCGGGGCGGGTGCTGCCGATGATGATTCCGATGTGCGTCATGTGTGAGTCCCTGTGCGCTGGTCGAGGTAATCGGACCGTACCCCGCTTGTGTAAGTGGACTCTACCCCGCTTTGTTGGGTGGTCGTCAAGTGCGGCCGATCACAGGCGGTCAGGAATCGAGAAGCACCGCGCCGAGGTCGGCGAATAGCGTTTCCGGCATGACCTCACTCGACGCGATCACCCTCGAAGTGGCCGACCTCGCGGCCGCCGAACGCTTCTACGCCACCGCTTTCGGGCTCGGCTCCCGGCTGCGCCTGCGGGCGTCGCAGGAACCGGCCACCGGTTTCCGCGGCTTCACCCTCTCGCTGACGGTCGCGCAGCCCGGCGACGTCGACGTCCTGATCGGCGCCGCGATCGACGCCGGCGCGACGGTGCTCAAGCCCGCAGCCAAGTCGATCTGGGGCTACGGCGGTGTCGTGCAGGCACCCGACGGCACGATCTGGAAGGTCGCGACGTCGTCCAAAAAGGACTCCGGCCCGATCACCGGAGCCGTCCAGGACGTCGTGCTCCTGATCGGCGCTTCGGACGTCGGCGCGAGCAAACAGTGCTACGTGGACCACGGTTTCGCGGTGGAGAAGAGCTTCGGGCGCATGTACGTGCAGTTCGCCTCGACCGGCGGCATCAAGCTGGGCCTGTACCGGCGGCGCGCGCTGGCCAAGGACGCGGGCGTCGCGCCCGAGGGGTCCGGCTCGCATCGCGTCGAACTGCACGGCGCCGGTGAGTTCACCGACCCGGACGGCTTCGCGTGGGCGTCAGGGCAGCCGGTCGGCCAGCTCGGCGCGTGAGCGGATGCCGAGCTTCGTGTAGACCTTGCGCAGGTGGTACTCGATGGTCTTCGGGCTCAGGAACAACGCGGCGGCGACCTCGCGGGTGGTCTTGCCCTCCGCGAGTAGCAACGACACCTGCAACTCCTGCGGCGTCAGGGTTTCTCCCTCGTCACGTCGCTTGATCGTCTCGCCGGTGGCGCCGAGTTCGACCGCGGCCAGGTCGGCCCACCTGGCCGCGCGGAGGTGCTCGAACGTCTCCAGCGCGGCGTGCAGGTGCGGGCGGGCGTCGGCCCGGCGGCGGGCCCGGCGCAGGCGGGCACCGTAGGCGAGCCGCGTGCGGGCGGTCTCGAACTCGTCCAAAGTCCTTTCGTGGTACCGCAACGACGCCTCGAAGTGCGTTTCGAAGTCTCCGCTCAGCACGCCCGCCGTGCGTTCGGCTCGGGCCAACGACCAGGGCTGCCCCTTGGCGCGCGCGTCCTCCAGGTAACGCTCGGCGATGGGCGCGGCTTCCTCGCGGCGGTTCAGCCTGACCAGGGCGTCGGTGAGTTCCGGCGCCGGGGACACGTCCGGGTCGGTCAGCTTCAGCTCGTTCAACAGGCCCGCGAGTTCTTCCAGGTGTGCCAACGCTCTGCCCGGTTCGCCGCGGCCGAGTTCCAGCTCTCCCAACGCGAACAGCGACCAGACCCGTCCGATGTGGATGTCGCGGGACCGGCAGAGCGGCAGGGCCTCCGCGACCAGGTCCCGGCAGCGGTTCTCGTTGCCCAGCCTGGCTTGCAGCCACGCCCGGCCCGCCAGACACATGGCGAGGTCGGTCTCCTGACCGGTCTCCCGGGCCAGCCGGGTCGCCTCGTCGTAGGTGGCTTCGGCGCGGGCCCACTGGTTCGTGGTGGCCTCGTCCCTCGCGACGTGGAACAGCAACGCGGGCAGGGTGCCGACGGCGGCCTCGGTGCGGGCGTGGGCGACGGTGCGGCGCAGGTCCGCGCCCGAGTCGGCGTCGCGCAGGAACATCGGGCCGATCATCAGCCACGACAGCCTGCGCCGGTCGTCGTGCAGCAGGCCGGAGCGGGCGAGCAGGTCGATCGCGGTGCGGATCTGGTCGGCGCCGCCGCGGTTGGCGAGGATCCTGGCCACGCCGGCGGCCATCCGCCCGAGACCGGACGCCTGGGGCGCCGTGACCTGGGGGAGCCGGGCCTCGATCTCGTGGGCCAGTGCGAGGCCGGTGGTGGTGTCGCCGAGGTAGAAGCAGGCGTTGACGCCGTCGGCCAGCAGGACGACGGCCGCGTCGGGGGTGTCCGCTGCCTCGGCGGCTTGACGACAGAGGTCGCGGGCCTCGGTCAGGGAGCCGGTGCGGGCCGCGATCGCCGCCCGCAGTTCGACGGCGGTGCCCGGGCCCGCCTGGTCCAGCAACGCGACGGACCGCTTCGTCTCACCGGCCAGCCAGGCGGATTCCGCCGCCGAGACGCTGAGCGACGCGTACCGTTCGACCTCCGGGCTGAGGCGCGCGGCCCGTTCGTAGGCGGCCGACGCCACGTCGTGCGCACTGCGTTCGTGCGCCCGTCCCGCCGCCCGCACCAGCAGGTCAGCGACCTCGGCGTCCGGTCCGACCGCGGCTTCGGCCAGGTGCCAGGCGTGCCGGTCGGATCCCGCGCCCACCGCCGAGGCCACGGCTCGGTGGATCTCCCGGCGCCGCTGCGGATCGGCGTCCCCGTAGACGGCCGCGCGGATCAGCGGGTGCCGGAACTCGACGCGCCCGTCGGCGATCCGCACCAGCCCGGCGCTCTCCGCCTCGGCCAGCGCGTCCACCGCCACCCCGAGCGCCTCGCACGCCCCGGCCACCACCCGCAGGTCGGTGCCCGCCACCGCCGCCACCAGCGCCGCCGCCTGCCCGGCCGGGCCGAGCGAACGGGCCTGCGCGGCGAACTCGTGCGCCAGCGCCGCCGACACGGGCAGCGGGGTCTCGGGGGAGACGTCCCGCAGGGGCCGGGCCGCCAGTTCGATCAACGCCAGGGGGTTGCCCGAGGTGGCGCGGTGCAGGCGGGCGATGTGGTCGGGCGACACCGGGCCCGCGCGGCTCGCCACCAGGTCGTGGGCGGTGGCGAGGTCCAGGCCGGTGAGTGCCAGCTTGGGTAACGGCGGGTCCGGGGAACGGGTGGTGGCCAGCAGGACGATCGGGTCGGCGGCCAGGCGGCGGGCGGCGAACGCGAGGGCGTCCACGGAGGGGCGGTCCAGCAGGTGCAGGTCGTCGAGCAGCACCGCGAGCGGCCGGTCCTCGGCGAACCTGCACAGCAGGCTCAGCGTCGCGGCACCCACCGCGAACCTGTCGATCGGCGGACCGGACGACAGGGCGAGCGCGACGGACAACGCCTGTGCCTGCGGAGCGGGGATCTCGGCCAGCCGGTCCAGCGCCGGTCGCAGCACCTGGTGCAGGCCGCCGAACGGGATCTCGCGCTCGGGTTCGCTGCTCGCGGCCTGCAGGACGGTCATGCCCGCGCATCCGGTGGCGGCGAAGCGGAGCAGGGTGGTCTTGCCGACGCCCGGTTCGCCGGTGAGGGCGAGCGCGCCGCCGCGGCCGATCCGAGCGCTCGCGACGAGCCGCTCGATCCGGTGCCGTTCCGAGTCGCGCCCCATCAGCACACGGGGGAGTGTAGGTCGGCGAAATGCTAGGTGGGGCACCTGATGCGACCCCGTCGCCCGCGCTCATAGGTTCCAGGCCCTCAGCAGGAGGGAAGAGCAGATGACCACGACAAGACCCGAGGTCGACACCGACAAGCTCATGCAGTTCGTGTTCCGCGCCGTCGACGAGGTGGGCGCCACGCTCAACGCCGCGCTCGTCGTCATGGGCGACAAGCTCGGCTACTACCGCGCGATGGCCGACGGGGAACCGGTCAGCGCGTCCGAACTCGCCGACCGGACCGGTACCGCCGAGCCGTACGCGCGGGAGTGGCTCAACGCCCAGGCGGCGGGCGCCTACGTCACCTACGACCCCGTGACCAGCAAGTACGTGCTACCGATCGAGCACGCCGTGGCCCTCACGGTCGAGGACAGCCCCGCGTTCCTGCCCGGCATGTTCCAGATCGCGCTCGGCACCGTGCACGACGCCGGACGGGTGCTCGACGCGGCGCGCAGCGGGTCGGGCGTCGGCTGGCACGAGCACAACACCGACGTGCACGTCGGGTGCGAGCGGTTCTTCCGGCCCAACTACGCGGCGAACCTGATCGACGGCTGGCTGCCCGCGCTGGACGGCGTGACGGACAAACTCCGCGCCGGGGCACGGGTCGCGGACGTCGGCTGCGGCCACGGCGCATCAACGATCCTGATGGCACAGGCCTTCCCGCAGTCGACCTTCGTCGGCTCCGACTACCACCCCGAGTCGATCCGGACGGCCCGCGACCGCGCGGAGGCCGCCGGCGTGAGCGACCGCGTCACGTTCGAAGTGGCCTCCGCCAAGGACTTCACCGGCACCGGCTACGACCTGGTGACCATGTTCGACTGCCTGCACGACATGGGCGACCCGGTCGGCGCCGCGCAGCACGTGCGGGACGCGGTCGCGCCCGACGGCACGTGGATGATCGTCGAACCGATGGCCGGTGACCGCGTCGAGGACAACCTCAACCCCGTCGGCCGCACCTACTACGGCTTCTCCACGCTGCTGTGCACGCCCGCCTCGCTGTCGCAGGACGTCGGCCTCGCGCTCGGCACCCAGGCAGGGCCCGCGCGGCTGCGTGACGTCGCGGTGGCCGGTGGGTTCACCCGGTTCGCCGGTGTCGCGCAGACGCCGTTCAACCAGGTCCTCGAAGTCCGCCCGTGAACGCCGAGCCGCGCCCGGTGCGCGAGGCCGACCGGACCGGGTTCGCCGACCGCGCCGGGGTGCGGCTCGCGTTCCGGGTCTACGAGAACCCCGGCAAGCCGACGGTGCTGCTGGTGCCGACCTGGTCGATCGTGCCGTCGAGGTTCTGGAAGGCCCAGGTGTCGTTCCTGGCCAGGCACTTCCGGGTGGTCACGTTCGACGGGCGCGGCAGCGGCGACTCGGACCGGCCTGCCGGGTGGGCATCCTATGTGGACGACGAGTGCGCGGAGGACGTGATCGCCGTCCTGGACGCCACGGACACGCCCCAGGCCGTGCTGGTGGCGTTGTCGCGGGGTGACGCCTGGTCGGTGCTCGCGGCCGCCCGGCATCCCGGCCGCGTCACCGGCATCGTCGCGATCGGTCCGGCCAGCGGATCGCTCATCGGCGTCCAGGAGCAGGAGCGGGAGGCCTGGGAGGCAACGGAAGGCGGCACGCCGTACAACCGGCACCACTGGCTGAACGGCGGCTACGACCAGTTCACCGAGTGGTTCTTCGCGCGCATGTTCGCCGAGCCGCACTCGACGAAGCAGATCGAGGACGCCGTCCGGTGGGCGCACGAGATCGACCCCGTGGTGCTGGTCGACACGACCGCCGGACGGCTCGCGTCGAAGTCCATTGAGGACGAATGCGGTCGGCTGACGTGTCCGGTGCTGGTGATCCACGGCGCCGACGACCAGATCCGCCCGCACGCCATCGGTGCGCGCCTGGCCGAGTTGACCGGCGGGGACCTCGTGCTGATCGACGGCGCGGGCCACGGCGTGCACGCCCGCGACCCGGTCCGGATCAACCTGCTGATCAAGGACTTCGTCGACCGCGTCCACCCGGCGCCGCGGCGGATCAGGACGTCGAGGAGCAGGCCGCCGCGTGCGCTCTACCTGAGCTCACCGATCGGCCTCGGCCACGCGCGCCGTGACCTCGCCATAGCGCGTGAACTGCGCGATCTCCACCCGCGACTGGAGATCGACTGGCTCGCCCAGCACCCGGTCACCGAGGTGCTCGTGCCGGCGGGGGAACGCGTCCACCCGGCGTCCGCGTGGCTCGCCGGTGAATCGGCGCACGTCGAGGAGGACGCGGGCGAGCACGACCTGCACGTGTTCGAGGCGTTCCGCCGCCTGGACGCCGTGCTGGTGCACAACTTCATGGTGTTCAACGAAGTCCTGGAGGCCGAGCGGTACGACCTGGTGATCGGCGACGAGGCCTGGGACGTCGACTACTTCCTGCACGAGAACCCCGAGCTGAAGCGGTTCGCGTTCGCCTGGCTGACGGACTTCGTGGGCTGGCTCCCGATGCCCGACGGCGGCGCCCGCGAGCAGCGCCTGACCGCCGACTACAACCTCGACATGATCGAGCAGCGGGCCCGGCTGCGCCGCGTGCGCGACCGGTCGGTGTTCGTCGGCAACCCGGACGACGTGATCTCGCTGCCGTTCGGTGAGGGGCTGCCCGCGATTCGCGAGTGGACGGAGCAGAACTTCGACTTCTGCGGCTACGTAACGGGATTCGAACCGCCTTCCGAACCGTTGCGTCTTCGCGCGGACGAGAAGCTGTGCGTGGTCACGGTCGGCGGGTCCGGGGTGGGGGAGTCGTTGCTGCGACGCGTGCTCGACGCCGTCCCCGAGGCCGTGAAACGCGTGCCGGGCCTGAGGTTTCTCGTGGTCACCGGGCCGCGCATCGACCCGGCGGTGCTTCCGTTCCACCCCGCCGTGGAGGTCCGCGGGTTCGTGCCGGACCTGCCCCGCTACCTCGCCGCGTGTGACATCGCGGTGGTGCAGGGCGGGCTGACCACGTGCATGGAGCTGACGGCGGCGCGGCGGCCGTTCATCTACGTGCCGTTGCGCCACCACTTCGAGCAGAACTTCCACGTCCGGCACCGGCTCGAGCGGTACGGCGCGGGCCGGTGCATGAGTTATGAGGAAGTCGCCGACGGGCTGGCCGCCGCGATCGCCGAGGAGATCGGCCGCGAGACGACCTACCGGGAGGTGGAACGGGACGGGGCGGCGCGGGCCGCGGCCCTGCTCGCCGAACTGCTCTAGTTGGCCCGGTCGTCTGCCGCTGCGGTCTGCGTCAGCACCGCGACCGTCTGCTCCAGCCCGCGCTGCACCTCGTCCCCGGACGCCTCCCGCACGCTGTGCAGGCTCACGGTGATCCGCGACCGCCCCGGCGACACCTCCTCGACCTGGAGTTCGCCGTGGTAGTCGTCCGGTCCCTCGGCACCCCACTCCAGCGTGCGCCGCGAGGCGTCGGGCCGCACCCACGCCTCGCCCTCCACGTGGTGGCCGTGCACCTCGGCCTCCACGTGCACCTGCTCCCCGCCCTCCGGCTCGGCGGCCGTCATCTGCGGGAAGTAGCGCGGCAGGTTGCGCGGCTCGGCGAGGAAGCCGAAGAGCGTGTCGGCCGGGATGTCCGCCTCAGCTGTGTGCGTGTACGTCGTCATGGCGGTCCGGGTACCCGGCTTCCTGACCGGTGAACACGTCCCGCGTGCGCGCCACGTGCTCGTGCCAGCCGCGCTGGTCCCGCCGGAAGATCGGCACGACGAACGCCCCGCCGACGTACAGCGCCACGACCACGAGGTCCCACCAGCCGATGTCGATCAGCGGCGACACGACCGTCGCGTACGCCATGAAGCCGGTGAACCCGAGCAGTTCGCGCGCGAGCAGCAACAACGGGTTGGCGCGCGTGCCGTCCTCGGCGCGGACGCGGTAGTTGAACAGCACGCCGCCGAGCGTGAGGCCGTTGAACGCCGCAGGCAGCACGACCCGGAACGCCACCAGCACGCACACCGCCCACATCGGGTTGGAGTGCAGCAGCAGCTTCGCGATCACGATCACCAGCACGAGTTCGGAGATCAGTCCGAGCAGCCGGCGCGGCACGGTCACGGTGGTGGGCGGCGCCTCCGACTCCTCCGACGACGGCACGCGCGGCACGACGAACGCGGCCGGGGCGAGCATCCAGCCCAGCAGCCCGCCGAAGGTGTTGGAGATCAGGTCGTCGACGTCGGCGATCCGGTACGGGCACGGGTAGAAGCCGAGGTTGCCGGTGTACTGCACGACCTCGACGGCCAGCGAGAGGCCCGCGGCGATGACGATCACCGCGAGCGGGCCCTTGCCGTACGCCTTGCGCAGCACGATGCCCAGCGGGACGAACAGCACGACGTTGAACAGCTGCTGGAGGAACGCCTGCGACTGCACCATGGCGACGATGCCGGACCGTCCGTAGGCCGCCATGTTGTTGCTCATGTCGGTGACCCACTGGAACGGCGTGGTCGACAGCATCTGCTCGCCCGTGCACAGCTTGGAGACGTCCGACGGGAACGGCAGGAAGATCAACGCCAGCGCCACGAGACCGTAGGCCAGCAGGCCGTACAGCACGAACGCCCGGCGCGGCTCGACCCTGCGGAAGCGGAAGTAGTGCAGCAGCACCAACGGAACCAGGACCAGGAGTCCCACACCCACGAACGCCAGGAAACCGGTTCGGGCGGTTTCCCAGTACGACGCCATCATGAGCGGTCCTTTGCCCGCCATCGCCGCGTTTCAAACCACAGTTCGGGAAAAATGCCTCGGACGGCCGCACCGCGTACCGCCGGTCAGTCCCGCAGGCCGTGCGGGACTGACCGGCGGACGGGTCCTACGGCGTCACCTTCGTGTTGGTCAGGCCCTTCTTGGCGCCTGCCACGGTGTTGGACGCGTGCACCACGTTGGGCTTGCTCGTGCACTGCGACAACGTGGTGATCTTGATGGCGTACTCGCCGGAGCCGCCGACGTCGGAGGAGTTGTTCTTCCAGCAGGTAGCCCGATCCCTTCACGTCCACCCACGAGTCCGCGGAGTGCTGACCCGCGATCCCGCTGCCGTTGAACGTGTTGCCGCGGATCATGCCGTTCTGCTTGCCCTCCTTGACGTCGACGTGCTTGGCGGTGACGTTCGGGCCGATGGTGTTGTTCAGGACCTGGACGCGGTCGCTCTTGTCGATGCCCCCGCTGTAGGGCGCGTTGGCGAGCCAGAGGCCGTAGCCCGAGTCGTAGCCCGGTGCGGGTGCCGGGCAGTCCGGCGGGTCACCGGACGGGCCGTCGTTGACCAGCACGGCGTTCGCGGGGCCGGTCAGCGTGATCGGCTGCCCGGACGTGCCCGCTTTCTGCGCGACGAACGAGCCGCGCCGCCGGCGACCACTGGGTGGCCGCCAGCAGCGTGACCGCCACCGCGCAGGTCTTTCGGCACCGCAAGGGAACCTCAGTGGATGAGGGCGGCGGAGGTGATCAGGGAGCCGAGGTGATCAGGGGGCGACGAAGTTGCCGGACAGGATGATCAGCACCTGCAGCGTGATGCCGGTGCCGTAGTAGTCGTTCTTGTCCGGGGAGAACTTGTTGATCTGCGCGAACAGCTTGTCGAGCCACGCCTGGCTGCCGGGGTCGGTCATGGCCGCCACGGCGAACGGCGCGGTGAAGCAGGGGTGTTCGCCGGACTCGGTCGCGGTGCCGTTGAGCTTGAACCCGGACCCGATCTTGGCGGGGTCACCGCCGGTCTTGGTCTGGATCCAGGTGTTCATCTTGCGCACCTGGGCCTTCGCGGCGCTGTCGGACGCGGTGATCGCGTCGGCGCCGAGCCGCCATGGGTCGCGGCAGGCGTTCCAGCTGTAGGCGCCGTCGTACTCGCCCTCGAGGAAGTTCGCGGGCGCGGGCTTGATGCTGCTGCTGTTGGTGTTGACCACGAAGTCGGGCAGCAGACCGGTCGTGCCGGAGTACTGCGACTGGATCTTGGTGATCGCGTTCTCGTGCGTGGTGCGGACGCTGGTCCAGGTCGAGTCGCCGGTCGCCCTGGCGAACGCCCGGAAGTGGCCGGGCATCCAGTCCGAGGACCGCGAGCTGTTCTTGTACTCCGCGTCGTTGCCCCAGTCGCCCAGCAACATGAACTTGGAGCTGGAGTTGACCTCGGACTTCTTGATGGCGTTGATGACCCGCTTGGCTTCGGCCAGGTAGTTCACCGACCCGGAAGAACCCCACACCTTGTCGGCGACGAGCAGCCCGTAAGCGATCTCCAGGTCGCCGTCGGTGGCGGAGTCGCTGCCGTTGACGCTCTTGCAGTTCGCGTCCTGCTCCGCCGCGTGCAGGTCCTTGTTGTTGACCGACGGGTGGGCCTTCACGAACTTGAGGATGCCGTCGAAGATCGCCCGCGCCTGCGGGTCCTTGGCGCCCATCATCGCCGCGATCGTCATGCCGTAGCCCTCGCCCTCGGCGACGTAGGCGTGATCGGCGTCCTTGGAAAGCACGGCATAGGTACCGGAACCGCACTTGGTGCTCAGGAAGTTCGTCTTCCAGAAGTTCCAGTACTTCATCAGCGCGGCGTCCTGCGTCGCCTGGTCAGCCGACGGGCGCAGGGTGCCTGGGACGTAAGGGGACGCCGCGGCTTTCGCCGCCACGGGGGCGGCGATCGCCGAGGGCGTGAGACTCGTTGCCGCTATGGCAGCCAAAGCCAGTGCTTGCAGGGTTTTGCGCATGTGTCCCTCGCTCGGTGTGGACCGTTTCGCTTGGAGGGCGGCGATTTTTGTGAGCGTGGCACACGTCTGGACCCTTGGTCAACATGACAGGAAACTTTACATACTATAAGCGAATTGTCTGCTTGGGACGTTTCGTTCCGCTGTTTCTTTGCTGCTTCAGCCAGCGAAACGGCCGATTGCGACAAAGGCCGCCAACAGCAGCAGAACCCCGTTGACGGGCAACGTCTTCGTCTCGTTGATCTTCAAATGCACCCGCATCGCGACGACCTGAACGATGACGAGCCCGACGGCCGCGATCGGCGTCAGGACGGTCGCGATGTCGAGCGCCCACGGCAGCACGACGCCGATCGCCCCGAGCACCTCGACCGCGCCGATGCCCTTCACCGAGGCGTCGGAGAAGTCCTTGGCCCAGTTGCCGCTGTCGGACGCGACGATCTGCTCGCGGGAGCGGGCCAGCTTCATCAGGCCGCTGCCCAGGTAGGCGACGGCGAGCAGGACCTGGGCGATCCAGAGTGCGATGTTCATTGCAGAATCCAATCCTTACTTCTTGTGCGTAGCCTCATGTTGTGTCCGCATTGGGCAGGCTGCAAAAGGCACAAGGATGTATGTGTCCAGGACGGGAGGTCTGGTTGTGACGGGGTTCACTCGTGCTGAGGGGTGCCCGCCGCCCATGAACGACGGCGGCGCGGTCCGTCAGGTGTTCGACCGGATCGGCGACAAGTGGAGCCTGCTGGTCGTCGGCGCGCTGCGCGAGGGACCGTTGAGGTTCAAGGAGCTGGAGCAGACGGTCACGGGCATCTCGCAGCGCATGCTCACGCTGACCTTGAAGCACCTCGTGGAGGACGGGCTGGTGGGGCGCACCGCCTATGCGGAGGTGCCGCCGCGGGTGGAGTACGAGCTGACGTCGCTCGGCAGGACCTTGATGCCGCTGGTGATCGCGCTGGCGGAGTGGGCGCTGGAGCACAGCGCCGAGATCAACGCCAACAGGAGCCGGTGATGCCGGCTCCTGCTTGGCATGATCGCGAGCGGCTTGGCATGATCGCGAGTTGTCCACAGGGCTGCGATGTTCTGACCTGCGGATAGCCGATGTTGGGTAGCCTGTGGATAGCCGGGGAACCGAAATCGCCTTTTGCGCGTTCCGCAAGGTAAGGAAGCGCGGGGGCGGGTCGGTCGGCGTGGGCGGTCGTGTTCGAGGATGTGGGCACGAGGGGCCGACACGAATTGGGCTCGCTATCCATGAGGTGCTGGACGACCTCCTCGTAGTGGCGGACGACGCCGTGCTCGTCAGCGAGTCGTCGATCGTCGCGGGAATGCGCTTGCTCTTCGAGCACGCCGGTCTGGTCGTGCAGCCGTCGGTGGCGCTCGGTGTGGCCGCGATCCTGGAGGACCGCGGCCGCTTCGCCGGGCGCCCCGTCGTCACCGTGATCTGCGGCAACGACGTGGACCCCGACGCCTACCGCCGTTGGGTCCACCCGTGATGGGCTACTCGAACGAGCAGCCAGGGTTCGGCATGCTCACGGCGAGCGCGCTGCCCACCGGGTTCTGGTAGAGCACCTCCAGCACCAGCGGGCTGCTGCCCAGATTGCGTCCGATGTGGACGTAGCTGGTGCCGCTGGACTCGCTGATGAACCCGCCCGGCCGGTAGACGCCGTCGATCGAGCAGTCCGAGTCGTTGTGGGTCAGCACTCCCTTGGTGACCACGCCCTTGACCGGGCCGGGGTGGTAGTGCCAGCCCGTGGAGTCGCCCGGAGCGATGGTGATTTCGCGCAGCACGTACTGGGTGTCGCCGACGGTGTGGTCGAAGATCGTGACCGCGCTGACCCCGTAACCCGGTGTCGCGCCGGCGACTCCGGGGGAGGCGGCGGCCGTCAGGCCGATGATCGCCGTGACCAGCGCGAGCCGGCGGAACGTCCGCATTGGACTCTCCTCAGACGTAGAACGTTCTACGGAGAACATCTTGCGTAGACGTAGACGTAGACGTAGACGTGGAACGTCAGACGTAGAACGGGGCAGGAACCTGCTCTGCCAGCATGATGCTCTTCAGCTGCGTGTACATGTCAAGTGTCTCCTTGCACACCTCGCGGCCCAGCCCGCTGTTCTTGTAGCCGCCGAACGGGGAGCCGTCGGCGAGGTTCACGTACTGGTTGACCCACACGTTGCCGGCCTGCAGGCGGTCTGCGGTGCGCATCGCGTTGCGCAGGTTCGAGGTGTAGATGCCGGACGCGAGGCCGTACTCGACGTCGTTGGCCTGCTCGATCATCGTGTCGAAGTCGGTCCAGCGGATGACCGACAGGACCGGGCCGAAGATCTCCTCCTGGGCGATGCGGGTGTCGTTGGACGTTTCGAAGATCGTCGGCTCGATGAACCAGCCCGCCTCGTTGCCGGGGACCTCGACGCGGCCGCCGCCGGTGACGAGGTTCGCCTCCGCGCGCCCCGATTCGATGTACGAAGTGACGCGTTCGCCTTGGGCAGGCGAAACGAGACAGCCGAGGCGGGTGGCCGGGTCCAGTGGGGAGCCGACTCGGATCGCGCGGAACGCCGTGGTCAGGCGCGACAAGAAGTCCTGGTAGATGTCGGAGTGGACGAAGAGGCGGGTGCCGGCCAGGCAGGACTGGCCGTTGCAGAAGGTCGCGGCGAACGTCGTGTTGTCGACGACGGCGTCGATGTCGTCGATGTCCAGGAAGACGATGTTCGGGCTCTTGCCGCCCAACTCCAGAGTGACCGGCACCAGGCGGGACGCGCCGGCGTGCGCGATGAGGCGGCCGACCTCGGTCGAGCCGGTGAAGGCGAGCTTGGCGACGTCGGGGAGGGCGGTGAGTGCCGCGCCCGCCGTTTCGCCGAAGCCCGGGACCACGTTGACGACGCCGGGCGGGAAGATCTCGGCCAGGTGCTTGGCCAGTTCCATTGTGGACAATGAGGCGTTCTCGTCCGGCTTGAGGACCACGGTGTTGCCGGCGGCCAGGGCCGGGGCGAGTTTGAAGCTGACCATGATGGCCGGGACGTTCCACGGGATGATCTGGCCGACGACGCCGAGCGGTTCGCGCTTGGCCAAAGCCCAGCCGCCCTGGACGGAGTTGGTCCAGCCGTCGTGGGTCATGATCGCCGCGGCGAAGAAGCGGTACTGGCCGATCGCCTGGCGGTAGTCCTGGGGGAGTTCGAAGACCGTGCGGCCGATGTCCAGGGCGTCGATCTGGACCAGACGGTCGGTGTTGTCCTCCAGCCAGTCCGCCACCTTCAACAAGAGGCGGGCGCGTTGGGCGGCGGGGGTGCGGGACCACGCCGGGAACGCGGCGAGGGCGGCGGCCACGGCGGCGTCGATCTCGGCCTGGCCCGAGGCGGTGAGGTCGGCCAGGTGTTCGCCGGTGGCGGCGTTCACGGCGGGGAACGTCTCGGCGGTCGCCGCCTTGAACTCGCCGTTGATGAGCGGTGGGTAGAGCGCGTCGATGGTCATAAATAGTGACAATCATGCATGATGACGAGGGTGGGCCAATGCCTTTTTCGGCGTGAGGCATGCCCGTGAGAGGATCTCCGCTTCCTGGGCGGGAGAACCGATGCTCTTACCTGACATCCTTCTGGTGCACGGCGCGTTTCACGGGGCGTGGTGCTGGGAGTCGCTGGTCGCCGAGCTCAACCGGCTCGGCAGGACGGCGCGCACGGTCGAGTTGCCCAGTGCCGGAACGCCGGCCGGGCTGCACGAGGACGCCGAGGCCATCCGGCACGCGATCACCGCCATCGACCGGCCGGTCGCCGTCGTCGGGCACTCCTACGGCGGGTTTCCGGTGACGGAGGCGACGGCCGGGGCGGCGCACGTGTCGCGGCTCGTCTACCTGGCGGCGTGGATGGTGGAGCCGGGCACGTCGATCGCCGAGGTGGCGGGCCTGCCGCCGTTCGAGACCGAGATGGTGCCGCCGCCGCTCGACGCCGTGGCCCAGTTCTACGGCGACGTCGATCCCGAGGTCGCCGAACGGGCCGTCGCCCGGTTGCGGCCGCAGAGCGCCAGGTCCGGCACGGACCGGCTGCGGGCCGCCGGGTGGCTCACGATCCCGTCCACGTACCTGGTGTGCGACAACGACAAGACGATGCCTCCGTCGTTGCAGGAGGAGATGGCCGCCCGCGCGTCCGCCGTGCACCACCTGCCGACGTCGCACTCGCCGTTCCTGTCGGCGCCCGGACCGCTCGCCGTGCTGCTGCACCAGATCACGAAGGTCTAGGAACGCGTCTTCTCGTAGTGCCGGGCCACGCGCGCGCGGTTGCCGCACACGTTGGCCGCGCACCACATCCGGCGCTTGTTCTCGGCCAGGAACAACATCGAACACGCCGGGTTCGCGCATGCCCGCAACGACGACAGGCGCGCGGGGTCGGCCAGCAGCCTGATCGCCTCGCCCGCGAGAGCGGCCAGCGCGGGATGGCCGTTGTAGTCGTCGTGCCACCGGGTCTCCGCGCGCGCATCGGCACCCCACCCGTCGAGGCGTGGGCTGGTCGGCACCGCGGCCGCGACCGCGTTCAGGTCCGCGATCAACGCCGGATCAGGCGCGACGCCGGTCATGTGCGCGTCGAGCAGGTCCCGCAGCAGTGATCGCAGCCGCCGCGTCGCACCCAGCGACGGCGGGGGCCCGGTCGGCAAGCGATCGGCCTGCAACGCCCACCACTTCGCGTTCTCCTGCTCGTCGGACAACAGGTCCCTGACCGGGTCCAGGCACAACGCCTGCGTGTCGACCAGGTCGAGCGCGACGAGCGGCTCGGCCCCCATCGGGAACCCCGCCGCCTGGAACTCCGTCAGCGTCGTCACGCCCACTCCTAACGGTTAGAAAGACATCTCACACGTTAGCAGATTTCCGCCAGAACACCTTGCGACGTGAGACCTAACGTGTATACGGTCGGTTTATCCATTAGATCGAACCGCGTTAGATCGAACGAGGGAGAACGCCATGCCCGCCATCCGTCACCGCCACGTCGAGATCGACGGCCTGAAGGTGTTCGTCCGCGAGGCGGGCGACGCGGCCAGGCCGACCGTCGTCCTGCTGCCGGGATATCCGTCGAGCACCCGCGCCTACGTGCGGCTGATCGACCGGCTCGCCGCGTCCTGGCACGTCGTCGCCATCGACTACCCGGGCTTCGGCTCGTCCGACCCGCTGCCCGGCGAACCCACGTTCGACCGGCTCGCCGACGTCACCGGCCGCGTCATCGACCAGCTCGGCATCGGCGACTACGCCGTCTACATGTTCGACTTCGGCTCACCGGTCGGCTTCCGCGTCGCGCTGGAGCACGACCAGCGCGTCAAGGCCGTGATCACCCAGAACGGCAACGCCTACACCGACGGCCTCGGCCCCGACATGCAGGTGCTGAACGGCTGGTGGCAGGACCGGACCGTCGACCAGGAGTCCGTGGACTGGGTCGTGAGCCTCGAAGGCACCCGTCACCAGTGGCTCACCGGCGCCAAGGACCCCGAGCACATCGACCCGGAGCAGGCGCTCGCCGACCAGGCCGTGCTCGACCTGCCCGGCCGCGCCGACTACATGAAGTCCCTGTTGTGGGACTACCAGACCAACCTGGAGCGCTACCCGGCCTGGCAGGCGTGGCTGCGCGAACGCCAGCCTGCCGTGCTCGCGGTCTGGGGGCGGCACGACACGTTCTTCATCCCCGCGGGCGCCGAGGCCTACCGCCGGGATGTGCCGGAGGCGGAGGTCGTGCTGCTCGACACCGGCCACTTCGCCATCGAGGAAGCGGCCGACGAGATCGCCGATCACGTGAACACCGTGCTGGCGAAGACTTTCGTCTGACCTGAGGCTATGCCCCGAAGGGCATGACCTGCCGCGAGAACGGCATTGGCGGAGCACGGCCGCGCTGTCCACAGTGGTGGGCATGGAAATGATCCGCAACTTCGTCGGTGGCGACTTCGCCGACCGGGACGCGGCCTTCGGCGACGTCGACCCCGCGACCGGCAGGACGCACGCGATGGTGCAGGTCGCCGACGAGCCGCTGGTCGACCAGGCGGTCGCGGCGGCGAGGGCGTCGGGCTGGGGCCGGGTGCCGGTGCGGGAACGGGCCGTGGTGTTGCGCCGCGCCGCCGACGGCATCGAGGCGAGGTTCGAGGAGTTCGTCGCCGCCGAGGTCGCGGACACCGGCAAACCCGTCCAGCTCGCCCGCGACCTGGACGTGGCCCGGGCGGTGCACAACTTCCGGACGTTCGCCGACGTCGTGTCCGCGGCTGGGCAGGAATCGTTCCTCACCGACCTCGCCGACGGCAGGCAGGCGCTCAACTACGCCGTGCGCAAGCCACTCGGCGTGGTCGCGGTCATCGTGCCGTGGAACCTCCCGCTGCTGCTGCTCACGTGGAAGGTGTCGGCGGCGCTCGCGTGCGGCAACAGCGTCGTGGTGAAGCCCAGCGAGTTCACCCCCGGCACGGCGACGCTGCTCGCCGAGGTGCTCCGGGACGCGGGACTGCCGGCCGGCGCCTACAACGTGGTGCACGGGCACGGTGACGTCGGTGAGTTCCTGGTCGGCCACCCCGGCATCGACGGGGTGACGTTCACCGGCTCCACCGCGACCGGCACCCGGGTCATGCGGACCGTCGCCCCGCGCGTGCGGCCCGTGTCGTTCGAACTCGGCGGCAAGAACGCGGCCGTCGTGTTCGACGACGTGGACCTCGACGAGGCGCTCACCGGGCTGAGCCGGGCGATCTTCACCAACACCGGCCAGGTGTGCCTGTGCACCGAACGCGTCTACGTGCAGCGGTCGATCTTCGCTGACATCGCGGACGGTCTAGTGGAGCGCGCACGGGCGTTGCGGCTCGGCGACCCCAACGACGAGGCGACGACGACCGGGCCGTTGATCTCGCAGCAGCACCGCCGCAAGGTGCTCGACTACCTCGCGCTGGCAGAGGAATCCGGCGCGAAGGCGATCACCGGCGGCGGCATCCCGGAGATGGGGGACGGGCTGCGCGAGGGGTCGTGGATCGAACCGACGCTGTGGACCGGGCTGACCAACGCCGACCGCGTGGTGCGGGAGGAGGTCTTCGGCCCGGTCGCGGCGCTGATCCCGTTCGACACCGAGGACGAGGCGATCGCGCTCGCCAACGACACCGACTACGGCCTGGCCGCCTCGGTCTGGACGAACGACCTGCGCCGCGGCCACCGCGTCGCGCAGGCGATGAACGTCGGCATGTCGTGGGTGAACACGTGGTTCCTGCGCGACCTGCGGTCCCCGTTCGGCGGCATGGGCATGTCGGGCATCGGCCGCGAGGGCGGCGAGTCGTCGTTGCACTTCTACACCGAACCCACGAATGTGTGCGTGCAGCTGTGAACATCGCCGAGACCCTCCACAAAGCACAGACGACGGCGACCGAGATCCCGAACTTCGGGGATCTCACGGTCGAGGACGCGTACGAGGTCCAGCACGCCCTCATCGCCCTGCGGCAACGGGCGGGCGAGACGGTCACCGGCGTGAAGCTCGGCTTCACCAGCGAGGCGAAGATGAAGCAGATGGGCGTGTCCGAGGTGATCGTCGGCAGGCTCACCAGCGGCATGGCGGGCCGCACGAGCGAGAACCTCATCCACCCCAAGGTCGAACCCGAGATCGCCTACCGGCTGGGCCGCGACGTCGACGGGGCCGCTCCGATCGAGGAGTGCGTCGACGCGGTCGCGGCCGCGATCGAGGTCATCGACTCCCGCTACCAGGACTTCCGGTTCACCTACACCGACGTCATCGCGGACAACACCTCCGCCGCCGGGTACGTCATCGGGGACTGGCAGCCCGTCACCGACGTGGGCGGCCGCACGGTGCGGCTCACGTCGGGAACGGCGCACGTCGAAGGTTCCACCAGCGCGATCCTCGGCAACCCCGCGAACGCCTTGCGGGCGTTGGAGGACGTGGCCCGGCGGCGCGGAATCCCGTTGAAGGCCGGGTACGTCGTGCTGGCCGGCGCGGCGACCGTGGCGCTGCCGCTCACCGGCGAGTACGTCGAGTGCTCGATCGACGGGCTTGCCCCCGTCTCGTTCGAAGGACGGTCGCGATGACAGCGCGCACGATCACCGGCATGGCCCGCCCGCGCGGCCGGTTCCCGCACGTGAAGGTGTCCGGCGACCTCGTGTTCGTCTCCGGCACGAGCTCGCGGCGGCCGGACAACACGTTCGCGGGCGTCGAGGTCGACGAGCTCGGCACCACGAACCTCGACATCCGGGCGCAGACCGCGGCCGTGATCGAGAACATCGCCGCGATCCTCGCCGAGGTCGGCTGCACGCTCGCCGACGTCACCCAGGTGACCACGTTCCTGGTCAACATGAACGACTTCGGCGGCTACAACGAGGTCTACGCCTCGTTCTTCGACGAGAACGGTCCCGCCCGCACGACCGTCGCCGTCCACCAGTTGCCCCATCCGCACCTGCTGATCGAGATCCAGGCGATTGCCCGCCTGCCTGAGGAGAACCGATGACTCTGCCGCCCGTGATCAACTTCCAGGCCTGGATCGACGAGAACCGGCACCTGCTCAAGCCGCCGGTCGCGAACAAGACCATGTCCCTCGGCGACGACTTCATCGTCCAGATCGTCGGCGGCCCCAACAGCCGCACCGACTTCCACCACGAGCCCTACGAGGAGTGGTTCTACCAGATCAAGGGCGACATGCACGTCAACGTCATGACGAAGGAGGGGCCGGAGACGGTGCACATCCACGAGGGCGAGACGTGGCTGCTGCCCGGCAACACCCCGCACTCGCCGCAGCGCCCCGACCCGGACTCGATCGGCCTCGTGATCGAACGCGTCCGCGAGGAGGGCCAGCTCGAGCGGTTCCAGTGGTACTGCCTGAACTGCTCGAACCTGCTGCACGAGATCGAACTCCAGGTGCGCGACATCGTGGCGGACCTGCCGCCGGTGTTCGAGAAGTTCTACGCCGACGCCGACGCCCGCACGTGCTCGAACTGCGGCGCGCTGCACCCCGGCAAGGGCTGACCATGGGCATCATCGACGTCCACACGCACTACGTCCCGCAGTCCTGGCCGTCACTGCCCGGTGACGAACCGCCGTGGCTGCGGGTCGAGTCGGCGTCCGAGGCCATGATCATGATGGGCACCCGCGAGTTCCGGCGCATCCAGTCGAACTGCTGGGACGCCTCGCTGCGGCTCGCGGACATGGACGCCGACGGCGTGGACGCGCAGGTCGTCTCGCCGACGCCGGCGTTCTTCTCCTACGGCCTGCCCGCTGCCGAGGCCGCCGGGGTCGCGCGGATCTTCAACGACCTCGCGCTGGAGATCGTGGCACCCGCGCCGGACCGGCTGATCCCGTTCTGCCAGGTGCCGCTGCAGGACCCGGACGAGGCGTGCCGGGAGCTGGAACGCAGTCTGGCCAACGGACATCGCGGTGTCGAGATCGGCAACCACGTCGGCGATCTGGACTTGGACAGCGAGGGCGTGGTCACGTTCCTCCAGCACGCCGCGTCGCTCGACGTGCCGGTGTTCGTGCACCCGTGGGACATGGCGAGCACGCCGCGCAACGACCGGTGGATGGCGCAGTGGCTGACCGGCATGCCCGCCGAGACGCACCTGTCCGTGCTCGCGCTGATCCTCGGCGGCGTGTTCGACCGGATCGACTCCTCGTTGCGGATCTGCTTCGCGCACGGCGGTGGTTCGTTCGCGTTCTGGCTCGGGCGCACCGAGAACGCGTGGCACCAGCGCCACGACGTGATCGGCACGTCCGAGTTCCCGCCGTCGCACTACCTCGGCCGGTTCTACGTCGACTCGGTGGTGTTCGACGAACGCGCGCTGCGGTTGCTCGTCGACACCGTGGGAGTGGAGCGGGTGGTGGTCGGCAGTGACTACCCGTACCCGTTGGGGGAGCGGCCGGTGGGCGAGGTCGTGACGAAGAGCGGGTTCCTGAGCGAGGACCAGCGCGCGTTGATCCAGCGCGGCAACGCCCTGCGCTTCCTGGGTTAGCGGCGTGGCTCGGAGCGTGGCCGGTGTGTTCGTGGTCAGACGGGTGCATCGTGGTGCCGCCCCCACGTCCTCGTACTGGTGGTACGGGGGCGTGGGGGCGGTGCCGCGAGGCGCCCTGCTGAGCGCGGACACGCCGCCCACGGTCTGAGTCACGCCGCTAACGTCCGTCCATTTCGGACGCGATCTCCGTCAGGCACTCGATGAACGCCTCGGCGGACGGGCTCAGCGTGCGGGAGGGCAAGGTCAGCCCCACGCTGTGCCCGACCTGGTCGAGCTGGACGTTCAGGCGGGTCAGCCGGTCGTCGTCGACCGTGATCAGACTCGGGAGCGCGGCGATGAAGTCGTTCTCCACCAGCAGTTCCCGCACGATCAGGTACGACGTCGTCTCCACCCGGTTCACCGGCAGCGCGATCTCGTGGCGCGCGAAGAACTGCTCCAGTTCGCGCCGCAGCACGGTCTCGGCGCCCGGCATGATCCACGGGTGCTTGGCGAGGTCGGCGGGCCCGACCTCGCGGTTCGCCAGCGGGTGGGACGCCCGCACGACGAGGTGCACCGCCTCGTCGTAGAGCTTGCGCCGTTCGAGCTGCTCGTCCGACGGGGCCGTGAGCCGCCCGACGATCATGTCGACGCGCCCGGCCGCCAGGTCCACGAGCAACGGCTCCGGCGCCGCCTCCCGCACGATCACCGTCAGGTTGGGCCTGCGGCGCTTCATCGCGGTGATGGCCCGCGGCAGCAACACGTTGGTACCGGCCAGATGCGTGCCGACCACGACCGTGCCGCGCTCGGCCTCCGCCAACTCCACCAGGTGTCGCCCGGCCTCGTTGAGCTGGGCCAGGACGGCCCTGGCGTGCTCGCCGAACGCCGACCCGTAGACGGTGGGGGTGATGCCGCGCGGGCCCCGGTCGAAGAGGGTGACGCCGAGGATCTCCTCGAGTTCGTGCAGGCCTCGGGTGACCACGGGCTGGGTGACGTGCAGCGCGGCGGCCGCTCCCACGACGGTGCCCTGGCGGAGGAGCGAGTCCAGCAGCACGAGGTGGCGCAGCTTCAGCCTGCCGTCGAGCAGCCGGGGGGTTTTCATGATCCGACCTTACGCGCCGGAAGAGGTGCGGGCGTCTGCGCGCGCCGGGCCGGCTGGGGGTGCGGGCCGAGGGCGGACGCTCCCGCTCTGGTGCTTCCGCACGGTCGTTCGCGGCGATACTGCCCATTCGCTTTTCGTTGCCCCGATGGGTCCAAATCGATTTTGGAGCCTTCTTGGAGCTTTCTTGGTGTGCGCGGGCAGACTCCTCGTTGTTCGAAGTTCATCGGAGGGAGGAGCACTCATGCAGAAGCCCAAGGCCCAGATGAAGCGAATCACGATTCGCAAGGTCGGCCCGGTTCGCCTCACGGCGGCCGCCTGCTCGCAGTACAACGTCAAGCCGGCCTAAGGCGGGACGCGGATGCGCTGGGCTCGCGCGCCCAGCGCATCCGACTTCGGCGCAGGGGGAGGAACGTCGTGACCGAGTTCGATCTGGACCGGCCGGTGCCGTTGCACCCGCTGGTGTTCCTGGAGGACGGCGACGAGGTGACGATCGGCAGGGCCGACGTCGACTCGTACGGCATCTTCCCCGGTGAGGGCGCCGCACTCGTGCGGCGGCTGGTCGACGGCGACACCCCGCGCGAGGCCGCGGAGTGGTTCGAGCGCGAGTACGGCGAAGAGGTCGACGTCGAGGACGTTCTCGCGGGCCTGGAAGAACTCGATCTCATTCGCGGAACCGGTGAGGTGGCCGCGGAGAATGCGCCCGTGCGATTCAGCGGACTCGGGAAAGCGTTGTTCTCGAAGCCCGCGTGGGTCGTTTATGCGGCTTTGACGGTGTGGGGCCTCTCCGCGATGGTGTTCAACGCGGATTTGAGGCCCACCTATCACAACATCTTCTTCTCCGACTATTACACGGTCATTCAGGTCGGGTTGTTCCTCGCCGCTGTTCCGCTGCTGTTCCTGCACGAGTCGTTCCACGCGCTGGCGGGGCGGCGGCTGGGCGTGCGATCGAGGCTGCGAATAGGGCGGCGGCTCTACTTCATCGTGCTGGAGACCTCGCTCGACGGGCTCGTGGCCGTGCCCAGGAAACAGCGTTATCTGCCCATCGTGGCCGGGCTGCTCGCGGACGTGCTCGGGATCGCGGCGTGCACCATCGCGGCCGACCTCACGCGGCACCCGGACGGCTCGCTGTCGGGACTCGGGCGGTTCCTGCTGGCCGTGGCGTTCGCCGCGCTGCTGCGGGTGATCTGGCAGTTCTTCCTGTACCTGCGCACCGACGTGTACGTGCTCGTCAGCACCGTGCTCGGGTGCGTCGACCTGCACGGCGCCGCGCTGCAGATCTTCCGCAACCGGGTGCGCAGGCTGTTCGGGCGGCCGGAGACGGACGAGGAGCTGCTGCACCCCGTCGACCGCAAGGTCGGGCGCTGGTACTCGTGGCTCGTCGTCGTCGGGTACACCGCGAGCCTCACGACGTTCGTGCTGGCCGGCGCGCCCGTGCTCTACCGGTTCGTCACCGGCGTCGTCGGGCGGCTCACCGGGGACGGCGTGCCGACGGCCCAGTTGCTCGACTCGATCGTCTTCGGCACCGCGGCGCTCGTGCAGTGCGCGGTGCTCGGCTGGCTCATGGTCCGCGAACGGGTCAAGGCGCGCCGCGACCGTCGTCTGCACCACGTCATTCACTGAAAGGACGCACCATGGACAGCCGCTACTGGATCCGCGCCGACCGGCGGCGCGACCGGGCCCACGCCCTCGCCGCACTGGACCTGCCGCCGGTCTGGGCGGTCCTCGACGCCCACCGGCGGCTGCGCGGACCGTACACGGCTGCGGGCGCGTTGTTCCGCCAGATCGCCGACGACCTGCTGGAACGCTGCCCGGACCTCGGGGAGCGGCACAACATCGAGCTGCTCACGACCACGCCGGAACTCGCCGGACGGGTGCCGGACGCCTGGCACACCCTCGAATGGGCCGTGCAGGACAGCGAACGCACCCGCTACTACTCGCGGCTGCACACCCGAAACATCGCGAACGGCCTGGCCGAACTGCTGCGCGACTACCTCACCACCCTCGGCGGCGGGCCGCGCACGCTCGTGATCGAGAACGCGCACGAGGCGGACGCGTCTGACCAGGAGTTCATCGCGGTCCTGTTGCGCCGCAGCGACATCCCGGACCTGACCGTCGTCGTCGGCACGAGCCGGGAGCCGCTCGCGGATCCGCGCGGCGAGATCGACGTGTCGCTGGCGCAGACGATCGCCGCACACGCCCAGGTCGTCGACGCCGAGCCCGTCGAAGAGCAGCCGGTGGCCGAGAACCCCGCGCAGGCCTATGTGGACAGTGACGGCACGGCGGACGACCCGCGGTTGCTCGCCGCCTACCTGGAACTGCCGGCCGAGGCCCGTGCCGCACTGCACGACGCACGAGCGGAGAAGCTCGCCGAGTCCGCGGACTTCTCGTTGCGGCTCGGCGCGATCCCGTTCCACCTGGAGCACGGCAGCGATCCTGCGGGAGTGGGCGCCCAGGCGTTGCGCGTCGCACTGGACCACTGCCACAAGGTCGGCCTCTACCAGGCCGCAGCGGACCACGGGCTGCGCGGCCGGGCGGCGGCGGACCGCGAGGCCGACCCGGACCTGTGGTGGCACCTCACCTTCCAGACGGGCATCGTGCTGGCCGCCGTCGGGCGCGCCGCCGAGGCCGAGACGCTCTACGTCGAGGGCCGCGCCGCCTCCACGGACGCGGGCGTGCACCTGGAACTGGCCTACTCCACGGCCATGCTGCACGCGCGGCACTACTCCGAGGCCGAACGCGACTACGTGCGCGCACGGGCGTGGATGAACCTCGCCATCGCGCTGGCGTCCCAGCTGACCGACCCGAAGATGGAAGCCTTCCAGTCCGTCTTCACCCGCAACGGCCTGGCGCTGGTCGAGGTCCGCGAGCAGAAGCCGCAGGTGGCGCTCGACCTCGTCAACGAGGGGATCGCGCGGCTCGACCGCGACCTCGCACCGGACGAGCAGGTGCTGCACCGCCTGGTGCTGCGTTACAACCGGGCGCAGGTCTACGGCGCGATGGGCAGGCTCGACGACGCGCTCGCCGACTACAGCTACGTGCTCGAACGCGACCCGAACTTCCCCGAGCACCACTTCAACGTCGGCAACGTGCTGCGCAAGCTCGGCCGTGACGAGGAGGCGATCGAGGCCTACCGCGAGGCGTTGCGGCTCTCGCCGCCGTTCCCCGAGGCCTACTACAACATCGGCGACGCCCGGCTGGCGCTCGGCGACGTCGAGGGCGCGATGGCGGACTTCGGCTACGTCATCGAACTCGACCCGAAGCACGTCGACGCGCGCATCAACCGCGCCGGGTACCTGCTGGCGCTCGGCGACGTCGACGGGGCGTGGCGCGATGTCGCCGCCGCGCTCGAGCTGGCTCCGGACAACGCGCACCTGTTGTGCCTCAAGGGCCAGCTGCTGGTCGAGCGGGACGAGTACGCGGCGGCCTCCGAGGCGTTGGCGCAGGCGGTGCAACGCAACGGCAAGCTGGCCGAGGCGTGGGCGATCCGCGGCAGCATCGCGGTGGCTTCCGGGGAACTGACCGACGCGATCAGCTACCTG
This sequence comes from Lentzea sp. JNUCC 0626, assembly GCF_043632865.1. Taxonomy (NCBI): domain Bacteria; kingdom Bacillati; phylum Actinomycetota; class Actinomycetes; order Pseudonocardiales; family Pseudonocardiaceae; genus Lentzea; species Lentzea sp. JNUCC 0626. The sequence continues at coordinate 1,159,772 of NZ_CP171635.1, forward strand.
AGCCAGGCGCTGACGCTCGACGACAACCCGGAGGTCCGCTACAACCGCGCGATCGCCTATGAGGAGTCCGGCGAACTCGCGGCCGCGATCCTCGACTACGACGCGGTGCTCGCGGTGACCGACGACGAGGACGCCCGCGAACGCAGGGAACTCTGCGCCGCGGCGTCGGTCAGCTAGGGGAAACGCCGTGACAGCAACGGAGAACGTGGCCGCCGGAGCACCCGTGGCCACGTTCACCGACGCCATGAGCCGGCTGGTCTCCGGCCTCGCCGTCGTCACGACCCGGCAGGCGGGCGGACGGCCGTGCGGGTTGCTGGTGTCCTCGATCTGTTCGTACAGCGTGGATCCGCCGTCGGTGCTCGTGGTGGTTGATCACGCGTCGCGGTGCCGTGAGGCGTTGACGCACTGCGCGGAGTTCGGTGTGCACGTGCTCGGCAGCGCGCAGGAACGCACCGCGCGGACGTTCGCGAGCCGGGGCGCCGACAAGTTCGCCGAGATCGCCTGGGAGTGGGACGGGTCGGTGCCCCGCATCTGTGCGGCGCCGATCTACCTGCGGTGCACCGCTTCCGCCGTGATGGACCACGGTGATCACACGATCCTGATCGGTGAGGTGACGCGCGCCGAGGTGCGTGAGGCCGAACCGCTCGTGTTCTACCGCCGCCTCTTCGACTGGCGGCTGGACATGAGCTAAGGGGAAACGGTGTGCGCCAGTTGTAGTCCGGTGAGCACCCGTTCGTGCCGGTGCTCCCGGTCGAACGGGTCCTCGCCGTTGAGGATCACCTGGTGCATGGCGCGCAGCCGCGGCCCTGGTTCGATCCCGGCCTGACTGGTGAGCAGCCGGTACGCCCGCGCGTACGCCGTCAACGCGTCCGCCCGGCGTTCGGCCTGGCACAGCGCCAGCATCAGCTGTTCGTGGAATCGCTCCCACAACGGGTAGGTCCGGCAGAGCTCTTCGAGGTCGAACACGGCCAGGTGCCCGTCCCCGTGGCACAGCAGGACGTCGAACCTGTTGCGCAGCAGTTCGAGGTACTCCTTCTCCAGCCGCGCGATGTCGTGCTCGAAGATGCCGGTCTCGCGCAGGTCCGCGAGCGGGGCGCCGCGCCACAACGCCAGTGCGGCGGCGAACTTCTCCCGCGCGTGCCGGCAGTTGTTGGTGGCCATGGCGAGTTGACCCTGCCTGGCCAGTTCGCGGAACCTGGTCAGGTCGAGCTGATCCGGGTCCAGGCTGAGGACGTAGCCCGAGGGACGGGTGCTGAGCACGGGGTGCGAGGTGCGCGAGTTCCAGCCAGGCGCGAGAACGCGCCGCACCGACGTGACGTACCCGTGCAGCGCGGCGACCGCGGACCGGGGCGCTCCTCGCGTCCACAGCTGGTCCACGATGCGACTCGTGGGCACGAACTCGTTGGCGTGCAAGGCGAGCAACGCCAGCAGTGCGCGCTGCTTCAACGCCGTCGGTGTGCAGCGGCGGGTGCCCCGCGTCACCTCGAACGTGCCGAGCACCCGGAACCGCGGCGGTTCGTCTCCCGTTGCCACGCGAATCGCCGCCTCCCGGTATGTCCGACTCCGAGAGTGTTCATCAGGCAACGGTCAGTTAGATAGTGGTCACCTCCAAACTGCCGGTCCGCCCTATGGCACAGCCGACCAGGTGACGGGGAGGCCGTCCGTCGGGCCGGGGATCCCGTTCCTGGCAAAGGAGATCCACGAGGAGCGCAGGGTGCGGCCGAACCGATCCACGTCCTCCCAGGAGGTGTCTCCGAGCATGGGCGAACCCGACCAGGCCCGTGCGGACCCCAGCAGGAGCGGCAACTCGACGCAGTGCGTGGCCCCGTAGGCGGAACCGGCCGGGCGCCAGGTGTTGTAGTACGTGAACACCCGTGCGCCGCGTTCCTCCATGCGCCGCGCGAAGTCGTGGTTCGCGAACATGCCGCCGGTGCGTTCGCCCCCGAACGCCGTCATCTCGTCGGCGTTCCACCCGTGAACGATCTCGACACCGGTCAAGTCCTTTGGCTCCCAGGGCGTGACTACCGGACGGAACGGCATGGACACACCCTGGTAGCACCACGCGATGTGCGCCTGGGCCGCGAGCACGTCGGCGGGGGAGCGGGAGTAGACGAGTCCGCGCAGCAGTTCGCTGAACGCGGTACCGGTCTCGGCGGCCTCGTTGCGGGCCAACGGGTCGACGCCGTGCGGCAGGCTCTGCAGGACCGCGCGCCGGAACAACCGCTCGGGGTGGTCGAGCAGCATGAGCAACGACATGGCGCCCGCCGACTGCCCGAACACCGTCACCTGGCCGGGATCGCCGCCGAACCTCTCGATGTTGTCGCGCACCCAGCGCAGCGCCTCGACCTGGTCGAGCAGGCCGAGGTTGCCGTCGCTCACGTCGTCCGCGACGAGGAAACCCAACGCGCCCAAACGATAGTTGACGCTCACCACCACGACATCGCCCTCTTCGGACAACGCCGACCCGTCGTACCAGTCGAGCAGGCCCGCCCCGCTGCTGAACCCACCGCCGTGCAGCCACACCAGGACCGGGCGCCTGCCGTTGTCGAGCGCGGGTGTCGATATCGACAGGTTCAGGCAGTCCTCGCCCTGCGGTCGCGGGTCGAGCGGCGGCCCCATGACGGCTTCGAGCCGGGAACGCGGTTGCGGGCAGATCTGTCCGGACGACTTCTCCGTGCGGGCACGCACGGGCGTGGCGAATCGGGCAGCGGTGGCGTAGCGCAGGGGACCGGTTCGGACTGTCACCACTCCACCGTCGCGTCTCGCGTCATGCACGGCAAATGCGGATTCTGGCAGCCGGTATAGCCGTGCGGGCATGGCGAGGGCGCTGATCGGTATTTGTGCGGCCATGCGACCGGGGTCACGCTTTCGGCCAACACACCCCGTCAACCCGACCTGGGCAGGCCACCATGAGTGAACGAGCCGCCACGTCGCAACGGAAGGTCGCGCTCGCGACACTCACCGGCGCGACGCTGGAGTGGTACGACTTCTTCTTGTACGGCACGGCTTCCGCGCTGATCTTCAACAAGCAGTTCTTCCCGTCGCTGTCCCCGGCGGCGGGCACGCTGGCCGCGTTCAGCACGTTCGCCGTCGGGTTCATCGCCCGCCCGCTCGGCGGCCTCGTCTTCGGCCACTACGGCGACCGCATCGGCCGCAAGATGACACTCGTGGTGTCGTTGGTGCTGATGGGAATCGGCTCGACGCTGATCGGCGTGCTCCCCGGTTTCGCCACCATCGGCGTGTGGGCCCCGATCCTGCTCGTCGCGCTGCGCGTCGTGCAGGGCATCGGCCTCGGCGGCGAGAACGCCGGCGCGAACCTGATGGCGCTGGAACACGCGCCGTCGGACCAGCGCAACAGGTACGCGGGCTTCCCGCAGATGGGCACGCCGGCCGGTCTGGTGCTGGCCAACACCGTCTTCCTGATCACCAGCACGGTGATGCCCGCCGCGGCCTTCTCCTCGTGGGGCTGGCGGATCCCGTTCCTGCTCAGCGCCGCACTCGTCGTGGTCGGCCTGGTCATCCGCATGCGCGTGACCGAGACCCCGTCGTTCGCGAAGGCCGTGGAACGCCGCGAGATCGTGCGCTTCCCGCTGAAGGAGGCGCTGTCCGTCGGCGCGGGCAAGCTCGTGCTGACCCTGGTGCTCAGCATCGCGAACTCCGCCGTGGCCTATCTGTTCCTGGTGTTCAGCCTCTCCTACGGCACCGCGCAACTAGGGCTGAACCGGCAGTTCCTGCTGATCACCGTGACGATCGCCGCAGCCCTCTGGTTCTTCACCATTCCGGTGTGGACGTCCATTGCGGACCGTCGCGGGCGGCGCGGCATGTTCGTGTGGGGCTCGGTGGCGCTGCTGGTGTGGGCGGCCGCGTTCTTCCCTTTGCTCAACACGAAGAGCACGGCCGTCATCGTGCTCGCGCTGGTCGGCATGGGCCTGATCATCCCGATCACCCACTGCGTGCAGGGAGCGATCGTCGCGGACACGTTCCCGGCGAACGTCCGCTACTCGGGGTCGTCGTTGTTGCTCCAGCTCGCGGCGTTGCTCGGCGGCGGTCTGGCCCCGCTGGTGTCGACCGCGATCCTGAACGAGACCGGTGCCACCACCGGTGTGAGCGCCTACATCACGGCGGTGTGCGCGCTGAGCCTGCTGGCCGCGGTGCTGGCGTTCCGCACGTCGCCGGCCGCGCGCCGGGTGGACGCGCCCGTCACCGCCTGAGGCACGCTCGCGTCGCCGTCCAAGACGCCGCTCCCGCACCCCCTCGACGGGTGCGGGAGCGGAGCCACTAGCGCAGGGCGGCCTCGATCGCCGCGGTGATCGAGGCGTCCTCGGGCTCGGTGCGCGGACGGAAGCGGGCGAGCACCTGGCCGTCCCGCGAGACCAGGAACTTCTCGAAGTTCCACTGCACGTCACCGGCGGTGCCGTCGGCGTCCGCGTGCTTCGTCAGCTCCTGGTAGACCGGGTGCTGGTCAGGCCCGTTGACCTCGATCTTCTCGAACAGCGGGAACGACACCCCGTAGGTCGTGGAGCAGAACGTGGCGATCTCCTCCGACGTGCCCGGCTCCTGGCCCATGAACTGGTTGCACGGGAAGCCGACCACGGAGAAGCCCTCGGCCCCGTACTTCGCCTGCAGCCGCTCCAGACCCGCGTACTGCGGGGTGAGGCCGCAGCGCGAGGCGACGTTGACGACGAGCGCGACCTTGCCCTTGAGCGCGCCGAGGTCGCCGGGCTCGCCCGCGAGGGTGTGGACCGGGATGTCGTAGATCTCCATGGCTTGAACCTAGTTCATGGGGTTGAGCCGTTACACAACCAGCACACAACGTGCACGTTGCGGGTGAGGTCCGGCGACATCGCTCCGTCAGGCTCGGTGTCGTGGCTGGAAAATGGATCGTGATGGCCGTCGCGCTGCTGGTGGCGGGGTGTTCGGCGAGTGGCAGTCCGGTGTCGGGTGGCGGCACGGGCCCCGTGGAGGACGGCAGCATTCCCGAGGGACAGAGCATCTCGCTCGACGACGACGGGCACGCCGCCATCAGGAACCTCGACCCCGCGCTGCTCGCGGCGGTGCGCAAGGCGGCGGCGGACGCGAAGAGCCGCGTGGAGTTCCGGGTGACGTCGGGCTGGCGCAGCAAGGAGTACCAGCAGCGGTTGCTGGACCAGGCGATCGACCTCTACCGCAGCGAGGAGGAGGCGCTGCGGTGGGTGCATCCGCCGGACAAGTCCGCGCACGTCACCGGCAAGGCCATCGACATCGGGCCGACCAACGCCGACGACTGGCTCATCCAGCACGGCTCCGACTACGGGCTGTGCCAGGCCTACGCCAACGAGATGTGGCACTTCGAGCTGCTCACGACGCCGGGTGAGCCGTGCCCGCAGCCGAAGAGCAACGCCTGATCGGTCAGCTGCGGTGGATCACGGCCAGCGCGTGCTCGCGGGCCGGCGCGCTCAACGTCGTGTTGAGCTGCTCGAACAACGCCTCCGCCGTCACGCCGTTCCACCCCGGCGGCAGCAGCGACAACGGCAGGCCCGGGTCGCTGTACGGCAGGCGGCGCCACGCGGTCAGCATCGGCACGTAGATCTGGAACGCCTGCTCCGGCGTGGTGGTGGCCGCGTCGACGAACGGGCGGTGGCGGCGCAGGAAATCCGCGTACAGGTCCGCGAGCTCGTCGAGGTCCCACCACGCGCGGACCTTGGAACGCAGGTCGCCGAACGCGAAGTGCTGGCCGCTGAAGATGTCCACGTACTCGGCCAGGCCGCGGCGTTCCAGCGTGCGGCGGGTTTCGGTGGCGAGGTTGCCGGGCGCGACCCACACGCCGGGTGCGGTGGTGCCGAAGCCGAGTTGGGTGAGGCTGGTGCGCAGGGCGTGCCGTTTGTCGCGTTCGGATTCCGGCACCGAGAACACCACGACCAGCCAGCCGTCGTCGGCGGTGGCGCGGCGGCGTTCGAAGATGCGGGTGTCGCCCTCGGCCAGCGTTTCGAGGGTGGGTTCGGCCAGGACGTAGCCGGCGGCGCCGTCGCGGCGTTCGGCCACGACGACACCCCTGCGCTTCAACCGCGAGATCGACGAACGGACCGCCTGGCCCTCGACGCCCAGGTCGGCCATGAGCTGCACGACCGACGCCACCGAGAGCCAGTTGTGCTCCGTGCGCGCGTAGAGGCCGAAGATCGTGATGATGAGCGGGCCCAGCCGGTCGCGTCCGGCGGGAGCCGCGGCTTCGACGGTCATGTCCGCGACGTTCAGCGCCCTGCTCCTCACTTGATCAGCCGGCCTAGAGCTTAACGCCAGGGCTCGCGAGGTCGGTCAGCGTCACGGTGTTGCGCAGCTCGCCGAGTCCGCTGACCCGCGTCACGACCACGTCGCCGTCCTTCAGGAACACCTGCGGCTCGCGGGCGTTGCCGATGCCGCTGGGGGTGCCGGTCAGGATCACGTCGCCCGCGCGCAACGTCATGCCCTCGCTGAGTTCGGCGATGATCTGGGCGAACGTGAACGCCATCTGCGCGCTCGACGCGTCCTGCATCACCTCGCCGTTCAGTTCGCACCGCACCCGCAACGAAGCGAGGTCCGCGATCTCGTCGGGAGTGGTCAGCCACGGGCCGAGCGGCATGGTGGCGTCGAGGCTCTTGCCCTTGAGCCACTGGCCGCCGTGCGCGCGTTGCAGGTCGCGCTGCGAGACGTCGTTCGCGACGAGGAAGCCGAAGACGTGGTCGAGCGCCTTCTCCTCGGGGATCGAGCGGCCGTCCAGGCCGATCACCATGGCGATCTCCGCCTCGTAGTCCCACTTCTGGGACACGGACGGGTCGAACGCGATGGGGTCGGACGGACCGATCACGGTGTCCGGGCCCTTGGTGAAGAACGTCGGTCGCAACGGGCGGGAGACCGGGTCCTGGCCCTCGCGCTTGCCCGCCGACTCCTCGAAGTGGTCCCAGTAGTTCCAGCCGGTGCACAGGACGTCCCGGTTGAAGCGCTGCAACGGCGACAGCAACCCCTCCAGCGGCACGACCTCGCCGGACAGCGAGACCGGTGCGCCGCGCACCACGTCGTCCACCGAGACCGACAGCAACGAGACGAGACGGTCCGCCTCGTTGACGACACCCGCACGGCGCACACCGCCGACGGACACAGACGCGAGCTTCACCCCAGCACCCTCCGATATCGCGTGAACATTTCGGTGATCATGGAAACGACATCGATTCAGTTGGGCCTGACGAGGCGTTCCTCCGGGATCACCGCGACGCCGAGGATCTCGATCAGCGCCTCCGGCTGCCACAGCGCGGTGCAGCCGATGCCCGCCATGGCCGGGTAGACGGGTCCGGCGAGCTCGCGCCACGCCTTGCCGATCTCCTTGCCGTGCGCCTGGTAGTCCGGGATGTCGGTGAGGTAGATCGTGATGCTGACCAGGTCTTCCGGCTCGCCACCGGCCGCGCGCAGGGTCGTCAGCACGTTGCCGAACGCCTGGCGGAACTGCTCGACGATGCCACCCGGAACGATCTTCATCTCCGCGTCCAGCGCGGTCTGGCCACCCAGGTACAGCGTGGTGCCGGACAACGTGCCGTGGGAGTAGCCGCTCGGGGCCGGAAGGCTGGCCGGGTTCACTGCCAAAGGCTTCATGAGTATTGACACTATCTGACGGTCGTGAAGAATACGAGATATGGAGCCCGACTTCAGCAAGTACCAGCTCGAAGGCGACAACTCGGCGTACCGGCTGCCCAACGGCCTGGTCGTGCCGGTCGTCACGCGCGGCGGCGCGGAGAACCCGGACACGGCGAACTCCGGTGGCGCGATCCGGATCTCGGGCGTGAGCGCTCAGCACACGCCCGCGACCAGGCTGTGGTTCGGCAAGGTCACGAACGAGCCCGGCTACCGGTCCGTCACCCACCACCACGGCGAGGCCGAGACCGGCGGGTACGTGCTGTCGGGGCGGGCGCGGATCTACTTCGGCGAGAAGTTCGAGGACTACCTCGACATGGAGGAGGGGGACTGGGTGTTCGTGCCGCCGTTCATGCCGCACATCGAGTGCAACCTCGACCGCAACAACCCGCTGACGTGGATGACCACGCGGACGCCGGAGAACATCGTCGTCAACCTCGACGACGTGCCGGACGAGGACCTGCGCGACTGGCTGACCCGATGACGACCTCCGCGATCTTCACCGAGGCCGTCGCGCTGGAGAAGGCCGAGGCCGAGCACTTCGACCTCGCCTTCACGGCCGTCACCCAGCCCTGCCCGTGGCCCAAGGCGTACGGCGGTGACCTCGTCGCTGCTGCTGCGGCCGCCGCCATGCGGTCGGTGACCGACGGCAAGACACTGCACTCGATGCACAGCTACTTCCTGCGCCCCGCCGACATCGGCGCCGCAGTGCGCTACGAGGTCGAACTGCTGCGCGACGGCCGCGGCTACAGCACCCGGCAGGTCCGCGGCTACCAGAACGGCAAGCCCCTCTACGTCTGCCTGGCGAACTTCGCGGCGGGCGAACCGGGCGGGACCTACGAGGCCGAGTTCACCGACGACCTGCCCGCGCCCGAGGAGTTGCCGTCGTCGGCGGACTACCTGGCCGGGCGCACCGGCGGCACGATGACCGACGAGTCGAAGGCGTACTGGACCGGGGGCCGCAGCTTCGACATGCGGCACGTGCCCGGCCCGGTCTACCTCGCCGTCGAGGGCGCGAAGGTGCCGCACCAGGCCGTGTGGATCAAGCCGTTCGACCCGCTGCGGCCCGTCGACGGACTGACCGACGCCCAGCGGGACATCGCCGCACTCGCCTACGTCTGCGACTACACGATCCTCGAACCGGTGCTGCGGGTGCTCGACCTGCCCTGGGCGCGGCCCGGCCTGGTCACCGCGAGCCTCGACCACGCCATGTGGTTCCACCGCCCCGGCCGTGTCGACGACTGGCTGCTCTACGTGCAGGAGGCCGTCGCGGCCGATTCGGGGCGAGGACTCGGCCACGGCCGCTTCTTCACCCGCGATCACCAGCACCTCGCCACCGTTGCCCAGGAGGGCATGCTCCGCGCTTCCTGACCCGCCGCCCGCGGAAGGACTCTCACCGATGGACACCTTCACCCGCGATCACCTCCCTCCGTCGGCGTTATGGCCGACGATCGAGTTCACGACGCCGGAGCTGACCTACCCCGAACGCCTCAACGCCGCCGTCGAACTCATCGACGTCCCGGTGGCGGCGTTCGGCCCCGACCGTTCCGCGCTGCGCACCCCGGCGGGGGAGGTCTGGACGTACGGAGAACTGCGGACCCGCGCCAACCAGATCGCGGAGGTGCTGACCGAGGACCTCGGACTCGTGGCAGGACAACGGGTTCTGCTGCGCTCGCCGAACAACCCGTGGACGGCGGCCGCGTGGCTCGGCGTCCTCAAGGCGGGCGGTGTCGTGGTCACGACCATGGCCGCGCTCCGGACCCGTGAGCTCGCGCCGGTCGTCGAACGCACCCGGCCGTCGATCGCGCTCGTGGACCCCAGGTTCGCCGAGGACCTCCAGGCGTTCCCCGAGTTGAAGGTCATGACGTACGACGACCTCGCGGAACGCACGCGGACCAAGCCGGGGCAGTTCGTCGCGGTGGACACGGCGGCGGACGACGTGGCGTTGCTCGCGCCCACGTCCGGCAGCACCGGCGCGCCCAAGATCACCGTGCACTTCCACCGCGACATCCTGTCCATCGACAACACCTTCGGCCGGCACGTCCTGAAGCTCACCGAGAACGACCTCGTCGCGTGCACCGCGCCGTTCGCGTTCACGTTCGGCCTGGGCATGCTCGTGGTGTTCCCGCTCAGAGCCGGTGCCTGCGCGCTGCTGACCGAGGCTGCCACCCCGGCCCAGGTGGCGGAGTTCGTTGAGCAGCAAGGAGTCACGGTCCTCGCGACGGCTCCCACGGCGTACAAGGCGATCCTGCGCGACGGCCTCGAGAACAAACTCGCCGGGCTGCGCAGCGCCGTCTCCGCGGGCGAGCACATCCCGCGGGAGACCTGGCAGCGGCTCCACGACTCGTTGGGGCTGAAGGTGATCGACGGCATCGGCGCCACGGAGTTGTTGCACATCTTCATCTCCGCCGCCGGTGACGACATCCGGCCCGGCTCCACCGGCAAACCGATCCCGGGCTACCGCGCCACCGTGCTCGGCGTCGACGGCGAGGAACTGGGGCCGGGGGAGGTCGGCCGGCTCGGCGTGATCGGCCCGGTCGGCTGCCGCTACCTCGACGATCCGCGGCAGAAGGACTACGTGGTGAGCGGCTGGAACGTCACCGGCGACGTCTTCCACCGCGACGAGGACGGCTACTACCACTACCACGCCCGCGGCGACCACATGATCGTCTCCTCCGGCTACAACATCGGCGGCCCCGAGGTCGAGGAGGCCATCGACACGCACCCGGACGTGCTGGAGTCGGCGGTCATCGCCAAGCCCGACGAGGAACGCGGCTCGGTCGTGTGCGCGTTCGTCGTGCTGCGCGAGGGAATCACGGCCGACGACGCCAAGGCACGCGAGATCCAGGACCACGTGAAGCGGACCATCGCGCCGTACAAGTACCCGCGCGAGGTGCGGTTCCGGACCTCGTTGCCCCGCAACGCGAGCGGCAAGCTCCAGCGCTTCGCCCTGCGCAAGATCGTGGAAGAAGAGGTCCGCGCATGAAGATCGCCGTAGTCGGTGGTGGCCCCGGTGGCCTCTACCTCGCCGCGTTGATGAAGCAGCTCGACCCCACCCACGTCGTCACGGTGTGGGAACGCGAGGCGCCGGACGTCACGTTCGGCTTCGGCGTGGTGTTCTCGGACGAGACGCTGGGCGGGATCGAGAACGCCGACCCGGAGTTCGCCGACGCCATGGCCCGCCGGTTCGCGCGGTGGACGGACATCGACATCCACTACCGGGGCGAGACGCACACCGTGGGCGGGCAGGGGTTCGCGGCGATGAGCCGCAAGGAACTCCTGCGCCTGCTCCAGCAACGCTGTCTCGACCTCGGCGTGGACGTGCGGTTCTCGACGCCCGCGCCCGCCGTCGATGTGCTCCGCGCGTCGCACGACCTCGTCGTCGGCGCGGACGGCGTCAACTCCCAGGTGCGGCAGGCGTTCCAGGACGTCTTCCGCTCCACAGTGGACCGCAGACACAACAAGTACATGTGGCTCGGCACGGACCTGGTGTTCGAGGCGTTCCAGTTCTACATCAAGGACACGCCGTGGGGGACCGTGCAGGTCCACGGCTATCCCTATTCCGACACGGGATCCACGTTCATCGTCGAGATGCACGACGACGTGTGGCGGCGCGCAGGGTTCGACACCGGCGAGGAGTTCCCGCCCGGCGTCTCCGACGAGCGCGCCGTCGACCGGATCCGCGAGCTGTTCGCCGCCGAACTCGACGGCCACGAGGTGTACGCGAACAACTCGAAGTGGCTGAACTTCACGACCGTCCGCAACGCCCGCTGGCACGACGGCAACCTCGTGCTGGTCGGCGACGCCGCGCACACCGCGCACTTCTCGATCGGCTCCGGCACCAAGCTCGCGATGGAGGACTCGCTCGCCCTCGCCGCGTGCCTGCACGAACACGCCGACGTCGAAACCGCCCTGACGGCCTATGAAACCGAACGACGGCCCGTCGTCGAGTCCACCCAACGCGCCGCCCAGGCGTCGCTGGAGTGGTTCGAGAACATCGGCATGTACACCGGGCAGGACCCGACGAGGTTCTGCTTCAACCTGCTCACGCGCTCGCGGCGGATCACCTACGACAACCTCCGCACCCGCGACGCCGAGTTCGCCGACCGGGTCGACGCCGAGTTCGCCGCCTCCCAGGGGCTCGCGGACGTGGCCCCGGCGATGTTCCAGCCGTTCCGGCTCGGGCAGCTCGAACTCAAGAACCGGGTGATCGTGTCCGCGATGGACATGTACTCGGCGGACGACGGCGTGCCCGGCGACTTCCACCTCGTGCACCTGGGCTCGAAGGCGATGGGCGGCGCGGGCCTGGTCATGACCGAGATGGTGTGCGTCTCGCCGGAGGGCCGGATCACGCCGGGCTGCACCGGCCTGTGGAACGACGAGCAGCGCGACTCGTGGGCGCGGATCGTGCGGTTCGCGCACGACCGCGGCACCGCCCGGATCGGCCTGCAGCTCGGTCACTCCGGCCGCAAGGGTTCCACCCGGCTGATGTGGGAGGGCATGGACGACCCGCTGCCCGAGGGCAACTGGGAGGTCTGCGGCCCGTCCCCGCTGCCGTACGGCCCGGCGTCCCCGGTGCCGGCCGAGGTCACCCGCGCCGACCTGGACCGGATCACGGCCGAGTTCGTCGCGGCCGCCCAGCGTGGTGCGGAGGCGGGCTTCGACCTGCTCGAACTGCACTGCGCGCACGGGTACCTGCTGTCGTCGTTCCTCTCGCCGGTCGCGAACCAGCGCACCGACGAGTACGGCGGCTCGCTGGAGAACCGGCTGCGCTACCCGCTGGAGGTGTTCGACGCGGTCCGCGCGGTGTGGCCCGCCGAGCGGCCGATGATCGTGCGCATCTCGGCGACCGACTGGGTCGACGGCGGCAACACCGAGCACGACGCCGTGGAGATCGCCCGTGCGTTCGTCGCGCACGGCGCTCAGGCGATCGACGTGTCCAGTGGCCAGGTCACCGCGGCGGAACGGCCCGCGTACGGGCGCAGCTACCAGACCCCGTTCGCCGACCGGATCAGGCACGAGGTGACCGGCGCGGCCGTGATCGCGGTCGGGGCGATCGCCTCGTACGACGACGTCAACTCGATCCTGCTGGCGGGCCGCGCGGACCTGTGCGCGATCGGCCGCACGCACCTCTACGACCCGCACTGGACGTTGCACGCGGCGGCCGAACAGGGCTACCGGGCCGAGTGGCCCGTCCAGTACCAGGCGGGCAGCCGCAAACCTCCGTCGGCGCGCACGGACGCCATCAGGCCGAGGCTTTCGTTGCTGCGGGCGGACCCGCCGGACCGCGCCGTCCATCTCAGGTGGACTCCGCACCGCGAGCATTCGGTTCTCGCATAGGCACTTCAGCGGCGTTCAGGTGAAACTTCATTCGGATATGAATTGGAATCTGTTGTGACGTCGCATGTCCGGCTTGGCCGCGTTGGTCTGATGGGGCAGACATCCGGCGCACGCGGGTGAGTGGGTGTTTGCGCACGAGCGGGGTCCCTAGCGTCTGCGGTCTGTTCCCGAACCGCCGCTGAAGGGATTCCGCTCGTGCGAAGACGTTTGCCGGCAATGCTGCTCGCGGGCGTGCTCGCCGGCAGCACGCTGACCGCCGCAGTGCCCGTGGCCGCCCAGCCACCCGTGTCCACTCTCGCCAAGTCCGTGCAGGGCGTGTCCGATCCCGCCTCGCACGGCGCCACCGCCTCGTGGGTCGTCTCCTACGACAACGCCGCGAACGGTGCCGCCACCATCACCGACCCCATCGGTGCGGGCCAGTCCCTGCTGGCCGGCTCGTTGCAGGTTCCGCCGGGCTGGACCGGCGTCGAAGGCAACCCGATCACCGCCACGCACCCGAACGTGCGCAACGGCGGCAAGTCCCTCGCGAACGTGCTGACGCCTCCGGTGCAGGCCAGCGCAAGTCCCACCGGTGGCGACGGGTTCATCCCGATCCTGCACCGCACCCCGGAGGGCCGCCTGCAGGCCTGGAACGTCTACCACCACCTGGGGCTCGCCAGCCCGAAGCTGGTGTGCACCGACGTGTCGACGAGTTCGCTGTGCACCGGCGGGCCGTGGCCGAAGCCGCTCAACACGGCGCCCGGCCCGTTCGGTGCCGGCAACACCGGTGACATCTCGAGCCCGCTCACCCCGCAGTACGTGCGCGACTCCGGGAATCCCGCCCACGTGTACTACTCGGCCGTGACCGCGTCCTCGATCGGCGTCGGCTGCCTCGACCTCGCCGCACCCGGCAACTGCGGCTACTGGCCGCTGATGAACCGCAGTGGACAGACGTTCGAGATGGCCGGACTCGTCCAGATCGGCGGAAACATCTACGGCGTCGCGAACTCCGGACAGGTGCTGTGCTGGACGCCCGCGACGCAGACCGCGTGCGGTGGCCAGCCCTACGCGCCGATCGTGCCGTTCACCAACCACGGCGGCTACTACCTCGGCGCGCTCGCCGTCGCCGGAGGCAAGCTGTTCGCGTCGTCGTCGCTCGCAGTCAACGTCGGAACGCCGATGATGGGCTGCTTCGACCCCGGCACCGCGGACAAGTGCGCGGGCTGGCCGGCCCCGAAACAGCTCGCATCCGCCGGCAACTACTCCTACAACGCGTTCACCGCCTACAGCACGACGGGCCAGGAGACGGGCGCGTGTGCGAGCACGGCCGGTGGCACGAACGTGACCACCTGCTTCGCGATCGACGGGTCGCCGTTGCCCAACGGCGTGACCGGGATCGAGAGCCACACGTGGGTGTTCACGCCCGAGGTCGTCCGGACCGGTGACCGCGTGCGCAGCTACTTCGGCATCTGGAGCGGCCCGTACATCGGCGCGACCCTGTGCCACGACTGGAGCACCGGAACGGCCTGTGCCGGTGTGCCGTCGCGCATCACCCACCCGAACGTCAACGGTGGGGACACTCGTGATTACGGCTACGCCTACGACGCACCCACCGGCTGCCTGATCGGGCTGGGTGACCGCGGCGTGCTGTTCTCGATGGATCCTGACACGGGAGCGTCGCCATGCGTGCGCAGTGGCGCTTCCGTGTCGCTCAACCCCTCGCAGTTCTACTGCGACGGTCAGCAGCACGCGACGAGTTACACGAAGGCGCGGCTCGTCGGGGTGACGCCGGCGAACGTGAACTTCGGTGCCTCGAGCGTGCGGGCGACGGACGGCGGCGGCAATCCTGTTGCCGTGCCAGGGTTCGCGCCGGACGGCACGGTCGATCTGAGTGGCGTCACGGTGTCCCCGTTGACGGTCACCGCGTCGCTGGTGCTGAACAACGCGTCGGACTTCGGCAACGGCAACCAGCCGTCGCTGTCCGTCGAGTTCTCCGGGGACGCGCCGCAGGTGTGCTTCCGCACCACGATCGCCGCGGACTGCGCGGTCACGTCCGTCGCGAACACGGCGGGCGGCACCGACGGCACCGGCTCGTTCTCGTCCAACACGGTGACGCGCCAGGTCGCACCGGGTGCGGCGTGCCTGCCGAACGTGGTGGTGAACAAGGAGATCTGCGGTTCGTACACGCCGTCGCACTGCAAGGCGGGCGGGTCCGGGCCGTGGCTCAAGCAGGCACCGGTCGGTGTGCTGGGCCTGCTGAACGCCACCGCGTACTGGCGGGTGACCGTGACGAACAACGGGCCGATCCCGATCGTCGACACCTACGTCGTCGACGACGTGGAACCGAACTGCCAGACCGGGCCGTTCACGTTGCAGCCCGGTGAGTCCAAAGTGGTCCACTGCTCGACCTACGCGTTGCTCGCGTTGTTCCCCATGACGAACAAGGCGAAGGCGAAGTACACGCCGGTCAACGCGACGCGGTTGTACACCGAGTGGTCGTCCGCGAAGGCCTGCTCACTGCTCTGCGTGCTGGGCTGAGCAGGGGTGGTGGGCCGTCCGAGCAGCCGGCCCACCACCGCGTTCGTCAGCGGGCGTCCGGCCCGGTGAGGATCTTGAGGTCGTTGACGGTGTAGGACAGCGAGCCGCGGAACCCGACGCCGGTGCGCTGGATGCGCAGGTCGGCGAGTTCCTCTCCCGGCACGTGCTGGAACGACAGGGATCCCGCGCCCACCCAGGTGTTGGCCATGGTCAGGTTCGCGAGGATCGACTGCGTCAGCTCGTGCACGGCCGGGTCGTCGTGCCGGCCCGCCTGCAGGCGCGGGAACTGGCGCAGGTTCACGATCGGGCGGGTCAGCGCCGGGATCGCGGGCGCCGTGCGTTCCAGGGTCACCTCGGCTTCGGCCAGGCGCCTGCCCGCGGTCGAGGCCGTGGCGGCGAACCTGCCGCCGGGGCCGACGACCGGCGCGGCCCGGCCCGGCACCTGGAACGCGCGGGTCTGGTGGATGGCGCCGAGCTTCTTCGGGAAGCCCTGGAACCAGCCGCGGGCCATCGAGGCGTCGTTGTCCACCCAGATGAACGGGCACCACGCGACGTTGGTGCCGTTGAACTGGGCGTCCTGGAAGATCAGGAACTCCGAGTACTGGCTGCGCACGGGGTCCAGGTAGTCGTTGTTGTCGGTGGAGAACTGCCAGTCGATGAAGATCGCCCAGCCGTGGCCGGGGGACACGGGGTCGGGGGTCAGGCCCGTGGGCAGGGAGGCCGCCGCGGCCTCCGGGGTGGTCCAGAACTCGACGCCCACCGCGTCGCCGACGTAGTGCCACGGCGGCGCCTGGACGATGCTCGCCGTGCCCTTCGCGCTCAGCGGCAGGCTGTAGCCCTTGAGGCGTTCGCTCGCGGACGCCGGGGGAGTGGAGGCGGCGGCCGGCGTGGCCATCGCCCCCGCGACGACACCGGCGAGACCGGCGCCGATCAGGCTGCGGCGCCCGATGTCGCTCTTGTCAGACATGGTTCTCCTCAACGAGAGGTGGAAAAGCACTCCACCCACTCGCACGGATCCGACGGCCCCGGCATCTCACCCGTGAGACGCACATCACTGATGTACCAACGGAAACTCTTCCCGGTCCGAGTTGCGGTCCCTTGTGGACAGCCACGCCACCAGCGCGACCGCCGCGGCCACGAGCCCGGCGACCCCGGTGAACGCGAGGATCACCAGCACGACGCCGAACGCCACGGCGGCGGCGATGCGCACCCCGCCGTTCAGCACCCGCCAAGCCGAGGCCGTGCACCCCAGGTACACCAGCAGGAACATCGTGCTCGGCACGGCGACCAGCGAGTCGAGGTCCAGCACCCCCAGGCCGAACAGGCTGATCAGCACCCCGCTGGACGCGAGGATCGCGACGTTCAGCCAGCGCGGCGGGGTGTCGAGCTCCACCGGGTCGCGCGTGAGCGACCGGGCCAGGGTCGCGGCGCCGGACACGTAGGCGTTGACCGTGCCGATGGTGAGCACGACGGCGGACACGGCCGCCAGCAGCAGGCCTGCCGGGCCGACGGCGAGCACGAGCAGCTTCGCGACGGGCGTGGAGCCGCCGCCGTCCGGGCCGAGCGCTCCGATGGTGACGGTCGCGAGCGCCAGGTACAGCACGCTGGTGACGACGAGCGTGATCGCGACGATGCGCGGTAACTGACGGCGCGGATCGGCCAGCCGGGCGGTGAGCGGTGCGGCCGCCTCCCAGCCCACGAACGCGAGCATCAACGGCGCGGCGGCCGTCCCGATCGCCGTCCAGCCGTGCGGGGCGAACGGCGTCCAGTTGTCCGCGTCCGAGGACAACGCCCCGCCGGCGACGCTGAGCGTCACCACGCCCAGCAGCAACAGCACGAGCCCGGACTGCACGGCCGAGGACGTGCGCAGCCCGCGCGAGGTGATCACCAGCACCGCCGCGGTGATCCCGGCGGCGACCAGGCACGCGGTCACCCGCCCCGACCCGGTGAGCTCGGCGACGTAGCTCGCGCCGATCATGCTGACGATCGGCGTGCCGGTGATGATCCCGGCGAGGAACGTCCACGAGGTCGTGACCGCAGCGCGGGCGCCGAGACCGGCGGTGACGTACCCGCGCACGCCGGTCGCGGACGGCAGGCGGATGCCGAGGGCGGCGAACACCCAGCCGAGCAAGCCGGAGAGCACGAGCAGGCCGGACCAGGTGAGCACGGACGCCGGACCGGCGATGGACGCGGTCAGGCCGGGCACGATCAGCAACCCGGGACCCAGCAGGGCCCCGACGTACATCGCCGACGCGCGCGACACGGTGAGAGGCGAGGACATGCCGTGAATTCTTGAGCGCCGGGCGAGACAGCCGCTGCGAAAGTGAGGCGCCCTGGAGATCAACAGTGAAATCCTGTTGCGCGGATAACGCGATCGTTCGAACAATGTACACATGGACAGGTTCGACGTCGTCGACCGGGCCATCCTGCGCCGCCTGCAGATCGACGGCCGGGTGCCCAACAACGAACTCGCCGAGGCCGTGCGCCTCTCACCGTCCGCGTGCCTGCGCCGCGTCCGCGCGCTGGAGGCCGCCGGGATCATCGCGGGGTACCGCGCCGAACTCGACCGCGAGAAGGCGGGCCTCGACCTCACGGTCTTCCTGGAGATCAAGGTGAACAACCACTCCACCGAGACCGCGCGGGAGGTCGAGGAGGGCCTGCTCGCGATCCCGGCCGTGGTGGCGTGCCACCTCGTGACGGGCTCGGCCGACTTCTTCGCCGAGGGTGTGCTGCCGGACCTGCCGTCCTACGAACGGTTGCTGCTGACGCACGTCGTCGCCATCCCGGCGGTGAGCGACGTGCGCAGCTCGTTCGCCATCAGGACGATGCGCTCGCGGGGGCCGTTGCCGGTCGACCACCTGCGGTAGCGCTCAGGCCGGCACCGCGTTGTGGGCGAGCAGGCTCTCCGCGGTCTCGGCGATGCTGTCCTCGATCGGCCGCGGCCGCCACCCGAGCACCCGCTCGGCCTTGGCGCTGGTCGCGTTGAAGTCGTGGCCGAGCTGCGGGCGCAACGACTTCATCGCCGGGTTGACCATCGCGAGGCCGCGCGCGACCGCCAGCGGGATCTCCTTCGTCGGGGCCTTCGCGGCACGCTCGCCGAGGCGGGCGCGCAGGATCCGCGAGACCTCCACGATCCGCAGGCTCGGCCCGGCGGTGGCGAGGAAGCGCTCACCGTTCGCGGCCGGGTCGGTCATGGCACGCAGGTGCAGGTCGGCGACGTCGCGCACGTCGACCCAGCCCGTGCCGAACGGCGGGCACGCGGGCAGGCTGCCGTCGAGCATGCCGCGGATGGTGCGCAGCGAGGGCGGGTCGTCCGGGCCGAGCACCGGGCCGATGACGGCGGCGGGGTGCACGGCGGCGAGTTCCAGGCCGTCACCCTCGGCCTTGATGAATTCCCACGCGGCGCGTTCGGCCAACGTCTTCGACCGCTGGTACGGGGCGATGTCGGCGTCGACGTTCGTCCAGTCCTCCTCGGTGAACGGCTCGGAGCGGCGCGGGTGCCCGTAGGCGACGGCACCTAGCGCGCTCGTGAGCACGACACGCTTCACCCCGGCGTCGCGAGAGGCCTGCAACACCCGCAGCACGCCGTCGCGGGCGGCCGAGATCATCGCCTCCTCGCTCTCCGGCGCGGTGCGCAGCGTGGGGGAGGCGACGTGCAGCACGAAGTCACAGCCCTCGACCGCCTCGGCCCAGCCCTCGTCGCTGCTCAGGTCGGCGCGGAAGACGGTCAGCCGCGCGTCCTCGAACTCCGTCGCGCCGTGCAGCAACGCGCGCAGTTCCGGCTCCCGTTTCAGGTCGCGGACCGTCGTGCGGACGTCGTGTCCCGCCTCCAGCAACGCGAGCGCGCACCAGCTGCCGATGAATCCGGTACCGCCGGTGACCAGCACGTTCGACATGGCGTCTCTCCTTCGGGCAAACTCGCGGAGGATTCTCCGGGAGTGCTTCCGAAACTAGCGGAGGATTGTCCGCATGTCAAAGGCGAGGCATCATCTGAAGGTATGAACCAGGAAACACCCGGCACGTACGGCACGCAGCGCAAGGCCGCCGCGCGCAACCGGGTCGCGATCATCGACGCGGCGCACGAGCTGTTCGCGGAGAACCCGCTCGTGACGCTCAGCGAGGTCGCCAAGCGCGCGGGAGTCGGCCCGGGAACGCTCTACCGGCACTTCCCGACCCGCGAGGACCTGATCCTCGCGGCCTACCAGCACGACATCGAGCGCATGACCACCGACGCCGACGCCGTGCTGGAACGCCACACCTCGGCCAAGGCCGCGTTCGTCGAGTGGTTCGAGACGCTCTCGTCCTACATCCGCCTCAAGCACGGCCTCGGCGACGCGCTGCACGGCGACGCGGCCCAGGAGATGGTCCGCGCGGCCTGGGGCCCGGCCACCGAAGCCGTGTCCAGGCTGGTCGACGCGTGCGTCGCCGAGGGCACGATGGCGCCGGGCCACGACCCGGCGGACATCATCATGCTGATGAGCTTCCTGTGGCGCGTCCCGAACGACGAGGCGGGCGTGGCCCAGGGGCGGCGCCTGATCGCGGCCGTGTTCGCGGGCCTCGAGAACCCGCCGAAGCCGTTCTAGCGCCCGAACTCCGCGAGCGGGTCGGTGTGCTGCGGCGTCCAGCCGAGTTCGGTTCGTGCGCGGGCGGGCGTGAACTGCTGGTCCAGCGCGAACGCGTCGGCGATCGGGCCCATCTGCGCGCGGGCCTCGTCCAGCGACAGCGCGGTGGTCCGGCCTTCGAGTCCGGCGCCGTGGCTGATCGCGGTGGCCACTTCGCGGGCCGCCGGGTCCACGCCGCCGACGCCGAGGTACACCGAACCCGGCTTCGCTTCGAGTGCCGCGACGTACAGGTCCGCGAGGTCGTCGACGTGCACGAGCGACCAGTGGTTCGTGCCGTCGCCGATGTACGGGATCGCGCCGGACGCCTTGCCGGGCTGGGCGAAGAAGATGTCGATCAGGCGGTTCTCCTTGCCGTACAACAGTCCTGGCCTGATCACGACGCCGCCGGCCGCGAGCACCTCCGCCTCGACCTCCTCGCGCCACGCGACGAGCGCGGGCGGGTTCCGCGGCGCGTCCTCGTCGGCGATGCCGTTGGTGTCGCCGTAAACCCACGTGCCGCCGGTGTGGACGTACGTGCCCTTGCCCTGCATCGCGGTCGCGGCGGCCAGGTCGGCTTCGCCGCTGTCGGCCTGCGCGAGGTGGATCACGGCGTCGGCACGTTGTGCGGCGGCGGTCAGCACGTCGAGGTCGGCCAGGCCGCCACGCACCGGCGTCGCGCCGAGCTCGGTCACGGTCGCGGCTGACACGTCGGTGCGGGCGAGCGCCTCGACGACGTGCCCGTGCCGGCGGAGGGCGGCGACGGTAGCCCCGCCGATGTAGCCGGAGGCCCCGGTGACGAACACCTTCATGGTGGTTCCCTTTCCTGAAGTGGTGTTTTCAGCCTCTGCCGAGATCGCCTCGCCGTCCAAGACCTCTTGCGTCGCGCCCGATACCCCCGGGGTATCGCTCCACATCGGACTGTCGGAGGCATCGGCTAGGGTCGGCGGGCATGGACGGACCGCTGTTCCCGGCCGACTGGTGGCGGGTGTTGCTCGACCTCGCCATCGCCACGGCCGTCGCGACGCTCGCGTGGCAGTACCCGCTGTCCGCGCCGGGCACGATCGCGATCGGCTTCGGGATGGCGCTGGCGTTGCTGCTGCGCCGCCGCTTCCCGCTGCTGGTGATGGCCGTCGTGTACGGGCTGGGCCTGGTGCAGGTCGCGACGGTCGGGGAGTTGCAGATCTACGACGTCGCGGTGCTGGTCGCGTTCGCCGCGGTCGTCACGCACGGGGCGTTGCGGCACGTCTACGCGGTGGCCGGGGCGGTGGCCGCCGCGCTGGTGCTGATCTGGTTCGTCGACCCGAACATGGGCGATCCGCTGGTCTTCGGGTTCGTCGTGGCGTTGTGCGCGGTGGTGTGGTCGGTGAGCCTGGTGCTGCGGCAGCGCAAGGAGGCGGCGGAGGCGTACGCGGAGCGGGCGCTGGCGGCTGAGCGGGAACGGGATCACCTGGTCCGGCTCGCCGCCGCCGCGGAACGGGCCACCATCGCCCGCGAGTTGCACGACGTCGTGGCGCACAGTCTCGCCGTGATGGTCGTACAGGCGGACGGGGCCACGTTCGTCGTCGAGAAGGACACGGCACGGGCGCGCACGGCGTTGCGGACCATCGCCGACGTCGGGCGGGACGCGCTGGCGGACATGCATCGGATCGTGGCGGTGCTGCGGGGCGATTCCGAGGACGTGCCACCGCGGCGCCCCGGGCTCGATCAGCTGGACGTGCTGGCCGGACGGGCCAGGTCGGCGGGGGTGGTGATCTCCCTGGACGTGGCCGCCGACGGAATCGACGCGGCCGAGGAGCTGACCGTGGTGCGCCTGGTCCAGGAGGCGCTCACGAACGTGCTGCGGCACGCGGGTTCCGGCACGTCCGTCGAGGTCTTGGTGCGGGCGAGCGACGACGAGATCGAGGTGTCGATCACCGACGACGGCGCGGGCACCCCGTCGTCAAGCGGTGGTGGCGGCAACGGGCTGGTGGGGATGCGTGAACGGGTTCTGCTGCACGGCGGGCGGTTCGAGGCCGGGCCGTCCGGTGCGGGGTGGCGGGTGCACGCGGTGCTGACGAGAAGGGTGCTTCAGGCATGACGATCCGGGTCGTGCTGGTCGACGACCAGGAACTGGTCCGCGCCGGCTTCGCGATGATGGTCGAGGCGCAGGACGACATGGAGGTCGTCGGTCAGGCGGGCGACGGGAAGCAGGCGCTCGCGCTGCTCGCCACCGTCGAGGCGGACGTCGTGGTGATGGACCTGCGGATGCCGGTCATGGACGGCGTCGAGGCCACCCGCGCGTTGCAGGCGCGGGCCGAACTGCCGCGCGTGCTGGCGTTGACGACGTTCGACACCGACGAGGACGCGTTCGCCGCGTTGCAGGCGGGCGCCAGCGCGTTCCTGCTGAAGAACGCGCCACCGGACGACCTGCTCGGCGCCATCCGCGTGGTGGCGTCGGGGGAGTCGGTGGTCGCGCCACGCGTCACCCGCAGGCTGCTCGACCGGTTCGCCGGGCGGCTCGTCACCGACCAGCGCGCCCGGACCCGGTTCGACGCGCTGACCGACCGCGAGCAGGAGGTGCTCGGGCTCGTCGCGGAAGGACTGTCGAACACCGAGATCGCCGCGCGGCTGTTCCTGTCGGAGTCGACGGTGAAGAGCCATTTCGGCCGGGTGCTGATGAAACTCGGCCTGCGCGACCGCGTGCACGCCGTGGTGTTCGCGTACGAGTCGGGCCTCGTCCGTCCACCGAACGACCGACCTGACTAGTACCTGGGTACTGGTTCGGAGGTGCTCTTGATCCGCACCGCAGGCCGATGTGGTTCGCCTGGCGCGCCGGAATAGTTGCCGTCACCATCAGGCAACGCATTGCGGAGGACTCTCGAATGGACGCCCGGAAGAAAACACTGCGGCTGGTCGCGTTCGCGATCGCGGCGATCGTGGTCGTGGGTGGTGTGGGTTTCGGCGTCAACTACGCCTGGCAGGCCTCCCGCGGCCCGACGCAAGCGTCCAAAGAGGACTGCGATCTCGCGCAGCAGCTGATCGACCGCGCGGGCGGGATGCCTTCTGGCGCCGAGGAAGCCAAGGCGCTGGACGAGGAGATTCGCAAGATCCGGTACGCGCAGTTCGAGAACGACGGCATCAGCACCGAGGTCGGCCGGTTCGTGTCGTGGAAGCTCGTCAAGGTCACCGGCGAGGGTTCGGTGCCGACGCGCGAGAAGTACGAAGAGATGGTGAGCAACGCCCAGGGGCACTGCCGGGGCGAACGCGACCTCGTCATCCCCGGATATGCCTTCTGATGAACCACTCCGGTGTGGATCTCGCCGTTTCGGCTGAGGATCTGGTGAAGGTGTATGGCAAGGGCACGGGCGGAGTGCGCGCGCTCGACGGTGTGAGCGTCGGCTTCGAACGCGGCCGTTTCACCGCGATCATGGGCCCGTCCGGGTCGGGCAAGTCGTCGTTGCTGCACTGCCTGGCCGGGTTGGACGCGGTGACGTCCGGCCGGGTGCTGGTGGGAGGAACGGACATCACGGCGTTGTCCGACCGGGCGCTCACCGCGTTGCGGCGGGACCGGGTCGGGTTCGTGTTCCAGTCGTTCAACCTGCTGCCGCAGCTCACGGCCCGGCGCAACATCACGTTGCCGCTGGACCTCGCGGGCCGCCCGGTCGACCGGCGGCGGTTCGACCACGTGGTGGACGTGCTGGGGCTCGGCGACAGGCTCGGGCACCGGCCCAGCGAGTTGTCGGGCGGGCAACAACAACGGGTCGCGCTGGCCCGTGCGCTGGTGTCCAGGCCCGAGGTCGTGTTTGCGGACGAACCGACCGGGAACCTCGATTCCGGCTCTGGTGCGGAGGTGTTGCGGTTCCTGCGCACGTCCGTGCGAGAGCTTGGGCAGACGGTGGTCATGGTGACGCACGACCAGTCAGCGGCTGACTGTGCTGACAGGGTCGTGCGTGTGGTGGACGGCAGGGTCGTGCGATGAACCTGCTGAACGCCACGGTGATCCGCACCCAGCTCAGCGGTGTCGGGCGGCGGCCGGGCAGGCTGCTGCTCACCGGACTGTCGGTGCTCGTCGCGTGTTTCCTCGTGTTCGGCGCGGTGCTGGCGCGGGACGTCGCGTTGCGCGCCGTCGCCGATTCGCTGAGCACGACCCCGGTCGCGACGGATGTCGTGGTCACCGGGTCGGGGCTGTCCGCTGAGCAACTCGCTGCCGTGCGGGCGTTGCCCGGGGTGGCCGAGGCGGTGGGGCGGGTCGAGTCGACCGTGCGGCTGCGCGGGGTCAACCGGGCTTCGCTCACCGTCGTCGCGGATCCGGGTGCGGGGCCGCTGTCCCGGGTTCGGCTGGTCAGTGGCGCCTATCCGGCCGCTCCCGGTGAGGTGGCGGTGGATCAGCGCACGGCGGGCCGGTTCGCGGTGGCGGCCGGGTCGCGGATCGCGCTGGACGACGGTTCGCTGCTGGTGACCGGAGTGGTCGACGGGCCGCCCGATCCTGGTGAGCGTGCCTACGCTCCCGATGCCGTCGCGGCGGCGTTGGGCGGGGGTGCGTATCCGCGGATCGACGTGCGGGCAACGGATCCGGTGGCGGCCGGTCAGGTGCTGGCGGGGATGAGCTCGGTGCTGGGCCTCGACGTGGTGACCAGCGTGCGGTCCGGGGCGGCGGCGCGGGCGGCCGAGGTGCGGGACGCGTCGAGCCAGGTCGACCGGGTCTTCGAGTTGATCGCGATGTTCGTGGCGGTGTCGGTGCTGGCGGCCGGGCTGGTGGCGACCGCGACGTTCCGGATCGTGTTCCTGCAACGCCTGCGGCAGCTCGCGTTGCTGCGGACGGTCGGTGCTCAGCCCGGTCAGCTGGTGCGGGCGTTGATCGTCGAGGGGGCGGTGGTCGGGCTGGTCGCGGGGGTGGCCGGCGTGCTGGCCGCGGCCGGTGCGGTGCGGGCCGCGGTGGCGATCGCCGGGATGCCGTCGCCGGAGGTGTCCGCCGGGGCCGCGGTGGCGGTGGTGATCGGGTCCGGGCTGCTGACGGTCGGGGCCGTGGCAGCGCCTGCGTTCACCGCGTCGCGGGCGGCGCCGTTGCAGGTGTTCCGCGCGTCCAGCACTTCCGCCGGGGAGAGCCGGATCAGCGCGTATCGGCTGGTCGTGGGGCTGGTGCTGGTCGTCGCGGCGGTGGGGTTGATTGCGGTGCTGGTGACGTCCGGGCCTTCTGATGACCCCGACGGCGACAACGCGCTGGTGCTGCTGGTGCTCGCGGTGATGGCGACGTTCGGTGCGTTGATCGCGCTGGGGCCGGTGGTGGTGCGGCCGGTGCTGGCGGTGGTGAGCTGGCCGTTGCGGAGGTTCAGCGCGGTCGGATCCCTGGCCGCCGGGGGTGTCGGCGGTGCGCCGCGGCGGGCGGCCGGGGTGGCGGTCGTGGTCGCGCTCGGGGTGGCGTTGATCGTGGCGACCTTCGTCGGGACCAGCGGGATGACGGCTTATCTGGACGACAAGCTGGCTTCGCGTGCACCCGCTGATCTCGTTGTGTCCGATGTGGATGGTGCTGCGGTCGCCGCGTTGCGGGCTTCTCCGGCGTTGAAGGACGTGGTGACGTTCCGGTCCGCCTCGGTGAAGGCGGGTGACCTGGACGTGCCGGTGCTCGACTTCGGTGCAGAGGTGGCGCCGGGTGAGGTGGTGCTGGCTCGGTGGGCGGCTTCGTCGTTCGGGGTCGGCGTGGGGGAGCGGGTCACGTTGGGAGCGGACGTGTCGGTCGTCGTGCGGGAGGTGCTGGCCAACGACGGGCCGTTCTCGAGCGGTGCGGTGCTGGCGCCGTCCGACCTGGAGCGGCTCGGGCCGTCCGAACCGATGGTGCTGGCGAACGCCTCGGGGTCGGGTGAGGAAGGCTTGATCGCGGCTCGCGATGCCGTTCGGCAGGTGGCGTCGGGGGCGGACATCGGGATGCTCTCCGACCTGCGCGACCAGGCACGGGCGCAGGTGTCCGGGCTGCTGGCGGTGGCGTTGGGGCTGCTCGGGCTGACGGTGCTCATCGCCGTGGTCGGGGTGGGCACGACGACGGCGTTGTCGGTGCACGAACGGACCGGTGAGATCGGGTTGCTGCGCGCGCTCGGGCTCGGCCGGGGCGGCGTCCGGACGATGATCGCCGCGGAGTCCGGTCTGTACGGCGCGATCGGCGCGCTGCTGGGGCTCGTGCTGGGCGTGCCGTTCGCGTGGCTCGCGGTGGGCGCTTTGAACATCGGCGTGCCACTGACGTTGCCGCTGCCGGAACTGCTGCTGGTCGCGGTGGTGCTGGTGGTGATCACCGTGCTGGCGGGGCTGTGGCCGGCGCGACGGGCGGCGCGGGTCAGCCCGGTGGCGGCGCTGGCGACGGTGGACTGACCCTGCCCAGATGATGATGTAATCTGGGTGTCCAGAACATCTCAGTGGCATCGGGAGCGGTGATGGTCCGGCTCACTCGGGTCGAACAGCAGGCACGCACGCGGGCGGCGGTCCTGGCGGCCGCGCGGGAGGAGTTCGCCGAGCACGGGTTCGGTCCGGCCAAGGTCGACCGGATCGCCGAGCGGGCGGACCTCACCCGCGGGGCGGTGTACTCGAACTTCCCGAGCAAGCGCGCGCTGTACCTGGCCGTGCTGATCGACCTGGTGGAGCAGGACTCCGGCACGGTGGCGGCCGTGTCGCCGTCGTCGCGGGCGGACGCTTTGGGTGTGTTCGCCCGCGGGTGGCTCGAACGGTTGCCGCTGGCCGGTGACTCGGCGCCGGGCGGGCGGTTGCAGCTGCGATCGCTCGACGGGGTGTTCGAGGACGAGCCGGGGCCGTCCGTCGCGGCGCAGGTGGCGAGGCTGGAGGCGTTGCTGCTGGCCCTCGCGCTGGAGGAGGGCGGTGTGATGCGGTGCGTGCGGCTCGCCGAGCTCGTGCTGACGCTGCTCGACGGGGCGGGGCACCGGGCCGCGACGGCGCCGGGGTCCGGGGACCCGTTCGACGTGGCGCACGCGTGCCGGCACCTGGCCGGGATCGACCTGCAGGACACCTGGGCGCCGCCGCACCTGCCGTACGTCGCGCCGGCGCAGGCGTGTTCCGATGCCTGGTCGCCGCCTGCCGGACTGGTGGACGTGATCAGCGGTTCGCCGGTCGACGTCGGGCACGGCCTGGTCGTGGTGCTGGGCGCGGGACGCCTGGGCGCGGCCGAGGAGGCCGTGCGGTCGGCGAGCCCCGGCGAGCAGGTCGTGGTGGCGGTCGTGACGGGCGACCCGGCGGAGACGGGCCGTCTCGTGCGGCTGCGGCTGACCGACACCGTCGCGTGCCTGCGCCGGGTGTTCGCCGTCTCGTCGTGGCCGCCCGTCCGGCTGGTGCTGGACGACGACGCGCGGGTGGCGTCGGCGATCGGTCTCGCGGGTGCCGGCGACGAGACCGAGTCCGCGGTCAGCGTGCGCGACGGCCTGATCGTGGCGCGGTCGCACGGCCGCGGCGCCGGTCACGCGGCGGGCGCGCACAGCCGGGAGGCGACGCCGTGAACCCCGTCCTGCACGCTCTGCGCTGCGTCGGCAGCACCAGCCCGACCCGTGTCTCCTGGTTCACCGGGCTCGCCGAGTCCGACGTGGAGTCCGACCTGATCGACCTCGCGGTGGCAGGCTTCGTGAGCTACGACCGTGCCTTCGGCGCCTGGTCTCTCACCGACGCCGGCCGGTTGCGCGACGCCGCCGACACCTCGGCCGAGCTGTCCGGCATGCGCCCGGCGCTGGCGGCGGCGTTCGAGGACTTCCTGGTGCTCAACCCGGAACTCCTCGACCTCTGCACGGCGTGGCAGATCCGTTCGGGAGGCACCGTCAACGACCACACCGACACCGCCTACGACGCCCGCGTTCTGGCGCTGTTCACCGACTTCCACGCGCGCGCCGTCGTGGTGATCGCCGCCCTGGCCGCCGCCGCACCTCGTTTCGCCCGCTACTCGCTCCGGCTCACTTCGGCTCTGGGTCTCGCGCAGGCGGGCGAGCTCGACCGCCTGGCCGACTCGATGGACTCGTACCACGCGATCTGGGCCGAACTGCACGAAGACCTGCTGGCCACCCAGGGAATCGCCCGATGGTCTGGCTGAAACACCTCTCCGCGTCGGTGACCGATCCGCCGGAGGTGGTGGGCGGCAAGGCGCACGGCCTGGTCCTGTTGCACCGCCTCGGCCTTCCGGTGCCCGCCGGTTTCGTCGTCACCACCGAGGCGTGCCGCGCGTTCCTGCGCGACGGTTCCTTGCCTGACGAGTTCTGGTCCTCGTTGGCGTCCGCCGTCAGTTCCTTGGGCGCCTCGCTGGTGTCGGTGCGTTCGGGCGCGGCCGTGTCGATGCCGGGGATGATGGACACGATCCTCAACGTGCCTCCTTCCGCCGTGCCCGAGGCCGTGCGCTCGGTCTTCGCGTCCTGGCACACCCCGCGTGCCCGCACCTACCGCACCCTGCACGACATCCCGCACGACCTGGGCACGGCCGTCATCGTGCAACGCATGGTGTTCGGCGACCGCGACGAGCGCAGCGGCTCCGGCGTCGCCTTCAGTCGCGACCCCGACACCGGTGTGCGCGCTCCGTTCGGCGAAGTCCTCTTCGGACACCAGGGTTCCGCTGTCGTCTCCGGGGCCTCGCTGACCCGGCCGTTGGCCGCGCTCGATCGCGAACCTTTTGTGTGGCAGGAACTTCTGGCTGCGCTGGACCTGGTGGAACGCCACTTCCGCGACGCCTGCTACGTCGAGTTCACGTTCGAGTCGGGTGCGTTGTGGTTGTTGCAGGTGCGGCCGGGGCGGTTCACCGGGGCTGCGGCGGTCCGGCTGGCTGTCGACCTCGTGGAGGAGGGGGTGATCAGCCGGTCCGAGGCGTTGGTGCGGGTGTCTCCTCAGGACTTGCGGCACGTCCGCACGCCGCGACTTGCCTCGGGGGCGGACGTGCTGGGACGGGGGATCGGGGTGTGTCCCGGGGTCGCGGTGGGGCGGGTCGCGGTGACGGCGGACGAGGCCGTGCGGATGGCGGTCGACGGGCCGGTCGTGCTGGTGCGGCCGGAGACTTCGCCGGACGACATCCGGGGGTTGGCGGCGGCGACCGGCATCGTGACGGCTCGGGGAGGTCCGGCCAGCCATGCCGCCGTGGTGGCGCGGTCGATGGGGAAGCCCGCGGTGGTGGGGGTGGCCGCGCTCGAGGTGGGGGCGGAGTCGGTCGCGCTGGGTGGGCGGACCGTGGGGGTGGGGTCGCTGCTCAGCATCGACGGGAGCAGCGGTGAGGTGGTGCTCGGCTCGGCCGAGGTGGTGACGGGCGGGGTGGACGGGGCGCTGCGGCGGTTGCTGGGGTGGGCGGACGAGGTGGTGGCGGAGGCGTCTGGAGACGCGCTGCCGGGAACCGGGACGGAGCGGAACGAGGCAGAGCGACTCCGCGCGGCGCAGGCCGTGCTGAGGAAGTAGGCGCCGGCCGAGTGCCGGGTCAGGGGCGGGTGCCCGGTCCGAAGCCCGTCCACCGCAACTCCTCCGGCAGGTGGCTCATGTCGTTGTACACCACCAAAGTCGGCGGTGTTCCCTCCCGGAACTGCAGCGCCGTCAACGCCGCGTTCCCGCAACTCATCCCCAGCCACCGGTCCGCCGGCGCACCCAACGCGTGCCGCACCAACCAAGCCACCTGGTAGGCGTGCGTGACCAACACCTCGTGCGCCTCCACGTCGGCGGGCCGGGCGAACCGCTCCGTCAAAGCAGCAGCCAACTCCTCCCCCGCCGCGGCCTCCGCAGCCGAATACCCGTCGAAGAACCCGGCCCAGGCAGGTGGCGGCGACGCGGGCACGTGCGGCACGTGGTCGACGAGCTCGGGGGCCTCCGACACCGGCACCCCCGGCAGGTGCGAGCCGAGCAACGCGGCCGTGCGAGCAGCGCGCGCCAAAGGCGAGTGCCACACGGCGGTGATGGGGGAGCGGGAGAGGCGTTCGCCCAGGTGACGGGTCTGCTGCTCGCCGACCGAGGTCAGGTCGCCGAACGCGTCCGCGGCGCCGTGGCGGACCACGTAGAGGTGTCGTGTTGGCATCATCGGGATGTTATCAACATCCGAACACGTTTGGGGTAGCGGTGAAACTGCTGCGGACGAGTGAACTCCACACCACTCGTCATGCACGGGCGCCACGGTCGTTTGACCATGTCTGCAAGTTGTAGCAACACAGAAGTCGTGCGGGGGCGCGCATTCCAGTCGGGGCCGACTGAGTAGGAGGCAGGGAGTCGATGCACCGGCTCGACGACGTGCAGGCCAGGGAGTTGACGCTGGCAGCCGTGGGTGCGGTCAACCGGCGTGATCATCAGTGGTCCGTGGAGGCCGCTCGGTGTCTGGCGAGCGATGAACGGACGCGGGTTGTCGCGATCGACACGTGTGCGGCGGTGTTGCTGCGCGGTGTTCCTCGCGGGGCGTTGGCGCCGTCCGCCCGCATTCCGGTGATCGCGCCGGGTGAGGACGCCCAGACGACGGCGGTGGCTTCGGATCTGTTGAGCGGCCTGGCGTCCGGTGATGACCAACGGGTGTCGTTGGTGTTGGCGAGGTTGACGGAGGAGCAGCAGTTCGTCGCTGTGCTGGTGTTGGTGCGTGCGGCGGCGGCCTGGATCGACGCGTACATGGGCATCGACGGTGACACTGTGGACGCCTACTACGCGATCTCCAAAGCGGAGTTGACCTAAGACCCGAGAAATGTGCTCGCCGTTGTGCAGAGTCGACGGACCGCCCATACGGTCGTTGTGGGAGGTCCGAGATGCGAAGCCAGTACGAGTACCTGGCGGTTCTGGGTGTGTGCGTGCTCATCACCGTGCCGCTGGAGTGGATGGGACGCGGCGTGTACCGCCGTGTTCCCGAGCTCGCGCGGGCCGTCGCACCCGTGCTGGTCGTGCTCGCGGTCTGGGACTTCGTCGCGATTCTGCGCGGCCACTGGAGTTTTCACCCGGAGGCGACCACGGGCGTGCTGATCGGCGGGGTGCTGCCGATCGAGGAAGTCCTGTTCTTCGTGGCGATTCCGTTGTGCGCGGTGCTGACCTACGAGGCTGTGCGCGGGCATCAGGAACGCTGGCTGCGGCGCGGACGTCAGAAGAGCCGGTCGCGCAATGGTTGAGGAGTACTCGTTCGCCGCGGCGACGGCGGTGGTCGTGGTGTTGCTGCTGGAGTTCTGCCTGCTGCGCACCGGGTTGTTCAGGAGACCGGCGTACTGGATCACGATGGCGATAGTGCTCGGGTTCCAGGTGCCGGTGGACGGCTGGCTGACGAGGCTGGACGCCCCGATCGTGTTGTACGCGGACTGGGCGATCAGCGGGGTGCGGGTGCCGTGGGACATTCCCGTGGAGGACTTCCTCTACGGGTTCGCCATGGTCACCGCCGTGTTGCTGTTGTGGGAACGGGGAAGGCTCGCACGTGAACAAGCTTGAGGTACCGGGGAAGTTCGACCGCGCGGCGCGTGGTTACGACCTCCTCGTCGGGCTCAACCCCGGCTACCACCAGGCGTTGCGCCGCTCGGCACACGCGCTCGGGCTGCGGCCCGGCATGCGGGTGCTCGACCTGGGCTGCGGCACCGGCGCGTCCACCGCCGCGCTGCTCACAGCCGCACCCGGCGTGGAGGTCGTCGCCGTGGACGCGTCGGCGGGCATGATCGCGCGGGCGAAGGAAAAGCAGTGGCCGTCAAGGGTGCGGTTCGTCCACAGTCGCGCCGAGGACGTGGACGAGGGCGAGTTCGACGCCGTGTTCGCCGCCTACCTGGTGCGCAACCTGCCCGAACCCGACGCGACGCTCGCCAGGATCCGCGAGCTGCTCAAGCCCGGCGGAACCCTGGTGTTGCACGAGTACTCGGTGCGCGACTCGCCGATCAGCACGGCCGTGTGGACGGCGCTGTGCGGGTTCGTCGTGCCGATGGGCTGGCTGGTCACCGGTGATCGCAGCCTCTACACCTACCTGTGGCGCAGCGTGATGGACTTCGACGGTGCCACCGATCTCCGCAACCGGCTGCGGCGGAACGGGTTCACCGCCGTGCGCAGCGCACCGGTGCCGGGCATGCAACTGGGTGTCGTGCACACGTTCCGCGGCCAGGCACCGGCGGCCCGGACACCGGAGGAACAGCGGTGAGGGATCGCAGGGCCGTGCGGATTCCGGCACCACCCGGACGCGCGCAGTTCGACGGCGACGCGCCGGTGGTCGTGGTGGTCGGCGGCGGCATCGCCGGACTCGCCGCCGCGACGCTGCTCGCCGAACGCGGCGCGAAGGTCGTGCTGTGCGAACGGGAGAACCACCTCGGCGGCCGGGCCGGTGGCTGGAGCACGAGGCTGAAAGACGGCAGCGAAGCCACGATGACACGTGGCTTCCACGCGTTCTTCCGCCAGTACTACAACCTCCGGTCCCTCCTCAGGCGCGTGGACCCGGCCGGACGAGCCCTCACGCCCCTGCCCGACTACCCGCTCCAGCACGCCTCCGGGCACCGCGACACGTTCGCGAAGCTGCCCACAGCCGTGCCGTGGAACGCGCTGGCGTTCCTCAGGAACAGCCCCACGTTCCGCTGGGGCGACCTGCCGGACGTGAACGCGCGCGCGGCCCTGAGCCTGCTCGACGTGTCGGTGCCCCGGGTCTACGAGGAGCTCGACGGCATCGACGCCGCCACCTACCTGGAACGCATCAGGTTCCCCGAGGCCGCGCACGCGCTGGCGTTCGAGGTTTTCTCCCGCAGCTTCTTCGCGCACCCCACCCAGATGTCGGCGGCGGAACTGGCCGTCATGTTCCACATCTACTTCCTGGGCTCCAGCGAGGGACTGCTGTTCGACGTCGCCGCCGACCCGTTCCCGCACGGCCTGTGGGAACCGTTGCGCCGCCACCTCGCCCTGCTCGGCGCGACGGTGTGCACGGGCACCGAGGTCAACGCCGTCCGTCCCGGTGAACGGAAGCGCTTCGAGGTCGGCATCGGCGAGGGCGCCTTCGAGGCGGACGCGGTCGTGCTCGCCGCCGACGTCCCCGGCCTACGAGCCCTCGTCGACGGCTCGCCGGCGCTCGCGGACCAGGCCTGGCGGGAGAAGGTGAGCGCACTCCGCACCGCACCGAGGTTCCTGGTGTCGCGGTACTGGCTCGACACCCCGGTCGACGCGGACCGGCCGGGCTTCCTCGGCACCGGCGGCCACGACCTGCTCGACAACATCAGCGTTCTCGACCACTACGAGCACGAGGCACGGGCCTGGGCGGCGCGCACCGGCGGGGCCGTCGTGGAACTGCACGGCTATGCGCTGCCGTCCGATGTGGACGAACAGGACGCGAAGTCCAGGCTGTGGCAGCAACTCACCGAGGTCTACCCGGAGACCAAACGCGCGGCGGTCGTCGACGAACGGCACGAGCTGCGCGCCGACTGCCCGTTGTTCCCCGCCGGTGGCCATGCCGGCAGGCCGACCGTCACGACCCCCGACGAGTTCCTGGTGGTCGCGGGCGACCTGGTGCGGATCGACCTGCCCGTCGCGTTGATGGAACGGGCCGCCACCACGGGATTCGCCGCCGCCAACCACCTGCTGAGCCGATGGGGTGTCGTCGGGACCGACCTGTGGACCGTGCCGACCGAGGGCCGGGTGCCGCTGCTGCGCTCGGTCGCCCGACGCTGGAGGACGCTGTGATCATCGTCGTGGGAGCCGGACTGGCCGGGCTGAGCGCCGCGCTGGAACTGAGCGCGGCGGGCCGTGAGGTCACCGTGCTGGAGGCGGCGGACGAGGTCGGCGGCCGGGTGCGGACCGACGTCGAGGACGGCGTGCGGTTCGACCGGGGCTTCCAGATCCTGCTGCCCGCCTACCCCGACCTGGCCCGGCTGAACCTGGACCCGTTGCCGCTGCGGCACTTCCGGCCCGGCGTGTTCGTGCACGACGACGGCAGGCACGACCTGCTCGCCGACCCCCGCAGTGGGCCGTCGGCGTGGGACGGGTTCCTGCGCCAGCACGTGCTGAGCGCGCGGGACGTGACTGCCGTCGCCCGGTTCTCCGGCCCCGACGCGTTCGGCCCGGCCCGGCCGTTGCTCACCGCGCCGGACCACCCGACCAGGGTTGCGCTCCGGGCCCTCGGCCTGTCGGACCGCGCGGTCGAGGCGGTGTTCCAGCCGTTCCTGTCGGGAGTCTTCCTGGAACGGGAGCTGACCACGTCGTCGCGGTTCTTCCACCTGGTGTGGCGCAGCTTCGCCCGGGGTGGCGCCGCCGTGCCCGCGCTGGGCATGGGGGAGCTGCCGAAGGCGATGGCGGAACGGTTGCCCGCCAACAGCGTCCAGCTCGACACCGCCGTGCGCGCGGTGCACGACAACGGCGTCGACCTGGAGGAAGGTGGCCGGATCGCCGCCGACGCCGTCGTGGTCGCCACTGACGGAACGACCGCCGCCCGCCTGCTCCCGGGCCTCGCCGAACCGCGCTGGAACGGCGTGACCACCTGGTACTTCCGCCCGCCGAGGTCCCCGCTGCGGGACGGCTGCCTGGTCGTCGACGCCAACGGCGGCCCGGTCGCGAACACCGCCGTGATGTCCGAGGTCTCGCGCCCGTACTCGCCGCACGCCCCGCTCGTGCAGGCCTCGGTGCTCGACGACGCCGACGAGCAGTCGGTCCGCAAGCACCTGGAACGCCTGTACGGCACCGACACCAGCCGGTGGGAGATGCTGCGGCGCTACGAGATCCCGCGCGCCCTGCCCGCGATGACGGCCCCGCACCGGCTCAAGCAGTCGGTCCGCGCGGGCGAGCGCCGGTACGTGTGCGGTGACCACCGCGACACCAGTTCGATCCAGGGCGCGCTGCACTCCGGGCGGAGGGCCGCGCACGCCGTGCTGACCGACCTGAACGGTGCTCGATGACCCTGGTGTTGTTCGGAGACCAGCTCGGCCCGCACTTCCTCACCGGCACCGAGGACGTCGTGCTGATCGAGTCCGCCGCCGCGCTGCGCCGCAGGCCGTACCACCGGCAGAAGCTGCACCTCGTGCTGTCCGGCATGCGGCACCTCGCCGCCGAGTTCCCCGACCGCGTCACCCTCGTGCGTGCCGAGACCTACGGCGAGGCGATCCGCAGACTCAAGGGACCGGTCTCCGCGTACCAACCGGGGTCGGCCGCCGCGGTGAAGATGCTCGAAGACCTGGGTGTGAGGATCCTGCCTACCAACGCGTTCGCGTTGTCCCGCAGCGAGTTCGCGGCCCGGGCGGGCACCCGCGAGAAGTTCCTGATGGAGGACTTCTACCACTTCCAACGAGCCCGGTTCGACGTCCTGATGGAGGGCAGCGACCCGGTCGGCGGCCGGTGGAACTTCGACGCCGAGAACCGCGAACCCGCACCGAAACGGGCCCGTCTGAACGTTCCGGCGCCGTGGTGGCCCGAGGAAGACGACATCGACGCCGAGGTCCGGGCCGATCTCGACGCGATGAACTTGCCCGCTGTCGGCAAGGACGGCCCACGCAGGTTCGCCATCACGCGGGCGGAAGCGTTGCAGGCGCTGGAAGTCTTCGTGCGCGACCGGCTGCCGCACTTCGGCCCGCACGAGGACGCCGTGCTGACCAAGGACTGGACGATGGCGCACTCGCTGCTGTCCGTCCCCCTCAACCACGGCCTGCTCCACCCGTTGGAGGTCGTCTACGCGGCCGAGGACGCCTACCGCAGCGGCGACGCGCCCCTGGCGAGCGTCGAGGGGTTCGCCCGGCAGGTGCTGGGCTGGCGCGAGTACGTCTGGCAGCTCTACTGGCACCTCGGCGACGACTACCGCGACCGCAACGGCTTCCGCGCCACCACCGAACTGCCGCAGTGGTGGACGGACCTGAAACCCGGCAACGTCCGCGCCGCCTGCCTGCGAACCGCGCTCGAAGGCGTCCGCGACCACGGCTGGGTGCACCACATCCAACGCCTGATGGTGCTGGGAAACCACGCCCTGCAACGGGGTTACGACCCGGCCGCGCTCAACGACTGGTTCGTCACGTCGTTCGTCGACGGCTTCCCGTGGGTGATGCCGGTCAACGTGATCGGCATGAGCCAGCACGCGGACGGCGGCGTGATCGCCACCAAGCCGTACCTGAGCGGCGGCGCCTACCTCAACCGCATGACCGACCACTGCAAGACCTGCTGGTTCAACCCGAAGAAGCGCACCGGGGAACGCGCGTGCCCGTTCACCGCGGGCTACTGGGCGTGGCTCGACCGGTACGAGCGGCAGGTGAGCGGCAACCACCGGATGGTCCGCGCGGTGCAGGGACTGCGTCGGCTCGACGACCTCGACCAGGTGCGGCAGCAGGAGAAGGAGCGGCAGATCTTCTAGCGCACGCGTCCAAGCACGAGTTCCACCGCGTCGTTCAGCGACGCGGGACGATGCACGAACGACGGCAACTGCATGCCCTGCCACCCGGCTCCGGCGACCGCGATCACCGCGTCCGAGCGCGACCCCAGTTCGGCGAGCGGCACCCGCAGAGCGAGGTCGGAGCGGTGCGCCCAGACCAGGACCACGCTGGGGCGCAACCGTTCGGTGGCGTCGCACAACGCCGGGGCGGGCACCCGCGCGCCGAGGTTGCCCCACATGCAGCCCTCTTCGGACAACGCCGCGCCGAGCGCCTCCAGCGGCAGCCAGTGCTGTTCGTCCGGCGCGCACGACAACAACGCGGCGAGCACGCCCGGCCGGGTGGCGCGGGGGATGCCGCGCAACGCGTGCAGCACGCTCGCGCTGGCCAGGTGCTCGACCTCCACGCCCTGGCCGGTGTCGGCGACCAGCTCACCGAGCGCGATCATCGCCGGCACGAACACCGACTCCCACGCCGACACGACGCCGTGTCCGATGAGGAGTTTCGAGGCGATGTCGGACATCGCCGGTTCGTCGAGTCGTTTCGCCGCGTCGAGGAAGTTGTGTTGCGCCATCACGGCTTCCTCGACGCAGATCGGCGTGCGCGTCCCGGAAGGAGGCGCCACCGGGCGTTGCCGGGCCAGCACCGCCGCCGCCGAGGCCGCGACACCCTGGGACGTCAGCACGACCATCCGGCGCAGGACGTCGACGTCCGCGTCCTCGTACCGGCGGTGACCGCCTTCCGTGCGCACCGAAGGACCCAGGCCGTAACGCTGGTCCCAGGTTCTCAGGGTGGTGGGGGCGATGCCGAGCATGCCCGCCACCGCGCGAGGCGTGTACGTCACGTCCTGCGCGCGCGTTTCGCCAGAATCGCCCTCAACTCGCTTTCCCCGAGTCCGCCCCAGATGCCGAAGGTCTCGTGGACCTCCAGTGCGTGCGAACGACATTTTTCCATGACCGGGCAGCGCTGGCAGACGGCCTTGGCCGCGGCCTCGCGCCGGTCGCGCGAGGAGCCGCGTTCGTTGGGCGTGTGGAAGAAGTAGGTGCTGTCCATGCCCCGGCACAGGCCTTGGAGCTGCCAGTCCCACGACTCCGCGACCGGTTGAGGCAGGCGGGACAGTTCGGGCATGACGCACGTCCTCAGGTGAGTCGACTCAGGTGTGGAGCATCATCCTAAAATCGACTCAGAAACGACGCAACTCGACTCGCTCAGTCCGGAAATCGACCCTTCCGGCGCAGTGCGTACCGACGTTCGGCGTACGCGAGGTCGTCGCGCCACAACCGGGCGGCGGCCCAGCGCATGACCGGCCGCAACGCGCCCGCGGCAGGCCTCGCGAGCGCGAACCCGCGCCGTTCCGAATGCGCGATGGTCGCCTCCACGACGGCCGTGCGGCCCGGACCGATCGGCGTCGCGTGCGTCTCGACGACGCTGCCCTCGCCCTCTCCCTCCACGATGTGCATCACGACCGTGCGCGGCTCCGGGCAGGTGAACGCGGCGAGCACCGGCACGCCGACCCGTCCGGCCAGGCGGAACGTCACCTCCACCAGGAACCTGTCGTCGGTCTCGGTCGGGGTCTCCAGCACGTCGAGGTTCGCGAACGAGTACGGGTGGAACCACGCGCCGTGCCACGGGTCGAGCCGGTTCGCGACGACGTCCTCGGGGTCGCAGCGGCCGATCAGCGTGGCCACCGCGTCGATCGACCCGGCCGGCGGCCGCTGCGGAAGCACCGGGGCGGGCAGGGGTTGTTCGCCCCCTGCCTCGTCGAGTCGCACCCAGATCAGCACGCCGTCGTCGTGCGCGGGGAACGGCGTCCAGGACCCGAACCGCTTGCCGTTGAGCGCGAGTCCGTGCCAGCGGCAGATCAGCTTGCCCTCGGCCACGGCGCCGTCGCACAGGGGAGCGCCGAGGTGCGGGCAGGAACCGGAGCCCGCCAGCAGCGTGTCGTGCGGTCCGCGCCAGAGCACGAGTTCCTGGCCCGCGATGACACGTCCGGTCGGCTTGCCCTTCACCACGTCCCGGCTCGCACCCACGACGAACCAGTTGCCGGACGGCCGGGCGGTCGCGCGTTTGAGGGCTGCCTCGATCAGCGCCGGTTTGGCGTCCTGCCAGGTCGGACGCTGGTCGCGCCACGGCGGGCTGGAGTAGATCCGCAGCGGGAACCTGTCAGGCCGCACGGGCGAACACCGCCCTCGCGAGTGCGGGCAGAGCGACGGCGAGCCGTCTGCCGTTCGACACGACGACGCGGCGGGACAGGACGTCGCAGTCCGCGTCCTCGACCAGGTCCAGGATGCGGCCGTACAGGCGGTAGGCGGTGAGCACGCACGGCCGGGAGCGCGGCGCGAGCATGCCGATGCCCGGCCACGCCTGGTCGTACACCTGCCGGGCCCGGCGGACCTGATCGCGCAGGGCGGCGCGGACCTGCTGGTCGGCATGCCCCTGGGCGCGGGCGTGCAGGAGGCGCTCGCGGTCGACGCCGAACGCCGCGAGTTCGTCGGCGGGCAGGTAGACCCGGCCGCGGTCGAGGTCCTCGCCGACGTCGCGGATGAAGTTCGTGAGCTGGAACGCGATCCCGAGCGCGGCCGCGGCGGGTTCGGCCTCCTCCCGCGAGGTGCTGGTGCCGAGCACCGGCAGCACCTGCAGGCCGATCACGGCGGCGGAGCCGTGCACGTACCGTTCGAGGTCGGGATAG
This sequence comes from Lentzea sp. JNUCC 0626, assembly GCF_043632865.1. Taxonomy (NCBI): domain Bacteria; kingdom Bacillati; phylum Actinomycetota; class Actinomycetes; order Pseudonocardiales; family Pseudonocardiaceae; genus Lentzea; species Lentzea sp. JNUCC 0626. Next base: position 1,198,804 of record NZ_CP171635.1, read on the forward strand.
GTGGCGTAGTTCGTGACGGTGAGGTCCATCCGCATCGACGCCATGAAGTCCTGGAAGTGCTGGAGCGGAATGTCGTAGCGCTGCACGGTGTCGACGAGCGCCGCCAGCACCGGGTCGTCCGGGGCGCCACCGGAGAGCGCGGCCTGCAGGCGCGCGTCGATCGCGGCGAGCGCCGCCGTCTTCTCGTCGAGTCCACTGTGGACGTCGTCGACCACGTCGTCCACCCAGCGCGCGAAGCCGTACAGCGCGTGCACGGCGGGCCGTTGCTCCGCGCTGAGCAACCTCGTTGCCAGGTAATAGGTCCGGCCGTGCCGCGCGTTGAGCTCGCGGCAGCGCCGGTACGCGTCGCGCAACGCCGGCGCGGTCACGCCCGCGGCGTCCAGTTCGCGTTCAGCCGACATCAGCTGTCCTTTCGCGGAGGAGGTGTCCTCACGCTAAGTCCGCGAGTTGCCCTCCGCACAACGACGGAACTCATCATGCAGATCCGCCGAGGCGCTGCTTAGCTCGGAAAAGATGAACTCCGACTCCTCAGGGGACCCGCCGATGTCGCTGCTGACCAGCGCTTGCCCGTCGCAGGTGGACGACTTCCGCGTCCAGCTCGACGACGCACTGCACGACTTCCTGCGCGTCCGCGAGGACCGCGCGCCCGAGCTCGCGGCCGAGCTGACCGGGCTGATCATGGCCGGGGGCAAGAGGATCAGACCGACGTTCGCGTGGTGGGGCTGGCGGGCAGCCGGTGGGTCGCGGCGCGCGGACGACGTGGTGCGCGCGCTGGTGGCGTTGGAGTTGTTGCAGTGCTGCGCGCTCGTGCACGACGACGTGATGGACCGCTCGGCGACCAGGCGCGGCAAGCCGTCGGTGCACGAGACGTTCGCGGCCCGGCACCTGCGTGAGCGGTGGGCCGGGAGCAGCCGCCAGTACGGCGACTCGGCGGCGGTCCTGGTCGGCGACCTCGCGCTGGCGTGGGCGGACGACGCGCTGGTCACGGCCGGTCTGCCCGCTGACGCGCTGCACCGCGCGTGGGAACCGTGGCAGGCCATGCGGACCGAGATGATCCTGGGCCAGCACCTCGACCTGCTCGCCGTGGCCCGGCGCGAGGAGTCGATGGAGCACGCCCTGCGGGTGGCTGCTTTGAAGACCGCCGCCTACACGGTGGAACGGCCGTTGCACCTCGGGGCGGCGTTGGCGGGCGCCTCCGACGACGTTGTGGAGTGCCTGCGCGCGTACGGGCACGACATCGGGGTCGCGTTCCAGTTGCGGGACGACCTGATCGGGGTGTTCGGCGACCCGTCGGTCACCGGGAAGCCGGTGGGGGAGGACCTGCGCGAAGGCAAGCGGACGCCGTTGATGTCGATCGCTCTCTCTCGCGCGCAGGGCGACCCCGTGGCGCTGCGGACACTCCGGCAGTGCCTGGAGGGCGGAGACAAGAGCGAGCGGATGATCGACGACGTGTGCGCGTTGCTCGTCGACCTGGGCGCGGTCGCCGTGGTGGAGAAGCACATCGCGAGGCTGGCGGACTCGGGACTCGCGTCGCTGGACCGCGCGGCCATCGACGCTGACGCTCGGCACGCACTCGTGCGCCTCGCCGGTCGTGCCGTGGCGCGGACGACCTGATGGTGAACGTGGTGAAGGGCCGCACCGATCACGTGGTGGTCGTCGGTGCCGGCCTCTCCGGACTCTCGGCCGCGCTGCACCTGCGCGGCGCAGGGCACGAGGTGACGGTCCTCGAACGGCAGCCGCACCCCGGCGGGCTCGCGGGCCGTCTCGACGTGGACGGCCACCGGATCGACACCGGTCCGACCGTGCTGACCATGCCGGAACCGCTGGAGGACGCGTTCGCCGCCGTCGGGTCGAACCTCTCGGACCACCTGGAACTGCTGCCGCTGCACCCCGCCTATCGAGCGGCGTTCGCCGACGGCACGGCACTCGACGTGCACACCGACGCGGCCCGGATGGAGCAGGCGGTCCGCGACTTCGCCGGAGACCGCGAGGCGCGGGGGTACCGCGACCTGCGGGCGTGGCTGACGAAGCTGTACGAGGTGGAGCGCGACAGGTTCATCGGCGCGAGCTTCGACTCCCCGCTCGACCTGGCCGGGCCCGATCTCCTGCGGCTCACCCGGCTCGGCGGGTTCGGGTCGCTGGCCAAGGCCGTCGGCCGGTTCCTGCACGACGAACGGCTGCGGCGCGTCTTCACCTTCCAGTCGCTGTACGCGGGGGTGGCGCCGAAGGACGCGTTGGCCGCCTACGCCGTGATCGCCTACATGGACACCGTCGCGGGAGTGTGGTTTCCACGCGGCGGGATGCGGGCGGTGCCCCAGGCGCTGGCTGACGCCGCCGCCGATGCCGGGGTGCGGTTCCACTACGGCGTCGAGGTGACGGACCTGGAGCGGGTCGGTGCTCGGGTGAGCGCGGTGCGGGCGGGGGCTCGATTCCCTTGCGACGCGGTCGTTCTCGCCACCGGGCCCGCGCAGAGCAGCCAGTTGCTGCGGGGCCGTCCGCGCCGGATCCGTCCACTGCGGTGGTCGCCGTCGGCGGTGGTCGTGCACCTCAGTTCGCGTGCGGTCGCCGACGATCTCGCGCACCACACGATCTCGTTCGGTGGCAGCTGGGACGGCACGTTCGACGAGATCATCAAGCGCGGCAGGCTGATGAGCGACCCGTCGTTGCTGCTCACCACCCCGACGCTGACCGATCCCGCGCTCGCACCCGACGGGCGGCACCTGCAGTACCTGCTGGCGCCGTGCCCGAACCTCGACACCGCGCCGTTGCGCTGGGACGCGCTGGCCTCCCGCTACGCCGAGGAGTTGGTGAACGAGATGGTGGCGCGCAAGCTCATCGTGGACGCCGAACCGCTCGCGGTCGTGACGCCGGACGACTGGGCGCGCGACGGGCAGGCCGCCGGAACGCCGTTCTCCGCGGCTCACACGTTCGCGCAGACCGGGCCGTTCCGGCCGCGCAACCTGCCGTTCCGCGACGGCAACGTGGTGCTGGCGGGCAGCGGGACCACGCCGGGCGTCGGGATTCCGCCGGTGCTGATCTCGGGGAGGCTTGCCGCCGAACGGCTCCGCCGGTGAGAGCGCTTCCTCACTAGGGTGGGCGTCGTGCGGTCGGTGAAGCGAGTGCTGGCGTTGTCCGTCGCGGTGCTGATGTTCTCCGGGGGTGTGGCACACGCCGAACCAGCGGTTTCGATCGCGTGGACGGCCTGTCCGGACAATCCGGACGGTGAGTGCGCGACCCTGAGCGTCCCGCTGGACTGGGCGAAGCCCCGAGGCGCGAAGATCGATCTCGCGATCGCCCGGCACCAGGCCACCGACCCGGCCCGGCGGATCGGCGTTCTCCTCGTCGACCCCGGCGGACCCGGCGGCTCGGCGGCGGAGTTCGCGTTGTCCGGCCTGTTCAGCGCGGAGGTGCGGGCCCGCTTCGACATCGTCGGCCTCGACCAGCGCGGCACGGGCGGCAGCCAGGCGATCCGCTGCAACGACCTCGTCGTCGGCGGGCCGTCGATCCACCCCGAGGACGAGGCCGGGTTCGACGCGTTGCTGCGGCACAACAAGGACGTGCTGAAGAAGTGCCGCGAACGCAGTGGTCCGGTGTTCGACCACGCCGACGGTGCGACGGTCGCCCAGGACATGGACGCGGCGCGCAGGGCGTTGGGTGAGCGGAAGATCAGTTACTTCGGGCTGTCGTACGGCACGACGTTCGGGCAGGTGTACGCCGAACGCTTCGGTCGCACCGTGCGGGCGATGGTGCTGGACAGCGTGGTCGACCACAGCGCGGATCTCCTGCGGTTCGTGGGAGATCGGGCGGCGGCCTCGGACGACGCGTTCCGCGAGTTCGAGAAGTGGTGCGCACGCAGCGCCGAGTGCTCGGTGCACGGTCAGGACGTGCGGGCCGCGTGGGAAGCCGCGCTGGTCCGCGCCGACGCCGAACCGGGCGGCCGGCAGAGCCTGCTGGACAGCATGTACTTCGCGTTGCGCGGCCCGGACTGGTTCTACGCCGCCGACCTCATCACCGGTACACCGGCGTTGCGGACCCTGGCCTTCGAGCCCAACTACGAGTCGGTCCGGCTGGCCAGCGTGTGCCAGGACTTCTCGTTGCGCCTGAAGTACTTCCGCGACTACGAGCGAATGCGGAAGGACGAACTCCGCCGCGCACCGATCATGCGCGGCAGCTTCCTCGGCCACGACGAGGCGACCGCGTGCGTCGGGGTGGAGGGCAAACCCGCCAACCCGCCGCACCGCCTGGACATCGCGGACGCGCCGAAGATCATGGTGATCAACGCGAAGTTCGATCCGACCACCCCGCACGCGTGGGCGGTCAACATCAAGAAGCAGGCGCCGCGCAACACGGCGTTGCTCACCTACGAGGGCTGGGGCCACATCGCCTACCCGCGCAGCGCCTGCACCAGGTCGAACGTCGACGACTACCTGCTGAACCTGACGACTCCCGCCGTCAGCTGCCCTGCCGTGCCTTAGCGATGTGCGCGCGGTACCAGTGGTAGCTGGCACGCGGGGTCCGTTGCAGCGTCTCGTAGTCGACGTGCACCAGGCCGAACCGGTGTTTGTAGCCGTGCGCCCACTCGAAGTTGTCGAGCAGTGACCAGCAGAAGTAGCCGCGCAGGTCGACCCCCGCCGCCTGCGCGGCCGCGATGTGGTCGCCGAGGTACGCGATCCGTTCGGTGTCCTCGAAGTCGGCGTTGTCGGGGTAGACGCAGCCGTTCTCGGTGACGTAGACCGGCGGCAGTTCGGGATGGCGGGCTTTCAGGTCCGCCAGGGCGAAGGTCATGCCCTCGGGTTCGACGGGCCAGCCCATGCCGGTGCGCGGGACGTCCGGCAGCCGGGTCGTGTCGACGCCGATGTCGTGGGCCGTGCGCTTGGCCGGGTCGGGCTCGCGGTGCGGGGCGTCGGCGACGTGCAGCCGGTAGTAGTAGTTGAGGCCGACGTAGTCCAACGGTTGCGCGATCACCTCCCGGTCGCCGTCCTGCCGGAACGAGAAGTCCGTGATGTCGCCGAACATCGAGGTCATCTCGTCCGGGTACGCGCCGCCGAACAACGGGTCGGTGAACTGCCGGCGCAGCAGGACGTCCTGCCGGGTCGCGGCGGCCACGTCGGCGGGGGAGTCCGTGACGGGCACGGTGGGGGACTGGTTCAGCACGATGCCGAACTCACCGGGCTCGCCGTTCGCGCGCATCGCCTGCACCGCCAGGCCGTGACCGAGCAGCAGGTGGTGCGCGGCGGCCAGCGAACCGTGGCCTTCCCGCGCACCGGGGGCGTGCCGGCCCTCGCCGTAGCCGACGACCGCCGAGCAGTACGGCTCGTTCAACGTCGTCCACTTGCGGACGACGTCCCCGAGTTCGTCGTGCACGACGGCGGCGTAGTCGGCGAACCAGCCCGCCGTGTCCCGGTTGCGCCAGCCGCCCTCGTCCTCCAGCGCCTGCGGCAGGTCCCAGTGGTACAGCGTGAGGAACGGCTCGATCCCGTTGTCCAGCAACGTCTCCGCGAGCCGCCGGTAGAAGTCGAGGCCGCGCTGCTCGATCCGGCCCCGGCCCTCCGGCTGGATCCGCGACCACGACACGGAGAACCGGTAGGCGTCCACGCCCAGGTCGACGAGCAGCCGGACGTCCTCGGCCCAGCGGTGGTAGTGGTCCGCCGCCACGTCGCCGGTGTCGCCGTTCGCCACGGCCCCCGGCACCTGCGCGAAGGTGTCCCAGATGGACGGTCCGCGGCCGTCGTCCCTGGCCGCCCCTTCGATCTGGAAGGCGGAGGTGGCCACACCCCAGCGGAAAGCCGGATCGCTCACAACAGTCTCCAAAAGAGGTCAGCCCTTGACGGCGCCGGACATGATGCCGCCGACGATCTGGCGGCCGAACAACAGGAACACGGCCAGCACGGGCACCGTGCCGATCGTCGCGGCGGTCAGCACCAGCGTGTAGTCGGTGGTGTAGCCGCTGGCCAACGTGGACAGCGCGGTCTGCACGGTCGGGTTCTCCGGCGTGAGCACGACCAGCGGCCAGAAGAAGTCGTTCCACGCCTGCATGAACGTGAACAGCCCCAGCACGGCCGCCGCCGGACGCGCCGCGGGCAGTGCCACGTGCCAGAACAGCCGCAACGAGTGGCAGCCGTCCATCCGGCCCGCCTCCAGCAGTTCGTCCGGGATGGCCCGCTCGAAGTACTGGCGCATGAAGAACACGCCGAACGCGGTCACGAGCCCCGGCACGATCACCGCGTGGATCTCCCCGGCCCAGCCGAACTCGGCCATCATCATGTAGAGCGGGATGATGCCGAGCTCGGTCGGGATCGCCTGCGTGCCGATGATCAGCAGCAGCAACACGTTGCGGCCGCGGAACTTCAGCTTGGCGAACGCGAACCCCGCCAGCGTCGAGAACAGCACGACCGAGACCGTCACCGTGCCCGCGACGACGATCGAGTTCAGCAACGCCAGCCCGAAGTCGGTGGTGTCGAAGACGCGGGCGATGTTGGCGAAGAGGTGCCCGCCGGGCACCAGCACGGGCGGCACGCTGTCGATCGCGTCCGGTGTCTGCGAGGACACCACGAACGACCAGTACACGGGGAAAGCCGACCCGGCGAGCACGGCGATCAGGGCGGCGTACGTCCACGGCCCTGCCACGCGCCGAGCCAGTCTGCGCGCTTTGGTGGCGGGGCCGGTGGGCCGCGCCGGCGCGGGACGTTCCAGCACAGCGGTCATGGGGTCACTCCGTCCGGATCCGTTTGGTCACCAGGTAACCGACCCCGGCGACGACGACCGTGGCGATGGCCAGCACGACCGCGATGGACGAGCTGTAGCCGAAGTCGTACTTCGTGAAGCCCTGCTCGTAGAGGTACAGCGCGGCGGTCTGGAACTGCCGGTCGGAACCGCCCGTCGCGGCCGCGGCACCGGGGTTGAACAGCAGTGGCTCGGCGAGCAGGCGCATGTTGCCGGTGGTCGCGATGATCGTGGTGAAGATGATCTGCGGCCGCAGCAGCGGAACCGTGATGCGCCAGAACTGCTGCCGGCCGCTCGCACCGTCCAAGGTGGCCGCCTCGTACAGCGACGGCGAGATCGCCTGCATCGACGCCAGGAAGATCAGCGCGTGGTAGCCGGTCCACCGCCACACCACCATCACGGCGATCGCGATGTGCGACGACGCCGTACCGGCCTGCCAGTCGATCTGCCCGGCACCGAACACGCCCAGCACCCAGTTGACCAGGCCGAAGTCGCGGCCGAACAGCTGCGCGAAGATGATCGTCACCGCCGCCACCGAGGTGATGTTCGGCAGGATCACGCCCATCCGGAACAGCGTGCGGGTGCGGACCTTGCGGTTGAGCAGTTGCGCGATGAACAACGCGAACAGGATCTGCGGGACCGTGGTGAGCAGCCACAGGCTGAGCGTGTTGCCCATGGCGTTCCAGAAGTACGGGTCCGCCATCAGCTTCGCGTAGTTGTCGAACCAGACCAGCTTCGCGGCGGCCTCGTCGAGCAGGTTGCGCTCCTGCAACGAGACCCAGATCGTGTAGAGCAGGGGGAACAGCCCGAAGACACCGAAGATCAGGAAGTACGGTGCCACGTAACCGTAGGGCGCGAACTTCGTGTCCCAGCGGTGCCTTCGGGTCGTCTTGTCGATCACTGCCATGTCAGCGGATCACTTCTGCACGTCGCCGACGAACTGGCGCCACGAGTCCTCGCCGTTCTGCTTGCCCTGCTCGACGCGCTGCATCGCGTTGCCGATCGCGGTCTGGATGTCGCCCGCCTTCGGGCCCTGGTACTGCGGGTTCAGCTTCTTGGCCGCGTCGGTGAACAGCTTGCCGATCGGGGCGTCGTTGAAGTACGGGTTCTTGTAGTCCACGATGGACGGATCTTCGTAGAGCTTCGGGATCGACGGCAGCAGTCCGGCGCTCTTGAACACCTTGGCCTGCTGCTCGGGCGCGGTCAGCCACGCCGCCAGCTCCACGGCCTTGTCGACGTTCTTGCCGGACTTCGGCACCGTGAGGTACGAGCCGCCCCAGTTACCGCCACCGCCGGGCACGGACGTGACGTCCCACTTGCCCGCGGCCTCCGGACCGGCCTGGTCCTTGATCTTGGCCATCTGCCAGGCGGGGCACGTCACGGTCGCGAACTGGCCCTGCTTGAACCCGGTGTTCCAGACCGGCGTGGAGTACAGCAGCTTCGACGACAGCCCGCTGTTCACGCCGTCGACCACGAGGTCCCAGCCGGCCTTGATCTCCTTGTTGTCGCCGACGACGATCTTGTCGGACTTGTCGTAGTAGCCGACGCCCGCCTGGCCGACGATCGCGTTGAGGACGGTCGGGCCGCCGTCGAACCACTTCACGCCCTCGGGCGCTTTCTCCTGGAACTTCTTGCCCGCGTTCATGAACTCCTGCCAGGTGGGCCACAGCGCGGCGACCTGGTCGCGGTCGGCGGGCAGCCCGGCGTTCTGCAGCAGGTCGCGGCGGTAGCAGATGGCGAGGCCGCCGACGTCGGTGCCGTAGCCGATCTGCTTGCCGTCCTTGCTGAGCGAGCCCTCCCACTTCCACGGCAGCCAGCGGTCCTTGAGCTGGTCACCGCCCTTGGTGTTGAGGTCGACGAACTTGTCGGGCGTGGCCTTGAACTGGTTGATGTACCCCGTGTCCACGGCCTCGATGTCGGCCGCGCCGCTGCTGGTGGCGAGGTGCGCGGCGAGGTTCTTGTGGTGGTCGGAGTAGGAGGCCGTCCGGTCGCTGATCTCGACGTCGGGGTGCGCCGCGACGTACTCCTTGAGCAGCTCGGCGTACCCGAAGTTGCCGAACAACCCGATGGTCAGCTTGGTCTTGCCGCCGGACGCGGTGTCGCTGCCGCAACCGGCGAGCACCACGGCGGTCGCCAGCGCGACACAGCCGAGTGCGAGTGCTTTGGGGCGCATTTTCCAGGCCTCCGTTGGTTTCTGGGCGCGCTGAAGAAAGGTGAAGTGGTGGTGCGGGAAGGTGTGTGGCGCCTATGACAGCGGTGTTGCGCGGCGCCCGTCAAGTAACGAACTGATAAACAGATCAACTTCGGCAGGCGTTTGACTAGGAGAACTGCTGCTCGTACGGTCTATGTAACCGCTTACGATTTCAGTGGGAGGTCCGATGGCGACCGGGCGAGAGATCGCCCAGCTCTGCGGCGTGTCCGTGGCGACGGTGTCGCGCGTCTTCAACCAGCCGGAAACGGTGAACGAGGAGACGCGTGCTCGGGTGCTGCGGGTCGCGGACGAGCTGGACTACCGGCCCAACGAGTCGGCGCGGGCCTTGTCGACGAGGCAGTCGACGATGATCGGCCTGGTGTGGGACACCGACCACCGCAGGCCGGACTGGCGGCACCCGTACCTCCAGGACCTGTTGATAGGCCTCAAATCCGCGCTGTCCGCGCACGGCTACCACCTGCTGATGCTCGCCACGAGCGGCGACGCCCGTGAGGTGGGCGCGTCGCTCGCGGACCCGGTCGGGTACGTGAACATGACCCGCCGCCACCACCTCGGCGGGCTGGTGCTGATCGACAGCGGGTCGGACGCCGACGCGTTCGAGGCGTTCGCGCAGTCCGGAGTTCCGTGCGTGGCACTGGACGTCGCCGTGGACGGACCGCGCGCCACCTACGTCACGTCGGACAACGTCGGCGGTGCACAGGAGGCCGTCCGGCACCTCGTCGGGCTCGGACACACCCGGATCGCGACGATCACCGGGCCGCGCGGCAACCAGCCGTCGGACGCCCGCGTGTCGGGCTACCGCACGGCGTTGCTCGACGCGGGCATCCCGTCGCGCGAGGACTACGTGGTGGCCGGGGACTTCTACCGGGCGAGCGGAACCGCCGCCATGCACCGGCTGCTGGCGTTGGACGAGCCGCCGACGGCGGTGTTCGCGGCCAGTGACGAGATGGCGGTCGGCGCGGTGCTCGCCGCCCGTGCCGCCGGGCTGCGCGTGCCGGAGGACCTGGCGCTGGTCGGGTTCGACGACATCGAGATCGCCGCCGTGGTGGATCCCGCGCTGACGACGGTGGCGCAGGACAAGCCGGGGTTCGGTTCGGCGGCCGCGAAGGCGATCATGGCGATGATCACCGAGGGCGACCGCGCCGAGCCGATCGTGCTGCCCACGAGACTGGTCGTGCGGGACTCGTGCGGTAGCCCGAAAGCCAACTAGTCCTCTGTGGACGCCGCCGCGATGAGCGCGATCAGTTGCCGCCGGAAGTGCTCGTAGTCGTCGACGGCCCCGAGCAGCGTGTCGGACTCGCGTTCCTCCCGGCGGGCGGCGGCCAGAGCCTTGCGCCCGGCGGGCGTGATCTTCACCGACGTCCGCCTGCGGTCCTTCGTGTCCTGGCTGCGCACGACGTGGCCGCCGCGGTCGAGGTGCTCGATCGTGCGGCTCATGGTCTGGTCGGTCACCCGGCACAGCACGGCGAGTTCACGTTGTGAGCGCGGCCCGTCGGCGAGGTGGTGCAGGGTGATCATCCCGGCGTGGGTGAGGCCGCGGCTCGCCAGGAAGTCCTCGAACCGCTTCTCCACGACGCGCGCCGCGACGGACAGGAGCCTGCCCGTCGGCCAGGAGGCGACGTCCGCGCCCACCTGGTCAGGGCGGTCCTGCACCGCCAGTTCGTCTCCCTCGGCCACGGCTCCATCATCGCAGAGCGGCCCGATCACCCCACGTCGGTCCCGATCGGCATGCCGGTGACGGGCGTGTCGCCGGCCAGTGCGGCCGCGATCGCCGAGGCCGCAGGGGGATAGGCGAGCTCACCGAGGCCGCCGAGCGGGGCGTCCGACGACACGATCACGACGTCGATGTCCGGCGACTGATCGATCCGCGCCCACGTGAAGTCACCGAACGAGGACTCCGCGACGTGGCCGTCGCGGACCGTGATCTGCGCACCGAGCACTGTGGACAGTGCGTCGGACACGCAGCCCTCGACCTGGGCCCGGACGCCGGACGGGTGCAGCGCCACGCCCACGTCGACGGCCGCGTGCACCCGCAGAACCTTGCGCGCGGCGGGGTCGGCGACGGCGATCACCGCGATCGCCGACCCGTACTCCTCCAGGCACGCGACGCCCCGAAACGTGCCTGGCGCCGGTGGCCTGGTCCAGCGGGCGCGGTCGGCGGCGGTGTTGAGCACCTGGTGCAGCCGTGAGGTCGCGGGCAGCAGGGTGCGGCGGAGTGCGACCTGGTCGAAACCGCCGCGCCGGCCGATCTCGCTGAGGAAGTTCTCCTCGGCGTAGGCGAATTGTCCGGAGTAGACCGAACGCCAGAAGCCGGTGCGCAGCGGGGCCGGGCGCACCGCGACCGTGACCTCGCCGGGGACGGCGTAGGGGAAGTGGTCGCCGCTCGCCTTGATCAACGCGGGGTTGTTGAAGATCGGCAGCACGGTCAATGGCCAGGTCACGACCTCGTGCGCACGCCGGACGGGCATGCCGTCCGCGCCGATCTCGGCCGTCAGCCGGTGCACGGACATCGGCCGGTACGAGTCGTGCCGCATGTCGTCGGCCCGCGTCCAGAGCACCTGGACGGGCACGCCGGCGCGGCGTGAGCAGGCCACCGCCTCCTGCACCTGGTCGGTCTCGATGCGCCGCCCGAACGCACCGCCGGACGCCGCCGCCTCGACCCGCACGGCCGTCGCGGGCAACCCGAGCTGCTGGGCCACCAGGGTCTGGATCCGCCCGGGGTCCTGGGTCGGCACCCAGATCGTCGCGCCGTCCGGACGGACGTGCGCGGTCGCGTTCATCGGTTCCATCGGCGCGTGCGCGAGCAACGGCATCTCGAACGTCCGCTGCAGGCCGGTGATCGGACTCTGCGCGGGCAGCGCGGCGTGCAGGTCGGCGAGCCACGCCCGGCTGTCGGCCGCGGGGGTGCCGCCACGCCAGGTGATCTTGAGCGTGTCCCGGGCCTGCAACGCCTGCCAGGTCGACCGGGCGAGGACGGCGACGCCGCCCTGCCCGTCGGCCGGAGCGGCGAGCGTGATCACGTCGACCACGCCGGGGAGGGCGCGGGTCGCGGTGTCGTCGATCGTGTCCGGGACGGCGCCGATCCACGGCGGGCGCGCCACCACGGCCACCAGACCGCCGGGTGGGCGGGAGTCGATGCCGTACTTCACCCGGCCCGTCGAGATGGTGCGGGCGTCCACCCGTCCGGCGCGGGACTTGCCGAGCAGCCGCCACTGGTCCTGGGGGATGAGCGTCACGGGCACGGTGGCCGGGTCCAGCGCGGCCGCCGCGCGGACGAGCGCGCGGTACGGCAGCCGGCCTCGGCGGGGATGGCAGACGGCCCCGCCGCGAGCGGTGCACTCGCTCACCGGCACCCGCCAGCGTTGCGCGGCGGCGGTGACGAGCAGGCAGCGGGCGGTCGCGGCGGCCGTGCGGATCGGGGTGCTGAGCTGCCGCACCGACGTCGAGTTGGACACTCCCTGCGCGCCGAACCTCGCCGGGTCGCCGGGCGCCTGTTCCAGGGTGACGTCGCCGACCTCGACCGCGAGTTCCTCGGCGACCAGCAACGCGACGACCGTCCGCACGCCCTGTCCGCTGTCCGGCCTGGGTACGGTCGCGGTGATCCTGCCCGCGTCGTCGAGCCGCACGAAGACGTTCGGGACGAGGCCTTCGGCAGCGAGTACGGGTACCGGCACGGCCACCATCAGAGCGCCGGCACCGGCCCCGCGCAACAAGGTCCGCCTGCTGATCATCGTTCCTCCCGCATGATCCGGGCGGCCCGGCGCACAGCGGCGCGGATGCGGGGATAGGTGCCGCACCGGCACACGTTGTCGCGCAACGCTTCCGAGATCGCCTCGTCATCGGGGTCGGGATCACGGGCCAGCAGCGCCGCCGCGGCCATCATCTGACCCGGCTGGCAGTACCCGCACTGGGCCACGTCCAGCTCGCGCCACGCCCGTTGCACCGGATGGTCGCCGTCGCGGGAGAGCCCCTCGATGGTGGTGATCCGCGCCCGCGCGCTGTCCGCCGCCGTCCGCACGCACGGCCGGGCCGCCTGACCGTCCACATGGGACGTGCAGGCGCCGCACAGGCCGACCCCGCAGCCGTACTTGACCCCCGTGAGCCCCAGCTCGTCGCGCAGCACCCAGAGCAGGGGAGTGTCCGCCTCGACGTCGACCTCGTGCCGTTCACCGTTGACGCGCAACAGATATCGGGCCACCGCACTGCCTCCAGATTTGCTCAGGGTGCTGAACGTAGCACGCGCGGTGTGCATAATGCTCAGCATGCTGAACGATGTGCGGCGCGGCCGAGGGCTCCTGGTGTGGGCGGTGGTGGGGAGCGCGGTGCTCACCGGATTGGTGTGGTTGCTGGGGCAACGGCTGCACGGCGTCGCGCTCCTGCCCGACCAGGGAGCCTCCTGGTACTACTGGAAGCTGCCCGATCCGACCTTCTGGACCAGGGCGTCCGCCTGGGTGGGCTACGCGGCCCACCAACTCGTGTCGTGGGGCCTGATCTACTACGCCCAGACGAGGATCCGGCGGTACACGACCGGGCTGCACCGGATGAACGTCGTCGCCCTGCTGGCCAACGGCGCGTTCATCGGGTTGCACGCCCTGCAGACCCAGTTCTTCTACGACGGCCTCGCGCAGGACGTCTCGATCTTCAGCTCGCAGGGCTCCGTGGTGCTGCTGCTCGTGGTCGTGCTGCTGATGGAGAACAAGCGCCGCGGCCTGGTGCTGACCTGGTCGGCGCCGATCTCCGCGCAGGTCGTCTCGTTCGCCCGGCGCTACCACGGCTACCTGTTCAGCTGGGCCGCGATCTACACGTTCTGGTACCACCCGATGGAGTCGTCGAGCGGGCACCTCATCGGGTTCTTCTACATGTTCCTGCTGCTGGCGCAGAGCAGCCTGATGTTCACCACGTCCCACACCAACCGCTGGTGGACGATGACCCTCGAACTGCTCGTCGCCGTCCACGGCACGCTGGTCGCGGTGATGAACTCCGGGCCGAACGGCATCTGGCCGATGTTCTTCTTCGGGTTCGTGGCGATCTTCGTGCTCACCCAGATGCACGGCGTCGGGCTGAGCGCGACGACCCGGTGGTGGATCGGCGGGACGTTCGTCGTCGCCGCGCTCGCCGTGTACTCGTGGCGCGGACTCGACCGGCTGGACGAGGTCGTGCGCATCCCGGCGATCGAGTACCTGCTGGTGGGCGTGCTCGCCGTGCTGATCTGGGCGGGGGTCAGGCTGGCCGCGCTCGTGCGGTCATGACGTCGTGGCCGACTCCAGCAGCTTCGCGGCGACGTCGCGGAGCTTGATGTTCGCCCGCTGGGACTGCTCCACGAGCATCGAGAACGCCTGGTCGGCGGTGCAGCTGTGGACGGCCATCAGCACGCCCTTCGCCTGTTCGATCACGGCGCGGGACGTCAGCGCGCGTTCGAGCTGGCCCACCTGGTCCTGGGAGTGGCGCCAGCGCTGGGCGTTCATGATCGTGGCGGACGCGGCCGTGGTGAACAGGCGCATCAGGCCCTCGTCGAACGGGTCGAACGCCGTCGCGGTGTAGCTGTAGACGTTCAGCGTGCCGATGTGGCGTTCCTCGGCGTTGTCCGAGGCCGGGAGGATGACGGGCACCGACAGGTACGCGCGGACACCGGCCTTCGCGGCGGCGGCCTCGAACTCCGGCCACGCCTCCTGGTGCTCACCGATGACGGCCCTGATCGGGACGAGCTTGGTCGCCGACTCGAGGCACGGCCCGCGCCCCGACTCGTACTGCTGCTGGTCCACCTCGACGAGGTCCCGGTCGGTGGCCGCCGCGGTGTGCGGCTGGGTGTCGGTGACGACGGAGACGGTCACGGCGTCGGCGTCCGGCAGGGCCCGCGCCGCGGTCTCCGCCACCCGCTGGAGCGAGTCGTCCAGGGACTCCTCGCCGGTGAAGGCGTCGTGGAGTTCCGCCAGCGCCTCGGTGGTCTCGTCCAGGCGGTCCAACAGGTCCGGGCGCTCGTCGCCCTCTTGTCTCGCCGAACCAGTCTGCACGTAGTCGGCCATGCCGCGGCGCCCCTATCCCTCGCGCTGGAGTCCACGGCGCCGGCTGCTTGACGCTCGTCCAGCGCATCGTACGGGGACATGCCGAAGAACCGCGCCGGCGGCGGGTTGCTGCGATGTCTCAACGTCCCGTCGCCGGCGCGGCCGAACCTGCCCGAAAGCGGGTCCTCCGTTGCGAACACGCGCGTGTTCGGCGATCTGTCAGTACCCCGGCGAGGTGCCGCTCACACCGCCGTCCGGACGACGGTCGCCGTCCCGGTCGTCCCGGAAACTTGTCCGGTTTGACATGGCCGATACCTCCGTTCGGCCGTAGACCGTCGTCCAGGGCCTGTGCGTGGATGTAGGGGAGCGCTCTTACAACGTTGTAAAACGAAGGGGATCTTCACTGATGAAGAAAGCCGGCCCCGTCCTCGTCGCGCTGTTGCTGGCGCTGGGCATAGCGCCCGGAGTGCCGTCCGCGGGTGCTGCCGAGCCCGTGCACGGCCTGAAGGGCGAGTACTTCAGCATGTCGGCACCGGGAGCGCGGGACTTCGCGACGCTCGGTGGCACCGTCCTCGACTCCGACGTCAACCACGGTGACCTGACCGGCGTGTTCGGGTTCCTCAACGGCAGAACCGAGCACACCACCGCCCGCTGGACCGGCCAGATCGCCGTGCCGCAGACCGGCGACTACACCTTCTACGCCACCGGTGACAACGGGTTCCGGTTGCTGGTCGACGGCCAGCCGGTGATCGACCACTGGGTCGGTGACTGGGACCGCGAGCAGACCAGCGCGCCGGTCACGCTCACCGCCGGGCGCCAGTACGACTTCAAGCTGGAGATGTTCCAGGACGTCGGTGGCGCCAACATGTTCCTGCGCTGGTCGGGCGCCGGCACGCCGAAGCAGCTCGTGCCGTCGTCCGCGTTCACGCCGCCGTCGGACTTCAAGGTCCTGCCGCGCACGGCGGAGGTCTCCAAGGACGGCCGCACCCTCACCGCCGACTTCGGCGGCCGGGTCACCGGCGTGAACGACCTCAAGGACCACCTGCGCGTCGAGGTCGACGCCACCCCGTTCCCGATCCAGGTCATCACGGCGAGCCGCACCAAGGCGACGATCCGGCTGTCCGAGCGGGTGCTGAAGGGCCAGCGGGTCCGGCTGTACTACGACGGCGCGGGCGCGCTCGCGGTCGACGGGCAGAAGGTCGAGAAGACCGCCCGCACGACCGGCAACGTGTCCACCGAGCGGATGAAGACGCCGTGGGGCGAGAAGGTCGACCCGCGCAACCCGTTGCCGGAGTACCCGAGGCCGCAGCTCGAACGCGACAAGTGGCAGAACCTCAACGGGCCGTGGGAGTTCGCCGCGGCGAAGGCCGGCGAGCTGCCGCAGTTCGGCAAGAAGCTGCGCGAGAAGGTCGTCGTCCCGTACCCGATCGAGTCGCAGCTCTCCGGGCTCGAACGGCACGAGGACCACATGTTCTACCGCCGCACGGTGACCGTCCCGCACGACTGGAAGATCGGCAGCGGGCAGCGGCTGAAGCTCAACTTCGGCGCCGTCGACTACGAGGCCAAGGTCTGGGTGAACGGCAAGCTGGTCGCCGAGCACACCGGTGGTTACACGGCGTTCAGCGCGGACATCACGGACGTCCTCAAGCGCGGTGAGCAGGAGATCGTCGTCGGCGTCACCGACACGACCGGCCCGCACCAGCCCAAGGGCAAGCAGTCGGTCAACCCCAGCGGCATCTTCTACACCCCGTCGTCGGGCATCTGGCAGACGGTGTGGATGGAGCCCGTGGCGGACAAGGGCATCGACGAGATCAAGACGACCCCGGACCTCGCCACGAGCACGCTCGCGGTCAACGTGAAGTCCGCGGGCACCGGCACCGTCACGGCCGTCGCCCGCGACGCCAAGGGCAAGCAGGTCGGCACGGTCACCGGCCCGGCGAACTCCGCGTTGAAGCTGCCGGTGCCGAACGCGCACCTGTGGACGCCGGACGACCCGTACCTCTACAAGCTCGACATCACGCTCGGCAAGGACAAGGTCAAGAGCTACTTCGGCATGCGCTCCACCGGCATCGCGAACGTCGGCGGCACGCCCAAGCTCACGCTCAACGGCCAGCCGATCTTCAACCTGATGCAGCTCGACCAGGGCTTCTACCCGGACGGCCTGAACACCGCGCCGAGCGACGCGGCGTTGATCTTCGACCTGCAGGCCCAGAAGGACCTGGGCTTCAACTCCGTCCGCAAGCACATCAAGGCCGAACCCGCCCGCTGGTACTACCACGCGGACCGGCTCGGACTGCTGGTGTGGCAGGACTTCGTCGCCCTCGAGGACGGCAACGACCCGCTGGCCCAGGAGCGGTTCGTCAAGGAGGGCAAGGAGCTGATGCACCAGCTCCAGAACTACCCGTCGATCTACGCCTGGATCGTGTTCAACGAGGGCTGGGGCGAGTGGGACCGCACCGTCACCGGGCAGATCACCGACGAGGTCAAGGCGCTCGACCCGAGCCGGATCGTCAGCGCGCACAGCGGCGTGAACTGCTGCGCGTCCAAGGGCGACAGCGGCAAGGGTGACGTGATCGACCACCACGACTACAACAACACCGACCCGGCCAAGCCGGACGGCAAGCGCGTCGTGATGGACGGCGAGCACGGCGGGTTCACGCTGCGCACGCCGGGCTACCAGTGGCCGGTCCCGCCGATCGCGATCTACAGCGGTGTGGCGGACAAGGCGGCGCTGACCGCGAAGTACGTCGACAACACCCGCACGTACTACCTCGGCCAGGCCCACCAGGAGATGTCGGCGTCGGTCTACACCCAGGTCACCGACCTGGAAGGCGAGCTCAACGGCCTGTGGACCTACGACCGCAAGCGCATCAAGGTCGATCCGGGGCCGGTCCGCGAGATCAACCGGCGCGTCATCGAGGCCGGGGCGAACGCGGGCAAGCCGTACCCGTACGCGGGTAGCGGCGAGTGGAAGCTGAACGAGACCAAGGGCACCACGGCCAAGGACTCGTCCGGCAAGAACCCGCTGACTCTCACCCCGACCGGCGCCACCTGGAAGGACGGCGCGCTGGAGCTGCGCAACGGTTCGGCGGACACCTACGGCCCGGTCGTCGACACGACCAAGGACTACTCGGTGTCGGCGAAGGTCCGGCTCGACGAACTGCCCGGCAACTACGCGAGCGCGGTGAGCCAGGACGGCCGTCAGGCGGAGAACCCGTTCTACCTCCAGTACGGCCAGGGCGCGTTCGCGTTCAGCACGCCCGGCGGCAACCGCGCCCGGTACGAGATCGTGCCGGAGCTCGGGCGCTGGTACGAGCTCAAGGGTGAGCGCAAGGGCAACGAGATCAACCTCTACGTCGACGGCGCGCTGGTGGCCACGGCACCGGCCGGTCCGGCGCTCGTGAGCACCGGAGCGTTCACGGTCGGTCGCGCCAAGTACAACGGCCAGAACGTCGACTTCTGGAGGGGAGCGATCAAGGACGTGCGCGTCACCTCCTGATCTCGGGAGAACGCTCTCCGGCGTGGTACAACCGTGGCATGAGCAAGGTTGCGCCCACGCTGGAGGACGTCGCGCGCGTCGCGGGAGTGTCGCGCGCGACGGTCTCGCGTGTCGTGAACGGCACGCGGAACGTCGATCCCGACATCCAGGAGACGGTGCGCAACGCGATCGAGCAGACCGGGTACACGCCGAACCGCGTGGCCCGGTCTCTCGTCACCCGGCGCACCGGCACCGTCGCGCTGGTGATCTCCGGCGCCGGCGGGGGATCCGACGTGTTCACCGACCCGTTCTTCGGCCGCGTCACGGCCGGGGTCGTCGACTACCTGCGCGGCCACAGCGTGCACCCGGTGCTGATGCTCGCGGACACCGACAAGGCGCGCAC
The DNA here is from genome assembly GCF_043632865.1 of Lentzea sp. JNUCC 0626. Lineage (NCBI taxonomy): Bacteria > Bacillati > Actinomycetota > Actinomycetes > Pseudonocardiales > Pseudonocardiaceae > Lentzea > Lentzea sp. JNUCC 0626. The sequence continues at coordinate 1,217,622 of NZ_CP171635.1, forward strand.
CGAGGTCGTGGAGTTCCTCCGGCAGGGCAGCGCCGACGGGGCGTTGCTCGTCACGACGCACGCCGCCGAGCCGTTGCCCGGCCGGTTGGTCGCGGCCGGGGTGCCCGCGGTGCTCTACGCGCGGCCCGGCAGCCCGATGCCGATCAGCTACGTCGACATGGACCACCGCGCGGGCGGCAGGCTCGCCGCCGACCACCTGGTGACGTCCGGGCGGTACAACATCGCCACCATCTCCGGCCCGATGGACGTGCTCGCGAGCCAGGACCGGCACGCCGGGTTCCGCGACGCCATGGCACGGCACGGTTTCCCGTTCGTCCCGACGGTCGAGGGCGGGTTCACCGCCGAGAGCGGGGCGGCGGCGATGCACCAGCTGCTCAAGGAGAGTCCGGACCTCGACGCGGTGTTCGCCGCGAACGACCTGATGGCGCAGGCCGCCGTGGACGTGTTGCTGGAACACGGGCTGAGGGTGCCCGAGGACGTGGCGGTGGTCGGGTTCGACGACAGCGCGCCCGCGCTGAACTGCCGGCCGCAGCTGACGACGATCCGGCAACCGGTCGAGCGGATGGCGGCGCAGATGGCCGAACTTCTCCTGGGAGATCTGGAAAAACCGGGACAACGGCCGAAATCCGTCATCTTCGAACCGGAACTCGTCGTGAGGGCCTCTGCCTGATTGACCTGCCCGACACCCGGCGTTAACGTCCCTTGGGAGAGCGCTCTCACGCCCCTGTCCAAGGCTTTTCGCCCTTCCCCGTCAGGCAGGATCATGGGATCGACCCTGTCCAGGGCCGCCGCGTTCGCCGCTGCCGCCCTGTGTTTGGTGACCACAGTCAGCGTGACATCGCAGGCGGGTGCCGCCGCCTGCGGCACCTCCAACGTCGCTCTCAACAAGACCGCCACCGCGTCCTCGACCGAGAACGGCGGCACCCTCGCGCCGGCCGCCGTCGACGGCAACGCGGGCACCCGCTGGTCGTCGCAGTTCTCCGACCCGCAGTGGCTCCAGGTGGACCTCGGCGGAACGCAGCAGGTCTGCCGCGTCTCCCTGGCCTGGGAGGGCGCGTACGGCAAGGCGTTCCAGGTCCAGCTGTCCGACACCGCGGCCGCGAACTCCTGGCGTGACGTCTACTCGACGACGACCGGCACCGGTGGCACGCAGTCGGTCGACGTCAACGGTTCCGGCCGTTATCTCAGGGTGCTCGGCACCCAGCGCGGGACCGGCTACGGCTACTCGTTGTGGGAGCTGGGAGTTTTCGCCACCGTGCCGGACACTCCGGGAGTGACGCCGACCGACCCGCGCAACCCCGACTTCGGCCCGAACGTGTACGTCTACGGCCCGGGTTCGTCGCAGTCGGAGATGCAGTCGCGGCTCGACACCATCGCCGCGCAGATGAAGACCAACCAGTTCGGCCCGCAGCGGCACGCCGTGCTGTTCAAGCCGGGCAGCTACAACGCCGACGTGAACCTGCGGTTCTACACGCAGATCGTCGGGCTCGGGCTGATGCCGGACGACGTGAACATCAACGGCCACATCCGGGTCGAGGCCGACTGGCTCCAGCAGGGCGAGGACCCGAACAACCTCGGCAACGCCACGCAGAACTTCTGGCGCGGCACCGAGAACCTCTCGGTCACGTTGCCGCCCAACCAGATCGAGCGCTGGGCGGTCTCGCAGGCCACCGCGTACCGGCGGATGCACCTGCGCGGTCAGGCGCACCTGTGGAACGGCTACGACGGCTGGGCCAGCGGTGGTCTGATCGTGGACAGCAAGATCGACGGCGTGACCGTCTCGGGTTCGCAGCAGCAGTTCCTCACCCGCAACAGCAACCTGGCCGGTGGCTGGTCGGGCTCGGTCTGGAACATGGTGTTCGCGGGCACGCAGGGCGCGCCGCCCAACAACTTCCCGAACCCGTCGCACACCACGGTCGACACCTCGCCGGTGACTCGCGAGAAGCCGTACCTGTACTTCACCAGCGGTGGTGAGTACCGCGTGTTCCTGCCCGCGCTGCGGCAGAACTCGCGCGGCACGAGCTGGGAGAACGGCAACCCGGGCACCTCGGTGTCGCTGGCCGACTTCTTCATCGTCAAGCCCGGCACCCCGGCCGCGACCATCAACGCGGCGTTGCAGCAGGGCAAGCACCTCCTGCTCACGCCGGGCATCCACCAGCTCGACGACACCATCCGGATCACCCGGCCGAACACCGTCGTGCTGGGTCTCGGTCTCGCCACCCTGACGCCGACCACCGGCAAGGCGGCGCTGACGACGTCCGATGTGGACGGTGTGCGGCTCGCCGGGTTCCTGGTCGACGCGGGCGTGCAGAACTCCCCGGTGCTCCTGGAGGTCGGCGACTCCAGCGCGAACTCGCACGCGGCCAACCCGACCTCGCTGCACGACGTGTACCTGCGCGTCGGCGGGTCGCAGGCCGGCAAGGCCACCGTCAGCATGCGGGTGAACAGCCGCAACACGATCATCGACCACACCTGGGTGTGGCGCGCCGACCACGGCGAGGGCGTCAGCTGGACGGCGAACCCCGGCCAGAACGGCGTGATCGTCAACGGTGACGACGTGATCGCCTACGGGTTGTTCGTCGAGCACTACCAGCAGCACAACCTGATCTGGAACGGCAACGGCGGCCGCGTCTACCTGTACCAGAACGAACTCCCGTACGACCCGCCGAACCAGGCCGCCTGGATGAACGGCTCGAAGCGCGGCTGGGCCGGGTACAAGGTGTCCGACAACGTGACGACGCACCAGGCGTTCGGCGTCGGCGTGTACTGCTTCAACCAGGCGAACCCGAGCGTGGTCACCGACAACGCCTTCGAGGCGCCGAACCGGCCGGGAGTCCGGTTCACGCACCTCGTGGCGGTGTCGCTCGGTGGCGTGGGCACGATCGCCAACGTCATCAACGGCACGGGCGGTCAGGCGGACCTGGCGAACCAGGTCCGGTACGTCGTGAACTACCCCTGACCGAGCCTGCCGAGCTGGTCCCTGCGTGACGACTCGATGGACGCCGCGAACTCCTTGGTCGCGGCGTCCGTCCCGTTCTCCTGCTCGCTGCGGGCGAGCTTCTCCGTCTGCTCCAGGTGTTCGTGCAGCTTCTTGGACAGCGCGGACGGATCCGTGCGGATGACCAGCAGGTCGGCCTCGGAGATCAGGCCCGGCATCTGGTGGCCCGCGTGCACGTTGGTGTCCGGCAACCCGGCCCGGTCCCGCAACTGTCGCAAGTGGACCAGTTCCTGCGCGTGCGACGCCTTGAGATCGGCGGCGAACTGGGCCAGCGACGCGGGTGCGACGTCGAGGGCGGGCAGCAACTGCTCGTTCATCGGGATCATCAGCTGCACCCACGCCGTGTCGGTCGCGTTGAACGGCGAGACCTCGGCGGGCGGCGGGGGAGCGGGCGTGGCGGCACACCCCGCGAACAGCAGCACCAGTGCGGAAACACCCCAGGGCACGCGCCGCCCTGGGGTGCATGAGGCGAGGAACCTCACCGCGGCAACCGGTAGTCCGGTCCGAGGGCCGCTCCTCGATTCGGCTTGTACAGGTCGAACCCGCGCGGATCGCACTGCAGCCCGCCGTTGATGCAGTGCCGGACCAGCGCGGCCTGGGTCGGCGCGTCCCAGGCGTTCATGAAGTCGTAGTGCCAGGTGTAGCCGCGACCGCTGGCCAGTCTCACCCGCGACATGTCCCCGGACACCGGGAACGCCATCTTGAACTCGATCATCGGCACCGCGACCGGGTGCGACGGCGGACAGGTCAGCGTCGCGCGGTCCGGATAGGCCATGTGGGACTGGTGGTTCGCCGAGTCGAGGTCACGGCCGTTCCAGCAGCTCGGCGCCTGGTAGCGGACGTTGAGCTGGGTGCCGGGCGGGCACCACGCAGGGAAGTCGTAGTTGTGGAAGCTGTCGCCGCACTCCCAGCCCTCGACCGCGCCGGGGGCCGTGCGGAACTGCTCCTGCGTCGCCGTGGGACTGCCGACCACGAACCGCATGCCCGGCGGGAACGGCACCACGTCCTGGTACCGCAGGATGCCGGACTTGTAGTAGATGACCTGCGGGAAGTCCGGCGGCACGAGCTGGTCGCCGTTGTAGACCGACGGGAACCAGTACGCGGACTTGTCGTCCGGCGTCCGGCAGTTGGTCTGCGCTCCCTTCAACGAGTCGTTGGTGCTGCGGGCGTTGGTGGAGGGGTTGCCGAGGAATGTGTGCATGTGCGAGGCGCCCGGCAGTCCCGGAAAGACGATCGGGTCGTCCGGGAGATGGGTCGTGACCGAGCAGTTCGCCTGGAACTCGTGGTGCGTGACCAGGTCGTCGGCCTTCGCCGACTGGGTCACCACCACCGCTGCCACCAGGGCAGCCGTCATCGTCAACGCGCTGAGTTTCCGGGACACCAATGTCCTCCTGCCGACGTGGGGAAACCGGCTTGGAGAGCGCTCTCCCAAACAGCGTCCCGCCCTGTCGTGCGACGTGTCAAGACCGGTTCTTTGACACGCCCGGCGCCTGGTCGTACCGTCCGTCGGCAGGGTTGTGAGAGCGCTCTCCCTCGCGACCTTCACCTCAGGAGCTGCACATGCGTGGATTCATCAGGTTCATCACGGCGGGCGCGGCGTCGGCCGCCCTGCTCCTCGGCGCCGCGCCCGCGGTGCTGGCCGGCGGACCGGTCCAGGTGGACGTGGGAGGCGCGGGGGACGCGACCTTCCTGCCGGACAGCGGGGTCGGCGGGCTGACCGACGCGAAACCGGCCGACAAGCGCGCCCACACCTTCTTCAGCCGCACGGTGACCAACCCGATCCCCAACGAGATCTGGTACACGGCAAGGCACCTGGAGTCGTCCTACGAGCTGACCGGGCTCACCGCCGGCGGTGCCTACGAGCTCAGGCTCTACTTCCTCGACTGGTACTTCACCCGGCCCGGCCAGCGGGTCTTCGACGTCGACGTGAACGGCACCCGCGTGCTGAGCGACTTCGACATCATCGGCACGGCGGTGGCGGCGGGTGCCGACGCTCCGCTCACGGCGTTCGGCGTGGAGAAGGACCTCGCGGTGACCGCCGACGGGAACGGGACGGTCCGGATCGACTTCGTGCGCGGCAAGGTCAACCAGCCGCAGGTGAACGCGATCGCGCTCGTGCCGGCGTCCTGAGCGCCCGGAGGGACGGAGCAGACAAACAGGGCATCAAACAATCCAACACAATCAAACACGACTTTCGGTCGAGTTTTCGTTGTTTAGGGTTGTTCTTTGGTGGATTTTGACGCAATCTTTTCGATGCGTTAGCCCGTGTGTCACCCCTCCAGTCCCTGCCTGAGGAGTTCGATGCGCCCCGCCCTCTCGTGGGCGGCTGCCGTGTTGGTCTTCGCCGGTGGCATCGTCGCCACCGGCTCCAGCACCGCGTCCGCCGCCGTCGTGCCCAAGACCCCGCCGCTGTCCACGCCGTGGACGAGCCAGGTGTCGACCACCAACCCGCTGCCGGAGTACCCGCGCCCGCAGATGACGAGACCCGAGTGGCAGTCGCTCAACGGGGAGTGGGAGTTCCTGAACCCCGCCACCGACGGCGCGGGGAACGTCAACCGGTACGCCGCGCCGCCGCTCGGCCAGACGTTGCCGGAACGCGTGCTGGTGCCGTACCCGATCGAGTCCGCGCTCTCGGGCATCATGCGCAACGACAACCGCGACCTGATGTTCTACCGGCGCACGTTCACCGTGCCGCCGAACTGGAACGGCAGGCGGGTGCAACTGCACTTCGGCGCGGTCGACTACGAGGCGACGGTGTGGGTCAACGGAACCCAGGTCACCACGCACAAGGGCGGCTACGACCGGTTCGAGGTCGACGTCACGCCGCAACTCAACGGCGGCACCAACGAAATCGTCGTGCGCGTGTACGACCCGACCGACGGCCGCGGTGAGAAGCAGCCGGTCGGCAAGCAGGTCAACGACACCAGCCGGATCTTCTACACGCCGTCGTCGGGGATCTGGCAGACGGTGTGGCTCGAACCCACGGCGCCCACGTCGGTGTTCTCCGTCGACGTCTACCCGAACCTCTCGAACAACACCGCCAGAGTCCGAGTCTTCACGCGCGGCAACGCTTCCGGGCACACGGTGCTGGCCGAGGCGATGGCCGGGACCACCGTCGTGGGCAGCGCGACCGGTGGCTTCACCGAGTTCTCGGTGCCGGTGCCGAACGCGCGCCGCTGGTCGCCCGACGACCCGTACCTCTACAACCTGCGGGTCTCGCTGCGCAACGCCTCCGGCGCGACCGTCGACCAGGTCGTGAACTACTTCGGCATGCGCGAGGTCGGCACGAAACTCGTCAACGGGGTGCTGAGGCCGACGCTCAACGGCGAGTTCGTGTTCCAGATCGGCACGCTGGACCAGGGTTTCTGGCCCGACGGCCTCTACACGGCGCCGACCGACGCGGCGCTGGCGTCGGATCTGCAGAAGCACAAGGACCTCGGCTTCAACATGGTCCGCAAGCACATCAAGGTCGAACCGGCCCGCTGGTACTACCACGCCGACCGCCTCGGACTGCTGGTGTGGCAGGACGTTCCGTCCACACCGGCGTTCGACCAGAACCGCACGGCCGCGCAGATCGCGCAGTTCGAGACCGAGGCGCGCGAGATCGTCGACGAGCACCGGTTCTCACCCGCCGTCGTCGCCTACGTGCCGTTCAACGAGGGCTGGGGCGAGTGGAACCTCGCCGACACCCGGAGAGTGAGCACCGACCTCGAGAACTACGACCCGACCCGGTTGATGAACGCTCACAGCGGCTACAACTGCTGTGTCTCCAAGGGAGATCCGGGCAACGGCGACATCCTCGACTGGCACGTCTACACCGGACCTGACGCGCCCCGGCCGTCGGCGACCCGCGTGTCGGTGCTGGGCGAGTTCGGCGGCATCGGGCTGCGCACGCCCGGCCACGAGTACAGCCCGAAGAACGACTTCTTCGCCTACGAGCAGGTGTTCAGCGCGGGCCAGCTCAACGACCGCTACACCGGCATGGTCCGCGACGTGAAGCAGCTGATGACCACCAAGGGGCTCTCCGCGTACGTGTACACGGAGATCACCGACGTCGAGGGCGAGTACAACGGCCTGTACACCTACGACCGTCGTGTGCAGAAGGTCGACACGAACCAGTTGCGGGCCGCGCACGCCGACCTGATCGCGTCCTCGCGCAACCTCAACTCACCGGCCGTGTTCACGCTCGGACACGTCCGGTCGTTGCGGGTGACCACACCGGGCTTCACCGACCGGTACCTCCGTCACTCGAACTCGGTGGCGCGCACGGACGTCATCTCCGGCGCGAGTGCCGATGGCGCACGCCAGGACGCGTCGTTCCGCACGGTGGCGGGCCTCGCCGATCCGCGCTGCTACTCCTTCGAGTCGGTGAACTTCCCCGGCCGGTTCCTCAGGCACGCGGCCAACGTCGCGCGCGTCGAGGCGTCCACGGGTGGTTCGTTCAACGCCGACGCGACGTGGTGTGCGCGGCCGGTGTCGGGCGGCACGCAGTTCGAGTCGCTGAACTTCCCGGGCTCGTTCCTGCGCCACTACGCGGACAACGTCTACCTGGCCCGCAGCGGCGGCACGAACGCCTGGGACAGCCCGACCGGGTTCGCCGCCGACTCCACCTGGGGCACGGTGGATCCGGCGCTGTGGCGGAGTTCGGTCCGGCTGGCCACGGACGTGCGGCAGTCGCTGCGGGTGGCGACGTGGGGTCACACCGACCGCTACCTCCGGCACGCCGACAGCCTGGCGTACACGGAGATCGTGAACAGCGGCAGCAGCGCGACCCTGAAGGCCGACGCCACCTACACGGTCCGCCGCGGCCTCGCCGACTCGTCCTGCTACTCGTTCGAGTCGGTGAACTTCCCCGGCCAGTTCCTGCGGCACGCCGCCAGCCGCGTGCGGAACTCGCCGAACGACGGCTCGGCGTTGTTCCGCGCCGACGCCACCTTCTGCGCGCGGCCGGGCCTGAGCGGCACGGGCGTGACGCTGGAGTCGATCAACCAGCCGGGCTCGTACCTGCGGCACTTCGAGTCCCAGGTGCACGTCGCGTCCGGCAACGCCGAAGCGGGCTTCGACCGGCCGCAGACGCTCACCGCGGACAGCACCTGGACGCTCGCCGCGCCCTGGGCGCCGTAGACCCACCGAGGCCGGGACGGCACTGCCGTCCCGGCCTTCCTACTTCGGGGAGTTCGGCATGTGGCAACGATGCACGGCGATCCTGACGGCATTCTTCCTCCTCTGCCTGGGAACCGCGGTACCGGCCTCGGCGGAGGGCAACGGCGGTACGCGAATCCTGCCGCTCGGTGACTCGATCACCGACGGTTTCAACGTTCCCGGTGGCTACCGCATCAACCTGTGGCGCTCGCTGGCCGGCGCGGGCCACCTCGTCGACTTCGTCGGCACGGGCTTCAACGGTCCGGCGGACCTGCCCGACCACGACCACGAAGGCCATTCCGGCTGGCGCATCGACCAGATAGACGCGATCGCCACCGGTGTGCTGCGCGACACCGCGCCGCGCACAGTCCTGCTGCACATCGGCACCAACGACATCGTGCAGAACTACAACCTGCCCGGCGCTCCGGCCCGCCTGAGCGCGCTGGTCGACCGCATCCGTGCGGCGGCACCGAACGCCGACGTGTTCGTCGCCTCCGTCGTCCCGCTGTCCGACCCCGTGCTGGAGGCGAGGGCCAACGCCTACAACGCCACCATCCCGGACATGGTGCGGAGCAAGGGTTCCCGCGTGCACTTCGTCGACATGCACGCCGCCCTCACCACCGCGGACCTGGCCGACGGCGTGCATCCGTCCCGCGCGGGCTACGACAAGATGGCCGCCCGCTGGGCGTCCGCGCTCGCCGCCGTACCCGGTTCGGCCGGGGACGACGGCGCTCCGGTCGCGCTGCCCAGCGGCCTGCGTTCGTTGCGCGTCACCACACCGGGGTTCACCGACCGGTACGCGCGGCACCAGAACGCGTTGGGCTACACCGAACACGTCGACGCCGGCAGTTCCGCGTTGCTCAAGGCCGACGCGACCTGGCGGATCGTGCCGGGGCTCGCGGGTGGTTGCCACAGCCTGGAATCCCGCAACTTCCCCGGCTACTACCTGCGGCACCAGGCCAGTCGCGTGAAGATCAGCGCCAACGACGGCTCGGCGCTCTTCCGGGCCGACGCCACGTGGTGCGGGCGTTCCGCGCCGACCGGGGTTCGGTTGAGCGCCTGGAACTTCCCGGGTTCCTACCTGCGGCACGTCAACAGCGAACTGTGGCTCGCGACCCCCGGAGGCTCGGGCCCCCAGGACACGGCCGCGAGCCTCGTCCCGGACATCGCCTGGTCCGTCGACGGCCCCTGGGCGCCTTAGGTCCTGTCCGGCAAGTCCGTCGGGCGGCAGTGGCGGCCGAGGGACCCGGAGGCGGCACCGCCACGACGCCCGAATACCTCCGGTATGAGGGCATCGCGGCGGCACCGCCTCCGGCTCGCTCACCCGCGCCTGCCACCTGACAGACTTGCCGGACAGGACCTAGAGACCGGTGGTCCAGCGCTGGTTCGGCGCCCCGTTGCAGTCGTGGATCCGCAACCGGGTGCCGTTCCCGCCCTGCCCGCCCGGCACGTCGAGGCACCGGCCGGAGTTCGGGTTGAGCACCGAGCCGTCCGCCCGGAGCACCCACTGCTGGAACACCGAGCCGTTGCAGTCGTAGACCCAGAGCGGGGTGCCGTTGCCGGTCTGCCCGCCGGGGACGTCCAGGCACCGGCCCATCGCGCGGATCGTGCCGTCGGTCTCCACCGCCCACTGCTGCACCGGCGCGGTGTTGCAGTCCCACAGCTGCACGGCGGCGGCGTTGAGCTGCCCGCCCGCGGCCACGTCGAGGCAACGTCCTAACGCGTTGCGCACGCCGCCCAGCGCACGCGGGACCGTGGCACCGGCGGGGAGGCGCAGGACGTTCTCGCGGCGGTTGCCCCGCGCCCAGGCCGGGTCGCCGAGCCCGATGCCGCCGTTCGCGATGCGGCCCGTGAAGTAGTCGCGGTACCAGCCGAGCCAGTACGGCAGCCCGCCGGAGTTCTGGTTGTAGCCGTAGGCCGCGGCGCAATGCACGCCGTCGGTGCGGCTGGGATCGTCGGCGCACTGCGGGGCGCGGCCGATGCCGAGCTGGCGGAAGTAGAACTGCGCCAAGCCGTGCAACGCCTCGTGCGTCCAGCCGGCCAGCGCGTCCTGGTTGTAACCGAGATCGTCGCGCGCGTTGACGCTGCTCCAGCCGGTGTTGTGCGGGCCCGTACCGCCGAGCGTCCAGTAGGAGTGGCCGCGGAACGGCCCGTACATCAGCACGCCGTCCCATTCTCCCGGCCGGACCCAGCGCGCGGTGTCGCCGCCGACGTCCTCGGGCCGGATGATGCCTTCGGCGCTCGTGCTCGTGAGCGGGTCCGGTGAGACCTGGACGGAGGTCTGGAGGAACACGCTGCCGCCGGTGAGGTCGCGCACCATGCGCGGCCAGGTGGTGAGGAAGGCGTTGCGGGCCGCGTCGACCTGGGTGGTGGACAGCTGCCCGCTCCAGCCCGGTGCGGTGGAGTTCGGCTTGACGATCATCAGGAACCGCAGTGCCACGGCGGGACGCGCGGCCGCCGTGGTGGCGGCGGTCAGGTGCTCGACTCGTTGGGCGGCCGAGCCGTTGCAGTCCCACAGGCGCAGCCGGGTGCCGTTCGCCGTCGCGCCGTTGGGGGAGTCGAGGCAGCGGCCGGACAACGGGTTGAGCAGCGTGCCGTCCGGGCGGTGCAGCCACTGCTGGGGTGAAAGTCCGTTGCAGTCCCAGATCTGCAACGGGGTTCCGGCGGCGGTCGCGCCACCGGGCACGTCCAGGCAGCGGCCGTTGACCGTCAGCGAGCCGTCCGGCCGCCACGTCCAGCGTTGCACCGGTGCCGTGTTGCAGGTCCAGAGCTGTACCGCGTCGCCGTTGCGGCCGCCTCCTGCCGCGGCGTCCACGCACGTGCCGCCCACCGCGCGCAACGACCCGGTGCGGTCGGCCGCCGGTGGCAGCGCGGCGGCACCGGCGTAGGCGCGGCACACGCCGTCCGGTCCGGTGTCGGTGGTCACCTGTGCCACGCGGTCGTTGTCCAACGGCACGAGGGTGGGGCTGTAGTTCGGGCAGACGCCCGGACGTGCGCCGGGCACGCCGACCGGCACCGGCGCCGGGGTCCACGAGTCCAGTGCGGAGGTTCCGGTGAACATGGCCAGGCCGTTGAGCGCGGCCGTCGAGCCGTTGGCGTTCAAGATGCGTTGGCCGATCAGCAGGACGCGACCCGACGACGTGACCGCGAGCGTCGGGGTGGCCACGAGGTAGCGGCCGTCCTGGGTGCGGGCGAGTGGGCCGAGGTCGGCCGGATCGCCCCAGTCCCAGCCGTTCGATGACGTGCGGTGCCGCACCGCGCAGTCGAACTGGCCGCCGAAGCCGCACACCTCGTACGCCATCAGGTACGTGCCGTTCGGGAGGCGCCGGACCGACGCCATGCCCGGCCGGTGACCTGACGCGGTGCCGGCGACCGTGGTCGTGCGCTGGGTCCACTGCAGACCGTCGGTGCTGACCACCCTCGCGAGCACCTGGCTGCGGCCGGGCTGGCCCTCGTCGGCGAAGTGCAGCACCAGCCTGCCGGAGACGTCGACGGAGAACTCGGGCTCCCACAGGCCACCCGTGTTCGTCGCGCGCACGGCCGTGGCCAGCAGGCTCCACGTGCGGCCGACGTCGGTGCTCCGCCACACCCGCAACGACATCCGCCGGTCTGGCGCGTCCTGACCGGCGCTGCCCGCCCACAGCAGTGTGCCCGCTGGGAGCGAGCCGATCTGGCGCGGCAGTTCGAAGAGCGTGGTGCAGCACAGACCTGTGCGCGCCTCGGGGTCGGCGACGGTGCCGACGCGGCGGTAGGTGACGCCGCCGTCGGTGCTCTCGCTGATCGCGCCCACCGGCCCGCCGCCGGGAAAGCCGGTGGTCGTCAGCAGAATTCGTCCGTTGGCGGTGCCGTTGTGCGCCAGCCGCACCGCTCTCGGGTACATGGCGGCGTCCTGGCTCACGGGGTTGCCGACGGCCGCCACCGCCGGGATGGCCGTCACCGTGCCGATGATCATCAGGAGTGCGAGGAAGAGTGCTGAACTTCGGCGTTTCACCGTTGAACCTCCCGAGTTCGCCCGGTCGGAGAATCCCGGCGTTCTTCCTGGCGTGTCAACGAATTCGGCTCGGCAACAGCGAAACACCGCGACTTTCGGCCCCGAAGCCCCGCTGTTCGACGAATTCGACACACCTTTCGAAACTTTCCTTGCCATCTCCGAGCGCTCGCTTCACCGTGAGTGGCCTGGGAGCGCTCCCAGTTCCCCGCTGACGTGGAAGGAAGACCGAATGCGAACGTGGACCCTGCTGGCCACCCTCGCCCTGGCCCTCACCGGCGTGACAGCACCCGCCTCGGCGGCCGTCGAGATCTGCGAGGAGTTCGGCACGACGCGGCTCGACGGCGGCCGGATCATCGCGCAGAACAACCGGTGGGGCGCCTCGACGACCCAGTGCATCAACGCCGACGGCACCGGGTTCCGCATCACGCGGTCGGATCACAACAACGCCACCAACGGCGTGCCCGCCGGGTACCCGTCCGTCTACAAAGGATGTCACTACGGCAACTGCACGACCGAGAGCGGGCTTCCGTTGCGCGTCAGCGACTTCCGCAACCCCCGCGCCACCTACGACATCAGCACCCCGGACGCGGGGGAGTGGAACGCCTCGTTCGACATCTGGTTCGACGCGAACCCCAACCCGTCCGGCCAGAACTACGGCGCCGAGGTGATGATCTGGGCCAACCACCGCGGCCGCCCGCAGCCCATCGGTTCCAAGCAGGCGACCGTGACCCTGGAGGGCGGCACCTGGGACGTGTGGATCGGCAACATCGGCTGGAACGTCATCTCCTACGTCCGCCAGCAGCCGACGAACCTGATGTCCGACTTCAGCGTTAAGGCGTTCACCCAGGACGCGGTGAACCGCGGTCAGATCAACCCCGCCTGGTACATGACCAGCGTGCAGGCGGGCTTCGAACCGTGGGTCGGCGGCGCGGGCCTCGCGGTCAACCGGTTCGGCTTCACCACCGACGGTGGCGGTGGTGGCGGCGCCCAGAAGATCGTCGGTGTCGGCAGCAACCGATGTGTCGACCTCGACGCCTGGGGCACCGCCGATGGCACCACCGCGCTGCTGTGGGACTGCCACGGCGGAGCCAACCAGCGGTGGGAGTGGCGCGGGGAGTCGCTGGTCAACCCCGTGTCCGGCAAGTGCCTCGACGTGCGCGGCAGCGGCACCGCGAACGGCACCCAGGTGTGGCTCTGGTCGTGCCTGGGCAACGGCGCGCAACGCTGGGTCCGCGACGGCAACGGCAACCTGCGCAACCCGCAGTCGGGCCGGTGCCTGGACGCCGTCGAACGCGGCACCGCCAACGGCACCCGGTTGCAGCTCTGGGACTGCGGTGGTGGCGTGCAGCCCCAGCAGCAGTGGCGGTTCGAGGCTTAGGCCCTGTCCTAGGCCCCGACCATCCGTTCGCTGAGCTCCCACAGCCGGCGCGCGGACTCCGGGTCGAGCGCGTGCGGGGCGACGTCGGTGATCGGCGCCGTCCCGATCGTGCCGTCGAACGGGGTGGCGTCCACCGGCGCGATGTCGTTGTTCTTCAGGTAGACGCCGCCGATGTCGTCGAGCAATGGGCTGGTGGCGGCGAACACGACGGTGCTCGCCGCCTGCTTCGGGGTCTTGCGTTCGGTGTCCGGGTCGATGATCGGCTCGCCCGCGTCGTCGATCAGGCCCATGGCTTTCAGGGCCTCCACCGGGAACATGCCGTCGCCGCGGGCGAGGGTGGTCGCCACCGCGATGCCGGGGTGGACGGCGTAGGCGTGCAGACCCGTTGCGGCGTAACGGCGTTCGAGCTCGACGGTGAACAGGACGTTCGCGGTCTTGGCCTGGCCGTAGGAGGCACCCGCGTCGAAGCCGGTGGCGAAGTGGAGGTCGTCCCAGCGGATGTCGGACAGCCGGTGGCCGCCCGACGTGAGGGTCACCACGCGGGCGCCGGGCAACGCGGGCAGGAGCGCGAGGGTGAGCTGGAAGTGGCCGAGGTGGTTGGTGGCGAAGACCTTCTCGTAGCCGCGTGCGTCCAGTTCTCGCGTTTCGGCGCCGATGCCCGCGTTGTTCACGAGGACGTCGACCGGCCTGCCGGTGGTGAGGTGGCGCTCGGCGAAGGCGGTGACGGAGGCGGGGTTCAGCAGGTCCAGGCGGCTGACCTCGACGCGGTCCAGCCCGGCCACGGCGGCGGCCGCGCGTTCCGGGTCGCGGGCGCCGATCGTGACGCTCGCGCCTGCTGCGCTGAGCGCTCGGGTCGTTTCGAGGCCCAGGCCCGCGTTGCCGCCCGTGACGATCGCGTGCTTGCCGGTGAGGTCGATGCCCTTCAGCACGTCGTCGGTGGTCGACGCGGCGGTGAACCCGGTGCCCAAGGGGCGTTGCTTTTCGAACATGGCTTTGACGCTAAGGCGCCGGCTTCGAACTCTGAATAATTGAAAGTCCGCAAAACTTGAGCGATAGTTCGAGGGTGCGGAACGACGCGTTGTCCGAGGTCCTGGAACTCATCGACGTCCAGGGTGTGATGACGGGCGGGTTCACCGCGAGCGGGCCGTGGGTCGCGCGCGGTGAGCTGACGAGGCCGCTGGAGTTCGTGGTGGTGGCGCGCGGGCGGGCGTTGTTCGAGACGAACAGCACGGCAGAGCCGGTCGAGGTCACGACGGGGGACGTGGTCGTCCTGAACCGGCAGACCTGGCTGCGCGGCCGCGGCGGGGCGTCGGACGAGGTGCCGCGCGAGATCGACGTGACCAGGCCGGGGGAGTTCTCGCCGCACGACTCCGACGCGGTGATCGGCGGGCACCTCCACTTCAACGCGCTCGGCCACGTGCTGCTGCACGCGCTGCCGGACGTCAGCGTGGTGCGCGGGTCGTCGTTGCCGGCGCGGATCGACCACCTCGTGGAGGAGTTCACGTCGGACCGGATCGGTGCCGCCTTCGCGGTGCGGCAGCACGCCCAGCTGCTGGTGCTGGACGTGCTGCGCGCCCACCTCGGCCGCGCCGACCTGCCGGCGGGCCTGCTCCGGCTGCTCACCGACGCACGACTGCTGCCCGCCGTGACGCTGATCCACACCCGGCCAGGACACCCGTGGCAGCTCGGCGAGCTGGCGACGGCGGCGGCCATGTCCCGGACGACGTTCGCGACCCGGTTTCGCGCGGTGGCAGGGGTACCGCCGCTGACCTACCTGTGCCGCTGGCGGATGTTGCTCGCCGAACGCGCGCTCCGCGACACCGACGCCCGCGTCGGCGAACTGGCGGCGTCACTGGGGTTCGGGTCGGAGAGCGCGTTCTGCACGGCGTTCAAACGCGAGGTGGGCGAGTCGCCGCTGCGGTTCCGCACCCGTGCCCGGCTACTCGGTGCCCTCGAACACGACGGCTGAGTCGGTGCGGGCGGGCTGGCCCCAGACGAAGTCCCGGGCAGCCGTGTCGTTGCTGAGGTAGTGGCGGAACCACGACGTCATGACCCGCTTGGCCGCGACGAGCTGAGCCGCGCGAGTGACGGACCCGTTGTCGCAGAACAGGCCTGATGAGTCCATGAATCCACAGTGGAACCCGCCGGTGATGGTGCGCAGTTGCTTCGCTCGTGGCTTCGCGGCGAACATCGGCCGCTGGTGCTCATCGACCGGCGTGATGGTGTCCTGCGACCCGGCGAGGAACTGCGCGGGCGCGGCGAGGGTCGCGGCCGCCGCCTTGGCCGACGGCGTGGTCTCGGCGGCGGCGTAGGTGGACACGGCGGTGATCTTCGGGTTGCGCGCGGCGGCGAGCACGGCCGCGCCACCGCCCATGGAGTGGCCCGCGACGCCGAGCGAGGCGGTGCTGATGTGGTCGCGGAACCGCGAGCCCGTCGTGGTGTCCTGGGCGACCAGCCAGCTCAGGCCGGTGTTGAGGTCGTCGGCGAACGTCCCGTGGTTCGGGCTGAGGCCGCCCTGCGTGGTCGGCACCACGACGACGAAACCCCACGACGCCAGGTGGTTGCTGGTGCTCGTGTACTTCGACGTGGCCTGGAAGAAGCCGTGCCCGAACGCGATCGCCGGGAACCGGCCCGCCGCCACGGGCTGGTTCGTGCCCGTCGTGGTGGCGGGGTAGTGGACGCGCGCGGGCACGGACCGGCCGCCCACGACGGCGGTGACATCGCTGTGCGCCACCGGATACGTGCCGGGCAGGCCGTAGTCCGGTGGCGCGGCGGATGCGCTCGGGGTGGCCAGGGTGGCGGCCACCAGGGCCAGTGTCGTCGCGAGAACTCGCATGAACCGCTCCTCGTGAGAAGGGTGGATCGGCGGCGCTGGTGGCGCCGCGACGTCAGGGCGATCCGAACCGCATGCGCAGGCCCGTGACCGCGAGGTGCAGGCGCGGGCGGGCTGCGGTGAGCCGGGCGAGGGGGCCGTCCGGGGTGAAGCTCCAGTGCAACCGGGTCCGGCGGACGCGGGCGGAGGTGCGCAGGGGAGTGCGGGTGGTGCGGTGGTCCAGGGACTGCCAGACGGAGGTGCCGAGGCGCGCGGGAAGGCCGGATGGTGGCTGGGAGGGTTCGTCAGCACGCGCTTCAGGGAGGGTGCGTGCTCCGGTCACCTCGTGGGCGTCGGCGATGCCGTGTGCCCGAGCGGCCAGCCGAGGCGTGGCCGAGAGCGTGAACTCCGCCATCTCCTTGGGGATTCCCCACATCGCCCGCGCCCCGCGCCGCGACGTCTCGTCGTCCACCCAGATGTCCGTGATGGACAGTCCGAACCGGACTCCCCGGCGCACCACCACGGCCGCCAGCAGTTCGCGGTAGGAGAGCAGGCCCGGCGGACCATAGTTGACGAATGCGGTCACCACGAGGACCCGGCCGGCCAGGCTGAGCGGCGCCACGCCCGCAGGTAGCAGGGGGACCGCGGAGCGCGGCGCCGTCCACACCGTGAGCCAGCCCTGGCCCCGCAGGTCCCACGGTGGGGGAGGGAAGTCAGCGGGCACGTGAGCGAACCTAGGGACAAACCACCCGTTCGCACCAGGACAACAACGGCCGTGGAATTGACAATCGCGGCCATGAGGACGTTGGCCGAACCCGCGACCCGGCACTGGGACTTCCCGCGCGGCATCGCAAGTGTCGGGCTGCTGCTGCGTTTCGGCGCGGAGCACGGGTTGGCGCGGCAGGATCTGCTGGCGGACAGCGGAATCACGCCCGTCCAGTTGGCCGATCCGGCCAGCGAGATCAGCGCGCACCAGGAACTCGCGGTCGTGCGCAACCTGGCCGCGAGGCTCCCGCACGCGGGTGTCGAGGCGGGGCGCCGGTACCACGCCACGACGTTCGGCGTGCTCGGGCACGCGTTCCTCAGCGCCGCCACCGTGCAGGACGCGATCGACCTCGCGTTGCGGTACGTGGACCTCAGCTTCGCCTTCACCGCGCCGACAGCCGCGCTGCGCGGAGACCTGCTGGTCATCGAACTCGGCCCCGGCGCGTTGCCCGCCGACGTGGCGCCGTTCCTGGTCGAACGCGATCTGGCCGCCATCCACACCGTGATCGGCGAACTCGTCGGTGGCGAGGTGCCGGTCGTGTCGGTGGAGTTCAGTCACGCGGCACCGCCCGACGTCCGCGCCCACGAAGAGGTCTTCGGCACCAGCCCGCACTTCACCGCGTCACGCGATCAGTCCGTTGTGGACGCCGCGCTGCTGACGAGAGCGCTCCCACTGGCGAGCCCGGAGGCAACGGCGTTGTGCGAGAAGCAGTGCGAGGACATCGCCGCACGTCGGCGCCGCAAACCGGAGGTGCGCGACGAGGTGCGGCGACTGCTGGAGAGATCCGCGCGGTTCGAGGAGACGATGCCGGACGTGGCTCGCGCGCTCGGTGTCAGCCCGCGCACGTTGCGGCGGCGGCTCAGCGAGTCCGGCACCGGTTATCAGGCGCTGCTGGACGAGGTGAGGGCGGCACGCGCGGTGGCGTTGCTCAGCAGCGGTGAGGTGTCGGTGGAGCGGGCGGCGGCCGCGCTCGGGTTCGCCGAGTCCGCGAGCTTCATCCACGCGTTCCGCCGCTGGTACGGCACCACGCCGGCCGGTTTCGCACGGTCGCGCGGCGCCTGAAGCGAGTCTGAAGGATCAGGCCGCACCCTGGTCACGCCGGGACGTCCGACGAACACTGTCCGCCATGGTGCAACTGGACGAACGCGCCGTGGTGCGGAGGCTGCACGATCGGCTGGGCACGGGCCCGCGGCCGGGAGACCTGGACAGAACGTTCGACGCCGCGCTCGACGCGGTGCTCGCCGAAGACCCCTCCGGGGACGTGCCCCCGCCGCAGCCGGCCAGCCCGCCCCGCCCGGCCAAGGGTGATCGCGCGGCCAAGCAGGACGCGGCCCACCAGCGCAACGAGGACGACCACGCGCTGACGACGTGGTGGCTCGACCGCATGGTCACGACGACCAGACCCGCGCTGGAACGCATGACCTGGTTCTGGCACGGGCACTTCGCGACGAGCGAGCAGAAGGTGCGGTCACCGCGCGCGATGCTGGCGCAGAACGAGACGTTCCGCGCGCTCGGGCTCGGGCCGTTCGCGGACCTGGCGCAGGCGCTGGTGGTCGACCCGGCGCTGCTGGTGTGGCTCGACGGCAACGACAACCGGGCGGGCGCGCCCAACGAGAACCTCGCCCGCGAGTTCATGGAGCTCTTCACCCTGGGCGTCGGGCACTACGGGGAGCCGGACGTCCGCGAGGCCGCCCGCGCGCTGACCGGGTGGACGGTGCGCGCGGACACGGGCAAGGCCGAACTGGTGGCGAAGCGGCACGACGACAGCCAGAAGACCGTGTTCGGGCAGGCGGCGAAGTTCACCGCGAAGTCGTTGGTGGAGCTGCTGCTGAACCGCGCCGAGAGCCCCGAGTTCGTGGTGGGCAGGGTGTGGTTCCGGTTGGTGTCGGCACAACCGCCGCCCGCGGACGTCGTCGCACGGCTGGTGCCCGCGTTCCGCCGTGACACGCGCTCCTTGTTGCGCGCCATGGCATCCGAGGCGGCGTTCCGCGACCCGGCGAACGCACTGGTCAAGCAACCCGTCGAGTGGGCGGCCGGGCTGATGCGCGCGGTGGGGGTGCGGCCGCGCGACCTGGAACGCAAGCAGGCCGACGCACTGCTGAAGGCGTTGCGCGGCCTCGGCCAGACGCCGTTCCGCCCGCCGAGCGTCGGCGGCTGGCCCGCCGGAGGCGCGTGGCTGACGACCGCCACCTGGCCGTCGCGGCTCGACCTGGCCAAGCTCGTGGCCGACCGCGCCGCCCTCAAGACGGCGCTGGGCACCGCCGACCGGATCGAGGGCGTGCGGCGCCTGCTCGGCGTCGACTCCTGGTCCGACCGCACCAGAACCGCGCTCGGCAAGGTCTCCGGCAATCCGGCGCAGCTCGTCGTCGTGGCGGCGAACTCCCCTGAATACGTGGTGAGCAGGTGAACTCGTGGACTCCTTGACCCGACGCCGTTTCCTGACCCTCTCCGGTGTCACGGCAGCCGGTGCCCTCGCGATCGGTGCCACCCAGGTGAACTGGGACGACCTCATGAAGGCGGCGGCCGACGACCCGCTCGACGCGAGCCAGGGCGTGCTGGTCGTCGTGACCCTCTACGGCGGCAACGACGGCCTCAACACCGTGGTGCCCGCCGAGGACCCCGCCTACCAGGACGCCCGCCCGGACCTCGCCTACGAACCGGGCGAGGTGCTCGGCCTGGGTGAAGGCCTGGGCCTCAACCCCGGACTCAAGGGCCTGAAAGGGCTCTGGGACGAGCAGGGGCTGGCCGTCGTGCGCGGTGTCGGCTACGCGCAGCCCGACCACAGCCACTTCCGCTCCATGGCCATTTGGCAGACGGCCTCGCCGCGCACGTCCGTCCCGTCCGGCTGGCTCGGCAGGTGGCTGGACGAGACCGCGGGCGACGACCCGTTGCGCGCGTTGTCCGTCGAACCCCTGCTGCCACCGATGCTCGCCGGGGAACGCACGGCCGCGGCCTCGTTCCCGCTGAACGGCCTGAAGCTCCCGTCCGGCCCGCTGGGTGAGGCGTTCACCGCGCTGGGCCAACCGTCCGGTGGCGAGGAACCCTGGCAGGCGAGGGTGTCCCGGTCCATCGCCGACCTGCGCCGCACCGCCACCACCCTCACCGGCTCGCCCGACGGCGGCAAGCTGCCGGAGGACGACCCGGACGAGCAACGCGACAAGGGCGCCTCGGCGGGCGGCGGTGGTGCGCTAGGAGCCCAACTCGACGTGGTGGCCCGCCTGATCGAGGCGAACGCGCCCTGCCGCGTCTACTCGGCGTCGCTCGGCGGGTTCGACACGCACTCCGACGAACGCGCCACCCAGCAACGCCTGCTGACCGAACTCGACGCGGCGCTCACGCCGTTCGTCCGCAGGGTCGGGAAACGGGCGGTCGTGCTGGTCTACTCCGAGTTCGGCCGGCGCGTGCGGGCCAACGCGAGCGACGGCACCGATCACGGCACGGCGGGTCCCGTGTTCCTGCTGGGCGCGGGTGTGCGGGGCGGCTTCTACGGCGCGCAGCCGAGCCTGACCGACCTCGACGACGGTGACCTGTTGCAGACCACGGACTTCCGCGACGTGTACGCGACGGTCCTCGACCGCGTGCTGGGCACCGAACCGGCCAGGGTGCTGAAGGACCACACCGGACAGCTGGAGGGCGTCTTCGCCACCTGACCTCTGGCGTGCCGCAAGCGGTTCCGCATAATGCTCAGCGTGCTGAACAATGTGGTGCGGTCCGCGGTGGCGGGTCTGTGCGTCGGGGTGCCGCTGGTCCTGCTCGCGCTGGCGTGGCGGCCGCTGACGCTCGGCCACCCCGCGCAGCTGGTCCTGCTGGGCGCGGTGGCGGTGATCGGCGTCGCGCTGGCGTGGTGGGCACCGCCGTGGCTCGCGGCGGTGCTGGCGGTCGTGCTGCTGGCACCGGCGGTGTACCTCCAGCCGTTCGCCGCGACCCAGGACTCCGGCGACGAGACCGTGCTGCGTCCGGACGGGCCGGTCCGCGCGGGCCTGGTGTTCCACCCCGGCGCCCGCGTCGACCACCGGGCCTACCTGCCGTTGCTCCGGCGCGTCTCGGAGCGGGGATTCCTCGTGGTCGTGGTGAAGGAACCGCTGAACATCGCCCTGCTGAGCGGCGACACGGCGCCCCTGCGCGCGGGTCACCCGGAGGTGCCGGTCTGGGCTGTCGGCGGGCATTCGCTGGGTGGTGTGGCCGCGTCCCGGGACGCGCTCGCGGACCCGTCGGTGCGCGGCCTGGTGCTGTGGGCGTCCTACCCGACCGACGACCTGTCGGGCCGCGACGGGCTCACCGCCTGGTCGATCCACGGCGGGCGCGACGGCTTCACCACGCCGCAGGACATCGCCGAGTCGCGCTCGCGGCTGCCCGCGGACACCCGGTTCGCGGAGATCCCCGGCGGGGTGCACGCGTTCTTCGGCGACTACGGCGACCAACCGGGCGACGGGGTGCCGACGGTGTCCCGCGCGGACGCCCAGGACGTGATCGTCGAGCAGACCGTCGCGGCGTTGACAGCTGTTGCCCAGTAATCCCTATTGCTTCAGTGTAGACCGAAGTCGGGCACTCCGAGTGTTGCTGGTAGGTGGTAACGCGCGCATTACACCGAGCAGAGGTGGCTGTGAAGGTTCGAGGAACCACGTGCGTCGTGAATACGTTTTCATGTTTTTGCCGTCGGTGACCGATTGAGTTCCTTCGCCTGGACACTTTGGGGTTCTTCCTAAAGATGCGCGGACTGGTGTCCGTTCGTTGACACCGTTCTGGCGGCTCCGCCATCATGGGAAACGCCTAGAAGATCAATGTGAAAGGTTGTTTCAAATTCTGCCTGGTGAGAGCGCCGGCCAATTGAGATAAAAGTGGCCAATCCCGCAATCACATTATGTTCGGGCGTCGTGAGCAGAGGTGTCGGCGGCGGTTTCGCGACTTCTGCGACAACGATGACATGTGGCGTCACCCGGGCCGGACAACACGCATTGGAGAGTTTGGCGTGTCCCAAGGGAATCTGGAAAAGGGCTTCGATCCCTCGTTCGCACCCAGCGTGGCGGTGGTCGCACCGCCGCACGGTCGTGAGGCCGAGTTGCGCGCGGTCGAGGACCTGATCGCCACGATCGAGGTGGGCGCGCACGTCGTCGTGGTGCAGTCCGAGTCGGGTTCCGGGAAGACGTGGTTGCTGGAACGGGCCGCGGCGCTCGCGGCGCGGCGGGGGTTCGCCGTCGTGGACGGCGTGGCGCCGGGCGCGGCCAGGCACGTCTCGTTGGTCGGGCGGCCGCTGAGGAGTGAGGACGACCGCATCGCGGTGCTCGCGGCCGGGTGCGAGGCGCAGGTCGCCGGGCATCTGCGCACCGATCCCGTGCTGGTCCTGGTGGACGACGTGCACCGGGTGGAGTCCGCGCTGGTGCACGCGCTCGGGATCGTGATGGCGAAGTTCGCGAACGCGCCGGTCTTGTGGATGTTCGCGCTGGACGCGGCGCACGCGGAATCCCCCAACGGTCAGCTGCTGCACTCGTTGGTCCGGCAACAGCGGGTGAAGAGGCTGGGGCCGCTGGAGCCGTTGGCCGGGGCGGCGGTGGTGAGCCTGGTCGAGGGGCTGACTAAGGCGACGCCCGATCCGGATGTGATCGCGTTGTGCGAGAGCGTCGGCGGCGAACCCCAGGCCGTGGTGGATCTCGTGCTGGCGTTGCGGCAGGAGCAGTGCCTGACCGTCGAGGGCGGCGTGGTCGCGCTGGCCGGCGGGGCGACGTCGGCGGTCGAGGCCGAACCCGGTGCGCGGCTGCCGGAGGCGTTCGTGCGGGCGGTCCGGGCGCGGCTCGGGCGGTTGTCGCTGCGGTCGCGGGAGGTGTTGCAGGTCGCGGCGGTGCTGGGCAACAGGTTCCCGCCGCAGGACCTGGCCGAGATGCTCGGTGAACGGACGTCGCAGCTGCTCGGGCCGTTGCAGGAGGCCATCCGGGCCGGGGTGATCGACAGCGACGGCGACGAGTTCGCGTTCCACCGCGAACCGGTGTGGCTGGTCGTGCTCGGCACGGTGCCCGCGTTGCTGCGGTCGATGCTGCACCAGCAGGCGGCGACGATGCTGATCGAACGCGACCGCCTCGAGGCCGCCGCCGTGCACCTGGTGCACTGCGCGAAGCCCGGCGACGCGGAGTCGGTGCGGATCATCCGGGACGCCGTGGCCGGGCTGCTGCCCACGGCGCCGAAGACCGCCGCGGCGCTGGCCGCACGAGGCCTGGAGATCGCGGACGGCGAGGACCGGGTGGTGCTCGCGACGAGCGCGGTCGCCGCTCTGGTGCGGTTGGGAGATCTCGGTGCCGCTGTCGAGCTGGCCACCGAACAGCTCCGCACGTGTGCGGAGGAGGCGGCCGGGCCGTTGCGCAACTGGCTCGCGACGGCGTTGATGCTGCGCGGTGACGAGACGGCGGCGAAGGACGTGGTCTCCGGCCGGGAGGAGCCGTGGCCGGACCTGTTGCTGCTCAACACCTTCTCCGGTGAGGAACGGCGCGAGGTCGTCGACGTGGCGGAACGGGTGCTGGCGGAACCGGGTGCGCACGACTGCGCGGTCCGGGCGGCCGCGCTGACCGTCCGCGCACGGGTGCGGTGGCGTGAGGGCGAGCTGGACGAGGCGCTGGCGAGCATCGACGAGGCGATCGCGGTGCGGCCGGGCCTGCCCGAGATCAGCCAGGCGGACCCGCTGTGGATGCGGGCGTGGATGCTCACGCGGGTGCGCCGGCTCGACGAGGCCCTGGCCGCGACCGAGCTGGCGAGACGCGCGATCGACGAGGAGAACCTGGGGGTGCTCAGCGCGCTGCCGCTGGCGTTGCGGGCGGAGGTCCTGCTGGTCAGGGGTGATCTCGCGGCGGCGGAGGCCGACGCGACGGCGGGGTTGCTGGCGTCCGAACGCGCCGGAACGCCCGTCTACGAACCGCAGTTGCGGGCCGTGCTGGTGATGGCGGCGCTGCGGCAGGGTGACCTGGCGGCGGCGACGCGGCACCTGCGCAGTCTGGAGAGCCGGGTGCCCGGTGGTCCGCCGGTGTTGTTGCGGTGCCTGCTGTCGGCGTTGCTCACCTCGGCCGGGCGGGGCGCGCGGGAGGCGATGGAGGAGTTGCGCGAGGCGATCGAGGACCCTGCCTCTCGCCGGCGGCTGGTGCTGGAGGACCCGTCGTCGACGTCGTGGGCGGTGCGCACGGCGTTGAGCGCGGGGGAGACCGACCACGCCAAGCTGATCGTCGTCACGGCCGAGGAGATCGCCAGGGCCAACCCGGAGCACAACGCGTTCGTCGCGGCGGCACGGCACGGCCGGGCGTTGCTGGACGACGACGTCGCGGGGCTCGAAGGGCTGGAGGACCTGTACGGCGCCGACGTGTGGGCGGTGGCATCGCTGGTCGAGGACGTCGGCTCGATGCTGCGCGAGTCGGACCGGGACCGGGCCGTGATGGCGCTCAACCGGGCAATGGAACGCTACGACGAGTTCGGTGCGGCCTGGGACGCGGCACGGGTGCGGCGCAAGCTCCGCCGCCTCGGGGTGCGGCGGCGGCACTGGAACCACGAGACCCGGCCCGACTCCGGCTGGGGCAGTCTCACCACCGCCGAGGCGAAGGTCGCGGCGCTCGTCGCGCACGGCCTGACCAACCGGCAGGTGGCCACCGAGCTGTTCGTGTCCCCGCACACGGTCGGGTTCCACCTCCGGCAGGTCTACCGCAAGCTCGACATCCGTTCCCGCGTCGACCTGGCGCGCATCGCTCCCTAGGGCCTGTGTCGAAGTCCGAGCCGCGATAGCCGGGCCTGAGGCGCCCGCTGGCGGCACGGCCGGACGACCCACGTACGACACCGGTACGCGGGCCGCCCCGGCCGCACCACCAGGAACCACCTCAGGCGCGACTCTCATCGGCCCGGACTTCGACACAGGCCCTGGCCCCGGGTCACCACCACGCTGTGCGGCCCGTGGAACACGATGTCGTGCGGGAACTTCACGCTGTCCACTGCGTACTCGCCGAGGGCGTCGAGGAGCAGGCCGAGGCCGATCTCCAGCTCGGCGCGGGCCAGCGTGGCGCCGAGGCAGTAGTGGATGCCGAGCCCGAAGCCGGTGTTGCGGCCGCCCGCGCGGTGCAGGTCGAGTGAGTCGGGTGCGGTGAACCGGGCGGGGTCCCGGTTCGCCGCACCGAGCATCACCATCACCCTGGTACCGCTGGGGATCTCGACGCCGGCGATCACGGCGTCCTGGTGCGCCCAGCGTCCGACGGCCTGCACGGGCGGGTCGAACCTGACCAGTTCCTCGACGGCGGCTGGGGTGACGCCTTGGCGCAGTTCCGCTCGCGCTTCCGGTCGGGAGGCCAGTGCCAGCACCGACTTGCTCAGCACGTTGGTCGTGGTCTCGTGCCCGGCGGTCATCAGGTGCACGCAGGTGCCGACGATCTCGTCCGACGACAGGGGTTCGCCGCGGGTCTGGGCGGACACCATCAACGACACCAGGTCGCTGTCCGGATCCGATCGCCGTCGCTGCATCAACGCCAGGAAGTAGTCGCGGAGTTCGCGGGCGGCCCGGTCGGCGATGGCGTGCGCGTCGGGGTTCGCCGCGGCACGGACGCTGCTCGCCTCCTGCAGGTCGACGGCCTGGTCGCGCAACCACCCGGAGTCCTCGCGCGGCACGCCGAGCAACTCGGAGATGACCAGGATCGGCAGCGGTGCGGAGAACCGCTCCACGAGGTCGAACGTGACCGGCAGGTCTGTCAGCAGGGTTCCGGCGATCTCGGCGATCCGCGGCCGCAGGTTCGTCACGACCGCCGGCGAGAACTCCTTGTTCAGCACGGACCGCAGTTCGGTGTGCCGGGGCGGGTCGAGGAACACCAGCCAGTTCTCCACGAGCGTGCGCAACGCCGACGGCATCGACACCGGGCTGCCACCACCCGACGGGGAGCGGCGGCCGAACGCGGCACTGGTCAGCGTCTCGACGGCGGCGTCGTGGCCGAACACGTAACAGGTGCCGTCCGCGAACTGCACGGGTCCGGCGGCCAGGTAGCGGGCGAACACCGGGAACGGGTCGCGCAGGTCCTCGTCCGACCAGTCCTTGAGCGAGAACGGCTTCATCGCGCACCCCCTCGCACGGTGTCGGCGATCGTCCCGGCGTCCGCGGGCAGTTCGGTTCCCCGCCACGCCACGTGTCCGTCCGGCCGCACGAGGACGAACGGCCGTTCGTAGGCCTCGGCGATGTCCGGCGACAGCATTTCCGCGCGGAACGGGATCCCGCGCGTCCCGAACGCGTTCGCGAACGCGCCGAGCTGCGGGGAATCCTCGAAGTGCACCAGCACGAACCCGTCACCGAACAGGTCCAAAGTGGACACGCCGTCCTTGACCCACGCGTGCGGGGCGCGCGACCCCGGCCGGGTGTTCGGCCTGCGGTCCTCCAGGTTCTCGGCCGTCGGGTCGTCGATGATCAGCGGCGACCCCGCGTAGGTGAAGCCGAGGTGGATCTCAGGCGCGTCGAACTCGCGGGCCACCCCGCCGCGCTGGAGCCCCTCGCTGATCTTCGCCCGCATCGCCGCGCCCTGCTCCGAGTCGTCGTTGAGGAACGGCGGCACCTCGCGGCGCATCGCCCGTTCCAGGTTGCGGTTCGCCTCCTCCAGGCCTTCGAACGCGACGGGCTGCCGTTCGGTCGTGTAGCTGTCGAGCAGACCCGGCCCCGCCCACCCGCGCAGCTCGGCGGCGAGCTTCCAGCCCAGGTCGGCGGCACCGCAGATGCCGGTGTTCATGCCGAACCCGCCCGACGGCGACAGTGTGTGCGCCGAGTCGCCGACCAGGAACACGCGGCCGGAGCGGAAGTTCTCGGCGACCCGGTGCACGAGGTGCCACTCGTTGTCGGACACCACCTCCACCGGGGTGTCGAAGGCGATCGCCTTGCGCACCAGCGTTTCGGCGTCCTGCACCGACTCGGGGGAGCCCTGCAGCCCGACCGTCATCCGGTACAGCTCCCGGCCGTCCAACGCGCGAACCGGGAAGCGCAACGCCGAGGAGATCATCAGGTAGAAGAAGTTGGCTACCTTGTCCCCGAGCCGGTCCCGCAGTTCGGGCGCGCGGAACAGGACGTTGCGGAAGACCAGCGTGTCGTGGACGGCGGGCGCGCCGATGCCGAGCTGCTTGCGGATCGGCGAACTCGCGCCGTCACACGCGATGAGGTACCGCGCGCGCACCTCGGTGCCGTCGCTCAGCACGGCGGAGACTCCGGCGGAGTCCTGCGTGAACGACTCCAGCCGCGTGCTCATCCGCACCGGGCCGTCCGGGTGCACCCCGACGGCCTTGCGCAGCAACGGACCGAGCCAGTGCTGCGGGCAGATCGCGTCCGGTTCCGGGGTGTGCCGGAAGTCCGGGCGGGTGGCCATCGTGTGGCGGGACAGGCGGAACAGCTCGTGCCCGCCGATCCGGGTCGTCCACACGCAGTCCAGCGAGTGGTCCTCCGGCCAGCCGGAGTGGCGGATGGTGTCGGCGATGCCCCAGCGGCGGAAGAACTCCATCGAGCGCGGCCCGATGCTGGACACCTTGGGGTGCCCGACCGTGCCGTCACCGGCCTCGACCAGCACGAAGTCCACGCCGCGGGTCCGCAGTTCGAGTGCGGTGGCCATGCCGGTCGGCCCGCCGCCGACGATGATCACTTCGGTGTCCAGCACCTGGTTCTCCTGTGGGTTCACGCCGCGCCGCCCCGCATGCGGCGGTAGCCGGACGCCACCAGCGGGCGTTCGACCGAGGTGGCGGAGTGGATCTCCTGGGCGGCGGAGAGACCGGACTCGATCGCGCCCTCGATCCACGCCGGGTAGGACGAGCAGTGCTCGCCGGCGAAGAACAAGGCGCCCTGCGGTTTGGCCGCCAGCGCCCGTTCTTCTTCCGACGTGGCAACGTCCTTGCTCCAGCGCACCGACGCGGCGCCCATGCTGGAGAAGTCCTCGCCCCAGGCTTGGGTGACGACGCCGAGCACCATGCCGGGCCGTTTCAGCTCCGGATGGATGCGGCTGAGCTCGTCGAGCACGACGCGTTCCCGTTGCTCCGCGGGGAACTTCGTCAACGCGTCGGAGTCGGGGCCGATCGTGTAGCTCGCCATCAGTGCGGCGCCGAGCCGGGGATCGCTCTCGACCGGCGGGTAGTAGGTCTGGCGCACCAGACCGCCGGTGAACGAGCCGCCGCCGCTGATGCCGTCCGCCTCCCAGAACGGCTCCTTGCAGTGCACCGCCATCTTGGTGGCGGGCCAGTACTGCATGTCGTGCACGGTCGCGAGCTTGTCGTCGTCCAGCCCGCTCAGCTTCATCCGCCGCACCACCGAGAACGGCACGGTGCACAGCACGTAGTCGCAGTGGTTCGCCACGACGTCCAGGCCACGCCTCGTCTCCACCATCACGCCGTCCGGGCGCACGTGCAGCCCGACGACCTGACGGCCGCGGTGGACCGGGCCGCGCAGGCTCTCGGCCAGCCGGACGGTGATCTGGTCCATGCCGCCTTCGAGCCGGAACAACGCCGACGACGTCTCGACGGTGATGTCGTCGAAGAAGTGCGCGAGACGACTGCGGGCGGCGAACTTCGGGTTTCCGGCGAAGAACCGGTTGACGTCGAGGCGTTCGACCCCGCCGGTGCTCACGAAGTACGGCCGCACGTCGATGCCGTCGAGCAGGTCCAGCAGTTCCAGGTTGAGGTCGCTGTGCAGGTTCGTCCGGAACGCGCCGGGCGCCACGGCGGTCACGCTCGCGGTCAGCCACGTCGCCGCGAGCACGGACTCCTCGCGGTACTCACCGGGCGGCAGGCCGCGGCGGAACTCGTCGACGAGCACCGAGGTCGCCTCGCGCACCCGCAGGTGTCCGGTGTGGGTCTCCAGGAAGCTGGAGTCGTCGGAGAACAGCGTGCGGAACTGCCGCACCCGGTCGCTCAGCCCCAGCAGGTCGATCCACTGCATGGTCCGGTGGTGCGAGGCGGGGATGCGCATGGCGCCGACCTCGGCGAGCGGACCCCTGGGAACGAACGAGTGGGTGCGCACCCGCCCTCCGACCTCGAGCCGCGCCTCCAGCACCTGCACGCTGTGGCCCAGGCGTTCCAGCTCGTGCGCCGCCACCAGGCCCGCCACGCCCGCGCCGAGCACGGTGACGCGCTTGGGCCGCTGCGGCCAGTGTTGCCCGCCCGACAAGACGTTCGTGTGCACCGGACTCATGCACAGAATCGTCCCGTCGCCGCACCCGGCCCCACATCACGCGATCCGCTCGCCGCGCACGCGGTTCGGCGTGCCCAACCCGCTCACCGGAGCAGCCCATACCGCGTGACACAACGGTTTCTCACGCGTGCGGGGTGCACCGGTCCGTCCACCCACGACACTGACGCGAAACTCTCGTGAGGAGCCCTGTCATGACAGCGCCCACCGTGGTCCAGCGAACGACCTCAGTGCGGGGACACGACGGCCTGCGGCTGGCCGCGACCGAGGTCCTGCCCGCAGGCGAACTCCGCGGCACCGTCTTGCTGCTGCACGGCGAGGGCGCCGACCGCGACCAGGGCGGGTTCCACGTCCGCCTGGCCGCGGACCTCGCCGGGCACGGCATCGCCAGCCTGCGCGTCGACCTGCCGGGACACGGCGACAGCGAAGGGGCACAGGCCGAACTGAGCCTGTCCGGCCTGCTCAACGTCATCAGCGCCGCGCTGACCCACCTGCGCGAGACCATCGGTCCGGGACCGGCGGCACTCGTCGCGACCGGCCTGACCGGCGGCGTCGCGGCCGGGTACGCCGCGCGCAGGGGAGAGGAGGTCGCGAAGGTCGTGCTGCACAACCCGCTGATCGACTACCAGGAGCACTTCGCCGACGCGAACTCCGCCTGGTCAGGGGGTTTCCTCGGCGCCGAGGCCGGCCGGGCGTTGCTCGCGGACGGGCACCTGCGCGTCTCGGACACCTTCGTGGTGGGGCGGGCGATGCTGAACGAGGTGTTCTGGTTGCAGCCGCGCGGGGTGCTGCCGGTGATCACCGCGCCGACGTTGGTCGTGCACCGCGCGGGCCCGCCTGGTGCGCCGGTGGAGTCCTCGCGCAGTGCTATCGAGGCGTTGACGTGCCCGCGCCGGCTGGTGGAGATCGGGCCGCCGGTGGAGGCGCACTGGCAGGCACCGGCGATCCGGGTGACGACGGAGTGGCTGCTCGGCGAGCACTGACCGCAACGGCGAAGGGCCTCTCACCGCCGGTGAGAGGCCCTTTTCGTTGCCCGTCAAGCGCTTCGGGGCCACGACGCGTACTGGCGCAGCCCGTAGAGCAGCGGCTGCGCGGCCGAGCGGTGCACGACCCGGTCGACCTTGCCGAACACCACCACGTGCGTGCCGATGCGGTGCATGTGGTCGACCACGCAGTCCGCCGCCGCGTGCGCGTCGTCCACCAGGTGCGGTCCGCCGACGGACTCCGGCTTCTCCCACGCGACCTGTCCGAACCGTTCCGGATCACCGGAGGAGAACAGCTCCGCCGCCGGACGGGCCTCGTGGTGGAGCAGGTTGACCGTGAAGGAGCCGTTGCGCACCAACGCGTCCAGCGTCGGGCTGCGGTCCCTCAGGCACACCAGCAACGTCGGCGGGTCCACCGACACGCTCGACAGCGACGACACCGTCATCCCCCACGGCCGCATGTCCTGACCGAACGTCGTCACCACCGCGACGCCGGTCGGAAAGGCCGCCATCAGCCCGCGGAACTGGTCTATCACAACGAGACCTCCTCCCTGGCCGCACCGACGCGCCGGGTGATCACGTCCAGCAGGGGACCGGTGAGCGCGGTCGTCACGAGCGCCATCACCAGCAGCGCCACGAACAGTCCCGGCGTGAGCAGACCGGCGGTGAACCCGATCTGGAGCACCACGATCTCGGTGAGGCCACGAGTGTTCACGAGCACGCCCACCCGCAGCGACGTGATCCTGTCCTCGCCGCCCCAGCGCGCCCCGGCGTACCCGCCGCCGATCTTGCCGAGCACTCCCAGCACGAGCGCCAGCACCACACCGATCCACGGGAACGCCGACACCCCGCTGGTCGACAGCGTCGCGCCGGCGACCACGAAGAACACCGGCACGAACGCCCTGCCGACCTGACTGACCAGCGAAACGACCCGCGACCACGCCTCGTTTCGCGGCACCATCACCCCGACCAGGAACGCACCGAAGATCGCGGTGAGCCCGAGCGAGTGCACCGCCGTGCCCGCGCCGAGTGCCACCACGGCGAGGACCGCGGCGGTCGTGCGCGGCCGTCCCGAAGCGAACCCCGAGGCGACCTCGGACGTGAGCACCCGATGCCCGAGCCACGCGATCACCACACCCGCGCCGATCGTCGCGAACGCCAGCCACACACCGCCGAGACCACCGGCGGCCAGCCCGAGCGCCACGGTCAGCAACAGCCACGCGGGGGTGTCGATCAGCACCGACGCCATCATCGACAGCCCGGAGGCGCGGCCCAGGTCGTTGCGCTCCTCCAGGATCCGCGCGAGCACCGGCACCGCCGTGACGGACATCGCGACCGCGAGCATCAGCACCAGCGCGACCGACGGAGCGGTGCCGCGCACCGCGTCAGAGGCGAAGCCCAGCACCCACACCGAGAACACGAGACCGGTCAGCAACGGCAGCACGAACGCGCCGACGGTGATCCGGCCGAGCGCCTTGCCCCGCCACCCGCCCGGCACACCGCGGTCGAGGTGGTGCACCACGCCGATGAGGAAGAGCACCAGCCCTGCCTCACCGATCTGCTTGAGCACCCCGGTCAGGTCCTCGGGCAGGATCGTGGTGAACACGTCCTTGCCGAACGCGGCCAGCAGCACCGGCCCGAGCAGGATGCTCAACGCGATCTCGCCGACCACGGTGGGCATCCGCACCGCCCGCGCGAGCACCCGGCCCAGCGCGGCGACCGCGAAGAACGCGGCCACCAGCGCGACGAGGTGCAGCCCGGTCAGCACCGCGCTCACCTCGCCCGGTGCAGCTGGGCGAAGTACTCGTACTGCGTGGGCAGGGTGCGGGCGAGTTCGGCGGCCTGCTCGCCGACGAGCTTGAACTCGTGCTGGGCCGACGCGACGTCCATCAACCCCAGGGCGGGCGAGGACTTCAGATCGAGACCGCCGAGGCCGAGCAGCATGCAGACGTAGGAGTAGGCCTCGAACCCGTGGTAGTGCGGGAAGACCGACTCGCCGTCGGGCAGCCGGGTCTGCCAGCGCTCCAGCCGTTCGGCCAGCCCGTCCGGCAGCGGCCGGGTCTTGGTGTCCTTCCAGTACTGGTTGTCCTGGCGCTTGGCGGCGTAGTAGTGCACGACGAGGAACTCGCGCACGCCGTCCATCACGTTGTTGACGAGCTTGTTGTAGGACTTGCGCAGGCCGTCGTCCCAGCGCTCGTCCGGGAAGTGCTTCACCAGTTGCTCGATGCCGTGCTGGATGAAGAAGATGCCGGTCGACTCCAGTGGCTCGACGAACCCGCTGGACAACCCGATGGTGACGACGTTGTTGACCCAGTGCCGTTCGCTGCGGCCGATGCGCATCTTGATGTGGTTGGCGTCGGCGTGCTCGGCGGCCGGGCCGACGAACGCGCGCAGCGTGCGTTCGGCCTCCTCCGGTGAGATGTAGTCGCCGGCGTAGACGTAGCCGGTGCCGATGCGGTCGAACAGCGGGATCGTCCAGATCCAGCCCGCCTCCTGCGCGGTCGCCGTCGTGCACGGGCGCAGGCCGCGGTTCTCCATGTCCTGCGGCACCCGCAACGCGACCGCGCTGTCGTTGGGCAGGGAGTCCTGATAGGACTGGAACGGCTCGTCGAGCGCCTTGCCCAGCAACAGGCTGCGGAAACCGGTGCAGTCGATGAACAGGTCACCGGTGAGGTTCCCGTTGTCCTTGGTGACCACGTGGCTGATCCAGCCGCGGTCGTCCAGCGCCACGTCCTGCACGTCGTCGAGCACGTGCGTCACCCCGCGTGCGACGGCGTAGTCGCGCAGGTAGTTCGCGACCAGGGTGGCGTCGAAGTGGTAGGCGTACGGGAACTGCGTGGTCTGCTCGGACAGCGTCGTGCGGTAGGTGCTGCGCTGGCCCAGGCCACCTTCGAAGAGCTCGCCGTTCAGCTGGCGCGGCGACTTCAGGTCGTCGCACAGCGTGCCGACCAGGAAGCAGTCCTTGTCGAAGCGGTCGGACTTGGGGTCGCGCAACCACCAGTCGGTGAGCGGGAAGCCGTCGACGACCCGCTGGCGTTCGAACGGGTGGTAGAAGTGGTGTCCCGGCTCGCGCCAGTTCTCGAACCGGATGGCGAGCTTGTAGGTGGCGTTGCAGGCGGGCATCCACTCCTTCTCCTCGAGACCGAGGTACTCGAAGAAGTGCCGGACCGTGCTGAACGTCGCCTCGCCGACGCCGATCGCGCCGACCCGCTTCGACTCCACCAGCGTGACGTTGATGCGGTCACCGAACGCGGCCGTCAGGTACGAGGCGGTCATCCAGCCGGCCGTGCCGCCGCCGACCACCACTACGTTCTTCAACATCTTCGGTCATACCTCCGGTTCGTGGTTACGCGGCAACGGCGTGGATCAGGCTCTGCGGCGACGAGGTCGGCGTGACCCCGTCGAGGCGCAGACCGGCCGCCTGGAACAGGGCGTCGTACTGGTCGAGGTCGCGCTCGCGGCCCGCGTTGACGGCGAGCATCCCGAGGTCGAGCAGCGGGGCGAAGCCCGGTTCTCCCAAGGCGCCGAGCGGCATCTCCACGACGACCACGCGTCCGCCGGGACGCATCGCCTTGCGGCAGTGGGTGAGGATCGCGACGCACGACCGGTCGTCCCAGTTGTGCAGCACCGCCTTGAGCAGGAACAGGTCGCCCTCGGGCACCGCGTCGAAGAACGAGCCGCCGCTGAACGTGCAACGGTCGGCGAGTCCGGCCTTCTCCGCCTCGGCCAGCGCGGTCGCCTCGACGGAAGGCAGGTCGAACACGACGCCGTGCAGCCCGGGATTGGCCCTGAGCAACGGGTGCAGCAGCGCGCCGTTCGCCCCGCCGACGTCCACCGCCGTGGTGAGGCCGGTGGTGTCGAGCAGCGTGCCGATTTCTCGCGACAGGCCGTCGGTGAGCTCGGTCATGGAGTTCGAGAACCGCTCGAACTCCTGCGGCTGCGACTGGAAGTACGTCCAGATGTCACTGCCCAGCGCGGCCTTCGTCTGCGGCTCCCCGGCGCGCACGGCGTCCGGGAACCTGCCCCACGACAGCCAGTGTCCGGGCGAGCCGTGCACGATCGCGATGTCGCGGAACGAGCCCGGCACGCCCTCGCGCAGCGTCTCCAGCAACGGCGTGCTGACGAACCGGCCGTTGTCGTAGGCCACGAGTCCCTGCGAGGCGCAGGCCCGCAGCAGCCGCAGCATCGTGTCGGGGTCGACCCGCGTGAGCGCCGCGAGTTCCTCCAGGGTCGGCGACGACTCCGCGAGGTGGTCGGCGATCTTGAGCTCGGCGACGGCGTGCACGACCTGGGTGATCCAGTACCCCGTGATCATCTGCATCATCCGTGCCTGCGGCGGCATTCCCGGTGCGGTCATCGGACGGTTCCCTCCGGCGCTTTCTCTTGGGTGCGAACGTGTTCCGGCCGGAAGCCGAGCCCGATGACGCGGCTCATCAGCCACTGGGCGACGCCGAGCTTCTCGAAGATCTTCGGCGCGGGCGGCTGGCCGGAGCCGCCGAGCGCCTCGTCGATGCCGAACTTCTGGGTGGCGCGTTGCAGGCCCTGCGACAACGCGACCGCGCGTTTGCGGCGTTGGCGGACGCGGGCCAGCAACGAGTCGTCGAAGATCCGGCCCTCCTGCGCCCGCAGCAGCGCGTCGGTGAGGAGGTTCGAGGTGGCGACGGCGTCCTGCACGGCGAGGTTCACGCCGAACCCCGCGACCGGTGACATCGCGTGCGCGGCGTCGCCGATGAACAGCAGGCCGGGCTCGTGCCACCGTTCCAGCCGGTCTATCCGGGCCTCCAGCGGGCTGAGCTGGTCCAAAGAGGACACCTCGTGCGCGCGGTCGGCGAGGAACGGCACGAGTTCGGCGAGATCGGCGCGGAACTTGGCCAGACCGTCGCGCCGGACCCTGTCCATGCCGCCGGTCGACGTCTCGTACGACATCTGCCAGTAGGTGCGGCGGTCGGTCGCGCCGAAGATCTTGCCGTTGCCGATCCGCACGCAGATGCCCTCGTCGGGATCGGTGTCCCGGCGCGAGATCTTGAAGAAGATGACGTCGAGCGACCGGCCGATCAGCGTGGGGGTGAAGCCCGCGTCCTGCCGGATCACCGAGTGCCGTCCGTCGGCGGCGACCACGAGCGTCGAGCGGATCTGCCGTTCGCCCTCGGGCCCGCGCACCCGCACACCGGCGACGCGGCCGTCCTCGTCGCGCACCACGCCCAGCGCCTCGGTCTTCATCAGCAGCCGGAACCCCGGGTACTTCTTCGCCTCCGCCGTGACGAGGTCGAGGAAGTCCCACTGCGGCACGAACGCCATGTAGGGGTAGCGGACCTTCAACCGCCGGAAGTCGGCGATGTCGATCCGCTTGCCGTCCTGCACCACGCCGATGGTGCTGACCTTCTGGTGGGGGAGCGCGTGGAACCTGTCGATCAGCCCGAGCTCGTCGAGGATCTGCAGGGTCGCCGGGTGCACGGTGTCGCCGCGGAAGTCGCGGTGGAAGTCGGCGTGCTTCTCCAGCACCACGACGTCCACCCCGGACCGCGCGAGCAGCAGTCCGAGCACGGCACCGGCCGGGCCCCCGCCCGCGATGCACACTGTCGTCTTCTCGGTCATCACAGGTCTTTCAGGTCCATGGTGCGCAGCGAGTCCCCGATGAAGGCGAGCAGGTCGCCGACGGTCGGGGTGAGGCCGAAGCCGACGCACTTGCGGGCGAGGTCCGCCACCTCGTCGAACTCGCGGGCCATCCACTCGACCGCGATGTCGGGCCGGGAGATGTACTCGGGGGTGGAGTCGAGTTCGAACGACGGTCCGGCGGTGCGGCCGGGACGTCCGGACGGCAGCGTCACGATCAGCTCGCCCAGTGGCCGCAGCACGCCGGTCATGATGTCCAGCGACCAGTTCATCAACCGGCTGCGGCGCAACGACTTGTCCGGGCTGTACCCGAAGTGCTGCACCATCAGCTGCATCGCCATGAAGTACGACCTGTTGAACGCCTTCATGGCGATCCGCGCCGGTTCGTGCGTCACGTGGTCCATCGCCGGGTTGCCCGGCTTGAGCGTGGGGTTGCGCATCACCGGGTAGGCCGGGTTCCACGGGATCCTGCGGTCGTTGGGGCCCTTCGCCCGTTCCGCGATCAGCATCTCGGAGATCCGCAGGAACGTGTCGAAGTGCGACTCCTCCTCCGGCAGCGTCGAGGGGATCTGGCCGCCTTCGCCGTGCTCGGTCACGAAGTCGATCGCGAACACCGCGCTGGCCACGTCGTCGACTTCCAGCTGGTAGTCGGGGTGCACGGCGTTGACGGACTCGCGCATGAACAGGTGGTGCGCGCCACCGCCGCGGCCCTTCTTCACCAGGAACACGCCCGGCACGGCCTGGACGCCCTCGCGGATCGCCGCGTACAGCTCGCTCAACGAGCCGTACTGGTACGGCTCGCCGTCCGCGCGCAGGACCGTGGAGTCGTTGCCCTCGATCTCCTCGATCAGGTCGTGCGGCTGCTCCAGCGTCACGAACCGTTGCACGCTCGCGAGGTTCAGCGCTTCGAGGGAGAACTCCAGCGGCACGCAGATGTCGCTGTTGAACGTGCCGAAGTCGAGCTTGGGCAGGTGGAACGGCCTGCCCATCGCCATCAGGATGTTGTTGATCGCGAGGAAGTGCATCATCTCCTCGCGGGCCACCGACATCAGGCTGCCGCGGATGCCGTTGCTCCACGTCTCGGTGCCCTCACCGGACGCCGTGAGCAGCTGCTCCTCGGTCCACTCGCCGCGTTCGACGAGCTTCTTGCCGGCGCCGTGGGTCGGCACGCTGTAGGCCGCGTACAGGTACTGGACCATGGTGGCCAGCTCGATCGCCGCCGCCTGGTAGAGCGCGTGCAGCAACTGGTCCTTCGTCGTGATCGTGCCCAGTTTGCGTTGCTGCGGCACGAAAGTCGGCGGCGTCTGCCGTTGCGCGTCGTCGGCGAGCAGGTACCGCAGCAGCATCCGGATCTGCGGGGCGCTCATGTCCCGCGTCGGCGGCATGTAGAACGTCTTGCCCTTGTGCTCGGGCGCCGACACGTGCCAGATCAGCCGGGCGTAAGGCTCGACCTTGAACTCGTCGGCCAGGCTCAGCACCTCGGACCGCATGAACGAGTACTGGAGTTCGTAGTACGCCAGCGTCTCGCGGTAGAGGGTGCTGAACGTGATGTCCTCGTCCGGCAGGTCGTCGAGGTGCCAGTGGTTCGGCAGCACCCGCACCGCGACCGACCCGACCGCCGACCAGTAGCCCTGCGCGTCGTCGTTGTCGTAGCGCTCGGCGGCCGTGGCGCCGTCAGGTTCCGGAGTGGAGTCCGGGCGCAGGACGACCCGCGTCGCGCCACCGCGCACGCCCTTCAACGTGATCGTGCCGCGGCCGTGCTCGTCGGTGGAGAGCACCTGTTCCGCCTGGTACTCGGCCTGTCCCGTCGGCAGGAACGCCACCAGTTGTGCGGTGTCGCGGTCTTCGGCCAGCGGCAACGCGGCCGGGTTCACGTGCTGCCGGACGTGGATCCGGTCGACCCGGGCGGGCACCCCGCGCAGGTAGGAACGGACGGGGATCTCGACGGCGTGGTCCTCGCCGGTCCTGGTGTTCTCGTGCTCCAGGAACAACGCGGCCTCGT
Organism: Lentzea sp. JNUCC 0626; assembly: GCF_043632865.1. Taxonomy (NCBI): domain Bacteria; kingdom Bacillati; phylum Actinomycetota; class Actinomycetes; order Pseudonocardiales; family Pseudonocardiaceae; genus Lentzea; species Lentzea sp. JNUCC 0626. Next base: position 1,255,461 of record NZ_CP171635.1, read on the forward strand.
CGGACTCGACGACGACCTCCTCCTCCCGCGAGAGCACGGTGCCCTCGCGGTCGGTAATCACCAGCGCCTCGGCGGGATTGCCGGATCCGCCGTCGACCCGCCGCGCCACGGCCAGACCGGAGTCCGTTGTGGACGGAAGGGTCGCGAGCAGCGTGCCGGACGCCGTGCGCACCTCCAGGTCGGTCTCAGGGCGCGCGGTGACCAGGTTCGCGGTCACGTGCTCATCGGTGACGTGCACGGAGACGTTGTGCAGCGCGGACTTCGTGGTGCGCGGGGTGAGCAGCCGCCCGGCCGGGTAGCTGCGGAGCTCGGTGCGGTACCAGGCCGCGATCGACCCGCGCAGCCGCCAGATGTCGGGCTGGCCCTCGCCGGTGTGCTTCTGGTCGGTGAGCGCGAACTGGACCGCCAGGCCGTCCGCGTCGGTCTCGACGACCTCGCGCAGCCGGGTGAGCACGGGGGAGTCCGCGACGCCGTCGAGCCAGTGCAGCCCTTCTGCCTTGTCGACGGCGAACTGGTGCAGCACGGTGTGGAACTGGTTCCAGCGCGGCGGGCACAGGCCGTTGACGTCGCCGGTGACCAGGTACGGGACGTCGTGCGAACGCCCTGACCGGCCGAGCGCGAGCTGGCCGACCATCAGCGTCGTGGTCCAGTTCGACGCGGGGTCGACGTCGAACACCCGCGACCGGTTGGCCGTTCCGGCCGTGTAGTCGCAGAAGTGGCCCCAGAAGTCCAGGTTCCGTCCGACGACCAGGTCGTCGGTGGCGACGTCACCGGGTGCGAGTTCGGTGGAGGTGACCTGCGCGTCGACCCAGAAGTGGCCGTTGCCCGCGAAGTTGTGGCCCTTCGAGTCCGCGAGGAAGTCGTAGTACTCCTGCACGGGACGGTCGGTGTCGAACACACCCCCGTCGTCGATGGCCTGGTTGGTCTCGAGGTCGAGCCAGCCCGCGCGCGGGCCGGTGGGCAGGCGGGTGATCGCGGCGCCCGCGAAGTGCAGCCGGGGGAGGTGGAAGACGCTCATGCGCGGTCCCAGACGGCCGCGCTCATCGTGGGGATGAGGTCCTTGGTGATCCGGACGCCGGGCAGCGCCTTCTCGTACTGGAGCTGGAACTCCCGGTCGGTGAGCGGCATCGCGGCCGCGCTCATCTCGAGCCAGCGCGGGTGCAGCATCATCCGGACCGAGTCGCAGGCGGCCTCGACGTCGCCGGAGACGTCGTAGATGATCTTGCCGGTCTGGAACGCGTAGGCGCTCTGCTCGGCCGGCGCCGCCGCGTCGTCGGGCTGGGTCACGTCGACGATCACCAGCCGGCCGCCGGGCGCCACCAGCGAGCGCAGCACGGGCAGCACCTCGTCGGCCGGTCCCATGTGGAACACCGCGTTCACCGACATCACGAGGTCGAAGAGCCCGTCGCGTTCGGGCGTCATCGCCGCGGCGTCGCGGCACTCGTACCGCACCGGCACGCGCGTCGGCTTCGTGGCCGCGATGTCCAGCATCTTCTGCGACACGTCGACACCGACGACGTCGTCGTACCGGTCGGCGAGCATCCCGCAGTTGTTGCCGCCGCCGCAGCCCACGTCCAACGCGCGGGAACCGGCCGGCAACTGCTCGACGAGCCACGACCGCACCGGACTCGTCGCGGCGTCACGGATGACCGTGAAGCGCTCGTACAGCTCGGCCAGGTCGTCGAAATACGCTTCCGGTGCGGTGCTCATCGAGGTCCCTCGGCTTCCGGCAGTCCACCATGTGATCGCTTCCACCATCGGGCGCCGGTCGTCGCGGAGAAAGGACGGCACCGATAACCTGCGCGCTCGCGCAGGGTGACCGGCCGATCACGCTCCAGCACGGGCGATGTGGAGCATCACCGCACGTCGCGATACTGCGTTCGCACACTCGCCGACGTGAATGAGGGAGCCGATGCGCGACGAACGCGACTGCGACGTCCTGGTGGTGGGTGCGGGCCCGACCGGCCTGTGCACCGCGCTGATGCTCACGCAGCACGGCGTGCGCGTGCGGATCGTCGACGCCAAACCCGGCCCCGTCGAACAGGCGCGGGCCGCGATCGTGCACGCCCGCACGCTGGAGCACTTCGACCGGCTCGGCGTCGCGGAGGCGGCGGTCGCGCGCGGCCTGCCGATCACCGACGTCGCCATCCACGAGGCCGGTCGGCACGTGGGGGACATGCCGCTCGCGGGCGAGGGCACGAGTGACCGGACGCGGTTCCCCTACGCGCTCGCGCTGGAGCAGTTCGAGACCGAGCGCGTGCTGGTGGAGGCGTTGAAGGAACACCACGTCGACGTCGAGTGGAACACCGCGGTGGTGGACCTGACCGACACCGGTGACCTCGTCGGCGTGACGACGGCCGAGGGTCGTTCGATCACCGCGCGCTGGCTGGTCGGCGCGGACGGGGCGAGCAGCGTCGTGCGCGGGTTCGTCGGCCAGTCGTTCGACGGCGAGACCTACGACCAGGCGGGCATGCTCGCCGACGTCACCCTCGACGTCGACCTGGGCGTGCGCGGGATGCGGCTCAACCTGACTCGCGGCGGGTTCGTCGGCATCCTGCCGCTGGCGTCCGGCCGGTGCCGCCTTTTCGGTGTGGTGCCAAGGGAACTGGAGCAGGCACCGGCGCAGAGGAACCCGTCACACGAGGCCTACGCGCCCCTCGCACCCGCCGATCTGCAGCAGTGGTTCGACAACTACTTCAAAGTGGACGCCCGGCTGAAGGAGATCGTCTGGGCGTCGATGTTCCGCTTCCACAGCCGGATCGCGTCGCGGTTCCGGGTGGGCAACGTGTTCCTCGCGGGCGACGCCGCGCACATCCACAACCCGGCGGGCGGCCAGGGCCTCAACCTCGGCGTCGGCGACGCGATCAACCTCGCGTGGAAGCTCGCCCAGGTCGTGAACGGCGAGGCACCCGAGTGGCTGCTCGACACCTACGAGTCAGAACGCCGTCCCATCGCCCGCACCGTGCTCAAGCGCACCGACCTGGGCTTCAAGCTGGAGACCGGCAACAGCGCCGTGGCGGTCTGGATGCGCACGCACGTCGCGACCCGAGTGGTCGGCGTGGTCTCCAAACTCGCCCCGATCCGCCGGATGTTCTTCCACATGTTCTCGCAGCTGTGGATCCGCTACCGCCGCTCCGCCGCCGTCGGCCCCGGCACCGGTGCGCTGAGGCCGGGCGACCGGGCGCCGTACGCCGAGATCAGGCCTACGCGGGACGGCGCGAGCAGCGTGCTGGACCTGACCCACGGCACCGGCTACCACGTGCTGCTGTTCGGCACCGAGTCGCTCGACACCGACCGGCTGGCCGCGAGCCTGGACGACCGCTACGCCGTCGCGATCACCACGCACGTGCTCCCGCCTGAAGAAGAGGCGGCCTACCGCGCGTACCAGGTGAACGGTCCGCTGCTGGTGCTCGTCCGCCCGGACGGCCACGTCGCGGCGGTCGCCGAACCGGAGTCGCCGGGCGTCACCGAGTTCCTCGACACCGTGCTGACCCGCGTGAGGACCGCCTGAGCCGCGATCCCATACCGCACAACCCAGTGGGTTCGTTTCCGATCGGTGTTCGCTGCCACCGCGTTTCACCACACTGAACCGCATGACACAGACCGGTCAGACCGACGAGTCCCGCGGCTTCGAAGATCCGGAGTACTGGAACTTCATGTACGACGAGGGCACCGCGCCGTGGCTCATCGGCGGGCCCCAGCCCGCGATCGTCGCACTGGAGGCCGCCGGCCTGATCCGCGGCCGGGTCCTCGAACCCGGCTGCGGCTCCGGTGAGCACACCATCCTCTTCACCAAGCTGGGCTACGAGTCGTTGGGCGTCGACCTCTCACCGAGCGCGATCGCCTACGCCCGCCGCACCGCCACCGAACGGGGCGTGCCCGCCGCCCGCTTCGAGGTGGCCAACATGCTGCACCCCGAGCGCCACCCGTTCCTGGCGGGAGGCTTCGACACCGTCGTCGACGTGGCGCTGTTCCACGGCTTCGGCGCGTACGGCGACTCCGACGCGGCCAAGGACTACGCCGCCGTCCTGCACTCGCTGACCAACCCCGGCGCCCTCGTGCACATCCTCGCCCACTCGGACTCGGCTCCGGGCCTGAGCTCCAGCATCGGCGCGGACGTGATCCCGAAGGCCTTCACCGACGGCTGGGTGGTCGAGAGCGTCGAACCCGCCCACTACCAGGGTTTCATCACCGAGCAGATCTCCGAGGTGGCCGTGCAACGAGGCCTGCCGGCCCACGGCGAGGTGCAACTCGCGGCGTGGCTCGGCCGGGTCCGCCGCCTCTGATCCCTTACCGTCGCAGCACGAAGTCCGCGCTGTGGTTGACGCACCGCTGTTGCGGCCGGGGCAACCCCCGGCCGCCCAGGGTCTCGTCGAGGTGCCGGTAGAGGGTCCCGAGGTCGACCGGCCCCGCTGTCTTCTCCAGGAACTCCAGCAGTTCTCCGGTGAACTCGGTGTTGCGCGCCTCCATCCGGTACTCGGCCAGTTCCGAGCGATGCGTGGCGGTCAGCAGGTGCAGGTCGGCGGCGGCGGGGGCGTCCATCGCCAGGCCGGAGTAGCAGCAGTCGAGGATCACCACCTTGGTCGTCGCCTTGGCCTGCTTGATGATCTCGAACACCGAGTCGGCCGGGAGCGACGTGCGCCTGACCTGCCCGTCGTCGTTCACCGAGCCGGGCAACGCCAGGCACAGGCGCTCGGCGTCGTCCCTCAGGCCGTGGCCCGTGTAGTAGAAGACCAGGACGTCCAGCGGGGGCGACGCGCACTCGGTGAGCAGGTCGAGCACGAGTTGCGCGGTGGGCGGGTCGACGAGCGTGTGCAGGTTCTCGGTGCCGAGGTCGTCGACGAGTGCGTCGTGCAGGTCGGTGATGTTGGCCGCGGCCCAGTCGAGCTGCGTCAGTTTCGCGTCCGTGTAAGTGCTGGTGCCGACCAGCAACGCGCGCACCTCGGGCATTCAGTCCTCGTCCAGCATTCGCATGATCCGGCTCCGCAACGCCTGCACTTCCTCCCGGCCCTGGACGTCGATGTCGAGCACCTCCTCCTTGTGCGTGGCGGAGATCCGCACGCTGATCCGTCTCGACCTGCTCCGCTCGCTCAGCCAGTTGCACAGCGCCCGGCTGAGCTTTCCGGTGCCGGCCAGCACGATCACCGCGTCCGCGGTGCCACCCAGTTCGCCGTCGCCGGGGCCGTTCATCCGGGTGGTGCGTTCGTTGGCCAGGTCCTCCTTCAGCCACTTGTCCAGGTGGCGGGTGTCGCGGTCGCGGTCGTCGGGCTCGCCCTGCGGCTCGATGACGAACTTGTCCCGCACGGGATCACCTTCCCCTCATGTCGAACAACGGCAGATGGCCGGCCACCACGTAAGGCAGGCGGAACGCGGTGGCGGCTTCGTCCACATCGGACAGATCGCAGAGGATGCGCTCGGAGTGGCGCATGGCCTGGACCGGTGCGCCCTGGCCGTACGTGAGCTCGAGCCAGTCGCGGTTCAGCGCGGCCAGGTTGCGCCAACCTGTGTCGAGGTCACCAGGAGCGAGCGGACAGGCGACCCCTCCGCCGGTGACGGCGGCCGCCAGTTCGGGGAGGTCGCTGAGCCCAGGGCCCTGGGACGCAACGGAAATCCGCGTCCGGAAGCACGGCCTGGAGGTGTACAGGTCGGCGGCTCGGGCGTACAGCGGGGCCGCGTGCTCCGCGAGGCCGACGCCTGGCCTGGTCACCGTCCAGGGAGTACTGGTGGTGCGGGCCTGTGCCAGGTACCGGTACTCGTCGGCCAGCAGGCGCAACTCGTTCGCCAGCGCGGGCGAAGGCCGGTACGGCTCCAGGTACACGCTGAGCACGGTCTGGTGGGGCGTCCGTGACAGCTTTCTCCACAGCGGTTCCCACGACCGGTCCTCGGGTGGCCGCAACGGATGCACGGCGAAGCAGTACGCGCGATTCGTCTCCGTCCGGGTGGAGTTCGTCCAGGACAGCCGCTTGCGCACCTCGAACGTGCTGTGGCCGTCGAGGGCGCCGGGCACGAGCCATCCTTTGACCTCCTCCGCGTCGAGCAACGGAACGGTCTGCACGTGCTCGGGGGCCTTGCCGAGCCGTTCTCGCAACCAGAGCGCGGCTTCCACGGCCCGGTGCGGATCACGGTCCTGCACCCGTCCGAGAAGGGTGCAGGACAGCAGATTCTTCGGCTCGCTGCGGAACCGGAGCTCCCAGCGCGCCTGGTGATCGGTCGTCCACAGGCTCGTCAGCCAGGCGTGCTCGTGCGTGACGGTCCGTGTGAGGTGCTGCGACTCGTCCACGTCGGGATACCTGCCGTGCCAGCCCATCCGCTGCTCGGGACGCACGCGCACGCCCACCCACGCCCAGCTCATCGCGGGCGTGGTCTCCAGCAGGACGCCGGGAGCGGTCATTGCGCGTCCGGTTCCGGCAGTCCGTGCCGCCCGGTGTCCGGCGGCTGTGGTGGTGGCGCGAACCCACCCGGCACCGGTCCGCTGGCGAATCCGGCGTCCTCGACGGGCGGCATGCCGTAGGGGAATCCGAACTGGTCAGGCACCTGAATTCCCTCCACCGCCACCGTGAGGCCCTCGCGGCACGCGGCGTGGACGGCCTCGCGCATGGCCCGCGCCTGGTCGGCGCGCATCATGGAGACCTCCGGATCGTTCTGCGAGACCATGCCGCGGAAGATGCCCGTGAGGAACTGCCAGATCAGCCTGCCGCCGCGGCGCGAACGCCACATCTGCCAGCCCAGGTAGAGGCCGGTGCCATAGCGGAACACCGAGACGTAGATCTGGAAGTCGCCTTCGGTGACGACCAGCCGGTGGTTGAGATCCGCGGGCGCGTTCCCGGTGCGAATGAGTCGCGGCACGCACCGGATCGGCAGCTGACGACGCTGGAACGTGCCGAAGATCTGGCTGTAGGCGGACCGCTCGAGTCCGGCTCGGTCGGCTAGCACGACCCGCCACTCACCGATCGCCTCGGGCAACCTGCTGAACAGCAGGACCACCCAGAAGACCACGAAGGACAGCACGCCGCCGATCAGGATGAAGATGAATGACCCGGCGAGAGCGCCGAGGCTGCTGCTGGCGCCGTCGTCGTATCTGCTGCTGCTACTACTGCTGGAGCTGGTCCCCATCAGGCCCAGCACGAGGAGGAACAGTCCGAAGAACAGGAACACCCCTCCGACGAACAGGGACGCGAAGACCGCGCGCACCCAGAGCTCGAAGATCACCCGCCAGCCGACCGCGTCGTCCAGATAGGTGTTCATGGGCTGATGACGCAGGTTCTTGTCGAGGTAGGCGGCATTGCCGTCGCCCCCTCGCCAGCCCGGCAAGGGCTGGACTTCGTTCTCCGACACGGGTGGAGTCCTTCCGGCAAGGGGCGTACAACCACCGGATTTGTAGCGATCACCCAGTGCGCCGTTATCAGAATTGCGCACGTTCACTCTGATGCTCTAATTCTGGACCCGTGAAATGGAATCGACAACGGCAGCGGCGTGCTGACAAGGACAAAAACAGGACACCGAATGGGCAGGCTTTGTCATTTCCGCGCGCGTTTTCGGGCGTGATTCAGCGATTCGGGAGAACGAGGCCGCAGTCGTAGGCGAACACGATGGCGGCGGCGCGGTCGCGGGCCCCGAGCTTCGCGAACAGGGAACCGACGTGGGTCTTGACCGTGGTCTCGGCGAGGCTGAGGTGCTCGGCGATCTCGCGGTTGGACAGGCCGCGGGCGATCAGGCGCAGCACGTCTCGTTCGCGTTCGGTGACGGTCGCCGGCAGGTCCGGGGTGCGGGGCACGGCACGGGCGAGTTTGCGGTAGGTGGTGAGGATCGGGCGCAGCAACCTGCCGTCGATCCACGCGCCACCGCCCGCCACCGTGCGGACGGCCTCGATGAGGTTCTCGGCCGTGGCGGACTTGAGTTCGAAGCCCGCCGCTCCGGCCTCGACGGCGGACCAGAGCACGTCCTCGTCGTCGAACGTGGTCAGCACGCACACCGGCGGGCCACCGGCCGCGCGCAGGTGCCGGGTCGCCTCGACGCCGTCGGTGCCGGGCATGCGGACGTCCATGCACACGACGTCCGGCGCGCACTCGGCGACGACGCGCACGATGTCGCTGCCGTCGTCGCGTTCGCCGACGACCTGGATGTCGGGCTGGCTGCGCAGCACCAGGGAGAGCCCGGCGCGGATCATGGGCTGGTCGTCGACCAGCAGCACCCTGATCACGACGCCCGCACGTCGACGAGCCGGCGCGGGAACGAGGCCTCGACGGTCCAGCTGCCGTGGTCGGGCCAGGCCCGGAACGTGCCGTCGATCGCGCTCACCCGGTGCTCCAGGCCGGTCAACCCCATTCCTGTCCGTCCACTTCGAACTCCCGGTGCGTGCGGGTTGGTGATCCTGACCGCGATGGCGTCGGCGTCGAGTCCGATGTGGACCGATGCCTCCGGGCGCGTCGCGTGCTTGGCCGCGTTGGTGAGCGCCTCGCGGACCACGTCGTGCAGGACGATGCGCGGGGCGGCCTCGATCTGGTCGACGCCGTCGGCGACGGTGAGGTCGATGTCGAGGCCCGCGTCGCGGTAGGTGGCGACGAGGTCCTCCAGGTCGCCGAACACCGTCGGCGCCGAGGTGCCGCGATGCATCAGCACCAAGGCTTGACGCAGTTCGTCCATGCCCTCGCGGCCGACGGTTTCGGCCTGCTGCAACGCCTTCACCGCCTCGTCCGGGTGCGCGGAGAGGTTCATCCGCGCACCCGCGAGGTGCAGCAGGACCACGCTGAAGCTGTGGCCGACCATGTCGTGCAGGTCGCGGGCGATCCGTTGCCGGTCGGCGATGACGGCGGCGTCGGCGAGTTCGCTCCTGGTGCGTTCGAGCTCCGCGATCAGGGTCTGCTGCTCACCGGCCAGCCGCCCGAGCACCCAGCCGAGCAGCAGGCCACCCGACCACAGCCAGGCGCCGATGCCGCGATGCCAGCTGTTGGTGTCGAGCGCCCACACCACGAACGGCGAGAACATGCACAACGTCAGCGCGATCGTGTCGGTGCGCCGGGTGCTGCTCGCCGCGACCACGACCATCCCGATGATCAGCACCATCGTCGAGGTGTGGGTGACGACCGCGATGTCGCCGATCAGCGTGGGGATCGCGAGCCACGCCAGCAGCAGCCAGCCCGGCATGTCGCGCCACGCGAGCCGCACCAGCAACGCGGGCAGCATCGACAGCGCGAGGATCCAGCCCCACGCGTCGGTGTAGAAGAGGTTGAGCAGGCCGAAAGCGCTGCCGAGAAGCGCGGTCCTCGTGATGAACGCGTCGTGGCCGCGCGGCAGAAAGCGCATGACACCGGATAGTAGGGCGGTTCGGTGCCTGCGGCGTCCGGCATGCGGCGACGAGGTACTAAAGCATGACCCGCGCCTCCTCCCGTGGTAGGAGGCGAACCCCGGCTCCTCCCCGGAACGGACCAGGAAACGGCACCGTCGTCCGAAGACGCGGCACGTCCGGGTGAATAGCTTTCGTGGTGATCGAGATCGGCCGTGCAACTCCGGCCGACCACACCCTCGGTATTCACGGAGTTTCTTGTGCAGCCCGGAAAGAGCGCGGCCCCGGCGTGGCGTACACCCGGTGTCCTGAGCCGCGGCACGGTTCTCGCCGCCGCCACGCTGACCATCATGGCGCCCGCGATCATCGCGCCGAGCCTGCCGATGATGGAGCAGGTCTTCGCCGACCAGCGCGGAGCCTCGTTGCTCGTCCGGCTCGCACTGACGATCACCTCGCTGACGGTCGCGCTCACCGCCCCGTTCGCGGGCCTGGCGGCGGACCGCTTCGGCCGGCGTTCGCTGCTGCTGACGAGCCTCGTGCTCTACGCGGTCAGCGGCACCGCCGGGTACTTCCTCGGTGACCTGGTCCTGCTGCTGGTGAGCAGGGCGGTGCTCGGCGTCGCCGTGGCGGGGGTGATGACCGCGGTCAACGCGATCATCGCCGACTGGTTCGACGGACCCGCCCGCACGTCGTTCCTCGGGCTGCAACAGGTGTTCGCGAGCCTCAGCGGGGTCGTCCTGCTGCCGCTCGCGGGCCTGCTGGCCACTGTCGGCTGGCGGGTACCGTTCTGGCTCTACACCACGGCGGCGCTCGTCGCGGTGGCCGCGCTGGTGGCCGTTCGGGACCGGCCGACGACCGCCGCACCGCCGTCCGAACGACACGGGAGGGCGTTCACCGGGGGAGTGCTCGGCCTCTACGTGCTGGCCCTGGTCGCCACGATGGCGTTCTACATGGCGCCGACGCAGATCCCGTTCCTGCTCGCCGCGCAGGGCAACGGGCCGGTGCTGGTCGGCGTCGTGGTCGCGTGCAGCACCCTGGCGAGCACCATCGGCGGCTTCGCCTTCCCGTCCGTGCGCGACAAGCTCTCGTCCGGCGCCGTCACGGTGTTGTGCGTCGCGCTGCTCGGTTCCGGCTGGCTGCTGATCGGCCTGACGGGCTCGGTCGCGGGCACCTCCGCCGGGCTCTTCGCCGGAGGACTCGGGGTCGGCCTCGCCATCCCGAACCTCACGCTGCGGCTGTCCGACGTCGCACCGCCCGCCTGGCGCGGCCGTGTCCTCAGTGGACTCGTCTCGGGGATCTTCCTGGGCCAGTTCCTCTCCCCGCTGCTCGTGCAGCCCCTGATCGCGTCCACCGGTGTCGGCGCCGCCTTCACCTGGTCGGGCGTGGCCATGATCGCAGGCGCGGTCGTGGCCGGTTTCTCCCTTCGCAGCACCACCTTCGAAAGGACCACTCGGTGATCTACCACGGCATTCGCTTCTCCCTCAAGCCCGGCGTGACGGACGAGGAGGTGGCGGCGGGCCTCGCGGCGATGCGGGCCGCGTCCGCGCAGATGAGCACGGTCCGGTCGTACGTGATCGGCCGCGACTTCGGCGGTGAGTACGACTTCGGCGCGGTGTCGGTCCTCGACACCCTCGACGACTACGAGCAGATGATGAACCACCCGGCGCACCTGGAGGTCGACCGCCTCGGGCTGCCGCTGATCGACAAGTTCGTCTCGTTCGACATCACCGACGACGCGGATCCCGACCTGGGCGCCAAGATCGCCGAGATCCACCACCGCCGTTACGCGGCCAACACGGACGTCGCCGACCTCGTGGCAGGCCTCGGGGAGTACAGCGGCAGCGGCGCCCCCGGCACGCAGGCCTGACCCCACCCCGACACCCTGAAAGGCTTGTGATGACCGGCGTTGCCGCCACCACCCGTGCGACCGAGATCGTCCTGCCCGGCGCGGTCGCACCCGACGGACTGCGGGTGCGGGTCCGCGACCTCCCCGCCCCGGCACGCGGCCAGGTCGTGCTGCGGATGGAAGCGAGCGGGGTGTCGTTCGCGGAGCAGCAGATGCGGCTCGGCAAGTACTACGACCAGCCGCCGTTCCCGTTCGTCCCCGGCTACGACGTGGTGGGCACGGTGGTCGCCACGGGTCCTGGTGTGGACCGGGCGCTGCAGGGTGGCCGGTACGCGGCGGTGACCAAGGTCGGCGACTGGGCGAGCCACCTGGTGCTCGACGCCGCCGACCTGGTGGCGGTCCCGGCGGGCGTCGACCCGGCGGCCGCCGAGACCGTGCTCGTCAACGGCGTCACGGCGTGGCAGATGCTGCACCGCAGCGCGCGAGTGCCCAAGGGCGGGACCGTCGTCGTGCTGGGCGCCAACGGTGGCGTCGGCTCGACGCTCGTCCAACTCGCCCGGCACGCGGGCATCGACGTCATCGGCACCGCCTCACCGCGACACCACGACGCGGTGCAGCAGTTGGGCGCGCGTCCCGTCGACTACCGCGATCCCGCGCTGTACGAACGCATCCGCGCGTTGGCACCAGACGGCGTCGACGCGGTGTTCGACCACGTCGGCGGTCCTGGGCTCAAGCAGTCCTGGGCGTTGCTGCGGCGCGGCGGCACGCTGGTCAACTACGGCTCGGCGTCCACGAAAGGCGAGGACGGCGGCGCCATCGGCCCGATGCTCGCGCTCTTCGGGCGCCTGTACGCGTGGAACTACCTGCCCAACGGCCGCAGCGCCACGTTCTACAACCTCTGGGCGGGCAAGCGGAACATCACGGCGTTCCGGGCACGCATGAACGATGACCTGACCCGCCTGCTGCGCCTGGTCGCCGACGGCGTGCTCACACCGCAGATCGCCGCCCGCTTCCCCCTCGACCGAGCCGGTGAGGCACTGGCGCTGGCCGAGTCGCGCACGGTCCTCGGCAAGGTCGTCATCGTCGCGCAGGAGGACCAGCCGTGACGCTCCCGCCCGGCGAGGTCGACAGCCGCGCCGCCTACCTCGTCTTCAGCGTCGCCTACCTGGTCGGCCACGGCACCGCCGCGCTCTCCAAAGGCCTCGACCCCGTGCTCGCACTACCCGCCTGGGTCCCGCTCACGTTGCTGGCCGCCGGTCTGATCCCGGCGCTGACACTGGCCGTACGAGCCGGAATGCGGTCACAACAGGGCGCGAGCGAGGCCCGCCGCCACGCCGAGAAGCTGCTGGGCATCGCCTGGTGCACCGGCTTTACCGCGCTGGCGATCGCGATCACCGGCGTGGCCACCGCGTCCGACAGGCCCGAGTTGCAGGACGTGCTCTGGCCCGCCGGGTCCGTGATCCTCGTCGGCCTGATCACCATCGCCGAGGGCACGGCCCGCCACAACACCCTGCACTACACGCTGGGCTCGTGCCTTGCGCTGATCGGTGCGGTGGCGTTGTTCTTCGACGTGGCAGGCGTCTACGCGACGATCGCCGTGGCGGGGTGCCTCGGCTACCTCACCGCGTTCGTCCTGGAACGCCGCCGCCTCGGCACCCGCCTCGCCCTGGCGGTCGCGCCGTGAAGAAGCTGCGCTGGACCGCACTGACCGTCGTGGCGCTGCTGCTGGTGAGCGGTGCCGCGTTCGGGGTCTTCTACCTCCAGGCCGAGCTCGACACGGCCGGAAAGGTGAACTTCGACCGGCAACTCGCGATCCCACCGCTCGCTCCGTCCACACTGGACTCGTCGGGCGTGCGGACGTTCGACCTCGACATCCACTCCGGCGAGACCCCGTTGCTGGACGGTCCCGTCACGAAGACCTGGGGCGTCAACGGCACCTTCCTGGGCCCGACGCTCCGCGCGAAGCGAGGTGAGAAGGTCGCCTTCGCCGTCCGCAACGGCCTGGCCGAGGCGACGTCCCTGCACTGGCACGGCATGCACCTGCCCGCCGACATGGACGGCGGCCCGCACCAACTGGTCGAGCCCGGCGCCACCTGGCGTCCGCAGTGGACGATCAGCCAGCAGGCCGCGACCCTCTGGTACCACCCGCACCTGCACGGCCGCACCGCCGACCACCTCTACCGCGGCATCGCCGGCATGTTCCTGCTCGACGACGACCACGCCGCGAGCCTCGGCCTGCCCGGCGACTACGGCGTGGACGACCTGCCGTTGATCGTGCAGGACAGGGCGTTCGACGGCGACAACCAGTTCGACCACTCGGCCCCGTTCATGAGCACGGGTGGTGTCTTCGGCGACGAGATCCTCGTCAACGGCACCCGCGGCCCGTTCACCGAGGTCAGCACCCGGCTGGTCCGCCTGCGCCTGCTGAACGCCTCGAACTCCCGGCTGTACAACTTCGGCTTCGCCGACGACCGGCCGTTCCAGCTGATCGGCACCGACGGAGGCCTGCTGCCCGAACCGTGGCAGACCTCGCGGCTGCAACTCTCACCCGGCGAACGAGCCGAGGTCGTCGTCGAGTTCAAGCCGGGGGAGACCACCGAACTGCGCTCGTACCCGACGACCTTCGGCTACGACCCGCTCGGCGCCCGCCTCAACGGCGCCGACGACCGGCTGGACCTGGTCCAGTTCCGTGCCGCCGGCACCCTTGCGGAGAGCGGTCGGGTTCCCGGGAAGCTCGGCACCGCACCGGATCTGGCGTCCCAGCCGGTCGCCGCGACCAGGTCGTTCGAACTGGCCGGACGCACCATCAACGGCGCCAAGATGGACATGTCCCGCATCGACTTCGCCGTCCGGCTCGGCACCACCGAGGTGTGGGAAGTCCGCAACACCAACGGCTACATGCACAACCTGCACGTGCACGACGTCCAGTTCCAGGTGCTCGACATCGACGGCCAACGGCCACCGCCGCACCTCGCGGGCTGGAAGGACACCATCCAGCTCGGCACCGACCGCCGCTACCGGCTGGCGATGAGGTTCAGCGACTTCGCCGACCCGGACACGCCTTACATGCTGCACTGCCACCTCACCCTGCACGAGGACGAAGGCATGATGAGCCAGTTCGTCGTACTGGGCGAGGGACAGTCACCGGGCCGCATCGCCGCAACGGGACACGACCATCCCTAGGGCATCGGTCAGACGCGCTGGACCGCGGGCGGGTGCCAGTTCCCGTCGAGCACCTGCTGACCGGGCCAGTACAGCCGCAGCACGAGGCTGAACTCGCCGCTCTCGGGCGTGGGCAACCAGTTCGGGCCGGTCCCGGCCGGCTGGAGGTGTATGTCCACCGAGCCGTCGGCGTTGGGGACGAGCTGTTCACCGCGCACCGCGTACCGGTCGGCGGGGTTGTCGATCAGGTAGCCCTCGGCGTTGTAGGCCGTCAGGGACCAGAAGGCGTGGGCGGGCGGCAGCCGGTCGGCCGGGAAGCGCAGGACGTAGGAGTTCCCGCCGGTGAGTTGCCGTTCGTCGGAGTCCACGCTCGTGCCGGGGTAGACCGCGTCCTGCGGCAGGTTCGCGGCCAGCAGGTGGCGGGCGACGATCGCCCGGCGCGGGTAGTCGGTGCCGTACTCGCCGATGCCGTCGAGCAGGGTGGTCCAGCCGTTCACCGGGGTGCCGCCGAGTTCGTCGCCCAGGCTCGCCAACGCCTTGGGCCACGCCGACGACCACGCGTCCGGCATCTTCGTGAGGTCGACGGGATCGCCAGGGCTCCAGCCGTGGCGTTTCATCTCGCGCAGGAACTTCTTGTCCTGCGGCCGCGGCTGGTCGTGCGAGGCGCTGGCGTAGTAGAGGTCCCAGTACTGCTGCGCGGTCAGGCTTTCGATGACCTCGGGCACCGTGGGCTTCGCCTGGGCGGCGGCGGGCGCCTCGACGGTGATCTGCTGCTGCAACGACCGCACGGCCGCGAGGTCGTCGGGACCGTCGAGCTGGATCCGGCCGAGCATCCAGCCGGTGTCGGTGGGCAACCGGTAGAGGTGCACGCCGGACGGGACGGTGCCGCGCCAGCTCGGCCCGGCGATCGCGAACCGGTAGCCGTCGGCGTCGATCGTGCGGGTGCCGGGCGAACCCCCGACGTTCGTCCAGGCGTCCATGAGCTGGAAGAGGTGGTAGCGCTCGCTCATGTCCGGCACGGTGACGATCACCGGTCCGGCCGAGGCGTCGAAGAACATCGACGTGTAGAGCGTGTCGACGTTGGGGCGCACGACGTCGGTGAACGACGCGTCGGGCACCACGGGCATGTGCGCGAGCTGGTTGGCGGGCAGGCCGGAGCCGCGTCGGGTGACCTCCACGGACACCAACGGGTAGGTGTAGAGGTAGGCGTTCAGCGCGGCCTGCTCGGCGGAGACCGCCGTGGACGGGGTGAGCAGGCTCGCGACGGTGGTCAGGGCGAGAGCGATGATCATCGGGTGCCTTCCGGGTAGGGGAGCAGGCCCGCGTCGACGGCCTCCCAGGCGGTGCGGAGCGCGGCGGCCAGTGCCGGTTCGTGCAAGGCGCGGTTGGCCTGTTCGCGCGGGTCGGCCTCCAGGTCGAAGAGCAGGTCTCTGCCCCGGTAGAACGGCAGGTCGGCGTCTTCAGCGCGGTAGTACTTCCACTTGCCCCGGCGCAGCGCGCGCTGGGTTTCGGTGCGCCAGAACAGGTCCCTGGCCGGTGCCGCCTCGCCGTGCAGCAGGTGTCCGGCGAGGCTCACGCCGTCGAGCGGCAGCATCGGTTGTGCGCCGGCGAGTTCGAGCACCGTCGCGGTCCAGTCCGGGGTGAAGACGGGGGTGCTGCTGACCTGACCGCCGCGGAGGCGCTCGGGCCAGTGCACGATCGTCGGAACGCGGATACCGCCTTCCTGCAACACGCCTTTGATGCCGGCGAACGGCCAGGTGTAGGAGAAGCGTTCGCCGCCGTTGTCGCTGGAGAAGATCACCAGCGTGTCGGGGCCGACGGCGTCGAGGACCTCGCCGACCGAACGGTCGAGGTCCTCGACCATCTGCGTGTACTTCGCCACGGATCCGCCGTCGAGGTGGGCCATGGCCAGGGTTTTCTGTTCTGGCGGCACAGTGCGGAGCAGACCCTCGATCCGCCGGGCCTCCTGCACATCGCCCTCGGCGATCCACGGCCAGTGCGGGGTCGTGAAGTTGAGGTTGAGCAGCCAAGGCTTCTGGTGCTCGCGCTGGACGAACTCGACCGCCCGTTCGGTGAGGATCCGCGTGTAGTAGCGCAGGTCCTCGTAAGGGGTTTCGCCCTCGTACAGGTCGTGGCGGCCCTCCGTGTCGAGCTTCGAGTAGTACTCCAGCGAGCCGCCGAAGTTGCCGAAGAACTCGTCCCAACCGGACCGCGTCGGGCTGTGCGAGGGCAGCGAACCGCAGTGCCACTTGCCGATCATCGCGGTCGTGTAGCCCGTCGAACGGAGCATCGACGCGAGCGTCGGGTGGGCCGGGTCGAGCCCGGCGCCGGGGCCTTCGATCGGTTCTTCGAGGCCCGCCGGGATGCGGCCCGGGTAGCGGCCGGTGTAGAGGCTCAGCCTGGTGGGGGAGCAGGTGGACGACCCCGAGTAGCCGTCGGTGAAGCGGATTCCCCGTGCTGCCATGCGGTCCAGGTGCGGGGTCTTGATGTGCGGCGATCCGTAACAGGACAGGTCGGCCCAGCCGAGGTCGTCGGCGAGGACGATCAGCACGTTCGGCCGGCGGGCGGGTGCGGCCTGCGCCGCCGGGACGGACAGGCCCGCGGCGACGGTGCCCAGCAGGCCACCGAAGGCGCGTCGGGTCAGGGACATGGTTTCCTCTCAGGCGAAACGCGGGAACAGGGCGGCGGCGTGATCGAGCGGAACGCCGGTCTCGGCGAGTGCGGCGGCCAGGCCGCGCACCGCGAACTCCGGCGTGAACGGGAAGTCGCTGCCGTAGAGCAGGTGTTCGGGTTCGGTGAGCGTCCGCAACGCGGGCAGCAGGCGCGGCAACGCGAACCCCGCCAGGTCGTAGTGCAGGGAACGGAGGTGCCGCAGCACGTCCGGGCCGCCGAACGCCGCGACCCGGTCGGCCAGCGCGGGCAGGGCGGCGCCCGCGTGCGGCACCACGAACCGGATCGCCGGGTAGCGGTCCAGCACACCGTTGAGCAGCAACGACGTCACCGCGCGGGTGGTCTCGAAGGGGAACTCCAGCATCGGGCGCGGAAACCCGGTGCCGGTGTCGCACCAGGGCGAGGTCGGGTGCAGCAGCACGACGGCCCGCCGCCGGTCGAGTTCGGCCATCAGCGGCTCGTGGCACTCGTGCCCGAGGTGCCGGCCTTCATAGTGGGTCAGCAGCACGAGCCCGTCGGCGCCGAGTTCGTCGAACGCGTGCGCTACCTCGGCCAGCGCCGCGTCCGGATCGGGCAGCGGCAACGAGGCCAGCAGCCCGAACCGGTCCGGGTGCGCGGCCACGATCGCCGCGCCCTCCTCGTTGACCGCACGCGCGAGAGTGGGATCGCCGAAGTTGACGCCCGGCGACGACACCGACAGCAGTTGTGCCCTGATGCCAACGGAATCCATCAGCCGCAACGCGGACTCGGCGCTCCACTCCGGGATCGACGGCATGCCGTCGGGCTGAGCGTGCCCGGCCGCCTCCATGGCCGCGCGCAGCCTCGGCGTGACGTAGTGCGCGTGCACGTCGATCGCCCCGGTCACGCGCTCACCAGCCGGGCCCAGCCGGCCACCCCGGCGAACTCGCTCGCACCGGCCGGAACCACGTCCATGACCGTCCTGTCCGGACGGATCAGCACCGCGTCCACGCGCTCTCTCCTCAGCCAGTCGTCGAGTTCGGCGGCCTGCACGACGGGTGCGTTGAGCGCCGACGCGATCGCGCGCACCCCAGGCGTCAGTTCTCTGGCCACCACGGCGAAGTTGGTGCCGAGCAGGTCGTCCAGCGGTCTGCCGCCGACCTGGGGTTGCGGGCAGGTCGTGCCACGGCTCAACGGGCCGCGCGGCACCCCTCGTTCGCGGTTCACCAGGCCTGGGACACCGGGCATCCGGCACACGGCGGCGGTGGCCAGGTGCCGCACCGCCGCCGCGCGGTCCTGGCCGCCGGTCATCGCCCAGCCCGCCGCCACCGCGATCCGGATGACGCGCCGCACGTGCGGTGAGCGTTCGGCCTCGTAGGTGTCGAGCAGGCGTTCGTCGGCGCCGCGCAGCACCAGCGCGAGCTTCCAGGTGAGGTTCGCCGCGTCCCGCAGGCCCGCGCACAGGCCCTGCCCGACGAACGGCGGCGTCTGGTGCGCCGCGTCGCCGAGCAGGAAGATCCGTCCTCGGCGCCATCGGTTCGCGACGCGGGCGCGGAACGTGTAGCGCGCCTTCCTGACCACCTCGAACTTCTCGTCCGGCGCTGGCCGCACCCACGGCGCCACGAGCGTGCGGAGCGTCGCGTCGTCGATGTCGGCCGAGCGCCGGAACTCCCAGCGGTAGCGGTCCTCGCCGATCCGCATGAACGTCGCGGGACGGCGTGGATCGCAGACCTGGTCGACCCCTTCCCAGCAGCGCACGGCCGCGTCGGTGCGCACGTCGGCGACCGTCCACTCCTCCGCGAAGCCGAAGTCGTGCCAGGACGCGCCGATCGCGTGCCGGGTCAGGCTGTTCGCCCCGTCGCAGCCCAGCACCGCACTCGCCGGGATCGTCTGCGCAACGCCGTCCCGCAGGTACGTGACCGAATCCTCCTGCACGGCAACGACTTCCACGCCGGACCGCAGCTCGCACAACGGCTGGCGCGCGAGTTCGTCGCGCAGCACGCGTTCCAGCTCCGGCTGGTCGAACATGCTGGTCTGGGGAAACCCGTGTGCGCCTTGGGGAGAACGGGCGAACTCGGCGATCACGCGGTGGCGTGCGTCGAGGAGCCGCAACCCGCGTGACGGCCGGGAGATCGCCGCGAACGCCTCCGCGACCCCGGCGGCCTGCAGCACGCGCCGCACCTCGTCGTCGATCGCCACCGCGCGCGGCAGCGGATAGACGTCCTCGTGCCGTTCCAGCAAAACCGACGGCACACCCTGACGTGCCAGCAGCAACGCGGCGGTGACCCCGACCGGGCCCGCGCCGACGATCACGACGGTCACGTCCCCACCACGGGCGTGTGCTGGCGGCCGAGCTCGATCCGGCCGTCCGGGGTGGCGATGGTGGCCGTCACGACGTCGCCGTCGGCGAGGTAGCGCGGGTTGCGGGATTGGCTGCGGAAGAACATCTTCCACTTCACGTCGGCGGGCAGCAGCGCGCCGATCTTCTCCGCGATCTTCGGCGGTGCCTTCAGCGCCGTGCCGCCGGGCGTGCCGGTGAGCAGCAGGTCGCCGGGGTCGAGCGACTGGAACCGGGCGAGCAGCGTCAACGCCTGCGCGGGCCGGACGATCATGTCGGTCAGCGTGCGGTCCTGCCGCAGTTCCCCGTTGACGGACAACGACAACCGCAGGCTGGTGAGGTGCGGGAAGTCGTCCGGTTCGAGCAACGCGAGGAACGGCCCGGTCGGCGTGAACGTCGGGTAGGACTTGCTCTCGTAGAACTGCGTCTTGGTCAGCTGGACGTCCCGCGCGCTGACGTCGTTGGTGATCACCAGGCCCGCCACGTACTTCGGCAGGTCGTCCTCGGTGACGGTGGCGCCGATCGGCAGTGCCGCGCCGAGCACCAGCCCCAGTTCGACCTCGTAGTCGAGGAACCGCACGTGCGCCGGCCGGACGATCTGACCGCCGGGCGCGCTGACCGAGCCGGAGGCCTTGCGGAAGAACGCGGGCGGGATGTCGCCGGTGAACCCGGAGTCCTTGGCGTGACTGCGGTAGTTCACCATCTGCGCCACGACCCGGCACGGCGTGGTCACCGGCGACAGCGGGTCCAGGCCCGCGATCGGCACACCGTCCTCAGTGGACTCGCGCGCCGCTCGCACGGCCGCGGTGTCGGCGATCAGCTCGGCGGTGGTTTCCGCGGTGGTGTCCACGGGGACGGCGAGGTCACCGCGGGCGACCCACCAGCCGTCACGGGTGCGCAGGACGTTGGTGCTCATGAGGACATCGCTTTCTTCAGGGCCACCAGGCGGGTGAGGTCGATCTCGTTGTCCTCGTCGCGCAACGCGGCCACGAGCCGGCCGACGAGCGCGGGGGAGGGGTTCGTGCCGAGGAAGTCGCGGGTGACCGGCGGCCCCCACTGGGCGAGGCCGCTCGCGGACATCGGCGCCCAGCCGGGTTCGACGTCGCACGAGAACAGGTCGCCGTCGGCGAAGTGCTCCAGCATGAACCGGTCGGGGTCGCGCCAGTAGTCGAAGAGTTGGCTGCCCTGCACGTGCCGGCCGATGCCCCAGCTGCGCCGGTAGCCGCGTTCGGCCAGGTACTCGCCGCCCGCCGCGATCGAGTCGAGGTCGGTGACCTGGTAGGCGGAGTGCACGTACCCGGTGCCGGGTCCCAGGTGCATCGCGAGGGTGTGGTGGTCGGCGGCCTCACCACCGCGATCGCAGCGGATGAACGCCATCGTCGGTCCGCGCTCGCGTTGCCCGTCGAGGAACAGGAAGTCGCTGACGATCATGCCCAGCGTCTCCAGGTACCAGTCGAGCGCGCGGCCGAACACCGGCGTCTCCAGCACGACGTGCCCGAGCCGCTGGATCCGCGACGGTTCCCGAGGCGGCCGCTGCGTGGCGTTCGTGCGCGGCTTCCCGGTGCCGAAGTTGAACGTCAGCGGCACCTGCTCGGGCAACGCGGGCAACGCCAGCGCGCAGTGCACCACCCGCACCGGAAACCCGGACGGATCCAGGAGATCCACCACCTCGCCACCGCCGGGAACGTCGGCCGCCCGCACGTCCCGCCCAGTAGCCTGGGCGAGCCGGTGCAGGTCCGCGCTCTCGGCTGCCCGGAACGCGGGCCCGATGAACCGCGACGACCGCCCCCTGCGGATCACCATGCACGGCGGCCCCTCGAACGTGCCGCGCAACCACAGCGCGTCCGGCTCCCGCGCCGCGACCTCGAACCCGAAGTCCCGCGCGAACACCGCCGCCCGCTCCAGATCGGGCTTCTCGAACTCGAGCCACGCGAGATCCGCGACCTTGATCACCGGGTTCCGCGCCCGCCCCGCGTGTTCGTGCCGCAGTCCGCCGAACTCGCTGTGCAGGTCCTGGTGCGCTGTCCGCATCCGCCCTCCTCCTGATGACTTCATCAGTTATGACCATGCCATCACCCAGAGTGAGACCGCAACGTTTCTGATGAAACCCTCAGTTTTGTGACGGCCCTCAGTTGCGCTGCTAGGCTCGCGCGCATGGCCACCACCGCCCAGTCCGGCACTCGCAACGAACGCCGCCGTGCCGCGACCAGGCAGGCACTGGTCACCGCCGCGCGGCAACTCCTGGCAGAAGGCGAGGAGGCGGCCGCGAGCATCCAGCACATCGCGGAACGCGCCGACGTGGGCTTCGGCTCCTTCTACAACCACTTCGCGTCCAAAGCCGACCTGTTCGAAGCGGCCGTGACCGAGGCGATGGAGGAGTTCGGCGCCGCGTTCGACCGAGGCCTGCACGGCGTCGACGACCCGGCCGAACTCCTGGCCGGCGGTTTCCGCCTGGCCGCCCGCATGGCCGACACGCACCCGGAACTCATGCAGGTGCTGCGCCGGCGTTCCATCGGCCTGCTGCACGCCGACACCGGCCTGGCCCCACGGGCCCGCCGCGACCTGGAACACGGCATCGCCACCGGCCGCTTCCTCCCGGTGGACGTCACGCTGGCGATGACCGCGCTGGGCGGCACCCTGCTCGCGTTGATCGAACTGCGCTTCGCCCGCCCGGATGTCGACTGCGACACGGCCGCGGCGGGCCTGGCCGAGATGGTGCTGCGGATGCTCGGACTGTCCGCGGAGGACTCGGGCGAGGTCATCCGGAGGCCGTTGCCGGAGATAATGCCCGCGTGAACTCGACATGGTCGCTGGTGCACGCCGAACGCGCCGCCCTCGCCGCCGATCTCGCCGACCTGACCGATGAGCAGTGGGCCACGACCTCGTTGTGCGCCGAGCTTTCCGTGCGTGAGGTGCTCGCGCACCTCACCGCAGGCGCCGTCCTGTCGTTCCCCCGCTGGTTCCTGGGCGTGCTGCGAGTCCGGTTCGACTTCGACCGGCAGGTGGTGGACCGGCTGCGCGAACAGTTGGGCGACTCTCCGGCGGAGACTCTCGCGAGGTTCCAGGCGGCGGTGAACCGGTCGACGACACCTCTGGGTTTCCGGGGGTCGAGTCTGGGGGCGCTCGCCGAGCAGGTCGTGCACGCCGAGGACATCCGCAGGCCGCTGGGCATCCCGCGGGTTCCGCCGGCGGAAGTGCTGGTGGCGGTGGCCGAGCACTACGCGTCGACGGATCTCGTCGTGCTCGCCAAGGGGCGCATCGGCGGGTTGCGGCTGGTGGCGACCGACACCGGGTTCGCGACGGGCGAGGGGAGCGAGGTGCGCGGGCCCACGTTGGCGTTGATCATGGCGATGACGGGGCGGGCCGCGGCGTGTGCGGAGCTGACCGGCGACGGGGTGGCTGAGCTGCGCGGACGGTGCTGACGGTTAGCCTCGACGGAATGGAGCAGGTGGAGACCCGGGAACTGGTGGCGTTCGTCGCGGTCGCCGAGGAGCTGCACTTCGGGCGGGCCGCGGAACGGCTCGGGATGGCCCAGCCGCCGTTGTCGCGGACCATCAGCAGGCTGGAACGGCGGATGGGCGTGCGGCTGTTCGAGCGCACCAGTCGCCGGGTCGAGCTGACGGCGGCCGGCGAGGTGTTCCTGGCCGAGGTGCGGCGGATCCTCGACGCCCTGGACGCCGCTGTGGCGCGGGCGCGGAACTCGGCCTCGCCGGACCGCCTGGTCGTGGCCACGCGGCCCGGCACCGGGCCCGGCCTGCTGGCCGACGTCGTGCGGGCCTACCAGGGCGAGGTCGAGCTCGTCTTCACGCAGGACCAGGCGGCGGCGTTGCGCACCGGCGCGGCTGACGTGGCGTTGATGTGCGGGACGAACGACGCGGCCGGGTTCGAGCGGGTCGACCTGACCGAGGAGAAGGCCGTCGTGCTGCTGCCGCCGGAGCACCCGCTGGCGCGCCGGCCGTTCGTCCTCCTCGCCGAGATCAGCGAGGAGGACGCCTACCGCGAGCAGTGCCCCGACGACACGCTGGACCAGATCCTCGACCTGGTCTCGCTGGGACGCCTGGTGCTCGTCGTGGGCGAGAGCGTGCGGACGAGGATCGGCACCGTCGTCGTCGCCGTGCCGGTGCTCGACGTGGCACCGACGCGGCTGGTCCTCGCCTGGCCGTCCGCGACCGCCCACCCGGCCAGGACCGCGTTCGTCGCCGCGGCGAAATCGTTGCTACATCCAGGAAACGGTCTGCGTCAGGCCGCCGTCGGCAGCGATCTCGACACCCGTGACGTAACTGCTGTCCGCTGACGCGAGGAAGAGCGCGACCCCGGCTTGCTCCTCCGGCCGCGACAGGCGCTTCAACGTGACGGCGGCCGCCCGCTCCGCCTTCCACGTCTCCAACGCCTCACCCGCGATGCCCGCCTTCGCGAGGGTGTCCTCCATGGCGGGCGTGTCGGTGCTGCCGGGCGCGAACGCGTTGACCCGGATGTCGCGCGGGCTCAGCTCGTTCGCCCACGTCCGCGCGAACGACCGCACCGCCGCCTTCGAGGCCGCGTAGACACCCAGCCCAGGTTGCCCGCCGGTGGACGCCATCGACGTCACCAGCACGATCGAAGCACCGTCGTTGAGCAACGGCAACGCCTTCTGCACCGTGAACAGCGTGCCCTTGACGTTCACGTCGAGCACCCAGTCCACGTGCTCGACGGTGACGTCCGCCAGCGGCACGAACTCGCCGACACCGACGTTCGCGACCAGCACGTCGATCCGGTGCCCGCGCTCGGCCACCGCGGCGTAGAGCCGGTCGAGGTCCTCCGGCACCGTGACGTCACCGCGCACCCCGACCGCGCGGTCACCCGCCAGGGCCACCGCCTCGTCCAACTCCGCCTGCCTGCGTCCGGTCAGGTAGACGAACGCGCCCTCTTCCGCGAACCGGCGCGCGATCGCCAGGCCGATGCCCGCGCTGGCCCCCGTGACAACCGCTGTTCTTCCGTCGAGCTGACCCATGTGAAGCACTCCCTGAGGTGGTTTCCCTTGCACTTCAAGGTGACCACCGCGAGGAACGGGAGGCGATGACGGAACGGGTATCCGGCGTTGTCGATCAGGTATCGCTCAGCGGGTGTGGCGGTGGAACACGCCGTCCTCGATCGTCAGCCACGCGCCGCCGCCCACCGGGATCGCGCCGTACGCGTCGCCCCCGGTGTGCGCGTCGAACGTGCCGAGGTGCGTGCCCGTGTGCACGTCGATCAGGTGGTGCCGGACCTGCTCCTCGTCCTCGTCGGTGGTGGCCGCGAACGCCGTGTCGGCGTCCAGGTAACCGCCCGTGAACGCGAGCCACGCGGCGTCCCGTTCGAAGCCGAGGTCCACAACGGACACCCGGTGGACGACCTCGCCGCCGGGGTAGGTGTGGAACGCGACGTCCTCCTGCTGGTGGTCGACGGTCATGAAGTGGTGGCCGTCCGGCGAGAAGTCCAGCAGCGCGCGGTCGTTCCACGGGTACGGGACCACCTCGAGGGTGTCGCCGGTGAGCCTGCCGCGGAACAGGAACAGCCCGTCCTGGCCCTCGCCGACGTCGACGAGCACGTCGGTGCCGTTGGGGTGCGGGTGCTGGACTCCGGCGTGGCCCACGGTCCCCAGTTCGGCGCCGGCGAGCAGCGTGCCGGTGGCCGCGTCCAGGACCAGCCAGGTGTCCTGGCAGTCGTTCCAGTGCCCCATGGCGTCCGGGCGGAAGAGCCACACGGTGGCGCCGTCCAGCGAGAACTCGCAGCCCGCCCAGGCACCCAGCACCTTTTCCTGGAACATGCCGAACGCGTACCGCCACCGCACGACACCCGCCTGGTCGATGCAGACCAGTTCGTTGTCCGTCGCGTAGACCGCCTGGGTGAGGTCCGGCGAGACCGCGCGGTTGCGCGGCTGGTCCGCCACGGGGAAGGAGGCGCCGCCGGGGGTGCGGATGGCGCCGTCGTGGTAGGCGGTCGGGGTGATCATGGCTGCACGGTAGTCGCTCGCCGGCCTCGATCAGGTCAGTTGCAGCGACCTCGGGTACAGCCAGCTGCCGGGCGTTCCCTCGGCCGGGTCGGTGTAGTACTCGTGCACCGCGTCCACGTACTCCTGCAAGCTGATCGAGCCGTCACCGTCGGTGTCGAGGTGGGTGAACGCGAGGGCGCACTCGGCGTCGGACAGGCCGCGCGCCTTCAGCAGCACCTGGAACTCCGCCGGTTCGACGCGGCCGTCGCCGTTGGCGTCGGCGAGCGCGAGCAGCGACTCCGAGACCTCCAGGAAGACGTCGTCGAACTCGTCGACGTCCGCGAGGACCGTCGCCATCGCGGTGCGGTACTCGTCCAGGGTGATCTGGCCGTCGCGGTCGGCGTCGCAGCGCTCGATCAGCGTCTCCCAGAACCGGTCGGACGTCTCGATCAGCTCCCGGCCGCGGTCCGAGCCCGCGGGTTCGCCGAAACCGCGCATCAGCCTGCCGGCGAGCGCGTAGAGGTCCGCGAGTTCGATGACGCCGTTGCCGTTGGCGTCGTAGTGGGCGAAGGTCGCCGCGATCCGGTGCTGCAGAACCTCGTTCATGACCGGAAACCCTGGCTGGCGGACGGCCTGAGCGCAACCGGTGCCGACCCATCCGGCGGGCGATCGGCTCCGAAGCACCGGTGTGAAGGCAACACGTTCAGTCGTCATCGGTCTGGTGTCGGTGGCCGCGGCGCTCGCGGCCGGGCATCTCGTCGCGGGCCTCATCAGCCCGCTGGCCTCGCCGTTCCTCGCGGTCGGCAACACCGCCATCGACCTCACCCCGCACCCGGTCAAGGACTTCGCGATCCGCACGTTCGGCGAGAACGACAAGCTGGTGCTGCTCGGCGGCATGGCGGTCGTGCTCGCCGGACTCGGCGTGGTCGCCGGACTGCTGTCCCGGCGCAGCCCCTGGCCCGGCACGGCGCTCGCCGGCGTGCTCGGCCTGCTCGGGCTCGCCGCGGTGCTGGCCAGGCCGACCTCCACGACCTGGGCTTTCGTCGCTCCGCTGGCGAGCCTGGTGGTCGGTGTGCTGGCGTTCCGCTGGCTGTGGTCCCGGGCATCGGCGCAGGCGCCTGCCGAGGCGGTGTCCACCGAGGCGCCGGGGCGGAGGAAGTTCCTGGCCTCGACCGGCGCGATCGCCGCCGGTGCTGGTGTCGCCGCGCTGGGCGGGCAGTGGTTCGCCGGCCGCGTGGACGTCGAGGCGTCCCGGCGCGCGATCACCTTGCGGCCGCGGGTGAAGGCGCCGGAGATCCCGTTCGACGCCGACTTCGTGCGCGAGGGCACCCCGCCGTTCATGACGCCGCTCGACAAGTTCTACCGCGTCGACACCGCGCTGAGCATTCCTCGCCTGCGTGCGGAGGACTGGCGGCTGCGCGTGCACGGCATGGTGGACAACGAGATGGTGCTGACCTACGACGACCTGCTGCGCCGCCCGCTGGAGGAGAAGACCATCACGCTGGTGTGCGTGTCGAACGAGGTGGGCGGCCCGTACATCTCGACGGCGAACTTCATCGGCGTCTCGCTGTCGGACCTGCTGCGCGACGCCGGAGTGCGGCCCGGTTCGGACCAGCTCGCGACCCGCAGCGTCGACGGCTGGACGTGCGGCACGCCGGTCGAGTCCATCATGGCTCCCGGGTCGAACGCGATGCTGGCCATCGGCATGAACGGCGAACCGCTGCCGCTGGAGCGCGGTTTCCCGGTGCGCATGGTCGTGCCCGGCCTCTACGGCTACGTCTCGGCCACGAAGTGGTTGGTGGACATGGAACTCACGACCTTCGACGCGTTCGACCCGTACTGGGCGCAGCGCACGTGGGCGAAGAAGGCGCCGGTCAAGACGATGTCGCGGATCGACCGGCCGAAGTCGTTCGAACGGGTGCCCGCGGGCAAGTTCGTCGTGGCGGGCATCGCGTGGGCGCAGCACACCGGCATCGACCGGGTGGAGGTGCGCGTCGACGGCGGGCCGTGGCAGGAGACCACGCTGAGCACCGAGGTCAACGTCGACACCTGGCGGATGTGGCGCGTCGAACTGGATCTCAAGGAGGGCAACCACACCGTGGAGTGCCGTGCCACGGACCGCAAGGGCTACACCCAGACCGACCAGCGCGCGGCCCCGATCCCGGACGGCGCCACCGGCTGGCACTCGATGGTGTTCACCTCCGTGGCGGGGTAGTGACCTCTCACTGCTGCTCGTCGAACCGTCTGATGTGGACGGACGTGACGTCGTAGGAGTCGAACAGCCCGTGGTTCTCCGGTTCGCGGATGACGACCACGATCACGGCGTCCGGGTTCATCGTCCGCACCGCCCTCATGATCAGGAACGAGGCGAGGTCGTCGGGGACGGTGATGAAAACGCGGTCGGCGGCGTCCACGGCGGCGTCGTCGAGAGCGCATCTGTCCCTGCCGTCGCCGACGACCCCGACGGCACCGTTGGCCACCGCCTCGGCGACCGCCAAGAAGTCGGTGTCGAGCACGGTCAGTCGCGCGTCGGGCTGCGCCTCCAGCACGGCGTTCACGGCGTCGCGCCCGGCGTCTCCGTACCCGATGACGAGGATGTAGTCGGCCACGACCAGGTATTCGGTGCTTCGCAGGCCCCGGATTGGCCGTCCGGCAGAAGGCGCACAGGTGTGATCAGTCACCCGATCGGGTAATCCGCCGTTCCCCGACGGCGGGCTGATGCCCCGAGCAGGACGGTGAACACGTGGCCAAGGCGCCTCCGAGAGACGCGTGGTGTCCGACGATCGGCGTGGAGGAGGAATTCCTCCTGGTGGACCCGGACACCGGCGTCCCGGTCAACCGGGCGGACGACGTCGTCACCGTCGCCCGTGACCAGCTCGGCCTGGAGCTGGACCACGAGCTGACCGGCGCCCAGGTCGAGATCAACACGTCGGTCTGCGGCACTGCGGAGCAGGCCCGCGAGGAACTGCTGACCGCCCGGCGTGCAGTGGCCCAGGCCGCGCGCATCGCCGGATGCCGCGCCATCGCCGTGGGCGCACCGCCGCTGGGCAACGCGTCCGGCGAGATCACCGACAGCCTGCGCTACCGCCGGATCGCCCGCGAATTCGGTGCCCTGGCGGAACAACAGCTGATCTGCGGCTGCCACGTCCACGTCGCCGTGCCCGATCGGGAGACCGCCGTGCAGGTGTGCAACCACGTGCGCCCGTGGCTGCCGGTGCTGGCCGCGGTCACGACGAACTCGCCGTTCTCGGCGGGCGAGGACAGTGGCTTCGCGAGCTGGCGCTCCACGATCTGGTCGCGCTGGCCGGTGTCCGGCCCGCCGCCGATCTTCGAGTCGTGGCAGCACTACGACGAGCTCTGCACCACGATGATCGACGCGGGCACGGCCCTGGACCGGGCGATGGTCTACTGGGACGTCCGTCCCGCCACCGAACTGCCGACCGTCGAGGTCCGCGTCGCCGACGTCGCCGTGACCGTGGACGACACGGTCCTGCTCGCGGCACTCGTGCGCGCCCTCGTCGCCCAGGCGGGCGTCGACGTCGCGGACGGCGTCCCCGCGCCACAGATCCCGCAGGAAACGCTGCGGCAGGCGTGCTGGGGAGTGGCGAACGAAGGCCTGCGGGGCGACGCCTGGGACGTGCTGACCGGCGAGTTGCGCCCGGTGCGGGACCAGCTGGACGACCTCGTGCGGCGACTCGCCCCGGTCTTGGAAGCCAACGGCGATCTGCCTGTGGTGCAACGAGGTCTGCGGCTGCTGGACCGGGAGGGGAGCGGGGCGGAACGGCAGCGGCGGGCGTTCCGCTCGGGTCAGGTGGCGCCGTTGCTGGCCCTGCTCGACATCGACAACGCGAGCCCCGGCGTGCAGGAGCCGACGGCGTCCTGATCGAGGCGCTCACCCCAGTCGGCCGGTCGGCGAGTCCTTGCCGCACAACGCGATCCCGGCCGCCGCCCGCGACTGCTCGTCCTGGTCCCCGGTCTCCGTCGCGATCGCCAGCGCCTCCCGGTGCGCGGCGGGCGCGCCAGGACGACCGGCCGCGCGCAGGGCCTCGGCCAGGCCGTTCAACGCGTTCGCCTCGCCGTAGCGGTGCCCGGTCTCCCGGAAGATCTCCAGCGCCTGCTCGTGCTGGCCGATCGCCTCCTCCGGGCGGCCCAGGTCGACGTGCACCTGACCCAGCGTCGACAACGCGGCGGCCTCGCCGTAGCGGTGGCCCAGGGCGCGGAAGTGGACGAGGGCCTGGTGCAGGTGGGCCGCGGCGGTGGTGTGGCGGCCGAGGTGGGTGTAGGCCTCGGCCAGGTTGGTGAGTGCCGTGGCCTCGCCCGCCCGGTCGCCCAGCGCGCGGAACAGTTCGCGGCCCGCGTTGAGGGCCTCGGCCGCGCCCGCGTGGTCGCCGGTCTGGCCCTGCACGGTGCCGAGGTTGGTGAGCACCGAGGCGGTGCCGTGGCGGTCGTCCAGTTCGCGGTAGCGGGTGAGCGCCTCCTGGAGGTAACCGAGGGACGCGGCCACGTCGCCGAGGCGGTCCTCGACGATGCCGAGGTGCGACAACGCGCGGGCCTCGCCGGCGCGGTCGGACCCGGTGCGGTGCAGGCGGAGCGACTGGCGCAGGCGGGCGGCGGCCGGGCTGTAGCGGCCGAGCAGGCGGTGCACGGCGCCGAGGTTCGTCAACGCCCGCGCCTCGCCCTCGCGGTCGCCGACCAGGCGTGCCGCGCGCAAACCGTTGGTGTGCACGACAAGCGCGTCGGAGTGGTGCCCGGCCTCCAGGTAGCGGTAGAGCATCTCGGCCAGGCGCATGGCCTGGTGCGGGCGGTCGTGGCGGGTGGCGAACGCGCACAGGTCGGCCAGGTTGGCCCGTTCCGCGTCGAGCCACGCGCGCATCCGGGCGGGGTCGGTCACCGGTGCGGCCGCCCGGACGGTGGGGTAGACGGACTCCATCGCTCCTGCGGCGGCAGTCAGGTAGTGGTCCAGCAGCCGGTCGAAGGCGAGAGTCCGTTCGGGATCGTCCTGCGCCAGGTCGACGGCGTAGGCGCGCAGCAGGTCGTGCATCCCGTGCCGCCCGGCCGGACCGCGGTCCACCAGGTGCGCCCGGACGAGCACGTCCACCAGCCGGCGCGCGGTGTCCGGGGCGACGTCCGCGAGCGCGGCGGCGCAGGCCACGTCGAAGTCGCGGCCGGGATGCACGCCCAGCAACCGGAACAACCGCGCCGCCTCGGCCGGAAGGTGCTTGTAGGACCAGGAAAGCACCTCCCGCACCGCCGCCCGGTCGTCTCCGCCGCCGTCGAGCAGCCGCAGCCGCCGCTGCCGGTCGCCGAGTTCGCGGACCAGGTCGGCCACCGCCGTCTCCGGCCGGCTGACCACGAGTTCCGCGGCCACCCGCAACGGCAGCGGCAGGAACGCGCACTGCTCGGCCAGTTCGGCCAAAGCCGGCGGGTGATCGCCGATCAGCCCGCGCAGCAACGCGATCGCGTCGCCCCGCCGCAACGGCCGCAGGTCGAGCCGCCGCGCTCCGTGCACCGCGACCAGGCTCGCCAGGCTGTCCCGGCTCGTCACCACGACCACGCACGACGGCGCGCCCGGCAGCAGCAGCCGCACCTGCTCGACCGCCGCCGCGTTGTCCAGCACGATCAACAGCCGCCGGTCGGCCACCTCGGTGCGGTACCGGGCCGCCCGCGCGTCCACGTCGGCCGGGATCGCGGCCACCCCCAACGCCTCCAGGAACCCGCCCAGCACGTCGGCGGTCGCCACCGGAGTGCCGGCCTCGTACCCGCGCAGGTTCACGTACAGCTGGCCGTCGGGGAACTCGGACCGCACCCGGTGTCCCCACTGGACAGCCAGCGCCGTCTTGCCCACCCCGGCTGTTCCGCACACCGCGAGCACCGCCGTGGCGGAAGGATCGCGCTCCGACAGCACCCCGTCGAGCGCGGCCAGTTCCGTTGCCCTGCCCAGAAAACCGGGTGCGTTGGCAGGAAGCTGAGCCGGCACCGGACCACGCCGCACCGCCACCACCGGTGGTTCGTCGAGCAACGCCGCGTGCGCCCCGGCGAGCTCCGGGCCCGGGCCGATCGCGAGTTCCTCCCGCAACACCCGCCGAACGCTGTCGTAGACGGCGAACGCGTCGGCCCGCCGCCCTGCCGCCGCGTAGGCGCGCACGAGAAGTGCTTGCACCGCCTCGTCCAACGGGTCGCCGGCCGCGTGCTCCACCAGCAGTGGCAGCAGCTCGACCACCCGGCCCAGCCCGATCATCGTCTCGGCGTGCAGGAGCAGCGCGGTGCGCCGTTCGCCCAGCAGCGCAACGACTTTCGCGTGCCCGGCCAGTCCAGGGTGGTCGGCGAACGGCCGCCCCTGCCACAACCCGAGCGCCGTGCCGAGCAGGTCCGCGACCTCCTCCGCGACCGAAGTCCGCCCGGCCGCCGCGACGAGCGCGCGGAACCGTCCCACGTCGACCTCGTCGTCCGGCAGGCGCAACGCGTACCCGTCGCCGGCGAACGGAATGCTGGTGCTGCGCGCGTATCTGTGCCGGTCCGGGTCGAACAACCGGCGCAGGTGCTTGACGTGCGTCTGGATCACGTTGGTGGCGCTGGGCGGCGGATCGTCACCCCACAGCGCGTCGACCAGGTCCGCCCGCGGCACGACCCGGCCGCCGGCCAGCGCGAGCAGGCCGAGCACCGCGCGTCTGCCCGCAGGTCCGAGTTCGATCTCCCGACCGTTCCGCCAGGCCCGAATCGGGCCGAGAACCTGGACGCGCAACAGCACCCCCCATGCCACGACCATGCTGGCACGGGTCGTTCGGGCCCGGCAACGACAGAGACCAGACGAACGCAGGTACACGCGGCGTGGACTGGGGCTCTACCGTCGGTGACTGATCGGAAACCCTGCACCCGACCGCGTCCTGAGCGGCCGGGATTTCCGTGAGGAGCCCAACTTCATGAAAACCCTGCGCCTGGGGGCGCTCGCGGTGCTCACGGCATCGGCGATCGCCCTCACGATGTCGGGCGCCTCGGCGCACGACCCCGACACCCCCGAGGGACAGGCGGCGGCCAGAACGTTCATGGCCGACTTCCAGCCCGCCGAACGGCACGCCGTCACGAACACCGCGGCCGGAGTGCCGTGCGTCAACGGCAAGGCCGACATCTACCCCTGCAAGAACGTCGACCTGCTCAGCGTCCTGCCGCTGGCCCAGATCGGCGGCGGCAACGGCAACGACATCTGGGGCTGGACCGATCCGTCCTCCGGCAAGGAGTACGCGATCGTCGGCCGCACCAACGGCACCGCGTTCGTCGACGTCAGCACGCCCACCGCGCCGAAGTACCTGGGCAACCTGCCGTCCAACGGCGGCAGCAGCTCGTGGCGCGACATGAAGGTCTACAAGGACCACGCGTTCATCGTCGCGGACTTCATCACCGGTCACGGGATGCAGGTGTTCGACCTGACCCGGCTGCGCACGATCACCTCGCCGCAGACGTTCACCGCCGACACCCTGTACAAGGAGTTCGGCCCGGCGCACAACATCGCCATCAACGAGGAGACCGGGTACGCGTACGCGATCGGCTCCAACACGTGCAGCGGCGGCCCGCACATGGTGGACATCCGCACGCCGAAGCAGCCGAAGAACGCCGGGTGCGTCTCGCAGGACGGCTACACGCACGACAACCAGTGCGTCGTCTACCGCGGTCCGGATGCCACCTATCGGGGCCGGGAGATCTG
Organism: Lentzea sp. JNUCC 0626; assembly: GCF_043632865.1. Taxonomy (NCBI): domain Bacteria; kingdom Bacillati; phylum Actinomycetota; class Actinomycetes; order Pseudonocardiales; family Pseudonocardiaceae; genus Lentzea; species Lentzea sp. JNUCC 0626. The sequence goes on from NZ_CP171635.1 coordinate 1,288,367, forward strand.
CTTCAACTCCAACGAGGACACGCTGACGATCGTCGACGTGACCGACAAGGCCAACCCCGTGCAGATCGCGCGCAAGGGCTACTCCGGCGCCCAGTACTCGCACCAGGGCTGGCTGACCGAGGACCAGCGCTACTTCCTGCTCGACGACGAACTCGACGAGTCGCGCGGCACCGACAAGCGCACCAAGACCTACATCTGGGACCTCGCCAGCCTCGCGAACCCGGTGCACACGGGCGTCTACAACTCGCCCGCGAGCGCGATCGACCACAACCAGTACATCAAGGGCAAGTACTCCTACCAGGCCAACTACCAGGCGGGCCTGCGCGTTCTCGACGTCAGCGGCGTGGCGAACGCGCAGCTCACCGAGGCCGGGTTCTTCGACATCTACCCGGCGGCCGACGAGGCCAAGTTCAACGGCGCGTGGAGCAACTACCCGTACTTCTCGAGCGGCATCGTGCTGGTCAACGGCATCGAGCAGGGCCTGGTCGTCGTCAGGCCGAACCTCGGCACCACCGAACCGCCGCCCGCCGGCAAGAAGTTCGAGAACACCGCCGACGTGCAGATCCCGGACGCCGGTGCGGCCGTCACGTCCCCGGTCGCGGTGTCGGGGGTCAGCGGGAAGGCGCCGTCGGCGTTGAAGGTGAACGTCGACATCAAGCACAGCTACCGCGGTGACCTGGTGATCGACCTCGTCGCCCCGGACGGCACGACGTTCCGGCTCAAGGGGTCCGGCAACGACTCGGCGGACAACGTGATCACCACGTACACCGTCGACGCCTCGGCGAGGACGGCGGACGGCACCTGGCAGCTCAAGGTCCAGGACGTCGCCAGGGCCGACACCGGTTACGTCGACTCGTGGAGCCTCCAGTTCTGACCCACCCCGGGGTGCCCCTTCACCGGGGCACCCCGCCCAGGAGCCGATCATGCGCAGACTGAGCGTCACCGACTGGATCTTCGCCCTCGTCGCCGTCGTCATCGTGGTCGCGGGCGGCGTCATGCTGTTCGGCACCAGCGCGCCACCGATGCAACACCAGAACATGGGCGCGGTCGTCCCCGCCTCGCACAGCGACGGGCTGTCCGAAGTGGAGGGTGACTACCGGATCGAACGCGTCGTCGTGCCCGCCGAGCGCGGGACGTCCGTGCCGATCGCGTTCCGGATCCTCGGTCGCGACGCCAAGCCGGTCACCCGTTTCCTCGACAACCAGACCAAGCAGATGCACTTCTTCGTCGTGCGCGACGACATGCACGTGTTCCGGCACGTCCACCCGGTGCTGGAGGGCGACACCTGGCACACGGCCGTCGACCTCCCCGACGGCGGCGCCTACCGGATGTTCGCCGAGTTCGTCCCCCTCGACACCAAAGACCCGCTGCACCCGGTGGTGCTCGGCGTTCCGTTCAGTCTCGCCGGAGACACCGAGCTGGTGCCCGTGCCGGCGCCGGACGCGCGCACCGTCACCGAGACCGGCTACACCGTCACGCGCGTCGACCAGCCCGCCGCGCTGCCGTTGCTCGCCGAACGCTCGATCAGGCTCGCGATCCGCGCCCCGGACGGCAAGCCGGTGGAGAAGCTCGAACCGCACCTGGGCTCCAACGGGCACATGACCGGGTTCCACACGATGCTGCTCTCCGCCACCCACCTGCACCCGGTGGAACCGGCGGGAGCGCCGCTGATCGACGGCGAACTCACGTTCCGCTCGGTGTTCGCCGAACGCGGCGAGTACCGGTTGTTCCTGGAGTTCTCGCACGGCGGGCGGCTGCACACCGCCGCGCTCACCGTCGCGGTGGAGTGACCGGGTTCTCGTACGATTGCCGGGTGTTCGCCCTTCTGCGGTCGGTGTGGGACGAGCCGCGCCCGGCCCGCGCGGCGGCTCGGTCGTGGTGGGACTGGGCGCTGGTCGCCGTCCTGGCGGTGGTCGCCGTGCTCGAGACGGTGCTGCGCCCGGAGCTGAGCTGGCGGATCGGCTCGCTCGTGCTCGCCCTGGTGCTGCTGCCGTTGCTGCTGGTGCGCCGCAGCAGGCCGTTGCTCGCGGTCGCGGGCGCGTTCGGGATCGGCGCGGTGGCGTCGCTGGTGTTCGGCAGCGAGTCCGACCTGACCGTGCTGGTGTTCATGGTGCTCTTCCCGTTCGCGCTCTTCCGCTGGGGCTCAGGACGCGAGTGGGTCGCCGGGCTGGCGGTGATGCTCGGCAAGGTCGGGCTGTCCGCGGTGCTCGGCTACATCAGCCCCGGCGACGTGGTGGCGGGCTGCGCCGTGCTCGGGACGGCCTGCGCGCTCGGGGCCGCTGTCCGATACCGGGGGAGGGCGCGGGCACGCGAACTCGACCAGGTCAAGCTGCTCGAACGGGAACGGCTGGCGCGCGACCTGCACGACACGGTGGCGCACCACGTGTCGGCGATGGCGATCCGCGCGCAGGCCGGGCTGGCGACGGCACCGCACCGGCCGGAGGCCGCCACCGAGGCGCTCGCGCTGATCGAGGCGGAGGCCTCGCGGGCGCTCGCCGAGATGCGCACGATGGTGCGGGCGTTGCGGGACAACGACTCCGCGGACCTCGCGCCCAACCCCACGGTCTCCGACGTCGCGTTGCTCGCGAGCGCGGGCAGGCCAGGTCCGGAGGTGGACGTGCGGATCGACGGAGCCGTCGACGCACTGCCGAAGTCGGTGGGCACGGCCATCTACCGGCTCACCCAGGAGTCCGTCACCAACGCCCGCAGGCACGCCCGGCACGCCACCCGCATCGAGGTGCGGGTGACCGTCGGCGAGACGGCGGTGCGGCTGCGGGTCAGCGACGACGGCGAGACCGGCAAAACCCCTGCCGCACAAGGACATGGGCTCATCGGCATGAAGGAGCGCGCGACGTTGCTCGGAGGCACCTGTGAAGCGGGCCCGGACGCGAGCGGCTGGACGGTGACGGCTGTGCTGCCGCTGGGAGCGGCGCGATGAGCGTCCGCGTGATCGTCGCCGACGACCAGGAGATCGTCCGCACCGGCCTGTCGATGATCCTCGACGTCCAGCCCGGCATCGAGGTCGTCGGCGAGGCGGCCGACGGCAGGCAGGCCGTGGAACTCGCGCGCAGGCTGCGGCCGGACGTGTGCCTGTTCGACATCAGGATGCCCGGGGTCGACGGCATCGAGGCCACCCGGCTGCTCGCCGGACCCGGCGTGGCCGAGCCGCTCGCGGTCGTCGTGATCACCACGTTCGACCTCGACGAGTACGTCTACGCGGCGTTGCGGGCGGGTGCCAAGGGGTTCCTGCTCAAGGACGCGGGCCCAGCGCTGCTCGCCCAGGCCGTGCACGCCGCGGCCGCCGGCGACGCCCTGATCGCGCCGAGCGTCACCGCCCGGCTGCTGGACGCGTTCGCCGACACCGGCCCGGCAGGCCCCGCCGTGCAGCCGCTCGACCCGCTCACCGACCGGGAGGAGCAGGTCCTCGCCGCCGTCGCGAGCGGCCGCACCAACAACGAGGTGGCCGGGGACCTCCACATCACGCTCAGCACGGTGAAGTCCCACCTCACGAGCCTGATGACGAAGATCGGGGCGCGCAACCGCGTCGAGGTCGCCATCTGGGCCTACGAGACCAGGCGGGTCCGTCGCTCAGCCGAAAGTACGACGACCGGACCCGACCAACGGCCAAGATGATCGCGGCCCTTGTACCGATGAGTTGACCCCACCCAGGCCGCCACGATCGGTGGCATGAAATCCAGGTCCGACAAGCTCATCCCGGCCGCGATCATCCTGTTCAGCGTCGTCCCGGTGCTGGGCGGCGCGCTGCGGCTGGCCGAACTCGGCGGCGGCGCGGAGATCACGCCGGACAACGCGCGGTTCTTCGCCTCGCCCGTGCCGGTCGTGCTGCACGCCGTCACGGTCACCGTCTACAGCCTCCTCGGCGCCTTCCAGTTCGCGCCGGGATTTCGCCGCCGCAGACCGTCCTGGCACCGGCAGTCAGGTCGCATCTTGGTCCTTTGTGGACTTGTGGGTGCGTTGTCCGGCCTGTGGATGACGGTCTTCTACCCGAAACCCGCCGACGTGGGCCCGTTGCTCACCGGCATCCGGCTGGTGTTCGGCACGGCCTGGGCGGTGTTCCTCGTGCTGGGGTTCCTCGCGATCTGCCGCCGCGACGTCCGCACCCACCGCGCCTGGATGGTCAGGGCGTTCGCGATCGGCCTCGGCGCCGGCACGCAGGCGGTGCTGCTCGGCTCGTGGATCGCCGCCACCGGACCGCTCGACCAGTTCACCAAGGCGGTGCTGATGCTCGCCGCCTGGGTGCTCAACCTCGCCGCCGCGGAGTGGATCATCCGCCGCCCCGCGTCCACCCGGCTGACTCAGGGAGCGACCCGATGAAGGCGATCGTGCAGAACCGGTACGGCTCACCGGACGCGCTGGAACTCCGCGACGTCGAATCCCCGACCGCCTCAGGCACCGAACTCCTCGTGCGCGTGCACGCGGCGTCCGTCAACGCCTACGACTGGCACGTCATGCGCGGCGACCCCTACCTGGCCAGGCTCACCGGCATCGGGGTGGCGCGCCCCCAAGCGAGGATCCGCGGCCGCGACTTCGCCGGCACCGTCGAGGCGGTCGGCCGGGACGTGCGCCGCTTCCGGCCGGGCGACGAGGTGTTCGGCGACCTGGGCACGGCCGACGGCGCGTTCGCCGAGTGCGTCTCGGTGCCGGAGGACCTGGTGGAGACCAAGCCGTCCACCCTGACCTTCGCCCAGGCCGCGGCCCTTCCGCTGGCCGGCCAGACCGCGTTGAAAGGCCTGCGCGACACCGGACACCTCCAGCAGGGCCAGCACGTCCTGATCAACGGCGCGTCCGGCGGCGTCGGCACGTTCGCCGTCCAGATCGCCCAGTCTCTGGGCGCCACCGTGACGGCCGTGTGCAGCACCCGGAACGCCGACCTGGTGCGATCGCTGGGCGCCGACCACGTCATCGACTACACCGCCACCGACTTCACCACCACCGGCCACCGCCACGACCTGGTCCTCGACCTGGTCGGCAACCACTCCCTGACCGCCCTGCGCCGCGCGCTCACCCCCGGCGGCACGATCGTGCTGTCCGGCGGGGGAGTGTTCGACGGCGGCAGCCTCCTCGGCCCGATGAGCCTGATGCTGGGCGCGAAGCTGCGCGCGCCGTTCGTCCGGGACCGAGTCCTCGTGCTCGCCACGGCGGCCGGCCGCGAGTACCTCACCGCACTGCGGCAGTTGGCCGAGTCGGGCGCCATCACCCCGGTCGTCGACCGCACCTACAGCCTCGCCGAGGCACCCGAAGCCGTCCGATTCGTCGAAACTGGTCGCGCGCGCGGGAAGGTCGTTATCGCGCTGTGACCTGGGTAGATCGTGAGGCGGTCACGTTCCGTGGCAGCGCGCTCACCAGCAGGGATGTGAGTAAGAACACTCGGCTGTGACTCCCTCGTGTTCATTTCGTAATGTGGCGGGCCGCGTGACCATGCCCTGTCCCCGACGGAAGTTGTTCCCCGAATGCCGGGCCGACATAGAACGAAGCAGGAACCGAACAAGAAGGTGCTGCCCATCGCGGTCGCCGCCACCCTCACGGTGGGCCTAGTCGCGACTTTCTGGGTGGTTCGCAGCTCCGACCAGACGGTCGATCCGACCGGTGCGGCCGCCCAGCTGGGCGCCCCGACCACCGCCTCGAGCCAGGACGTGCCGTCTCTCGCGGCCTCGAGCTCCGTGCCGTCGTCCTCGTCCTCAGCGCCGGTGACCACCACGCCGCCGCCGGTGACCACGACGACGACCACGCCACCCCCGCCCCCGCCGCCTCCACCACCACCGCCCTGCCCGACCACGCTGGAAGGCACCAAGCCGCACGTGGCGCAGGTCGGTCACCACATCAAGGGCAAGTTCGGCGTCAAGGACATCGGTGGTGCCGAAGGCCGCGCCGGTGGCGGCGAGCACCCGATCGGTCTGGCGCTGGACTTCATGGTGGACACGAACACCGGCAACCAGCTGGCCGACTACGTGCTGGCCAACCGCAAGGCGTTCGGCGTGACCTACGTGATCTGGCGCCAGCGCTACAACGACGGCAGCGGCTTCACGCCCATGGAGGACCGCGGCAGCCCCACGGCCAACCACATGGACCACGTGCACGTGTCGTTCCAGCAGAGCGCGACGGTCAACGTCACCTGCTGAGCCCGCATTCCCGCGGTGGCATGCGGTAACCCGACGGTCGAGGTCAACGTTCAGCTCGAAGACGGCTCGCTGGGCTGGGCGGCCGTGCCGTCCGGCGCGTCCACCGGCACGAACGAGAGGCTCGGTACGCGGGTCGTGCCGGCCTGAGCCGGGGCTGATCCTTCAGTTCGGGGTCAGTTCTTCGCGGCGATCCGCTCGACCAGTTCCCGGACGGTGGCCAGGACCTCGTCCGGGTGGTCGAGGTGGACGCTGTGCGTCGCGCCGGGCCAGCTCCGGATCTCGCCGCCGAAGGCTGCCGCGAGCCGTTCGTGCGCGCGGCGGACCGGGTGGTCCAGCTTGCGTTCGGCCGTGACGACGACGGTGGGGCGCTGGGGGAGGTCTGCCTCCCGGAAACCGGTCGACAGGGTGCGCAGGCCGCGGACCGCGCGGGCCAGCTGCGGGATGTCGAGGTTCGCGGTGCGTTCGGCCGCAGCGGCGCAGTCGGGACGGAGGCCCTGGGCGGACCGCAGCGCGGCCTTGCGGAACGACGCGGCCACCGGACCCCGCAGACCGGGGATGGTGGCGGCCTTGCCGAGCACGACCATCATGCGTTCGATCGTGGTGCACGAGCGGGGCTCGTTGATCGGCGTCGGGTCGAGCAGCACCAGGCCCGCGACCTGCTCGGGGTGGTCGCGGGCGAGCAACGCGCCGACCGCGCCGCCGAGGCTCTGCCCGACCACGACGACCGGGCCGAGGCCCAGTGCGTCGATCACCGAGCTGAGCGCGGCGGTGGCGCCCTTCAGCTCGCCGTTCGTCGCGGCCGTGCCGGTGCCCGGCCGGTCGTGCTCGATCACCCGTGCGCGGTCTTGGAGCCCCTCCCGCAGTCCGGGGAAGAAGCCGTCGCATGACTCGGCGCCACCGGGCAGGAGCAGCACCGGGGGCCCGGACTCGCCGTGCACGCGGACGTCGTCGGACATGGTGGCCCCCTGTGGCGCGGTCGATTGTGCAACAACTTCTCTTTGATTGTGACACAATCTGCGGCGTGGACACCGTGATCGCTGCTCCCGAGCGGATCGCCGCGGCCGTGCGAGGGGAGTTGCTCGACGGCGTGCACCCGGTCGGCACCCGCTTCCGCGAGGAGGAGCTGGTCGCGCGGTTCGGGGTGGGCAGGCACACGGTCCGCTCGGCGTTGCGGCTGCTCGTCGACCGCGGCCTGCTGGTGCACGAGCGGCACCGGGGAGCGGTCGTCGCGCCGCTCAGCCAGGCCCGCATCGACGAGATCTTCGACTACCGCAAGGTGCTCGAACTGGGCGCGCTGCGGATGGCGCTCGCCGCCGGAGCCGACCTCGGCCCGGTGCTGGCCGAGGTCGACCACCTCGAAGCGCTGGCCACGCGCACGCCGGCGCCGACGTGGCGTGAGCTGACGCGCGTGCACAGCGCGTTCCACCGGGCGATCGTCGCGGCGGCCGGCAACCGGCACCTGCTCGACAGCTACCGCCGCTGCGAGGACGAGGTGCGCCTGCTGCTCACGTTCGTCCGCCCCGACTTCGACGCCGCGGGCCTGGCCGCGGTCCACCGCGCGCTGGCCGGCCAACTGCAGCAGGGCGGCGACACCGCGACCGACGCGCTGACCTACGACATCGACCACGCGGGCCGAGCCGCGCTGCTCACCGCACTGCACCGCGCGGAGGAGAGCAGGCGCCTGCTCGGCCGCTGACCATCACCGGCAGGTCCACACCACCGGCTTCGTGCCGGAGAACCCGCCGATCACGCCGCTCGCCCCGACCACGTCTGCCCGCGCGTCGGACGCACCGGGCGAGGACGGAAGCAACGAGTCGAACGTGGCCCCGCGCCACACCGCGTAGGTGTAGTTGCCGTCGTCGAGGTAACCGACCGCGATCCCGTCCTCGTTGACCTCCTCGAGCACGCCGTCGATCTTCTCCATCACCCCGGTCGACTCGCGCCACAGCGACGAGGTGCGCGGCTGTTCGTACTCGCGGGAGGCGACCACGCCGTCCCGTGTGATGTCCCGCAGGTGCGCCGTGTATCCCCAGTCGCCCAACGAGGTGGCCACCCCGTCGCGCCACAACCACACGCCGTCCCCCGAGCCGAACAAGATCGTGCGGTCGTTGCGAATCGCCACCGGATCAGGCCACTGCACGTCGGGCACGGTGATGACGACCGGCGCGCCACCATCGCCCGGCCACAGCAACCCGGCCTGCGGCAACGTGCGGGTGCCCCACCACTTGGCGAGCACGTCACCCCGGTCGTTGATGTCGGTCAGGGTGATCAATTCGGGGTCGTACCCGGCAGGGACCGGCAGCTCCTGGTACCCGACTCCGGGCGTGTGCGTCATGAACGCCTCGGTGCCGTCGTCGAGCTCCACCCGGCCGATGACCACGCCCGAGGCGTTGCCGGCGATGGTGACGAACGCGGTCGCCCCCTTCGGTTTCGGCAGCACCTCGACCCGGTCGGCCGTCCATCGGGTCAGCGCGTGGTCGAGCTTGCCCCGGGTGGTGTGGAACCCGGACGCGTTGCCCTGGGCGTCCACGCCGGTGATCCGCAGATTGCTCCAGTCCATGCCGTCCTCGACCGGCAACGGCCGGATCTGCCAGGTGCAGTCGGCGGCGGCCGACGCGGCGGGCGTGAGCAGGCCGGTGACGACGGCGGCGATGGTGACCAGCAGAGGTGCTTTGCGCATATGGCTTGTCTCCCCAGTGTTGTGCGTCAGACGGGAGAAGGGGTCGCCGCGTTGTCCACAGTGGACGGATGGGTGAAGGTGTGCCGACACGCGAGATGACGCGAAGGTGTCCCCCAGCGGAGCCCCCGTTCTCCTGGGAACACTATGCAGGCAAGGCGAGACGGCCCGCAACGAAGTACCGGGCGTGGTTGCTCAGAGCGGCCTGACCTCGGCCAGCCGCTTGGCCGAGTAGTCGTCGTCCCAGCACACCGCGGCCTCCCACGCCGCCGACGCCTGACTGGCGACGTCGTAGGTGAGGTCGTCGAGGCCGGCCGCGTTGCCCGGCAGCGCCAGGTCGAAGTCGGGAACGTCGACGTGCGCCTCGTCCCAGTCGATCAGCCCGACGCGGGACGCGGTCAGCCGCACGTTGCCGGGGTTGAGGTCGCCGTGCAGGACGCAGGTGGGCCGTCCGGCCAGGCGGGCCCACGCGGCACGGCACCGGGCGACGGCCTCGGCGGGCATCGCGTCCAGGTCGACCTTCGTGCCGCTGGTGGTGTGCAGGAGGTCGGTCGACGAACGCCAGCCAGGGCGTTGCGGCCAGTCGCCGGTCAGGCGGTGCAGGGTGCGGAGCGTGTCAGCCACGCGGCGCCAGTCGGCCTGGGTTTCCGGTGGGGTGCCTTCGACGTAGGTCATGACGACCAGGCCGTCGGCGAACAGCCGGCCGTCGGTGGTGGGGATCGGGACGGGCACGGTCAGGCCGTGGTGGTCGAGGTGCTGGAGGAGACCGGTCTCCCAGGCGAGGTCGGCGTCGCTCCTGGTGCCGAGACGGCCTACCGCGCGCTGGCCGTTGACGAGCACGCTCCACACGTCGTTGGCCACGCCGCCGGTGAGCGGTTCCAGACGCACTGCGCCCCACTCTTCGAGCGATTCCCACCCCATTCGCCAGACCCTACGAGATGTGGGCTGCCCCGTGGCCGCCTCACGCCGATGTGAGGCGGCCACCGTGAGCCGCTGTCAGGTCAGGCGACCCGGCAGCTCAGACTCGGCCAGGTCCAGTTGCCGCCGTGCTGGACGGTGAAGCCGAACGTGTTGCCGCTGCCGTTGGGGCGTGCGGTCATCACGTTCGCGGAGTCCCAGCTCGCACTGGTGTTCCAGGTGGCGATGATCCGCTGCGGCGAGCTCACCGTGACGGTGACGATCCAGTTGCCGGTGCCCGTCACGGTGACGTTGCCGTTGAAGCGGTCACTCCACTTCTCGCCCTCGGAGTACGTCGCGGTGCAGCCCCCGCCGCCGGGGTTGCCGGACGTGGTCGTCGTGGTGGTGGGCGGAGTGGTGCCGCCGGTGCCGGTGTTGAGGACGTTCAGCACCGAGGTGTAGGCGGCCTTCTTGTTGCCGTTGCCGTCGAACAGCAGGGGAGTACCGGAAGCGCGCCACGAGTCGCTGTCGCGGATGCCCCACACGGTGATGCCGGTGCAGCGCGACACGGCCAGGCAGGCCTGGGTGACGCCCTGGTACTGCTGGGCCTGCGAGCTGCCGGAGCCCTCGATGTCGAGTTCGGTGATCTGCACGTCGACGCCGAGGTTCGCGAAGTTCTGCAACGTCGTGTGGTAGTTGGACGGGACGGGGTTGCCGCTGTTGAAGTGGGCCTGGAAGCCGACGCAGTCGATCGGGACGCCGCGCGACTTGAAGTCCTGCACCATCCGGTAGACGCCCTGGGTCTTGGCGTGCGACCAGTTGTCGGTGTTGTAGTCGTTGTAGCAGAGCTTGGCGTTCGGGTCGGCGGACCGTGCGGCCCGGAACGCGGCCTCGATCCAGTCGTTGCCGGTGCGCTGGAGGTTGGAGTCGCGACGGCCGCCGCTGCTGCCGTCGGCGAACGCCTCGTTCACCACGTCCCACGCGTAGATCTTGCCGCGGTAGTAGCTCGCGACCTGGGTGACGTGGTTGAGCATCGCGCTGCGCAGCGACGAGCCGGACATGTTCTGCATCCAGCCGGGCTGTTGCGAGTGCCACGCGAGAGCGTGACCACGCACCCGCTTGCCCTGGCCACGGGCCTGGTTCACGATGCGGTCCGCGTTGCTGTAGCTGAACTGGCCCTGGTTCGGCTCGGTCGCGTCCATCTTCATCTCGTTCTCGGCCGTGACCATGTCGAACTCGCGGTTCAGGATGCCGACATAGGTGCCGTCGCCGAGTTTGTTCGCGGCGACCGCGGTGCCGAAGTACCGGCCGCTCTGCTGCGCGGCCGCGCCGAGCGTGGAGGCCGCGCCGCTGGCGGGGGACGCTCCGATGATCGCGGCTCCGGCGGCCGCGGCGACGAGGGCGGACACGAGCGCGGCTCGTGCTGCTGACTTCGCTGTCAGGGACATCGTGGCGCTTTCTGATGAGGACCCGCGGAAGTCACGGGTCGGACGGATCAACCCGGGGCTGCGCCTTGTCCACGGGTCGCTGTGTCCTGGCGCGAACAGTATTGGCAGAAGTTGTGCGCGTTATCAACGTTTCGAAACGTGCTGCGGCACAACGGATGCGGCCAATGTCCACTGTGGAGCGCGAAGTGCGTGTGCGCGCTTGTCGAACGCGTTCGACGGTTCCTTGACCGCGTTGGGCACGTTCCTCCACAGTGTGGGCGAATCCTCGTCGCCTCTGCGAAGTGGAGCACCCCATGGCCGCATCAGGCAGTCTTTCCGCTGCCCGTGTCCTGGCCGCAGTCGCCGTCCTGCTCGGCTCGCTCTTCGTCGGCGCCACAACGGTTTCCGCCGCGACCGTCGACACAAGTGCCTGGTACGTGCTGGTGAACCGCAACAGCGGCAGGGCACTGGACGTCTACAACCTCGCCACGAACGACGGAGCGCGCATCGTCCAGTGGGCCCGCAACGACGGAAGTCAGCAGCAGTGGCAGTTCGTCGACTCCGGCGGCGGCTACTACCGGCTGAAGTCCCGGCTGTCCGGCAAGGTGCTCGACGTGCACAACTTCTCGACGGCGGACGGCGGCGCGATCGTGCAGTGGGCCGACGGCAACGGCACGAACCAGCAGTTCCGCGTCGCCGACTCCGACAGCGGTTTCGTGCGCCTGATCAACCGCAACAGCGGCAAGGCCGTCGAGGTCCAGGGTGCGTCGACGGCGGACGGTGGCAGCGTCGTCCAGTACGCCGACTGGAACGGCGCGAACCAGCAGTGGCAGCTCGTCCGGGTAGGTGGCGGTACGAGCTGTCAGCTCCCGTCGACCTACCGCTGGTCGTCGACCGGCCCGCTGGCCCAGCCGCGCCAGGGATGGGTGTCGCTCAAGGACTTCACGCACGTCGTCCACAACGGCAGGCACCTCGTCTACGCGACCACCCACGACACCGGCACGACCTGGGGTTCGATGAACTTCGGCACGTTCACGAACTGGTCGGACATGGGCTCGGCGAGCCAGAACGCGATGAGCGCCGGCGCTGTCGCCCCGACGCTGTTCTACTTCGCCCCCAAGAACATCTGGGTGCTCACCTACCAGTGGGGTCCGACCACCTTCAGCTACCGCACGTCGAGCGACCCCACCAACGCGAACGGCTGGTCGTCCCCGCAGACCCTCTTCGCCGGACGCATCCCCGACTCCGGCACGGGCCCGATCGACCAGACGCTCATCGGCGACGGCACCACCATGTACCTGTTCTTCGCCGGGGACAACGGGAAGATCTACCGCGCGAGCATGCCGATCGGGAACTTCCCCGGCAGCTTCGGCTCGTCCTGGACGCAGATCATGAGCGACACGACGGCGAACCTCTTCGAAGGCGTCGAGGTGTACAAGGTCCAGGGCCAGAGCCAGTACCTGATGATCGTCGAGGCGATGGGCGCGAACGGCCGCTACTTCCGGTCGTTCACCTCCAGCAGTCTCACCGGGTCCTGGACACCGCAGGCGGCCACCGAGAGCAACCCGTTCGCCGGCCGGGCCAACAGCGGCGCCACCTGGACCGGCGACATCAGCCACGGCGACCTGATCCGCAGCAACCCCGACCAGACCAAGACCGTCGATCCCTGCAACCTGCAACTGCTGTACCAGGGACGCGACCCTCGTTCGGGTGGAGATTACGGTCTCCTGCCGTACCGGCCGGGTCTGCTGACGTTGCAACGCTGAGAAAGGCAGTCGGAAACTTTCTCGACCCCAGAAGATTGATCTTCGGCTCGTCCGGGAACCCCGATGTGGCAAGACCTGGCACACCGACGGAGGACGAGATGGGCACCGACGACAAGATCGACGCCAAGGCCGACCAGCTCAAGGGCAAGGTCAAGGAGGGCGTCGGCGCCGCGACCGACGACGAGGGCCTGGAGGCGGAAGGCAAGGGCGACCAGGTGAAGGGTCACCTGAAGGAAGGCGTGGAGAAGGTCAAGGACGCCTTCAAGAAGGACTGACTTCTCCCAAACCCGCTATGAGCGTGCCCCCATATGGTGCACGCTCATAGGCGTACATGAACCACACAGCAGTTCAGTCACACAGCAGAAAGCCGAAAGCACTTGCGCACTCAGCACGGTGACGGGCAGATGCCCGCCGCAACCCCGCACGCCGGCCCGACCGACGGCCTGTTCAGCCACCCCGACCTGGTCGTGGCGGACGGCAGGCCCGGCACGCAGCCCGACGTCCAGTGGGCCCACACCAGCCTCTTCCAGGAAGCGCCCACCAGCTGAACCTATTCGCTGAACATGGTGAACGAGCGCATCCGCTCGAACCGCTTCGCCGCCAGGTCGTCCGTGCTGATCAGGAAACACCCGTAGTGGTAGTCGCTCTCCGTGTAGAACTGGGCGAGCGGCACCCATTCCCTGGTCAGCCGGTACTCCTCGACGTCGCTCGCGCCGAACCGCTCCGGATCGGGAAGTCCCGCTTCGTGCCGGCTGCGGACGCCTGCCATCGTCAGCTGCGTGAACGGGGTGTCCTGCCCGCCGATCCGCGAGCAGTACCCGCCGAGGCGCAGCCACGCGCCGCGGTCCTGCTCCGGCCAGAGCTCGTCGGCCAGTTCGCTGAGTTCCTCGGCGTGCTGCAGCTCGCCGGCCAGGTCCTCCAGCACGCCGTTGTCGAAGTCGTCCTCACCGATCCACCTCGGCAGCACCACCTCGACCGAAGCCGAGAGCGACCGCTCACCGCCGGGCTCGCCCGGTCCGGCCGCCGGCGCGGTTTCCGTGCCTGCCGGAACGTGGACGACGCGGGCGAACTCCGGCTCGTCGGCGGTGAGAGGGGCGAACAGGTCGTCTTCGTGCTGGAGGAAGAACAACAACGTGCCGTCCTCCGGCAGAGCGAGTCCTTCCGCTCTCGGGAGGAGCGCGCAGTCGACGGAGGCGACGAAGGGCAACGGCGACCCGTTGGCGCTGCTGGGCCACTCCACGCCCACCGGTAACCGCGGCACCCCGCCGAACTGTCCCATGACCTGCTCGCCGTCGCGGGTGATCCCGGCCCAGACCGCGAACCGGAGCTGGTCGGCGAACTTGACGATCTCGTCGTCGGGGAAGCCCCGATCGGTTGCGGCGCGGCGGAACTGCTCGTAGCGATCCATGGCGCCGCATCGTGGCAGATCGGGAAAACGTTGCCCTGACTGGGCATCGAACAACGTCGACATGAGACGATCGAGCGGTGAGCTGGAAAGCGATGACGCCCGTCGAGGCATGCGACCTCATGGACATCTGGGACGCCGAGCCGTGGCCGCTCACGCGCGACCAGGTGCAGCAGCGGGCGGTCGAGTGGTTCGGATGGACGATCGAGATCGACAACGGCGTCTCGTACCTCATGAACACGGTGTCGGGCTTCACCATCCCGGACGTGTCGACCATCGGCTCCAGGAGAAACCTGTCCTACCTCGGGCTCAACTTCGCGGACACGATCCGCGAGGTCACCAGGGAGTCGCGCGGTTTCCTCGGCGACGCGTACACCCTGATCGTGCGGGAAGGCGAGTCGCGCTGGGGCACCCCGGCGCTGAGCGATCGCGAGGGGACGAGTTCCGCGGTCTGGGACACGGCGTCCGGCGCGCGGATCTCGTTCACCCTGGCCCTGAAGGGACTTCGAGGAAGGTTCGAAACGCCGCAGGGCGTCGAGCTCGACCGGAAGGCAGGACGCCGGTGAGTCTGGACCGCCTGCCGCCGCCCGGACGGTTCGTGAAGTACCGCGACGTCGCCTACCGGTTGCAGCACATGCCACCCGCCAGGTGGTGGATCACGGCGGACCACGCGGTCGACGAGTCGTTCGTCCAGCAGAGCCGGCGCACCTTCACGAGGCAGCTGACGCACGAGGACGTGCTGGACTGCTACGACCTCGCGCGCCCCGGCACCTACCGCGGCCTGGTCGTCGAGGTGTCGACCAACACGGCGGGGGAGTACGTGGTGACCACCGGCGACCCGAGAGCGCAGGACGAGGGCTTCGAGCGGCGCGATCACCGGATGCCGCTGGAGAAGGAGATCCCGTTCGAGGACACCGAGCTGGAGTTCACCACCACGCTCACGCCGGTGCTGATGCCGTGGAAACTGGCGCACGACTGGGGTTTGTTCGCCGAACGGCTGGTGGACACGTTCCGCGACGTGACCGACGGCGTGTTCCTCATCGTCCACGCGGCGGCCGAACCCAGGCGCTACGTGCAGTTCGCCGGGGCTCCCGACCGGCTCTACGCGGAGGCTCCGGGGACGGAGGTCTGGGCGGACGCGGACGAGTTCCAGCTGCGCCGGTTCGACTGGGTCGCGCCGATCGTCACGCAGCCCAACTGGACGTCGGAGCTGCGCCGCCCCGCGCTCACGACCGAGTTCCAGCGGCTGGCGCGGGCGTGCGCCGCGGCGCTGCACGAGGCGTACGGGATCACGAGCCCGGACGAACTGACGTACCGGGCGTGGCGTCAACCCATGGGTGAACAGGCTGCGGCGGTGGAGTTCCCGGCGCTCGGACTCGGCTGACGGAAGGACACGGGTGAGCGACTCGTCGAAGGTCGGCAGGCACGCGCGTGCGGTGCTGGAGGCCGCGGAGGCGTTCCGCGCCGAGGTGGCCGGGGTGCGCGCGGAACCGGACCGGTTGCTGGCGCTCGCCACCGCGCGGTACCAGGCGGTGCGGGACGGGCTGGTGGCCGAACGGCTCGGGGCCATGCCGGTGGACCAGCTTCGCGACGCCGGTGCGAACCTGCGGCTGAGCACGCTGAAGGAAGCCGGGTACCGGACCGTCGCCGACGTCGCGCGGGCGGGACTGGAGCAACTCGACGGCGTACCCGGCGTCGGGCGGCAGTCGGCCGAGCAGATCCTGAAGGTCGTGCGGGCCGTCGTCGACGGGGTGGTGCGCGACACGACCGTGCGGCTGAACCCGGACCGGGCCGACCGCGACCAGACCGAGCTGCTGCAGCTGTTGTCCAAGCTGCGCAGGGCGAACCAGCTCGTCGGACCGTTGCGCGAGCCGCTCGCGGACGTGCTGGGCCGGGTCGACGCCGACGTGCGGGCCGCGGGCCGGGCGTGGAGCCGGCTGCGGATGTTCTTCTCGTCGGGCCGGAACCGGCGGGCCGCCCTGGAGTCGCTCGACCGGCTCGAGACGTTGCTGGGCAGTCGTGACGCGACGGCGTTGCGCGCGGTGGGCGCGCAGCTGCGGGTGCCGGACCTCGATTCTCGTGCGTTGTGGCGTGACTACGAACTCGACGCGGCCGCCTACAACACGCAGCTCGCCGACCTCGCCGGGGTGCCGGATCGCAGTGCCGCCAAGGGTTTCGTGCCGTCCGACATCGAGCACGAGGTCGACGCCACCCCGCTGGACACCAGCCTGCTGAAGGTGTCGTTGCGCGGCTACCAGGTGTTCGGCGCGAAGTTCGCGCTGGCCCGCAAGCGCGTGATCATCGGCGACGAGATGGGCCTGGGCAAGACGATCGAGGCCATCGCGGTGATGGCGAACCTCGCCGCGGGCGGGCGCACCGGGTTCCTCGTGGTCTGCCCGGCGAGCGTCGTCGTCAACTGGGTCAACGAGATCGCGCGGCACAGCGACCTCGTGCCGCACCGCCTGCACGGCGCGGGCCGCGACAGCGCGGTCGGCGAGTGGCTCGCGCGGGGCGGTGTCGGCGTGACGACGTTCGGCACGTTGCCGAAACTGGTGCTGCCGAAGAAGTTCCGCCCGACCCTGGTCGTGGTCGACGAGGCGCACTACGTCAAGAACCCGGACACGCAACGCTCCCAGGCCGTCAACGCCCTGGTGCAGCGCGCGGAACGGGCGATCCTGCTCACCGGCACGCCGATGGAGAACCGCGTCGAGGAGTTCCGCAACCTGGTCGCCTACCTCCAGCCGAGCGTCGCGGCCCGCACGGGCAGCACCGACGCCGTGGTGGGAGCCAAGGCTTTCCGCCGCGTCGTCGCCCCGGTGTACCTGCGGCGCAACCAGGAGGACGTGCTGGGGGAGCTGCCGGAACTGCTGGAGGTCGAGGACTGGGTCGAGTTCGGCAAGCAGGACCGCGGCGCCTACCTCGACGCGGTGCGCGAGGGAAACCTGATGGCCATGCGCCGTGCCGCCTTCACCCCGCGCACCCCGCGCACCCCGCGCGGGTCGGCGAAGCTGGAACGGCTGCTGGAGATCGTCGAGGAGTCGCGCGACAACGGCTGGAAGGTCGTGGTGTTCTCGTACTTCCACGACGTGCTGGACGCCGTCGCGGAGCACGTCGAGGTCTTCGGGCCGTTGACCGGCGCGACCTCGGCGCAGGGCCGTCAGCAGTTGGTGGACTCGTTCACGGCGTGCGAGGGGCACGCGGTGCTGCTGGCCCAGATCGAGGCGGGCGGCGTGGGCCTCAACATCCAGGCCGCCTCTGTCGTGATCATCGCCGAACCGCAGTGGAAGCCGAGCACCGAGGACCAGGCGATCGCGCGCTGCCACCGGATGGGCCAGGTCCGCAAGGTGCACGTGCACCGGTTGCTGGTCAAGGACAGCGTGGACGCGCGGGTGCGGGAGATCCGCGACCACAAGACGTTGCTGTTCGACCACTACGCGCGGGAGAGCGATACGAAGCACTCCTCCGCGAGCGCATTGGACTCGGCGGTGTCGGTGGAACAACGGGTGGTGCAGGCCGAACAGCAGCGCCTCGGGCTCTAGTGGTGTCGCTCAGAACTTGGTCCACTGTCCTTCCGAGACGACCTCGACGGTCCCGTCGACGACCTTGATGGCCGTCTGCTCGTCGATGGCGTAGGCCGGGCCGTCGATGTCGGCGGCCCACCTCTCGGCGTCGGCCAGGGTGTTCGTGGGGAACGCGCCGAGGTGCGGGAAGATCGAGAAGTCGACGACGCCGAGGGTGCGGTCGTCGGGAGCGGACGGCCACTCGACGAAGTACGAGCCGATTCGGGGCGTCATGACCATGCTGCCGGCGCTCACGCCCACCCAGACCTTCTCGCCCAACGAGGGCAGCAGGTCGGCCAGCCCGGACTCGCGCATCCAGTGGCTCAGGTAGGTCGCGTCGCCGCCGTCGACGAGGAGCACGTCCGCTTCCCGGACCCAGGGCACCCACCGCTGCGCGCCGATCGACGGCAGGGCGGTGAGTTCGAGGACGCCGAGCGACTTCCAGCCCAGGCCGGAGAAGTGCTGCCACCGCGGTTCGGCCGCCACGAAACCGCGCACCGACGCCGGGCCGCACATCGGATGTCCCCACTGGGCCGTGGGAACGCAGAGGGCGTGGCACTCGGAGATCGGCTTGCCGAGCAGCTCCAGGAGTGCGGAGTGGATGGTCGGGTTCGTGACGCCACCCGAGGTGAGCAGGAGTTTCATGAGCCGCCCTAGGAGTATTTGATGTCCAGCTCGGCGAAGCCGTGTGCCTCGAACAACTTCTTGCCGGCCTTCTTGAACGGGTTGCCGCAGTCGACGACCATGATGCTCGCGAGCTTCGGGCACTCCAGCAGCGCCTCGACGTTCACGATCCTCTTCGAGTTGAGTATGGTCAGTTGGCTCAGATCCGGCAGCGCCGGGAACACCGAGCAGTCGATCTCGGCCCGGACTCCGTTGAGGCGCAACGACTCCAGCGTCGGGATCGCGGCGAGCCGGGCCACCGGGAAGTCACGTCCGGTGCCGCCGATCTCCAACGCCTGCAGCGGCGCCACCAGGTGGTCGACCACGTCGAAGTTCTTGACGTCCACCACCTCCAGGTGCCGCAGCGAAGGCAGGGTCGCGAGCTGACGCAGCACGGCGACGTCTCCGGACACGTTGGTGCGCAGGAACTTCAGCGGTGGCAGCGGGTCGACCACCTGAGGCAGTCGCGGAGTGGTGAACGAGCTGACCCAGAGCAGCCCTCGCAACGCAGGGAGGGCGGTGTCGGCGGCGAGGGGGAGCGGCGGGGCCTGGCCGTCGTCGTTGCCGATCACGAGCGACGTCAGCGTCGAGGACTTCAGGTGGGCGAGGAGCCGCGCGGGCACCGTGAGGGAGCTCAGGTTCACCAGGTCCGGCAGGTAGGCGGGCAATACCGCCTTGCTCAGCTGGGCCGGCGTCGGGCACAGCGCGAGGCTGCGGATCCGTGCCTTGTCCTCGGGCCGTGGCGCGCGTCCCCAGGGAATCCGGACGGCGCCGTCCTCGGTGTAGTGGTCGCACTCGTCGGCGTTGCCCACGCAGAAGACCCCGTCACCGCCGAACGGGCCGAGGTACCGCTCGCGGCTGGCGCTGAAGACGTCGACACCTGTCACGCCGGACATCATCCAGGACGGGCTCGGACCGTTCGGGAGTGAGGGCCCGCCGCCGAACGGAGTAGAAATGCGGCCACCCGAAAATTGTTGTATTTGCTTCTGAAGTACCCGTGCCGTGGAATGCTATTGGATGGCATGATGCCGTTTAACGGTGACACGTTGTGGCAGGAGAAGGATGAAGCGTTTGTTCAAGGCTGTCGCTGTGGTGTCGTCTGTCGTCGCACTGACGTTCTCAATGGGAGCGGCCGCGCAGGCGTCGGTGTCCCAGGGGTACATCAGCGGCAGTGGCACCGTGACCGACGACTGGGGTGACGAGGGCGAGCTGTCGCGGTCCACGTTCCCCAACAGCTCCGCGACGGGCATCTGGCAGAAGGTGCTCTACGCGGACGGATACATCGGCGTCAACGACATCGACTGCCGGTTCGGGCCGACCACCGAGGCGGCCACCATCAGGTGGCAGGCGGCCAGGCAGCTCGACGACGACGGCCGCGTGGGTTCGCTGACCTTCGGCCGTGCCGACAACCAGCTCCGGACCACCGGTGATCCGGAGATCTTCCGGTACGACGGCACCGTCCGCGACGAGTACTTCCTGCGGGTCAACGGTCGTTACGAATTGTTTCCCGGGCACGTCGCGTACTACCGGTCCATCTCGTCCGCGTGCTGATGAACGCACGTTGGTGAGTTGAACCGGCTCGTTTTCTGAACACGAGTGGTTCCGGCGGATTCGCGCATTCGGTCCGCCGGAATTGTCGTGCGCTTTTTCGGGGAATTGCTTTTCTTTTGGCGGGTTCGGATTGGTCTCGTCGGGCGAACGGCACGGCAACCCGGCCCGCCGCCGCGCACCGGCGTGCTATCCCAGTCGGATGGGGGAAGTGGAGTTCCGGCTGCTCGGAACTGTGGGGGCCTGGCGTGGGGACCAGGCCGTCCAGCTCGGGCACGGCCGAAGACGGTGTGTGCTGGCGGCGTTGCTGGTGGACGCGAACCAGGTGGTGTCGGCGGAACAACTGCTGGACCGGGCGTGGGGCGACGGCGTGCCCCGGCAGGGCCGCGACACGTTGTACACGTACCTTTCCCGGCTGCGGCAGGTGTTCCGCGGGCTGGACGTGGAGATCACTCGCAGGTCCGGCGGGTACGTGCTGGCCGTCGACCCGCAGTCCGTGGACCTGCACCGGTTTCGCGGGCTGGTGGCACGGGGGCGTTCCGAGAGCGCTCTCACCAGTCGTCTGGCCCTGTTCGACCAGGCGGTGGCGTTGTGGCGGGGCGAGGCGTTCGCGGGGATGGGCACGCCGTGGCTCGACAACGTCCGCGAGAACCTCGTGAAGGAACGGTTCGGCGTCGACCTGGACCGCGTCGACCTGCGACTCGCGCTGGGCAGGCACGGCGAACTCGTGACGTCGCTGGCCGCGGCCGTGCGGGAGCACCCGCTGGACGAGCGGCTGACCAGGCAGTACATGCTTGCCCTGTACCGGTCGGGACGGCAGGCGGAGGCCCTCGCGGCCTACCAGGCGCTGCGCGACCGGCTGGCCGACGCGCTCGGCGTCGACCCGTTGCCCGAGGTGCAACGCCTGCACACCGCGTTGTTGCGGCAGGCACGCGAGGTGGCACCCCCGGTCGATGTGCAGCCACCGGCCCAGGTGCCCGGCGTCGTCCCGCACTTCGTCGGCCGCGCGGAGGAGTTGCGTGAACTCGGCCGACCGGTGTCGGTGATCGTGGGCACCGCCGGCGTCGGAAAGTCGGCGCTCGCCGCGCAATGGGCGCACCTGCACAGCGCCGAGTACCCGGACGGCCAGCTGTACGTGAACCTGCGCGGCTACGACGCCGCCGAACCGATGTGCGCTTCCGTTGCGCTGGAGGGCTTTCTGCGCGCGCTCGGGGCGGAGCGGATCCCACCTGGGTTGGCGGAGCGGTCCGCGCTGTACCGCTCAGCGCTCGCCGGCCTGCGCATGGTGGTAGTGCTGGACAACGCGCGGTCGGTCGACCAGGTGCGTCCGCTGCTGCCCGGACGGCACGGCGGCGTGGTGCTGGTGACGAGCCAGGACGACCTGACGGGCTTGGTCGTCCGCAACGGCGCGCACCGGATCACGGTGGGGCGCTTGACCGAACGGGAGTCGCTCGACCTGCTGCGGCAGATGCGCGGCGACCGAGTCGACGCGGAACTCCCGGCGGCCGTCGAGGTGGCCCGGCGATGCGCGGGGCTACCGCTGGCGCTGCGGGTAGCCGCGCAACGGTCGGCGCGACTGGCGGACGTCGTGGTGGCGCTGAACGTGCTGGGCGACCTCGACGCGTTGGACGTGCCCGGCGACCCGGCGTCCTCGGTGCGGAGCGTGTTCTCGTGGTCGTACCAGGCTTTGCCGCGCTCGGCCGCGAGGCTGTTCCGCCTGCTGGGGTCGCGTCCCGCCCACAGCGCGGCGGCCGCGGCGGCGTTGGCCGGAGTCGATCTGCCCGCGGCACGCCGCTCGCTGGACGTGCTGCGTGCCGCGCACCTCGTCGAGCAGACCGCCGCGGACCGGTTCGAGATGCACGACCTGCTCCGGCGCTACGCCCAGCAACTCGACGCGGATCCGTTGCCGCACAGGTGAACTGTGCCGCGGTGGCGCCGTGACGACGCCACCGCGGCCCGGCTCAGCACGCCACGAGGCTGCCCCTGGTTCCGTTGGGGTTGACGTCCAGCAACGAGTCGCTGACCCAGCCCTGCACACCGGTCGTGGTGTCCCGCAGGTACGTCCACGTGAGGTACGTGACGCCGCCTCTGGTGACCGCGTCGCCGCTGGTGTAGCAGTGGTAGTCGACGTTGTGGGACAACTGCCCCTGGCCGTCGGACGTGCACGCGGTGTGCGGCCCGCGGCGGATGTTGACGTTGCTGCCGTCGAAGAGCTTGCCGGTCCGCGAGTCCTTGTTGCTGTGCGTGTGGGTGCACGACAGGATGCCGAACCCGGACTGGTCGGTGTCCGCGGCGCCCGTCGTGATGGGCAGCGGCTTCTGGTCGGCGGCGCTCGCCGTCCCCGCAAACGCGAGTGCTGCCGAAGCCGTCACCAACAGTGCCGCCACAGCGGAAGAGATCTTCACGCTCGTCCCCCCTCAGGGTCGAAGTGTCCTTGCGCTGCCCGAGTCTGCGCGGCGGGCCTTGCCCAAAACCTTGCGCAAAACCTTGAGAGGCCTCAGGGTCTCGGCCCGCTAGCCGCTCACCACGGCAGGACCTGGCCCTCGTGGTCCAGGAACCGCAGACCGGGTTCGCCGTGATGCCGTTCGAGCACGTCGACCACGGCGGGCGCGCTCTGCTCCACGGTCAGCACCGCCCCCGGCCCGCCGAGATCGGTCTGCACCCAGCCGGGGTTGATGAGCAGCACGGCGCGCTCGTCCTGGTGCCGGGCCGCGTAGCTGCGCATCAGCTGGTTCAGCGCGGACTTGCTGGCGCGGTAGAGCTCGTGCCCGCCGTTGGTGTTGAGGGTCAGGCTGCCCTGCCTGGACGACATGACGCCGATGGTGCCGTTCTCGGCGACCAGGGTTCCCAGCCGTTCGACCACCCGGACGGGGCTCAGCGCGTTGGTGATCATCACCTCGGTGAACGACTCGGTGCTCACCGAGGTGATCGGCACGTTGGCGTGGGTGATGCCCGCGTTGACGAACAGCAGGTCGAGGGTGCGGCCGTGCAGGCGGTCGTGCAGGGCGGTGACCTGGTCGGCGTCGGTGATGTCCACGGTCTCGACCTCCAGCCGGTCCGAGGTGGCGGCGAGGTCGTGCAGGGCCGTGTGTCCACTTCGGACTGTGCCGATCACGTGCCAGCCGCGGCGGAGCAGGTCGGCGGAGATGGCGAGGCCGAGGGTGCGGGAGGCGCCTACGACGAGTGCGGTCCTGCGGGTGGTGGGCACGGGGTGCTCCTTCGAGAATTTCGGTGCTTGGTGTCTCGGAACGGTAGGTGTTTCGAGACACCGTGTCTAGTATTGCGCCGGAATGTGGGATGATCAGCGCATGGACGAGGTGCGCCCCCGGGCCGGTCGGCCGCGCAGCGAGCAGGCGCGGCAGGCGGTGTTGCACGCGGTCGACGACCTGCTGGTCGAGGTCGGGTACGCGGCGCTGACGATGAAGGGCATCGCCGAACGGGCCGGGGTCGGCCGCCAGACGATCTACCGGTGGTGGTCGACCAAGGCCGAGGTGTTGTTCGAGGCCGCCATCACCGACGCGGCCAAGGAGCTCGGCGACACGCCGAGGGCCACCACGATCGACGATGTCGTCGCCTACCTCGACGGTGCGGAGCGGTTCTTGACCACCTCACCCGCCGGTGTCGCGTACCGGGTGCTGGTGGGGGAGGCGCAGCACGATCCTGAAGTGGCGCGGCTGCTCGGGTCGGCGGCGCTGTTCGACAGGCCCGTGGACGGCGTGCTCACGCGCGGGATCGAGCGGGGGGACATCGCGCCCGCCGTGCCGTTCGCGGAGGCGGCGGCGATCCTCACCGGGCCGGTGTTCTACCGCGCGCTGACCGGGGCGGGCGGGCCGGTCGTGCCCACCGGTGTGCTCGCGGCCGCGCTGCTGGCCGCCGTGCAGGACCTCGCCCACCGGCACCAGGAGACGGCCTGACGGGCGCTAGTCGCCCCGCGTCATGCCCCGGAAAGCCACTCGCAGGTACCGATCGGCGGCCCTCGGTTCATGGGCCAGCAACGGTTCCGCGGCGCCGAACAGCCCGCACGCCAGCAGCACCACGTCGCGGGCGTCCAGTTCCTCGTCGAGGCTGCCCTCGCGGTGGGCGCGGTCGACGATCGGGCGTCCGGCCTCGATCAGTCGGGTCACCTGCGCCTGGACGTCGGGCAGTTGCGCCGCGCGTGAGGTGTTGAGCAGCTCGATGAACGCGCGGTTGCTCGCGTATCGGTCCACCTGAAGTTTCATCAACGCCAGCAGCGCCGCGTCCGGGGTGAGGTCGCCGGGCAGTGCGGAGGTTGCCGCCACCAGGTCGTCCACCGCGTCGGTGACGATGGCCGTGAGCAGGGCTTCCTTGGTGGGGAAGTGGCCGAAGACCGTGCCCTTGCCGATGCCCGCGCGTGCCGCGACCTGGGCCACGGAAGCGTCGATGCCCAGCTCCGCGAACACGTCCGCCGCGGCTGCCAGCAGGGCGCGCCGGGTGCGCACGGCGTCGGCGCGCAACGGTCGTTCCGCGGTCTTGTCGCCTGTCATGAGGGTCATTCTAGCTAACTCGACCGGCCGGTCGAGTTCGTGCTACGTTCGAAGTCGACCGACCGGTCGAGTTAGCTCGAAGAAAGCTGTGATCATGTCTGGAACCCTGGCCCTCATCGGCAGCGGCAACGTGGGCGGCGCCATCGCCAAGCTCGCCGTGGACGCCGGCTGGAACGTCGTCCTGAGCAACTCGCGCGGGCCCGAGACGCTCGCGGAACTCGTTGCCTCGCTGGGGGAACGCGCGACGGCGGCGACTACCGAGGAAGCCGTCGCGACGGGCGATCTCGTGGTCGTCAGCGTGCCGCTGTTCGCCTACCGGGACCTGCCCGCCGAGCAGCTGAACGGTAAGATCGTCATCGACGCGATGAACTACTACCCGCAGCGCGACGGGCAGATCGCCGAGCTGGAGAGCGGTGAACTCACCGCGTCGGGGCTGCTTCAGCGCGCGCTGCCGGGCGCGCGGGTGGTGAAGGCGTTCAACAACATCGTCTTCCGGCACCTGGCGGAGCTGCCGCGCCCGTCCGGGGCGCCGGATCGCGCCACGTTGCCGATCGCGGGTGACGACGACGCCGCCAAGGCCGAGGTGACGCGGCTGATGGACGCACTCGGCTTCGACGCGCTCGACTACGGCACCCTGGCGGAGAGCTGGCGCAGCGAACGCGACATGCCCGCGTACGTCGTGCCGTACCACGAGGCCGCGCCGGAAGGGCTTGACCTGCAGGAGTACGCGGGCTGGGTCTACCTGACCGCAGCCGCCGCACCCGCGTCGGCCGAGCGGATCAGCGCGTTGCTGGAGGCCGCGACCCGCCAGACGGCGCACGAGGCCGTCGACATCAGCCGGTTCTGAAGGCTACTGCCCGGCCGTCAGCACGGTGGCGGTCTCCTGCAACACCTCGACGATCTCGTCGGCCCGCAGCTGCACCTCGCCTTCGCGATCGCCGACGCCGTCGATCCGCGAGCGCAGTCGGTACCGCAGCGTGCCGTCCGGCTCGAGCCGCGCGGACAGGTCATCGGTGGTGGGGCCCCAGGACCCGAACTCCGGCGAGCGCCGGGCGATGTCGCTCTGCAGGGAGTGCACGAACTGCGGCACGTACGCGATGTTGTCGAACGGCGTCACGACAGCGCCGTCCAGCCACACCGTGCACGTGCGCAGCTGTGGTCCGAGGGGGTCCACCGGCCCGATCTCCAGCGCGAACCGCGCCCGGTCGCCGATCAGCAGGTCCGTGGCACCCCAGCGCGCGACGTCGAAGTCGAAGTCGAGCGCCGCGACCAGGTCCGTTGTGGACTGATCGAGCGTGAACGACTCGGGTACGTCCACGAATCCCAGGCGCTCCAAGGCATCGCGGTCGACAACGTCGAGGTTGCGCAGCGCGGCCACGTGCAGTCGGTCGGGTCCGGAGAGTCGGACGCCGCCCGCGTACACCTGGGCGGACCGCAGGTGTGGCGCGGAGTAATCGGCGGCACCCAGCTCGACAGCGAACGTCGCCTGGTCGCCGTACGTCTTGGCGGTTCGTGCTCCCCAGGCGTCACGCAACTCGTCGGCCAGCGCGCGGTGCTGCGCTGGATCGTCGCCGCTCAACCGCGCGAAACCCTTGTGGTTCGCGATGTCCGGTCTCGACCGCGTCAGCCCGAGCAGCCCGTTGCCGCAGTGATAGCGCACCAGGTACTCCGGGTCGAGCATGCCGCGGTGGAACGCCGCCACCGACCGCGGCGTGCTCGGCAGCGCCGCGAGTGCGATGGCCGCGGTGATCCGAACACCCCAGTGCTCGCCGCCTTCGAGCACCGCGACCACCTCGGACACGTACTCGGCGTCACCGGTCATCTCGCACAACACCTGCGCGACGCGCACCCGGAACGTGCCCTCGGCCGACGGCAGGGTGGACTTCAGCAGCGCCGCCGCGTCCGAAGGCACACGACCGGCACGTGCCAGCGCGCCCAGCGACTCGACCGCAACGTGATCACCCTCGCCGAGGCCGACACGCAGCATCCGCTCCGCCCGCTCCGGCCCGCGTTCGTGCTCTGCGACCAGCGCGTCGACGTCGGCGCCCTCGTGCCACACCAGGTACGGCTCTCCGAACACCTCTCGGCGGAACTCGTGCCACGCATCGCTCACGCGCGTGAGACTAGCGCCGCCCACGCCGACTCCGGCCCGGAACGATCAGTCCTGGGCGAGGAGTTGGCCGGAGCGCACGACGCAGCGCATCCGGGCGGGGGAGAAGTCGTACGGCATCTTGGTGAACGCCTCGTAGACGCTCATCTGGACGTCGTGCTCCTCGTCGTCGTCGGTCTCGAAGAGTTCGTCCTCGACCGCGTCCAGCCCGGCCGCCACGAGCGCCCGTTCCACGGCTTTGAGGTGGGCGTACCGCAGTTGGGCCAGCTCCTCCACGCGCGGGTCGTCGGGGTCGACGCCGTCGTCGAGGGACTCCTCGGCCGCGTCGAGGCGGTCTTCCTCCGCCCGCAGTTCCGGGTGCGTGGCCAGCACGATCACCGAGCCGGCCTGGATCGCGGCGGCGATCGGGCCGAAGATCCGTTCCGTCACCATCAGGGCGTCCACATCGGACTGCCGCACCGCGCCGGGCGGCAGGTGGGCGAGCCGGTCCGTGACGAGGTCCGACAGCAACCCCAGCGGGCTGCCCACGGCGCGCAGGCGTCGCACGGCCGTGAGCTGGCGACGGATCTCGACCTCTTGTGCGGCCAAGGTTTCCTCGAGGCGGCGCAGGTTCTCGTCGACATCCTGCGCGTCGTCGAACGCGGCCCGCACGTCGTCGAGCCCCACACCCGCCTCGGCCATCCTGCGGATCCACAACAGCCGGATCATGTCGTCGTAGCCGTAGCGGCGACGGCCGTCCGCGCCCCGTTCCGGCTCCCGGAGCAGGCCGATCTGGTGGTAGTGGCGGATGGCCCGCGGGGTCGTCCCGGCGAACGCGGCGGCGTCACCGATCTTGACCTGGCGGGGCGACGTGAACGAGAGGTGCATCGGTGCCTTCCGGGCTGGGGTGCCTTCAAGGACAGCACATGCCGTTACGTCAGCTGCAACTCTCAGCCTGCCCGGCGTGCCGCGGCCACGAGGTCGGCGGGCAGGCCGGGACCGGCGCAGGCGAGCGCGATCAGCATCTGCCGGTAGCCGGGGTTCTGCAGCAGCGGCGCCACTTCGACGAGCGCGCACAGGTCGTCGGGCGAGCCGGCGAGCCGCGTCCGGTAGGCGGCCGCGGCCGCGCGCAGGGTGGGCTCGGACGGCTCGTGCGCCAGGCCCTGCTCGGCCTCGCGGACCGCGGCGGCGAAGTCGCCTTATGCGGCGTGCAGGTCGGCCAGGTCGAGGTGCAGGGACCAGTTGGCGGGGTCGAGGGCGACGGCCCGTTCGAACGCGGCCGCCGCCTGGTCCAGATCGCCGAGTTTGCGCCAGGTGCCCGCCCGGACGACCTCCGTCATCATGGACCGCTCCACGGTGTCCGCCTGGTCGCACAACGCGAACGACTCGTCGACGGCGCCGAACCACGGCCGCAGCCGCTCCCGCATCGCATCGCTGTCGAGGTCGCGGCCACCGTCCAAGGTGCGCAGCGCGGCCTCGGCGAACGCGTCGGCGCTCACCACGCCGAGAAACCGCTCGTCGCTGAACCACGGGGCCGAGGCCCACGCGATGTCGGACCGCACCCCGGTGACCGAGCCGAGCATCATCGCCGCGGCGTCCACGTCACCCTCGAGGAAGCTGACGTACGACTGCGCCACCGCCTCCCGCAGCGCGTTGACCTGCAGGACCTCGGCGAGGTCCGCCGGTCTGTCCCGCCGCCACTCGGCCACGATCGCGTAGGGCTCCGGGTTCTCGGGCTCCGCGGCGACCGTACGTCCAGATCAGAGCGTGGTGGAGCAGGCTCCACCACGAGAACGCCCCCTGACTGCACTGACGCGCACAAGATCGATTCCTAGTGTTCCAGCCATGACCTCAACCCCTGCGGCCCCCGCCAAGAACCGTTGGCAGGCAACGGTTCAGCGCTTCCCGCTGATCACGTTCTTCACCCTCGCCAACGGCATCAGCTGGCTCGCCTGGCTGCCTTACATCCTGTCGCTGGACGGGTTCGGCGTGCTGCACTTCCGCTACCCGGACCTGCTGATGGGCAACCAGCTCACCGCGATCCTGCCCGGCGCGTACCTCGGCCCGCTGACCGCGGCGTTCACCGTCACCGCCATCACCGAGGGCAGGGAGGGTCTGCGACGGTGGCGCAGGAGGCTCTTCCAGTTCCGCGCCGGCGTGGGCTGGTACGCGTTCGCGCTGTTCGCCGTGCCCGTGGCGGTCCTGCTCGGCACGATGGCGGCGACCGACGCCGAAGGCCTCCGCACCCCCTCGCTGATGGTGCTGGCGATCTACGTGCCGATGCTGGTGCTCCAGTTCTTCACGACGGGTCTGGCGGAGGAACCGGGCTGGCGCGACTTCGCCCTCAGCCGCCTCCAGCAACGGCACCAGCCGATGGTCGCCACGCTCGTGCTCGGCGTTCTGTGGATCATCTGGCACCTGCCGCTGTTCCTCACGCCCTGGGGAGGCCCGGACGTCACGGCCGAGACGATCGTCCGCTTCGCCGTGATGGCGCTGGAGATGAGCTTCCTGATCACCCTCGTCTACAACAAGGGACGCCAGAGCCTGCCCCTGGTCATGCTGTTGCACTGCTCCATCAACAACTTCCAGTCCGTCGCGTTCTCGGAGTTCTTCCCGGACGCCGGTGAGGAAGCGCTGTGGGGTCCGGCGCTCGGGCTCGGTGTGCTGGCCCTCGTCGTCGTGGTGCTGACGAAGGGACGGCTCGGCTACACCGCTGCCGGGGAGCAGCGAACCGGGGTGTGACGCACCCTCCCGCGACTGCGCGCGCGGACCTAGCGTCCAGATCATGAACGACGTGAGAGCGATCCAGGACCTGCACACGCGCTGGGTGTTCGGCTGGGACCGTCGCGCCGGCGACGAGCCGTTCGACTTCGGCAGCACGTTCGGCGAGTTCTACGACCTCAGCTCACCGGACGTCCGGCTCTACGACGACTTCGACCCCGAGCACCGGGTGGCGACGACGGCCGACGGCTACGGGGCGATCTGGGAGCCGGTCTTCCGCGACGTGGTGTCCGCGCACCACGCCGTGGACGACGGCCCGCACGTCATCGCCTGCGACGACCTCGCCGCGTCCACGCTGCGCTTCGTGGCGAGGATCGTCGCACCCACCGGCACCACGGACATCCGGACGACGACCTCGCTGGTCTGGCGCCGGGCGGGGCAGGTGTGGCGGATCGTGCGCGAGCACAACTCCACCGAGGTCCTGCCGCCCGGGGACCTCGACGGCCGCTTCGCCGACAGCGGTGCCGCCGGACTGCTGCACCGCTGAGCGCGTGAACTCGATCGTGTGTGTTTGCCCGGCCGCCCCGAGGTCGACCCGGTGGGGGAACGGTGCGTTGCCGCCGCACCCGCTCGTGACGCTGAGAGGACCCGATGACTGACCGTCCCACCACGACCAACGACGCCGGTATCCCGGTGCAGAGCGATGAGCACTCGCTCACGATCGGCCCGGCGGGCCCGATCGTGTTGCAGGACCACTACCTCATCGAGCAGATGGCGCAGTTCAACCGCGAACGCGTCCCCGAACGCCAGCCGCACGCCAAGGGCAGCGGCGCGTTCGGCCGGTTCGAGGTGACGGCCGACGTCTCGCGCTTCACGAGGGCCGCGGTGTTCCAGCCCGGCACCACCACCGACGTGCTGGCGCGGTTCTCGACCGTGGCCGGTGAGCGCGGCAGCCCCGACACCTGGCGCGACCCGCGCGGGTTCGCGGTGAAGTTCTACACGTCCGAGGGCGTCTACGACATGGTCGGCAACAACACGCCGGTCTTCTTCATCAAGGACCCGATGAAGTTCCAGCACTTCATCCGCTCGCAGAAACGCCGCGCCGACAACAACCTGCGCGACCACGACATGCAGTGGGACTTCTGGTCGCTCTCGCCGGAGTCGGCGCACCAGGTCACCTGGCTGATGGGCGACCGGGGCATCCCGCGCACGTGGCGGCACATGAACGGCTACAGCTCGCACACCTACCTGTGGGTCAACGCGGCGGGCGAGAGGTTCTGGGTGAAGTACCACTTCAAGACCGACCAGGGCATCGAGTTCTTCACCCAGGACGAGGCCGACCAGATGGCCTCCGCCGACACCGACTACCACACCCGCGACCTGTTCGAGGCGATCAGCCGGGGCGACCACCCGACCTGGACCCTGCACGTCCAGCTCATGCCGTTCGCCGACGCCGAGAACTACCGCTTCAACCCGTTCGACCTGACCAAGGTCTGGCCGCACGAGGACTACCCGCTGACCGAGGTCGGCAGGCTGACCCTGGACCGCAACCCGACCGACCACCACACCGAGATCGAGCAGGCCGCGTTCGAACCGAACAACCTGGTCCCCGGCATCGACGCCAGCCCGGACCGCATGCTGCTCGGCAGGCTCTTCGCCTACGCCGACGCCCACCGCTACCGCATCGGCGCCAACTACAAGCAACTCCCGGTCAACGCCTCGAAATCGCCCGTCCACAGCTACAGCAAGGACGGCGCGATGCGCTACACGAACGTCTCCGACCCGGTGTACGCCCCGAACTCGAAGGGCGGCCCCCAGGCCAACGCCGAGCAGTACGGCCCCACCGCCACCTGGGCCGCGGAAGGCGACCTGGTGCGCACCGCCTACGTCGCCCACGCGGAGGACGACGACTGGGGTCAGGCCCGGACGATGGTCCGCCACGTGCTGGACGACGCCGCACGGGGCCGGCTGGTCGACAACGTCGTCGGGCACCTGCTCAACGGGGTCTCCGAGCCGGTGCTGGCGCGTGCTTTCGAGTACTGGCGCAACGTCGACGAGGAGATCGGCAAGCAGGTCGAGGAAGGCGTGCGGGCGAAGCAGGACGAGACGGACCCGAAGGCGGAGGAGCAGGGGAACCCGGCCCGGTCGAGCATGCAGCACAAGGCCTGACCACCACGAGCAGGGTGCCCAGCGGGATCTCTCGTCCGCTGGGCACCCGCATCACGTCACGGACGAAGATCGGCCGCCTCCTCCAGGAACGTGTCGAGCACACCGTCGCCCAGCTTCACCTTCCCGTCGAACCGGGTCGTCGAGGGGACGTCCTCGGCACGCCGCACCAGCGCGGCCGTCTCCGCGAACCTGTCGGCCGCAGCCTCGTCGTCACCGTCCACACGGGACGCCAGGCCGTTCAGCGCGGTGAGCAGCGCCTCGGACCACAGGGCGCTCGCCCTGAGCCACGGGTCGGTGTCGCGGGCGAAGCCGTCGTCGGTGATGTTGGTGCGGATCAGCTGGGGTGCGCGGTCGAGCACCTCGGCGTAGTCCCAGAGCGCGTCGATCGCCTCGTGGTGGTCGCCGTTGCGCCAGGTGGTGCGGAACGCGGCGATCCTGCGGGCCAGTTCCGGGGCCTGGTCCAGCCAGGACTCGCCCGGCTCGTCGAGCACCGGGGCGAGGTGGTTGAGGTCGAAGAACGCCTGCAGTGACGCGACCGTGGCGGTGTCGCCGCCGCCGAGCCACTCCGCGTACTGGCGGACGCTGCGCTGCGGGTCGAACGCCGCCGAGTTCCAGGTGAAGTCGGCCACGCCGAAGACGGTGACCTTGCTGGCGTAGGGGAGGTTCATCGGGTTCGCGGTGATGCCGGTGAGGTGGGCGTCGATGCCCGCCTTGCGCTCGGCGTACGGGCCCAGCAGCAGGCGGCCTGCCGCCGTGTCGTAGTCGTTGCACGGGTAGTTGTCCCACACCAGCGGTTTGCGGCCCCACACGCGTTCGGCGTCGGCGGCCTCGAACACCTCGATGGACGTCGGCGTCACGCCGACTCCGGTCCACATCATCACGACGCGCTCGTCGAGACCGGCGCGGTACGTGCTCTTGTACGGGGAGTCGTCGGTGTCCCAGTACTCCGCGGGCACGGTCTGCAGCGCGGCGACACCGGGCAGGGTGGGCAGGAACTCGCGCTGCACCCTGTTGAGCAGGTCGACCTGGGCCTGGGCGATGTGCTGGTCG
This sequence comes from Lentzea sp. JNUCC 0626, assembly GCF_043632865.1. Classification (NCBI taxonomy): domain Bacteria; kingdom Bacillati; phylum Actinomycetota; class Actinomycetes; order Pseudonocardiales; family Pseudonocardiaceae; genus Lentzea; species Lentzea sp. JNUCC 0626. The sequence continues at coordinate 1,320,984 of NZ_CP171635.1, forward strand.
GAGACGGCGCCGTACTTCTGCTGGTCGGCCGTGCAGTTCCACTTGTCCTGCAGGTCGTCGAGCGGCAACGAGAACGACCGCACGCCGATGTCGTACAGGGACTTGTACTTCGCGGTCAGGGCCGTGTAGTCGGCGGCGCCGCTGTAGCAAATGGACAGTCCCGGCGCGAGCGCGTAAGTGAACTTCACGTGGTTTTGCGCCGCGCTGGCAACGAGTTCGGCGAGCTCGGCGCGGCGGGCGGCCGGGTAGAGCTGCTTCCAGTTGTCGCGGTGGTACGGGTCGTCCTTGGGGGCGTAGATGAACGAGTTGAACTTCACCCGCCCGTAGAACTCCATCTGGTCCATCTCGTCGTCGTGCGACCACATGTCGCCGTACGAGCCCTCGACGACGCCGCGCACCTTCATCGTCGGGTGGTCGGTGATCTGCACCGACGGCACCCGCGACGGACCCATGAGCTGCCACAACGTCTGCGCGCCGTGGTAGGTGCCGTCGGTGTCCGCGCCACCGAGCACGATCTTGCCGGGAGAGACCGACAGGAAGTACCCCTCAGCCGGTACACCGGACGGCAGCGTGACGCCGGACGACCGGATGTTGTTGCCGCCCAACGCTCCCAGTCGAACCACGAACGACGCGGGCCGCTCGTTGCCGTACTCGACGACCGCGACGTCCTGCACCCCGCCGTCGTGCAGCGTGTCGACGACGACCTGCCTGGTCGCGGCGTCGGCGCCGGAGTCGGCGACCACGAGCACGTCGTCGGGCAGCGGCACGTCCGCGCCGGTGCTCTGGATCTGTTGTGGCGCGGGCCAGACTGACGGGATCGGCGCGGCCTGCGCGGTGAGCGGAACGGTCAGTGAAGAAGCCACCACCACAGCGGCGGCTACGGCCTTTGCACGCATCTCATACCCCCAGAAGGCGGAAGTGTAGAGGGGGCGGGCGCCTGTGGCACCCGCCCCCGGACGAAAATCAGCTGACCGTCTGGACCGAGCTGCGGTCCGCGCCGATCTGGAAGTCCCGCACCGAGTCGGGGTTGATCGAGACCCACTCGGCGTCGAGGCCGCCCTCCTTCACCAGGAGACTCGCCGACTCGTTCTGGTTCTGCTGGACCGCGATGCGCTCGCCGTCGAGCTGGAACGCGAACGCCTGCTGGTCCAGCAGCAGCTCCGACGGGGCGTCGAGGTCGCCCTCCTGCACCCACAGGGCGAGGACGCGGTGGCCCCGGTCCGTCCGGTACCCGATCCGGGTGCCTTCGAGCTGGAACTCCACGACGTCGCTGTCGACGGTCACCCAGCCGGGCTCCAGGTCGCCCTCCTTGACCAGGAGGTCACCCGACACGGTCTGCGCGCCCAGCCGGTCGCCGTTCAGCTGGTAGCGGCGGATGTCGTGCTCCTGGAACACCGACGGCGCGTCCAGGTCACCTTCCTGCGCCCACAGGTCGTTGCCCTCGGTGTAGGCGATGCGGGTGCCGTGCAACTGGAAGCTCGACACGCCGGCCGCGATCTCCACCCAGCCGGGGCCGAGGTCGCCTTCCTTGACCAGCAACTTGTCGTCGGTCGTCTGCACGCCGATGCGGTCACCGGACAGCTGGAACGACTTGACCGACGCGTCCTGCTTCACCAGCTCCGACCCGAGTTCACCCTCGGACACGTAGAGGTCGTTGCCCTCGGTGAACGCGATCCGGTCGCCGTCGAGGTCGAAGTCCGTCACGGAGTCGGGGTTGACGGTGTGCCAGCCGGGGCCGAGGTCGCCCTCCTTGACCAGCAGCGCGCCGTCGTTGGTCAGCACGCCGACCCGGTTGCCGTTCATCTCGTACTTCTGGACGTCGCCCTCCTGGAACCCGCCGCCCGCGCCCAGTTCGCCGTCCCTGGCGTAGAGCGAGCCGTCGGTCTCCGTGTAGGCGATGCGGTCGGCACCTGCGGCCGGACCGCTCGACGTGCTGCCTTCGAACAGGCGGACCGCGCCGTAGTAGTCGCCGTGCGTGCTCGCGGGCATGACCCGGACGTGGCCGCCGGAGAACGGGGCCTCGATGATCCAGCCGTCGCCCAGGTACATCGTGACGTGGTGCAGGTTGCCGGGCGAGGTGCCGTAGAGGAGCAGGTCACCGGGCAGCAACGGGTCGTAGCCGTCCGACGCCATGAACCTGTCGACCGCGCGGGACGACTGCCACTGGGTCGTGGTGATGCCGTTGATGATGTCCTCGTCGACGGCGAGGGCGTAGGCGTAGCGGACGAAGCCGGAGCAGTCGAGTCCCTTGACGTTGCAGTCGTTGGGCGCGCCGTTGGCGGGGTCGCAGTAGCCGTAGGAGGGGCCGGGGTCGCGTCCGTGCCCGCCTCCCCACGAATACGGGGTGCCGAGCTGGTCGCACGCCCTGTCGACGGCGTCCTGGGCCTCCTGCGCGGCGCCCGGTGCCAGCGCGCCGCACTCGGGAGCGGCGGTGGCGGTGCCGGCGAAGGCGAGGTTGAGACCGGCGGATCCGGAGATCATCGCCAGTGCCAGCACGAGTCTGGTGAGTTTCGACTTGAACATTTCCGTTGTCCCCCAGCAGTGGTCAGTATCGGTTGCAGGTGATGTGGCCGTCGGGCAGTTCGCCGCCGTTGAAGTAGCGCAGCGCGGCCTTGAAGTCGTTGCAGCGCTGTTCGTCCTCGCCTGGGGCGGTGGCGTAGCCGATCATGCGGCCGACCCCGCCCATGTCCAGGTCGTCGGCGTACGAGTTGGTCGCGGCGCGGGCGACGGTCCAGTACCACCGGGCGATGTCCGCGCTGTACTCGAGCGAGGCCGCGGCCTCGGGGTCGGCGACGAAGTCGTGGCCGAGGTAGTCGCCGGCGCTGCGGTAGTTGGCCACGCCCGTCAGCTGGATGTAGCCACGGCCCTTGTAGGTCGCGGTCTGGCCGCCCTCGCCGGCGTTGTAGCGGAAGCCGCTCTCCTGGTGCAGGGTCGCGACGAACGCCGCGATGCGCGCCGGGTTGTTGATCTCACCCTCGTCCATGGCCGCGTTGAGGCTCTCCAGGCCCTCCTCGACGACGTCCTCCTCGCGGATGAGGCCGTAGATCTCCTTCAGGTCTTCGAGCGTCACGTAGGTGTCGCCCGCACCCCGCTTCGGTGCCATGAGCAGTTGCACGCCGGTGGCGGAGTCCTCGTCCGCGACGAACCAGCCGGGTTCGAGGTCGGCCTCCTTGACCAGCAGCTCGCCGTCCTTCACCACGGCCAGCCGGTCGCCGTCCAGGTCGAACGCGTCGATGTCGGTCTCCTGCACGGTCGACTCGGCGTCGAGCTCGCCCTCCTGGGCCCACAGGTCGCCGTCCTCGACGTAGCCGATCCGGTCGCCGTCGAGCAGGAAGTCCGTGGCCGACGGGGTGATCTGCGCCCAGCCGGGTTCGAGGTCTCCGCCCTTGACCAGCAGTTCGCCGTCGGTCTTCAGCACGCCGACGCGGTCGCCCTCGAGCTGGAACTTCTTGACGCCGGTCTCCTGGTCGATGGACGGGGCGTCGAGCTCGCCCTCCTGCGCCCAGAGGTGGTCGCCCTCGGTGTAGGCGACGCGGTCGTCCTCCAGCTGGAAGTCGGTGACGCCGTTGCCGCTGATCTCGATCCAGCCGGGGCCGAGGTCGCCCTCCTTGACCAGCAGCTTGCCGTCCGGGGTGAGCACGCCGATCCGGTCGCCGTCGATCTGGAACTTCTTGACCTTCGCGTCCTGGTGCACGAGCTCGCCGCCGAGGTCGCCCTCGGTGACGTAGAGGTCCTCGCCCTCGGTGAACGCGATGCGGCCGTCGCGGATCTGGAAGTCGGTGACCGAGTCGGGGTTGACGGTGAACCAGCCCGGCGCCAGGTCGCCCTGCTTGACCAGCAACGAGCCGTCGGTCTTGAGCACCGCGATCCGGTCGCTGTCGAGCTGGAACTTCTTGACACCGCGTTCCTGCTCGACCCAGTCGGCGTCCATCTCGCCCTCCTTCACGAAGAGGACGTCGCCTTCGAGCACGGCGATCCGGTCGGCCTGACCGGTGGCCGCGACCGCCTGGGGCGGCGTGACCAGGAGGCTCGTGCCGACGGCTGCCGCCAGGACGGCGAGCGCCGATCTGCGCAGGCTGGACTTCATGACTTCGCTCCGTTCGGGGTGGGAGAGCTGATGCCGCAGAGCCTGCGCAGTGCCGATGCCGGGGCGGTGACTTCGCCTTGACGCGTGACGTCAACTGCGCGCTCGACCACGCTCAGTGGCCGTACGATCACGGACCTTGGGGGTGGATTTCGCCAATGGAGTTCCGGCTGCTGGGTCCGCTGGAGGTGCTGCGGGACGGTGTCGAGGTGACCGTTCCGTCGGCCAAACAGCGGGTCGTGCTCGCGACGTTGCTGCTCAGGGCGAACCAGGTGGTGACGCTCGACGAGCTGATCGACCGGTTGTGGGAGGGCGACACGCCGACAGGGCCGAGAGGCACGGCGCAGGCGTACGTCATGCGGCTGCGCAAGGTGCTCGGCGACGACGCGGCGGCGATCGAGACCGTCGAGAACGGCTACCGGCTGCGGGTCTCGCCGGACCAGCTCGACCTGGCCCGGTTCCGCGACGAGCTGCGGCAGGCCGAGGGGGACGCCGAGGCGGCGCACCTGCGGGCCGCGCTCGCGTTGTGGCGGGGCAGGCCCCTGGGCAACGTGCCGTCCGGGACGATCCAGCGCGAGGACGTGCCGTGGCTGGACGAGCAACGGCTCCAGGCGCTGGAACGCCGCGTGCAGCTCGACGTGGACGGCGGCGGCCACAACGAGGCGATCACCGAGCTGCGGACGCTGACCGCGGAACACCCGATGCGCGAACGGTTCTGGGCGCAGCTGATGCTCGCGCTGTTCCGCGCGGGCAGGCAGGCCGACGCGCTCGACGCTCATCGCAGGCTGACCAGGTGGCTGGCCGACGAACTGGGCGTCGACCCCGGTGAGGAGGTGCGGCGCCTGCACCTGGCGATCCTCGGCAACGACCCGTCGCTGCACCTCGCGCCCGCCCCCGCGGCCGCGCCGGTCGTCGTCGCGCGGCAGTCGAGCCCGTTGCCGCCGGACACCGCGGACTTCGTCGGCAGGACCGCCGAGATCACCCGCGTGACCGAACTGCTGCGCCCGCACCCGCAGCGCGCCGCGCCGAGGTACGTGGTGCTGTCCGGTTCTCCGGGGGTCGGCAAGACCGCGCTGGCCGTGCACATCGCCCACCAGCTGCGGGAGGAGTACCCGGACGGCGTGCTGCACGTGAACCTGCGGGGCCACTCGCACCAGGCGCCGTTGACGACGACGCGCGCGCTCACGCAGTTGCTGCGCGGTCTGGGCACCCGGCCGGAGCAGGTGCCGCTCGACGAGGACGACCAGGTCGAGCTGTGCGCGTCGTTGCTCGCCGGCACGCGCAGGCTGATCGTGCTGGACAACGCGCTGAGCTCCGACCAGGTCCGCCCGCTGCTGCCGCACGAACCCGGCTGCGCGGTCCTGGTGACGAGCCGCAACGACCTGCGCGGCCTGATCGCGCTGCAGGGTGCCCGGCGGATCGCGCTGGACGCGTTGCCCGAGCCGGACGCGCTGCGGCTGATCGCGGAGATCATCGGCCAGGACCTGGCCGCGGCCGAACCCGAGGCCGTGGCGTCGCTGGTGCAACTGTGCGCGCGGCTGCCGCTGGCGTTGCGGATCGCCGGCGCCAACCTGACCGCCCGGCCCGGCACCGGGGTCGCCGAGCACGTGGCGGAGCTGCGCGAGGCGAACCGGCTCACCGCACTCGCCATCGAGGACGACTCGCAGGCTGCCGTGCGCACGGCGTTCGGGCTCTCCTACGAGACGCTCAAACCGGAGGCGCGGCACCTGTTCCGGACGCTCGGCCTGGTGCCCGGCCCCGACTTCACGCCCGAGGCCGCCGCCGCGCTCACCGACGAACCGGGAGACCTGGCGACCAAGCTGCTCGGCGGCCTCGCCACGGCGAGCCTCGTGCAGGCGCAGGCGGGCAGGCGCTTCCAGTTCCACGACCTGCTGCGGCTCTACGCCCGCGAACGCGCCGAGCTGGAGGACCCGGTCGAGCACCGGGACAAGGCGCTGGCCAGGTTGTTCGACCACTACCTCGGGCGGGCGGCAGGCGCGGCGACGTTGCTCAACCCCGCGCAGCCGTTGCTGCCGTGCGCCGTGCCCGTGCATCGGTTCGCCGGGCACGCCGAGGCGGTGGAGTGGCTGAGCGCGGAGCGGGCGAACGTGATCGCCGCGATCGAGTTCGCCGCCGCGCACGAGGGTCTGCGCCCGGCGGCCTGGCAGCTGGCCGACGCGGTCACCGGCTACCTGCACACGCACCGGCACGACAGCGATCTGCTGGCCGTCGCGACGGTGGCGCTGGCGGCGGCTCGGCACGGGAACCGCCCGGCCGAGGCGGCGATGCTGCGCGCGCTCGGTGTCCTGCACTGGAGCGTCGGCGAGTACCGGAAGGCCGTCGACCACCTGCGTCCCGCGCTGGAGCTGCACCGCGAGCTCGACGATCAGGCAGGGGCGGGAGCGGCGCTGACCGTGCTCGGCGCGGTGCACCTGGAGGACGGCAGGCTGACCGAGGCCGTCCGGTGTCTGACCGAGGCCGCGCGCCTGAACGAACCCGCCGGGGGCGCGACGGCCAGGGTGCGGCTCGGCATCGCGTTGCTGGAGATGGGCGACCCGAGCACCGCCCGCACCCGGCTCGAGGAGGCGCTCACCGCGGCCACCCGGCTGGGGCTCGTGCACACCGAGGCCATCGCGCTCAACACGCTCGGGGCCGTGCACCTGCGGCTGGGCGCGTTCGACGAGGCGATCGAGTGCCACGAGGCCGCGCTGGAGCGGTACCGGGCGCTCGGGTCGCGGCACGACCAGGTCGAGGTGCTGCAGAACCTGGCCGCCGTGCACCGCGACGCGCGCCGGTTCGACGACGCGGTTTCCTACGCGGGGCGGGCGCTGGAGCTGGCGCGCGAGACGGGCAACGTGCGGTTCGAGGCGGACACGCTGAACACCCTGGCCACCGCGCACAGCGGTCTGGGGCGGTTCGATGTCGCGTTGCGCGGTCACACCGAGGCGCTCGAACTGTCCCGTCGCGCCGGGTACCGGCAGGGCGAGGTCGCGTCGTTGATCGGCCTCGCGGCGGCCAGGACCGGGCTGGGCAGAGCCGAGTCCGCGACCATCGACGCCTGGCAGGCCGCCGACCTGGCCCGCACCACGAACCTGGCGTTGCGGGAGGCGCAGGCGCTGACCGTGCTGGCGCAGGCCGAGGTGGAGACGGGCCGGTACGCCGACGCGTCCGCGCACGCCACCCGGGCGTTGACCATGCACACCAAGGCGGGCAACCGGCTCGGCCGGGCACGCACCCACCGCGTCCTGGGTTCGCTGGCGCTGCGGCAGGACGACCCGGCAGGCGCGACCGAGCACCTGACGGAGGCGTTGCGCCTGCACGAGGCGTTGCACACCGGCGAGGCCGACGAGATCAGGGAGCTGATCGGCACGCTGGACTGAACGGCGTCATCCCCGAGTCAACGAGCCGTCAACGCCGGAGGTGAGTCTTCTGCCATGGCCGGAATCAGCAGACGAAACATCCTCAGGGGCGGCATGCTCGCGGCGACAGCACTCTTCACCACCCGCCTCGCCGGCACCTCCGCCGCCCGCGCGGCCGAGGCACCCCTCGCCGTCGCGTACAACGAACTGGAGCTCACCGGGGACCTCCGCCAGTTCCCGAGCTGGTGGATGGGCGGCTACGGCTGGAACCCGCGGGGCTGCGCCGGTCCCGGTGACATCGCCCGCCACCTCAAGGCGCACTGCATGGTCATCCACGACAACGGCGTGCCGAACGTGTTGCTGCGGCTGGACATCATCAGCATCCCGCGCGACGTGCACCAGGAGATCCGCCGGCGCGTGGTCGACGAGGAGGGGCTGGTCGCCGCCGAGGACTTCATGATCGTCACGAGCCACACCCACAACGGCCTGTTCGTCGGCGACACCCATCCCGACCCGGTGCTGGTGCTGGGCGTGAACGACGCGGACGTCGACGCGATCAACGGCACGACGTTCGTGCTGATGGACATGCTCGTCGAACTCGTCCGCAGGACCGTGCAGGAGACCCCGATCCCCGCCACCCTCTGGTACGACGAGGGCTACGAGGAGATCGGCTTCAACCGGGCCGGCCTGGACCACGTGATGACCGACGTCCCGGTGCTGCTGGCCCGCAACGCCGACGACGGCACCCCGCTCGCGGTGCTCTTCGGCTACGCGTGCCACCCGGTCGCCCGCCCGCGCGACGAGAAGATCGACAGCGACTACGCGGGCCTCGCCGCAGACCTGATCGCCGACCGCCTCGGCATCATGGCGCTGTACTTCCAGGGCTGCGCCGGCGACCAGAACCCGGCCGAGGGCGTCACCCTCGCCGACGCCGGCCGCAAGATCGCCGACACCGTCGTGGAGGTGATCGAGCGCGATCAGTTCACCCAGGTCACCGGGCCGTTCCAGAACGCGATGACCGAGGTGGAGCTTCTGTTCAACCGCGACCTGACCGACCCGGACGAGGTGGCCGCCCTGGCCGAGCGCTACGAGGCCAGGCTGGCCGCGCCCGGCACCCAGGAGCAGGCCAAGAGGCACGCCCGGCTGGTCCTCGACCAGATCGAGAACGACACGCTCCCGACGTCGATCCCGATGCCGATCCAGCGCTGGCGCCTCGGCGGCCTCACCATCCTCGGCCTGAGCCACGAGGTCCTGAGCACCTACCACGTGCTGCTCAAGGACGTGGCCGCCGACCTGGGCCTGGGCCACCTGTGGATCATGGCCTACGTCGGCGAGACCCAGTGCTACGTCGGCGCCGACGACGCGCTGCGGGCGGGCGGGTACGAGGTGGGCTGGGAGAACGGGGAGGACGACATCGTCAAGCACGACGGCGCCAGCGTCTCGTACGGCTGGCCGCTGCCGTTGCGCTACTCGCCCGACGGCGTCGACCCTGCCGCACCGGACAGCGCCGAGGGCATCGTGATGAAGGCGTGCACGGAGTTGTTGCGACCCTGAGCGCCGGTCACCTGGGGTGGCGGACCCCGGCGTAGAGCACCGTGCCCCCGGCGAACGCGGCGGCGAGCCCCGCCCAGCCGCGCTGGTTCGCGGCCAGCACCGCCGCGTCCTGCTCGGCGCTTCCGGCCGTGGTGCCGGTCAGCAACGGCAACGCGAAGAGCAGCGCCCCGCCCAGGAGCGCGATGGTTGCCACCACGACCGCCCACGCCGGCAGCGTCGGGTTCCGGAGGTTGAACCCGCCTCTGGTCAGGAAGACCGCGGCCGCCATGAGGGCCAGGGAGATCACGGTCAGCACGAGGTTGGCGGAGCGGGGCAGCAGTGGGCTGCCGGTGGCGAACCCCGACGCGATGACGACGGCGTCGAGGGCGACCACCACGAGCGCGGCCCACTGCAGAGGCACCAATCTCATGCCTGCACACCCTAGGGACGTCCAGGCGGGTGCGGATCCGCCTCTGGCACCAGGTCAGTTCCGCCGGTCGGGCGGCACGTACTCGAACGTCGGTCCCGCCGTCGCCGTGCCGTCCGCCAGCGGCATCATCATCAACGCCTGGGCCTGCGCCTTCACCTGGTACATCGCTCCCACCGTGGCGCCGAGCTTCGCGGGCTCGCCGTCGAAGACCTCCTCCAGTTGCTGGAGAAGGCGGCAGTAGGTGACGTTGAACCGTTCCTGGGCCACTCGGATCTCGCTGCCCTCCGGGTGGTCGCTCGTGCGCGGGTCGGGACGCATGGGCATGACCGACTCGAAGTCGACCGCGATCGCCGCGCCGGTCGGGCCGGACTGCGGCGTGTCCCCGGCCTGGTAGCGGCGGCCGTGCTTGAGTTCCTGGAACCGGTAGTAGTGCGCGACCTCCTCCCGTTCGGGGTGGAAGACGTCGCGGTCGCCGTCCCAGACGTCGGTGCGCGCGGCGCCCTCGCCCTGCTCGGTGATCTCGGTGAGCGCGACCAGCGCGGACTTCAGGTCGTGCACCGGGACGACCGCGCCACCGCCGCCCCGCAGGTGGAACTCGCCGACCTGGCGGGCCGGGTCGCCGCTGAAGACGGCCTCCTCGCCCAGTTCGTCGCACAACCGGCGAATGCCCGCCTCGACGGCGGCGTAGAACTGCCCGATCGTCTCGTACGCGTCGGCTTCCGGTGGCGCGCTGACCGACGCGGGCTGTTCGATCCGCAGGAACGACTCCAGCGCGTCCGGTCCGAACGGCGCCAGGTGCACCTGGAACGACCCGTCGCTGTGCGGCAACGGATGCGGGTAGGCCGGCAGCAGGTCGGGGGAGTCGAGCTTCGGCGTGCCACCGACCGCGTTGAGCAGGTTCGCCGCCAGCGCCAGGTGCAGCATCTCCTCGGCGAGCACGCTGCCCACGACCTGCACGGCCTCGGCGTTGCGTCCCGGGTCGAGCGAGTACAGCGCGCACAGGTACGGCGGGATGGTCGCGTGCTCCAGTTCGACCGCCCACTGCAGGTGGCGGCGGAGGTCCTCAACGGACTCGATCCTGGTGGGAGGCCTCAGTTCCACCACCACCCGGTACGAGGCGGGCTCGGAGGCGATGTGCAGGCCGGACTCGTCGAACAGACGCCGCAGCGACGCGCGCCAGGCCGGGTTGCCGACGGCCTCGTCCAGTTCGCTGCCCGATCTCCACTCCGCGACGTGGACGAACCGCGCGTCCGGCCCGTCGCCGAGGGGCGCGTGCAGGCGGGAGCGCACGAAGCCGGGCTGGGCCGACATGATCCGCGCGTTCTCCTGGTACGCCTCGACGAACCGCGTGGCCTCGGCGGCCGGCACGGTGTAGTTCTTGATCACGACGACCGGCTCGTTCGTGCCGGTGGCCGACTCCAGGGATTGGCTCACGTTCAGGAAGACAGGACAGCCCCCGAGCTTGTGACAACCGGCGGCTCTACGGTGTGGGCGTGGCCGACACCCGACAACGCCTGATCGACGGCGCGATCGACACCCTCCGCACGCACGGTCTGACCGGCACGACCGCGCGGAGCATCGCGGCCACCGCCGGGGTCAACCAGGCGCTGGTCTTCTACCACTTCGGCACCGTCCACGACCTGCTCCAGGCCGCCTGTCTCGCCGCCACGCAGGCGCGCGTCGAGCCGTTCGTCGCACGCCTCGACCAGATCACCGACCTGCGGCAACTCCTCGCGCTCGGCCGTTCCCTGCACACCGAGGAACGCGCCGAGGGCAACGTCATGGTGCTCGCCCAGCTGCTGGCGGGCGCCCAGACCAGCCCCGAACTCGCCGAGTCCACGGCCGCGTCCCTGCACCTGTGGATCGCCCCGATCGAGAGCGCCCTGACGAGATTGCTCGCCGGTTCGCCGCTCGCCGACCTGATCGACACGGCGGGGCTCGCCCGCGCGGTCAGCGCCGGGTTCATCGGCCTGGAGCTGTACGAGGGCGTCGACCCGGACGGGGCGAAGGCCGCGCTGGACGCCCTCGACCGGCTGGCCGTGCTCATCGAGGTCGTGGACGACCTGGGCCCCATCGCGCACCGGGCCCTGCGCGCCAAGCTCCGCAAGAAGAAGTTTTGAGCATCTGCTCAAAACTGCGTTACCCTCCCGTTTGAGCAACTGCTCAAACGGGAGGGGGTCTCATGGCGCGACGACGAACTCTGTACGTGGAGACCGTGATCCACGCCGACCTCGACGAGGTGTGGCGGCTCACCCAGGAGCCGCGCCCGCACCAGCGGTGGGACGTGCGATTCAGCACGATCGACTACTTGCCGAAGGCGCACGAGGACGCGGAGCAGCACTTCCGGTACGCGGTCCGCGTGCTGGGTCTCGAGGTGGGCGGGGTCGGCGTCAGCGTCGGCGAGCGCGTCACCCCGGACGGCTCCCGCACCTCCGCGCTGCGCTTCAGTTCGGCGCACCCGTTGTCGCTGATCCGCAGCGGCGCGGGCTACTGGCGCTACGTGCCGACCGCCGACGGCGTCCGCTTCCTCACCGGCTACGACTACCGGCCGGGCTGGGGACGCCTGGGCGCGCTGGCCGACCGCCCGTTCCGCCGGCTGATGGGCTGGGGCACGGCCTGGTCGTTCGACCGCCTCAGGCTCTGGCTCGAAGACGGCGTGCCGCCGGAAGTGTCGCTCCGCCGTGCGTTGGTGGACTCGGGAACGCGCCTCGCCGTCTGCGCGGTGGCCTGGGCGACCGGTCCCGTGGTGCTCGCCGCCGTTCTTTCTCTCGGTGCGCTGCTGGCGCCGCCGCTGCCGTACACCCCGGCCGCGCGAAGGTGCCGCCGAACGCCACCGGACCGCCGTTCGTCCACCGCGCCCGCGACCCTGTCCACTTTGGAGCACCCGTGACGTCGATCTTCCAGCGCGCCCTCGGTTCGGACTTCGACCGCCTGCACCCGCAACTGCGCCGCCGGTTCGGGTTCGGGTCCGAGGACGGCATCGCCTGCGTGGGCACCGGTGTGATGGAACGGGTGTGGCACGGCCGCGGCTTCACCAGGCCGTTCCTCTGGCTCGGCGCCCAGCGGCACATCCTGCTGCCGAGCCGGGGCAGCGACGTTCCGTTCACCATCCAGAACTACCCGTACCGCGACTCGCTGGGCCGCGAGACGGTCACGTTCGTGCGCACCTTCGTGTTCGACCGGCCGCAGCGGTGGGACGCGACGATGATCTACAGCCCGGAGCGCGGCTGTGTCGTGGACTACCTGGGGACGCACCAACACGTGTCCGTGGACCTGCATATGTCTGTTGTGGACGGTGCCCTGGTGATTCGCAGTGGTGAGCAACGGTTTCACGAGGGGCCGCTGCACTTCCGCATTCCGTCCTGGGTGACCGGTGCCGCCGAGGTCCGTGAGTCGTACGACGAGAAGGTCGGGCGGTTCCGGATCGACGTCGAGGTGTCGAACCGTCGGTTCGGGCCGCTGTTCGGCTACAGCGGGACGTTCACCTGCACCTTTCCCTCGGTCGAGGGTGTTCCCGAGGAGATCCGGCCGGTGCGGGAGCAGGCGAGGGTCTAGCGGCCGGAGTGCCTGCGCGATTGCCGGGAGTAGCCACCTTATCGCCGATCCGCGATTCACCCGAATGCCGATCTGCGTGGTTGTTAACGAGGTCTCCCGGAAAGCGACATCGCAGGTACGACAACGCCTTTTGTGGGCCGTTGCCTTGATTATGCACGCGGTTATCGGTTCTTTTCCGCGTGGAATATCAGGATTGAGGGACCATGGCAGCGCAGGGGACACCCGAACCACTTCCGAATCTCGTCTACGCACAGGCTTCGCCCAAATCCGTCGGTGGCGCGTCGTTGTTCGACGCCGCCGACTCGATCGATCACAACAACGTGGTGAATTACACCTCCGAGGAATCGGTGGTGGCGGACTCGGTGTCGCGCCTGGAAGCGGCCGGGTTCCAGGTTCTGCAGGTGGCGCCGACGACCATCAACGTCGCCGGTCCTCCTGGGCTCTACGAAAGCTATTTCGAGACGCGGCTGGTGACCGAGGAACGCACCGTCATCAAGCCGCAGGTGGGTGAGGACACCGCCACGTTCATCGAATGCCCGGACACCGACGTGCCGGGGCTGATCGACGTGTCGCGCAGTCCGGCCGCCGACGTTCTCGAAGGCCTCGCCATCGAGGAACCGGTGTACTTCCATCAAAGTCCGTTCGCGCCGAAGCGGTCCTATTGGCACCTCGACGTGCCGGGGGACGTGTCGCTCGGGATGAACGCGGACCGGGCGCACCGGATGCAGGTGACCGGTGCGGGCGTGCGGGTCGTGATGGTCGACAGCGGCTGGTTCCGGCACCCGTACTTCACCGGCAGGGGTTATCGGTCCGCGCCGGTGGTGCTCGGGCCAGGAGCCTTGAATCCCAACGACGACGAGTCCGGGCACGGCACCGGGGAGTCCGCGAACCTCTTCGCGGTCGCGCCGGACATCGACTTCACCATGGTGAAGATCAACTTCGTCAACTCCACGGCCGCCTTCAACACCGCCGTCGCGCTCGGTCCGCAGGTGATCAGCTGCAGCTGGGGATCGGACGTGCCCGGGCGGCAGCTCTCGGCGGCCAACAACGCGTTGGCGGCGGCCGTCGCCAACGCGGTGGCGAGCGGCATCATCGTCGTCTTCTCCGCGGGCAACGGTCAGCACGGCTTTCCCGGCCAGCACCCCGACGTCATCTCGGCGGGCGGCGTGATGATGGAACCGGACACCAGCCTGCATGCCACGCCCTACACGTCCGGGTTCGTGAGCAGGGCGTATCCGGGCCGGAAGGTGCCCGACGTGAGCGGGCTGGTGGGCATGCCGCCCAGGGCCGCCTACATCATGTTGCCGTTGCAGGCGGGAGACGCGATCGACAGGGATCTCGGCAACGGGCAGCAGCATCCGGCGGGGGACGAGACCCCGATCGACGACGGCTGGGCGGCGTTCAGCGGCACCTCAGCCGCGGCACCGCAGATCGCCGGCATCTGCGCGTTGGTCCGGCAGGTCGCTCCCGGCCTCACCCCGGTGCAGGTCAAGGACGTTCTCGCCAGGACGGCGCGGGACGTGACCGCCGGGCGCAACGGCATGGGCGAGCAGGCGGTCCCGGGGTACGACCTGGCGACCGGGCACGGTCTCGCCGACGCGCACGGCGCCGTGCAGGCCGCGCAGGGCGGGAACTGACCCGGTGGGGCGCCTGCCGCACGGCTGGCGCCCGCCGCGTCCACCGAGGAGAATCGAGGCCTACTCCCGGAGGAGCGATGGCCAACCAGGAGCGTCCCGACGAGCTGTTGTCGGCGGAGGTCGTCCTGCGTGACGCCACGGGCAGGACGGCGCCACCGATCACGAGTGCGAACCTCGACCGGCACCGGCCCGATCCGGCTCAGGTCGCGCGGGCGCGGAAGTGGTTCGACGACAAGGGTTTCACGACGGGCGAGCCGGCCGGTATCAGCTTCAGCGTCACCGGCCCGCGCGCCCTGTTCGAGGAGACCTTCGAGGTGGAACTGGGAGATGACCACCGGCCGGGCGTCGACGTGCTCGAACTCCCGGTGCCCGCCGCCGCCGCGAACGCCGTCGAGAGCGTGACGTTCGCGGCGCCACCGGACTTCGGGCCGACCTCGTACTGATCCCGCGGTCACGCCGCCTTGCGGGAGCGCGCGAAACCGATGATCCCGTCGAGGATCAGGAACGCCAGCAGGCTGATGCCGAGCAACGGCATGGCGATGCCGAGCGCGATCAGCACGAGCGGTGCCGGGATGACGAACCACAACGGCAGCTGCTGCCAGCCCCCGCGCTGGGGTGCCGTGCCGAACGGGGCCTTGCGGTCCGCACGGGTGGGGCGGCGCTGCCACCACATCCGGTAGCCGAAGAAGATCAGCGTCAGGATCGTCCCGGCCAGAAGGAGAAGCGCGATCTGGTTGGCCAGGCCGAACAGCAGGCCCATGTGCGCGAGAATGCCCAAAGTGGACAGTCGGGCGAGGAACGGCCGGTCGGCGAAGTCCGCTCGGGCCGTGACCGTGCCGGTGGCGGGGTCGACGGCGGCCTTGTCCTGACGGACCGGCCAGAGCTGGTCGGTCTGCCCGACGGACCAGGCGGTGCCGGGCGCGGCGGCCGGGGTGAGTTCGAGCGGCCCGTCGAGACCTGCCCCGCGTCCGGCGGCCAGCACCGTGTCGAACGACTTGGCGTCGACTGGTTCGGTGCCGCCCGCGGAGCTGTGGTGGTCTCCTGCAGCGGGAGCGGTGGGCGCCGAGCCGGGCAACGCGGTGTCGAGGGCGGGTGCCTTGGCGTTGAGGGCGGTCAGCACGGCGCTGAAGTTCTCGCCGGCGTAGTTCGACCACGTCAGTCCGGTGGCGGACAGGAACAACGCGCCCACCAGTGCCCACACGCCGAGGCTCGCGTGCCACGAGCGGCTCTTGCGCACGCCCTTGGCGCCCTTCTCCGGCAGCAGCACCGCGCGGACCCGGCGCCGAGCGGTGCGACGGCGCTGGATCCACAGCACGAGACCGACGATCGCGAGCACCCACAGCCAACTCGCCGCGAGCTCCGAGTAGAGGTTGCCGACCGCGCCGAGCTGGAGGTCGCGGTGGAACTGGTCGAGCCACGTGACGGCCGGTGTCGCGCCGGCCCACGTCGTGAGCTCGCCCTCGACCTCGGCGGTGTACGGGTTGACGTAGACGGTCTTGCTGTACTCCTCGGCCAGGCCGGGGGCGGCGAACACGACGCGCGTGGTGGCCTCGGGGTCGTCGAAGAGCTGCACCGCGGTCACGGTGCCCTCGGGCAACGAGGCCTGCGCGGCGGCGACCTGCTCGGAGACGGGACGGGCGGTGCCCGCGGGTTCGACCCACAGCTTGTCGCTGTAGAGCACGTCGTCGATCTGGGGCGCGAACGCGTAGAGCATGCCGGTGACAGCGGCCACGACCAGGAACGGGCCGATGAGCACTCCGGCGTAGAAGTGCAGCCTGCGCAGCAGCGGCACGACGGAGATCTGGCTGGTGCGGGGTGTCTCGTCGGTTCTGTCGAGCTCGAGCAGGGGAGCGGACATGGGGACCTCTGTCGTGGGGGAGGGAGTGCGGGGGTTGGAGACCTAGTCGTCCGCGCACTCCGGTTGGTTCCCACGGGTTTCGAGCGTGACTCACCGCGCTCGGACCGTCACGGAGGTGCCCGCGACTCATTTGCCCCTCTCACGTCCCGCCGAGGTGCACCGCGCGTCCTCAGTGGACGTTCTGCTGCTTCGCCCAGTCCGCGAACGAGGTCATCGGAATGCCGAACCGGGCCGCGACCGCCGGGTCCGCCGAGATCTCGCTGGTGTTCATGCCCGCCTGGTTCGCGAGCAGCAGGGGGAGCATGCCGCGCGCCTCGCCCTGCTCGACGGTGACGTGCTCGACGTGCGCGGGAGTGCCGGCGGCCGTCAGCGCCTCCGCCATGTCCCGCAACGACAACAGCTCGCCCGCGAGTTCGATGGCGTGGCCGTGGAACCGGGCCGGGTCGGCGAACGCGGCTGCCGCGGCCGTGCCGATGTCGTCGGGAACGATGACGGCCTGGGGCTTGTCCGGGTCCAGCGCGGTCACGATCGCCTCGCCGGTCCCGTGCTCGAACCAGATCGACGGCCGCCGCAGGTTGGTCGCGAAGAACGCGGGCCGCAGTTCGGTCCACGCCTCGAACCCGCTGTCGGGCAACGCCTGCCCGACCACCGCCTTGCTCAGCCAGTAGTGCGGGTCGCCCCGGCGCCCGGCCTGCCCCACCGCGGCGGCCCGCAGGTAGTCGCCGACACCGGACACGGAGGAGTGCACGAACTGCGCCACGCCGGCCCGGCGCGCGGCCGCGACCAGGTTGAGGCCCATCACCGCCTCGGCGTTCGAACCGAGGTCCGCGAGGCTGGGCGTCTGCACCGAGAAGACCGCCCGCGCGCCCCGCAGCGCCGCCACCAGCGACTCAGAGTCGGTCAAGTCGCCCTTCACGAGTTCGGCCCCGGCGTCGGCGAGTGCCTGCGCTGCCTCGGGCCGCCGCACCAGTGCGCGCACCGGCACGCCGTCCGCCAGGAGCCGCCGCGCCACGGCTCCACCCTGCTGCCCGGTCGCGCCCGTCACGACCACCACGTCCGTCATCACTGCCTCCGTCTAAATGGGGTGTGCCCCCGTTTGTCGTTGCTACGATATGGGGCCTGACCCCAGTTGGCAACGGAGCGGTGCATGAAGACCTTGCGGGCCGACGCCCTGCGCAGCCGTGAGCAGATCGTGCGCGCCGCCAAGGGAGCGTTCCGCCGACAGGGGGTGGACGCGTCCCTGGAGGCGATCGCGAAGGACGCGGGCGTGGGGTCGGCGACCCTGCACCGCCACTTCCGATCGCGGCGCGACCTCGTGGAAGCGGTCTTCCAGGACAGCACGACCGCGATCGCCGCCGAAGCCGGCCGCCTCGCCGCCGAACACCCGCCGGGCCCCGCGCTCTTCCACTGGTTGCAGGCTGTGCTGGCCTACACACTGGCCAACCGGGGCCTCGCCACCACCCTGATCCCGGCAGCGGACGAGCACCACGAGGGCTTCTGCGGCCACGACGCCCTGGAGGCCGCGGCGGCAGCCCCGCTGGCGGCGGCGAAGGCGGCGGGGCAGGTGCGCGCGGACGTCACCGTCGCGGAGGTGCTCTCCCTGGTGAACGCCATCTCGTTGCTGGCCGACCACGACCCCGGCGCGGACCCGGAACGGTTGCTGGGCCTCGCGATCACAGGCTTCGCGCCTGGCCAGTGCGAGCAGCACTAGCACATGCCCGGCGGTGACCCAGATGCTAGGTATGCTGGACGACATAGCATCCT
Source organism: Lentzea sp. JNUCC 0626 (assembly GCF_043632865.1). Lineage (NCBI taxonomy): Bacteria > Bacillati > Actinomycetota > Actinomycetes > Pseudonocardiales > Pseudonocardiaceae > Lentzea > Lentzea sp. JNUCC 0626. The sequence goes on from NZ_CP171635.1 coordinate 1,339,204, forward strand.
GGAGGGAGCCGCCATGCCTTTCGAGGAGAACGCGGAAGCCGGGCGTCCTGGCACAGCCCTGGTCCTGGGCGGCGGCGGACCGGTCGGAGCGTCGTGGACGTCGGCCCTGCTCACCGGACTGGCCGCCGCCGGGATCCCGCTCGCCGACTGCGACGTCCTCGGCACGTCCGCCGGAGCGGTGGTCGGTGCCTGGCTCACGATCGACCCGGACGGACTGCCGAACGTTCCGGCGCTGATGCGCGACCGCGCCGCGTGGCACGCCCGCAACGCCTCCGCCGGACTCCAGGACACCGCGACGTTCGAGGCCGTCCTGACCGACTCCGCGCCCGGCACCGGACGGCCCGCGATGGCGCCGATCTCCGTGGACCAGGCCGGTGACCTGTGGCGCGACCTGCTGCCGGCAGGTCCGTGGCCTGCCCGGCTGCGGATGGTTTCCGTGGGAGCCACCACCGGGGCGGCGCGGGTCTGGTCGGCCGGGGACCACCTGCCCCTCGCCGCCGGTGTCGCGTGTTCCACCGCGGCGCCCGGCATCGCGCCGCCGGTCCGGGTGGACGGCGAGACCTGGCTCGACGGCGGCGTGCGCACCGGTACCAACGCCGACCTCGTCGACGCGTCCGTCACGCGGGTGCTGGTGGTCGCCCCGCTGCCGTCCGCGGACCTGGCGACGGAAGCGGCCCTGCTGACCGGCCGCGGCTGCCGCGTCCGCACCGTCGTCGCGCAACGCTTCTACGCCAAGCCCACCGACCTGATCGACGCGCGGTTCGTCGACGTCGGGGCGGCCGCGGGCGCGGAGCAGGCACGGGACCTCGCGCCGGAGCTGGCGGCCTGGTGGTCGGCGTGAGTCGTAGGCTGGGTGCGTGGCCACGAACTCGGACGCGATGAAGATCGGCGAGCTGGCGCGGCTGACCGGGGTCAGCGCCCGTTCGCTGCGGTACTACGAGCAGCAGGGGCTGGTGCACAGCACGCGGTCGGCCGGCGGGCAACGGCACTACGCGGCCGGGGAGGTCGCGCGGGTCGAGATGATCCGGCGGCTGTTCGACGCCGGGCTGAGCAGCAAGGTGATCGCCCGGTTGCTGCCGTGCGTCGACACCGGCGGCACCGAGGTGGCGGAGGACGCGTTCACCACCATGCTCGGCGAACGCGACAGGCTGACCGCCGACATCGGCCGGCTCGTCGAAGCCAGGTCCGCCCTCGACGAGCTGATCGAGATCAACACGCGCTACCGGCACGAGGTCGGCGCCGCTTGAGAGGTCAGAGGCTCAGGTCGAGGACCAGCTTGCCCGTGGCGTGACCGGATTCGACGAGCGCCAACGCTTCGGCTGCGCGCGCCAGCGGGTACGTCTCCGTGACGTGCGGATCCAGGCGGCCTGCCGTCATGAGTTCGGCGACGCGTTCGAGGTTCGCCCGGTCGAGACGGCGGCGCACCATCTCGCCGCCCAGTTCGGTCACGGACGGGTCGCCGACGGAGACGATCGCGCCCTCGCCCGCCAATGAGGCCATGGCGCGCAACGATTCCCCGCCCACGGTGTCCGCCACGGCGGCGAAACCACCCGGAGCGAGCGCGCGCAGCCGGTGCGCCACGTCGCCGCCGGTGTAGTCGACGAACGTCGCGCCGGTCGCCGTCACGAGGTCCTGTTTGGACGGTCCGGCCGTGCCGGTCACGACCAGCCCCCGGTCCCGCGCGAGCTGGGCCAGCGCGATGCCCACGCCGCCGCCGATGCCGTTCACCAGCAGCGCCGCCCCGGCCGGCAGGTCGAGTTGGTCGAGCACGTCGAGCGCGGTGGTGCCGGCGACGGGGATGGTCGCCGCCCAGACCTCCGGCAACGCGTCCGGGATGCGCGCGGTGGACTCGCCGAGCAGCAGCGTGGTCTCCGCGTACGTGCCCGCGCCGGTCAGCGCGAACCCGGTGACCCGGTCGCCGACGGCCAGTCCGGTCACGTCGTCCCCGACGGCCAGCACCGTGCCGGCCGCCTCCATACCGAGGACCTGGGGGAAGGGCACGTGGCCGTTCAACGCGGTGCCGTGGCCCGACCGCAGCTTGTGGTCGAGCGGGTTGACCCCGGCGGCCGCGACGCGCACGAGCACCTCCGACGGGCCCGGCACGGGATCCGGCCGCTCGAAGAACCGCTGCACCTCGACGCCGCCGAACGCCTTGTACCCCAACGCCTTGCCCATGATCGTCCGCTCCTCAGCCGTCTGTTCGGGACGGTTTCGAAGCTATTCGATGACACCGGTGTCAGCTTCCACCGGTTGTGACGGCCACCACCTTGGTGAGGACCTCGTTGAACGCCTCGGTGGTGCTCGGGTGGGTGTAGATCGACTCGCTCAGCTCGGTCGCGGTGATGTTGTGCCGCATGGCCAACGCGACCGTGTTGACGACCTCCTGGGCGTCGATGCTCAGCAGCGCGGCGCCCAGCACGAGGTCGGTGTCGGCGTCGATGACGAACTTCACGACCCCGCGGGTCTCCTCGACCGTGTAGGCGCGGGGCATCGCGACGATGTCGGCCACGTTCTCCTTGGCCACCTTGATGTTCAGGCCCCGGGCCCGTGCCTGCACCTCGGTCAGCCCGACGGTGGCGAGCGGGGGAGTGATGAACAACGTGTGCGGCACCGCCCTGCGGTCGGAGGTGGTGCGCTTTCCCCGTCCCAGCAACTGGTCCAGGACGACGCGGGCGTCGTCGAGCGAGATGTAGGTGAACTGCTCGCCGCCGTTGACGTCACCGAGCGCGTAGATGTGCGGCTGGCTGGTGCGCAGGTGTTCGTCCACCTCGATGGCGCCGCGCGGGGTCGTGCGCACGCCCGCCGCGTCGAGGCGCAGGCCCTCGGTGACCGGCTTGCGGCCCGTCGCGGGGAGCACCGCGCCGGCTTCGACGGAGTGCGTCCGGCCGTCCTGCTCGTAGACGACCGTCGAGGTGGCTCCGCTGTCGCGGACCTCGGTCACCTTCGCGCCGGTGACGATCGTGACGCCGTCGCCGCGCAGGATCTCGGCCACGGCCGCGGCGATGTCCTCGTCCTCGCGGGGGAGCAGGCGATTGGCGGCTTCCAGCACCGTGACGTGGGTGCCGAAGTGCCGGTAGATCGACGCGAACTCGAGGCCCTGGTAGCCGCCACCGACGACCACCAGCCGTTCGGGCAGGGCCGTCGTCCTGGTGAGTTCGGTGCTGGTGACGAGGTGCGGACTCGTGGCCAGGCCGGGGATCGCAGGGAGGATCGGCTCCGAACCCGTGTTGACGAGGATCGTCGGCGCGGTGACGGTGATCCGGTCCTCGCCTTCGCCGACGGCGACGGTGTGCGGGTCGACGAAGTGCGCCGTGCCGGTGAGGACGGTCGCGGTGTCCTTGCCGTCGAGTGCGTCGAAGTTGCCCGCGCGGAAGGCGGACGTGAGCGCGCGAACGCCCTCGACGGAGTTCGCGAAGTACTCCTGCGCGTCGTCACTGATCCGCCTGGCTCCGGAGAAGTGGACGAGCATCTTGGTGGGGACGCACCCGATGTTGGGGCAGGTGCCGCCGTACATGTTCGCGGACCGCTCGATCAGGACGACCCGCTTGCCCGCGTCGGCCAGCACGTGCGCGGCCGTCTTGCCGCCCTTGCCGAAGCCGATGACGAGCACGTCCGCGGTGATGGTCGTGGTTTCCATGCGGCCCAGTCTGGCCAGGCAGTTGTGATACAAACAGGCTGACGGAACTCATTTTTCGGCCCGAAAGTCGCACGATGGATTCGATCAGCCGACTGCTGCGGATGGCTCGGGTCGGGGCGGAGCTCGACCGCCGGTGCCTGCTGGCCGGAGCGACGAGGATGGACGTCGCCGGTGTCGCGGAGACGCAGGCGCCGTTCCACGTGCTGCTGGAGGGCGAGTGCGCGTTCGCGGTCGGCGGCACTTCGCTGCACCTGCGGGCGGGCGACGTCGTGATCGTCCCCAGTGGAGCGCCACACCGGGTGACGACGCCGGGGCGTGGCCGCGAGCGCGGCGTGGAGTCGTCGACCGGCGGGGTGCTCATCCAGACCCGGACCGCCGGGGACGTCGATCCGCCGGTCATCGACCTGTTCTGCGGGCACTACGAGTTCGGCACGGGCGCCGGACGGCTGCTGTTCCGCAGCCTGCCCGATCCGGTGCACGTCTCGTTCGGGCGGACGGAAGAGGGCGACGAGGTCCTGCGCATGATCAGCGCGCTCATGCGCCGGGAGGCCGGGCGCGACGGCGAGGGCACCGCGGCGATCCTCGCCTCACTGGCCACCGTGCTCCTGGCGATGGTCCTGCGCACCTCGCGAGGTGACGCCACCAAGGCCGCGCTGTGGACGGCGGCCGCCGACCGGCGCATCGCGGGGGCGGTCGAGGCGATGCTGCGCAGTCCCGGTGAGGCCTGGACGATCGACCGGCTCAGCCGGGCCGCGAACACGTCCCGCGCCACGTTCCAGCGGCACTTCACGCGGCACACCGGCACCACCGTCGCGGCGTTCCTGGCGCGCGCCCGGTTGATGGCGGCGGCCGAGCTCCTCGGTTCGTCGGACGCGACGGTGGGTGCGGTGGCCCTGCGGGTCGGCTACCAGTCCGAGTCGGCCTTCTCCCGGGCGTTCCGCGCTGAGGTCGGGACGACCCCGGCGCGGTTCCGGCGCGAGCAGGCGGGACGGAGCAGGGGAACGGGCTTTCCGCGCTGACCGGACGCGGCTCACGACGTCACGATCTCGTCAGGGTCGTCCTGCACGACCTTGCCCGCGATGTTCTTGCGCGGCACGCCGTCCACGTCCACGCAGAGCCCGAAGACCTTGTCCCTGGACGTCCAGCCGTTGATCCCGCCCCGGTTGTTCCCGATCTGCACCCGCTGGCCGGACAACGCCGTGACCCGGTGCAGGTACACGGTTCCGGCGACGCGGACGAGCACGATGTCGTCGACCTCGAGCTTCGCGGTGTCGACCGGTGCGACGGTCACGAGCTGGCGGCTGACGATCAGCGGCACCATCGACGACCCGGTCGGCCGGAACCGCACTCTTTCGCCCTGCGCGACCCGAGCCGCGACGGCGTCCATCATTCCCACGCGCCGTAGCTTCGGCGGCACGTCCGGCGCCGCGCAACGCATTTACCCGCTTGTCCGGTCTTCCTCCAGGCCGGACAATGCGGACATGGGGGAGTGGAAGCGGATCGTGCCGAGTCAGGGCGAGATGTCGGGCCTCGGGATCTTCGCGGGCTTCCTAGCCGCGTTCGCGGTGCTGTTAGCGGGAATGGTCCTGATAGCGCCGGGCAAGGTCGTCACCTGGTGGGGGATGATCTCCGCGATCGCGCTGTGCGCGGGACTGGCCGGTTTCCTGTGGAGGGCGAGCCACGCGGGTGTCCACTTCGGACCGCGCGGCGTGCTGGTCCACCCAGCGACCCGCGGCGCCGAGGTCGTGCCGTGGGACGAGTTCGTCCGGTTCGAGGCCCGCCCCGAGCGGGCGGCGGGCATCGAACCCCGGGGTGCCGTCGTGCACGTCGTCCGCATGACCGGGGACCCGGTGGCGACGCCGCTCAAGCAGTCGATCGAGGCCAACTGGGACCGGACGTTCTACTTCCTCGATGTCGTGCTGTCCGAAGTGGAGTTCGCCGACGCGCTCGCACACCTGAACGCGCAGGCGATCGCGTACAACTCGCGGGCATGAGCGGAGAACGGCCTACCTGGCCGTCGAGTGAATTCCTCGGCCGTACACGAACCGCAGCCCGGCCTCCGCGATCAACCGCTGGGCGTGCGGCAGCACCGGCCGCGACCCGATCTTGTCCACGGCCAGCCGCCGAATCGCCCGGTTGAGCCGCCCGGACGCACTGGTGACGGCGGCCCAGTCCCACTCGGCGGGGTCGCCCAGCCTCGGGTAGGTCGCCGCCCACGCCGAGGCGCGCTTCTCTGAGTTGTGGTTGGTGTGGCTCCACCCCAGCTCCCGCACCCCGTCGACCAGGCCGCGATCGAGCTGGATGAGCCCCCACCCTTCGAGGGTGTAGCGGAACGGGGCCTCCGGGGACACGCCGGGAGCGAAGTCGATGCGGTTCCGCAGCGGTTCCGGCCCCGCCCCGTCGACGAACAACGACAGGTACGCGCAGCGCTGATCGGCCGGCACCTCCGCGACCGAGCGGAACTCCTGAATCTCCGTCCCCGGTTCGGAGTCGGACTCGAACACGCGGAACACCCCGAGACCGAACACGGTGTCCAGCACCGCCGTCCAGTCGTCACCGGCGGCGAAGAAGTCGAGGTTGGGCACGCTCACACAGTATCCGTGCCCGTGTGTTCGTCCCGGACGGTCGGTCTGCCGCCGGGTGGGTGTGGCACACCCCGGTCGGCGCGGCCTTCCTGCGCGTGGCTTCCCGAGGTTGCCTGGTCGAGGACGGTGATCACCGCCGTCGTCACCGAGCACTGACCACGAGGAACCCGACATGCCTGAGATCCTGGAGATCACCACGCTCTCGCCCGCCCCCGGCCTCGCGCCGGAGGACTTCGTGGCCGCGAACGAGGACATCAACGACTACCTGCGGCGACAGCCCGGGTTCCGCTGGCGCCGCATCGCGGTGCGCGACGACGGCACCGTCGTCGACATCGTCGCCTACGACTCGATCGAGCACGCTCGGGCGGGCGCGGGCGGCATCACGGGCGAGATGGGGAACTCGCCCGTGCACGCCACGATCGACCACGGCACCGTCGACTGGCAGCTGACCACCGTGCTGCAGGCCGTCGACGGTCCCGGGGCGTGAGTCCGGTCAGATGCTGAAGCCGCCGTCGACGGTCAGCAGCGCGCCGGAGATGAACGCGGCCTTGTCGCTCGCGAGGAACGCGACCGCCTGGGCGATGTCCGCGGTCTCGCCGTACCGTCCGAGCGGCGTCATCGCGACCTGCGCGGCACCGAACGGCCCGTCCGCGGGGTTCATGTCCGTGTCGACGGCGCCCGGCCGCACGACGTTCACGGTGATGCCGCGCGGCCCGAGGTCACGCGCCCACCCGCGGGCGAGCTGGTCGACGGCGGCCTTGCTGGCCGCGTACTCCGCGACGCCGGGCGTGGCGATCCGGTCGGACACGATGCTGCCGACCAGGATCACCCGACCGCCGTCGGGCAGGAACCGGGTCGCGGAGTGCGTGGTGACGATGGGCCCCAACACGTTGGTGGCCAACATCTTCTGCACGCCGTCGAGCAGGTCGAGGTCTTGCTGGTCGACCGTGCCCATCACGGCGACACCGGCGGAGTTCACCAGCACGTCGATCCGTCCACCGAGGAACTCCGCTGCCTCCTCGACGGCGGTCGACGCCTGGTGCGGGTCCGACTGATCGCATTGCACGGCAAGGGCCTTCGTGCCGAACGAGGTCAGTTCGGCGACCACCTTCTCCGCCTGCTCCCGCGAGTGCCGGTAGGTGATGACGACGTCGGCCCCTTCCCGGGCGAGCTCCCGGGCGATCCCGGCCCCGATGCCCCGCGACCCTCCGGTCACGAGAGCGGTTTTTCCTTGCAGTGACTGGGACATGAGCTGAAACTCCCTGCGCTTTCGGCTGAGTGGGGCGAACTCGGCCAAAGCTAAAGTCTCTCATTAATGAGAAGGTCAAGCCGCCGATCGCGCGGCGGTGACGGAGGCCACAGCCTCGGCGTGACACAGCCCCGAACCTTCCCAATAATGTGAAGGTCCGGACTCAGACGAGGAGTGCCACGTGAACATCGGAGCCCTGGCGGAGAAGACCGGAGTCAAGCCGCGGCTGCTCCGCTACTACGAAGAGGTCGGCATCCTGCACCCCGTGCGCAGCCCGAACGGCTACCGCACCTACGGCGAGCCCGCCGTCGACCGGGTCCTGCAGATCCGGGAGCTGATCGAGTCCGGGCTGACGACGGAGATGATCCGCGAGGTGCTGCCCTGCCTGCTGTCCGGGAAGCCCAACCCGGACATCGAGTCGTGTCCCGCGTCGAAGGACCTGGACGGACTGCGCCGCCAGCTCGCGAGCATCGAACGACGCCTGGACGTGTTGCAGCGCAACCGGGACGCGATCAAGTCGTACCTGGGGGCCTGGGAGGACACCCTCGCAAAGAAGAAGGCCGGCCGGTCCACGAGCTGACCGGCCGGCCTTCTGATCGGGGTCAGGCGATCCGCACGAACCGGCCGATCGGGTACACCCAGCCGCGGGTGAACTCGAGTCCCAGCTGGTGGTCGTACACCTGGCACGCGCTCGGCTGTGGCAGGTCAGGACAGAAGTACACGGTGAGGGCCGAGTAGGTGTAGACGTCGTTCGGGGTGGACGGGTTGTCGATCGGGACGATCGTGTTCCGCACGGAGAACGCCACCGACGCCAGCCGCACGTCCTGGACGCCGTTCGGGTAGTGCACCTCCGATTCGGGGTCGTACACGAGGATGTGGTCGCTGAAGATGCAGACGTTCGCCCCGAAGAAGAAGTCGTACATCTTCTGACCCTGGCTGGTTTCGTAGATGGATTCCGTGACCTCCTCGCGGTAGCAAGGAGTGTTGGGCGGGAACACGCGCGGCGGGCTGATCGGCCACGCGTTGGTCTTGACGTCGCCCGTGCCGGTCGACGACGTCTTCTCCAGGGACGACTTGGCGGACGACTCCGACGCTGATGCCGCCGGAGCCGCCATCACGATCACGGCCAGGAACGCCACGGCCGCCGCTGACAGGCGTGTGAAGCGTGCGAACACTGGAACACCCCTCTGGTTGCAGTGTTTGAACAGGCTTCAGCCTCGCGGGGCGGACTGGACGCAGATTGGACGGAGACTGGTTTCGCCCCGGACCGGCCCGAGATCGCTCCACTGTGGACCGAGCGGCTACTCGAACACCCCGTAGCCCGCGACGGCGTGCGCCCGCACTCCGTCCATGTCGAGCTCCACGCCGATCCCGGGGGTGTCGGGCAGCGTGATGTAGCCGTCCTTCACGATCGAGCCGCTCCCGTCCGGGGCGTGGACGTAGCTGTCCCACACCTCCCGTTCCTCCAGGGCGTGCCACTCCTGGACGTAGAAGTTGGGGATCGCCGCGCACTGGTGCGACGTCGCCATCGTGCCCAGCGGCGTCGACACCAGGTGCGGCGCGAACGGGACGTAGTGCAGCTCCGCCAGGTTGGCGATCTTCTTGGCCTCCGCCAGCCCGCCGCACTTCGGCACGTCCGGTTCGATCACGTCCACGGCGCCGCGTTCGAGCAGTTCGCGGAACCCCCAGCGCAGGTAGAGGTTCTCGCCCGCGCAGATGGGCGTGCTGGTCTGCGAGCGCACCCGCACCAGCGCGTCGACGTTCTCGGCCGGCAATGGTTCTTCGAGCCACATCAGGTCGAACGGCTCGAGCGCCCGCGCGATCCGGCACGCGCTCGGCACGTCATAGCGGGCGTGCAGGTCGATGGCGAGGTCGACGTCCGGCCCGATCGCCTCGCGGACGGCGGCCACGCGCGCGACCATCGACCGCAGTTCGGCCGCGTTGACCGTGTGGTTGAAGTCGTCGAACTTCGCCGGGTGGCTCATGTCGTCGACGTCGAACTTGAGCGCGGTGAACCCCTCGGCGACCATCCGCTGGGCCCGGTCCACGCACCCCGACACCGATCCGGCCGGGTCGTCGCCGTCGCCGCAGTCGGCGTAGAGGCGGATCCGGTCGCGGAACTTGCCGCCGAGCAACCGGTGCACCGGCTGGCCCGCCGCCTTGCCCGCGAGGTCCCACAGCGCGAGTTCGATGCCGGACAGGGCGATCACGAACACCCCGCCCTGGGGGCCCGCGAAGACCTTGCCGCGCCGGAGCTTCTCCCAGCACCGCTCGACGTTGCGCGGGTCCTCGCCGATCAGGAGGGGGGTCAGGAACTCGATCATCCCGACCACGCCGGCCGCGCCCGCGTCGGGATTGGCCTCGCCGAACCCGCTGAGGCCCTCGTCGGTGTCGATCCGGACCAGCGTGGCCTCACCGTGGTAGGCGACCACCGCCGTTGTGACGTTCACGATCCGCATTGCTCTCTCCCGCCACCGGGTTGTGCATATGAACGGACGAACGCGACATCCAACTTGTCCTATAAGCTGATGACATGCAAAGGGGACAAGAGTCTTCGGACGCTGTCAAGGTCCGGACCCTGCCCGTGCAGGTGGCCGCACACCTGACCCGGCGCATCGTGAGCGGCGAGCTGGAGGACGGCCGGGGGCCGTCGGAGCTCGACATCTCGCGCGAGTTCGGGGTGTCCCGCGTGGTGGCGCGGGAGACGCTGAAAGTCCTGGCGTCGCTGGACATCGTCGAGGTGGCGCAGGGCCGCCGCGTCGTCGTGCGCCCGCCGGCGGAGTGGGACTACCTGAGCCCGTTGCTGATCGAGTGGCTGCCCGCCGAGGTCGTGGGCGAGCTGCTGCAGGAGCTCGACCAGATGCGGATGCTGCTCGAACCGGAGCTGGCCGCGATGGCCGCCGCCCTCGTCACCGACGAGACGCTGGAGCGGCTCCGCGGTGAGATCAGCCGGATGGAGGCGCTGGAGGCCGATCCGAACGCCTACCTCGAGGTCGACCACGAGTTCCACATGGAGATCTGCCGGGCGGCGAACAACCGCATCCTGGACCGGATCATGTACTCGGCCCGCTGGCTCGGCACGGCCAGCAGGCGCATCACCAATGAGGCGCCCGCCGCTCTGTGCAAGGCGACCGCCGACCACACGGAGATCTACGAGGCGCTCGTGGCGCGCGACCCCGACCGGGCCCGTGCGGCGATGCGCAAGCACCTCGCCAACAACTCCCACCTCCTCGCGGAGAAGAAGCGGCAGACCAAGCGGTCATCCCGCCGCCGTCAGCCCTGACCGCGACGAGCACCCGAACACCGCGTCAGCAGTCCTTCACCACATGAACGACCCGGCAGCGAAAACCTCGCTGTCCCGCCGGTAGCAGCGTCGCCCCGTCGGACGCGTCCGCCTGACCGGACGCGGGAGGAGTTGTTGTCATGGAAGCGAAGACGGACTTATCGAGGCGTACTTTTCTCGGCGTGAGCGCGCTCGGCGTGCTCGGTCTCGCCGGATGCGGGGGTGGCGGCCCGGCCGCACCGCAGGTGGACGTGCAGGTGCCCCAGGCGTTGCTCGACCAGGCGGCCTCGCTGCGCGGCGGGTCGGTCGGGATGCTCTCGCAGAAGCTGTACTCGGAGGCCGCGAACAAGGCGCTGGACAGGTCGTTGCAGGTCTTCGCGGAGGCCACCGGCACCACGGTCCGCAACGACCTGGTCTCCGGCGACGCGGGCGACATGGTCGCGAAGATGGACGCCGAGGTGAAGGCGGGCACCAGCCGCGACTTCGCGTTCGTGAGCGACCGGCGGTTCGTCGGCCAGCTGCACAACCTCGGCGCGCTCACCGACGTCACCGACGTGGTCGAGGAGATGCGCAAGCTCTACGGGGAACCCGCGACGGAGGCCACCAACTACTGCGTCTTCGGCGGCCGCTGGTTCGCGATCCCGTACCACTTCATCGCGACGGCGATGTACCTGCGCAAGGACTGGTACCAGGAGAAGGGCCTCCCGCTCAAACCGCACTACACGTGGGAAGAGTTGCGCGACAACGCCTTGGAGGTCTCCGACCCGGCGAAGAAGCGGTTCGGCTGGGGTCTCACGGTGAACCGCTCGGGCGACGCCAACGGGTTCATCGCGAACGTCATCAACACCTACGGCGGCGCGCTCGCGGACAACACCGGCACGAAGGTGGTGCTGAACTCGCCGGAGACCGTCGCCGCCGTCACGTTCATGGGCGACATCTACACGAACCCCAAGTACGCGCCGATGCTGCCGCCCGGCATCGGGAGCTGGACCGACTCGAGCAACAACGAAAACTGGCTCGCCCAGATCCTCGGGCTCACGCTCAACCAGTTCAGCGTGTACGCCGACTCGAAGACCAAGAACAACCCGGTCTACGCCAACACCCACCCGTTCAACGGCGCCACCGGCCCGGCGCTCGACAAGCCGCTGGCGTTCGGCGAGTCCAACTCGTTCGTCGTGTTCAAGGGAGCGAAGAACCCGGACCTCGCGAAGCTCGTGGCCAAGTACATGGTCAGCGGGACGGCGCTGCTCGGTGTCGCGAAGGGAGCGCCGTGCCTGGTGAATCCGTCGTGGGACAAGGTGTGGGACTCCGATCCGTACTACACCACCGGTGACCCGGCGTTCCCGGCGCTGCGCGAGCAGACCCGCACACCGCTGCCGGTGACCACGAAGACCGGCTTCAAGTTCCCGCAGGCGCCGAGCCCAGGGGAGCAGGCCGCCGTCGCCGCCTACCTGCTCACCGACATGATGCAGTCGGTCATCCAGGGCACCAGGCCGGCCGACGCCGTCGCGGCGACGCACGCCCGGATGGTGCAGGTGTTCGAGCAGCAGGGCTACAAGCAGTGACCGACCTGCGCACGCGGCCGGCGCCGGCTCGTCCGGCGCCGCGCACGTCGTCCTCGCTCACCCCGTCGCAGCGGGTGCTCGGCCGCGACTGGCGGCTCGCGGCCGCGTTCGTGGGGCCGACGCTGGTGCTGGTCGCCGGCCTGATCCTCGTCCCGATCGTCGACTCGGTCATCACCAGCACGACCGAACGCCACGGCGCCGAGACCGTCTTCGTAGGACTGGACAACTACACCGCTCTCGTCGGCGACTCCTTGTTCCACAAGGGAGTCCTGAACTCGTTCGTCTTCACCGCGTACGCCGAGATCTTCAAGGTCACCCTCGGCCTCATCGCGGCGTTGATGCTGCACCACATGCGCCGCGGCCGGGCGATCGTCGCCGGGGTGATCCTGCTGCCGTGGGTGGTGCCGACGGTCGTCACGGCGTTCACCTGGCGGTCCCTGTTCGACCCGATCTTCGGCAGCGTCAACGTTCTGCTCACCGATTCCGGCATCGGCCCGGTGCTCGCCTCGATCGGGCTCGTCGATCGGTGGCCGGCTGAGTGGTTGTCCGATCCGGCGCTCGCGATGCCGTCGGTCATCCTGGTCAACGTCTGGAAGGGCATCCCGTTCTTCACGGTGACGTTCCTGGCCGGCCTGAAGGCGATCGACAGCCACCTCTACGAGGCGGCCATGGTGGACGGTGCGTCGCCGTGGCAGCGGTTCGTGCACATCACGCTGCCCGGCCTGCGGCACGTCATGATCGTGACGGTGCTGCTGTCGTCGATCTGGACGTTCAACAACTTCGACCTGATCTGGCTGATGACCCAGGGCGGGCCGGGCGACGCCACCGCGCCGTACGTGATGGTGGCCTACTCGAAGGCGATCCAGCAGCTGCAACTCGGCGCGGGCGCCGCGGTCACGCTGGTGATGCTGCCGATCATCGCCGTGCTCGTCGTGGTCCTCGTGCGGATGATGCGCCGCAACGAACTGCCGGTCGCGGGCGATCTGGGCCGCAGGCGGCTCACCCCCGCCCAGCGCCGCGCGCTGCCGTGGGTGATCGTGCTCGTCTCGGTTCTCCTGCTGGTCTGGGCGTCGCCGCACATCGTGTGGAAGGCCGCGCTCGTGCTGGGCGTGTTCGTGGTGCTCGCGGCCGCCGTCGGACGGGTCGTGTCGGCGTTCGCCGCACGGGGCAACAGGGTCGCCGCACGTCTGGTCGGCGGCACGGGTTCGGGCGTCGCGCTCGTGGGGTTGCTGGGTTTCGTGCTCGCCCCGCTGTACTGGATGACGGTCACGGCCTTCAAGTCCGACGACCAGATCGTCGCGCGCACCGACGACCTCTGGCCGACCCCGTGGACCACCGAGCAGTTCACGAACCTCTTCACCGACAGGGCGTTCGGCACCTGGTACCTCAACACGGTCCTGGTGTCGGTGGCGTCCACGGTGATCGCGCTGGTCTGCGCGGCGCTGGCCGGGTACGCGTTGGCGCGCTTGAGGTTCCGGGGCTCGGAGAGCTTCACGGTGACGATCCTGCTCACCTACGTGATGCCGGGCGCGTTGCTGTTCATCCCGCTGTACCAGCTGATGAGCGGCATCGGTCTCAACGACTCGTTGTGGTCGCTGGTGCTCGCCTATCCGACGTTCACGTTGCCGTTCGCGACGTGGCTGCTCGTCGGGTACTTCCGGTCGATCCCGGCGGATCTGGAGGAGGCCGCGCTGGTCGACGGCTGCACGCGGTTCGGGGCGTTCCTGCGGATCACGTTGCCGCTGGCCAAACCGGGTCTGCTCGCGGTCGCGCTGTTCACGCTCACCAACGCGTGGAACGAGTTCCTGTTCGCGTTCGTGTTCATCACCCAGGACGACTACAAGACGTTGCCCGTCGGCATGCAGTCGATGATCTTCGGTGACGTCGTGCCGCAGGGCCAGCTCGCCGCGGCCTCGCTGCTGATCAGCATCCCGGTCGTGACGATGTACGCGTTCGGGCAGCGGTTCCTGACCGAGGGCCTCACCGCCGGGGCGGTGAAGGGATGAGCGAGGCGGTCACCGAGGAACACGTCGACACGGCGTCGCGCCCGAGTGCCCTGCGGATCACCGATCTGCGGGTGGCGAACCTGACCGGCGTGCCGTTCCGCTCGTCGATCATCCGGATCGACACGAACCAGGGCCTGGTGGGCTACGGGGAGGTGCGGGACCAGGCCAGCTCCAGTTACGCGCTCATGCTCAAGAGCCGGCTCGTCGGCGAGAACCCCTGCAACGTCGAGAAGGTCTTCCGCCGGATCAGGCAGTTCGGGCACCACGGACGGCAGGGCGGGGGAGTGTCCGGCGTCGAGATGGCGCTGACGGACCTCGCGGGCAAGGCGTACGGGGTGCCCGCGCACGCGTTGCTCGGCGGCCGCTACCGCGACCGGATCCGGTGCTACGCCGACACTCCGTCGCTGCCGGACCCGCACGCCATGGGCGACCGGCTGCTGGAACGCAAGCGGCGCGGGTACACGATGTTGAAGATGGACGTCGGCATCGACCTGTTGTGGGACGTCCCGGGGGCGTTGATCGCGCCGCCGGGGGCCCGCGAGGACCTGACGACCATGCACCCGTTCACCGGGATCCAGGTCACCGACCTGGGCGTGCAGTACCTGGCGTTCTACGTGGACGTCGTGCGGTCCGTGGTGGGCTACGACGTCGCGCTCGCCGCCGACCACTTCGGTCACATCGCGCTCGACTCGTGCATCCGCATCGGCCGCGCGCTCGAACCGTTCACCCTGGCCTGGATCGAGGACCTGATCCCGTGGCAGCTGACCGACCAGTGGCGTCAGCTGACCGAGGCCGTCGCCGTCCCGACCTGCACGGGCGAGGACATCTACCTGCTCGACGGCTTCCGGCCGTTGCTGGACACCGGTGCCATCCGTGTCGTGCACCCGGATCCGGCGACGGCGGGCGGCATCGCCGAGACCAAGCGGATCGGCGACCACGCGCAGGAACGCGGCATTCCCATGGCGTTGCACCTCGCGGCGTCACCGATCGCGACGATGGCGTCCGTGCACCTGGCCGCCGCCACCGAGAACTTCCTCGCGCTCGAACACCACGCGGCCGAGGTGGAGTTCTGGAGCGACCTCGTCACCGGCCTGCCCCGGCCGTTGACCCAGGACGGCCACATCGCCGTGCCGGACACGCCGGGACTGGGTTTCGGCGACCTCGACGAGGAGCTGCTGCGACGCCACCTCGACCCGCGCGACCCGGTCTTCTTCGCCGAGACCAAGCACTGGGACGCGGAGTCGAGCCATGACCGCCTGTGGAGTTAGCGTCCTTGCGCGGCGCGCCACTTCTCGTACTCGGGCCAGGCGTCCTGCGACAGCGGGTAGTACCGCCGCAGGTCGCCACCCTCGGCCAGCTTGATCCGGGAGAACTCCTCCCACTCCGCGTGTTCCTGGGCGGCGGCGACCAGCGCGGGCGCGAGCTTGACCGGCACCACGACCGCCCCGTCGTCGTCCGCCACGACGATGTCGCCGGGTTCGACGAGCGTGCCGCCGCAGGCCACCGGCACGTTCACAGCGGTCGGGACGATGCCGGTCTGGGCGTGGTAGTTCGGGGTGGCGCCGCGGATCCACAGCCCGAGGCCGAGCTTCTTGGCCTCGCCGACGTCGCGCAGGCACCCGTCGATCACCACGCCCACGCCGCCGCGGCCCTGGAAGTACGTCAGCATCATCTCGCCGAACACGCCGCTGCCCATGTCGCCGCGCGCGTCCACGACGATCATGTCGCCCGCCTGGGCGTGGTACATGACGTGCCGGTGCAGTTGCTTCTCCGGCTCGGCGTACTCCTCGTCGGGGTAGAGGTCCTCCCGCTTCGGCAGGAACTGCAGCGTCAGCGCCGGACCTGCCACGCGCACACCGGGTGTCACCGTGACCGGGCCCTGGATGAACGCGCTGCGGATGCCCATGCGGCTCAGTTCGGCGCTGGCCGTCGCACTGCCGAGAGCCGCGAGGGCGGTGCTGAGTTCTGCGGGCGGGCGAACGATGTCGTGCGTCTCGACCACGTCGGCAACTCCCTCGGATTCGCGATGACCGCCGGTGAATCTCGATGAGCCTGCGATCCGAGACTAGTGCAGGAAACCGTTGTGCAGAGCCAGGAGTTGTTTCGAAAACTCAGGAGACCTTGCGCGGCAACGAGTTCAGCGAAGCTGGTCGTCGGTGTAGTACCCGGAGTCCACCAGGACCTCGTGGTAGTTGGCCTTGTCGACGCTCACGGGGTTGAGCAGGAAGGCCGGGACGATCTTGACGCCGTTCTCGTAGTCGTTGAGGTTGTTGAGCTGGGGCGGTGTCCGGCCCTTCAGCACGGCCTCGGCCATCGACGCCGTGGCCGTCGCCAGTTCGCGGGTGTCCTTGTAGATCGTCGAGTACTGCTCGCCCGCGATGATGGACTTCACGGAGGGGAGTTCGGCGTCCTGTCCCGTCACGACCGGCAGGGGAGCGCCGTAGCCGCTGTTCTTCAGCGCGGTGAGGATGCCGAGCGAGATCCCGTCGTAGGGCGAAAGCACGCCGTTCACCTTGTTCTTCTTGTACGCCGTGGTGAGGATTTCCTCCATCCGCTTGCGGGCGGTCTCGCCGTCCCACCGCAGGGTCGTCACCGCCGTGAAGTCGACCTGACCGCTGCGCACCACCAGCTTCTTCTCGTCGATGTACGGCTTGAGCACGGACATCGCGCCGTTGAAGAAGAACGCCGAGTTGTTGTCGTCCGCCGAGCCGGCGAACAGTTCGACGTTGAACGGGCCGGGCTGAGGGCCGGGGGTGCCGTCGCCGTTGCGCAGGCCCAGCCCGGTCAGCAGCGACTCGGCCTGGTAGATGCCGACGCGGAAGTTCTCGAACGTCGCGTAGTAGTCGACGTTCGGGCTGCCGCGCAGCAGCCGGTCGTAGGCGATGACCGGGATCCCGGCCTCCGCGGCGATCGCCAGCGGTTCGGTGAGGGCGGAGCCGTCGACCGAGGCGATGATGAGGAGTTTCGCGCCGGCGGCGATCTGGCTCTGCACCTGCTTCACCTGCGTGGGCACGTCGTTCTGCGCGTACTGCAGATCGACCCTGTGCCCGCGTGACTCGAGGTCGCGCTTGATGTTGTCGCCGTCGCTGATCCAGCGCTCCGACTTCGTCGTGGGCATCGTGACACCCACGAGAGCGCTCTCATGCGGTTTGCTCTGCTGCCCTGCGGCGGGGGAGCCGCACGCCGCAGCGAGCAGCGCGATCACGGGCACCGCGTACTTCAGTGATCGCATCCACGCACCTCACGTGCCGTTTTGTGACCTGCACCACAAGCGGGTGTGCACGTTAACAACTGATTGACGGCGGATCAAGCGGAGCGCACACAAGGACTTCCGGTCATCAAAGACCTGAATGGCTAGGCCCTGTCCGGCAAGTCCGTCAGGACAGGGCCTGGGTCAGCTCAGCAGTCCGCGGGCGGCGAGGTTCGTCATCAACGCGGTGATGCCGAACGTCCAGTCCTCCGCGTTCTCGGCCGTGGTCACGACGTTCGTCAACGCGCCCAAACGAGGCGACGAGATGCGCACGACGTCCCCGATCCGGTGCGTGAACCCCTCGCCGGGCCGGTCGCGGTCCTCGGTGGGCGCGAACATCGTGCCGGTGAACAACACGAACCCGTCGGGATAGCGGTGGTGGGTGCCGAAGGCGTGGGACACCAGGTCCTCGAGCTCCCGGCTGATCTCGGACACCGCGCTCACACCGTGCAGCTCGAACCCGTCGGGACCGGTGATGTCCAGGGAGATCTCGGTGGCCTTGGCGTCCGCCAGCGTGAACCCGTCGTCGAACAGCCGCAGGAACGGCCCGATGGCGCAGGAAGCGTTGTTGTCCTTGGCCTCCGTGAGCAGCAGAGCGCTGCGGCCCTCGAAGTCGCGCAGGTTGACGTCGTTGCCGAGCGTCGCGCCGACCGGTGTCCCGCGCGAGTTCACCACCAGCACCAGCTCGGGTTCGGGGTTGTTCCAGACCGAACGGGCGAGCACGCCGACCTCCGCGCCCGGCCCCACCGCCGAGAGCACCGGTGCCTTGGTGAAGATCTCGGGGTCCGGCCCGATGCCGACCTCGAGGTACTGCGACCACAGCCCTTCCGCCTGCAACACCCTCTTCACCTCCGCGGCCTCCACCGACCCCGGCCTCAGGTTCGAGAGGTGCCCCTGGACGATCGCGCCGATCTTCGCGCGCACCTCCTCGGCCAGCGCCGGATCGCCGTCCGCCCGCTCCTCGATGACCCGTTCGAGCATGCTGCGCACGAACGTCACGCCCGCGGCCTTGAGCACCTGCAGGTCGACCGGCGCCAGGAACCTGGGCACCGCACCGGCCGGGTTCGTCGTGGCGGCAAGCACTTCCGCGAGCGGCCACGAGGTGCCCGCGTGACTTCGGACGGCCTCCACCGCGTCCGGCCGTTCGAGCAACGACGACACGGTCGGTGCCAACGTCGAGAGGTCGACTACCTCCTCGCCGCGGATCGTCACGACCGAAGGTCCTTGTGCGGAGGGGTCGAACACCCTCGCGACCAGCGTGGCGTCCGCCGCGTCCCGGGGGAGGACGTCGGCGGCGTCGAGCGAGATCCCCATGGAAATCCTCCTCCTGCGCACTGCGGTTCGCAGAGCAGTGAACCGCAGACTTCACCGCTCCAGCGCCTGTTCGCGCAACCAGTACTTCGCTGCCTCCCGCACCTTCGCATCCGGGTCGCCCAACGCCTCCCGGACCAGATCGGCCAGATGACGCGAGTCCCGCCGCCAGTACAGCAACGACAGGATCGCGAGACGGCGCACCGACGCGTCCTGGTCGTCCCGCATCGTCCGGCACAGCACGGGCAGCACCCGCCGCCCGACCTTCTTGCCGAGCTGCCGCCGCCCGAGCACGCTGACGGCGTGCCGACGGATGACCGCGTGCGGCGAACTCAGGCCGAGGACCGCGGCATCGACCTCGTCAGCGGTGATCTCGCAGTAACTGGTGCCAGGAGCCAGCCTCGCCTCCAATGCCGACAGGTAGGCGGGCGAGCGTTCGATGACCTCCGCCAACGGCCCGTAGTCCAGCGGTGGCGCGACGACCGAGTGGTCGCGGAAGGAGGTGTAGGGCCCGGCGACCGCACCGGCCACCACGCTCGCGGGGAGGGTGGCGGCGAGCACGAGGTCGAGCCGGCCGAGACGGGACAGTGCGACCGCGACCCAGTGCTGCGCGTCAGCCCGACCAAGAGCGGCGCGCAACGCGTCGATGACCTGGTCATCGCGCCGGCCGATGTCCGCGAGCAGCTTCGCGGCCTGCCAGGCCCGGCCCGAACCGAGCAGATCGACCAACGCCGGGATCGCCGCCGGACCGAGATCCCGCAGAGCCGCCTCGGCCTCCTCGGAGCCGACGGGCCCGTCGAATGTCCCCAGCAGACCTGCCAGACTCCTCGCGCGCTCGGCCGGTGGGAGCGCTGCGAGCTGGGCCAGGGCGGCCGTTCGCTCGTCCAGTTCCGGAAAGTGGCGGCGCACCTCGGCCTTGCTCAGCACGCGCTTGATCAGCGATTCGTGGTGCTCGTCGTCGAGCAGCAGCACCACGAACTCCCGATCGGTGACGCCACTCGTGCGCAACGTCGTGCGGGCTCGCCGGCACACGCGGACCACCGCCCCGAGGTACCGCTCGAACGTCCGTTGCCAATGACGGGTCGTTCCGGCGCACGCCAGCGCCGTCAGGGCCCGCTCCCACTGTTCGGCAGGCCCGGGCGAGAGCCAGTCGTCGAGGTAGCGGTCCCAGTCCGGGGCACTCCACCGCAGCTGCTCCCGGACGTCCTCTGGTTCGCGCGCCAACGCCTCGACGCTGTTGATCCCCAACTGGGGCAACGCGATCAGGCCGTCCTCTTCGCGGTAGACGTGGTCGAGCACCGCCGCGTAGAGCCGTTCGCCGGGGTGATCGGCCATCGCCGACTCGACGGACCGCACCACGCCGTCGTGCAGAACCCGCTCGAACTCCGCCCAGTCAAAGGTCGCCGTCACGGGAGCACTCTACGGCGAGTCTGATGTGGACGGACCTCAGTTCTCCTCCTCGACCACTTCCTCCTCGATCGGCAGGTCGTCCTTCCGCCACCGCAGCTTGACCTCGAACTGTCCCTGCACGCCGGTCCGCGCGATCACCGCACCGGCCTCCGCGTCCAGCTTCACGCCGAACTTGAGTTCGACCTCGTCCGGCGGGCGGGCCATCGTGCGGAACTGGTCGAGCGCGGTCGAGGCGGCGTCGCGCACGTCGGTGAGCGCCTTCTCGAACGACGCGCGGGCGTCGCGCAGCACGCGGCCCGGACGGCTCGCCCGGGAGACGCCCGGTTCCTCGTCGACCTCGACGACGACCGAGCCGCCGCCGTCCAGTTCGAATCGCGCTAGTTCAGTCATGCACCACTCCTCATCGGCACGGGAACTCCACCCGTTCTTCTTCCGACACACCGGCTCGGACGACCTCGAGCTTCTCCAGCAGCGAGTCCAGCCGCGACGGATCGTCGACGTGTTCGAGCACCGCGCGGTAGAACGCGGTGCGCATCTTCGGGGGCATCAGGTCCGAGGCGTCGAAGCACAGGGACTGGTCCGACGTCAGGATCGTGGCGATCTTCTTGCTGACGTCGTCGCGGTGTTCCGACGTCCCGACCTCGCGGTTCGTCGAGAACGCGCCGCCGTTGCGCGGCCAGATCCGTTGCGCCTTCTCGGAAGCGAGGTAGCTGATCAGCTTCCGGGCCTGGGGCGTGTCGGTGAACATTGCCGCCAGGTCGGCCGAGACGACCGAGGCCGGTGACTTGCCGGCGAAGGCGGGGAACGGGAAGAAGTCGAAGTCCTGCGCGACCTTCGGGGAGGACTCGTAGCCCTGGTAGACGCCCAGGATGAACGACGCCTGGTGGTCGAGCAGACATCCCGGCTGCGGGCCGAACATGGCTCGGCCCGCGTCGCCGAAGTCCGTCAGCAGCGCGGACTTCGGGCCGCCGCGCACGGTCGTGCCTCCGGCCAGCCGGCTCCAGGTCGTCCACGCCGCGCGCACCTCGGGTGACGTCCACGGCAGCTTGCTCGCCGCCCACTGCCGGTAGACGTCGGGACCTGCCTGGTGCAGCAGGACGTCCTCGATCCAGTCGGTGCCGGGCCAGCCGGAGTCCGGGGTGGCGCCGAGGCCCATGCACCACGGCGTGCGGCCGCCCGCGGCGAGTTCGTTCGACAGCGCCAGCAGTTCCTCGCCGGTCTGCGGCTTCGGTCCGGGCAACGCCTTGGTGTTGAACCAGATCGCGCTCTTCAGGTCGGCCTTGACCGCGACGGCGAAGCGCTGCTTGCCGCCGTTCTCCAGCGAGACCTTCTCGAGTTCGAGCCACTGGGCGCTGTACTGGTCCTGGCCGGAGGGCACGATGCCGTCCAACGGAACGAGGTGCCCGTCGCGTGCGTAGGCCGCGAGTTCGCCGGGACTCGGCAGCAGGGCGATGTCCGGGGGAGTGCCCTGCCGCACCTCGGACTGGAGCACCTGGCTCAGCGCGCGGGTGCCGACGTACTCGACGTCGACGTCCTCGTCCTTCTCGAACTCCGCCAGCACTTCGAGGAACCGCTGCTCCTCCTGGCCGGTCCAGGACGCCATGATCTGGACCCTGCCCGCGGCGCCCGCGCTGGAGCAGGCGGGCAGCGCGCTCAGCAGGACCAGCGCGATCAGCAGTCGGATCATCGTCGCTCGTACCTGTATTCCTGGATGCGCGGGTGGAGGCCGAGGAGCACGGCCAGCCCGATCAGCACGGCGCCGATCGGGAGGAGCGTTTCCAGGCCCGAGTAGTCGTCGGCCGCCGCGACGGAGGCGTTGACGTGCCTGGCCGCGTCGGTGAGGGCCTTGTCCGGCACCGGTTCCGGCGTGCCCGTCTGCCGCAGGTCGGACAGGAACCGGACGACCGTGTCGCCGCACCCGCCGTCGGCCGCGGCGCAGATCTTCGTGACGAGGTTCTTCAACTCCTCCTGCGCCTCGGCCCGGGTCGTGGTGATCTGTCCGTCCCAAGTGGACGTAACCTGGCGCAGTTCGTCGGCGGCCGTCTCCACCTCCTGCTGCGCCAGGACGCCGAACACCGTGATCGCGCCGCAGCCGGCGAGCACGACCGTTGCGAACACCAGCGGCAGGTTCCACGACCGGCGGAACCGGTGACGCAGAAACCGTTGCGCAACAACGAGAAGCACGAGCAGTGCGAGGATCGGCACGGCGACGAGCAGCCCCCGCCAGAACGTCGTCGAGCTGCCCGAGAGCTGGCCGCCGAGCGCGTCGTGCTGGGCCTTCACCAGTTCGTCGAACTGGGCCAGCACACCGCTTTCCGGTTCGTGCAGCAGCCGGGACGCGTACCAGAGGTCGACCGCGGCCAGCGACGTGCTCCCGCCACCCTGCCGGTAGTGCGCGTCGGCCTGCTCGACCCACCCGGTGTACGCGACGACCAGTCCCGCCACCACGCGCAGCTGTTTGCTGCCGGCCTCGCCCAGGGTGTTGTCCTCGGCGACCTGTGCGATGGCCTGGCTCGCCACCGCGATCTGGTTCTGGTAGCGGTCGCCCGGCCCGATCAGCTGGGCCTCGCCCGAGCTGAAGCTCCTGATGGCCACCGAGTCCGCCTCGGCGAGCGCGGACCGTGCGACGGCGGCCTCCAGCAGAGCGGGGGCACTGCGGTCCCGCACGGTGTCGATGGTGTCGTGGACGTTGTCGAAGGCGTACCACGACGAGAGCAGCACCAGCGCGGTCACGCCGAGCAGCGCCGCGCGCAGCCGCAGCAGACCGCGCCGGGTGGTGGAGCGGACGTCCGGTCGAGCGAGGGCTGTCATGCGCCCACCTCGAACGTTCTGCCGCAGCCCTCGCAGAACTTCGCGCGGGCGGAGGAGACGTACCCGCAGTGCTCGCACCTGCGATCGGGGCCGGCCGGGTGCGGGCCGGGATCCGGTTCGGCCTCGGGGCCGCGCGTGCCGTGGCTCCGGCTGACCTCGCTCAGCTTGACGTCGAGCAGGTCCAGGTCGGTCCGGATGCGCACCTCGCCGAGTGCCGGATCGCCGACGACGTCGACCAGCCGGTGCAGCCGGGTGAGCACCTTCTCGTTGCGTTGCGCGGAAGCCAGCGCCACCGCCTTGCCCCACTCCCGCGCCGCCCGTTCGGTGTCGCCCTCGTCGTACGCCTCGCAGCCCGCCATCACCGCCCGGCCCAGCTCGGCCTGGTTCGTGGCGTGTGCGACCCGCGAGTCCATCACGCTGGAGAGAACGGTGTTCTCGGTCCACTGCGCGACGATGGGCCGCACGTCGCCCGCCGCGGTTTCGCGTCCGGCGCGCACAGGCAGCAGGGCGACCTCGGCGATCTGGTACTCGAGCAGTTCCAGCCCGTCCGGCCGCACGTCCAGGCAGACGTGGAAGTCCCGGCTCTCCTCACCCCAGGAACCTGTGGGGTACAGGGTGGTCAGCGGGCCCGTGGACGTGCCGAGCGCGGTCAGGTCCGTCTGCGTCGGGAACGTCTGACGCAGGAAGCGCACGCGGG
Source organism: Lentzea sp. JNUCC 0626 (assembly GCF_043632865.1). Taxonomy (NCBI): domain Bacteria; kingdom Bacillati; phylum Actinomycetota; class Actinomycetes; order Pseudonocardiales; family Pseudonocardiaceae; genus Lentzea; species Lentzea sp. JNUCC 0626. The sequence continues at coordinate 1,363,008 of NZ_CP171635.1, forward strand.
CGAACGGCGAGGTCTCGACCTGGATCAGCAACTCCGGCACGACCTTGCGCATCGCGGCCCGCATGATCGCGGTGAAGTCCTCGGCGAGTTCGGACTCCTCCCGGACGGCGTCGGCCGTGCCGTTCAGCGCGGACACGATGCGCAGCAGCTCCTCGGGTTCCCAGCCGTCACCCACACCGCGCGCGTCGCAGACGAACCGGCCGGAGCAGTCGGCGAGGACCTGGTCGAGCTCCGCGGACGTCTCGTGCTCGTTCTTGCCGTCGGTGAGCAGCAGGACGTGCCGCACGGCCGTCGGACGCGCGGCCAGCAACCGGTCCGCCAGCCGCAGCCACGAGCCCATGGCGGTGCCGCCACTCGCGGTCAGGCGCCGCACCGCCCGTTTCGCTGCGGCCCTGGTCTCGGCGGTCGCCGCGACGAGTCCGTCGTCTTTCGGATAGATCACGCGCGCCGTGTGCGTGCCCTCGACCACGGCGAAGAACGCTCCGTCGCGCAGGGCGTCGATCGCCGCGCCGGTGGCCTCCTGCGCGGCTCGCAGCTTCGTGGGAGGGCTGTGCATCGAGCCGGAGCAGTCGATGGCGATCACCTCGGCGGCTTCGGGGATCTCGCCGCCGGTCAGGTCTTCGAGGCCCTGCGTCGTCACGGTGAGCACCGCGTGCATCTCGGTCTCGCCGGCGAACAGGTACGGGTTCTGGCTCACCGCGAGGCCGAAGGCCGGTTGCGCGTCCGCTGTCATGACCACGTCCTCGGGCGAATCGTGTTGGCCAGGTCGATGAGAATGCCGTGCTCGTCCTCGTTCTCCGCCTGTCCGGCCAGGCCGCGGTACGACTCCTCGAGCAACCGCCGCAGTCCGTCCTCGCTGGGCGCGGAGCCGAAGACCTCGTCGGAGTCGAGGCGGGTACCGGGCTCGCCGACGAGCGGCAGCGCGGCTTCGCGCAGGATCGTGACGAGCCGGTTGCGGCCGTCGGTGTCGAGGTAGAGCGACGGCAGGCGCGTGGCCGCCTCGCGCAGATCGGCGACCTCCGGGGTACCGGACGACAGCCGTCCACAAAGGATGATCACGGCCGCGACGGCGGCGGCGTCGAAGTGCCGCGACACCCTGGGCACCTCGTCGAGCACGGCCACCGCGCCCGCCCGGTCGCCCTCGGCCAGCCGGATCCTGGTCAGTCCGAACGCGGCGCTGCCCTGCGACCGGTCCCGGCGCCAGACCGCCTCGTAGAGCCGACGGGCCCGCTCGAGCTTGCCCTCGTGTTCGGCGCAGAAGCCGAGCGCGATCTTCGGTGCCTCCTCGCCGGGCAGCGCGTCGTACACCGCGGTGAACTCCTGCCGGGCCTGGCCGACCTCACCCCGCGCGAGCGCGAGGAGCCCGCGATGCCACGTGGCCCGCCAGTCGCCGTCCGCGCACCGGGCCTCGCGCAGGCTCGCCGCGGCGAGGTCGAGCTGTCCGATCTCGATCTGCGCCCGGCAGCGGGCGAACCAGCTCTCCGCGGTCGTGAGCTCGGCGGTCTCCAGCTTGTCCAGCAACCGCAGGGCGTTCGACGTGCCGGTGGCGGCGAGGTACTCGGCGGCCTCGTCGACCGGATCGACCCGCGGCACCGGCAGCCCGATCGCGACCTCGGCGGCACTCGGCCGTCCGTCGGGCAGCGGCACGCCGGTCCCGCTGTACCGGTCGGGCCGCGTCCACCTGTGCAACGGGGGCACGTCACCGAGTCCGGAGTCGAGCAGCGCGGCCGTGGCTTCGAAGACGGCCGACGGTTCGGGCCGGGCGACGCCGTCGCGCAGTGACGCGATCTCCCGCCGCACTCCCCTGAGCTGCTCGGCCATCTGCGCGGCCGAGTCGAACCGCCGGTCGGCGTCCTCGTGCCGGGCCCTGGCGATCAGCCGTTTGAAGGACTCCAGTCCCAGCGCGAGGTGTTCGTCGGTCGCGCCCGTCTGCTGGTCCAGCCAGTCGGACGTGCCGGTGTACAGCCGTTCCAGCGTGACGCCGACGGTGTGGACGTCCGACTGCACGGTCAGGCCGCGTGCCTGGAACTCCGCCTCGTCGACCTCGAAGGGCTTGGTGCCGATCCGGCTGCTGTCGCGGTCGTCGGCCTTGCGCACCGCGCCGAGGTCGATGACCTTGACCCGGTCCTCCTCGCCGTGGTGCCCCGGCCGGACGATCACGTTGTCGGGCTTCATGTCGCAGTACAGGTAGCCGCGCCGGTGCAGGTACTCCATCGCCTCCAGCACCTGCAGCACGCAGAAGATGACGTGCTCGACCCGCAACGGCTCCGTGCCGAGCGCGCGTTGCCGGGTGGCCTCGCGCAACGTGAGCCCGTCGACGTACTCCATCACGATGTACTCGCGCTGCTTGCCTGCGCTGTCGGGGTGCGCGACGAAGTTGAGGATCCGCACGATGTTCTTGTGGTCCATCATGGTCATCGCGCGCCGCTCGGCCGTCGCGAGCGCCGCGTACCGCAGGTCGATCAGTCCTTTGAGGACGACCAGGTGGTCGTCCAGTCGCCGGTCCCGCGCCAGGTACACCCAGCCGAGCCCGCCGCGCGCGAAGCAGCCGATCACCTCGTACTGGCCGTCGACCAGGTCACCCTCGTGCAGGTTCGGCAGGAACGAGTAGGGGTGCCCGCAGGCGGGGCAGAACCCCTCGCTGATGGCGGGCTGCCCCGCGTAGCCGCGACCGACCGGCGCCCCGCAGTTCTCGCCGGGACACTTGCGGTTCTCCTCGGGGATGGTGGTGTCGTTGAGGATCCTGCTCGACGGATCGGGGAACTCGAACACCGGCAACGCGAGCGGATCACCGTTCGACCCGCTCACGACGGAGGTGGCCGACACCGCCGTCACCTCCGCGAGGGCCTCCTCGGACAACGGCCGCAGCCAGCACGTGCCGCAGAAGCCCGTGGCCCGCACCGTGCCGCCGCACCCCGGCCGGTTGCACGCCGTCACCGCCGTTCCCCTCTCTTTTCGCCGAGCGCCTGCCGGACCGCGGCCCCGTACCCGCGCACGGCTTCCTCAGCTGGTTGCACATCGTCGAGCCCGCGCGCCAGCAGGTCATGCGCCCGCCGGTACAGCCCGGCGAGTCCGGTGTCCTCGACCAGGCCACCGCCGTCGGCCTTGGCCTGGTAGGCGTTGAGCAGCCCAGCCGCCTCCCGCCGTCTCTCCAGCAGCTCCTCCACCGCCCGCGCCGCCTGCCCGGTGCGCCGCGAGGCCCTGGCGAGCGAGCCCTCGGTCTCCTCCAGCAACGGCCGCACCGACTGCGCGTCCAGCCGCCCGACCGCGGCCCGCAACCGAACCAGCCGCATCCGCAACCCGGCCGCGCGGTGCACGACCTCGCGGTGGTGCCGATCCAGCAGTTCCTCTTGCGCCGCAAGCACCTTGATCTCATCGTTGATGTGGTCCAGCCGCCCGGTGAGCGAACCGAGCTCCCACGACCGCGCCGCCGTGAGACTCGGCGACGACTCGCGCCGGAACCCGAGCACCACCCGTGACCCCTGCTCGACGAGAGGCTTCAGGACCTCCTGCAACAACACCTCGGGCTGCTCGGCGTCGTCCACCCCGTCGATCACGACGGTCATCGGCGGCGTCCCCGCCCGCACCTGCTCGCTGGGAGTGCTGCTCTCGTCCGGTTCGACCCCGGCGCGGTCGATGATCCGCCGGGACACCTGCTCGACGGTCTGGTGGGACGCGGCGATGGCGAGATCGACACTCCCGACCGCGGGCACGGTTCCCTTGGGCGCGCTGCTGTTTTCCGGCCGTGACTCCACAGTGGACAGCCCGACCGCGCGGTGCAACACCTCGCGATCACGCCCCACCACCACCATCACGACATCGCGCGAGTGGTGCCGATCGAGCCACCCGGCCAGCGCCCGCGCCAGCCCGACCTGCTCGACGTCCGGCGTCCCGACGAACCCGTCGTCGAGCGGTGCACCCCCCACGGCCCACCGCGCCACCCCGGGCAGATGCACCAGAATCGTCTCGACGGGAATCATCCAGGCGAGGTGTGCGACGTCGTTGGCGAACTCGCCGACCACGATCCCGATGACCGCCCGCCTGCCGTCCGCGTCCTCCACCACCCCGGCGCCGCTGAACCCGCTGGTCACGGGATATTCGTTGGCGGAGTCGCGGTTGAGCTGCACCCACTCGTGCCCGGGCCCACCCCGCCCGGCGAGCCGCGCGAGCACCGACACCCCGTCGTGCACGGGCCCGGGAAACCCGGCCGTGCGCACCACGAGGTTCCGGCGCAACGCGGTCCGGCGCAGCATCGCGCCCGCACCCTCGACGGGCCCCACGAGATCCAGCAACGCGACGTCACCCCGCCGGTCCTCGAGCGGAGGCACGAAGTGCTCCTGCCTGACGTCGGCGCGCACGGCGGCCCCGCGCATCCGGTCGACGAAGACGTGGTCCGCGCCCTCGGGCACCACATGCGCGCAGGTCAGCACATGCGTCTCGCCGAGCAGCACGCCCGCGCCGAGAACCCCGCCGTCGGCGTCGAGCACGCGCACCCGCCACGGCTCGTCGTCGGGCATGTGATCGACCACGCGACCGACACTAAGTCGGATCTTGGGACGTTCGGGGCCAGTTGGTCGTCAATCGCTCGTATGGACCAAAGAGACGGCCAGGCGCCGCCGGATGGAATTTTCCTTGCGTGGACTAGGAGTGGGACACGGTCACGACGACCTTGCCGATGTGGTTGCTCGCCTCCATGTGCCGATGCGCGTCCACGATCTCGGTGAGGTCGAACGTGCGGTCCACGACCGGCCTGAACGACCCGGTGGCGAGTCCCGCGTTGACGAACGCCACGGCTCGGCGCAGGCGTTCGGGGTCCCTGCTGATCGAGTGCATCGAGTACGTGCGGCTGGTGAGCTGCGGGTAGCTGCTCGCGTTCGGCAGAGGAGTGGGGCGCGGGTCGAGGGCGCCGTAGACCACGAGGTGCCCGCCGGGGGCGATGGCCTGCGCGATGGTTTCGACGCCGGGGCCCGCGATCGGGTCGAACGCCAGGCGGACGCCCTCGCCGCCGGTGATCTCCTTGACGCGCGTGGGCAGGTCCTCGTCGCTCGTGACGATGACGTGGGCGGCGCCCGCGTCGAGGAGGCGTTGGCGCTTCGACGCGTCGCGGGTGGTGGCGATCGGGACCGCGCCGATGTGGCGGGCGATCTGGACGGCGGCCTGGCCGACGCTGCTCGCGGCGGCGCTGATCAGCACGGGGTCGCCGGGGCGGACCTCGCCGGACTCGAACAGCGGTCCGTACGCGGTGATGTAGGCCATCCAGACGGCGGCGGCCTGCACGGCGCCGACGTTCGGCGGGCGGGGGACGACAGCGGAGGCGGGCACGATCACGTGGTCGCCGTAGGTGCCGTAGCTGTTCTGGGAGAAGGCCGGCACGACGGCGATCGGGTCGCCCTCGGTCAGGTGTGAGACGCCCTCGCCGATGGCTTCGACGACGCCTGCGGCCTCGTAGCCGAGGGTGGCGGGGAAGGTCGGCTGTTCGTAGTAGACGCCCTCGCGGAACATGATCTCGGCTCGGTTCAGGCCGATCGCGTCCACTCGGACGCGCACCTCGCCCGCCGCGGGCTCGCCCACCTCGACGTCGTGGAGCGCCAGCACCTCGGGGCCGCCGAGCCGGTCGAACCGCACGTGTCTGGCCACGAGGAGGCCGCCCTTCGGGGTCGGTGAGCAGTGTCGCCCACCCTGCCCCAAAGTTTGAAGGGCGTCAAACTTTGACCATCATCAAAGTTAGGACTCGGCCTCCGCGGCGGTGACGACGGCGGGCAGCAGACCGGGGAACCTCGCCTCCATGTCCTCGGTGCGCAGCGAGTTCAGCTTGGTCGTGCCCCTGTAATGCTGCCGGATCACGCCCGCCTCGCGCAGCACGGCGAAGTGGTGGGTGAGGGTGGAGTCCGAGACCGGCGTGTCGAACGTGCCGCAGCCCTTCTCGCCGCCCTCCCGCGCCAGTTGGCTCACGACCATGCGCCGCACCGGGTCCGCCAGGGCTTCCAGGGCCTGCTGCAACGTGACCTCGGCCAGGTCCGGGTGCTCCACGGTCCGCGGGGTGGTGCGGGGACGTGCCACGGTGCCTCCTCAAGATCGGGCGACGTTCATGGTACGACCGCGATCGAACGTTCGGGGGTCGGTAGCCTTCCCGGTCATGAGCAGAAAACTGCTGGTCGGGCTCGGAATCGTGCTGTTGCTGGTCGGCGGCGTGTGGACTGCCCAGGGGCTGGGCTACCTCAAGGGCAGTTTCATGACGGGGCAGCAGCTGTGGACGACGATCGGGCTGCTGTGCGCCAGCGCGGGCGTGATGATGCTGATTCCGTGGCCCAAGAAGAAGTGACGGAGCGTGCGCCGTCAATCACTGATCCGGCTGGTCTGTGAAAGACGGCGAAATCTGTGAATGAACGTTCTGGTCTTCGGCCCGTATCTAGTCGGAGAACGGAACGCTCATTTGTGTCACGGATTGTCCGACGCCGGGGGAACGCCATTGCCCAGCACAGCCGACTCCGCCGCTCCCGAGGCGGGAGCCGTCCGCCGCTTCTGGTGGCGCACCAGCCAGCCCGCACGGCTCGCGATCGGATGCCTCGGCGTCGTCACGGCGCTGGCCGCCACCGGCGCGGTCGCGTTCAGCGGTGACGACCCCTCGCGAAACCGGGGGAACGGCGCGCACGAGGCGAGCGGGTTCCGGGGCGACGCACTGCAGGTGACCGTGAGTTCGGTGTCCGAGGTGGACCTGTTCGAGGGCGCGGAGCCCGTCAGCGGACGTGTCGTGCGGGCCCGCGTCGCCGGGGTGAGGCCGGTGTCGGACTGCTGGGTGGCGCAGTCGCGCGCCGCCGCCCAGGAGTTGTTGCTCGGCAAGGACGTGCGGCTCGTGGTGAAGCGGGAGGACGCGTCCGGGAGCGATCGGATCCTGGTCGACGTCGAACTGCCGGACGGCGCGGACTACGCGCGGACCGTGGTGAGCGGCGGCGCCGTGCAGGCCGACCTGACGGCGCGCGGCGACCTGGCGTCCGACGAGTCCGCCGCACGGCTGGGGCGCCTCGGGCTGTGGACGGCCGGCTGCGTGCCCGGCGGCGTGACGACGACCGTCTCCGTGGCGCCGACGACCTCCGCCGTGCCGAGTTCAACTACTACGACAACGGTCACGACCACCACGGAGCCTGCTCCGCCACCTCCTCCCGCGCCGGTGCCCACGACCACCGAGCCGGAACCGCCGGACGAGGAGTGGGACGACTTCAGGCTGGGCCGACCGTGTCTCTTCGAGGGCGCGCGCCGGACGACCAAGGACGGCTACGAGATCGTCTGCTCCCGCAACGGCAAGAACCAGTTGAGGTGGCGACGTGCGGACTGACGACGAGGTCGACCTGTTCAGCAAGGTCGCACCCGCTTCCGAGCCGGAGGACGAGCGCACCCCACGAGGCCTGACGCCCGGTGGCTGGGTCCGCACGACGGGCTGGCTCCAGGTCGGCCACCACCCGGTGAGCTCGGTGCTCGTCGCCGCGCTGGTGGGCCTGCTGGGAGCGGTCGTGGTCGCGGCCGCCCTGGTGCGCGCCGATCCCGTGGCCGCCGGAGTCGTCGTGCTGCTGACGCCGGTGGCGTGCGGCGGTGCGTGGTGGTTGTTCACGACGCGGCTCAAGCCCGCGTCCCCGGCGCGCAACCTCGGGACCGTGCCGGTCGGCGCGCTGTCGCCGGGAGATCACGTCCGGCTGCACGGCTCGATCGGGCCGGTCGGCCAGGTGGTGGCGGTGACCGTCGGCGAGGACGTCGAGGTGGACTTTCGCGGCGGGACGCGGCGGACTTGGCCCGGCGACCACGCGGTGCATCGCGTGCAACTTCTCGGCTGAAGACCGCATCTGTTTGGGTTTCGAACACCTCGATGTGCAGGTCTCCTGTCCGCAGGGGCGCGAGTGCCGACGAGGGCGATTCACCCGGCCTGTTGGGCGGGGTGACCGACCTCGTCGCGCCGGTGGCGGCCGGCGTGCTCACCAGTCGTGCATCGACCCGTCCAGCTTGAGCCGGTTCACCGGCAGGTAGGCGCGGGAGTACGGGTGGCGGTCCGCTTCCGCGTCGTCGTGCTCCACGCCCAGGCCCGGTTCGTCGGACGGGGCGAGCAGGCCGTCGGTGAAGCTGTACGTGGGGCGGAAGACCTGGTCGGTGGCCTCGGTGTGCTTCATGTACTCCTGGATGCCGAAGTTCGGGATCGCGACGCCGAGGTGCAGCGCCGCGGCGAGGCCGACCGGGGAGATGTCGGTCGGGCCGTGCACACCGGACTTGATCTGGTAGACGGCGGCGTAGTCGAAGATGCGGCGCAGCGCCGTGATGCCGCCCGCGTGGGTGACGGGGGAGCGGACGTAGTCGATCAGCTGTTCCTCGAACAGTTCGCGGTAGTCCCAGATCGTGTTGAACACCTCACCGATGGCGAGCGGTGTGGTGGTGTGCTCGCGGACCCGGCGCAGCACGGCCGTGTTCTCGGCCGGGGTGACGTCCTCCAGCCAGAACAGGTCGTACGGTTCGAGCTCCTTGCCGAGCTTCGCGGCCTGGATCGGGGTCAGCCGGTGGTGGGCGTCGTGCAGCAGCGGGAGTTCCGGGCCGAACTCGGCGCGGACGGCCTCGAACACGCGCGGGGCGTGCCGCAGGTAGGCCCTCGTGTCCCACTCCTCCTCGACCGGGACGGCCGCGCGGCGGGCGGGTTCGTGGTCGTAGCGGGACGTCGCGCCGGAGCCCACCGCGGCGTTCGCGCTGGACGCGACGCCGTAGACCGAGCCGAGTCCGGGCACTCCGGTCTGGACGCGGATGGCGCGGTAGCCCTGGTCGAGGTGCGCGCGGATGGAGTCGAACAGCTCCAGCAGCTCGGCGCCGCTGGCGTGGCCGTAGGTCAGACAACCGCGCCGGCTGCGGCCGCCGAGCAGTTGGTAGAGCGGCATTCCGGCCATCTTCGCCTTGATGTCCCACAACGCCGTGTCGACGGCGGCGATGGCCGCCATGGTGATCGGGCCGCGACGCCAGTAGGCGCCGCGGTACAGGTACTGCCAGGTGTCCTCGATCGCGTGCGCGTCGCGGCCGATCAGCAACGGCGTCACGTGGTCCTGCAGGTAGGACACGACGGACAGCTCGCGGCCGTTGACCGTGGCGTCGCCGAGGCCGGTCACGCCGTCGGCCGTGCGCAGCCGCAGCGTCACGAAGTTGCGGCCTGGCGAGGACACCAGGACCTCGGCGGAGACGATCCGCGTGCCGTTGTCGTCGGTCATCGAGAGAACCCCCGGTGCTGGGACGTGGTGGTCATGGCGGTGGTGTGCGCGGCGATGCGCGTGGCGGGCAGTTCCCGGTCGTAGACGGCGACCTTGCCGACGGCGCCAGCGAACCACGAGCCGAAGTCCCTGGTTCCCACCCGGAACGGCGCGGTGCCGCCCTCGGGCGTGATGACGACGTCGCGGATCACGAGCTGGTCCTGGTCGCGCAGGACGCCGTCGCGGTAGACCTTGACGTACCCGTGCGGGTACTCGGCGCTGACGGCCGCCGGGTTGATCACGAGGGCGTAGTGGATCCACTGCCCCGCGACGACCGCGTCCTGGAAGTAGGAACCCGCGCCCAGGCCACCGTCGCGGTTGAAGGCGTAGCCGGAGATCCGGTTGGGGCGGTTCTCGGCGTTGGTCTGCGAGTACATCCGCGCGACGTACTCGTGCTGGCCCGGCGCGCCCTTGCCCATCCAGTGCACGTACCCGGTCGACTCGGCGTGCGGGAACTCCAGCGTGTCGGGCCGCATCCACGCCTCCAGGGTGAACGCGCCGGTGGTGGCGGGGCTCAGCGCGTCGCTGCCGGGCACCTGGAGGTAGCCCGTGGCGCCGTCGAAGTCGGTGGCCCGGTCACCGTTGGGCAGGAACGCGACCGAACGGCCGCCCGCGTAGGTGCCGGTGCGGCCGTGGCCACTGGCGTCCTTTTCGGACGAACCGCCGGACATGCGCCAGTAGGCGACCGGGGAGTCCGCGAGCACGGCGGCGTCGTACCCGCAGTGCACCGGACGTGCTGAAGCGGCAGGGGAGAGGCCTGTGAGAAGAGCGATGGCGGTGACGGCGACGAGCAACCTTCTCATGATCTGCACCTTCCGTCGTGGTGGATCCGGGGGTCGGCCGCCCAGCCGGGTGCGAGGCGGTCCAGCGAGTCGGTGTTCTGTCCTGAGTGGACGAGCCAGGCGTCGACGACCCGCAGTGCTGGGCCGGGGTCGACGCCATCCGCGAGCAACTCCCGCACCAGCGGCACGATCCGTTCGCGGAGCTTGTTCTCGGCGTCCAGCGCGATCTGGGCGAGCGCGTGCCGGATGCGGCCGTTGGTGAACCGGACGCGCAACTGCCGCACGTACTCCTCGGCTTCCGGCACACCCCGGGACGCGACGGCCCAGTACTCCTCCAGGTGTTCGGTGAGCACCGGGTCGGTCATCGCGTCCGCCACCGCGGCGTGCCCGCGCGCGAGACCGGCCAGGGCCAGCAGCAGGTGGGCGCCGTTGAGCAGCCTCAGCTTGCGCCGCTCGAACGGCCGGACGTCCTCGGTGAACACGGCCCCGGCCCGCTCCCACGCGGGACGCCCGGCGGGGAAGCCCCCGGCCAGCACCCACTCGGCGAACGGTTCGGTGACCACGGGCGCGCGGTCCTCGACGCCGAGTGCGGCGAGCCGGGCGACGTCGTCCGCCGTGGTGGCCGGCGTGATCCGGTCCGACACCGTGTCCACGAAGGACACGTGCCCGTCGATCCAGCGCGCCAGGTCGTCGTCCGCCTGCGCCAGCAACGCCGACCGGGCGCGTGCGCCGTTCGCGAGCACGTTGTCGCACGGCACCACCGCGATCGGCCCGGCACCGGAGCGCCGCCGGGCGTCCAGCGCCTGGACGAGCCGCCGGGGTGCGGCCGGGTCCGCGTAGCCCGCCTCGGTGATGGTCAGCGTCACCACGGCCACGTCGGGACCGGCCACCAGCCGGTCGAGCACGTCCTGCCGGTCCGCGCCGTACGCGGCGACGAGCGAGGACATCCGGTGGTGCGCGTCGAACTCAGGGCCCCGTTCGACGAGGGTGTAGCGGCAGTCCTGGGCCGCCAGCGTCTCCGCCAGCCGGGCCGACCGGCCGCTGAACGCCGCCACGCCCCACTCCGGGTCACCGAACTGGGTGAACCACACCTGGTGCGCGCGGTGGAACGCGCCAAGTCCGATGTGGACGATCCGCACCGGCGGGCGGTCAGCGGAGCCAGTCATCGCGGTGCTCCTCCACGAAGTCCTCGTCCAGCAACGCCGGGAACCGCTTCCGGGCGTCGGCGATCAGGTCGGCCTGGCCGGGCGACAGCACCTCGGCCGAAGCCAGGCACGCCGACGACGCGAGCAGGCCCTGTTGCCGCAGCACCTCGTTCACCCCGGCCACGCACCCGGCGAACCGGTGCGCCACGTCGAAGACCGCCGCGTTCACCTCGACCAGGTCGGCGCCGGTCGCGAGCAGTTCCCCGGTCAGGTCGACGGCCCGGCGCCGCACCGCGACCGCCGCGCGCGTCCCGACCGCCCACTGGCCGAGCAGCCCGCCCGCCACCCGCAACGTCCGCTCCTGCCCGCCCACCACCGCGCGCCACGGTGTCACGAGGTCGGCGACGATGGTGTCGTCGTTGCCGGTGAGCAGCGCGATCCGGTCCCACCGGTCGTGCTCGACCAGGGCGCGGGCGATGTCGTTGGTGCGGTAGCGGTCGAACGGTGCTGCCTTCACACCGACGACCGCGTCCAGGTCGAACAGCCTGCTCCAGTACGACTTGGGCAGCGGCCGTCCGCCGACCGCCTCCTGCAGCGCGAACCCGATGACGGGCAGCACCTCGCCGACCGCGCGGGCCCGGTCGAGCTGGGCGTCCGGTCCGGAGTCGCTCATCCCAAAGGGGCACAGCAACACCGCGTCATAACCCGCCTCGGCCGCCACCGCCGCCTCCCGGACGGCCTGCGCGGTGTCGCCGATGACACCGGCCACCAGCAACGGCCCGGTGCTCGCCGCCAGGGACAGCACTTCCGCGAACAGCCCGGGGTCGTCGTGCAGCTCGAACTGGGTGGTGTGCACGCCGACCGCCAGACCGTCCACTTCGGACGCCAGGTAGTAGCGGGTCAGCGCGCGCTGGGCACGTTCGTCGAAGGCGCGGTCCGGGGTCAGCGCCAGCGGGTGCGCCGGGATCGTGACGCCCGCGAGCAGTCGTTCCCGCACGTCGGTCGTCATCAGTACCGCCCCTGGCGCTGCTCGAACTTCGTGGCCTTGCCCAGCTGACGACCGCCCGCCCCGACCCACCGCGCTGTCCACTCGATGAGCGTCCTCGCGGCGAGGCTGGGGTAGCCGAACCGCGCGAAGCAGTCGCCCGCGTCGTTGAGCAGCGCGTCGGAGGCCTCAGTGCCGGTGAACTCGACCTCGCGGCCCATCGCCGCGCCGAGCAGCGACGCGATGCGGCGCACCGGGATCGTCTCCGGACCGGTGGCGTTGAGCACCGGCGCCGACGGGTCCGCGAGCAGGACGCTGCGCAGCGCCCACGCCGACACGTCCCGCTGCCACACCACGTTCACCGCGGGCATGGTCACGTCGACCGGACGGCCGTCGGCGATCCGGGCGGCGATGTCCGCGATCACGCCGTACCGCAGTTCGCAGGCGTAGTTCAGCCGGAACATCAACGACGGCGTGCCCCACTGCTCGGAGGCGCCCGCGAAGACCCGTTCGCGGGCCAGACACGACTGGGCGTACTCGCCGAGCGGCCCCGGGGCGTCCTGCTCGGTGCAGCCGCCGTGGGCGAGCGGCGTGAACGGGTAGACGTTGCCGCTGGAGTACACGACGGTCGGCACACCGCGGTAGCGCGAGGCCACCAGCGCGGGCACGGCGGCGTTCGTCCACCACATCCGGTGCTCGGCCCCGGTCGTGCCGAACTTCATGGCCGCGAGGTAGAACACCCCGGCCGCGTCGGGTAGCCCCGCGTACGCCGACGGGTCACCGAGTTCGGCGCTGTGCGTGCGGATTCCCTGCTGCTCCAACGACTCCCGCGTGTCCTTTTCGGACCAGCGCGACACGGCGTGCACGGTCGCGGACGAGCCCGCCGCCTCCAGCGCCCGCTTGGCCATCACGGTCATCGTCGGGCCGATCTTGCCGCCCGCGCCGAGGAGCACGACGTCACCGCCGAGTGCCGCCAGGTCGGTGCCCACGCCGTCGAGCGGCGCGGAAAGCAGGTCCTCCAGCTGTTTCTCGTCTGCGGGAGCCGGTGGCCGCGCGGTGGTCTGCATCAACATCCTCCGATTCAAACGTTTGCACGGTGGAGCGTGAAGAAGGAACGAGAGGGGGAGAAGGAACTCAGGCGCGGGGCTTGCCGACGCTCGCGCGCCAGATCACCTTCGTGCCGACGCCGAGGTGGTTCGGATCGGCCGTGATGCCGGGTTCACCGGCCTCCAGCAGGCGGTCGACGGCCAGCTGGCCCACGCGGGCGCTGAGCCCCTCGACGGTCGTCAGCCCCGGCTGCACCAGTCCGGCCATGACGTCGTCGTGCCCGGCGACGCTGATGTCGTCCGGCACCGAGAGTCCGAGCCGGCGGAAGCCCTCGATCAACCCCGCCGCGAGCACGTCGTCGAACGCCACGACCGCCGTCGCGCCGCCGTCCGCCACCGCGCGCGCCGCCGTGACGCCGTCCTCGTGCCGGGCGGCGGTCGGGTCGAGCTTCACCAGTTCGGCGCCGTGCTTGCGCACCCGGTCCGCCACCGTGCGGGCACGGACCTTGTTCGCCCAGGACCCGACCGGGCCGGGCAGGTACGCGATCGTCTCGTGCCCGAGCTCGCACAGCCGGTCCACCAGTTCGGCGACCGACGCCGTGGAATCGGTGTAGACGCAGGGAATGCCGTCCACCGGCCGGTTCACCAGCATCAACGGGATCATGTCCGCGATCTCGCGGATGTGCGAGACGCTCATCCTCGGCGCGCACAGCAGGATGCCGCGTGTCTGGCGGGCGAACTGCTCGCACACCTGCCGTTCGATGTCGGCCGCGTCGTCGGTGTCCGCGACGAAGACCCCGATGCCGCGCGCCCGGGACCGGGCCTGGGCGGACTTGAGCAGCATCGTCATGTACGGGTTGCTGATGTCCGGCACCACGACGCCGATGTACGGCGAGTCGCCCGCCCGCAGCGCGCGGGCCATCGGGTTCGGCGTGTACCGCAACCGTGCCGCGACCTCGCGCACGTTGCGGACGGTCTCGGGCGAGAGCAGCTCCGGATTGGAGAACACCCTCGACACCGTGGAGATGGAGACCCCGGCCTCGGCCGCCACGTCGGCGAGCTTCGTCTTGCGAGCGCGCCCGGTCATGCCGCGACCAGTTCGGGGTGCATCAGGCCACGGTACTCGGTGACGTCGATCCGCCCGGTCGAACCCGCCCACTCCGGAGCCACCTCGGACAGCAGCGCCGCCCGGCGCGCGCAGGCGGCGACGAGCCGGCCGAGCCCCGCGACCCGTTGTCCGTCCCATGTGGACGAACGGGGCGGTGTGCCCGGTGCGCCGACGGCCTGGGCCACGGCGTTGGTCGTGAGCACGAGATTTCTGGTCGAGCGCAGGGACAGCAACGGGTCTGCCGGCCCGCGGGGGTCGGTCACCGCGCGTTCCAGAGCGGACACCACCGGAGCGGCGTGCGGCACCGGAATCCTTCGCCTGCCTCGACACGCGACCACGCGCTCTCCTCCGTCCGTCACGCGGATGGTGCCGTTCCGGGTGTGCACCAGCACTCCGGGGCGCACGACGACGTCGGTCGAGGTCGTGCCCACCGCCACCACCCTCGGGCCGCGGTGCGGGGTGACGCGCAGGGCGGAGACGTCGTCGCCCTCGATCGGCCGGGCGTGGAAGCACTCGGCCTCGACCGACGCAGGTGCCCAGTCCCGTTCCACCTGGCCCGCGAACAGCAGCGCCGCCTGCACGACGTGCGCCAGCGGGTTGAACAACGGCCCGTCCAGCACGGCCTGCCCGTCGAGGAACCACGTGCCGGCCCACCTGCTGCGCCGGTAGTACTCGTCGGGCCGCGTCAACGCGCCGTGCGCCACCACGTCGTCGACCGGCGGCCTGCCCAGCGCGGTCCAGGCCCGGTGCAGCGCGCCGACGGTGGCGCCCGCGGCCTGGAACCCCACCTCGACCCGCCGGGTCGCGGGCAGGGCGGCGAGCGCGTCGAGGTCCTGCAGCAGCGTCACGGGCGGTTTCTCCAGGTACACGGCAGTTCCCGCGCGGATCGCCGTCCGGGCGAGGTCGAAGTGCGTGTGCGGCGGCGTCGCGATGACCACGCCGTCGACCTGGTGCACTGCCAGCGCCCGCCCGAGGTCGGAGTACCGGGCGAGAGCGCTGCGGTGCTCGGCGAGCAACGCCGACGCCTGGTCACCGACGTGGACGTCGACCAGCGCCACCAGCCGCAGCCGCCCGGCGCGCTGGAGTTCGAGCAGGCTGCGCAGGTGCCGCAGCCCGTAACCGCCGGTGCCGACCAGAACCGTGTCGTTCATCCCTTCAACGCCCCTCCGGCCAGACCCGAGAACACATGACGTTGCAACAGCAGGTACACCAGCAGCGGGGGCACGATCACGACGAGCGCCGCGGCGGAGATGACCCGCTGGTCGGCGGAGAACGCGCCGGACAGGTACTGCACGCCGACGTTCACCGGGTATTTGTCCGGGCTGCTCAGCACGACCAGCGGCCAGATGAAGTGGTCCCACGAGTCGAGGAACCCCAGCACGGTCACCACGGCCAGCGAGCCCTTGGCGTTGGGCAGCATGATCCCGAGGAACGTCCGCACCGGACCCGCGCCGTCGATGGTCGCGGCCTCCTCCAGCTCGTCCGGGATGGCGCGGAACGCCTGGCGCATCACGAAGATCGAGGTGATCGACACGGCCTGCGGGAGCACCACGCCGAGCAACGTGTCCTGCAGCCCGAGGTTCCTGGTGACGAGCAGCGTCGACACGAGGATCACCTCGAACGGCAGCGCGGCCGTGGCGAGCAGCGCCGCCATGTAGAGGTTGCGGCCGCGGAACGGGATCCGGGCGAGCGCGTACCCGGTGAGGGTGGCGAGCAGGAGGTTCGTCGTCACCCCGAGCGCGGCGATGCCCGCGGAGTTCAGCAGGTAGCCGGCGAGCGGGATCTGCGTGAAGGCGGTGGTGAAGTTGTCCAGCGTCGGATCGCTTGGCACGAGACCGCTGAGGAACCCGGTGGTCGACTCGCCCGGTCCTTTGAGGGCGGTGCTGAGCTGCCACAGCAACGGGCCGAGCACCACCGCCGAGGCGAGGAGCATGAGCACCCACCGCAGCGTCGCTTCCCCGCGCGAGACGGTCAGCTCGTTCATGCGGCCCTCCTGCGGCTCGCACCCCAGGTGACGGCGGCGGCCGCCAGCACGAACACGAACAGCACCAGGCTGATCGCCGAGGCGTAGCCCGCCTGCGTGCCGGGCGCGACGCCCTTCTCGAACAGGTAGAGCACGATCGTCTCCGTCGCGTCGCCCGGTCCGCCGCCGGTCATCACGTAGGGCTCGGTGAACACCCGCAGCGCGCTGATCGAGGTCAGCACGGCGACCAGCACGGTCGTCCCGCGGATCTGCGGGAGCGTCACGCTCCACGTCCGGCGCACCCAGCCCGCGCCGTCGATCCGCGCCGCCTCGTCCTGCTCGCGGGACACGTTCTGCAGTGCCGCCAGCGTGATCAGCGTGGCGAGCGCGCAGCCCCGCCAGACCGTGACCAGCGTCAGGCTGACCAGCGCGAGGTGCGAACTCGTCAGGAACGGCAGCGGACCGCTGATCACGTGCAGCCCCTGCAGCAGCTGGTTCGCCAGACCGTCCGAGCGCAGCACGAACTGGAACATCACCGCCACGGTCGCGAGCGGCATCACCATGGGGGAGAACAGCAACGACCGGACGATGGCCGAGCCGCGCAACGACGTGTTGACGAGGATCGCCAGCGAGGTCGAGATCGCCACGATCAACGGGACCGTGATGAGCGCGTAGAGGAACGTCCTGCCGACCGCGGCCCAGAACTCCGAGTCCGCGAACAGCGTCGTGAAGTTGTCCAACCCGGTGAAGCGGCCGCCGCCGACCGTGCTGGCGTTGGTGAACGCCAGCACGAACGTGTTGACCAGCGGGGTGAACAGGAAGGTGCACTGCACCACCAGGATCGGGCCGACGAACAGCAGCGGCACGAACCACCGGTGACGGGCCGCGATCACTGGCGCGCCTTGAGGATCGAGTTCAGCTTCGTCTCGGCGTCCGCGAGCGCCTGGTCGGCCGGCACCTCACCGACGATCGCGCGCTGCACCGACGACCACAGCGCGGTCGTGAACTCGGAGTCGACCGCGGCGGGGGTGGCGTTCGTCGTGCCGTTCTTCAGGCTGGCGGCGGAGATCGCGCGTGCCTGCGCGACCAGGTCGCCGCCCTCGGCAGTGAAGAACGCGTCCTCCAGGGACTTCGCCGTGCTGGGGAACACGCTCGACTGCTTTGCCAGGGCGAGCTGGTTGTCCGCCGACGTCAGGAACTTCGCGAACGCGACCGCTGTGGGCAGGTTCTTCGAGGCCTTCGGCACGGCCACGCCGTGCGCCACGACCCAGGTGCCCTTGCCGTTGACCGCCAACGGTTTCGTGAGCGTCGTCCGCGCGTACACCGCGGGCGCGTTCTGCTGGATGATCTTCAACCTGGAGCCGCCGGTCTCCAGGTAGGCCGTCTGCCCCTCCTGGAACGTCTCGATCTCGCCGCGCTGCTGGGCGGACACGGCGTCGGCGGGGATGCCCCCGGACTTCTGCAGCTTCGCGAGCGACTCGACGAACGCGATCGCCTCGGGGGTGCGCACGACCGCCTCGGTGCCCTGGTCGTTCACCAGCGGCACGCCGAGGCTGCGCAGGTAGGTGTGGAAACCGAGCTGGGTCGGCTGGAAGCCCGCCTTGCCGGTGGCGGCGGCGATCTTCGCGGACGCCTCCACCAGTTCCGGGTAGCTCGCCGGGTCCGGCGCGGAGCCGAGTCCGGCCTGCTCCAGCAACGCGGAGTTCTTCATCAGCACCGGGGTGTTGAGGTACCAGGGCAGGGCCGAGGCCGACGACCCGCCGAAGCTCACCGACTTCCAGGCGGACTCGACGAACCCGCCCTTCAGGTCGTTCGCGGCAGCGCCCATGTCGACCACGAGTCCCTTGCGGGCGAGCGGCGCGAGCGTGCCGGTGTCGAGGTCCATCACGTCCGGCAGCGACCCCGCCACGGCGTCCGCGTTGGTCTTGCGCGCGGCCGAGTTGCTGGGGATGTCGGTCCAGGTGACCTTCGTGCCGGGGTGGTCTTTCTCGAACGCGGCGATCACCCCGCGCAGGTAGCCGTCGAACGTGGGGGACAGCTGCAGGGTCTGGAACGTGATGTCGCCCTTGACCTCGCCGGAGGTGTCCACGCCGCTGCCGGTCTGGGGGCCGTCGCCGAGCCCGCACCCGGCCAGGGCCAGTGCGCCGGCGGCGGCCGTGAACAGCCGGAACGCGCTTCTGCGAGCCATGGTCCCTCCGATGTGAGGTTGGTGTTTACTGGTCGTGCAAACGTTTGATAGAAACTAGATATGCGTTCTGGCAATCGTCAAGCCCCCTTCGCCGATCCGCTCGGTGACGAGGCGGAGACCTGGGTCGACCGGTGGCTCGGACGACTCACGCCTCGGCAGAAACTCGCCCAGCGGCTCGTCGTCCTGCCTGGTCACGACGGTGGCGGCCGTCCTGACGTCGATGTGCGGGCTGCGCTCGCCGCCGGACTGGGCGTGCTGCACGGCCTCGTCGGGACCACCGTGTCGGGCGCGGGCCGCTACCACGCCGAGGTCGACGACCTGTGCGCCGGACTGGGCGTGCCACCCGTGCTGGTGGCCGCCAACCTCGAGTCGGGGATCGGCTACACGCTCGGCGGAGGCGGCACGGACTTCCCGTACCCGCGCGGTGTCGGGTTCAGCGGTTCCACCGAGGTCGCGCGGCGGATCGCCGAAGCCGCGGCACGAGAGGCGCGGCTGGTCGGGTTCCACTGGACGTTCAGCCCGTGCGTCGACGTCCTGACGAACCCCGACGACCCGATCCTCGGTGTGCGGGCGTTCGGGGTGGACGCGATACGCACTGGTCAGCTCGGCGCGGCGCAGGTGCGCGGCTACCAGGACGGAGGCCTGCTCGCCACCGCGAAGCACTTCCCCGGCCACGGGGACAGCGCGCAGGACACCCACTCCGAGTCCGCCGTGCTGGCGAGGACCAGGCAGGACCACGACCGGCTGCACCTGCCGCCGTTCCGCGACGCGGTCGCCGCCGGGGTCGCGTCGGTGATGGTGGCGCACGTGGCGTTGCCCGCGCTCGGCGTGGACGGCCCGGCGAGCCTGTCGTCCCAGGTCAACCGCACCTGGCTGCGCGAGGAGATGGGCTACGACGGCCTGGTCGTCACGGACTCGCTGCGGATGGGGGCGATCGCCGCGCGCTGGAGCACGGCGGACGCGGCGGTGGCCGCGCTGGCCGCCGGAGCCGACGTCGCCAACGTGAAGTGCCTCGCGGGGGAGGTGCCCGCGCTGCTCGACGCGCTGGAGGAGGCGTTGTCGGCCGGGGTACTCGACGGCGGCGAACTCGACCGGTCGGTCGCGCGGTTGCTGCGGGCCAGGACGTGGCTCGGCCTGCACCGCGGGCACAGGATCGACCTCGACCGCTGCCGTGAGCTCGACGCCGGAGGGGAGTGGGAGGACTCCGGGCTGGCTCGCACGGTGAGTGCGCGGGGCGGTCCGGTGACCGGGCCTGTCATCGTGGTCGGGGACAGCGACCTGGCCGCGCGGGTGGCGGCACGGCTGGGCGTCGCGCACGTCGCGGAGCGGCCGGAGGAACCCGGTGCGCTGGTGCGGCCGGGAGCCGTCGTCGTGGCGGTGACCTGCCCGTTGCCCGTCGACGGCGGACGTGACTCCGAGGCGTTCGCGGCGGCCGTCCGGTCCGCTCGCGCCGCAGGTCAGGACGTCGTGGCGGTGGTCAACTCCACCTGTGTCGCCGACGACCTGCGGGTCGGGGCGCCGTCGGTGAGCGTGCCGGCGGTCGACGCGTTCGGGATCGTCTCGCGCGCCGCCGTCGCCGCCGTGGCCGAGGTGCTGCGGTGAGGTCAGCCCAGGATCCGTTCGAGCAGCATGACCGGCTCTACCAGCGCTTCCGGGTCCTGGGTGCCGAGCCCGCGCTCGACCGCGTCGAGGAACGTGGCCACCTGGTCCTCCAGGTAGGCCGCAGGAGCCTCGACCCTCGTTCGCTCGCCCGCCGTGATGGTGAAGGCCTCGGCGTTGGGGCGGAACATCAGGTCGACGGTCAGGTTCTCGCCGATCAGCCGGGCGCGTCGGTTGGTCGCGCCGTGCACGTCCAACGGCCGTGCGGCCAGCTCGCAGGCCAGTTCGACGTGATGGACGCCGTAGTGCGCCAGCCCGCCGTACGGGCTGTGCGGGTCGGCCGGTCCGTCGATCGTCACGGTCACCGCTCCTGTCTGGTCACGCACCCACGCCGCGGCCGTGCGCGTCGCCGTGGCGTCCCGGAATCCCGACCGGCAGGCGAGCACCACCCGCGCTGTCCCGGCCGCGTCGACCAGGGCACGCGCGTCGGCCTCACGGGTGGCCAGCGGCTTGTCGACCCACACCGAGATCCCCGCTCTGAGCAGCGGCAACGCCTGCGCGGCGTGATCACGGCCGTCGCGCGTGCACAGCAGCACCGCGTCCACCTGCCCGATGAGTCCCCCGGCGTCCTCCGGGGCCACCAGCGCCACCGGCCCGGCCAGGAACTCCCGCAGCCGCGCGGGGCGTGAGCTGTCCAGCCCGACGATCGCCAGGCGCGCGGTCGTGTTCAAACGTTTGCACAAGTCCACCGGCTTTTAGTACCACACGGAGGGTTCATGCTCATCAGGGCCGAGAGTGCGATGACGGTCGTCGGAGCGCCGACGCGGGAGGAGATGGGCGCGCTCGCCGGCGCCCACGCGGGCCGGGTGCTGCGCGACGTCCTCGCCGAACGCGCCACGGCACGGGTGATGCTCGCCGCGGCGCCCAGCCAGAGCGCGACCCTGGCCGCCCTCGCGCGGGAGGACGTCGACTGGACCCGCGTCGA
Source organism: Lentzea sp. JNUCC 0626 (assembly GCF_043632865.1). Classification (NCBI taxonomy): domain Bacteria; kingdom Bacillati; phylum Actinomycetota; class Actinomycetes; order Pseudonocardiales; family Pseudonocardiaceae; genus Lentzea; species Lentzea sp. JNUCC 0626. The sequence continues at coordinate 1,384,078 of NZ_CP171635.1, forward strand.
CCTGTTCCACATGGACGAGTACATCGGGCTGCCGCCCGGTGCGCCGCAGGGCTTCGCCACCTGGCTGACCACGCACTTCGTCCGGCACCTGCCCGGCGCGGTGCTGCACCCGATCGACCCGGCCTCCGACGCCGAGGCCGAGGCCGTGCGGTACGAGGCGGTGCTGGGCGAGGAGCCGTTCGACCTGGTGCTGCTGGGCCTGGGCGTCAACGGGCACCTGGCGTTCAACGACCCGCCCGCCGACTTCGCCGACCCGCGCGGCGCCCGCGTCGTGGCGCTGGACGCGACCAGTCGCACGCAGCAGGTCGAGGAGGGCCACTTCGCGACGTTCGGCGACGTGCCCGCGACCGCCGTGACGGTGACGATCCCGAGGCTGCTCAACGCGGAGGTCGTGATCGCCTCCGTGCCGGGACGGGCCAAGCGGACGGCGGTGCGCCAGACGCTGACCGAGCCGATCGGCCCGATGCACCCCGGCACCGCGCTGCGCACGCACCCGGACGTGACCCTGTACCTCGACGCGGAGTCCGACCCGCGATGACCGCGCTGCTGAGGACCTACGCGGACCGGTTGTGCGCGGCGATCGACGCGATCGTCCGCGACGAGGCGGAGTCGATCGCGGCGGCGGCCGCGCTGGTCGCCGACCAGTTCCGGCGTGACCGCCTGGTGCACGTCCACGGCCCTGGCGGCCACTCCGCCCTGGCCGCGCAGGACGTCTTCTACCGCGCCGGTTGCCCGGTGCTGGTCGCTCCGGTCGCCGATCCCGGCACGTCACTGCTCGGCGGCGCGCTGAACTCGACCGCGACCGAACGCCAGGCCGGCCGTGGAGCCGCAGCCGTCGAAGGCCTCGTCGAGGGCGACCTGCTCGTCGTCGTGAACGCGTTCGGCGTCAACGCGGCCTCGGTCGGCGCGGCCAGGACCGCCCGGGCGCGAGGGGTCCGGGTGATCGCGTTGTCCTCCCGGGCCGCCGCGTCCAGACTGCCCGCCGACCACCCGGCCCGTGCCGGAGACCTGCCGTCGCACGCCCACGTGCACATCGACACGCACGTCCCACCGGGCGACGTCGTGCTCGAAGTGGCACCCGGTGCTGAGATGGGCGGGGTGTCGACGGCGCTGAACTCGTTCGTGCTGCACGCGGTGCTCGCGGCGGCGGTCGCGCAGGCGCCCGGGACGACCGTGTGGCGGTCCAGCTACACCGAGGGAGGCGACGCGCACAACGCGCGGGCCGCCGAACAGGTCAGGGGAAGGGTGCCGCAGCTGTGAAACCTTCCGAAGCGGTCGGCCGTACCGCAGCCGGTGCCGTCGAGGTGGCCTGGCGCGACGACGTCATCACGTCGATCACCCCGATCGGCCCGGCGTCCGACCTGCCGTTGCTCGCGCCCGGCCTGGTCGACCTCCAGGTCAACGGCTACGGCGGCCTCGACGTGAACGGCGGGTCCGTCGGCCCGGACACCATCGCCGAGCTGTCGCACCTGCTCGCGACCCACGGCGTCACGACCTGGCTGCCGACCGTCATCACGGCGAGCGAGGACCGCATCACCCACGCCCTGAGGTGCGTCGCCCGGGCGCGGGCGAACGACCCGGTGGTGGCCCGAGCGGTGCCGACGGCGCACGTCGAGGGCCCGTTCATCTCCGACCGGCAGGGCGCGCGCGGCGTGCACGACCCGGCGTTCGTCCGGCCGCTCGACCCCGGCGAGGTCACCCGCTGGCGGCGGGAAGGCCCGGTCGGGATCCTCACGATCTCCCCGCACGGCGACCAGGCGATGTCCCACGTGCGCGAACTGGTCGCCGCCGGCGTCACCGTCGCGATCGGACACACGCACGCCACCCCGGACGAGGTGACCGCCGCCGTCGACGCGGGCGCCACCCTCTGCACCCACCTCGGCAACGGCATCCCGACCACGTTGCCCCGCCATCCCAACGTGCTCTGGCGGCAGCTGGCCGACGACCGGCTGAGCGCGGGCCTCATCGCGGACGGCCACCACCTGCCGTTCGACACGCTCGAGGTGATGCTCCGCGCCAAGGGACCGGACCGCGCGTTCCTGGTCTCGGACGCCACCGAGATCGGCGGCAGGCCACCGGGCCGGTACCGCACGGCGGTGGGCGCGGAGGTGGACCTGGACGAGCACCAACGACTGTCCGAGGTGGGCAGCGACCTGCTGGCGGGCGCTGCGGCCACTCTGCTGGACGGCGTGCGGAACGTCGCCGCGCACACCTCGTTCGGTCTGTCGGCGGCGCTGGACCTCGCGACCAGGAACCCGGCGCGCCTGATCCCGGGCGCACGACCGGGTGTGGGGGAGTTGCGCGTCGGCGGACCGGCCGACCTCCTGGTGCTGGAACCCGGTCCGGCCGGGCTCTCGCTGGCTGGGGTCCTGCAGTCCGGACGCCGGGTGCGGTGACGGTCCGCGGTTCCCGGATCAGCGGCTTTCCACTTGGGTGGTCTGAACCTTATGCCCAATTGGTATGTACCACTTGCGGTGAGCCCGTCGTACGTTCTGCCCGCAATCACCCTGCGTGCAAGGAGCGGACATGAACCGCAAGCTCATCGCCGCCGCCACAGCGGCGGTCACAGCAGCCGGGCTGACTCTCGCGGTGGCGCTGACGACCAGCGCCACCGCGGCCAACTCGGCTGACCCTGCCCTGCTCGCCGCGATGGCCCGTGACCTGGGCATCTCCTCGGACCAGGCGCGCGACCGCCTGGCCGCCGAGCAGGTCGCGGGCCAGACCGACGCCACCCTGAAGGCGCAGCTCGGCCCGGCCTACGCCGGGTCGTGGCTGGACGGCACCGGCCACACCCTCACCGTCGCGGTCACCGACCCGGCGCTGGCGAACGCGGTCCGCTCACGCGGCGCCGTCGCCACCACGGTCAAGCACAGCGCGTCCGCCCTGGACAGCGCGAAGGTCAAGCTGGACGCTCGCGCCACCACCGCGCCCGACGCCGTTCCCGGCTGGTACGTCGACGTGCGCGCGAACAAGGTCGTCGTGCTCGCCCACGCCGGCGGCGAGCAGCAGGCCAGGGCGTGGACGGCCGAGGCGGGCCTGCGCGGTGACGTCGTCACCTTCGAGGCCAGCACCGAGGACCCCAAGCCGTTGATCGACGTCATCGGCGGCAACGCCTACGGCCTGCCCGGCGGCGGCCGTTGTTCCATCGGCTTCGCCGTCGAGGGCGGCTTCGTCACGGCGGGCCACTGCGGTTCCACCGGCGGCCGCACGTCCAACCCCAGCGGCACCATCCAGGGCAGCAGCTTCCCGGGCAACGACTACGCCTGGGTCCGCGTCGACGCGGGCAACACCCCGCGAGCCCTGGTCAACCGCTACCCGGGCACCGTGCCGGTCGCGGGTTCCCAGGAGGCGGCGGTCGGTTCGTCGGTCTGCCGTTCCGGCTCCACCACCGGCTGGCGCTGCGGCACCATCCAGCAGAAGAACGCCTCGGTCACCTACCCCGAAGGCACCATCACCGGTCTGACCCGCACGAACGCCTGCGCCGAGCCTGGCGACTCCGGCGGCTCGTGGCTGACCGGCGACCAGGCCCAGGGCGTCACCTCCGGCGGTTCCGGCAACTGCCAGTCCGGCGGCACCATCTACTTCCAGCCGGTGACCGAGATCCTGCAGGCCTACAACCTGCGCCTGGTGACCACCTCCGGCCCGACCACGACCACCCCGCCGACCACCACGACCACGAGCACGCCGCCCGGCAGCGGCACGTGGGCTCCGTACACCAGCTACGGCAGCGGCGCCCAGGTCACCTACGACGGCGCGACCTACCGCGTCATCCAGCCCCACACGTCCGTCCCCGGCTGGGAGCCGCCGAACACCCCCGCCCTCTGGCAGCGGCTCTGAGGTGAACCGCCTCCCGACGGCTGCCCCCGTCGGGAGGCGGTTTCGGTGCGAACAGGATCACTCTTCGGGGTAACCGAGCGCGCCGCGATCAACGGCTGACACAATGGGCGAATGGCACTGGGTTACGTCTTCGCTGTGCTGGCCACCCTGGCGTCAGGCAGTGGGTCGATCCTGGAGTCCCTGGGTGTCCGGCGTGCGGGCGCATACGGCGGCAGGTCTCTCGACCTCATCGCACTGCGGCACCAATGGCTATACTTCCTCGGCCTGGGAGTGAACCTCCTGGGCTTCGGCTGCGCGTCCGCCGCCCTGCACCGCCTGCCGTTGTTCCTGGTCCAGTCGATGCTCGCGTTCAGCGTGGGCGTCACGGCCATGATCAGCGCGTTCATGGGCCACCGCCTGCGTGCACGGGGCTGGGGCGCACTGCTCGTCGGAGCGATCGGCCTGGTCCTGCTGGGCGTCTCCGCGGAGCCGGGCCCCGCCCAGGCCCTGTCCTCGCACTGGCGGTGGATCCTCGTGGCCACCCCGATCCCGGTGCTGGCGCTCGCCGCCTACGCCCGCCGCCACCGGCACGTCTGGGCGACCGCCGCGCTGGCGTTCGGCTCCGGCATCTCCTACAGCGTCGTCGGCATCTCGGCCCGCACGCTGCACCTCCCGGACGCCGTCTGGAAGATCGTCCTGGAACCGGCGGCCTGGTCCATCGCCCTCAACGGCCTCACCGCGGCGGTGCTGTTCGCGATGGCGTTGCAGCGGGGCGGCCCGACCGGCGTCACCGCCATCATGTTCACCTCGAACACGGTGCTGTCGTCGTTCGTCGGCCTCGTCTACCTCGACGACCAGGTGCGCGACGGCTACTTCACCGCCGCGACCGTCGGGTTCCTCCTGGCGATCGCCGGAGCGATCGCCGTGGCGCACTACTCGGCCGAGACCCGGCAGAAGTCGCCGGAGAAGGTGCCGGCCGGTACCCCCGCCTGACTCGTCGGCGAGCTGATCTGACGCACCGTAACGGTCATTTGCTCCGTTTCTGCAACTTTCGCTGCATTCGTCCGAATGGTGAACGAAGTCAACCGTCAAGACCGTTGAATCGCATCACGCCAATGGCGGACGAGTGGGTGCGCCGACTTTCTTTACGTTGGACGGCGGAATCCCCGGGATTCCATTCTTCGCACCCTGCAAGCGAGGAGAAATGATGTTCAAGAAAGTCGTTCTTTCCGTCGCGCTCGCCGCGGCCACGACCGTCATCACGCCCCTGACCGGCCAGGCGTCGGCTGCCGAGGCCCCGATCAGTGCCGCGGCGGTCAACGTCTACTACGACGTCAGCAGCGCACCCACGTTCGCGAGTGCCATTCGGCAGGGCGCGGCGAACTGGAACGCGCGGGTGAGCAACGTGAAGCTGGTGGAGAACCGCAACTCGGCCACCCTGCGGTACCGCGAGGGCAATGATCCACGCGGTTCGTACGCCTCCACCAACGGTCACGGGCGCGGCACCATTTTCATCGATTACACGCAGGCTCGGCAGTACTACGTCACCCGCATCACCGCACACGAGACCGGGCACGCGCTCGGCCTGCCGGACCACTACAGCGGTCCGTGCTCGGAGCTGATGTCGGGTGGTGGTCCGGGCACCTCGTGCACCGTCGCCTCGCCGAACGCCAATGAGGTGGCCCGGGTGAACTCCTTGTGGGCCAACGGGTTCGTCGGCACCTACGAGTGGAAGGTGATCTACGAGCAGGTCCCCGTCCACGCCTGACGGCAGCGGACGATCGGGGGCGGCGACTACGTGGTGCCGCCCCCGATCGCCTCGCCCGTCCTGGCCGCGCGGATGGCGTTGGCGATGACGAGCACCTCGGCGAGTTCGTGCACGAACACCACGGTCGCGAGGCCGAGCACGCCGAACGCGGCCAGCGGGATCAGCACGCCGATGATCGCCATCGACAGCCCGACGTTCTGCATCATCACGCGCCGCGCGTGGCGTGCGTGCGAGAGCACCTGGGGCAGGTGGCGGAGGTCTTCGCCCATCAGCGCGACGTCGGCGGTCTCGATGGCGACGTCGGTGCCCATGGCTCCCATGGCGATGCCGACGTCGGCGGTGGCGAGCGCGGGCGCGTCGTTGACCCCGTCGCCGACCATCGCGACCTTGCGCCTGGTGCGCAGCGCGGACACCAGGGACGCCTTGTCCTCGGGCAGGAGTTCGCCGTGCACGGTGGTGATGCCGGCCTGGCGGGCGAGTGCGGTGGCCGTGCGGCTGTTGTCGCCGGTGAGCATCGCGGTCTCGATGCCCAACTCGCGCAGCCTGCCGATCACTTCGGGTGCTTCGCGGCGCAGCTCGTCCCGCACGGCGATCGCTCCGAGCAGAACGCCGTCCCGTTCGACCAGCACCACCGTCGCGCCCGCCTCCTGCCACCGTTCGACGTCGTCGAGCAGGTCGCCCGGTGCGACCCAGCCTGGCTTGCCCAGTCGCAGCCTCTGTCCGTTGTGGACACCGCGCAGTCCGTGACCCGCGACCGCGGTGACGTCGTCGGCGGCCTCCACATCGCCTGCGGCGGCAAGGATCGCGCGAGCGAGTGGGTGCTCGCTGCGGGCCTCCAACGCGGCCGCGGAGGTCAAGACGTCGGCACGACTCGCGCCACCGACGGCGATGATGTCGACGACCTGAGGGGAGTTGCGGGTGAGCGTCCCGGTCTTGTCGAGGGCGACCGCGCCGATGCGCCCCAGTTCTTCCAGTGCGGCACCGCCTTTGACGAGCGCACCCTGCCGACTGGCAGCGCCCACCGCGGCGACCACGGTCAACGGAACGGAAATCGCCAGGGCACAAGGGGAAGCGGCCACGAGCACAACGAGCGCGCGCTCGATCCACACGAGCGGGTCACCCAGCAGCGCGCCGAACCCCGCGATGGCCGCGGCGAGGACCATGATCGCGGGGACAAGTGGCTTGGCGATGCGGTCGGCCAGCCGTTGACCGGTTCCCTTGCGTTCCTGCGCTTCCTCGACGATGTGCACGATGCGCGCCAGCGACGACCCGGACGTGAGCGCGGTGACCCGGACCTCGATCGCGCCACCGCCGTTGATCGCTCCCGCGTGCACGACCGCACCGGCACCGGCCTCGACCGGCACGGACTCCCCGGTGATCGCGGACAGGTCGAGACTCGTGTGGCCGGCCGTGATCACGCCGTCGGTGGCGGCCCGTTCGCCTGGCCGCAGCACCATCCGGTCGCCGACCACCAACTCGCCAGGAGCAACCCGCTGCTCGACCCCGTCGCGCACCACGGCCGCGGTCGGGGGCACGAGGCCGAGCAGGGCACGCAACCCACGACGTGTGCGCGCGATCGCGTAGTGCTCCAGCCCTTCCGCGATGGAGAACAACACCCCGAGCATCGCGGCCTCGGTGAACTGCCCGAGCGCAACCGCACCGATGGCCGCGATCGTCATCAGGGTGCCCACGCCGACCCGGCGACGCAGCAGGTTGCGCACCGCGCCGGGTGCGAACGTGGCGGCACCAGCCACGGCCGACGCGAGCGTCACGACGTCGCCGACGAGTTCGGCTCCGGACAGCTCGACGGCGAAGCCGACGGCCAGGAGCAGCGCGGCTAGGGCGGCCAGTTGGAGTTCGCGGACCTGCCAGATCCTTTGTGGACCATGGTTCTGCTCCACCTCGGCCTTGGGTGTCTCTGCGGGGCCGCAGCACGCGTCGGACACGTCACTCTCCCTTCAGGGCAACGGTGTCGAGGCCGAGGACGGCGGTGACGAGGGCGCGCCCCCGTTCGGTGAGCGCGTACATGACCATGCGGCCGTCGCGGCGGGCGGAGACGAGCCCGGCGATCTTGAGCTGGCGCAGGTGGTGGGACACGAGGTTCTGCGCCTGGCTGACCACCCACGCCATGTCGCACACGCACAACTCGTCGCCCGACAGCAGCGCGGTGGCGATGGTCAACCGGGTCGGATCGCCGAGCGCTCGTGCGCCGGCCGCCGCGACCTCCGCCTCGGGCAACGCGGGGAGGGTGGCCCGGATCTGCTCGGCGTGGGGGAGGTCCAGGCACAGGAGTTCGCAGCCGTCTTCGCGCTCGTTCGTCATATCAACATACTAACGGACGTTGATATGATCTACCTGCAGGGGATTTCCCGGTTGAGGTACACGGGCGCCGCTACTCCGTTAGGGTTGCGTGACCGCATAGTGCAACTGGCTGTATCTGCGCTGCGAGAATCTTTGGAGCCAATGCCTGGCGGACTGATGGGGGAGGGCTGCGCTGTGCCCGCACGCTGTGACTCGCGTGGACCCGGCTGGGTCGGGGGTTCGCGATGACGAACCCGAACCCCTTGGTGGTCAAGCCCGACGCTGAGCCGGGCGGCCTCTTCAACGCGGGCACCGGCGACAACGGCTGGGCGACGGGCATCTCGATCGCCGAGTCCGCGATGGACACCTTCAACGGCATCAAGGACGGCAACTGGATCGAGGCCGGCCTGGGCATGGTCGGGCTGGTCGCGGACGCCGCCGCGATGGCCATCGACCCGTTCGGCACCCTGCTGTCCTCCGCCGCTTCGTTCCTGATGGAGCACGTGCAGCCGTTGAAGGACATGCTCGACTGGCTGGCGGGCGACCCGCCGGTGATCGAGTCGTACTCGGCGACCTGGGGCAAGGTCTCCGAGGAGCTGGGCAAGATCGCCCAGGACTACGTCGCCCAGGTGACGTCCGGCACGCAGGGCTGGACCGGCCCGGCGGCGGACGGTTACCGCGCGAACGCCAAGGTGCAGAGCGACGCGCTGACGGGTGCGGCCTCGGCGGCCGGCACCGTGGGCACCGTCGTGGGCATGATGGGCATGGTCGTGGCGTTCGTGCGCGAGATGGTGCGCGACCTGATCGCCGACCTCGTCGGCAAGCTCATCGCCTGGGTGCTCGAGGCGGTGTTCTCGCTGGGGTTCGGCACGCCGGTGATCGTCGCGCAGGCGGTGACCGCGATCTCCAAGTGGGCCGCCAAGATCACGAAGATCATCCAGGACCTGCTGAACACGATCAAGAAGGTCTCGCCGCTGCTCAAGCGCCTGGTCGAGGTCTTCGAGAAGATCATGAAGGCGGTGGGCAAGCTCGCCGGCAAGGTCACCGGCCTGGACGCCCTGAGCACGAAGAACATCAAGCCGGGCGGCTTCCTGCAGACGGGCCGCACCGACGTGGACCTGCCTTCCGGCAGCCCGGGCCGCGGCAACGGGGGCTCGTCGTCCGACCCGGACAGCCCGGACGCCCCGAACTCACCCAGCTCGAACTCGCCGGACTCAAGTTCGCCGGGCTCGAACTCGCCTGGCTCGAACTCTCCGGATTCGAACTCGCCGTCCGACCGCCCTCGCGACACGACCACGGCGTCGAACACCGCGACCCCGACGAGCGATCCCACCACCTCCCGCCCCGGCCGCGGCGACCCCGGCGACGCACCCACCTCCGCTCCCCGTCCCGGCCGCGATCCGGACGCCGACGCACCACGCAGCACGCCCGGCCCCGGCAACGACGCGCCACGCGGCAACACCCCCAGCCCCGGCAACGACGCCCCGCGCAGCAGCACGCCCAACACCCCCGGTTCGGGCGCCGATGCCCCGCGCGGCAACACCCCCGGCGCCGATGCTCCGCGTGGAAGCACGCCGACCAGCAGCATTCCTGGCGGCGATACCCCGCGCGGCACCGCGCCGTCGGCTGAACACCGTGGCGGAGCCCCGAACTCTCCAGGTAGCGGCTCACCCACCGGTGGCCCGGCCGCGCCGCCGCCCCGCGTCGACAACACGTCGGCGGCCACCGCCGCAGCCCCGGAAGCCCCGAGCCGCCCGGCAGATCCCCACACCGCGAACACAGGTCCGCAGGGCAACCCGCCCGTCACCCCCGCCGGCCAGCCCACCCCTGGCGGAGCGCCAGGTGGTGCGCCCGGCGCGCCTGGCGGTTCGCCGGCCGGTGGTGGTGCGGGCCCGAGGCCGGGCGGCGGAGGTGGCTGGACCGGAACCCCGGGCAGCCGCGGCGACCTGGGCTCCAGCACGCCGCTGAGCCGCGCGGCGGACAGCTCCCGGCCGTCGTCCTTCACCCCGTCGAACGCCGGTCCCGGCCACTCGGCCGGGCCGAACGCGGGCCCGTCGTCCCACGGCGGCCCGACGGGTGCCTCGTCCCATGGCGGCCCAGGTGGTCCCTCGCCCCATGGCGGCCCGACCGGCCCGTCGTCGCACGGTGGCCCGAGCGGTGGCTCGCCGCACGGCTCCGCTCCGTCCTCTGGTCAGCCCGGCTCTCCGGCGCCGAGGCCGCACACCGCTCCGGGCGGTCCGAACCAGCCCGGCCCGAGCCCCCGAGGCGCAGGCCCGGCTCATGCCGGCGGCCCGAGCCACACCGGTCCCGGTGGCACATCGCCGTCGCAGACCGGCCCCAGGCACGCCGGTCCCGGAGGCAACAACGCCGGTGGGAACGGCCCGTCCAACCACGCCCCGCCGCGCACCAACCAGCCCAACACGGGACCGCACCCCACCCAGCCGCACACCGGTCCCCAGCACGGCGGTCCGCAGCACAGCAATCCTCAGCAGCCCGGCCGTCCCCAGCAGAACGGCCCCCAGCACGCTGGCCCGTCCCACGCCGGTCCTTCGCACGCGGGTCCGTCGCATGCCGGACCTTCGAACACTGGCCCGTCGCACGCCGGTCCCTCGCAGTCAGGCCCTCCACGCGGCGGTCCCCAGCACTCGGGTCCCTCGCATGCAGGTCCGTCCCACGCAGGCCCCACGCACCCAGGCGGCCCCCACTCGCGCGGCGGCGACGCCCCCGCAGGTCCCGCCGCACCACCACGCCACCCGGACGCCCCCGGCACCCGGTCCCACGACGGCACCCAGCCGTCCCGCCACGACGCCGGCTCGCCCCGCACCCCGGAGAACGTCCCACCACCCAGGCACGACCCCGACGGCACGCCGGGACCGCACCACGACGCCGACCCCGGCTCACAGCCCGACGCGCACCACCCGGAAGCCGACCGGCCGAGCATCGACGACGCCCACACCCGCCACGGCGAGACGACGCCCGCCGGCATCTCGCACCACCGGGGTGACCCGGAGATGGGCGATCTGCCGCAGCGGGTGCCGCCGGACCCGCGCTACTTCACCGCCGACGTGCACGTCACGCCGGACGGCCGGGCTCGCATCGGCAACCACACCTACAGCCCCGAGGAGTACGGGGATCTGTTGCGGCGCAACGGGTGGGACGGCAAGACGCCGATCCGGTTGATCGGGTGCGACGCGGGGTCCAACGACTTCGCCAACCGGCTGTCGCGGCACACCGGCGCGGACGTGCTCGCGCCCACCAAGCCCGCCTGGACCGACAGCAGTGGCCGGGTTTACACGAGTGACGCCGAGATCGGGCCCGACGGCAACCGGCAGCCCAAGATCCCGCCGAACGGCGAGTGGGAGACCCACCGGCCCGACGGCACGCGGACCAAGGCGAGTGAGGACGGGTTCGTTCCGGGCACTCGGGACGGCGACAAGGCCGACCTCACGCCGGACGACGCGGTCGATCGGGGGCAGCGTCCGCGTGACCTGATCACCGACCCGCCGGAGGGGCGCAACCAGACGCCGCAGGCTTCGGTCGAGTGGGATCCGCCCACGCGGCCCGACGGCAGTCCGCTGCCCGAGGTGCCGGTGCAGGTGCCGCGGGACCGCAGTGTGTTCGACCTCAACGGTGGCGAGCCGTTGCAGCCGAACTCGCGCATGGTCGTCACCGATGCGGACGGCAACCCGCGCGGCACCTACTACACCGACGCGAACAGCAACGTCACGCACGTCGACCGGCAGGTGCCGAACACGCCGCTGGGCACCGGGATGAGCGGCGACCCGGACGCGTCACGGCTGCGGCCGGGCGTGACCTACCGGCTGGAGACCGGTGTCGGCGACCCGCACGTGCTGGTCGGCCGCGACTTCACGCCGTTCCCGGAGGTCGGTTCGTCGCGACCGGACGTGGACGCCCCCAACAGCAGCACCCCGAACACGCCGGACAGCCCGAACACGCCGGACGCCCCGAACGCGCCGGACGCGGACCCGCCGGGCACCCGTTCGCCTGACCGGTTCGAGGGCTTCGACAACGGCCAGACCCCGCCCGCCGTGCACTGGGACCCGCAGGGCGACCCCGACCTGGGTGGTCGCTACCACGACCAGCCGGCTGTCAACGGCTACGACGCCCGCCCGGAACCCGACGGCACCGGGCCGTTCAGCACGCGCAACCACGAGCCGCCGTTGCAGGCGCACTCGCGGTACGAGGTCAACGGCCCGGACGGCGAGTGGCACGGGACGTTCTACACCGACGCGGACGGGCGGATCTCGCACGTCCAGACGTGGTCGGGCAACCAGGCGAACGGCTTCAACCCCGAACTGGGCGACGACGTCACCTGGGGCAGGTGCCCGTTGCCGGACACGACGTACGCCGTGGGGCCGCGGCACGTGGACGGGCTCGACCCGCGCACGCCGATGCAGATGTACCGCACGGACGTGCACGGCGACACGATCGCGGCTTCCGGACGGCCGCACTACGCGCCCGATGGCGTCGACACCAAGTCGTACTACGAGGGGCGGCGCGGCGAGACCCCCGGCAAGATCGCCGAGGGTGTGCAGTCCGACGTCGGCCGCATCGCGGGTGGTGGCTCGGCCGGCAAGACCGACGGGAGCGCCGGTGAGTACGCCGCGGCCAACTACGACCCGGCGGACGTCAAGCAGTTCAAGTGGGCCGGTGGCCACATCATCGCCTACGAGATGGGCGGTCCCGGTGAGCGAATCAACCACGTCCCGCAGTGGGCGCACGAGAACAGCGGCTACAAGATCGACGGTCGCGGCCGCCCGGACACCTGGTACGGCATGGAGACCGACATCGGTAAGCTCGCCAGGCAGGACGGCACGTCGGTCGACCGCATCGACTTCTTCGCCGAGCGGACGACGCCGGACATCCACACACCGGACGTGCTGCACACCCGTGTGCAGGTGACGGACGCGACGGGACCGGGTACACACACGAGGAGCTTCCACAATGTCCCACCCGCAGCCCGGGGTCCCAAGTACAACCCCGCCCCCGACCCCTCCTAGCCGGCGCGAGGAACTGCTGCAGGGCGTCGGAAGCGTCCTGGCGACGGTGCTGCCGGACGGGTGGTACCGGGCGGATCTGCGGTTCTTCGACGCGTCGGTGGTCAGCGACACGAAGCTGGCCGTGCTGATGCGCGACGGCAGCAGGCCGTACGTGGACGCGCCGACGTCGGTCGTCGAGGCGGCGCGGGAGCTGCGCGGACTGTCCTACCAGGACGGTGCGGGCACCTGGTTCTCGTTCCGCTACCTGCTTGATCCGCCGACCCGCTACACGGTGGTGTTCAACTACGACTTCGATCCGATGTGGAGCCCGGAGATCCCCGCCGAGGTGTGGCGGACGGACCTGGAGGTCTACCCGCGCGACGAGGCGCACACGCCGGAGTGGCTGCGGTCGAAGCTCGTCGAGGGGGAGTCGTGACGCTGAACCCGGTGCAGCAGGACGAACTGCTGCAGAAGATCACCGAACGCCTCGTGTACCTGCTTCCCCTGGGCTGGCACCACGTCCAGCTCGACTACCGGGCGCTGGGCGACCACGTGTCCGCGGGCGTCCTGCTGCGGATGGCCGACGGCGGCGTGTCGGGGTGGCCGTTGCCCGCCGAGGTGATCGACATGATCACCGAGCTGAGGGCCGGCACGGCCCGTCCGGAACGTGGCGCCTGGGTGCAGGCGACCTACTGGTTGACGTACCCGGACAACTACCAGGTCGAGTACAACCGGGACAAGGACCCGGGTTTCGCGACCCCGCCGCCGCCCGAGCAGTACCGGCGGGAGCTGGAACGCTTCCCGCGCCAGGAGGAGCACGTCCCGGACTGGCTGCGCGACACCGCCGCCCAGGCCTGACCAAGACGGGAAACTCGGTCCGGCCCGCGTCAGAACGGCCAGGCGCGCAGTGAGGCGTCCGCCAACTCCTGGAGTTCCTCGGCGCTGACGCCGCTCGCCGCCTGCACGGCGATGCCCGCCTGCAGGGTGTGGACGTAGCGGGCGAGCAACGCCGGGTTCGCGTCCGGCGGCAGGTCGCCCTCGTCGACGGCGCGCTGGAACCGGTCGCGGATGCGTTCGTGGCCCTTGTTGCGCCAGTCGACCAGCAGCGCGCGGATCTCGCGCCCGGCCTCGCCGGTGGCCAGGGCTGCTTGCACGCCAAGGCATCCGTGCGGCTGCTCGGGGCACGTGGTGGTGCGGATGGAGCCGGCGAGCAGGGCGGTGGCGACGCGCAGCGCGGTCGGCTCGGCCAGGGCGGCCACGACGTACGCGCTGGGGCCTTCGTCGTAGCGCTGCAGGGCTTTGCGGAACAGCTGCTCCTTGTTGCCGAGGGTCGCGTACATGCTGGCCGTCGAGATGCCCATCGCCTCGGTCAGGTTGGCCAGGCTCGCGCCTTCGTAGCCCTGTTCCCAGAAGACGAGCAGGGCGCGGTCGAGCGCCTCGTCGACGTCGAACGCCCGCGGGCGCCCGGTCGCCCTTCGTCGTGTCTCCACGAGGTGAGTCTACCTGTTCTGGATCGATCGATGCAGAACGTGCTACGGTCGGATTCTGAAACGATCGATGCAGAACTGCGCCGGATCCGCACGAGGAGAGGACGTCGTTGTCCGACAACGAGTTGCGCGAGTTCTACCTGCGCTACCTCAGCGACCTGAACGCCCACCGGTTCGATCGGATGGACCGGTTCATCAGCGACCGGACCACGTTGAACGGTGAGCCCGCCACCCGCGACGACCTGCTCGCGGTGCAGAGAGCCGACGTGGACGCGGTTCCCGACCTCCGCTGGGAGCTCGAGGAACTGCTCTTCGACGGAGACCGCCTGGCCGCGCGCCTGGTCAACACCGGCACTCCGATGAAGGAGTGGCTGGGCGTCGAGCCCACCGGCGCGTCGTTCGCCATCACCGAGTACGCCATCTACCAGGTGCGGGACGGACGGTTCGTGCACATGACCGCCCTGCACGACGCCGGCGAGCTTCGCCGGCAGCTGACCCGCTGACCTTCTCGAGAGGAAACCCATGACCATCACGCTGATCACCGGAGCCAACAAGGGCATCGGCTACGCGACCGCACAACGGTTGCTGGAACTCGGGCACACCGTCTACATCGGAGCGCGCGACGTCGAACGGGGCGAGAAGGCGGCGGCCGACCTCGGTGCCCGGTTCGTGCAGCTCGACGTGACCGACGACGCCTCGGTGAGCACCGCGCTGGCGAAGATCGGTGCGGAGGAAGGACATCTCGACGTTCTCGTGAACAACGCGGGCGTGCTCGCCAACGAATCCCTTGACGGCTCAGCGGCTTTGCGGGCCTTCGACGTCAACGCCGTCGGCGTCGTCCGGGTGACGGAGGCCGCCCTGCCGCTGCTGCGCAAGTCCGCGAACCCGACCGTGGTCACGGTGTCGAGCAGCATGGGGTCGTTCTGGGTGGTGACCAACCCCGAGCGGCCCGAGTACCAGATGCACCTCGCCCTGTACGCCGCGTCCAAGGCGGCGGCGACCATGCTGACCGTCCAGTACGCCAAGGCTCACCCCGGCATCAAGTTCAACGCGCTCGAGCCGGGCACGACCGCCACCGACATGACGGCGGCCTTCGGGATCGGACGGCCGGTCGAGCAGAGCGCGGAGGTGGTGGTCCGGCTGGCGACGCTCGCCGAGGACGGCCCCACGGGGACGTTGCAGGACGAGAACGGCGTCCTGGCCTGGTGAGTGGTCGTGCGTCGACCGCTGCTCTTTCCTGCGACAACCCCGCTCACACCGCAAGTGCGAGCGGGGTCCTGGGGCCGCGGTCAGTTCAGCTTGCGGGTGTCGGCGGGAAGGCCGCCGCCCGCGTAGACGTCCTCGGCGAGCTTCGCCAACGCGGTGAGCGCGACGTTCTGGCTCCACGGCCCGTAGGACACGCGCGAGACGCCGAGTTCCTGCGCGGTGGCCAGGGGGATCGAGCCGGGAATGCCGATCAGGTTGACCTTGCGTTCGCCCAGCGCCTCGACGAGCCGTTCGACCTGGGTGGTGTCGAGCTTGCCCGGCACGAAGAAGTTCGACGCCCCGGCGTCGAGGTAGGCGCGGCCGCGGGTGATCGCCTCCGCCAGCACCTCCTCGGGGTCGCGGTCGCCTGCTCGGACGAACGCGTCGGTGCGCGCGTTGAGCACGAAGTCGACACCGGCGGCCTGCGCGGCGGCGACCGCGGCCTCGACTGCCCGTACGGACTCGTCGAGCGGCTTCATCTGGTCTTCGAGGTTGGCGCCCGCCGCGCCGGCGTCGATGGCCCTCGCGATGGTGCCGCCCGGATCGCCGTAGCCCGCCTCGAGGTCCGCGGTCACCGGCAGGTCGCCGGCCACGCGCACGATCAGGGCGACCTCGGCGATCATCTCGTCGCGGGGGATCTTCTCGCCGTCCGGGTAGCCGCGCGAGGCCGCGATGCCGTGGCTCGGCGTGGCGAGCGCCTGCGTGCCGGGCGTCTCGGCGACGACCTTCGCGGTGATGGCGTCCCACACGTTGACGACGAGCAGCAACTCCGGTGCCGCGTGCAGGGCCTGGAGCCGCTTTGCCTTGTCAGCAGTGGAGGTCATGCCAGCCTTCCGGTCGGCAGGGTCGATGTCCTGCATGGACCACACTCTTCCAGCACTCGTTGCCCCGTGCCCGAGGCGCCGGTCAGGGCGTGAAGGTCGGTTCCGCCGCCTCCAGTCGAGGCACGGCCACCCCCAGTCGTCTGGCCTCGGCCAGGGTGTCGCGGCAGACCTCCCGCGGCTCGGCGGTGGTGGGGTCGGAGTGCGCCTCCAAACTCAGGCGGGCCAGCGCGAAGTGGGTGACGAGCCACGAGAACGCGGGTGCCATCAGCCACGCGGGCAGCCGGTACCGCAGCACGGAAGCCCGGTGCCGGCGCAGGTCCACGCCGCGGGCCTCGACCAGCGGCAGGAGTTCGCGTCCGGCGAGCAACGCCTCGCGGAAGGCCGCCGGCTTCCCGACCAGGTCGGACAGCGATCCCAGCCGCAGTCCCTGGATGAACATGCCCGCGTCGGACACGAAGTGGATCAACAGCCAGCCGGGCAGATCGGGGTGTTCGCGCAGCTTGAAGCCCGCCTCGCGGAACACCTGGCGCACGGCCCGTTCACGCTCGTTCGGAGGAGGGCCCGCCGTCCCGAAGTACACGGCCGGCAAGATCGCGCCGCGGAGCACGCCGTTGTCGCCGAAACCGCCGCCCGCCTGGGGAAAGCCCCACGCGACCCGGTCGAGGGGGAGGGGAGCGACGGCCACCGACGGGTCCTCCCAGACGTTGCCGAAGACGAGCACCGTGGCCTTGCCCAGGCGCGGGGCGAGGAAGGCCGCCGCCTCTGCCAGGCGGTGGTGGGACACGCTCACCACGATCAGGTCGAAGTCGTGGTCGGCGGGCAGTTCCTCGCGCAGCCGCACGGGCCACCGTTCGACCACGCGCTTGCCCGGCAGCCGCCGCCGGGCGTCGATCAGGTCGAGGTCCACCGCGTCCCCGTAGGCCGCCGCGCGGCCCGGCCGGACGTAGAACTCGACGTCGTGTCCTGCTTGGTGCAAGGTCCAGCCGTACACCGTTGCGATCACGCCGCGGCCGAACAGGAGGATCTTCACCGGCACCTCGTGGGGTACGATCTAACTGGAGGTCATCTCCACTTCGACGATATGGAGATGACCTCCACTTGTCAACGGAGGTGTCGCGTGAACGCCGTCAAACCGCTGCGGGCCGATGCTCGACGCAAGCGGGACGCGCTGCTGGTCAAGGCGCGAGAGATGTTCGACGCCGGAACGTTCTTCGACCTGCGCTTCGACGACTTCGCGGGCCTCGCCGGGGTGGGCGTCGGGACGCTGTACCGGCACTTCCCCACGCGGGAGGCGCTGGCCGAGGCGGTCTACCACGAGGAGGTGGCCGCCCTGTGCGGTCGCGTCCGGCAACTCCAGGACACGCTGCCCGCCGCCGACGCCCTGGCCTCGTTCCTGCGCGGTTACGTCGACTACCTGGACGTCCACCGCGGTCTCGCGCGGACGCTCGCCACGCTGATGGCGACGCGCTCGAGCACGCTGGCCGAAGGCAGTCAGGCGCTGGAGCGGGCGGTCCTCGGCCTGGTGGACGCCGCCGTGCGGGACGGCGGCATCCGCCAGGACGTGGACGGTGGTGCCGTGATGATGGCGATGCACGGCATCGGCGCGGCGCACGACCGCGAGAACTGGCGGGCCGAAGCGGACGGCCTCGTCACGCTGGTGCTCGACGGCCTGAACGGCGCTCAGCCGTGACCGCTCCGCACTGAAATCACCGATCAGGAGTCGCGTGAGAAAGTCCCGACCTCGAATTCAGCGGAGTCGGGAGCAATGTTCGCCTTGAGCGTGATGGTGACGTGGGTGATTCCACCCGGAGGGCCCTGCTTGCCGGGGTAGCCCGAAATGCGCCCGTTGTCGACGGTTCGGCTGTCGGTCCCGGCCCACCCGTTCGCCGTGTAGAAGTAGAAATACGCGGTGGTCGACCCGGCGTTCTTGTCGTCGAACAGTCGGATGTTGAGGTTGGCCGACCGGTTCGACCAGTTCACGACCCCGGAGATGCAGCCGCTTCGACCGTTGCACGTCTCTGGAATCGGGTCGGACGGGTAGGCGGCCGCGGTAGCGCTGGTCGCCGCGGTCGACAAGGCGATTCCGATGGTGCCGAGCAATGCGAAAAAGCGGGCATGACGACGCTTCATTAAACTCCCCCTGAAATATCTGACTCCCCCTGAAACAAATCCCTCTTCACCCTGGCATGGTCGCCGAATAGCGGTACCGCTGATTGAGTGACTACCGCATCACGGTGCGGAGGGCCTCGACTGCTCGGGTGAGCGCGGCGCTCATCGTCGCCAGATCGGCGTCCTTGCGCCAGGAGGTCAGCACCGTCACGGCGTACGTGCCGCCGAGCTCGACCAGCCCGGTGCTGTTGAGCACCCGGCGCTCGCCCGAACTGCCCCAGCCCTGCTTGATCGCCCACGTCGCGCCCGGAAGGCCGCCGGGGATGCCGAAGTGCTGGTCGACCCCGTCCGCCGCGACCCGCGGTGCCTCGGCCATCGCCGACGTCAGCAGCGCGCGGTCCTCGGGGTCGAGCGTGCCCGCGATGTGGCGGTAGACGAGGGAGACGTCGGAGGCCGACATCGTCGTGCTGCCCCACTGTCCCGGGACCGCCGGCGGCCGGGTGTGGCGCAGGCCGAGCGCCTTGACCTGGCGCGCGACGATCTCGGACCCTCCGCCCTGCTGCCACAGGCGGCTCGCCACGCCGTCGTCGCTGCGCGTCAGCATGGCGGTGACGTCGTTCTCCACCTCGTCGGAGTTCGCGGAGGTGCGGTGCAGGAGGTCCAACGCGATCAGCAGCTTCACCACGGAGGCCGTCGGCTGGGCGAGATCGCCCTTCCAGGACAACGTCGTCGCACAGGTCTTCAGGTCGACGATCTCCATCGACAGCAAGGGATCGTGCCCCGCGCTCAGCAACGCCTGCCGTGCCTTCTGCACGGCGGGCACCTCACCTGAGGCCGGGGTGAACTCGGTGCACCGCGTGCGCCAGTCGTCCGAGCCGGTTCGCACGACGACCACGACGAGGACCGCGAGCAACGCGGCCACGAGCCCCGTCGGCACGACCCACCGGCGCCGCCGCCGTCGTGGCGGACTCCAGGCGACCGGGCGGGGAAGCAGTTTTTGGGTAGGCGAATCCGCATCACCGTGCATTGGCTGTGGTCCAATCCGAACGAAGGCAGCAGAAAGCCGCACAGCAGAGCCGAAAAGCGAGCCGTGTGAACGAGAAATCAGGCGCGGTTGCCCGCGAGGTGTTCTAGGTCGTGTCCTGCAAGTTTGTTAGGTGACAGGCGCGGGCGAGCGACCCGGAGGCAGTGCCGCCGCCCTGCCCTCATACCGGGCGTATTCGGGCATGGCGGCGGTGCTGTCTCCGGGTCCCTCGGCCGCTACTGTCGCCCGACGAACTTGCAGGACACGGCCTAGCCGCGTGGAGCCGAGCGTGCGCGCGATGCCCGCAGGTAGCCCATCACCAGCGACTCCAGGTCGGGTTCCGCGGCCGTCCAGCCCTGCGGCGCGGGCCGGGAGTCCTTCAGCAGCAACGTGGCCTGGCGCTGGGTGCGGGTCGCGCTGACGAGCGTTCCCTCCACAGCGGACTCGTCGGCGGCCGGACCGACCAGAATCCGGTGCCGTGCCAGGACTTCGTCGATGTCGCCGTCGACCTGGACCCGGCCCTCGTCGACCAGGAGGAGGTGGTCGCACACCTCGCGCAGGTCCGCGAGCAGGTGCGAGGACATGACCACGGTGGTGCCCCGGTCCGCGACCTCCGCCATGATGATCCGCAGCGTCTCGTCGCGGGCCAGGGGATCGAGGTCGGACAGCGGTTCGTCGAGCAGGAGCAGCCGGGGCAGCCGGCCCAGCGCCAGCGCGACGGCCACCTGCGTCCGGGTGCCGGCGGACAGGGTGCGGATCTTCGCGTCCTGGTCGACGCCCGCCTGGAGGCCGAGCACCTCCTGGACGCGGTCGGCGGACCAGCGGTCGTTCATGCCCGCCGCGACGCGCACCATCTCGCGCACGGTGAGGTGGCCGTAGAGCGGCCGGTCCTGGCCCAGGAACGAGACGTCCGGGTGGGTGCCGCCGCGCACCGGCGTGCCGAAGACTCGCAGTTCCCCGGTGGTCGGGCGGACGAGGCCCGCAGCCAGGCGCAGCAGGGTGCTCTTGCCCGCGCCGTTCGGTCCGACCAGGGCGATGACCTTGCCCTCGGGAACGGAGAAGGTGCAGTCGCGGACCGCCCACCTGCTGCGGTACCGCTTGCCGACGGCGGTGGCGCTCAACGGGATCATGATCGTTCCTCGACGGGGTAGTGCTCTTCGCGGACCGCGGAGTACAGGGCGTCGACGTCCTCGACGACCAGGCCGCCCTCCCGCGCGAGACTCATCCAGCGCGCGAGTTCCTTGCGCAGCGGCGCGTCGTCGCCCGCGGTCGCCGCAGAGGCCAGTGACTTGGTCACGAAGGTGCCCAGGCCACGCCGGCCCTCCACGAGTCCCTCGCGTTCGAGTTCGCGGTACGCCTTGAGCACGGTGTTGGGGTTGACGGCGGTGGCGTCCACCACCTCGCGCGCTGAGGGCAGCCGGTCGCCGGGGGCCAGCAGTCCCAGTCGCATGGCCTGCTCGACCTGGTGGACGATCTGCATGTACGTGGAGACCCCGGAGTGCCGGTCGATCCGGAACTCGATCACGTCGATCAGCATAGGTGCTCTCCCGCTCCAGGGCGTCCACCACGCACTCAGCTCTGCCTGCGCAGCGCCCAGACCGTTCCCGCCAGCAGCACCACCGCGAATCCTCCGAAGATCGCCGCGTCGTACAGGTGCGCCACCCAGGCACTGCTCTCCGGCAGCACGAGCGAGTACCGGTTCGCAAGACCGGACTCCCGCATGCACGCCAGGAACTCCTCCTGCCCCTGCGACGCTCCCGGCGTCGCCGCCCGGCACGCGTCGGACACGGTCACGGACCTGTCCCACGGCACCTCCAGCCCGGCGGCGTCGAGCCAGCCCTTGCCGACCGGCAGGGCACCGTCGCGCAGGTCCACCGTCAAGCCGTCCGCAGCGACCCGCCGCTCGGGCGACACGAACCGGTTCAGCTGCCCCTCCAGGGCGAGACGCGCGACGACGAACACCCCGAACGCGGTTGTCATCGCCACGAGGGTGCGGCGGGACACCACGCCCACGAAGGCGCCGACGGCGAACGCGAAGAGCGTGTAGGCGACCGGCGAGACGTGCTCGATCGCGAAGTTGACGGGATGCCACGCACCGTTGATCTGCGGCCCCAGCGTGCCTGCCGCGTCGAGCCACCACCAGACCAGGTACTGCAACGCCGCCACCACGACCAGCGCCGGCACCAACGCGACGACCAGCTTGCTGAGCATCCACCGGGTGCGGCTCACCGACTGGGTGAAGGCCAGGACGTGTGTGCCGTGCTCCAGTTCCTGGGCGAACAGCGGAGCCCCGACGAACACGCCGATCACGATCGGCAGCACGAGGATCAGGATGCGTGCGAGCTGGAACAGATTGCTCCAGTCGTCCAGGAACTCGTTCTGCGCGGCCGACGCGCACGCACGACCGCCGCGCTCCACGCACTCCGTCAGCCCGGAGGACGTGATCTGGTCGACCATGGTCGAGCGCAGCAGCACCAGCACACCCGTGCCGACGACCACCACCCCGAGCAGGGTGAGCAGCTGTACCCGCTGCAACCGGAACGATGCCCACATCATGCCGCTGTCTCCTGTGCCGCCGCCGCACGCATGTGGTGCAGAACCAGTTCTCCGAGCGGGGTGCCGTTCGTGCTGAGCCGGTCGACGTCCCCGGCCAGCAGAATCTGTCCTTTGTGGAGCAGCACGAGGTGGTCGCACACACCTTCCAGCTCTGCCAGCACGTGCGAGGACAGCACCACGGTAATGCCCTGCGACCGCGCCTCGGTCATCAACGCGCCCAACACGGCCTCCCGCGCCAACGGGTCCAGATCGGCCAGTGGCTCGTCGAGCAACAACAGCCGCGGCCGCTTGCCCAGCGCCAGCGCCAGCGCGACCCGCGTCCGCTGCCCACCGGACAGCGTGCCCACCTTCGCGTGGACCGGCACCCCGGCCTGCTCGACGAGGTGCGAGGCGTACGCCTGGTCCCAGGTGGGGTTCGTGCGTGCCCCGAACAGCATCGTCTCGGCCACGGTGAGCTGCCTGTACAACGGCTTCTGCTGGGCCAGGTAGGACACCGCGGGATGCAGCCCCCTGCCGTTCGGCTGGTCGCCGAACACGGAGATCGACCCGGTCGACGGGCGCAACATGCCCGTGATCAGCCCCATCAACGTGCTCTTGCCGGCACCGTTCGGGCCGACCAGGGCCACGATCCGGTTGCCGGGGATCACCAGGGACGCCGGTCCCAACGCCCAGCCCCTGCGGTACCGCTTACCCACGTTCTCGGCGAGCACCGGGTCCGGGTTTCCTCGCACGGTCACGGCCACCTCCTCTCGTCATCGACGAGCTGAAGGTAGCACGGTTCACTATTTAAATAGTGAACCGGGTGACCGGCACCTCCCGGAGGCAACCTGTGGGCTGCCGCGGCGTCCTGAATGGGGGCGTTGTGGTGGAGATTCCCGAGAGCCGAGTCCGTTGTGGACGGTTCCGGACCGGGTCACGTCCTGGTCGTCGCCCGTGCCGCGATGCGGGAGATCTCGATGCACGCGAGGTCGCGGACGTAGCGGCTGGAGCGACCGTCCTGCGGGGTGACGAGCGTGGGCCGGGTGAGCCGGCGGCCGTTGTAGCGGGTGGCGAGCAGGGCCGAGCAGGAGCCGAACTCGGGGTCCACCTCGGCCCAGGACAGCGCCACGCGGAAGCCGTCCTGCGAGCTCGCGATGACGACGAAGCTGAGCTTGTCCATCTTGCTGGCCTGGTCGAGACGCAGCACGACCCTGCCGAGGACCTCGTGCAGCGGCACGCCCTGGACGCAGTGCACCTCGCTCACGCGGGTCGTCCGGTACTGCACGTTGACGGGCTCGCGGGCGTGGGCGTCGAGGTGTGCGGTGGAGAAGGTCCATTCGTCGCTGATGTCCCCGGTGACCAGGACCTGGTCGTCGGGGACCGGGGTGCGCGGTGACGGTACGCGTGCAAACGAGAGGTCCACGCTCTCCACGGTACGACGCCGAACGGTTCAGCAGAAGGCGAATTCTCCGGTTCGCCCGCATGAACGCATCTGCGGCGAACGCAACCCCGGCGATGTCGTGGCAGCGGAGCGAGATCACGATTAACTCCGCAAACACAGCTGAGTCTTGCTTCCGCAAAAGCGGAACCTAGGATGGCTGTCGTGCCGAATTTGCGGATCAGCGAGGCTGCTGTGCTCATGGGGGTCAGCGATGACACCGTGCGCCGGTGGATCGAGAACGGGCGCCTGGCTTCCTTCGTCGGGGAGAACGGCCGCAAGGCCATCGAGGGCACGGAACTCGCCGCGTTCGTGCAGCGGATGTCCGAGACCGCCGAGCTCGGCACCACCGTGGCCGCATCCGCCCGCAACCGGATGCGCGGCATCGTCACCCGCGTCCTCAAGGACGGGGTGATGGCGCAGGTCGAGATGCAGACGGGGCCGTTCCGCATGGTGTCGCTGATGAGCCGTGAGGCCGCCGACGAGCTCGGTCTGGAAGTCGGCAGCATCGCCGTCGCTTCGGTCAAGTCCACTCATGTAGTCGTAGAAATCCCGGAGGCCTGAGGTCATGTCCAGAATCGCGCGCGGAATCGTCGTCACCGCAACGGCCGCGCTGGCGCTCGCGGGCTGCGGCTCCGGCGGGCAGACCGGCAGTGCGCCGTCGTCGGGCTCGGAGGCGCCGACGGTCACCGGCGACGTCACGGTGTTCGCGGCCGCGTCCCTGACCGAGACGTTCACCCAGCTGGGCAAGGACTTCGAGGCCGCGAACCCCGGCACGAAGGTCAAGTTCAACTTCGGCGGCAGCTCGGCGCTCGCGCAGCAGCTCAACCAGGGCGCGCCGGCCGACGTGTTCGCCTCGGCCGCGCCGACGAACATGAAGCAGGTCACCGACACCAAGACCATCACGGACACGCCCACCACGTTCGTGAAGAACAAGCTCGCCATCGCGGTGCCCAAGGGCAACCCCGGCAAGATCGCCGGTCTGCCGGACTTCGCCAACGCGGACAAGAAGATCGCGTTGTGCGCGGAGCAGGTGCCCTGTGGCGCGGCGTCGAAGAAGGTCTTCGAGGTCGCCAAGGTGACGCCCGCGCCGGACACGCTGGAGCAGGACGTCAAGGCCGTGCTGACCAAGGTCTCGCTCGGCGAGGTCGACGGCGCGCTGGTCTACAAGACGGACGTGAAGGCCGCCGGGGACAAGGTCGAGGGCATCGACTTCACCGAGGCCGACCAGGCCGTGAACGACTACCCGATCGCACCGGTCGCCAAGGCGCCGAACGCGGCCGCGGCCAAGGCGTTCATCGAGTTCGTCCTCTCCGACAAGGGCAAGTCGGTGCTGGGCGCGGCGGGCTTCGTCAGCCCGTGACACGGCGCCGAGGGCGGGGACGACGTCCGGTCGTCCCCGGTCCGGCGTGACGCGGTGCTGCGTCGGCTGGAGTACCTGGTGGCGCCGGCCCGCGAGAAGCACTTCGCGCGGGCCGCGGAGTCCTGCCACGTGTCGCAGCCGTCGTTGTCGGCCGGCATCAGGAACCCGTGGCGCGGCTGTTCGCGCACGAGTGCGAGCATCGTCCACTCCGCCAGGGCGAGCACCATGTGACGAAGCCTGTTCGGATTCTTTTCTGCCGCACGGGCGGGCGTGTCCCGGACGCGCCTGCGGGTCGGCGCCGTCCGTTGTGGTCGCACCTGAGGATCAAGGTCGAAGTCGCTGCGGTGCAAGGGTTTCCGAACCCGCATAGGCTTCGGGCAACCCGAAGGTCCAAGGAGAACGAAGTGCGTCTTTCGACCCGCAACCAGCTCACCGGCACCGTCGCGTCGATCAAGGACGGCGCCGTCATGGCCGTCGTCACCGTGGACCTCGACGGCGGCCAGCAGGTCACCGCGTCGATCACCATGGACGCCGTGGCGGACCTGGGGCCGCAGGTCGGCCAGCCGGTGACCGCGCTGGTGAAGTCGACCGAGGTCATGATCGGCGTCGAGTGAGGACCCGGTAACCGGACGGACGTCCGCGTCGGGCACCGTGTTCGCATGCGTCCGGAGTGCTGCCTCGACCTACTGCTGTCCACTGTGGAGGACGGGCGTTACGTGTCGGAGACGGTGGCGCTCGACGTCGGCTGATCGGCGAACTCGCGGTTCCCGGAGTTCTCGCGTCCGATCGTCGAAAGCGAAAGGCCGCAACCGCACGCGCACGGCATGCGCGCGGACGCGGCCGACCTGATCAGCGGACGAGTCGGCGGATCTCGTCGGCGACGAGCGACGGATCGGTGATCGGGACCATGTGCCCCGAGTTCGGCGCGAGCACGTGCCGGCCGCCGGCGTCCAGGGCGGACGCGCGGTGTGCGGCGGTGACGGCCTGACGCACCTTCGCGCCCATGCCCGCCGACCCCAGCGCGCCCGAGATCACGACGACGTCGATGCCGGACAGGTCCGGTGGGTTCTCCAGGAGGGCCCGCAGGTCGCCGACGACGTCACCGAGTTCTGCCTTGCGCGTGCGCATGGTGGCGACCGTGAACCCCTCGCGGCGCATGTCCTCCCGCGCGTCGGCGGGCAGGGCGCTCAGCGTCGAGCGGTAGGCGGTGGCGAGCAGGCCGAGGCGGGCCAGGAGCGTGCTGCCCACCTGGCCGATCGTCTCGACCGCGCGGGCTGCTCGGCTGAACACGAGGTCGCAGCGTTCGTCGGTCGGGTCCACCAGGACGAGGCCGGCGACGCGGTCTTTGCGTTGTGCCGCAGCCGATCGGACGACCGGGCCGCCCCAGCTGTGGCCGACGAGCACCACCTGGCCGTGGTGCGCGTCGATGACGTCGACGAGGTCGCGTGCGAGGTCTGCAAGTCGTCGCTTGGCCGCGGGCGCGCTGCGGCCTAGTCCGCTGCGGTCGTAGACGACGGACGGCAGCGCGAGGTCCTGTTGCACCAGCGCCCAGTACGACCGGTTCGCGGCCAGGCCGCTCTCGAAGATCACCGTGGTGTCGCCGGTGCCGGTGCGGCGTTGCGCGTGCAGCGTGCGACCGTCTCGGGTCGTCACGGCAACGGGTTCGCCTTGCGTGTGCGTCATGTCCGAACTTCCTGGGGAGTGGCGGTGGGGCGCAGCGCGGGGTGCAGCCAGACGAAGAGCGTTGCCACCGCGCACAACCCGGCGGCGACGGCGACGGGCAGCCACGACGCGATTCCGTAGAGAGTCGTGCCGGCGAGCGGTCCGATGACGAACGTCAGGCCGGTCACCAGTTGCACGAGTCCCGCGACCGCGCCCTGCTCGCCGGGGCCGACGAGCAACGTGGGTGCGGTGGTGAATCCTGGTGTCGCGAGGCCGAGACCTGCCGCGAGCACGGCCACCGCAACGGTGATCGACCACAGGTGGCCCGCGGCGAGCAGCGCGAGCATGCCCGCCACCGCGATCGGGGCACCGGCGCGCAGCAGGCGGGCGGCGGGCCAGCGCAGCTTCGGCACCACGGCGCCCTGCGTCGCGACGAGGACGACCCCCGCGGCGAAGCTGACGGCGCCGGTCGCGGTCACCGTGCCGGCCGCGTCGAGGGCCAGCCGGTCCTGGATCAGGAACCCGAGCACGATCAGCACGACGCTCAGCGCCACGTACAGGGCGAACCCGCACACCAGCACCGGCCACAGCCGCCGGTCCCACAGTCGCAACGAGCCGCGCTTCGCCCGCGCCGCGACGCCGGGGGAGTGACCCCGTGCGCCGGGCAGGGTGAGCGCGATCAGGGCCAGGGCGAGAGCGAGCAACGCCGGTGCGGCCCACACCGGTCCCAGCAGTCCGGCGAACCCGAGCGCGCCGCCCAGTGCGGGGCCGAGTGCGATGGCGAGTCCTTGTGCCGCACCGACCTGACCGATCCGGCGGGTGCGGGCACCTTCGTCGGCGGTGATGGTCGAGATCAACGCGATCGCCGCGACCGGCACGGCCCCGATCCCGGCGCCGAACAGCAGGCTCCGGGTGACCAGCATGCCCACGAGCGTGGCGGTGGGGGACAGCGCTTCCGCGACCGCCGCCTGCGCCACCACGGCGAACCCCACCAGGCCGAGCAGGGACAACGTGACCCCGCACAGCAGCACCGGCCGTGGACCGTGCCGGTCGACCGCGCGCCCCCACGGCACCGCCGTGGCCGCGAACACCACGGCCGCGCCGGTGATCACCGCTCCGATCGCGACCTCGGCCAGCCCCAGCGTGCGGGCGAGCGGCGCCAGCACCGGCGACAGCGCCTGCTGCGCGGTGAACGCCACGAGCACGCTCACCAGCAACGCGGGAACCACCCGGTTTCCCTTCACCCCAGCCCCCTTGATTACGCCGTAAACTTGAGTAAGGGTCACCTAAGTAAGATGCGGAAGTCAAGGGCGTGTCGAGGTCGACCGGCAAGGCGGGAGCGGCACAATGACGTCCATGTCCGATCGCGAGCCGGACCGCCCGGAGGTGCCCGCCACCTCGGCGGCGCGGGTGCGGGAGCACGGCCCGCTCAAGCGACCGGTCGTGTCCCGCAGACCCGCCCGTCCGGCGCTGACCCGGGACCGCATCGTCGGCGTCGCGATCGGCGTCGCCAGGGCGGAAGGCGTTGCCGCGGCGAGCATGCGCCGCATCGGCGAGGAACTGGGGACGTCGCCGATGGCGATCTACCGCCACCTCGCCGACCGGCAGGAGTTGTTGCTGGCCATGCTGGACGAGGTCGCGGCGAGCATCGTGCTGCCCGACCCGGTGGACGACCCGCGCACCGAACTCACCGCGATCATGACCGCCGCGCACGCCGCGTTCCGGCGCGATCCCTGGGTCGTCGAACTGCTGCTGGTGGACGGACTGGCCAGCCCGCTCATCCTCCCCGCGGTCGAACGCGTCTTCCTCGCCCTCGAACACGGCGGCCTGACCGGACGTGCCGCTGCGGCCGGGTATTCCTTGCTGTGGCACTACCTCTACGGCGAAACGCTCTCGGCGCAGCACGACCGGCCGGACACCTTCGCCCGTCAGATGACCGAAGACGCGCTCTTCGCCTACCCCGCCATCGGCCGGGTCGCGGCCGCGCTCCGGCCCACCGGCGACCGGGACTTCTTCGCGGGCAACCTCGCCCGCCTGGTCAACGGACTCCTCATCACGCCGGACGAGACGACCGGTCCCTGACGCGCGACCGGAGATCGACAACCAGGTCACCGGCAGTGGTTCAGAACACACGAACAATCAATTTAGGTAAGGCTAAGCTCCACGCCGAGCGGCGGACGGGGCCCATTCGTCCGCCTTGGTGAAGTGCCGTGGTGGGCGGAGGAGCGGGGTTGTCGGTGGGGGAGGCGGACGTGCGCGAGGCGGAGGTTGTCGTGGTGGGCGGCGGAAACGCCGGTTACTGCGCGGCGCACGCGGCGGCTGAGCGCGGGCGACGAGTGGTGCTGCTGGAGAAGGCGCCGCGTGCGCACGCCGGCGGGAACAGCTACTACACCCTCGGTTCGACCCGGCTGGTGCACGACGGTCTCGACGACCTGATCGCCGTCCTCGAACCGGACGAGCGGCACGCGCGCACCGAGGTCCCGCCGTACTCGGCGGCGGAGTTCCTGGACGATCTGGAACGGGTCACCGGCGGGCGGGGCGACAAGGAACTCGCCGAGGTCGTCGTCGAAGGCTCGCGGGACGCGGTGCGCTGGCTGCACTCGTTGGGGCTGCGATTCCGGCTGATGTACGACCGGCAAGCCCACGTGGGGCCCGACGGGACTTTCGTGTTCTGGGGCGGATCGCACGTGTCCAACGTCGACGGCGGACCCGGACTGATGTCGGTGCACGAGGACATCGCGGCACGGCTCGGGATCGAGGTGCGCTACGACAGCGCGGTCACGGGG
This sequence comes from Lentzea sp. JNUCC 0626, assembly GCF_043632865.1. Lineage (NCBI taxonomy): Bacteria > Bacillati > Actinomycetota > Actinomycetes > Pseudonocardiales > Pseudonocardiaceae > Lentzea > Lentzea sp. JNUCC 0626. The sequence continues at coordinate 1,413,436 of NZ_CP171635.1, forward strand.
CTGATCACCGAAGATGGCGCGGTCGTCGGTGTGCGGATGGGCGAGGAAGAGCTCCGGGCCGAGTCGGTGGTGATCGCCAGCGGCGGTTTCGAGGCTAACCCCCAATGGCGTCAGCGGTATCTCGGAGACGGCTGGCAGAACGCGAAGGTGCGCGGCACGCCGTACAACACCGGTGACCTGATCCACGCGGCGCTGGAGATCGGCGCGGATCGTGGCGGTGACTGGTCGACCTGCCACAGCGTGCCGTGGGACGCGTCGTTTCCCGAGAACGAGAGCAATCGCGAACTGACGAACCGGCTCAGCCGGTACGGCTATCCGCTCGGCATCGTCGTCAACCGCCTGGGGCAACGGTTCTTCGACGAGGGCGCGGACTTCCGCAACTACACGTACGCGAAGTACGGAAAAGTGATCCTCGAACAGCCGGGTTCGGTGGCGTTCCAGGTGTTCGACGCGAAGTCGCGCGCGATGCTGGCGGCGTACGAGTACGAGATGCCCGGCATCGTCCCGTTCGTCGCCGACAGCGTCGAGGAACTCGCCGCGGCGATGGACGTCGACGTCGACGGATTCGCGCGGACGGTGCGGGAGTTCAACGCGTCGATCGACACCAGTCGTCCGTTCGACCCGACGATCAAAGACGGCCGCAGTGCGACGGTCGAGCCCGTCAAGAGCAATTGGGCATCGGCAATCGAGGCGGCGCCGTTCTACGCGTATCCGGTCACTTGTGGGATCAGTTTCACTTTCGGTGGTCTTCGCGGTGACGTCGACAGCCGGGTGCTCGATCAGTCGGGCGATCCCATTCCGGGACTTTTCGCGTGCGGGGAAACGCTCGGAGGACTGTTCAGCGCGAACTATCCGACGGGTGCCGGCTTGATCGCGGGAATGGTGATGGGGCGACGTGCCGGCGCGCTCGCCTGAACCGCCACTCGGCGCGCGGGCACGCGTGCGGCGGGGTTCCTCGGTGGCGTGGAAGGTACGTCGACCAAGGTTAGGCTTGCCTAAATCATGTGCTAGGGTTGGCCCTCGATGAGAGATGGTCGGTCATTGTGCTGTTCGTGTTCGACCGGTGGTAAAAGGGGCCAATCGCCAGATGACTGCGAATGAGTTGATCGAGGGTGGTGACCGTCGTCTCGGATCGGGAGATCCGGCCGGCGGTGAGGTCGACGTTCTCGGTATCGGTTTTGGCCCGTCGAATCTGAGCCTGGCGATCGCCATTCAGGAATTGAATGAGCGGCGTCGCGGCGGCCAGCCGCTGACGGCGAGGTTCGTCGACGTCCGGCCGCGGTTCGGGTGGCACGACGGGATGCTGTTGCCGGGCGTGACCATGCAGATCAGCTTCATGAAGGACCTGGTCTCGCTGCGGAACCCGATCAGCCCGTTCACGTTCCTGAACTACCTGCACGAGCAGGGCCGGCTGTCCGACTTCATCAACCTCAAGACGTTCTTCCCGACCAGGCGCGAGTTCCACGGCTACCTGAGCTGGGCGGCGAGCCGGATCGACCTGCCGGTCTCCTACGGCACGAGGGCGACCCGCATCGACTGGCGTGACGGGAAGTTCGAGGTCACGCTCGAATCCACAGCCGGCCCCGAGGTGACGCGGGTCGCGGCACGGCACGTCGTGCTCGGGTCCGGAATCCGGCCGGTGCTGCCGGCGGGGATCGAACCGGGCGACCGGGTGTTCCACAACCACCAGCTGCTGAACCGGCTGGCCGAACTGCCTTCGCGGCCGCACGGCCGTTTCCTCGTCGTGGGGTCCGGGCAGAGCGCGGCGGAGGTCGCCGCGTACCTGCACGACTCGTACCCCGACGCGGAAGTGCACGCGTCCTTCCGCCGGTACGGCTACAGCCCGTCCGACGACACGCCCTACGCCAACCGCATCTTCGACCCGGAGGCGGTCGACGAGTTCTACACGGCGCCGCCGGAGCTCAAGCAGCAACTGCTGGCCTACCACGCGCAGACCAACTACTCCGCCGTCGACGCCGACCTGATCAAAGACCTCTACCGGCGCGAGTACGACGAACGCACGCGGGGCGCGCGGCGGCTGATCGTGCACCGGGTCACCGAGATCGAGCGGTTGAGCGAGGGCTCCGACGGGGTCTCCGTGACGATCCGCGATCTGGGCAACCGGGGCAGCACCGAACTTGAGGTCGACGCCGCCGTCTTCGCCACCGGGTTCCGGGCCGCGGACACCCGCGGCCTGCTCGGGCCGAGCATCGACGGGTCGTCCTCGTTCGAGGGCGACCTCCCGATCGTCGAGCGCGACTACCGGCTGCGGCTGCGCGGCGTGCCCGAACGGATCTTCCTCAACGGCGGCGTCCAGCACAGCCACGGGTTGACCTCGTCGCTGCTGTCCAACGTCGCGATGCGCGCCGCCGACATCCTGCGGGCGATCACCGACGAGCAGCCCGACCACTCCGCCGCTCCGCAACGACTGCCCGCCGCGATCCGCACCGACCCCCGCTAGGACGAGGAGCAGCACTGATGGCCCAGAACCCGTTCGACGACGACAACGGCTCCTTCTACGCCCTGATCAACGGCGAGGAGCAGCACTCGTTGTGGCCGACGTTCAAGCCGGTGCCCGCCGGGTGGAGCATCGCGTACGGCGAACCCGACGGCAGGCCCCGTCAGGAAGTGCTCGACTGGATCGACCAGAACTGGACCGACATCCGGCCGAAGTCGTTGCGGGACCACATCTCCCGGCACGAGGCAGCCGGCGCCGGCACCTCCGATGCCGCTCTCGCCTAGCCACACCTCTTTGCACAGCAACACCTTCCACTGATCGACCTGAACCCACCCGCACAATTCATGGAGGAGCCGGACATGCTTCGCGTCGTCATGGGCGGAAAGATCCACCGCGCCACCGTCACCCAGGCCGACTTGCACTACGTGGGTTCGCTGACGCTCGACGCAGACCTCGCGTACGCGGCGGGCCTGGTCGAGGGCGAGAAGGTTCAGGTCGTCGACATCACCAACGGCGCCCGGCTCGAGACCTACATCATCATCGGGGCCGCCGGCAGCGGCGAGATCTGCATCAACGGTGCGGCGGCGCACCTCATCCACCCCGGTGACCTGGTGATCATCATGTCCTTCGTGCTGGCGGAGGAGGCCGAACTGCTCAGCCACCAGCCCAAGGTCGTCCACGTCGACGCCGACAACCGCATCGTCGCGCTGGGCAACGACCTCGCCGAGCCGGTCCCGGGAGCGGACGGGCAGGTCACCGGTCGCGTGAGGTGACTTCGGCACGGAGCCGCCGCCGCGGCCGGGTTCCCGGAATCGGCGGCGGAAAGCCGACGCTCACCATCTGGTGTTTGAGGTAAGCATTACCTAATATTTCCCGGGGCTCGCGTCGCTGGAACGCGGCCCCTCCGTTCGGAAGAAGAAGATCGGAAAGGCCCGCCCCCGGCATGCCGAAGACCTCACGCAGTCTCACGGTGCACCCTCTTTCCTTGCGAGAGGTCGAGGTCGTGCGGGTGGTGGACCTGACGCCGGGCATGCGCCGGATCACGCTGAGTGGCGAGCAGCTCCGCGAGTTCACGTCGGCGAACGGCTTCGCGCAGCCCGCCTTCGACTCCAGGGGTTTCGACGACGACATCCGCCTGGTGTTCCGGCACCCCGGCCGCGCCGAGACGATTTTGCCGGTGCAGCAGGAGAAAGGCCTGGACCTGCCGAGGAATCCGCGGCCCCTGTCGAAGGTCTACACGGTGCGCCGCTGGGACCCCGAGGCACGCGAACTCGACGTGGACTTCGTCCGGCACGGCGTCGGCGTGGGCACCACCTGGGCATACCGCGCCGAGGTCGGCGACCGCGTCCACTTCTACGGCCCGAGCGCGTCCCGTGCGCTCCCGCACGACGCGGACTGGCTCCTCGTCGCCGGTGACGACACCGCGCTGCCCGCGATCGGCCGCCTGCTCGACGAACTCCCCGGCGACGCGCGGGCCCAGGTGTTCGTCGAGGTCGCCGAGGACGCGCATCGGCTGGAACTGCGGGCGCTGCCGCACGTCGAGGTGACCTGGTTGGTGCGCAACGGGGTTGAGCCGGGGACGACCGGCCTCCTGCGGGATGCGGTCGCGCAGGCCGACTGGTGGGAGGGGCGCCCGTTCGCCTGGGTCGCGGGAGAGCAGACGACGGTGCGCGATCTGCGCCGTCACCTGGTCGAGGACCGGGCGGTGCCGAAGGGGGACGTCGAGTTCACCGGGTACTGGCGTCGCGGCGAGGTCGTCGTCCTGGAGACCGACGGCGCGGTGCCCGACCCCGAGAAGTCGTTGACACCGTTCGAAAAGCTGCACGACTTGACCGAACTGATCCGGCCGATCGCCATCCGCACCGCCGTCGAACTCGGCGTGCCCGACCTGATCTCCCGTGGCGTCACCGGTGTCGCGGACCTGGCGAGCAAGACCGAGAGCGACGAGCGCGCGCTGGGCAAGCTGCTGCGCTACCTGCACTCCGCGGGCATCCTGACCGGGACCGAGCCGGGCCACTACGGCCTGACGTCGGTGGGCGAGGTGCTCACCAACGAGTTCGTCGCCGACACCCTGCACACCAACGGAGTCGTGGGCCGGGAGATGCTCGGCATCTACGGCCTCACCGAGTCGATCCGCACCGGCCGTCCCTCCTACAAATCGGTGACCGGGCAGACCTTCGCCGACGTGCGCGCCGAACAGGGCTACGAGGACCGCTACCTGGAGCGCCTGGCGAAGTTCCAGTCCGCGCTGGCCCTGTCGATCGCCCAGTCCGACCTCCTCACCGGGGTCCGGCAGCTGGTGATCCACTCCGGCGGCGCGGCGGCCCAGGCGCGTGAGTTCGTTGCGGTGCACGAAGACCTGAACGTGACGATCTGCGCGCTGCCCGCCCAGGCCGACTGGCTGCGCCGCGACCTGCCCGACACCATCCCCGACGACCAGCAGCGCGCGCGGGTCGGCGTGGCCGAGCAGTCCGTCTTCGAACCGGGCCCGGCCGCGGACGTCGTGTTCATCAGCCGCGCCCTCAAAGCACTGCCCGACCCGGACGCCGCCCACGCGTTGCGCCGTGCGGCCGAGAACCTCCTGCCCAGCGGCCGGGTGCTGCTGATCGAGGAGGTCCTCGACCCCGCAGCCCTGGACGAGCACGACGGCGAGGCGGACCTGCTCGGCCTCACCGCGCACGGCTCCGGTCTGCGCACCGCCGCCGAACTCGACGCGGTGATCACGCGCGCCGGACTGGTTCGCACGACCAAGCACACCGTCGGCTGGGGCACCACCGTCCACGAACTCGTGCCCGCTGACACCCACTGACCCCCGCCGTGCCCCAAAGAAGAAGAAAAGGATCCGCACACCCATGACCACGACACCCCAGAGAGGGCGCGGAGCGGCCGTGACCGCCGCGATCCTGAGCGCCGCGCTCGTCCTCACGGCCTGCGGCAGCGCTGACAGCGGTAGCGGCGACAACGCCGCCAAGTCCGGCGAGACGCGCACCATCAAGGCCGGCAACGGCGACATCAAGGTCCCCGCCGCCCCGCAGCGGGTCGTCACGATCGGCAACACGGACCTGCCGTTCATCGACATGGGCGGCAAGCCGGTGGGTGTCACCGAGGCGGCCGAGTCCGAACTCGGCCTGCTGCCGGAGGACCAGCGCGCGACGTACCAGAAGGCCACGAGGCTCGGCCAGGAGGTGGACCTCGAGAAGGTCGCCAGCCTCAAGCCGGACCTCATCCTGGTCCAGATCCCCGACGACGAGTTCAAGAAGATCGAGACGCAGCTCGGATCGATCGCCCCCACGGCGTTCTGGGGACTCGACACCGAGTGGAAGGCGCTGGCCGAGGGCCTCGCCGAGGCCGGCAACGTGAAGGACGCGCTCACCAAGCAGAAGTCGGACTACGAGGGCCGCGTCGCCAAGATGAAGCAGACGTACGCGGACGCCATCGCGAACACGAAGTTCGTCAACCTGGACCGCTACTCGAGCTCCGACCCCGGGACGTACGTCATCGGCGACATCGGCTGCGTCGAGATCGCCCAGGACGACATCGGCTTCAACTTCCCGAAGGCGCCCGCCGGCTCTGACCCGCTGGCCTACGCGAACCTGCCCTTCGAGCAGCTCGCCGAGCTGTCCAAGTACGACGTGATCACCTACCCCGCCGACGCCCAGGGCAAGGCGACCGAGGTGTTCTCGCCGGTGGTCGAGACCAACACCTGGAAGGCGCTGCCGTCCGTGCAGGCCGGCAAGGCTCTCGGCGTCTTCTGCCCCGGCAACAACTCCTACGGCGCCGTGCTGCGGTACCTGGAGTCGCTCGACAAGGCACTGGCGACCCTCCCCGCCAAGAAGTGACCGATCTCGCGCTGCGACGACCCGCCGGTCCGGGCACCAGGAAGGTGTCCGGACCGCGTCGTCGTCTGATCGGCCTCGCTGTCGCGCTCGTCGTGCTCGCGGTGTTGCTGGTGGCGAGCATGATGATCGGATCGACGGCCATCGCGCCCACCGTGGTGTGGGACGCCCTGTTCCACCCGGTGAACGACATCGACCAGTTCGCGATCCGGGACTTCCGGCTGCCGCGCACCGTGGTCGGCTTGGTCGTGGGGATGGCGCTGGGGCTCTCGGGGGCGTTGATCCAGGCGTTGACCCGCAATCCGCTGGCCGATCCCGGCATCCTCGGACTGGACGCGGGCGCAACCTTCGCGGTGACGGTCGCCGTGGGCCTGCTCGGCATCCGCCAGATCCAGGGCTACATGTGGTTCGCCTTCGCCGGAACGCTGTTCGTCACCCTCGTGGTGCTCGTCCTCGGATCGACCCGGCGCGGCCAGTCGCCGGTGATGATGGTTCTTGCCGGGCTGTGCGTCGGCTCGGTGTTGCACGGTGCCGGTTCGGCACTCGAGCTGACCAATCCGGATGCCTTCGACGCGATGCGATCCTGGAACGCCGGGACGATCGTGAGCCGCCCGCTCGACCTGCTCCTGCCCACCCTGCCGTTCTTCGCGATCGCGCTCGTGCTGATCTTCGCGGTGGCAGGCCCGCTCAACGCCATGGCCCTCGGCGACGAACTGGCCACGGCCCAAGGCGTCCGACTGGTGCGCACCCGGATCCTCGCGATCATCGCGCTGACCCTGCTCGCCGGCGGTGCCACCGCGATCGCAGGGCCGATCGGCTTCGTCGGACTGATGGTCCCGCACGTCGCGCGCTGGATCGTCGGCCCGGACCAGCGCTGGATCTTCGCCTACAGCGCGCTGCTGGCCCCGATCCTGCTGCTGGCCTCCGACATCCTCGGGAGAGTCGTGATGCGGCCCGCCGAGATCCCCGTCGGCATCGTCACCGCGTTCGTCGGCGCCCCGGTGCTCATCGCGTTGGTGCGGCAGAAGAAAGCGAGCGGACTGTGAGCGTGCGCAGCGGACTCGATCCGCATGCCGGTTCCTCCCGGACCGGGACGAGCCGGGTGGACTTCGGGCGGCGGGTGCTGGTGCTGCGGCGCCGGCGGTTCGCGGTCCGGCTCGACCTGCGCTCGGTCGTCGTGTCCGCGGTCCTCGTGCTGGCGGTCGCCTGCATGGCCGTGCTCGCGCTGATGACCGGCTCGTACCAGCTCAGTCCCGGCGAGGTGATCTCCGCGCTGACCGGGGGGACGACCGGGCTGGTGCACGACATCGTGGTCGAGTGGCGGCTGCCCCGCGTCCTCGCGGCGCTGGTGTTCGGTGCCGCGCTGGGGGTGAGCGGCGCGCTCTTCCAGTCGACGATGCGCAACCCGCTCGCCGATCCGTACATCATCGGCTTCTCCCAGGGCGCCTACACCGGGGCGCTGGTCGTGATCCTGCTCGTCAACGGAACGTACTGGCAGTTGTCCGGTGGAGCCCTGATCGGCGGGACCGTGACGGCCATCGCCGTGTACCTGCTCGCGTACCGGCAAGGCGTGCAGGGGTTCCGCCTGATCGTCGTGGGCATCGGCATCTCGGCGATGCTCGCCTCGCTCAACACCTGGCTGATCCTCAAAGCCGACCTGGACGAGGCGATGGCGGCCGCGACCTGGGGAGCCGGGTCGCTCAACGGCGTCTCGTCGGGCCAGGTCGCCTTCGGCGGCGCCTGCATCGCCGTGCTCCTGCTGCTGGCGGCGCTGTCGAGCAGGTCCATGCGGCAGCTGGAGTTGGGTGACGACGCGGCCGCGGCCCAGGGAGTGCGGGTCTCGGCGACCCGGCTCGGGCTGATCGTGCTGGGGGTGGCGTTGACGGCGACGGTCACCGCCGCGTCGGGACCGATCGCGTTCATCTCCCTGCTCGCACCCCAGATCGGACGCCGGTTGGCCCGCAGCGCGGGGATCACCCTCGGTTCCGCCGCCCTGTTCGGCGCGCTGCTCTGCCTGGCGGCGGACTACCTCGCCCAGCACGTCGCCCCCACTCCGTTGCCGGTCGGCATCGTCACCGTCGTGCTCGGCGGTGGCTACCTCGGCTGGCTGCTGATCATCGAGGCCAGGAGACGCCTTTGAGCACCAACACCAGCGCCGTCGACGGTCTCGCCGCAGCGGGAGACGCACCCGCGGCCAGTTCGCACCCGAGCGGCTCACGTCTGCACGTGGAGTCGGCGACGATCGGCTACGACAAGCGCGTCATCTCCCGGGACCTGTCGGTGGCGATCCCCGACGAGTCGTTCACCGTGATCGTGGGTCCGAACGCGTGCGGCAAGTCCACCCTGCTGCGCGGCCTGTCCCGGCTGTTGAAACCGTCTGCCGGGCAGGTCGTTCTGGACGGCGCGGACATCCACTCCTTCAAGACCAAGGAGGTGGCGCGGCGGGTCGGGCTGCTGCCGCAGTCCTCCATCGCCCCCGAGGGCATCACCGTGGGCGATCTGGTGGCCAGGGGCCGGTACCCGCACCAGGGGTTCGCCCGGCAGTGGACCGAGGCCGACGAGCAGGCCGTGCTGCGGGCGATGGACCAGACGTCGGTCACCGAGCTGTCCGGCCGCCTGGTGGACGAGCTGTCGGGTGGTCAGCGCCAGCGGGTGTGGGTGGCCATGGCGCTCGCGCAGCACACCAGCATCATGCTGCTCGACGAGCCGACCACGTTCCTCGACATCACCCATCAGATCGAGTTGATGGAGCTGTTCACCGACCTGCACCACGTCGGCCACACCCTGGTCGCCGTGCTGCACGACCTGAACCACGCCGCCCGCTACGCCACGCACCTGATCGCCATGAAGGACGGGCACGTCGTCGCGGAGGGCCCGCCGTCCGAGATCGTGACCGCCGACCTCGTGCACGAGGTGTTCGGACTGCGGTGCCTCGTCGTGCCCGATCCGGTCGCCGGCACGCCCTCGGTCGTGCCGCTGGGCCGGGAACGCCCGCCTGGGCGTCCCACGTCCTGACCTTCGTTTCTGCGGTGTATCAAGAGAAGTGGGTGTGCTTCCGTTGACGGCTTTCGATCGTGTGCGGCTGACTGCGAGCCAGCGCGGCAACTGGGTGGCACGGAAGCTCGCTCCCGAGGCCTCGGTGTTCTGCGCCGGTCAGCTGATCTGGCTGGACGGCGCGGTCGACCCGGCCGCGTTCGCGTCAGCGGTGAGCACTGCCTTCGCGGAGACCGACACGCTGCGGGTTCGTTTCGGTGACGACGACGGCGTCCCGTTCGGCTACGTCGACACCACGACCACTCTCTCGACGGAGATCGTCGACGCCGGACTCGGCGATGACCGGGTCCGGGTGCTGGCCTGTGAACGCCTTGCCGCTGCCGGGGAACCGAGGACGACCTCGGCCCTCGTCCGCCGCGAGAACGGCACCTGGGCGTGGATCCTCGTCACCGACATCCTGCTGGTCGACGGCTACAGCATCTCGCTGTTCATCCGTCGCGTCGGCGAGGTCTACTCCGCGCTCCGGGCAGGCGTTCCGGTACCGGACCCGTGGTTCGGCAGGCTGACCATCACCGAGCCCGACGGTGCCGGTGCCGCAGAGGACGTCACGTACTGGAGTGATGTCCTCGGGATCGAGAACTCCGGCCACGGGGAGGACCTGGCGGAGGTCTTCACCTCGTCGAGCCGGCCGGTGGTCGTCCCGGCACCCGATGACACCTACGCGTTGGTTCAGCAGTTCGCCCGCACCGCAAGGGTTTCCTGGACTGACGCCCTGATCGCGTTGTGGGGCGTGTACACCGCTGTCGTCGAGGGTCGTGACAGCGTGGCGGTCCGGGTTCCCCTGATGTTGCGCGACGATCGCGAGTCGTTGAAGACGCCGAGCGCGATCTCGCGGGCGATGCCGGTTGCCACCGCGATCAGTCCGCAGCACGTCTTCGCCGATGTCCTCGGTGTCGTCACGGGCCAGTTGAAGACCTCTCGGCGGCACACGACTGTCGAAGATCACCAGCTCGCTCGGCTGTGGGGCGGTGGTCAGGCCTCGTACCTCGTGCTGCCGACGATCAACATCAGGCTCTTCGAACCGATGTCGAGCCTGGGTGACGTTCCCGCGGTCTCCGAAACGATCAGCACCGGCCCGGTCGGGTCGCTCGACCTCGCGGTGTATCGCAACGCCGACAAGGGAATCCGGCTGGAGCTGACCACCGGGTCCGCCACCGGCGACCCGGTGCGGCACGCCGACCGGTTCAGCCGCTTCCTCGACGCCGCCCTCCGCGGTTCGCCCGCCCGGACCCTGTACGACCTGAGCACCGGAATCGCACCGGATGCCGAGGGGACGCGAGGCGAGACGCTCGCCATCGAGCCGTCCACAGTGGACGCGTTGGTGCGTCGGCGGGTCGAGGCTGATCCGGACGCGGTCGCGATCGTGGCCGATGGCGTCGAGCTCACTTACGGCCAGTTCGATGCTCGGGTGAACGCCTTCGCGCACGCCCTCATCGATGACGGCGTGCGGGTCGGTGACCGCGTTGCGATCGCCATGGCGCGCTCGGTGGACCTGGTCGTGGCGCTGGCCGGGGTGTTGCGTGCGGGGGCGGCCTACGTGCCGATCGATCCGGGATATCCCGTGGAGCGCATCAAGTACATCCTCGACACCGCCGCTCCTGCGCTGGTCGTCACCGAAGTTCAGGACCTGGCCGCCGGTCCGCACACCGCGCCCGTGCTGGATCGGCCGCTGAGCGAGTTCGACGCGGCCGTGGTGATCTTCACGTCGGGTACGACGGGCAATCCGAAGGGTGTGACCCTCACGCACCGCACGCTCGTCAACCGCCTCGCGTGGGGCGAGCGGGTGCTGGACCACCGGGCCGGCGATGTGGCGTTGTCGAAGAGCGGCGTGGGTTTCGTCGACGCGGTGACCGAGTTGTTCGGGCCGATGATCGCGGGTGCCCGAATCGTTGTCGTGTCAGCGGAAACCGCGCAGGATCCGGCGGGTCTGCTCGCCACGGTCGCCCGGCATCGGGTCACGCATCTGCTGACCGTGCCCAGCCTGGCCGACGTGCTCGTCCGTCACGACGACGCACCTGCGGCGTTGGCGTCGGTCCGGTCCTGGGTTTCCTCTGGTGAAGCACTCACTTCGGGCACCGCGGACACGATGCGAACTACCGCGCCGCAAGCAACCCTGCACAACTTCTACGGCTCGTCCGAGGTCACCGGTGACGGCACGGCGGTCGTCATCGTCGGCGACACCTCGATCGGTGTGCCGGTGGCGAACACGACGGCGCACGTTCTCGACGCGTGGTTGCGTCCGGTGCCGGTCGGGGTGGCGGGTGAGCTCTACCTGGGTGGCGTGCAACTCGCGGACGGATACTTCGCCCGGCCAGGCCTGACCGCCGACCGATTCGTGGCCGACCCGTTCAGCGACGACGGCGGACGGCTGTACCGCACCGGCGACGTGGTGCAGTGGAACTCCTTGGGGCACCTGGAATACCTCGGTCGCAGCGATGATCAGGTGAAGATTCGCGGGTACCGGATCGAACCCGGCGAGATCCGTGCGGTCCTCGAACGGCACCAGGACGTGTCGGGTGCGGCGATCGTCGCCCTGGACCACCCGGCCGGCGGGAAGTACCTCGCCGCGTACGTCACCACGACCACGGACGCGCTGTCGTTCGACGCACTCCGCGAGTACCTGGCGAGCTCGGTGCCGGACTACATGGTGCCCACGACGTTCACGCGCCTGAACCGACTCCCCGTCACCCCCAACGGGAAGCTCGATCGCCGCGCGTTGCCGCAACCGGACCTCGCCGCGGGTGCGGCCGACGGCCGAGCGCCGCAGACCGCCACCGAGATCGCCCTCGCCGGCATCTTCCGCGACGTGCTGCACCTCGCCGACGACACGAACCTGGGCGTGGACAACGACTTCTTCCGCCTCGGCGGACACTCGCTGCTCGCCACCCGAGTCGTCGCCCGCGCCAACGCGGTGCTGGGCATCGCACTCACGTTGCGCGACGTCTTCGACCACCCCCGGATCAGCGACCTCGCCCTCATCGCGGACACCTCCACCGCACCCACCGAGACGTCCGGCCCGCGCATCGGCGACCTGCCGCGCCCGGCCGTTCTGCCGGTTTCCCACGGCCAGCAAGCACTGTGGCTGATCGATCAGCTGGGTGGGCCGGGTGGCCGGTACGTGGTGCCGGTGGTGCTGCGGCTGGGCGGCGCGCTGGATCCCGATGCGCTGATCACGGCGGTGCGGGACGTGGTGTCCCGGCACGAGGCGTTGCGCACGTTGTTGGTGGAGGAGGACGGCACGCTGCGGCAGGTCGTCGTGCCCGCTGACGAAGCGGCAGACCGGCTTTCCGTGCTCGTCGAGGACGGGACGAGTGTGGACGCGGTGGTGCAGGCCCGGTTCGATCTCGCGGCCGACCTCCCGATCCGCGTCGCGCTGCTGCGGGCCGACGCGGACGACTGGGTGTTCGTCATCGCGGTCCATCACCACGCGGTGGACGAATGGTCGTTCCCGTCGCTGCTGAGCGACCTGTCGACGGCCTACGCGGCGAGGGCGGCGGGGGAGGAGCCGGGCTGGGCGCCGTTGCGGGTCCAGTACGCGGACTACGCGATCTGGCAACGCGAAGTCCTGGGCGAGGCGGCGGATTCGGGTTCGCTGCTGTCCCAGCACCTCGACCACTGGCGTGACGTCCTCGCGGACGCGCCTGACGAGTCCACGATCACCCCGGACCGGGCCCGCCCGGCGGCACCGAGCCACCTCGGCGCGGATCTGCGGTTCACCGTCGATCCTCAGGTCGTGACCGGCCTGCGCCGGGTCGCGGACGAGCAGGGCGTGAGCATGTTCATGACCCTGCAGGCCGCGACCGCGCTGACCGTGTCGGCGTTGGGCGCCGCCAAGGACGTGGTGATCGGGTCACCGGTCGGCGGACGCACCGAGGACGGCCTGGAAGACCTCGTCGGCTACTTCGTGAACACCCTGCCGATCCGCCACCGGTTCCGCGCCGACGAGTCGATCACCGACGTGCTGCGCAACACCCGGCGGACGGTGCTCGACGGGTTCGAGCACCAGGCCGCGCCGTTCGAGGCGATCACCCGCGCACTGGGCACCGAACGAGCCGTCGGCCGCAACCCGCTGTTCCAGATCATGCTCACCCACCGCGTCGCGGACAGCCGCCGTCCGAACGGCCTGCGCATCGGGAACGTCCTCACGACACCGAGTCACGCGGCGGTGGGCGCGGTCAAGACCGACCTCGACCTCGACGTCTTCGACTCGCTCGACGGTCTGTCGGGGAAGCTCGCCTACGCGACCGATCTGTTCGACGGCGCCACCGCCGAGCGGTTCGTCGCCGTCTTCACGTCGGTGCTGGAGAAGATCGCCGCCGGTCCGCAGACGCGGGTCGGCGACCTGGACCTGTTGCCCGCACAGGAAACGCGGCAACTGGACACTTGGTCGAGCGGCGACACGGCCGACGTTCCCGCGACGACGCTGGACGAGTGGATGCGCCAGCAGGTCGCGGCGAGCCCGGACGCCGTCGCTGTGATCGCGGACGACGGCGTCGAACTCACCCGTCGCGAGTTCGACGCGCGGGTCAACGCTCTCGCCCACGTCCTCGTCGAGGAGGGCGTGCGGGTCGGGGATCGGGTCGCGGTCGCACTGCCGCGTTCGGCCGACCTGGTGGTCGCCCTGGCCGCGGTGATCCGCGCGGGCGCGGCGTACGTGCCGCTCGACCCCGAGTACCCCGCCGACCGCGTCCAGCACATCCTCGCGGACGCCGCACCACGGGTGGTGCTCACGGACCGGCATGTCGAACTGGTTCGCCAACGCCTCGACGCCGGTGTGATCGACCCGCCACAACTCTCGCGTCCGCTGCTTCCCAAGGACGCCGCGTACGTGATCTTCACTTCCGGCACCACCGGACGCCCCAAGGGCGTGCAGATCACCCATCAGGCCATCGTCAACCGACTGTGGTGGATGCGTGATCTCTACGGGATCGGCGCGGCGGACCGGGTGCTGCTGAAGACCCCGTTCACGTTCGACGTGTCGGTGTGGGAGTTCTTCCTGCCGCTCGTCACCGGCGCGGTGGTGGTCGTGGCGCAGGAGGGCGGGCACAAGGATCCGCAGTACCTGCTCGACGTGATCGATCGTCGCGCGGTGACGGTCACCCACTTCGTGCCGTCGATGTTGCAGGCCTTCCTCGCCTCGGACCCGGACCGCAAGTCGGTGGCTTCGATGCGCCGGGTGTTCTGCTCCGGCGAGGCGTTGCCCGTGTCGCCCGCGGCCGGTGCCGTCGCGTTGTTCGAGAACGCGGAGCTGCACAACCTCTACGGGCCAACGGAAGCGGCCGTCGACGTGACCGCTCACCCGGTGGTCCGGGCCGGGCTCGCCGACGCGGTGGGCGTGCCGATCGGCGTTCCGGTCGCGAACACGACGACGCGGGTTCTCGACGCGTGGCTGCGTCCGGTGCCGGTCGGGGTGGCGGGTGAGCTCTACCTGGGCGGGGTGCAACTCGCGAACGGATACGTGTCCCGCGCGGGCCTGACCGCTGACCGGTTCGTGGCTGATCCGTTCAGCGACGACGGCGCGCGGTTGTACCGCACGGGCGATGTGGTGCAGTGGAACTCGTTGGGACAGCTGGAGTATCTCGGTCGCAGCGACGACCAGGTGAAGATCCGCGGCTTCCGGATCGAACTCGGCGAGATCAGCGCCGTCCTGGAACAGCACCCGGACGTGTCGGGCGCGGCGGTCGTCACCCTGGACAACCCGGCCGGGGGGAAGTACCTCGCGGCCTACGTGACCACGGCCGGGGCTGCGGAGGACGCAGAGCTGTTCGACGCGCTGCGCGAGCACCTCGCCCGGTCGTTGCCTGACTACATGGTGCCCACGGCGTTCGTGCGCCTGGACCGGTTCCCGGTCACCGCCAACGGAAAGCTCGATCGCCGCGCGTTGCCGCAACCGAGCCTGGCCGCCGGCAGCGCCGACGGCCGGTCACCGGAGACCGACGCCGAGATCGCCCTGGCGGGCATCTTCCGCGACGTGCTGCACCTCGGCGACGACGTCGAACTGGGTGTGGACAACGACTTCTTCCGCCTGGGTGGCGACAGCATCTCCGCAGCGGGAATCGTGGCCCGTGCCCGTGCGCACGATCTGACGTTCAAGCTGTCCGAGGTGTTCGCGGGGCGCACGATCGGCGCTCTCGCCGCGCTGGTCGAGCCGCCGGACACCGTTGCGGCGGAACCGGTTCTCGTGCCGACCTCCGCCGCCCTCGAACGCCTGCGCGAGGCCGACCCCGCACCGGGCGAGTACGTCTTCACCGAGCTCATCACCCTGCCCGCGGAGTCGACGGTCGCCTCGTCCTTCCGCTCGCTCGTCGCCGCCACGGACGCGCTGCGCCTGTCGGTCGACACTTCCGGCCGGCGGCTCTGGTTCACCCACCTGCTGCCTCCGGACGCGGTCCAGCCCCAGCTCGTGGAGTTGCCCGCCGACACGGACGTCGACGCGCTCAGGGCGGCCGCGGTCGATCTCGTCGACATCTCGGCAGGCCGCCCGGCGGCCCTCGCCTGCACGCCGACGGTCGCGGTGCTCGCCGTCCACGCGGCCATCGTCGACCGAGCCTCGCTGCACCTTCTGGCACAGGCACTTCAGCACGCGGAGGTGTCGCGCCCGGCAGCTCTCGTCCCGGCGCTCGAAGCCGTCGAGGCGGCCGGTGACGCGGTCGCCACGGACGGGCTCGACCGCTGGAAGGGCCTGCTCGCCGGTGCCCAGTCGATCGACGAGCCCACCTTCGCCGACCACGTCTCCATCTTCCGCTGGGACAGCGCTCTCGCCGAAGACGTTGTCAGCAAAGCCATCCGCGACGCGCTCCGCTCGACCGGCATCGCACCGCTGATCGGCGGCGTGGTCGACGAGGACGTCCCGCTGACTCCCGGGAACGCGATCGGTCCGTTCACCGCGACCGCCACCGTCGCTCTCGACGAGGCCGAGCCGGCCAAGACCGCCGAGCTGGCCCTGTTGCGCTACCACAACAAGGCCGGCCGCCGAGCGTTGCGGCGCGCCCCTTCGCCCGCGGTGATCCTCACACGGGTCTACGGGGACGCCGGGGCACCGGAGGGCGTCGAGCGGTTGTACCGCGCGGTCATCCGGTACCACCTCGGCCCGGACGCGACGACGATCACGTTCCTCGGCTTCGCGGAACAGGTCGCCGACGATCTTCGAGCAGCTCTGGCTGATCAACTCCGTTGCTAAAGTCTTGATGTCCGACCACGAGGAGTCGTAGTGCCGCGTCGTGCCCGTCCCACCTTCGTCCACACCATCGCCCTGCGGGAGTTGGAGGTGGCGCGGGTCGTCGACGTCACTCCCGGGCTGCGCCGGGTGACCCTGACCGGTGAACAGCTGGGATCGTTCACCGGCGACGACGGCACGACGTTCCCCGCGTTCACCACCGAGGGTTTCGACGACAACGTCCGGTTGATCTTCCCGTACCCCGGCGAGAGCGACCCGGTGCTCCCGGTCTACCGGGACGGCAAGTTCCGGTGGCCGGCCGACCCGCCCGCGCTGTGGCGGGTCTACACGGTGCGGCGCTACGACGCGCAGGCCGGTGAGCTCGACATCGACTTCGTGAAGCACGGTGTGGGCGTCGCGACGACGTGGGCGTACCGGGCGAAGGCGGGCGACCGCCTGCACGTCGGGGGACCGTCGGCGTCGAGCGGCCTGCCCGAGGGGTACGACCGGTTCCTCGTCATCGGTGACGACACGGCGATCCCGGCGATCGACCGGTTGCTCCGCGAGCTTCCCGACGGCACCCAGGCCGACGTCTACGTCGAGGTGGCTGAGGAGTCGCACCGGATCGACTTCCCGGCACGTTCCGGCGTCGAGGTGACCTGGGTCGTGCGGAACGGACGGGCGGCGGGCACGGAGTCCTTGCTGCACGCGGTGCGCGAGGCCGGCGAGCGCGAGGGCTCGATGTTCGCCTGGCTCGCCGGGGAGCAGTCCGTGGTGCGCGATCTGCGGCGGTACCTCATCGAGGAACGCGGGGTCGACAAGGCCGACATCGACTTCACCGGCTACTGGCGGCGGGCCGAGGTCGTGGCGCTGGACGAGGACCCCGCCCTGCCCGACCCCGAACGCAACGACGAGGCGTTCGAGAAGTTCCACGAGATGTCCGAACTGCTGCCGCCACTGGCGATCCGGACGGCGGCGAACCTCGGCATCGCCGACTGCATCAGCCGCGGCGTGCGCACCGCGGCCGCGCTCGCCCAGCACACCGGAGCGAACGAACGCTCCCTCATGAAGTTCCTGCGGTACCTCCAGACGCTCGAACTCCTTGCGCGAGAAGGCGATGAGTACCAGCTCACGGAGACCGGCGAGTTCCTCACCGACGAGTCCGTGCTCGACCACCTGGTGTCCACCGGGGTCGACTTCCGCATGACACAGGCGTTCCACGGCCTGGAAGCGGCGGTCCGCGACGATCGTCCGGTGCTGGAGTCGGTGACCGGCCAGGACTGGGACGCCCTGCGCGGCGACGCGACGTTCGAGCACAAGCGCCTGGAGGACAAGTCCCGCTTCGCGCAGGTGCTCGCCGAGCCGCTGGCGAAGTCACCCGCGCTCGCGGGCGTCGGCAGGGTGGTCGTCCACGCGCCTGCCGCGGCGGTCCACGCCGACTACCTCACTTCGGGGCATCCGGAGGCGACGGTCGACATCGTCGCGCTGCCCACCGCGGCGGAGTGGTTCCGCAGCGACATTCCCACCAGCATCGCGGACGCGGCACGCCGTGATCGGATCCGGATCGTCGAGCAGTCGGTGTTCGAGCAGACCGAACCCGCCGACGCCGTGCTGATCATCGACACGCTCGGGCAGCACCGTGACGCGGAGGCGAAGCTCATCCTCCAGCGGGCCGCCGCGAGCCTGCGCCCCGGTGGCCGGGTGTTGGTGGTGGAGGCCACTTTCGACGTCGACGAGTTGGACGAACACGACGCCGAACTCGACATCCTGCGGCTGACGCTGCACGGCTCCGGCTACCGCACCGCGGAGGAACTCGACGCGGTCATCGCCGGTGCCGGGCTGAAGGTGGTCGCGACGTCACTCGTGGGCTGGGGCAACACCTTGCGGGTGCTCGCGCCCTGATTGCGTTGTCTCGCCGCGTTCGCACGCGGCGAGACGCCCTCCCTCACCCGGTCAGGAAGCCACTTCCTCACCGGCCTGGAGCTTCTCCATGACCTCGATCCAGTGGCCCAGCCGCGAGTCCTCGGCCAGAGTGATGAAGTCGATCCGGTCGACCCCCGCGGTGCGCCACCGCTCCACCAGATCCATGAGGCGCACCGAGTCCATTCCCTGGTCGCGGAGGCTCAACTCGTAGTCGATCTCCGCGGGCTCGATGAACAACACGTCGGCGACGTCGGCGATCATCTGCTCGGTGGTCAGGCTCATCAAAACTCCTCGTTCACTGCGTGCCAACATCTTTGGACAGTTCCCACCGGCCGTGTCACACGGTGGAGATCAGGACTTCCTCGCCGCTGTACGGGCGCAGGCCGTCGGTGCGGCCCGCGAAGTAGCGGTCGGCCAGGTCGGCCGCCGAGACGTACTCGGAGCCGGTGAAACCCGCCTGCCGCGCCAGTTCAGTGATCTGGTCGGGCTTGTAGAAGCTGATGAACGGCGTACCGGCCCGCCGGTTGCCCTCCCGGGAGGCGCGCCGGATCTGCACGTCCTCGGGGAGGAGATCTTCGAGGTGGCGGAAGAACGTGAGGATCAGCGAGGAGCCGGACGGCAGGCTCGCCACCCGCTTCAGCGTCGCCGACGTGGCCTCTTCGGTCAGGTACATGGTGACCCCGAGCCAGGACACCACCGCGGGACGTGAGGTGTCGAATCCCGCCGCCTGCAGCCGTTCCCACCAGTCGTCGTTCGCCTCGAAGTCGACCGGGACGAGCCGCAGCCAGTCCGGGATGCCGTACCCGAGTTCGAGCAGCCGGTGCCGCTTCCAGTTCTGCGTCTCCGGCTGGTCGATCTCGAAGACGGTCATGGTCGAGCCCGCGTCGGGATGACGCTGCGCGTAGGTGTCCAGGCCCGCGCCCAGGATCACGTACTGGTCCACGCCGCGGCTCACGGCCTGCGCCACCAGGTCCTCGGTCAGCCGGGCCCGGGCGACGACCGTGCCGCGCTTTCCGCGTGAGGCCTCGGGGACCATGTCTCCGCGCTCGCGCCAGTCGTCGTCGTCCTGCGCCAGCCGGGCACCCAGCACGTCCTCGAGGACGTGCGGCTGCTCGTCCACCTGCGTGTGCAGGGCGCGCCACAACGCCGTCCGTACCGCCGTGTTGTCCGGTGTGCCGACAACGTCATTCGTCACGAGCCAGTCCTTCCTGCTTTGTCGTTCATGGTCCGTCCGGCTTCCCACGCGCTCCACAGCCCGCCGTACACGCCACCTGCGGCGACCAGTTCGTCGTGGGTGCCGGTCTCGATGATCCGGCCGTGCTCCATGACGACGATCCGGTCGCACGTCGCGGCTTGGGAGAGGCGATGCGCGATCACCAACCCGGTGCGTCCGTGCAACGCCGCTTCGGCGGCACGGTCCAGCAAGCCCGCGTGGGTGGAGCCCGCCTCGGCGGTCGCCTCGTCGAGGATCGCCAGTTCCGGGTCGGCGAGCAGCAGCCGCGCCAAGGCGAGTTGTTGTGCTTGCGCGTCGGTGAGCGGATGTCCGCCGGTGCCGATCATCGTGTCGAGACCGTCCGGGAGCAGCGCGACCAGACCGGCCGCCCCGGTGGCGTCCAGTGCCGCGCCGATGTCGTCGTCGGTCGCGCCCGGAGCGGCCAGCGTGAGGTTGTCCCGCACCGTGCCGGCGAAGACGTGCGTCTCCTGGGTGATCAACGCGGTCCGGCCGGGCTGGGCCACCGTCCCGGCGACGGGCAGGTGGACGCCCGCGATGACGGCGGCGAGCGTCGTCTTGCCCGCCCCGGAGGCACCGACCACGGCGATGCGTTCACCGGCGGGGATGTCGAGGGTGAGGTTGTCGAACACGCTGGGGCCGTCGCCGTAGCGGAACGCGACCTCGTGCAGCCGCACGGCGATGCCCTCGTCCGCGGTCGCCGGCGCCTCGTCGGTCTCGTCCGGGATGGTGGCGACGCCGATCATGCGGTTGAGCGAGGCGAGGGCGGACTGGAGGTCGTCGACGACGAACAGCAGTCCGTTGACCGGGTCGAGCAGGCGCAGGACGATCAGCGTCGCGGCGGTGGCGGCGCCGACGGTGGACGCGTCCGCCTCGATCAGGAAGAAGCCGACGACGAGCACGGTGGCGAGGCTGAGGCATTCGCCGAGGTTCAGGCGGAGGCTGAGCATGGCCATCACGGTGCGCGACCGGAGCGTGTGCACCGCGACACCCCAGGACGCGGTCATCACGGTCTGGTGCCGCTGCTCCGCGAGCCCGAGCCCGAGCACCGTGGCGTAACCGCGCTGGGACTCGAGGATCTGTTGTGCCCGAGCGCTCATCGCCGCGCGTTCGGCGCCGTACACCCGAGGGCCGATGCGCAGGTACCAGCGCATGACGAGCACGTAGACGGGCAGCACGACGGCGAAAGCGACGGCGTACGGCCATTCCAGCGCCGCGAGCCCGCCCAGCGACACGACGATGGTGAACGCGGAGACGGTGAGCGCGGGGATCACCGCGGGGGCGGCGTCGGCCACGGCGGTGACGTCGTCACTGGTGCGGGAGATCAGGTCTCCGGTCCCGGCGCGTTCGACGAGGTGCTGGGGGAGCGTCATCGCACGGCTCACGAGTTGTTCGCGCAACCCGGCGAGAACGGTGTGGTAGACGCGGGTGGCGAGCACGATCGTCACCGCGGTGCCGGCCGCGCCGAGCACCGCCGAGAGCACCATGGCGGCCGTGACGGTCAGCACCGTGCCGACGTCGGCGGTACCGGCCTGCACCCGGTCGACGAGGAACCCGATGATCACCGGCGGGATCAGGTTGACGGCGGTGCTGACGATTCCCAGCACTCCCACCAGGGCGAGCCGGAGCCGATGCCCTCGGCTGAGCCGCCACACCTCCCGAGCCGTCTCCTTGCCGCCCGCGACCGGCAGCGTGCTCGTGGTTGCCGCGCTCATGAGGTCGTCCTCGCGGGTACCGGTGCGGCGTCGAGCAGGTCGACGACGCGGTCGCAGCTGCCCAGCAACGCGGGGGAGGAGGTGATCAGCAGAGTCGAGTGGCCCGCCCGGACGTCGCGCAGCCGTCGCGCGATCGTGTGTTCCGTGACCGGGTCGACGGCCGTGGTCGGGTCGTGCAGCACGAGCACCGGGGCGTCGCTCGCCAACGCGCGGGCGAGGGCGAGGCGCTGGAGCTGACCGCCGGAGAAGCTGTTGCCGTCCTCGCCGACGGGGTGGTCGAGATCGGCGGCGAAGTCACCGCACGCCGCCGCTTCCGCCGCAGCGGTCACCAGCTCGGGTGAGGCCGCGGTGGCGGTGAGGTTGTCGCGGATCGTGCCGCTGAACAGCATGACGCGGTGCGGGGTGAACGTGACCCGGGAGCGGTACTCCGGCGCGGTCAGCTCCCGCGCGGCGATGCCGTCCAGCCGCACTTCCACCTCGCTGCCGGGATCACGCGGATCCAGCAACGCCTCCGCGACGCGGGCGGCGCTCAGGTCGTCGATGCGCACGCCCACGAGTTCGCCGGGCTCCACCCGGATCGTGCCGCCCGGCGTGGACACCTCCAGCACCGGCAGCGGTCCGACCACTGGCCGGGCTGCGTCGTCCGGCTCGGGTGTTGCCGTGGCGTCGGTCTGCAACGCGTCGAGGATGCGCGCGGAGGAAGCACGGGATCCGGCGAGGTTGGGGATGGAGTCGTTCGCGATCGACTGGATCTGCGGCAGCAACGCCTGAGCGAGGCCGACGGCGGCGATCAGCTGGCCGACGGTCAGCTGCCCGTCCACGGCGAACCAGCCCGCCAGTCCCATCACGGCCGCGACGAACGTGCCGGTGACCACGCCGGAGCCCATCAGGAACCGCCCCAGCACTCCCGCGTTGCGCTTGGCGCCGACCAGCGTGCCCTGGCTCGCCTCCCGGTACCGCCTGGTCGCCTCGGCCTCGGCGCGCATTCCCTTGACCACCCGGTACCCGGCCACGACGTCGGTGGCCAGACCGACCGTGCCGGCGAGCAGTCCCTGGTACTCGCGGGTGTCCCGGGACAGCCGCTCGCTCAGCACGCCCATCAGCCACACCGCGACCGGCGCACCGATCAGCACCGCGAGCCCGAGCACCCAGTGCGTCCCGAGCAGCGACACGGCGATGAAGCCGATGGTCATGATCCGCGCGATCGGCATGATCGAGAGCTGAACGCCGTTGGCCAGCCGGGCGACGTCGTTGGTCATCACCGAGACGACACCGCCGTCCGGCGCGTGGGCGCCGCCCCCGACCGGATGCAGCACGCGGGTCGAGAGGGTGGTCCGGAGGCGGTGCTGGAGCGACTGGATCGCGTACGCGGTCAGCTGGACGGCGAACTTCGCCGCCACCGTCAGCACGAGGTACAGCGCCACCAGCACGCCCAGCCACAGCACCAACTGGCCCGCGTTCCCGGTCGCCAGCGCCCGGTCGATCGCGAGGCCCATCACCACCGGGACGGCCGCTTCGCCGACCTGCCACACGATCGCCGCCAGCGTCGCGGGAACGGTGATCCGCCGCGCGGAGAGGATCACGCGCACCAGGAACCGACCGGCCGTCGTCCCCTCGGGGGTCTCGAACGGCGTGACCTCCGGCGGCACGGTGGGCGCCTGCAGGAGCACGGGCAACCACCGGGTCAGAGGTCCCCGCCCCAGCCCCAACGGGTCAGGACGGTGGACGGACCCGGCGTGGGCGTCGCCGCGGTCAGGTGGCGGGATGGGTGGTGGCACGGCGCAAGGTTAGCCTAGCCTTCATTGACGTAGTAGTGATCGTTGCCTCGGTCGGCGATCTGGTCTCAAGAGAAGTGGGTGTGCTTCCGTTGACGGCTTTCGATCGTGCGGAGTTGACTGCGAGCCAGCGGGGCAACTGGGTGGCACGGAAGCTTGCCCCCGAGTCCTCGGTGTTCTGCGCTGGTCAGCTGATCTGGCTTCCCGGTCCGGTGGATCCGGCCGTGTTCGCGTCCTCGGTGAGCGCGGTGTTCGCGGAGACCGAGGCGCTGCGGGTGCGGTTCAGCGACGACGACGGTGTTCCGTTCCAGGTCATCGACGACGCCGCGACGCTCGCGACGGAGATCGTCGACACCGGCCTCGCCGATGACCGGATTCGGGCGCTGGCCCGCGAGCAGCTCATCGGACCGGCGGCCACCGCGGGAGAGCCGGCGACCTGCTCCACCCTGATCCGCCGGGAGAACGGCACCTGGGCGTGGATCCTGATCACCAACATCCTGCTCGTGGACGGCTACAGCATCTCGCTGTTCATCCGCCGCGTCGCCGAGGTCTACTCCGCGACGCACGCCGGTGAGGCGATTCCGGAGCGCTGGTTCGGCAGCGTGAAGAACATCACGGACGCCCAGAACTCCGGCACCGGGCTCGAAGAGGGTGTCGCGTACTGGAGTGGCGTTCTCGGCGTCGAGTCCGCAAGCCTGGAGAACGGGGAGGACCTGTCCGGGGTCTTCGTGTCGTCGAGCCGGCCGGTGGTCGTCCCGGTTCCTGACGACACCTACTCGAAGGTGCAGCAGTTCGCTCGCACGGCACGGGTTTCCTGGACCGACTCGCTGATCGCGTTGTGGGGCGTGTACACCGCTCTGGCCGAGGGGCGTGACGTCGTCGCGGTCCGGGTTCCCCTGATGTTGCGCGATGATCGCGAGTCGCTGAAGACGCCGAGTGCGATCTCGCGCGCGATCCCGGTCGTCACCGAGATCAGCCCCTACGAGTCCTTTGCTGATGTGCTGGCGATCGTCGCGGGCCAGTTGAGGACTTCTCGGCGGCACACGACCGTGGAAGATCACCAGATCGCCCGCTTGTGGCCTGGCGGCCAGGCTTCGTACCTCACGCTGCCGACGATCAACATCAGGCTCTTCGACTCGACTCCGCACCTGGGTGACGTCGAGGCGGTCTCCGAAACGATCAGCACCGGTCCGGTCGGATCGCTCGACCTCGCGGTGTATCGCAACGCCGACACCGGCATCCGGCTGGAGCTGTCCACGGGCTCCACCATCGGTGACCCGCTGCGGCACGCCGAACAGTTCAGTCAGTTCCTCACCACAGCGTTCGACGGGTCTCCGGCTCGAACCCTGCACGACCTGAGCACCGGACTCACATCCGATGCCGGTCCGGACCTGAAGTGGGCGAGCGGCGAGACTCTCGACGTCCCTCCGTCCACAGTGGACGAGCTGGTGCGCCGACGGGTCGAGGCCGATTCGACCGCGGTCGCGATCGTCGCCGACGGCGTCGAACTCACCTACGGCCAGTTCGACGCACGGGTGAACGCCTTCGCTCACCACCTGGTCGAGCAGGGTGTGCGGGTGGGGGACCGGGTCGCCATCGCCATGACGCGCTCGGTGGACCTGGTCGTGGCGCTGGCCGCGGTGTGGCGCGCGGGGGCGGCGTACGTGCCGATCGACCTGGGGTACCCGGCGGACCGCATCGAGTACATCCTCGACACCGCCGCACCTGCGCTGGTCATCACCGAAGTGCCGCAGCACCTGGCCGAGATCGCCCCGGCGTTGTCCCGGTCGCTGAACGAACTCGACGCCGCCGTGGTGATCTTCACGTCGGGCACGACGGGCAATCCGAAGGGCGTGACCCTCACGCACCGCGCACTCGTCAACCGCCTCGCCTGGGGCCAGCGGGTACTGGACTACTCACCGGACGACGTGGCGCTGTCGAAGAGCGGCGTGGGGTTCGTCGACGCGGTGACCGAGTTGTTCGGGCCGATGATCGCCGGTGCCCGAATCGTTGTCGTGCCAGCGGAAACCGCGCAGGACCCGGCGGGCCTGCTCGCCACGATCGCCCGGCATCGGGTCACGCATCTGCTGACCGTGCCCAGTTTGGCCGACGTGCTCGTCCGTCACGACGACGCACCGGCAGCGCTGACCTCGGTCCGGTCCTGGGTCTCGTCCGGTGAAGCGCTCACCTCGGGCACCGCGGACACCATGCGCACCGCTGCGCCACAAGCAACCCTGCACAACTTCTACGGCTCGTCCGAGGTCACCGGCGACGGCACGGCGGTCGTCATCACCGGCGACACCTCGATCGGTGCACCGGTCGCGAACACGACCGCGCACGTTCTCGACGCGTGGCTGCGTCCGGTGCCGGTCGGTGTCGCCGGTGAGCTCTACCTGGGTGGCGTGCAACTCGCCGACGGATACTTCGCCCGCCCTGGCCTGACCGCGGACCGATTCGTCGCCGACCCGTTCAGCGACGACGGCGCGCGGCTGTACCGCACCGGCGACGTGGTGCGCTGGAACTCGTTGGGGCAGCTGGAATACTTCGGTCGCAGCGACGACCAGGTGAAGATCCGCGGACACC
This sequence comes from Lentzea sp. JNUCC 0626, assembly GCF_043632865.1. Taxonomy (NCBI): domain Bacteria; kingdom Bacillati; phylum Actinomycetota; class Actinomycetes; order Pseudonocardiales; family Pseudonocardiaceae; genus Lentzea; species Lentzea sp. JNUCC 0626. The sequence continues at coordinate 1,439,167 of NZ_CP171635.1, forward strand.
GGGTCGAGCCCGGCGAGATCCGTGCGGTCCTCGAACGGCACCCGGCGGTGTCCGGTGCCGCCGTCGTTGCCCTGGACCACCCCGCCGGTGGCAAGTACCTCGCGGCCTACGTGACCACGTCCGGTACCGAGGACGCTGCGCTGTTCGACACCCTGCGCGAGCACCTCGCCCAGTCGCTGCCGGACTACATGATGCCCACGACGTTCACGCGCCTGGACCGATTCCCGGTCACCCCCAACGGAAAGCTCGACCGTCAGGCGTTGCCGCAACCGGACCTCGCCGCGGGTGCGGCCGATGGCCGGTCACCGCGCACCGCCGCCGAGGTCGCCCTCGCCGGCATCTTCCGCGACGTGCTGCACCTCGACGGCGACACCGATCTCGGCGTGGACAGCGACTTCTTCCGCCTGGGCGGGCACTCGCTGCTGGCCGCACGGGTCGTCGCCCGCGCCAACGCCCACCTCGGCACCGCGCTGACCCTCCGCGACGTCTTCGACCACCCCCGCGTCAGCGACCTCGCCCGCATCGCCGAGACCAACACCGGCACCGTCGAGCCGTCCGGTACGCAGATCGGCGACCTGCCCCGCCCCGACCTGATCCCGGTCTCCTACGGGCAGCAGTCCCTGTGGTTCACCGAGCAGATCGCCGGGCGTTCGGTCTACCGGACCGAGATCGTGCTGCAGGCGGGCGTGCGGCTCGACCTGGACGCGCTGGACACGGCGGTCCGCAGGGTGGTCGCCCGTCACGAGATCCTGCGCACGATCCTGGTGCCGGACGAGGAGTCCTCGTCGCTGCGGCAGATCATCTGCGCGGAACCCGACGGCGACACCTCGGTCCTGGAGGTCGAGGAGGTCGGTGACGAGCCGCTCGGTGACAAGATCGCCCAGGTGGCCGCGCTGCCGCTCGACTTCACCACCGAGTTCGGGCTGAAGTTCCACCTGCTGCGGCATTCCGACGGCGACGTCCTGATCGCTTACGGGCATCACATCGTCACCGACGCGGACTCCTTCGGGATCCTGGTGCAGGAGCTGAACGAGTTCTACCTCGAAGCGGTCGACGGCCGTGCCACCGAGGTCGCGCCCCTGTCGATCCAGTACGCGGACTTCGCGGTCTGGCAGCGGCACGTGCTGGGCAGCCGGAAGGACCCGGAGTCCCGCTACCAGGCGGATCTGCGGTACTGGCAGGACGTGCTGGCGGAGCTGCCGACGGAGACCGTGCTGCCGCTCGACCAGTCCCGCGACGCCTCCGAGGAACGCACCATCCGACCGGCCACCACCTCGCTCACCGGCGAGGAGACGGCCGTGGTCGACGAGTTCCTGGTCGAGCACAAGGCAACGCCGCTGCAGGCGTTGATCGCGGCGTTCTCGTTGGCGCTGTGGGACGAAGGCGCCGGTGACGCGGTGCCCATCGGCACCCCGGCCAGCCTGCGCGACCAGCCCGAGTTGCAGGACCTCATCGGGTACTTCGTGAACACCGTCGTGGTGCGCGCCGACGTCGACGTGAAGGCGGGCTTCGCCCAGTCGTTGCTGCGCTGCCGTGATCGGATGCTCGAAGCCGCCGACCACAAGCTCGTTCCGTTCGAGCACGTCGTCGAGGCGGTGAACCCGCCGCGCCAGGTCGGGATCAGCCCGCTGTTCCAGGTGATGGCCGCGTACGTGGATCGCGGTGGGGATTCGGGGGCGGATTCGCCGCTGACCAACTACACCTCGACCACGGCGGACGGCCCGCTGGCGGCACAGCCCGCGTTGTTCGATCTCGTGTCGAGCATCGAGAGGCTTCCCGGCGGGGCGTTCGGCGTGAACCTGAACGCGGCCCGCGAGCTGTTCTCGGCCGACACCACGGCACGACTGCTGCGCAAGACCGCGCGGTTCCTCGTGCTCGGCGCCCGGCACCCGGAGGTGACGGTCGCGCAACTCGCCCAGATCGTCCGCGCTGACGACGACAACCGGGCCAAGGCCGACGACGGCGCCAGCCGCTTCCGGTTGCCGCTGGAGGACTTCGACATCACCGCGGCTCCGTTCTGGCGGGCGGCGATCGACCACGTCGGTCACACCCTGCGGCTGGCGGTCCGCGACGACGGTGCCGGTGACCTGGTCGCCGAGACCGGCAACCCCGAGCTGCTGGACGCGGTGAAGGAGAAGCTCACCGAGCTGGTCACCGCGTATCAGGCGAAGGTTCCGATGATCGTCGTCCCAGGCGCGGCTGCGGCCGGGTACGAGGACGACGCACTGGCGGCTGTCCTCGACGACCCGTTCTGGGAGGACTGGGTAGATCAGCTCGCCGACGCGAGCGACACCGTGCTGCCGCAGCGAGGCGACTCGGCGGCGTCGAGCGGTACGGCGTCCCGTCAGGTTTCCGTCGCGGACGGAACTTCCCTGCCGTCCGTCGTGCTGGCGGCCGTGGCCGGGGCCCTGGCCGGGATCGCGGAAGGCGACCTGGTCGTGGAGTTCCACGAGTCCGACGGTCCGTTGAGGACCCGCAGGTTCCCCGTGCTGCTCGACGACCGCGATGCCGCCGGACTGAGTCCGCAGCGCGCGGCCGAGTACGCCGCGCTGGCCGGACACTCCCGGTTCAGCCGCTTCTTCGACGACCTTCCGATCCCGCGGATTCGGGTAGGTGTGTTCCGCAGCCTCGCGGAGCCGGTCGCGGCGGTCGGTGTGCCCGAGGACGGACTCGGCATCCAGGTCCACGTCTCGGGCGGCGTGGTCCGCGTCTGGGCCGAGTCGGCGCCCGCCGTCGACGTCGACACGACGGCGCTGGCCGCCACCATCGCCGAGGAGATCGCCGACGCCGGCGTCCCCGCGGCCGGCCGCGAGCGCAGGGACGCGTTCACGCTGCGGCGCGCGGACCGGGTCACGCTGACGCCCGGCGAGGAAGAAGCCATCCGGGCCCGGTACGGGCGTGACGCGCAGATCCTGCCGCTCGCGCCGTTGCAGCGCGGCCTGTTCTACCACCTGTTGCGGTCGCAGGAATCCGACGACCACAACACCTACGTCTCGCAGGTCACCCGGCAGCTCGCGGGAGATCTCGATCCCGAGCGGATGCTGGCGTCCATCGCCGTCACGATGGAGCGCTACCCCAACCTGCGGGCGGCGTTCGTCCCGCCGGGCGACGTGCAGGTGATCCCGTCCGGCGTCGAGGTCCCCGTGCGGGTCATCCGGCTGGACGAGTGGGGTGACGGCGGCGTCGACGTGGAGCGGTTCCTGGCGGCCGAGCGAGGGGAGCCGTTCGACTTCGAGACGCCACCGCTGATCCGGTTCACGCTGCTCGAACACGGCCACCAGGAGTGGACGTTGGTGATGAGCTTCGAGCACATCCTGCTCGACGGCTGGTCCATCAACGCGGTGTTCGGCGAGATTCTCAGCGTCTACGCGGACGACGGCTACGCCGAGAGGGTGCGACCGGCGTCGTTCCGGTCCTATTTGGACTGGGTCGACGACCAGGACCCCGCAGCCGCCTACCGTGCCTGGGACCACTACCTCGCCGAGCTGTCCGGCCCGACGTTGCTGTGCCCCGACCTCGGGGACGCGCAGAGCGAGACCGGTGAGCTGCACCTCGACCTCAGCCCGGCAGAGGCCGCGACGGTGTTCCGCACCGCGCGCGAAGCCGGGGTCACGGTGGGCACCCTGCTCCAGACCGCCTGGGGCATCGCGCTCAGCCGGCTCGTCGGCAGCAACGACGTCGTGTTCGGCAACACGGTGTCCGGGCGGCCGCCGTCGTTGCCCGACGCCGACCGGATCATCGGCCTGCTGTTCAACACCGTGCCGATGCGGATGACCCTGCCGCCGTTCGAGACGAACCGGCAGTTGCTCGCCAGGGTCCAGTCCGAGCAGCTGCACGTCATCGACTACCCGCAGGCCGCGCTGACCCAGATCCAGACGAACGCGGGCGTGCCGGTGCTGTTCGACACGCTGTTCGTGGTGCAGAACGTGCCGCTGGGCAAGAGCACCGGGGCGGACGGAGACGGGTTGCGGGTCGTCGGCGCGAAGGTCGACGACGCGACGCACTACCCGGTGACGTTCGCGATCGACCCGGAGGAACGCGACGGGTCGGCGACCGTGCACGTGCGCCTGTCCTACCGCCGCGACGCGTTCGACGCCCCGACCGCCGAGCAGGTGCTGCGCCGCTACGTGCAGGTGCTCACGTCTCTCACCCGCCGGCTCGACGAGCCCGTCGGCACGATGTCCGCGCTGCTCGCGGACGAGACCACCCCGCACACGGGTGTCGCCGCCGACCTCGTCCGCGACGTCGAGCCGGTCACCGTCGCCGAGTTGCTGGACCGGCAGGTGTTGTTGTCCGGCAACGAAACGGCGCTGGTCGCCGGAGATCGCGTGTTCACCTTCACGGAGTTCTTCGCCGAGGTGAACCGCTACGGCCGCCTGCTCCTGGACGGGGGAGTGCGCCCCGAGCACAGGGTCGCGCTGCTCCTGCCGCGTGACGAGCGGATGGTCATCGCGATGTTCGCGGTGTTCGCCGTGGGGGCTGCTTATGTTCCGGTGGACGCTGAGCTGCCGGACGAGCGGATCGGCTACATGATCGAGGTCGCGGAACCGACCGTCACCCTGGTGACCGACCGCGACGTGGAGCGGCTCACCGGCAACGTCGGCAAGGCGATCAACCTCGACGACGCGACGACGCTCGATCACCTCGCCCGGGCCGACACAGCGCCGATCACGGCGGCCGAACGAGGCGGGGAGATCTCCCTCGACAACCTCGCGTACATCATCTTCACCTCGGGCACGACCGGGCGGCCCAAGGGAGTCGCCGTCGGTTATCGCGGCCTGACGACCATGTACGTCAACCACGTCGAGAAGATCTTCGACCGGGTGGTGGCCCACCAACAGGGTCGCCGGATGAAGATCGCGCACACCACGTCGTTCTCCTTCGACGCCTCGTGGGAGCAGTTGTTCTGGCTGCTGAACGGCCACGAGGTGCACGTCATCGACGAGGAGATGCGCCGCGACCACCAGCGCCTGCTCGCGCACTACGACGAGACGCGGATGGACGGCTTCGACGTCACCCCGTCCTACGGTCAACTCCTCGTCGAAGAGGGCCTGCTCGACCGGGACCGGCCGGCAGGCAGGTCCGTGGCCTCCGACGCGCCCGGCGTCGTGTTCGTCTCCCTCGGCGGCGAGGCCGTCCCGGACAGGTTGTGGCAACAACTGCGCGACGCACCCGGTGTCGAGTCCTACAACCTCTACGGGCCAACGGAATACACGATCAACGCGCTCGGTGCCGACCTGGCCGACAGCACCACGTCGAGCGTCGGCACGCCGATCTTCAACACCCGCGCGTACATCCTCGACGAGAACCTGGACCCCGCGCTGCCCGGCGTCGCCGGAGAGCTCTACCTCGCCGGTGACGGCACCGCGCGCGGCTACTGGGGCCAGTCCGCGCTGACCGCCGAACGGTTCGTCGCCTGCCCGTGGGAACCGGCGGAACGCATGTACCGCACCGGCGACCTCGCCCGCTGGAACGACGACGGGATGATCGACTACCTCGGCCGCGCCGACGAACAGATCAAGATCCGCGGCTACCGCATCGAACCGGACGAGATCCGGGACGTGGTGCAGAAGTTCCCGGAGGTGACGCGCGCCGAGGTGGTCGCCTTCGAACACTCCACGGGCAAGCAGCTGGCCGCCTACTACAGCTCCACAGTGGACGGCGACATCAGCGAGCAGTTGCGCGACCACCTGACCAAGTTCCTGCCGGACTACATGGTCCCGGCAGCCCTGGTCCTGGTGGACTCGTTCCCGCTCACCCCGACCGGGAAGCTGGACCGCCGGGCCCTGCCCCCGGCCGACGTGGCCGCGTCCGGACTCGGCACGGGCCGGGCGCTGGAGACGGACACGGAACTCGCGCTCGCCGCGATCTTCCGCGACGTGCTCGACCTCGACGAGGGTCTTGTCCTGGGCGCTGCCAACGACTTCTTCCGGCTGGGCGGGCACTCACTCGCGGCCATGCGACTGGCCTCGCAGATGAACCGCAAGTTCCCCGTGAACACGGCGATGCGGGACGTCATCACCGCGTCGACGATCGGCGAGCTGAGTGCGTTGCTGGACAAGAAGATGCACCCGGACGCCGATCCCGAGGCCGACATCTCCTCGATCGCGACCTGGTTCACCCCGTCGGCGAACGGGCGCACGCTGTTCTGCGCGCACCCGAAGTTCGGTGCCTCCTCCATGTACTCGGAACTGGCGCCGTACCTGCCGGATGGCGTCGGGCTGGTCGGCATCGACGATCCGGCGATCATCGGCCTGGACGTCGAGTTCGACGACCTCGACAGCCTCGCCGCCACCTACGCCGACGTCATCCAGGGACTGCAACCGGCCGGACCGTACGAGCTGCTCGGTTGGTCCTACGGCGCACACATCATGTTCGCCGTGGCACGCCAACTCCTCGCCAGAGGAGAACGCGTGCGCCCCTTGGTGATCGTCGACGCCATGCCCGCCGGTTCGGAGAACACGACGGAGCTCACCGAACGACCGGGTGGCGCCGAGTCGATGCACGACGAGATGCGCAAGGCGTTCGGCGAGGAGGCGTACACCGAGTTGGTCGCCGACGTGAAGCAGCTCAAGGCCGTCGAGACGGCGGGCCGCCGTTGTGACGTCCTGACGTCGACGCCGACCAAGGGAGTTCTCGACATCGAGGCGCTCGTGATCGCGTCGTCCGCGACCCACACGCCCCGAGTGGCGGAACTGGGCCGCGAGGACGCGCTGGGATGGTCGGGGCACCTGACCAACTTCGCGTTCTTCCTCGCGGAGGACGAAGACCACCAGTCGATCCTGGAGCCGGACTCTGGGCTGTTGAAGTGGGGACCGCTGCTGACGAACCTGTTGGCCCGCTGAGAAAAACCCGAAGCCTGGTGCAGCACGGCGAACCGTGTTGCACCAGGCTTCGAGTCGCTCAGACGACGGCGGCAGCGTCCTGCAGGCTGTCGAACAGGGCCGCGCGCCGCATGTAGGCGCGCGCGGTGTCGAACTTCTCGGCGGTGCGGCGCATCTCGTCGAGCTTCTGCTGACGCACCTGGGGATCGCGTTCTTCCAGCAACCGCTTGTTGGCGATCGTCTGGGCCTGCACGTAGTTCACCGCCGCATGGCGACGCTGGCGGCTGTACAGGTCGAGCAGATCGTCAGCCGCACCCGCGAGCACCTTCGCGAGCTTCTCGGTCAGGTTGACGGCGTCGTGGATGCCGCCGTTCATCCCCATGCCGCCGATCGGGTTGTTCACGTGCGCGCTGTCGCCGGCGAGCAGCACACGTCCCTGCCGGAAGGTCGCGGCCACGCGCTGGTTGACTCCGTACACGTCGCGGTACTCGACGTGGTACGGGCCGCTCTTCGGCAGGAACTTCTGCAACCGCTCCTCGACGCGGGTCGGTGACAACGCGGTGGCGTCGTCCTCGTCCTGGCCGATCGGCAGGATCACCCGCCAGAGCCCCTCGGGCGATTCCCCCCTCACCTTGAACACGTTCGCCCACTCGTTGGGGTCCGAGAAGTAGTTGCGGTACACCAGATCCGGCTTGACCGACTGCAGGTCGAAGCTGGTCGCGATCTTGATGAACCGCTCCGGGTAGGTGAACCCCTCGAACTCGATGCCGGCGAGCCTGCGCACCGTCGAACGGCCACCGTCACAACCGACGACGTAGGCCGCCGTCATGCGTTCCGGACCGGCGGGGGAGGTGTACTCCACCTCGACGCCGTCCGCGGTTTCGGTCAGCCCGGTCAGCGTGTGGGAGAACCGCACGTCGAAGTCGGACTCGTTCGCGTACTCCGCGGAGATGGCGGCGGTCAGCTTGTACTGCTCGAACTGGAGCACGTACGGGAACCGGATCTCGTCCTTCAGGCGGCCGAGATCGAACTCCGCCACGACTTCCCCGGTCGGCCGGTCGTGGAAGCGGTAGATGCTCGACAGGAGGCTGTGGTCCCGGATCTTCTCGGTGACGCCCAACTCGTCGAGCATCTCCAGCGTGCTCGGGTGGATGGTCGCCGCGCGCTGGTCCTTCACCGGCGCGGGCTCTGCTTCGAGCACGGTCACCGGGATGCCGTGCCGGTTCAACGCCAGCGCGCAGACCATGCCGACCGGGCCCGCGCCCACGACGAGGACACGTGTGTTCTGGTTCGGCATGCGGCTAGCTCAGCTCGCGCTGCAGACGCTTGCTGACCTTGCCGACCGCGGTGTACGGGAACTCCGCGACGACCTCCACGACATCGGGCAGCTTGAACGTCGCGAGTCCCTTGTCCCGCAGGAACTGGCGCAGCTTGGCCAGGGTGAGGTCGGCCGCGCTCTCCGGCGTCCGGGGGATCAGGTACGCCTTGATGCGTTCGCCGAGCACGTCGTCGTCGACGCCGACGACGGAGACGTTGTGCACGCCGGTGTGCGTGAGCAGTGCGTTCTCCAGCTCCTCCGGCGCGATCTTCTCGCCGCCCCGGTTGATCTGGTCCTTCGACCGTCCGACGACCCTCATGAACCCGCGCTCGTCGCGCTCGACGATGTCACCGGTGCGGTAGTAGCCGTCCGGGGTGAACGCCAGCGCGTTCTGCTCGGGGTTGCGGTAGTAGCCGCGAATGACCGACGGCCCTCGCGTCAACAGGTGACCGGCCGCGTGCGGAGGAACCTCGTTGCCCTCGTCGTCGATGACGATGCACTCGTCGGCCTCCGAGGCGGGCTTGCCCTGGTAGCGCACGCTGGTGGCGCGGTCGACATCGGCGGGATTGCTGACCACGAGGCCTTCGCCCATGCCGAAGCTCTGCGACAGCTGCACGCCGAACTCCGGCTCGACCCGGCTCGCCACGGATTCGGTCAGCTTCGCGCCGCCGCACATGAGCGTCTTCAGGCTGGAGAGGTCGTAACGCTTGCGCAGCGAGGAGTTCAGCCAGGCCAGCAGGATCGGCGGCACCAGCGAAGCGCGGGTCACGCCGTGCTTCTCGATGAGCGGGAACGCCGTGTCGGGGCTGCCGTTCGGGGCGATCACGATGGTGGCGCCCACGCTGAACGCGCCGAGGAAGCCGGGCGACCGCGTCGACATGCTGTGGCAGATCGGGATGACCAGCAGGTGCACGGTGCGTTCGGTGATGCCGCGTTCGCCGACGCTGCGCCGCAGCGCGTAGCCGTACGTCTGGTGCGTGTGCGGCATCAGCTTCGGCACACCCGTTGTGCCGCCGGACATCTGCAACAGCGCGACGTCCTGCGGGCTGCACCGCCGTGCGTGCTCGAGCGATCCCTTCGACTGCAACGCCTTGTACTCGTCGCCGCCACCGTTGGGTTCGAGCACCACGGTGTGTTCCAGATGGGGCCACTTCTGCTTCAGGTCGGCGGCCATCGCGGCGAGGTCCGTGCCGCTGTCCGACGCGACCGTGATGTACGCCCGCGCCTCGCCGATCTCGATGAAGTGCTCGATCTCGGCACGCCGGTGCGCGACCGGGGCGACGATCGGAACAACCCCGAGCTCCCACAACGCGAAAACGATGGCGATGTACTCGTAGATGTTGGGCAGGTGCACCACCACTCGGTCGCCCCGCTGCAGACCTAAATCCTGCAGGCCGGCCGCGAGGCGCAGCACCTCGTCCGTGAGCTCCGCATAGGTCAACTCGGCCTTGCGGTCGATCACCGCGAGCTTGTCAGGACAACGCTCTGCGGTGGCGAACAGCAACTCCGGCAGCGTCTGATCGCGCCAGTACCCCTTGGCGACGTACTCGGCTGCCGTCTCCGGCGGAAACGGAACGACCCCGTCAAGCGCCAGCGGTTCGATGCTCATTGGTTTCCCTTCGAGGAGCTGCCTCCCAGCCCGTGAAGGGAAGGCTACCCTAAGGTCACCTCGAAAAGCGGTGCAAGATCCGCCACAGAAAACGCTCGGTGTCGATCACTCACGTGACCGGATCACGTTGGTAACGCTGGAAGACGGTGAGGTCGACACCCGGCGCCGGTCAGCGCCAGGTCCCCACCGTCGTCCTGGTGTTGCTTCGTGTCAGCCGAGGTCCAGCACGGCGTCGAGGCCGACCGTCACTCCGGTGAGGTTCGAGACCGCGCGCAGCGAGGTGAGCACGCCGGGCATGAGCGACTCGCGCGTCACGGAGTCGTACCGCAGCCGCAGGATCTCGCCGTCGACGCCGAACAACACCTCTTGCGACGACATGAATCCACGCACGCGGACCGAGTGCACGGAGACGCCCTCGATCTTCCCGCCGCGCACGCCGTGCGGGTCGAGGTAGGTGGCGTCGGGCGACGGCGCGCACCCGGCCTGGGCGCGAGCACGACCGATCAGTTCGGCCGTGTGCTGCGCCGTTCCGGACGGCGCGTCCACCTTGCCGGGGTGGTGCATCTCGATGATCTCGACGGACTCGAAGTACGGGGCGGCCTTCGTGGCGAACCTGGTCATCAGCACCGCGCTGATCGAGAAGTTCGGCACGACGAACACGCTGACGTCGGCGTGGTCGACCAGCGCGTCGCGGATCTGCTCGATGGAGCGCTCGTCGAAGCCGGAGCTGCCGACCACCACGTGCAGCCCGTTCTTGATGCACCACTGGACCTGCTCGTGGGCGACGTCCGGCGGGGAGAACACGAGCACTACATCGGCGTTGTGGTCGAGGATGTCCTGCACGTCGTCATCAATGTCGACCTCGGATACCACGGTCAAGTCAGAGCTGGCCTCAATCGCGCGGACCGACGCCACACCCATGCGCCCGCGGGCCCCCAACACAGCAACTCGAGTCATATGGGTAGCCTAACCTACGTTCACGGCCGACTCTAGTGCGCTGAGTCTCACAGGCTGGGAGCTGCCGGTGCGTTCGACCGTTCGGCTGCGGCCTGCTTCGGCGACGTTCGGGGTGCGGTGGAACAGAGGTGTGGCGTCGTGTCCGGGTCCGTCCTCAATGGACTTCGCTGAGTCTCAGCGCACCTGCTCGGCCTTGAACTGCATCCGCGGCGCCGCGTAGAACTCCTGCGCCTGCACCAGTCGCAGCTCGCGCTCGCCGGAGCGGTAGGTCAGGTCGATCAGGTCGAAGACGCTCGACGAGGTGCGCTCCAACGCCAGCGCCGCGTCCTTCGTCTGCACGTAGTGGGCGGTGAACAACGCGGCCGTGACGTCGCCCGACCCGTTCGCCTTGAACGGCAGGTGCGGCGTGCTCACGAGCCACGCCCCGGCGGGGTCCACGACGAGCATCTCGATCGTGCCCTCCGCCCGGTCGGGCCGTTCGACGCTCGTGACCAGCACGGTCGACGGCCCCATTTCGCGGGCGAGGTCGGCCGACGCCAGCGTCTCCTCGACACTCGCCGGCTCGGTACCGGTGAGGAAGCCCAGTTCGAACTGGTTCGGGGTGATGATGTCCGCGACCGGCACGACCCGGTCGCGCAGCAGCACGGGGATCTCGGGCGCGACGAAGCACCCGGACTTGGCGTTGCCCATCACCGGATCGCACGCGTAGAGCGCCTCGGGGTTCGCGGCCTTCACCCGGCGCACCGCGTCGATGATCACATCGGCGATCCCGGTGCCGCCCTGGTAGCCGGACAGCACGGCGTCGACCTGCCCGAACACCCCGCGCTCCTCCACCCCGAGCAGGATCTCGGCCACGTCCGACGGCGGCAGCAGCGGACCGCGCCACGCGCCGTACCCGGTGTGGTTGGAGAAGTTCACCGTGGGGATCGGGACGACCTCGACCCCGATGCGCTGCAGCGGGAACACGGCGGCGGAGTTGCCGACGTGGCCGTGGGCGACGACCGACTGGATGGACAGAACCTTCATCCGTCCACCCTAGACGGACACCCGGCCACCGCCGTGCCGCCTGGCCTGGCCGACGTGGCGGTGGTGCGGGCCTGAAACCACGTCCGCGCAGGTCAGCAGGCCCTGACGATGACCGCGTGCGCCTTGGGGCTGACGTCGAGGACCTTGACGGTCTTGGCACCGGCGGGCACCCGCACCACGTAGGTGCCGGGGTAGACCGGGTAGCCGAAGCTGCTGCCCGCGGGGGCGGCCGCGGTGCCCGCGATCATCGAGCCGTTGGTGCGGTGGATCGTCGTCGAGACCGCCTTGCCGCAGTTGTTGTTGATGACGATCCGGCCCTTGGTGGCCGCCGTCGCGGTGCCCGCTGTGAGGGCTGACATGACCAGGGTCGCGGTGGCCAGGCCGGTGATGACGCGCCGGGTGGTGGTCATGGTGCTCCTTCAAGCTTTTGGGGCGTTGAAAGATCAAAATAGCCAGGCGCGCGGCTGGGCGCAGTGGGTCGAACGACCGACACCGCGAGTGGAACGACCAGGTCAGCCGGCGGGGGTGGGGACCGGGATCGTGTTGGTGCGCAACAGTTTCAGCGTGGCGCGGGTGATGTCCGCGACGTCGGTGGCGCCGCCGTCCGCGGTCCAGGTCTGGACGATGACCTCGATGACGTTCATGGTGCTGGCGGCGGTCAGCGTGGCGAACAAGGGGTCTGCCGTGTCGCCCGACCTGCGGAGGATCTCCTGGGCCAGCCGCTGGCGCCACGACCAGTCGAGGTCGGCGAGGCCCGCGCGCAGGCCCGTGGTGCGGTAGAAGATCTCGTACAGGGCCAGCAGGCGTGCCGAGTTCGCCGTGATCGTTCGTTCGACGCTGTCCACCACCGCGTAGAGCGCTTCGGACAGTGGAGTGTCGTCTGATTGCGCCTCGAAGGCGTCCATCGCGGCGTTGAGGCCGTTGTCCACGAAGCTGGCTACCAGCGCCTCTTTGGTGGGGTAGTAGCGGTAGAGGGTGCGAGGGCCCACTTCGGCCGCGGCGGCGATCTGCTCGATCGTGGTCGCGTCGTAGCCCTGGGCCACGAACAGGTCGAACGCGGTGTCCGCGATGAACCGCCGGGTGCGTTCCATCTTCGTCTCACGCAAGCCCACGGCGTGCCCCTCCCTCTGGCAGACCTCGAACCGTAGCACTGCCAGGTGGCAGTGGCTGTCATCTGGCAGTCGTTGCGGCAGGGAGTGCCGTCTGGCAGCATCGGTCAAGTGACAGAGACTGCCATTATTTTCGACGGAAGCGGGCTCGACCGTGAGTGAGGCCGGCGTGGACACCCAGACCGGGGCTTTCCCCACCGCGCGGGACGCCCGGTGCCCGTTCGACCCGCCCGCCGAGTACGCCGAGCTGAGGGAGCGGGAGGGCACGGCCGCGCTGACCTGCCCGGTCGGCGTCGAGGCGCGCGTGGTCAGCCGGTACGCCGACGTGCGGGCGATGCTCACCAACCCGAACCTCAGTTCCCACGCCGCGCCGTCCACGCACGTGGTGGCGGGCGGTGTGCTCGAGCGGCCGGTGGCGCCCGGCAGTCTGCTGAACATGGACGGTGCCGGCCACGCGCGGCTGCGGCGACTGCTGACGCCGGAGTTCACCGTCAAGCGGATCCAGGCCATGCGGCCCTACGTCCAGCGACTGGTCGACGACCACCTCGACGCGCTGCTCGCCCACGGCGGTCCGGTCGACCTCGTGGCCGACTTCGCACTGCCGATCCCGTCGCTCGTGATCTGCGAACTGCTGGGCGTCGACTACGCCGACCGCGACCACTTCCAGGAGCAGACCGCGGTGCTGGTCGGCACCACCAGCGACCCCGAGGCGCTCGCGAAGGCCAACCAGGAGGTCGTCGGGTTCATGACGAACCTGGTGCTGGCCAAGGTGGCGGCGCCGACGGACGACCTGCTGGGCCGACTGATCGTGCGGGCCAGGGAGAACGGTCAGGAGCTGAGCGTCGAGGAGCTGGTGACGCTGGGCATCACGCTGCTGATCGCGGGGCACGAGACGACCGCCAACATGATCGGGCTCAGCACGCTGGCGTTGCTGCGGCAGCCCGATCAGCTCGAAGCGCTGCGGGCCGACCCGGAACTCGCGGGCACCGCCGTCGACGAGATGCTGCGGTACCTGTCGATCGTGCAGTTCGGCGTGCTGCGGCAGGCCATCGGCGACGTGACCATCGGTGCCGAGGAGATCAAGGCCGGGGAGTGGCTCGTGGCCGCGCTATCGGCGGGCAACCGCGACGAGTCGGTGTTCCCGGACGCCGACCGCATCGACCTCAAGCGCGAGGCGACCGCGCACCTGGCGTTCGGGTACGGGATCCACCAGTGCCTCGGGCAGCAGCTGGCCAGGGTCGAGCTGCAGGAGGTGTTCGCCCGGCTGCACCAGCGGATCCCGACGTTGCGGCTCGCGGTGCCGTTCGAGGACGTCGAGTTCAAGAACGACGCGCTGGTCTACGGCGTCCGCGCCCTGCCGGTCACCTGGGAGGACGCGCGATGAAGGTCCGGATCGACGTGGACGCCTGTGTGGGTGCCGGCCAGTGCGTGCTCGCGGCGCCCGACGTGTTCGACCAGCGCGACGACGACGGCATGGTCGTCCTGCTGGTGGAGGACCCGCCCGCGCACCTGGAGGCGGCCACCGAGCACGCCGCGTTGCTGTGCCCGGCGCTGGCGATCGTGGTGGACAAGTAGTGGCAGACCTCGACCGGGTGGTCGTCGTCGGCGCTTCGGCGGCCGGCGTCACCGCCGCCGAGACGCTGCGCCGCGAGGGCTATCGGGGCGAGCTCGTCCTCGTAGGAGCCGAGAAAGCGCTCCCATACGACCGGCCACCACTGTCCAAACAGGTCTTGGCGGGCACCTGGGAACCGGAACGAACGCTGCTGCGGCCCGAGTCCGCGTACGCCGGCAACGGGATCGAGCTCAAGCTCGGCAGCGCCGCGGTCGGTCTGGACCTCGACCGCCGCACGGTCTCGCTCTCCACCGGCGAGCAGGTCGCGTGGGACGGTCTGGTGATCGCCACCGGAACCCGCCCGCGCGAGCTGCCGTTCGGCCACGACCTCGCCGGCGTGCACGTGCTGCGGACTGTGGACGACGCCCTGGCGTTGCGCGGAGATCTGCTGCGGGCGTCGTCGGTAGTCGTTGTGGGGGCGGGATTTCTCGGCACGGAGGCGGCGGCGTCGGCCCGGCGCCTGGGCCTCGACGTGGCGGTGGTCGACCCGCTGCCGTTGCCGCTCGTCCGGCAGTTCGGTGCCGAGGTCGCGGAAGCGGTCGCCGCACTGCACGAACAAGGTGGTGTGCGGCTGCGTACCGGGACCGGTGTGGCCGCGCTGCACGGCGAGGGCGCGGTGTCGGCGGTCGAACTGACCGACGGAACCCTGCTGCGCGCGGACGTCGTGCTGGTGGCGATCGGCGCGGCCCCTGTCACGGACTGGCTCGCCGGCTCCGGCGTGCCGGTGGACGACGGCGTGCTCTGTGACTCCACCTGCCGTGCCGCGGAGAACGTGTACGCGGCCGGCGACGTGGCCCGCTGGGTCAACCCGCACTTCGGTGGCCTGATGCGGGTCGAGCACCGGATGAACGCCACCGAGCAGGGCATGGCGGTGGCCCGGGCCCTGCTCGGCGCGCAGACCCCGTTCGCGCCCGTGCCGTACTTCTGGACCGACCAGTTCGACGTGAAGATCCAGGCGTACGGCGTGTTCCCGGCCGGATCGGAGATGGTGGTGGCCCACGGCGGGATCGCCGAGGGGAGGTTCGTCGCGCACTACCTGGAGCACGGCCGGGTCGTCGGTGTGCTCGGGTGGAACATGGCGAAGCAGGTGCGCCAGGACCGGCAACTGATCTGACCGGCCGCACGCGGGCGGTAGGGTCGGCTCGTGGTGTTCGACTCCGCGCGCTTCGACCTCCAGCCGTACGTCGGGTTCGACGAGACCGGCTACGTGCGGCGGACGTACTGCAGCTGGGAGAGCGAGGGCTGGCGATCCCTTCTGGTGCAACGGTTCGAGCACGCGCCGGTCGTCGACGACATGGCGCTGCCGGGAACCGCCGACCTGCACCTCGTCCTGCCCCTCTCCGGCACAGCGGTGATGGAGACGCAGCGGCACGGAAAGCTCGTCCGGCAGTCGTGGGTTCCCGGGCGGCTGGAACTGGTGATCCCGGACCATCCGTCCGTGCGCAGTTAGCGCGGAAACGGTGCCATGCGGAGCCTTCAGGTGCACATCCCGCGTGACGTCGTCGACTCGGCCGCGGTGCGACTGGGTGGCGACGAGGTGGACTTCGAAGCCGTGGCCGAGTCGGTGAACGCCGGTGATCCGCTGGTCGAGGAGGCGATGCGGGCTGTCGGCGCCGCCACCGGGGCCGACGAGCTCTACGCCGAGTCCGCCTCGGCGTTCCTGGCCGTGCACCTGCTCACCCGGCACGTGCGGGTGGCCGTGCCGCGCACGACCCGGGAGGACACGCGGGTTCGCGCCGCCGTGGCGATGATGCGTGAGCGGCTGGCGGAGCCGCTCACCCTGGCCGACATCGCCGGCGAGGTACACCTGTCGGTCTACCACCTGGTGCGGGTCTTCCAGCGCGCGACCGGGCAGACGCCGCACCGCTTCCTCACCGGACTGCGGATCGAGGAGGCGAAGCGGTTGCTGCGCGACACCGACCTGCCGATCGCCCAGATCGCGCGGCGGTGCGGGTTCGCCAGTCCGGGCGCCCTGTCGACCGCCTTCGCCCGGCACACCGGCGTTCGGCCGTCGGTCTACCGCAATTCCTGATCGGCAGCCCGCAATCTCGCGCATTCCTCGCCGGGCGGGGCCGTCACTACCGTCGGCCGCATGAGCGACTACGACGTGACGGCCGAATCAGCGGCGTCGCCTTCAGCGGTGTGGACCCTGCTGCTGGACGCGCGGAGCTGGCCGTCCTGGACACCGATCGACGCACTGGAGATCGGCCAGTCCGAAGGCCTTTCGCCGGACGGCCGGGACGGCGTCGGGGCGACCCGGGCCTTCCGCACCGGCGACGTCGTCACCAAGGAACGGATCACGGCGCTGGATCCCGAGCGGGTGTTCGGCTACGAGGGCGTCGAGAACCCGTTCCTGTCCGACTACCGCGCCACGATCGAGCTGCAGGAGTCGGACGGCGGCACGCGGATCCACTGGCGCGGCGAGTACGTGGTGGCTGAGGAGATGCGCGAGGCGTTTCCGGCCTACCTGCAGGAATTCATGCAGGGCATGGCGAACGGTTTGGCGGAGCATTCGGCCAAAATGTAGGCGAAGTCCGGAAACGTCCGCGCAGTGATGGCGGCCGCTGCCATGCTGGCCCGGTGAAGTACGACAAGGACGCCATCGCCGCCTTCGCCGAGGTGTTCGACGCGGCGCGCGAGCAGGTCGAGGAGATCCGCTCGTCGATGATGAAACCGGAGCTGACCGAGACCGATCTCGGTGAGTCGTGGCACGCCGAGGGCACCGAGTTCGTCCGGCAGTTCGACCGGATCGATCTCGACCTCGGCGACCTGGCGGACGTGCTGGAACACCTGCGCACCACCATGGTCGAGTCCGCCGAGACGATGGTCGGCGCCGACGACGCCCAGCGCGTGCGGATGGACGCCGTGCACCGGCCGGGACAGGGGTGACGGCGATGGACTTCGCGAAGCCGGACGCGGTCGACGAGATGAAGCGGACGATGCTCGACACCGCCGGCACGGGCGAGAGCTCCGACGAGATCGGGCAGCCGCTCGACCGCGGTGTCGAGAAGTTGTTGCCGGAGTACGACGAGAAACTGCGGTTGGACCTGCAGCCGCAGCCCGGCGCGAAGCGCACCGAGATCTCCGGTGTGCAGTGGGGAAAGGTGGAACGGGAGGGTGCCCGGCTGTCCGGTCTGGCCGCGGGCCTCGCCGACATCGCGCGGTGCCTGAAGGACGGCGCGGTGAAGATCGAGGACGCGTGGGACGGTGAGGCGGCGGACGCCTTCCAGGAACGGGTCCGGCAACTCCTGATCGCATTGGCCGCGTACGGCAGTTCGGCGCAGAACGCGGGCAAAGCGGTCGACGAGACGATGCGCAAGGCACGCGAACTCTACGGTGGCAACGGTTACCGCGACTTCTCGGAGAGGCTCTTCGCGTTCGAGGGCGTGCCGAAGCCGCACGAGGTGCACCGCCTCGACGGCGAGAAGATCGACCATATCCCGTTGTGCGGCATCGGCTGCCACGGCGAGGAACCGGGGCAGGGCGAGGCCTACGACATGCCGATCGGCTGGGATCCGAGCGTGAACGGGCGCAGGACCGTGGCCAGGGCCTTCGCCTCCAACCACATCGCCACCGAGAAGTGGTACCGCTGGTACGGCTGGGAGTGGACCGAGGGCGTCGACCACAAGCGGGACATCAACACCGTGCTGACCGAGTCGCGGAACCAGGTCAGCGGCATCCCGATGCTCATCGGCTTCTGGTACCAGGCAACCGACTCCGTGAAGCGGACGATGTCGGAGAACTACCGGGCGATGCTCGACCTGCTCACCAAGCACTCCGAAGCGAAGACGTTCCACAAGCTGAAGCAGGACATGGGCGCATGATCGACGACGCCGACCTGCTCCGCTTCCGCGCCCGCATCGCCGACACGACCCAGCACGGCACGCGGTCGTTCGCGGCGTTGCGGGAGCACGCCGCGGTGCTGGCCGGACAGGCGCAGGCGGCGGAGCGGCGAGGTGAGCAACTCCGGGCGGCCGCTCCTCCCGTGCCGAAGGCACCCCCGGCCCGGCGACCGGCCGAGGACGACGGCTACGAGGTCCGGCTCGAAGACAGCTGGTGACCCTGGCGGGACACCTGTACCAGGCCCGAAACCTCTCAGCCAAGATCACCACCGATTGAGTGATCTTGTCCGCCTCCGGTCGTGCGGATCCCCGAAGTTGTTCTTACGGTCCTGCCTGCGGCTCCCGGAGCCGCTGCAGCACCAGGGCCGGCCGTGCGCTCACCTGTCCAGCGGCAGGCCCTGCCACATCACGGATCAAGCCCCCGTGGGACAGGCGCCGGCAGCGGCGAGAGCAGGACGGGGCCCGAAAAGGGACATGCGTCATCTCCGTGGCAACTTCGCTGGCCGTGCCGTGCTCGTCGCCGTTTCCGCGACCGCGTTCATCACGACGACCGGCGCCATCGCGTCGGCGTCGGCACCGGTCGACTGGGACCGGATCGCGCAGTGCGAGAGCGGCGGCAGGTGGTCGACCAACACCGGCAACGGCTACTCCGGCGGACTGCAGTTCAGCCCGTCGACCTGGCAGGCCAACGGTGGCTCGGGCAGCGCCCACCAGGCTTCCCGCGAAGAGCAGATCCGCGTCGCGGAGAACGTCCTGCGCACGCAAGGCCTCGGGGCGTGGGGTGCGTGCGGGCGACGCGGGGCGAACGGCGGGCAGCCTCAGGCACAGCCCGTCCGGCAGGGACGCGGCACGACCGCCGGAAAGGCCGTTTCCCGGGTGGCGCCAGTGGTGCCGGTGGCCCCGCCGTCCACCAGCAACCCCGACGGCGACTACGAGATCAAGGTCGGTGACACGCTCAGCGGCATCGCCGAGCAGTTGCGCGTCGAGGGCGGCTGGCAGGCGTTGGTGGCGAAGAACGCGCACCACCTGACCAATCCGGACCTCATCAAGCCCGGCGACAAGATCGTGACCAGGTAGCCGGGTCGATCGGCTGGGCGACCTCGGGCGTGCGGCCGCCGCACGCCCGAGGTCGCCCGCGTGATTGCGGGGCGGTTACGTCGGGTATGTACGAATTCGTGACGGACCTGACCTTCGCCTCCGGTGACCTCCTCGTCGAGGGGTACACGGCCGACTTCTCCGACGCGGACCAGCCGACCCTGCTGGACGCCAACGGTTCCCCGGTGAACACCTGGCGGGAGAACTACCCGTACTCCGAACGGATGCCCCGCCCGGAGTACGAGCGCCTCAAGCGGCTGCTGCAGATCGAACTGCTGAAGCTCCAGTACTGGGTGGCCGACACCGAGCAGCGGCTCGTGGTCCTCTTCGAGGGCCGCGACGCCGCCGGCAAGGGCGGCACCATCAAGCGCTTCACCGAACACCTCGATCCGCGGGGCGCGCGGACCGTCGCCCTCGGCAAGCCGAGCGAGCGGGAACGTGGCGAGTGGTACTTCCAGCGCTACGTCCGCGAGTTGCCGACGGCGGGGGAGATCGTGCTGTTCGACCGGTCCTGGTACAACCGCGCCGGCGTCGAGCACGTCATGGGCTACTGCACGAACGAGGAGTACGACCTGTTCGTGCGGCAGGCCCCGCTGTTCGAGCAGATGCTCGTCGAGGACGGGGTCCTGCTCGTGAAGCTGTGGTTCTCGGTGTCCCGCGACGAGCAGCGGACCAGGTTCGTCATCCGCCAGATCGACCCGGTGCGGCAGTGGAAGCTCAGCCCCAACGACATCAAGTCGCTCGACCGCTGGGACGACTACACGGAGTCCAAAGTGGCCATGCTGCGCGCCACGGACACCCGGATCGCGCCGTGGACGGTGGTCAAGAGCAATGACAAGAAGCGGGCGCGCATCGAGGCGATGCGCAGCGTTCTCGCTCGCTTCGACTACGCCGACAAGGACGTCGAGGCGGTCGGCACGCCGGACGTGCTCGTGGTGGGCGCCGCCGACACGCTCCTGGAGGAGGGCGAGGACGCCACCAGCCTGAGCCCCACCCCGATCGCGCCCGCCGCCGAGCCGGGACCGGGCCTGCACCCGTGACCGCACGTCCGTCCACGTACGGTGCGGGGATGAGCCAGCCGATTCCCTTCGTCGACGCCAACTTCAAGCTCGCCGTCGTCCAGGAGCTGATGTACAACCAGGAACTCCTGCCGAAGTTCAGCCTGCGCGACCACGCTGCCGAGCAGGGCTTCACCTACGACGACGGCAGCTTCGAGGCGGTGCCGGAGGCCCTCGCCTACTTCGCGGCGCTCGAAGTGCCGGTCGAGCTCGCCGACAAGATCACCGAGATCTACCTGGACGGCGGCAACGAGATCTACCTGGAGATCGCGCCGGGCTGGGACGGCGAGGACGGGCTGTTCGACGTCCACGAGTTCGCCGACGTGCAGTACTTCCCCAATCTGAAGTCGATGACCCTCCTCTACACGGGCGACGAGGGGGCGCTGGAGGCGCTGCGTGCCCGCGGGATCGAGGCGGACTGGCTCTGACCCGCGGTTCGGCAGGTCAGTCCGACTTCGTCGGTTCGTCGAGGATCTCGACGAACCCCTCGGTCCCGTTCACCCTGATCCGCTGACCGTCCTCGATGGTCCGGGTCGCACCCTCGACGCCGACCACGGCGGGCAGTCCGTACTCCCTGGCGATCACCGCGCCGTGCGTCATCATGCCGCCGACCTCCGTCACCAGTCCCGCGACCGCCACGAACAGCGGCGACCAGCTCGGGTCGGTGTAGGCGGTGACGAGGACGTCGCCCGGTTCGAGGTCGGCGTCCGCGACGTTCAGGACGACGCGTGCCCTGCCCTCGACGACGCCTCCCGAGACGGCGAGGCCGGACACCGCGCCGGACGGCAGGTCGTCGCGGCGGTAGCGGCCGTTGATGGCCTCGCCGTCGGAGGTCAGCACGCGCGGAGGGGTGAGCGCCTCGTACGTCCGGAAGGCGTCCCGGCGGGCGCGGACGATGTTTCCGTAGTCGCGGCCGGTCAGCGTGAGGTCGTGGAACTCCTGCAGCGTCAGGAAGAAGCAGTCCTCTTCGGACTGGAGCAGGCCCGCCGCGACGAGACGCCCGGCCTCCTGCAGGAGAGCCCGCTTGTAGACGGCGTAGCGGCTGATCATCCCGTACTTCGGGTACTCGCGGTAGCCGACGAACGTGCGCACGCGGTCGATCATCGCCTTGGTCTCGGCGGCCTTCCGCTCCCCGTCGGGGAGGGGGAGCAGGCGGGTGAGGACCTCCTGTTCCTGGGCCTGCGCTTCCTGCCTGCCCTGCTCGAAGCGGTGCGCGGCGGCGCCGTGGGCGAAGTTCCGGACGTTCGTGAGGATCATGGGCAGGAGTGCGGCGGGGCGTTCGCTCCAGCGCGTCCTGGTGATGTCGATCTCACCGACGCACCGCATGCCGTACCTGCGTAGGTAGTCGAGGACGGCGTCACGCACGGCGGAGCCGCCGGGGAACCGGGGCAGTTCGTCGAGGAAGTCGTCGCCCGCGCGCTGGAGGAACGCGACGACCTCCGGGTGCGGCCGGACGACGTCCGCGACGTCGAGCAGCGCGAGCCCCATCTCGGAGGTGACGTTGTGCGGCGCGGACAGCGAGAGGGTGTCGGCGGCGTTCTTCTCGCCCAGCCAGTCCGCCAGGTGTTCGTTCAGCCACCAGGTCGCCTGCATCCCGGCCATGATCACCTGGTTGCTCCGCGGGGCGAAGAGGACCCGGCGGAGCTCCTCGAAGTCCGCGAGGACGAACTCGACCAGGTCGGACCCGGACCTGCCCGCGATCGCCTGCTCCAGCGCGGCGACGGACGCCTCGGCGTGGTGGATCAGTTCGGTGACGAGGTCCGGATCCGTCTCGACGTCGGCCTGCTCCGTGCCGGGGAACGAGGGGCCTGACGTCGAGGTGGCCGCAACGAACCCGGTGCGGCCCAGGACGGTGCGCAGCGCGTCGCCCATCAGCGGATCCGCCCTGTCGGCGACCTCCAGGAACGCCGTGCGGCTGGGCGGCGCGGCGAGGATCTGCGTGACGTCGACGAAGAGGCGCCCGGCCGCCTCCGCCATCGGCCGCGGCGTCGTGTGCTGCCAGACGGAGAGCCCCAGCGGCTTCATGGCGTCGGTCATCATCTGCTGGTGACCGACCGAGACGTAGACGTGGTTGTCGTCGTCCGCGGTCTCCGGGATCGGGAAGAGCGTGGTGATGGGCCTGCTCTGGACGATCTGGAACTCGTCGCCGGTCAGGCACCACTCGATGTCCTGCGGGCTGCCGAAGTGCGCCTCGATCCTGCGCCCGAGCCGGGTCAGGCGCACCACCTGCGCGTCGGTCAACGCCGGCTGCTGTCGCCGCGCGGGGTCGACCTCGACCTCACGCGTACCGCCCTCGGGCGCGGCGCGGAGTGCCATGTGTTTGGTGGCGATCTTCCGCTCGATGACCTCCTCGTCGAGGGCGCGGTAGACGTCGGCGTTGACCAGGCCGGACACGAACGCCTCGCCGAGCCCGAACACCGCCTCCGCGCAGGAGATCCGGCGGCTCGACGTCACCGGGTCGGCGGTGAAGAGCACGCCCGCCGAGTCGGGGACGACCATCCGCTGCACCACCACGGCCATCCGCACCCCGTGGTGGCCGAACCCGTTGCGCAGCCGGTAGGTCACCGCGCGCTCGGTGAACAACGAGGCCCAGCAGCGGGTGACGTGCCGCAGCACCTCCGCCGCGCCCACGACGTTCAGGTACGTGTCCTGCTGGCCCGCGAACGAGGCGGACGGCAGGTCCTCGGCGGTCGCGCTCGACCGCACCGCCCAGGCCGTCCGGTCGCCGAGCAGCGCCACGGCGGCCGTGATCCCGGCGGCGACTTCGGCCGGCACGGTGAGGCGCTCGATCTCCTGACGCAGGTGCGCACTTCGTTCGCGAATCGCCTCCCGGTCGTCCTCGGCGAGCCCGCTCAGCCCGTCCAGCAGCACCTCGATCGCCGGAACCTGCCGCAGGGCGCGGTCGAACGCCTCCGTGGTCACGCAGAAGCCGGGTGGCACCGCGACACCGTCGATTCCGGACAGTTCTCCCAGATGCGCTCCTTTGCCACCACAAAGGGCGATTCGCGTGTCGTCGATCTCGTCGAATCCGAGTACATAGCCGTTCATCCGAGCAGTTCCCCCACATCGCCGTGCCTGCGAGTCTCGCGTCAGGCCGCAGATTCTGCGCGGTGGACGGGGTCTTGCCGCAAGCCCCGGGGTGCGCTATACGTTGAAGTGGGAAGAGACGGGCTGGGACGTCCGACGACCTGCTGACGTCGTGGCCACGCACCATCTCACCTGATCCGGTGAACGATTTGATCTTGGCGCCCGCCGTGCCTCACGCTGCCGCAAAACCGACGAGGTGCGAGCGAGAGGTGCCATGGAGCACGAGGCGAACTGGTTCAAGGGCGCGGTCTTCTACGAGGTGCTGGTTCGCGCCTTCTGCGACTCGAACGGTGACGGCACAGGCGATCTGCGCGGGCTGGCGTCCAAACTGGACTATCTCCAGTGGCTGGGCGTCGACTGCCTGTGGCTGCCGCCGTTCTACGCGTCGCCGTTGCGCGACGGCGGGTACGACATCAGCGACTTCCGGTCGGTGCTGCCGGAGTTCGGGACCGTCGAGGACTTCCAGCACCTGCTGGACGAGGCGCATCGGCGGGGCATCCGGGTGATCACCGACCTGGTGCTCAACCACACGAGTGATGCGCACCCCTGGTTCCAGCAGTCGCGAGAGGACCCCGAGGGCCCGTACGGCGACTTCTACGTCTGGAGCGACGACGATTCGGCGTACAGCGACGCGCGGATCATCTTCGTGGACACGGAGACGTCGAACTGGACGTACGACCCGGTGCGCGGGCAGTTCTTCTGGCACCGCTTCTTCAGCCATCAGCCCGACCTGAACTACGACAACCCCGCCGTCCAGGACGCGATGCTGGACGTGCTGCGGTTCTGGCTCGACGTCGGCATCGACGGGTTCCGGCTCGACGCCGTGCCGTACCTGTTCGAGCGCGAGGGCACGAACTGCGAGAACCTGCCGGAGACGCACGACTTCCTGCGCAAGTGCCGCAAGGTCGTCGACGACGAGTACCCGGGCCGGGTGTTGCTGGCGGAGGCGAACCAGTGGCCGTCGGACGTCGTCGAGTACTTCGGTGATCCGGAGGTGGGTGGCGACGAGTGCCACATGGCGTTCCACTTCCCGTTGATGCCGCGGATCTTCATGGCGGTGCGGCGGGAGTCGCGGTTCCCGATCTCGGAGATCCTGGCGCAGACGCCGTCGATCCCGGAGAACGCGCAGTGGGGCATCTTCCTGCGCAACCACGACGAGCTGACGCTGGAGATGGTCACGGACGAAGAACGTGACTACATGTACTCGGAGTACGCCAAAGACCCGCGGATGAAGGCGAACATCGGCATCCGCCGGCGGCTCGCCCCGTTGCTGGAGAACGACCGCAACCAGCACGAGCTGTTCACCGCGATGCTGCTGTCCCTGCCCGGCTCGCCGGTTCTGTACTACGGCGACGAGATCGGCATGGGCGACAACATCTGGTTGCAGGACCGCGACGCCGTGCGCACGCCGATGCAGTGGACCCCGGACCGCAACGCCGGGTTCAGCAGCTGCGACCCCGGCCGGATCTACCTGCCGGTGATCATGGACCCGGTCTACGGCTACCAGGGCCTCAACGTCGAGGCGCAGACCCGCAGCCAGTCGTCGCTGCTCAACTGGACGCGGCACATGATCGAGGTGCGCAAGCAGCACCGCGCGTTCGGGCACGGCGACTACACCGAGCTCGGCGGCTCGAACCCGACCGTGCTCGCCTACCTGCGCACGCTCGGCACCGACGTGGTGCTGTGCGTGAACAACCTGTCCCGGTTCCCGCAGCCGGTCGAGCTCGACCTGGCCGAGCACGCCGGCGCCGTGCCGATGGAGCTCACCGGCGGGGTGCGGTTCCCGGCGGTCGGCGAACTGCCGTACCAGCTGACCCTGCCCGGTCACGGCTTCTACTGGTTCCAGCTGAACTCCGACGTGGAAGGCGGCGACAAGAAGTGACGACGAGCGAGGCCGTCCAGGTCCTGCCCGAGCAGTTCGACCGCTGGCTGGAGGCGCAGCCGTGGTTCCGCGGCCGCGGGCCGGTGACGTGCGAGCGCGCGACCGTCCTGCACCACGGCGATCCGTCGCTGGTCCACCTGGTGCTGGCCTGCGACGACCGCCGGTACCAGCTGCTCCTGGGCGTGCGGGACGAACTGCCGGAACGCCTGACGCACGCGCGGATCGGCGTCGCGGGGGAGCGCGTGGCGTACGAGGCGGTGTACGACCCGGAGCTCACCGCCGTGCTGCTCAGCCACTTCGAGGACTCCGCCGAGGTCGAGGACCTGCGGTTCCAGGGCGCGCTGCCGCCGAGGTACACCGCCGCGCCCGTCGGCCGTCCGTTCCCCGGCCCGCAGCGCAACTCGTCGGTCGTCTACGGCCAGCGGCACGTGCTGAAGTTCTTCCGCGAGCTGACGCCCGGCGACAACCCGGAACTGGTGCTGCACACCGCACTGCACTCGGTCGACGACCCGCACATCGCGGCGCCGCAGGGTGCGCTGGAGTCCGAACTGGACGGTGAGCGCACGACGTTGGCCGTGCTGCACGAGTTCGTGCCGCTCGGCGCGCTGGGCTGGCCGATGGCCACGGCCAGCGTGCGGGACTTCCTCGCGAGCCCCGGCGACGACCCGCAGGCGGCGGGAGGTGACTTCGCCGCCGAGGCGCACCGGCTCGGCCGTGCCGTGGCCCGCGTGCACGCGGACCTGCGCGAGACGCTGGGTGAGCAGATCGCCGGCCCAGGCGAGGAGGTGGAGTTCGTCGCGGCCCTGCACAGCCGCCTGGACGCCGCACTCGCCGAGGTGACCGCGCTCGCGGAGTTCGAGACGGGCGTGCGAGCCCACTACGACGCCGTTCTCGCGACCGGTGAACCGCTGCGCCTGCAACGGGTGCACGGCGACCTGCACCTCGGTCAGGTGCTGCGCTCGCCGCTCACGTGGGTGCTCGTCGACTTCGAGGGCGAGCCGTACCGCGAGGCCGCCGACCGCGTCCGGCCGCGTCCGGCCGAGCACGACGTGGCCACCGCCCTGAGGTCGTTGCACTACGCGGCGGCCCAGCTGCTGGTGGGCGCGGACGACGCGGAGCTGCGTCCCAGGGCGGCGAAGTGGTGGGCGCACAACCGCGCCGCGTTCTGCGCCGGGTACGCGGAGGTGTCGCCGGACCGTGCCCCCGGCGGCGCGTTGCTGACCGCCGTCGAGCTGGACCGGGCGGTGCTGGAAGTGCGGCACGAGCACCGGTTCCGTCCGGAGTGGACGGTCATTCCGCTGGCCGCGATCGCCGAGGTCGCCGGTCGGTAGCCGGCCGACCGGGTTACCTCCACCACAGGCAAGTGACGACTTGCAGGTAGGCGCTCACTTGCCTATGGTTGGGGGCGTGGAAGAGGCACTGTTCAAAGCGCTGGCGGACGCGAACCGCCGGCGCATCTTGGACGAACTCACGGAGCGCGACGGGCAGACGCTGTTCGAGATCTGCACCAGGTTGATCTCCAAGCACGGCCTGAGCCTCACCCGGCAGGCGGTCAGTCAGCACCTGGCCGTGCTGGAGGAGGCGGGCCTGGTCCGTTCGCGTCGTGAGGGCCGCTACAAGTTCCACGACCTCGACACCACGCCGCTCGAGCACGTCGTCACCAGATGGCTCAAGCCACGACCGCCGGAGGGCACCTCATGAAGATCCACCTGACCAGCGTCTTCGTCGACGACCAGGACAAGGCGCTGCGCTTCTACACCGACGTGCTCGGCTTCGTGAAGAAGACCGAGGTGCCGCTCGGCGCGGACCGCTGGCTGACCGTCGTCTCGCCGGAGGATCCCGACGGCACCGAACTGCTGCTGGAGCCCGCCGGTCACCCCGCGGTGCGGCCGTACCGGACCGCGCTGGTCGCGGACGGCATCCCGGCCACCCAGTTCGCCGTGGACGACGTGCGCAAGGAGTACGAACGGCTGAGCGTGCTCGGCGTCCGGTTCACCCAGGAACCGCTCGAGATGGGGCCGGTCATCACCGCCGTGCTGGACGACACGTGCGGCAACCTGATCCAGATCGTGCAGCACGGCTGAGCCCGGCGCGTCAGGGCAGTGGCTGCCACGTGGTGCGCGTGGCGATCGGCACGCGCACGGGCAGCTTGACGACGCAGCGCGGGCCGGCGGCCACGTCGGCCGTGTCGAGGACGGCCACGTTGCTCGAAGCGTTGTCGCGGAACGGGACGAGGAGCCATTCGCCCGCGATCGCGGGCTGACCGAGCGCGCGGCCGCGGCCGAAGTCGTAGCCTGCCGAGTGGTGTGAATCGTGCCGGAACACCGCCGAGCCCCGCACTCCGCAGAGGGTGCGGTGCCGCCGGCCGGACACGACGGCGGAGTCCGCGCTGAGCAGGGGCTCCTCGCTCGCGGCGCCCGTGTGCGTGTCCAGGGTCCACCGCGTCAGTTCGCGCGGCCCGCCGAGCGAGGTCTGCCGCACCGCGTCGAGCACCACTTCCGGTCCGTCCTCGTGGGCGTCGACCGCGTCCGGCACGAAGCACGGCGACACCGGGAACCACTGCGGGTTGCCGCGGGACCGGCGGGGCAGGAGACCGATCCGGGCCTGTTTCCCCGGCCGCCAGGCGAACGGAGGGCGCAGGCCGATCAGTTCGGTGGCGCGGTCGTGTTCCACGGACAGGTCGAGGACGACGACGTGATCCGGGGTCAGGGCGACGGTGTCGATGCGCGCGGGGCCGCTGAGCACGAAACAACGGCCGCGCCGGACCGCTCCGGCGGCGCTCATCGTCACGTGTTCGGCCAAGGAGGAGCCCGGCCTGGTCGCGATCGTGTGCCATTCGCCGGTGCGGGGATCCTGCACCGGCCGGGCGATGCGCAGGCCGTCGCGCACCGCGGGCGCCAGGGTGGGTACGGCGCCCAGCAACGAGAAGCCGGTGGGGCCGCGGTGCCAGGCCGCGGTACCGCCGGAGAGGTGGACGCCGGTGATGGAGACCGGATCGGTGCCGTGCGCGGGATGCGGGACGGACTGCAGGAACCTGCCGTGCAGGTTCGCGGGCAGGTCACCCTCGACGAGGAGTGCTTCCACGGTCGCACCTCCGACCATTGCATAACAGCGTTGTGCTAAACATATCGCTGTTATGCAACAATGTCAAAGGTGAGCCCACGCCGAATGGACCCGCGCACGCACACCTCCCTCATCGAGATCACCGCCGCGTTGCTCGCCACCGAAGGGCCGCAGGCCCTCTCGACGCGCCGGATCACGGCGGAGGCCGGCACCTCGACGATGGCCGTGTACACCTACTTCGGCGGGATGAGCGGTCTCGTGCGGGAGGTGGTGCACGAGGGCTTCCAACGGCTGGAGCGTCATCTGACCGCCGTGCGCTCGACGTCCGACCCGGTCGCGGACATGGCGTTGCTCGGCCGGGCGTACCGGATGAACGCGCTGGCGAACCAGCACCTGTACAGCGTGATGTTCGGTGGTGCCTCGCTCAGCGGGTTCTCCCTGACCGACGACGACCGCCAGCACGGGCGGTACACCCTGACGAGCGTCGTGGAGTGCGTGGGGCGCTGCGTCGCGGCGGGCCGGTTCGCCGACGCCGACGTCGCGCACGTCGCGCACCAGATGTGGATCGCCACCCACGGCCTCGTGACCCTGGAACTGGGCGGGTACCTGGCGGCGCCGCTCGACGGAGAGGCCCTGTTCGATCCCCAGCTCGTCGCGCTGATGGTGGGCGCGGGCGACCGGCCGGAGGCGGCCGTGCGGTCCGTGCGGTCGTCCCGCCGGCGCATCGAGCGCGAACTCAGTGCGATGGCGGGGTGAACGGGCCCCAGGTGAAGGCGGGCAGCCACGGTTCGTGCGGCCCGTCCCAGTCCAGCGCCGCGATGTCGGCGTGGGACCGCCGTCCGGAGAGACTGCGGTGCAGGTCGTGGGTTCCGGCCCGCAGCGTGCGCTCGACCGGGCCGTCTCCCGCCGTCCACGTGCCGCCGGGGCTCTCGATCCGCACGGCGGGCAGGTCGTGCGCCCGCACGGTCGCGGAGAAGCCGCCGACGAGCAGGTCGAGCGTGCTGGGGTAGGCGGGGTGTTCGGGGTCGGGCGGCACGTCCAGGGCGGCGTGCAGGTCGAGGAGGTGGGTGAACGCGTCCATCACCATCCGCGCGGCCGAGCGCGGCCCCTCCAGTTCGACCAGCGGCTCGAGGACGCGGGAGACGCGGTCCCACTCCGCGAGGGCGAGATCGACGTCGGCCCGGTCGTACAGAGCCGTGCCCGCGGGTGAACCCAGCCGTGCCGACACGTTCCCCGCGACCTCCACGAGGTGGTCGACCAGGTCCGCCACCGTCCACTCCGGACACGCGGGCACCGGCACGGCGGCGACCCGCCGGGTGGCGAGCAGTCCGATGTCGAGGCGGACCTGCCGGTACAGCAGGTGGTCCGGCGCGGTCACAGCGGCACGTTCCCGTGCTTGCGCGCCGGTGCCGCGGCCCGTTTCGTGTCCATCATCTCCAGACCGCGCGCGATCGCCGCCCTGGTCTGGGCGGGGTCGATGACGTCGTCCACCAGGCCGCGTTCGGCGGCGTAGTGCGGGTGCATGAGCTGCTCCTCGTACTCGGCGATCAGCTCGGCCCGCAGCGCCGCCGGGTCGGCCGCCGCCGTGAGTTCCTTGCGGAACAACACGTTCACCGCGCCCTCCGCTCCCATGACCGCGATTTCGTTGGTGGGCCAGGCCAGGGACACGTCCGACCCGATCGAACGGGAGTCCATCACGATGTACGCGCCGCCGTAGGCCTTGCGGATGATCACCTGGATGCGCGGGACCGTGGCCTCGCAGTAGGCGTAGAGCAGCTTCGCGCCGTGCCGGATCGCGCCGCCCTGCTCCTGCGCGGTGCCCGGCAGGAACCCGGGCACGTCCACCAGCGTGATCAGCGGGATGTTGAAGGCGTCGCAGAACCGCACGAACCGCGCCGCCTTCTGCGCCGCGGCCGAGTCGAGCACGCCGGCGAGCACCAGCGGCTGGTTGCCCACCACGCCCACCGTCCGGCCGTCGACGCGGCCCAGCGCGCAGATCACGTTGCCCGCCCAGTGTTCGTGCACCTCGATGAACTCGCCGTCGTCCACCACCTCGGCCACGACCGAGCGCATGTCGTACGGCTGGTTCGGCTCCACCGGCACGAGCTGGGCGAGCCCCGGTCGTTCGTCGGTCGTGGCGCCGACCGGGCCGTCGCACGGCGGGGTGTCGAGGTTGTTGGCGGGCAACAGGGACACGAGGTAGCGGACGTCGGCGAGGCACGACTCCTCGTCGTCGTGCACGAACGTCGCCACGCCGGACTGGCTGCCGTGCACGTCCGCACCGCCGAGTTCCTCGTGCGTCACGACCTCGCCGTTGACGGCCGCGACGACGTCCGGCCCGGTCAGGTACATCTTCGCCGTGCCGCGCACCATGAACGTGAAGTCGGTCAGCGCGGGGGAGTAGGCGGCGCCGCCCGCGCAGGGACCGATCACGACGCTGATCTGCGGGATGATCCCGGACGCCGCCACGTGCCGGCGGAAGATGCCGCCGTAGGCGTTGAGGGCCATCACGCCCTCCTGGATGCGGGCGCCACCGCTGTCGTTGAGCCCGATCAACGGACATCCCGTCGAGATCGCCAGGTCCATCACCTTGTGGATCTTCGAGGCGTGCGCTTCGCCGAGCGACCCGCCGAACACCGAGAAGTCCTGGGCGTAGACGAACACCCGGCGCCCGTCGACGGTGCCGGACCCCGCGACCACCCCGTCGGTGTGCGGCCGGTTCTCGGAGATCTTCATCCCCCGCGCCTGGTGCCGCCGGTACAGGTCGATCTCGATGAACGAGCCGGGGTCGAGCAGCAGGTCGAGCCGTTCGCGGGCGGTGTGCTTGCCGAGCGCGTGCTGACGGGCGACCGCGTTCTCGTCCCCGCTCACGACGCGCGAACGCAGCCGGTCCGACTCGTCCAGCACGGACCGCATCGTGCGCGGTTCCGGTGCGGGCGCGGGCCGGGGCACGGCGACCGGCACGAAGTCGAGCTGCCGCAGCGATCGTTCGGACAGGTCGGTCATGCCACCCTCCCCGCTTCGCGCAACCAGCGCACGGTGTCGGCCATCGTCTCCGCCAGCGGACGTGCCGGTGCGGACGAGGCGGTGCGCTGCGCCGCCCGGCACGTGCGGATCGCCCCACCCTGCACCGGAATCGGCCACGGCCACACCGCCTGCAGCGCGTCGGCGAGCATGCCCACCGGCGCCAATGCGGCGGCGGGCAGGAACACGGCGGGCAGCCGGCGTTCGGTGACCTCCCGCAACGTCCGCAGGTAGGCGCGGGTCGAGACGAACCGGCCCGGTCCGAAGCACCGGTGCGGGCCACCGGTGAGCAGGCGGGCGTGCAACGCCGCGGTGTCGCGCACGTCGCCGATCGGGAAGCCGCCGGTCGGCCAGATGGGCATGAGTCCGCGCAACGTGGCCCGCAGGCGGGTGGTCTGGTCGCCCAGCCGTGGATCGTGCGGCCCGAGCAACGCCGGCGGGTAGCTGATCACGGCGTCGTGCTCCCGCGCTATCCGTTCGGCCGCGGCCTTCGACGCCGCGTAGGGCTCGGAAGACGTTGTCACAGGCGAGTTCTCGTCGAGAACCGCCCCGCCGAGCGCGACGAAGCTCGACACGTGCACGATCCGCCCGACGCCGGCCTGCCGCGCCGCTCCCAGCACGGTCTCGGTGGCGAGCGCGTTCGTGTGCCGCATCTCCTGACGCCGGCGCCGGTCGAACGAGTAGACGGCGGCGGCGTGCAGCACGGCGTCCGCGCCGCGCACCAGTTCCGCCACCCGGTCCGGGTCCGTCGCGGTTCCGGCGACCACCTCGACGGCGGCGGGATCGATGCCCAGCGGCCGCAGCACTTCCGGGACCGCTCGCGGGTTCCTCGTGAGGAGGCGGACCCGGTGGCCGTCCGCGATGACCGCCGCGATCGTGTGCGATCCGACGAAGCCCGTGCCTCCGGTCACACTCACCAGCATCCGCACCCCGTTCGCCGTGACGACGAACGCCAGCGTGCCCGCGCGGCAGTCGTGGTGCTTCTTCCAGAGTGCGATGTCCGCTTCGCCGCAACCGCGCACTTTGGAATAAGCGATTGTCACCACGCCACCCCCATTCTGTGATAGGCGCAGCAGCGTGCGAGTCCTTTGTGGATGGATGTAGGCGGCGGAGGAGAACCCATGTCGACGAAGCACCCCGCACCCCGAACAGCGCGGCCGGTGGCCACCTCCGCGTTCGTGAACGGCCACTTCCCGCGCAGGCGCGGGCTGATCGTCCTGCTGAGCGCGCTCGCGGGCTTCGCACTGACGGTCGTGTGGTCGGCGCACTTCGTGGACTCGACCATCGGCGACAACGTCGCGAACACGTTGCTGGGTCACGACGCCAAGGCCACGCCGATCGCCGGGATGGCCGCCGGCATCGCGTTCGCGTTCGTCACGGGCCTCGCCGGCACCTTCACCGCCTGCAACATCGCGGCGTTCGGTGCGATGGCGCCGATGCTGGGCGGGTCGAGCAGCCGTGCCGAACGGATCCGCGGCGCGGTGAAACCGTTGCTGTGGCTGTCGGTGGGCATGCTGTCGGTGTCCGCGCTCTACGGCGCGATCGTCGGGCTCGTGGGCACGTCGATGCCGCAGTTCTCGAACGCGCAGAACGTCGCGGGCACGCTGTCCGGCCGCAGCGTCCAGTCCCTGGTCGTGTTCGGCGTGATCGGCCTGGCGATGACCTACCTCGGTCTCGCCGCACTGGGCGTGGTCCGCGACCCGTTCGCACGCATCGCGCAGCGCTATCCCAACGCCCCCATGGTGTTCATGGGCGTGCTCATCGGCGGGTTCCTGATCGGCCGGCCCTTCGGCCTGTTCCGGCAGCTGTTCCGCGACGCGGCGGAGAGCGGCAACCCGCTCTACGGCGCGGCCGCGTTCTGCCTCCAGTCCCTCGGCAACATCGCGGTGCTCGCGCTGGCGCTCGTGGCCACCGCGGCGTTCCTCGGCGACCGGGTGCGGCGGTGGCTGACCGAGAAGCCCGTGCGGCTCGCCGTGATCACCGGCGTCGCGCTGATCACCGTCGGCGTCTTCACCTTCCTGTACTGGGACGTGCGGCTGCTCGCCCGGCGCGAGCTGATCCCGTGGTACCCCACGGCGCCATGGGCGTGACGGGCGGCGGCCTGCGGATGGCGGGGCTCAGCGGCCTCACGCAGGTCAGCATCCCGACGATCAAGTTCTACCTGCGCGCCGGTCTGCTGCACCCCGGCAGGAGGACCGGGCCGAAGCAGATGCGCTACGACGAGAGCCACGTGCGCAGGCTCCGCGTCGTGCGCGCGCTCGTGGATCGAGGCGGTCTGTCCATCGCCGCGGTCGCCGAACTCGTCGGCGGCAGCGGCGACGTCAGCGTGCCGGACGTGCTCACCACCATCTCCCGCACCACCGCACCCGAGGCCACCCCGCCCGATGTCGGTGAGGTGCGGGCGAAGTGGCGTGACCGCGTCGACGAGGTGCTGGCGAGGGACGGCAGGAAGGTCGCGGACGACAACGCCGCCGCGACCGAGCTGGCGGAGGTGCTGGCGGGCCTCGAACTCGCGGGCCACGCGCCCGACGACGCCCTGCTGGAGACCTACCTGCGCGCCGGTGCGGCGGTCGCGGCCGCCGAGGCGGACCAGGCGCGCGGCGCCGGCGCGACGAGGGAGTGCGCGGAACGCCTGCTGGTGTCCGTCGTGCTGGGCACGGTGGCGCTCGCGGCGGCCCGCAGACTGGGCCACGACCTCACCGGCGAAAACGGCTGAGCGTCACCGCAATTGGAAAGATGCACAATGCCAAAGGTCCGGATGAAGATGGGAGGAGCCTACTAGAGGAGCGCTGATGTCGACGGTGCTCGGTTCGATCAGAAGACTGGTTTTCGCGCCCGCTCTCGCGGACGTCACGTTCGCGGCCCGTGGATTCTCGATTCCTGAATCGGAGACGACCCGGGCACTGGAACAGATTCCCCAGACCGTGATCGCGGGATTCGAATGGGGAATCGACTGCCGCGGGCTGTGGGAGCTGGAACGCAGGTTGTCACTCGTCGCGCCCGAGCTGCGCGGGTTCGCCTACGAGGGCGCGACGATGGCCTGCACGGTCCTGGACGCGATGGACGGCCGCAAGCGCACCCGCGACCTGCTGCGCGGTCCCGGCCTCCCGCACCTCTTCCTCGCCTACATCGGCATCGGGTTCGCCATGGCCCGGCTGCCCCGGCCGCTGTGGCGCAAGGTGGTGCCCGACCTCGACGGCGTCCGGTACCACCCGGCGATCACCTGGCTCGCCGTCGACGGCTACGGCTTCGACCGCGCCTACTTCCAGCCGCGGCGCTGGGTCACCGAGCAGGAAACGCCGAAGCCCTACCCCTGGCAGGACACGCCGTCCTACTTCCCGCGCGCCTTCGACCAGGGGCTGGGCCGCGCGCTGTGGTTCATCCACGGCGCGGAGGTGAAGTCCGTCGCGAGCGCCGTGCGGAAGTTCGCCGGCCATCGTCAGTCCGACCTGTGGAGCGGGGTCGGGCTCGCCGCCACCTTCGCCGGGGGCGCCACCGGCGACGACCTCGAGTGGCTGCGGGCCGAGGCGGGGGAGCAGGCGCCCGAGCTCGCGCTGGGGGCCGCGCTCGCGATCATGGCCAAGGCGGCGGCCGGCCACGTCGACGACCGCGCGGAGCAGGCCCTGCACGCGCTGAGCGATCTGACCGCCACCGCCGCGGTCACCCTCGTGGAGACCTCGTCGATCTCCACCGGCGAGTCGGGTCAGGAGCCCGAGTACGAACGGTGGCGCGCCCGCATTCGCGCGCATTTCACGCAGTGAGAAAACGGTCGAGCATGCTGGAAGATGTCAGACCGCCTCGGTCCTGCAAAGAATGATGACGGGAAATTATCAGTTTGGGAGAGTGCATCGTGACCAAGGCGGGATGGCGCGCTTTGCGGCGTCGGTTGCTGACGCCGAAGAGTTCGGAGGCGACGCTTTCAGTACGTGGATTTCATCACAAGGACGAGGCCGCGAAAGAACTGCTGGAAAGCATCGGCCGGAACTTCCTCTTCGGCTTCGCGACGGCGGTGGAGGCGCGCTCACCCGGTGACGTGGAGCGGCACCTCGACACCGTGCCCACGCAGTTCCGCGGCTTCGCCTACGAGGGCGCGGGCATGGGGTTCGCCACGCTCGACGCGCTGCCGTTCGGTGGTGGCGGCCGGGTGGCGGAGTTCCTCGAGGGAGCGGGCGGCAAGCACGTCTACATGGTGTACGTGGGCGTCGGCTGGGCGATGGCCCGCGTGCCGAGGTTCCGCTGGCCGGAGCTCGCGGTCAGCGACGAGCTGCTGCAGTGGCTCCTGCTCGACGGCTACGGCTTCCACCAGGCGTACTTCCACACCGCGAAGTACGTGCACGGGCACTACCGCGAACCCGACTTCCCCTGGCCCTTCAGCGGACCGGCCTGGTACGCGAACCGCGCGATCGACCAGGGCATCGGCCGGGCGCTGTGGTTCGTGGGCGGTGCGGACGCGGCCCAGGTCGCCGAGCTGATCGACGGCTTCCCCGACACCCGGCGTGCCGACCTCTACGCGGGCGCGGGCCTCGCCGCGACGTACGCGGGCGGCGCGGGACCCGAGGAACTGCGCTGGTTCGCCGAGCACGCGGGACGCCACCGGGCGGTGGTGGCCCAGGGCAGCGCGTTCGCCGCGGAGGCTCGCGTGCTCGCGGGCCTCGCCGTCGACCACACGCACGTCGCCGCCCAGATCCTCTGCGGCACCGACGCGGACGAGGCCGCGCGCCGGGTCCGCGATCTCAAGCCGGCCGGGCCGGGACGGGACGACGTGCCCGCCTACGAGCTGTGGCGCCGCGGCTTCGCCGACCAGTACGTCCACTCAGGAGGTGGTGAGCAGTGAACTGGACCCGCAAGCAACTGCCGGGGATCCTGGCCCTCGTTCTCGTGATGGTGACCTTCCTGATGGCCCGGCTGCCCGCCGCGTCGCAGGCGGAGAAGCGCGACGTGGCGAGCGGTTACGGCTTCACGTCGATGTCGATCTCGCTGCCGGGAGGGTTCGACCAGCAGACGATCCGCAAGGTCAACAAGGACTACTCCCACATCGACGGCTGGATCTCCTCCGTCGGCGCGGCGATCGCGATGAACGACCTCGACGGGGACACCCTCGCCAACGACCTGTGCATCGTCGACCCGAGGATCGACCAGGTCGTCGTCACGCCGGCACCCGGTGCGAAGGAGGAGCGCTACGAGGCGTTCGCGCTCTCGCCGGGCTCGCTGCCGATGAACGACGTGATGGCGCCGATGGGCTGCGTGCCCGGCGACTTCAACGAGGACGGCAAGGTCGACCTGCTGGTCTACCTGTGGGGCCGCACGCCGATCGTGCACATCGCGAAGGACGGCCAGGAGAAGCTCACCGCCGACTCCTACACCGCCACCGAACTGGTGCCCGGCGCGAACGCCACGTCCGGCCGCTACTCGGGCCCCCAGTGGAACACCAACGCCGCCGCGGTCGCCGACTTCGACGGGGACGGCCACGACGACATCTTCATCGGCAACTACTTCCCGCACGGACCGGTGCTCGACTCGTCGGTCAGCGGCGGGGTCGAGATGAACGACTCGATGTCGGCCGCCTACAACGGCGGGGAGAACTACTTCCTGCGCTGGACCGGCGCGTCGGCTGACGGAGCCCGCTACGAGATCCAGGAGGGCGTGCAGGACCTGGACTCCTCCAAGGGCTGGGAGCTCGCGGCGTCCGCCGCCGACCTCGACGGCGACCTGCTGCCCGAGCTCTACCTCGCCAACGACTTCGGCCCGGACCGCATGTTCCACAACAGGTCCACGCCCGGCCGGATCGTGCTCGCCCCGGTCGAGGGCGTCCGCACCGCGCTGACCCCGAAGTCGAAGGTCGTCGGCCAGGACTCGTTCAAGGGCATGGGCGTCGACTTCGGCGACCTCAACCGCGACGGCGTGTACGACATGTTCGTCAGCAACATCACCACCTCGTACGGCATCCAGGAGAGCAACTTCCAGTTCATGTCCCAGTCCGGTGACCGGGACGTGCTGCGCGCCAAGCTCGCCAACAACGAGGCGCCGTGGGAGGACGTGAGCGCACCGGCCGGCACCGCGTGGTCGGGCTGGGGCTGGGACGTCAAGATCGCCGACTTCGCCAACTCCGGTGAGCCCGCGATCGCCCAGGCGACCGGCTTCGTCCGCGGCCAGGTCAACCGCTGGCCCCAGCTGCAGGAACTGGCCACCGCCAACGACCTCGCCCTGCGCCACCCCGTGTCCTGGCCGCGCGTGACGGTCGGCGACGACGTCGGCGGCAACCACCGCCTCGCGTTCTACGTCAAGGACGGCGACCGGTACGTCGACGTCGCCGAACAGCTCGGCCTCGCCATCCCGGTGCCGACCCGCGGCATCGCGACCGGGGACGCCGACGGCGACGGCAAGCTCGACTTCGCGGTCGCCCGGCAGTGGGCGGAACCGGTGTTCTACCGCAACTCCGGACCGTCGCAGGGCAGCGCTCTCACGTTGCGGCTGTGCCACGACGGCGGTTCGCCCGCGGTCGGCGCCCAGGTGACCGCGAAGACTCAGGACGGCCGCACGTTCATCGGCCACGTCGACGGCGGCGGTGGCCACTCCGGCAAGCGCAGCCACGAGGTCCACATCGGACTCGGCAAGACGGACGGACCCGTCGAGGTGCGGATCAACTGGCGTGACCGCACGGGCGAGACCCGTGAGGACACCGTGACGCTCGACCCCGGCAGGCACACGCTCGAACTCGGTACTGAGGCGAAGGAGAGGTGACGGACGTGACGGACGTGGCGGCGACCGTGCCCCGGCACGACCCGAAGGTCATCAAGGCACTGCGCAACTTCGCGATGTCGATGACCGTGTTCAACATCATCGGCTACTCCGTGCTCGGGTTCGAGCAACCGTGGCTGTGGCCGTTCATCGCGCTGCTGACGGGATACACCGTCGAGATCGTGCTCGAGCTCGTCGGGTCCAGAATGGAGGGACGGGCGCCGAGGTTCCTCGGCAACGGCGTGCGGGGCATGGTCGAGTTCCTCTTCCCCGCGCACATCACCAGTCTCGCGATGAACATGCTCATCTACGTCAACGACCAGGTCTGGGTCATGATCTTCGGCGTCACCGTGGCCGTCGGCGCGAAGTGGGTGCTGCGGGCACCGTTGCGCGGCCGACTGCGGCACTACATGAACCCGTCGAACTTCGGCATCGCGATCATCCTGCTGATCTTCCCGTGGGCGAGCATCGTTCCGCCCTACCACTTCACCGAGAACGTGCACGGCCTGTTCGACTGGCTGATCCCGGCGATCATCGTCACCGCCGGCACGATGATCAACGCGAAGCTCACCGGCCGCATGTGGCTGATCGCGGCGTGGCTGTTCTTCTTCGTGGTCCAGTCGGTGGTCCGGGGACTCCTGTTCGGCACGTCGATTCCCGGCGCGCTGCTCACCATGACCGGCGTCGCGTTCGTGCTGTTCACCAACTACATGATCACCGACCCGGGCACCAGCCCGTCGAAGCCGATCTCGCAGATCGCGTTCGGTGGCGGCGTGGCCCTCGCGTACGGGTTCTTCACCGGGGTGCACATCGCCTACGGCCTGTTCTTCGCGACGGCACTCGTGTGCCTGATCCGCGGCATGTTCCTGTGGGGCATCCACTTCGTGAACAAGTCGCGTGAGCAGTTCGAGGCGGCCCAGGCCCTGGCGGCGAAGGAGGCCGAGGCCGACCCCGAGGCGACCACGGAGAACGGCAAGGTCGTCACGCCCCCGTCGACGTTGGGCAAGGAGGTCGTACCGGCATGACGAAGATCGCGATCGTCGGTGTGGCCTGCCGCTATCCCGACGCGACCTCGGCGGCGGAACTCTGGGAGAACGCGCTCGCGGGCCGCAGGGCCTTCCGGCGGCTCCCGGACGAGCGGATGCGCCTGGAGGACTACTGGGACGCGGACCCCGCGACGCCCGACCGCTTCTACGCCCGCACCGCCGCCGTCATCGAGGGCTACGAGTTCGACCGGGTGGCACACCGCATCGCGGGCAGCACCTACCGCTCGACCGACCTGACCCACTGGCTCGCGCTCGACACCGCGGGCAGGGCGCTCGCCGACGCGGGGTTCACCGGCGGCGAGGGCCTGCCCCGCGAACGCACCGGCGTCGTGGTCGGCAACACCCTGACCGGCGAGTTCGCCAGGGCCAACCTGATGAGGCTGCGGTGGCCGTACGTGCGCCGCACGGTCGCCGCCTCGCTCAAGGCCAGGGGCTGGGACGACGAGGAGCTCGGCGGCTTCCTCGCGGACCTGGAGGCCACCTACAAGGACCCGTTCCCCGCCATCGACGAGGACAGCCTCGCGGGTGGTCTCGCGAACACGATCGCGGGCCGGGTCTGCAACTACTTCGGCCTCAACGGCGGCGGCTACACCGTCGACGGCGCCTGCTCCTCGTCGCTGCTGTCCGTGGCGACGGCGGCGGGCAGGCTCGTCGACGGCGACCTCGACGTCGCCGTCGCGGGTGGCGTCGACCTGTCCATCGACCCGTTCGAGATCGTCGGATTCGCGAAGACCGGGGCGCTCGCGCGGTCGGAGATGCGGGTCTACGACCGCGG
Organism: Lentzea sp. JNUCC 0626; assembly: GCF_043632865.1. Classification (NCBI taxonomy): domain Bacteria; kingdom Bacillati; phylum Actinomycetota; class Actinomycetes; order Pseudonocardiales; family Pseudonocardiaceae; genus Lentzea; species Lentzea sp. JNUCC 0626. Next base: position 1,479,232 of record NZ_CP171635.1, read on the forward strand.
CTCCAACGGGTTCTGGCCGGGTGAGGGCTGCGGCATGGTCGTGCTGATGCGCGAGCAGGACGTTCAGCCGCACCAACGCGTCTACGCGACCGTAGCCGGGTGGGGCGTGTCGTCGGACGGCTGGGGCGGCATGACCCGGCCGGAGGTCAGCGGCTACCGGCTCGCGCTCGCCCGCGCCTACGAACGCGCGGGGTTCGGCATCGACACCGTGCCGATGTTCGAAGGCCACGGCACCGGCACCGAGGTCGGCGACGCGACCGAGCTGAGGGCGTTGTCCGACGCTCGTGCCGCGGCGAACCCGGCGGCGGCCCCGGCCGCGATCAGCACCATCAAGGGCATGATCGGGCACACCAAGGCGGCGGCGGGCGTGGCCGGTCTGATCAAGGCCGCGCTGGCGTTGCACCACCAGACGCTGCCGCCGACGATCGGCTGCGTCGACCCGCATCCCGTGCTGGCGGAGGACGAGGCGACCCTGCGCGTGCTGCGCGCCGCCGAACCGTGGCCCGCCGGCACCCCGCTGCGGGCCGGCGTCACGGCGATGGGCTTCGGCGGAATCAACACCCACGTGGTGCTGGAGTCGTCCGCGCCGCTGCGCACCCCGGACGCGCGGGCGCTGGAGATCTCGTCCGCCGCGCAGGACGCCGAGGTCCTGCTGGTCGACGCCGAGTCGGCAGAAGCGTTGCGCGCCAGGCTGTCCGAGCTGGCCGAGTTCACGGCGCGGGTGTCCTACGCGCAACTCGGTGACCTGGCGGCGGTGCTGCACCAGGAGTTGTCCGGGCGGCCGTACCGGGCGGCGGTGGTCGCGCGGTCGCCCGAAGACGCCGTGCAGGGGTTCACCCGCGTGCTGGAGGCGGCGAACTCCGGTGCGACGACGTGGTTCGGGCCGGACGGGCGGAGTTTCCTCGGCCACGCCGCGGAACCGGCGACGGTCGGATTCCTGTTCCCCGGTCAGGGTTCCGGCCGGGGCACCAGCGGCGGTGCGATGCGCCGGCGGTTCGCGGCGGCGCGGGAGGTCTACGAACGCGCGGCGCTGCCGTCGTCGGGGGACATGGTCGCCACCTCGGTGGCCCAGCCCCGGATCGTCACCGGGTCGGTCGCGGGCCTGCGCGTGCTGGCGGCTCTCGGCATCACGGCGGAGGTCGCCGTGGGGCACAGCCTCGGCGAGATCACCGCGTTGCACTGGGCCGGGGCGATCGACGAACGAACCCTGCTGCGCGTGGCGTCCGTGCGCGGCGCGACCATGACCGAGCACAGCGCGTCGGGCACCATGGCGAGTCTCGGCGCGTCCGCTGAGGTCGTGAGTGAACTCGTCCGCGGCCTGCCGGTGGTGATCGCGGCGTTCAACGGTCCCAAGCAGACGGTCGTCGCGGGCAGCGAGGACGCGGTGGCGGCCGCCGTCGAGGCTGCGGCCGAAGACGGTGTGTCCGGCACGGCGTTGCGGGTCTCGCACGCGTTCCACTCGCCTCTCGTGGCACCGGCGGCGGACGCGTTGCACGCCAAGCTGAGCACGGAGACGTTCGGCGCGGTCAGCGGGCACGTCGTGTCGACCGTGACCGGAGAGGCGCTGTCGGCCGACGTCGACGTTCCCGCGCTGCTGCGGGCCCAGATCACCGACCCCGTGCTGTTCGCTCAGGCGGTCGGGGTCGCGGCGAAGGACGCGGACCTGCTCGTCGAGGTCGGTCCCGGCCGGGTGCTGACGACGCTCGGGGCTGAGGTGACACAGGTGCCCGTCGTCGCGCTGGACACCGACGACGAGTCGCTGGTGTCGCTGCTCGGCGTCGTCGGTGCCGCCCACGTCACGGGCGCCGCGCTGGACCTGCGGGCGTTGTTCGCGGACCGGCTGGTGCGGCCGCTGCGGGTCGGCCAGGAGTTCTCGTTCTTCGCGAGTCCCTGCGAGCAGGCACCGGAGTCGTCGGTCGGCGCGGCCAACCTCGTCGTGACGGCCGTGGCGGGCATGACCGTCGTCGGCACCGCGACGTCCACTGTGGACGTGCTGCGGGAGATGGCGGCCGCCCGCGCCGAACTGCCCAGCGACGCGGTCGCCCCGGACAGCAGGCTGCTCGACGACCTGCACCTCAGTTCGATCACCGTGGGGCAGCTCGTCAACGAGGCCGCCCAGCGACTCGGGGTGCCGCCCGCCAGCGCGCCGACGAACTTCGCCACCGCCACCGTGCGGGAACTGGCCGACGCCCTCGACGACCTCAGCGCCACCACCAGGGACACCGACACGGCGGCGGCGGTCGTCACCGGTGCCGGACCGTGGGCGCGGGCGTTCGCCGTGGCCGACGAACCGGTGCCGTTGCGCCCGGTCGCGGCCGCCGAGGACAACGGCCAGTGGCAGTTCTACGCCGAGGACGGGCATCCGTTCGCCGAACGGCTGCGGCGCGATCTCGAACGCGGGGCGGCCGGCGACGGCGTCCTCGTGTGCCTGCCCGAGGTGTGCGAGGAACGGCACCTGGAGCTCGCGTTGCGCGGCGCGAAGGCCGCGATGGCGCGCAACGACGGCCGGTTCGTGCTCGTGCAGCACGACACGGGCGCGGCGGCCATGGCGAAAACGCTGCGGCTGGAGGCGCCCGGGGTGCGGGTGACGATCGTGCGCCTGCCCGCCGGGGCGGGTTCCGACGTCGTGCTGCCGGAGGTGCTGGCGACGACGGCGTTCAGCGAGGCGCACTACGACCTTGCGATGCGGCGCACGGTGCCGACGATGCGGGCGCTGCCGGTGGCTCCGGCCGCCGAGATCGCGCCGCTGACCGACACCGACGTGCTGCTGGTCACGGGCGGGGGCAAGGGGATCACCGCCGAGTGCGCGCTCTCCCTGGCCCAGGAGTGGGGTGTTCGGCTCGCGGTCGTCGGCAGGTCCGAGCCCGCCGCGGACGCCGAGCTGGCCGCGAACCTCGACCGGATGAGGGCGAAGGGCGTCGAGGTCGCGTACGCGGCGGCCGACGTCACCGACGCCGAACGGCTGCGGGCCGCCGTCGGTGAACTGGAGGCCGCGCTCGGTCCCGTCACCGCCGTGCTGCACGGAGCCGGACGCAACGAGCCGGCCGCGTTGTCCACAGTGGACGCGGAACGGCTGCGGTCCACGATGGCGCCGAAACTCGACGGCCTGCGCGCGGTGCTCGCCGCCGTCGACCCGGGATCGTTGCGGCTGCTGGTGACCTTCGGCAGCATCATCGGCCGTTCGGGGTTGCGCGGCGAGGCGCACTACGGCACCGCCAACGACTGGCTGGCGGCGTTCACCCGGGAGTTCGCCGACACCCACCCGTCCTGCCGGGCCCTGTGCCTCGAGTGGTCGGTGTGGTCCGGTGTCGGCATGGGGGAACGGCTCGCCGTGGTCGAGTCGCTGGCACGGGACGGCGTCACGCCCATCCCGCCCGACGAGGGCGTGCGGATCCTGCGCCGGTTGCTCGTCGACCCGCAGGCGCCGGACGTGGTCGTGGTGAGCGGCCGCACCGAGGGCGTCGACACCGTGCGGCACGACCTGCCGCCGTTGCCGTTGCTGAGGTTCGTGGACAAGCCGCTGGTCCGGTACCACGGCGTCGAACTCGTCACCGAGGTGGAGTTGAACGCGGGCACCGACCTGTACCTCGCCGACCACCTGCTCGACGGCAACCTGCTGTTCCCCGCCGTCTACGGGATGGAGGCGATGACCCAGGTCGCCGCGGCGCTCACGGGACACGAGTCCACGCCCGTGCTGTCCGGGATCCGGTTCCTGCGGCCGATCGTGGTGCCGCCGCGCGGCACGACGACGATCCGCATCGCCGCGGTGGTCACCGCCGACGACGTGGTGGACGTGGCTGTCCGCAGCTCCGAGACCGGGTTCGAGGCGGACCACTTCGTGGCCCGGCTCTCGTACGGAAAGCCGATGCCCCAAGGGGATCCGGTCGTGCCCACCGGGCTGCCCCCGGTCGCGCTCGATCCGGCGGCGCAGCTCTACGGCGACACCATGTTCCAGGGCCCGAGGTTCCAGCGGCTGCGTCGGTTCCACGAGGCCCGCGCCCGCGACGTGATCGCCGACGTGGCCCTGAGCGCGCAGCCGGACGGGTTCGCCGGCTACCTGCCCGCCGACCTGCTGCTCGCCGACCCCGGCATGCGGGACGCGTTGATGCACGGCAACCAGGTCTGCGTGCCGGACGGGACGTTGCTGCCGGAACGGATCGACCGGCTGTACCCCGCCGGCTCCGGCGTCACCACGGGTGAGGTGCGGATGCACGCCACCGAACGACACCGCGACGGCGACACCTACGTCTACGACGTGGTGGTGTTCGACGGGGACGAGGTCGTCGAACGGTGGGAGGGTCTGCACCTGCGGGCGGTGCGGCGCAAGGGTTCCGCGGGTCCGTGGGTGGCCCCGCTGCTGGGCTCGCACCTGGAACGGGAGCTGGAGGACCTGCTGGGACACCGGGTCGCGGTGGTCGTGGAACCCGACCGCGAGGTCGGCATCGACCGGGCGACCAGGCGCAGGAGCACCGCGCTCGCGGTGAGCCGGTTGCTGGGACGCGAGACCGAGGTCCGGTACCGGGCCGACGGACGGCCCGAGGTCGACGGCGGGACGGTCGTGTCGGCGTCCCACACCGCCGGGGTCACCCTCTGCGTGGCGGCCGACCTCGTGACGGCCTGCGACCTGCAGGACGTGCGCGAGCAGGAAGACCAGGTGTGGCAGGGATTGCTGGGCCGCCGTCACCGCACGGCGGCGCTGCTGGCCGAGGCCGGTGAGCCGTTCGCGGTGGCCGCCACCCGCGTGTGGTCGGCCGTCGAGTGCCTGCAGAAAGCCGGCCTCTCGCTCGACACCCCGCTCACGCCGGAGCCGGGTGGACCGCAGGGCTGGCGGGTGTTCTCGGCGCCGGGACTGAGGATCGCGACGCTGGTGACAGCGCTGCACGGGGTCGCGGAACCCGTGGTGGCGGCCGTGCTGCTGGGGCAGGGGAGCTGACGTGGAGTCGTACTTCGAGATCAGGCACACGGTCGGGTTCGAGGAGACCAACCTCGTCGGCAACGTGTACTACGTGAACTACCTGCGCTGGCAGGGCCGGTGCCGGGAGATGTTCCTGGTGCGGCACGCGCCCGACGTGCTGCTGGAGCTGCAGGACGACCTGAAGCTCTTCACGCTCAGGGTGGACTGCGAGTTCTACGCCGAGCTCACCGCGTTCGACGAGCTGGCGGTCCGGATGACCCTGGTCGAGCTGGCGCAGACCCAGGTCGAGTTCGGCTTCGACTACGTGCTGGTCGGGCCGGACGGGTCGGAGAAGCTCGTGGCGCGCGGTGCCCAGCGGGTCGCGTGCATGCGCGGCCCGAACAACGCGACCAGGCCTGCCCGCGTGCCCGACTCGCTGCGGCTGGCACTCGGGCGGTACGCCCCCGCGGCGGCCTGATCATGACGGGGGAGACCTGCATGGACGAGTTCGAAGACCCGAAGACGTTGCGGCGCGTGTTCGGCACGTTCGCCACGGGCGTCACCGTGGTCACCGTCGGTGGCCCGGTACCGCACGGCATGACCGCGAACTCCTTCACGTCCGTGTCCCTCGACCCGCCGCTGGTGCTCGTGTGCGTCGGTCGTGACGCGTCGATGCACCGGCACCTCACGGACACCGGGACGTTCGGGGTGTCCGTGCTGGCCGCGGACCAGGAGGACGTCGCCCGGCACTTCGCCAGCAGGTGGCGGCCGGCGGGCCAGGCGCAGTTCGACGAGGTGGACTGGGTGCCGGGCACGAGGATCGACGCGCCGCTGATCGGCGGCGCGCTCGCCCGGTTCGAATGCGCGTTGTGGCGCACTTACGACGGAGGTGACCACACGATCTTCCTCGGACGGCTCCTCGCGACCGACGGTCCGGCCGGCCGCACCGCGTTGCTGTTCCTCAACGGCAGCTTCCACGCGCTGGAGCACTCCGGCCTGTCGGCCTGAACCACTGGAGCACCAACGGAAGAAGGCGGGTCGCCACTGGCGACCCGCCTTCTCGTCGTTCCCGCTCAGCTCGCCCGGGAGATCTCCAGCGCGGTGGTGCGGACGTCGAGCAACGCCATGAGCACCGGAGGGTCGATGGCGGACATGGGGCGCAGCACGACGTCGACGACGTGCGCGACCGCACTGCTCGACACGACCAGCGGTCCGTGCGAACCCACGGACGGCGTGCGGTCCGCCGTGTGCTCACTGCCCGGCGGAACCGTGTGGATGAGCAGGTGCCACGCGCCTTCCGGCACGTTCTCCAGCTGGAAGTGGCCCGGGCCGGGCAGCACCGCGCAGCTGATCGGCGCGCCCTGCGGGATCGGGTCGCGAAACAAGCCGACGAACGTGGGGCCGGGCTCGCACTCGATCGGGCAGTAGATCCGGCCGCTGACCGAACTCGTGCGCCGCAGCATGATGTTCTTGCGGTTGTCGACGGAGATTCGCGTCGTGCGGCCGCGCAACTGCCGGTACTCGGTGGGGGAGAGTCCGACGCTGATTTTGAACCGTGAGCTGAACGTCCCGGGGCTGTTGTAGCCGACTCGGTGACTGATCTCCGTGACCCTCAGATCGGTCGCCACCAGAAACCGTTTGGCTTCTTGCAATCGCAACGCCGAGAGAAAACGTGCCGGGGATACTCCGGTGACCCGTTGGAACACGCGGGTGAAGTGAAACTTGCTGAACATCGCGACTTTCGCCATGTCGTCGATGGTGATGCGTTCTCCTAGGTTCGTCTGCATCGCGCCCACGACCCTGGCGACTGCCTGTTCGCCGAGCTTGTCCATTGGCCCCCCGATTCGGCTAATGCGGTGGATGTGGCAGAATATCCAGTTGTTGTGAAAGTGCGTTGGAATCGTCCCAACCGAAGCTAGCAGCGGGCAAAACGCCAGGCAAGGTGCGATTCAGGCATTGCGACCGCGAATCGCCCTCACTCTCGGTAGGCGATTCGCGACTTCTATGTCGCCGGTACGTTCTGCCTATCAACTGAGTGCACGGTCGTACTTTCGTGCGGAGGTGTCGCATTGGTCCGGTTGGTCCAGCGATCTGGATCAACCGGAGTTGTGGGTGCGCTCCCAGAAGGCGCCTTATCCCGGGTTGCTCTCCGTGTGCAAGGGCGATCATTCCATCTGCTGAGTTGATCTCCAATTCATCGAGACCGCAATCCGAAAGATGCGCCGTTCGGGCGACGGTCGAGACAATGGGTGTCCGCGGAAAGCCTCGGCCCGCATTCGGCCGCCTTCCGCGTCTTCCGCCGAACGGGTTGTTCGGCCGGTGAAAGCCATTGCTCGCACCATCGCCGGGCGTTCGCCCGACCGAAGAGGACAGGAGGTCGCGCACGTGACTGCCACCGAACCGGAGACAGGGCAGATCGACGTCACCACGATGACGTTCGAGGCGTTCGCGGACACGATCGTGCCCGGTGAGAAGAGGTGGCCGGAGGACGTCGCGGTCGCGGGGGCGAGCGCGGGTCCCGGTGCCGTCGCGGCCGGCGCCATCGACCTGCTGCGCATGCCGGAAGGCGGCATGGCCGCGTTGCTGGACCCGCTCGCGGGCCTGCTGAACACCCACGCGGCGACGTACGCGGCGGAGCACGACATCGAGCTCGATCCCGCGTTGCCGTCGTTCGTCGCGCTGCCGTTCCCCGGCCGCACGGAGCTGGTGCAGGTGCTGACCACGCCCGGCCATCCGGAGAAGGACGTCTGGGTCGGCATCGCGCTGTTCAGCAACATGGCCTTCGACACGGGCGCCCACATGCACACGACCGACGCGATCGCGGCGGGCCATCCCGGCCTGCTGACGATCGGGTTCGCGCCGCCGGACCCCGACGGGGTGTGGCGCTTTCCCGACTACACCTACGGCAAGCCCCTCGCGCGCCGCCACCCGGACACGACACCCTCAGGGAGCCCGGCATGAGTGCGTCCACAGTGGAGCAGACGGACGTCGTGGTGATCGGCAGCGGGTTCGGTGGCGCGATCACCGCCTACCACCTCGCCGCCGGTGGCGCGCGGGTCGTCGTCCTCGAACGCGGTCCCTGGCTGGAGGCCGACGAGTTCGACCACGACTTCCGGCTCGGCTCGTCGTCCACCCGCGTGTTCGAGTTCGTCGTCGGTGACGGCATGAGCGTGCTGAGCGGCAACTGCGTCGGCGGCGGCAGCGTCGTCTACTTCGCCGCGATGCCCAGGGCGCCCCGGTTCGTGTTCGACCGCCAGGGTTCGATCGGCAGGCGGATGTGGCCGGCCGCGATCACCAGGGACAGCCTCGACCCGTGGTACGACCGGGTCGCGGAGGCCTTGCCCATCAGCACCACCGACTGGGACACGATGACCTACGGCGGTGGCCTCTTCGGCGCCGCGTGCGCCCACGCGGGCCACACCGCGAACCCGGTGCCCGCCGCCATCGACACCGCGCTGTGCACCAACTGCAACTGGATGATGTCCGGCTGCAAGTTCGACGCGAAGCGCTCGCTGCTGCTCAACTACCTGCCCGCCGCCCGCGCCCACGGCGCGGAGATCCGCCCGCTGCACGAGGTCCAGCAACTGTCCAGGACGGACGATGGCGGCTATCGCGTGCACTACAACATGATCGACGTCGAGGACTACCGCGTGTCCACCGGCTCCGGCGCGATCGACGCGAAGATCGTGATCCTCGCCGCCGGCGCGGGCGCCACTCCCGTGATCCTGCAACGGTCCGAACCCACCCTCGGCGCGATGCCGCACGCGGCGGGGCGCTACTTCTCCGGCAACGGCGAACGCCTCAACACCGCGATCCTGGACGAGGACCGGGTGCGGGAGGTGCTCGGCATCAGCATCGACGAGGCCGTCACGTTCCAGGCCAACCAGATCGGCCGCGGCCCGTGCGTCGCGAGCTGGGACCGGCTCGACGGCTCGTTGCCGGAGTACTCGCGGTTCTCGTTGGAGCAGCTGTACTTCCCGCCCGGCCTCGGCACGATCCTCGCCCAGGTGCCCGACGCCACCGGCCCGTCGTGGTTCGGCGTGGAGAAGAAGGAGATCCTGCGCCGCTGGAAGTCCTGGCTGACGGTGTTCACCATGTCCGAGGACGACAACGAGGGAGTCTTCGGCCCTCCTCCGCCGACCGGCAACGCCCACCGCATCTCCCAGCAGATGCTCGGCCGCGGCACGATCAGCTACCAGCCGACCGAGAACACGCGGCGTGGCTGGGCGGAGTCCGACGCCGCCGTCCGCGACATCCTCGAACGCGACGGCATGTCCCGGGTGATGCCCTGGACGAACGACGTCGTGGGCGCGTACACCGTGCACCCGCTGTCCTCCTGTCGCATCGGCGACGACCCGGCGACGTCGGCGCTCGACGAGAACCACGAACTGCGCGGCCATCCCGGCATCTTCGTGACCGACGGCTCCGCCGTGCCGGGCGCGCTGACGGTGAACCCGGCGATGACGATCGCGGCGCTGGCCGAACGCGCGGTGCCCGCGATCGTGCGGGCGGCCCGCCAACGCGGCGTCGGCGTGACCTACGGGGCACCGTCGCCGGACGGCGAGACCTCGGCACGCAACGGCGTCCTCCCGCTCGTCTCGCACATGGTGTCGGAATGACGGCCGCGACCGTCCCCGCCGCGGTGGCTCCCGGTCCACCGCGGCGGGCGACCCTGGCGGTGCTCGCGCGGATGGCCAGGAACCGGTTGCGGGTGATGTCGTCGATGTCCGCCCGGTACGGCGACGTCGTGCGGCTGCCCCTCGGACCCAAGACGCTCAACTACTTCAACCACCCCGACCACGCGAAGCACGTGCTCGCCGACAACGCCGCGAACTACGTCAAGGGCATCGGCCTGTCGCACGCGCGGCGGGCGCTCGGCGACGGCCTGCTCACCAGCGACGGTGAGCTGTGGCGCAAGCAGCGCAAGGTGATCCAGCCGGTGTTCCAGGCCAAGCGGATGGCGCGCTACGGCGGAGTGATCGCCCAGGAGGCGGCGGACACGGCGGAACGGCTGCGCGCGCTGAGCGGGCAGACCGTCGACATCCGCGCCGAGATGACGGACCTGACGCTGCGGGTGCTCGGCCGGGTGCTGCTCGACGCCGACCTCAGCGAGTTCCACACGCTCGGCGCGTCGTTCGAGGCGGTGCAGGACCAGGCGATGTTCGAGATGATGTCGCTCAGCGCGGTGCCCACCTGGGTGCCGCTGCCCCGGCAGCTGAGGTTCCGCCGGGCCCGCGCCGACCTGCAGGACGTGGTGGACCGGCTCGGCGCAGACGGAGCGCGAGCGGGCGGGGACGACGTCGTGTCGCGGCTGGTCGAGTCCACCCGGGCCGAGTCCGACGCGGCCGTCGGGCGGCTCCGGATGCGCGACGAGCTCGTGACGTTGTTGCTCGCCGGGCACGAGACGACGGCGAGCACGCTCAGCTGGGCGTTCCACCTGCTCGACCGCCATCCGCACGTCGCGGCCGCGGTGCACGACGAGGTCGTCGGCGCGCTGGGCGACCGCATGCCGGTGTTCGAGGACCTGCACGCGTTGCCGTACACGTCGGCGGTGCTGCAGGAGGTCATGCGGCTGTACCCGCCGGTGTGGATCCTGCCGCGCCAGGCCAGGGAGTCCGACGTGATCGGCGGCTACCGCGTGGAGGCCGGCGCCGACGTGCTGATCTGCCCGTACACGCTGCACCGGCACCCGGACTTCTGGGAGGACCCCGAGCGGTTCGACCCCGGTCGCTTCACCGGTGCCGCCGCGGGCCGGCCGACCTACGCCTACATCCCGTTCGGTGCCGGACCGCGGTACTGCGTCGGCAACCACCTCGGGATGATGGAGGCGACCTTCGTGCTGGCGACGGTCACCAGGGCGATGCGGCTCACCGGGGTGCCGGGGCGGGCGGCGGTGCCGGAGCCGATGCTGACGCTGCGCATGCGCGACGGGCTGCCGATGACCGTGTCCAGCTGGTGAACACCACAGAAGTGCCGATGGCTGATGGCCATCGGCACTTCAGTGGTGTGGCGCGGAACGTTGCCGGGGGAATTCGCGGTCAGACGGGTGCATCGTGGTGCCGCCCCCACGTCCTCGTACTGGTGGTACGGGGGCGTGGGGGCGGTGCCGCGAGGCACCCTGCTGAGTGTCAATTACCTCGCCGACGTTCCGCGCCACACCACTATGTCCTCAGTGGACGGTTCCGGCCTTTCGCTCGCCGAGGTGGCGGGCCGCCGTCAGCGCCGCCAGGGACAGCAGTCCGAGCAGGTCCCGGTCTTCGGGGTACTGCTCCCGGAACCGCGCCACGTCCTGGTCGGCGACCTGGTGCGGTGACAGCGCGGTGAGCAGGGCGAGCCGGGCGGACGGAACGGCCTTGCCGCCGAGGGCGCGCAGGTGTTCGTCCACCCAGGCCGCGCTGAGCCCCAGCGGACGGCCCAGCCGCGCCGGGACCACGGTGTCGAGCGCGTGGCGCGTTTCCTCGGGGACCTGGGCCGCCGCCACCGCGGTCTCGCTCGCCAGGGTGGCGAACGCGGCGGCGATGGCGGGGGATCCGGCCGCCCAGCCGAAACCCTCCGGCAACTCCGCGTCGAAGCGCAGACCGGTGGCGCGACCGGTCTCGTTCCGCGCGGCGACCTTGCCGGCCATCACCCTGCCGGCGACCCGCCGGGCGATGGCCTTGGCTCGCGGGGGACCGGGCAGGAACGTGCCGTCGAGCAGCACGTTGATGACCCGGTTGAGGAAGTGGAAGTACACCAGCACACCGACGTGCTCGGCGGTGTGCGCCGCGGGGAACGGCGGCGGTACCGGGCTCTCGGCCCAGACCGCGAACGGGCGCAGGGCCGGGTCGAGCTGGTCGCCGCCCGCGCCGGACAGCAGCTGGGTGGCGAACGATCCGGCGCCACCGCCGTAGAGCATGATCGCGTGGGCGTCCACGCAGTAGGTGCACTCGTTGAGCCGGGACACGGTGGCGGCCACGGCCTCCTTGGCGACGCGGGACGCCGAGCCCGCCAGCAGGGGTTCGCGGAACGCCGCCCACGACGCGGCGAGCAGGGCGGGCGCGGCGGAGAACATCGTCACCGCCTCGACGAGCCGCCCGACCTCCTTGGTGGACTGCGCGTAGACCTCGCGGACGAGGCCCGTCGCCCGTTTCGCCGGGACGACCTCGACGTGTTTCACGATTCCGGACATGGCGGCCTCACCGGAAGTAGTTCTGGACGCGCTGACGGAAAACTTCGTACGCGGGCACGGCGCCGTCCTCCGGAAGGTCCAGGATCTCCTTCGCGGCGATTTCCGAACACCCTTCCGCATCGCGCCCGCAGAACACCCGGGCCGCCATTTCGCTGTGCGGCGTCACGAGGTCGGCGACCACCCTGGCGCGCAGGGCGAAAACCGCGCCCTGGGCGACCTCCGGCAGGAATTCACCGGCGCCGTCGGCCAATTTGACCAGTTCCTGCTCGGTGACTCCGCCCGCGTAGGAAGCGGCCAGTCCCGCCCCGCTGAGCAGGTCCGCGTGTCTGTCCGGGGGAAATCGCCTGATGCTGCGCAGGAGCCGGTCGACGTCGCCGCCGTGGATGAACCACATCGCCCGCCCGATGCCGTGGTCGATCACCCGGTTCGTGTACGCGGCGGGCCCGGGCCAGGCGAGCCGCCCGGCGACGCGGTGGTTCTCCACCCACGAGACGTGGTCGAAGTAGGCGAGGTGGAAGCCGTAGCCGTCCATGATCAACCAGCGCAGCGACGGGTGGTCGGCGAGCTTGTGCGCGTCGGGGATGGCCCTTGACCAGAGCATTCGCGGCAGCCTGGCCAAGGCGAACCCGACGCCGATGTAGGCCATGAAGATGTGCTTCGACGCCGGCGCCGAGGTGAAGTCGGGTCCGGCGAGGAACTGCTCGACGTGGCCGCGGCCGGGCAGCGGGGTGAGGGCGTCGCGGATCGCCAGGGCCATGGTGGCGCCCTCGTAGGCGAAGCCGCGGTATTCCCGGGACAGTGCGTCGAGGCGCGCGATTATCGAGCTGTGGTCCTTGTGTTCTATCCCGAACTCGAATCCGTACACGAGCTGCAGAGCGCTCATTTCGAGCTGGGCGCGCGCGGGTGTGTCGACAGCGAACCCGCGCCGGTCGAAGAGGACGTCCGAAGCGTCCGGTGTGATGAACCGTTTGCGAATCAGTCCCGTGGTTGTCATTTCCGGTGGGACCTCCTCTTGAAAAGGCGATTATCCACCTTTCAATGCTGGCACACCGTCCGGTCTGGACGCTTCTCTCACGTTGCTCCCCGGTGAAAAGAAATCGTCGGACAACGGCAAAGCGAGGTGTCGGACAATCAGGCCGGCGACTTCGTCAGCGCCGTCGCGCGGACGGCGGCGGTCATGCTCGCCCACGCCGTGAGCCCGATCAGCGCCGCGTCGTCCGCCCGCACGTCCCGGACCACCTCGTCGTCCACCTGGTACGGGGCGAACGCGGTCAGCAGCGCCAGCCTGGCCGCCGCCCGGTCCGGTGGCCCTACCCGGTCGGTCGCGTCCGACACCCAGGCCCGGCTGATGCCCTTCGGTGTGCCGTCCCAAGTGGACAGTTCGGCGGCGAGCAGGGTGCGCACGGCGTCAGGAACCGGGCCTGAGTCGAAGACGGCCTTCGACCGGGTGAGGGCCTGGGCGACGACCGGGCTGCCCGCGGCCCAGGCGAGGTCGTCGGGCAGCGGTGTCTGCGGCGGCGGGCCGGGTGCGGGTGGGGTGCTCTCGGCGGAGGCGATGAGACCGGTGAGCATCCTCGTCACCGGACCGAGCATGAAGGCCGGCGCGTACGGCGGCATCGGCCGTTCGGTGAGGAAGACGCTCACCATCCGGTTGAAGTACTGGAGCGTCGTCGCGACGCCGAGCACCTCGGGCAGTTCGGCGGCGGTGAACCGGCCGGTGTCCGCGAGGTCCACCGCGGCGCCACCGAACGTGGTCATCGTTCCAGTGTGGACAGTCACGCAGTAGGGGCAGTCGTTGGCCTTCGACACCGCCGCCGCGACGGCCTCCTTGGTGCCGCGGTCGAGCAGTCCGGGCGCGAGCACGACGTCCCGCAACATCAACCAGGACGCCCGCAGCACGCCGGGTGCCGCCGCGTGCAGCACGACCGGCGGCGCCAGTACGCCGAACTCCCGTTCCACGGCGTGGTAGACCTCGAGGACCTCGGGACCGGCCCGACGGAAGGGAACGGGCGCGACGTGCCGGACCTGGGCGAGGGAGAGACCGCGCAGGGCCTTGCGGAGCAGCGAGCGCGCCATCCAAGCCCCCAAAAGGTTGCATGATGCTACTCACTGGAACGCTACGGTACGTCGGTTCGATCACGCAACTGGCGGTTTAGCATGAGGAATGCTCGGACGAAGGTACGACGACCAGGTCTGCTCGGCCGCCCGCGCGCTCGAGGTGGTGGGCGAGCGGTGGACGTTGCTGATCGTGCGGGACGTGCTGCTGGGCACCGTGCGGTTCGACGGTCTGCTGGCGAGTCTGGGCATCGCGCGCAACGTGCTCAGCGACCGGCTCACCGGTCTGGTGGAGCACGGTGTGCTGGAACGCGTTGCCTACCAACAGCATCCGCCGCGCTACGAGTACCGCCCGACCGCTGCCGGTCGTGAGCTCGCGGTCGTCGTGATCGCGTTGATGCAGTGGGGCGATCGGAACGTGCCGTCGCCGGACGGGCCGCCGCGCACCGCCCTGCACGCGCCGTGCGAGGGCGAACTGGTCGCGTGCCTGACGTGCCCGGACTGCGGAGAGCCGGCCGGTCCCGGCGAAGTAGGGATGAGGTGGAACCGAGCCTGACCTGGGTCGTCTGGTTCCGTTGGCACAGGGGCGATCCCGGTCCGCTAACGCGGCACGACCGCGGACCCCTCGTTCGACTCGAACCCGCGCGCGTACTCCGCCGCGAACCTCTCACCCAGCCGCTGCCGGGCCCCGCTCTCCACTCGGTCCCTGTCCGCCCTCTCGGCGGCCGTCAACGTCGCTCCGACGGACCGTCGTGCCGCCGTGGCGACCCCGAGCAAGCGTGCCGCCTCCGCCGGTGACGAATCGGCGAGGCATGCCCCGGCCAGCCCTTCCAGCGCCACGGCGACCGCCCGCTGGTCGCCCAGCGCGCGGGCCACGGTGAGGCCTTCGAGGTGCCGGGCCCTGGCGGTCGCGCTGTCGCCGCGCTGCTCCGCGACGAACCCGAGTTCGGTGAGGATGAGCCACAGACCGATGCCCGGCTCCCAGTCCCACTCCAGCACCGTGCGCAGATGGCGCTCGGCGGCCTCCAGGTCTCCCGCGCGCCGGGCGATGGTGCCCAGGTTGATCTCGGCGAAGAGCTGGCCCGGCTTGTAGCTCTGCTCCCGGGACAGGCGCAGGGCTCGTTCGTTCAACTCGCGGGCGCGCGCGTGGTCACCGCGCAACATCGACGCACGACCCAGCCAGCTCAGGCGGTCCGCGGCCTGCGGCCACAGCCTCAGCTCCTCCGCCATCCGCAGGCCGTCGCTGTGCAGGCGGGTCGCCTCCTCGTAGTCGCCCTCGATCTCGGCCAGGCCGCCGAGCGCCTCGGTCGCGCGCAGCTGCCCCCACCGGTCACCGAGCTCGCGGAACAGCGCCAGACTTTGAGAACCGTTGCGCCGCAACGACTCCAGGTCGCCCCGGGTGTGTGCGCGGATCGCCTGCAGGCTGAGCGTCGCGGCGACGCCCCACCGGTCGCCCAGCGCGCCGAACGTCTGCTGCGCGCGGTTCAGCAGGTCCTCGCTGGTGGTCTGCGCGCCGAAGTCCGACTCGACCAGGCCGAGGAAGAACTGGGCGAACGCCTCACCGCGCGGGTCGTCCAGCGAGTCGTACGCGGCGAGTGCCTCCGCCCGCACGGCGGCCCGGTCCGCGACGTCGCTGCCGAGGAAGGTGATGCCCGCGTGCCAGGCGCAGGCGCGGGCCCGTTCGGCTGACGGCGTGGTGTCGAGGGCCAGGGCGGCCGACAGCGCCCGGCGGGCCTCGGACAGCCTGCCCCGCAGGTACCAGTACCAGGCCAGGGCGTTGACCAGCCGCAGTGCGCCGGGACCGTCGGCGGTGTCGAGGGCGGTGCGCAGGTTCGCGGACTCGGCGTCGAGGCGTTCGAGCCACTCGCGCTGGGCGGGTCCGCGCAGGTGCGGCTCGGCGGTCTCGGCCAGCGCCGTGTAGTGGAACCGGTGCGCCTGCTGGACGTTCTCGGTCTCGCCGGCCTCGTCCAGCCGCTCGCGGCAGTAGGCGGCGACCGACTCGAGCAACCGGTACCGGGTGCCGTCCGGGGTGTCGACGACGGTCACCAGCGACCGGTCGACCAGGCCCGCGACCGTGTCCAGCACGTCGTCCGCCGCGACGATCCCGCCCGCGCACACCGCCTCGGCCGCGGTCAGCGTGCACCCGTCGGAGTGCGCGGCCAGCCTGCGCAGCACCGCGCGTTCGACCGGGCCGAGCGGCTCCCAGCTCCAGTCGATCACCGCGCGCAACGTCTGCTGGCGCGGCGGGGCGTCGCGGTACCCGTCCGCGAGCAGCCGGAACCTGTCGTCGAGGCGGGTCAGCAGTTCGCGCAGCCCCAGCGACCGCGCCCTGGTCGCCGCGAGTTCCAGCGCCAGGGGCACCCCGTCGAGCCGGGTGCACAGCTCGGCGACGGCGTGGGCGTTGCCCGCGTCCAGGGTGAACGAGGGTGCGGAGCGGGCGACGAACAGCCGCACGGCGCTCGACCGCATGACGACGTCGGGTGGTGTGCCGGGGGCCGGCAGGTCGAGCGGGGAGACCGTCCACACCGACTCGCCCGCGATGCGCAGCGGCTGCTGGCTCGTGGCGAGCACGCGCAGCCCCGGCGCGGCGGCCAGCAGTCGTTCGGTGAACGCCGCGACCTCGCGGGTGAGGTGCTCGCAGTTGTCCAGCACCAACAACATCCGCCGCGTGCGCACGGCCTCGGCGAGCACGTCCGCGCCCGGCACGTCCCGGATGCCCAGCGCCGCCATCACGGCGCTCGCGAGCAGGCCGCCCTCGGAGATCGTCGCGAGTGCGACGAGCCAGGCACCGTCCGGGTAGCGCGCGGCCGTCCGGGTGGCCACCTCCACCGCGAGCCGGGTCTTGCCGACGCCGCCCGAGCCGGTGAGCGTGACGAGACGGGAGGAACCGAGCAACGCGCAGACGTCGGACACGGCGGCGTCGCGGCCGATCAACTCGGTGGGGGGCACCGGAAGGGTGGTGCGCTGCCGGCCCAGCGGGGCGAGCGAGGGGTCGTGGCGCAGGATCGACCGGTGCAGCTCGGCGAGCCGCTCACCCGGATCGAGCCCCTGCTCGTCGTGCAGCAGCGCCCGCAGTTCGCGGAACGACGCCAGCGCCTCGCTCTGCCGCCCTGCCCGGTAGAGCGCCAGCATGTGCAGCTCGCGGAGCCGTTCGCGCAGGGGATGGGCCGCCACCAGGTCGCCGATCTGGCCGAGCAGCGCGGTGTGCTCGCCGAGTTCCAGCCGGGCCTGCGCCAACTCCTCGGCGGCGACCAGCCGGTGCTCCTCGAGCCGGGTGATCTCCGCGCGGGCGAACGTCTGCTCGGCGAAGTCCGCGAACGCCGCCCCGCGCCACAGCTCCAGCGCGTCGGTGAGCAGGCGTGCCCGCGCCTGCGGGTCCGTGCTGTCGCGCGCGGTGGTGGTGAGGGCGGCGAACCGGTCGGCGTCGACCGAGTCCGCACCGGTCCGCAGCACGTACCCGGGCCGTTGCGAGGCGAGCAGGTCCCGGGCGCCGGGCTCGCCCGCGGCCAGGGCCTGGCGCAGCTTGGAGATCTTCGTCTGCAACGCGCCCGTCGGGTTGACCGGCAGGTCGTCGCCCCACAGGTCCTCGATCAACGCGGTCGCCGACACCGGGCGGTTGCGGTGCGCCAGGAGGTTCGCGAGCAGGGCCCGCACCTTCGACTCGGGGATCTCGACCGGGCGGCCGTCGGTGGTTCGGACGGCGAGCGGCCCGAGCACCGCGAAGAACATGCGCACACGATACCGGCCGAAAGAATTCCGACAGTGCGGGCGCGCAGGGTGACCGGGATCGATGAGTTCGGGTGCCGACCAGGGCACCACACGGAAGGACTAGTTCCATGGAATCGACCGATCCGGCCGGCAACACCACGCGGGCGGGGCGGCGGGAGTGGATCGGCCTCGCGGTGCTCGCCCTGCCGACGCTGCTGCTGTCGCTCGACCTGAGCGTGCTGTTCCTCGCGCAACCCCAGCTGAGCGCCGACCTGAACCCGACGGCCAGCCAGCAGCTGTGGATCATGGACATCTACGCGTTCATGATCGCGGGCTTCCTCGTCACGATGGGCACCCTCGGTGACCGCATCGGCCGCCGCAAGCTGATGCTGTTCGGCTCCGCCGCGTTCGCCGTCGCGTCCGTGCTCGCCGCCTACTCGACGACGGCCGAGATGCTGATCGTCGCGCGGGCCCTGCTCGGCATCGCCGGCGCGACCCTGATGCCGTCCACCCTCGCGCTGATCATGACGATGTTCACCGACGCCAAGCAACGCGGCTTCGCGATCGGCGTCTGGCTGAGCTCGTTCATGGGCGGCATGGCCATCGGCCCGGTGATCGGCGGCGCGCTGCTCGGCTGGTTCTGGTGGGGCTCGGTGTTCCTGATGGCGGTGCCGGTGATGGTGCTGCTGATGATCACCGCTCCGGTGCTGCTGCCGGAGATGCGCGACCCGGACGCCGGCCGCATCGACCTGCTCAGCGTGGTGCTGTCGCTGGTCGCGATCCTGCCGGTGGTCTACGGCCTGAAGGAGATCGCCCAGCACGGCTTCAGTGCGTTCGCGGGCGGTTCGGTGCTCGTCGGCGTCGTGTTCGGCGTGCTGTTCGTGCTGCGCCAGCGGACGCTCGACAGCCCGCTGCTCGACCTGAAGCTGTTCCGCAGCAAGACGGTGACCGGCGCGCTGGTCATCATGCTGCTGACCTCGGCGACGATCTCGTCCAGCATCATGCTGTTCAGCCTCTACCTCCAGACCGTCCGCGGGTACTCGGCCGTCGAGTCGGGCCTGTGGCTGATCCCCGCCGCGACCGCGCTGATCGTCACGTCGCTGGTGGCGCCGAAGTTCGCGCAGAAGATCCGCCCCGCCTACGTGGCCGCCGCCGGTCTCGTGGTGGCGGCGATCGGCCTGGCGGTCGTGTCGCAGGTCGGCACCGCCACCAGCCTCGTGGCCGTGCTGCTCGGGTTCATTCTCGTGCAGGCCGGGGTGGGCCCGATGGGTTCGCTCGGCACGGAGATGGTCGTCGGCTCGGCGCCGGAGGAACGCGCGGGTTCCGCCGCCTCGGTGTCGGAGACGAGCACCGAGATGGGCGTGGCCATCGGCGTCGCGACCTACGGCACGATCGCCGCGGCGGTCTACCAGAACGTCGTCGCGGTGCCGCCGGGCGTGCCCACCGAGGCCGCCGCGACGGCCGGGGAGACGATCAGCGGCGCCGTCGCGGTGGCGGGCGGACTGGCCGCCGACACCGGCGCGGCCCTGCTCGACTCCGCGCGCGCCGCGTTCACCAGCGGCGTCAACACCGCGGCCGGAGTCGCCGCGGTGATCATGGTGGTGCTGGCCGGGCTCACCGTCGCCCTGCTGCGGCACGTCGGCAAGATCGGCGAGGAGCCTCCAGCCTCGGCCGAGGCTGGCGTTCCCGTGGCGGCGGAAGGGGAACGCCGCTGAGCCGGTCGTGCCGGAACCGGTGACAGCGATCTCCGATCGTTGGTTCCGGCACGACCACCCACGGGTGAGCCCGGCGTCGTACCCCCCACGACGCCGGGCTCATCCGCTTTCCCTCCCCACGACGCGGGGCTCGTTTGCTCGTCCCCACCTCGTCGGCGGCGCGCGAAAGAGGGCCGGGAGTCCCCGGCCCTCTTTCCGTTACCGGGTCACGCGGGCAGACCTGAGAACTGCCCGGCCTCCCGACCCACCCCCGCCGGCCCGCGGTAGGCCTGCGCGATCTCCAGCCAGCCGCGCGCCTCGTCCCCCTCGGCCACCACCGCGAGGTCGGAGTGGTGCCGCCGCCGGGCCACGAGCAGGCAGAAGTCCAGCGCCGGCCCGGAGATCCGCTGGGAGGCGTCCTCCGGCCCGAACGTCCACACCTCGCCCGACGGCCCGGTCAGCTCGAACCGGAACGGCGTCTCCGGCGGCGTCAGTCCGCGCGCGAGGTAGCCGAACGTCATGGTGTGGAACCCGAATCCGCAGAGGTGCTGCAACCGGGCCGTCGGCTCACGCCGGACGCCGAGGGCGTCGGCGATGTCCTGGCCGTGTGCGAAGAGCTCCATCATGCCGCCGGCCGCGAGCACGGGCGCGGGCAACGGGTTCACCAGCCACGGCACGAGCTGTCCGGCGGGCACGGTCGACAGCGCGCCGCCCGCCGCCTGGCGTTCGGCCCGCCAGCGTTCGAGCAGCTTGCGGGGACCGAGCGACAGGAACGGGGCGAGCGCGCCCTCGACGGCCGCGTCGAAGTCGGAGCCGATGCCCGCCACGAGGCCCGCGAAGGCGGCCGGGTCCGAGGCGGCGAGGCCTGCCATGCGGGCGGTCGAGGCGAGGTGGGCGATCTGGTGCGCGATCGTCCAGCCGGGTGCGGGGGTCGGCAGCGACCACTGCTGTTCGGAGAGTGAGGAGACCATGCGGTCGACCTCTTCACCCTCGGCTTTCAGGGCGAGGAACACATTCTGTTCGGTCACGCGTCTGTCCTCCTGGGACCAGGGCTACACGATGTGGACGTCGGGCACGTAACGGATCCAGCGGCCGCCCGACTCGCGGAACCCGATCTCCTTGGCGAGGATCTCTTCGGCGTGGTTCCACGCGAACAGCACCGCGTAGTCGGGGTACGGGTCGGCGAAGGCGTCCGGCGGGCGCACCGGGATGTGCGAGCCGGGGGTGACGCGGCCCTGCTTGGTGACGCTGGTGTCGCAGATGAACGGGATGAGCTCCGGCCCGATGCCGCAGAAGTTCAGCACCGTCGCGCTCTTCGCGGTCGCGCCGTAGCCGACGACGGTCTTGCCCTCCGCGCGCAACGACCGCAGCAGCTCCACCAGGTCGGTTCTGATCCGGGCGACGTTCGAGGCGAACCCGGCGAGCGTCTCCGGCGAGGTGAGGCCGGACCGCTCCTCCTGGGCGGCCAGGTCGGTGACGGCGAGGGACACCGCGCGGGTTCCCTTGCGCGCCAAGGTGTAGCGCAGTTCGCCGCCGTGCACCGGAAGCCGTTCGACGTCGACCAGTTCCAGGCCGTGCATGAGGGCCATGTGCTGCACCGACCGCACGGTGAAGAAGAAGAAGTGCTCGTCGTAGATCTGGTCGAACGAGTTGCGCTCGACGATGTCGGCGAAGTACGGGTCCTCGAACACGAAGACCCCGCCGGGGGAGAGCAGGGCGGCGACCCCGCGCAGGATCGAGCCGATGTAAGGGATGTGGCACAACGTGTTCGCGGCGAACACGACGTCCGCCGGGCCGTGCTCGGCGAGGATCTCCACGGCGGTCGGCTCGTCGAAGAACGTGTTGCGCACCCGCACGCCCTTCGCGGCGGCGCGCTCGGCCACCCCGCCGGACGGTTCCACGCCGAGGTGGTGGACGCCGTCCGCGGCGAACGACTCGAGCATCACGCCGTCGTTGCAGCCGATCTCCACGACGAACGGCGCCGGCCCGGTGAGCTCCTCGCGGCGCAACTTCTCGGCGAGTGCCGCGAAGTGCTCGCGCATGAACCGCGATCCCGACGACAGGTACGGGTAGTCGTGGTGGAACATCCGGTCCCGGGGCACCTCGGACATCAGCTGCACCATCGTGCAGGACTCGCAGACGCCGACGGCGAGCCGGAAGCGGAAGTCCCCGGCGGGATCACCGGGCTGCACGAACGCGTCGGACAGCGGCTGCGACCCGAAGTCGACGAACTCGCGCACGACACCGGCACACACGTGGCAGACGGAGTTCTTCGCGGCGACGCCCATCACGCCCCCGCTCGCTGCTGCTCGACGAGCCGCGCCAGCACCGGCACGAGTTCACCCGGACTCGGCGCGGCGGCGGCGTCGAGGCGCAGCCGTTGCGCTCCCTCGGCGAACGACGGTTCCTCGACGACCCGCATGACCCGTTTGCGCATGACGTCGATCGAGTGCCGGGCGAAGTCGAGGGTGAGTCCGGCGCCCTGGTCGACGACCCACGCCGCGGTGTCCGACGACTCGATGTCCTTGGCCGCCAACGCCCACTCGGTGCCGGCCTCGCCCTCGGTCAGCAGTCCCTCGTCACCGCCGGAGTCGAGGATGAGCTGCGGCACCCGCAGTCCGGCCGCGGCCGAGAACGTGCCGACGCCGCCGTGGTGGATCAGCGCCGCACACGTGGGCAGGAGCTGGTTGAGCGGCACGTAGTCGACGATCCGCACGTTGTCCGGCACCGCCCGCACACCGGCGAGCTGCGTCTCGTTCAGCGTCGCCACGACGTCGACGTCCACTTCGGACACCATCTCGAGCAGGCCGGGCACGTGGTCCCAGCCGCCCTTCATGACCAGGCGCCGCGACTGCCCGAGCGACAACGCCACGCGCGGCCGGTCCTGGGGCTCGTAGAGCCAGTCGGGGACGGCGGTCTGGCCGGAGTAGGGGATCCAGCGCATCGGCACGGTCCTGGTCGCCACCGGCAGCCGCATGCCGGCGGGCAGCGGGTCGATGGTCCACTGGCCGAGCAGCAGGTCGCGGTCGACCTCGACGCCGTGCCGTTCGGCGGCCGGACGCACGGTCTCCGCCAACGGGTTCCAGTTCGTTCCAACGCGGTCGAGCACCCAGGCGAAGTAGTCGAGGCCCCAGTGCAACCGGGCGTGCGCCGCGCCGGTCACCCGCGCGCCGATCGCCGCCGCCGGGAAGCACGCGTCCCACACCACGAGGTCCGGTTTCCAGGCGCGGCAGAACTCCACGAACTCGTCGACCACGGGCAACGGGTCGGACGCGCCGGCGCCGACGGGGTGGAAGTCCCAGATGGGCGGCAGCATGAACTGGCAGAAGACGTCCCACAGGTTCTGCTCGGCCGGGGTGAACGGGCCGAGCGCGCGTCCCGTCTCGTCGAGCAGCACGCGCGTCTCCGGCGGCGTCGGACGTCCCGGACCCATCAGGGCCGGTGCGCTGTCCGCTGATCCGAGGGACACCCCGGTCAGGCCGACCGCGGCGACGGCGTCCGCCAGCGCCGGGTGCGCGGCGACGCAGACCTCGTGGCCCGCGCTCTGCAGCGCCCAGGCGAGCGGAACCATCGGATTCAGATGCGATGGCGTTGGCCAGGGGGTGAACACGACTCGCATGCGGCTGCTCCTCAGCGTGGGGAAAGCGAATGACGGAGGCCCGGCGACGGCCATCCTCAGCCGCGCGGCGCGCCGCCCGCATCTCCGAAGTTGCGGAGCGTGAAACCGCTGGCACTCATGGGTTTCCGACCCCGATTTGCAAGGCGTCGTGAGAGCAATCTGCGAGAAGGAAGTGCCGCTGTCCAAAGCTACGGTCAGCGGGCGCGCGCATCGGATGGAATTCGCAGGTAGAGGAGGAAGTTCCGTGACGGATCAGCTCGCTCCGATCACCGATCGCGCGCCCGCGGCGAAGCCCAGGACGGGCCCCAAGCCCGTGTGGCGAAACCCTTGGTGGATAGCGTTAGTGGCGCTCGTGGTGGCATTCTTGGTCTACGCCTTACCGCCCTACCTCGACCTCGACCCGGCGAAGTCGTTGTCGCCGATCGTCGAGGGCTCCTCGATCCACTACCCGTTGCTGATCCTGCACATCGTCGCGGGCACGCTGGGACTGCTCACCGCCTGCCTCCAGATGTCGACATGGGTGCGGAGCAGATACCCGAGACTGCACCGGACGAGCGGGATCATCTACATCTTCGGCGGCGCGCTCCCCGTCGCGGTGACGACACCCGTTCTGCTCATGTTCTCCGGCGAGATCGCCGCGGGACCGGGCAGGGTCGGCAGGTTCGTGCTCGGCCTGCTGTTGCTGCTGAGCACGCTGGTGGCGTACCGGATGGCGCGCAAGCACCGGTACGCGGACCACCGCCGGTACATGATCTACAGCTTCGCGCTGATCATGGACGGGGTCCTCACCCGGCTCGTGCTGTTCCTGCTCGGTGTCGTGCCGGTGTTCGGCGTGCAACTGCCGTGGACCGCGCAGATCGACCAGGCGCTGCTGTTCGAGATGGTCGGGTGGTGCGTGTGGATCACCAACCTGCTCGTGGCCCAGTGGTGGATCGAGCGGACCAAGCACCGGAAAGTCCTGCCCGCCAACGTGAAAGGCTGACCATGCGCCCGTTCCGGATCGACGTCCCCGACAGCGCGCTCGACGACCTGCGTGCCCGGATCGCCGCGACCCGCTGGCCCGCCGCCGTTCCCGGCACGGGCTGGGAACGCGGAGTGCCGCCGGAGTACCTGCGGGAGCTCGCCAAGCACTGGTCGACCGACTTCGACTGGCGCGCGGTGGAGCAGCGGCTGAACTCCCACGACCAGTTCGTCACCGAGATCGATGGCGCGACCGTGCACTTCCTGCACGTCCGTTCGCCGGAACCGGACGCGCGGCCCCTGCTGCTCACGCACGGCTGGCCGGGCTCGGTGATCGAGTTCCTGGACGTGATCGGTCCGCTGACCGACCCGCGCTCCCACGGCGGCGATCCGGGACAGGCGTTCCACCTCGTCGTGCCCTCCCTGCCGGGCCACGGTTTCTCCGGTCCGGTGGCGGAACCCGGCTGGGACGTCCCCCGGATCGCGGGCGCGTGGGCGGAGCTGATGTCGCGGCTTGAGTACGACTCGTACTTCGCGCAGGGCGGCGACTGGGGGTCGTTCATCTCGCTGGAGCTCGCCAGGCGCGATCCGGAGCACGTCCGGGCGGTGCACGTGAACATGCTCGTCACGGTGCCGTCCGGTGATCCCGCCGAGCTGGCCGCACTGTCCGAACAGGACTTCGGGCGGCTCGGCGGGCTGCAGCGGTTCGACCAGGAGCTCTCGGGCTACCTGAAGCTCATGTCGACCCGGCCGTCGACGGTCTCCTTCGGGCTGAACGACTCCCCGGCCGGTCTGCTCGCGTGGATCGTGGAGAAGTTCAAGGACTGGACGGACCCGGCTGGCGAGCTGCCGGAGGACGCGGTGGACCGCGACCTGCTGCTCGCCAACGTGTCGCTGTACTGGCTGACGGAGACCGCCGGGTCGGCCGCGCAGCTGTACTTCGAGGCGGGGCCGCAACTCGGCGCGATCTTCACGCCGGGTGTGCGGCCGGAACCCGTGCCGGTCCCGCTGGGGGTGAGCGTGTTCGGCGGGGACGTCGTCGCGCCGGTCCGGGCGCTGGCCGAGGCCGACTACCCGGCGATCGTCTCGTGGTCGGAGGTGCCGAAGGGCGGGCACTTCGCCGCGATGGAGGAGCCCGAGGCGTTCGTCGACGAGGTAAGGAAGTTCTTCGGTGCCATCGACGGCTGACCTGCGCGGCCGCACCGCCCTGGTCACGGGGGCGACGGGTTTCCTCGGCGCGCACGTCGCCGAGGAGCTCGTCGCCCGCGGTGCGACCGTGCTGTGCCCGTGCCGGTCGGGGGTGCTCTCGCTCCCGCCGCACGACCGCCTCCGACCGGTGCGGCTCGACCTGCTGGACAGGTCGGGCCTCGCGCGGCTCGTGGCCGCCTACGACGTCGACCTGATCGTGCACAGCGCCGCCCGGGACGGGACGCCCGAGGACAAGCGGCTGCGCGCCGGCACGATGATCGACGAGAACGTGCGGATGGTGTCGAACGTCCTCGACAGCGCGCGGCGCGGCGGGGTCGCGGACACGGTGCTGGTCAGCTCCAGCGACGTCTACGCGGGCACCGTGCCGTGGCCGGTCCGGGAGACCGAGGACCACCACACCGACATGAGGTTCGCGCAGGACGGCTTCTACCTGTCGAAGGTGCACGCCGAGGTGCTCGCCGAGCAGTACGCCGCCGAGCACGGGATGCGCGTGCACCTGCCCAGACCCGCCAGCATCTACGGACCCGGCGACGACTTCGGGCCGCGGTCGCTGCGGTTGATCCCGCGGCTGATCTCCCGCGTGCGGGCGGGGGAGGAGGTCGAGATCTGGGGGAGTGGTGAGCAGACCCGCTCGTTCGTCTACGTCACCGACGTCGTGCGCGCGGTGCTGGCGATGGTCGAGCACCCGCAGCACCGGGTGGCGAACATCGGTACCGGAGAACAGGTGTCGGTGCTGGAGCTCGCGCGACTCGTGGGAGAGGCGCTGGGCAGGCCGGTGCGGATCAGGACCGACCCAGCCAGGCCGGAGGGCCGGTCGAGCCGGAACCTCGACCTGACCCGGATGCGGCAGATCGACGGTACCGAGCCCGTCCTGCTGCGGGAAGGCCTGCGCCGGACCGTCGCGTGGTACCTGGGCTCAGCCGCCGAACTCGCGGACGATCTCCGTGATGTACCGGCCGTATCGTGAGTTGCCGTACCGGCGGGCGGCCGCGAGACAGGCGTCGGTGTCGATGAAACCCATGCGCAGCGCCACTTCCTCCAGACAGGCGATGCCGACGTCCTGGCGTTGCTCGAGGGTGCGGACGTACTGGCTCGCCTCCAGCAGCGCCTCCGGTGTGCCGGTGTCGAGCCAGGCGAAGCCGCGACCGAGGTCGACCATCTTCGCGAGACCGCGGTCGAGGTAGACGCGGTTCACGTCGGTGATCTCCAGTTCGCCCCGTGCCGACGGCCGCACCTGCCGCGCGATGTCGACCACGTCGTTGTCGTAGAAGTAGAGGCCGGTGACGGCGAGGTCGGACCTCGGCCGCACCGGCTTCTCCTCGAGCGACACCAGCCGGCCGGTGTCGTCCAGTTCGCCGACGCCGTACCGTTCGGGATCGCTCACCCGGTACCCGAACAGCACGCACCCCTTCACGGCGGTGCTGTGCTTTTCCAGCACGCGCTGGAATCCGGGTCCGTGGAAGACGTTGTCGCCCAGCACGAGCGCGACCGAATCGCCGCCGATGTGCTCCTCACCGATCAGAAAAGCCTCGGCCAGGCCGTTCGGATGCGGTTGTTCGGCGTAGTCGAGGTGGATGCCGAACTGGCTGCCGTCGCCCAGCAGTTGCCGGAACAGGGGCACGTCGCGGGGCAGCGAGATGATCAGCACCTCGCGGATCCCGCTCAGCATGAGCACCGACAACGGGTAGAAGATCATCGGCTTGTCGCCGACCGGGAGCAGCTGCTTCGAGATCGCCGCGGTCATCGGCCCCAACCGGGAACCGGTGCCGCCCGCGAGAATGATTCCCTTCACGAATCCAGTTAACGGCAGCGGCCGGGGAAAGCCGTGCTATTTGTTCGATAATGCGGTTCAAGGGGTGGTAGGGGGTGATAGGGGTTGGGTCTTCGGGTGCCGGTGAATCTAATTGTGGTGATTCGCTGGAAACACACCCGGAGGTAGTGCCGTGGGAACGTCGGTGTGGGATTACCTGGCCGAGTACGAGGCCGAGCGCGACGACATCCTCGACGCGGTGGACAGCGTCTTCCGGTCCGGCCGGCTGGTCCTCGGCGAGAGCGTCGCGGGGTTCGAGGCAGACTTCGCCGCCTACCACGGCACGCGGCACTGCGTCGGTGTCGACAACGGGACGAACGCGCTCGTGCTCGCGCTCAGGGCCCTGCAGGTCGGGCCGGGCGACGAGGTGATCACCGTGTCGAACACCGCGGCACCGACCGTGGTCGCCATCGACTCCGTGGGCGCCACCCCGGTGTTCGTCGACGTGCGCCCGTCGGACTACCTGATGGACGTGAGTCAGGTGGCCGCCGCCATCACCCCGCGCACGAAGTGCCTGCTGCCCGTGCACCTCTACGGCCAGTGCGTGGACATGGCGCCACTGCAGGAGTTGGCGCAGGCGCACGGCATCCCGATCCTGGAGGACGTCGCCCAGGCGCACGGCGCCCGCCACCACGGCCGGATCGCCGGCAGCATCGGTGAGGCGGCGGCGTTCTCCTTCTACCCCACCAAGGTCCTCGGTGCCTACGGCGACGGCGGCGCGGTGATCACCCCGGACGACAAGGTCGAGGAACGGCTGCGGCGGTTGCGCTACTACGGCATGGCCGAGCGCTACTACGTCGTGGAGACCCCAGGCCACAACAGCCGTCTCGACGAGGTGCACGCGGAGATCCTGCGCCGCAAGCTCCGCCGCCTCGACACCTACGTCGCGGGGCGGCAGGCCGTCGCGCGGCGGTACGCGGAAGGCCTGGGGGACACCGAACTGGTGCTGCCGCACGTCGCGGACGGCAACGAGCACGTCTACTACGTCTACGTGGTCCGCCACCCAGACCGGGACCGGATCATCGAGGAGCTCAGGGCCCGCGACATCTTCCTCAACATCAGCTACCCGTGGCCCGTCCACACGATGACCGGCTTCGACCACCTCGGCTACGCGCCGGGCTCGTTGCCGGTGACCGAGGCGCTGGCCAAGCAGATCTTCTCGCTGCCGATGTACCCCTCGCTCGACCCGGCCGTGCAGGACGAGGTCATCGACGCGCTGCGGGAGGTGCTCCGATGACGGACATCGTCACGCAGATCGCGTTGTCCGCGCACGACGTCGAGGGCGGGCACCTCGACCTGCCGGACTTCCACCGCTGGTTCACCGGGCTCGCCGAGCGGTGCTTCACGGACACCCGGCGGATCCCGCTGGACGCCCTCGACGGCTGGCACACCCTGCCGGGCAGCGGCGACATCGTGCACGCCAGCGGGAAGTTCTTCACCGTCAACGGTCTCGACGTCGCCATGCCCGGCAACGCCGTCCCGCACTGGACCCAGCCGATCATCAACCAGCCCGAGGTCGGCATCCTCGGGATCCTGGTGAAGGAGTTCGACGGACGGCTGCACCTGCTGATGCAGGCGAAGCCGGAACCGGGCAACCCCAACGGTCTGCAGCTCTCGCCGACCGTGCAGGCCACCCGCAGCAACTACACGCGGGTGCACGGTGGCCAGGACGTGCCCTACCTCGACTACTTCCGCGACACGTCCCGGCACACCGTGGTCGCCGACGTGCGGCAGTCCGAGCAGGGCGCGTGGTTCTACCAGAAGCGCAACCGGAACATGATCGTGTCGGTGAGCGAGGACGTCGAGCTGCTGGACGGGTTCTGCTGGCTCACCCTCGGCCAAGTGCACCGGCTGCTGCTCGTCGACGACCTGATCAACATGGACGCGCGGACCGTCCTGTCCTGCCTGCCGTTCACCGGCGCCGGCGAGCTCTCCGGTGCGGGCGACGGATTCCGGGACGTGGTGGCCCGGTCGTGCGGGCCCGCCGTGCCGGGCGTGCACAGCGAGGACGAGATCCTGCGGTGGATCACGGACGTGCGGGTGCGCACCGAGCTGAGCACCCGGTTGATCCCGTTGCACGAGGTGCGGCAGTGGCACCGCACCGAGTACGCGATCACGCACGAGACCGGCAGGTTCTTCGACGTGATGGCGGTCGAGGTGCGGGCGAGCGGACGCGAGGTGCGCACGTGGACGCAGCCGATGATCGAGCCGTTCGGCACCGGGCTCGCCGCGTTGCTGGTGCGCCGGATCGACGGCGTGCTGCACGCGTTCGTGCGCGCGAGCGCCGAACCGGGCTTCCTCGACGTGGCCGAGCTCTCCCCGACGGTGCAGTGCACGCCGGAGAACTTCGACGTCCTGCCCGCGGCGGCCCGTCCGCCCTTCCTCGACCTGGTGCTGCGCGCCCCGGCGTCCTCGATCCGGTTCGACGCGGTGCTCTCGGAGGAGGGCGGCAGGTTCTTCCACCCGCGCACGCGGTACGTGATCATCGAGGTGGACGACGACCTGGAGCACCCCGACTTCCGCTGGGTGGTGCCGCACCAGCTCGTGGGTCTGTTGCGGCACAGCCACTACGTCAACGTCCAGGCGCGGACGCTGGTGGCGTGCCTGCACAGCCTCACCTCGTGAGCAGTTCGCGCGGCAGGTCGTCGCGGCCCGCGATCGAGAGCTTGCGGTAGACGCGGGTGAGGTGCTGCTCGACGGTGCTGACGGTCACGTACAGCCGGCGGGCGATCTCGCGGTTGCCGTGCCCCGCGGCGGCGAGCGCGGCGACCTTGCGTTCCGCGGCACTGAGCGCCCCGTCCTCCGCGGCCGGCTCGCCGGGAAGTCCTGACTCCCGGCGGGCCCTGCGGCCGAGCAGCCGGGCGTCGGCCAGCGCACCCCGTTCGCTCCGGTCGTGGGCGAGATCGGCGAGCGCGCGGGACAGTTCGAGGTGGTCACCGGCGTGCTCGAGCCCGCGCACCGCGTCGTGCAGCAGCCTCGACCGGTCCGCGCCGGACGAGATCCGGGCGAGCAGCCGCACCGCGACCCCGGTCGTCCGAGGGTCCGTCGTGGCCGCGATCTCCTCCTCCAGCAGCGTTCTCGCCCAGCCGGGCTGCCCGAGTTCGATCCTCGCCGCGGCCTCGCCCAGCCGGTCTGCGCACGCCGTGAAGTCGTCGAGGGCCGCGTGGGGCCGGCCCAGCGCGAGGTGGTGGTGGCCCCGGGCCCGCAGGTACCCGGGCCAGAAAGCGCTGCGGGACAGGGCATCGGGCACGCGGTGAGCGCGGGATTCCCGGCCGAGGGCGGCGTCGGCGAGCAGCGCGAACTGGAGCGGGAACCCGAGGGCGGCGCCCCAGCCGTCCGGGCTCAGACCGCCGAGCGCGGACCTGGCGGACGCGGCGGTGGCCAGGACGTCGCCCCGCCGCCAGGAGTCCTCGGCCCGGACCGCGTCGAGCAACGCCCTCAGAGTGCCCTCGGCTTCGTTCGCGATCCTCGCCTGCCAGCGATCGGTTCTGACCAGTCGCAGCGCCTGGGCCAGCGCCTCGGGGGCGGTGTCCGGCCCGCGCTGGCGCAGCACGGCCTCGGGGTCGACCGCCTGAAGTGGCCGGCCTGTCAGGAACTCGTGGCACAGGGACAGTTCCGCCGTGCACCGGCTGATCGCGGGGGAGAAGTCGCCCTGCCACCACCTCGCGCGCACCACCACGGGATCGTCGGAGGTGCAGGGGAGCAGAGTCCGTGCCGCTGCCGCCGGATCGGTGCGCCACTGGGCCCTGCCGAGGTCGACGCGCACGGCCTCGTCCTCGCCGGCCCTCAACGCGAGCCGCAGGCAGTCGACGGCGAACGCGGAGGCGGCGGTGCGTGCCGCCCGGCGCAGCAACGGGATTCCGCCGGTGAGGTCGTCGACCGCCTGGGCGGCGACGCAGTGTTCGGCGACGTCGACGTCCGGAGCGCCGGCGTCGTGCAGCAAGGCCGCCGCACGGCGACGCAGGTCCGCGACCTGCGCGGGTGGGAGTGCGCCGAGCAGGATCTCCTCCGCGCCGGGAAGGACGAACCCGGTGCCGTCGTGTAGCCCGCTGTCCGTGAGCGTGACGACGTCCTGCGGGTGCCGGTTCGTGAGGGCACCGAGGTGGGCGCGGTGGCGGCCGAGCACCGCGAGTCCACACGCGACCTCGAACAGGTCGTTGTCGCGCACCAGGTCCAGGAACGTTCGCCGGGTCACGGGACCGACCTCGCCGCCGTCAGCGCGCGCTGCGGCCAGCAGCGCCGGGTTGCCGGTGGACAACGGCCGCAACCAGATCTGGTGCCAGGTCGACAACTCGACGCGGTGCGGGGAGTCCGTCGCCGCGTGCGTCACGACGACGCGGATGTTCGGAAACCGGCGCAACCACACCAGGAACGCGACGGACTCGGGATCGGCGTGCTGCACGTCGTCGACCACGACGAGCGTCGGCCGGGTGCGGGAGAGGTGCGGCGCCAGCTGGTTCGCGATGCCGTGCGGAACCGACCGTTCGGACCGGACGGCGGTGGCGGCCGCCACCCGTGCCGTCGTCCGGTCGAGAGCCGCGCGCACCAAGGAGGTGCGGCCGCACCCGAGGCCGCCGCTGACGACGACCTGAGGTGGACCGGACAGCACGGCCCGCAGCGCCGCGTCTCGTTCGAGTAGAGGGTGAGAATCCGTGCCCCGCCGGGAATCCCCGTTCGACCGGCGGGGCACGGATCGGGTCAGGCGTTGATCGGGGTGTTCTGGTACGCGGCGATCAGCCATCGGCCGTCCTGCCTGGCCAGCACCCAGGTCGCCCTGATCGCGCGTTCCGGCGCGACCGCCGTGTCGCCGGGCGCGAGCACACCGCCCTGCGTGACGATCACGCCGGCGTCCTCACCGAGGTAGCGCGCGTCGAGCGGTTCGCCGAACACGCGCGTGCCCTGGTAGGGGCCGCCGAACGCCTGCGTCATGAACCCGCGGATGCCGTCCCGGCCGCGCAGGAAGATGTCGTTCGGCAGGATCAGGGTGGCGTCCTCGGTGAACAGCTCGCTGAACGCCGCGCCGTCGTTGGTGGCCCAGGTCTCGATCATCTTGGTGGGCAGCTCGTGCATCTGCGCCGCACCGAGTTCGGTGATCGACATGGTGTGTCCCTTCCCGTTCGATCAGAGGTAGTCGGTGTTCGGTTCGAGGCCGCAGAGCACTCGCCCGTACAGCTCGTAGTTGGTGTTGGGGTGCATGAGGGCGTGCATGTTGAGTGCCTGGACGTCGCGCAGGATCCGCTGGATGGGCACGGTGTTGTAGAGCGAGGAACCGCCGCTCGCGGTCGCCAGCACCTCCACCGCCTGCTTCGACAGGTCGAACACGCGGCCGAGCGCCACCCGTGCGCGGGCGCGTTCGTGGATCGACCACGGCTCGTCGGCCTGCCGCGCGTCGATGTGCTCGGCGAGCCGGGTGGCCTGAAAGGTCGCCTCGTCGATCTTCATGGCGGCCTCGGCGACCTGCAGGTGCGTGATCGGGGCCTCGCGCTGGCTCTCGTACTTCGTGTAGGTGATCTTGCGGTTGGGCAGGCGGTCGAAGAAGTTCTCCCTGGCGGCGTTGGCGAGGCCGATCGCCGCGCCGGTGAACGTCGCCGAGCCCGTCACCATCAGCGGCGCGCGGAACATCGGCGCGCCGGCGTTGGCCTGCGAGGCGTACTGGCCCTGCAGCACCATGATCAGCGGCAGCACGCGTTCCGCCGGGACGAACACGTCCTCCGCGACGGTCGTGACGCTGCCGGTGCCGCGCAGGCCGTACGGGTGCCAGTCGTCCACGATGCCGAGGTCCGACATGGGCACGACGGCCATCAACGGCCAGAGGCTGCTGCCGTCGGGCGTGGGCCCCATCGCGAGCACGACCTGCCACTTGCTGTGCAACGCGTTGCTGACGAACTGCCAGCCGCCCTTGAT
The DNA here is from genome assembly GCF_043632865.1 of Lentzea sp. JNUCC 0626. Lineage (NCBI taxonomy): Bacteria > Bacillati > Actinomycetota > Actinomycetes > Pseudonocardiales > Pseudonocardiaceae > Lentzea > Lentzea sp. JNUCC 0626. The sequence goes on from NZ_CP171635.1 coordinate 1,512,253, forward strand.
CACCACGCCGCCGTCGCGCGGGGTGGCCATCGCCGTCGGGCTGAGCACCGAGCACACCCGCGAGTCGGGGTCGGCGAAGACCTCGTCCTGCACGGCGTCCGGGAAGAGACCGGCGAGCCAGCAGCTCACCGCGTTCACCGCGACGTTCCAGGCCGCCGACCCGTCGCCGAGGCCGAGCTGGCTGATCGCCTCGAACGTCGTGGTGGCGTCGGTCTCCAGACCGCCGTACCGGGTGGGCACGCGCATCCGGTAGAGCCCGGCCTCGGTCAGAGCGTCCACCACGTCGTCGTGGAGGCGGCGGTTGTCCTCGTGCCACAGCGCGTGCGACTGCAACAGCGGAACGAGTTTCGAGGCGTTCTGCACGAATTCCGTGCTCGACTGGGAGTTCAACCTGTCCTCCGAAAAGTGTGTGTGGAAAGTCCCGCTGCACGATCCTGACAGCGAGTGGCGGCAGAACGCTTCTCTGGAATTGCAGAATTGTTCGCGCAACCTGCGCAATCTGGAAGAAGCGACCCGGCAGCACGCCCAGTAACGTCCGCCAGGCTGTTCACCTCCCTGGACGGAGCCGGCACATGACGACTCATGCCGGGGCGCGGTCGGCGCCCGGCTCACTCAACGACCGATGGCACCGCGTCGCGCTCAACCTCTTCGCATTCGTGGTGCTCGCGCACTGGGCCGAGCACATCGTGCAGGCCATTCAGGTGTTCGTGCTGGGCTGGCCGCGCCCGCAGGCCGGCGGTGTGCTCGGCCTGTGGATTCCGTGGCTGGTGACGTCCGAATGGATGCACTACGGCTACGCGATCATCATGCTGATCGGGTTCTTCGTACTGGCTCCAGGATTCACGGGCCGCGCGAAGAAATGGTGGAAAATCGCTCTGTGGATCCAGTTCTGGCATCACATCGAGCATTTCCTGCTGCTGGTTCAGGCGTTGACCGGACGAAACCTGCTCGGTGGCCCGGTGCCGGTCAGCATTCTGCAGCTGGTGTTGCCGCGCGTGGAGCTGCACCTGTTCTACAACTTCGTCGTGTTCGTGCCGATGGTGGTCGCCATGTACTTCCACATGAGGCCCTCGCCGCAGGACCGGGCCGAGATGCGCTGCACCTGCGCGGTCGGAGCGGCGGCCTGACGTGCACGACCACGGCTCGACGGTGCCGGTGCTGTTCGGGCCGGTGCTGCTCTACCTGATCGGCTACCTGTCGGTGCCGGCGGTGGCGGGGTTCGCGCTCATGCGGATCGTGACGCCGCCGCCGCGCCGGAGTGACGCGCTGCTGGTGACCGGGGCGTCGATCACGACGTTCGTCGTGGCGATGCTGCTCTTCCCCTCGTTCGCGTTGCCACCGCAGGCGATCGTGGCGCTGCTCGCCGCGGGCATCGTCCCGTTCGTGCTCTGGTGGCGGGCACCGCACCTGATCGCCCGGGTCGTGCTCGTGGCGCCGTGGCTGGTGGCCGCGGCGTTCGTGACGGCGGTGCTCCGCGCTCCCGTCGACCAGCCCGGTGGCTTCATCGCGGCGTTGACCGCGGTGTCGTGGCTGACGTTCTGCGTGCCGAGAACACGCGCCGGCCGCGTCGTGTTGCGGGGGGCGGCGGGAACTCTCGCGCTGGCGGTCACGGCGTTCACGGCGTCGGTGGCGGCAGGTGGCTCGCTGTAGCGGGCAACCGGCAGTTTGATCCACCACATGGGTGGCATGCATTTGTACGCCGATGTTCCTCCATGCCCGCACTGCTAGCTTTTCGGCGAAATTTCCGGTCTGTCCCGTACTGTGCACATAGGGGTGGTCTTGCTTATTCCAACCGAGCCGATCGGCAGCATTCCCCGTTCCCCCGAACTCGTCAGGGGATTGTCCGGGTTCGCTTCCGGCCAGGTGAGCCGGGCCGAGGTCGACGCCCTGACGCAGCAGGCGATCGCCGACACCGTGCAGCGTTTCGAGGCCACCGGATCTCCTGTCGTCACCGACGGCGAACAGGCGAAGTCGAGTTTCGCGACCTACCCCCTCGACGGCGCCACGGCATTGGCCGGTGACGGTGCGGTCATTCCGTTCGCCGATGGGCACACCCGCCAACTCCCACGCCTTACCGGCGGTCCTTTCCGCTATGCGTCGTTCGCCGAGACGTACTTCCGCGGGGTTTCGCAGCACACGGATCTGCCGGTCAAACAGGCGGTGATCGCCCCGTCCGCGCTGAGCCTGCTCTACCCGGCCGACGGGATCGCCGGCTATTCGCGCGAGGAGTTCATCGCCGACCTCGTCGACCAGAGCGAGGCCGACATCCGGCGTTGTCTCGACGCTGGTGCCGACTCCGTCCAACTGGACTTCACCGAGGGCCGGTTGTCGCTCAAACTCGACCCGAGCCGAGGCCTGCTGCGCAGTTTCGTGGAGCTCAACAACCAGGTCCTCGACCGGTTCACCGACGAGGAACGCGCCCGCATCGGCGTGCACACCTGCCCCGGTGGTGACCAGGACTCGACCCACAGCCTCGACATCGACTACGCCGAACTGCTGCCCGACCTCTTCGCGTTGCACGCGGGCCGCTTCTACCTCCAGCTGGCCAGCGAGCCCGACCGCGAACGGGTCCTGCGGATCATCAGCGAGCACGCCCCGGCCGACGCGCGGCTGTTCGTCGGCGTGATCGACCCCATCGACCCGCAGGTCGAGACGCCGGAGGTGGTCCGCGACCGCGTGCTGGAGGCGGCCCGCTTCCTGCCCGCCGACCGCCTGGGCACCTGCGACGACTGCGGGTTCTCGCCGTTCGCCGACGACACCTCGACCTCGCGCGACACCGCGTTCGCCAAGATCGCCGCTCGGGTGCGGGGCACCGCCCTGGCGAGGGAAGCGCTCGGCGTCTGAACCGTGATCGACCTAGTGGTGCGTCTCGGAACGTCGGCGAGGTAATCGGCACTCGGCAGGGCGCCTCGCGGCACCGCCCCCACGCCCCCGTACCACCAGTACGAGGACGTGGGGGCGGCACCACGATGCACCCGTCTGACCGCGCATTCCCCCGGCAACGTTCCGAGCCACACCACCAGCACGACCAGGCGACGCCCGGTCGAACGAACAGGAGTGACGACCAGGGTGCGATTCTCCGACAGATCTCGGCGAGTGGTCATCGTCGGAGCGGGACTCGGTGGCACCGCCACCGCCGTGCGGCTCCTGCGTTTCGCCCGGGAACCACTGCAGGTCGTGCTGGTCGAGCGCACCCCGGAACACCGCAACGCGGGGGTTGCCTACCACCCGGCGGGCAACCCCTGGCACCACGTCTTCAACATCCAGGCCGGGCGGATGTCGATGTTCCGCGAGGACGTCGACGACTTCGTGGCGTGGGCCAACACCGACGCGGACCGCACCGGCTGGCCCGCGCAGTGGCGGGACGTCACGTTCACCGAGTCCGGGCCCGCGCCGCGCCGGATCTACGCCGACTACCTCGCCGACCGCCTCGCCGAAGCCGCCCGCGAGGCGTCGGCGGGCGTGACGCTGGCCGAGGTCGACGGCGAGGCGGTCGAGGTGGTGGTCGACGCCGGTGACGTGCACGTCGTCGTGGAGAACTCCGCTCTGCCAAGGGATTCCACGACACCCGACGCGTCCCTTGTGCGCCTCCGGGCCGACCACCTGATCGTGGCGACAGGGCTGGAGCAGCGGGCACATCCGTTCGCGGCCGAGGTGCTCGACCACCCGTCGTTCGTCCGGCAGCCGTACTCCGCCGCGGGAGTCGAGAGCGTGCAGGGGGTGCGGCCGGACGCCGTCGTCGCGATCATCGGCTCGCTGCTCACCGGGTACGACTCGGCGGCCCTGCTGCTGCGCCGGGGCCACACCGGGAAGATCCACATGATCTCGCGGTCCGGCCTGACGATCCGCACCTATCCGCCGGATCACCGCCACCAGGTCCTCGACCTGCCGCCGCCGAGGTTGAGCGGGGACTACGAGGGCCCCGGTGATCTCGTCCGGCGGGTGAAGGAGGAATGGGACCAGGCCTGCGCCCTCGTCGCCGAGAAGCACCCCGACGTGGCACCGGTGGTGGTGACCGAACGGGTCGCCAAGTCGTGGGAACCCCATCTGCCCCCGCTCCTGCACTGCGTGCCGACAGCCGATCTGCGCATGCTCCTCGACGGCTACGGCAGCGTGCTGGCCACTCTGCGGGTGAGCGCGGTGGCGTACACGACCGAGGTGGTCGACGCGGCGATGACCGAGGACGGGCAGATCAGCCTCGCCACCGGGACGGTGACCCGCATCGACGCCACCGGGAACGGCACGCTGGCGCTGACGGTGTCCACACCGGACACCGCGCGGACCGTCGAGGCGGATCTCGTGATCTCGAACTTCGGCCGGGAGCCGGACTACGAGCGAGCCGGGTCGGCGCTCTGGACGAACCTGCTCGAGAACGGCCTCGCCGTGCGGCACGGGCGCACCGGGCGCGGGGTGGAGGTGGACGAGACCGGTGTCCTGCTCGGCCCGTCCGGTCTGCCGTCCGGCCCGATCTCCGTGGTCGGCGGTCCCCGGGAGGGCGACGAGATCGTGCGGTACGGCCGCATCGGCGCGTTCGCGTTCAACCTGGCCGCCATCAAGAACCACTCGGTCGGCGTCGCCGCGGACGTCGTGCGGCGGCTCGAGTCCTGCTACGACGACGACCAGATCGTTGACGTGACAGCAGATCCGGCCACACCGGCGTTCGCCTGCGCGGTCTCGCTCGAAGCTCGCAGGATGGCCGCACGACGCCGGCACGACCGCGAGGAACTGGCGCACCACCTCGACGACAGCCTGGCGGACGCGCGAGAAGCCCTGGGAGACAACCGACCCACGACGGCCACCCTCCGGTTCGCGGTGAACACGGCGGCCACCACGAAGCTCAACGACCTGTCGGTGACACCGAGGGAACTCCGTTCCTTGCTGCGACTGGACGAACCGGCCACGCCTGCGGGCTGACGTGTGCGGGCACCGGGCATTCCGGAAGATGCAGGCCCGGTTTGGCGACTGCCATCCTCGAATTGATCTGGACCGTGCCGTCAACGCGCTGTCACCGCGCCGCGGCACACCGGCTGGGATGGGTGGAAGGAAGCCTGTGAACCTTCACGAAACACGCGCGGACGTACTGGTCGGCGGACCGCTGAAAACCGTCCGCGGCACCTGCAACCGAACCGGAAAGCCCGTTCACGGCGCCGTTCTGCTGACCGCTGAGCTCGGCCCGAACCTCTACGACGCCATCCTGGCCTCTGCGGCGGTGATCTGCGCACGCGGCGGCCGGACCGGCCACATGCAGTCGCTCTGCCGCTCCCGCGGCATTCCCGTCCTGCGCGTCGACCCGCACGACCTGGACGCGCTCACCGGCGACGTCACCATCAGCCTCGACCGCGGCGTGATCGTCCACGGCGACACGGTCCACGTCCCGCAGCAGGCGGGCCCCCCGGCTTCCGGCCTGAACGACGTCGAGTCGATCTGCGTGGTCATCGCCGACGCATCGGACATCCGTTCGACCAACGACCTCACCCCGCACGTCGAAAGCTACTTCATCCGCGAGGAGTTCCTGTGCCTCAGTGCGGGCCTGAGCCCGGTGGACGCCCTGCGCGCCGGCCCCCGCGAAGCCGAACGCTACGGCCGCGCCGTAGCCGCGGAACTGCACTCGATGGTGAAGGAACTCCTGCCACACCAACGACTGGTCATGAGACTGCTCGACCTCCGCTCCGACGACGCCGCTCGCATGACCGCGCGAAGCCAGGTGGACGCGGAGCCCAACCCCGAGATGGGCCTGCACGGAGCCCGCTGGCTGCTGGCCGAACGCCACTACCCGGCGGCGTTCCGAGCGTTGCGCGCCCACGTGGCCGACCACTTCGGCACGGCCGCCGACCGCCTGAGCTTCGCCGTGCCGTTCATCAACGACAGCACCGAGTTCCTCCGCCTGCGCCTGCACCTGGGCCTGACCACCGACACCCCGCTCGGGGTGTTCGTGGAGACCCCGGCCGCAGTGCACTCCGCCGCCGGCTTCTGCGCCGCCGGTGCCAGCGAACTGTTCGTGGGCACCAAGGACCTCATCCAGTTCTACCTGGCGGCCGACCGCGGCAACCACCGCGTCGCGGACACCTACCAGACCCGCCACCCGGCCGTGCTCGCGGCGCTGCGCGAGATCGTCGAGTCGGGCCGCGCCTCGAAGGTGCCGGTGCACGTGTTCGCCCTCGGTGCCGACGTGGACCACTACCTGCGTCATCTCCCGGCCCGGCGACTCATGATGTGCAACGCCGAACTCCGGCAGTCCGCCGGGCCGGTGCAACTCCCGGCCTGACCCCGAGGCAGCGCGAAAGTCTTGCGACACAAGATCAGGATTCTGCTAGACAGCCCTGGTGGAACGACGTGAACTCAGCGCTCTCGCGCACGCAGACCATCCGATTTCGGCTCCACTGAGCGACAGCACGGTGGAACACCTCCTCCACCGGGCCATCCGCGGGCAGCACGACCACCTGCTCGATCTGGGCTGCGGCGACGGCACCTGGTTGCTCCGCGCGCTGCAGAAGCACAGCGGCGCAACAGCTGTAGGCGTCGACATCTCCGGCGAGGGCTTCGACGCCGTCCTCGCCGAGGCCGCCCGGCGAGGTCTGGCAGATCGGCTCGAACTGCGCCGCGAGGACGTCACGAAGTACCAGTCGTCCAGGAAGGCCGACCTGGTGCTCAGCGTGGGAGCCGCCTACGCGTACGGCGGGCTGCTCCCCACGCTGAACGCCGCCCGGGAGCATCTGACCGAAGACGGGATGCTCCTGCTCGGCGACTGCTTCTGGGAGCACGAGCCCACTCCTGAGGTCCGGGCGCAGCAGGAGATCGGTCCGCAGAAGTTCGCGGATCTCCCGACCACCGTGGCCCAGGTCGTCGCCGACGGATGGACACCGGTCTACGGGTACGTCAGCACCTTGGCGGAGTGGGACGAGTACGAGTGGTGCTGGACCGGCACGCTCGCCCAGTGGGCGCTCGACAATCCCGAACACCCGTCCAGCGACCTCGCCGCTCGGATGGCGGCGGACCACCGCACCGACTGGCTGGGCGGCTACCGCGGTTTCCTCGGGTTCGTCGTTCTCCTGCTGCGGCGCACACCTCCGGCGTGAGCCGAGCGGGGCTGCTGACCGCGCACTCGACGTCGTGGCGACCTGACTAGCCCCGGGGTTCGTCCTCCAGCGTGGCGACCTGGTCCGGGTCTTCCGGTGCGGGCATGTGGCGGATGCTGTCACTGCCCTTGTGGTCGTGGGCGCGGGAGTACCGGGAGTCCAGCACCCGTCCCAGCTTGTGCGCCGCTCCGGCGTAGGCGTCGTCCACAGTGGTCGCGTGGTGGGTGACCGCGACCGGCTGCTTGCCTCCCGGCCGTGCCTCGATGACGCACTTCTTGTCCTCCGGCTTGCTGCCCCCGTCCTCGCTGAGGTGCACCTCCACGCGGGTCAGCCAGCCGCTGAATCGGGACAGGCCGTTCTCCAGGTCGGTGGTCACATAGGTGGCCAGCCGTTCGCCACCGTGGATGTTGTGGTCGGTGTTGACCTGGATCTGCATGAGCACCCTCCGGAACGGGACAGAAATGGTCCTGATCGATACCACTGGAGCGGCCGGTTCAAACAAGGCAGTGATCATCGCGGGGGTCCGGACAGAAACGAAAAGGATCTGTTTCGTAATAGGGTAGGGTGGGATGCATGACCACAGCAGACGGACCCACGGCCGTGTCCGGCGTGATCGTGGTCGGCGCCGGGATGTCCGGGCTGATCGCCGCGCGTGACCTGCGTCGCGCGGGCGTCGACGTGCTCGTGCTGGAGGCCGCGGACCGCGTCGGAGGCCGGGCGATGGCCGAGACGACCGCCCTCGGGTCGCGACTCGACCTCGGTGGCCAGTGGATCGGCCACGACCACCACCGGATCATCGCCCTCGCCGCCGAGCTCGGTGCCACCCAATACCCGATGCACACGGGGCTGTTGCCGACGATGATCGAGCACGGCCGCCCGGTGCGGCTGACGTCGGTGCTTCCCGCGGTGCTCGCCCTGGCAGGGTTGGGCGCGCTGAGCCTGACCGGTACCCACGGCCACTGGAACACCACGACCGTCGCCGAATGGCTGCGGCACCTGCCCGGCGCCACCACGCGCCGCCTGCTCGAGGTCGTCGCGGGGATCTCGTGGACGGCGGACCTCGACCAGTACTCGGTGCACGCGATGGTCGAGATGATCCGGCGCCAGGGCGGCCTGCCGACGATCCTGTCGACCAAGGGCGGCGCGCAGGAATCCCTGCTGGTGGAAGGAATCGGCACGCTCACCGACCGCCTGGCGGCCGACCTCGGGGACCGGGTCCGCACCGGCCACCGCGTCACCGCGATCTCCCGCGGGGATGGCGGTGTCACCGTGACCACGACCGCCGGCACCTTCACCGCGGCGAAGGTCGTGATCACCGTGCCGCCACCCGTCGCCGCCCGGATCGAACACTCGCCGTCGCTTCCTCCCGAACGGATCTCGTTGCAGGACAACACCTGCATGGGATCGGTCCACAAGGCGATCGCGGTCTACGACTCGCCGTTCTGGCGCGAACGCCGGCGAGGTGAGTTCGTGGTGCTCGACTCGCCGGGCCGAGCGGTGTTCGACTCCTCGCCGCCGGACGGGCCCGGTCACCTGTGCACGCTCGTCTCCGGTCCCGAGGCCCGGGCGCTCGACGACCTCGCACCGGACGCGCGCAGGAAGGCGTTGCTCGACCCGTTGATCCCGCTCCTGGGGGCCGGCATCGCGGATCCGGTGGGGTGGCACGAGAAGGCGTGGCACCGCGACGAGCACGTCGGCGGCGGTTACCTCGCGTTGCCGCTGCCGGGCACCACCGGGGGAATCGTGCCGATGGCGCACTCGCCGGTCGGCGACCTGCACTGGGCGGGCACGGAGACCGCCGACGACCATCCCGGTTACCTGGAGGGCGCGATCGCGTCCGGCGAGCGCGTCGCGAAGGAGATCATCGCGGTGCTGTCCCGCTGAACCGCGCGGGCTCACCTCGTCGTCATGGTTTGCGGACGGCGACCTGACAATTTCCCGACATTCGCGTCCTAGCGTCGCGTCACATGCGACTTCCTATCGCGTTGACGAGCGTCGTGGCGACGGCCGCGGCGTTGGTGGCGGTGGCCGGTTCCGGTGCCGCGGCTGACGGTCCGGTGGTCACCTACGAGGACGTACTTCCTCACCTGCAGAAGTTCCAGTCGATCGCCGATCAGCACGGCGGGAACAGGGCGCACGGCACGCCGGGGTTCAAGGCGTCACTCGACCACGTGAAGTCCACACTGGACACAGCGGGGTTCGTGACGCGGGTGGACTCGTTCGAGCAGGACGGTGCGCCGGGGTACAACCTCGTGGCGGACTGGCCGGGCGGGGACGAGAACCACGTGGTGATGCTCGGCGCCCATCTCGACAGCGTGCCGGACGGGCCGGGGATGAACGACAACGCCTCGGGATCCGCCGGTGTGCTGGCCACCGCGCTCACGGTCGCGAAAGAGCGCCCGCAGACCGGCAGGCACGTGCGGTTCGCGTGGTGGGGTGCGGAGGAGACCGGGCTCAACGGGTCCAGGCACTACGTCGACGGCTCGTCCGCCGCGGATCTGGCGAAGATCGACGTCTACCTCAACTTCGACATGGCCGCGACCCGTGACGAGGACCAGTACTTCAACCTCGACGCGGGCAGCGCCGAGGCGACGGAGGCGTTTCGGACGTACCTGGGCGAGCACGGCAAGCAGACCTTCGAGGTCGGCGGCGGCGAGGGTTCCGACAACTGGCCCTTCCAGCAGAAGGGGGTGCCGGTCGGAGGCTTCGCGACCGGGCTCGACGCCTGCTACCACAAGGCGTGCGACAACCTCGCCAACATCGATCCGGCCGTGCAGACGCTGAGCACGAACGCGATGATCAACGCCTTGTGGCAGTTGAAGAATCTCCCGGCGCAGGACATGTCGGGCGTGGGTGATCCCTACTTCCCGAAGGACGGGAACGCGGGGTACGACGTCGAGCACTACGACGTGAAGCTGCGGTACGACCCGGCGAAGCCCGATCTTCTCACCGGTGACGCGACGATCACCGCGACCGCCACCCAGGACCTCTCGCTGTTCCACCTCGACCTGCTGGGCTTCGACGTCGTCGAGTCCACAGTGGAGGGAAAGCCCGTAGTCACCCGGCGGGAGGACGAGCACGAGCTGGTGCTGACCCCGCAGGACATAGTGCGCAAGGGACAGAAGTTCGTCACCCGGATTCGCTATCAGGGGAAGCCCGCGGGCGCGGGGTGGCATCCGATCGAGGGAGGCGGTTTCGCCGCCTACGGCGAACCGCACTCGGCGACGAGCTGGTTCCCGGCCAACGACCATCCCGGTGACAAGGCCACGTTCGCGCTGACGGCGACCGTGCCGGACGGGTGGAGCGTGATGGGCAACGGTGTACCCGGCGAGACGACCAAGGCCGACGGACACAGCACGTTCCGCTGGCACGAGGACAAGCCGATGGAGACCACGCTGGCGACCGTCGCGGTGGACAGGTTCACCATCCACGAACGCACCGCGGCCGGCGTGCCCGCCTACTTCGGGTACGGCTCCGGCGTGACCGTCCTGCCGGAGTCCGAGGAACTCCTCGACCCGATGCTGACGTTCTTCAGCGAGCTGTACGGGCCGTACCCGTTCTCCAGCACGGGCGCGATCGTCGTGCGTGCCAAGACCGGGCACCCGGCGATCGAGACGCAGAGCCGGCCGACGTTCAACGGCATGATGTTCGACGCGAACATGGCGCACGAGTTCACCCACCAGTGGTTCGGCAACAGCGTCTCGATCGCGGACTGGCGCAACGCCTGCATCAAGGAGTGCGTCGCGCAGTACGCGAACCAGCTCTGGGACGAGCACAACGGCGCCGACCTCGACAAGGGCTTCTACCCGGCGATGTACGAGGAGAGCCACGGGAAGCCGGAGTTCTGGGCGACCCGGCTGTACGACCCCGGACCGGGCAAGGAGCTGGATCCCGCGCTGTACTCCAAGGGGTCCATGATGATGCACGCGTTGCGCAAGGCGATGGGTGACGACAACTTCTTCACCCTGCTCCGCACCTGGATGCAGGACCACCGCTACGGCAACGCCACCTGGCCGCAGTTCGAGGAACTGGCCCAGCGCACAGCAGGGAAAGACCTCAGCGGGTTCTTCCAGGCCTGGGCCCACTCGACCACGGAACCGGAAGAGAAGTACCTGTTCCCCGCAGGCCGCTGAGTCACGAACTCGGCGCGGCGTACCAGGACAGCACGTCCTGGTACGCCGCCCGAGACCTGCTACGAGCCGGCGTAGACCTCGAACTCGTAGATCCGCGCGGCCGTGTTGCCGTTGTTCGTCGGCGTGGTCACGTTGAGCTTCACGTACCGCGCCTGCCGTTGCGTGATCGGGTGGTACGACCGGCTCGCCCGCACCGAGGACGCGGTCACGGCGTTCGTCCAGTTGGTTCCGTCTACGGACGTCTGGATGTTGTACGCACCCGTGTTGAACCCGGTGGTCTCACCGCCGAGGCCCGCGTGCTTCAGCACGAACGACCCGACGTTCTGCGTCGACCCGAGGTCGACCTGCAGGAACTTCGTGCCGGACGCCAGCGAGCACCACTTGCCGGACAGGCTGCCGTCGAACGCCTTCGCCGCCTCCTCGGCCGAGTTGCAGGCCGCGGACGCCGTGGCGGGCTTGCCCTGCGCCAGGTTCGTGCCCAGCGCGGGAGCCGGCGGCGGGGGAGTGAAGCCGTCGTTGAACGAGGGCGGCACGTCCGTGGCGGCGGTTCCCCACGAGCTGGGCGACGAGCCCATCGCGTAGTTCAGCGTCGTGTTGCCCGCGATGTCGCCGTACCGCAGCCAGGACCGGGAGGACGCGACCCCGTTGCGGTTGAACGACTGCACGTACTGCGCGCCGGCTCCGGAGGCGTTGATCTGCAGCACCGCGGAAGGCCTGGTGATCGTCACCGACGGGAACAGCGGGCCGTGCAGCGCGAGCACGTCCGAACCCGGAGTCGGCGGGTACATGCCGAGCGCCGCCCAGACGTACCACGCGGAGGTGGCGCCCAGGTCGTCGTTGCCGGGCAGGCCACCGGCCGCCGTCGTGAACGACTCGGTCATCACGCGCCGCACCGCCGCGCTCGTGCCCTGAGGGTAGGCCGCGTAGTGGTACGCCCACGGCACGCCGTGCTCGGGTTCGTTGCCGATGTAGAAGTACGGCAGGCTCAGGCCACCGTTGAGCTGCGTGAAGTGGTGGTCCAGCCGCTGGATCGCGGTCTTCGGCCCGCCCATCAGGTTGATCAGGCTGCTGAAGTTGTAGGGCACCATCCAGGTGTACTGCGACGCGTTGCCCTCGGTGTAGCCGGACGGGCTCGCCGGCGTGACCGGCCAGGCCCACGAGCCGTCGGCGTTGCGCTTCTGCACGTAGCCCGACTCGGGGTTGTAGACGTTCTGCCACCACTGGGCACGCGTCATGTAGGTGTTGTACTTCGCCGTGTCGCCGACGGCCCGCGCGAACTGGGCGATGGCGAAGTCGGACGCCGAGTACTCCAGCGAGTCCGACGGGTCCTCGGTGACGTAGTGCCGGCTGAGGTAGCCCGCCTGACGGCCGCGCGTCGGCTGGCCCTGGGTGGTGCCGCCGTTGGAACTCTTGTCCATCAACGCCAGCGCGGCGGCGGTGTCGAAGCCGCGCACGCCGAACGCGTAGAGGCTCGACACGACGATCGGACCGGGGTCGCCGGTCATCACGAAGTGCTCGTTGCTGTTGTGCGACCACTTCGGCAGCAACCCGCCCTGTTGCCCGTCCAGCACCATCGACTTGGCTATGTCACTGGATTCCGCTGGTGCGAGCAACGCGATCAGCGACGCCCACGAGCGGTAGATGTCCCAACCCGAGTAGTTCTGGTAGACGGTGTGCGACGCCGTGCGGATGGTCTGGTCGAAGCCGCGGTACTGGCCGTTGACGTCGCTGGCGATGTTCGGGTTCTGGAACACGTGGTACAGCGCCGTGTAGAACTTCTGCAGGTCCGCCGCCGACCCTCCCGACACCTGCGCCTTGTTCAGCACGTCGTTCCACGCGCCGTCGGCAGCGGTCCGCACGCCGGCGAAGTCGAACCCGGAGTTCTCGGCCGCGAGGTTGGCCTGCGCGCCCGCCACGCTGACGAACGAGACGCCGATCTTCAGCTGCACCACGGGGTTCGACGACGTGTCGAACGTGACGTAGCCGCCGGAGTTCACGCCGCTGGTGCTCGCGGACCCGGCGTTCACCGTCCCGCCCAGCCACGTGCCGAAACCCGTCGGCGCGCGGTCGAACTGGATGGCGTAGAAGAGCTGGTAGGTCTTGGACGAGCCGCAGAAGCCGCCGCCGGTGAACGTGCCGGTGAGCTGGCTGCCGTTGATCGCGATCGACCCCGAGCGGTTGCCGGTCGCGCTGCGGCTGCTGTTGACCAGCACCCGTGCGGTGGTGGTCGCCGGGTAGGTGAGCTTCATGAACCCGGTGCGCTTGGTGGCGGTCAACTCGACGCCGGTGCCGTAGTTGTCGAGGCGGTTCTTGTAGTAGCCGGGCGCGGCCGACTCGTTCGCCTTCGTGTAGTTGCCGGCGTAGGAGGTCCAGTTCGTGCCGGGAGAGGTGGGGAAGCCGGTGGTGATCGGGAGGATGCCGAGGTCCTCGTTGTTGGGGCAGCCCGCGCCGTTGAAGTGGGTGAGGCTGAACTCCTCGATCTTGGTGTCGCTGTAGCGGTAGCCGGACGGCGAGGCGGTCGGGGTGTCCGGGCTGAGCTGCACCATGCCGAACGGCACGACGGCGCCGGGGTAGGTGCTGCCGCCCGCGCCGCCCGGGACGGGGTTGGGCGAGTTGGAGTTGTCGGTGCCGATGAACGGGTTCACGTGCTGGGTCAGCGGGATCGGGGCGGCGAGGGCGGGAGTGGCGGTGAAGAGGCCTGCGGTGAGCAGACCGGCGACCATCAGGGGGAGTGAGCGTCTGGCACGTCGGTGCAGGGAGCCGAACATGGACCTTCCTCTCTCGGACACGGGCTTCAGACAACGTTGTCATCGCCCGGACGGGCACGAGGTTCGTGCCCGCAGCACTCGGGAGTTCCCTAGCAGGTGGGGAAGAACGACCGGGTGCCACCGGTGGCGGTCCGGTCGGAGAAGCGGCAGCCGAAGCGCGGGTCGCCGGTGCGGCGGACGTCGTCACCGGCCGGTCGCTTGCCTCGGTCGACCCAGGCGGTCAGGTCGCCCCACGCCGTCTGGACCTCGGCGGGGGAGAACTCGCAGTGGTCGATCGTCCTGATCGCCCGCTGCACCACCAGACCGGAGCGACCGTTGCGGGCCGCGTCGTCGCGGTAGTCCTGCTCCATCGAGAACGGCACGAACAGGTCGCCCAGCCCGTGCAACGACACGACGGGAGCGCTCGGCCTGCCCTGGACGGCGGGGATCTCGGTCAACGCCGGGGTGAGGCGCGCGATCGGGTTCGCCGGCCGGACCCGCTGCACGGAGGCGTTGAGGTTCACCGGCTGGTTCGGCCCGTAGCGGGTGGTCAGGTTCGTGGCCAGCTGCAACGGGTTGCTCGCCAGGGTGTCGCCGGTCGGGGTCGCGACGAGGCCGAACAGGAAGTCCTGCCAGTAGGCGAACGCCGCGTCCGTGCCAGGTCGCGCGCCACCGGACAGTTCCGCGACGACGGCGGGGAACTGGGTGTTGCCCGCGAGCGCCTGCCGGATGCGCGGCACCACGACGGTCGCGTAGTCCGGCGGCAACGGGTAGGCGCGGATCCCGGTCAACGCCTGCGCGGTGAGCTGGTAGCTCAGGAAGTAGTCGAACAGCTCGTGGTCGCCCAGCACGCCGCACATCGGCAACGCGCCCGCGTAGAACCCCGGATACTGCTCCAGCGACCGGGCGATGACGTGCCCGCCCATGGAGACACCGGCCAGGAAGACCTTCTTGGGCCGCTGCACCTTCTGCCCGAACAGGGACGCGAGCTCGCGAGTCGTCGTGACGCCGGCCCGGACGTCGTAGCTGTTGCTGTAGTAGGACGACGCCGCCCACGCGTAGCCCTCGTCGAGCCAGCGTTGCCTGAGTCCGTACGGAGGCGCGTCCACGGTGAGGACCTTGCCCTCGCCGCGATAGCCGTGCGCCCACAACGCCAACCGGCCGTTCCAGCGCGGCGGCACCTCGATGACGTAGCCCGCGTGGCTGGCGATGCCCTGGATCACGCGGGTCGGCTTGCCACCGACCTGCGCCGGGGCCAGCGGCGGATTGACGATCGTGTAGCCGGGCAACGGCTTGTCCCCACCGCCACCGGAGGCAACGGCGGGCTGGGCGGTGGACACGAGGAGGAACGACAACGCGACGGTGAGCAGTCGTCTCATACCCGGGACGCTACTAGCGGCCGGGCTCCGCCGACAGGGAGCCGTTCGGCCGCCGCGAAGGTGATCCGGTACCGCCGAATGCGTGGCACGGACAATCTCACAAGGGGCTTGGCGACCGTGATCGCCGCCGTGACACTGACCGGATGGAAGCGGGACTGCTCGAACAGGTCGTGAACACCGCGGACTATCCGCTGGCCGAACCGGACGGCGCGGCGTGGCGGGAGGTCGTCGCGCGCACCCACCGCGACCTGCACACCGTCGGGTGCAGCGTCCTGCCCGACTTCATCCGGCCCGCGCTGCACGAGGACCTGCGGCGGGAGGGCGCGGACATCGCCCCGCACGCCTACTACGACGTCGAGACCGTCAACGCCTACAACATCGACGTCGACACCCCGCTGCTGCCGGACCACCCCGGCCGCACGACGATGGAGCGCGGCAACGCGTTCGTCGCCCGCGACGTCGTCCCGCGCGACGCGATCATCCACCAGCTCTACACCAGCGAGGTGTTCCAGCGGTTCGTCGCCGCCTGCTTCGAACTGCCGGAGCTGCACGAGCTGGCCGACCCGCTGTCCGGCCTGGTGCTGAACGTGATCCCGCCCGGCCGCGCGCACCCGTGGCACTTCGACACCAACGAGTTCACCGTCAGCATGCTGACCCAGGCACCCGAGGGCGGCGGTGAGTTCCAGTACTGCCCGAACATCCGGTCGGCGGACGAGGAGAACTTCGACGACGTCCGCGCGGTGCTCGCGGGCGACGACCGGCTCGTGCAGCGGCTGACGTTGCGCGTCGGCGACCTCCAGCTGTTCAAGGGCCGCTACTCGCTGCACCAGGTCAGCACGGTCCAGGGCGACCGGCAGCGGCACACGGCGATCTTCGCCTACAGCCTGCGGCCCGGCGTCGTCGGCACGGTGGCGCGGACGCGGCAGCTGTTCGGCAGGGTGCTGCCCGAACACGTGGCGGCGGACCAGGCCGGCGTGCGGGTCGACCAGCGACTGGCCTGAGGGGAGACACGTGCGATTCGACGCGACCGGCAAAGTCGAGCTCGACCACATCTACACCCAGCCCGACCCGCGCTCGTACTTCTCTTCGTTGCGCGGGCTCGAGTACCAGATCCCGCAGCTGGCCAAGCCCCACTTCACGGCGTTGATCGAGGAGTACCGCGCGGCGACGGGGATCGACACGCCGACCGTGCTCGACGTCGGCAGCTCCTACGGCATCAACGCGGCGCTGCTGCGGTGCGACCTGACGATGGACGACCTGTACGACCGCTACGAGATGGACGCACGGTCGTCCGCCGAGGTGCTGGCCGACGACCAGGAACTGGTGCGCGAACGCGGGAAGGCGATCCCGGCGCGGTTCGTCGGCCTGGACATCTCGTCGCAGGCCTTGTCCTACGCGACGGCGGCCGGGTTCCTCGACGACGGCGCGCTCGCCGATCTCGAACGCAACGAGCCCACGCCGGAGCAGGCCGGGAAGCTCGCGGACGTCGACCTGGTCGTCTCGACCGGCAGCCTCGGGTACGTTGGCGCGCCCACGCTGGCGCGGGTCGTCGAGGCGAGCGGGGCGCCCTGGATGGCGCACTTCGTGCTGCGGATGTTCCCGTTCGACGAGATCGAGGCGAGTCTCGCTCAGCTCGGCTACGAGACCGTGCGGCACGACGGGGTGTTCCGGCAGCGGCGGTTCATCTCGGCGGAGGAGCAGTCGCGGGTGCTCGACACGCTGTCCGGCGTCGGCGTGGACCCGAGCGGCCGGGAGGACGGCGGCTGGTTCTACGCTCAGCTCTACCTGTCCAAACGACCCATCGAACGCACCTGAGGTGATTGTGAGCGACGGCAAGACGTTCAGCTACGAGGACCAGCTGCCGCGGGTGCCCCTGCCGACGCTGGAGGAGACCTGCGCGCGGTTCCTCGAGTGGTGCGCCCCGCTGCTGACCGCCGCCGAACTGGCGACCACCGAGGCCGCCGTGGAGCAGTTCCTCGCGCCGGACAGCACGGCCCGGTCGCTGCACGCCGCGCTGGAGGAGTTCGACGGCACCGAGGGCGTCCGCAGCTGGCTCGACCTCTTCTGGCCGACCCGCTACCTCGGCCGCCGCGACCGGATCGCGTTGAACGCCAACTTCTTCTTCCTCTTCCGCGACGTCGAGGAGACGCAGGAGCAGCGGGCCGCGGCGTTGATCTCCGCCGCCGTCGCCTACAAGGTGCGGCTCGACGCCGAGGCGATCCCGCCGGTCGTGCTGCGCGGCGAACCGCAGTCCATGGTGCAGAACAAGTTCCTGTTCTCCGCCACCCGCATCCCGCACGCGCAGCAGGACACCGCGCGCACGACGTTCCCGTCGGACGCACGGCACGTCGTGGTCTTCTTCCGCGGCAACGCCTTCAAGATGGACGTGGTCGGGCCGGACGGCGTGCCGCACGACCTCGGCGACCTCGTGAGCGGCCTGCAGGCGATCATGAAGGCGGACCGCGCGGAGTTCTCGGCCGGGCCGCTGACCACCAAGGCGCGGGCGGCGTGGGCGGACAGCCGGGAGGCGCTGCTGGTGGACAACGCCGCCGCGCTGGAGACGATCGAGACGGCGTTGTTCTGCGTGGCGCTGGAGGACTTCGCGCCCGCCGACACGCTGGCCGCGTGCGACCAGCTGCTGCACGGCGACAGCGCGAACCGGTGGTTCGACAAGGCGGTGACGTTCGTCGTCTTCGCGGACGGCCGGGCAGGCATCAACGTCGAGCACTGCGAACTCGACGGCACCACCATCCTCGCGTTCACCGACGCGATGCTGAGCGTGCCGACCGAGGAACACCTCCGGGTGTCCGGCGCTGCCGCACAGGGGCTGCCCGCGACCGAGCCGGTCGAGTTCGTGCTCTCCGAGGAACTGCGCGAGGACAGCGTGGCGGCCGCGGCGTCGTTCGCCCAGTACGGCGCGGACACGGCGACCGTGACGCTGTCGTTCGAGGACTTCGGCAAGCAGCGCGCGAAGGAGCTGAAGATCTCGCCGGACGCCTTCGTGCAGATGGCGTACCAGCTCGCGCACCAGCGGTCGAAAGGCCTGCAGGGCGCGACGTACGAGTCGATCGGCACCCGGCAGTTCCAGAACGGCCGGACCGAGGCGATGCGCGTGGTGACGCCGGAAGCCGTCACGTTCGTGTCCACTGTGGAGGATCCGTCGTCCTCGCGGGCCGACCGTCGCGCGGCGTTGCGGGCGGCGGCGGACGCGCACGTCCGGCGTGCCAAGGAGTGCCAGGCCGGGTCGGCGCCCGAGCAGCACCTGTGGGAGCTGCAGCTGATCCACAAGCGGCGCGGCGGCACGGAGCTGTTGCCGCTGTACGACACGCCGGGCTGGACGATCATGCGCGACGACTACCTGAGCACCAGCTCGGCGCCGTCGGAGCACATCCAGTACTTCGGTTTCGGCTCGACCAGCGCCAAGTGCATCGGCGTCGCGTACGTGCTGCTGCCGGACCGCTTCAACCTCTACCTGAGCACGCCCCGGGCGGTCGCCGAGGAGATGCACAAGTTCGCGACCTACCTCGGTGAGGCCATCACCGAGCTGCAGGACCTGCTCGCCACCGACGACTGACCGCGCGGCCGATGGTCAGGCACGGGCCTGACCATCGGCCGGGCGATCACCCGGTGGCGGGTGCCGTGAACACGTGATCACCGGCGGGAACGTGGAACGACGCCACGCCGGACCCGTACCCGAGCGGAACGGCCCCGGCCGGAGCCGACACCACCGCCGCGCTCCCCGCCGGAACCCGCACCACGGCGGACGTCCCGGAGGGCACCACGACGTGCAGGCTGAACCGCCCACCCGCCGTGCTCCACTCGCTGAGCGCCTCCCCGTACGGGGTGCGGTGCGACGACCGGGCCGACGTGAGGCCACCGCCCGGTTTCGGCGCGACGAGCAACGACCGGTAACCGGGCGAGGTGGAACTCAGCCCTCCGACGGTGCGGTAGAGGAACTCGCCGACGGACCCCATGGCGTAGTGGTTGAACGAGTTCATCCCGGGATCCTGGAACGAGCCGTCCGGGCGGATGCTGTCCCAGCGCTCCCAGATCGTCGTCGCGCCCTTGCCGATCGTGTAGCCCCAGCCGGGGTAGTCCGGCTGCATCAGGATCTGGTAGGCGACGTCGGCGCGTCCGTGCTCGGCCAGCACCGGCAGCAGGTGGGACACCCCGACGAAGCCGACCGTGAGGTGGTTGTTCGCGGCGCGCACCCTGGCCACCAGTTTGTCCACAACGGACTGAACGCGGTTCTGCGGCAGCAGCCCGAACGCCAGCGCGAGCGAGTAGCCCGTCTGCGTGTTGCCGGAGACGGTGCCGTCCGCGGCGACGAGCCGGTTCGTGAACGCGGCCGAGACCTGGTCGGCGAGCGTGCCGTAGGTCGTCGCCTCGGTGGTCCTGCCGATGGCCTGCGCCATCCGCGACACCAGGCGCGCGGACCACGCGAAGTACGCCGTCGAGATGACGTTGCGCGGGGTGTCGTCCTGCACGTTGAGCCAGTCGCCGAACCCGCCCCGGTCGCGGATCAGCGAGGCGTCCGCCGTCGAGCGCAGGTAGTCGACCCACCTCGTCATCGCGGTGAAGTGCTCCTCGACCACGCGCAGGTCTCCGTAGCGCTGCCAGAGGGTGTAGGGGACGATCACGCCCGCGTCACCCCACGCCGCCGTGCCCGCGCCCATGTTGCTGACGTCGGGTGCGACGTCCGTGAACGCGCCGTCGGACCGTTGGGCGTCGACCAGGTCGTCGGTGTACTTGTCGAGGAACGCCGACACGTCCAGGTTGTGCGTCGCGGTCGGCGCGAACGACGCGATGTCGCCGGTCCACCCCAGTCGCTCGTCGCGCTGCGGGCAGTCGGTGGGGACGTAGAGCATGTTCGAGCGTTGTCCCCACACGATGGCGTTCTGCAGCTTGTCGAGCACCGCGTCGGAGGTGTCGAACCCGCCGATCTCCGCGCCGCCCGTCCAGGCGGCCCGGCCGGTGATCGTGTCGAGCGTCGGCGTGCCGGGCAGCCCGGTCAGTTCGACGTAGCGGTAGCCGTGGACGGTGAACCTCGGTTCGACCGTCTCGGGCTGACCCGTGCCCGCGAGCACGACCTGGTCGGTGACCTGCGCCGCCCGCAGGTTCGTCGTGTAGAGCGTGCCGTCGGGGTTGAGGACCTCCGCGTGGCGCATCGTGATCGTGGTGCCTGCCGGACCCTGCGCGCGGAGCCGGTTCCAGCCGGAGAAGTTCTGGCCGAGGTCGAATACCCACACGCCCGGTTTGGGCTGCGTCAGCGCCACCGGCCGCAGGTCCTTCTGCACCTTGGTGCCGGCGTCCACCTGCGCCACGAGGTTCGGCACCGCGCCCTGCCGCACCTGGGCGGTGCGCCAGCCGCTGTCGTCGAACCCGGCACCGTCCCAGCCCGGTGTCGCGAGCCGGGCGTCGTAGTGCTCGCCGTGGTAGAGGTCGTCGGCGGTGATCGGGCTCGGCTTGTACTTCCAGGTGCCGTCCGTCGCCACGGTTTCCGTCGTGCCGTCCACATAGGACATGACCAGCTGCGCCGAGTACCACGGCTGCGTGCCGTAGAACTTGTTGCCGCCGATGCCGAGACTGCCGGAGTACCAGCCGTTGCCGAGCCACGCGCCGATCGCGTTGGAGCCCTGGCGGATCTGCGTGGTGACGTCGTGCACCTTGTACTGCACGCGTTTGCGGTAGTCCGTCCACGCCGGCGCCAGCACGTCGTCGCCGACCTTGGCGCCGTTCAGCTGGGTCTCGTGCAGACCGAGCGCGGTTGTGACCAGCCGGGCGCTGCGCACTGCTTTGCTGACCGTGAAACCCTTGCGCAGCAACGGAGCGGGCTGCGGCACCGTCACCTGGTCGCCCCACGGCGCTCCGCCGATACCGACGAGTGCCCTCGCCTGAGGCCACGCGCTGTCGTCGAACCCCGGCTGCTCCCACCCGGCCGGCGACTGGGTGGACGCCTTCCAGGTCCCGTCGGTCCGCGTCACGACGTCCCCGGCCGTCAGTCTGGCGACCAGACCGGCGGGGGAGTCGGAGGTGTTGGCGCTCGCCACGGCGATGGTGTTGGTGCCGGTCCGCAGCCTGCCGGAGAGGTCGATCGTCCCGGCCCGCTTCCAGGAGTCCGCGACCCGCGGGCTGGCGTAGACCTGCACGCCGTTGACCCACACGGTGGCCGTGTCGTCGGCGGTGACCGCGAGCGTCGCGGCGGCCGGGACGGAGGGCAGCGTGAAGGACTTGCGGAAGTACCTGGTCGCCGCCGGCACCCCGCTGGCAGGGGAGCCTTCCGGGTACCAGATCCAGCTGGCGCCCTCCAGGCCGTGGCCCGCCGGACCCCCGATGAAGGCCCCGCGCCACTCCGACGCGACGTCGTAGAGCCCCGTCTCGAACGACGAGACCGCGCTCCAGGCGCCGGCCCGTCCCTGCGTGTCCCAGACGCGCACCCGCCAGTGGTAGGCGGTCAGCGACGTCAGTGCACGCCCGCCGTGGACGACGTCGACGGACTGCTCGTCGTGCACCCGTCCGCTGTCCCAGACGTCCCCGGTCCCGGCGTCGGCCAGCGCCCGCGTGCTCGCGACGAGCACCTGGTAGGAGCCCTGGCGCTGGGAGGACGCCAGCGTCCAGCCGAACCTCGGCCGCTGGGCGTCCACGCCGAGCGGCGCCACGCGTCGTTCCGTCGTCATCGAGGCGACGGACAACGGCGACACCTCGCCCGGATCGGCCGCCGTGACGCGGTCACCCCACGGCGCCGTGCCGTACGAACCGAGGTCCGCCGCCTGGGGCCAGGCGGCGTCGGCCGAGCCGGGCCGTTCCCAGCCCTCGGCGGCGCTGCGGCCCGCCTTCCAGGACCCGTCGGTGATCAGGTCCGCGGTCGCGCCGGCCGTGACGATCCGCGCGCGGGCGATGAGCCCGGCCGGACCGGTGTTGCTGTTGCGGACCGCGATCGCCAGGGTGTTGGCGCCGGTGACGAGGGCGGAGCGCAGGTCGACGGTGACCGCGCGCTGCCACGAGTCGGTGGCGCGGGCCGACGCGGCGAGCGGTTCGCCGTTGAGCCACACGTCCACGGTGTCGTCACCGGTGACGATCAGCTTCGCGTCGCCGACCTGCCCGGCGGGTTGGGTGAAGGTGCGGCGGAAGTAGCGGGTCTCGGCAGGGGCGGAGACCGCGGGACTTCCTTCCGGGTACCAGATCCAGTGCGCGCTGGAGAGATCGGCGGGCGCCGCGGCGGCGGGGACCGCGACGACCACCGATGTGGCTAAGAGTGCGGACAACATAACGCTGAGTAGTCGTGTGTGAGCGTGCTGCAGGGATCGACTTCGCATCGCGTGCTCCCGGTCAGTGGAGGTCTGTCGGCGCCGGCGGTCGATTGAAACGTTTCAATTCACTGCTCCACCGACAGTAGGACCGGGTCGGTGACCTCGTCAACGCACGTCCGTCATCCGCCTGTGACATTCACACTCGCGGAGTCGCCCGCGCGGCCTCGGGGTGCTCAGGAGCCGGGCGAGACCGGGCGGCGGTGCAGGGGAAGGATGCCGACGCGGTAGGCGAGGGCGACCGCGTGCGCGCGGTCGTGGGCACCGAGGCGCAGCCGGGTCGCCCGGACGTGTGTGCGCACGGTGGGGATGGCGACGTTCAGGCTGCGCGCGATGTACTCGTCGTTCCTGCCTTCGGCGACCAGGGCGAGGATCTGGCACTGCCGGGACGTGAGCAGCTGGCGCCCGCGGGGGGCCGGGTGGTGGCCGTGGTGGGTGAGGGCCGGCACGAGCCGGGGGTCGAGCACGAGTCTGGGATCGACGTAGTGGCCGGACAGGGGTGTCTGCAGGATCGCGCGGAACATCACCGCCGCGTCGGTCTCCCTGCTCAGCAGGCAGTGTGCGCCGGCGGCTCTCGCGAGGCGCACGCCGGCCGGGGTGTGGTCGCGTTCGCGGAAGAGGATCGCGACCCGCAACTGGGGGTTGGTGCTCAGGAGTTCCTCCGCGATGAGACTGCGCGGGTCGACCGCGCTGTCCAGCATGACCACGTGCGGCCGCGAGGTTCGCACGGTGTCGCGGATGACGTCGGGATGATCCGTGCCGCCGGCCCACTCCAGGCCGATGGTGCGCTGGACGGCGGTGCGCAGTCCCTCGCGGAACACGGGAGTCGCGTCCGCGGCCAGTACTCGGACGAACGAGGCCGCGGGCTGCATCGAGGTCACAGAACGCCGCCGAACCGGGGCGCGTCCGCTGTGTCCTGGTCGCTCGTCGTGCCGGTCGGTGCCGTCGTGCCGGACGGAACCGGAGTCCGCGTCCGGAGGAGTGACTCCAGGCCCTCCTGGTGCAGGGACGCGATGTGCTCCCGCGCCTGCTGTGCCGCGTGGTCCAGCCACTGCTGGTTGGTCGGCTTGCTCATCATTAGGCCGTTCGGTTCAGAGTGAGTGGGCCGTGTTGGCCAAACTCCAAGTAAGGGCTACAGGACTGTAGCAGTAACATGGCCGCCCGCACCGAACGCGTCGACATGGCTCTGAACTGCGTGTTCAGCTCTGCAGGAGGGACAGCGGGGGGAGCGGCGCGTCCGGGTCGAGTCGCACCCCGATCGCCTGCAGCGCCACGTCGAGCGAGCCCCAGGCCCACCCGGTCAGGTGAGCGACCAGTTCGTCGCGGTCGAGCAGGGGATCGGGCGACGTCACCCAGCGGACCGCCGCCGTCTCGACCATCCCGATCAGGCCGAACGCCAGCGGGTCGGCGATGCGCGGATCCCCGCCCAGCAGGGCGACGTACGCGGCGAGCAACTCCCGCAGTTGCTCGCCGATCTGCAGGCGCACCGTGGCGGCCGGCTGCTGTTCACCTGTCCGGGTGTTCAGGGAGCGGGAGACCAGGTAGTCGTAGAGCCGGTCGTTGGCGGCGAACCACAGCACGTAGGTGTGCACGATGCGCGAGATGATCTCGCGTGCGCTGCCTTCGGGGTTGTTCATGGTCGGAGCCAGCTCGCCCACGAGCATCTCGCCGATCCGGCGGGCGACCGCGTCGTAGAGGTCCTCCGCGTCTGCGAAGTGCCGGTACAGCGTGGGCCGGGCGATGGCGGCGCGTTCGGTGATCTGTTCGGTCGACACCTGCGGCCCGTGTTCCGCGATGGCGAGCAGGGCGGCCGCCACGACTTTCTCGCGGCGCGCCTCGCGTTGCCCCGCCCAGCGCGCGGCCCGTCCGTCCACAGTGCGACCTTGTCCGTCGTAGGTGCGTCTTCCCTGGGTATTGAACTCACAGGCGGCGGAACCCGACAACCGGGCGCGGCGCCGAAACCCGTTTCGGCGGCGCTCAGGCGGTGGACTCGCGCACGACCAGACGGCAGGGCTGCTGCACGACGCCGCGCTCGGGTGTGCCGCCGAGTGCGGCGAACAGGTGTGCCACGGCGGACGCGCCGAGCCGCTGGAGGTTCAGGTCGATCGTGGTGAGCGGGGGCCGGCAGTCCGCGGCGAAGATCTCCCAGTTGTCGTAGCCGACGACCGCCACGTCGTCGGGCACGCGACGGCCCAGGTCGGTGAGCGCCTGGGCGACACCGCTCGCGATCTGGTCGTTGCCGCAGAAGATCGCGTCGACCTCCGGTGCCGAGGCGGCCAGCAGCCGGGCGGCGTGCCGCCCCCAGCGCTGCGACCACTCCCCGTGCAGCGGTTGTCCTCCGGCGAGGGACAGGCCCCGTTCGCGCAGGACGGAGCGGACCGCCGCGGCGCGGTCGCGGGCGGCCCGGTAGTACTCGGGACCGGTGACGTGGGCGATGTGCCTGCGCCGCAACGCCAGGAGGTGCTCGACGGCGAGTCTGGCCCCGCCCGCGTCGTCCGACACCAGGCTCAGGTCGTCGGGGCTGGTGGACCTGCAGTACGCGTACACGGCCGGCACCGGGATGTCCGCGGTCAGCGACGGGCGCACGTCGTTGCTGTCGCCCACCACGATGAACCCGTCGACCTGCCGTGCCATCAGCGTGCGGATGTGGTGGTTGCGGCGGATCGCGTCACCGCGGGTGTCGCACAGCAGGACCGACATCTCCTTGTCCGACAACGCGTTCTCCGCTCCCAGGAGGATCGGGATGGCGAACCGGCCGTCCAGTTCGTCGGTGAGCAGGCCGATCGCCCGCGTGCGCCCGGCCACGAGGCCCTGCGCGAGGACGTTGGGCTGGAACGACAGGTCCGCGGCGGCCCGCAGCACCCGTGCCCTGGTGGCGGCCGCGACCTGCGCGCGGTCGTTGATCGCCTTGGACGCGGTGGCGATCGACACGCCCGCGCGCTTCGCCACGTCGCCGAGCGTCACCGTCTCCGAACGCCGTCTTCCCATCGAAATCCTTTCGAACGAAATTCGACTGCCCATTCGACGACTTCTGCTCCTGTTGGCGCATTGTCGAAATCGTTTTCGGTCTCCAGAGTGCGTTACGTGACGATGACGCGCAACACCCGATCGATCCGCGGGCCCGTGGTTCCCACCCGTGGTCCTCTCCGTCCATTGGGGACGGACGAGGTGCGCGTCACCGGAGGTTTTTGGGCGGCCAGGCAACAGATCAACGGCACTCGCACCCTCGTGCACGCGCTGCGGTGGATGGACGCCCTGGGCTGGACCGGCAACTTCTCCGCCGTGCGGTCCGGTCGTGGATCACGGGAGCGCAAAGGCCGTGAATTCTCCGACTCCGAGGTCTACAAACTCGTCGAGGCGATGTCGTGGGAAAGCGGAAGAGAGCCCAATTCGGAGCTAGACGAACGAATTGAGGCGCTCACCGCCGGGTTCGCCGCCGCCCAGGCCGACGACGGCTACCTCAACACCTCCTTCGGCAGGGACTGGCAGCGGCCGCGCTACAGCGACCTGGCCTGGGGCCACGAGCTCTACTGCACCGGGCACCTCCTGCAGGCCGCGGTCGCCCGCACCAGGACCGCGGGCGACGGGCCGCTGCTGGAGGTCGCCCGGCGCGCGGCGGACCAGGTCTGCGAGACCTTCGAACGGGAGGACAGCGGGGTCTGCGGGCACCCGGAGATCGAGACCGCGCTGGTGGAACTGGCCCGGCTGACCGGGGAGCAGCGCTACCTCGACCAGGCCGCGCTGTTCGTCGACCGCCGAGGTCACCGGTCGCTCCCCGCGCACGAGTTCGGCTGGTCCTACTTCAACGACGACGTCCCGGTGCGCAAGGCGACGGTGCTGCGCGGCCACGCGGTGCGCTCGCTGTACCTGGCCTGCGGAGCGGTCGACGTGGCGGTGGAGACCGGCGACGACGACCTGCTGCAGGCGGTGGCCGGGCAGTTCGGCCGCGCCTGGGCCAGGCGTGCGCACATCACCGGCGGCATGGGGTCGCGGCACCAGGACGAGGCGTTCGGCGACGACTTCGTGCTGCCCGCCGACCGCGCGTACGCCGAGACGTGCGCGGGCGTGGCCACGGTCATGCTCGCCCAGCGGCTGCTGCTGGCCACCGGCGACGGCCGGTACGCCGGCGTCACGGACCGGGTGCTGCACAACCTGGTCGCGGGCGCGTTCGGCGACGACGGCCAGAGCTTCTTCTACGCCAACACGTTGCACCAGCGCACGCCCGCGCGGCCGGCGCGGGACGGGGAACGGCTCGACGTCGTCAGCGGGTCGCGAGCGCCGTGGTACGAGGTGTCGTGCTGCCTGCCGAACATCGCGCGGCTGCTGGCGAGCCTCTCCTCCTACCTGGTCACCGCGGACGACACCGGGTTGCGGCTGCACCAGTACACCGACTGCGCCGTCGGCACCACGCTGGCGGACGGGCGCGCGGCGGGGTTCGAGGTGCGGACGTCCTACCCGGAGGGCGGGGACGTGACCGTGCGCGTGACCAGGGGCGGCGGACCCTGGTCACTGACCCTGCGCGTGCCCGAATGGGCGGCCGGCGCGGTGCTCGTCGTGGACGACGAACGCCGCCCGGCCGCACCAGGCGACGTCACCCTGACCCGCGACTGGGCCGTGGGACAGGAGATCAGGCTCGAACTGCCGATGGCACCGCGGTTCACCTGGCCGGACTCCCGCATCGACGCGGTGCGGGGCTGCGTCGCGGTCGAACGCGGCCCTGTCGTGCTGTGCGCCGAGTCGTGGGGCGAGCACGACCTCGACGCGCTGAGGGTCGGCACCGGGCACGTCCCGGAGCCGGCGGAGGACGGCGCGGTCGTGCGCGCCCGGTTCGACGCCACCGAGGACACGACGTGGCCGTACGGCGAACCGTCCGGCAGGCCGGGTACGTCGCTGCCGCTGCACCTCACGCCCTACCACCGCTGGGCGCGGCGGGGCCCGTCCACGATGCGGGTCTGGCTGCCCACCGCCTGACCAAGTCTCGAAGGAGAGACCGTGAAAGCGATGTTCGCGGCAGCGGTGCTGCTGCTGGCCACCGCCGCGTGCGGTGCGGACGAACCCGGTGCCGCAGACGACGGCGCGACCCTCACGCTCTGGACCCGCGCCGCGACCGAGTCGGTGTCCAAGGCCTACGCCGAGGCTTACAACGCCACGCACCGCAACAAGGTCGAGGTCACCGCGTACCCCAACGAGGAGTACCCGGCCAAGCTGGCCTCCGCGGCGGGTGCGAGGTCGTTGCCCGACCTCTTCGCCGCGGACGTCGTGTTCGCTCCCCAGTACGCGGTCCAGGGGCTCTGGGCCGACGTCTCCGACCAGTTCAAGTCCTTGCCGTTCAAGGACTCCGTGGCCCCCTCCCACGTCCGTGCGGGAACGTGGGAGGGCCGCACCTTCGCGGTGCCGCACACCATCGACCTGTCCGTGATGCTCTACAACAAGGACCTCTACGCCAAAGCGGGCCTCGACCCGGAGAAGCCGCCGCGCACCTTGACGGAGTTCGCCGAGCACGCCCGCAAGATCGACAAGCTGGGCGAGGACGTCCACGGCACGTACTTCGGCGGCAACTGCGGTGGCTGCGTCGAGTTCACGTTCTGGCCGTCGGTGTGGGCCGCCGGGGGAGAGGTGCTGGACGCCGACGGGCAGAGCGGGCGGATCGACTCGCCTGAGATGGCGGCGGTGTTCTCCCTGTACCGCGACCTCTACGACGAAGGCGTCGCCTCGCCGGGGTCCAAGGGGGAGCAGGGCCCGACGTGGCTCGGCGCGTTGCAGAGCGGCAAGGTGGGCATCGCGCCCGGTCCGTCGGTCTGGCTCGACGCCATCGAGAGCAAGGGCGTGAAGACGGGCCTCGCCCCCATCCCCGGCATCGTCGGTGGCGAGTCGACGTTCGTCGGCGGCGACGCGATCGGCATCGGCGCCACGAGCGCGAAAGCCGTGCAGGCGTGGGACTTCCTGGCCTGGACGCTGTCGGACGAGGCCCAGGTCGAGGTGATCGCGAAGCGCAAGGGCGTGCCCGTGCGCACCGACCTCGCGGCGAACAGGTACTCCTCCGCCGACCCGCGGCTCGTCACCGCGAACGGGTTGGTGGCCAAGGGGAAGACGCCCTACGCGCGCAACTTCAACGCCACCTTCAACGACCCGCAGGGACCGTGGCTGACCGCCGTGCGCGGCGCCCTGTTCGGCGACGCCTCCAGGGCGCTCATGAACGGCAACGACGCGATCACCCAGTCGCTGCGGAAGGAGTGACCCCGTGCGCAGGCGAGCGGTGACCGGAGCCCTCTACGCCACGCCCCTCGCGGTGCTCGTCGGGATGTTCTTCGTGGTCCCGTTGCTGCTCGTCGTCTGGATGTCGCTGCACCGCTGGCCGTTGCTCGGCAGTCCGCGGTTCACCGCGCCCGACAACTACACCGCGATCGCCGGCAACGACCTGGTGGTGTCCGCCGCCTGGTTCACCGCCCGGTACACGGTGCTCATCACCGCGCTGCTGTTCGTCATCGCCTTCGGGCTCGCGCTGCTCGTGCAGAACCGGAGGCCGGGCGTCGGGTTCTTCCGCACGGCGTTCTTCCTGCCGATGACGGTCGGCTTCGCCAGCGCGTCCCTGCTCTTCCTCGGCCTGCTGAGCGACGAGATCGGGGCGCTGCCGGCGGGAGGGGACAGCCCCGCGCTGGGCTCGGCGGTGACGTTGGTGCTGTGGCGGTTCGCGGGCTTCAACATGCTGATCCTGCTGACCGGGCTGCAGGCGATCCCGCTCGACGTCTACGAGGCCGCGCGGATCGACGGCGCGAGCCGCTGGCAGGTGTTCGGGCGGATCACCGTGCCGTTGATGCGGCCGACGATCGCGCTGGTGCTCACGATGATGGTCACCGGGTCGCTGCTCGCGTTCGACCAGTTCTGGATCCTCACCAGGGGAGGGCCGGACAACAGCACCACCTCGCTGGTGATGGTGATCTACCGGGAGGCGTTCGTCCGGCTCGATCTCGGCTCCGCGGCCGGCCTCTCGGTCGTGCTGCTGGTGCTGCTCGCGGCCGTCGGGTCCGTGCAGTTCGCGGTCCTGCGCCGGAGGTCGGCATGAGGACCTCTTACTACGTCACGGGTTCCGCTCTCGCGATCCTGTTCCTGTTCCCCCTGCTGTGGAGCGGATGGGCGTCCGTGCGCACCGACACGGGGTTCGGGCTGGAGAACTACGCGCGGCTGTTCGGGTCCGGCAACGGGATCCGGGCGGTCCACGTGCTCAACAGCGTCGTCGTCAGCGCGCTGACCGTGGCCGCGACCCTGGTCGTGGCGACGCTCGCGGGCTACGCGTTCGGCCGCTTCCGCTTCCCCGGCCGGGACCTGCTCTTCCTGGTCACGCTCGCGATCCTGATGGTCCCGTACGCGACGATCCTGATCGCGCTGTACGTCCTGCTCGGCTGGCTTGGGCTGGAGGACTCGCTGGTCGGCCTCAGCCTCGTGCTGACGGTGTTCCAGCTGCCGTTCTCCGTCTTCATGATGCGCAACAGTTTTGAGGCCGTGCCGATCGAACTCGAGGAGTCCGCGCGCGTCGACGGCTGCACGAGCTTCGGCACGCTGGTGCGCATCATGCTCCCGGCCGTCCGGCCGGGGCTCGTCACCGTCGGGCTCTTCGCGTTCCTCTCGTCGTGGAGCGAGTTCTTCGCACCACTGATCCTCCTGAACTCCACGGACAAGTTCACCGCCGTGCTCGCCGTGGTCAACATGCGAACCGCCAGTCACGGCTCGATCGACTACGCCGCCCTGGAAGCCGGCGTGGTCTTCATGGCCGTGCCGTGCCTGGTGCTGTTCGCGTTCCTGCAACGCAGCTACGTCCGGGGATTCACCTCGGGTGCGCTGAAAGGCTGAGGAGGCCGGTATGACCCGGTTCTGGAAAGGACTTGTGACCGCCATCTTCGCGGCGGCGATGACGGCGAGCGTGGCGGCACCGGCGAGAGCGGACACCTGGGCCCCGCCGTCGAACCTCGTGGCTCCGCTGAACCAGGTGTGGCAGCACGTCGAGAGCACCTACGGCGACCTCTACGGGTTCCGCAACTACGGCTGGGACCAGCTGTTCGCCAACCGCGGCTACCTGAACTTCTGCGTGCGCTGGGACTCGCCCCAGCCGGTGACCGCGCAGCAGCGCGACGCCGTGCACGCCCAGCTCGCGCGGCAGTACCAGAAGTGGATGGCCGTGATGGCGGGCCACAACAACTTCCCGTACGCGTCCGTGCCGATCAAGGTCGTCGGCTGGGCGGTGCGCGACCGCAACCAGCTCAAGTGGACGGACAACTCGGTCGACGTCTACGTCGACGACATCCGCGAGAACGCCCCGCAGTGCTCCGAGGGGTGCGGCAGGTTCTTCAACCGCAACGGTTCCTATCCACGCTGCCCCGGCGGCGTCGCCCGGCACTACGACCAGTCGCTGTGGCTCACGGCGGGCATGGGCGGCGGTGCGGGCGGTGACTGGGGACAGCGGATCGGCAGCGAGTACTTCATGGGCAACCTGAACTCGTCCGACGTGCACATCCTGCTGCACGAGATAGGGCACACGTTCGGTCTGGACGACTTCTACGACTGGACGCCCAGTGGCGTCGGCGGGTTCCTCATGAAGGCGGGCAGCGCGTCCGTGATCACGGAGTTCGACAAGTGGATGTTCCGCGACTGGTGGCGGCACCTGAAGAACAGGTACGGCTTCTGATGGCGCCCCTGCCTTCCCGGCGCGCGGTGCTGCGCGCGGGTGCGATCGCCGTCGCGGCGGCCGCGTTGCCCACCCGCGCGCTCGCCGCGGCTCGCCCGGACTTCGGGGTGTCCGCCGAGCTGTTCGGACTCGGCGCGGTGACCCTGCTGCCGGGGCCGTTCCGGGACAACACCGCCCGCACCCACGCCTACCTGAAGTTCCTCGACCCGGACCGGCTGCTGCACACGTTCCGCCGCAACGTCTCGCTGGCGTCCGGCGCCGTCCCGTGTGGAGGGTGGGAGTCGCCCTCCACCGAGCTGCGCGGCCATTCGACGGGCCACGTCCTGAGCGCGCTGGCCCAGGCGTACGCCGCCACGGGCGACACGGCGTTCTCCGCCAAGGCGGCCTACCTGGTGGGACAGCTGGCGGCGTGCCAGGACCGGGCGAGCGCCGTCGGGTTCAGCACCGGTTACCTGTCGGCGTTCCCCGAGAGCTTCATCGGCAGGGTCGAGGCGCGCGAACAGGTCTGGGCGCCCTACTACACCCTGCACAAGATCATGGCAGGCCTGCTCGACGTGCACCTGCTCACCGGCAACGCCCAGGCGCTGACCGTGCTCGCCCGGAAGGCGGCGTGGGCGGGGTGGCGCAACGGCAGGCTGTCCTACGACCAGCGGCAGAACATGCTCGACACCGAGTTCGGCGGCATGAACGAGGTGCTGGCGAACCTGTACCAGCTCACCGGCGACCCGGCCCACCTCACGACCGCCCAGTACTTCGACCACGCCGAGGTGTTCGACCCGCTCGCCCAGAACCGCGACGCGCTCAACGGCTACCACGCCAACACGCAGATCCCGAAGGCGATCGGGGCGATCCGCGAGTACCACGCGACGGGCACGGCCCGGTACCGCGACATCGCCCGCAACTTCTGGGAGTTCGTCGTCGGCGCGCACACCTACGCGATCGGCGGCAACTCCAACGGTGAGTACTTCAAGGCACCGAACAGGATCGCGTCGGAACTGTCGGACAACACCTGCGAGTGCTGCAACTCCTACAACATGCTGAAGCTCACCGCGCAGCTGTTCCGCACGAACCCGGCGGACGCGCGGTACTTCGACTTCTACGAGAAGACCCTCTACAACCACCTGCTGGGCGGGCAGAACCCGAGCTCGGCCCACGGCCACCACAGCTACTACGTGCCGTTGCGCCCCGGCGGCATCCGCACGTACAGCAACGACTACAACGACTTCACCTGCTGCCACGGCACCGGGATGGAGACGAACACCGCCCACTCCGGCCGGATCTACGCGCACTCCGGCACGACGTTGTACGTCAACCTGTTCATCGCCTCGACGGTGAGCTGGCGCGGGTTCACCGTGCGGCAGGAGACGTCGTTCCCGGAGACGGCGTCGTCGCGGCTGACGATCATCGGGTCCGGGGCGATCGACCTGCGCGTGCGCGTTCCCGGGTGGGCCTCCGGCGCGCAGATCAGGGTCAACGGGGTGGCACAGCCGGTCAGTCCTGGCACCTATGCGCGGATCGACCGGTCGTGGACGAGCGGTGACGTCGTGGAGATCAGCCTGCCGATGGCGCTGAACCGCGAGTCCACTCCGGACAACCGCACGGTGCAGGCGGTGCGGTGCGGCCCGATCGTGCTGGCCGGTGCGTACGGCACGAACAACCTGCAGTCGATGCCGGTGCTCCAGCCGTCGACCCTCCGCGCCACCTCGACCCCGTTGCAGTACACGGCGACGGCGAGCACCGGCCAGGTGACGCTGATGCCGTTCTACAAGGTGCACGGGCAGCGGTACTCGGTGTACTGGACCGTCGCCGCCGAGATTCCGCCGTTCGTCGCGCACTACCCGTTCGACGGCAACGCGAACGACGCCACGGGCAACGGCCTGCACGCGATGCTCGCGGGCGGGGCGGCCTGGACGACCGGCCGCGGCGGGCAGGCCGTGGACCTGTCCGGTTCCGGCGCCCACGTGGTGCTGCCGTCCGGACTGCTGGCGACCGCGTCGTCGTTCAGCATCGCCACCTGGGTGCGGCTGGACACCGTGACGACCTGGTCGCGGGTGTTCGACCTCGGGTCCGGCACCGGGGCGTACGCGTTCCTGACCCCGCTGAGCTCAGCCGGTGGCGCGCGGTTCGCCCTGACCACCGGGGGAGCGGGGGCGGAGCAGCAGATCAACGCGTCCGCCGCGCTTCCGCAGGGCGTGTGGGTGCACGTCGCGGTGACGCAGAACGGCGATCTCGGTGTCCTGTACGTCAACGGCGCAGAGGTGGGCCGCAACTCGTCGCTGACGGCGAGGCTCGGCAACTCGACGCAGAACTGGATCGGGCGCTCGCAGTACGCGAACGACCCGTACCTCGACGGCGCGGTGGACTCGTTCCGCGTCTACTCCCGCGCCCTGAGCGCTTCGGAGGTAGCGAACCTCCACTCGACCGGCACATAAGGAGAATCGATGCGCGCCACCCTGCTGGGCGCCGCGATCTTGCTGGTGGCGGGCGTTGTCGTGGCAACGCCCGCCCACGCGGCCAACCCGATCGTCACCTCCGTCTACACGGCCGACCCCGCACCGCTGGTCGTCGGCAACACGATGTACGTCTACGCCGGACGCGACGAAGCCGCGTCCGGGCAGCAGAACTTCCTCATGCGCGAGTGGCGCGTCCTCTCGACCACCGACGCCGCCACGTGGACCGACCACGGCGCGAAGGCGAACATCGGCACGTTCCGCTGGGCCGGCGCCGACGCGTGGGCCGGCGAGGTGGAACCGCGCAACGGCAAGTACTACTGGTACACCTCGGTCAACGGCAACGGCGCCGGGTGGATGGACATCGGCGTCGCGGTCGGCGACAGCCCGCTCGGGCCGTTCACCGACGCCAAGGGCGGGCCACTGGTCAGCGACAGCACGCCGAACTCGTCCGGGCTCAACATCGACCCGACGGTCTTCACCGACGACGACGGCCAGGCCTACCTCTACTGGGGCAGCTACTGGGGCGCGCGGGCGGCGAAGCTCAAGCCGAACATGATCGAGCTGGACGGCGCGGTCGTCACACCCCAGGGCCTGACGAACTTCTGGGAAGCGCCGTTCCTGTTCAAGCGCAACGGCCTCTACTACATGATCTACGCGGCCAACGACACCAACGGCTGCGTCACTTCGTCCAGCTACGCCTGCCAGCGCTACGCCACCGCCACGAACCCGATGGGCCCCTGGACGCACCGCGGCGTCGTGCTCGGCCAGGTCTCCTCGACCACCAACCACGCGGGCGTCGCGCAGTTCAACAGCCAGTGGTACATGATCTACCACAACGCTCAGGCGCCCGGTGGGGGCAACTTCCGCCGATCCGTCGCGGTCGACCTGCTGAACTTCAACGCCGACGGCACGTTGCAGCGCGTCGTGCAGACGACGACCGGCCCACCGCCGAACCCCGGCGGTGGCAACGCGAACATCGGCCCGGCGGCGACGGTCACCACGTCGTCCGTGTCGCCGTGGGAGACCACGGCGGCGGTCAACAACGGCGTGACCCCGTCGAGTTCGGCGGACCGGTCGGGTTCGGTCTACGGCAACTGGCCCGAGCAGGGCACGCAGTGGCTCGAGTACACCTGGCCGTCCGCGCGGTCGATCGGCCGCAGCGCCGTCTACTGGTTCGACGACGACCAGGGGATCGACCTGCCCGCGTCGTGCCGCCTGCAGTACTGGACCGGCACCGCCTACGCCGACCTGCCCGGTTCCTGCGGGACGGCCGCGAACACCTTCAACACCACCACGTTCCCCACCGTGTCCACCACCCGGTTGCGGCTGAGCTTCACCGCCAGGACCGGCTTCTCGACGGGAGTCCTGGAATGGCAAGCCTTCGCCGCCTGACGGCGCCCGCGCTCGCCGTGGTGCTGGTCGCGGCCGCACTGACCCCCGCCTCGGCCGCCCAGCCCATCGGCTATCCCACCTTCACCGGGCCGTCGATCCCGGCGCCACCGGTGGGCTACAGCACCGGCAGCACCATGCGGGCGATCTACGACGCCGAGAGCGGCGGCACGGACTTCTGGATGGACCGGCTGCTCGCCCGCCCCGGCAACGACCCCGCGGGCAACTTCCTGATGACCCGCGGCCGCGGCCTGTTCATGTACACCCACAACCCGTCGGTGATCGGGTTCGGCGGTCGTTCCGCGTACTGGGACGACATCAGCGGCCAGAACGCCTACTCGGTCGCCGTCTCACCCGGCACGTTCACCGAACAGGTCTCCGGCCGCGTGCAGAAACCCAGCCACTACAAGGGTGTCTTCACCAGCGGTTCGCTCCGGGTCGAGATGACCAAGTTCATCACGCACAACAACGTGGCGGTCACGAACCTGGCGATCGTCAACACCGGCGGCTCACCCGCCACGCTGCAGCTCCGCGCGACCTCGCCGTACGCCACGACCGCGAGCGGCACCGAACTGACCGGCAGCAGGCAGGTGAAGAACAACCTCACTACGATCAGGCCGCGCCTGGCGGGTGACGGGTTCGCGGTGAGCAACGGTGGCCTGGGCCGGTCGGTCACCGTCGGCGCCGGGCAGACCGTCACCACCAAGGTGGCCATGGGCTTCCTCACGACCGAGATCCCGGAGTCGTCGACCGAGTACCAGGCCTACCGCGGGTACTCGCCCGAGACGGCGTTCGCCGCCCACGTCCGCACTTACAACCGTTGGTGGGCCGACAACATCCCGTACGTCGACGTCCCGGACGCGGCGATCAAGAAGAACGTCTACTACCGCTGGTGGCTGATGCGCTTCAACCACCTCGACGTCGACATCCCCGGCCAGGACTACCAGTTCCCGATCTCGGTCGAGGGCGCGACCGGCTACAACAACGCGATCGTGCTCACCCAGCCCATGCACATCGACGACCTCAAGTACCTGCGCGACCCCGTGTACTCCTACGGGCCGTGGCTCTCCGCCGGGCAGACGTCCAAGGGCGGGCGCTTCCTGGACAACCCCGGCGACCCGGAGAACTGGTCGAACTCCTACACCCAGTACATCTCCGAGGCCGCGTGGCGCAGCTACCAGGTCCACGGCGGCCAGCCGTCGATCGCCGCCCTCCTCGCCCGCTACGCCGAGGGCGACGCCAAAGGCCAGCTCTCCTTCTACGACACCAACAACAACGGCGTCATCGAGTACGACTGGGGCGCCCTGACCGGCAACGACGCGGACGCGGTGTCGTTCGACTGGCGCGCGGGCAGGCTGGACCGGGCGGAGACGGCGTACGTGTGGAGCGGAGCCGTTGCCGCGCACCAGGCCTACGCGCTGGCGGGCAACTCGGCGAAGGCCGCCGAGATGCAGACGCTCGCCGACCGCATCCGCACCGGCGTGGTCAACACCCTCTGGAACCCGTCCCGGCAGCTGCTGGAGCACAAGCACGTCGCCACGAACACGCACGTGCCGTGGAAGGAGATCAACAACTACTACCCGTTCTCCGTGGGCCTGATGCCGAACACCGACCAGTACAAGCAGGCGCTGAGGCTCTTCGCCGACGCGGCCGAGTACCCGGTCTTCCCGTTCTACACGGCGAACCAGCGCGACAAGGCGGCCGCCGCGGCGGCGGGCCACCCCGGTTCGAACAACTTCTCCACGATCAACTCGACCGTGCAGTTCCGGCTCTACTCCTCGGTCCTGCGCAACTACCCGAACCAGTGGATGAACGCGGAGGACTACAAGAAGCTGCTCTACTGGAACGCCTGGGCGCAGTACGTCGGCGGCAACACGCAATGGCCGGACGCCAACGAGTTCTGGGCCGACTGGAAC
Organism: Lentzea sp. JNUCC 0626; assembly: GCF_043632865.1. Taxonomy (NCBI): domain Bacteria; kingdom Bacillati; phylum Actinomycetota; class Actinomycetes; order Pseudonocardiales; family Pseudonocardiaceae; genus Lentzea; species Lentzea sp. JNUCC 0626. The sequence goes on from NZ_CP171635.1 coordinate 1,549,333, forward strand.
GGCAGCTCGATCCAGTACCGGTCCTGGATCCACCACAACATCCTCGGCAGCGGCAACTGGACCGTGATCGAGGACGTCGCGGGCCTCCGCCCGCGCACCGACGCGTTGATCGAACTCTCACCCATCACCATCGGCTGGTCGCACTTCGCGGTCAACAACCTGAGGCACCGCAACGCCGACCTCAGCGTCGTGTGGGACGACCCGTCCGACGGCATCACCCGCTACAACGGTGTCCCGCAGGGCTATTCGGTCTACCTCAACGGAAACCGCGTCTTCACGGTGGACCGGCTGACCCGAGTGCTCTACGACCCCGCGACCGGTTCGGTCACGCTTCCCGCAGGAGGTGCGGTGACCTACCAGACCTCCGCTCCGGGCGTGCGCGCCCCGCAGGACGTGGTGCAGAGCGGCGCGCGGACGGTGGACGTGTTCGCCAAGGCCGGAGTGGACCTGACGTCGTCCAGGCCGAACCTGGCCCAGGGCGCGTCCGCCTCCTACACGGCGTCCGGCACGTCAGCCGCCGCCGCGGTGGACGGCTTCCCGACCAACGACCCGATCTGGGGCACCGCGGGCTCACCCAACGCGACCGACTGGTACGAGCTGAACCTCGGGCAGCAGCGCCAGGTCTCCGAGACACGGCTGTACTTCCGCGACGACCGCGCGGGCAACCGCTACCGGGCGCCCGCGTCGTACCAGGTCCAGTACTGGAATGGCAGCGCGTGGGCCGACGTGCCGGGGCAGGCGCGGACACCCTCCGCACCCCGCGCCAACTACAACCTCGTCCAGTTCACCCCGGTCAACACCCAACGGCTCCGGGTGCTGCTGACCCACGCCGGTGGCTTCAAGACGGGACTCACGGAGATCAAGGTCTACTGAGGCGCAGCAGCAGAAGTCCGACGACGGCGGCAGCGCCGACAGCCAGGTGCGCCGCCGTGAGGGTGATCGCGCTCGCCGTGTCGAAGTCGACGGCGAACACCATGACCGGCACCGTCACGATCGCGAGCGTCACGGCGATCCCGGCCGCCACCGGGACGACCCACCGCCGGCGGGCGAGAACGGCCGCGAGCGTGAAAGCGTCGACGTGCGCGGCTCCGGCAGCGGAGGTGAAGTCGAAGCTCGCCCCAAGCGCGGACCCCAGCGCATAGATGACCAGGTTGATCACAACGGCGCCGACGACCGTGAGGGCCACGACGCCCGGCCGCCGAAGCCGTGCCGCGGCAACGAGGTCGCTCATGATCGGCCGTCTCCGATCCCGAGGAACGCCTCGATGCGGTCGAACGCGCCCACCCACACCTCGCCCACGAAGAAGTCGCGGACCTCCGGCACGGGGAACCCGGTCTGGACGACGCTCATCAGCGTCGCGTCGCCGCGGGCCTCGAACGTGACCACGATGCGCGTGGTCACGGTCATGCCGTCCGGGCCGGACCCCACCGACTCCGTGACGAGCCGATGCGGCCGGTCGATCTCCAGGAACGTCTGCACCTCGCGGATCAGCGACTGCTCGTCGGGTCCCCACACCGCGACCTGGTGCCCGCCCACGCGCAGATCGGTGGTGATCTCCACGAGCCTGGGCTTCTCGTCCAGGATCGAGAACCAGATCTTCTGCTTCTCCGGGTCGGTGTACGCGTCGAACACGTCCTCGGGCGAGGCCGGAAGCAACCGCTCGACGCGCAGCTCCAGCCCTTCGGCCGCCACCTGCTCGCTCATCCCTGCTCTCCGTTCCGCATCGTGAAGTAGGCGTCCAGACCGTCGAGGCGACGTTCCCAAAGCCTTTGGTAGAACCCGATCCACGCCATCGCCTCGTCCAGCCGCTCGCCGCCGAGCCGGCACTGCCGGGTCCGCCCGACCTTCTCCGTGACGACGAGTCCGGCGTCCTCGAGCACGCGCACGTGCTTGGCCTTCCCGGTGACCGTGATCCCCGCGGGCTCCGCCAACTCGCCGATGCTCGCCGCACCGCCACTGCCCAGGCGGAGCAGGACGTCCGGCTGATCGTGGCGGGACAATGGCGTTGAGGCTGGACGTTCGCTGTCGGCCGTGGGACCGAAGGAGGCAGACCGGGATGGCAGACGACCTGATGGCCAAGGTCACGGCGATCGTGCAGCGCGGGCAGGCGGGTGAGCGAGATGCCGCCCGCGCGGAGCTGGAGTCGATGTGGGCCGAGGTCGAGGCCGGCGGGGGCGACGACTTCCACCGCTGCGTGATCGCGCACTTCCTGGCCGATCTGCAGGACGGCCAACGCGACGAACTGATGTGGGACGAGCGGGCCCTCGCCGCGGTCGACGGTGTGAGCGACGAGCGCGCCCAGCAGTTCGACCAGTCGTTGCAGGTTCGGGGGTTCCTGCCGTCGCTGTACCTGAGCCTCGCCGAGGACCACCGGCGACTGGGCGACGCGGCCAGCGCTCACGAGTTCCTCGAGAAGGCAGAAGCCGCTTCTGATGCTCTCGGCGACGACCCTTACGGCGAGCTGGTCAAGGGCATCATGGGCAAGGTGAGGCAGGCGTTGGCCGAGGGCTCGACCGACCCGCTGCCGACCGACTGACGCCGCGGCCGCGAGACAGCGGTCGTGCACGACGTCGACGGCTCACCGAGCCCGGTCGAGCACCTCCCACGCGCTGCGCACCACCGCCGGATCCACCAGCCGTCCGGCCGGGTCCACCGCCGTCGCCTGCCCGCGCCGCCGCGCCTCCTCCAGAACGGCGAGCACCGCGGTCGCCTCCTCGACCTCCGCGGGAGTGGGGGTGAAGGCGGCGTTGATCACCGGAACCTGCCGCGGGTGCAGTGCCGTTCGCGCCCGGAACCCCTGGCGCAACAACAAGGACGTGGAGCGAAGAAGTCGCTCTTCGTCGTGCAGCGCGATCTCCACTGGGCCCACAGGGGGTGCGAGGCCGGCGGCCGCGCTGGCGAGCACGACGGTAAGGCGCACGCCGTGCAGCTGATTCGACTCGGCGTCGGGGCGCAGTCGCAGCTCGCCCGCGAGATCGGCTGCTCCGATGCCGAGCCGCACCACCCGCGGGGCCTCGCAGAGCTGTTCCGCTCGCAGCACACCGGTCGCGGTCTCCACGAGCGCGATGACCGCGACAGCGCCGGCCGGAAGTCCGGCGCCGAGTTCCAGTGAGGTGAGCCTCTCGTCCACCTCGGCCAGCAGCGCGGGCTCTGCCTTCGGGACCCAGACGCCGGTGAGAGCGGGGGACACGACGGCGGCGAGGTCCGCCGCCAGGTGCGCGGGATGGGAGTTGACCCGCGCCCACACCCTGGCTCCGCCGGTCAGGTCGCCGGCCAGCAGCCGGGCGCAGGCCTCGCGGGCCTGGTGCTTGGCGTCGGCGGGGACGGCGTCCTCCAGGTCCACCACCACGTCGTCCGCGCCGCTGTGCAGTGCGCGTGCGTGGCGGCTGTCCTGGTGGCCGGGGACGTAGAGGTAGCTCCGTCCCGGTGGCGCGGTCCTGTCGGGCATTGCGCACCTCTTTCCGGCTGGCTCAGCCGTTGTTGCCGCTGAGCAGAGCGGACATCTTCGCGGCGGCCTCGGTGATCACCGGGCCGAAGGTCTCCGACACGGCGTCCTTGAGACGGTCGTGGGGGCCGCACACGCTGAAGCAGCCGATGGCGCGGTTGCCTCTGGCGACGATCGGCGCGGCCACCGCGGCGGCGTAGGGCTCGCGTTCGCCGTGGCTCACGGAGAAGCCTCGGCGACGGTCCACGTCGAGCATTCCGCGCAGGGTGGTGCGGTCGCGGATCGTGCGGTCCGTCAACGGGGTGAGGTCCACGCCTGCCCACCTCCACGGTCATGCGGACGTCCTGCTTGCTCTCCACCTGGGCGACGTACATGCGTTCCCTGCCCACGACGAAGCTCAGGGTGACGGTCTCGCCGACGGCGTCGCGGACGTCCTCCGTGATCGGCTGCGAGAGCGTCCGGATGTCCATGGAGCCCAGGGAGGCGAGGCTCAGCTCCGTCATCCTCGGGCCCAGGCTGTAGCGGGCCCGCTCCTGGTCCTTGGCGAGCAGCCCGGACTTCGTCAGCGCTTCGAGAATGCGGTGCACGGCGCTCTTGGGGAGGTTGACCGCGTCCGCGATCTCGGTGACGCCGAGGTCCCGGCTCGACTCGGTGAAGCTCAGCAGCACCGCTGAGACTCGCTCGACCGCCTGCATGGCCGTCCTTCCGGTTTGTCAGAGACGGCCGCGCAGCGTGGCCGCCGCGGCTGACCGGCCTGGAGGCCTCCCGCCCGCCGCACTCCGAAGGCCTGGCGATCACGATCGCGTCCTACCTGGCACACGAGACCGGCCTCGCCAACATCAACCTGCTGCACCTGACCTCCCGCAAGGCACTGGACGCCGCCGTGCGGATGGCGGAAGCCTTCCCGCACATCGACTTCCGCCGCGAGGTCACCATCGGCCACCTGCTCGCCGACTACACCACGGCGAGCGGCCTGGGAGGCAAGGTCAACCCACCACTGCGCGACCACGCCTGCTGCAAGGACGAGCGCAAGTTCGGCGAGGGCGAACACCGCGACGACGTCTTCGCCGTCAAGTCGGGCTTCGGCGGCACCGAGTACCTGCTGGCGGGCCTGGTGAGCGAAGGCCGCCGCCGAGGCGTGCCGCTGGGCCGGCTGGCGGACCTCGTCACGGCCGCCCCCGCCCGTCGCTACGGCCTGCGCAACAAGGGAGACCTGGCCGTCGGCTTCGACGCCGACATCGCCCTGGTCGACCCGGACCACCGCTGGGTGGTGCGGGCGGAAGACTCCGAGTCGAGCCAGGAGTACACGCCGTTCGAGGGGCAGGAACTGACCGTCAAGGTCACCGACACGTTCCTGCGCGGCACCCGCGTCCTGCAGGACGGCAAGATCGTCGGTGAACCGTCCGGCCGCTACCAGTCCCGTCCGGTCGGCGCGACGGGCTGACCACCCGACCGGGCGGGGCGTCCGTCCCTGCCCGGTTCAGCTCACGATCAGCGATGCGCCACAGCGAAGTCGTCGAACGCGGCACCGGTGTTGAAGACGCGGACTCCGTTGGCACCGCTGGAGAAGCTCGTGTCGGTCACGGAGATCTTCGGCGTGGTCAGGTCGCCGACGTACACCTTGATCGATGAGCCGACCGCCTCGACCCGCAGGCGGTGCCGGACGTTCGGCCGCACGGTCACCGGTGCCGACGCGAGCTGCGTCCAGTTGTTGTCCGCCTTGCCGAGCACGACCCGTCCGTTGCCGGTGATCCCGGCGTAGTAGCCGCGGTAGGCGTCCGTGCCGGTGGCCACCTGCGTGGCGCGGAACACGACCCCGCTGTCCCCGTTCGCCGACCGGGGCGTGATGTCCGCGTCCTGCACGAAGTCGGTGAAGTTCGTGTCCAGCAACGACTTCCCGCCGTACGACGCACCGGTCTCGTACCGCCCGCCACTCGCCGTCCAGGTGCCGCCGTGTGTGGTCCAGCCGATGGCGTTGTTGTCGTCGAAGTTGTCCTCGACCCGCATGGTGACGGGCTGGATCGTGCCGTCGGCGTTGAACGTCATGCGGTCGTAGGCGAGCTGCCGGTCGTTGGCGCCGGAGCGGCTCAGCGGGCGACGGTGGTAGACGATGTACCAGATGTCGGTGCCGGGCACGTTGATCACGGAGTTGTGGCCGGAACCCCGGGCGACGGCGGCGTCCTGGGCGAGGACGCGGCCGAGCTTGGTGAACGGGCCGGTGGGGGAGTCGGAGATCGCGTACGCCACGGCGTAGTTCGGGCCGGTCCAGCCGTCCTCGGACCACATGAAGTAGTACTTGCCGTTGCGCTTGAACATCTGCGAGCCCTCGGTGAAGTTCGCCGGGGTGATCTCCTTGTACGTGCTGCCGTCGGCGAACGTGCCGAGGCTCGTCATGTCCGCGTTGAGCTTCACGACGTTCGCGTGACCCCACCCGCCGTAGTACATGTACGCCTGGCCGTCGGTGTCGATGAAGACGTCCTGGTCGATGGGCTGCGCGCCGTTGACGAACTGGCTGATCAACGGCTTGCCGATGGCGTCGCGGTAGGGGCCTTCCGGGCGGTCCGCGACGGCGACGCCGATGCCGCCGAGTTCGGAGTTGCTCTGGATGTCGTTGGCGCCGAAGTAGAGGTAGTACCTGCCGTTGCGTTCGATCGGGGCGGGGGCCCAGACCGCGCGGCGGGCCCAGGAGATGTTCGCCTTGGTGAGGACGTCGGGGTGCTTGGTCCAGGTGACGAGGTCGGTCGAGGAGAAGGCGTCGAGGTAGGTCTGCTCGTCGTAGGGGCGCGACGAGGTGGGGAAGACCCAGTACCGGTTGCCGTAGACCGCGACGTCCGGGTCGGCGTACCACCCGTCGACGAAGGGGTTGCCGGCCTCGGCCGTCGAGAAGTCGGGCGGTGCGGGTGCGGCGGCCACGGGCACGCCGCCGAGCAGGGAGAGCGCCAAGGCCGTCACGACGATCTTTGACGTCACGTCTCGTCCAATCTGCAGGGTGTTTACAACGTTGTAAATCACGTCGTGCATCGATCCAAACACTCTCTGTGCGCGACTGTCCAGCCCCGGCGTTGTTGCGATTGAGGTCGAGCTGAACGGAGAAGATTCGACGAGATTCCGCTGCGGCCTTGGCAAAATGATCGCGGAACAATTGCCGGTGGAGATTGCGATTGGCCTGTGCTCATTTAGTCGGACCCGGTTATTCGCTCTACTCAGAGTGGTGCTGAACTGAGCGCGACCGGCCTTTCACACTTCGTGGTTGGGTGCATGTGTGCTTTTTCGGACCTGTTGTGCGCGTCAGGATCCGCACGTAAGCTCCGCTCTCCGATCGTTCTGCTGAGTCGAAAGGGTTGCATTCAGCCACTCACAGTAGAGCGTTCCGAGCCCGGCTCACTTTTGCAGAGCCTGGATTCCTCGAATTGGCGCGAAGCCTCGTCTTGATCAAATGTCGCGGAGGTACCGTTGCGGATCTTGCTGCTCTGTTCGGCTTTCAACGGTCTGTGTCAGCGAGTCTGGCTCGAGCTCAGGGAGGCCGGGCACGAGGTGAGCGTCGAGTTCGCGCTCAGCGAGGACCTGATGCGCACCGCGGTCGAGTCGGTCGCTCCGGATCTGATCCTCTGCCCGTTCCTGCGCGAACGGATCCCCGCTGACATCTGGAGCCGGCACCGCACGGTCGTCCTGCACCCCGGCCCGGTGGGCGATCGGGGCTCGTCGTCGCTGGACTGGGCCATCGCCGAGGCGGAACCGATCTGGGGGATGACGGCGCTCCAGGCGGAGGAGGAGATGGACGCCGGCCCGATCTGGGGCACCCGCACGTTCGCGGTCCCGGCGAGCCCGCCCCGCAAGAGCGCTCTGTACAACGGCCTGATCGCGGACGCCGCGGTCGAACTGGCGCTCGAGGTCGTCCGCAAAGCCGCCGATCCGATGTTCAGACCGACGCCGCTCCACCGAAGAACCGACGCGTGGGGCAGGCTGCGGCCGACCATGCGACAGGCAGACCGCGAGTTCTCCTGGACGGATTCCACCGAGGAGATCCTGCGCCGAGTGCGGGCCGCGGACGGCTCACCCGGCGTGCGCACCGCACTCGCGGGCGTCGACTTGTCGATCTTCGACGCTCGGCCAGGAGCCACGACCACCGGCGAGCCCGGCACGATCGTTGCGCGACGTCACGACGAGGTGCTGGTCCGCACCGGCGACGGCGCGTTGTGGGTCGGCCATGTGCGCGTCAGGGGAAGCGTGAAGCTGCCCGCCGCCACCGCGTTGGCACAACACGGCGTGAACATCCCGCTGTCTTCCGAAATCCCGGCGGACGAGGACATCCGTTACCACCGCGTCGGCGACGTGGGCGTCGTGAGTTTCGGCTTCTACAACGGCGCGATGTCGACCACGCAGTGCGAACGCCTCGCCGCCGCGCTGCAGCACGCGAGTGACCAGGACACCAAGGTCCTGGTGCTCCGCGGCGGAGAGGCCTTCTCGAACGGCCTGAACCTCAACGTCATCGAGACCGCGGCGGATCCGGCGGGCGAGGCGTGGCGGAACATCAACGCCATCGACGACGTGTGCCGAACCATCATCACCTGCACCCGCCAGTTGGTGGTGGCCTCGGTGGCGGGCAACGCGGGAGCGGGAGGCGTGATGCTGGCGCTCGGCGCCGACCGCGTGCTCGTCCGCGACGGAGTCGTGCTGAACCCGCACTACCGCACGATGGGGCTGTTCGGTTCGGAGTACTGGACGTACGTCCTGCCCCGGCGCGTGGGCGAACTCCAAGCGTGGTCGATGACCGAGAGCTGCCTGCCGATGAGCGCGATGACCGCGCTCCGCACCGGTCTCGCCGACGAGATGCTCGAAGGGCAACCGCAGGAGTTCGAGGCAGCGGTCCTCCGCTACGCCGAGAACCTCGCCGCGCACAACAGGTACGAAGAGCTCTTGAACGACAAGCGATCGCGACGCGCGGAAGACGAACGCAACCGTCCATTGGAGACGTACCGCACGATGGAACTCGCCGAGATGTGCCGGGACATCTTCGACGACCGTCGCGGGTTCGCCGCCAAGCGCCACGCCTTCGTCACCAAGCAGAAGCCGACCTCGACGCCACCGCACATCGCACCGCAACGAGCGGTTCAGCTGGCGGCCCCAGCGCTGTGGACACCAGCAGGGCGTTGAGCTGAACCTGGCGGCTGGTCGGGTGACTCCCGCCATCACCCGAAGAGGAAGCGGGCGACCTCGCGGGCCAGCCACATCGGGGAACGGTCCGGTGTGGACGATCGCTCCGGCGGCAGCATGGCCCGCAGCTCGTCGTCCGAGGGCGGGTGCGCGGCCAGGGCGGCGGTGCGCAGGACGTCCCGGCCGACCGCCAGGCCTCCCCGGACCGTCACCTCCTTGTCGTCCGCCGCCCGCACGACCGTGTGGGCGTCCTCGAACCGCTCGTAGCGCACCGACGGTGACTCGACCACGCACTCCAGCGCGCCGTAGGTGCACTTGCCGTCGAACGAGGTGCGGGTGGAGAACTCGATCTTCCGGGCGCCGGGCAGCGGCGCTGAGCAGTGCGTCCCGCAGCACGGCGCGGTCGAACGACTTCGGGGCGACGAGGACCAGCCGCCGCCCGTCGACCCGGTGAGCGTAGGCGTTGCTGTCCTGGCCCTGCACGAAGAACAGGCCGGGCCGCTCGACCTCGCAGGGCGGACCGGCCGGATACCGCGTCTGGTACAGGTCGACCTGGCAGTCCGGCGCGTCGTCCTCCGTGTAGAGCTGCACGAACGGCGACGGCGGGATGACGTTGGGATCCACGCCGAGCGGTATCAGTTGCCACGACAGCTGGTTCGACACCACGCCGTAGCCAGGCACGGAAGCGACGAGCAGCGGTTCGAGCCGGTTCTCCAGCACTCGCCGGTCCACTTCGGACGGCAACGTGGCGGCGAGCGCGTGCAGCAGCACCAGGCCGAAGACGGTCAGCCCGACCACGGACCCGAGCGCCAGGTACCACCGGCGCAGCAGCGCACCCGCCACCAGCGCGAAGAGCAGGGTGCTCGCGGGCACCCACCGCACCACCGACTCACTGAGGCCGAACCGCGACTCCTCGGGCGCCACCTGGGCCACGAAGGTCAGCAGTGCCACGAACACCACCACGGCGAGGAGCGCCACGGCGGCGCTCCCGCTCGTCCCCGCCAACACGGCGACGACCACCGCACCCGGCCACTCTCGCACCGAAAGCCGCCGCGGGGGCATCCGCAGATCTCCTCACTCAGGACTTGCGGCGCGGCACCCCGAGCGTCGGACACGGCTCGACAGTCTCACCTCGGACGCGCTACCAATTGACCTTGAACGGACCACGCGGGTGACGGTTCCGCGACCATTCTTGGGGGACCTCTTGGCAGAGCCAGACCTGGCCTGGGCCGACGCCGGGCACGGCGATCCCGCGTTTCTCGGTGAGATCTTCTCGCTCGCGTTCGTGCGCGGCGTCGAACCCCTCGACGCGTTGCGCCGCATCGGCGGCCTGGAAGACACCCTGGCGCACCGAACGCCCGCGGAGATCGCGGCGACCCTGACGTTCGACGACGGCTATCCCGAGGTGGCCTCGGCGTTCGCGCTGGGCGAGTGGACGGTCCTGGTCCAACCGACCAGTTACACGCTGGGACACCTGGTGGATGCGCTCTCACGCGGCACCGAGGCGGTCGCCCTCGTGCGGCACGACTACGCGTCGCCGAGCTTCGGCCACGCGGTCGACGGCACCGTCACCACCCACTTCAACCTCAACTACCCCGAGAGCCGTGGCGGCTCGGATCCGGACCGGCTGCTCCCACTGATCCGCGCGGCGGGCTTCGACCCGGACGACGAGGACGACTCCGATGACGAGGACGACGAGAGCTGGCGGTACCGCTACGAGGGTGCTGTGGCCCGCGGCATGGCGCTGGCCGGTCGGGTCGTCGGCGCTGCGCCCACGTTCGAGCAGGTCAGCGCCTCCCTGCCGAGCATGCACGTCGACAGCTGGTTCAGCCGCAGCACGCCGGCGCACGTCGAGGACGCCCACGCCGAGGCCGCCCGGCTCGTCGCCGAACTGGACGTGGCCGCCACCCCCGGTCTCGCCGCCGCCCTCGCTGCCGCGCCCGTGGTCGTCACCCAGGACAGCGACCTGGGCCGGCACGTGCGCGAGTGGTCGGCGCTGGCACGGCGGGCGAGCTGGTCGCTCAACCTCGACCGCAGCCGCATGACCGACGAGCAACGCGCCCGCGGCTACCGCTTCGGCCAGCTGACCAGGGCGCTGGCCGCCACGTTCCGCGCCGACCTGGCCTGACCGAGGGAGAACCCGATGCCGGACCTGAAGATCCCCGCCGACGGACTGAGTCACACCGCCCTCTACACCGCCTGGGTCCGGCACGTCGAGGCCTCGCACCCGCACCCGCTCTTCGTCGACCCGCTGGCCGGCCACCTCGTCGCCGAACTGGAAGGTCACCCGGCGCTGGAGGCGTTCATCGCCCAGATGAGCGTCACGTCGAGCGGTTTCCCCGCGTACCACGTGGTGCGCACCCGGTTCTTCGACGACCGGATCACCGAGGCACTGGCCGGCGGCGTGCGCCAGGTCGTGACCCTCGCCGCGGGCATCGACGGACGCACGACGCGCCTGCCGTGCCCACCCGGCACCCGCTGGTTCGAGCTCGACCTGCCGGGCATGACCGAGTTCAAGAGCGCCGTGGTCGCGCGCTCCTGCCTGACACCGGTCTGCGAGCGCGTCGGGGTGGCCGCCGACCTCGCCGCGGACTGGACAGAACCGTTGCGCGCGGCCGGGTTCGACGAGGACCAGCCGACCGCGTGGCTCGTCGAGGGCGTGCTGATGTACCTCACGCCGGCGGAGGGCGACGCGCTGCTGGCCGAGGTGACCGCGCTGTCGGCTCCCGGCAGTCACCTGTTCCTCGAACACCTGCAGGTGTCGATGCTCGACGAGCAGGGTGCCGAGGTGCGCGAAGGGCTGGGCAAGCACGGGGTGGTCTTCACGGCGGCGCGGGACGACATCGGGGACTGGCTCGGCGCCGCCGGGTGGGAGGCGAGCGTCCACGAGGGCGTGGATCCCGCGATCGGCCACGGCCGGTCCGTCGCAGCGGTGCCCGCGGCGTGGCTCGCCGCCGCGACCAGGGCCGCCGGAAAGTGACGGGCCGCCACTCCACCTCGACATGCTCTGAAGCCGCTCACGGCCTGCCGAACGCACTACGACGAGCACCGCGCGCCGGGGTCAGGACTCACCCCCGGCGCCTGGGACACTGGACCCTCGATCAACCGTGAGACCAGGAGTGCACTGTGCAGCAGGGAACCGTCCGCTGGTACGACCTCGAGCGCGGCTTCGGCTTCCTCGCCCCCGACGACGGCAGCGCCGACATCTTCGTGCACGTCTCGCAGGTGCAGGGTGAGGGTGCGGCGCGGGCGCTGCGCGAGGGGCAGACGGTGGAGTTCGAGACCGGTGAGGGGCCCCGTGGTCCGCAGGCGCTGCACGTCGCCGTCACCGGCGATGTCGCGCCCGACGCGGCTCTGGGGGTGCTCGCCACCGTCTCCTGGTACGAGCCGGCCAAGGGGTACGGGTTCGCCGCGCCGGACGGCGGGGGTGCGGAGGTGTTCGTGCACTCGTCCGCCATCGTCACCGGGGGCGTCCTCGCAGCAGGGCAGCGGGTGGCCTTCGTCGTCGTCGCCGGGGAGAAGGGGCCGCAGGCCCAGCACCTGGTGCCGTTGAGCTTCGACGCCGGGGTTCGCAGGGGGCCCGTGGTCGCGGCCGGGGACGGTGCCGACGGCTCCGTTCTGTGGTTCGACGAGGAGAAGGCGTTCGGCTTCGTGGCCGCCGACGACGGGGTGGGTGACGTCTTCCTGCACGTGCGCGCCCTGGTCGACGAGGCGTACCTGCCGGCCGAGGGCGACCGGGTCTCGTTCACCACGGTCAGCGCGGACCAGGGGCGTCAGGCGCGCGACGTGCGGTTCGTGGCCGGCGGCGAGCCGGTGGAGGCCGCTGCGGCTCCCGGTCCGGCCCGTCCGGCGGCTCGCGCCGGCAACGGCACGGTGGCCCGCTACGACGGCGACCGCGGCTTCGGCTTCATCACCCCCGACGCGGGCGGACCCGACCTCTTCGTGCACGTCTCGGTGGTCTCCGGCGAGCCGTTGGAGGCCGGCGATCGGGTGCGCTTCCGCATCCGGCAGAGCGACCGGGGCCCGCAGGCCGACGCCGTCGAGCGCGCCTGACCCCTCCAGGACGGTCACGCCTCGAAGCGGTCGGGACAGCGCCTCGACCGCTCGGCGGAGGACCTCTTTCGATACATCGGTGTATCCGATACATTCTTGTATCCGCGATCGGAGACGAGAGTGACCGGCACCGAGCCCAAACGGCTGACCAAGCGCAGGGTGGAGACGCGGCGGCGGCTGCACCAGGCGGCGCTGGAGGAGTTCGCCGAACGCGGGTTCGGCGTCGTGACCGTGGAGCAGGTGTGCGCCGCGGCCGGGTTCACACGGGGTGCCTTCTACTCCAACTTCGACTCGCTCGACGAGCTGTTCCTCTCGATGTGGGAGGACCGTTCCCAGGTGCTCCTCGCCGACCTGCACGAGGTCCTCGCCGCCGTCGACCTCGGTGCAGTGCGCTCGGTGCGGCAGGTGGTCGAGCTCATGGACCAGGCCGTCGGCCTGGACGACGCCTGGTACCGGGTGACGGCCGAGTTCTCCGCGCACGCGTTGCGCGATCCGGCGCTGCGGCGGGTGATGGCGGCACGCGAGGAAGCCATCGTCGCCACGCTCGCGTCCGTGCTGCAGTCGTTCCTGCGCGGCGCGGGGCGGCGGGCCGAGGATCCCCAGGCTCTCGCGCTGGCACTGGTCGCGGTGCACGACGGGACCTCCCTGCAGTGCCTGACCGAACCCGATGATCCACGGCCGCGACTTCGGCGGCTCGACCTGTTCGAACGGGTCGTGTTCGCCTACACCGCCGAATCGACAGGAGACTCCGAATGACCGCTCAGCACGACGTGATCGTGGTCGGTGCCGGCCTTGCCGGGCTGGTCGCGACCTACGAGCTGACCAAGGCCGGCAAGCGGGTTCTCGTCCTGGACCAGGAGAACCGGAACAACCTGGGCGGGCAGGCCTTCTGGTCGCTCGGCGGGCTCTTCCTCGTCGACTCGCCGGAGCAGCGCCGGATGGGGATCAAGGACAGCTACGAGCTGGCGCTGCAGGACTGGCTCGGGAGCGCGGGCTTCGACCGCGAGCGCGAGGACCACTGGCCGCGGCAGTGGGCGAAGGCGTACGTCGAGTTCGCCGCGACGAAGAAGCGCCAGTACCTGCACGACCTCGGGCTGCGCGTGGTGCCGATCGTCGGATGGGCCGAACGCGGTGACGGCAGCGCTGACGGGCACGGCAACTCCGTGCCGCGCTTCCACCTGACCTGGGGCACGGGGCCCGAGGTGGTGCGCGTCTTCGCGGAGCCCGTGCTGGCCGCCGAACGCGCCGGGCTCGTCACGTTCGCCTTCCGGCACCAGGTCGACGAGCTCCTGGTCGAGGACGGCGCGGTCGTCGGCGTCCGGGGCACGGTGCTGGAACCGTCCGATGTGGAGCGAGGCCGTGCTTCGTCCCGCACGGCGGCGGGAGAGTTCGAGTCGCGAGCCAAGGCGGTCGTCGTCACGACCGGGGGCATCGGCCACAACCACGAGCTGGTCCGCAGGAACTGGCCGGTGGACCGCTTCGGTCCGTGCCCGGAGACGATGATCGCGGGTGTGCCCGCGCACGTGGACGGACGCATGCTGGAGATCAGCGAGAAGGCGGGCGCCAGCCTGGTCAACAGCGACCGCATGTGGCACTACACCGAGGGCGTCCACAACTGGGACCCGATCTGGCCGAACCACGCGATCCGCATCATCCCGGGGCCGTCGTCGATGTGGTTCGACGCGACCGGCACACGGTTGCCCGCGCCGAACTTCCCGGGCTTCGACACCAACGGCGCCATGAAGGCGTTGCTCGCCAGCGGGTACGACTACTCGTGGATGGTGCTGACCCAGTCGATCATCGAGAAGGAGTTCGCGCTCTCCGGTTCCGAGCAGAACCCCGACATCACCGGCAAGAGCATCCCGGACGCCCTCAAGAGCAGGCTCACCAAGGGTGCGCCGGGACCTGTCGAGGCGTTCAAGCAGCACGGCGTGGACTTCGTCGTCGCGAACACCCTGCGCGAACTCGTGGACGGGATGAACAAGATCGCGCGAGGCCCGCAGATCGAGCACGCCGACCTCGAACGGCAGATCCGCGCCCGCGATCTCGGCGTCGCCTCGGGGAACGGCAAGGACCTGCAGATCATGGCGATCGAACACGCTCGCCGGTACCGCGCCGACCGGCTCTCCCGCGTGGCGAAGCCGCACCGGATCCTCGACCCGGCGCACGGGCCGTTGATCGCGGTTCGCCTGAACGTGCTCACGCGCAAGACACTCGGTGGAGTGGAGACGAACCTCGACTCGCAGGTGATGCGCCCGGACGGCAGCGTGCTGCCGGGGCTCTACGCGGCGGGCGAGGTCGCCGGGTTCGGCGGCGGGGGAGTGCACGGCTACAACGCGCTGGAAGGCACGTTCCTCGGTGGGTGCATCTTCTCCGGGCGTGCGGCGGGAATGGCACTCGCGAAGGAGCTCGGCTGAGCCTGAAACCGTTGCCGCATCGCGTACTCAACGCTCGGCGATCAGGCACGCCTGTTCGACGAGGGCGGTGCGAACCGCCTTCGCCGGCCCGGTGAGCCCACCGACCCAGGCGAGGCTCATCGCGCGGCCCACCCAGTCCGGGTCGTGGACCTCCACGCACACGATGCCGTCCGGCAGGGACGCGGCGGCGAGACTCGGAATGGTCGTGATCCCCAGGCCCGCCGCGACGAACCCGAAGCGCGCCGACCAGTCGCCGAGCGCGGCCACCACCCGAGGGTGCGGCACGGTCGGCCACGCGCCGAACTGCGGTTCGCCGCGGGCTCCCGTGCCGACGACCCACCCCTCCCGCGCGAGTTCCGTCACCGGTACGCGCCGGGCACCGGCGAGGCGGTGCTGCCGTCCCACCGCGAGCAGCAGCGCGCCGGACGGCAGCGGGTCGACCTCGACGCCGGTGAGATCCCAGTCGGGCAGGTCTTTGCCGGAGGCCAGGATCGCCAGGTCCAGCCGCCCGGCCCGCAGCCGGCGGATCTGCACCGGTGTCGAGGACTCCAGGAACTCGACCTCGACGGACGGGTGGTCGGCGCGGACGCGGGCGATCGCGCGGGGCACCAGGCGCAGGGCCGTGGTGGGGAAGCCGCCGAGGGCGATCCGGCCGCCGAGCGGCACCGGCGCGTCCTCCAGTTCGCGTTCCGCGACCTCGTACTGGTCCAGGATCGCGGCCGCCCGCACCGCCAGCCGGGCGCCGGCCGCGGTGGGCACGACGCCGCGCGAGACCCGCTCGAACAGGCGCACTCCCGCAGTCGCTTCGAGCGTCGCGATCTGCTTCGACAACGCCGACTGCGTGAACCCCAGCCGTTCCGACGCGGCGGTGAGCGACCCGGTCTCGACGACCGCCCGCAGTGCCCGCAACAGCTGAGGATGAACGTCCAGGCCCATGCTCCCAATCATGCCATCCTGGAATAGCTGATCTGACAAAGCTTCCTTAGTGGAATGGCGGTCGCCGGATCAGACTGGGTTCATGAGCAAAGTTTGGTTCGTCACCGGCACTTCGACCGGCTTCGGCCGTCTCTGGGCGGAAGCGGCGCTGGAGCGCGGCGACCGCGTCGTCGCCACCGCCCGCAACCTCCAGGCCCTCGAAGGTCTCCGGGAACGCTTCCCCGACACCGTGCTGACGCTGGAGCTCGACGTCACCGACCGCGAGGGGGTCTTCGCCGCGGTCGACGACGCGGTCCGCCGGTTCGGGCGCATCGACGTCGTCGTCAACAACGCGGGCTACGGCCACTTCGGCATGGTCGAGGAACTCGCGGAACGGGAACTGCGCCGGCAGATGGAGACCAACTTCTTCGGCGCGGTCTGGGTCACGCAGGCCGTCCTGCCCGTGCTGCGCCGCCAGGGAGCGGGCCACCTCCTGCAGGTGACCAGCGAGGGCGGCGTCCGCGCCTATCCCGGTATCGGCGCCTACCACGCGTCCAAGTGGGCGCTCGAAGGCCTTTCCGAGTCGTTGTGGCAGGAGGTGGCGGGGTTCGGGATCCACGTCACGTGCGTCGAGCCCGGTCCGTACGCGACCGACTGGCTCGACCGCGGATCTCGCCACAGCGACCGGTTGCCCGACTACGCGCAGCGTCGTGCGGAGACCTCCGTGGAGTTCGAGGTCGGCGAGGCCGCCGCTACGGTGCCCGCCGTCCTCGCCCTCGTCGACGCGGATCAGCCGCCGCGCCGGCTGATCCTGGGGCGGCTCTTCCCGGCCATCGAGGAGATCTACGAGGACCGGCTGCGGACCTGGCGCTGCTGGCAACCCGTGTCGCTCGCGGCGTTCGGCACACCGGACGGTCGCTGATCGCTCAGCGGTGTGTTCCCGCGTCGCCGAGGACCCACGGTCCCCGAGGGAGTTGAGTGGGCAGCGGTTGGCCGCGATCGGCCCGCAGGATCGTGTAGAGCGAGCGGATCTCGGCGAGCCGTTGCGTCGCGGTCACCGCCGGGCCCGTCGGCGTCCAGGGGGAACGAGCCCGGCCGAGGATGAGTTCGGCGAAGCTGTGGGCGATGCCGGCGTGCCCGTGCGTGCCGGGGTGGACGCGGTCGATCGACCACATGCGCGGCGCGTGAGTGCGTTCGTCGTGCCACAGATCGTGCATGATCGCGTCGTGCTCGGCCGCGATCGTGCGCACGTGGTCGTTGACCACCTCGAACCGCGAGCGCGTCGCCTGGTGCAGGCGTGCGGGTCCCGGCCAGCGGCGGGTGATGTCCGGCAGGGTCGCCATGACCACGCGGGTGCCGGTGTCGCACAGGGCCGCCACCGTCCGCCGCAGCACGCGGCCCACCTCGGCGCCGTCGAACCCGTGCCGGTCGAAGGCGTCGTTGGCGCCGACCATGACGCTGGCCAGATCGGGTTTGAGCCGCAACGCCTGCTCGAGCTGGTGCTCCAGCACGTGCTGGGCGTGCCATCCGCGCACGGCAAGGTTGTCGTAGCGCAGTCCGGGCCACGCGTGATCGAGCTCGCCGGCCAGGACGTCGGCCCAGCCGCGCAGCGTGCCGTCGAGCCGGGGGTCGCCGACCCCTTCGGTGAGGCTGTCGCCGAGCGCCACGAACCGCCGCACCGGCTGAGTACCGTAAACCATATCCAGCACGGTAGCCGAACCCCTCGGCACGTCGCACGACAGCGGTTCTCGCGGACGCCGGCCGTCCGGCCGTGTGACACAGTGCGCGCATGCAGCAGCGCCGCGCGCACGATCCGACCGAGGACGCGGACCCGCCGTGGAACCGCGACGCGTGGCTCCTGGAACCGGACGCGGTCCAACGAGCGCTCGACGTGCTCGTGCCGCGCAGCGCCGGGCAGGTCGTGCGGGAGGCGTTCTACGGCACCCGGCGCTTCGACGACTTCCGCCGCCACACCGGCCTGACGCCGG
Organism: Lentzea sp. JNUCC 0626; assembly: GCF_043632865.1. NCBI lineage: Bacteria > Bacillati > Actinomycetota > Actinomycetes > Pseudonocardiales > Pseudonocardiaceae > Lentzea > Lentzea sp. JNUCC 0626. The sequence goes on from NZ_CP171635.1 coordinate 1,567,305, forward strand.
GTGTGCTGTCCGCACGCCTGCGCGACCTGACCGACCAGGGCATCCTGACCAAGGTCGCCTACCACGACACCGGATCACGCGGCCGCCACGAGTACCGCCTCACCGACAAGGGCCGGGACCTGGCCACCGCGATCATCAGCCTGCTGACCTGGTCCGACCGCTGGCTTCCGGCCCCCGGCGGCCCGACCGTCGTGCTCGCCCACCGCGGCTGCGGCGCACCGATCCGAACCGAGGTGCGCTGCGCTCACGACCACCTCGTGGATAGCCTCGGCGACATCCAGGCTGCCCCCGGCCCCGGCGCGAGACACCGCGTCGACTGAGAGCTCGACTCGGCGCAGCAGCCACGTGCCATGAATCTGGTGCACAAAGATCGCTATTGCTTCAGTGTTGACCAAATTGAATGCCCAAGCGGTTCTGCCGCCCAGCGCATCCAGCCGACTCACACACGGCACCGACCGGACGGTCCCAGCGGTTCGAACTTCCCACGTGCACGTCGGCGACTGACTCCGGTGTGCGGCACCGCAGGTGGGCCCGGCTGGAGCGGGATCTCGTGGCAGCGGAGACCCGACGGAGAACTCGGCTCGCGCGAAGTCGAAGGTGGCCGATGGACGGCTCCGCCCAGTAGCGTCAGCCCGTGCCAGAAGAGGGTGAGGTCATCGCCGGGCGGTACCGGCTGGTCTCGTCGATCGGGCGAGGATCCATGGGGGTGGTCTGGCAGGCCCGCGACGAGCAGCTGGATCGCATGGTCGCGGTCAAGCTGCTCACCACGGACCGGCGGTCCCCGGACGCGGTGGCGCAGATGTTGCGCGAGGGCCGGGTCGCCGGTCGGTTGCGGCACCCGCACGCGATCAGCGTGTACGAGGTCGTCGAGCACGACGGCAAGCCCTGTCTGGTGCTGGAGCACCTGCCGTCCCGCAGCCTCGCGGCGCTGATCGCCGAACGAGGCGCGCTGGCGCCGGGCGTGGTCGCGGCCGTGGGCAGGCAGGTCGCCGCCGCACTGGCGGCGGCGCACGCGGAGGGCATCGTGCACCGGGACGTCTCGACGTCCAACGTCCTGCTGGCCGAGGACGGCATCGCGAAGATCACCGACTTCGGCATCGCCCGCGCGGTCGGCGAGGGCACGGTGACCGACGCCCGCCTGATCGTCGGCACGCCTGCCTTCCTGGCGCCGGAGGTGGCGGCGGGTGAGCCGGCGACGTTCGCCTCGGACGTGTTCTCCCTCGGCGCGACCCTCTACACGGCGCTGGAGGGCACGCCGCCGTTCGGTGTGGACGACAACCCCTACGCGCTGCTGCAGCGCGTGGTCCGGGGAGAGTTCGAGCCGCCACGGGTAGGTGGCCCGCTCAGCGAGGTGCTTCAGCGCCTCCTGCGTCGTGACGTGGCCCAGCGCCCGACGATGGCCGAGGCCCACAAGCTGCTCGCGGCGGTCGCGGAGGGACTGCCGCTGCCCGCCGGGCCACCGAAGAGCGGGACGCGGATGCTGCGCGTCCGCCGCCACCTGCCACGCCGGGTGATCGCGATGGTCGCCGGTGCGGCCGTCCTGGTCGCCGCCGGTGTGGTGATCGGCACCGTCGTGCAGGGCGATCGGCCCAGCAGCAGCGCCCAGACCAACACCACGACGACGACAACGGCCGCGACCGCCTGCGTTGCCCGCTACGAGGTGACCAACTCGTGGCCGGGCGGCTACCAGGTCGAGGTGACCGTGGGCAACACCAGCGCAGACGGCCTGACCGGCTGGACCATCACGTGGCAGCAGGCCGCGGGCCACACCATCGGCAACCTGTGGAACGGCACCCTGACCCAGAACGCGACCGCGGTGACCGTCACCAACGCCGGCTACAACGCAGTGCTCGCTGCCGGGGGAACCACCTCGTTCGGGTTCGTCTCCGCCGGTCCCGAACCTGATCGCCCGGCCGTGACCTGCTCCAGCGGCACCTGAAACGTCACATCTCCGCGGCTCCGGCCCTGATCGCGTCGCGGATCCGCGGGTAGGTGCCGCACCGGCAGATGTTGCGGATGCCGTCGAGGTCGGCGTCCGTGATCGAACGCCCCTCGGCCGCCACCGCGCGGACCAGGGCGACCGCGGCCATGATCTGGCCCGGCTGGCAGTAGCCGCACTGCGCCACGTCGTGCTCGAGCCACGCCCGTTGCATCGGGTGCAGGTCGGTGCCGGCGAGTCCTTCGATGGTGGTCACCTCGTCGTCCGGCACCAGGTCGCCGACGGGGATGGAGCAGGGGCTGACGGCCTGGCCGTTGAGGTGGCTGGTGCACGCCTTGCACACGTTGATGCCGCAGCCGTACTTCGGGCCGGTGACGCCCAGGAGGTCGCGCAGGACCCACAGCAGTCGCACGTCGTCGGGTGCGGTGACGGTGACCTGTTCGCCGTTGAGGCGGAAGGTGTGTGCTGGCAACGGGTTCTCCTACCTCACGAGGCCGTCGGTGGGGGACTGCGGGATCGGTGGCACGGTCGGCTTGGGGGTGAAGGACAGGGTGGCGTGGTTGATCGGGAAGGTGGTCGGCGTGGTGCCCGTGGCCCGGCCGTAGGCGCAGGCGACGGCGGCCATCGACGCGGCCACGCCCAGTTCGCCGGCACCGCCCGGTCTGTCCGTTGTGGACGGCATGACGAAGATCCGCACCACCGGCGGTGTGTTCCACTGGCGGGTGTAGAAGTAGTTGTCCCAGCTGGCTTCCAGGAAGTGGCCGTCGCGCAGGTGCAGGCTCGAGGTGAGCGTCTGCGCGATGCCGTCCATCAGTGCGCCCATCATCTGGGCTTCCAGGCCGCGCGGGTTCACCGTCAGGCCGACGTCCACGGCGACGAACGCCTTGGTGACGCGGGGTCCGGTCACGCCGTCGCGGATCGGGCGCCGCACGGTCTCCGGCCGGCAGTCGATCTCCACGAGCACCGCGGAGAAGGCGTGGTACTCGCCGTGGAACGCGATGCCCTGGGCAGTGCCGGCGGGCATGGCACGGCCCCAGCCGCCTTCGGTGGCGACCTTCGTCAGCACCGCACGCGCCCGGTCGTCGCGCAGGAAGCCGAGGCGGAACCGGAGAGGGTCCTGGTTCAGCCGGGCGGCCAGCCTGTCGACGATCAGTTCGCGAGCGCAGACGACGTCGGGGGAGTAGACGTTGCGCATGCTGCCGGTGTTGAAGCCCTTGTCCGTCTCGGCGAGCAGGTGGGTGGCGGCGCCGAAGTTGTAGGGCATGGACTGGGAGAGGTGGAAGAACGTCTGGGAGAAGCCGATGTCCCCGACCGGCAGTCGCGCGGCCATGGCCGTGAACAGCTCGCCCAGTCCGTGACCGAGGTCGGTGCTGACGCCGGTGTGCCGTTGGGCGTAGCTGAGCACGGTGTTGCCCACATAGGACACGCGGACTCGTGAGGTCGCCATCGGGTGCGTGCGGCCCTGGCGCGTGTCGTCGGCGCGGTGCCACAGGAGTTTGACGGGCTTGCCGACCTTCTGCGAGACCTCGGCGGCCTCCAGCGCCGCGTCGAAGAAGAGCTTGCGCCCGAACGAACCGCCGCCCTCCGTCACGTGCACGGTGACCGCGCCCGGTGGCAGGCCGAGCCGGGCGGCGATCAGTTTCTGGGCGACGATCGGTGCCTTCAGCGACGACCAGATCTCCGCCCGGCCGGGGCGCACGTCGGCGATGGCGCAGTTGGGTTCCAGGGCGCTGTTGCCGCGGAAGTGGAAGGTGAACCTGCCTTCCACGGTGGGAGTAAAGGGTGGCGGGCCGAGCGGGAGTTCGGCCGCGCGGAGTTCCGCCAGCACGGTGTCGTCGGATTTTCCTTCGGCCGTCCCGGGTTTCCACGACACCCGCAGTGCGCGCACGGCGTCGATGCACTGTCCGAACGTCGACGCTCGCACCGCCACCCCGGTCGAGACGGTGACGACGTCGGTGACGCCCGGCAGCGCGCGGACCTCGGCGAGGTTGAGGACCGAGCCGACCCTGCCGTTGATCGTCGGTGGCCGGCAGAGCATCGTCGGCAGCGCTCCGGGCACGGCGAGGTCCATGGTGAACTTCTTGCGCCCGGTGACCGCCGCCAGTGCGTCCACGCGGTTGTGCGGCTTGCCGATGACGGTGCAGTTCTCCCGTGCCTTCAACGTCACGGCGACCTGCTGCGGTCGCGCGCTGGCGGCTCTTCCCGCCAGCGCGCCGATGCCGATGCTGCGGCCGGCACCGGTGACGATCCCGTTCGCCAGCACCAGTTCTCGGGTGCCGAGCTCGGCCGCGGCGGCCTCCAGCAGGCGGAACCGTGCGGTCGCGGCGGCGACGCGAATCGGGGTGTAGGTGGAGATGGTCGTGTTCGAGGCGCCGGTGAGCTGGTTGAACAGCAGTTCGGGGCGGGCATCGGCCAGCGAGACGCGGACGCGGTCCGGTGACACGTCCAGCTCCTCGGCGATGAGCATGGCCGTCGAGGTGGTGATGCCCTGGCCGACCTCGGCCCGCGGCAGTGCGAACGACACGGTGCCGTCGGCGCCGACCTCGACGGTGATGAGGCCGGACGTCGGCAGTGCCGCCGCGGTCATCACGTCGTTGAGGTCGACCAGCCGGGTGAGGTCCGGCGAGGGGATCTCCTCCTCGCCGGACCCGAACCTGGCCGCGGTGACCAGCGTCGGTGCCGCCAGCACGTATCCGAGGAAGTGACGTCGCCTCACGAGGGCCGGTTCATGTCGGGGATCTCGATGGAGATGCGCCGTCCCTCGGCGAAGAACAGCAGCACGAACCGGCGGATGACCTCCTCGAGCGTCCAGGCGGCCTCCGGGATGAGCGGCAACGGGATCAGGTGCTCGCGGAACGCCACCAGCCTCGGCCACGCGGCGCCGATCAACGCCTCCCAGAACGGCTCACGGCTCAGGCCGATCCAGTTGCCGACGCGATCGCCGACCGTGTACCGGGAGAACGCGCTGATCATCGGCCGGGTCAGGCCGCCGTCGACCTCCGCCACGATGTCGAGCAGGTCGTTCGCGAGCGCCACCCCTTCCCGAGTGGGACCCAGTGTCGGGTCGAGCAGTTGCCGCGACTGCTCGTTGGCGGCGGCCCACGTCGCCGGGATGTACTCGTCGCGGATGCCGAGCATGTGCGCGGTCACCTGCCACACGTGCAGGTAGGCGGCTGAGTCGGCCGGACTGATCCGGACGCCCCACTCCAGCATCTTGCGCATCACGAACGTCGGCAGGCTGTGCCACGTGACGAGCATGTCCGCCAGGCTGATCGGGATCGTCTGGCCGCCGCTCCCGCCCGACCAGCCGGGTGACTGGGGCAGCAGGTGCCGCACGGCCGCGTGCACCATGCGGGTCTTCACCGCGGTCACGATCATCTCGCCCTGCGGCTGGTAGGCGTCCAGGTCACCGACGTCGTAACCGAGCTTCGCGGTCTTGGCCACGCGGTCCTTCATGTCCGCGCCGCCCTTGGAGTAGTAGACGGCACGGGCCTCCTTGGGAATGGCCGTGCTCATCAGGCCGCTGCCGAGTCCATAGAGGACACCGACGTAGATGCCCTTGGTGCGGTTGAACTGTGCAGCGGCGTCGAGCTTGCGCGGGTCGGCCCAGGTGGGCAGTTGGCGTGCGTGCTCGATGAAGTCGCGCACGTCCGACGGCATCCCGGCGGGCACCGGCTGGTCGTTGCGGGTCCACGCGCGCAACGCCTGGTTGACGCGCGGGGTGTCGCCGCGGTCGATCACCGACGCGAGCAGCGCGTCCGCCTCGTCGTCCCACACCCAGTTCGGGTCGGTGCCGGTCCCCGAGCCCGCGAGAGATCCGCTGGGGGACCACGTCCACAGCGACTTGGCGCTGGCGGGCGACGCCAGGCAGAGCGCGCCGAGCGTCCCGCCCGCGACCAACATGCTGCGCCTGCTGATTTCGTTCATGACAGGGAACTCCTCGTCGAGTCCACGTGCTCAGGAAGGCCGGTTGGTGTCGGGGATCTCGATGTGCGTTTCCTTCCCCTTGGTGAGGAAGAACATGATGTAGCGGCGCGCGGCCTCGTCGAGGGTCCAGGCGAGCTGCGGCACCAGCGGCAACGGGATGAGCTTTTCGCGGAAGCCCACGAGCTTCGGCCAGATCGTGGCGATCGTCGGGTCCCAGAACGGTTCGCGGGAGATGCCGTCCCAGTCCGCGATCCGGTCGCCCACCAGGTACCGGGCCAGCGCGTTCACCATCGGACGGCTGATGCTCGCGGGGCTGGTCTGCTCGGCGAGCTGGCCCAGCAGGATGTCGGTCAGCTCCACGCCTTCACGCGTCGGGCCGAGCACCGGGTCGAGCAGTTGCCTCGACTGCGCGTTGGCCGCGTCCCACGTGCCGGGGATGTACTCGTCGCGGATGCCGAGCAGATGCGCGGTCACCTGCCACACGTGCAGGTACGCCGTGGACTCGGACGGGGTGATCGGGACCCGCCACTCCAGCATCTTGCGCATCGCGTAGGTCGGCAGCGTGTGCCAGGTGACGAGCATGTCCGCGAGGCTGATCGGGATCGTCTGGCCGCCGCTCGTGCCGGACCAGCCGGGTGACTGCGGGAGCAGGTGCCGGACGGCCGCGTGCACCATCCGCGTCTTGACCGACTCGACGATGATGGAGCCGCTCGGCCGGTACGCGTCGAGGTCGCCGACGGCGAAGCCGAGCCGGCTGGTCTTGGCGACGCGGTCCTCCATGTCGGCGCCGCCCTTGGAGTAGTACACGGCACGGGCCTCACGGGGGATCGCCGTGCTCAACATGCCGCCGCCGACACCGTTGAGCAGGTTGAGGTAGAAGCCCCTGCTGACGTTGAACCGCGCCGCGACGTCGAGCTTGCCCTGGTCGGCCCACACGGGGAGCTGCCGTGCGCGTTCCATGAAGTCGCGCACGTCGGCCGGAAGGCCGGTGGGCAGCGGCTGGTCGTTGCGGGTCCAGGTCCGCAGGATCGGGTTGATCCTCGGGACGTCGCCGCGGTCGATCACCGCCGCGAGCAGCTGGTCGGCTTCGTCGTCCCACACCCAGTTCGGGTCCGCGCCCGGACCGGAGCCCGCCACCGAACCGGCGGGCTCCCAGGACCACGGTGTTCGCGCCAGCGCGGGAGAGGCCATGCCGAGCGCCCCGAGTGCTCCGAGCGTGCCGCCCGCGATCAACATGTTCCGCCTGCTGAGTCCGTCCATCGCAGGGAAGTCCTCCTCGACTTCGATGTCGGGTTGATACAATGAAACAAGTTCAGTATCTCTGTATCATGGGAGCACGGGAGCGGTCATGATCGCCAGAGGTCGACAGGGGTAATGGCAGTGGAACCTGTACCGTCGGTCGCCATGAGTTCTCCTGACGCCCCTTCGGTTCTGGAGCTGGCGTTCAGCGACGCGGTCGAGGGCGCGGACTCCGACGACGAGGTCACCACGCGCCTGCTCGACGCCGCGTACGAGCAGTTCCGCCGCAAGGGCATCAAGAGGTCGAGCGTGGCGGACGTGGCGAAGCTCGCCGGCCTGTCGCGGATCACCGTCTACCGCCGATTCGCCACCAAGGACGCGTTGGTGCAGCAGGTGGTGCGCCGGGAGTTCCGGCGCTACTTCGACCAGTTCATCGTCGACGTCCAGGGCGCCGAGACCGTGGCGGACCGGGTCGTGGTCGGGTTCGTGAGTTCGTTGCGCGCCATCCGCGACAACCCGCTCATCGGCGGCCTGATGGAGGTCGAACCGGACGCGGTGGTGCCGTCGATGACCGGTGACGAGGGCCGGACCCTCGCCGCCGTGCGGGAGTTCGTCGCGAGCAGGCTGCGCTGGGAGCAGCACGCGGGCACCGTCGCCGAGGCCGTCGACGTGGACGTGGTGGCGGAGATGATGGTCCGGATCTCCGCCTCCTTCCTGGTCATTCCCAGCCACGTCATCGACCTCGACGACGACGAGCAGCTACGCGCGGTGGCCCGGCGGTACCTGGTGCCGATGCTCGACCCTCACTCGTAGCGCTCGCCCTTCTCCGCCTTCTCGACCAGTGAGGCCGGCGGGTCGAACCTGTCGCCGTACGCGGCGGCCAGTTCCCTCGCACGGGCGACGAATCCGGGCAGACCGCCCGGATAGCCGTTGACGTACTGCAGAACTCCGCCGGTCCAGGCCGGGAAGCCGATGCCGAGGATCGACCCGATGTTGGCGTCGGGCACGGACCGCAGCACCCCCTCGTCCAGGCACCGGATCGAGTCGAGCGACTCGGCGAACAGCATCCGCTCCTTCATGTCCTCGAACGGGATCTCGCGCCCTGCCACGGTGAAGTGCTCCTGGAGACCCGGCCACAGCCCGGTGCGCTTCCCGTCGGCGTAGGAGTAGAAGCCCGCGCCGCTCGACCTTCCGCCCCGGCCGAATTCGTCGATCATGCGGTCGACGACGGCCTCGGCGCCGTGCGCGTGCCACTGCCCGCCCTCGGCCAGCACCGCCGCCCTGGTCTCCTCGCGGATCTTGCGCGGCAACGTGAGCGTGAGTTCGTCCAGCAGCCGCAACGGTGGCGCCGGGTAGCCCGCCTGGGACCCGGCCTGCTCGATCGACGCGGGGTGCAGGCCCTCGCCGAGCATCGCCACCGCCTCGTCGATGAACCGGCCGATCACGCGGCTGGTGAAGAAACCCCGGCTGTCGTTGACGACGATGGGCGTCTTGCCGATCTGCCGGGCGAGGTCGACGGCCTTCGCGATGGTCTGCTCGCTGGTCTTCGCGCCGACGACGATCTCCAGCAACGGCATCTTGTCGACGGGCGAGAAGAAGTGCAGGCCGATGAAGTCCTCGGGGCGTTGAACACCCTCGGCCAGCGTCGTGATCGGCAACGTCGACGTGTTGGACCCCAGCACCGCGTCCGGCGCGACGACGTCCTCGATCTCGGCGAACACCTTCCGCTTCACCTCGGGGTCCTCGAACACCGCCTCGATCACCAGGTCGCAGCCCGCGAGGTCGGCGGCGTCGGCGGTCGGCGTGATGCGCGCGAACGCCTCGGGTGTCCTCGCGGAGTACTGCCTGCCCTTCTCCGCCGCGTCGAGCGAGACGTCCTTGAGCACGACGTCGATGCCTGCCTTGGCACAGGAGTAGGCGATGCCGGCGCCCATCATGCCCGCGCCCAGCACGGCGACCTTGTACGTGACGTGCCGCGGGTGGCCGAGTGGGCGGTTGCCGCCGGAGTTGACGTGCTGCAGGTCGTAGAAGAACGCCTGCATCATGTTCTTCGCGACCTGACCGGTCATCAGCTCGACGAGGTAGCTCGTCTCGACCTTCTCGCCGGACGCGAAGTCGAGCTGCGCGCTCTCGACGGCGGCGGCAAGGATGTTGCGCGGTGCGGGCAGGTTCGCGCCCTTGAGCTGCTTGCGCAGGTTCGCCGGGAACGCCGGAAGGGTCGCCGCGACCTTCGGGTTCGTTGGCGCACCACCGGGGATCCGGTAGCCGGCGACGTCCCACGGCTGCTTCGCGTCCGGGTTGGCCAGCACCCACTCCCTGGCCTTCGCGAGCATTTCCGCTGGCGTGTCAGCGAGTTCGTGGACCAGTCCCTTGGTGAGTGCTTTCGCCGGGCGGTACCGGGTGCCGGTCAGCAGCACGTCCATCAGCGCGGTCTGGAGCCCGAGGAGTCGGACGGTCCGGCTGACCCCGCCGCAGCCCGGCAGCAGGCCCAGGGTGACCTCCGGCAGTCCGATGCGGCTGTCCGCGGAGTCCAGCGCGACGCGGTGGTGGCAGGCGAGCGCGATCTCGTAACCGCCGCCGAGCGCGCTGCCGTTCATCGCGGCGGCGACCGGCCTGCCGAACGTCTCCAGCCGGCGCAGCTGGGACTTGAGCACCCGGCACACCTCGCTGATCTCGGCGGCGTTCTCCGGTTCGGCCTTGCTCATGAAACCGACGTCGCCGCCCGCGAAGAAGCTCGCCTTGGCGGAGGTGAGCACGACACCGGTGATCGTCGCGCGCTCGGCCTCCAGCCGGGTGACGGTGGTCTCCATCGAGTCCACGTAGGACTGGTTCATCGTGTTGACGGGCTGGTCGGGGTCGTCCATGGTCAGCACCACGACGCCGTCGGAGCCCTGTTCCCAGTGGATCACGGTGTTCTCCTCGGGGTCGTCAGAGTCGTTCGATGACGGTGGCGATGCCGATGCCGCCACCGGCGCAGAGGCTGACCACGGCCCGGCGGGCGTCGCGGCGTTCGAGCTCGTCGACGACGGTGCCGACCAGCATCGCCCCGGTGGCGCCGAGCGGGTGGCCCATGGCGATCGCACCGCCGTTGACGTTGACCTTCTCCCACGGCAGGCCGAGGTCCTTGACGTACTTGAGGACCACGGAGGCGAAGGCCTCGTTGATCTCGAACAGGTCGATGTCGTCGACGGTCAGGCCGGCGAGGGCGAGTGCCTTGCGGGTGGCCGGGGCGGGACCGGTGAGCATGATCGTCGGGTCGGCCCCGCTGACCGCGGTGGCCACGATCCGGGCGCGGGGCGTGAGTCCGTGCTCCACCCCCGCCTGCTCCGAGCCGACCAGGACCAGTGCGGCGCCGTCCACGACGCCCGACGAGTTGCCGGGCGTGTGGACGTGCTCGATCCGCTCGACCCAGTGGTACTTCTGCAGGGCGACCGCGTCGAACCCGCCCATCTCGCCGACGCCGGCGAACGAGGGCTTCAACTCGCCCAGCGCCGCCTCCGTCGTGCCGGGGCGGGGGTGTTCGTCCTGCGTCAGGACGATGACGCCGTTGCGGTCCTTCACCGGCACCACGGACTTCGCGAAGTAGCCCCCGGTCCACGCCTGCGCGGCCAGCAGTTGCGACCGGACGGCGTACTCGTCGACGTGGTGCCGGGTGAAGCCCTCGATCGTCGCGATGAGGTCCGCGCTGATGCCCTGCGGGACGAAGTACGTGTCGTAGGCCGTTTCCGGGTCGGCGGCCATCGCCCCGCCGTCGCTGCCCATGGGAACGCGGGACATCGACTCGACGCCGCCCGCGAGCACCAGCCGGTCCCAGCCCGACCGGATCTTCTGCGCCGCCGTGTTCACCGCTTCCAGGCCCGAGGCGCAGAACCGGTTGAGCTGCACGCCGGCCGTGGTGTCGGGCAGTCCGGCCGCGAGCGCCGCGGCCTTCGCGAGGTTCATGCCCTGGTCTCCGACCGGGGTCACGACGCCGAGGAGCAGGTCGTCGAGCCGGGCGGGGTCGAGGTTCGGGTGGCGCAGCCGCAGTTCGTCGATCAGGCCGGTCACCAGCGACACCGGTTTGACGTGGTGCAGCGCGCCGCCGCGGCCCTTGCCGCGCGGGGTGCGGAGAGCGTCGTAGATGAATGCTTCGGTCACAGGGTCCTCACGCTTCCTCTTCGCCGCGGCGGGGCCGGCGGGGACAGGTGGTGGGAGTTGTTGACTGACTGTCAATAAGCTCGAACGTAGCAGTCTGTAGCTAGATTACAACAGGTTCTCGGTCTGAATCGACACCGACGAACCGGCAAGGGCAGCTCTATTGACAGACGGTCAACAGTGGCGGCACGGTGGGATCGCTCGCCGACACCTCGTCCGTGGATCGCGTTGGAGGGAGCCCGCCGTGGCCGCAGCAGAGCAGCTGCACCAGTCCGTCGAAGGCCTCACGATCACGAAGCTGTTGCGCCGCAACGCACAGCGGTTCGCCGACCATCCCGCGCTCACCGACGGCATCGGCGAGGACCCGCACACGCTGACGTGGTCCGGACTGCGCACCGAGGTCGCCGTGCTCACCCGAGGTCTCGCCGCCGTGGGACTCGGGCGGGGCAACCGGATGCTGATCGCCATGTCGAAACGGCCGGAGCACTGGATCGTCGACCTCGCGGCGGTCCACCTCGGTGCCCTGCCGTGCAGCACCTACGACACGCTGAGCACCGAGCAGATCCGGTTCGTGGCCCGGCACAGCGCCGCCACCGTGCTCGTGCTGGAGGGCGCGGAGCAGATGCGCCGCTGGCAGCCGGTGCTCGACGACCTGCCGCACCTGCGGTCGATCGTCGTGCTGGACCCGGACGTCGCACCGAGCGGTGACATCCGGTTCGTCAGCTACGCGGACCTGCGCGGCGCCGAGGACCCCGCGTTCGAGACGCTCACCGACGAGGTCACCCCGCACCAGCCGCTGGCCGTCGTCTACACCTCGGGCACCACCGGCGAACCCAAGGGTGTCGTGCTGTCCCACCACAACGTGATCTACGAGTCGTTGATGCAGGACCACCTCGTGCCGTTGACCGAACACCCGCGATCCGTCGCCTACCTGCCGATGGCGCACATCGCGGAACGGGTGCTCGGCATCTACATGCCCATCTGCAACGCGGGCCACGTGACGATCTGCGCGGACCCGACGCAGTTGCTCGCCTCGCTGCAGGCGGTCCGGCCGCACGGGTTCTTCGGCGTCCCCAGGGTGTGGGAGAAGCTCGCCGCCGGGCTGCGGGCGAAGCTCGCCACGCTCACGGGTGAGCAGGCCGCCGCCGTGGCGCTGGCCCGGGACACCTCGTTGGAGGTGTTCCACCTGAGGTCGGCGGGCAAGGAGGTCCCGGCCGGACTCGCCGCCCGTCAGGGACAGCTCGACGCGCAGGTGCTGCGGCCGATCCGCGCGGCCATCGGGCTCGGCGAGTGCGGGCGCGCGTTCAGCGGGGCGGCGCCGATCCCCACCGCGGTGCTGGAGTTCCTGGCCGGGGTGGGAATTCCGGTGTACGAGGTGTGGGGCCTGAGCGAGACGACGGGCGCCGCCACGGTCAGCACCCCGGAGGTGTTCGCGCTGGGTGCGGTCGGACGTCCGGGGCCCGGCATCGAGGTCAGGGTGGCCGACGACGGCGAGCTGTTCGTGCGCGGTCCTGTTGTCTGCCAAGGCTATCTCCGCGCCGACGGGGGAGTGGACCCCGCGACCGACGCCGACGGCTGGTTCCCGACCGGTGACGTCGGTGTCGTCGACGACCGGGGCGTAGTGGCCATCACCGACCGCAAGAAGGAACTGATCATCACCGACGGGGGCAAGAACGTCGCCCCGACGAAGATCGAGTCACTGTTGCGCGCACACCCGCTGATCGCCTACGCGGTCGCCATCGGCGACCGCCGCCCGTACCTCACCGCCCTGATCGTGCTGGACGAGGAGGCCGCACCGCTGTGGGCACGAGCCCGCGGCCTCGACCCGGCGGACCTGGCCGCGCACCCGGAGGTGCTCGACGCGATCGGTGCGGCGGTGGCGGAGGCGAACGAGGTGCTGTCCCGTGCCGAGCAGGTGAAGGAGTTCCGCGTGTTGAGCGTGCCCTGGACGGCGGAATCCGGTGAGCTGACGCCGAAGCTGAGTCTGCGGCGCAAGGCGATCGACTCCCTGCACGCCGCGTCGATCGAGTCGATGTACACGAGGGGAACCACGGGATGAGCGGTCAGCACCAGGCACAGCGACGCCGGATGGAACCGGACGCGCGGCGTGCGGAGATCCTGGGCGCCGCCCGCCGGCTCTTCGGCGCCCACGGCTACACCTCGGTGTCCACATCGGACATCGCGACCGAGGCGGGCGTCACCCGTGCGTTGATCCACCACTACTTCGACACCAAGCGCGCCCTCTACCTTGAGGTGGTGCGGCAGATGATGGTCGTGCCCGCGTCCGTGTCGGAACGGCTGCCGCGGACCACGTCCGAGGAGCGCGTGTCCATCTGCGTCGACCGGTGGCTGGAGGTCGTGGAGCGCAACAGGGAGATGTGGCTCTTCGCGATCGGCCTGGAGAACCTCGGCAACGACCCGGAGATCGAGCAGATCATGCTGGAGGCCGACGAGATCGCGACGGACCGCGTTCTCGAAGCCGTGATGATGACCGACGTCGCCGAAGGGCAGCAGAAGCTGCGGGCGATGGTCCGGGCCCACAGCGGCATGCTCAAGGCCGCCTCCCGCGAGTGGCTCGTGCGCGGCACGCTCAGCCGCGCCGACCTGCACGTGATGCTCACCCGCACCGTTCTGCACCTGGTCGACACCGTCTTCCCCGCCGTGCGGGACTGAGGAGGTCGCACAATGGCAAGAAAACTGACCGACGAGCGCCGCGATCTCGTCGACGCGATCGCGGACTTCTGCCGTCGCGAGCCACGGGTCCAGGGCGAGCCGCACGACCAGGTCGTCTACGAGAAGATGGCCGCACTGGGCTGGCTCGGCATCGCCGTTCCCGAGCAGTACGGCGGTTCCGGCCTGGGCATGACCGACCTGTGCCTGTTCCTGGAGGAGACCGCCTACGGCCTCGCGCCGATCAGCGGGTTCGGCACCACGATCATCGCGGCGGCCGCGTACGAGAAGTTCGGTACGGAGGACCAGAAGCGCGTCGTTCTCGAGGGCGTGGTGAAGGGCCGGGTCGAGGCCATCTCGATGTCCGAACCGGGAGCGGGTTCCGACGTGAGCGCGCTGACGTGCCGCGCCGACAAGGTCGACGGCGGCTACCTGGTCAACGGACAGAAGACCTGGTGCTCCAACGCCCACTTCGCCGACCACGTCCTGCTCATCGCCCGCACCTCGCAGGAGGGGTCCCGGCACCAGGGGCTCACCCAGTTCATGGTGCCCACCACCGCCGACGGCCTGCAGATCAAGGGCATCGACACCATGGGCGGCCGCGAGGTCAACGACCTCTACTTCACCGACTGCTTCCTGCCGGACTCGGCGGTCGTCGGCACACCAGGAGCCGCGTGGACGCAGCTCATGGCCGGGCTGAACCTGGAACGGATGATCCTCGCGGCGCTGATGCTGGGCGTCGCCAGGCGGGCGTTCGACGACACCCTCGCGTACGTGCGTCAGCGCGAGCAGTTCGGCCGCCCGATCGGCTCGTTCCAGGCGTTGAAGCACCGGATCGCCGACATGGCCACGGAACTCGAGTGCGCCCGGCTGCTGCTCGACGACGTGGCCGCCGCGATCACCGCCGAACCGGACCGCGTCTTCGCCCGGGAGGCGTCCATGGTCAAGCTCAAGTGCACCGAGCTGGCCAAGCACGTTGCCCTGGAAGGAATGCAGATGATGGGCGGCTACGGCTACGCCACGGAGTACGGCATGGAAGCGTTGTTGCGGTCGGCCGTCGTGTCCACTGTGTATGGAGGAACGAGCGAGATCCAGCGCGACATCATCGGCAAGACCTACGGGCTGTAGAGGAGTCACGAGTGCTGAGGACGAGGTTCTGCGAGACGTTCGGTGTGGAGCACCCGATCGTGCAGGGCGGCATGCAGTGGGTGGGCAGGGCCGAACTGGTCGCGGCCGTGGCGAACGCGGGCGCCCTCGGTTTCCTCACCGCGCTCACCCAGCCCACCCCGGAGGCGCTGGCGCGGGAGATCGCGCGCTGCCGCGAGATGACGGACCGGCCGTTCGGCGTGAACCTGACGATCCTGCCGTCCATCACCCCGCCGCCCTACGACGAGTACCGGCGCGCGATCGTCGAGTCCGGCGTGAAGGTCGTCGAGACGGCGGGCTCCAACCCGCGTGAGCACCTGCCGGAGTTCCACGCTCACGGGATCAAGGTGCTGCACAAGTGCACCAGCGTCCGCCACGCGGTGAAGGCGCAGGAGATCGGGGTGGACGGCGTGAGCATCGACGGGTTCGAATGCGCCGGCCACCCCGGCGAGGACGACATCCCGGGCCTGGTCCTGATCCCCGCGGCCGTCCGGCGGCTCACGATCCCGGTCATCGCCTCCGGAGGTTTCGCGGACGGCAGGGGACTGGTCGCCGCGCTGGCACTGGGAGCCGAGGGCATCAACATGGGCACCCGGTTCCTGTGCACGCGGGAAGCCCCGGTCCACCAACGCGTCAAGGACCAGATCGTCGCCAACACAGAACTCGACACCGAGCTGATCTTCCGGCCCCTGCGCAACACCGCGAGGGTCGCGGCCAACGCGGTCAGCCGCAAGGTGGTCGACGTCCTCGGCGACGGCGGCGAGTTCCCCGACGTGCGCGACCTGGTGGCGGGCGCGCGGGGGCGGAAGGTGTTCGAGGACGGCGACCTGGAGGCCGGCATCTGGAGCGCGGGCCTCGCCCAAGGACTCATTCACGACGTGCCGACCGTCCAGGAGCTGGTCGACCGCATCGTGCGCGAAGCCGAGGAGCTGATCACCGGACGGCTCGCCGCGGTCTGCCTCTGACACGCGGTGGGTGGCTCGACCGCGCCCACTACGCTCCAGCACCTGTGGCGACGAAGACGGCTGTGCTCGAGGCCGAGGTCGGGATGGGCAACCAGCACTGCTACGTCGAGGACGTCGCGCTGAGGGAGCCGATCGACGCACTCGACTTCTCCGACCCCACCCGATGGTTGCTCGCGATGAAGAACCGGCTGGCACTGATGAGCGAGGCTCGCCGGTATCACCACGCGTCGGTTCGAATCGAGGCCTGGACCGCCGAACCTCCGGCGCACGACGGGTGGGGGTCCCCGCAGGAGGTCGAACTGCGGCTGGACGAGGGCCGGGTCGAGCTGTGGGAGCTCGGCGCGGGCGTGGCGACAGCAGGGCCGGTCGCGCTGGGGTTCCGGGGCGACGTGCGCGTCCGCGGTTACCGCAGAGGCGGGCGTGAGGTGGACGCGCAGCCGGGCATCGTTCGTGGCGTGGAGATGTTCCTGGTGCGGTTCTGGCCAGCCGACCGCGGGTGAACGGATCTCAGCGAAGCGGCACCGCGGAGGCGCGCAGTGCCTCGGCCAGCCACTCGTACGGGAACAGCTCCGGGGCGCTGTCATTCACGGCGGCCACCAGTTCCATGTACCGGTCGAACGGGCTCTTCGGGTCCGGTGGCGTGCGCTCCCACTCGGCGCCCGCCTCCATGTGGTCGGCCGTTTTGAGCCGGAACTCCCGCGTGTCCGGGATTCCCGGCTCGTCCGGCGTGGCGAAGAGGCCGGTCAGCCAGGCGATCCACTGGTCGGCGATCTCCCGGCCCCGCGGCGAGTCCGGCGGCACCTGCGCGCGCGCCGCGTCGATCGCCGCCTGGCCGATCGGCGTGGCTTCCTCGAACGCGTCCAGCATCGGGCCGGAGGACATCATCGGACCGGCGCCGGTGGTGCACACCTCGTGCAGTTCGCGGCGCAGGGACTGCCGGACCTCGTCGTCGCTGAGCAGTTCCGCCAGCGCGATCCACGCTTCCAGCTGGGCCGCGCTCGGGTGGTCGGGGAGTTCCGGGCGTGCGGCACGCCACCACTCGACCATGCGTTCCGGCGCCTCCCAGCCGGTGGTGACCTCGGTCCAGAACTCGTCGATCAGCCGGTCGCGCTCCTCGTCCGGCATTCCCACCAGCCTGTGCATCAGCATGACCTGCTCGGCCGTGGAGTCCTGGCGCAGGATCACCGACAGCACCGCGCGGCGGCTGCGCAACCTCGCCTCGTGCTGCGCCAACAGGGCCATGTGGGCGGTGGCCAGGTCGCGCAGCGTCGCCTCTCCTGCCAGCACCTGACGGATCTCGTCGAGTCCCGCGTCCAGTTCTCGCAGGGTCCTGACCAGTTCGAGGCGTGCGATGCCGGACACGTCGTAGAGGCGATGGCCCGCCGCGGTGGTCGCCGCGGGCGTGACGACACCGGCCTCCGCGTAGTAGCGGACGGCACTGACGCTCAGCCCGGTCCGCCGGGCCACGTCTCCGATGGCGTACAGCTCGTCCATGTCCATGAACACCACTATGGGATCTCAAGTGGCTTCAGGTGCAAGTCCCGGGTCAGCGTCTCAAGTGGTCTTCAGCGGCGGGCCAGGACGACGCCCGCGATGATGATCGCCCCGCCCAGGGGTTCGTTCCAGTGCAGCGTTTCGCCGAGGACGACGACACCCAGGACCACACCGACGACAGGGGCGAGGTAGGTCACCGTGGAGGCGCTGGTCGCGCCCCAGCCGGCGACGACGTTCGTGTTCCACACGTAGGCCAGCCCGGTCCCGACCACGCCCAACGCGCACACCGCGGCGAGGACGCCCCAGCTCGGGACGGCCGCGCTGGTGATCCAGGCGGGGGCCAGGACGAGCACGATCGCCGCGGCCAGTCCGACCTGGACGGTGGCGAGCGGCTCGGCGCCCAGGCCGCGCGGGGAGACGAACCGGCGCAGGTAGACGAACGCCAGGCCGTAGCTGAAGGTGGCGAGCACACAGGCCAGCTGGGCCACGGCGCCACCGCCGAGCAGGATCCGCCAGGGTGCGAGCACCACCAGGACGCCGAAAAAGCCCAGGGCGAGCCCGGCGAGCTTGGCGCGCGTGGGCCGTTCGGCCGGGAGGGCGGCGAGCGCGACGAGGGTGGTCATCAGCGGGGTGGTCGCGTTGTAGATGCTGGCCAGTCCGGAGTCGATGTGCTGCTCGGCCCAGGCGAACAGGGTGAACGGAAGGACGCACAACACCACCGCGACGACGCCCAGGTGCAGCCACACGACCGGCTCGCGAGGCAGGCGCCGGCGGCCGAGCGCGCAGACGGCGCCGAGGGCGAGTGCGCCGGTGATCAGGCGGCCCGCGACCACCTGCAGCGGGGTCAGGCCCACCAGCGCGAGCTTGATCAGCAGGAAGCTCGATCCCCAGGCGATCGCGAGCAGCGCGAACTGACTCGCCACACGATCGGGGACGTGCGCAGGACTGGCTTGCTGTCGGTGGAGCACGTGATCAGGGTGAGGGTGCGCGGGCCGGTGCGCTGGCGGCAATCGGCCGTGGAGCTCGTCAGACGGACGCGGTGACGTTCGTTGATCGGCGAGCCGTTCCTGCAACCGGGCGTGCCGGAACTGGTAGACCGCACCGACCTGCCGCAGCACGCCGCGACGGTGCGCGTCATCGAGAAAAGTCATGAACCGCACCGGAATGTGGCCGCAGGCAGCCAGCCACAGCCGCGTGCAGCCGAACGCGCCCCAGGCTCGGGACAGGCAGACGCTGAGCCCGACGGCTAGCCCGAACAGGCCGCCGGCCGCCACCGCGTGGGCCACGTCAGGCACGTCCCTGATCACCTGTCCACCGATCAGCGCCCGCCGCCGCTCCGACAACGCCGCACCGCGCCCGCCATGCTGGGCCGCGTCAGCGCCTTGATCAACGCGGTCACCGTGGCGACGGTGCCACTGGGCGCCGTCATCGGCACCGCACTCGCCGGACTAGTGGGCCTGACCTCGGCGATGCTGGTGCTCGCCGTGCTCGCCGCCACCACCCCGGTCTTCTACTGGAGCCGCGGCTTTCGCACGGCCGACCTGGCCAGGCCGCGACCGGTGCGGTGAGGTCCGGCGCCTGAGCTCAGGCCGTCGACCGGGCTGCCTCGCGGTGCCGCCGGTACCTCAGGTACCCGTCCTCGTACTGCGGCACCAGCGCGGGCAATGGATCCACGACCGCCTCGGGTGCGGTCCACGCCGTGACGTCCGGGTCCGCGCCGGTCGC
Organism: Lentzea sp. JNUCC 0626; assembly: GCF_043632865.1. Classification (NCBI taxonomy): domain Bacteria; kingdom Bacillati; phylum Actinomycetota; class Actinomycetes; order Pseudonocardiales; family Pseudonocardiaceae; genus Lentzea; species Lentzea sp. JNUCC 0626. Next base: position 1,586,544 of record NZ_CP171635.1, read on the forward strand.
CCGCAGCGCGGCCAGCACCGCTCCGCGCGCTCCCACTTCCGGACTGCGCGCCACGTGCAGCGGGCGGTTCAGCACCGAGGCGAAGATCTCCAGCCACGCCCGTGACCGCGCGCCCCCGCCGCACACCACGACGCGTCCGCGCAGACCGGCGGCCTCGAAGCACTCCCGCGCGGTGTACGCGAGGCCCTCGCAGGTGGCCCTGACCAGGTCGGCAGGGGTGGTGGTGAGCCTGATCCCGGTGAACTGACCGCTGGCCGTCGGGTCCACCACCGGCGCGCGTTCTCCCGACGGCGCGAGGTGGGGGAGCGCCTCGACGCCCGACGCACCCGGCGCGGACGTGGCGAGGACCGCGTCGAGGCTCTCGTGCCGCAGGCCCGTCAGGTTCAGCACCCAGTCCAGCGCCGAGGAACCGGACATGGCCGCCATGACCCGCATCCACCTGCCGGGCGCGGACGTGACGTGCATGCCCGCCGGAGCCCCCGACGTGTCGAGCCGGTCGGTGAGCACCTGGCAGCCGAGCGTGGTGCCGACGATCAACAGGCCGTCGCCGGGCAGGTCCACGCCGCCGCCGACGGCGCACGCGGGCAGGTCGAACGGGCCCGAGGTGACGAGGGCGGACGAGGGAAGCACCGGCGTTCTGCCCGGAGCGATGGGCAACGGGGACACCACCGGGGCCAGGAGGTCGGCGCGGTGGGCGAGGCCCGTGAGTCGCAGGATGTCGGCCGAGTAGGTCCCGCCCTCGGGGGCGCCGAACGGGAGCGAGGCGTCCGAGGTGTCCGTCGCCCGCACGCCGGTGAGCTGCCCGAAGACGACGTCCTTGCAGTGCGCGGCCGTGGTGGCGAGGTCGAGTGAGCGGGGCTCGTGCCGGTCCAGCCAGGCGAGGACGGGCGCCATCGAACCGGAGAACACGGCGTTGCCGTTGACCGAGTAGATCTTGGCCGTGGTGCCGTCCTGCGCCCACTCGTCGACGATGCCGGCGCTGCGCCCGTCCATCCAGTTGATCGCGGTGCGCACCGGTCTGCCGCGGTCGTCCACGAGCCAGCAACCGTCGCCCTGGCCGGTGACCGCGACGAGCGACGGGGTCGCCGCGGCCGTCACCTCCTCGATCGCCGAGAGGACCTCGCGCATCAGTTCGCCGACGTCCTGTTCGACGTGGTCGCGCCGGGGGTGCAGCAGGGTGATCGGCCTGCTGGCGCGGCGGATCACCTGTCCGTTCTCGTCGAAGAGCACGGCTTTCGCGACCGAGGTCCCGACGTCGATGCCGAGAAGATCCACCGCTCACCTCGCTCGTCGCGACCGCGCCGTCTCAACGTTCCTGGGCAGCGTAGGCGCCAACAGTCTCGATTCAGCCGTGAACATTTGTCGTGGACATATGTTCACGGCTCGGTTACTGTCCGCTGGACACGTGATCTGGACCACTCGGACCATCGTCTGGAGGACTCGCCTTGTCCGCTCTGACAGTCCCTGGCGGCGCGAGCAGCCGGTCGCTGCGGAGAGTCGCCGTCGCGGTGGCGGCGCTGCTGCTGATCGTGGTGATGGCGCTGAACACCCGGTTCCTCACGCGGGACGAGGTCGCGGCGCTCGCCCCCAAGCCGTTCGACCCCGCCGCGACCGCCGCGGAGCTCTGGAACCGCGCCCGCACCGACCTGCCCGCCACCGCCACGCCGCTCGCCCAGGTCGTGCCCGCGTTGCAGACCGACGTCAAGGCGGCCGCCGCGCAGTTCAAGGCGGTCGCGCCCAACCAGAACGCCTACGCCTTCCCGGTCGCCGTCCAGGGGGCGATCACGGAGGCGACTGACGCCGGTCTGCGCGTCCAGATCGAGGGCGTGCCGACCGTGACCGTCGCGGCCGGGCCCGCGCTCAACGGCTCGGTCGTGCGCGACGCCGTGAAGTTCACCTTCGCGCAGGCGCCGGACCAGACGCGGTTCCAGCAGGTCGGCGACGAACTGCGCAAGCTCATGACCGCCGAGCTGCAGAAAGCCGGGCCGCTGCAGGGGAAGACGGTGAAGGTCGTCGGCGTGATGAACGTCGTCGCGCCCGCGAACACCATGCCCGCCACCAAACCCGTCGTGATCCAGCCGCTCGCGGTCGAGGTGGTCTCGTGACGAGCGACGTGGTGCTCCGCGCCGTGGGCGTCACCAAGGTCTACGGCGTGACGCAGGCCCTGCGGGGCGTCGACTTCGAGGTGCGGCGCGGGAAGGTCACCGTGCTGTTCGGTGAGAACGGCGCCGGCAAGTCCACGTTGATGAAGATCCTGTCCGGCGTGGAACAGCCGACCTCGGGCGACCTGGTCCTCGACGGCGAACCCGTCGTGCTGGCGTCGACCGACGACGCGGTGAAGCGCGGGATCGCGATCATCCACCAGGAGCTCAACCTCTGCCCGAACCTCTCCGTGCGCGACAACGTCTTCATCGGCCGCGAGCTGCGCACCCGGTTCGGGTCGATCGACTACGCCGCCGAGAAGCGCATCACCCAGGACCTGATGGACCGCCTCGAGGAACCCATCACGCCGGGAACCCTGGTGCAGGACCTGAGGGTGGGGCAGCAGCAGATCGTCGAGATCGCCCGCGCGCTCGCCGCCGACGCCCGCGTGCTGATCATGGACGAACCGACGTCGGCGCTGTCGGCCGGCGAGATCGAGGTGCTGTTCAAGGTCATCCGCGAGCTGTGCGCGCAGGGCGTGGCGATCGTCTACATCTCCCACCACCTCGAAGAGGCGATCGAGATCGCCGACCACGCGGTGGTGTTCCGCGACGGCTCGCTGGTGGCGAAGAAGGACGCGGAGGACCTCGACCTCGCCTGGGTCGTGCGCACGATGGTCGGTCGCGACGCCGACTACGACTTCAGCGACGAGCCGCGCGAGCACGGCGAGGTCGCGCTCCGGATCGAGAACCTGACCGTGGCGGAACCGGCGACCGGCCGCGTCGTCGTCGACGACCTGTCCCTCGACGTCAAAGCAGGCGAGATCGTGTGCCTCTACGGCCTGATGGGCGCCGGACGAACCGAACTGCTCGAAGCGATCGCCGGCCGCACGCCGGTCGCAAGTGGACGGACGTTGCTCGGCCCGACCGATCTCGCCGGACGGTCGATCGCCGACCGGATCGCCCTCGGCCTCGGCCTCGTGCCCGAGGACCGGCAGCGCGACGGCCTGGTGCAGATGCTCGGCGTCGGCGCGAACCTGTCGCTGGCGAGCCTGCTCACCACCGTGCGGCGCGGCTTCATCGGCCGCGCCAGGGAACGCGAGGGCATCGACCGGCAGATCGCGGACGTGCGGGTGAAGACCGCGCACCCGCAGGCGCCCATCACGTCGCTCTCCGGCGGCAACCAGCAGAAGGTCGTGATCGGCAAGCTGCTCCTGACCAGCCCCTCGGTGCTGCTGCTCGACGAGCCCACCCGCGGCATCGATGTCGGCGCGAAGGGCGAGATCTTCGCGCTGCTGTACCGGAAAGCCCGCGAAGGCATGGCGGTGCTCTACGCGACGTCCGAGGTCGGCGAGGCGCTCACCGCGTCGCACCGCGTGGTCGTCATGAGCAGGGGCCGCGTCGTCCGCGAGTTCGACCCCCGCACCTGCACGCGCGACGAGGTCATGGCCGCCTCCGGCGAGCAGTCCCCGGTGAACGCCCGAAACGGAGGCGAACTGTGAACACGACGACCACCCCGCCCGTCACCGCCCGGCAGGCGGTGCCCGCCGCGCGGACCCGCTCGCCGATCACGCTCAACGCGGTGCTCGTCGAGGGCAGGGCGCTCATCGCGCTGATCGTGATCATCGTGGCGTTCGCGCTGCTGTCGGACAACTACCTCTCCGCCGGCAACATCGTCACGATCATCAAGCAGGTGGCGTTCAACGCCGTGGTGGCGCTCGGCATGCTGCTGGTGATCCTCAACGGCGGCATCGACCTCTCGGTCGGGTCGACGGTGGGCCTCACCGGTGCCGTGGCGGGAACGTTGTTCCGCGGCTTGGACGTGCCGCTGACCGAGGCCATCGCCTACCCGTCGGTGTGGGTCATCGTCCTGGTGTGCGTCGGCGTCGGTGCCCTCACCGGCTACGTCAACGGGTTGCTGATCGCCCGACTAGGGCTCGCGCCGTTCATCGTCACGCTCGGAATGCTTTATGTGGCAAGGGGTCTGACCCAGGTCCTGCTGAACGGCCAGAACATCACCAACGAGCTGAGCGGCCAGCCCTACCTGGGCAACACCGGCTTCTTCGAGGTGTTCGCCAGCAGGCCGCTCGGACTTCCGCTGGCGGCGTGGGTGATGGTGGCGCTGGCCGTCCTGTTCTCGTTGCTGCTCACCAAGACCCCGTTCGGCCGGTGGCTGTACGCGACCGGCAGCAACGAACGCGCCGCCCAGCTCTCGGGCGTGCCCGTGAAGCGCGTGCAGACCCGGATCTACGTCCTTTCCGGACTGTGCGCGTCCGTCGTGGGAATCCTCCAGGTCGCCAACATCAGCTCGGCGACCGCGGATCTCGGCCAGTTCTACGAGCTCAACGCGATCGCCGCGGTGGTGATCGGTGGTGCGGCGCTCTCGGGCGGCCGCGGCACCGTGCGCGGCACGATCATCGGCGCGTTCGTGATCGGGTTCCTGGCCAACGGTCTGGTCATCATCGGCGTCTCGCCGTTCTGGCAGCAGGTGATCACCGGCGCCGTGATCATCCTCGCGGTCGCCGTCGACCAGATCCAGCAACTCCTCCAGCGGCGCCGCAACGCACGCCGTGCCGCAGCGGCCGTGCGCTCGGCAGAACAGCCGCAAACCTCGTGAGTGAAAGGCAGAACCCCATGACGCACCGCAGAAAGCACGGACGCCGGTTCGCCGCGCTGGGCCTCGCCGCCGCACTGACGCTGACCGCGTGCGGGAACGGCGACAGCCAGGGCGCCTCGACCCAGGCCGGCGGCACGATCGCGATCATCACGGTCGACCCGTCGAACCCGTACTGGAAGGCCGAGGTCGACACGGCCCAGAGCGAGGTCACCAAGGCGGGCTACAAGTTCACGCTCTCGGCGCACAAGAACGACCCCGCGCAGCAGAACACGATGGTCGAGACCGCGATCAACGACAAGGTCGCGGGCGTGATCCTCGACCCGGCGGGCGCGGAGGAGAGCATCGCCGCCGTGCAGAAGCTGGTGGACGCGAAGATCCCCGTCGTGCTGGTGAACGCCGAGATCAACAAGACCGGCCTCGCGACCGCGCAGATCGTGTCGAACAACGCCCAGGGCGCCACGCTCGGCGCGGAGGCGTGGGCGAGCGCGATGGGCTACAAGGGCACCTACGTCGAACTGCTCGGCAAGCCCAGCGACAACAACGCCCAGGTCCGTTCCGACGGCTACAAGGGCGTGCTCTCCCAGTACCCCGACCTCAAGAAGATCGGCCAGGAGATCGGCAACTGGGACCGCACCGAGGGCCAGCAGAAGATGGAGGCGTTGCTGTCCAAGAACCCCGACGTCAACGGGGTGATCGCGGGCAACGACGAGATGGCGCTCGGCGCGATCAACGCGTTGAAGCAGGCCGGGAAACTGGCCCAGGTGAAGGTGCTCGGCTTCGACGGCAACCAGGACGCCGTGGAGGCGGTGAAGCGCGGCGAGATGGTCGCCTCGGTGCTGCAACCGATCGTGGAAGGCACTACCAAGGCGGTCGCGCAACTCGCCGAAACGATCAAGACCGGGAAGAGCGGAGCCTCCGAGGAGAAGCAGGCGCTCGACTGTACGCTCGTCTCGAAGGACGTCGCTCCCAAGGTCAACAACTTCGTCCTCGCCGCGGGGTAGGAGCCGGCCTGTCCGGCGAGCACGACACCGAGAGCGGGGAGACCGCGCGATCATGACTGGCAGCGGGAACGCCTCAGGGCGGGAGCAGCAGCCGCGCATCACGCCCCAGCTGCTCTACGCGGTGGGAGCCCTCTACTACCTCGAAGAGCAGACCCAGGCGCAGATCGCGACCCGCCTCGGCACCAGCAGGCCTACGGTCAGCAGGTTGCTCGCCGAGGCGCGGCGCCAGGGCGTCGTCCGGATCGAGCTCGTGGCTCCCGGCAGCGAGGACGACGAGTCGCTCGCCGAACAGGTGCGGGTGGCGCTCGGGTTGCAGAAGGTGCACCTGGCGCCGTTCGCGCCGCGGGCGGTCGTCGGCGCGTCGCTCGCCTCGGCGCTCACCCGCGCGTTGCGGTCGATGGACCTGATGTCCGACGACGTGCTGCTGGTCGGGTCCGGACGCGCGGTGTACGAGGTCGCGCAGGCGGACCTGCCAGAACTGCCCGGGGTGACGATCGTGCCCACGGTCGGCGGCCAGGACGATCCCGAGCCCTGGTACCAGACCAACGAGGTCACCCGGCAGATCGCGGCGAAGGTCGGCGGCAGGCCCGTCTTCCTGTACGCGCCCGCGCTGCCCGGTCCCGACCTGCACGAGAAGCTGATGGACGACCCGTCGTTCACCAGGGTGCAGGAGCTGTGGGGCCGGGCGCGGTGCGCGGTGGTCGGCGTCGGCGCGCCCCCGGCCGCACGCCGGTCGTTGCCGAGCTTCGTGCCCAAGGACGCTCCGTGGATCAAGGAGGCCGTGGGCGACGTGTGCACGCGGTTCTTCGGCGCCGACGGTCAGCCGCTGGTGTTCGAGGGGTCCGACCGCGTGGTGTCGACGAGTCTCGAGGTGTTGCGCGGGGTGCCGACCGTGATCGCGGTGGCGTCCGGGCACGAGAAGGTCGAGAGCATCCTCGCCGCGGCGGGCGCGGGCTGGTTCACCGAGCTCGTCACGGACTCGCTGACCGCCTCCGAACTGCTCGACGCCGCGAACGGGCGCCTCGCCTCCTGACCCCCGCCGGTGGTGCCGGCCCGCGCTGGGCCGGCCCTTTAGCGTGCCCGAAAACAGTCGCTGAACTGCATGAACAAATGTTCTGAACATGTGTTGACAGCGAGGTGGGTGGCGACCCAGGCTGGAGCGGTAGCAACCGCAGAGGAGGTCGCCGGTGTTCTCCGAGATCCCGAACCGCATGCAGGCCGTCGTCGTGCACGGACCCCAGGACTACCGACTGGAGGAGGTCGACGTTCCCCAGCCGGGAGCGGGCGAACTGCTCATGCGGGTCGAGGCCGTGGGCATCTGCGCGAGCGATCTGAAGTGCTTCCACGGCGCCCCGAAGTTCTGGGGCGACGAGAACCGCCCCGCCTGGGCGCAGACCGGCATCACGCCCGGCCACGAGTTCGTCGGCACGGTCGTCGCCGGTGAGTCCGCGCACGGCGTCGCGATCGGCGACCGGGTCGTGTGCGAGCAGATCGTGCCGTGCGAGGAGTGCCGCTACTGCCGGCGCGGCCAGTACTGGATGTGCGGGCCGCACGACATGTTCGGCTTCCGCAACTACAACGGCGCGATGGCCGAGTACCTGCTGATCCCGGCCAAGGCCAGGGTGCACCCGATCTCGAAGGACCTGCCCGCGCACCACGCCGCGTTCGCCGAACCGCTGTCCTGCGCGCTGCACGCCGTCGAACGAGCGTCGATCACCTTCGACGACGTCGTGGTCGTGGCCGGATGCGGCCCGATCGGCCTGGGCCTCGTCGCCGGGGCGCGGGCGAAGAACCCGAAGCTCCTGGTCGCGCTGGACCTCGACGACGCCAAGCTGGAGCTGGGCCGCCGTTGTGGCGCCGACATCGTCATCAACATCGGCAAGCAGGACGCCGTCGCGGCCGTGAAGGACATGACCGACGGCTACGGCGCCGACGTCTACCTGGAGGGCACCGGCCACCCGTCGGCGGTCGGCCAGGGCCTGAACCTGCTGCGCAAGCTCGGCACATACGTCGAGTACTCGGTGTTCGGCTCGGACGTCTCGGTCGACTGGTCGATCATCTCCGACGACAAGGAGCTCGACGTGCTCGGCGCGCACCTCGGCCCGCACTGCTGGCCCGCCGCCATCAAGATGCTGGAGGACGGCAAGCTGCCCGTCGCCGACATCTGCACGCACCAGCTGCCCATGGCGGAGTTCCAGAAGGGCCTCGACCTCGTCGCCGACACCGGCGGCTCGTCGATCAAGGTCTCGATCCTGCCGAACGGGGCGAGCGCGTGACGAGGATCTTCGACGACCCCGCCCGCTTCGCCGAGGACCAGCTCGAAGGGTTCCTCGACCTCTACGCCGACCGGCTGCGCGGCGTCCCCGGCGGCGTCGTGGCGCACCGCACCGACCGGCCGCAGGTCGCCGTCGTCATCGGCGGCGGGTCAGGCCACTACCCGGCGTTCTGCGGCACCGTCGGTCCCGGGTTCGCCACGGGTGCGGTGGTGGGCAACATCTTCACCTCGCCGTCGGCGTCGCAGGCCGCCTCCGTCGGCCGTGCCGCGGACCAGGGCAGGGGCGTGATCTTCAGCTTCGGCAACTACGCCGGCGACGTGATCAACTTCGGCCTCGCCGCCGACCGGATGCGCGACGAGGGCATCGACACGCGGATCCTGCTCGTCACCGACGACATCGCGTCGTCCCCGGAAATCGCACAACGACGGGGGATCGCGGGCGACTTCACCGTCTTCAAGGTGCTCGGCGCCGCCGCGGCCGAGGGCCACGACATCGACGTCGTCGAGACGTTCGGCCGCCAGGCCAACGACCACACCCGCACGCTCGGCGTGGCGTTCTCCGGCTGCACGATGCCGGGCGCCGACGATCCGCTCTTCACCGTCCCGCCGGGACAACTGGGCCTCGGCCTTGGCATCCACGGCGAGCCCGGCATCCGCGACATGGCAACGCTCCCCGCCACGGAACTCGGCAGGATGCTCGTCGACGACCTGCTCGCCGACGCACCCGACACCACCTCGCGCCGGGTCGCCGTGATCCTCAACGGCCTGGGCACCACCAAGTACGAGGAACTGTTCCTGCTGTGGCGGATCGTGGCCGCCCGCCTGCGCGAGGCCGGACTCACGATCGTCGCGCCCGAGGTCGGCGAGCTGGTCACGAGCCTCGACATGGGCGGCTGCTCGCTGACCCTGATGTGGCTCAACGACGACCTCGAACGCCTGTGGTGCGCCGACGCCTACACCCCCGGCTACCGCAAGACGGCCGCTCCGCTGCAACCGCTGCTCAAGCCGACCGCCTCGGAACACCAGCTGGTGCCCCCGGTGCTCGCCGTGCCGTCCGCGAGCGCGGACTCCGTCGCGCTGGCCGCGACGATCCGGGCCGTGCTGAAGGCCGCCCGCGACACCATCGCCGAGCACGAGCACGAACTGGGCCGCATCGACGCGGTCGCGGGCGACGGCGACCACGGCCGCGGCATGCGCAAGGGAGTGGAAGCCGCCCTGGCCCGGGCGGAGGGCACCGGCCAGGACGCGGGCGCCGGCTGGGTGCTGCGCCAGGCCGGCCAGGCGTGGGCCGACGAGGCGGGCGGCACGTCCGGTGTCCTCTGGGGAGCCGCGCTCGAAGCCGTGGGCCGCGACCTGGACGACTACGGCGCCGCGTTCGGCCCGGACGACCTGGCCCGCGCGGTCCGCGAGTTCACCGCCACCATCCACAAGCTGGGCAAGGCCAAACTCGGCGACAAGACCATGGTCGACGCGCTGGTGCCGTTCGGCACCGAGCTGGAGACGGCGCTGAACACCGGCGTCGCGACCGCGAAGGCGTGGTCGGTGGCGGCCGCGGTCGCCACGCTCGCGGCGGCGGAGACAGCCGAACTCACCCCGCGCATCGGCCGGGCCCGTCCCCTCGCCGAGAAGAGCGTGGGCACCCCGGACGCGGGCGCCACCTCGTTCGCGCTGCTGTGCACCGCGATCGGCTCCCACCTCACCTCGGAGCGACCAGCATGACGACCCTGCGCATCGTCGTCGGATCGGACGACGCCGGTTTCGAGTACAAGGAGTCCATCAAGGCCGACCTGGCCTCCGACGCCAGGGTCGGCGAGGTCGTCGACGTCGGCGTCGAGGCGGACGGGCACACCGCGTACCCGCACATCGCCATCGACGCCGCCCGCCTCGTCGCCGAGGGACGCGCCGACCGCGCGATCCTCATCTGCGGCACGGGCCTGGGCGTCGCGATCTCGGCCAACAAGGTCGAGGGCGTGCGCGCGGTGACGGCCCACGACTCGTACTCCGTCGAACGGTCGGTGCTCAGCAACAACGCCCAGGTCCTGTGCATGGGACAGCGGGTCGTGGGCCTCGAACTGGCGCGCCGGCTGGTCGCCGAGTGGCTCGGGTACACGTTCGACCCGAGCACCGGCTCCGCCGGCAAGGTGCGGGCGATCGACGAGTTCGAGCGCCTCAAGCGAGCCTGAAGGAGCCGATCAGGCCTCGCCGTCCTGCACGCACCGGGCCACCTGGACGCGGTTGGTGACCTCCAGCTTCGCGAACACGCTGCCCACGTGCGTCTTGACGGTGGCCAGGCCGAGGTGCAGCGACCCGGCGATCTCGGCGTTGGACAACCCCTCGGCGACCGCGACGGCGACCTCGCGTTCGCGGCTCGTCAGCCGCGCGAGCAACGCACGGGCCGTTCTTCGCCGTGCGTCGTCGCCCTGGCTGGTGACGACGTTGATGAGGCGGCTGGTGACGCTCGGCGAGAGCATCGGCTCGCCCTGGGCGACGCGGCGCACGGCGGCGACGATGTCGGCGGGCCTGGTGTCCTTCACCAGGAACCCGGCGGCGCCCTCGCGCAGTGCCGTGACGACCAGTTCGTCGGTGTCGAAGGTGGTCAGCACGACGATCCTGGCCGGAGATCCCCGGTCGCGGAGCTGCCGCAGGGCGGTCAGGCCGTCCATCCGCGGCATCCGGACGTCCATCAGGACGACGTCCGGTCGTTCGCGCAGGACCACGTCGACCGCCTCGCGCCCGTCGGCCGCCTCGCCGACGACGTCGATGCCTTCGGCGCCGCCGAGGATCATCAGCAGGCCCGCCCGCACCAGCGGGTCGTCGTCCACCAGGACCAGCCGGACCGCGGTCAGCTCTGCCACGGCAGCCTCGCGGTCACGGCGAACGACCCGTCCGGCCGCGGTCCGTGCACGAGCGTCCCGCCCGCGAGTTCGGCCCGTTCGGCGAGGCCGAGCAGTCCCACCCCCGGTGCTGACGCCGTGCCGGGACCGGGGCCCAGCGGGTTGCTGATCTCCACTTCGAGCACGTCGTCGGCGATCCCGGCGAGGCGCACGACGACGGGCTCGCCGGGCGCGTGCCTGCGGGCGTTCGTCAGGGCTTCCTGGACGATCCGGAAAGCCGTGCGCGACAGGGTTTCCGGAAGCCCGGGCACCTCTCCGCCGTCGAACCGCACCGTCGAGCCCGCCTCCCGTGCGTCGGCGAGCAACGCGGGCAACTGCGCGAGCGTCGGCTGCGGAGGTTCGGGGGACGCGTCCGCGGCTCCGCCGGAACGCAGGACGCCCAGCACCTCGCGCAGCTCGGCCAGCGCGAGCCGGGCGTTCTCCTGGATGGTGTGCGCCACCTCGGCGGTCTGCGCGCGGTCGAGGTCGTCGCGGTAGGAGAGCGCTCCGGCGTGCAGCGTCACCATGGAGATCCGGTGGGCCAGCACGTCGTGCATCTCCCTGGCGATCCGGTTCCGCTCCGCGTCGCGGGCGACCCGCGCGGTCAGCGCCTGTTCCCGTTCCGCGGTGAGAGCGCGCTCGCTCAGCGAGCGGACCAGCGCCCGGCGAGTGGCGGCGTAACGACCGGTGGCCACGGCGGCGGCGAAGAAGACCGCGCTCAGCACCACACTGCTCGCCGGTTCGAATCCGCTGCCCTCGGTGAACAGAAAGCCTGGCCGGTAGAGGAACTCGGACACGACCGCACCGGCGAGGAACACGCTCGCGGCGACCACGAGCGGCTCCCGTCGGCGCCGCGTGGCGAGCGAGGCGACGGCGAGCGCGGCCGGGCCCATGCTCGCCACGGACACGGTGCAGGCAGCGCCAGTGAGGCAGGCCGCGAGCAGAGGATGACGCCGCCGCAACGGGAGCACCGCGAGCGCCGCCACGCCGACCGCGAAGTCGAGCACCAGCGCCGCACCCACGACGTCCTGCTGCGCCGGGGTCAGCGTCCCGGACAGCACCACCGCCGTCTGGGCGCACCACAGCGCCACGCCGACGACCGCGGCGAGCAGGTGGCGCCAGGAGCGGGACCCCAGGCGCAGCAGCAGTTCCGGCATGCCCGAAGCCTAAGGGCGCGAGGTGTGTCGCGGATCAACCGCAAGGCTCGAGCTCCTCCACCTCTGGGTGGAGACGAACGGGCCTCCGTGGGGAGTCGCCCGGTCCTGCGACGGGGCACCGTTGGCGTCATCACCACCACTACCGGCGTTGCGCCACAAGGAGAAGCCATGACGAATCCCAAGACGCTGGCGAGGACGGCCGGTCTGCTGTACCTGGTGGTCGTCGTCCTCGGCACGTGGGCCGAGTTGGTCGTCCGCGCCGGCGTGCACGTCCCCGGCGACCCCACCACCACAGCGGCCAACATCGTGAACCACGAAGCGCTCTTCCGCTGGAGCATCGCGGCGGACGTGCTGATGGCGGTGGCCTTCGTCCTGTTAGGACTCGCCCTGCACCGGCTGCTGCACCACGTGGACGAGGGCGCCGCGATGACGCTCCTGGTCTTCGTCGCGGTCGGCGCGGGCTCCATCCTGCTCAACCTCGCGCTGCAGGCGGGCGCTCTGCGCGCGGCCACCGATCCCGCGCAGGCCGACGGTCTCGCGTTGCTGCTGCTCGACCTCCACGGCGACGGCTACACGCTCGGCGGCGTGTTCTTCGGCCTGTGGCTGCTGCCCATGGGCCGGCTCGCCCTGCGCTCGGGCCTGTTCCCGAAGCCGTTGGGCGTGCTGCTGGTCGTCGGCGGAGTCGCGTGGATCGCCGACCCGGTGATCGCGTTCGCGCTGCCGGAGGCGCCGGAGTTCGTCCGGGCCGTGGTGTCGGCGCCCACGTCGCTGGGCGAGTTCGGCCTGATGATCTACCTGCTCGTCCAGGGCGTCCGGACCTCCGCCCGCCCCGTGGTCCCGGCTCAGCCCTCCAGGTAGGCGAGCACGGCCAGGACGCGGCGGTTGTCGTCGTCGGACTGGTCGAGCCGGAGCTTGGTGAAGATGTTGAAGGTGTGTTTGCTGACCGTCTTCTCGGTGACGAGCATCCGCGCCGCGATGGCGGAGTTGGAACGCCCCTGGGCCATCAGGGAGAGGACCTCCCTCTCCTTGGTGGTCAAGGTGTTCAGACCGGGATCGGCCGACCGGCGGCTCACCAGCGCGGAGACCACCTCGGGGTCGATGACCGTCCCGCCGCCGGCGACCCTCCGCACGTCGTCGACGAACTGCCCGACGTCCACGACCCGGTCCTTGAGCAGATAGCCCACCGCCCCGGCGCGGTCAGCCACGAGTTCCCGCGCGTACAACTGCTCCACGTACTGCGACAGCACCACGACCGGGAGGCCGGGGACCTCGGCACGGGCCTCGATCGCGGCGATCAGGCCCTCGTTCGTGAAGGTCGGCGGCAGGCGCACGTCCACGACGGCGACGTCCGGTCGCAGCGTGGTCAGGGCCCGCAGCAGGGCGGGGCCGTTGTCGACGGCGTCGAGCACCTCGCACCCGTTCGCCTCGAAGATCCTGATCAGGCCGTCGCGCAGCAGTGCCAGGTCTTCGGCTAGGACGATGCGCACGGCAGCGACATCCTTATCTCGGTGGGTCCTCCGGGCGGGCTGTGCACGGTCAGGGTGCCGTCGAAGGCGGCCAGGCGGCGAGCGACGCCACGCAGCCCTTGGCCGGCGTTGACGTCCGCGCCACCACGTCCGTCGTCGGTCACCCGCAGCACCAGCTCGCCCGTGTCCGCCGTGCGGGGCGTGAACTCGACCTCGATCCGGACGAGGTTCGCGTGGGCGTGCTTCATGGCGTTCGACAGGGCTTCGCTTACGGCGAAGTAGGCGGCCGACTCCACCGGCGCCGGCAGTCGTCCGGGCAGGCGGGTGTCCACAGTGGTCTCGACGGGGTTGGTCAGGGCCAGCGCTCGCAGCGCGCCGTCCAGGCCGCGGTCCGCGAGCACCGGCGGGTGGATGCCGCGCACGAGGTCGCGCAGTTCGGCCAGGGCGTCGGCGGTCACCGCCTGGGCGTCGGACAGCATCCGCCGCACGGCCTGCGGGTCGTCTTCGAGCACCTGCTTCGCCAGCCCCAGGCTCATCCCCAGCGACACGAGCCGTGCCTGCGCGCCGTCGTGCAGATCCCGTTCGATCCGGCGCAGTTCGCCGGCCTGGGCGTCGATGTTCTCGGCGCGAGTGGTCGCCAGGTGGGCGACGCGGGCGCGCAGGCGGACCTGCTCGGAGGTGCCCAGCAGGGAGCGCGTCACGACGGCGTTCAGCCGTGCCAACGGACCGGACGTGACGTACCAGAGCGCCAGGAACACCGGCCCGAGCGGCACCAGGGCGAACGACTTCCCGACGCTGTCCAGGCGGAAGCCTTCACCGAGCGGTGTGCGGAACACCTGCGGTGGCGTCAGTTCGTAGATCAGCGGGTAGAGCAGGCAGGTCACGCCGAAGAGGAAGAGCACGAGCGACAGGCCGCTGGTGAACCAGATGGTGAGCGAGTTGACCACCAGCCACGCCCAGTCCCGCCAGCTCGCCGGATCACGCAGGATCGTCCACAGCCGACGCGGCCAGTTCGCCTGGGGGAGTGGCAGGTAGGACCGGTCCACCGGTGCGCCGAGCCGGTCGGACGCCCAACCGCGATGCAGGTCCGCGAACCAGCGCACGAGCACCGCCGCGAGCAGCGTGAGCGGGATGCCGGCGCCGAGCGCGATGAGCGGGATCGACGTGAGCCAGAGCGTCGCCAGCGCCGCCCCCACCGCCGCCGCGAGCAGCAGCACCAGCGACCAGCCCAGCTGGTTCAGCCGCAGGAGCACACCCGATCGCCACGGGTGGGGGACAGGCGCACTGGTGTCGGTCATCGCGCTCCAACGTCGGCTGCGGTCTCCACACGATCATGGCCGGGTGGCCGCTCTTCGCACAGTGGAGTTTCCTCCACCACGATCCGGTGGCGCACCGGATCGTGACACGGCAGCGGGATTCCTAGTGTTCTCGCCATGGTCAATCACACGAACCCCCTGTGCCGCAACAAGATCGCCGTCTCCGGCGTGATCCTGCTGGTCGTCTCGCTCGCCGCCTGCTCCACATCGGACGCCGCGCCGAGCGCACCCACGTCCGCACCCGCTTCCGAGACCACGACCCACAAGGTGGTGAACGCCGAGCATGAGGTCGTCTTCCACGTGACGGACGGAAAACTGCCCGCGCTGGTGCTGGACGCGGGCGGCGGGCTGAGCTCGTCGTACTGGAAGGACCTGGCGCCTCGGCTCGCGCGGGCCACCGGGTCGAAGGTCATCACCTACGACCGGGCGGGGGAGGGCGAGAGCGACGAGGTCTCGGGCCCGTGGCGGGTGGAGAGCGCGGTGTCGGACCTGGAAGCAGGGCTGAAGGAGCTCGGGGTGACCGACGACGTGGTGCTGGTCTCGCACTCGATCGCCGGCGAGGTCGCCACGAACTTCGTGACGAAGAACCCCGGCTGGGTGTCCGGCGCGATCCTCGTCGACGCGAACGTGCCCGACTTCTTCACCGACGAGATGCTGACGGCGTTCGCCCCGGCCGTCGAGGAGCAGAAGGCCGCGCTGCTGGCCCAGCCGTCCACCAAGAAGAACCGCCAGCTGCTCTCGGTGATGGTCGACTACGCCCCAGTCCACCGCGCCTACCACCGGCTCGCCTGGCCGCAGGACGTGCCGGTCACCGCGATCGTCGCGTCCCAGACCCCGTTCACCGACTCGCCCGCCGCGGCCCAGCTGTGGCGCGACGCGCAGGCGAGGTTCGCCCAGGCAGCACCGAATCGCAGGCACGTGGTCGCCGAGAACGCCTCGCACGAGGGGATCGTGACCGAACAACCGGACGTCGTGGCCGGCGCCGTCGACGAGATGCTCAAGACCGTCCGCTAGCGGCTCAGCCGAGCGGAGCGGTGTCCGCGTGCCGGTCGAGAGCGGCGGTGACGCGCCGGTCGGCCGCCAGGCCGCGATCGTCGGCGGACGCGGTCTGGCGAAGGACGTCAGCCAGCCGGGAGTCGGTGGTAGCGGCGGTGTGCGGGCGGTTCTCCGCGATCAGGGAGGCCCTCACCGCGTTGGCGTCGGGGATCACCCTGGTCGCGGTGTCCACGATGCGCCGCAACGCCTCGTCGAGCGGTTCCTCGCCGGCGAAGGCCTCGTGCAGGGCGGCACTGCTAGAGGGTCGCCGTTCCCTCCGGAATGGGCAGTCGTGCCCAGACGACCTTGGTGTCGCGGTCGACGTGCACGCCCCAGTCGACGCAGAGGCTTTCGACGAGCCGCAGACCGCGACCCCGGGTAGGTCCGATGCGCGAGACGCCGAGCACGGGAGCGGTGTCGACGGTCGCGTCGCGGGCCTCGATGACGAGCTCGGCGCCGCGATCGGGGCGCACTTCGCGGCGCAGGACCAATCGCCGTGGATCGTCCGCGTGGTCGCACGCGTTCGCCGCCAGTTCGGTGGCCACGAGCTGCACGTCCGCGACGAAGTCCTCGTCGTGCGTCAGGAGGACTTCGGCGATCTTCTCCCGCACCACCGAGAGGTTGTCACAGCTGAGCGACGTGTCGATCTCGACCTCGTCCGTGGAGCGGTCGAGGACCAGGTGTTCGTTCTGCCCCGCCGCGGAGCGTGGATCTCTCACGCATCCCGATTGCCCTGATCGGCGTTCACCTACACGTCGTTGACCCGAACGGATCAACGGACTGCGTCGATCAGTCGGTCAGGCCTCGTCCGCTTCGGCCCGTTCCCCGGCGGCTCGCACCACGGGGCCTCGGCTCCTGACTCACAACCCGCACCCGCAGGAGCTGCGATGGTCCACTTCGTCGGAAGCCTTGCCGTGAAAGGCTTTCTGGTCGGGTCCGCGATCCGGTCGAGCAGCATGCGGGCGGCCGTGCGGCCCATCGCGGCGATCGGCTGCGCCACCGTCGTGACGGGCGGGTCCACCAGGTCCGCCCACTCCACCTCGTCGTACCCCACGACCGCCAGGTCGCGGCCGACCCGCACCCCGCGTTGCCGGCACTCGTGCAGCACTCCGGAGAGCATGCTGTTGTTCGCCGCCACCACCGCGGTCGGTGGCGACGGCAACGCGAGCAACCGGCCGAGCGCCGCGGCGGCGGGAGCGGCGGCGGATTCCCCGCACAGCACCAGTTCCGGGTCCAGCGGCAGCTTCTCGCGGCTGAGCCCGAGCTGGTAGCCGAGCACGCGTTCGGTCGACGTGGCCAGCCCTTCGGCGCCGCTGATCATCCCGATCCGCCGGTGCCCGAGGGACGCGAGGTGCCGCACGAGTCCGGACGTGGCGTAGATGTTCTCCGGCCCCACCTGGTCGACGTCCTGCGCGGTCGTCAGGCGGTCCACCAGCACGACCGGCATCTTGAGCTGCCGCAGTTCGGCCACAGTGGACGCACCACCGCCCTGCGACGGCGTGAGGATCAGGCCGTCGACCTTGCGCGACCGCAACGTGCGCACCGCGGCCTGCTCGGCGGACGGCTGGTCGTGCGTGTCCACGAGCAGCAGCGTGTAGCCGGACCGGGAGAGCTCGTGCTCGATCGCGGTGAGCAGCTCGCCGAAGTACGGGTTGGCGACCAGCGAGATCGCCACCCCGACCGTTCGGGTGCCGCTCGTGGAGACCGTCCGGGGCACGGCGTCGCCGGTGTACCCGGTCCGTTCGACGGCGTCGAGGACCCGCGCCCTGGTCTCGGGAGCGACCGATCTCGTCGAGTTCACCACGTGCGACACGGTCGTGATGGACACGCCGGCCAGGTCTGCAACGTCCTTCATCGTGGCCACGGGAACTCCTCGGCAGTGCGGCGGGAGGCGTTTGCGCAAATTATTGCGCCGCGTTTGCCGAGCGCAATACCTTTCCGGAAATCCGCCAGCCCGGGAGGCTCACATGGGACATCGAGGTCCTGCTCTCCTCGCCTTACTCGCGACCGTTGCGCTCACAACGGCTTGTACCAGCGCGAAGTCCGGCTCCAGTGAGTCCACTGGCGACGGTCCAATCAGGATTGGACTTGTTACGAAGACGGAGAGCAATCCCTATTTCGTCGCTTTGCGCGACGCGGCCAAGGCGCAGGCGGACAAGAGCGGTGCCGAACTGATCGCGCTGGCCGGGAAATTCGACGGCGACAACGACGGCCAGGTCGCCGCGATCGAGAACCTCGTGCAGAAGGGCGCCAAAACGATCCTGGTGACGCCCAGCAATTCGACCGGCATCCTCGCCGCGATCAAGAAGGCCCGTGACAAGGGGGTGCTGGTCATCGCGCTGGACACGGAGACCGACCCCCGCGACGCGGTGGACGCCACGATCGCCACCGACAACACCAAGGCCGGCTCGTTCCAGGGCAAGTACGTCAAGGCCGCGCTGAACGGGCAACCCGTGCGGTCGATCCTGCTCGACGGCACCCCCGGCTCGACCGTCTCCGAGCAGCGCCACCGCGGTTTCGTGGAGGCCGCCGCGCCGGAGGACCTCGGCACCGAGTGCACCAACGGCGAGCAGAACAAGGCGCAGCAGGCCACCGAGAACCTCCTGCAGCGGGTCGCCGACAAGATCAACGCGGTGTACACGCTCAACGAGCCCGCCGCCCGCGGCGCGTTCAGCGCCCTGAAGGCCAAGGGGCTGTCCGACAAGGTCGTCATCGGCTCCATCGACGGGTCGTGCGACGGCGTGCGGGCGGTGCAGAAGGGCGAGATCGCCGTGACCGTCATGCAGTTCCCCAAGAAGATGGCGGAACAGGGCGTGACGTTCGGCGTCGAGTTCGCCAGGACCGGCCAGAAGCCGAGCGGGCTGGTGGAGACCGAGACCGCGACGATCACGGACAAGCCGGTCGCGGGCGTGGACAGCAAGGACACCGCCTGGGGCCTGCAGAACTGCTGGGGCTGAGCCGATGTCGACCCGCATCTCGCCCAGCGAGTTCGTGCTGCGCACTCCCGCCGTCGGACCCGCCATCGCACTCGTCGTCGCGGTGGCCGTGTTCGGGCTGACCACCGACACGTTCTCCACCCTCGACAACCTGTCGCTGGTGGTCCAGCAGTCGCTCGTGGTCGGCACGCTCGCGCTCGGTCAGACGCTGGTCGTGCTCATCGCCGGCATCGACCTCGCCAACGCGGCCATCGCCGTCTTCGCGACGCTGCTCGTCGCGAAGCTGACGCTGACCGGCACGGCGGGGCCACTGGCACTGGTCGTGGGCCTGCTCGCCGCGGCCGCGATCGGCGCGGTCACCGGGGGTCTCGTGACCGGGCTGCGGCTGCCTCCGTTCATCGTGACGCTAGGCCTGCTGACGATCGTCACGGCGGTCAGCCGCGTCTACGCCCAGGGCCAGAGCTTCCCGGTCACCGACGACGCGCTCGGCTGGCTCGGCACCACCCAGTACCTGTTCGGCCAGATCGAGGTCACCTACGGCATGGCCGTGATGATCGCGATGTTCGCCGGCCTCTGGTACGCGCTCACGAAAACGGGCTGGGGCAGGCACGTCTACGCAATCGGCAACGACCCCGAGGCGGCACGCCTGTCCGGCATCCACGTCCGTCGCACGGCGCTGTCGGTGTACGCCGTCGCGGGGCTCTGCTACGGGTTCGCGGCCTGGCAGGCGCTCGGCCGGGTGCCCAACGCCGACCCGAACGCCTACCAGCTCGGCAACCTCGACTCGATCACCGCCGTGGTGATCGGCGGCACCAGCCTGTTCGGCGGCCGGGGGAGCGTGCTCGGGACGCTGGTGGGCGCGTTGATCGTCGCCGTGCTGCGGTCCGGTCTCACCCAGGCCAGCATCGACAACCTCTACCAGGACATCGCCACCGGCGCCCTGGTGATCGTGGCGGTGGCCGTGGACCGGTTCTCCAGGGGAAGGCAGCGATGACCGCGGTGATCGAGGCGCGCGGACTGGTCAAGCGGTACGGCCGGGTCACCGCGATGGACGGCGCCGACTTCGAGTTGCGGCCGGGCGAGGTCCTGGCCGTGGTGGGGGACAACGGCGCGGGCAAGTCGACGCTGATCAAGACGTTGTCCGGGGCGGTGGTCCCGGACGAGGGCACGATCCTGCTCGACGGCGAGGAGGTGCGCTTCCACGGCCCCCTCGACGCCCGGCGCGCCGGCATCGAGACCGTCTACCAGGACCTCGCGCTCGCGCCCGCCCTCGACATCGCGACGAACCTGTTCCTCGGCCGCGAGCGCCGCCGCGACGACCTGCTCGGATCGGTGTTCCGCCGGCTCGACACCAGGGGGATGCGCGAGGAGGCCGGCCGGATGCTCGACGAGCTGGGGGTCGCGGTGAAGTCCATGAGCCAGCTCGTGGAAACGCTCTCCGGTGGCCAGCGCCAGGCCGTCGCCGTCGCCCGCGCGGCGGCGTTCGGGTCGCGGGTGGTCATCATGGACGAGCCGACGGCCGCCCTCGGCGTGCAGGAGTCCGGCAAGGTGCTGGAGCTGATCGACCGGATCCGCGCCCGCGGCCTGCCGGTCGTGCTGATCAGTCACAACATGCCGCACGTCTTCGAGATCGCCGACCGCGTCCACGTGCACCGCCTGGGCAGGCGTGTCGCGGTCGTGTCGCCTCAGGAGCAGTCGATGAACACGGTCGTCGGCTTGCTGACCGGGGCGTTGCGGATGAACGCCGGCGGCGCGATCGACGAGGTCGGGCTGACCACCGGGCTCGGCAGGTGACCGCGCGGGTGCGGTTCGCGGAGCTCGTGGCACGGGTGCGGGCGCTGCCCGGCAGGCCGCTCGTGGGCATCTGCGGACCGCCTGGTGCGGGCAAGTCGACATTGGCCGACCGCCTCACCACCGCCCTCGGCGAGGCGATCTGCGTCGGCATGGACGGCTACCACCTCGCCCAGGCCGAACTGGCGAGGCTCGGCCGCGCGGAACGGAAGGGCGCGCCGGACACGTTCGACCCGGACGGGTACGTCGACCTGCTGCGCCGCGTGCGCGGCCAGGGTTCCGGAGTCGTGTACGCGCCGCGGTTCCACCGGGAGATAGAGGAACCGGTGGCGGGCGAGGTGCCGGTCCGGCGCGACCACGGCTACGTCGTGACCGAGGGCAACTACCTGCTGATGGACGGCCCCTGGCGGCCCGTGCGCGAGCTGCTGGACGAGGTCTGGTTCCTGCGCCCGGACGAGACGCTGCGCCGGGACCGCCTCATCGCCCGGCACCGCGAGTTCGGACGGAGCCTCGACGAGGCCCGCACCCGCACGCTCGGCTCCGACGAGCACAACGCGGTGCTGATCAACGCCACCGCCGCACGCGCGGACCTGGTCATCTCCAGCGTCCTCTGAACAGTCCTCTGTGGAACGTCCCCGTTCGAAACCCCTGCAGGAGGTACGCGATGAAGCGTAGAGATCTGCTCCGCACCAGTGCCGTCACCGGGCTCGCCCTGAGCCTGCCACCGGCGGCCGCCACCGCCGCGGCCGCCGACTCCGCCGCGCCGAGAGGCCGGAAGGCGGCCCCGGACCTGGTGATCGCCGACTTCGAGGGCACGGACTGGAACGGCTGGACCGTCACCGGTGACGCGTTCGGCGGCGGCCCGGTGCACGGAGGGCAGCAGCTGCTGTCGATGGACGTCCGCGGCTACCGCGGCGACGGGATCGCGAGCAGCGAACGAGCGGGCGACGGTCCGATCGGGACGGTCACCTCGCCCGCGTTCACCATCCAGCGCCGGTACATCTCCTACGGCGTCGCGGGCGGCGACTACGAGTACGTCACCTGCCTGAACCTGCTCGTGGACGGCCAGGTGGTCCGCAGCGCGACCGGCCGCACCAGCGACACCTTCAAGCAGGGCAGCTGGGACGTCGGCGAGTTCGCCGGGCGCCGGGCGCAGATCCAGATCGTCGACACGGCCACGGGGGACTGGGGCCACGTCCTCGTCGACCACGTGGTGCAGACCGACGAGCCCGAAACACCTCCGCTGCTCACCCAGCCGTTGTACCGCGAGACCTGGCGTCCCCAGGTGCACTTCACCGCGCGTCAGTGGGCGATGGAACGGCTGGAACCCGGCCAGCGGCAGGAGGGGTGGCTCAACGACCTCAACGGACTCGTCTACTACGAGGGCGAGTACCACCTGTTCGCCCAGCGCTGGAACAAGTGCTGGATCCACGCCGTCAGCCCGGACCTCGTGCACTGGACCGAGCTGCGGCCGGCGTTCTTCGAGGAGTCACTGGGCTCCGGCGTGCAGTCCGGGTCGATCGTCATCGACTACCGCAACACCTCCGGCCTGTCGCCGAACCCGGCGACCCCGCCGATGGTCGCCTTCTGGTCCCGCAACGACAACCGCAGCCAGTGCCTATCCTACAGCCTCGACAAGGGCCGCACCTGGAAGCACCACCCGGGCAACCCGATCCTGACCATGCCCGAACGTGACCCGAAGGTCTTCCGGTACGAGCCGGGTGGCCACTGGGTCATGTTCCTCTACGGCGACGGCGCGTACCACATCTTGACCTCGCCGGACCTCCTGCACTGGACCAGAACCGGCAACACCATCCCGAACAGCTTCGAATGCCCCGACTTCTTCGAACTGCCGCTGGACGGCAACGCCGCCAACAAGAAGTGGGTGCTCGTCCAAGGCAACGGCGACTACACGACGGGCAGGTTCGACGGGCGGAAGTTCACCGAGGAGACCTCGCGGGCCAGGTCCGACACCGGCCTCAACTTCTACGCCACCCAGAGCTGGAACAACACCGAGACCGGGGACGGCCGCCGGATCCAGGCGGCGTGGATGCGCGACGGCGCGTACCCCGGCATGCCGTTCAACCAGCAGGTCACCATCCCGTGCGAACTGAAGCTGCGCACGATCGGCGGCACACCGAGGCTCGTGCGCACCCCGGTGAAGGAGCTGGACCTCCTGCGGCGCAGCCAGAAGCAGTGGTACGGCACGCTGCCTCCGGGATCGCCGCTGACCCTGAGCAGCGGCCGGGGCGAGTTCCGGATCACCGCCAGGATCGACGTGTCCGCGCGGGCCTCGCTGAGGTTCGACGTCTTCGGCGTGCCGATCCTCGTGACGAGGCAGACCGTCGACGCGGGATCCGGTCCCCAACCGCTCGCGGAGCCCGTCACGTCGCTCGACGTCGTCATCGACCGCACGTCGATCGAGGTGTTCGCCAACGACGGCGAGGTCTCGATCTCGCGGTGCTACCTGCCCAGCGGAAGCGCCATCACGCTCAGCGCGTCCGGCGGGACCGCCGAGTTGAGGCCGGTCGTGACCCAGACCCTGGCCTCCGCCTGGAAGTAGGACCGCGCCTGCGGCAGGCCACAGCGGCTCCTCGTCCTTGACCGATCGTGACGTGCGCGGCACTGTGCGGTGCGGAGCTCCGGTCGAGCGATTCCGGGACCGGACTGGCGGTAAGCGGTTTCCAGGAGGTGCGCGTGGCACAGCCGAAGGCACTGGTGGTCCGCGGTGGGTGGGAAGGCCACCACCCGGTGGCGGCCACCGAGTTGTTCCTCCCGTTCCTGGAACAGAGCGGCTACGCCGTGCGGGTCGAGGAGTCGACCGAGGTGTACGCCGACGCGGCCGCAATGGCACGCACCGACCTGATCGTGCAGTGCGTGACGATGTCGCAGATCACGACGGCGCAGCTGGCGGGGCTGCGCGCCGCGATCGAGGCCGGCACGGGCTTCACGGGCTGGCACGGCGGCGTCGCGGACTCGTTCCGCGCGTCGTCGGACTACCTGCACCTGGTGGGCGGCCAGTTCGTCACGCACCCAGGCAAGGAGCCGTGCGAGCACCAGGGCACGCAGGAGGACAACTTCCTGCCGCACGAGGTGAA
This sequence comes from Lentzea sp. JNUCC 0626, assembly GCF_043632865.1. Taxonomy (NCBI): domain Bacteria; kingdom Bacillati; phylum Actinomycetota; class Actinomycetes; order Pseudonocardiales; family Pseudonocardiaceae; genus Lentzea; species Lentzea sp. JNUCC 0626. The sequence goes on from NZ_CP171635.1 coordinate 1,610,250, forward strand.
CATCACCGCGCTCGGCCGGGAGCACCCGATCACCGCGGGGATCGAGGACTTCGCACTGGTCACCGAGCAGTACTGGGTGCTGCACGACGACCTGATCGACGTGCTGGCCACCACGACCCACCCGGCCCGGCCGTGGCAGCCGTGGCACCGGCCGGTCACCTGCCCCGCGATCTGGACGCGCCGGTGGGGCGCGGGGAGGATCGTGGTGACGACTCCGGGGCACAGCCTCGACGTGCTGGAGCACCCGAGTGTCCGAGCCGTCATCACGAGGGGGATGTCGTGGGCGACCCGCACCGCATCGGCGTCGTAGGTCTCGGCGTCATCTCGCGGGCGTATCTGGACACGCTCCGCGGGCGTCCCGAGGTGCGTCTCACCGAGGTCGCCGACCTCGACAGGACCCGTTCGGAGGCGGTCGCGGCCGGACTACCGGGCGTCGAGGCGGTCGACGTCGAGCACCTGCTCGCCGGCGGGAACGTCGACACGGTGCTCAACCTCACCGTCCCCGCCGCCCACGCCGAGATCACGCTGCGCGCCATCGACGCCGGCAAGAACGTCTTCGTCGAGAAACCGCTCGCCGTCACGTTCCAGGACGGCAGGACGATCATCGACCGGGCCCTGGCCGCCGGTGTCCGGGTCGGGTGCGCGCCGGACACCGTTCTCGGCACCGGTACGCAGACCGCGCGGGCGGCGATCGACGGCGGGCTCATCGGACGCCCGCTCTTCGCAACGGCCGTGATGGTCACGCCGGGGCACGAGCGCTGGCACCCCGACCCCGACTTCTACTACACCGCGGGCGGCGGTCCGTTGCTGGACATGGGGCCGTACTACATCACCGCGCTGATCCACCTGCTCGGGCCGGTGCGGGCGGTGATCGGTGCGGCCGGTCGCCTGCGCACCGAGCGCGTCATCGGATCCGGCCCGCGGGCGGGCCTGCGCATCCCGGTCGAGGTGGACAGCCACGTCTCCGGCGTGCTCGAACACGTCAACGGCGCGCTGTCCACCATCACGACCAGCTTCGACGGCGTGGCCACCACCGCCGCGCCGATCGAGGTGCACGGCGAGCTCGGCACGCTCGCGGTGCCGGACCCGAACCACTTCGACGGGGACAACCGCCTCTTCCCGCTCGGCGGCACTGGGTGGCGAACCCTTCCCCGCAGTGCCGGTCACGTCGGCGCAGGGCGGGGAATCGGCCTCTTCGACCAGGTCGCGGCCGGCAGGGAGCGGACCCCGCGCGCCGGCGGCGAGCTCGCGCTGCACGTGCTCGAGACGATGACCGCCGTGCTCCGGGCGGCGAGTGAGGGGCGGCGGATCGAACTGACGACCACGGCGGAGCGGCCGCCGCCGGTGCCGCTCACACCGGCGCGGTGAGCGTCACGCGACGTCGCTCAACGGCAGCACACCGCTCATCGAGTCGATCCCGTCGTCCTGGACGAGGTGAACGGGGCGGTCGAACCGGTACTGCACGACTTCGCGGGCGGAGTCGGTGGTGACGATGCGCACGACGTGGCCGTGCCGGCTGACGGCGGCGGCGCGCAGCGGCACCCGGTAACCAGGCCACGGCTCGTGCCAGAACCACTGTCCGGCAACGACATCGGCGGCGATGTCGCCGACCCGCATCTGTACGACCGACGTGTTCATTGGTCCCTCTCGAGCCGGAGCGGTGGTGGAGCTCGCCAGGAAGGTTCCCGTTTCCGGGCGAAGTCACGCTCACTCGTTCGCGGTACACGGCCCACCGCCAGTCCCCGCTCTTCGGCTCAGGACGCCGGGTGCGTTTGCTGTTCGCCGGACGCGTCTTTACGGTGAGGGCACAACGCGCTGATCGTCCTCTCGAGCCACGGGAGTCGGCACCTGACATCGAGCGCTGACTCCCTGCTCGCGGGGTCGGCAGGGGAGAGCGGCTCATGTACGCCCGCCGGTGCGAGGAATCGGTGTCGTTGTCCGTGCACACCAGTCATCACAGCCTCGACGGCGCTCTGCCCGTGGTGGTCGTGGCGGGCGAACTGGACCACGCCGGCGCCCGGCTGGTCAGAGCGGCGGTGCTCGACCAGGTGGCGCTCGCTCCTCCTGGCGTGATCGCGGATCTGCGCGCGGTCACGTTCCTCGCCGCCACCGGGATCGAGTCGTTGATCAGCACCGACGAGTCCGCCCAGTCGGCCGGGGTCAGGCTGGCGCTGGTGGCCGATCAGCACGCGGTGATGGAACCGCTTCAGGTCACCAGCTGCGACCTCGTGCTGGACGTGTTCGAGAACGTGCCCGACGCTTTGTGGGCCTTGCTCAGCTGGTGCCCGCAGCCGAGTCCTGTTTTGCCATGAACGGTTGGAATCGCAGGTAACGCGCGTCGCCCGCTTACGAACTCGTCCGAATACTTCCGCGGTGTCGCCATGGCTAGTCTCAAATAGGCGTCCGGCGTACCATGGATGCGCAATACTTCACGTCTCTGTTGATTGATTCCATGGGGGGCGTCATGAAGAGAACGCTGTCGATGTTGTTCGTCGCCGTTGTGGTGATGTTGTCATCGCTGGGGACGGCGAGCGCCGAACTCGCCGCAGCAGGGCCTGATGCGCCGAACGGTCGGCATGTGATCGTGCACATGCCGACGCAGCAGAATGTGTCGACGATGGCTCTGTCATGCGGTTCGGGGGACTTTTGCGCGTGGCGGACCTACGACGGCAGCGGTGGTCGCTGCAGCTGGTCGAATGCTGACAATGATTGGTGGACGGCGCCGGTAACCTGTTCCTGGTCTTCGTCCAACCCGGTGTGGTCGGTCTACAACAACGGTGCCAACGCGTCCTATGCCGGTGTGTGCATGTATCCCGTCGCCAACTACGGGGGCAACGAAGCGTGGTGGGCTCCCCGGGGCAAACCGCTCCAAGGTTGGCCAGTCGTGATAATCCGCTCGCACAAGTGGGTCACCGGCGGCCCTCTGAACTGCTGAATACCGCAAATGCAGTGTGGCAGCGCATTTCTCCCTGACCTGGCGTGAGGTTTTCTCAGTTGCGCCCGGCACAGTGCTGCCCGACGAACGACACGGTCTCCGTGAGCGGTGCTCGGCCTGTCCGGGGTTCCGTCGCGGAGATGTCCTCGTAGCCGATCGAAAGCCCGCAGAACAGCACGAGGTCGTCGGGTGGCGCCACGACCTCGGCCACCGAGCGGTGGAACTTCGCCCATGCCATCTGCGGGCAGCTGTGCAGTCCCTCTGCCCGCAGAAGCAGCATCACGGACTGCAGGTACATCCCCGTGTCGGCCCACTGGGGCGAGCCCATGTCGCGGTCCAGGTAGCAGAACAGCGCTGCGGGCGCTCCGAAGCACTGCCAGTTCGCGGATGCCGCCCGCTGCCGTGCTTCCAGGTCGTCGCGATCGATGCCGAGCGAGCCGTAGCGCTGCGTGCCGAAGGCTGAGCGCCGGTCGAGGTACGGGGACTTCAGCGCGGGCGGGTACTGCTGGTACTCCGGCTCGTCCCACGGGTCCTCGGTGGCGAGCCGTTCCGCGGTCCGCTTCTTGAGCTCCGCCAGCGGCTGCCCGGTGACGACGTAACTGTGCCACGGCTGGATGTTCGACGCGGACGGCGCCCAGGTCGCCGCTTCGAGCACGCGTTCCAGCACCTCTTGCCGCACCGGGCGATCGGTGAACGCGCGCACCGCCCTCCTGCTCCTGACCGCCTCGTAGACGTCCATCACAACCTCCACCCCTCACTTGACGTGGTCGTGTGGTTACATCTGAAATAGTATCGTTCGATACGATCGTGATCGATGCGAAGTAGGAGAGACCACATGGCCACGCTGTTGCACATCGACTCGTCCGTGTTCGCCGGGGACGCGTCCCACTCGCGGACCGTCGGGGCCGCCTTCCGCCGGACCTGGGAGGAGCAGCACCCGGACGGCACCGTGATCCACCGGGACCTCGCCGCCGAGCCGGTCCCGCACATCACCGCGGAGGGGCATCTGGACCGGGAGTCCGCCGCGTTCGCCGCGCGGCTGGTGCTGATCGAGGAACTGGAACAGGCGGACGCGGTGCTCATCGGTGCGCCGATGTACAACTTCGGCATCTCGTCGACGTTGAAAGCCTGGCTGGACAACGTGATCCTGATCGGCCGCACGTCCGGGGAGCGCCTGTCGTGTCAGGGCAAGCCGGTCACCGTCATCGCCAGCAGGGGTGGTTCGTACGAGCCGGGCACGCCGCGCGAGGGCTTCGAGTTCGTGCGGAACTACCTGCGGGCCGTGCTCACGGACAAGCTAGGGCTGACCGTCGGCTTCATCGTCCCCGAACTCACGATGGCCCCGCGCAACCCGGCCATGTCCGGGCTCGTTCCGCAGTACGAGGCGTCGCGTCGCCGTGCCCTGGAGGAAGCGGTCGTCGCGGCGAAGAGCGACTAGCCGTCGCTGTGGGCGATCTTGGTCAGCAGCGCCTCGAGCTGATCGCGCTCGCCGGGTTCGAGGACGGATCCGAGCCGTTCGGACTGCGGCGCCGCCACCACGTGGATCTCGTCGAAGAGCGCGAGTCCTGCCGGGGTGATCTCCACCGCGCGCGCCCGCCGATCACCCGGCACGACCGAGCGGGTGGCGAGGCCCTTGCGCTCGAGGTCGTCCACGACGCGCATGATTCCCGCCTTGTCGGTGCCCGTCGCCGACGCCAGGTCGCGTTGCATCACGGGGCCGTGGTTGACGAGTTCCACGAGCACGGCGAAGTGCCGCAGTTCTATGTCAAGTGGACGGAGCGCTTCCCCCATCACCGCGGCCGCGCGCCAATGGGCCCTGCGCAGCAACAGCCCCAGCGCGAAGGGCGAGGCGTCACCAGGGCGGTCGGTGGCGCGGACGGGGCCGGTGCTCATGACGGGAATGCTACCCACGTCCCGGTTGCGGGCCCTGCGGATTCGAGTCCTGCGCGGCGGTGTCACAACCGCGGCGGCTGTCCTGTCCTAGTGGCGTGGCTCAAAACGTCGGCGGCGTATCCGCGCCCAGCAGGCCGTGTCGCGGCACCGCCTCCACGCCCCCGTACAACCAGTACGAGGACGTGGGGGCGGCACCCCGACACGCCCGTCTGAACACGAATACACCGGCAACGTCTTGAGCCACGCCACTAGCTGGTGAACGGATCCGATCTGGTGCCGCGCTGAGGAAGGTGGGTCGTCATGAGGGGCACTCGTCGTCGCAGAGCGCGCGTTCGCGGTGGTTCGCCGAACGTCGTGAGGGGTGCTGACCTGTGAGCGGCGGCCTCGGGACGGCCTTGCGCGCCCTGCCCCGGCCGGTGGCCGTGGCGGTGGGCGGCGGGGGAGTGCTCGGAGCGGCGCACGTCGGTGTCGGGCACGCGTTGGAGGAGCGTGGCTTCGTGCCGGATCTCGTGGTCGGCACGTCGGTGGGTGCGCTCACCGGCGCGATCGCGGCGGGGCACCCCGGCAGGGCCGCGCAGTGGCTGGACACCGTGTGGACCCGGTTGCGGCGCCGGGAGGTGTTTCCGCTCGGGTACATGTCTTCGCGGGCCAGCGTCTTCACCGATCGCGGCCTGCGCCGGTTGATAGGTCGTGCCGGGTTGCCGGAGCGGATCGAGGAGCTCGCGATCCCGTTCACGGCGGTGGCCATGGACCTGGGGTCCGGGGCCGAGGTCCTGCTGGACCACGGCGACCTGGAGTCCGCTCTGCTCGCCAGCGCCGCGATTCCCGGGATTTTGCCGCCGGTGGACAGGGACGGGCGCACGCTCGTCGACGGGGGAGTCATCGCCTACGTGCCGGTGCGCGCGGCGTTGCGGGCCGGGGCGGCCAGCGTCGTGGTGCTCGCGGTCGGGCCGGAGACCTCGCCGCTGTGGCCGATCGTGCCCCGGCGGAGAGCTGGGGCGATCGCCGCGCGGGCGACGGTGCTGGCGTTCCGCCACCAGATCGAGCGCGACCTGCGTGAGGTGTCCGAACGGGTTCCGGTCGTCGTGGTGCCGACCGGGGTCGAGGAGTGGCCCGCGCCGTGGGACTTCCGGCACTCCGGGCGGTTGATCACCACCGCGGCGCGGACCGCGGGGCGGTTTCTGGACGACATGCGGGTCAGCGGGCCCGGTCTGTACCGCGACGCGGGGGCCGGGGTAGTGGAGGTGGGGCGATGAGCACGATCGCGTTCCTGAACATCGGCATGCACGGGCGGGTCAACCCGACGTTGCCGGTCGTGGCCGAGTTGGTCCGGCGCGGACATTCGGTCAGCTATCACACGTCACCGGCGTTCGGCGCCGAGATCGAGGCCGCCGGCGCGACGGTGCACCTCTATCCGGGAGGCGATCAGCCGTTGCCCGATCCGCCCATGCCGATCACGCTGGTGGACGGGCTCGCGCGCACCGCGGCACAGCTCGTGCCGTCGGTGCTCGGCGATCTGCGGCGCGTCCGGCCGGACCTGATCGTGCACGACAACGCCTGCGTGTGGGGAGCCGTCGCGGCGCGTGAACTCGGCGTGCCGGCCGCCTCGTCGTACACGACGTTCGCCTTCAACCGGCAGGTGCCGAGCCCGACCCGTGCCTCGCTGGAACTGCTCTACGGGGCGAAGCCGTCGTACTTCGGGCGGTTCCTGCTCTCGCGGTGGCGGCTGGGGCGCCGCTTCGACACGCGCGGGTTGCCCGTGGTCGACCTGGGCAACATCCGCCAGCCGCTCAACCTGGTGTTCACCTCGCGGGAGTTCCAGCCCGGTGCCGACGACTTCGACGAGTCCTACCGGTTCGTCGGCCCGAGCATCGGCGCCCGTCCACCGGACTCGTCGTTCCCGGTCGACGAGTTGCGCGGCCCGGTGTTGTACGCGTCGCTGGGAACGGTGTTCAACGCCGATCCCCGGCTGCTGCGCACCTTCGCGGCGGCGCTGGCCCCGCTGGGCGGCACCGTGATCGTCTCGACTGGACAGACTGATCCGGCCGCGCTGGAACCGTTGCCCGCCAACGTGATCGCCCGCAGTTTCGTGCCGCAGCCGGAGGTGCTGGCGCGCGCCGCGCTGTTCGTCACGCACGGCGGGATGAACAGCGCCAACGAGGCGTTGTACGCCGGGGTACCGACGCTGGTGGTGCCGCAGGGCGCGGACCAGCCGCTGGTGGCGCGCCGGATGGTGGAACTCGGCGCGGGGCTGTCGATCCGGAGCGCGGAGGTCACCGAGGACTCGGTGCGGGAGCGCGCGCGGCTCCTGCTCGAGGACCCGCGGTTCCTCGTCGCCGCCGGCCGGATGCGGACCGCTCAGCACAGCGCCGGTGGGTATCGGCGCGCCGCCGACGAACTCGAGCGCTACCTGCGGGCGACGAGCCCGGTCGCGCTGCGCAGCGAGGTGGAGTGATGTCGGCCGCCGTCGTGGTGCTGCTCCTGGCCGCCGGGTTGTCCGAGGCCGTCGGCCGCGTGCTGCCCTTCCTGGTGCGGCGACCGGGCACGTCGTGGCAGGCCGTGGCGAGCCTGCTCACGACCGGTGGCCTGATCGAGGCCGCGGTGTTCGCCCTGTGGCCGTTGGCCGCGTGGACCCTGGCCGGGCTGGTGCCGTCCACGTCGTCTCCGGGCGAGGTGCTGACGTGGACACCGGGCCTGGTCGTGCCGCTCGTGCTGGCGGCCGTTCTCGCGTTCCCGCTGCTCGGACCGCTGCTGCACCTCCTGCTGCTGGTGGGCGTGGGCGCGAGCCTGGCGGGCCCGCTGGCGGTCGCGACCGGACTGGGCTGGTGGGCCGCCGCCGGATGCGTCGCCGTCGCGGGAATCGGGCTCGGTGTCGCGGTGGAGGGCGTGCGGCGGCTGGTCGGGCAGTTGACCGCGACCGGGACGAGGGAGGCGATCGCGTGAACGGGTTCCTGCTCTGGGCTCTCGTGCTCGGGCCCGTCCTGCTCGCGGAAGGCCTGCTGGCCCGCTACGAACTGCTCATCTACGGAGCCGGGTGGCGGACTCCCACGAGCGAACTGCCGTCGGGGGTGCCCTACGCGCGCGGCGCGGAGCCTGACCGTCCTCCGGCCGCCTACCTGGTCTACCTGGACGGCATCGGCAAGCGCAGGGTCCGCGACAGCCGTGACGGTGGCCAGCTGGTGAAGGCACTGCTGGAGGGTGCTCCCGAACTCCGGGTGCTGGGCCAGGTCCAGCCCTACTCGCCGCTGGCCGATCCGCTCGCCGACCGGCCGGTGTGGACGTGGCTGCGGCGGCGCGCGGGGCTGCTGTTGTTCCTGCACAACGTCGTGCAGATCTTCGTGGCCGCCGACCACCGGTACCGCCCGCTGTACAACCGCGCTGTCGGCGTGCAGATCGCGACCCAGCTCCAGCGCGCCGGCTACCAGGCCGGCAGCGGCGTGCCGGTGGTGCTGCTCAGCTACAGCGGCGGCGCCCAGGTCGCCACCGGTGCGGTGGAACTCCTGCACGCGACGCTGCGGTGCCCGCTGGTGCTGATCACGCTCGGCGGGTTCCACAACGGCGCCAACGACATCGGCCACGCCGAGCACCTGTACCAGCTCACCAGCGCGGCGGATCGCATCGAACGCGTGGGCACCTGGCTGTTCCCCCAACGCTGGCGGTGGGCGCGCACGAGCGGGTGGAACAAGGCGGCGCGCGCGGGAAAGGTGACCACTCTGCTGCTCGACCCCGCCACCCACGTGGGCCCGTTCAGCTACATCAGCCCCACGGCCGAACTCCCCGACGGCCGCACCCACCTCGCCCGCACCGCCGACACGGTGATCAGGCTGATCCGCGCCCGGCAGAACGCGATCAAGGACGACACGCTGCCGTAGGACTTTCCCGCCGGGACATTTCGGACGAAGATGACTGCCGTCGTCGATCGCGGGCTGACCAGCACTGATCGGCCGAAGCGAAGGCGGGCAGCGGTGCGCAAGCGGGTGGGACTGATCGGCCGGGAGCCGGAGCGGGCGGCTTTCGACCAGATGCTCGCCGCGGTGCGCTCGGGGGAGAGCCGGGTGCTCGTGCTGCACGGCGAACCCGGCGTGGGCAAGTCGGCGTTGCTGGACCACGTGCGGGACTCCGCGACGGGCCTGCGGGTGCTGCGGGCGTTCGGGGTCGAGTCCGAGATGGAACTGGCGTTCGCGACGCTGCACCAGTTCTGCGTGCCCCTGCTCGACCGGATGAAGGACCTTCCGGCACCGCAGCGCGACGCGCTGGAAACGGTGTTCGGGATGCGCGCGGGAGACGCTCCGGAACGCTTCCTGGTGGGGCTGGCGGTGCTGAGCCTGCTGTCGGACGCGTCCGAGGACGGTCCGGTGCTGTGCCTGGTCGACGACTCCCAGTGGATGGACCAGGCCTCGGCCCAGGTCCTCGGGTTCGTCGCGCGCCGCCTGCTCGCCGAGTCCATCGCCCTCGTCTTCGCCTCGCGGGAACGCACGCAGGACCTGTTCGGCCTGCCGGAGCGGGAGGTCGGCGGCCTGACCAAACCAGACGCGTCGGCCCTGCTGGACTCGGCGACGCACGCCGGACTCGACCGCCGGATCCGCGACCGCATCCTCACCGAGGCACGGGGCAACCCGCTCGCCCTGCTCGAACTCCCGCGTGAGCTGACCGTCACCCAGGTGGCGGGCGGCTTCGGGCTGCTGCACACCGACGCCCTGCCGAGCCGGATCGAGGAGAGCTTCCTCAGCCGGATCGAGGGACTGCCGGCACCCAGCCGGATGCTCCTGCTCGTGGCGGCCGCCGAACCGGTCGGCGACCCCACCGTCGTGTGGCGTGCCGCCGAACGTCTCGGTGTCGCGCCGGCGACGGCGCTCGGCGACGAGATGAACGAGCTGCTGTCGTTCGACGTGCGGGTGATCTTCCGGCACCCGCTGGTGCGCTCCGCCGTCTACCGCGCCGCCGGCGAGGACGAGCGCCGGACCGTGCACCGCGCGCTGGCCGAGGTCACCGACCCGGTGACGGACCCGGACCCGCGGGTGTGGCACCTGGCCGCCGCGGCCGCCGAACCGGACGAGGTGGTCGCCGCCGAGCTGGAACGGGCCGCCGTCCGCGTGCAGGCGCGCGGCGGACTGGCTGCCGCCGCGGCGTTCCTGCGCCGGTCCGTCGCGCTCACCGTCGATCCGGCCCGCCGGGTGGAACGTGCGGTGGACGCCGCCGACGCCAGCGTCCGGGCGGGCGACCTGGCCGCGGCGCAGGAACTCGTCGACCTCGTCGAGCTGGACGCGACGGACGAGTTCCACCAGGTGCGGGCGCAACTCGTCCGAGGGCGCATCGCCTACGCGGCCGGCTCCTTCACCGAGGCGCAGGGCACGCTGTTGGCGGCCGCGCAACGGCTGGAACGCTTCGACATGGATCTCGCGCGGGAGACCTACCTCCTCGCGTGGGGTACCGCTGCCGACGGAGGACGGCTCCGGGCGATCTCGCAGGCGATCAGGGAACTCCCCGCACCCGAAGGCGGGCCGCGCCCGATCGACCTGGTGCTCACCGGGTGTTCCCTGCTCGCCATCGACGGCCGCAGCGCCGCGATCGGCACGTTGCGCAGGGCCATGACCGCGTTGTCCGACCTGCCCGTGCAGGACCTGCTGAAGTGGGGCTGGGCGGCCTGTGGAGTGAGCCCGGCGGTCTGGGACGAGCAGGTCATGTGCGCGACCTACGCGCGAGCGGTCGAGGTGGCGCGGTCGGCCGGAATCCTCACCGAGCTGCCGATCTACCTCGTCTGCCTGGGCTCGGCGAACTCGTTGACGGGGGACTTCGCGAGCGCCGCCTCGATGATCGCCGAGGCCGACGCCGTCGCCGCGACCACCGGTGTGCCCGTCGCCCCGTACGCGACGCTCATCCTCACCGCGTTGCAGGGCAAGGAAACGGAGGCGGCACGTCTGGTCGCCGCCACGATCGGGGAACCGGTGGTGGACCGTCGTGCGGCGGGGGTGACGACCGCTCACTGGGCCGCCGCCGTGCTCTACAACGGCCTGGGCCGCTACGAGGAGGCACTGGCTGCCGCGAGGGCGAGTGCCGGGATCGCGCAGCTGATCGTCTCGGTCTGGGTGCTGCCCGAACTCGCCGAAGCGGCGATGCGGGTCGGGGACGACGAGATCGCGCTCGAAGCGGTGCGGCGCCTGGCCGAGGCGGCGGAGGCATGCGACACGAACTGGGCGCAGGGAATCCTGGCCCGCTGCCGTGCGCTGCTGGGCGGGACCGGGGCGGAGGAGTTGTACCGCGAGGCGATCGAACGGCTGGGCCGCACCCTGCTGCGCCCCGACATCGCACGCGCACACCTGCTGTACGGCGAGTGGTTGCGCCGGCAGTCGAGGCGGGTCGACGCACGGCACGAGCTGAACACGGCGTACGAGATGTTCGTGTCGATCGGCATGGCGGCCTTCGCCGAACGGGCCCGGCGCGAACTGCTCGCCAACGGCGAACGCGTCGGTGAGCGCGTCGTCGAGGTGGCGCCGACCGCGAAGCTGACACCGCAGGAACGGCAGATCGCGCTGCTCGTCCGGGAGGGCCTGTCCAACCCGGAGGTCGGCGCGCAGCTCTTCCTCAGCACGCGCACGGTCGAATGGCACCTGCGCAAGGTGTTCACCAAGCTGTCGATCACGTCGCGGCGGCAGTTGCGCGAGGCCCTGCCGCACGGTGACTGACGCCGGTCTCAGGTCCGCCGCAGCACCGCTTCGACGTCGAGGGTGATCTGCACCTTGTCGCCGACCACCACGCCACCTCCGTCGAGCGGCAGCTTGATGTCGACGCCGAAGTCGTTGCGGTCGATGGCGGTCGAGGCCGACACGCCGAGCCGCGTACCGCCCTGGTCGTCCACTCCGATGCCGTTGAACTCCAGCGCCAGGGCCACGGCCCGCGTGACGCCCTTGATGGTCAACGACCCGTCGAGGACGAGGCCTCGGGCGCCCAGGCGGACGCCGGTGGAGTGGAAGGTCCAGTGCGGGTGCCTCTCGACGTCGAAGAAGTCGGCGGAACGGACGTGCGCGTCCCGCTGACTGTTGCCCGTGTCGATGGACGCCGGCCGGATCGACGCCGTGACAACCGAATCCTCGATCTGGGCGCCGGTCACGATCTGCCCGGAGAAGTCGGCGAACCGGCCGCGGACCTTGCCCACCATGAGGTGCCGGACGCTGAACGAGACGTCGGAGTGCGTCGGGTCGATGTCCCAGGTGCCCGCGAGGTAGCCGGGGACGTCGGTGGTGGCCGTGATGGTCATCGTTGCTCCCTGAGGTCACTTCATCACTTGGAATGTCCACTTGAGACCGAGAATCAGCACGATGACGAGGCCGGTCAGCAGCAGCACCGGTGAACCAGCGTTGGCGCCGATCAGCATCAGCACCACCGCGGTCGCCGCCGCGTACCACTTCCTCCTCGTGCTCTTGTCGTCGCCGAACGTGCGGAGCTTCTCGGCGAGCTCGGGATCGTCGAGCTTGATGTTCTTCTCGATGGCGCGCAACGCGCGTTGCTCTCGCCGGTTCATGGCACAGGGCTCCTCGACGTCGTGATCGTCGTGCCCGCGGTGCCCGCGAACACGGCGGCCGCGTCGGCGAGCGAACCGATCGCGGCCGGTCTTCCGGTGGTGCTGACGAACCAGGCGCAGGCCTCGGCCTTGGGGCCCATCGACCCGGCCTGGAGGTCCAGCGCGCGCAGCGCGTCAACGTCCACTGTGGACAGTGCGCGCTCGTGTGTGGTGCCGAAGTCCGCTCGCACCGAGTCGACGTCGGTCAGCACGATCAGCCGGTCGGCCTCGAGTTCGATCGCGAGGAGGGCGGCGGTCAGGTCCTTGTCGACCACGGCCTGCACGCCCTCCAACCGGCCGTGTTCCCGCACGATCACCGGCACGCCTCCGCCACCTCCACAGATCACCGTGGCGCCCGAGGCCAGCAGGCGGCGGATCGTGGGCAGCTCCACGACCAGCCGGGGCTCGGGAGACGCGACGACGCGCCTCCAGCCGGAGGTGTCCCTCGCGACGGTCCAGCCGTGCTCGGCCGCGAGACGGCGCGCTTCCCTTTCGGGGTACGTGGTTCCCACGAACTTCGCCGGAGCGTCGAACGCCGGGTCGTCGTGGTCGACCACGGTCTGCGTGACGACCGCGACGACCGGCGTGGGCACCCCGGCGTTGCCCAGTTCCTGCGCGAGCCAGTAGCCGATCATGCCCTGGGTCTGCGCGCCGAGGGCGTCGAGCGGGTACGGGTGCGTGAGCTCCGGGTCGTTCTCGCTCTCCAGGGCGAGCACCCCGACCTGAGGCCCGTTGCCGTGGCACACCACGAGTGCGTGTTCCGCGGCCAACGGTGCCAGTGCCCGCGCCGCCGCCCGCACGTGCCGTTGCTGCACGGCCGCATCGGGGCGCTCTCCGCGTTCGAGCAGTGCGTTTCCGCCCAGGGCGACGACGAGCACCATGTCATCGCCCCAATGCCGTCACGAGCAGGGCCTTGATGGTGTGCATCCGGTTCTCGGCCTGCTGGAAGACCACCGAGGCGGCGGAACCGAACACGTCGTCGGTGACCTCCGCGCCCACGAGCCCGAACCGTTCGCAGACACGGCGGCCCACGGCCGTGGTGGCGTCGTGGACCGCCGGAAGACAGTGCATGAACCTGGTGTCGGTGCGGCCGGTCCTGGCCATCGCGTCTGCCGTCACGCGGTAGGGCAGCAGCAGCGGAACCCGGTGCTCCCACTGGGATTCGGCCTCGCCCATGCTGACCCACACGTCCGTGTACACGAAGTCGGCGCCCAGCAGACCGGCGTCGACGTCGTCGGTGACCATCACCCGCGCGCCGCTCGCGAGGGAGTGCCGCTGAGCGTCCGCGACGAGGGAGTCCGGCGGCCACAGCTCACGGGGCGCGACGATGCGCACGTCCATGCCCAGCAACGCACCTGTGGCCAGCAACGACCTCGCGACGTTGCTCCGCCCGTCACCGAGGAAGCAGAAGCTGATCGCGCCGACCTCGCCGGGACGGCACTCGCGCATCGTGAGCACGTCGGCGAGCATCTGGGTCGGGTGCCACTCGTCGGTCAGGCCGTTCCAGACCGGTACCCCCGCGTGCCTGCTCATCTCCTCGACCGTGCTCTGCGCGAACCCGCGGAACTCGATGCCGTCGAACATCGCGCCGAGCACCCGCGCGGTGTCCGCGACGCTCTCCTCCTGCCCGAAGTGCGAACCCGACGGGCCGAGGTAGGTGACGTGGGCGCCCTGGTCGTACGCGGCGACCTCGAACGCACACCGCGTGCGCGTCGAGTCCTTTTGGAACACCAGGGCGATGTTCTTGCCCGTCAGAGTGCGCTGTTCGCGGCCGGACGCCTTGGCCGCCTTGAGCTCGGCGGCCAGGTCGAGCATCTCGACGAACTCCGCGCGGTCGAGGTCGGTCACGGTGAGCAGTGAGCGCGGTGAGCTGGCGAGGGTCATGACGGCTCCTTGGACGGGACGGGGTCGCGCAGGATCGGGCAGCTCATGCACCGCGCGCCACCGCGGCCGCGGCCGAGTTCGCTGCCGCGCAGGCCGATCACCTCGATGCCGTGGTCGCGCAGCATCTGGTTCGTGGTGGTGTTGCGGTCGTAGCCCAGGACGACCCCCGGTGCGACGGCGAGGAAGTTGTCCGCGTCGTTCCACTGCTCGCGCTCGGCTTCGCGGCGGCCCTCGGCCGCCTTGAGGATGCGGACGTCGGTGCCGAGGGCCTCGCCGAGCGCCCGGGCCAGGCCGACGCGGGGCTGGACGTCGAGGTCCTTGCCGTTCGGGGTGAGCGACCAGAGCCGGGCGCCGGCGTCGTCGAAGAACGGGTAGGCGACGAAGGTCGCGGTGTCGACCATGGTCAGCACGGTGTCCAGGTGCATCGCGGAACGGGCCTTCGGCAACTCCACGGCCAGCACCCTGGTGGCGTGCCGACCGGCGAAGAGCCAGCGGGCCAGCACCTCCACGCCCATCGGGGTGGTGCGCTCGCCCATCCCGACCACGACCACGCCGTCGTCGATCACGTGGATGTCGCCGCCCTCCAGGGTGGCGGGGAAGTGGTCGAAGTCGTCGTCGCCGTAGAGGAACTGGAAGTCGGCGCCGGCGAACATCGGGTGGTACCGGTAGACGGTGCGGCTGTTGATCGACTCCCGGCGGCGGGCCGGTTTGGCCATCGGGTTGATGGTGACGCCCCGCCCGATCCAGGCCGAGTTGTCCCGCTGGAACAACGTGTTGGGCACCGGGGGCAGGACGAAGTCGTCGGCGCCGAGGCTCTGCCACAGGACACCGTCCGGCCTGATGGCGGGCAGATCCGACTTGAGCGCACCGGCGACGAGGTAGCAGGCCAGCACGTCCGCGGGGAGGTCGAGGAACACCGCGCGCAACTGCCTGGCGGCGGCCGGCCCGAAGCGTTCCTCGGTGCAGACCCGGCTGACGGCGAAGTGCCTTCCGGCCTCGGTTTCCAGTGCCTGCGCGAGAAGGTCACCGAACAGGTGCACGCGCACGCCGTGGTTCGTCAGCACTTCGACGAACTCGTCGTGCTCGCGGCGAGCCTGGTCGGCCCACATCACGTCGTCGAAGAGCAGGTCGTCGACGTTGCCCGGGGTCAGGCGGTCCAGCTCCTGGCCCGGCCGGTGCACGATCACCTCGCGCAGCCCGCCGATCTCCGAGCTGATGCCCACCCGCAGGCCCACGCCCGCGTCGGCGCTCATCGGACGATCTCCTGACCGCGTCGCACCCTGGTCCACACGTAGACGGGCACGCCGAGCAGCAGGCAGAAGACTCCGTAGTAGGCGGCCTGGTAACCGCTTCCCGCCAGCGCCCAGAACCCGAACGCGAGGGCCAGCGCCGAGACCGTGACGTCACGGGCGAGATGCGCGATCCGCAGCCGCCGGCCCTCGCCGAGCAGCCAGCTCAGTTGCGCCGCGGCGGCGAAGAGGTAGGGGATCACCGAGGTGAACACGGACAGCAGCACGACGGTGACGAACACCTGCTCGAAGCTGGTGTAGCTGATCACGGTGAGGCCGGACGCGAACAGCGTCGAGACGATGATCCCGAACGCCGGCACCCCTGTGCGGCTCTGGTTCGCGAACCGCGTCGGGAACAACCCGTCCAGTGCGGCCGCGCGAGGCATCTCCGCCACCGTCAGCGTCCAGCCGACCAGGGCGCCGAACCCGGAGACGACAGCCGCGACGGCGACCGTCGCTCCCGCCCACTGACCGCCGAAGATCGCGTCGGCCGAGTCGCTGAACGGCGCGGTCGACCCGACGAGGTCGTCGTTCGCCACCGTGCCGAAAACCGTGATCGTGCCGAGCAGGTAGACCGCGGCGCACGCCAAAGTCCCCAGAACCGTTGCCCGGCCTACGTTGCGCTGCGGATCGCGGACCCGCCCGGCCACCACCGAGGCAGACTCGATGCCCAGGTAGCTGAACAGGGCGATGGCACCGGCGGCGCTGATCGCGCCGAGCCAGGACGTGCCGCTCGCGTTGAACTCGCCGAAGTTGGCACTGTTGACGAACAACAGCCCGACCGTCGCCATGAACAGCAACGGGATGAACTTCAGGACGGTCGTGACGACCTGGAAGACGGCGATGCTGCGCAGACCGGCGAGGTTGACCAGGGCGGGCAGCCACAGCCCTGTCAACGCGATGACGATCGACCACCCGGTGCGGTGACCGGTGTTCCAGAAGACCTCGACGTAGCCCACCCAGGCCACCACGATCGCCGCGTTGCCCGCCCACGCGGTGATCCAGTAGCTCCAGGCGATGAGGAAGCCGCCGAACTCGCCGAACGCCTCGCGGGCGTAGACGTACGGGCCGCCGGTTCCCGGCCACCGGGCCGCCAGGGCGCGGAACGCCAGGGCGAGAGCGATCGCGCCGATCGTGACGAGTGCGAACGCCACCAACGAGATCGGGCCGAACACCGCGAGCGCGGAGGGCAGGGCGAACACACCGGTGCCGATGACCGATCCGACCACGAGCGCCGACGCCGTACCGACACCGAAACGGCGTTCCGGCTCGGTCCCAGCGGCCGGTGGGGACACTGCGCCGTCCAGGTGCTGAGGGTGTGCGGTGCGCGGGCCCATCACGGCACCTCCGTCGCGTGCTGCGGCCGCACGACCGCCACCGGGCAGGGGGAGTGGTGCAGCACCGAGTGGCTGACCGAGCCGAGCACGAGACCCGCCGCGCTGCCCCGGCCGTGCGATCCGACCACCACCAGCTGGGCTTTCGCCTCGGCTGCCTGGTCGAGCAACGCGCGGGCGGGCTGGTCGCGCACGACGACGCGCCGCACCTCGACGTCGGGGTGCTTCTCGCTCCACCCCGCCAGCCGTTCGGCGAGCACGCTGTTCTCCCCGGCCTCCACCGCGTCCCACTCCACCGGCTCCGTCACGGCGACGGGAATCGCGTAGTCGTTCCAGGCGTGCACCGCGATCAACGGCACGCCACGCGCGTCCGCCGCGTCGAACGCGAACTCAAGTGCCGTCTCGCTGATCGGTGAGCCGTCGACGCCGACCACGATCGGACCGGCGTCGACCGCGTCGTCCCCGCGCACGACCACGACCGGGCACTCCGCCTGGGCGGCCAGCCTGATCGCGACGGAACCGAGCAGCAGCGAGGTGATCCCGCCGAGACCGCGGTCACCGATGACCAGCAGCCCGGCGGTGCGCGACTCGGCGACGAGCAGCGCCACCGGGTAGCCGTCCATGGTCAACTCGGAGATCTCGACACCTTCGGAGGCGTGCCGCGCGGCGTCGGCGGCCGCGGCCACCGTCTCCCAGGTCTTCTGCAGCATCGACTCCCGGTAGTCGCCGAGTCCCGGATCGCCCAGGTGCTTCCTGCCGGACCAGCCGAACGCGCTCACCAGGTACACCGGTGCGCCTCGGCGCGCGGCCTCGCGTGCGGCCCAGCGGGCGGCGTCCAGTGCTGAGGACGACCCGTCGATGCCTACGACGACCGGGAGGCTCTTGTCTCGCCACTGTCCCATCTCGTGCTCCTGTCCGAAGTGGCCGTGTGGCGACTAGGACAGGACGGGTGCGCGGAACCGTGACAGCGAAGCCGGTCAGATGTCGGACAGTGCGGCGCGGAGGTCCCTGCGCGAGCCGATGTCGAGCTTGGCGAACACCTTGCGCAGGTGCCATTCGACGGTGCGGGGACTGAGGAACAGCTCGGCACCGATCTCGGAGTTGGTCCTGCCGTCGGCGGCGAGCCGCGCGATCTGGGCTTCCTGAGTCGTGAGGGCCTCGCGGGATTCGGCCGCACGAGGGCGCACCGTCTCGCCGATGGCCTGCAACTCCCGGCGGGCGCGCTCGGCGAAGGCGTCGGCACCGAACCCGTGCAGCATGGCGTGCGCGGTCCGCAACTGGTCGCGTGCCTCGTCACGCCGGCCCTCGCGGCGCAGCCACTCGCCGTACCCGAGGTGGGCGCGGGCCAGGTACACGGCGACGCGGGTGCGTTCGAGGTGTTCGATCGCCTTGCGGTACAACCGATCCGCGGCGGAGCCGGCGCGCAGCATCGCCTGCGACCAGGCGAGCACTCCGAGCGCCCACTCCGTCCCACTGGCGACGGCGCGTTCCTCGATCAGCCGTGCGGCAGCGGTGGCCGCCTCCGCAGCGCCTGTCTTCACGCCCGCCTCGACCAGTTCCACGAGCGCGAGGCCGAAGATCCCCAGATCGTCGTGCTCGCACGCCTGCTCCGCGCACGCCAGGGCCTTCTCGTGCTGACCGAGTCCGTTGCACAGCACCGCGTTCAGGAAGTACCGGCCGCCGATCGCCCGGCCCTCACCCCAGGTGCTCGCCCAGCGGGCACCGGCCTTGAGAGCCGAGGTCGCTTCGGGATCACCGCGCCACGCCTGCAGCGCCACCCTGGGATAGCCGAGGTGCGAGTTGCCGGTCACCTTCAGAATCGCGTCGGACTCCGCGATCAACGCCGAGGCGAGGTCGAATTCGCCGGAGTGCAGGTGCACGACGGCGCGGTAGGACAACGCCAGAGGCAGGAAGTGCAGCGCACCGGTGTCCCGGGCCGTCCGCACCGCGTGCGTGACCAGTTCGTGCCAGGTCTCGTCGTCCCACATGTCCGCGGCGGTCAGCCACGCGAGCCACAGCCAACGCATGACGTCGTCGCCGCGTTCCGATGCCTCTCGGCGGAACGCGCGCAACGCGTCGTTCAGCAGCGGCGCGCCCTCGACGTAGCCTTCGGCGAACCGCACGGCCAGGCCGTCCAGCAGGGCGTCGACGGGGCGCGCGGGCAGCGGTCCCGCCGGCGCGGCGAGGGCGGCCCCGGCCACCTCCCGCAGCGCGTGCGGGCCGTTCAGCCGACCGGCGAAGACGGCGGAGCCGATTGCTTCGAGGTAGACCTCGCGGGCCTGGCCGTCGTCGAGCCGTTCCAGCCGTCCGGCCGCGTCGAGCAGCAACGGCAGCGCGTCACCACCACGTCTGCGGGCGAAGGCGATCTGGGCGCGCAGCCGGGTCGAACGGCCGCGCTGGAGCGCGTCCAGCGGGCTCATCTCCGCGGCGGCGAGCAGTTCGAGCGCCGCGTCGGGGCTGCCCGCCTCGAACGTCGCGTGCGCCGCGGCCAACGCCCTCGTGCCGCGCCGGAACGGATCCGGGGTCAGCGCGGCGGCGCGAGCGAGGAACGCCGCTGCCGCCGCGACACCGCCACGGGCCTGAGCCCTGTCCGCCGACAGTTCGAGCTCACCCGCCACGGCTTCGTCGGGTTCGGCGGCGGCGTGGGCGCGGTGCCAGGCCCGGCGATCCGGGGCCGACTCGGGATCGGTCGCCGCGGCCAGCGCGCGGTGCACGTCCCGGCGCACCTCGTGGTCCGCCGCGCGGTAGGCCGCCGATCGCACCAGGGGGTGGTGGAACCGGACCCGTGCGCCGAACTTGATCAGACCGGCCGCCTCCGCCGCCGACGCCGCCTCCACCCCGATGTCGAGCAGTTCGGCGACCCGCCGGAGCAACGACAGGTCGCCCACCGGTTCCGCGGCCGCCACGAGCAGCAGCCGTTGCGTCTCGTCGGGGAGCAGGCCGATGCGCCGCAGGAAGCTCTGCTCGATCTGACTCGCGAGCGGGCGCACGTCCGGCCTCGCGAACCCGCCTGCCAGTTCGGCGCCGGTCAGGCCGCGCGGCAACTCCAGCAACGCCAGGGGGTTGCCCCGTGCCTCGGCGACGATCCGGTCCTTCACCCGCTCGTCCACCCGTCCGATGAGGACTGAGTCCAGCAGGGCCCGCGCGTCGCGGTCCGGCAGCCCCCGCACCAGGAGTTCCGGCAGGCCTTCCAGGTGGTCCTCACCCGCGGAGGTCCGCACCGCGAACACGAACACCACCCGTTCGGCGAGCAGCCGCCGCGCCGCGAACGCCAGCGTCTGCGCCGACACGCGGTCGAGCCACTGGGCGTCGTCCACGACGCAGCACAGCGGCTGGTGTTCCGCGGCCTCGGCCAGCAGGCTGAGCACGGCGAGCCCGACCAGGAACCGGTCCGGCGCGGTCCCCGTGCTCAGCCCGAACGCGATCATCAGCGCGTCCCGCTGCGGTCCGGGAAGCCGGTCGAGGTGCGCCATCATCGGCACGCAGAGCTGGTGCAGGGCCGCGAACGCCAGTTCCATCTCGGACTCGGCACCGGAGGCGCGCGTGATCCGGAACCCCGCCGCTCCGTCCACGACGTGTTCGACCAGAGCGGACTTGCCGATCCCCGCCTCGCCGCGCAGGACGAGCACCTGGCTGCGCCCCGACCTCGCCGCCGAGAGCAGCCCGTCCAGCACCCCGGACTCGTCGCGCCGTCCACGCAGTCGGGGTTGAGGTCCGCTGCTCGTCATCACCACCACCGCGCGGGTCGGACGGACCCGCCGATGATCACGCCGGGCCGCCCCATGATGCCCGGTCGGGGTGCGATCCGCACCGGCGTCCACGGGGTGGGGCCAGTGACCACGGGGCCCCTGGTCCCCAGGGGGCCAGGGATCCACCAGTGGCGGTCAAGGGCGCGATCGCGATCCGCGGGGGACGACGGTGGCAGTCCCCGACGAACGGATGCCCGTCATGAACTCGACGAACGAGAACATCGCGCCGATCCCGAGTCCCAGATCGCACCACGACGGGGACGCCGCCGACGCGGCGGACTTCCAGCGCCTGCGGCCGCGCCTGTTCGGGATCGCCTACCGGATGCTGGGCAGGGCCGCCGACGCGGAGGACGTCGTGCAGGACGTCTGGCTGCGCTGGCAGGGCGTGGACCGGGAACGGGTGCGGGACCACATGGCGTACCTCGCGACGATCACCACGAGGACCACGCTCAACTTCCTCGCCCTGGCCCGGGTCCAGCGCGAGATTCCCGTCGCGCGATGGCTGCCGGGCCAGGAACCCGTGACCGACGACCCTTCGCTGACCGTGGAGCGCACGGTCGACCTCGAACAGGGCGTCGTGGTGATGCTGCAGCGGCTGTCCCCGGCCGAGCGGGCGGTGTTCGTGCTGCGGGAGGCGTTCGGCTACCCGTTCCGCGACATCGCCGAGGTGCTCGGGCTGAGCGAGGCCAACGCCCGGCAGATCCGCCGGCGTGCCGGTGAGCACCTCGCCGGGGGCCAGCTCAAACCGCTTCGGCACGAGGACTGCGACCGGCTGGTGGGCGCGGTGCTCGACGCGGGCCGGGTCGGCGCCCTGGAGGACCTCGAACGCACGCTGGCCGGCGACGTGCTGGCCCACCGCCTCTCAGCCGCGCTGAGCCGCGCGTCGTGAGGTCGCGGTGCGTCCTCGCGACCGAAGCCGGGACGCCGCGTTGACCGCCAGTTTGACCAGTTCTTCCGTCCACAGCACCGAGGACGCGACCGCCGCGGCCAGCACCCAGTCGGCGCCGGTGAGCGCCTCGGTGCCGAACACCGACTGCGCGGCAGGGACGTGCACCGCGCAGATCTGCAGGACGAGCACCGCTCCCATCGCCGTCCACAGCTTCCCGTTGCGGAACAACATCGGTCCGAACGCGCTGTCGCTCTCGTCGCGGACGTTGAGGATGTTGACCAGCTGGAACAACACGAACGTGGTGAACGCCAGGGTGTGCGCGACGCCGGCGCCGCGCTCGAGCCCGTGGTGGTGGACCGCCAGGGTGCCGGACACCATCACCACCGCGGACAGCACGATCCTGCCCAGTCGTCGTCGAGACAGGATGTGCGCGCCACGGCGCCGGGGCGGTTCCCGCATCACCGACCTGCGGGCCGGCTCGAGGCCGAGCGCGAGAGCCGGGGGACCGTCAGCGATCACGTTGACCCACAACAACATCAGCGGGTTGAGCACGCCGGTGCCAGCGAACAGGAGCGACCCGGTGATCATGGTGAGGATCGCCGCGACGTTGGTGGTGACCTGGAACCGCACGAACTTCACGATGTTGTCGTAGATCGTGCGACCGGCGCGGACCGCGCGCACGATGGTGGCGAAGTTGTCGTCGGTGAGGATCATCGCCGCGGCCTCCTTGGAGACGTCGGACCCGGTGACGCCCATGGCGATGCCGATGTCCGCGCCCTTGAGCGCGGGCGCGTCGTTGACGCCGTCACCGGTCATCGCCACGGTTTCCCCGCGCCGCTGCAGCGCCTGGACGATGCGGATCTTGTGCTCGGGCGCGACGCGGCCGAACACGCCGAGGTCGGCGGCGGCCTGTTCGAACGCCTCGTCGTCGAGCGCGTCGAGGTCGCGTCCGGTCAGGCCGCGGTCGTGCACCCCGACCGCGCGGGCGATGGACGTGGCGGTGGCCAGGTGATCGCCGGTGATCATCTTGACGGTGATGCCGGCGGTGCGGCATTCGGCGATGGCGTCGTGCGCTTCCGGTCTCGGCGGGTCGAGGAGCCCGAAGAGCCCCACCAGCACCAGCCGTTCGGGCAACGCGGGCGTGTCACCCGTCGCGATCACCTGCGCCGGGCAGGAGCCCGCCGCGATCGCGAGCACGCGCTCGCCGCGTTCGGCCAGTCTGTCGAACTCGCCGGTGAGGTGGGCGCGGGCGGCCAGGTCCAGCGGCACTTCGCCGGAGGACAGCCGCACGTGCGTGGCCAGGCCGAGCAGGACGTCCGGGGCGCCCTTGACGAAGCGTCCACGACGTCTCCCCGGCGGTGGTAGGTGGCCATGTACCTGAGCGCCGAGTCGAACGGGATCTCGGCCACCCTGGGACGGGACGCGCGCAGTGCGGCGACGTCGATCCCCGCCTTGCCCGCCACGGCGACCAGAGCGCCTTCGGTCGGGTCGCCCACCAGCGTGCTGCCGTGGACCTCCGCGTCGTTGCACAGCACGGCCGGGACGAGCAGCCCGCTGAGATCACCGGGGTCCGCGTGGTCCTCGGCGGTGATCGTCCCGCCGGGACCGTAGCCCTCGCCGCTGACCCGGTAGTGGCGGCTCGCGTGCCACAACGACCGGGCGGTCATCTCGTTGAGCGTGAGGGTGCCGGTCTTGTCGGTGCAGATGACGGTCGTCGACCCGAGGGTCTCCACGGCGTTGAGGCGCTTGACGATGGCGCGCTGGCGGGCCATGCGGCGCAGGCCGAGCGCCAGCGTGACGGTGACGACGGCCGGGAGACCTTCGGGGATCGCCGCGACGCCGAGCGCGACCGCCAGCGTGATGATCTCCCCGACGCCGCGACCTGCGTACCACTGCAGCGCCACGACCAGCAGCACCGCGCCGCCGGCGAGGTAGGCGAGGTGCGTGCCGAGCCGGTCCAGCTGGTGTTGCAGCGGGGTCCTGGTGGTCTCGGTGCGGTCCAGCAGACCGGCGACCTCGCCGATCTCGGTGCGCATGCCGGTGGCGGTGACGACGAACTCGGCGCGGCCCCTGGTGACGATGCTCGTCATGTGCAGCATGGAGGTGCGGTCCGAGACGGCGACGTCCGCGGCGACGGCCGCGACCGACTTCGCCGTCGGCAGCGACTCTCCGGTCAGCCCCGACTCGTCGGCCTCCAGCCGCACCTGGGACAGCACCCGTCCGTCGGCGGGCACCCGGTCACCGGCTTCCAGCAGCACGACGTCACCGGGCACGAGGTCCGCGGCGGGCACTTCGGTCACCTCGCTCGCCCGGCGCACCCTCGCGGTCGGGCTGAGCAGGCCGCGCAACGCGGCGACCGCCTGGTCGGCGCGGCGTTCCTGCACGAAGCCGAGAACCCCGTTGAAGAGCAGGACGAGGCCGATGATCAGGGCTTCGGTGAAGGACCGCTCGACCACTCCGGCCAGGGCGGCCGCGACCACGAGCACCAGGTTCAACGGGCTCGCCACCTGGGCCACGAGCGTGCGCCACCACGGCCGTGCGGCGGTCTCGGCGAGCTGGTTGGGGCCGGTGGCGGCGAGCCTGGCCGCAGCCTCGGCCGGAGCGAGGCCGCGCGCCGGGTCGACCTCCAGGCCCGCCGCGACGTGTGGCGCGGAGAGGTGCCACGGAGCCCGCGGCAGCACCCGGCCGATCTCCGTGATCACGGCTCCGCCACGACGACAGGTCCGGGCACCAGGTAGGCGTGGACGAGGTCCGCGAGCTTGACCATGCCCACGAGCAGGCGGCCGTCGACGACCGGGAGGTGCCAGGCGCCTTCGGGCAACATCAACCGGATCGCGTCGGACACGACCACGTCCGCGCGGATCGTCATGAGCTTGGCGGTGACGACCTCGTGGACGCGGGCGTCCTCCACGCTCCTGCCGCGCGCCACCGCCGTGGCGATGTCGGCCTCGGTGATCACCGCGACGGGTTCGCGGGTGTTGTCCGCGACCACCACGAGCGAGGAGTCGTGCGAGTGCCTCATGAGGAACGTCGCCGCGGCCAGGTGGGCCCCGGCCTCGATCGTGATCAGCGGCGGCTTCATGACCTGCCGCACGGTCTGCTGGCACTCGGCCGGGGTCACCTCATCGAGGCGCAGGGAGTGCTCACCGAGCGAGGAGACCGGCAGGAAGAACCAGTGCCGGTTCACGCAGAAGATCTTCGCGTGCTCGACCGGGCCGTCGGTGCTGTCCATGACCGTGAGCCACTGGATCTCGCTCACCTCGGAACACTTTGGACACAGGGTCAGGTCCATCAGCTCGCCTTCCCATCCGCCGGGGGCACTCGTAGCCGTTCGGTCACCACGTGAGACCGGGCGTGGGAACGTGTTGTGACAGTCGTGAGCCGCGCCGTATCGTCGCCGCGGTGGGGGTCCTGTGACGGGCAGCGGCCCGAGAGCCGAGCTCCTCGGCCGGCGTGACGAGTGCCAGGCCCTCGACGACCTGTTGGCAGGCGCCAGGGCCGGGCGGAGCGCGGCCGTGGTGGTGCGCGGCGAGCCGGGGATCGGCAAGTCCGCCCTGCTGAAGTACGTCCGGGAGCGCGCCGACGGATGCCGGGTCGTGCGGGCGTCGGGCGTCCAGTCCGAGATGGAGCTCTCCCACGCCGGCCTGCACCAGCTGTGCGTTCCTCTCCTCGCCGGTCTCGACCAGCTGCCCGAACCGCAGCGGGACGCGCTCGGCACGGCGTTCGGGCTGAACCGCGGTGCGGCGCCCAACCGGTTCCTCGTCGGTCTCGCCACGCTGAGCCTGCTCGCGGACGCCGCCGGCCCGCAGCCGCTCGTCTGCCTCGTCGACGACGCGCACTGGCTCGACCGGGTGTCGGCGCAGACCCTGGAGTTCGTCGCCCGCAGGCTGCAGGCGGAGTCGGTGCTGCTGGTCTTCGCCGTCCGCGAACCCAGTCCCGGCGAGACGTTCGGCGGGCTCGCGGACCTCCGCCTGCCCGGACTGACCGAGCACGACTCGCGCAGGCTCCTGGCGTCGGTCGTCACCGGGCCGCTCGACGACAAGGTGCGCGACCGGATCGTGGCCGAGACGCGGGGCAACCCGCTGGCCCTGCTGGAGTTCCCGCGCGGGCTGAGCGCGGCGGAACTGGCGGGGTTCGGGCGTTCGGGTGCCAGGCCGTTGCCCAGCCGGATCGAGCAGGAGTTCCTCCGCCGGGTGCAGGCCCTCCCGGCCGAGCCGCGCCGGCTGCTGACCGCCGCGGCCGCGGAGCCGGTCGGTGATCTCGCCCTGCTCCGGCGCACGGCCGACCGCCTGGGCATCGACATCGAGGCAGCCGTGTCCCACGCGGAGGTGTCCGCGATGCTCACGCTGGGGGTGACGGTGCGGTTCCGGCATCCGCTGGTGCGATCGGCCGCGTACCGCGCGGCGCGGCAGGAGGACCTCCGGGAGATCCACCAGGCGCTCGCCGACGAGACCGACGCCGAAGCCGACCCCGATCGCCGCGCGTGGCACCTGGCGCGGGCCACCGCCGGACCCGACGAGGTCGTCGCCGCGGAACTGGTGCGCTCCGCCGACCGTGCGCGGGGGCGTGGCGGCGCCGCGGCGGCGGCCGCGTTCCTGGAGCGCGCGGTGACCCTCACCCCGGATCCCGCCCGCCGGGCCGAGCGCGCCGTCGACGCCGCGCAGGCCAACCTCCACGCCGGTGCGTTCGAACAGGCGGCCGCCGTGCTCGCGACGGCGGACAGCGCGCCGATCGACGGCTTCACCCGCGCGCGCGTCGACGTGCTGCTGGCCCAGATCGCGTTCGCCCACAACCGAGGCGTGGAAGCACCGGGTCTGCTGCTCTCCGCGGCGAACCGGTTGGAGCAGCACGACGTCCGGCTCGCTCGTGACACCTACCTGGACGCCACCGCGGCGGCGATCTTCGCCGGTCGCCTGGCCGTCGGCCCCGGACTGCGCGAGGTGGGCAGGCACGCCCGTGCGGCCGCGTCCTCTCCGTCGCCGCGGCTGCCCGATCGCCTCCTGGACGTCATCGCGGTGCGTCTCACCGACGGCTACGCGGCCGCGGCTCCGGCGATGCGGCGCGTGCTCGAGTCGTGCTGCGCAGACGAGGTGACCGCCCACGACGTGCTGCGCTGGTCCTGGCTCGCGTCCGTCATCGCCGCGGACCTGTGGGACGACGAGCGCTGGCAGGCCCTGGTGACGCGCCAGACGAGGATCGCGCGTGAATCCGGTGCGCTCAGCGAACTGCCCGACGCCCTCGACTCGGGCGTGCACATGCGCCTCGTCAGGGGAGAACTTCGCGCCGCCGCGTCGTTGCTCGAAGAGATCAGCACGGTGTGCGCGGCCACCGGCAGCACACCGGCGCGGACGGGACCGCTGGGCCTGGCCGTCTGGAGCGGCCGCGAGCAGGAGGCCCGCGCGTTGATCGACGCGTTGATGAGCGACGCGGTGCCGAGCGGCCAGGGCGCCGTCGTCACCGTCACGCAGTGGTACGCCGCCGTGCTCTGCAACAGCCTGGGCAACTACGCGGACGCGCTCACCGCCGCCCGATCGGCCTCCGCACACCAGGAGGAGTTCGCCTCACCGCGCTGGGGCCTCGCCGAACTCGTCGAAGCCGCGGCCAGGGGCGGCTCACCCGAACAGGCCGCCGCCGCACTCGAACCGCTGTCCGCCGCAGCGCGGGGGAGCGGCACGAACTGGGCACTGGGCGTGGAGGCGCGCTCGCGAGCCCTGCTGGCCGAAGGCACCGCCGCCGCAGACCTGTTCCACGAAGCTGTCGAGAGGCTCTCCCGGACGAGCGTCCGGATGGAACTGGCCCGCGCGCACCTGCTGTTCGGCGAATGGCTGAGACGCGAGGGCCGGCGCGTCGACGCCCGCAGCCAACTGGGGATCGCCCACGAGATGTTCGGCGAGATGGGTGCCACGGTCTTCGCCGAGCGCGCCCGCCGCGAACTCCAGGCCACCGGCGTCACCGTCCGCAAACGCGCCGCCACCCCGGCGAACCACGCCCTGACCCCGCAGGAGACGCAGATCGCCCGCCACGCCGCGAACGGCCTGACGAACGCCGAGATCGGCACCCGCCTGTTCATCAGTTCGCACACGGTCGAGTGGCACCTGCGCAAGGTGTTCTCCAAGCTGGGCATCGCCTCCCGCAAGGAGATCCGCGACATCCTGCCCGAGGACGCGGCGACCTCGGCCTGACTCACAACGCGAACGGGTCCCGGGGCGGCCCGGCGTCCCTCGTCTCCACCGCGTCGAGCAGGCTGTGCAGCCCGACCTCGTAGCGCTGCACGTCGGTCGGATCGAACTGCCAGTTCGCGATCGGCTCGAGCATCTCCTCGGCGAAGTGACTGCCCTCCACCAGTTTCAGCTCGTCCTGCACCGAGTGCTCCAGTTCGCGCCGGTCTCCGGTCATGGTCGTCCCCTTCCTCCGCTGGTTCCCAGTGAAGACCGGACAGCCGATCGTTCTGTGACACGGACCGCGCCGCCTGCGCGACGCGGTCCGTGCCGAGATCGGGGTCAGCGAGCGTCAACGGCCGCACGCGCGGCCCGTTCGATGATCCGCGTGACGGACTTCGGGTCCGTCATCAGACCGAGGTGCCCGGCGCCGTACTCCACGACGGTGGCGCCGGCCTTCCTGGCCATGGCCCGCTGAGCGCCGTACGGGATGACCTTGTCCTTCGTGCCCACGAGGCTCCACGAGGGAATCGTCCGCCAGGCAGGCACCCCGGACGGCTCGTCGATCGCGAGGGCGGCCGGCCGCTGCGTGGCGGCGACGAGAGCCTTCCCCTCCGCGTTCAACCCGTCCGCGAACGCCTTGAGGACAACCGACTTCTTGATGTACAGGTCACTGGCCGGCGTAGGCGGGAGGGACGCGGGAACGAAGTCGAACACGGTCGTCGGATCCCCCGAGAGCGCGGAGTCCGGCCCCGCCAGAGCCACCACCCGCTCACCCTGATCGGGAGCGAACGCGTTGACGTACACGAGCGCCTTGACGTTCGGATTCCCGTTGGCAGCATTGGTGATCACGGCCCCGCCGTAGGAATGTCCAACGAGGACGATCGGGCCCGGCTGCGCCTCCAGGAAGGTCTTCACGTACGCCGCGTCGCTGCTGAGCGACCGCAACGGATTGGCGACGGCGACGACCTTGAAGCCCTCGCGCTCCAGTCTCGTCACCACACCGCTCCAACTGGAGGCGTCCGCCCACGCCCCGTGCACGAGCACGATGGTGGGCTTCTTCGCAGACCGGTTCTCCTGCGCGGTGGCGCCCAGCGTCGGCGTGACGCTCAACGCGAGGAGGACCGCCGAAAGAGCGATGAACGCGATGGAACCGCGCCGCGTCCTGGCACGGCGAACAGCGGAACTGGGTTTGCTGGTCATGGTTCGGTCCTGTTCTGGGGGATGGTCGACTCGGCCAGGAGGACCGGACGACCTGCCCGCCGCGTGACAGCAGTCCCGAGACCGGTTCGCTGCGGAACTCGCCACGACCCTGGGTGAACTGGGACCGGCGCGGGCCGGGCGAACGCCCGCAGATACCTCAAGGATCAACTCATCCGGGAAAACTCGGGCTAGGCTGCCTCGACCAGTCAGCGGCGACGAGGGGTTGGGGCCTGTGGCTCGACGTTCGGACTCACCCGTGGTGATCCTGAGCATCCTGCTCGTGCTCTCACTCGCCGGGTGGTTCGGCTTCGACTACCTGCACGAACGGCTCTCCTCTTCGAGCTGTGACACGGTCGCCACGCTCAGCGTCGTGGCCGCGCCGGGCATCGCCTCGGCGGTGGCCCGCGTGTCGGAACAGGACGGTGCCGCGTGCTATCGAGTCGAGGTGATCGCGCGGGATTCCGCCGAGGCCGTCGAGTCCCTCGCGCAGGCCAAACTGGATGTGTGGATCCCGGAGTCGTCCCAGTGGCTGCTGCGCGCCCAGCGGCGGGATGCTTGGGACATCCCCGTCACCGGCCCGTCGATCGCGTCCTCGCCCGTCGTGCTGGGGCTGACCGAGACCGCCGCGCGGCGGTTCGGCTGGCCGGAGCGAACGCCCACCTGGGCCCAGGTGTTCAGCGGCGAGTCGGCGATCGGACTCGTCGACCCGGCCGTCGACCCGGCAGGCCTGTCGGCGTTGATCGCCACGGGTGAGCTGGCCGGGTCCGCTCCTGACCCGGCCGGTTCCTACGCTCTGACGCTGCGCAAGCTCACCAAGCACACCGTCCAGAAGCCCGCCGACCTGTTCGATCCCGCCCGGCCGCTGGACGGCGTGGTGACACCGGAGTCGGACCTGGGAAAGCACGGCCTGGTCGGGGTGTACGCCGATCCCGCGGTGCCTTCGCTGGACTACCCGTACGTAGTCCTGCCCGGTGCCGATCAGGGCAAACGTGATGTGGCGCAACAGTTCCTGAGCCGCCTGCTCGACCAGGCCTCCGCCGGGCAGTTCGCGCAGGAGGGCCTGCGCGGGCCCGACGGGCGGGCCCTCGGGGGTTCGAGCGCCGCGGTGGTCCGGCCGGTCGCCCCTCCCGCCGACCCCGACCAACTGCTCAACCAGTGGGCGGCGGTCAACCGCAGCGCCCGGATGCAGGTGCTGCTGGACGTGTCCGGGTCGATGGCCCAGGTCGTTCCCAAGGCCGCCACCGACCGGATGACGCTCACCGTCCGGTCCGCCGAGTTGGGCATCAAGCTGTTCAAGCCGACCACGAAGGTCGGTCTGTGGCGGTTCTCCACGAACCTTGACGGGGACAAGGACTACAAGGAACTCCTGCCGGTGCGGCCGGTGGGTGACCTCCTGGCCGACGGCTCGCTGGACGAACTCCGCAAGGTCAAGGCGATCAACAACAGCGCCACCGGCCTGTACGACTCGGTGCTGGCCGCCTACACCTCGGCCCGGCAGAACTGGGAGCCGGGCCGGATCAACCTGGTGGTGGTGCTCACCGACGGCAAGAACGAGGACCCCCGGGGGATCACCCAGGAACAGCTGCTCGCCCAACTGGCCGAGTTGCAGGACCCGAAACGGCCGCTGCAGATCATCGGCATCGGCATCGGTCCGGACATCGACCCGGTCGAGCTGCGGGCGATCTCGCGGGCGACCGGCGGCGACGCCTACACCACCGAGGACCCGACCAAGATCGTCGACGTCTTCTACGCAGCGATGGGCAGGTTGCTGGAGACGTGACCACTTCCACCACCGAACCGCGGCAGATCGTCCTGGCCTGGCCCCGGCCGATCACCCTGGCCGCGATCGCGATCGGCGTCATCCCGTTCGTGATCCACGCCTGGATGGCGTTCAACGGCTACTTCGGGCACGACGACTTCGTGATCCTGCACCGGGCGGCGGCCCACGGGCCGTTCGACCTCGACTACCTCTTCCAGGACTACAGCGGCCACCTGGCGCCCGGCATGTTCCTGCTGGCGTGGTTCGTCACGGCGGTCGCGCCGCTGAGCCACGTGGTCGCCGTGCTCCCGCTGCTCGTGATGCTCGCGGTGGCGTCCGTCCTGTTCTGGCGGGTGCTGACGCGGTGCTTCGGGTCGCGCTGGACGCTGCTGGTGCCGTTCGCGGTGTACGCGTTCTGCCCCCTGATCCTGTACCCCACGCTGTGGTGGGCCTACGGCGTGCAGCTCTTCCCGTTGCTGCTGACCATGTTCGGCGCGATCAACGCGCACCTGACCTACCTGCGCACCCGCGCCACGAAGCAGGTCGTCATCACCCTGCTGTGGACCGCCGCCGGGCTGGCCTTCTACGAGAAGGCGGCGTTGTTCGTCGTCGTGCTGTTCGGGCTCACGCTGCTGCTGGGCGAACGGGTGCCGTGGCGGGTGTGGCTGGTGCACGCGGTCCCCGTCGTCGCGTTCGCCGTCCTGTTCCTCAGCCTGACCACCAGCCGTGTCAAGAACGACCTGCCGTCCGCGGACGCCATCGTGGAGTTCGCCGGCCTCGCGGTGGGGAACACCTTCCTGCCGGGGTTGTTCGGCGGCCCGTGGACTTCTCCCGCGCCCGGTGCGACCATCTCGACGTCACCGCTGTGGTTGCGTCTCACCGTGGCCGCGGTGGCCGTGGTGGTGCTCGTGGCCGGACTGCGCGAGGCGCCGCGGCGTGCCGGGGCGGCGTGGCTGATGCTGGCCGGGTACTTCGCGGTCGACCTGGGGCTGGTGATCGTGACCAGGCTGCCCGAGATCGGGCCGCTGATCGGCAACGACCCCCGGTACATCGCCGACGCGGTGCCGATCGCCGTGCTCTGCGCGACGTTCGCGTTCCTCGAACCGGGCGAGCGCGAGCGCACCGGCGACCTGAAACGGCCGGTCGTGCTCGGCCTGGTGACGTTGCTCGGGATCAGCGCCACGTTCAGCTTCCTGTGGCTCGCACCCGGTCTGCGGTTCGCCAAGTCGGAGCAGTACGTCAGCACCGCGCGAGCCGCGCTGACGGCGAACCCGTCGATCGCGCTCTACGACACGCACGTCCCGGGCGAGATCATCTCGGAGTGGTTCGTCTACGACGGCCTGGCCTCCAGGGTGGTCGGTCTGCTCCCTCAGCGGCCGAAGTTCGACCAGCCCGCGGAGGAGATGTTCCTGCTGGACGACAACGGATCGCCGCAGAAGATCACCGGCGTCGAGGATCCGGTCGTCGGCAGGAAGGGGCCGGTGGCCGACTGCGGCTACCCGGTCGGCGGCCAGGTCGTGACGATTCCGCTGAGCGGCCGGGTGGAGGGCCGCCAGTTGCTGCGGATGGAGTACTACACCTCCAGTGCGGGCCCGGCGCGGCTCGCGCTGGGCACGGTCGTCCAGGAGGTGAACGTCGCCGCGGGCCTGCACGTGCTCTACGTCGCCGTGAACGGCGGCTCGGACCGGCTGGAGATCAACCGCGGCACCGATGTGGACCCGATGTGCGTCGTGGACGTCCGGATCGGTTCCCCTGCGACGTGACCGGACCTACACTCCGGCGGATGACCTTCGACCAGGTGCGCCGCGACTGGACCCGGCTCGGCGAAGCGGATCCGCTGTGGGCCGTGCACGTGGCGCCGGACAAGCGCGGCGGCCGGTGGGAGGTCGACCAGTTCCTCGAACTGGGACGGCGGGACGTGGCGATCGCCCGTGAGTGGCTCGCCCGGCTCGGCCTGCCGGTGACCTGGCGGCGGGTGCTGGACTTCGGGTGCGGGGCCGGGCGGCTGTCGCAGGCGCTGGCCGAGCACGCCGACGAGGTCGTCGGCGTGGACGTCTCGCCGCCGATGCTCGCCACCGCCGAGAAACTGGACCGCAGCGGCGGGAAGTGCCGGTTCGTCCACAACGACACGCCGGATCTGCACCGGTTCCGCGACGGCGATTTCGACCTGGTCTACACCGAACTGGTGTTGCAGCACCTGCCGCGCACGGCGATCGAGGGCTACCTGGCGGAGTTCATGCGCGTGCTGCGTCCCGGTGGCGTGGCGGTGTTGCAGTGCACGACGAGTCCGTTGTGGACGGTCCGGGGCGTGCTCTGGCGGTTCGCTCCCTACCGCCTGGTGGCCTGGGGGCAACGCGTCGTGCTGCGCTACCCGGCGCCGATGCGGATGACCGCGCTGGCACCGGACCGGCTCCGCGCCGTGGTGGCCGCGCACGGCGGTGAGGTGGTGGACAGCGTGTCCGAGGACATCCCGGTGAGCCACTGGCGGTCCACGAGATACGTCGTCCGCAAGAGGTGACGCGCGTCAGAGTGGCCGTGGGCTTGTACCGCAACCCCACGGCGTGGGTCATGCTGGGTCTCACGCTGCTGTCGTTCCTGCAACGCCCCGGCCGCACGACCTTCGACACCAAGCTCGACCTCGTGGTCGACCCGCTGGCGTTCCTCGGCCGCGCGCTGCACCTGTGGAACCCCGCGGCCAGCGGTGGCGAACTGCAGAACCAGGCGTACGGCTACCTGTTCCCGATGGGGCCGTACTTCGCGTTGTGCGACGTGCTCGGGCTGCCGCCGTGGATCTCCCAGCGCCTGTGGTGCGCCCTGCTGCTGTGCGGCGCGTTCGGCGGTGTCCTCGCGGTCGCGCGGGCGTTGCGGATCGGCACCGCCCCGGCGCAGTACCTGGGGGCCGTCGCGTACGCGCTGGCGCCGCGGATGCTCACCGAGATCGGCCCGCTGTCGGCGGAGATGGTCGCCGCCGCGATGCTGCCGTGGATCCTGCTGCCCCTGATCAAGGCCGACCGGATCTCCTCGCCACGACGGGCGGCCGGCCTGTCCGGGCTGGCGACCCTCGGCGTCGGCGGGATGAACGGCGCACTGGTGCTCACGGTCCTGCTGCTGCCCGGTCTGTGGCTGCTCACGCGGCAGTGGACCGCGCGGCACGTCCGGCTCGTGCTCTGGTGGTGCGCGGCCGTGGTGGCGGCCGTGCTGTGGTGGTTGCTGCCGCTGATGCTGCTCGGCGAGTACAGCCTGCCGTTCGTCGACTACGTCGAGTCGGCCGCCAACACCACGGCGCCGACGTCGCTGTTCCAGGTCCTGCGCGGCACCAACCAGTGGGTCGCCTACGTCGTGCAGGGCAGCCCGTGGTGGCCGTCCGGTTTCATGCTGGTCGACAACCCGGTCCTGATGCTGGCCACCGGGCTCCTCGCGGCGGCCGGCCTCGCCGGGCTGGTCCGCCGCGGACTGCCGGAGCGGCGCTTCCTGACGATCGGCGTCGTCGCGGGCGTCGCCGTGATGACCATCGGTTACGTCGGGGCGCTGGACAGCCCGCTGTCACACACCGTTCGCGCCCTGCTGGACGGTCCGCTGGCCCCGCTGCGCAACGTGCACAAGTTCGAGCCCGGCCTGCGGCTGCCGTTGATGCTCGCGTTCACGCACGCGGCGTCCAGCGTCCGGATCCCGGCCGCCGCGACCACCGCGGTCGCGGGCAAGGTCCGGCTCGCCGTCGGCGTCCTGCTGGTGGCCGTGATGGCCGTGCCCGCGTGGACGCTCACGTTGCGGCCGGGGCCGGGGTGGCAGGAGATCCCGGACCACTGGCGTTCCGCGATGACGTGGCTGGCCGACCAGGACCCGCACGCCCGCACCCTCCTGCTGCCCGGCACCGGGTTCGGCGAGTACACCTGGGGCAGGACGGTCGACGAGCCCGCCCAGGCGCTGGCTCGGGCACCCTGGGCGCTGCGCAGTCAGATCCCGCTCGGCTCGGAGGGCAACACCCGGCTGATGGACGCGGTCGAGGACGCGCTCGCCGACGGGCGCGGCGCACCGGGACTGGCCGACTTCCTCGCTCGGTCCGGGCACAGGTTCCTGTTGGTGCGCAACGACATCGACCGGGTCGCCACCGGTGCGCCACCGGTCGCGATGATGCGGGACGCGCTGGCCCGCTCCGCCGGGATCGAACGCGTGATGACGTTCGGCCCGATGGTCAGGCCGGGGGACCAGCCGGTCGTCAACGCGATCGACCTCGACGCCGCGCCCGCGCCCGCGGTGGAGATCTACGAGGTGAAGCGGCCGGTGCCGCGCGCGGTCGCGGTGAACGCCGAGGACGTCGCGACGGTGAGCGGTGGGCCGGAATCCCTGTTGCCGCTGCTCGACTCGGGAGTGCTGCGGGGAGATCGTCCTGCCGTGCTGGCCGGTGACGGCGGCGCGCCCGAGAGCCGGGACTGGCTCGTCACCGACGGGCTGCGCCACCGGGAGCGCAACGTCGGGCGGGTGCGCGACAACCTGAGCCAGACCCTCGCCGCCGACGAACGGCTGAGGCAGGACCGGCCGGTGGCCGACATCCTGCCGTTCTCCGGTCCGGAGCACCTGACGGTCGCGGCCTACCGCGGGATTCGCGGCGTCACCGCGTCGAGTTCGGCCGGGTTCGCGGACTCCGTCCGCGCCTCCGACGCGTCGTCCATGCCGTTCGCCGCGATCGACGGAGATCCGTACAGCGCCTGGCAGGCCTCCACCTTCGCCGGACCGGCCGGGCAGTGGCTCGAAGTCGGCCTGGACACACCGCGGGTCGTCGACCAGGTGACGGTGCGGATGGTCGACGACATCCGGGTCGGCTGGCCGGTCACCCGGATCAGGATCACCACCGACTCGGGTTTCCGCGACCACGACGTCGCCAGGGGCACCGCGGAGCAGGTGTTCGCGGTGTCGCCGGGGCTCACGAGCAGGGTCCGGGTCACCGTGCTGTCGGTGGCGGCGGAGTTGACCAGCGGCTCCGTCGGCATCGCCGAGCTGTCGGTGCCCGGAGTGACCGCCCACCGGGCGTTGCGGGTGCCCACCGACGTCCTGCCGAGCCCCGAACAGCGGACGACCTTCGCCTTCAGCCGCGGCCCCCTGCCGCGCTACTCCTGCACCGGTACCGACGGAGACCAGCGGTGCGACGTGGGACTGGCCCGCAGCGGCGAGGAACCCGACGGGATCCACCGGCTCTTCCGCACCCGCGACGACGCCAACTACCGTCTCGAAGGGACGGTCCTGCCCGCCGTCGGCGGCACCCTTCCCGTCACCGCACCGGGGGTGACCGTCTCCAGCACGACCCAGTTGGCCGGTGACCCGGGCGCCGCTCCGCTGGCCGCGGTCGACGTGAACCCCTCCACGACGTGGATCGCCGACTACACCGACGAGGAACCCACGCTGCGCCTGGCCTGGCCCACCGCCCGCGACGTGACCGGCTTGCGGCTGACCACGTCGGCGCAGTCCGGCGCGTCCCGCCCGACCGAGGTGCAGATCACCACCCCGGAGCTGAGCCGGACCGTGCCGGTGTTCTCCGACGGCTCGGTCGACTTCGTCGCGACCACCGACCGGCTGGACATCACGATCAAGAAGAGCGAAGGGGTGCCCGGCCGCGTTCCGGGACCGGCGGGCATCAGCGACGTCGAGATCGTCGGCGCGCCCGACCTGGTGCGGCCGATCCCGCTGGACACCCCGTTCACCGTGCCGTGCGGCTCCGGCCCGGCCGTCACCGTCGACGGAACCTCCTACGCCACCACGGTTTCCGGCACGCTGCGGGACGTGTTCCAGCACCGTCCGCTACCGCTGGGCACCTGCCGGGACCTGGTCGAAGGCGTCGACCTCGGAGGCCGGGAGCACGAGGTGAGCACAGCTCGATCGGCCTCCTTCGTGGTGCAGGACCTCACCCTGCGGCCCAGTGCTGCGGCCGCCACCGAGCCGCCGCCGGGTCAGCGCGCGATCGACTTCGAGCGGTGGGATGCCGCACACCGAGAACTGCGGGTGGCCGCCGGGCAGACCGCGGTCCTCAGCGTTCCGGAGAACGCCAACGACGGCTGGGTGGCCAAGGTGGACGGCAAGCCGCTCGCCCGCACCAGGATCGACGGGTGGCAGCAGGCCTGGGTGCTGCCGGCCGGTGGCGTGACGACCGTGGTGCTGGACTTCGAGCCCGACACCACCTACCGGCAACGGCTGCTGGCCGGCGCCGCCGCGGCGGCGCTCCTGCTGGTGGTCACGCTCCTGCCGGTGCGCAGACGGGTCCGGATCAGCACGTCCCCCGCGGGCAAGCGGTGGGTACCGGCGGCGCTGGTGGTGCTGCTCGCGGCCGTCGGCGGGATCCTGCCGGTCGTCCTGCTGATCGCGAGCCTGCTCGTCCGTGCCGTGGCCCAGCGGTTCACCGCGCGGTTCAACGTCACGGCCTTGATCGTCGTCGCCGGGATGGCGACCGCCACCGTGATCGCGGTCGTCGGACGCCTGCAAGGACACGGGCAGAACTGGGCGTACGGAACCGCCACGCAGGCCGCCATCCTCGTCGCCCTGGCCGCGGCGGTGTCACCGTGCCTTGCCTGGTTCGACCCGGGACCGGAACTCGATCAGGGCTCCGAAGCAGGCGAGCAGGGCGGTGGCGGTGACGGCCCCGGCGACGACCTGGACCGGCGAACCGTGCCACCAGCCGAGCACGAGCACGACCTCGAACCCGACCGCCAGCCAGGTCAGTGACGTGGACCAGCGGTCGGCGCCCGCGATCCTGGAGTACAACAGGATCTGCACGAGCGACAGCAGCGATCCGACCAGGGCGAACGGCCACACCGGAAGGCTGCTCGCCGCGTAGGCCGAACCGCCGACGAGCGACACCACCGTGCGGCCGAACACCGCGCATCCCAGCACCACCACCGCGTCCACGGCGGCGCAGACGCCCAGCGCGATCGGCACGATCCGGCGGCGGGTCTTCTCGTCGGCCAGCTTGGGCAGGACGACGACGGCGATCGCGTACGGCAGCCAGTACGCGATCTTGGTGATCACCGAGCCCACCGCGTACTCCCCGGCCTCGTGGGCGGGAAGGCTGTGCCGGGCCAGCACCAGGTCCACGTTCACCAGCAGCACCAGCGCCAGCAACGCCTGCACGGTGTGCAGCACGTCGCGCACGTGCCCCGCGGTGCGGGGGCCCGGCACCGGTCTGCCGCAGATCAGCCAGCCTGCGAAGGCGACGACGACCGACCCCGCGAGCGTTCCGGCGAACGCCCCGGCGGGCGTGCGGAACACGAGCAGGCCGAGCAACGTGCCGCCGACCCGCCCGACCCCCTCGGTCGCGATCAGGCGGGCCATCGAGCGGAACCGCTGCGTGCCCTGCAGGACTCCGTAGCACAGGCCGACGAGCGTGATCGGCGCGAGCGAGCAGGCGAGCAGCAGCACCGCCCACGGCCCCGGCAGGTGCAGCAACACCATCAGCACGGGGGACACGGCCAGCGCGGTGACCAGGACGGTGGCGCTGGTCAGCAGACCGAGCGTCACCAGCGGCCCGCGATCCTGGTCGGGCGCCCGCGCCACCCGCAGGGCGATCACGGTCTGCAAGCCCATCGCCGGCACCGCGCCGATCGCCAGGAGCGCCAGCAGTGACCCCATTTCGCCGAAGACCGCCGGCGCGAGCAGCCGCGCGGCGATCACCGTGAGCAGGTAGCTGGCGACGTTGCTGCCGCCGAAGGCGACCGTGACCGCGATCGCGTCGACGCGGGTCCTGGCCGGAAGTGTGTCCGCCACTGGCATCTTCCCCTAGGTTACCGAGGGGTAATGGTCGGGGAACTATAGTCCCGCAGTCCAGGCTTCGGGCTGCCGACGAGAAGAGCGGGTGCGATGCGGCTGGTTCTGCCCGCGGTGTCCGCCGTGCTGGCCCTGCTCGTGCTCACCCCGTTGCTCGGCCGCGGCTTCGTCCTGAACTACGACATGGTGTTCGCGCCGGACCAGTCGCTCCTGCCCGACGGCCTCGGCCTCGGCTCGGCGCTGCCCAGGTCGGTCCCGGCGGACGCGGTGATGTCGTTCGCGACCGCCCTGCTGCCGGGCGACGTCGTGCAGAAGATCGTGCTCCTGGCGGCCTTGTTCGCCGGTCCGCTCGGCGCGGGCAGGCTCGTGCCCACGAACTCGGTGGCGATCCGGGTCGTGGCCGCGGTCTGGTACGGGTGGAGCGCGTACCTGGCCGAGCGACTTCTCATGGGCCATTGGCCGTACGTGGTCACGTACGCCTGCCTGCCGTGGATCGCGGCGGCCGGGCTCGCGGTCCGCCGAGGGGACCCCAAAGCGCTCCCGAAGCTGATCCTGGCCTGCGCTCCCGCGGTTCTCACGCCGACCGGTGGCATCATCGCCGCGGTGCTCGCGGTCGTGTGCTCGGGCCGCCGCGCGCTCGCGGTCACCGTGCCGGTCACGGTCCTGCTGAACCTGCCGTGGCTGCTGCCTTCCGTGCTGCACCCCGGCGGTTCACTGTCCAGTCCGGACGGTGCCGGGGCGTTCGCCGCCAGGGCCGAGAGCTGGGGCTCTCCGGTCATCAGCGTGCTCGGCCTCGGCGGGATCTGGAACGCCGAGGTCGTGCCGGGCAGCCGGGGGATGCCGCTGCTGCCGGTGATCACCCTGCTGTCGGTCGCCGTGGCCCTGGTGGGGCTGCGTTCGCTCGCGCCGCGATGGGGCCTGGCGCCCGCGCGGTCGTTCGTCGTCCTCGGCGCGATCGGCGTCGCGATCGCGGTGTTCGGCACGCTGCCGGGCGGCGGTGACGTGCTGGCGTGGGCGGTGTCCCACGTGCCCGGCGCGGGTCTGCTGCGGGACTCGCAGAAGTGGGCCGCGTGGTGGGCGCTCCCGCTCTCGCTCGGGTTCGCCCTCGGGGTGGAGGCGGTGGGGAAGTACCTGATCAACAGGACCGCGCTGGTGGCGCTGGCGGCGGTGCTGCCGCTCGTCACGATGCCCGACTTCGCCTGGGCGGGATTGGGGCGCCTGGAGGTGGTGGACTACCCGGCCGACTGGAGTGCCGTGCGCACCGTGCTGGAGGCGGATGACGGAGCGGGCGACGTGCTGGCCCTGCCGATGTCCGCGTTCCGGCGGTTCTCCTGGAACGGCGACCGGACGCAACTCGATCCGGCGCCCCGGTTCCTGCCGAGGACGGTCGTCATCGACGACGTTGTGCACGTCGGTGGCAGACCGGTGGCAGGGGAGGACCGCAGGGTTGCGACGATTCGCCGGGCGATGGCCCGGGGCGGCGATCTCGGCGCGGTCGGGATCGGCTGGGTGCTGGTGGAGCACGGCACCCCCGGCAGGGTCGACCCCGGTGTGCTCGGGGGTCTGCGGGAGGTGTGGTCCGGGCCGTGGCTGACCCTCTACCGGGTGCCGGGGGTGATCGCGCCGCCACCGGCCGGAGCGCCGCGATTGCCTGTTGTCGCAGGAGATCTCGGTGCGTTGGCGGTTGTCGCGGGCAGCCTATTGTGGCTGCTGTTACCAGCCGGTAGATTCAGCCGACCTAGGCACTCGCGGACAGTCGAGGAGTAAGCGTGCGCACATTGATCGGTGCCGTCATCGCGGTCGTCGCCGGGCTCGCGTTCGCCGGTGGCGGAACGTACGCCCTGGTCACCTCTCTCGCGCCGGACAAGGCGGTCCAGCTCGAGAACGCCCCGGCTCCCAACAACTCCAACCCCGACACCGTCAACTACGGCACGCCGTAAGGTGCCGAGCCAGGCGACGCTGGACCGGTCGATCCGCCTGTTCAAGGCGTTCCGCAACGAGCAGACCGACCGGGACACCTTCTACCGGTTGCTGGCCGAGGACTCCGCGCGGCAGGTCGCCGAGTTCACCTCCCTCGCCGGCCGGAGTGTTCTCGACGTCGGTGGCGGCCCCGGGTACTTCGCCGACGCGTTCCGCGCGGCCGGTGCCTACTACGTCGGCCTGGATCCCGACGTCGGCGAACTGTCGGCCCGCGGCGAGTACGCCGAAGGCATGATTCGGGCCAGTGGCACGCGATTGCCCATCCGAACGTCCTCAGTGGACATCTGCTATTCGTCGAACGTGCTGGAGCACGTGGACGAGCCGCGCACGATGCTCGACGAGATGGTGCGCGTGACGAAGCCCGGCGGGACGGTGTTCCTGTCGTTCACGCCGTGGTACTCCCCGTGGGGTGGCCACGAAACCTCGCCGTGGCACTACATCGGCGGTCACCACGCCCGCCGCCGATTCCGGGACAAGCACGGCCAGGAGCCCAAGAACCGTTACGGGGAAAGCCTTTTCGCGGTGTCCGTCGGCTCGGCGCTGCGCTGGGCGCGGAACCACCCGGAGGCCGGCCTGGAACGCGCACTTCCCAGGTACCACCCGTGGTGGGCGACCTGGGTCGTGCGCGTTCCGGTGCTGCGCGAGGTCGTGTCCTGGAACCTCGTGCTGGTACTGCGGAAGAACCCTTAGTCGGCGCGGCGGCGGCCGGCGAGCAGCAGGACGACGCCGGCGGCCAGCAGGACGCCACCCGCGATCCACAGGATCACCGGAAGGCCGGTGAGCAGCCACAGCTTGGACTTGTTCTCCTCGGCCACCCGGACGTTGGCGTCGACCGTCTTCTTGTTGACCTCCAACGTTCCGTCGAACACCGCGGTGCCCCGGCCCGCGTTCTGGTCCGGGGTGCGCAGCTCCTGCTTCACCGACTGACGCAGCTTGATGAGCGCGCCGGTCTCCGGCTCGATCCACATCGTCTTCTCCGCCTGGTAGTACAGCTTCACCGCGACGGACGGTTCGGACTTGCCGATCAGCGAACCGGGCACGTCCCGGCTGTCGACGTCGGTGGCCGGCACGGACTGCTTGAACCGGTACACCGGCAGGCCCTGCAGCGTCTCCTCACCGTCGAACTTGGCGTCCACCGGCCTGCCCACCCCGCTGTCGTACCAGGGGTAGGTCCGCTTCTCGGTCTGGAAGGGGAACTTGAAGTTCAGTCCGGGGAACTGAGCCTGGCCGCGCGTGCCGGGGATCTTCGTGTCCTTGCCGTTCTCCTGCTTGGCCTTCTGGAGGTACTGCGTGGTGCAGGGCGCGACGGCCTCCGCGGTGAACCGGTCCAGGCACAGCTCGCGCACGCTCGCGCTGAGCGTCAGCTTGTCCTCGTCGTCCGTGATGCGGGTGGCCTCGACCCACGCGGTCACGCCGCCGTCGGCCTGGACCTCGGGCGCCCGCAGGTCGCCGGAGACGAACGTGGTCGACGTCAGGTTGAGGTTGCGGCGGATCTCCGGCTGGGCCGGGCCTCCGTCCTTCTCCACGTAGACGAGTGCGGTGATGCCGCTGCCCTGGGCGACCGCGGTCGTTTCGGGGCTGTGCGGGACCTTGGCGAGAGCCGGATAGGCGTAGAACCGCAGCAGCAGCCCGGTCGCGATCCCGAACACACCGAGTCCGAGCAGGACGAAGGTCAAAGCGCGTCGCAAAGGTCCTCCTCAGGAGTTGGGCCGCCGACGCGGCCTGTGGTTGAACTGTCGAGCAGGGTGGAGACCACGACGACGAACATTCGTCCGCTGGTGGCCCAGTCGAAACCGCCGGCCCAGGCCCGGCACGCGTCGGCCACGGCCGCGGCGTCGTCGGGGCGGGACAGCAGCGTGAGAGCGTCGTGGATCGCGCCGCCGACGTCCTCGTCGTCCCGCACCAGCCAGCCGGTCTCCTCGTGCCGCACGGAGTCGCGCAACCCGTCGACCTCACGGCAGACGGTCGGGACGCCGTGCGCGGCCGCCTCGATCACGGCCAGTCCCCAGCCTTCGCCGTCCGACAGGGTGACGTTGAGCCAGGATTCCCGCAGCAGAGCGCTTTTCGTCGAGTCGTCGACGAAACCGTGCACCACGACGGAATCCGCGAACGGTGCCGCGGCTTTGCGCACCGCGGCTTCGTCCGGTCCGCGGCCGATCACGTGCAGGCGCAGACCGGGCCAGTCGCCGCGCAGCGTGCCGACGATCTCGATCAGCCGGTCGACCCGCTTGTGCGTGACGAGCCTGCCCAGGCACACCAATGAGGGGTGTTCGGAACGTGTGCCGTCCGCGGACGGCGGGTGGTCCGTGCCGTTGGGCACCACGAAGATCCGGCCACGCCAACCGAGGCGCTCGCGCATCGCGCGCACGGTGGAGCGCGACACGGCGACCGTCACCGCGTGGCGGTAGACCCTGCGCGCGGCAGGACCTTCGAGCCAGCGGCCGATCCGGGCCAGCCACGGCGGGAAGTGCACGGCGAACTGGGCGTCGTGCACGTGGTGCATCACCAGCACGACCTTCGTCCACCTGGCGACCACCAGAGGGCTGAAGAAGGGAATCCCGTTCTGGCAGTCGATCACCAGGTCGATGCGGCTTCGGTTGCGCAGCAACCACAACAGCGCCCAGAAGTACACCGTCCACCGGCCGCCGCGACGCACGGTCGACTCGTCGCCGCCGCTCTGCCCCTCGCCCTTGGCCGTGAGGAAGGTGACCTGCGCACCGGCGGCGGTCATCGCGTCCGCCATGCGGGCGGCGTACTCCTCGGCGCCACCGGCGTGCGGATGCCCGCGGTCGCGCCAGTTCACGACTACCACCCGCGCACCGTTGAGCGGTGGTCTCACTCAGGCCACCTCCGCGACGGAGGGCACGACCGGGGCCACGGCGGGCGTCTTCTCCGCACCGAGGATCGCCCGGATCCTGGCAAGCGCGGCGAAACTGCGGTAGCCGTCCCGCATCGGGCGGAACGTGGACCCCGGCACGTCCCTCCAGTTCACCGGCAGTTCGACGATCATCGCGCCGATCCGTTGCGCCCTGGCGAGCAGTTCGACGTCGAACGCCCATCCCGGTGTGCGCAGCGGCCGGAAGATGGCGTCGGCGGTGTGCCGGTCGAAGAACTTGTAGCCGCACTGGGTGTCGCCGACGCCGGGCACGATCGTGT
Source organism: Lentzea sp. JNUCC 0626 (assembly GCF_043632865.1). Lineage (NCBI taxonomy): Bacteria > Bacillati > Actinomycetota > Actinomycetes > Pseudonocardiales > Pseudonocardiaceae > Lentzea > Lentzea sp. JNUCC 0626. The sequence continues at coordinate 1,653,786 of NZ_CP171635.1, forward strand.
TGGCCGCGTACCGAAAGGCCCACGCACCTGCCTGCCGGACCTGGGTGTGCCTCGCCCGCACGATCGAGTCCGGGTGCGCCCGCGATCCGACGACCACGTTCACGCCGGTGCTCAGGAACCTGAGCGTCGGCGCCAGCGCTGCCATGTCGGTCGCCAGATCGGCATCGCAGAAGCCGACGTAGCGGCTGTCGGTCCGCAGCACCCCGGTCCGCACCGCCGCGCCCTTCCCCGGCTGGGCACAGCGGATCAGCCGCACCGGGATCGACCCGGACCGGTGCTCGCGGGCGACCTCGCCGCTGCGGTCGGTGCTGGTGTTGTCGACCACGACAATCTCGCACTGCTCACGGGTGGCGGCGAGCGCCGCCGTGAGCCCGGACAACGTGGCCGACAGCCGCGACTCCTCGTTGCGCACAGGCACGACAACGGAAAGCAGTGTCATGTCTTCGCCCCTGTTCCGGGCGCGCAGAACCCCGCAGGGTGTCGCAAGAGTCCTCCCATGACGTGACGCAGGTCTCAGGGCGGCGAAAGTTACCCAACGGTAGTTCCCGGGAAATAAAATGGAAGTGTGATGTGCGTCACATGACCTGCGAAGTGACAGACGCCTCCGAACTTTGTACCGTTCAGCGCCAAAAAATTGAGCTGGACGGGCTAATCAGGTGGCCGATGACCGAACGGGCATCTTCGTCGAACAAAGACCCCGCGAAGAACCGCCACGCGTCGGGCGGGAGTATCGTCAATAGACGAAGAACGCAGGTCAGATCATCTGAATGGATCTACCAGCGTGATGAAGTGGCGGGTCAGGCGCTTCCGATACCACAAGTCCGCGCACTTGACCGCGTCGTCCCTGGCGTCAGTTGCGTATCGATTCATGCAAGATCGGCATCGGGGACGCAAAGAAAGCGGCCGTCCGATTCAAATAGTTAATGGATACGGTCCGTTCCGTAATATGGGCAAGCAATTCAGGCGCACCACGAGTCGCGCTCTCTCCGTCGTCACGCGATCGTCCGACTACCTCCGGATCAGCACTCGAGCAGGTCGCTGGTGTTCTCCTTGATGTCGATGTCCGGGATGTACCCGGCGGTGTACGCCCACTGCACACCGTTCCGGCCGGCCACCTGGATGCTCAGCACCATCCGGTTGCCGACGTTGTCGGTGGTCCGGCACACGCCGATCACCACCCGGTCGAACCACGCGGTGCCGATCCTGGGAGTGCTCAGGCCGGGCGCCGCGTACATGCCCGTGTCCCGCCGCGGGTAGAACCTGCCCCAGAAGTCGCACGGCAGCAGATCGCTCATGGGAGTGCTGAAGTCGCCCGGCCAGATGTAGCCGACGGATTCGGCCCACTGCACGCCGGTGCGCCCGGTCCTGTTGATGGCCAGCGCCATCATCACGCCGTTGCTGTCGGTCGCCGTGCAGACGGCGTCGACGTAGTTGCCCACCCACACCGTCCCGGACCGGGGAGTGCTCAGGCCGGGCGCCGAGTACAGGCTGGTGTCGTGCCGCGGGATCACCCACTTGCCGACCCCCAGCACGCCCGCCTCCGGTGCCGCGGCCTGCGCCGGGATGCCCGTGAACGCCATCGTCAACGCGACCACCGCGGTCGCGATCTTCCAGATCCTCATGTGAGCCCCCAGGTTTCTTGGTCGTGGATCGAACCGGTTCAGCACCAGGCCAGGTCGCTGGTCAACTCGATGATGTCCTGGTCCCAGACGTAGCCGGCCGTGTTGGCCAACTGGACACCCGCGCGGCCCGACTCGGCGACGCCGAGCACCATGCGCCTGTTGTTGCTGTCGACCGTCTTGCAGACCCCGAACAACCGTTGCTGGGCCCAGACGGTGCCGGTGCGTGGCGTGCTCAGACCGGGAGCGGAGTACAGGCCGGTGTCGACACTCACCCGGAGGGCGGGGAACTCGGTGCAGGTGAGCAGGCTCTCCGGGACTCCGTCGAGGTCGCCCGGCCAGATGTAGCCGGCCGTGTTGGCCCACTGCACACCGTTGCGTCCCGGACGGTTGGCGCTGAGGGTCATCAACTTGTTGTTGCTGTCCGGCTTGCGGCAGTACGCGGTTGTGGCGTCCCCGCCCCACGCCGTGCCGACGCGAGGCGTGCTGAGGCCGGGGGCGGCGTAGAGGCCGGTGTCCCGCACGACCGTCACCCCGATGCCCAGCACCCCGAACTCGCTCGCCGTCGCCGGCGATCCGGCTCCGGTCAGGACGGACGCGGCCATGACGAGCGCCGCCGTGATCCCCCAGGTCTTCACGAGAACTCCTCCGTGGTCGATTCGGCCGGGCTGACGCTACCGACGCGACGTTGGCCGGGACGTTGGTGCGCAGCTGACCGCCAGGACACGGCGGAACAGTTGCTTCACGGCGTTTCTGGGGCAGGATGGACCATCGAGGTTGCCGGTCTGGGGGGATCGAAGGTGACGGAGCACGACGCGCTGCGCGATCAGCGCAAGAGCAGCGGACTGACCCAAAGCGAGCTGTCGCGGCTCAGCGGGGTGTCCGTGCGGACCATTCGCCACATCGAGTCGGGCCACGTCGCGCGGCCCCGGCACGAATCGGTGCGGCGGCTGTTCGCGGTGCTGGGGCCACCCGCGACGAGAGCGCTCTCCGTCGACGTGCTGGGTCCGCTGGTCGTGCGCAGGGGCGGTGTCCTGCCGATCAGCTCACCGCAGCAACGGGCCCTGGCAGGCCTGCTCGCGTTGCAGCCCAACAGGATCGTGTCCCACGCGGAGACCGTGGACGTCCTGTGGGGGCACACGCCGCCCGCGACGCACCGGGAACTGCTGTACGCGATCGTGTCACGGCTGCGGCGGCACCTGGGCGACACCGCGATCGAGACGACGGGCTCCGGCTACCGGCTGAACGTCGAGCCGGACCGGGTCGACCTGTGCAGGTTCGCCGAGCAGTCCGCCAGGGCTCAGGAGGGCGGCGACCCGCAGGCCTTCACCGAGGCGCTCGGCCTGTGGCGCGGCCCCGTGCTCGCGGACCTGCCCGAGGCGTTGCGCCGGCACCCGCGCGCGCTTTCCTTGCAGCAGCAGCGAATCGAGACCGCGGTGGCGTTCGCCGACCGGGCTTTCCCCGGCCGCGCGGCCGCTGTCCTGCCGTGGCTCGCGGAGCTGGCCGAGATCGAGCCGTGGCACGAGGAACTGCACGCGCGGCTGATCCTGCTGCTGGCGGACACCGGCAGACAGGCCGACTCGATCTTCGCCTATCAGCGGATCCGCGACCGGCTCGACCGGGATCTGGGGTTGCTTCCCGGTCCTGCGCTGAAACGCGCGCACGAGTCGGTGCTGCGGCAGGAGGTGCCGCGGGCCGACGACGCGGACCGGTACGGAACCGGCCGTTGGTGAGCCCGCCGAACCCCAAGCCGTGCACGGGTGTTGTCCGTCGGTGATGCCTGAGTTGAGAGTCGTCCGGACAGACTTCCCAGGTGCCTGACCGACGGGCGTTCTCGCGTCGAGCGTTGGGCATGACCGGGCACCACCGCAGCCGAGCACGGTTCCTGGTGGGGCGGTGGGAACGGCCGCGGTGTTCGGTCGGAATCCGTCGGTCTTGCTGTTATCACATATTTCATTTAGTGTGACCGCGGCCACTACCAGCAGGAGAAGCCCGTGGATGACCTGACTGTCACCGTCGACGGCACCACCATCGCGATGACCGCCCACCCGCCCACGTCCCGCGTCGACGGGCTGCCGCTGATCGTCACGCTGCACGGCGGCACCTACACCAGCGCCTATTACGACGTCGCCGGCGGGCCGCTCGGGTCGTTCAACGACGTCGCTCGCCGGGCCGGGTTCGCGGTCCTCGCGGTGGACCGTCCCGGGTACGGCGGCAGCGGGACGTTGCCGGAGGAGGAGAACACCTTCGCGCGGCAGGCCGAGCTGCTCGACACCGCGATCGGAGTCGTCGTGGCCGGTCGCCCGGAGTCCGGCGTGGTGCTGGTGGGGCACTCGATCGGCGGCATGGTCGCGCTGGAGATCGCCGCCCGCCGGCCCGAGTGGCCGCTGCTGGGCGCCTCGGTCACCGGCATGGGCGCGCGGATCCCTTCCGGTGGCGCGTCCGAAGCGTTGGGAAGTCTGGGACTCTCGGGTGTGATCGACCTTCCGGTCGAGCAGCGCGACGCCGTCATGTTCGGTCCGCCGGGATCGTTCACCGACAGGGCGCGGGAAGCCGCGCACGCGAGCTACGCGCCGACTCCGTTCGTCGAGCTGGTGCACGCGCCGCGGTGGGCGCGGGAGCGGCTGGCGGAGGTGGCCGGGAGGGTGTGCGTGCCCGTGCACAACGCGCTGGCCGAGCACGACGCGTTGTGGGACAGCTCGCCGGAGGCGCTGGCCGAGTTCGCCGCCGCGTTCAGCTCGCCGGCCACCGCGGAGCTCGTGCCGGGGGTCGGGCACTCGATCGACCACCACCTGCTGGGCGGGGGAGTCCACTTGCGACAGCTCGCGTTCGCGTTCCAGTGCGGCACGGCGGTGCGCGCGTGACCCACACGCCCGTCCTCATCTCCGGTGCGGGCCCGGTCGGCCTGTGCGCGGCGGTCGAGCTGGGTCTGCGCGGCATCGGGTGCGTGGTCGTGGAACCGCGCGCCGAGCCGACCCGCCTGCGGCCGCGGGCCAAGACCCTCAACACCCGCACGATGGAGCACTTCCGCCGCTGGGGCCTGGCCGACCGGCTCCGCGCGCGGGCGCCCCTGCCCACGTCGTGGTCGAGGGACATCGCGTTCCGGACCACGTTGCTCGGGCGGGAGCTCACCCGGTTCAGCGGGGTGCTCGGGCTCGGCGACGAGGGCGTGTCGCCCGAACTGGGCCAGCAGATGCCGCAGTACGTGCTGGAGGACCTGCTGCGCGACGTGGTTTCCGAGCTGCCCGCGTGCGAGCTCCGGCTCGGGTCGCGGGTGGTGTCGGTGGCCGACGGCCAGGACCACGTCACCGTCGGGGTGCGGACGGGCGACGTGGTCGAGCACGTCACCGCCTCCTACGTGATCGGCGCGGACGGGGCGCGCAGCGCGGTCCGCGAGGCGATCGGCGCCTCCTACGTCGGAACGTGGGCGTCGCGTCCCAACGTCGGCGTGACCTTCCGGTGCGAGCAGCTGCTGGGACGGGCCGCGCCGGCCGTGCAGTCCTGGCTGCTCAACGACCGCGTACCCGGCATGACCGGCCCGGTGGACCTGGACGGAACGTGGTGGCTGATCGCGTTCGGCGTGGACGGCACCGCGCCGGACCTGGACCCGGTCGCCCTCGTGCACGGCGCACTGGGCGAACCGCTGCCGGTCGAGATCGTCAGCACCGACCCGTGGACGGCGCGGATGGAGCTCGCCGACCGGGTGCGCGCCGGGCGGGTGTTCCTCGCCGGCGACGCGGCCCACCTCAACCCGCCCTTCGGCGGGCACGGCCTCAACACGGGGATCGGTGACGCCGTCGACCTCGGGTGGAAGCTGGCCGCGGTGCTCGACGGGTGGGGCGGCCCCGGACTGCTCGACTCCTACGAGGCCGAGCGCCGCGTGGTGCACGAGCGGGTGGTCGAGGAGGCCACGGCGAACATGGGCACGCTGGCCAGCCATCTCGTGCGCGACGAGCTGGAGAACGCGGGCCCCGTCGGTGACACGGCGCGCGCGGCCGTCGTGCGGGAGGTCCACGCGACCAAGCGGCGTGAGTTCTACAGCCTCGACCTCGTGCTGGGCCACGGGTACGAGGGCTCCTCGGTGATCGCCCCCGAGCAGGTCCCCGGTGCGGCGGACGACTGGGCCACCCGCGTGCGCGCGGGCCGCAGGTTGCCGCACGCCTGGCTGGAACCCGGGGTGTCCACTCTGGACAGAATTGGAACCGGCTACACCGTGTTCACAGTGGACGGTGCGCCGGTGACCGAGCTGGCGGAGGCCGCCGAACGCGCCGGCGTGCCGCTGTCCGTGGTGCGGTGCGACGACCCCGCCCTCGCCGCGTCGCTGGGCGCGGACGTCGTCGTGGTCCGGCCGGACCAGGTCGTCGCGTGGCAGGGGACCGGGCAGCCGCACGACCCGGCGGGACTGCTCGACACGCTCACCGGTCGCGGCGCGGTGAAGGCCTGACCGCACCGGCGGCCATCATGTCGTTGAACCGCGTCGTGACGCCGACCTCGTCCGGTCGTTGCGCGTCCCGGCGGGCACGGGCCGACGCCACCAGCACCTCGGTGGCGCCGGTCTCCAACTGCCGCACGGTCTCGGCGAGGAAGTCGTCCAGCGGCATGGCACGGGGATCGGTGCGGTTGACGTCCATCAGATCGGTCCGCGTGTACGGCGGCGCGATCTCGCGCACCTCGACCGCGGTGTCCCGCAACCGGTAGCGCAACGACAACGTGTACGAGTGCATCGCCGCCTTGGTCCACCACGTCCCGCACGCCGAGAGCGCGCAGGTGTGCGGCTGAGGCCTCCGACCGGACGCACGCGCGCACCTCCCGGCCCGCGGCGAGCAACTTGGGGACTAGGCCGTGTCCTGCAAGTTCGTCGGGCGGCACTGCCTCCGGGTCGCTCGCCCGCGCCTGTCACCTAACAAACTTGCAGGACACTACCTGGCAACCGGCCCTGGTTGCCGTTCGCGGCGGTGACGAGGATCAACGGTCCACCCTCGTGCCACCGATCCACACCCCGCGGATCCGGCGGGTGGCGGTGATGTCCCGGGTCGGATCGCCCTCGACGAGCACGAGATCGGCGCGACGGCCGGGTAGGACGGCGCCGCGGTCGGTCAGCCCGAACGTCTCCGCCGCGAGCGAGGTGGCCGCGCGCAGGGCCTCGACCGGGGTGAGCCCGGCACCGACGAGCCGGTCGAGTTCGTCGTGCAGGGACGAGCCGTGAGGGACCTGGAACGGCGTGCGCGGGTCGTCGTTGGCGTCGGTGCCCGCCAGCACGACCTTCCCCTTGCGGCGGAAGAGGTCCACGGTCGCGGTGGCGTGCCGGTAGTGCATCCGCGCCGCCGGCACGACGAGCGACAGCAGCCGCATCTTCAGCTGACCGCCGATCGACCGCACGACGCCGTCCATCATCGCCAGGGTCGGGATGATCGCGACCGGCGTGTGCTCCAGCAGAGCGGCGTCCTCCTCGCCCAGGCCACCGGTCAGCGCGGTGTGCGTGACCACGTCGACCCCGGCGGTCACAGCGGTGCGCAGGGTGGCGACGCTGACGACGTGGGCGACCGTGACGAGACCGGCCCGCCGCGCCGCCGTGGCGACCGCCGCGACGGTGTCCCCGCCCAGCGGACGGGCGCCGGGCATGCGCGCGTCCTCCAGGATGATCTTGATGTGGTCGGACCCGTCGGCGACCCGGTCGGCGACGAACCGCGCGGCGTCGGAAGGTCCGGCCACGGCCGCGGACGGCGGGAACCCCAGCTTCGTGACGAACGACGAGCCCGGGGCGACCGCGGGACGACCCGCCGAGCGCAAGGTGGGCAGACCGGGCTGGTGCTTGAGCGCCATGGTCGCGTCGAACTTCGGCGCCGCCATGTCCAGCGCGGTCGTCACGCCCCACCCGGCCATCGCTTCCAGGTGGGCGCGTTCGCTGACGTGCGCGTGGGTGTCGACGAACCCCGGCAGGAGGGTGTGGCCGGCACCGTCGACGTGTTCGGCGTCGGCGGGAGCAGGATTCCGGTCGATCAACCCGCCGGCGAGGACGACGCTCGTGGGCTCGCCGAGTCCGTCGCCGTCGAAGACCCGGACGTCGTGGATCACGGTGGCGCGGCTCATCGGGCGACCTGTGCGGTGGCGCGCTCGTAGGCGGCCCTGACGGCGGGGACCAGCCGGGCGGCTTCGACCGGGTCGACGTGGTCGGGCACGAGCTGCAGGATGGCGCCCGAGCGGCGGTGCGGGGGCACGTCCTCGCCCCGCGCGGTGATGACGGCGTGGAAGTGCGGGTAGTTCTCGCCGAACACGAGCAGGTACGTCGCCGGTGCCCCGGTCGCCTCGGTCACCGCGCCGACGAGGTCGCGTGCGCGGTGGGCGAGCGAGCCCAGTTCGTCGTCGTTCAGGCCGGTGATCCGCTCGGCGTGCCGCCGGGAACGCAGGACGAACCAGCCCGGCACGGCGTAGGCGGGCACGACCTCGGCGGCCCAGAGCTCGTCGCGGAAGACGATCGAGGCGTCATCGATGCCCTCCATCCCGCACAGCAGGCATTCGGCGTCGGGCAGGTCAGCTGACATGGGTGTCTCCGAAGCTGGTCATGGGTGCCGACACGGGACTCCGGGGTGGTCAGGGAGCGCCGACGAGCACGGACAGGGGGTTGGGCAGGTTCGCCTTGAGCGACCACGCCCTGTTCGTCAGCTCGTCGACCCCGGCACCGGCCCGGCGCGCCTCGAGCATCGCCTGCGGGTCGAACGCGGGACCGACCGAGTCGGCGGCGTACTCGGGCCCGTTCATGTAGGCGGTGGCCTCGGCGGGCTCGGCGAAGTTGTCGACCTGCATCTCGACGAAGTTGCCGTCCGGGTCCTGGTAGTACATCGACGTCGTCACGCCGTGGGCGATGCAGACCGCCGGGGTGAGTCCGTTGGCGCGCAACGACTCGTAGCGCGCCAGCAGGTCGTCGAGGTGGTCGAAGGTGTAGGCGGAGTGGTGCATCGCCGCGGTGGCCGGGGTCTTGCGCTGCAACGGGGCCGGCGAGTTGAGCAGCGCGATGCGGTGGTGCTCCTCGTCGAAGGTGATGAAGGTCAGGTTGGCGTCCTCGTAGACGACGTGCGCGTCGAGGACCGCGCAGTACCAGTCGCGCATCTCGCCGGCCTGGCTGGTCTGGAACACGATGTGGGCGAACTTCGGGGTGGCGGACATCGGCTTCCCTCTCTCGTCGGTGAGCGAAGTGCTGGGATCTAAGGGGCGGTGACGAAGGTCGTGCGCATCGAGCCGATGCCCTCGGCGAAGGTCACCAGCTCGTCGCCGGGGCGCAGGAACCTGGCCGGGGTGCGCGCCATGCCGATCCCGGCAGGCGTCCCGGTGAAGATCACGTCCCCCGCGTGCAGGGGCACGACCGCCGACAGGTAGGCGATCAGTTCCGCCACGGAGAACACCATGTCTCCCGTGCGGGACTTCTGCATCTCCTCGCCGTTGAGCCGGCAGCCGAGGACGACGTCGTCGCGGTCGGCGAACTCGTCGGGGGTGACCAGCACCGGCCCCATCGGTGCGAAACCGGGGTAGGACTTGCCGAGGCTGAACTGCGGCGCCGGCGGCTTGAGCTGCAGCTGCCGCTCCGAGAGGTCCTGGCCGATGGTCAGGCCGGCCACGTGGTCCCAGGCGTGCGCCGCGGGCGTGCGGTGGGCGTCGCGGCCGAGTACGACTACCAGTTCGGTCTCGAAGTCGACCGTGCCCGGCGGGAGGCCCACGACGGCGGAGGGCCCGGTGATGCTGGCGGGGAACTTCGTGAACACCACGGGCGTGTCCGGCAGGTCCATTCCGGACTCGGCGGCGTGGTCGCGGTAGTTGAGCCCGATCGCGAACACCTGCCGGGGTCGCGGTGCCGGTGCCTCCAGCCGTTCCTCGTCGTACGGCGCGGTCGCACCGCCGTCGTACGCGGCCGCCCAGGACCGGAAGTCGTCCCAGCGGGCGAGGAGAGCCTGCGGGTCGGCGGAGAACGCGCCTTTGGAGGCGGACTCGACGTCGACGAGCCCGTCGTCGGCGAGCAGGCCGGCCCGTCCGGCGGCGTTGACGATGCGCATGAGAGCTCCCTTGCGTGGGGTCGTGTCGAGGTCAGCGCACATCGAGCGTCGTCATCGCGCTTCCCGGCCCAGCTGCACCAAGTGTTATCACATATATCGAGTGGTGCGCCAGGTGCGGATCGGGCGGCCGCTATAGTTGATATCGGTCGAGACCGGGCCGTCCGGACGCGGCGCAGGAGGAGTTCACGTGGCAATCCCGTCGACCGGTGTGCGCCCGATCGAGACGCGGTCCGTGGCCGAGCAGGTCACCGCCGAGCTGCGCCGGTCGATCCTGTGCGGAGACCTGGAACCGGGCCGTGAGTTCTCGTTGCGCGAGATCGCCGGGATGCTCAACGTCAGCTTCATCCCGGTCCGCGAGGCGCTGAAGAACCTCGAGACCGAGGGCCTCGTCATCACCCGGCCGGGCCGCAGCGCCCTCGTCGCCCCGCTCGACCTCGCGGACCTGCAGGCCATCTACCGCCTGCGGCGCACGATCGAACCGGAGATCGCCGGCCGGGCGTGCCTGCTGCTGCCCGACGCCGAGCTCGACCGGCTGGACGCGATGGCCGCGGGGTTCGGCGACGAACGCCTGGGCATGGACGCGATCTACGACGCCCACCACGAGTTCCACCTGGCGCTGCTGGCACCAGCCGCGAGCGCGTGGGACGTCCGCCTGCTCGGCACGCTGTGGCGTGCCGCCGAACGCTACATCCGGATCGGCTTCGGAGCGCTGGACCCCGACCCCGGCGAGCACCACCGCCGGGAGGAGGCCCACGGATCGCTGGTCGACGTCTTCCGCCGGCGCGACCCCGAGGCGGCGGCGGTGGCCGTGCGCGAGCACCTCGAACGCAACGAACAACTCGCCCTGCGCGCACTCGGCGACGGGACAGAGACTCCGCCCCAGAAGCCTTCCACACCAAGGAAGAGCCGCGCCCGCCGCACGTCGCAGGACTGACCGCTTCTGGCCGTTTCAGAAGAGGTGGTCCTGCACCGCCTGCCGCAATCCGACGTCGTCCAGCCCGCCGTACGCGCGCAGCATCCTCGCCGCGCCTCCCTCCGGCACACTCAGGACCGCCAGCGCGAGACCTCCCGCCGGGACCGGGTCCATGCCGTACCTGCCGGCGATGTCCGGCAACAACCTCAGCGCCGTCATCAGGTCCTCCGACACCACGACCGGCCACACACCCTCCAACGGCAGCGGTGAGTCCGCGGCCGCGCCGTTGGTGTCGTGTGCGCGACGCAGGTCGCCCGGTGACGCGGAACCCGTGTGCAGGCTGAACCGCGCCCAGTCCTCCGCTCTGGGATCGGCCTCGATGAGGGCGGCGAGCAGCCAGCCGGTGCCGACGACGCCGGAGCTGGTGCGCGCGGCGTGCTGCAACGCCTGCGCGGCAACGTCTCCCAGCGTCGCCGAGGTCCACAGTGGAGGTTCCGGCGGGGTGGACGCGCGGAGGCGGTCGAGGACGTCGGCCAGCTGGCTGCGCATCGCCTCGTGGAAGAACGTCGGGCCGGGTGTCGAGGCGCGCTGGTCGAGCAGCGCGATGAGGTCGTCGCGCACGGGCGGCCGGGTCGTCGACACGAGGGAACCCCACGCCCGCAACGCGTCGCGGTGGTTCTGGAACGAGCGCAGGCCGCCGATGAGCGTGCCGGGGTAGGCGTCGACCTGGCGGACGTGGAACTGCGCCAGCCCCATCGCGGCGTGGTCGGCGCCGTTGTCCACGGCGTGCTCCCACCACTCCCGCGCCCGCACGAGCCGCCGTGCGCGTTCGTACCGTTCGTTCACGTACCAGCGGCGCCGCGCTGCCCACCGTTCGTGGACCAGGGCCAGTTCCACGGCCGCGCGGAGGTCGTAGTTCACCAGCCGTTCGAGCTGGCCGACGGCGAGCTCGAACCGGCCCGCGGCCGCGTGGTCGCGAACCTCGGCGAGCACCTCCTCGGTCGTGCGGCCGGCGCGGTCGCGGTCGGCGAGGTACCACTGGACGCGGCGGTGGCGGAACTCGAAGACCGGGCCGTCGCGGCGCAGCACGCCCCGGCGGTTCGCGTCGTCGAGGAACGCGAGCAGGTCGGCTGGCAACTGGCGCAGCGTCGCGCGTTTCACCTGGCCCACGCGCAGGTGCCACCAGGCGCTGTGGACGACCACCGCGGCTGCCGCCGCGAGGCCCGCCAGGACGCTGACGGCCACCGCCCACCAGAAGACGCCGTCCTGGTGCCTCTCCGCCCAGGCCGTGACTACGCCGGATCGTGGTGCGGTGCGGTCGATCCACGGTGCGGCGGTCTGCGCGAACCAGCCCCACACGCCGTCCTTCACGAGGAACACCGCTCCCGCCGCGAGGACGAACGCCGGGAGCGCGCGGACACGGGTGATCCTGGCGTCCGCGGCGATGCTGTCCCGGGCGCCGGCGATGGCGGACGTCTCCTGCTGGTCCGCCTCCATCGTGAGCCAGGTGCTGAAGCCGACGCCGGCCACTACCGCCAGCGCCACCGCCGACAACAGGACCGCGGGAGTCGTCACGAAGCTGCGCGCGAGGTTCCCCACGTCGACCTCGCCGAGCCAGGTGTACAGCGGCACCAGCTCGCCCGGCATCCGCGGATCCGGTGGCGGGAGCAGGTGCAGCGCCTTCGCTGTTGCCCAGCCGCCGCCCGCCAGCACCAACCCGAGGAGTGCGGCGCCGAGGAGGGCGCCGGGCACCAGCAGCCCGATCCCGATCAGCCACAGCCGCCAGTTCCACCGGTCCACCAGCCGTCGTGGCGCCGGCCCGAACCCGGCGAGCTCCCACCAGCGGAACACCGTCGTGTGACGGGTGTCGAGGAAACCGGCCAGGTGGCGAAGCCAGCGTTCGGCGTCGGCCGCCTCGAACCGCACGGCCGACTCGGTGGCGAGGTCCGGTGACTGCTCGCGTGGCGCGTAGGCGGCCGGCACGTACGACCGCAGCAGCTCCGCCTCGACCGACTCCCGCGCGTCCAGCCCCGGTGCCAGCAGCTCGGCGGGATCGCGCCGCGAGTCCTCGAACACCACCCGCGTTAGGTAGAGCATCAACGGCGTGGACAAGGCCGCCGCGACCGGACTTCCGTTCTCCCGCATCGCATCGAGCACCGGCCGCCACCTCGCCGGCTCCACACTGGACTTCACCAGGTAGTCCTCGGCGGACGTGAGCGACACCGGCTCGACCCGCACCACCTGCGTACCGGCCACCCCGATCACGTCGTCGGGCACCAGGGCGGCGAAGGCGTGTTCCGCGCAGGCCAGCGCGAACTGCCGGTCGCGGCCACCGAGCGCCGTGCCGAGCTCGCGCCGCGCGTCCTCCCACAGGTCCTCGGGGATCTCGTCTAGCCCGTCCAGCAACGGCACCACGAGCCTGCTGCTCACCAGGTCGTCCGGCGTGACGTCGAAGGTCCGCCGACGGCGCCACCACGCTCTTCTGCGTTGCCGACCGCCCCGCCGCACTCCGGTGATCGCCCGCCGGACCACGTCGTCGAGCCGTTCCTCCACCGGGTTCCAGGTCGAGAGGTTCACCGGCACCGGGATCGGCGAGTCCGCCCCGCCCCCGGTCACCAGCTCGTCCGCGACGCGCAGCAACATCGTGCTCTTGCCGCTGCCCACCGCGCCGACGACGACCAGCCGGCAGTGGTCACGGGCGCTGCCGGCCACCTCCTGCAACCCACCGACGCGCACCGCGCCGTGGTTGGCGGCGTGGCGCGACATCGGCACGTTGATGACCCGGCGCAGCTTCCCGGCGCCCAGTTGCTCGTCCAGCCGAGCCCGCACCTGCGCGAGCAACGCCTCCCGGTTCTGCCGGAACTGCTCGGCCCGCACCGCTGCCCGCTGCCGGCGACCCACGACCTGCGCGGCCACCGCGAGCACCGCCGAAACCACCACGAGCGCGCCGAGCCACTGCCAGGCGTGCACCCGCAGGTGCTCCAACAGCCACGGCCACCGCGGGTCCGACGACGCCGCGTTGGTCACCAGACCGACCCCGGCGGCGACGAGCACGGACAGCGCGGCGACCACGAACCCGGCTCGCGGCAACCGTTCCGGTTCCTGCTGCGCCATCCCCATCCACCCCAGTTCGCAAGGTCGAACCGGACTTCGCGACACGGCCGGAAAGCGTTACACGGCCGGCGGGTGGGGGAGGCCCTGGTCACTCGGGCCCGTCCGGTTGTCACATTCAGCCCGCTTCTCCTGTCTTACCTGTCGAGTCGACGTGAGAGGACAGGACACGATGAAGATGGCAGTAGCCGGGGGAACCGGCTGGGTCGGCAAGCTGGTGGTCCAGGAGGCTCGTGGGCACGGCCACGAGGTCGTGGTGATGTCCCGGTCGGCCGGCGTCGACCTGATGACGGGGGCCGGTCTGGACGACGCGCTGCGCGGTGTGGACGTCGTGATCGACGTGGCGAACGTGTCGACGCTCAGCCGCAAGGCGTCGGTGGCGTTCTTCGAGACCGAGACCCGCAATCTGCTGGCGGCCGAGGAGCGGGCGGGCGTGGGGCACCACGTGGTGCTGTCGATCGTGGGGGTCGACCGGGTCGACTCCGGCTACTACTTCGGCAAGCGCCGTCAGGAGGAACTGGCGCTGGCCGGGCCGATCCCCGTGACGCTGCTGCGGGCGACGCAGTTCCACGAGTTCGCGGCGCAGATGCTCGACAAGGTGCCCGGTCCGGTGAAGGTGGCGCCGTTGATGAAGAGCCGTCCGGTCGCGGCCTCCGAGGTCGCCGCCGAGCTCGTGCGCCTGGCAGAAGGCCCTGCCCAGGGCCGGACGACCGAGCTCGCCGGCCCCGAGGAGCTGACGATGGCGTCCATGATGCGCCGGCTCGCCAAGGGCAAGCTCGTGCTGACCATGCCCGTCGGCAAGGCGATGGCGAACGGCGGTGTGCTGCCGACCGGCGACTTCCACCGAGGCAGGATCACCTTCGAGCAGTGGGCGAAGTCGCGATGACGGTCAAGCGCTGGATGGCCGGGGTGCTGGCCTTCGCCGCGGCCTACCAGGGAACGTGGGCGGCGGTGTTCCCGCTGTCGTTCTACCGCGACTTCCCCGGTCCGGGGTTGCACTGGGTGGCGGCGCTCGGCCCGTACAACGAGCATCTGACCCGCGACGTGGGGGCGCTCAACCTGGCGCTGATGGTGCTGAGCGTGTGGGCGCTGCGCCGGCGGACCCAGGAGGCCATGGTGGTCACCGGGGCGGCCTGGTCGATCTACAACGCGATCCACTTCCTGTGGCACGTGCTGCACCTGGAGGTCTTCCGGACCATCGACAAGATCAGCGTGGTGACGATCTTGGCGGGGCTCCTGGTCCTCTCCGTCCTCCTGATGTTGCCCGTCAAGCAGAGCAACGGAGTGGCGCAGCCAGCCACATCCTGACCATGCAACGCTTTGCACGTGAATGACCAGAGGCCGGAGAAATGCGTTTTCTGCGCCATTGTCGCCGGAGAGGCCGAGGCGAGCGTGGCCTACGCAGACGACCGAGTCGTTGCGTTCATGGACCTCGGCGCGGTGACGCCGGGGCACGTCCTCGTAGTGCCGCGGCTGCATGCCATCGGGCTGGAAGACCTGGACGAGGAGACGAGCACACACGTCTGGCGGATCGGCCACCGCGTAGGCCGCGCCCTTCGGCGCTCTGGGCTGCGGTGCGAGGGCGTCAACGTGTTCCTCGCCGACGGAGAAGCCGCCTTCCAGGAGGTCTTCCACTTCCATCTGCACGTCTTTCCGCGCTTCCGCGGCGACAGCTTCCGCATCGACGCGGACTGGGCCACCCGTGCCCGCCCTCTGCTCGACGAAGAAGCCAGTGCCGTTCGCCGGGGGCTGGACCTCATCGACGCCGACGCACCACCCGCCAACACAGCGAACTAGCGCACTGCGGGGATGCGGACGCGCGAATCCAATTTGTGCGACGTCCGAACGGGTGGCGTACGGGACGGTCGAGGA
Organism: Lentzea sp. JNUCC 0626; assembly: GCF_043632865.1. Classification (NCBI taxonomy): domain Bacteria; kingdom Bacillati; phylum Actinomycetota; class Actinomycetes; order Pseudonocardiales; family Pseudonocardiaceae; genus Lentzea; species Lentzea sp. JNUCC 0626. The sequence goes on from NZ_CP171635.1 coordinate 1,669,346, forward strand.
TCCCTTGTCGTGCCGGCACGCCACCCAGGTCGTTTGAACGCCGCTCAGCAGGCCTTCACGGCCACGGTGTGCACCCGGCCGGAGATGTTGAGGACAGTCACGGTGTCCCAGCCGCCGTTCGCGGTGACGTTGTACTTGTAGCCGGACGGCACCTTCTGGCTGCGCTTCGTGCCTGCCGGGACGTTGCTCTGCTGCACGACGAGCCGGCCGGACCTCGTCCCGCTGGCGTAGATGATCGAGTAGAGCGTGGGGCCGGAGCAGTTGTTGGTCCAGTTGATGTAGCCGTAGGTCGCGGCGGACGCCGGGCCGGCCGTGACGGCGAGGCCGCCGAGGGCCAAGGCCAGGGACGCGAGCAGGACGGGCAAGCGCTGACGCACGTGTTCTCCTTCGGGCGCGAGTGGATCATGTGCAGTCAACACCCATGCTGTTGATCACCACATCGGTCGTTCGCACCACAGATCGGCTGGAACTCGACGGATTCCGGCGCGCGTTCTCGCGTACTCCTGCTGCTCAACCGGCTGAATCTGGAACAGACGGCCAAGGAGGGTCGGGGACGAAGTCGTCGGTGCTCTCCGGGTCGGAGCCGTCCCACCAACCGGCAGCGACGACCAGGACCATGCATCCCGCTGCGAGGATCAGACCGAGTTCTCCGACGATCCCGCGTTCGGGTGGAAAGCCGAGGGTCCAGCCGAGGGAGGGTCCGAGGAACGCCAGGCCGGTCAGCACGGCGGCGGCGTCCACCACCGCCGCACGTGATCGGCGCACCGCTCCCTGCGCCATCGTGAGACCGATGCCGACGCCGACGAGACACAGCGCGAACACCAGTGCGGGAACGGTCGACTTCCCGGAGCTGGAGTTGGAGCTGAAGAACGCCATCACGCCGGCGATCGGGACGGCCGCCACGAGGAGGAGGACGAGTGGCAGCATCACGACGAGCCCCTGTCCGAGCCGGGCCCGGGCCCGCCAGGCCGCGACCGACATGCCGATCAGCAGGGCGAGCAGGGTGATCATTCCGGCGTACCTCACGTCGTCGCCGATCACCTGGCCGAACCCGGTGATCGGTGCGGGACGGAGCTTCAGCCCGGCCGCCTCGATCACGACCGGCACGCGTCGCCAAGCGCCGTCGGCACCGCGAACCGCGAGCCCTTCGACGCCGTTGGCCACGATCACTTCGTGTCCACGCGGGACGACACGGATCTGGACATCCACACTGGCCAGTTGGGACGTGCCGGTCAACGGGTGATGGCGCTTCACGAACGGCCACCGGGCGGCTGGCACCTCCCAGGCGGTGTGCCAGGTCTGACCGGCGTCGGTCGTTTCGTCGACGCCGAGCAGCCGGCCGCCGAGCGGCGTCGGTTCAACGCCGAGCAGGCCGCCGCCGCGTGGCGTCGGTTCATCGGAACCGAGGCCGAGGTCATCGCCGTGCACCCGGTAACAGTGTGCGGTGTCATCAGGCACGCAGGCTTCGAACTGCCGACGTTCCGACACCTGTCCGGGCGGCGTCTCCGGTAGCGGCGTCCAGTCGCCGACACCGGAGCCGGAACCGTACAACCGCTCGTCCACCTCGATGACCACCTGCTCGCCCACGACTTGCACGGAGTCCACCGACGGTGCGCTGTTGCGCGGCGGGGAAGTCGCGGCGATCGCCAACACCGCGAACGGCAACGCGAGCACCACCCGCAACCGGTGAGCCAGGCGGTCCGGCAACGGCGGAGCCGCCGCCGACAGTCGCGAGGCCCACCACGCAAGGCCCAGCGCGGGTAGCGCGATCAAGTCGACCGGGTCGGCCAGAACAACCGAAGGCCCGTTGACGACAGACCACGCCGCCGACGCCACCTCGGCTCCCGTGCTGGTCAGCTTGACCCACGCGAAACCGGCTCCCGTCAGCAACGTCGCCACCGCGGCGCCGATCCGGCCGGCGCGGAACAGCCCGGACAACAGACCCAGCACCGGCGGCGCCACCACCAGACCGGCGACGTCACTGAGCTTGCCGGTGACGAGGCCCGGCCACGCCTGTTTGAACACGTGGTCGTTGAGCAACAGGACCGCGGTGGCCCCGATGGTCAGCGGATGCGCCACCCAGCGCAGGAACTCCCCAGCTCGCATTCGGTCAGCCTGCGGTGCCGTGATCACGGCAACGACTCGGCCCGGCCCCAGATCGGCCTAGGCCCTGTCCTGTAAGTCCGTCGGGCGGCAGTAGCGGCCGAGGGACCCGGAGGCGGCACCGCCACGATGCCCGAATACCTCCGGTATGAGGGCATCGCGGCGGCACCGCCTCCGGCTCGCTCACCCGCGCCTGCCACCGGACAGACTTACAGGACAGCGCCTAGTGCGTCTCCTGCAAGGCATCGAAGCCGGAGCGCGATGGTCCTCGCGGCCTGGCGAACGCACTACAACCAGCACCGGCACGCCGAACCCGGCTGTCAGCGCGTTGCTCGCCGCCCTCGTCCTCCGAGTTCGGCACGACGTTTGCGGTTGATCGAGTTGAGGACGAGCAGCGTCAGCATCAGCAGCCCGAAACCGACGCTGATACCGCTCAGCGCCACGATGATCGGCGGCCAGTCGCGGTCCGGCGGCGCGGTGACGGTCGTGACCAGGTCCCTGGGCGGCGGACTGGAGAAACCCGTGGACTCGGCGGGCAGCACGGCGGTCAGGGCGGCCACCGGGTTCACCATGCCGAAGCCGATCCGGTTGTCCCTGCCGGACGTGTTGCCGGGGTGCAGCGCGGTGGCCTTGAGCCGGTCCATCACCTGGCGCGCCTTGAGGTTTGGGAACCGCTCGCGCACCAGCGCGGTGATGCCCGCGACGTACGGTGCGGCGAAACTCGTCCCCTGGATCTTCCCCACGCCGTCGGCCTTCACGTTCGCGTTGGTCAGGCCGGTGCCCTTGGGGTCGACGGAGATGATCTCCTCGCCGGGTGCGGCGATGCTGACCCACGGGCCCCAGACGCTGAAACCCGACACCTCACCGGAGCGCGCCATCGACGCCACCGACAGCACGTCGTCGGCGAACCACGCGGGCGACGAGACCGAGTTGATGATCGCCGGGTCGAGGTTGTTGTTCTGCAGTGGACAGCCGGCCTTGCTGTCGAGGTTGCCGGCCGCCGTCACGATCACGGTGTTCTTGACGTCGACCGCGTACCGGATCGCGGCCTGCAGCGCCCGGTCGTCCGCGCTGAAGTCCTTGGGAGCACCGCAGTTCGTCAGCGAGATGTTGACCACCCCGGCGCCCTGGTCCGCAGCGCGCACGATGGCCTGCGCCAGCGTCGAGACCTTGCCGGCGGACGTCCGCTTGTCCCTGGTGGCGTCACCCTTGAACTCGAAGCGGTCGCTGGTCTGGCGGATCGCGAGGATCGTCGCTTCCGGTGCGGCGCCGACGAAGTCGCCCTCGGTCTTGGCCGCGGCGGCGACGCCGGCCACCTCGGTGCCGTGACCGTCGCAGTCGTCCGCGCCGTTGCTGTTCCCGCTGACGTACTCACCGCTGGGCACGACCCGGTTGCCGAAGCGAGGGTTGCGCGGGTCGACACCCGTATCGATGATCGCGATCTTGACGCCCTTGCCGGTCGCGAACTGGTGTGCCTGCTGGAGGTTCAGGTGGACCTGGCCCCACGGCATGTACTCGATCAGTTCGTTCTTGGTGTCGGACTCGACGCAGCCCTTGCCGGTGGGTGTGTACGGCACGTCCGGCCCGCCCGTGTCCCGCGGTGGCTGGGTGCCGGGCGGTAACGCCGGCGGCACCGAGTTCGGCTGGACCGCGGACGACGGTGGTGCGGAAGCTGCTGGAACCGATCCCGTCAGCAGCAACAGTGCGGTGATCGCCGCCGCCGTGACATGGCGGATCCCCGTGGTAACGATCTTCACCTGTGACCCCCCGGTCCTCACCCACCGACCCCCCGATCGGTGCTGACCGAAGTCCACCACGGAAGGTCCGGAGCGCGCAAAAGTCGAGGCGCCCCAACCTGAAACCCGCTTCAGGCAGGCGGTCCCGCGGAGCGAGAGGGCCGTGCGCCGCACTCCGGCACATCGGCTAGTTTGCTGGCGTGAGTCTTCTCGACGACGTGGCCGAACGCGACGGCTGGCGATGCTGGGTGTGCGACGAACCGGTGGACCCCGGCATGTCCGTGAACGACCCGCGCGGCCCCAGCGTGGACAGCCGGACCGCGGACCGGAAGGCGAAGATCGCCGAGCGCCTGGCCCACCGCGGCTGCAACACCCGCAAGGGCGCCGTGAAGGTGGTCATCGCCTGGCCGGACCGGCTGCACGTGGCCGAGCCCGCGCCGTTGATCACCGTCGCCGGACGCCTGGAACGCAAGGGCGGCCGCGAACTCGTGGCCCGCTGCCCGACGCGGCAGGACGCCCAGGAGGCGGCGGAGTGGTTGGAGGACAGGTTCTCCCGCCTGGTGCCGGGACTGCCGGTGACTGCGGGCGTCGAGGCGGGCGGCGGGCAGTTCCTCGTCGTGCTGTCGACCGGTCGCCGCTGACCGGAGCCGGTGCGGCCGGCCACCGTGTCGTAACGGCCGCAACGTTCCGGAGGAACGGCACGAGGCAGATTCAGCGCACTAGTTGTGTTCGTCCACCTGCGTCTGCGGGTCGCCGTCCACGCAGGTGATCGTCACCCTGCTCTCGGACTTGCCCCTGTCCGCCCTGAACTTCACGAACGCCTGCGCCGCCGGGCCCTGGTTCACGTCGTGCGAGCGGTAGCCGGGGTCCGGGGTTCACGTCGTCAGGGTCACGAGGCCGTTGGTGCACTCCGCCACGATGCTGCCGGTCCTCGTCTCCCACGACGTCGAGCAGTTCGCACCGGAGCGGCGACGACGGTCCCACGCACGGCCGGTACGACCACCGCGGCAGAGGCCGGGGCCGGGGCGGCGACGACCACCGCTGACCCCCTGGTAGTCGGACCGATCCGTCGGCGGGAGTGCGGGCCTCAGCCGGCCGCGCCCGGACTCCCGCGCGGGGCTAGCGGTCCCACCTCGATCCGACCAGCGCGATCGCGCAGGCCCAGGCCGCGCCCAGCAACCAACCGGCCAGCACGTCGCTGACGTAGTGCACGCCCAGGTAGACACGGGAGAAGCCGATCACGCCGGTGAACCCGAGCGCGGTCGCGTACACGGTGACGCGTCCGGCCCACGAGGTGATCAGGTCCCTGGTGATGAGCCAGGCGCACAGCAACGCGATCGCGGACGTGCCGGTCGCGTGGCCGGACGGGAACGAGTAGCCCTGTTCCGTGATGGCCGCGATCAGCGAGGACGGCCGGTCCCTGCCGACCAGGGTCTTCGCCAGGGTGATCACCAGGCCGATGCCGGCGGCACCGACGAGACCGAGCACGACCGGCCGCCACGATCGGCGGCGCGACGCGACCGCGGTGCTGACCGCGGTGACGAGCACGGCCAGCGCGACGGGGCTGCCCAGTGCGGTGACGGCGCGCAGCGTCGCGGTGAACCACGGTTCCCGGTGGTCGGCCAGCCACTGCGAGACCGGCTGGTCGACTGCCGCGACGCCCTCGCCTTCGAGCACGTCCTCCAGCAGGGACGTGAACCCGAGGGCGAGGGCGAGGACCACTCCCAGGCCGACGAGCAGAGCCACGCCGGCGGCCTCGGCGACCGGGAACCGGCGGACCAGCAGGTGCCAGGCGTGTGCGAGCCGATCGGTCGTCCACGTTCGTGCTCTGCGGATCGCGGGCACGGTGCCGAGCCGGGTCAGAGCGGTGCGCATCTGGTCGGGGTGTCGCGCGATCGCGGTCGCGGCCACCGCGAAGAGCACGAGCAGGACGAGGGCGCCGATGCTGACAAGGCCCATGGTGAGAATCCGATCAGGAGCTTGACGCCGCGAGCGACGTCCCGGCTGCGGCGATCCCTCGCGGTGGGTGAGCAGGTCTCCCGCACCATAAGTGGCGATCTTGGTGTGTGCAGGGTGAGCGCGTCGGCGGCCGCGCACTTCACCGGTGCCGCGGCGGTGTAGCCGTCATTCGCGCGGTGGGGTCCGGCGCGAGGGTGCCGTCGGGTGCGGTGCCGTGATCACGGCAGTGACTCGGCCCGGCCCCAGATCGGCCTGGTGCGTCTCCTGCAAGGCATCGAAACCAGAGCGTGAGGCTTGAGCTGCAGCGATGACTTTCCGGACGGTACAGGTCGCTTCCACCTGGCCGTTGCGCTGGGCGCACTGGGGCCGCTGCTGCGCGGCGAGCCGGTCGCGCACGAGGGAGACCTGACCACCGCCGCCGCGAGGCATTTGCTCGCCGTGCGGGAGCTGGTCCGCGAGCTACGCGCGGGTGCGGCGGTGGTCGATCGGCACTGAACCAGTCTCGTCAGGACGGCGGATTCCGTGCTGTACCTCGTAATCAGAGGTATCGGACTTGGCTGCTTCCGCAGACCTGTCTTCACTTACCGTAAATCTACTTGCGTGCATATATGTCTTCGCATATGTTCGCTGCATGGACGCCACTGTGCAGCAGCGGCTGGCGGCGATCTCCGAGCCGAACCGATTCCGGATCGTCGAGTTGCTGAAGGAGGGGCCGCAGCCGGTCGGCGGCATCGTCGACGCGCTCGGCATGGCGCAGCCGCAGGTGTCCCGACACCTGCGGCTGCTCGCCGAGGCGGGCGTGGTCGAGGCGACCAAGCGGGCGCAGCAGCGGATCTACCAGCTGCACCCCGACGCGATGCACGTGATCAGCGACTGGGTGCAGGGCTTCGCATCCCTGTGGGCGGAACGGATGGATCGCCTCGGCTCCTTCCTCGACGACCACGCGCCCGAGTCGAACCAGTGAGGAGATGGACCGTGCCCGACGGCATCGTGATCGACAGGACGAACAACACCGTCCACATCAGCCGTACCTACGCCGCCGGCATCGACCGCGCCTGGTGGGCGTGGACCGACCCAGAGGCGATAAGTCGGTGGTGGGGGCCGCACGGCTGGACGGCCACCGTGTACGAGATGGACGTGCGCCCCGGCGGTCGCTGGCGGTTCGAGATCGCGCCGGTGGACGGCTCGGCGGCCGCGGTTCGCGGTGTCGCCACCTACAGCGCGGTGGTCGCCTGTGCTCGATTGGCCTACGACGACGCATTCGCCGACGAGGCATGGCAGCCCGACGGTGCGGAGACCTTCCCCACCACGGTCACCTTCGTCGCGGCCGGCACCGGTTGCACCGTCGATGTCGCGGCGAGCTTCCCCGACAACGCGGCGTTGCAACGGGCCGTCGAGTTCCGGATGGCCGATGGCTACGCCGAAGCGCTCGACCGGCTCGGCACGGTGCTGGACACCCGGAACAAGCCCGCTGAAGGAGAAACCATGGACACCCTCATCTCGGCCGACGGCACCACCATCGCCTACGAGCAGGCTGGTTCGGGGCCCGCGATCATCGTGGTCAGCAACGTCGCGGACGACCACACCAGTGTCGCCGGCCTGGTCACGGCGTTGGCCAAGGACTTCACCGTGATCACCTTCGACCGGCGCGGCCGCGGTGCCAGCGGTGACCCGCAGCCCTACGAGCCGGCGCGAGAAATCGACGACATCGCGGCATTGATCGACGTCCTCGGCGGGTCTGCGGCCCTGACCAGCGGCTCCGGAGGTTGTGGGCTCGTGCTGGACGCGGCCAGCGCGCTGGGCGCCAAGGTCAGCGGCCTGTACCTCTACGAGCCCCCGTTCATCGTCGATGACTCCCGGCCGCCGGTTCCCGCCGACTTCGTCGAGCACCTGGAAGCGCTGGTCTCGGCCGGTAGGCGCAGCGACGCCAGCGAGTACTTCATGACCGAGGTGGTCGGCGTCCCGGCCGAGTACCTCCCGATGATGAAGGCGGACCCGTCATGGCAGCAGATGGCGGACTACGCCCACACCTACGCCTACGACGGCCGGATCTGGCGCGGCCTCCAGGACGGCACACCACTGCCCACCGACCGCTGGACCATCAACGCGCCGATCGCCGTCGCCGTTGGCGGCAACGGCGAGGCGTTCATGCGCACGGGCGCCGAGGCGCTGGCCGCGATACTGCCGAACGTCACCGTGCTGACTTTGGCCGACCACGACCACGGCGCCTTCTGGGCGGCCCCCGAAGCCGTCGCCGAACAGATCCGCACGTTCCTGCTCGGCTGACCCACCAGAACCGCGAGACACCACGAGCTTTCCGGAGGCTCGGTGCGGCTCAACCTCGCGCCCGGACCCGCGACGGCGCGTTCGTGCTCAAAGACGCGGCTCCGTCCCGCGTGACCCCGCAGCTGTGCCCGGCCGGTTGCCGCGCCGGCTGGGACTGGTCTTGGGCCGAACCGGCAACAACACGCCGCAGGCCACTGCCCACAGCAGCACGGGGAACGCCGCGATGCGTTCCCACAGACCGAACAGCGCCGGACCACCGACCTGGGCAGCCATCAGAACGAGGGCCACCGCCGCGATGATCGCTGCACCGGCGCCGATGCGGCCCAGCAGGCGCCACCGGGTCGTGCCCGCCAGTGCGAGCCCTGTCAGCAGCATCGCGACCTCACCCACCGGGATGGCGACGAGCGCGCCGGCGATGTGCAACGACCGGCTCGTGTCTTCGGGGTTCAGGCCGACGACGACCAGGGCCAGACCGGTGACGACGAGGAGCAGGAGGCCGAGTCGGGCCGTTCGCACGTCCGGGAACAGCGGACGGACCAGCAGGGCTCCCACCGCCAGGCACAGACCCGCGAGCGTCCAGGACACACCTGCGACGACGTGCCACGGCGAACAGACCCAGCGGTCGACCTGGTCGGACTGGAAGCAGGTGGCCGCGCCCAGGTCACTGATCGCGTTTCTCGCCCAGCTGTGCGGGACCTCCCAGCGCGACTCCACCACGAACAGCAGCACGAAGTACTGCGCGACCAGCACCCACAGCACGGCGCCCAGCCGCGTCCGTCCGTCCACGGGGAGAGTGGAACACAAAGCATTTGACCGCGCCGGAGGGACATCGCCGCCGTACGCGACGTACCACGTCGACTGACAGGGCCGGAACTGAAAGATCATCCCGTCCGACTCGTCGGACAGGAGTCCATCGAGCAACTGGAGAACAGCGGTACGGTCGCCAGCCCGGTGTCTCCGGGTCGCCTCGTCACGTCCTGAGCAGGACTTTCGTCCTAAGTGGACCCGGGCTGGTGCTCGTCCGGCCCCCTGGCATCAAGCTGCCGGAGCCTCGGCAGCTTGATGTCCGCCGAGGCGCTGTCGGGGCGCCGGAACGCATGCCAGATTCGAGTCATGCCTGAGAACGAGCAACGGTTCGACCGCATCGGAAAGCTCGACATCGTCGTCCAGAACGTCGCGTCGTTTCGCATCGATCCGGCGACGTTGGCTCGGCCCGACCGGTCACTGGTCCTGGTCTGCAGTCCCGTCAAGGAGGCGGCGCTGCGGCAGCGCGGCCGGGGCGACGTCTTCGACCAGGTCGTCGTCACGGCCGACTTCACCCCGGACGGTCTCGCCCGCACGATCGGCGCGATCGTCGAGGAGCACTCGGGGGAGACTCGGCTGCTGTGTCACGACGAGTACGTGCTCGGTGCGGTCGCGGCCGTGCGGGAGAAGCTCGGCCTGGGCGGTGACCGGCCGGTGAACGTCGCGCCGTTCACCGACAAGCTCGCCATGAAGGCCGCGCTGCCCGGCATTCGGGTGCCGCGGCACCTGGCCTGGGACGCCGAGGCGTACGCCGAGAACCCGGAGTTCTACGTGGCGCGGGTCGTGGACGCCGTTGGCTTTCCCGCGTTCGTGAAGCCGGTCAACGAGTCCGGTGCGGTCGGCGCCGCGCGTGTCGACACGGTCGACGAGCTGAGGGCCTGGGCGGAGAGCGCGGGGCCGTGGGAGTTCGAGATCGACGAGTTCGTCGAGGGAACCCTCTACCACGTCGACTCCGCCGTGCGCGACGGCGAGGTCGTGCACGTGCACGTCAACCAGGACCTGCACCCGTGCCACGAGTACGCGTACGGCAAGGTCAACGGCTCCTTCACGCTGCCCGACGACGACCCGGTCGTGCCGGTTCTCAAGGCGTTCAACGAGAAGGTGCTCACGACCCTGGCGGACAAGCCCCGCGACGGGGTGTTCCACCACGAGATCTTCCTCGACGCCGCCGGCGAGCCGATCTTCCTGGAGATCGCCGCCCGCGCTCCCGCCGCGCTGATCCCGATGACCGGTCGCATCCGCTGGGGTGTCGACATCGAGCAGGCGCTGTTCACCCTGCAGCGCGGCGAACCCTTCAGCCCGCCCGAGCACCACCGCGGCCCGTTCGCCGCCTACGTGTACTTCCCGAAGAAGGCCGGCACCGTCGCCGCGCTGACGAGGCCCGAGATCGCCTCCGACCACCGCTGGACGTGGAACGTCCAGCCCGGCGACGCGCTCGCCGACGCCACCGACATCCGCGACTTCGCCGCGTCGGTGCTGCTCTGGAACGACGACTACGCGGCGCTGCGCCGCGACCTCGCCCTCCTCGACGCCGCCGCGGTGTTCGAGCTCGTCTGATCCCGCTCCCCACACGAACGGCCGGGCACGCCTGCTCGTCCGTCGCCTCACCCTGGAGGAAAACGGTGAAGTTCATCGACTACGGCTTCGTGTTCACCCGCGAGGAGTCCGAGGCACTGGGCAAGGTGCTGCTGGACGTCGAGTCGCACCCGTACACCGACTACGACAAGTTCATGCACGAGCTCTCCCAGCTCCGGGACGACCGCAGGGTGCCGACGCGGTTCGTCGACTTCTGCGAGACCTCGATGCTGCGCGACTTCGCCAAGGAACCGTTCGTGGTCATCGGCAACGCGCCCATCGATCCCGAGCTGCCGCGCTTCGGCACCGAGAACCCGGTGCACGACAAGTACCAGCTCAAGAAGACCTGGGTCGCCGAGGGCTTCCTCGGCGTGTACGCGCTGCTGACCGGCACCGAGATGATCGGCCACCTCAGCGTCAACGAAGGCGACTTCTTCCACGACATCTACCCGAAGGAGTCGATGTTCGACACGCAGTCGCAGAAGACCCTCAAGACGCTGAAGTTCCACCGCGACTTCACCAACCACTTCGTGTGCCCGGACTTCGTGAACACGCTGACCCTGCGCGACACCCCGGAGAACGAGGTCTACTCCACGTTCACGGTGACCCGCCACGCCGTCGAGGAGCTGTCGGACCGCGACGTCGAACTGCTGAGCCAGGAGCGCTTCTACACGCCGTTCGACGACGTCTCCACGACCTCGATGGAGATGGGCCGCGCCAAGGACCACCCGGTGCTGATCGAAGGCCAGGGCGCCAAGGTGTTCGAGGGCCGCACGGAGGGCCTCGACGAGGAGGCGCAGGGCTCGCTCGACCGGTTCCTCGCGGCGCTGCACAAGCGCAAGCAGGTCCGCATCTCCCGGCCGGGCGACTCGGTGACGTTCTCCAACCACCACGTCATCCACGGCCGCGAGGTGCACGAGATCCGCGACATCGAGTCGCTCAAGCAGCGCTGGCTGCTCAAGACGCACAACGTCTACAGCCTGCAGGCGTTCGAGGGCTTCTTCCTGCCCGAGCGCTTCGGCGTCGTGAACGGCTGAGCGCGGTCATGATCGTGGTCACCGGGGCGGGCCGCGGCATCGGTGCCGCGGTCGCCCGGCGGGCTGCCGCCGCCGGAACGCCCGTGTGCGTGAACTACCGCGCCAGCAAGGACTCGGCGGAGGCCCTCGTGCGCGAGATCGCCGACGCGGGCGGCACGGCGGTCGCGGTGCGGGCGGACGTCGCGGTCGAGGAAGACGTGCACGCCCTGTTCGACACCGCGACCGCCGCGCTCGGCCCGGTGACCGCGCTCGTCAACAACGCCGGCACCACCGGGGGACTCACCCGGATCCTCGACCTCGACCTCGGTCAGGCCGACGAGGCCTACCGGACCGTCGTGCGCAGCACCCTGCTGTGCACGCGGGAGGCGGCCAGGCGGATGGCGCGCAGCCGGGGCGGCGCCGGCGGTGTCGTGGTCAACGTGTCGTCGACCGGCGCCCGCACCGGCGGTGGTGGCGAATGGGTCCACTACGCGGCGATGAAGGCCGCGGTCAACACGTTCACCTGGGGTGCGGCGCAGGAACTCGCCGGGGAGGGCATCCGCGTCAACGCCGTCGCCCCCGGCCTGGTGCAGACCGATCTGCACGAGGACAACGGCGTCCCCGACCGTCCCGCGCGGCTGCGCGCCTCGGTTCCGCTCGGGCGGATCGGCGAGCCGGACGAGGTGGCGGAAGCGGTGTGGTTCCTGCTCTCGCCCGCGTCCTCCTACACCACCGGCGCCGTGCTCGAAGTCGGCGGAGGCCGCTGAACCTCCGTCCCCACCACGTCTGAGGAGTCCGAGATGGACAGTTCGACCCTGCTGGAACCCCACACCGTCGTGGGCCTGCCGACCGCACCGCACGTGATCACCCGAGGTGAGGGCGTGCGGGTGTGGGACACCGACGGCAAGGAGTACGTCGACGGCGTCGCCGGCCTGTGGTGCGTCACCCTCGGCTACAGCGAGCCGCGCCTGATCGAGGCCGCCACCAGGCAGATGGAGAAACTGCCGTTCTACGGTTCGTTCAACCACCGCACCGCCGACGTCACCGTCGCGCTCGCCGAGGACATCGCCGCGCTGTCCCCGATCCCGATGGGACGGGTGTTCTTCGGCAACTCGGGGTCCGACGCCAACGACAGCGCGATCAAGTTCGCCTGGTTCTACCACTGCGCCAAGGGACGCCTGCACCGCAAGAAGATCCTGTCCCACCACCGCGGCTACCACGGCGCGACCACCGCGGCGGGGTCCGCCACGGGCCTGGCCCACATCCACAACGGGTTCGGCATCCCGCTGCCCGGGTTCCTCCGGATGCACACGCCGGACGTGCTCTCCACGCAGGCCAACGGCCTGTCGGACGAGGAGTTCGTGGACTGGCTGATCGACGAGCTGGAGCTGCTGATCAGCCAGGAGGGCCCGGACACGATCGCCGCGTTCATCGCGGAACCGATCATGGGCGCCGGCGGCCTGGTCATCCCGCCGGACGGCTACTACGCCCGCGTCGAGGAAGTGCTGAAGCGGCACGACATCCTGTTCATCGCCGACGAGGTGATCACCGGGTTCGGCCGCACCGGCTCGATGTTCGGCACGACCGAGTTCGGACTGCGGCCCGACATGATCACGGTCGCGAAAGGACTGTCGTCGGCCTACCTGCCGATCTCGGCGGTGCTGGTGTCCGGCGAGGTCTGCGCCGTGCTCGCCCGGGGCTCGCAGGAGATCAGGTCGTTCGGCCACGGCTTCACCTACTCCGGGCACCCGGTCGCGGCGGCCGTGGCCCGCGAGACGATCGCGATCCTGCGGGAGCGCGACATCCCCGGTCGCGTCCGGGCCGCGGCACCGGTGTTGACCAACGCGCTGGACAAGTTCCTCGGCGCCCCGCTCGTCCGCGACGTCCGCACCTACGGCCTGCTCGGCGGCGTGGAGTTCGACGCCGCCGCGTGCGGCATGCGACCGGGCGAACCCGGCAAGGAGCTCGTCGCGACCGCGGCCGAGCACGGCGTGCTGCTGCGGTTCGCCGGTGACACCGTGGTCTTCGCGCCTCCACTGGTCAGCACCGACACCGACCTCGAGGAGATGGTCGACCGCTTCGCGGCCGCCTACCGCTCGTTCCTGTCCACGCACGGCGTCACGGCCTGAGCCGGGGGAGCGTCGACATGGCGATCGGCATTCTCAGCACCGGTTCGTTCCTGCCCCGCAGGGTCGTGACCAACAAGGAACTCGAGTCCGTCGTGGACACCACCGACGCGTGGATCGTGTCCCGCACGGGCATCCGCGAGCGGCGCCGGGCGGAGGACGGCGCCGCGAGCTCGGACCTCGGCACGATCGCGGGGATGCGCGCGCTGCACTCCGGCGGACTGAGCCAGTTGCAGATCGACGGACTCGTCGTGGCCACCTCCTCGCCCGACTACATCCAGCCGGCCACGGCGTGCGTGCTGCAGGCCAAGCTCGGCATGGGCGCGGTCACCGCGTTCGACGTGTCCGCGGTCTGCACCGGGTTCGTCTACGGCCTCACCGCCGCCGTCGGCATGATGCGCGGCTTCCCGCAGCAGTACCGCCGCATGCTCGTGGTCGGTGCCGAGGCCTACAGCCGGATCCTCGACCCCACGGACCGCAGCACCAGCGTGTTCTTCGGTGACGGCGCCGGGGCCGTGGTGCTGGGCGAGGTGCCCGACGGCTACGGAGTGCTGTCCGCGCACCTGATGGCCGACGGCACGCAGGCCGACGTCGTCGGCGTTCCGGCGGGCGGCAGTGCCGAGCCGGCGTCGCACGCGACCGTTTCCGCGCGACGCCACTACTTCCACATGAACGGCCCGAAGGTGTGGGAGTTCGCCACGACCCAGCTGCCCGGAGCCATCAAGGAAGCACTGCTGCAGGCCGACCTCGGCGTCGAGGACGTCAGCCTGATGATCACCCACCAGGCCAACGCGCGGCTGATCGAGGCCGTGGGCGCCGCCGTGGGTATCTCCCAGGACAAGGTCGCGCTGACCGTGGAGCGCTACGGCAACACCGCCGCGGCCTCGGTCCCGATCACCCTCGACGAGGCGGTCGCCGCAGGCCGGCTGAAGCGTGGCGACGTCGTCGTCCTCGCCTCGGTCGGCGGCGGCATGACCGCGGGTGCCGTGGTCCTGCGCTGGTACTGAACCCAGAAGAACCGACTTTTCCCGTGCTGGCAGAAAGGCTTTCCCGATGTCCATCGCACTCATCCAGCCGCCGACACTGCCGCTGGACGAGCAGTTCGCCGAACTCTCGCGGCTGATCGTCGCGCCCAGGGCCGAACGCGCCTACGAGGCGGAGGCGTTCGACCGGATGTCGTGGCGGCAGCTCGCCGACCACGGCCTGTTCAAGATCGGCGTGCCGCACGAGCTGGGCGGCAGCGGCGGCACGTGGCGCGACCTCGCGGTGGCGGTGGCGGGGGTGGCCAAGGGCAGCGACGACCTCGGCTTCACGTTGTCGCTGATCGCCCACGTCGGTCTGGTGCGCGCACTGGTCCTGCACGGCGACGACTGGGCGCACCAGCACTTCCTGCCGCCGCTGCTGCGGGGCGCGGTCGGCGCCACCGCGCTGACCGAGACCCGCGGCGGCTCGGACGTGGCCCGCACCGCCACGGCCGCGCGCCGCACCGACGACGGCTGGCGGCTCAACGGCGCCAAGAACCACATCACCAACGCCCCGGTGGCCGACCGCGGTCTCGTGCTGGGCCGGGTGCCGGAGCTGGGAAGGCGGGACATCACGCTGTTCCTGGTGAACTTCCGCGCGCCCGGCGTGCGCCGCGGAGTTCCCGAGGAGCTGCTCGGCCTGCGCACCAGCCCGACCGGGCCGCTGCAGTTCGACGAGGTGTTCCTGCCGGAGCAGGCCGTCCTCGGCAGGCCGGGCGACGGCCTGCAGACGCTCTACGACGTGATCAGCTTCGACCGTGCGCTCTACGGCCTGGTCGCCGCCGCCTACCTGGAGCCGCGCCTCGACAGCGTCCTCGACTTCTGCGAGCGGCGCGAGGCGTTCGGCTCCGCGATCATCGACCACCAGTACGTGCAGGGACGCGTCACCGACATCCGCGTCACCATCGAGGTGGCACGGGCGGTCTCGCTGGCCGCGATCGACTCGCTGGTCGACCGCGACCCCGAGGCGTCGCTGCGCTGCTCGGTGGCGAAACTCGTCGGCTCTGAAGGCCTGGTCGAGGCCGCGACGAACCTGATGCGGCTGCGCGGCCACGTCGGGTACATGCGCGGCGACACCACCCGCGACGTGCAGGACGCGCTCGGCACGCTGATCGCCGGCGGCACGTCCGAGATGCAGCGCAAGAACATCATGAACCAGATCAACGCCCTGCGCGGTGCGCGATGAGCGACCGGTTCGCGGTGGGCGCCAAGGCGGTGCGCGAGCACGTCGTGCGATCCCAGGACTGCGCCACCGCCTGGGAGAACGACCTCCCCGTGCTCGCCACGCCGGTGTTGCTGTGGCTGGCGGAGGTCACCTCGATGAAGGTGATCGAGGACGTGCTGGCGCCCTCCGAGATGACCGTGGGCTTCCAGCACGACAACGCCCAGCACGTGGCCGCCACCCCGGAGGGCTGGACCGTCGCGGTCACCGCCGAGGTGACCGAAGTGGACGGACGCATGCTGACGTTCTCCGTGCAGGCGCACGACGGTGTGGAGGTCGTGTACCGCGGCACGCACGTCCGCGCGGTCGTCGACCGGGAGAAGTTCCTGCGCCGCTTCGAGGAGAAGGTGGCCCGCTCATGACCGCCCCCGCGCCGGCCGCCGCCCCCGCGGCGGCCGGGCCCTCCCGGTTGCCCCGGTCGTTCCACTGGCTGTGGGCGAGCGCGGGCAGCGCGACCTTCGCCGACGGCGTCTACCAGGTGGCGCTGCCGATCGCGGCCTTGCAGCTCGGTGGCGGACCGGCGGCCGTGGCCACCGTCTACACGGCGGCGCGGCTGCCGTGGGCGCTGACGGCGTTGCACGCGGGTGTGCTCGTCGACCGGTTCGACCGGCGCCGGATCATGGTGATCGCGAACGTCGTCCGGACGCTGATGCTGTTGTGCGGCGCCGCCGTGGTCGTCTTCGGCGGTGGCGTCCTCGCGCTGGCGGCCATCGCGTTCGTGCTGGGCGTCGCGGAGACCGCGGGCGACACGGCCATGCACAGCATCACGCCTCGCGTGGTCGACAAGGACCAGCTGGAACGGGCGAACAGCCGCATGCAGGCCACCGAACTCGTGACGCGGTTCCTGATCGGACCCGCGGTCGGCGGTCTGGTCGCCGGCATCGCGCTCGGGTACTCGTTCGGCGCGGTCGCGCTGCTCTACACGGCGGCGGCGCTCTCCGCGGTCAAGCTGGTGACCCGCGACGAACCCTCTGCGGCACCCACGAAGTTCTCGGTGCGCGAAGGGCTTTCGTTCCTGTTCACGCGGCGCAGGCTCGCGGTCTACGCGATCGGCGTCGGCCTGGTCAACGCCGGGTACGCGGCGTTCCAGACGGCGCTGCCGATCGTGGCGTTGCAGGGCGGCCCGCTCGGGCTGACCGCCGCCCAGTACGGGTTGCTGATCGGCGCGTCCGGCATCAGCGGCCTGGTGCTGGGGCTGTGCGCGCCGGCACTGGTCCGGTGGCTGGGCAACCGCGGCACGTTGCTGGTGGGCCAGGGCGTGCTGGCGCTCGGCATCGCCACCGCCGGTCTCACGCTGCACCTGCCGCTGATCGTCCTCGGCATCGCCGGCACCGGGTTCCTGGTGCTGGGCAGCGTGATCACCGTGTCGTACCGGCAGCGCGCGGTGCCGGACCACCTGCTCGGCCGGGTGACCGCCGCGTACCGGCTGCTCGCGTTCGGAGGACTGCCGCTGGGCTCCGCGCTCGCCGGTGGTCTGGGCGCGATCTCGTCACCGCGCGTGGTGCTGATCGCCGCCGGCGCGCTGGTCCTCGTCGCCGGCCTCGGGATGGCCGCGGTCACACCCGCCCAGGAGGAGTCATGACCACCCAGGAACGGGTCGCACTGCCGGCAGAGGCTCTCGGCCGGATCGACGCGACCGACCACCTCTACGCCTCCCGCCGCTGGCTCGCGGTCGAGGAGGAGGTGGCCGACGCGCCCCCGCTCTACGTGTCGTCGCCCAGCGGGTTCGCCGCCGCGTACCACTTCGACGAGCGCAGCAACCCGTGGCCGATCGCGCGCCTCGACCTGTTCCTGGAGGCCCTGGAACGGCCGTCCGCCGACGTGCTGCCGTGCTACCTGCTCGGCGGCAGAAGGCCGGGGCACAGCCGGTTCCTGGTCGACGACGGGCCAGACCGGGCGGAGGCGCTCACGTCGCTGGTGGGCACGGCGGCCGAGGCCGCGGCGGAGTCGGGGGCGGCGACGGTCGCCGCCCTCTACTGCGACGACTCGGACACCGAACTCGCAGCGGCTTTCCAGGCACACGGCGGGATTCGGGTGCCCTCGCACGCCACCTACCGCCTCGAACTGCCGGGTGAGTCCTTTGAGGACTGGCTGGGATCGTTGCCGCGCAAACAGCGCTACAAGGAGCTGGCCGACGTCCGCAAGCTGGAGGAGGCCGGCGTCAGCTACGACGTGCGGCCGCTCACCGAGGCCGACGTCGAGTGGATCGTGCCGCTGGAACTGGGCCTGTACCACAAGTACGGCAACGACTACCGGTCCTCCGAGGCCGCGAACCTGCACCGCGCCTACCTCCGGCACCTCGGTGAGGACGCGCTGATCGTCGAGGCACGGCGTGACGGTGACCGGGTCGGGTTCGCGTCGGTGGTCCGTCACCGCGGCACGGCCTTCGTGCGCCAGGCGGGGTTCGACGACGAGGCGACCGCCGGTGCGCCGGTCTACTTCGGCGCGGTGTTCCACGCCGTGATCAGGTGGGCGTACTCGGCCGGCGTCCGCACGCTCGACCTCTCCATCTCGTCCGGCCAGGTCAAGCAACGCCGGGGTGCCGCCGAACTCGCCCGCTCGGCGTGGATCGTGCCACTCACCGCCGCGGCCCGCCGGACGCTGGGCTGACCATGACCGCCGTGCTCGCGCCGCCCGCCCGGTTCACCGCGCTGGTCACCGCGGTGTCGGTGTCGGCTTTCGGGAACTTCCTCAACCTCGTCGCGCTGGCGCTGTTCACCTACGCGGTGACCGGCAGCGCCTGGGGTCTCGGCCTGGTGATGGCCGTGCGGCTCACCGCGGGGTTCGCGGGTGGGCTGGTCGCGCCGTCGCTGGTGCGGCTGCTGGGGTTGCGGCACCTCATGGTGTCCAGTGACCTCGCGCAGGCACTGGTGATGTGCGCGCTGGCCGTGCTGGGTTCCTCGGCGGGTCTTCCCGGTCTGGTCGTGACGGCGCTGGTGCTCGGCGCCGGCAACTCCGTCTCGAACGTGTGCGTGCGCGCCAGCGTCCCCGACCTGGTGCCGGAGGGCGAGAACGCCCGCTCGAACGGCAGGCTGGTGACCTGGCGGGCGCTGGCGGTGATCGCCGGGTACGCGTCGGCGAGCACGATCATCGCGTTCGGCGGCTTCGGCCTGGCGTTCTCCGTCAACGCCGCGTCCTTCGCCTTCTCCGCGTTCGTCGTGTCCCGGTTGCGGTGGAACGAGTCCCTGCCGCCGGTGCGGCGCGCCTCCGGGCCTTCGGCGTCGTTGCTGCGCGCGGTCGGGCCCGCGATCGCGGTGCTGGTGGCGGTGCGGGCGGCGGACGCCTTCGGTTCCGCCTCGCACAACCTCTCGTTGCCGGTGCACGCCTCCGCTGTGGCAGGCGCGGACGCGGCCGTGTTCATGAGCGGCTTCTGGGCCTCGTGGGCGGTCGGCGCGTTCACCGCGCGGTTCGTCGCGCCCCGGTTCGCCTGCAGCACCACCGCGTTCGTCGTCGGCACCTGTGTGATGTCGGTGTCGTTCGTGCTCGCGTTCACCGGTCCGCCGTGGCCGGTGCTGATCCTCGTGATGGTGTGCGCCGGTTTCTCCGACGGGCTCACCGAGATCGTCTACACGTCCCGGCTGCAGGAGGTCCACGGCGACCTCCGCGTGCGGTTGTTCGGCCTCTCCTCGACGGCCGAGACGGCCGGTTTCGCGTCCGGGACCCTCGTCGCCTCCGCGTTGCTGCCGACGCTGCCCGTCCTCGGAGTCGTCGCCGGGTTCCACACCGTCGCCGTGGTCTGCGCGCTCGCGCTGGCCCTGGTGTCCCGCCGGCTCACCTGACCTGTGGAAGGACCGACATGGCCACCTCCCTGTGCCGCGGACCCGAGCTGAGGTTCCCGGCGGAGCACCCCCTCGACCTGGCCGCGGCCCTGCGCCGTGCCGCCACCCGGTTCCCGGACTCCCGCGTGACCACCGTGACCGCCTCGGGCACGACCGCGGTCACCTACGCGTCCCTGCTCACCCGCGCGACCGAGCTGTCCGCCGGCTTCGAACCCGGTGCGCGGGTGGTGCTGGCAGACCTGCCGCTGGAGGAGTTCTTCCCGGCGTTCTGGGGGTGTGTGCTCGCCGGTGCGGTGCCCGTGCCGGTGTTCGGCCGCACGCCCCAGCCGCTCGGACGCGCCGACGACGGCGAGGCGCTGGTGCTGCTGTCGTCGGGCAGCACCGGTTCGGCCAAGGCGATCCCGCTGACGCACCGCGGACTCGCGGAGTTCGCCGCGGGTGCGGGGGAGAGCCTGGATCTGCGCGCCGGCGAGACGACGCTCAACTGGTTGCCGCTCGACCACAGCGCGGCCCTGCTGCTCTACCACCTGCTGCCGGTGTTCACCGGCGCCTCGAACGTGCACGTGGCGACCGACCTGATCACCTCGGAACCGTTGCGGTGGATGGACTTGCTCGCCGAGCACGGTGCTCAGCACAGCTGGGCGCCCGCGTTCGCCCACCGGCTCGTGGCGGACGCGTGCGAAGGCCGCTCGTGGGACCTCTCGCACGTCCGCACGCTGGTCAGCGGCGGCGAGCAGATCCCGGCGGAGCTGATGCGGCGCTTCGCGGCCGGTCTGGGACTCGACGAGTCGGTGCTGCGGCCCGCGTGGGGCATGACCGAGACGTGCACGGGCATCACCATCGGGCGGTTCTCCGACGGCCCGCACCGGGTGGTGCGGGGGAGTCTCACCGGCGAGCTGGAGTTCGCTTCTCGCGACGATTCCCGGCCGTGCGTCGAGTTCGTGCCGGTCGGACCGCCTGCTGCGGGAGCGTCCGTGCGGATCGTGCGGGGCGAGGAAGTCCTCCCGGAGGGCCGGATCGGTGCCCTGCAGGTGCGGTCGGCACGGGTCACGCCGGGTTACGTCGGCCTGGGCGAGCCGACGGGGGAGTGGTTCGACACCGGTGATCTCGCGTACGTCCTGGACGGCCAGGTCGTGATCACCGGGCGGGCGCGGGACGTCGTCATCGTCCACGGGCAGAACCACTTCTGCCACGAGATCGAGTCCGTGGCGGTGGACGCGGGCGCCCCCACCGGATGGGTCGCGGCGTGCGGGGTGCCCAACGCCCGCCGGGCCACCGAGGACCTCGTGCTCGTCGTCGGATCGGCCGATCCCGTGCCGGTGGAGGAGATCCGGGCGGCGGTGTTCGCGCGGCTGCGGCTGCCGGTGGCACGGGTGGTGGTCGTCGACCCCGCACGCTTCCCGCGCACCGGCGGCGGCAAGATCCGTCGCGGGGAGGTCAGTCGGCTGCTCACCGACGTGCCCTCGGTGGTGCGGGCGGCCGTCGAGCGGGTGACCGGTGTCCGCGCCGACCCGGCGAAGGCCTTCTACGACCTGGGTCTGACGTCGGTGATGCTCGCACGACTGCGCGCCGAGTTGGAACAGGACCTCGGCGTGTCTCTTCCCCCGACCGCGCTCTACGCCCATCCGTCGATCACCGCGCTCGTCCGGTACCTGGAGGGCGCGCAAGCGGCGCCCGCCGCACCCGAGCCGGTCGCGGCGGACACCCGGATCGCCGTGATCGGCATGGCGGCACGGGTACCGGGCGCGGACGACGTGGCGGAGTTCTGGGCGAACCTGCGCGCCGGTCGGTGCTCGATCACGCGCTTCGACGCTTCCGGCCGGGTCGGCGCCATGGGCACGATCACCGGCGCGGAGGAGTTCGACCACGCGTTCTTCGGCATGACACCGGCCGAGGCGGACCTGACCAGCCCGGCGCACAAGCTGTTCCTCCAGGAGTGCTACCGCGCGCTGGAGGACGCCGGATGCCTCGGCACCTCGGCCCGGGTCGGCGTGTTCGCCGGTTCCGGCATGCACCTGTACGGGCATCAGGACGGCCTGTCCGCCGCGGACGTGCCGGCCGCGATGCAGGCGGCGATCGGCGTGGAACCGGACTTCCTCGCCTCCCGCGTGGCGCACCGGCTCGGGCTGACCGGTCCCGCCATCGGCGTGCAGACGGCGTGCTCCACCGGTCTCGTCGCGGTCCACCTCGCGGTGCAGTCGCTGCTGACCGGCGACGCCGACGTCGCGGTGGCCGGTGCCGCCGCCGTGCACCTGCCGCAGGACGGTGGCTACGTCGCCCACCCCGACGGCATCCTGTCGCCCACCGGCGCGTGCCGGCCGTTCTCGTCCGATGCCGACGGCACGGTCGGTGGCAACGGCGTCGCCGCGGTGGTGCTCAAGCGCCTCGACCAGGCCCTCGCCGACGGGGACGTCGTGCACGCCGTGATCGTCGGTTCCGCGGTCAACAACGACGGCGCCGCGAAGGCCGGGTTCACCGCCCCGAGCGTGAGCGGGCAGGCCGAGGTCGTCCGGCTGGCGTTGGAACGAGCCGGTGTCGACCCCTCGTCGGTGTCCTATGTGGAGTGTCACGGCACCGGGACCGCGCTGGGCGACCCGATCGAGGTGTCCGCGCTGCGCGAGGTGTACCCCGGTCCGGTGCGGCTCGGGTCGGCGAAGGCGTCCGTGGGGCACCTCGACACGTGCTCCGGACTGGTCGGGCTGATCAAGACGGTGCTGATGCTGGAGCACGGGGAGATCGTGGCGACGCCCGGTGTGGGCGAGCCGAACCCCGCGCTGGACCTCGGACCGTTCACGCTCGCCACGGAGGGGCGCGGATGGCCGGCTTCGCCTGCGGCGGCGGTGTCCGGACAGCCGCGCAGGGCGGGCGTCACCGCCCTGGGGGTGGGTGGCACCAACGCGCACGTCGTCCTGGAGCAGCCGCCAGCGGTGGCGCAGCCGTCCGCGCTCTCGTCGCCCACCCGCGCCACCGCCGTGGTCCCGTTGTCCGCCCGCACCCCCACCGCCCTCGCCCGGTCCGTCTCCCAGCTCAAGGCCCACCTCACCGCCCACCCCGAGACCGCGATCGCCGACGTCGCCACCACCCTCGCCGCCCGCCCGCGCCACCGGCACCGCCTGGCCGTGACCGCCGAGACCACCGCCGACCTCGTCACCGCCCTGGACGTCCCGCTCAGCGACCCCGCCGGAGGCCCCGTGGTCTTCGCGTTTCCGGGCCAGGGCCAGGCACGCCCGGGCATGGCGACCGAGCTGTACGCCGAGTTCCCCGTGTTCCGCGCGGTCATCGACGAACTGTCCGAGCTCACGGATCTCCGAGCCCTGCTCGACCCCGCCGCCGAACTGGCCGTGCAGCCCGCGACGTTCGCGTTCCAGGTGGCCCTCGCCGAACTGTGGCGCTCGTGGGGTGTGGAGCCGGAAGTCGTGGTCGGCCACAGCATCGGCGAGTACGCGGCACTCGTCGTGGCGGGCGGGCTCTCCCGGCACGACGGCCTGCGGCTCACGGTCGCGCGCGGTGCGCTGACGGACCGGACCCCGCCGGGCGGGATGGTGGCGGTGCACGCGACCCGTGAGCAGGCGGAAGCCCTCGCCGAGGCGAGCGGCACCGACCTGGCCGTGGTCAACGGCTCGTTCAGCCACGTGCTGGCCGGTGACGCCGACGCCGTCGAGGAGGTCGCGCGCCGCGCCGGGGTGCCGTGCACGCGGCTCGGTGTGGACAGGGCGTTCCACTCGCGGTTCATGGATCCGGCGGTCCGCGAGTTCACCCCGGACGCGCGCTTCACGCCGTTGCGGATCCCGCTGGTGCGCGGGGTCGACGGCGTCCGGTTGCCCACGGGCGCGGTGATCGACGCGCGGCACCTCATCGAACACCTGCGCCGGCCGATGCGGTTCGACCTCTGCCAGGCCGAGCTGGGGGAGGGCGGGCCGCGGGTCGAGATCGGGCTCGACTCGGTGCTGTGCCGGCTGGGCCGCGCCGAACAGCCGGCGGCACGCTGGATCGGTGGCCGGATCGCCGACGCCGTCGCGGCCGCGCACACCGCGGGCATCGACGTCGACCTCTCCGGGTTCGCGGGCGGGAGGCGGATCTGGCTGCCCGGCTACCCGTTCGAACGCGGGCAGGGCGTCGCACCGGTCGAGACCGCGCCGACGGACGTCCTGGGCGGGGTGTGGCGGCTGACCGCGACCCGGCTCGGGCTCACCGGCGAGCCGCGGGCGGACGAGACGTTCCTCGCCCTGGGCGCGGACTCGCTCGCGTTGATGGGGCTGGTCAGCGAGATCGAACGCGACCACGGCGTGCGCCTGCCGGTGAAGGACCTGTTCACCGTGGCACCGACGCCCCGCGCCGTCGCCGCGCTGATCACCGGCGAGGCCGTCGACGAGGAGGTCGACGCTGTCGAGGAACCCGCGGCGCCGCCGGTGCCGTCCGGGTCGTGCGACTTCAGCCTGTCGTTCTTCGGCGACTACCCCGACGAGGCGCAGCAGGACAAGTACGGGCTCGTGCTCGCCGCCGCGGAGTTCGCCGACGAGCACGGTTTCCACGCGGTGTGGTTGCCGGAGCGGCACTTCAACTCGTTCGGCGCGCTGTTCCCGAACCCGTCGGTGCTGGCAGCCGCGATCACCGCGCGCACCCGGCACGTGCGGCTGAACGCGGGGTCGGTCGTCCTGCCGTTGCACAACCCGATCCGGGTCGCCGAGGAGTGGTCCGTCGTCGACAACCTCTCCGGTGGACGTGTCGGCCTCGGCTTCGCGAGCGGTTGGCACGCCAAGGACTTCGCGCTGGCCCCGGAGGCGTACGCGCGCAACCGCGAGCTGATGTACGAGCACATGGAGACGGTGCGCGCGTTGTGGTCCGGTGCGGAGGTGACCGCGACGTCCGGCACCGGCGAGCCCGTGGCCGTGCGGCTGCAACCGCGGCCGATCCAGGAGATGCCGCCGATGTTCACCGCCATCGCCGGCAACCCGGACAGCTACGTCAAGGCCGGTGAGGCCGGGCTCGGCGTGCTGACGAACCTGATGACGCAGTCCGTCGACGACCTGGCGCGCAACATCTCCCGCTACCGCAAGGCGCGCGCCGACGCCGGTCTGGACCCCGAGGCCGGGCGGGTCGTCGTGCTGGCGCACACCTACGTCGGCGCCGACGGCGACCAGGCACGCGAGGAAGCGCGCGAGCCGTTCCTGCACTACCTCAGGTCGTCGCTGGCGCTCGCCGGCCAGGCGCAGAGCCTGGGCCTGGCCGAGATGCCGTCCGAGGACTCGGACTTCCTGCTGCGCCAGGCGTTCGAGCGCTACACCGAGTCGCGCGCGCTGATCGGGTCCGTCGCGGACGCGGCCCAGGTCGCCGACACCCTCGTCGCCGCGGGAGCGGACGAGATCGCGTGCTTCGTCGACTTCGGGCTGCCGCGCGAACGGGTGCTCGAAGGGTTGCGGCACCTCGACGTGCTGCGCGCGGACAAGGTCGCCCGCCGCGCCCTGACTCCCGCCGAGCAGCGGATCTGGTTCATGGACCAGCTGAGGCCCGGCAGCGGGCTCTACCACGAGCCGAAGCTCGTGCGGCTCGACGGCGAACTCGACGCCGGCCGGTTCCGCGAGGCGGTGCTGCACGTCGTCGAACGGCACCCCGCCCTGCGCACGGTCTTCCTGGCCGAGGACGGCGTGCCCTACAAGGAGGTGCGGCCGGACCCGTTGGTGGAGTGGACCTTCGGCGAGGCCGTCGGACTCGACGAACGGAGCGCGATCGCCGGCATGGCGGCCGAGGCGGCTCGCGTGCGGTTCGACCTGGCGACAGGCCCCCTCCTGCGGGTGGCGGTGCTGCGGATCGCACCGGACCGGCATCTGGTGCACGTCCTCGCGCACCACATCGTGTTCGACTCGGCGTCGACCGGTGTGCTCCTGCGCGAGATCGCCGCGCACCTCCAGGGCGCGCCGCTGCCGCAGCCCGTGCCGGCGCCCGCAGTGGACCACGGCGGAGATGTCGAACACTGGCGGGAACTGCTCGAAGGGTCGCGCCCGTTGCGCCTGCCCGCCGACTTCCCTGCGTCGGCCGAGCCGACCGGGGAGGGCGCGGCGGTGACCCGTGCCTTCCTCACCACGCCCCGAAATCCGGAACTGAAGGCCACTCCGTTCATGGTCGTGCTGGCGGCCGTGAGCGCGGTCCTCGGCCGTCACGCCGGGGAGACCGACGTCGTCGTCGGCACCGCGATCAGCTCCCGCCCACCAGGGGCACGGGACGCGATCGGGCTGTTCCTCGACCTGGTGCCGCTGCGCGTCGACACCTCCGGCACGTTCCGCGAGCTGCTCGACCGGGTGGTGGCCGGGACGCTGGCCGCGTTCGAGCACCGCGGGGTGCCGTTCGACGAGCTGGTGCGGGCGGTCAACCCGGACCGGGACGGCGACGGCACACCGCTGTTCCGGGTGCTGGTGGAGTACGAGACCGAGCAGCCCGCGGAGTTCGGACCGCTGACGGCCGCGGTGCTGGACCCGCCGATCAGCCGGTCCGCCTACGACCTCTCGCTCTACTTCACCGAGAGCGCGGACGGGCTGCGCTGCGTGGCCGAGTACCGCACCGACCTGTTCGCCCCCGCCACGATCAGCCGCCTGCTGGCGAGCGTGGACGACGTGCTGGCGACCGCGCTGTCCTCTGTGGACTCTCCCGTCGCCGAGCTGACGGCGGCGAGCGACGCGGACCGAGCCGAGATCCTGTCGTGGCAGGGGAAGGTCGTGCCCGAGCCGGACGTGTGCCTGCACGATCTGGTCGGCGACTCGGACGAGGTCGCGCTGACCGGAGACTGGGGCAGCTGGACCTACCGCGAGCTGCAGTCCCGTTCCGACGAGATCTCCCAGGCCCTCGGGCCACGACCCGGTGAGATCGTCGCGGTGTCGTTGCCGCGCGGGCCGGAGTTGATCGCGGCACTGCTCGGCGTGCTCAAGAGCGGTGGCGCCTACCTGCCGATCGATCCTGGCCTGCCCGTCGCGCGCGGCCGGTTCCTGATCTCCGACAGCGGCGCCCGGGTGCTGCTCACCACCTCCGGCTCCGAGCTCGACGCCGGCACCACGCTGCTGGTCGAGGAGATCACCGCGCCCGCGGTCGTCGTGCCGCTGCCGGACGTGAAGCCGGACGACCTCGCCTACTGCCTCTACACCTCGGGGTCCACCGGGAAGCCGAAGGGCGTGCTCGTGCCCCACTGCGGGCCCGTGAACGTGATCCGCTGGCAGCAGCGCCAGCACCGGCCACTGAGGACTCTCGGCTGGACGTCCGCAGGGTTCGACATCAGCGTGCAGGAGATCTTCTCGACGCTCGCGTCCGGCGCCCCGCTCGTGCTCGTCGGCGACGAGGTGCGGCACGACCACGCGGCACTGGCCGACGTGATCCGGCGGCACCGGGTCGAGCGGCTGCTCATGCCGTTCACGCCGCTCAACGCCCTGCTGGAGTCCGGGCTGTCCGCGCCGTCGCTGCGGGTCGTGCTGTGCTGCGGCGAGCCCCTCGTGCTGACGCCGGCGGTGAGGGCGTTCTTCGCCGGGCACCCGAAGTGCGTGCTGCACAACCAGTACGGGCCGACCGAGGCGTCGATCATCGTGACCGACCACCCCGTCGACACCGCGGCCGGACCCGTCGCGCCGCCGATCGGGCGGCCGATCGACGGGGTGCGCGTGGCCGTGGTGGACAACGGCCTTCCCGTGCCCGTCGGCGCGGTCGGAGAGATCTGGCTGAGCGGGTTCGTGCTCGCCCGCGGCTACCGGAACCGGGACGAGGAGACCGCGGCGGCGTTCGTGCGCGACCCGTCCGGGCAGGTCTGGTACCGCACGGGCGACCTGGGACGGTGGCGGCCGGACGGGCGGCTCGCGTTCCTCGGCCGCGCCGACGACCAGGCGAAGATCCGCGGCAACCGGGTCGAGCCGGGGGAGACGCTGCACGCGTTGTGCGCGCTGCCCGAGGTCGGCGACGCCACCGTGGTCGTGCGGCGCGACCAGCGCGGTGAGGCCGAACTCGTGGCGTACGTCGTGCGCACGTCGGACGAACCGGGCCTGTGGCTGCGTCTCGCCGCCGCGTTGCGCCGGGTGCTGCCGTCGTACCTGGTGCCCACGCGCTGGGTCGCGCTGGAGCGGTTGCCGATGACCGCGAGCGGCAAGGTCGACAGGGCCTCACTGCCCGACCCCGTGCCCGTGGCGGCGGACCACCGGCCGGCCACGGACGCGGAGCAGGCCGTCCACGACCTCTGGTGCGCCGAGCTCGGGGTGCGGGAGGTGTCCGTGACCACGCCGTTCTTCGAACTGGGCGGGCACTCGCTCGCGGCCATCCGGCTCGTCGGCCGCGCGGCGGCCCAGCTGGGCCTGACGTGCTCGATGGCGGACTTCTTCGCCCAGCCGACCGTCCGCGCGATGGCCAGGCTGCTCGACGTGGCGCCCCTCACCGCGACGCAGGAGCGCCTGTGGCGCAAGAACACCGCGTTCGGCACGGCCGTCTACAACATGGCCTACCGGGTGGACATCACCGGCGACCTCGACCCCGGCCGGTTGCGGCAGGCGGTGAACGGGCTCGTCGAGCGGCACGACGCGCTGCGCGTGCGGGTGTGCGGAACGCCGCCGCGGCAGGTGGCCGCCGAGGTCGGCGAGATCGCGCTGCCGGTCGAGGAGCCCGCCGACGTCGACGCCTGGTGCGCCGAGCAGGCGAACCGCCCGTTCGATCTGGCGACGGCACCGCTGCTGCGGTGCGCACTGGCCAGGACGGCGGACGGCTGGGTGCTCGTGCTCGTCGCACACCACCTGGTCGTCGACGGGGCGTCGATGCCGTTGCTGTGGCGGGACCTGTCCGCGCTCTACGCCGGTGAGGAGCTCGACGAGGCCGCGAGCTTCCTCGACCTGGTGCGGAACCAGCCCGAACCCTCCGAGCGCGACCTGGAGTTCTGGCGGCGCGAGCTGTCCGGGGCCGAGGTGCGGTGGACGCTGCCGGTGGACCGTCCCGGACGGGCGAGCGGACGCGGCGCGACGCACCGGGAGGTGTTGCCCGCGACCACCTGGACGGCTCTCACGCGGACGGCCCGAGCGGCGGGGACCACGCCGGTCGCCGTGCTGGCGGCGGAGTTCGCCGGCTGGGCGGGCGAGCTGATGGGCACGGACGACCTGGTGCTCCCGCTTTCCAGCGCCCGGCGCACGACGGCCACCGCCGAGGTAGTCGGGATGCTCGGTGACGTGGTGCCGATCCGCGTCCGGCTGGACCAGGACGACCTCGTCGGGGACGTCGGCAGGCGACTGTTCGCCGCGCTGGACCACCAGGACGTGCCGCTGCCGGACGTGCTCGCGGCCGCGTTGCCCGACGACGAACCCGCGACCCTGCCGAACGTGCTGTTCAGCGTGGTGACGACACCGCCTGCGCGCGTGGAGCTGGGAGGTGCGCGGACACGGGTGACATCGCTGCACGTGGACGGGTGTGCGCGCACGGACCTGTACGTCGCCGTGGTGCCGGACGAAGCCCTGTACGTCGAGTATTCGAGCGACCTGTTCGACGCGGCCACGATCGCGAAGTGGGCGCGGGAGCTCGTGGCGCGGTTCGCCCGCGTGGAAGAGCTCTGCGCGCCACGCGCTCATGTGCCAACATCGGGCAGTGCTTCAGGTGTGCCTCAACGGGGCCTTGCCCCGGTCCGCGTCCGATCATCTGCCGTTCACCCCCGCCGAACTGGCTGAGTCCGCGCGCGCCGCGGTCGAGGCGGGCGCGCAGGACGTCCACCTCCACCCGAAGGACCCGCAGGACCAGGACACGTTGTCCCCCGAGCACGTCGGCGCCGCGGTCGAGGCCGTGCGCGCCGCCGTGCCGGGGGTTCCCGTCGGCGTGACGACCGGCGACTGGATCGACCCCTCCCCGCACCGCAGGGCCGACCTGATCAGGTCGTGGACCGTGCTGCCCGACCACGCCTCGGTGAACTGGCACGAGGACGGTGCCGAGATCGTCGCGCAGGCCCTGTTGGACAAGGGAGTCGGCATCGAGGCAGGGCTCTTCTCCGGCACCGTGGGCACCAAGAAGTTCCTCGACTGGCCGCACGCGCGTCTCGTGACGCGCGTGCTCGCCGAGATCACCGACGAGGACCCCATGACCGCGCCCGCCACCGTGGAGACGGCGCTGGAGGAGCTGGAGGGCTTCGACCGCCCGGTGCTGCTGCACGGCGAGGGTGACGCGGCCTGGGAGGTCCTGCGCATCGCACTCGCCCGCGGCCTCGACACCCGGATCGGGCTGGAGGACACGCTCGTCCTGCCCGGCGGTGATCCGGCGACCGGCAATTTCGCACTCGTGCGGGCCGCATTTGCCTATAGGGTTCCCTGATGGCGGGCAGGTGGTACGTTTGATGCCGCCTGAGCCGTGGTAGCCATGGCAAAATAGTTCGGGGGAAACCGATGGCCGGTGAACAGGTTCTGTCCAATCTGGGATTAACGGCCATCGAGGAGATGTTGTACAGGTTCTTTCTACGACATCCGAATTTCGCGCCGGACCTCGACGAAATAACATTTGACACTGATCGCAACGCGATCGACCGGGCGTTCGAGAGGCTGAAGGAACTGGGCCTCGTCCGTTACCACCACGACCGGGGGGTCGTGGCAATGGACCCGGTCGTGGGAATCGAGAAGCTGATCGAGGGCCGGATCGAGGCCCTCAACGAGGAACTGCGCAGCGTCTCGGCCGCGCGGACCGCCATTCCGCTGCTCCTGGAGGACCAGCAGGCGGGCAGGCTGAGCCCCGTCTCGTCGGACATCGAGCGCATCGAGGGCCTCGACGAGATCCGCGCCCGCCTGGACGACCTCGCGTTCTTCGCCCACCGCGAGGTGATGGCGATGCAGCCCGACGGCCCGCTCTCAGCCGAGTACATCGAGGCCGCTCGCCCACTGGACCTGCGCTGCCTGCGCAGGGGTGTCCGGATGAGGACGATCGTGCTGCACGAGGCCGTGGCCGACGACCGCACGGAGAAGTACGTGCAGGAACTCGTCGCCCTCGGTGCGCACGTTCGTTCGGTGGAGCACTCCATGGAACGGATGCTCATCTACGACCGCACGGTCGCCGTCGTCCCGATGGACCCCGGCAACAGCGCGCGGGGCGCGTTGATCATCCGCCAGCCCGGCCTCGTGATGAGCATGATCGCCCTCTTCGACCGCGTGTGGAAGGACGCACGGCCGGTCCAGGCGAGCGAGCCGGCCGCAGCCACCACCGGTGAGCACCTGCAACTGCTCGAGAAGCAGATCTTGACCGTTCTCAGCAATTCCAGCAAAGACGAGATCGCGGCCCGCGAGATGGGCATGTCGGTGCGCACGTTCCGCAGGCACGTGGCCGACCTGATGACCCGGTTAGGCGCAGAGAACCGCTTTCAGGCCGCGCTGCTCGCCAAAGATCGCGGCTGGCTGTGATCAATCGCAATCACGCGGCAGCAAGCTGCACGACCCGGACAGCATGCTGAAGGTCGAGGATCTGTCGGCACCGAGCGGGAGAATGCGAATCTCTTGGTGTCCAACAGCCACCCGCCACAGCACCGGGGGAAGAAAATGTCGTTCCACATCGCACTGAGCCGCGAACTCACGATCGGTTTGTCCGGTATCGCGCTCGGCGCGGCTTTGTTGCTGAGCGCCGCCACCGCCGGCGAGGAGAGCAACGGCTGGCAGGCGGCGGGCACCACGACCGTCAGCGCCGAATGCCCCGACAGCAACGGCTGGCAGTGCACCTCCCTCTGACCCCGCGCCGCCTCCCCGGCCGTTCACAGGGCAGCCGGACAGCTCGAAGACCCAGGTGACCACCGTGCACACGCGAACGTTCCAGGTGACGCTCCAGGCCAAGGACCCGGACGTGGCCCACAACGCCTCGATAGCGGCGGCGCGACTGATCTCGCTGCTGCCGCCGGGCTGGGGCGGGAGGATCGACGACGTCGCGCGGGGAACAGTCCTGATCCTCGAGTCGGAGGTCCCGGTACCGCTCGGCACCGCTGCCGCCGTGACGGCGTCGGCCATGGCGGACGTCTCGCTGAGGGACTGGGAAGTGGGCCGCTGCACGTCGTTCTGACAGCGGCACCCCGAAGGGCCGTCACCACGCCGGTGACGGCCCTTCCGCCGTTCAGCGGGCCCTGACGACCCGGCGGCGCATCAGGTGACGGTGATCGAGACTGATGGAGCGAACGACACGCACAGCGTTCCGTCGAGGAGCAGGACGTAGGAGTAGACCGGCACTCCGGCCGCCGCAGGGCCGCGGGTCAGCGTCAGCGTCCGAGGAGACGGGTCGAAGTAGTGACTTCCCCGGGCAGCCGAATAGCCGCCCTGCGTGGAGCTTCCGCCGTTGTCCGTGATGATGACGCGCCAGTTGACGTCCCAGATCCCGGACCAGTCACTGCGCACGTACGCGCCGGTGTCCATGGTGACCCGGGAGTTGCCCAGAGCCGACATGCTCACCATGGACCATCCGCAGTCGCCGTACTTGTAGTTCGAGGCGTTCGTGCTCACCTCACCGGAGCCCGTCGCCACGAGCGCACCGGAGGGCTTGACCAGCCCGGCGCGTGCCGCGTCGGCCTGGGCCTTGGGAACGGAGTCCTGGTAGCCGTCCGGGCGAGTGATGATCTCGTAGCCGTTGGCCTCGGCGACCGCTCGGTCGAAACCGACCGCCCGCAGACCGTTCGAAAGATCGCTCGGCGCGGGTGATGACGGCGTCGCATCCGCCGACAGAGGAGCCATCGCCAGCAGGAGTACCGCCGCTGATGTCGCGATGATGGACCGCATTGCTCGCATAGTTCTTCTCGTCTCCAGAGTGGGTGAGTGCATCGGTTCCTCGCCGAGACACCGACCACGGGGCGATCGCCACACCTGGCACCTTCGCCGCCGGTCTCCTCGGCACGTACGGACGTGGTGGAGACGGTGGGCCGCTGATTCGCCGTGACCTCACCGACTTTTCGCAATCGCCAGGTCAGAGCTCGTGAGCCGGGGTAGGAAGGGGAGCGGGGAGGTAGGGCGTCGTGGGGACGGAACTGCGTCTGCTCGGCCCGGTCGAGCTGAGGGTCGGCGGCCGGGTGGTGGAAGTCGGCCATGCGCGCCAGCGGTGCGTTCTCGCGGTCCTGCTGGTGGAGGCGAACCGGGTCGTCACGATGGAGCAACTGCTGGACCGCGTGTGGGCGGATCGGTTGCCTCGCAAGGCGCGGCTGGTGGCGAGCAACTACGTGTCGCGGCTGCGGCAGGTGCTGGCAGGTGAGATCGCGATCGTGCGGCGGGGCGGCGGATACGTGCTGGAGGTGGCACCGGAGGCGGTTGATCTGCTTCATTTCCGTCATCTCGTGCGACAGGCCCGCACCGCGGACGACGCGCAGGCGCTGATGCTGCTCGATGAGGCGACTTGGCTGTGGCGGGGTGAACCGTTGGCCGGGTTGAACACCCCGTGGTCAGCCGCTGTGCGCGTCGGTCTCGAGCGGGAACGCACCGCCGCCCGCCTCGACCGCGTCGAAGTCGCGTTGCGCTGCGGCCGGCACACCGAGATGCTGCCCGAGCTCTTCGCGCTGACGGACCAGGAAGAACTGGACGAGCGCGTCGCCGGCCAGTTCATGCTGGCCCTGCACCGTGCCGGACGCACCACCGACGCTTTGGCCCACTACCGGCAACTCCGCGTCCGGCTGATCGAGCAACTCGGCACCGAACCCGGCACCGCACTGCAGGACCTCCACCACCGCATCCTCGACACCGACCCCGCCCTCACCCAGCCCGCCGCGGCCACCACGGGAGCGGCTGTCCACAGCGGCACCGCGGCGAAGGCGAAGCTGGTACCTCGGCAGTTGCCCGCGGCTCCGCGGTGGTTCGCCGGTCGTGAGGGCGAACTGGCGCGGCTGGACGAGGAGCTGGCCCTCGACGATCCCGGGCCGTGCGGACCACGATCACCATCGGTGGTCATCTCGGCGGTGGGCGGCGCCGGCGGGATCGGCAAGACCTGGCTGGTGCTCGCGTGGGCGCACCGCAACGTCGAGCGATTCCCCGACGGGCAGCTGTTCGTCGACCTGCGCGGGTTCAGCCCGGCCGCGGAACCGATGTCCCCAGCCGTGGCGGTGCGCGGTTTCCTCGACGCGCTGGGCGTCGACCCCGCCCGCATGCCATCGGACCTCGACGCGCAGGCGGCGCTGTACCGGAGCCTGGTCGCGGACCGGCGAATGCTGGTCGTCCTGGACAACGCCGCCACAGCGGACCAGGTCGTGATGCTGCTGCCGGGCTCCCCGGCGTGCACGGTGCTCGTCACCGGCCGCACCGGGCTCGCTTCCCTCATCGACCGGTACGGCGCCCGCCACCTGCGACTGGACGCGCTCACCCGGGCCGAGGCGCGCACGCTGCTGTCCGCGCGCCTCGGCACCGCCCGCGTCGCGGCGGAACCGGACTCCGTCGAGGACCTGGTCGAGCGGTGTGGAGGCCACCCGCTCGCCCTGGCGATCGCCGCCCGCAACGCCGCCACCCACCCGGCCGTCTCGCTGGCCGAGGTCTCCACCGAGCTGCGTGAGCACGGCCTGGAGATGTTCGACCACGACACCGACCCCACCGCGAGCCTGCCGGCCGTTCTGTCGTGGTCGTTGCGCCGGCTCACCGATGCCCAGCGCACCGCGTTCGGATTGCTCGGCATCGCTCCGGGCCCCGACATCACCCTGCCCGCCGCGGCCGCGCTGGCCGGCCTGCCCGCTGTCGCCGCACGCCGGGTGCTGTCGGCACTGGAGGAGGCGTCTCTGCTCGAACGACGTCCAGGCGGCCGGTACGCGATGCACGACCTGGTCCGGGTCTACGCCGCCGGCACGGCCGGAGAGTTGCCCGCGGACGTGCGGGAGGCGGCCCTGGTGCGGGTGCTGGACTTCTACCTGCACACCGCCCATGCCGCGGACCGTCTTCTGGACCCGCACCGGCATCTGCTGCAAGCGCCCGATCCGCCGATGGCGGGTGTCGATCCGCAACCGCTGGACGACGCCGACAGCGCGATGGCATGGCTCGAGGCCGAGCACACCACTCTACTGGCCAGTCAGAACGCGGCGGTGAACCTCGGCCGTCATGAGGTCGTCTGGCACCTGGCCCGGTCGCTGGACACCTTTCACCTCCGGCAGGGGCACCTGCACGAAGCACTCGCGGTGTGGCGCGCCGCCGTGGGTGCCGCCGCACACCTGCCGAATTCCGCCACCCGCAGTCGCGCTCACCGGTTCCTCGGACGTGTCTGCTCCCGGCTGGGCCTGCACGAAGAGGCCGAAGGACAACTGGATCGCGCACTCGGCCTGGCTGAACGCGACCAGGATCTCGTCGAGCGAGCGCACACCCACCTGACCTTCGCGGTGGCCCACGAACGGCGAAACGAGGACAGCCAGGCCCTGCACCACGCGCGTCAGGCCCTCGACCTCTACCGAGCCGTCGGCAACCAGGAGTGGGAGGCCGACGCGCTCAACCTCGTGGGGTGGTACGCCGCACGCCTGGGCGAGCTCGACACGGCACGGGAGCACTGCCACGCCGCCCTCGCTCTGCACAGGCGCCACAACCACCTCGACGGCGAAGCGGCGACACTGGACAGCCTCGGGTACATCGCCCACCGCAGCGGCGATCACCGGCAGGCCGTGAGCGACTATCGCCGGGCAGCAGCCATCTTCCGCAGCCTCGGTGCCGCCTACGAGGTGGCGAACACCCTGGACGGCGCAGGCCACCCCCACGCCGCATTGGGCCAGCCCGACCTCGCGTGCGCCGTCTGGCGGGAAGCGTTGGAGCTGTACCGGGAGCAGGGCCGGGACGCCGACGCCGAACGGGTGCGAGGGCAGCTCGACGGCCTCACCCGAGCACGCACGGCTCACAAGGCCGTCGTCGCAAGCCGAAGCCTGCGTGCACAGCGTTCCAGCGGCTGAGGTGCCTGCCCGGACGGTTGTTTCGCTGCTGTGTCACACAACGCGTGCGCTCCTGTCCGTGCCGGCGGTCCTGCTCGCTGGGACGCCGCCACCGAGCCCCTGCTCCGACCGGCCGCTGCTCGCGGCCGCCACGAAGCCGATCATCACGAGGCCGAAGCTCACCAGGCCGAGCGCCAGCACGATCCCGCCGTGCAGCACGACGGCCAACGCGAGGGCGGCGTGGCGCGCCCGGGAATTCCCGAGCACGCAGATCAGGATGGCCGATTCGAGCAGGATCGTTCCCCATGTGATCACAGGGGACAGAAGTGCCGAATCCGCGAACGGCACGAGTAGCGAACCAGTTCCGAAATACGCGTCCTGCATCACATGGTGCATCGCGCTGCCGTCGCGCCATTCCGGTTCCTGGAGTTTGATCCAGACCGCCTGGCCGTAGACGACCACGACCTGCAGTCGAACGGCCCAGTGGGTGATCCAGGACGCGCCGCTCCACCACGCCGGTAATGGCGTGTCCGGACGTCTCCAGTGCCAGACGCGATCGTCGGCGAGGCACAACGGGATCAACAGGAGGGTGACGATTCGGGCCACGTTCTCGCCGCCGTTGGGCACGTGCATCGCGGCGGCGAGACTGAAGGTCGCGTACCAGTGCGGAATGCACGTCCAGCGCGGCCGGTAACCCGAGGCCGCGAGCACGAGTGCGGCGATCGTGACCAGTCGGACAACGGTCTGCGCGGCCGGAGAAGTGTCTGCGCACCAGAGCGAAAGGGCCCGCAGACCGTCACATCGGGGGCCGACTGGTCCATTCGGCACAGCGGGGAATAAGTCGGTGTCCGAGGTGAACACGAGTGCGGACAGTTCCGCGATCGCGACCAGCGACCGAGCGGCGCCGAGGGTGCGCGTGCGCGGTTCGAACGCGAGCGCGCGGGCTACCGGGGTGCGCACGTGAGTTCCACGGGGACGACCCGGACGACGTGCCGGGTGGTGCCGTCCCGGCTGGGCCTCTCGACGGCGAAAACGGTGGGACCGCACGCCGCAGGGTCGGTGAAATAGCTGGTCAAGACCACTGCTGGGGTCGTGGAGACGACGGTGGCGCAGTCGGCCACGGTCGGTCCCGCGCAGTCCCGCCAGCGGTCCTCCGGCAGCTCCCGCGCCAGGGCCAGCAGCCGGACCAGGTCCGCGTAGGCACCGCGGTCGAGGCCGCCCAGGTAGTCCCGGTCACCCGCGGTCCGGGTGATCGGGACGAACGTGCCGGCGGCTTCGTCGTGGCGGTACACGACGGTGAACTCGCGCCCCGCCGCATTGGTGAAGAGTTGCATTCCGACGGGCCAGATCAACCGGAACGCGTCTCGCTGGGCGCTGATTCCCCCTCCGACGACGTCGGCGGGCAACTGGGCGGCGGCGGTCGCGAGCAGAATCACGCCGAGTGCGGCGCCGGTGAAGGCCATGCCTTTCGCGGCACGGGCCTGGGTGTCCATTTCGGTGGACATCGGACCGGAAATCCCGGTCGGTTCAGCACTCGCCCGTCGTGCACGGCCCGATGATGAGTGCCGTCTTGTTGCCTGAATCGACAGGTGTCGTGTCCGAAGCAGAGCTTGCAATGGTGATCGCGGCGAGTGCCGCGGCCGCCAATAGCGCGCCGAAGAAACCTGCGGTTCTCATTTCTTGATCCCCTCCTGGATGCGCTGAGGAACCTCCCTTCCTCATCGCTGCGGAGGGAATATGGCAGCGTTTGTCCACTTCGTCAACTGGTAACGTGGTGTGTCCGAGCGGCTCCGAAGCGTGATTCCACGTGAGGCTGAATCGGTACAGAAACCCGGGCGTATCTTTTCGCCTCTGGCCCACTCTTAAAGGTGATATCTCCTGTATTCGCCGCGGTGCCACCGTTGTCCGCCGACGGCCCACACTGGCGTACTCCGAGACGGAAAGCGTGCGGCTGAATGGATTATCGGATTCTGGGCCCGCTCGAACTGCGGTCCGCGGGGCGCCCCGGAGGGCTCGGCGGGGAGCGACAGCGCAAGCTGCTCGCGCTCCTGCTGCTCGGCGCCGGCACCGTCGTGTCCTTCGACCGGCTGATCGACGAGCTGTGGGAGGACCCGCCCCAGACCGCCCGCCGCCAGGTCTGCAACGCGGCGGCCGCGGTGCGCCGCGTCGTCACGTGGGGCGGTGGCCACCTGACGACCACCACCCACGGCTACCGTCTCGACCTGCCGGAGGGCAGCCTCGACGCGGATCTGTTCCGCGCCCGGATCCGCGAGGCGGACGTCTTCGCCGGGAAGGGAGAAACTGCGCAGGCCGTGGCGTTCCTGCAGAGCGCGCTCGACCTGTGGCGGGGACCGGTGCTGGCCGGGCTCACGTCCCCGTCGATCGACGCGGAGGCCGAGAGTCTGGGGGAGCAACGGCTGCAGGCGGTGGAGCGGCTCGCCGAGCTGCGGCTGGAACTGGGGGAGGTGACCTCGCTGCTGGGAGAGCTCGTGGGCCAGGTCGCCGAGCACCCGTTGCGGGAGTCGTTGCGCGCCACGCTGATGCGGGCACTGGATCGAGCCGGGCGTCGCGGCGACGCGCTGACGGTGTTCGAGCAGGGTCGCCGGGCGCTGGCCGACGAGCTGGGGGTCGATCCCGGTCCCGAGCTGACCGCGCTGCACGCCGAGTTCCTGCGCGTGCGGCCGGTTCCGGTGGCGGAGCCCCGCCGGTCGCCGCTCCCGTTCGACATCCCCGACTTCACCGGCCGCGAGTCCGAAGTGGACGAACTGGTCGAGGCGGTCGGCGACCGGGCGGGCGCCGTCGTCACCATCGAGGGCATGGGCGGCATCGGCAAGACCGCGCTGGCCGTGCACGTGGCGAACCGGCTGGCGGACCGCTTCTCCGACGGGCTCTGCTACGTCGACCTGCGCGGGTTCACCGCGGACACCGCGCCGCTGGTCGCGGCCGCCGCACTCGAACTGCTGCTGCGCCAGATCGGCGTGCCACCGGAGCGCATCCCGGTGGATCCGGCCGCGCGCCGCGACCTGTGGCTGACCGAGGCGTCCGGCCGCCGCCTGCTGGTGGTGCTCGACAACGCCGCCGACGCGGGCCAGGTCCGGCCGCTGCTGCCGGGCGCGTCCCGCTCCGTCGTGCTGGTGGTGAGCCGGTGCCACCTCATGTCCATCGAGGGTGCCGTCCCGGTGTCGCTCGACGTCCTGCCCGCGGCCGACGCGGTGGCGTTGTTCAGCCGGATCGCGGGCCAGGAACGGGCGAACGCCGAACCCGAGGCGGTCGCGGACGTGATCTCCCTGTGCGGCGGGCTCCCGCTGGCGATCCGGATCGCCGCCTCGCGCTTCCGGCGGCGGCCGTGGAGCGTCGCCCACCTCGCCGAGCAGCTGCGCGACCGGCAGCGCCGCGCCCGTGCGTTCACCGCGAACGACGTCAGCGTGGCGGGCGTGCTCGCCCTGTCGTACCAGCACCTCCCGGCCGACCGGCAGGAACTGTTCCGGTTGGTGTCACTCGTGCCCGGCGCCGACTTCGACGCGTACGCCGCCGCCGCGCTCGCCGGGGTGCCGGTCTGGGACGCGCAGGACGTGCTGGAGGAGCTCGTCGAGTGCAACCTGCTGATGCAGCGCAGGTCCGACCGCTACTGCCTGCACGACCTCGTCCGCGACTGCGCCCTCGACCTCGCCGACCGCGCCGGCACACCGTCCGAACTGGACACCGCGCGGCACCGGTTGTTCGACTACTACCTGCACCTCGCCGACGTGCGCGGCCGGCGCTCCCTGCCGGGACGGCGCGGCTTCGAGCCGGATCCGACGTGGCAACCGGAGCTGCCCGCCTCCGAGTCCGAAGAGGACGACGTGCGCCAGCTCCGGGCCGAGTACAAGAACATGGTGGCGGTGGCCGGGTACGCGAGCGCACACGGCTGGCACGTGCACGCGTGGCAGCTGCCGTGTCTGCTGATGCCCTACCTGACCCGCGTGGGACTGCGGTCCGGCGTGCTGGAGCTGTCCCGCAACGCGTTGAAGGCCGCTCGGGCCCTAGGCGACCGGCGCGGTGAGTCGATGGCATTGACGAACATGGCGTTCGCGTTGCGGGAGGAGGGCCGCCACGGCGAGGTCCTCGACTTCCTCGGCCGGGCCATCGCGATCAGCCGCGAGCTGGGCGACCTGCCCGCGGTCGTGGGAGGTCTGCGCGACCTGGGCGCCGCACAGGTGCAGGCGGGCATGCTGACCGACGCCGCCGGGAGCTTCGCGGAGGCGGTCGAGCTCGCGCGGTCCGTCGGCGACCAGCGGGCCGAGGTCAACTCGACCATCGACCTCGGGTTCGTCGACTGCAACCTCGGCCGCCACGCCGAGGCCGAGACCCGGTTCCGCGCCGCACTGGCGATGCACCAGCGCGGCGGCTACTCCGGCGGCGAGGTCGTGGTGCTCATCAACCTCGGCTGGCTCGCCCAGTTGCGCGGCCGCGACTGCGAGGCGGCCACCGCGCTCGAACGAGCCGTGCGGCTCAGCCGGGAGATCGGCATGAGCCGGGGTGAGTGCATCTCGTTGGCCTGGCTCGGGGTCACCTACCGCAGGCAGGGCCGGATCGCGGACGCGTTCACCGCCGGGCGGGAGGCCTTGGACTCGGCGCGGCGGATGGACCTGCGCGAGCCCGAGGGCGACGCGCTGAACGGGCTCGGTGAGACCTGCCTGGCCGCCGACCGGGTGCGCGAAGCCGAGGCGATGTTCCGCGACGCCGAGGACCTGGCGACGGCGGGCGTGCTGCCGATGGTGCGGGCACGGGCGCACGAGGGACTCGCCCACGTCGCGGCCCGCCGCGGTGAGCACGAGTGGGCGCGCACGCACTGGGAACGGGCCGTCGAGCTCTACCCGGACGGCGCGGTGGACGCGGACAACGCCCGCGCGCACCTGGCCGGCACCGGCACGGGCTGCATGCGGTGCGCGTGCGGACGACCCGAGCCCCGCACGCTGACCGTCGTGCGCGAGGTCGTGAAAGTGGGCTGACCAGCGACGACATCCGTGCATCGGTCATCGATGCGGCACGGATGCACGGCGTTGGTGCACTGCTTCCGACAGGTCGTACAGGTAGGAAGTGGTGCTCGAAGATGCTGCAGCCCGCGTTACCCGCAAGGCTGGTGGATCGGCCCTCGCTGACCGCGACGCTCGACGCCGCGGCCGCCCACCAGGTGGTCGTGGTGTCGGCGGGGCCCGGTTGGGGGAAGACGACGTCGGTCGCGGGGTGGGCGGCCACGCGCAGGGCGGCGTGGCTCGATGCCGCCGACGTGTCGCTGGAACGCCTGTCGCGCGGGCTGTTGCGCGCGCTGAGACACCGATTACCGCGCCTTCCCGCCGAGCTGATCACGACCACGGCCCAGGGCGCCGAGACGGTCGCCGCCCTGATCTGCGGCCTGCTGGACGTGCACCTCGACGAACCCCTCGTGCTGGTCGTGGACGACGCCGACGCGGTGCGCGGCGAGAGCGCCCGGCTGCTGGAGGCGTTGTGCCGCGACAGCCCCCACCGGTTCGGCCTGGTGCTGCTGACCCGCGGCGCGCTGGCGTTCGATCCCGGACCGGCCGCCGAGGTCGGCGCGCGCGAGCTCGCCTTCTCCGAGCAGGAGATCGCCGCGCTCGTCGACGGGGACGCGGGGGAGGTGCTGACGCGCACCGGCGGCTGGCCCGCGGCGGTGTGCCACGGCGAGCTGACCGAGGAGATGGCGGCGTCCGCGCTGGCGGCGGAACCTGAGCGGAACCAGGACCTGCTGCGGGCGATCGTGTTGCTGGGCAAGGTGTCCACCGCGCTCTGCGTCGCGCTCGGGTTCTCCGACGTGCGCGAGACGCTGGCCGGACTGGCCGGGCGGGGACTGGTCACCGGGCCGGACTGGCGCGTCCTCGAACCCGTCGCGGACGTGCTGCGCCAGGAAGGCCTGGAGGACGAGGAGATCCGGCTCAAGGCCGCCGTGTTCTGCGAACGCACCGGTGCGCACGCCGACGCGCTCGCGCACCTGGTCGCCGTGCGGAGGTGGGACCTGGTCTCGCAGTTGTTGCTGCGCCGCGACGAGCAGATCGTGGCCGGCGGCGACGCGGACGCGGTGCTCGCCGCCCTGGAACAGCTGGAGATCGACGACTCGCGGTTGTACCTGGTGTGGGGCTTCGCTCTGCAGCACAAGGGGGACTGGCTCGGCGCGCTGCACTGCTACGAGCAGGCGGGCGAGCACACCGTGCGGTCGTCGTGGCGCCGCGGGCAGCTGCACGCGCTGGCGGGCCAGACCGGCCAGGCCGTCGAGGTGTTCGAGCGCACGGTTTTCGACGACATCGCGTCCCTCGACGAGGTGAGGCTGCTGTCGCTCGCGGTGGGCTGGTTCCGGGAGACCGGGCGCGTCGAGCGCGCGGAGGAACTGGCGCAGCGGTGCGCCGAGTCCGCGAAGAGGTGCGGAGGACACGGCGCGTTCGCCTGGAGCAGCAGGGCTTTCGGGGTGCTCGCGGGCTTCGGCGGTGACCGGGTGGCGTTCGAGATGCACTACGGCCAGGCCGCAGACCGGACGCGCCGGGCGGGCTGCCGGATGCTGGAGCTCACGATCCGGTGCGAGCGGGCGCGGTTCCTCGCGGAGGAGTTCGGGCCGGAGCAGGCGCTCGCCGAGGTCGACGAGCTGCTCGTCCTCGGCAGGCAGGCCGGGCTCACCGGCCACGAGCAGGACTGCCGCGGCGTCCGGGCGCTGGCGGCCGTCCGGCTCGGGCGCTTCGACGACGCCCTGCGCGACGCCGGCACGTGCCCGCGGAACCTGGTGGTCAGGGCGGAGGCGCACCGCAGGCGGGGAGAACCCGGGCAGGCGCAGGCGTTCCTGGACGAGGCGCTGGTGCTGCCCGGTGCCGATCCGCTGGTGCGCGCGATGTTCGCGCGGGTCGTCGCGAGCGAGGACGTGGTCGCCGCGCGGGCCCTGGCCGAGGAAGCCGTTGCCACGAGCCAGGTGCTGCGGGTGCGCGAGGTGCCTGCGCTGCTCGCCCGCGGCTGGGTCGCGGTGCTCGCGGGGGATCGGGAGACGGCGCGGGCGGACGCGGCGACGGCCCGGTCGGTCGCGGGCAGGCGCGGTGACCGGGCGGGACTCGCGGACGCGCTGCAGCTCGCGGCGGCGACCTCGGCCGACGGACCGGCGTTGCTGGCCGAGGCCGCGATGGTGTGGCGGGCGGCGGGCGACCCGGTGGGCGCGGCGACCGCGGAACTGGCGCTGGCGCGCTCGACCGGTGCCGAGACGACGTCGTTCGAGAACGAGCTGCGGGCGCACGGGGTGCGCACCGACGTCCTGATGGCCGACGTGCTGGGCGTGGGAACGCGCCGGCGCGCGCGGATCGCCGTGCGGACGTTGGGCGGGTTCCAGGTGCTGCGCGACGGCGTTCCGGTGCCGGCCGCGTCGTGGCAGTCGAAGAAGGCGCGCGACCTGCTGAAGATCCTGGCGGCGAACCGGGGACGGGCGGTGCCGCGGCCGCAGCTCGTGGAGTTGCTGTGGCCGGACGACCGTTCGGACCGCACGGCGAACCGGCTGTCCGTGCTGTTGTCGACGTTGCGGGCCGTGCTGTCGGTGCCGGGTCTGCCGGCCGACGCCGAACCACTGGTGGCGGACCGCGACACGGTGTCGCTCGACCTGTCCTTCGTGGACCTCGACGTCGCCGGGTTCCTGGACGCCGCGAGCACCGCGCTCGTGGCGGACCGGCGCGGAGACCCGGCCGCGGCGTCGTTGCTGACCGACGCCGACGAGCTCTACCTCGGCGAGTTCCTGGCCGAGGAGCCCTACGAGCAGTGGGCGGTCCAGGTGCGCGAGGAGGTCGGCGCGCGGTACACGGCCGTGCTGCGCGCGTTGGTGCGGCTGGTGCGCGACCCCGACCTGCAGGTCGGCTACCTGATCCGGATGCTCGAGCTCGACCGCTACGACGAGAGCGCGCACGTGCGGCTGGTGCGGGCGTTGCGGGCCGCCGGACGGCACGGCGAGGCGCGGCGGCGGTACCAGGTGTACCTGGAGCAGATGCGCGACATCGGGGTCCGGCCCGCCGAGCCGGATCTGTTCGGCGCCTGCGGTTCGGAGGTTCTTCGGGCGGGCTGAGCCTGCTCTTCGGCGACCGGGGCCGTCGTTCGTGCCAGCACTGGTGCGAACGGCGGCCCCGGTCCCGTTTGTGCTGGCAGGACAGGCATAAGACAGCCGTCAGGTTTCCTGAAGGGTGCGCTAAGACCCGATTCGTAGCTTCGTCTGGTGAACGAAAACGGGGGAAGCGGCTGGCTCGTCCGGCCGAAGCCGAGGCCGGGCGCGGCAGTGCGGGTGGTGTGCCTGCCGTACGCCGGGGGCGGCGCGTCGGCCTACTGGGACTGGGCGGACCTGCTGGGCGTGTCGGTCGAGGTGTGGGTCGCGGCGTTGCCGGGCAGGGAACGGCGTTTCGGCGAACCCGCGCTCACCGAGGCCGCGGCGATCACCGGACCGCTGGCCGAGGCGATCCGCGCGGAGATCGCGGCACCGGTGGTGCTGTTCGGCCACAGCATGGGCGGCTTGCTCGCGTTCGACGTGGCCCGGCGCCTGGACGGGCTGGCCGAGCACCTCGTGGTGTCCGCGGCCAAGGCGCCGCACCTCGCGTTCGGCGGCGCACCCCACCTGCTCGACGACGCGGGCCTGCTCGACTGGATGTCCACGCTCGGCGGTGTGCCCGCGGACCTGCTGGCGCACGAGGACATGCTCGCGCTGATCCTGCCGACGCTGCGCGCCGACCTGACGGTGTGCGCCGGGTTCCACGGCACGCGCGACGTCGTCGGCGTGCCGGTCACCGCGTTCTCCGGCACCGACGACCCGCTCGCGACCGTGGCCGACGTCGCCGCCTGGCGGCACCACACCGTCGCCGGCTTCGACCTCGTGGTCCGGCCGGGCGGCCACTTCTACCTCAAAGACGATCCGGCAGCGGTGACGAGCGTCGTGCGGTCGCTCGCGGCCAGGGAAGGTGTGCAGTGACCGACCAGTTCCCCGCGACGCGGGGCCAGCAGCAGATCTGGTTCTCCGACCAGCTCGCGCCGGACGTCACGTTCAACACCGTGCCGGTGCACGTGGAGATCACCGGCGAGCTCGACACCTACGCGCTCGCCACCGCGTTGAACGCGGTGATCGACCGGCACGAGCCGTTGCGCACCAGCTACCGGCTGGACGGCGACGACCTCGTGGCGTCGGTCGCGCTGGAGGCCCACGTGTCGATCGCGGCACGCGACCTCCGCGACCTCGCACCGGCCGAACGCACCGCGCGCGCCGAAGCGTTGGTAGCGGCCGAACTCGCCCGGCGCGTCGACATCACGTCCGGGCTGCCGTTGCGGATCGTGTTGCTGCGCCTGGAGGACGACCGTCACCAGCTCGTGCTGCTGGTGCACCACATCGCGATCGACGGCGCGTCCGTCGCCGTCATCCAGGACGAGTTGCCGCGCTGCTACCAGGCCGCGGTCGACGGAGGGGACGTCTCGCTGC
Organism: Lentzea sp. JNUCC 0626; assembly: GCF_043632865.1. Lineage (NCBI taxonomy): Bacteria > Bacillati > Actinomycetota > Actinomycetes > Pseudonocardiales > Pseudonocardiaceae > Lentzea > Lentzea sp. JNUCC 0626. The sequence goes on from NZ_CP171635.1 coordinate 1,714,275, forward strand.
CGCGGCCCGCGGTCGCCTACCGCGACATCGCGCCGCTCGCCGGCGGCGTGGAGCACTGGCTCACCGAGCTGGCCGACCTGCCGGAACCGCTGGAGTTGCCGGCCATCCGCACCCGTCCCGCGCCACCCGACTTCGCCGCCGACTCCTTGCCGCTGGTCGTACCGGAGGACCTGGCGAACGCGGTTCGGCGAGCGGCGAGCACGCACCGGTCGTCGTCGTTCATGGTGCTGCTGAGCGCGTTCTCCGTGCTGCTGCACCGCTTGACCGGCTCGTCGGACGTCGTGGTCGGCTCGCCGTCGGCCGGCCGGGAGCACGCCGACACCCATGAGCTGGCCGGCTACTTCGTGAACATGCTGGCGCTGCGGGTGCGCCTCGGCTGGGACCCGACGTTCGGCGAGGTGATGGACGTCGTGCGCGGCTCCGTGCTGGACGCGCTCGACCACCGCGACGCTCCGTTCCACGAGGTCTGCTCCGCGCTCGGGCAGACCGGGGACGGCGACCGGCACCCGGTCTTCCAGATCGTCTTCGCGTCCCCGCCGCCGCTGGCCGGTCCGCTGGCCGCCGGCGGGTGCGTGTTCACGTTCGTCCAGGGCACCAGCGACCAGAGCCTCTACGACCTCGAACTGCAGCTGCCCGACCACGGCAGCGGCGAGATGCGCGGCTGGGTCAAGTTCCGCACGGCGCTGTACCGGCGCGCCGACGTCGTCGACCTGACCGAGCGCTTCGTCACCGTGCTCGGCCAGCTCACCAGCGCGCCGGACACGCGGCTGTCGAACCTGTCGTTGCTCTCCGGCGACGAGCACGGCCGGATCGTCCGCGACCTCAACGCGAACGCCACCGCGTACCCGGCGGACTCGACGCTCGTCGAGCTGTTCGAACAGACCGTCGACCGCTTCGCCGCGGACGTCGCCGTCGAGTTCGGCGGCGTGCGGCTCACCTATGCCGAACTGGACCAGCGGGCCAACCGGCTCGCCGCCCACCTCGGCACCCTCGGCGTGGTGACGGGAACGCCCGTCGGCATCCTGCTGGAACGCGGCGTGGACTGGATCGTCGCCGCGATCGCCGTGCTCAAGGCCGGTGGTGCGTACCTGCCGCTCGACCCGGAGTACCCGCTCGACCGGCTGCAGTCGTTGTGCGAGGACGCCTCCGCCGCCGTGGTGATCGCCGGCCGCGCCGTCGAGCTGGACGTCGAGCTGGTCGACCTGTCGACGATGGTCTTCAGCTGCCCGGCGGACCGTCCACACCGGACACTGGTCGCGGACGACCTCGCGTACGTGATGTACACGTCCGGGTCGACCGGCATGCCCAAGGGCGTGTGCGTCAGCCACCGCAACGTGGTCCGGCTGGTCCGCGACACGAACTACGTCGACTTCGCGCCCGGTGACCGGGTCGCGCAGGCCTCGACGACGACGTTCGACGCGGCGACGTTCGAGATCTGGGGCGCTCTGCTGAACGGCGGTCGTCTGGTCGGCCTGCCCAAGGACGTCGCGCTCGACCCGGCGGCACTGGGGGAGTGGTTGCGGGCCAACGCGATCGACACGTTGTTCCTCACCACGTCCGTCGCGATGCACGTGGCGCGCGAGCTGCCGGGCGCGTTGTCCGGCTTGCGCTACTTCGTGTTCGGCGGCGAGCAGCCGGATGAGCACGCGATCGCCGCGCTCGTCGCCCACCCCGGCGGTCCCCGGCACGTCGTGAACGGCTACGGCCCGACCGAGACCACGACCTTCGCGTCGAGCCACGAGTGCGAGCGTGCGCCAGGCCGCATCCCGCTGGGGCGCGGGCTGAGCAACACGCAGCTCTACGTGCTGGACCAGTACCTGGAGCCGGTTCCGCCGATGGCCGTGGGCGAGCTGTGCGTCGGCGGTGACGGCGTCGGCCGCGGTTACGTCGGGAACCCCGCGCTGACCGCCGACAAGTTCGTCCCGGACCACCTGGGCGGCAAGCCCGGCGCACGGCTGTACCGGACCGGCGACCTCGCGCGGTTGCTGCCGGACGGGGCCTTCGAGTACCTGGGCCGGGCCGACCGCCAGGTCAAGATCCGCGGCTTCCGGATCGAGCCGGGCGAGGTCGAGGCCTGCCTGCACTCGTCGGGGCTGGTGCGCCAGGCCGTGGTCGTGCCGCTTCCGGACGCCGCCGGTGACGTCCGCCTGGTCGGGTACGTCGTGCTGGAGCGGGCGGGCGAGGAGCAGCTCGACGAACTGGCGCGGCACGTGCGCGGCGCGTTGCCCGCCTATCTGGTGCCGTCCGCGCTGGTGCCGCTGGAGTCGTTGCCGTTGACCCGCAACGGGAAGCTCGACCTGCGCGCGTTGCCGGACCCGGAGATCGCCGCGGAGGAGGAGCTCGACGAGCCGCAGACGCTCACCGAGGTCGCCGTCGCGAACCTCTGGCGCCAGGTGCTCGGCGCGGAGTCGGTCGGGCGCGACACCAACTTCTTCGACTGCGGCGGCCACTCGCTGAAGGCGGCGAGGATCCTCGCCCGCGTCGAGAGCGAACTGGGTGTCCGGCTGCCGATGCGGTCGCTCTTCGACCACCCGACCGTCGCCGGCATCGCGACCGAGGTCGACCGGTTGCGCGACACCACACCCGTACCCGTCGGCGTGATCCGGACCGAGGCCAGGGCCTCGCGTTCGGTCGCCGACCTGCTCGATCTGTGACTGGAGGGGAAGTCGTGCAGGAAGTGTTGCGGCGCTTGAAGGCGCTGGACCCGGAGAAGCGGGCGGCGGTGTTCGCGCAGCTCGCCGAGCGGGGTGAGGACTTCGGCGTCTACCCGGTGTCGTCCGGGCAGCGCCGGCTGTGGCTGCTCGACCAGCTGCACCCCGGCAGCGCCGTCTACAACGTGCCGTACGCCTTCCGGCTGCGCGGCACCGTGGACGCCGACGCGCTGGGCAAGGCGTTGCTGGAGGTCGGCCGGCGGCACGAGGTGCTGCGGACCGTGTTCCTCGACCTCGACGGCGAACCGCGCCAGGTGATCCTGCCGGAGCCGCAGTTCTCGCTCGTGGTGTCGCATGTGGACGTTGCCGACCGCGACGCGTTCGCGGCCGAGCGTGCCGCCGAGGTGGCGGGGGAGCCGTTCTCGCTGGCGGACGGGCCTTTGCTGCGGGCGGAGCTGGTGGTGTTCGACGCCACCGACGCGCTGCTGCTCGTGTCGATGCACCACATCGTCTGCGACGGGTGGAGCACCCAGCTGCTGTTCGCCGAGTGGGAGGCCGCCTACTCGGCCCGCGACCTCGGACCCGCGCCCGCGCAGTACCTGGACTTCAGCCGCTGGCAGACCGAGTGGCTCGACGGTCCCGAAGGCGCGCGACTGCTGGAGTACTGGACCACGCAGCTCGCCGGGGTGCCGCCGGTGCTGGAGCTGCCGTCGGACCATCCGCGTCCGGCCGTGATGAAGATGCGGGGCGGTGCCGTCGAGTTCGCCTGGCCCGCCGCGTTGAAGGAGCAGCTCGACGCGTTCTGCCTCGCCGAGCGGGTCACGCCGTTCATGGTGCTGCTGACCGCGTGGAACGTGTTGCTGCACCGGTACTCCGGCGCCGACGACGTCGTGGTCGGCACCAACGTGGGCAACCGGCGGGCCGAGATCGAGGACGCCCTCGGCTTCTTCGTCAACACAGTCGCCCTGAGGACCCGCGTGGACGCCGACGTCAGCTTCTTGGGGCTGCTGCACCAGGTCCGCGACACGACGCTGGCCGCGCAGCAGCACCAGGAGCTGCCGTTCGAACGCGTCGTCGAGGCTCTGGCCCCGCCGCGCAGCACCGCGCACCAGCCGGTCGTCCAGACGATCGTCGGCATGGAGGACGGCCAGCACTCGCTCCTGTCGTTGTCGGGCGTCGAGATCTCCCGCGTGCCGGCGCATTCCGGCACCGCGAAGTGGGACCTGGAGCTGGGCGTCACGTCCACCGAGGGCGGGATCACCGGACTGCTGGAGTTCGACAGCGCGTTGTACGAACCCAGCACCGCGCGGCGCCTGCTCGGACACCTGGAGACGCTGCTCGCCTCGGGGCTCGCCGACCCGTCGTGCCCGATCGGCCGCCTGACCATGATCACGGCTGCCGAGCGCGCGCAGCTCCTGCAGGAGTGGAACCCGGTTCCCGCGGCCCGGCTCGACGGCCTGCTGGTGCACGAGCTGGCCGAGGCGTCCGCCGACCGCACCCCCGACGCTGTCGCGCTGGTGTTCGAGGACCAGGAGCTGACCTACCGGGAACTGGACGAGCGCGCCAACCGGCTCGCGCACCTGCTGCGGTCGCGCGGGATCGGCCGGGGCGACTTCGTCGGCATCAGCCTGCCCCGGTCGCTCGACCTCGTGGTGGCGCAACAGGGTGTGCTCAAGTCCGGCGCCGCCTACGTGCCGCTCGACCCGGAGTACCCGGCGGACCGGCTGGCGTACATGGTCGCCGACTCCGGTCTGCGCGTGGTCGTGACGCTGGCGGCGTTCTCCTCGCGTTTCCCCGACGTGGCCACGCTTCCGTTGGACGAGACGGACCTCTCAGGAGTACCCGCGGCCCGTCTGGCGCGGACCGTGGCACCGGACGACCTCGCGTACGTGATCTACACGTCCGGGTCGACCGGCAAGCCCAAGGGCGCCATGCTGCCGCACCGCGGCGTCGTGAACCTCGCGGACGAGCTGGCGCGGATGCTCGGCATCGGGCCTGGCAACAGGATGCTGCAGTTCGCGTCGTTCAGCTTCGACGTGTCCGTCGCGGACATCATGGTGACGCTGCGGTCCGGTGCCACCGTGGTGCTGGCCGCGCAGCACGACCTGCAGCCCGGCCCCGACCTGGCCCGCACGATCAACGACCAGCGCGTCGACGTGGCGTGCCTGCCGCCGACCGTGCTGCGGCTGACCGACCCGGCCTCCGTGCCTGGGCTGCGGACCCTGATGGCGGGTGGCGAGGCCTGCCCGGAGGAGGTCGCGGCCGCGTGGGCGGCGGACCGGCGGTTCCTCAACGTCTACGGGCCCACCGAGGCGTCCATCTGGATCACCGCCGCGGAGTGCGACGGCACCGAGAGCCCGTTGCCGATCGGACGTCCGATCACCGGCAGCACCGCCTACGTGCTGGACGCGCACCAGGAGCCGTTGCCCGTCGGCGTGCCGGGGGAGCTGCACCTCGGTGGCGTGCAGGTGGCGCGCGGGTACCTGCACCGGCCGGAGCTCACGGCCGAGAGGTTCGTGGCCGACCCGTTCGGCGGCGGGCGGCTGTACCGCACCGGTGACCTCGCGCGGTTCCGGCCCGACGGTCAGATCGAGTTCCTGCGCCGGATGGACGACCAGATCAAGCTGCGCGGCTACCGGATCGAGCTGGGCGAGATCCAGACCGCGGTGTGTGCGCACCCGTCGGTGCGCGCGGCGGTCGTGATTGCCCGCGAGGACGTGCCGGGCGACGTGCGGCTGGTCGCCTACGCGGTCGCCGCCGACGGCCGCGAGGTCGACGCCGCCGAGCTGCGGGCCTCGCTGCGGCGCGGGCTGCCCGAGTACATGGTGCCGTCGGCGTTCGTCGCGGTGCCGACGATCCCGCGCAACCCCAACGGGAAGCTCGACCACCGCGCGCTGCCGAAGCCGGAGTCGGTGCGCTCCGAACGGGTCGTGGTGCCCGCGGGCAACCAGACCGAGCGGACGATCTCCGACGTCTGGCGCGAGGTGCTGCGGATGGACCGCGTCGGCGCCGACGACAACTTCTTCGACCTCGGCGGCAACTCGGTGCTGCTGGTCAAGGCGCGCAGCCGGCTGGCGGAGCTGTTCGCGCGGGAGGTGCCGACGGTGACGCTCTTCACCTACCCGACGGTGCGGGCACTTGCCGCCCACTTCGACGGCGGTGGCGTGGTGCAGACGCGGTCTACCGGTGGCAGGAAGGCATTGCTGGCTCGGGGGAGGAAGTCGTGACGGAGTACACCGGACTGGAGATCGCGGTCGTCGGCATGGCCGGCCGCTTCCCTGGATCGTCCACAGTGGACGAGTTCTGGGACAACGTGCTGGCCGGTGAGGCCGGCGTGCGCCGCTTCACCGATGAGGAGCTCGACGCGGCAGGCGTGTCGGTGCAGCGACGCGCGGAGCCCGGTTTCGTGCCGATGGGCGGCGCGCTCGACGGCATCGAGTTCTTCGACGCCAAGCTGTTCGGCTACAGCCCGCGCGACGCGGCCGTGCTGGACCCGCAGCAGCGGGTGTTCCTGGAGTGCGCCTGGCACGCGCTGGAGCACGCCGGCCACCTGGGCGGCGGACGGGAGGTCGGCGTCTACGCCTCGGCGAGCGTCGACACGTACCTGCTGCGGCACCTGTGGGGCAACCCCGCCGTACCGGGCGGCCTGCAGCCGCTCGACCTGTTGCTGGCCAACGACAAGGACACGCTCGCCAGCCGCGTCGCGTACCACCTCGACCTGACCGGTCCCGCGATCACCGTGCAGACGGCGTGCTCGTCGTCGCTGGTGACGATCCACGTGGCGTGCCAGGCGTTGCTGGGCCACGACTGCGACATCGCCCTGGCGGGCGGCGTCTCGATCCGGCCGCCGGTGCACGAGGGCTACCAGCACACCGAGGGCGGCATCCTCGCCGCCGACGGCCGCTGCCTGCCCTTCGACGCTGCGGCCCACGGGGTGGTCGCGGGCAACGGCGTCGCCGCCGTGGTGCTGCGCCGCCTGGAGGACGCCCTCGCCGACGGCGACACGATCCACGCCGTGGTGAAGGGCACCGCCGTGAACAACGACGGCGCGAGCAAGGTCGGCTTCACCGCGCCGAGCGTCACCGGGCAGGCGCGGGTCATCAGGGCCGCGCACGACCTGTCCGAAGTGGACTCCTCCACGATCGGCTACGTCGAGGCGCACGGCACCGCCACCCCGCTGGGCGACCCGATCGAGGTGGCCGCGCTGACGCAGGCGTTCGTCCACCCGCCACAGGCCTGCGCTCTGGGGTCGGTCAAGGCCCTGATCGGCCACCTGGACGCGGCGGCCGGTGTCGCCGGGTTCGTGAAGGCCGCGCTCGCCGTGCGGGAGGGTGTGGTGCCGCCCAGCCCGTACTTCACCGAGCCGAACCCCGAGACGGGGCTCCCGGACAGCCCGTTCTTCGTCAACCGCGAGCCGGCGCCGTGGCCGCTGGACGGCCCGCGCCGGGCCGGGGTCAGCGGGTTCGGCATGGGCGGCACCAACGCGCACGCCGTGCTGGAGGAGCCGCCGTCGCCCGAACCGATGCCGCCGACCCGGTCCCGGCACCTGGTGGTGCTGTCGGCCGCGAGCGAGAAGGCGTTGCAGGAGAGCAGGGAACGGCTGGCCGCGCGGCTCGCGGAGGGTGGCCAGGAGTTGGCGGACGTGTCGTACACGTTGCGGACGGGCCGAAAAGCGTTGCGGCACAGGCTGGCCGCGGTGGTAGGTGCCGAGGTCGTCGATGATCTGTCCGAAGCCTGGACCGGCTCCGGCGACCGGCGCGACGTCGTCTTCCTCTTCCCCGGCCAGGGTTCGCAGTACGCGGGCATGGCCGCCCAGCTCACCGCCGAGGAACCGGTCTTCAAGGCCGCCCTCGACGAGTGCGCCGCGCTCCTCCCGTTCGACCTGCACGAGGTGCTGGCCGACGCGGACCGCCTGACCCGCACCGAGTTCACCCAGCCCGCCCTCTTCGCCGTCGAGTACTCGCTTGCGAAGCTCTGGGAGCACTGGGGTGTGCGGCCGAGCGCGATGCTCGGGCACAGCGTCGGCGAGTACGTGGCCGCGTGCCTGGCCGGGGTGTTCTCGTTGCCGGACGCGCTGGAGCTGGTCACGGCCCGCGGCGCGCTGATGGGCGCGTTGCCCGGCGGCGCCATGCTGTCCGTGCCGCTCGGCGCCGACCAACTGGAGTTGCCGGAGGACGTGTCCCTCGCGGCGAGCAACGCGCCGAACCTCAGCACGGTCGCCGGCACGTTCGAGGCGATCGAGCGCTTCGAGAAGACCGCGGGTGTCGCGTGCCAGCGGCTGCACACCTCGCACGCGTTCCACTCGGCGATGATCGACCCGATGCTCGGTGAGTTCACCGCGCTGGTGAGCCGGATCGAGCTGCGCGCGCCGCGGATTCCCTTCATCTCCAACGTGTCCGGTACCTGGATCACCGCCGAGGAGGCGACTGACCCCGGCTACTGGGCCCGGCACGCCCGTGCGGCCGTGCGGTTCAGCGAGGGGCTGACGACGCTGATCACCGAGCCGGTGACCGTGCTGGAGGTCGGGCCGGGCAACGTCCTCACGACCTTGGCACGCCAGCACGACCTCCGCGGTGGTGCCGCCCTCGGGTCGCTGCGGCACCCGCGCGAGGACAAGCACGACCTCGACACGATGCTGGCCGCGGCGGGCAGGATGTGGATCGCCGGTGTGCCGGTCGACCTCGGCGCGCTCACGGCGGACGAGCGGCGGCGCAGGATTCCGCTGCCGGGTTACCCGTTCGAGCGCGCCCGCCACTGGATCGACCTGCCCGGCACGGCGCCGCGGCCGATCGAGGTCGTCGAGGTGCTGCCGCAGCCGGCCGAGCTCGTGCTGCCCCAGGGCGACCTCGCGGTCGTCACCGGCATCTGGCAGGAGCTGCTCGGCATCGCGCGCATCGGCCCGGATGACGACTACTTCGAGCTCGGCGGGCATTCGTTGCTGGCCACCCAGATCCTCGCGCGGATCACGGCGGAGCTCCAGGTCACTCTCCCGGCGGGCGCGATCTTCGAGGCGCCGACGCCGCGCAGGCTCGCCGCGCGGATCGACGAGCTGCGCGACGACCAACCGGAGCAGGACGACGAGTTCGCCCGGCTGCTCGCCGAGATCCGCGACATGTCACCGGAAGAGCTGCGGGCCGAACTGGACCGCGAGCGGGACGCCCAGGAGATCTCCCAGTCATGACAGACCACCTGACCAGCTCATTGACCGAGGAGCAGAGACAGCTCCTCGCGCTGCGCCTGCGCAACGCCGACCGGTCGCAGCCGGTGTCGTTCACCCAGGAGCAGCTCTGGTTCCTCGACCGCCTCGACCCCGGCAACCCCGCCTACGCCATCCCGTTCGGGCTGGAGCTCATCGGGCCGCTCGACCGCACCGCCCTCGAACTGGCCGTCGGCCGGGTCGTGGACCGGCACTCCGCCCTGCGCACCACGTTCTTCGAGCGCGACGGCGAGCTGCGGCAACGAGTGCGCGACAACGTGTCCATCGCCATCGAGGTCGTGGACCTGTCCGAGAACCCCGAACGGGCCGAGGAAGTCGCACAAGACCATGCCCGGCACACGTTCGACCTGAGCGCGGGACCGCTGGTGGCGTTCCGGCTCGTCGCGCTCGGACCGGAGAAGCACCTGCTGCTCGTGACCGCGCACCACATCGTTTTCGACGCCGCGTCGGCCGAGGTGTTCGGTGCCGACCTCGCCGCGTTCTACGGCGGGGAGGCGCTGCCCGAGCTGACCACGTCGTTCGGCCGGCACGCCGCCGCCGAACGCCGCCGGCTGACCGCCGAGGTGATGGACGAGCACCTCGCGTACTGGCGGGACAGGCTCGCCGACAGCCCGGCGCGTTCCACCGTGCCGTCCGACCTGCCGCGCCCGGCTATTCAGACGCACACCGGCGGCCGGCGGCACTTCGTCGTGCCGCGCGAGCTGACCGAGAAGCTCGCGGCTCGTGCCCAGCAGCTCGGTGTGTCGCTGAACGCCGTGGTGCTCAGCGGTTTCGCGGCGCTGATCGGCCAGGACCGGGTGCTGCTCGGCCTGCCCGTGAGCGGCCGCGGCCGTCCCGGTCTGGAGCACCTGATCGGCTCGCTGGCGAACATGCTGGTGCTGCGCGTGGACCTGGACGGCGACGCCGACGACGTGGTGCGCGGGACGCACCGCGCGATCAGCGAGGCGTACTCCCACCAGGATGCGCCGTACGCACGGGTGGTGGAGGCGGTCGACCCGCCGCGCGACCCGAGCCAGAACCCCTTGTTCCAGGCCATGCTGAGCCTCACCGAGGCCTCGGCTCCCCGCACGGCCGCCGGCGTCGAGTTCCGCCCGTTCGAGGTCGACAACGGCCTGACCGACTTCGACCTGTTCGTCGTGCTGTCCCGGACCAACGGTGAGCTGCGCGGCGTCCTCGGCTACAACGCGGACCTCTACCTCGACGAGACCGTCGGCGAGCTGGGCGAGCAGTTCCTCGCCGTGCTCGCCGACCTGGCGGAGGGCACGCTCCCGCGCCGGGACCGGATCTCGATCGCCGCCACGTTCACCGCCGACCCCGTCCGCGCACCACTGGACGTGCTCAACGGCGTGCTGCGGCTGCCCGTGGACGTGGAACTCGCGCCGTACCAGCAGATCGTCCAGCATCTGCTCCAAGGCGACGACGGCAGGCTGGCCGACGTCGTGCTGCTGCGCTGGGAGGACTGGACGCGGCACGGCGACGCGGTCGAGGCGAACTGGCAGGACCTGGAGACCGCCGTCACGGCCTACCGGCAACGGTCGTCCGCGCCGCTGCACCTCGTCGTCTGCCCGTCCGAGCAGACGTTCGGCCACCTCGACGACCGGCTCGCGGTGCTCGCGGACTCCATCGAGGGCGTGCACGCCACGTGGTTCGCGGACTGGGCCAAGGATCTGCCGGTCAGTGCCACCTTCGACGCGCAGGCCGACAAGCTCGGCCACGTCCCCTACCCGCAGGAGATGTTCGCCGCGCTGGCGATCCTGCTGACCCGCGTGCTGCACCCGGAGGCCGACCGACTGCACCTGCTCGGCACCTCACTGGGCGAGCCGGCCGCACTGGCCGAACGGGCCGCGCCCGCCGTCCGGGCGGTCTCGATCGACACGCCCCCGGTGGCCCCGCGCACGCCGACCGAGGAACGACTCGCCCGCGTCTGGCGCGAGGTGCTCAAGCTCGACGAGGTCGGCGTCACGCACGACTTCTTCGCGCTGGGCGGCCACTCGCTGCTCGCGACACAGCTGCTGTCCAAGGTGTTCGCGGAGTTCGGCGCCGACGTCTCGCTGCACGCGCTGTTCACCCATCCGACCGTCGAGGCGCTGGCCGAACTCGTCGACGAGCCGCACGAGACCGGGCATCCGCTGTCGCCGGTCTCCCGCGACGAACCCCTCGAGCTGTCGGCGATCCAGCGGCGCATGTGGGCCGCGACCCAGCTCGATCCCACCACCACGAGGATGAACACCACGTTCGCGGTGGCGCTGCGCGGCTCGCTCGACGTGCCGGCCTTGCGCGCCGCCGTGGCGAACGTCGTGCGGCGGCACGAAATCCTGCGCACCACGTTCGCCGAGCAGGACGGCCGGCCGGTCATGGTCGTGCACCCGGACATGGACTGCTGGCTGCCCGAGGCGGTCGGCTCGCCCGAGGAGTTCCTCGCCGAGCACACCACCCACGTCTACGACCTGGAGCACGGACCGCTGCTGCGCGTCCGGCTGGTGCGCACGTCCGCGCAGGAGCACCACCTGCTGCTCGGCATGCACCACATCGTCTGCGACAACACGTCGTGGGGAGTGCTGCTCGCCGAGCTGTCCGCCGGCTACCAGGCCGGTGACCTGCCGGACCTGACCGTCCAGTACGCGGACTACGCGGCGTGGCAACAGGTCCTGCTCACCGACGAGGCGCTCGCACCGCACCAGGAGCACTGGCGCACCTACCTCGCCGACGCGCCGTCGCAGCTGGAAGTGCCCGCGGACCGCCCTGAGCGCAACGAGACCCGGCGCACGTCGTCCGTCGTGCCGGACAGGGTGGCGGAGGCGCTGAAGGACCTGGCGCGAGCGGAGGGCAGCACACCGTTCGCCACGCTGCTCGCGGCGTACGCGGTCGTGCTGTACCGCCGCAGCGCGCAGCCGGACGTCGTGCTGAGCGTGCCGCAGCAGGGCAGACCGCGGCCGGAGGTCGAGCACCTCGTCGGCTGCTTCACCGACCTGCTGCCGATCCGCGTGGACCTGGCCGGGCGCCTCACCTTCCGGCAGGTCGTGCAGCGGGTGCACCGCGCGATGGTCGACGGCTACCAGCACGGCGACGTGCCGTTCTCCAGCGTCGCCCACGTGCTGCCGCGCCGGCGGGGCAGGCACCCGGTCTACCAGTGCGCGTTCAACTACGCGGACCTGCCCGACGAGGCGATGAGCTGGCCGGGGCTGGAGCTGGAACCGCTGGAGGTGCCGGTCACGAGCCTCGACTTCGACCTGTTCCTCACGCTCACGACCGAGCACGGCGAGCTGGCCGCGACGCTGGAGTACAGCGCCGACCTGTTCGGCACCGACGGCGCCGGTGAGCTGCTCGACTCGTTCGTCGCGCAACTCACCGAACTGGTCGACGCGCCCGACACGCGCGTCGAGGTCGAATCGTCCACAGTGGATGGCCCGACGATGGGCATCGCGTCGTCACGGCCGCTCGACGGCGTGCTGCCGGTGCTGACCTCGTGGCTCGGCGAGCTGGACCTGCCGCTCACCGTCAGCACGACCGCGGCCGGTCAGGTCCTGCGTCCGCTGCTGGACCCCGCGGCCGGGTTCGGCGGCGGGACGACCGCGCTGGTGCTGCGGTGGGAAGACCTGTTCGACGGTGGCGTCGCCGCGTTCGAGCTCGCGTTCGACCGGCTCTGCACCGCGGTCGAACGCTGGACCCAGCGCACCGGCGGGGAACTGGCCGTCCTGGCCACGTCCGAGCGCGCCGAGAGGCCGTGGCCCGGGGTGTTCGGCCACGCCGCCGACCGCCTCGCCCGCCGGTTCCCGGCCCTGCGCGTCGTCGATCTGCTGACCGCGCAGGGCGACCAGGACGTCGTGCTGGGCACCGAGCTCGCCCGGCTGCTGGGCGAGCTGCCGCAGGAGACGCGGGCGAAGGAGCTGCCGCGGACCGATGACGAACGCGCGCTGGCGGCAGTCTGGCAGGACGTGCTGAAGCTCGCGGAGGTCGGCGTCCACGACGACTTCTTCGAGCTGGGTGGCGATTCGATGACCGCGATCCAGGTGGTGTGGCTCGCGAATCAGGCGGGGATCAAGTTCATGCCTGCCCAGCTGACGGCCAAGCGCACGATCGCGGAACTGCTGCGCGTGCCGATGTCCGAGGAGCAGCAAGCGCTGGCGGCTGTGTGGCGCGAGGTGCTCAAGGTCGGCGAGGTCGGCGCGCACGACGACTTCTTCGAGCTGGGTGGCGACTCCATGACCGCGATCCAGGTGGTGTGGCTCGCGAACCAGGCGGGCATCAGGTTCACACCCGCCCAGCTCACCGCCAAGCGCACGATCGCCGCGCTGCTGGTCGCGGACGCACCGGAGCAGGTCGCAGACCAGGGGCCGGTGGAGGGCGACTTCCCGGCCACCGGGGCGCAGCGCTGGTTCTTCGAGGCGCTCGCGACGTCGATGGTCGCGCCCGCCCACTTCAACCACCCCTACTACCTGCGCCTCCGCGCGCCGGCGACGCCGGATCAGCTGGAGCGGGCCACGAACGCGCTGGTCGCCCACCACGACGGGATGCGCCTCCGGTTCCGCCGTGAAGGCAACGACTGGCACGCCTCGCACGGCCCGGTCGACGGTGCGATGCCGTTCGTGTCGTTCGACGTCACGGACGCCACCGACCGCGAGAAGGCGATCGAGGCCCACCTGAACGAGGTGCACCCGACGCTGGACGTCGCCGAAGGCCCGCTGGCCAAGGTCGTCCACTTCGGACTCGGCGGCCACGAGCCCGACCGCGTGATGCTGATCTGCCACCACCTGGTCACCGACGGCGTCTCGCGCAGCCTGATCCTGGAGGACTTCCAGAACGCGCTGCGCCAGGTCCTCGCCGGCGGTTGCGTCGACCTCGGCCAGAAGACCACGTCGTTCCGGGACTGGGCGCGGAAGATCGACGGGTACGCCCGCGGTCCGTTGCCCCTGCAGGAGCTGGAGTACTGGGAGCGGCAGGCACCCGGCAGCGAGGACATGACACCCGACCTGCCCGGCCGCAACACGTTCGGCGTCATGCAGGACATCCACACGACGATCGACGCCGACACCACCACGCGGCTGCGCGAGCTGGCCAAGGCGCACCACGTCGGAGTCAGCGACCTGCTGGTGTGGGCGTCCGTGCGGATGGCCTCGGACCGGTTCGGCGGTCCGGAGTGGACGATCGCGACCACCGGGCACGGCCGCGAGGCGCTGTTCGACGGCCTCGACCTGTCCCGCACGGTCGGCTGGTTCCAGGTCATGTACCCGGTCCGGCTCACCCTGCCCGACGCGGTCGACACCGCCGCGATCACCTCGCTCGCCGGCCAGCTGAAGCAGGTGCCCGTCAACGGCATCGGCTACGGCCTGCTCCGTTACAACCACCCGGACCCCGCCGTCCGGCAGCGTCTGGAGACGCCGAACCCGCAGCTCACCGTCAACTACGCGGGTGCGTTCGGGTTCACCGACCTCTCCAGCGCGGACGAGCTGTTCGAACTGTGCCAGTCCGAACTCGGTGTCCTGCAGGACAAGGGGACCGAGTGGCCCGGCCGGATCGACGTCGTCGGCTCGCTGGTCGACGGCCGGATCCGCATCGAGATGAACTACGGCACCGAGATGTACCTGCCGGAGACCGCGCGCCGGATGCTCGGCGAAATCGAAGGGCTGCTCCGCCAGCTCGTTGACCAGAACAGGATGAGGTAATGCCCAAGCCTTCGGGATTCGGCGCGTTCACGATCATGTGGGTAGGACAGCTGCTGTCCGCCCTCGGCACCCGCATGACGAACTTCGCGCTCAGCATCTGGGTGTGGCAGCACACCGGCTCGGCCACGTCGATGGCGCTGATGATGTTCTGCGGCTTCGGGTCGACCGTGCTCTTCAGCCCGCTCGCGGGCAGTCTGATCGACCGGCTGAACCGCAAGGTCTCGATCATCATCTCCGAGATCGGGTCGATCGTCGTCACGTTCATCCTGCTCGCGTTGTTCCTCACGGACTCGACGCAGCTGTGGCACCTCTACCTGGTGAACGTGCTGACCGGCGCGTTGCTCGCGATCCAGGGGCCGGCGTTCGGCGCGACCATCGCGCTGATGATGGAGAAGGGCAAGTTCCTCCGCGCCAACGCGATGATGTGGTCGGTCAAGAGCTTCCCGGTGATCTTCGCGCCGGCGTTCGCCGCCACGCTGCTCGGCCTGACCGGCATCAAGCTGATCCTGTTCATCGACGGGCTCACGTACGTCGTCGCGATCATCACCGTGCTCGTGGTGACGATCCCGCCGGTGCCCGGTCAGGACCGGGAGAAGAGCACCTTCTGGCAGGACTGCGTGTTCGGGTTCCGCTACATCGTCGAACGGCCGCCGCTGCTCGCCGTGCAGATCGTCCTGTTCTCCATCAGCCTCCTCGCCGCACTGGCGTGGGCGCTGATCGTGCCGCTGGTCCTCGCCCGCACCCTGGGCGACGAGGGCACGCTCGGCCTGGTGCAGAGCATCGGCGCGGTCGGCGGCGTCCTCGGCGGCACGCTGCTCGCGTTCATGAGGCCGCCGCGCCGCAAGATGCTCGTGGTGCTCGGCGCGATCCTGGTGTTCAGCATCGTCGGCCGCATCCTCTACGGCGTCGGCGACGGCCTGATCGCGTGGGCCGCGGCGATGTTCTTCGTCGAGCTGACCATCCCGTTCATCGACGGTCTCGCGCAGACCATCTGGCAGGAGAAGGTCGACCCGGGGGTGCAGGGCCGCGTCTTCGCCGCCCGCAACTTCTTCGAGAACCTCTCGGTCCCGATCGGCTTCGCGGCCGCCGGACCGCTGGTGGACAAGGTGCTCGAACCGGCGATGCGCGGGGACACGGCGCTCGCCGACACGTTCGGCTGGCTGGTCGGCACCGGACCTGGCTCGGGCATCGGGCTGCTGTTCGTGGTCGTGGGCGTGCTCGGCGCGGGCGTCGGCGTCGTGGGCTTCCTCAACCGCAACGTCCGCGAGGTCGAGACGCTCGTGCCCGACTACGAGCCGGAGCCGGAAGCCAAGCCGCTCGACCGCCAGCCCGCGCTGGCCGACTAGGAGATCGACATGACCCACCGAGTGGTCGTCAACGACGAAGAGCAGTACTCGATCTGGCCCGCTCACAAGGACAACGCGCCCGGCTGGCACGACGCGGGCGTCAGCGGGTCGAAGGACGAGTGCCTGGAGCACATCGGTCGCGTGTGGACGGACATGCGCCCGCTCAGCCTGAGAGGACGGTCATGACCTTCACCGACGTGGTGGCCGGTGCCCTGGACGTCGATCCGGCGCACGTCACCGACGACGCGGGCCAGGACACGCTGTCGAGCTGGACGAGCATGCGCCACATCCAGCTGATCGTGATGCTGGAGGAGGCCTACTCGCTCTCCTTCGACTACGAGGAGATCGCCGGTGTGCGGACGGTCCGGGAGGTCCGGGAAGTGCTGCGCGCCAAGGGAGTGGAGGTCTGATGGACACGCGACTGCGCTGGCAGGAGATCGGCCGGACCGACGTCCGCCCGGTCGTGCGCGTGGGCCTGCTCGCCAGCTACACGATCGACCCGCTGGCGCCGCACCTCGGCGTCGCGCTGCACGACGCCGGCCTCCCGGTCGCGTTCGACACCGCGCCGTACAACCAGATCGTGCGGCAGTGCCTCGACGACGCGTCGGAGATGGCGCGGGTGAGGCCGGACGTGCTGATCGTGGCACCCCGCTTCGAGGAGCTGGGCGACGAGCTGCTGACCGCGGTCGACGCCGCGGTGTCGGCGGCCCGGCGCTGGAGGTCGTTCCTGGTCGTCGTGCTGCCCGCCGTGCCGGAGGACCGGCCGTTCGGGCAACTGGACGACGGGCGGGCCGCGGGGACGGCCGCGACTGCGTACGAGGTCAGGGAGACGATCCGGGCCGAGCTCGCGGGCCGTCCGGACGCCTGGGTGGTCGACGCCGAACGAGCCGTGCGGGCGGTCGGCACCGCCAAGGCGCACCACGCCGCGATGTTCAAGTTCGCGAAGATCCCTTACACCGAGGCGGTGTTCGGCGAGCTGGGAGCGCAACTGGCCGGTGTGCTGCGGGCAGTGCACGGGGTCACCCCGCGACTCGTCGTCGTGGACGAGGACCCCGCGCTGGAGGAGCCGGTGCGGTGGCTGCGCGAGTCCGGCGCCCGGCTCGTGGTGCGGGCTCCGGACGAGGAGATCGCGGACGTGGCGGCGCGGGAGGGCGTGCCGGCCGAGTCGGCGGTGCTGCTGACGCTGGACGGCAAGCCCGACGAGTGGCGCGCCGAGGTGGCGCGGTCCGGTCTGCTGGACCGCATCCCCTCCCCGGACCGCACGGCACGCCGCGTTCGCCACTCCGCCAGGGAGGCCGTTTCGCTGGACGACTTCGTGGCCGGCCTGAACGTCGAGGTCGAGCTGGAGCCCGTCGGTCCCGAGTCCGCGGCCAAGGTCGCGGAGGTGGTCTGCCGGGCCAAGGACTTCACGCTCGGCACCGAGAAGCTCGACCTGACCGAGGACCGCGAGGTGTTCGCGGTCCGCGTGCGCGACAAGTTCGGCCAGTACGGCATCAGCGGCGCGGTCGGCATCACCGGCGGGACCGTCGTGGACGTGTTCTCGCTGTCCTGCGTCGTGCTCGGCAAGGGCGTCGAGGACGTCGTGCTGCGACGGCTGCGCGACGAGCACGGCGACCTCGTGTTCCACCACCGCGCCACCCCGCACAACCAGATCACCGCCGGGTTCCTGACGGACGCCGGAGCGAGAATCGAGGAGATCCCGTGACCGTCCACTTCGGAGTCGTGGCGCTCGGCCACGTGCTCGGCGACCCCGTCGACGTGGCCGCGGCCGCGCCGGACTACACCGACGACGTCGACCGCGTGCTGGGCTGGGGCTTCCGCACCTTCCACCGCGCCGAGGACGGCGTCGGCCTCACCGACCTGGCCGCCGAGGCCGGTGCGAAGGCGCTCGGTGACGCGGGCGTGCAGCCGCACGAGGTCGACCTGGTCGTGCTCGCCATGTCCGACCTGTCCGAGCACCTGTACTGGGACGCGGCGGGCGCCACGCAGGCCAAGATCGGCGCCCACAGGTCGGAGAACGTGCTGCTGACCCAGGCGTGCGGCGGGGGAGTGGCCGCGTTCGACGTCGTCGCCGGCAAGTTCGCCACGCACCCGGACTACCAGACCGCGCTGATCATCGGCGCCAACCGCGTGTGCGAGCCGTACTGGAACCGGATGGAGATCAACACCAGCATCTTCTCCGACGGCGCCGCGGCGGCCGTGGTCAAGCGCGACCACCCGCGCAACCGGTGGCTCAACACCGAGATCATCAGCGACGGCCGGTACGCCGACTTCATGATGATGGACGTCGGCGCGGCGGCTCGGCCGTTCGCCGGCCAGCAGGACGTGGGCGTCAAGAGCCCGCAGAAGCGGCTGGAGGAGTTCTTCGCGGGAGACATCCGCAAGATGTTCGAGTTCGTCTCGACCATCCGCACGAACAACCACGAGGTCGTGCGTCGCTCCTGCAAGCGGGCCGGCATCGAGCCCGCCGACCTGCGCAAGCTGTTGCACCTGCACGACAGCGTGCCCGCCATGACGTTGCTGGCCAAGGACCTCGACCACGGTCCGGAGTGGACGAACACCGAGGTGTCCCAGGCCTACGGGCACGTCGGCTGCGCCGACCAGCTGATGTCGCTGGAGCACTACCTCACGACCGAGGAGCTCATCGAGGGCGACGTCGTGGCACTGACCAGCACGGCCAGCGGCATGCACTGGCTGTGCACGCTGCTGGCGATCTGAGGGGGAGAACTGTGGAGACCAAAGAGATCCTGGCGCGGATCCGCCAGTTGACCAAGCCCGGCGCCGCCGCCGACCCGGCGCTGATCGGCGACCTTCGCCACCTGACCGACGTCCCGGCGTTGCTCGAAGCCGGACGGCTGCTCGGCAAGGTACCGGCCGACCTGCTGGGCGAGCTCAAGCCGTTGAAGGTCGCCGTCACCGGCACGTTCACCGCGTCCGGAGTCGCACCGCTGCTGCGGATCGCGCTGCTGGGCAAGGGAATCGCGCCGGAGATCCACGTGTCCGGCTTCGACCAGCTCGCCGTCGACCTGAGCAGCCCTTCTTCGCCTCTCGCGGAGTTCGGGCCGCAGGTGACGCTCTGCCTGCTGCACGACGACTGGTTCGTGCCGGCCGAGTGGGACGACGTGGAGGTGCTCGACAGCGCCGTCCGCAGCCGGTGGTCGATGTTCGACAACCTCGTCGGAGCGTTCACCGAACGCTCCGGCAGCGCGGTCCTGGTGCACACCGTGCCGTTGTCGCCGGTCGAGATGCGCGGCGTCGTCGCGTTCGACGGCAGGGCGGCGCTCGGCCGGACGTGGCGCGACCTGAACAGCGACCTGCTCGGCATGGCGCTGCGCCGCGACCGGGTCCACGCGCTCGACCTGGAGGCCTACCTGGTCGACGCCCCCGTCCGGCTGCGCGACGAACGCCTCTACCGGTTCGCGAGCGCCGCCTGGACACCCGAGGTCGAGCAGGTCTACGCGACCGAGGCCGCGAACTTCTGCCGCGCGTTCCTGGGCCTCGCCAAGAAGGTCCTCGTGCTCGACCTGGACAACACGCTGTGGGGCGGCGTCGTCGGCGACGACGGCCCGAGCGGCATCCAGATTGGCTCGATGTACCCCGGCAACGCCTTCCGCGAGATGCAGCGGCGTGCCGTCCAGTTGCGCAAGCAGGGCGTGGTCCTCGCGCTGGCCAGCAAGAACGAGGCCACGATCGTCGACGAGGTGCTGGAGACCCACCCGGACCTCGTGATCCGTCCCGCCGACATCGCGGCACGCGCGGTGAACTGGCAGCCCAAGGACCACAACATCCGCGGGCTCGCCGGCCAGCTCAACCTCGGTCTCGACAGCTTCGTCTTCGCCGACGACAGCACGTTCGAGACCCAGCTGGTGCGCGGCTCGATCCCCGAGGTCACCGTCGTGCACCTGGACGGCGACCCGGCCGACCACGTGACGGCGTTGCAGCGCAACGGTTCCTTCGACGTGCTGACGACGACGGCGACCGACCGCGAGCGCACCGCGCTCTACAAGGCCCGCGCCGAACGCACCGAGTTCGCGGACTCGTTCAGCTCGGTGCAGGACTACCTGCGCAGCCTGGACATCGTCGTCACCGTGCGGGAGGCCGACGAGTTCAGCCTGCCGCGCCTGGTCCAGCTCGGACAGCGCACCAACCAGTTCAACATGACCGGCACCTCGCACGCCGAGGTCCGCACCAGGGAGATGGCCGCGTCGAGCGACCACCTCGTGCTCGTCTTCGAGGTGGCGGACCGCTTCGGCGCCGAGGGCATCGTCGGCGGCGTGTGGGTGTCGAAGCACGACGACCGCTGGCTGGTCGAGAACTTCGTGATGAGCTGCCGCGTCTTCACCCGCGGCGTCGAGCACACCGTCGTGCAGCACATCGCCGACCGCGCGCTCTCGTCCGGCGTCTCCAGGCTGGAGGCGGACTTCACCGCCACCGCCCGCAACAAGGCAGCGGCCGCGTTCTACCCGGACGCCGGCTTCACACAGGCCCCCGGAGGCCGTTTCACCCTGCCGCTGCACCCGCAGCCGCAGATCGGTCCCGAGTGGACCACCCTCGTCGTGGAAAGGGAGTCCGCCGATGTCTGAGATCTTCGTCGACCTGGCCGACCTCGTCGGCCAGGTCACCGACCTGCCGGCCGAGGAGATCGCGGCCGACGCGCGGTTCGACTCGCTCGCCAACTGGACGAGCTACGACGCCCTGCGCCTGCTCACCGGAATCGAGCAGAAGTTCGCCGTGCGCCTGGACCTCCAGGAATACTTCGCGATCAAGGACGTAGGCGGCCTGGTCGCCGCCGTGGCAAGCGCCCAGGAGAAGTCGGGATGATCCTGCGCATCGACCACGTAGGCGTGGTCACCTCCGACATCGGGGCGGCCGCGCCGGCGCTGGCCCTGCTGGACCTGAAGTGCACCTACGAGGACGACGTCGACGTGTACGGCGTAGCGACCTCGTTCTGGCAGTGCCCCGGCGACACCACCTCGATCGAGCTGGTAGCACCGGTCCGCGAGGACGCCGCGGTGCACGGCCACCTGAAGCGCCTGGGCCCCGGCCTGAACCACGTGGCGTTCGAGGTGGACGACATCGCCGCGGACCTGCGCGCGCTGCAGGACCGCGGCGCGATCCTCGTCGACGAGGAGCCCCGCCGCGGCGGACGTCCCGGCCTGAGGGTGGCGTTCGCCCACCTCGGGCCGGCGACCGGCCTGCTGGTCGAACTCGTCGACTACGGCAAGCGGGCCTGAGGGGACGCGGGACCCGCCGGGGAGTCCAGTTCGCTCTCGCGGCGGGTCCCGTCTCACCTCGACCCGTCGGTGAAGATCAGCAGACGTCGGCGCGCCACTCGCCATCGAGCATGATCGCGACGCATGAGCGATCGTGAGGAGGACGTCGAGACTGCGGCCACGGGACAGGGCGTTGCGACTTTTTGGTGTCCGAGGCCAGAGTCGTGCGACGCGGGTGACGGTGTGGACGAACTCGTCGCCTGACGCGGACGACCAGCCACCGCAACCGAATGCGGTGACTGGTCGCTGCTCATGCCCTCTCAGAAGGAGTCCGGATATCCCGTGTCCACCGATGGTGAGAATGCCGTCGTCCAGTTCGCGCCGTCGAACCGCTCACACCTGACCAGGTCACCCGCGCCGACCCGGCGGCAGTACGAGACGGTGCCGTCGGAGTTGGTCAGCCACGCGCGATCCGTTCCGTACCCCCAGTCGCCGTGCGCCGTCGTGGCCGAGGTCCACCCCGACGTGGTCAACACGCTGCACACCAGCGCCTGGTGCTGCGGTCCGCCGGCCCGGCCGCACAGCGCCGGTCCGTACTTCGTGGTCACGAACGCCCGGTTCTCCGGATAGCCGACGTCGACGTTCGGTGAGATGGAACCGCTCCAGTTCGTGCCGTCGAACCGCTCGCACCTGACGTTGCCGCCGGATCCGACCAACCGGCAGTAGGACACGGTGCCGTCGGAGTTGGTCAGCCACGCACGATCGGTTCCGTACCCCCAGTCGCCCGCGCCGGACGTGACGGAGACCCAGCCGGACGGGGTGAGCACCGTGCACACCAGTGCCTGGTGCTCCGGTGAGCCCGCACGACCGCACAGCGCGGGACCGTCCTTCGTCGAGAGGTAGGTTCGGTTGTCCGGGTAGCCCGCGTCGACCTGTGGCGAGATCGAACTGCTCCACGTCGTCCCGTCGAACCGGTCACAGCGGACCTGGCCGCCGTCGCCGACCCGGCGGCAGTAGGAGACGGTGCCGTCACGGTTCACCAGCCACGACCGGTCGGCCGCATAACCCCAGTCCCCGCCACCGGATGTCACCGAGACCCAGCCGGACGCGGTGAGCGTGGTGCAGACGAGAGCCTGGTAGTTGTCGCCGCCCGCTCTGCCGCACAGCGCCGGACCGTCCTTCGTGGAGAGGAACGCGCGGTCTTCCGGGTAACCGGCGTCGATGTTCGGTGAGATCGCCGTGGTCCAGCCGACGCCGTCGTAGCGTTCGCACCGGATCTGGTTGCCCGCGCCGACCCGCCGGCAGTACGACACCGAGCCGTCGCGGTTCGTGAGCCACGCCCGGTCGGCCAGGTACCCCCAGTCGCCGTGCCCGGTCGTGGCGGAGGCCCAGCCGGTGGCGGTGCGAACGGTGCACACGATCGCCTGGTAGCTCGGCGCCCCTGCTCGTCCGCACTGGCCAGGTCCGTCCTTCGTGGACAGATAGGCGCGGTCGGCCGCCTCGGAGCTCGTGGCGACGCGTTTGAGGGTGGCAGCTGATGTTCCGCCCGAACTCCGTGCCACGACGGCGTAGTTGTACTGCTGTCCGGAGGACACCTGGGCGTCCAGGTAGGTGGTGGTGCCGACCGTGGCGATCAGGGTGCCGTCGCGGTACACCTGGTAGTCGGTGGCGCCGGAGCTCGCACCCCAGGACAGGTTCACCCGCGATCCGTGGGCGAGCGCCGTGATCGAGCCAGGTCGCGGTGTCGCGGAGGGTGCGTCCGCGATGTCCTTGAAGTGGATGAACTCCGCCGGGTACCGCTCTCCGGGAGTGAGCCTCTTCCAGTGGAACTCGCCGCTGCTGCCGGCCATCGGGAAGTTGTCCTCCGACACGAGGATGTACCCAGGGCCGACTTCCTCGACGTACGCGACGTGGCCTGAGCTACCGCCCCACCAGGCAATGGCGCCGACGGCGGGTGTCTGGTTCACCGGAACGTTGAACTGCCTGGCACGTGCCGCCCACTGGTTGGCGTTGCCGTACCCGCGCAGATAGCTCGCGTCCGCGCCGTTGCGTGTCAGCCGGTATGCGGCGTAGTTGGTGCAGTTGTGGCCGGGGTACATGCCCCAGTAGGAGGTGCCGCTGTTGGTGCCGTACCCGGCGTCGCCGCGACCGGACGCGGCACACCCCGCGTACCCGGTGCACAACGTCGTCGACGCCGCGGAGGCCGGGGCCGCGAAACCCGCCAGCGCGACCGCCAGCACGGCCAGCAACGCGAAACGTCTGCGCAGGAGATGAGAAATCCGCACAATCGGCTCCTCTTTTCCGTGGAACGACAGGGACTCTGTCGCACGGCCGAGTCGATCGGTTAGCTATGAGCTGCGGACACCACCCGAACCGCTCAACTGGAAAACCTATACAGGAACAAAAAGTGGTCAACACACGGAGGTAATGCCCGAATCCGGTGTTGAACTCGTTGTCCGTCTTTTGGATCAGGTGGTCGTCCGGGCGAGTTCTGTTCTTTGCGCCGAGGCGCGGCGCGACCTCGCCGCGTTGCGCATCGCCACGTTCCACGCGAATGCCGCAGGCCGGGCCACCGCAGCGGAGGCGATGACCCGGCCTGGACCGGTGGCGACGGTGGTCAGAAGGTGACGGGCTTTCCGCCGAGGGTGACGACGAGCCTGCCGTCGGAGGCGAACGACCAGGCGAGCGCGCCGCTGTAGCCGGAGCACCGCGAGCCGTTGGTACCCGCCCAGAACTGGTTGGACGAGTCGGCGTCACCGACGACCTTGTCGTTGCTACCGCTGCTGCTGCGGCAGGACGTGTTGCCGCGGAACGTGGAACTGCCTGCTTCGAAGGTGAAGTTGCGCTCGTCGTTGTCGATGGCGAGGTTGCTCGACACGGTGAGCGAGCCGGGGTTGCGGTTGTAGGTGAAGCCGTGCTTCCCGTTGTCGTAGGCGATGGTGCGGACGACCGTGTGGTTGACGCCGATGTCCTCGCCGCCGAGCTTGAAGCCGTTGCGGTCGCCGTTGCCGGCCTGTCCGCCGTTGCTCAGGGTGCCGTTCTTGTAGGCGAGCGAGTCCTCGATGGTGACGGCGCCGATCGGTCCGGTGTCCGACTTGGTGTAGAGATCCCAGCCGTCGTCGATGTTGTTGTGCGAGACGGCGTGGCGGAACACGTTGCCGGGACCGACGGTGAGCTTGGCGGCGAACCCGTCGGCGTCCTCGCCGTCGGAGTCCGCGTTGTCGTGCGACTCGGCGCTGAGCACGAGGTTGTAGGACGGCCACTGGTCCTTCGGCGTGCTCGACAGCGCTCGCGAGAGCTGCAGGCCGGTGTCGCGGTTGAACCGGGTGACCGTGCGTTCCAGGACGTTGTGGCTACCGCCGACGAAGATGCCGTTGTCACCGGCGCGCTCCACCGTGATGCCGTGCACGTACCAGTGCGAGCCGTTCACCGCGAGGCCTCGGTTGGCCGGGTCCTCGGTCTGCGCCGAGAAGTTCAGCACCGGCTTCTCGCCCTGGTAGGCCATCAGCTTCTTGCGCGCGGCGGCGGTGCCGTTGTTGGTGGACGGGATCGTCACCGTCTGGGAGAAGCTGTACGTGCCGCCCCGCAGGAAGATCGTGCCGCCCGCGGCCACTCGCGGCAGCGCGGACGTCAGCGTCGTCGGGTCGGAGATCGTGCCGGAGGCACCGTCGCGACCGGTCGGCGACGCGTACAGCGCGTCAGCGGGCGGAGTGCTGGTGGTCGTCGTCGGCCCGGTGGTGGTGGTTGTGGTGGTCGGCCCGGTGACCGGAGCGAGCGTCCACTGCTTGGTGGCCGCGCTGTCGCAGGAGTTGGTCTGCGTCAATGCTCCCGCCGTCGTCGCGTTGTCCTTGATGTTCAAGCACTTTCCGCCGTTGGCGTTGACCAGACGGTGATTCGCGCCGTTCGCCGACAACGACCAGACCTGGCTCACGGCACCGGTGCACGCCTCGAGCTGCACCGGCTTACCGGCACTGGTCGAAGCATCGCGCACGCCGACGCACAGACCCCCGGCCGTGATCCGGACACCACCGTCGACATCCGTCAGCAACCACTCCTGACCGGAGCACGCCTGCTGCTTCAGCTGCGTCCCGCTGGTGGGACTCGGTCCCGCGTCCAGGCATAGGCCGCTACCCGCGTTCTTCAGCACGTAGGTGCCCGCAGCGTTCGCCGGCGGCGAGACGAAGGGCCACGCCGCGAGGGTGGTGACCAGTGCGAGGACGGCGCCACCCGACACGAACCCGACGCGCACGCGCGGCCGCCGCGCCGAGTGAGCGGGCTGTTCCGAAGTGCCCATGAAGACTCCACATCCCAACGCCGGGAGAAAGGGTTTCGTTGCTGGATGCTAGAAGTCTTCTTTTGGTGCGGTCAATGCCGAGTAGGGGTGTGTAAATCGGCTCTTCGAAGTCGAATAAATCGAACTGGCAGGTCAGGTGGTGTCGAATGGAACGTCGGTGAAGTTGCGGTAACTCGCGCTGGTCACACTTGTGAAAGCGACGTCGGCATTTGTTCATGTCTGTGAACAAATGCATGGGGGTTGTGCGCCGGAGCTGTTCCGAGGCTGGGGAATGGGAGAGTGTGCCGGCCAGTTCGCACGTGCCATCGGCTCCGTGTAGCGCGAGCAGGTGTCGACGCGATCACACGGGCATGATCGAACCATCCGGCAAGGTGGCGGAAGCGGCGACCGCAGCGGCCGATCGAGTGGATCCCAGTGGCAAGCTGCACGCTGACGTGCTTGCTCTGCTGCACGCACCTGACCGCCCTGTCGAGCGGTACAGCGAGATAGTCGACATCGCGGCACTCGTCGTCAGCACGGCCACGTTTGCGTGGACGGTGGTCGTGAGCCTCCGCGCGCAGAAGAAGAAGCCCGAGCCCGAGGTGCTGGCGCGGCGGGTGAGGGTGGAGTTCCCGTTGGCGGACAACATCTCTGCGGAACAACGTGATCTCGTGATCGACGTCGTGGTGGAGCGCATCCTGACCGGGGACGAGGAGCGCTAGCGGGTGCGCGTCGAATTCCCGGTGCCCGGACGGGCCGTGGTGTCGCCCGGACCCGAAGATCCCGTCGTCATGGACGGGCAGGAGCGCGAGGATCTGCGCTGGTACGTCGAGGACTACCTGCGAGCGCCGTTCG
Organism: Lentzea sp. JNUCC 0626; assembly: GCF_043632865.1. Classification (NCBI taxonomy): domain Bacteria; kingdom Bacillati; phylum Actinomycetota; class Actinomycetes; order Pseudonocardiales; family Pseudonocardiaceae; genus Lentzea; species Lentzea sp. JNUCC 0626. Next base: position 1,740,493 of record NZ_CP171635.1, read on the forward strand.
GTGTCTACGGCGAACGCGGCGAGCGTGTGGCGGCCAGGCTGCGCGATTGGGGGCGGACTCTCTTCGGGTTGCTCTTCGCGGGGAGTTCTGACGGGTATCGGGCGCTGCGTGCGGCCGGTGCCCCGGAGATCGAGCTGCGATCGGATTCGGCGGACTGGCTGAGCCTGCCGTGGGAGCTGTGCGCGGACCCCGACCGGCCTGCTCCGCTGGCCGTCGACGGAGTCCGATTCACCCGTGTTCTGGAGTCCGCCGAGCGGATCGCGCCGTTCTCCGTGGCAGGTCGGCGGCTTCGGGTGTTGATGGTGATCTCACGTCCTGCCGGTCCGCGGGACGTCGCCTTCCGCGGTATCGCCCGGCCCATGCTCGACGCGGTCGACGACCAGGCGGACATCGTCGTGCTGCGGCCGCCAACGCTCGACGAGTTGACCGTCACGCTGCAGGCGGCCCGGCTGGAGGGCAGGCCGTTCCAGGTCGTCCACCTGGACTGCCACGGCGAACTCGGTGAGGAGGCATCGCTGCTGTTCGAACGGCCGGGAGCAGGGCCGGAACGGGTGCGCGCGGCGCAGTTGGCTCAGGTGCTCGCCGAGGCCGAGGTCCCTGTCGTGGTGCTCAACGCGTGCCATTCCGGAGCGGTGGGCGCGTCGCTCGAGGCGGCCGTCGCGACGAGGCTGATCGCCGGTGGTGCCGCCGAGGTCGTCGCCATGGCCTACGCGGTCTACGCGAAGGCCGCGACCGAGTTCATGACCGGGTTCTACGCGGCGCTGTTCACCGGTGGATCGGTGGCCGAGGCGGTGTCGGCCGGACGCGCCCGGATGTCACTGCACCCCCATCGTCCCAGTCCGGCGGGGCAACTGCCCTTGCACGACTGGTTCGTTCCTGTGCACTACTCGCGCGGTGAGGTGCGGTTCGGCCGGGTCGAAGCGCACCTGCCAACGGCGGTCCAGGACGATCCACTGGCGCCAGTCGGAGTCTTCGTCGGGCGGGACGACGAGTTCCACCGGTTCGAGAGCACCGCCGCGGTGTCCGGAGCGGTGGTGCTGCACGGACCCGCGGGTGTCGGGAAGTCCGAGCTGGCGAAGGCACTCGGCCGGTGGTGGCGCAGCACCGGCGGCGTCCGGACGCCTGAGCACGTGGTGTGGCACTCCTTCGAACCGGGCACGCCTCTGACAGGCGTGGACGGAGTTGTTTCCACCATTGGACTTCAGATCATCGGCGCGTCGTTCGGCTCGTTCGGCGACGTTCAGCGCCGCCAGATCGTCGAAGGCCTCCTGCGGCGCGAACGGCTCCTCGTGGTCTGGGACAACTTCGAGTCCGTTCCGGACGATCAGATCGAGGACCTGCGAGCGTTGCTCACGCAGTCGGGTGACAGCGTCTTCCTGATCACGAGCCGCAGCCCGGAGCCACGCCTCGGTGAACGCGTGCGCATCGACGTGGAGGGACTGTCTTCCGAGGATTCCGCCATCTACACCGACGCCGTGCTCGCACCGTTTCCCCGTGCGTGGCCCCGGCGGCGCACGGCCGCGTTTCAGGAACTGCTGACCTGGCTGGACGGCCATCCGCTGGCCATGCGACTCGTGCTGCCCCACCTCGACACCGAGGAGCCGGCTGCAGTTCTCTCGGGTCTGCGTGGACTCACCGCGCTGCCGCCGACCTACGGCGAAGGCCGGCTCGGCTCGCTGGACGCGAGCATCGGCTACTCGACGTCACGGCTGCCGGAACGATCGCAGGAACTCCTGCTCACCGTGGCACTGTTCCAGTCCGTCATCGACCACGACGTCCTCGGGCTCCTCTCGATCCACACCGAGACGCCCCAGCGCTTCCTGGACGTGTCGATCGACGAGTGGCAGGCCCTGCTCGAGCGCGCCGACGAGATCGGGCTGCTCACCGATGTCGGCGGCGGCCTTCACCGCATGCATCCCGCGTTGCCCGGCTTCTTCCTGAGCCGCTGGCACGCTGTCGCTTCTGACGCCGCAACGGAACTGGCCTCCTGCCGGCGTGCGATGACCGATGCCATGGCCCAGCTGGCGAACTGGGGGTTCGGGCAGATCGAGAGCGGGGACGCCCTGCTCGGACACGGTGTTGCCGTGTTCCACGCCGCCAACTTGGCTCGTGCGCTCACCGACGCCCTCGACCACCGCAGGTGGAACCAGGCCATGGCACTCGGCCTGCTCATGAACGCCGAATGGGGCTGGAGCGGCCGAACCGCCGAGGCGAACAGCTGGTCGGACAGAGTCAGGTTGGCCGTTGAAGGGGAAGACGGCACTCCACCGAGCACCCACGACTCCGGTAGTTCGCTTTGGCTGTTCTTCGTCGGCATCCAGCTGCAACGATCGCCCAGGAGCGATGCGGAACAGTTGTACCGCAAGGTCGTCACGACCTTGCTCGCCCAGCCCGAGGACAACCGCCGTGAGCGGCAGCTCGCCGTGACCTATCAGCTGTTGTCCGGAGTGCTCCGGACACAGGGTCGGGTGGAGGAGGCGAAACCGTTGCTGGCCGAAGTTCTGCGGATCGCCCAGTCCCTGGGTTACCGGCAGGGCGTCAGCAGCGTCTACCACGACTACGGTGAAATGGCCGTGGCACAAGGCAACTGGGACGAGGCGGAGCAATGGCACAGCCGGTCCATGGCGGAGAGCGAGTCGGCCGGTGACCTTCCCGGTGTGGCGACCTCGCAGCAGGACCTCGGCCGGATCGCCTGGATGCGCCGCGACTTCGACGAGGCGCAGGAGCGGTATCAGAAGGCGCTGGACATCCGCGGCCGCCTGGGCGACCGTCCAGGTACCGCGGCCCTCTGGCAGGCACTCGGCGAAGTCGCCCAGTACCGAGGGCAACACGCCCAGGCCGAGGGCTTCTACAAGGAAGCCCTCGTGATGCGGGAGCAGAGCGGCAACGGTCCCGCCATCGCGTCGATCTCGTACGCACTGGGAGAACTGGCTTCGGCCCGTGAGCGCTGGGACGAGTCGGAGCAGTGGTTTCTGCGCACCCTGCCGATCCACACGATCCTCGCGGACAACGGTGGGCTCGGGCTGTCGCACCACGCCCTGGGACGGATCGCCGAGTCACGAGATGATCTGACAGCAGCCGACGTCTGGTACGCACGGGCACTCGCGGACTTCACCGCCGCCCGCCAACCGGCCGGCATCTGCGCCAGCCACGGTGCGCTGGGCGTCACGGCCGAGAAGCGCGGTGACTTCACCACAGCACTCGACCACCTGGTGCGCGGAGTGACGGCGTTCGACGACTTCCCCAACCCAGGCATGGGAGCAGCCCCCGAACACCTTCGTTCGATCACCCGGCTGACAGGCGTCGAGCCGCTCGACGAGACCTGGCTTCGCGTGACCGGGAACCAGATGCCCGACCACGTGCGTGCGTTCGTCAACCCTGAGACGGAGTGAGAGCTGAGGCGCTTGGCGACCTGTCCACCAGGTGGCAAAGGACGTCGTCACTCATGACCTCCGTCTCGGCGACCGCGGTCTTGTCGAAGTCCGTGTCGCCGAGGTCGGGGAGACGACTCACTCGGTGAACATCGTGAACGACCGCATCCGGTCAAAGCCCTTAGAGGCGAGGTCCTCGGCCTTGATCAGGAAGCAACCGTAGTAGACATCGCTCTGCGTGGGGAACTGCGCGAGCGGCAGCCACTCGCCGACGAGTCGTTGCTCCTCCTCGCGCTGCAGGCGCCACCGTTCGTCATTTGAGAGGCCGGAGTTCGCCTGCTGTTCCTGGACGCTGTCAAAAGACATCTGCGAGTGCGGGGCGTCCGAGCTGCCGACGTTGCGGCAGTACCCGCCGAGGCGGAACGTGGAGCGGTGGCGGGGATTCCCTTCCGGCCAGAGCTCACCGACGAGCTCGCACAACTGGTCGACGTGCTTCAGCTCGTCGAACAACTGCTGCACGGTCTCGGCTTCGAACTGAACTCTGCGGTCGACGATCCAGTCCGGCAGCTCGGGCAGAACTCGCGCGGTGATCCGTTGCTCGGGAACGAGGAACGGGATGCTCTCGCAGAAGAACGTCCTGGAGTCGTGGTCGGGTGGCGGTGCCGCGTCCTGCGTCTGCGTGCCCGCAGGAATGTGCAGAACCCGCGCGTAGTCGGTGGAAGGGTGTTCTTCCATGTCTTCCTCGTGGTGCAGGAAGAACAACAGCGATCCGTCCGCAGGCAGGTCGAGTCCCTCAGCTCGCGGCAGGGCAGCGCAGTCCACGGAACCGATGAACGGCAACGGGAAGTCGCCGCCCGGCCAGTCCACCCCGATCGGTAAGCGGGGAAGGCCTCCCATCCGACCGGCGATCTCCTCGCCGCCCTCAGCCGGCCACGCCCAGACCGCGAACCGGAGGTGCTCGGTGAACCTGCCGACCTCGTCCTCGGGAATGCCTCGATCGACGGCCGCACTGCGGAACTGCTCGTAACGATCCATGGCGCAGCATGATCGCAGACCGCTGGAATCGCTCTCACGAGTGACCCGTTCCCCGCGGTTCGTGTCGATCAGAGTTTTCCTTGGGCGCCAATGGAACTTCTGCCTGTTCGTCGAGTGCGGATCCGGGACGCAACTCGCACGGGACGGGCGGTGACTGTGGTCGCGGCGGTTCTGGAGAACCTGCGAATGGAGGGAACGCCGCGCGGTCCGCGGACCTGCTACCGCTGTGCTCTTCGAACGATGGTGCCCGGTTCGCCCGCGCTAGTGGGGCATCCGACAGGTGTGCATCTGTCCGAGGTCGCCGCGGTCGACGCGCTGAACGAGTGGATCGATCGGCTCTTCGATCCGCTGAACCTTGAGCAGACGGTCTTGGCTCTCGTCGAATCGCAGGACGGCGGAACCTCGGAAGTGCGCGGCGGCCCAAGCCGGGTTGAGCGGGACACCGAGACCTGTTGCGCGGGATGCGGCGGCCATCTACGCGATGTTCGATTCGCTGGGCGACGTGAAGAAGGTGACTCTCGATGGGAGCATCCGGCCTGTTGGTAGGGATAAACCAGTGTCCGAGGCCCGAGTTGACCACTACGTCCACGTGCTCTACCAGCGGTTTTCGATGAGGCTTGACAGCTGAGGGTCACCTGGTCCGGGTTGGTGCGCTTCGGATCGGTTGTGGCACGCATGCCACAGCCAGCGGTTCAAAGGGACACGAACCTCTACGCCTGGACCACGCTCAAGGCGTGATGAACGCGATGGCTGTCGACGCACTCTGATCAATGTGGTCAGCGCTGATCGTGCGTCCCTTCTTCGGCGCGTGTTCGGATGGAAGCGCGCCACGCCAACCGCCAAGCAGATGTGAACGACCAGGCCCATCGTCGTGAGGCCGGGGATGATCACTGACGCGGTGCCGATTTCAGGAGCAGTGCGGAGGGTCAGGAGGCCTGCTGGGGAGGGCGTGGTGCCCGCAGCGTCCAATGCCGGTCAGCTCCTCGCCGGGTCGCATCGCGATCCCCCCAGCTCCTCGTGGGCCTTGGCCTTCGCAGAGGCCTACCAGATGCCAGCTGAAGGACAGAGCCGCAGACGCCTCGGACCTCCGAAGAGATGCCACTGGGGGACGCACCTCAGCGTGGGTCACTCGTTCTGTTCGGCCGTCTTCCAGGCCTTCGATTCGAACACTGCGAACCGAACGCACGGAGTCGGTCCGCTCCCAAGCCAAGATGACAACGGTTATCGTTGTGAGGTGATGCGTCAAAGCGAGGTCGACGGCTGGGTGGTGTCGCGACGCCGGGTGGCTGCCGCAAGGGGGCGACGTGTTGCGAAGGTCGATCTGGTGCGGGGCTGCGGTGGCGGCGCCGGTTCGGGTGTCAGGGGTGCGGCGACCGGTTCCGGCTCGCCGCGGCGTTTGCCGAACGCCAGGCCGAAGTACCAGTACGCCTGGGTGTACTGCTCGGATTTCGGGAATCCGAACTCGTCGCGGAGCCGGGTGCGCAGGTGTTTGAGAGAGCCGGCTTCCGGTCCGGCCCACGCGTACCAGTCGGACCAGTCGCGGGCTTCGATCGCGGCGGCCAGCGATGCCGGGCCCAGTCGTGGCACCGAGTGGATTCGCGCCCGCGGATGTCCGGTCAGCGGGATCGCGCGGTCGGCGTCGTGGTGCTGCTCCAGGTAGACCTCCACCGGCACGTCCGGCGGCACCGTGCCGAGAATCGCGTTGATCGCCGGCAGCGAGGCGGAGTCGCCGACCAGCAGATACCCGGCCGGCGGCTCGGGAGGGACCTCGAACTTCGTCGAACCCATCGACGTTGCCATGATCCGCTGACCGGGTCGCACGGTGGCGGCCCACGCCGACGCCGGTCCGGCCGGCTCGTGCAGCACCATGTCGATGCTGAACTGGCCGGTGGCCTCGTCAGCGGAGGAGATCGTGTACGCCCGCTGGTGCTCGCTGACGCCGTCGGCCGGATGCGGGAACCAGAACCGCAGCCAGGCGGTGGGTACGGCCATCGCGTCCTCGAACACTGTGGGCGAGTGCAGTCTCATCCGCACGAAGTGGTCGGTGATCTTCTCCGTGCCGAGAACCGTGACCTCGTGCTCGCGGGCGCCGTAGCCTCGCATCATCACGCCGGTGAACCCGCGCTTGGCCATCCTTGCAGCTCCCTTTGGGTGGCGGCGAGGTCGGTGATGATGTCGGCGACCGGCCGTCCGGGCGGTGCCACGCCGAGCAGGCCCCGGATCGCCCCGGTCAGCACCAGGAGCACGTACGTCCCCCGCTCGAACTGCGGCAGCACCGCGTGCGCGGCACCGAGCCCCGCATCGACCTCGAGGCCGGCCACAGCGGACCGGCGCTCACGGCCGATGCCGTCGGCATCGGCGAGCTCGATCGTGATGCTATGTTCCTCGGAGGCCGTGACAGCGATCGTCAGCGACGCGATCGCGCCACTGAGCACCACCGCGGCCTCGGCCGTGTAGCCACGCCGCACCAACGCCTCGACCTCGTCGGTCAGCACGCGCCGACCGGCCTCGCCACGCGGGAACAGCACCTGCAGGTACCGGGCGATCCCCGGATGGCCGAGCACGAACTCCCGCAACTGCGACGCGAACGACAGCAGATGCGGCTCGATGCCGTGCCGGGGGTCGTCGGTCAGGGTCAGCTCGGCGAGGAAGCTCTCGCCGACCAGCCGTTCCAGTCCCCACCGCCCGTCGACGTGCCGGTAGAGCGCGGCAGCGGTGACGCCGAGCTCCCCGGCGACCGCTTTCACGCTCAACTCGTTCATGCCCAGGGATCGGCCGGCCCGCACGATGTCGTCCGAGCTGATCCGGGCGGCACGACCCACCATCGGCATCCTTAGTTATAGGGGGTAACAAAGGGCACCCTAACTAAGGTCTTTCCCGACGTCAATCCAGACTTGCCGGCGGCGGGCGAGGTTGCGGCTGTCCTGGCTGGTAGCTGCGGCTGGCACAAGATGTAGTGGGGCGTGAGATCACTTACAGCATCATCTGGTGTGTCGAGTTCGCGCTAGATGACCTTGGGGCTTATGCTCTCGCGAACGATCTCGCCTCGGCGGCGTCGTAGTAGTAGCCGACGTGCACCTCGACGTCGGAAGCAGAGATTCGCCGGGCCTGTTCCACGGCGTACACATGGGAAGGACCAATCCGGCGATGATCGAGACCGGTGGGCTGCCGATCCGGCAGCCCAAGGAGGCGTACGTCTTCGACTACCCGTTCGCCGACGAGCTTGCCAAGACGCAGCGCAGCATCTTCTGGACGGCGGAGGAGATCGCGGTCCAGAACGACAAGCAGGACTTCCTGGCGAACATGAGCCCTGCCGAGCAGGAAGCGGTCAAGACGACCCTGAAGCTGTTCACGATCTACGAACTGATCCTCGGCGGGGAGGTCTGGGGCGACCGGCTGTTCCACGCGTTCCCTCGCCCCGAGCTGCAGATGATGTGCAACTCGTTCAGCTTCGCCGAGCTGAACATGCACGCGCCGTTCTACGCGAAGCTCAACCAGGTCCTCATGATCGACACCGAGGAGTTCTACACCTCGTACAAGAACGATCCGGTCCTGGACGAACGGATCGCGTTCGTGCACGAGGCGATCGCCGACGACGACCTGCTGTACGCCCTCGCGGTCTTCACGCTGATGGAGAACTGCGTTCTGTACAGCAACTTCGCGTTCCTGAAGCACTTCCAGTCACAGGGCAAGAACCTGATCCAGAACGTGGTTTCCGGCATCAACTTCTCGGCCCGTGACGAGAACCTGCACGCCACCGGCGGCGCCTGGTTGTTCAACACCCTCCTCGACGAGTACCGCGCCACGCCCGGCGCGGTGAAGGAGGAGATCGACGACCTGGTGACTCGCGTCCGGGCCGTGGCGGAGCACCTGTACCACCACGAGGCACGCATCGTCGAAATGCTCTTCTCGCACGGCCCCATCGACGGGATCCGCGAGGACGACCTGGACACCTTCGTGAAGTCCCGGGTCAACATGACGCTGGAGAACATGAATCTCGAGCCGCTGTTCGAGATCGGTGACAATCCCGTCGCCGAATGGTTCTACTCCGGCATCAACGGCACCCAGTTCCACGACTTCTTCCAGGTCACCGGTAACGAGTACAACCGCAACGTCGGCGAGATGGACTTCACCTTCGACGACGATGCTTTCTGAGCAGAGAGAAGCCGCAGTGAGTATCTGGGAGTCGCTGAGCGCCGAACGCAAGGCGCTGCAAGCAGCCGGGGAGATCCCACCCTTCATGACGACAGCCGGATATTCGATGTTCGTCAAGAAGTACATCGAGATGGACGGGACGGTGAAGTCGCGGTACGAGAAGATCGCCCGTACCGCCGCCGACATCGCCGACGAGTTGTATCCGCGCACCGGCGGCGAGGGCTGGTACGACGCGTTCTTCGAGGTGATCTGGAAGGGCTGGCTGTCGCCGTCCACGCCGGTCCTGGCGAACCTCGGTACCGACCGCGGGTTGCCGGTCAGCTGTGAGGGCTCCTACATCGAGGATTCGGTGTGGGGTTTCTACGACACCCTCAAAGAGGCGGCGCTGCTGTCCCAGCAGGGTTTCGGCACGTCCGCCTACCTGGGTGACATTCGTCCGCGTGGCGCGAAGTTCTCCGACAACGGCAAGGCCAACGGGGTCGTGCCGGTGTTCCAGAACTTCGTGGAGATGACCAACCAGATCAGTCAGGGTTCGACCCGGCGCGGGTCGTGGGCCGGGTACCTGCCGGTCGACCACGACGACTTCTTCGAGCTGGCCGACCTGATCTTCCGGGAGCCGGCGAACAAGAACGTCGGCTGGATCTTCACCCAGGACTTCATCGACCGGCTCGTCTCCGGCGACGCCGACGCACTCGCCCGGTACAAGCGGGTTCTGAAGATCCGGGCGGTCCTCGGCAAGGGCTACATCTGGAAGGTCGACACCGTCAACGACCTCCAGACCGAGAGCTACAAGGCGAACGGCCTGGCCAACAAGGCGTCCAACCTGTGCTCGGAGATCACGCTGTTCTCCGACGAGGACCACTCGTACACCTGCGTGCTGTCGTCGCTGAACCTGGCCACGTACCGCGAGTGGGAGGGCACCGACGTCGCGTTCACCGCGACGGTCTTCCTCGACGCGGTCGCCGAGGCGTTCCTGCGCCGGGCCCGTGAGATCCGCGGCCTGGAGCGGGCGATCCGCTACACCGAGAAGGCCCGCAGCCTGGGCCTCGGTGTCATGGGCTACCACGACATGCTCCAGCAGCGGATGATCGCGTTCGAGTCGCCGGAAGCCCGCGAGATCAACAAGGCGGTGTTCGCTTCGATCGCCGAGCAGGCGAACCGGGCCTCGGTGTGGATGGGTGAGGTCGCCGGAGTTCCCGAGTGGTGCGTCGGGCGGCGCAACAGCCACCTGATGGCGGTCGCCCCGACGATGAGCACCGCGTTGATCGTCGGCGGCACCAGCCAGGGCATCGAACCGTTCGTGGCGAACGTCTGGAACCAGACCACCTCGGCGGGTGAGATGGCCCGGGCCAACCCGAACCTGGTCTCGTTGATGAAGGAACGGGACGTCTACACCAGCGAGACGATCGACGACATCGTCGACAACGACGGCTCGGTGCAGCACGTGGACTGGCTGAAGGACGAGGAGAAGTCGGTCTTCAAGACTGCCTACGAGATCGACCAGGAAGTCATTCTCACGCAGGCCGCCGACCGGCAGCGGTTCATCGACCAGTCGCAGTCGCTGAACCTGTTCTTCAACGCGGACGCGACCCCTCAGGAAATCAGCCGCATTCACAAGAAGGCGCTGCTGGACCCGTACATCAAGAGTCTTTACTACATGCGTTCCCGGGCGGGCGTGCAGGCAAGCAAACAGAGGAGATGAGAATGAGTGAGCAGAGTGCCGTGATCGAGGCGGCGGGTCCGGTGGCGACGGAGGGCTCCGCCGACGCGGACTTCGCGATCGACTGGGACGACGACGACATGGAAGTGGGCCTGACCTGCCGCATGGAAGAGGGCTGCGTGACCTGCGAAGGCTGACCCTGGCGGCCACAGCTGCACGCCGGTGCCTGGTGCGGAGGTCGACGCCTCCAGGTGGTGCCGCTCTGGTCCGTGCGCCTTCGGCCACAACGCGGGCAGGTTTTTCCTCTGGCGGGCGGCAAGTTAGGTACCTAACTTGCCGCCCGCGGCGGCGTTAGGTCGCCTGTACCAGTTTCCTGAGTCTCCCTGGCTGGGCCGAGGACGGGCTTGCGGGCGGATGCTGTCGAACGTGCGTGGTGACCACTCGCCACCGATCAACAGCATGCGGTTCAGGTGGTCGAGCACTCGCTGGACTTTCCTCGTGTCTGGTTTTGTTGGCGTGTCGAGGCTCTTGCGGCGAACGCGGAGACTGTAAGTGGTTTCGGTGTCAGTGGAGCTGCCTCCCCAGCCGGTGCTGGTAGCGATGTCCCAACCGCGTTGGCGTCGCATCTGTGCGGCGAAGGCACGCAGGTCGTGGATCTTGCAGCCGCAGTTCAGGCGCAGACTTTTGCCCACGTAGGTGGCGCGGTCATTGGGTTCGCGGTCTTGAGGGACCAGCTGACCGAGTGCCAGGTGGGGGCTTGCAGTCCGGCGAGACCCCTGTGCAGGCGCTACGGCGGGAGTTGCGCGAGGAAGTCGGCCTCGTCGTCGACGATGATCCGCCGCGTGTCTGGCGTCAGGAGGTGCTGTCGCCCAGGTACGCCACGGACTGCAGGTGGTAGACGTTGGCTGAGATAGCCGGCTATCGAGGTGCTGACTTGTTCTCCCCGCGCGACCTCGCCTCGCCGGTCGCGACCTTGCTCACCGAAGAAGTTCCGGCTGAGCCGCTCTTGCTCGGGTTGTGAACAACTGGTTCCCATGGGCTGGGACAAGACCTAGAAATCGAGCGGTCCTGTACCGCTACAGTGAGTGTGCAGCTGGTTCGGCCGTCGCGAGTTCGTGGTGGTGGTCGAGGCAAGAGGGAATCCGGTGTGAATCCGGGACTGCCCCGCAGCGGTGAGTGGGAACGACCGCCGTCTGCCTCTTCGAGAGGCGAGCACTGAGCCGGGAGGCTTGGGAAGCGACGGCCAGTAGGAACCCGGCGCGAGCCGGAACGCCCATGAGTCCGAAGACCTGCCCGCTGTGCATCCACGACCGTGGGTGCAGGCCGAGACCTCGCGGGTGGGTCGGTGGCGAAGCACGGCCCGGTCAACGGCCGTGGTTTGTCGCGCGCTCCTTTCCGCAGGTCCACGTGGACTCGCGAAGGAGAGCCCCGTGACCCAGACCGTTCCGTCCAGCCGTGCCACCGTCCACGGCTATCCGCGCCAGGGTGCGCAGCGGCAGTTGAAGAAGGCGATCGAGTCCTACTGGGCTGGTCGCAGCGATGCCGATGCCCTGCTGCGTACCGCGCGTGAGCTGCGGTTGCAGAACCTGGCGGAGCTGCGTGACGCCGGGATCGACGAGGTTCCGAGCAACTACTTCTCGTTCTACGACCACGTGCTGGACACGGCCGTGCTGTTCGGTGCGGTTCCGGAGCGGCACCTGGCCGCGGTTCCCGACGCCACGACTCCGGCAGGTCAGCTGGACCGCTACTTCGCGATGGCTCGCGGTACCGCGGAGGCGCCGCCGCTGGAGATGACGAAGTGGTTCGACACCAACTACCACTACCTCGTGCCCGAACTCGGCCCAGACACCACCTTCACCCTCGACGCGAGCAAGCCGCTCGCCGAGTTCGCCGAAGCGTTCGCCGAGGGTGTGACGACGCGGCCGGTGCTGGTCGGGCCGGTCACGTTCCTGTTGCTGGCCAAGGACCCGACGGGCACCGAAGGCTTCCGGCCACTGGACCTGCTGGACCAGCTCGTGCCGCTGTACGCGGAGCTGCTGGGCAAGCTGCACGAGGCAGGCGCGGAGTGGGTGCAGATCGACGAGCCCGCGCTCGTGACCGACCAGCCGGCCGACGTGCTGGCCAAGGTCGCGGAGACCTACGCGCGGCTGGCCGCCGCACCTGCGCGCCCGAAGATCCTGGTCGCGACGTACTTCGACCGGCTCGGGGACGCGTTGCCGGTGCTGGCGAAGGCTCCTGTCGAGGGGCTGGCGCTGGACTTCACCGGTGATGCCGCGGCCAACCTCGACGCGCTCGCGTCCGTGGGTGGGCTGGGGGACAAGCGGCTTGTCGCCGGTGTGGTCAACGGGCGCAACATCTGGGCCGCGGATCTCACCGCCGCGTTGAGCACCCTCGGCACCCTGCTCGGGCTGGCGGGGTCGGTGGACGTGGCGGCGTCGTGTTCGTTGTTGCACGTGCCGTACGACGTGACGCTGGAGAGCGATCTCGACACCGAGATCGCGGGCTGGTTGTCGTTCGCGCGGCAGAAGCTCGAGGAGATCGTCACGCTGCGACGCGGGCTGACCGAGGGCCACGCCGCGATCAGCAACGTCCTGCACGTCAACCAGAGCCGGTTGGCGTCGCGGGCGGCGTCGCCGATCGTGAAGGTGCCCGCGGTGCGTGAGCGGGTCGCCGCGGTCACGGCCGCGGACCTGCGGCGCACCAGCGCGTACGGCACGCGGGCGAAGGCTCAGCACGAGCGGTTGAACCTGCCCCAGCTGCCGACCACGACCATCGGCTCGTTCCCGCAGACGCAGGAGCTGCGCAAGGCCCGTGCCGAGGTCCGGTCCGGGAAGATCGACCAGGCCGCGTACCAGGAGGCGATGCGCGCCGAGATCCGGTCGGTGATCGCCGAGCAGGAGAAGATCGGGCTGGACGTGCTGGTGCACGGCGAGCCCGAGCGCAACGACATGGTGCAGTACTTCGGCGAGCAGCTCACGGGGTTCCTGGCCACGCAGCACGGCTGGGTGCAGTCCTACGGCACGCGCTACGTCCGGCCGCCGCTGATCGTCGGCGACGTTTCCCGGCCCGCGCCGATGACCGTCGAGTGGTCTACCTACGCGCAGAGCCAGACGGAACGTCCGGTCAAGGGCATGCTCACCGGTCCGGTGACAATGCTCGCGTGGTCGTTCGTGCGCGACGACCAGCCGGAGGGCGACACCGCACGGCAGGTCGCGCTCGCGTTGCGCGACGAGGTCGTGGACCTGGAGGCGGCCGGGATCTCGGTGATCCAGGTCGACGAGCCGGCGCTGCGCGAGACCCTGCCGCTGCGCACGGCCGACCGGGCCGCGTACCTGGAGTGGGCCGTCGCCTCGTTCCAACTGGCGACGGCGGGCGTGCGGGACGACACGCAGGTCCACACGCACATGTGCTACGCGGAGTTCGGTGATGTCCTCCAGGCCATTGTGGACATGGACGCCGACGTGATCAGCCTGGAGGCGGCGCGGTCGAACATGGCCATCGTCGACGGGCTCGCACAGGCCGGTTACCCGAACGAGGCAGGTCCTGGCGTGTGGGACATCCACTCTCCGCGCGTGCCGTCCGTCGAGGAGATCGTCGGGCACCTGAGCGTCGCGACCGCGGCGTTCCCGGCTGAACGGCTGTGGGTCAACCCCGACTGCGGTCTCAAGACGCGTGGTTACCCGGAGGTCCGGGCGACCTTGACGAACCTGGTGGAGGCCACCGGGCAGTTGAGGTCTCGCGCGTGACGAGTGGGCAGCTTTCCCCGCGGCGTGCGTTTTCCTCGCACGCCGCGGTTCCCGCGCCGCGTTCCCCGCGCCTGAGCACGGTGCGGGAGCGCCTGTCCGCCGGCAAACCGTTGTTGTCGCTGGAGTTCATGCCGCCGCGTGAGACCGACGACGCCGACAAGATCTGGCAGAACGTGCGAAAGCTGGAGTCGCTGCGGCCTGGTTTCGTGTCCGTCACCTACGGCGCGGGCGGGTCGACCCGGGACAACACGATCGCGGTGGCGGCCCGGATCGCCGACGAGACCACGATGTTGCCGGTCGTCCACCTGACCGCGGTGGACCACTCGGTGCGCGACCTGCGCTCGTTCGTCGGGGCGCTGGCCGACGCCGGGGTCGTCAACGTGCTGGCGTTGCGCGGAGATCCGCCCGGTGACGTCACCGGTGAGTGGGTGCGCCACCCGGAAGGGTTGGAGTACGCGAGCGAACTGGTGACGTTGTTGCGCGAGCACGGCGACTTCTGCGTCGGGGTGGCGGCGTTTCCGCATCGGCATCCGCGTTCGGACACCGTGCGGGACGACACGCGGCACTTCGTGGCGAAGTGCCGGGCGGGCGCGGACTACGCGATCACGCAGATGTTCTTCGACGCGGACGACTACCTGAGGTTGCGGGACCGGGTGGCCGTCGAAGGGTGTGACACGCCGATCATCCCGTCGCTGATGCCGGTCACGACGATGAGGACCATCGCCCGTTCGGAACAGTTGTCCGGCGCGCCGTTCCCGCCGCACCTCGCGCAACGGTTCGCCGCCGTCGCGGACGATCCGGCGGCGGTGCGGGCGCTCGGCATCGAGCAGGCGATCCTGCTCGGGCAACGACTGCTGGCCGAGGGCGTGCCGGGGCTGCACTTCGTCACGTTCAACTTCGCCCGGGCCACCACGGAGGTGGTCGCCGAACTCCCGATCCCGCTCTGATGCCCCCGAAACCACGCCGCATCCAGGTCGACGGGAACGAACTGGTCGTGCTCTCCGCCCACGTCTACGAGAGTCTGGAAGGTCAACGCCGCCAGATCGGCGCGCAGAACGCCAGGCTCCGAGCGTTGCGGACGCGGCTCGACCAGTTCGCCGAGTTCGTCGACCGACTCGAAGAGCTCGCGGCCACCCTGCCCGCGTGCCCGCCGGAGCTCCTCGCCGAGCTCGCGAACCGCCCTGACAGGACGAGAGACCAGCGACCGTGACCCTTGACCAGACACTGTTCGCCGCGCCGGGCGTGAGCAGGCCGGACATCGGCCCGCTCAAGGTGATGGGCGTCCTCAACGCCACCCCGGACTCGTTCTGGCCCGGCAGCCGGTACGACGCCACGGCGCGAGCGATCGCCGCGGGCGAGCAGATGTTCGCCGACGGCGCCTGGGTCGTCGACGTCGGCGGGGAGTCGACCCGGCCGGGCGCGGTGCAGGTGTCCGCCGACGAGGAACTGGACCGCATCGGCCCGATCGTCTCGGGGCTGGCGGTCCACGGCCGGGTGTCCGTCGACACCCGGCATGCCGAGGTCGCGGAGGCCGCCGTCCGGCTGGGCGCATCGATCGTCAACGACGTGTCCGGCACCCTGCACGAGGTGGCCACGCGCCTCGGCGTCGGCTACGTCGGCATGCACTCGACGGTCGTTCCGGTACCGGCCGGAGCGCAGCCGAGCTACGACGACGTGGTGGCCGAGGTGAGCGCGCACCTCCTGGAGATCGGCGCGGCGGCCGGGGCGGTCGAGTTGTGGATCGACCCGGGAATCGGCTTCGGCAAGGGCATCGAGGACAACCTGAGGTTGCTGCGCCGCCTGCCGGAGCTCTGCGGCCTGGGCATCCCGGTCCTGCTCGGCGTGAGCCGCAAGTCGTTCATCGGCACGATCACCGGCCGCCCGGTGGAGGACCGGCTCGCGGCTTCGCTGGCCGTGGTCGCGCCGGCGTGGTCGGCTGGTGTCGACGTGATCCGGGTGCACGACGTCCCGCAGACCAGGGACACCATCGCTGTGCTCGAGGCGATCTAGGGTGGGCGGTGACGAACCAGGAGCGGAACGGCCGGGTCGTGTTCCTCAACGGCACGTCCAGTTCCGGCAAGACGACGCTGGCACGCTCCATTCAGGACCGTGCGAACCGGCCCCACCTCCACTGGGGGATCGATGGGCTGTTCGCGATGGTGCCGCCGCGCTGGGGTGGTGGGCTCGACGGCCCGCTGAGCAGGGAAGGCTTCTGGTACGACCGGACCGGGCACGATGAGCGTGGACCGCTGGCCGTCATTCGCTACGGCCCGGCCGGTGCGCGGATGCTGGCGGCGGGGTGCCGCGCGGCGGCCGAGCTGGTACGGGGCGGAAACGACCTGATCATCGACGAGATGCTGCTCGCTCCCGAGCTCGCGCCGCTGTGGCTGGACGCGCTGCGAGGCCTCGACGTGCTGTTCGTGCACGTGACGTGCCCGTTGCCGTTGTTGGAAGAACGCGAACGGGCGCGGAACAACCCCGCTGGGCTGGCACGGGGGCATCTCGCCACGACCGGGGAGGCTCCGTTCGACTACGGCCTCGTGGTCGACACGAGCACGGCATCGCCGGAGGAACTGGCCGACACCGTGCTGAACCTGGGTTAGGCCGGTGGGTAGGGCAGCATCGTGCTGCTGTGCTCGTCGACGCGCAGCGGCTTGCCGATCACCGGGAACGCCCGCTGCGGGCACGCCGGTCGTTCGCACACCTTGCAGCCCATGCCGATCGGGGTGACGGCGGCGTCCGCGCCGAGCGCGAGGCCGTCGGAGTAGACGAGCCGGTGGGCGTGGCGGAGTTCGCAGCCCAGGCCGATGACGAACGTCTTGCCGGGGTCGTGGTGGCCGCCCGCCTGCCGGGAGATCGTGCGGGCGATCCAGAAGTACTTCTTGCCGTCGGGTAGTTCGGCGATCTGGGTGTGGACGCGGCCGGGCGCGCTGAACGCCTCGTAGATGATCCACAGTGGACAGGAGCCGCCGACCCGGGAGAAGTGGAAGCCGGTGGCGGACTGGCGTTTGGAGATGTTGCCCGCGCGGTCGACGCGGACGAACGAGAACGGCACGCCGCGGGTTCCCTTGCGTTGCAACGTGGACAGGCGGTGGCAGATGGACTCGAAGCCGGTGCCGAACTCGGCGGAGAGCCTGCCGATGTCGTAGCGGTGGCGTTCGGCGGCACCGAGGAACACGCGGTAGGGCAGCACGAGCGCACCGGCGAAGTAGTTCGCGAGGCCGATGCGGGCCAGCGCGCGGGCGGTGTCGTCGCTGAACGGGCGTACGAGGCGGTCGATCACGTCGCCCGCTTCGAGCAACGCGAGTTCGGTGGCCATGCGGAACGCGGCCTGGCCCGGCCGCAAGCCCGGAGACAGGTGCAGGACCCGCCGGTCGGGGTCGTAGCGGTGCTGTTCGGTGTCGGCGCCGCCGGTGGTGACGTCGATGCCGTGTCGCCGGGCCAGGCCGGTGATCAGGGCGGCGTGGGCCTGGCCGGGGGCGATGCGCAGGTCGGTGGCGAGCTGTTCGGCGGGCAGGTCGAGTTCGGGGATGTAGTTGTTGCGCCGGTAGAAGTAGTCGCGGATCTCCTCGTGCGGCTGCTGCGCCGAGGTGCGGTCGAGGCCCTGTTCGGAGACGAGGGCGGCGATGTTCTCGGTCGCCTCGCGGTAACGGCGGTGCAGGCCCACCAGGACGTGCGCGACGCCGGGCAGGTTCGCGGTGAGCTGGTCGAGGTCGGCGAGGGAGAGGGCGCCGCCGATCGACGAGTCGGCGAACACCTCGCGGACGTCGGCGATGAGCCGTGCCGTGTCGCGCGGGGCGAAGAACTCGGCGTCGGCACCGAACTTCTCCGTCAACCGCAACAACACCGGCATCGTCAACGGCCTGGTGTTGTGCTCCAGCTGGCTGACGTAGCTGGGGGAGATGTCCAGCTCCGCGGCGAAGTCGCTGACCGACATACCACCGCGCAGCTGACGCAGCCTCGCGCCCGCGTAGATCTTCTCCACTTCACAAGTTTTACAAAACGTCCCCAACCCTGCACAAGTTTTGACAGCGCAGAACGCTGACAGGCGCTGATTCGGGGTGGAAAGGTCGTTGTCAGGACGTGACAGCCGTAGCAAGGAGTCGTTGTGGAGATCGCACGGGTAGGTGTCGTCGGTGCCGGGCAGATGGGCGCGGGCATCGCGGAGGTGTGCGCTCGGGCCGGTCTGGACGTGCTGGTGTGCGAGGAGCACCAGCTGGCGGCGGACTCCGGGCGGGAGCGGGTCCTGGCCTCGCTGAACCGCGCCGTGAAGGCGGGGAAGCTCGACAAGGCGGCGGCCGAGCAGGCGTCGTGGCGGCTGCGGTTCACCACCGACCTGACGGAGTTCGCGGACCGGCAGCTGGTGATAGAGGCGGTCGCGGAGGACGAGCGGCTCAAGACCGAGCTGTTCACGCAGCTGGACAAGGTGGTCGAGGACCCCGCGGCGATCCTCGCGACCAACACCTCGTCGATCCCCGTGATGCGGCTGGCGATGGCGACCAACCGCGCCGCGCAGGTCGTCGGCCTGCACTTCTTCAACCCCGTGCCGGTGCTACCGCTGGTCGAGGTCGTGGGCTCGCTGCTCACCTCGCCGTCCACTGTGGACCGGGCGACGCGGTTCGCCACCGAGGTGCTGGGCAAGCAGACGATCCAGGCACGTGACCGGGCGGGGTTCGTCGTGAACGCGCTGCTGGTGCCGTACCTGTTGTCGGCGATCCGGATGGTCGAGTCCGGGTTCGCCACGGCCGCCGACGTCGACCGCGGCATGCAGCTCGGCTGCGCGCACCCGATGGGCCCGCTCAGGCTGACCGACCTGATCGGCCTCGACACCGTCGCGGCCATCGCGGACTCCCTCTACGAGGAGTTCAAGGAACCCCTGTACTCACCGCCGCCGCTCCTGCTGCGCATGGTCGACGCCGGCCTGCTCGGCAAGAAGACCGGCCGTGGCTTCTACGTCCTCGAGGCGAAGTGATGATCAACCACAGCGTGCGCACCTACCCGTCCGCCGAGCCCTTGCCCCGCGAGGAGCAGCTGGCCTGGAAGCTCGCCGCCGCCGCGACCGACGACGTCGAGATCGCCGCCGACGTCGTCGACATGGTGATCAACCGGGTCATCGACAACGCCGCTGTCGCCGCGGCCTCGTTCACTCGTGGCCCGGTGCTCGCCGCCCGCGACCAGGCGGCACGGCACCCCGCCACACCCGGAGCGACGGTGTTCGGGCTGATCGGGCGCTACTCGCCCGCGTGGGCGGCGTGGGCCAACGGGGTCGCGGTGCGCGAGCTCGACTACCACGACACGTTCCTCGCGGCGGACTACTCGCACCCCGGCGACAACATCCCGCCGATCCTCGCTGTCGCCCAGCACACCGGACGCACCGGCGCCGACCTGGTCCGCGGCATCGTCGCGGGCTACGAACTGCAGGTCGACCTGGTGCACGGAATCTGCCTGCACGAGCACAAGATCGACCACATCGCGCACCTCGGCCCGTCCGCGGCGGGCGGCATCGGCGCGTTGCTCGGACTCGACACCGAGACCGTCTACCAGGCCATCGGCCAGGCCCTGCACACCACGACCACGACCAGGCAGTCGCGCAAGGGCGAGATCTCGTCGTGGAAGGCCTACGCGCCGGGCTTCGCGGGCAAGGTCGCGATCGAGGCCGTGGACCGGGCGATGCGCGGACAGGGCGCGCCGAGCCCGATCTACGAGGGCGAGGACGGCTTCATCGCCTGGCTGCTGAGCGGGAAGAACGCCACCTACACCGTCCCGCTCCCGGCGCCAGGCGAGGCGAAGCGCGCGATCCTGAGCACCTACACCAAAGAACACTCCGCCGAGTACCAGAGCCAGGCGCTCATCGACCTCGCCCGCCGCCTCGGCCCGCGCGTCGGCGACCTCTCCAACGTCGTGCGTATCGTCATCCACACGAGCCACCACACGCACAACGTGATCGGGTCCGGCGCGAACGATCCGCAGAAGTACGACCCCGCCGCCAGCCGCGAGACCCTCGACCACTCGATCCCGTACATCTTCGCGGTCGCGCTGCAGGACGGCACCTGGCACCACGAACGCTCCTACGCGCCGGAACGTGCGCGCCGCTCTGACACCGTCGAGCTGTGGCAGAAGGTCACCACGACCGAGGACCCGGAGTGGACCCGCCGCTACCACCTGCCGGAGCCGGCGTTCGGCGGTCGCGTCGAGGTGGAGCTCGTCGACGGCACTGTAGTCAGCGACGAGATCGCGGTCGCCGACGCGCATCCGGCGGGCGCGCGGCCGTTCGGAAGGGAGCAGTACGTGGCGAAGTTCCGCACGCTGACCGAAGGTGTCGTCACCGAGGCGGCGCAGGACCAGTTCCTCGACGTCGTGACCCGCCTCGACACGCTGACCGCCGAAGAGGTGGCCGGACTCTCGCTGCTGCCGGAGCACATCCTCCCACCCGCGACCAAGGGGTTGTTCTGATGGCCGTCACCATCCACAAGGGACTGGCCGGCGTCGCGGTCGACACGACGGCCGTGTCGATGGTGAACCCGGACACGAACTCGTTGACGTATCGCGGTTACGCCGTGCAGGATCTCGCGGCGCACTGCCGGTTCGAGGAGGTCGCGCACCTGCTCTGGCACGGCGAACTGCCCACCCCGGCGCAGCTCGCCGCCCAGAACGAGTTCGAACGGGCGCACCGGGCGCTGCCCCGTGACCTGGTGACGCTCCTGCTCACGTTGCCCGCCTCCGCGCACCCGATGGACAGCCTGCGCACGGCGGTGAGCGTGCTCGGCGCTCACGACCCGTTCGAGAACGACGACTCGCTGGAAGCCAACCGCGCCAAGGCGTTGCGGCTGTTCGCGATGCTGCCCTCAGCCGTCGCCCTCAACCAGCGGCTGCGCAGGGGACTGCTGCCCCTGGAGCCCCGCGACGACCTCGGTTACGCGGAGAACTTCCTGTACATGACGTTCGGAGCGGTCCCGGAACCCGAGATCGTCCGCGCGTTCGAGATCTCCCTCGTCCTCTACGCCGAGCACAGCTTCAACGCCTCGACGTTCACCGCCCGCGTGGTGACCTCGACGCTGTCCGACCTCTACAGCGCGGTCACGGCGGCGATCGGTGCGTTGAAGGGTCCGTTGCACGGCGGCGCCAACGAAGCCGTCATGGACACCTTCGAGGAGATCGGCAGCGCGGACCGCGTGCCGGAGTGGCTGACCGGGGCGTTGGCGGACAAGCGCAAGATCATGGGCTTCGGCCACCGCGTCTACAAGCGTGGCGACTCCCGCGTCCCCACGATGGACGCCGCACTGCGGTCGGTCGCGGAGCTGAAGGGCGCGGGGGAGTTGCTGGCCCTGCACGACGGTCTCGCGGCGGCGATGCTGGAAGCGAAGGGGTTGCACCCGAACCTCGACTACCCGGCCGGCCCCGCCTACCACCTGATGGGCTTCGACACCGCCGTGTTCACGCCGATCTTCGTGGCCGCCCGCGTCACCGGCTGGACCGCGCACGTCGTCGAGCAGCTCGAAGGCAACAGCCTGATCCGCCCGACGAGCGTGTACGACGGCCCGGCTCAGCGGGAGCTGGCGCTCAGGTAGTCCTTCGTCCGCACGATCTCCTCGCGTTCGGCGAAGGTGGACAGCTCGTCGCGCACCGACGAGCTGTCCCCGTCTTCGAAGATCGCGCGCAACGTCCGCTGGTAGGCCGAGATGGCGGCGCGTTGCAGGTCCGACGGGATGATCACCAGCCGGTAGCCGAGTTCCCGCAGGCGTTCGGCCGGCACGACCGGGGTCTTGCCGCCGTGGAACATGTTGATGAGCTTGGGTTCCGGGATCGCCTCGGCGACCAGTTCGATCTGCTCGACGGTCTCCGGCGCCTCCACGAAGATCACGTCCGCGCCGGCGTCGAGATACGCGCGGGCACGGGTGAGCGCGGCGTCGAACCCCTCGACGGCGATGGCGTCGGTGCGGGCGATCACCACGAAGTCCGGGTCCTGGCGTGCTTTCAGCATCGCCCCGAGCTTGAGGGTCATCTCCTCGACCGGCACGAGCGACTTGTCGTCGAGGTGCCCGCACCGCTTGGGGAACGTCTGGTCCTCGACGTGCAGCCCGGCCACGCCGATGCGTTCGTAGGACTGGATGGTGCGCACGGCGTTGACCTCGTTGCCGAACCCGGTGTCGGCGTCCGCGATGATCGGCAGGCTGGTGACCTCGGCCATCTGCGTCAGCCGGTCGAGCACCTCGGTGAAGCTCAGCAGCCCGATGTCCGGCACCCCGGCGCTGCGGGCGATCGCGCCGCCGCTGCCGTAGACCAGCTCGAACCCCGCCTGCTCGACGAGGCGCGTCGTCAGCCCGTCGAACGCTCCGGGCGCGAGGTGCACGCCGTCGCCGTTGATCATTTCGCGCAGCTTGGCCCGTGTATTCACTGTGTATACAGTACAGGTGTGAGCCAAAGCCTCAAGGCCTATGAGCAGCTCCGCGAGGAGATCGTGGCGTGGGATCTGTCACCCGGCACGCACCTGAGCGAGGTGCTGCTGGCCGAACGACTGGGTGTGTCGCGGACGCCGTTGCGGGAGGCGATCCAGCGGCTCGCGCGGGAGAACCTCGTGCGGATCACGCCGGGGCGCGGCGCGTTCGTCACCGACGTGTCGTTGAACGACGTGACGCACCTGTTCCAGATGCGGGAGGCACTGGAGACCTACGCTGCCCGGTTGTGCGCCCGGAGTGCGGAGCGGGGCGCGTTCGCCGCGCTGGCAGACGACCTCGCCACCTCGGCCGACGCGTCCGCCTCGATCGAGCGGATGGACGCACTCATCGCCGAAGTCGCCGGGAACCCCTACCTGACCGAGTCGCTGGCGTTGCTGCGCGGTCAGGTGCGCCGGTTGCGGCAGCCGGCGCGGCGGTCACCTGAGCGCCTGGCCGATGCCACGCGCGAGCACATCGCCATCTGCCGGGCCATCGCGGACGGTGACGAGGACGCCGCGGCCACGGCGGTCGTGTTCCACATCGGGGTGAGCCTGAACACCATCGCGTCGATGCTCGTCGGCGGGCCGGTGACCGGCGCGGACATGCAGCGTGACGGCGCGCTTCGTAAGATCGACGCGAGGAGAGCCGTCGGGGATCTCTAGGAGTGGTGTTTCCGTGACTTCGGACGAAGCGACGCCCGCGGCCGGCGTGGCGACCAGTGACCGTGACGGTGTCGTTGTCGCTGTTGTCAGCGGTGAGCTCGACATGATCAGCGTGGACAAGGTCGGTGCGGCCCTGTTCGACCTGTCCGACGAGAAGCCGGACGGCCTGGTCGTGGAGCTCGCCGTGGACTTCATGGGCTCGTCCGGACTGTCGATGCTGCTGGAGCTGGCCGCCCGGGCACAGCGCGACGGTGTGGGCTTCGCCGTCGTGGCCACGGCGGTCGCGGCCGCGCGGCCGCTCATGGCCAGCGCCCTGACGCAGGTGCTGCCGATGTCCGAGTCGGTGGACGAGGCGGTGAAGTCGATCCTGGCGGAGCCCTCCAGGAGGTGACGAGCGGCTCAGAACCAGTCAGGTCTCGTAGAGCTCGATCCAGTCACGGGTGCCCTGCACGGTGGCCGCGTGCACCGCGCGGGCCAGCCGGGCGCCCCAGGGCGACCTCGGCCCGCCGAACTGCTCACCGAGGCCGTCCGGGCAGGCGATGACGATCGCGTCGCTCGCCGTCCCGGTGCCGGGCACGCCGAGTTCGGTCAGCGCCTGCGTCTTGGCCTCCGTCGCCGTCACCACCGCGTTGACCAGCGCGGCGTCCGAGAGCGGCACCGGCACCCAGCAGAACGTGTTGATCGTGCCGATCAATCGCACCTCCTCGGCCGGCGCCGCGGCGAACACCGGGTGCGAGAGTCCGACGGTGGCGGCGCAGTCCACGCCCTCGTCGGACGCGGTGACGTAGCGCTGGACCTCGGCGGCGGTGAGCATGCCCGCGCCCCGGCCGGGCAGGCCGAGCTCGGTGACGAGTTCGGTCAGGTGCTCGACCGGGTCGCGGTGGTACGCGTTGTGCACCTCGACGTTCATGACCCACTCGCACGGACCGATGCCGCCGCCGGTCACCGCCGTGGATACGGCCCGCGAGTGGGCGGGCAGTCTCCACAGCAGGAGCGGGCGGTCGAGCCGGTGAATCTCGGGGATCATGAACGTCACGGTAGTTAGGCGTGCCGGAACTCCGGCGTGCGCTTCTCGCTGAACGCCGCCATGCCTTCCTTCTGGTCGTGCGTGGCGAACGTGCCGTGGAACGTCCTGCGCTCGAACAGGATCCCCTCCGACAGCGGCACCTCGAAGGACCGGTTGACCGCTTCCTTGGCCATCATCGCCGCGGGCAACGACATCGAGGCGATCTTCGACGCGACCGCCACCGCCTCGGCCAGCAGGTCGTCCGCGGCGACGATCCGCGAGACGAGACCCGCGCGTTCGGCCTCGACGGCGTCGATCGTGCGGCCGGTGAGGCACAGGTCCATCGCCTTGTACTTGCCGACGGCCCTGGCCAGGCGTTGCGACCCGCCCATACCGGGGATGACGCCCAGGGTGATCTCGGGCTGGCCGAACTTCGCGGTGTCGGCGGCGAGCAGGACGTCGCACATCATCGCCAGTTCGCAGCCGCCGCCGAGCGCGTAGCCGGAGACCGCGGCGATCAACGGCGTGCGGACCCGGGACAGGGCGTCCCAGCCCGCGAACCAGTCGGCCGCGTAGACGTCGCTGAAGCTCTGCGGCGCCATCTCCTTGATGTCGGCGCCGGCCGCGAACGCCCTGGCGGAGCCCGTGATCACGATCGCGCCGACGGACGGATCGCGGTCGAGTTCGGCGGCCACCGCGGTGATCTCGTTCATGGCCTGGAGGTTGAGGGCGTTCAACGCCTTCGGGCGGTTCAGCGTGATCAGCGCGACGCGGTCGGCCGGGCGGTCGAGCAGGATCGTGCCGTAGGAGGTCATGAGGTTTCCTCGCGGAGGCTGGTGACGATGGCGGAGAAGTCGCGGCCGGGTCCGTCCTGCTCGACGAACGCGGCGTACAGCTCGGCGGCGTGCCTGCCGAGCGACGTCGGGACGCCGTGGGCGTCGGCGGCGGCCTGGGCCAGCAGGAG
Organism: Lentzea sp. JNUCC 0626; assembly: GCF_043632865.1. Lineage (NCBI taxonomy): Bacteria > Bacillati > Actinomycetota > Actinomycetes > Pseudonocardiales > Pseudonocardiaceae > Lentzea > Lentzea sp. JNUCC 0626. Next base: position 1,765,527 of record NZ_CP171635.1, read on the forward strand.
GTCCTTGAGCATCAGGCCGCTGGCGAACCCGCCGGTGTAGCCGCGGTTGGCGGGGCTCGCCGGCACCGGGCCGGGGACCGGGCAGTTGGTGGTGAGCGACCAGCACTGGCCGGACGCGGTGGACGCCACGTCGAACAGCACCTGGTCGTCGAGCCCGAGCCGCTGGCCCAGCGCGAACGCCTCGCTGACGCCGATCATCGAGATGCCGAGCAGCATGTTGTTGCAGATCTTCGCGGCCTGCCCGGCGCCGGAGTCTCCACAGTGGACCTGACGGGCGCCCATGTGCCGCAGCAACGGTTCCGCCGCGGCGAACGCTTCCGCAGCGCCGCCGACCATGAACGTCAGCTTCGCCGCCTGCGCGCCGACCACGCCGCCAGACACCGGGGCGTCCACCGCGAGATGCCCGGCGGCCGAGGCCAGCTCGGCGGCCGCCCGCGCGTCGGCGACGTCGATGGTCGAGCAGTCGAGGAACACCGTGCCCGGCTCGGCCAGCGGCACGATCTCGCGGTAGACGTCGAGCACGTGCCGCCCGCTGGGCAGCATGGTGATCACGACGTCCGCACCGCTGACCGCAGCCGCGGCCGACTCTGCCAGCGGAACCTCGGCCTCGGTCACGACGGGGTCGTAGCCGACGACCTTCTCGCCTGCTCGCAGGAGGTTGGCGGCCATGAGGCCGCCCATGTTGCCCAGTCCCAGGAACGCGACGGTCATCGGGTCACCTCCGCGAAGAACGACGCGACCAGCTCGTCGTCCACCTCGGACAGTTCGGCGGGCTGCCAGCGCGGCGACCGGTCCTTGTCGATGATCTGCGCGCGGACGCCCTCCGGGAGGTCCGGGTGGCGCAGGGCGTGGGACGACACGCGGTACTCCTGCCCCAGCGCGGTCGCCAGGTCCGGCAACGGCGACCGCAACGAGCGCAGCGTGACCTTCAACGCCGTGGGGGACTTAATTTCGATCTCCTTCGCCGCCGAGAACGCCGCGTCGCCCCCGCGCCGCAACCGCTCGAGGACCTCCTCGACGGAGTCGGCCGAGTAGCACTCGTCGATCCACGGCCGGTCGGCCTCGAGCTGGCTCGCGGGTGGCGTCTCCGCGAACGTCGCCAACGCCACCGCGGGCGTGCTCGTGGCCAGCGCGTCGAGCAGGTCCGGCAGCCGGTCGGACGGCACGAAGTGGTCGGCGAACCCGCAGTGGATCGCGTCGGCGCCGGACATCGTCGCCGTGGTCAGGGCGACGTGCGTGCCGAGCTCGCCGGGAGCGCGGGAGAGCAGGTAGGTGCCGCCGACGTCGGGGACGAACCCGATGCCGACCTCGGGCATGCCGACGCGCGACCGTTCGGTGACGACCCGGTGGCTGCCGTGCGCCGAGATGCCGACGCCGCCGCCCATCACCAGGCCGTCCATGATCGCGACGTACGGCTTGGGGTAGGCGGCGATCTGCGCGTTGAGCCGGTACTCGTCGGCCCAGAACGCGAGCGACGCCGTGCCGCCGGAGCGTGCGTCCTCGTAGATCGACCGGATGTCCCCGCCGGCGCACAGACCGCGTTCACCGGCTCCGTCGACCACGACGGCCCGCACACCGGGATCGTCCTGCCACGCCGTGAGCCGGTCGCTGATCGCGCGGACCATGTCGTGCTTCAGCGCGTTGATGGCCTTGGGCCGGTTGAGGGTGATGCGGCCCAGTCCGCTGTGGACGTGGAACTCGACGTCGCTCACATCGCCTCCTGGAACATCCGGCGGGAGATGATGATCCGCATGATCTCGTTGGTCCCTTCCAGGATCTGATGCACCCGCAGGTCGCGGACGATCTTCTCCAGCCCGTACTCGGTCAGGTAGCCGTAGCCCCCGTGCAGCTGCAACGCCTGGTTCGCGATCTCGAACCCCGCGTCGGTGCAGAACCGCTTGGCCATGGCGGACAACGCCGTGGCGTTCGCGTCGCCGTGGTCGAGCGCGTCGGCGGCCCGCCACAGCAGCGTGCGTCCGGCCTCCAGTTCGGTGCGCATGTCGGCCAGCCGGAACCGCAGCGCCTGCGCCTCCGACAGCCTGGCGCCGAACGCCGACCGTTCGGACAGGTGCCGCAGCGCCTTGTCCAGCGCGGTGCCCGCGCCGCCCAGGGAGCAGGCGGCGATGTTGAGCCGTCCACCGTCCAAAGCGGACATCGCGACCTTGAACCCGCCGCCCTCGCCACCCAGCAACGCCGTGGCGGGTACGCGCGCACCGTCGAGGACCACCTGGCGGGTGGGCTGGGCGTTCCAGCCCATCTTGACCTCGTTCGGTCCGAACGAGAGCCCCGGAGTGTCCTTGTCGACGACGAACGCCGAGATCCCGGCCGCGCCGATGCCTCCGGTGCGAGCCAGCACGACGTACACCTCGGCGGCGCCCGCGCCGGAGATGAACTGCTTCACCCCGTCCAGCACGTAGTCCTCGCCGTCGCGCACCGCCCTGGTGGACAACGCGGCGGCGTCCGACCCGGCGTCCGGCTCGGTGAGGCAGTAGCTGCCGAACCAGTCCATCGTCGCCATACGCGGCAGGTAGCGGTGGCGCTGGGCCTCGCTGCCGAACCGGTCGATCATGGTGGCGACCATGTTGTGGATCGAGGTGTAGGCGGCCAGTGACGGGCAGCCGGTCGCGAGCGCCTCGAACACCAGCACGCCGTCGAGGCGGCCGAGCCCGGAACCACCGACGTCCTCCGGCAGGTACACGCCGCCGAGCCCGAGCTGGGCGGCCTTGCGCAGCACGTCCGCGGGGAAGTGCTTGCTCTGGTCCCATTCCACGGCGTGCGGCGCGAGGTGTTCGGCGGCGAACTCGGCCACCGTCTCGCGCAGCGCGCGTTGGTCTTCGTCGAGCCTCATCCGCGGCCTCAGCTCATCGTCGGGATCACGAAGCTGGCGCCGTTCTTCACACCGGACGGCCAGCGCGAGGTGACGGTCTTCGTCTTGGTGTAGAAGCGGATCGAGTCCGGCCCGTGCTGGTTGAGGTCACCGAATCCGGACCGCTTCCACCCGCCGAACGTGTGGTAGGCGATCGGCACGGGGATGGGCACGTTCACGCCGACCATGCCGGTGTTGACCCGCGAGGTGAAGTCGCGCGCGGTGTCGCCGTCCCGCGTGAAGATCGCGACGCCGTTGCCGTACTCGTGCTCGCTCGGCAGCCGCAGCGCCGCCTCGTAGTCGGCGGCGCGCACGATCGACAGCACCGGCCCGAAGATCTCCTCGCGGTAGATCCGCATCTCGGGCGTGACCCGGTCGAACAGGCACGCGCCCAGGTAGAAGCCGTTCTCGTGGCCCGGCACGGTGACGTCCCGCCCGTCCACGACCAGCTCGGCACCTTCGGCCACACCGATGTGCACGTACTCGCGCACCCGGTGCACGGCGTCGGAGGTGACCAGCGGCCCGAAGTCCGAGGTGTCGTCCAGCGCGGGCCCGACCTTCAACGCCCGCGCGCGTTCCGCGAGCTTCGCGACCAGCGCGTCCGCCGTCGCCTCACCGACCGGAACCGCCACCGAGATCGCCATGCACCGCTCGCCGGCGGACCCGTACCCGGCACCGACCAGCGCGTCCACGACCTGGTCGAGGTCGGCGTCCGGCATTACGATCATGTGGTTCTTGGCGCCACCGAAGCACTGCGCGCGCTTCCCGTGCGCGGCGGCGGTGGTGTAGATGTACTCGGCGATCGCGGAGGACCCGACGAACCCGACCGCCTCGACCCTCGGGTCGGTGAGCAGCGCGTCGACCGCCTCCTTGTCCCCGTTGACCACGGAGAAAACGCCCGGTGGCAGACCAGCCTCGAGGAACAGCTCGGCCAGCCGCAACGGCACCGACGGGTCGCGCTCGGACGGCTTGAGCACGAACGCGTTGCCGCAGGCGATCGCCGGAGCGGCCTTCCACAGCGGGATCATGGCGGGGAAGTTGAACGGCGTGATGCCCACGACCACCCCGAGCGGCTGACGCATCGAGTAGACGTCGATGCCGGTGCCCGCGTTGTCGGTGAAGTCGCCCTTGAGCAGATGCGGAACGCCGATCGCGAACTCGACGACCTCCAGTCCCCGCTGGATGTCCCCGCGCGCGTCGGCCACGGTCTTGCCGTGCTCGGACGACAAGAGCCGCGCGAGGCTCTCCTCCTCGGCCCGCACGAGCTCGACGAACTTCATCAGCACGCGGGCCCGGCGCTGGGGGTTCCACGCGGCCCACTCCCGCTGGGCGGCAACGGCGTCCGCGACGGCGTCGGAAACCTCGGCGGCGGACGCCAGCGGCACCCGCGCCTGAACGGCGCCAGTACTCGGGTCGAAGACGTCGGCGAACCGGCCGGACGTGCCGGGCACGGGCTTGCCACCGACGAAGTGGTGCAGTTCCTTGCTCACAGGAGATCCTTCCGTCAGAGCGCAGGACGGAGCCGCCCGAGTCGCATATGGACGACCGGGCACGGCGACAGCACGGCTTATGGCTGTGGGATCGCGTTTCTCGCGCAGGCAGGAAGAATCTGCATGCGTTCAGCTCCATCCTCGTGGACGAACACGGACGTCCACAGCCGGTATCCTGGCTCCCGGATCGACGTGGGGCCCCGGCCTTCCCGGCTCGCGCCAGTGGCCTGCTGATGGGACACCACTCCCCGGTCACAGTGGCGGGACCGCGCCGGACTCGCACCGGCTTCCCTGCACCGTGGACCTTCGGCCAACATAAAGTAGGACTTCCTACTATGTCGAGAGTGCGCCAGGTCACGTCACCCGGAAGAAAGCGGCGCCCCCGGGCCGTGACCAGCCGGGGGCGCCGCGGGCCGCTCCGATGTAGTGCGAGAGACGGGCGTCGTCGGGCAACTGGAAGGCGCCCTCCGGCAGCTCAGTACCGATCCGGAACGCGATCATGCGCGGCGCCCACGCACCCGGCGACCCGCTGAAACCGCAGGCCCTCGCCAAGGAACAGGGCGTGAGCCTGGCCGTGGTGCGCGAGGCGCTCGTCCGCCTGGTCAGCGAGGGCCTCGCCGACCAGCTGCCGAACCGCGGCTTCGCCGTCCCCGTCTACTCGGACCGTCGCCGGCAGAAGATCGCGGAGGCCCGGATGACCGTCGAACCGGCCGTCCTGCGCTCGTCTGTCGAGCGGGGCGACCTCGACTGGGAGGCCTGGGTCCGCGCGGCGCACCACCGGCTGGCACTCACCCCCGCGTTCATCGGCGACTCCGACGAGCACCACAGCGAGGAGTGGGCGGAAGCGCACCGGATCTTCCACCGTATCCTGCTGGAAGGCTGCGGCAACGCGTCCCTGCTGGACACCTTCGACCGGCTGTGGACCGCGAGCGAACTCGACCGCCGCTGGTCGGCGAGCCGCAATGGGGAGCGCGACCACCTCGCCGAGTAGCGCGCCCTGGAGGAGGCCGCGCTCGCCAGTGACGCCGACGCCGCCGCGACGGCGTTGCTCCGGCACCTCGGCCACACCGCGACCGGCCTGCTTTCCGACGTCACGGCGTCGTGACGGTCAGCCAGTCCAGTTCGGCGAAACCGTTCCGCTTCCGCAACGCCACCCTGTTCTCTCCCGCGGTCAGCGGCACCAGGACCGTCGCGGCGCGGGCGGCGCGGTCGTGCTGCTCGGTGCCCAGCCACGAGCCGCTCGGCGGGTACACCGCGACCGCGCGCTCCACTCCGCCCACGAGCACCGTGTGGTCGGCCGGAGCGGTCGTGCCGTTGGCGTGACCGATGGCGAGCCGGTACGTGCCGGTGACCGGGGCGTCCACCACGAACTCGACCTGGCTGTCCGGCGCGTCGATGCCGCCCACGTAGTCGGGCACGTAGTTCGACCGGTACGGCACCGCCCGCGCCGACGTGATCGCCGCGTTCTCCGCCTCGTACCGGTGGGTGTCCGGCCGCACGTCGACGTAGTCCAGTTCGGCGTAGCCCGTGCCCCGGCCGAGCCGGACGTCGTTGCGGCCCGCCTGGAGCACCAGTCGTTTCGTGACGGTGCCCAGCTCGGAGCTCGCCCAGCCTCCCGTGGCCGGATAGCCGACCTCGCCCTGGCGCACGCCGTTCACGCTCACCGCGTGGGCCGCCGGGCCGACGCCCGCCGCGTACCGCACGGTCATCGCGTACACGCCGGTCGCGGCGACGGTCACCGGGAACGTCACCGCGCTGCCCGCGTGGTCGAGGCCTCCGACGTACGCACCGCCTGACGCTGGAACACCGTTGTGCCGCAGGGCTTCCGTCACCACGGCCTGCTCCGCCTCGTACTTCGACGGGTACGCGTCCGGGCCGGCCGCCGGGCTCACGACGACGCGGTACCCGTCGTATCGGTTCATCCGGCGGATCGGCACGACGAGGTTTCCGCCGCCGTCGACCGTCAGGATCTTGTCGAAGACGTTGTAGGTTCCCGTTTCCGGGTCACCGCCCGCGTCGACTCGGCGGTTCGCCTCGCGTGGGTCCTTGTCCCACACCGTGGTGTCGAGCCGCACCCGGACCTGGCCGGTCAGCCCGCGCGCGTTCAGTCCGGTGACGCGCACGTCCACCGGCCCGTCTTCACCACCGGCGAGCACGGTGAGACTGCGTGCCCCGTCGTCCCAGGAGGCGAGAGCGTCCGACCGCAGGTACGCGCGCCCGTTGGTCGTGTCGTCCCAACGGTTCACGTGCGCCTTGCGGCCGCGCATGTCCTTGTACCACTTCATCATCCAGAAGCCGCCGTTCGGCGCGAGGGCTCCGCCTCCGGTGCGACGCAGGGTGTTCCCGAGCAGTCCGGGGTTGGTGTAGATCGCCATGGCGCCGAAGTCGACGTCGTAGCGTTCCAGGTCGGCCCAGTAACGGATCATCGATCCGGGCACGCCCTCGAAGTCGCCGGGGTTCGCCGAGTCGGTGGTCTGTGGCCCGTACTCCTCGACCACGACCCGCAGCGGCCGTCCCGGCACCCCGAGCTCGTTCTCCAGCGGCCGGTAGTAGCGGGTCAGCGCCTCCGGCACGTCGCCGGGACTCCGGCCGAGGTTGTGCCAGCCGACGATCTGCGGCACGGTCCCGGTGTCGACGGCGTTGCGCAGGAAGTCGCGCATCTTCTGCTGCTGCCCGGCCTGCCACGGCAGGTAGAACTCCCAGTTCGGCCCCATCACCGGCACGGTCGGGTCGATGGCGCGGACACGGCGGACGGTCTGCGTCCACAACCAGTTGAACTTCTGGTCGTACGTGCCGCCCGGCACCGCCGCGTCGCGTTCGAGGCCGTGCAGCTTGTTGTCGGCCTCGTTGAACGGCGCCACCGCGAGCAGAGTGTCCCGATAGGACTGAATGCGCCGGGTGGCCTCGTCGACCCGCTCGAACCAGTGGGCCGTGCCCTGCCACTGGTACCAGGGATTGCCGCCCATGAGGTCGTTGTACCGCGCGATCATCTTGACGTCCGTGCCCCGCACCTTGGGCGCGACGACCTCGGTTCCGGCGCGCTCGCCCTCGTTCCAGCGGGCCGTCATGTGCTGCGAGACGGTCAGGTGGGTCTGCGCGAGCAACGCCGCCGGGGTCTCCGTGGTGCGGGACGTGACGCCCAGCAACGAGCCGAGCCCCGGCTTCTTCAGGGCGCCGCCGAGTCGGTTCGCGTCGACCACGATCACCGGAGCGGTCGCGGCGTTCGCCGGCAGCGGCGCGACGGTGGCGCTGAGCACGACCGTCGCGACCACGACGAGCCTCATGCCTCGAACCGCACTTCGCATGGCTGTTCCCTTCGCGACTCCGGGAGCGCTCCCAGGTCAATTACGATGGAACACCCGTCCCCGTCGCGACAAGAGCGAAGTCCGAAAGAACGAGGCTTTCGCGATCAGCCCCGCGCAGGCCCCGAAAGTCGGGACTTTCGAGACCCCGGATCGTCGAATTCGATGGCGTGCAACGAGGTCATCGGAGAAGACGGAAGCCTTGAGGAGGCCTCGATCTACCAGGAGAGCTACGGCACGCTCCGCCCGCTGCCCGAGGAGATCCGGGAGCACACGGCACAGTTCTTCGCCAAGGCCAAGCGGCTGGACGTCGGCCACGTCCTCGACCACCCCAACGGCACCCGTCAGCTGCAGAAGAGCCGGCACACCAAAGGTTTCAGGGCATCTGGACCCAGTTCAACCGGCGCTGCGACGGTGAACGCACCCGTTACGTCATGCTGCCCGTTCGCACGTCATGTGACCAGTCCAGGGCATCCGCTGCTGTTCAACAGTCCCAGCCTCCCGTACAGGCCGCGCTCCACGGGCGGCACGACCAGCGGTTGTTCACGGCCTTGCGGTCACCAAAGCACAACCTGGCGCTGGTGCTGAGCGGTGACGCCGGGGTGGGCAAGTCAGCGTTGGTGCGGGCGGCCGCCGCCGAACCGTCCGCAGGTCGTCGGGGGTGTCACTGCTGTCGACCCGTTCGCACGTGGATTCTCGGTCGGGTGATCAACGAGTACCGATATGCGGCTTGAGCTGCAGCGCCCGCTTTCCGAGCGGCACAGGCGCGGGTGTGCGCGTTGACGTACTTCTGCACAGACACCGACGCGCACCTCACCCCGGCCGGGCACGAGGCCGTCCTGGCCGCCGCTGGTTACTGGTTCAGCTGGTTCGCCGCGTACTCCGCCCGGTTCCACAGCGCGAAGTAGAGGACGTCGGTCCACCAGCTGAGGCCGATCGGGTTCTCGGTCCTGTCGTCGCGCGTGTTGTCGAAGTCGTCGGTCAGCACGAGCCCGTGGAACGCGTCCAGCGGCGGCGCCGACCGCTCGGCCGCTGCCGCGGCGAGCACGGCTCCGGCCGCCGCCGCGTCGTCGGGCAGCGCGTCGATGGCCTCGCCCGCCGCCCGGCACAGGTCGAGGTGGCCCTCGATGAGCGCCCGCAGCTCGTCTTCGCCGCTCTCGATCATGGTGTCGAGCTCGATGGTCTCAAGCAGGACGTACCGGTCGCGGTGCGCGTCGAGGAACCGCTCCGCCTCGGCGAGTCCGGCGTGCAAGTCCTTGGCGTCGCTCACGGCGCGCACGGCGGCGGCGAACTTCTTCAGCCGCGCGAACCCGGCGTCGAACTCACCGCTGATGGCGTACAGCGTGGTCCTGCTCTCCGGGGGCTCGCCGTCGAACCCGTCGGCGATCAGGGACGCGCACAGCCGGGGATCGCCGGACAGGAGCACCAGGAAGGAGAACGGGATGGCGTAGGGCCATTCGGACAACCCGGAGACCGTCTCCGGCCGATCCTCGTAGGACTCCGGCCGGTTGCCGGTGCTGTACAGGTACGAACGGTTCGCCATGACCGGATCCTATGACGGGCCTGCGGCGGGGCTGGGCCTGGCCGAGGCAGATGATCCGTTTCGGTTGCGGGTAGACGCGGGCGTTCTCCGCTTCCCCCGCCCCGCAGGAGTTGGCCCTTGAGACTGATGGGTTCGCGTATTCAACTGTCGCGAGTTTTCAGCGGTTGTCGCGGTGAGCGATCGCCGGGTGTGCCGTCCGGTCGTGAGTTCAAGCAGGACTCAACCGGCTACGCGATCCGTTCGAACGCCGGTGACGCCGACCGGGTGGCCCAGCGAGATGCCGGAGCCGTGGACGTTCGTCCGCTCGTGGTCTCCGGGGTGAACTTCCACTCCCGTGTACACGCGAGCCCTTGTGCGACAAAGGTTTCGTTGAGTTCGACGACGTCCATGTCGGCGAGGGTGCCGGCGGTGACCGTCGCGTCCGGGCCGGTGCGCTGCATCAACGGGCGCAGTCGGCTCAGGGCTTCGACTGTGGTGTCGGCGCGTGGGTGTTCGTCGGTGTCGACGACGGTGTCGCGCACGGTCACGGCCACCTCGCTGGCGCCCGAGCCGACCTGCAGGACTGCGTTGACCAGTCAGAGGTGCGCGCCGACGTCGTGACGGACTCGTCCTTGCTGAACGTCTCCGGGAAGCTCGCCGTACACCCCGGCGTTGTTCGGTCTTCCGTTCCTCGCTGTGCGTCCTAACAGGACAGGTCATCGGCCAGACTGCGATCGACGGTCGTCCATCAGCTCCGCTGCTGCCGGCTCGTCAACGCTCGCGTGCGTTCCGACTCCTGCGAGGAGATCGTGGTGTCCATGCTGGACTTTGCGTTCAGTCATCACTCCAGGGTCCGTCGACAGGCGAAGAGGGCGGCTTTTCGCGACCCCATGCGCGGCTGAGCAGCGACCTGAGTGTGGTCAGCTCGTCATCACCCAGTCGTCCGGCGATTTCTCGCTCCAGGTCCGCGAGGTGGTCCAGCGCTTGACGGCGCCGGTGTTCGCCTGCGGGAGTCGGGATGATGATCTTGTCACGGCCGGATCGAGGGTCGGATTGCTGGGTGACGATCCCGAGGTCGAGCAGTTCCCGCACCACCGTGTGCACGTGCTGGCGACTGACTCCCATTCTGCGAGCGACGTCCGCGGCGCGGACTCCTTCTGGCCGCAGGTAGGACATCAGCATGCCGGCCGAGGCGCTCAGACGTGTGGCGCCGGCCAAGGCGGCGTGGTCGTTGAGCTGATCGATGAACCATCGAAAGCCTTCCCGCAGCAGCACCGCCAATGGCTCCTCGTCGCTGCGGACCGGAGTTCCGCCGGATCCCGTCATGTCGCCTCGAATCTTCCGGGTCCCCGTACGTAGTCGTCGGCGCGTTGGAGTGCCGGGGGTTGCGCTCGCACCTTGCGGCACTATGCTAACCGTCAATTCACTTGACGATCCGTGGAGGTGTCTGAGCGGTGGACGTCTTGGTGGTGGGAGCCGGGCCGGTCGGGTTGATGGCTGGGTACGAGCTTCTGCGGCGTGGGGTGCCGGTGCGGATCATCGATGCCGCGACAGCCCCGGCGACGACCAGTCGAGCGGCTGCCATGCATGCGCGCACGATTGAGTTGCTGGATCAGGTTGGCCTCTACGACCGGTTTGCGGCGCTGGCAGTCGACGGCAGGGGTATCGCCTTCCACGTCGACGGGACCGAGATGGCCTCGATGGATGCGACGTTCACCGCTCAGGCCACCCGCTTCGACCAGGTCTGGTTCCTCGACCAGGTGATCACCGAAAGGTTGCTCCGGGACGCGGTCGAGGAGCTCGGCGGCCGCGTCGAATGGGGCGTGCGACTGCTGTCGCTGAGTCAGGACGACGAAGCTGTGACGGCGACGCTCGAGTGCGCCGACGGCACCCGCCAGACAGTGACGACATCGTGGCTCGTGGGGGCGGACGGGGGCCACAGCCTGGTCCGCCGGGACCTCGGCATCGAGCTGCAGGGCGACTCCGACGAGACGTGGTTGATCGCGGACGCCGAGGTCGACTTCGCTCAACCGGTGTCGCACGATCGCATCCGATGGGTTCGCGCCGACGGTGAGTCGCTGATGACCTTCCCCCTGGTCGGATCTCGACGATGGCGGCTGCTGGACACCGTCGAAGTCGACTCCGCCAACGAACCCGCTGCGGTCGCCAAGCGCTTCAGCCGCAAACTCACGCGCGGGATGGGCATGGACGTCACGGTGCACACCCCGACCTGGGTGTCGGTGTTCACCATCCAGCAGCGGGCGGTGGGCACCATGCAGTCCGGTCGGTGCTTCCTGGCAGGCGACGCGGCCCACGTGCACTCACCCGCCAGCGGCCAGGGTCTCAACACCGGCATGCAGGACGCGATCAACCTCGCCTGGAAGCTGGCCGCCGTGACCCGCGGCACCGCGGACCGACGGCTGCTGGACACCTACAGCGCGGAGCGAGTTCCTGTGGGACAGGCCCTGCTCACGACCACCCGGATGGCGACCATGCTGGTCGCCATCCGCAACGAGACGGTCGACAAGAACCTTCCCGCTCTGTTCGAGACGATCTCCGCGCTCCCACCGCTGTTCCACGCGATCAACCAAGGCGTCCTCGGCGGAATGTCCGGCTTGGGCATCGCCTACACCACCAGCCCGCTGACCGTGCACGACAGCGAAACCACGTTGGCCGGACCTGCTCCCGGACAACGGGTGACCCAGGTCCGGGCCCAGTCCGCCGCGGACGACAGCTGGCAGCGGGTGCTCGCCGCGCTGAGGTCCGGTGAGTGGACGCTGCTGGCCGCGTCCGCCACATCACTGCAGGCGCCGGACTGGGCGATCCTGCAGCACGTGGAGGGGCCGGCAAGTGCGGACCTGGCTCTCACGTCCGGCCGCTGGCTGCTCGTGCGGCCCGACGGGTACGTCACCGCCCGCGGCCACGACCAGCGTGAACTCGCGGACGCCATCGAAAGGATGCCGCTGTGACCGACGCGCATGACTCCTCGGCAGACCCGGAAGGTGCCGATCCGATCAGCAACTGGGGGCGCTGGGGCGCCGACGACGAGCGCGGCTGCCTCAACTACATCACCCCGGACGTCCGTGCCGCGGCGGTTGCCGAAGCCCGGACCGGCCGCTTCGTCTCCCTGGCCCGTCCGATCGATCCGCTGCCACTGGCAGGCGGACCGCTGGCGACGACGACCACCAAGGCACCCGCCCCGGTCACGCACGCCATGACCTACACGGGCTTCCCACCGCCGGCGCTGACGGACATCCTGACGATCAACACCCACCACGCCGAGCTCACCCACATCGACGCCTTCGGGCACATGCCCGTCGACGGCAAGGTCTATCCCGGAATTCCAGTCGGCGACGTCGCCGACAGCCAGGGGCTGCACCGCAGCTCGACGACAGCGTTCGCCAGCGGAATCCTGACCAGAGGCGTTCTCGCCGATCTCGCACCCGGTGGTGCGCTCCCGCCCGGGCACCCCGTCACCGGCGCCGACCTCGACCGCGCCCTGGCACGCCAGAACACCCGAGCCAGGCCCGGCGACGCTCTCGTCGTGCGATGCGGATGGGACCTTCCCGCCAGCTCCGGCCGTCCAACTCCCGGCATGACCGTCGACGCGGTCACCTGGATGCACCGCAACCAGGTCAGCGTCTACCTCGGCGACATCGGTGACGCTCACCCTCCAGTCGATCCGACACTGCCCTTTCCGCTGCACCGGATCGGCTTGGCCCGGCTCGGACTTCCCCTCGTCGACGCGGTCGCGGTGGACGAGCTGGCCGAAGCCTGCGCCGAACTCGAGCGCTATCAATTCCTACTCGTGATCGCGCCCATTCCCGTACCCCGCGCCACCGGAGTACCCGTGGCACCACTCGCGGTGTTCTGACCGTCGGCCTGGACGTCCGCGCACTGTCGCTTCGATCCGCCGGCGCGTCCTGCGCCTGGCAACCGAGAACCCGTCGTGGGGTATCGACGTATCCCCGGCGAACTCGCGCTGCTCGGTGTCGTGATCGCCGCGTCGACGGTGTGGGAGATTCTCAAGACCGCCGGCGTCGATCCAGCGCCGTGCCGGACAACCGTTACCTGGGTTGACCTCCTGTGCTCGCAGGCCGAGGCGATCCTGGCGATGGACTTCATTGAAACGGTCACGCTGACCGGGCGGCGCCACCACTTTCTCGCCGCCATCCACCACGCCAGCCGGCGCGTGCAGATCGTCGGCACCACCGCACACCCCACCCACGCCTGGGTAAGTCAGGCCATCCGCAACCTGCTCATGGACCTCGAGGACACCAGACACCTTGCACAGATCAAGTCCTCCACGAGTATCGGCACGCACAACGCGCCCGTGGTACTCAGCTACGACGACTGCGCGGCAGGCGTCTGCGCGCACGAGGACGCCGCCGACTGCTACGGCCCGAACCCGGTCCCGGCATGCGGAGTGCTTCCCGCGCCCGCCGCGTCGCCGCTTCATCTTGCGCCGCAATGGGCTGTGCGCCTCGATCGAGGCTTCGCGGCGCGGAACGACGCTAAGGTCGAGGCATGGGGGTCAGGTACGAGAAGGACGGCCGTGTTGCACGCGTGACGCTGGACCGGCCCGAGGTGCTCAACGCGATGGACCGGGCGACGCACGCGCGGCTGGCCGAGGTCTGGGACGACTTCGAAGCCGACGACGACGTGTGGGTCGCGGTGCTGACCGGTGCCGGTGAGCGGGCGTTCTCGGTGGGGCAGGACCTCAAGGAGCTCGCGGCGTTGCAGCGCGAGGGCCGGGCGGAGCCGTCGTCGTTCGGCAGCAGGGGCAAGCCGGGGTGGCCTCGGCTGACCGAGCGGTTCGACCTGGCCAAGCCCGTGGTGGCGGCGGTGCGGGGGTACGCGTACGGCGGTGGGTTCGAGTTGGCCATGGCCTGTGATCTCGTCGTCGCGGCGGAGGACGCGGTGTTCGCGTTGCCCGAGGCGCGGCTGGGGCTCGTGGCCGGGGCGGGCGGGGTGTTCCGGCTCGCCCGGCAGGCGCCGTTCCGGGTGGCGCTCGGGCACCTGCTCACCGGGCGGCCCATGACGGCGGCCCGCGCCTACGAACTGGGGCTGGTGAACGAGGTCGTGCCGGCGGCCGAGCTGGAGTCCTGTGTGGACGGTTGGGTGGCGGATCTGGTCAGGGCGGCGCCGCTGGCGGTGCGCGCGGCCAAGGAGGCGGCCACCCGGTCTGTCTCCTTGTCGTTGCCCGAGGCCTTCGCCGCCGAGTACGTGTGGGAACGGCGACGGATGGCCAGCCTGGACGCCGCCGAGGGGCCGGCGGCGTTCGCGGAGAAGCGGGAACCGCGGTGGCTGGGGCGCTGAGCGGGGTCAGCCGGCGGTCGTGAACCTGCGGACCTTCGCCAGGACGTCCGCACTGTGCAGGCGGAGGGCCTGCGCCAGCGCGAACTCGGCGGCGTACGCGCGGAACGCGTCCGGTGGCTCCTCGCCCAGGTCGATCATGCGGCGGTTCACCGCGACGGCGGGGGAGGCGAGGTTCTCCGCCGCGCGGGTGGCGGCCGCGCCGACCTGGTCGGCCGGCACCACCTCGTCGCACAGCAGGGCGGCCTCCGGTTCGGTCGCCGCGATCCGGCGGCCGCTCAGGATCACCTGCCGGGTGAGCCTGCCGCCGAACAGCGCCGCCAGCCGCAGGTTCGCCATGCCCGGCACGATGCCCTCCTGGGCGGCGGGCAGGCTGAAGTACGCGTCCTGGGCGGCCACCACGTGGTCCGTCGCGAGCAGGATCTGCATGCCACCGCCGATGGCGAACGTGTCGACGGCCGCGACCCACGGCTTGGTCTCGTCCACCAGCGGCCAGCGCTGCGGGGAGTCCAGCAGCAGGCCGCGCCGCAGCTTGCTCAGCAGGCCGAACTCCCGGCCCAGCAGGAAGCCGACGAACGAGATGCGGCCCGCGTGCAGGTGCTTGAGGTTGATGCCCGCGCTGAACACCCGCCGGCCGGCGTAGCGCGGGTGGGTCATCTCGGCGCCGCGCAGCACGCCCGCCTGCACGTCCGGGCTGAGCAGGGCCAGGTCGACCGCGGTCTCCAGGTCCTCGTTCAGCTCGTTCGTCTCGGCGTTCAGGCAGTCGAGGTTGCTGATCGTCACCTCGGCCACCGCGCCCGACCGCCGCAGCCGCACGGTGCCGAGGTCCAGTTCCTCCCGCGCGGTGAAGATGTCCAGCAGGTCCAGGGCCCGCCGCGTGGGCGTGCGCATCGCGTCCAGCAGGTGCGGCCCGCACACCGGATCGGCCAGCACCCGGCGGAAGAAGACGCCGTGGTCGACGGCGAGACCCTCCTTCTCCGCCTGGGGCAGGCGTTCCTCGGCGGCGAGGCGGCCCGCGTCGGGGAGCAGGCCGGGGACGAGCCGGGCGGCCCGCTCGGCCAGTTCGCCGAGCCGCAGGTGCTGGGTGCGGTGCGCGGTGACGAGGTCGTAGACCTCGCGCCCGTGGTCGAGCATGAACCTGTCGCGCAGTTTCCACATCGCCCGCGACGCCGTGTCCGCGTTCTGGTGCTCGGCGTCGTCACGCACCGGTTTCGGTGGCAGCGCGGCGATCGTCGCGTCACAGGCGTCGGCCTGCTCGGCGAGGTGGGCCGCGGCGGAGGCGAAGCTGGTCGGAGGCACTCGTACCGCCTTGTCTGGTGGTGGGCTCACCGGTAGCGGAGCAGGGCCGTCTCGATGGTCGAGCCGGGGCCCATCGTCATCAGCACCGCGTGGTCGCCGGGGCGCACGACGCCCTCCGCGACCAGCCGCTGGTAGGAGAACAGGAACGAGCCGCTCGACAGGTTGCCGTGGTCGCGCAGCACGCCGGTGGTGTGCCGGACGTCGTGGCGGGTCAGGCCGAGGTTGATCTGGACCGCGTCCACGACCTTCTTGCCGCCGGAGTGCACGACCCAGTGCGCGATGTCCGACCGCCGCAGTCCGGTGCCCGCGAGCAGCCTGCCCACCACGTGCTCCGCGTTCGCCCCGACGACGTACGGGATGTCGCGGTCGAGGAAGAAGCTGAACCTGCCGTGGTCCTCGTCCCAGTCGTAGCGCATCGCGTCGATGGCGTCGGGGATGATCCGGCTCTCGGTCTTGAGCACCTCCGGGCCGGTGCGCGTGCCGTGGTCGCCCGTCGTGAGCGCGGCGGCGGCCGCACCGTCGCCGAAGAGCGAGTTGACCACCGAGGACCGCATCGTGCCGTCGAACACGTAGGCGGCCGAACAGACCTCGACGCACACCGTCAGGGCGAGCGAACCGGGGTGCGTCGCCGCCCACCCCGCGGTCGCCGACATCCCGTTGAGCCCGGCGTTGCAGCCCATGCCGACGACGTCGAGCCGCGCGGTGTGCTGCGCCAGCCCGAGTTCGCGGATGAGGTGCGCGCTGAAGCCGGGGGTGAGGAAGCCGGTCGAGGTGACGCAGCACAGGTAGTCGATGTCGGCGAGGCCGGCGTTCGCGTTCTCCAGGCACCGCAGGACGGCCTGCGCGCCCAGCTCCACGCCGCGGCGGCGGTGCTTGGCGAGCAGTTCGCCCTGCGACTCGAAGACCGGCTTGCCGTCGGCGCCGAGCGGGGGGAGCACGAGGTTGCGGCGTTCGATCGCGCTGTTGCGGAACACCGACCGGACGCGCGGATCGGAGATGCCGAAGCGGTCGAGGACCTCCTCCTGCGTGTACGACGTCTCCGGCACCGCGGTGCCGGACCCGACGATCCGCGGCCGGAGCGGGGTGCGGAGGTCCTCGGCAGGTGCCGGCCGTTCGGTCACGCGTGGCAGCACGGCTTGGCTCATCGGCTCTCTCCTGCCAGGAGGGGACTCTTGTTCGCAGGCTAACGCCGCACCGGCTCGCCGGGACCGCCTCGGACGGTGTTCAGGGGTGCCCGCGTTAGGGGGAGCGGCTAGGGGTTGACCCCTGCTCGCCGAGCCGGTGATCGTAATCCGCGAATCACTTGTGCCGCAGCGAGTTCCAGCAGATGACGAGGTGTCCGACCGTGACCGCGAGCACCACCGATCCCGCCACCGCTCTGCAGGCCGACCTGGTCGCCGCCGCCCTGGGCGGTGGCGCGGTGCGGGTCGTGCACACCGGTACCGTCCGGGTGAGCTACTCGTGCTCGCTGCCCGAGCGGGACGAGCCGATCGTCGACGAGATCGAGTTCGGCATCACCGCTCCGCTGGTGGTGCGCAAGGGCTCGTACGTCGACCTGTGGCTGACGCTGAGGACGTTGCACGGCACCAAGTTCGAGCGTCCGGCCAACGACATCAACGGCGAGATGGGAGTGGCGATCGGCGGGGCCTCCACCGCGGAACCGACCGCTTTCGGCCTCACCAACGTCGAACCCGCCCGGATCGGGCACGGCGTGCTGCTCAGCGGCGGCCACACCCGGTTCCTCGCCGAGGAACCCGGACTGCTCACCTTCGCGCCGGGACACCGCGTGGTCGTCGTGAACGGCGGCGCCTCGGGCCCGCGCACGATCTGCGAACTGGTGGGACAGCCCGTGCTCGCCACCCAGACGCTGGTCGTCTGACGGTGGCCGCGCCGGCACTGGACTTCACGGCGCTCGCGGCCGAGTTGCGCGGCGAGGTCGTGCTGCCCGCAGACCCCGGCTACGACCGCGCCGTGCAGCTGCAGATCGCCGAGTACGACGCGGTCGCTCCCGCGTGCGTCGCGTACTGCGCCGACGAGCACGACGTCGCGGCGGGCCTGCGGTTCGCACGCGAGCGCGGCGTTCCGATGCGGCTGCGCAGCGGCGGCCACAGCTTCGCCGGCTGGTCCACCACACCGGGACTCGTGCTCGATCTGTCCGAAATGGACCACATCGGCCCAGTGGGCACCACCGTCCACTTGGGACCTGGAGTGCAGTCCGTCGACGCCATGGGCGCGTTGTGGCCACAGGGCTTGGTCGTGCCCAACGGCATGTGCCCGACCGTGGCGATGGGCGGGTTCATCACGGGCGGAGGTCACGGGCCGCAGAGCCGGCAGCACGGCCTCGCCTGCGACAACCTCGTCTCGGCACGGGTGGTGCTCGCGGACGGGACGGTCGTGCGGTGTTCGGAGGCCGCCGACCCCGACCTGTTCTGGGCGTTGCGCGGTGGTGGCGGCGGGAACTTCGGCGCGGTGGTCGACTACGAGATCGTGCCGCGGGCGATCCCGAGCGCCGTGCTGTTCAACCTGGTCTGGACGGCCGAGGCGGCGGTGGACGTGCTGTGCGCCTGGCAGGACTGGGTGGCGCGGGCTCCGGACGAGCTGTCGACGTCGGTGAGCCTGGTGCTGCCCGACGGCGCGGAGGGCGTGCCGGTCACCGTCGTGCTGGTCGGGACGTTCACCGGTCCGGTGCGCGAGGCCGAGGCGCTGCTGGCGGACCTGGTGGCGCGCTGCGGCAGCGCACCTGTGCACCGCCTCGTGCTCGACCAGACCTACCTCGACACGATGCTGTGGTTCTACGGCGGTGGCCAGGCCCGGCCCGCACACGAGTGCCACCGGGAAGGTTTCCGGGGCGGAGTGCTGCCACGTCAGCAGTTCCAGCGTGAACGCAACCAGGTGTTCGACCGCCCGTTGCCGGAGCCGGTCGTCGCGGAACTGGTGCGGGAGTTCGACGCCGGCCGGGAACCCGGCCAGACGCGGTTCGTGAACCTGACCGCGCTCGGCGGCCAGATCAACCGCGTGGCCCGCGGTGCCACGGCCTACCCCCACCGTGACGCACACCTCCTCGCGGGCCACGTGGTCCTGCTGCCCGAGGCCGCTCCGCCGCCGGCGCGCGAACTGCGGGCGGCCGCGTTCGCCGGCGCCGGGTTCTCGCTGCTGCACCCCCACGCGGCCGGGTCGTACGTGAACTTCCCCGATCCGGCCCTGACCGACTGGCGGCGGGCCTACTGGGGCGACAACCACGCGCGGCTCGCCGAGGTGAAGCGGCACTACGACCCCGACCGCCTGTTCCAGCTGCCCCAGGGCGTGTGAAGGAGTACCGGATGACCGCGGTGAACGTGCTGGTCGTCGGCGCCGGTCCGGCCGGCCTGACGGTGGCGTGCGAGCTGGCACTGGCCGGGGTCGTGCCCACCGTGATCGACCTGCTGCCCGAGCCCAACCGGCACTCGAAGGCGCTGGGTCTGCAGCCGAGGACGGTGGAGCTGCTGGACTCGCGCGGCCTGCTCGGCGCGGTGCTCGCGGACGCCGTGGCGAAGATCCCGGACGGCCACTTCGCGGGCCTGCCGGTGCCGCTGACCTACGACAGGTGGGACAGCCACCACGCCTACCACCTGATCTACCCGCAGAACCTGCTCGAATCGGTGCTGGAGGCCGAGCTGACCCGGCTAGGTGGCCGCGTGCTGCGCGCCCACGAACTCGTCGGGCTCACCCAGGACGAGGACGCGGTGGCCGCCGTCGTGAAGGCACCGGACGGCGAGGTCCGCTACACCGCGCGGTACGTCGTCGGGTGTGACGGGCACGCCAGTGCGGTGCGCGCGCTCGGCGGGTTCGCGTTCCCCGGCACCTCGACCGACTTCTCCGGCGTGGTGGCGGACGTGGTGCTGGAGAGCGCGCCGCCGGAGGTGCTGACCAGGCCGAAGCGCACCGCCGACCTGCTGGGCGAGGACCGCGAGGACCGGCGTGACGTGTCCTACCCGCTGGTGCCGCTGCCGAACGGGCGTTACCGCGTCGTGTGGGCCGAGTACGGCCGCCGCGCGGACGCCGAGGTGACCGAACGCGAGGTGCGCGACGCCGTGGCCCAGCGCTACGGCGACGAGGTCCGCATCCGCGAGGTCGACTGGGCGTCGCGGCTCTCCGACGCCGCCCACCAGGCCACCGACTACCGCCTCGGCCGGGTGTTCGTGGTCGCCGACGCCGCGCACGTGCACATCCCGGCCGGCGGGCAGGGCCTGAGCGTCGGGGTCCAGGACGCGATGAACCTCGGCTGGAAGCTCGGCCTCGTGGCCTCGGGCCGGGCACCCGCGGACCTGCTCGACAGCTACCACGCCGAACGCCACCCCGTCGGGGCCAGGGTGCTGGAGAACACCCGCGTCCAGGCGATGCTGACCAACCCGGCCGCCGCGCACGACCCGTTGCGGCGCACCTTCGTGGACCTGTTGCGGCTCAAGGAGGTCAACGACAGGTTCGCGGGCATGCTCTCCGGCCTCGACGTGCGCTACGACGTGCCCGGCCCGGTCCGGCACGAGGTGCTCGGCGCGCGGATGCCCGACCTGCCGCTCGGCACCGGGCGGTTGTTCGAACTGCTCCGCGGCGGCCGGGGAGTGCTCGTGGGCGACGGCCGATGGGCGGACGTGGCGCGGGGCTGGGCCGGCCGCGTCGAGACGGCCGGCGGCGACCTGTCGCGCTGGGACCTGCAGGCCGTGCTGGTGCGGCCGGACGGGCACGTCTGCTGGATCGCACCGGACGCCGGCGCCGAGCACGCCGGCCACCTCACCAAGGCGTTGCGGACCTGGTTCGGGCCGTCCGCCTGAACCGGGGGAGACCCACGTGGAGATCGAGGAGTTCTTCGCGCGGTACGCCCGCGCGCTGACGTCGGGCGACGCGGACGAGGTCGCCTCCTGCTACGGCTGCCCGTCGATGGTGCTCGCGGATGGTGCCGTGTTCGCCTCGCGGGAGCGGCACGAGGTCAGGTCCGCGTTCGCCGGCGCCGGTGACGCCTTCCGCGCCAGGGAGATCGTGCGCGCCGTGCCCGCGTTCGAGACCGTCTCACCGATCACCGGACGGCTCGCCGACGTCGAGGTCCGCTGGACGTACCTCGACGCCGCCGGTGCCGTGCGCGGCGTCGAACGCATCCGCTACCTGCTGCGCGCCGAGGACGGATGCCTGGCGATCCACGTCGTGATCTCCGTCGAGCCGCCGACGACCCCGGACGGACGGAGCCTGGTCTGACCAGGCCCCGTCCCTCCGCTCAGCCCTTCAGCCACCTGTCCACCGCGGCCGCGGTGCTCGCCGCGTGCTCCTCCAGCACGGAGAAGTGGTCGCCCGGGACGTCCGCCTCGTCGTGCGGCGGCTCCCACCGCGACCGCCAGTCCGCAGGGACCTCCGCGGCGAACGGTTCGGTCGCACGGAGGTGCAGCGTCGGCACCGAGGTGGCTTCGGGCGCCCAGCCGGCGAACGCCTCGAAGTACCGTCCCATCGCGATGAGCCGGGTCTCGTCGTGCAACGCCCCGCCGGTCTCCCTGGCCGCGACGGCCTGGTTGAGCGCCCGTTCGATCCAGGGGTGCTCGCGGGTCAGCGCGGGCGGGTAGACGTCGATGACCACCACGGCCCGCACCGGGTCGCCGCCGGCCTCCAGCGCGGCGGCGAGCGAGTGGGCGAGCAGCCCGGAGGCGGACCGTCCGATCAGGACGACCTCGCCGCCGCCGGTGACCGCGCGCACCGCCGCCCGCTGCGCCGCGACGAGGGCGGCGAGGTCGGCCGGAATCGCCTGTCCCGGACCGAAACCCGGTTCGGGCAGCGCCCACACGTCGCGGTCGAGCGCGTGGGCGAACCGGGCGAACTCGTGCGGCCCGGCGACCGGGTTGAACGACGGCAGGCACACCAGCGGCGGGCCACCGCCGCGGGCGAGCCGGGTCGCGGGCACCGGTGCGGGCGGGGCCGCGGCGGTGAAGGACGGGCGCAGCCGGGCCGCGGCCCGCAGCAGGTCACCGCCTTCCGCGCCACGTCCCCTGGCGCACGCCTCCCAGTACAGCGCGCCCATCCCGGAGGCCGCGGCGGGCTGTGCAGAGGCGAGGTGCCGGGCGAGCGCGGCCGCCGTCGGGTGGTCGAACACCGCGGTGGCGGAGAGCCGCACCGACGTCGCCCGCTCCAGCCGGGTGCGGATCTCCAGCGCCGTCATCGAGTCGATGCCGAGGTCGGAGAACGCCGCGTCCGGGTCCAGCGCGTCCGCCGCGTGCCCGAGCACGACGGCGACCGTGCGGCGCACCAGTTCGGGCAGGGGCAGGTCGTCGAGGTCCGGTTCGGGGACTGCGGTGGCGGGCACCGAGTACCCGCCGTCGAGCCAGTAGCGGGTGTGGTGGAAGCCGTAGCCGGGCGCGGACGATCCCGAGCCGGGCAGCAGACCGGACCACCGCACGTCGGCGCCGTCCGCCCAGAGCGCGGTCAGCGCGCCGGCCAGGCCTTCGACGTCGTCGCGGTCGCGCCGCAGCACGGGGCAGACCACGTCGTCGGCCGGCACGAGGTCGCGCACGAGCGGGGTGAGCACCGCGTCCGGGCCGAGCTCGACGAACCGCACGACCCCCAGTTCCTTGAGCCGGGAGACGCCGTCGGAGAACCGCACCGCCTGCCGGGCCTGCTCGACCCAGTACCGCGGCGTGGTGATCTCGTCGCCCGCGAGAGCGCCGGTCACGTTCGACACCAGCGGCGACCGGGGCTCGCGGAAGGTCACCCCGGCCGCGATCGCGGCGAACTCGCCGAGCAGGCCGTCGAGTTGGGGTGAGTGGAACGCGCGGTCGACGCGCAGTCGCCTGGTCCGCGCGAACCTCGCCGCCACGGCGGTCACCGCGGCCTCGGGCCCGGACACCACCGTGGCCAGCGGGCCGTTGACCGCGGCGATGGCCACGTCCTCGGGCAGCACGTCCCGCACCTCCGCTTCGGAGGCGGTGATGGCGACCATCGCACCGTCGGCGGGCAGGCGTGCCATCAGCCTTCCGCGCGCCGTCACCAGTTTCGCCGCGTCGGCGAGGTCCAGCACGCCGGCGACGTGCGCGGCCGACAGTTCGCCGACCGAGTGGCCGAGCAGGAACGCGGGCCGCACGCCGTGCTCGGAGGAGAGGAACGCGGCCAGCGCGACCTGGAGCGCGAACAGGGCGGGCTGCACCAGGTCCGTCCTGGAGAGCTGGTCCGCACTCGGGTGCAGCACCAGGTCCCGCGCACTCACGTCGAGGTGCCGGTCCAATGCCGAGCACACCTCGTCGAGCGCCTTGGCGAAGGCGGGGAACCGGTCGTGCAGCTGCGCCGCCGCGGCCCGTTGCGAACCCTGGCCGGTGAACAGGAACGCGGTCGCGCCGTCCCGTGCGACCGACGGTGCCGCGGCCGCGATGGCCTCCGCGACGTCCTTGCCGGGTGCCGCGACGACGGCGAGCCGGTGCGGGAACCGGGCGCGGCCGGTGGCGAGCACGTGGGCCGTTCCCGCCGCGGATGCCTCGGCGAGGTGGGCGCGCAGCCGCCGTGCCTGGTCGCGCAACGCCGGGAGCGTGCGGGCCGAGAGCAGCAGGGGGACGGGCAGATCGGACTCCGCGGGGTCGGGGAGGTCGAGTCCCTGTTCGAGCACGACGTGGGCGTTCGTGCCGCTGATGCCGAAGGACGACACCGCCGCGCGGCGGGGCCGCCCGGTCTCCGGCCAGGGGATCGCCGCGGTGGCGAGCCGCACGGTGCCGGCGCTCCAGTCCACTTCGGACGTCGGCTCGCCGGCGTGCAGGGTGGGCGGGACGACGCCGTGCCGCAACGCCTCCACGATCTTGATCACGCCGGCCACGCCCGCGGCGGCCTGGGTGTGCCCGATGTTGGACTTGACCGAGCCCAGCAGCAGCGGCCGCTCGCGGTCGCCGCCGTAGGTCGCGATCACCGCCTGCGCCTCGATCGGGTCACCGAGCCGCGTGCCGGTGCCGTGCGCCTCGACGACGTCCACATCGGACGGTCGCAGCCCGGCGTTGTGCAGCGCCTGGCGGATCACCCGTTGCTGCGCGGGTCCGTTGGGCGCGCTCAGCCCGTTGGAGGCGCCGTCCTGGTTGACCGCGCTGCCCCGGAGCACGGCGAGCACGCGGTGGTTGTTCTCGCGGGCGGCGGAGAGCCGTTCGAGGAGCAGGACCCCGATGCCCTCCGCGGGCCCCATGCCGTCGGCGCCGGCGGAGAACGCCTTGCAGCGCCCGTCGGCGGCGAGGCCGCGCTGCTTGCCGAACTCCTGGAACACCGAGGGCGTCGCCATGACCGTGACACCGCCGGCGAGCGCGAGGGTGGACTCGCCGGAGCGCAGGGACTGCGCGGCCAGATGCAGGGCCACCAGCGACGACGAGCACGCCGTGTCGACCGTGAGCGCCGGTCCTTCCAGACCCAGGCAGTAGGCGACCCGGCCGGACAGCACGCTGCCCGCGTTGCCGGTGCCCAGATAGCCCTGCACCTCGGGCGGCAGGTCGCGGGCGAGCCGCGGGTAGTCCTGGTTGCTGATGCCCGCGAACACACCGGTGCGGGTGCCGCGCAACGACGTGGGGTCGATGCCGGCGTCCTCGATCGCGTGCCAGGCCGTTTCCAGCAGCAGCCGCTGCTGGGGGTCCATGGCGAGCGCCTCGCGCGGCGAGATGCCGAAGAACTCCGCGTCGAACCCCGCCACGTCCTCGAGGAATCCGCCTTCGCGGGCGTAGCTGGAGCCGAGGTCGCCGTCGTGCAACGCGTCGAGGTCCCAGCCGCGGTCGCCGGGGAACTCGGCGACCGCGTCCCCGCCGCCGAGCACGAGACGCCACAACCCGTCCGGGGAGTCGACGCCGCCGGGGTACCGGCAGGCCATGCCCACCACCGCGACGGGTTCGTCCACCGGTGCCGTCACCGCGGCGTCCGCGACCGTTGCCGCACCGCCGAGCAGTTCCGCGACCAGGTGCGCCGCGAGGGCGTCCGGGCGGGGGTGGTCGAACACGAGCGTCGCGGGCAGTCGCAGCCCGGTCGCCTCGTGCAGCCGGTTGCGCAGCTCGACCGCGGTGAGCGAGTCGAACCCCAGTTCGCGGAACGGGTGCGCGCTGTCGATCAGGTGGTCGTCCTGGTGACCGAGCACCGCCCGCGCGAGCCCGAGGACCAGTCGCAGCACCGTTTCGCGCCGCTCGGCGTCGGTCTGCCCGCGCAGCCGCGTCACCAGTTCCGAGACGTCCTCGGCGGACGTGGCGCTGCGCAGCCGGGAGGTGCGGCGGGCCGGCACGAGGTCGCGCAGCAGAGGGTGCGTGGCACCGGAGCGCAACGCGATCGGGCTGGCCACGAGATGCGCGTGACCCGTCGCGCCCACGGCGTCGTGCAGGCCGAGCGCCTGCGCGGGCGTCATCGGCAGGAACCCGCCGCGGCGCACCCGGTGCCTGCTCTGGTCGCCGAGCTTCGCGGCCATGCCCGTGCCGGTGTCCCACAGCCCCCACGCCACCGACGTGACGGCCGCGCCGCCCGCCCTGCGGTGCTGGGCGAACGCGTCGAGGAAGGTGTTCGCGGCGGCGTACGCGGCCTGCCCGGCGCCACCGAACGTGGCGGAGGCGCTGGAGTACAGCACCAGTTCCGCGTCGCCCGCGAGTTCCTCCAGCACCAGGGTTCCGGCGACCTTGGGGCCGAGCACGCGGGTGAGCTGGTCCGCCGTCGTGGACGGCAGCGTGGCGTCGTCGAGCACGGCCGCGGTGTGCAGCACCGTTTGCACGGTCACGCCCGCGGGCAGTGCCGCGAGCGCCTCGGCCACCTGGTCGCGGTCGGTGACGTCGCACGCGCGGGCGAGCACCTCCCGTCCAGGTGCGGCGAGCCGGTTCGCGAGCGCGGTGGGCGCGGTGCGGCTGATCAGCAGCAGGTGCCGGATCCCGTGCCGGGTCACCAGGTGCTCGGCGACGTGTTCGGCGATGCCGCCGTTCGCGCCGGTCAGCACGACCGCGCGTGCGGGGTCGAGGGCGACCGGTTCCGGTACGGGCACGCGGACGAGCCGGGGTGCGAGGAACCTGTTGCCGCGCACCGCGAGTTGCGGTTCGTCGTGACGCAGCGCACGAGCCGCGAGCGCGTCCACGTCGGGTGCGGGGTCTGCCGGGTCGAGGTCCAGCAGCACGATCCGCCCGGTGTGCTCGGCCTGTGCCGTCCTCGTCATGCCCCACAACGGCGCGTGCACGAGATCCACGCGTTCGGCACCGATGGCGACCGCTCCGGTCGTGACGACGACGAGCGGTGCCTCGTCGTCCTCCGCCATCCACTCCCGCAACCGCCGCGCGTGCCGTTGGGCGGCCAGGACGACGGCGTCCGCGAGATCGCCGGACTCAGCGGCCGGGAACAGCCACACGACCGGAACCGGTTGCGCGGCCTCGGTTTCGGGTTCGGCTGCTCGCCAGTCGACGCGGAACAGGCCGTCGGCGGGGCGTCCGGCCGCGGGCACCTCCCGCAGGCTCAGCTCGTCGATCGAGGCGACCGGAGCCCCGGCCGTGTCGAACACCGTCAGCGCGAGCGCCTTCTCGCCCTTCGGCAGCAGCCGCACGCGCAGCACGGCCGCGTCCCTCGCGTGCAGGGTGGCGCCGGTGAACGCGAACGGCATCACCGGCGTGCCGGAGGCGAAGAGCGCCAACGGATGCAGGGCCGCGTCGAGCAGCGCGGGGTGCAGGCCGAACTTCCCGCCACCACCGGGCAGCACCACCTCGGCCCAGGTCTCGTCCCCTCGCCGCCAGACGGCACGCACCGCGCGGAACGCGGGCCCGTACTCCAGTCCGGCGGCCGCCATCGTGTCGTAGATCCCGTCCACCGGAACGGCTCGGGCGTCGCGCGGCGGCCACTCGCCCAGCGGCACCACGGCCGGAGCGTCGGCGTCCAGCGTCGCGGTGGCGTGGTGCGCCCACTCGCCGTCAGGTCCCTGCGTGTGCACGAGAACCTGGTCGCCGACGGTCACGCGCAGCCGTGCGGGTTCGTCCGGCACCGGCACGGGGGAGTGCAGTGCGAGCTCGCGGATCGAGCCGGCGCCGGACTCGTCGGCGACGTGCCAGACCAGGTCCAGCAGCGCCGAGCCGGGCAGCAACGCCTGCCCGGCCGCCACGTGCTCGGCGAGCCACGGCTGCGCGGCCCGGTCGATCAGTCCGGTGTAGACGGTGCTGCCGTCGGTCAGGTCGACCCTCGCGGTGAGCAGCGGGTGCTCCGACGGTTCCTGCCCGGCCCGTGCGGGCGAGTGACCGCCGCCGTTCGTCGCCAGCCAGTGGGAGGTGTGCTGGAACGGGTAGCCCGGCAGGCGCGCCGGCGTCCCCTCTCTGGTGGGGAACCGCACGGGGAGGCCGTGGGTGTGTGCGTGGGCGAGGTTGTGGTGCAGCCGCTGAGGTTGGTCGCGGTGCAGAGACGCCGTGGTGATGGCGTCCGGCAACGTGGTGTGGATGGGTGCGGTGAGGGTGGGGTGTGGGCTGGTCTCGATGTAGTGGGTGTGGTGGTGTTGGTGGAGGGTGGTGAGGGTTTGGTGGAGGTGGACGGGGTTGCGGAGTTGGTCGTACCAGTAGGTGGAGGTGAGAGTGGTGGTGTCGAGCGGTTCGGTGTGGATGCCGTGGGTGGAGTAGAACGGCACCGTCCCGGCCGTCGGTGTGATCGGCAGCGCCACAAGAATGTCGTGGAGTGGGTCGATGTGCGGGGTGTGGGAGGCGTAGTCGACGGGGATGAGCCGACAGCGGATGTTGTGGGCGTTGCAGTGTTCAAGCAGTTGGTGCACCGCTTCGACATCGCCCGCGACGATGGTGATGGTGGGCGAGTTGTGGGCGGCGATGTGCACGCCGGGCGGCAGCAGCGAGACTAGTTCGTGGGCGGGCAGGTCGATCGATGCCATGGTTCCGCTGCCGGCCAACGACTTCAGGGCGAGGGACCGTTGCGCGGAGAGCAGGGTGGCGTCGTGCAGCGACAGCGCGCCGGCGATGTGGGCTGCGGCGATCTCACCTTGGGAGTGGCCGATCACGGCGTCCGGCTGGATGCCGCGGTCCTGCCAGAGCCGGGCCAGCGCGATCATCATGGTGAACAGGGCGGGCTGGATCCGCTCGACCCGATCCAAGGGTCCCGCGTTGCCGCGCAACAGGTCCACCATCGAATAGTCCAGATGCGCACGGAACTCAGCGTCACATTCCTCAACCACAGAAGCAAAGACGGGTTCGGTCGCGAATAGATGCGCGCCCATGCCGTCCCACTGAGAGCCCTGGCCGGGAAACACGAACACCGTGCCACCACGATCAGCGGGCACGGTCCCGGTCACCACATCGGCGTGCGGACGACCCGACGCCAACGCCGACAGCCCGTCGGCCAACCCCGCACGGTCTGACGCCACGACCACCGCGCGGTGCCGCAACAACGCACGTGACCGCACCAGCCCGTCCGCGATCACCGGCACCGGCTCGTCCACCGTCACCAGCCGACCAGCCAGCTCCCGCAACGCCGGCTCCGACGCCGCCGACAACGGCACGAGCGTCACGGCGCCGGACTCCGCCACCGGCTCGGCGGGCAGGTCCGGCGCCTGCTCCAGCACCACGTGGGCGTTCGTCCCGCTGATGCCGAACGACGAGACCGCCGCGCGGCGAGGGTTCCCGGTCTCCGGCCAGGGTGATGCCTCGGTCGCGAGCCGTACGGTGCCGGCGCTCCAGTCCACTTCGGACGTCGGCTCGCCGGCGTGCAGGGTGGGAGGAACAACGCCGTGCCGCAACGCCTCCACGGTCTTGATCACGCCGGCGACCCCGGCGGCGGCCTGCGTGTGACCGATGTTCGACTTCACCGAACCCAGCCACAACGGCCGGTCCCGCTCACCGCCGTAAGCGGCGATCAGGGCGTCGGCCTCGATCGGGTCGCCGAGGCGCGTGCCGGTCCCGTGCGCCTCGACGAGGTCGACTTCGGCCGGGGTGAGCCCGGCGTTGCGCAGCGCCGCGCGGATGACTCGTTGCTGCGAGGGGCCGTTCGGCGCGCTCAGGCCGTTCGAGGCGCCGTCCTGGTTGACCGCGCTGCCGCGGATGACGGCGAGGATACGGCGATTGTTGAGTCGGGCGCTGGAGAGCTTCTCCAGCAACAGCAGGCCGGTGCCCTCCGCGGGTCCCATGCCGTCGGCGTGCGCGGAGAAGGCCTTGGAACGACCGTCGGCGGCGAGTCCGCGCTGTTTGCTGAACTCCTGGAACACCGACGGCGTCGCCATCACGGTGACGCCCCCGGCCAGCGCGAGCGTGGACTCGCCGGTGCGCAGCGACTGGGCCGCCAGGTGCACCGCCACCAGCGACGACGAACACGCCGTGTCCACCGTCAGCGCGGGCCCTTCCAGGCCGAGCGAGTAGGCCACCCGGCCGGACACGACGCTGGCCACGTTGCCGGTGATCACGTGACCGGCGGTGTCCCCGGACGACATCGCGAGCGACGCGTAGTCCTGGCCGGTGACCCCGGCGAACACCCCGGTCAGGCTGCCGCGCAACGACGCCGGGTCGATGCCGGCGTCCTCGACGGCGTGCCACGCGGTCTCCAGCAGCAGCCGCTGCTGGGGGTCCATCGCCACGGCCTCGCGCGGTGAGATGCCGAAGAACTCCGCGTCGAACCCCGCCACGTCGTCGAGGAACCCGCCGCCGTGCGCGTAGGTGCTGCCGGGCCGGTCCGGGTCGTCGTCCCGCAGCGCGGCGAGGTCCCAGCCGCGATCGGCGGGGAACCCGGAGATCGCGTCACCGCCGTCGAGCACCAGCCTCCACAGCCCGGCCCCCGACGTCACCGCGCCGGGGTAGCGGCAGCCGACGCCGATGATCGCGATCGGTTCGGTGAAGCGGTTCTCGGCCTCGCGCAGGCGGTTCCGCACGTCCCTGGTCTCGGCGATGGCCTTCTTCAGGTACTCCCGCAGTTGCCGTTCGTCGGCCACGTCAGCTCCTCAGCTCCGGCCCGTCGACGAGCCGGAACAGGTCCTCGTCGCTCGCGTCGTCCAGGTCGTCCGCGGCGGGGGCGCCCGCCAGTTCCTCCACCCGGGCGCGCAACGCCCGCAACCGCTCCTCGACCCGTTCGTCGGCCGCCGTCGCGGCGTTGAGCGAGGCCATCAGGCGTTCGATGCCCGCCAGCACCGGCGCGACGGGGTCGGCGGGCGGCGGCGCGATCCGCTCGAGCAGGAACGCTCCCAGTGCCTCCGCGCTCGGGTGGTCGAACGCGGCGGTCGCGGGCAGCCTGACCCCGCTCGCCGCGGCCAGGCGGTTGCGCAGCTCCACCGCGCTCAGCGAGTCGAACCCCAGCTCGCGGAACGCCCTGGCGGGCGGCACCGCCGCAGCCGACGAGTGACCGAGCACCGATGCGGCCTGCTCGCGCACCAGCGACACGAGCAGCGCGACGCGGCCCGGTTCGTCCAGCCCGGCGAGCCGGTCGGCGAGGCTGTTGCCCTGCACAGCAGCGGCGGCGGTGCGCAGCTTCGGCCGCACCAGCTCGCGCAACAGCGGCGCGACCGGTCCGTCGTCGTGCGCCGCGACGTCGACCCGTGCGGCGACCACGGCCGGTTCGGGCGACGCCAGCGCGGCGTCGAACAGCGCCAGCGCCTCCGCAGTGGACAGTGCGGTCAGACCGCCCCGTGCCATCCGGGCGAGATCGGTCTCCGTCAGCCGTGCGGTGGTCGTGCTCCGCTCCTCCCACAGCCCCCACGCCACCGAGGTCGCGGGCAGTCCCGACGACCTGCGGTGGTGGGCGAGCGCGTCGAGGTAGGCGTTGGCCGCGGCGTAGTTGCCCTGGCCCGCGCCTCCGAAGACACCGGCCGCCGAGGAGAACAGCACGAACGCGGACAGGTCCAGGTGACGCGTCAGCTCATGCAGGTGCCACGCACCGTGGGCCTTCGCCGCGAACGCCCGCGTGACCTGCTCTCCGGTCAGTTCCTGCACGACGCCGTCGTCGACCACGGCGGCCGCGTGCACGACCGCGGTGAGCGGGTGCTCGGCCGGGATCGCGTCGAGCACCGCACGCACCTGCTCGCGGTCGGAGACGTCGCACGCCACCGCGTCGACGTGCGCGTCCAGTTCGGGCGCGGTGCCGCTGCGACTGAGCATCAGCAGCCGGGTGACGCCGTGCTCGGCGACCAGGTGCCGGGCGACGAGCGCGCCGAGGGTGCCGCTCGCCCCGGTGACGAGGACGGTGCCGGCCGGGTCGAGCGGCGCGGGCATGGTGAGCACGACCTTGCCGACGTGCCGGGCCTGGCTCACGTACCGCAACGCCTCCGGGGCCTTCCGCACGTCCCACGCGGTGATCGGCGGTGCTTCGAGGGCGCCCCGCTCGAACAGCGCGACGAGTTCGCGCAGCATCTCCGCGATGCGGCCGGGACCAGCCGCGACCATCAGGTCGTAGGGCTCGTACCGGATTCCGGCGGGGACGTCGTCGCGCAGGTCGAGTCGCCCCATCTCGAGGAACGTGCCGCCCGGCGCGGTGAGCCGCAGCGAGGCGTCCACGAAGTCGCCGGTGAGCGAGTTGAGCAGGACGTCCACCGCCGGGAACCGCTCGGCGAACGCCAGGTCGCGGGAGGACGCCACGTGGTCGCCCGGCAACCCGAGCGCCGCCTGCTTGGCCGGTGACGCGGTCGCGTACACCTCCGCGCCCAGGTGGGCCGCCAGCTGACGGGCCGCGGTGCCGACACCGCCGGCGGCCGCGTGGATCAGGACCGACTGGCCCGCGCGCAGGCCCGCGAGGTCGACCAGGCCGTAGTACGCGGTCAGGTACGCCACGGGGACCGCGGCGGCGGTGGCGAAGTCCCAGCCGGCGGGCATCGCGGCGAGCAGTCGCGCGTCGGTCACCGCCGTGGTCGCGATGGCCTGCTCGAACACCCCGAACACCCGGTCGCCGGGCCGGAACGCGGTGACGTCCGCGCCGACCTCGGTGACGACGCCGCTCGCCTCGCTGCCGATCGTGCCCTCGGGGTCCGGGTAGAGGCCGAGGACGATGAGCGTGTCGCGGAAGTTCACGCCCGCCGCCCGCACGGCCACCCTGACCTCGCCGGGCCGCAGCGGCACGCGTTCGTGCCCGGCCGGCCGCACGTCCTCGAACGTGCCGTCGTCCGGTGTGACCAGCCGCCAGTCGCCTGCGGGCCACGGCGTGGGCTCGACCCTGCGCAGCCGTGGCGCGAGCAGCAGGCCGTCCCGTGCGGCGAGGTGCGGTTCGGATGGTGCGGACGGCACGTCGCCGCCGGTCTCCGCGACCGTGAACCGGTCGGGGTGTTCGGCCTGGGCCGAGCGCAGCAGTCCCTGGACCGCCGCCGCGACCGGATGGGACAGGTCGCGGCAGGTGACGACCAGGCGCGGCCCGTCGATGGCGAGAGCGGCGCGGACGGCCGCGAGCGTCTCGTGCACGGCGGCCTCGGCGTCGCCCGCCGAGAGACCGCCGAACTCCGGCAGTGCGATGACCTCGGCGGGTTCGGCGTCCGGCCCGGCGGGCTCGACCGGTGTCCACCGGACCGCCAGCAGCGGGCTCACCGGCGTGGTCAGCCGTTCGGGAACGGGCCGCAGCCGCAGCGACCCGATGGCGGCCACCGGCTCGCCCGTGCCGTCCGCGACCGCGACGGCGATCCCGCCGTCCTCGGCCGGGGCCAGGCGGACCCGCAGGTCGGTCGCGCCGACGGCGTGCAGTTCCGCCGAGGTCCACGAGAACGGCAGGCTCGTCGTGCCGCGCAGCTCCGGTGGCACCAGCTCACCCAGTGCCATGGCGTGCAGGGAGGCGTCGAGCAGTGCGGGGTGCAGTCCGAACCCGTCGGTCTGCTCGTCGTCCAGCCGTACGTCGGCGAACACCTCGTCGCCCCGGCGCCAGGCCGCCCGCACGCCCCGGAACACCGGACCGTAGGACACGCCCAGTTCGGCATAGCGGTCGTAGAGGTCGGCGACGGGCAGTTCGGTGGCTCCGGGCGGTGGCCACGCGCGCAGGTCCGCGGGGGCGGCGCTGGTCGACGGACCGGCGATCCCCTCGGCGTGCCGGGTCCAGGGCGCGTCGGCGGGGGCGTCGTCCGGGCGTGAGTGGAAGGTCAGTGCCCGCACGCCCGAGGCGTCGGGCTCTCCTGCGGACACCTGCACGCGCACCGCCCGTCCGGCGGGCAGCACCAGCGGGGCCTCGATGGTCAGCTCGGTCACCGCGGGTGTGCCCGCGTGCCAGGCCAGGTCGAGGAACGCGGTGCCGGGCAGGATCGCGGTGCCGTGCACCGCGTGGTCGGCGAGCCACGGATGGGACTGCGCCGAGAGCCGTCCGCTGTAGACCACACCGCCGCCGGCCAGTGGAACGGCGGCGCCGAGCAGCGGGTGCTTCGCCGCCGCGAGGCCCACCGAGCCCAGGTCGCCGGCCCCGGCCCCGGACGCGGCCCAGTAGCGCTGCCGGTCGAACGGGTAGCGCGGCAGTTCGGCGACCGGCCCGGTGCCGAGCCAGGTGCTCCACGCCACGGGCAGGCCCGCCGCGTGCGCGTCGGCCAGCGCGCGGCCGAACCGGGTCCGGCCGCCCTCGTCGCGGCGCAGCGTCGCGAGCACCCCGGCGTCCTCCAGGGTCGTGCCCAGCGCGGTGCCGAGCACCGGGTGCGGGCTGACCTCCAGGAACACGGTGTGCCCCACCTCGGCCAGCGCCCTGGTCGCCTGCTCGAACCGCACCGGTTCGCGCAGGTTGCGGAACCAGTAGGCCTCGTCGAGCACCGAACCGTCCACGAAGGACCCGGTGACCGTGGAGCAGAACGGGGTCGTGCCCGTCCTGGGCGACAGGTCGGCGAGCTCGTCGGCCATCCGGTCGCGCAGGGAGTCCATCAACGGCGAGTGCCCGGCGGTCTGGATTCCGCTGATGCGCTTGGCGCGCACACCCTGGGCGGTCAGCACCGCCTCCAGTTCGGTGAGCGCCTCGGCCGTGCCGGACACGGTCACCGCCGCCGGGGCGTTGATCGCGGCCACCGACACCTGGTCGCGCCACGGTTCGAGCGCCTCGATCACCCGGTCCACGTGCAGAGCGACGCTGAGCATCGCGCCCCGGCCGGACAGTTCGGTCAGCGCCGCGCTGCGCCGGGCGATCACCCGCACGGCGTCGGCCAGTGGCAGGGCCCCCGCCACGTAGGCGGCGGCGACCTCGCCCTGGGAGTGACCCACCACGGCGTCCGGTTCGACGCCGTGGGAACGCCACAGTTCTGCCAGCGCGACCATCGTCGTGAACAGCACGGGCTGCACGACGTCGATGGACCGCAGCGGCAACCCGCGAGTGAGCGTCTCCGCGACCGACCAGTCGAAGTACCGCGAGAACTCCGCGTCGCAGGCCGCGACCACGGCGCGCACCTCGGGCGACTCGGCGATGAGCGCGGACATCATCTCGGGCCACTGCGTGCCCTGCCCGGGGAAGACGAACGCCACCTTGGGACGGCCGCTCGCCGTTCCCGTCACCACGTCCGGATGCGCGGTGCCCGCGGCGAGTGCGGCCAGTGCCTCGCGCAGTCCGTCGACGTCGCCGGCGAGCACGGCCGCGCGCACGGGCAGTCCGGCGCGGGTGGCACTGGCGCGGGCGATGTCCGCGACGGGTGCGTCGACCTCCCGCAGCGCGGCGGCGTGACGAGCCAGGGCCTCGGGGGTCTTCGCCGACAGCAGCACCAGGTGGGCGGTGTCGTCCGCGGGCGCCGGCCGGGGTTCCGGTGCCTGTTCCAGCACCACGTGGGCGTTGGTGCCGCTGATGCCGAACGACGAGACGGCCGCGCGCCGGACGCGTTCCCCGCGCGGCCACGAGGTGGCCTCGGTGGCCAGCCCGACCGAGCCGGACGACCAGTCCACGTGCGGACTGGGTTCTCCGGCGTGCAGGGTCTTCGGCACCATCTCGTGGTGCAGCGCGAGCACCATCTTGATCACACCGGCGACGCCGGCCGCGGCCTGCGTGTGGCCGATGTTGGACTTCACCGATCCGAGCAGGGCCGGTACGTCGTCGCGCTCGCCGTAGGTGGCGATCACGGCCTGGGCCTCGATGGGGTCGCCGAGCCGCGTGCCGGTGCCGTGGGCCTCCAGTGCGTCCACATCGGACGGTCGGAGCCGGGCGTCCGCGAGCGCGGCCTGGATGACCCGTTGCTGAGCCGGGCCGTTGGGCGCGCTGAGTCCGTTGGAGGCGCCGTCCTGGTTGACCGCGCTGCCGCGCACGACCGCGAGGATGCGGCGGCCGTTGCGCACCGCGTCGGACAACCGCTCCAGCACCACGACACCGGCGCCCTCCGCGAACCCGGTGCCGTCCGCGTCGGCGGAGAAGGCCTTGCACCGCCCGTCCGACGACAGCGCGCCCTGCCGGACGTAGTCCACGAACAGCCGCGGCGTCGACATCACCGTGACACCACCGGCGAGCGCGAGCGAGCAGTCGCCGTCGCGCAGCGACCGCACCGC
This sequence comes from Lentzea sp. JNUCC 0626, assembly GCF_043632865.1. Lineage (NCBI taxonomy): Bacteria > Bacillati > Actinomycetota > Actinomycetes > Pseudonocardiales > Pseudonocardiaceae > Lentzea > Lentzea sp. JNUCC 0626. Next base: position 1,800,683 of record NZ_CP171635.1, read on the forward strand.
GAGGTGCAGCGCGACGAGCGAGGACGAGCACGCGGTGTCCACCGTGAGCGTCGGTCCCTGCAGTCCGAACGAGTAGGCGACCCGGCCGGACACCACGCTGCCGGCGTTGCCGGTGCTGCGGAACCCGGCGATCTCCTCGGGCAGCTCGCCCGCGCCGTCCAGGTAGTCCTGGTACATCACGCCGGTGAAGACACCGGTCTGGCTGCCGCGCAACGAGGCCGGGTCGATGTGCGCGTGCTCGACCGCGTGCCACGTCGTCTCCAGCAGGAGCCGCTGCTGCGGGTCCATCGCCAGCGCCTCGCGCGGCGAGATGCCGAAGAACGCCGCGTCGAAGTCGGCCACGCCGTCCACGAACCCGCCCTGCCGCACGGCACCGGACAGCTCGGCGGCGTCCCACCCCCGGTCGTCCGGGAACGGGCCCATCGCGTCTCGTCCGTCGCGCAACAGCCGCCACAGGTCCTCCGGCCCGTGCACACCGCCGGGATAGCGGCACCCGATGCCGATGATCGCGACGGGTTCGCCTTCCACCCTCGTGGCGTCGTGCTCGCGGACGTCCTGCGGCGCGCCCAGCAGCTCCGCCGTCAGATGAGCGACGAGTGCCGCGGGCGTGGGGTGGTCGAACACCAGCGTCGCGGGCAGCCGCAGCCCCGTCGCCTCGGCGAGCCGGTTGCGCAGCGTCACGGCGGTGAGCGAGTCGAAACCCAGGTCGCGGAACGGCCGCGCGTCGTCCAGCGGGTGGCCGGCCTGGTGGCCGAGGGTGATGTTGACGTGCTCGTGCACGAGGCCTGCCAACCGGTCCTCGCTCAGCCGCGCCGGACCGTCGGCGGCGGCTTGCGGGCGCGCCCTGGTGACACCGCGCAGCAGTGGCGGCAGCGCGCCGCCGGCGTTCACCAGCAGGGGGAGCAGCACCGGCGTGGTGGCCGCACTCGCCGCGTCGAACAACGCCAGCCCGTCCTCGGTCGACAACGGCAGCAGGCCGCTCGCGCCGAGCCGGTCGCGGTCGGCGCCGGACAGGTGGGAGGTGGTGCCGGTGCTCTCCTCCCACAGCCCCCACGCGAGGGACACCGCGGGCAGTCCGGCCTCGTGGCGATGCCGGGCGAGCGCGTCGAGGAACGCGTTGGCCGCGGCGTAGTTCGCCTGGCCGGGCCCGCCGAACGTGCCGGAGGCGCTGGAGAACAGCACGAACTCCGAGGCACCGGTGACCAGCCGGTGCAGGTTCAGCGCGCCGAGTGCCTTGGGCCGCAGCACGGCGGCCAGTCGCTCCGCGGACAGCGCGGCGACCGTGGCGTCGTCCAGCACTCCTGCGGCATGCACCACGGACCCGATCGGCCCCGGCGCTTCGAGCAGGGCGGCGGCGAGTTGCCCGGCGTCGGCGACGTCGCACGCCAGCGCGACGGCCGTGGCCCCTTCCGCGGCCAGTTCGTCCGCGAGGGCCTGCGGGCGGGAACGGCTGAGCAGCAGCAGGTTCCGCACGCCTCGGGTGCGCACGAGGTGCAGTGCGATCCGCCTCGCCAGCACCCCGCCGGCACCGGTGATCAGCACGGTGTTCTCGGTGCGCGGGGTGATGTCGGGCAGTGGGATGCGGGCCAGCCGGAGCACGTGCACCTCGCCGGCGCGGACGGCGGCCTGGGGTTCGGACTCCTCGAGGCAGTGGTGCACCGCGGCCGCGACGCCGCTGCCGGCGGTCTCGTCGACCTCCGCCTCGACGAGGTGGAACAGGCCCGGGTGCTCGGCCTGGGCGCTGCGGGTCATGCCCCACACCGGGCCCTGCGGCGCGATGACGACGAGCGGCACCTCGTGGTCCAGCCAGGACTGCAGGGTGCGCAGGTGGTCGTCCAGGACGCCGACGTCCAGCGCGGGCGAGGTGTACCGCAGCAGCACGGCGTCAGGCGAGTCACCGGACGCCGTGAACTCCGCCAGGCCGCGCCACGACTTCGTGGTGATGCCGGACTTCTCCAGCGCGGCAGCGAGTTCCTCGTCGGCGATGACGTCGTAACGTCCCTGCGCGGGCCGGGCCGGGACCGGGATCCAGCGTGGTTCGTACAACGCGCCACGGCGCGTGCTCGTGGCCGCCGGGCGCAGCCGCAGGCCTTCGATCGTGGCGACCGGAACGCCCGCGGGGTCGGCCACGTCCACGGCCACCGCATCGCCTTCGGAGGTCAGCCGCACCCGCAGCGCGCTCGCACCCGCGGCGTGCAGCCGGGCACCGGTGAACGAGAACGGCACCAGCACCTCGTCGCCGGTCCGTCCCAGCGCCAGCGGGTGCAGGGCGGCGTCGAGCAGCGCGGGGTGCAGGCCGAACGTCGTGGTGCCGGCGGGCAGCACCACCTCCGCGTAGGTGTGCCGGCCGTCGCGCCACGCCGCGCGCACGCCCTGGAACACCGGGCCGTAGTCGAGCCCGCGTGCGGACAGCCGGTCGTAGAGGTCGTCCACCGGGATCGGCTCGGCGCGCGGAGGCCACTCGGTGAGGCTCACCCCGCCGGACGTGCCGGTGACGAGGGTGCCGGTCGCGTTGCACACCCAGTCCTCGCCGTCGGCCGCCGTGTGCACGGACACCGCACGGGACCCGTCGCCGGCGGGGGCCGCGACGACCACCCGGAGCCGGAGCCTGCCGGCGAGCACGACCGGGGAGTGCAGCGTCAGCTCGGCCTCGGACATCTCACCGCCGACCGTCCACAGCAGGTCCACGAGCGCGGTCCCCGGCAGGATCGCCACCCCGGCCACCGCGTGCTGGCCGAGCCACGGCAGCAGTGCCGGGTCGATAAGTCCGGTGTGGACGGACGAGCCGTCGGGAAGGTCCACTTCGGACCGCAGCAACGGGTGGTCCACCGGCCGCTGGCCGCCGTGCGTCTCCTGCGCGTGCTCCAGCCAGTGGGTGCTGTGCTGGAACGGGTACGTGGGCAGGTCCGGCGTGGCGTTGGTGGTCCGGTGCCGGAGGGGGAGGCCGTGGGTGTGGGCGTGGGCGAGGTTGTGGTGGAGCAGGTGGGGTTTGTCGCGGTGCAGGGAGGGTGTGGTCGTCGCGGTGGGAAGGGTGGTGTGGATGGGTGTGGTGAGGGTGGGGTGTGGGCTGGTTTCGATGTAGTGGGTGTGGTGGTGCTGGTGGAGGGTGGTGAGTGTTTGGTGGAGGTGGACGGGGTTGCGGAGTTGGTCGTACCAGTAGTCCGCGGTGAGGGTGGTGGTGTCGAGTGGTTCTGTGTGGGTGCCGTGGGTGGAGTAGAACGGCACGGTGCCGGTGGTTGGTGTGATCGGCAGTGCGACGAGGGTGTCGTGGAGTGGGTCGATGTGCGGGGTGTGGGAGGCGTAGTCGACGGGGATGAGCCGGTAGCGGATGTGGTTCGCGCGGCAGTGGTCGAGCAGGGTCCGCACCGCGCCGACGTCTCCCGCGACGATGGTGATGCTGGGGGAGTTGTGGGCGGCGATGTGCACGCCGGCCGGCAGCAACGGAACCAGTTGATCGGCGGGCAGGTCGATGGAGGCCATGGTGCCGGTGCCCGCCAACGACTTCAGGGCGAGGGAGCGTTGTGCGGAGAGCAGGGTGGCATCGCGCAGGGACAACGCGCCCGCGATGTGCGCCGCGGCGATCTCACCTTGGGAGTGGCCGATCACGGCGTCGGGTTGGATGCCGCGGTCCTGCCAGAGTCGGGCCAGTCCGATCATCATGGTGAACAGGGCGGGCTGGATCCGTTCGACCCGGTCGAGGGGGCCTGCGTTGCCGCGCACCAGGTCCACCATCGAGTAGTCGAGGTGTGTGCGGAACTCTGCGTCGCATTCCTCGACCGCAGAAGCAAAGACGGGTTCGGTCGCGTAGAGGTGGGCGCCCATGCCGTCCCACTGCGATCCCTGGCCCGGGAACACGAACACCGTGCCACCACGATCCGCGGGCACGGTCCCGGTCACGACGTCAGCATGTGGACGACCCGCGGCCAACGCCGACAGCCCGTCGGCCAACCCCGCGCGGTCCGACGCCACGACCACCGCGCGGTGCCGCAGCGAGGATCGTGACCGGGCCAGGCCGTCGGCGATCACCGACACCGGCTCGTCCACGGTCACCAGCCGGCCGGCGAGCTCGCGCAGCGCCGGTTCCGACGCCGCCGACAACGGCACCAGGACGACCTCACCCGACTCCGTCACCGGTTCGGCTGGCTGGTCCGGCGCCTGCTCCAGCACGACGTGGGCGTTCGTCCCGCTCATGCTGAACGCGGACACCCCGGCCCGGCGTGGCCTGCCCGTCTCTGGCCACGGCAGGGCGGACGTCAGCGGCACCACCGAGCCCGCCGACCAGTCGACGTGTGGCGTGACCTCGGTGGCGTGCAGCGTCGGCGGCAGGGTCGCGTGCCGCAGCGCGAGCACCGTCTTGATCACACCGGCGACGCCCGCGGCGGCCTGCGTGTGGCCGATGTTCGACTTCACCGAACCCAGTCGCAGCGGGTGATCCCGTTCGCCGCCGTACACCGCGATCAACGCCTGTGCCTCGATCGGATCACCCAGCCGCGTGCCCGTTCCGTGCGCCTCCACCAGGTCCACTTCGGACGGTGCCAGGCCCGCGGCCGTCAGCGCCTCGCGCAGGACCCGTTGCTGTGCCGGGCCGTTGGGCGCGGTGAGCCCGTTCGACGCGCCGTCCTGGTTGACCGCCGAACCGCGGACCACCGCGAGGATCCGGCGGCCGTGACGCCGTGCGTCGGACAGCCGTTCGAGCACCAGCACGCCGACGCCCTCTCCCCAGGCGGTGCCGTCCGCGTCCGCCGAGAACGGCTTGCAGCGGCCGTCCGGCGCCAGCCCTCGCTGCCGGCTGAAGCTGGTGAACGCCTTGGGAGTGGTCATGATCGTGACACCGCCCGCCAGCGCGAGCGTCGCCTCGCCGGCGCGCAGCGAGCGGGCGGCGAGGTGCAGCGACACCAGGGACGACGAGCACGCCGTGTCCACCGTCAGCGCGGGCCCCTCCAGGCCGAGGAAGTACGCGATCCGCCCGGACAACACGCTCGGCGCGGTGCCCGTCGCGAGGTGTCCCTCGATGCCGTCGGGCACCGCGAAGTCCGACGCCGCCGCGTAGTCCGTGCCGCTCATGCCCATGAACACGCCGACCTGCTTGCCGCGCAACGACACCGGGTCGACGCCGGCGTCCTCCAGCGCGTGCCAGGCCGTCTCCAGCGACAGCCGCTGCTGCGGGTCCATCGCGACCGCCTCGCGCGGCGAGACGCCGAAGAACTCCGCGTCGAACCCGGTGGCGTCCTCGACGAACCCGCCGCGGCGGACGTAGCTCGTGCCGGGGTGGTCCGGCTCGTCGTGGAAGAGCGCGCCGAGGTCCCAGCCGCGGTCGGTGGGGAACTCCCCGGTGGCGTCGTGCCCGCCGGCCACCAGCCGCCACAACTCCCGCGGGGAGGCGGCACGGGGGAAGCGGCAGCCCATGCCCACGACGGCGATGGGCTCGCCCGCGCGCTTCACCTCCTGCCTCAGCAGGTCGTTCTCCTTCAACGAGGCGCGCAGAGCGGTGACGATCTGTTCGGTGTTCACGGTCATGTCGGCCTCCGTCGGTGGTCAGTCGCCCAGGGCGCGCCGGACGAGGTCGGCGACTTCCAGTGCGTCGATGTCGGCGGGCACGTCGGCGTCCTGCTCGTCGCCCAGGCGCAGCAGCCGGTCGTAAAGACCGGTGGCGCGCAACCGGGCCGTCGGGATCGCCGCGAGTGCCGCGCGGAAACGGCGTTCCTCGTCGTCGGGGGAGCCTGCCTCGTCCTGCCCGGCGAGGTCGGTGACCAGCCTGGTCACCAGGTCCGCCGGGGTGGGGTGGTCGAACACCAGCGCGGCGGGCAGCCGCAGCCCGGTGGCCGCCGTCAGCCGGTTGCGCAGGTCCACCGAGGTGAGCGAGTCGAAGCCGAGGTCCCGGAACAGCAGGTGCTCGGCGAACTCCTCGTCCTCGTGGCCGAGCACGCCGCGCACGTGCGTGCGGACGAGTTCGGCCACGGCCCGCCTGCGCTGGTCGGCGGGCAACGCCGACAGCCGCTCGCCGGCCGTCACGTCCCGGTCGTCCGACACGCGCTTGCGTTGCGGGACAACATGATCACGGAGCAGCGGAGTTGCGTCGGCGGTCAGACCGGTGGTGTCCAGGGGTGCCACCACGACGTGGGGATCGGCCGAACCGCGCACGACGTCGTGCAGCGCCAATGCCCGTTTCGGTGCCAGCGGGAGCACGCCGCCGGAGAGCATCCGGCGCAGGTCCGCGTCCGAGAGTCCGGCGCCCATGCCCTCACCCGCCCACAGCCCCCAGGCCACCGACGTCACCGGCATCCCTTCCGCACGAGCCCGGTGCGCGAGCGCGTCGAGGAACGAGTTCGCCGCCGCGTAGGCCGCCTGGCCCGCACCGCCCAGTGCCGCGGAAGCGCTGGAGTAGAAGGTGATCGCCGCGATGTCGTGCCCGCGCACGGCTGCCAGCACCGCGAGCGCGCCGTCCTTCTTGGGCCGCAGGACGTCGTGCAGCCGCTGTTGGTCGAGCGCGGTGACGACGCCGTCCCCGAGCACGCCCGCCGCGTGGATCACCTCGGTGACGGGCGACGGGGCCAGGGTGAACGCGCGCCCGAGTTCCTCGGCGGAGGCGACGTCGCAGGCGAGCGCCACCGCGTGCGCCCCGAGTCCGGACAGTTCCGCTGCCAGCTCGTCCGGCGCGGTCCTGCTCAGCAGCAACAGGTCCCGCACGCCGTGCGTGGTCACGAGGTGCACCGCGACCTGCCTGGCGAGCGCACCCCGTGCCCCGGTGATCACGACCGTGCCGGCCGGGCCGGGTGGCAGGGTCAGCACGTTCTTGCCGATGTGCTTGGCCTGGCTGACGTGCCGGAACGCGTCCACCGCACGACGCAGTGGCCAGTCCGTGCGCGGCAGGTGCCGCAGCGCGCCCTCGCCGAAGAGCGCCAGCACGTCGGCCAGCATCTCGCCGATGCGGTCCGGTCCGGCCTCGATGAGGTCGAACGCGGTGTAGTGCACGCCGGGATGTGCGGCGGCGACGACGTCGGGGTCGCGCACGTCCGCCTTGCCCATCTCCACGAACGAGCCGCCGCGGGGCAGCAGCCGCAGCGAGGCGTCGACGAACTCACCCGCGAGCGCGTCGAGCACCACGTCCACCCCGTTCCCGCCGGTGTGGGCGAGGAACCGGTCCGCGAAGTCCAGCGTGCGCGAGGAGGCGATCCGTTCCGCCGGGACACCGCTGTCGCGCACCACGTGCTGCTTGCTCTCGCTCGCGGTGGCGAACACCTCGGCACCCCAATGCCGCGCCAGCTGCACTGCCGCCATGCCGACACCGCCGGCCGCCGCGTGCACCAGCACCGACTGCCCGGCGCGCAGCCCGCCGAGGTCGCGCAGCCCGTAGTAGGCGGTGAGGAACGCGATCGGCACGGCCGCGGCCTCGGTGAACGTCCAGCCGTCCGGGATCCGCGCGACCATCCGGTGGTGGGTGGTCGCGAACGGCCCGAACGCGCCGCTGAACACCCCGGTCACCCGATCGCCGACGGCCAGCCCGCGCACGTCCCGCCCGACAGCCGCGACGACACCGGCGGCCTCGCCGCCCATCACCGCCCGCCCGCGATACGTGCCGAGCGCCACCAGCACGTCGCGGAAGTTGAGCCCGGCCGCACGCACCGCCACCCGCACCTCGTCCGGTCCGGGCTCGACTGTTTCGGCGGGCACGAGCCGCAACCCGTCCAGCGTGCCGCCGGGATCCTGCTCCAGCCGCCAGGCCCCGTGACCCTCTGGAGGCAGCAGCGCCGCCACGGGCACCAGCCGAGGCACCCGGACCACTCCGCCACGCGACGCGATCTGCGTCTCGCCACCCGCGCGGGCGGTCGCGACCAGCGTGCCGAGCACCGCGTCCTCGGCGTCGGAGTCGAGGTCCGCCAACGTGATCCGGCCGGGGTGCTCGGCCTGCGCCGACCGCGTCATGCCCCAGACCGGGGCGACGTCGAGGTCGACGTCCTGCCCGTCGTCGGTGACCACACCACGGCTCGTCACCACCACCAGGTGCGCCCCGTCGTCCGGCCCGGCCAGCCAGTCGCGCAGCACGTCCAGGTGTTCGGCCACGTTCGCCGGGCGTACGACGGTGACACTGCCGCGGTCCGGCCAGTGCGTCACCGCGACCGGCGCCGAAGTCTCCTTCACCGGCCGCCACACGATCCGGTGCACGGCGGCAGGACCGTTGACGCGCACCCGGTCCGCCGTGATCGGCCGAAGCCGCAACGAGCGGATCGACGCGACAGGGGCACCGGTGGTGTCGGCGAGCGCGATCGCCATCTCCTGCGGGCCGGTCACCGTCACCAGGACCCGCAGCCTCCTCGCCCCGACGGCGTGCAGTGCGGCACCGGTGAACGAGAACGGCAGCGCCGCACCGGACTGCTCCACGCCCGCGAGGGCGAGCACGTGCAGCGCGGAGTCCAGCAACGCCGGGTGCAGCACACAGCCGCTGAGGTCGGTGCCCTCCGGCACCTCGATCTCGGCACGGACGTGCCGGCCGTCGCGCCAGGCGGCCCGCACGCCGCGGAACAACGGCCCGTAGGCCAGGCCCCGTGTGTGCAGGTCGTCGTACAGGCCGTCGACCGGGATCGGGTCGCCCACCGGCCATCGGCGCAGCGACACCGCGTCGGGCCGCGCCGGTTCCGGTCGCTCGCCACCGGGCACCGACACCGGCTGGTCGCCACTGGGCACCGCGCCCGGTCGCTCACCTCCGTGCACCGCCTCGGGTTGCTCGCCACCGAGCGTCGCCGTCGCGTGCTGCACCCAGTCGCTGTCACCCGTCCGCGTGTGCACCTGCGCTTCCCGTCCACCGTCCGCGGCCGCGGCCGCCAGCACCACCCGCAGCACGACGTCCGCGTCGTCGGGCACCACCAGCGGCGCGTGCAGAGTCAGCTCCGACACCACGTCCGCACCCGCCGACCACAGCAGCTCGAGCACCGCGGCACCGGGGAGCACCACCACGCCGTGCACCCGGTGCTCGGCGAGCCACGGCTGCGCGGCCGCGGACAGCCGCCCGGTGAGCACCACGCCACCGTCCGGCAGGTCCACCGCGGTGGTCACCAGCGGATGTCCCGTCGCCCGCTGGCCGGCGCTCGCCGGGTCACCGCCGCCCGGAGCCCGTTCCGGCCAGTGGCGCCGCCGTTCGAACGGGTAGGTGGGCAGGGTGCGCACCGCGGTGGTGGGCACCAGGGGTGACCAGTCGACGTCCACGCCACGTGCGTGCGCCAGCGCCAGGGCCTTGACGAACTGTGCGCTGTCGTCGAAACCCTTGCGCAGCAACGCTTCTGCCGGCCTGTCGTCGAGCAGCGGCACGAGTGTCGAGTCGGGGCCGACCTCCAGCACCGCCACGTCGCCGAGTGCCTCGACCGCGTCCGCGAACCTGACCGGCTCGCGCACGTGCCGCACCCAGTAGTCCGCGTCGAAGTCCTCCACGAACGCGCCGCTCAGCCCGGACGCGAACGGGACCGCGGGCGGTTTGCCGGCCAGGGTCTCCACGACCGCGCGGAACTCCGCGAGCATCGGGTCCATCAGCGGCGAGTGGAACGCGTGGCTCACCCGCAGGCGGCGGTGTTCGTGGCCCAGTGCCGCCACCGCCGCCAGCACGTCCTCCTCCACGCCGGACAGCACGACGGACGGGCCGTTGACCGCGGCGAGTGCGACCTTGTCGTTCAGCCGCGGGCGCACGTCGGCCTCGGTGGCGCGCACGGACACCATGGCGCCGCCGGGCGGCAACGCGGACATCAGCCGGGCGCGGGCGGTCACCAGGGTGCACGCGTCGGTCAGCGACAGCACACCGGCCACGTGTGCGGCGGCGATCTCGCCGACGGAGTGCCCGGCGACGGCGGCGGGGGTCACCCCGAAGGACTCCAGCAGCCTGGCCAGTGCGACCTGCACCGCGAACAGCGCCGGTTGTGCGATGCCGGTGTCGTCGAGCGGGCCGCCGCTGGACAACGCCTCGCGGACCGGGGCGCCGTGGTGGGCGAGTTCGGCGCACACCTCGTCGAGAACGGTGGCGAACACCGGGAACGCCTCGCCCAACGACCGTGCCATGCCCGCGTGCTGGCTCCCCTGGCCGCTGAAGACGAACGCGACGTCGCCGCGTCCGGGCAGGGGCGCGCCGCCGGCTACGGCCCGCAGTCCGGCGACGAGCTCGGCGGTCGTCGTGCCGGTCACCACCGCCTGGTGCGGGAAGCCCGGGGAGCGGCGCAGCAGCGTGTGCGCGACCTCGGCCGGGGCGAGGCCCGCGACCGCGTCCTGCAGGCGGCGGGCCTGCTCGCGCAGGGCGGCGGGGGACTTCGCGGACAGGCACCACGGCACCGGGCCGGCGTGCTCGGCGGCCGCGGCTGGTGCCGGTGGTTCCTCGACGATGAGGTGGGCGTTGGTGCCGCTGATGCCGAAGGACGAGATGGCGGCGCGGCGGGGCCTGTCGGTGGCGGGCCACGGGGTGGTGCGGGTGGTGGGGCGCAGGGTGGTGAAGGGGGCGTGGGAGGTCGGCTGGGTGTGGTGGGGCGTCGGGGGGAGTTGCTGGTGCTGCAGGGCGAGGATCATCTTGATCACGCCGGCGGCGCCCGCGGCGGCTTGGGTGTGGCCGATGTTGGCTTTGACGGCGCCGAGGTGCAGTGGGGTGGTGCGGCCGGGGCTGTAGGTGTTGTGCAGGGCGTGGGCTTCGATCGGGTCGCCGAGTTTCGTGCCGGTGCCGTGGGCTTCGACGACGTCGATGTCGGCGGGACGCAGCCCGGCGTTGGTGAGGGCCGTGCGGATGACGCGTTCCTGCGCCGGGCCGTTCGGAGCGCTGAGCCTGCTCGACGCGCCGTCCTGGTTCACCGCGCTCGACCTGATCACCGCGAGCACCGGCCGCCCGGCGCGTTGCGCGTCGGAAAGCCTTTCCAGCAACAACATCCCGGCGCCCTCGCCCCACGCCGTGCCGTCGGCGTCCGCCGAGAACGGCTTGCAGCGGCCGTCCGCCGCGAGCCCGCCCTGCCGCGCGAACTCGGCGAAGAGGTTCGGCGTGGACAGCACCGTCACACCACCGGCCAGGGCCAGCACGCATTCCCCGCGCCGCAAGGATTCCGCGGCGACGTGCAGCGCCACGAGCGAGGAGGAGCACGCGGTGTCGATCGTCAGCGCCGGACCCTCCAGGCCCAGCGCGTAGGACACCCGGCCGGACAGCACGCTGCCCGCCGTCCCGGTGCCGATCAGGCCCTCCAGGTCACCGGCGGAGCCCGTGGCCACGCCCACGTAGTCCTGCCCGCTCATCCCGATGAACACACCCGTGGCGCTGCCACGCGCGGCAGCAGGGGAGATCGCGGCGCGTTCGAAGCACTCCCACGCCGTCTCCAGCGCGAGCCGCTGCTGGGGGTCCATCGCCGCGGCCTCGCGTGGGGAGATGCCGAAGAAGGCGGCGTCGAACCGGGTGGCGTCGTCCAGGAACGCGCCCTCACGCGCGTAGTCCGCGCCGGAGTCCACGGCCCACCCGCGGTCGGCCGGGAACGGGCCGTACCCGTCCTCGCCCGCGGCCAGCATCCGCCAGAACCCCTCGGGATCGGAGACCCCGCCGGGGAACCGGCACGCGACAGCCGTCACGGCAATGGGTTCAGTGCGTTCCCGTTCGAGTCCGCGCAATTTTTCGCGAGTCTCGTACAGGTCCACCGTCAATTTCTTGAGATATTCGACGACCTTCTGATCCTCGGGCATGTCCCACCATGTTTTCATGCATTCGGGTTCGGCTTAACGTACTTGTCCGATGATCGGCGGGTACACCCCTACCCGACGCCCCTAACTGGCCTGGGATAACCCCTACGGGCACCCCTCCACTATTCCTTGAAATAGCTTGCCCCATTGTGCCGGAAGTGCGCTACGGTCGGAATCGCGATCTGTTGAGCGGGACTGGTCCAGCCGTGTCCGGAGGTTTTTGCAGATGACCGCATCGCGGCCGAAACGCGCACTCGTGGTTGGCGCCGGAATCTCCGGGTTGGCCACCGCGTTGCGCCTGTCCCAGATCGGCTGGGAACCACTGGTGGTGGAACGCGCACCCGCGCGCCGCACTGGTGGCTACTTCACCGTCTTCATGGCTGACGGCTTCGAGCCCGCGAAAAGGCTCGGCGTGTTCGCCGGCATCAACGACAGGGCCGACCCGCAGGGCCGGTTCCTGGAGATGGACCGGCGCGGCCGGCTCGTGCCCGCGATGAACCCCGCGGCGATGACGGGAGCGGGCCCGCAGTCCTACACCGTGTTGCGCGGCGACCTGGAGAGGGCGCTCTACGACGCGGTGCACGAGCGGGTGGAGATCCGGTTCGGCGTCGGCCCGGCCGCGATCAAACCGGGACGCCGCCACGTGGACGTCGATCTCACCGACGGCAGCACCGGCCGGTACGACCTCGTGGTCGGCGCGGACGGGCTGCACTCCACGGTCCGGGAGCTGGTCTTCGGCCCGGAGGACCTCTACCGCCGGGACTTCAACCACGTGATCGCCACGTGCCTGCTCGACCGGCCGGTGCCGGGACTGCGCGGCGGCGACAACCTCCTGGTGGTCGACACCCGCCGCACCGTCGCGGTGCAGGCGTTCCACGACCACGACCCGGTGGCGATGTTCATGTACTGCCACCAGTGGCCCGCCGCCGAGATCCGCAAGCGTCCGGGTTCGGCGCTGCGCGAGGTCTACGGCGACTTCGCGGGCCCCGTCGTCCCGTGGCTGCTCGACGCGCTGGACCGCGCCGAGTCGACGCTGTTCGACCAGATCAGCCAGATCCACCTGGCGGCCTGGAGCCGCGGCCGGGTCGTGCTGGTCGGCGACTCGGCGTGGTCGCTGACGCTGTACTCCGGCTTCGGCTCGTCACTGGGCATCGCCGGCGGTGACCTGCTGGGCACGTTGCTCGCCGAGCACGGCGACGACGTGGCCGGCGCGCTCGGCACGTGGGAGCACCGGCTGCGCCCCGAGGTCACCAAGCACCAGAAGAGCGCCCACTTCGCCAAGAACTTCCTGCTCCCGCCCAGCATGCCCGCGCGGCTGCTGCGGCGCGCAGTCGTGCGCACCGCGGCGAGTCGTGCGGGCGGGCGGCTGTTGCAGGCGCTGCTGCCCGCGTCGCGTGCGACGAGGACGGCGGCAACCACCTCGAAGAACAGGATCGGAGGATCTGTCTGATGAAGCGCTTGGCGGCTGTGCTGTCCGCCGTGCTGGCCACGACGGTGCTGGTGACGCCCCCGGCGGGGGCGGACACGGCGTCCGTCGTCTACTCCTGCACCGAGATGGGCTCAGCGCCCGTTCCGCTCACCTACTCCGTGTCGATCACGGCACCGGTGAAGGTGCGGAAGGGGACGAAGATCAGGTTGAAGGTGTCGGCCACGAAACCGGCGCCCGCGGACGTCCCCGCGGGAGGCATCGACGGCGACATGGACATCGCGGTCGGCGGCGCCGGCTCCGGCACGGTCACGGCGACCGGGCTGGCGAACGCCACCGCCGTCCCCGTCGGGCAGCCGATGGTGCTCGGTCCCGGCTACGCGACGTACACCCCGGCCACGACCGGCGTCGTCACGTTCGCGCCCGGCCACTTCGTGATGGACATCTGGATCGGGGCGACGCTCGACTGCTCGCTGCCGGGAGGCGGCCCCGTGCTGGCGTCGACGACCGTCTACTGAGTCGGTCTACTGCTCGGCCGGCTTTCCCAGCAGAACTGCGGCCACCCGCTCGAAGTGCGGAGACACCTCGGGCAGGGTGGTCGCGGACAACGCCTCGCTGCGCACGACCGACCGGATCACGCTGATCCCGAGCAGCCAGGCGCTGAAGAGCTCGGCGCGCAGGTCGGCGTCCGGCCCGTCGCACAGTTCGCGCAACCGGGCCACGTAGGTGTCGCAGACGTGCTCGCGCAGCCGGTCGCGGATCGCCTCGTCACCGGCGGAGCGCAGCATCGCGATGAACGGGTGCTCGCCCGCCGAGTCGGGCCACTCGTGGGCGAGGATCGACTCGAGCAGGCGGGCGGGCAGTTCCTCCGGCGGGCCGTCGAGTGCCGCCTCGGTCGCGCGGGCGTCCTGCTCGGAGCACTCGTCGAAGAGCTTGCGCTTCGTGCCGAAGTACCGGAACAGCAGGCTCGCGTCGACCCCCGCGTCCGCGGCGATGTCGCGGACGTTCGTCGAGGCGTAGCCGTCGCGGGCGAACCGGCTGCGTGCGGACGCCAGCAGCGCCGCACGGGTGGCCTCGCGGTTGCGCTTGCGTAGTGGCGTGTCGCCCGGTGTCACGGCCAAGAGCCTGCCTCCAGCAGTCAAGTCATCAAGCGTTGACATCCTACAACGACGACCGCTAGCTTCCGGTAAGTCATCAACTGATGGCTTAGCCGAGAGTTCCTGAGGGGTTCGCAGAGTGAAGACGTTCGTCGTATCCGGCGGTACGGACGGCATCGGCAAGGCCGTGGCCCTCGCCCGCCTCAAGCAGGGCGACCGGGTGGTCGTGCTGGGCCGCAACGCGGAGAAGGGCGCGGCGCTGCTGGCCGAGGCGGACGGATCGGGTGCCGCGGACCGGGCCCACTTCGTCCAGGTCGACCTCGCGTCCGTCGCCGGCACCAGGGCCGCTGTCGCGGACCTGCTGTCGCGGTTCGAGTCGATCGACGGTCTCGTGCTGTGCGCGCAGCACTTCCGCTCGGAACGCCTGGTCACCGAAGAGGGGTTCGAGAACACCTTCGCGCTGTACTACCTGAGCCGCTACGTGCTCAGCCACGGGCTGGCCGGTGCGCTCGAGAAGGCAGCGGCGCCGGTCATCGTCAACGTCTGCGGCCCCGGTGTCCCGATGGGCGAGGTCCGCTGGGACGACCTCGGCCGCGAGCACGGCTACACCGGCATCGACGCGCTCATGCAGGGCAGCCGGCTGAACGACCTGCTCGGCGTCGGGTTCGCCCAGGAGCACGCCGGTTCGCCGATCCGCTACGTCCTGCTCAACCCCGGTGGCGTGCAGACCAGCTTCTCCGGTGAGTACGACGCCGAGATGGCCGCGCAGATCGACGCCATGCGCGCGGTCGCCAAGCCCGTCGAGGAGGGCATCCTGCCCGTGCTCGCGCTGCTCGACACCCCGCCCGCCGAGCAGGTGAGCGCGTCGATGATGGGCGAGCCGCTGCCGCTGGAGGGTTCCGCCTTCGATCCCGAGGCCGCGCGGAGGCTGACCGAGGTCACCACCGGTCTGCTCGCGGCGCGCACCCACTGAGGAGGACTTCCGTCATGACCGGTCAGCCCGCGCTCACGCGGGAAGAGGCGAACCTCGCGTTCGTCGAGCGATGGGTCGAACTGCACAACACCGACCCGCTGCGGATGGTGCGCGAGTGCTACGCGCCGGACGCGGTGATCGAGGTGCCGGGGGTGGAGTCGTTCGGCGTCGAGCGGCTGCGTCAGCTGGAGCTGTCCGGGCCGCCGCGGAGCACGCGCGTGCTCCGCACCGTGGCCGCCGGTGACGTGGTGGCCGTGGAGGGCACGACCGCGACGCTGTCCGAGGAGGGACAGGGGCCGGAGGTGCGGTGGTGCGTCCTGCTCACCATCCGGGACGGCGTCATCGTCTCGGATCACGCCTACCTCAACACCCATCAGCCGACCCCCGCCTGACCGGTCGGCGGAAGAACTTCGGTTTTCAACCTCTCGCTTCGCTGCGGCCGAAATGCCCTGAACAGGCGTTTGCCGACTCCGGGTTTACGTTGTGGTGCTGATTCGCCAATCGTAGTCACGATACGTGAATGACGTGCTCCAAAGTGGTGAACCGGTTGCCGGTGACCGGACGGTCACGTACGGTGGCAGGAAAGCGGGGGCGTTTGCGCGCCGGGATGTGTACGCCGGTCCTGATCCGGCTCTAGGGGCTCATTCCGCACGCATGTCACTCGACAACGTTGTCGTGAAGTGGCATTTGCGTTTATTTGTTTGCGCGCACCCCGGTTAATTCAACGCTGACTTCAGTGTGTGGACGACTGGGGGGTATCTGTCGTTGCTGGTCGAGCGAGAGGAACATTTACGCGCGTTCGGCGGTCACCTGGATCGGCTGGCCAGAGGCACGGGTGGCACCGTGGTGGTCAGCGGTCCGGTGGCGAGCGGCCGGACGCGTCTCCTGCGGGAGTTCCTGTCCGACGTGGCCGAGCGCGGCACGCCGGGCGGAGAACTGGAGGGTGTGCTCGTCCTCACGGCCACCGGCACTCCCGCCACCAGCGGGTTGCCCTTCGAGATGCTCACCCCGCTGCTCGCCGCGTTGCCGCTGCCCGCTGACCTGCACCGCGAGGTGGAGGCGCTGGTGGCGGCCGGGGGTGAGCTGAGGCCAGAGGACGCGAGCCTCGCGCACCGCGTCGCAGACGCGGTGCTGGCGCTGACGGCGGACCAGCCGGTGGTGCTCGCGGTGGACGACGCGCAGGACGGCGACGAGCTGTCCCTGCGCTGCCTCGCGCACCTGGCCCGGCGGTTGGTCGCGGCGCGGATGTTGCTGGCGGTCGCGGTGCGCACCGGTACCGGCTACCACGGCCCGATGCACGCCGCGTTGCTGCACGAGGGCTTCGGCAACGGTCACCGGCTCGGTCCGCTGAGCGAGCGCGGGGTGACGGCGCTGGTCGCCGACCGCCTCGGGCGCGCGGGCGCGGACCGCGTGGCGGCCGAGTGCTTCGCCCTCACCGGTGGCAACTGCCTGCTGGTCAACGCGGTCCTGGAGGACCTCGCCGCGCGGGCGGGCGGGTTGCCGCTGCAGCGCGGCGCCCGGCTGTCGGTCGGCGAGGCCTACGGCCGTGCCGTGCTCTCCTGCCTCGACCGCGGGGGAGAGGTGAGCAGGCGCACGGCCGAGATGCTGGCGGTCGTGGGCGACTGGCCCGCGTCCGTGCTCGCCGAGAAGCTCGGTGTGCACGAGCGGAACGTGCTCGACGCGATGGCCGCGCTGGAGAGCGTCGGCGTGCTGAGCGGCCGAGACTTCCGGCATCCGGTCGCACAGGGTGCCGTGCTGGCCGGGCTCACCGAGTCCGGGCTGGCCGAACTCCACCTGTGGGCGGCGGCCAGGCTCCAGCAGGGCGACGGCTCGATCGAGGAGGTCGTCGACCACCTCCTGGCCGCGGGCCAGGTCCGCGACCAGGAGTCCATCAGCCTGGTGCAGTGCGTCGCGGAACGAGCGCTGATCGCGGACGACGTCGACCGGGCGGTCCGCTGCCTGCGGCTCGCGGCGGAGCACTGCGCGGACGACCGGCAGCGCACCGCGGTGATCGCCAGACTGGCGTCGGTGGTGTGGCGCAGCAGCACCGTCACCGTGGCGCAACGGCATCTGTGCGTGCTGGTCCAGGCGATGCACGACGGCACGTTGCCGACCGCGCAGGTGCCCGCCGTGCTGCGGTACCTGCTGTGGCACGGCCGCATCGAGGAGGCGACCGACGTGATGGGCGGCCTGTCCGCCGGCGGCGCCGCGGCCGCGTGCGTCGAGTCGCTCCAGTGGTGGCTGCGGCACAGCTATCCGTCGGTGGCGGCCCGCGTGCCGACGAGGCCGGACGGCGTCGATGCTCCGGACGTCACCCCGGGCACCGCCGGCGCGCACCGCGAGATGGCGGCGCGGGTCGTCGGGGCCGTACTCGGCGGCGGTGATCCCGGCGAGGTGATCGTCGCCGCGCAGCACGTCCTGCAGAGCTGCGCGCTCGACGAGGACACCATCGAGATCCTGGTCACCTCACTGCTCTCGCTCACCTACGTCGACCGGCTGGACCTGGCGCGCATGTGGTGCGACGACCTGGTGGCGTGCGCGCACCGGCGCCGGGCGCCGACGTGGGCCGCGGTGCTGACCGCCGTCCGGGCCGACATCGCGTTGCGGGAAGGGGATCTGGCCGGCGCGATCCGGTTCGCGCGGTCCGCGCTGGAGATGATGCCCGTGCCCGGCTGGGGCATCACCATCGGGTTCGTGCGGGCGGTGCTGGTCGCGGCGCACACGCACATGGAGGAGCACGAGGCTGCGGCGGAGGAACTGCGCCAGCCGGTGCCCGAAGGCATGTACGAGTCGCGTTTCGGGCTGCACTACCTGTTCTCGCGCGGCCAGTACTACCAGGCCATCGATCGTCCCTACGCGGCGCTGACCGACTTCCGCGCGTGCGGAGAGCTGTTGGCCAACTGGGACATGGACGTGCCGGGCATCGTCGCCTGGCGGTCGGCCGCCGCCCAGTGCTACCTCACGCTGGGACAGCACGACGAGGCGCGGGAACTGGCGGAGGAACAACGGGCGCTGGCGACCGGGCCGTTGTCGCGGCCGGCCGGTCAGGCCCTGCGGGTGCTGGCGGCAACGGTGCCGGCGGTGCAGGCGATCACGTTGCTGGATCAGGCGGTAAGCGCTTTCACGCTCAGTGGCGCGCGGAAGCTGCTCGCGCAGGCGTTGCTGGACCTCGGCGGTGCCTACCACGAACTCGGTGACGACACCAAGGCGCGGATGACGCTGCGCGAGGCACGGCGCATCGCCAAGGAGTGCCAGGCCCGCGGCCTGGAGCGGGAACTGCCGTTCCAGCGGCCGGTGGAGGAACAGTCGCCGAGTTCGTGGCCGCGCCACAGCGAGGAGCTGAGCGAGGCCGAACGGCGAGTGGCCACGCTCGCGGCGGACGGCCACACCAACCGGCAGATCGCGGACAAGCTCTACGTCACCGTCAGCACGGTCGAGCAACACCTGACGAGGACGTACCGCAAGCTCGGCATCGGCCGCCGGTCGGACATCGGGACGGCGCTGAGCCTGCGGATGGTGCGGGCGGTCTGACACGACATCGGCCCGTGTTCCCGGAATCCGGGGCATGGGCCGATGTCGTCGTCGTGAGGTTCGCCGGTCACCGCGCGATGGCCTGAACCGGCCGCACGTCCGGGAGTCAGGCCACCGAGACGGGGCTGCGCCGCGTGCGCCCGGTGAGACGTGCCCACGCCGGCGATCGGCGGGCGAGTGCCGCGTCGAGCGCGAACCGATCGCCGGCCACGGACAGCGCGAGGCTCGTCACCGCGAGCACGAGCACGAACTCGTACCCCTGCTCGTGCACGTAGAACCCCTGTGCCCCGTGCACGAACACCAGCGCACCGAGGGTGACGACGGCGAACAGCACGCCGATCAGCGGCAGCGCCGCGCCGATGATCATGGCCGCGCCGCCGCCCAGTTCGACGAGGATCGTGAACCAGTAGGACAGCGAGGGCAGCGGGATGCCCGCCTTGCCGAACCCGGCGATCGCGCCCGACACGTCCTCGATCTTCAGCAGTCCGTGCGCGATGAACGTGACGCCGACGACGATCCGGGCGATCAGGGTCAGCACGTCCCTGGTGAGGTCGGAGATCATGGGGTCTTCCTCCAGTAGGCGGCGGTGCCGTCGATGTCGACGACCGGTTCGGTGATGCCGTGCGCGTCGCGGTAGTGGTGCACCGCTTCCGCGCACGCGGGGATGACGTAGTCGTCGATGATCGTGAAGCCGCCGGGCGACAGCTTCGGGTAGAGGTTCTCCAGCGCGACGGTGGTCGACTCGTACAGGTCGCCGTCGAGCCGCAGCACCGCGAGCCGTTCCACCGGGGCGGTGGGCAGGGTGTCCGCGAACCAGCCCGGCAGGAACCGGACCTGGTCGTCCAGCAGGCCGTAGCGCTCGAAGTTGTACCGCACGGTGTCCAGCGAGATGGCCAGCACGTCGTTGTACTTGTGCAGTTCCATCGCCACGTCGGCGGCGTGCCCGCTCGCGGCGACCTCCGGCATGCCCTGGAACGAGTCGGCGACCCAGACCGTGCGGCCGGTGTCGCCGTGCGCGCGGACCACGGCGCGCATGAAGATCGAGGCACCGCCACGCCAGACGCCGGTCTCGATCAGGTCGCCCGGCACGTTCTCGCGCAGCACCGTCTCGACGCACCGCTGCAGGTTGTCGAGCCGCTTCAGGCCGATCATCGTGTGCGCGACGCTGGGCCAGTCGCGGCCGACCAGCCGGTGCTCGACCTCCTCGCCGTCGCCGTAGTCGAACTCCTGGATGGCCTCGTCGCGGTAGATCGTGTTGATCAGGACCCGCTTCATCAGGTCCAGGTACATCTCGGCGGTGTCGGCCATGTCGCTCCTCGTCGTGTGCTGTGTCGCCGGCCTGCCCGGCAACGGGCGCGCGGGCAGGTCGTCATTCGTCCGGGGTGGCCAGACCGGCCGCGAAGGGGTTCTCGTCGCGGGGCACCCACGCGGGTGCCGGGCGCTCCGAGTTCAGGCCCTTCTCGATGAAGACCATGTTGTGGTAGAAGTGGATCCCGGTGACTGTGTCGTCCACAGTGGACGTCTCGCTGCTGAACTCGCGCCGGTTGAGACCGTCGGTCAGCGACTTGAACAGACCCATGGACGTCGCCGGGTTGCCGAGGTCGTGCCGGTCACCGCCCCAGCCGGGCCAGTAGGACGTCTGGAGGTCCTCCACCACGTACAGGCCACCGGGCCGCAGCCGGGGGAACAGCGCGTGGAACGAGGTGATCACGTCCTGGCTGAGGTGGCTGCCGTCGTCGATCACGATGTCGAGCGGCCCGGTGGGCAGGTCGCGCAGGAACGCGGCGTCGCCCTGGTCGCCCTGGTGCGTGTGCAACCGGGGCGCGCGCAGGCCGGGCTTGGGGAAGTGGTCGAGTCCGTGCACCACGCCGCGGCGGAAGTAGTGCCGCCACATCCGCAGGGACGCGCCGCCCGCCGCCGGGTCGTCGTACCCGCCGATGCCGAGCTCCAGCACGGTGACCCGCCGGTCCTTGAACGGGGCGAAGTGCCGGTCGTAGTGCCTGGTGTACCAGTGCTCGCCCCACTTGTCCGAGCCGAATCGCACGGCCAGCTCGGCGAGATCGCGCAGCGGTTCGTCGCAGGCGGTGGTGAACTGCAGGGCGGCCCTGGCCAGGTGTGCCCGGTCGGCGTGCCCCGCGACGCGCGGGTCCGGCACCTCGGCGGGCAGCACCTCGCGCGTGGCGGTGCTCAGGTCCGGCCCGAACAGCGACCGCACGAGTTCGCCGAGGTCCTGGCGCACCAGCAGGTCCGCCTCGGGGACGGAACCGGGGGTGACCTTGGGGTCGGGGCCGAGCACCAGCACGAACGGCAGCGTGCGCGTGCCCGCGGTGAGCTCCACCTGCACGGGCACGTCGCGGTCGGGAGCCGTCAGCGCCGCCGCGCGGGTGACGATCTCGCCGAGCGCGGCCGCCGCGACCTCCACCGCGTCCACCGCGTCCAGCCAGTCGCGCACGGCCTCCGGTGACCGCGCGGCGATGTCGAGCAGGTGCTCGTCGAGCGAGCTCATCGTTTCTCCTCCAGGGTCTCGAGCGCGATCACCACAACTCCTCGATGAGGTCGCACGCGGTGGAAACGCCGTCCTCGTCCGCCATCTCCGCGCTGATGTCCCCGGCACGCCGCGCCATCGCGCCGTCCGAGAGCACCCCGGCCAGGGCCGCCGCCAGTGCGTCGACCGACAGCGAGGCCAGCGGCAGCGGTGCGGACGCGACGCCGAGCTCCACCGCGCGCCGGGCCCAGAACGCGTTGTCGGCGAACATCGGCACCGGCACCTGGGGCACGCCGGCGCGCAGTGCGGCGGCCGTCGTGCCGCAGCCCGCGTGGTGCACGATCGCCGCTGCCTGGGGGAAGAGCGCGCGGTAGTCGGACTCGCCGGCCTGGTGCACGTGGTCGGGCAGGTCCTGTGCCGGCCCGCCCACGAGCACGAGGTCGCGGCCCACGCGGGCGGCCGCCTCGGCGAGGATCGCCAGCACGCGCCGCTGGTCGTGCACCGGCCACAGGCTGCCGAACGTCGCGACGACCGGTGCGCCCGGCCGTGCGAGGAACGCCGCGAGCCGCTCGTCCGGTGTCCACGAAGGACGGTCCCAGAACCAGTAACCCGTGACGTGGCAGCGCGGGGGCCAGTCGCCCGGCGGCGGGATCACCACGGGGCTGACCGGGTAGAGCACCGGCACGTCGTGCCCGAGCGTGGTGAGCGGCGAGCGGGTCCCGGCCGGCGGCAGGCCCTGGGCGGCGCGGTAGCGGTCGAGCGGGCCGCGGAAGACGTCCCACTCGGCCTGGTGCGCGAGCGCGTACCCCGTCAGGTTGTCCACTCCGCTTGGGGCGCCCCAGGCGGGGAACGCGGCCGTCGGGGTGTTGGGCGTCCAGGCCGCCGCCACCCACTTGGCCTTCGTCCCCGTGAACGCCGCTGTGTACGTCGTCGGCGCGGTCACCACGACGTCCGCGCCCTCGCAGGCCTCGGCCATCGACGCGTGCTTGCGCACCGCCGCCTCCTCGGTCTGCGGCGGCAACGCCATCGCTACGTCCACTGTGGATCCGCCGCGCCGGATCGCCTGCGCGACACCGGGCAGCTCGAACAGCTCGCCGCCGATCGAGTCGGTGAGCGGGGCGAACGCCAGTCCCGCTCCCTCCACGAAGGACCGCGCCGACTCCGCCGAGGCGACCAGCACGTCGTGGCCGCGCCGGGCGAGGCCGGTGCCCAGCGCGGCGAACGGCTGCACGTCGCCGCGCGACCCCAGCGACATCAGGGTGATCCGCACGATGTCTCCTCAGTAGTAGTCGACCGTGCGCGGGGCGAACGAGGGGATGCGGCCCTCGGCGTTGACGCCCTTGTCCAGGAACGCGATGTTGCGGTAGACGTGCAGCCCGACCGTGCTCGCCGCGTACGGCGCCCGGTCCGGGTCGCCGCCCGGTGCCGTCCACTCCTCGTGGTGCAGAGCGTCCACAACGGACTTGAGCAGCCCGATGGAGGTGCCCTCGCCCGCGCTGGAGGTCTCCTGCCCGCCGTAGCCGGGCGCGTAGGCGGTCCAGAGGTCCTCGATGACGTAGACCCCGCCGTTGCGCACGTGGGGGAACAGCTCGCGGAAGGTGGTGAGGATGTGACCGTTGATGTGGCTGCCGTCGTCGATGACGATGTCGAACGGCCCGTGCTCGGAGGCCAGCGCCCGCAGGAAGTCCGGGTCGTCCTGGCTGCCCTGGACCGTGGTGATCCGTTCCTCGTCGAGACCGTTCTTGGCGAAGTAGTCGACGCCGAACACGTGACCGCGCGGGAAGTAGTCGCGCCACATGCGCAGGGACCCGCCGCCGACGTCGGGGTCGCGGTAACCGCCGATGCCGATCTCCAGCACCCGCACCGGTTCCGCGCGCAGCCGCGCGAAGTGCCGGTCGTAGTGCGGGGTGAACCAGTGCCAGAGCCCCCACTTGTCGGCGACGTGCTTGGCCGCGAGCGCGTTGAGCTCGTGGCCCGCCGACGACACCGCCGCCAGCACGGTCGTCGTCGCCTTCATGTACGACTCGATGATCCGGAACGGGTCGGACGGGTCGCCGTTGGTCATGAACCAGTCGTCGGTTCGTTCGAACCGGTGGGTACCGGCCGCCGGAGACGGCTGTGACCCGTACAGCGCCACCACCAGGTCGGCCAGCTCGAACACGAGCCGGCAGGGGACCGGTCGCGCCGAGGACTCGGCACGGACGGGTTCCCCGCGCACGAGCCGCAGCACGTGGTCCGTCCGTTCGTCCCGGTGTGTCACGGAAATGGCGATGTACGCCTCGTCGGTGTTGATGGGAACGCCACAGCGCACCACCAGTTCGGCCACCGCGGTCGCGGTGGCCGCGGACAACCCGATGTCGTCCAGTGCGGCCGGGAGGTCACGGCGGGGGCCACCGGCCACACGCGCCAGTTCCTGAGCCACGCGCACAGGTGTCGTCGCGGTCATTGCTCGCTCCTGTTCCCTCACCACTCGGGGAGCTGCTCGGCCGGTGCCTGCCCGCGCTCCCGCCGCAAAGTCCTGTCGCAGGCGGCCAGATGCGCGCCCAGTGCTTCGTCGAACCCGGTCGCCGTGGCGTCGAGCAGCAGCCGTCTGCGCACGCCCGCCTCGGACCCGGCGAGGCCCTCGCAGCGCGCCAGCACACCGGTCAGCGCGGCCGCCACGTCGTCGACGACCTCGTCCACCAGTCCGATGGCCGCGGCCTCGTGCGCGTCCACGCGCTGCCCGAACACGGTCAACCGCCGTGCGCGCGCCAGTCCTGTCTGGTGCACGAGCCGATGCAGTGCCATGCCGGGCCACGGGGTCGTCCCGGACAACGGCACGCCGAACACCGACCGCGGCGAGGCGATCCGGTGGTCGCAGCAGAGCAGCAGCTCCAGCGCGGTGCCGGTGCAGTCCCCGTCGACGACCGCGACGGTCACCGCGCCGAGCCACTCCACCCGCCGCAACGCCCGTTCCCACTTGTTGACCAGGTGCACGTCGACCTCGTGGAAACCGCTCTGGCGCGCCTTGCCGCCGAGCCGCACGACCAGCGGCACCGCGCCGCCCAGGTCCTCCGCCGCCGCGCAGGCGTTCTCCAGCGCCGCGAGCACCTGCCGGGCCGGCGGCTCGCCGCCCGTCACGCGGATCTCGGGGACGGTCACCGCATCGCTCACGACGTCACCGCCCGGTGGTGCACGTAGTTGCTGCAGCTGTCGATGTTGGAGATGAGCGTCTTCGACATGATGCCGTCGGCGCCGCGCACGCTCTGGGGCAAGCGGTGCAACAACATCAGCGCCTTGTTGCTGCGCCGCGCCACGCTCTCCAGCCGCCGCACGTGCCGCGCCCGGTTGCGCCGTTCCCGCTCGTAGCGCCGCAGCAACGCCGCCGGCTCACCGCGTTCGGAGAGCACGTGCCCGAGCATCCAGCTGTCCTCGAGGGCCTGGTTCACGCCCCAGCCGACCCGTGGCGGCACGGCGTGCGCCGAGTCGCCGGCGAGCGTGATCGGGCCGCGGCCCCACCAGCGCGGCACCCGGTGCACCACGTGCGGGTACACCTCGACGTCCTGGTCCGGCAGGTTCGCGACGAGTTCGGCGACGGGACGTGCCCAGTCGCCGAACCACTCGGCGAGCCGGGCTCTGCGATCGGGCGGCTGGGGGTGGTCGAGCCACGCCGTGCGCCTGCCCGCGCGGTCCAGGTCCTCGTTCGGCCACGGCACCTCGACGGCCCAGTGCACGAGGCCCTTGCCGACCGGGTGCATGGTGCACAGCCGCAACTTGTCGTAGTAGGTGGGCACGACGTGCTCGGAGCGCAGCCCCGGCGGGATCGCGGCCAGCCCGTACCACGACGCGAGGCCGGTGTGCGCGGCCACGTCCCCGAAGAGCCGGTGCCGCACGATCGACCGGTAGCCGTCCGCGCCGATCAGCACGTCGCCGATCTCGGTGCCGCCGTCGTCGAAGGTGACCTCCACGCCCTGGCGGGTGTGCCGGATCGTCGTGCAGCGCCGGCCGAACGTGATCGTGCCGGCCGGCAGGGACTGGGCGAGCCGTTCGATGATGTGCCCGCGCAGCACGCCGATGGTCGGCGCGCCGTACTTCTCCTGCGCGCCTTCGAGGTCCATGCGCATCAACGGGGTGCCGTCGTGGGCCAGGACGTCGGCCTCGTCGATGCGGCTGCCCAGTTCCGGCAGCGACACCCCGAGCTCGCGCAGGATCGCCGTGCCGTTGGGCCACACGAGCACTCCGTTGCCGGTGGCGCGCAGCTTGTCGGCCCGTTCGAAGACGGCCACCTCGTGTCCGGCGGAGGTGAGCGCGACCGCTGCCGCGACGCCGCTGACACCTGCCCCGACGATGAGGACTTTCATGTGGCTCCTCACTGCCGGTCCGTTTCCGGAAATTGCGCCGGCGTTTTTGCGTCATCCTGGTACGAGGGTGAAACTATCCATTGGGATAAGCGGTGACAGCCCCTAAGGGCTACCCCTACGAAGAATCGGGGCTCCTGCTCCCACTACGGGTTCCGGGCCCGTCGCCTCCGTGTTTATCTTGTCCTGCCACGGGTTTTAGGAGGCGACGCGTTGTTCCACGCCCATCTGGTCCGTTCTCTTCCGGAATCCGTCGCGGCCAATGCCCGGCGTTTCGGAGACCGAATCGCGTACGCGGACGAACGCCGATCGGTCACATTCACCGAACTCGCCGCCCGCACCGGCCGGGTGGCCGGGCACCTGGCGGCCCGGCTCGGCCGGGGCGACCGCGTGGTGTTGCTGATGGGCAACGAGGTGGAGACCGTCGAGGCCTATCTCGCCGTGCTGCGCGCGGGACTGGTCGCGGTGCCGATGAGCCCGTTGTCCTCCGGTCCCGAGCTCGCGCACGTGCTCGCCGACAGCGGCGCGGTGGCCGTGCTCGCCGGACGTGGCGCGCTCGGGCACGCGCGGCGAGGCGCGACCGGGCTGCTGGTGGTGGGCGTGGAGGACGGCGGGTTCGAGCGGCTGGCCACGTCCGAGCCACCCGCCCCCGCACTCGACGACCTCGGCCTGGACGAGCCCGCGTGGCTGCTCTACACGTCCGGCACCACCGGCGTGCCCAAGGGCGTGCTGTCGACGCAGCGGGCAGTGCTGTGGTCGGTGGCCGCCGCGTACGCGCCGATCCTCGGGCTGTCCGGGGACGACCACGTGCTGTGGCCGTTGCCGCTCTTCCACAGCCTGTCGCACGTGCTGTGCGTGGTCGGGCTGACCACGGTGGGGGCGTCGGCGCGGCTGGTCGCCGACGCGGCACCGGAGAACGTCGTCGCGGCGCTCGCGGCCGAGCCGGTGACGCTGATGGCTGGTGTGCCCGCCGTCTACCACCGGTTGCTGGAGCACGGTGCCGAGGTGCCGGCGTTGAGGGCCGCGCTCTGCACCGGCGCGGTGGCGCCGGCCGAGCTGCGCACCGAGTTCGAACGCGTCACCGGTGTGCCGCTGGTGGACAGCTACGGCAGCACCGAGACCTGCGGTGCGATCACGATGACCCGTCCCGGTGACGCGGTGCCGCCCGGTTCGTGCGGCAGGCCGGTCGACGGGCTGGACGTGCGGATCGCCGGGGACGGCGCCGAGGGCGAGGTCTCGGTGCGCGGCCCGAACCTGTTGCTGGGCTACCACGGTTCCGCCGAGAGCCCCCTGACCGACGGCTGGTACCGCACCGGGGACATCGCCTTCCAGGACGACGACGGCAACCTGTTCATCCGCGGCCGGGTGAAGGACGTGGTGATCCGCGGCGGGGAGAACCTGCACCCCGCCGAGGTCGAAGCCGTGCTGCAGACGGTGCCGGGGGTGACCGGGGCCGGTGTCACCGGCCGGCCGCACCCGGTGCTCGGCGAGGTGCCGGTGGCCTACCTGACCGGTGCCGGCATCGACACCGCCGCGGCGATGGCCGCGTGCCGGGAAGCCCTCTCGCCCTACAAGGTGCCCGTCGAGCTGCTGCTCGTGGACGAGCTCCCGCACACCCGATCGGGCAAGGTCGTGCGGCACGCGCTGGCGTCGGTGCCCGCCCGGCTGCTCTCGGTCGAGGGCACGGAGTTCACCGCGCTGCACCGCTTCGACGACGACCGGCTCGTCCGCGTCGCGGCGGGTGGCGCCCGGCTCACCGTGGACCCGGACCTGGCCGTGGTGGTGACCGGCGACCCGGACGGGCTGGCCGGACTCGTCGCCC
Source organism: Lentzea sp. JNUCC 0626 (assembly GCF_043632865.1). Taxonomy (NCBI): domain Bacteria; kingdom Bacillati; phylum Actinomycetota; class Actinomycetes; order Pseudonocardiales; family Pseudonocardiaceae; genus Lentzea; species Lentzea sp. JNUCC 0626. Next base: position 1,828,036 of record NZ_CP171635.1, read on the forward strand.
GGCACTTCACCACCCGGCACGGCGCGCGCCACGTGGTGGTGTCGCCCGACGGCGCGTTGCCCGCCGGGACCCCCGGCCTGGTCGTGCACGCGCTGGATGCTCCGCCCGCCGACGTCGGGTGCCCGCAGCTGGTGCTGGTGCCGTTCGGCTCGCCGGTGGCCGAGCGTCCGGGACGGGTCGTCGTCGCCTACGGCCCGTGGGAGGCCGAGCCCCGGTTCACCACCCCGTCCTGGCTGCCCGCGCGGACCCTGCCGGTCGCGGACGGCCTCGCGTTGCTGGACGCGGCGCGGTCGACGGGGGAGCGGCTGATCGCGGCGGTCGACGTCGACCTGACCCGCGTGCGCGATCCCCATCCGGTGCTGCGCGATCTCCTGCCCCGCACCGAGTCCACAGCCCTCGCGGACTCGGTGCGTGCGCGCAAGGCCGGGCGGCCCGGCCTGCTCGTCGACATCGTGCGCCGCGAGGTGGCGGGCGTTCTCGGCAGGACCGTGCCCGCGGACGGCGAGTTCCGCGCGCAGGGCCTGACCTCGCTGCTGTCGGTGGCACTGCGCGCCCGGCTGACCGGTGCGACAGGCCTGGCCGTGCCGGTGACGGCCGTCTACGACCACCCGACGCCGCGCCGCCTCGCCCGGCACCTGGAGGACCTGCTCGACGGCACTTCCGCCGAGTTCTCCGCTGAAGCGCCGCGGGCGGACGACGACGATCCGGTCGTCATCGTCGGCATGGCGTGCAGGCTGCCCGGCGGCGTCGGTTCGCCGGAGGAGCTGTGGGACCTGATCGCCTCCGGCGGTGAGGGCATCGGACCGTTCCCCGACGACCGCGGCTGGGACCCCGGCCTCCACGACCCCACCGGTGCGCGTCCCGGCTCCAGTTCCGTGCGGTACGGCGGTTTCCTGGACGACGTGGCGGGCTTCGACGCCTCCCTGTTCGGCATCTCACCGCGCGAGGCGCTCGCCATGGACCCCCAGCACAGGCTGTTGCTGGAGGCCTCGTGGGAACTGCTGGAACGGTCCGGCATCGCGCCGGACTCGGTGCGCGGCAGTCGGACCGGCGTCTTCGCGGGCCTGATGTTCCACGACTACGCGGGTCTCGCCGAGCGCTCGTCCGACGACCTCGAGGGTCACCTGAGCATCGGCACGGCGGGCGGCGTCGCGTCCGGCCGGATCGCCTACACCCTGGGCCTGGAGGGCCCCGCCCTGACCGTCGACACGGCGTGCTCGTCGTCGCTGGTCGCCCTGCACCTCGCCGCGGAGTCCCTGCGGCGGGGCGAATGCACGCTCGCCATCGCGGGCGGCGTGGCCGTGCTCTCGACGCCGTCGGTGTTCGTCGAGTTCAGCCGCCAGCAAGGGCTGGCACCCGATGGCCGCTGCAAGTCCTTCTCGGCCGACGCGGACGGCACGGCCTGGGGCGAGGGCGTGGCCCTCGTCGCGCTGGAACGCCTGTCCACCGCCCGCCGGGCCGGCCGTCGGGTCCTCGGTGTGGTGCGCGGTTCGGCGGTGAACCAGGACGGCGCTTCCAACGGCCTGAGCGCGCCGAACGGGCCGTCACAGCAACGAGTCATCCGCGCGGCCCTGGCGGCCGCCGGCCTGGAACCGTCCGAAGTGGACCTCGTCGAGGCGCACGGGACGGGCACGCGGCTGGGTGATCCGATCGAGGCGCAGGCTGTGATCGCCGCTTACGGCGGTGAGCGGGACCGGCCGTTGTGGCTGGGTTCGGTGAAGTCGAACATCGGTCACACGCAGGCCGCCGCGGGCGTCGCCGGTGTGATCAAGGTGATCGAGGCGATGCGGCACGGTGTCGTGCCCGCGACCCTGCACGCCGGCGAGCCGACGTCCGAAGTGGACTGGTCATCCGGCGCGGTGGCACTGGCGACCTCGTCCTCACCGTGGCCGGAGACGGGCAGGCCGCGGCGCGCGGCGGTCTCGTCGTTCGGCGTGGGCGGGACGAACGCCCACGTGGTGCTGGAGCAGGCGCCTGACCTGCCCGCCGAGCCGGTGGCGGAGTCCGGCGCCGTGACGCTCGTGCCGTTGTCGGCGGCGTCGGAGTCGGCGTTGCGGGAGCTGGCCGGTCGGCTGGTGACGGTGGACGAGCCGGTGTCGGTGATCGCGGACGGGCTGGTGCGGTCACGTGCGTTGTTGCGGCACCGCGCGGTGGTCGTGGCATCGGACCGTGCGGGCTTGTCGGATGGGCTCTCGGCTTTGGCGTCGGGTCGTCCGCACGCCGATGTGGTGACCGGGACCGTGCCCGCTGATCGTGGCGGCACGGTGTTCGTGTTCCCCGGCCAGGGCTCTCAGTGGGACGGCATGGGCGCCCACCTCTACGCGACCGAACCCGTCTTTGCTTCTGCGGTCGAGGAATGCGACGCGGAGTTCCGTGCGCATCTGGACTATTCGATGGTGGACCTGTTGCGCGGCAACGCGGGACCCTTGGATCGGGTCGAGCGGATCCAGCCCGCCCTGTTCACCATGATGATCGCGCTGGCCCGGCTCTGGCAGGACCGCGGCATCCAGCCGGACGCCGTGATCGGCCACTCGCAGGGTGAGATCGCCGCAGCCCACGTCGCAGGTGCGTTGTCCCTGCACGACGCCACCCTGCTCTCCGCGCAACGGTCCCTCGCCCTGAAGTCGTTGGCCGGCAGCGGAACCATGGCATCGATCGACCTGCCCGCCCACGAACTAGTCTCGCTGCTGCCGCCCGGCGTGCACATCGCCGCCCACAACTCGCCCACCATCACCATCGTCGCGGGCGACGTCGAAGCGATACATCGGCTGCTGGAACACTGCAACGCCCACAACATCCGCTGTCGGCTCATCCCCGTCGACTACGCCTCCCACACCCCGCACATCGACCCACTCCACGACATTCTTGTGGCACTGCCGATCACACCGGTCGCCGGCACCGTGCCGTTCTACTCCACCCACGGCACCCACACAGAGCCGCTCGACACCACCACCCTCACCGCGGACTACTGGTACGACCAACTCCGCAACCCCGTCCACCTCCACCAAGCACTGACCACCCTCCACCAGCACCACCACACCCACTTCATCGAGACCAGCCCGCACCCCACTCTCACCGCACCCATCCAGACGACACTGCCCACCGTCACCACCACTCCGTCCCTGCACCGCGACAAACCCCACCTGCTCCACCACAACCTCGCCCACGCCCACACCCACGGCCTCCCCGTCCAACTCCCCACCGCCGGCACCACACCGCCGAACCTGCCCACGTACCCGTTCCAGCGAACGCGCTACTGGCCGGCTCCAGCGCCCACCACCCTGGGGCTGCGCGGCACGGGCCACCCGGTGCTGACCGCCGCGCTGGACCTGGCACGCCCCGGCGCGACCGTCCTGACCGGACACGTGGACGCCGTCACCCCGGCCGTGCTGGTGGACCTGGCCCTGGCGGCAGGCGACGCCGTGGACCTGCCCACCGTCGCCCACCTGGTGGTCGACGCGGTGAGCGAGGCGAAGGAGTCGCTCCAGGTCGTGATCGAGGCGCCGCTGGAAGACCGCCGCCACTTCACGATCCACCTGCGCCAGCAGGACGACTGGCTCCCCGTGGCCCGAGGCGCGCTCAGCGCCGACGAGGTGACACCGCCCGCGCCCACCGGCCCGCACACCGAGGTGTCGGTGGACGAGGACACCTCCGCCCACGTCCTGCACCCCGCCCTGCTCGCCGCCGCCACCGAGGGCCTGGACGGCGACCTGCTCCCGGTCGAGTGGACGAACCTGGCAGTCCACGCGACCGGCGCCTCCACCTTGTGCACGAGGTCGACCAGCACCGGCCCGCACACGCTCCACCTGACAGCACACGACGCGACCGATGCCGCGGTCTTCACCGCCACGGTCCGGTTCGGCGCGGTGCGCGAAGTCCGTCGCACCACGGGGAAGGGAGGCCTCTTCACCCCAGGCCACCGCCGGCTCGAACTGCCCGCCGGGCGGCCGCTCGCCTGGGCACCGCTGGGCGACGTGCCCCGTGCCTGCCGGCCCTGCGAGCCCTCGGAACACCCTGACGTCCTGCTCGCACACTTCCCGCCCGCCGGAACCGAGGTGCGGCCGGTCCTGGACCGCGCGATCGACCTGCTTCGCGGGTGGGTGACCGAGAACCGGGCCGAGCGGCTGGTGTTCCTGACGGAGAACGCTCCCGAGGACCCGGCGACGAGCGCCCTGTGGGGTCTCGTGAGGGCAGCGCAGGCGGAGCACCCGAACCGGTTCACTCTGGTCGACCTGGACGGCTCGCACGATTTCGCCGCGAACGGCGGGCATGCGCACCGCCCCACCACCTTCGCGCCGGTGGCCTCCACGTCCTCTCCGGCCGCCCTCCTCGCGGCCATCGCCGCCGACCGCCCCCGCCTCCGGGTCCGAGGCGACGAGGTCTTCGCCGAAGAACTCCTCCCGGCGAAGACCGGCGCCACCGCGGCCGACTGGGGCGACGGAACGGTGCTGGTCACCGGCGCCACCGGAGTGCTCGGCGGACTGGTGGCCCGCCACCTCGTCGAGGTGCACGGGGTTCGGCACCTGCTGCTCGTCGGCAGGCGCGGGGCCGAGGCGGCGGGTGTGGCCGAGTTGCTGGACGACATCGGCGATCGCGCCGACGTGGCCGTCGCCGCGTGCGATGTCGCTGATCGTGCGGCGCTCGCCCGCGTTCTGAGCGCGCAGGTGCCGGCGGTGACGGCTGTCGTGCACGCCGCGGGCGCCCTGGCTGACGGCGTGCTCACCGGCTTGACGCCGGATCGCGTCGAGGCGGTCCTGCGGTCCAAAGTGGATGGTGTGCTCAACCTGCACGAGCTGGCGGTGGACGCGCGGGCGTTCGTGTTGTTCTCGTCGGTCGCGGGGGTGCTGGGCACGGCGGGGCAGGCGAACTACGCCGCTGCCAACGCGTTCCTCGACGGCTTCGCGCATCGGCGCAGGCGCGCCGGCCTGCCCGCGGTGTCGTTGCCGTGGGGGTTGTGGGAGGTGCGCAGCGGGCTCACCGCGCACCTGCGGGACGACGAGCGCGCCCGGCTCGGGGACGACGCGTTGCGGACCGAGGAGGCGCTGGCGCTGTTCGACGCCGCGCTGACCGTGGACGCGCCGGTGGTCGTGGCGGCGAAGAAGCGCGCGGAGACCCGGACGCGGCGGGCGGCGGTCAACCGGGCCCGTCAGGACGACCTGGACGAGGTGGTGCGTGCTCATGCCGCCGCGGTGCTCGGACACTCCTCCGCGGCGGACGTGGCGCCGGACCGGGCGTTCAAGGAACTCGGGTTCGACTCGCTCACCGCGGTGCGGCTGCGCAACGAGCTCGTCGCGGCCACCGGGGCCGAGTTGCCGGTCACGGCCGTGTTCGACCACCCGACGCCCGCCGCGCTGGCCGCGTTCCTGCGAGGACTGCTCGGCGGTGCGGCGGAGAAGCAGGAGGCCGTGAGTGCGACGCGTGCCGACGAGCCGGTCGCGGTCATCGGCATGGCCTGCCGGTTCGGCGGGGGAGCGGACTCACCGGAGGCGTTCTGGGAGTTGCTGGTGTCCGGCGGGGACGCCATGACGGGGTTCCCGGACGACCGCGGCTGGCGGGTCGGGCCGTTGACGGATCCCGACCGCCCCGGCGTCGTGCTGAGTCCGCGCGGCGGGATGCTGCACGACGCGGGCGACTTCGACGCCGAGTTCTTCGGCATCTCACCGCGCGAGGCCGTGGCCATGGACCCGCAGCAGCGGCTGTTCCTGCACGCCGCGTGGGAGGCGGCGGAGCACGCCCGGATCGCGCCGGACTCGTTGCGCGGCACCGCGACCGGCGTGTTCGCGGGCAGCAACGGCCAGGACTACGTCTCGCTCACCGGCGAACGGGAGAAGGCGAGCGGCGGCTACCTGATCACCGGCAGTTCCGGCAGTGTGCTGTCCGGACGGGTGTCCTACACGCTGGGTCTGGAGGGGCCCGCGCTGACGATCGACACGGCGTGCTCGTCGTCGCTGGTGGCGATCCACCTCGCCGCGGAGTCGTTGCGGCGCGGCGAATGCGGTCTCGCGTTCGCCGGCGGCGTCACCGTGATGTCCACGCCGGGCGCGTTCCTGGAGTTCGCACGACAGGGCGGACTGGCGGCGGACGGCCGGTGCAAGCCGTTCTCGGCGGACGCCGACGGCACCGCGTGGGGCGAAGGCGTCGGTGTCCTGCTGCTGGAGAAGCTGTCGGACGCGCGCCGCAACGGCCGCCGGATCCTCGCCGTCGTCAAGGGAAGCGCGGTGAACCAGGACGGCGCCTCGAACGGCCTGACCGCCCCGAACGGTCCGGCGCAGGAACGCGTCATCCGCACCGCCCTGGCCAACGCGGGCCTCGACCCCGCCGACATCGACGCCGTCGAAACCCACGGCACCGGCACGAAACTCGGCGACCCCATCGAGGCCCACGCCCTGCACAACACCTACGCGCCAGGCCGCACCACGCCACTGCACCTCGGCGCCGTCAAAGCCAACATCGGCCACACCCAAGCCGCCGCGGGCGCCGCCGGCACCATCAAGATGATCCTCGCCTTGCAGCACCGGCAACTCCCCGCGACCCCGCACATCACCGAGCCCACCCCGCACGCGCCGTGGACCACCCTGCACCCCACCACCGACACGACCCCCTGGCCCACTGCCGACAGGCCCCGCCGCGCCGCCATCTCGTCCTTCGGCATCAGTGGCACCAACGCCCACCTCATCCTCGAAGAACCACCGCCGAGCACCGAACAAGGCGCCGCCCACGACGGCCTGACGACCTGGCTGCTCTCGGCTCACTCGGCGCCGGCGTTGCGCGCCCAGGCCGCGAAACTCGCGGGGGCCCAGGGATCTCCCGCGTCGATCGCCCGCTCGCTCGCGACCACGCGGTCGGCGATGGAGCACCGCGCGGCCGTCTTCGGCCGCACCGAGGAGGAACTCCGCACAGCACTACGCGCGCTGGAGACGGCAGGGCAGGCGCCGAACCTCGTTGCGGGAGAAGGCCTGACCCCCGGACGCACCGCGTTCCTGTTCTCCGGCCAGGGTGCCCAGCGTCCCGGCATGGGGCGAGCGCTGGCCGCAGAGTTCCCGGTGTTCCGGACGGCCTTCGCCCAAGCCCGCCAGGCGGTGGAGGAGCACCTCGGCACGTCGCTGAGCGCCGCTCTGGACGACGAGGAGGCCGTGAACCGCACTGAGTTCACCCAGCCCGGCCTCTTCGTGTTCCAGACCGCACTGCACCGCCTGCTGACGGACTGGGGCGTCGTCCCCGACCGGCTGGCGGGCCACTCGATCGGCGAGATCGCCGCCGTGCACGCCGCCGGCGTGCTGTCGCTGGACGACGCGGCGAGGCTGGTCGTGGCGCGCGGCAGGCTGATGGCCGCGATGCCACCGGGCGTGATGATCGCCGTCGAGGCCGCCGAGCAGGACATCACACTCGAACCAGGCGTGTGGATCGCCGCGGTGAACGGCCCGCGGGCCGTGGTGCTGTCCGGTGACGCCGAGCCGACCTCCATCCTCGCCGCCTCGCTGGGCGTGCGCACCCGCAGGCTCCGCGTGGAACGCGCGTTCCACTCCGGCCACGTCGACGCGCTGCTGCCGGAGTTCGCCGAGGTGCTCGGCGGCCTGGCGTTCACCCCACCGGCCATCCCGGTCGTTTCCACCGTCACCGGTCGGCTCGACGAGGACTTCGACGCGGCCTACTGGCTGCGACAGGCCCGCGAGCCGGTGCGCTTCGCCGACGCGCTGCGCACGCTCGACGCCCGCCACCACCTGGAGATCGGCCCGAGCGCGACGCTCGCACCGCTGGTAGAGGGGCACGCGGCCGCCACGGGCGCACAACCGGAGACCGTGCTCGCGGCGGTCGCGGCGGTGTACGTGCGGGGTGTCGCGTGGAATCCCACGACCCCGGCACCCCTGGTCGACCTGCCGACCTACGCGTTCCAGCCGCAGCGGTACTGGTGGCCGGTCGAACGCACCGACACGCTGCGGTACCAGGAGGCGTGGCGTCCTGTCGCGGCGGCGGGCAGGCTCGACGGGCACTGGATCGTGCTCGGCGGCGACACCGGCGGCGCGGGCGGCTCCAGCCAGACCAGCGGCGCCGGCGAGATCGGCGGCTCCGGTGAGACTGGCGCCACCAGCGCCACCACCCTCACCACCTGCGCGGCCGAGATCGCGGCCGCGCTGACCGCCAGGGGCGCGACCGTCACCATCGTCGCCACCCCGGCCGACCTCCAGGCAGCCCTGCCCGCCCGAGGCGTCGTGTCCCTGCTGGCCCTGGCCGACACCGGACTGGGCGACGACGCCGTGCCGGTCTCGCTGACCGCGACCCGCGACGTCCTCGCGACCCTGGCCGGCACCGGCACGAGGCTGTGGTGCGTCACGGCCGGCGCCGCGCACACCGCCGCGAACCCCGTGCAGGCGATGCTGTGGGGCCTCGGCCGGGTCGCGGCGCTGGAGCATCCCGGCGACTGGGGCGGCCTCGCCGACCTGCCCGCCGAGCCGTCCGGACGCGACCTCGCCCGCCTCGCCGCCGTGCTGTCGGGCGCTGAGGACCAGGTGGCCATCAGCGACGGCGCGGTGCTCGCTCGCCGGCTCGTGCCCGCCGGTGAGGCCGAGCCGGCCGCGCGGTTCTCCGGCACGGTGCTCGTCACCGGCGGAACCGGGGCGCTCGGGCGGCACGTCGCCCGCTGGCTCGCGGCGCGGGGAGCCGACGAGGTCCTGCTGGTCAGCCGCAGGGGACCGGACGCTTCCGCCGGGCCGATCGAACCGGGTGTCGCCGTCGTCGCCTGCGACATCACCGACCGGGCGCAGGTCGACGAGCTGATCGCCCGGTATCCCGTCACCGCGGTCGTGCACGCGGCCGGGGTGCTCGACGACGGCGTGCTCGCCGCGCTCACTCCGGAGCGCTTCGCCGCCGTCGCGGGACCCAAGGTCCTCGGCGCCCGGCATCTGCACGAGGCGACCCGGCACCTCGACCTGAGTGCGTTCGTCCTGTTCTCCTCGTTCGCGGGTGCTGTCGGGGGCGCCGGCCAGGCCAACTACGCCGCGGCCAACGCCTACCTCGACGCACTGGCCGGCTTTCGGCACGCGCACGGGCTGCCCGCCACGTCGGTGGCGTGGGGACCGTGGGCCGGCGAGGGCATGGCCTCGGACGAGGCCGTCGCCGCGCGCATCGCCCGCACCGGGGTCGTCCCGTTGTCCCCGGACGACGCGATCGACGCGCTGGCCCGCGCTCTGTCAGCCGGGCACCCGTCCTCGGTGGTCGTCGACGTGGACTGGCAGGTGCTCGCCACGGCCCGGCCGGAGCCGCTCTTCGCCGAACTGGCCGAGGTCGAGCCGCGCACGGCCGAGCAGGCGCCGCTCGGCGAAGTGGTCGGCACCGAGATCGCCCGCGTGCTCGGACTGACCGGGCCGGTCGCGCCGCACCGGCCGCTGCGTGAGCTGGGGCTGGATTCGCTGACCGCCGTGGAGCTGCGCAACAGGCTCGCCACCGCGACCGGTCTCGCGCTGGCCGCCACCGTCGTGTTCGACCACCCGACCGCCGACGCGTTGACCCGCATGCTCGCCGAACGGCTCGGCGAGCAGCAGCCGCGGGTCGAGGACCAGGTCGCGGCCGCGCACGACGACGAACCGATCGCCATCATCGGGATGGCCTGCCGGCTGCCCGGCGGCGTCACGTCCCCCGAGGAACTGTGGGACCTGGTGCTCGCCGAACAGGACGGCATCGTGCCGTTCCCCGGCGACCGCGGCTGGCACGTCCCCCACGACCCGACCGGTGCGACGCCCGGCTCGAGCTACGTGAACGTGGGCGGATTCCTCGCCGACGTCGCCGGGTTCGACGCGGACTTCTTCGGCATCTCCCCGCGCGAGGCCCTGGCGATGGATCCGCAGCAGCGGCTCCTGCTGGAGGCCTCGTGGGAGGTGTTCGAACGGGCCGGGATCGACCCGGACGAGCTGCGCGGCTCCCGCACCGGGGTGTTCGCGGGCACCAACGGCGGCCACTACGCCGCACGCCTGCACAGCGTTCCGGACGAGGTCGAGGGTTACCTGGGCACCGGCAACTCCGGCAGCGTCGTGTCCGGGCGGATCTCGTACTTCTTCGGGCTGGAAGGCCCGGCGCTGACCGTCGACACCGCCTGTTCGTCGAGTCTGGTGGCGATGGACCTGGCCGCGCGGTCGCTGCGGCGCGGGGAGTGCGGGCTCGCGCTCGCGGGCGGCGTGAGCGTGCTGACGAGCCCCGAGCCGTTCGTCGACTTCAGCAGGCAGAACGGTCTCGCGCCGGACGGCCGCTGCAAGTCGTTCGGCGCCGGCGCGGACGGCACGGCCTGGTCGGAGGGCGTCGGCGTGCTGCTGCTCGAACGCCTCTCCGACGCGCGGGAACGCGGCCACCGCGTGCTGGCCGTCCTGCGCGGCAGCGCGGTCAACCAGGACGGCGCGTCGAACGGCCTGACCGCGCCCAACGGGTCGGCCCAGCAACGGGTCATCCGCGCCGCACTGGCGGACGCGGGCCTGACACCGTCCGAAGTGGACGTCGTGGAGGCGCACGGCACCGGCACCCGGCTGGGAGACCCGATCGAGGCGGAGGCCCTGCTCGCCACCTACGGACGGGACCGCGCCACCCCGCTGCTGCTGGGCTCGGTGAAGTCGAACATCGGCCACACCCAGGCGGCGGCCGGCGTCGCGGGAGTGGTGAAGGCGGTGCTGGCGCTGCGGCACGGCGTCGTGCCCGCCACCCTGCACGCCGCGCGGACGAGCCCGCACGTCGCCTGGTCGTCCGGTGCGGTCGAGGTCGTGACGAGCGCCCGCCCGTGGCCGGTGACCGACCGGCCGCGACGGGTGGCCGTGTCGTCGTTCGGGATCAGCGGCACCAACGCCCACGTGGTGCTGGAGCAGGCACCCGAACCGGCCGCGGAGCCCGAGGTTCCCGCCCAGGACAGGGCGGTGCCGCTCGTGTTCTCCGCCCGCGGCGAGGAGGCGCTGCGCCGCCAGGCCCACCGGCTCGCGGCCGTGTCCGCGTCCCCGGCGGCGCTCGCGCACTCACTGCTCACGACCCGCACCACCCACTCGCACCGCGGCGTGGTCGTGGCGCGGACGGAGGAGGAAGCGCGCGCCGCTCTGCTCGCGTTCGACGCCACGCCCACCGGCCCCGCCGGACTGAGCTTCCTGTTCTCCGGACAGGGTTCCCAGCGCGTCGGCATGGGACGCGGGCTCGCGGAGGCGTTCCCGGTGTTCCGCGCGGCGATCGAGGAGATCGGCACGGAGCACGTGTGGAGCGAGGACGTCGGCCGCACTGACCACACCCAGCCCGCGCTGTTCGCCTTCGAGGTCGCGCTGGTGCGGCTGCTCGCGTCGCTCGGCGCGCGGCCGGACGTCGTCGCCGGGCACTCGATCGGCGAGGTCGCCGCGGCCCACGTGGCCGGGGTGCTGTCGCTGGAGGACGCGCTGACCCTGGTCACCGCGCGCGGCCGGCTCATGCGGGCGATGCGGCCCGGCGTGATGGTGTCCGTGCGCGCGGCCGAGGCGGAGGTGCTGCCGCTGCTGCGGCCGGGCGTGTGGATCGGCGCCGTGAACGGACCGGCGTCCGTCGTGCTGTCGGGCGACGAGACCGCGGTGTCCGCCGTGGCGGCCGAACTGGCCGAGCGCGGGCACCGGACCCGGCGGCTCGCGGTCGACCGCGCGTTCCACTCCGGGCACGTCGACGAGATCCTGCCGGAGTTCGAGGAGGTGCTGCGCGGCCTCACGTTCCGGGCACCGGAGCTGCCCGTGATCGCCTCGGTCACCGGTGAGTCCGAAGTGGACTTCGGGGCCGGCTACTGGCTGCGGCAGGCCCGCGAACCCGTGCGGTTCGGCGCCGTGCTGGCCGCGCTCGGCACGCGCACCCACCTGGAGATCGGGCCCGGCAGCGTGCTCACCCCGCTGGTGGGCGGCGGACTGGGCGTGCCCGCGCAACGCACCGGCGTGCCGGAGGACACCGCGCTGCTCACCGCACTGTCCGCGCTTCCGGTCGAGGTGGACTGGCGGGCCCTCGTGCCGCCGGCGCCACCGGTCGAGTTGCCCACGTACCCGTTCGAGCACACGAGGTTCTGGCTCAGCGAGTCGTCACCGCGGCCCGCCGCCACCGGGCACCCGGTGCTCACCTCGGTGCTGGAGATCGCGGGCACCGGCGAACTCGTCTTCGGCGGGGAGCTGTCCACGGCGACCCTGCCGTGGCTCGCGGACCACGTCGTGCTGGGCGAGGTCGTCGTCGGCGGTGGCGTGCTCGCGGACCTCGCGGTCCACGCGGCCGCGTCGGCCGGGTTCGGCGCGGTCGCCGAGCTGCGGATCGAGTCCCAGGTCGTGCTGCGCGGAGACGCGGCGGCCGAGATCCAGCTGCGGGTGCGGGCCGAGGACAGGACGCTGAGCCTGCACCGGCGCACCGGCGACGGCTGGATCAGGTTCGCCGCGGGCCTGCTCGGCCCGGCGGTGGGCCCCTCCCGCCCGGTGCGCAGGCCCACCGGCACACCGATCACCCCGGTGCCGCACGAGTCCGCACGGCTCGGCGAGGCCTACGCGATCCTCGGCGCGTGGCGCTCCGGCGACGAACTCGTCGCCGAACTGCCCGAAGCCGGCCTCACCCGCTGGGACGGCGCCTGGCAGGCGCTCGGCGGCCTGGCGGGACCGCTCGTCACCGGGTTCCGGGACCTGACCGTCCCGACTGGACCGGCGACGCTGCTGCGGATCACCAGGACCGGCGACGGCGTGGCGCTCGACGCCGCGGCCGCCGACGGCACCCCGGTGGCGTCGATCGGGCTGGTCGAGTTCGGCCCGGCCGACCACGCCGTGCTCACCGCCGATCGCGACGTGGCCGCCGGCTCGCTGTTCCGCGTCGACTGGGCGCCGCTGGCCCTGCCGCCGCCGGCCGCCCCGGACGTGGTCGTGCTCGACGCGGCCGGAGGTGCCGCGGTGGACGCCGTGTCCGGCACGCTCGACCTGATCACCGGCTGGCTCGCCACCGGTGACGCGTCCCAGCGGCTGGTGCTGCTCACCCGGCGGGCCGCCGCGGTGGGCGACGACGACGTCGATCCGGACCAGGCGGCCGTGTGGGGACTCGTGCGCTCGGCCCAGTCCGAGCACCCCGGGCGGTTCGTCGTGATCGACCTCGACGACACCGCGGACGACGACCTGGTGCGGCGCGCGGCCGCGACCGGGGCGCCCCAGCTCGCCCTGCGCGCCGGTGCGGCGTTCGCACCGAGGCTCGTCCGCGCCGAACCGGCACCACCGCCGGACTTCGCGGGAGCGGGCACGGTGCTGGTCACCGGCGGCACGGGCGGTCTCGGCGCTCTGCTGGCGCGGCACCTGGTCACCGCTCACGGCGTCCGCGACCTCCTGCTGGTCAGCCGCCGTGGCGGCGAAGCGCCTGGCGCGCGACGACTCCGGGACGAACTGGCCGCGTCCGGCGCGAAGGTGGAGATCCAGGCGTGCGACGTCGGCGACCCGGACGCCCTCGACGCCGTGGTGCGCGCGGCCGAGCCTCCGGTGACCGCGGTCGTGCACGCGGCCGGCATCACCGACGACGCCGCCGTGACGTCGCTCGACCGTGATCGGGTGGAACGCGTGCTGCGCGTCAAGACGGCGGCCGCACACCGGCTCGCCGGGCTGCCCGGACTGACCGCGCTGGTCCTGTTCTCCTCGGCCTCCGGGGTGCTGGGCGGACCGGGGCAGGGCAACTACGCCGCGGCCAACGCCTACCTCGACGCCCTGGCCCACCGCGTGCGCCGCGAGGGCGGCCACGCCGTCTCACTCGCGTGGGGACTGTGGGCCGAGCGGGACGGCATGGGAGGCAGGCTCACCGACGCGGACCTGACCAGGATGGCGGCGGCGGGCATGCTTCCTCTGTCCACTTCGGACGGTCTCGCGCTGTTCGACCGCACGGCCGCGGGGGCGCACGCCTACGTGCCCGCCCGGCTGGACGTGGCCGGGCTCAGGGTGTCCGGGGACGTGCCGTTCCTGCTGCGCGACGTAGTCGGTCCGTTGCGAGCCAAGGAAACCGCCGCCCGAGCACCGTCCACGCCGGACGAACTGGTGCTGTTCCACACCGCCGCCGTGCTCGGGCACGCCGGTGCCGGCGCGGTCGACGCGAGCAGGGGCTTCCTCGACCTCGGGCTCGACTCGCTCACGGCGGTGGAACTGCGCAACCGGGTCGAACGAGACACCGGGCTCTCCCTGCCCGCGACCATCGCCTTCGACCACCCGACGCCGAAGGAGCTGGCGGCGCACGTCGCCGCGCTGCTCGCACCCCGCTCGTCGGTGGCCGAGACGCTCGACCGGCTGGAGACGGAGCTCGCCACGGCCGATCCCCGCGAGCACGCCGGAATCGGGGCCAGGCTGAGCGATCTGCTCGCGCTGTGGGCCTCCCGCGACGGGCAGCCGGTCGAGGCCCGGCAGGCGCCCGACCTGTCGGAGGCGTCGCTGAGCCAGGTGCTGGACTTCATCGACGCGGAGTTCGCCGGGGACTGACCTCGCCGGGCACGACGGATCCCGGGCGGCCTCGGCCACCCGGGATCCGTCGTGCCCGGTCTCAGTGCGCGGAAGGCACGTGCCGCAGCCACCAGGCCACGGTCGCCGGCGTCACCTTCGCGTCCACCACCAGAGGCCGATCGCGCGGCCCCGCGAGCCAGGACCCGACACCGGCGAGGTCGGCCGCGGTGCGCACGGTCAGCCCGGCGCAGCCGAATCCCCGCGCGATTGCGGCGATGTCGGTGTCGGGGAACGTCACCGCGTCGAGCGGATGTCCCTTGGGCCCGAAGTGGTGGACCTCGGCGCCGTACCCGCTGTCGTCGTAGACCACGACGAGGATGCCGAGCCGCAACCGCACCGCCGTCTCCAGATCGGCGATGCCCATGAGCGTGCCGCCGTCACCGAGCGCGGCGACGACCAGCTGTCCCGGCCGGGCGACGGCGGCGCCGATCGCCGTCGCGAGACCCAGCCCCACCGACTGGAACGACTGGGTGAACAGCAACTGCCCGGCGCGGGCGCAGGAGAGGAACATCGTCGGGAAGCCGACGAAGTGCCCGGAGTCGACGGCGACCGTGCGTTCGGCGGGCAGCAGGTCGTCCAGCGCGATCGTCAGCGCGCGCGGATCGATGCGGCCGCCGTCCGAGTCGTCGGAGAACGGGACGTCGCGCCACTTCCCCTCACGGGCGAGTCGCGCGGCGACCCCGGGATCCCGGTAGCCGGCCGGCACGTGCTCACGCCGGACGAGTTCGCGGGTCACCGCACGCGCCGTGGCCGCGACGTCGCCGAGAACACCGAGCGCGATGTCGGTGTGCCGGCCGAGCCGCTCCGGATCGACGTCGACCTGCGCCACCACCGCACCCTCGCCGAGCAGCGCGCCGTGCCGCAACGTCCACGAGTTCAGCCCGGCGCCCCAGCCGACGACCAGGTCCGCGGCACCGATCAGGTCCACCGCGGCGGGCGTGGCGAACCCGCCGCTCACGTCGAGGTCGAACGGGTCGCCGGCGAAGAGGCCGCGGGCGACCGCCGACGTCGCGAGCAACGCACCACCCCGTTCGGCCAGCGCCCGCAGCGCCTGCCCGGCGTTCGAGAGCCAGGCGCCCCGCCCGGCGACGAACACCGGACGCCGGGCCCGCGCGATCAGGTCGGCCAGGGCCTCGACCGCCTCGTCGGAGGCGGCGGGCGTGGTGGGCACGATCGGCGTCCTGGGCACCTCGCCGGACGGGAACGCCGCCGCCTGGACGTCGAGCGGCAGGTTCAGCACGACCGTCCGCCTCGTGTGCAGCGCCGTGCGCACGGCCCGGGCCAGGTCGTCCGCCGCCGTGTCCGGCGAGCCGATCCGGTCCGCCACCGCACCGACCGACCGGGCCAGCGCCGCCTGGTCGATCCGGAAGTTCGACCGCACCCCGCCCGCGCCCGTCTCGGCCGCGAGCACCAGCAGCGGCGTCCCGCTCTTGGCGGCCTCGGTGATGCCCGTGACGGCGTTGGTCAACCCGGGACCCTGGTGCAGCGACAGCACACCGAGCCTGCCGGTGGCGCGCGCGTAGGCGTCGGCCATGACCGCGGCCCCACCCTCGTGCCTCGCGGCGACGAACCGGGCGCCCGCGGCGACCAGCGCGTTGGTGATGTGGAAGTTCCCGCTGCCGACGACGCCGAACACCGCGTCGGCGCCGTACTTCACCAGGGTCGTGCCCAGCGCCTCCGCGACGTTCACACCGCACCCCCGTCGTGGCCGAGGAAACCGCGCCCGCTCTTGCGGCCGAGCACGCCGGCCGCCACGAGGTCGGTGAGGTGGCGTGCCGGTGCGGGCACGACCGGGGCGAACGCCGCGTGCAGCGACTCCTGGATGGCGAGTGCCACGTCGAGCCCGATGGTGTCGAGCAGTCTGAAGGGGCCCATGGGATGGCCGTGCGCCCCGGTGATCACGCGGTCCACGTCGGCGACCGCGACGTGGTGCCGTTCGACGGCCGCCACCGCGTTGTTCAGGTAGGGGAACAGCAACGCGTTGACGATGAACCCGGTGCGGTCCGCGCAGGCGACCGGCGTCTTGCCCAGTGCGCGGGTGAGCGCGAGCGCGCCGGCGACGACCTCGGGCGCGGTGAACAACGTCCGCACCACCTCGACGAGCCGCATCGCCGGGGGAGGGTTGAAGAAGTGCAGGCCCACCACGTCCTGCGGCCGGCCGGTGGCGGTCGCGCAGTCGAGCACGGACAGGCTGGAGGTCGTCGTCGCGAGCACGGCTCCCGGCCGGGCGATCGCGTCGAGCTCGCCGAACACCCGGCGCTTCACGCCGAGGTCCTCGGCGACGGCCTCGATCACCACGTCGCACCCGGCGATCGCGCCGAGCTCGGTCTCGCAGGTCAGCAGGTCGATCGCCGCCGCGAGGGCGTCCGGTGTGATCCGGCCCCGGCGCACCCGGCGGTCGAGCGAGCGCTCCACCGCCGCCCCGGCCTCCTTCGTGCGCAACTCGGTCCTGGCGACGAGGGTGGTGGCGAACCCGGACGTGGTGAGCACTTCGGCGATGCCGCGGGCCATGGTGCCCGAGCCGATGATCCCGATCCGTTCCGGCAGACGTGCCGAGGGTGCGGCGACCGGTGCGGTGGTGCTGTCGGGGGAGGTCCGGTAGTCGTGGAAACCCCGGCCGGTCTTGACTCCGAGCAGGCCGGCCGACGCCATCGCCGTCAGCAGCGGAGCCGGGCGGTGCTGGGGTTCCCCGGTGCGTTCGTGCAGTGCGGTGAGCGCGTCGAGCGCGACGTCCACGCCCATCCGGTCGAGCTGCGCGAGCGGCCCGACCGGCAGCCCGCACCCGAGCGTCATGGCCGTGTCGATGTCGTCGCGGGAGGCGTACCCCTCGCCGTACATCCTGGCCGCCGCGTTGAGGTAGCCGAGCCGCAGCCCGTGGCCGATCAGCCCGGGCCGGTCGTGGACGTCGACAGGGGTGCGGCCGAGTTCCCCGGCGAGTGCGCGGACGTCCGCGAGCACGTCGGCGTCGGTGACCGGGGTCCCGGCCAGCTCCACGACCGAGGCGTCCGGTCGTCCCGGCTCGCACAGGGTGAGCCCGACGGTGCGGGACATGCGGCCCGAGCGGGCGGCGATCTCCGTCACGGACAGGGTCATGGCGGTGGTGACGAAGACTGCGCCGGGCGGGCAGAGCGCGTGGGCCCGCGCGAGGACGTTCGTCTTGGTGTCCAGGCGCTCTGGCACCGCCTCGACGACCAGATCGGCCGGTGCCGCGGTGTCCATCCGGGTGGTGAGTTCGAGGCGGGCGAGCACCTCCTCCGCGTCGTTCGGCCGTGCGGCGCGGACGAGCCGTTCCAGTCGTTCGCCGGTCTCGGTCAGCGTGGCGGCGTCCGGCACCACGCCCACCACCCGCCGTCCGCTCGTGGCGAGCAGGACGGCGGTCGCGGCACCCACCGCGCCCAGCCCGACCACCCACACGGTCCTGAACCTGCCCTCCATGGGGGAGCACCTCCGCACCTCGTCGAGCCGGCAGCGGAACCGCGGCCGGGCCACCGCCGGGGTCACCGCCGCGGTACGGGAGCTCACCCGCGGCAGGTGCCCGAGCCTTCCGGACCGACCCTGCCGCCGTTGACGGCCGCGTCACAACCCCTATTCCAGGCCCCAGTCCGATTCCTGTTCCCGGTATCGGAAAAGCGCGCGCGGAAATGCGTTCACGGCACCGTCCGACGAGTGCCGGCGGAATTTCCGAGACGAACGAGTTCTTCGCGGCGGTGTTCGCTCCGGCATTCACCGGGGATGGCGGCGGTGCCCCCCGACGCCCTCGTCGTCGGCGCCGTGCCAGAACGCCGGCTCGTAGGGCGCGTCCGACACCAGCACGACCTCCTCGCGTTGCTGCGGCACCGCTGCGAACAGGTTGTTCAGCTCGTCCACGTCGATCGCGACCCGCTCGACGTCGTTGACGAGCCGCCGTACCCCGTGGTCGTGACCGGACCGCAGAGCGAGCCGCCGCACGTTCTCCCGCAGCCTCGCGACCAGGGTTCTCAACTCGCTGATCTCGTTCATCGTGTCCCGCGACCTCCCCGGAGTCCGAACCCCGAAAATGACAGCGGACGCAAAAACGGGCAACCCCTATCGCGAGTGCGACGGCGAAAGGATCCCCTGATCCCGAACGGTAGGGGTGGGGCCTCGCGGCTGTTCTCGCTATTGTCGGTCAGGCCACCGCAGAGCGTTCTCGTGCCATTTCCCGTTCAGGGCCCGATGCACAGGAGAGGTGACCATGAGCTCCTCCGTGGGCGTGCTCGGCACCGGTTCGTGCCTTCCCGACCGCGTCGTCACCAACGAGGAGATCGCGGACCTGGTTCCCGGCGCCACCCCGGAGTGGATCCTGAGCCGGACGGGGATCTCGACGCGCAGGTGGGCCCGGCCGGAGCAGGCCACGTCGGACCTCGCCGCGGTGGCCGCCGCCCGAGCGCTGCGACGGGCGGGCGTGCCACCGGACCGGATCACCCACCTGATTCTCGCGACCTCCACCGGCGACCACCCGCAACCCCCTACGTCGTGCCTGGTCCAGGACCTGATCGGCGCACGGGCGGCGGCCTGCGTCGACGTGAACGCGGTGTGCGCCGGCTTCGTGTACGCCCTGGACCTGGCCCGGTCGCTGGTGGCCACGAGACCGGGCGCGATCGCACTGGTGATCGGCGCGGACGTGTACTCGCGCATCCTGGACCTGACCGACCGCCGCACCGCCGTGCTGATGGGCGACGGCGCGGGTGCCGCGGTGGTCGGCGAGGTGCCCGAGCCCGGCGTCCTGGACAGCGAACTGATCAGCTTCGGCGAGTCGCACGACCTGATCAAGGTCGAGGCGGGCGGCAGCCGCGTTCCCACGACCGCCGACACGGTCGCCGCCGGCCTGCACCACTTCACCATGCGGGGAAGAGACGTCCGCGACTTCGTGATGAACACCCTCCCGCCACTGCTGGACGAGGTGGTCGGCAGGGCGGGCCTCACGTACGCGGACATCTCCTGCTTCGTCCCGCACCAGGCCAACGCCGCACTGCTGCGCGCCCTGACCGTCCACTGCGGACTGAAGGAGGCGCAGGCGCACATCACCGCCGACCGCTACGGCAACCTGGGCAGCGCCTCGGTCCCGGTGGCGCTGGACGACGCCGTGCGGTCCGGCCGGATCCGAACCGGTGACCTGGTGCTGCTGGCCGGCTTCGGTGGCGGCATGTCGGTCGGCACCGCCCTGCTGCGCTGGACGGCGTGAGGGATTCGCTGCCCCGCAGGCGTTCTGACGCTGTGCCGCCCGGAAAGTCATCGAGGTGTGGCCGCTGAGGATGCGGAGCTTTTTGTTCTGCGGTACGAGAACGTTGTGCTTCGTCGGCAGTTGACTGGTTCAGTTCGCGGGCACCTACGAGTGGAAGACGACCTACGAGCAGATCCTCGTCCACTCCTGACGCACGAACGCGAGGCCCCCGGTCTTCCCGTGGACCTGGGCCTCGCCCGTGTCAGGTCGCCTCGCGGCGGAAAACCCTTGCACCCCAGGCGATCGCTGCCCCAGCCATGCCCATCGCCACGAGGAAGCCCGTCAGCACGTTCGTCGTCGCGTAGTGGCCCAGGAACGCGTCGCGGATGCCGTCGACCACGTACCGCAGCGGCGTCAGGCGCGAGACGACATCGAGCCACGGCGGGGCCAGCGACATGGGCAGCAGGATGCCGGAGAGCAGCAACAACGGCACCGTGACGCTGTTCAGCAACGGGGCCAGGGACTCCTCGCTGCGCGTGGCCAGTCCGAACGTGTACGACAGGCTCGCCAGGCCCGCGGTCAGCAGGGCGATCAGCAGCACGCCGAGGATCGCGCCGAACACCGGTGCGCGCAGCCCGAACGGCACGGCGACCAGCAGCAGCACGCAGGACTGCCCGACCAGCAGCAGCACGTCCCGCAGCACGCGTCCCAGCAGCAACGCCAGCCGGCTGACCGGCGTCACGCGCATCCTCTCCACCACGCCGGAACGGACGTCGGCGATCACCGAGAACCCTACGAACGCCGCGCCGAACAACGCCAGCTGCACCAGCAACCCCGGGATGTACACGCGCCACGAATCGGCGCCCAGGTCGAGGCCCTGCAACAGCGGACCGAAGAACACCAGGTACACCACCGGTTGCACCAGTCCGACGACCAGCCACAGCGGGCCGCGCAACGACATCGCGAGCTGCCTGCGGAAGACCAGGTAGGTGTCGCGCATGATCACCCCACCACCACTCGGCCGGGAACGTCCAGCGAACGTCCTGTCACGGCGCGGAAGACGTCGTCCAGGGTCGGTTGGTGCAGTTCGGCGGACGCGACCTCGAAACCGGCGTCCTCCAGGACCCGCAACAACGAGACCAGGGCCCGCGAGCCGTCCGCGACGGTCAGGCGGACCGACGAGCCGGACACCTCGACGGAACGGACGAGCGGGTGCGACTCCAGCAACGAGACGCCGCCCGACACCTCGAAGGTGATCACGTCGCCGCGCAGCTGCCGCTTGAGTTCGGCGGGCGTGCCGGAGGCGACGACGGCGCCGTGGTCCACCACCAGCACGCGGTCGCACAACGCGTCGGCCTCGTCCAGGTAGTGCGTGGTCAGCACGACGGTGGTGCCCGTCAACGCCCGCAGGTGCGCCCACAGGTCGTCGCGGCTGGTCGGGTCCAGGCCGAGGCTCGGTTCGTCCAGCAGCAGCAACTCGGGGGAGTGCACCAGACCCAGGGCGATGTCCAGCTTGCGGCGCTGCCCGCCGGACAACGTCGCGACGAGCCGACGCTCCAAACCGGACAGTCCGAAGACCTCGCACAGTTCGAGGGCGCGGGAACGCGGGACGCGGTAGAGGTCGGCCTGGAACTCCAGCTCCTCCACGACCCGGCAGCGCGGTTCGGTGCCGCCGGTCTGCGCCACGTAACCGATGCGCGACCGCACCAGTGAGGCCTCCGTCACCAGGTCCGCTCCCGCGACCACGGCAGTGCCGGAGGTGGGGCGCAGCAACGTGGTCAGCATCCGCATGGTGGTCGTCTTGCCCGCGCCGTTGGGGCCGAGCAGGCCGACCACCTCACCCGCCGCGACGTCGAGATCCACGCCGCGCACGGCTTCCACGTCGCCGAACGACTTGCACAGGCCGCGTGCGGAGATCACCCGGTCACCACCCCACGGCGACGGCGGCGACCAGATCGCGCTTGTGCGTGATGGACACACTCACACCGCTGATCCCGGCCCGCGCCGCCGCGTCCGAGGCGGTGCCGGACAACGTCACGCACGGCTCACCGCCCGCCGCCCGCGTCACCTCGATGTCGTGCGGCACCACGCCCTGGAACAACCCGTGGCCCAGCACCTTGAGCACCGCCTCCTTCGCGGAGAACCGGCCCACCAGGAACTCGGCCCGCCGGGTCGCGGCCAGTCCGTCGGCGTGCGCGAGTTCGGCCTCGGCGAAGACGAAGTGGCGGAACCACTCGCGGCGCAGCAGCGAGTCCAGCTCGTCCAACGCGGTCAGGTCAACGCCCAGCTTCACCGGTCTCGCCCTCCCCGAAGAAGTCGCGCTTGAGCAGCCCCTGGAACACCGAGAGCCGGTGCAGGTTCGACGTGCCCTCCATGAACTCGAACGCGCGCAGGTCGCGGTAGACCTTCTCGAGCCACGGGTGCTCGATCAGCGACGCGGGGCCGAGCAGTTCGGCGGCCAGCCTGGTCACCTGCTCGCCGAGCTGGGCCGCGCGCATCTTGACCAGGCCGATCCGGTGCGGGTTCACCACACCCCGGTCGATGTCGGCCGCGACCTCGAGGATCATCCGCCGCACGGCCGCCACGCGGTCGAAGACGCCCTGCACCCGCAGCTCGTTCCAGCGCGACAGCACGGGTTTGTGCTCGGACAGGTAGTCGCACGCCGCCTGGGTGAGGCCGAGCGTCATGGCGGCGAGGCCAGGCCGGAAGCGCAGCAACGCGTGCAGGGCGCCGTAGACACCGCGCCTGCTGGGCGGGCGCTGCCGGCCGAGCACGCGGTTGGCGGGAATGCGCACGTCGTCGAACCGCAGCGCGCTGATCCGCGCACCGCGCAGGCCGATCATGGGCAGCAGTTCGGCGTGGAACCCGGCCGCGGCCGGGTCGACGATCACCGCCTCGATGCCCCACGGTCCGGGCGCGCGGCGGCAGAACACCACGCCGATCTGGGCCCGCGCGCCGTTGCCGACGTAGCGCTTCTGGCCGTTCAGCACCCAGTCGTCGCCGTCCGGGGTGAGCGTGGTCTCCAGCTCCAGCGCCGCGGAACCCTTGCCGGGTTCGGTCAGTCCGAAGAACGTCCACACAGGACCGCCGCCGAACCGGCCGAAGAAGTGCTCGCGCTGCTCGTCGTCGCCGAGCTCCCTGACCACGTCCCGGGACAGCCCGGCGCCGGGACCGGCGAGGATCGGGCCGGGGTCGCCGTGCGACAACGCCTCCAGCACCACGCACAACGCCGTGCAGGTGGGCTCGAACGACTCGATCGACGACGGGGCGCGGAACTCCGGCGGCGTGAAGACCTGGTCCAGCACGGAGAACGCGGGCAGGTGCAGGAAGTCGGTGATGGAGTCGGGGTTCCGGTCGAGCGCCAGGCCGACGTCGCGCAGCGCCGGGGCCACCTCGCGGCAGTGCGCGCGCAGCCGGAGCAGCGGGGCGTCCAGCAGGTCGTCCCGGGTCAGCAGGCTCGTCATTCGCTCTCCTGGTGCAGGTAGACGTTTCCGGTGACCTCGGCGAGGTGCAGGTCGCCGCCGGGGCCGGACACGAGGAAGCTGCTCGCGCCGAGCAGGCTCAGCAGCAGCCGGCCCGCGTCGACCAGGCCGAGGTGGGCGCGCCACCGTTCGTGCGGGTCGGCGGTGGGCAGCGCGGCGTTCTCCCGCACCTCGATCGCCACGTCGGCGAGCGCCGTCTGCACGAGCTGGCGGTCGAGCAGCGGCGAGCCCTGCGACGTGCGTCCGCCGAGGTGGGTCATGGCGTGGTCGAGGCCCTGCCGCAACAGGTCGCGGTGCAGGCCGAGCAGGCCGGTGGCGAACCGGTCCAGCGACTCGCCGTCCGACGGCGTGCCGCGGCCGACGCCGAGACCGAATCGGTGCAACGGGTGGTCGGGCGAGCTGATCCTGTTCGAGGAGGCGAGCGCGACCCCACTGGGCGCGGTCACCAGGACGTCGCCGTGCAGGCGGTCGAGCTCTGCCGCGTAGGAACTCATGTGGTGCCTTCCTGACTGGCACGGCGCAGCAGCGCCGCGTGACTTCGCCCGGTGCGCGGATCGGTGTCGCACAGGACGAGTGCGTCGTGGGTCTGTGCCCACTCCTCGTGGTGGCGGGCCAGTGCCAGCCACACGCTGGTGCAGTACGAGCCGGGCGGAACGCGGTGCACCGGCAGGTCCGGCAGTTCACCGGCGAACGGGCCGGCGACCACCAGCGGCCGTTCGCCCGCGACGGTCGCGGACACCAGCCTCACCAGGTCGCCGGACGCCGGTGGCAGGGCCGCGATCTCCCACGGCCCACCGCCGCCGAGCACCAGCACGGCGGCGGTGTCGGCCAACCCGCCGCGGGCCAGCGGCTCGTCGTTGCCGAACGTGCCCTGCTCGACCACGACGACCGCGCCCACCGTGCACCGGCCGGAGCGGTGGTAGGCCGCCGCGACCCGCAACGCGGTGAACGGCGCGCGCAGACCTTGTTCGGAGATCGCGAAGTTCTCCGACCCGCCCCCGAGCAGCTTGTCGACGTGGCCGCCGATCGAGCGGAACGGGTAGTGGTCGGGCAGACCGTGCGCGACCACCACCAGTTCCGGCTTCGGCGGCACCGGCAACCGCTCCAGCGCCTCTGCGGCCAGTTCCTGGAACAGCACTCCGGTGCCGCGCGCGAGCCGTTCGGCGTCGAACTCGACACCGAACGGGGCCATCAGGTCGCGCTGGTACGACAGCAGCCATTCGTCGGGCACGTACGGGTTGCGGTGCGTGGCGACCACCGCGCTCGCCGCCGTCAGGGTCAGCATCACACCGCGACGTCGAGGTTGGCCTCGAGGTAGTCGGCGAGCGTGCCCACCGTGCGGAAGTTCTCCATCTGCAACGACTCCGGGTCGACCTCGATGCCGGTGTGGTCCTCCAGCGCCATCAGCAGCGTGAGCACCGACGTCGAGTCGAGGTGCAGGTCCTCGAACAACCTGGTGTCCTCCGTCGCGTCGGAGTAGTCGCGCTGCATCACCTCGGTGAGAGCGTTCGTAATCGTCTTGAGCACCGTCAGCCTGTCCATTGTGGAGACTCCTTATCCGAGCTGGATGAGTTGCTGCTTGCCCAGCAGGTCTTCCGCCGTGTCACGCCGCCGCACCAGGTGCGGGGTGCCGTCGAGCACGAGTACCTCGGCGGGGTAGCCGTGGCTCAGGAACAGGCCGGGGGAGGCCGACGGGCCGTACGCGCCGGACCGCTCGACGCCGAGCAGGTCGCCGGGACGGACCTCCGGCAGCGCGACCTGCTTGGCCACCACGTCGTTCGGCGTGCACAGCGGTCCGGTGATGTTGTACGGCCGGTGCGCGGGCTCCTCGTAGCGGGTCAGCGATCGCACCGGGAAGTTGCGCTTGACGAAGCTGCCGATGCCGACCGCCGCCATGTGGTGGTTGGTGCCGCCGTCGGCGACCACGAACCACTCGCCCATGGACTCCTTGACGTACCTGGCCCGCACGACGTACGTGCCGCACCAGCCCACGAGGTATCGGCCGAGTTCGGTGATGACGCGGCTCGAGTTCCGGCCGAGGAAGTCCGCGACCGCCGCGTTGACGCCCAGCGCCAGCGCCTCGACGTCGAGGTCCTTCTCGTTCTCGAAGTACGGCACGCCGAACCCGCCGCCGACGTCCACGGTCTCCAGGTCGAACCCGAGTTCGGCGGACAGTTCCTCGGCGGCGGCCAGGATGCCTCGGGTGTTCTCCACGACGTTGCTCGCGTCGAGGATCCGGGTGCCCATGTATCCGTGCACGCCCATCACCCGCACGTGCTTCAACGACCGCAGGAACGAGCCCGACCGCATCAGCACGGCCTGGTCGATGCCGAACTGCCGGGGCTTGCCGCCCATCGACAGCCGGGCGCCCTTCGCGGTGAACGACGGGTTGACCCGCAGCATCACGTCGACGCCGCCGGGAACGGCCATGTCGTTGAGCTGCTCCACTTCGTCCAGCGACTCGCACACCACGGCGTGCACGCCCATCTCCACGCACGCCCGCAGTTCCTCGGCCGACTTGCCCGGCCCGAGGAACAGGATGTCGCGAGCCTCGGCGCCGGCCCGGTGCGCGGTGATCAGCTCGACCAGCGACGAGACCTCGATGCCCGCGCCGAGCGAGCGCAGCACCGCGCAGACGCTGATGTTGGGATTCGCCTTGGCGGAGTACAGGATGTCGATCCGCGGGTCGAGCAGGTCCCGCAGTGACCGGTACACCTCGCGCAGCACGTCGCCGTCGTAGACGTACAGCGGCGTGCCGAACTCGGCGGCGAGCGCGCTGATGGGAAGTCCCTGCACTGCGAACTCTTCGGTCACAACGTCTCCAGTGCGGTAGTGGTTGCGGCGTCCAGCGCCTCCAGCGCGGCCCGATCTCGCGCGAACGACATGGTGTAGAGCCGTCCTGCGGCCGCCGTGCCGAAGCACGTCACCACGACGCCCGGCGGCAGCACCCGGCGGACGTCGGCGAACCCGCTGTCGCCGATCGGGTAGTGCCTGGCCAGACACGTGTGGCCGGGCGGGACCAGCCGTTCGACGACGCCACCCTGGTAGGTCGACATGTTCAGCCGCGCGTTGATCTCCAGCACCGGGTGCAGAACCTCGTCCGCGCCGACGATCGCGTCCACGCCCGCCACGCCGTGGAACCCGTCGCGGTGCAGTTGCGTGCCGACGACACGGGCCGCGTGGCGGAGTTCCTCGTGCTGCGCATCGCTGAGTTCGGCGGGCATGATGTGTCCCTTGTGGACACCCTGTTCGGTGAGGGCCTGCTTGACGAAGTCGAACGTCACCGAGCCGTCCCGCGCGACGGTGAACTGGTAGTTGAGGTCGCACCGCTTCGGCAGCCAGTGCTCGACCACGACGTGCAACCGGTCGTCGCCGGTGCGGGCCGCCCGGCGGTGCACCAGCTTGAGCAGCCCCTTCACCTTGATCGGCGAGTCGAGCACCACCAGTCCCTTGCCGGACACGCCGTACGAGTCCTTCACCACGACCGGTTCGGTGACGTCGGCGAGGATCGCGTCGAGTTCGGCGACGGTTTCGACGGTGTGGCCTGGAACGGGCCGCAGTCCGGTGCCGTCTACCAGCCGGCGGCTGTAGATCTTGCCGTTGACGCGTTCGAACACGTCCGCCACCGGCACGGCCAGTTCGATCCCGGCGGCGTCGGCGAGCTTCTCCTCGTCCACCGTCGTGCCCATCGGGAGGAGTTGCCTGCCGTGCAACGCCTTGAGCAGTTCCGGGGACGCGATGGCGTTCTCCGTCGTGGAACCGCCGGTGCGTTCCGGCACGAGCACCTGGGGCAGCGCGAATCCGAGTTCCTCCGCGTACCGGCGGAAACCGGGGTCGAGGTCGTGCGACGCGATCAGCACGTCGTCCGGCCCGGCCAGCAGCGCGCCGAGCTGTTCCATCCGGCGCACGACGTCCGTGGACGCCGACACGGCCGCCGCGGGCAGGCCGACGTAGTTCGTCGCCCACCTGGCCTCCGCCTCGAAGTTGCACACCAGCGCGAGCGGCGTCGTGGCGGAACCGGTCAGCGCGGACTTGATGGCCCGCAGGTAGTCGCTTGTCATCTGCCACCCCTGTGCTCGATCACCATCGCGGCGTAGGTGGCGCCGAGACCGACCGACGTGAGCAGGTACAGCCCGCCGTCGATCAGCCGGCCCTCGTCGCGCAGCGTGGCGTAGTTGAGGAACGGGTCCGCGCAGCAGCAATGGCTGTAGCGCGGGATGTTGTCGAAGTACGCCTTCGACCGGGCGACGCCGATCTCGTCCAGCGTCCGCTGCCACAGCAGCCTGCTCACGTTGTGCGGCACCAGCATCGTGATGTCGCCCAGCGCGACGCCGGCCCGTGCGACGGCGTCGTTCACCGCGTCGGCGAGGATGGCGACGTAGTTGTCGTTGAACTCCTTCACCAGGTCCTCGGCGAGGTACACGCCGTCGGACAGCAGCACCTGCGTTCTCGTGGCGTAGGACCGCACGACGTCGCCGGTACCGCCCGCGCTGACGAGGCACGCGGTCGACGCCTCGCCGAGGATCGTCGTGTTGTTGACGACCCGGAACCGCGCGGTGACGGGCTTCTCGCCGGTGAGGACGAGTGCGCGGGCGTCCGGGTCGTCCTCGGCGCGCAGCAGTTCGCCCGCGACGTCGATGGCGGCCAGTCCGCTCGCGCAGTGCTGCTGCGTGATCGCGAACGCCTCCGCGTCCGGCAACCCGAGCGCCTGCCGGATCACGTCCGACGCGTCGATGGTCGACGGCGTCACGTCCAGCACGGTGTGCGCGTACAGGACGTACCTGATCACCCCGGGATCCGGCAGGTGCTTGACGATCTGCTCACCGGCGGCGGCGACGAGGCTGAACACGTCGATCGCCGGGTCGTCGCGCACCTGGTCGAACCCGTGCAGGTTGCGGAACATCCGCACGACGTACTTGCCCAGGCCGAGCCGTTCGCCCAACTCCTCGATCGGCACCGACCGGTCCGGCGTGTAGGCGGCGATCCGCTCCAGCGTGGTGATCCGACTCGGCATGGGGCGGAACGCTAGGTCGGGAAGGCCCTGCCCAGCATCAGGGCGCACCCTGCATCTGACCCTTCAAGGGTTTCAGCAGGCAGTCGAACTCGGGCCCGTCCCCGGCGAACGCCGTGCGCGCGACCGGCGACCAGCCCCAGCGCAGGTAGGCCGAGCGGGCCGGCTCGTTGCCGGGCTGCACGCAGATCAGGCCGCGTTCCTCGGGACGGTGGACGAGGAAGTCGTCGTGCAGGGTGCGGGCGATCCCGTTGCCGCGCCACCGCCTCCGCACCATGATCTCCTGGATGAACACGGTGCGGCTGCCGGTCTCCTCGGTGACATCTGGCGGCAGCTCGTCTTTCAACGGCGTCCACCAGCGGGTCCAGCGCGGCAACGCCCAGCCGTAGAGGTACCCGGCGAGTTCGCCGCCGTCGAACGCGGCGACCAGCTCGAACCCCGGCTGGCGCAGCGCCACGACGAGCCGGTCGCGGAACCGTTCGTCGGAGAAGTAGTCGATGCCCGCGAACCGGGGTTCGCGGTGCACCTCGCCGTGCACGGCGACGAGTTCGTCGAGCAGTTCGCGAGCGTCCGGGCGGCGCACGGTCAAGACGGTCATGGCGCTGATCGTGTCCCCGCTCGGTGCCCTCGGCTACCCGCAACGGCGCCAATGCAGGGTTTCACCCCATGCTGCGCGCCGATCCGCTGTCTAGCGTGCGCGGGATGGGACAACTCGAGGTGGAGTTCACCGGATCACGCGAGGGTTCAGGGCCCGTCACTCTGGGACAGGCCAACGTGCTGGAGTGGATCGGCGCGCAGGAGCAGGAGCGCTCCGACATCCTGTGTCGTTTCGTGCCCGTGCCCGAAGGCATCGGGCTGGAGGACGTCCGGGAGTCGCTGGTCGTGCTGCTCGCACGGCACGAGTCGTTGCGCACCACCGTCCAACCCGGTCCGCGGGCGGTTCAGACCGTCGCGCGTTCGGGCACGCTGGTCGCGGAGATCCACGAGGGCGACTCCGAACCCGCGCTGCGCGAACGGATCGCAGGCACGCGGTTCGACTTCGGCCGCGACCTCCCGTTGCGGGTGGCGATCTCCACCCGGGACGGCGTACCGCACGTGGTGGCGCTCGCGTTGTCCCATCTCGCCGCGGACTTCGCGAGCATGGAACTGCTGGCCGGGCAGTTCGGGCGGATGCTCGCCGATCCGGCCGCGCGTTCCGCCGGCGCGGTCTCGGTGCAACCACTGGACCAGGCCGAACACGAGTCGCAACCACCGGCCCGCCGCCGGGCGGAGTCGGCGCTGCGGTTCTGGGAGACCCAGTTGCGACGCATGCCGCAGGCGATGTTCTCGCACCCGCCGCTCGGTCCGGCGGGGTGCCGGGAGGGGTACCTGAAGTCGCGCGCGGCGGGCCTCGTGCTGCCGTCGCTGGTGGCGCGCACGGGTGTCAGCCACTCGACGGTGCTGCTGGCGATGGCGGCGACGCTGCTGGCGGTGCGCACCGGCAACCCGCTCGGCGCGCTGGTGTCCATCTGCGGCAACCGGTTCCGGCCGGGCATGACGTCGTACGTCGGCACGATCGCGCAGGACGCCCTGGTGCCGTTCGAACTCGGTTCGTCCACTGTGGACGACGTGGTGCGCGGGGTGCGGCTCGCGACCATGAACGCCTACCGGTACAGCCAGTTCGACGCGCGGAGGCTCTGGCCGGTGATGGACGCGGTGGCCGACGAGCGCGGCACGCGGTTCCAGCGCGACTGCGTCTTCAACGACGTCGGCGCGCACCAGGAGGACCGCGTGGCCGACTCGGCCGCGCCGGACCTGGTGGAGGTGACAGCGGCGCTGGCGGACACGGGCTTCCAGTGGCTGCCCGCGTCCTCCTACCCGGTGGCCTGCTACTTCACCGTGATCCGGGCCGGCCGCGACGTGGAGCTCGCGCTCTACGGCGACACCCGGTACCTGCCGGAGGCGGGCATCGAGGCGTTCCTGCGCGGAGTGGAGGCGCTGGTCGTCGCCTCGGCGGAGGGGCCGGTACCGGTGGCGGACGTCGCCGCGCTGACCGGGATCAGGCCGGTCGAGCGCGGCGCCGGGTGGGTGTACCGGGACGCGTGCTGGGTGGAAGTCGCCGCGGTGCAACGGTTGCTGGACGACGTGGTGAGCGGCCCGGCCCGCGTCTTCGACCACGACGGGGAGGTGGTCGCGTACGTCGCCGAGCCGGTGACGCCCCGCGAGCTGCACCTCAGGTGCCTGGCCGCGTTGCCCGGCCGCTACACGACCGTTGCGCCCAACCGGTACGTCGTGGTGTCCCGCGCTCCGCTGGATCTCACCGATCGGGCGGCGTGGACCGCGCAGCCGGTGGTGGCGGCGGGAACGGGCCGGTCAGCCGGCATCGCGTGACGCGACCCGCTGCGCGACCCCGACCCGCGACTTGACGTCCAGCTTCGTGAACACCCGCGCGAGGTGCGCCTCCACCGTCTTGACCGACAGGAACAGCTTCGTGGCGATCTCCCGGTTCGTGAGCCCGGCCGCCACGAGTCCGGCCACCTCGCGCTCCCGTCCGGACAACGCGTCCACGGTGCCCGCCACCTCCGGCCGGCGCGGCCGGGGAGACCGGGCACCGAGCCTGCTCTCGCTGTTGCGGACCGACGCGAGCAACCAGCTCGCGTCGCACGCCGCGTAACCTTCCTTGGCCCGCCCGAACCCCGCCCGGGCACCCTGCAGATCACCCGCAGTGGCAAGGCTTTCCGCGCCCAGCGCGTACGCCATCGCGACGTGCAGGGGAGAACCGGCGCACGTGAACCACTTCGCCGCCGTCTCGGCCTCCGCGACCGCCGCCGGCAGCTGCCCGCAGTGGGCGAGCACACGGGTGCGGGCGAGGTGAGCCAGACCCCGGTGGAACGGCAGATCCAGCGCGGAAGCCAGTCCCAGCGCCTGTTCGGACAACTCCAGCGCCTCGTCCCACGACCGCAGCGCCGCCTTGGCCACGGCGAGCGACGAGCACCAGTGCACCGCCGCGAGATCGGCCGTCTCGGGCCCGAGGTGCCCGGCCACCCTGGTGACGACACCGGCGGGCCGATCGGCGAGCAGCTCCGCCGTGACGACCGCCGCGTCCGCTTCGGCCGCCCACCAGGCGGAACTGGGCGACGAGGTGCTCGCGAGTTCCAGCGCGGCGTGCGGGCCCAGTTGCCACAGGGCGGTCCGCAGCCGCACCGCCGTGGCCATCGCCATCAGTTCCGGGCTGCCGATGGCCGCCGCGGCGTCGTACGCGTCCAGAGCGTCCTGCCACGCCACGTCCAGCCGCCCGGTCCGTTCCGCCAGCGCCGAACCGGAGATCAACAGGTACGGCACGACGTGCGCCCGGCCGCTGCCACGAGCGATCTCCTTGCCCCGCGCGAGGTGCCGCGCCGCGTTGCCGTAGTGCTCCAGGTGCAGCTCCAGCAACGCCAGCGGCGGCAGCACGTGCAAGTGATCCCGCAACTCGGCGTCGCCCAGCCCGTCCACCCCGCGCGCCGCCTCGGCCAGCCGTTCCCGCGCGCACGGCACGTCCCCCTGCACCAGCGCGGCCAGTCCCTGCAACGTGGTCCCCGCCGCGACCTGCCCCCGGTCGCCGGTGACCAGTCCGTCCTCGGCGGCGTCCCTGGCGTGCCGCGCGCACGCCACCAGATCGCCCTGCAACAACGCGGCCGCCGCCAGTTCCACCACCAGGGGCCCACTGCCCTCGCCGCCCGCACGCAGTTCGGCCTCCAGCAACGCCCGCGACTCGTCCAGCCGCCCGAGCAGCCGATCGGTCACCGCGTACAGCCGCACCGCCTCACGCCGTTGCCCACCGGCACTGTCCAGCACACCGTGGAGGATCTCCCTGCTTTCCAAGGGGCGTTCGCTCAGCGCCACCGCCCTCGCCAGCGACACCACCAGTTCCGCCCGCCGGGGATGCGTTCCCGGCAGCATCCGCACCGCCGTGCGCAACCAGTCCGCCGCACATCCCGGCGCTGTCTCCACCACGACGGCCGCCGCGTCCAGCAACGTCTCCGCCGCGTCCTGGTCACCGGCACCGGCCCTGCTCAGATGATGTGCGCGCAGCACCAGCGCGCCCTGCCGAGCCCGCACGTGCTCCTCGGCCCGCCGATGCGCGACGATCCGCCAGGCGGGCCCCGCCGACTGGTAGGCGGCGGCACGCACCAGCGGGTGCCGAAACCGGAACCGCGCGCCCACGGTGTGCAGCACGCCGATCGCCACGAGCTCGTCGAGGCCCCTGATCACTTCGCTCTCCGGCCTGTCGACGATGCCCACGACCAGATCCAGCTCGGCCGGATCACCCGCCACGGCGGCGGCGTGCGCGATGAGCCGCCGGTCGTCGTTCAACGTCCGCAACTCCGAGGTCAGCAACGCGCGCAACCGCCGCGGCATGTCCTCGGGATCACCGCGATCAGGCGCGGCCAGCGCAGCGAGAGTCCGTTCGTCGGCGGCCGCCAGAGCGTCGAGGTACAACGGGTTTCCGCCGGTGAGGGCCACCAGCGACCTTCTTCGCCGCACAGGCAGGTCCGGCAGCAGCTCCGCCACCGCCTCCTCGTCGAGCGGCGCCGGTGCCAGCCGCGTCACGGCGGCCCGCGTCCGCGCCAGCGCACCGGGCAGCCCCGGCGGCACCCGATGCCCCTGGTACGTGACGGCGACCAGCAACGGCGCCACCGGCAGGTCCAGCAGCAGGTTCTCCACCCACTCCTGCGACGCCTCGTCCGCCAGGTGCAGGTCGTCCAGCAGCAGCGCGAGCCCCGGCGGCGTGGCCCGCCGCCGCAGCACCTGCCGGACCACCCGGCGCGCTTCCGGGCTGGAGCCGATCGCCGCGACGACCGAGGAGATTTCCTCGTCGGCCTCGACGATCCCCAGGCGGCCACCGTTCCCGTATTCCCCGGCCCGCCCCAATACCAATTCAATTGAGTGGTCTTCAACCATTCGGGCTAGCACGTCGAGTAATCTGGTCTTGCCGATTCCGGTTTCGCCGTAGATCTCGACCACCTGCGGAACTCCGGCCGCGACACGTGCCACCACCTGGCGCAACGCTTCGACGTCAGACCGTCTGCCCACAATCGTCGACCTGGCGTCCAACACGATGTCTCCCGCGTTCGGCAATTCCACTCAAATGCGAACGCGTCGATGCTATGTCGGCGAATCGGGACCGTCGATCAGCTCATCGGACGCACCGCAGGGCGTTTCTCATTGAAAAACGCTATTGCGCCCATAAGCGGCGGTGGAGGACGAAGAAAGAAAGCAGGCCCGAATCTCGGGGACAACTGGGTCGCGACGGATCGAACGGCGCCTGTGCGCTGGTGGCACGCGAGCACGGGGGATGCGAGCTGACATGGCGGGATCACTTCGTCGACGGCGCCTGGTCCTGGGGGTCGTGATCGTGCTCGTGGCCGGCGGTGCGTGTGGGGTGCCAGAACTCCGTACACATGCGTTGAGCTGCGGTGGTCGGGCCCTGGTGTTCGGTCGGCATGATCGTGGGCGTGGCGCTACGACTGCTGTACCTCATCCTCGTCCAGGTGGGTGGCTGGCTGGTGCTGCTCGGCCGGTCGTCGGCGGCGAAGGACGTCGAGTTGTTGGCAACTTGCGCCCGATCACGGCGTAGCGCGTGGCTCCGTGATCGGCTGCCGATTGTTCACCACAGTCAGGCGCGTGCGACCGAGACCTGCCTTCCGCCGTGGTCCAGAACAGCCAGTACGGCTACAAGGCGAGGCCGCTTGAGCTGCAGCGATGGCCTTTCCGGACGGCACACGCTGTGGACACTCGGACGCACGGGGTGGCTTGGTGATCGTGCTGACCGTCAGGGTCGGCTGACCAGCAGGCAGCGTTCATCCTCGGTCGTTCGTCCCCACAGCGCCTCGTCGTCGAGCTGCGTTGACGTCGTTATGCGCGTGACGGAGGCGCTGTGGTTTCGCGTTCCAAGTAGCGGGCGGTTGGAGACCAGCGCTGTTTCACCTCCGCGCCTCCGATCAGTTCGAGCACTGATTCCGCCACGGAGACGCCGAACTGGTGCACGTCGACGCTCATCGTGGTGAGCGCGGGGGAGGCGAGGCGGCACAGCGTCGAGTCGTCCCACGCCACCAGGCTCAGGTGGTCCGGTACCGCGGCGCCGAGCGCGGTGGCCGCCGAGAGACCGGCGACCGCCATCACGTCGTTGTCGTAGAGGATCGCCGTGGGTGGTTCCTGGCTGGTCAGGAGTGCGGTGGTGAGCTTGGTGCCGGCTTCCTCCGAGTAGTCGCCCTCGACGATGACGGGCTCGACGTCGGTCTTGGCGCACCCGGTGAGGAAGGCGTCGGTGCGTGCCTGCGTGTGCAGCAGCGCGCTGGGGCCGGTGACCCTGGCGATGCGCCGGTGGCCGAGAGCGAGCAGGTGGCCGAGTGCGTCCGCCACCGGGCTGTCGTGGTCAGTGCGCACGCTGGGCAGGTCTGAGTCGCCCACGACGATGGCGGGCAGCTTGATCTTCGTCAGCGCGGCTGTTCGGGGGTCGTTCGCGACCAGGTTGACGACCACCACCGCGTCGACCAGGCTGCGGTCCGCCCAGCGGCGGTAGGCGGCGATCTCGGCCTCGTGGTCGGCCACGACGTGCAGCAGCACGGACATGTCGCGGTCGGCGAGCGGTTCCTCGATGCCCGCGATGAACTCCATGAAGAACGGCTCCACGCCGAGCAGGTGGGCGGGGCGGGCCAGCACGAGGCCGACCACGCCAGTTGGCTCAGCGTGCATCGGGCACCGCGTGGAGGTCGTTGGCGCAGCGCAGGACGAGCGGGTTCGTGAAGGCCGACGGGTCCACGGACGCCTTGGTGCTGATGTGGAACGTGCGCACCTCGCCCGCCAGCATCGGCACCAGGGCGTCGTCGACGACCGCGTCGGGGGCGACCCTGTCGGCCAGGATGGCCACGTCCTGTGCGAACGACTCGGCGCGCACCTCGACCTCGTAGCCGCCGGATACGGCTTTCGCCACTGCGGCAAGGGGGTTCGGGTGGTAGGACAGGTCGATGTCCGGCCGGAACGGCTGGACGGTGCGTGTCTCGGAGGTGGTCGCCACCATGACCTCCGCGGTGTCGTTCTTCGGCTGCACGAGCTCGTCCGGCAGGGCCAGCTGGAGGACCGAGCGAGGTGGCACTGTCCGCCGCAGTCTAGACAGGCTGAGCGTGACGCCTCGGAAGCTCTGCCGGTCCAGGGTGAGGTGCGCGTCCCACGGTTCGTCGTGGTCGTTGACGACGATGAGCACGAGCTGGTCCTCGCGGGGCTGAAAGGTGAGCAGCCTGGGTGCGAACGCGTGCCGCAGCCCGTACCAGAGCGGTTTGACCCGCTCCTCGCTGTCGATCGCGGCCCACGAGGTGACGGGCCAGCAGTCGTTGAGCTGCCAGACGATCGCGCCGGTCGTGCGCGGCCACCACGAGCGGAAGTGCTCGATGCCGAAGCTCACCGCCCTGGCCTGGTTGAGCTGGGTCGCCCAGTGCCAGTCCGCGAAGCCGGACGGCACGGGCAGGTGAGATGCGAGGCCGCGGTCGAGCTTGCCGTTGCCGTCCTCGGCCTTCTGGTGGGTGAGGAAGCTCGGCGACGTGGGGGACAGCGGCTGGTCGTGGATCCAGCGGGTGAGCGTGGACCACGTGGGCGGCCCCTGGAAGCCGAACTCCGAGCAGAACCGGGGGACGTGGTCGCGGTAGCGGGTGTGGTCCAGCCGGTTCCAGACCTCCCACTCGTGGCGCGTGCCGTGGTCCTGGTCGTTGGGGTGCACGCCCTCGGCGGGGCTGTACGGGCTGCTGGGGCAGTAGAAGCGGGTCGAGTCGAGCTCGGCGACGATCGACGGCAGCAGGTCGTCGTAGTAGCCCGCTCCCCAGGTTCGGCCCTCGAGCTGGTCCGCCCAGCCCCAGTCGGCGAAGCCCCACACGTTCTCGTTGCCGCCGTTCCACAACGCCAGCGACGCGTGCGACATCAGGCGGACGACGTTCTCGCGGGCCTCGGCCTCCAGCTCGCCGCGCAGCGGTTCTTCCTCCGGGTACGCGGCGCAGGCGAGCGGGAAGTCCTGCCACACCAGGACACCTCGTTCGTCGCAGACGTCGTAGAAGTCGTCCGACTCGTAGATCCCGCCGCCCCACACCCGCAGCAGGTTCACGTGCGCGTCCACGGCCTGGTCCACCCTGCGCGCGAGCCGGTCGCGCGTGATCCGGGTGAGGAAGTGGTCGTCGGGGATCCAGTTGGCGCCCTTGACGAAGAGGGGCCTGCCGTTCACGACGATCGTGAACGGGGTGCCGTGCTCGTCCGGCGTCGTGTCGACGGTGATCGTGCGGAACCCGATGCGCGTCGCCATCTGGTCGAGCGGTTCGAACTCGTCGCGCAGCACGACGTCCAGGTGGTAGAGCGGTTGCTCGCCGTACCCGGCGGGCCACCAGATCTCCGCGTCGGCCACGTCGACGCGTGCGGTCACGGTCTCCTGGCCGGCGGGGATCCGGACGACGCGCTTGTGCGCGCCCACCGTGATCTGCAGGGCGAGGTCTTCGCGCAGGTTCTCCGCCCACTCGACTACGACGTGCAGTTCGACCTGGCCGGTTCCGTCGTCCGCGACGGTCACGATCGGACGGACCTGGGCGAGTCGGGCCGTGTGCCAGCGTTCCAGCCGGACCGGCCGCCAGATCCCGGCGGTCTGCAGGTCGGGGCCCCAGTCCCAGCCGAAGCTGCACGCCATCTTGCGCACCATGTTGAACGGGTGGGCGTTGACGTGCTCTCTGCGCCCGAGAGTCGCCTCGACCTTTTCGGCGTGCGTCAGCGCGGAGGCGAACGACACGGTCAGCTCGTTCGTGCCGTCGCGCAGGAACGGCCGCACGTCGAAGCGGTAGCCGCGGTGCATGTTCGCGGTCTGGCCGACCGGGTCACCGTTGAGCTCGATCGTCGCGAGAGTGTCCAGCCCGTCGAAGACGAGGTCCAGCCGCTGGTCCTGGCCGGCGGCCGCAGCGAGGAACGTGGTGGTGTAGCGCCAGTCCGCGCGGTGCGTCCAGGCGAGCTCGGCCTCGGCCCGGTCGAGGTACGGGTCGGTGATCAGCCCGGACGCCAGCAGGTCGAGGTGGGTGCTGCCGGGCACCGTCGCGGGGACGGTCTTGCCCCTGATGTCGTCCGGTACCTCGGTCGTCGTCGCGGTCAGCTGCCATCCGTCGTGCAGGTGCTGGCGGATCAAGGCTTTCCTCCCTGGCGGAAACGTGCTTCGGGGTCGGGCGCGGCGGCGGCGAGT
This sequence comes from Lentzea sp. JNUCC 0626, assembly GCF_043632865.1. Taxonomy (NCBI): domain Bacteria; kingdom Bacillati; phylum Actinomycetota; class Actinomycetes; order Pseudonocardiales; family Pseudonocardiaceae; genus Lentzea; species Lentzea sp. JNUCC 0626. The sequence continues at coordinate 1,865,402 of NZ_CP171635.1, forward strand.
CGTCGGGTGTAGGGGTCCTGCGGGCGCAGGAGCACGTCGTCGCTCGGCCCGCGTTCGACGACGCGGCCCCGGTGCATCACGAGGACCTCGTCGGAGAAGTGGCGTGCTGTCGCGAGGTCGTGCGTGATGTAGAGGACGGCGAGGTCCTCCTCGCGCTGCAGGCGGTCGAGCAGCTTCAGCACGCCGAGCCGGATCGACACGTCCAACATGGACACCGGCTCGTCCGCGATGATCACCTTCGCGCCCGGAGCGAGCGCCCGGGCGATCGCCACCCGCTGCCGTTGCCCGCCCGACAGCTCGTGCGGGCGCCTGCGGGCGAAGTCCGGCGTGAGGCTCACCCGTTCCAGCAGGAGCGGCACCTCGTCGCGGGAACGCCCGTGCAGTCGCAACGGCCGGGCGAGGTGGTGCTCGACGGTGTGGAACGGGTTCAGCGACGCGAACGGGTCCTGGAAGATCATCTGCACGTGGTCGCGGTAGTTCCGCCGCGGCACGGTCGCTCCGCCGGGGCCGGTCAGCAGGACCTCTCCGGACGTGGGCCGGGTCAGCTGGGCGATCATCCGCGCGATCGTCGACTTGCCGGAGCCGGACGCGCCGACGAGCGCGGTCGTGCGCCCGGCCGTGAGGGTGAACGACACGTCGTCGACGGCGTGGGTGCCGTGGAAGGTCTTGGTGAGACCGCGTACTTCCAGCGTGGTCATGTGATCAGTGCTCCTGCCTCACCGGTCAGACTCGGGAACGCCGCCAGCAGCTCGCGCGAGTACGGGTGCCTCGCCCTCAGGTAGAGGTCCTCGGCGGTGGCGAGCTCGACGACCTCGCCGTCGCGCATCACCGCGATCCGGTCGCTCAGCTCCAGCAGCAGCGGCAGGTCGTGGGTGATGAACACGACCGCGAACCCCAGCTCGTCTTTCAGGCGCATGACCTCGTCGAGGATCTCCCGCTGCACCAGGACGTCGAGCGCGGTCGTCGGTTCGTCCATGATCATGACTTGCGGGTCGAGCAGCAACGCCATCGCGATCATGACCCGTTGCCGCATGCCACCGGACAACTCGTGCGGGTAGGCCCCGAGCCGTGCGGGGTCGACACCGACCAGCCTGAGCACCTCGGCACACCGCGCCGCGCGATCGAGGGCGGGCATCTCGGGGCGGTGCGTGCGCAGGACGTCCTGCAGTTGCCCGCGGATCGGGGTGACCGGGTTGAGCGAGTTCATCGCGCCCTGGAAGACCATCGAGAGCTTGACCCAGCGAAACTCCCTGAGCTCCCGCGGGCCGAGCCCCAGCACGTCCAGGTCCTCGAACGTGACCGAGCCCGAGGTGACCTCGGCGGGTGGCCGGTGCAGGCGGTTGATCGCGTAGGCCAGCGTGGTCTTGCCGCAGCCCGACTCGCCGGCCAGGCCGAGGATCTCGCCCCGGCGCAAGGTCAGCGACACGTCTTTGACGGCGTGCACGGGTCGCGGGCCCTGGTAGACGACGTTGAGATTCCGCACGGTCAGCACGGCGTCCGGTTCGGGTTCGACAAGCAGTGCTGTGGTCGCCGCGACATCGGGCTTGCGCCGGCCTCGGTCACGCAGCTTGGGATTGATGACCTCGTCGATGCTGAAGTTGATGAGCGCGAGCGCGCCACCGAGCAGGGCGATGACGAGGCCCGGAGGGACGAACCACCACCAGGCTTCCCGTTGCAGTGCGAAGCCGTTCTGCGCGTAGTAGAGTATCGTGCCGAGCGTCGGCGAGTTGGCCGCGCCGAGCCCGAGGAACGACAGGCCCGCCTCGCTCAGGATCGCCAGCACGACGGCGAACACGAACTGCGAGGCCACGATCGGCAGCAGGTTCGGCAGGATCTCCACGCAGATCACCCGCGAGGTCTTCTCACCCGAAACCCGTGCCGCGGCCACGTAGTCCCTGTTGCGCAACGACAACGTCTGCGCGCGCAGCACTCGCGCCGCGGCGGCCCAGCCGGTGATCGCCAGCACGAGCGCGATCGTCAGGGTGCCACGCTGGTCCGCCGGGACGAACCCGGCCACGACGATGACGAGCGGCAGTCCGGGGATGACCAGGACCACGTTGGAGAACAACGAAAAGGCCTCGTCGACCACGCCGCCCGCGTAGGCGCCCACGATGCCGAAGAACGCGGACAGCAGCGTCGCCATGACCCCGACGAGCAGGCCGATCCACAGTGATCCGCGGGTGGCGTGGGCGAGCTGCGCGAGCACGTCCTGCCCGGTGATCGTGGTGCCGAGCAGATGCTCACCGCCCGGTGAGGTCAGGCCGATGTCCCTGATGGTGGCCGGATCGCCGGTGAGCAGAGGACCGACCAGTCCGAACAGGACGATCACGGCGGCGAGGCCGGCGCCGGTGACGAGCTTGGGGGACCAGGTCACGACACCGTGCTCCGATCCCTCGTGCGCGCGTCGATCAGCCCGTACAGCAGGTCGACGACGAGGTTCGCGCCGAGCACCGCGATGGTGATCACCAGGAAGATGCCCTGCATCAGCGCGTAGTCGTTGTTCTGCACGGCCTGCAGCAGCTTCGAGCCGATGCCGGGGTAGGAGAACACCTGCTCGGTCACGATCGACCCGGACACCACGAAGCCCAGCGAGATGGCGAAGCCGGCCACGGACGGCAGCACCGCGTTGCGCGCCGCGTACCCCACCATGATGCGGCGGTCGCGCAGCCCTTTGGCCCGCGCGGTGAGCACGTAGTCCTCGGACATCGCCGACACCATCATGTTGCGCATGCCGAGCAGCCAGCCGCCGATCGAGGACAGGACGATCGTCAACGCGGGCAACGCGCCGTGGTAGATCGCCGACCCGAGGAACTCACCGCTCCAGCCGGGGTCCAGGACGACGTCGTAGCCACCGTTGAGCGGGAACCAGCCGAGGCCCGACGACAGCACGGCGACGAGGATCAGCGCCAGCCAGAAGTACGGCACCGCCGAGAGCATCGTGGTCGCCGGCACCAGCGAGTCGAGCCACGTCCCGCGCTTCCAGCCCACGACCGCGCCGAGCCCGACGCCCAGCGCGAACGACATCAGCGTCGCGAGCCCCACCAGGACGACGGTCCACGGCAGGGCGTCCGCGATCACGTCGGAGACCCTGGCCGGGAACGCGCTGACCGACACGCCGAGCTCGCCGCGCAGCAGGTTTCCCAGGTACGCCAGGTACTCCTCGGCGAACGACCGGCGCCCGCCGGTACCGAGCAACGTCTCGAAGGCGGTGCGCGCGGCAGGATCGACCGTGCCGCCGCGTTGCTGGAGCTTGGCCATCAGGATGTCGACCGGGTTGCCCGGCAGCAGTCGCGGGATGACGAAGTTCAGCGTCACCGCGGCCCACAGCGCCGTGAGGTAGAACGCGAGTTTGCGCAGGTAGTAGCCCATGGTCAGTTACCGGCGGGCTTGAGCTTCACGTACACCTGCGAGGCGTCCGGCCGCTTCCAGACCGCCGGGAACGCGTACAGGTCGTCCTTGGTGGGCCAGCCGGTGAACGCCTTGGCGTTGTACTCGGTCGGCACACCGCCGGTCAGCACCGGGATGTAGGGCATCGACTTCTCCAGCTCGACCTGGATGGCGTCGTAGTGCGACTGCCGCGCGGGGTTGCCGCGGTCGGTCTTCTTCAGCTCGGCCAGCGCCGTGTCCACCACAGGGTTGCTGAAGCGCGAGTAGTTCGGGCTCGCCGCCTGACCGACGGGTGCGGTCGTCGCGGTCGAGAAGAAGTAGCTGTAGGTGTAGTACGGGTCGGGGGCGGGGCCCTGCTCGACGGAGTCGATCAGCAGCTCGAAGTTGCCGCGGCCGCGCGCGTCGGCCCACTCGTTCCACGACAGCTGCTGCGGCGTGATCTTGATGCCGATCTTCAGCAGCTGCTGGGCCAGCGTCTCCAGAGTGGTGATGTAGTCGGTCCAGCCGGCGACCACCTTCACCGTCAGCGCCAACGGCTTGCCGTCCTTGGCGTAGATGCCGTCGGAACCCTTGGCGTACCCGGCGGAGGTGAGGATCTGCTCGGCCTCGGCGCTGTCGGCCTCCATCGGCGCCATGCGGTCCGCGAGCCTGCCCGAGATCAGCGACTCGTCGCGGGGCTGCAGGGTGTAGCCGGGCGACATCGGGCTCGCGGTGTTCTGGAAGGCCAGCGAGTTGATCTGGGTGCGGTTCATGCCGTGGTAGATCGCCCTGCGCACGGCGGGGTCGGTCTGCGCGCCCTGGCAGCCGAGCTGGGAGTTGGAGCAGGTGAACAACGCGACCTGGTTGAGCGGAAGCGTGACCACCTTGTAGCCGGGGTAGTTCTTCTCGACATCACCGATGTCGGGGACCGGGCCGGTCTGCCAGTCGATCGACCCGGCCTTGAGCGCGTCCACGCCCGCCTGGTTGCCGGACAGCGACAGGTAGCGGACCTGCTTGAGCGCGGGTTCGCCGCCCCAGTACTTCGGGTTGGCCTTGAGGGTGAACGACTGCGCCTTGAAGTCGCCGAGTTGGAACGGGCCGGTGCCGACGGGCGTCGCGTTCACCTCGGTCGCGGGCGTGGCGTAGCTCTTCCACACGTGCTCCGGCATGATCCAAAGCTGCCCCAGCACCTGCGGTCCGTCCATGTAGGACGGTTCGGCGAACTTGACGGTGACGTGCGTGTCGTCGACGGCCGTGGTCTCACCCTTGAACCCCGTCCGGTTCATGGCGGGGGTCTTCGCGACCATGTCGAGCGTGAACTTCACGTCCTCGGCGGTGAACTTCTCGCCGTCGGACCACGCCACGCCGTCCCTGAGGGTGATCGAGAGCTCGGTGCCGTCCGCGTTCCACTGGAAGCCGGTGCCGAGCAGGGGCTTCGGAGGCACGTCCTTGGCGATGTTGAAGAAGAACAGCGGTTCGTAGATCGTGCCCGGCCCCTCGATCTGGGTGGGGGCGTACGGGTTGAAGTTGAGCTGGTAGTCGCCGGCCTGCCCCGTGTAGACGACGAGGGTGTCCCGCGACTGCCCGCTGGTGCCGGACCCGGAGCACGCGGCAGTGGCTGCGACCACCACCGCGAAACCTAACGCGCAGAGCCTCTTGTGCAGGAACATCGCTGGTCCTCCTCGTGGCTGGTCGAGCGTGGCCGAGATTCTTCAGTTACTAAACAAAGAAAGTCAACGACTCCGAGTGCTTTACTGATCCCGAACCCGCAGGACGTGGGTTCGTCGTTCGACGAAGGAGTGCGGTGAGCCGACCGGCGCGCGTGACCCATGCCAGCACCAGGGCGGTCGTGCTCGACCTGGTCCGCGCGGCGGGGATGATCAGCCGGGTGGGCCTGGTCAACGCGACCGGGCTGACCGGCGGGACGATCTCCACGGTCGTGCGCGGCCTGATCGACGAGGGCCTGGTCGCCGAGACGGGGCACGCGGAGTCGACCGGCGGCAAACGCCGGGTCATGTTGCAGCTCAACCAGTTCGCTCGCTACGCCGTCGGCGTCCACCTCGACGACGCGCGGACCACCTACGTGCTGACGAACCTCGGCGGCGCGGTCGTGGCCCGGATCTCGCGGGCGGCGGCGACCGGTGACGTGGTCGGCCGGGTGACTCGCGAGGTGGACGCGCTCATCGACAGCGTCGGTGTCGAACGCGGTCGAATCCTCGGGCTGGGTCTCGTGTCCGCGCGGCCGTCGGCGCACCACGAGCTGGGGAAGTCACTGGAACAGGTGACCGGCCTGCCCGTCGTGCTCGACCACGACGCGACGGCCGCGGCGATCGGCGAGCACTGGTCCGGAGGCGTCGGCGCCACCTCGACGTTTGCGGCGCTCTACATGGGCAGCGGCATCGGCGCGGGAGTCGTGCTCGGCGGGACGACCTACCGAGGATCGAACGGGCACATCGGCGAGATCGGCCACGCCTGCCTCGACATCGACGGCCCCCTGTGCTGGTGCGGCGCGCGGGGATGCCTGGAAGTCCTCGCCGGTCCCGCGGCGGTCGTCGAGCAGGCGCGCGCCGACCGCGGCCTGGCACGTGCGGCGGGGCTGGCCGGCGGCCGGACCCGCGCGAGCACACCGGTCTCGGCGGACTTCGCGGCGATCAGCAGGGTCGCGCGCCAAGGCGACGCCCGTGCCGTGGCGTTGCTGGAACGGTCCGCGCGCTACGTCGCGGCGGCCGCCCGCACGCTGGCCAACCTGTTGGACCTGGAGGTGCTGGTCCTCACCGGACCGAGCTTCGCGACCGCGGGCTCCACCTACCTCCCGGTGCTGCGGGCGGAGCTCGACGCCGCGTTCATCGCCCGCGACGTCCACCCGATCTCCGTGCGGCTCTCGCCCTCGGCGGCCTCGGCCTCCGCGATCGGCGCCGCGGCGATCGTGCTCCAGTCCGAACTCGTGCCGCGCAACCAGGGGCTGCGCCTGCCGGACGACCTCGCCGCGGGGGAGCCGCCGGTGTTCCAGCAGCTCGTTCGCTGAGATCCGCTCAGGAGCGCGGCAGCGCGCCCACGAGCGATGTCATGATCGCGAGCCGCAGAGCCGGTTGCAGCTCGACGCGGTGCACCGCCAGCGCCGGCTCGGACTCGTAGACGGAGAGCAGGCTCGGTGGCGGTGAGGTGTAGGCGGACAGACCGCCCGCCACCAGCAGGAGGAGCAGGCAGAACTGCTCGGCGCGATCGCCGACCTCGGGCAGGTACCGCCGGATGAGATCGGCCATGACCGCGAGATTGCCCAGCGAGGCGTGCTTGTGCCGGCGGATCACCTCGACCGAGACGTTGCGTTCCAGCACGGCGCTCTGCGAGCCGTAGAGGTCGCAGAGCGCCGTCTCGGCGGCGAGCGAGCGGCTGAGCACGTCGGCCACCTGCTCGGCCCGTTCCGCTTCGGACTGTCCCAGATCGACGACGTCGGCCAGTTCCTGCTCCAGTTCGGCCAGCCACGTCGCCGTGCGGTCGTCCATCAGGTCGAGCAGCACCGCCTCGCGGGACTCGAAGTAGCGCTGCATCGCCGTCTTGGCCAGGCCGACCCGCCGGCTCAGCTCGTTCAGGCTCACCTCGGCCACCGGCATCTCGTCGAGCATCGCCGCGGTCGTCTCCAGGATCGCCCGACGCCGGAGTTCGCGCTGCTCTTCGGTGCGTGCCCGCTGGAACGTCATGCGGTGATCCTAACTTGCGTACCGCCGGTACATTGACAATGTACCGGCGGTTCATTAGCTTTGAGCTATAAGTTACCGTCGGTACATTGGGAGTGCGCGATGAAGTGGACCGAGCAGCAGATCCCGCGCCAGGACGGGCGCGTGGCCGTGATCACCGGTGCCAACACCGGACTGGGCTTCGAGACGGCCCGGCGGCTCGCCGAGCACGGGGCGTCGGTCGTGCTGGCGGTGCGCGACGCCGAGAAGGGCGAGCTGGCCGCCGCGCGGATCAGCGGTGACGTCTCAGTGCAGGAGCTGGACCTGACCTCGTTGGACTCGGTGCGCGCCGCGGCGGCCGGCCTGCGGGCATCTCACCCGCGGATCGACCTACTGATCAACAACGCCGGCGTGATGTACACGCCGAAGCAGACCACCCGCGACGGCTTCGAGATGCAGTTCGGCACCAACCACCTGGGACACTTCGCGCTCACCGGCCTGCTGCTCGACCTGCTGCTGCCGGTGCCCGGCTCGCGGGTGGTCACGGTCAGCAGCACCGGTCACCGCATCAACGCCGCCATCTACTTCGACGACCTGCAGTGGGAGCGTTCCTACAGCCGCTCCGCGGCCTACGGCCAGTCGAAACTCGCCAACCTGATGTTCACCTACGAGTTGCAACGCCGCCTGGCCGCGCACGGCACCACCGCCGCGGTAGCCGCACATCCGGGCATCTCCAACACCGAACTGGCCCGCAACACCCCGCCGGTCGCCCGCCGGTTGATCACCTGGCTCGCCCCGGTGATCACCCAGCCCGCGGCGGCGGGCGCGCTCCCCACACTGCGGGCGGCCACCGACCCGTCCGTCCTCGGCGGGCAGTACTACGGACCCGACGGACTGGCCGAACGGCGCGGCTCCCCGAGGCTGGTCACCTCCAGCCCCGACTCGTACGACGTGACCGTGCAGCAACGCCTCTGGGCGGTCTCGGAAGACCTCACCGGCGTGCGATTCCCGGTCGGCCGTGCAACGGCCGAGCTGACGACTCACGAACCTGCGGGACCGGAACAGCTGACGCGCGGCTGACCGGGCACGGCCGTTCCATGCGCGCGTTCCTGGGCCGCGAACGCGATGTGGTGCAGACGCGGGCCGTCGCCGCCGGCACGGCGGTGCTGACCGTCGACCTCGACCCGGCCACGGTGCGGGACAAGTCGGCAGGGCCGCACAACAACGTGATGGACGACCGCGGGATCGAGCTGTACGGACATTTCTGAACGGAGCGACATGTCCGAGTTCGAAACATGCCGTGTTTTCGAGGAATTCCCGCAAACGGGCCGCCTTTCGGAGTTTCCCGACTCCGATCGTTGACCCGCCGAATCCGAAGTACCTAACCTGGGGTTCCGCCGCGTCCTGACCGATCCATTCGCAGCGATCTCATCACGGGAACCTCAATGAAGATCAGTGTCGAACGTGCGCTCGCGACCCTCGTCGCCGGATTTCTGATCGCCGGGGCGGGCTCGTCCGCTGTCGCCGGCGCCACCGAAGCGAGCGGCACGATGCCGTCCGCCGCGGCGTCGGTGCAGCGGCCCGTTCCCCAGGCCGTCGTCGACCGGTACCGGCTCGACACCAGGTGGTACGCGAAGTACGTGCAGGGACCGACGGACGTGCACACCGGTCAGTCGATCGCGGTGCTGGGATCGGCGCTGGTGGCGGACGCGACGTTGCTCAAGGCCGCGCGCCAGCTGGAAGCGATGGTGCGGACCTATCCTTACTACCCGGTCCCGGAACTGGACCGGCGCAACGTGCGGGTGGTCGTCACGGCACGCGGCGAGAAGATGAGCTCCATCCCGGAGGTCCGCGCGATCTACGGCACGTCCCTGGACGCCCGGTACTGGGCGGGAATGGGAGCGACGGACTCCCTGCCGCTGTCGGTGGGGACCGAGGCCAACCTCGTGGACGGCCAGGGCGGGGAGAACTGCTACCTCCACGAGTTCGGTCATTCGGTCGCCGACATGGCGTTGCGGCACATCGATCCGAACTTCACCCGAGAACTGCGGGCCGCCTACGACCGCGCCCGGTCGACCGGGCTGTGGAACAACACCTACGCCGCGTCCAATACCTCCGAGTACTGGGCGGAAGGCGTTCAGAGCTACTTCGACGTCAACCGGGAAGGGCCGCGCAACGGCGACGGCGTGCACAACGACGTCAACACGCGGGCCGAACTCGCGACCTACGACAGGCCACTGCACGCCCTGCTCGAACGCGTCTACCGCGGCGCGACCATGCCCACCTAGCCCCGATTGTGTGACAGGTTTACATCTCCTGTCACACTGTAGCTATGACAGGGGCGCGGCGCCTGAGCCGCCGTCAGGTGCTCGCGGCAGGAACGGCGGCGGTGCTCGCCGGCGGCCTCGGCTGGGGCTGGTCGGTTGGCAGGCGGTACGCGCCCCCCTCTCGGCTACCGGCTCCGGGAGACCTGCGCGGCGCCGCGTTCGTGCGGATACCGCTCCGGCGAACCGGCGATGGCCGGGTACCTCGGCAGCAGGTCGTACGCCGACGGCCAGTTCCGCAGCAGCGCGGTCAAAGCGCTGAACCGCTTCGGACCGAACTTGACCCCGTTGACCAGCCAGTCCAACGCCTTCGGGGCTCCGCCGTGCGGCGTGCCCACGGTGATCAACGCCGCACAGTCTGCCGCGCCATCGAGCGGACCCAGCCAATAACGAGCCACCAGCCCGCCCATCGAATGCCCGATCACGATCACCCGCTCACGCCGCGCGTCGGGAGTCAGGTCACGCAGCCGCGCCTCGACCACATCACGCACGTACTCGGCCGCCGCGACCACACCCGGCGAAAGTCGTACGGCACCGTCACCACATCCGCTGCCGACGGCGGCACCCCCGGCCGGGCCGTCTCCACGACCGAACCGGGGAACGCGTTCAGGATCTGCCGGATCAGCCGGTCATAGCCGGGCACCCGCCACACCGGCGGCACCACGGAAATCGTCGGCAGCAGCGCGACCGGGTTCAGCGAAGGATGCTCGGCGAGATTCAGCCGGTCGGGCCGGACCAGCGTCCCCACGACACCACGAGGCCCAGGTCCCCAGACCCGGCGTCCGTGGTCGTCGGCAAGCACGCTGCCACCGATCCCCGGCACAATCACCACCAGATGCCGCAACCGATCCACGCGTGCTCCCACCTCCGCTGGCAGCCAGTGACCACTGGACATCCAAGGCGTCGGTCGCAGTGGTGAATCCGTTACGGTTCGTGGTCGGCACCTATGCCGGGTAAGCCTTCGATGATCCAGAGCAGGACCGGACCACGGACTGAGCAGCATGCAGGACCGGGCCTCCGAATCGGACCAATCCGGCCTGCCGCGACAACCACCGCCACACTGCGAATTCCGGGATGGCCTCTCGACGCACTCCTGCTCGGCAAGTCCGCTCATCGGCTACTTGTTGAATGGCGGCACGATCGATGCCCGGCCAGGCTCGGTCGAGGTGTTCGACGGGACGCTCTCTCATCGGCTGTCCACCAGTGATCCAGGGTGTGGCTCACTCGTGGCGTGCGTCCTGTCGTGGACCGCGGTGGGGTTGTGGCTCAAGAGGGGTTTGCTCAGCTCGAAGTAGCGTTGCCCTCCTCGCCTTCCGTTCCCGGCTGGCGAGGAGACGACATGAGCCCAGTGATCATCGGTGTCGATCCGCACAAGCGGTCCGTCACGATCGAGATCGTCGACGGTCGGGAACGCAGCCTCGGCCAAGGACGTTTCGGCACCGACAACGACGGCTACCGGCGGATGCTCGAGCAGGGCCGTCGCCGACCCGACCGGCTGTGGGCGGTCGAAGGTTGCAACGGCGTGGGCAAGCACCTCGCGCAACGCCTGGTCGCCGACGGTGAACCGGTTCTCGACGTCCCTGCCAAGCTCGCGGCCAGGGCGAGGGTGTTCGACACCGGTCATGGTTGCAAGACCGACGCCGCCGACGCTCGCTCGGTAGCCGTGGTCGCGCTGCGTACCACCGGACTGCACCGTGTAAGTCTTGACGATCACACCGTGGCTCTACGGCTGCTGGTCGACCGCCGCGACGAACCCGGCCGGGCCCGCACGGACACTGTCAACCGGTTGCACAGGCTGCTCACCGAGCTGATTCCCGGCGGTGCCAAGAAGTTCCTGTCCGCCACCCAGGCACGTGCTCTACTCGCCACGGTGCGTCCACGCGATGTCGTGGGCCGGACCCGCCGGCGGCTCGCCGCAGAGTTGATCACGGAACTGGCGACGATCGATCGCAAGATGACCGCGGCCGACACCCAGCTGACCGAGCTCCTGGACGCGACCGGAACCGGTCTGCGCACTCTCTACGGGATTGGTCCGTCCAGCGCGGCCAGGATCCTGGGTGATGTCGGCGACATAGGTCGGTTCCCGGACCGCGGACGGTTTGCTAGTTGGAACGGCACCGCGCCTATCGACGCCTCCAGCGGTGAGCACCAACGCCATCGACTGTCCCGTGCGGGCAACCGGCGGATCAACCGGGTTCTGCACATCATGGCGATAGTCCAGCTCCGCAACGACACTCCGGGCCGGGCCTACTACCGCCGCAAGCTCGCCGACGGCAAGTCGCCACGCGAAGCCATCCGCTGCCTCAAACGACGCCTCTCTGACACTGTCTACAAGCGACTCGTAACCGACGCCAAGATCCGCACTGCCTCGACCGCCGAGCCGTCAAGTTCCCGCCTCTTGACATAGAGGGGAGCCATGAGAGGACACCGGTGGCGTCGGCTCACAGGGCGTCGCCCGAAGGGTGATTGTTGGAACGACGATTCTGGGCGTCTTCTTCACTCAGAGACGATTGGGCAAACAACGCGGTACGCCGACAGGTGCCGGTCAGCGACGACAGCACTGTGGTGGCGGTGTAGCCACTGACCGCCAGGCGGCGCCCGATGTCCTCGGCCCAGGGGCGCCGACGAACCGGCTTGCGCCGGCCAATCCGTTGCAGATGCCTTCGATCAGCCCGAGCGCCGCGGCGGGCGCGAGGTGCCTGTGACTGGGCTGGCCATCAGCGCAGTCGGGATCTCGTGCTCGACGTCGGCGAGGGATTGTCCGGAAGTGGCGGACTGCGCTGTTTGGGTGGACGTGAGAGGGGGCTCGTCATGCGCCTGCGGTGTTGAGGTCTCGGCTCTGACCTGAGGAGCAGGTGATGACCGTGCTGACAAACGTCGAATTGCTGGCTGTGGTGGCAAATCACCGCCCAGTGCCAACGCCGATGCTCGAGGCAGGTGTGCGGTTCGCGTTCTATGGCCGGATGTCCACAAGTGAGTTCCAGGACCCGCAGACTTCTCGAGCGTGGCAGCGTGCCGTGCCGGATGAGTTGATCGATGGCGTCGGCTCGGTGGTGGTGGAGTTCTTCGACGCGGGGCGGTCGCGTCGTTGGTCGTGGTGGGAGCGTCCTGAGTCATCTGCATTGCTTGGCGCGGCGGCCAGGTCGGACCGTGTGTTCGACGCAGTGGTGATCGGCGAGTACGAGCGGGCGTTTTACGGCGACCAGTTCCGTGAAGTGGTCTCGCGGTTGAACGAGCTGGGCGTTCAGGTGTGGTTGCCCGAGGCCGGCGGTCCGGTTGAACTGGACAGCCCGGTCCACCAGGCGTTGATGGTGTTGCTCGGTGCGCAGGCTCAGCGGGAGGTGGCCCGTGCTCGTCAGCGTGTGCTGGCGGCGATGCGGGCGCAGACCAGTCAGCAGGGTCGATACCTCGGCGGCCGGCCGCCCTACGGGTATCGCTTGGTCGACGGTAGCCCGCATCCGAATGCCCGCCACAGCGGGTGGGGTCGGCGTTTGCAGATTCTGGCGCCGGATCCGGTGACCGCGCCTTGGGTGCGGCGGATGTTCCGGGAACGAGCGCGTGGTCGTGCGCTCGCGTCGATCGCCCGCGAGCTCAACGACCGTGGTGTGCCGTGTCCGTCGAGTGCGGATCCAGGACGCAACTCGCATAGGACGGGCGGGCGGTGGGTGGTGACCGCGGTTGCGGCGATCCTCGAGAACCCGTGCTACACCGGCAGGCAGGTGTGGAATCGGCACGGCACACGGCGGAGAGGACCAGGAGGCCGGCGCGGTGGTCGTGCCGCAGGCCGGGTGACCCGCAACCCGGTCACGGTGTGGGAGGTGTCGGAGAAGCTCTCGCACGAGCCGCTGGTCGACGATGAGACCTTCGTGGCCGTTCAGCGGATCAGGGCACCGAGGCAGGCCAAGGACGGCGGGGTGCGCAGATACGCGTTGGCAGGTCTGGTCGTGTGTGGGGTGTGCGACCGGAGGATGGATGCTCACTGGGTGCACGGCAGGCCCGCCTACCGGTGTCGGCACGGCTTCAACAGCGCGTCGACTCGGCCTCCGGACGCACCGGCCAATACCTACGTTCGCGAGGACGTCGTGCTTCAGGCGCTCCCGAGGCTGATCGCTGAGCGCGGGCGCAATCCGGAGTCCGATCTGGCAGCACAACTCCACGATCTACAGCTAGCAATTACATGCGTAGGGTCTGATCTGGACTTAAGGCCATGGCTGACCAGTCGAAATCCCGCGCGAGCTCTACCTGCAACACAAGCGGCGTTAGCGCTGGATTGGGGATCGGGGGCACCGGAAGTGCCCATATAAAGCAATTACCCCACGGAAAAATTGCTCCCGTGGGGTAATTCCGTGTCCGAATACGTAGCAAGATTGCGCAGTTCGTGTGTTCATGCGCTATTGGATAGCTCGAACTCAGTATAGAGGGCCAGGCGACACTGATCAATCTTTTGGGCTGATCTGTATCGACTGGAGCAAAGATTTCGCAGCGACCTGTTCGACTGCGTGCCGATCTGAATCAGGCCAATTTGCGCCACGCGCTGCGTGAGTACGTGTGGCACCGCGGCGAACACCCAACCCGCCGATCGCTTGCGGGCGCGCGCCACTCCCTGCGGGGCCGGCCTCATCCTGGCGGACCCGCTCATCTACCGCCTCATCATAGATCGACATGATCTTCTCGGCTGAGTCATCCGCGAGCGCTGTCTCGCCATCGAGGAACGGCGGCGATCGAGCACTACCTCGGAGAGCGACATCTGCCGATGACCGAGGTCTCAGGCCTCGTGGTCGAGGTTCACCCGTAGTTCCTGGGCGAGGAAGAAGAGGTCGACACCTGCTCGATCCGCCGCGTCGGCGCAGCGGCTTGCGTCCTTGATGGGCTCGTCGTAGAGGATGACGATTGCTGGTCGAGCCGGCTCGACCGACCTGTTGCTGGTTGCGGCGAAGAGGAGGTCCTTGAACGATCGTTCAGGGCCCCAGCAGACGTAGCGATGGTCGGTACCGTCGGTCGCGAGGCAGTGATACGGCCTTAACCCCTGGGAGCCGGGCTTTACGTACCAACCGGTGCCACAAGCTGCGGCAATCACCTCGTGCGGTGTCTGGTGTCGGACTGGGACCAGCTGCGGGTAACGGCCCAGCCCTTTCATCGCGTGGTCGTACTGCCGGGCGACGTCTGTGAGCCAGGTGTACGTGGACGAAGGACTAAGGTGGCTGCGCAACACGCCTCCGATTGCGGGATCGCCCAGCATGTCAGCCAGGTGCCTGCTTCGGTCCTGATCGTCGAGGCTGTCCAGGTGACGGGTGGTGGCCGAGGCGAAGATGCTCGTGATCAGCTCCAGCGCGACATCAGCGGGAAGGGCGTCGCCGCGAGCGTTGTCGACACGTTCGATGTCCTCCGCCGAATGGGGATTGACGCGGACGTTCGTGAGCGCTTCCGCCCTCCTGACCAATTCGGAGGGCGTGAGCATCAGCAGCCGGTATCCGACTCGGCGGCGGAACTCCACCGCGAGTTCCGGCCGCGGGCCTCGTAGTTCATTCTTGTTCCTGCACCACCAGTCTTCCTTGACGTCGCTGGTCACCATGAGTGCGTCACATCCGCGGCGCTCTGCCTCGCGGAGCAACTGTTCCCACACGAGGTAGTCGCCCGCGCGCAGTTCGTCGTCGGTCTTGTCCGCGTCGAGGAAGCCAGGCGGCTCCTGAGCCACGATGCGGCGTTGTGCCTCGGTGACAGCGGCGGCGTGGTCCTTAGAGGACAGTGCAGCGCCGACTCGGTTCGCGAGGGTCGAGGCCAAGGTGTCGAGGATCGCGTCGGTGTTCGTGTCGCGAGCGTGTTCGGCCGCGTCCGCGGCGGCTTGTTCGCTGATCGTCTGACGGACAGACTGGAACGCGGCTTCGAGCGTGTCCAGCAGATGAGCCTTGCGTGCGTCATTCAACGCGATCTTCTTGCTCCATGAGGACACTGCGTTCTCGGCCGATCTGCTCGCCTTGTCCAGCAGGTCGAGCGATTCCTTCGGGCCGTCGCTGATGCGGTCAAGGGTCGGTTCGCGGTTGCGCCAGAACTCCCGCATCACCTGGTGGGGGATCCACAGGCTCTCGCCGAGACCCTGCATGACGGCGATGAGGTCACGGCGGGTGGTGCTGTTGAACCGGTAGAGGTTCAGCAGCACGTTGGCGTCGAAGACCACCAGGCCCGAGGTGAGTACGCGGCGGTAGTCCTCGTCGGTCGGTGTGCGGTAGTCCTCGAAGCCCTCGAAGATCCCGCCGGTCGTCGGCGAGTCGGCTGGGTGCACCAAGAACCTCCAGGAAGCTGGTCGCAGGCATGGTAGACGCGTTGAAAGCCTGACTCGCGACGTGGAATATTTCGTGTCAAAGTCCTGTGGCGTAACGGTTCTGGTAGTTGTTGACGATGCACTTCCCGTCAGCAGCTGACCTAGGGGGCACGGTTGCGGGAGCCGCGCAGGTGGTGGCAGGAAGTCGAGGCGAGCGACTGGTCCGCGTTCGCTCAGCCTGTCGACCTTGTCCGCGAGCGTTGCACCGCGGTGCTGGCGGCCCTGGAGGAACTCTCCACACGAGGCCCGATGGCGACTCTCGGTGAGATCGCCGTGCAGGCGAAGGAGGTCGGCTATCACGACCCGTTGCCGGAGAGCGATCTGAGGTCAGTACTGGACAGCCTGGCGAAGTGGGGGTTCGCGGAGCCGTTCCGCGACTACGCGGCGCCTGTGCGGAGCCTGCGTGGGGTGATCGTCCGACAGGAGGCTTGGGCGCTGACCCGCAAGGGCAGAGGTGTCGTCGCGGCCGTCCGGCTCGCGGTCGTGGACGCGCGGCGAGCGCTGCAGTTGCCGAGTCGGCTGCTAGACGGCGTCGAGAGCACCGTCCGGGCGTTGCTGCACCACGTCGCGAACGACTGCGGAAGGCTGCCGGCCGGCCTCAACGACGTCCGGACGCGAGTCGACGAGCTTCGGCGGGTGACGGCCGACTTCTACGCCGCGCTCGCTCAGATGGTTCAGTCCGACGTCACGGACGACGACGTCTTCGGGGCGAACCGCGACAGGGTGATCGAGGCGCTGCGGCAGTTCCCCCGTGAGTACGGTAGGGCGCTGCGACGGGTGGAGACCGCTCTCGACGACCTGTGGGCGGTCGGTTTCCACGCGGTGGTGGAGGCCGCGGTCGAGCACGCTGGACTGATCGACGTCGCCGACCAGCAGCACTGGATCGAGGAGCGGGTTCGCTGGCTCGACGATCTTGGCGCGTGGTTCCAGCCGGACGGCACCGTGCACCAGTTGATCGAGTCGGCGACGGGCGCCGTGCACACGTTGCTCGTCGCGATTGATCGCCGGTACGCGGCTCGCCGCAGAGGTTCGGACCTCGGGCATGATTTCCGTGTGTTGGCCAGGAGCCTGCACGGTCAGGTAAGCGACAGCGAAGCGCGACGTGTGTACGCGGCGGCATTCGGCGACTGGCCTGCGTGGCACGCGGTGACCCGGGAGACCGAGGAGGACGTGCTGCACGGCACGGCGGCCGGCAGCCGTGCGCGTCACCACGTCGAGGTGACGTTGCGCGAACACGAGCGTCACGGAAATCCGAGCGGTCGGCCGCGCAAGGTTCTTGACACCAGAGAGGAGCGCAAGTCTGCGGTCGTTGGCGCCGTGTCCCAGGTAGCGCAGCGTCGTCGGCTGACCGCTCTGCTCGTGACCGACGGAGAGGTGGCCCTCGACCACTTCACCGGCCTCTCCGCTGACGCTGCGTCAGTGCTGTTGCGGGCGATCGAGGTGGCTCTTACGCGGCTCGACCCGGTGACCGGGTGCGGGCAGGCGTACGCGGATGGTGCGAGTCTCGAGATCCTGGTTCGCCTCGGCGTACCGGGCAAGGTGGTTCGGCTGAGGCTCGCCGGCGACGGTGTGCTGGCGGCGCCGGATCTGCGCGTGTGGGTCAGACCCGCCGCGGACGTGGCCTCCGGTGACCGGAGTGAAGGCGGGATCGCGTGAGCTCTTCACGGGGGTTGGTCCCGGAACTCAGAGACCCGGCTCGCAGGCTGATCGCCACCGGCCGCATCAGGGCCGAGCAGGACCTGGATTTCTACCGGGCGGCGGTGCAGGGACGCCGTGAACTGGCGGAATTCTTCCAGACGGAACTGGGCTGGGTAGTGGAGGTCGACGAGTCTGCGGAACTGGTCAGGCTCCACAAGCGCCGCAGCGACGTGCCCGCCGATCGGGGACCGGTGCTGCCTCGGGACGGACGAACGGCGGCACTGGCGTCTAGGGACGTGCTGGTTCTCGTCGTGCTCGTCTGCGAACAGCTTTGGCGTCGGCCGAGGATGAGCCTGCGTGAGCTAATGCAGAGCATCGCCCAGGTGTGCGCGGCCGAAGCACCCGCGGGTCAGCTCCCCACATTTCGCATCGTGGCCTCGGACGGCACCGGGAAGGCGGAGGCGAGAACGAGCCGCAGCAACCTCGTTGACGCCCTCAAGCTCCTGGTCGCGGAGGGGTCGATTACTGTGGACACGGATCTCGAACGGGCGCTCGGCGCGGACGAGACGGACATGGTGGTGAGCGCGTCACGGGAACGACTGGCGCAGAAGTTCTCCTCGCTGTCGCCAGCGCTGCTGGACCTCGAGAACCTGCCCTTCGAGCGGCATGCCGAGGCGTTGTGCTCGGAAGCACTTGTCGACGACAACGAGGACGAACCGACGCTGGACGACCGGAGGTTCTTCGCGTTGCGCCGCCTGGTCGATGATCCTGCGACTGACCCGTTCGACGGTCGTACCGCGACTCCCTACCTGACAACGCCCGCCGGTCGTGACCGCGCCCTCGAGGTCACCACCGCACTCGGGTTCACCACGACCGCACGCCGCGACTGGTGGGAGACGACCGATCCCAGCGGTGTCGGCACGGCGATCGACTTCCCCAACGGCAGGCGCAACGAACGACAGGCGGCGCTCGCCCTGCTCGACGCGGTGAAACGACGCGCGGAACCGCTGCGCGAACTGCAGTTGTCCGAAATGGTCGCGTTGTTCGAGGACGTGCGGGCGCTCCAGCCACGGTGGGCAGCCGCCTACGAGGATCGCTTGCCGGCGCTGGCCAGGGCCGCGGCGGCGGAGCTCGTCGCGGTCGCGTTGCTCACCCCGGTGACCCGGGACATTTGGCGGCCTACCGCCGGAATCCACTTCTGGCGGGTGGCGGTACGCCGCGGCGCGACGAACACTGAGGAGGGTGGCGATCGATGACCACCACGGACCATCCCGCCTCCAGGCTGGCGGCAGTACGCGAAGAACCCGCGGTCGGCGAGCCGGGCACCGCCGGTCGCTGGCAACCGACCCGTGCCGGCGCGGTCAACTCCTGGGCTTGGGCCGACGAACTGCTGGTGTTCGCCGACGGCTGGATGACGCTGACCGGACCGAACGGATCCGGCAAGTCCCTGACCGCGTCCATGTTGGTCACCCTGCTCGTGGACGGCGACACCTCCCAGACCGCGCTCTCGGTGTCCGGGAAGGCCGCCGGAACGCTCACTAGCAGGCACACCGATCGCAACGATCGCGAGGACCGCACCGGCACGTGGTGGCTCGAGTACGGGATGCAGGACGAGACCAGCGGTGAGACGAGCTACTTGACCACCGGGCTGTGGTTGCGCGCGGTGGGCGGGAACCTCCACCGCGCGTTCTTCCTCGCACCCGGCCGAGTCGGACACGAACTCGTGCTGACGCACGACGGCAATCCTGTCGGCGTCGACGAACTCGCCGCCCAACTCGCCGCGATCGACGGCGAACTGTTCACCTCGGTCCCGGCGCTGCGATCCAAAGCGTCTTCCCACCTCGCCGCAGTCAGCGACGAGTCCGGCTATCGCACCGCTGTGCGCACCCAGCTCTTCGCGCCGCTCGACGAGGTGCAGTTCGACGCACTTGTCGGGGTTCTGCGCAGCCTGCGAAGCCTGCGCACGGCGGAGGCGATTCCGCCGGCCCAGATGCGCGCGGTGCTCACCGAAGCGCTGCCAGCGCTCGATCCCGACCGGCTGACCGTGATCGGCGAAGCCATGGAACGCATCTCCGAGCTGGAGACCCAGCTCGCGGACATGCGGTACGAAGCCAAACAGCTCACCGGCACCGACAACCGCTACCAGCGCTACGTCTCGGCTCTGGTTGAGCTGGAGGCCGCTCAACTCACCGCCGCCGTCACCGAGTTCGACGCCCAGACACGGCGCACTCGCGATGCGACCGGCAAACTGGAAGCCGCGCAACGCACACAAGCCGACACCGCCGAGCAGCTCGACGAACTCAACGCCCAGATCTCGACACTCGAGGGCCGCCGCGAGGCCGCCGACGCTGCGTTGCGCGACCACGCCGGAGCCGAGCTTCCGCTGCTCGAACGCCGGGCGGAGGAACTCGAAGCGGAAGCGGCCCGCGCTCAAAGCCGTGCCCAGGAGGCCGAGAGGGACGCTGCGTCGTCGTCAGGACAAGCCACTGAAGCGACCGAGAATGCGCAAGAAGGCTCGGCCCACCTCCTGCGGCTGACTGAGGAGCTTCGCGCGGTGTCCCGCGAGGTCGGTGCGGACGCGGCTCTGGAACACCTCGCCGAAGCCACCTCGACGCTGACGTCCCCCGGTGGGACGCAGTTGACCGCAGCCGGCCTCGATCAGGCTTGCGGCACCCCGCTGGCCTGGGTGGCCATGCGAACGGACCAGGTGACGCGAGTCGACG
Source organism: Lentzea sp. JNUCC 0626 (assembly GCF_043632865.1). Lineage (NCBI taxonomy): Bacteria > Bacillati > Actinomycetota > Actinomycetes > Pseudonocardiales > Pseudonocardiaceae > Lentzea > Lentzea sp. JNUCC 0626. The sequence continues at coordinate 1,885,446 of NZ_CP171635.1, forward strand.
GGTCTTTGAGGGTGCACGCGGATGCGCAGCGCCATGAGCAGTCGTGTGCCGAAGAGCTGCGCCGGTGCGAACGCAGCGAAGACGAGAACCGTCAACGAGCAGAACGTTCGACCGCGAGCCGCCAGGATGCCGAAGGGCATTTCGTCCAGGCCATCGCCGAGTGGGGGACTCGATCTGACCATCTCGGTGTCGTGCCGGGAGAACTCGTCGACTCCGCGGGTTCGGAAGGAGAACGCCTGCCGCTGCAGCGCATCGGCGCCTGGGTCTCGGCGGCCGCGAACGCGGCACGCTCACGAATCGACGTGTCTGGCCGGCACCGGGCGGCGGACACTGCAGCGGCACTGCGAGACGAGGCTCAGCAGACGCTGATAGCAGCACAGGGTGAAGAGGACGAAGCCGCGTCCACGCTGGAAGAGATCGCCGCAGCCCTTGAGTTCACACGCGACCGAGCACGGTCCGAGGAAGAAGCTGACGAGATCCGGCGCGCGGAGGCCACTCGCTCCTGCGAACAGGAAACCTCGGTTGCCAGAACTGCACTCGCTCAAGCTGAGGAGGCCGCCGCTGATGCTCGCCGCACGGCGGACCAAACGGCTGTCGGCTGGGTGCAGGACCTCCAGCAGTGGCGGGGCTCCACGCGGTTCCTCACCGGTGTACCGCTCCCGCCGCCGGAGCCCGACGTTGATCCGTTCACGGTCCGCCTCGCAGTGGAACAGACGCACAACGAGGTCAGCGGGCATCTCGCACTGTCTGTGAACGCTGCCAGGGGAGCGTCCGAGCGCGCTCAGACAAGAGTCGAGGAAGTCGAGTCACAGTTGCGCGCCGCTCGTCGCGCTGCGCCCACACCCGCAGCGCCACCCTGGCGGACCCGAGACGACGACGAGTGCGCGCCGTTGTGGGCGCTGGTGGACTTCGCGGACAACCTGTCGACGGACGAAGCTGACCGGTTGGAGGGCGCCTTGCTGGTCTCGGGTCTGCTCGACGCGCTCGTGACTGCGGATGGTGTGGCACGGACCGGCGATCTTGTCATCACGGCGACCATCCCCGCACCGGGACGCAGCCTCGCCGATCTCCTCCGGCCGGAGGTGGCCTCGTCCGTTCCCGGATACCGGGTCGAGGCACTGCTGCGGTCGATACCCGCTGATCAGGTCCTTGAACAGGGCCACATCGGTACAGGTGCGCTCACCGCGGCAGCGCCCGTCGGGTACCGGGCGGAGTTCATCGGCCGCACCACTCGCGAACGCGTACGTCTGCAACTCGTCGCCGCCCTGGAGATCGAGCTGGGCGAAGCCTCCGCCGTGCTCCGCGCCGCGAAGGCCGAGGTCGACAGGTGCGAGTCGGAAGTCCTCCTGGCGGCAACGGAACGAGATGCCCTTCCTTCGTTCTCGGCACTGCTTGATGCTCGTGAGGACGCGCTACGGCTTCGAGATGAAGCGCGCGCGATGCAGCTCCACACGACGCGGCGAATGGCGGACGCGGAACAGGAACGAGCCCGCGAGTTCGCCGTACTGGATTCCGCGGCGCTCACCCGCGCATCGGTCATCGACGCCGCCACGCAACGGCTCCGTCACGCGGAAAGCAGCGTCGAACGGGCCGCTCGCAAGACTGCGGACGCGACGCGCTTCGCGGAAGAGAGGCAGGAGCGGGCAGAAGAGGCCGGCCGTGAGCTGGCCGCGGCGAGACGAGCACAGCAGGAGGCCGACGACGAACGTCTGGCGTTCCCGGACTTCGCCAACGTCACCGTTGCCGCTGCCGACGAGGATCGTCAGACGGAGGACCTGCGCCGAGCGAGCGCGGCCGTGCTCACCGCGGCCGAGAACCACCGCGTCGCCGGCGAGGAAGTGCGGCAGGCGCTGCGCGAACTCAACCAGGCCGCCGCGTTGCCCGACGGCGGCCTCCTGCCGACCGCGTTCGGCCAGCTCAAGGACCACGCCGAGGCCGTCGTGCGGCTGGGTCACCAGGTCGCGCTCTGGCGTCAGGCCGCCGAACGCGCGGCCGAGCTCACCCGGCAGGCGCGCACCGTCATCAGCACGGCCGCTCACCGTGCTGACGCGGCCAGTAGGGCGAAGGACGAAGCCGACCAGGCGAGGCTCATCGCCATCCGGGAAGCCGCGACCCTGGCCGAGACCCGGCAGTTGCACGGCGCCGCCTACGAGGACCTGCGCACGGCAAGGGAAGAGATCGGAACCACGCTGAGCCGCACCAAGGACGCGGTCCTCGTGATGAGCGGCCGATACCAGCAAGCAGGCGAGACCGCCGCCGCGGCCCGTGCCACCCTCGACGGCATCGCACCTCAGCGGGAGGCCGCCGAACGGCGGCGAGACGACTGCGTCCGGCAGCTCGGCAGGCTCGTCGACGAACGCCTCGCCACCGTGCCGGAGGACCTCCGCGACGACATGGGCAGGCCCGCCCACCTCACGGCGGCTCTCAACTGGGCCAGGAGGTTGCTGCAGCACCACGCCGGTGGCACCGACCGGCTGGAGACGCTGCGCCAGGCGCGGGCGCGGGCACTGTCACTGCTCGAGACCAGCGCCCGTTCCACCAGCACCGCGCTCGCCCGCTTCGACCGCCAGGTCGTGATGGAGACCATCGAGGGAACGGACTGGCGCCGTGCTGTCGTCGCGGATCCTGGCGCCGGTCGAGGCGAGGACCTGCACGTCGCCGTTGAGAAGCTGGAGGCGACGGCCCAACAGCTCGAAGAGGATCTGCGCGACGACGTGAAGCGCACGCTGAAGACGAGCCTGTTCACCCAGCTCCGGCGGGACATCGTGGTGCGCAGGGAAGCCGCACGCGAGTTGGTGCGCCAGATTCGCGACACCCTGAGCGGAGTGCGCACTGGCGTGGCCGACGTGGGAGTCCAGGTCGACTGGGTCGTCCGCGAGGACGAGGACGCCCAGCGCATGGTGGAGCTGATCGCCCTTCCGCAGTCGGACGAGGTCTTCGAGGACATGTACACCGTGCTGCGCAACCGAATGAACGAGAAGTCCGGTGACTCCTGGAAAGACCGCGTCGCGCACACCTTCGACTACCGCTCCTGGCACGAGTGGAAGATCTCCGTTACCCACGCGTCCTTCACCGGGCCGAACAAGGAGCGTTTCCGCGAGGTCAGCGCGCGCTCCAACCCTTTGGAAACCTTGTCCACCGGTGAGCGCAGACTTGCCACCATGCTGCCGCTGCTGGCCGCCGCGTGGTCGATGTACTCGGGACCGGACTACTGCGGACCCCGGTGGATCTCGATCGACGAGATCGATGCGGCGTTCGACGAGCCGAACCTCCGGCAGGTGCTCGCGCTCCTACGGTCGTGGGAGTTCGATGTGCTGGCGACCGCTCCCTTCATCACGCCCATGATCAAGAAAGAGACCGGACGCGTCGTACTGCACGAGGTCGTGACCGCGGGGAAGAAGCGGATCACCGTGCCCTGGCTGTGGAACGGGGAGGGCGAGCCGCAGGTCCTCACGTTGGACCTTGTCATCGACGAGAAGGCTTCATGACTGCGACTTTCCTGGCGGAACTGGCGCACGACGCGGACCTCGCTCCTTTGTGGACGGCTGTGCACCGCAGGCTCTGCGCGGGCGTCCCGGCGGAGTCCATCGCCTCCGTGCGGGTGGAGAACCTGTCGAGTGCAGGAACCGCGGTGCTCCGATCATGGATCGACACGACCTCTCGCCGCGGCCGCGACCGTTCCGGTGTGAAAGTCGACGGCAGCTCGACCGTCGTTCCGCTCCGCGACGTGCTCGCCGCGATCGCCCTACCCGTCGCCCAGCTAGTTCCCCTGGTCGAACTCGCGGTCGGCCGCCCGGTCGTCAACAGCGCGGCATTGCGGCGGCAAGCCTCTACACGGCGCCGTGATCTGTGGGCCGAGGTCGAGGCCCGGCTACCGCAGCTGCCCGGACTCGTCGCACGGATGCGCGCTGCGGGCACCGACGACGTGGAATCGACCCGACATTTTGTGCGCGTATTGGCCGAAGTCGTCGCGGCCCTGCCGTACCGTCCGCCGACAAGTCTCGCCAAGCTGGCCCACGACCTCGCCGGCGACCCGCACTACTTCGACCTTGACCGCAACACCGGCTCGCGCCTCGTGAGCGCGGTCGCCGAGTGGTCCGGCAAACCCGAGCCCACCCGTCCCGACCACGTCCGCAGCCTGCTGGCCAAGGCAGGCATCCTGGCAGACCGGTTGTCTTCGACGGTCCTGCTCCACCAGGTACGAGTGGTCGGCGACGGCCCGATAGATCGCCGTCTGCGGGAGGTAAACACCCCTGTTGCCGTGACCCTGCTTGACCTGACTGTCCACCCGCCCGTGTTCGCTGAACAGCTTCTCACGGTGGTGGAGAACCCCTCGGTCCTCGAAGCAGCAATGGCTCGCGGCATCCACCAGGCGTTCGCCTGTACCAGCGGACATCTCGGTAGCGTCGACCACGCACTGCTCCAGCTCGCCATCGACCAGGGCGTCACGCTCCGCTACGCGGGTGATCTCGACGGCCCAGGTCTGCTCATCGCCCGGCAAGTGGCCGAGATCTACGGGGCCACGGTGGTCGCCATGTCCGCCGACCTCGTCCGGCGCGCGGGAGCGGAACCGTCCGCCGTGCCGTTCTTCGGCGTCGACCGCGTCGAAGACGACCTTCGTGATGCCATCACCGCCTCGGGACGGGTCCTGTTCCAGGAACACGATGTCGTCCTGGACGAGCTGCTGTGACATCGAACAGTGCAGCGGCAGCGCAGGGCGAGCAGACGGATGTCGTCTCGATGGACAGTGGGCGACCCGCGATGAGGTTTCGCAGCAGTACTTGCAGGGTGTTCGGACGCACAAGGTGTGCTCCAGTTCGGTGCGCAGGCGCGCCACGCCCTCGTCCTGTGTGCTGCCAGAATTCTGTACGCATGCGTTGAGCTGCGGTGGTCGGGTCCTGGTGTTCGGTCGGCGTGATCGTGGGCGTGGCGCTGCGACTGCTGTACCTCATCCTCGTCCAGCTGGGTAGCTGGCTGATCCTGCTCGGCCGGTCGTCGGCGGCGAAGGACGTCGAGTTGTTGGTGTTGCGGCATGAGGTTGCGGTGTTGCGCCGCACTCATGGTCGCCCGCGCGGTTGGACTGGGCCGACCGCGCTGTGCTGGCCGCGCTGATGTGGCGGCTACCACGCTGGCTCCGGGTGCACCGGTTGGTGTCTCCGGACAAGGTGTTGCGGTGGCTTCGGCGCCTGGTCGCCAAGAAGTGGACCTACCCGAATCGGAGTGGTCGTCCGCGGGGCAACGAGACCGTAGTGGCGTTGATCGAGCGTTTGGCGCGGGAGAACGCCGGCTGGGGTTACAGGCGTATCCACGGTGAGCTGCTCAAGCTGGGCCACCGGACGTCCGCGTCGACTGTTCGTCGTGTGCTGAAGCGGCTTCGGATTCCGCCCTCGCCGACTCGAGACTCCGACACGTCGTGGAGGCGGTTTCTGCGTGCTCAGGCGGTGAGCATGCTGGCGTGCGATTTCTTCCATGTCGACTGCGTCGTCACGTTGAAGCGGGTGTACTTGTTCTTCGTGATGGAGGTCGGCACCCGCTACGTCCACATCCTCGGCGCCACCACCAACCCGGACGGTCCGTGGACTACACAGCAGGCTCGCAACCTCCTCATGGAGTTGGACGACCGGGCCGACGAGCTTCGATTTCTGGTTCGCGACAGGGCTGGTCAGTTCACGCTGTCGTTCGATTCCGTTCTCGCTGACGCCGGCATCGACATTGTGAAGATCCCACCGCGATGTCCGCGGGCCAACTGCGGTGAAGTAGGTAACGGTCGTCCTTCAGCGGTAGATACACCCCGAAACAACCTCGCTTGGGCGTTGAGGGGTGGAGCTTGACCGACGTCGATGGGGACGGGATCAGTGTCGCCGTGCAGCAGGTCGTCAAGATAGTTGCGCAGGCCGATCGGAGCCTCACGAGAAGTGAGCTGGTTGCGGCCGCACGATCGACGTTTCGAGGGCAGCCCGCGAGTCGGATAGGGAAGCTCATCGACGAAGCGATAGCCGCCCGCGCTTTGATCGAGGTCGGCGAAGCTCTGACCGTGGCCGGTGAGCACGCAGTTCAAGGTCACGGAGCGACAACGGGGGACTTCCGGCAGTCGCACCGAGATGGCGCCGTACGTGCTGTGGTTGTGGATCTAGAGTGCGTTGTGCGTACTACTGCGACCGCGCCGTACACGGACAGGCGCATCTTTCAGATAGGTGCGATCAGAATGGGCCGTGACGTTACCTGGGTCGATGAGGAGCCGGCATTCAGCAGGTTTGTGTGCTTGCCGGAAGGTCATGATGGCATTCGATCGCCCAAGGTTCGCGCACTTCAAGAAGCGAGCGCCGTGTCTCCTGCGGAGGCGTTGATCGCATTACAGCAGTACTGCTCAGGTGCGGACGTCATCGTGAGCTACAACGGGACGGAGAGCGACTTCCCGGCGTTGGAGGAGGCATTCGACAGAGAACAGCTGCCGCGATTGGAACAGGCGAAGATCGATGCGTACTACTTGGCGTTGGCTCTGTGGCCCTCGGCGAAGAGCCATCGGTTGGCGGCTCTGGCCGACGCTCTCGGCGTGGAACGGGAAGGGCTGAACTGGCACGATGCCGTCGACGACTGCGTGCTACTAGCCCGTCTGATGGATTACGCGGGCCGGGTGGTGGCAAGCTGGGAGCCAGGACTCCTCGATCTGGTGGCCTCGGTCTGTCCTGATTCGACGGCGTGGACGCTGGTACGCCAACTCGCGGCGCGAACCGACGTGGCTGTCCACGGCCAGGTAATGGGCAAGACCAGCGTGCACCTGTACGCAGATGTTGCGCACCTCATGTCGACGCATCTGTCGGTGCAGCCTCCCCGGCGGGCGCAGGTAGGTTGGGAGCGCCCCTGTACGAGCATCGAAGTGGGTCGACAGCTCCGCGGAGCTGATGGCCGGGTCGATCCCGTGCTCCTTGCGGCGGTGTCCCATGGAAATGCCGCGACACGCCGGTCCGCGCAGGAAGCCATGACGTCCGCTTTGCACGTCTGGGCGGACGAAGGCAAGCCCGCGCTGATCGAGGCGCCCACAGGTACTGGGAAGAGCTTCGCAGTGCTGGCCGCCGCCCTCGACTGGCTTGCTGGCGGTAAGGAACGCACGGCGATCATCACCACCTTCACCAAACAGTTGCAGCAACAGCTCGCGGATGACGTGGTCAAGCTGAATGAGGTGGTGCCAGGGCTGCTCAACGCGAGCGACCTCGTCAAAGGGCAGTTGAACCGCTTGTCGCTTAGGGCACTCGTGGTTGCCCTCGCGGATGCGACCGCGTTGGGCGAGCAGCGCTCGCCTCGGCTGCGGAATCAGAATCGATTTCTCGAACGTCCGCTGTTCCGCGAGGTTCTCGTGTACCTCGTGTTGAGGTTGGTGGCGGCTCACGACGTGAGGAGCCGATGGACAGCGCACTCGGTCGATGCGGTCGACATGCCGGCGTTCTTCGCTGGCTACGCGGGACCGGCTTTGGCGGTCTGGCTAGAATCGCTTTCTCAGGCCGCCAACGGTGAGTACGCGGCGAATGCCGAATCAGCGGTGTCCTCACACACCGACACGGTGCGCGAGGCGCTCTCGTCCCATCGTCTTCTCCTGGCCAACCACGCGCTCCTGCTGGCTCACATCGATGACCTGGACGCGCTCGGGCCGGACACCCTCCTGGTAGTGGACGAGGCGCACCAGCTTGAAGATGCGGCGACCGCGGCGTTGACAACGTCGGTGGACTACCGGTCGGTCGAAGATCTTCTCGCCGAGCTCCAAAGTTGGGTGGGCGGCGCGCGGCCAGGCAAAGACCGCGAGTCGGTGCGCGAAGCGGTGGACAATCTTGAGGCGCTGCTGGATCACGAGCACTTGCCGAAGGTGGCGAGCACGGCGTTCGATGCCAAAGGCACGGGGGCTGGTGTCGTCGTCGGAGCCAGGACCGTCACATTGACCAGCTCCTACACGGGGACTGCTGGCGTGATCGAGGTGCGGAGGCTCGCGGGGCTGCTCATGCGCCTGGCTGGGCAGTGTGAGGCGTTGGTCGGCGCGTTTGCTGCTTATCGCAAGACCCATGAGTCGGGGGCCGACTTCTTCGAATTCGAGCGTGTCAAGGCGCTGCTCGCCAGGTGTGCGGAAGTACGGGACGCGGCACACTCGATCGTGTCGGACATGAACGCTGTAGTGGGAGCTGTCGGCACGGCGGCACCTGATGCGGACGGACCTTCCGCAGACCTCACCGGCCCTCTGCCAGACGGTGGCGACCAGGTAGATGACGCAGACGTCGGTTACGACGAGGACGAGGTGCCGTTCGACGAGGCGGAAGACGAGGACGTTACCGAGCCGCCGCTGGGTGAGCTTCCGCCGAACGTTTCGAATCGCGTCGTCTACGCCGAGGAACTCGGTGCGCTGCGCGAGGGTCTGCGTCGCTATCAGTTCGGCATCTCGAGCAGCCCTGTCGAGCTCGCCGCAGACTCATCCTGGCAGCAGTTTCTAGCGACCTTTGCCCGCACCTACTACGTGAGCGCCACGCTGCGGGTGGCCGGCAGATGGGACTTCATCCGGACTCGTCTGGGGTTGCCCGCTGGCATCGCGACCCTGGCATTGAATACACCGTTCGACCTGGGACGGCAGGCGGAACTCGTCTGTCTATCGGACTTCCCGTCCTGGGCGGAGCAGGCTGAGGCCGCCTCACGGACCGTGGCTCACCAACTGGCCGGGTATGCGAGAGAAGTGGTCCGGCCCGTGATGTCCGATAGCGAGGGAAGCTGCGATCTTCGTGGCGGATACGACGGTGGTGCCCTTGTCCTGACGACGGCTCGGTCGACTGCGGGGAGCATCGCGGACCACCTGGCCGGGGAACTCCGCCGACGCGGTGACGAGACGCCGGTGCTGTCCACCCTCGTCTTGGGCAACCACCGTGGTTACCAGCAGTTCAAAGACGTGGAGCACGGGGGCGGTTTTCTCGTTGGTACCAAAGGGCTCTGGCAAGGTGTGGACATCCCGGACGAGCGACGCCTGCGCCTGGTGTGGATCAACAAGCTGCCGTTCGCGCCGTTCGCTGCCCCGGTGATTGAAGCGCGTCGGGAAGCGGTGAAGGCACGGGCCGAAGCCGCTCACGTGGACGACCCGGACGCAGTGGCGACGCAGACTTACTATCTTCCGTTGGCCGCCCTTCAGCTCAGGCAGGCGGTTGGTCGCCTCATCAGGTCCGAGCGCCACCGCGGCGTCATCGTGATCAGTGATCGAAAACTAGCGGGTAGGACCGCGCTTCGACGGTCCTACCGTGAGACGTTTCTCGGTTCACTCGACGACGGCCCCGATGGTGCCCAGGGGTTGCTCAAGGCCGATCCGGTCACGGGCGAACGGGCTGGTGGCAACGTCGTTCCGATGGCGGAGGGATGGACACGGATCTGGCGCTTCCTGGCCGATCAAGGGCTCTTGACGCAGGAACGTGCGGCGCAGCTGTGCACCGCGGAAGCACTGCACGAGCACACGTTGTTACCGCAGACGCGGCGAATCCGGGAATTGGCGCTGACCCGGGAGCAGGTCGAGCGGCGACGGGAGGAAGGGACACTCGAGGCCGAGGTGCTGCGCCGCGCGGCGGTCGTGGGCGGCCTGCTGCAGCTGTCGGATGAACCGGCTCGGCTGAAGTCCTCTCAGGAGGCCGTCATCGCGGCGGTGGCTAGTGGAGTCAACGTTCTCGGTTTGTTGCCGACGGGGTTCGGCAAGAGCTTCTGCTTTCAGTTGCCGGCACTGGTGCTTCCTGGTGTCACGCTGGTCGTATCCCCATTGGTCGCTCTCATGCACGACCAGGCGCTCGAGTTGAACCGCAGCATCGGTGGCGCTGTTCGCGCGCTGGTGGCGCCGATGCGCGAGTCGAGCTCCCGTGCGGGCAAGACAGAGGTCTCCGACCAACTCCTGGGCCGACATGACCACGGGATACGGATGGTGTATGTCTCGCCGGAAAGATTGTGCCAGCGCCGGTTCCGGGAGGTGGTTCGGAAGGCGGTCGCGGACGGAACTGTGTCTCGCATCGTGTTGGACGAGGCGCACACGTTTGTGCAGTGGGACGACTTCCGTCCTTCGATGAGCCGCGTCGAACGCTTCCTCGACGAGCTGCGGGAGGGTTTCGGTTTACCGGTCACAGCATTGACCGCGACTGCGAACCGGAGCGTTCACACCGGTCTGCGCGAGGGCGTCTTCGGTCTGTCCGCGAACCCACCGGGCGGTCCGGCCGGGGAGGACCTGGAAGCTCGTTCCGGTGTTCTAGTGACGGTCCGAGAGAACCCGATCCGTCCGGAACTAGCGATCTTCCGGCGGACGTTGCGTAGGGACAATGGAACCGTCGCGGGACTGGCGGAGGAGGTGCTCGGTGCGATCGACGACCACGCGATCTTCTACTGCCTAACTGTCAAGGAGGTTGTCTCGCTGCACGCTCACCTGCGCGAGTACCTGGGCGAGGCGGGAATCCGGGTGCGCCGCTTCCACGGACGCCTGACCGAGGCCGAGAAGTCCTCGGTGATGACCGAATTCAGGGAGGCGCCCGCTAGGGGCCAAGAGGGTTTTGCGCCACTGGTGGTCGTTGCTACGAGCGCATTCGGCCTTGGCATCAACCGTCCCGACGTGAGAACGGTGTTCTGCGTCAGTGCACCGACGGACCTCTCCGCCCTCTATCAGCAGTTGGGGCGTGGGGGCCGGGATGCGGCAGGTAAGGGCAGAGTGCCAGGCCCGCCGCCTGCCGAGGATGGCTCTGCAAGAGGCGTGTCGACAGAAGACAGGGCGGTTACAGCCAACGTAGGACTGGCCTTGATGACGACCAGGGGTATCCGAACCGTCGCGTTCATGACCTGCCAGGATCTGCGCCCGGCCCTGCTTCAGGACATGGGGCGTGCTGTCCTGGCGTGCGATGCCGTCCTCGACACCCACGACATCGCTGACAGGTTGATCGGGGCGGATCTGGCCGGCGGAATGCTCAATCGTGACGAAGCGTCGAAGAGCCGGACGGCCGAGCAGTACCAGGCTGGTGTCGTTCGTGTGTTCGCCGCGCTTGCCGGGCTCGGTTGGGTGGAGGACCTCGGTGATTTTCCGCCGCTGTGCGCCGTCAAACCCGGCGAGCTGTTCCACCAGGGGGGCACAAGCAAACCGGACCAGCGGTCCATCGGCGCGATGGACCAAATGGATACCGAGAGCGAGGTGGTGGCCGCTGTGCTCGCACTATCAGCCCGAAAAGGCCGCGGCGATGGGCTGTACCGGTCCCGCTTGGACGTCGTGCGGTTGGACGCCCACCTAGCGCAGTCCATCCCCCACTTCCGCAACCTCTCCGAAGATCCGCCGAGCACGTGGCACCTGCTGGCTGACCTTCACGACCGTGGCCTGCTCGACGTGAGTGCGGCGCCTGCCGGACGCCTGGTGACGGGGCTGCGGGTCCTGAGCACCGAACTGCCGCCGGGTTTCCTCTCTGCTCTGTCCGGAAAGGCGGCCCGTGCCCGGGAGGAAATCGCGCTCCTGAAGGACTTCTACGAGGACGCGACCACATGCGCCAACCGCAAATTCGCGGACTACTTCGGTGTAACGGAGCTGCCTGCAGGCTGTTGCTCGAACGAGGGCAACCGCTGCTCCGCGTGTTGGGGGGCCGGCGACTGGCCGATCGGTGAACGCCAGCCCAGGACGGCTGAAAGGTTGATGACGGACCGTCCGCGTCCTGCAGGGCGGCGCGTCGATGCGGCTTACCGGAAACGAAGACTCGACCAGCAGGTATCGAGGCTGGTCTGGGAGGTGTTCAACGGCGTCCACGAGCGGGACGTCCACCGTGCGCTGCGGGGCGAAGACTCCTATTACCACCCGGTGTTCCGGCGGCGGGTGCGCCTGCGATCCGGACTTGTCACGAGCAGGTTCTTCGGTGCTGGTCCGGCGCTGACAGTCCAGGAGATCGTTGAGTCGCTGGGCCGTCTGGAAGCCGCAGGCACCGTGGTGAGGACCGGGATCCTGTGGCGAGACGCCGGCCACGTGCGGCGTGAGCAGGCGAAGGCGGCGCGTGCGGCGGCTCAGTTGGCGGTGTTCGACGTGAAGGTCGAAGGCTCCGGCACGCACGCGGACAGGAGAAGTGGGCGATGAACCGCACGGACGCTGGTGTTGCACGCGGGCCGGAGGGCACAACAGCGGAGGACCACTCCACCGATGAAACAACGGTGTGGCGACCGTACGAAGACAAGCCGGTGCTCACCCCGGAGATGGTTCTCGGTCTCAACGAGGCCGACGAGGAATCTCAGGGCAGACTCATCCGCTATCTCGATGCGGTGGTGCAGGCGCGAACTGGTCCGGTACACGTCAACGTCGCATTCAACGCTGTCTACTTCGGCTACGACACAGGCAGGCGAGCCTATGTCGGCGGTGCAATTGAGAGCCTGGACTTGCTGCCTCTGCTTGGAGTCGGCGATGCCGCAGTGCCGGTGGGGGCCTTGATCAAACTTGAACCGGGTCAACACGACATCTTCGCCGAAGTGGTCTACAAGGAAGGGGCCCACTCCGAGCTCGGTGACGACGGCAGTCTCCCCGCCTGGCTTTCGGGAGCACCATCCGGAGCGGTTGGGCTTGGGGAGACCAATGCCGATCCGCACCCGGTGCTCCGTGAGCGGCTGGTGATCGACGTCGACGCGTTCGGCCACGGGCTTTCGGTCACTGACACGCAGCTGGTCAGGCTCAGCCGGCAGGGCCGGGTTCTGGACGAGTTCGGGCACGTTGTGATCGATGCCCGGTACGGCTCCCGCGAGGAAGCCGACCTGGACGAGTCCTCCTTCTACGCCCGCTACCTGCTTTCTCAGGGCCGCGACCTGTTGCTCAGCAGCCTGGCACCAATGCCGCTGGCTGCTGCTCTGACGCGGGACGCAGGTACCGAGCAGTACGAAGCCGCTCTGCTGGGCCTGCTCGGCACGGTCGAGGAAGCCCTGCGGCGGTCCAGCAATCTGCGAATGTGGCGTGGTTACGCCTTCACTCGGGACGGTTTCGCCGCGAGGCTCCGCGACAACGGCCCGTTGGGCGGGCCGGACCTGGAGACGATCGCGACTCAACTGCGCCGCGGCGCGTTGCCGGACCGGCCGTCGCGATGGCAGCCGCGCAGGCGCGTGGTCCACACTGCGATCGGCCCCCGCCTCCGCGATGTTCGAGGTGCCGCTGAACTGCTCCGCAACACCTGCTACCCGCTCGTGGTCTGCCATGCGAACTCGGTTGTGAGCGCCTACGTGCGCGGCGAATCCGATGAGCTGACCGGCCTGCTCGAGGACGAAGTGAGCCTTCGGCTCGATGACGCTTGGCAGGGCGGTGGAGTGTGGCGGGCCGAGTACCCAGGGAGCGTGGACGCACGCCTTGATCCCACACAACCGCTGGGGCGAGGCTGGTCGGAGACGCTCTCGGAGCGAGTGTCAGATTCCGCTGAGGTGCCCGAAACGGTGATGGCTTTCGAGTTCGACCTCGACGCTGAACACGACGACTGGGGACTCGGTCCGCTGCTGGTGACCGACAGCCAGCTGAGCTGGAGTCAGCCATTGAGACTGAGCCACCAAGTTGACGGGTTCCTGCCGATACCCGAGCACGTGGCCGCGAAGATGCGTGGGAACGTACCGAGATTGAGAGTGATCCTCACTCACGCTGGGTGCGAGTTGCCCCGCGCCGCACGACAGCAGGACACCCAAACCGAGCTTTACGGACCCAGGCCGCTGCTTCGCGGAATCGAATGGCCCTTGGAGTTCTTTCCAGGGATCGTGTTGACCTGCAGGTGGTCACGCGGTGCGGGCGTGATTTATGTGGAATCGACGCTGTTGGACCTCCCGGTCATGGTGGACGATATGGAGATCGAGCACCGCTACGACGCCGGGATTCTCACCAGGGACACCGCACCCGGCAGTGGCCAGCGGAGCATCGGTGGACCGGGCAGTTCGGCCGTGCCGATGAATACCAGCACGCTTTCCCAACGGGTGCTCGGTGCCGTGCGCCGTCTCGGCCTGTTGGATCCCGAGGGGCGAGCGGTGCTGCCCCGCGTGAATCTGGCGAGAGCTATCTACGGTGTCCCCGGCGCCGCACAGGTGCGCGACGTTGGTGAGAGTGCGCTCGACGATGTGGTGGACCGCCTCGTAGCGGATGCCGCGCTGAGAATGGATGCCGCGAGTTACGACCCGGCTGCTCGCCGCCTGCGGTTCCCGGCAGTGCAGGGGGAGACCACGGTGGAGGTCCTCATCTACGAACCGGTGATCATGACCGCAGCATCCGGACATCCCCGATCGGTGACTCGGCGACTGGATTCGAAGTTCGTGCGCGAGTCGGAAGTCGCCGGACACCTGCGCCGCATCGGCCACCGCGGACACGCAGCGAGTGACGACCAGCGCCTCGCCTATCGCCGGGACCGCGAACGTTTCGGCCTGGTGGGACCTGTGGAACTCCCGGAAGGCTATACCTACATCGCGCCGTTCACGAGGCGATCCTAAGCGTTACTCCATAGGTGGAATGCGTAGTAACGTTTCCGCTTTATCGCACGATATCCGGCCACGCGTGCCTGTGATTTGGAAACCGATCAATGCCGTGCAGCGTGCGGTGTGGTTCGACAACTATGCGGAGGGTCCATGGGCGGACATCGCCGGTCTCATTCCGAATGTCGGTTCGTCCCAGGGCGCCCGTACCCCGTGTCACCTACGGCCGGCTGGCCCCTGGATGTCGATGCGGAGGTGGACGAAGCCCTCGACGCGTTGGAGCAGATGCTGACGTCGTGCAGCGAGGTCCTGCGGGCCGCGGCGTCGAAGCTCGACGTCGCCGATGTTGTGAAGGCATTGCGCTTCATCCCTTGGCAGCACCGCCGCTCGGTGCTCGAACCGCTCGGTCTGACGATCAGGCCACGCAACGTCAACTTTGCGACTGGGCAGCACGTGGCTACCCGAATCGCGCGGGCCAACGAGCACGACCTCCGACATGCGGTCTCCGCGCTCTCACTCGGGGCGTGGATGGATATCAGTGACGAGGCGTTCAGAGGACAGTCAGACGACTCGGTGCAGAAGTGGGGCGAAGCGCTCTGCCGAGTGGCCGTCTGGGCCAACGGACTCACCTCTGTCCACGACGCCCGGATCTGGTTCTGGGCAACGGAGAGGGAGTGGTTCCGGATGGACGGCTTGTCCGACGCGCAGGTCGAGAAACTCGCCGCAGCATCGGAGCGGGTCGTCGTTGCGACATCGTCGTACAAGCACGGTGTGGAAGCCGAGGCGGTGGAACGAGAGGATGACGCTTCACTGGACAACCCGATGGATGACGAGTTGCTTCCGCACACCGACGACGCTCGGGCCGAGGACGCACTGGGGTCATCGTGGGAGACGGCGGACGACCTGATGGTTGCGGTCGACAATTTCGATGTGGCGTTCGCGGGCGCGCTGGGCGCCGCGCAGAGGGTTGTGAAGCGGCTGGGTGCGAAGCAGGTGCCGCTCCGCAGTGACCTCGATGTTCTGGTCAGGACACGGGAGTCCTTCGATGATCTCGCTACTGCTTTGTCGGCAGCGGGAGTGGTCGCCGAGGATGAGAGTGTGGCTGCTCTTCGGACAGCCGTGGAGCAATTGACAGCGCACGAAAGCGATGTTGCCGCGCGGGAACTTCTCGGCGCTGTGTGCGCTCTTCGCAGCCCTGACGAACCTCCGATGCTGTTGGAACAGTTGACCCGCGCGCAGAAAGAAGCACAGGAGTTGCTCGCCGCAGACCCCTGGGACAACGAGTTGCGCGAGCGAGCGGAATCGTTGGGCGTGCTCGTTGGGTTGGTTTCTACCGATTCCGCCAACGCGGAACGGATGCCTCTCGTGATGATGTGGTCCTCGGCGAGGCCCGAGCTGTCGTTTCTTGCGATCCAGGCAGGGCTGCTGATGGCGCCCGACGGTCCCTGGGACCCGTCGCAAAAATCGGACGACGTGAAGACCGCCGAGGAGCCACCGTCCCCGGACATAGACTGCGTCGCCGAGCTGGGTGCCGCTTCGTTGCAAGGTGCTGACTTGCCCAGGCAGGCAGTGCCGGAGGTGATCGAGGAACCGGTGGACACTGTCCTGCCCGAGCCGGTCCACGCGGAGGTGGAAACGGCTGCCGGGGATACTGGCACGGCGTCGTTCGACACCACGATTGAGGACACCCTCGCCCGCCTTGTCGAGGACCGGCGCTTCGGTCTCGCAGCGGAAGTGCTCAAGGCGACAGGGGAAACCGACGTCCAGTTCACGGCACTGCGTATCGCCGCGCTGTCGGGCGTCGTCCGCAACCAGGCTGGCGCCGTCGCAACGTTGCTGCAGGACGAGTTCGACAATCTGGAAGCGGTCGCGGTCGCCGGAGACACGCCGAGCCTGTTGCTCACCGTCCCGGCGTTGATTCGGGTTGCCCTGGTCACCGGGCAGCACGCCACGGGCGCTTTGCTCAACCAGCTCGCACCGCACCTCGAACCGAACCTGAACATCGTGGCGGAGGAGATCGGGCGCCGCGCACTGCACGGGATCCTGGCCGAGGCTCAGACTCCGCTCGTCCTCGCCGACGTCACAGAGGTCGAGCGGGGTATTCAAATGATCACCCAGGCTGCGGGTCACATCCGCAGCCGAAACCGGACACTGCGATTCAAACGTGCCACAGACATCAGCAAGATCTGGCTCGACGCGAGGGGAATCCTCGGCCGACCGCTGAGCCTGGTGGAGCGCAACGACAGCACTGCAGTCGACGAAGTCGCCGATTTCGTCGACAAGCTGTCGACCAGCAGCTTCATCAAAAGCGAACTCGACAAGCTTGACCGGCGATTCCAAGGCACCTCGGGCAAACCGATCGAGGGTGCCGGACGGCAGGACCTCCTCAACCTGGTCCAGGAAGCGCTCAAGCCGCTCGCCGACTGGGTCGTTGCCGTCCGCTCACTGGACAACCGCGAAATGCTGGACCGTCACTGGAGCGCGGGTGAAGTCGCCGAGATGCGCCGCGCGGTTCTGGACCGCCGGGGCGGCGTTCTCGGCGCGCTGGAGAACCTGACTCACCACAACGACCCGCTGACGGCCGCCGCCGCGCGGGCCGCGTCTCACGCGATGATCACCACGTTCAACATCCTCGAGGGCACACGCAAGCTGCCGGCCCGCGAGCCGTCGCCTGAACTTGTGCTGACCGTCGAACTGCTCAAGCTGGCCGACGCCACGGTGGATCACGGGACGGAGTGCGTCGTCGCACCACGCGAGACCACCGTGCAGCACCTGTTAGAAGTCGTCGACCGCTCATGGGACCAGGCGTTGAGCGGCCTGGTGGGTGCGAACAACTTTGCTGCCGCTCACTTCCTGCTTGAACTGGCGGCGGCGGGCAAGGTCCCGCAGGAGAGCGGCAGCGTCGAGGGGCTGGTCGAACGCGCTACTGCGGTTGACCGGGCGGAACTGGAGAAGCGCACCGCCCTGGCGGACGAGCTGCAGAACCTCCTGACGACGTTGCGCCGCGAACGTCTCAACAACGCGATCTCCGACGAACAGGACGGCGAGCTGACCAGCCTGCTTGAGGACGCACGTAGGAACCTCGCTCTCGACTTGGTATCGGTCGATGGAACCCTGCGCCGCATATCCGACCTCTTGCCCCGCTACCGCGCTGAGGCCACGGCGCGGCTGACCGTCCGTTTGAAACAGCTGCAGAGCAGCGAGCAGATCGATCCAGGAACCCATGAGCGGGTCGTCCGGCTCCTGGACGATGGGCAGCTGTCCACAGCGGAGGAGCTGATCTACTTCCTGGAGATCGACGAGGACGTGCCCGCGATCTCGCAGTCGCTGGACCTCACCAGGTTCTTCCCGGCGGTCCCTAACGCTCTTGGTGAAGGCATCAGTCACGACCTGGTGGCACTGGTGGGCCAGCGTGGTGTCGTGGCGGACTGCCCCGTGCTGAACTTCAGCGCACTGAGCCCGGACCTCGCCGAGATGGCCTCCGAATCGCTCAACAGCTGGCGACAGCTGTCACAGGTCGAGCCGGCTTTGCGCAACAACACCAGCAACTTTGCGATGGCGGGCCACATCTTCCCCGCACTGCGCATGATCGGTCTGGAGGTGTCGAACCTGCACCGGTTGGAGAGCCTGCCGCGTAGCCACGACCGCCGCTTCGTCGAGGTGGTGGTGCGGGCAATCGTCGGCAACGCGCTGGTGCCGGCGTTTGGCTCGAAGCTCGACGGGCGCCTGCGCGTGCTGTTGGCGTGGGGGCGGCCGAGCGCCGAGCTTCTGATGAGCTGGGCCGACGGTGATCCGTCGGGTGAAAGTCTGTTGGTAGTGCATTTTGGCACGATGAGCGCGCAGACCCGGCGTGACCTCGCTGTGAAGGCCGCAGGGCGAAGCGCGCCCGTCGTGGTTGTGGACGACGCGGCACTGGCCTATCTCGCCGCTCACGGCAACCGGCAGATGACCGCAACCATGAACGTGCTACTGCCCTTCTCCAGCGTGAACCCCTACATCAGGCAGAAGCGCGGCGTGGTCGCTCCGGAGATGTTCTACGGACGCGACAAGGAACGGCGCAGCGTCATTGACCCAGACGGCACCCAGTTGGTGTTCGGCGGGCGAGGGCTGGGCAAGTCCGCCCTGCTCAACAGCGCGGCCCAGCAGTTCGAGAACCAGCGCCACACGGTGGGCGAGCGCGTTGCGCTCTACCTGGACCTCAAGGCGGTCGGCATCCGCGCGAACTCGCCGATCAGCCAGGATGCGATCTGGGACGCGCTGCACACGGCGCTAGTGAGAAGGGAGGTGGTGGCGCCAGTAAGTAAAAACGCGCCTGACCGGCCTTCGCGGGACTTGGTCGAGAAGGGAGTGCAGGCCTGGCTGGACGCCGATCCGGCGCGGCGGTTGCTCGTACTCCTGGACGAGGCCGATCAGTTCTTTGAAGCCGACATGCCTGATTTCTCGGAGACGACCCGGCTGAAGGCGCTCGGCCAGATGAACAACGGGCGGGTGAAGGTCGTCTTCGCGGGTCTGCACTCGGTGCAGCGTTACGCGAAGACCGCTCGCAATGCCCCTTTCGGGCACATGGCACAACGTCCGACGGTCATCGGCCCGCTCAGTCCTCAGCACGCGGCCGATCTGCTGACCAGACCTCTTGCCGCCCTCGGGTACGACTTTGAGGACCCGGACCTGGTCAACCGTGTTCTGGGGTACTGCTCGTATCAGCCGTTCCTGTTGCAAATCTTCGCCAGTCGCCTCATCGAGCAGATGCATTTCAAGCGAGACGCCGGCCTCTCCCGAGGCATCGAGCCGCCGTACGTGATCACACGCGGTGACGTGGAGGCGGTGGAGACGCACGCGGACCTCCGCGCCGACATCCGGGCTGCGTTCCACGAGACGCTGAACCTGGACCACCGGTACGGAGTCATCGCGCATGTGCTCGGCTACCACGCCCACGAGCAGGGACTGGACTCGCGGCTGACGGACAAGCAGTTGAGGGAGGAGTGCCGCAGCTACTGGGAGAATGGTTTCGCGAAGCTGGACGTTGAGGGCTTTCGCGCGTACCTCCAGGAAATGATCGGTTTGGGCGTCCTCGCACCCAACAACGACGGACGCGGGTGGCACCTGCGCAGCGCCAACGTTCTGAGCATGATCGGCACCCGGGACGATGTCGAGACGGAGCTGTTCTCCGCCGAGGAGAGGTCCGTGCCGGACGAGTTCCTCGCCCTAGAGTCGCGGCAGGAGCTGAAGGACGGCAAGCGTTCGCCGTTGACGGCGGCTCAGATTGACGACCTGTTGGGCGACCACCGCAACCAGGTACGAGTCGTGCTGGGGTCGCATGCGACGGGTGTCCACCTGGTTCCCGAAGCTGTGCACGCCGCAGCGTCTGTGGGAAACCGCTTCTCCCTGCCTCCGATCGGGAATCGGCGCCAGTTCGAGGAGCAGCTCGTGTCGGGCAAGCCGGGGGAGTGGCGGGTTGTCCTAGACGACCTGGTCAGTTTCGCGCCGCATGAACAGGCTTGCCTTGAGGCGCTGGAACTTGCTCAGACCCGGACGCCTGTGGCGTCGGGTGTGACGCGTTCTGCGGTGATCGTGGCAGGTCCGGAGCAGATGGCGTTGTGGCGGCACACGTTCGCCCAGATCGACGAAGCGAGCTTTCGTGCACCGGGGGCGCTGTCATTGAGCACCGTGACCCTCCGCCGCTATGACCTCGCGACGCTCCGAGTGTGGTCGATTGAGGCGACCATGTTCACGAACGAGGAACGGCGCAGCGAGTTGCTCCGGGTCACCGGTGGTTGGCCGACGTTGGTGGAAAAGGCTGCGCAGCTGGTCAGCGGCGTCGGCGCTACGCCGCAGAACTCCTCCGGCATGGAGGAGGCTGAGGCGCTGCGCAAGCTGGAGCGGGGGTTCGAAACGCCGGGCGGTGCCGCGGCTTTCGTGGCGCAGGTCGGTTTGGTAGATCAGGAGCTGTGCACTGCGTTCGACACGATGCTTGACATGATCGGTTCGGCTGGTGTGAGCCGAGCAGACCTCGAGGCAGCTGCCGAACTGGTGGTGCCGGACCCGTCGATCACCGTTGACTGCCTGATCGCGCTTCAGGTATTCAACGTCGACCGAGACGGCCGGTTTCTCCCCGAGCCCAGACTCGCTGCATGTTGGCCGCATCGCTGACACTTGCCAGTGTGCGACGGGGTGGTCATTGGTCAAGGACCGGAGGCCACCCTTCCGCATTGGAGCTTAGCTGCAGGCCGAAACGGGGTGGCGGGCTTCTCGGGCGACGGTCGCTCCGGCGGTGGGCCGCTCCTGATCAGCTACCCATTTCGAAATCCAGAAGGGGCATGAGTCACGGTGGTCAGAGCCCATGGATGCGGCCGGAGCACAGGGTCTTGCTGGCCCACCCTCCTCGTGCCCCTGGCCCGCGCGACCCCGCGCCGGCTCCGGCTGCTGGTCAGCCCCGTACACGGTGCTGAGGTGGCACCGCGACCTGATCGAGTGGGGGCCATGCCCGCACGAGCGCGAACCGAAGCGCCGTGGGTCCGCTCTCCGTGAGCTGGGCTGCCAGAGTTCGAGCGGCCGCGAGGGTCTCCTCACTCTGCTTTCGCTTCACTGAGGTGTCCCACAGCTCGACGGTCATCCCGACGGGGTGAACCGGTACGCGGACTCGTCTGGCCACATCGTGGATGATCTTGATCCCGTGCGCGTCCAGGTCGCCCCACGCGGCGACGGGCACGGGTTTGTCCTGCAGGAAGTCGATCAGGCCGGTGCTCACGAAACCCTTGCCCCACACGCAGAGCCAACGATCGGCTATCTCGGGCGTGCGGCACACCTGGTCGAAGGTGTCGCTGTTCTCGACCAGCAGGATCCCGGCGGCGGTGAACTCCGTGGTGCCCAGCACGCGCAGACCTCTTGCGGGAATGCTGGGCCATGGCTCGCAGATCTGGGCGTTCGCGATGACGTCCTTGCATGTCCAGACAAGTGGTCCGCGCATGCGCAGATCCGTGTCGGGTACGTCGAGTGCTTCGTGGAACGGGAGGTTCAGCAGCTTTTGGAACGCGAAGCGGCGGTGCATCGTCCACTTCGCCTTCGTGTTCCGCCATGCCTGGCGAGCCAGATCTTTGGGACTGAAACGCCTGTTCTCCCGGCGAGCGAGGTAGTACGCCGTGGCAGCTCGAAGCGCTGCTTCGAACAAGCTCCACCTCGCAGTTCCACAACGCGAGTCAGAGGGAACGACCGGCGTCGGTGACGGCGGGGTTCTGCGCAGGCCGGTGTGTTCGAGACGCAGCTCGGGAACGTTCGCGGTCAGGCTGAGTAGCTCTGTCGCCGCGCCTGAGCAGGTGCTGCGTGATCTCGCCGCACGGCACGACGAGCTCCGCCCCGACTGGTACGTGGTCGACCAGATCGACTACGCCACAACACTTGCGCTGCACGCGCTCGACCTGCAGCTCGTGTCCTACATCACCGGCCACCCGACCTGCCTGGTCGCGCGGGACGACCAGTTCTTCGGGCTGCCCCAGGCATGGCCGGCCGCGGTGCACCCGTCACCGTCCGAACTCGCGTTGCTGTCCAGCGAGGTGCGTCTCACCGATCTCGCCCACACAGCGGCGTTCTCGCGTTTTTTCCGTGACTTCGCGCCCTAACGTCGGTCGCCGCGCCGGGCTTTGGGCCTGACCTCCTCCCACGCCGCGGTCGTGAACTACCCGGAACTTCCTTGGCTGCCACCGCTGCCGGAGCACCAGCGGCAGATCTTCCTCGGTCACTGCACCACCGCCGACACGCTCGACGAGGTCTTGCTCGACCGGGTACGTGAACGACGTGTTCTACTGGTGGCGCTGGGAAACTTCCTGTCCGCGAGGCACGACGTGCTGCGCGAGGTCGTGGAAGGCGCATTGCGCATCCCGGACCTGACGGTGGTGGTCGCCGCAGGAGGCCGTGTCGCCGAACTCGCAGACCTGGCCGAGGACCCACGTGTCGTCGTGGAGTCCGACGTTCCGCAACGAGCTCTGCTGCCGCACGTCACCGCGATGGTGTACCACGGCGGCAACAACTCGTTCACGGAATGCCTGGCGGCGGGAATGCCCGCCCTGGGGCTCCCATTCTCGAGCGACCAGTTCCACATCGCCCACGACACCGAGCGGTCGGGCGCGGGTCTGTGCCTCGATTTAACGCCGCCACATCCGAGGACGTGACGACCGCGCTGAGCCTGCTCCTGCGAGGCCCGAACCCGTTCGCCGCCGTGCGTGACGCGGTGAGGGCAGCAGGACCCGACCGAGGCGCCGCGTGGCTGCTGGAGGTGCTCGGCACGGCTCGCGAGGTCGGAGGCACTTCTCGAGTCCACGGTTGCCGGGCGCCGCCGCCCTTGCATGATGAGTGAGGCTGTCACGTCACTGCGGGGCTGGCTCCGCAAAGACACTCGGTGATTGTTGATAACGATGCCTACACGCGGAGCGATCCCCACTGCGAACTGTTCCGGCCAAGGGAGCGCGACGATGCAGATGGTGATCACCGGCGACGACGCGGTGGCGTTGAGGAGCTTTCACGCCTGGCTGCGCGATGACGTCGATGTCGCCAGGTCCTCCGCGGTGAACCTGGTGTCCGCGGGCGGTCCCGGGGACATGGGCGCGGTCGAGATCATCAACGTCGTGCTTGCCAACACGATTGGTCTGGGAAATCTCGTGCTGGCCTACACGAACTGGCGTCGCACGCGCACCGACCCGCCTTCGCTCACCCTCGCGGTGGAGTCGGAGAAGGTCACCCCTCGCGACGACTCGCCGGAGGAGTTGCGGGGCATCAACGAGACCTTCTCGGGCTGGTTCGAGAAGGGGCGGAGCGATGACTGACCGAGTGGTGGGTCTCCCGGACCCGGCCCGATCACGTGCGGTCCTGCTCGGCGTCTCCCGTTACGAGTCGATGGACGACCTGCCGGCCGTCGACCGGAACATCGCCGCCCTGCAGCGGCTGCTGACCGATCCGGATAAGTGGGGTCTAGATCCCGCGCACTGTACCTCGCTCGTCAACCCGGACTCGGTGCACGAGGTGCTGGACGTCGTCCAGTCCGCCGCCGAGGAGGCGACAGACGCGCTCGTGTTCTACTTCGCCGGTCACGGTCTGCTGGACGAGAACTCCAACCTCTTCCTCGCGCTGCCGAACGTTGCGCCGAACCGGCTCTACCGGGCCGTCCGGTTCGACGACATCCGCCGAGAAGTGATCACGACGGCGCGCGGGTGCTACGGCAAGGTCGTCATCCTGGACTGCTGCTTCAGTGGTTCGGCGATGCGGGGTGCGATGGGCTCGGAGGTGGAACTGGCCGACCACGCCCAGGTTGACGGCACGTACCTGATGACCGCCAGTTCGGAGAACTCCGTCGCGAAGGCCGTGCCGGACGCGGAGTACACCGCGTTCACGGCCGCGCTGATCGACAAGATCGAGAACGGTGTCGCGGACGGCCCTGACCTCCTCGACATGGAGACCCTGTTCCACCACGCACGCGTCGACCTCGCCGCTTCGGGCATGCCGACGCCCCAGCAACGCAGCCGCAACGACGGCCGGATGATCGC
Organism: Lentzea sp. JNUCC 0626; assembly: GCF_043632865.1. Taxonomy (NCBI): domain Bacteria; kingdom Bacillati; phylum Actinomycetota; class Actinomycetes; order Pseudonocardiales; family Pseudonocardiaceae; genus Lentzea; species Lentzea sp. JNUCC 0626. The sequence goes on from NZ_CP171635.1 coordinate 1,909,418, forward strand.
ACTCAGTCGCAACCGGCGCGGTCGCAGGAGCGCGGTGGCGGGGGAGTCCAAGCCGCGTCGGCGAGTGCTGCCCGAGTTCCCCGACGGCGCCGGCGCCCTGGCCCGGCAGACCCCGTCCGAGGTGGTCGTGCACGTCGCCGAGCTGCGAGCGACCGGCCGCTCCGACCTCGCCGACCAGGTGCTCATGGCGTCGGCCGCGTCGCGGATCGACCAGGAGGTCGCCGGCATCATCGACGCGCTGAGCGGCCAGCAGCACCGATCAGACCTCGACGTCGTCGTCACCGCGATCTGCCTGCGCTCGCCAGGAGAGGTCATGGCCGTCGTCGACGCCCTCCGCGAGATCGACCTCTTGGGCGAGTCCAGGACACTGCTCGCGAGAGCGGCGACCGGTGACGCCGCGGACGTGGCCGAGCTGGCGGCCGCGCTCCAGACCGCCGGACGAGTGCTGGAACTGGGACAGTTGCTGGACGTCGCGCTGGGTGCCGCTCAGGAGCGGGAGAACCTGATCGACCTCATCAGCGCGCTCTGGCTCGCCGGTCTGCGTCAGGAGGTCGACGACCTCATCAGCCGGGCGCTGCCGCGACTGGCCGGTCCGGCGGTGCTCACCTTGGCGGAGCAGTTGCGAGCCGTCGGAAGTGAGCCGGTCGCGTTCGGTATCTACGTCGCCGCGGCGGAAGCGGCCGCACAACAGCCCCCGGACACCATCGCTCAGCTCTGCCGTTCGATGATCAGCGCGGAGCAGGCGGACAAGGCCGAGCGGATCGCGGCCACCGCAATCGCCGCGGTCAGCGACCCTCGGCAGGCGTCGGCGCTGGCCACCGCCTTCTGGACGACCGACCAACCGGACTTCGCCGCGCGGACCCTGGAGCACGCCGCGACGACCCTGGACATCAACGGAGTTGTCGCCCTGGCCGCGGACCTGCGCGCCCAGGGCCGCGACGACGCCGAGTTCAGCCTGTGCGAGCGGGTCGTCACCACCCGACCGGCCGACGACATCTGTCAGCTGGTGACCGCGGTGCGTTCCGCCGGTCGCCCGGTCACCGCCAAGAACCTAGTGGTGAGCGCGACCAACCACGCCCAGGTGGACGTCGTCGCCGATTTCGTCCTCGCGGCGGCCGCCCGAGACCAGAAACAGGTCCTGACCGCCCTCCTCGACGGTACGCCACACCGTCTCGCCAGGATGATCAACGACCTGGCCGCGGCAGCACCTTCGGAACACCTGGCTCGCTCGCGGTCGCAGGCCGGTTTCGTCGACCTCCTCGCTGTTGTCGCCGTCGGCCTCGGCGAAACGCCGGTGGATCAGGTCGCGACCTTCGCGGCGCTCCTGCGTGAAGTTCCCCGCCAGGAGTTCTTCCGGGTGCTGCTGCGCGGGTGGCCGAGCGATGTCGTCGCGAAGCTCCTCCAACACCTCTCCCGCGACGATGCGAGCCTCCTCTTCGCCATGGCCGTGGAGATTGGCCAGCCGGTCCTCGGGAGGGTCGTCGACAGCGTGGCGCGCGGGAGCGCGTCCGTCCGGCTCGACGCCCTGCTCGACAACCAGCCGGCTCACCGATTCGCTTCCCTGTGCCGGGGACTGAGGGCCGCCGGTCTGTCCGCGCACGCCGATCGCATGATGTCGAGAGCGGCCACGGACGTACCCGCTCGAAGGGTCCTCGCCACCGTCACGGACCTCCGCCGGTCCGGTGAGGGCTCGGAGGCCGACACCTTCCTCCAGCTCTCACTCAGCAGTCGCACGGTGCGCCAGCTGCGGGAACTCATTCAGGTCCTGTACCTGGAAGGCGATGAACCCGGCCTCGGCTTGGCGCTGTCCTGGATCAGGGAGCAACGCCCGGCCGACGTGAACGAGCTGGCCGATCTCCTCCACCACGCTGACCTGTCCCAGTGCGCGCGAGAGCTCAGACGCGGAGTTGACACGGACACTCCGGACGCCGTCAAAACGCGTCGTTTTCCTTGGCTCCGCAACTGAAGCAGCTCCCTGGAAGGTGCCTCGAACAGGCCGAACGTGCTCACCGGCCCTCCGCCATGGACGTGATTCGCCGCTGAAGGGTGGCGTAGGAGTTGACAGCCGACAGGCTGTCGCTTAACGACTTGCTGAACAGCGGGGCGTCGCGTTGCTTGAGGGCGCGCTGACACCCGTCTCCCGAGCGCAGGGCATCGGGGAGCGTCTTCGCCCAGGCGGCTTGCGCCGGAGGATCGGGAATCGCGACGAAGTTCTTGGCGTCGGCGGCGTCCTGGGCCAGGGCGGTGCAGATCGGCAGTTCAGCCCTGCTGTTCGTCGACCAGCGGTACCTGACGTCAGTGCCGTACCGCTGCGCGTTGGCCGGAGCCTGGGAGGCATGCTGACTGCCATGAATCGTGAGCACGACGTCGTCGTCTACGGCGCCACCGGGTTCGTTGGGGCGCTGACCGCCGCATACCTGGCCCGGCACGCCCCCGAGGGCGTACGGTTCGCGCTGGCCGGGCGGTCTGCGGACAAGCTCGCCGCGACCAGGGCCGGGTTGCCTGCGGCGGCGCGGGAGTGGCCGCTGGTCGTCGCCGACTCGGGGGACCCGGTTGCGCTGGCGGCGCTGGCCGCGTCGACGCGGGTGCTGGCCACCACCGTCGGTCCGTATGCGCGTTACGGGCTCCCGGTCGTCGAGGCGTGCGCGCGGGCCGGCACGCACTATGCGGATTTGACCGGTGAGGTGTTGTTCGTCCGGGCCGCGATCGACGCCGTGCACGAGCTGGCTGTGGAGTCCGGAGCCCGGATCGTGCATGCCTGCGGCTACGACTCGATTCCGTCGGACCTGGGCATGCTGTTGATGCACGAGCGGGCCGTGGCTGACGGCGCGGGTCCGCTCACCGACGTGCGGTTGGTGGCTACGGTTCGCGGCGGTTTCAGCGGCGGCACGATTGACTCGCTGCGGGCGCAGATCGAGGCCTACGAGCGCAATCCCGGCCTGCGCCGCGTCGCCGCTGATCCGCATGCGCTCAGTCCCGACCGCGCAGCAGAGCCGACGCCCGCCCAGCCCCGTGACGCGGGGATGCCCTCCCGCGCCGCCGACGGAACGTGGCAGGCGCCGTTCGTGATGGCGCCGTTCAACACCCGCATTGTGCGGCGCAGCAACGCCCTGCTCGACTGGGTCTACGGGCCGGAGCTGCGCTACGGCGAGGTCATGGGCGCGGGGCGGGGCGTCACCGGAGTGCTCGTGGCGGCCGGTATCACCGGTGGGCTGGCCGGGCTGGTCGGCGCGATGTCGGTCAAGCCCGTCCGCGGCCTGCTCGACCGGGTGTTACCCGCGCCCGGTACCGGGCCCAGCGAACAGGCTCGTGCGAAGGGCTGGTTCCGGTCGGTGCTGCACGCCACCACCAGCTCCGGGCGCCGCTACCGGGCCACCGTCGCCGGACCGGGCGATCCCGGCTACGCCGCCACGGCCGTCATGCTCGGGCAGAGCGCCCTCTGCCTGGCCCTCGACGACCTCCCGCAACGGTCCGGCTCGCTCACACCTGCGACGGCCATGGGCCGGCCTCTGATCGATCGCCTGCGGCTTGCTGGCCACACCTACGACGTCACGACCGCCTGACCCACACCGCCGTGAGGGTTGGATGCTTCCCGCGGCCTCGGGAAGCGTGTCCTAGTCGTGGTATTGACGCCTCGGAAGGATGGTCCTCGGTGTCGATGCGTCACGCGGGCCTTGAGGGAGGTTGATCCAGGCGAGCACGTCGAGCCTGGTTTGAGTGGCCCGTGTGGGAGATCTCCGGGCTGGGGTGAGCTGGCCTGATGTCTGGTGTGGCTTGCTCCTGGTCTGTTCGGGTGGAGATGGACAGGACGTCGTCACGACGCCTTTGACAGCTGAGTCTCGGTTGTGACCGAGGGAGCTGACTGTGGCCACGTTGACGAACGCCGAACTGGTCGCCGCGTTGACGGGACGTCGCCGTCCAGCGGCACCGTCTGAGGAGCCTGGCCTGCGCTTCGCGTTCTACGGCCGGATGTCTACGAGCACGTTTCAGGACGTCCAGACATCACGTGCGTGGCAGCGCGCCGTGTCGGATGAGCTGATCGAGGGCATCGGCTCGGTCGTCGCGGAGTTCTTCGATGTGGGTGTGTCGCGACGGTGGTCGTGGCTGGACCGTCCGGAGGCCGCAGCGTTGCTGGCCGCCGCTGCAGATCCTGATCGTGCCTTCGATGCCGTCGTGGTGGGGGAGTACGAGCGTGCGTTTCACGGTGATCAGTTCCGTGAGGTCGTGGCTCGGCTGAACGCACTGGGTGTCGAGGTATGGCTGCCGGAAGCGGGCGGCCCGGTGGAACTCGGCAGTCCGGTGCATGAGGCGTTGATGGTGTTGTTGGGTGCGCAGGCGCAGCGTGAGGTGGCGCGGGCTCGTCAGCGAGTGTTGGCGGCGATGCGGTCTCAGACGCGGTTGCAAGGCCGGTTTCTGGGCGGGCGGCCGCCATATGGGTATCGGCTTGTTGATGGTGGTCGTCATCCGAATCCGGTGCATGGGCGGTGGGGTCGGCGGGTGCAGGTGTTGGCGCCGGATCCGGTGACGGCTCCGTGGGTGCGGTGGATGTTCTCTGAACGTGCTCACGGTCGCACGGTGGCGTCGTTGGCGCGCGAGCTCAACGAGCGTGGCGTGGTGTGCCCGTCGGGCGCGGATCGCGAGCGGAATGCGCACAGGTCGGGGGAGCGGTGGATCGTCCGGACGGTTGCGATGATCTTGGAGAATCCGCGTTACACCGGCCGGCAGGTGTGGAACCGAAGCAGCACGACAGGTTACGGGTCAGGCGGACGTGTTGGTGGCCGCGGCTCGGGCGCGCTGCGGTACAACCCGGTCAGTGAGTGGGAGGTGTCCGAGCGCATCGTGCATGAGCCTCTCGTCGATGACGAGATGTTCGTCGCGGTGCAGGGGATGCGGGTGACAAAACCCGCCAAGGACGGCGAGGTCCGGTGCTACATGCTGGCTGGCCTTGTCGTATGCGGGTTGTGTGGCCGTCGGATGGACGGGCACTGGGTTCATGGGCGAGCTGGCTATCGGTGTCGGCATGGCTTCACCAGCGTCAAGCGACGTTCTGACGGCGAACCGCGGAACATCTACGTCCGAGAAGACCACCTTCTTGAGGCACTGCCGCACCTGCTCGGGCGGGCTGCGGCACCTGTGGAGATAGGCGCGGGCGAAGATCTGGTCGATCAATTTCGCGAGCAACACTTGCAGATTCACTGCAGCGAGCAGCGTCTTGAAATTCGACCCGCGCCGCTAACGCTCAAAGCTCTGGAAACTGCCCATCGCCCAGTTCGGCCGGCACTTGCGCTGAACTGGCGTGGCGACGTGAAAACGGCCGAAATATGAATTACCCCACGGGATTCTGAGGAATCCCGTGGGGTAAGAGAATGTCCGAGGGGGGACTTGAACCCCCACCCCCTTTCGGGGACTAGCACCTCAAGCTAGCGCGTCTGCCATTCCGCCACCCGGACTTGTTTAGTTGTACCGCGGCTCGCGCCGTGGTGTGTGCATAGATTACATGATCGTCAGTGTGGGCCAAAATCGGGGGGTTGGTGCGGCGTTGGTGCTGGTAGGAGTACTAGATCCAGCCCTTGGCTCTGGCGAAGCGGGCCGCTTCGTGGCGGTTGGAGGCGCCCGTTTTGCCCACGGCTGAGCTCAGGTAGTTGCGGACTGTGCCTGGGGACAGGGAGGCTCGGCGGGCTATTTCGTCGATGGGGGCGCCTTCTAGGGCTAGTTCCAGGACGTCTGCTTCGCGTGGGGTCAGGGGGCTGTCGCCTGCGCTGATGGCCTCTGCGGCCAGGGCCGGGTCTACGTAGCGGCCGCCCTGGTGGACTGTGCGGACGACTGTGGCCAGGACGTCGGAGGAGACGGTTTTGGGGAGGAAGCCTCGGACTCCTGCTGCCAGGGCTCGTTTCAGGTGGCCTGGGCGGCCGTGGCTGGTGACGATCATGGTGCCGCAGGTGGGGAGTTCTGTGGCCAGTGATTGGGCTACGGAGACGCCGTCCAGGTCTGGCATTTGCAGGTCGATCACCGCTACGTCTGGGCGGACGATTCTGGCTGTCGCCAGGGCTTCTTTGCCTGTGGCGGCTTGGGCTACTACCTCCAGGTCGTCCTCCAACGAGAGAAGGGCGGCCATTGCGCCTCGGATGAGGTGTTCGTCGTCGGCCAGGAGGATGCGGATCATGGGAGCTCCACGGTCAGGACGAAGCGGTTGGGGGGCTCTGGGGTGGCTGTTACCGAGCCGCCTAGCGCTGCTACTCGTTCGTGGAGGCCTGTTAGGCCGCTGCCGAAGCGGAACGCGGAGGACGAGGCGCCATCGTTGGACATGGTTAGGACTTTGCCTCGCAACGTGATCGTGCACGTGCGGGCCTCGCTGTGGCGCAGGACGTTGGTCACGCCCTCGCGGACTGCCCAGCCGAGGGCGCCGGCCGGTTCGCCGGTGAACGTGACGTCGCCTATTACTCGGCAGTCGATGCCTGCTGAGGCCAGTAGGGAGCGGGCGCCTGCCAGTTCTGCGGTCAGGTCTGCTGTTCGGTAGCCGCTGACGACCGCTCGTAGTTCGTCCAGGGAGTCCTGGGCGATTTGGCGGACTTCCAGCATTTCGTCGATGGCTGCGGCTGAGCGGTCGCGGCTCGCCAGTTTGGCTGCCAGGTCGGCTTTTAGGGCTACTGCGGAGAGGTTGCGGCCTACTACGTCGTGGAGGTCTCGGGCGAAGCGCAGGCGTTCTTCGGCTACGGCCAGGTTGGCTCGTACTTCTCGGGAGCGGTCCAGTTCCCAGACGATCTTGAGCATCCAGAGGGTGGAGCGGAAGGCTGCCACGAGGAACTGGAGCATCAGGGAGATGAAGAGGGCGTGGCCCGGGGGAGCGGTGAGGAGCATCCAGGCGCCGCCCAGGAGACCCAGGAGGATCAGGGTGCGGGGGCGCAGGACGGCGGAGTACGTGGTGACCGCTAGGACCAGGAAGATCACCGAGATGCCGTCGCCTGGGCTGTCCGGCTTGCCGGGCAACGGGTCCGGGTACGCGAGTTGGCCTGCTACGAGGATCGCGGCGGTGATCAGCAGGTGGATCGTGAGGATGCGGCGGGGGAACTCGGTGCGGCCCAGGTTGTACTCGAGGCCCTGGTGGACCAGGCGGAAGCTGATGACCGTGTAGGCCAGCACCGTCGCGACCAGGACGGCCAGAGCGACGGTGCTGACCTCGTTGGCGAAGCCGATGATCAGCAGTGGTGGCAGGAAGATGTACGAGAGGTAGAACGTGTAGCGGACGAAGAGGTCGAACCTCGCCGCGCTGCCACGCGAGCGCCACCAGCCGAGCAAGTTCACCTCCGCGGGTCCCACCTGAACCACTTCTGCACAGCGTAGGTGCCCAGCACGATCCACACCGCCATGACGGTCAGCGGCTTGATCACCGGGCCGTCGGCCCACGCGGCGTTCAGGAGTTGCAGGACCGGGGTCAGTGGCAGGTACTGCAGGATCTTGGCGAGGATGTCAGGGAGGTTGGATAGCGGGAACATCATGCCGGAGCCGAAGAGGCACGCCATCAGGATCGGCAGGGAGGTTATCTGGGCCATCTCGACGGTCCTGGTGAACGCAGAGGAGGCTGCGGCCAGGAGTACGAAGATCGCCACGCCGCCTAGGACGCCCAGCAGCAGGAACCACGGGCGGGACGGCAGGTCGACGCCGGTGACCACGGCCACGACCAGGCAGTAGAGCACCATCTGGCCCAGGGCGATCACGACGGACGGGAGTGCGGCGCCGACGAGGATCTCCGGGTCGGTGAGTTCGCCGACGCGCAGGCGCTTGAGCACCAACTCCTCGCGGCGGGCCACGAACGTCGTGACCAGGTTGTAGTAGACCGCCATCAGCAGGGCGAATCCGACCAGGCCGATCACCAGCGGCACGCCCGAGGCGTCCACCGCGATCAGCACCGGCACGAGCAGCAACGGCATCAGCAACGAGTTGAACAGCGCGGTTCGGTTGCGCCAGAACAACTTCAGCTCGGCCTGCCCAACAGCCACGGCCCTCATGCCGCCTCCTCCGCGATCGCCAGGAACGCCTCTTCCAGCGACGCCGAGCGGGCGTCCAAACCGGACAGTTCCACGTTGTTGAGATGTGCCCAGACGAGAAGTTCGTGCAGGGACGACTGCAGTGCGTTGGTCCGCAGCGTCACGCGGCCCGACGACTCGGCGTCCACCACGAACGGCAGCGTCACGCCGGTGGGCGGGACGAACGAAATGCGCGACGGATACGCGTCGACCACCTCGGATACCGTTCCCTGCGCCACGATCCGGCCGCGGTGCATGATCGCGAGGCGGTCGGCGAGCGCCTGCGCCTCCTCCAGATAATGCGTTGTCAACAGGACTGTCACGCCGTCGCGCAAAAGGGCACGAATCAGTTCCCAAGTGTTCCGGCGGCTTTCCGGATCGAGACCCGTCGTCGGTTCGTCCAGGAACAGCACCTCGGGTTTTCCGAGCAACGCCAGCGCGAGGTCGAGACGGCGTCGCTCACCCCCGGACAGCTGCTTCACCCGCACCGTGGCGCGATGAGCGAGGTCCACCATCTCCAACGCCTCGTCGACCGGTCGCGGCGACGTCAGCGTCCCCGCCCACATCCGAGCGGCTTCAAAAGCGGTCAGATCAGGCGGAAAGCCGCCTTCCTGCAACATGACGCCCATTCGCGGGCGCACGGCAGCGCGCTCCGCGAACGGGTCGTGGCCCAGCACGCGCACGGTCCCCTCCGCCGGACGTGAGAGCCCTTCCACCACCTCCACGGTCGAGGTCTTTCCCGCACCGTTCGTGCCGAGCAACGCGAACATCTCGCCGCGCTCCACCTCAAATGAGACGCCCCGGACAGCTTCGAATCCTCCGCTGTACCGGCGGGTCAGCCCCCGCACCTCGATCGCTGTCATAAGCCCACGATCTCGGTAAACACGCGGAATCGGCAGTGCGGTCCCACATCAAAACCCCATGACAGATGTCATGGTCGTCATCTGAGGGGTTTCCCCGCGTCCACTCTCGACCGTCGCGCTCTCACCTACTCTCCATTCCAGTGACTGTTGGTCACCATCGGGATTCGGCGAGTGGCAGGGGCTCGCCGGGTCCCGCCACATCCGAAGATCCGAGGGGAGTCGTCACGTGCAGGAACATCTGCGCGGACGCCACGGGGAGCTCGCCGCGCTGCGGGCCGCGTTCGAGGCCACCACCTCGCGCGGACGGCTCGCGGTCGTGCGCGGTGAGCCGGGGAGCGGACGTACCGAACTGCTGAGGCAGGCCGCGGCGATGTGGCGGGCCGAGGGCGTGGCGGTGGTGGGGCACCGCCCGAGATCGCGGGCGGTCGTGCTGCTCGACGACACCGACCAGCTCGCCGAACCGGTGCTCACCGCCACGGCGATGCGCATGCCCGGCTGTCTCGTCGTCGCGGTCACCCACGACGACGCCGAACTGGCCGAGGCCGCGGACGTGGTCGTCGACCTGTCGCCGTTGCCCGACGACGTGGTCACGGAGTTGATCACCACGCGCGACGCGCTCGACATCGGCGTCGTCGAGGCGCTCAGAACCGCGCTCGGCACCCTCTACGGCAACCCCGGCACGGTCCTCGCGACGCTCAAGAACGCGGAGCTGACCTGGATCGGTGACCGGATGTTCCTCGCCAACGACCGGATCAGCCTGCCCAGAAACCATCCGCTGCTCGAGCACGTCCACGGGCTCGCCCAACGGGTCGCGCTGCTGTGCGTCGTCCGCGAGGGCATCGAGGTCACGGACCTCCAGCTGCTGGGCGAGGACCCGGCGAGCTGTGGCCGCGCGCTCGACGACCTGGTCGAACGCGGTGTGCTCACCCCGGACCTGCACGTGCTGTGCCCGGCGCTCGCGCACGCGATCGTGGACCAGAGCGGCGAGGACACGGTGCGCCGCGTGCACGTCGCGCTCGCCGCCGGGACGGCCGATCCGGACCTGGTCGCGCTCGCGGGCCCGGACCTGCCGGACGCGCGGAAGTGGGCGCTGTGGCTCGGCAACCGGGCTGTGGAGATCCAGTCCACCGACCCGCAACGGGCCGGGCGGTGGCTCGCCGCCGCGGTCAGCATGACCGACCCGCAACCGTGCGGCAGGCTCTTCCACAGCGCGATGACCGCGCTCGTGGCCACCGGCCAGGACGAGCTGATGCGCACGGTCCTGGACGACCGCCCGCACGACGACGCGACCACCGACGCCGCGACGATGCTGTTGCTGCTCAACGGCGAGACGGTCGACACCGACGACGGACCGGCCACCGACCTCGCACGGTGGTGGATCGGTGAACGCCCGCACTGGACGCCTCTGCCGATGAACGCCAACGACGCCGAAGCCGTCATCACCAACGCCGAGCTCAACGCGATCTATCACGCACTCAGGTTCGACGCGGCGGCTCTCCGCACGTCCTTGAAGTTCGTCCGCAACACCCAGGCCAAGGAACACTTCGACGAACTGACGGAGGCCGGCACGGCCGGTGACGTCGCCACGGTGCTGGAACTCGTACTCGGCACGCGGTATCGCACACCGGACCACGGCCCGTTGAAGCTCTATCAGCGCGTGGTCCGCGAATACGCCAAAGCCAGCTACACGACCGCACTGCAGACGGTGCGCCAACTCGAACTCACCCGCCCGATGCCCGCGCACCACCTGGCGCGCGTGCTCGCCGCGGCGATGCACACGGCGCGAGGCGAGAACCGGCAGGCACACGCGTGGCTCGCCAAGGCCAGCGATGACGTCCGGTACGCACCGGTCAGGGCGCTGGTAGAGGCCCGGTTGCTGCATCGCGCGGGCGACTCCGAGGGTGCGGTCAACCTCGCCTGGCGCACGATCGGCCTGGCCAGGCACGCGGGGGTGCGGCCGGGCATCGGACGGCTGATGCTGCTGACGTTGCAACTGGCGCTGCGCAACGGCGACGAGCACATCGCCCGTGCCGCCTTGGCCGCCATGACCGAGCTGCACAGCCAGGACGACTGCCGCGCCACGCTGCAGATCCTGTTGCTGGGCCGAGGTCTGCTGAACCGCGACCCGGCCGAGGCGGCGAAAGGCGCCGACGTCGTGCGCCAGCGCGGCCACAAGTCCGACCTGCTGTGGGCGTGCCACATCCTCGCCCAGTTCTGCGACGACCCGCGTCAGGTCGTGCGGGAACTGCACGCCATCGCCAGGGAGGGCGGGGCCGCGTTCCTGTTGCCCGCCAAGGTGTCGGCGTTGATGCGCAGCTTCGGCGTGGCCGCGCCGAAAGCGACGCAGAGTGGCCTCACCGCCACCGAACTGCGCATCGTCGAACTCGTGCGGACCGGCCAGACGAACCGGCAGATCGCCGCGGAGCTCGAGGTCAGCGAGAAGGCGATCGAACACCATCTCACCCGCCTGTTCCTGCGCACCGGGGTCCGGTCGCGGGTGGAACTGGCCGCCGCGAGCCTGGCGGGCAGGCTCGACGACCGAGGAGCCACCGGATGACGGGCACGCTCAACCCCATCGGCGCCACGGCTCTCATCGCGCGCGAGCAGGCGCACACGAACGTGGTGTGGCCGTTGTTGTCGGGGAGCACACGGCTGGTGCTGGTCACCGGGCACGCGGGCATCGGCCGCACCGCCTTGCTCAACGAGGTCAGGGACACGCTGGAACATCAGCGCGTGCGCACCACGGCCGTTCCGCTGCTGCGCGCCGACCACGGCCGTCCTGAGGCCGTGGTCGCCCGTGTCACCGAGGAGCTCACACGGTGGTCACGTCCGCCGGTGCTGTTCCTGGACGACCTGCACCGGCTGGACCGCGACGTGCTCGGCGCACTGCTGGACGCATTACCCGGACTGGGCGCCAGCGTCGTCGGCAGTTACCGCACGCCCGTGCGTCTCGAACACGCCGATCTTGCTGATGCGCTGCGCCTGAACGCACTGACCGAGGTCGTGCCGCTCACGCCGTTGAACCGGTCCGGCGTCAGCCACATGTTCACCCGCCTGCTCAACGTCTCCGCGGACGCCGACCTGGTGCGCCGCCTGCACAACGACAGCCGGGGCGTGCCCGGCCTGGTAGACCTCGCCGTCGACACCTACCTGCGCGGCGACGCGCTGCGGATCATCGACCGCACCGCCTACCTGGTCGGCGAACCGCGCGGCACCGGCCACCGGCACGCCGCCGTCGACCGCGTGAAGGCCCTCGGCGAGAACGCCTGGCGGACCGCGAAGGCGATGGCCGTGCTGCACCCGCTCGGCCTGGTCGCCGAAGAACTCCTCGATGACACCAGTGCGTTGCCCGAACTCGAAGCCGAAGGTGTGCTCGTAAGGCACGGCGAAGGCTGGCGGTTCCGGGCACCGGTGCTCGCCCACGCGTTGAAGGCGAGCATCGGCCCGTACGAGCGCAACGACCTCGGATGGCGTGCGGTCAGCGCGATCTGGGACGGCCGGGCGTTCGTCCAGGACCCCGGCTACCTGCCGGACCGGCTGATCGACGCGGGCGCGTTCGCCGACCGGGAGAAGGCCGCCAGCCAACTCCTCGCCGCCGGACGCGCGGGCGTGCTGCGCGACCCGTCGGCCCGGCGCTGGCTGCACGCCGCCGCCGACCGTGCCACCACGCCCACACAACGGGCCGAGGCGCTGTACACCCACGCCGTCGCGTGCAGCGTGCACAACGACATGACCGCCGCACGGGCCAGCATCGAGGTCGCACTCGAACGGTCCGATGAGTTCACATCGGACCAGTTGCAGGAGATGCACCTCATCCGGCTCGTGGGCATGTGCGCGGCGGGGGACAGGGCCGGGTTGCGCAAGGTCGCGGACAGTGCGTGGCGCACGCTGCCCGGTGGTGCGTCCGCGCGGTTCATCGACCGTGCGCTGGCGTTGTGCTACTCGGACCGATGGGACGAAGCGGCGACTTTGCTCGCGAGCACGCGCACGGTCTGGAGGCTCGGCAATGCGGCCACGGTGACGTTCGGCGAGCTGTTCAGCATGTGCGCGGCGCTGATCACCGGGCGGATGGCCGAGTTCGAACGGGTCGTCAACGACCCAGCGCTGTGCCCGCTCTTCGCCACCGAGCAGGACCGGCCCCACGTGAAGTCGACCGTGGCGCGCAACCTGCTGCTGGCGGGCGAGGCGGCACGGGCGGAGCGCGTCCTCGCGGGCGAGCGGGTGCTCGACTCCGACCAGGCGCTGCTCGACGTCGCGGCCGGCCGCTGGGACGACGCCCTCGGACACGCTCGCAAGGCGCTGGTCAACGGCTCGACGCTCGGCCAGGTCGTCGTGCACACGGCGTTGGCACGCGATCTCACCTCGATGCTGCTCGCCCGCGCGAAGCTCACCCGTGCGCGCGAGGTGATCGCCGAGGTGCGCACGGGCCAGAACGTCCTGCCGCACGTCCTGGACGCTCCCGAGGCCGACATCGAACTGGTCCTCGGCGCCCGCGACAAGGGCAAGCAGGTGCTGCACCGGGGGCTCGCCTACGCGGCCCAGCACGGCATCGTGCTGGGCACCGACGAGCTGGAGCTGCGGCTCGCGCTGCTGTCGGTCGAGGACGGCGACCACGACGACGCGGCGGCCCGCGTCGAACGGCTCGCCGGCATCGCCGAGCGCATGGACACCGGCCGAGCCCATCGCAACCACCTGCTGGCCCGGGCCCTGACCTGGCGCGACGAGGCGGCCGTCGAGGAGGTCCGGCGGATCGTCGGGCAACGGGGCCAGCCGCACGAGATGGCGCGGACGTGGACGACGCTGGTGGCGTTCCGGCTCGTCGACCCGCTGCTGCTGCGTGAGGCCTACGAGCTGTTCGGCACCATGGACGCGTTGCTGCCCAGGGCGTTGCTGCGGCACATGATGCGGGAGAACGGTGTAGCGGTTCCCGGTCGTGCGGCGACCACGGCCGAACAGGAGCGCCTGCTCGCGTCCCTGGTCGCGGAAGGCCTGACCAACCGGGAGCTGGCGGGCGTGCTGCGGATGACCGAGAAGAGCGTGGAGGCCAGGCTGACCCGGCTGTTCCAGCGCACCGGCTACCGGTCACGGGTGGAGCTGGCGACGGCGATGCTCACGGGCGAGTACCACTGACGAGCGCGTCCACCACCACGGACGCCGGTTCGGAGAGGTTGAGCCACGCGACGACGACGCGCTGACGTTCCCGTGAGCGCACACGGATCACCTGCACGCCTTGAGGTACCAACGTCGCCAACGGCTCGGGCAGCGTCGTGATGCCCGCACCGGTCGCCACGAGCTGAAGCTTCGCCAACCAGTCACGGGCGACATGGGCGACCACGGCCCGTTCGTCGAGACCGGGCCACACGCCGAACCCCGGCGGCCCGGTGATCCACGCCCAGCCACGTAGGTCGGCCACGTCGACGAAGTCCTTGTGCGCCAGCGGATGCGTCGACGGCACGGCCAGCAGCAGCTCGCGTTCGTCGAGCACCTTCGTCCGTAACGCCGGCGTCTCGTCGTCCAGCGGCGGGAACGGCGGTTCGGACGCCAGCACCGCGATGTCCACCGTGCGCGCCCGCAACGCCCGCACCAACGACGCCGTGGTGCCGTCCCGCGTCGTCACGGTCAACGCCGGATGACTGCGCCGCAACGCCGCGAGCGCCGACGGGACCACCGTGCCGCCCGCGCTCGTGAACCACCCGAGCCGCACGGTGCCCGCCGTCGCCGGCAGCCCGGACAGCTCACGGCTGGCCGCGTCGAGCTGCGTGAGCACCAGACCCGCGTGCCGCAGCAGCACATGCCCGGTATCGGTCAGTTGCACGACGTCGAGCTGACGGTCGAACAACGGCGCGCGCACCACGCGTTCCAGGGCGGCGATCTGCCGGGACACCGCCGACTGCGTGTAGCCCAGGGCGGCGGCCGCGGCGCTCAGCGAGCCCCGCTCGGCCACCTCCTGGAACACCCGCAACGCCACCAGCGGCACCGCACTCAGGTCCATGACCCACCCTTATACGGGTTACGGGTGGTATCGCCCCTGAATCTCGGTGATCTCGCCGTCGCCGTTGAACGTCAGCCGCGGCGCGTAGATCGGTTCCTTCTCGGCGAGGAAGTCGGTTCGCGCGCACGGGGCGTCGCCCATGCCGAACAGGGTGAGCGTCAGGCCCTCCGCCTGGCCACAGCCGAACGGCGTGCGGATCACCACGTCGTCCGCGAGCCGGGAGACGTGCTTCTCGCCGGGTAGTTCGTGCACGGCAGAGCTGTTCTCCTCGGCGGGCCTGATCTCGCCGTCCACCCAGGTCACGGTGCCGTCAGGGCTGATCGCGGTGATCACCGCGACGTCCGTCGTGTCGGGCAGGGCCCACCAGATCGCACCGGTCACGACCGGGACCGCGGCCACGGCCGCCCAGATCCATCGCTTCACGAGCTGTTCGACGCCTCGTGCGGCCGAGGGGTTGCCCAGCCGCGTTGCGAAGATCAGGTCGAGGCCGTAATATTACGATCGTGCGAAAACGGGGGAGCGCATGACACTGGGACTCATCGCGGCGTTGGCGGGGCTGGCGCTGCTCGACTCGACGAGCATCGGGACGTTGTTCATCCCGATCTGGCTGATGCTCACGCCAGGCAGGCTGAAGCTGAGCAGGTTCGCCGTCTACCTCGGCACGATCACCGTCTTCTACTTCGGCGTGGGCGTGCTGATCGTGCTCGGCGCGTCGCAGGTGATCGACCACCTCGACGGGCAGGTGGCGTTGTGGATCCAGCTGGTGATCGGCGTGCTGCTGTTCGCCGTCAGCTTCCGCTTCGACGGCAAGAAGAAGCCGTACACCGGCAAGTGGCAGAACCGCCTGAACGCCAACGGGTCCGCGGCGGCGCTCGCCGGAGTCGCGCTGCTCGCGGGCGTGGTCGAACTCGCCACGATGCTGCCGTACCTCGGCGCGATCGGGATGATGAGCGCCGCGGACCTGAGCACCGCCCAGGTCGGGCTGCTGCTGGCCGGGTACTGCCTGGTCATGATCGTGCCCGCGCTGGTCCTCCTCGTGGCACGGCTCGCGTTGCGGCACCGCGTCGAGCCGTTCCTGGCGAAGATCAGCACGTGGTTCGCGGAGAAGGGCGCGAGCACCACCGGGTGGATTCTCGGCATCGCCGGGTTCCTGGTCACCCGCGACGCCGTGGTCAGGCTGTTCTTCGTGTGAACCACTTCGTCCGGTTGGCTGAACGACCCGGTTTCGTTTTCCTCCTACACTCGCCAGGATGACCGGCCTGGACGATCCGCGCAGATCGGTCCCGCGCGAACTGGCGCCGTTGCTCCGAATGGAAGTGGCGCCGGTCGCGGTCGGCATTTTCGAGGCCATCGAGAAATCGATTCCCGAATACAGCGAGTTCCGTGACAACGTCGTCGACGGAATCCGGCAGGCGTTGGTGAAGTTCGTCGACCGCATCGCCGCGCCCGATTCCGAGCCGGATCCGCACGACGACATCCACCGCAAGCTCGGCGCGTGGGAGTTCAAGTCCGGCCGCAGTCTCGACAGCCTCCAGGCCGCCTACCGCATCGGCGCGCGGGTGGCCTGGAGGCACGTCTGCGGGTTCGCCGAGCAGCGCGCGCTGTCGCTGCGCGAGATGTCCGTGCTGGGCGAGGCGATGATCGCGCACGTCGACGAACTCGTCAGCCTGTCGGTCGAGGGCTACGCGGCCGCGCAGGCCAGCGCGGCGGGCACGCTCGAACGCAGGCGGCGCAAGCTGATGGAACTCCTGGTCGGCGATCCGGCGGCCAACTGGCAGGCGGTGGTGGACGCGGCCCAGGCGGCGGCGTGGCCGGTGCCCGACCGGCTCGTGGCGGTAGCGCTTGAGCCGTCCGCCGCGCCCGCCGACGACCTGCCGGCCGACGTGCTGGTCGACTTCGAGGACGCCACCCCGTACCTGCTGGTGCCGAACCCGGTGGCGGTCAGCCGGTGGCTCGTTCGCGCGTTGCCGGGCTGGCGCGCGGCGGTCGGGGTGCCGGTCGCGCCGCACGACACACCGAGGTCGCTGGCCAGCGCACGCCGGGTGCTCGCGCTGGCCAAGGACGGCGTGCTGCCGCGCCGGACCGTCCTCGACTGCGCCGACCACATCGTCGAACTGACCGTGCTCGCGGACGAGTTCCTGGCCCGGCAGCTGGCGGAACGGGCGCTCGCGCCGCTGGCCCCGCTCACCGACCGGCAGCGGACCAAGCTCGCCGAGACCCTGCTCGTGTGGCTTTCCGCGCGCGGCGGCGCACCCGAGGTCGCCTCCCGGTTGCAGGTGCATCCGCAGACCGTGCGCTACCGGGTCAACCAGTTGGACGAACTGTTCGGCGACCGAATGCACGACGCCGAACAGCGGTTCACCCTCGAACTCGCCCTGCGCGCGCACTATTTGTTGCAGCGCGGCTGACAAATCGCCGCAACACATTTCGCACCCAAGTGACAAAAGCTGATTTTTGCTTGCCACGAAGAAACCGGCCTGGTTACTTTACTGGCGAGTAAAGCAACACCGCCTTCTTGCAGTTCAATGTCGTACTCATGGAGGTCCCTGCAGATGAAGACCGGACTTTTCGCGCGCGCCGCCGCCGTCGCTCTGGTTGCCGGAGCGCTGAGCGTGGCGACGGCCGGCACGAGTTCCGCCGCGACCGCCTCGCTGGACATCACCTACCGGTGCGAGTTCTCGATCACCGGTACGCACGACGTGCCCACCGTGGTCACCTCACCGGACGTGCCGGACTCGGCCGCTGTCGGCGTGCCGACCGCACCGGCGTCCACGTCGGTGACCGCCACCGTGTCGGATGACATCCGCAACACGCTGTGGTGGATCGGCGGCCGTTCCGTGGACGGCACGCTGAGCACCGCCATCACGGTCACCAACGGCAGCAGCGTCCAGAACATCACCGCGACGTCGGCCATCCCGAACACCGCGGTGCCGTCCTCCGGCACGTTCCAGGTCGTCGCCACCGGCACGTTCCCGGCGCTGACGCTCCCGAACGCGGGCACGGCGACGATCTCGCTGGGCAACGCGACCCTCTCCCTGACGCCGCGTTACGCCAACGGCGACCCGACGTGGATCGGCACCGTCAACTCGCCCTGCACCGTGGGGGCGGGCCAGGCCACCAAGTTCCACGAGTTCCCGGTGGCGTGAGGCTCATCCCGTGATGGGATGAGCGGCATGGAGCTCCAGCAACTGGTGGACCGCATCGCGTCCGAGGTCACACCAGGTGGCTCAGCCGCCGACTACATCCCGGCGCTGGCCAGGATCGACCCGCACACCTTCGGCCTCGCCGTCGCGACACTGGACGGCGAGGTCTTCGGCGCGGGGCAGTACGAGAGGCCGTTCTCGATCCAGAGCATCTCCAAGGCGTTCACGCTCGCTCTGGCCCTCGCCGAGAACGACGACGTGTGGACCCGCGTCGGCCGCGAGCCGTCCGGGTCGCCGTTCAACTCGCTGGTGCAGCTGGAGACCGAGCAGGGCATCCCGCGCAACCCGTTCATCAACGCCGGCGCCGTCGTCGTCACCGACCACCTCGGCCTCGGCGCGGCAGACCGGCTACTCGACTTCCTGCGGCAGGAGAGCGGGAACCCCGGCCTGGACGTCGATCCCGAGGTCGCCAAGTCCGAACTGGACCACAGCGACCGCAACCGCGCGCTCGCGCACTTTATGGCCTCCTACGGCAACATGCGCAACCCCGTCGACGTCGTCGTGCGCGAGTACGTGCGGCAGTGCTCGATCGCGATGAGCTGCGCCGACCTCGCCCGCGCCACCCTGTTCCTCGCCCGGCACGGCGTCCGCAACGACGGCACCCGGCTGCTCGGCGTCAGCGGTGCCAAGCGCGTCAACGCCGTGATGCTCACGTGCGGCACCTACGACGCCGCCGGGCAGTTCGCCTACCGCGTCGGTCTGCCCGGCAAGAGCGGCGTCGGCGGCGGAATCATCGCCGTCGTCCCGGGGAAGTGCGCGATCTGCGTGTGGAGTCCAGGATTGGACGCACGCGGCAACTCCGTCGCGGGAGTCGACGCGCTGGACCGTTTCACCACTCTCACAGGGTGGAGCGTGTTCTGAACAGTGATAGAACGACGGGGTGAGCACAACGGGGAACGCACTGGCACTGGCTGAAGAAGAGGCCGTCACGCTCGTCAGCGAGCTGATCAGGATCGACACGACCAACACGGGTGATCCCGCCACGGTCGTGGGGGAGCGCGCGGCCGCCGAGTGGGTCGCCGAGAAGCTCTCCGAGGTCGGCTACGAGACCACCTACGTCGAGTCCGGCGCCAAGGGCCGCGGCAACGTCGTCGCACGCCTGGCCGGAGCCGACCCCAGCCGGGGCGCGCTGCTGGTGCACGGGCACCTCGACGTCGTGCCCGCCGACGCCTCCGAGTGGTCGGTGCACCCGTTCTCCGGCGCCGTGCAGGACGGCTACGTCTGGGGCCGCGGCGCCGTCGACATGAAGGACATGGTCGGCATGACGCTGGCCCTCGCGCGGCACTTCAAGCGCGAGAACGTCGTGCCACCGCGCGACATCGTGTTCGCGTTCCTCGCCGACGAGGAGGCGGGCGGCCTGTTCGGCGCCAAGTGGCTGGTGGAGCACCGGCCCGAGCTGTTCGAGGGCGTCACCGAGGCGATCAGCGAGGTCGGCGGGTTCTCGATCACGCTCAAGGACGACGTGCGCGCGTACCTCGTCGAGACCGCCGAGAAGGGCATCCGCTGGCTCAAGCTGCGGGTCAAGGGCACCGCCGGGCACGGCAGCATGATCCACCGCGACAACGCCGTGGCGAAGCTCGCCGCCGCCGTCACGAAGCTCGACCAGCACCAGTGGCCGTTGATCATCCGGCCGTCCGTGCGGGAGTTCCTCGACGGCGTCACCGAGATCACCGGCCTCGAGTTCCCCGACGACGACGTCGAGGGCTCGATCGGCAAGCTCGGCGCGCTCTCGCGGATGATCGGCGCCACCCTGCGCGACACCGCGAACCCGACGATGCTCTCGGCCGGGTACAAGGCGAACGTCATCCCGTCGACCGCCGAGGCCACTGTGGACTGCCGCATCCTGCCGGGCCGCGAGGAGGCGTTCGACCGCGAACTCGCCGAGCTCCTCGGCCCGGACGTGGAACGGGAGTGGGTCGGCCTGCCGCCGGTCGAGACGACGTTCGACGGCGCCCTGGTGGACGCCATGACGGCGTCGATCATCGCGGAGGACCCCGGCGCCCGCGTGCTGCCGTACATGCTCTCCGGCGGCACGGACGCCAAGTCGTTCCAGCAGCTCGGCATCCGCAACTTCGGCTTCGCGCCGTTGAAGCTGCCCGCCGACCTCGACTTCTCCGGGCTCTTCCACGGCGTGGACGAGCGCGTGCCGGTGGACGCCCTGAAGTTCGGCGTCCGGGTCCTCGACAGGTTCCTGCGCAACAGCTAGAGGGTGATCGCCGTGTCCACTGTGGACTTGACCGGCCAGGTCGCGCTGGTGACCGGAGGCGCGCGCGGCATCGGCGCGGCCGTCGTGCACCGGCTCGCGAAGCTGGGTGCCCGCGTCGTCGTGCTCGACCTCGACGGGGCCGGGGCGCAGCGGGTCGCGTCCGCGGTGGGCGGCGTCGCCATCGCCGGTGACGTCACCGATCCCGCGACGATGCCCGCCGTCGTGGCGCAGGTCGAGGCTGACCTCGGCGGCCTCGACGTCGTGCTGCTCAACGCCGGGATCGGTGGCGGCCAGGCCGGGGTGGACGACGCGCTCGACGTCGCCCGCTACCGCAAGCTGGTCGGCGTGAACGTCGATCACGTCGTGTACGGGTTGTGCGCGGCGGTACCGGCGTTGCGGCGCCAGGGCGGCGGCCGGATCGTGATCACCGCGTCACTCGCCGGGCTCACCGCGATGCCGTCCGACCCGCTGTACACGCTGACCAAGCACGCGGTCGTCGGGTACGCGCGGGCCGCCGGTCAGGCGCTGGCGGGGGAGGGGATCACGGTCTCCGCGCTGTGCCCGGGGTTCGTCGACACGTTGCTGCTGGGCGGTGCGAAGGAGGAGTTCGCCGCCGCCGGGTTCCCGTTGCTCACGCCGTCCGACGTCGCCGGGGCGGTGGAGAACGTGCTCGCGGACGGCCAGCCGGGGGAGGCGTGGATCATCCAGCCCGGCGGGAAGGCCACCGCGTACGGCTTCCGCGGCGTGCCGGGCGTCGGGGGCGGGCAGCGGCCACCCGATGTGGTGCTTCGCCACTAGACCGTGTCCTGGAACCGGGTTGTCTCGTTAGGACGAACAGACGACACGGCGAAAGGACTCGCGCATGGTGCGGCTGGAGGACGGGACCGAGCTGAACGTGGTGCGGGCGGGGGATCCCGACGCCCCGGTGACGGTCGTGCTCGCGCACGGCTACGCGCTCGACCACCGCAGCTGGCACAAGGTCGTGGACCTGCTGAGCCCCGACTTCCAGGTCATCGCCTACGACCACCGCGGCCACGGCGACTCGGGTGCCGCGACCAAGGAGACGGCGACGATCGAGCAGCTGGGGGAGGACCTCGGCGAGCTGATCGAACGGGCCGTGCCGCAGGGCCACGTCGTGATCGCCAGCCACTCGATGGGCGGCATGGCGGCGTTGGCGATGGCCGAACGACGGCCCCGGTTGTTCCGGCAACGCGTGCTGGGCAACGTGTTCGTGTCCACGGCGGCGAGCGGGATGTCCGAGACGTCGCTGGCGTGGCCCAAGGCCGTCGGCAAGCTCGTGCGGGAGTTGGAACGGGCGTTCGGGCCGCTGGTGCGGGCGGTGCGGGAGAAGATCGAACCGACCAAGACGGCCGGGCTGCGCTGGTGGTTGTTCGGCGACCAGCCCGCGCCCGAGGACGTGGAGCTCACCGCGGACATGGTGTGGGCGCACTGGCCGGAGACGGTCGCGCTGTTCCGGCCCGCCGTCGACCGCTACGACCGCGAGGCCGGGCTGACGGTGGCGAAGGAGAAGGCCGTCGTCGCCGTGGTGGGGGACGAGGACCGGCTGGTGCCCGAAGCGGACGCGGTCCGGTTCGGCGGAACGTCGGTGATCTTGTCGGACGCGGGACATATGCTTCCCCTGGAGCGGCCGGCCGAGCTCGCGAACCTGATCCGGGAGGTCGCCGCCAAGGCATAGCTGGGGGTCGGCTGTGGTGCAGTACCTCGAACCGAGCACGGACGTGCCGGCGACCGACGACTGGTCGACGGGCCTGATCCTGCGGGACCTGCGCTGGGGCGCGAGGAATCTCGGAGGCATCGCCCTGGTGACCGGGGCGGGCGCCGTGGTGTGCTGGCTGCTCGCGTCGACGCCGGGCAACATCGGCGCGTTCGCCGTGCTGGCGCTGCTCACGTTCCTGCTCGGGCTGGGTCCGCTGATGTACCGGGTGGAGACGCGGGCGCAGCGGCGCGGTCTGCTGGAGCAGCCGTGGCGGCGGATGCCGGCCGAGGTGTTCGAGAAGCACGAGGACGGCACCGACCGGCTGCGGTTATCGGACGGCGTCGTGCTCAAGGGCTGGTTCCAGGACCTGCCGGACATGGTGCTGGAACGGCAGGAGGTCTTCGTCTGCGGACCCGACGCGGCGGGGAAGGCCGTGGTGCGCGCCGCCGGGTTCGCGAAGATGGAGAACGCCAAGGTCGACCGGTCCCCGGACCCGGAGCACCCGGTGCGGGAACGGGTGGAGCGGCCGATCGGGCGTCCGCTCGACGACTCGGCGACGGCGCAGGCGTTCAAGGGGTTCCGCTGGGGTGAACGCGCGTGGCTGTGGGCGGTCGTGCCCGTGGGCGTCGGGGCGGTGCTGGTCTTGCTGAGCCTGTTCCCGCTCTCGCCCGCCGGGCTGGTCGTCGGCGGACTCGTGCTGGTGCTGGGCCTGCTCGGCGTGCCCACAGCCGTCGAGATCGGCCGTTGGTACCGCGACGCCGTCCGCGCGGTGCAGAACTCGGCGCAGTGGACGCCGGTGACGATCACGCTGTTCCCGTGGCAGCCCAACCAGAACGTGGCCGGGCTCGCCCAGATGCCCGACGGGAGGCTCGCGCTCGTGCAGTTCGTGGTGCCCGAGCTCAGCGTGATCGCGAACATCGCCGACACCGGCGTGATGTGGATCGCCGGCACGCACGACGACGTGATCGCGGTCGGTGTGCCGCGCGTGCCGGTGCTGACGTTCGCCGCCGTCCAGCCGGATCAGGACACCCCGAAGGAGGCCCCGATCCCCTGGATCCAGCGGTTCACCCAGCCTGACTTCAGCGGCCTGCCGCGCTAGAGCGGCGCCGGCCGGGCGGGCGGCCGAAGAGCCGGACGTGCTCGTCGACCAGCCAGTCCTTGAGCGGCGCCCACTCCGGGTGATGGTTGAGCACCAGCAGGCGGTGCATCCACCAGTTCGGGTCGTCGCTGCGGGGGAACGCGGCGAGCCAGGTGGCCCGTTCGTCCGCGGACAGTCCCCAGAGGTGCTGCAACTGGCCTTCGGCGTCCGTGTCGAGCTGGGCCGTGATGCGGCCGTCCTCGGTGGTGTACTCCGCGCGCAGTTCGCGCAGCACGGCTATCGCGCGTTCGTCACCTTCCTCCGCGGTGACGACGACTGTGTGCAGGCCCTGCGCGGCGGCGTGCGCGAGCAGGGCGCGGGCGGACGTTTCGTCGTGCGGCAGTGCGCTGTGTGCGACCCCGACTTCGTGCGGCACGAGCTCCATGACCCAGAATCTGATCATATCGACAACCAGTTCGGTGAATTTTATTGCTTCAGTGTTGACTGATGGATCACCTCACCGGGTGCGGACCGCCGTGTTGAACGAACGTTGTTGTACGACGCCTGGACATCGACACCGCACAACGTTTTCGCACTAGAAAAGCGGTGTAGAAGAGAGGTGGGTGTCCTTGTTCAGCAGAGTGGCCTCGGGTCGACACCGGGGAAGTAGTGGTCCCAAAGACGACTGGACAGGTGCGCCGTCGTAGTCGAGCACACACGGGCGGCGGTGGCCTCGGCGTCGAGGTCCCACACGCGGACGGTGCGGTCCGCTCCCGCCGTCGCCAGCGTGCGGTTGTCCGAGGCGAACGCCACGCCCCACACCCGTTCGGTGTGACCGTGCAGCACTGCCCGCACCTGGGGGTTGCGGGGATCGCGCACGTCCCACACGCGGACGACGTCGTCGGTCGTACCGGCCGCGATGAGGGTGCCGTCGGGGGAGAAGGCGAGGCGTTGCAGCGGCCCGCCGTCGTTGGGCAGGGTGCCGAGCTCGCGCGGCTGTGCGGGATCGCTGATGTCGTACAGCGCGCCGCTCGAGCCCTGGTTCGCGATCGCCATGACGGTGCCGTGGATGACGACGCTGAGCACCTCCTCGCGGCCCGCCGCGCCGCCGCGGCGGATGGGGCTCGGGTTGTCGTCGGTGCGCAACGGCGGGTGGGCTCGCGGGTTGGCCGGGTCGCTGATGTCCCAGAGCTGGAGTTCGCGGCTGCCGTTGGCGATGACGACCGTGCGGTCGTCCTGGGTGAGCTCGACCTGCCACACGGTGTCGGTGCGGGGGATGGTGAACCCGCCCGCCTTGACCGGCTTGGCGGGGTCGCTGACGTTCCACAACGTGACGGCGCCGTCCTCGTCAGCGGTGACGAGCGTGTCGCCGTCGTGGCTGAAGCTCGCGGCGACGATCGGGGTTGCGTTCTCGACCACCTTGCTGAGCTCGCGCGGCCTGGTCGGATCGCTGACGTCCCACAGTGCGGTGCCCGCCGAGGTCGAGGCGTACACGACGTCGTCGACGGGGCTGATGTCGACGGTCTGGCCCTCGTCGTCCGGGGCGAGCGCGGGGAGGGTGGAGAGCTCCAGGGCGTGCCGGTCCTCCGGGCGCCACAGCTTGATGGCGCTGTCGGAGGAGACGGTCGCGAAGAAGCGGCCGCGGGGGTCGTAGTCGAGCTTCCAGACCGTCCGCTGGTGCACGGGGACGCTGAGGTTCGCGAGGTCGATGACCCGGACCTCGGCGTCGTTGGTGGCGGTGACCATGTGGCGCGAGTCGGCGCTGAAGGCGACGGACCAGAGGGAGTCGCTGTGGCCGCCGAGGAGGGCGGCGAGTTCGGCGTTGCGCGGATCGCGCACGTCCCACAGGCGGGTGGCCTTGTCACCGCCGCCGGTCGCGAGGAACCGGCCGTCGGGGGAGAACTCGACGGTGTGCACGCTGAACGTGTGGCCGGGCAGCTCCTTGATCTGGGCGGGGGAGCGCGGGTCGGTGACGTCCCAGAGCCGCACGTCGTTGGCGCTCGCGGTGGCGACCGTGCGGCCGTCGGGGGAGAAGGAGACGCCGTACATGGCCTTGTCGACGTTGCTGTCGCGGGCTGCCGGGGCGATCGTGGCGAGTTCGGTACCGGTCGCGAGGTCCCAGAGCTTGACCGTGGTGTCCCAGGAGGCGGACGCGAGCCGGGTGCCGTCGGTGGTGAGGGAGATGGCGTGCACGACGCCGGTGTGGGCCTGGATCGTGCGGACCGCGGTGCCGGTGACGTCCCAGACGCGGATGGTGCCGTCCTCGCCGCTGCTGACGAGGTTGCGGCCGTCCGGGGTGAACAACACGGCCTCGACCTGGCCGTCGTGCCCGCTGATCTTGGCCTTCTCGAACGGCTTGCGGGGGTTGCTGACGTCGAACAGGCGGATGAGGCCGTCCCAGCCGGCCGCGGCGATGATCTTGCCGTCTGGGCTGAACGCCATGCTGTGGGTGGCGTGGTCACCGGCGTGGACGCGGCCGAGCTCGGTGGGGTGGTAGGGGTCCTGGAAGTCCCTGATGATCAGCGTTCGGTCGTCGCCCGCCGTGGCGAGCAGCTTCCTGTCCGGGCTGAACAGGGCGAACGAGGCGGGCTCCGCGTGGCCGGCGACGACGGTGACCTGGGGTCCGGCGAACGTGCTGAGCAGGCTGTCGCGGGCGGCGGGGAGGTCCGTGAGCCGGTAGGCGGCGAGCCTCAGCCGGCTCGCCAGGCCGGGGTCGCGTTCCTGCAGGTCGTTGGCCTCGGCGATGGCTTTCTGGGCGAGCGCGATGGTGCGTTGCTCGGTGGTCTGGCGTTGCGCGCTGACGGCGAACACGGTCGCGGTGGTGGCCACCAGCAGCAGCGCGGCCAACAGCGCTACGACGCGCCTTAGGTTCGTGGTGCGGCGTCGGTCCGTGGCGAGGTCACGTTCGACGGCGGTCTTGCTGGCGTCGAGGAACGCCTGTTCTGCGGCGTTGAGGGCGTCCGGTTCGCGCTGGGCCCAGTCGGTGGCCTGGCTGAGCGGGACGCCCCGGTACAGCGAGCCGGGGTCGCGGTCGTGGGCCTCCCAGTCGGCGGCCGCGGCGGTGAGCCTGCGGTGCACCCGGAGGTCGTCGCGTGCCTCCGCGACCCAGTCCTTGAGGCGGGGCCAGCTGCGGATGACGGCCTCGTGGCTGATCTCGACGCTGTCGTCGTGGACGGTGAGGATGCGGGCCGCCGCGAGGTGTTCGACGACCTCGTCGGCCGCGAGCTCGGACCGTTTGACGTGCCGTTTGGTGTCCTCGGTGCCTTCGCCGGGGGTGATCAGCCGCAGGAAGACCTGCCGGGCCTGCTGCCGGTGGGCCTCGTCGAGGTCGTTGTAGGCGGTCTCGGCGGTGTTGGCGATGGCGCGGGCGATGCCGCCGCTCTCGTGGTAGCTGGCGAGGGTGAGGGTGTTGCCGCGCTTGCGTTGCCACGTCTCCAGCAGCGCGTGGCTGACGTGGGGGAGCACGCCCGCCTCGCCGGTGGCGTCGGCGATCAGCCTGGCCACCAGTCCGGTTTCCAGCGCGCAGCCGGCCTCGACGGCGGGTTGGGTGATGGCCCTGCGCAGTTCGTCCGTCGTCATCGGTCCGACCAGCACCTGGGCGTCCTCGAAGGCCTCGACCAGCTCGGGGTGGCGGGCGCAGTGGCCGTAGAAGTCGGCGCGCAGGCCGATGACGGTCTTCGCCGTGCGTCTCGTGAGCGCGGCGATGAACTCGTTCTGGTGGGGGAGGGCGAAGATCTCCTCGAACTGGTCGACGACCAGGAGTCGCTGGGTGTCCGGCGGCGTCTGGTGAGTGCCGGGGGTGATCAGCTCGCCGCCGTTGCGGGCGAGCAGACCGGCCCTGAGCAGCGACGACTTGCCTGACCCCGACGCACCGATGACCAGCACGACGTCGTGGTGCTCGAGCTTGCCGAGCAGCTTGCCGAGGAGGCGTTCCCTGCCGAAGAACCGATCGGCGTCGTCCACCGTGAACGCCTGGAGGCCCGCGTAGGGGGAGTCGGGGCGCAGCGTCTCGGCTTCGGCCTCGCCGATCTCGCGCCAGCGCCGTTCCCACGCTTCCTCGTCGCCACCGCAGGCCCGGACGAACGCGAGTGTGACGGCGAGGCTGGGGAGGCGCTGGCCGCGGGCGGCGTCGGCGAGGGTGCTGGCGGAGTAGTGGCTGAGGCTGCCGAGTTCGCGGTAGCCGGGGGAGCCGGCCTTCTCGCGGAGCTTGCGGAGGTCGAACGCGAACTGCTGGACGGGCCCGGCGAACGGGTCGAGCGGCTTCTCCGGGCGAGGCATGACCAGGATTGTTTCATCCGCTGGAATATCGTCATGTTCTATAGCTTCAGTGTTGACTGAAGTAGATCACCAGGCGGTGTTCGGCCTCTCCGGGCACGTACAGGGACTCGAACGCCAGGAGGTGAGGCCCCCAGCGTTCGGTGCCGGTGGCCGGGGGCAGGGCGGCCGCGGTGTCGTAGCGGCTGGTGAAGGCGGTGCCGGCGGTGAGGGAGAGTTCGAACGCGAGCGCCGCGGCGGCGTGGTCGCCCAGGTCGGCGGCGGCGCGGAGGGCGTGGGCGCGGCTGGTGGCGATGGCGTCCCAGTCGGGGTAGTGGGTCCTGGCGGGCTCGCTGAAGGCGAAGCGGGCGAGGTTCTGTTCGCCGTTCAGTCCGGACTTCTCACGGAACCCGCTGGTGCACGCCCGCACGTCGAGGGCGGGGGTCAGGACGGCGGCCGCGGTGGGTTCGAGGGCGGCGAGCGTGGCGAGGATCGTCGGGCGCAGCGGTGGCGGCGGGGCGGGGGAGCAGGTCGACTCGGCCTTGATGAGGCGGTACAGGTGCACGCGTTCGTCGGCGCTCAGGGCGAGCGCGTCGGCGAGAGCGGTGAGGACCTGGCCGGACGGGGAGCGGTCGGTGCCGCGTTCGAGGCGGGTGAGGTACTCGACGCTGATGCCCGCGCGGTCGGCGAGTTCGCCGCGGCGCAGGCCGGGGGTGCGGCGGCGTTCGGTGGTCGGGGGAGTGGTGGCTTCGCGGCGGGCACGCAGGAAGCGGCCCAGTGCGTTGTCGGCCATGGCGCCCGAGCTTAGAGGGGCCCTGAGCGGGTCTCCCTGTTGTCGCCGGGGTGCGGCGATGCTGTGGATCATGCGATACCGACTGTTCGGGCAGACCGGCCTGCGTGTCTCGGAGTTGTTGCTGGGCACGATGACGTTGCGTTCGGAGGAGGCGGCGCGGCCGGTGATCGAGGCGTACGCCGACGCCGGTGGGAACTTCCTCGACACCGCCTCGGCGTACGGCGAGAGCGAGGAGGTGTTGGGCGCGGTGCTGGGGCGGCGGCGGGACCGGTTCGTGGTGGCGACGAAGTACTCGTTGTCGCGGGATCCCGGTGATCCGAACGCGGGCGGGAACCACCGCAAGAACCTGGTGGGGTCGTTGGAGCAGTCGTTGCGGCGGTTGCGCACGGACCACGTCGACGTGCTCTGGGTGCACGTGTGGGACCGGCACACGCCGGTCGAGGAGACGATGCGGGCGCTGGACGACGTGGTGCGGGCGGGGAAGGTGCTCTACGTCGGGATGTCGGACGCGCCGTCGTGGGTTGTGGCGCGGGCGAACACGCTGGCCGAGTGGCGGGGCTGGTCGGCGTTCGCCGGTCTGCAGGTGCCGTACAGCCTGCTGTGGCGGGACGTCGAGCGGGAGTTGCTGCCGATGGCGTCGGCGCTCGGTCTGACGGTGGCGGCGTGGGCGCCGCTGGCCGCGGGCAAGTTGTCCGGTGGCACGCAACGGTCCGGGCGGCTGTCGGAGCGGGAGGAGGCCGCGGCGCGGGCGGTGCGGGAGGTCGCCGGGGAGCTGGGGGCGACGCCTGCGCAGGTCGCGTTGGCGTGGGTGCGGGGCAAGGGGGCGCTGCCGTTGGTGGGCGCGCGGACGCCGGAGCACGTGCGGGACTGCCTGGGCGAGGTGGTGTTGCCGCCGGAATCGGTCGCGCGCCTGGAGGCGGCGGCCCCGTTCGTGCGGGGCTTTCCGGCGGACTTCGTCGACGAGTGCGAGCCCGTCGCGTTCGGGGACGGCCTGGTGGTCAGGTGATGAGGCCTGGCACCAGGGCGGGCTGGACCTTGCGGCGCAGCCACATCTTGCGGGAGCCGTCGCTGTAGAGCAGCGTGCGCGACAGTTCCCAGCCGGAGAACTCGGCCTGGATGGCCAGCTGCGTGGTCGCGGCGCGGCGGGAGATGCCGGGCGGCAGGCGCAGTGGCCTGTACTCCCAGTCTCCGTCGATCACCCCTTCGGTCATGGCGAGATCACCTGTATCCCTCCGTTGTCGCCGGACGTCACGGTGACTCGTCCGGATTCCTGGTCGACGCTGACGGTGTTGGGTTGACGCACGGTGGGGAACCGGTACTTCTCGGCTGGTTCTCCAGCGGCGACGTTGAGGCCGACGACCTCGTTGCGCTCGGTGAGGGTGATCCACGCGATGTCGCGCTTGGCGTCGTAGGCGATGCCGTAGGGGGTGCCGGGCATGGGGTAGCGCTGACGCATGATCAGCGGGTTGATCGAGAACGCGATGAACTCGCCGCCGCGGGTGTCGACGACGAGGAGGCGGCCGTAGCGGTCGGGGACGCCGTTGGTGGCGCCGTCGCCTGCGCGCAGGCCTGCGCCGCGGGTTTCGGTGCCCTTGTCGTTGGTGGTCATCTCGAAGACGGCGCTGCGGAGGCGGTCGAGTTCGACGTTGCGGCCGTTGACCTGGAACTTCAGCGTGGTGCCCGCCTCGGTGAACGTGCCGCCGGGGGCGATCTCGCCGGGCGGGGTGGCGTTCTGGGCGGGGGAGTGGGCCGGTTTGGCGGCTTCGAGGGTTTCCGCGACCTGCAGCGGGTCCTGTGACCCCTCGCTCTGGCCGCACGCGGTCAGCGTGGCGGTGGTCAGGATCAGAGCAGCGAGCCGGCGCAAGATCGGTTCCTCCTGTGAAACGTCGTGGTCTCCAGCATCCCTGACGTTCGCTTCGAGGTCACGCAAGGGGTGGGGTGAAACCCCGTTCGGCCGCTTGGCGGCACTTACCTCTATAGCTTCAGTGTAGACCAAAACTAATGTTCCTCCACCGACCCGCAGAACACACAAACCAAAACACAAAGAAGAGGGCCGACTCGAACGCCGAGTCGGCCCTCTGAAGAGAAGTGGCAGGTCAGGGCATCGGGCGTTCGGGGTAGCCGAGTTCGATGGCGCTGACGTCGTCGAGTGCGGCGCGGATGGCCGGGGGCAGGGTGAGTGCTTCGGCTTCCAGGGAGGCGATGAGCTGGTTGGTGTCGCGGGCGCCGACGACGGGGGCGATGACGCCGGGCCGGTCGCGGACCCAGGCGAGGGCGACGCACAGGGCAGAGGTGCCGAGGCCTTCGGCGGCGGTGGCGACGGCCTGGACGATGCGGGCGGCGCGTTCGTTGCGGTGTTGTTCGACGTAGCCGGCGAAGTGGGCGGAGGCGCCGCGGGAGTCGGGTGGGGTGCCGTTGCGGTACTTGCCGGTGAGGACGCCGCGGCCCAGCGGTGCCCACGGGAGCAGGCCGAGGCCGTGGTGGCGGGCGGCGGGGGCGACTTCGCGTTCGATGCCGCGTTCGAGCAGGGAGTACTCGACCTGGGTGGAGATGAGGGGGTAGGTCGTGGGGGTCATGGCGGCGGTGGCGAGTTGCCAGCCGCTGTAATTGGAGATGCCGGCGTAGCGGACCTTGCCGCTGGTGATGGCGAGGTCCAGTGCGGACAGTGATTCTTCGATGGGGACGCCGGCGTCCCAGGCGTGGAGTTGCCAGAGGTCGATGTGGTCGACGCCGATGCGGCGCAGCGATCCGTCCAATGCGGACAAAAGGGCGCCTCGGGAGGCTCCTCCGCCGAAGGGGCCTTCGGTGCGGCGGGCGGTGGCTTTGGTGGCGAGGACGAGTTCGTCGCGGGGGACGATTTCGCCGAGGAGGGTGCCGAGGATGCGTTCTGCTTCGCCGTCGGCGTAGACGTCGGCGGTGTCGATGAGGGTGCCGCCGGCGTCGGCGAAGGCCATGAGCTGGGTGGCGGCCTCGTCCGCGTCGGTGTCGCGTCCCCACGTCATCGTGCCCAGTGCCGTCCTGGACACGCGGAGGCCGCTGCGGCCGAGGTATCGCTGTTCCACGTGCGCGATGCTAAGGGGTGATCATCGTGTGAGCCTGGCAATCGGTGTTACTGACCGGTAGGGTCACGGTTCGTGAAGCTCGGATTGAACCTCGGATACTGGGGCGCCGGCAACGACGCCGCGAACCTTGAGCTGGCCAAAGAGGCCGACCGTCTCGGCTTTTCGGTGGTGTGGGCCGCGGAGGCCTACGGTTCCGACGCGCCGACGGTGCTCGCGTGGGTGGCCGCGCAGACCGAACGCATCGACGTGGGTAGCGCGATCTTCCAGATTCCGGCGCGGACGCCGGCGATGGCCGCGATGACCGGGGCCACTTTGGACACGTTGTCGGGTGGCCGGTTCCGGATGGGGCTGGGCGTGTCGGGTCCGCAGGTGTCGGAGGGCTGGCACGGTGTGCGGTTCGACAAGCCGTTGGCGCGCACGCGTGAGTACGTGGAGATCGTCAAGAAGGCTTTGACGCGGGAGAAGCTGCGGTATGAGGGTGAGCACTACACCCTGCCGTTGCCGGATGGTCCGGGTAAGGCGTTGCAGCTGACCGTGCATCCCGTGCGGGACCAGATTCCGATCTACCTGGCGGCGGTGGGTCCGAAGAACCTGGAGCTCACGGGTGAGATCGCGGACGGCTGGCTGGCGATCTTCTTCTCGCCCGAGTTCTCGGCGGAGTCGCTGGCGGCGGTGAAGGCCGGGCGGGAGAAGGTCGGCAAGACGATGGACGGCTTCGACGTCGTCCCGACCGTGCCGTTGATCGTGGGTGAGGACTGGAAGGCGTGCGCGGACCCGGTGCGCGCGTACACGGCGTTGTACGTGGGCGGGATGGGTTCGCGGAAGCAGAACTTCTACAACAACCTGATGGTGCGCATGGGTTTCCCGGCTGAGGCGGAGGAGATCCAGGAGAAGTACCTGGCCCGCGACTACGCCGGTGCGATGGCGGCGATCCCGCTGGAGTTCCTCGACGCGACGTCGTTGCTGGGCCCGAAGGAGCGCATAGCAGACAAGATGAAGGCGCTCGCTGCCGCGGGGGTCACCACGCTGTCCGTTTCGCCGATGCTGCAAGATCTGGAGCAGGGGATCGCGGGCCTTCGCACCGCGGCCGAGGCTCTGGATCTGGCAGGAGTGGGTAGTTGAGCTGGTTGCAGGCTCTTGTCCTCGGACTCGTCCAAGGACTGACGGAATTCCTGCCGATTTCCAGCAGTGCGCACCTGCGCATCACGTCGACGCTGTTCTTCGGCAACGACGCGGGCGCTTCGTTCACCGCGGTGATCCAGTTGGGTACCGAGGTGGCGGTGCTGATCTATTTCGCCAAGGACATCGGGCGCTTCATCAGCGCCTGGTTCCGCGGCCTCTTCAGCGCGGAAGCGCGCAAGGAGAAGGACTACAAGCTCGCCTGGTACGTGATCATCGGTTCCGTGCCGATCTCGGTGCTCGGGTTCTTGTTCAAGGACGAGATCCGGACGTCGGCGCGGAACCTGTGGATCACGGCGACGATGCTGGTGGTGTTCGGTCTGCTGCTGGGTTTGGCGGACCACATGGCGAAGCAGCAGCGTGATGAGCTGCGGATGAAGGACGCGATCGGGATGGGGCTGGCGCAGGCGCTGGCGTTGATTCCGGGTGTGTCGCGTTCGGGTGGCACGTTGACGGCCGGGTTGTTCCTGGGGCTGACGCGTGAGGCGGCGGCGCGGTATTCGTTCCTGCTGGCGATTCCGGCGGTGTTCGGGGCGGGGTTGTTCTCGATTCCGGACGTGCTGGAGCGCACCGGTGCGGCCGGGGAGGCGTCGATTCCGCAGATGATCGTGGCGACGATCATCTCGTTTGTGGTGGGTTACGCGACGATCGCGTGGTTGTTGAAGTACGTGTCGAAGCATTCCTACTCGGTGTTCGTCTGGTATCGGTTGATGCTGGGTCTGGTGCTGATGGGGCTGCTGTCGATGGGGTTGTTGCAGCCGATCTAAGGTGGGGGCCGTGGCCACGGTGATCCTGCTTCGACATGCTCGTTCGACTGCCAACGGTTCCGGTGTGCTCGCCGGGCGTTCGTTGGGGGTGGGTTTGGACGAGCGCGGGCAGGCGCAGGCTCGGGCGCTCGTGGGTCGGTTGAAGGACGTTCCGGTCAGCGCGGTGGTGTCGTCTCCTTTGCAGAGGTGTGAGGAGACGTTGGCGCCGTTGCTGGCCGATCGTTCGTTGGAGGCGGTGGCGGAGCCGGATCTGTCCGAGGTGGACTACGGCGCGTGGACCGGTAAGGCGTTGAAGGATCTGTACGACGAGCCGTTGTGGGCGGTTGTGCAGCAGCACCCTTCCGCCGCTGTGTTTCCCGATGGTGAAGGTTTGGCGCATGTGCAGGCGCGTGCTGTTGCGGCGGTGCGGGCGCATGATGCTCGGATCACCGAGGAGCATGGTCCTGGGGCTGTGTGGATTCTGTGTTCGCACGGTGATGTGATCAAGGCTGTGCTGGCGGATGCGCTGGGTGTGCATTTGGACGGGTTTCAGCGGATCGTGGTGGATCCGTGTTCGGTGTCGGTGGTGCAGTACACGCCGACGCGGCCGTTTGTGTTGCGCACCAACGACAACGGTGGGGATCTGTCGGGTGTGGTGCCTGCTGCTCCGAAGGAGGCGCCGTCGTCGGACGCTACCGTGGGTGGCGCGACCGGTGCCTGAGGTACCGCTGTTCGGGCACGCTCAGGGTTAGTTTCGCTGCCTTCTCGTATTCCTGCCTGGCTTCGTCGTGTTGTCCTTGCAGGTCAAGGAGATGCGCTCGTACGGCGTGGACCCGGTGGTGGTCCAGGTCCAGTGTGGACAGTTCGTCGAGTGCCTGGTGTGGTCCGTGGACCATGGCGACGGCGACGACGCGGTTGAGGGAGACCATCGGGCCGGGTGCGGTGACGGTGAGCAGGTCGTAGAGGCCGAGGATCTCGTCCCAGTCGGTGTCTTCGGCTTTCGTGGCGTCGGCGTGGACGGCGGCGATCGCGGCCTGCAGCTGGTAGGGGCCGATCTGCTGCGTAGTGAGGGCGTTGTGGACGAGTGCGGTGCCCTCGGTGATCGCGTCCGCGTCCCACTTGGTGCGGTCCTGCTCGGCGAGTGGGATGAGCGCGCCGTGGGGGTCGGTGCGGGCGGGGCGGCGGGCGTCGGTGAGCAGCATCAACGCGAGCAGGCCGGTGACTTCGCCTTCGGGGCGGCGTTTGTGCAGCCGGCGGGTGAGGCGGAGGGCTTCGGCGGTGAGGTCGACGCGCAGCAGGTCGTCGCCGGAGCTGGCGGTGGAGCCCTCGGTGAAGATCAGGTAGAGCACGTGCAGGACGGCGCTGAGGTCCTGGGGCGGGCGGAACTTGGCGCCGGCTTGTTTGATCTTCTGCTTGGCGCGGCTGATGCGTTGCGCGACGGTGGCTTCGGGGACGAGGAACGCGCGGGCGATCTCGGCGGTGGTGAGTCCGCCGACGGCGCGGAGTGTCAGGGCTATCTGCGACGCTGTGGTGAGGGACTCGTGGCAGCACAGGGCGAGGATCGTGAGGGTGTCGTCCTGTGCGGGTACCGGGTCGGGTGGTGGTGGCGTGAGGGCGACGACTTTGTCCTCGCGCTGGCGGCGTGCGGTCTCGGAGCGGTACTGCTCGATCCAGCGTCGTGAGGCGGTGGTGATGAGCCAGCCCTGGGGGTTGTCGGGGATGCCGTCGCGTGGCCACTGCTGGGTGGCGGCGAGCAGGGCTTCCTGCACGGCGTCCTCGCAGACGTCGAACTGGCCGTGGCGGCGGACGAGGACGCCGAGGACCTGCGGCGCGAGTGTGCGCAGCAGGCCCTCGATCTCTCGGTTCACGCGCCGTCCAGCATGGACATGTCCCACACGGGCCTGACCTCGATGCCGTCGTTGTGGGCGTCGGGCAGGGTGGCGGCGTGGGCGATGACCTGGTCGATGGTGTCGGCTTCGACGAGGTAGAAGCCGGCGAGGTATTCCTTGGCCTCGGCGAACGGTCCGTCGGTGACGACGACCTCGCCGTTTTTGATGCTGACGCCCTTGCCGGTCTCCGGTCCGGGGAGTCCTTCGCTGACGACGAGTTCGCCGCTGGCGCGGAGTGTGGCGCTGAGGTCGTAGTGGTCCTGGCCGAACTTCATCTGCTGCGCTTCGGTCAGCTTTTCCCAGGCTGCCCGCGACTTCGGGTTGCTGTAGATGAGGATCAGGTACTTCACGTCGGTCTCCGCTCGTGGCTTGCGAAAAATCTTCTCACCGTCATGTCGAGACCGCGGGCTGTGTCTCGACACCGGAGTGTCACTTCGAGACGGAGGTACTGAGATGACTCGCACGCTGACGGTGGACGAGGCCGCGATCCGGGAGACGTTCGCCGAGCACGAGGAGGGTATGCGGCTGCGTGATCCGGCGCGGATCGTGGCCCGCTACGCGCCGGACGTGGTGACCGCGACGTTGGCGCCGCCGCTGCGGAACTCGCCGCTGGACGCGCGGGACGTGGAGGCGCTGGCGGGGTGGATGGCCGGGTTCGAGGGGCCGATCACCCTGGAGTACCGGGATCTGACGGTGGTGGTGTCGGGTGGGGTGGCGTTCGCGCACGGGTTGGCGCGGCTGGCGGCGGTGCCGGTCGGCTACCCCGAGGGCTTCTCGATGTGGATGCGCACGACGGTGGGGCTGGAGAAGCGGGACGGCCGCTGGTTGGTGACGCACGCGCACGATTCGGTGCCGTTTCACATGGACGGGTCGTTCCTGGCGGCAACCGATCTGGAGCCCTAGGCGTGGATGTGCCGGGGCCCGGACCGTGCAGGGGGTCGGTCCGGGCCCCGGCGCTTACTGGCGGCGGAGTTCTACTTGACGTTGACCGCGGCCCAGGCCCGGTTGACCGCCGCGTACTCGGGCGACGAGGCGCCGTAGAGGTCGGTGGTGGCCGCGAGGGTGCCGGTGCGGGCGGCGGCGTACTTGGTGCTGGAGGTGAACTTGGTGGTCAGGGCGCGGTACCAGATCTTCTCGGCCTTGGCGCGGCCGATGCCGGTGACGGGCTGGCCGTCGATGGTGGGGGAGTCGTAGGCGACGCCGTTGATGGTCTTCTGGCCGCTGCCTTCGGCGAGCAGGTAGAAGAAGTGGTTGGCGATGCCGGAGGAGTAGTGGACGTTGACGCTGCCGGCGCTGGAGGTCCAGTAGTCGAGGCTCTTGCCGTCCTTGGACGGCTTGTCCATGTAGCGCAGGGGTTTGCCGTCGCCCCGGATGTTGATCTTCTCGCCGATCAGGTAGTCGCCGGTGTCGGCGCTGTTGGCGGCGTGGAACTCGGTGGTGGAGCCGAAGATGTCGCTGGTGGCCTCGTTGAGGCCGCCGGACTCGCCGGAGTAGATCAGGCCCGCGGTGGCGGAGGTGACGCCGTGGCTCATCTCGTGGGCGGCGACGTCGATGCTGGTCAGCGGGTTGCGGTTCTGGGCGCCGTCGCCGTAGGTCATGCAGAAGCAGGAGTCGGTCCAGAAGGCGTTGCTGTAGTTGTTGCCGTAGTGGACCTTGCTCAGGGCGCCCTGGCCGTTGTTCTTGATGCCGTTGCGGCCGTGGACTTCCTTGTAGTAGTCCCAGGTCTTGGCGGCACCGAAGGCGGCGTCGACGCCCGCGGTGGCCTTGTCGGTGTAGGTGCCGTTGCCCCACTTGTTGTCGGCGTCGGTGAACAGCGTGCCGGTGCCGCTGCCGTTGTTGAGGTTGTTGACGGCCTGGTTGCCGCGCGCGGGGTCCTTGAGCTGGAAGGTGGCGCCGGACTGGGTGGTGTTCACGGGCACGGTGCCGCTGTAGGTGGACTGGCCGGTGCCTTCGACGTGGTGCACGCCGTCGTAGGTCAGCAGCGTCTCGCCGGTGCGGGCGTCGGTGAAGGTGTGCAGTTCGCTGGGCGTCTGGTCGTCCTTGACGCTGTGCGTGACGGCTTCCCACGCGAGGGTGGGGGTGCGGTCGACGGCGAACACGACGAGCGTGCCGTTCGAGGCGGTGGTGGGCGTGGAGGTGTCGAGGCCGGCGAGGGAGGCCTCGGACGCCTTCGTCACGCTCGTGACCTGGCCGGCTTTCTGGGCGACGACGAGGTCGCCGCCGATGACCTTGAGGCCGTTGAGGGTGCGGTCGAAGCGGAGGTGATTGGTGCCGTCGGCGTCGCGCACGACGTCGCGGGGGACGAGTTGTTCGCCGCCGGACAGGCCGAGGGCGGAGGAGATCGTCCCCGCCTGCTCGGCCGCCGCGTGCAGAGCTTGTTCTTGCGGCCTCGGCTGCGGTGCGGCGTTGGCTCCCAGCGTGCCCGTGGCGGCGAGTGCCGCTCCGGTCACCAGGGCGGTGGTGATGCCCAGGGTTTTGCGCTTCATGAACGCTCCTTGTTCCGGTGCAGGGAGTGATCGCTCCGGCGTTACAGGGGTGCCGGGTCGATCACCGTTGGAACAGCCCGACCATCGTCGATGACCGGGCGTGGTGATCGTATTGCTCTGGGTGCATGCGACCAGCCACTCCCAGAGTGCGAGATCGATTCACGATTTTCGCCGAGCCGCTGGTCAGGACCCCGGGTTTTGTCCGAATGGCGGGACATAAGAGCAGCTCAAACGGCGTGGAAACACGACGGAAACTTCCCGGTACGCGCGTTCTTCCGGCCTAACGGTCTGCGCCGTCCGGCTCAGCCCTGCCGGAGGGGATCTTGTTTACAGTTAACTACGCAGAGTGAGAGCTGGGTCACAGATTCACAGGCCCAGGCGGGTCACGGCGTTGTCCTCCAGGGGGTTCGCCGTGCGGATGTAGCGGTGCACCGTGCGCGGATTGGTCCACCGGCCCTGCCGCATGATCTCCCGGTCACTCGCCCCGCCCAGCGCGGCCTGCGTCGCGAACCCCGCCCGCAGCGAGTGCCCGCCGAACAACGCCGGATCCAGCCCCGCCCTGACCGCGTAGCGCTTGACCAGCTCCGCCACCGCGCGCCCCGACATCGCCTTGCCGCTCACGCCGCCGTGCCGGTTGATGATCGGGAACACCGCGCCCCGCCGTGCCGATTGCTGGAACCCGTGGCAGCGGTGCAGGCCCGTCTCGGCGAGAGTCTTGCCGTCGAGCACGTCGGACCAGTCCGCGAACGCGCACACCGGGCACGTCGGCCTGCGACTACCGCGCGGCAGCACCACCTGCTGCTGATGACGGCCCGTCTGGTCGGTCTTCGTCGTCCCCAGCCGGATCAGCAGCAACGGCTCGTGCGTGCGCGGATCCACGTCCACCGACACGTCCTCGAACTCGATCGCCGCCAGCTCGCTACGCCTGAGTGCCCCCGCGAACCCCACCAGCAGCAGCAACGCGTCACGCGTGCGCGCCGGGCCGTCCTGCGGGCGTTCGGCGAGCAACGCCTCCAGGGTGTCGAGCAGCACCGGCCGTTTGCGCTGGGGCTGCGTCTTGCGGGTGCGGCGGATACCGCGCAACGTCAACCGCACCACGTCACTGCGCGTCGGGCTCGGCAACCCGTTCGCCGCGTGCACCGCCGCGATCGCCGCCGACTTGCGTTCCAGCGTCGACGCCCCGAACGCGGGCGACCCGTCCGGCTTCACCGTGTCCGCCGCGACCGCCAGGTACACCGCCACGTCCAGCGGATCCGCCGGCAACGCCTGCCTGCCCTCCGCCTGGCACCACCCGGCCCACGCGATCCAGTCCGACCGGTACGCGCGCACCGTGTTCGGCGACTGCGCGCTGCGCAGATAGGTGCCCAGCGACGCCGCCTGCTCGTCGTCGAACCGCTCGCGCACGCTCTGCAGCGCGCCGGCGTCGATCAGCACCGAGTGCGACACCCTGACCAGCGCGTGCACAACGGGTTCGGGCAGGCTCACACCCGCGATGGTAGCCCTCTGATCAACTCCGCCACCTCGCGCGGCGTGAACTCCAGCCCGCTGATCCCCACGCTCACCTCGAAGCTGGTGCGGCCCGGATCCGGGTTCGACCGGGCGTACAGGAACAGCTTGATCCCCGTCTCCTGCAGCAGGTGCTGTGCCGCCCGTTGCGCGTCGTGGCGTGACATCGGCAAGTGCACGTGGAACAGGGGAGTGGACGGGACCTCCGGCACGGTGTGCGCGAACCCGTCTGCGTTGATGGCGTGCGCGAGGGCCTGGGCGTGGTCGCGGAACTCGTGCATGCGCGGCAGGTTGACGTCCATGCCCATCAAGGCGATCGCCGCCAGCGGCCACGCGTCGACCAGCGCCCCGCCCATCCGCCGCCGCCACACCGAGGCCTGCGCGATCGTGTCGTCGTCCCCGGCGAGGACCGCGCCCCGCACGCCTTCGAGTCCTTTGTAGAGCGACACGTACACGGTGTCGAACAACGTCGCGATCTCCGGCAGCGACGCGTCGTAGCCGGTCTGCGCCTCCCACAACCGCGCCCCGTCGCAGTGCGCCGCCGCACCCGTGCTTCTGGCCCACGCCGTCTGCGTGGCGAGATCACCGAACTCCGGCAGCACACCGCCGATGTCGCGCTGCGGCAGTTCGAACACCACCGCCGCCAACGGCTCGTGCACCGCCTTCAGGTCGTCGAGGCCCATCAGTTCGTTGCGGTCACCCGCGGGGTGAAAACGCAGGCCGTGCAACGCGTTGTAGCCCTGGTTCTCCCACACGTGCAGATGCGACTGCGGGTGCCCGGCGAACGCCTGACGGCCCGTCCGTTCGGCGTGCACCCGCAACGCCACCTGCTGCGCCATCGTCCCCGACGGGAAGAACAACGCCTTCGGCTTGCCGAGCAGCCCCGCGACCCGTTCCTCCAACTCCCGCACCGGATCCTCCGGCCCCGTGTCGGGCGTGACGTGCTCGGCCAGCCTGCGCAGCACCTCGAACGGCGACTTGCGCGGACCACTGTGCTGCGACAACGAGCGGCGAACGTCCATACCGCGACACTACCTATTGCAAGTATATGGCAATAGAGCCGTTCGCGGTGGTCAGGCCGCGCCGAGCCGCGCGTCCAGCTCCGCCTCGTCCGCCACGAACCACAACTGCCGCCCGCGATTGGACTCGTAGACGAAGTCGCGCAACGCCGTGCTCGCCGCCACCTGTTCCGCCACGTCCCCGAGCACCGCGACCTTGAACCCGTACTGCTGGAACTTCTGCACCACCGCGCCCGCCACCCGCGTGCGCAACACCAGGAAGTCCTCCGACAACCGGCCCGTGGGCAACGCGATCCACTGCACGTCCTGCCCCCACAACGTGCCGATCAAGTCCACAGCGGACTGCTCGTCACCGATCGTCGGACCGTCCGCGGCGCACATCAGCACCGTCGCGCCATGGCGCGTCTGCACAACATCAGGCATGGCACCGAAACCTAGCCGCGCCCCACACCCGATGTCGCGCCCAATACCTGTTGCTAGGGTGATCGGCGTCGCGATCGGCCAGAGGAGGTGAGTCCCATCAACGCGGTCAACTCGTATGGGCGCTCCCTCCATCCCACGGCCTGACGCCACTGTTCCGCGCGTCGCCCCGGGAGCGCTCCAGCAGCGTCCCGAAAGGCGAACCACCATGCACTTCACCACCTCCACCTCCGTCTCCGGCGTGACCAGCCGGGACTTCGTCCACGACGGTGTCCCCGGCGTCCTGTGGACCCCGCCCGGCACCGCCACCGGCCTGCTGCTGAGCGCCCACGGCGGCGGCCAGCACAAACGAGCCCCCGGCATCACCGCCCGAGCCCACGCGTGCGCCCAGGCCGGACTCGCCGTCGTCACCCTCGACGCACCCGGCCACGGCGACCGCCCCCGCACCCCCGACGACGACCACTACGCCATCGAGATCCGCGCCCGCATCACCACGGGCACCGACGCCGGTCCGCTCGTCGCCGAGTACAACGCCCTGCAAGCAGCCCGCGCGATCCCCGAATGGCGTTCCGCGCTCGACGCGCTGCTCGGACTGCCCGAGTTCACGCACCTGCCCGGCGCCGGGTTCTGGGGCGTGTCGATGGGCAGTGCCCTCGGCATCCCGCTCACCGCCGCCGAACCCCGCGTCGCCGCCGCCGTGTTCGGCCTCCTCGGCGCCGCCGACCACCTCACGGCCGCCGCCGCGTCGATCACCGTGCCGGTGCGGTTCCTGCTGCAGTGGGACGACCAGCTCATCGCCCGCCCCGCAGGACTCGCCCTGTTCGACGCCCTCGCCACACCCCGCAAAACCCTGCACGCCAACCCCGGCGGGCACGGCGACGTCCCGGCCCACGAACTCGCCGACGCCGTGCGCTGGCTCGCCGACCGAGCCCGCGAGACCACCCCGGCCCCGCGCTAAAACGGGCCGCGGCGGCCACCAGGTGCACCGGTTCGGGTGAACCGGTGCACCCGCACGGCCTCGGTAAGGTCGCACCGCCGGTGAAAGCCCGAACCCCTGAGATCGCGAGTTGCAGATGTTGCTGTGGGACTACGAGATGCGCGAACTACGGCCCCTGGTCGACGACCTGCCACCACGGCAGTGCTTCGCGCTCTCGCTGCGAGCGATCCGGCACGTCCTGACGTACGACGAGACCGTCATGGCGGAGATCGACCTCGCCATAGCCGACTTCGTGCGGCGCTCCCTCGACCTGGCTGACGAGGCCGCCGCGGCCGGTCGCGCCACGATCGGCTCGCCCGCCGGGTACCGGACCGAGGTCCGCGCGCTTCTCGCCGACTACTCCGACGACAATCCCGCCTACCCGGAGGACGGCGCCGACTCGCTGGTCATGGCCCTGCTCGAGCTCTACGGCGAGACCGACGCGGCGCCCGCGAACACTTACGAGGTCCTGTCCTTCACCTACCAGGTGGTGCTGATCAGGCTGCGGATCGACGTCGTCACTCCCGAGATCGAACGGGAGCACGCCACCCTGGTCCAGCTCATCGCCGAGCAGAAGGACCTGGTGCGAGCGGCCGCCTGAGCACCGCCGCTCGCGTGGCGGTAAATCGCGGGCGTGCGTCCGGCGGTCCTGGGTAGCGTCGCGATCATGCTCGACCTCGCGGCACTGCCCAAGGCCCACCTGCACGTCCACCTCGAGAGCACCGTCCGCGCGGACACCCTCGCCGACCTCGCCGCGCGCTACGGCGTCGACGTGCCGGCGGTGCAGGTCGGCGCCTTCGCGGACTTCGCGCGGTTCGCCGCCCACAACGGGGCCGTGCGGGACTGCCTGCGGCGAGCCGAGGACTTCCACCGGATCGCGTACGAGTTCTGCGCCGAGGAAGCAGCGCAGGGGACCCGGTACGCCGAGGTGACGTTCACCGCCGCAGCGCACGGTGAACGGCTCGGTGATCCGGACATGCCGCTCGAAGCGGTGTTGTCCGGGCTCGCCGCAGGACAGGCCGCCCACGGCATCGAATGCCGTGTGATCGTGGACCACCCCAGAAAGCGGTCGGTAGCGCGTTTTCAGGACTCGTTGCGGCTCGCGCAGGCACACCCGCACGTCGTGGCGATCGGCACGGCCGGAGCGGAAGACCACCCGCTCACCCCGTTCGCCGACGTGTTCCGCGCCGCCCGCGACGCCGGCATCGGGCTCGTGCACCACGCCGGCGAGTCGTGCGGGGCCGCCAGCGTCGCCGAGGCCGTCACCGTCGGGCTGGCCGACCGCATCGGTCACGGGTTCCGGGCGCTGGAAGACCCCGAGGTCGTCGCCCTGCTGCGGGACCGCGCGATCCCGCTCGAGTCATGCCCGTCGTCCAACGTCGCACTGGGACTGGTCGACTCCGTCTCCTCTCATCCGCTGCCACACCTCATCGCGGCCGGGCTGACCGTCACGCTCAGCACCGACATCCCCGCCTCCACCGGCACCACGCTCACCGACGAGTACCGCCTGCTGCGCGAACACCTCGGCCTCGACGACGACACCCTCGCGCGCATCGCCACCAACGCCGTCGACGCCTCGTTCGCCCCGCAGACCACGAAAACCCTGCTGCGTCAGGACATCGCCACCTGGCGAGCCGGCCTGCCTCAGGACATCGCGACCTGACAGGCCGGACTGCGTCAGGACATCGCCACCTCGCGAGCCGGAGCACCTCAGGACATCGCGACCTGACAGGCCGGTTCGAAGCACACCAGCCCGTGACGCGACGCCAGCAACGCCACCAGATCCAGCACCTGCCGCCGGCCCGGCCACACCACGTGCACGATCACGGCGTCCACCCCCACCGTCAACGCCTCGTCCCACGACACCGCGGACGAAGGATCCGGCGAGGTCCGGCGTAACTCGCGCACGAACGCCGCCACCTCCGGATCGAACGCGCCCAGCGGCGACGACCGCAACTCCGCGTACCGCGCCGCCGCCTCCGCGAACGAACCCGGCCCCGGAGCCCGCCACACCACCACATCCACCGGCACGTCCATCACGCCACCTTTCCGAACAACAAGCCCAACCGCGGCACCCGCGCGGCGATCTCCGCCGGGTCAGCGAAATCCCAAGGCACACCAGCAGGCGCCGGACCCGACAACAACTCCGGCGGCAACGCGCCCTCACCCACCACCTCGGCGGCCACGTAGGCGAGCGTCTCCCACTCGGGCCACCGCTCATCGCCCCACGCGTGCATGCCACCGCACGCCGCCAACGCCCGCACCTCCGGCACGTCCGCCAAGGCGTCCGGATCGGCGGCCACCCCCTCGAACACCTCCCGGCCCAAACCGATGAGCCACAGCTGGAAGTAGAAGAACGAGTCCATGCCGCAATACCCGCCGTAGATCACCGTGGCCGCGTGCCACAACGCCCACGTGTCGACCCGGCGCCGCAACTCGTCGAGCCGCACCGCGAACTCCACCACCTCACTCGGAGGCAGCCCGGCCAGAGCGGCGGCCAGCCACTCCCGCCGAACGTCCCGATCGGACCCCTGCTCGGCGGAGGCCTCGACCAGGACCCAGAACGCGTTCAGGTCCATGCCCCAGACGCTAGCGAGGGGGTCTGACAATTTTGGACGGTCGGCTGTCGCCGCAGGTCAGAGCAGCGAGAAGCGGCCGGGGCGCTGGGGAGGGGGCTGAAGACACAGGGGCGGGCGGTGCGGAGGCGGGAGGTGGGGGTTGCGGGAGAGCCCCAGGGCGAGGACCGAGCTTGCTTTGCAGGGAGGTGGTGGGAATCAGTACAGGGTGGGAGAGGGCGTGGGGGAGCGCAGCAGGGAGAAACGGCGGGCCTGCGGCAAGCGGGAAGGCCGCGTCAGGCCGCCTCCTCCACGCCTCCCGACAGTTCCCACAGCCGCGGCAACCGCACCGCCGCCTCCACCGGCGAGTCCAGGTCCCACAC
Source organism: Lentzea sp. JNUCC 0626 (assembly GCF_043632865.1). NCBI lineage: Bacteria > Bacillati > Actinomycetota > Actinomycetes > Pseudonocardiales > Pseudonocardiaceae > Lentzea > Lentzea sp. JNUCC 0626. Next base: position 1,953,769 of record NZ_CP171635.1, read on the forward strand.
CTCGCCGCCGAACGGCCCCGCGTCCGTCACCGGCACGTGCCCCAGGATCGCCAGCGCGTTGTCCAGCGAACGCCCCGTCGCCGTGAAGAACGCCTGCCGCGCCACCCCGGACAGCTCCTCCCACATCGGCCACGCCGCATCCGGCCACGACTCCGCTCCCACGGCCAGCAAGATGCGGACAGCCGGGACGTCGGCGAGGGCGTCCGGGCACGACGCGACCGAGGCGAGGACCGGGCGGCCCAGGCCGATCAGCCACGACTGGAAGGCGAAGAAACGGTCAGCGGAACACAATCCGTCGCACAGAACATAAGCCGCGTGCCAGTGTGAGAACGTGTTCACCCGGCCACGTGAGGCACTTAACAGAGTCTCGAAGCCACAAATGTCGGAAGCGGGCAGCAAAGACAGGCGCGACACCAGCCAAGCGGCACGTTCGGACTGGTCAGAGGTCACACAAGCGGATTCGTCCAGCAGGGCCCAGAAGAGGTCGAGATCCATGCGTCAGACGTTATCGGGAGGGTCTGACAATTCCGGGAGACGGCCGGACGGAGCAGCCAAGAAAACACGCGAGCGAGCAACGACGAGAGCCCAGAAGTAAAACAAGCGGGCGAAACAACAGCAGGGGAGCGGGCAGGCCGGGGCGGCGGCCGAGACGCGGCACACGGTTATTGAGGCGAACGAAGTGGCGGAGGCTGACTATCCTTGAGCCCAAATGGACACCCCGCACGCTGAACTGCACAAACGCCTGCCCGAGCTCACGCCGCGTGATCAACGCCGGCTCGCCAGGCGCCTCGACGGCGCACGCCGGGTCAAGGACCCGCTCGCGCGCAAGAAGATCACCGAGGAGATCGCCGCCCAGATCGACGAGGCCGCGCTCAAGGTCGCGCTGCGCCGGGAGTCCGTTCCCAAGATCAGCTATCCCGCCGAGCTGCCCGTCAGCCAGCGCAAGGACGACATCAAAGAGCTGATCGCGGCCAACCAGGTCGTGATCGTCGCCGGCGAGACGGGCTCGGGCAAGACGACGCAGCTGCCCAAGATCTGCCTCGAACTCGGCCGCGGCATCACCGGCCAGATCGGGCACACCCAGCCCAGGAGGATCGCCGCCCGCACGGTCGCGGAGCGTGTCGCCGAGGAGCTCGGCACCAAGCTCGGCGACACGATCGGGTACAAGGTGCGGTTCACCGACCAGTCCGGTGACGAGACGCTGGTCAAGCTCATGACCGACGGCATCCTGCTCGCCGAGATCCAGACCGACCGCACCCTGAGCCGCTACGACACGATCATCATCGACGAGGCGCACGAACGCAGCCTCAACGTCGACTTCCTGCTCGGCTACCTCAAGCAGCTGCTGCCGCAACGGCCCGACCTCAAGATCATCATCACGTCCGCCACGATCGACCCGCAGCGCTTCAGCCAGCACTTCGAGAACGCCCCGGTCATCGAGGTCTCCGGCCGCACCTACCCCGTCGAGACCCGCTACCGGCCGCTCGAGGAGGACGACGACCAGACCCAGGGCATCATCAACGCCGTCCACGAACTGCAGGCCGAAGGCGCCGGCGACGTCCTGGTGTTCCTGTCCGGTGAACGCGAGATCCGCGACACCGCCGACGCCCTCAAAGCCGAGGACCTGAAAAACACCGAGATCCTCCCGCTCTACGCGCGACTCAGCGTCGGCGAGCAGCACCGGGTGTTCCAACGGCACACCGGCCGCAGGATCGTGCTCGCCACCAACGTCGCCGAGACCAGCCTCACCGTGCCCGGCATCAAGTACGTCGTCGACCCCGGCAACGCGCGCATCTCCCGCTACAGCCACCGCCTCAAGGTCCAGCGCCTGCCCATCGAACCCATCAGCCAGGCGTCCGCGAACCAGCGCAAGGGCCGCTGCGGCCGCGTCAGCGAAGGCATCTGCATCCGCCTGTACTCCGAAGAGGACTTCGAGGCACGCCCGGAGTTCACCGACGCGGAGATCCTGCGCACCAACCTCGCCAGCGTCATCCTGCAGATGACCAACATCGGCCTCGGCGACGTCGCGAAGTTCCCCTTCATCGACCCGCCGGACTCCCGCAACATCAACGACGGCATCGGCCTGCTGCAAGAGCTCGGCGCCATCAACGCCGCCGAGAAGAAACTCACCGCCACCGGCCGCAAACTCGCCGCCCTCCCGGTCGACCCGCGCCTCGGCCGCATGGTGCTCGAAGCCGACACCACCGGCTGCCTGCAAGAGGTCATGATCATCGCCGCGGCGCTGTCCATCCAGGACCCCCGCGAACGCCCGGCCGACCAGCAGGAGGCCGCGACCCAGCAGCACGCGCGGTTCGTCGACAAGGAATCCGACTTCGTCACGTTCCTCAACCTCTGGCAGTACCTCAAGGAACAGCAGAAGGAACTGTCCGGCAACCAGTTCCGCAAGCGCTGCAAGGCCGAGTTCCTCAACTACCTGCGCGTGCGCGAGTGGCAGGACATCTACCTGCAACTGCGGCAGGTCGCCAAGCAGATCGGCATGCACGTCAACGACCAGCCCGGCGACCCCCGCAACATCCACATCGCGCTGCTGTCCGGTCTGCTCAGCCACATCGGCGTCAAGGACGTCCTCAAGAAGCAGGCCCCCAACGAGAAACGCCGGCCGCTCACGGAGTTCCTCGGCGCCCGCAACGCCAAGTTCGCGATCTTCCCCGGCTCGGCGCTGGCGAAGAAACCACCGCAGTGGGTCATGGCCGCCGAACTCGTCGAGACCAGCCGCCTGTGGGGCCGCATCGTCGCCAAGATCGAACCCGAGTGGGCCGAACGCCTCGGCGAACACGTTGTCAAACGCCAGTACAGCGAACCGCACTGGGAAACCAAACGCGGCAGCGTCGTCGCGCTGGAGAAGGTCACCCTCTACGGGGTGCCGATCGTCGCCGGACGCAAGGTCAACTACGGCCGCATCGACCCCGAACTCTCCCGTGAGCTGTTCATCCGCCACGCCCTCGTGCAGGGCGAGTGGACCACCCACCACCGGTTCTTCCACACCAACCGCGCGATGCTCGACGAGGTCGGCGAACTCGAGAACCGGGCCCGCCGCCGCGACATCGTCGTCGACGAAGAGACCCTGTTCGACTTCTACGACAAACGCGTCGCCCCCGAGGTCGTCTCCGCGCGGCACTTCGACTCGTGGTGGAAGAAGCAGAAGGACAAGAACCAGCTCACCTTCACCAAGGACATGCTGGTCAACGACCGCGCCGACATCACCCCCGACGCCTACCCCGACCAGTGGCGCCAAGGTGAGCTCACGCTGCCGCTGAGCTACCACTTCGAACCCGGCACCAAGAACGACGGCGTCACCGTCCAACTCCCGCTCCCGGCGCTCACCACGCTGGACGACGACGCGTTCTCCTGGCAGATCCCGGGCCTGCGCCACGACCTCGTCGTCGCGCTGATCCGCAGCCTGCCCAAGCAGATCCGCCGCAACTTCGTGCCCGTCCCCGACGTGGCCACCGCCGTGCTCGCCCGCATCAAGCCCGGCGACACGTCGTTGCTCGGCGGTGTGGAACGCGAACTCAAAGCCCTCACCGGTGTCACCGTGCACCGCGAGGACTGGCAGTTCGACGCCGTCCCCGACCACCTCAAGCTCACCTTCCAGGTCGTCGACGAGCAGAACCGCACCCTCGCCGAAGGCAAGGACATCGCCGCCCTCAAGGAGAAACTGCGCGACGAGGTCCGCGAATCGCTGTCCCAGGCCGCCGGGCACCTCGAACGCACCGGCCTCACCACCTGGGACTTCGACGCGCTGCCCCGCACCATCGAGCAACGGCAGTCCGGCATCACCGTCACCGCCTACCCGTCGCTGCTCGACCAGGGCGAGACCGTCGCGATCAAGGTCCTCGACACCCCCGGACGCCAGGCCCACGCCCACCGCCGCGGCGTGCGCAGACTCCTGCTGCTCGGCGTCAACTCACCGGTCAAGCACCTGCAACGCCACCTCGACAACGCCGCCAAACTCGCCCTCACCCGCAACCCCCACGGCGGCGTCGCGGCCCTGCTCGCGGACTGCATCATGGCCGCCGTCGACCGCCTCATGGGCGACCCCGCCTGGGACGCCAAGGCCTACGCCGCCCAACTGAAGAAGGTGCAGGCCGCGCTCAACGACACCACCTGGGTCGTCGTGCAGGAGGTCCGCAAGGTCCTGGAAGCCCACCACGAGGCGGAGTTGAAGCTCTCCGGCCTCAAGGGAGCCCCCGACTCGGCCAACGACATCCGCGCACACCTCAACTCGTTGGTGTACAAGGGTTTCGTTACGCACACGGGTTACGACCGGCTGCCGGACCTGGTCCGGTACCTCAAGGGCGTGTCGCGGCGGATCGAGAAGATCCCCGAGAACCCGCGCCGCGACCTCGACTGGACCGACAAGGTCCACCAGGTCCACGCCGAGTACCGGGACCTGCGCTCGCAGACCCCGCCCGACGAACCCGCGCCCGAACTCGACGAGATCCGGTGGATGATCGAGGAACTGCGGCTGTCCTACTTCGCCCAGACCATCAAGACCCGCTACACCGTCAGCGACAAGCGGATCTTCAAAGCGCTCGACGCCGTGCCGTTGTAGGCCGCTACCGTGGCACATGCACTTTCCTGGGGATTCCACGTGGCAGGTGTCCAGCGGCGGCGCGGACACCTTCGTGCTCTACGTCCGTGACGCCCTCGGCGTCAGCACCCCCACCGCCGACGCCATCCCACCCCTGTACCCGCCCGTCGACCGCCTGCACGACGTGTACGTGCCGGAGACGTTCGGGTCGGGGTGGGACCGGTGGTGGAACGAATCGCTCATCACCGGCGGCGGAGGCAGACCGCCCATCGGCGTGCCTGAACACCTGCACGCGGCCCACCGGCAGTGGCGACCCGACTTCACCTCACCCGAGCAGTCCCGGTTGCGCGACAACGCCCGCGCCGACATGTCCGAGGTGCTCCGGGAGATCGTCGAGCAACTCACCACCGAACTCGGCCACCCGCCCGTGTTCAACCTCAAGCTCGTCGAGATCCCCGTGCAGGGCCAGTTCTGGCGTCGCGTCAACACCACGACCGCGCTGGTGTCCGACGAACTCAAAGCGTCGCGCAACCTCATCGCACCCCTGGAAACAGTGCTGCGAGAGCTTGCCCGATAACGGATTTTATGGCTCCAGAGCTGGGCAAATACGGTCAGGAACATGGACTGGAGCCTGCACACCGCCACGGCCCTCACCGCCGCCCTGCGCGCCGGTGACGTCACCTCCGAGCAGCTGACCGACGAGGCGATCGCCCGCATCGAACGCGACGACCACGCCGTCAACGCGATCTGCGCACCCGACTTCGACCGCGCCCGCGCCGCCGCACGCCACGCCGACCAGGCCCGTGCCCGAGGCGAGGACCAGCCCCTGCTCGGCATCCCCGTGACGGTCAAGGAGTGCTACGACCTCGCCGGCCTGCCCACGACGTGGGGCATGCCCGAGCACCGCGACCACCACCCCGCCGCGGACGCCGTCCAGGTCACCCGGCTCAAGCAGGCGGGCGCGGTGATCCTCGGCAAGACCACCGTCCCTCTGGGACTGCAGGACATCCAGACCTTCAACGACCTGCACGGCACCACCCGCAACCCCTGGGACCCCGACCGCACCCCAGGCGGTTCCTCCGGCGGGTCCGCGGCGGCGCTGGCATGCGGGTTCGGCGCCCTGTCCATCGGCTCCGACCTCGGCGGATCCCTGCGCACGCCCGCCCACTTCTGCGGCGTCTACGCCCACAAACCCACCCTCGGCGTCGCGGCGACCCGAGGCATGGGCGCACCACCCGGCCCGCCGTCCCCGGCCGAGCACGACCTCGCCGTCGTCGGCCCCATGGCCCGCAGCGCCCGCGACCTCACCCTCCTGCTCGACGTCATGGCCGGACCAGACCCACTCACCCACGGCAAGGCCTACACCCTCACGCTGCCGCCACCCCGCCACGACCGGATCAGCGGCTTCCGCGTCCTGGTGCTCGACGACCACCCGCTCATCCCCACCTCGGCAGCGGTCCGGGCCGCCGTGCACCGAGTCGCGGACGCGCTCACCAGCGCCGGAGCCCGCGTCGACCGGCACAGCCCGCTGCTGCCCGACCTCGCCGACGCCGCCACCGTCTACACGCGACTGCTGTACTCCGGCTCGGTCGCACGGTTCGAGATCGACGAGAAACAGCTGCACGAGCTGGAACTCAGCCACCACGAGTGGCTCGCGATCAACGCCCGCCGCGAACACCACCGCCACTCCTGGCGGGAATTCTTCGCCACCTACGACGTCGTCATCAGCCCGATCACGCCCACACCGGCGTTCCCGCACGACCACCACCCCGACGTCATGGCACGCAAGATCGACATCGACGGCCGGCAGCACCCGTACTTCGACCAACTCGCCTGGGCAGGGCTGGCCACCATGCCCGGCCTGCCCGCCACCGCCATCCCCGCGGGCCAGAACCAGGACCTGCCGGTCGGCGTCCAGCTCATCGGCCCGATGTTCGAGGACCGCACCCCGCTCAAGCTCGCCGAACTGCTCGAACCCGACCTCGGCGGCTTCCGGGCACCTCAGCCCCGCGCCTCCAGCACCGCCTCACCCGTGCGGTAGAGCTCCACCAGCAACGGCCGCAACGCCAACCCGGCCGCCGTCAACGAGTAGGACGTGCGCACCGGGAAACCGGGGGAGCGGTGGCACAACACCAACCCCTGCGCCACCAACGACTCCAGCCGCTCGGTCAGCACCTTCGCGCTCAACGACGGCAACCCCGCCCGCAACGCCGAGAACGACTTCGGCCCGTGCATCAGGTCCCGCAACACCAGCGTCGCCCACCGGCCGCTGATCGCCGCCAACGCCACCTCCACCGGGCAGTCGGCACTCGGGCGGTCCCACGTCACCGTTTGGTGACCCACGGAAGCGAACGCAACGCTGTCGGCATGCACCCCTCCAGTGTCGCCCACGCCTTCGCCGCCGCCTTCAACTCCCGCGACGCCGAGGCCGTCGACGCCGTGTACGAGCCGTCGGGCCTGTTCGTGCCCCACCCTGGCACCACCCTCACCGGACAGCACCGCCGCGACGCCAACCAGCGGTTCCTCGACCTCGGCCTGCCCATCGACGTCCGACCCAGGCACGTCTACGAACACGACGGCATCGCCCTGCTCATCGTCGACTGGACCATCGGCGACATCACCGGCACGGCCACCGACGTCGCACGCAAGGGCGCGGACGGCCGGTGGCGGTACGTGATCGACAACCCCTTCGGCACTAGGCAGGCGGCTCCAGAGCCCCGGTCATGATCGCCACCGCGTCCGACATCGACACCTGAGCGGGGTCGACGACGGCGATGCGGCGGCCCAGGCGCTGGATGTGGATGCGATCGGCCACCTCGAACACGTGCGGCATGTTGTGGCTGATCAGGATCACCGGCAGACCACGCTCCCGGACCTGCAGGATCAGGTCCAGCACCGCGCGCGACTCCCGCACGCCCAGCGCCGCCGTCGGCTCGTCCATGATCACCACCCGGCTGCCGAACGCCGCCGCGCGCGCCACCGCCACGGCCTGGCGCTGACCACCCGACAACGTCTCCACGGCCTGGCCGGGGTGCTGGATCGTCATGATGCCCAGCGCGTCGAGCTGCCGGCGCGCCTCCTCCCGCATGCCCGCCCGGTCGAGCATCCGGAACACCGACCCCAGCACGCCCTTGCGGCGCCGTTCGCGGCCCAGGAACAGGTTCGCGGCGATGTCGAGCGACGGCGCGACCGCCAGCGACTGGTGCACCGTCTCGATCCCCGCCCGCCGCGCGTCCAGCGGGGTGGAGAACGACACGGGGGAGCCGTCGAGGAAGATCTCGCCCTCGTCCGGCACCACCGCCCCCGACAACGCCTTGATCAGCGACGACTTGCCCGCGCCGTTGTCTCCGATCACCGCGAGGATCTCGCCCGGCAGCAGCTCCAGGTCCGAGCCCGCCAGCGCGGTCACCCGCCCATAGCGTTTGACCAGGCCCGACGCCCTCAACACCGCCGTCATGACCTGACCTTCCTGATCCACTGGTCCAGCGACACCGCCACGATGATCAGCACGCCGACCGCCATCGTCTGCCACAACACGTCCACGCCCGCCAAGGCGAGGCCGTTGCGGAACACGCCGACGATCAACGCGCCGATCAGCGATCCCACCACCGCGCCGCGGCCGCCGAACAGCGACGTCCCGCCGATCACCACCGCCGTGATGGAGTCCAGGTTGTCCGTCTGACCGGCCTGCGGGCTCGCCGAGGCGATGCGGCCGATCAACGTCCACGCCGCCAGCGCGTAGATCAACCCCGCCGTCGCGTACACGCCGATCAGCACGCGCGTCGTGCGGATACCGGACAGGCGCGCGGCCTCGACGTCGTCACCGGTCGCGTACACGTGCCGGCCCCACGCGGTGTTCTTCAGCACGAACGCCATCACGCCCACCAACAACACGAGCATCACCGAGCCGTAGGTGACGCGTGTGCCGAACACGGTGAACGTCTGACCCGTCCACAGCAGCAACGACGGCATGTCCGTGCCGCGGATCGTCGCACTGCCCGAGTACCAGAGGTTCAGCGCGAAGAACACGTTCAACGTGCCCAGCGTGACGATGAACGGCGGCAGCTTCAGCCGCGTCACCAGCAGGCCGTTGAGCAACCCGCACAGCGTGCCCACGACGAACCCCAGCAGCAGCGCGGGCAACCCCGGCAGCCCCGTCTCCGCCGCCACCTTCGCCATGACGATCGAGGTCAGCACCATGATCGCCCCGCACGACAGGTCGATGCCCGCCGTCAGGATCACGATCGTCTGCCCGACCGCGAGCGTGCCCACCACCGCCACCTGCTGCAGGATCAACGAGATGTTGCCCGGCGTCAGGAACCGCTCGGACAGCACCGCGAACACGATCACCGCCACCAGCAGCACCACCGCCGGCCCGATCGTCGCCTGCGCGTGCAGCAGGTGCTGAAGGCGCGTCAGCGGTGAGCGTTCCCGGGACTCCACCACGGCCATGCGATCAGCCCCAGCAGTTCTGCAGGCCCCACGCCGAGTCCTTCGACTCGACGCCGGTCGCCGGCTGGTCGGTCACCAGCGTCACGCCCGTGTCCGTGTTCGACGGCTTCGACCCGTCCTTCGCGAACTTCGCGATCGCCTCCACGCCGAGCTGCGCCATCTTCAGCGGGTACTGCTGCGACGTCGCGCCGATCACCCCGGCCTTGACGTTGTTCACCCCGGGACAGCCGCCATCGACCGAGACGATCGTGACGTCCTTCTCCTTGCCCGCCGCCTTCAACGCCTCGAACGCGCCCGCCGCCGCCGGTTCGTTGATCGTGTAGACCAGGTTGATCGACGGGTCCTTCTGCAGCAGGTTCTCCATCGCCCGCCGACCACCCGACGGGTCACCGTCGGTCACGTCGTGTCCCACGATCCGGGGATCGGACTCGTCCCCGATTCGGGTCTTGTCCTTCACGTCGACGCCGAAGCCCTCCAGGAAACCCTGGTCGCGCTGCACGTCCACCGACACCTGGTTCGGGTTGAGGTCCAGCAACGCGATCTTCGCCTGCTTGTTCTCGGCGGCGAACTTCGCCTTCGCCCACTGCCCGATCAGCAGCCCCGCCTTGTAGTTGTCCGTCGCGAACGTCGCGTCCGCGGCGTCCGCGGGTTCGAGCTGCGTGTCCAGCGCGATCACCAGCAGACCCGCCGCCCGCGCCTTGTCCACCGACGGCACGATCGCCTTCGAGTCGCTCGGCGTGATCAGGATGCCCTTCGCACCCGACGCGATCAGGTTCTCGATCGCGTCCACCTGCGTCTGGTTGTCGCCGTCCTGCTTGCCCGCGAACGACTGCACCGTCACCCCGGAGGGCCCCGCCGCCTGCTGCGCGCCCTCCTTCATCTTCACGAAGAACGGGTTCGTGTCCGTCTTCGTCACCAGTCCCACCAGCGTCGAACCGCCGCCGGACGAGCCACCGCCTCCGCACGCGGTGAGCGCGAGCAACGCCGCTGCGCTGAAAACCCCGACCGTTCTGCGCATGACAACTCCTACGTCAACGTTGACGTATCCGGCCCTCCGCTGTATCACCGTGAGTAACGGAAGAGCGGCTACGCGTGATATCGATCGGGTATACCGTTTGCGTCATCGTTGACGCAAGAGGCCAAGGACGTGTGCATGGATCCCGCAGCGGGCAGACGTGAACCGACCATGCGCGACGTCGCCGCGCTGGCGAAGGTCAGCACCAAGACCGTCAGCCGCGTCATCAACGGCCTGCCCGGCGCCGGGGCCGAGGTCACCGACCGCGTCCGCGCCGCCGCCCGCACCCTGGGGTACCGGCCCAACCTCACCGCCAGCAGCCTGCGCCGCTCCGACCGGCGCAGCGCCACCATCGGCGTGCTGTTCGAGGACCTCTCCAACCCCTTCGACGCCGCCCTGCTGCGCGCCGTCGAGGACCACGCCCGCCGCCACGGCGTCCTCGTCCTCGCCGGCAGCAACGAGGACGACCGCACCCTGCAACGCGAACTGCTGCTCTCACTGTCCGCGCGCCGCGTCGACGCCCTCGTCGTCATGGCCGCCGGCGGGCACCAGGACGCGTTGCAGCACGAACGCGAACGCGGCACCCCGATGGTGCTCGTCGACCGGCCACCCACCTTCGGCGGCACCGACTGCGTCACCACCACCAACCGCGACAGCGCCCGCGACGCCGTGACGTCCCTGACCGCCCTCGGGCACCGCGACATCGCGTTCCTCGGCGACCGCCGCACCCTGTGGACCAGCCAGGAGCGCTACACCGGCTACCTCGAAGGCCTCGCCCGCGCCGGCGTCGCGCTGCGCCCCGAACTCGTCCGCGGCGACCTGCACGGCGCCGACCTCGCCGAAACCGCCACCGCCGCGCTGCTCGACCTCGACCGGCCACCCACGGCGTTGTTCACCGCCCAGAACCTCGTCACCGTCGGCGCGTTGCGGGTACTGCGCGCGCGAGAGCTGCACCGCCGTGTCGCCGTCATCGGCTTCGACGACTTCCCGCTCGCCGACCTGCTCGACCCCGCGGTCACCGTCGTGCGCCAGGACGTGCCCGGCATCGGCCGCAAAGCCGCCGAACTCGTCCTGGCCCGCGTCGACGGCGACACCTCACCGCCCGTGCACGCCATCGTCCCCGCGACGCTCGTGCGGCGCGGCTCCGGCGAGATCAGCCCCGCGCGGTGACCCGCACCACCGCGTCGATCACCTGCGGCCCCGACACCAGCACCTCGTCGTTGTGGTCCGCGCCCTCGATCTCGACGAGCTCCGCCCGTGCCGCGGACGCCACCTCACGGCTCTGCGCGGGCGGCACGACCGAGTCCTTCGTGCCCAGCAGCACCACCGTCGGAACGTCCACACCGGACACCCGTTCCAGCACCGGGTACTTGTCCTGCAACAACATCCGCACCGGCAACCACGGGTAGTGGTGCGACCCGGCCGCCGCCAGCGACGTGAACGGCGAGCGCAGCACCAACGCCTTCGGCGCCCGGAACGTCGCCAGCTCGGCCGCCACCGCCGCCCCCAGCGACTCCCCGAAGTACACGACCGGACCGTCGATCAGGTCCAGCGCCGCCCGCGCGTCGTAGGTCAGGCCCTCCTCCGACGGCAGCCCCGGGTTGCCGCCGTACCCGCGGTAGTCGAACAACAACACGGACAACCCACGCGCCGTCAGCCCCTGTGCGAGCGACAGACGTCCTTCGCGGTTGCCGCCGTTACCCGGGAACACGATCACCGTCGCCGGCGCGTCGGGCAGTTCGAAGTGCCAGCCGTCCAGCATCAGACCGTCCGCCGTCACCAGCCGGACGTCACGGCCGCCGGGCAGCACCTCGTCCGCGGACGGCACCGGGCCGGGGGAGGGGAAGTACACGAGCTTGCGCTGGAAGGTGAAGACCACGGCCAAGATGGTGACAAGGACCGCCGCGACGATCAACACCGCCCTCCGCACCGCCCCACCTCCTCACCCCCAGTGTGAGCCCCCGAGCACGTTTTCCACCCCGCGCGGAAACAGTCCGATCTTCGTAACAGGAGGTCACCGCCCGTCGATCGAACGGCTGTGCACCTCGTACTCGCGGCCGGTACCCCGGCGGACCTGGAAGCGCTGTTCGACTGGCTCGACGGCGACGCCGACATCTCGGTGCGCAGGCACCTCACCCCACCCGAGCCCGGCGAACTGGGTCCCCTCGCCGACGCGTTGATCGTCTCGGTCGGAGCGGGCGGCGCCCTGACCGTGCTCGCCGCCTCCCTGCGCGGCTTCTTCCAGCAGCCACGCCGCTCGAAGGTCAAGGTGTCGGTGCGCCGCGAGGCCGACGGCGCCGTCACCGCCGAGATCGACGCCGACCGCGTGCGCGGCGCCGACGTCGAGGCGATGCTCGCCCGGATCCTCGACGAGAGCTGATGCCCGGCACCAAGGTCGTGCTGCTCGGCACCTCCAAGTACGCCGACGACCGCCTCCCCCCGATCCCGGTCGTCGGCCAGTGCCTCGACGACCTGCGCCGCGTCCTCACCGACCCGGCCACCGGCCTCGTCGCGCCCGAGGACTGCACCGTCGTGCTCGACGAGTCCTCCGTCCCCACCCTCGGCCGCCGCCTCGCGTCCGCCATGGCAGGCGCCGAGGACCTCCTCGTCGTCTACTACGTCGGCCACGGCATCGTCGGCCGCCGCCACGAGCTCTACCTCGGCATGCACGACAGCGACCCCGAAGACCCCACCTTCGGCTCGCTGTCCTACGTGTCCCTGCGCGACCGCGTGCTCGACAGCGACGCCAAGACCAAGATCGTCGTCCTCGACTGCTGCTACTCCGGCCGCGCCATGGGCGACCCGATGGCCGACCCGGTCACCGCCGTCCTCGGCCAACTCGACATCGACGGCACCTACCTGCTCACCTCGGCCCAACGCGACCAGGTGGCCCTCGTCCTGCCCGGCGAACCCCACACGGCGTTCACCGGCCGCCTGCTGCGCGTGCTGGAAGACGGCATCCCGGGCGCGGGCGAGTACCTCACGATCGACGACGTCTACCGCCGCCTCAGCACCGTGATGACCCGCGAGGCACTGCCGCGTCCGCACAAGCGCGGCACCTCCACCGCCGACCGGTACCGCGTCGCGCTCAACCGCGCCCACCAGACCGACCCCGAGGAATCGCTCGACCAGCGGTTCGAGGCCGCTGTCCGGCACGCCCGCCGCCACGGCTACCAGACCGTCCTGGACGACCTGCGTGCCCTGCTCGCCGCCCAAAGCGAGGTCCTGGGCGAACAGCACATCAAGTGCCTGCGCACCCAGCAGCACCTCGCCCTCGCCGTCGGCGCCTCGGGCGACGCACCCGAGGCGTCGCGCATGCTCGAAGACCTGCTCGCTCGCGGCGGTCCGCTCGAGGACATCCTCAACACCCGGCAGTTCCTCGCCGTCACGATGACGGCGCTGGGCAGACGGGCCGAGGCTGTGCGCGCCATGCGCGTCGTGCTGGCCGACCGCCGCCGTCTGCTGGGATCCGACCACGAAGGCACCACACGGGCGCAGCACGTCCTCGCCCGGATCGCCGCGATGAACGGCGAGACCACCGACGCGATCTCGCTGCTCCGCGAACTGGACGACCGCCTGCGCGGACACGGCCACACCGGCGGACGCGTCCGGCACGACCTGGCCCTGCTCACCATCGAGGCACCCGATGGCCGTTGACCAGCTCACCGACCAGGCCCGCGGCGTCCTTGCCGCGGCACAGGACGAAGCCCGGTTGCTCGGCCACGACTACGTCGGCACCGAGCACCTCCTGCTCGGCCTGATCGCCGAAGCAGGCACCGTGGCCACAGCGCTCGCGCTGTGGGACCTCGACATCAGGAGAGGCCGCGAACTCGTCGCGCAACTGATCGGCAGAGGGCGCCACCGCCTCCGTGAGAACCTCGCCTTCAGCCCGCGCGCGAAGCGCGTCATCGAGAACCACGCCCCTGCGGAGGCACGCGCCACGGGGCGGCACCACGTCGGCCCCGAACACCTCCTGCTCGGAATTCTCCGGGAGGGCGACGGGACCGCGGTGCAGATGCTCAGGGGCGCCGGAACCGACCTGGACCACCTGGCGCGCGCCGTCGTCGCGCCGCCGCCAAGGATCCGCCCCCTGACGCGGCTGGTGGACGACCTGCGCCTGGGCAAGATCATGGAGCGGGCCGCTCCCACGCGGGTGCGCGGCAGGGACCCGGAGATCCAGCGGGCCGCACAGGTGCTGGCCAGACACAACCGCATGAACCCCGTGCTGGTCGGCCGGCCGGGGATCGGCCGTCGTGAGGTGGCCGAGGGACTGGCCTGGGCGCTGATCGACGGCACGGTGCCACCGGCGCTGCGCGACCGGCGGATCTACGACATCTCCGGCGACACCGACGCCGTGGTCGCGCAGCTGCGGGACAACCCCCGCGCGATCGCCTGGATCGGCGAGATCGGAAAGGCGGACGAGCAGCTCCGCCAGGCGATCGTCGACGGTCAGGTGCAGGTCGTCTGCACCGCCACACCCGACTCGTTCGCGGCGCTCGACCACGCACTCACCCGGCGGCTGCAGCCGGTCCGGGTCGAGGAGATGTCCGTCGCCGCCGTGGCCGAGGTGCTCGACGGGGTGCGCGACCGCATGCAGGACCACCACCAGCTGTGGATCACCGACGAAGCCCTGGCGGCGGTGGCACGGTTCGCTCGCACCATCGATCCGTTTCCCGCCACCGCGATCGAGCTGCTCGACGAGGTCTGCGCGCGCGGCCGCTCCCACGCCGTCGCGGCCGACGAGACCGGCGAGCAGGCGGACGAGGTCCGCCGGATGAAGGCGCGGACGTTCGCCGCACATGACATGGAGCTGTACGGCAACTGGCGCGGGATCGAGACCGAGCTGTTCCTGCAGCGCCAAACCGGCAGGACACCGACCACGACCGCCGTCACCGCGCTCCTCGTGCGCAAGGTGGTGGACGCCCTCACCGCCGAGTCGTACTTCCCCGAACCGGCGCCGGACCCGTTCACCCGGTCCGGCGCCGACCTGTGGATGATCAGCTGAGCGTGCGGCCGAACAGCGCCAGCAGCTCCGTCCAGTGCCGCTCCGCCGCCTCAGCGTTGTAAGCCGACGTGTCCGACTGGGTGTAACCGTGGTGCGCGCCCTCGTACACCTCGCACCGATGCGTCACACCCGCCTCGGTCAACGCCTTCTCCAGCCGGTCGACCTGCTCCACCGGCATCGCCGCGTCCTGGTCGGCGTGCGCGAAGTACAGCTCCGCCGTGACGTTGCCGGCGAGCAGGTGCGGGCTGTCCGGCGCTTCCGACGCCAGGTTCGCGGCGTGGAAGCCCGCCGCGGCCGCCACCCGGTCCGGGTAGGTGCCCGCCGTGCGCAGCGCCACCCCAGCGCCCATGCAGTAGCCCGTGACGCCCACCGGGCCGTCCACCGTCAGCGGTGAGTCGGCCAGGTAGCGCAGGTAGGCGCCCGCGTCGCTCATCAGACCGGCCGGGGTGAGCGACTGCATCACCGGCATGATCTTCTCGAACAACGCCGGGCGGGAGTCCGCGTCGATGAAGTCCGGCAGGTCGAACAGCGGCGTGCGGCCCGCGCGGTAGAAGACGTTGGGCACCAGCACGACGTAGCCCTCGGAAGCGAGCCGGTCGGCCATCGCGGTCAGGTGCGGGCGCAGGCCGAAGGCGTCCATGTAGAACAGGACCGCCGGGAACGGGCCGTCGCCGTCGGGCACGGCCAGGTAGGCGTCGGCGACGCCGTCCGCGGTGGTCACGTCCACGGTCGTGCCGGGCATGGAAGTTCCTTCCGAAAGAGCTAGTCGGCCGGTGCGAACGGCACCAGGACGACGGTGATGTTGTCGTGGCCGCCCGCGTCCAGGGCGACCTTCACGAACTCCTCCGGGCCGCACGGCAGCAGCGGCTGCAGGTCCTCGGGCTCCGGGCGGTAGTTGTGCAGGCCGTCCGAGCACAGCAGGAACACGCCGGGAGACGTGGGACGGATGGTCGCCACCTGGGGGACGACCTGGCCCGCGTCGGCGCCGATCCAGCGCGACAGCACGTGCGCGCGGCGGTCGGTGCGGGCCTGTTCCTCGGTCAGCACGCCCTCGGCGACCAGTTGCGCCGCCCACGTGTCGTCCGTGGTGAGCTGCTTGGAGCCCTCGTCGGACAGCCAGTACGCGCGTGAGTCGCCGACCCAGCCGATCGTCACCGACGACTCGGTCACGAGGGTGGACACGAACGTGCACGACGGCGCCACTCCGCGGCCGCCCGCTTCGAGCGGCTCGTTCTCGACGAGCTTCTCCACCGCGAAGCACGACGCCGAGACCGCGTCGATCATCGCCTGCTCCGGGTCGGCCGTGTCGATCAGCGCGTTGAGCAGCACCTCGACGGCGGCGTCGGCGGCGGCCTGGGAGGCCTGCTCGGCGCGTTCGGAGGAGGCCACGCCGTCGCACACCACGGCCGCGACGCCCTTGCCCGCGACGTGCCCGAACGCCATCGAGTCCTCGTTGCGGGCGCGGCGCTTGCCGCGGTCCGACACACCGGACACCGCGCCCAGCGCGTACTCGACCCGGTCGCGCGCCGACGGCTGGTGCCGGCCGCACTGGGTGCAGTAGTCCTCGTCATCGATGTCCGGCGACCCGCACAGGATGCACGAGGCCTGCGCGGGACCGGTCGGTCCGCCCAGCGGCGTGCGGCGGACCAGCAGGTTGCGTCCGCACGCCTCGCAGAACCGGTCCTCCGCCGCCACCGGCTCGGAGCACTCCGGGCACTTCAGGGTGTCCATCAAACCAACGTCCTAGGCCTTACCGCGTTCGCGCGGTCCACCAATGCGATCCGTTCCTCCGGCGTGGCCGCGAACCGGGCGAGCGTGCGGTAGCGACGCTCCAGACCCAGCCGAAGTTCGTGTTCGGAGAGTGCACAGTCCAGCACCTTGCCCTCGGCGGCCTGATTGCGGGTCACGTAGTCGTACGCCGCCTCGAGCACCTCGGCCGACAACTGGGTGTGCGACGCGACGTCGATGTCCAAGGCGTGCAAGCGTTCCCCGGCCGCGACGAGGTCCTCCGCCGCACAGTCGCCGAGCTGCGCGCGCACCGCCGCGATCTGCGCCGGCAAGTGTTGTGAAGACGTGTCCGGAACCGAAAGCAGCACCTCGACCGCTCGCGCACGGTCACCACACGCGAGCAACACCCGCGCCAACCCGAACGCGGCAGACACGAACGAGTGATCTGTGCGCCACACCAGCTCGTACCACGCCCCAGCCGACTTCAGATCCCCGACGGCCTCGAAGCACACCCCGAGCGCCAGCTTCGGCGCCGCCTCACCCGGCACCGCCGAGCACACCGCGTCGAAGAACCCCCGCGCGTCCGCCGAACGCCCGTCCACCAGCGCCGCCAGGCCCCGGTACCAGTCGGGCCGCCAGTCCTCGGCGGGGTCGAGCTCCGGCTCGTCGAACATCGACGGCGCCGTCAACGCCTCCAGCTCCCGCAACGCCGCCGCCGTGTCCCCGGACTCGATCAGCACCCGCACGATCCGCAGCCGCACCTCCACCGTCAGCTCCGGCGCCTTGCGCAGCCCCTCCGGATCCGACGTCGTCGCCGTCGCGAGCCACGAGGCCGCCGCGTCCGACGTGCTCACCGACGGCGCGGGCAACGCCAGCGCCACCTCCGCGAGATCCAGCGAACCCTCCACGCCGAACCGGCGGCGTTCCGGCGTGAACTGCCGCGACAGGCCCGGCCGCGCCACGCCGTCCTCCAGCGCCAGCACCTCGCGCAACACACCGGTCAGCTGCTCGGCCATGTCCTCGGCCGAGGAGAACCGCAGCTCCGGGTTCGGGTTCGTCGCCCGCAGCAGCAACCGGTGGAACGACTCGAACCGGCCCAGCAGCGGTTCCTCGGCCACCGTCGGCAGCCGGTCCTTGCAGCGGCCCCGGAAGTCGAACGGGAAGCTCATCACCGCCAGGGCTCGCCCGACCGTGTAGATGTCGGAGAACACCGACGGACCGATCGTGCCGATCTCCGGCGCCTGGTAGCCGATCGTGCCGTAGATGGGGGAGTGGTGGTCGTCGATGCGCCGCACCGCGCCCAGGTCGATCAGCTTGAGCTGCTCCTCGGTGTGGATCATGTTGTCCGGTTTGAAGTCGCAGTACAGCAACCCCACCCCGTGCAGGTAACCCAGCGCGGGCAGGATCTCCAGCACGTACGCGATCGCCTGCGCCAGCGGCAACGCCTCGTCGCCCCGGCCGTCGCGGCGCCGGCGGGTGATCATGTCCTTGATGGACTCGCCGCCCACGTACTCCATCACGATGTACTCGACGAGCTTGCCCAGCTCGCGGCTCTCGTGGCGGATGAAGTTGTGGATCTTCACGATGTTCGGGTGCTCGACCTCCGCGAGGAACCGCCGCTCGGCCAGCGCCGCCGCCATCGCATCGGCGTCACCGGAGTCGAGCAGGCCTTTCAGCACCACCCAGCGGTCGCTCACGGCGTGGTCCAGCGCCAGGTACAGCCACCCCAGACCGCCGTGCGCCAGACACCCCAGCACCTCGTACTGGTCGTGCAGCACCTCACCCGGCCGCAGCTTCGGCGTGAACGAGTACGCGTGCCCGCAGTGCGGGCAGAACCCCTCCACCCGGCCCGGCTTGGTCTCGCTGCGGCGGCCGACCTTCTTGCCGCACTTCGAGCAGAACCGCTTCGCCTCCGGAACCTCGGGGTTCTCCAGCACCGCGGTCTTCGGGTCGCGGTAGGGCACCCGCGGCACCTCGACCAGGCCCGCGCCCAACCGGCCGCGGCTCATCGACCGCCCGCTGCCCCGCCGCGCCCGTCCCGACGCCGACCGCGACATGTCCTGCGACGACGACCACGGCGCGGTCCCCGGCGCCGTGGCAGGCCCCGTCTGCGGTCCTGTCTGCGGCCCTGTCGCGGGCAGTTCCAGTTCGTCACCCATCAGCGCACACCCCCTAGTCCCGATAACGCGCGACGGGCGGCGTCGGTGCCGGGCCCAGCGGCGTGAGCCACCGGCCGTAGATCGAGGCCCACGTGCCGTCGGCGCGCATCCGCTCCAGCACGCCGTTGACGAACCGCACCAGGTCCTCCTGACCCTTCGGCACCCCGACGCCGTACGACTCGTCGGTGAACCGCGCGCCCACCACCTCGGTGTACGGGTCCTGCGCCGCCAGCCCCGCGAGGATCGTGTCGTCGGTGGAGATCGCGTCGGTCTGCCCCTGCTGCAACATCACCAGGCAGTCCGTCCAGTTCGGCACGCTCACCGTCGTCTTCACCCGGTTCACCACGTTGTTCAGCGACGTCGACCCCGACGCCACGCACACCCGCTTGTCCGCGAGCCCCTCCACCCCGGAGATCCCGGAGTTGCGGCGCACCAGCACCCGTTGCCCGGCCTGGTAGTAGACCTGCGAGAAGTCGACGTCCTTGAGCCGCTCGCAGGTGATCGTCATCGTGCGCACCACCACGTCGACGTCGCCGCGTTGCAGCATCGGGATCCGCTCCGCCGCCGTGACGACCTTGAACTGCACCTTCTTCTCGTCGCCGAACACGGCCTTCGCGATCTGCCGGGCCACGTCGACGTCGAAGCCCTCGATCTCGCCGGTGAACGAGTTGCGGAACCCCATCAGGTACGTGTTCTGGTCCACCCCGGCGATCAACCGTCCGCGCTGCTGGATCTTCGCCATCGTCGACCCGTCGGGCATCTGGTTCACCGGCGGCAGCGTCCCCGGCCGCAGGCTCGCCGTCGCGTCGCACGCTGGCGGAGCGCCCGCCGCACTCGACGGCGCCGCCGACACCGTGCTCGCGTTCGCCGGCTGCGGCGCCGCGGCCGTGCGCGGTACCACCTCACTCGGCGGCGGCCCGGCCGAACACGCCCCGACCAGGAGCAACGCCGTCAGTGCCAGTCGCCTCATCGGTACTCCTTGAGCCGCTGCCACAACCCCGTCGTGGAACCCGCGGCGCTGATCAACGCCAGCACCAGCACCCCCACCACCGTGCCCGCGAGCGACGCCCGCGCCACCGCCACCTCATCGCTGAAGTCCTGCCGCGCCTCACCGATCGCGCGCACCAGCGCCTGGTCCAGCGAGTCGAAGTACGGATTGTTGATCAACGCCACCGCGTCGTTGTACTGGCCCGCGTCGTCGGCCTCGCGGATGCGCTGGTGCACCTGCTGCCACTGCCGGAAGTGCCGCATCGCCTCGTCCGCCGCCGCCGTGTCACCCATTCTCAACGCCTGGTCGAGCAGCCCCTCCAGCCGTTCCGACACCTCGACGAAGTTCTTCTCGTAGCTCTGCCCCGCCCCGCGCGCCACCAGCGTCAACGTCTCCTCGCCCCGCGCGGTCAGCGTCGCGATCCGCGCCTGGGCGAGCACGTCGACCTTCTTCGACGCCGCCCGCGAGTCCGACACGTCGTGCATCACCAGCACCGACACCGTCGTCACCCACAACAGCGACACCGCCGCCGCGCCCGTCGCGACCAGCAACCCGACGTTGAGCAGCCGGTTCGTCCGGCGCGTCAGGTACCGCTGGGTGCCCACCAGCGCCACCACGAACCCCAGCGCCACCGCCACCGAACCCCACGGGAACGTCGCCTCGTCCTGCGCGCGAGCCACCCGGTCGGTCTCCGCCCGGTACAGCTCCTGCGCCGCCGGCAGCAGCTGCGTGCGCATCAACCCCGACGCCTCCCGCAGGTAGGCCGCGCCCACCGGGAAGCCCTGCCGGTTGTTCGTGCGCGCCGTCTCGATCAGGCCCGTGTACACCGGCAGCTGCGCCGCCAGCGTCGCCGTCAGCTCCGGCGAGGACGCCGTGGCCACCGACAACGCCGCCTGGGCCTGCGCGATGTCCGCCTCATAGCGTTCCCGCAGCTCAGAGGGCTCCAAGCCACCCGAGAGGAACGCGCTCGCCGCCGTCGCGTCCGCGTCCTGCAACGCCCGGTAGACCTCCTGCGCGGCGTGCGCGAGCGGCTCCGAGCGCGTCGCCAGGTCCTCCAGCGCCCGTTCCTGCCGGTTCACGCTCCACGTCGTCAGCCAGCCGCTCGCGAGACTCGCCACCACCAGCACCACGACGATCAGGCTCAACCGGCCGGGAGTCGACCGCGCCAGACCGGTGACACGGCGCACCAGCGCCTGCCGGGGACGGGAGTCGATCACCACGAGCGGGCCTCCCAGCGACGAAGTTGATCGGCGTGGCGTAACTGTAGGCACCCAGATCACACCGCGTGGGAATTAACGACGCATCCCGGCCCGCGTCACTCAGGTGTTACAGCGCACGCGACTCGATCAGCCGATTGACGCCGTCCAGGATCATCCCCAGACCGAACTCGAACGAGTGCTCGGGGGAGTAGGCGCTCTGGTGCGCCTCTCCGACCGCGCCGCCCACCCGTGCCGCGACCGGATAGCGCGCCGGGTCGAACACCGTCATCAGCACCGGCGCCGCCGCGTCCCACCACTGCTGGTCGGTGAGACCTGTCTCCTTCTCGGTCACCGCGGCCGCCGTCAGCCCGCGCGCCGAGTTCTGCACGTGCCCGAGCACCAGGTTCAGCACCGAGTCCATCTCCACGTCGGACAGGCCGATGCCGTCCAGCCCGCGCAACTCGAAGTCGTACTTCGCCGCCACCTGCGGGCCCAGCACCGTTCGCGACGGCGCCACCTGCAACAACCACGGATGCCGCCGGTGCAGCTCCAGGTTCTCCCGCGCCACGTAGGTCAGGTGCTCGCGCCAGCCGGGTTGTTCCTCCCGGCCCGTCACCGCCTGCACGGTGTCGACCATGACGTCGATCAGCTCGCCCTTGCCCGGCACGTAGGTGTAGAGCGACATCGTCCCCACGCCCAGCGCCTCGGCCACGCGCCGCATCGACAACGCCTTGAGCCCGTCGGAGTCGGCCAGGTCGATGCCCGCCCGCACGATCCGGTCCACGCTCAGGTCCGGCTTGCCCTTGCGCGACACCCGCTCCTGCGTGCGCCACAGCAACGCCAGCGTCCGCGCCGGGTCACCGCTGCCCGTGTGTTCGATCACGAGCGCGACACTACCGTACCGTATGCTGTACGGTACAGAGTATGTTCGTCCCCGCCGATCCACCCAGATTCGGTCAGCTCCACTCGAAACCCCTGCTCGAAGCCCTGCCCGGCGTGCTGGAGGGCACCGATTACTGGTCAGTGGCCGCGGCGACGGCGCTCGCTCTCGTGGCGCGCGGGCGGATCGTGCCCGACGTGACCGCCGGCGGGTTCGACACGTGGCGGGTCGGGCCGCTCGACCACGCCGACGAACTGCACCTGCGGCAACTCGCGGCGCACGGCGACTACGAGAACCTGCGGGCGTTCCTCGACGCCGTCGCCGACACGCTGCCGCGCGGTGGCGGTGCCGGACCGTTCGCGGGGCACGAGGCCTGCGACGTGTCCGAGCTCAAGGGCTGGGCCGACGAGCAGATCACCCTGTCGTTGCGCATCGAGATGACCGCTGAGCAGCGATTCCGGGCGATCGTGCAGGTCCGCGCCGTCACCGACCCCTCCCCGCGCGACGTGCGCGGCTCCGGCCGGGAACTCGACGCCATCCGGGCGATGGCGCGGATCGACTGGCCGCCGTTGCAACGCCTGCTCGACGAAGCCGAACTCAGCGACACCGAGGTCGGCGAGCTGCTCGGCCTCGACATCGAGGTGCACTGGCCGCGCGAACTCTCCACCGGGCTGTCCGCGCGGGCCGTGATCGGCGAACCCTCGGGGGCGTTCCAGGCCGGCGACCTGCTGACGTTCGACTGGCGGCTCGCCCTCGGCGGCGCCGAACTCACCGAGGTCGAGATGGACCTCGTCGCCGAGGCGTCGCGGCCGGTCGTGCGGCTGCGCGACCAGTGGGTGCTCGTCGACCCGTCGCTGCGGCGCAAGGCCCGGCAGCAGCTCAAGCCGATCAGCGCCGTGCAGGCCGTCACCGCCGCGCTGACCGGCGTCGTGGTGATCGACGGCGAACAGGTCGAGGTCGCACCCCACAGTCTCAGCTTGGCGATCACCGCCGTGCCGGAGTTCCCGCAGCCCCCGGCGTTGCAAGCACAGCTGCGCGACTACCAGCTGCACGGGTTGCGCTGGCTCGCCCACATGACCGGACTCGGCCTCGGCGCGTGCCTGGCCGACGACATGGGCCTGGGCAAGACCATCACGCTGATCGCGCTATACCTGCACCGGGCGGACGACCGGCCCACGCTCGTGGTGTGCCCGGCGTCGTTGCTGGGCAACTGGGAACGCGAGATCCGCCGGTTCGCCCCCGGCGTGCCGGTCAGCCGCTACCACGGTCCACAACGGACCCTCGCGGCCGAAGGCGTGGTGCTCACGACCTACGGCACGATGCGCCTCGACGTCGAGGCGTTGCGGGACCACGAGTGGGGCATGGTCGTCGCCGACGAGGCGCAACACGTGAAGAACCCGCACTCCGGCACCGCCAAGGCGTTGCGGTCGATCCCTTCCGCGGCTCGCGTCGCGCTGTCGGGCACGCCCGTCGAGAACTCGCTGTCGGAGCTGTGGTCCATTCTGGACTGGACGACACCCGGCCTGCTCGGCACGCACCGCGCGTTCCGCACCCGCTGGCCCTCGCCCGACGACACCCTGACCAAGGTCGTGCGGCCGTTCCTGCTGCGCCGCCGCAAGTCCGACCCCGGCGTCGCGCCCGAACTGCCCGCCAAGACCGAGACCGACCGGTACGTGTCGCTGTCGGTCGAGCAGGCCGCGCTGTACGAGGCGTTGACGCGCGAGACGCTCGAACAGATCGCGACGTCCGACGGCATGGCCCGGCGCGGCCTGGTGCTCAAGCTGCTCACCGGGCTCAAGCAGATCTGCAACCACCCGTCGCACTACCTCGGGCACCCGTCGTTGCAGGGCACGTCCGGCAAGCTCGACCTGCTCGACGAACTCCTCGACACCATCGTCGCCGAGGACGGGTCCGCGCTGATCTTCACCCAGTACGTCGGCATGGCCCGGCTGCTGGAACAGCACATCAAGCAGCCCACCAGGTTCCTGCACGGCGGCACCCCCGTGCCGCAGCGCGAGCAGATGGTCGACGACTTCCAGCAGGGCCGCGCACCCGTGTTCCTGTTGTCCCTGAAGGCCGCCGGCACCGGCCTCAACCTCACCCGCGCCGACCACGTGATCCACTTCGACCGCTGGTGGAACCCGGCCGTCGAGGACCAGGCCACCGACCGCGCCTACCGCATCGGCCAGACCAGGCCCGTGCAGGTCCACAAGCTCGTCGCCGAAGGCACCGTCGAGGAACGCATCGCCGCGCTGCTGCAGGACAAGCGCGACCTCGCCGACGCCGTGCTGCACGGGGGAGAGGCCGCGTTCACCGAACTCACCGACGCCGAACTCGCCGAGCTCGTCCTGCTGAGGAGCACCTGATGACCGCCCGCGGATTCGCCGCGTTCCCCAAGGTCAAACGCCGCGTCGCCACCACCTGGTGGGGCAAGACGTGGGTCAAGGCGCTGGAGGACACCGCCCTCGACACCACGTTGCTGCGCCTGGGCCGCCGCTACGCCCACGCCGGCGTCGTCGGACCGATCACCGTCAGCCCCGGCCGCCTGCACGCCCAGGTCCACGACAACGACACCGTCCACAGCACGACGGTGCTGATCCCCGTGCTGTCCGAAGTCCACTGGGGACGGTTCCTCGACCGCGTCGCCGAGAACCCGGCCCACATCGCGGCGTTGCTGGACAACGACATGCCGCGCGACCTCGTGCAGGCCGCCGAAGAGTCCGGAGTGGACCTCGTCCCCGGCATCGGCGACCTCGAACCCGAGTGCGACTGCGACGGCTGGGAACTCCCGTGCCGCCACGCCGCCGCCCTCGCGTTCCAGGTCGGCTGGCTGCTCGACGCCGATCCGTTCGTCCTGCTGCTGCTCAAGGGAAAACCGGAACAGGAACTTCTCGACGCCCTTCGCCTGCGCGTAGCCGGACCGCTCGCTACCAGAACACCTGTGGTGGTTTCCGCCGAACCCGCAGGTCAACTGCCCCCTCGTCCGCCACTGTCGACCACCACACCTGTGGTGCTTCAGGTCGAGCCACCACCCGGCTTCGAGGCGTCGGAGTTGGTCGCGCTGATGGAGATCGCTGCCGTTCGTGCCCGCGCACTGCTGCGTTCGGGCACTCTCGAAGAGTGATCACCGAAAAGCAGAAGATGACGACCGGCCAGCTGTACAAGGACTCCGACCCCGAGTTGGTCGCCGAACGAGTGGCCGCCCAGCAGCTGGTCGACGAGTTCAACGCCACCCGCTCCGCCGACGTCATCACCAAGCTCTTCGGCTCCATCGGTGAGGGCTCCTGGGTCATGCCGCGCTTCCAGTGCGACTACGGCTACCAGATCCACCTGGGCTCCAACAGCTTCCTCAACTACGACGCCATCCTCATGGACTGCGCCACCATCACCATCGGCGACGACGTCTCCATCGGCCCGCGCGCCCAACTCCTCACCGCCCTGCACCCGATCGAGGACCACGAGGCCCGCCGCCAGCGCTTCGAGTCCGCCGCCCCCATCACCATCGGCGACAACGTGTGGCTCGGCGGCGGCGTCATCGTGTGCGCCGGCGTCACCATCGGCGAGAACTCCGTGATCGGAGCCGGTAGCGTCGTGACGCGCGACATCCCGCCGCGCGTGCTGGCCGTCGGCAATCCCTGCAAGGTGATCCGTGAGCTATGACAAACGCGTCGTCGAACCGCTGGTCCTGCTCGGCCTGACGGTCGTCGCCCTGGTGGCGTCCGGGATCGGCCCCTACTCGCGCGGCACCTGGTACCTGGAAGTCGCTCCCGTCGTGATCGGCGGGGGCATCCTCGTCGCCACCTTCCGCCGGTTTCCGCTCACGCCGCTGCTGTACCGGCTGCTGTTCCTGCACGCGCTGGTGCTGATCCTGGGCGGGCACTACACGTACGCGCGGGTGCCTGTGGGGTTCTGGGTGCAGGACCTCTTCGACCTGGCGCGCAACCACTACGACCGGTTCGGCCACTTCGTGCAGGGGTTCGTGCCCGCTGTGCTGGCGCGCGAGGTGTTGCTGCGGCGGACACCGTTGCGGCCGGGTGGGTGGCTGTTCGTGCTGGTCACGTCGGTGTGCCTGGCGTTCAGCGCGTGCTACGAGATGCTCGAGTGGCTGTCGGCCGTGCTGGGCGGGGAGGCCGCGGGGGACTTCCTCGGGACGCAGGGCGACGTGTGGGACACCCAGTGGGACATGTTCATGGCACTGCTGGGGGCGGTCATCGCGCAGCTGGTGCTGGCACGGGTGCACGACCGCCAGCTGGCAGGCCTGAGTGGAGTGGGAGACGGGCGCGCGGATGCTGGGTGAGCGGGCCATCGCGCACGTCGAAGCCCTTTCCTCCGGCGGCCCCCTGCCCCGCGACCTGCGTGTCACCCTCAACTTCCACCCTGGGCGAGGCGTCCTTGAACGACTGGCCCGCGACGGCGTCTACCGCTCCCAGTTCGAGACCGGCACCAGCAACGGCGGCCTCACCGCCCACCCCGGCGGCGACCGGTGGCAGTGGGAGAGCCGGCTCTTCGGCGGCGCCTACGACCACGACGAGCCCTCCGCGCGTCCCAAGTACGGCGCCCTCGACCACCGCCGACAGGGTTGCGGGGGAGCACCCCGCTTCGGCTCCGCCCACCTGCGGCTCACCGAAGCGGTCCTGGACCGCACCACGTTCTGCTACCCCGACAGCGTCTTCGAGCCGGTCGACTTCGGCACCGCGCGCCGCTTCGCCCTGCTGGACCACGCCGCCCCCGCCGACCTGCTCGACGACTACGTCGAAGCCCACGTACACGGCCCCGTCACGTTCGACGACGTGGAAGCCGTCGTGCTCGACCCGACCTTCCCCGAGGTCGACCTGCCCTGCCGCGTCGAACGCCACGCGGGCTTCCGCCTGTCCACACAGGACCTCCTGCGGCACGCCGACTACCGCACCCCCGAGTCGGTCGAACTGGGACTCGAACTCGCCCACGACGGCGCCCTCACCCCGGACCTGCTCGACACCGCCACCGCGCCACCCCAGGTCGTCAAGCACCTGTGGCACCACCTGGCGAGGTTCGGCTACCCCAGGTAGATCTCGGCCAGCCGCCGCACCGCCGCCGTCACCTGCTCCCGCAGCTCCACCGGCTCCAGCACCTCGACCTCACCGCCGAGCCGCAGCAACATCCCGGTCGCGTGCGACACCGACTCGATCGGGATCGTCACCCGCAACCAGTCGCCGTCCTCCACAACGGACTCCACGGCGGCACGGGCCACCAGCGGCAACACGTGCGAGTCGAAGACCTCCCACCCGCGCGCCGACAACCGGATCACCGCCGTTCCCGTGTACTGCCGCGCCTGGAAGTCCTCCAGCGACGCCGCCCAGTGCGCGGCCAGGTCGAAGCCGGCGGGCCGTTCGAACGGCTCCAGCACCTCGACCGACTGGATCTGCGCCACCCGGTACGTCGAGATCCGCGACGACCCCAGCGCCACCAGGTACCAGCGCCCCGCCTTCAGCACGAGACCGAGCGGCCTCAGCACGCGCGTCACGTCCTCGGGTGAGCGCCACCGCCGGTAGCCGACCTCGATCGTCCGCTCCCGCCACACCGCGTCCGCCACGACCTCCAGCAACGGCGAGCGCTCCGCGTCGGAGTACCAGGACGGCGCGTCGAGGTGGAACCGCGTGGCCATCCGCGAGGCCCGGTCGCGCATCGGCGTCGGCAACGCCGCCATCAGCTTCAACTGAGCCGCCGCCACCGCGTCGCCCAGGCCCAGGTCAGCGGCCGCTCCCGGCAGTCCGGCCAGGAACAACGACTCGGCCTCCTGCTCGGTCAACCCGGTCAGCCGCGTGCGGTAGCCGTCGAGCAGCTGGTACCCACCGGTGGGGCCCGCGTCGCCGTACAGCGGCACACCTGCGGCGTGCAGGGACTCCACGTCGCGGTAGATCGTGCGCACCGAGACCTCCAGTTCGGAGGCCAGTGCGGACGCCGTCATGCGGCCCTTCGTCTGCAACAGCAGGAGCAGGGACACCAGTCGGCTCGCACGCACGCGGAATACACTGACACACCCTGTCAGGGTTAGCTCATACGTTCGACCTATGGCTTTTTACGAGAAGCAGCTGGCGGTGAAGGAACCGCTGGTCGTCGCGGGCAGACGCGTCAAGCGCTACGAGGTGGTCACTCCCGGGCTGGAGATCACCGACGACATCCGCGACGCCGCCTACGCGTTCCTGCCGCGCATCTACCCCGACTTCGAGGACCCGACCCCTCCGGCCACGGTGACGGTGCTGCACCGCAGCGCGGCCGGCATGTACCTCAACGCGTACAACTGGGTCTGGGACAACGTGCTGCACTGCCGCACGGCCGTGTCGGGTGACCAGCCGTTCCTCGGCAGCACCGATCCCGATCTGCGCGCGTTCAGCGTCATCCCGAAGGACCTCATCGGCTGCGTCTGGGAGTTGCCGCCGCTGGAGCACGAACGGTCGGCCTGGGTGCGGCACGTCCTCGAACCCGACGCGCCCGACCTCGACGCCTACCTCGCCGACAGCCTCACCGCGGGACTGGTGGGCCGATGAACGACGAGTGGCAGGGCGCCGCGTCCCGGTAATGCGGTAAACCGGTGGACGGCGGCGTTAGGTTCGCAGACATGACCACACCGGAGAACGTCGTGCGCGCACTGGCCGAACCCGCGCGGCTGCGGGCCTACGCCGCCGTCGTCCTCGGAGCGGGCACGCTCACCGACGTCGCCGCCGCTTCCGGACTCAAGCCCAAGGACGCCGGCACGGCGCTCAACAAACTCCGCGAAGCCGGGCTGATCGAAGGCGAACCGGCCCGGCCCGCCGACCTCAAACCGCTCGCCGCGACGCTCACGGACGCCATGCCGGCGGACGGGCTCGCGCCGTTCGTCCAGAAGGACAAGCTCGTCTCCCTGCCGGTCGCCCATGAACGGCGCCGCAAGATCCTCGAGCACGTCGCCGCGCACGCCTTCACCGCGCGCACGTACTACGAGGAGAAGGAGATCAACGAGCGGCTCAGGGCGTGGTGCGACGGGGGAGAGGTCGACCACGTCACCATCCGCCGCTACCTAGTC
This sequence comes from Lentzea sp. JNUCC 0626, assembly GCF_043632865.1. NCBI lineage: Bacteria > Bacillati > Actinomycetota > Actinomycetes > Pseudonocardiales > Pseudonocardiaceae > Lentzea > Lentzea sp. JNUCC 0626. Next base: position 1,982,792 of record NZ_CP171635.1, read on the forward strand.
GACCTGGGTCTGCTGGAGCGCGGCGGCGGCATGTACCAGGCTCAGCCTCTACCGATGTAAGGCATTGCCGTGGCCATCACGGTCATGAACTGCACGTTGGCGTTCAACGGCAACTGCGCCTGGTACAGCACGACGTCGGCGACGTGTTGCACGTCGAAGGTGGGCTCCGGCCGCACCTCGAAGTCGGCCTGCAGCACGCCGCCGCCCATCCGCGCGGTCATCTCCGTCGCCGCGTTGCCGATGTCGATCTGCCCGCACGCGATGTTGTGCGCGCGGCCCTCCAGCGACAACGACTTCGTCAGCCCGGTCATCGCGTGCTTGGTGGCGTTGTAGGCCACGGAGTGCGGGCGCGGCACCGACGCGGAGATCGAGCCGTTGTTGATGATCCGGCCGCCACCATGGGTTTTCATCACCTTGAACGCCTCGCGGGCGCACAGGAACGCGCCCGTCAGGTTCACCCCGACGACCTTCTCCCACGCGCCCAACGAGAACTCCTCGATCGGCGTGGCGCGGACGTTCATGCCCGCGTTGTTGAACAGCACGTCGACCCGGCCGAACCGGGCAACCACCGTTTCGAAAAGTGCCACGACCGAGTCCTCACGGGACACATCGGCCGGCACCACGAGAGCGCTCTCGGGAAAACCCTCTCCGGTCTCGATCAACGCGTCCTCGCGCCGTCCTGCCAGTGCCACCTGGAATCCCGCAGCCAGCAGGGTGCGCGCCGACGCGCGCCCCACACCCGATCCGGCACCCGTCACGACCGCCACAGCCATCGGTGATCTCCCCTCGATCCAGCGATTGCCCGAAGTGTCCCGTGTGGAGTAATTACCAGGGGTGGAGTGTGAAGAGGACACCTGCCTGCTGTGCGCGGGGTCCGGAACCATGTCGTGGCAACAACCCGTTCCCGGTCCGCAAGGCCTTGTGCTGCACGAGATGTCGCACCCGTGCCCACGCGGTTGCTCGGGCTGGTGGAAGCTGCCGAACGGCGAACGCAGAGGCATCGTCGCAGGCAATGTCGCACGTGCCAACGAGATTCCAGCTCGTCCGTCCACCCAGGCCTGATCACCGAGCGTGAACGATGGGGGTCACCCATTATTGCCGGGAGGGTCCCTGCTTGGCGGCTGCCCCCACTCCGAGTAGAAGCGGACACTGTTCTTCTGTGAAGGAGTGCAGCCGTTGCCTTGGTTCTGGGCTCAACGAGGACCGGACCGCCTGCCGGGTCTGCGGAGGCTTGGGTCAGGTCCCCGACCGCTAGCTGGGCCTATCTCTTCGTCATCAAGGTCGGGCCGAGGATCCGGCGGGCCAACCGCCGGGTCAACGACTTGGGCGCGGGCTTGGACTTCGCCGCCACGGCTGGCGCCGGAGTGGCTGCTGGTGCAGGTGGAGCGGGTGGTGCGGCCACCGGCTCGACACCGGGGATCGTGGCCTCATCGGGCTCGTGCGTCGGGAACTTCGCGAACACCTGGGTCTCCGCCTCGACATTGCCGGGCTGCTGCTGCTCGAACGGCACGCGAAGATCTTGCCATCGGCGTCATTCACGCCTCGAATGAGGGGTAACTCCCCGGTAACGAGGTGACCGGCGTCACGCAGCACACTGGGTGGTGGTGGCCCCAGGCGGAGTGTGATGACAGAAACGTCCGAGCGCGCGAACGTCGGCCCGCCCGACACACAGCTCTGGGAGCAGATCGCGCAGGGCGACCACGCCGCGTTCACCGAACTGTTCGAACGCCACGCCGAAGCGGTCTGGAACTACGCCTACCGGCTCACCGCGTCCTGGTCGCAGGCAGAAGACCTGCTCTCCGCCACGTTCCTGACGGCCTGGCGCAAACGCGGCGACGCCCAGCTCGTGCGCGACTCCGCCCTGCCGTGGCTCTACACCGTCACCGCCAACCGCGCCCGCACCGAGTGGCGTGCCAAGCGCAGGGCGTTGCGGCTGGTCACGAAACTGACCCCGCAGGACGAACGCGACCACGCCGACGACGTCGCCGCCCGCACCGACGCCCAGCGCCGTCTCGTGCAGGTCGTGGCCGCCATCGCGAAGCTGCCGAACTCCGAACGCGAGATCGCCCAGCTCTGCCTGCTCGGCCACGTGTCCGTAGCCGACGCCGCCACGCTCCTCGGCATCACCGAGTCGAGCGTCCGCGCCCGCGTCTCCCGCACTCGCGCCCGGCTGCGCGACCTCACCCCCGAGGACAACGCATGATCGACCAGCTGCCCGACCACCGCCCGTTGCCCGACGACGTCCGCCTGCGCGCCCGCCGACGCCTGTCCGAAGGCATGGACCCGCGCGCCCGCAACGGCAGGCCCGTGGTCATCGCCGCCGGCGTCGCCCTGCTCGCCGCCACGACCGTCTTCGCGAGCCAGGCCCTGCTCGGCAGTTCCGCCGAGATCGCGGGCCCGCCCATGCAGTACAACGGCGAGTTCGTCGGCAAGGACCGCAACGTCGTCAACAACGTCGGCAAGGGCCCGCTCGGCCCCGACATGATGGCCCGCTGCGTCGCCGCCGCGACCGCGCACCCACCGGCCGACCAGTGGTCGCTGATCGCGGTCAGCCACAAGAACGGCACGGTCCTCAGCGCGTTCCGGGCCCCGGCCGGCGTGTTCTTCTGCGCGAACACCGCCACGACCACCACGATCTCCGCCCCGGACGCGGCGCAGCTGGGGGAGGGCCGCCGCCAGGTGAAGGTCCTGTTCACCACCCCGACCGGCGCGATGGCGGGCCTGGTCTCGCCGGACGTGAAGTTCCTGAGCCTGACCCGCATCGCCGACTCCGGCTGGAACACCGCCTCACCCGGCCTCATCGACGGCCTGTTCCTCGCCCCCACCGGCTACGTCAAGGCGGAGACCGGCACGAAGGCCCTGGTCAACGGCCAGGAGTCCGCCCTGAGGGGCGTGCCGGGGCCGTCCGCGTCCGTGACCGACCTGCCCGCGCCCCCGGCCGACCGCAGCACGCCCGAGGCCCAGCAGCTCGCCGCGTGCATGCGGGACCGCGCCGTGCCGGACGCCGACCAGTTCTCCCACGGCGTCACCGTCAAGGTCAGCGCGACCAACACGATCGTGCTCGGCGGGTTCGGCAACCTGATGTTCTACTGCCTCGACGACGGCACCCAGCGCCGCGGCCTGGTCTACGACCTGCGCGAGACCGACGACATGGAGCTCGTGCTGGGCCAGTACGTCGGGTCGGTGCGCGCGTCGTACGACTTCGTGCCGGTCGAGGGCGGCGGCACCGCGAGTTCCAGCTACGCCGCCGTGGGGATCCTGTTCGACCCCGAGGTCGCCTCGATCACCTACACCGCTCCGGGTGCCGCGGACGTGCCTGCAGTGATCGGCAACGGGACGTTCGTGCTGGCCGCGCCGTTCGTCGAGAACCGGCCCGGCGCCCAGGTCGTGGTGCGCAACGCTCAGGGCGTCGTGATGGAGACGATCACGCCGAAGCGTTGAGGGCGGCGGCCACCCTGGCCGCGCGCTCGGGCGGCAGCGCGAAGCTGTTGGACGGGTTGCGGTAGGAGGAGATGCCGTTGTTGACGGCATAGCCCGGCCGGTCACTCCAGCGCGCCGGCCCTGGTTCTCCCTGCTCTTCGAGGAAGTAGGCGGCCAGGGCGTCGGCGTCGTCCACGGCGGTGCGGGCGCGCAGTGCCTCGGCCAGACGGTCGACGGCGTCGTCGGGTACGTCGGCGTCGGCGAACGCGGGCAGCAGGAGCAGCAGCCGGGCGTGCGGGTCGGAGGTGCTCCCGCCCGGCGGTGAGGCGTCCGCGGCCGCCACGAGTTCGGGCCACGACATGCCCTGGCCCATGTCAGCGCCGTCGTCGCCGGCGAAGCACTCGGCACTGTCCCAGTCGGGGTGGTGCACCAGGTAGTCGACGACGGTGTCGTGCTCGAGCGTGCGGTAGACCACGTGCAGGCGGTGGTCGCCCGCGAGCGGGACCGTGAACGCCGTGAAGCTGCCCGGCTCCCGCAGTTCGTCGTAGAGCTCGTTCGCGGCCTCGTAGTCCGCGCCGAACCAGGCCTCCCCGTACTCGTCGTCGCGCACGAAGCCGCCCAGGTGCGTGAGCCAGAACAAGGGCTCGTCCAGCAGTTCCGGCCGATGGTTGAGCGGGCCGAACTCGTAGCCCGGGATCGCACTGTTCGTCACGACGCCGATCTTTCCCTGGACGGATTGGTTAGCATAGCGAAGTGACTGTGCAGGCGCCGGCCGAGGCCGGGTACAAGTGGATCGCGCTGTCCAACACCACGCTGGGCATGCTCATCGCCACGATCAACTCCTCGATCGTGCTGATCGCGCTGCCCGACATCTTCAAGGGCATCGCGATCAACCCGCTCGACCCGGCCAACACCGGCTACCTGCTGTGGATGATCATGGGGTTCCTGGTCGTCACGGCCGTGCTGGTGGTGAGCTTCGGGCGGCTGGGCGACATGTACGGCCGGGCCCGCATGTACAACCTCGGCTTCGCGATCTTCACCGCGAGCTCGGTGATGCTCGCGATCACCTGGTTCGACGGGGACGCGGCCGCGTTGTGGCTGATCGGCTGGCGGGTCGTGCAGGGCGTGGGCGGGGCGTTCCTGATGGCGAACTCCTCGGCGATCCTCGCCGACGCCTTCCCGGTCACCCAGCGCGGCATGGCGTTGGGCATCAACGGGGTCGCGGCGATCGCCGGGTCGTTCCTGGGGCTGGTCATCGGCGGGCTGCTGGCGCCGGTCAACTGGAACCTGATCTTCATCGTGTCCGTGCCGTTCGGCCTGTTCGGCACGGTGTGGGCGTACCTCAAGCTGCGCGACACCGGCGAGCGGCGGCACGCCGAGATGGACTGGTGGGGCAACATCACCTTCGCCGTCGGGCTGATCGTGCTGCTCGTCGGCATCACCTACGGCATCCAGCCGCACGGCACCTCGCAGACCGGCTGGACCAGCCCGTTCGTGCTCACGTGCCTGATCGGCGGGCTCGCGACGCTCGTGGCGTTCGTCGTCATCGAGCACCGCGTGGCCAATCCGCTGTTCGACCTGCACCTGTTCCGGCTGCCGTCGTTCACGTGGGGCAACGTCGCGAACTTCGCCTCGGCGCTGGGGCGCGGCGGGTTGCAGTTCATCCTGATCATCTGGCTGCAGGGCATCTGGCTGCCGCTGCACGGCTACTCCTACGAGGAGACGCCGTTGTGGGCGGGCATCTACATGCTGCCGATGACCGTCGGGTTCCTGCTGGCCGCGCCGACGGCGGGCATCCTGTCCGACCGGCTGGGCAGCCGCGCGCTGGCGTTCAGCGGCAACGTCCTGACGGCCGTCACGTTCGCACTGCTCATCGCGCTGCCGGTGGACTTCCCGTACTGGGAGTTCGCGGTGATCCTGGTGTTCACCGGTGTCGGCATGGGCATGTTCTCCTCGCCCAACCGTGCCGAGGTCATGAACTCGTTGCCCGCCAACGCGCGCGGGTCCGGCAGCGGCATGATGACCACGTTCCAGAACACCGCGATGGTGCTGTCCATCGGGTTCTTCTTCAGCCTGATCATCGTCGGGTTCTCGCAGTCGCTGCCCGGCGCGATGCGCACGGGGCTGGTCGACCACGGCGTCTCGCAGACCGCGGCCGCCCAGGTCGCCGCGCTGCCCGCCGTGGCCGTGCTGTTCGCGGCGTTCCTCGGCTACAACCCGATCCAGCAGCTGCTCGGCGACCAGCTCGCGACGCTGCCGCCGGACCAGGCCGCGTTCCTCACCGGCCGCGGCTTCTTCCCGAGCCTCATCTCCGGACCGTTCGCGCAGGGGCTCGCGATCGCGTTCGGGTTCGCCATCGCGTTGTGCCTGGTGGCCGCGTTCGCGTCGCTCAAGACCGGGAAACCGGTCGACAACCGCGTCACGATTCGAGGGTGAGAACCGAACGCCTGACCCTGCGGCCGATGCGGCCGTCCGACGCGGACGCGCTGAGCGTGCTGCACGCCGACCCCGAGGTCATGCGCTACCTCGACCCCGCGCCGGTGGCGAACTACCTCGGGGAAAGCTTCCTCGCCGCGCACGAGAACGCGACGGGCCGGTTCGTCGGCTGGTTCGAGTTCAAGGGCACGCGCGAGGTCGAGCTCGGCTACCGGCTGCACCGCGAGTTCTGGGGGCTCGGCTACGCCACCGAGGGTGGCCGCGCGCTGATCGCACGCGGGTTCACCAGCGGAGACGTCGAACGGGTCGTCGCCACGACGATGTTCGTCAACGCGGGTTCGCGGCGCGTGATGGAGAAGTGCGGACTGCGCCACGTGCGCACGTTTCACCTCGACTTCCCCGATCCGTTGCCCGGCACGGAATACGGAGAGGCCGAGTACGCGCTTACGAGAGAGGAGTGGAAGCTGGTTCGGGGGGACGCGCATGTGGCAGACGGAAAAGGTTGACCTGGAGGCCTACTTCGCGCGAACGGGCGCTTCGGCGTCGAGTTCGCTCGCGGAGTTGCACGAGAAGCACGTCCTGACCATTCCGTTCGAGAACGTCGACGTGGTGCTCGGCAAGATCCCGTCACTCGATCTGGACGACATCCAGGACAAGATGCTGCACAAGACGCGCGGCGGTTACTGCTACGAACACCAACTGCTGTTCACCGCGGTTCTGGAACGACTCGGCTACACCGTGAGCCGGCAGATGGGCCGTGTGTTCACCGGTCCGCGCACGCATTTCCTGTCCATCGTGGACGACCAACTCGTCGACGTCGGGTTCGGCGCGGGCGTGCTGCGGCCGATGCCGTTGCGCGACGGCGTGGAGGTCGACCAGGCCGGGTGGCCGCACCGGCTGCGCCGCGAGGACAACCGCTGGGTGCTGGAGAAGCTCGAAGAGGACGGCTGGAAGCTCCAGCACGCCTTCGAGACCGGCGTCGAGCAGCGGCCCGTCGACTACGACGCCGCCAACTACTACGTCGCGACCCATCCGCGTTCGCCGTTCAGCCGCCAGCTCGTGGCCATGCGACTCGAACCCGGACTGAGCCGCCGGCTGATCGGCGGGAAGTTCGTCGTCGAACGCGCGGGGGAGAAACCTGAGAATTCTCAGGTTGACGACCTCGGAAAAACGCTGGAATCGCTGGACATCGTGCTCACCGAAGGGGAGCTGAGTCACATCGGCTCAACTCTGGGAACAAAAGAGGGCGCAAGTTCGTAATACCGGGTGTAAGGGGATCGCATTTCGGAGGTGTTGGAAATGACCACCGCGACTCCGTTCGCCACGGGAGCAAATTCCACGGGCGTCAACGCACTGCCCACCCCGCCCACGGGCTGGCCGATCGGTTCCTACGCGACCTACGAGGAAGCGCAGCGGGCCGTCGACCACCTGGCGGACAACAACTTCCCGGTCGCGGACGTCACCATCGTCGGCGTCGAGCCGATGATCGTCGAACGCGTCACCGGCCGTCTGACCTGGGGCCGCGTCCTCGGCGCGGGTGCCGCGTCGGGTGCCTGGTTCGGTCTGTTCGTCGGTCTGCTGCTGGGCCTGTTCTCCACCGGCGGCGCGCTCGCCCCGATCATCACGGGTCTGCTCGTCGGTACGGTGTTCGGCCTCGCCAGTGCGGCCGTCCGCTACTCCGCCACCCGCGGCAAGCGCGACTTCGTCTCGGTGACCCAGCTCGTGGCCGGGCGCTACGACGTGCTGAGCCACCCGCGCAACGCAGAACAGGGCAAGGACATGCTCACGAAGCTCGCGTGGCGAGGATGAGCACCCCGCTGACCGTCGACGAACTGCGCACCACGCTCGACGAGATCCGGCAGACCAGCGCCAGGCTCGGCGCGCAGGCCACGAACCTGGCCGCGCGCGCCGATCACGACCTGGGCCGCGACGTCGCCGAGATCGTCAAGGACCTCCGAGCGGCGGCCCGCCAACTGCGGGTCACGCAGCTGCTGCTGGAACCGGCCAAGGCCGATCTGGCAGCCTGATTCCCCGCTCCCACCACAGGAAACGCCGTCCCGCACCAGCGGGGCGGCGTTTCCGCTTTACTGGCGAAATGCCGATCTTGGGGGAAACGGTCCGCACTCACTGGTGGAGGTGCGCGCTCGTCGGCGCGGCCGCGGTGGTGTGCGTGCCGACGTCGAGTCTGTTCGGGGTGGTGCCGGTCCTGCTGTGGGCGGCGCTGGCCCGCACGCGAAGAACGGGCCTGATCGTCGGGTGCGTGCTCGTGGCGCTGCTGGCGTGGTTCGTGCTGCCGCGCTTCCTCGGTTTCGCCGGGCCGTGGGTGCCCTCCTACGTCGAGGTGTTCTGGCTCTACCCGGTGTTCGCCGCGCTCGTGTGCCTGCCTGCCGTGCCCCGCGAACGCAGCATCGCGGCGGGCGCGCTCGTGCTGACGACGATGGTGCTGACCGGCCTGATCGCGGCCGCGTTCGTGCTGCTCGTTCAGCTGGAGTCCAAGCCCGGTGACGAGGGGGTGCTGCCGGTCCCTGGTGGTGTGCAGGCCGTGGAGGGGACTGGCCACTGCGGGTCCGGCAACTGCTCGCGTGAGGTGACGGTCACGGGTGACCGCGCGCCGGAGGTGATGCGGGCGCACCTCGCGGAACGCGGCTTCACGCCCCGGTATCCGCTCGACTCCGGTGACGAACGGGTGTGCCGGGCGGACGGGCTCGTGTTCACCCACGAGGTGTGCGCGGAGTCCCGCACGCGGACGTCCACCGAGGTCAGGGTCGTCTGGTACGTGAGCTAGCTCGGCTGTCAGCGGGGTGAGCGGCACCTGTCAGCGGCCGCGACCAGCCTGGCGTCGTGACGATCACCCTGAAGGCCGGGAGCACCGCGATGTTCACCGGCGACTCGATCACCAGCTTCGAACGGCACGGCGGCGACGACCCTGCGGGCTACCCGCTGCAGGCCGCCGGACGGTGGTGCTTCGAGCATCCGGATAGGCCACTGACCTGGCTCAACACCGCCCACGCCGGCGACTCGACCGCCGACCTCGAGGCGCGCTGGGAGACCGACGTGCTCGCCGCGCGCCCCGACGTCCTCACGATCCTCGTCGGCATCAACGACGTCGGCAACGGCCGCACCCCCGAGGAGTTCGCCCACACCCTTTCGCGACTGCTCACGCCGTTGGACGGCACACCGCTGATCCTCGTCGAACCGTTCCTGCTGCCGGTCAGCACCGTCGTGCAGACCCGCCGCGGCCTGATCGGCGCACCCGAACGCGCGCGGTGGCGCGAGGCCCTCGACCCGATGATCACCGTCGTCCGCGAGCTCGCCCGCACGCACGGAGCGGAGTTGCTCGCCACCGACCGCATGTTCGCCGAACTGTCCGAACGGACCGGCCCCGAGCACTGGACCGACGACGGCGTCCACCCCAACGCCGCAGGTCACAGCGCTCTCGCGGAAGCCTGGCTGACCCTGGTCGACTAATCGCTCCGAGTTTCCGTAGGCCGTACGGTATTATTTCCGTATGGCCTACGGAAATGGGGTGGACGGATGGCCGCCGAACGCAGCGGCGGGGGAGACCCGGCGCGGACGCTGGCCCTGCTCTGGCGTGACCCGCCGGAGCCGAAACCGGTCGGCAGGAAACCGAAGGTGAGCGTCGACCAGATCATCACCGCGGCGATCGCGGTGGCCGACCGCGAAGGGCTCGGCGCGATGTCGATGGCCCGCGTCGCGCAGGAGTTGAGCGTCGGCACGATGTCGCTCTACACGCACGTGCCCGGCAAGGCCGAGTTGATCGACCTGATGACCGACACCGTGCTCCAGGAACGCGACCTCACCGCCGAGGGCACGTGGCGGGAGCGCGTCAAGCACTACGCGGACCGCACACGCGTCGTCTACCAGGCACATCCGTGGATGCGGGACGTGTCGATGGTGCGGCCGCCGCTCGGGCCGGGGCTGATGGACGGGCAGGAGTTCCTGCTGGCCGCCCTCGCCGACTCCGGGCTGGAACCGCGGCACGTCACCGTCGCGCACGTGGCCGTGGAGGGGTTCGTCCACGGCGCGGCGGCGTCCGAAGTGGACGATCAGCAGCTCGCGGCCACGACCGGGGAGTCCGGTGACTCGTGGTGGGGCGCGCGGCAGGTGTTCTGGGACGACTACTTCGACGTCGAGCGCTACCCGACGATGACGACCCTCTGGAACGCCGGCGCCTACGAGGTCGGGGACTCGCTCGCCGATCACGTGCACAACTCGTTCGACTACGGGCTCGACAAGCTGCTCGACGGCATCGAGGGAGGCATGCGATGACCACGCTCGTCACCGGTGCGACCGGCAACGTCGGCCGATTAGTGGTGAGAGGGCTCTCCGGGCACGTCCGCGCGATCACCCGCGACCCGGCCAAAGCATCGTTCCCGGAGCACGTCGAGACGGTGAAAGCCGACCTCGACGACCCGGACAGCCTGCCGTTCGACGGCGTCGAGAAGCTCTACCTGTTCGTGCACCCGCCGACCGCAGCCGAGGTCGTCGAACGGGCGGTGCGCGCAGGCGTGCGCAGGATCGTCACGTTGTCCTCGGGCGCGGTGACCTACGGCTACGACAAGACCCACCACCTGCCGGTCGAGCAGGCCGTCGAGGCGTCCGGCGTGGAGTGGACGCACCTGCGGCCCGGCGAGTTCGCGGCCAACAAGATCGACCTGTGGGGGCCGTCGATCCGCGCGGACGGCACGATCGTCCACCCGAACCCCGACGAGTTCGGCCAGCCCATCCACGAGGCCGACATCGCCGACGCCGCGATCAAGGTGCTCGAAGAGGACGGGCACGCGGGCCGCGCCTACGACCTGTCCGGACCCCCGCCGCTGTCCCAGCGCGACATGGCCCGCGACCTCAGTGCCGTGCTCGGGCGCGACCTGACGTTCCGCGACGTCACCGTCGAGCAGGCGCTGGAGTACTACGTGAGCGTCGGCTGGCCGCGTGAGATTGCCGAGTACGTGCTCGGCGTTGCCAGCTACGAGGGTGGTGAGGCCGACGACTTCTCCGACTACGAGTTCGTCGTGTCGCCGGACCTGGAACGGCTCACCGGGCGCCCGTACCGCACGTTCGCCGAGTGGGCCCGCGATCACGCGGCGGACTTCCGCGGCTGATCATCGGCGTCGATTCCGGCACCTCCTCGTTCGACGTACCTGTGAGGGCGAGGAGGTGCCGGTGCGGTTCATGGTGTTCGTCAGGAGTCCGGACGTGGCGGTGGCGCGGCACGCCGAGGCGTTGCTGCGCGCGGGTGTGCTGCTCGACGCGGGTGACCTGGTGCCGGACGCGTGCGGGGTGTCCGGGTACTGGCTGATCGACGTCCGCGACCACGAGGAGGCCGTCGAGCGGGTCAGGCGGATCGCGCTCCCGGCGTGCGTCGTGGAAATACGTCAGGTGGCTGTGGTCTGATTCCCCCATGGGGGCTACCTCGGTGCATCGCACCATCGACGCGGTCTGGCGGATGGAGTCGGCGAAGGTCATCGCCGCGCTCGCCCGGTACACCCGCGACGTCGGCCTGGCCGAGGAGATGGCCCAGGACGCGCTGGTCCAGGCGTTGGAGCAGTGGCCGGCCGAGGGCGTGCCGCGCAACCCCGGCGCCTGGCTCACCACCGCCGCCAAGCGCCGCGCGATCGACCAGATCCGCCGCCGCGAGAACCTCACCCGCAAGGTGGAGGAGATCGGCCGCGACGTCCAGGAGGCCACCCCGGACGCCAGTGAGGGCATCGAGGACGAGATCGGCGACGACCTGCTGAGCCTCATCTTCACCGCCTGCCACCCGGTGCTGGGCACCGAGGCGCGGGTCGCGCTGACGTTGAAGATGCTGGGCGGCCTCAAGACCGAGGAGATCGCCCGCGCGTTCCTGGTCAGCGACTCCACCGTCGCCCAGCGGATCGTGCGCGCGAAGAAGGCCCTGGCCGACGCCGGTGTGCCGTTCGAGGTCCCCGAAGGCCCCGAACTCGCACCGCGCCTCGCCAGCGTCCTCGAGGTCCTCTACCTGATCTTCAACGAGGGCTACTCCGCCACCCAGGGCGACGACTGGCTGCGCCCCGAACTGTGCGCCGAGGCGTTGCGGCTGGGCCGGGTGCTCGCCGAACTCGCGCCCAAGGAGGCCGAGGTCCACGGCCTGGTGGCGTTGATGGAGATCCAGGCCTCCCGCACCAAGGCCCGCACCGGCCCCGGCGGCGAACCCGTGCTGCTGCTGGAGCAGGACCGGGGCAAGTGGGACTGGCTGCTCATCGGCCGCGGTCTGAAGGCGCTGGAACGCGCCGAAGCCCTCAACCAGCCACCCGGCCCGTACTACGTGCAGGCCGCTCTCGCCGCGTGTCACGGCCGGGCCCGCCGCGCCGAGGACACCGACTGGCACCGCATCGCCTCCCTCTACCAGGTGCTCGCCGGCATCGCGCCGTCCCCGATCGTCGAGCTCAACCGCGCGGTGGCGTTGTCGATGGCGTTCGGCCCCGCCGCCGGGCTCGCGCTGGTGGACGAGATCGCGGGCGCGAAGGCGTTGCAGGGCTACCACCTGCTGCCCAGCGTGCGCGGCGACTTCCTGGTCAAGCTCGGCCGCACCGAGGAAGCACGCGCGGAGTTCGAGAAGGCCGCCTCGCTGACCCGCAACGAACGCGAGCGCACGTTGCTGCTGGACCGCGCCGCGAGCTGCTGACCCGGGACCCCTCCCGACACCACCGCCCTACGGTGCCGTCGTGACCAGGCGGGCGTGGACGGCGACCGCCGTCGTGCTGACCGGAATCCTCGCGGCCATCGGCTACCACGCGCTCCGCAGCCCCGCGCCGGACGACGAGGACCTCCTGCGCACGTGCGTCACCGCCGCCGCCCACCCCGGAGCCGCGGCGCTGTCCGGCGAACCGGTCACCCGCACGTTCGCGAACACCACCGGCGTGTACGAGCACCGGCCCGCCCTCGACCTGTCGCCGACCACCGACCCGGCCGACGTGCAGCAGGTGGCCTGCCTGCGCCGGACCAGATCCGGAGTCCAGCTCAACACCTGCCGCTACGGCAACGTCTCGGGCGTGGAGGCCGTCAGGACGAAGCTCTACCAAGGCGGCTGGGAGCTGACCGTGTACGAGGTCAGGACCGGCCGCCGGATCGCCGTCCGCGCACTCGCCGGAACGGCCGACTCGACCTGCCCACCCACCACGATCCTGCGCGGTGGAGAGGGCGACGACCACACCGAACCCGCCCGCGCCGACCTCGTGGCAGCGATCCGCGCCCGCTGAGCCGGGACCCCTCCCGACCCCACCGCCCTACGGTTCCGGCACAGGCCGGGGGTGGGGAGGGACGGAGCGGTGAGCGGGAATGAACCGCTCACCGCTCCGCCTGGGTCAGGTGAGCGCGAGCTTCACGCCCAGCGCCGCGAACGACGCCGCGAAGAACCGCCGCAGCCACACCATCACCCGAGGCCGCGCCAGCACCCGGTCGCGCATCGACGCCGCGAACACCCCGTACACGGCGAACACCGCGAACGTCAGCGCCATGAACACCGCGCTCAACGTCAGCATCTGCCCGAACCCCGTCGCGAACTGCGGCAGGAACGCCACGAAGAAGATCGTCAGCTTCGGGTTGAGCAGGTTGATCAGCACCGCCGACACCACGACCTTGCGCGCGGACGCCGGTGCCGCGGCGGTGTCGACGACCAGGTCGCTGCGGTCGCGCCACGTCGCCCACGCCAGGTAGATCAGGTACGCGACACCCAGGTACTTCACGATCTCGAACGCCAGCGCGCTCGCGTGCAGCAACGCCGCCAGCCCGGTGACGGTCGCCAGCACGTGCGGCACGATCCCCAGCGTGCAGCCGAACGCGGCGATCACGCTCGCCTTCCGCCCGTGCGCCAGACCGGCCGACAACGTGTACAGCACCCCGGTACCGGGCGTGGCGACCGCGATCAACGTCGTGATCAGGAATGCGAGGCTCATGCCCGCAACCCTGCCGCGCGACTGGTCCAGTTGACAGGTCCAAAAAACGCTCGCGAAGTTGGACCACTTCCGATGTCGAGAACCGGCCGTGAGTACCGTCCCTGGAGCATGAGCATCAAGAGCATGCACCACGTCGGAATGACCGTCACCGACCTCGCGGCCGCTGTCGCGTTCTTCGAGGAGCTCGGCATGGAGCTCGAAGGCAAGGCGCACATGGAAGGCGAGTTCGTCGACGGCGTCATCGGCCTCGACGGCTCGGTCAGCGAGATCGCGATGCTGAAGACCCCGGACGGCCAGTACCGCATCGAGTTCAGCCAGTTCGCGAAGCCCGACGCCATCGACGGCAGCTCGCACGCCCCCATCAACGCCCTCGGCCTGCGGCACGTCGCGTTCACCGTCGACGACCTCGACGACACCCTCGCCCGCATCAAGCCGCACGGCGGCGAGGTCGTCCGCAACGTCGAGAACTACAACGGCATGCTGAAGACCTGCTACGTCCGTGGCCCCGAGGGCATGCTCATCGAGCTGTGCGAGTACCTCACGTGAGAGCGCGCGCGTACGCCGTGGGCGACACACCGACGGTCTGCGTGAAGTCCCGGACGAGATGGGCCTGGTCGCTGTAGCCGAGGTCAGCGGCCAGATGCGCCCACTCGACGTCCGACTCGGCCCGCTCCAACGCCTCGTGGATGCGATACCGCAGGATGACCCACTTCGGGCTGACGCCGACGTAGTCCGCGAACAGCCGTTGCACCGACCGCACCGACATGCCGCACTCCCGCGCGAAGTCCGCGACCCGCTGGATCTCCCGGTCCTCCCGAATCCGTTGGACCAGGTCCATCGCGAGCGTCGCCTGTGGATCTGGGGTAGGCCCCATGCCCAGCAGGAACGCGTCCAGCGCCGCGACCCGTGCGTCCTCGTCCTCCACGTCGAGCACGAGCCGGGAGTCGACGTCGAGCCGCACGTGCCGCCCGGTCCACTCCGACACCGGCTCCGCGCGGAACGGCCGGAACCCACCGGGCCGGAACTGCACACCCGCGACGCGGATCAGCCCGTCGAGCGTCCGGCTGAACAGCCCAAGTCCCACGCCCGCGACTTCGGGCTGAGCATGTCCCCGCTCGAAGACAACGTTCACCGACGGGTGCGGCACGACGTGCGAGGTGTACGGCGCGTCCAGTTCACCGTCGATCAGCCAGTAGTGCTCCAGGTACGGCTGCAACTCCGCACACGGCATGCGCCGCCGGAACCGCACGCGGGCGAACAGCTCCCGCGCGTCCACGATCCCCCGAGTGTCCCGGCGCGGCCCCTGCACAGCGACAGATCCTAGGTTGGCGCGTTTCTTCAAGAGCACCAGTGCACGGAGAAATACCGTGACGGGCATGAAGCTCAGCGTTCTGCTCGACCGAGCCCGTGACCACGCACTACCCGTCATCGCGAACATCACCGACGACGACCTCACCAAGCCCACGCCGTGCGCCGACTACGACGTGAAAGCCCTGCTCGACCACCTGCTGCACGTCGTCGTCGAGTTCCAGAAGCTCGCCGCGAAGCAGGACGCCGACTTCAGCCACACCCCGGCCTACCCGGACTGGCGCGCCCAGTACCCGGCCGAGACCGCGAAGCTCGTCGACGCGTGGGGCGAACCCGGCGCCACCGAGGGCATCGCCGGCAACATGGGCATGCCCGCCCAGACCGTCGGCGGCCTGGTCCTGCTCGACCTCACCATCCACGCCTCCGACCTCGCCCAGGCCACCGGCCAGCGTTTCACGCCGGACGACGAGGTGTTCACCGAGGTCCACGCCCTGGTCACGCAGATGGGCCCGATGGCCACCGAGATGAACGTCTTCAAGGCCGCCGTCGAAGCACCCGCCGACGCCTCGCCGTTCGAGCAACTATTGGCCGCGACGGGCCGCGACCCCAGGTGGAATGCTTGACCGCATGCTGACGATCGGGTTGCTGGGCGGAATGAGCTGGGAGAGCACCGCGGAGTACTACCGGCTGGCGAACGTACTCGTACGCGAACGCCTCGGCGGCCTGCACTCCGCGAAGCTCGTGCTGCACTCCGTCGACTTCGCCGAGATCGAACGCATGCAGGTCGAGGGCCGCTGGGACGACGCCGGCGCCGCCCTGGCCGAAGCCGCCGCGAGCGTGCAGGCCGGTGGCGCCGACTTCCTGCTGATCTGCACCAACACCATGCACAAGGTCTACGACCAGGTGCAGGCCGCCGTCGACATCCCGGTGATCCACCTCGGCGACACGACGGCGGCGGCGATCCGTGCCGCGGGCATCACCACCGTCGGGCTGCTCGGCACCGGGTTCACGATGGACCAGCCGTTCTACCGCGAACGCCTGGAATCGCACGGCCTCAAGGTGCTCGTGCCGTCTGAGGAAGACCGCGCGACCGTGCACCGGATCATCTACGACGAACTGTGCCTGGGCGTCGTGCGCGACGAGTCACGGCAGGCGTATCAGCAGATCATCGCCGAGTTCGAGGGCGCCGAGGGTGTGATCCTCGGGTGCACCGAGATCGAGTTGCTGATCTCGCAGGCCGACGTGCCGTTGCCGGTGTTCCCGACAACCCGCCTGCACGTGGAGGCGGCCGTGGATCGGGCGATCCAGACGAAATCTGGGAACAACTGATCCACTCGCGCCTGCAACGCGGCCACGCAGCGAACTGTCCTAGTCACTGAGGGCTATTCCTTCTTCAGTGAACTAGGGGAGTTCGCGTTGAAACGATCACACATCGCCCTGGGGCTGACGGCTGTCGTGGTTGCCGCCACGGCAGCCGTTCCCGCCTCCGCGGCGCCGCAGGACCAGCAGGTGCGCGCAGGCGACCTGACCACCAGGGTCACGCTCGTGACCGGTGACCAGGTCGTCGTCAACAAGGGCCACGTCGAGGCCAGAGGCGCCAAGGGCAGGGAGAACGTCGGGTTCCGCACGTTCACCGACGCGCGGGGCGACCTGCACGTCATCCCGCTCGACGCCCAGGCCCGGCTGGGCTCCGGCGAACTCGACGAGCGGCTGTTCGACGTCTCGCTGCTCGCGAGATCCGGCTACGACGACGACTCCAGCAAGACGCTTCCGCTGATCGTGCAGGGGCAGGGGATCAGCGCGGCGAACGCCGAGGCGTTGCCGAGCATCGACGCCCGCGCGATCACGGTCGCGCGGGACAGCGGGTTCTGGACCGGCGCCCGAGCCGCGGGCACCGGCAAGATCTGGCTCGACGGCAGGGTGACCGCGTCCCTGGACCGCAGCGCCGCGCAGATCGGCGCGCCCCAGGCGTGGGAGAAGGGCTTCACCGGCAAGGACGTCACCGTCGCGATCCTCGACACCGGCGTCGACGAGACCCATCCCGACCTCGCCGGCGCGGTGCTCGAGTCGAAGAATTTCTCCGACAGCGCCACCACCGACGACATGGTCGGACACGGCACGCACGTCGCGTCCACGGTCACCGGTGACGGCAAGTACAAGGGCATCGCGCCCGACGCCAAGCTGATCAACGGCAAGGTGCTCGGCGACTTCGGCGGCGGCCGCGAGAGCGACATCATCGCCGGCATGGAGTGGGCCGCGGCCAAGGCCAAGGTCATCAACATGAGCCTCGGCAGTTCGTGGCCCGAGGAGGGCACCGACCCGATGTCGCTCGCCCTCAACCGCCTCACCGAGCAGACCGGCGCGTTGTTCGTCGTCGCGGCCGGCAACTCCGGTGGCCCGATCGGGTCGCCCGCGTCCGCCGACGCAGCCCTCACCGTCGGCGCCGTGGACCGTGACGACAGCCTCGCGAGCTTCTCCTCGCGTGGCCCGCGCTGGGTCAACAACGCGGTGAAGCCCGACATCACCGCGCCGGGCGTCGGCATCGTGGCCGCGAAGGCGAAGAACGGCCGCATCGGCACGCCCGTCGGCGACGGGCACGTGGCGTTGGACGGCACGTCGATGGCCACCCCGCACGTGGCCGGAGCGGCGGCGATCCTCGCCTCGAAGAACCCGGCGTGGAAGGCCGAGGACATCAAGGCGGCGTTGATGAACAGCGCCAAGCCCAACCCGTCGCTCACGATCTACGACCAGGGTGCCGGACGTCTCGACGTGGGCCGCGCCGTGTCCGCCGCCGTCACCACGAACCACGGCAGCTTCTCGCTGGGCACCGCGTTGTGGCCGCACGACGACGACCAGCCCATCACGCAGAAGGTGACCTACCGCAACCCCGGCACGACCGACGTGACGCTCGACCTGAGCATCGCCGAGGCCAAGCCCGCCGCGGGCCTGCTCACGGTCGCACCGGCCAAGCTCACCGTTCCCGCTGGTGGCAGCGCGGACGCCGTCATCACCGCCGACACCCGCGCGTCCGTGCCCGACGGCATCTACGGCGCCGTCGTCCTGTCCTCCGACGGCACCCGCGTGCCGGTCGGCGTGGTGAAGGAGGTCGAGAGCTACAACGTCACGCTGAAGTTCGTCGACGGCACCGGCACGCCGACGGGGAACTACAACTACCGGTTCGTCAGCCTCGCCGAGCCGCAGGCGTACTTCCGCTTCGACCCGTCCGGCACGATCGTGCAGCGCCTGCCCAAGGGCAAGTTCTTCTTCGACTCGTCGGTCTACACGCCCGACGCCGACCCGACGAAGCGCGGCGTCAGCACGATCGCCATCGAACCGGCGTTCAGCGTCACCGGCGACACGACGCTCATCGTCAGCGGCCGCGACGGCAAGAAGCCTTCGATCGGGGTGGAGAAGGAGACCGCGACCGCCCAGGCCGAACTGGCGTTCAGCCTCGAAGCCCCGTGGGGCGGCACCGGCACGACGTGGATCCTGAACGACTTCGAGGGCGTCGCCGTCCGCCCGTCCACGACGAGCTACCCGGAGTTCTCGTTCCACGCGCAGAGCGTCATGGCCAAGCCGGACGGCAAGGGCGGCTTCGCGGGCAGCCCGTACCAGTACTACGTCCGCATCGCCGAGAAGACCCGCGTCCCGGCCGACGTCCAGCGCGTCGTGAAGGACCGCGACCTGGCCCGCGTCGACTCGGTCGTGCACTCCCGCGTCGCGGGCTCCGGCGGCCAGCGCGACTACGGCGCCTCGGGCCCGCTCCCGTTGCGCCTCAAGGAGTTCTACACGCCGAACGTCCCCTGGACGGGTTCGCTGAACGAGCAGGCGACCCCCGGCGGACCCGAGATGATCGGCTACCAGTTCGGCGTCGTGCCGCGCGTGTTCAAGCAGGGCAGGACGGTCACCGAGCACTGGAACAGCGCGGTCTTCGGTCCCGGCGTGCCGCACGACGGGCAGAACGTCCGGTTCGCGGGCCGTGTCGGCAACCTGCTGCGCCTCGACGTGCCGCTCTACAGCGCGCAGAACTCCTACGGCTCGACGGGCGAACGTGACGCGCGCACGGTCGTGAAGGCCGACGGCCAGGTGATCTCCGACGTGCCGTACTCGGGTTCGGCGAACGTGCAGAACGCGCCGGCGGAGCGGAAGCGCTACACCGTCGAGACCACCTCTGCCCGCGACGGCCTGTCGTCGAAGGTGGATGCGACCTGGTCGTTCTACTCGGAGAACGTGCCGGGCGAGGAGTTCAAGTCGATCCCGCTGCTGGCCGTCCGGTTCGCACCGCAGCTGGACGCCCACAACCGCGCCGGACGCGTCGTCACCGTGCCGATCACGGTGGAGCGCAACGGAACGGGGCCCGTCACGAACATCAAGGACCCGGCGGTGCAGGTGTCCTACGACGAGGGCAAGACGTGGAAGCCGGTGCCGCTGCGCAAGAACCGCGCAGGCTGGCAGGTCACGTTGATCCACCCGCACGGTGCCAAGAACGTGTCGTTCAAGGCTCGGGCGGCGGACGCGGGTGGTGACGTCCAGCAGACGATCATCCGCGCGTACGACCTGAAGTGAGCGCTGGTGAGGGGGCTTTGGCCCCCTCACCGTCAGGCGGTGATGTGCCGCACGACCGCCGCCAGCGACAGTTCGCGCGGTTGAGCGGTGTCCACGACGAACGCCTCCCCGTGCCACGAGGGGAACCCGGCCAGTCGCCGCTGCACGTCCGCCCAGTCACCCGCGTCGTGCCAGCCGGGGATGCCCCGGCTGCGGCCCTCGACCCTCTCGCGGTGGACGTCCGGGTCGGAGCACCGCACCTCGACCGCGCGGAACTCCGCCCCGGCCCGGCGTGCCAGACTGCGCCAACGATCCCGGACCGCCACCCGCTCGCTTGGGTGGTCGAGGATCACGGACTGCCCGGCGTCCAGCTGCCGCAGCGCCAGCGTGGTCAGCAGCTCTTCGGCGATCTCCATCGACTCCTCGAAGTGCCGACCGCCGAACGGGGTCAGCGCGCCGAGCAACCAGTCGGTGGCGAACACCGGGAACCCCAATTCGGCGCCCGCCGCGTCGGCCAGGGTGCTCTTCCCGCTGCCGGGCACCCCGGAGAACACGACCAGCCGGGCATTCGCGGCAGACGGCAGGTCGTGCTCCGCGAAGTCGTCCGGCAACCTCGGTGTCAGATCGGTCGGCACCAGCCCGACCACCCACGTGGACGTGATCCGATGTGGCCGCGCGGCCTCGACGACGCAGGTCACGACGTCGACGGTGCCGTCGTGGCGCCGGATCCGCGCCCGCGCTGTCGTGTCGCCGACGTCGAGACCCACCACGACGACCGGCTCGTACCCGGCTGCGCGACCACGGGTGACCTCGACGTACCTCTCCGGCGTGACGAACGAGGTGAACTCGGGAGCGAGCACGTCGGACGCGTCCGCTCCCCAGCCGGGTGTCCCGTCCAGTCCGTCCAGAACCCATTCCAGCCGCGCCAGAGCGGGGCTGGTTCCGACACGTCGCACTGGACCTACTTCTGGTACGGCGCCAAGGTTTCCGGGTCCACGTCCGGCGCCGACATGATCGGGTGCACCTCGATCGGCTGGTTCAGCACCGTCCCACCTGGCCCGGGACAGGCCGACGCCCTCTGCGCGATCTCCAGCAACCGCTCCTGGCTGGCGACGTCGACCACCCAGTACCCGGCGATCACTTCCTTGGACTCCGCGAACGGTCCGTCGACCACCACCGGCCCGGACTCACCGCCCCGCACCACGAACGCCCGCGCCGGACCGCTCAACCCCTCGGACTGCAGCAGCTCACCGGACGCGCGCAGTTCGGCGTCCAGGTCGCGCATGTAGCCGATCATGCGGTGCATGTCCTCGTCGGACCACGCGGCGAGCCCCTCCCAGTCCTCCTGGTTGCCGCCGTAGCTGACCAGCATGTACTTCACTTCCACTCCCCACCGGTAGCGCGAGCCTTGATCTCCTGCACGGCCCAGCTGTTGCCGTCCGGGTCGTCGAAGAAGATGAACGACCCTCCGTCCGCCTCGTTCATCCGCACGATCTCGCCCACCTCGACGCCCCGCTCGACCAGCTGCGCGCGGGCCTTCTCCAGGTCGGAGACGACGAGTTGGACGCCCTTCAACGTGCCCGGCTCGCCCTTGACGATGCCCTTGCCCAGGACGATCGAGCAGCCGGAGCCGGGCGGGGTGAGCTGCAGGACGCGGGTGTCCTCGTTGAACGTCGTGTCGTGGTCGACGGTGAAGCCGAGCTGCTCGGCGTAGAACCGCTTCGAGCGGTCCAGGTCCGACACCGGCACGACGACGACTTCCAGGGTCCAGTCCATGATGTGGTTCCTTCCAGCGGCCTTTGCACACCCGTCGAACCAGGTCAGAGGTTTTTCGACATGGGGTCCCGACCCACATACCCGAGCAGCCGGTCCTGCAACGAAGCGTCTTGAGCAACCGGTACCTCGGGCCCGTAGACCTCGATGCCCGGCCCGAACGCGCCGGGCGTGCGGAACCGTTCCATCAGCTCAGCCGGTACCGACACCGCCGCGGCCCAGAGCCGTTCGACGTCGGTGGCCGGGATCGTCTCGTCCTGGCCGGTGGCGCGGGCTAGGTCCCAGCCGTGCAGCACCAGGTCGTCGCTCACCACTTGGTCGACGTGGTCCTCCAGCGGCATCGGACCGGCGGGCGTGCTGACCTCCTCGGCACCCCGCGACACCAAGGCTTCCTCGACCATGCGGCGGGCCGTGCGGAAGTCGGTGAGCGGGTCCTCGGTGCGGGGGATCGGCTGGCCGACCATCACGCCGTGCATGTCGATGACGTGGTCGACGACCTCCAACGCCGTCCACCGCGCACACGGCGAAGGGTTGTCCCACTGATGGGACAACACCGCCGCGACCTTCGCCTCGAAGGCGTCAGCCCGGGCCCGGTACCGCTCCGCGATCATGGTCTCACTCCTCGACGGCGCCACCGATGCGGCGCAGGTGCTCGCGGAAGGTGACCCCGCTCGCGAGGTACTCGCCGAACCGCAGCTGGCCGCGCAGGGACTCACCCTGCCGCACCCGGTCCGCCTGCGCTCGTTCGACGTCACGAATGCCGCGCGCCTTCTCCAGCAACGCCTCGACGTCGGCGGCCGGAACGAACAGCACCCCGTCGTCGTCACCGAACACGACGTCGTCGGAGGTGACGGTCCACTGGTCGACCTCGGCCGTCGACAACGCCTCGGGCGCCCGGTCGCGCAACGACAGCGGGCCGGTCGGGTTCGCGCCGAGACTGAACACCGGCAGGCCGATCGCGCGGATGTCCTGCGTGTCGCGGTGCAGCCCCCAGATCACCACGCCCGCGAGCCCGGCGGCCTGCGCTTCGAGGACGATCAGGTCGCCCACGCACGCCTCGTCGCGGCGGCCTTCGTTGTCGACGACCAGCACGTCGCCGGGTTGGGAGCGTTCGAGCGCCTCCAGGAAGATGTCGACGCTGCCGGCGTGCCGGGCGGGCAGCACCCGGCCGCCCGTCTTCCAGCCCGCGACGACGGGGGAGACGACGGCCGTGCGGACCGGCACGCCGGACCGGATGCAGGCGTCGGCGAGGTGCGCGGTGGTCAGATCCAGTTCGGCAAGATCCATGCGGACATTCTTACGCCGAGACCTTCTCCTCGGTGTGCTCGGTCCTCAACACGTTCGCCGACAGAGCCGCGACCAAGCAGAACACCACCGGCAGCAGGAACGCGTAGTTCAACGGCATGACGTGCGTGAGCCAGCCGATCACCGCCGGACCGGCGAGAATGCCCAGGTAGCCGAGCCCCGCGACGCGAGAGACGTTGGCCGCCGCCGCGCCCGGTTCGTGATGTCCCGCCGCACTGAACAACTGCGGCACCGTGCCCGAGAGGCCGATGCCGGCGATCGCCCAGCCGACCAGCGCGAGCCAGATCCACGGGGACAGCGCGGCGGTCGCGATGCCGACCGCGCCGATCACCGAACCCCAGCGCAGCACCGGTACCGAGCCGATCTTGGCGGTGACCCGGTCCGCGAGCAGCCGGCCGACGGTCATCGTCGTGGCGAACGCGCCGTACGCGAAGGCGGCGAGCTGCGGCGACGCACCGAGGATGTCCTGCAGGTGCAGCACGCTCCAGTCGTTGGCGGCGCCCTCGCTCAGCATCACCAGCGCCGCGAGCACGGCCATGATCCAGATCTTGCGCGGCACCTTGCGCTTCGCGGTCTCAGCGGAAGCGTGCTGCTCTTCCTTCTCGTTGAGCAGCAACCGGCCCGTGGCGAGGCTGACGACGATGCCCAGCACACCGGCGGCGGTGAGCGTGACGGCGGGGGAGAGTTCCCAGCTCAACGTCCGTGCGCCGGTCAACGCCGCCGCGACACCGCCCAGCGACCACGTGGCGTGGAACGCCGACATCACCGGACGCTTGTAGTGCCGTTCGACGACCACGGCGTGGGCGTTCATGGTGACGTCCATCAGGCCGTTGCCGACGCCGAAGAGGAGTAGTGCCGCACCGAGCGTCCACTGGTTCACGGCGAACCCAGGCAGTGCGGCCGTGATGCTGCACAGCACACCCGAGAGCGGCACGATGAACTTGACGCCCAGCCGGTCGGTGATCTTGCCGCCGATCCGCATGCCGATGAACGCGCCCAACCCGAGCAACAGCAGCAACCGGCCGAGCTCGGCGTGCGTGATGCCCGTGCGGTCCTCGACCGTGGGGATGTGCACGAGCCACAAGCCGAGCAGGAACCCGTTGAGCCCGAAGTACGTGAAGGTGGCCACCCGCGCGGCCTTGAGAGCGCTCACACATCGCACACTAATGAACATGCGGCGTGTTTGAAAGCTTGTGTTTCGAACACCACTGATGTTCAATCCGAGCCGTGTCCCGACTCAAGCAGATCACCGAGGCCGTCCGCGACGCCGGCGCGCTCGGTGTGGCGGACCTGGCGACGCTCACCGGCGCGTCCGAGATGACCATCCGCCGCGACCTGGAGGTGCTCGCCGCCCAGGGCGTCCTCGAACGATACAGAGGCGGCGCCAGAAGTCTGCTCCTGCGCGGCGAGGAACCCCCGTTCGCGCTGCGCTCGGACGAGAACACGGACGCCAAGCGCCGCATCGCCCAGGCCGTCGCCGCGCTGATCGCCGACGGCGAGTCGGTTGTTCTCGACAGCGGAACAACGTGCCTCGAGGTGGCCCGTCTGCTGCACGACCGGCGTCTGACCGTCATGCCGCTGTCGCTGCACTCCGTCAACGCGCTCTCGTCGTCGTCGACCATCACGCTGCTCGTCCCCGGCGGCCGTCCAAGGCCGGGCGAACTCGCCCTGACCGGACCGTTGACGCTCGCCTCGCTGCAGGCGCTGCGCTTCGACACCGCCGTGATCGGCTGCTGCGGCCTGTCCGCCGAGCACGGCCTGACCGCCTTCGACCTGGAAGACGCCTCCGTGAAACGCACCGCCATCGCCTCGGCCCGACGGGTGATCGCCGCCGTCGACGCCTCCAAGCTCACCCGCACCGCCCTGGCCCACGTCGCCCCGGCGTCCGCGCTGCACGCCGTGGTCACCGACGCGGACGGCGACGACGGCCTGACCGCCGCGGGCGTCACGGTGGTGACGGCATGATCGTGCTGTTCGACATGTTCGGCGTCATCGCGCGCGACCAGTCACCCGAGGTCATGGCGGAGATGTCCGCCGACCAGGACTTCTGGGACGCCTACTGGGCACACCGTCCCGCCTACGACCGTGGCGACGTCACGGCCGATGAGTACTGGGCACGCGTGGGCCACCCACCACTCGTGGAGCAGGACGTCGCCAGCTGGAGCCGCGTCGACTACGAGATGGTCGCGCTGCTGCACGAACTGCACAACGCGGGCCAGCGCATCGCGTTGCTCTCCAACATCCCCGAGGACCACGCGCAGAACTTCGAACGCGCCCACGCGTGGCTCGACCTGTTCGAGGTGCGCGCGTTCTCGTGCCGCATCGGCCACGCCAAACCGGACCGCGCCGCCTTCGAGTGGTGCCGCGACCGGCTCAACGACGACGACATCCTGTTCGTCGACGACCGCGTGGAGAACGTCCAAGCCGCCGAACTCGTGGGCATGCGCGGCCACCACTTCACCGGCATCGACGGCCTGCGCGCCCTACTCGGCACCGACCATCCCTAGCAACGCCAACCGCTCCGCCGTCGCGGTGCCGACGGCGGGGGAGAACAACGCGAGCAACTGGAACCGGTCCTCGTCCAGCAACGCCGTGCAGTCGAACTCCAGCAACCCCACCGACGGGTGCAAGATCCGCTTGCGCCGGTTGCGCATCACCCCGACCTCGTGCAGCCGCCACAACGCCGCGAACTCGGGACTCTCCCGCATCAACCGGTCGATCAACTCCCGGGCGTCGACCCCACGCCCGGCCGCCGCCCGCAGGTCCGCGACCAGCGCCTGCGACTCGGCCGCGTGGTCGGCGACCGGGTACCCGGCCCGCGTCGACGGATCGGTGAACCACCGGTACACCACCGACTCCTGCCCGGTGAGGTCGCCGAACACCGCGCGCGCCAGGTCGTTCTGCACCAGCGTCACACCGAGATCGGTCATCACCTGCGCCGGCACGTCGTAGAGCCGGTCGAGCACCCCGAGCAGACTCGGCGCCACGTGGTCGTCGCGCCGCCGACGGTCCGGCGCCGGGTGCCCGGCCAGCCGGAACAGGTGGTCACGCTCGTCCAGCGACAGCCGCAACGCCCTGGTGATCGCCTTCAGTACCCCAGGCGACGGCTGCGGCGCGCGGTCCTGCTCCATCCGCGTGTAGTAGTCCGTGGAGATGTCGGCCAGCCGCGCGACCTCCTCGCGCCGCAACCCCGGCGTCCGCCGCCGCCCGTTCCCGGTCAGCCCGACGTCCTTCGGATCGAGCGCCTCCCTGCGCACCCGCAGGAAGTCCGCCAGCTGCTTCGTGTTCACACCACCGAGTCTGCGCCACCGCGCACGACCCAGCCAGAGATCGCGAATCCCTGGGTAGACCGACTCTGCCTACCCCTCCCGAACAGCGAAAAGCTCGTGGACATGAAGACCTGGTTTCTCACCGGAGCGTCCCGCGGCCTCGGCGCCGTCTGGACCAACGCCATCCTCGCCCGCGGCGACCGGCTCGCCGCCGCGGCCCGCGACACCACCGAACTCGAGCCGTTGGCCGAGCAGTACGGCGAGCGCTTCCTGCCGATCAAGCTCGACGTCAGCGACGCCGAGGCCGTCCGCGCGGCCGTCAAGACCGTCGAAGCCACGTTCGGCGGCATCGACGTGCTCGTCAACAACGCGGGCCACATGCTGACCGCCGCCGTCGAAGAAGCCACCGACGACCAGATCAGGGCCCAGATGGAGGTCAACTACCTCGGTGCCCTCTGGACCACCCGCGCCGTCCTGCCCGGTATGCGCGCCCGCCGTTCCGGCCGGATCCTGCAGGTCTCGTCCCTCGGCGGCCTGCTCGCCTACCCAGCGCTCGGGATCTACCAGGCCTCGAAGTGGGCGCTGGAGGCAGTGAGCGAGTCGCTGGCCGCCGAGGTCGCCGCGTACGGCATCCACGTCACGTTGATCGAGCCGGTGATGTTCCCGACCACCCTGATGACGCAGTCCCCTCAGTCCGCCAAGGACCCGGCCTACGCGCACGCCCACGAGGCGCTGTACGCGGGCGCGGCCTCCAGCGGTTTCAGCCCCGGCAACCCGGCGACCACCGCCGACGCCCTGTTCGCGCTGGTGGACGCCCCCGAGCCGCCGATCCGCGCGTTGTTCGGGACCGGCGGCCTGGAGGCGGTGCGCACCGAGTACGCGGGCCGCCTCGCGAGCCTGGAGAACTGGGACCACGTCGCCCGGCTCGCCCAGGGTCACACGAGCGACGACCAGTAGAACCAGAACGCTTGCAACACTCCGGCCGTGATCACCAGGTACCACAGGATCAGCACGACGCTGTGGAACTGGAACTGCGGCCGGATGTTGCGCAGCGTCGTGTACCAGAAGATCGGGATCGTCACGGCCCACACGACCATGCAGTACGGGCACAGCGCCTTGATCTCGTACAGCGACTGCACGATCAGCCAGTGCACGAACAGCACGGCGAACGTGGCCCCGACCTGCAGCCCGATCCACACCCACGACGGCAGCTCGACGCCGGCGAGCAGCAGCACCCCGAGCGTCGTCACCACCGCGAAGCCCACGACGCCGATCAGCGGGTTCGGGAACCCGAACACCTCGGCCTGCGCGGTCTTCATGATCGAACCGCAGCTCAGCACCGGGTTGATGCTGCACGTCGGCACGTAGAACGGGTCCTTGAGCAGCGCGATCTTCTC
Source organism: Lentzea sp. JNUCC 0626 (assembly GCF_043632865.1). Taxonomy (NCBI): domain Bacteria; kingdom Bacillati; phylum Actinomycetota; class Actinomycetes; order Pseudonocardiales; family Pseudonocardiaceae; genus Lentzea; species Lentzea sp. JNUCC 0626. The sequence goes on from NZ_CP171635.1 coordinate 2,010,182, forward strand.
GATCGTCAGCACGAAGGAGGCGCCGAGGCCGATCGCTCCGCCGACCGCCAGCACCCACGCGACGATCCGGTTCACGAAAGCTCCTTCTCGATCGCCTTCTTCAGCGCGTCGTACGAGGGGGCGCCGGTGAACTTGGTGCCGTTGATGAAGAACGTGGGCGTGCCGGTCACGCCGGCCTTGCTGCCCTCGTCCCGCGAAGCCAGCACGCGCGTGCGCAACGCCGAGTCGTCCAGCGCCTTCTCGAACGCGGCCTGGTCGAGCCCGAGCTGCTCCGCGAACAACCTGAACGCCGCCCGCTGCGACGTCTGCTGCCCGCCCCACTGCGGCTGCGCCTCGAACATCACCTTGATCATCTCGTCCCGCTTGCCCTGCGCGCCCGCTGCCTCGACCGCGACCGCGGCGAGTTCGGCGTTGCGGTGCATGGGGATCGGGAAGTGCCGCACGTCGAACGTCACGCGGTCGCCGTACTCACCCTTCAGCTTCTCCACGCCGGGGTAAGCGGCGCGGCACGATGGGCACTCCATGTCGAGGTACTCGACGACGGTCACCCTGCCGTCGGCGGACTGCGGTGCCGCGGTGGTGTCGGTGCGGCTGAACAGGAAGAACCCGGCGACCACCACCGCCACCACGGCGACGATGATCAACGACAGACGAGCGTTCTTGGACATGACAAAACCTCCACGAGGTACGCGAAAGAGACCGAGGAACCGCGGAACGGGTTCGGTCTAGGCGCGCAACACGCAGAGCTGGGCGAGCCGCACTTCCAGGCGGCGCGACGGGGGAGAGAGCATCGAGGGCAGGCGCAGCGCGAGCGTCCGGAACGACCCGGACCGGCGCAGCACCGCGAACCCGATCAGCACGGCGAGCGCCACCACCAGGCACGCCCCCGCGACGAGGATGCCGTCGAGCATCGACGAGCCGGCGTCCACGTCGTCCACTACGAACGCGATCGAACTCGTCGCCGACGTCGGACACTGCGCGGTCCAGGCGAACTCGGTCTCGCACGGCGTGCCCTGCATCATCGCGACCCCGGCGACCAACGCGAGCACGGCGAACACCCGCGCGAAGTACGCACGGGTTCGCGAGCTGCGGGTGCCAGGCACGTGATCCAGAGTAGCGACCCGCGGCCTACGCTGGCGCGGGTGGGCACATTGCAACGCGTCGGCGTGATCGGTGTCGGAGAGATCGGCAAGGCCGTGGTCGAGGGCCTGCGGCACGACGGCGACCCGACCCCCGAGATCCACCTCTCACCTCGCGGCGCGTCCGCTGACCTGGCCGAACGCTACGAGGCCGTGCACCTGTGCACCGACAACCAGCAGGTCGTGGACCGCTCCGACCTGGTCCTGATCGCGGTGCGCGGCCCCGACCGCCACTCACTCGCCGGACTCCACATCCCCGGCGACAAGATCGTCGTCAACGTCATGGCGGGCATCTCCAATGACGACCTGCGGTCCATCCTGGACACTCAGGCGTCGCTCGTCCGCGCCATCCCGTTGCCCGCCGTGCGCGAACGCATGTCCGTCACCGTCGTGCACCCCTCCGACCCGGTCGTGAACGCGATGTTCGACATCCTCGGGGGAGCGATGCCGGTGGCCGACGAGGCCGCCTTCGACGTATTCTCGGCCCTGACCGGCACCCTGACCAGCCACTACGCGTTCCTCGTCACGCTCGCCGAGTGGGCGTCGAGCCACGGCATCGCCCCCGACGACGCCGACCGCTACGTCCGCGGCCTCTTCCAGAACGTCGGCCGCTCGCTGGGCGACGAGACCCGGACGTTGCCCGGCCTCGCCGCCGACCACGAAACCCCGAACGGCAGCAACGAACGCATCCGCACCACCTGGTTCGCCCCGACCGCCGACGGCCTGAGGGAGTCGCTCGACGCCCTGCTGACCGACCTGCGCCGCCCCTAACCCCAGAACGCGAGCTTGTGCTCGTCCGCGAAGTCCACCGGCCCGATCGCGCCCGGCGCCAGCGACTGCACGTACTGCCCCTCGTCGAACCGTGCCCAGCCCGGGTTCCCGGTGCGGGCGAAGTCCGTCCACGCCTTGATCATGTAGTCGGACAGCCCGCGGTCCTTCGTGAAGTCCCCGTCAGGGAACAAGTACTCGATGTCCGCCGAGTGCCTCGCATCCCGGTCCGCGAACTCAAACGCGTAGACGGGCGCCTTCTTCGCGTACAACGTGTTCTGCCGGAACGTCGCCCGCGCCCACACCCGATCCGTCAGCAACGCCGCCCAAGCCTGCTTCGGCGAGGCATACGCACTGACCGGGTACTCACGTTCGATCTCCGCCGCCCGATCCGGAAACGCCTCCCGCACCAGCCGCGAGTAGTCCTCGCCGGTCATCTCCTCGGGCCGGAACAACTCCACGAAGCTGGTGTGCTCGTCCCGCGTAGACCCAGCCAGGATCGGCACGTCCGCGAACTCCCCGGCTTCCAGCGACTCACCCGGCAACTTCGGCAACAGCTCACCGCCATAGCCCACCGGCTGGAAGATGTTCATGATCTGCGGGTAGTCCAGCAGTTTCTCCACCGGAAGCTGCCGCAGACACTCGACGTCGGCACACCCCAGCTCCTCGCCGATCATCTTCCCGATCTCCTGGATCTCCGGCACCGCCCGCCACGCGAGCGACGGCAACGCCTCCAGATCCGGGAACCAGGCCCCCTTCGGCACGTCCACGAGCGTGAACGAACTGTGCATGATCGCCTTGTGGAACAAGGCCTTCTGCCCGATCAGATGCGCGCCCACAGCCGTGGCCCCGAACGACACCCCGAACAACGTCACGTTCCCGGGATCCCCACCGAACGCGCCGATGTTGCGTTGCACCCACTCCAACGCCGCCCGCTGATCCAACAACCCGAACTCGCCTGAATGCTCCAGCCCAGGCAACCCGAACCCACCGAACACCCCCATCCGGTAGTTGAACGTCACCACGACGACATCCCCTTGCCGCGCAAGGCGTTCCGCGTCGAAGTAGTGCCCGGCCCCGATCGCCCCGTCCCCGTGCACCCACACCAACACGGGCTTGCTCCCGCTGGTGGACGACGTGGTGACGTTGGCAAAGAGACAGTCTTCTTCAACCGACTTGGTCTCGGAGTAACTAGACCCCACCTGCGGACACGGACTACCGAGCTTAGTCGCCTCCCGCACCCCGCTCCACTGCGCGGCCCTGACCGGCGGCTTCCACCTCTCAGGCTTTGCCGCGTACGGCACCCCCTGAAACCGCAGATGCCCGTCCCGCTGCTCACCCCGAACCTGCCCGGTGTCGAGCTCAACCACGTCCGACGACACAGCGACCCCCGCCCCACATCCACTGACCAGCACCAACGCGGCTAACAACAACGTCCCCCAACGCATGCCTACCCTCCCGTCATCAGCTCGACGGCCGCGATCAACTCCCTCTCGCAGACGTCGAGATCAAGTGCCCCGGACCGCAACACGACGCCGTTGCGCATGGCGAGCACGAACACCGCCATCACCTCCGGGTCGAACACGCGGAACTCACCGGCCTCCTGCCCCCTGCGCAAGAAACCGGCGAGCTCCACGTGATCGGCATCGGCGATGCCCCCGTCCGTCACCGCCGAGTGGGCACGAATCCGCAGGAACGCCACCATGTCGTCCCGGTGCTCCCGCAAAAAGGCGACGTTGGCGCTCATGAACGCCCGCAACTCCTCCTTGGCGGACCCCTGGCCCATCCGAGCGCTCACAAACCCTTGGAACCGCTCCAAGATGTCCGCGAACACCATGTCCACAAGCTCCTGCTTGTTCCTGAAGTGGTACGAGATCAACCCGGTACTGCTCAGCCCGGCCCGAGCCGCGATGGCCTTGAACGACGTCTCCGCGTAGTCCAACTCCGCCACGGTCGCAATCGCCGCCTTCACGATCTGCGCCCGCCGAGCCTGCTCAGTAACCGACTTTGCTCGCACAAGCAAAACGTAGCACGCCCGAGCAAACTCGCGCTCATTCGGGTGGAAACACCTTGACCCGAACGCACGATCTCAAGTAGGTAGCTCTCACATCGCAGCAAGGGGAGTAGCCGTGGCTCAGGGTTCCGCCACCCGCCGAGTGATCGCACCGACGATCGCCATGGCGGTAGTGCTGTCCGGCACCGCAATCACGATCAACCTGGCCACGGGTTGGATGAACAACCTCTGGGCCTGGCTGGGCGTAGTCCTCCTGACCGCCGCCACGGCCGCCGTGTCCTACTGGCTCTACAAGGCCCAGGACCAGGCGCAGCCAGCCTCCGTCGAACGCTCGGTGACCGGCGACGTCTCCAACAGCACCGTGATCATCGGCGACGGGAACCAGGTCCAACGGTGATCGACCGCTCGATCCTCGGCTCGGTCGACCACAGCCAGGTGGTGATCGGCGACCACAACACCTTGAACGTCACGGCGGACCGCCCACCGATCAAGGTGCGCTCACCGCTGCGCCGATCGGCTGTGGCGCACCTGCTGTTCGGCACTCCCACCGACCACCGCGCCACCGACCGCCCACTGACGTGGCTTCGCCCCGACGCCGGCGTCGTGCCAGTCCGGCACCGCCCGGAAGACGAAGACCTGCTCACGTGGTGCACGGGCGCGTCCCCACTGCAGGTCCGTCTGCTCTGCGGACGCGGCGGCCAGGGCAAGACGACCACCGCACGTCAACTGATCAAGGCCCTGCGCGCCCGCAGGCACATCGCGGGCTTTCTGGACCTGAACGGCGCAGACGGCACCGAATCCGACCCGGCCCGCCGCCGCTGGGCCGAAATCGAAGCCGCCCTCACCAGCGGCCCAGCTCGCCGCGCGGGGACCCTGCTGGTCGTCGACTACGCGGAGAACGAGCTGGTTTCCCTGCGCCGCCTTCTTGGCCTGATTCGCACGGCGCCGACGACCCGTCTGCTGCTCCTGAGCCGCGACGAAGGCAACTGGTGGCCAGAACTCCTGACCGACCCCACTTGGTCAAGCCTGATCGACGCCGAACCGACCCGCCTCGACTCGCTGACCACGCACCTCCCCTCGGCCGAAGTCCACGCGGACGCAGTCCAACGTTTCGCCGATCGACTGCCCACATCCGTGCCGCCGGAGGAGACGGTGCCGGAATTCGCCACCACCCTCGACCTCTACGCCGACGCACTCCTGCGAGTCCTCGACGCCGCGGCGGTGGGGCGCGGCGAACAGCCGATCCGCAGCGCGGGCAGCGACCCGATCACCGACCTGCTGGCCCATGAGTCCCGCCATGTGAAGTCCATGCTCGTCGACCACCGGATCGAGATGCCCGCGCATGACCGCGACCTGGTCCTCGCAGCCCCGTTCCTGGTGCCCGCGCCTGCCCTCGACGACGCGGTGCGCCTGCTGCGCACGCTGAACCTCGAAGGCGGCCACGACGACGCGTGGTTCCGCAGCACAGCCAAGGTCCTCGGCAAGCTCTACCCCGGTGACCAAGCGGTGTGGGCAGCCCCGCACCCCGACCGCCTGCCGGACACCCACCTGCTGGGCCTGGCCGAACGAGCGGCCTCGGACGCCGACTGGGTCGGCGTAGTTTCCCGCCTGTGCGCCACGGATGACCGAGAACTGGCAGAGCACATCTCGAAGGTGCTGCTGCGGTGCCTGTCCACACCCGGCGCGGCAGGCAGGTTCAAGGCCGGGGTCAGGCGTCTCGTGGCCACCGCGGACTGCCTGGTCCGCACCCACCCCAAGGGATACCTGCTGCCGATCCTCCTGCTGAGTCCCGGCCGGTTCACAGACGCCATCGGTGCCGCGCTCGGCGATCCCGAGGCATTGCCGACGGCTGATCTTGAGGCCGTCGACGACGTGCTCCTGGGGCTCGGCTTCTCCACCAGCCGGGCCGCCGACGTCGTCCTGATCTCCCAGCGCCTCGTGCAGGACACCGAACCGAAGTCGGACGCGGACCACGTCGCTGTACACCGGCACGCCAGGTCATTGACGGTGTTCGGCATCCGGTTGGCGGAGGTCGGACAGCGTGACCAGGCCGTCGAGCCGTCTCAACGTGCCGTCGACCTTCATCGGCAACTGGCCGACGACAACCCTGGCCTCTACTTGCCAGACCTCGCGATCTCGCTCAACAACCTCGCCGTCCGGCTCGGCGCCGTCGGCCGGCACGAGCAAGCGCTGGTCCCCAGTCGTCAGGCCGTGGACATCCGGGAACAGCTCGCGAGGACCGATCCCGACTCCTATCTCCCGAAACTCGCCGAATCGCTCAACACCTTCGCTGGCTTGTCAGCAGAACTCGGACAGCGCGAGGAGGCACTGACCTCCGCTCATCGCGCTGTCCAGATCCGGGAGCGGCTGGCTGCCGCAGCCCCTGATCTCCACCTACCGGACCTGGCCCGCTCGCTCACCGGGATCTCCCACCACCTGTCGGAGACAGGGCTGCGCGAGCAGGCGCTCCGCCCATCAGAGCGGTCCGCCGAGATCTGGCAGGGACTTGCCGAGGCGAACCCGGACGCCTACCTGCCCAACCTCGCCACAGCTCTCAACACCCTGTCCATCCACCTGGCGGCGGTCGGGCACATCGACGAGGCGCTGGAAACCGCGAAGCGTGGTGTCGACATCAGGGAGAGCCTCACCGAAGCGAACGCCGACGTCCACCTTCCACACCTCGCCATGGCGCTCACCAACCTGTCCAGTCGGATGTCGGAAGCAGGATTGCACGAGGAGTCGCTCGAACCTGCCCTGCGGGCAGTCGACGTCTTCGAACACCTTGCCGATGCCAACGCCGATGCTCATCTGCACCACTTGGCCGGATCACTCAGCAACCTCGCGATGCAACTGGGGGCGGCAGGGCGTGATGAGGAGTCGCTCGATCCTGCGCTAAGAGCCGTGAAGCTCTATGTGCAACTCGTCGACAGGAATCTGGACGCTCATCTGCCCAACCTTGAAATCGCGCTCAGAAACATGTGCTTCTACTTGGAAGTGGCCGGACATGGTGAGATCGCGCGGGAACTTCTCCATGTCCTTGAACTGGTCGGCGAAGAGCCCGCCGCTCTCAATGTGTACTCGCACCTCGCTTCCCGCTGCCTAGTCGCCGACTCAAGAGATCACCTGATCGTGACCTCCCCGGAGATCGAAGCGGTCGGGCGTGTCCTGGAGATCCTCCAGGAGCTCGGTTCCGGGGCGGAGATGAGCCGCGAAGATCGGAAAAGAGCCGTTGCTTTGCTTCACGATCTCTCCGAGACCTGTCCTCCGGACCTCCGCCCACAACTCCGCGAGTTCGCGGACCATCTCGGCGAGTTGATTGACGGGCCTGACCAGGATTCGGACTGACTTTGGAGAAGTTCCAAAACGCATGCTTTCAGGTTGACCTCCGGCGAATGGGTGGAGCCAAACGGAACGGTGGCCCTACCGTTCCCGCATGCCATTGCGGAGATCAACGGTGCGCGGCCGTGAGTTCGGGGACGCCCTCCGCGCGTTGCTGCGGGCGGCCGGTCTCACCAACCGCGAAGCCGCCATCGTGCTGGGTTGGCAGGAGGCCAAGGTCTCCGAGCTGATCAACGGCAAGGAAGGCGTCAGCGACGTCGAACTCGCACAGTTGCTCGGGCTGTTGCGGACGCCGCCTGCCGAGTTCGCGCATTTGATGGCGTTGCATCGGGAGACGCACCAGCGTGACTGGTTGCAGCCTGCCAAGTCCGGCATCACGGACCGGGCTCGCACCCTTCGCGAGCACGAGAAGATCGCGTCCAGTGTCACTGGCTGGTCCATGAACGTCGTGCACGGATTGCTTCAGGTCCCCGACTACACCCGGCATCTCGCCATCGCGAAACCAGTGCCCGCCGACGAGATCAACCCGCTCGTCGCGAACCGTGGCACGCGGCAGAGTGCCGTTCTCGACGGCTATCGGGCTGTCACGATCTTCATGCACGAGCAGGCGTTGCGGTTGCCGGTGGGAAGCCCCGAGATCATGGCGGAACAGTTGCACCACCTGTTGCGCGTGTCGGTGAGGCCGTACCTGACACTTCGCCTGATGTCGACGGCGTTCGGGCCGCACGCGGGGCTCGCTGGTGACTTCGATCTGCTGAAGTTCAAGAAGATCCCGCCACTCGTCTACGTGGAGAGCGAAGGGGCTAACGTCTTCCTCGAAGATCAGCCTTCCGTCGCGCTCTACGACACCGTGGTCGAATCACTCTCTCGGACGGCGTTGGACGAGGCGCAATCGAGGAAGCTGATCACCGACATCATCGGTGAGGGGTTGCGCTATGACCAGGTGGCGGAAGAGCAGCTACAGCGCGAGTGACGGCAACTGCGTGGAGGTCGGCCGCGGAGTTGGCATGAGGGACAGCAAGTCCCCGGCCGTGGAACTACCGGTCACCGCTCGCCAGTGGGCGTCGTTGCTTCGCCTGGTCAAGGCGGGCTGACAATTTTCTGTCGCTTGTCATTCGCACCCGTTCGGTGATTTGCCGCCCGTGATCGGCGTCACAGGTGCATGCTTGAGTCCGACGACCTCAGAGCCGAGGACTGATGATCATGACGAGTGCGACCGCGGGCTCCCGCCACGACTGGGAGTCGGACCTGGAGCGCTACCGGACCAGGGCGGTTCAGGTGCTCGACACGCACCTGCCCGCCACCACCGGCTGCACCGAGTGCGGCGACCCCTGGCCGTGTGCCAGGGCGTGCACCGCGGAGTTGGTCCTCGAGCTCTGACACCTACGAGTTCACCCGGCTCAGGAACGCGCTGATGCCGGCCGTCATGCGTTCGACCTGTTCGTCGAGCGACAACGACTCCTTGAACCGCGAACCCGGTCCCGCGCTCTTCTTGCCGCGCAGGTAGAGCGAGCACGCCAGGTCGGCGCACACGTAGACGCCGACCGTGTTGCCGAGCTGCCCCGACTTGCCGGCCTTGCGCGCGGACATGAGCGACACGCCGTCGCCGGAGTGCGTGGTCAGGCACCACGTGCACATCGTCTTGCGCGCCCTCCCGGCCTGCGCGGCTCGCCGCAGCGCGATGCCGGTGAGCGTGCCGTCGAGGTCCATGACGAGGTACGAGCGGTCGGGTGCGGCCGGGTCGGTCCAGCCGAGGAAGTCGAGCGAGTCCCACGGGCGTTCGCCCAAATCCTTGGGTACGTGCATGCGCTTCGCCTCGCCCTTGGTGGAATTGACGAAGGACGCGCGGATGTCGTGTTCGGTCAGCGGCTTCATGACCAGGAACGCTAGGCTTACCTAGAGGTCCTAGGCAAATCATTAAGCCCCCTAGGAAGGGTGACGGATGGCACGTGCGGGGCTTTCGGCCGACCGCCTCACGGAGGCAGCGGCGGTCCTGGCGGACGAGGTCGGCTTCGAGAACGTCACGGTGTCCGCCCTGGCGCGGCACTTCGGCGTGAAGGACGCCTCCCTCTACTCGCACATCCGCAACGCCCAGGACCTGCGCGTACGCCTCGCGGTGCTGGCCCTGTCGGAACTGGCCGACAAGGCATCGGCCGCCATCGCGGGCCGGTCGGGCAAGGACGCGTTGGTGGCGTTCGCCGGCGCCTACCGCAGCTACGCGCACGAACACCCCGGCCGCTACACCGCGACGCAGATGGCGCTGGACCCGGACACGGCCGCGACCGGTCCGTCCGAACGGCACGCCGACCTGACCCGCGCGGTCCTGCGCGGCTACCGGCTGTGGGAGCCGGACGAGACCGACGCCGTCCGCTTCCTGCACAGCACGCTGCACGGGTACGTGTCGCTGGAACGAGCGGGCGCGTTCCACAGCCATCCGCGCGGCGTCGAGGCGTCATGGCTGCGTGCGCTCGACGCGCTGGACTCGTTGCTGAGCGCCTGGCCTGCGGGTTAGGCTCCCGGCCATGATCGACAGAATCGAGTCCTGCGTCCGCGCATGAGCGGATCCCTCTACGACCACGCGGTCGCACTCCACCGCCGGTTCCCCGACGGGCCACTGCCCAGGGACGGCGCCCCTTATCCCGACGAGGAACGCCAGCGCGCCCGTCCGCCTCGGCCACGGCACAGCCCCCGTCGCGTCGGCGCCGACACCGCCGCGGTCCTCGACAACTACTTCTCCTCTCCGCAGCGGCGGATCGAGTGGCTGGCCGAGACGTTGTCCGAGGTCGGGGCACCGAACCGGCTCAACGGGCACGTCACCGCCGCGGCACTGCGCGCGAACAGGTGGCAGGTACGCCGAGCAGGACGCTGGCTGGTGCGGTACGGCGAGGACCGCGCGGTGGTCGCCGCCGGTCTGGGCCTGCTCGCGAGCGACAACCACGACGGTGACATCCCGCTGCTGCGCACGATCGGACTGCTGTCCGACGCGTTCGCCCCGCTCGTCTCCGACGCCCTGCTGCGCCGCAAGAGCGGGACCGTGGCCCTGACCTGGCTCGCCGACCACACGGCCGGGTGGGGCCGGGTGTACGTGGTCGAGGCGCTGTGCCACCGTCGCACACCTGCACGCGGCGCTGACCTGCGAAGAAGTCGATGAGGAGATCATCGACCACACCGGTCGACTGCTGGGCGTCCTCACCTACGCCGGCGGGATGGGCATGGACCTGTGGGGCTATCCCGCCGCGGTTCCGGTGGTCGAGGCGTACGCCCGGCACGTCGCGCGGCTGCCCGAGACCGAAGGCCGCCGCGCCCTGCGCACTTACCTGGCCGACACACTGCGCGAGAAACCGTTGCCCGGCCTCGACCCGTCCGTGCTCCTCGCCTAGGCGGGCCGCTTGAAGAAGTTGACCAGGTTGCCGTCGGGGTCGCGGACCAGCAACGACCGGTTGCCCCACGGCATCGTCGTGGGCTCCTGGACGACCTCGACGCCGGACAGGTTCCGGTGCACGCCGTCCACGTCGTCGACGAGGAACTCGATGATGACGCTGCGGTTGGCCTCCGGCTCGGCGCTGCCCGCGGCGAACATCGCGACGGTGCGGGTGCTGCCGATCGCGAGGGTGGCGGCGGGCAGCTTGAGCTCGGCGAAGTCATCAGTGGCCCACTCGGCGGGGGTGCCGGTGGCGCGTTCGTAGAAGGCGGCGAGGCGGGCGACGTCGGTGGTGATGATGCGGATCGATGCGAAGTTCATGGCACGAACGCTAGGAGCTATACCGGGCAGAATCCGCCCGGTATTTCCGGGATACTTCGTGATGTGACCCGGCCGATAGCTCGTGTGCTCTCGCTCTTGGAGCTGCTCCAATCCGGCGGTGTCCGGACGGTCGCCGAGCTCGCCTCGCGGCTGGAGGTGGACGAGCGGACCGTGCGCCGGTACGTCGGGCACCTGCTCGACCTCGACGTTCCGGTCGAGTCGGTGCGCGGGCGGCACGGCGGGTATCGGCTCGTCGCCGGGTACCGGATGCCGCCGTTGATGCTGAGCGACGACGAGGCGTTGGCGGTGCTGGTAGCGCTGGCACCCGTGACAGGGACAGCGAGCGAGACGGCGGCCGCGAAGATCCGCCGGGTGTTGCCCGCGCGGCTCGGTGGACGGCTCGACGACCTGATGGGCGCGCTGGCGTTCACCTCGCCCGGTACGAACGCGGCACCCGAGGCGGCGGTGCTGCTCGCGCTCGCCGACGCGGTGACGCACCACCGGCCGGTGTCGATCCGCTACCCCTCCGGCGAACGGGCGTTGCACGCGCACGGACTCGTCGCGCACGCCGGGAAGTGGTACGTGACGGGCGTCGATCCCGCGCTGGGCGAGGAGCGGACGTTCCGGCTGGACCGGATCGCCTCCGTGCGGACGTTGCCGGGGTCGTTCGAGCCGCCCGAGGCGTTCGATCCGGCCGAGCGCCTGCTGGCCGGGTTCGCCACCGCGCCGCACCGGCACGAGGTGACGCTGCGGATCCGGGGGAGCGTCGAGCAGATCCGCGCGCGGCTGCCGGCGAGCGTCGCGGTGGTGGAGCCGGGCGCGGACGGGTGGCCGCACGTGGAGCTGCGGGTGGAACGGCTCGACTGGCTGCCGGGGGTGCTCGCGGCGCTCGACCTGCCGTTCGTGATCGAGAGGCCTGACGAGCTGCGTGACCTGGTCCTGGGGCTGGCCGAACGGCTGGGTCGATCAGCACAGTCGATCAGCCCGTGAACTGCTTGGATGAGGTGCATGCGAGCACTGCTGCTCTCCCTGCTGCTGACCGTCTCCGTCACCCTCCCCGCGCACGCCACCAGCGGTTTCGTCGTCCTGAGCGACGTCGACCCGACCATCCGGCACGACATCCGCTACTACACCGCGCACAACTTCGTCGGCACTCGGATCGATGGCTACCGCGCGCCCCTGTGCGTCCTCACGAAACAGGCGGCGAAGGCGCTGCGCACCGTTCAGCGCGACCTGCTCAAGCAGGGCTACACGCTCAAGGTCTACGACTGCTACCGACCGCAACGCGCCGTCGACCACTTCGTGCGGTGGGCCCGGGACCTCGCCGACCAGCGGATGAAGACCGAGTTCTACCCGCGGGTCGACAAGACGAGGTTGTTCCAGGACGGGTACATCGCGGAGAAGTCGGGGCACAGCCGCGGCTCCACGCTCGACCTGACCGTCGTGCGCCTGCCGGCCCGCCACCAGCGGCCGTACGTGCCGGGCGAGCGGCTGGTGAACTGCGACGCGCCGAACCGGTTTCCGGACAACACCGTCGACATGGCGACCGGCTACGACTGCTTCGACACGCTCTCGCACACCGACGACCCGCGCGTCACCGGGCAGGCCCGGGCGAACCGGCAGCTGCTGAAGTCGGCGATGGCGCGGGCCGGGTTCCGCAACCTGCCCGAGGAGTGGTGGCACTTCACGTTGAACGACGAGCCTTTCCCGGACACCTACTTCGACTTCCCGGTCTCGCGGTCGGCTGTTCCGCGCGCCTGACCCGGTAGTTCGCACCGGGCCGTGGTCTACGGCCCGGTGCGGATCAGGTCGACCACGTCGTCCTGCTTTTCCGGCGCGTCCACGCGGTCCTCACCACCAGGCACCTCGAGGGTGTGGACGTCGGCGGGGTCGCCGGGCAGCTCGGGCTTGTTGGCCGGACCTTCGGTCGTGAGCTCCGCCATCAGCGGCTGCACCACCTGCATCGCCACGACGTGCTGTTCCAGCACACCTTCCAGCACCTCTCCGGGTGGCACGACGCCGTCGTACACGATGGAGCGGTACGGCCCCATGGTGTCGTCGCGATCGGGTGCGTCTCCGTACCGGCTGAGCAGGTACGTGCGCAGGAAGACGGCGAGGAACCGCTCCTCGGGGGCGGTGCGCGACAGCCCGGTGACCGGCTGGTCGAGCAGGTTGTAGACCGTGGCGCCGATGGCGAAGTCGGCGTCGCGCAGCCACAGCACCGGGTCGACGTCGCCGCCCGCGGTGACCGCGTCGAGACAGGCCACGACCAGCGCGAGCTGGTTCGAGGTGATGGCGTGGTCCGCGGTCTCGCGCGTGAGAACCGCCTTCACCTCCTCCAGTTCTGCGGCCAGCTTCTCCGTGGTCCTGCGCAGCTCGTGTTCGACGGTCGTGCGGTCGCGCCGCTCCTGGGTCGCGATGATGCGGATCAGCAGGCGTTCGCAGTCGCGCCGGTGCTCGTTGTCCGCCCGCACCTCCTGCAGCTCGCGCTGGGAGAAGATCACGGTCGTCTCGTGGGTCTCCCGGAACTGGCGGAAGCTCTCCTCCAGCTCGGCCTTCTCCCTGGCCAGCATGTCCGCCCGGATCCTGTCGGTAGGCGCCTCGCTGCTGTCCGCGTACGGCAGCGGCGCGCCCTCGGGCGTCTCGACCGGGCCCTCGTAGCCGGGCGGCAGGTAGCGCTGCGACGCGAGCCAGAGCCCGGCCAGCCGCGGGTGCGCTGAGGCGTCCTGACCGCAGGCCGCGAGCACGTAGGTGATGAAGTCCCAGGCCGGGGGCTCCTTGGCCGGCCTGCCGACCCGTTTGCTCGCCGCCTTCATAGCGGCGTCGAACGCCTTCGTGTTCTCGTGGTCACCCCTGATGCACTGCGGCGCGTCGACGGCGCCCATGTGAGCCAGCAGGAAGCCTGTCAGCGACCCGTACCGAGCGGTGATGAGGCCTGCCAGCTCTAACGCCAGCGCCGCCGCGAACGGGTCGAGACCCGTGTACTCGCTGACCGAAGTGGGCAGTGTGCGCCCACCGCGACTGGGGCCAGGCTTCATGAATTCCTCTGCAGGGTGTCGGGGACCGGAGATTCGAAGGAAAGGCCGGACGCGCCGCCGTGGGGATATCGGGGAAACCCTGGCGATTCGTTCCGTGCACTGTCTCAAGTGTCTCGTTTGGGCCTTGCTCTGGGTACAAGTTTTTCGAATGCCACCTGTTCGTGTGAATTGTTCCGGCGTGTCACAACCTCGGGCCGCGAAGTTCCGCACGCCGGACAACCTCGCCGCGACCACCCAAGCCGATCACTTCGCGGGTGAGGCCCTGAACTGCCGTTATGTGCGCACTGAGCAAGTTCCACGGCGGGAACAACCCGGTGTTCGGCCGCACTGATGACCTGGAATGACCGCCCGCTGCTCTGAGCGGACCGTTCATCGAAGAGAAATTTCTTGGAGCCGAATCAAGCCGATCACCGCTGCGATAGTGGGGACAGCCCACGCTTCGGTGTGGGCGCACTAAAAAGCGGGCTCTCCGATGGCAGTCGAAGAGCCCGCAAATCGTTGTCCAGCCCCGATTCCGACATCAGGAGTGAACTGACTTGCGAAGTGTAGACCCCCGGCAGCGCTGCCGAACGGGACCTGTCGTCCAGGCCCGCCATCGACGTGAGCAGTCGAATCCCGGCTGCCTGCGCGCCGTGCTGACCATCCCGCACGTGCTCCTGCGCCTGGTGATCGTGCGAGCCGCGTACGGCCAGTAAGTGATCGGTGTGAGCGCCGTCGTCGGCCGACGACGGCGCTCACCCGCGCGGGCGGGTGAGCAGCCTGGACAGGACGATCGCGCTTTCGGTGCGGTCCACCAGCGGCGTCGCGCGGACCCGCTGGATGGCTTGTTCCAGGTGCGGGATGTCGCGGGCGAGCATGTAGAGCATCGCGTCGGCAGCACCGGACACCGTGCACGCCTCGACGACCTCGGGGATGTCGTGCAACGCCTGGGTGAGCGCGGCCGGAGTCGGGTTGCCCTTGCAGTAGACCTCGACGAACGCCTCGGTGCGCCACGCCATCGCCTGCGGGTCGATCACGGCGCTGAAGCCGCGGATGGCGCCGGTCGCGACCAGCCGGTCAAGCCGCCGCTTCGCCGCGGACGGCGACAGCCCCGCCTCCTTGCCGATCTCGGCGTAGGTGGCGCGGGCGTCGCGGAGCACGCAGCGGATGATCGCCTCGTCGATGGAGTCCATGCGCAAAGATCTGCCACAGCGGGCCGTACTTTGCAAAGTTTCCGCTGTTGAACGCCGTCGATGGCGATTGTTGGCGTGGCCGGGCGTACCTAGTGTCCGGCTGGTGACCATCAACGATGTCGAGGCGGCCGCGCTCGCGGCGGTGGACGAGGCGGCGATCGGGCCGCTGCTGCTGGACCTGCTGCGGGTGCCCAGCGTGACGGGCACTGCGGCGGAGTCCGATCTGCAGCACGTGCTGGCCGGGCACCTGCAACGCCTGGACCTGGACGTCGACCTCTGGTCGATGGATCTGGACGGCCTGAGGACGCATCCGGGGTTTCCCGGTGGTGAGGCGCCACGGACCGAGGCGTGGGGGCTGGTCGGGACGCGCGGTGCCGGGGACGGGCCGACGTTGATCCTGCAGGGGCACGTCGACGTGGTGCCGCCCGGTGATCTGGCGCAGTGGCAGGGAGACCCGTTCCGGCCGCGGGTCGAAGGCGACATCGTGCACGCGCGTGGGGCCTGTGACATGAAGGCCGGCGTGGTGGCGATCCTGGTCGCGCTCGACGCAATCCGGAAGGTGTCGTTGCGGGGCAAGGTGTCCGCGCACTTCGTCGTCAGCGAGGAGGACGGCGGGCTCGGCGCGTTCGGGACGCTCCAGCGCGGGCACACCGGGGACGCGTGCGTGATCACCGAGCCGACCAGCGGGGCACTCATGGTCGCCAACGCCGGCGCGCTCACGTTCCGGATCGAGGTTCCCGGCAAGGCCACGCACGGCAGCACCCGGTACGCGGGGGTCAGCGCGATCGACGCCTACCTGCCGATCCACGCCGCGCTCGCCCGGCTCGAGGCCCGTCGCAACGTCGGGCCGGATCCCTTGTTGTCGGACTACCCGGTGCCCTACCCCTTGTCGGTCGGCACGGTGCAATCGGGTGACTGGGCCAGCAGCGTGCCCGACCTGCTGGTCGCCGAGGGGCGGCTCGGGGTGGCGCTGGGGGAGGACCCTGCCCGGGCCCGTGCCGACCTGGAGGCCTGTGTGGCCGAGGCCTGCGCTGAGGATCCGTGGCTGCGGGAACACCCGGCGGTCGTCACATGGCCCGGTGGGCAGTTCGCCAGCGGCCGGTTGACGGCAGGGCATCCTCTCGCCGACCTGGTCGGAGACGCGCACGCCGACGTCACCCGGAGTTTCCGTCCCGCGGAGCGAGGCGCTCCATACGGCAGTGACCTGCGGCTGTACGCGGACGCGGGGATTCCCACTCTGCAGTACGGGCCGGGTGACGTGCGGCTGGCACACGGTCCGCGGGAGCAGGTCCTCATCAGTGAGGTCGTCACTGTCGCCCACACCCTGGTTCTCGCCGTGCTGCGCGGCCTACCGGGGTGAGATCCGCAGTACGGCCGAAGTGCCTGCGACGGCGACGACCGCCACTGTCACCTGGTTGAACCTCGCCTTCGCGCCGACCCGCACGGTCATCACGAAGCCCTGGGTTCCCTCGATGATCGTCGCGCTGATGCTGCAGGCGTCGAGAGGATCGCAGTCGGTCGAGGCGTTGTTGGCGGTCGGCAAGAAGGCCAAGTCCACAGAGCCGTTGCCGACCGAGTCCAGGGTGAGCCTGGCTCCGGTGGTCTCGGGAAGTGCGATGGGGCTGGCGGCGGACACCTGCACCTCGCACGTGCCGTCCGAACACGTTGCCAGGTCGGTCCCGTCTGCGGCTGCGGGCAACGCGGTCGGTGGTGGGCTGGATGTGCTGGACGTGCTCACCGCCGTCGTGGCGCTCGAAGAAGGAGCGGTGGGGGTTGCCTGATTCTGGGGCGATGAGCATGCGGTCATCGCGAGCAGGGTGACCCCACAAGCGGTACCTACCAGTTTTTTCACGGGCACAGGAGAGCGCGAAGCGGACGGGACCGGTCCCGTCCGCGTTCAATCCATCCAGATTCTGGCCGCCGATAACGTTCACTTATCGGCGGCCAGCTTTCTCATGCCCAATTGGGTAGCGTTGCGTTGGGAAACGTTAGTGCACACGTAATTCTGCTACGATATTCGGGTGGAGACGAGCTGTAACTTCCCGGGCTGTGAGCGCCCCGTTTTTCGAGGTGGCGGGCCCGGCAGGCCCTCGGAGTACTGCGACCTGCCCGAGCACACGCGCTGGCGGGCGTGGCGGGAACGGCAACGGCTGACGGAAACCCCCGAGCAAAACCTGGAGGTCGTCACCGTGACGAATCTCCCCAGGGTCTCCGGTACCGCCAAGATCAGGGCCGAAGAGCTTCTCGACCGGTTTCGGGTGCTGTCCGAGCAGATGACGCAGACTCTCGGCCGGGCCGTCGGCGAACTGAACGCGATGGCGGACCCGAGCGTCGCGGAGAGCCTGGTGCAGGCGGCTGAGGCCGAGGCGGCTCGGAGGGTGGCGGAGGCACAGGCCGATGTGGCGGCCGCGGAACGGCGCCGGCACGAGGCGGAGCAGGCGCGCAAGGCCGCCGAGGAGATGACCGAGCAGGCGGTCCGGGCCGCGGAGGAAGCCGACGAGGCCGCGGACCGGGCGATGACCGAGCGCGATGCGGCTGTGGAGGCGGCTCGGGTCGCTCAGGAGTCCGCGGAGGCTGCGGTCGCCGAGGTGCGGGTGCAGGCGGCGGCGGTGGTCGAGGAGATCCGGGCCGAGGCGGAGCAGGCCAAGGACGACGCGGTGAAACACGCGGAGCAGGCTCGGCGGCAGGCGGCCAAGGAGATCGAGCAGGCAAGGGTGTCGGCGGCCGAGGAGGTCGAACGCGTGCGGGGCGAGGTCGAGGAAGTGCGGGCGCGGGCTGCTCAGCAGGTGGAGGAGGCGCGGGCCCAGGCCAGCGCGGAGATCGAGCGGGCGCGAGGCGAGGCCCAAACTGCCGCTGACCAGGCCAAAGCCGAGGTGTCAGAGGCGGTTCAGGCTGCTGAACGGGCGCGGCAGGAGGCGGCCGACACCGTCAGCCGGGCCGCCAAGGCCCGGGATCTGGCGGTGGTGCGGGCTGAGCGGGCCGAGCAGGCAGCAGGGGATGCCAAGGCCGAGTTGGAGCGGTCACGGGCCGAGTTCGAGGTTCGGTTCGAGCGGGTCAGGCAGGAGTCGGCGGAGCAGGTGGCTGCGGTGCGGCAGACGTTGGCCGCGGTGGAGGAGTCGCGGGCTCAGACAGTGACTCGGGCTGAGCGGGCCGAGCGTCAGTTGGACGAGGCCAGTGAGGAGCTTCGGGCTGCTCGGCGGGCGAAGACGTCGTCTTGAGAGGCGGCCATTTCGCGTAGGGCCGACTTGCGTTCGCGGGTGGTGAGGCGGTCCAGGTAGAGGCGGCCGTAGAGGTGGTCGGTCTCGTGTTGAAGGCAGCGGGCGAAGTAGCCGGTGCCTTCAACGACGATGGGGGTGCCGTTGCGGTCCTGGCCGCGCACGATCGCGCGGTCGGGGCGGGCCACCGTGCGGTACGGGCCCGGCACGGACAGGCAGCCTTCCGGTTCTTCGAGGAGCTTGCGCTGGTCGCCTACCAGGTCGTCCAGGACCGGGTTGCAGATGTGGCCTCGGTGGTGGGTGCCGCGTTCGTCGGTCATGTCCCACACGAACAGTTGCAGGTCCACGCCCACCTGGTTGGCGGCGATGGCGGCGCCTTCGGCTACCCAGTTCGTGGCGAACATGTCGTCGATGAGCTGGTCGAGCGAAGGGCTCCCGAACTCGGTGACCTCGCGGCAGCGGACGGCCAGGACTTGCTCGCCTACGACGGTGATGCGGCGCGGGGTGCCGCGGAGGGACTCGGACATGCTTTGCAAAGTAGCAGTCTTTGCAAAGCGATATGGTGTTGGGCATGTCTCGACGGCCACTTCCTGACCATCCCGTGCGTGTGGCGTTGCTCGATCTGCTGGCTGAGCACGGCACGCTGACCTCGACGCAGGCCGCCGCGCTGCTCGGGCAGAGTTCCGGGTTGTGCTCGTTTCACCTGCGGCAACTCGCCGAGTTGGGGCTCATCGAGGAGGCTCCGCACCAGGGCGGGAAGGCGCGGCCGTGGCAACTGCGGTGGGAGAGCGAGGACGAGACGCCGGCTGAGGAGGGGTTCAGCGCGCTCATCCACGTGACGCCGCGGGAGATGGCGGAGATCGGGGCGTCGATCCAGCGGTTGTTGTTCCGGTATCGCGATCGGGGGACGCGGCCGGCGGACGCGGTGGCGGTGACGGCGGAGGTCCGGTTGCGCAGCGGCAACCCAGTAGGCTGAGCGGCGATGTCTCAGCTGAAAGGCGACTGCGCCAACTGTTTCGGGTTGTGCTGCGTCGCGCTGCCGTTCGCCAGGTCCGCCGACTTCGCCGCCACCAAGGACGCCGGTACGCCGTGCCGCAACCTGCTGGCCGATCACCGGTGCGGCATCCACGACAAGCTGCGGCAGAGCGGGTATTCGGGCTGCACGGTCTACGACTGCTTCGGTGCCGGTCAGCGGGTGTCGCAGACGGTCTTCGCGGGCACGGACTGGCGCACCGCCGAGCGCGAGAAGATGTTCGCGGTGTTCCCGGTGGTCAGGCAGTTGCACGAGCTGTTGTTCTACCTCGACCAGGCACAGCGGCTGGATCCGCACGACGACCTGGCCGAAGCGTTCGCCGAGGTCGAACGGCACACCGTCGCCGCCCCGGACGACATCCTGGCGCTCGACGTCGCGGAGGTCCGCGCGAAGGTCAACGTCCTGCTGCTGCGCACCAGTGAACGGCTGCGGACCAGCGCGAAGTCCTACCGGGGCGCGGACCTGATCGGTGCGCGGCTGCGCAACAAGAACCTCGCGAGCGCCGACTTCCGCGGTGCCTACCTGATCGGCGCTGATCTCACCGGCTCGGACCTGTCGCGGGCGGACATGATCGGCGCCGATCTGCGCGGGGCGGACCTGTCGGGGGCGGATCTGAGCACCTGCCTGTTCCTGACCCAGCCGCAGGTCAACGCCGCGCGGGGCAACGCGAAGACGAGGCTGCCCGAGGGGCTGACCCGTCCCGGGCACTGGGCAGCCCAGCCCGCCCGGCGCCGCTAGCCCACCGTCACTTGACTACCTGATTGGGTCTGACCAGCGGTTTCGGTTTGACTGAAATTTCAGTCAGGCCTACCCTGGCTCTCATGAACAGGCGCAACTTCGTGCAGACGGCGGCCGCGGCCATCAGCGGCGTGCTCGCCGGCTGCGCGAGTGGGACGAGCGGAGACACCGTGTCCAAGGCGAGCAACGGCACCAAGCAGTGGGTGATGCCGGAGGAGGGCGAGCCACACCGCCGGACGTGGATGGCGTTCGCGGCGAGCGACCGGATCTGGGGTCGCGATCTGCCGCGGGTGCGGGCGGATCAGGCCCGGATCGCCACCACGATCGCCCGGTTCGAACCGGTGTCGGTGCTGGTGCGGGCCGAGGACCTGGAGAGCGCCCGGCCGCTGCTGCCCGGCGTCGAGTTGGTGACCGCCGAACTCGACGACCTGTGGATGCGCGACACCGGGCCGGTGTTCGTGCGCGACGGCGGCGCTGTCGACTTCAACTTCAACGGCTGGGGCGGCAAGCAGCAGCACAGCCGCGACAAGCGGGTCGCGGGCTTCGTCGCAGGTCAAGCCAGGGCGGAGCACGTGCGCACGGACCTGGTGCTGGAGGGTGGCGCGCTGGAGGTAGACGGCGAGGGCACGGCGATCATCACCGAGAGCTGCGTGCTCAACAACAACCGCAACCGGGGCTGGACCAAGTCCGACGTCGAGCAGGAACTCGCCCACCTGCTCGGCATCAGGAAGGTCATCTGGCTGCCGGGCATCGCCGGCAAGGACATCACCGACGGCCACACGGACTTCTACGCCCGCTTCGCCGGGCCGGGTGTCGTGGTGGCGGGCCTGGACAACGACCCCGAGTCGTTCGACTACGAGGTCACGCGTCGACACCTGGAGATCCTGCGCAGCGCGACGGACGCGGCGGGCAGGCCGCTCAAGGTCGAGGTGCTGGAGGGTCCGGAGCAGACGCGGGTGCGCGACGACGACTTCGCGGCCGGGTACATCAACTTCTACGTGTGCAACGGCGCGGTCGTCGGGCCCGAGTTCGGGGACGCGCGGACGGACGCGGCGGCGAAGGCGACGATGGAGCGGCTGTTCCCCGGACGTACGGTGGTGCAGATCAACATCGACGCCATCGCGCTGGGCGGTGGCGGCATCCACTGCGCCACGCAACAAGAACCCAGGTGAGGACACCAGTGTCGGACCGCAGGACCCAGATGCTCGAAGCCGCGGTGCGGGTGATCGCGCAGGACGGCGTGCGCGGCCTGCGGGTGGAGAAGCTCGCCGCCGAGGCCGGGGTGTCGACGGCGTTGATCTACTACCACTTCAAGGACCGCGCCGGGATCCTGCGGGCCGCGCTGGAGCACGTCAACCACCGCGCCCTGACCTACACCAGCGAGGAGACCCGCTCGGAGGATCCGCGCGAGCAGGTCGAGCAGATGCTGCTGGGCGAGCTGCGCGACGACGACCGGGTGCGCGAGACCAGCGTCGCGTGGGGTGAGCTGCGGGCGAGCGCGGCGTTCCACGAGGAGCTGCGGGTGCCGTTGCGCACGGCGACCGAGGCGTGGAACGACGACGTGGCGGCCCTGGTCCGGCAGGTGAGCCCGGACGTGGACGCGGGGGCGGTCGCGGAACGCCTGACCTCGCTGGTCGAAGGGCTGAGCGAACGGTGGCACAGCGGGTCGTTGAGCGTGGAACGGGCGCGCGAACTGCTGTCCGGCGCGCTCACCCGGGAGCTGGACGGGGCGTGACGGAGGCCTACCGCGAGGTCGGTGCCGACGAGCTCGACGACGTGTCGAGGCTCGCCGGCATCGTGCTGTAGCTAGACCGCGAGGCGTTGCTGGGCGACGGCGCGGGCGAAACCCTCGACGTTGTCGATCATGATGTTGTGGCCGGTGTTGGGCACGGAGACGAGCTGGACACCGGCCCCGGCGAGTTCGCGGCCGCCGCTGGGCGGAGCGTCCTCGGGGTGCAGGAAGACGCGCGGGATCTCCAGTTCCAGCAACAACTTGCGCATCGTCGGCGACGTGCCGCGGACGAGGTCGACGGCGCTGCGGTAGAGGGCTTCATGGCCCGCCATGCGCATGGTCGCGGCCCAGTGCGGGCCGACGTCGCGCAGGACGCGGTCGAAGCCGTGGCTGAGGAAGTCGGCCTCGCCGTAGGCGGCGATGCCCCGGCTGCCGGGCGCGCCCAGCGACGGCGTGGCGGGGTCGATGTGGGGGTCCACCAGGACGAGCGAGCGCACCATCTCGGGGTGGCGCGCGGCGAGCACGATGGCGACGGCGCCGCCCATGCTGTGGCCGATGATCTCGCAGCGGCGCAGACCGATCTTGGCGAGCGCGACGGCGAGGGCGTCGGCGTGGCCTTCCAGCGAGTAGGCGAACCCGCTGGGGCGGTCGCTGATGCCGAAGCCCAGCATGTCCATCATCAGGCTGCGGCGGCCTGCCAGCAGCGGGTGCGCGACGGCTTCTGCGTAGTAGGGAGCCGACGAGGCGCCCAGTCCGTGCAGGTAGACGCGTGCGGGTGTGGCTCCCGGCACTTCGACCCAGCGGATCCGGACCCCAGGTCTGATCTCGACGGCGCGCATGTCTCTCCCGGCGGTAATCGGTTTCCGGACCCTACCCCGCGCGCCGAACGGCCGAGCACGGTTTCGAGAGTCCGTTCTCATCTAGTCAACGAGCCGTGCGGACAACACCGCGAGCAACAGCGTCACGGCGGTGAACACGAAGGTGTAGGCGAATCCTATGGCGGCGTGCAGCGGGCGTGAGCGTGCTCCCTCGCACAGGTGCAGCTGCCAGAACCCCGCGCACAGACCGAACACCAGCCACAACACGACCAGCGGCAACGGTGTCGGCGCGCCCAGCACGGCGTTGACGGCGAACGGCGTGGCAGCGGTGGCCAGGCCAGTGCCGAGCGCGAGCACGCGCGGGCGTTCGGTGGGGTCGCCGGAGATCCGGGACGCCACGGCGGCGATCGCGGCGGCCAGCAGCGTGGTGATGATCACCAGGCCGAGCAGCCAGGTCTGCTCGCCGTACGGGGGTGCGGCGAGCAAAGCGAGCGCGATCAGCAGGACGACGGCGGTGGGGGCCAGTGGCAGGACCCAGGCACGGCGAAGGGCCATCGCGTGATGGTCGTCCTTCGCGGCGGCGATCAACAGCGACCGAACGGCGGCTTTTGAGACGGGCCTTAGCTCGTGTGTGCGGGTGCTGGCAAGGCATAGCTGTCTTCGATTCCGCGATGTGGGCGTCGTTGGCTGATGTTGTTCGGCTGCGGATGATGACCGTCAACCTCGACGGATTGGACGCCGGCATGCGACAACTGATCCTTCTCGCGTTGGTGGGCCTGGGTGCCCAGCTGGTCGACGGAAGTCTCGGCATGGCCTACGGCGTCACGTCGACGACGCTGCTGCTGGCGATCGGCACGAACCCGGCGGCGGCGTCGGCGACGGTGCACCTGGCAGAGATCGGCACGACGCTGGCGTCCGGGTTCTCGCACTGGCGCTTCGGCAACGTCGACTGGAAGGTCGTCGCGAAGATCGGCATCCCGGGCGCGGTGGGCGCGTTCGCCGGGGCGACGTTCCTGTCGAGCCTGTCTACCGAGGTGGCGGCACCGATCATGTCGGTGGTGCTGCTGGCGCTGGGTCTGTACGTGCTGATCAGGTTCACGACGTTCGGGCTGCCCCGCACGAACCTGGGCAAGCCGCTGCGCAAGAGGTTCCTCGCGCCGCTGGGCCTGGTGGCGGGGTTCGTCGACTCCACTGGCGGCGGTGGCTGGGGCCCGGTCGGCACGCCCGCGATCCTGGCCAGCGGACGGCTGGAGCCGCGCAAGACGATCGGGTCGATCGACACCAGCGAGTTCCTCGTGGCGGTGGCGGCGAGCATCGGTTTCTTCGTCGGTATCGGCAACGAGGGCGTGAACTTCTCGTGGGTGCTGGCGTTGCTGGCCGGTGGCCTGATCGCGGCGCCGATCGCGGCGTGGCTGGTGCGGCACATCCCGCCGCGCGTGCTGGGCTCCGCGGTCGGTGGCCTGATCGTGCTGACCAACACGCGGACGTTGCTGCGCAGCGACTGGATCGACGCGAGCGACGCGGTGAAGTGGTCGATCTACGCGGTGATCTGGGTGGCGTGGGCGGCGGCGCTGGCGTACTCGATCCGGCAGTACCGGGCCAACCGCGACGTGGAACGCGAGGACGTGGCGGCGAAGGGCGAGACGGCCAGCGCCTGAGCGGTCAGTCCTCGAGACCCAGGGCCGCGAACGCGGCCGTGATGGTGGCCTCGCGCAGTTCCTCGACCGGGGCGTCGGGGAACTGCATGGTGCAGTCCTGCATGCCGCCGAACGTGAGCACCGCGCGGGCCTGCTGCTCCAGGGTGGCGTCGGGGCCGAACACGATCCGGGTGAGCCGGGCGCGCCAGGCGAGCACGAGGTCGATCAGGCCGAGTTCGGCGAGCGTGGTCATCTCGGTGAGCAGCAGCAACATGTCCTTGCGGTGGCGGTGGTGGAAGTCGAAGAACCCCTCCAGCACCTCCCGCGTGGTGACGTCGGCGCGCGCCTCGGTGGCCGAGAGGAACCGTTCGCCGTCGTCGATGAGCGGCGTGACGATGCTGCGGATCAGCTCCTCGCGTGAGGAGAAGTGGTAGTAGAGCGCCGGTTTGGTGATGCCGAGGCTCTCGGCGATGTCCTGCAGGCTGGTCTGCTGCACGCCCTGGCGCGCGAACAGGTCGCGGGCGGTCTGCAGGATGCGCTGCTTGGTGTCGGACTGTCGGGCCACGGCGGAAATCTTACTTAACGATCGGTCAGTTGCGGTGCTAGAGTCGGCCGTGTTGCTTACCGACCGTTAAGTAAGGGGGTGTGACGTGCGGATACTCGTTTCCGGGGCCAGCGTCGCCGGTCCGGTGCTCGCGTTCTGGCTCACCCGGTACGGGCACGAGGTGACGGTGGTGGAGCGCTCGCCGGTGCTGCGCAAGACCGGCGGGCACGCGGTCGACCTGTTCAAGCCCGCGATGGACATCTCCGAACGCATGGGCGTGCTCGACCGCGTCGAGGCGCTGGCGACCGGGACCACGCGGTTGTCGTTCCTGCGCGAGGGGAAGCGCACGCCGATCACCGGGGACGTCACGAAGATCTTCGCGGCCGCGTCGGACCGGCACGTCGAGATCATGCGCGACGACCTGAGCGAGATCTACTACGACGCCACGCGCGCGGATGTCGAGTACGTGTTCGGCGACTCGATCACGGCGATCGGCGAGGACGGTGAGGTGACGTTCGAGGCCGCGCCGCCGCGGCGGTTCGACCTGGTGATCGGGGCGGACGGGCTGCACTCGAACGTGCGGCGGCTGGTGTTCGGCGAGGTCGAGAAGGCGTTCGTGGGCGCGTACCTGGCGGTGTTGTCGGTGCCGCGGGAGATCGGTGACCCCGGGGCGATGACGGGGCACATCGGGCCGGGCCGCATGGCCGCCGTCTACGGGGCGCGGCATCTGGACGACGCGCGGGCGTTGTTCCTGTTCCGGTCCGGGGAGCTCGCCTACCACCACCGCGACGTGGCACGGCAGAAGCAGTTGCTGCGCGAGGCGTTCGCGGACCTGAACCCGCAGGTCGACGGGTGGATGCGGTATCTCGACGACGATCGGGCCTTCTACTTCGACTCGATCACGCAGCTGCGAGAGGACACCTGGTCACGGGGACGGGTGGCGCTGGCCGGCGACGCGGCCTACTGCCCCGGCCCGGCCATCGGCGGCAGCACGAGCCTCGCCGTCCTGGGGGCATACGTGCTGGCAGGCGAGTTGTCCCAGAGCGGGGACCACTCGGCGGCGTTCGCGCGCTACGAGCACGAGATGCGGCCGATCGTGCACGACAGCAGGGCGTTCGCGCTGGGCGTGGCCAAGACGCTGATCCCGGCGACGAAGGCCGGCGTGTGGGGGCTGACGCGCGGCATGCAGCTGGTGACGACGTTGCCGTCGTGGCTGCTGCGGCCGCTGGCGAAGCTGAACTCCAAGGGCGTGCGGATGCACGACTCGTTCCCGGTGCGCGACTACGGGCGTCAGGGCGCCGGAACACCGGCGCCCTGAACCGGTCAGCCCGCTAGAACTGGAGGCTCCACTTGTCGAGGAACCCGGTGTCCTGGTTGGCGTTGTCGTTCACCCGCAGGTTCCAGGTGCCGTTCGCGACCTCGCTGGAGGCGTTGACGGTGAAGGTCTGCAGGATGTTGTCCGCGCTGCCGCCCGCACGGTTGTGCAGGACGTAGACGGTGCCGTCCGGCGCCACCAGGTCCACCTTCAGGTCGCCCTTGTAGGTGTGCTTGATGTCGACGGCGACCTTGAGGGTGGCGGGCGCGTTGCCCGCCACGCCGGACACGGTGATCGGCGAGTTGATCGTGGTGTTGTCGCGGATCTGGAAGTCCGCGGCGTTCTCGAAGAACTTGCCACCGGGGTCCGGCGGGTCGACGCCGCAGTACTGCGCTTCCTTGCCGATCGCCTCGTACGGGCAGTCGGCGCGCTCGAGCAGTTGCAGCACGGCTTCCTTGTTGCGCGAGGTCTGCGCGGGGATGACCTCGTCGGGCGGGTAGAAGCCGCCGCCACCGGCACTGCCGGGGTACATCTCGAAGGTGTAGGCGAAGATGCCCTGCGTGCCCCACAGCCAGTCCGGGATGGACCCGTCGGTGATGTAGAGGTCGCTGGACTGCTCGGGCGTGTAGCCGTTGCTCTGCGCCATCGACTGGCCGATGGCGGCGAACGTGTCGCGCTGGTCCTGGGTCAGGCCCGGTGCGACGTCGTCGTAGGTCCAGCCCCACGGCCACAGGATGAGCTCGCTGTAGGTGTGGAAGTCGATGGACGCGCCGATCTGCTGCTTGCCGCCGACGTTGCGGCTGCGCACGAAGTCCGCCACGACCCTGACCTCGGGCGCGGAGGCCGCGCTCGGGCCGCGGTAGGTCTCAGAGCCGGTGCTGCCCGACGAACCGCCGCAGCAGCCCCACTTGTAGTCCCAGTTGCGGTTGAGGTCGGTGCCGACGTTGGACGACCCGGCGTTGGGCTGGCGGTTCTTGCGCCACGACCGGTAGCTGCCGGTCGCGATGTCGTACTCGCCGCCGTCGGGGTTGACGTCCGGGATGATCCAGATCTCGCGGGTGTCGACGAGCCCCTTGATGCGCGCGTCGGTCGCGTACTGGGTCGTGAACGTGTTGATCAGGTACAGCGCCATCTCGACGGTGAGGTGCTCGCGGGCGTGCTGGTGGTGCGTGAACAGCACCTCCGGCTCGGCCTCGTCGACGCCGACGTTGTCGCTGATCTTGAGCGCCACGATGTCGCGGTTCTCGTAGGACTTGCCGATGACCTGCTTGCTGATCAGGTTCGGGTACGCCGCGACGGCGTTGTTGATCGCCGTCGTCATCTCGGCGTAGTTGTGGTAGTTCGAGTCCGCGGCGGGGAAGTCGAACGGCCCGATGGCGGCGTTCGCCTCCATCCGCTTGGGCAGCTCGGTGACCTCGAACCCTTGCGCCTTCAGGTTCCTGACCTCGCGGCCGGTCGCGGTGATCACGACGATGCCGTGCTCCTCGACCGAGTCGATGGCGGCACCCGACTTGGCGAGCTTGGTGCGCTGTTCAGCGGTGCGAACGTTGCTGACCTGGTAGTTCGTCGACGTTTCCGAGGCGTCCGGGGCCGCGCCGGTGGGCACGCCTCCCATGGCGAACACGACGCTCGCGGCGACGGTGACCCCGATCAGGGGTCTGAGATGGCTCTTTCGCATGCAGGGCAACCCTTTCGTACCACGGCAGGGACATGGCTTCTCGATGTTTAGTCCGTGTGAAGGCTCACTGTCAGCCCGCCATTCGTATGGGGTTATGTGGTGGGATGACGCGCTACGACGCTGTGGAGGCGGGTTCGTACCGGCTGGCGCGGGAGATCGCGCTCGAGGGGTTGTCGTCGTGGCGGGACGCGGTGGCGCCGCATCTCCTGCCGGAACGGGTGGTGCTGGACCTGGGTGCCGGCACCGGGTTGTTCGTGCGGGCGTTCGGGTCGTGGTTCCCGGACGTACCGGTGATCGCGGTGGAACCGTCGGCGGACATGCGCGCGGCGTCCGGGCTGCCGATGCTGGCCGGGGACGCCTGCTCGGTGCCGTTGGACGCGGGGTCGGTGGACGTGGTGTGGATGTCGACGGTGATCCACCACGTGCGTGACCTGCCGGCCGCGGGAGCGGAGTTGCGGCGGGTGCTGCGGCCGGGCGGGGTGGTGGTGTTGCGGTCGTTGTTCCGGGAGCGGCATTCGGGGATCGGCTTGTTCCGGTTCTTCCCGGAGGCGGTGCGGGCGTTGACCGGGTTTCCCACGGTGGGCGAGGTGGCGGACGGGCTGGGGTTCGCGGCCGAGCGGCTGGAGCCGGTGCCGCAGGTGACGGCGTTGTCGTTGGCGGACAAGGTTTCGACGGTGCGGCAGGAGGCGGACACCCTGTTGCGGTCGCTGTCGGCGCAGGAGTTCGCGGCGGGGCTGGAACGGCTGCGTGCGGCGGCCGCGGTGGAGTCCGGGCCCGTGGTCGATCACCTGGATCTGCTGGTGCTCAAGCCCGTCGGTGGTGTCTGAGGCGCCGCGCCGGGGTGGTGGAAATCGCCGACGCCGCGTGCCGGGCTCTGTCAGGGTGAGAGGCATGGCCGCTGATCCGAAAGCCGATTTGCACCGCTATCTCAAGACCGCCCGTGAGTCGTTCCTGTGGAAGCTCGACGGCCTGTCGGAGTACGACGTGCGCCGCCCGTTGACGCCGACGGGCACGAACCTGCTCGGCCTGGCCAAGCACCTGGCGGGGGTCGAGGTGGGGTACTTCGGCGAGTGCCTGGGGCGGCCGTTCCCGGAGAAGCTGCCGTTCGACATCGACGCCGACCCGAACTCGGACATGTTCGCCACGGCCGAGGAGTCGCGCGAGGACGTCTTGGGGTTCTTCGCGCGGGCGACGGCGTTCGCGGACTCGAGCATCGAGGAGTTGCCGCTGGAGGCGCCCGGGGTGGTGCCGTGGTGGCCGGAGGAACGGCGGTACGTGACGTTGCACCTGTTGCTGGTGCACGAGATCGCCGAGGTGAACCGGCACGCCGGGCACGCGGACATCCTGCGGGAGGGCCTCGACGGGGTGGCCGGGTTGCGGTCGGGGAACTCGAACCTGCCGGAGCAGGACTGGGCGGCTTATCGAGCTCGGGTGGAGCAGGAGGCGCTGCGGGCGTCGGGCCAGGCCTGACGCTTCGACGGTTCGGTGGTGCGCCTCAGACGGGCTTGCGCCACACGGAGATGTGCTTGGTGGAGTCCTGGGTGAACGGGGTGCCGTGCCAGTCCGCGACGCGCCGTTCCAGTGCGAGTCCGGCGATGCGGGCCATCAGGTCGAGTTCGGCGGGCCAGGCGTAGCGGTGCCGGGAGCCGGCGCGGCGGTAGTGATCGCCGTCGCGGGTGAAGTGGTGTGAGACGAGGATCTGCTCGACCAGGTCGAAGGTGTCGAACCCGAGGTGGTGTGCGGAGACGTCGAACGGCACCGCGACCTGGCCGGGAGGCAGGAACCGCAGCGGCGGCACGCCCAGTTCGATGACGAAGCGGCCGCCGGGCGCCAGGTGCCGCGCGGCGTTGCGGAAGCACTCG
Source organism: Lentzea sp. JNUCC 0626 (assembly GCF_043632865.1). NCBI lineage: Bacteria > Bacillati > Actinomycetota > Actinomycetes > Pseudonocardiales > Pseudonocardiaceae > Lentzea > Lentzea sp. JNUCC 0626. The sequence continues at coordinate 2,039,966 of NZ_CP171635.1, forward strand.
ACCTGCTCGTCCTGGGTGAGCAGGTTCGTGATGGTGTTGTAGACGAGGTAGACCAGCGTGAACTCGCCGGGGACGACGGTGGTGGCCATGTCCCCGATGACCACCGGGAGCGCGTCCTCGTCGATCTTGCGTCGTAGTACCGCCGCCATGTGCTCGGACAGTTCGATGCCCGTCACCGGCACGCCGCGTTCTCGCAGCGCGATGCCCACGCGTCCGGTGCCGATGGCGAACTCCAGTGCCCGGCCGTCTCCGGCGAGCCCGGCGAGGAACGCGGTGGTCGGTTCGAGAACGGCGGCCGAGAAATTTTCCGTTTCCTCGGCGTCGTAGCGTTCGGCGGTGGCCTGGGTCCACAGTTCGCTGCTCGTCACGAACAGCCACCTTGCCGAGTGCCGAGGGCGCTGTCGAAGTATTTAGACGCCGGCGAAGTACGTGCGGACGTCCGCGGCGTAGAGGTCGGGGACCTCGATGGCCGGGAAGTGACCGCCCCGGTCGTACTCGGTCCAGTGGGCGATCTCGTGGGCCGGGTCGAGCAGCGTGCGGATGCCGTTGTCGGCGGCGAAGGTGGCGAACCCGGTGGGCGCCGGGGTGGGGCCCCAGGCGCCGGGGGCGTTCATGGATTCGTAGACGAACTCGGCCGCCGTGGCACCGCTGCCGGTGAACCAGTGGATCGAGGCGGCGGTGAGCAGGGCGTCGCGGTCGACGGTGGTGCTCCAGGCGTGGAACTTCTCGTACATCCAGGCGAGCAGGCCGACGGGTGAGGCTGTGGCCGATGGTCCACGGCTTGGTGGACATGAGTTGCAGGTAGCCGAGGCCGGTGGCGACGAAGTCGTTGAAGCGTTCGGCCCGGGTGAGTTCGACGCCGGTGAAGCCGTCGAGCGGGAGCGGGCCGCCGAACGGGTGGGCGCTGGTGCCGTTGAGGTGGATCGCGGCGACGGCCGGTGTCTGGCGGCTCATGGCCCCGGCGATGCCCGCGCCGACGTCGCCCGCCTGGATGCCGTAGCGCTCGTAGCCCAGGCGCTCGGTGCGGGTGATGCCCCAGGCGCCGGTGACCGGGGTGGAGAAGCCGAAACCGGGGATGGACGACACCACGAGGTGGTGGTCGCGGGCGAGGTCGGGCAGGACGGCGGCGTACTCGGCGAACGTCGAGGGCCAGCCGTGCACGAGCAGCAGCGGCAGGGCGTCTGCGCGGGGGCTGCGGACGTGGGCGAAGTGGATCTGCTGGCCGTCGATCTCGGTGAGGTGCTGCGGGATGGTGTTGAGGGTCGCTTCCACGGCGCGCCAGTCGAACTCGTCGGCCCAGTAGGTGGCCAGGGCGTGCAGGTCGTCGGCCGGGACGCCCCTGGTCCAGCCGCCGATGCCGGACTGCGCGGGCCGGCGGGCGGCGTGCAGGCGGTGGCGCAGGTCGGCGAGGTCGGCTTCGGGGATGGTCACGCGGAAGGGGTTCATGAAGCCAAGGTAGAAAGGATTGCGGAAAGGTTCGTTCCGCGATTCGGGAGAGAATCAACGTCATGCTGGAGACGTCGGCGCGGTTGCTGAAGCTGTTGTCGTTGTTGCAGGCCACGCGGGACTGGACGGGCCGCGAGCTGTCGGAGCGGCTCGGGGTGACGACGCGGACGGTCCGCAACGACGTGGAGCGGTTGCGCGCGCTCGGGTATCCGGTGCACGCGACGCCCGGTGTGGCGGGCGGGTACCGGTTGGGGGCCGGGGCGAAGCTGCCGCCGTTGCTGCTCGACGACGACGAGGCGGTGGCGGTCGCGTTGAGCCTGAGCGGGCAGGACTCGGAGACGGCACGGCGGGCGCTGGGCAAGCTGGAGCAGGTCCTGCCGAGCCGCTTGCGGCACCGGGTCACCGCGCTGCAGGAGGTCGCCGTCGGCACGACCGCGGAACTCGATCCCGAGGTGACGGTGCAGATCGTGAACGCCTGCCGGGCGCGGGAACGGCTGCGGTTCGACTACGTGAAGTTCGACGGGGAGGCCGACCGGCGTGAGGTGGAGCCGTACCGGCTGGTGCACACACGCGGCCGCTGGTACCTGATCGCGTGGGACGTGGGCAGGCAGGACTGGCGGACGTTCCGGGCCGACCGGGTGCGGCCGCGCGTGCCGACGGGGCCCCGGTTCGCGCCGCGCGAGTTGCCGGACGTGCAGGCGCACCTGGAGAAGGGGCTGGCCACGGCGGCGTGGCGGTTCCGGGCGACGGTGACGGTGCACGCGCCGGCCGAGCAGGTGGCGGCGAAGGTCCCGGCGGCACTGGTGGAGGCCACCGGTGAGCGGGAGTGCCGGTTGACCGCGGGCGCGGACACGCCGGAGATGCTGGCGGTGTACCTGGGGATGCTGGGGTGCTCCTTCAGCGTGGATGGGCCGCCGGAGCTGGTCCGCCACCTGGGAATGACGGCTGACAGGTTCCGCGCCGCGATCAATACTGCTGAGCATGGGTAAGGAATACGCGCGGATCGAGCCGCGGCTGTGGGAGTTCATCGAGCAGCAGAAGGTGTTCTTCGTGGCCAGTGCGCCGCTGGCCGGGGACGGGCACGTCAACCTCTCGCCCAAGGGACGGCAGGGCACGTTGCGGATCCTCGACGACCGCACGGTGGCCTACCTGGACTTCGGTGGCAGTCACGCCGAGACGGTCGCGCATCTGCGGGAGAACGGCCGGATCACGCTCATGTGGTGCGCGTTCGAGGGGCCGCCGACCATCGTGCGGGTGCACGGGCGGGGTGAGCCGGTGTTCCGCGACGACCCCCGGTTCGCCGAGCTGGTGGCGGGGTTCGGCGAGGCGGACGGGCCGGCGTTGCGGGCGGTGATCGTGGTGACGGCGGAGCTGATCAGCGACACGTGCGGGTTCGCGGTGCCGTTCATGGACTACCGCAGCGAACGCGACCTGCACGCGGACTACTTCGCCCGCAAGAGCGACGAGGAGTTCCGCGAGTACACCGAGAAGAAGCCCTACAACATCGCGAGCATCGACGGCCTGCCCGCGATGGAGCTGCCACTTCCGCCTCGCTGAAAGTTTCTGAGGGGACGGTGTCGAGAACGGCGGCGCGGCTCCGTCCCAGGGGCATGACGACGATGACGCGGGACGAGATCTTCGAGGTGCTGGGCCGGCCGCACAGCCAGGAGCTGCTGGGGCGCGACATGCTGCGGATGGCGTACGTGGCCAAGGACGGCACGCCGCGCGCGATCCCCATCGCGCACACCTGGAACGGCGCGCAGATCGTGCTGTGCACCTCGACGAACGCGCCGAAGCTGCACGCGCTGCGGGCCAACCCGGTGGTGGCGCTGACGATCGACACCGAGGTGCACCCGCCGAAGATCCTGCTGATCCGCGGCACGGTCGAGCTCGACGAGGTCGAGGGCATCCCGGAGGAGTACCTGCAGATGAACGGCAGCTACGCCATGAGCGCCGAGCAGCGGGTGGAGTGGGAACGCGAGGTGCGCTCGCTCTACGACGGCATGGTGCGGATCGTGGTGACGCCGACGTGGGCGAAGCTGATCGACTTCGAGCAGACGCTGCCCAGCGCGGTGCAGGAGCTGGTGGAGCGCCGGTCAGCTCGACAGGAAGCGGTCTAGCACGCGCACGCCGAACTCCAGGCCGGCGACGGGCACGCGTTCGTCGACGCCGTGCGCCATGGCCCGGTAGTCGTAGCCCTTCTCGGGCAGCAGCAGCGGCGAGAAGCCGTAGCAGGCGATGCCGAGCTGGCTGAACGCCTTGGCGTCGGTGCCGCCGCCCAGGCAGTACGGCAGGACGTGCGCGGCGGGGTCCTCGTCGCGCAGCGCGTCGGCCATGGCGGTGAACCACGGGCTGTCGACCGGCGCCTCGACCGGCGGCTGGTGTTCGAGGAACTCGCGGGTCACGCCGGGGGCGAGCAGCGCGTCGAGGGTGGCGACGAGTTCGTCGACCGTGCCGGGCAGGGTGCGGACGTCGAGCTGCGCGGTCGCGGTGCCGGGGATGACGTTGACCTTGTACCCGGCCTGCAGCATGGTCGGCGTGGTGGAGCAGCGCACCGTGTTCTCCACCAGCTTCGCCGCCGGGCCCAGCCGGGTGAGCGTGCCGTCGACGTCGTCGAGGTCCACCTCCACACCCAGCGCCTTGCCCGCGCCCACCAGGAACGCCTCGACGGTCGGGGTCAGCCGCACCGGGTGTTCGTGGGCGGCGATCCGCGCCAGCGTCGTGACCAGCGCGGTCACCGCGTTGCTGTCGTTGCGCCGCGATCCGTGCCCGGCGCGGCCGGTGGCGGTGAGCTTCATGTGCGACGTGCCGCGCTCGGCGGTGCCGACCGGGTAGAGCCGCACGCCGCCGACGTCGTAGGAGAACGCGCCGGACTCGCTGATCGCCGCCTGCACCCCGGCGAAGTGGGCGGCGTGGTGCTCGACGAGCCAGTGCGCCCCGTAGACACCCTGGTCCTCCTCGTCGGCGACGAACGCCAGCACGACGTCCCGGCGCGGCCGCCGCCCCTCGGCGTGCCAGCGACTGAGCACCGTCAGCGTCATCGCGGCCATGTCCTTCATGTCCACAGCGCCGCGGCCGTGCACGAACCCGTCGCGGATCTCGCCGCCGAACGGGTCGAAGCTCCACTCGGCCGGGTCGGCGGGCACGACGTCGAGGTGCGCCTGGACCAGCAGCGCGGGCAGCGACGGATCGGTGCCCGGCACGCGCGCGAGGACGTTGGCGCGGCGTGGGGCGGGTTCGAGCAACGTCGGCGGCACGCCGCTGTCCTGCAACAGCCCGGCGACGTGTTCGGCGGCCTCGCGTTCGCCCGCGCTGTCGCCGCCACCGCGGTTGGTGGTGTCGAAGCGGATCAGCTCTGCGCACACCTGCGCGACGTCCAACGCCATGAATCCCACCGTATCCGGCCGTCCGATGTGGAATCGTCACAGGTCTGCGCTGATCTTGGGGGAACTCGCGATGCACCTGTCCGCGGTCTTGGAAGGCCTCGCTCTCAACCCGGCCCTGCCGCAGGACGCGGTCCGGCGCCTGATCGGTCACCGCGGCGGGATGGGAGAGGTCGGAAAGCGGCCCGACCTGACCGACGAGCTGGCCGGGGAGATGATCGACACCGGCTGGACCCGGCTGCGCTGGTCGCTGGCGTTCAACGAGCACCTGCCCGCGACCGCCCGGCTGCGGCTGGCCCGCGACCGCGACGACTCGGTGCGGGCCGCGACCGCCTCCGGTTGCGGCCACGGCACGGCGCGCGAGGTGTACGAGCTGCTGCTGGCGGATCCGGAGGAGCACGTCCGCGACTCCCTCGCGCGCAACGACGAGATGCCCTCGGAGCTGCGGGAGCGGCTGGCGGCGGACCCGAGCCCGAAGGTCCGGGCGTCGCTGGCCCAGCACTGGCCGGGTGCACCGGAGCACGTGCGGCGCGCGTTGCTGACCGACGCCGCCGACCAGGTCAGGGCGAGTGCCTGCGACACCTACTACCCCCGGCTCCCGCATCCTGTGCACCCCGCCGACCTCGTGCCCGCCCTGCTCGCCGATCCGGTCACCAGGTCCGGAGCCGTCGCCCAGGCCGCTGTGGACGCGGAGACGGCCGCGCGGCTGGCGGCGGACCCGGACCCGCAGGTGCGCGCCCAGCTGGCCCGCCACCCCCAGCTGCCCGCGCAGCTGCGCGACGTGCTCGCCGAGGATCCCAGCGCGGAGGTCCGCCTGGGCGTGTACGCGCGCCAGGACACGCCGGACGTGGTGCGCGCGGCGATCCACGCCTGGATGCTGGCCGCGCCGCACCCGATGGACATCGACCCGGACCTCGACGACGAGGCGGCGGAGCTGGAGTTCATGCGCAGCGTCCTGGTCGCCGAACTGCACATGATGCGCCTGGAGTGGGTGCGGGACGACCCGTTACCGCACGTCGGCTCGCCCTACCCGTGCTTCCGCATCTCCGCCGCGTCCACCCGTCAGCCGCTGCCGCCCGAGGTCGTGGCCCGCCTGCTCGCCGACGAGGACCGGGAGGTGCGGTTGGCGATGGCGAGACGTGCCCCGCATCTGGTGGACCCCGCGACGGCCGAGCGGCTCGAGCGCGAGTACCGGCCGTTCAAGCCCACGCCGTGGCGTCCCGCCGACGTGCTGGACTTCCCGCCGGATGCGCTGCGCCGGTTCGCCACCGATCCCGAGCCGCGGATGCGGTGCCTGGCGCCGCGCGACCCGGACCTGCCGGTCGATCTCGCCGTCGCGCTCGCGCGGGACCCGGACGCCGGGGTGCGTCAGGAGATCGCCGCGCATCCCGCCCTGCCGGTGGCGGTGCTGGTCGCGTTGCTCGACGACGAGGACGAGGGAACCGTCCAGGCGGCGGCGGGCTCGCCGCGGTTGCCGGTCGAGCAGATGCACCGGCTGCTCGACCTGGCCGGGTTGTGACTCAGCCGTAGAGGTCCTCGATCGCGGCGGCGGCGATGTGGGTGACGACCTTGAACGCCTTCATGGCCTCGGTCATGGAGGCGGCGTCGAAGCCGACGCGCCGTTCGCCGAGCAGGTCGACGGTGGGCACGATCGCGGCCGCGTCGGCGAGGTGGGTGGCGTCGAACTCGATCTCGATGCGGTGCGGGGTCACCGACTGCGCCGTTCGGCCCGCCAGGGACATGGCCGAAAGCGACGCCTCTGTGATCTGTGAAGAAGTCACCGCCGGGGGCAGGCACACGGCGGCGTAGCGCGACACGCACTCCTTCACGGCCACGGTCCGTGCCCCCGGAACGTAGTGCGCGGCGTCGGCGCAGGTGAGGTCGTCACCGGTCACGAGCAGCACCGGAACGCCGTGTTCGGCGGCCAGGGCTGCGTTGAGACGGCCTTCGGAGGCGTGCACGCCGTCGAGCCACACGCCGGTGATCGAGTTCTCGAGGTAGGTGTGCGAGAGGACGCCGCGCGCGCCGGCACCGGTGTGATAGCCCAGAAAAACCACTCCGTCCACTTCGGAGTCGATACCTTGCATCATCGACAACGGCTTGTGCCGGCCGGTGAGCAGGCGCGCGGAGTGGTGGAGGTCTTCGAGCAGCAGGTTGCGTTGTGAGGAATGCGCCTCGTTGACGACGACCTGTTTCGCGCCGCCCGCGACGAGGCCGGTGACGCAGGCGTTGACGTCTGCTGTGAACAGGCGCCGAAACCGTTGCCACTGCTCCGTTCCGGGAACGACGTCCCCGGTCCAGGTGACTCCGGTGGCGCCTTCCATGTCTGCCGAGATCATGATCCGCACATCTCGGTAAGTTAGTGGTGGGCTGCTGGGGAAGAGGGGTTTTCGTGCGGGTGAAGTTGTGCGCGTTGTTTGCGATTTCAACAATGTTGGGGCTCGTGACATCACCGGCGGCGGCGCAGCAGCCGGTGATTCTCAAGGTCGCGATCGTGCAGCAGATCGACTCGATGAACCCGTTCCTCGCGGTGTTCCAGTCGAGCACGGAGATCGGCCGGCTCATGTACGACTACCTGACCGCCTACGCGGCCGCCGACCAGGCGGTGACCGAGGGGCTGGCGAACAGATGGGAGCCCTCGGCCGACAAGCTCACGTGGACCTTCACCGTCCCCGAGGGCAAGAAGTGGTCCGACGGCCAGGCGATCACCGCCCAGGACGTCGCGTTCACCTACAGGTTGATGATGACCGACGAGGTCGCGCGCACCGCGAACGGCAGCTTCGTCGCGAACTTCCAGGACGTCACCGCACCCGATGACCGCACGGTCGTCATCCGCACGAAGACGCCGCAGGTGACGATGCTGGCGCTGGACGTCCCGATCGTGCCCCGGCACGTGTGGGAGAAGGTCAGCGCCATCAAGGACTACGCCAACGACCGGATGCCGGTCGTCGGATCGGGCCCGTTCGTGCTGACCGAGCACGTCGCCGGGCAGTTCATCAAGCTCAAGGCCAACAAGCAGTACTGGCGGGGCGCGCCGAAGTACGACGAGCTGCACTTCGTGTACTTCCAGAACTCCGACGCCGCCGTGCAGGCGCTGGCCAAGGGCGAGGTCGACCTGGTCAACCGCATGGCGCCCGCGCAGTTCGACTCGCTCGACGGCAAGACGGGCGTGACCCGCAACAAGGCGCAGGGCCGCCGCTTCACCGAGTTGATGATCAACCCCGGTGCGCAGACCCGCACCGGTGAGCCGATCGGCGACGGCAACCCGGCGCTGCGCAACGTCGCGGTGCGGCGTGCGATCGCCCAGGCCGTCGACCTCGACGCGTTGGTGCAGCGAGTCAACCTCGGCTACGCGGAGAAGGGCGCCGGGCTGGTGCCGCCGGTGTTCGGCAAGTGGCACTGGCAGCCCTCGGAGAAGGAGCTGCGCAAGTTCGACCCGGCCGCCGCCAACGCCGCTCTCGACGCCGCCGGCTACCCGCGCGGCGCCGACGGCACCCGGTTCGGGCTGCGGCTGGTCGGCCGGGCGGGCCGCGCCTACGACGAGCAGGCCAGCGAATACCTGAAGCGGTCGATGAGCGACATCGGCATCCCCCTCGACGTGCGGCTGGTGTCGGACAACCAGCTCAACGAGGCGACCACGGCGGCGACCTACGACCTGGCGTTCTCGGGCTGGGCGACCAACATCGACCCGGACTTCGTGCTGGGCCTGCACACCTGCGCGCAACGTCCCGGCGCGGACGGCAAGGGCGGCACGACCGACACCTACTTCTGCGACGAGACCTACGACAAGCTCTACGCCCAGCAGCTCTCGGAGTTCGACGAGGCCAAGCGCGTGGAGATCGTCAAGCAGATGCAGGCGCGGTTCTACGACCAGGTGCCCGCGGTGGTGCTCGCCTACGACAACGCGCTGGAGGGCTACCGCTCCGATCACTTCGCGCGGTTCACGACCCAGCCCGCGCAGGGTGGCGTGATCATGGCGCAGAACGGCATGTGGGGTTACTACGGCGCCGAACCGGCCGTGCGCGCGGCGGCGTCGTCGGGCGCGGGCTGGCAGGGGTTCGCTCTCGTCGGCGCCGCCCTGGCCGTGCTGGCGGCGGCGTTCGTGATCATGGCCCGGCGCCGCAGGGCCACGGCGGGGGAGCGCGAGTAAGTGCGTCTGGCCGGTCGGTTCGGTGGTGCCGCGCTCAGCCTGGTGATGGTGGCGGTACTGGGTTTCTTCCTGTTCCGGGTGGTGCCCGGCGATCCCGTCGTGTCGATGACGCGCGGCCGTCCGACCACCGAGGCGCTCCAGGCCGAGCTGCGCGCGCAGTTCGGCCTGGACCGTCCGCTGCACGAGCAGTTCTGGAGCTACTTCACCTCGCTGCTGCAGGGTGATCTGGGCACGTCGTTCACGTTCCGCAGGCCGGTGGCGGAGGTGATCCTCGAACGCCTCGGGCCGACGCTGCTGCTGGTGGGCACCTCGACGCTGATCGCGGTGCTGCTGGGGTTGTGGCTCGGGGTGCGGGCGGCGTGGCGGCGGGACTCGGCGTTCGACCGGGTCACCACGGGGGTGTCGCTGACGTTGTGGGCGGTGCCGACGTTCTGGCTCGGCATGCTGCTGATGATGGTGACCGGGGACCTGTTCCCGTCGCGGGGCATGCGCGACACCGACACGGCACCGGACTTCGTGTCGCAGGCCCTCGACGTCGGCCACCACCTGGTGCTGCCGTCGATCACGCTGGTGGCGGTGGTGTGCGCGGAGTACGTGCTGGTGATGCGCTCGTCGCTGCTGGAGGAGACGCACGCCCCGTACCTGACGACCGCGCGGGCCAAGGGGTTGCGTGACGACCTGGTGCGCACCCGGCACGCGGTGCCCAACGCGGTGTTGCCGGCGCTCACGCTGGTGTTCCTGCGGTTCGGGCTGGTGGTGGCGGGGGCGATCACGACGGAGACGGTGTTCTCGTGGCCCGGGTTGGGGTTGCTGTTCTACGACGCGCTCACCGGGCCTGACTACTTCCTGTTGCAGGGGCTGCTGGTGGTGACGGCGGGCGCGGTCGTGGTGATGAACCTGCTGGCCGACCTGCTGCACGGCGTGCTGGATCCACGGGTGAGGGTCGTATGAGCGGGGATGCCGTGGCGAGGTTCGCGCAACGGCCCGGGGTGGCGAGGTTCCTGAGCCACCGGGCCGGGGTCGCCGGTGCCGGGGTGCTGGCGGCGGCCGGAGTGGTCGCGGCGCTGGCGCCGTTGTTCATCCCGGCCGAGGCGCTCGACGTCACGCGCGTGACGGCGGCGGCCTGGCAGGGCCCCAGCACGGAGCACTGGCTGGGGACCGACCACGCCGGACGGTCGGTGGCGCTGCTGATGGCGCAGGGAGCCGGCACGTCGTTGCTCGTCGGTCTCGCGGCGGCGGTGCTGTCGGTCGGCATCGGCACCCTGGTGGGGATGGTGAGCGGGCACTTCGGCGGCTGGCTCGCGGGCGTGTTGCTGCGGGTCACGGACTTCTTCCTGGTGCTGCCCGCGCTGGTGCTGGCGATCGCGTTGTCGACGGTGCTGCCGCGCGGCCTGGGCACGATCGTGCTCGCGATCGGTCTGACGAGCTGGCCGTCGACGGCGCGGATGGTGCGGGCGCAGACGCTGACGATCGAGGCCCGGCCGTTCGTGGAACGCGCGCGGGCGCTGGGCGGCGGGCACGCGCACGTGATCGGGCGGCACGTGCTGCCGTCGGTGGTGCCGCTGATGCTGGTCAACGCCACTCTCGCGGTGGCGTCGGCGATCGTGGCGGAGTCGACGCTGGCGTTCCTCGGGCTGGGCGACCCGACCCGGATCTCGTGGGGCGCGCTGCTGCACCAAGCCCAGCTGCACGGGGCGGTGCCGCAGCGGGCGTGGTGGTACCTGCTGCCGCCGGGCCTGGCGATCGTGGCCGTGGTGCTGGCGTTCACGCTCGTCGGGCGGGCGCTCGAAGCCGTTGTGACGCCGAAGAGGTGACCCCGTTGCTGGAGCTGAAGAACCTCACCGTCCACTACGGACACAAGCGCGTCGTCCACGACGTGAACCTCACCCTGGCACCCGGTCAGACCCTGGGCCTGGCGGGCGAGTCGGGATCGGGCAAGTCGACACTGGCCATGTCGGTGCTGCGCCTGCTGCCCAAGACCGCCCGCGTTGACGGCGAGATCCTGCTCGGCGGCGAGGACGTCCGCACGATGGCGTGGGGACGGCTGCGGGCGGTGCGGTGGGCGTCGGCGTCGGTGGTGTTCCAGGGCGCGATGCACTCGCTCAACCCCGTGCACCGCGTCGGCGACCAGATCGCCGAGCCGATGCGCCTGCACGGCACGGGCGGCAGCGTCGCCGATCTCCTGGACCAGGTGGAGCTGCCCCAGGACAAGGCGCGGGCGTATCCGCACGAGCTCTCGGGCGGGCAGAAGCAGCGGGTCATGATCGCGATGGCGCTGGCGTGCGGGCCGCGGCTGATGATCGCCGACGAACCCACGACCGCGCTCGACGTCGTGGTGCAGGCCCAGGTCCTCACCCTGCTCAAGCGTCTGGTCGCCGAGCAGGACCTCGGGCTGCTGATGATCAGCCACGACCTGTCGGTGCTGGCCGAGACCTGCGGCGACCTGGCGGTGATGCAGGCGGGCGAGGTGGTGGAACGCGGCCGCACCCGTGAGGTGATCGCGAACCCGCGCCACCCGCACACCGCGGCGCTGACGGCGGCGTTCCCGGTGATCGGCGACCCGGCACACCGCTGGACCGAGCCACGACCGACCCCGCCGCCCCTGCTGGAGGTGCGGGACCTGACCGTCGACTACGGCCGCACCCGCGCCGTGGACGGGGTGGACCTGACGGTCGGCGTCGGTGAGATCGTGGCGCTGGTCGGTCAGTCCGGATCAGGAAAAACGACACTGGCTCGTACCATAATGGGGTTGCGGGCGCCGTCCTCCGGTCGGGTGATCTTCGACGGGGCGGAGGTGCCGCGCGGAGGCAAGGCGCTCAAGGCCGTGCGGCGGCAGGTGCAGCTGGTTCTTCAAGATCCTTCCAGCGCGCTGAACCCGCGTCATCGGGTGTTCGACGCGGTGGCCGAGGCGCTGCGCGTGCACGGCCTGCACGACAACGAGGAAGCCCTGGTCACGGCCGCTGTGGAACGCGCCGAACTGCGCCCGGCGGAGCTGTACCTGGACGCGCTGCCGCACGAGCTGTCCGGGGGGCAGCAGCAGCGGGTGGTGATCGCCGGGGCACTGGTGCTGGGACCCCGGTTGCTGGTGGCCGACGAGCCCGTCGCGTCGCTGGACGCCTCGGTGCGCGGGGAGATCGTGGCGCTGCTGCTCCGGTTGCGGGCGGAACTGGGCCTTGCTTCATTGATCATCACGCACGACCTAGGGCTGGCGTGGCAGATCGCCGACCGGGTCGCGGTGATGCATCAGGGGAAAATCGTGGAACAAGGCTCAGTCGAAGAAGTCCTCCTCACCCCCTCTCACGACTACACGCGCGCGCTGGTGCGTGCGGTGCCCGCGGTCTAGAGCGTGATCCCGATCGAACACGCCCGGTCCCGGGCCTCGCTGACGCCTGCCGAGATCGGGCGGGGCGGGGCTGATGGCTGGGTGGACGTGGGCGAGGTGCCGACGCTGGCGAGGCTGGCGTGGCACGACCTGGGCTGCCCGCCCGGGGTGCTGGCCGAACTCGCGCAGGCCGACGACCCGGAGCACGTGCGGGAGCTGTGCCGGATCCTGGCCTCGACCTCCCGCGCGGACACCGCCGCGGTGTGGCGGTACCTGGCCGCGGACTGGGAACGCACCGGCGAGCGCTCCGACGGGCGGCAGCGGTTCCTGCTGGACCGGGCGATGCGCGGCGACGGCGTGGACTGGCACGACTACGCGGCGCTGATGGGCGTGTCCAGGCCCGAGGAGGTCGACGCGGCGTTCGACCGAGACGAGGACATGGTCGGGGTCGCGGTGATCGGCCTGGCGATGTCGTGCCCCGATCCGCTGATCGTCTTACCCCGCGTCGCACGGGCGTTGGACCACAACCGCCTCGAGGTCCGCGAGCAGGGCGCGACGGCGCTGGCGCACGTGGCCCGGCTGCACGGGGTGGTGTCGTGGGAGTGCCTGGAGGTGCTGCGCCGCCACCCCAACGACACCGCCGAGGACGACCTGTGGACGTTCATCGCCCACCACCGCCTGCCGCCGTGGCTGTGGTGGCGCCGGATCACCCGTCCAGGGCGGCGAGTTCCGCGCGCACGGCGGTCTCGGTTATCCGGTTGCGCTGCCCGGCCGCCCGGCGCAGCGCGTCCTCGAAGTGGGCCCGCGCCGCGACCAGGTCTCCTGCGGACGCGGCGACGCGACCGCGTTCGCGGGCGATGTGGCAGCGCATCTCGTCGGGCCCGTACCAGCCGCCGGGCGTGAGGTCCCACGCCTGGTCGCACTCCGCGGCCGCCACGACGTAGTCCCCGCTCACCCGCGCCAGTTCGGCGAGCCCCAGATGCGCGCCGGCCTGCACGACCAGCGCCCCGGACCGGCGTGCGAGCGTGAGGGCGAGCTCGAAGTCCTCCCGCGCCCCGGCGAGGTCCCCGGCCGCGATCTTCGCCTGGGCCCGCCCGGTGACGGCTTCGGCGGTGTCCTCGGTGGCGCCGAGCTCCGCGAGCAGCACGCGGGCCCGTTCGATGTTCTCCAACGCGTCCGCGTGTTCGCCGTCGACCAGCGCGATCTCGCCGAGCTGGTTGAACGCCAGCGCCGCACCCCACCGGTCACCGACCCGCGTGAACGCCCGCGCGCCGTCCCTCAGCATGGCTTTGCCGGTCTCGGGGTCTCCGCCCATCCGCGCGACCAGGCCGTCGCCGACCAACGCGAGCGCGGCGCTCCACGGTTCGTCGTTGAGCAGGCGGTTGCGCCGGTGCCACACCTGCGAGTCGTCCTCCGGCGCCCCGAGCGCCATGCCCCACATCATCGTCATGATCGGGTACCGCGGCGGCGCGTCCAGGGTGGCCAGCAACGCGTCGGCCTGCCGGATCCGCGCGCTCTGGTCCCCGGCCGCCACGGGCCACGCGATCAGCAGGCACAACGCGTACTCCTGCTCCCGCCCCGCCGGTGGTGTCTCCCCACACGCGCGCAACACGGCGTCAGCCAGAGAAGCGGCCTCCGTGCGCAGCCCACGACACCAGTAGTAGGTCGCCAGCGCGGCCACCAACTCCAGCGCCAGCCCGTGGTCGTGCGCGGTCGCCCACCCGACGGCGGCGACGAGGTTGTCGTGATCGGCCGACAACCGCTCCAGCCACGTGATCTGCTCGTGCGCGCGCAGGTGCGGTTCGGCGTCCTGGGCCAGCCGCAGGAACCACCGCGCGTGCCGTTCCCGCAGATCCGGGGCGTGGCTCGCGCAGAACGCCCGGATGGTGTCGAGCATCCGGTACCGGTCGTCGACGACCTCGACGAGTGACTTGTCCGCCAACGACTCCAGCGTGTCCACCGCGGACTCGCACACCGCCGTCACCGCGGCCAGGTTCGCCCCGCCGGAGAACACGGTGAAGCGGGCGGCGAGGTCGCGTTCGGCGTCGGTGAGCAGGTCCCAGCTCCACTCGACGACGGCGTGCAGCGTGCGGTGCCGGGGCGCGGCGGTGCGGCTTCCCTTGGACAGCAACCGGAACCGGTCGTCGAGCCGATCGGCGATCTCGGCCAGGGGGAGTGACCGGACCCGTGCCGCGGCCAGTTCGACGGCGAGCGCGATGCCGTCCAGCCGCCGGCACACCTCCGCGATCACCGCCACGTCGGCGTGGAAACCGGGCTTCACGGCCTGCGCCCGGTCCAGGAACAGCCGCACCGCCGCCTCGGAGTCCAGCGCGGTGACGGGGCTGAGCGTCTCCCCGGTGATGCCGAGCGGTTCGCGGCTGGTGGCGAGCACCCGCACGTCCGGGCACGCCCCGAGGATCCCGGCCAGCACGCGCGCGGCCTCGTCGACGACGTGCTCGCAGTTGTCCACCACCAGTACCACCTCGCGCACCGCCAGCGCCGCCCGCAGCCGTTCCTGCGCGCTGGGCCCGCCGGTGTGCAGCCCGGCCTCGCGCACCCCGATCCCGTCGAGCAACGCCCGCACGACGTCAGTGGTAGCGCTCAGGTCGACGAACGCCACCTCACCGGCCTCGCGGTGCGCGACCTCGACGGCCAGACGGGTCTTGCCGGTGCCACCGGGCCCGACCAGCGTGACGAGGCGGCTCTCCCGCAGCCACTTCGCCACGCGCCGCAGGTCCTCGTCACGCCCGACGAAACTGGTGAGCTGCGCCGGTACGCCGCGATGCGGCGACACCGCCCGCAGCACCTCCAGGTGCGCGGCGCTCAGCACGGGGGAGGGGTCGACCCCGAGTTCGTCGGCGAGCAGTTCCCGGCCGCGCGCGAACACCTCCAGGGCCTCGCTCTGCCGTCCGGCGCGGTGCAGCGACAGCATCAGCGCGGCCCTCAGGTCCTCCCGCAGCGGATGCTCGGAAAGAAGGTCGCGGTGAACTTTTTCGGTCCCGCCGGACAGTGCGCAGGTGATGAGCACTTCAGTCAGGTTCTGCCGCGCAACCTGCACGAACGGCGCCTCGACATCCGCCAGAGCCGGTCCGCGCCACAACGCCAGCGCCTCGGAGGCCCGTCCCGCGTCCAGCAGCTCCACACATCGCAGGTGATCGACCTCGGCCGCCGTGGCGACGAGCCGGTACCCGGCGGGGTGGTGCTCGATCACGAGCCCCGGCACGGTGCGCCGCAACCGCGACACCTGCGACTGCAGGGCGTTGGCCGCCCCGGCGGGAGGCTCGGTGTACAAGCCGCCGATCAGCTGGTCGTGCCCCACGATCCGCCCAGCGTCGAGCACGAGCATCGCCAGCAACGCCCGTTGCCGCGGCGCCGCGACCTCCACGCCGTCGACCTGCACCGGACCGAGCACACCGAACCTCACACCCGGTGATTCTTCCCGACTCCCAAGATCGACGAGGCCGGAACCCGCGTTGCTCCACTTAGGTCGACTATCTATGCATTCCGGTGACCCGCCGTATCCGTGCCGCCACGTGCGGTCTCCTTCCGTTCGGTCGGGGACGAATCTCACGAGCGGAGAAGGCACAGCATGAGACCCATGATCACGGTCGGCACCGCGCTGGTGACCACCGTGGCTCTCGCACTACCCGCGCACGCGGCCGTCGGCAACCTGCCGGGCGGCACCAGCATCGGTGTGACCATCACCAGCCCCGCGAACAACTCCGTGCACCCGCCGGGGCTCGTGAACGTCACCGGCAAGGCCAGCATCGGCACGGGTGTCGCCGTCGTCGACACCGCGCTGACCTACGTCATCGACGTGTCCGGCTCGACCTCGACCGTCGTGTCCGCGGGCTGCGGCGGCGACCAGAACGGCGACGGCCAGCCCGCCTCCATCCTCGACTGCGAGATCGCCGCCGCCAGGGCCCTCAACGCCAAGGCCGCCGTCCCGAACACCGTCGTCGGCAGCGTCGGCGCCGCCGTGTTCGGCTCCGGCGGCGCGACCATCGACGTCGGCCCGGCCGCGGGGGACCAGAAGATCACCGCGCCGACCGCCGACGCCAACGGCAACGGCGTCAACGACATCTCCGAGGTGCTGGGCAGCGTCCGCTTCAGCGGCGTCGGCCTGTTCACCGACCGCAACGCCGGCGGCGGCACCAACTACGCCGAGGGCCTGGCCGCCGGTCTCTCCTCGGCCACCGCGGCGCCCCAGTCGCGCAAGCTCATGATCTTCCTGTCCGACGGCACCGGCGCGGGCAACGTCGACTCGGCGTTGCAGCAGGCGGTCGCCGCGGGCATCACGATCTTCACCTTCGCCGTGTCCAACGGCGTCGCGTGCGGCCCCGCCAACGGCGCGAGCTCGTTGCGCCGCATCGCCGAGGCCACCGGCGGCACCTGCACCGAGGTCCCCGACGTCTCGCAACTGCCCGACGTCGTGCCCGGCGTCATCGCCTCCAAGCTGACCGGCCTCACGCTCAAGGTCGACGGCGGCGCGGACCTGCCGATCACCACCATCACCCCGGGCCTGCCGCAGGACGGCCCCGCCACCGTCGACTACACCGTCACCACCCCGGCTCTGACGCCGGGTGATCACCAGCTGTGCGTCACCGCCCGCGGCACCGACGGCGGAGGCGCGGGCGACGTGCAGGAGTGCGTCACCGTCAAGATCAACGCCCCGCCCGTGGTCGTCGCCGGAGGCCCCTACGCCGGACAGGAAGGCACCGACGTCGGCCTCGCCGGCACCGTCACCGACCCCGACGGCCCGTCCCTGACCACCACCTGGACCGCCACCCCGCAGTCCGGCGTCGACGCGGGCGCCACCTGCGCGTTCGGTAACGCCGCCGCCCAGACCACCACCGTCAAATGCACCGACGACGGCGTGTGGGAGCTCAAGCTCACCGCCAACGACGGCGTCAACGCACCCGTCAGCACCACCACCACGCTCACGCTGACCAACGTCGCGCCGCAGGTCAGCCTGAACGCCGACAAGACCCTGCTCACCCGCGGCACCACGGTGAACTTCACCGCCCCGTTCACCGACATAGCCGCCAACGACACCCACACCTGCACGTTCGACTTCGACGACGGCTCACCGATCGTCAACGGCACTGTCAACCAGGGCACCTGCAAGGCCTCCCGCACGTTCACCGCCCTGGGCGCCCACAACGTCCTGGTCAAGGTCACCGACGACGACGGAGGCGCCGCCACCGCCGTGCTCAAGGTCGTCGTCTACCTGCGCGGCGAAGCCTGGGCACTCAACGCCACCGGCCTCATCAACGTCGCCAAGACCCCGCACGCCCAATGTCCCCCCAACGAGGACAAGACCGTCGCCAGCATCAACGTGCTCGGCCTGGCCCAGGTCAACGCCCTGCACGCCGACTGCACCCTCAACCCCGACACCGGACGCACCGTGGCCAGCGCACGGGTGGAAGGAGCCACCCTGCTCGGCGGCGCCATCAAGCTCAACGCCATCGAGGCCAAGTGCGAAAGTGACGCGAACGGCATCGTCGGCTCGTCCAAGGTCGGCACGCTCAACGGCCAGCCCATCGGCACCGGCCCCGCCACCGTCGGCATCCCCGGCGTCGCCACCGTCCACCTCAACGAAACCGCCACCGGACCGAACGGCCAGCTGATCCAGAACGCCGTCCGCGTCCGCACCCTGCTCGGCCAGGAGATCATCCTGTCGGCCTGCCGCTTGGGCTGACGCCGCTGACACGTGCTGGGGAGCACCGCGCTAGCTCCCCAGCACGTGCCCCGTCGTCGCGTCCACGTGCGCCGGCACCTCCTCGTGCCGATCACCCACGGTCGACGTCCCGGACGGCTCGAACATCAGGATCCGCGCACCGCCCGGCGACGACGGCTTGTGGAACGTCCCCCGCGGCACCGTGAACACCGCACCCTTCACCAGCACCACCGCACGGTCCGGCCCGCGCAGATCGATGCGCAACTCACCGTCGAGCACCAGGAAGAACTCGTCGGTGTCGTCGTGCACGTGCCACACGTGCTCACCCTCGACCTTCGCCACCCGCACGTCGTAGTCGTTGACCCGACCGACGATCCGAGGACTCCACAACACGTCGAACGAGGCCAGCGCCTCGTCCAGAACAACAGGATGCTCAGTCACGAACCCAGCCTCGCCGCTACCGGGCCCCGGCTGTGAGTGCTAGGAATCGCACATGCCGCAAGAATCCTCGCACCGGGTGGTCGTCATCGTCGACGAGAACTCCAACCCGTTCGAACTCGGCTGCGCCACCGAGGTCTTCGGCCTGCACCGCCCCGAACTCGGCGGCCACCTCTACGACTTCCGCCTCTGCTCACCCACCCCGCACACCGCGATGCGCGACGGGTTCTTCACCCTGACCGGCGTCACCGGCCTCGACGCCACCGACCACGCCGACACCCTGATCGTCCCCAACCGCCCCAACGTCGAGACCCCACGCCGCCCGGACGTCCTCGACGCCATCCGCCGCGCCCACACCCGCGGCGCACGACTCGTGGGGTTCTGCAGCGGCGCCTTCACCCTCGCCGAAGCAGGAGTGCTCGACGGCCGCCGCGCCACCGCCCACTGGCAGTGGGCAGACGAGTTCCGCACCCGGTTTCCCCAGGTCACCCTCGAACCCGACGTGCTGTTCGTCGACGACGGCGACATCCTCACCTCCGCCGGCAGCGCCGCCGCCCTCGACCTCGGCCTGCACCTCGTCCGCCGCGACCACGGCGCCCAGATCGCCACCACCGTCAGCCGCCGCCTCGTCTTCGCCGCCCACCGCGACGGCGGCCAGAAGCAGTTCGTCGAACGCCCCGTCCCGCACGTCCCCGACGAGTCACTCGCCCCCACACTCGCCTGGGCCCAGCACCACCTGGACACCCCGCTCACCGTCACCGACCTCGCCCACCACGCCGCCGTCAGCCCCGCCACGTTGCACCGCCGGTTCCAAGCCCAACTCGGCACCACCCCGCTCGCGTGGCTCACCGGTGAACGCGTCACCCTCGCCTGCCGCCTGCTCGAACTGGGGGAGAAGCGCCTCGACGTCGTCGCCCGCCGCACCGGCCTGGGCACCACCACCAACCTCCGCGCCCTGCTGCGCCGCGACACCGGCCTCACCCCGTCGCAGTACCGCCGCCGCTTCAGCCCAGCGCCCGCGCGATGATCCCCTCGACGACCTGCGTCTTCGCATCGGCGTAGTCCTGCACGCGTTCCCACGTCCGCACCGCGAGCGCCCGCTTCACCCGCTCGTACTCCGCCCGCTCCTCGTCATGCGTCCGCAGCCGGTCCCGGAACGCCAGCATCCGCTCCACCTCGGCACACCCGGCCGAGAAGACGTGCATGTTCACGTTCGGCGCCGTGCCCTTCAAGAGCCGGTGCTCGTACCAGCCCCGCTCCCGCACCCGCAGGTAGTAACCCGCCTCCACCAACGCCGGCACGTACGCCGCCTCATCAGCAGAATCCGGCACCACCAGCACCACGTCGATCAACGGCTTCGCCGCCAACCCCGGCACCGACGTCGACCCGCAGTGCTCCACCAGCACCACCCGATCACCCAACGCCGCCCGGATCTTCGCCTCCTCCGCGGCGTACCAGCGCGGCCACTCGGCGTTGTACTCCTCCAACGTCACCGGCGCGTTGTGCGGCGGCTCCGGCGTCACGTACTCGACCTCGTCCGACATCGTTCACCCCCCGAACAGGTCCCCGGCCTCCTCCACCCGCGCGAGCACCTCGTCGGCCAGGAACAGAAGATCCTCAACAGCCTCGCAGTCTTCCACCTCGTCCCACGTCACCGGCGTCGACGCCGCCGGACGCTCCCGAGCCCGCAACGAATACGGCGCCACCGTCGTCTTCGCCGGATTGTTCTGCGACCAGTCGATGAACACCTTCCCGGTCCGCTGCGCCTTCGCCATCGTCGACACGATCAACGCCGGCGACTCCTGCGCCAACCGCCGCGCCACCGCCTTCGCGTACTCCGCCGTGTCCTTCGCCGGCGCGTACGCGTACACCTGCATCCCCTTGTTCCCCGACGTCTTCACCCACGAATCCACACCGTCGTCATCGAGCACCACCCGGATCTGCTCCGCCACCCGAGCACACTCCACGATCGTCGCCGGAGCCCCCGGATCGAGATCGAACACCAGCAGATCAGGATCTCGCTTACCCCCGCGCGGCCCCACCGTCCACTGCGGCACGTGCAACTCCAGCGCCGCCAGGTTCGCCAGCCACACCAACGTCGCCAACTCGTCCACCATCACGTAGTTGACCGTCTCGTTGCCCTTCGAGCTACCGGGAGAGTCCAGCCGCATCGTCCGCACCCACTCCGGACGGTGCTCCGGCGCGTTCTTCTCGAAGAACCACTTCCCGTCCACCCCGTTGGGATAGCGCTTCAACGTCACCGGACGATCCTTGAGATGGGGGAGCAGCACCGGCGCGATCCGGGTGTAGTAATCGATCACCTCACCCTTGGTGAACCCGAACTCCGGGTACAACACCTTGTCCAGGTTCGTCAGCTTCAACACCCGGTCCTCGACCTTCACGGTCGCGTCACTCGACAACCCGACGCACCTCCCCAGCCGCCTTGTCCGGCCGCAGCCCGCGCCACGACGGAAACCGCATCCGCCCGTCCGGCGTCCACTGCCGGAACACCACCTCCGCCACCAACTCCGGCTCCACCCACTTCGCGCCCTTCGCCCGCTCCCGCGGCATCTCCGTCACGAACGGCGACACCTTCCGGGCGAGTGCCTTGAGCCGTGGCGTCAGCACCGCCAGCTCCGCGTCGTTGAACCCCGTGCCCACCGACCCCGCGAACGCCAGCCCACCGTCCTGCGGAATACCCAGCAACAACGCCCCGACAACGCCCGCGCGCTTGCCCTCACCCATCCGCCACCCGCCGATCACCACCTCCTGCGCCAGCAGATCGGTGATCTTGCGCCACACCGGGCTCCGCACGCCTGGTTGATAGGGGGAGTCGAGCCGCTTCGCCACCACCCCCTCCAGCCCCTGCTCCCGGCTCGCCGCCAGCACCGCCGCCCCGTCATCGTCATACGACGGGGGAGTCAGCCAGTTCGAGCCCCGCAGCTCCAGGCCCCGCAGCAGCTCACGGCGTTGCCTGAACGGGAGCTGGAGGGTGGAGGTCCCGTCGAGGTGCAGGAGGTCGAACAGCAGGAGAGTGATGGGGTACTGCCGCGCGGCCCGTCTCGCGGCCTCGGACTTCGTGACGTGCATCCGGTTCTGCAGAGCGCTGAAACTGGGGATGCCGTTCTGCAGAGCGACGATCTCGCCGTCGAGCAACGCCTCCGTCGACCCGAGCTGCTCACCGACCCCCTGCAGCTCCGGGTAGGCGACCGTGATGTCGTTGCCCAACCGCGACCACGCCTGCACCCGGCCACCCTCGACCCGCAGAATCGCCCGGACACCGTCCCACTTGAACTCGTACGCCCACTGATCATCATCGTCGTGGGGGAGCGGCCCCGGCACCGCCAGCATCGGCTTCACCTGCTCCGGCAACACCTGCCAATCCGGCCGCACCGCCGCGTGCCGACGCTTCATCATCCAGTTCTTCTCGTCCTTCCCCGACCGGAAGAACACGAACTGACCCTGCGTCCGATGACCGTGCAGGACGACGTCCACCTCACGGTCCGACCACTTCACCGTCTCGTAGCGGCCCCGGTCCCAGATGACCATCTCGCCGCCGCCGTACTCACCCTTCGGAATCTCACCCGAGAACTGCGCGTACTCGAGAGGGTGGTCCTCGGTGTGCACGGCCAGACGCACCACATCAGTCGTCGACGGCAACCCCTTCGGCACCGCCCACGACACCAACACACCATCACGCTCCAACCGCACATCCCAATGCAGGCTGGACGCGTGATGCTCCTGAATCACAAACGTGTCGTTGTTGCCCTTCGGCAACTCCTCAGCAGCAGGAACGGGCTCCGGCGTCCTCGCCGGATCCCGCTTGCGCCGGTACTCGTCGAGCCCGGCCATCTACGCCGACGAAGCCTTCTTCTTCGGCGCCGACTTCTTCTCCGCGCCCTTCCGCCCCGCCTTCGCCTTCTCCACACTGCGCTCGAGAGCCGTCATCAGATCGATCACGTCACCCTTGTCCTCGGCCTCCGGCTGCTCAGGCAGCTCCGCACCCTCCGCCTTCGCCGCGATGACCTTCTCCAGCGCATCCCGGTAGTCGTCGGTGAACGTGTCCGGATCGAAGTCACCCGCCATCGACTCCACCAGCGACGTCGCCATCTTCAACTCCTGCGGCCGCACCTCGACGTCGGAGTCCAGGAAGTCGAACTCCGCCTTGCGGATCTCGTCCGGCCACAACATCGTGTGCATCACCAGCACGTCATCCCGCGCCCGGATCGTCGCCAGGGTCTCCTTCTGCCGGATCGTGATCTTCACGACCGCCAGCTGACCCGTCTTCACCAACGCGTCCCGCAGCAGCACGTACGGTCGCGCGGCAGCCTTGTCCGGCTCCAGGTAGTACGTCTTCTGGAAGTAGATCGGATCGATCTCCTCCGCCGGCACGAACTCCAGGACGTCGATCGACTTGTCGGTCTTCACCGGCAACTTCTCGAAGTCCTCGTTCTCCATGATCACCATCCGGCCGTCGTCCAGCTCGTAGCCCTTGGTGATGTCGCCGTACGCGACCTCTTCACCGCACACCGAACAGACGCGCTTGTACTTGATGCGCCCGCCGTCCTCCCGGTGCACCTGGTTGAACCGAAAGTCGTGCTCCTCGACAGCCGAGTAAAGGCGCACGGCGATCGTCACCAACCCGAAGGAGATGGCCCCACGCCACACGGATCTCATTCTCACTGGGTACCCCTGAAATGCGGTTTTCGCACTATCAGGTCACCCACTTGGCCTAACGATCCGGCAACTGAGCGACCCCCGGCCCACGCGTCTCCTACCCGAGCGTGCCGCAAGTCGCTGGAACACCGCTAGATGTCCCGCAGCGCCCGATACGTCCTGTTGCTCGCCACCGCAGCCCGCCGCTCCCGCGCCGTCGCCTCGATGTAGTTCTGACTCGTCGCCAAACTCGCATGCCCCAGCAACGCCATGATCTCGCTCGCGCTCGCCCCGTCCTCCGCCAACCGCGTCGCGAACGTGTGCCTCAACGCGTGCAGATTCGCCCCCGTCGGCACCCGATCGTTCAACCCCGCCCACCGGAAGCACTGCTTCACCAGGTACTCCAGCCCACCCCGCCCGATCGGCTCCCCGTGCCGATCCCGCAGCAACGCGCTGTCCCGATCGAACCGCCCCTGCGGAAACCGCTCCTTGCAGCTCTTCAGATACGCGTCCACGATCCGCTCCATCGGCGGCTCGATGGGCACAGACCGATCGCGGTTGCCCTTGCCCTTCACATGCAGCCTGCGGTCACCCTCACGCCCTACGATCGACGCGAGGATCAACGTCCTCATCTCCGCACTCCGCAGCCCCGCCACCAACCCCAACGCGATGACCAGCACGTCCCGCTCCGGCCACGGATCACGCCCCTTCCGCGCCCCCTCCGCCGCAGCCGTCAGCAACTGCTCAGGAGTGTCCTCACCCCGTAGCGGCTTCGGCACCAGCGGAGGTGTCTTCGGACGAGCCACCGCCCCCATCGGATTCCCCGCGATCAGGTCCTCGGCCACGCAGAACGTCAGGAACTGGTTCCACGTCGACCACGCCCTGAGCACCGAACTCTTCGCATGGGTGTCCGCGAACATCCCGAACGCCAACCGCAGATTTCCACCCGTCAGATGCCCGATCGTCAGGTCCTCGGCGGGCACCAGCAACGTCTCGGCCAGCAGCGTCGTCACGCCAGCGAGATCTCGCTGGTAGGCGGCCGTGGTGTGCGGCGAGTCCTTGCGGGTCCGGCGGGCGAGGAAGAAGGCGTCCTGGGCGGCGCGCACGTGCATATGGATCTTGTACCGCACACCACCGACAATCCTCGCCGCAGGGGGAGGGGAGCGGCTGCCTGTTGTTGGCCTTGACCTGCGAAAACAAGGCGTTCGCGGCGTCTTCGATGATCACCCGGAAGCGCGGGCCGAGGTGCCGTCACCCGGCCTGATCAGGCGCTGAGTTGTGATGTGGGCGCACGGCGGGCGAGTGAGCCGTTTCTCCCCTTGTTCCGTGCTGGATAATGGCAATTATGCATGAAATGTCCGTTTAGTCCGGTTGAACCGTGGCGTGAAAACGGCCCATAGGGACGCTGGACCAGGTGGCGTCACTTGTCGGGGATCGTGAGCGTAATGGCGCCCCGCCACGTACGTCTCACTGACGACACGTCGGTGTCGACCGCGCTCCGACATCGCCGTGGATCTGATGTTGTGGCGTCTGCAAGCGCAGCCGGCCTGCCCGCGGGCTGTCTTGCAGACGCGCCAACACGGGCGTTTCAGCCCCTTCTGAGACGATCTTCGCAGGTCGCCGTTTCGCCGATAATCTACATTATGTCAAGTAACGCAGATCTGGCCCTGCCCCAGGGCTTGTCCTGACGACCTCCTGCGGCCCTCGCCGTCCGCCCGTACGCCGGCGTGCGCGCGTTGGTTCGCTCAGACGGCTCCTGCTGACGTTTGGCCGTGCGGCGTCGCGCCCGTTCTTCGTTCTTGTCGCGAGCGCGACTCGATCTTGTTGGGCGCTTCTCCCGTCTCCCGCGTTCCGTCTGCTTTCGTCACCGTGGCGTTAGGTGTTGTCCTGGCAGGCTCTCGGCTCGTGATCGACGACTTCGCGAAGGCGTACTTGCACAGCGATCTGCGCGAGTTGCGTCAGGTGCTGGTGTGGAAGCTCGACGGTGTGCCCGAAGCCGATGTGCGACGCCCGCTGGTGCCGTCCGGGACGAACCTGACGTGGCCTGGACATGCACGCTGACGAGACGGAGTCCCGTGAGGACATCGTGTCCCGGTATCAGCGAGCCTGTGCCCACTCGGACGCGACGATCGAGGCGTTGGCGGTCGACTCCCCCGGCCATGTGCCGTGGTGGCCGCGTCCTGACGTGATGTTGTTCAGCGTGCTGGTGCACGTGGTGTCGGAAACGGCGCGGCACGCGGGTCACGCGGACATCCTGCGCGAGCAGTTGGACGGCGCTGTCGGCGAGGGCCGTTGAGTACGTTTCCGCAGCTCCAACGCTCGTAAACGATCTTGTCAGGGTCGGTTGCCACACTGGTCCCATGCGATACGCGATCTATGTTCCTTCGTTCGGAGAGTCGCTGGGCGACCCGTCCGTTCTCGTCTCTCTGGGCGTGGCGGCCGAGGAGGCGGGCTGGGACGGTTTCTTCCTGTGGGACCACGTGGTGGTGCCGGATGAGCCGCTGGTGGCTGATGTCTGGGTGACGCTGGGCGCGGTGGCGGCGCGCACGACGTCGATCCGGATGGGTCCGATGGTGACGTCGCTGGGCCGCCGTCGCCCGTGGAAGGTGGCGTTGGAGGCCTCAACCCTCCAACGCCTGTCAGGCGGTCGTTTGGTGCTGGGCGTAGGCGCGGGCGTGCCGCAGGACTTCGAGCCGTTCGGCGAGCGCACGTCACGTGCTCGCGCGTTGTCGGAGGGCGTCGAGCTGGTGCGAGCGCTGTTGTCGGGTGCCGAGGTGGAGCACCGCGGCGAGGTGTTCGAGGTGTCAGGCGTGCGGTTCGCTCCGGTGGACGTACCGATCTGGGTGGGTGGCAACTGGCCGCGCGAGACCCCGTTCCGCGCGGCGGAGCACGCGTCGGGCGTGGTGCCGGCGACGTTCGGTCCGGAGGGCTTGGCCGTGCTGTCCCCTGCCGACGCCGCCCGCCTGAAGGCCGACTTCGTGTCGTCGGGTGGCCCGGCAGAGGGCGACGTGACGATCTGGGGTGGCGCCGACTTACCCGCCGAGGTCGCCGAGTACGAGGCTGCCGGGGTGACGTGGATGCTCACCGACGGCGGCGCTTACACTCTCGACGACCTCCGAGCCTTCGTCGCCGCGGGCCCTCCATCACGCCCGTAGCCCGCGCAGCAACGTCTCGAGGTACCGACGAGCAGTGGGCAGCCGGTCGTCGGGGTTGTCGCCGTGTACGTAGGTGGCGTAGGCGATGCCGCACATGAGCGGAACGATGTCGGCGTCATCGAGGTCGGCTCGCACGGCTCCGGCTTCACGCGCTTTCGTGAGCAGCTTCGCACCGTTGCTCATGATCTGAGTCTTGAGCTCGGTGGTGCGCGGCAGCACGTCCTGTGCCGCCGCCGACACCTTGACGAGCGCAGGATCGGTGACCTGTCCCTCAACGATCTTGGCGAGGAACGAGGCGAACGCCTCCCACGCATCGTCGTGGGAAAGCCCCTGCTCCCCCTGGCTCGCGAGCGCCTCGAGACAGGGCGTGGCGACGGTCTCGAGCAGCGCCTCGGTGGTCGGAAAGTGCCGGTACACGGTCCCGACCCCGAGCCCGGCCCGCCGAGCCACGTCGTTGAGCTGCAACGGAGTGCCCTCGTCCACGAGCTCGCGGGCAACGGCCACGATGTGCTCCCAGTTGCGGGCGGCGTCCTTCCGCTGCGGCGTCATACCGAAAGACTAATTGGATACGCCATCCGCAACGCGCTGCAGTGGCGCGTACCTCTCACTGAGCCGCCGCACAGCCAACTGCACCCGCGGATCGGCAGCAGCCCGAGCAGGCTTCACCGGCACGGCGTGCCGCCCGACAACAGTGCCACTGGGTAGATCCCCGACGGCAGCGACGATCGACGACCGAGCGGCCACGGCCGCGGGCCCGGAGGTGGACTTCTCAAACGTGCGCCGCACCAACGGCCACAACACCCGAAGCCCAGGCGACACGATCTTCGGCGAGAGCAGCGTCCCGTCGGTCATGTCGGTGGCCGCTCCCCCAGGATCGGCAGCGAACACCTTCACCCCCGACCCTTCCAGCCTCTGGGCGAGGTCGAGCGTGTAGGCGAGGTTCGCAAGCTTGGCGCGCCCGTACCAATGGAACCCGTAGTACCCACCAGGAGGCTCAACGGCGTCGAACACCTTCTTGGCCGTGACGATGGACCCGGACGTCACGTTGACGACCCGATCGGCGAGCACCGGCAACAACAGTTCGGCAAGCAGGTAGGGCGACAGGTGGTTGACCACGAACGACCCTTCCACCCCACCAATCTCCACCCGCTCGGCGAACATGGCCCCAACGTTGTTGACCAACACGTCCACCTCCCCCTCACCACCGATCACCGAGGCCAACGCCCGTACCTCGTCAAGCGACGAGAGATCGGCCTGCAGGAACCGAGCGCCTTCCCCTCCCCTGGCGTTGATCCTCTCGACGGCCCGAGCTCCACGCTCCGCGTTGCGCCCAACGACGGTGACGGCAAACCCGGCCTCCGCGAGCCCCAACGCAGTCTCCAGCCCGATCCCGCCGGTCCCAGCAGTGACAACAGCCTTGCGCCCCATGCCCACTCCTCAATTCGGATACCGAATCCGCTTACGTCACCGAAGCTAGCACAAATCCGGATGAGCTATCCGCTTCTGTGTCGCACGATTGGTCTGTTGGTGTCGTTCCGGACCAAAACCAGCACGCCATCAGGTACACAGTTCGGGTGCGAAAGACCTACAGCTACAACGAGGCCGTCAAGATCCTCGGCGGCAGCAACCACCCCGTGGTCGACGCCATGGACAAGCTCCTGGGCGGCGCGCTCCTGGCGGGCTCGTTGGGACTGTGGGAGGTGCTGAGCCTCTTCGACGCCAAGCCGGACTTCATCAAGCTCAGCAACGAGCTCATCACCAAGCTCTCCCGCACTCGCCGCGAGGCGAGCCGCTACTCCCGCACCCAGCAGCTGCACGCCGCGCACGCGATCGTGGTGATGACGGCGTTCTTCGAGGCCTGCGCCGAGCAGCAGATCAAGCTGGACAGCAGCGACGAGAGACTGACCACCAGCAACAGCCCATGGCAGATGGAACTACCGCTGCCGTCGGCGGATCGCCCGTACGAGCAGAACTTGATGGTGGTCGAGCACCTCTACCTCAGCCTTGGTGACCTGGTGCACTTCAACTTCGGCGTTCTGGACAGCTGGAACCAGCGAGGCCAGGTCGAGCGGGACCGGCTGCGCGACGTCGTCACCCGTGTCGTGCCGGAGCGCGCACTGGAGCGCTACGAGGAGTTGCTCGCGCAGCTGGCAGCAGACCACCCCGAGGTCGGCTTTTGGTGCTCGACCGCGGACGGCATGGCCACCCGCAAAGCGCTGGCGGGTCTGGAGGACGTGCTCCGCGAGATCATGACCGCCCGGACGCCCGCGCCGTGGATCGCGGAGCTCGCTGGTGCCTATGAGGGCGCGTTGCGGCGCCCGCTGGCGAAGGACGTGCCCGGCGGCGTCCGAATCCCGAGCCTGGAGGAGGCGTACGTCGATCCGCGGTTCCAGGTGTTCGCCAGTACCGAGAGCTTCGAGGCTCCGTCGCTGCTCGAATGGTGGGGCTCGGTGCCGGCCCGCGACGATCTGCACGCGTACCTGGTGGGGTACCTGACCTCTCCGCAGGCCCTGTCCGCTCCGCTGCTGGTGCTGGGTGATCCGGGTTCGGGCAAGTCGGTGCTGACGGAGATGCTCGCCGCGAGGTTGCCCGCAGAGGACTACGCCGTCGTGCGGGTGGAGCTGCGCAACACTCCAGCGGATGCAGGGCTGGACCAGCAGATCGAGCACGGGCTGCGCCTGCTGCTGCAGGAGTCGGTGAGCTGGGCGGACTTCTGCCGCGAGGCCGGCGGTGCCTTGCCGGTGGTGATCCTGGACGGGTTCGACGAGCTGCTGCAGGCCACCGGCGTGAGCCAGACGCGCTACCTGTCGGCGATCGCCGACTTCCAGCAGCGGATCGAGGACATGGGCAGGCCGGCGGCGTTCGTCGTGACGAGCCGGTTGAGCGTGCGCGCCGGTCTGGAACTGCCCCAGGGCACGCAGGTGGTGCGGCTCATGCCGTTCGACAACGACCAGGTGCGGGCGTGGCTGGAGGTGTGGAACGCGGTCAACCGGCCGTTGCCCGCGGCCACAGTGCTGGACTATCCGGACCTCGCGTCGCAGCCGCTGCTGTTGCTGATGCTGGCGTTGTACGACGCGGTCGACAGCTCGTTCCAGCGCGACCACCTCGGCCTGAGCCGAGGCCAGCTGTACGAACGCCTGCTCACCCAGTTCGCTCAGCGCGAGGTCGTCAAAGGTCTCTCGAACGTGTCGGCAGCCGACTTGGGCAGCGACGTCGAGGTCGAGCTGGAACGTCTGTCGGTCGTCGCGCTCGCGATGTTCAACCGCGGCGTGCAGTGGGTGGCCGAGCACGCGGTGACGTCCGACCTCGGCCAGTTGCTCGGCATGGAGTCGGCGGAGCGCCTGTCCGGCACCCGGACGCCTCTCACCGCTGGTGAGAAGGTGCTGGGGCGGTTCTTCTTCGTGCAGAAGTCAGAGGCCGTGCGTGACGACCTGACGAAGCTGCGCACGTATGAGTTCCTGCACGCGACGTTCGGCGAGTACCTGGTGGCGCGGTTCGTGTGGGACAGGCTGCTCGAGCTGCACCGGGAAGACGCGACGCGATCTCGGCGCAAGAACGCGCAGGACGACACGGAGCTGTACACCGTGTTGGCGCACATGTCGCTGACCACCAGCAAGCCGGTGCTGGACTTCCTGCGGGAGCGGTCGGACACGCCGGACCGGGACGAGTTGTTCGATCTGGTGTCCCGGCTGCTGGCCCAGCGGGACGACACCAGGAAGTCGCGCGGCGACTACGAGCCGACGCGGTTGTCGGACTCGGCCAGGGACGCGAAGTACTCGCTGAACCTGGTGGTGCTGGCGTTGGCGTTGAAGGGCGAGATCTCGTCCGGTGACCTGGGGCTGAACGTCGAGGACTGGCAGCGGCTGACGCTGTTCTGGAAGTCACGCGTGTCGTCGGGTGAGTGGGCCAGCGTGGTCCGTGCGCTCTGGGTCCTGCCGGTGGAAGGGACCCAGAGGTTCACGTTGGCGCTGGGTGACCGCACTGAGAGCTACCTGCCGATGGCCGAGCCCTATGTGACGTTGGACGAGGTCAGCCTCACGTTGTGCAATGCGGTGCGGCCGCTCGCGGAGAAGTACGGCATCGATGTGGCTGGTGCGTTGGCGGGGCTGGACGGCGCAACCGACCAAGAGTGGTTGCCCGCCTTGCAGCGGCTCCGCGACGCGGACAAGAACAACGTCGTGTTCTGGCATGAGTTGTACGCCAGGCTCGGCACCGGTGGCGACGACCTGGCGCTGATGCGGGCGTTCGCCGACCACACGACGGGAATTCCTGTGTACTCACAGCTGGACTGCTTGCTGAGACTGCACGATCTCGGTGTTGATGGCACTGAAGTCGATGAGTTCCGATTCGGGCTTGCGTCCGCGCTGGAGCGCCTTTCACAGGAGAAGGTCCCTCCACTGCCGCCCTATCTGGTCAAGCGGGCCAGGCGGGCGGCGGAGGAGTTGGGTATCCGGTTGAACTGGTGAGTTCGGCGGCCAGGTCGGCCAACTCGCCCTCGGACAGGTCGCGCTCCCCCACCCTTCGCAGCAACTCCGCGCGTGAGCAGACCACGACGGCTCCGGGCCGGCGCCCCAGCTCCGCGGCCGCGACGATCGAGGTCTCCCCGTTGTGCAGGACGAGGATCGGGTCGGGCGTGTCGGTGTAGAGCAGGCGCTCGATGTCACGTCCGGTGATGGCCATGCTCAGTCTTGTACGGCGCGGGCGTAGCGGGCCGCAAGGGTGCGAACGTGTGCCACGAGTTCCGGTGGTGAGGTGATCTCGAAGTCGAGGTCGAGCATGCCGATCCACACGGCGAGGGTTTCGAGGGAGTCGGAGCCGGTCACCAGCACGCACGAGACGTCGTCGACGGCTTCCACGGTGCCGATCATGGCGTTGATGCGGGCGGCCACCACGTCGGCCGGGGCGTGGATGAGGACTCGGGCTTGGAAGCGCCAGGCGGCCTGGTTGACGCGGGAGGCCACGTAGGTGGTGGCGTCGAAGTCTCGTGGGGGGAATCGGGGGCCGTACGGGGGCTGGGGTGGGGTGATGCGGTCGACACGGAAGCTGCGCCAGTCGGACTTGTCGGCGTCCCAGGCGACGAGGTACCAGCGGCGGCCCCAGTTGACCAGGCGATGGGGTTCTACGCGGCGGCGGGTGGGGGTGCCGTCGTGTGCCTGGTAGTCGAAGCGGAGGGTGTCGCTGTCGCGGCAGGCGGCTGCCAGGACCGAGAGCAGTTCGGGGTCCAGGGCTGGGGCTGGGTGGTCTCGGGGGACGGATTCGATCTGTTCCAGCGCGGAGACGCGGTGGCGAAGGCGGGAAGGCAGGACCTGTTCGAGTTTGAGCAGGGCGCGCAGGGAGACCTCTTCGAGGCCCGTGACGGCGTTGGTGCGCAGGGCGGCGGCTACGGCTACGGCCTCGTTGTCGTCGAGGAGCAGGGGTGGGAGTTCGGCGCCGGCGCCGAGGCGGTAGCCGCCGAACGAACCCGTGGTGGCGTTGACCGGGTAGCCCAGTTCGCGCAGGCGGTCGACGTCTCGGCGGACGGTGCGGGGGCTGATCTGCAGTTCGTCGGCCAGTTCGCTGCCCTGCCAGTCGCGGCGGGACTGGAGCAACGCGAGCAGGCGCAGCAGGCGGGCCGAAGTTTCCAACATGGACGGACACTTTAGGACAGGAGATGGCCGCAAGGCTCGTTAGCCTCGGGTTATGACGGAGATCAGGGAATTCCACATCGCGATCGACGACGCCGACCTCGACGAACTCAAGGCTCGGCTCAGCAGGACGCGGTGGACCGACCAGGTCGAGGGGGCCGGTGCGCGCTACGGGGACACCGTCGAGGACGTGCGGGAGATGGCGCGGTACTGGGCGCAGGACTTCGACTGGCGGGCGGTCGAGGCGCGGCTCAACTCCTTCCCGCAGTTCGTCACCGAGATCGACGGCACGAACGTTCACTTCCTGCACGTCACCAGCCCGAACCCGGACGCGCTGCCGGTGCTGCTGATCCACGGGTGGCCGGGGTCGGTGATGGAGTTCGTGGACGTCGTCGAGCACCTGCGCGAGGACCACCACCTGGTGATCCCGTCCATCCCCGGGTTCGGGTTCTCCGGGCCGACCAGGGACACCGGCTGGCACTCCGGGCGGATCGCCGCCGCGTTCGCCGAGCTGATGGCGCGGCTGGGGTACGCGCGGTACGGGGTGCACGGCAACGACGCGGGCGCGATCATCGCCCCTCAGGTCGGGCAGGCCGATCCGGAGCACGTGGTGGGCGTGCACGTCACGCAGATCTTCTCCTTCCCCTCCGGCGACCCGGCGGAGATGGAGGGGCTGACCGAGGACGACTACCGGCGCCTCGGGGTGCTGCAGAACTTCTGGGAGAGCATGTCCGGCTACGCCAAGCTCCAGCAGGCGCGGCCGCAGAACGTCGCGTTCGGGCTCGCCGACTCCCCCGTCGGCCAGCTCGCCTGGACCATGCAACTCATGAACGAACCGGCTGTCACGAAGGACTTCCTGCTGGCGAACGTCGCGATCTACTGGTTCACCGCCACCGCCGGGTCGAGCGCGCGGCTGTACTTCGAGGACGCCCACCGCGAGGAGCAGCCGGGGCCGACGACCGTGCCGATGGGCGTGGCAATCTTCCCCGACGACTTCCAGACCATCCGCCGCTTCGCCGAGCGCGACCACCACAACCTCGTGCACTGGTCGGAGTTCGAGACCGGCGGTCACTACTCCGGGCACGACGCGCCGGAACTGCTGGCGGGTGACATCCGGGTGTTCTTCGCGAAGATGTGAGGCGGCTCGAAGCGGGGTTGGGGGGACTGGCAGGCGGCGGGTCGAGAGGCCCGGCTAGGCGCGCCAGACCGTGGCGCTGCGGGTCTCGGTGCTCTCCAGCGTCATCGGCACCGGCACCTCGTAGCGGGCCTGCGCGGCGAACCGGTCGCGGGGCAGGTGCGCCCGGTCTGGATCCCCCAGCAGCACCACCGCGCCCCGGGCCGCCGCCCGCAGCAGGAACGGCAGCACCAAAGCCGTGATCTCGGCGTCGTAGAACACGTCCCCGGCGAGCACCACGTCGGCGCCGTGCGCGTCGCTGTCGAGCTGGTCGTCGCCCAGGACGTGGACCGTGACCCCGTTGGCGGCCGCGTTGAGGTCGGTGGCCGCCAACGCCAGCGGGTCGATGTCGTTGGCCGTCACCGAGTCCGCTCCGGCCAGCGCGGCGGCGATCGCCACCAGGCCCGAGCCGCACGCCAGGTCGAACACCTTCCGGTCGCGCACCAGGCCCGCGTTGTCGAGCAGGTGCCGCGCCAGCGCCTGGCCACCCGCCCACGGGAACGCCCAGAACGGCGGCTGGTCGTGGTGAGTGAGCTCCCACAGGTCCATCGCCTCGGCGGCGCTGTGCAGCAGCACCTCGGGCACCAGCGGCACGGGGGCCAGCGTCGTGTTGGCGAGCACGAAGTCGGTGAGCGTGGGCGCGGACATGACGGTGAAGCTTAGGGGCAGCGCTCTGGCCTCCCGCAGAGGCGAAAGCCTCACATCCCGCCGGCCACCCGCAGGATCGCCCCGGTGGTGTAGCCGGCTTCGTCCGACAGCAGCCACGCGATGGCGTTCGCGATCTCCTCGGCCTCACCGGGACGCCCGAGCGGGATCTTCGAGGCCACCCGGTCGGGACGGTCCGGCACGCCGGAGAGCGCGTGGATGTCGGTGCGCACGGTGCCCGGCTGCACGCAGTTGACGCGGATGCCGCGCGGGGCGAGTTCCTTGGCCAGGCCGATCGTCAACGCGTCCACGGCCGCCTTGGTGGCGGCGTAGTGCACGTACTCCCCCGGACTGCCCAGCGTCGCCGCCCCCGACGACACGTTCACGATCGCGCCGGAGGTCATCCGCCGCGCCGCCTCCCGGGCCACGAAGAACGCGCCGACGACGTTGACGTCCACCACCCGGCGCAGGTCCTCGGTGCGCAACTCGGCCAGCGGGCCCACGCGCGAGGTGATGCCCGCGTTGCTGACCACCCCGGTGACCTCGCCCGCCGCGTCGAACAGCCGCGCCACGTCGTCCTCGTCGGCGGTGTCGGCGCGCACGGCCGTGACGCCGAGTTCCTTCTCCAACGCCCGCGCCTCGTCCTCGGCCTGGCGGTAGCTGATCACGACCTCGTGGCCGTCGCGGACGAGCCTGCGCGCCGTCGCGGCACCGATACCCCGGCTTCCCCCGGTGATCACCGTTGTCATACCGCCCACCCTAACCCGTATACTCGGCGCCGGATATACGGGAGCGGATATGACGTTCAAGCGCACGAACCCCCTGGCCCTGGCGGTGCTCGCGCTGCTCACCGAGCGGCCGATGCACCCCTACGAGATGGCGCAGACCATGCGCGAACGCCACCAGGAAGAGGTCATCAAGCTCAACTACGGCTCCCTTTACACCGTCGTGGAGTCGCTGCACCGTCACGAGCTGATCACCGCCGCGGCCGTGCAGAAGGCCGGCAACCGCCCCGAACGCACCGTCTACGCCGTCACCGACACCGGCACCGCGGAACTGCACTCGTGGCTGCGCGCCCTGATCGCCGAACCCGCCCGCGAGTACCGGCAGTTCGAGGCCGGGATCTCGATGGTCGGCCTGCTGCCCCCCGCCGAGGCGCTCGACGTCGTCGAACGCCGCTCCGCCGCCGTGGCCGAGCAGCTCACCGCGCTGGCCGTGCTGCTGGAGAAGCTCGCGGGCATGGGACTGCCCCAGCTCGCGTGGATCGAACTCGACTACCGCCTGGCGATGCTGCGCGCCGAACGCGAGTGGCTCGCCTGGTTCACCACCGCCACCCGCGAGGGCACGGTCGGCGGCTACCCCGACTGGGAGGACGGACACCGATGAGACTGCTGTTCGAAGTGACCGGCGTCGTGCGCCGGCCGTTGGAAGTCGTGCGCGAGCGGATGTTCGCCGACGCGGGCGAGTCCGGCTCGCACCGGCTCGTGGACCGCGAGCAGGGCGTCATCGCCTACTGGGGCGACTGGTGGTACCACGGCGAGGACTCCCTGCACCCCCACCCCGACGGCGCGCTGATCCGGCACCGCGTCTACAACATCGCCCGGCAGGGCAACTGGGCCCCGTATCTCGCCAACAAGCTGTTCATCGGCTACCGCGCCCGCCTCGAGGACACAATGCGGGCCCGCGTGCGCGACCTCGAAGCCCAGAGCTGAGACCTCACTCTTGTTTCGGCTTCGCCGTCCGGGTGAAGCCTCGGACACGAAGGCGGATGTTCAAGATCACATCCGATCGAGTAAGGGTGTCCTTAGTCCTCACCCGAACGGCCGTATAGAGTGTGCAGATGAGGTGCTCGATACTCTCCGACTTCGCGGGTGAACCGCTGGCCGGAACGGCCGCGACCGCGACGGCGTGGCTGTGCCTGGAACAGCCGGGCCCGTGGGGCCGCGACGCGCTGCTGGAGAGCCACCTCGACCCCGAACTCGGCGCCGAACTGTCCCGCCGCGCCGTCGGCACGGGTGTGCGGATCCTGCTGATCCGCCGCCCCGGCAAGCACTTCGACGACCATGTCCCCGCGCGCCGTCGCCTGTACCTGGCCTCGACAAAGCCCGGTGCGTCGTGGCTCGAGCAGGCCGATCTCGCCTCGCCGGAGGAGGCCCTCGAACTCGACTTCGAGGCGCTGGGCGCGGGCCGCTCCACGGCGTTCGGCACCCCGGTCGAAGATCCGCTGCTGCTGGTCTGCACCAACAGCAAGCGTGACGTCTGCTGCGCCCTGTACGGCCGCCCGATCGCCACCGCGCTCAACCTGTGGGAGTGCACCCACACCGGAGGGCACAGATTCGCGCCCACCGGGGTCCTCTTGCCCACAGGTCACCTGTACGGACGCCTCGACCACCAGTTGGCCCAGCGCGTCGTCACGGAGGGCATCGTCGCCGACCGGTGCCGCGGCCGCTCCTGCTTCACCCCGCGAGGGCAGGTCGCCGAGGTCGCGGTGCGCGCGCTGATCGACGAGTCCCGCGACGTGCTCACCGTCGTGGGCGAGACGCCCGACTCCGCGACCGTGCGGCACACCGACGGCCGCGAGTGGCGAGTGGCGCTCACCGAACAGCCGGTACCGCCCCGGCCCGCGAGCTGCGGCAAGTCCCCGGACATCGCGATCGCCCTGGTCGCCACGGCGATCGACGAACTCGTGCGCGTCTGCGGCTAGGCCCTGGCCGGCGAGAGGCGGTTCACTCGTCCACGACCGCGATCGCGCGCACCGGCATCGTGCCCATCCCCACGACCGGCATCGGCAACGCCGTGAACCGGGCACCCCGGGCGGGCACCTGCTCCAGGTTCGTCAGGTGCTCCACGATCGGGATGCCCGCGCCCAGCAACCCCTGATGCGCCGGCCGGGTCAGGTCGGTGGCGTCGTCGATGTTGAGCGAGTCGATGCCGACCAGCGCGGGCCCGGCGGCGATCAGCGCGTCGACGACGTCGCGGGTGAGAAACGGGTGCCCGTGCTGGTAGGTGTCGGTGCCCCAGTGCCGCGACCAGCCGGTGTGGAACAGCACCGCGTGCCCCGCGAGCTCCGGCCCGACCGGATCCCCGATCCGCAGCACCGCGACGGGAACGTCGACGACCCGTTCCAACGGCAGGCCCGCCGTGTCGTAGCCGCCCCGGTGGTAGTGCGACGGGGTGTCCAGGTAGGTGCCGGTGTTCGCGATCAGGTCGATCTGCCCGATCTCGAACGACACCCCCGGCCCCATCCGCGCCGCGGACTCCTCCCTGCTGACGTAGGTCGACACGCTCGGCGTCCTCATGCCGCCCATGGTCGTCATGCCGTGCACGATGGGGTGGCTGAGATCAACGATGCGCCGCATGCGCCCAGTATGAGATGAACGCCGCACGAAGTGATCACCGCGGCTAACCTCGATCCAGTGCCCCGGCTGATCCACCTCAACGGCCCCACCGGCGTCGGCAAGTCCACGATCGCCGCCCGCTACGCCGCCGACCACCCCCGCACGCTCAACCTCGACGCCGACGAGATCGTGCGGCTCGTCGGCGGCTGGCGCACCGACTTCTACGGCGCCGTCGACCTCGTGCGGCCCCTCGCGCTGAGCATGGCCGCCACCCACCTGGCCTCGGGCCACGACGTCGTCATGCCGCAACTGATCATGCGCCACTCCGAACGCGACAGGTTCGCGGCCGCCGCGACCTCGGCGGGCGGGACCTACACCGAGTTCGTGCTCCTCACGCCCGCGCGGATCGCCGTCGACCGGTACCGCGAGCGCACCCACCACATCGACCACGTCGTGGAGGCTTTGGGCGGAGAGCGGGTGATCCATGACAGCCATGCGCGGATCGAGGGTTATCTCACGGCCGACACTGAAGTCATCGAGGCATCAGGCGCGGTGGAACACACCTACGCGGCACTGCTCGGCAAGCTCGCCTCAGCCGGACTCCGCTGACCTCGCACCCGCGCCAGGGCCAGAACCCGGCACGGTCGCGGAGAACACGCCGATCCCCAGCGCGTACGGGTCGTCCAGCCCCACCGTGCGCAGCGTGTCCACCGGCAACGCCAGCAGTGAGATCGCCACCCCGAGGAAGTAGGCGTCCAGCAGCCCGGTGTCGCGCACGGTCGAGGGCAGGCCCGCCGCCTGTTGCAACGCCGCCCCCGCCTCCGCGTTGGCCAGGACCATCCCGGACAGGGCCTCCCGCACGCCCGGTCGCCGCACGGCCTCCAGGTACAGCTCGACCATCGCGAGCATCTGGGTCGGGTCGTCGGCCACCGCGCGGCGCAGCAGCGCCGGGTAGAGCTCGGCGACGTCGGTGGCGCTGATGGCGGGCGGGGTGGTCTCCCGCAGGCGTTCGACGGCGGCCTGGTGCAGCGCGGTCATGCGGGCGGCGCAGGCGGTGAGGATCGACTCGCGGGTCGGGAAGTAGTTCTTGGTCGTGCCGATCGGGACGCCTGCCTCGCGGTCGATCGCGCGGTGGGTCAGGCCCCGGCCTCCTTCCACCGCGAGGATCTGGATCGCGGTGTCGCACAGAAGATCACGACGGCTCACGGTCCGGGACACTAGCAAGATCACCACCGGTGTGGTGAATCGGGGCGAACGTGCTGGTCCCGGCCGTCGCGGTGACCTCGCCGCGTTCCATCACGAGGAACAGGCCGCACACGCAGCGCACGTAGGCGACCGTGCCGTGACAGGAGACGGGAGAGGCGCTGGGCCAGTGGCAGGCGGGGCAGGTGGCGATCATGCCCACCAGCGTGCTGTCATGGTCTAGTGCATTTCAACCCTTACGGCGGGGCGGCCGCCGAACTCGCCGCGGCGCTGGTCAACGCCGATCCGGCCGACGAGCTGCTCGACGTGCTGAAAGCGTCGGACTACAAGCCGCTCGGGTCCCTGGACGCCCGCCAGGAACGTGACGTACGAGACTGGATCGAACGGCTGCGGCAGGTGTTCCGGGAGCCCGCGGTGGACCTGCTCAACGACCTGCTGGCCCAGTCCTCGACCACGCACTACATCTCCACCCACGACGGACGCGCGCCCCACCTGCACTACGCGCGCGAGGACGCTCCCACGGACGTGCGGCTCAAGGCCTACACGGCGGCGGGGATGGCGGCGTTGTTCTGCGAGGACGCCGGGCGCATCGGCTGGTGCGACCGGGAGGGCTGCGACACGGTGTTCGTCGACACCAGCCGCAACGGCAAGCGCCGCTTCTGCTCCACCAAGTGCGCGAACAGGGTCGCGGTCGCGGCGCACCGCCACCGCCAGGCCGGGTAGAGCCCAGCCCGCCTGACCGACTCAGTCGGCGTGCACGCGGTGGCCGAAGCGGGCGTTCTCGAACGACGACTCGCCGCCGAACGCCGCCTCCACGAAGTCCTCCCGGCCGCGGAACCAGGTGCGCGCGAACGTCGACGCGCCCGCGAACCAGGCCCGCCGGAACACCGCCCGCCCGCCGAAGCGCACGTCGGAGCTGTCCAGGTCGGACCCGAACCGTGCGCCCGTGAAGTCCGCACGGCCCGAGAACCGCGCACGGCCCAGCGTCACGGGCCCGGCGACCTGGATGTGCGACAACTCGCCGTTGCCGCACACCGTCACCCCCCGCAGGCCCAGCCGGCGCGCGAACACCGAACCGGTGAACAGCACGTGCCGCCCGAAGAACGCCCCCGCGGCCTCGAACGCGCCCAGGAACGTCGTCCGGTCGAACCGGGTGTCACCGAGGAACCGGGTCCCGTCGAAGCGGGCCGAGCGCACCCGGCACTCCGACAGGTCGAAGTCCACCAGCGTCGTGTGCCGCAGGTCGACGTCACTGCCCAGCCAGAACCCCGGACCCGGCCGCAGCCGGGCGGCCAGCGTCGCCTGCAGCACCTGCCGCCACCGCCCGTCGACCTCCGAGCCCGGCGACGGCAGGTCCCGCAGCACCGCGCACAGCACGTCCAGCGCCGGCTGCCGGTGATCCACCAGGCTCTCGCCGTAGCCGATCCAGTCCCGCAACCCGTCGAGCCGCACGTCGGACTCGCCCGAGCGCAGCCGTGCGGCGATGTCCTGCAACGGGGACACCGGCGACGACAGAGTCACCAGCTGCGGGGTGGTCGCCACGCGGCGCCTGCCGAGCGTCACCGCGGTCAGGGCACCAGAGGTCGCTGTGAGCCAACGCGAGAGGAGGGACATACCTCGATGATGTGACGTGGGTCATCCTCACTGACAGTGGTGGAGTTCAACCCGGCCTTCCACGATCGGCCCACCGGTCGTCACCCGGTCACGTTGGTCAGTCGTCGCGCCACGTACTGGTCGCCGCCCAGCCCGTAGCGCAGGACCCGGTAGGACGTGCCGTAGGTGCTGCGCTGTTCGTAGGCGTGGTAGGCGGTCTTGTACGGGTCGGCCCACTTGTCGAAGATGACGACGTGGCGGGTGTTCCCGTCGCCGACCGGGTCGACCACGATGTCGCCCCACCGCAGCTCGCTCATCGCGATCTCCTTCGACAGCGGCGACTGGGCGAGCTCGACGGTCCGCTCGCCGGGGGCGCCGAGCTTGGCGGCCATCGACACGAACCCCGAGCAGTCCTGCCGGTAGCGCTCGGCACCCCAGAACTGCTCCTGGGAGTACGGCACGGGACGGCCGTTGTTCGCGGTCAGCCACGACTTGGCGCGGGTGATCATCTCCTGGCGGGACACCTGCACGGCGTGGGCCGGGGACACCAGGGTGCTCAGGCCGATCAGGACGACGGCGGCCATCGCGAGAACTCTCATGCGGACTACTCCCATTCCGTAGATCACCTGTGGGCGCTTAGGGTCGGTTCATGGAGCTGACGGAGCTGTGTTTCGCCGGGGCCGCGAGGCAGGCGCGGGCAGTGCGCGACGGCGAGGTGAGCGCGGCCGACCTGGTCGCCGAACACCTGCGGCGCATCGAGCGGATCGACCCGCGGCTCAACGCGTTCCGGCTGGTCTTCGCCGAGCAGGCATTGGCGGAAGCGCAGCGGGCCGACGCGCGCCGCGGTGAGGACCTGCCGCTGCTGGGCGTCCCCATCGCGGTGAAGGAAGACATCGCGATCGCGGGCCTGCCGACGACGAAGGGCACGAACGCCGCCCGCACCCCGCAGCCGCAGGACTCTGCGATCGTGGCGCGGCTGCGCGCGGCCGGGGCGGTGATCATCGGCCGCACCCGCATGCCCGAACTGGGGCTGTGGCCGTTCACCGAGAGCCAGTGGGCGGGGCCGACGCGCAACCCGTGGTCGCTCACGCACTCCCCCGGCGGCTCCAGCGGCGGGTCGGCCGCGGCCGTGGCGGCGGGACTCGCCGGGGCGGCGATCGGTACCGACGGCGCCGGCTCGATCCGCATCCCCGCCGCGATGACGGGGCTGTTCGGGCTCAAGCCCCAGCGCGGCCGCGTGTCCCTCGCGCCCGAGGCGCAGATGTGGGGCGGCATGGTCGTGGCCGGACCGCTCACCCGCACCGTCGCCGACTGGGCGCTGGTCGCCGACCAGATCCACGGCGCCGCCCCCGGTGACGCGCACGTCGCCCACCCGCCGCGCACCAGCTTCACCGAGGCCGCGCGCACTGAGCCCGGCCGGTTGCGGATCGGGGTGTCGCTGCGGCCGTGGGGTCCGGGCATCGCGCTCGCCGACGAGGTCCGCGACGCCGTGCAGGACACCGCCGCGCTGCTCACCGACCTCGGCCACGACGTGGTGCGCCTGGACCCGCCGATGCGGGACCTGGGCGCCTCGACCCAGTTCGCGGCCCGCTACCTGCACAACGCCTACCTGGCGCACACGGGCATGGAGTTCCCCGACCTCGTCGAGGCGCGCACGCGTGCGGTCAGCGACCTGGGCCGCCGGGTGCCCAAGCCGGTCGCGCGGTGGGCGGCCAAGGACGACGCGGCGCTCACCGCCTACGCCAACCGCGTGTTCACCTCGATCGACGTGCTGCTGACCCCGGCGCTGACCCGCGCGCCGATCCGGGTGGGTGAGTGGGATTCCCGCAGTGCGTTCACGGCGTTGCTGGCGGCGTCGCACTACACGACGTTCCTGCCGTTGTGGAACATCGTCGGCAATCCCGCGGCCTGCGTGCCCGCCGGGCGTTCCTCGACGGGTCTGCCGCTCGCGGTGCAGCTCGTGGGCCGCCAGCACGACGAGTGCACGCTGCTGTCGGTGTCCGCCCAGCTGGAACGTGCCCGGCCGTGGGCGGACCGGATCCCCTCCGGCCTCGATCATGCGAACTAGGATATTACGAGTACGGACTATCCGACTTCGAAATGGTCAGAATCCGCGCCTGGACAACTCGTCGAGCAGTTCGCGGTCGGCGACGTGGCGGGACTTGATGTGTTCCAGGTAGTCGGCGAACGCGTCGGGCTGCAGACCGCGTAGTTGCTGGAGCCATTCGACGACGAGTTCCTGTTCCTCGATGCCGCGGCGGGCGAGTTCGACCTCCACGATCCGCCGGTACACCTCCACCGCGAGACGGCTGGCGTCCTGCACGAGGTGGTGCACGAGTTCCGCGCGCAACGGCGGCCACTCGTCGGTGTGCACGACCAGCGCCCGCAGCTTGAGATAGACGTCGAGGCTGGGCCGCGCGAGGAACGCCTCCCGGCACACCGCCACCGCCCGCTGCGGCGCTCCCCGGCGCAGGTGTTCCTCCACGGCCAGGTCGATCAGCCGCAACGACGCTCCCCGCCCGCCCACGGCGCGCAGCCCGCGTTCCACCCACTCCAGGGCCTCGTCCGACCGGCCGTTGTCGCGCAGCACGGTCGCGACCTGCAGGTAGTGCCAGCCCGAGGACAGGTCCTTGGACAGCACGAGCAGTTGCAGGTCGACGTCCTCGGTGTACTCGGCGAGTTCCTCCATGACGCGCAGCAACGCCCACCGGGCGCGGTCGTAGCGACCGGTCTCGCCGAACCCGATCACCGGCAGCGGCTCGAACAGCTCCACCGCGCGGCGCCGGTAGTGGGCCAGTCCTTCGTCGTCGAGGGCCTCGCCGTAGGCGGCGAGGCTCACGTCGGGCGCTTCGGGGTGCTCCAGTTGCAGGTCCAGCAGCCAGTCCGCGAGCCGCACCGGGTCGGTCGAGGTCTGGGCGCAGGCGCGGGCGTGGGTGCCGAGCACCCGGTGCGCGAGGTCGGCCAGCTCGACGCGGTGCCGGCGACTGGTGGTGACACCGTCGGCCAGCTGGGTGACGATCTGCTCGATCAACGCCAGCAGCCGCGGGCTCGGGTCCGTGACCAGCAACGACTGCAACTCGACCGACACGGCCGTGAGCGCCTGCCACTGCGCGGGCCAGTCGGTGGCCTCGCCCTCGGCCTCGGCCAGAGCGGAGGCGACGGTGGCGGGCAGCGAGTCCATCACAACATCATCTCGCCGTCACCTGGTCGAGTGCTACCGATGTCGCCCAGACGGATTTAAGGTTCACCCTGCGTGTCTGAACAGCTACAGTTCCGCGAGCTTGCGGGACAGCACGACGCGTTCCCGTTCGTTGCCGCACAGCCGTATGGCCTGCTCCAGCTCGGTGCGGGCCTCCTCGACCCGGCCCAGGCGCCGCAGCAACTCTCCGCGCACACCCGGTAGCTGATGCGAACCCTTGAACGCCTCACTGCCCGCGAGCGAGTCGACGATCGGCAGCGCCACCTCCGGCCCCTGGGCCATCGACACGGCGACCGCCCGGTTGAGGTCCACCACCGGCGACGGGGCGAGACTGCCGAGCCCCTCGTACAGGGCGACGATGCGGCCCCAGTTGGTGTCCTCGACCGACGGCGCCACCGCGTGGCACTCGGCGATCGCGGCCTGCAGCCCGTAGTAGCCGTAGCCGCGCCCGGCGTCGGCGGCCTTCGCGAGCGCGGCCCGTCCGCGCGCGATGGCGGAACGGTCCCAGCGACGCCGGTCCTGGTCCTCCAGCAGCACCGTCTCCCCGTCGGGGCCGCGGCGAGCCGGGAAGCGGGCGGCGGTGAGTTCCAGCAACGCGAGCAGGCTGTGGACCTCGGGTTCCTCGGGCATGAGCCGCGACAGGATCCGCGCGAGCCGTTGCGCCTCCCCGGCCAGGTCCAGGCGGATCACCTCGTCTCCGGAACTCGCCGACGAGCCCTCGGTGAAGATCAGGTAGAGCACGCTGAGCACCTGCGCGAGGCGCGCGGGGCGTTCGTTGACCGGCGGCACCTCGAACGGCACGTTGGCCGCGCCGAGGGTCTTCTTCGCGCGGGTGATGCGCGCCTGCACGGTCGCGGTGGGCACGAGGAACGCGCGGGCGATCTCGTCGCTGGTCAGACCGCCGATGACGCGCAACGTCAACGCCACCCCGGACTCCCGCGACAGCACCGGGTGACAGGAGGTGAAAATCAGGGCGAGGGTGTCGTCGTCGATCTGGTCGGGGTCCCACAGCACGTCGTCGGGTGCGGGGCTCGGGTCTGCTCCGGTCACCGCACCTCCCTCGGGCAGGTTGTGGGCCATCGCCGCGTACTTCTCGTCGCGGGCGCTGCGCCGGCGGAACGCGTCGATCGCGCGGCGGCGCCCGACGGTGAGCAGCCAGCCGGCGGGGTTGTTCGGCACGCCCTCACGCGGCCAGGTCACCAGCGCCTCGGCCAGGGCTTCCTGGGCGAGGTCCTCGGCGAGGGCGAAGTCGCCGGTGTAGCGGGTGAGCGCACCGATGATCCTCGCGGAGTCGATGCGCCACACCGCTGCCACGGCCTTGCGGCCGGTCGGGTCGCTCATGGCGCCCAAAATAGATCAATCAGGGCGCTCAGAGCTGGTTGTTGGCCTTGCGCCAGGCGAGTTCCTTCTGGATCCACTCGTTGTCCTGCGGGAACTCGTCGATGGTCGGCACGCGGCGGATCTCGGTGGCGAACCCGGGGCCCTGGATCGGCGCCTTCTTGGCCCACGCGATCGCGTCCTCCTTGGTGGGGACGTCGATCAGGTAGAAGCCGTTGAACAGCTCCTTGGTCTCCCCGTACGGGCCGTCGGTGACCACGGGCGGTTCGGAGGAGAAGTCGACCACGACGCCGTTGTCGGACGGGTCGGCGAGGCCTTCGGCGGCGAGCAGGATCCCGGCCTCGATCATCTCCTCGTTGAACCGGCCGACGGTCTCGATCATCTTGTCGAAGTCGATGTCGCCGTAGTTGTCCCAGACGGTGTCGGAGGTCGTGCGCCAGATCAGCATGAACTTCATCTCAAGTGCTCCCAGTGCGGTCGTGCGGGTCCGTTGTGGACCCTTTCACGCACAGGTCGAACAGACAGGCCGTTGGATCGACACGACCCCCGGAAAAAGTTCGAGCGGCCCGCCCCCGAGATCGGGACGGGCCGCTCACCTGC
Source organism: Lentzea sp. JNUCC 0626 (assembly GCF_043632865.1). Lineage (NCBI taxonomy): Bacteria > Bacillati > Actinomycetota > Actinomycetes > Pseudonocardiales > Pseudonocardiaceae > Lentzea > Lentzea sp. JNUCC 0626. The sequence goes on from NZ_CP171635.1 coordinate 2,084,910, forward strand.
TGTTCTGTCGTTAAATTCGGTCTTCGGGCTGGTGCAGCGACCGGGGCTGCTCGGCCTCGAGTTCCGGCACCGGCGAGGCGGCGGCGACCGGACGCGGTGAGCTCGACAGCGGGCCGGGCACCTCCTGGCGGGCCACGGCCTCCGCGGCGGCGACGGCCTCGGCGACCTTCGGGTCGGACTTGAGGTCGAACCACGCGGCGACCGACTCGTCGTCGTCCTCGGGCTTGGGACGCTCGGCGGTGTCGGCGGGCGCCTCGTAGCGGAAGACACCGTCCTCGCCGGGCGCGCCGAGCATGCGGGCGAACCCTTCGAGTGCCTTGCCGTAGTCGGTCGGGATCATCCAGACCTTGTTCGCGTCACCCTGCGCCATCTGCGGCAGCGTCTGCAGGTACTGGTACGCCAGCACCTCCGGGGTCGGCTTGCCGTCCTTGATCGCGCCGAAGATCTTCTCGATGGCCTTCGCCTGACCCTGGGCCTGCAGGTAGCGGGCGGCGCGTTCACCCTGCGCGCGCAGGATCTGCGACTGCCGCTCGCCCTCCGCGGACAGGATCGAGGCCTGCTTCGCGCCCTCGGCGGCGAGGATCTGCGACTGCTTCTGACCCTCGGCGGTCTTGATCGACGACTCGCGCTGGCCCTCGGCGGTGAGGATCATGGCGCGCTTCTCGCGGTCGGCGCGCATCTGCTTCTCCATCGAGTCCTGGATGGAGGGCGGCGGGTCGATCGACTTGAGCTCGACGCGGGCCACGCGCAGGCCCCAGCGGCCGGTGGCCTCGTCCAGAACGCCGCGCAGCTGGCCGTTGATGTGGTCGCGCGAGGTCAGGGTCTCCTCGAGGCTCATGCCACCGACGAGGTTGCGCAGCGTCGTGATGGTGAGCTGCTCGACACCGACGATGTAGTTGGAGATCTCGTACACCGCCGAGCGCGGTTCGGTGACCTGGAAGTACACGACGGTGTCGATGGACACCGTCAGGTTGTCCTGGGTGATCACCGGCTGCGGCGGGAACGACACGACCTGCTCGCGCAGGTCGATGCGGGCCCGCACCTTGTCGATGAACGGGACCATGATGTTCAGGCCGGGTGCCGCGGTGTTGCGGTAGCGGCCGAGGCGTTCGATGACGGCGGCCTGCGCCTGCGGGATGACCAGCACGGACTTGACGGCGATGGTCAGCACGAAGATCGCGATGACGGCGGCGATCACAGCGGTGATCGGGTCCAACTCGGTTCACACCCTCCTGGGGGCGCTCACACCGCGGCTATCACCACGGCGACGGCGCCCGAGATCTCGACAACGGTGACGGCTTCGCCTTCTTCGACCACGGACCCGTCGAGGGTGCGCGCGCTCCAGGTGTCGCCGCCGATCTTCACCTGCCCGCCGTGCTCGTCCACCCGCGTGACCGCGACGGCCCTGCCACCCAGCAGCGCCTCGTGGTGCATCCTGACGTCCGAGCCGAGCTGCAGCCGCTTCTTGAGCAACGGCCGGGCCGTGACGATCAGGCCCAGCGACGTGGCCGCGAAGACGAGCACGCTCACCAGGTCGGCGCCACCCACGGCGGACACACCCGCCGCGGCCAGCGCGGCGGCGCCGAGCATGACCAGCACGAAGTCACCGGAGAGAACCTCGGCGACGACGAGCAGTATCCCGACGATCAGCCAGATCAGCGCGGCCATGAGCCCAGTCATACACCAACGGGCACCCCGTGACCGGGAGATTCACCGTGCTGGGCACCGGACCGTAACGAAATCGATCAACGGGAGATGTTCTGGTCGTGGCGAACTCGGTGAAGTCGCGCAGGGGACGGTTCATCTCCGGACTCGCGCTGGTCGGTGCGTGCGTGGGTCTGGTGTTCCTGCTCCAGACCGCGAACGAGCAGCACTCGTGGTCGAGCACCGAGGCCGTGGTGCAGGAGCGGATCAAGTCGGGCAAGAACGCGAAGGTGCGCGTCGAGTTCCCGCTGCCCGCCGGCGGCACGCACGTGACGACCCTGTCGGAGAACGGCTCGATCCACGAGACGGGCACGCGCGTCGAGGTGCGGTTCGACCTGGGCGACGACGGCACGGTCGTGGACGCGGCCCTGGCCGACAACGACCAGGGGTTCTGGGTGATGGGCGTGATGCTCGGAGTGGTGATCTCCGGCCTGATCGTGATGAACCTGGTCGCGTGGTCGCCGGTGCGCCCTGCCGCTGGTTCTAGTCCTGAGGAACGGTGACGAAGTCGATCAGCCGCTCCACCGCGCCGAGCAGGTCGGACTCGATGTCCTTGTAGCTGCTGACCGAGCCCAGCACGCGCTGCCAGCCCTCCCACGTCTCGCCCCAGCCCAGCCGCTCGCACACGCCGGTCTTCCAGTCGGTGCCGCGCGGGATGACCGGCCACGCCTCGATGCGCACGGCCCGGGGTTTGACGGCCTGCCAGATGTCGACGTAGGGGTGGCCGGTGACCAGCACGTCGTCGTTGTTGATCTGGTCGACGATCTGCTGCTCCTTGGAGTGGGCGACGAGGTGGTCGACCAGCACGCCCAGGCGGCGGTGGGGCGCGGTGCCGAACTCGGCGATGCGCTGCGGGAGTTCGTCGACGCCGTTGAGGGGTTCGACGACGATGCCCTCGACGCGCAGGTCGTGACCCCAGACGCGTTCGACGAGTTCGGCGTCGTGCTTGCCCTCGACCCAGATGCGGCTGGCCTTGGCGGTCTGGGCGCGCAGTCCTTCGACCTTGACCGACCCGGACGCGCTGATCCTCGGCTTCTGCGGCTGGGGCGCGGGCTTCACCAGCGTGACGGGCTTGCCGTCGAGCAGGAACGCGGCGGGGGTGAGCGCGAACAGCCGCTGCCGTCCGTGGCGGTCCTCCAGCACGACCTGGCCGTACTCGAACCGCACGACCGCGCCGCAGAAGCCGCTGCCGGGATCTTCGACGACGAGGCCGGGTTCGGCCGCGACCTCGGGCACCTTCTTGCGCTTGGGGGTGTTGAGGACGTCGCGGCCGTAGTCGTGGGAACGCACGGCCGGAACCCTATCCGTAGAAGGGTTTGAACGCGGCGAGCCACTCGTGCACGCGGTCGAGGTCGACGTCGGCGCCGTGCAGGTCGTAGCCGGCGTGCACGAAGTCCAGCCAGTCCACCGCCGGGTCGCCCACGCAGGCTCGCGGATCGATGGCGACCGGTCCGTTCTTGCCCTGCAGGACGTTGCCGGGGTGCATGTCGCCGTGCAGCAGCACGGGTTTGACGTTGTCGTCGGCGAGTTTGCGGGCGCGGTGGTGTTCGGTGGCGTAGTAGCTGCCGGTCTTGCGGGTCAGCACGGTTTCGAACAGGTAGTCGACGCGGGCCTTGAGCGGCGGGAACCCTTTCGGGCGCGCCTCGTGCAGCAACGGCACGACGGTCGCGGGATCGGTGGCTTCGGTGCCGGGGTCGAGGCGTTCGAGCAGCAGCGCGCCCCGGCCGAGGTCGGCGTCGAGCAGGTCGACCATCGCTGTCGTGTCGGCCCACGCGGCGAGCGCCCTGGCCTCGTGCACGGCGATGTCGTGCTCGGGCGTGAGTTTGAGGACGGCGTTGGTGCACAGGAACGTGGCACTGGTGCCGCCGGGCAGATGTCGGACGAGCGTGAGACCCCAGCGGGCGGTCAGGGAGGCGACCAGGTCGGGCAGCGCGTCGATCCAGGCGGTCACCCCAGGTCCGAACCGGCGAACCAATCTCGCTCTCGCGTCCTCATCGATCACCCGATTCAGATTAGCGAGTTCGCTCCCGACTGGCGGCGGAACTGGTAGTCCGCGAGCGCCGGCCGCCACAGGCCGTTGGCGTCGAAACACGTAGACAGCAGCTTGAGGTCCGCGCCGTCACGGGTGATCGCGACCTTGCCGTCCACGACCCACCTGTTGACCGGCAGCAACGGCACCGGCCACCCCGCCACCAGCAGCCGGTCGCACACCAGCCGCTGCAACCGCCCGCCGTCGTTCTCGACGATCACCGCGGGCGTGTCGAGGTCGAACTCGCGCACCGTGGCCCGCTCGTGGTGCCGCACCCCTGCGTCGGCGAGCCGCTCCGCACCGGGCCCGATGAGGTCGACCGGCCCGAACCTGCGCGCCAGGCACGCCGCCGCCCACGCACCGAGCCCGGCCGCGCCCACCACGACGATCCGTTCGAAATAGGTCATGTCACCGTGTCCCGCATTCACCATTCGAATGTTTCCGCAGGTCAGAACACCCTGAAGAAAGATAGGGGTGGTGTCGATCGCCCGTCAAACACTTGTTGGGTCTCAATTGGGGTATATCAATGGGCAAGGAATACTTCTCCGATGACTTCCTAGTACGTGACGGTGATGCGGCGCCGCGGCCCGTCGACCTCGATCGCGCCGCCGACGGGAATGATGACCTGCGGGTCGGTGTGCCCGAGGTCCACGTCGAACACGATCATCGCCTCGGGCGCGTACTCGCCGAACGCCTTCAGGACCGCTTCCCGCTGCTCGCGCGTGTGCGTGGCCCGGTCGGTGTCCTGGTTGTCGAAGAACCACGCCTTGGCCCGTCCGACGAGCACAGCCGGGAACCGTTGCAGGAGTCCGCGCTCCCCCATGTTGCGCAGGATCCGGTAGACCTCGGTCGCACTCGGCATCTCCTCCGAGGTCTCGAAGAACAGGACCTTGCCGTCGTAGTGCTCGGGTGCGTTGATCTCCTTGCCGGCCATCATCAGCCACGACAGGATCTCCAGGTTCCCGCCCCACGCCGGCGCCTTGATCTTTGTGTTCGGCTGGTGCCAGATCCAGCCGCCGGCGGGTTCGAGTTCGGGCTCTTTGGCGAACGTGTCGGGGTCCTCCCACGAGCTGTCCTTGTCTCCGTACGCGGTGGACTCCGTGAGCTCGTACTCGCCTTCGGTGAACAGCGCGGCGTGCAGCGACTCCTTGGTGGCCGGGTGCATGGCGCCGGGCCGGCCGAACTGCACCATGACGCTGCCGCCGTAGAACCCCTGAATACCGCGGTTGTGCAGCCACGTGAGGACGTTCGTGTTGTCGCTGTGCCCGAAGTACGGCTTGGGGTTGGCCGTGATCAGCTTCTCGTCCAGGTGCGGCAGCACGGTGATCTGGTCCTCGCCGCCGATGGTGGCGATCACGGCCTTGATGTCCGGATCGGCGAACGCCGCGTGCAGGTCGTCCGCCCGTTCCTGCGGGGTCGCGCCCATCTTGCGGGTGGCCGGGTACTCGACGGGGATGAGCCCGAACTCGGTCTTGAGGCGCTGCAGGCCCAGTTCGTAGGGCAGCGGGTAGAGGCCCGCGATGCCGGCGGCCGGGGAGACGATCGCGACGCGGTCGCCGGGCTGGGGTTTGGGCGGGTTGATCAACGACATGGGTGCCGAGCGTAGTAACGAGGTGGGGTGGGGGCGCGACCTTTAGCGGTGCCGGTCACCGTTCGTCTTGGGGATCACACATGACACTGGTAGTGGTGCTCACGTCGGACAACGACGTCTTCATGGCGATGCGAAGGCTCCTGGACCACAAAGAGGAAGTCCGATCCCCGGAGGGGTACACGTACGAGGTCGGGACACTGTCGGGCGGCACCAAGGTCGTGATCGGTGGTATCAACACGCCGTCGCCGTGGGTGAAGGCCTTCGCGCCACCCGCGATCTCACTGTTCAGCCCCACAGCGGTGGTGGTCGTGACAAGCGGCGAACCGCACAACGCACCAGAGCACGGCGTCCTGGTGGCTACTGGCGTGCACGAGCATCCGATGCCCGCGCTGATGAATCTGATGACCTCGGAGCGGCTTGACGTCGTCTACGGCGTTGCCGTCAGCGGCACGAGCGACGACCTGCCGGAACCGTCCGGCCCGTACGTGATTGACGGTGGCGATGCCCGCGAGGCGGCTGAGCTCATGTCCACGACGACCGCGCCGATCTTGGTCGTGTACAAGCTCAGCGAACTGTCTGCGGACACCGCCACACGCTTCGCGATGGCGTTGGCCGCTCAGCTCAGCGGCGAACCCGTCGTGGCACGGCAGCTCAAGACGATGGGCCACGGTGACCAGACCGCCCGAACCGACCTGCTCGCCCGGCAGGCCTACGTGCAGACGCTGGCCGAACTGCTGAAGCACCCCGGCGAGGACGCCGAAGCCGCTGGTCCGAAGGTGATCGCCATCGAGGGTGCGTGGGGCTCGGGCAAGAGCACCCTCATGGAGATGACCCAAGACCTCCTCGACACGCCCGATGCCTGGGACGTCGAGGTCGGCGACTGGCGGCAGCGCAGGGTGGCGGCGTGGGACGCGGACCTCATGTTGCGCGGGTGGCTCAGGCGGCCGTGGCTGGCCCAGCCGGAGGTACGGCCGCGGGTGCTGACGGCGAGGTTCAACCCGTGGTCGGCGCAGACCGGTGAGCACGTGTGGGCGGGGCTGAGCGACTGCATCGTCGCCACGGGCGCGCCGGTGATCGCGCGGGAGTCGCACTCGTCGTTGCAGCGATTCTGGTTCTGGCACAACGTCGAGCAGCTCGACCGCAGCCATTTGCAGCGGACGTTGCGCAAGCGGCTCCTGTCGCCCGTGCTGAGGCTCGCGGTGTTCGCGTTGCCGGTGCCGGTGCTGGTCCAGGTGTTGCGGACGCCCGGCTCGGTTCGAGTGTTCGGGTTCGATCTCGCGCCGCCGCACCTGGCGTTGTGGATCGTGGTGCTGATGCTGCTCGCCGGTGTGCTGCACACCCTCGGCAGGTACCTGTTCCGGGCGGCGGACACGGTGTTGCCGGCGGAGTTGTTCGGGCCGTCGGGGGCGTTGGGCGCCTACTCAGCTGCCGTGGGCACGGACGACCCGGTGCGCGATCCTCGGCGACGAGCCAGGAAGGGGCAGTTGCTCAGCGCGCGGGAGGACGTTCACCGGCTGGTCCAGCAGCTCGGGAACAGCGGGACGCGGCTGGTCGTGTTCATCGACGACCTCGACCGGTGCACGCCGCGGACCACGGCGGAGGTGTTCGAGGCGATCAACGGGTTCCTGGTGGAGCCGTTTCCGGCGATCCGGTTCGTGCTGGGCATCGACGCGGCCGCGACGGCCGCGCACCTGGACGCCGCCTACTCGGCGCTCGTGGTGTCCGATCCGGCCGATCCGAGTCCGGGGTGGACGTTCATGCGCAAGTTGATCCAGTTGCCGCTGCCGGTGCCGAGAGTCGCGCGGACGCAGGTCGAGCCTTTGCTGGAGGGGTTGCTGGGCAAGGCGCCCGAGCGGCCGGTGACCACCCAGGAGGAAGTGTCGCGGCTGCAGCCGTTCGCCACAGCGACCGCGCGGATCATTGGTTCGGGACCTGTTGAGATCGTGTCCAGTGAGCTCGTGGTCGACGCGTTGGAGCACGACGAGCGGGTGCAGGCGCGATTCGTGGAGAGACTGAAGGCTCAGCCCGATCTGTCGGTCCGGGAGGCCAAGCGGATCGTCACCGTGTGGATGTTCTACGTGCGTGTCCTCACCCGGATCAGACCCGAAGAAGGCACGGACGCGATCGACCGGGCGTGTGAGCTGGTGTTGCTGGCGGAGATCGTGGCTCGGTGGCCCGCGTCGCAGCGCAACCTGCACCGGCGGGTCGACGGGGTGCACGGGCTACGGGCGCTCGCGGACACGGCGAACGACAACGTGCAGTGGGAGATAGCGGTCAAGAAACACGAACTCGACGGCGATCGGCACAAGGCGTTCCGCAAGGGTGTCTTGGCGATCCTGAGCGAGTACGACCGTGACCAGATCGCCGACCTTGCCGAGTTGTTGACCTAGAACGCCGGCCAGGGGATCGCGGGCCAGTCGCCGGAGGGTTCGGGGTAGACGCCTGCGGCCAGGAGCTTGTCGATTCGCTCCCCCACCGCGCGGACTTCGGCGCGGGTCAGGTGGTCGTGCAGCGCCTCATCCAAAGGGCCGTCCACAGCGGATCTCAGGCGGCGCAGGGTTTCCAGCACGGACTCGGGGAGGGGTTCGCGGGCCCAGCCCCACAGGACGGTGCGGAGTTTGGGTTCGGTGTGCAGGCAGATGCCGTGGTCGACGCCGTAGACGGAGCCGTCCAGGGCGTGCAGGACGTGGCCGCCCTTGCGGTCGGCGTTGTTGACGACCACGTCGAAGGCGGCCATCTCAGCCATGCGGGGGTGGTCGGCGTGCACCAGGACGGCCGGGTCGCCGAAGCGGTCGTGGGCGTGGAAGACGGGGATCCACCCAGGTTTGACGTCGTCCACGCCGACGATGTCGACCAGTTCGTCCTCTTCGCGGGTGTCCACCCAGAGCTGGACCATGCCGGTGCCGAACGGGCCCGGTCGCAGCAGGGTGGGTGGGACGACGCCGAAGGACGCGGCGGAGATCAGGTAGGTGGCCACCTCGCGGCCCGCGAGGGTGCCGTCGGGGAAGTCCCAGAGCGGGCGTTCGCCGCGCACCGGCTTGTAGACGCACTGGGCGTCGACGCCGTCCAACGAGATCTTGCAGAACAAGGTGGCGTTGGAGGCGTCGACGAGGCGTCCCTCGACCTCGATGCGGCCGTGTTCGAGCAGGTGCAGGGCCGCGGAGGTGTCCACGTCAGTCTTCTTCGGTGCGGCGGTACCCGTTTTGCCGCGGGCAGATGTGGCCGTCGGTGTCGAGCGGTTCGGCGCACAGGGGGCAGGGTTTGCGGCCGGCGTTGACGACGCGGTCGGCTCGTTCGGCGAAGGCTCGGGCGGCGGACGGGGACAGGAAGACCCGCACGGCGTCGGGGCCTTCCTCGGTGTCGTCGAGCACGACGGCCTCGTCGACCTCCTCCTCAGAGATCGCGAGGAGTTCGATGACGACCGCCTTGGACTCGGCGTCCCAGCCGAGGCCCATGGTGCCGACCCGGAACTCCTCCTCGACGGGGACGTCGAGGGGCTGCGTGTCGAGGTCGTCCGGTGGGGAGTCGTCGGGCACGTCGGTGCCGAAGCGGCGGTGCACCTCCTCCAGAAGCGAGCCGATGCGTTCGGCGAGGACCTGGACCTGCTGCTTCTCCAAGGCGACGCTGATCAACCTGCTCTGCTCGGAAGCCTGCAGGTAGAAGGTGCGGTCGCCGGGCTGCCCGACGGTTCCTGCGATGAACCGGTCGGGTGCGCGGAATACGTGAATGACGCGAGCCATGGCAGATACGACCCTAGGCCACGCGGAGATCGTCGGCAGGTCCTCCCCCACCAAACACTCCGCGTATAGGGTCGGGTTGTGGTGAAGATCGCTTCGTACGGGACCTGGACCTCGCCCATCACGGCTGGAGACACGTCGAAACCCGGCGGTGGGTTCCAGTGGGCGGACCTGCACGGTGAACGCGTGTGGTGGGCCGAGAGCCGACCGGCTCAGGCCGGCAGAGTGGCGTTGGTGCGCGACGGCGTGGAGGTGTTGCCCGCGCCGTGGAACGCCCGCAACCGGGTGCACGAGTACGGCGGGCGGCCGTTCGTGGTGCTCGCCGACGATCTGGTGGCGTTCACGCACTGGGACGACCAGCGGGTTTACGTGTTCAACCCGGACTCTCCGCAGCCGACGCCGTTGACGCCCGAGCCGCAACGCCACCACGGCGTGCGCTACTCGGACCTCTCGGCGGGCCCGGACGGCGAGGTGTGGTGCGTGCGGGAGACCGTCACGGGTGAGGCGCGCACCGACGTCGCCCGTGACCTGGTGGCGATCACACGATCCGGTGAGATCCGGGTGCTGGGGGCGTCCCATCACTTCATGACGGGCCCGAAGATCAGCCCGGACGGCACGAAGTTCGCCTGGATCGGCTGGAACCACCCCCAGATGCCGTGGGACGGCACCGAACTGTGCGTCGCCGAGGTCGGCAGCAGCGATCACAAGGTCGTGGCGGGCTCGGAGACCGAGGCGGTGTGCCAGTTCGAGTGGGAGGGTGACTCCCTGCTGGCGCTGACCGACCCGGACGGCTGGTGGAACCTGCACCGGATCTCCCCCGACGGCACCGTCAAGAACCTGGCGCCGTGCGAGGAGGAGCTGGGCGGCCCGATGTGGCGGCTGGGCAACCGCTGGTTCGCCACCCTCTCGCCCGGCCGCTACCTGGTCGTGCGTTCGGGCAGCCTGGCGGTGCTGGACGAGCGCAGCGCGACGGTCACCGACGTGCAGACCGACCTGCCGACGTGGGTGCCGGACCTGTCGGTGCGCGACGGCGTGGTGATCTGCGCGGCGGCGGGGCCGACGTCGGACTTCGCGGTGGTGCGCCTGGACCTCTCGAACGGCGAGCTCACCTACCTCACCGGCGGTGAGGAATCCCCGGAGGCCGCGTATCTGCCGGTGCCGGTGGAGCGGATGTTCGGGGAGATCCCGGCCTACGTGTACGCGCCGTCCAACCCGGACTTCGCGGGCCCCGAGGACGAACTGCCGCCGTACGTGGTGCACGTGCACGGCGGCCCCACCGGGCGGGCGTTGCCCAAGCTCGACAGCGACATCGCGTACTTCACCAGCCGCGGCATCGGCGTGGTGGCGGTCAACTACGGCGGCTCGACCGGCTACGGGCGGGCGTTCCGGGAGCGGCTGCGCGAGCAGTGGGGTGTCGTGGACGTGGCGGACTGCGCGTTCGTGGCCCAGCAGCTCGCCAAGGAGGGCACGGCGGACCCGGCCCGGCTCGGCATCCGGGGCGGTTCGGCGGGCGGCTGGACGTCGGCGGCGTCGCTGACCTCGACCGACGTGTACCGGTGCGGCATGGTGGCGTTCCCGATCCTGGACCTGGCGGGCTGGACGGGCGAGGGCGGCGAGACGCACGACTTCGAGTCGCGCTACGTCGAGGGCCTGGTCGGCACGCTGCCCGAGGCCGCCGACCGCTACCGGGACCGCTCGCCGTCGAACAAGGCGCGGTCGGTGTCGGGTCCGGTGTTGTTGTTGCAGGGCCTGGAGGACGAGATCTGCCCGCCGGAGCAGGCGGACCGGTTCGCCGCCGATCTGGCCGGCTCGGGGATCCCGCACGCGTACATCACGTTCGAAGGTGAGCAGCACGGGTTCCGGATGGCGCAGAACATCAAGACGGCGCTGGAGGCGGAGCTGTCGTTCTACGGGCAGGCGTTCGGGTTCACGCCGCCCGGTGTGCCGGTGCTGGAACTGTCGCAGTGACCCTGCTTCGTCGCGGGGACCGGGTCGCGCTGGTGTCACCGGCCGGCCCGGCCCTCCCGTCGAGGGTCGCCGCGGGTGCCGAGGTGCTGCGGTCGTGGGGCCTGGAGGTCACCACACCGGCGATCGAGCCGTGGGCGTTGCCGTACCTGGCAGGGTCGGACGAGGCCCGCGCGCAGGAGTTCGTGCGGGCGTGGTGCTCGGACGTGGCGGCGGTGTTCTGCGTGCGCGGCGGCTACGGCTGTCTGCGGATGACGGACCTGGTGCCGTGGAAGGACCTGCCGCCGCGGGTGTTCGTGGGTTCGTCGGACGTGACGGTGCTGCACGCGGAGCTGGGCGCGGTGGGTCAGCCGACGGTGTTCGGCCCCATGCCCGGCACGGCGGACTTCGTGGACGACCCCGTGGCGCAGCAACGGCTGCGGGCGGTGCTGTTCGACGGGGTGTCGTCGTGGACGGCCGGAACGCCGGTGGTGCCGGGGACCGCGCGCGGGGTGCTGGTGGGCGGCAACACGGCGTTGCTGGCGGCCTCGGTCGGCGGCCCGCGCTGGCAACGTCCGGCTGACGGCGCGATCGCGTTGCTGGAGGACATCGGCGAGGAGCCCTACCGGTTGGACCGGATCTTGACGCAGGTGCTGCGGGCGGGCTGGTTCGAGCCGGTGGCGGGGATCATGCTGGGGTCGTGGACGGACTGCGGGGACGTCTCGGACGTCCTCGCGGACCGGCTGTCGGGGCTGGGGGTGCCGATCTTGGGTGACTTCGGTTTCGGGCACTGCGCGGGTTCGTGGTCGTTGCCGCTGGGTGTGGCCGCGGCGCTGGACGTGGACGCGCGAACGCTGACATTGGTGTGAGTGTCGTCACCCGGTGGGCGGCGGCCGACCGGGTGACGACAGGTAGGCTTCCTGCCGCCATGAGACCCCAGCCTCAGTGGGCGGCGTTAGACGTCTACGCGTCGAACTCCGACCTCTACGCCGATCCCCGACTGGTGGAACGGGTGGACTACCGGCGTCGCTTCAAGCGGCACCGCCCCCGCACGCCTTCCGTCGTGCTCGCCCCGCACGGGGGCGGCATCGAAGTCGGGACGTCCGAGTTGTGCCTGGCCATCGCGGGTTTCCACCCCGGCACGCGGGTGCCGATCGGCCAGACTCACGACTACTGGATGTTCGAGGGTCTGCGCACCGCCGCCAACGACGAGCTGCACGTGACGTCGTCGAACTGCGACGACCGGGTGGCGCGCACGCTGGTGACGGGTGCCTCGCACGCCCTCGGGCTGCACGGGTGCACCGCGGCGGCGGCCGGGCTGGAGGACCACGACCGAGCCGTGCTGGTGGGCGGCCGGGACGCGTTGCTGCGCGTCGAACTGCTCACGCGGCTGCGGCGGGCCGGGTTCCACACCATCGACGCCGTCGACCACCCGATTCTGGGTGGGTTCGACCGGGCGAACATCGCGAACCGGACGCGGTCGCGCCAGGGCGGGCAGCTGGAGCTGACGACGCCGTTGCGGTCGGCGATGTTCGAGGAGAACTCGCGGTCGGACCGCCGGCACACGACGACCGAGGTGTTCTGGGACTTCGTGCACGCGTGCCGGGCGGCGCTGGCGGCCCGCGAGGCCCTCAACAACTGACGGCGCTTGGTCAGTCTCCGCCCAGCATCGTGACCTCCACGTAGACGAACCACCGGCCTCCCTCGTAGTCGAGGTTCAGGGATTTGACCGCCTCGTCGCCCCGCATCAGCTTGGTGTCAGCGGTGTTGGGGTTGCGGTTGATCTCGACCTCGCCCACCGTGAGCTCCCGCAGCTCCTCGAACCGCTCGGCGGAGATCGTGGTGAAGACGCGGTTGTTCAAGTATTCGACGCAGGACTCTGCGACGGTCCCGATCCGCTTCGACTCATTGATGAACGCGCAGGTCCGTTCGGCGTCCTTCGCGACGAACGCCTCCCAGTAGCCGGTCGCGGCTTCTCTGACGCCTTCCTCTGTGCGTTCGGTGCCGATCTCACCCGGATCGGTCTCGCTGGACGCGGCGACCACGGTGGTCGTGCCGATGGTGAGGGCGAGAAGTCCGGCCACGATCCAGCCGCCGGTAGGGATCTTGGTGGTGCGTTTGGTGTTGTGGGTGGAGTTGTCGAACGCGCCGCCGGTGACGCTGATGTTGTGGTCGCCCGTCGAGGTGAGCGCCACGGACGTCGGGGTACCGAGCACGGCCCGGCGCAGGGTGTCGCGCAGTTCCGGGTCGGCGGCGGCGAACTGGGCCAGGGCGGAGGAGGCCATGTCGCGGCGGGCCTGGTCGGCGGGGTGTTCGCGGAGGCGTTCGAGCAGTCCCCTGCCGACGTCGAACGTGCCGAGTTGGCGGGCGACGATCCGCATCATCGGGCCGTCCTGCGCGGGGTTCGCTCCATCGGGTGATTCGGTGGCGATCATTTCGTTTGCGGCCAATTCAACCGCGCGAGCTGCCAACGTTGAGGTGTCCATGCCGATCACCGTGGGGGTGCGGTGTGCGGCGTTGCGATGCCACCGGCGGGCCATCTGATGCCGGTGCCGCTGACCTGGGAGAAGAGGGAGTTTTCGTGGCGCGCACGTTCGGTGAGGTGCTGTGCGAGTTACGCGTGCGTGCGGCGCTGACGCAGGAGGGGCTGGCCGAACGGGCCGGGGTCGGGGTGCGCACGATCCGCGGTTACGAGCGGGGTGAGCGGACCAACCCGCAGGCGGGCACGGTGACTCTGCTGGCGGACGCGTTGGCGTTGTCGGAGGACGAGCGCAAGGCGTTCTACGTGTGGGCGGCGGGCCGGGAGCCGGACGGTCCCCAGGAGGCGCGGCCGCTGGGGCGGGTGGAGCGGGCGGCGGACGAGTTGGCGTTGCGGGTGCGGATCCGGGCGCGGGCGGAGTACGAGCACCAGCAGCTCGACGATCCTTTTCCGCTGCCGGTGCGGTGGGAGCACGTGTTCGGTGAGCTGAGTGATCACGCGCGCAACATCGCCGCCGGGCCGTTGGACGGCCGGTTCGCGCAGATCGCGGAGGTCTACCGGCGGGTGCCGACCGGGCGGCTGGTGGTGCTGGGGGCGGCGGGGTCGGGCAAGACGATGCTGGCGACCCGGTTGACGCTCGACCTGATCGACGAGCGCGTTCCCGGCGGTCCGGTGCCGGTGCGGGTGGGCATCGGGTCGTGGGATCCGGGCCGGGCGGACTTGCGGACGTGGCTGGCGGAGCTGCTGATCCGCGACCATCCGGAGCTGGCGGCGGTGAACGGGTCGTTGACGCTGGCGGCGGAGTTGCTGGGGTCGGATCTGGTCGTGCCGGTGCTGGACGGGTTCGACGAGATGGCGGCGGGGCTGCGGGCTCGGGCGTTGCGGCTGCTGAGCCGGTCGGGGTGGCCGCTGGTGCTGACGAGCAGGCCCGCGGAGTACGAGAACGCGGTGGCCGCGGACGTGCTCACGCGTGCGGCGGTGGTGCGGCTGGACCGGCTGTCGCCGGCTGATCTGGCCGAGTACCTGCCGCTGGCGACGCCGTCGAGGTCGGGGTGGGACCGGGTGATCGCGCGGCTGGACGAGTCGCCCGCGGTGGCGGAGGCGTTGAGCACGCCGTTGATGGTGTCGTTGGCGCGGTCGGTCTACGGCGACACACCGGGTGCCGACCCGGCTGAGTTGCTGCGGTTCCGCGAGGCGTCCGAGGTGGAGGCGCATCTGCTCGGCGGGTACGTGCCCAGCCGCTACGACGGGCCGGGCCGGTGGCGTGCGGAGCAGGTGGGGCGGTGGCTGGGGCATCTGGCACGGCACGGGGTGAGCGGGCGCGAGTCGGGGATCGCGTGGTGGCGGCTGGGGTTGCCGTTGTGGTCGCAGGCCGCGGTGGTCGCCTTGGTGTCGGCGCTGGCGATCCTGCTGATCTACGTCGTGGTCGGTGCGCCGCTGACGGTGCTGCTGCACGAGGTGACGTTCCCGCAGGCGGTGCGCCGTCAGGTCGGCAACGGCCTGGCCAACGGTCTCGCGGCGGGGCCGGTGCTCGGGATCGCGCACGCTCTGGTGCGGCGGTTCCGGGCGATCGGGCCGGCGCCGTCGCGGATCAGGCTGCGGTGGGACCGGGCCGGTGCGATCCCGCTGGCCCAGGTGCGGTCGAGGGTGGTCACGGCGCTGCTGGGCGGGCTGGGGTTCGGGGTCGTGGCCGGGACGCTGAGGGCGTTGTCCGGTGCGATGCCGCTGCGCGACGGCGCCGTGCTGGGGGCGGTGTTCGCGGTGGTGTTCGGCAGCGCGGCGGCGATGGCGATCGCGGTGGTGTCGTGGTTCGAGTCGCCCGCGGACGCCGACGCGGCGGCCAGTCCTGGTGATTCGCTGCGGGCCAGCAGGGAGGCGGTGCTGGTGCAGATGCTGCTCGGGGGCTCGGTGTTCGGGGTGACGGCGGGGCTGGTCGGCTACGCGTTCGCGGACCGGATCCTCGGCATCGCCTCGCCCGGTGACTCCACGGCGTTGAGCTACGCGCTGGGTGTGGGTGCGTTGAACTGGGTGATGGGTGCCCTGGTGTACCTGGTGACGGTGTCGGCGTGGGGGCACTGGCTGGTCGTCGCGCGGGTGTGGCTGCCGCTGACGGGTCGGGTGCCGTGGCGGCTGCTGGGGTTCCTCGACGACGCCTACGGGCGAGGTGTGCTGCGGCAGTCGGGGCCGGTGTGGGAGTTCCGGCACGAACGGCTGCAGCGACACCTCGCCCGGCAGGCGGTCAGGCGTACTTCCTGAGTCAGGCGTACTTCCTGAGTCAGGCGTACTTCTTGAGTTCGCGCTTGGCCAGGGACATGCGGTGCACCTCGTCGGGGCCGTCGGCGAGGCGCAGGGTGCGGGTGGCGGCCCACAGTTCGGCGAGGGGGAAGTCCTGGCTGACGCCGGCGCCGCCGTGGGCCTGGATGGCCTTGTCGAGGACCCATTCGGTCATGGCGGGCACGCCGATCTTGATGGCCTGGATCTCGGTGTGGGCGCCCTTGTTGCCGACGGTGTCCATCAGCCACGCGGTCTTGAGCACGAGCAGGCGGGCCTGTTCGATGCGGACGCGGGACTCGGCGATCCACTCGTGCACGACGCCCTGGGCGGCGATGGGCTTGCCGAACGCCACGCGGGACAACGCGCGCTTGCACAGGAGTTCGAGGGCGCGTTCGGCCATGCCGATCAGGCGCATGCAGTGGTGGATGCGGCCAGGGCCCAGGCGGGCCTGGGCGATGGCGAAGCCCTCACCCTCGCCGGAGATCAGGTTGGACGCCGGGACGCGGACGTTGTCGAACACGATCTCGGCGTGGCCGCCGTGGGCGTGGTCGCCGTAGCCGAAGACGTGCATGGCGCGTTTGACGGTGACGCCGGGGGTGTCGCGCGGGACGAGGATCATGGCCTGCTGGCGGTGGCGTTCGGCGTCGGGGTCGGTCTTGCCCATGACGATGAAGATCGCGCAGTTCGGGTTCATCGCGCCCGAGGACCACCACTTGCGGCCGTTGATGACGTAGTCGTCGCCGTCGCGTTCGATGCGGGTGGCGATGTTGGTGGCGTCCGACGACGCCACGTCGGGTTCGGTCATGCAGAACGCCGAACGGATCTCGCCGTCGAGCAACGGCTGCAGCCACTGCTTCTTCTGCTCGTCGGTGCCGAACATGGACAGCACTTCCATGTTGCCGGTGTCCGGGGCGGCGCAGTTGAGCGCCTCGGGGGCGAGGTGCGGGCTGCGGCCGGTGATCTCGGCGAGCGGCGCGTACTGCAGGTTCGTCAGGCCGCCGCCGTGCTCGGGGTCGGGGAGGAAGAGGTTCCACAGGCCCTGGCGGCGGGCCTCGGCCTTGAGCTCCTCCAGGATCGGCTGGCGTTCCCACGGGTCGGCGGCGTCGTGCAGTTGCTGCTCGAGGACCGCTTCGGCCGGGTAGACGTGCTCGTCCATGAACGTGAGGAGCTTGGTGCGCAGTTCCTCGGTCTTGGCGTCGTAGGCGAAGTCCATTAGAGCTCCTTGTGGGCGGCGGCGAGTCCCTGCCGCACGAGGGGAACGGTGAACGCGCCGAGCTTTTCGAAGCCGGCGCCGACGGTTTTGCCGCTGGCGAAGCGGAAGTGGATGCCTTCGACGATGACGGCGAGCTTGAAGTAGCCGAAGGCGATGTACCAGCCGAGGCCGGAGGTGTCGGTGCCGGTGCGGGCGGTGTAGCGGGCGACGAGTTCGTCGGCGGTGAGGAACCCGGGCAGTGAGGTGACGCCGCCGGTGATGGGGTCGTTGTCGGCGCCCAGGCCCGCCCAGTAGACGTAGAGCAGGCCGAGGTCGGCGAGCGGGTCGCCGAGGGTGGCCATCTCCCAGTCCAGGACGGCGCTGATGGCGAGGGGTTCCTGGGTGACCAGGGCGTTGTCGAGGCGGTAGTCGCCGTGGATGATCGTCGCGCGGGGTGAGGCGGGGACGGTGTCGGCGAGCTTGTCGCGCAGTTCCTCGATGCCGGGCAGCTCACGGCTGCGGGAGGCGTCGAGCTGCTTGCTCCACCGCTTGACGTTGCGGGCGAGGAACCCGTCGGGACGGCCGAAGTCGCCCAGTCCCACCGACTCGGGGTCGACGGAGTGCAGGTCGGCGAGCACGTCGACGAGCCGTTCGGACAGGGTGCGGGCCTGCTCGGGGGTGAGCCACGGGCACTGCGACCGCTCCCGCAGCGCCGCGCCGGGCATTTCCTCCATGAGGTAGAACGGCGCGCCGATGACGGAGGTGTCCTCGACGAGCCGGCGTGCGCCGGGGACGGGCACGGAGGTGCCGGCGAGGGCGGAGATGACGCGGAACTCGCGGGCCATGTCGTGCGCGGTGGCGAGGACGTGGCCGAGCGGCGGGCGGCGCAGCACCCAGCTCTGGGTGCCGTCGCTGACGCGGTAGGTGAGGTTGGAGCGGCCGCCGCGGAACAGTTCGCCGGTGAGCGGGCCGGTGCCGAGGTGGGTGGCGAGCGCGCCGAGGTCGAGGCCGGGAAGGTCGGTCACAGGGTCACTCCCAGGGTCGCGAGGTTCGCGCGGGTGTCGTCGGCGTCGGTGTGGCGGAAGGCGTGCATGCCGACGGCCTGGGCGGCTTCGACGTTGATCGGCGCGTCGTCGAAGAACACGCACCTGTCGGCGGGGATGCCGACCTGCTCGAGGGTGTGCCGGTAGATGGCCTCGTCGGGTTTGCGCAGGCCGATCCGTCCGCTGATGACGATGGTGTCGAACAGCTCGATCAGCAGGTCCTTCGGGTAGCCCTCGCCCCAGCTGTTGGACAGCAGCGCGGTGTGCAGGCCGGCGGCCCGGGCCTTGCGGACGAGTTCGACCATCTCCGGGTTCGGGGTGGCGCCGCCGAACATGCGTTTGAGCAGCCCGTTCTCGTCGATGGCCGCGCCGGAGGTGGTGATCAGCTCGGCGGCGAGCAGGCGTTCGAACTCGGGCACGGTCAGCTCGCCGGTCTCCAGGCGGAACACCGGGTTGTCCGGCAGCGCCTCGCGGCTGAGCCAGTCGCGCATGATCCGGCCGTAGACCTCGCGGTCGATGGACTCGGCGTGCAGCCAGGCTCCGACGAACTCGGGCACGGAGACGGTCAGCACCCCGCCCCAGTCGAAGATCAGGGCGTCGACCAGCGGCTGCTGAGGAAGCGTTGTGTCACCCACGGATCGGAGGGTACCGACCGGTCGGTATGTCGGCAACCGGGGAGGGTGAGCGACAACTTTCGGATCTGGAACAACTGTCTTTCTGTGGTTCCCGGGTCCTGCCGGCCCTCGATACGTTCGAGTCCGAAGGGGGTCCATTCATGGCAAGGATGTTCACGGTGGCCGCGGCCGCCGCGATGGCGTTCGCCGTCGTTCAGGTGCCGCTGGCACACGCTGGGGACGGCTCGGTCGTCCGGACGGACAAGGGGGCGGTGCGCGGCACGGTCACGCAGCAGGTGCGGACGTTCGGGAACATCCCGTTCGCCGCTCCCCCGGTCGGCGAGAACCGGTGGCGTGATCCGCGACCGGCGGCGGCGTGGCAGGGCGTGCGGGACGCGACCGGGGTGTCGCCCAGGTGCGCGCAGACCGAGGGGCTCGGCGAGGCGGGCTCGGAGATCGAGGACTGCCTGTACCTCAACGTCACCACCCCGGCCGCGAAGTCACGGGCGGCGCGGCCGGTGCTGGTGTGGATTCACGGCGGCGGGTTCACCAACGGCAGCGCTGCGGGCTATGACGCGCGGTGGCTGGCGGCGAAGAACGACGCCGTGGTCGTGACGGTGAACTACCGGCTGGGGGTGTTCGGGTTCTTCGGCTATCCCGGGCTGCCGGGGTCGGGGGCGTTCGGGCTGGCCGATCAGCAGGCGGCGTTGAAGTGGGTGCAGCGCAACGCACGCGCGTTCGGGGGCGATCCGCGCAACGTCACGGTGGCGGGTGAGTCGGCGGGTGGGCTGAGCGTGTGCGCGCAGCTCGCGTCACCGCGGGCGGCGGGGTTGTTCGCCAAGGCGATCGTCCAGTCGGGGCCGTGCGGGCTGAGCGTGCCGGACCCGGACGTGCAGGGCGGGCTGGAGACGTTCTGGCGGCCGCGCGCGGACGTGGAGAAGGACGGCGCTGCGCAGCCGCTGGGGTGCGCGGACCTGGCGTGTCTGCGGAAGTTGGCGCCGTCGGCGCTGCTGGCGTCGCACACGGTGTTCGGGCAGCCGGCGTTCGACACGGCGGTGCTGCCGATCAGTCCGTACGTCGCTCAGAGCACGGGTCGCACGCATCGGGTGCCGACGCTGGTGGGCACGACGCACGACGAGATGACGTTGTACGCGGGCCTGATCTACCCGACGGCGATCCTGGACCGCGACTACGCCAAGAAGGCCGGTGAGGTGTTCGGCCCGGAACTCGGCGCTCAGGTCGTGGCCCGGTATCCGCTCAACGGCAACGGCGATATGCGCGACGAGCTGGCGGCGGCGCTGACGGACCGGTCGTGGGCGTGCCCGGCGCACGAGACGCGGCAGCAGCTGGGCCGCCGGATGCCGGTGACGGGCTACGACTTCGCCGAACCGGACATGCCGATGATCTTCCCCGGGATGCCGGAGTTCCCCGGTGGTTACCGGGCTTATCACGCCTCGGAGCTGCCGTTGCTGTTCGAGTTCCCCGGTCTGGCGCTGACGGCGGGGCAGCGGGAGCTCTCGGAGCAGATGGTGACGGCGTGGGGCAGGTTCGCCCGCACCGGTGATCCGGGCTGGCGGGGTGTGCGGTCGCTGGCGGCGGGCGCGTCGGGGCCGGCCGACTTCGTGAACGACCACAAGTGCGGATTCTGGGGGTCGCTGTGAGGAAAGCACTGACAGCCGTAGTGGCAGTGGCGTTGTGCGCGTCGGTGGTGAGTCCGGCGAATGCGGCGGACCTGTCCGATCGGGGCGGGACCGACCGGTCTGTCGTCCGGACCGACAAAGGCGTCGTCCGGGGGACGGTCACGGGCACGGAGCGCACGTTCGGCTCGATCCCGTTCGCCGCTCCCCCGGTCGGCGAGAACCGGTGGCGTGATCCTCAGCCAGCGGCGGCGTGGCAGGGGGTGCGGGACGCGACGACGCCCGCGCCGATGTGCGCGCAGACCCCGGAACTGGGCGGGCAGCCGTCGCTGGTCGAGGACTGCCTCTATCTGAACGTCACGACCCCGGCGGCGGACACGCGCACGCCGCGGCCGGTGATGGTGTGGATCCACGGCGGGTCGTTCGTGTCCGGGGGCGCGTCGATGTACGACGCGCGCTGGCTGGCGACGAAGAACGACGCCGTGGTCGTGACGGTGAACTACCGGCTCGGGGTGTTCGGGTTCTTCGGCTACCCCGGCCTGCCCGGTTCCGGCACGTTCGGGCTCGCTGACCAGCAGGCGGCGCTCAAGTGGGTGCAGCGCAACGCTCGGGCGTTCGGCGGGGACGCCCGCAACGTGACGGTGTTCGGGGAGTCGGCGGGCGCGTTGAGCATCTGCGCCCAGCTCGCCTCACCGCGCGCGGCGGGGTTGTTCACGAAGGCGATCATGCAGTCCGGGCCGTGCGGGGTGCAGGCGCCTGCCGAGCCGGGGACGTTCGAGACCCTGTGGAAGCCGCGCGCCGTGGTGGAGCAGAGCGGTGTCGGTACGGCGGGGTGTGCTGATCTGGCGTGCTTGCGCGCGTTGCCAGTGGACACGCTGTTGACGGTGCACGAGCAGTTCTCCACGCCGGCGTTCGACACGGCCGTGTTGCCGATCGACCCGGTGGTGGCGCAACGGACGGGCCGCATGCATCGGGTGCCGTCGTTGGTGGGCACGACGCACGACGAGATGACGTTGTTCATGCCGCAGGTGTTCCCGCAGCCGATCCCGGAGGCGGCGTACGGGCAGGCGTTGGCGGGGTTGTTCACCACGAACGCCGAGAAGGTCGCGGCGCGGTATCCGGTCAACGGCAACGGTGACGCCCGTGACGAGATCGCCCGGCTGCTGACGGACAAGCTGTGGTCGTGCACCGCCCAGACCACGCGCGACGAGTTGCGCGGCCGGGTGTCGGGGTACGAGTTCGCGCAGAAGGACGTGCCGATGTTCTTCCCGGGGCTGCCCGAGTTCCCGGGCGGCTACGGGGCGTTCCACGCCTCGGAGATCCCGCTGCTGTTCGAGTTCCCGGGCCTGCCGCTCACCGCGGGGCAGCGAGAGCTGTCGGACTACATGATCGCGGCGTGGGGCCGGTTCGCCCGTACCGGCGACCCCGGTTGGCGTGCCGGCGTGCAGTCGTTGAAGGCGGGTGCGATCGGTCCGGCCGACTTCCGCAGGGATCATCAGTGCGGGTTCTGGGCCACCATGTGAGGCATGCCCGGCTACCGCGCCCTCGCGAGTGATCGCGAGTTCCGCGCGCTGTTCACCGCGCACGTGGTGTCGGTGGCCGGGGACCAGTTCGCGCGGGTAGCGCTGACGGTGCACGTCTACGACCGCACCGCCAGCGCGGGCCTCACGGCGCTGGCGTACGCGTTGACGTTCCTGCCGGACCTGATCGGCGGGCCCCTGCTGTCGGGGCTCGCCGACCGGTTCGAACGCAAGCAGGTGATGGTGGCCGCCGATCTCGTCCGGGCGGCCCTTCTGCTGTTGATGGCCGTGCCGGGGCTGCCGTTGTGGGCGCTCGCGGCGGTGGTGGTGCTGGTGCAGTTCGCCGGGGCACCGCACGGCGCGGCGCGGGCGGCGCTGCTGCCGCACGTGCTGCCCGACGAGCGCTATCCGCTCGGGCAGGCGGTGATGGGCACCGTGACGCAGGCGGCGCAGGTCGCCGGGTTCATCGCGGGCGGCGCGCTGGTGGCGTGGTTCGGACCGGCATTGGTGCTGGTCGCGGACGCGGTGACGTTCGGGGTGTCGGCGTTCCTGCTCGGCGTCTTTCTGCTCGACCGCCCCGCACCGCAGCGCACGCACAAGAGAGCGTGGCCGACGGACCTGGTCGGCGGCACGAAACTGGTGTGGGGAGACCAGAGGCTGCGCGCACTGGTCGCGCTCGCCTGCGTGTCGGGCTTCTACATCGTCGGCGAAGCACTCGCCGTCCCCTACGCCGCGCATCTCGGCGCGGGACCGGCCGGGGTCGGCATGATCTTCGGTGCCTACGCGGCGGGCGCGGCCGCGGGCATGCTCGTCGTCGCACACCTGCCCGAACGCCTGCAGCTTCGGCTGATGCCGTGGCTCGCGATCGCGGCGTGCGCGGTTCTCGTCCCGGCCGCGCTGCGGCCGGGCCTGGTCGTCAGTGTGGGGATGTTCGCGCTGTCCGGGGCGGCCAGTGCCTATCACCTGGTCGCGAACACGCGGTTCGTGCGCGCCGTACCGGACGAGTCACGAGGTCAGGCGTTCGGGCTGGCCGTCACCGCGCTGCGCGTCTCCCAGGGCGTCGGGGTGGCGCTGGCCGGTGTGGCCACCGAAACGATCACCGTGCACCGGGTCGTCGCCGCCGCCGGAGCACTCGGGGTGCTCGCGGCGGGCGGTGCGGCGATCCTGTGGTGGCTCAGCGACGCCAGTCGGTCGGACGGGCCCAGTCAGTCGGACGCAGCCAGTCGGTCGGGCGAACGGGACGGCCGGTGGCGGAAGCGCGGTTGATCATGACTGCTCCTATGGGTGTTCGTTGTGCGGTAAATGCAAAGGTTTTTGGCGTGCGAACAGGTGCGGACTACTCACGGTGAGGTCCCCCACATGGAGCCACGACTTTGTGTTACCCGGTAGCTACAGTGGTTGGTTCCTGGACGGTGGTGTGGGGGTGGCAGCGTGCCTTGGCTCGACCCGCGCCGGTGGAAGTTATGGTCGCTTCCTCCTGTGGTGCTGGCCTATGTCGTGACGGTGGTTGTTCTGGCGACCCTCGTCACGCTCGCCACCGCATGGCGTACCCCTGCCGAGGCCTTGAACTGGCCCTGGTTCCTGCTGCTCGCCGGTGGTGCTGTCCTGCACCTGGAAGCGGCACGGGGAATCGAACGGATCCGCGAAATCGGCGCCGAAGGGTCACCGCACGCCCACATGCAGTCGGTGTGGCTGTTCGCGGGCGTGCTCGTACTACCGATGCCACTGCTCGTGGCGCTGATCGTCATCAGCTACACGCACTCGTGGTACCGGGTCTACAAGCGGCGAGCGGTCCTGTTCCGCAAGGTGTTCTCCGCGGCCACTGTCGTCCTGGGCAGTGCCGTGGCGCAACTCGTTCTAGGTCTCTTTCCGGACCGTGCTGTTGACGTTGACGGGCCGCTCGGCCTGTTGGCACTGGTTACGGCCGGCGCCCTGTATTGGTTCATCAACTATGCGATGGTCGTGGCGGCCATCTACTTCACCAACCGCCAGAACCCCCTGCGCACCGCCCTGGGCAACGCCTCCGACGTGCTCATCGTGCTCGCCTCGGTGGGCCTGGGCTCCGGTGTCGCGATCATCCTGAACTGGCGGCCGTGGCTCACGCCGATGCTGCTGCTCACCGTGCTCGCCCTGCACATGGGGCTGCTGCTGCCGCAGTTCCGCGTCGCCGCCCGCACCGACTCCAAGACCGGCCTGGTCGACGCCACGTTCTGGCACGACGTCGCCGAACGCGAACTGCAACGCGCCCGCCGCCTGACCTCCACCGTCGGCGTGCTGCTGCTCGACCTCGACCACTTCAAGCTCATCAACGACACCTACGGCCACCTCGCCGGGGACCGCGTCCTGCGTGCCGTCGCGGACGCGTTGAAGCACTCGGTGCGCTCCTACGACCTCGTCGGCCGCTTCGGCGGCGAGGAGTTCGCGGTGCTGCTGCCCGGCGTGAGCACCGACGAGGTCAAGGCGACGGCCGAACGCATCCGGTTCGAGATCGCGAGCCTGCACATCCTCGTCGTCGACCGCCTCGGCGCCGACCAGGTCGTCGCCGGACTCACCGCTTCCGTGGGTGCCGCGGTCTGCCCGGACACCGCGACCGAGCTCAGCCCGCTGCTGCTGGCCGCCGACGAGGCCCTCTACCAGGCCAAGAGCAACGGCCGCGACCGCGTCGCCACCGCCCAGGTCTCTTAGGACGCCAGGAACGCCTCGAGACGCGACGACACCGCCTGCGGCTCCTCCACCCACGGGTAGTGCCCGACGCCTTCGTGCACGTGCACCGTCACGTCCGGGAACAGCTCCGCCAGCTCGACACAGCGCCGCACCGGCGAGATCGGGTCCTCGGAGCACGCGTACACCAGCACCGGGTGATCGAACTCCGTCAACGCCCGCCGCAACACACCCGGCACGAACGCCCCCTCGGCGTTGTACCCGGCCGCCACCTCGAACTTCCACTGCCCGAGCTCGGCGTCCGCGTGGGCCCGCGTCGTCTCGTCCCACCGCGCGTACAGCAACGGCGACGCCGCCACCCGGTTCTGCACCGAGTCGTCACCCGCGGCGTTGCGTTCCAGCGCCGTCGTCGCCGCCTCGAACCACGGCTGATCGGCCCGTGCCGCGAGGAACGTGTCCCAGTCGGACTGCTCCGGCGACAACCCGACACTGCGCAACGCCGGCGTCAGCAACACGAGCTTCCCGACGTGCTCGGGGAAGTCCGCCGCGTACCCCATCGCGATCCCCGCGCCCGCCGAGTGCCCGAGGACGTCCACCACGTCCAGCCCCAGATGCCGGCGCAGCACCTCCACGTCCCGCACCAGCATGTCCCGCCGGTACGTGAACGGATCCGCGGGCTCCGCCGACTCCCCCGTGCCCCGGTTGTCCAGCACGATCAACCGCCGCGACGCGTCCAGCCCACCCAACGCCCCCAGGTACTCCGAAGCCCGGCCAGGACCACCCGCCAGCACGACGAGCGGAACCCCCTCACCCGCTTCTCGATAGGCGAGTTCAGTACCGTCGAACGAGGTGAAGCGTGCCATGCTGCACATCATGCCGAAGATCGCCACGGCCGACCTCGTCGACCGGCCGCAGCTGCTCGAGTTCCTCAAAACCCGCCACCACGGCCTCCTGATCACCCACCGGTCCAGCACCGACGGCCTGCAGGTCTCCCCCGTCTCCTGCGGCGTCGACACCCAGGGCCGCATCGTCATCGCGACCTACCCCCAGCGCGCCAAGGTCCGCAACGCCCGCCGCGACCCCCGCGTCACGATGTGCGTGCTCTCCGACGACTTCGACGGCGCCTACGTCCAGATCGACGGCACCGCGGAAGTCCTCGACCTGCCCGAAGCCCTCGACGACTTCGTCGAGTACTACCGCTGCATCGCGGGCGAACACCCCGACTGGGACGAGTACCGCGCCGCCATGATCCGCCAGGGCAAGTCCCTCATCCGCGTCACCATCGACACCTGGGGCCCCATCGCCACCGGCGGCTTCCCACCCGAACTGGACGCCTGACCCCGTGAAGCTCTGGATGAAGATCGTCCTCTGGGTCTACATCGCGTTCAACCTGCTGCAGGCCGTCGTCCTCTCGGTGAACCCCGAACTCACCGACCGCGCCTACCTCGGCGGCGAGATGACCCCGACCCGCGCGTTCCAGTGGTACGCCGTCGCCGGCTACCACGTGCTGATCATCGCCGTCACGATCATCGCGATGGGACTCCATCGGGCGCAGGACCGGCGCAAGATCATCCTGGTCAACGCGCTGCTCTACCTGTTCTGGGACGCGGGCTCCCAGCTCGTCTACTGGGGCCGCGAGATCGGCATGGCCACCAGCGATCTGCTGATCAACTCCGGCGTCAGCATCGCCACCGGACTGATCCTGCTCGCGATCGCGTTCCTGGACCGCGACCCGGCCACCAAACCAGTCTGATTCGCCACCACGCGGAATACTGGTCTGGCGCCCACCCCGCCAGAAGAGGTCCCAGCATGCCCGTGCCCACCCACCCCGACGACGACCCGGCCGCCACCCTCGACGCCCTGACCTGGGCGCAGGCGGCCCTCGCCGCCACCCTCCACGACGCCGCCACCACACCCCTGGCCGAAGTCCTCAAGACCAACCCCCACCGCACCGCCGTCCTCGACGCGGCCGGACTGCTCCACGACGGCACCCTGCGGCACACCGACGTCGCCGACGTGACGGAACAGGCCACCTACGACCTGGTCTGGCTACCCGCCCCGTTCCTGCCCGAGCCCACACTCACCCAGGCACTGCCACGACTGATCGACGCACTCAAACCAGGAGCCTGGATCGTCGCCGGTACCAACGCCACCGCCCACGGCCTGCACCACGCGCAGCAGTTCCCCGCCGTGCCCGGCGGCCCAGTCCTGGTCGCCGCCCAACGCGAGAACTAGCCCGCCCAGGCACCGCCCCAGCCCGCCGGCTTCTCCAGCAGCACACAGGAACCACCGTGCGGGCCCTCGATAGACGCGACCCGCCCCGTCGGCACGGTCGCCGGCTCCAGCAGCACCCGACCGTCCAACTCGGACACCCGCGCCACCACGGCCTCCAGATCGTCGACGGCGAAGAACGGCCGCCACCTCTCCTGACCCTCAGCCAGGACCCGGCCCGCCACCGCACGAGCATCGCCATGACGCGCGGACGTGAACACCACCAGATCCTCGGCCGCGTCCCGGCTCACCCAGCCGAGCTCACCACACCAATACCCGTCCTCAGGCGAGCCCGTCGACAGCTCCACCCAACAAGGCTCACCCGACCGCGGCGGCGGCGCCCACGGACCGTGCAGCACCCTGCCACCGTCCACAGAGGAGTTGACCTTCAGCTCCCGCACCTCGTCACCACCGAAGAACACGGCCCAACCCTGGTCCCCCGCAACGATCTGCGCCGCGAGCCGATCACCGACCCACCCCGAGAACGACCCGCCCGGTTCCGCGATCACCGTCCACCCGAGAACCCCGGCGAAGAAGTCCACCGACGACTCCGGCTCGGCAACGCTCAACTCAAGACGACGAAGACCACAAGACGACACGGGCATCCGATCGGGCGGGGATCAAGGGCGGCGGGCACCATCCTCTGCTCCGACCACCTGAGACGACAATGCGCCATTCGGCGGCATGCGCTCCGCGCTCACGATGTCACTCAACGGCACCGGCTTGCCGAGGTGGAAACCCTGCCCCACCCGCACGCCGAGGCCCTTGAGAGCGTCCACCTGGGACGGACGCTCCACCCACTCCGCCACCGCCGACAACCCGAGCCCGTTGGCGATCTGCACGATCCCCGACACCAGCACCGCGTCCGCGTCCGACGTCTCGATGCCCTTCACGAACTCGCCGTCGATCTTGATCCCGGTGATCGGCAGGTGCTTCAGATGAACGAACGACCCGAAACCCGACCCGAAGTCGTCCAGCGTGATCCGGCACCCGAACCCGCGCAGCTGCGTCGCGAGCGTCACCGCCGCGTCCAGGTTCGTCACCGCCGCCGTCTCCGTGATCTCCAGCCCCAACCGGCCCGGCGCCACACCCGCAGAGCCGAGCATGTCCAGCACGAACCCGCCGAAGTCCGGATCCTCCAGCGTCCGGCCCGACACGTTCACGTTGAACCGCAACCGAGGATCCGGCTGCGCCACCAACGCGTCGATCGCCGTCGACAACACCCACCGGTCGACCTCGAGGATCAGGTTCGACCGCTCGGCCACCGGCAGGAAGTCCGCCGGGCCCAGATACGGCTCCTGACCGTCCTGCAGCCGCAGCAACAACTCGTGCCCCAGCACCTCACCGGTCGCCAACTCCACCATCGGCATCCCGTACAGCGCCAGGCCACCACCCGCGAGCGCCGCCCGCAACCGGTCCAGCACGCTGACCCGCTTCACCGTGTCCGCGTAGTGGTTCGGCTCGTACACCGTCACCCGGTCCCGGCCCGCCGCCTTCGACGCGTACAACGCCAGATCCGCGTTCGCCAGCACCAGCTCCCACGAGTCACCCGGACCGAACTCCGCCAGCCCCGTGCTCACCGTGATCCGCGCCGGCGTGCCGATGCCCGCAAGGGGGAACCCGGCCACCGCGTCCCGCAGCCCATCGGCCACCTCGGACGCGTCCTTCGGCGACGCCCCCGGCAGCACGACCGCGAACTCATCTCCACCCAGACGAGCGATCAGCCTGTCACCCAATCGGGACTGCAACGCGGACGCCAGCATCCGCATCACCCGGTCCCCGACCGCGTGCCCGCGCAGATCGTTGACGTCCTTGAAGTTGTCCAGATCCAGCACCAGCAACGCACCCGAACCGTTGTTCGCGAGCTCCTGCTCCAACGCCCGCGTCAACGCCCGCCGGTTCGGCAACCCCGTCAGCGGATCCTGCTCCGCCATGCGCACCAGCTCGTCGTGCACCCGCGAAGACTGCGTCACGTCGTGCGCCGTCCCGAGAGCCCGCAACGGCGCACCGTCATCACCGAGCACGACCTCACCGAAGCACTCGAACACCCGCTCCTTGCCGTCCGGCCGCAACATCCGATGCGTGTACGTGAACACCGACCCGGTCTTCAACGCGTTGTCGAGGGTCTCCTCGATCATCGGCAGGTCTTCCGGATGCACCAGCTGCGAGTACAACCCGAAGTCGAACGCCGTGCCCGGCGCGAACCCGAACATCTCCAGGAACGAATCCGACCAGGTCACCCGGTCGTCCCGGATCGACCACTCCCACGTCCCCATCCGGCCCAGCGCCTGAGCCCGCCGCAACGCGTCCGCCTCCTGCGTCACCGTCAACTCACGATCACGCCACGCCGACACGTCCACGACCTCGTACATCAGGTCGTCACCCAGCTTCGAGCACCGCACCTCGAGCCACTTCGGGCCCGGCACCAGCACTTCCCGCACCGGAGCAGGCACCTCGGGCACACCCGGCAGCAGCGCGGGCAACGACCGCCCGTACGCCTGCTCGACCGGCACCCCCAGCACCACACCCAGCGCACGGTTGCACCACAACAGGTTGCCGCGCGAATCCGTCACGGCATAGCCGACACCCGCCCGGTCCAGCACCGTGCGGCAGTAGGAGGTCACGCGCGTCATGATCGTCCGATCACCGGACGTAAGCAACCCGCTACGCCGGTCAGTTCGCTGTTGTGCGAACGGCTATCGCAGCCGCTCCAAACCCTTCGCCGACTCCACCAGCTCCGCCGCCAGCTTCCTCAGCTCCTCGTTCTCCGCCCCGTCCTGCGCCGCCGTCACCACATCCTCCGCGGCGCACCGCAGCTGGAACAACCTGTCCTGCAGATCCGCCAGCTCCGCGGTGCTCAGCACCACCGCGTCCTCCGGCAGACCACCCCGCTGCAACGCCGCCCTGCGCTCGTACGCGCGCTGACGACACGGCTGCGCGCAGTACCGCCTCGGCCGGCCGATCCGCCCGCTCCCGGGCAACCGCCTCCCGCACCACGCGCAGTGCCTGGGCTCATCCGCCTCCATGGAGCGCTCCATGGCGCGCGACGGTAGCGAATGGCGGTGGGTGGTCTCCAGCGACGCGCCAGAAAGCCCGACCTTCGTAGGGAACCGGACAGTACCCGCAGGGCCGTTCGTGTCGCTTTTGGGTCCGGTTTGATCAACTTCCGTTGGTTTCCCTCGGCCCTTGGCGGCTTTGGATCAGGGATGCGCTGCGACAGATGGCCGAGAAATCTGGTTTCAGGCAACACTGAAGCTATAGAGATAAATCAGAAAGTGTGTCGCCACCCACTGTCCACCCCGGAGCCACCGCCGGAAGGCAGACTCACCACCCGTGACACATCCCTACCTCGCAGGCCCACGCCCCCGAGCCTTCGCCCACCGCGGCTGGCACGTCGGAGACCTCGCCGGCATGGAGAACTCGCTCAGCTCGTTCCGCAGGGCCGTGCAGGAGGGCTACCGCTACATCGAGACCGACGTCCACGCCACCGCCGACGGGCACGTCGTCGTCCACCACGACGACACCCTCGACCGCACCACCGACGCCCAGGGCCTCGTCGCCGCCCTCCCCTGGACCGAGGTCAGCCGCGCCCGCGTCGGCGGCCGCGAACCCGTCGCCCGCCTCGCCGACGTCCTCGAGGAACTCCCCGGCACGTTCTTCAACATCGACGTCAAGTCCGAACAGGCCGTCGACCCGATCATCACCCTGCTCCGCAGGACCAACGCCCTGCACCGCGTCTGCCTCGCGAGCTTCTCCGACGCCCGCCTCGCCCGCCTGCGCAAGATCGCCGGCCCCGCACTGCTCACCTCCATGGGCCCCCGCTCCGCCGCCGCCCTCTGGGCCGCCCGCCGCGTTCCCCTCGCCGGAGCCGCGGTCCGCGGCCAGGTCGCCCAGGTCCCCGTCAGCCGCGGCGCCCTGCACATCGTCGACCACCGCTTCGTCCAGGCAGCCCACCGCCGCAGCCTCGAAGTCCACGTCTGGACCATCGACGACGCCGCCGACATGCGCGCCCTGCTCGACCTCGGCGTCGACGGACTCGTGACGGACAGGCCAGAAGTTCTGCGCGAAGTTCTCCAGTCCCGCAACAGCTGGTAACAGGTTGGAACACAGATCATCAGCGCGGTCGGCGGACAAGTACAGTCCGCCGACATGAAGAGCACGGGCGACGACACCGCCGCCGCCAACAACGCACGAAACCGCAAGAGGGAACAACGCGGCTGGGTCTGGTACGACGTGGCGAACTCCGTGTTCCCCACCTCGGTGATCACCGTCTTCCTCTCGCTCTACCTCACGAGCATCGCGACCAACGCCGCCAAGGCCGACACCGCGCTCAACGGGGCCAACCCGTGCGCGAACGACAACGCCTTCGCCAACTGCGACGTCACGATCCTCGGACTCCAGTTCCCCAGCGGCTCGCTGTGGGGCTACCTGCTCTCCATCGCCACCGTGGTCCAGGTGCTCGTGCTGCCCGTCATGGGCGCCATCGCCGACCGCACCCAGAACAAGAAGAAGATGCTCGGCTTCTTCGCCTTCACCGGCTCCGCGGCCACCGTCGCGCTCGCCGCCGTCGAAGGCACCAACTGGAAGCTCGGCATCGTCCTCTTCATCATCGCCAACATCTGCTACGGCTCCAGCGTCGTCGTCTACTACGCCTTCCTGCCCGAGATCGCCCTGCCCGACGAACGCGACGCCGTCTCCAGCCGCGGCTGGGCCTTCGGCTACCTCGGCGGCGGCGTCGCCCTCGCCATCCAGCTCGGCATCACCCTCGGCGCCGACTTCCTCGGCATCACCTCAGGAGACGCCGCGCGCATCGCGTTCGTCATCTCCGGCGTCTGGTGGGCGGCCTTCACGATCATCCCGCTGCGCGCGTTGACCGAGCACCAGCGACCGCACGGCGGCGAGCACGGCGCGTCGGTGATCTCCGCGGGCTTCAAGGAACTCGGCACGACCCTGCGGCAGGCCAAGGCCTTCCCGCTCACCCTCGCGTTCCTCGGCACCTACCTGATCTACACCGACGGCATCGCGACCGTCGCCAACGTCAGCGCCCAGTACGGCAGCGTCGAGCTCAAGTTCGAACAGCAGACGCTGATCACCGTGATCCTCATCGTCCAGTTCGTCGCCTTCGTCGGCGGCGTCCTGCACGGCTTCGTCGCCAAGCGCATCGGCGCCAAGAAGACGATCCTCGGCTCCCTGGTCGTCTGGATCGTCGTGATCACCGCGGCGTTCTTCGTGCAGGCGGGCGACGAGACCTCGTTCTACCTCGTCGCCGCCGGCATCGGCATCGTGCTCGGAGGCACCAACGCGTTGTCCCGCAGCCTCTTCAGCCAGATGGTGCCGCCCGGCCGGGAAGCCCAGTACTTCTCGCTCTACGAGGTCGGCGAACGCTCCACCAGCTGGCTCGGCCCGCTGGTGTTCGCGGGCGTCGGCCAGGCCACCGGCAGCCTCCGCCCGGCCATCCTCGCCCTGATCATCTTCTTCGTGGCGGGCTTCATCCTGCTGATCTTCGTGCCGGTCCGCCGCGCCATCAAGGCCGTCGGCAACGAAGAACCCGCCCTCGTCTGACGCTCACACCTGCGGCGCCGCCTTCACCGGGCGGCGCCGCACCGGCAACACCGCCACCAGCAACAACAACGCCGCCAACCCCATCGCCAGCGTCATGACCTCCGTCTCCGCGACGATCAGGAACACCAGCGGCACCAGCTGCAGCGCGGCGAACAACGACAACGCCCGCCCGAACACCGCGTCACCGCGCACGAACGCCACCACCCGCACCACCGCCGTGATCAGCCCGATCGCGATCAGCCCCACCCCCGTGGCCACCCCGCCGAGCACGCCCAGCAACACCGCTCCCCCGCCCCACCACAGCAACCGGCGAGCGGGCGGCGTCGGCGCCTCCCGGTGGAACCCCAGGCACAGAGCCACGAACGTCACCAGCGACGGCAACTGGAACAGCCCCCACGCCAGCGCGTACGACGGCTGCCCCAGCGACCCCACGGCCAGCAGCACCGGAGCCGCTGCCGCGACCTTCGCCAGCGTCCGCTTCCCGGCCAGCAACGCCCCGAACGCCAGGAACGGCCCCAGCTCCAGCACCCGCCACCACCCCGGGTCGGGCTGGTTCGGGTTCGCGAGCCCCACCGTCGTCACGCTCACGACCGCGGCCGTCGCGTAGAAGAGCCCCAGCAGCAGCCCGAGCATCCCCAGCGCCCGCACCACCTCGCCCCGCCACACGACCTTCGCCGGCACGCTGCTCATCCCCGCACCGGCCGCGAGGTGCGTCCGGACCGACAGCCCCAGCACCGCCCAGGTCTCCCCCCACCCCGGCCAGCTGTGCTCCAGGTCCAGGTCGTCGTCCCGCTCGGCCAGGAAGATCCCGACCATCTCCTCCTCGCGGTCCTGCCGGTACCACCCCGGCAACACCTTCAACAGCGCCCGGTACCGCCGCTCCAGGTTCCTCATGCCCGCCCCGCCCACGCCTGGACACCTCGGGTCTTCAACACGGCCGACGCGGCCCGCACGTTGGCGCTGAGCCGCGCGACCTCCGCCTGCAACGCCCGTACACCGGAGTCGGTGAGCTTGTAGTAGCGCCGCAGCCGCCCCTGGTGCACCTCCTCGCGGTCGCGTTCGGCGAACCCGTCCGCCACCAGCCTGTCCAGCACCCCGTAGAGCGTGCCGACCCGCAACACCATCCGCCCCTCCGACAACTGCTCCACCGACTGCACGATGGCGTAGCCGTGCAAGGGCTCCTCCGCCAGCGCGGTGAGCACCAAGAACGTCTGCTCGGACATGACCCGACCACTCATGTCTCGGAATATATCGCAGCGCGAGCTATATCGGGAAGCGGAACAACTGCGGAGGCTTGGACTTCGGTCAACACTGAAGCTTTCGAGTGATCCGAGCCGAGACGATGTTTGAGGTACCGGCGCAGCGGCTATGTCGACCGGAAATGGCAGGTCGCACCGAACGAGACCGGATGAGGGGGTGCACAGACCGTGGGGATTCCTCATGATCGGGATCGAGGCACTAGGGTGACCCGCCGTGGACGCCCTTCCCGATCCGACAGACGCCCTTTCCGCTGTCCCTGTCGCTGGTTCCCGGCGCTCGACGCCGGTGGTCGGGCACCTCAAGTTCTTCTTCGGTCCGATGGACTGCGGCAAGTCGACGCTGGCGCTGCAGATCGACCACAACAACTCGCGCCAGGGTCGGCGCGGGCTGCTGCTGGTGCGGCACGACCGGTCCGGCCGGCCCCAGATCTCCAGTCGCATCGGCATCACCCGCGAGGCGGCGGAGATCCGCGACGACGACCTGCGCATGCTCGTGCGGTCGGAGTGGGCCGAGGGGCGGCGGGTCGACTACCTGATCGTGGACGAGGCGCAGTTCCTCACCGGCGAACAGGTGGAGCAGCTGGCGGAGCTCGCGGACGACGTCCAGGTCGACGTCTACTGCTTCGGGCTCGCCACGGACTTCCGCGGGGAGATGTTCCCGGGGTCGCGGCGGCTGTTCGAACTCGCCGACGAACTGAAGGCGATCCAGGTCGAGGTTCTCTGCTGGTGCGGGGTACCCGGAAGGTTCAACGCACGGGTGCGGGCCGGACGGGTGATTCGCGCCGGGGACACGGTTCTGGTCGCCGACACGGTTTCGGACACGGAACAGCACCGATCGGGTACAGAGAGCAACAATGTAACGGACACCACGGAAACTACTGTCCGTTATCAAGTGCTCTGCCGGCGTCACTTTCGGTTGGGCGACCTAGGCCCTGACGTCGCACAAAGTGGTCAGCTTCGGTTGGCATAGGCGACTACCCACAGGCCCGGTTGGGCCATTAGAGTGATGCATGAGCGCAGGAGCTTGATAACGCGTCACGATCCTGTGGCGATCGCATCCATTAGTAGGAAGCCTTCGTTGACGAGTGAACGACGTCACTGTGGGCGACCATGAGAGCGAACCGGAAACAAACGGAGCAATCCGGGCGTTGCACACGGTGAGCAAGAAGCCTGGGCCCCGGCCCTGAGCCGAGCGAAAGGACACCGCCATGGCCGACCGCGTTTTGCGTGGAAGCCGGCTCGGAGCAGTCAGCTACGAGACCGACCGAAACCACGATCTCGCTCCGCGCCGGGCAGCGCGGTACGCCTGCCCCAAGGGACACGACTTCGAGGTCCCGTTCTCCGACGACGCCGAGTTGCCGCCGACCTGGGAATGCCGTCTCCACGGCACCGAGTCGAAGATCATCGACGGTGTCGAGCCGGAGGTGAAGAAGATCAAGCCGCCGCGCACGCACTGGGACATGCTCCTGGAGCGCCGGTCGATCCCCGAGCTCGAGGAGTTGCTCGACGAGCGACTCGAAGAGCTGCGCGGACGCCGCACCCGCACGGCCTGATCCAGGCCAGCCAGGTCGCAGACGCTTCAAGCCGTCCCGGTCTCCCGCCGGGGCGGCTTTTTGCGTGCCCCGCAAAGGCCCCTAGGACGCACGCAGAGCCCCTGTGATCAAGTTCCGGCCCCACCACGCCGTCACGAGCGTCAGAACGGTCCAGATCGCCATCACGATGATCGAGCGCGGTGAGCCGAAGTCGCTCAGGGCGTCGCCCAGCACCGCCGCGAGGACCGTCGGGGGAATCAGCCCGAGCGCCGTGCCCAGTGCGAACTCCCTGCCGCGCACCGCCGTCACCCCTGCGCCGTAGTTCACCAGCGTGAACGGCAGGATCGGCAACAATCTGATCACGAGCGTCGCCTCGAGACCCCGGCGCGCGAAGAGCCGTTCGAGCACCGCGAGCCGCTCACCGAGCCACTTCTTCACCATCTCCCGGCCAAGTCCGCGGGCGATCCAGAACGCGATCAGCGCGCCCACCGTGAACCCCGCGATCGAGAACGCGCTCCCCCACCCCACGCCGAACAGCAGCCCCGCCGCCATGGCGAGGACGGGCTTCGGGATGAAACTCGCCGCACCGACCGCGCACACCCCGACGAACACGACCGGCGCCCAGACACCCGCCCGGTCCACAAGTGCACGCAACTCGGTGCCGTCGGGCAGATCAACGAGTTGTGCCACGACCGCCAGGGTGACGACCAGCAACACCAACACGATCAGCCCCGCACGTCGCATGATCCCAACGTACCCGGCAGGCTGGAGCGCATGACCGTGCTGCTCCCCTCCGGCGAGACCGTCCCCGTGCTCGGCATGGGCACCTGGATGATGGCCGACGACCCGACCGGGCGCGACGACGAGATCGACGCCCTGCGCACAGGCCTCGACCTGGGTCTGACCCTGATCGACACGGCCGAGATGTACGGCTCCGGCAGGTCCGAGACCCTCGTCGGGGAAGCGATCGGGAACCGCCGCGACGAGGTGTTCCTCGTGTCGAAGGTGCTGCCCTCCAACGCCTCCACCCGCGGCACTGTCAGCGCCTGCGAAGCGAGCCTGCGCCGCCTGGGCACCGACCGCCTCGACCTCTACCTGCTGCACTGGCGCGGCACCGTCCCGCTCGCCCGGACCCTCGACGGCTTCGCCGCACTCGTGGACGCGGGCAAGATCCGCCACTGGGGCGTCAGCAACCTCGACCTGGACGACATGCGCGAGCTGACGGCGTTGCCGGGCTTCTGCCAGACCAACCAGATCCTCTACAACCTCACCCGCCGCGGCCCGGAGCACGACCTCCTGCCGTGGCACGCGGCGGCGGGCATCCCGATCATGGCCTACTCCCCCGTCGAACAGGGCCGCCTGCTCGACTCCCCCGCCCTCGCGGCCGTCGCCTCACGGCACGACGCCACGCCCGCCCAGATCGCCCTCGCCTGGGTGCTGCGCCTCCCGCACGTCACCGCGATCCCCAAGGCGGGCACACCCGACCACGTCCGCGAGAACGCCCGAGCCCGGGACCTGACCCTCTCCCCCGAAGACCTGGCCGACCTGGACCACGCCTTCCCTCCCCCGACCGGCCCCAGCCCGCTCGCCATGCTTTAGTCGCGCCCCATGAGCTGGACCGAGATCGAGCGCTGGATCGCCGGGACCCTCCCGAACCTCCACACCACCCTGCTCCCGCCGTCGTCCACTGAGGACCTCCAGGCAGCGGAACGAACGCTCGGCCGCGCACTGCCCGCCGACCTGGCCGCGTGGTGGCGGCAGTTCGGCGGCATCGGCGAGAAAACCCTGCTGTGGGACCTCATCCCGGGCTACTGGCAGCCCCAGGGCCTCGCCACCGCCCTCGAAGACCGCGCCATGATCATGGAGGTCCGCAACGACCTCTTCGACTCCTCCCCCGAGGAGGCGTCCCGCGCACCGGCGGGCACCCGCAACGGCGAGCTGTGGCTGCCCGCGTGGATCCCGGTCGCCACCAACCTCGGCGGCAGCCACCTGTTCGCGGACCTGCGCGACGGCCCGCTGCACGGCTGCGTCATGGCGTGGGACAACGTCGAAGGCGCCGACACGAACCCCTTGTACCCCAACGTGACCGCGATGCTCGACCACGCCGCCCGCGCGTTGCGGGGCGAGACGGAGCATCGCGTCGTGGTGCAGGACGACTACTTCGAGTGGAAGTGAGACGCGCGTCCCACTCTCACGACGGGCAAACACCCGAACCGCTAACGTGACGGCTCGGTTTCACCGACCACGACACAAGGAAGCGAGGTGAGCGACACATGCCAGGCGACAGTAGCCAGCGCGGGTGCTCGCACCTCGCTGAACCCTCTGGGGCACGCTCGTAGTTCTGGCGTGTGACGCACACCCCCTGCACACAAGGGGAGTCACACGATGCACGTCTTCGACATGACCTTGCGCATCGCCGAGAGCATGGGCCTCGGCGCGCTGATCGGTTTCGAGCGCCAGTACCGCGCTCGCATGGCGGGCCTGCGCACCAACGCACTGGTGGCCGTCGGCGCCGCGTTGTTCGTCCTGCTGTCCGCCCAGGGCTTCGACGGCCAGGGCGACCCCACCCGCGTGGCCGCGCAGGTGGTCTCCGGCATCGGTTTTCTCGGCGCGGGCGTGATCTTGCGCGACGGCCTGTCGGTGCGCGGCCTGAACACCGCGGCCACGCTCTGGTGCGCGGCCGCGGTGGGGTCACTGGCGGGCGCCGGCCTGCACGTCGTCGCGGCGGCCGGCACGGTCGCGATCATCGCGGTCAACGTGGGCCTGCGCGAACTCGGCAGGGCCGTCGACCGCAAGGACGACGAGAAGGAGGACGAAGAGGTCTGACGAAGAGGTCTAACGCGGTTGGTACGTCAGGCAGTTCGCGTGGTGCCCGCCCTCGCCCTGCCCGACCCGCACGCTCTGCGCCGTGCACTCCAGCGAGGCGTTGTGCGTGCAGTCGGTGCGGGAGCAGGCGCCGACCTGCGCGACGACCTCGTCCAGGCCGCCCTTCGTGCCCAGCGGGATGAACGTGCCGCAGTCGGCCGCTCCGTTGTCGCCGCGCACGGTGATCGCGAACGCGTGACAGCCGTCGTGGTTGTAGGAGCAGTCGCTCACGGTGCAATCGTGGACCGCGGGCATCGCCGGGTTCTCGAGGGTGGTCATGTCCGCTCCTGCCGTGGTGGGAA
The DNA here is from genome assembly GCF_043632865.1 of Lentzea sp. JNUCC 0626. Taxonomy (NCBI): domain Bacteria; kingdom Bacillati; phylum Actinomycetota; class Actinomycetes; order Pseudonocardiales; family Pseudonocardiaceae; genus Lentzea; species Lentzea sp. JNUCC 0626. Next base: position 2,123,126 of record NZ_CP171635.1, read on the forward strand.
AGGTTCGGGTATTCCGGACGATGCCACCGCAGCAGGAGCCCCGCAATTCGAGAGGGATTAGGCGAGCCTATCCTTCAGGAATCATTTCACCCGTGGTCGAGAACGCGCCGCAGGAACTTGCGGGTGCGTTCTTCCTGCGGATCACCGATGACCTGACCAGGCGTTCCGCGTTCCACGATCACCCCACCGTCGAGGAAGAGCACCTGGTCGGCGACCTTCTCGGCGAACCGGATCTCGTGCGTGACAATGACCGTGGTCCACCCCTGCGAGGCGAGATCTTTGATCACGCCCAGCACCTCCCCCACCAGTTCCGGATCAAGCGCGGAAGTGGGTTCGTCGAACAGCACGACACGAGGTTTCAAAGCCAGCGCACGGGCAATCCCGACACGTTGTTGCTGACCGCCGGAAAGCTGGTACGGGTACGAATCGGCTTTGTCCGCGAGGCCCACCTGATCGAGCAACGCCCGCGCCTCCCCCATCACCTCCTCCAGCGGCCGCTGCTGCGCGACGACCGGGCCTTCGGTGAGGTTCTGCAGGACTGTGCGGTGCGGGAAGAGGTTGTGCGACTGGAACACCATGCCGCTCTGCGCCCGCAGCCGCGCGCCCTCGGCCCGGCCCGCCTTGCCCGCGGGCAGCGCGGAGAAGTCGACCGACACGTCGTCGATCCGGACCACGCCGGCGTCGGGGGTGTCGAGGACGTTGAGCGAGCGCAGCAGGGTGGTCTTGCCGGAGCCGGACGGTCCCAGCAGGACGGTCGAGGTGCCGCGCGGGGTGGTGAAGTCGATGCCGCGCAGGACGTCGAGCGAGCCGAAGGACTTGTGGAGGCCGGTGACCTCGATGCGGGTGTCGGTCATGCGATCACGTACCTGTTCAGCCTGGTCTCCAGTCGTTTCTGCCCGGCGGACAGCGCCACGCAGATCACCCAGTAGTAGAGGCCCGCGAAGGCGTAGAGGGCGAGGAACTCGTTGCTCTCGGCCGCGGCGAGCTGGGATTCGCGGAACAGCTCGGTCAGCAGCACGACCGAGCCGAGCGAGGTGTCCTTGAGCAACGACAGCAGCGTGTTCGACAGCGGCGGCACGGCGGTGCGCGCGGCCTGGGGCAACACGATGCGCCGCAACGTCTGCGCGTACCCGAAGCCGATGGTCGAGGCCGCCTCGAACTGCCCCTTCGGCACCGACAGGATCGCCGAGCGGATCACCTCGGCCGCGTAGCCGGCGACGTTGAGCGAGAACGCGACCACGGCGGCGGTGAACGGCGGGAACTTCAACCCGATCTGCGGCAGCCCGTAGAAGACGATGAACAGCTGCAACAGCAGCGGTGTGCCGCGGATGATCGAGATGAACGCCCGCGCGAGCCCGGACAGCACCCGGTACGGCGAGATCCGCGCCAGCGCCACCAGCAGCGCCAGCACCAGTCCGATGGCGAACGACAGCGCCGTCAACGGAATGGTGACCTTCACGAGCCCCACGAACATGGGCCACGCCGTCGAGGCGAGGATGTCCCACGTGCTGCGCGGACCGCGGCCTTCCGACAGGTCCGCCGCGCCACCGTCCTCAACGGACACGTCGGCCTTGAAGTACTTCTGCGAGATGCCGCGCAACGTGCCGTCGGCCTTCAGCGCGTCGATCGCCGTGTTCGCCTGCGCCAGCAACGCCCCGTCGGCCTGCCGCAACGCCAGCACCTGCTCGCTGCCCGCCTGCCCGGCGTCGCCCGCGATCTCCACGTCCTTCGACCCGGTGGTCGCGAGGTAGTCCAGCACGGCGATGTTGTCGTTGACGATCGCGTCGACCCGCCCCTGCTGCAACAACGCGGCGGCCTGCGCGAACCCTTCGACCGCCTCGACCTTCGCACCGGCGTCCCGCGCGACCTTGGCCCAGTTGCTCGTGCTGGACTGCGCCGTCGTCTTGCCGCTGAGGTCCGCGATCGACTTGATCCGGTCGTCCCCGACCCGCCGCACGATCACGCCACGCGAATACGTGTAGGTGCTGGACAGCCCGTACTTGGCCGCCCGCTCGGGATTGCGCGACACCTGGTTGGCGATGAGGTCGATCCGTGACGAGTCGAGCGCCGGGAAGATCGCGTCCCACTGCGTCTCGACGAACTCGAGCCGCCACCCGGCCTTGGCCCCGATCGCCTTGACGACCTCGATGTCGTACCCGGTCAACTCCTGCGTACCGGGATCGTGGAACGAGAACGGCGGATACGTGCCCTCGGTGCCGACACGGACCAACGGTGGTTGCTCTTGTTGCGCGTACGCCGGTGCGGGGACGACGATCAACAGCAGCAGGAGCAGCACCGCGCCCCTGAACACTTGTCGCATCCGGGCAGGGTAGAGCGAACGGGGCGCGCGCCGCTGAAGATCCACTATGCGGGACGGGGTGCGCGGCATGGCGACGGTGACCACGGCAAACGGTCAGCAGGTGTCCTACGTGGACCATGGCGGTGACGGCCCGGCCGTGGTCCTGCTGCACAGCTACCTGATGGACGTGACCATGTGGTCGCCGCAGGTCGAGGCCTTCGGTGACCGCTACCGCCTGATCGCGATCGACGAGCGCGGCCACGGCGACACCCCGGTCACGGCGCCCTTCGACCACTGGGACGTGGCCCGCGACACCCTCGCCGTCCTGGACGCACTGGAGGTCCCCCGCGCCGCCGTGATCGGCACCAGCCAGGGCGGGTTCGTGGCCCTGCGGATGGCGTTGCTCGCGCCGGAGCGGATCACGGCGCTGGCGTTGCTGGGCACCTCGGGCGAACCCGAGGACGAACAGGTGGCCGCCGCGTACGACCAGCTCGCCGAGGTGTGGATCGCGCAGGGCCCGGAGACCGTGATCGAGGCGGTGGCGAAGATCTGCCTGGGTGACTACGACCCGTCGGAGTGGACGCCGAAGTGGAGCGCCGTCGAACCCGACCGGCTGCGCCTGATCATGAGCGCGCTGGTCTCGCGGGAGGGCGTGCTGGACCGGGTCGGCGAGATCGAGGTGCCCGCGCTCGTGCTGCACGGGACCGCCGACCTGGCGTACCCGGTGGCCAAGGCGGAGGCGTTGGTGGCGGCGTTGCCCCAGGCCGAGCCACTGGTGCTGGTGGACGGGGGCGCGCACTTCCTCAGCCTCACGCACGCCGCCGAGGTGAACCCGCACCTGGCTCGGTTCCTCGACAAGACCCTCTGACCAGCCGGGAACAGACACCCGACACCGCACAGCACACCCCCGCGGAATTATCCGGGGGCTGGTCCGGTTACGCTTGATGACACGTCAACTAGCCAGGTCGGGTGTGCTGTGAAGATCGCTGTTCTGGGGGCAGGCCACGTCGGCCCCGTCATCGCGCGCCTCGCCCTGGCCGCGGGCTACGAGGTAGGCATCGCGGGGTCGGGCGACCCCGCCCGGATCGAGATGATCGTCGACTTCCTCGCCCCCGGCGCGAAGGCGCAACGCACCGCCGACGCCGTCGCGGACGCCGACCTCGTCGTGCTGGCCATCCCGTGGCACCGGGTCCCTTCGCTCGAGCCGAAGACGTTCGACGGCAAGGTCGTCATCGACTCGATGAACCACTGGCCACCGGCCGCGGCCCCGCTGGGCACCAGCGAGGAGGTCGCGCAACGGCTGGCCGGCGCGCGCGTCGTGAAGTCCCTCAACCACGTCGCCTACCAGGACATGGAGCCCGCGAACGGCCGGGCGGTCGGGTTCGCCGGGAACGACCCGGACGCGCTCGACGCGGTCGCGGAGTTCCTGCAGCGCATCGGGTTCGACCCCGTCCCGATGGGGGCGCTCACGGCGGGGCGGTTGCTCGAACCCGGCAGTCCGCTGTTCGGGGTCGCGGCGCACAGGCACGAATTCGAGACTTTCCTGAAGGAGCAGTCATGAGCACCACCACGTTCGGGCTCGACACGTTCGGCGACGTCACGCACGACGCCACGGGCTCGCCGATCACGCACGGGCAGACCATTCGCAACGTCGTCGCGCAGGGCGTGCTGGCCGACCAGGTCGGGCTCGACTTCTTCGGCATCGGCGAGCACCACACGCCGGACATGCCGTTGTCGGCGGCCGACGTGGTGCTGTCCGCCATCGCGGCGCGCACCGAGAACATCCACCTCGGGTCGGCGGTGACGGTGCTCAGTTCGGACGACCCGGTGCGGGTGTACCAGCGGTTCTCGACGCTCAACGCCGTGTCGGACGGGCGTGCGGAGATCATTCTGGGGCGTGGGTCGAGCATCGACTCGTTCCCGTTGTTCGGGTACGACCTCGCCGACTACGAGGACCTGTTCGAGGAGAAGACGCACCTGTTCGCGGAACTGCTCAAGGGCGGCAAGATCACCTGGGAGGGCAAGACGCGTCCGGCACTGCATGAGCAGGACGTGGTGCCTTACACGGCACCGTTCCCGACGTGGATCGGCGTCGGCGGCAGTCCGCAGTCGGTGGTGCGGGCGGCCTCGTACGGGTTCTCACTGATGCTCGCGATCATCGGCGGACATCCCGGCCGGTTCGCGCCGTTCTCCGAGCTGTACAAGCACGCGCTGGAGAAGTTCGGGCGGGAGCCGTTGCCGATCGGGATCCACTCCCCCGGTCACGTGGCGGAGACCGACGAGCAGGCGCGTGAGGAGTTCTGGCCGCACTACCTGGACGTGATCGGCCGGCTCGGCAAGACGCGCGGGTTCTCCACCCCGACGCCCGAGTCGTACGCGCACGAGGTGGGGCCGCACGGCGCGTTGTTCGTCGGGTCGCCGGACACGGTGGCCGAGAAGATGGCGCGCACCATGAAGAAGCTCGACGCCAGCCGGTTCGATCTGAAGTACGGCATCGGCGGACTCTCGCACGAGTCGCTGATGCGCACGATCGACCTGTACGGCACGAAGGTCGTCCCCATGGTGCGCGACATGCTGGCCTAAGGGATCACTTCTTGGAGGAAGCGATCTCGCACTCCTTCGCGTGCTCCAGACCCAACGAGATCGACGCCGAGTCGTTGTTCGGGCCGCCGAGCGCGTAGCTGATGGCGGGCGAGCCGGGTTCGTTGTGCACCTCGACGTAACGAACCCCCTTGCCCCGCAGGCACTGCACGACCCGGTTGGCGAAGTCGAGCGCCTCCGGGTTCGTGACGTCCTTCTCCCACGGCGGCAGCGGCGTCTTCTTCTCGCACTCCTGCACGGCCTTGTCGAGCTCTTCCTTGACCGGCTGCGGGGTTCCGGGGTCGGCGGCGCGGCCCTTGCGGTCCAGGCCGTGCTTCGCCATGCACTGGTCGTAGGGCACCTGGAGCGCCTCGAGGTCCTCGGGCGTCATGTCGAGGCGCTCGCGCGGACGTTCCTCCTGCGGCGCCGAGGTCTGGGCGGCACTGCTCGGCGGCGTCGAGATCGACGCGACCTGAGGGGCTGCCTCAGGTTTCGAACAGGCGGCCAGGAACAGCACCGCGACCAGGGTGGCCTTCTTCATCGGTTTCCTCTCGTTCACGCGGCGAGCGCCTGCGTCGGCGTGAGCCGGGCGGCGCGGATGGACGGGTAGAGCCCGGCGGCGGCGCCCACGACGAACGCGGCGAGCACACCCAGGGCGAGGACTTCGAGCGGGATGACGAGCGGCCACCGGTGCAGCGTCGCGTACCCCGCGACGCCCAGCGCGCCCAGTGCCGTGCCGGCCAGCCCGCCGAGACCGGACAGCAGCACCGCCTCGGTCAGGAACTGCGACCGGATGTGCCCGCGGGTCGCGCCCAGCGCCCGGCGCAGGCCGATCTCGCTGCGGCGTTCCAGCACGGAGATCACCATCGTGTTGGCCACGCCGACGCCGCCCACCAGCAACGCCACCCCGGCGAGCCCGAGGAACAGGGCGCTGTAGGAGTTCTGCGTGGCGCGCTTGGCCGCGAGGGCGTCCGACGGGCGGCTGACCTGCACCAGCCCGGGGACCTCGCTGTGCAACGTCGCGGGCAGCACCGCGCGGACGTCCTCGATGGACTCCTCCCGCGCCTTCACGTACACGACAGTCGGGTGCCCGTCGAACCCCAGCTGCGTGCGGGCGGCGTCCCAGCCGACGAGCACGGACCGTTCGAGGTCGGGCGCGAGCGGCAACGGCCCCAGCACCCCGGTCACGGTGAACCACCGCTCCCCCACGAAGATCGCGGGCCGCGCGCCGACATCGGGGATGCCGAGCCGCTGGGCCGCGACGTTGCCGAGCACGACACCGGGGAAGTCCGGCTTGGGCAGGAACTCGCCGCTGCGCAGGTGCCCGTTGACGGTGTCGAGCAACGCCGGGGTGGCGGCCAGGACGGTGATGTCGGAGCTGTGGCCGGGGTCGAGCAGGTCGTTGCGGCGCACGCGGGTGTGCGTGTTCGCGACGGCCGCGGCGCCGGTCACCGGCCCGATCCGCTCGACCATCGCGACGGACTCCGGCGGCAGTTTCACCGGGTCGTCCTGGCGCGGGGCGGGTTGGGCGCGCAGGAGGTTGGTGCCGAGGGTCGTGAGTTCGTCGAGCAGCGCCTGCTGGCTGGAGGCCGGGATGCCGGTGACGACCACGACGGTGGCCGTGCCGAGAGCGATGCCGAGGGCGGAGAGGGCGGCGCGGAGGCGGCGGGTGCGCATGCCCTGGGAGCCGACGGACAGCAGGTCGCGCGGGGAGAGACGGGTCATCGCACGCCTCCGGCGGTGACGACCGGAAGCACGGCCGTGTCGGCACCTGTGTCGGCGACGATCCGCCCGTCCCTCAGTTCCACCCGGCGCGGCAACGACGCCGCGATGTCCCGGTCGTGCGTGATCAGCGCGATGGTCGTCCCCTGCTCGTTCAGCTCCCGCAACAGCTCCAGCACCGCCTGCCCGTTCGCCGTGTCGAGCGCCCCGGTCGGTTCGTCGGCCAGCACCAGCGCCGGGTTGTTCACCACGGCCCGCGCGATCGCGACCCGTTGCCGTTCGCCGCCCGACAACTCCTGCGGCCGGTGCCCGACGCGATGCCCCAGCCCGACCCGGTGCAACGCCTCCACGGCCATCGGATGCCGGTCCTTGCGCCGGACCCCCGCGTACAGCAGGCCGGTCGACACGTTCTCGGCGGCGGTCAGCCCGTCGGACAGGTGGAACTGCTGGAACACGAAACCCAACCTGCTCCCCCGCAACGCCGACAGCCGCCGGTCCGGCAGCTTCGACACGTCCTGCCCGTCCAGCTCGACCACCCCGGACGACGGCAAGTCCAACGTCCCCACCAGGTGCAACAGCGTCGACTTGCCGGAACCGGACGGGCCGACGATCGCCAGCAGCTCGCCGGACGACACCGACAACGACACGTCGTCCAGTGCCGTCACGCCGCCCGGATAGTGCTTGCTGACCGAACGCAACGCCAGCACCGGGGTCACGACGCCGTCACCACTTCCAGGCCCGCGGCCACGCCGTCGCCGGAGACCTCGACCTTGTCCTGCGAGTACAGCCCGGTCTGGACGGCCTTCAACTCGCCGGATCGCAGCTGCAGCGCGTAGCCGCCCTCCTTCAACGCCACCAGCGCGGCCAGCGGCACGACCAGCACACCGGTGCGGCTCTCCGACACCACCGTCACCCTCACCGGGGCCGTGTCGAGGTCCTCGACGTCGGCCGGGTTGTCCGGGGTCACGACGATGTCGGCCTTGGGGCCGGAGCCGTTCTCGGGTGGGGCCGCCACCGGCGTCACCGAGGTGACCTTCGCGGGCACGGCGCGGTTGTCGGGGCGCACGACCATCACGGCCATGCCCGCCTTCAGCGCGCCCGCCTCGGTCACCGGGATCTGCAACGTCACCAGCCGCGTCGTCGGGGTGAGCTCGAACAACTCCTCCGCGGCCGGCGCGCCCAGCTGGGCCTTCACCGCGCCCACGCGCATCGGGCGGTCCAGCACGAGCACGCGGCCGGGGGCGAGGGTGCCGGTCTGCTCGACGCCCAGCGCCTTCTGCCACTTCTTCAGGGCGTCGACGACGCGCTGGGTGAACTCGGCCTTGGTCGCGTCCTTCGGGCGGGTGCCGACCGAGTAGCCCAGGGCGGCGAGGTTGTCCATCAGCACCGCCACGTCCGAGCCCTTCAGGCCGGGGGCGTCGAGGGCGCGGAACAGCGGCGTCGCGCCGAAGAACACGACCACGGGCTGGTCGTCGACGCGGTAGAGCTCCTTGCCCAGTTCGGTGGCCTGACCGGGGGCGGGCAGCTTGGTGACGGTGCCCGTGGCGGCGCCCTTGAGCGAGCGGGCCGCGCCGAAGCCCAGCTGGGCCTGCATCGTGCGGGTGTTCGTGAGGTCGCCCAGCTGCACGGTCGTGGTCTGCACCGCCACCGACGCGGGCGCGGAAGGCTCGGGTGGCCTGCCTCGCACCACCAGCACGACGGCTATGACGACCACGACCACGACGGTGATCGCGACGATTGTCCTGCGCATGCTGTGGATCTTCGGAGGCACTTGTGAGGATCCTGTGTCGAACCGGTGAGAGCGGCGAGGGCGTCCCTATGATCGGCCCGGTGAGCGCTCTCATCCTGGTCGCGGAGGACGACGAGAACCAGGCCGAGCTGGTGCGCCGCTACCTGGAGCAGGACCACCACCGGGTGCTGGTCGTCCACGACGGACGGGACGCGCTCGACGCCACCCGCGCGCACCACCCCGCGCTCGTCGTGCTGGACCTGATGCTGCCTGGCCTGGGCGGGCTGGACGTGTGCCGGGCGCTGCGGGCGGATTCCGACGTCCTGGTGCTGATGCTGACGGCCCGGTCCACTGAGGACGATCTGCTGCACGGGCTGGGCATCGGCGCGGACGACTACATGACCAAGCCGTTCAGCCCGCGCGAACTGGTGGCGCGGGTGCGCACGTTGCTGCGCAGACTCCCTGCCAGGACACCGGCACCGGCGTTGCGAGTGGGGCCGATCGTGGTCGACCAGCTGCGGCACGAGGTGACGGTGCGCGGCGAGCTCGTCGAGTGCACGCCGGGCGAGTTCGGGTTGCTGGAGGTGCTGGCGTCCGAAGTGGACCGGGTGTTCAGCCGCGAGCAGCTGTTGGAACGCATGCACGGCATCGACAGCTTCTTCACCGCGCGCACGATCGACACGCACGTGAAGAACCTGCGCCGCAAGATCGAGACCGACCCGCGCGCGCCGCGGCACCTCCTGACCGTGTACGGGATCGGCTACAAGCTCACGGCCGGGCGCGGCGATGCGCCGTAGCGTCTTCACCCGGCTGCTCGTGGTCGTCGTGCTGATCGCGGTGTGCTCGATCGCCGCGACCGCCTGGCTCGCGACCCAGCTGACGCAGGCGTCGATCGCCCGCGAGCAGGGCCGCGAACTGGCCTCCGACAACAGGATCTACGCCACGCTGCTCACCTACTCCACCGACCACCGCGACTGGTCCGAAGTGGACGGCTACGTCGACTCGCTGATCCGCGAGCACCCGGGACGGCGGATCGTGCTCGTCACCAAGGACGGCCGCACGGTCGCCGACCTGGGCGGGGACGGTGGCCAGCTGCCCGCGAAGGCCGCGGCCGTGGTGGACCCGCTGGAGGTCGACCCGGTGCTGGTGCCGGGCGCGCCCGCCGACCGGATCGACAAGCGCGTGCTCGGGCCGTTCCGCACGCCGATCGACTTCCGCGACCGCGAGGACCCCACCGGCGCGCTGTACTGCCTGCGGCTGAACAAGAAGGAGCGGACCGGGCTCGACTGCCGCGAGCGCGACCTGCCGTTCGACACCAGGGCGGACTTCACCGCGCTGCTCGAACTGGAGGACCTGGTGAACGCGTGCCTCGCGCGCCGGCAGCTGCCCCCGGTCGATCTCGATCCCGACTACACGCCCGCCCAGAAGCAGTCCACCGGCGTGCAGCCGCCGGACGAGCCCGCTGTCGGCGCCTGTGTCGCCGCGTCGCGCAAGGAGCAGCTCACGCCGTACGTGGCGCAACCGGTGCTGCTCTACCTGACGAACCCCACGGGCACGCCGACCGCCGCCATCTCGTTGTCGGGCAACGGCTGGCGGGTCGTGGGGGCCGCGGCGGCGGTGCTGCTGGTGGCCGTCGGGGTGGCGGCGTTCGCGGGCGCCCGGATCACCCGGCCGTTGCGGGCGTTGACGGCGGCGGCGACGCACATGTCCGGCGGCGGGGACATCCCGCCGGTGCCGGTGCGCGGCCAGGACGAGATCGCGGGCCTGACCAGGGCGTTCAACACGATGGCGGCGAACAGGGCGCAGCTGGAGCAGGCGCGCAAGGCGATGGTCAGCGACGTCGCGCACGAGTTGCGCACGCCGCTGAGCAACATCCGGGGCTGGCTGGAGGCGGCCGAGGACGGCGTGCACGACCTCGATCCCGCGCTGATCACCCTCCTGCTGAAGGAGGCGCTGGTGCTCCAGCACGTCGTGGACGACCTCCAAGACCTCGCCGTCGCCGAGGCGGGCTCACTCCGCCTGACGCTCGAACGGGTGAACGTCGTGACGACCTTGGAGCAGGTCCAAGCAGCCCATGAGGCTCGTGCGACGCAGGCCGGTGTCACGTTGTCGGTGACGGCCGACCCGGCGTTGTTCGTGCGGGCCGACGCGCTGCGGTTGCGGCAGGTCCTCGACAACCTCGTCGCCAACGCCGTCCGCTACGTCCCAGCCGGTGGGACGGTCGCCGTCGAGGGCACGTCGGAGGACGGCGACTGCGTGATCACCGTCAGCGACACCGGCCCCGGCATCGCGGCGGACGATCTGCCGCACGTCTTCGACCGGTTCTGGCGGGCTGACAAGTCGCGAAGCCGCAGCACCGGCGGTAGCGGACTGGGTCTGGCGATCGTCCGCAAGCTCGTCGAGGCACACGGCGGCACGGTCGGTGTGAGCAGCACAACAGGCGTCGGAACCACGTTCCGCGTCCGATTGCCGGAACTCACCTGATACACCCAGCGTTAGTTCGCTGGAGAGGAAACCGGTGATTGTTCCCATGCCTGCGAGCGCGCCCCGTCGCACGGGCTCGTTCGTCCTGACCGAAGACGTGACCGTCCGGGTGACCGGGCAGGCGCGCACCGCGGCCGCGTTGCTGCGCGAGCACGTCTTCCGGGAGACCGGCTACCTGCTGGCGGAGTCGCCGGACGGGATGCTGATGATCTCGCACGACCCGGCCATGCGCGGCCTGGGTCCCGAGGGCTACGCGCTGCTCGTCAGCAACGACGCGATCATGCTGCGCGCGGGCACGCAGGCGGGGTTGCGGCACGGCGTGCAGTCGTTCAAGCAGCTGATGACCCGGGACGCGACGGTCCGCGCGGCCGACGTGCGCGACTCCCCCAGGTTCGCGTGGCGCGGTGTGTCGAGCGCGCTGCTGCCGCCCGCGGAGATGCGCCAGGCGATCGACCGGATGGCCGCCTACAAGCTCAACGTGCTGCACGTGTTCCCCGACGGCGACCCGGAGGCGATCCGCGAGCTCGTCGAGTACGGCCGCGACCACGGCATCACGGTCGTGCCGGAACTGAGCCCGGCGACGATCGAACTGCTGGAGCTGTTCCCGAGCCGCTGGGTGCACATCGGTACGGCCAAGCTGACCACGAAGTTCGCCGGTTTGCTGGAACGCCACGGCAAACTCCCGGTGCGCTGGCACGAGGGCGGCGCGGACGTGCTGGGCCCGCACGGCAAACTCGCCGAGGGCGACGCCGGACTGCGCGCGGTCGCGACGGCGGGCTGGGTCGGCGAACTGCAGACGACCAGGGCCGTGGCGCCCGCCTGGTAGCTCGTTCACAGCGTTGCCGTGAACGCAGGTCACGCGACGGCCGCCGTTCACATGTGGAAGTTTGACAGGTGGGTGCGTCGGGGCAGGGTTCCCTGTCCCACGAGGGAAAGTGTGCTGCACCTGGCCTCGCGGTCCCGTCGACGACCATGTCGGTTACCTGTTGTCCGGTCGCCAAGATCTGTTTCGGTGCAGTGGCCGCGTGCCATCGTGATGATTGTGCGGGCCTCTTCGAAGTTCCGGTCGGTGCAGCGCTTCCGGTTGCTGCTCGTGGACGACGACCGGGAGCTGGTGGAACTGCTCGCCGCGGTGCTGCGCGGCGAGGGGTACGACGTCGACGTCGCGTTCGACGGGCAACGCGGGCTGCACCTCGCGCTCACCCACCCCTACGACGTGGTCGTGATCGACCGCGCGCTGCCGGTGCTCGACGGCCTGGACCTGGTGTCCCGGTTGCGTTCCCGGTCCGTGCGGACGCAGGCGCTGATGCTCACCGCGATGGGGTCGGTGCACGACCGGATCGACGGCCTCGACGCCGGCGCCGACGACTACCTGACCAAGCCGTTCGACCTGCGCGAGCTGATGGCGCGGCTGCGGGCGTTGTGCCGGCGGTCCGCCGAACTGGCCGCCGTGCTGCACATCGGCGCCGCCAGCCTGGAGCTCGAACAACACCAGGTCGTGCTGCCCGACGGCGAGAAGGTCCCGCTGACCACCCGGGAGTTCGCACTCCTGCGGGTGCTCGCCACGCACCCGGAGACCGTGCACACGCGGGCGGCGCTGCGGCGCACGGTGTTCTCCGACGCCCCCTCGCAGTCCATTGTGGACACCTACGTGCACTACCTGCGCTCGAAGGTGGGCCGCTCGGTCGTGCAGACGGTCCAAGGCATCGGCTACCGGTTGGGGGCGCTGTGACGGCGTGGGAGCGCTCGCAGTTCCGGCGAGCCAGGCTGCGGGTCAGCCTGGCTGTGGGCCTGGCGATCACCGTGATGATCGCGTTCGTGGGCGCCATCGCGTACGCGGTCATGGCGCACGCCCAGGAAACCGAGGTGTCGCGCGAACTCCGCTACAACATCACCTACGGCGTACCGGGCGTCGCACCGAAGTGCGCGTGGGTGTTCGTGCTGGAGAACGGCGTGCTGAACGAGGGCCCGTTCGACGTGCCCGCCGGGTTCCCGCTGCGCACCGACCTCGACACCGTGCACACCTCGGGTACGCCGGTGTCGCGGGACGTCGCCGCGAACGGCACCGAGTACATGGTCCTCACCGCACCGGGCGCCGCCGGCACGACCGTCCAAGCCGTCTTCGACCTGCGCTACCAACTGGCCGACCGCGCACACCTGCTGCTCGCACTGGTCATCGCGCTGGTCGCGGGCCTGCTCGTGGCCGCCTTGATCGGCTTCGGCGTGGGCCGCCGCACCGTGGCGCCGTGGGCGGAAGCCCTGGCCCGCCAACGCCGTTTCGTCGCCGACGCCTCGCACGAACTGCGCACCCCGATCGCCCGTGCCTACCTGCGCGCCCAACTCCTCGCCGCCGCGGCGGACCTCCCGGACTCCCAACGCTCCGGCCTCGACGCACTGGCCAAGTCGATCCGCGGCCTCGCCGACGTGGTCGACGACTTGTTGCAGTCCGCCCAACTCGACCACCGCGCGGGCACCCCCGTCGACCTCGCCGACGTGGCGGAGGCCGCCGTGGTCGGCGAGACCGAACGGGCCGCCGAACGCCACATCACCCTGACCCTCGACCATCCCGGCCGTCCGCTGGTGGTGTGCGGCATCGAGACCGGGCTGCGGCGCGCGGTCGACGAACTGCTGGCCAACGCCGTGCGCCACACGCCGGAGGGCGGGCGGATCGCGGTGGCGGTGCGGGAGGTGGGCGGGCAGGTGGAACTGGTGGTCGCGGACAACGGCGAGGGCTTCGCGGCGGGCGATGGGGCGCGGTTGTTCGAGAGGTTCCAGCACGGTGGCGGGGAGGGGCGGTTCGGGTTGGGGCTCGCGCTGGTGCGGGAGATCGTGACCGGGCACGGCGGGACGGTGGAGGCGGAGGGACGGCCGGGGGTGGGTGCGCGGTTCACGCTGCGGATCCCGATGACGAGCGAGCGGGCGGTGGCGGCGGAACGGATCACCAGCGCCTGCCCGTGAGAGCGCGAGCACGGGCAGGCCTCGGCTGCGCCTGAGCACCACGACGCCCAGCCACCACCGCCCTCGCCCCGCGCCGCACCTGGCGCTATCACCACCACTCGCCGGCGACCACCACCTCGGCCGCCACCCGGACGTCCTCGTCCAGCGGCCGGTCCGGATCCACCGGCTCGATCGCCGCCGCCAGCGCGTCCAGCAGCGCAGCGCACCGAGGCGCGGTCGGACGACGACCCCCGACGTGCACCGCCTGCCGCAGTCCCAGCGCGAGCGAGCCGCACAGCAGCCGCAACAACTCCGCCAGGTCGTAGGCGCGCAGGGCGGCCTGGGTGCCGAACGGCACCACGTCCTGGTTGTGCAGGTTGGTCGGCAGGCTCTGGGTGCTGGCGGGCAGGACGCCGCGCCGGATCTCCGCCACGAACGCCGTCGTGGCGAGTTGGACGCCCTGCAAGCCGTGCTGCCGGCCGGGTCCGGCGGCGAGCATCGGGGGCAGGCCGGTGTTGCGGGCGGGGTCGACGAGGAGGTCGAGTTGGCGTTCGGCGAGGTTGCCGAGGGACGCGGTGACCATGGCCAGGACGTCGGCGGCGAAGGCGGCGGGCTGGCCGAAGAAGTTGCCGCCGTGGGCCACGAGGTCGTCGGTCGGGAAGAACAGCGGGTTGTCGCTGACGCCGCCCAGGTCTGCGGTGACGACACCGTCGACGTAGCGCAGGGCGTCCTCGGCGGCGCCGAGGAGTTGGGGTGAGCAGCGGATGCTGTAGGGCTCCTGCAACGCGCGCAGGCCGCTCGGCGAGGTCCCTTCCAGCATGGAGCGCATCCACGACGCCACGGTCGTCGCGCCGGAGTGGCCGAACGCCGAGATCAGCCGGGCGTCGGCGAACCCGGGATCGGCGCCCACGACGTCGACCAGCAGGCAGGTCAACGAAGCCAGCGCGCGGTGTGAGGCCCGCACCGACGTCAACGCCAGCGCCAGCGCCGCCGTCGTCAGCGAGGTGCCGTTCACCAGCGCCAGGGCGTCGCGGCCGTCCAGTTCCAACGGCGACAACCCGGCGGAGGTCAACGCCTCGGCCGCGGGCAGCCGGACGCCGTCGAGGTAGGCGTGGCCCCGGCCGCGCAACGCCTGGGCGGCGTACGCGAGTGGGATGAGGTCCCCGCTCGCGCCGACTGATCCGTAGCGCGGCACGGCGGGGACGAACGACGTCGCGAACATCGCCGACAGGCCCGAGACGACGTGCGCGGAGACGCCGGACAGGCCCTGGGCGAGCGACCAGGTGCGCACGAGCAGGGCGGCGCGGGTGATGTCGAGGGGCAGGTCGGGTCCTTGGCCCGCGCCGAGGTGTGCGAGGGTGTTGTCGCACTGGTCGGCTTCGGTCGCACGGCCGGCAAACCCCACCAGGGCACCGAATCCGGTCTTGGCGCCGTACACGGGGCGTTCGTCGTCGGCGAGCACCGTGCGCAGGTAGGCGCGGCCGCGTTGGACGCGGTCCAAGACGGCATCGCCGGCCACCACGGGCAACGGCGCCGAAGCGCGTGCGAGGTGCTCGGGAGTCAGGGGCGAACCCAGGTCCACGGACGTGTCAGAAGCGGTCGTGGTCACGGCACGGACGGTAGGCAGCCGATCTCAGAAAGTTCTGAGATCGCGTGGGTAGCTTCCCCGGTCATGGCTCACGACTACCTGATCATCGGCGCGGGACCGGCCGGTGTGCAGCTCGCCGCACTGCTCGACCGGGACGGTCGCGACTACGCGGTCCTCGAACGGGGCAGCGGGGCAGGCACGTTCTTCACCCGCTACCCGCGGCACCGCAAGCTCATCTCCATCAACAAGGTCCACACCGGGTTCAGCGACCCGGAGCAGCGCATGCGGATGGACTGGAACTCGCTGCTGCTCGACGACCCCGACCTGCTGTTCACCCGCTACACGCCCAAGTACTTCCCCGACGCCGACGACATCGTCCGCTACTTCCAGGACTGCGCCGCCGGGCTGAACGTCACCTACGACGTCGACGTCACCCGGATCTCCCGCGACGACAACGGGTTCGTCGTCGAAGCCGGCGACCGGACCTGGCACGCGAAGAACCTCGTCATGGCCACCGGTGTCTCGCAGCTCTACGTGCCGGAGATCCCCGGCATCGAACACGCCGAGCGCTACGACACCTTCGACACGAACCCCGAGTCGTTCACCGACCAGCGGGTGCTCGTGATCGGCAAGGGCAACTCGGGCTTCGAGACCGCCGACGCGCTGGTCGAGCACGCGGCCGTCATCCACGTCGCCGGACCGCACTCGGTGAAGCTCGCCTGGCAGACCCACTACGTCGGACATCTGCGGGCGGTGAACAACAACTTCCTCGACACCTACCAGCTCAAGAGCGAGAACGCGGTCATCGACGGCGCGATCGAACGCATCGAACCGCGGCCCGAAGGCGGGTTCCGCATCCAGTTCCGGTACGCGCGCACGGTCGAGAAGGTCCGCGAACTGGAGTACGACCGCATCATCGCGTGCACGGGGTTCCGGTTCGACGCCTCGATCTTCGCCGACGACTGCCGCCCGGCACTGATCATCAAGGACCGCTTCCCGCAGCAGACCTCGGCGTTCGAGTCCACCAGCATCCCGGGCCTGTACTTCGCGGGCACGATCACGCAGTCGCGCGACTTCAAGAAGTCCACCAGCGGCTTCATCCACGGCTTCCGCTACGGCGCCCGCGCGTTGCACCGCGTCCTGAGCGCTCGCAACCACGGCGTCGACTGGAAGGGCGCCGATCTCGACCTCTCCCCCGAGACCATCAGCGACGCCGTGATCGCCCGCGTCAACACGTCTTCCGCGCTGTGGCAGCAGTTCGCGGTCATGGGCGACGTCGTGAGCGTCAACGGCACCCAGGCCCGCTACTCCGAGGAGGTGCCGGTCGCGTTCGTCGCGGACGGCGGTCTCGGCCCGGCCGAACACCGGTTCGTCGCGACGCTGGAGTACGGGCCGGACCACGACACGATCGACCCGTTCGACATCACCATCCCGCGCGTCGCCGAGAACGACGCGGTCAACGCCGCCGACGCGAGCTACCTGCACCCGGTGGTCCGCTACTACCGGCACGGCGTGCTCGCCGCGACCCACCACCTCGCCGAGAACCTCGAGAACCACTGGGACCTGCCGGAGGTGCACCAGCAGCCGCTCGGGGTGTTCGTGAAGGAATGCCTTGCCGGCGCGTGACCCGTTCCCCGGCGCGGTGCTCGACGTGCTCCGCGCCGCCGGGGACCGGCCGGTGTTCGAGCACGGCACCCGCGTGGTGACCGCCGCCGAACTCCTCGACCTGGTGGCGCGGATCGCGAACGGGTTGCGCGCCAAGGGGATCGGGCCGGGCGACGGACTCGCGTTGCTGCTCGGCGTGCACGTCGAGGCGTTCGCCGCGATCCTCGCCGGGCACGTGGTCGGCGCGCGGGTGGTGGGAGTGCGACCGGGCCTGACCGACGCCCAGGTCGAACACCTGCTGAGCCTCGACATCAAGCTCGCCGTCAGAGACACCGACGACCTCGTCAAGGCACCCGCCGGCGAACTCTCCTGCGACGGCCGTCCACAAGACGTCGCCCGCCTCATCCACACCAGCGGCAGCACCGGCGCCCCCAAGGCGTGCGCCCAGACCTACGCCTCCATGACCAACGCCTGGACCGCACACCCCGAGGCCTGGCCGCCCGCGATCCGGGACCTGGCCACCCGGCTCGACCGCTACCTGGTGTTCGGTTCGCTCTCCAGCCAGGTCATGTTCGAGTACGCCGTCCTCACCCTCACCGCCGGCGGCACGATCGTCGTCGCCGACACCCCCGCGACCGCGATCACCGACCTCAGGGCCACCGCCCGCGTGATCACCGTCCCGGGCCTGGCCAAGCTCGTCGCCGCCCAGCAACGAGAACCGGCGGACCTGTCGTCGCTCAAAGCCCTGCTGGTCTCCGGCTCTCCCCTCACCCCCGACCGCCACCGCGAGGCCCTGGACACCCTGGGGCCCGTGCTGTTCCACGGCTACGGCCAGACCGAGACCGGCATGATCTCCATGGCCACCCCGGACGATCCCCCTGGCACGGTGGGAAAACCACCCGTCGACGTCGAACTGCGCGACGGCGAGCTGCACGTCCGCACCCCCGGCCAGGGCTGCGGCTACTGGGGCGATCCCGAGGAGTCCGCCGAGGTCTTCCAAGACGGCTGGGTCCGCACCCGCGACCTCGGCCGGTTCGACGCGTTCGGATACCTGCGGCTCACCGGCCGCGCCCGCGACGTCGTCATCGTCAACGCCAACCTGCACTACATCGGGCCCATCGAGCAGGTGATCGCCGAGCACCCGGACGTCGCGGAGGCCTACGTCGTCGCGGTACCCGACGACGACACCGGCGAGACACCCCACGCCTACGTGGTCCCGAAAGACCGCGTGCCCGAACTGCACGAGCTCCGCGAGCTCGTCACCGAACGCCTGGGCGCGGCCAGCGCCCCCACCCACGTCACCGCGATCACCGAGGTTCCCGTCGCCCCCAGCGGCAAACCCGACAAGCGCGAGCTAAGGAGAAGGTCTTGTCCAGCGAGGTAACGACCGAAACTCTCGTGATCGGCGCGGGCCCGGCGGGACTGCAAGCGTCCTACCTGCTCAAACAGGCAGGACGCGAGCACCTGGTGCTGGAGTCCGGCGCGGCCGCGGGAACGTTCTTCACCCGCTTCCCCCGGCACCGCCAGCTGATCTCCATCAACAAGATCTACACCGGCTGGGACGACCCCGAGCTCAACCTGCGCGTCGACTGGAACTCGTTGCTGGTCGACGATCCCGCGCTGCTGTTCACCGGCTACACCCCGCGCTACTTCCCGCACGCCGACGACATGGTCCGCTACCTCGGCGACTTCGCCGTCAAGAACGACCTGCCGATCCGGTACGACACCAGGGTCGCCGAGGTGACCCGGCCGGACGACTTCGTGGTGCGCGACCAGCACGGCGGCACCTACCGGGCGAAGCGGATCATCGTCGCGACCGGTGTCTCCCGGCAGTACGTGCCCGACATCGAGGGCGTCGAACACGCCGAGCACTACTACGACGTCTCCGTCGACCCGCAGGACTTCGTCAACAAGAAGGTGCTGATCATCGGGCGCGGCAACTCGGCGTTCGAGACCGCCGACGCGTTGATGGAGACCACCTCCGTCATCCACCTCGCCGGACCCGGCTCGTTGAAACTCGCCTGGCAGACGCACTTCGTCGGGCACCTGCGCGCGGTGAACAACAACTTCCTCGACACCTACCAGCTCAAGTCGCAGAACGCGTTGCTGGACGGACACATCAAGGGCATCCGCCGCGACGGCGACGACTTCTACGTCAAGGTCGCCTTCCAGCGGGTCGACGAGATCGTCAAGGAGATCCGGTACGACCGGGTGATCCTCGCGACCGGCTTCCGGTTCGACGCCTCGATCTTCGCACCCGAGTGCAGGCCCCAGCTCACCATCAAGGACCGCTTCCCCGACCAGACGGCGGCCTGGGAGTCGGTGAACGTCCCCGACATGTTCTTCGCGGGCACGATCACGCAGATGCGCGACTTCAAGAAGTCGACCAGCGGGTTCATCCACGGCTTCCGCTACGGAGTGCGCGCACTGCACCGCATCGGCGAACAGCGCTACCACGGCGTCGACTGGCCCAGCCGCACCGTCGAGCCCACCCCCGACGCCGTCACCGAGGCGATCATCGAGCGCGTCAACCGCACTTCCGCGCTGTGGCAGCTGTTCGCGTTCCTCGCCGACGCCGTGCTGACGTCGAAGGACGGCACCGTGCGGTACGTCGAGGAGGTGCCACTCGCACACCTGCACGAGGCCGTGGCACGCGGCGAGTTCGGCGACGTCGAGTCGTACCTGACCGTCACCCTCGAATACGGCGCCGACCACGACAAGGTCAACCCCTTCGACATCACCGCCGGACGCACCTCCCAGGAGGACACCAGCGGACTCGACGGCCGCTACCTGCACCCGGTCGTCCGCAGGTTCCGCGCCGGTGACCTCGTCGACGAGCACCACGTCACCGAGAACCTCGAGAACGAATGGGACAGCGAGAAGGTCCACAAGGCACCGCTGCGGGAGTACCTCCGGTGAACCCAGTGCTCGCGGAACTGCACGACAAGGCACGCGCGGTGCTCGACCCCGTCCACTACGACTTCTTCGCGGGCGGGGTCGGGAACGAGGCCGTGCTCGCGGACAACGAGGCGGCCTTCCGCCGCCTCGCCCTGCTGCCGAGAGTGTTGCGCGGCAAGGAGATCACACCGGACTTCCCGGTACTGATCTCCCCCACCGCGTTCCACAAGCTCGCCCACCCCGACGGCGAACTCGCGACCGCGCGGGCGTTGGACGGCACGGTGCTGGTGTCGAGCATGGCCTCGACCGTGCCGATCGCCGACGTCGTGGCCGCCGCGACCGGACCCGTGTGGTTCCAGCTCTACGTCCAGCCGGACATGGAGATCACGGAACTCCTGGTGCGGCGCGCCGAACGGGCGGGCTGCGAGGCGTTGGTGATCACGGCCGACTCCCCCGTCTTCGGCCGCCACCGGCGCGACCTCGCACACGGGTTCCACGACCTGCCCGCCGGACTGGCCGCGGAGAACATGCGCGACCTCGCCGGGGTGCCGTTGCGAAACATCGAGATGTCCCCGGCGCTCTCGTGGGACCACGTCGACCGCCTCCGCGAGATGACCGCGCTTCCGTTGTGGGTCAAGGGCGTCCTGCACCCGCAGGACGCCGTGATCGCGGTGGGGCACGGCGTGGCGGGGATCGTCGTGTCCAACCACGGCGGACGTCAGCTCGACCTCGTCCCGGCCGCGCTCGACGCGCTGCCCGCCATCGTCTCCGCCGTCGCCGGACGGGTGCCGATCGTGCTCGACGGCGGCGTCCGAAGCGGAGGCGACATCGCGCTGGCACTCGCGCTCGGAGCGTGCGGCGTGGGCATCGGCCGACCGGTGCTGTGGGGGCTCGCGGCCGACGGCGAACAAGGTGTGCGGCGAGTCCTCGACGTGCTGCGCGACGAGTACCAGCACGTCCTCACGCTGTGCGGCGGCGAACTCACCCCCGACATGGTGGTGACGAGGTGCTGAACTGGTTGCCCGCACGGGTGGTCGCGTTGCGCGCCAAGGTGTTCGAGAAGGTCAACGGCGACAACGCCATCACGTTCCCCAACTCCCAGGTCGGCCCCGACCGCTTCCAGGAGCTCTACAGCCACCCCGCCGCCAACGGCCGCAGCAAGGGCGCCGGACTGTCCGACCTCTTCTGGTACTGGCTCTCCCCCGGCCCCGAGGTCCACCAGGAACACCTCGAAGCCGGACCGCGCTACGACGACGTCGCCCGCGCGACCCGCACGTTCCTCGCCGGACCCAGTGACGACCTCGCCGCCGCCGCGACCCGGTGCACCGCGAAGGTCCTCGACGAAGTGCTGCGCGGCCGCGTCACGCACGTCCGGCTGCGCGAACTGATGATGCCCGTGTGGGCCGAGTACTTCTACGAACTCGTGTTCGGCGAACCCTGCCCCCGCCACGCCCGCGACCTGATCGTCGCCCACGCCACCGACGTCGTCACCTCGCTGAAGTGCACGGGACTCAGGCACCCCGCCCGCCGCGCCCGCCTCACCCGCTACCTGAAGGTTCGCCTCAAGGACGTCCGCCATCCGCTGCCCGCGACACTCACCGAAGACGAGCAGGTGCACTACCTGCAAGGCACCTACTTCAACACCGCCGTCGTGCAGATGGCCGAGGCGATGGCCCACCTCCTGCTCGCCCTCGCCCAGCACCCCGAAGCCGCGCAACGGATCGGCGAAGACCGCTACTTCGCCCACGTCCTCGACGAGACCTTCCGGCTCTACCCCCTCTTCGGCATCGCCCACCGCATCACCACCGACGACATCGTGCTCGACGAGCACACCTCGTTCCCCGCCGGATCGGTGCTCTGCTTCAGCTACCCCGCCTACCACGCCACCGGCTACCGCGACCCCGACACGTTCGACCCGAGCCGCTGGGAGAACACCGCCGCCCGAAACGTTCACCACATCCCGTTCGGCGTCGCCGCCAACCGCCCCTGCCCCGCCTGGCGCCTGTCCCCCATCGTCATGCGCGCCTCCGCCCGCGAAGTCCTGCGCCGCGTCACCCTGCACTCCACCGTCACGCACACCCGCTCGTTGCCCAGCCGCGGCCCGTGCCTGCTCGTCCGCGACGGCGCCGCACCACGTCGGCTGCTGCGCTACCTGCGCGTCCGCGACCGCTGGGAAGACCTCTGGCGCAGCGTCGTCCAGCTCGTCCTCGGCACCGCGATGGTGCTGCACGCCCACCACCTGCGGCCCGCGGGCCGCTACTTCGACACGCACGACACACAGGGCTGCCCGGTCCGGCACTGATCCCAGGAGTTCCCGGTGAACCAGATCCACTTCGCGTTGCAGGTCTTCGCCGCACTGGCCGTCGTGCTCGTGGCCACCACGGTGTGCGGACGCCTCGCCATGCTGATCAAGCAACCCAGAGTCGTCGGCGAGATGATCGCCGGCGTCCTGCTCGGCCCCGCCCTGCTCGGCGCCATCGCCCCCGGCGTGCAGGCACAACTCTTCCCCGCCGACGTCAAGAGCACCCTCTACGTGCTCAGCACCATCGGCCTCACCTTCTACATGTTCCTCGTCGGGTCCTCTTTGGACCACGGCCTCACCACCGGATCCAACGCCCGCAAGGCAGGCGTGCTCGCCGTCTCCGGCATCGTCCCGACGTTCCTGCTCGGCGCGGGCGCCGCCGTGCTGTTCTTCGACACGCTGAGCCCCGAGGGATCGAGCCTCTGGGTGTTCATGCTGTTCGTCGGCGGCGCACTGTCGATCACCGCGTTCCCCATGCTCGCCCGGATCCTGCAGGAACGCGGCATCGCCAACACCCCGATCGGCGGCCTCACCCTCGTCGCCGCCGCCATCGACGACGCCGTGGCGTGGGCGTTCCTCGCCCTGATCATCGCCGTCGGCGCCTCCGGCAGCGCCACCGGAGCCCTGCGCACCATCATCGGCGCGGCGATCTTCGCGGTGCTCATGCTCACCCTCGGCCGCAAGTGGCTCGCGAAGCTCGGCGAACGCGCCGAACGCGACGGCAAGCTCAGCCGCGACATGATGGCGATCATCCTGCTGATCGTGCTCGTCGCGGGCTGGTTCACCGACTGGATCGGCGTCTTCTCGGTGTTCGGCGGCTTCATCACCGGACTCGCGATGCCGAAGTCCGCCGTGGTCCGGCACGAACTCGAAACCAAGCTCACCGACCTCAACTCCATCCTGCTGCTGCCGGTGTTCTTCGCGTTCAGCGGCCTCAACACCCAGATCTCCGGCTTCGGTTCCGGTGGTGCGCTGTGGTTCCCGCTCGCGGTGATCATGCTGGCCGCGTTCGCCGGCAAGTACCTCGGCTGCGGACTGGTGGTGCGCGCCCAGGGCTACTCGTGGCGGTACGCGTCCGCGGTGGGCGGCCTGATGAACGCCCGCGGCCTGATGATCCTCATCTTCATCAACATCGGCCTCGCCTACGAACTCGTGACGCCCGAGATGTTCGCGATCCTCGTCGCCGTCGCGATCGTCACCACCGCGGCCGCGATGCCCATCTACCGGGCGTCCTTGCCTGACCACCTGGAGGCTGCCGCGGACGTCCGCACCCCGGCGAAGGTTTCTTCTTAGTCTGCACTGAAGCTGTAGAGCTGACAGGTCTGGCGTCTCAACACGATCATTTCGCTACCTTCGAAATCTGGGGAGGTAGCGGTGAAGACGATCTCCGAGTTGCTCGTGGACAACGCCCGCGAGTTCGGTTCCAGGGACGCCTACAGCGATGACCGGCGGACCGTCACGTGGTCCGCGCTGGCCGACCGCACCGGGCGCCTCGCGGCGGGACTCGACGTCCCGCGCGGGGCGCGCGTGGCGGTGCTGCTCGACGACGGCGTGGACCTGGTCGAAGCCGTGTTCGCGGTGGCGCGGGCGGCCGCCGTGTGCGTGCTGCTCAGTCCACACGCGACAGAGGCCGAGCTGCGGACGTTGCTGGCGGACTGCACGCCGTCGCTGGTGATCTGCTCGCCGCGGCTGGCGCGCTCGCTGCCCGCAGGGGTGCGGGTGCTGACCGATGTCGAGGCGTTGGCGGCGGGTGGTTCCGGGGTGCCTCGGGACGATCTCGGGCTGGACGAACCCGCGTGGATGCTCTACACCTCGGGCACGACGGGTGCGCCCAAGGGTGCGGTGTCGACGCAGCGGGCCGGGTTGTGGTCGCCGTCGACCTGCTACGGGCCGGTGCTCGGGATGTCCTCTTCGGACCGGTTGCTCTGGCCGTTGCCGATGGCGCACAGCTGGGCGCACACGATGTGCCTGCTCGCGGTGCTGACGCTGGGCGCCGAGGCTCGGGTGTGCGGGCGGGTCTCGCCTGCCGAGCTGAAGAGCCTGCTCCGGTCGTACGCGCCGACCGTGCTGACCGGTGTTCCGACGACGTACCGACTGCTGCTGGAGTCGTCGCCGGAGCCTGTGCCGTCGTTGCGCTTCTGCCTCACCGCCGGGGCGCCATCTGATCCTGGGCTGCTGGCGGACGTCGGTGCGGCGCTCGGGGCTCCCCTGCTCGACCTCTACGGCGCTACCGAGACGTGCGGTGCGATCAGCATCGGGGCGCCGGCCGCCGGGGTGTCCGTGCGGATCGTGGACGGGGAGATCCAGGTCCGTTCGCCCGGCCTGTTCTCCGGCTACTTCGGGCGTCCTGACGAGACCGCGCGGGTGTTGCGGGACGGCTGGTACCTCACCGGTGATCTCGGGCGGTTCTCCCCGGACGGCGTGCTGCACGTGACCGGGCGCGTCGGGGATCTGATCATCCGCGGCGGGCAGAACGTCGACCCCGTCGAGGTCGAGTCCGTCTTGCTGGGATTGCCCGGTGTGCGGGACGCGGCTGTGGTGGCGCGGCCGGATGCGGTGCTGGGCGAGGTGCCGGTGGCGTTCGTCGTCGGGTCCGCTGATGGTGGTGCTTTGCTGCGGGCTTGTGCGGAGGTGTTGTCCCCGTACAAGGTTCCGGTCGACGTGCGGTTCGTGGACGCCGTTCCGCGCACCGGTTCCGGCAAGGCGCGCAGGAACGTGTTGCGCGCTCAGGCCGTGCCGTTCGCCGGGTCCTTGGTGCAGCTCGTGCTGGACGAGGTGGCCTCGTTGTGCGGGGTGGCCGACCTCGACACCGCGTTCGCCGACATCGGGATGACGTCGCTCGACGGCATGACGTTGCGGCATCGGCTGAGCGAGCGGACCGGGTTGTCGCTGCCGTCGACGCTGGTGTGGGATCACCCGACGCCTTCGGCCGTCGCTGCGCACCTGGCGTCGTTGCGCGGAGGGGGTGCTGCCTCGCCCGTGGTGGAACCTGGTGACGGGGCCGAGCCGATCGCGATCGTGGCCGTGGGGTGCCGGTTCCCCGGTGGGGTGCGGTCGCCCGAGGACCTGTGGCGACTGGTCGCGGACGGGGTCGACGCGACGAGCGAGTTCCCGGTGAACCGCGACTGGGACCCTTCGGTCTACGACCCGTCTCCGGACGCCGTGGGCAAGACTTATTCGCGGCGTGGCGGTTTTCTGCACGACGCGGCCGACTTCGACGCCGGGTTCTTCGGGATCTCGCCGCGCGAGGCCGTGACGATGGACCCGCAGCAACGGCTGTTGCTGGAGGTCGCGTGGGAGACGATCGAACGGGGTGGCATCGCGCCGACTTCGTTGTCCGGCAGCGATACCGCGGTGTTCGTCGGGTTGATGCACAACGACCACGCGGGGCGGGTCGACGGGCACGGCATCGAGTCACACCTCGCGCTCGGGTCGACCGGCAGTGTGGCGTCCGGGCGGATCTCCTACGTGCTGGGGCTGCGCGGGCCTTCGCTGACGATCGACACCGCGTGCTCGTCTTCGCTGGTGGCGATGCACCTGGCCGCGCGGTCGCTGCGGGCCGGTGAGTGCTCGCTGGCGCTGGCCGGTGGGGTGACGGTGATGGCGACGCCTGGCCCGTTCGTGGCGTTCAGCCAGCAACGCGCTTTGTCACCGGACGGCCGGTGCCGGTCGTTCTCGGCTTCGGCGGATGGCACCGGGTGGGCCGAGGGTGCCGGACTCGTGCTGCTGGAACGACTTGCCGATGCTGAGCGGCTCGGGCATCCGGTGCTCGGGGTGCTGCGCGGGTCGGCCGTGAACTCCGATGGCGCCTCCAACGGTCTTACCGCGCCGCACGGGCCCGCTCAGCAGGCCGTGATCCGGGCCGCGCTGGCCGATGCGGGGTTGCGCGGGTCCGATGTGGACGTTGTCGAGGGGCACGGCACCGGGACCACCCTGGGAGATCCGATCGAGGCGTCCGCGCTGGTGTCGGTGTACGGCGGTGATCGCGCCGAGCCGTTGCGGCTCGGGTCGGTCAAGTCGAACATCGGCCACACGCAGGCGGCGGCCGGGGTCGCGTCGCTGATCAAGGTGTTGTGGGCGATGCGGCACTCGGTTCTGCCCCGTTCCCTGCACGCCGACACGCCTTCGCCGCACGTCTCGTGGTCGGGTGTGCGGTTGCTCGCCTCTTCCGAGCCCTGGACTGGTGATCGGCCGCGGCGGGCGGGCATCTCGTCGTTCGGGATCAGCGGCACGAACGCGCACGTGATCGTGGAGGAGCCGCCCGCCCGGCCGGTCGTGGCTCCTGGCGTCGGGTCCGCTCCCTGGTTGCTCAGCGGGGACGACGACGAGGGGCTGCGGGCGCACGCCGCCGCGCTGATCGGCGTCGCGGGGTCCTCTGTGGACATCGCGTTCTCGCTCGCCACCTCCCGCGCTCACCTGTCTCGCCGGGCGGCGGTGTTGTCCGGCTCGGTCTCGGCGCTGCGCGACCTCGCGGCCGGCGTTCCCCATCCGTCCGTCGTCGTCGGTACAGCGCAACGGCCTTCGCTCGCCTTCCTGTTCACCGGTCAGGGTTCCCAGTTCGCTGGGATGGGAGCCGATCTCGCCGCCGCGTTCCCCGTCTTCCGGTCGGTGTTCTCGGACGTGTGTGCGATGTTCGACCTGTCGTTGGAGTCGATCTCCGGGCCTGAGGTGGACCGGACCGAGTACACGCAGCCGGCGTTGTTCGCCTACGAGGTGGCGATGTGCGCGCTGCTCAGTTCGTTGGGCGTTCGCCCGGCCGCGGTGACGGGCCACTCCGTCGGCGAACTGGCCGCCGCCCACGTGGCCGGTGTGCTGTCCCTGCCGGACGCCGTGCGGCTGGTGAGAGCGCGCGGGCGGGCGATGGCGTCCCTGCGAGGGGGCGCGATGGTGGCGGTGCGGGCCGATCCCGTTGAGGCACAACGACTGGCCGACTCCCTCGGCGTCTCGCTGGCGGCGGTGAACGGGCCTGGTTCGGCGGTGCTCTCCGGCCCGGCCGCCGCTCTGGCCGACGTGCCCGGACGCCCGCTCGGCACCTACGCGTTCCACTCCGCTCTGCTGGACGACCTGCTGGCGGAGTTCCGCTCGGTGGCGGAGTCGATCACGTACTCGCTGCCGCGGATCCCGTTCTTCTCCACCCTGACCGGCCGTGCCGAAACCTCGGCGCTCACGTCCGCCGACTACTGGGTGCGCCAGGCCCGCGAGACCGTGCTGTTCGCCTCCGCGATCCGCGGCCTCTCCGCGTTCGGCGCCACCGCGTACGCCGAGGTGGGCCCGTCCGCCACCCTGACCCTGCTCGCGCAGGAGTCGGCTTCGGGGACGTTCACGGCGATGTCCGAGGGCGTCCTCGACGGCCTGGCGACGCTGCACGTGCACGGAGTTCAGGTCGACTGGAGCGCCGCTCTGCCGCACGCCCGGCGCTGCGACCTGCCCACGTACCCGTTCCAACGCGAGCGCTACTGGCTCCCGGCGGGCACCACCCCGTCCGGCTCGGTCCTGTCCGCGGTCCGTTCCCCGTGGCTGGCAGACCACCGCGTGGGCGCGGACGTGCTCGTGCCCGCGACGGCGTTCATCGAGATGGCCTGGCAGGCGACCGGCGACCGCCTGGACGACTTCGTGGTGCACGAGCCGCTGGTCCTGGGTGCGGACGTCGAGGTGCAGGTCCTGGTCGACCAGGAGCGCACCGTCAGCATCTGGTCCCGCTCCGCCTCGACGTGGACCCGCCACGTCTCCGCCACCGCCGTCCGCTCGCACGGCCCGGTGGACTCCTCAGCCTCGTGGCCTCCCCCTGGCACCACACCGGTCCCCGTCGACTACGCGGCGCTGGCCGCCCGCGGCTACCACTACGGCCCGGCGTTCCGCGGCGTCACGGCGTTGTGGCGGTCGGACGACTCCGTGTTCGCCGAGATCTCCCTGCCCGACAGCCCGTTCCCCTGCGTGCTGGACGCCGCCCTGCACGCCTCCGTGCTCGCCTCGGGCAGCGACGAGGTGCGCGTCCCGTTCGCGTTCGACGGCGTCGAACTCTTCCAACCGGACGCGACGTCGGTGCGAGCCCACCTGACCCGCACGGCGCCCGACACGGTCCGCGTCCTGGTGACCGACACCTCCGGCAACCCGGTGGCCCGAATCGACTCCCTGACCACCCGCCCGCTGAAGCTGGACGTGGTCCAGCACCTCACCTGGGTCCCGGCCTCCCCCACCCCTGCGGACGGCACGCTGTACGAGGCAACCGACGTGACAGCAACGTTGGAGCACCTCCAATCCTGGCTGGCGACGTCCTCCGAACGGCTGACGGTCGTCACCCGCAACGCCACCACAGCCGACCCGGACCTGAGCGCGGCCGCGATCTGGGGCCTGGTCAGCAGCGCCCAGGCCGAACACCCCACCCTGACCTTGGTGGACCTCCGCACCCCGACGTCCACCCCGCTGATCACCTCCACCCCACGCCTCGCCATCGCCGACTCGACCGTCCTGCAACCAGAACTGGCCCCCGCACCACCACCGTCGGCCCCGCTCCCCGACTTCGACGGCCCGGTCCTGATCACCGGCGGCACCAGCGCCCTGGCCGAACCCCTGGCCCGCTACCTGGCCCCGAAGACCGAACACCTGATCCTGGCCAGCCGCACCGGCCGCACACCGGACTGGGCAGCCGACCTCCCCTGCCGGGTGACAGCGGAGGCCTGCGACGTCTCCCACCGCGACGAGGTCTTCACCCTCGTCGCCACCCACCCGCCGTCCGCCGTCTTCCACCTGGCAGGCGTCCTGGACGACGGCCTCCTGTCCGCGATGACCCCAGAACGTCTCGCCGCAGTGATGTCCGTGAAGGCACAAGGCGCCTGGCACCTGCACGAGGCGACAGCCGACCTCCCCCTGACCGCCTTCGTCCTCTACTCCTCGGCCTCAGGAGTGCTGGGCCGCCCGGGCCAGTCGAACTACGCCGCCGCCAACGCCTACCTGGACGCCCTGGCCCGCCACCGAACGGCCCGAGGCCTCCCGGCCCACTCCCTCGCCTGGGGCCTGTGGGACACCAAGTCCGGCATGGGCGCGCACCTCCCGGCAGACGGCGTGGTCGCGATGACCGCGGACACCGCCATAGCCGCCCTGGACCGCGCCCTCCGCACCGCCGAGCCGGTCCTGGTCCCGATCCAACTGGCCCCCGCCGCGCCTCCCGCGGCGGAGTGGGCCGACGTCGAGTCCGGCGTGCGCGCCACGGTGGCGTCGGTCCTCGGCTACGCGGACGCGTCGGCGCTGCCCTCGGACAGGGAGTTCGGCGACCTCGGCTTCGACTCCCTCACGGCGTTGCAGGTGCGCAACCGCATCAACGCGGCCACGGGCCTGAAGCTGGCCGCCACCCTCGTGTTCGACCAGCCGACGCTGCCCGACCTCGTCGCCCACGTGCAACAGGCCCTGGCCACTGAGGCCGGAATCGATCCAGACTCGCAGGCCCCCTGGGGGGATCGGGTCCCCACTCCAATCGTCTCAAGCAGGTCTGACAATTCCGGCCGCAGCACCTTCGCCGGTGGCAGCGGCCTCGTCGAACAGACGGCAGACGGCACGACCTTCCGGAGCAGTGCCCGTGGAGGTGGCGGCCGGAGGACCAGCAACACAGCCTTCGCGGGCAACCGCGGGAACGAAGTCGCCTGGCAACCCGACACCGCGCGCCCCGCGAGCAGCGGCGGCATCGCCGACCTCTACCAGCGCGTCCTCCGCCACCAAGGCCCGCGCGAAGCGATGGCCCTGCGCTACCTCGCCTCCTACGCCCTCCCCACTTCCACCACCCCACCCCGCCAGTCCCCGCTCCGCCTCACCCGAGGCAAGAACTCCCCCACCCTCGTCTACCTACCGAGCTACCTCACCCCACCGGATCGCCCGCCCCTGACCCTCGCCAGCCACTTCGACCCCGAACTGCTCCTCCTCCCCTACCCCGGATTCGGAGACGACCCGACCCTCCCCGCAGACGTCGAAACCCTCCTGACCCACCACTCCGCGGCGATCCCGACCAACGCAGTCCTAATCGGACACTGCCTGGGCGGGGTGATCGCCCAAGCCCTGGCAGACCGGGCCAACGCCAAAGCGGTCGTCCTGATCGACACCGACGAAGGCGTCCTCACCCGAGACGACGACCGAGCCCTGGCCCTGATCGCCGGCGAGACCAGAATCCCGAACCACCACCCGACCGACGCGGCCGTCCTCGCCGGCGGCGGCTACGTGCGCCTCTTCGACGGCTGGCGCCCACCGCCGTCCACCACACCGACTCTCCTGCTCCAGGCCGGCCCGACCCCGGAGATGCGGGACCCGGACAGGGACTGGCGAGCGAAGTGGCCACTCCCCTGCGACACGAGGCAAATTCCCGGCGACCACGACACCGTGCTCACCGAACACGCCGCCACCACGGCCCAGGCGATCAAGGACTGGCTGGCTAGGCCCTGTCCTGCAAGTCCGTCAGGTGGCAGGCGCGGGTGAGCGAGCCGGAGGCGGTGCCGCCGCGATGCCCTCATACCGGAGGTATTCGGGCATCGTGGCGGTGCCGCCTCCGGGTCCCTCGGCCGCCACTGTCGCCCGACGGACTTGCAGGACGGGGCCTAGGCTCGGCTGATGGACACCAGCCGGCAGACGCGTGTGCATCAGGCGTTCGACGACTTCTTCCAACCAGGACAACCGAACGAGAACTGGGTGCTGGACCTGTTCCAGCGCACCGCGCGCACCGTGCCGGCGTACGCGAAGCTCTTGCAGGCCAACGACATCGACCCGGACACCATCCGGACCGAAGCAGACTTCCAGCGGTTGCCGCTGCTCGACAAGGCGAGCTACCACGAGCGGTACCCGCTGCCGGAACTCTGCCGCGACGGGGAGCTCACCGGCTCGGACATGATCGCCGTGTCGTCGGGTTCCAGCGGCAGGCCGACGATCTGGCCGCGGGCGCTGGAGGACGAGCTGCACACGGCCAGAAGGTTCGAGCAGGTGCTGGTCGACGGGTTCCACGCCGACACCACGACGACGTTGGCCGTCGTGTGCTTTCCGCTCGGCACGTGGGTGGGCGGGTTGTTCACGCAGGCGTGCGTGCGGCATCTGGCCGCCAAGGGGTGTCCGATCACCGTGGTGGCGCCGGGCAACAACAAGGCCGAGATCCTGCGGGTGCTGCCGGAGTTGGCGCCGCACTTCGAGCAGGTGGTGTTGCTCGGGTACCCGCCGTTCGTGAAGGACGTCATCGACAGCGGCGAGAACTGGGCGGCGCACCGGATCAAGCTGGTGCTGGCCGGCGAGGTGTTCAGCGAGCAGTGGCGGGACCTCGTGGCACAGCGGGCGGGCATCGCGAATCCCCGGGAGGACGTCGCTTCCCTTTACGGCACAGCGGACTCCGGGGTGCTGGGGAACGAGACGGCGCAGTCGGTGAGCATCCGGCAGTTCTTCGCGGGGCATCCCGACGAGGCGCGCGAGGTGTTCGGGGACTCGCGGTTGCCGACGTTGGTGCAGTACGACCCCGGCAGCAGGTTCTTCGAGGTGCACGACGGGACGCTGGTGTTCACGGCGGACGGAGGGATCCCGCTCGTGCGGTACCGGATCGCCGACGAGGGCGGGATCTTCAGCCACGCCGAGATGCTGGAGATCTGCTCCCGCAGCGGGTTCACCCCGCAACCAGGGCCGGAGCTGCCGTTCGTGTTCCTGTTCGGGCGGTCGTTGTTCACGGTGTCGTTCTTCGGCGCGAACGTCTACCCGGAGAACGTGACGGTCGGACTGGAACAGCCGGGCATCAGCGAGACGGTCACCGGGAAGTTCGTGATCGAATCGGTCGAGGACGAAGAGCGCGACCGGCGGCTCAGGGTCACCGTGGAAGCCGCGCCAAACGCCGACCCGGACGCGGGTGTGATCGCTGCGGCGATCAGGGCCCAGTTGTTGCGGCTCAACAGCGAGTTCGCGCACTACGTGCCCGCCGAACGGCAGCTGCCCGAGGTGGTGCTGCGGCCGCACGGCGATCCGGACCACTTCCCGGCCGGCGTGAAACACAGGTACACGCGACGAGCCTGAAATGTGCTTTTGCGCTACGGAGCAATAGCTTTTCGAAACTTCCTCCTGCTGCTTAAAGTTGCGCCTGACCGAATTCAGGGGTGCGGTTAGGGAGGAAATACTTTGAGCATTGTCAGGCGCGTTGTGCTGGCGCTGATGCCGCTCGTCATGCTGTTCACCGTCGCGTTCGCGGCGCCGAGCGCGCAAGCGGAGGCTCCGGTCGCCGAGGCCGCCGTCGTGGGCGCGGCGTTCGACTCGGAGACCGGTCAGGCGCTCGCCGCCTGGGACTGCAACACCGGCAACGTCTGCTTCTGGAACGGGTTCGGCGGCACGGGTGGCCGCTGCATGTGGTCCGTGGCCGACGACGACTGGACCGCCGGCCCCATCAAGTGCTCCTGGGCCACGACCAAGGAGGTCAAGTCGGTCTACAACCGCGGCACGTCCTCCGCCAAGGGCGTCAGGTTCTACCGCAACACCGGCTACAACAACTCGATCGGCTGCACGAAGCAAGGCCAGAAGGGTGACCTCGCGGGCACCTACCAGGTCCGCTCGCACAAGTGGGTGAGCACCAGCTGCGGCTGAGCCTGAAATCGACGTGAACCGGACGCGAAGACCCAGGTCTCGCGTCCGGTTTTCGTTGCGATAAATGGCGGAGTGACACGCCCAGTATCGTTGTGCGCGGTGACCTGGCCTGGGGAGGTTGCTGTGTTGCGCATCCATTTTTCCGACGGTGATCTGGAGCGTACGCAGGTAGCGGAAAGGGTGGATCCACTCTGGGAAATGGTGTTCAGCTGGCTTCGGCTGACCGAGTTGGACAGCGGGTTGTTGTTGCAGCCGTGGCTGCGCGACATCCGCCGCAACGGCGACCGGCAGGTGATCACGTCGGGCGTCCGGATCCTGTCGGTGCTGGCCCCGAAAGGGCCGTACTTCCCCGACTTCATCACGCCACCCGAAGGGGCGAACGGCCTGGGGAGCGCTCTCGCCGCGATCCGGTCGACACCCCGGCAGCGGTTGCGGGACGAGCTCGGGCGGCTGGAGGAGGTGCGTCCCACGCCGTCGTGGACACGTCCGCTGGCGGCGGGTGACGGCGAGTCGCTGCTGGAACTCACCGAGGCGCTCGCCCGCTACCACCGCGCGGTCGTCGAGCCGTACGCGGAGCTGATCGACGAGGCCGTCGAGACGGACCGCGTGCACCGCAACGGGCTCGCGTCCACCGTGGAGGGCCTGTTGAAGGGCATGTGGCCGTTGATGAACTGGCGGCCGCCCGTGCTGGAGGTCCAGTACGCGCACGACCGCGAGCTGCACCTCAACGGGCGCGGCCTGCGGCTGGTGCCGTCGTACTTCTGCCGCCGCACACCCGTCGCGTTCGCCGATCCGGGCCTTCCCCCGACCGTGGTGTACCCGCTGCACCACGACTGGACCTGGCAACGGCAGCTCGCGAGCGGCCGGCGCGACGACCACGCGCTCTCGGCGTTGCTCGGCAGCACCAGATCGGCGGTACTCGCCGCCATCGGCACCGGTGCCACCACGACCGAGCTGGCGGTACGCCTCGGCGCGTCCCCGTCGGCGGTCAGCAGGCACACGTCGGTGCTGCGGGAGGCGGGACTGCTCACGACCGAACGGCAGGGGCTGTCCGTGCTGCACCAGCGCACGTTGCTGGGGTCGGCGCTGCTCGGCAAGAACTGAGTCAGCCGTGCGCGGAATCCGTGGCAGGCGAGGCGAGGCCGCTGGTCGACTGGGAACGTGGCTGCCTACGACGAGATCGCCGACTGGTACGAACACCGGTTCCTCGGCACGCAACGAGGTGACCCGCTCGGGGTCGGCCGCGCGCTGACGGACCTGCTCGGCGAGGGCGCCGGGACGTGCCTGGAGATCGGCTGCGGCACCGGCGTCCACGCCGCGCTCCTGCGGGAGCTGGGGTGGACGCCGGTCGGCGCCGACCTGTCGGCGGGCATGCTCGGCCACGCGCGGGGCAGGCTGCCCGTCGTCCAGGCCGACGCGAGCCGGTTGCCGCTGCGCGAGAGCAGCGTTCCCGCTGTGGTGTCGGTGCTCGCGCACACCGACATGCCCGCCTATCCGGACGTGCTGCGCGAGGTGGCACGGGTGCTCGAACCAGGCGGCACGTTCGTGCACGTCGGTGTGCACCCGTGTTTTTGTGGTGGGTTCGCCGACCGCACGAACGCGGACGCCGTCGTGATCCGCCCTGGGTACGCCGACGGTCACTGGACTCGCGAGTCGTGGACCGACCAGGGCCTGCGCGACAAGGTCGGCGCTGCGCACTGGCCGCTGCCGGCCCTGATGGACGCGTTCCTCGACGCCGGGCTGACCCTCGGCCGCTTCAGCGAGGGAGGTGCGCCGACTCCCGTCGTGCTCGCCGTCGCGACCACAAAGCCACCACGCACGCCCCCAGCGCCCCTGCGGTGAGCAGCACGTGGAGCGCGCCGCCGAACCGCGTGGCGAACGTCAGGTCCGTGCGCAACGGAACGGTGCCGGTCATCAGGTCCTCGGTGAACATGCCGGTCGACTGCACCACGCTGCCGTCCGGCCGCACCACCGCGCTCACGCCGCTGATGGCCGCGACGACGACCGCGCGGCCGTGTTCGATGGCGCGTAGCCGGGCCATGCCGAGCTGCTGGTAGGTCATCTCGCCGCGGCCGTACCAGGCGTTGTTCGTCGGCACCACGAGCACCTGGGCGCCCTCGGCGGTGCTTTCGCGCAGCACGTAGTCGTAGGCGACCTCGTAGCAGATGCCGATGCCCACGCGGGTTCCGGCGACGTCGAGCACGCCCGGTGCGTTGCCGGCGATCAGGTCGGGCTGGTCGGCGAACGGGGTGAAGATGCGGGCCAGCGGGCGGAGCGGGATGTGCTCGGCGAACGGCACGAGCTCCTGCTTGGCGTACGACTGGCCGGGGCCGCTGACCGGGTCCCAGGTGATGACGGAGTTCTGGCCGTTGCGCAGGGCGCTGACCAGGGTGGGCACGCCGAGGTCGGCGATGGCGGCGTCGATCACCGGGTCGCGGTCGCGGGTGCGGGTCGCGCTTTCCGGCCACACCACCAGGTCCGGGCGCGGTGTCGCGCCGCCGCGGATCTGGGCCGAGAGTTCGGCGGTCTTGCGCAGGTGGTTGGCGCGCAGGGTGGCGTTCTCGGAGAGCAGGCCCAGGCCCAGGTCCGGGGCGTTGCCCTGCACGACGGTGACGGTGCGTTCGCCGGTCTGGGCCTCTACGGAGATCAATGGCGACACGACGAGGGCGGCGACGACCGGTACGAGGGCCCACGCACGGGTCCAGCGCGGCAACCAGGCGGCCAAGCCGAAGCCGGTGAACACCACCGCGAACGTCACCAGCGGCGCGCCACCCAGCACGGCGAGCCGCGCGAACGGGCCGTCTACCTGGCCGAACGCCACGCGGCCCCACGGGAAGCCGTTGAACGGGATCAGGCCGCGCAGGGTCTCCTGCAACACGAACAACAACGTCGCCCACACGGGTGCGGCGGGCAGCGTGGACACCAACGGGAAGAGCGCGCACACCCCGCTGATGAACAACGCCATCAAAGCGCTGAGCACCAGCCATGGCCACGGCCCGAAGTCGTTGCCCAGGAAGTGCTGGATCCACCACAGGTGCGGCAGGAAGAACGCCAGCCCGAACGCGAACCCGAGCCCGGCCGACCGGCGTGCACGAACACCCCGCAACACCAGCCACAGCACCACGAACGCGGGCACGGCGAGCCACCACAGCACCCGAGGCGGGAAGCTCAGCGCGAGTGCGCCACCGGCGAGCAGAGCGGCGCCGTAGCGCCTGAGATCACGCTTGCTCAACGGACACCCGAGACGCCTGGGACACGCGAGACACCGGAGACACCCGGCGCAGCACCAGGTACGCGCCACCGACCAGGGCGATCCCGACGACGTAGGCGGCCACCAGCTCCGGCACGCGGCCGGTGAAGTTGCCCGCGAGCGGCGGCACCAGCAGCGCGAACACCCCGGCGAGCACGGCCGCCCGCGTCCGCCAGACGTCTTCAGAAAGGCAGGCGGCGAGCGGCACCAGCGCCCACAGCAGGTACCAGGGCTGAACGACCGGCCCCAGCGCCACGATCACGCTCATCATCAAC
Source organism: Lentzea sp. JNUCC 0626 (assembly GCF_043632865.1). Classification (NCBI taxonomy): domain Bacteria; kingdom Bacillati; phylum Actinomycetota; class Actinomycetes; order Pseudonocardiales; family Pseudonocardiaceae; genus Lentzea; species Lentzea sp. JNUCC 0626. Next base: position 2,159,379 of record NZ_CP171635.1, read on the forward strand.
CCCAGCGACGTCACCTCGGAGATCCGTCCGCGCAGCTGGCCGCCGACCAGCACCACCACCGCGCCGAGGATCAGCACGAGCCCCGCGATCCGTGCCGAGGAAATCATGACCTGACCGGTCTGCGGGCCGAACACCGCACCCGCCAGGTAGCCGGGCCAGTTGGTCGGCGCCATCCAGCTGTTCACCTTCGACGGCGTGCCGAGCGCCTGCACCCAGCCGAAACCGGTCTGCCCGGCCAACGACGTCACGACCGACACCACCACGAACGCGGCGAGCATCGCGAACCCGGAGGCCACCAGCCGCACCCATCCCCCGCCGAGCCTGCGGGCCAGTGCCGTGCCGACGACCGCGAGCGCCACCAACGCCGGGAGCTTGACCTGCGCGCCCAGTCCGATGAGGACGACACCGGCCGTGTACTGCCACCAACGAAGTTCAGGCAACGCGTGCAACGCCACGACAGTGCCCGACAGCATGAGGCCGAGCATCAGCGCGTCGTTGTGGACACCGCCGATGAGATGCCACAGCACCAACGGGTTCATCACCCCCAGCCACAACGCCTTGCTCTCCCGCACCCCCGCCATCTCGGCCAGCCGCGGCACCGCCCACACCACGAGCAGCAGCCCGGCGACCGCCGCGAGCCGGTACAACCCGATGCCCGCCACGGGATTCCCGCCGGTCACCCCGGTGATCGCCCGTTCGATCGTGTTGAACAGCGGCCCGTACGGCGACGGCGTCTCCCGCCAGTACACGCCGACCCGCGCCACCGCCTCCGCACTCGCGCCCAACGCAGGGCTGACCACGTTCGGGTCGAAGCCGTTGCGCGCCACCTCGCCCTGGGCCAGGTAGCTGAAGACGTCCTGGCTGAACAGCGGTGGCGCGACCAGCAACGGGCCGCACCACCACGCCAGCGTGCGCCGCAGCCACGACGCGTCCGGCCGGGCGCGGCCGAGCAGCGCCCACGCCAGCACGACCAGCCCGGCACCCGCGATCGCCACGCCCAGCGCCACCGCGCCCGCTCTCGCGCTGACCGCCCACGCACCGGCGGTCAGCAGCAGCGCACCGCCGAACCCGGTCCAGCGCAACAGCTCCGGAGTGTCAGTGGTGGTGGGACGGACGGTGACGGTCTGCACGAGGAAGACAGTGCTTTCCGGACGGATCGTCACGCGTCCGGCTGTGGTCGCGTCCCGGGTACTACTTCAGGATGATCTTTTTTAAACCGGCGTTCACGCTCAACTTCCGGCGAAGTCGTGCGTCATCCACACGGTGCCCTTCGCGTCGCGGATGACGACGATGCCGATGCGGGTGGACGACTTGCTGAGGATGTTCTTGCGGTGGCCGTCGTTCGGCGGCTTCTCGTCGATCATGCCCTGGGTGAGGCCGAGCGCCATCTTGGAGATCGCCTCGACGTTGTCCTTGACCGGACCGCCCATGCCGACGTTCTCCGCGACCGAACTCCACTTCACGCCCGCCGCGCTGCTGCGTTCGCCCAGACCGCTCTCGCCCGCGCACTGGTGGGACAGGCCGCAGTCGTTGCTCATCATCGCCCTGGTGTGCCGGTCGGCCGCGGCGACCAGCGCCGGGTCGACGGACAGCGGCGGCAGCCCGGCCGCGGCGCGGGTGTCGTTGATCAACGCCAGGACGCGTTCCTCGGCCGTCGCGACCTTGACCTGTTGCGGAGCTTGAGTTGTCGTCGTCGTGGTGGTGGTCGTGGTCGTCGTAGTAGTGCTGCTCGCGACCGACGACGACGTGGGCGCCGCGCTCGACAGTTCCGTGGAGGACACGAGAGTCGTCGGCGGTGGCGTGTTCGGCACGGCGATGGCCGCCGGTGGGTCCGAGGGGAACAGCACGATCGTGCCGACCACACCGACGAGCGCGCACACTGCGGCCGCGCCCGCCACCGCGAGCACCGGCTTTCCGGCGAGCTTCGCGAACACGCCCACCGGTTCGGCCAGGTGTGTCGGCGCCTCGACGGCGTGCGCCACGAGCTCGGGCGTCACGTCCCCGAGGTTCTCCAGCAACCGCGGCAGGTAGGCGGCCGGGACGACGAGCAGCGCCGCACCGGTGAGGATGCGTTCGACCGGCATCGCGTCGTCCACGCCGCGGCCGCACCGCCCGCAGTCGTCGACGTGCCGCAGGAGTCGCTTGCGCCACAACGGGTTGGGCTCGCCGTTCCAGCCCTGCGCGGCCCGGTCCAGGCCCGCACAGCGCGGTTCCATCGACAGGGCGCGCACCAGGTGCCGAATCGTTTCGAGGCGGCCCTTGAGCCTGCTCACCCGCACCGTGACGGCGTGCGCGCCGAGGTCGAGCGCGTCGGTGACCTCGGCCCTGGTGAGCTGCCCGACGCGTTCGAGCGTCCACAGCGCCAGCAGTTCGCGGTCGGCCGGGTCGAGCCACCGCGCGGCCTCGTCGACCTCGCGGCGTTGCTGGGCGAAGTGCAGGCGGGACAACGCGGTCTCGACGAACTCGGCGCCGGGATCGGCCCTGTCGTACTCCTCCAGCGGCGCCGGGGCGAGGTCGCGGCGGCGGTAGTGCTCGCGGACCTGGTTGATCGTGACGGCCACCAGCCAGGACCGGAACCTGTCCGGTTCCCGCAGCGCGTCGATGCCGCGGATCACGCGGACCATCGTCTCCTGCACCACGTCGTCGACCTCGGCGTCGGCGTGCAGCGCCCGACCGGCGACGTTGTAGACCAGTGGCAGGCACCCCGCGACCACGGCGTCGAGCGCCGTCCGATCACCGGTCCGCGCGGCCTCCACCTGCTCCGCGTCCACCTGCCCCAGCCACTCCCGACCCGTCACTTCCGCACCCTTCGCCGACCGAGTTCCTCTACGCCATGGGAGACCGGCGAGTCTCACCTCAGGTCACAGAAACCGGGGCGATAGGTGACCCAGGTCACACGGCGACAACCGCCACTCCGGTGCGTCCGCCGTCGACGTCCAGCACGATGCCGTGCACGAACTCGGCGTCGTCCGAGGCCAGGTAGACGGCGGCCCGCGCGATGGCGTCCGGGCGGCCCGCCTCCCCCGCCGGGGTGCCGCGCATCATCACGTTCGAGACGGCGCGGATCTCCTCGTCCCACTCGTCCGAGGCGATGACACCCGGCGAGATGGCGTTGACCCGGACGCCCTGCGGACCGAACTCCGAGGCCCAGGCGCGGGTCAGCGTCTCCATCGCGCCCTTGGTCGAGCTGTAGACGGAGCCGCGGTGCACGCCGAGGCGGGTGATCCACGAGCCGAGGTTGACGATCGTGCCGCCGCCCGCCTCGATCATCCCGGGCACCAGGGCCTGGGTCAGGAAGAACGGCGCCTTCACGTTGACGTCGTAGATGCGGTCGAACGTGTCCTCGTCGGTGTCGAGCGTGCCCGGCGACGGGTAGATGCCGGCGTTGTTCACGAGGACGTCGACACGGCCGCCGAGCAGCGCCTTCGCCTCCTCGGCCAGCGCCTGGCTCGCGGCCGGGGAACCGTCGAGGTCGGCGCGGGCGAAGTCGGCCTTGCCGCCGTCCGCGCGGATCTGCGCGACGACCTCCGCGCCGCGCGTCTCGTTGCGGCCGGAGACGACGACGTGCGCGCCTTCCTTCGCGAACGCCTGGGCGATCGCGCGGCCGATGTTGCTGGTGGAACCGGTGATGAGGGCCGTCCTGCCCTGCAGTCGCTGTGCCATGCGTTCGAAGCTACGAGCGCCATTTTGGACCCGCAAGTCCAGAACTGCTAGTCGCGGAGGTGGTCGACCAGCATGTCGAGCACGGCCTCCAGGTGGGTGGCGCTGCCGGTGGAGCGGATCACCTGGACCCCGCCCTGAATACCCGCGATCAGGGCCGCCGACATGCGGTCGGCGTCCACCCCGGCCCGCACCAGGCCCGCGTCCTGCATGTCCAGCACGCCCTGGCGCAGCTCGGCCTGCCACCGGGCGAGCAGCGTGCTGATCACCTCGTGGGCGCCGGGCGTGCTGCCCAGTTCGTTCATCAGCACCCCCAGCGGGCAGCTGCGCCCCTGCGCCCGGTAGCGGGCCACGACGACGTCGCGCCAGCGTTCCCAGGCGGCCCACGTCGTGAGCGCGCCGAGGTGCGGCCGCTGGTCGGCGAGCACCCGGTCGGCCTCGAAGCGGGCGACGGCGAGGAAGAGCTCCTCCTTGCCGTCCGGGAAGTAGTGGAAGATCTGGCCCTTGCTGGTGCCGGTGATCGCCCTGATGTCGTCGAGCGTCACCCCGCCCGCGTCGTCACTGCGCAGGTACGCCGCCGCGCCCTCGATGATGCGCTGCCGGGTGGCTTGACCCTTCGCGGTGAGCTTCACCACCTCACGGTACGGCTTTCTAGACCAGCCGGTCCACTTCTACAATCGCTCTCATGATCATCCAACCGGGACATCCGTGCTGGGTCGAGCTCGCCACCAACGACACCGAGCGCAGCACGCGGTTCTACGAGACCGTGTTCGGCTGGAAACACCACTGGACGAAAGATGACTCGGGCCAGGACTACGCGATCGCCGTGCTGGACGGCGAGCCCGTCGCCGGCGTCCGCCCGCTGGACCGCGCCACGCTCGACTGGACGCCCTACCTGGCCGTCGCCGACCTGGCCAGGACGAGCGACCGAGTGCGCGCGCTCGGCGGCAAGGTGCTGGAGTCCCACCCGCAGACCATCCCCGGTCACGTGGCCAAGGTCCTGGTCGACGACCCCAGCGGCGCGACCGTCGGGATCGCCCAGCCCGTCGACGGCGGCGGGTTCACCGCGGGCGTCCCCGGCGCGCTGGTGTGGCTCGAGTTCGTCACTCGCGGCCCGCGCCAGGCCGACCCGTTCTACCGCGCGCTCTTCGGCTACCGGCAGCAGCAGGTGGGCGACGGCAAGGCGGTCGACCACGTCGTCTACTCCACCGGCGGCGACACCGTGATCGGCCGCGTCCGGATGGCACCGGACACCCCCGCCACCGTGCCTCCGCGCTGGATCGCGCACTTCGCGGTCCCGGCCGGTCTGGACTTCGCCGAGACGCTCAACCGGGCTCGCACGGCGGGAGCACGCCTGCGGTTCCAGCCCTACCCCTCGCCGCTGGGCCAGGTGGCGGTGCTCGCCGACCCCCTCGGCACGCGGTTCGCGATCATCGACCCGGAACTGGCCTCGGACTGGGACACGGCGTCCCCGGCCGACGACCCCTACGACGACTAGGCGGTGTCTGACAATTCCGTTTGGTGACAGGCGCGGCGGATCCCTCGGCCGCTACTGTCGCCCAACGGAATTGTCAGACACCGCCTCACCGGCGAGAGACCGCTGCACCATGCTCTGCCCGGCCGCGAGCACGGCCTCGCGCGCCGGGCGCGGCTGCCAGCCGAGCACGCGCCGCGCCTTGTCGTTGGACACGACCTTGACGAACCCGAGGTCGGCGGCGACGGACCTGAACTCGGGCTGGAAGCGGGACGCGAGCCGCACCACGAAGTCGGGCATCGTCCGGGTCGGCACCTTCCGCGCGGCGGACCCCAGGTTCTCCCTCAGCAGCGCCCCGACGTCCTTCAGCGCGATCGACGGGCCGCTGGACACGAGGAAGCGCTGGCCCGCCGCGTCCGGGGTGGTCATCGCGAGCACGTGGGCGGTGGCGACGTCGCGGACGTCGACGATCGGCATCCACATGTTCGGGTACGCGGGCATCCCTCCGTCCAGGATGCGCTGCACGACGTGGTTGGAGCCGGAGATGGCGTCGCCCATCACCGGTCCCATCACGGCCACCGGCAGCATCGTGACGAGCTCCATTCCGTTCCCCTGCTCCGCGACGAACTCCCACGCGGCCCGTTCGGCCAGGATCTTGCTCTTGCCGTAGGCGTCCATCCCGGGGCCGTCGAGGACGGACCAGTCCTCCTCGGTGAACGTGCCGTGCGTGTGCGGATGCCCGAAGCCCACGGCGTGGAAGGCCGAGGTCAGCACGACCCGGCGCACTCCGGCGTCCCGGGCCGCGCGCAGCACGCGGAGGGTGCCTTCGCGGGCGGGGTCGATGACGTCGTTCTCGTTCTCGACGCGCTGCAGGTGCACCGGCGACGCCACGTGCAACACGTGCTCCCGGCCCGCCACGGCCTCCGCCCAGCCCTCGTCGGCCATCAGGTCGGCGGTCACGAACGTGAGCGCCGAGTCGTCCCGCAGGCCCGCGTCGGCGAGCACCGCGCGCACGGCCTTCTCCTTGCCGGGCGACCGCACCGTGGCGCGGACGTCGTGGCCCTCCTCCAGCAGCCGGATGATGATGTGGCCTGCGATGAAGCCGGAGCCCCCGGTCACCAGAACGTTCGCCATGTCGGTCACTTTCCCTGGTCAGATGTGGTCGTCACCGATGTTTCGCCCGAACGTGCGGAGCTACCAGGGCCCCTTCCAGCCTGGGGTGTGTCAGGACCCCTCACGGACCGGGCGGTCGCCTTACCGTGGTGCCATGACCGACGATCCGAACCTGCTCGGCGAGTTCCTGCGGGCGCGGCGCGAGCTCGTCACGCCCGAGCAGGCGGGCATCCCGGTGCACGGGGTGCGGCGGGTTCCGGGGCTGCGCCGCGAGGAGGTCGCGATGCTCGCGGGCATCAGCGCCGACTACTACCTGCGGCTCGAACGCGGTCGCGACCGCCACCCGTCGGTCCAGGTGCTGGAGTCGCTCGCGGACGTGCTGCGCCTGGACGACGACACCCGCGAACACCTGCTCGGCCTCGCCGCCGACAAGCCCCGCCGACGCCGCCGCGCCCGCCGCGAGGTCGTGCCCACCGGCACGGCGAAGCTGCTCGCGATGCTGCCGTTCCCGGCCTTCGTCGAGGGCCGCTACCTCGACGTCCTCGCGGCGAACCCGCTGGCCACGGCGCTCTCACCGAGACTGACCGCCGGCGCGAACCGGCTGCGGGACGTGTTCCTCGACCCCGAGGAACAGGAGATGTTCCCCGACTGGGAGATGGCCGCCGCGTACCTCATCGCGGGGTTCCGCCAGGCTGCGGGCACGGCCACCGACGATCCGCGCTTCATCGAACTCGTCGGCGAACTCACGCTGGCGAGCCCGCTCTTCCACCGGCTCTGGGCCCGCCACGACGTCCGCCCGCGGATGAGCGCCACCGTCCGGTTCCGGCACCCGCAGCTCGGCGACCTCACGCTCAACCGGGAAAAGTACCTGGTCAGCGGCACCGACGGCATCATGCTCGTCGTCTACCACCCCGACGCCGGCAGCGAGGCGGCCGACCAGCTCGCGCTGCTCGCCTCGGCCTCGCTGCGGCAAGTGGCTCGCTGAGAACGGCACTCAGGTCACGGTCGTGACCACCACGGCGGCGGTGACCGCTGCGGTCGACGCGGCGATGCCCGCCGCGGCCACGGCCACCGCGGTGCTCACGGCCTCCGCGCCCCAGTTGCCCTTCTCCAGTTCCTTCGCGCGCCGGTGGACCTCGCCCGACCACGCGAGCGGCGGTTGCAGGACCGGCAGGGCGCCGCTCGCGGACAGCAGTGCGGTCAGCGCGGCGGTGCGCGGGTCCGGGGTCTCGCCGTCGACGAGCACCGCGTGGATGCGTTGGCGGACCTCCTGCTCGTGGGTGTTGTCGGTGGCGGGCAGCGTGTTCATCCGGAACACCCCGAGCACGCGCTTCTTCTCCTTGGCGATCAGGCCGCGCTCCACCAGCCGGTCGACCACCGCGGACCACGTGTCCGCGCCGATCCTCGGCAGCAGGGAGCCCACGGACCTGGGCTTCTCGGTCACCTTGTCGTAGCCGGCCCGCAGCAGCGGATCGTCGGGCGCCTCGCCGGTCGCGACGACCTTCTTGTCCTGGACGTCGACCAGGCCGGCGAGGGCGAGTTCGACCAGGACGGCACCGCCCATCGTCGGGTAGAGGGTGCCGGCGGCGGCTGGGGTGCCGGACTCGTCGTCCATCAGCAGCAGGGCCAGGTCCTCGACGATCAGCATGCGCGTTCCTCTCTAGTGGTGTGGCTCGGAACGTTGCCGGGGGAATTCGCGGTCAGACGGGTGCATCGCGGTGCCGCCCCCACGTCCTCGTACTGGTTGTACGGGGGCGTGGGGGCGGTGCCGCGAGGCGCCCCGCTGAGTGCGGATTACCTCGCCAACGTTTCGAGACGCGCCGCTACAGCCAGTCGTGTTCACGTGCGTAGCGGGCGGCTTCGTGCCGGGTTTTGGTCTGGGTCTTCTGCATGGCGTTGGACAGGTAGTTGCGGACCGTGCCCTCGGCCAGGTGGAGCTGGCGGGCGATGTCGGCGACCGAGTACCCCTGGGAGGTCACCCGCAGAACGTCGACCTCGCGCTCGGTGAGCGGGCAGTCGTCGACCACGGCCAGCGCGGAGACGTCCGGGTCGATCCAGCGCCTGCCGCCGTGCAGGGCCGCGATCACCTTCGTGATGTGCGCGGGGTCGGCCGATTTGCTCACGAAGCCCTGCACGCCGAGCTTGAGGGCCTTGCGCAGGACGCCGGGGCGGGCGTGCCTGGTCAGCATCAGGACCACCTGGCCGGGCAGGGCACGGCGGATCTCGGCCACCGCGTCCAGGCCGTCCATGGTGGGCATCTCCAGGTCGATCACCAGGACGTCCGGGCGGTGTTCGAGGGTCGCCGTGACGGCCTGCGCGCCGTCTTCGGCTTCGGCCAGGACGGTGATGTCGCCCTCCATCGGGAGCAGCGCCGCCATCGCCTTGCGCAGCAGGGCTTCGTCGTCGGCCAGGACCACGGTCGTCATCGCGCCACCCCCGCCGGGAGGCTCGCGGCCGTGGTGAACTCGCCGTCCTCCCTGGTCGCCGTCAGCTCGCCGCCGAAGCCCGCCAGGCGGTCCCGGAGCGTGGACAGTCCGCGCAGGTCGGGCTGGTCGTCGCCGGACGCGCCGTCGTTGACGATCGTGATGGCGGACTCGGCGAGCGTGATCCGCACCTGCGCGGCCTGGGCGTGGCGGAGGATGTTGGTGGCCGTCTCGCGCAGGACCTGGCCCAGCAACTCGCCCGCTCCCTCGTCCACCGTCGCCGTGCGCACGATCCGCACGCGGATTCCCGCCGCCTCGAACAGGTTCTTCGCGTTCTCCAGTTCGCCGGTGAGGTTGAGCCGCCGTTGCGCGTACGCGAGTTCCTTGGTCTGCCTGATCGTGTCGCCGACGAGGGCGTGGATCTCCCGCAGTTCCTCCTCCGCGCGGTCGGCGTCGCGGCGCACGAGCTTCTCGGCCAGCGCGGTCTTGAGCTTCACCACGTGCAGCGTGTGGCCCTGGATGTCGTGCAGTTCGCTCGCGAACCGGATGCGTTCCCGGGCGACGGCCAGCTCTCGTTCGTGCTCGCGAGCCTCGTCCAGTTCGGCCAGGACCCGGTAGAAGGCGTCGTTGGCGAACATGAACCCGAGCGTCACCACCATGACGGCCGTGGGGACCAGCACGAACTCGAACGTGATCGCGAGCACGCTCTCCGGCGACACCAGCAACCTCGACGCGCCTGCCACCGCGACGAACGCCACGAGTCCGGCGGCCGCCGTGATCCGGTGCCGCTTCATCTGCGGCACGATGAGCGGGCCGACCAGCGTGATGCTGTAGAACGCCGTGGTGCTGCCGCTGACCACCACGCCGAAGACCCACACCGCCGCACTGATTCCCAGCAACGGCAACGCGTAAACGTGGATGTCGTCCCTCGCCCAGCGCACGACGGCCACAATGGACGTCAGCACGCCGACGACCAGGACGGCCGCTTCCCACCAGGTCCGCGAGTCGAACACGACGAGACCCGTCCCGACGGGGATGATCACCGCGAGCTGCGTGGTGATGTTCAGCCTGCTCATCCGTCCCCGCGCGGACGAGGCGTAACTGGGCGGTACCGGCGTCATCACCGGCCCAGTATTTCCCCGGTCGCGGGACCGCACCAGTGACGCCACGTCATGCCTTCGGGGGCACAAATGTCACGGTCGGCTGATGACGTGGCGACACTGCCGCGGAGTCGTCGCCTCCGGTGAAATCGACGGCATGTCAACCACACCCGTCATCGAAGTGGACCAGCTGAACGTCGTCTACGGCGACTTCCACGCCGTGCAGGACCTGTCGTTCCACGTGCGGCGCGGTGAGCTCTACGCGTTGCTGGGCACGAACGGCGCGGGCAAGACCTCGACGCTGGAGACCGTCGAAGGGCATCGCGCCGCCACCTCGGGCACCGTGCGGGTCTTCGGGCACTCACCGTCCGACCGGGCCGCCGTGCGCCCGCGGATGGGGATCATGTTGCAGGACAGCGGGTTCACACCGGACCTGACCGTCGCGGAGTCCGTGCGGCTGGTCGGCTCGCTCACCCGGCGCACCGACGAGGTCGCACGCGTGCTCGACGTCGTCGACCTCACCCGCAAGGCGGACACGCGGGTCTCGCAGCTGTCCGGCGGCGAGAAGCGGCGCCTCGACTTCGCCACGGCCGTGTACGGCACGCCCGAACTGGTGTTCCTGGACGAGCCCACGACGGGCCTCGACATCCAGTCCCGCGACGACCTGTGGTCCACAGTGGACCGGATGCGCGAGACGGGCACCACCGTCGTGCTGACCACGCACTACCTCGAAGAGGCGCAACAGCACGCCGACCGCATCGGGCTCATGCACCGCGGCCGGTTCCACCGCGAGGGCACCGTCGCCGAGCTCACCAGGACGTTGCCGTCGATGATCCGGTTCGGTCTCGGCACCGGCGCGCCCGTGCTGCCGCTCGACGCCACGCGGGAGACCGACGGCCGGTACCTCGTCGAGACGTTCGAGCTCCAGCGGTCGATGTCGGCGTTGCTGCGCTGGGCCGAGGACCACGCCGTCGAGCTGCGCGACCTGGAGGCCGGGCCGACACGCCTCGACGACGTCTTCCGCGCCATCGGTTCCTGATCCCCGTTCAGTCCGGAAAGGACACAGCAGTGCTCCCGATCTTCCTCAGCGAACTGGCCCAGCTCTTCCGCAACCGGTCGGTGCTGGTCACGAGCTTCGTCATGCCCATCGCCGTCAGCGCGTTCTTCCTCTACCAGCACGAGGTCTTCGCCCAGCTCGGCAGCCTCGGCTACATCGGGGCGATCGTGATGTTCACGGTCAGCGCGTTCGGTCTCTACACGAGCGCCGTCACGACGCTGGCCTCGCGCCGCCAGAACCTGTTCCTCAAGCGGCTGCGCTCGACCGCCGCGAGCGACGCGAGCATCCTCACCGGACTCGTGCTGCCCGCCACCGCCGTGGCGCTGGTGCAGGTCGTGGCGATCATGGCCGTGCTCGCCGCGGTCACCACCACCCCGGACAACATCGCGTTGCTGGCACTCGCCGTCGTCACCACCGTGCTGATGATGGTCGGCCTCGCCCTGGCCACCGCCGGCCTGACGAACTCGCCCGAACACGCGCAGATCACGACGTTGCCCGTCAGCCTCGGCGTGATCGCCGTGGCGAGCTGGGTCGGGATCACCGGAACCGAGGAGCTGACGCTGCTCAAGCGACTGCTGCCGGGCGGATCGGCGACCGAGCTCGTCGTGAACGCGTGGACCGGCGGCGTTGCGGTCGCGGACTCGCTGGTCCTGCTGCTCCCGACGCTCGCCTGGGTGGTCGTGGCGGCGGTGGCCGCCGCGCGCCTGTTCCGCTGGGAGCCGCGCCGGTGACGGCTCACGCCGCCAGATCGAGCCACTCCCCCACCGCGAGCACGCGGGCACGGTCGCCCGCGTGCTCGCGGAACTCCCGCTCGGGGTCGGCGACCTCGACGTAGCCGGGAATCTTGAACGGCTGCTCCGTCTCGTAGTGCATCGGCACGGCGTGACGGGCGTTCAGGATGTTGGCCGCCGCGGCCGCCTGCAACGGGTCCATCGCGGCGGTGACCGGGCTCGGTGGCTGGAGGTGCGGCGCGTCGACGACCGCGCCGTTGGCGGGCACGAACACCGCGTCGAACGGGCTGAAGCGCCGGGCCACGAGCCACCACCAGCCGTGGAACAACGTGTCGCCGCCGTGGAAGACCCGCTGCCCGTCCGCCTCCACCACCCAGTTGAGCTGCGGGTCGCCCAGCCCGTCGACCGACGGCACGGCGGTGACCCGGAACGGCCCGAACTCCCTGGTGGACCACGTGTCCACGGCCTCGGCCGCGAGCCGGTGTTCCACGATCTCGCGCTCGCTCGGCAACGTCGCCACGTTGTCCACGTCGTCGCCGTGACCACGAGCGGGCCGCAACACCGGTGCACCGGCGGGCAACACGCTCGCGAGCGCCGCCGCGTCCGTGTGGTCGCGGTGCAGGTGCGTGACCAGCGCCGCCGTGGCCGCACCACTCGCCGCCGTCAGACCGATGCCCGGCCGCCAACCGGTGAACAGCGGCGAGAGGTCCTGTACGTAGTCGATCAGCAGCCTCTTCCCCGCCGCCTCGACCTCCACGCCCGCCCAGCCCAGCCGTCGCACCCGCATGCCGCACTCCTCCGTCGGTGGTTTCGGCGGAATTTAGCGTACGAGCGTTCTCCAAATCAATAGCGGACGCTCGTACGCTATTCTCGCCGCATGTCACCGCGCCGTTCCGCCGCCGAGGCGCTCCTGACCCGAGCGCGGATCCTCACCCGTGCCGCCGAGATCGCCTCGTCCGAGGGCCTCGAGGGCATCACCATCGGCCGCCTCGCCGAGGAGCTGGAGATGAGCAAGTCCGGGGTGCACAAGCACTTCGGCACCAAGGAGTCCCTCCAGATCTCCACGGTGGACAAGGCGTTCGTCGACTTCTGGCGCCTGTACGTGGAGCCCGCCCTCACCGAGCCCACCGGCCTGCGCCGCCTGCGCGTGCTGTGCGACAACTCCGTGCGGTACCTGACCGAGCCGCTGCTGCCCGGCGGATGCCTGCTGACGGCGTCGCTCAGCGAGTACGACGGACGGCCCGGAGCGGTCCGCGACGCCGTGGTCGAGGCGTGGTCGGGCTGGCAGGGCCAACTCCGCGCCGAACTCGACGCCGCCGTGGACAACGGCGAGCTCACCGGGCCGTTCGACGTCGGCCAGGCGCTGTTCGAGATCCTGGCCGCGGGCTTCGCGCTCAACTCGGCCGTGCAACTCGGGCAGGACCCGTCGGCCGCTCTGCATGCCCGCCGCGCGATGGAGCGGGCGATCGTGCAGGCCTGAGTTCTGCGACCAGATCGCGACACGGTTGCCACGGGGCCCGGATGCCGTTGCCCCACAGTCGGGTTCATGACTGCACTTCTGCCCGCCAGGACCTGGCGCGGCGCTCACGTGTCCTCATTGGACGGACTGCGCGGCGTCGCGGTGCTCGGGGTCCTGCTGTTCCACGCCGACCTGCTCCCCGGCGGTTTCCTGGGCGTCGACCTGTTCTTCGCCTTGTCGGGCTACCTGATCACCGACCTGCTGCTGCGCGAGGCCGCCGCGACGGGAACGGTGTCGCTCGTCGCGTTCTGGGGCCGGCGGATCCGCCGGCTCTTCCCCGCGCTGGCCACGGTTCTCGTGGTGGTGACCGTCGTGGTGTGGCTGGTCGCACCGGACGACGTCGTGCGCACGACGCTCGGCGACGGGCCGTGGGTGCAGGCGAATCTGCAGAACTGGCACCTGCTGGCCGAGTCGGCGAGCTACTGGGACCGGTTCGGCGCCAGCCGCGTGTTCGAGCACCTGTGGAGCATCGCCGTGGAGGAGCAGTTCTACCTCGTGTGGCCGGTCGTCGTGCTGGTGCTCGCCCGGCGGAACGGCAACGCGGTGGCGGTGACCGCGGCGCTGGTCTCGCTCGGCTCGCTGGTCCTGATGATCACGTTGTTCGACGCGGCGGATCCCACACGCGCCTACACCGGCACGGACACCAGGGCGTTCTCGCTGCTGCTGGGCGCCGCAGTGGCGACGCCGCTGGTGCGGGAGGCGCTGGGGCGGGCCGTACAGAGGTGGGCCGGTGGAGTGCTGATGGCGCTGATGGCCGGGATCGCGGTGGTGTGGGCGCTGGCGGACGGAACGGGGTCGCCGTGGCTCTACACCGGTGGGCTGTTCGCGCACTCGCTGACGGCCGCGCTGCTGGTCGGGCTGTGCGCGCAGGCTCCGGACGCGCTGGTGCCCCGCGCGTTGTCGTGGCGGCCGTTGCGGTGGTTCGGCGAGATCTCCTACAGCCTCTACCTCTGGCACTGGCCGGTGTTCGTGGCACTGGCGGCGACGAGCGGCCGGGAGCGGACCGCCCTGGCGTTCGGTGTCTCGATCCTGTTGGCGGCACTGACGAAGTACCTGGTCGAGGACCCGATCCGGTTCCGCGCGAGGTGGGCCTCCGGACGGCGCGGGCTCGTCGTGTTCGTGGCGGCGATGGTGGCGCTGGCGTTGCTGTGGGTGCTGCTGCCCGCACCCGCGCCGCCGTCGATCGACGTCAGCCGCCTGGGGTGATCAGGGGGCACGTCCGTGCCACCGCGGACTCGGGCGCGGGCTGCGTGAAGGTGACCTGCGCCTTGGTCGTGCGCGTGCCGCCGCTCTGCACGTGCACGCCGAGCGTCGTGCACACGATCTGGTCGATGCCCAGCGGTGTGACGTCCTGCGCGGTCAGCGGGAGCATCACGCGCAGGACGTCCGGGGTGCTGGTGACGACCACGCGCGTGACCGGGGTTGCGGCGATCTCGGTGCGCAGGCCCGAATCGCCCGGCCCGGTCAGCAGCAGGCCGAGAGCCTCGGAGATCGAGCCGAGCCGGGCGGACTCGCGCAACTGAGGCTCCAGTTCCCCCTGGGCGTTCACGAAGTACAGCGTCACGCCGGGAGCCACCCCGGTCGGCGGATCGCCCCCGTCGGCGATCCCGGACGGCTTCACCCCGCACCCCACGAGCAGCAGCACCACCGCGAACCAGACGCGCCTCACTCCCGTTCCCCTCCCGGCATCCGCACCACGAACCTCGCTCCGCCGCCCTCCCGGTTGGCCGCGGTGATCTCCCCGCCGTGCAGCCGGGCGTTCTCCAGCGCGATCGCCAACCCCAGCCCGCTTCCAGGTGTGCGCGTGCGTGCGGCGTCGGCTTTGTAGAACCTGTCGAACACATGGGGCAACACGGCTTCCGGCACGCCCGGCCCGTGGTCGGTCACCACGATCACGACCTGATCGCCGTCCCCCGACACCGCGACGCGCACGGGCGGGGCGCCGTGCCGCAGGGCGTTGCCGACGAGGTTGGCGACCACGACGTCGAGCCGCCGCCGGTCCAGGCGGGCCGGGAGTTCCCGGGGCGCCTCCAGTTCCACCCGGTCGAGCCAGCGCCGCGCCCGCAGGCAGTCCCGCACGGCGGTGGCGACGTCGAGGTCCTCCCTGCGCAGCTCGGCCGTTCCGGCGTCGAACCGCGACACCTCCATCAGGTCCTCGACCAGCCGCACCAGGCGTTTCGTCTCGACGATCGCCAGTTCGGCGGACTCCCTGGCGTCCGGCTCCATCCCGTCCGCGGACATCGCCAGGACCTCGACGACCGCCGTCAGGGTGCTGAGCGGCGTGCGCAGTTCGTGCGACACGTCGGCCGCGAACCGGCGCGCGTCGGCCTGCATGCGCTGCATCGCCGCCATCGTCGACTGGACGGACTCCGCCATCTCGTTGACGGTCACGGTCAGGTCGGCGAGCTCGTCCACGCCCTGCGGCTGTGACCGCGCTCCCATGTCCCCGGCCGCGAGCCGTCGGGCGGTGTCCCGCAGGTCCCGCACGGGACGCAGCACGCTCGACGCGGCCAGCAGCGCCAGCAGCACCGCCAGGGGCAACGCGAGCGCGGCGGTGAGCACGGCCGTCCTGGTCAGACCGCCGATCTCCTGGTCCACGGCGGCGAGATCGCGGGCCGTGTAGACCTCGATCCCGGACGGCGTGCGCGTCCCGTCCGGTGCGGTGATCACGACCGGGGTGCCGACGAGGAGCCACAGTGTCCCGTTCACGACGACCCGCTGGGTGACGAGGCGGTTCCGGGCGCGCACCCCGTCCCGCAGTTCCGGGGTGGTCAGGTCGGGGCCGTCCGCCGACGACAGGCCCCGGTAGGTCACCGTCGTGTGCGGGCCGACCGCGGCGCGCAGCCGTTCCAACGCCTCCTGGTCCGGTGGGAAGGTGAGCCCCGGCGCGACCGCGGTGATCTGGCGGGTGACGCTCTCGGTGAGCCGCTGCTCGGCGGACGTGACGAGCGCGGCGCTCGCGGACCCCGCGCTCGACCACGCCGCGGCGCCCGCGCCGAACACCGTCACCAGCACGAACGCGACGAGCAGCCGGGACCGCAGCCCGCGCGGCCTCACACCGGCCCGAACCGGTAGCCGAACCCGCGCACGGTCTGCACGTACCGCGGCGCGGCGGCGTTCGTCTCGATCTTCGCGCGCAGCCGCTGGACGCAGTTGTCCACGAGCCGGGAGTCGCCGAGGTAGTCGTGCTCCCAGACCTCCTGCAACAACTGCACGCGGCTGAACACCCGCCCCGGCGCGCGGGACACGGTCAGCAGGAACCGCATCTCGGTCGGCGTCAACGACACCGGCGTGCCGCACACCGTCACCGTGAGCCCGGTGGTGTCGATGCGCAGCTCGTCGTGCTCCCGGACGTCACCGGAGACCATGGCGGTGCGCCGCAGCACGGCCCTGATGCGGGCGTCGAGGACGGTGGGTTGCGCGGGTTTCACCACGTAGTCGTCCGCGCCCGCCGCCAGCCCGCCGACGACGTCGAAGTCGTCGCCTCGCGCGGTGAGCATGATGACCGGGACGTCCCCGTCCGCGCGGATCTGCCTGCACACCTCGAACCCGTCGACGCCGGGCAGCATCAGGTCGAGCACCACCAGGTCCGGTGTGGACGATCGGAACTCCCGCAGCCCGTCCTCGCCGGTGCACGCCGTCCGCACGCCGTGACCGAGCCGGTGCAACGCGAGCTCCATGCCCCGCCGGACCAGCGGATCGTCCTCGATGAGCAGAATCGACGCCACCCGTCCAGTATGGACAGCCCTCCCACCACCAGCGAGTTCTTGCGACACAACCGCGACAAAGGGGCGGAGGCCCTGCGACGAGGGGTCGGCACGGTGGACCCCATGACCAAGTCACGACTCGCCGTTCTCGGCGCGGCCTGCCTCCTGCTGACCGCCTGCTCGAGCACCACCGCCGCGCCTCAGCAAGAACCGAAGCTCTCCAAGGTGTTGTTCGCCGGCGACTCGATCGCGGTGGGCGAGGCGTTGCCGCTGGGCGCGGCGTTCAAGGCGAGCGGTGTCGGGTTCGAGTCCATCGCGGCCGAGGGCGGCGGCAACGTCGTGGGCCCGTTCGCGGACAAGAACTGGCCCAAGATCTCCGAGCAGATCACCAACGCCAAGGCGGACGTGGTGATCTACCAGCTCACCACCTACGACTGGGGCACCGAGCAGGAACAGCGCACCGGCTACCAGAACCTGCTCGACGTGACGACCCGCGCGGGCTCGAAACTCGTCTTCGTCACCGCGCCACCGATCCGTCCCGACGACTTCTACCAGCCGCACATGGCCGACCTGGACCGCACACCCGCCGTCGCCCGCGCTGTCGCCGGGGACCAGGCCACCGTCCTGGACGCGAACGCCGTGTGGGGCGGCACCTATCAGCAGACCAGGGACGGCAAGGCCGACCGCAGCGCCGACGGCATCCACACCTGTCCGCAGGGCGCGGCGCGGTTCGCCCGGTGGCTGGTCGGTGAGATCGCGAAACGGCCGGGCGGCTTCACCCCGGCCGACCCCGGCTCGTGGGCCAACACCGGCTGGTCGGCGGACAAGCACTTCGCGGGTTGCTGACCCCGTTGTGCACGGCGGCGGCGCCGATGCTTGGCTTGATCCATGCGCAGCGTTTCCGTCTCCGCCGTGGTGCCCGCCCCCGCCACCGGCGTCTTCAACCTCCTGGCCGACCCTGCGAAGCACCCGCTCATCGACGGGTCGGGCACAGTGGTGGCGCCGCGGGCGGGTGCTCCCGGACGGCTCGCGCTCGGCAGCACGTTCGGCATGGACATGAAGATCGGCGTCGGCTACCGCATCGAGAACACCGTGGTGGAGTTCGAGGAGGACCGGCTGATCGCGTGGCGGCACTTCAACGGCCACCGCTGGCGCTGGCAGCTCACCCCGCTGCCCGACGGCGGCACCGAGGTGACCGAGACGTTCGACTGGTCGACGGCGCGGGTGCCGCTGCTGCTCGACCTGTCCCCGATCCCCCGCCGCAACAAGGCCTCGATGCGCCGGTCGCTGGAACGGCTGTCGGCGTTGTTCGCCTGACGTCCCAGCCGGGCGCCGGTTAGCCTGCCGGGCATGGCTTCTCACTGGACGCTCGGCTGCGACGCGGTCGAACCACGTGCGCTGGCGGCGTTCTGGGCGACGGCGCTCGGCTACGTCGAGGAGGCCGGCTACGACTTCCCCGACGGCGCCTCCATCGTCGACCCGGACGGCCGGGGTCCCGCAATCGGGTTCCTCCGCGTGCCCGAGGGGAAGTCCGCGAAGAACCGGATGCACATCGACATCCGGGTCGCGGGAGAAGGTCCCTGGGACATGGAAAAGCGGGAGCGCATGATCCGTGCGAAGGTGGCCGAACTGGTCGCCGCCGGAGCCGCGGCCGTGCGCGAGGAGGCGGACGGTGACGTCCTCGGGCACGTCGTGATGCACGACCCCGAGGGCAACGAGTTCTGCGTCGCCTGACCGCCTAAAGCAGCAGGGCAGCAACCTCCCCTCAGCCGATTTTCTGGGAGCGTTCCCACCTCGGATACCTCCGGCCGATGATCGCGCCAGACCTGCGACAACACGCTTCTCTTTGCCGCCTAACGACTTGCACGCCGAAGCCCACTCGGCAAGCGATGACACTTGACACTCCTCCGCGCGGTATTCACACTCCCGTAACCTGGGAACGCTCCCAGGATCCGCCGCCGCCGTCCGAGGAGTTCTCCCGTGCGTTCCCACCGCTGGGTCACAGCGGTGGTCTGGGTCGTCCTGTCCGTCACCGTCGCTTCCTGCGGCGCGGGCAGATCCGCGAACCGGACCGCCGATGGCAAGACAGAGCTGAGCATCGCCACGTTCAACGAGTTCGGCTACGAGGAGCTGTTCGCCGAGTACGAGGCAGCCCACCCGGACGTCAAGATCGTCCAGCGCAAGACGGGCCAGGGCGCCCCGCACCACCAGAACCTGTTCACGAAGCTCGGCGCGGGGGCCGGACTCGCCGACGTCGAGGCGGTCGAGGAGGGCTACCTCAGTCAGGTCATGGCGAAGGCGGGCCAGTTCCACGACCTGCTGGACATAGGACCGAAGGACGTCACGCCGGACCGTTGGCTGAAGTGGAAGGCCGACGCCGCGACGACGAGGGACGGCAGGCTGATCGGCTACGGCACGGACATCGGGCCGCTCGCCATGTGCTACCGCAAGGACCTCTTCGCCGAGGCCGGCCTGCCGTCCGATCCCGACGAGGTCAAGCGCCTGTTCGCCAGCTGGGACACCTACTTCGCGGCGGGCGACAGGTTCGTGGCGGCGGTCTCCGGCGTCGCCTGGTTCGACAGTGCCGCGCAGATCTTCAACGCCATGCACAACCAGCACGACGTCGGCTACTTCGACACCTCCGACACACTGGTCGTCGAGTCCAACCAGGACATCAGGAACGACTGGGCCGCCGTCACGAACGCCGTGGCGCGAGGGCAGTCGGCGAAGCTGGCCGCGTTCAGCGCCGAGTGGAACACCGGTTTCAAGCTGGGCAGGTTCGCCACGAAGACGTGCCCGTCGTGGATGCTCGGCGTCATCGAGGCCCAGGCAGGACCGGAGAACGCCGGGAAGTGGGCCGTCACCGACGCGTTCCCCGACGGCGGCGGCAACTGGGGCGGCTCCTACCTGACCGTGCCGAAGCAGAGCAGGAACCCGGACAAGGCGGCGGCGCTCGCGGCGTGGCTCACGGCCCCGGAGCAGCAGATCAAGGCGTTCCAGGCCAGGGGAACCTTCCCCAGCCAGGTCGACGCGCTGGAGAACAGGACGCTGCTGGAGCAGGTCAACACCTACTTCGACAACGTCAAGGCGGGCGCGCTGTTCGCCGCGCAGGTGCAGAAGGTCAAGGCCGCGCAGTACAAGGGTCCCGCCGACGGGCTGATCCAGGAGACCGCGTTCGGCCCCGCGCTGCAGTCGGTCGAGCAGGGCAAGAACCCGGCCGAGGCCTGGAACACCGCGGTGAAGGAGGCGAAGAAAGCCGCCGAATGACGGGTTCGAGTCGAATCGACCGTCGAAAGTGGACTGAGATCCGGCGTCCGCGTTGACCTCCGCCTCCGCCACTCGGATTCTGGGAGCGCTCCCAGAATCCGAGGGAGTGCACGTCGACGGAGGAGACCAGATGAAACGGCACGGAGTCCTGGGCGCGGTGGTCGCGGCCCTGGTGGCGGCGAGCGGGGTGGTCGCGCTGGGAACGGCGGGCCACTCCATCGCGCTCGCGGCGGGTGGCACGGGCACCGGGTACCTGCACACCAGCGGGAACAAGATCCTCGACAGCACGAACGCGACGGTCCGGCTGACGGGCATCAACTGGTTCGGCATGGAGACCGACAACAAGACCTTCCACGGCCTGTGGTCCAGCCGCACGTGGCGCCAGCAGCTCGATCAGATGGCCCAGCTCGGCTACAACACGCTGCGCGTGCCGTTCTCCAACGACGCCCTGAAACCCGACGCCAAGGCCACCGGGATCAACGACTACACCAACCCCGACCTGGTCGGGCTGTCGCCGTTGCAGATCCTGGACAAGGTGATCGACCACGCGGGCCAGAAGGGCATGCGGGTGATCCTCGACCGCCACCGGCCGACCAGCGCGGGCCAGTCCGCCCTCTGGTACACGGCGGGCGTGCCGGAGACCACGTGGATCAACGACTGGAAGGCGCTCGCCCAGCGCTACGCGGGCAACACCACCGTCATCGGCGCCGACCTGCACAACGAGCCGCACGCCGAGGGCACCAACCCCGCCGCGACCGGGTCGTGCTGGGGCTGCGGCGACACCGCCCGCGACTGGCGCCTGGCCGCCGAACGCGCCGGCAACGCGATCCTGAGCGTGCAGCCGAACTGGCTGATCTTCGTCGAGGGCGTGAGCTGCCCGAGCGGCGGACTGTCGAACGTGTGGGACGGCGACCCGTCCAACGACGAGGACTGCGGCTGGTGGGGCGGCAACCTGTCGAAGGCGGGCCAGTTCCCGGTGCGCCTGTCCGTGCCGAACCGGCTGGTCTACTCCCCGCACGAGTACGCGACCTCGGTCTACAACCAGCCGTGGTTCAGCGCCCCGGACTACCCGGCCAACATGCCGGCGATCTGGGACAAGTACTGGGGTTACCTGCACCGCCAGAACATCGCGCCGCTCATGATGGGCGAGTTCGGCACCACCCTCGCCAACCCCGTCGACAAGGTGTGGCTCGAGAACCTCATGGCCTACACCGGCACCGGCGTCAACGGCATCTCGTTCACCTACTGGTCGTGGAACCCCAACAGCGGCGACACCGGCGGCATCGTCGGGGACGACTGGACCACCGTCAACCAGGCCAAGCAGTCCATCCTGCAGCCGTACCTCATCCCGCCCACCGGCGGCGGCCCCGGCCCCACGACGACGACCACCACCACCACGACGTCCGGTGGCGGCACCGGTGCCTGCAAGTCCGCCTGGAAGCTCGACAACTCCTGGCAGGGCGGCTTCCAGGGCTCGCTGACCGTCACCAACACCGCGACGAGCGCCGCGAACCCGTGGAAGGTCGTGTTCACGCTGCCCGCCGGCGCGACCGTGGCGAGCGGCTGGAACGGCACCTTCACCCAGTCCGGCACGACGGTCACGGTGACGGCGCCGACCTACAGCCCTTCCCTCGGCGCGGGAGCGTCGGTGTCGCTCGGCTTCACCGCCAACGGCCCGGCAGGCACTCCCGCCGCGGTCACGCTCAACCAGGCGGCCTGCACCACCTGACGTCACCAGGGGTGTTGACTGGGGATCATGCTGCCCTGGGACGCACCCCTGGCCGGTCGGCTCGACCGGCACACGATCTCCTCCGAACTGTTGCGCGGGAACCCGCTCGGCGATCCGCACGAGCGTCCGTTGTGGGTGTACGTGCCGCCGGGCTACGACGAGAGCGCCGAACGCTATCCGGTCGTGTACATGATCCAGGGCTACACGGGTCATCTGTCCATGTGGGAGAACCGAATGCCGTTCCGCCAGCCGTTCGTGGAGACCGCCGACGCCGTGTTCGCCGAGGGGGCTCCTGGCTGTGTCGTCGTGTACGTCGACGCGTGGACGTCGTACGGCGGGTCGCAGTTCGTCGACTCCCCCGGCACCGGCCGCTACCACTCGTACCTGTGCGACGAGGTCGTGCCGTGGGTGGACGCGCACTACCGCACGATCGCCGACCGGGAGTCGCGGGCGATCGCGGGCAAGTCGTCGGGCGGGTTCGGCGCGATGATCACGCCGATGCTGCGGCCCGACCTGTTCGGCGCGCTCGCGACGCACGCCGGTGACTCGCTCTACGAACTCTGCTACCTCGCGGACTTCGGCAAGGCGGCGCGGTCGTTGCGCGGCTACGACCACGACATCCAGCAGTGGTGGGCGGACTTCCGCGCGCGGCCCGCGTTCACCAAGCCCGCGGACATGGACCTGCTGGGCGTCCTCGGGGTGGCGGCGTGCTTCTCGGCGGACGACGACGGAACGCCGCGGCTGCCGTTCGATCCGGTGACCGGGGCGCCGGTTCCCGAGGTGTGGCAGCGCTGGCTCGACTGGGACCCGGTGCGGATGGTGGCCGGGCACCAGGACGCGATCCGGTCGTTGCGGGCGGTGTGGATCGACGCGGGCACGCGCGACGAGTACTACCTCGACCTGGGCGCCGAGGCGTTCCGCCGGGAGATCGCCGCGGTGGGTCTGCCGGACGAGCGCGTCCACTTCGAACTGTTCGACGCGGGCCACGGCGCGATCGATTACCGCTATCCGCTTTCCTTGGCGTGGCTGGCGGATAGGCTCGCTCGATGATCAGTGACGTGACGCTGCGGCCGGTCGAGGAAGCCGATTTCGACGTGCTGTTCGAGTTCATGAGGGATCCCGAGTCGGTGGCGATGGCCGCGTTCACCGCGAAGGACCCGGACGACCGCGAGGCGTTCGACTCCCACACCCGCCGCAACATCGCGAACCCCGAGACCACGAACCGCGTGATCGTGGCCGACGGCCGGGTCGTGGGGTCCATCGCGGCGTTCGTGATGGAGGGCGACACCGAGGTCACCTACTGGGTGGACCGTTCGGTGTGGGGCCAGGGCGTGGCCGGGCGGGCGCTCACGCTGCTGCTGCAGGAGGTCACGGTCCGGCCGATCTTCGGCCGTTGCGCTAGCGACAACGAGGCCTCGAAGCGTGTGCTGCTGAAGGCGGGCTTCGAGGTCGTGGGCTCCGACACCGGCTTCGCCAATGCCCGGCAAGGCGAGGTCGAGGAGACGATCCTCAGGCTGAGCTGAACTTCTCCGTGCCCAGCACGCCGAGCAACTGGATCTTGTCGAACGCCTCCGAGCGCGGTGGCGCGGTGAGCACCAGCAGCAACTGCGACTGGTCCTCGGTGAACAACGCCTGGCAGTCCACCTCGATCTCGCCCAGCTGCGGGTGGATCAGCACCTTGTGGTCCTCGTACCGGTTGGCCACCTCGTGCCGTTCCCACAGTCCGGCGAACTCCGCGCTTTCCTTGCGCAGCACCCGGACGAGCTCGCCCGCACGGGACTTCGGGCCCATCGACGCGTAGGCCGCGCGCAGGTTCGCGACCTGGGCGCGGCTCTGCCGGTCGCGGTCGTGCGCGGGGTAGACGAGGCGTTCGCCGGGGTCGGTGAACCAGCGGTAGATCATGCTGCGGGCGTGCCCGGTGAAGTGCGACGAGTCGCCGAACAACGCCTCGGCGAACCGGTTCTGCACCAGGATCTCGCCGAGGTTCGACAGGATCAGCGCGGGCGTGTCGTCGAGGCGGTCCAGCACCCGGCGCAACGCGGGCGCGACGTGCGTGGCGGTGACCTGCGGCGAGGGGGCGTTGCGGCCGGATACGCGGAACAGGTAGTCGCGTTCGTCGTCGGTCAGCCGCAACGCGCGGGCCAGCGAGGCGAGCATCTGCTCGCTGGGCTGCGGGCCGCGTTGCTGTTCCAGCCGCGTGTAGTAGTCCGTGGACATGGCGGCGAGGGAGGCCACCTCCTCGCGGCGCAGACCCGGTGCCCGCCTGCGCGCCCCCACGGGCAGGCCGACGTCCTCCGGCCTCAGTTCCTCCCTGCGGCGGCGCAGGAAGGCCGCGAGCTCCTCACGTTCCATGCTTCCCAGTATCCGGGGCGTCCGGCGCTGAACCAGGGATCGCCGATCCCCCGATAAGGGCTCTCTGCCGCAGGGTCGGGAATCACCCGAAGCTCAGTGCCATGGACATCACCGGAAACACCGTCTTCATCCCCGGCGCCACCAGCGGTATCGGCCTGGCGCTCGCCCTCGCCCTGCGGGAGCGCGGCAACACCGTGATCGTGGGCGGCCGGCGCACCGAACTGCTCGACCAGATCGCCGCCGAGCACCCCGGTGTCGAGACCGTCCGCATCGACACGGCCGACCCCACGAGCATCGCGGAGGCCTCGAAGGACGTCCTCGCGCGCTTCCCGGCGACGAACGTGCTGATCACCATGGCGGGTGTCATGCGCATCGAGGACTGGCACCGCCCCGAGTCGTTCCTGGAGTCCGCCGAGGGCATCGTCACGACCAACGTCCTGGGCCCGATCCGCCTGATCGCCGCGTTCGTCGAACACTTCCAGACGCTGCCGGACGCCACGATCATGACCGTCTCGTCCGGGCTCGCCTTCACCCCGCTCAAGATCACGCCGAGCTACAACGCGTCCAAGGCGGCGATCCACATGCTCAGCGAGTCGCTGCGGCTCCAGCTCGCGGACACCTCCGTGAAGATCGTGGAGCTGGAGCCGCCGTCGGTGCAGACCGATCTGCTGCCCGGCCAGGCGGAGAGCGAGCACGCCATGCCACTCGACGAGTTCGTCGCCGAGGTCATGAACCTGATCGAGACCCGGCCCGACGCCCGCGAGATCCAGGTCGAGCGGGTGAAGTTCCTGCGCTACGGCGAGGCGCGCGGGGACTACGACCAGGTCGTCGCCGTGCTCAACGCCGACGACCCGCACGGCAAGTGATCAGCTCACACCGGGACAGCTGCCGGAGGAGGTCTGTCCGGTCCTGAGGAACCGGACGGCCTTCTCGGCGCAGTCGACGCCCCACAACGACCCGTGCGTGGCGTCGTCGACGGTCAGCAGCTCTCCGCCGATGCGCTGCTGCATCTGCTCGGCCCAGAAGTGCGGGGTGACGGTCTCGTGGCTGTGGCCCACGAGCTGCAGTGGGCTGGTCGCGTGCTTGAGCTGCCAGGGCGTGGCGGGCAGCGGCCAGCCGGCGCACCAGTTGCCGTATCCCGCGCCGTTGCGGAAGAACGGGTACTGGGCGGCGCGGCTCTGCTCTTGGCGCCACGCCTGGTCGGCGTCCGGTGCCTGGCCCTGGTCGTTGCACACGACGGCGCGTTGCATCAGCAGCCCGCCGTACCAGACCGGAGTCAGGCCGAAGCCTTCCAACTCCGGTTCCTCGCCGGTGAGTGGCGGCACCCCGCCGTCGCGCAGGGCGACGAGCGACTCGGCGACCTGCGGCCACGCCGTGCGCTTGTAGGTGAGCATCGAGCGGACGCTCCCGCCGGTGTACGTACGCGGTTTGCCGTCGACCGTGACCGCGACGGGGTTCGCGTCGAGCTTCGCGACCAGGCCCGCGATCGACTTCGTGACCTCGTCCGGTGACTGGCCGAGGCGGATGGTCTCGTCCCGTTCGGCGAGCCAGCCCGAGAGCACCTCGTAGTTGGCCTGCTTGGCCTTGGCCGAGCCGAGGTTCATGGTCTCCAGCGTGAAGTCCGCGGGCATGACCGAGTCGAGCAGCATGCGGTCGACGCGGTGGTCGTAATGGCTGCGGTAGACGGCGCCGAGCGCGGTGCCCCAGGAGATGCCGAAGAAGCTGATCTTCTGTTCGCCGAGGGCGGCGCGGATCAGGTCCACGTCGTCGGCGACGGCGCTGGTGGAGAGGTTGGTCAGCAGTTCGCGGTCGTAGCCGACGCAGCGGGCGTTGGTGTTGGCGTTGCGGGCGTGGTCCTGCCGGAACCGCTCTTCGGGGCTCGCTTTCGGTTCGGGCTCCGGGCCGTCCTCCGGTGTGGCCTCGCACTCGACGCCGCCGCTCGACCCGACCGCGCGCGGGTCGAAGCCGATGAAGTCGTGGTCGGTGTTCAGGTCGGCGAACTTCGTCTTGAGCATCAGGGACGGCATGTCGATGCCCTGGTTGCCGGGGCCGCCGGGGTTCATCAGCAGCACGCCTCGCCGTTTGTGCTGGTCGGTTGCCTTGATGCGGCTGATGGCGAGGTCGAGTTGCCGTCCGTGCGGGCGCGCGTGGTCGACCGGCACCCGCACGGTGGCGCATTCGGAGCGGGTGTCCTCCGGATCCCAGTGCTCCTGGACCTCGCGGCACGGCTTCCAGTCCAGTGTGGACGCCTGCGCCGGTGCGACGGTGAGGAGCGGGACGGCGAGCACGACCACGGCCGCGACCTTCAGTGCGTTCGACATGGTTCGAACGTAGGCAGCGGACCGGGGTGCGCGGATCATGCGAACGAATGAGCCGCGCACCCCTTGGACCAGCTGATCAGATGAGGCGCACGTACTCGCGGAACGTCAGGGGCTCCCGGCCGATCAGGGCCTTGAGCGCCTGCGCGTCCGCGGCCATGGTCGAGCCGTGCTGTGCCACCCGCGCCGCCACCTCGGTGATGTGGCCCGCCATGTCCGGGTTGACCACGTCCTCCACAGTGGACAGCGCGACCAGTTCCCGCCGCCACTGCTCCGGTTCGATCGGCTCGAACCGGACGGGCTTGCCGTAGCGGTCGGCCAGGATCGCGGCGATCTCGTGGTGGCTCAACTCCTCCGCGCCCTGCGGGTAGCAGATCGGGCCCTCGAACCGTTCGGGGTGCAGCAGCGCGGCCACGGCGAGTTCCGCCGCGTCCCGGCCGTTGATCCAGGCGACGCCGCCGTCACCGAAGCAGTTGCGGAGCACGCCCTCCTCCGCGACGGACCTCCCGTGCAGCGCCGGGACGTTCTCGTGGAACGCGGCCGCGATCCGCAGCACGAGCACGTCGAGCCCGGCCCACTGGAGGATCTCTTCGGCCAGCCACTGGTCGCGGCCGCGTTCACTGGGGTGGGCGGGGTGTGCCGGTCCCATCGACATCACGACCACGCGCGTGCCGGTTCCCCTTGCGGCGGCGGCGAAGTTGGCCGCCGCCGGGATCACCCCGGCGTCGATCGGGTAGGTGAAGTAGGCCTGGCTGGCGCCTTCGAGCGCGGGCACGATGCTGCGCCGGTCGCGCAGATCGCCGAGGACGACCTCTGCGCCCAAGGCTTCCAGCGCTTCGGTGCGCTCGCTGTGTGTGCGGGCGAGGACGCGGACGTCCCTGCCCTCTTCCTTCAGCCGCCGCACCACGTGGGCGCCGGTGCCGCCGTGCCGTCCGGTGGCGCCCGTGACGAGGATCAACGCTTCGCCTCCTGGATCAGGCACGTGCTAGTGGCGGTCGCGAGCAACCTGCCCGCGCCGTCGACCAGCCGCGCCTCGGCGATGGCGGTGCGCCTGCCCTGGTGCACAACGGTTCCGACGCACGTGACCGTGCCGGTGTCCGTCGTGATCGGACGGACGAACCGCATCGCGAGGTCGAGGCTGGTGTAGCCGGTGCCGGCCGGGAGCGTTGAGTGCACGGCACACCCCGCCGCCGAGTCGAGCAACGTCGCGTAGACGCCGCCGTGCACCGAACCGATCGGGTTGTAGTGGAACTCGGCGGGGTCCAGCGTGAACGCCACCGAGCCGCTGTCCACCGACACCAGCCGCATGCCGAGCACCTCGGCGATCGGCGGGGCGGGCAGTTCGCCTGCGGCCACGGCCTTCAGGAAGTCCAGTCCGGCTCGTTCCCGCGCGTCCTGTGCGGTCTGGCGCGGGTCGGCCCACCCGACCGTTCTCTTGCGCTCCGTCATGCGACGTTGCCCTTCATGAGCCACGTCGGGCCCTCGGCGTACGCGCTCGCCTCGGCGAAGAACGCGCCGAAGTACGGGCCGCCCGCGTGTGCCTGGAACGCCTCGACGTCGGCGTAGACCTCGTTGAGGTAGAAGAGATCCGGGTTCTTCTCGTCCGCGATGACCTCGAACCGCAGCGAGCCGGGCTCGTGCGCGAGCGAGTCCTCGGCGGTCCGGCGCGCGACCTTCACGAAGTCCTCGCGGTGTTCGGGCTGGACGGTGAACGACACCAGGAACTGGTACATGGCGGCCTCTCAGGGGTTTCGCATTGAGTTCATTCACTGAACTAGTCGGACGGTAGCACGGCAGTTCAGTGAATGAACTACAGTGGGACCCATGGCACTGCCCAGCACCTACGCGGACCGCAACTGCTCGCTGGCACGAGCGCTCGAGATCGTGGGCGAGCGGTGGACGTTGCTGATCGTGCGCGACGCCTTCTTCGGCGTGGCCCGCTTCGGCGACTTCGCCACGCAGCTCGGCATCCCGCGCGCCGTCCTGACCAACCGCCTGAAGTTCCTGGTGCAGGAGGACGTCCTGGCCCACGTCGACGGCGAGTACCGCCTCACCGCCAAGGGCCTGCAGCTCTGGCCGATCCTGCGCGCGATGATGACGTGGGGCGACGCCCACTACTCCCCCGGCGGCGTCAAGCGCACGTTCCGGCACGAGGCCGACGGCGGTCTTCTAGACCCCCAGAACCGTTGCGAGGCCTGCGGCGGCGTCGTCCCGATCGCCGAGACCAGCGTCGAACCGGGCCCCGGCTACACCGTCTTCGACACCGACCCGGATCCGGTGTCGGCCCTCATCACCCAGCCCCGCCGACTCCTGGAGCCCCTCACGTGAACCCCTTGGACAACGCCACCCACTCGGCTCTCACGGGCCCGCACGCCCGCTTCGCCGAGTCCAAGGGCTCCGCGGTCCGGTACCCGCCGGACATGTCCCCGTTCGCGGGCCTGCCGTCGACCCCCACGCCCGCGGACTGGGCCGACCTAGCCGCCCTGGCCCCGCACGCCGTCCTGACCGGCCACGAACCACCGTCCGACTGGCAGGTCGACACCCGCCTTCCGCTCCTGCAGTTCGTGGACGACGGCATCGCGGCCGCACCCGAACCCGAGGCGGTAGTGCTCGGCGCCGCCGACGTCCCGGAGATGCTGGCGCTGGTCGAACTCACGAAGCCGGGCCCGTTCCTGCCGCGCACCATCGAAATGGGCACCTACCTCGGCATCCGCCGCGAGGGCAGGCTGGTGGCGATGGCGGGCGAACGGCTGCACGTGCCCGGCTACGCCGAGGTGAGTGCCGTCTGCACGCACCCGGACGCCCGCGGCCAGTCGCTCGGCACCCGGTTGTTGCTGGCGGTGGCACACGGCATCCGCGAGCGCGGCGAGACGACGTTCCTGCACGTGCTGGCATCCAACACCGGCGCGATCAGGCTGTACGAGAAGCTCGGGTTCCGGCAGCGGCTCAGCACGGAGTTCCTGATCCTCACGCACACCGGCCAGCCGGTGTTGTAGCGTGGACGGCACATGATCGCTCTTCAGCGGTCCCTCTGAAAAGAAGATGCCTGGATGATCCAGGATTCTGTTGTTCTTCTCGCCGATTCCGGTGATCAAAACGCGTTCTGCTCGTTGTCCGGTGACCTGCAGCACCGGAGCGGAGCGATCGACGCCGACATTCCGCCTCTGCTGCCCCTCCTCCTGCGGTGGGCTGTGAGCCCCGATCACCCGTTCCGGGTCGAAGCGATCAGGCTCATCGACCAGCTCGCTGACACGGCCCACCTGGCACGCCCCGAGTTCGTCGCCCCGGTCTGGGCCGAGGAGTGGCAGGGCGCTGTGTCCCGGCTGCTCGGCCTGCTGGACGATCCCGATCCCGTTGTCCGCAGGGCTGCCGCGTTCGCCCTGGAACACTCCCCTGTCGAGACCACCTCGGTCTTGCTCGCCCGGTTCCGGGTGGAGCCCGACGCGGCGGCTCGCCTCAACTACGTGACGGTGACGGGACGACTGCTGCGCGACACGGACAGCGAGTGGCCGGCGGACGTGATCGACTGGCTGTCGTCGTTGCCGCACCACGAGGACAGCACGCTGCGGTACGCCGGCGTCCTCGCCGCACGAAGGTGCGGACTGGGCGGCCGGGACCCGCGGCACGTCGACGAGGCCGTGTCCTATCTGTCCACATCGGACTTCACGGTGTGGAAGGACATCGGGCCCGGGCGGCGGAGTTTCGCCGTGATGATGGCGATGACCGAGGAAGCGCTGGGCGACGACCGGGACGGCCGCACCCGGTTGAGCGCCGCACTGGT
Organism: Lentzea sp. JNUCC 0626; assembly: GCF_043632865.1. Taxonomy (NCBI): domain Bacteria; kingdom Bacillati; phylum Actinomycetota; class Actinomycetes; order Pseudonocardiales; family Pseudonocardiaceae; genus Lentzea; species Lentzea sp. JNUCC 0626. The sequence continues at coordinate 2,189,610 of NZ_CP171635.1, forward strand.
GGACCATCCAGATCCGGTGCGACGCCGGTGGACGATGAAAGCCGCAGCGGGGGTGATGAACCGTTGGCGCTCCCCCGTGCCGACACTGCTCCCGCACATCGCCCGCCGTCTGTCCGATGAGGACTCCCTGGTGCGGAGTTCGGCGGCGAAGATCCTCGCCTCCGCGGGCCAGGCAGCGGAGCCGTGGACGCAGGACCTTCTCGCGGCCTGCGAGGACGAGCCCGAGGTGGCACAGCCCGCGCACGTCGCGCTGGCCAGGATCGGAGCCCCCGAGGCCGCGGACCTGATGGCCGATCTCCTGGACACACCTGGTGACCTCGGGGTCGCCCGAGCCGTCAGCGCGCCGATCTCGTGGGTGATCGAAGCCCTCCTCCTGTTGCCTCCCAAAACAGTGCTGCCGGCGGTGCGGCGGCGGCTGATGGAGGCGCCCCTGCTCGTCGAGCAGGTCGACTACCTGCGGGTGCTGGCGAACTGGGGCCCGGCGGCCAGAGAGGCGTTGCCGGACATCGCGTCCTTCCTCGGTACGAGGGCGGAGCTCCACGCGGTCAAGGCCCTCGTCGCACTGGACTGCGACGAAGCCCTCGAACTCGCCCGGCCAACCGCGCTGAAGTACCCGCCGGTGCGCGGCGCGGAAGCGCTGCTGCGGTGGCGGCTGACCGGAGAAGTGGACGAGTTCCTGCACGATCCGACCGTCGTCGACTGGGAGCTCGTCGAAGCGCGGCACGCGTTGTGGCGCATCACCGGCACCGAGGAAAACGGCCGCTCGTTCGCCTCCGCCGTCCGCCGTGCGATCGACGCGACACCGGTCCTCGGCAACGACCACATCGAGCAGATCTCGAATCTCGTCTCGCTCGGGCCGCTCGCCCACCGCGCCGTACTAGCGCTGCGGCCGTTGCTCACGACCGACGTGCGGCCGACGACGTCGATCCCAGATGATGATCTGCTGTGCGCGACGATCCGCGACGTCGTGGCCGCCGCCGGTAGCGTGGGCGCATGCCACAGATCACCGTCGAGTACTCCGCTGAACTGAGCGAGGCCTTCGACCGCCGCGCCTTCGCCCTCGCGTTGCACCGCACCGTCGGGCCGCTGGTGAGTGCGGAGGTGGCGGCGTTCAAGACGCGGTTCCGCGCCATCGAGGAGTCCGTGATCGGGGACGGGTCGCCGGCGGCCATGGTCCACATCCGGGTCGGGTTGCTGACGGGGCGGCCGGTCGAGCTCAAGCAGGAGGTCGGGCGGGTGAGCATCGGGATCGCGCGGGACCACCTCAAGCCCGTCGAGGGGTTGCCCACGCAGGTGACGCTGGAGGTCTACGACCTCGATCGCGAGCCGTACCAGAAGATCGTGCTCTAAGGCAGGATCCCGGCCGCGCTCGTGCAGTACTGCCAGAAGGCGACCACGTCCTCGGACCGGGTCGTGGGCAGCAGGTGGGTCGGACGCTCGCGGCGGTCGTGCCAGAAGCGTCCGGCCGGCTGACTCGTCGCCGCCAGCCAGACGATCGTGTCCGCGCCCTCTTCCGGGGTGCGCAGGAACGTCTTCGTCAGGCGGTGGAAGCCCGGCAACGAGCTCGCGACACCCGGTGTGTCGGCCCAGCCGGGGTGCATGGCGTGGACCGCGATGTCGTCCTGGGCGTAGCGGGACGTCAGCAGCGGCGCCAGGGTGACCTGCATGCGTTTCGTGCGGGCGTAGGCGGTCGCGCCACGGTAGGTGCCGGAGCGGTACTCGGGGTCGTCGACGGGCAGGCGCTGGGTGTACATGCCGCCGGACGACACGAAGATGACGCGGCCGCCGGCCAACTGGGGGCGCAGCAGGTCGGTCAGCAGCAGCGGGCCGACCACGTGCGTGGCGAACGTCAGCTCGTGTCCGTCCGGGGTCTCCTTGCGTTCTGAAGGAAGAACGCCCGCGTTGTGCACCAGCACGTCCACCCGGTCGAACTCCAGCGACGACGCGAACTCGCGCACGGAGGCCAGGCTCGACAGGTCGCAGTGGCGGACCTGGACGGACGCGCCAGGGACGGTAGCGAGGATGTCGGCACGGGCCGCCGCGCCCTTCAGCTCGTCACGCACCACCAGGATCACCTCGGCGCCCAAGCGCGCCAAGCCCACAGCCGCCGCCTTGCCGATGCCCGACGCGGCGCCGGTCACGACGGCCCGCTTGCCGCGCATCGGAGGCAGGTCGTCCCAGCCCCGGCGGCGGAGCAGCAGGCCCCACCGCGAGTAGCCGGGCACGACCAGGCGGTCCGCGACCGTGTCGAGCACGCCGAGCAGTGCGCTCACCGGTGTATCTCCTCGCCTTGAAATCAGCCGTACCGCAGGGGTTTCCTCGCCGGAGCCGCCAGCACACGTGACGCCAGCCACGCGAGGCCGTCGGCGGTGGCACCCGGCGTGCCGGTCGGTTGCACGACGTGGCTGAGCACCGTGCGGGTCATGAGGTCGATCAGCACCTCGACCTGCTCAGCGCCCAGGCCCGTGTCGTAGGACTCGACCCGGACGGCCAGCATCGCCTTCACGTCGGTCAGCAACGTCTCGGAGTGCGTGGTCAGCAGCGGGACCAGTTCGGTGTCGGCGCCGTGGGTCGCGGAGGCGATGGCGCGGACCAGCAGGTTGCCGCGCGCGAGGTCGAGGACGTCGCGGACGGCGTCGTGGATCGCCTCGACCAGGTCGGCCGGGTGGCGTTCGAAGGCGGCGCTGATCGCGGTGAGGAACCTGTCGAGCTCGTGCGCGAGCATCGCGTCTGCCAGCGAGTTCTTCGAGCCGATCTCGTTGTAGACGGTCTGCCTGCTGACGCCGACCTGCTCGGCGAGCCGCGTCATGGTGACCGCGGCCCAGCCGTCGCGGGCGGTCATCTCGAGTGCCGCCTCGATGATCGGACGCCTGCGACCGGCGGCCGCGGGAGAAGCCATGACACTGATCCTAAGCGGCCGTCGCCCGGCCCGGCGCCACGAAGTCGATCTTCTCGCGGACTCCGCAGTCCGGGCAGCACCAGGTGTCGGGGATGTCGGCCCACGGCGTTCCGGCCGGGAAGCCCTCCCGGGGGTCGCCCGTCTTCTCGTCGTAGACGTAACCGCAGCCCGGGCACATGCCACCGGCCGTCGCGTCGCCGCGCGTGTCGTCGGTCAGCGCCTCGCCGGCATCGGTGCCGCCGTAGCGGGCGAGAACTGCCGCGCGCTTGCCCGGCTGGATGTTGGCGCGGCCGATGTCACCGCCGAAGTGCGCCTGCACGCGCGGGTCCATCACGCGTCGCCACACCGGCGGCACCAGGGCCAGCAGGATCATGCCCGCGTAGCCCGTCGGCAGCACCGGGGACTCCGCGAAGTCCCGCAACGTCTGGTAGCGGCGGGTCGGGTTCGCGTGGTGGTCGCTGTGCCGCTGCAGGTGGTAGAGCAGCACGTTCGTGGCGATGTTGTTGGAGTTCCAGCTGTGGCTGGGGTCGACCCGCTCGTACCGGCGGCGGCCGGGCGCGCCGACCATCTGCCGCAACATGCCGTAGTGCTCCATGTAGTTGACGACCTCGAGCAGCGAGAACCCGATCACGGCCTGGACCAGCAGGTACGGCACGATGCCCGGCCCGAGCCACACGACCATCGCCGCCCACAGCACCGCCGACATCAGCCACGCGTTGAGCACGTCGTTGCCCAGCCGGTACGGGTGCCGGTCGCGCCGCCCGTAGCGCTTCACCTCGAGCCGCCACGCCGACCTGATCGACCCGAACACCGTGCGCGGCCAGAACCGGTAGAAGCTCTCGCCGACGCGGCTGCTCGCCGGGTCCTCCGGCGTCGCGACCCGCACGTGGTGGCCGCGGTTGTGCTCGATGTAGAAGTGGCCGTAGAAGCTCTGCGCGAGCGCGATCTTCGACAGCCACCGCTCGTGGCTCTCCTTCTTGTGCCCCAGCTCGTGCGCGGTGTTGATGCCGATGCCGCCGATGCAGCCGATCGACACCGCGAGCCCGATCTTGTCGACGACGCTCAGGTCGCCGCGCGCGATCAGCCAGAACGCGAACACGAACCCGACGTACTGGATCGGCAGGAACAGGTACGTGACCCAGCGGTAGTAGCGGTCGTTCTCCAGCCGTTCGAGCACGTCGTCGGGCGGGTTGCTGCGGTCGAGCCCGGCGAAGAGGTCGATCGCCGGGACGATCAGCAGCACCACGATCGGGCCGATCCAGAACCACACGCCCCAGCCCGTGACCGCGTGCATCCCGATCGCCAGGAACGCCAGGGACGGCACGACCAGTCCCAGCAGCCACAGGTACCGCTTGCCGTCCGTCCACTGCTCCGTTGAGCCGACGGGCACCGTTGCCTTCGTGTCGCTCATGCCACACTCCTCAGGAGGTTGACAGAACGGTAGGACACGTAAAGCGAGTTTGACAATAGGCGCCTATTTGTAAACCGCGAGGAGCGTGGTGGAGCGGCGCCGGTACGCGACGGCCGTGATCTCGACCCACACGGGCACGTCCGCCAGCACGGCGGCGAGCGCGGCGTCGAGGTCGTGAGCGGTCCGTTCAGGAGAACTCCCCCGCCACACCACCACTTCAGCGTGGATCTCCGCACCGGAGGTGAGCTCGACGCTGTGCACGGCCGGGTGGCACAGCACGGTCTGCTCGACGAGGAACAGCCGCTCGTCTTCGGACAGCGGCGTGCGCAACGGGACCACTCGGCTGGGGCAGCTGGACAACGGAACTCCTCGGGCTGGTGCGGGGGCCTGCACCGGTGCAGACCACAGCAGCAGCCGTTTCGTCACGCCCATTCACCGGATCGGGGTACAGAACGCGTCAGGGTTCCGTCCGGTAGTGGCTCCACGCCGAGCAACCGCAGGTAGGCGAGCAACGGCTGGGAGTGGCTGTGCAGGTTCGCGATCGGATAGGCCTGCATCGCGATGCCCGACTCCGGCAACGCCCACGTCTCGCCCGGACGGTCGCTCTCCGGCGCCAGGTAGCAGTCCGGGCCGGACAGCGTGCCCGTCCACACGTCCGGATAGGCGGCCGTGTGCGCGTGCAGCGTCATGCGGTGCCACTCGTCCCACGCCAGCTCCGGGTCGTAACGGGAAGCCGCCCAGATCAGGGTCATGTTGACCGACGACCACACCTGTCCCTGCGTGCCTTCGGCCACCGGCCAACGATGACGCGCGCCCAGCGGTGAACCGGCCCGGCAGGTGTCGTTGATCGTCGTGAGGAGGCTGCGTGCCTGGTCCGGGGTCGCGGCGCCGCACAGGATCGCCCACGGCTGCACCTCCAACCACAGGTCGTCGTCGCCCACGACGCTGCCGGGGCCGTGCGCGCGCCGGAACCACCTGCCGTTCCACTCATCCGCGACGAGGATCCGGAGGGCTTCGGCACGCTCGCGGGCCTCCTGAGCGGTCGCGGTGTCGCCCAGGCGGTCGGCGAGGCCCGCGTAGACCGGCAGCACCCAGGCGGCCATCGCGGAGTTCAGCACCGACTCGCCGCGTTCGATCATCACCTCTCTGTCCACTCCGGACTCCCGGATGGCGAGGTCGTTCCAGTCCGCGTTGAGGATCCGGACGTGACCGTGTTCGCCCGTGCCCACGACATCGGCGAAGAACCTGAACTGGCGCCTCAGGTTCTCGGCCAGCGGCACGGGTTCGGCGGCGTGGCTCGGGTGGTACGGGACGGGCCGCTCGAACGCGTCGAGGTCGCCGGTCGCGGCGGCGTGCTCGGCAGCGAGCCAGAGCGCCCACAGGTTCAGGTCGGACGGCCGGAACACCTGCGTCCACGGCTGTTTGCGGCCGTCGAGGGCGTACGGGAGGTCGCCGTCCGGAGTGCCCCAGGCGCACGTGTTGCGCAGCACGGACAGCGCGAGGTCCGGTTCGCAGTGCACCAACGGCAGGGCGTGCTGCAACGGATCCCTTGCGGCGCCGTTGAAACCGTGCCGGAACGAGTACGCGCTGCCCTGGTTCAGGGTGTGCCCACCGAGCACGCCGTCCGCGCACGCACCACCGGTCAGCAACGCCGCGTGCCAGCTGATCTCGGGCGTCCGGCCTCTCGGAAGCCGCTCCCGCAACGCGGCGAGACTGTTGGTGTACAAGGCTTCTGGGTCAACCGGGCCGTCGAGGAGGCCGAAGCGGAACCACACGGTGGTCCCTGCTGACACGGTGATCTTCAACGGCCCGTCGGTGGCTTCCACCCGCTCGCCGCCGATGTGTTCCAGCGCCACGACGGCCAGGTCCGGTGGGGCGTCGCCGTGCACGGGGCCGAACTCGAGGTCGACCTCGCGCTGACGCACCAGCCATTCCTCGGTCACCTCGGCCGCACCGGTCACCTTGATCAGCACCCACGGCACATCGCCTTCCGGGCACAGCACCGTGCGCGTGCCGTTCTCGCTCGTGAACCGGACGAAAGTGGGCCCGAACAACGGTTTCCCGTACCCGCCGCCGGTCCGTTCGGCGAGCCACCGGCCGCCGAGGTGCTCGTCCCAGAGACCGAGGAGCCCGTCGCCGTCCGCCGCCAGGGTGATGCGGCGGTTGCCGAGGTGCAGCCGGTGTGTGGTCGACGGCGGGTCGATGATCGGATCCCACGGCGTCGGGCCTGCCCGGTAGTCGAACGCGGGCAGGCCCTCGGCTGTCGTCCACTCCCCGAACGCGCTCACGCGTCCGAGCGTTCCGGCATCACCCCGGCGCGGGCAATCGGCCGATCAGCGCCAGAACCTGCGCCGGCGCTCCGGTTCGACCTTCTCCGACCCGGTGAACTCGCCCAGCACGCGGACCGCCCGCGCCCACAGCTCGTCGGTGTCACCACCGGCGTTGATCGCGGCGATCAGGTCGTGCACCGGCTGGAACTCCGCCCCCTGCCGGGAGGCGAAGAGCGTGCCGAGGCGGCTGGCCAGGTCGGCGAGCAGATCACGGCGTTCCCACACGGGCAGCGCCGCGTCGGTCTCCAGCCTCCGCACCTCCCGCTCGACGACCAGCCGCAGGTCGTCCTGCGGAGGCGTCGGCGGCGTGCTCTCCGGCATCGGCATGCTCTGCGGAGCCGCCATCTTCGGCGCGCCGCGCCCGCCGGCCCTGCGGGAGCGGGTGACGCCACCGGGACGCATGCCGTCCATCATCGCCGGAGCCGCCGCGAACGGACCTGGGGCGAACGGAGCGGGCGCCGCAGCCGCGAGCGGAACGGGCATGGCGCCGCCGAAGCTCCGCACCGGCATCGGCGTCTCCCAGCCCGCAGGCTGTTCGACCGGCTGGGTCACCCGGTGCACCGTGCCGTCCGACACCACCCGCTCGTCGACCGCGACGAACGCGGTGAACCGGCACAGCACGCCGTACTTCAACGACGTGGCAACGATCTGCGGCTCCACCGTGCTGTCGCCGGTCGCGTACCGGTCCTCCAGGTCGCGCAACGCCGCCCGCGCCCACTGCGCCCGGACCGCCTCCGCCGCGTGCTCGGTGACCGCGACCGTCTCGTGCCACTCCGACCCGTCCCGCGTCTTCCCCCGCACGCTGAACTCGGCGGGCTTGCCGGAGTACCGCCCGAACGCCACCAGCGGCACGCCGGGGTAGATCGCCGTGGGCAGCTTCGGCAGGTCGGAACCGGGCTCCACCACGACGTCCGTGACGACCGGCGCGCCGATCCGCCGCTGGATGTGCGTCATCGCCTCGTCGAGCCGGTCCTCGCTCTCGACCAGCTCGCACCGCCCGGCCCCGGCCGCGGCCAGCCTGCCGAGGAACCCGGCGTTGACGGCCGTGTCGATGCCGACGGCGTGGATCCGCGTCCTGTTGATCAACGACGAGATGTCGCGCAGCATCTGGTCCTCGTTGCCGACCTGACCGTCCGTCACGAGCACCAGCACCGGGTCCCGGCCCGTCGCCACGTCGGACAGCAGGCTCAGCCCCTGCCGCAGCGGCTCGAACATCTCCGTCCCGCCGCGCGCCTGCACCTTCGCGAGGTGCTCGACCGCCCGGAACCGGTGCCGGTCGGTGCCCGTGACGAGCCCGCCACCCAGCTCGGCCCGTTCGATCGTGTGGTCGAACGTCAGCACGGCGAACGTGTCGTCGTTCGTGAGGGTGTCGACGATCCGCGCCGCCGCCCTGCGCGCCGCGACCATCTTCCAGCCGCCCATGCTGCCGGACCGGTCGAGCAGCAACACGACGTCACGCGGCCGGGTCTTCGTCTCAGGCTCGGGCGGCAGCACCGTCAGCTGGTACGTGCCTTCGTCGCCCTCGGCGTCCGGCACGCACACGACGGCGGAACTGTTGCCCTGGTAGGCGAGCCTCAGGATGAAATCGCGGTCGACCCGCTCCCCCGGCGTGACCGACACGGTGCTGCCCTCGGTGACGACGGTGTGCAGACTCGACCGCACCTCGCCCAGCTCCAGCCCGCCCGCGTCGACGTCGACCTCGATGCTGAGCCGCACGGGGTTCGGGAAGCCCGGCAGCAGCACCGGCGGCGAGATCCGGGACGCGTCCGGCACCAGATCGGTGTCCTGGGCGTGCCCGTCCCCGACCGACGGCCCCGGCAACGGCTCGCCCGGCACGTACCGCGGCGCCACCACCAGCGGGAACCGGAACGTGCCCGCGCCGTCCTCGAACACCAGCGGCCCGGTCATGGTCAACTCGACCGTGACCCGCTCGCCCGCCGGGATGTTGCCGACGCGCATGGTGAAGACGTCCGGCCGCTCCTCCTCCACGATCGACGCCTGCTTACCGGCCGCGATCGCGTCGTCGTAGGTCTGCCGGGCCTGCGCGCGTTCCTGGAGGTCGGCCACGACCGTGCGATCGCCGGCGGTCATCTTCATGCCGGTCACGGCGGCGCGGTCCGGCAGCGGAAACACGTAGGTCGCTTCGAGCGCGGTGTCGTAGGTGTTCACGAACCCGGTCGTCAGCACCGTGCGGCCGGTCAGGCCGGTGATCTGCGTGCGCACGTCGAGGCGTTCGAGCGGCAGGTTGCCGCGGTCGGTGCGCAGCGCGCCGAGACCCGCGTCCTCGGTCGTCCTGCCGATGCGGTCGGCTTCCGCTTCCTTCATCGGGGCGACGGAGATGGTCATGACTGGTCCCTTTCGGTGAGCAGGCCGCGGGCGGCGAGGAGGTCGAGCAGTGGCTGGGCGGCGGCAGCGATGTCGGCGCGGTCGGCTTCGGTCGGGGTGGCGGGCAGGAGCAGAACGGCACCTCCGGGGAGGGGAACGCCGGTCAGGAGGGGCGGCAGCGCGGGAACGGCGGCGGACGAGGGCAAGGCGGGCGCGCGAGCAGGCGTGTCGGCGGCGGAGGGAGCGGGCTGGGCGGGGGTGGGCTGGGCGGGGGTGGGCTGGGCGAGGGTGGGCTGGGCGAGGGTGGGCTGGGCGAGGGTGGGCTGGGCGAGGGTGGGAGCCCCTGCGGGTGCCGCCCAGAACCTCGGCCGCACACCCTCCGCCGCCGACGCCGAGCCACCCACGTCCGGCGCCGGTGCCGCGTCACCCGAGTCGAGCAGGTGCGCCGGCACGCGGGCGATCGCCGTCAGCGTCGCCTCGGTCGCGCCCGTCAGTTCCAGCTGGATGTCCGCCAGCGTCCTCCCCTCCGACTGCAGTCGCTTCACCGCCACCAACTGGAGCAGGTGGCGCTTCTCGTACAGGGCCGTGCGGCCGCGCATCGCCGACGGTCTGTCGACCAGGCCCGTCGTCGCGTACCAGCGGACGGCCCGCCGGTCGGGAACGTCCCGGACGCGGCCGTTGGGCGCGCCCGAGTACTCCGCCGTCAGTGCGGCGGAGACGCGGTCCAGCAACTCGTCGAGCGTCCACACCCCTAGATAGTGACACTGTCATCGTGACAGTGTCAACGAGAAAACCTGATGATGTTCACGCCTCGTAGCCGGGTAGGGTCCGGCGGGTCCGCGTGCCCCCTGCAAGCCCATCGATGAGGACGGAGAGCACGAGTGACCACGGACGAGGTCGGCACCCTGACCGACCACAGCGTCGAGTTAGGTCGGCGAAAGACCCAGAAGGCCCAGATCCAGTACGCGCTCGAGCACATGCCGCACGGCGCCTCGGTCGAGGACGTCCGGCGGTGGCTCAGCCGTCAGGGTCAGAAGGTTCCGGGAAGGCCGTACGCGACGCCGATCGTGAACGAGTGGCGTGCGCGCAACGGCGTCACCGACACGGCGGGCCAGGTCGTGCTGACGCCCGAACTGATCGCGCAGCTGGACGCGCAGCCCACCGACGACCGCTCCCCCGAACCCGAAACCGCGCCCGAACCGGCGAAACCAGCCGGTGCCAAGGGGTTCTACCTCGTGGCGCTCATGAGCATCGGGGTCAGCGTCGACACGTCGTGGCGGTTCTTCGAGCAGCGGCTCGGCATCACCGACGTCGTCGAACGGGTCCTGCTGTTCTCCGTCATGGAAGCGGCGCTCATCGCGTGCGGCTGGGCGATGCGCGGTGGCGTGCGCCAGAACGGACGACCGGGACCGGCCAGGCTCGTGGCGTGGGCGTTGACGGCCTTCGCCGCGTTCGCCGCCTTCAGCCTGTCCGGACCGATCGCGGGTACGGCACGTGTGCTCCTCGGACCGGTGCTGGGCCTCGTGATGCTGCACCTCGCGCTCGGCATCGAAATCCGCGCCGCACGGCAGCGCACGACGACGTGGGCGCGCATCGGCCGTGAGGTGCGGGAGCGGTTCCTCTCGCTGCTGGGCCTCGGCGACGACGGCCGCGACGCCCTCGCGCGCACCAGGGACAAGGCCGCGCTGCGGGCCGCGAAGCTCGCACTGGCCGGCAAGGGCACGCCGTGGCGCAAGGCACGGCTGCGCAAGGCGTTGCACGCGTCGAACGTCGCGCACGACCCGAGGCAGAAGGACAAGATGCTGCGCGAACTCGGCGTCCTCCAGCACGCCGACAAGCTGGCCCAGACGAACCAGCCCGCGCCGTGGTGACGTTCACCGACGACACGACGCAGGCAGCGGAGATCGCCGCGCTGATCAACCGCGTCTACGCCGACGCCGAGAAGGGCATCTGGCTCGACGGCGCCGAACGCACCACCCCGGAAGAAGTCGCCGGGCTCATCGCAGCCGGTGAGATCGCGATCGCGCGAGACAACGGCAGGCTCGTCGGGTCCGTCCGGATCCACGAGCTGGACGACGGCGCGGGCGAGTTCGGCATGCTCGTCGCCGCCCCCGAGGAACGCGGCACGGGCATCGGACGGAGGCTCGTCGAGTTCGCCGAGAACTGGGCGCGCGACAAGCAGATGACCGAGATGCAGCTGGAACTGCTGGTGCCGCAGGACTGGCAGCACCCGGTCAAGGAGTTCCTGCGCGCCTGGTACACCCGCCTCGGCTACCAGCAGCAACGCCGGGACGACCTCGCGCAGGCCTACCCGTTCCTGGTGCCGCACCTCGCGACCCCGTGCGACTTCCTGGTGTTCCGCAAGGATCTCACTGGGTGAACGCTCAACAAGAACGAAACAGTCGCGAGGTACCGTCCCGCTCCTGAGCCGAAAGCAAGAGGGGGACCTGTGCGCCGTCGTATCCGTGGCACCGCCGTTGCCGCGATCGCGCTGACCATGGTGGTGAGCGCGTGCGCCAAGGACAACGGTGGCACGACCACCACGCAAACCGGGAGCGCCTGCGAGTTCGCGACGCCGCCCACCGCGCCCACCACGTCGCAGGCCGCCGCGACCGACAGCAAGAAGGTCGACGGCAGCGCGTTGAAGATCGGCCTCGCCTACGACATCGGCGGCCGGGGTGACGCGTCGTTCAACGACCTCGCCGCCGCCGGGTTCGACAAGGCGATCGCCGACATGGGCGTGAAGAAGGAGAACACCCGCGAGCTGTCCGCCGCGCCGAACGAGGACGAGACCGCGAAGCAGACGCGGCTGCGGCAACTGGCGAGCGAGGGCTTCAACCCGATCGTCGGCGTCGGCTTCGCCTACACCGAGTCGCTGAAGGTCGTGGCGCCGGAGTTCCCGAACGTCAAGTTCGGCCTGGTCGACTCCGCCGTCGAGGGCGTCTCCAACGTCACGCCGCTGGTGTTCGCCGAGCAGGAGGGCGCGTTCCTCGCGGGCGTCATCGCCGCGTACCAGAGCAAGAAGTGCCACATCGGCTTCGTCGGTGGCGTCGACATCCCGCTGATCCAGAAGTTCGAGGCAGGCTACGTCCAGGGCGCGAAGACCGCGGCACCCAAGATCGCCGTCGACAAGAAGTACATCACCCCCGCCGGTGACTTCACCGGCTTCCAGGACCCGCCCAAGGGCCAGGAGGCCGCGAAGGGCCTGATCGACAAGGGCGCCGACGTCCTCTACCCGGCAGCGGGTGCGTCCGGCATCGGCGTGTTCGCTGCGGTGAAGCAGTCGGGTGTGCTCGCGATCGGCTGCGACGCCGACCAGTACAACCAGCCCGCACTTGCCGCGAACCGCGACGTCATCGCGGCGTCCAGCCTCAAACGCGTCGACGTGGCCGTCTACGACTTCTTCCACGCGGCCGCCGGCAACGACCTCGCGTCGCTGCCGAAGGTGTTCGACCTCAAGTCGAACGGCATGGGGTACGCGACGTCCGGCGGCAAGGTGGACGCGACGTTGCAGGGCATCGTCGAGGGCTACAAGGCGCAGATCATCGAGGGCAAGATCAAGGTCAACGACAAGATCTAATCCCTGCTGCGCCCGGCCGCCACCGCGACGCCGACCTGGGCCAGGCCGAGCACACCGACCATGACGAGGGACGCCGTCCACGTCCCGGTGTGCTCGGCGAAGAACCCGGCCAGCACCGGGCCGAGCGCCGCGAGCAGGTACCCGAGCGACTGGGCCATGCCGGACAACTGCGTGGTCCCGTGCTGGCCCCGGCCGCGCAGGCTGATCAACGTGAGGGCGACGACCAGCGCCGCACCGGAACCGACCCCCGCGATCACCGCCCACACGACGTTCCACGCCGGGAACGCCAGCAGCCCGGCCACGCCGAGAACCATCGGGACACTGGCCGTGACCGCGGCCCTGACCAGGTCGTCACCCCGGCGCATCAGCCGGGGGATGGCCAGGCCCGCGCCGACCCCGACCAGCTGGTAGACGAACAGGTGGAGCCCGGCCTGCTCGGCCGGCACCCCTTCGGACATCTCGATGGTGGGCAGCCACGTGACCATGACGTAGAACGTCGTGGACTGGAGCCCCATGAACGCCGTGACCAGCCACGCGTTCGGCTGCCTCCACACGCTCACCGCCGCGTGCCCCGCGACGACGACCTCGGCCGGGCTGCCCCGCCACGCGCGCACCACCCAGATCCCGGCGACGACGAGCGCCGGAATCGCCCAGAACGCCAGCGCACCGCGCCAGCCCGCGGCGTGCGAGAGCGGAACGGCGACCGCGGACGCGACCGAGGCTCCGACGGTGATGCAGGCCGAGTAGACGCCGGTGGCCAGCGACACGTGGTCGCGGTAGTCCCGTTTGACGACGGTCGGCACCAGCACGTTGCCCACCGCGATCGCACAGCCCGCGACGGCCGTTCCGACCCACAGCCCGACATCACCGGCGACGGCCCGTGCCGCCGCGCCGATCGCGAGCACGACGAGCGCCACCAGCAGCGTGCGCTCGGCCCCGAACCGCCGCGCGGGATGCTGTACCAGCGGCGAGACCACGGCGAACGCCAGCAGCGGCAACGCTCCCAGGAACCCCTGCGCCCCTTCGGAAAGCCCTGCCTCTCCCCCGATCTGCGGCAGCAACGGCCCGAGGGACGTCAGCGCGGGCCTGAGGTTGAGCGCGACCAGGAACACCAACGCGACCAGCAACGGCGCACTTGTCCGCACGGCCGACGTGCGCGCGTTCATCGATCACCCTCCGCAGCACCACGCCGAACGTGACGACGCCTCATGACCCCATCGCAGCCGATTCTCATTCGAACCGCATACAAGGTCTACATGACACGGACTACAGCTCGGATGTAGACGTGGCGCGGCCCGCTCCGACGTCCCGGGCGAGGATGGGTCGCGCGGACGCATCCACGACGTCGTTCGAGAAGGAGCCGAGGGTGAAGTACGTGATCATGATTCACTCGAATCCGCAGCCGTGGGGGCACCCGACCCCCGACTACCTGCCGGACTACCAGGACATGCCGCAGGAGCAACGGGACCGGCTGAACGCCGAGTTCGAGAAGATGCTCGGCGAGTTGCACGAGCGGGGCGAACTCCTCACCGGCGAGGCGCTGGGGGCGCCCGAGTCGTCGCGGCTGTACCGGTGGGACGACGGCAAGCCTCTGGTCACCGACGGCCCGTACTCCGAGGCGAAGGAGCACCTCGCGGGGTTCTTCCTGATCGACGTGGACACCCACGCCCGTGCCGAGGAGATCGCGGCGCGCTTCGCCGGTCCGGGCGAGACCGTCGAACTGCGGCCCACGATGTGGCCCGGCGGTGGCGAGCAGTGACCGCACGAGTGGTCGAGGACGTGTGGCGGCACGAGTCACCGCACGTCCTCGCCGCTCTGCTGCGCAGGCACGGCGACCTGGGCGACTGCGAGGACGCGGCGCAGGAGGCGGCCGAAGCGGCGGCGCGGCAGTGGGAGCGCGACGGCGTGCCCGACAACCCGCGTGGCTGGCTGATCCGGGTCGCTTCCCGGCGCCTGATCGACAGGATGCGCTCGGACGGCGCCAGAGCGGGCCGCGAAGTAGCGGTGGCCTCGCAGGAGCCCGCCCCACTCGCACCGGCGGCTGACGAGCGGCACGACGGGGACGACACACTGCGGTTGTTGCTGCTGTGCTGCCACCCGAGCCTGAGCCGCTCCTCGCAGGTCGCCCTGACCCTGCACGCCGTCGCGGGCCTGAGCACCGCCCAGATCGCCGCTGGCTATCTGGTGCCCGAGCGCACCATGACACAACGCCTGACCAGGACGCGGGCGACGTTGCGAGCGGCGGGCGCGGAGTTCGGGCTCCCCACCGAACCCGAGCTGCCCGCTCGCGTCGCCGCCGTGCTCGACGTCTGCCATCTCATGTTCACCGAGGGACACACCCGCTCCACCGGTGACGCGCTCGTGGACTCGACGCTCGCCGACGAGGCCATCCGCCTCACCCGCCTGCTGCACGCGGTGATCCCCGACCACGACGAGGTCGCGGGTGCCCTGGCGCTGATGCTGCTCACCCACGCCCGCACCCCGGCGCGCACCGACGGTGGACGCCTGGTGCCGCTCGCCGAGCAGGACCGCTCGCGGTGGAACCAAGAACAGATCGCGGAAGGGGTGCGCCTCCTCGAGCGCGTGCTCCCGCGCGGCCACGTCGGGAGGTTCCAGCTCCAGGCCGCGGTCGCCGCCGTGCACGCCGAAGCCATCACCTGGGAGAGCACCGACTGGCGCCAGATCTGTCTGCTCTACGCGATGCTCGCGCGGGTGGCGCCCAGCCCGGTCGTGACGCTCAACCAGGCGGTCGCGGTCGGCATGGCGATCGGCCCGGTGGACGGCCTCGCCCTGGTCCGGCCGCTGCTCGACGACCCGGCGATGCGGCGGCACCACCGCACCCACGCCGTGCGCGCCCACCTGCTGGAGATGAGCGGCGACCTCGTCGGCGCGCTCGACAGCTATCGCCGGGCGGCCGCGCTCGCGACCGGCCTGCCCGAGCAGCGCTACCTCAACTCGCGGATCAGCCGCCTGGACGACCCGCCGCCAGGCGATCGCCGTCCACCCGCGTGCCCGCCTGCTTGAGCTGCCGCAGCACGGGACTCACCTCCATCGTCTCCACCCCGGGCAGCCCGCCGAGCCGACCGGTGGTGAACTCGAAGAGGGCGTCGACGTCGCGGCACTGCACGACGACGTGCAGGTTGTGCGGCCCGGTGACGGCGGCGGCGAAGCCCACCTCGGGCATCTCCACCGTGGCCCGCCCGACCTCCTTGATCTTGCTCGGATGCACCCGCAGCCACAGGTTCGCCCGCGTGCGGTACCCCAACGCCTCCGGCGTGATCTCCACGTCGACGTGCACGACCCCGCTGTCGACCAGTGCGTGCAACCGTCGTGTCGCGCGGCCGGGCGTGAGACCGGACGCGGCACCCAGGTCCACGAAACTGGCCCTGCCGTCGACCGCGAGCGCGGCGAGCAGCTTCTCGTCCTGCACGCTCAACTGCTGCGGCTGCCGCACGACAGGGCGTTCCGCGAACGGACTTCCCGCAGATCCCAGCGCCGTTTCCTGGTCGGGCGTCAGGGCTCCGGCGAGCGCGGCCCAGTAGTGCGCCCGGCCGCCGACGAACTGGTGCAGGATCGCCGAGGCCTGGAGGTCGAGCACCGCCGCGGCGCGCGGAAGCCGGTGACCGAGCAGGTCGTCGCGCTGTTCCTGCGAACGCGACCGCACGGCGAACGTGACCTCGGCACCGGCGGCGCTCAGCGCCACCCAACTCACGTCGTCCCGCTGCGCCAGCGCTTCGGCCATCGCCGTGGCGCTCCCGGGCCGGCACCGCAGGCGCACCATCCACCGGCTCTGCCCCAGCGTGCCGGGGTCGACCACGCCGATCACCCTGATCGTCCCGGCCCGCACCATTCGCCGGTAGCGCCGCGCGACGGTGAGTTCGGACAGCCCCAGCACGGTCCCCACCGTCGCGAAGCTGATCCTCGGATCGATCTGCAGCGCACGAAGGATTCTGATGTCCTCCAGTTCCAGAGTGGTGGAATCGGCGATCGACGGCCCGTTCATGGTGGTGATCTTACGAAGAGACGCGGTTGTGGGCAGTGGAGCGCCTCCCTGCGGCGCACCCTGGAACGCCACCGACAGAAGGAGCCCGACTTGTCTCTTCCCCGCACCTCCCCCACGATCCTGATCGTCGCCGCCGGACGCGGCCTGGGACACGCCATCGCCGAACAGTTCCACCTCAGGGGATGGCACGTCATCGGCACCGTCCGCCCGGACAGCGGCCGCACCCGGCTCCACGAGCTGGCCGAGAACGGCGGCGTGGAGATCGAAACGCTCGACATCAACGACCCCGCGCAGATCGCCTCACTCCGCCGCCGCCTGGACGGCCGCGAGCTGGACGCCCTGTTCGTCAACGCGGGCATCACGACCGAGGACCAGGACGTCACCATCGCCGAGGTCACCGACGAGGACTTCACCACCGTCATGCTCACCAACGCGCTGAACCCGATGCGCGTGATCGAGTCGCTGCAGGACCTCGTCACCCCGACCGGCCTGCTCGGCGTCATGTCGTCCGGCCAGGGCAGCATCACCAACAACGAGCGCGGACAGCGCGAGATCTACCGCAGCAGCAAGGCGGCCCTCAACCAGCTCATGCGCAGCTACGCGGCCCGCCAGCCCGAACCGAAGCGCACGCTGCTGCTCACCGCACCCGGCTGGATCCGCACCGACCTGGGCGGACCGGACGCCCCGCTCGCCATCGAGGACAGCATCCCGAGGCTCGTGAACGTCATGCTGGACCAGCTCGGCACCCCCGGCCTGCGGTTCCTCGACTACCAGAACAAGGTCGTGCCCTGGTGAGGTGGCCGGATCAGTCGAGGACGGCAGCGGCCAGTCCGGCCAGCAGCAGCACCGCCGCGGCGAGGCCGGCCAGGACGAACAGGCCCTGGCCGTCGCCACCACCACTGCCGGCCGAGACGATGGAGGTCTGGGCGGGGTCGTAGCGGACCGTGACGCGACTGCCCACCTGGCGGGGCTCACCGGATTTCGCCTCTGTGAGGGCCGGCGGCCCGTCGCCGTGACAGGACAGGCCGTACACCCAGTTGTAGGACGTGACGTCGAGCATCTCCTCGGTGAAGGAGGTGATCTGACAGTCCGCGTCCCGCCCCCGGTCGTGCAGCACGCGTTCACGGACTCCGAACGCGGTGCAGAACACCAGGACCAAGGTCGCGAAGATCATCAACAGCCCCGCCGGCCACCCGAACGAGAACTCCAGCTGCGCGAAGACGAAGCCCAGGATCGCCGCGAGCACCACGACCACACACCCGATGAACAACCCGGAGTCGGCTCGGCCGTGATAGGCGGTCACCGCCCCGACCACCACAGCGCCGATCAGGGCGAGCTGCGGCGCAAGCCCGAGCAAGATCCGCAACGGCAGGCTCACCGGATCATGGTGGCACACGGAGCGCGGTCACCGGACCGCGTCAGCAGTGCTGGAACACGTGGTCCGCGTTGTCCGACCCGACCAGCTTCCGATCGCGCAACGTCGTGGTCTTCGGCGTCGCGGCGTCCGCACACACATCGGCGAACGTGCCGCGCAGGTTGTCGGTGTACTCGACGTCCATCACGTGCGCGCCGTAGACCTCCGTGTACGACGAGCACTCCTTGAACGCGTGGCACTCCTCGGTGACGGCGAAGTCGAACCCGACCTCGTCGTGCGCGCGCCTGCTGACCTCCGCCGAGTTCTTCTGCCCGATCGGCAGGCCGCGTTCGTGGGCCCGCGCGCTCAGCAGCGCCGCGTAGGCGAGGTTGTGCTCGACCGTGAGCCGGTCGCCCGACCGCGAGTACGAGTCGAGGTTGTCGATCTCCACGGCCCCGAACCCCCGCTCCGCGCACCGCGTGATCGACTCGCCGGTGATCCGCGCCAGTTCGTCCCGGTTGGACGGTGACGAGGTGTCCACCAGGAACTCGTCCGGCCACTCCGGATCGATCACCGGCTCGCCGCCGGAGTCCTGGAGGATCAGGTGCCTGCGCTGGTTCAGCCACAGCTCGCGATCCTGCGGCTGGGTCTGGAAACCGTTGACGTAACAGACGTTGAACACGCCGGGAGCGGGTGACGCCGTGCTGTCCCGCGCCACTAGGGTGACGCCGGCGGGTGGCACGTACGCGGTGCCCAGCTGGTAGTCGAGCACGGCGGGCGACGGCGGCAGCTTCACCTCCGCCCGCGGCACCGTCGACGCCGGAGGCGAGGCGCCCTGCCCTTCCGCGCATCCGGCGAGCAACGCGACCAGCGAGAGGACAGTCCACAAGGGACGAACGGGCGTGCGCACCACGCCATTCGACCACACGGTGGCGCTCGCTTCAGCCGCTGTACCGGCAGCCGTCGAGCAGCAGCCCGATGGTGATCTTCGGGTCGTACCCGGAGTCGACCCGCTCGGCTCCCGCGCACACGTCACCGATCGCGCGGAGCAGTTGCAGCGCGGGCACGTCCACCTTGACCTCCCCCGCCGCGCGCGCCGCGGCGAGGATCTCGTCGAGCACCGGCAACAACCGGTCGAGGAAGAGCCCGTGCAGCGCGCCGAAGCCCTCGGGGTCGTTGCGCGTCGCGGCGGCCAGCCCGTGCTTGGTCACCAGGAAGTCCACGAACAGGTCCACCCACCGCCGCAGCGCCTCGAACGGCGACTCCTCCGCCGCGAGCAGCGCGGGCCCGGCCTCGGCGCACGCGTCGACCTGGTGCCGGTAGACGGCCACGACCAGGTCCGCGCGCGTCGGGAAGTGCCGGTAGATCGTCCCCATGCCGACCCCGGCCTCGGCCGCGATGCGGCGCACCGGCGCGTCCACGCCGTCGGTCACGAACACCGCGGCGGCCGCGTCGAGCAGCGCCTTCTCGTTGCGCCGCGCGTCCGCCCGCTTCGCGGTCGCCGACTCCCCAGCACTCACTCGGACACACCTCTCACCAGCACGGTTGACAAGCGGAACAGCGCTCCATATATTCGGAACGTCGCTCCGATTAGGAGCCTACCAGCCCCACCCCTCGCCTCTTCAGGAGCAATTCGCCATGCCCGGAATCATCAGCGTCAAGCCCGTCGTCCTGCCCGCCCCCGACCGCGGCGACGACCTCCAGGTGCGCGTGTCCGCCCCCGTCACCGGTTCCGATCTCCCGATCGTCGTGCTGGCACACGGCTTCGGCGGTTCGATGACCTACTACGACCCGCTGGTGGACCACTGGGCCGCCAACGGGTTCGTGGTCGTCCAGCCGACGTTCCTCGACTCGCGCACCCTCGGTGTCACGCCGGCGGATCCCCGGTACGCGGACATCTGGCGCTTCCGCGTCCAGGACGTCCAGCGCGTCCTCGACGACCTGGACGTGCTGCTCGCCGCCGTGCCGGGACTGTCCGGCCGCGCGTCCCGCGACCGCATCGCCGTCGCGGGCCACTCGTGGGGCGCGCAGACCGTCGGCACGCTGCTCGGCGCACGGGTCCTCGACGCGGACGGACGCCCCGGCCCCGACCTGACCGACCCGCGCGTGAAGGCGGGCGTGCTCCTGGCGGCCACCGGGTTCGGCGGCGAGAACCTCACGCCGTTCGCCCAGGAGCACTTCGGCGCGTTCATGTCCCCGGACTTCGAGCGGCTGACCACGCCGTTCCTGACCGTCGCCGGTGACGCCGACCAGTCGCTGCTCGGCAAGCGCGGCCCCGACTGGTTCACCGACGTCTTCCACCACAGCCCCGGCTCGCGAGCCCTGCTCACGCTGTCCGGCGGCGAGCACTCCCTCGGCGGCATCCACGGCTACAACGCCGCGGACACCACCGACGAGAACCCCGCCCGCGTCGCCGTGATCCGGCGCGTCGCCCACGCGTTCCTGCTCGACGCGCTCGGCGTGGACGGCCTCGCGTGGAAGCAGGCGCAGGCCGAGGACCTCTCCCCCGAGGGCCGCCTCGACCTCAAGTGACCTACAGGTGGTGCGAGTAGAAGGCGGCCAGCCGGTCGACAGCCGCGTCGACGTACTCGGGCACGTCGTACATCTCGTAGTGACCCGCGCCCTCGACCACCATGAGGTCGACCGGATTGGGCGCCAGCTTCCACAGGCGCATGCCGGCCTCGTAGGAGCCGGTGTTGCCGACACGTCCCGCGAGAACGACCTGCAGCGGCTGGGTCATGAGCCGGTCGACCAGGTGGAACGCGTCGTAGCCGATGAGCAGCGAGTCGCTGCGCGAGAGACGGCGGTTCGTCGAGCGCTCGTGCCCGCCCCGCCCGGTGCGGTAGAAGGTGATCGCCTGGATCGTGTCGATGTCGGTCATCCCGGCCGCAGCGGCCTGTTCCACCGTGTCGGGGAGCCAGTTCACGCGGACCAACTCACCGGAGCGGGCCTCCTCGACCCGCGCGGCCGCCATGGCCTCGAGCGCCGCTACCGGTCCGTCCGGCTGAAACCCGCGGAACGACGTGCCCATGTCGCCGGGAACGACCGTGCCGACCGCCTTGATCCGGTGGTCGGTGCGGGCGGCGTGGACCGCGTAGCCACCACCGGCGCAGATGCCGAGAACGCCAATGCGCTCAGGGTCCACACCAGGGACCGCGCCGAGAGCGTCGATCGCGTAGGAGATGTCCTCGCCGCGGCGGTACGGGTCTTCGAGGTCGCGCGGTTCACCACCGCTCTGCCCCTGGTGAGCGGGGTCGAACACGAGCGCCGGAATCCCCCGGGCAGCAAGCCGGGACGCGTAGTTCGCGCCGATCTGCTCCTTGACGCTGCTACCCGGCGTGCAGAGCACGACGGCACGCGACGGCGTGGCCTCGTCGAAGTCGTCGGGCAGGTGGAGGTCGGCGGCCAGCGTGATGGGTCCGCGCGGGATCGTGACGTGGTGAAGCACCTGACAGCACCCTTCGCGTATGGTTCGTTCAACAACCGATCAGTACGAACACCGGATTAGTACGATGCTGTACTAGTACAGAACTGTACCATTTGACGAAGGGGTTAGCGTGGCCGTCGACGCCGCACAGCTGTGGACGCTGAACCACCGCCTGCTCACCGTCGTGCTGGACGCCTGCACCACCGAACTGGCCGAACTGGGCCTGGAGACGAAGGAGTTCTTCGTGCTCGCCGAGGTGGCCACGTCCCCCTACCCGGCAGAACTGGCCACGGCGCTGGTGATCCCGAAGGCCAGCGTGACCGTCTACGTCCGCAGCCTCGTCGCAAAGGGCTTCATGCGACGCGAGATCGACGACGCGGACCTGCGCCGACACCGACTCGCACTCACCACCGAGGGCGAAGCGGCACGCGACCGCGCACTCTCGGCACTCGCGAAGGAGTTCGACCGCCGCCTGGACCGGATCGACCCACGCGATCGCACCGAACTGCAGCGAATCCTCCTCTCACTGCTCGACCGCTAGCCCGGCTCGCTCGGGCGTGTGCTCGCGGGTGTCGTACCGCCAGAACGACCGCGCACTCACCGCCGCGACCAGCACGACCGCGATGCAGAGCGCGGCCGCTCCGGACCAGGCCAGCGTGAACGTCGTGGCCGCCGCCATGAACCCCGCCCGCAGATCCCCCAGGCGCGGCCCCCCGTTCACCACCACGGTGAACACCCCCTGCAGACGTCCGCGCAGCCGGTCCGGCACGAACGTCTGCAGGATCGCCTGCCGGTAAACCGCACTCACGAAGTCCGCCGCGCCCGCGACGACCAACAGCAACACCACCGCCCACAAGCTGTGCAGGAACCCCGCGACCGCAATGGCGGCCGACCAGACAACGACAGCGAGCGTGAGCGCGACACCCTGCCGCCGCACACTCCCGATCCACCCGCTGAGCAGACCGGCGAGGATCGACCCGGCGGCGATCGCCGAGTACAGCGGCCCGACTCCCCCGTCGAACCTCGTGGCGGCGGCCTGCGGGAACAACGCCTCCGGTGTCGCCAGCACCATCGCGGCGATGTCGACCGCGAACGACATCATCAACACCGGGTTGCCGCCGAGGAACCGCAAACCCTCCACAATGGACTTCAACCCGGGCCGCCCCAACCCGTCGGCCACGCCGAACGAAGGCAGCCGGGCCGTGGCGTACAGCGAGGCCGTGAACAACACGGCGTCCGCGGCATAGGCGAGGCCGAACCCACCCGGCAGTCCAATCAGGACTCCAGCCACGAGCGGCCCCAACACCTGCCCGAGCGTCGACACCGTGTAGCTCAACGCGTTGGCCGCCGGCACCAGCTCGGCAGGCACCAGCAACGGCAAGATCGCACCCCGCCCGGACGCCGACACCGCGAAACTCCCCGACTGCACGGCCACCAGCCCGAGGATCAACACCGGCGAGCGCACCTCGGCGAGACTCTGCGCGAGCAGCGCGAGCGTCACGACCCACGACACCGACGACGACACCAGCACCAGCTTCCGGCGGTCGACCGCGTCCGCGATCGCCCCGCCGTAGAGGCCGAAGACGACGACCGGGAGCAGCCCCACCACGCCGCTGAGCCCGACCACGAAGGACGAGCGCGTCAGCTCGTAGAGCTGCACCGGCACCGTGACGGCCGTGATCATCATGCCGACGACCGCGGTGCCCTGCCCCAGAAAAGACCGCCGGTAGGCGGGAATCGCGAGCGGGCGGGTGTCGGCGAAGAACCTTCTCATCCGTCCACGGTGATCCACTGGCCACTGGAAAACTTCCGATAAACTGCCCGTCTGTATCGCAATACCGCCATGGGCTGAGGCAGGCACGCTCAGTCACGGCGGTAACCCAAGCCGGTGTTCTCCCGCGCCATCCGCTCGAGCTTTGCTGCCGACAAGCGGCCGCGACGGGACAGCGACCGACTCAGCTTGACGTGACGGCCGACCTGTCGGTCCTGGTGCGGGCTGCCGTGAGGTGACTTCCGGCCTCCTTTCGGGCCGTATCCGCCAGGTAGCGTTCGACAATCGGCCTCTCCGGTGCGAACAAGTCCTCGGGCAGTGAATCGAGCGGGAAGAACTCCGCCGCGCTCACCTCCGCCGGGTCGACGTGCAGGTCGCCGCGAGACACCACCGCCGTGTAAGCCGCGGTCACGTTGTGCACCTCGTCTCCGTTCGGGCAAACGGCGAAGTACTCGGGGCCCGAGAACACGTCGAGCAACGCCATCGAGCTCACTTCCAGGCTGGTTTCCTCGCGGACCTCACGGACGCCCGTCTCCGCGAACGTCTCCCCCGGTTCCATGAAGCCGCCCGGGAGGCCCCACGTCCCGCAGTCCGCGCGCCTCACCAGGAGCAGCCTGCCTTCCTCGTCGCTCACCAGGACCGAGGTGCCGGGGAGCATCAGCGGCATGGTTCCGACGAGTGCGCGCAGCTTCGCGATGTAATCGATCATCGTGGACTCTCCTCGTGATCAAGCTCGGCGCCGCGGAGCGCGGCGGAACTGAAGGCGGTGAACGCCGCGGTCAGAACCAGCGTGCCGCAGCCGACGAACACCGCGGTGACACCCAGTCCGGCCGCGGCCACACCGGTCAGCGGGTAGAGCAACGGCGTGAGGCCGACGGTGGCCAGTGCCAGCACCGACGCCGTTCGGCCCAAGTAGGCCGGGTCGCAGTGGGCTTGGCCGAGAGTGGCGGCGAGAGTGCTCGCGACGCCGATCACCGCTCCGACGGCGGCCGCCAGCGCGGTCACGGTCACGAGGTCCGGCACGCGCACCATGCCGATGATCGCGATGCCGCCGACGGTCAACAGCGCGGGCATGACCAGTCCGGGTCGTGGCGGGCGCAAGCCCGCCGCCAGGGCCAATGCGGCCAGTCCTCCCCCGACAGCGAATCCGCCGACGATCCACCCCATGCCGATGGGTCCCCAGCCTCGTTGCTCCACCAGCAGGACCACACCGATCACCAGCGGGCCGGCGAAGCTCAGCTCGCTGATTCCGATCACGAGCGTGAGCGGTGCGAGCACGCGATGTCCGCGCAGATAGCGAACACCGGCGCGGAGGTCCAGCCAGTGCGACCTCTCCGGCCGGGTCGCCACCCCGGGGTTCGTGCGCACGACCAGCAACAGCGCCAGTGACACCAGGAACAGCACCCCGGCGCCACCGAATGCCGTCGGCACGCCGCTGTGCGCCAGGACACCACCACCCACCAACGGCCCTGCCAGGTTGCCCGCGCGCAGTGCCAGTCCGCGCAGTCCCTGGACGCGGTCGAGCCCGTCCGGAGTGGTGATCAGGGCGGGCAACGCGTTGACCGCCGGCAGGTAGAGGGCGTCAAGCACACCGAAGACGAAAGCCAGCGGCAACAACAACCACAGCTGCGGAGCCGCGATCGTCATGATCGCGGCGGCCGCGAGAACGAGGACACCACGGCTCATGTCCATGCCGATCGCCAGACGGTGTGCGCCGATGCGATCGGCGAGCACGCCACCACCGAGCAGCAGCACAGCGCGCGGCAGCGCACCGGCCGCGGTGACGATCCCGACGGCTTCGGGACCTCCCGCGCGTGCCGCAGTCCACGACAGTGCAAGGAAGAACACGCTGTCGCCGGTGACCGACGAGGTGTAGGCAGCTGCCCATCTCAGCGCGTTGCCGCGGTCGGACATGCGCATCACGCGGTCAGGGCGGCGACTGCCGGGCCGTGCGCGTGGACGCGGCGGATCGCCGAGCAGACCTCGTCCACCGACTCGTCGTCGAGGTGCGAGGACAGCGGAAGAGCGACGACCCGAGACGCGAGCGAATCCGTGCGGGGCAGGACGGCATCCGACCGGTAGGCGCGATGACGGTGCACGGGCGGGTCGAAGTAGGTGCGCGTGGCGATGTTCTCGCTGTGCAACGCCTTCACGAGCCCGTCGCGATCCACCCCGAACGCCTGCTCGTCGATGGTCACGCAGAAATCCTTGTAAGTGCTGCGGCTCCTGCTGGGAATCCGCTGGAATCCGACACCGCCGACACCCGCGAGCCCCTTCAGGTAACGCTCGGCCAGCTCGCGCCGCCGGACCACCCTCGCCGGCACGTGCGGCAGGTTGTGCCGGGCCAGGGCCGCAGACATCTCCGGCAGCCGCGCGCTCAAGCCGACGAACCGGCTGTCGTAGTCGCCGGGGTTGGCGTACTCACGCCCGATCCGCAGTTCCCGCGCCAACTCGGCGTCGTTGGTGGCCACCAGGCCGCCCTCGCCGGCGGTGAGCAGTTTGGTCGGGCTGAGGCTGAACACCTCGGCGAGTCCCTTCGAGCCGATCATCATGCCGTCTGCGTAGGCGCCGCCGAAGCCGTGCGCCGCGTCGGCCACGAGCGGAACACCGTGCGAGGAGGCCACCGCGGCCAACGCCTCCATGTCGGAGGGAGCACCGAACGTGTGCACGGCCATGATCGCCGCCGTGCGTTCGCTGATCGCGGCTGCCGCGGCGGCCGGGTCGAGGGTGAAGGTGTCGGGATCGATGTCCACGAACACCGGCGCGAGCCCGTTCCACGCCACGGCGTGCGCACTGGCCATGAAGGTGAACGAGGGCAGGACGACCTCGCCTCGCAGACTGAGACACCGCAGCACGAGCATGAGGCCGCTGGTGCAGCTCGACGTGGCCACCGAGTGCTCGACACCGAGAAACGCGGCCGCCTCGCGTTCGAAAGCGCTGACGTGGCGTCCGTTGGTCAGCGATCCGGAAGCCGTGATCTCCGCGAGGTCGGCGTGCAGCCCAGCGTCGGTGGACACCGTGGCCCTGGTGATCGGCAGCTCGCGGGAACGGACGGGAACGCCGCCCAGGATGGCGGGGAGGTCTGGCACGGTGGTAGCTCCTTTTGCGGGTTGTCAGCGGTAGGCAGGAAAGCGGCGCGGCACGTGCGCCTCGAGCCGCTCCCGCTCGTGGAAGGCGTGGCGAAGCCGGACGAGCTCGGCGTAGGCGGCCTCGTCGTAGACCTTGGAACCAGTCGAGTAGGACCGGCGGCCCCCTGGCGCGAACCGGAGCTTGTACTCCAGCAAGGCGTCGTCGGGCCGGTTGCCGCCTCCCAGGACGAACTCCTGCCAGGGGCCGCGAATCAGCCAGTCGCAGACAGCCCCCTTGCAGAGCTCGTTCGCGTGCGAGCGCCTGCCAGGGCCGGTCGAGCCGGCGAGATAGGAGTAGGCCCTGGTCGCACCGAGCAGGACCACCTCGCCGGACAGCGGTTCACCGGCGGCGTCGCGCACCACGAACAGCCTCGCCAGGTCGCCCAGCAGACCGTGCAACCGGACGAAGAACGCATCGGTGAAGTAGTAGCTCCCGCCGGCCCGCCGCCGATCCATCGTGCCGCGGTAGATCTTCCGGAATGCCTGCCACGCCGCGTCGTCGTCCTCGACCGCCACGGTCAGCCCTGCTCGCCTGGCCAGGCGGATGTTGCGCCGGACGCTGCTGCTGAACGACTGGTGGCCGAGCGCGCGGTAACCAACCAGGTCGACCACGGCGCTGTCACACGCGGGCTGCTCCGACCAGCCGCTCATCGGCAGCACCTCGTCGCGCTGCAGGAAGATCCGGGCGTCTGCGCACACCACGCGGTGGTCGAGCGCCCAGCTGTCGAACCTCTTCCAGAAGAGGTCCGGGTCAGCGCCCGGCGCGGTCACGAAAGCCCCGCCGTAGCCGTAAGGCACGGCCACGTCGCGCCGCTTCTCGCCCGGCTCGGTCCAATGCTCCGCCTCCAGGTCCCTGAGCAGGAACGGGAAGACGACACCCGAGTCCACGGCGGCCAGCGGCCGCACTCCCCTCGCCGCGAACATCGCGACGAAATCAGGGTGAGCGAACGGTTCCCGCGCGGGCAGCCGGCGCCATGCCTCCAGCCAGCGAGCGCGGTCCGTCTCGGCGTGCAACACCAGGTTCACGCGACCAGCTCCGGGCTCGCGACGATCCGGTCGACGGGCAGTTCCGGCGCGGCGGCCATCACGTCGAGCACCTGCGTGACGCACGAGGCGATCCGCTCGGCCGTCTCCGCGTCGAACAGATCGGACGCGTAGTCGAGGACGCCGGTGATCACTCCGCCGGAGTCGGTGAGGTCGAGGGTCAGGTCGAACTTCGCCGGTCGCGCCTCGATCCGCAGTGGCTTCACGTCGGTGCCGGCCAGCTCGAGTGGCGCGGCCGGTGCGCCGTCGAACGTCAACATCACCTGGAACAACGGGTTCCGCGCGGTGGACCGGCGCGGTCCGACAGCGGCCACCACCCGTTCGAACGGCAGGTCCTGGTGAGCGAAGGCGGCGAGGTCGACCTCTCGGACGGACTCCAGGAGGTCGCGTACCGACGCAGACCCGTCGACACGGGTGCGCAACACGACCGTGTTGACGAAGCAGCCGACCAGGTCTGCGGTCTCCCCGACCGGCCGCCCGGCGACCGGGGTGCCGATCGGGATGTCGTCACCGGCGCCAAGCCTGCGCAGCGCGATCACCAGCCCCGCCTGGAGCACCATGAACAGCGTGGTGTTCGTCTCCCGCGCCAGCGCCGCCAGCCCGGCGCGCTGCTCACGCGTGAACGTGATCGGAACGTATCCGCCCAGCTGCGACGGGACGTCCGGACGGCGGCGATCGACCGGCAGCGAGAGCTGGTCGGGCGCACCCGCCAGTGCGGTGGCCCAGTAGCGCGCCTGCCGCTCCGCCAGCCCGGCATCGAGGACCTCCCGTTGCCACACCGCGTAGTCGCCGTAGTCGACCGCCAGAGGCCTCCAGTCCGGGATGCGGCCCGCCATCCTGGCGGCGTAGGCCTGCGCGAGCTCGCGGTGCAGTGGCCGGTAGGACCAGCCATCTCCCGCGATGTGGTGCAGGGCCAGGAGCAGCACGTGGTCGTCCGGCCCGAGCCGGAACAGAGTGGCGCGGAACGGTGGGTCGGCGTTGAGGCGGAACGGCTGGGCAGCGGCACGGGCGAGATCCGCGGCAATGCTGTCGTTCGTCGACTTGATCTCCTCCAGCGGCCACCACTCCACCGGGTCGAGGACCTGGGGTTCGGGTCGCGCACGGCCGGTGAAGGCGGTGCGCAGCACCTCGTGCCGGCGGGTCAGGTCCGCCAGCGCGAGGCTCAGTGCGGTGCGGTCGATCGGCCCGCTCACCCGATGTGCGTCCGCGAGGTTGTACGCAGCGTTGAGCCCGTGCAGCCGTGTCAGGTACCAGAGCCGGTGTTGCGCGTGCGACACCTCTGGACCGGCCGGACGTGGCCTCGGCCTCAGCGCCGGCAGATCGGAAGCGAGACTGAGGCGCCGCGCCAGCTTCGCCGCCGTACCGCACCGCAGCACGTCCCCGAGCGAGATCGTGAGACCGAGGACGGTCCGGAGGCGGTACACCAGCAGCTGTGCGGTGAGCGAGGAGCCGCCGAGCGCGATGAGATCGTCGTCCGGGTGCACCTGCGGCAAGCCGAGCAGATCGGCCATGATCTCGCAGAGCAGCTGTTCTGGCACCGAGCGGTCGACGGAACCGGCGACCGGTGCGGAGGGAGAGGCTGCCGGCAGCGCACGGCGGTCCAGCTTGCCGTTGGGCGTGAGCGGCAGGGCGTCGACGACGATCAGGGCCACGGGGACCATGTAGCGCGGCAGTGAGCGGGCCACGTGAGCGGTGACCTCGTTCAAATCCGGAGGGACCTCGTCGCCGGGAACGAGGTAGCCGACGAGTCGCGGCTCGCCCGACGAGTCGACGGTCGTAGCGGCCTGCCGGACGGCAGGGTGCGCGGTCAGCACAGCATCCACCTCGGACAGTTCGATCCGGTGGCCGTGCACCTTCACCTGACCGTCGGCCCGCCCCAGGAACTCCAGTTCGCCGTCCAGCCGGAACACAGCGAGGTCACCGGTCCGGTACATCCGGCTGCCATCGGCTGCGAATGGGTCGGCGACGAAGCGGTGCGCAGTTTCGGCGGTCCGCCCGAGGTAGCCCCGTGCGAGTCCGGCGCCCGCGATGTACAGCTCGCCGACGCAGCCCGCCGGCAGGACGCGCAGCCTCGAGTCGAGCACGTAGAGCCGGGTGGAGCGAATCGGCCTGCCGATCGGCAGCGCGCCGTCGGGCACCGGGTCGCCCGGTCTCAGCTGGAAGGTGCAGCAGCCGACGGTGGCTTCGGTCGGGCCGTACTCGTTCGTCACCACGGCGTCCGGGTTGCCGTCACGCCACGACCTCAGTGCCGCGCCGAGCAGTTGCTCGCCGCCGATCACCAGATCCTGGGTGGGTGACGCGGACGCCGGCAGCTCGGTGAGCAGGGCCAGGTGCGCCGGCGTGATCTTGAGGAACTCCGGTGCGGGCCGAGGCTCGTCGAGAGCTGCCAGGTGCACGCGGCCACCGCAGGTCAGCGGGGCGAGCAGCGCGGTGACGGTCAGGTCGAACCCGACCGGCGAGTGCGCGGTGGCGGTGCCGCGAGTGCCTGGATAGGCGCTCGTCGCGTAGTCGAGGTACTCGCACACGGACCGGTGTTCCACTGCAACGCCCTTCGGGCGGCCGGTAGACCCCGAGGTGTAGATCACGTAGGCGAGGTCTGCCGGGCTCGCGGACGTCGCGAACGGCTCGTCCGAGAAGGCGGGAAGCGCGTCCACGACGCCCGGATCGAGCAGGAGCACCTCGGGAACACCCAGCAACGCCTCGGAAACCGACGTGGGCACATCATCGCCGGTCATCGCGACCGCGACCCCGGAGTCGGCCAGGATCTGCTGGATCCGCTCGGTCGGGAGGTCGACGTCCACGGGCAGGTAAGCGGCTCCGGCCTTCCAGATCCCGAGCAGCGCGACGAGCAGTTCGGGCTCCCGGTGCATGGCCACGGCGACCAGGTCACCGGTGCGGACCGCGCGTCGTCGCAGCAGCACGGCCACACCGTCAGAGGCCCGGTCCAGCTCGTGGTAGGTCATCGTGCGTTCGCCGTGGCTGACCGCGATCGCGCACGGGGTGCGGGCGGTCTGCTCCGAGATCAGGTCGTGCACGCGGCGCGGCGTCACCGGCCGAGTCGGGCCTTGGCACAGCTCGGCCAGTGCGGCGGACCGCTCGTCGTCACCGAACACGTCGGCCTCGGCGACCGGGGTGCCAAGGGCGATCGAGGGCAGCATCGCGATCCATCTCAGGAACCGCCTCAGGTGCGTGGCGACCTCCTCGTCGCTGTGCACCACGGGGTTGGCGCTCAGCTCCACCTCGATGCCGTTGCCGTCCATCCTGTCGTCGAACGAGAAGGCCAGCCCCTCGATCGGTCCCAGGGAGAGGTTCTTGCCGATGGACCGATGCCCGTCGAAGGAGAAGCCGGCATCGAACCGGAGAACGTTCACCATCGAGCCGAAGTGGGGTCGTGCTCCCGCAGACGCGAAGTGCCGGTGACTGTCGCGGTAGCGGTGCCGGCGTTGTGCCTGGGACGTCTCAGCGCGCACCTGCTCGGCGAGCCCGAGCATCGTGGTCTCGGCGTTCACCGTCAGCCGGACCGGCAGGATGTTCGACATAGGTGCGGTGACCGCGCGCAATGCCGCGGTGGCGCGGGCCGACAGCACGAAGCTCAGCCCGATGTCGTCCGCTCCAGTCACCGCGTGCTGGTACGCCGCCACCGCCGTGGTGAGCAGCTGCGGCACGGACAGCCCGAACGGCGCGCCGTGCTCGCGGAGCACGGCCACCTCCGCTTCCGGCAGACGATGAGCGAGCCGGACCGGGGGCAGCGTCGTGGCCGCCGAGCGGAACCGGGTGCATTCCGGCCAGTTCGCGAGCCGGGCGCGCCAGTGTTCGTCGTCGGCGGCACGGCTGTTGACGGCGTACCGCCGGTCGTCCTCCAACGCCAGTTGCATCGGTGCGAACGGGGTGTCACCGATCGGCTCGCCGCGCACAAGCGCGGTGTAGACCTCCGCGATGCGGCGGCCGATGAAGTGACCGGAGAACGCGTCCACCACGATGTGGTGGTACCGGCGGTACCAGAGGTAGTGGTCCCGCGCGAGCGTGAGCAGCGCGCTGGTCTGCAGCGGACCGCGCCGCAGGTCGAACGTCCGGCGCAGGTCCTCCGCCATCCACCGGTCGGCTTCCGCTCGCGGATCGTCTGCCGCGGTGAGGTCGACGTGGTGGAACACCCAGGGGGCGGTGCAGCGCGTCTGGCGCGGCACGCCTTCCGGACTGGCCACGAACCGCATGTTCACCGTGTCAGCTTCGGCCGCGGCCTGTCGTGCGGCTCGTTCGAGCAGCTCCGGCACCAGCGGCCCGCGGATCTCGTGGTAGTCGGCGAGGTTGTACTGAGGACTGTCCGGGTTCAGCTGCTGGGCCAGCCAGATCGCCAGCTGCGCCGAGGTCAGGTCAAGGGTCACTGCGAACCTCCGTGGGTGTGCAGCGGGGATGACGTCCAGATCGACGGGCGGCGGTCACGCCACGGCCGCGCCGACTCCAGTTGCGCGGCCAGTGCGATCAGCACGTGCTCGGCCGCTGGGCGACTGGCCAGCATCACGCCGATCGGCAGGCCCTGTGCCGTCCACCGCAGCGGCAGGGTGATCGCGGGCTGTCCGGATACGTTGTGGGGAAAGGTGAACGGGGAGAACTCGAGCTGGCGTCGCAGGTTCGCCGCCGGGTCGTCGGCCGAGGTGAACCATCCGACCGGCCGCGGCGGCTGGGCCAGCGTCGGGGTGAGCAGCGCGTCGTAGCCGGCGGCATGAACCACCGCGGTGCGTGCCAGCTTTCGCAATGCCCGCAACGAGGTGACGAACTCGACGGCCGAGACCTCCGTCCCCCGCTCTCGCAGCCAGCGGGTGAGCGGCGTCAGCTCGGCCGTCTGCCGGTCGTCGAGTGCGAGGGCGGCCGGGCCGACGCAGAGGACCGTCTCGAAGTGATGCACGATCTCCGCGGGGAACGGCGACTCCACGTCCTCCACCTCGTGCCCCAGCTCGGTCAGCAGCGCGGTGGCGTCGTCCCACGCGGCCATGCACTCCTCGTGCACGGGCAGGGCCGGGCCGGCAGGGGTGTTGTACCTGCCGATGCGGAGCTTGCCCGGTGGCCGGTGGGCATGGCCCAGGTACGTCTCCTCCAGCGGCAGCGGTGCCGCGGTGAACAGTTCGCCCGGCATCGGCACGGCCATCGCGTCCAGCATCGCGGCGGCGTCCGCGACGGTCCGCGCGA
The DNA here is from genome assembly GCF_043632865.1 of Lentzea sp. JNUCC 0626. Taxonomy (NCBI): domain Bacteria; kingdom Bacillati; phylum Actinomycetota; class Actinomycetes; order Pseudonocardiales; family Pseudonocardiaceae; genus Lentzea; species Lentzea sp. JNUCC 0626. The sequence goes on from NZ_CP171635.1 coordinate 2,222,066, forward strand.
TCGGGCCGTTGGCCACCATTCCTGTCGTTTCGCCGCCACCAGGACCGTTGGCGATCCTGCCGCGCGACGCCTTGAGACCCACGACACCGCACACGCTGGCCGGCACGCGGATGGAGCCTCCGCCGTCGTTTCCCTGCGCGATCGGCACCAGGCCCGCGGCCACGGCGGCCGCCGCGCCACCGCTGGAGCCTCCCGCCGAGCAGGTGAGGTCCCACGGGGTGCGTGCGGGTGGCGCGACCCCGCTCTCGGTGTAGAACGGCACGCCGAACTCGGGGACGTTGGTCTTGCCGAGGCTGATGGTCCCGGCGTCCCGCAACAGCGTCACCACGTGGTCGTCGTGCTCGGGCACGACGCCCGCAACCGCACGGGATCCCGACGACATGGGCACGCCCGCCACGTTGTTCAGGTCCTTGATCGCGGTCGGCACTCCGAAGAGAGGCGGGAACTGCCCGCCGTGGCGCAACAACGCCTCCGCGGCCGCAGCCTGGCCGCGCGCCAGGTCGGCGGTCACCGTGACGAACGCACCGAGCGCCGGGTCGTGCTCCCGGATCCGGTGCAGGTAGTGGTCGACGAGCTCGACCACACCCACCTCCCCCGTGCGGACGGCCGCAGCCTGTTCGAGCGCGGTGAGGTCGTGCAGTTCCGCCATGGTTCCCGCTTCCGTCACAGAGGTGGCTACAGCTGGATTCGCACGACGGTGGCGTCGTCGCTGATCTTCGTGCGGCGCCGACCGGGTTCCGGGTGGGCCCGCTCGTGCGTGCGCAGCCTGGTGATCAGCTCGTCGACGCCGTGCGCCGTCACGAGCTCGTGGATGCCCGCCCAATCGGTCAGTCCGAACAGGTCGGCGTACCGGGTGGCGCCGTCGGTCATGGCCAGCAGGCCACGGGCCGAGTCCCTCGCCACCGCGCCCGTCACCGCCTGGCGGACCGCCTGCGGGTCCGCCGCCGCCGTCCAGTACCCGCCTGGCGCGTTGCGCAGGGCGCGGTAGCGGTCCCGGGCTTTGCGCGCTTCGCCCGACCCGGCGGGCAGGTGACCGTAGCGGTGCAGGAACTCCTGGGCGAGCCGCTCACCGCGGTCGTCGGTGACGACGAGCAGGCCCGCGGGCAGGTCCACGAGCAGCACCACGTCGCCCAGCACGAAGTAGTCCACGGACGTGGGTCCGCACCTCACCACCAGCAAGGTCGCTTGCGGTGTCGCCCAGTTGTCCAGGTCGCACTGCACGCCGCCGCGCCGGTGTTCGCGAGCCGTCTCGGTGATGGCCGCGGCCACGCAGTCGCCGAGTGGCGCGCCGGGGCTGCCGGACAGCCCCCGCATGATCGCCGAGCCGAGCGTCCGGACGAACCATCCGACGCCGTGTACGCACCCGTCGTCGTCGGCCTGCGGAGTGACGCCGTCGAGCAGAACGCACACCTCCGGTGACAGCAACACGAAGTCGTCGTTCGGCACGCCGGCGTCACCCGGCTCGGACATCACCTGTGCTCTCACCGCTCGCTGCCCTCGATCGCCCTGGCGAACTCCGCCACGGTGGGAGCCTCGAACAGCAGGGCGATCGGCAGGTCGACACCGAACTGCCGCCACACCTGGTCGACTAACTCCGGGACCAGCAGGGAGTGACCTCCCAGCGCGAAGAAGTTGTCTGTCGTGCCGACCCGGGCGACCCCGAGCAACGACGACCAGATCGACGCCACCGCGTTCTCGATCGGGCCCTGCGGCGGAGAGTCGGCGACGACTTCCGCCGCCGCCGACTCCGCCACCGCCCGCCGGTCCAGCTTGCCGCTCGTCGTGACCGGCAGGGCGTCCAGCTGGACGAAAACCGCCGGCACCATGACCTCGGGCAGCCGTTCGGACAGGTGAGCTCGCAGGTCCTGGTCCACGGGCGCGGTGCACGGCTCCGCGACCCAGCAGGCCACCAGACGTGGTCCCGCCACCGGCGTGTCCGTGACCGCCACGGCGGCCTGGGCCACGCCGGGGCAGGACGCCAGCGTGTTTTCGATCTCCCCGAGCTCGATGCGCTGGCCGCGTATCTTGATCTGGTCGTCGACGCGGCCGACGAACACGAGCAGGCCGTCGCCGTCCCGCCGGACCAGGTCTCCGGTCCGGTACATGCGCTCACCGGGGCCGCCGAAGGGGTCGGCGACGAAGCGCTCCGCGGTGAGGTCCGGTCGTCCGAGGTAGCCGTGCGCGAGTTGAACCCCCGCGAGGTACAGCTCGCCCTCGGACTCCCCTGTGACGGGGTCGAGCCGGTCGTCCAGCACGTACGTGCGGCACCCCGGCACCGCAGTGCCGATCGGCACCACCGAGCCAGGCGGTTCGCCGGGGCAGTCGAACGCCGTGACGTCGATGGCAGCCTCGGTCGGGCCGTACAGGTTGTGCACCGGCACGTCCGTCTCCGCACGCAGGCGTCTGACCAGATCGGCGGGCAGTGCCTCCCCGCTGCAGAACACCCGCCGCAATGCCGTCAGGCCGGTGAACCCGCCGCGGTCGACGAAGACCCTCAACATCGACGGGACGAAGTGCGCGACGGTCACCCGGTTGTCGGCCATCAGCTGAGCGAGATAGCGGGGATCGCGATGTCCTCCTGGCTTGCAGACCACCACCGCAGCGCGGGCGTTGAGCGCCCACAGGTACTCCCAGATCGACACGTCGAACCCGCAGGGTGTCTTCAGCACGACCCGGTCGGCCTCCGCGAGCGGGTAGCGCTCCTGCATCCAGGCCAGGCGGTTGGCCAGTGCACGATGGGAGGTGATCACGCCCTTCGGTTCGCCGGTGGAGCCGGAGGTGTACAGGACGTACGCCGGGTGGTCGAAGCTCACCTCGCCCACCCTCTGCGGTTGCTGCGCGTTCGCCTCGCAGATCTCGTCGACGTCCACGATCGGCACGTCTGCCAGCCAGTCGGCGGCACCGGCCGCGGCCGAGGTGATGACGCACCTCGGCGCGGCATCCCCGACCACGTGCGCCAGCCGCAGGGCCGGGTGGTCGAGGTCCAGCGGAAGGAACGCCGCGCCTGCCTTCACCACCGCGAACATCGCCACGAACTGCGCCGCCGACCGCGGCAGCGCGATGGCGACCAGGTCACCCGCGCGGATGCCGCGCTCGAGCAGGCCGGCGGCCAGCCCGTCCGCCCGGCGGTTCAGATCCCCGTAGGACAGCTCCTCCGTCCCGTCCAGGACTGCGAGCTTGTCGGGCAACGCGGCCGCCGTCTGCTCGAACCGCTCGATCAGCGTCTTCACGACGGCGCTCCACTCGTGCGGACACCGGCGGGCCGGATGTCGGTCCAGCTCTGCGTGATGAACTCCAGCGCCACACTCCGCCTGGTCTCCGGAAGCACCTGCCGCCAACCCTTCGGCACCGGGACGAACGCGGGCCACAGCGAGTGCTGGTCCTCGTCGTTCACCAGGACGACGAACTTGCCCTCGGGGTCTTCGAAAGGATTGCTCACCAGCTCACGCTCCTCGACGTGGATGGGTGGGTGGGTGACGGCGGTTCACGCCGCGCCGAAGCTGAGCTGCGGCCAGCGGTGACCGCCCGTGGTCCCGGCAGCCGGGTGGGCGTCGCGGAGAGCGGTGCGCACCAGCTCGACGTTCACGTACTCAGCCGCGCCAGGGTCGGCCCACTGACCCGCGAGCAGCCTGTCCGCGATCGACCGCACGGCGTCAACGAGCTCACGACGCGGGGTGAAGCCGAGGGTGGTGCGCATGCGGCTGAAGTTGACCCGGTAGTTGCGCAGGTCCGCGGAGTCCGTCTCGACGTGCACCTCGGTGCCGGGCACGACCTCCGCGATCATCGTGGCCAGTTCGGCGATCGGGTAGGTCTGCTCCTCCGACCCGCAGTTCCAGATCCGCATCCCGTCCACCCGGTCGAGCTCTGCGGCCCGGATCAACGCGTCCGCCGCATCGGCGATGTGCAGGAACGGGCGCCATTGCTCGCCGCCGAACACCGTGATCCTCCTGTCCCGCACGGCGTGCGCGGTCATCACGTTGACCGCGAGGTCGAAGCGCATCCGCGGCGATATACCGTACAAAGTGGACAGACGCAGGATCCGCGGGCTGAACTCGCCATCGGCGTTGGCCAGCAGGTGGTGTTCGGAGTGGACCTTGCTCTCCGCGTAGACCGAGTGCGGGTGCAACGGTGTGCCGGCCTCCACGGCGTCCTCAATGGACATGCCGTAGTTGCTGCAGGTGGAAGCGAACACGAACTTCGACACACCGTGCCGCCGGCAAGCCTCTGCGAGCCGCACGGTGCCCAGGTAGTTGGTCTCCCAGGTCAGGTTCTCGTCGAGGCTGCAGGCTGGATCACCCACTATCGCGGCCAAGTGGATCACGGCGTCCACACCGTCCAGCACTGACGCCCACTCGCTCACGTCACGCAGGTCGGCGTCGAGGTGTTCACCGTTGGCCAGGGGTGCGCTCGGCCGGGCGACGAGCCCGTTGTCGATGCCGATCACCCGGTGGCCGCGCCTGTCCAACTCGGTGACCAGCACCGAACCGAGATAGCCCGACGCCCCTGTGACCAGGACGTTCAACTTCTTCATGCTGGGTGTCCTCCCTGCCCTGAGACCCGCCGGAGATCGTCGGCGGCGATGAGTACTAGCTCGTCCGGGACGACCGCACCGGACAAACGCCGCTGTCGGCCGACGTACCACTCCCACAACCGGTGTTCGGGCACTGGAACGTTGAGACGGACCTCGGCGCGCAGCAGGCGTCGTCCTTCCGCACCGATGTGCAGGCTGAAGTCGCACGCCACGACCGCCGGGTGGCTCAGCAGGAGATCGCGCGTGGTGGCGACGTCGAGAGAAACACCGCTGTGGTGCCCGTGCAGCAGCCCGGCAACGGCGGGTAACGGCTCCACGGCAACGTCGGTGACCTTGTCCTGCGGTGCCCGGCAGAGATGCCGTGTCGTCGTCAGCAGATCGGCCAGTAGCCGGGCCGGTTCCCGCTGCCGCCACACCGGGGGCCTCGCGGACAGGATCACCGCCGCGCCCGCCTGTTCCTCCCAGATGGAAACGGCGAGGTCCGCGTTCGCGGCACGTGGGTCCACCCGGACGCTGCTTTCCTCCTCCACCGGCGCCGTGCTCACGAGCGACGTGCTCAGATCGGCACGCATCGCCGCCGCGTGGTTGATCTCGAAGGCCGGCTTGAAGACGGCACCCGCACGCACGTCGGGCTCGTCGAGCCAGTCCAGGAGTGCGGCCACCTCGTGGACACCGTGGTGCTGCGCCGCGAGCACAGCGGTGTGCACCTGCCGGACCCGCTCCCCTGCGGTGTCCGAGGATCCTCCGTCAACTCGCGGGTAGAGGGCCTGTGCGAGCTGGGCGACGACACCGAATTCGGAGGCGCGGGTGCGGTTCGCCGTGGTGGAGCGGAAAACCAGGTCGTGCCTGCCGGACAACGCCGAGGCGAGCAGGTGCGCCGCAGCCGTCCAGATGACGAACGGGCTGGTCCGCAACCGGCCCGCCGCAGCGCGCACCTCCTGCTGCAGCGCGGATTCCACAATCACGCCGACCGATCTGACGACCTCCGTCAGTCCTCGGTCGCCGCCAGAGTACGTGCACGCTCGCGGTGCCCGCTGCAGAACCTCCCGCCAGTGCGCGGTGTTCGCCTCCAGCACCGCCTCGGCGCGTTCGCCGCTGAACGCGCTGGCCTGAAGCGCGGCGGGAACCTCGGTGATCGTTCCGTTCAGCAGCGCTTCCAGCGTGCGCACCAGGACCTGCTGGCTCACGCCGTCGGCGAAGACGTGCGACACGGACAGCATCACCACGCGGACGCGGCCTCGGATGGTGTAGAGCGTGCAGTGGGAGGCCGCCTTCTCCGGATCGACGGGATGGGGACGCAGTCGTTCGGCGACCTCCTCCGGATCAAGTGAGTCGTCGAGTTCCTCGTGGTGGTGGCCCAGGGTTCGCGCCGCGGTCGTCACGTCCACAACCTGCTGCGCCAACGCTCCGTTCGAGTCGTGCGCGAGCCTGCTGCGCAACGCTTCGTGTGCGGCGATCAAGCGGTGCAATGCCGTGTGCGCGGCATCCGCGGAACACCCGTCGGGCAGCGCGACGATGATCTCGACGACCTTGCCGGGGCGTTCCTCCACCGACCAGTTCCGGAGCACCCTGCGCTGTGCGTGGTTGAGCGCGAAGACACGTTCTACGGCGACAGATGTCAGCCGATCGCCAAGGTGTTCCTCCACCAGTGCTTCCCCCCGAGGTGAACCTGTTTCCAACGCGGCCGACTTTGGCGAAACGCTCTAACAACCTGCTAACAAGCCACTACCCTGTGCACTGGGGGAGGACGTGCTGTGCGGTTTGCTGTGCTCGGTCCGGTCGAGGTCTCGCGCGACGGGGAAGTCGTGCCGCCCGGCAGCGGACGGGAGAGGTTCGTGCTCACGACGCTGCTCCTGGCCGCTCCTGCGGCGGTGCGGGCGGATGCACTGATCGACGCGCTGTGGCCGGACGACCCGCCACCGACGGCCAAAGCCCAGCTGCACAACCTCGTCAGCCGGCTGCGCGGGCGCCTCGGCCCGGAGGTGATCACGTCCGGGACCGCCGGGTACGAGCTACGCATCGACGGACACCAACTGGACCTGCACGAGTTCCGCTCGCTGGCCGCCAACGGAGCGCTGGACGACGCGCTGGCGCTGTGGCGCGGGCCCGCGTTGGCGAACGTGCCGGACGAGCTGGCTGCCGGGTTGCGCCAGGCGCTGCACGGCGAGCGGCTCGCGGTGATCGAGACGCGGTTGGCAACCGAGCTCGAGGCCGGCCGGACCGAGGACGTGCTGCGCGAGTTGCGCGAGCTGATCCGCGAGCATCCGTACCGGGAAGAGTTGCGGGAGCAGCACATGCGGGCGCTGCTCAAGGCAGGGCGGCGCGCGGAGGCGTTGGAGGTGTACCGCCGGACGCACCGGGTGTTCGCCGACGAGCTCGGCATCAAGCCGGGAGAAGGCCTGCGCCGCCTGGAACAGCAGGCATTGCACGGGATCGCGGTGCGCCCGCGGCAACTGCCCGCTCAGGTCGTCCCGCTGGTCGGCCGGGCCGACCTGGTACAGGAAGTCAGCGCAGCGCATGGGGTCGTCCTGCTGCTCGGACCTGGCGGCGTGGGCAAGTCCGTGCTGGCGCTCACGGTTGCGCACCGGATGTCGGCCAAGTTCCCCGACGGGCAGCTGTACGCGGACCTGCGAGCCACTCCTGCAGCGCACGAGGTGCTCGGCAGATTCTTGCGGGCTCTGGGGGCCGAGCCTCCTGCGGACAGTGCCGAGCGGGTCGCCCTGTACCGCAGTCATCTCGCTGACCGCCAGGTGCTCGTGGTGCTGGACGACGCTCGTGACGAGGAGCAGGTCCGCCCGTTGCTGAACGGGACAACGCTGATCACCTCGCGCCATCGGCTCGGCGGGTTGCTGGGGGTGCGGCGGTGGACGTTGCCGCTGCTGTCACCCGCGTCGTCGGCCGAGCTGCTGGCGAGCGTAATCGGAGCACAACGCGTTGCGGCGGAACGAGAAGCGGCCACCGAGATCGCAGAGCTGTGCGGGCATCTGCCGCTCGCGCTGTCCGTCGCGGCGGGCAGGCTCGCGATCGAGGAGACGTGGCGGCTCGAAGACCTGCGGGCCAGGCTCACCGACGAACGCTCGCGGCTCGGAGCCCTCCGCGTCGGTGACGTGGACGTGCGGGCGAGCATCGAGCTGAGCTGCGAGGCGCTCGATCCGGCCGCGCGCAAGCTCTTCCACACCCTGGGCAACCTCAGCGGGCCCGACTGGCCCGCCTGGGTTGCCACACCGGCGGTCGACGCGCTCGTGGACGCGCACCTGGTGGTCCGCCTCGGCCGGGACGCCGCCGGCCAGGAGCGGTACCGCATGCACGAACTCGTGCTGGCATTCGCACGGGAGCGGGAAGAGGACGTGAGCGCGATCTTGACCGGGTGGCTCGCACTCGTGTCGGAGGCGGACGCGCAGCTCGATCACGACCTGCCGCGACCGTCTCCGCTGCGTGCGGTGGCTCCGACCACCGCGGCCCGGCGCCACCCGCTCGAGTGGTTCGACACGGAGTGGCCGAACCTGTTGGCCGCAGTCGCACAGGCGAGCGACCTCGAACTCGGCGACCTCGCCACCGAACTGCTGGTGCGCATGGCCGGCTACTGGTGGTTGCGCTCACTCGGCGACGAGCTGGAACACCTCATCCCGGTCAACGACGACATCCGGCTCATCGACGTGCTTTTCGAGATCCGGTTGCAACGCAACGAGTACGCCGGCCTGCCCGCGCTGGCCGACCGTCTGTTGTCGGCCGCGAGCACCCCGGAGTGGGAGGTGCGGGCCTTGCGCAGGCGCGGCCAGGCATCGATGCGCCAGGGCCTGCTGGGCGAGGCGGCCGCCTGGCACAGCCGCGCGGTGGCCGCCGCCCGCACCGGCTGCCCCGACCTGGTGCAGACGTGCCTGGACAGCCTCGCTTGGACACTCACCGAGTCGGGGAAACCGGAACGCGCGGTGACGCTGTTCGACCCCTCGGCAACCGGCGCGCTCGCTCACTACCACCGCGGCATCGCGCTCACCGACCTGAACCGGATCGAGGACGCGGACCGCGCCTTCGCCAAGGCACGCAAGATCGCCGACGAGGGCGGCGAGACCGCCGGACTCGCCTACCTCGACCAGGCGTCGGCGGACGCCGACATCCGTGCGGGCCGCTACGCCCAGGCAGCGTTCCGCCTCGACGCCGCCCTTGGCGAGCACGAACGCAACTCGTGCGCGGACGGCGTGGGCGAGGTGCTGCGCAGCCAGGCCGACCTGGCAATCGTGACTGGCCGCGAGGCGGATGCGATCCGGTACCTGCGACGCGCGCTGACCACCTGGCGTTCCATCGGCGACGACCTGCAGATCGCCCGCGTCCTCGCACGCCTCCACCACATCGGCGCGGCGGGCGACGAGCACCAGGCGATCCTGGCCAGGCTGTGCTTACCGGAGTCCTGTCTGCGCATGCCTCGGATGTGATCGCGGATCGTCCTCAGCGACCGCACACAACGGCGCTGACACCGGGACCTCATGCCGCAACACCAGAAACTCGACGTCCTTGGCCGCCTAGGACCGGCCGAGCAGCACCAGCCAGCCACGCAACCCGCCAGAGACGAAGTACAGCAATCACAACGCCACGCCCACGTCTCCGAGCGCGTCGAACATGGCGTGGATCCAGGCACCCTCGACCCCACGAGGGTGGGCACGTCCACGAGTTCGGGCTGAGCAACCGCCCGGCTCGCCTGCGTCTCGTTGATCGCCTCCACCAGCGCGGCCGGATCAACGCCCGCCTTGATCGCGTTCTGGAACCTCTTCAACTCCTCTCCGCCTTGGCTGGCTGCCGAACACCGTGCGAGAGCACGAGTTGCTCCGAATCGATCTTGACATCGACTGCTCCGCGGTGATCGTCTACAGCGTCAGACCGTTGCGGGGCCTCACTTCTGGCTCGCACTGGTCGTCACATGCCAATCGCCGAACGGACGTGGTGACAGCAGTGAGCTTGGATTCCGCGAGCACGCAATCAGCCAAGACGAAGCTCGTGGACGCGGTGCTCGCGAACGAACCGCAACTGCGCGCCCTCATGCCCGACCCGGCGATCACGGCGAGGATCCAGGAACCGGGTCTCGCGCTGGGCACCACGGTGGAGCGGCTGATGACCGCCTACGCCGACCGTCCCGCGGTCGCTGTGCGGGAGTTCGAGACGGTGACCGATCCGGCGAACGGCCGCCGCAGCCGGCGACTGCTGCCCGGCTTCGTCACCCGCACCTACAGCGAACTGTGGGCCGACGCGGGCGCGCTCGCGGCGGAGTGGGCGGCTCAGGGCATCGGCGCCGGCGACTTCGTGGCGACGATCGGGTTCACCAGCGGCGAGTACCAGACGGTGGACCTGGCGGCGATCCGGCTCGGCGCCGTGACCGTGCCGTTGCAGCCGAACGCGCCGGTCGCGCAGCTGCACGCGATCCTGGCCGAGACCCGTCCCGTGCTCTTCGCCACCAGCGTCGAGCACCTGCCCAAGGCGGCTGCGCTCCTGCGCGTGGCCGAGGGGGCACGCGCGGCTCTGGTCTTCGACCTGCATCCCGATGTCGACGAGGAACGTGACGCCTACGCCGAGTTCTCGGAGGCTCTGGCCGGGACGGGGGTCGAGGTGATCACGTACGCTGAGGTGCTCGACCAGGGGCGCGCGCGGCCGGCTCTGCCGGTGTACGTGCCGGAACCGGGCGAGGACCCGCTGGCTTCGTTGATCTACACCTCGGGCAGCACGGGCAGCCCCAAGGGCGCCATCTACACGCAGCAGTCGGTGCGCAAGCTGTGGACCGGCGGCAAACGGCCCGCGGCCGCCTTCCCGGTGGTCACGGTCAGCTACATGCCGATGAGCCACGCCTTCGGCCGGACGATGATCAGCGGCACGTTCGGCAACGGCGGGACGGTCTGCTTCTCCGCTCGCAGCGACCTGTCCACGCTCTTCGAGGACATCGCCCTGGCCAGGCCGACGCAGCTGATGGCCGTGCCGCGCGTCTTCGACATGCTGTTCCACGAGTACCAGGGGCTGTTGGAGCTGCGCGCCGGTGAGCTCGACGAACGCGAACGGGACGCCGCGGTCAAGGCGGACCTGCGCACCCGCGTCCTCGGCGGCCGGATCGTCGAGGCGCTGGTCGGCAGCGCGCCGATCTCCGCGGAGATGAAGCGGTTCGCCGAGGAGTGCCTCGACGGCCCGTTGACCCTGGGCTACGGAGCCACGGAGTTCGGCACGGTCCTGCGCGACGGCAAGCTGCTCCGCCCGCCGGTGGTCGACTTCCGGCTGGTCGACGTCCCCGAACTCGGCTACTTCGGGACGGACCGGCCCCATCCGCGCGGCGAGCTGCTGCTCAAGGCCGAGTCGATGTTCCCCGGCTACTTCAAGCGGCCCGAGCTGACCGCGTCGGTCTTCGACGCGGACGGCTTCTACCGCACCGGCGACATCATGGCCCTGACCGGCCCGGACGAGCTGCGCTACGTCGACCGCCGCAACAACGTGCAGAAGCTGTCGCAGGGCGAGTTCGTCACCCTGTCGAAGCTCGAGGCCGAGTTCACGGCTGATCCGCTGATCCGGCAGATCTACGTCTACGGCAGCAGTGCGAGGGCGTTCCTGCTGGCGGTGATCGTGCCGGCCGAAGCCGCTGTGCGGGAAGCACAAAGCACAGAGGCGCTTCGGGCGACGCTCGCCGAGGCGTTGCGGCGAACCGCGCTGAGGGCCGGGCTCGAACCGTACGAGATCCCCCGTGACTTCCTCGTCGAGACCGAGCCGTTCAGCGCGGAGAACGGCCTGCTGTCCGATGTGCGGAAGCTGCTGTCACCGCGGCTGCGCGAACGCTACGGCGAGAGGCTGGAGGCCCTCTACGCGGAGCTGGCGCGCGGCGAGGCGGACGAGTTGCGAGCGTTGCGGCGAGGCGGGCCGGATCAACCGGTCGCCGAGACGGTGACGCGAGCGGCGCGGGCCATGCTCGGCCGCAGCAACGAGGAACTGGACGACGAGGCGCGGTTCGTCGAACTCGGCGGAGACTCGCTGTCCGCGGTCTCGTTCGCCTCGTTGCTCGGCGAGATCTACCGGATCGAGGTCCCGGTGGGCGTGCTGCTCGGTCCGTCGGGCACGGTGCGGGGCATCGCGGCGCACGTGGCGGCGCAGCGCGCGTCCGGCAGTGCCAGGCCCACCTTCGCGTCGATCCACGGCGCGGAGGCGACCGAGATCCGGGCCACCGATCTGACCCTCGACCGGTTCCTCGACCCGGCCGTGATCACGGCGGCCGCCGCCCTGCCCCGCCCGAGCGGACCTCCGCGTGTGGTGCTGCTGACCGGGGCGACGGGGTACCTGGGCCGGTTCCTGTGCCTCGACTGGCTGCAACGCCTCTCCCGCACCGGCGGGAAGCTCGTGTGCGTCGTGCGCGGTGCCGACGACAAGGCGGCGCGCGAACGGCTCGACGCCGCGTTCGACACGGGCGACGCCGCGCTGCTCGATCTCTACCGCGACCTGGCCGAGGAGCACCTCGAGGTGCTCGCGGGCGACCTGGCGGAGCCGTCGCTCGGGCTCGACGCGCGGACCTGGCAGCGCCTCGCCGGTGAGGTCGACGCCGTCGTGCATCCCGGTGCCCTGGTCAACCACGTGCTGCCCTACGAGCACCTGTTCGGCCCGAACGTGGCCGGTACCGCCGAACTGATCCGGTTCGCGATCACGGAACGGATCAAGCCGTTCACCAACGTGTCGACGACCGGCGTCCGGAGCCAGGTTCCTCCAGGGGAGTTCGCGGAAGCCGCCGACGTCCGCACGATGGGCGCGGTGCGCCGCCGCAACGACGACTACGCCAACGGCTACTCGCTGAGCAAGTGGGCCGGCGAGGTGCTGCTGCGCGACGCGCACGAACGCTGCGGGTTGCCGGTGACGGTGTTCCGGTCGGACATGATCCTCACCCACAGCCGCTTCACCGGTCAGCTGAACGTGCCGGACATGGTCACCCGGCTCGTGTTCAGCCTGGTGGCCACCGGCCTCGCCCCGGCGACCTTCTACCGCAGCGCGGACGGCACGCCGCCCAGGGCCCACTACGACGGACTGCCCGTGGACTTCATCGCCGAGGCCGTGAGCGTCCTGGGCACCCGCGAGACCGAGGGCTACCGCACCTATCACGCGTTCAACCCGCACGACGACGGCATCTCCCTGGACACCTTCGTGGACTGGCTGGTCGAGGCCGGTCATCCGATCACGCGGGTCGAGGACCACGAGGAGTGGCACCGGCGCTTCGAGTCCGCGCTGCGCGACCTGCCCGACGCGCAGCGCCAGCACTCGTTGCTGCCGCTCCTGCACAACTACCGCACACCGGCTGACCCCGTGGGCGACGACGCGTCGCTCAGCCGTCGGTTCCGGGAGGCCGTGCGGGAGGCGAAGATCGGCCAGTCCGGGGACGTCCCGCACATCACCCGGGAACTGGTGCTCAAGTACGTCAGCGATCTGCGGCAGCTGCGGCTGTTGTAGATCGGGCGAGCACCTCCTGGGCGACCGGAGAACTTCCGATAAACTGCTCGCTTGTGTCGCAATACCGCCACGAGGTCGAGGCAGGCACGGTCATCGAGCCGCATCGGCACGACGGCGACCACCAGCTGCTCTACGTCAGCAACGGCCTCTTCGCGACGAAGACCGAGCACGGCACCTGGGTCGCGAGCGCCCAGCGCGCGATCTGGACGCCCGCCGAGACCTGGCACGAGCACCGCGTCTACGGCCGCACCCTGGTGCACCTGCTGCGGTTCCCCGTCGACCAGGAACTGTTCGCGGGCGACCGCCCGACGGTGATCGCCGTGTCGCCGCTCCTGCGCGAACTGCTGATGGCCTGCACCGAGGACGGTCTGCCCGAGGACGAGGCACAACGGCTGCGCGCGGTGATCCGCGACCGCGTCCGGCACGCGGACCTGGCGCCGTTGTCCCTCCCCGCAGCCAGTGACCCCCGCCTCGCCGACGCGTGCCGGCTGGTCACCGACGACCTCAGCGTCCCGCGCACGATCACGTGGCTGGCGGCCAGGACAGGCACCAGCGACCGGCACCTCGCGCGGTTGTTCCGCGCCGAGTTCGGCACCACCTATCCCCAGTGGCGCACCAACGTCCGGGTGTTCCAGGCCATGGTCGAACTCAACGGCGGGGCGACCGTGACCGAGACGGCGCACCGGTGTGGGTGGGCCACCACGAGCGCCTTCGTGGACACGTTCGCCCGCACGATGGGTCAGACGCCGGGCGCCTACCGGGCCGTGCGGTAGCCGCACTGAGACCTCAGTTCGGCACGGTTCGCGCATTCCCTCCATCAGCACGACCTGTCCACTAATTGGCCATAAATGGCATTCTCGTGAGGCGCGCGAATACTCCCGACTACGGGAGTCGCAACTCCGCACCTATTCACGAAACGGGCACACTCGCCACTGATCATCGCTAGCGTGACCGAGTGACAACTGACAGCCAGAGGGACGGTGTCGCGTCGCGGCCCGGCCGCGCGGGTTCGGCCTGGTCGGCGCAGGACACCGCGATTCTGTTGGACGGAGTGCGGCACGGCACGACGCTGGACGCACTGGCCGGGACGTTGCACCGCACAACCGGTGCCCTGCAAGCACGCTGTCAGGCTCTTCTTCCCCCGGAACTGCGCCCTGCGTTGCGAATCGATGCCGCGACGGTCCTGCGGAGGCATCTGGCGGCAGGCCTGGCTTCCGAAGTGCCGCTGGGAAATCCGGGCCGCACGTCGAGCCGGCGCCGGACGAGCCGCGGACCCGTGGCGACGCCTGTTCGGCTGAGCGACGAGCAGCGGCGGATGATCGACGCCGTGCGAGCCGGGCGGGACGTGATCGTCGACGCGACGGTCGGGTCGGGCAAGACGACGGCGATCCAGGCGTTGTGCACCGAAGTGGGCCGGAACCGGAACGTGTTGTACCTGACCTACAGCAAACTGCTGAAGGCGGACGCACAACGCCGGGTGAAGCACGCGAAAGTGCAGAACTACCACGGCATCGTGTACCCCTCGCTGATCGAGGCGCGCATCAGGTGCGGCGTCGGCGAGTCGATCCGGCGGTTCAACGCGGCGTTCGACCGGCTCTCGGCCAGGTTCCCCAGGTTCGACCTGCTCGTCGTCGACGAGTACCAGGACATCAACGAGGAGTACGCGCAGCTGTTGCGCAACATCAAGTCCCTGAACCCGTCGATGCAGACCGTGCTGGTCGGCGACCTGGCCCAGAAGGTGCAGTCGAACACGACGCTGGACGTCCAGCGGTTCACCCGGGAGATCACCCGGCAAGCCGAGTTGATGCCGTTCACGCAGTCCTTCCGGGTCGGCCGGGAACTCGGAGCACTGCTCGGCGAAGCCTGGAACAAACCGGTCGTCGGCGTGAACGACGCCCAGACGATCCGGTACGTCTCCTACGACGAAGCGCTCGAGTTCCTGGCTGCCAAGAGTCCTGGCGAACTGCTGTGCCTGGGCAGGCGCAACGGGCAGATGGCCGAGGCCCTGAACCACCTCGAACGCAAGCACGGCGAGGTGTTCAACAAGAAGACCGTCTACGCCTCCATCCGAGATGGCGACACCTCGGTGACCTACCACGACAACGCCGCGGTGTTCACGACCTTCGACTCCAGCAAGGGCCTGGAACGGCCGGTCAGCGTCGTGTTCGACTACGACGAGACGACGTGGGACATGCGCTGCAACTTCCCCAACGTCGACACGACCGTCATGCGCAACGTGTTCCTGGTCGCCGCTTCGCGCGGAAAGAACGAGGTCGTGTTCGTGCGATCCGAAAACTCCCAGCGAGGCCCCAAGAGCATCGGCTTCATCCCCGTCCAGCGGTTCACGAACCTGCCGGACGACGAACTGCCGAAGTACGAGAAACCGTTGCTCGCGTCGGACTGCTTCGACTTCACCTACGCGGAGAACCTCCAGGCGTGTGTCGACCTGCTGGACAGGCGTCGCCTCGACGACGGTGCGGGCGAGGAGATCAACATCGACCGCGTCGACGGGCTGATCGATCTCTCTCCCGTGGTGGGGCACTACCAGGAGGCGGTGTTCTTCGACGGGTACAACCCCGCCCTCGAGGTGCTGCTGAACCCCAAGCCGATCGCACGGCAACTGCAGGCGAGGCTGAACGAGGACGCCTGGCACAACTCGCTGGTGCTGACCGCCGTCGACACGGACCAGATGCGCTACGCGGAGCAGGTGACGCGGAGCGTCAGCGCCGAGGTGCGCGACGCGCTGGTCAGGCGGTTGGCCACGCGGCTCCCCCGCGGCTGTGCGGCACAGGTGCAGATGAGTCTGCCGGGCCGGGCGGTCGCCTCGGCGGCGGCGACACCGATCTCGTTCCTGGGCGTCGCCGACGCCGTGCACGACGACCAGGTCTTCGAGCTCAAGTTCGTCTCCGAACTCGACCACGCCATGTTCCTCCAACTGGCGCTCTACCTGGTGATGAGCGGGCACCGGAGCGGGGTGCTGTGGAACACGCGCACCGATGAGCGGTGGGCGGTGCGGGTGCCCGACCGCGAGAAGTTCATGAACGCCGTCATCGTGTGCGTGACCAAACAGCGCTACAAGGCGTTCAAGACGGCCTCAGCCCGCGGATAACGCCTACTCGCGTCGGCAATGATTCCACGTCGACCAGGAATGCGCTTTCACCCGATCGCCGCGAATTGTCGCCTGGGAAACTCGCGCAATCGAGTCGGGCGCGCCGCGAAGTAACGTTCGCCGTTCGTCGGCGAAACACAGAGACGTCTCCGGGAGGTGGGGCCATGAGTCGCCGCGAAAAGCCGACGCTGATCAAGTACGAGAGCTTCGTGCGGGGTCACGCGTTCTCGTTCCACGAGCAGCCCTACCTGGGCGAGCTGTTCGACGCTATTCGCGACACCCGCCGGCCGCTGACGCTCGTGGTCGGCGCCGGGGTCTCGATGAGCGCCGGGCTGCCGTCCTGGGAACGGCTCATCTCCAACATGGCGAAGTCGGTCAGGCCGGAGAACCTCTCCGAGATGGCGCAGCGGGACCGCTCCACGCCGATGCGCAAGGCCGAGATCATCCTCAACCTCGTCAAGGCGAGCAACCAGAGCAAGACCGAGCACGAGATCATCCGGGACGCTCTCTACCCGAGCGCCTTCGAGATCAACCCCGGCCAGCTGGCCAGCTCGATCGCCCGCCTCGTCGCCGCGCGCTCCGGCGAGGTCCGGCTGCTGACGACCAACTTCGACAGCATGCTCGAAGCGGCACTTCTCGCCTATTGCGGCTCCGACGACATCGACTCGCACTCGCTCGACGACGTCGACGCGTGGCGGGCCTCGCTCGGTTCGAAGAAGGTCGGTGTCCTGCACCTGCACGGGCTGGTGCCGTTCGGGCGGAAGCCCCTGCCGCGCACGCCGATCATCCTCACCGAATCGCAGTTCCTCAAGTACGGCGCCGAGGTCAGGCAGGTGATCTCGGAGAACCTCGCGGGCGCGGTCACCGTCTTCGTCGGGCTGAGCATGTCCGACCCCAACCTCATCGGCCCGCTCTACGAGAGCGCGGCGCAGAAGTCCGGCAGCGCCCGTTTCGCCCTGGTCGTTCCGGAAACGACGCCGGGGACGAGCTACGAGGACTCGGCGCAGTACGCGATCGAGTCGGCGGTCTACCTGGAACAGCACCTGGACCTCAAGTCCGTCTTCCTGAAGTCCTACTCGCAGCTCAACCAGGTCGTCGCGGACCTGTCGCTGGCAGTCGCCGAGCCTGCCCGGTACGACCACGGCCGCTCACGGCGCGGCCGGGATTCCCTCGTGTACGGAACGCGCCTCGCGGCCGCGCTGGACCGGTGTTACGGATCTCTCGGGTGCACGCGGACCCAGCAGGTGCCCACCGGCGACGCCGCCACCGACCTGACCGTCCGGCTGCACCGCGCGCTGCACGCGCCGAAGGGACCGGTCGCGCTGCTGAAGTCGTTGAGCTACCGGTACGGCGACTACCGCATCGGAGGCGCCGACGGCGAGAACTTCGCCCTGTTCCTGTGGTTGCGAGCGAGGAAGACCAAGGACGGACGTCAGCCCTACGCGCTGTCACTGGCGGGTTCGTCGGCGTACATCCACCGCGAGGAGTGGTCGCTGCGGCACGAGGTGCCCATCACCAGAGAAGCGCCGTTCGCGGCGGCCCAGGCGGTGTTCGAGGGCAGCCCGCAGATCGTCGACATCACGCCCGTACCGCCGCTGCCCATCTGGCGGGGCATCATCGCGGCACCGATCGTACTGGCTCAGACGGCCTCGACGGTGATGGTGGGCCGGCACCCGGCCGATGTGCTGACAGTCGGCGCGATCACCTTGAACGGCACCCGCTACGTCGCGGGCAAGCACACGAACGGCGCGGCTCCCGAGGAGCTGTCCCTCATCAACAAGCTCGACTCCGGCGACTTCTCGCGCCTGCTCACCACGCTGACGTGGACGGCGCAGGAGGTGTTGGCGCTCAGGTAGTGCGCATCAGGCCCGCGCTCACCGGGCAGCGGGCTCGGGCAGCGGCTTGACCACGATCGCCTCGACCGGTCCCGGCACGCGCACGAACGTCTTGTCGCCGACCTGGCGCTCTTCGGACTGCCGGATGATCGACTCGCCACGAGTACGTGCGTCGGTCTTCGACTTGCGCTCGGACATGACGCCACCATCCTCGTAATCGAACCCCCGTACCTGAACGGTACGCCGATCCCCACCACGTGAACAGCCGTGGTCTACCCATGTCGGACCTGATCAGAGGTCTGTTACACCGACTCTCGACCGGTCGCGCACCGGATGCGACGCTCGCCGGCGGATATGCGGACGATACGGTCGCTGTCCTAGGGTCGAGGCGGTGGACAGGGCACCAGGTTTGAGCGTCCGCCTCAAACTCACGATCAGCTACGCCGGCTTCCTCATGATCGCGGGCATCCTGCTGATGGCGGCCGTGCTCACCTACTACACCTACTTCCTGCCCGACGGCTGGATCCTCACGCCGACCGGCGACTTCCTGATCAACCGGACGCGGCTGGCCACGTCGTTCGCGCCGTTCGTCGCCGGGGTGCTCTGCTTCCTGCTGGTGTTCGGGCTGGCGGGCGGCTGGTTCCTGGCCGGGCGGATGCTCGCGCCGCTGGATCGGATCACGCACGCCACGCGCGTCGCGGCCGGTGGATCGTTGGCGCACCGGATCGCGTTGCCCGGCCGGTCGGACGAGTTCCACGAGCTGGCGGACGCGTTCGACGCCATGTTGGCGCGGCTGGAGACGCACGTGGCCGAGCAGCAACGGTTCGCGGCCAACGCGTCGCACGAGTTGCGCACGCCGTTGGCTGTTACGCGGACACTGCTCGACGTCGCGCGCAGCAGCCGGGACCCGGACGAACTGGTGGAGCGGCTGCACTTCGTGAACACCCGCGCGATCGATCTCACCGAGGCGTTGCTGGTGCTGAGCCGTGCCGATCAGCGGTCGTTCGCGCGGGAACGGGTCGATCTGTCGTTGATCGCCGAGGAGGCCACGGAGACGCTGATCCCGTTGGCGGAGAAGCACGGCGTCGCGGTCGAGACGGGCGGGGAGAGGGCGTTCGCGGCCGGGTCGCCCGCGTTGTTGTTGCAGGTCACCACGAACCTGCTGCACAACGCGATCGTCCACAACGTTCTCGACGGCACCGTGCGGGTCACGACCGCCGCCGGGCCCGCGTTCGTCTCGTTGACCGTGGAGAACACCGGGTCGAAGCTCACCCAGCAGCTGGTGGAGACGTTGACCGAGCCGTTCCAGCGCGGCACCACGCGGGTGCGCGGCGACCAGGCCGGGGTGGGGCTCGGGCTGGCGATCGTCAAGAGCATCACGCAGGCGCACGACGGGACGCTCGCGCTGACTCCCCTGGCCGACGGCGGACTGCGGGTCACGGTGCGGCTGCCCGCACCGTGACCGCTCAGGCGATCGGGAAGTCGAAGTAGGTGTCCGGGTACGGCTCTTCGATCAGGGTGTAGTGCCACCACTCGTTGTCGTAGCGCCGGAATCCGCAGGCTTCCATGATTGTCAGGAGGTGCTGCCGGTTCGGGGCCTCCGCGACGGGTGCGCCGTGGTGCGAGATCGGGTCCATCAGGTCGTGGCCGCCGCCCATCGCGACGAGGTCGCCGGTGTCGAGGTGGTAGAGGGTGAGGTCGGTGGTGCTGCCGCGGCTGTGGCCGGATCTCGTTGCCACGTAACCCTGTTCGAACATCTCGGCCCTGCTGATGTTCGGGTGGAATCGGGACTTGGTCACCGGGTCGTCGGGCTCGGACGCCCAGCGCAGGAAGCGGTCCACGGCGCGTTGCGGGCGGTAGCAGTCCCACAGCAGCAGCCCGAAGCCGACCGATTCGGCCTTCTGCTGGGCCAGGTCGAGGGCCGCGCACAACGCCGTGGTGCCCACGACCCGGTTGACGAGGTAGCCGTCGACGGGTTTGCCGGTGAAGTTGTCCCAGGTGGCGTACTTGGCGTCCCAGCGCACGCCCGGCACGGCCTCGTCGGCGAACGCGAAGTCGGGGTTCACCGGAGCTTTCCCGTCAGCGCCAACGACACGAGCCGGTCGACCACGTCACCGAGCGACAGGCCCGCCGCCGCCATCATGCGCGGGTAGCGGCTGTAGGAGGTGAGGCCGGGCATCGTGTTGACCTCGTTGAGCACGACTTCCCCTTGCGGTGTCAGGAACAGGTCGACCCGCGCGAGGCCCGAGCAGCCCAACGCGCGGTAGACGGCCTTCGCGGTCTCGCGGACCAGGGCGGCCGAGTCCGCGGGGATGTCGGCGGGAACGACGAACGTCGAGTTCTCCGAACCGGCTTCGGGCGCGTCCTCCTGGTGGATGCGGAAGAAGCCGTGGGTCAGCGCGACGCGGTCCAGTTCGCCGAGGACCAGGTCGTCGCCGACGCCGAGGACCGAGCAGCCGATCTCCTGGCCCGCCACCGCTTCTTCGACGACGACCTTCGAGTCGTACTGCCGGGCGACCTCCAGCGCTGTGTTCAGCTCGTCCTCAGTGGACACCTTGGTCACGCCGAACGACGACCCCGACCGCGCGGGCTTCACGAACACCGGCCAAGTCGGCGACTCCGGCACCTCGGTCCAGTACGTCGGCGTGGCAACGCCCGCGCTCCGGGCGACGACGTAGGTGAGCGACTTGTCCATGCACAGCGCGGAACTCTGCACGTCACAACCGACGTACGGGATGCCGGCGAGTTCCAGCAGCCCCTGCACCGCGCCGTCCTCCCCCTGCCTGCCGTGCAGCACCGGGAACACGACGTCGAGGCCGATCACCTCGAACGCCCCGTCGCCCAGCACCACCAACCCGGACGGCGAGAGCACCACCGGACGGCCGTCGACCGCCTCCGGGCCCGTGCACAGCAGCCAGTCGCCACCTCGGGTGATCTTGATCCAGCACGGCTCGTACCGCGCGGGGTCGAGGCTGCGCGCCACCTCCCCCGCGGACTTCACCGAGACGGGGTGCTCCTCGAACGCCCCGCCGAAGAGCACGCCGATCCTGACCTTGCTCATGCCGTTCCCCCAAAACTCACGCAGTTCACGAGTGTGTTCTCCACGGTGTCGCTCAGCGCGTGGTCCGTGTAATAAGCGGTGTGCGGAGTGATGACCACGTTCGGCATCCCGCGAAGACGCACCAGCGTGTCCAGATCGATTTCCCGGGCGCGGCAGTCGGTGTAGAAGATTCCTTCTTCGCCTTCCAGCACGTCCAATGCCGCACCACCCATCCGCCCGCTTTCCAACGCCTCGACCAACGCCTTGGTGTCGATCAGCGGACCGCGCCCGGTGTTGATGACGAACGCTCCGGGTTTCATCAACGCGATCCGGTCGCGGTCGAGCAGATGATGAGTTCCCGCGTTCAACGGCGTGTGCAACGTGACGACGTCGCTCACCCGCAGCAGTTCGTCCAACGGCAGGTAGTCCGCCGAATTGCGCGGCCTGCTGTCGTGCGCCACCACGCACCCGCCGAACCCGCGCAGCCGATCCGTCACCGCCACGCCGATCCGCCCGGTCCCGATCACCCCCACGGTCAGATCGCGCAGCTCACGGCCCCGCGTGCCGAGCCGGTAGTCGTGCAGGTCGGCCCGCCTGAGCACGGACCTGACGTCGCGCAGCAGCACGAGCGCGAGCATCACCGTGAAGTCGGCGACACTGTCCGGCGAGTAGGCGATGTTGCCGACCTCGATGCCGACGCTCGCGGCGAACTCGACGTCGATGTGATCGACCCCGATGCTCCGCGTCGACACGTAGCGCACTCCGGCACGACTCAACGCCTCAAGAACGGACTGGGTCACCCGCGTTTTGTGCCCGACGCTGACGCACCGATTCCCGAACGCCAGTGCGGCGTTCTCCGCAGACACCGGCTCCTCGACGAAGGTCGGCGCAACGCCGCACCGAGGTGCCATTTCCCGGAACAGGACGGCCTCATCGGGCTCGCACCCGTAAATCGTGATTCCTGTTGCCATGCGACTCAGTCAAGAGCGCACGCAGTTGCCACGTCGTATGCGGTTTTCGATATGCACGCGATATGCCGACGACGAAGCCGACTGCCGCGACGAGCTCGCGGAGGGCCTGACCTGACCCACGACCACCGCCCCGGCTGCGGCTGCGCACCCCGCCGGGAGTTCCGCCCCAGGGACCCGGCGCGACCTCTAAGCAGGCTTCACCAGCAGGTCCATCGTCACCGGCAGCTCCGCCCGCAACGACTCGACCACCTCGGCGTTGCCGGACAGCTGGTGCAGCAACGCGCGCTGGAACAGCCCGTCGAGCGTCACGTAGATGATCGCGGACGACGCCGCAGGTGTGCCGCCGAGCAGCTCGGCGTAGCGGTGGACCACCCGCCACACCATGGCCTCGCGGTGGCTGTCGATCTCCAGCACGTCCGCGCGGAACGACTCGTCGAACAGGCTCTGGTTGCGCAGGTCGTACCAGAGGCGGTGCAGCGTCGCGTCCTGGTCGAGGGTGTCGAAGAACATCGCCACGAACTCGTCGCGCAGCTGCTGAGCAGTGGTGGACGTCGCCACGACCTCGTCGTAGCGCGTCACGCAGACGACCTCGTACTGGCGGACCGCCTCGGTGATCAGGTCGCGCTTGTCCGCGAAGTAGTAGTGCAGGACGCCGTGCGAGAACTCGGAGTTCTGCGCGATCTCCCGCAGGCTGGTGCGTGCGTAACCCAGCTCGGCCAGCGTGTGCAGGGTGGCCACGGCGAGCTCCGTCCGCCGGGCGTCGAACTTGTCGACCTGCCGGCGGGCGATGCGGTCCTGCTTGCGCGAAGCGACTTCTGTCACGCCTCGGAGCCTACCGCTCACTGCTACAAACCTTGACCACCCGTCCAAAAAATCTTGGACAGTCGTCAAGGAAAATCTTGACGACTGTCCAGGAATAACTAGTGTGTGACCCATCCCACTGAGGAGGCGACTCAATGACGAGTTATCAGCTGGACGGGCGAAAAGCGCTGGTCACCGGGGGTGCGCGAGGGCTCGGCGCGGGCATGGCCCAGGCGCTGGCGCAGGCCGGCGCGGCGGTCCTGATCGGCGACGTCCTGGAGGAAGAGGGCAAGCAGACGGCCCAAGCGCTCCGCGACCAAGGTGCCGCAGCCGAGTTCGTCCCGTTGGACGTCACCGACGACGAAAGCTGGGCCTCCGCGGTGAGCACGGCCGTCGACGCCCTCGGCGGGCTCGACATCCTGGTCAACAACGCGGGCATCGAGATCACCAGCCTGATCACCGAGCTGAACCCGGCCGACGTCCGCAAGATGCTCGACGTCAACGTCCTCGGCACCGCGCTCGGCATGAAGCACGGCCTGCGCGCCATGCGTCCCGGCGGTGCGGCGGGCAACGGCGGGTCGATCATCAGCATCGCCTCCGTCGCGGCGACCATCGCGTTCCCCGGCATCAGCGTCTACTCGGCGACGAAGTCCGCGATCGACCGGCTGACCAGGGTCGCCGCCATGGAGTCCGGCAAGCTCGGCTACGGCGTCCGCGTCAACTGCATCTACCCCGGTCTCACGCCTACGGCGATGGGCAACCAGCTGGCCGTCGACTGCGCCGAACTGGGTCTCTTCCCGTCGGTCGAGGAGGCGGTGGGCGCGGTCGTCGGACTGACGCCGCTCGGCCGCCTCGGGCAGGTCGACGACATGGCGGACGCCGTGGTGTTCCTCGCGTCCGACGCCTCGAAGTTCATCACCGGCGCGGGTCTGCCGGTCGACGGCGGAATGGGGATGTGACGCGATGCCCACCGACAAGCCCGTCGTCGTCTACGGCGCCTCCGGCTACACCGGCCGGCTGATCTGCGAGTACCTCCGCGAATACGGCATCCCGTTCCTGGCCGCCGGTCGCGACGGCAAGCGCGTCAAGGAAGCCGTCGACGCCGTGCCCGGCATCGACACGGTCTCCTACGACGTGGCCGAGGTCGAGCACTCCACCGACGCCCTGACCGAGGCGTTCACCGGCGCCAAGGTCGTGCTCAACACCGTCGGCCCGTTCTCCCGCTACGGCCACGAAGCCGTCCAGGCCAGCCTCAACGTCGGCGCGCACTACACCGACACCAACGGCGAGCAGGACTGGATGATCGACGCCGACGCGCAGTACGGCGCCGAGTTCGCGAAGCAGGGGTTGCTGCTCTCCCCCGGCATCGCGCAGATGTACACGGTCGGCGAGATCGCCGCGCAGATCTGCCTGGAGCAGCCCGGACTGGACACTTTGGACATCGGGGTGTTCTGGAAGGGTTATCCCACCGTCGCTTCCACCAACACCATCCTCACGAACGCGGCGTTCGCGAAGGCGTACTACCTGGAGCAGAACGAGTACGTGGAGTGGCCGCCGGACGCGGGCCTCTACGAACTCGTCGTGCCCGGCCAGCACGAACTCGGCCTCGCCCTGCCGTGGGGCGGGACCGCGCACCCGGTGTGGTTCAAGCGCGATCCGCGGGTGGCGTCCGTGCGGGCGCTCGGTGGCGTGTTCAACCGGCCGTTGATGCTGGGTGTGCCGCAGATCGTCGCGGCCGCGCTGGAGCAGATGGAAGGCAAGTCGGACGCGGAGAAGTACGAGATCGTCGACGCGTTCTCCGCCCAGGTGCGCAGTGAGATGCCGCCGCGCGAGAACCCGCGGATCAACATCTCGCTCGACTCCGTGCACGCGTCCGGGCCGCTGGGCCGGTCGAGCTGCGTGATCCACGGCAACTGCAACTACAAGCAGACGGCGTTGCTGAACGTCCACGGCGCCGTGCACCTGCTGCAGGACGCGCCGCGGCGGGTCGGGTTCGCGTCGGGCTGCCAGGCGTTCGGGCATCGGGAACTGCTCGGCGCGCTGCGGTCGTTCGGGCTGGTGCTCGACCCGATCGTCGAAACGCACCGCTGATGCGCCTCAGTGACTACCTGGACAAGGGCGCGTCGCTCGGGGGCGACGCGCCCTGCCTGACCGTCGGCGGGGTCTCCCAGACCTACGCCGAGGTCCAGCAACGCTCCCGGGACATCGCGGGAGCGTTGCAGGGCAGCGGGATCGAGGCCGGTGACCGGGTCGCCGTGCTGTCCGCGAACGACCCGCTGGCGCTCACCTGCGTGTTCGGCATCTCGCGGGCCGGGGCGGTGTGGTGCCCGGTCAACCCCCGCAACGAGGCGGCGGAGAACCGCGAACTGCTCGACCTGTTCGGCTGCCGCTGCCTGTTCTTCCAGGCCAAGTTTGCTCCCCTGGTCGAACGGATCCGCGGCGACCTGCCCGCGTTGGCGATCCTGGTGTGCCTGGACGGCGAGGTCGACGGCGCCGTCCCGTTCGACGCCTGGCTCGCGAAGTTCGGCCGCGAGCCGGAGCCGGTGTTCGTCCCCGACGACGACCTGTGCGTGCTGGCGGGCACCGGCGGCACGACCGGGCGGCCCAAGGGCGTGCGGCTGACCGGCCACAACCTGGAGACGGCGACCGCGCTGACGCTGATGAGCTACCCGTTCGGCGTGCGTCCCCGGTACCTCGCGCTGGCCCCGCTGACGCACTCGGCGGGCGTGCTGACGTTCCCGATCATGTCGATGGGCGGCGAGACGGTGATCATGCCGTCGCCGGATCTCGGCGAGTTCCTGCGGCTGATCGAGCAGCACCGGATCACGCACGCGTTCCTGCCGCCGACGGTGATCTACGGCCTGCTCGACCACCCGGCGCTCGACGAGACGGACCTGAGTTCGTTGCGCTGCCTCTGGTACGGCGCCGCGCCGATGTCGCCGGTGCGGCTGACCGAGGCGTTGCGGCGGATCGGGCCGGTCATGGGTCAGCTCTTCGGGCAGACCGAAGCACCGAACATGATCGCGACGCTCGCCCCGGCCGACCACTTCCTGCCCGACGGGTCGATCGCGGTCGAGCGGCTGTCGTCGGCGGGCAGACCGTCGCCGTTGACGCAGGTCGCGATCATGGCTCCGGACGGCACGTTGCTACCACCCGGCGAACGCGGCGAGATCGTCGTGCGCGGGCCGTTGGTGATGGCCGGCTACCACGAGAACCCGGCGGCGACGGCCGAGGTGAGCGCGTTCGGCTGGCACCACACCGGCGACATCGGCTACCTGGACGCGGAGAACTACCTGTTCATCGTCGACCGCGCGAAGGACATGATCATCACGGGCGGGTTCAACGTCTACTCGGCGGAGGTCGAGCAGGCGTTGCGGGCGCATCCGGCGGTGCAGGACAGCGCCGTGGTCGGGCTGCCCGATCCCAAGTGGGGTGAGCGGGTCACGGCCGTGGTGCAGCTGCGGGCTTCCGGTCAGGCCGAGCCCGACGCGTTGATCGCGTTCGTGAAGGAACAGCTGGGCGGGGTGAAGGCGCCCAAGCAGGTGGAGATCTGGCCGGATCTGCCTCGGTCCAAAGTGGGCAAGGTGTTGAAGGCCGAGATCCGCGCGCAGCTCTCCGGGAACTGAAGCCGTTCCTCGCACGACCTGTGTCGTGTGAGGGTGGACAAGGCCGTCGTGCTCGCGACGGCCATCTCGGTTTCCTGTGTCGTGGCAGTGGTGTTGTGGGCCGGCGACGTGCACGCGTTGCTCGGGGACAGCGATCCCGGACGGCTGACCTCCGTGGCGTTCGGGCTGGTCAGAACACTCGCGAACGCGGCGGGGACGGTGGCGGTCGGCGCGCTGGTGTTCGGGGCCTTCGTGGTTCCGGCGCCGCCTCGGCGCGCTCAGCTCACCGCGCCCGCCTACGCGGCGGTGCGGACCGCCGCCAACGCTGCCGCTGTGTGGGTCGTCACGGCCGGATTCGCGGTCGTTCTGTCCACTGCGGACGCCACGGGTCAGCCGCTGTCCGTGGTGGTGCGGCACTTGCCGGGGTTGGTCGGGGCGACCGAGGAACCCAAGGCGTGGCTGATCACGGTCGTCGCGGCGGGCGTCGTTGCCGCCGGAGCGCGGGCCACGTTGACGTGGACGACCTCGGTGTTGTGGACTTTGCCCGCGTTGGCCGGGGTGCTGGCGCCGGTGATCACCGGGCACGTCGCGAACGGCGCGTGGCACGACGTCGCCACGAACGCCATGGTGTGGCACATCCCGGCTGCTGCTGTGTGGATCGGCGCCCTGGTGGCGTTGCGGCGGCGCGTGGGTGACGAGGTCGTGCTGCGCCGGTACCGCGTGCTCAGCAACTGGTGCATCGGCGTGCTGGTGCTGAGCGGGTCGGTCGTCGGCGTGGTGCTGGCCGGGCCCGATCTGGGCAGCGGGTACGTCGTTCTGTTGCTGCTCAAGGTCGCGGTGTGTGCGGTGATTCCGCTGGTCCGGGCGAGGTGGGGCACGCGACGGCCGCTCGGCGTCGAACTCGTCGCGGTCGGGCTGGCGCTCGGGGCCTCGACCGGGCTCGCTCATCTCGTGCCGCCCGCGTGGAGCGTGGTGCGGCCGTCACCGCAGGAAACCCTGATCGGGTACGAACTTCCGGTCGCGCCGTCGTTCACCGAGATCGTGCTGGGTTGGCGACTGGACCTCGTGGTCGGGCTCGGCGCGCTCGTGCTCGCCGTGCTGTACGTGGTGGCGGTGCGGCGGGTGCAATCGTGGCCGGTCGGGCGCACAGTCTCGTGGTTGTTGGGATGCTCGGTGCTGCTGGTGGTGACGTCGTCGGGCGTCGGCCGGTACGCGGCGGGCACGTTCAGCACGCACATGGTGGCGCACATGGCGTTGAACATGCTCGGGCCGGTGCTGCTGGTGCTCGGCGGGCCGATCACGCTGGCGTTGCGGGTGCTGCCACCGGGTCCGCGCGTGTGGATCAAGGCTCTGGTGCACTGCCGGGTGGCGCGGTTCGTCGCGCATCCGGCGGTCGCCGCGATCACGTTCGTCGGCTCGTTCTACCTGCTGTACTTCTCCGGGCTGTTCGGGGCGGCGATGCCGTTGCACTGGGCGCACCAGCTGATGAACGTCCACTTCGTGCTCACCGGGTACGTGTTCTTCTGGCTGGTGATCGGGGTCGATCCGGCGCCGCGCTCGTTGCCGCACCTCGCCCGGCTCGGGTTGTTGTTCTCCGTAATGCCTTTTCACGCGTTCTTCGGCGTGATCCTGATGAACAAGCAGACCGTGATCGCCTCGAACTTCTACCGGTCGCTGGATCTCGTGTGGGTGCCCGACCTGCTGACCGACCAACGGCTCGGCGGCGGGATCGCCTGGGCCACCGGGGAGATCCCGATGCTCGTCGTGGTGCTCGCCCTGATGCGCCAATGGGCCGTCGCCGACCGGCACGAGGCCCGGCGGTTCGATCACGCCGCCGACGACCGGCTCTCCGCCTACAACGCGATGCTCGCCGAACTCTCCGAACGGAAGACCTCCGCATGACCGTGGAACTGGCCGTGTCCGGCATGACGTGTGCCGCCTGCGCGACCCGCATCGAACGCAAGCTCAACAAGCTCGACGGCGTGCGCGCGACCGTCAACTACGCCACCGAACGCGCGATCGTGCACGGACTCCCGGAGTCCGACGCGGTGGAGGTCGTGCGGGCGGCCGGGTACGACGCCTCCACGACGGGCTCGCACGTCGACGTGGTCGGAGCGTTGCGGCGACGGCTCGTCGTGGCGGCCGTGCTGGCGATCCCGCTCGGGAACCTGACGCTGGCGCTGACGTTCGCGCCCGCGTTGCGGTTCCCCGGCTGGGAGTTGCTGTGCGTGCTGCTGAGCCTGCCGGTGGTGGCTTACTCGGCGTGGCCGTTCCATCGTGCTGCGGCGCGGAATCTGCGGCACGGATCGTCCAGTATGGACACCCTGGTGTCGCTGGGGGTGCTGTCGTCGTTCGGGTGGGCGGTGTGGACGCTCGACGTCGGGTACCTCGACGTGGCGGCCGGGGTGACCACGTTCCTGTTGGCGGGGCGGTACTTCGAGGTGCGGTCGCGCCGGACCGCGGCCGGGTTGTTGAGCGCCCTCGCGGGGCTCGCGGCCAAGGAGGCCCGCGTGCTGCGTGACGGCGCCGAGGTGATGGTGCCGGCGGCCGAGGTGCGCGTCGGGGACCTGCTGGTGGTCAAGCCCGGTGAGGCTTTACCCGCGGACGGGGTGGTGACCAGCGGGTTCTCCTCGATCGACGCGTCGTCGATGACCGGCGAACCGGTGCCGGTCGAGGTGACGGCCGGGTCGCCGGTCGTGGGCGGGACGGTCAACCACACCGGACGGCTCGTCGTGCGCGCCACCGCCGTCGGTGCGCACACGCAGTTGGCGCAGATGAGGGCGTTGGCGCAGCAGGCCGCCGAACGCAAGGCGCGCGTGCAACGGCTGGTGGACCGGGTGTGCGCGGTGTTCGTGCCGGTCGTGCTGTCGTTGTCCGCGTTGACGCTGGCCGGGTGGCTGGTGTTCGGCGGTACGGCGCTGGAGGCGTTCCGGGCGGCGGTGTCGGTGCTGATCATCGCGTGCCCGTGCGCTCTCGGACTCGCGACGCCGACCGCGTTGATGGTGGGCGTCGCGCGGGCCGCCCAACTGGGGATCCTGGTGAAGGGGCCGGACGCTCTGGAGGCGTCGCGGGCCGTCGACACCGTGGTGCTGGACAAGACCGGCACGGTGACGACCGGCCAGATGACCGTGGTGGGCACGTTCGGTCCGGACGTGCTGCGGTGGGCGGCGGCGGTCGAGTCCGCGTCCGAACACCCCATCGGTGTCGCGATCGCCGCGGCGGTGACCGATCCCCCGCCCGTCACCGGCTTCGAGGCGCTCGTGGGTGCCGGTGCGCGCGGTGTGGTCGAGGGGTCCGAGGTCCTCGTGGGGTCGCTGGCGCTCATGTCCTCTTTGGACGTTCCGGAGGACGTCCTGGCGTGGCACTCCGGCCTCGGCGCCGAGACCGGGGTGCTGGTCGCGCGGGACGGGGTGGTGATCGGCGGGATCGCGGTGCGCGACACCGTTCGGCCGTCCGCTCGCGCTGCCGTCGAACGGTTGCACGCCATGGGGTTGCGGACGATTCTGCTCACCGGGGACAGCGCCGCCGCCGCTCAGGTCGTGGCCGCCGAGATCGGTGTTCAGGAGGTGCTCGCCGGTGTGCGCCCGGCGGAGAAGGTCGAGGCGCTGGAACGGTTGCGGGCCGCCGGGCACCACGTCGCCATGGTCGGGGACGGGGTGAACGACGGCCCGGCGCTCGCCGCCGCACACCTCGGGATGGCGATGGCACGCGGCAGCGAGGTCGCCGCGCACGCCGCCGACGTGATCCTGGTGCGCGACGACCTCGACGCCGTGCCGGACGCGATCGTGCTGGCCAACCGCACTTTGACGACCATCCGCGGCAACCTGTGGTGGGCGTTCGGCTACAACGCCGCCGCGATCCCGCTGGCCGCCGCCGGACTGCTGAACCCGCTGATCGCGGGCGCGGCCATGTCGTTGTCGTCGGTGCTGGTGGTCGCCAACAGCCTCCGGCTCCGGTCCGTCACGCCACGCGCAGCACCGTCTTCCCCCGCGGACTCTTGATCTCGCCCTTCAGCACGCGGGGCGCGTCTTCGAGCGGTACCTCCAGCCCGATCACGGGCTGGAGCCCGCGCACCGCTGCGAGCCGCTCGGGCTTGCGGTCGAGCCGGTAGTTGAGCGCGGGGTCGTCCAGGCCGAACGCCGTCGAAAGCACCGTGGCCCCTTGTGCTGCGGCCTGCACGCGGCGCATGACCTCGCGATCTCCGACGGTGTCGAGTACGGCGTCAGGCCGGGTCCGGCGGACCACGTCCTCCAGGGGTTCTTGGCCGCGCAGCACCACCTCGACGTCCAGGTCGCGCAGCTGCTCGGCGTTGGACGCGGTGGCGATGACCTTGACGCCCGCCGCGAGCGCCAGTTCGAGGGCGAACGAGCCGACACCTCCCGGTCCGCCGATGACCAGCAGCGTGCCGCCGTCGGGCACGCGGAGGTGTTCGAGGGCGCCCAGGGCCGTCATGCCCGAGGTCGGCAACGCGGCGGCGACGTGACTCGGCACGTCGTCGGGGATGGTGGCCAGCGCGCCGAACGTCGGCACCGCCTGCACGACCGCGACCTCGGCGAACGTCCCGCAGCGCAGCGGTCTGCCCCAGAACTGCCCGAACACCCGCTCCCCCACCCGGAACTCGGTGACGCCCTCGCCCACCGCTGTGACAACCCCGGCGCCGTCCATGCCGAGGGTGAGCGGGAACCGGTACTCGCCGATGGCCTGCAGCGACCCGGACGCGATGGCCAGGTCGAGCGGGTTGGTGGCGGCCGCCTCCACGGCCACCTGGACCTCACCCGGTCCGGGCTCGGGAATGGGCTGGTCGGTGAGCTCCGGGACGTCCCCGAAGCCGTTGATGGTGATCGCTCGCATGCCCCCAGCCTGCGACTCTTCGGGCTCGAAGAGAACGACCGGTTCGGCAGCGACTAGTACCTTCCAGGTAACAATCCTGATGCTGATGAGGTAATAGGCTGGAGCGCATGGTGGAGTCTCGTCCTCTCCGGTACTTCGTGGCGGTCGCCGAGGAGCGTTCCTTCACCCGCGCCGCCACCCGCCTCGGCATCGCCGGACCGGCCCTCTCCCGCGCCGTCCAGGCGTTGGAACACGAACTCGGCGTGCCCCTGTTCACCCGCTCCACCCGCGTCGTCGACCTGACCGAGGCGGGCGAGGTCCTGCTGACCCACGCCCGCCCGGCCCTGGAAGCCCTCGACGCCGCCGCCCTCCGCGCGAGCCGAGCCACCCGCCGAGGCCTGGTGCTGGCGGTGAAGGCCGACACCGACGGCGGCCTGCTCGAACCGATCCTGCGCGCCTGCCCCGACCCGGTCACCGTCCGCCTGTGCGGCTGGCGCGAACACACCCGCCTGCTGCGCACCGGCGAGGTCGACGCCGCACTGATGTTCGAGCCCTACGACCCGGACGGCATCGACGTGGACGTGGTCGCCTCGGAACCCCAGGTGGCGGTGTTGCCCGCGACCCACCCGCTCGCCGACGCCCCCACCGTGCGGCTCGCGGACCTCGGCCTCTCCGGCGACCTCAGCGAGCAGGCGGAGCGCGACATCGGGGAGCACGGCGTGCACGACCTCGCGCAGCTGCTGGCATTGGTCGGCCTCGGGGTGACGATCACGGTGCTGCCGAGGTCGGTGGCGGCGAAGTACCCGCGCCCGGCCGTGCGGTACGTGCCGATCGAGGACTGCCCGCCCGCCGCACTGGTGATCGGGTGGGCTGAGCGGTCTCGCAGCCGGGAGGTCGCGGCCCTCGTCAGAGCGACGCTGGCGGTGGCCGAGGAGCACGGGATGCACCCCGTTCCCAGGACGTGACGACAGCGCGGAATGGCCCACGAAATCCGTGCGAGAGCGGCCCAAGGACCGGGCCGCGCGGCACCTAGAGTTCGAGGGGATGACCGCAGATCGATCGTGGCTGGACGACGTGCGCCCGCACGCGGTGACCGAGCCCGCCGGCAGGCCCGAGTTGCTCGAAGAGGTGGCGAGCGTCATCGGCGACGACCTCGTCCGGTGGGGTGTGGCGTTGCGCGCGGACGAGTTCGACGACGCCCGCGTCGCCGAGGCCGTGGTGCTCAGCGCGTTGCTGGCGGTGCGGACGGGCGAGGTGGTCAGCGAGCGCCTCACCGCGGAGGCCGACCTCGCCACGAAGACCGCCGTCGCGCGCGGGATGGCCGTCGAGACGATCGTGCAGGCCGTGCAACGCACCTACGCCGTCGTCGCCCGCGAACTCGCCTCCCGGGCCACCGGGCCGCAGGCGCACCAGTTGATGGCCGACCTGTTCCGCGGGCTCGACCACCTGTCGACCACGTTGATCGCCCAGTTCGCCGCCGAACGGGAACGCTGGGTGCGCAGCGCGGCGTTCGCCCGGCGCGAGTTGGTCGAGTCGGTGCTCGACGGCGGCACCGGCCGGCTGGGCTACGACCTGACGCGACACCACCTCGCGCTCGTCGTCCGGTCCGCGGAGCACTCGACGCGGGAACTCGAAACGACGGCCGCCGAGGTCCTCGCCGCGGCCGGCTGCACGGCCCGGCTGCTGGTGGTCGCGGGGCCCGCGACGTTGTGGGCGTGGGGATCGCGCACCGCGCCGGCACTCAAGGAACTCCCGCACACACCGGGCATCCACGTGGCCGCCGGGTTGCCGGGCGAGGGCGTGGAGGGGTTCCGTGCGAGTCACCGGCAGGCCGTCAAGGCGCTGGAACTGGCGCGGCTCGCCCAGCGCCCGCCCGGCCTGCACACCTACGAGGACCTGGCGGTCGCCGCGCTCGCCGCCGAGAACCTCGACGCCACGGCGGAGTTCGTCCGCCACGAACTCGGCCCGCTCGCGGACGCGGCCAACGCCGACCTGCGGCACACCCTCAAGGCCTACCTCGACCACGACCGGGGGCTGTCCGCGGCGGCGGCCGACCTGCACGTCGCCAAGAACACCGTGCTGTACCGGGTGCGCAAGGCCGAGCACCTCCTCGACCGCACCGTCCGGACCGAACGGCTGCGGCTGCACGTCGCGTTGCACCTGGCCGACGCGCTCGGACCGGCGGTGCTGCGGTGAGCACCGAGTTCGACCGGGCGCGGCTGTTCGGCATCGCCTACCGCGTGCTCGGCAGCGCGGCCGACGCCGAGGACGTCGTGCAGGACACCTGGCTGCGGCTCCACCGCACCGATCCCGCGTCCATCACCAACCCCGGCGCGTTCCTCGCGACCACCGCGACCAGGCTCGCGATCAACGCCGCCACCTCGGCCAGGGCGCGCCGCGAGGTCTACGTCGGACCATGGCTGCCCGAGCCGGTGAGCACCGAGGACGACCCCGCGCTCGGTGCCGAACGGGCCGAGGCGCTCGACCTCGCCCTGCTGTTGCTGATGGAGCGGCTCACCCCGAAGGAACGGGCCGCGTACGTGCTGCGCGAGGCGTTCGACTACCCGTTCCGGCAGATCGCCGAGATCCTGGAGACCTCCGAACCGCACGCGCGCCAACTGGCCAAGCGCGCCCGCGACCGGATCACCGACGAACGCCGCCGCCCGGTCGACGCGGCCGAGCACCGGCGGCTGCTGCGGGCGTTCCTCGACGCGGCCCGGTCCGGTGACGTCGCGGCTCTGGAGAACCTGCTGGCCGACGACGCGGTCTCGTACTCCGACGGCGGCGGACTCGTGCGGGCGGCGCGGGCCCCGGTGTGCGGGCGAAGTCGGGTCGCCCGTTTCCTCGCCGGAGTCGTGCGGAAGTTCCACGGTGGCACGGAAACCACGCTGATCGAGGTGAACGGCCGCCCGGCGGTGCTCGTCAGCCGGGACGGCCGTCCTGTCTCGCTCGCCGCGATCGACGCGACGACGGCGGGCATCGCGCGGGTGCTGATGGTCGTCAACCCGCACAAGCTCACCCGGCTGTCACGCTGACCCGAGGCTCTCCCGCCACGTCGTCCACCGCGGCCGCCACCCCAGCGCACGGGCGAACGTGTTGTCCGCACCGCGAGCCCACGGCGTGCGCGGAAGGTCCGATGTGGACGGTGCGGGCGCCCCGGCCCGTGCGCAGAACACCGGCAGCCAGTCGTGGCCTGAAGCCGGTTCGTCGTCGCACACGTTGACCACTCCGGACGGCCAGTCCAGCGCTGCCACACCGGCGCTCGCCGCGTCGTCGACGTGCACGAAACTGGTCACGTCGGCGGTGGCCGGCAGGTGCCCGCCCAGTGCGGCCGCGACCATCATCCCGCCGGGCGCGTACCAGGTGTCGGGCCCGTAGAGCAGGCCGTAGCGCAGCACGACCCACTCCGGAAGTTCCTGCACCGCCGACTCCAACGCGGCGATGCCCGCCACCGTGTCGTGTCGTTCCCCCTCGGCCACCGGGTCCAGCGGCACGGTCTCGGCGGCGGGCGCGTCACCGGGTTCGTAGGCCCACGCGATGCTCTGCGCGACGATCCGCCGCACGCCCGCGGCCAGTCCCGCGTCGACCAGGTTGCGCGTGCCGACCGTCCGCACGCGGGAGTTCGCCGCCCGGTCGCCGCCGCGCAGGTCCGTCAGCTGGTGCACGAGGACGTCCGGCTGGGCGGCCCGCACGAGTTCGGCGAGGTGTTCCGCGTCGAACACGTCTCCTAGCACCGCCTCCGCGCCTACCGCCTTCAGCCGCGTCGCCTCGTCCTCGCTTCGGGTCAGGGCGACGACCTCGTGTCCCTGCTCCAGCAACGCCCTGGTCACGCGCCTGCCGATCACGCCAGTGGCGCCGGCCGCGAACATACGCATCTGTTCCACGTCGTACAGACCACGTAGGCCCTCGGTTTCGTGACAGTCGCTCTGTCACGAATCAGGTCGCCCGCTCGGTCCTTATGTCATGAACGGCGTCGATCTGCATCTGGAAGTCCGGGGACCGCGCGTGCTGGCGGGGCTGACCGAGGCCCTGCGCGAGGCGGTGCGCACCGGACGGCTCGCGCCCGGCAGCAAGCTGCCGTCGAGCCGCACCCTCGCCACCGACCTGGGCCTGGCCCGCAACACCGTCGTCGCCGCCTACGGGTCGTTGATCGACGAGGGCTGGCTGACCGCACGTCCCGGCGCGGGCACCGTGGTCGCCCGCCGCACCCCGCCGCCGACCACGCCACGACCCCTGCCCGCGCAGGAAGTCCAGCCGCTGCACGACCTGCGGCCGGGCCGTCCGGACACGTCGTCGTTCCCGAGAGCCGACTGGTCCCGCGCCACCCGCCGCGCCCTGGAGCAGGCACCGCACGAGGTGTTCACGTACTCCTCGCCGTTCGGCCGGATCGAACTGCGCCGTGCCCTCGCCGACTACCTCGCGCGGGCTCGCGGCGTGTACGCCGACCCGAGCCGGATCCTGGTCTGCTCGGGCGCGTCGCACGGCTTGTCGTTGCTGGCCACCGCGTTGCGCGCCCGCCAGGTCCACCGCATCGCCGTGGAGAGCTACGGCATGCCGATGCTGCGCGACCGGTTCACCGCCGCCGGACTGCGCACGGTGGCCGTGCCGGTCGACGCCGACGGCGCCCGGATCGGCCGGCTGCCCGGCGTGGGAGCGCTCCTACTGACGCCCGCGCACCAGTTCCCGACCGGAGCCCCGCTGCATCCGGCCCGCCGCGCCGCCGTGGTCGACTGGGCGCGGCAGACCGGCGGCATGATCGTCGAGGACGACTACGACGGCGAGTTCCGCTACGACCGCAAACCCGTGGGAGCGTTGCAGGGCCTCAGTCCCGAGCACGTCGTGTACCTCGGCACGGCGAGCAAGACCGTCGCTCCCGGCCTGCGCCTCGGGTGGATGGTGCTGCCGGACGCCCTCGCCGATGACGTGGCGCGGGCGTTGGGCGGCGTGTCCCAGACCAGCGCGCTGGACCAGCTGGTGCTCGCCGAACTGCTCGACTCCGGTGCCTACGACCGGCACGTGCGCGCGATGCGAGCCCAGTACCGGCAACGCCGTGACGACCTGACTTCTGCG
Organism: Lentzea sp. JNUCC 0626; assembly: GCF_043632865.1. NCBI lineage: Bacteria > Bacillati > Actinomycetota > Actinomycetes > Pseudonocardiales > Pseudonocardiaceae > Lentzea > Lentzea sp. JNUCC 0626. The sequence goes on from NZ_CP171635.1 coordinate 2,258,309, forward strand.
TTGCCCGGCCGGGTGCACGGGATCTCCGCCGGGCTGCACGCGCTCGTCGAACTGCCTCGTGGCACGGAAAACGCCGTGCTGCGCGAGGCTGCGGCGCAGAAACTCGCGCTGCTGGGCCTGGACTGGTTCCGGCACCCGGCCACCGAGCCGGAGCGGGACGCCGTCGTCGTGGGGTTCGCGACGCCGTCCCGCAGCGGGTGGCCCGCCGCCCTGGCCGCACTGACCCGCGTGCTGGCCTGAGGCTCAGCGCTTGGTGCGGTCCGGGATCACCAGGATCACCGACAGCACTACGAGCAGGCTCAGCAGCACGACGTTGAGCACCTGGTCGCGTGGCTCGTACATGTGCAGCATCGTCAGGTGGTAGATGAAGTGCAGCGTGTTGAACACCAGCAGCGGGGCGCCCGCGAGCGGCACCACGGCCTGCTTCTTGGCGTACAGCAACGCCATCACGCTCAGCGCGGTGAACGCGAGGTACGCCGCGCCGACGTCCTTGGCGAAGTGCTCGTTGTACGGACCGAGTTGCGGCAGCCAGCGCAGGCCGAGGCCGGGGAACGTGTCGAACCAGGTCTTCGGCGCGAAGTACGCGAAGAACCCCACGTACGCCGACGTGAGCGCGATGAAGGCGAGGCTGATCCGGTCGAGCAGGAGTTTCACGTGACGGTCCTTCGTCGGTGTTACGGGGCTTCAGGTTGCCGGTACTCCGGCCATCCCGCCTGCGGACCTGCCTGGCTGAGCAGGGCCTGCGGGTCGTCCACGGGTGGGTAGATCCACTGCTGGTTGATGGTCTGCTTGAGGTCCTTGGCGACGTGCTCGGTCATCTGCACCTCGCGGTCCCAGCCGGACGTCACGACCGCACCGGCCGGGCCGAGCGCCAGGCACGTCACGTAGGAGGCCGGTTCGAACCGGACCAGGTCCTCGTCCAGGAGGTCCGCGGCGACGTTGTGGCCCGCGAACTTGCCTTGGGGCAAGGCGTGCTGGCAGCTCTGCATCACCACGCGGCCCTCGGCCGGGGAGAGCGCGGCCGCCGTGTCGCCCGCCGCGTAGACGTCCGGCACGCCGCGCACGCGCAGGTACTCGTCCACGTCGAGGCGGCCGAGGTGGTCGCGGGGTGCCGGGACGAACGACGTGAGCGGGCTCGCCGCCATGCCCGCCGTCCACACAACGGTGTGCGCGGCGATGTCCGTGCCGTCGGCCAACGTCACGCCCTCGCGGGTGACCTCGGTGACGCTCGTGCCCAGCCTGACCTCGACGGAGAGCTTGGCGAGCGCCTTCTCGATCGCCGGGCGCGGACCGGGGCCGAGTTCCGGGCCCACCTCGCCCTGCCGTTCGACCAGCACGACCCTGACCTGCTCCGCCGAGGTGAGCTTCTGCAGGCGGCCCACCAGTTCCGTGGCGATCTCCAGCCCGGTGAAGCCCGCTCCGACGACCACGGCGGTGAACCGGCCGTCGCCCTCGCGCTGCGGCAACCGCCGCAGGTGCGCTTCGAGGGTGGCGGCACCTGTCATCGTGTCGATGTCGAAGAGGTGTTCGGCGCCGGGCAACGACGGCCGCACGACCTGGCTGCCCGAGGCCAGCACCAGCCTGTCGTAAGGGATCTCGTCGGTGGTGCCGTCGCGCCGGACCGCCGTGACGGTGCGGGCGGCGGTGTCGATGCCGGTGACCGTACCGGAGAGCCGGCGCACCCCGATGGGGCCGAGCACGCGGTCGAGCGGCACGCGCATGCGGTCCGGGTCGGCCTCGTAGAGCCGAGGCCTGATCACCATGTCGTCGCCCGCGCTGATCAGCGTGACCCGGAGGTCCTCTTCGGACAGTCCGCGCTCCCCGCGCAGCTTGGCGGCGCTGGCCGCACTCCAGACGCCGGCGAAACCGCCACCCACAATCAGGATACTGGACATCCAGGTTCTCCTAGGTCGTCACGAACCGGTGCTGACAGGGCGAAGGTAGGGAACCTGGACATTGAGTGTCAAGGTTCGAGGCCTCAGCCGACGGGGTGAACCGATGCGGAACGCGCGGGCGTCACCGCGATCAGCAGCGCCCCGCCCAGCAGCACCACGACGGCGTTCGACGCCACCGCCGCGAGCCCGACCGTGGCCGTCATCGACACCAGGAACACCACCAGCAACGCCGCCGCGGCCATCCCGGCGTACGCGCGCGCCCAGCCGGACACCAGCCACATGACCAGCACGATCTCGGCGACCGTGGCACCGGCCGCCGAGATCTCCACCAGCCAGCCGGGCGCCCACGGCATGAGCTCGCCGGTGTAGCCGACGAACGCCGCCCAGTCGCCCCAGACCACCCCCGCCGCACCGGGCTCGCCGAGGAGCCCGAACCGATCGGCGACCGCGCCCGCGAACAGCACCGCGAGCAGCACGGCCGTGACCCAGCCGGCGACCACTTTCAGCTTGTCCCCCAACGCCAACACGCACCCCGCCAGCACCACGATGCTCGCCGCCACCACCAGCGGGATCGCCCCCGGCACCACCCCGGCCAGGGCGTACCCGACCTGCAGTACCAACCCCGCCCCGACCACCACAAGACCGCTCGTGCGCATACCCGGCAGTGAATCCGCCCAGCGTCCATCACCGCTTGCGCTGGGAGCACAGAGATCACGCCCGAGTTGCTCCGCCGGCGCAGCTACCGCTCGACGGCGTCCATCACCGTGTCGGCGTACAGGGCACTTGTCATCCATGCACCGTAGTGACAGACGAAAGCCGGGGTGCCACGGTGGAGTGATGGGGATGTCCGGGGAACGGACCGTGACGAGGCTCCGCGCGAAGGCGACCACCGAACACCAGCGGTTCGAGGCCGCGGTCCGCGCACAGGACCTGCGCGAAGCGTTGCGGCACAGCGAACTGCTCGAGAAGACGATCACCGAACTCACCGAACGCGAGCCGGGGCAGGCGTTCCACCGATTCCAACTCGCGGGGGTCCAGTACAACCGAGCCACGGTCCTGGACGCGCTCGGACGCGGTGACGAGGCCGTCGCCGCCGCCCAAAGCGCCGTGCGGACGTACGCGGCGTTCGACCCGGCCTCCGGTGACCCCGCCGCCGTCGCACGGCAGTTGCGCGAGATGCGCACGGACGGGGTTGCTCCCGAGACCCTGATCCGTCACGCCGCCGACGCGGCCGCGCGACTCGCCCGCCTGCTCGCCAAGTACGAGAGTGACGTCGACCAGATCGCCACCCGACCCGCGAAGGCCAAGGCGCAACCGCCCCGCAGAAGGCCCGCCGCCCGTCCGCGTCCGGCGGGCAAACCCAACACCAGCCCGGAGCTCAAGGCGAACCAGCGGGCGCTCGAGCGGCTCGAACGCCAGGTGAGCCGTGATCCCACCGGCGTCGCCTGGAACGCCAACCAGCCCCTCCTCGCGCGCCTGCACTACGACGCGGCCGCCCTGCACTACAACATCGGCAACGGTCCCCAGGCCGTGGAGGCCGCGCGCACCGCCGAGTTCCTCTACACCGACATCGATCCGACGCACGGTGATCCGTCGCGGGTCGAGGCGACGGTCCAGCGGTACCGCCGCGAGCACCCGGGATCCGTGCAGGAGTTCGAGGAGCTGATCGGCAACGCGGCCAACGCGCGGTCGCAGCTCGCCTGGATGCTCGCCTGCCACCACGGCGGCAGAGAGGCCGCGGCCGTCGAACGCCTGGCCACCAACGCCGTCCGGACCTACGAGCAGCTCATCCTGGTCAGCCACCAGTACAGCCCCGTCGACCTGCGGCTGGTCCACGATCAGGTCACTCAGGCCTACGCCCTGCTGCGACGCTGACAATTTCCTCACAACTCCTTGGCAGCATGCGGGACATGACCGCACGCACCACCGTTCTCGCTGCCCTGTTCGCCCTGACGCTGACCTCGTGCGGTGCCGGTTCAGCGGCCACGACGACAACTCCGTCTTCCACCACCACAACCACAACAACAACGACCACGAAGGCCCCGTATCCCCCAGCGGTCGACTACGCGCCGTCCGTCCCCGAGCGCACCCGCAAGACCGCGGCCGGGCACCAGGTCAACGTGTGCGTGCCGGAAAGCCTGGACCCCAACGTCTTCACACTGACCACTTCGGACGGTGTGCGACTGTCCGGTTTGGAGCTCGGGTCCGGCGATCGCGGTGTCCTGTTGTCGCACGAGCAGGGCTACTACATGTGCTCGTGGCTCGCGTTCGGCCAGGAACTCGCGGCGGCCGGCTATCACGTCGTGCTGCTGGAGTACCGCAACCACGGCGCGTCGGAGAAGTCGGAGGACAACGACAACATCGATCGCGACACGCGGGCGGCGCTGGCGGCGTTGCACTCGTTCGGCGCGGACCGGGTGCTGCTGGCCGGAGCGTCGTGCGGCGGCACGGCCAGCGCGGTCACGGCGGCGGACGAACCGAAGCTCACCGGCCTGCTCATCCTGTCCTCACCCGCCCAGTGCGCGGGCATGGACGGCGAGGCGGCGGCCCGCAGGATCACCGCGCCGTCGTTCTTCGCGGTGTCGCCGGAGGACTACAGCGGCAACATGATCACGCACACGCGCCGCCTGTACGAGGCGGCGGGCTCGGCCGACAAGCACCTGGAGATCATCCCCGGGGGTCGCCACGGCACGGACATGCTGCGCGAGGACAACCCGGAGAAACTGCAGAAGCTGATCCGCGACTTCGTCGACTCCGCCTTCCGGCGCTGACCGGTGATCAACAGGTAGCGTGCGGGGCGTGGAACCTGTCGCGCTGCCGTTGGGACGCCCCCGTGAAGAGCGGGCCGATGCCGCACGCAACCGTGCGCACCTCATCGAGGTCGCGCGGGAGATGGTCGCCGAACTCGGCGCCGACAAGGTCACGATGGACGGTCTCGCCGACCGCGCCGGGCTCGGCAAGGGCACGGTGTTCCGCCGGTTCCGCACGCGGGCGGGCATCTTCCACGCGTTGCTGGACGAGGAGGAGATCCGGTTCCAGCAGGAGGTGATGAGCGGCCCGCCGCCGCTCGGGCCGGGAGCGCCGGCGTCCGAGCGGCTCGTCGCGTTCGGCCGGGCGCGGCTCGAGTTCCTGGTGCGGCACGTGGTCCTGGCGCGTGCATCGCTCGACCCCGGTCAGCCCGTGGTCGCGAACGAGAGCCCGTCGCTCTTCCACGTGCAGATGCTGCTGGCCGAGGCGTGCCCGGACGACGCGCTGAGCGGCACCCTGGCGTTGCAGCTCGTGGCGGCGCTGGAAGGGCCGATCCTGCTGTACCTCCAGTCGCAGGACGACGCGCCCGACCTGGACCACGTGGTGGAGAACCTGATCTCCAGCTGGCGGGTCCTGGTCGAGCGCGTCTGCGGCTAGACCTTCGTGCGGACGGTGAACCTGTCGATCGCGAGCGCGCCGGAGTCCAGGCGCAGGCCGAGGCCCGGTGCCCAGCCCGCGACCACGTCCGGGGCGACCGCCGCGCCGATCGGGGCAGACCTGAGCAAGGTCCACCGGTTCGCGTGCTGCTGCCAGCTGGTGAGCTGACCGTTCTCCAGCACGACGGCGAGCTTGTCGCCCGCGGCCCAGGTCAGCGTGGCGCAACACCCGCCGGTGGCCTCGTCACCCCGTCTGGTGCCGCCGACGGTCACGTCGACGCCGGACGCCTTGCCCGCGTTGTTGAACCAGGCCAGCGCGAAGTCGCGGTTCCCGGCGGTCTGGCCGAGGAACAGGCTGTCCTCCGGCGCCGATCCCGCGAACGCCTTGGGTTCCACGACGATCGCGGTGCCCTTCGCGCTGCCGGACACGGGTGCGGCCAGCACCGCGCCCGCCCTCGATCCCGCACTCGCCGTCAGCACGCCGTTCGCGACCTTCAGGGCCGGTGACGGCTCGCCGAACGGTCCGTCCACTCGGTACGAACCCAGCCGGTCCGAGTCGTAGGTGTCGTCCCAGACCACCGCGCCGTAGTCGGTGGGGTCGAAGACGGCCTGCGCCGACGTCAGCGCCGAGGTGGCCCCGGTGCTGCCGGAAGCCGTTGCCAGCAACCGGATCGGCGCGCGGTCACCGAGTTTCGTGGCCGGTGCGGTGATCCGCCAGCGCGTGACGAGACTGCGGCCCGGGTTGAGCGTCGCGGCGGTCGCCGGGGTGAGCGCGACCGCAGACCATCCGGGCGGCACGGCGAGCGTGGCCCGCACGCCGCGCAACGGTTGCTGTGCCTGCAAAGTCGTCGTGGTCTCGACCGTGCCGGAGCGAAGCGCGAGGTCGTCCGGGACCGTCGCGGTGAGACCGGCGACGGGTGCGCGCCACGACGAGAACGACGTGATCCCGACGGCTCCCCCGTCCGCGCGGCGCGGCGCAACCCGCACCCGGCTGGTGGTGACCGCGGGTTCCACGAGGACGCGGTTCACCTGGCGGGCCACCGGTTGCGCCGGGGTTCTGCGCTGGCCCGGCAGGTCGCGCCACTGAGAGCCGTCCCAGTGCTGGAGGTCGAACGTCGTCGGCCCGCGCACTCCCCCGCCGTCGTCGTAGAACATCAGGCGCAGGTCGGAGATCTGCGTCGGGGCGCCGAGGTCGACCTCCAGCCAGTCGGCGGCGTTCGGGCTGCCGTACGAAGTCCAGCGCGTGCCGGGGACGTCGAGGTGGAAGTCCTGGCCGTCGATCGCCTTGGTGGGCGGGTCGGCGCTGTAGCTGTAGGACGCGCGGGCCGTCGGGAAGCCGGTGCGGCTGACGTTGGAGAAGTCGTCGACCAGCTCCGGGGTGTCCGGGGTCGTGCGCGCCGGGACGGTCAGCTGGACTTTCGCGAGGGTCGGCTGAGAATGCGTGAGCCTGCCGTCGAGCCAGACCTTGAGCCCCGCGCCCTGGCCGTACTTGGAGCCGTCCCTGTCCCACAACACCGTGAGGTTGCGGCCGTGGTACGGCAGGTTCTCGACGGCGAAGTGGCTCCACGAGTCCGGGACCAGCGGCGAGAGCTGCAGCGAGTTGCCCAGTTGCGGACGGATGCCGAGCAGGCCGGACAGGACGTTGTCGTTGAACGTCGAGTGGTTGTAGTCCTCGCTGTGGCCCTTGCCGTCGTAGATCCAGCGGTTCTCGTCGGGGTGGTGGGCCTCCGCGACGTACGGCTCGCCGTTCTTGCGCTGGGTCAAGGCGTACCCGCGCAGCACCGACGCGAAGTCGTCGCGGTCGACGTAGGGCTGGCTCGGGTAGTCGATCAGCAGGTTCGCCATCGCCGTCAGCGTCTGACTGGTCGCGTACGGCCAGCTGGGACCGTTCCAGCGGCAGCAGCCGTTGAGCGCGTCCTTCATGAACCACGGGCTGCGCCGCTCGGCGGTCGTCGGCCCGTACGGTGCCGCGAAGCCCTGCGGGTCGGTGAGCTGCGCCCACGCCGCGCTGTTCGCCGCCGGGGGCATGTGGAAGTACCAGGGCACGAACCCGATGCTTTCGCGATCGGCGAGCTTCGTGCGGCCGGGGTTGTCGTCGCGCATGACGTGCTTGTAGAACTTGCCCGCGTCGTCCCAGAGCCAGCGTTCCTGGTTGGTCTTGAGCGCTTCGGCGGCCTGCTCGTACTGGCGGGCGCTGTTGGCGTCCCCACGTGCCCTGAACAGCTGCGCGATCGCCTGGGCGTCGCCGTACTGGTAGGCGTTGAGGGTGGGCCGGAAGCCGTCGCCGCCGTGGTACGGGTCGGGGCTCTGGTAGGAGCTGACGGTGTACTCCATGGCGTCCCACACCGGCGTCTGCCAGTAGAGACCCAGGTTCTGGTCGAACTGCGGCTGCCAGCGCTGCCACTGCCGGGTGAGCTCGGGCAGCCGGTCCGTGGCGAACTTCGACCGGCCGTCGACGGCGGCGCGCGCGGCCACGGCGTCGGCGGCCCAGAACGAGTACTGGTGGGCCCAGTCGGTGGTGTTCTTGTTGAGGAAGTCGGTGGCGGGCTTGGGCCCGGAGCCCGCGCCGCGCAGCCAGTAGTCGACGTAGTCGTCGAGGTAGCGGTGGTCGCGCAGCCAGCGGCCCTCGTAGACGTGGTGGCCCGCCGCGGCGACGATGCCGCCGTTCGGTGCGGAGTAGCCGACCGGGCCGAGGAACTCGGAGACGATCCAGCCGTCCTTCGGACCCGTGTACTTGAGCGCTTCCTTGTAGGTGCGCCAGCGGTAGTAGTAGGTGTCGCGGATTTCGCGATCGGGCAGGTCCACGAACGGGATGTTGGCCTCGTACCAGGCCGGTTCGGGGACGTTCCCGAGCAGGTCGGAGTGGTTGAGGAAGCTGGTGCCCGCGCCGACCGAGGGGTACAGGTCGGGTGCGGCCGCGCGGTTCGGTTGCCCCACCGCTGGCCATGCCGTCGAAATGGATAACGCCGCCACCACGAGCATCGTCACTGACACACGCATGACGCTCATTGAAGTGGGAGCGCTCTCAACGCGCAAGAGTCAACGCAGTCCGACATACCTCCACAGGATCACGAACATCACTCACCGTCGCGGCGGCCCGAGCCGCCGCGGCTGCGAACCTGGGGTCGCCCAGCACTCGCGCGACGGCGTACTTCAGGCCGTCCACAGTGGACGGCCGGACGATCAGCCCGCTCCCCTGCCGCGCCACCCGGCAGGCCATCTCCCACTGGTCACCGCCACCGGGCACGACCACCACCGGCACCGCGGCCCTGAGCGCCTTGACCAGCATCCCGTGGCCGCCACCGCACACCAGCACGGCGGACTGCCGCAGCAGTTCGTCCTGCTTGCCAGGCCCCGACCGCGCCCAGTCCGGCAGGGTCGCCGGTGGTGCGAACGTCGAGATCACCGCACGCACTTGGAGCTCCTCCAAGGCTTCCAGGGTCATCTCGGCCATGCCCTGCGCGCCGGTCCAGGCCGTCGACGGCGCCACCATCACCAGCGGCGCGTCCCCCGGTGGCGGCGTCAGCACGTCCCGGCTCGCCTCCCACAGCAACGGCCCGACGACGTGCGCGTCGCGGGGCCAGTCCGGGCGGGGCACCTCCAGCGCCGGGAGGGTCGCGATCAGCCGCGCGATCCGCCCGGTCTCCTGAGCCCCGAGACCGATGCGTTCCCGGACGACCGCGCGTTGCCGTTCGCCCTGCTTCAGCGACCTCGCGGTCAACGCTCGCAGCACCGCGTCACGCAGCCGGCCGCGCACGCCCGTTCCTGCCTCCAGCCCGCTGCCCATCGGCGGCAGCCACTTCGACGGTTCGTACAGCGGATGCGGCGAGAGCTGCGCCCACGGCACCCCGACGAGTTCGGCGGCCATGCTCGCGCCCAACGCCAGGACGTCGCAGACCACGAGGTCCGGTTCGAGCACGGCGAGCTGGGGCGCGAGCACCGTGGCGAGGTCCGCGGCCTGGTCGCAGAGGGCGAGCCCGAGGTCCGGCGCGTCCTTCAGATCCGCGAGCGAGAGGCCCACGACGTTCGACGCCGTGATGCCCTCCGCCCGCGCCGCCTCGACCCACCGGTCGCCGGTGAGCAGAATCGGGGTGTCGCCGGCTTCGGCGAACCGCAGGCACAACGCGATGGCCGGCACCACATGACCGGGATCGCCTCCGGAGACCACTACAACGCGCACGGCACAGATCTAGCGGAGTTGCTCGCACGAGTCGAGGCGGGATGCTTCGCTGAACGGCATGGACCGGCCGCGCTGGCAGAACTACTGGGACCGCAAGTCCGCCACCTACGACCAGGAGATCGGCGTCCTGGACCGCAAGGTCTTCGGCGACTCACGCGCGTGGGCGTGCTCGCAGGCGCACGGCGAGGTGCTCGAAGTAGCCGTCGGCACCGGCCTCAACCTGCCGCACTACCCGCCGGACGCCGTGGTCACCGGCCTGGACCTGAGCGACGGCATGCTCGACCTGGCCCGAGCGCGCGCCGCTGACCTCGGTTTGCTGGTGACTTTGCAGCAGGGCACCGCGCACGCCCTGCCGTACGCCGACGGCTCGTTCGACACGGTCGTGTGCACGCTCGGCCTGTGCGCCATCCCCGACCACGAGACCGCACTCGCCGAGATGGTCAGGGTGCTCCGGCCGGGTGGGCGCCTGATCCTGCTCGACCACGTCGCCGGCACGTCCCGCCTCACCCGCGCCGTGCAGTGGCTGCTCGAGCGCATCACCGTGCCGATGGCGGGCGAACACTTCCTGCGCCGCCCGTTGCCGCTGGTAGAAGCCCACGGCCTCGTCCTGGAACGCGCCGACCGCTTCAAGCTCGGCGTGGTCGAACGACTGGTCGCGACGAAGCCGAAGTAGTTTCTGTTATCGCCGGACGTCCTGTGCATCTCCTGGTCGGACCAGAGGACCGGCAAGTGAGGTGGGCATGGCAGCACCGGAGGACCCCGCAGTAGCGACGGTGATCGCCGCGCGCGAAGGCGACCAGCGCGCCCTGGACGACCTGGTGAGCGGCTACCTGCCCCTCGTCTACAACATCGTGGGCCACGCCCTCGGCGGCCACGCCGACACCGACGACGTGGTCCAGGAAACGATGCTGCGCGCCGTGCACGGCCTGCCGTCGTTGCGCGACCCGGCGGGCTTCCGCTCGTGGCTGGTCGTGATCGCGATGAACCAGATCCGCCTGCGCCACCGCGAACGCCAACGCACCCCGATCGCCGGCGAGGTCCCCCACGACGTCGCCGATCCGGGCGCCGACTTCGTCGACCTCACGATCATGCGGTTGCAGCTGTCCGGCCAGCGCCGCGAAGTCGTTTCCGCGACCCGGTGGCTCAGCGAGGACGAACGCGAACTGTTGTCGTTGTGGTGGCTGGAGGCGGCCGGGCGCCTGACCCGCACCGAGGTCGCGACGGCGTTGGATCTGACCCCTCAGCACACGGCCGTGCGCGTCCAACGGGTCAAGGCACAGCTCGACGCCGCACGGATCGTCGTGCGCGCGTTGGAACGCACGCCCCGTTGCCCCGACCTCGCCGACATGGTGGCGGAGTGGGACGGGTCGCCGAGCGCGTTGTGGCGCAAGCGGATCGCTCGGCACAGCCGGGAGTGCGTCCGCTGCGAGCGTTGTGGGCACGACCTCGCCTCGGTGGAGGGGTTGCTGGCGCGGCTGCCGCTGGTGCCGCTGCCGTTCACGCTCGACCAGTCGCTGTTCGCGGGGGTGGGCCAGGCTTGGGGAACGGCCGACCCGACCGCCCTCGGCGGCGCAGCCGACCCGACCACGCTGACCGGCGTGAGCCATGTCGGCGGCGCCACCTCGCCGGCCTCCACCCCAGCCGTCACCGGCGGCAAGTTCTCCCTGCTCCTCAAGGGCGCCCTGGTCAAGCCCATCGCCGCCGCAGCAGCGGCCGTCCTGGCCCTGGGTGTCGCGGTAGCCGTCATCCCGTCCGGCGAGGAGCCGGTCGCCCGCGCCGTCCCCATCGCCACCAGCACCCCGCCCACCACGACGACCACCGTTCCCTCGTCTTCGTCCGCGCCGTCTTCGACCCCGTCGTCCACTCCGCCCACCACCACCGTGCAGCCCGCACCGCCCGCCGTGCCCGTGACGAAGTCGATCAAAAAGGGCGTCAGCACCTGGAAGTTCGACGGCGTCGGCAAGGCGCTCACGGACGTCCGCGCGGGCTGGTACTACAACTGGGCCGCCACCCCCGACGGCATCGCGACGCCGCCGAACGTCGAGTTCGTGCCGATGATCTGGGGCACCAAGTTCACCGACGACGCGACGCTCGCCAAGGCCAAGGCGAGCGGCAAGGTGCTGCTGGGATTCAACGAGCCCGACTTCCCCGAGCAGGCCGACATGACGCCCGAGCAGGCGCTCGACCTGTGGCCGAAGCTCCAGGCGACCGGGTTGCGGCTCGGCAGCCCCGCCGTCGCGCACAGCGGTGACAAGGCCGGTGGGTGGCTCGATCGGTTCATGACCGGTGCGGCGCAACGCGGTCTGCGGGTCGACTTCATCGCGGTGCATTGGTACGGCGCGGACTTCAGCGACGCCGCCGTCGGGCACCTGAAGAACTACCTGGCGGCGGTGCACGCGCGGTACGGCAAGCCGATCTGGTTGACCGAGTACTCACTCATCGACTTCTCCGGTGGTGCGGCGCGGTTCCCGACGCAGCCGCAGCTCGCGGCGTTCGCCAAGAACTCCAGCGCCATGATGGAAGGCCTGCCCTACGTCGAGCGGTACGCGTGGTTCGCGCTGCCCGACGAGAACAAGCCCGGCACCGGCCTCTACAAGGCGGGCGGCACCCCGAACCAGGCCGGTGAGGCATACCGCGCCGCGGGCTGAGCGGCCGTGCCCGAGAATCACGGGCGTGAACAACCTGCTGGTCTCCGGGAGCGCCGGGAACGCCATCACCGAACTGGTGATCCCGGCGCTGCTGCTGCGCACGCCCAACGCGCCGTGGTCGCAGCTCGTGCACGTGTACGTGCCGTCGGGGCGCACGGTCGCGTTCAGCGGCCGTGACCTGCGCTCACCCGGCATCGCCGAGGCCACCGCGATCGCCCGCGCCGCAGGGTTCGAGCCGGTCGTCCGCTCGCCCGGCGGGCGGATGGTCGCCTACGACGGCGGCGCGGTCGTGATCGACCACCTCGACAGCACCACCGACATCCGCCACGCGGGCGCCTCGACGTTCGCCGCGAACGCCGAGGCCCACGTCCGGGTGCTGCGCGGCCTCGGCCCCATCGACGCCCGCGTTGGCGAGGTGCCGGGCGAGTACTGCCCCGGCGAGTTCAGCGTCAACGTCGCGGGCGAGGTGAAGGTCATCGGCTCGGCGCAGCGCGTCACCTCGACCGGCTCTCTGTTCAGCACCGTCGTGCAGGTGGCCGTGTCGGACGAGGTGCACGCCGTGATCACGGACGTCTCGAAGGCGCTCGGCTACGAGCTCCGCGAGAGTTCGATCGCGGGCCTGGCCGACTACGAACCCTCGCTGACCGCCTCAGCCGTCGCGGAGGCGTTCGTGGCCGACTACCGCGCACGGCTGGGCATGACACTCGCCGAGATGCCGGGCTGGGCCCTCGCGCACGCGTCGACCGCGCGCGGCGAGGCACCCTTCCACGTCGACGACTGGACCCGCGCTCACCCGGTGACGGGCTGACGCCTGTCCTTGAGGAACAACACGCCCGCGCACACCGCGATCCAGGCCGCCAGCACGAGGAGCCCTGTCGCGAGCCCGTCGTTCTGGAAGTACGAGACGCCCTTGATCGCCCGCACGCCGACCCCGACCGGCAGCACGCCCGACGCCCACTGCAGCCACTCCGGCAGGTAGGCGACGGGCAGCGTGCCGCCGCCGGTGGCGTTGCCGAGGATCAGCAGCACCACCGACGAGATCGTGGTGCCGACCGGCCCGGCCAGCCGGATGATCGTCACCGTCGCGGCCGCCACCGCGGTCGCCACCAACGCGACGACGAGGGCGAGCACCGCGACGTTGCCCGGCAGGGCGTTCAGGCTGCTGCTGATCCCCGCGACCAGCACGCCGTTGAGCGCCCCGAAGATCCCGATGCTCAGCAACCGCCGACGCAACGGCAACAGCGGCGCCATCCCGTACGAGATCTGTCCGAACAGGAACCCGGCCAGCACCACGCCGAACCCGGCGTAGAACGTCGACAGCCCGGCGGTGTCCCCTGCCGACGACGGCAGCACGTCCACTGGTTGTGCCTGCAAAGCCTGGCTGACGGTCGCGGTCACCGAAGGCCCGTTGGCCCCGGCGACGAGCACTTTCCCTTCGTTGGTCAGGAAAGCGCCGTAGATCTCGCGGCGCCTGATCGCTTCGGTCGCGCTCTGCGCGTCCACGAAGGACGTCAGCGTGAACGCTCCGGGCCGTTGTGCGTCGAGCCTCGCCTGGACGGTGTCGACTGCCCCGACGATCCCGAGTGGCAGCCCGTGCGGCGTCGGCGCGTGGAAGAGCGCCAGGAAGACGGTCACGAAGATCGCCCCGGTGAGCGTCCCGATCAGGACGGGGAGCATGACCCCGCGCATCCCGGTCTGGGCGTGCCCGCGCGGTGCGGCGTCTTCGTATTCGGTCGTGGTGGTCACAGCTGGTTTCCGTTCCTCGCCAGGAGACCCTGTGACAACCCGCGCCACATCGCATCCCCCGACGAACTCGTGTCGTCAGAAAGATGCCGTGGCCGCAGCGAGTGCGAGGACGTGTGGACTGCGAAGACCCGACCAGACCAAGCGGGCGCCTCACGTCTTTTCGGCGGCTCAACCTAGCACGCCCTCCAGCGGCCGAACGGGCGAACCGCCACCGTCGCCGGACCGCTCGCTAGATTGATCTTGTGCTGTCCCGTGAGCGGGTGCGCCTCCTGGTGGACGCCCCGTGGTTCAACAAGGTGATCACCGTGGTGATCCTGGTCAACGCCATCACGCTCGGCGCGGAAACCTCGCCCGCGCTGCTCGCCTCGTTCGGGGACGTGCTGCACGCGATCGACCGCCTAGCGCTGGCGGTGTTCGTGGTCGAACTGGGCCTCCGCTTCAGCGCCTACGGCAAGGACTTCTTCCGCGACCCGTGGAACTGGTTCGACACCGCCGTCGTGGCGGTGACGTTGCTGCCCACGGCTTCCGGCGCGTTCTCGGTGCTGCGCGCGTTGCGGGTCATGCGGGTGCTGCGGCTGGTGTCGGTCGTGCCCAGCATGCGGCGGGTGGTGTCCGCCCTGCTGACCGCGTTGCCGGGCATGGCTTCCATCACCGCGTTGCTCGCACTGGTGCTGTACGTGTCGGCGGTGATCGCGACGAAGCTGTTCAGCGGCGTCGCCCCCGACTACTTCGGCGACCTCGGCGACTCGCTGTTCACGCTCTTCCAGGTCATGACCGGAGAGGCGTGGTCGGAGGTCGCACGGCAGGTGATGGCCGAGCAGCCGTTCGCCTGGATCTTCTTCGTCGGCTACCTGGTAGTCACGTCGTTCACCGTGCTCAACCTGTTCATCGCCGTCGCAGTGAGCGCGATGCAGAACCAGATGAGCGAGGAGCACGCCGAGCACGACCGCGAGGAGATGGCCGCGACGATGGAGATCCTCACCGAGGTGCGCCGCCTCCGGGCCGACGTGGAGGCGTTGCGCGCCAAGGCTTCCGCCTGAATCCTGTTCAGGAAGACAACGACCAGCCTTGTAGTAGACACGCTTCCACATAGCTGTCGTTGTCGAGTGATTCCCTGAGCTGAAGACTGGAAAGCGCACCGCCATGCGCATCGGAGAGGACCCAGCCGGAATGTCGCTGCACCCTCGAGATCGGTCACGCCTGCGCCGCTGAGGTGATCGAACAGCAGGAACTGCGAGAGGCCACAACATGACGACTCTCGGCAAAGTGGTGACCGTGTTGCGGCGTCTGGTTCGTCCCCAAGGCCCGCACCGCGGAGCAGGTAGCGGTGGGACCATCCGTTCGTGGCGTTCCTGCTCGAAACCCGGATCCACCCGCTGCCCGAGCGGCGATCCGTTCCAGTCCAGTCGACCGCAGGACCATCGCTGGCCCTGGCTCGACCTGAGTTGAACGCATCCAGGCAAGAGCGGCCGGTCAGAGCCAGTCCGCCTTGATCCTGCGGGCGCGCAGCGCCTCCTCGTTGCCCGTGCAGAGGAGGGTCATCGACTTAAGTTGGGAAAGTGCCGTACTTCGGCGAACTCGTCAACATCGAACAACCCGCCCTCGCCGTCCCAGTTCGGCGCGATCTCGAGGTAGATCTCGTTGCCGCCATCCATGTAGATCTCGGTGATCTTCTCGGCGAGTTCGACCGGGACTTCGAGCGCCGCGTAGTAGGCGAGTGCCTCCGGTACCGCCTCGAAACTGCCGTCGTCGTAGGTGAAGCCCTGCTCGGCGGCATACTCGCCCAGTTTGAACTTTGGCAGGAGCTCCTGGTTGTACGTCAACTCTGGGACGACAGCGAGCTTGAACTTGGCGTCGGCGAAGGGAATCAGCTGACTCCTGTCCGAATACCCTGTGAGGGCCCTGACCGCGGCCGCCGTCAGCACCGGTTTGGGGCCGTACGGGCAGAACTGTCGTTCGGCGCTTTCACCGAAGACCGATCGGGCCGAACCGAACGGCACGAAAGCCGAACCAGAACGCAACACAGCAAAGCCATGCCGATGCTTGTGCTTCGGAGCGGCCTGGCGCTTGTTTCATGTGGTCATACTGGTCGGCTGTCATGACCACATGCCTTGGTCAGCGAACTGCCATCGCGTGCGTGTTTGGCAGTGGCAGTGCCTGGTGTTGCCTGCGGTCCACGTGGCCAGCACTCCGGTGATCAGGAGGGTGTCCGAGTGGTCTGGACCGAGCAGGCGCGCGGTCTAGGCGGCCAGCCGTTCAACTACGGCAATCGCGTCGTCACCACGCACCGCAGGGCGGTACAGGTGCGCGAGGTTTCCTGGGCTGTCAGTACCTCTGGGTGCTTGGGTCCCAGAACACGCACCATGTCGTCGAGCACCTATTGCCGCACGGTCACCGCAGCTCGGCGGACCGAGGTCGGAGCGTGCTACCTCACAGGATCGAGCGGGGGCAGCTGCTCCAAAGGCAATCCGTGGTCGCGCATGAGGCAATACACCCGTTCCTGCTCGCCGCCCACCAACCGTTGCACGTACTCGATGCCGTCGAGGTGATCGATCTCGTGCTGGAGCACCCGAGCCAGGTACTCGTCTGCACTTACGACCACCAGCGCACCGCTCGGTGTCCAGGCGCGCACGACAACCCGGCGTGGTCTTGTCACCAGTGCTGCGGAACCGTCGAGCGCTAGTGAGAGACAGCTCTCGCGCGCCTCAGCGGAACCGCGCGCTTCCAGTACGCAGGCATTGACCAGCACCGGGGACATGACCCGTGCGAGACCGTGGACGAGGATGCGCAACGGCACGTCGAGCTGGTTGGCGGCCAGTCCGATACCGCCTGCCCGGCGCATCGCCGACAACATCTGATCGCCGAACCTGCCCGCCCACACCGTCAGCTCGCCTACCGGGCGTGTGGCCACGTGCAGGGCCGGCGTGCCGACAGGGGCAATACCGGGCTTGGCGAACTGGTGTTTCCGCTCGGAAGGCCAGCGAGTGCCGAGGTAAGTGTCGATCTCGGGCAACCTCGCGCCGTCCGGTGCCTCGCAGGCAGCCAGCTTCCGCAGTTTCCGCCTGACATCATCCGCCAGCGGGTAACGCTTGCCACAGCCGCAAGCGGAGTAGGCCTCCTCCCCAAGCGAGCCGGGAACCAGCACCACGACGTGGTTCACCGGCCGGCAGGGTTTGCCCCGGTCCGGACACCGTCCCGCGTCGTCACTGGCCCGCGCCGGGCGACGGGTCGTCTTCTTCATCGACGGAACTCCCTCCGTCTGTTTGAGCCCCGTCTGGGCCGCTTTCGCCCTCGAGAATCGCGCAAAGCTCCTCGACCATCTCTGAAGACCAGCCGAAACGCTCCCCCTCCCGCCGGATGGTGTCCCGCCCCTGGCCCCGCCGGGCGTCGTCCGCGTGCGAGTTGCTGTAGCGCATCATCGAAAGGCTCAGCTCGTGCCGACCTTCGATCGCCGCACCCAGTGCGGCGTAGAAGTAGACCGAGGGGTCTGTCGGGTCGAAGTGCGCGCCAACCGTGCCCGCGTTGAACAACTCGCCCCCTCGGCCATTCGCAAGCAGGGTGCAAAACCGGTCATGCAAGTAGTCCGGTTCCGCAGCGAGTTGTTGAGCCACTCCTACTCCCTCATTTCGCGCGACAAGCATCAGGTAGCGCAGCGCGTGCCAGGTGAACTCGTTCCCCTCCGCCAATTTGTGCGCCACTTCGAAGACATCCAGGGCCGTCTCGCTGTTGATCACCTCATAATTGAACGCCAGGAACTGATTGAACTCATTTACGCGCCTTCTTTTCGCGAGCTGGAGCCACTCCTCGAGAACGTTCGCGACGTACGCCACTCGAATGAATTCCGGCGGAGGCTCGGAAGGATCCGGATCAGGATCGACCTGGATTTCTCGCTGCAGCTCCGCCGCCAGCACACCAACCAGTTCACGATAGCCGGATGCGTTGTTCTGAAGGAACTCTGCCCGTTCTTCGTCGTTGTCAAGGTCTTCGAATTCTTCCAGCTGATCAGACGTCAGGAACGCGACGACTTTCGACCCGACGCGCGCCTCCAGCACTGAGTAAATGCGTACGCAAAGTGCCTGACGAGCGGTGTCGGAGTTCCAGGTCAGCCCGCATCCTCGCAAGAATGCGTCGTCCACGATCCGTGATGGACTGGCCGGAGCAACAGCCGCACTCGTCACGGTCCCCCACCTGAGCATGTCCTGAACCATCGAGAAGGTGACTCGCGGTGTCGACAACATCTTGTGAAGGGCAGTGCCAGCCGTTCGGTCGACCGGCAGGTACGCGACGACCTCATCGCGCACCTCGTGCACGCCCTTCTCCGCCAGGAGCAGAACCAAACGGGATCTGATGAACGCAGAGAAGTCCGCGAGGTGACGCTTGGCCACATCACCTGCCGCTGCAGGCTCCGACTCGGCGAGACCGATCATCGCAAGCGCGCGATCCTCCTGCGCGACCTCGCTGTTCTCGGCGATTCGCTGCAGCACAACCGCTCCGCCGTACCCTGCCTGCGCCAGCAAGGTGATGAAACTCGAGTGCCCGCTGTATGCTTTCTTGTCCTTCTCCGCTCTGTTCAGGAGCAGCTCGATCGCTCCGGCGACAGGGTCTCCCCGGTCGCGGTTGGCCATTTCCGCGATGAGCTCTTCTTTGAAGTCGTGATCATCCGGCGCTACGACCAACGAGTGCAGAACCTCAGGTTCGACGCTGAGACCTCCGACCTCCAGGAGTGTCCGCGCGAGCCGCGTCCGAACCCACGCCGGCGCACCGGGACTGGCGACAACTCGGTTCGCCGCCTCCATGGATTCGCCGACTTCCACCAGTGCGACCAGTGCGCGCAGCTTCAGATTGACGGGCAGCGGCGATTCGATGAGCCCTTTGAGTTGCTCGACACCAGCACTGCCCAACTCTGCGACAGTCCGCGCGATTCGCCGCCGGGTCTGCCAGTTGACGTTGCCCCGCCTGAGCAGTGACATCGCCCGTGACAACACACTCGTCTCGCCGGCTCGGATGAGGCTCTCGACCAACCGTGCTTCGGTGTCGTCGGAAACGCTCGGGTTCTCGACAAAAGCGATTCCACGAGGGATGAGCTCGGTCTCTCCGATGGCGATCAGCTCCGCGATGAGGGCAGCACTGAGCTCGACGGGCGTGAGGCTGCTGTCCTCGGCAACCTCCTCGACCGAGACAATTCGATCTCGATCACCCGTCCGGATGAGCGCTGTACCGGCCTCCAGACGGATCACCATCGGCGTCGAGTGCTGACGCAGCACAGTAAGGACGAGGTCACCTCCTGACTTGGTCTCCACCGGCACCGCCGCGACGAGACGCCGCAGTTCGCCGATGGTCCGCGCCTGCCCTACCGCCTGCCGCACCGCGTCGAGTCCGACATCGTCCTGGGCGATCACCAACGCGTTCGCGAGCCAACCGCGATGGCTGGCGGCCACGGACTGGTCGGCGACTGCTTTGCGGGCGAGCGTCAAGCCTTGATCGTCGCCGACCTCGGCCAGCATCGCGGTGATTGCGATCCGCGGCCGGCGTTGGAGATCCTCATCGGTGAGTAGATCCCTGGATGCGGTCTTCGCTCCGGCGACGTCTGCGCGCACAAGCTCTCGCATCCTGCCCAACGCGCGCTCGCGGTCAAACGGCAAAGGCGCACGCACCATCTCCGCGACCTTACCCACCACTTGCCGGGTGAGTTCCAGGTCAATTCGCCCCCTACCCCCAAGCAGGCAACTGCACGCGAGCAAGGTCTGTTCTCGCCAGCTGTCCACGGAGGACGCGAGCACCGTCCTGATGAGCCGGTCGGGGTCGGTCATCAGCTCCGCGGTGAGGGGCCACACCTGGTCCCAAGACGAGTCGAACCAGCGGTGCGCGTCCACGGTCGTGGTCAGTGCCGCGTCGTCGAGTTCAGCGACGTGGCAGGCGAGCACGAACTCGCCTAGCACCGGGTGCACGAAACGGGCCATCGGACCGCCGTCGTCTCCGCTGTCGAACGTCAGCAGTCCGTCGAACATGTACTCCCAGAGAACCGGGCGCTGGTGCAGCTCTGGCGAGTTGCCCTGAATGCGCTGCCACGCGCGATGGCGCGCCGATGCACTAGCCTCCAGCGCATCGTAGTCGCGGTGCTTGGTCAGCTCGCGGTTCAACTCGGTCACGGGAAAGCGGTCAAGACGGGAACGCCACGTCCGGGTCAGAGCACCGATCGCGTCGGCCAGCACCCGCAGTCGCAACTCCGGGTCCGGTGCGGCCTCAGCGTCAACCGCCCGCTGAGAGGGATCACGCCACGACCCGGACAACGCCGCCGACACAACAGCTCGGTAGAGACCGGCAGCCGACGCAGGCAACGCACGGATGTTGCTGCCTTCGGTGACAAGCCGACACAGGAAGGCAGCCAGCAGCGGGATACGCGCCAGGTCGCGCAGCTCGACGCGGTCCTTCAGCCCTTCCTCGAACCGGGTCGTCAGCTTGTCGGCATCGCCGAACCACGCCTTGGCGAACGAGTACACCTGGCCGGGCGAGAATCCGAGCACCTCGGCGCGCAGGCCCGCTGGGACCTTGGCCGTCTCGTCCCGCAACCGGGGTTGCGGACGTGAGGTGACCAGGAGCTTGTTTCCGTGCGCCGCGAGGGAGGTCAGTGCATGCAACACGCGTTGACGCTCCTTTCCGGTCACCTCGTCCAGAGCGTCGAGACAGGTCACCAGCCTGCCGCTCGCGTACGCCGAACTGATGACCGCGGTCAGCCACGATTTCGCGTCGTCGTGTGTGTCTGCCTTCACCACAAGAGCCGAAGCGAGTGCTGCGACAGCGTTCTCCTGGTTCACGACGCTCGGCAAGGCGCTACCCAGGGTCGCGCAGTCGATGAGGACGGGTACCGAGATCGCAAACGGGTCCACGCTTGATGACTCGAGTTGCTTCAGAGCGTCGATGGCGAGCGTGTCGCAGTGCACGTTGAGCAGACAGGACTTCCCCATGCCCGGCATACCCGTGAGTACGACTGTCTGCCAACGCGCCTGAGTCGGCGACCACCTGAACAGGCCATCAGTCGCGGACAATTCAGTGACGTCAGCGAGAGTGGTCGACGCGATACCGGCATCGGACGCGGACTTGGCGCCATGGACAGCTCGCACGGTGGGGATCTGCTGGATCGAGTCGAGTTCCTTCCCCGACGGTGTGATCACCGGCCGGCGAGAGACCTCCTCACGCAACCACTCCAGATAGCGGCGCAGCGCATCCCCTGGATCGATCCGTCTCCCGCCGCACCGGCGCGCGAAGTCCCATCTGCGATCTGCCTGCGCATGACGGACGTTCGCGGTCCAGAGATCGGGATGCTCTCTTTTGATGACCTCGGCACTAAGCGCAAACGCACCCAACGGCCCAGCTCCGCGGCGTTGCGCCTTCGTGATGCCGACGACCGTCCCCGTCGTCAGGTCGAGGAGCGGACCGCCGCTCATCCCGGGGTCCACCTTGGCACCCATGCACTTGATCACGACGTAACCGTTGTGCGGACTCACCGACTCGAAGCGCAGCCGCGCGCTGTCCGGTGCTGGTGCACCGGTGAGGACGCTGGTCGAGCCCTCAGCCAGGAGTTCGCCGGACGGGATGTGGTCGCTCAACTCCACGCACGGATGCTCGGCGATCACGTCGTCTTCAATCCTCAACAAAGCGATGTCAGGAAGTTCCAGTGCTCCTTCGGCTGACTTTTCGTCAGGACAGGCCCACACCACGGACAAGGATTTCAGGCGGTGGCCCATCCACAGTGCCGTCATTCGCTCGGGTTCGGGCACCACGACGTGCGCGGCGGTGAGGGCAAGTCCACCGGCGACGAAGAACGCCACCCCCAGCGCCTCTCCTTTGGAACCGAATAGAAGAATCGTGCAGTCGCGAAGCTGTGCTTCCAACGCGGCAGTCATCGTGCTCAGGCCCCTCTCCTCCGCGTGATTCAAGCGTTCGTCTTTCGGCCGTCCGCCCGTGCTGTCACTCTTTGGCGAAACTCGGTTTGGCCGCGTCCGAACCGCGCCAGAGATAAGCAGTCAGCGCCCGGCCGGATTCCTGCTCTCCCGCGGGATTGGCTGGCAACGGCCAGCGGAGGTGTTGGTAGAGCAGGGATCGATGCAGATCGAAAGCCGCTTCGAGCAGATCGGCGAAAGCTTGGGCCCTGGGCGGCAACCACACGCACAACGCAAGCACGGACACGGTCAGTCCAACGAGCACAGCCCAGGGGGTGAGGGCGCCGAACGTCGTGAACAGCAGGCCCCACAACGCAGCGACGACCGCACCAG
Source organism: Lentzea sp. JNUCC 0626 (assembly GCF_043632865.1). Classification (NCBI taxonomy): domain Bacteria; kingdom Bacillati; phylum Actinomycetota; class Actinomycetes; order Pseudonocardiales; family Pseudonocardiaceae; genus Lentzea; species Lentzea sp. JNUCC 0626. The sequence goes on from NZ_CP171635.1 coordinate 2,280,455, forward strand.
TAACGGCACGGCGAGCCGCAATGAGCTCATCACGGGTCAATTCGGGTAACAGGAGCCACAACCGCGGCCACACCGCCGTAGTCTCCAAGCCGTACTTGTCCAGCGGCCAGCTTTCCGCTGCCCTCAAGATCGCACCAATCCTGGTCGGCATGCGACGGTATGGCACCGACGCCTGTCGTCGTTGTGCCCGGTCGAGACGGAGATACGTCGCGAAGTCCTCAGGACGCAACGCGGGATCCTCGTCGGCGATCCGCCGTTGCAGTGCCTGCCAACTGCGCTGTCGTCGTTCGGTGCGCTTCCCGGCCACGCGGGCGAGCCTCCACCACACCTTCAACACCCAGCCGGGCCAATAGCCCTCAGCGATCCGCAGAGCGGGCCCAGAGAGCCGGTCCACGACCACCCCAGAACCGGCCACCAGCACCAGCGCGACAAGTAGCGCCCCGCCCTGGACCACTGCGGGCCGATGGGACAGCCAGGCGACTACGGGCTCCGCGCCGGACCAGCCCCCTGCGGAATGAGCCCAGGCGAGCACACCTCCAGACCAGAACAGGAAGGCGGGCGCCGACACCGTCAGCCAGCGATCCGCGAGCTTGCCCCCGGCGGCTTCCCAGAACTTCGTCAGCATTCCGGGTGTCAGCTCCTCACGAGTCGGCAGCCGTGCGTACCGCAGACAGGCACCTGCACTCCGACTCCAGGCTGGTACCAGAGGAAGTCCCCGTTGACTGGGCAGACGAAGAGCTCAGCCTGGATGGGCGCGCCACCGCCCAGCAGCGGTTCGTAACCGACATCCCGAACGCCTGCACCGGGCAGGCCCGGCGGGAGCAGACACGGGTCGTCAAGCACTTCCTCGACCCATTCCAAGACGGGGTCGTCCTCGCCGAGCATCGCGTGGAGTTCGGCCGCCAGCACCGGATCGGGGGCGTCTTGGCCGACGATCTCACCTATGCGGCGATCGAGCGCAATGGCTCGCTGCTCATCCACCAGGTCCGGAAGATAACCGCGGACCAGTTTGGCCACCTTGATCAAATCTGAGTCCTGCATGGTGGCGGTATCGCTTGCCAGGACACGACCGTTAGCAGTACGGCTGTTTATGTCACAAGAAGGCGAAAATTTCTTATGTCGCTTGGAATAGTGTCACACAGAGCTTGATCCACACGAACTACCGAACCGACACAACGTTCAGCGCAATAGTCGATTTGATCTTGTGGAAGGACAAGCGAAGGCAACCGCGGCCTCCTCCATCATCACCTCTTCACACGAATCAGTAAGCCCGGCGATTCGGATCTCGGCGTGAATCGTCCCTTGAACACTCCGCCGCGAACCACATCTGCGCAGGCTCAGCGACACTGGAAGAGTCGTCATGGATGAACACGCTGAGACGATTCCCAGGGGCACTGTTGGAGTGTTGAAGGGCGAGCAGCCATCGGCCGTTCGCCCTTCAACATTCCGCGCCGCTCTTCAGCTTGCCACGCTGTATGCAGGCCGTCCTGGCACCTGTCCCAGTGCGGCTGACCGCGGGACCGACCAGGACTCGACTCGCACTCCCGCTCCCGCACGTGCTGTCGCATCAACCGACGCCGGAGCTCGCTCGTTGCCTTCACAAGACCGTGGGCTTGCCGTTGAGAGCACGGGCCAGGTCCTCTGTAGGCACGAACTCCCACAGGGGACGAGATCGGCTGGCGTTTCAGGGGGTCAGCAGCGCCTCCAGAGCCACCGCGGTCTCCGGGTGACGGACCAGCAGTGCCACGCCCGCGGCGGGTGTCGCCTGCCAGGAGCCCTCGCAGCCCAGCAGGGCCGCGAGTGCGTCGGTCGTGGCCGGGTGGGTGGAGAGCAGGGTCGAGCCGGTGCTGCTGCCTCGCTGGGTGCGGGGTGCGATGGCTGCTGGTTCGTGTTCCCACGGTGGGACCCACTCGTCCAGGGCCGGTAGGCGGGCCGGGAAGAGGCGGCCCGCTTCCTTGATCAGCAGTGGGACGTGTTGTGCGCTGTGGTTGCGCAGCGTGCCGATCAGGGTGGGGAGCCACGGGAGCAGGAGTGGGTCTGGGAGGTGGGCGAAGGCGTTGGACATCGTTTCCACCACGAAGTCCACCATGCTCGGGACTGGGTCCAGGGCGTGGACGAAGCCGCTCAGGTACTTCGGGTAGCTCGGGAGTGAGAGCGGGTTTGTCAGCAGGGCGGTGCAGCGGTCGCGTAGTTCTGCTCTGGTGAGGTTGCCCAGGTGGACCTGGGCGGCCCAGAGCAGGGCCACTTTGGACGGTTCTTGTGGGTGGGACTGGGCTACTGCCAGTTCCAGCTGGGTTCGGTCGCAGCCCAGGGAGAGGGCCAGGGATTCCATGCTGAACAGGAAGCCCAGCATGGCGGCTACCTGGTTGGCGCCTGCTTCCTCGTCGGTGAACGCTGTGGGGAGCAGGGTGCAGTAGTGGGCGTAGCCGGTTTGGACGAACGACTCGATCCACTGTGGTAGCTCTGGTTCGTTGGTGCGGTAGTACGCGAGCAGGCGGCGGGTGCGGCGTAGGACTTCTGGGGCACCGTCTACCGTGCGTTCGCTGGACAGGACTTCTAGTGCTTTGGTGCCCAGTTCGTTGGAGAGCCTTGGGCTGTGGAGGTAGCGGATGGCGTCCTCTACCGCTTCGAGCACCTTTGCCGTGGTGGCTTGGGGGTCGTTTGCGCTGCGGCGGAGGCGTTGTTCCACCACCTGTTCCACGCTCACGCCCTCGTAGCCCAGTTCGATCAGGGCTCGCTGGTGGGTGCCGAGCGCCAGGTCCCAGGATTCCTGGATGGGGCGTTCGCCCAGCTTGCGCTCGCCCATGATCGGGCGGGCGGCGCCTTGTGGCATCAGGTAGCGCAGCATCCAGAGGAGGTTGGAGCAAGGTTCCAGTTCTGGGGTGCCGGCTATGTCGAGCAGGGCTCGTTGGACGCCTCGTTGCTGGAGTTTCAGGTTGAGCGGGGCCAGGCGGTCGTGCACGTCCCTGGCCAGGGGTGGGAGGGCGTCGTAGCCGACCTGGCCTATGCGGTCGCCGCCCATCATGATCTCCACCAGGCGGCGGACGTCGCGGCGGCCCGGGACCACGTCCTTCTCGATGCACGTGACGGCGGCGTCCTGGAAGTCGTACGGGGTGGGGCGTGCCCGGTCCCGCATGCCTGCCAGGAGGATCGACGTCTCGAACACCGCGATGGCGTCGGCCGTGGAGGCCAGGTAGCCGTTGCGGCGGGCCGCTCTGACGATGTCCACCGACCAGCCCAGGAGTTCCGCCTCGTCGAGGCGGTCCAGGATCGGTGGGCGTTGCAGGAAGCCGGTCAGCTGGTCGGAGGCTTCGAGCTCGGCTACCGGGGCGGGTGGTGCCGGTTGCTTCGCCGGCTTCTTCTTCGCGCCCGCTTGGCCTGCCAGCTGGAACGGCTTCACCTTGGTGCGGCGCAGGTTCTTGGCGTATTCGGTGGCCGCGATGGACACCGAGCCCGGGGCCAGGTCGAACTGGGCCTCGATCGCCGCGTGGCTCGACGGGATGAGGCCGTGCTGCCACTTCGTCGCGCTGCGCGGGGTGATCACGAAGCCGCCGGTGCCGTCGACGCCGAACTCGGCGACCCTGCTGGCCGCGTGGAACGCGCCGCACACGTACAGGCAGTCGGCCGGGTCCGTGCCGGTGGCTTCCAGGTGTTCGCGCATCCGGGTCCACATGTAGCGCTCGCGGTCCTCGTCGATGCGCACCCGGCGCGGGTCGCCGGGGGCGAGCCTGCGGAACAGGCTGCCGATCAGGAACATCACCTGGCGGTAGGTGTCGTGGTCGCTGTCGCCCAGCGGCAGTTCGACGTACTGGTGCCACCACTCCGACCAGTGCCGCACCTTGCCGTGGTGCAGCAGGTGCTCTTCGAGCTCGGCGAAGCGCGGGCGCAGGTCGCCGATCTCCACGCCCACCGCGTCGCCGTGCAGCGCTTCCTCGCCGTCGGTGTGCTTGGTCTCCGGCGTCTGCCACTGGAAGACGTGGTCGGTGGAGCGGTCGGCCAGCACCAGCTCGACGTCCGGGGTGTCCAGGGCGTACGCGATCGCCTGGTACTCCGCCGACGCCTCGGTGATCGGGGCGACCACCGACAGCGGTGCCCACTCCGCCGGGAACCCCTCGATCTCGCTGGAGAACGCCTGCACCGCAACGGGAAGACGGCAGTTGCGCAGCTCGGTGAGCAGCGGTGCCATGTCCTCGCACAGCTCCAGGTAGATCACCTTGGGCTGCTTGTCCCGCAGCCGCCGGGCCATGGCGACGGCGGAGGACGGCGAGTGGTGGCAGACCGGGAAGATCTCCAGCGGTTCGTGCACCGCCCGGTCGACGTCGTCGACCATGCCGAGCAGGATGCCCTCCAGGGCACCCGGCCCGTCGGCGAACGTCGTCGCCGCCTCGTGCAGCTGCGTGCGCAGCGACTCGAAGCTCACGAGAGGGTGGCGATCGTGTCACGCCCGCCCGCGAGGAACTCGGGCCACTCGCCGCCCTCGTCCTTGCCCCGCGGCTCGACGACGCCGTGCAGGTACTTGTTCATGATCGCCAGGTCTTCCGGCGCGCGCCGCGACAGCGAGCCCACCAGCGACGAGCCGAGCGCGCGGGCGGTCAGCTGCCGTTCGCCGAAGAAGTTGCTGTGCAGGATGGCGTCCTCGAGCACGCCGATCTGCTCGGCGGTGGACAGCGCGGACTCGAGCTTCTCGTCGTCGCTGCCCGCCGACTCCGACGCCGCGCGCAGGTCGGCGAAGCTGCGCAGCAGCACGTCCAGCAGGGTCGGCGGCACGTCGAGCTCGATCTGGTGGCGGCGCAGCAGTTCCTCGGTGCGGAACCGGACGATCTCGGCCTCGCTCTTCTTGTTCGTCACCACCGGGATGCGCACGAAGTTGAAGCGCCGCTTCAACGCAGACGACAGGTCGTTGACGCCCCGGTCGCGGCTGTTCGCGGTGGCGATGACCGAGAAGCCCGGCTTCGCGAACACGATGTTGTCTGAGTCGAGCTCGGGCACGGAGATGTACTTCTCGGACAGGATCGAGATCAGCGCGTCCTGCACGTCACTGGTGGAGCGGGTGAGCTCCTCGAACCGGCCGATGGTGCCGGACTCCATCGCGTTCATGATCGGCGACGGGATCATGGACTGCCGGGACTGGCCCTTGGCGATCACCATCGACACGTTCCACGAGTACTTGATGTGGTCCTCGGTGGTACCCGCGGTGCCCTGCACCACCTGGGTGGAGTTGCGCGAGATCGCGGCGGCGAGCAGTTCGGCGAGCCAGCTCTTGCCGGTGCCGGGGTCGCCGATGAGCAGCAGGCCGCGGTCGGACGCCAGCGTGACGATGGCCCGCTCGACGATGCTGCGGTCGCCGAACCACTTCTGCGCGACCTCGCGGTCGAGGCCGTCGGAGCGCTCGGCGCCGAGCACGAACAGGCGGATCATCTTCGGCGACAACCGCCACGAGAACGGCTTGGGGTTGTCGTCGATCGACTCCAGCCAGTCGAGTTCCTCGGCGTACTTGAGCTCGGCGGGGGCGCGCAACAGGTCGGACATGAGTTCGTGGTGCCTTTCGCGGGTGTCGGGGAGGTGGGGAAAGTCAGATGGTGAGGAAGGTCTTCAGCTCGTGCACGAGCTTGCGGACGTGGCCGGAGATCACCGGTGTGCCCAGGTCCTTGAACCGCTCGCGGAACCACGGGTTCACGCTGCCGCGGCCGGCGCTGGTCACCGAGCCGACCGGGATGAACTTGGCTCCGGAGCGGTGGATCGCGGCCATCGACTCGAAGAGCGGCTCGCACTGCCACTCGTAGAAGTCCGAGATCCACACGACCACGGTGTTGCGCGGTTCGGCGATCTTCGGCTGGGCGAGCGCCATCGCGACCGTGCCGTCCGTGCCGCCGCCGAGCTGGGTGCGCAGCAGCGTCTCGAACGGATCGGCGACCCACGGCGTGAGGTCCAAAGCCCTGGTGTCGTAGGCGATCAGGTGCACGTCGACCTTGGGCAGCCCGGCGAAGATGGACGCCAGGATCGTGCAGTTGACCATCGAGTCGACCATCGACCCGGACTGGTCCACCACCGCGATCAGCCGCTGCGGCGTGGTTTTCCGAGCGGTGTGCTTGTAGTAAAGGCGGTCGACGTAGAGCCGCTCCTCCTCCGGGCTCCAGTTGGTGAGGTTCTTCCAGATCGTGCGGTCGAGGTCGAGGTTGCGGAACACCCGCTTGGGCGGCACCGACCGGTCCAGCGCACCGGCCGTCGCCTTCTGCACCTGGGTGCGCAGCACCTCGGCCACCTCGTCGACGAACCGGCGGATGAGCGACTTGGCGTTGGCCAGCGCGACACCCGACAGGTTGTCCTTGTCCCGCAGCAACTGCTCGATCAGCGACATGCTCGGCGTGAGCTGGGCGGCGAGCGCCGGGTCCGCGAGCACCTCGCGCAGGTGCATGCGCTTGACCAGATCCGCTTCCAGAGCACCGAGTTCGGGGCCGATCTGCGGGATCAGGGTGCTCAGGTCCGGGGTGCCCGAGCCGACACCGGTGCCGGTGCCGGACGCCTGCGTGCCGTTGCCGCCGCGCAGCTGCCCCGGCTGACAACCGAGCGCGCGTTCGAGCCAGCCCGCGTCGGACTGCCAGCGCGCCAGCTGTCCGGCGCTGACCGTGCCGGAGCCGGTGGCGAAGACGTTGAGCAGTACCTTGGACACCAGCGCTGCCCGGCGCACCTCGGCCGCCTTGTCGCGCTGTTCCTGCTGCTGCGGAACCATGACGCCGTCGATCTCGGCGGCGAGTTCGGGGTGCCGCTGCACGATCGAGTCGACGCCGGCGTGCTGGTCGAGCAGGGCCGGGGGCAGGCCGATGTCCTGGAGCACGGCGAGGCTCGCCGACTCCAGCGCGGCCTGCTCCTCGTGGTCGAAGAGCCTCGACAGCAGGCGCCAGTACAGGACCTGGCGGCGGTTCTCCTGGGCGTCCGTCATTTGCGCAGCAACCTTCCCGCGCGTTCGCGCAGCACGGTCGCGGCGTCGGTGGCGGCCTTCTCGGCCTTCACGCCGACCTTGTCCACCGCTCCCCCGGCCCACGCACCGGCGTGCAGCGCCACCGTCTTCTTGCGGGCGGTGGTCTCCACGGCGAGCGGCTGCACCCGGAACGCGCCCGCGTCCCAGCGCAGCAACCCGATGCAGGCGTTCGAGCCCGCGACGGCCTCCGGCGTGAGCGGTCCGGCCGGCACGCGGTCGGTGTCCACGCCGACCGGGCTCCCGCCGATCGCGAACGTCAGCGCGTCATCGGTTTGCTCGGCCGCGTAGCCCTCCAGGAACACCGGCACGGCGATGCGCGCCGGGTGCCGGTCGAGCGGAGCCGTCGGCGGCGTGCTCGCGGTCGGCAGCACGACCCGGGCGGTGACGAACGGGTCGGCGGGCTCGCCGAGCTTCGCGTGGTCGTCCTGCCACAGCAGGTCGCCCTCGGCGGTGATCGGCATGTCCGTCAGCTCGACGGACCTGCCCTCGCTCACGGCCGTCAGCAACGACATGTGCGGGCGCAGGATCTGCCAGACGCCGACGCCGATGATGGTGTCCGGCTTGGGCGCGGACACGCTGGCGCGCACCAGGAACGGCGTGCCGCCCACCGGTTCGAACACCGCGTGCACCTGGGCCTGCGCGGCCGTCGCGTGCTCGTGCAGGTCGACGCCCAGCGGCAGCAACCGGCCGGTGACCGTGCTCGTGGGCGCGTCGGTCGACCCCGGCACCGTCAGCAGCAGCGCGCGGGACCACAGGTCGCCCCAGCGGCGGGCCGGGATCCGGTCGAGCGCCGAGCCGGGGCACGAGGCGGCCAGTTCGGCGGCGAACCCGTCCAGCAGCGCGGCGAGGCGGCGCAGGCGCGGGTGCGGCAGGAGGGCGGAGATCACCGGTTCGGCGCCGGAGACCAGGTCGTGGTCGATGCCCTGCCAGCCGGCGCGGGCGACGTCGGCCAGCCAGGAGCGGGCGGCCAGCACGAGGTTCTCGGGCTTGCTCGGGTCTGCGGGTGGGGCGGTCCAGTCCTGCTGGGTTCGGCTGGTGGCCTGGTCGACACGGGCCATCAGGGCGTCGTGGACGGAGCCGAACAGGGCGATCCTGGCGGCGGCGAGGAAGAGGAAGTGCTCCTCGCCTGCGGCGCCTGCGGCTGCCTTGTCGGCCGCTTCGGCCACCTTGGACGCCAAGGGAGACGCGGAGACGGCGTCGGCCAGTGCGGCCAGACCGGCTGCCTGGGCCGGTTGGGGGCGCAGGAGGCCGGTGGTGAGGGCCTGGTCGAGGGCGGCCACGGCGGCCAGGGCCTCGTCGACTCCGTCGAGGGGGTCGGTGAGCAGGTCAGCGCGCATCACGCCATCACCTCGTCAGCTGTGTCGATGGGGTTGGGCCGAGCGTCGGCACGCAGCACGCCACCACCTTGGTGAGCGGTGCCGGCAGAACCGGTGCGAGCGCCGGCGCACATCACGCCACCGCCTCGGTACGCCGTGCGGAAGGAGTCGGCACGCCTGGCGCCGCCCGGTCGGCTGGAACGGTCTGCACGTCCGCGCATCACACCACCGACCTGGTCGGCGGGAACCACTGCAGCTCGGGCAACGGCGACGTGGTCGGCGGAAGCTCCACAAAGGCCAGGTGGCGCAGGAAGCGGCTGAAGACCTGTGCGGCGGCGGCACTGTCCGCCTGCGACGGTCGGGTGGCCAGCATCAGCGACTGCAGGGCCGGGGCGTCCAGGTCGGCGCCTTCGACGCGAAGGTAACGCGCCACCCGGTCCACTCCGTACTGCAGGACGGACTCGGAGATCAGCGCGTAGATGTGGTTGCAGAACGAACCACGGGCGCCGCCGCACGGCCGATTGTTGTTGGTGCTGCAGGCGAACTCGTACGTGCCCGCGGCGATCGAGGAGACGTAGACCCGTTCGATGTCCGAGCCGCTGGACACCACCCCCTGCAGGCGGCCGTCCGCCAGTTCCACGAACGGCACCTTGGCGAGCTTGCGCGGGCGGGCGGGTGGCAACACCCTCGCCGTGCTCGCGCTTTCCCAGTCTGACAACGATTCCTCTCCTTGCCCCGAGCCGGTGGACCCGCCGCAGTGGCGGTACGGGTGAGACGTTAGCGAGGGGGTCTGACAATTTTTGAAGATCCACAGAAGTCGCAGGTCGCGACACGCCCGGTGATGCGAACGGACGATTGCGATCGACCGAAAGCGGGCATGCTGCGCGGGTGAAGTCCAACGAGAAGCGGTGCATCGTGCTGGGCGCGACCGGACACCTCGGGTCGCGGCTGGTGCCGGCGCTCGTCGCCCAAGGGCACCAGGTGGCCGTGCTGATCCGTGACGGCGCTCAGGCGACGCGGTTCCCCACGAACGTGATGGTGCACGTCGGCGACGTGACGGACGCACGGGCGGTCAGAGAAGCATTGGCAGGCAACGACGTTGTGTACTTCCTCGTGCACTCGCTCGACCAACGCGGCTTCGCCGGCATCGATCGCGAAGCCGCCACCACGGTCGCGTCCGCCGCCGAGGAAGCAGAAGTCGGGCAGATCGTCTACGTCGGCGGGCCTCAGCCCAAGACGACCCTGTCCCCTCATCTCGCCTCACGGGCCGAGGTCGGCGACGCGCTGGCCGCCACCGGCGTTCCCACGCTCGTCCTCCAGGCGTCGATGATCATCGGCGACGGATCGGCCAGCTTCGAACTGCTGAAGTCCACGGCAACGCTCACGCCGTGGGTGCCGGTGCCGCAGTGGATGCACAACACCAGCAGGCCGGTCGCGGTCGCGGACGTCGTGCACTTCCTGACCGCCGCAGCCGAGACCGAACCACTCGACGGTGTGTTCGACGTGCTTGGGCCGGAGCGGCTCAGCTACGTGGAGCTCGTCCAACGATGCGCACGGGTGCTGAAGCTGCCGGTCCGCGTGCCGCTGCCCGCGCCGGTGTGGTCGCACAAGCTCGCCGCGCAGGTCGCGGGGCTGGTCACGCCGGTGTCGGCGACCGTCGCCGAGCCGTTGTTCGCGTCGTTGGACCTCGACCTCGTCCCGGACGGCCCACCCGCCACCGACGTCCTGCCCGCGCCCCCGCACGGCCTGACCAGCATCGACAACGCCATCCGCGCCGCGATCACGAACGAACCGGAGCAGACCGGCGGGGAGATGTACGCCGAGGAACGCACGGTGCTCACCGACGCGTCCCCGGAAGACGTCTGGCGCACCGTCACCGATCTGGGCGGGGACGACGGCTGGCACACCCTCCCTCTCGTGTGGACGGTCCGCGGCGCGATCGACCACCTGCTCGGTGGCAGCGGCCTCTACCGCGGGCGCGCGCCGAAGATCGACGAGGGTGACGTCGTGGACTTCTGGACCGTCGTGCACCGCGACGACGACGCGAAACGTCTCGTGCTCAAGGCCGACATGAAGATGCCCGGCCACACGGTGCTGGACATGCGTGTGGACCGCCACGACGACCGCACCCGCTACCGGCAGAAGGTCACGTTCGCCGCTGACGGCCTGATGGGGCAGCTGTACTGGATGGCGCAGAAACCGTTGCACGACATCGTGTTCGCGATGATGGCGCGCGGAATCGTCCGAACGGCGTGCACGAGCCGGTGATCACCTGCATGATCTGCGCATGCGCAGCTCACTGTTCAACCACGCGGAACGGCCTGTCGAGCCCGGAAGCTTCCAACTGCAGAACGAACGCATGCTCAAGGTCGACCTCACGGGCAGTGGCGGCTTCTTCTTCGCCAAGCAGGGATCGATGGTCGCCTACCAGGGCGACGTCGACTTCGCCTACGAAGGCGCGGGCGGCCTCGGCAAGCTGTTCAAGAAGGCCTTCACCGGTGAGGGCATGTCGCTGATGAAGGTGTCGGGCAGCGGCGACGTGTTCCTCGCCCAGGACGCCGACGAGATCTTCGTGCTCTACCTGGAGAACGAGAGCGTCACGGTCAACGGCAAGAACGTGCTCGCGTTCGACAGCACCCTCACGTGGGACATCAACCGCACCGAGGGCGCGTCGATGCTCAGCGGCGGCCTGTTCAACACCACGTTCACCGGCACTGGTGCGCTCGCCGTCACCGCCTACGGCACGCCGGTCGTTTTGAACGTCGACGTGCCCACGTACGTCGACATGCAGTCGGCCGTGCTGTGGTCGACCTCGCTGCAGTCCTCCATCAAGAAGACCGCCAAGATCGGTGCTGTCATCGGCCGCGGCTCGGGTGAGGCCTACCAGCTCGCCCTGACGGGTCAGGGCATCGTCGTCGTGCAGGCGTCCGAGGGACATCCGATCCCGACCGCGCAGTAGCAGCAACGGGTGCCGGTCTCGGTGACCGAGATCGCCGAGACCGGTTCCCCGGCAGCGTTTGACGCCGATCCGGGCGGGTAAGTGATCACGGGATCGTGGATCGCACCGGCCGGAGGCCCCTGATGTTGTTGCCCGCTGCTCGCGGACCGTTGAGCGCAGGAGTCATCGCCGCGTTGCTGGCGGTCGACGCTCCTCCACCGCCGCTGACCGTCGTGGACGACCCGGAACGGCTGGTCCACGACGCCGACTTCCAGCTCGCGTTGTGGATGGCTCTCGGGGCAGACGGGTTCGACGGCGTCGCGCCGGAGCGGGCGGACGACCCGGAAGTCCTGCGGTGGCGTTCACTTCTGAGCGAATGGTGGAGCGCCGCTCTGCACGAGCTCACGACGCCCCTGGTGCGCGCGGCCGGCGGTGACACGGCCTCGCCGCACCGCATCGGCGACCACCTCATCGGCCTGATCAGCGGCGGCCACACCGGGCTGCGCTCGTTCGCCGCGACCAGGGCGACCACCGCTCAGCTGCGGGAACTGGCCGCCGTCAAGGCACTCGACCCGCTTGACCGGATGCCCGCCGTCGCGTTCGCCGCGCACAACACCGCCCGTGTCCTGACCGGGCCGTCCGCCGTCGGGTTCCACGCCGCGTCCGCCGCTGTTTCCCTGTTGTTCGAACGGAATCCGGCACACGAACGAACCTGGACCGAGCTGCTGGACGCGTGTCGCGAGCACCTGACCGCGAACCCAGGGCGCACCCAGGAACTGCTGCACGCCGCGGCCGCCGCGATCGTCCTCGAAGTGCGGCTCGGACGGCACCTGCTGCACTGCTGGACACAGGCCGTGCCGGTGCTCGACCCCGTGCGGACGGTGCTGATCGCTGCCGAGCAACGGACACGACCGGCGTTCTCGCTGGCGACCGAGTCCGCCTGATCAGCGGACGCGCTCACCACCGATCCACACGCCGACGATGTTCCGGGTGGCCGTGATGTCGACGGTCGGGTCACCTTCGACCTCCATCCGGTCATCCCCTGCTGCCAGCCCGAAGACGCGCGCCGGCAGTTCGGTCGCGCCGCGCACGGCCTCGGCCGGGGTGAGTCCGGCGGCGACCAGCAACTCCAGTTCATGGTGCATCGACTCGCCGTGCTTCGGCGCGAACGGCGCTCTGGGTGCCGAGTTCGCGTCCGTTCCGGCGAGCACGTCGACGCCCGCGTCACGGAACCGGGTCACCGTGTCGCGGGCGTGTTCGTACCGGAACCCCAGTGGTGCCAACAACTTCGCGGTGCCCTCCATCATCGTCAGGGTCGGCACCGAGACCATGCCGATCTCGCGCATGCCCGCGATGGTGTCGTCGTCGAGCACGGCATCCAACGGCGCGTGTGTACTCACGTCGACACGGGCTTCCACGGCCACACGGAACGCACCGGTCGTCACGGCGTGGGCGACGACGAGCAACCCGTGGTCGTGCGCGGCACGCACGAGCGCATCAACGGTCGGCTGGTCCATGCCCTCGGGCGGAGCGGCCTCGGTAACGATCTTGACGAAGTCCGCGCCGTCCGCGACCCGCCTTTCCACGAACCGCTTCGCCTCGTCCGGGCTGGTCACGATCCCTTCAGCCGGAAAGCCCGGCATCTGCGCGTGACGTCCGCCCTTGCCCACGGCGGGAATCGTGGCGCTCTTGATCCTCGCCACGCCCTTCTGCGCGCGCATCTCATCCACGAACCCACGTGGCCACGAGCCCATGTCCAGCCCCGTCGTCACGCCCCAGCGCGCTAGTTCCTCCAGATCGGCCCGGCCGGACAGGTGGACGTGGGCGTCGATCAGGCCTGGCAGCACGGTCATGACGTCTCCCTCGGAGTTACCTTTTATGAAAGCTATCTCTAAAGGTACTATCACGGACATGTCCTCGCTGTCACTCGCCCAGCACGCCGTCAGGCTGCAGACGCTGCTCGAACGGCACATCGCCGACGTCCTCAAGCAGCACGGACTCTCGCGCAGCGAACTCGACGTGCTCGGCGCGTTGGCGGGCGGCGAGGCACGCCCTCAGGAGCTGTCGGCACAACTGCTGCTCACCACCGGCGGCATCAGCAACATCCTGCGCAGGCTCGAAGCCGACGGGCACATCACCCGCGAGGCGAACGCCAAGGACGCGCGCAGCAACATCGTGCGCCTTACGCCCCAAGGCAAAGCCATCGCACAACAGACAGGCGACGCCGTCACCGACGTGATCAACCGTGTGCTCGGCCCAGTCGACGACTCACTGATCAAGAAGGCCGCGGACCAGCTGCACGAAGTCCTGGTCGCACTCGGCGAGGACACACCGGTGCACCGCGGTTCTACGAACTGACGGCCCGGACGGCGCGAGCAGCCAGCGCCGCGAACGCGTCCCGCAGCTCCGGCGGCCCGACGACCTCGATCTCGGCCCCGAACCGCGCCAGCCCGGCGGCGAGCGCGTCCCACGACCACGCCCCAGCCGTCAGACGCGTCCGCGACGGTCCGACCTCGGTCGCGACCCCGTCCCCCACGAACGGCGCGACCTCGGCCAACGGCAGCCCGAGCACCACCTCACCCCGGCACGACCACCCGGTGTCCGACCCCTTGAACCGGGCAGCCAGGAACTCGGTGACGCTCCCGCCAGGCACCTCCCGCACCGCGAAACGCGGTCCGTTCGGGATGCGCAACGTCAGCCGGTCCACGCGATAAGTGCGCCAGTCGGAACGTTCGTCACTCCAGCCGACGAGGTACCAACGGCCACCGCGCACCACGAGATGATGCGGCTGCACACGACGCAATGCGGGCTCACGGCCAGGCGAGGTGTAGTCGAACCTCACCTCTTCACGGCCACGAATGGCCGTGCTCAACGCCAGCAGCAGCGAAGTGTCCACGGTGGACGCAGCTTCGGCCGCCGTGACCTCCAACGCGTCGACCCGCTGCCGCAACCGCGACGGCATCACCTGCCGCAGCGTGACCAACGCCCGCGCCGCGCCCTCCTCGATCCCCGCGCCCGCGCTGACCGCGATCCGCAACGCGACCGCGAGCGCCACCGCCTGCTCCTCGTCGAACAGCATCGGCGGCATCTGCGCACCCGCCTCGAGCCGGTACCCGCCGTCCGGCCCCTTCACCGCGTGCACGACGTACCCGAGTTCGCGCAACCGGTCGACATCGCGCCGCACGGTCCGTTCGCTGACGGCCAGCCGCTCGGCCAGCACGGTCCCGGGCCAGTCGCGGCGCACCTGGAGCATCGACAGCAACGCGAGCAGGCGCGCGGAGGTGGTCGCAGCGGAAGCGGTCGGCATGTTTCAAAGTGTGCCAGGAGTAGCGGCCGTTCTCTGTCCTGTACTCACGACATCGTGGTCCTCGTCGCCGGAAACCTCCGGCGGCAGGCAACTCGAAGAAGGACCACCATGCCGCTCAACGCAGTCACCCACCTGAACTTCCGCGGCCAGGCCAGGGAGGCCCTGGAGTTCTACGCCTCGGTGTTCGGCGGGCAGACCACCATCGCCACCTATGGCGACTTCGGCATGCCCGCTGAGGTCCCCGGCGCGCAGAACGTCGTGTTCGGCCAGGTCGTCGCGGACAACGGCTTCCGCGTCATGGCCTACGACGTGCCCGGCGCGAACGCCCCGGCCAGCCCCGGCGACACCCGCCGCGAGAACGGCGTCACCCTCACGACCGAGCCGTTCTTCCTGTCGGTGCGCGGGGACGACGCCGAGGAGATGAGCGCCCTCTGGAAGGGCCTGGCCGACGGCGCCACCATCGTCGAGGAGTTCGGGCCCGCGCAGTGGTCGCCGGGCTTCGGCATGCTCACGGACCGGTTCGGCGTGACCTGGATCGTGGACGTCGCCGTCTAACGCAGGGGCAGCACGCGGATCAGCACGGGCACGGTGGCCGCCGCGACGACGGTGTGCATGAGGATGAGCGCCAGCGAGTTCGCCACGGCGGCCCCACCCGCGAGAATCCCCAGGTCAGGGATCCACGAGACCACGACGACAACCGGCACGAGCACCCGCAGCACGCGCCGCGGGTTGCCCGCGAACCGGCGCACGAGGTACCAGCCGAGCGTGCCGAGCAGAATGCCCAGCACCGTCGCCGGCGCGTACTCGGCGAACGCGAGCCCGACGCGTTCCGTCCCCTCCGGCACGAACTTGCCCGCGACCAGGGCGATCAGGGCGTTGACGACGATCGAGACCACCGCGGCGCCGAGCAGGCCGACGACGACCTCTCCTGCGCTCGGCGCGAGTGCCGAGGTACGGGTGGGGAAGCTGGTGTCGGCCATGGTCCGCGTCCTTCGGTAGGCTGATTTGCAAGCAGTCACTTGCAAACAAGGTAGCCACCGAGGCACGCTCAATGCAAGTGCACACTTGCATTGAGTTTGGAGGGGCGCGTGGCGAGCCGGGTGAGCGATCAGGCGGTGTTCGACGCGATGCTGGAGGTGATCGCCGAGCAGGGGTACGAACGGGCGACCACGCGCACCATCGCCGAGGCCGCCGGGATCAACGAGGCGACGCTGTTCCGCCGGTTCACCTCGAAGGAGAACCTGCTCAAACAGGCGGTGCGGGGCAGCTTCGCGGGCTTCGCGCTCGACCTCGACGCGCCCGGCGACGACGTGGCGGCCGACCTGCTCACGATCGTCCGCTACTATGCGCACCTCTACGAGGCCCGCAGCGGTGTCGTGCTCACCCTGATGCGCGAGGCGAAGTTCAGCCCCGAGGTGGCCGCGGTGCTCACCGAACCGGAGAAGCTGCTGCGGCGGGTGGACGAGGTGATCCTGCACCACCAACGGCGCGGGTCGCTCGTCGTGGAACCGCCGCGGCACACGTTCTTCGCGCTGGTCGGGCCCTTGATGATGCGGTCGCTGGCCCGGCGCGTGGACCAGCTCGCCACGCAGTCGCCCGCCGATCCCGAGGCCGTGGTCCGCCGGTTCCTCGACGGCCACCGCCCCTGATCAGAGGTCGCGGCGCAACGCCTGGAGCACCTCGAGTTCGCGGTCGAGGTCGCGCCGCTTCGCTTCGAGCCGGACGACCTCCTGCGCGAGCAACTCCTCCATCACGCCGGTGCGCTCCTCGGGCGTCGCCTCCAGGCACGGCAGCAGCTCGCCGATCGTGAAGCTGGACAACCCGGCGGCCAGCAGGTGCTGGATCATCACGACCCGCTCGACCGTCGCCAGGTCGAAGTCGCGCCACCCTCCCCCGGACCGCGTGGAGCGGATGAGCCCGACGCTCTCGTAGTAGCGCAACGAACGAGGGCTGACCCCGCTCGCCTCCGCCAGTTCGCCGATCCGCACTCACCCAGTCTTGCACCTGACATTGGTGTCAGGTTCGACCCTCGTGGAGCACAACACCGGGAAGGAAAACCCATGCACTGGCTCCACCTGGCGGTCGCCGTCGTCTTCGAGACGGCCGTCGCGATCTGCGCCGGCAAGGCACAAGGCTTCACCCACCGCGGCTGGACCGCCGCCACGCTCGTCACCGGCGGGCTCGCCACCTACTTCCTCAGCCGCGCCCTGCTGACGTTCGACGTCGGCGTCGGCTACGCCCTGTGGACGTCGCTCGCGGGCGTCGGCATCACGCTGCTCGGCGCGCTCGTGTTCGGGCAACGGCTCACCTGGCGCAAAGCTGTCGGGATCGCCCTCGTCATCGGCGGCGTCGTCGGCCTGCAGCTGGCGGGTGCCGCGTGAACGCCTGGCTCACCCTGCTGCTCGCCGGCGTCTTCGAGGTCGGCTACGCGTTGTCGGTCGGTGGCAGCCAGGGCTTCACGCACCTGTCGTGGTCGCTCGTGGCCGCCGTGTTCTTCCTGCTCACGCTGTGGGCGCTCAGCCGGGCGCTGCGGACGATCGACGTCAGCATCGGGTACGCGGTGTGGGCGGGGATCGGGGCCGTCGGGGCGGCGTTGCTCGGGCCGGTGTTCTTCGCGGAGACGCTGACGCTCGCCAAGGCCGGGTGGCTGGCGGTGATCATCGCCGGGGTCGTGTGGCTCAAGCTGGCTGACAAGGCTTAGAGCCAGCCGCTGTCCTCGGCGACCTTCACGGCCTCGGCACGGGTGCGCGCGCCGGTCTTGCCGATCGCCGCGCTCAGGTGGTTGCGCACGGTCCCCTCGGACAGGTGCAACGCCCGTGCCAGGTCCGCCACCGTGCCTCCGTCGCGGGCGACGGCGAGCACGTCGCGTTCGCGGTCGGTCAGCGGGCTCTGGCCGGTCGCGAGTGACTCGGCGGCCAGCGCGGAGTCGACCACGCGCAGGCCCGCGTGCACCCGGCGGACGGCGTCGACCAGCTGTTCCGGTGAGGCGTCCTTCACCACGAACCCCGCCGCGCCCGCCGCCATCGCCCGCGCCAGATAACCGGGCCTGCCGAAGGTCGTGCACACGATCACCCGGCACGACGGCAGGGCGCGGCGCAGGTCGGCGGCGGCGCTCAGGCCGTCCTTGCCCGGCATCTGCACATCCAGCAACGCCACGTCGGGGCGGGTGCGCTGGGCCTCGGGCACGACCTCGTCGCCCGAGCTAACCTGGGCGACGACCTCGATGTCGGCCTCCAGGCCGAGCATGGCGGCGAACGCGCCCCGCACCAGCGCCTGGTCGTCGGCCAGCAGCACCTTGATCACACCGTCTCCCCGACCTCGGCGCGCAGCCGGTAGCCACCCTCGTCCAACGGACCGGCGACGACCCTGCCGCCGTGCGGCGCGAGCCGTTCCGCCAGCCCCTGCAGACCGGTGCCGGGAGTGCCGACGCCGGTGCCGCGTCCGTTGTCCCACACCTCGAGCCAGGTGTCCCCGAGGCGCACCGAGACGCGGGTCGCGGCGGCGTGGCGCAGCACGTTCGTGATCGCCTCGCGCAACACGTACCCGAACACCCCCTGGAGTTCGGGTCGCACGTTGTCCACCGCGTGCGGCAGGTCCGCCTCGACCTCGGCCGCCCGCAACGCCGCCCGCGCGCCGACCATCTCGGCCGACAGCGACACCTCGCGGTAGCCCGAGACCGTGGTCCGCACGTCGCTCAACGCCTGCCGCGTCAGGTGTTCGACCTCGCGGATCTCCTCCAGCGCCCGGTCGGTCGAGGAGTTCTCCAGCAACCGCCGCGCGACCCCGGCCTTCAACGTGATCGTGGTCAGGCTGTGCCCCAGGACGTCGTGCAGGTCGCGGGCGAGACGGCTGCGTTCCTCGGTGCGGGCGAGCGCGGCGATCTCCTCCTGCGCGACCGACAACGCCATGTTCGCCCTGATCATCCGGCCCACCGCGAGCATGCCCAGCGACAGCGACAGCAACGTGCCGAGCTGGCCGCCGTCGATCGCGAGGTCCTGCTCCAGGTACATCGTCCCGGCCAGCAGCACCAGCACCGTGCCGTCGATCAGGATCGCGCGCACCGGCTTGAGCACCACCGCCGTCGACGACATGACGTAGACCATCAGGCCCGCGTACGCCATGCCCAGCGAGTACACGACGACCAGGCCGAGTGCCGTCAGGCCCAGCGCCAGCCCGGTGTTGAAGTTCTCGCTGCCGCTGCTCCAGAAGAACTTCGGCGCGACCAGCCAGCCCACGCCGTAGGCCACCAGCAGCAGCACGAGGACCACCCGCGCCACCACGCCCCGGTCGCTGACCACGACGTCGTAGATCACCGCCGGGACGTACAGCAGCACGAAGATCGCGCCGAACCAAAGCCACCTGCCACCGTCCACCGGACGAACCTAGCTCTGCGTGCGGTAGCGGCGCGCGGCGATCGCCCCCAGCACCACGACCCAGAGGCCGATCACGAGCAACGCCTCCTTGACGTCCACTCCGGACACGAACGGCGCCTGCGTCAGCTGCTTCACCCAGTACGTCGGCAGGATCTTCATGATGCCCGCCAGCCACGCCGGTGCCACGTCCGCCGGAATCCAGATGCCGCCGAGCAGACCGAGCAGCATCGACGCCAGGCCGGTGATCGCCTGCATGCCGTCCGGGGTCGCGATCAGCCCGATCACGATGCCCAGCAGCACGAACGGGATCGCGCCCAGCCACAGCGTCGCGAACACGCCGAGCCACTGCGGCGCGCTCATCCGCACGCCCTCGACCGCGCCGATCACGCACACCAGCACGATCCCCGGCAACCCGACCAGCATCGCCAGCGCGCCCTTGGTCGTCAGGTAGCCGGAACCGGTCAGCGGAGTGAGCCTGAGCTGCCGCTGCCAGCCGAGGCCTCGTTCGACGGCGATCCGCGCGCCGATCGTCAACGGCCCGGCCATCACCCCGAACAACGCCATGTTCATCATCAACGAGGTGGTGACCGGCAGGCCGTTCGGGAACTTGCCGTCGCCTCCGCCGTAGAGGTTCACAAAGAGCACGAACAACACGGCGGGCATGATGATCGTGAAGATCAGGTACCGGCCGTTGCGGACGGCCCTGCGCAGTTCCAGCCCCAGGAAACGCGTGTTCATCAGTGGTCCTCCCCCGTCAGCGCGAGGAACGCGTCCTCCAGACCGAGTGCGGTGATCTCGATGTCGTGGGCCTGCGGGTAGCGGGTCAGCAACGCGCGCACGGCGGCGTCGGAATCCGTGCAGGTCAACGTGATCCGGTCGCCCCGGCGTTCGACGGCCCGCACGCCCGGCAGGTCCAGGTCCGCGGCACCGGGCACGACCGCGCGCAACGTCCGCCCGGACACCGCCGCCCGCACCTGCGCCACCGAGCCGTCCGCGACGATCTTGCCGGACCGCATCAGCACGACCCGGTCGGCGTACTCCTCGGCCTCTTCCAGGTAGTGCGTCGCGAACAGCACCGTGCGGCCGGTGTCGGTGTACGCGCGCATCTGGTTCCAGAACGCCCGGCGCGTCTCGACGTCCATCGCGACCGTCGGCTCGTCCAGCACCAGCAGGTCGGGGTCGCAGACCAACGCCAGCGCGAACCGCACGCGTTGCTTCTGCCCGCCGGACAGCTTGGTGCACTTGCGCCCGGCCAGATCGGCGATTCCGGCCTGCTGCAACGCCTGCGCGACCGGCATCGGCTCGTGGTGCAGCGCCGCGATCAGCCCGACGGTCTCGCCGACCGTCGCGTCGTCGGGCAGAGCGCCGCTCTGCAGCATCGCCGAGATCTGGCCCGCCACCACGGCTTCGCGGGGTGTCTTGCCGAACACGCCGATCTCCCCGGCGTCCGGAGTGGACAGTCCGAGGAGCATGTCGACGGTCGTGGACTTGCCCGCGCCGTTCGGGCCGAGCAACGCCACCACCTCGCCGGGCGAGATGACGAGGTCGATGCCGTCGACCGCGCGCACCTCGCCGAACTTCTTCCGCAGGCCGCTCAACGCCACCGCGGCGCCGGCCCGCACAGCTGTCTCCGTCATGCGTCCAATGCTCGGCGCACGAGGGCAGCGAAGAGGGGCTCAAGCGTCACGTCCTGGCCATGACAGATGTCATGGCCAGGACGCCCGATCACGGCTTGAAGAAGATGGGCTTGAGGTGCGTGAAGAACGCGATGCCCGCGTCCGCGCCCTCGTACTCCCCTCGCCCGCTGTTCTTGCGGCCACCACCCGGCACCTGCTGGTCGCCCACGGACGTCGGCATGTTGACGCCCACCCGGCCGACGTCCACGGCGTGCGCGAACTTCACCGCCTTCTCGCGGTCCTGGGTGAAGATCGCCGCGCACAGCCCGTACGGCGTGCCGTTGGCCAGCGCGATCGCCTCGTCCAGGTCGGCGGCACCGAACAACGACACCACCGGGCCGAAGATCTCCTGCTGGGTGACCGGCGAGTCCTGGTCGGGGCGTTCGATGACGGTCGGCGCGATGAAGTAGCCGTCCGGGGCGTCCGGAGCGGGCCCGCCGCCGATCAGCACCGTGCCCGACAGCTTGTCCGGCTCGAAGAACGACAGCACCTTCTCGTACTGGACCTGCGAGCTGACCGGGCCCATCGTCACGTTCTCGTCGAACCCGTCGCCGACGCGGACCTCGCGGGTGCGTTCGAGGAAGCGGGTGCGGAACTCGTCGAACACCGTCTCCTCGACGATGATCCGGCTCGTCGCGATGCACCACTGGCCCGCCGCCGTGTAGGAGGCGTGCATGGCGGCGTCCACGGCCGCGTCGAGGTCGGCGTCGGCCAGCACGACCAGCGGGTTCTTGCCGCCCATCTCGACCTGGACCTTCACGTCCCGTCCGCCGGTGGCCTCGGCGACGGCGAGACCGACGCGAGTGGAGCCGGTGAACGAGATCGCGTCGACGTCCGGGTGGTCCACCAACCGTTGGCCTGCGGCGGCACCCGTGCCGTAGACGAGGTTGTAGACACCGGCGGGCAGTCCGGCATCCGTCAACGCCGCGCCGACGAGTTCGCCGGTGATCGGGGTGAGCTCGGACGGCTTCACCACCACCGAGTTGCCCGCCACCAGCGCCGGAATGCTCTTCCGCAGCACGGCGCTGAACGGGTAGTTCCACGGCGTGATCAGCGCGGCCACGCCGACCGGAGCGAGCTGCGACCAGGCCTCCAGCCCCGAGTCCAGGACGCCGCGGCTGTCCAGCAGGTCGGGCGCGATGTCGAGCTGGTACTTCGTCGCGGACAACGCGCGGGCGACCTCGCCCGCGCAGTCGGCCCTGGTCTTGCCGGACTCCAGCACGTCCGCGACGACGATCTCCTCGGACCGATCGGTCAGCAGGTCCAGGGCGCGGCGGAGGACGGCGATGCGGTCCTCGACGGAGGTCGCGGCCCAGCCGGGGAACGCCCGCCGCGCCGCCTCGACCGCCGCGTCCACGTCCTCGGCCGACGAGGCGGGACAGGTGGCCACGACGGACGCCTTGTTCGCGGGGTTCTCCCTGGTGAGGGTCTCGCCGGAACGCGCGGGCCGCCACTTGCCGTCGATCAGGTTGAGCACCTCGCGCGGATCGGTGTGGGTCATGCGTCCTCACTCTCGTAGGCCTGGTCCAGCAGCAACGTGCCGAGCACTCCGGCGCGCCCGCCCAGCGGCGACGCGACGACGTAGGTGTCGATGGCGGCTTTCACCCCGGCCATCGCGGGGTCGGCGCCGAGCCGGTCGAGGGTCGCCTCGCGCAGGGCGGGCAGCACGCCGGGCATCGTGCCCACGGCGCCGTCGAGCACGATCACCTCCGGCGACAGCGAGTACGTCATGGTCATCACGACCTGGGCGAGGTACCAGGCGGCGAGCAACGCCTGCTCGTGCCCGGAGAGTCCGCGCGCGGCCAGTCCGGCCGGGTTCACCAGGCCCTCGAAGCAGTCGCCGTGCGCGGGACACGTGCCGGCGAAGACGTCCGACGGGTGCCGGGCGACCGGCAGGTGTCCCATCTCAGGGTGGCTGCGGCCGCGCACCGGCCGTCCGCCCAGCACCGCGCCGATCCCGGTGCCCTTGCCGACGGTCATGAACACGACGCTGCGCTTGCCGACGCCCGCGCCCGCCGCGCACTCGCCCAGCGCCGAGGCGTTGACGTCGATCTCCAGCGTCACCGGCACGGGCAACGCCGCGCGGACCGCCCCGAGCAGGTCGTAGTCGCGCCAGGTCGGTTTGAGCGACGAGGTGATGTGCCCGTACGAGGGGGAGCGCGGGTCGAGGTCGAGCGGGCCGAAGCACGCCAGCCCGACGTGGTCGAACTCCCCCTGCGCGGCGAGGAACCCGGTGACGCGCGCGATCGTCTCGTCCGCGGTCGTGGTCGGGAACACCTCCTCGGCGCGCACGTCGTGCGGCCCCGTTCCCACCACGGCGCGGAACTCCGTGCCACTACCCTTGATTCCGGCGAGCATCGGCCTCCT
Organism: Lentzea sp. JNUCC 0626; assembly: GCF_043632865.1. Classification (NCBI taxonomy): domain Bacteria; kingdom Bacillati; phylum Actinomycetota; class Actinomycetes; order Pseudonocardiales; family Pseudonocardiaceae; genus Lentzea; species Lentzea sp. JNUCC 0626. The sequence continues at coordinate 2,303,411 of NZ_CP171635.1, forward strand.
GTCGGTCCAGATCAGTCCATCGTGGACGGTCAAGTCCGAAGATCTCCCCCAGGGCCGCGTACCCGCTGCCCGCGAGCCGGCACACCGGGTCGAGCAACCTCGGGTCCACCCGGCCGTCGCGCCACACCCGCTCGTCGACGTGCAGGTGCAGCACCTCGCCGATCACGAGCGTCGCCGTGCCGACGGGGAGTTCGTGCACGACGCGGCACTCCAGGTGCGCCTTCGCCTCCCCCACCCTCGGCGCGCCGACCGTCCGCGCCGCGACCGCGCTCAGTCCCGCCCAGCGGAACTCGTCCTGCTCCGGCGGGAAGTCCGCCGACGTCAGGTTCATCGGTTCGACGACGTCCATCGTCACGATGTTGACGACGAACTCGCCGGTGGCGCGGAGGTTCGTCAGCGTGTCGCGCACGGCGGTGGTGCTGAACGCGACGTGCGGCGGGTCATGCGAGACCAGGTTGAAGTACGAATGCGGTGCCACGTTGGGAACTCCGTCAACGCCCACAGTGGACACCCACGCGATCGGCCGTGGCACCACCAAAGCCGTCAGCACGTGGTACACATCCCCGACGGACCAGTCGGACGGGGCGAGTTCCAGCGGTCCGGACAGTTCCGCCGGAGGGCCGGGACGGGTCGTCATAGGTGATCTCCCTCCGCGACCGTACGATTACCCAGCCCGACCACGCCGAGCAGAAGGGACAGGACGACGTTCGTCGAGCGCAGGACCTTCGCGAAAGCCGAGCCGTCGATGGTGCGAGCCATCAACCGGCGTTCGGTCGTCGAGGCGATCGCGCACCACGGCGCCCTGTCCCGATCCCAGGTCGCCCGCGCCGTAGGACTGTCGAAACCCACGACGTCCGAGGTCGTCACCGGACTGCTCACCGCGGGCCTGATCCGCGAGGCCGGGTCCACGCACGGCACGCAGGGCCCGAAAGCCGTGCTGTACGAGGTGAACGACGCGGCCGCGCACGTGATCGGCATCGACCTCGGCCGCCGCTGGGTGCGCGCCGCCGTCGCCGACCTGTCGGGCCGGATCATCGCCCGCCACGACGAACGCGCCCGGCTGCGCAGCAACCAGACGTTGCTCGACCAGCTCGGCGACGTCGCCCGCACGGTCATGCGCGAACGCGGCATCGAGTGGTCGAAGGTCGCGCAGGTCGTCGTCGGCTCTCCTGGCGTGGCGGACCCGGTGCGCGGCGTGGTGATGCTGCCCGCGAACCTGCCCGGCTGGGAACGCCAGGGCATGGTCGAGTCGATCCGCGCGCGGTTCGAGGCGCCGGTGATGATCGAGAACGACGTCAACCTGGCCGCGCTGGGCGAACTCACCCAGGGCCACGGCCGCCAGACCGGCGACTTCGCATACCTGTGGATCGGCACGGGTGTCGGCCTCGGCCTGGTGATCAACGGCCGCCTGCACCGCGGCGCGCACGGCCTCGCGGGCGAGATCGGCTTCCTGCCGATCAGCACCGACGGTGAGCACGCGGCGGGCAAGTGGCCGCGCTGGTTCGCGAGCCCGTCCGTGCAGGAGGCGACCGACCGCCTCGCCGCCGCGCGCGAGATGACGAACCCGCCGACGTTGCGCACGGTGTTCTCGCTGGCGCGCAAGGGGGATCCGCTGGCCCGCGAGGTCGTGGACGTGGTGGCCGGACTGGTGGCGCGGGCGGTGTCGACGGTGGCGGGTGTGGTCGACCCGGAGATGATCATCCTGGGCGGCGGGGTCGGCCACAACGGCGACCTGCTGCTGCACCCCATCGAGATGGCACTGCGGTCGCTCACGCCGTTGTCGGTGCAGGTGGTGACGTCGGCGCTGGGCACGGACGCGGTGCTGCACGGCGCGGTGGGGACCGCGACGTCGGCCGCGTGGGACGCCCTGCTCGCCGAGTCCGCGAACGACTGAACCATCACGCCGGAGGCTCCACCAGTTCAGCGGGCCCGACAGCCCCCAGCGCGTCGTAGGTCAGCTGCTCGGTCAACCGCCGGGCCGCCTCCTCTCCCGCCCCGAGCTTCGCCAGCCCGAACAACGCCGCTCCCAGCACCGGCGGCGCGTCCAGCACGCTGAACTCGGCCTTCGGCGCGGCCTCCAGCACTCCCGCACGCACCCCGTCGAGCAGCATCCCGTCGCCGGAGTGCAGCAACCCGCCGCCCAGTACCACCGGCACGGCGAGATCGGCCAGGTCGAGCCGCCGCACCGTGACCCCGACGAGGTTCACGATCTCCTCGACCACCGAGTCGATCAGCTCCCGCGCCACCGGGTCCCCTCCGGCGGCGGCCTTGAACACCGTCGGTGCCAGCGCGAGCAGCGAGCGTTCCTCGATCCGTCCCGTGTAGACGGCCTCGGCCACCGCCATCGGGTCCGCGAGGCCGAAGTACTCCGGCACAGCGCGTTGCAGCTCGGTCGGCGAGCCCCGGCCGTCGCCCGCGCGGATCGCCTGGCCCAGCGCGCGGACGCCAAGCCAGCGTCCGCCCGCGACCCAGTCGCCGGAGATGCGGCCGAGCGACGGGAACCTGACCTCGCGGCCGTCCGGGGCCAGGCCGACGCAGTTCAGGCCGGTGCCCGCGCCGACCGCGACGCCCCAGCCCGCAGGGCTGCCCGCCCAGAGCATGGCGAACATGTCGTTGTGCACCTCGAGGCCATGCGCGAAGCCCTCGCCGCGCAGGGCCGCGCCGACCCGGTCGTCGTCCACCGGCAGGTCGATGCCCGCCAGGCAGAAGACGCCCAGCTCAGCGGGTCCAAAGGCGCCCGAACGTCCGGCGGCGGTGCGGAGTTTCGCCACTCCCGCGCGCAACGAGCTCATCGCGCCGGCGAGGCCGAGCCGCTGGTGCGAACACCCTGGAGTGCGCACGGCGGCGAGCAGTGTGCCGTCCTGGGCCACGAGCGCCAGGTCGGTCTTCGAGTTGCCGCCGTCCACGGCGAGTAGTGCTACATCGTCCACAGTTCGATACTGTAAGCCCTCCTAACGAATTAAAGCGACCCTCAGAGTTGGGTGGATTCGGATGACAGTCAAAGTCGCGGTGATCGGCGGGGGCAGCACCTACACCCCCGAGCTCGCCGACGGGTTCGGCAGACTCGCCGACCGGCTGAACGTGGACGAACTGGTGCTGCACGACATCGACCCCGCCCGGCTGGAACCGGTGGCGGCGGTGTGCGGCCGGATCCTTCGCCGGCACGGCTGGACCGGCACACTGACGTCCACAACGGACCTGGTCAAAGCCCTGGAAGGCGCCCACTTCGTGCTGGTGCAGCTGCGCGTCGGCGGCCAGGAGGCGCGGCTGCGGGACGAGACGTTGCCGCTCACCTACGGCCGGATCGGGCAGGAGACGACCGGCGCCGGCGGGTTCGGCAAGGCGATGCGGACCGTCCCGGTCGTGCTGGACCTGGCCGAGCAGGTCGGCTGGCACGCCGCGCCGGGCGCCTGGATCATCGACTTCACCAACCCGACCGGCATCGTCACGCAGGCGCTCGTCGACGAGGGCCACCGCGCGATCGGCCTGTGCAACGTGGCGATCCACCTCCGTCACCGCGCCGCCGAACTCCTCGGCGTCGACGCCGACCGGCTGGAGATGGAACACGTCGGGCTGAACCACCTCACGTGGGAGCGATCGGCCGTGGTGGACGGTGTCGACCGCATGCCCGAGTTGCTCGGCAAGCACGGCGAGAAACTGGCCGAGTACCTGGAGTTCCCGCTCGACCTGCTGCGCGAGCTGGGCGCCATCCCGTCGCGCTACCTGCGCTACTACTACCTGACCGAGCACATGCTGGCCCGCCAGCAGGCCGGGCACCTGCGCGCCCGGGAGGTGCAGAAGATCGAGTCCGAGTTGCTGGAGCTCTACCGGGACCCGACCCTCGACGTGAAACCACCGCAGCTGCTCAACCGGGGCGGGCGGTACTACAGCGACGCGGCCGTCGCCTTGATCGCCTCCCTGCACGACGGCCGCGGTGACGTGCAGGCGGTGAACGTGCGCAACAACGGTGTCCTGCCGGGACTCGACGACGACGCGGTGATCGAGGTCCAGGCCCGGATCGACCGCGACGGCGCGCATCCGTTGCCGCAGCGCGCCTTACCGGCCGAGATGCTCGGGCTGGTCCAGCAGATGAAGCAGTACGAACGCCTCACCGTGCAGGCCACGAAGACCCGTGACCGCCGCACGGCGCTGATGGCGTTGATGGCGAACCCGCTGGTCCGCGAGTACGACCCGGCCCGCGGCATCCTCGACGAGTTGCCGATCGCCACGAAACTGTAAGTACCCCTTCCTATCTCCTGTCTCGGCAGGTAGCGTTCGGCGCAGCGACGGGGGCCCGGGGTTCGAGGAGGCATCCGATGGGCAGAATCCGACTCTTGCTGACGAGCGTGCTGATCGCCGCCACGACGGTGGCGTGTGGGAGCAGTGGTGGCGCCGGTGACGGCAAGATCAAGCTGACCATCGGCACGTTCAACGACTTCGGCTACAAAGACCTGTACCAGCAGTACATGAAGGACCACCCGAACATCGAGATCATCGAGCAGGTGAGCGAGTACCAGGCGCACCACACGCAGCTCGCGACGAGACTCGCGGCCAAGACCGGCGCACCGGACGTGGTCGCCGTCGAGGGAGAGTTCCTCGGCCAGTTCACGGCACAACCGCAGAACTTCAACAACCTCAACGACTACGGCGCCGGCGACATGGAGAAGGACTACCTCCCGTGGAAGTGGGAGCAGTCCAAGGCCGGCGACGTCCAGATCGGACTCGGCACCGACGTCGGCAGCCTCGCGATCTGCTACCGCCGCGACCTGTTCGAGAAGGCGGGTCTGCCGTCCGGCCGCGAGGAGGTCGCGCAGCTCTGGCCGACCTGGGACGCGTTCCTCGACGTCGGCAAGCGGTTCCAGGCGGCGAACACCGGCGCGAGCTTCTTCGACTCCGGCGCGCTGCTGTTCAACGCGGTGCTCGGCCAGGCGAACGAGGCGTTCTACTCGCCGGACAACAAGATGATCGCCGAGTCGAACCCGGCGGTGAAGCAGGCCTACGACCTCACCACGCAGGCCGTGGAGGCGGGGTTGTCGGCGAAGATCGCCGCGTTCAGTCCACAGTGGAGCACCGGGTTCAAGCAGGGCAGCTTCGCGCTGGTCACCTGTCCCGCATGGGTGATGGCGTTCATCCAGAGCCAGGCCCCGGACACCAAGGGGCAGTGGGACGTCGCGGCCGTGCCGAACGGCGGTGGCGGCAACTGGGGCGGGTCGTGGCTGACCGTGCCCAAGCAGTCCAAGAACCCCGAGGAAGCCTACGAGCTGGCGAAGTGGCTGACCGCGCCCGAGCAGCAGCTGTCGATCTTCAAGAAGATCGGCAACCTGCCCTCGCGGCCCGCTCTCTACGACGACCCGGCGATGAGCGGGTTCACCAACCCGTTCTTCAACGACGCCCCCGTCGGGAAGATGTTCGGTGAGGCGGCGAAGGCGCTCAAGCCGCAGTACCAGGGTCCGAAGACGGCGGCGGTGCGACTCGCGGTGCAGAACGGCATCAGCCGGGTGGAGCAGGGCAAGGAGTCAGCGTCCGACTCCTGGCAGAAGGCGCTCCGCGACGCCGCAGCGGCGGCGGGCTGAGGTGACCGCACTGATCGAGTCGCCGTCGGCGGTGACCGGGGAGCCCTCCCCCGGTCACCGCTCGAAGCGGCGCCGCGGCTTCGACGACCGGGTGTCGCCGTACCTGTACGTGACGCCGTTCTTCCTGCTGTTCCTGGGGTTCGGGCTGTTCCCGCTGGGCTACACGCTCTGGGTGTCGCTGAGCGACTGGAACCTGATCAGCGACGACCACACGTTCATCGGGCTGGACAACTACGCGTTGCTGGTGTCCGACCCGTACTTCTGGAACGCGCTGTTCAACACGCTCTCGTTGCTGGTGCTCTCGACCGTGCCGCAGCTGGCCCTCGCTCTGGGACTCGCGCACGTGCTGAACTCGCGGTTGCGGGCGAAGACGTTGTTCCGCATGGGAGTCCTGCTGCCGAACGTGACGTCGCTGGTGGCGGTGGCGATCATCTTCGCGCAGCTGTTCGGCCGCGACTTCGGCCTGATCAACTGGAGCCTCGGGCTCGTCGGGATCGCCCCGGTCGACTGGCAGGCGGACACGGCGACCTCGCACATCGCGATCTCGATCATGGTGATCTGGCGGTGGACGGGCTACAACGCGTTGATCTACCTCGCCGCGTTGCAGGCCGTGCCGCGTGACCGGTACGAGGCGGCGTCCTGTGACGGCGCGGGCACGTGGAAGCAGTTCCGGCACATCACGATTCCCGCGCTGCGACCGGTGATCGTGTTCACGGTGATCATCTCGACGATCTACGGGATGCAGCTGTTCGCGGAGCCGTTGCAGTTCGACGCGACGCCCGGCAGCGTCACCGGCGGGTCCGACCGGCAGTTCCAAACGCTCACCGTCTACCTGTACGAGAAGGGTTTCCGCGAGTTCGACTTCGGTTACGCGGCCACCATCGCCTGGGTGATGTTCCTGGTGATCGTGCTCGCCGTCGCGGTCAACTACCTGCTCACCCGCCGCATCCGCTCGGACCGCTGAGGGGACCCATGGCCACGATCACCAAAGGCCGTCTCGGCCAGTTGCACCGCGCGGGTCCGCTGACCTACGCGATGCTCGGCGCCGTCATCCTCGGCTCCGCGTTCCCGTTGTACTGGACCGTGGTCGTCGCGTCGCACACCAACGACGTCGTCGGCAGCGTGCCCCCGCCGTTGGTGCCGGGCGGGCACCTGTTCGAGAACATCGGCCGCGTCTTCGACCAGACGAACTTCCAGCTGGCGCTGTGGAACTCGTTCGTCGTGTCCGGCGCGATCACGCTGTCGGTGCTGGTGTTCTGCTCGCTGGCCGGGTTCGCGTTCGCCAAACTGAAGTTCCGCGGCCGCAACGTCCTGCTGCTGCTCGTGATCGCGACGATGATGGTGCCGACGCAGCTCGGGATCATCCCGCTCTACATCATGATGGGCGAACTGGGCTGGGCCGGCGGCATCTCGGCGGTGATCGTGCCGAACGCGGTGACGGCGTTCGGGGTGTTCTGGATGCGGCAGTACATCAGCGAGGCGGTGCCGGACGAGCTGATCGAGTCGGCGCGCCTGGACGGCTGCCACTCGTTGCGGATCTACTGGAACGTCGTGGTGCCCGCGATCCGTCCCGGTGCCGCGGTGCTCGGGATGCTGACGTTCATGCAGGCGTGGAACGACTTCCTGTGGCCGCTCGTGGTGCTCGACCCGGACAACCCGACGGTGCAGGTGGCGCTGTCCACGCTGGCCGCCGGGTACTTCCAGGACTACTCGCTGATCCTGACCGGCACGGCGCTCGCGACGTTGCCGATCCTCGCGGTGTTCCTGGTGCTGGGCAAGCAGATCGTCGGCGGAATCATGGAAGGCGCGGTCAAGCAATGAGCTACGACTACGTGGTGGTCGGGGCCGGTTCGGCCGGGTGCGTGCTCGCCTCGCGGCTCAGCGACGACCCGTCCGCGCGGGTGTTGCTGCTGGAGGCCGGACCTGCCGACGGTGCCCGGTCCATCGCCGTGCCCGCGCGGATGCCGTCGTTGCTCGGCAGCGGGTTCGACTGGTCCTACCGGACCGTGTCGCAGCCGCACGCGGCCGGGCGGCGGGTGGACTGGCCTCAGGGGCACGTGCTGGGCGGCACGTCGTCGATCAATGCGATGATCTACGTCCGGGGGCACTCGGCGGACTTCGACACGTGGCGTGATGCTTACGGCGCAACGGGATGGGGCCATGCCGATCTCGTGCCGTACTTCCGGCGGGTCGAGGAGCGGTTGCGGGTGGAGGCGCCGCGCCGGCGCAGTCGCGTTCCCCGTGCGTGGGTGGACGCCGCCGGGTTCGAGGTCGTGGAGACGCTCTCCGGTGAGGACGAGGCCTCCGGGTTCTACCGGCTCACGACCCGGCGCGGGCGGCGGTGGTCCGCGGCGGACGCGTACCTGCGGCCGTCCCGGCCCAACCTGCACGTGCTCACCGGGGTGCTGGTGACGAAGGTGTTGCTGTCCCGGGGTCGCGCGGTCGGCGTCCAGTACCAGCTGGGCGGCGACGACCAGGAGGTGCGGGTGCGGCGCGAGGTGGTGTTGTCGGCCGGGGCGATCCGGTCGCCGCACCTGTTGCTGCTGTCCGGCATCGGACCGGCGGATCACCTGCGGTTGCACGGGATTCCGGTGGAGGTCGACGCGCCGTCGGTCGGTCAGGGCCTGCAGGACCACCCGCGCGTCACGGCGTTGTGGCAGACGAAGTCCGGGCCACGGCTGGGCGGCTACTGGCGGTGGCGGCTGTTCGGGCGCGGGCCGCTCGCGTCCAACGGCGGTGAGGCGGGTGCGTTCGTGCGCACCAAGCCCGGTCTCGCAACACCTGATCTGCAGTACCACGTGTGTCCGCCGGGGGTGCGCGGCCGGGAGGCGGCGGTGCTGGTCACGGCGGTGGCGGTGCGCAGCCGGGGCAGCATCCGGCTGGCGTCGGGCAACCCGCACGTGTCCCCGTCGATCGACCCCGGCTACCTCAGCGACGAGGCCGACCTGGACGTGCTGGTCGCCGGTGTCCGGCAGGCGCGGGAGATCGCGTCGCGCGCCCCGTTCGCCGGTCTGGTCACCGGTGAACTCGCGCCCGGCGTGCCGGACGACCGCGTGCCCGACTGGGTGCGCGAGAACCTGGTGACCATGCACCACCCGACCAGCAGCTGTGCGATGGGCGGCGCTCCGGGCTCCGTCGTCGCCCCCGACCTGCGCGTGCGCGGCGTCGAGGGCCTGCGGGTCGTCGACGCGTCCGTGATGCCGGCCGTCACCAGCGGCAACACCAACGCCCCGACCTATGCGATCGCCGAGCGCGCCGCGGACCTGATCCTCGGCAACACCCCGCTCGCGCCAGTGGAGGAGTAGCCCGATGCCCGACACCATCCTGTTCGTGCTCACCAGCCACGCGGAGCTGGGTGACTCGGGCCGTCCGACCGGCTTCTGGCTCTCCGAGGCCGCCGACCCGTGGCACGTGCTCACCGAGGCCGGCTACCGGGTCGAGCTCGCGTCGATCGCCGGAGGCCGTCCGCCGATCGACGGCGCCGACCTGTCCGACCCGGTGCAGAGCGCGTTCGTCGCCTCGGCAGTGCTGGACTCGACTTTGGTGCTGTCCACTGTGGATCCTTCTCGTTATGCCGCCGTGTTGTACGTCGGTGGGCACGGCACCATGTGGGACTTCCACGGCAACGCCGACATCGCGCGCCTCGGTTCGTCGGTCTACCAGTCCGGTGGGGTGATCGGCGCCGTCTGCCACGGTCCGGTGGCGTTGCTGGACCTGACCGACGCCGTGGGCGCGTCCTTGGTGTCGGGGTTGCAGGTCACTTCGTTCACCGACGCCGAGGAACGGGAATCGCAGACCTGGGAGGCGATCCCGTACTCGCTGGAGGGCGAGTTGCGCGCACGCGGTGCCGTGCACTCGAACGGCGACGTCTACGCGCCGCACGTGGTGGTAGACGGCCGGATCGTCACCGGCCAGAACCCGTCGTCGGCCCCCGGTGTCGCCCGCGAGATGGTGCGTCTGCTGTCGCGGTAGGTTCTTCGTTCGTGGACCTTTTGGACATCGCCTCCGCCCTGCTGCCCGATGTGCGCCTCGACAAGGCTTTTCTTGCTGAGGAAGGCAACATGCACGACGTGCTGCTGATCCCGGGTGTGGCGGCGGTGCGGGTGAGCAAGCGTCCGCTGGGTGCCGCGTCGATGCCGCGCCGGATGGAGGTGTTGCGGCAGTTGGCTGCCGCGGGCCTGCCGTTCCAGATCCCCGAACCGCTGACGCCCGTGACGTCGTTCGGTTCGCGCGCCGCCGTGGCCGTGTCCTGGGTGGACGGTCGCGGTCTGCCCGCCGGTGAGGGCGATCCGGCTCAGGTGGCGTCAGTGCTGGAGGCCGTGCGGTCCGTGCCTTTGACGCCTGCTTTGATGGCCGTGCTGGACGACCGCGCGCAGGGCCCGTCGTGGTCGGAGATCATCACCACTCAGATCCTGCCTCGGTTGCCTGCGAGGTTGCGCGCCGAGTCGGAACGGCGGCTGGACGCGGTGCTCGCACTGGATCCCGTTCCCGAAGCGTTGGTGCACGGCGACCTCAGCGGGTCCAACGTGCACTGGTCACCCGACGGCAAGCTGCTGGGCGTCCTCGACTGGGACTTCGCGATGCCCGGCGACCCGGCCATCGACGCGGCCCAGATGTCCTGGCACGGCTGGGACACCGTCCGCGCGGCCGTGCCCGCCGCCGTCTACGAGCGCGCCCGGACGTGGGACGCGCTGTTCGGCATCGGACACCTCGTCGCCACGATGAACGGCCGCCCGATGACCAGCCCGGACGGGTTCGTGTCCGCGATCGTGCCGTGGCTGGAGAAGGACCTGCGGGCCTAGAACTTCGACAGGATGTTGCCGTTCCACCACAGGTCGAGCTTCCCGAGCACCTCCAGGTCACCCGGCCGCTTCAGCGTGCCGATGGTGAGCGTCTTGGTGTCGACCCACCACACCTCGGCCTTGCCGTTGTTGAGGAAACAGGTCGTGAAGTCGCCCGGCAACGGCCCTGATGTGTCGCGGTAGTAGAGCGCGTAGTGGATCGGATCGACGTCAGGACGGCAGCCGCCGCGGTCGTCCATCCGCGGGATGCCCCGGCTCGTGACGACGTTGAGGAAGTAGGCGTCCTGGGCCGACCTGTCGGCGAACAACCGGAACTCCGCCTCGGTGGGCGGAGGGAAGCGGTCGTTCGCGCCGACGTTCGCGGTGGCGCACCTCGTGGCCGCCACCGTGCCGGCGTCGGGTGTCGCGGTCACGCAGGAGTTGGCGGAGCGGTAGACGGCGGGGAGCGCGGCCTGCAGCGCGTCGTCCTGCGGGGACCGGGACGTGGTGACGGTCGAGAGCTTGGTCGTGGTCGTGGTGGTGTTGCCGGACGTGCTGGTCGGGGTGCTGCTGGTGGTCGTGCCGCTGCCGGTGGTCTTGGTGTTGTTGGACACGATCAGGATGGTGGCGACGATCGCGGCCACGACGGCCAGCGCGGTGCCGGCCAGGGCGAGGTGCTTGGTGCTGGGGCGTCGGTTCTGGGCCGGAGGCTGGAACGGTGGGGTGGTCCACTGCTGGGGGCCGGGGGTGGTGGGGCGGGGGAACTGCGGGTGCGGGCCCGAGGTGGCCTGAGGTGCCATCGGCTGGGGGATCCCACCGGGAGGACTGGCCATCGGCTGGGGAATGCCACCAGGAGGGCTCGCCATCGACGAGTGGTTCGGCGAGGAGAAGGCCTGGCCGCCGGGTGGAGTGGCGGGGCGTGGGTGGCCGGCGGCAGGAGTGCCGGGCGCGGCAAGACCTGCGGGCGGCGTGCCGGGAGCAACGAAGCCGGGCCGTCCACCCGCCGCCGCACCACCCGGTAGCGCTCCCCCGGGGATCGGCTGCCCGCCCGGAGGCGTTGCCGGTGCCGCCATCGCGAGCGCCACCGCCTGGGCGAACTCCCCCGCCGTCGCATACCGATCGGCAGGCCGCTTCGCCATCCCCTTGGCGATCACCTCGTCCACCGCGGCCGGAACTGCCGGGTTCAACGGCGACGCCTTCGGCGGCGCCTCGTTCAGGTGCGCCCAGATCTGCGCCGCCGTCCCATCGGCCGTGAACGGCCGCCGCCCCGACAAACAGGCAAAAAGAACACAGGCGAGCGCGTACACGTCCGCGCGGCCGTCCACCGGGCCGCTTTCGAAGCGTTCTGGCGCCATGTAGTCCAAAGTGCCGACGACGGAGCCCGAAGCGGTCAGGCTCGTCGCGGCCGGGGACGCGCTGCGGGCGATGCCGAAGTCGACCAGGTACACGAAGTCGCCGGCCGTGACGAGGATGTTGGACGGCTTCACGTCGCGGTGGATCAGGCCGTCGGCGTGCGCGGCGTCGAGCGCGCTCGCCACCTGCTCGACGATCCGCACGGCCCGCGCCGGCTCCAGGGGTTCGGTGCGGATCAGGTCGGAGAGGTCTGCGCCCTCGACCAGGCGCATGTCGAGGTAGAGGCGGTCGTCGATCTCGCCGTAGGCGTGGATCGGGATCACGTGCGGTTCGCGCAGGCGGGCGACGATCTGGGCCTCGCGGCGGAAGCGGGCCCGGTAGTCCTCGTCGTCGTGGTAGCCGGGCGACAGGCGTTTCAGCGCCACGAACCTGTCGTGTGCCGTGTCGTAGGCGCGGTGCACCTCGCCCATCCCGCCGCGGCCGAGCAGTTCCTCGATCCGGTACGGCCCGAACGTTTCTTCCGTCATCGTCCCCGTGTTCCCGAGCGCCCTGTGTCCCACCGTGTCGACGCGCGCCGACCGTTGCGGGTTCCCCCGGACGCCCGCGGGGAACAGGCTACAAAAGGCCGCAGCAGAAAGGACTCGATCCCATGACTCGCCCCCGAGTCGTGTCCGCCACTGAGTGGCAGGCGGAACGCGACGCATTGCTGGTCAAGGAGAAGGAACTCACGCACGCACTCGACGCGCTCGCCGCACAACGGCGCAGGCTGCCGATGGTCAAGCTCCGCATCGACTACGAGTTCACCGCACCCGACCAGAAGAAAGTGCAGCTCACAGACCTGTTCGCCGGACGTCGGCAGCTCGTGATCTACCACTTCATGCTGGCGAAGAACCAGGACTTCATCTGCGACGGCTGCGCGTCGTTCACCGACAACATCGGCCACCAGGAACACCTCAACGCCCGCGACACCACCCTGATCCTGATGGCGCCCGCACCCCAGAGCGAGATCGAGCCGGTGCGGCAACGGTTCGGGTGGACGGTGCCGTGGTTCTCGTCTCACGGCAGCGACTTCCACGAAGACCTCGAACACGGCGAGGGTTTCGGACTGAGCGTGCTGCTGCGCAACGACGACGAGGTCTTCCGCACCTACTACACCAACGGGCGTGGCGTGGACCGGCTGCGACTGGACCTCAACCTGCTCGACCTCACGCCCTACGGCAGGCAGGAGGAGTGGGAGGACTCGCCGCAAGGCTGGCCGCAGACCCCGACGATGGCGTGGATGCGGCTACGCGACGAGTACTAGTCACTCTCCTGGGCAGACAGCCACTCCATCTCGGCGGCCAGCGCGCCGAGTTGGAAGCGGGACTGCGCTCCCAGCAACGACTGCAGGCGGGAGATGCGGCGGTTCAGGGTCCGCAGGCTGACGTCCAGCTCGCGGGCGATCGCGCGGTCGGTCGCGCCGGTGCGCATGAGCCCCAGCAGGCGCTGGGTCGCCACCGTGGGCTCCGTGCGGAGCCTCGGTGTTACACGGGTCACAGCCATACGGCGACGGTATGTCGGACTATTGGCGGCTGTCAATCAAAAGTCCGGACACCGTTGCCATATCGAAGCCATCTTCAGGCTGCGACCAGCCAATAGTCAGCGGGAGACCAGCACCTCCCCCGCCGCGACCGACTCCAATCGGGCGTCCAGGACCTCGGGTGACAGCACGTGCCGCACGACCATCGCCGCCGCGCCCAACGCACCCGCCGTCACGCCCGCTCCCGACGCGACGATGCGCAGGTTCTCGGTCGCCAACGGCAGCGAGCGGCGGTAGATCGACTCGCGCACGCCCGCCAGCAGCATCTCGCCCGCGTCGGCCAGCAGCCCGCCGATCACCACCAGCGACGGGTTGAACATGCTCACGCACCCCGCGAGCACCTCACCGATGTCGCGGCCCGCCTGCCGCACGACCCGGCCCGCTTCGAGGTTGCCGGCGCGCACCAGGTTCACCACGTCCGCTGTGGACGCCGCCGGGTGCCCCAACTCCCCCAGCCGCACCGCCAGCGCCGGACCGGCCGCCACGGCTTCCAGGCACCCGGTGTTGCCGCACCGGCACAACGCCTCGCCACCCTGCGGCACGCGGATGTGCCCGAGGTCGCCCGCCGCGCCCGCAGCGCCGCGGTGCAGCACGCCGTTGCTGATCAACCCGGCGCCGATGCCGGTGGCGGCCTTCACCACGATCATGTGCGCCACGTCCGGGTGCGAGGCGGTGTGCTCGCCCAGCGCCATCAGGTTGACCTCGTTGTCGACGAGCACCGGCACGTCGAATTCGGCGGCGATCGCGGCGGGCACGTCGAACCCGTCCCAGCCGGGCATGATCGGCGGGTTGTTCGGTCGTCCCGTGGAGTGCTCGACGGGGCCGGGCAACCCGATCCCGACTCCGGCGATCTCCGCGGACGGAACGGTCTCGAGCAACGAACGCCAGGACGCCACCAGCAACGGCAGGATCACGCCCGGCCCGTCCGCCACGTCGAGGTCGACCTGCGCGACGGCCAGCAGCTGACAGGCCAGGTCGGACACGGCGACCGTCGCGTGTGTCGCGCCCACCTCGGCCGCCAGCACCAGGTGCGCGCGCGGGTTGAAGCCGAACCGGCCGGCGGGACGTCCGCCGGTCGACTCGCCCGTCCCGCTGCCGGTCACCAGCCCGGCCGCCACCAGCAGATCCAGCCTCGCCCGCACGGTCGAGCGGGCGAGCCCGGTCGCGTCCACGATCTCCGCTCGGGTGCGCGGGTTGCCGTCCATCAGCATGCGCAGCACTGCGGCCGGCGATCCCGCCTCGACACCCAAGGAGCTCTCCATCGAACAATTGTCACATCGGCCAAGAAGTGCGGCGGGCAGTCCCGCCGCCGTGTCACCCACCAGAGCTGAACGCGGCGTCGAACGCGGCGGTCGGCGGGTCGAAAGCGTTGCGGCGGATGAACTCCAGCGCCTCGGGGGCGCCGATGAGCCGGTCCATGCCGGCGTCCTCCCACTCGACGCTGATCGGACCGTCGTAGCCGATGGTGTTGAGCATCCGGAACGACTGCTCCCACGGCACGTCACCGCGTCCCGTCGAGACGAAGTCCCATCCGCGACGAGGGTCGGCCCACGCCAGGTGCGAGCCCATCCGGCCGTTGCGCCCGTTGCCGACCTGACGGCGCGCGTCCTTGCAGTCGACGTGGTAGATCCGGTCGCGGAAGTCCCACAGGAACCCGACGGGGTCGAGGTCCTGCCACACGAAGTGCGACGGGTCCCAGTTCAGCCCGAACGCGGGCCGGTGCCCGATGGCCTCCAACGCGCGCACGGTCGTCCAGTAGTCGTACGCGATCTCCGACGGGTGGACCTCGTGCGCGAACCGGACGCCGACCTCGTCGAACACGTCGAGGATCGGGTTCCAGCGGTCGGCGAAGTCCTGGTACCCGGCGTCGATCATGGACTGGGGTGCGGGCGGGAACATCGCCACGGTCTTCCAGATGGACGACCCGGTGAACCCGACGACCGTCTTGACGCCAAGTTTCGCGGCGGCCCGCGCGGTCATCTTCATCTCCTCGGCCGCGCGCTGCCGCACGCCCTCGGGGTCGCCGTCGCCCCAGTTGCGAGCCGAGAGGATCCCCTGGTGCCGTTCGTCGATCGGGTCGTCGCAGACGGCCTGGCCGGTGAGGTGGTTGGAGATCGTCCACACCTTGAGGTCGTGCTTGGCGAGGATCGCGAGCCGGTCCGCGACGTAGTCGTCGTCCTCGGCCGCGCGCCACGGGTCGAGGTGGTCGCCCCAGCAGGCGATCTCCAGCCCGTCGTAGCCCCAGCCCGACGCGAGCCGGCAGACCTCCTCGAACGGCAGGTCGGCCCACTGGCCGGTGAACAACGTGATCGGACGCGCCATCTGCCGTCTCCTCCTAGACCTGCTGCCAAGTGCGGGACTCCGAGCTTGCCTCAACCGCCGCGAGGACGCGCTGCACCCGCAGGCCGTCCGCGAACGTCGGCGCCGGGTCGGTGCCCGCCGCCACCGCCCGCACGAAGTCGACGGCCTGGTGGGTGAACGCGTGCTCGTACCCGAGGCCGTGCCCCGCGGGCCACCATGCGCCGACGTAGGGGTGGCTCGGTTCGGTGACGAGGATCCGGCGGTACCCCGCGATCGCCGGATCCTCCTTGCCGTCGAAGAACTGCAGCACGTTCATGTCCTCGAAGTCGAAGGCGAGGCTCCCCTCCGCGCCGTTGACCTCGATCCGCAGTGCGTTCTTGCGACCGTTGGCGAAGCGGGTGGCCTCGAACGAACCGAGTGCTCCGCTGCCGAACCGCGCCAGGAACAACGCGGCGTCGTCCACGGTGACGGGTCCGGTCTGTCCGGTCGCGGCGGTGCCGGACAGACCGGAGTGAGAGGAGGCGACGGGACGCTGCGACACGAACGTCGCGAGCGTGCCGACGACCTCGGTGATGGTGTCGCCGAGGATGAACTGGGTGGCGTCGACGATGTGCGCACCGATGTCTCCCAGGGCACCCGAACCGGCCTTGTCCTTGTCGAGGCGCCAGGACAGCGGCGCCTGCGGGTCGACGATCCAGTCCTGGAGGTACTGGGCGCGCACGTGGTGGATGCGGCCGAGCCTGCCCTGAGCGATGAGATCGCGGGCCAACGCCAGGGCGGGGGTGCGGCGGTAGGTGAAGCCGACCATGGCCCGCACGCCGCGTTCGGCGGCCCGTGCGGCGGCTTCCGCCATCGCGACGGCCTCGTCGACGGTGTTGGCCATCGGCTTCTCGCACAGCACGTGCTTGCCCGCGTCCAGCGCCGCGATCGCGATCTCGGCGTGCGTGTCGCCCGGCGTGCAGATGTCCACGACGTGCACGTCGTCGCGCTGCAGCACGGACTTCCAGTCGGTCACCGCCTCCGCCCAGCCCAGGCGGTCGGCGGCGGCGCGGGTGCGGTCGGCGTCGCGGCCGCACAGCACGGACATCACCGGCCGCAACGGCAGGTCGAAGAAACGCGGTGCGACCCGCCACGCCTGGGAGTGGGCTGCTCCCATGAAGGCGTGGCCGACCATCGCGATGCCAAGTTCAGTCACGTGCGGTTCTCCTCGTGCCGGTGTCGAAGGCGGAAGCCGTGCCTAGGACGTGAAGGCGGAAGCAGGGGCCTAGGACGTGTTCTGCAAGTTCGTCAGGTGACAGGCGCGGGCGAGTGACCCGGAGGCGGTGCCGCCGCCCTGCCCTCATACCGGGCGTATTCGGGCATGGCGGCGGTGCTGTCTCCGGGTCCCTCGGCCGCTACTGTCGCCCGACGCACTTGCAGGACACGGCCTAGGACTCGAAGGCGGTCGGCAGGTAGCGGTCGACGTTGTCCTTGGTCACGACCGGGGCGTAGAGCTGCACCTCGCGCGGGACCTCCACCTCGACCAGGTCGCCGAGGGCCTTGCCCTGCACCGCGAGCCGCGCGAGGCGGATGCCGTCGGCGCCCTGGGTGGACGGGTAGATGACGGTGGCCTTGTGCGGGCCGTTGTCCGCCTTGATCTCGCGCATCACGTTGGCCGAACCGGCGCCACCGACCATGAAGAACTCGCTGCGGCCGGAGTTCTTGATGGCCGCGGCCACGCCGACGCCCTGGTCGTCGTCGTGGTTCCAGATGGCGTCGATCTTGCGGGCGGCCTGCAGCAGGTTGGCCGCGGCCCGCTCGCCGCTCTCGACGGTGAACTCGGCGGCCACCCGGTTGCTGACCTTCAGTCCGCAGCCCTGCAGCGCGTCGGCGAAGCCCTTGCTGCGGTCCTGGGTGAGCGGCAGCGAGTCGATGCCGGCGATCTCCGCGACCACGGCGTCGGCCTTGCCGTTGAGCTTCTCGCAGACGTACGTGCCGGCGGAGACGCCCATGCCGTAGTTGTCGCCCAGCACCGTGGAGCGGGCGGCGAACGGGCTGTCGAACTCGCGGTCGACGTTGATCACCGTGATGCCGGCCTTCATGGCCTTCAACGCGACCGGCGTGAGCGCGGCGCCGTCGAAGGGCAGCAGGACGATCGCGTCGACCTTGTCGTTGATGAACGTCTCGACCTGGCTGATCTGGAGGTTGACGTCGTTGGTGCCCTCGACGACGCGAAGCTCCACATCGGAGTACTTGCCGGCCTCGGCCTTGGCTGCGTTGGTGATCGCGGCCATCCAGCCGTGGTCGGCGGCCGGGGCGGAGAAGCCGACGACGACCTTCTTGCCGGGTTCGTCGTTGGCGACCTTGACGCCGCCGCCCTGGTTGTTGCCGCCCTGGCTCTCGGGCGTGTTGCCGGTGCAGCCGGCCAGTACCAGTGCGGACGCGGCGGCGAGCAGAGCGACTCTCTTGAACTGCATGGGTTTCTGGTCTCCTCGGGTGGCAGCGGTCGGGTGTCGCGGCGTCAAGCGCCGCTGCGGCGGGCCAGTCGCTGCTGGAGGAGAACCGCGACCACGATGATCGCGCCCTTCGCGACGGCCTGGGCGGAGATGGAGAGGTTGTTGAGGGTGAAGACGTTGGACAGCGTGGTGAAGATCAGGACGCCGAAGACGGTGCCGGCGATCGTGCCGCGCCCGCCGGAGAGCAGCGTGCCGCCGATGACGACCGCGGCGATGGCGTCGAGTTCGTACAGACCGCCGTGCGTGGCGCTGCCCGTGGTGGTGCGGGCGATCAGCATCACGGCGGCGAGCCCGCAGCACAGGCCGAGCAGCGTGTAGAGCATCACGGTGTGCCGCTTGACGTCGATGCCCGCGAGCCGGGCCGCCTCGGGGTTGCCGCCGACGGCGAACGTGCGGCGCCCGAACGTGGTGCGGTTCAAGAGGATCCAGCCGCCGACGGCGACCAGCGCGAAGATCACGACCAGCACCGGGATGCCGAGGATCGAGGCGTCGAAGAACGCGGCGAAGCCCGGCACGTTCACGATCTGGGTCTTGCGGTTGGAGATGATCTCGGCGAGGCCTCGTGCGGCGGCGAGGCTCGCCAGGGTCGCGATGAACGCGACGACCCGCCCGTACGCGATCAACGCGCCGTTGACGAGTCCGCACGCTCCGCCCACCAGCAGCGCGGTGAACACCATCACGATCCAGTGCGAGTCGTTCGCGATCCCTTGTGTGGCAAGGGTGGTGGCCCACACCGACGACAACGCGACGATGGCGCCGACCGA
The DNA here is from genome assembly GCF_043632865.1 of Lentzea sp. JNUCC 0626. Classification (NCBI taxonomy): domain Bacteria; kingdom Bacillati; phylum Actinomycetota; class Actinomycetes; order Pseudonocardiales; family Pseudonocardiaceae; genus Lentzea; species Lentzea sp. JNUCC 0626. The sequence continues at coordinate 2,322,257 of NZ_CP171635.1, forward strand.
CAGGTCGATGCCGCCGCCGGTGATCACGAACGTCATGCCGATGCTCACGACGCCGATGACGGCCGCGAGCCGCAGGATGGTGAGCACGTTGTCGACGTCGGCGAACCGGTCGCCCGCGGTGATCACCCCGCCCAGGCACAGCAGGACCAGCGCGACGACGAGGCCGGTGTTGCGCCCGGCGGCGGAGCCGAGCAACGCCGAGACGCTTCCCTGCTTCGCCACCGGTGGGCTCTTCTGCGCGGGCAAGGCGGTGTCCTCGCTCATGCGGCGTGTCCTTCCATGACCAGGTCGAGGACCCGGGACTCGTCGATCTCGTCGGCCGGGCCGTCGTGCACCACCCGGCCCTCGCGCACCACCAGGACCCGGTCGGCCAGGCCCAGGACCTCCTCGACGTCGCTCGACACGACGACCACGGCCACTCCCCTGTCGGCGAGGTCGCGCACGAGTTCGTAGATCTCGCTGCGCGCGCCGACGTCGACGCCGCGGGTGGGTTCGTCCAGCAGCAGCACCCGGCACTCGCGCAGCAACCACCGCGCGAGCACGACCTTCTGCTGGTTGCCGCCGGACAGGCCGCGCACCATCCGGTCCACCCCGGCGGGCCGGACGTCGAGCGCCTCGGTCAGCTCGCGGGAACGGGCCCGTTCGGCGCTGTCGTCGAGGAACCCGAAGCGGGCGAAGGCGGACATCGACGAGACGGTGATGTTGCGGAACACGGCCTGGTCCAGCAGCAGGCCCTGGCTCTTGCGCTCCTCGGGGCACAGTCCCATGCCTGCCCGCACGGCCGCGCCCACACTCCCCCGCCGGAGGGCCTTGCCGTCGACCGCGACCGTGCCCGCCGCGGACTTCCTGGCGCCGTAGATGGTCTCCAGGATCTCCGAACGCCCGGAGCCGACGAGTCCGGCGAGCCCGACGACCTCCCCGGCGTGCACGGTGAGGTCGACGCCTTCGAAGCGGGAACCGTCGGCCAGGCCGCGCACCGAGAGCACCTCGGGCGCGGCCGGGTCGACGGGTTTCCGGTCCGGGTACACGTTCTCCAGCACCCGGCCGGTCATCAGGCCGATCAGCTCCGACGTCTTCACCTCGCGCGCGGGCAGTCCCGTCGCAACCGTGCGGCCGTCCTTGAGCACGGTCACCCGATCGCCGATTTCCCTGATCTCGGCGAGCCGGTGCGAGATGTAGACGACGGCGACCCCGTGCGCCGTCAGGTCCCTGATGATCCCGAACAACACCCGGACCTCGTCCGGGTCGAGCACGGCCGACGGTTCGTCCATGATCAGGAGCTGTCCGTCCAGCGACAGCGCCCTGGCCATGCTGACGATCTGCTGGTGCGCCACGGACAACCGGCCGACGTCGCGGTCGGGTGAGATCTCCGGATGTCCCAGGCGAACCAGCAGCTCCCTCGTCCGCCGCCGTGCCTCCGCCCGCCGCGTGAACCCCGCGGTGGACAGCTCATGGCCCAGGAACACGTTGTCCGCCACCGACAACCCGGCGACGAGGTCGAGCTCCTGGTAGATCGCGGCCACGCCACTGCGCATCGCGGCCGTCGGGTTGCCGAACGACACGACCTCGCCGCGCCAGCGGATCTCCCCTTCGTCCGGCCTGTGCGCGCCGGACAGCACCTTGATCAACGTCGACTTGCCGGCGCCGTTCTGCCCGAGCAGGCAGTGCACCTCACCGGCCCGCACGTCGAAGTCCACGCCCTGCAACGCCAGCACGCCGGGAAAGCGCTTCACCAGTCCCCGTACCGAGAGCAGTGCCGAGCTCGTCATTGAGTCCTCCGGGCCCCGGCAACCCTTGTGCCGGCAGGAAGTTCGGCCTAACGAGAACTCACGCTAATGAGACGCTCCGGACATCGACAAGGCGTTCGGGGTGGCGCACATCGGCCATCTTTTCCCTTGACCGCGACGCCCGTTTCAGCCTGGGTCGCGCCCGGTTTCGCAGCGTCGCGCTCTACAGCTCCAGCGTCACGTCGGTCAGCGGCGCGCTCGTGCAGGTGAGCACCCGGCCGTCGTCCTGCCGCGACACGGTACCTCCCAGGAGCTTCGCGACGCACTCGTGACAGCTGCCGACCGTGCACGAGTACGGCATCGGCAGTCCGGCGGCGAGCCCCGCGTCCAGCAACGTCTGCCCCGGCTCCACGACCGCCTCGCCGACGGTCTGCCCGCCGGACTGGACGCGCATCCGTTGCGGCACAAGTGATCCCGCTGCCGTCGAGGCGCTGGTGTAGCTCTCGACGTGCACGCGCTCGTCCGGGAGGTCCAGGGCCTTCAGCGCGATGTCGGTCAACGCCTGGGGCCCGCAGAGGTAGAACTTCGCGCCCGGCCCCACTCCCGCAGCCCACCGCTGGACGGCGGGCGCGTCGAGCCGTCCGTCGCGGGAGGTCAGGACCACCGTGACCGCGAGCCGGTCGGGGTGCTCGGCGCCGAGCCGGGCGAGCTCGGCGGCGAAGATCGTCTCTTCCGGGGTCCTGCTGCTGTACAGCAGGGAGATCCGCTCGCCGGGCTTCGCGAGCAGCGTGCGGATGATGCTCATCATCGGCGTGACACCGCTGCCCGCCGCGATCAACGCCACCTCGTGGCCGGGTTCGGCGTGGAAGTCACCGGACGGGCCGCGCACGTGCAGCCGGTCGCCGGGCGCGAGCGTCCGGACGTGCCGGGAGAACAGGCCGCCGTCGACCTGTTTGACCGTGACCTCGAGCGTCGTCGACCCCGGCACGGACGACGCCGAGTACGGCCTGCGCACCGGCACGCCGTCGATCTCGGTGACGAGCGTGAAGAACTGGCCGGGCCGGAAGTCGAACGGCCGGTCGCCCTCCAGCACCACCGTCACGGCGCTCGGCGTCTCCTCCCGCACCTCGACGACCCGTACCTCGCGCAACGGGTCCTCGGCGGCCGCTCGGGGTGCCAGGTCGGCGACGTCGAAGCCTTCCTTGCGCAGGCCGGAGCGGTAGGCGAGGTTCATCGCGGACCGCATCAGCCGCTTCGGCATCAGCCCAGCGAGCTTGACCAGCAGTCCGCTGCGCGAGTTGGCGGCCAGGTGCAGGCTCGCCAGCGCCATCAGGTCGGGCACTCCCTCGGGCGTGGCGGCGGTCCACAGCCGGGCGCGCGTGACGGCGTCGTTCGCGCTGAGTTCGGCGGCCTCGACGTCGACGAGCACCCCGGCGTGCGGCGGCATCCCCCGCAACGCCATGGGTTCCAGCAGCGCCGGGTCGACGGTGATCACCGCGCGTCCCCGCACGTGCACCACCCCGGTCCGGCCGGGCACGAGCGCCGCGAACGAGATCCGGTCGTCCTGCAGCAGGTTGTGCAGCGTGTCGGCGCGCTTGTTGCCGCGCCGGTCGGCGATCAGCAGCGTGCGGCCGTCGACGATCCGCGCGACCGTCCCCTGATCGCCCCGCGGACTGGTGTCGCTGCCGCCCTCGGCGTCCCAGGTGGACGCGACGAGGAACGGCGAGGCGGCCAGGAAGTCAGCGATGCCGGGACCGCCCAACGGACCCTCACCCGCCACGGTCGCGATCCCGGGTTTGCCCGGCGGTTGCCACAACCCGGACCGCAGCACGGCCTGCGCGCAGTGCACGTACACCTGCTCGACGTCGAGGCGCCCCCGCCGCACGGTCCCGTTGACGCGCAGCACCTCCCCCACCCCGGGCAGCAGGAAGACCAGCGACGCGGGCCCCTCGGCGTTCTCGCACAACGGGAACGAGATCCGCGTCGGCGAGTGCACCCGCGCGAACCCCGGTGTGCCGCCCACGAACGTCGTCCGGTGCACCCCGTCCGCACCCAGGTACCCGAACCCCGCCACCGGGCTGCCCGCGAGCACCCGCAGACACCCGTCGTCCAACGCCGCGAGCTGCTTCTTCATGATCACCGAAGGCGCGCGGCCGATCACCTCCTCCACCGCAGCAGCCGTCGCGAGAACATTGTTTTCCCAGCTCATAGTACTATTATGAGCTTTTGCTCAGCTTCTGAATACTCGCTTTTGAAGGGCCGATCATGCCGACGAACAGCCGCGACGTAGGTCCACGTCGCAAGCCCAGCCAGGTCCGCGCGGAGCTCACCAGGGACCGCATCCTGACGGCGGCTGCTCACGTTTTCTCCGAGCACGGCTACGCCGCCGGCACCACGAACCGCATCGCCGAACGCGCGCGGGTGTCGATCGGGTCGCTGTACCAGTACTTCCCGAACAAGGACGCGATCCTGGCCGAGTTGATGATCAGGCACATCGATCGGGGCACCTGGACGCAGGCCGACGGCCTCGACTTCACGCCGGGCAGCCTGGAGTCGGTGGTGCGGGCGCTCGTGCGGGACGCGATCGACAACCACCGCGACGACCCGCGGCTGCTGCGGATCATGATCGAGGAGGGTCAGCTCTCCGAGGGCCTGCGCGACACGATCACCCGGCACGGTGCCCAACGCATCGCCCAGGTTCGTGAGGTGTTCGCCCGCCACCCCGACGTCCGGGTGCGGGATCTGGACACGGCGGTCGAGCTCGTCGTGTTCACGGTGGAGCTGAACACGCACCGGCTGGCGGCGCTGCACCGCGACGTCGAGACGGTCGAGACCGAGCTCGTCGCGATGGTGACTCGCTACCTCAGCAGGTGACCCGAGCTGTGACGATCCCACATTGGTCGGATCTGTGCCGGAAAATCCCGGTACAAGCTGGGCGATCCGCTTCTTGACGGCCGTGAGACATCGGATGTTCACTGAGGGCCCCGTTCACCTTCTTCCTGCTTCGGAAGGTGCTAGATGAGGTTGTTCCGTCTCTTGCCCACCGCCGTGCTCGTAGGCGCCTCACTCACCATCTCTCCCGCCCTCGCCGCTCCGGGCGACGCCGCGTTCTCGAACTCCGCGGGCCGTCTGGACGTCGACTACGCCAGTTACCTGTCCAAGCACGACGTCGTCTACAACCGCCCCAACTCGAACCCGAACTACGGTCTGACCGTCGGCAACGGCCGCACCGGCGCCATGGTGTGGCAGTCCGGTGGCCTGAACATGCAGGTGTCCAACGTGGACGCCTCGCAGCAGACGGCGTTCGGGGCCGGCATCGTCAACCTCGCCACCACCCCGGCGATGGACGCGAGCTACAGCACCTACCAGCAACGGCTGTCGCTCTACGACGGCACGTTGACCACGAAGTACGACAACAACCGCACCGTCACCATCATGGGGCAGCCCAACTCCGAGGTGATGGGCATCCACGTGGAGGACAGCCGCAGCGGCGTCAGCGCCGTGACGCTGGAGCTGTCGTTGTGGGACGTCGCGAACCTCGGCAACAGCGGTGACGTGCCGGACATGAACACCTGGCGCACGGTCAGCAGCTACGCCGACTCGACCGGTGCCGGGATCAGCCGCGGGCAGACCGACGCGCAACGCTTCGGCTACACGCTCGCCGCGACCGTGGAGGGCGCGAGCTACAACGCCTCAGTCGTGAACAACAGCCGGGTCCGGCTGTCGATCACGCCGTCGTCGAGTTACACGGTGTGGTTCACCGTCTCCACGAGGCTCAACGCGCCGAACAACAACTCGATCGCCCAGGCCCGCACGGCGCTCAACGCCGTGAAGGCCACCGGGTACAACACGACGTACAACAACTACCGCAACTGGTGGCACGGTTTCTGGAACAAGTCGTTCGTGCAGTACGGCGGCGTGAACGGCGAGGCCGACTACCTGGAGAACGTCTACTACCTCTCGACGTACCTGATCGCGGCCGGCGGGTACGGCAACTACCCGTTCCACTTCATCAACGGCGTGTTCCGCGCGACCGGGGACAGCACGAAGTGGAGCAACGCGTACTGGTACTGGAACCAGCGCGACGTCTACAACTCGTTCCTCGCGTCGAACCACGTCGACCTGATGAACACCTTCAACAACCTCTACAGCCGCAACTACAGCGCGCTCAAGGCCTACACGCAGACGCGGTACGGCATAGACGCGTTGTGGGTGCCCGAGACGATGGGCTGGGACGGCAACGCGCGCGGCACCGTCAACAGCGACTTCACCAAGAACGTGCTGTCGACCGGCTACGAGGCCGCGTTCAACATGTACCTGCAGTACCGCTACACCAACGACGCCAACTACCTGCGCACCGTGGCGTACCCGTACATCCGCGAGGTCGCCAAGTTCTACTCGCGCACGCTGTCGGTCGATGCCAACGGCCAGTACTACATGGCCAACTCGCACGCGCACGAGACGTATTGGAACGTGCGCAACGCGATCACCGACCTGGCGGCCGTGCGGAGCCTGTTCCCGATCGCGTTGCAGGTGTCGCAGCAGCTCGGTCTGGACGCGAACCTGCGGTCGGAGTGGCAGCAGATCCTCAACAACCTGGTCCCCTACCCGCAGCAGAATGGTGCGTACCTGGCTCACCAGCCGCCGTTGGCGCAGACCCGCAACGGCGAGAACGTGGCGGCGGAGCTGATCTGGCCGTACAACATCACCGGCATCGGGTTCCCGGACTACCAGACCGCGCTGAACACGTGGAACACCAGGCCTTTCCCGTACGGCAACGTGTGGGCGAACGACGCCGTGCAGGCCGCCCGGCTCGGGCTCGGTGACCAGACGTTCAGCGGCATGAAGCGGATGTTGCAGCAGTACCAGAACTACCCCAACGGGTTCACCAACAACACCAACGGTGTCTTCGAGTACCACGGTGTGCACCTGTCCGCGATGAACGAGGCGTTGCTCCAGTCGTACAACGACAAGATCCGGGTGTTCCCGGCGGCGCCGACCAGTTCGTCGTTCGTCGGCAAGTTCACGCTGCTGGCGAAGAACGGGTTCCTGGTCAGTTCCGAGCGCGAGGCGAACGAGACCAAGTACGTCGGGCTGCGCAGTCAGTGGGGTGCGACGGCGCAGGTCGTGAACCCGTGGGGCACGCAGCAGGTCCGCGTCCGGCGCACGTCGGACAACGCCGTGGTGCTGACCACCTCGGCCGCGGAGTTCCAGTTCGCCACGGCGACGGGCGGCACGTACGTCGTCGAGCGGACGGCCAAGCCGCTCACCTCCTACGCCACCACCCGGCTGACCGGCAGCCAGAACCAGGTCGCGAAGTCGTTGAGCGGCACCGCGTCCACGCTCGGGCTCAACGCGACCGGCGGTGGCCTGATCAACAACACCGAGGGCAGCTACGACAACAACTGGCACCTGACCACGAACCGCGGCTACGGCGACTACAACAACGACACGCACCACTCGACGACCGTCAACGCCGCGGCCACGTACACGTTCACCGGCACGGGGATCGAGTACATCTCCGAACGCAACGGGGACATGGGCACGGTCGACGTCTACCTGGACAACGTCTTCCAGGCCACAGTGGACCTCCGGGTCACGGGGACGAGGCAGGTGCAACAGGTGGTGTGGCAGAAGTCCGGCCTCACCAGAGCCCAGCACACCATCCGAATAGTCAACCGCAGCACGTCGGTCGGCATGATCGACGCCTACCGGATCACCCCGTGAGCACGGCGTTGAGCCCGCTCGCCTGAGTGCGCCAGTCCCGCTGGTTCGGGGTTCCCCCGGACCAGCGCTGGCCGATGCGGTTCAGCGCGTCGCGGTCCGCCGCCCACACGGTGTCGGACTGCTGGCGTGCGAACCTCTGGTAGGCCTCGGCGTTGGTCGTTCGGTAGAGGTCGTTGAGGTAGCGCATGAAGATGCCCTTGAACTGCTTCTGGTTGTCGTCGCAGGTCGCGGCGGCGTCGCACGACTCGGTGAGCACGCCGTTGCGGGTGAGGCCGGTGATCGCCGAGTCCGCGAGCCGTGTCGCCGCGGTGAGGTACTTCGCGTCGCCGGTCGCGCGGTAGACCTCGGTGAGCCCGCCGATGCCGAGGCCCTGGTTGTAGGTCCACACCGTCTGGCCGTTGTTGCGGCAGTCCTGCGTGATCCCGTCGTTGACCAGTCCCGCTGCGTTGATCATTCCGCTCGCGAGGTACCAGTCGGCGGCCGTGCGCGCGCGTTGCAGCCACACGGTGTCGCCCGGCGTGCGGCGGTGGATCGACGCCGTCAGCCTGACGTACTGGCCGTTCGTGACGGCGTTCTTGTAGGTGCGTTCCCTGTCCCACCACACACCGCCGCCGCACGTGCGTGTGTCCCAGTACTGGTGCACGTACGCGGCGATGGTGGTGGCCATCGTCAGGTAACGCCGGTCTTGGGTGTGGTCGTACGCCGCCACCCAGGCAAGACCCCACCACGCGCTGTCGTCGATGGACCGGCTGATGAAGTCGCCCTCGATCGGGTCCGTGCTGCGCTGCCCCGCCGCGAACGGCACCCGGTTGACGTCGAACGTCCGCGCGATCAGCCAGTCGTAGTCGCGGATCCCGGAGTCCATGACGGCCGTGAGCGTCGTCGCCGAGTTCCACCAGCTCGACCGCCACCACGCCGTGTACGGCTCGTAGTCGTAGACGAGCGCATCCGCGGCCGCGCGCGCACGACTCGGCGTGGGCCGTGCCCACGCCGTGCAGCTGCCTTCCTGGTGGGCCGCTTCCCTGCCGCACGCCCGGACGGCTCCGCCGTAGTGGCGGCCGCGCGGGTCGCGGGTGGCGAACATGGTGGTGCGCGTGGTGGTCGCGCCGGCCGGTGTCGCGGTGCGGCCCAGCGACGATCCGCCGGGCCAGCTCACGCCGGCGTCCCAGGAGCGGTCGAGCCACACCTCGTCGCCCGGCCCGCCTGCCTCGATGCTCGCGAACGCCATGCCGTTGGCATCGGTGTGCAGGCGGATCGTGCGGCCGTACAGCGTGGTGGGCGGCACGGGTTGTGCCGGAGTGACGGCCTGGGACGCGTTGGTGCGGTCGCACAGAACGTCGCACACGGTCGGGTAGATCCAGTCGGTGCAGGTCACGGCCCTGGCGTCGCCGCACGCGCGGATCAGCCCGCGGCGGTGCCGGCCGGGGTCGGTGACGTTGTACATGAGGGTTCTGGTGCCGGTCCAGGTGCCGGGGATGCTCGCCCGGCCGAGCAGGCCTTCCCAGGTGGCGCCGCCGTCGAAGGAGCGGTCGAGCCAGACCGAGTCGCCGGTGACACCGTTGTCGATGCTCGCCCAGGCCATGCCGTCGGGGTCGGAGGCGTGCAGGACGAGGCGGCGGCCGTTGATCAGGCGTTCAGGCACCGGGAAGGTCTCCTGCTTGGCCCGGGAGGGGTCGAGGGTGTCGCAGGAGAGAGCGCACACGGCCGCGGCGGCGACCAGAGGGGTCGCGGAGGGCGATGGGGCGGTCGAGGGCGGGGCGGTTGGGCTGCCGGGCGGGGCGGCGGTCTGGCTCGGTGGCGGCGGTGCGGCCGGCGCCAGAACCATCAGCAGGGCCACCAGGAAGTGCAGCAAACCGACCACCCCCGACGTCGCGGACGATCCGTGAGAACGCTCTCATGGTCTTGGATCCGGCACCGTCCGGTCAACCGGCAGAAAAACTCAGGGCAACCCCGCCGGCTCCCGGCCGCATTGATAGGGGTGAGGGCACCTGTCGGGGTGCCACTGACGTTCGGGGTTCGGGCAGTGCGCACAGGACTGGTGATCGCGGTGACCGTCTTCGTGCTGGCCGCCGCGGGTCTAGCCCTCGCCGCGCTCACCCTCACCGGCGTCGAGCGTCCTCCAGAGCAGCGGCCGACCGTGATCAGGACCGACGACATGAAGACCCGATGACGCCGGGCTGGGAGGCCGAGTTCACCCGGCTCTACGACCGGTGTCAGGAGTCGATGCGCTTCACGGCGTTCCTGTTGTGCGGCAACTGGCACGAGGCGGAGGACGTGCTGCAGGCGGCGTTCCTCAAGCTGTACCTGGTGGGGCCGAAGCTCGCCGACCACAGCGGGATCGAGGGGTATCTCCAGCAGATCGTGGTGCGGACGTTCCTCGCCGAGCGCCGCAAGGTGCGGTGGCGGCGGGAGAAGCTCACCGACGCGCCGCCGGAGAGTCTGGTCGCCGCACCGGACTCGGAAGACGGGCTGATCGTGTGGGCCGCGCTGACGAAGATGCCCGCGCGGCAACGGGCCGTGCTCGTGTTGCGTTACTGGCACGACCTGAGCATCGACGACGTGGCGGCCGCGCTCGGCTGTTCCACGGGCACGGTGAAGTCGCAGAGCAGCAAGGGGTTGCAGACGTTGCGGCAGCGGCTCGGGCCGGGGTTCGGGCACTCACGGCTGGAGGTGTGATGGAGCACGAGGACACGCTGCGCGCGACTTTCGCCAAGCTGCAAGGGGAAGCGGTGCCGTCGCACGCCCACGGTGCCGCGAACGTGATCCGGCGTGGGCGAGCGGTGCGGTCACGCCGGCGCACGGCCGCTGTGGTGGGCACGGCGGTCGCGACGGCCGCTGTCGCCGCGCTGGCGTTGGCGTTGCTGCCGAGTCAGCCGACCACCCCCGAGCCCGGTGCGCCGGTGCCGACCGAGACCACGACGCCCGGGGTGCTCACGACGCCAACGGACTTGCCTCCCTGACGAACCTCGCCGTCTGCCTGGGGCCGCGGAACACGTGCAGCGTCACGTCGTGGGCGCCGATCGCGTCCAGCAGCGGTTGCCGGTGCTTGCGGCGCCACGACCACACCCAGACCCAGAAGTCGCGGCTTTCGCGGGACCGCAGCAGTGCCTGCCAGGCGCAGCGCGGGAACGAGTAGTCGAGCAGGAGCACGGTGTCCGCCCGACGCAGCCGCACCTCCAGGGCGTCGTACGGGCCGAGGTCGCCGTCCATGATCCACTCGTTGGCCTCGGCGAGCTCGCCCTGGACGACCTCCCACAGCTCCAGAGGGGTAGCTTCCAGGTTGGGGCCCCAGAAGTGCTTGTCCAGTTCGACGACGGGCAGGCCGGTCGCGGCGCCGAGGGTCCTCGCCAGGGTCGACTTCCCGGCGCCGCCGCGACCGAGGATCAGCACGCGCTTCATCGTGCCGCCAGCTTCCGCAGTTCCGGCCAGTGCTCGCGGTCGGCCTGGCAGGCGTTGATCAGCGCCTGTGCCGCCGCGGTGAACGGGTCGTCGAGGTCGCAGGCGCGCACGGCCGCGAGCGCGTGGGCTCGGGTGACGAGCAGGCGTTCGGTGGCGGGATCCGCGCCTGACGGCGTCGGCCCGCACCGGTCCCAGCGCAGGTTGAGGGCCTGCAGGTGGGTCCCGCGCACGGAGGCTTGCCGATCTTCGACGCCCGTCGCGGCGCACGCCCGGTCGGCGGCCAGTGCGGCGACCTCGCGCAGCACGGGTTCGGCGGCGCGGGGGAACTCCTCCAGCAACTCCGGGGCGTTGACCTGGAGCCAGCCCGTCGGGCCGACCGTCTCGAACTGCGTCGGTGAGGAGATCACCGAGGTAGGCCACCGCGTGCGTGCCCAGTCCTCGTCGAGGCGGACGCCGGTCACCCGTTCCACGAACGCGAGGGCCGCGCCGCACAGGTCGTCGCCCTCGAAGTCGAGGCCCGCCACGAGCTCGGCGAGTTCCCGGGGTGGTTCGTCGCCGAGCACGAAGTCCATCTCGGTGAGGCGGCCGTCCTCGGCGAGCGCGAGGGTGTTGTCGAGGTTCACGTTCCAGTAGGCGGTCGTCGCGACCGTGCCGGCGGACAGGCGGGTGAGCACCTCGGGCATCGCGCCGTGCCAGCCGTTGTCGGCGGCCAGGAACACCCAGCCGCCCACCGTGCTGGCGGTGACCACCGGCAGGTCGTCGGGATAGGCGTTCACGGAGGCCTTTCCGGCCTCGGCGAGCGTGGCCGGACGCGTCAGCAGGGACGCGTCGAACCGGGCGAGCGCTTCCTCGATCGTCACGCCGCGCACCGCGGTGAGGCAGAAGGCCTCCGAGGGCAGGACCTCGGCGTTGAGCAGTGCGGCGTAGTGCGCCGCAGCGTCGGACATCGTTCCCCCAGAATCACTTCATCAGATAGGTGCCCTTGTCGAGCACCGCTTCCAGCGCGCCGCCGTCCTTGGCGGTGAACCTGCCGTGTGCCAGCGGAACCCCGATGGCGGCAGCCAGCACCACGAGCTTGACGTCGACCAGCGCCTCGATCGCCGTGCGCAGATCTTCCGCCGCACGCCGAGCCGACGCCACCGCGCTGACGTACAACACCACGGCCACCACGACCGAAGGCCACCACAGGATGCCGATCAGCAGGTAGCCGGCGGCCCACGTGGCACGTAAAGACGCTGCCGTGTAACGATCCCACGCCAGCTGGGTCATCGCGCGTTCGTCCGAAGAGGACAGCTGCCACAAGCGCGGCCAGACGCGGATCAGCGCCACCCCGTACTGGGCGGCGATCCGCTGCTCGACCAGGCGGATCGCGTCGCCGATGCGGGTGGCGCGGGCGGGCAGGTACCGCTCGGGCACCTGGTAGCCGTCGGGCGCGGCGGCCTGGGCGCGGCGGATCCTGCGGCGCAGCAAGGGACTCATCAGCCACGTCGACACGCGGCCGTTGCCGGTCCAGGTCCGGGCGACGAAGCGGCTGAGTTCGGCGGCGAGTCCAGCGCACGCCGTCGCGACCACGGCACCGGCCGCCGCGAGCAGCGCGAGCTGGCCGTTCTGCTTGGGCACCGCGAGTTCGCCGAGGCGGCGAACGATCGCGGTGACGTCGAGCGCGCCCACCGGGTGCACCCACCACGCGAACGCCAGCACGAGCGTGAACAGCACGCCCGGCAAGGCGAGCAGGTTGATCCAGCGCTCGGCGAGTTTGGTGCCCAGGCCGGACAGCAGCTTGTCCATTCAGGAGTCCAGCCGGTGGGTGGACGGCGTCATCGGCCGGTCGTCGAGGTGGCACCAGGGCTCGGACGCGTCCTGGCCACGCCCTCGATCAGGGCAGGCGAAGCGCGGGCACGTGAACCGCTGGCCGATCGGCGCCGCGTCCCACAACGCCTGCAGCCCGGCCGCTCCGTCACCGCGGATCGCGCCGGCGTCGTCGAGCATCAGGTTGTGCAGGGCCTCGCGGGCGGGACGGCCGTCGCGGACCGCCTGGATCTCCGTCTCGAGTTCCCGCCGCCAGCCGTGCTTGTCGGCCTTCGCGCGCAACGCCGGCAGCTGGTCGCAGAACCACCCGACGGCCTGCGCGGCCTCGTCCGGGCGCGGCGGCGGTTCGGGTTCCTTCTTGGCACGGCGGAAGAACGACGGCATCTCCCCACTCCCCTCGGTGGATCACCGTATCAAGGTCCGATGTGCACGAACGGGGCCCAGCGCGCGGGGTCGTCCGGCGCGCGGGACCGCAGCGCGCGCTGGGCGGCGTGCAGGGCGAGCGCGGGCGAACGGCCGTCGAGCAGGTGCGCGTAGAACTCGTCGGCGACGACCGGGCCGTCCTCGCTGCGCATGTGCCACAACGTGCCGACGACGTGCGAGAAACCGTGCAGGTGCAACGCGGCGGCCGGGTGCAACGCCTCGTCGAGGTTGTCCGAGTCCGGCACGGCGGTGACGCACGCGGACAGGAACGCCAGCTCGTTCGCGCCCGTCTCGATCCCGGCGAGTTCGTCCAGCCCGAGGCTCCCGTCGTGCAGCACGAGGCCGTTCATGTCGCCGTGGCAGGCGAAATGCGCCCACGTGCTGCCAGGCAACGCGGCTTTGGTGGCGGCGACGGTGGCAGCGCTCTCCGCGAGCCGTGCGGCACCGGGCACCCGTGCGGCGATCAGCTCGGCTTCCTCGTCGGCGTGCGGCAGCGGTGCCCACGTCGTGCCCGGCGGTGTGGCCCGCACAGAGGCGATCAGCACGGTCGGCTCGGCGACCGGCCGGTGACCGCGCCGCGCGTCCAGCAACGACCACAGGCTCGGCGTGTACGACGAGACGACGCGGTCCAGCACGGAATCACCGTCGCGGCCCGCCACGTGCAACGGCACCGGCGTCAACGCGCCGGTCGGGCACCACCAGATCCGCCGGTCCTGCCCGAGGTGCGGTTCGACGGCGGCCAGCACGGGCGCGGCGACGGCGTCCCACAGCCGGGGTGCGATGAACCGGGCGTTCATCCGCCTCGTCTGGGCATCGAGCAGGCCTTCCGCCCACGCCCGTGCGTCCCCTTCGGTCAGGTCCGGCAGCGGCACGTGCACCGGAGCACCTCCGGCGAGCACGATGATCGCGTCGCACCGTTCGGCGCCGGCGTTGACCAGCACTACCGGGCCGTCCGCCGCCGCCTCGCGCAGGTCGGCGAACCGGATCTCGTGCCCGAACGTCCGCCGCTGCGCCAGCTCGTCCCACTCGCGAGCCAGCTCGGCCCTGGTCACGGCTTGGCGATGCACGGCCAGCAGGTCATCTTCGGTGGTGGTGTCGTAGCCGGGCTGTTGCAGGGCGGCGCTGATCTCGGCGATGCGCTCGTCGCCGGTCGTGGTCCGCAGTTCCCGCACCTGCGCCCAGATGACCGTCCGGCTGAGTTCCAGCAGTTCCACGGCCCGTTCGACCCGTCCTGCGGCCAGGGCGAGCGTGGCGACGGTGGCGGGTGCCAGCCGTGACTGGTTCAGCACGGCCTGCCGGTCCGCCCTGCTCAGGCCGAGCGACGCGGCCCTGATGACGATCCGCAGCACCTGTTCGAAGTGCGCGAGCGCCGCGTCGGAGTCGCCGCTCTCCAACGCGCGAATGCCTTTGATCGCCGCCGCGAGGTGCGCGAGCTGCCACGGCGGATCCGGCAACGCGTCCACTCTTTCGAACGCGTCGAGCAGGTCCGGCGACTCGAAGTCGTCGAGGTGGCCCAGCGCGGTGAGGCGGTGGTCGAGCACGTCCGAGCGGTCCTCGCCCGGCTCAGCGAGCCTGCGTCCGGTGAGCGCGACGACCTCGTGCAGGTCTGCCGGGTCCTGGTCGCGTTCGAAGCGGACCACCAGTGCACCGGCGAGCCTCATCTCCTCCGCCTCGCCGAGCCCGCGCAGCACCGTGATCGCCTCGTCGAGGTCGGTCGACATCAACAGGATCGCGCGCATGAGGCGTGCCTCGTCAGGCGTTGTTCGCGCGGCTTTGCCGACGAGTTCGTGCGCGCGGGCGGTGTCTTCAGGCGTGTCCCGCAGCACCAGGGCGTGCGCGAGCGTCAACGCGATCTTGGCCCGGTTCGCCTTGCGCACGGTGAAGTGCGGCCTCTTGTGCAGTCCTTCGAGCAGCCGGATCGCGACGTCGAGGTGGGCGCCGGAGTCGGTGCGGACGTGGGTGGTGATGAGCGTGTCCGCGAACTGGTAGCGGGCGTCGACGTCGTCGAGCAGCGGGGAGAGGACGTGGGTCCAGGACCGTTCTTCCAGTCCTGGCAACGACGCCATCGTGCGCAGCATCGCGTCGTCGAGCGGCTCGCCGTCGTCCAGCTTCGCGAGCTGAGCCCTGGCCAGCACGGTCATGGCCAGCTGGCTGCGGTAGGGGTAGCGGACGAACTCACGTTCCAGCCGCGCCACCTCGTCCGCGACCTCGCCGGGCTTGCCCGAGCGGATCATCCGTTGCACGACCATCAACCGGACGAGCCGGGGCACCAGGTCCAGCAGCCACGGCGCCGACACCACCAGGAACACCGCGGCCACGAGCATCGACCCGCCGATCGTCACCGTCACCGGCACGTCGGTGAAGAACCCGATCTCCAGGTATCGCTGGAGCGAGATTTCCGTTCCGGCGGTGTGGATCCAGTACGGCACCAGCACGCAGCACGGCACCAGCAAGGCGAAGAGGAGTGTCCCGAGCCCCAGGCCGAGCGGCCGGTCCCGCAGCGCGTGCCAGCCGATCCTGATGTCGCGCAGGTGCCCGCGGACGATGGAGATCGTGAACGCGGCGAGCACGAGCATCAGCACGGGGAAGGTGAAGATCACGACCGGGCCCGGCGCCACGATCCGCTGCGTCCTCCCGGTCACCGAGTCGTAGACGTAGCCGGTGTCGCCGAAGACGCTGTCCGCCGGCAGGTACGCGAGGGTGTAGCGGCGCCAGCCGATCCACGCTCCCCACGCGACCAGGGCGAGAACGACGGTGGTGATCGCGGCGAAGCGCACCCGGTTCCCCATGCGGCCCAGCTTGGCAGATCTTGAAACCACCGGTCACCGGAACGGCTTCAGAGCCGGTGGGCACCTGCCGAGACAGCTCGCCGAACAGCCACAGCGGTCTCTGCCGTGGAGAGCGAACCGCTGTCGAGCACATGACGTTCCAACGGCCCCAGGTCGGCGAACGCCTCGTGCATGCCCGTGATCGCCGAAGCGTCCGTCAACTCACCAGCCCCGCGAGCCATCCCCCGAGCCAGCGTCGTCTCCAACGAAGGCCGCAACACGACGTACGACACCGGTACATCCAGCGAACGGAACGGCGCGAGGAACCACGGCCCGATGATGCCGTCCACCATCACGTCATAACCACCGCGCGCATAAGTGGCGACGGCACCCGCGATCACGTCGATCACGACCTCGTTCTGCCGCTGCGCCTCCGGCAGAAAGGGCAACACGAACCCGGTGCGGATCGCGCGATAGAACTCGTCGGTCACCAGGTGCACCGTCGGACGACTCGCATCACTGGCGATCAGGGCCGCGACCGTCGTCTTACCGGCGCCGGGCGGCCCGGTGAGGATGACGACTTCGCCGGACAAAGGCTCAGGCCTTGCGGCCGACCGCGGCACGCCCGGTGAAGCGTTCCGGGTTGTCGTCGACGTCCTCAGGGGCGACCGGGCGCCACTCCGGGAAGTACACGACACCCGGCTCGACGATGTCGAAGCCGTCGAACAGGGCCGTGACCTGCTCCTTGGTGCGCATGGTCATCGGGTCGCGGTGCGGCGATAGAGGTCCTGGTGCGAGTCGGCCTGGCCCGGCTGGCCGTCCTGGCTCGCGTGCGACAGGACCAGATAGCTGCCGGGGGCCATGACCTCGCGGTACTTCGCGATGATCGCGGGCGGGTCGTCCTCGTCGGGGACGAAGTGAAGGACGGCCACCATCATCACCGCGACGGGCTCGTCGAAGTTCAGCAAAGCCTGCACACCGGGGCTCGCCAGCACCTCGTCGGGCCGGCGGAGGTCGGCCTGGACGACGCTCGCCAGGTCGTTGCCGCGCAGGATGTTCTCGCTGTACGCGGCGGCCACCGGGTCGTTGTCCACGTAGACGACGCGGGCGTCGGGGTCCAATGCTTGGGCCACCTCGTGCACGTTGCCGACGGTCGGGATGCCCGAGCCCAGGTCGAGGAACTGGCGGATGCCGTTGTCGATGCAGAAGCGCACGGCCCGGCGCAGGAACGCGCGGTTGGCCTGCATGATCTGGGGCAGGTCAGGCCACAGGCCGATGGCGCGTTCACCCATCTCGCGGTCCACGGCGAAGTTGTGCGCGCCGCCCAGGTAGTAGTCGTACACCCGCGCCGCGCTCGGACGGCTCAGGTCCACACCGCTGGTCTCCGCACTGCTGTCCGTCATGCCGCTCCCCCAACGCGATCGAAGCATTGATCGGCACGCTACCCCAAAGATCGGCTCCGAGCGGCCGTTGAGCCGACGCGTGCGCAGGAGGGGTACCCGAGCTGCACCTCGTTGCGCAACCGCACCGGCGCCCCGTGCCGGAACGGCAACGGCTCACCGTTCATGTCCAGCGCCAGCATCGACAGGTGGTACCGCATCTGCTCGATGGCGTGCACGTCGTAGTAGATGCCCTCATCCGACCCCTGCGCGAACGAGTAGAACACCACCCACTTCGCCTCCGGGCGCGGCCGCACCAGGTCCAGCACAGCCGACATCGGCACGCCACCCCACCGCGCCACGCCCGACCACCCCTGGATGCGGAAGTGCTGGGTGATCTGCGAGGTGCTCGGCAACGCCCGCAGCTCGTCGAGGCTCAACGAGACGGGGTTGTCCACCAGCCCGTAGACGAACAGCCGGTAGTCGCGGAAACCGTTGTCCCGCAACGCCTCGTACTCAGCGGACTCCGGCACCCGGCCGTTCGCCCAGAAGAACGGCGAGATGTCGCACTTCCCGAGCAGGTCGGCAACCGCAGCGCACCGCACGACTCACCCGGCGGGAAGACTGACTTCGGTCAACACTGAAGCAATAGAGTCAACTGCAAAGCGCCGCCGACCGGGTTCTCGGTCGACGGCACTCGCATCCCCTTCCCACGCGGCCTCGCCGCTTCAGACCCGCAGGGAAGCCTCCTGACGCGATAGGTGCTGGGCGTAGGCGCGCGGCGTGATGAACGCCGGCAGGTCCTCCCCCAACGCCGCGTCGGTGAACAACGCGCGCACGGCCTCCCCGTGTGTGAGTCCGATCAGCTCCTCGTCCAAGATCTTCTCGACCAGTTCGCGGGTGAACAGGCCCTGCCGCAGCCACTGCCACACCTGGCAGCGGGAGATCTCGGCGGTGGCCGCGTCCTCCATCAACCCGAAGAGCGCAACGGCACCGGTACCGCCCAGCCACGCGTCGAGGTAGCGCACGGCCACCGCGATGTTGTTGCGCAGCCCCGGTTCCGTGACCTCGTCACCGGCCGACGAGAAGTCCAGCAGGTCCGCCGCGGTGACCGCCACGTCCTCGCGGAGCCGGCCCAGCTGGTTCGGCCAGCCGCCCAGGACCTCGTCGAACGCGTCGCGGCACACCGGCACCAGCGCCGGGTGGGCGACCCACGAGCCGTCGAAGCCGTCGGCGGCCTCGCGTTCCTTGTCCTGCTTGACCTTCTCGACCGCGGCCGCGTTCGAGACCGGGTCCTTCGTCGGGATCGCCGCCGCCATGCCCCCGATCGCGTGCGCGCCCCGGCGGTGACAGGTGCGCACCAGGAGTTCGGTGTAGGCACGCATGAACGGCACCGTCATGGTGAGCCGGGCGCGGTCCGGGAACGGCTGGTCGCGGAACGTCTTGATGATGCTGAACAGGTAGTCCCAGCGGCCCGCGTTCAGGCCCGCGCAGTGCTCGCGCAGTTCGAACAGGATCTCGTCCATCTCGAACGCCG
Source organism: Lentzea sp. JNUCC 0626 (assembly GCF_043632865.1). Lineage (NCBI taxonomy): Bacteria > Bacillati > Actinomycetota > Actinomycetes > Pseudonocardiales > Pseudonocardiaceae > Lentzea > Lentzea sp. JNUCC 0626. Next base: position 2,341,026 of record NZ_CP171635.1, read on the forward strand.
CGGTGATCGTCTCGATCAGCACGGTGGCCCTGATGGTGCCGCGCGGGATGCCGAGGATCTCCTGTGCCAGCAGGAAGACGTCGTTCCACAGGCGGGCTTCGAGGTGGCTCTCGAGCTTCGGCAGGTAGAAGTACGGCCGGGAGCGGCCCGCGTGCACCAGGAACAACGCGAAGTCCACGAACGCGGCGGCGACCGGGCGGCCGTCGGCCACCACGTGCTTCTCCACCAGGTGCCAGCCGCGCGGGCGGGCCACGATCGTCGCCGGGTCGTCGCCGACGGCGTAGCGCTTGCCGTTCTCGGTGAAGTCGAGGCGGCCCGTGACGGCGTCGAGCAGGTTGCGCTGCCCGCCGACGATGTTCTCCCACGTCGGCGAGGTGGCGTCCTCGAAGTCCGCGAGCCACACCTTGGCGCCGGAGTTGAGGGCGTTCACGGTCATCTTGCGCGTGGGCGGGCCGGTGATCTCGACGCGCCGGTCTTCGAGGCCCGGTGCGTACCCCACGACGGTCCAGTCGCCGTTGCGGATGTGCCTGGTGCTGTCGAGGAATCCCAGCGGGACGGGCTCGTCGCGGCGACGGCGGCGTTCGGCCAGCAGGTCGGAGCGGCGGCCGGCGAACGCCTGGTCGAGGCGGGCGATCAGGTCCAGGGCCTCGGGCGTGAGGATCTCGGGATCGTGCGCGCCGACGACCTCGATGCGGTGGCTCAGCATCAGAACTGCTCCTCCTCGGTCGAGCCCTTCAGCGCCGTGGTGCCGCTGGCCGGGTTGATCGCGGTGCTGACGAGGTCGAAGTAGCCGGTGCCGACCTCGCGCTGGTGCCGGGTCGCGGTGTAGCCGTCCACTTCGGACGCGAACTCGCGCTCCTGCAGGTCCACGTACGCGGTCATGCCGGTCTCGGCGTAGCCCTGGGCGAGCGTGAACATCGAGTGGTTGAGCGCGTGGAACCCGGCGAGCGTGATGAACTGGAACTTGTAGCCCATGTGCCCGAGCTCGCGCTGGAACTTCGCGATGGTGGCGTCGTCGAGGTGCTTGCGCCAGTTGAACGACGGCGAGCAGTTGTAGGCGAGCAGCTGGTCCGGGTACTGGGCCTTGATCGCCTCGGCGAACTCGCGGGCGACCTCCAGGTCCGGCTTCGAGGTCTCCATCCACAGCAGCTCGGCGTGCGGCGCGTAGGCCAGACCGCGGGTGATGCACGGCTCGATGCCGTTGCGCACCTGGTAGAAGCCCTCCGCCGTGCGCTCGCCGGTGATGAACGGCCGGTCGCGCTCGTCGACGTCGCTGGTGATCAGCGTGGCGGCCTGCGCGTCGGTGCGGGCGACGATCACGGACGGCACGTTCGCGATGTCGGCGGCCAGGCGGGCGGCGTTCAACGTCCGCACGTGCTGCTCGGTCGGGATCAGCACCTTGCCGCCGAGGTGGCCGCACTTCTTCTCGGACGCGAGCTGGTCCTCCCAGTGCACGCCCGCGGCGCCGGCCGCGATCATGCCCTTCATCAGCTCGAACGCGTTGAGCGTGCCGCCGAAGCCCGCCTCGGCGTCCGCGACGATCGGGGCGAGCCAGTCGACGCTGTGGTCACCCTCGGAGTGGCTGATCTGGTCGGCGCGCAGCAGGGCGTTGTTGATGCGACGCACGACCTGCGGCACCGAGTTCGCCGGGTAGAGCGACTGGTCGGGGTAGGTCTGGCCGGAGAGGTTCGCGTCGGCCGCGACCTGCCAGCCGGACAGGTAGATCGCCTTGAGACCCGCCTTGACCTGCTGCACGGCCTGGTTGCCGGTCAGCGCGCCGAGGGCGTGGACGTAGTCCTCGGTGTTGATCAGGTCCCAGAGCTTCTCGGCGCCGCGCCGGGCGAGCGTGTGCTCCTCGACGACCGTGCCGCGCAGCCGGAGCACGTCCTCCGCGCTGTAGCTGCGTTCGATGCCCTTCCACCGCGGGTCGGTGGACCATTGCTGCGCCAGCTCGTTCGCCTCGGTCATCGCACTTCTCCTTGCCAACCGCTCGTCGATCCGTTGCGAACGAACGTATGGCGGCACTGGATCCCTGGTCGAGAGCCGCAATCAGCCAAGATCTGCCAACTTTCGACCAGCATTTTGCGAACGTTGCGAAGACATTCGTTCGCTATAGTTCGCAGCCGTGGACAAGACCTTCGCAGGGCCTCGGCTGCGGCAGCTCATCGCCGACCGCGCGATGAGCCAGATCGAGGTCGCCCGGCTGCTGGAGATCTCCCCCAGCTACCTCAACCAGCTGCTGCACAACGCCCGCCCGCTCACGGTGCCGGTGCTGCTCAAGATCACCGAGGCGTTCGGCGTCGACGCGACCTTCTTCGCCCACGACGACGTCACCCGCCTGGTGGCCGAACTCCGCGAGGTCTTCTCCGACCTCGGCGTCGCCGTCCCGACCGAGCTCGCGGACTCCTCCCCCGCCGCCGCCCGGGCCGTCATCGCCCTGCACCGCCGCTACCGCGAAGCCTCCGAGCAACTCGCGCTGCTCACCGGCGACCGCGACTCCCCGCAGGCCGTCACGATGCCGCACGAGGACGCCCGCGACTTCTTCTACGAACGCCAGAACTACATCGGCGTCCTCGACGAGCCGGCCGAACGCCTCGCCCTGGAGTGCCGTCTCAGGCGCGGCGAGGTGCGCACGGTACTCACCGAACGCCTGGCGCTGCACGGAATCCGCGTCGCCCACCTGGACACGCCGGACGAACGCCACCGCTACGACCCGACGACGAGCGTGCTGCACCTGTCCGCAGGTCTGCGACCGGGCCAGCAGGCGTTCCGGATGGCCGTCCAACTCGCCTACGCCGAACACGGCGACCTGCTCACCTCACTGGCCGCCGAGGTCCGCAACCCGCAGTCCCGCACCCTCACCAGAATCGGCCTGGCCAACTACTTCGCGGCCGCGTTCATCCTGCCGTACCAGGACTTCCTGGCCACCGCCGAACGCTTCCGCTACGACGTCGAACGCCTCACCGACCACTACGGCCTGGGCTTCGAGACCATCTGCCACCGCCTCTCGACCCTGCAACGCCCACGCGCCCGCGGCGTCCCGTTCTCCCTCATCCGCATCGACCGCGCCGGCAACATGTCAAAACGCCAGTCCGCCACCGGTTTCCACTTCTCCCGCACCGGCGGCACGTGTCCACTGTGGAACATCTACGAGGCCTTCAGCGCACCGGGCCGCGTCCTGCGCCAGATCGCCGTCATGCCCGACGGCCGCGGCTACTTCTGGATCGCCCGCACCGTCACCCGCCGCCCGCACCGCTACGGCACCCCGTCCAAGACCTACGCCGTGGGCCTGGGCTGCGAACTGCGCCACGCCTCTCGCCTCGTCTACTCGGCAGGCCTGGACCTCGACGACCACGAGGCCGCCGTCCCGATCGGCCCGGGCTGCAAGACCTGCCCGCGCGTCGGCTGCGCGCAACGAGCGTTCCCCCAGGTGGGCCGAACGCTGTCGATCGATGAGAACCACAGCACGTTCACGCCCTATCCCGTGCACGAGTGAGTAGACAGAGATCATGACCGCACGGATCACCGTGTGCCGCGGCTGCTGCTGCGGCACCGAGCGCAAGCACCCCGACGTGGACCACGACCGCCAGCTCGACCTGCTGCGCGCCCGCTTGACCACCGTCAAGGTCGCCGACTGCCTGGACGCGTGCGAGGTCTCGAACGTGGTCGTCGTGCAGCCGAGCCCCGCCGCCCGCGCTGCCGGTGCCAAGCCCGTGTGGGTGGGCTCGATCCTGGACGACGAGTCGCTGCACGGCGTGGCGGACTGGGTGGACGCGGGCGGTCCCGGCGTGGCCGCACCACCGTCGTCGATCGCGGATCTGATCGTCGCAACCCCGAAGTGACCGCTACTGCGCTGTTGATCTCCTAGGACTGCCGGGCACCCACGAAGAGCTTCGCGAACACCCCGACGCACACGAGGGCGCCGAGCGCGATCACCGCCGCCGAAGACCACGTCACGCCCGCGACCACGACGAGCAGGCCGGCGAAGAACGCGGCGAGCACGCCGAGTGCCCGCACGGCGCTGCCGAACAGGAACGTGAGCACCGAGGGTCTGGTCAGCTTGGCCGCGAGTGCGGGGTCCTCGTCGAGCAGGCGCTGCTCGATCTCTTCGAGTTCACGTTGTTCACGGTCTGCCAAAGCCATGGAAAGCCTCCGTTCCAGGCCCATGGTTGCTCGGGCGGCGGCCGTGTCCAATCCGTGCTGACCCCCAATTCGCCGGTGCCCCCAGCTGGGCCGGGGGCACCGGGCGAACTCCTAGAAGTCCTCGTCGAACGCCACCGTGCCGGTCACGCCCACCTGGTAGGCGGACACGCGGCGCTCGAAGAAGTTCGAGAGCTCCTGCACGTCCTGCAGTTCCATGAACGCGAACGGGTTCTTGGAACCGTAGATCGGCTCGATGCCGAGCACCTGGAGGCGCCGGTCGGCGACGTGCTCCAGGTAGGAGCGCATGTCCGCCACCGACATGCCGGCCACGCCGCCGCCGAGCAGGTCGTCGGCGAACTGCACCTCGGCGTCGACGGCCTCGCGCAGCATCTGCCGCACCTCTTCGTACAGCGACTCGTCGAACAGGTCGGGCTCTTCGCGGCGGACGGTGTCCACGACGTCGAACGCGAACGCCATGTGCATCGACTCGTCGCGGAACACCCAGTTGGTGCCCGAGGCGAGGCCGTTCAGGAGCCCGCGCGAGCGCAGGAAGTAGACGTAAGCGAAGGCGCCGTAGAAGAACAGGCCCTCGATGCACGCCGCGAAGCAGATCAGGTTGAGCAGGAACGAGCGGCGGTCCTCGCGGGTGCGCAGCTCGGTCAGCGACGAGATCGAGTCGATCCACTTGTAGCAGAACTCGGCCTTGGCGCGGATCGACGGGATCGTCTCGACGGCGGCGAACGCGTCGGCGCGGTCGTTCTCGTCGGGCAGGTAGGTGTCGAGCAGCGTCAGGTAGAACTGGACGTGCACGGCCTCCTCGAACAGCTGCCGCGACAGGTAGAGGCGGGCCTCCGGCGCGTTGACGTGCTCGTACAGGTTCAGCACGAGGTTGTTCGCGACGATGGTGTCACCAGTCGCGAAGAACGCGACCAGGCGGTTGACGAGGTGCCGCTCGGCGTCCGACAGCTTGTTCAGGTCGGCGAGGTCCGAGTGGAGGTCGACCTCCTCGACGGTCCAGGTGTTCTTGATGGCGTCGCGGAAGCGCTCGTAGAACAGCGGGTAGCGCATCGGCCGCAGCGTGAGGTCCATGCCGGGGTCGAGCAGGGCGTTCTTGCGGGCGGTGTTGGACAGGGCGGTCACTGGCAGGCCTCACATGCTTCGGGGTTTTCGAGGGAACAGGCGAGCGCCTCGGCGTCGGCGACAGCGGCGGGGGTGGCCGGCGCGCTGGCGGGGACGGAGACGGTGGCCTGCTGGATGCGCGTCGCGGGGCGGGAGCGCAGGTAGTACGTGGTCTTCAGCCCGGCTTTCCAGGCGTAGAGGTACATCGAGGAGAGCTTGCCGATCGTCGGCGAGGCGACGAACAGGTTCAGCGACTGGCTCTGGTCGATGTACGGGCCGCGCGCGGCGGCCAGTTCGATCAACGCCTTCTGCGGCAGTTCCCAGGCGGTGCGGAACAGCTCGCGAACCTCGGCGGGCAGTTCGCCGAGACCCTGCACCGACCCCTCGTCCTGCTTGAGGCGGTTGCGGATCGCGTCCGTCCACAGGCCGCGGGACTTGAGCTCGCGCACCAGGTAGGAGTTGATCTGCAGGAACTCACCGGAGAGCGTCTCGCGCTTGAAGGTGTTGGACACCTGCGGCTCGATGCACTCGAAGCAGCCCGCGATCGAGGCGATCGTGGCCGTGGGAGCCACGGCGATCAGCAGCGAGTTGCGCAGGCCGTGCTCGGAGATCCGCTCGCGCACGGACGCCCAGCGCGCGGTCTGCGTGGGCGTGACGCCCCACAGGTCGGGCTGCAGATCTCCCTTGGCGGCACGAGTTTCCGCGAACGCCGGGTGCGCACCGGCCGAGGAGGCCAGCTCCGCCGACGACTCCAGAGCCGTCAGGTAGATCTCCTCGGCGATGCGCGTCGACAGCTCGCGCGCGGCGGGCGAGTCGAAAGCCAGGCGCAGCTTGAAGAACACGTCCTGCAGGCCCATGACACCGAGACCCACCGGGCGCCAGCGCGGGTTGGACTGCGCCGCCTGCTCGGTCGGGTAGTAGTTGATGTCGATCACGCGGTCGAGGAACACCACGGCCGTGCGGACGGTGGAACGCAGGCGCTCCCAGTCGATGTCACCGGCAGTGTCGTCGATGTGAGCGCCGAGGTTGACTGAGCCGAGGTTGCAGACCGCGGTCTCCTCGTCGCTCGTCACCTCCAGGATCTCGGTGCACAGGTTCGACAGGTGCACCACGTTCTCCGGCGACGCGGTCTGGTTGCACGTGCGGTTCGACGTGTCCTTGAACGTCATCCAGCCGTTGCCGGTCTGGGCGAGCGTGCGGATCATCCGTCCATAAAGGTCACGAGCCTTCACGGTCCGCACCGCGCGGCCGGCTTCCTCGGCGGCGCGGTAGGCGCGGTCGAACTCGTCGCCCCACAGGTCGACCAGTTCCGGCATCTCGTCCGGGTCGAACAACGACCAGTCGGCGTCCGCCTCGACGCGGCGCATGAACTCGTCGGGGATCCAGTTGGCCAGGTTGAGGTTGTGCGTGCGGCGCGCGTCCTCACCGGTGTTGTCGCGGAGCTCCAGGAACTCCTCGATGTCCGGGTGCCACGTCTCCAGGTACACGCACGCGGCGCCCTTGCGGCGGCCGCCCTGGTTCACGGCCGAGACCGACGCGTCCAAGGTGCGCAGCCACGGCACGATGCCGTTCGAGTGGCCGTTCGTGCCGCGGATCAGCGCACCCCTCGAACGCACCCGCGACCACTGCACGCCGATGCCGCCGGCGAACTTCGACAGCCGCGCGATCTGGGCGTAGCGCTCGTAGATCGACTCCAGCTGATCCTTCGGCGAGTCGAGCAGGTAGCACGAGGACATCTGGGTGTGCTGGGTGCCCGAGTTGAACAGCGTCGGCGAGCTCGGCAGGTACGCGAGCGACGACATCAGCCGGTAGAAGTCGATCGCCTCGGCCGCGGTGTGCGAGAGCCCGCACGCCACGCGCAGCAACCAGTACTGCGGCTGCTCGATCACCGATCGCTGGGACGGGTGGCGCAGCAGGTACCGGTCGTAGACGGTGCGCAGGCCGAAGTACTCGAACCGCCGGTCGCCGTCGAGGTCGATGGCGTCGTCGAGCTTGCGGGCGTTGGCGGCCACGAACTTCGCGGTCGCGTCGCCGATCAGGCCCTCGGCGTGGCCGAGGGCGATGCTCTGGCTGAAGGACTGCACGCCCTGACGGCGCACCTCCTTCTCGATGAACGCGGCCAGCAGGCCCGCGGCGAGCTTGGAGTACTCGGGTTCCTCGGCGACCAGGGCGGCCGCCGTCTGGATCGAGAGCTTGTCCAGCTCCTCCGTGGTGGCGCCGTCGTAGAGACCGCTGATCGTCTTGGTCGCGACCCTCAACGGGTCGACGTCGTGCAGACCGACCGTGCAACGCTCGACCGCGCGAACGATCTTGTTCAAGTCGACCGGTTCGAGTGAACCGTTGCGTTTTTTGACGCGCATCGTGGTGGTGACTGTGTCGACCGCCGTCACAGCTCTCTCCTCGCGAGCTCGGTGGCCACGAGAGCAGCGAGGAGTGAACGGGCGCGCGCGACCGCCACGTCCTCCCGCCCTCCCTCGGGGCCTCGGACGCCCGCACGCAGGCGCGTGCGGGATGCTGGCAGGTCTTCGGACTCACGGGCGTGCCCGGTGATCGATCACCGAGGCGCCTACCGGCCGTCGCTTCCCAGACACCCTCGTCCAGTGCTTTCTGACGGCTTTCGTTCCCGTTCACCGCTGCGGGGCAGTCCCGGATTCACACCGGGTTCCCTCTTGCGACGACCGATCTGGATGATCGGCCGAACCAGCTGCGGGACACAATACATGGGCGCGATCATGAGACACGCACCTACATGTAGTGGGCGTGTCGCCCGGTTGGACCAGTGCCTGAAACGTCCCGCCGCGCGGCTCGCGACGTGGCGGGACGACCCTGCGGTCAGCGCAGGTGGTGGGCGTTGAGGACGGTTCGTTCGGCCCCGTTGGCGGCGGCGTTCGCCGCCTGAACTCCCGAGGCTCAGCCGAGCGGCACGGGACCGCGCACGGAGGCGGAGTAGTCGTTGATCCACTTCGGGTACACCGGCGCCGGGGCGCTGATCGCGTCCAGTTCGGCGAGGTCCTTCTCCGCCAACGGGTTCTCGACGGCCGCGAGGTTGTCCCGTAGCTGCTCGACGGTGCGGGCGCCGATCGTGACGCTGGTGACCGCGGGCCGGGCGAGCAGCCACGCCAGCGCGACCTGCGGCATGCTCGTGCCGTTGCGCTCGGCCACTTCGCGGACGACGTGGACGATCGGCGCGGCGGTGGACGGGTCGACCGGCGGAATCGCCTGAGGGGCCTTCGCCCGGCGCGACCACGGGTCCGTGCTGTTGCCCTCGGCGTCGAACTTGCCGGTCAGGTACCCGGCGGCGAGCGGGCCCCAGACGGTCAGGCCGATGTTCTCGCTCTCGACCATCGGCAGGATCTCGGCCTCCAGGTCGCGCACCAGCAGCGAGTAGTGCGCCTGGAGCGCGACGAACCCGTTGAGCTGCTTGAGCGCGGAGATGCCGAGCGCCTTCGTGATCTGCCAGGCCGGGAAGTTCGCGACGCCGATGTGCCGGACCTTGCCCTGGCGCACGGCGTCGTCGAGCGCGCTCAGCGTCTCCTCCATCGGCGTGACCGAGTCGGTGTTGTGCAGCTGGAACAGGTCGATGTGGTCGGTGCGGAGCCGCCGCAGGCTCCTCTCGATGCTGCGCAGCAGGTGCACGCGGGTCGCGCCGAGGTCGTTGGGACCGGGGCCGAACCGCGCCATCGCCTTGGTCGCGATCAACACCTGGTCGCGGCGGCCTTCGAGGATCTCGCCGAGGTGGTTCTCGGACTCGCCGTCGGCGTAGACGTCCGCGGTGTCGATCAGGTTGACGCCCGCGTCGAGCGCCTCGTCGACGAGCCGGCGGGCCTGGGCCACGTCCAGCGCGCCGACCGCACCCCAGATCGGGTGGTCGGTGGCGCCACCGAACGTCATGGCGCCCAAGGACACCTCCGAGACCCAGAGTCCGGTTTTGCCCAGCGTGCGGTACTGCATCGAGCTCTCCTCACGACTTTTCGGACACCATGTCCGACATCGTGTCCGACTCTACACCCGAACGGACCAGCGCGTCGGTGTCGAGCGGTTTCGGAGGGTGAATCCTCAGGGTCGGCGGAACGCGCCGTACCACTGGTTGGCGGCGAGTTCGCGGGCCACGGCCAGGTCGGACTCGAGGCCGTTCGTGGCGACCTGGTGGGCGATCGCCCGCATCCCGCCCCACACGATGACCTCGGCGCACGTGTGCGGCACGAGGTCGGCGGACGTGCGGCCGGCCTCCTGCTCCTCCTCGAGCATGCGGGTCATGTTGTCGGCGAACCGCTGCACGGCCGCGTTCCACACGTCGCGGATCTCCGGCTCGTAGCCGGAGACCTCGACGATGGCGGCGAGCAGATGCGCGCGTTCCCGGTAGAAGGCGAAGATCTCCACCTGCGACCGCGTGATCGACTCCAGGTCCGCGGTGACGGTCCCCGGTGCCTCGAACGCGGCCCGGCCGAGGTTCTCGGTGATCCGCCGCATGACGTCGGTCTTGTCGCGGAAGTACAGGTAGAACGTCGACCGCGCGATGCCGGCCGCGTCCGCGATGCGCTGCACACCGAGTTCGGTGAAGGCGGTGCCGTCGCGCAGCAGCCGTTCGGTCGCGCCCAGCACGGCGGCCTCTACCTCGGCCTGACGTTCGGCCTTTTTGGACGGTCGGCGGGTGATGGAAGCCACGGACCCGATCGTAGCCAGCTGCTCAGCGGGTGCTCACGGGCACGGCACGACGGCGAACACCGTCTTGCCCCCGCCGGGACGCAGGCTGGTGCCCCACTTGCTGGTCGTGCTCTCGACCATCACCATGCCGCGACCGCGGTTCTCCCCCAGCCGCGAGTGGCCGTAGACCGGCTGCGTCGACGACTCGTCGTCCACCTCGACGGTGACGACGCACGGATCACCGGCGCGGAACAGCCGCAGGGTGCCGCTGCCGGTCGTGTGGTCGAGGACGTTGCTCACCAGTTCCGTGACGACGAGCTGCACGTCGTAGAGGTGGTCCTCGCCCAGGTCGGGTAGCAGAGCGCCGAGCTCGTGACGCAATCCGGACAGCACGACGTCGCGCGGGACGTGCAGGTCCACGACCAGGCGCTGGGCCTGGTCACCGGCAAAGGTCACGTGCGTTCGCGCCTCTCACAACTGTCGCGTACTGCGTTCGACGATAGCCGTAGCCCGAACTCGGGCGTGTCAAACCTCGTTTCGCCGACGATTTCGGCGATCGAGGTAGGCGCCCAGACCGCCGAGCTCCTCGCTGGCGATGAACACCGACCGCACGTGGATCAGCACCTCCTCCACGTGGGCCGCGCAGCCCCAGGCCGCGTCACCCCACGAGTCGGCCACCTTGATCTCCGCCGGGGCCGCACAGGCGTCCCGTCCGCCCAGCTCACAGCGTTCCGGGTGCGGGCTCCGGGACTGGGCCACCGCCGCCTCCCTCATCCGGTCCGCGCGTTCGGCGGCTTCGGCGTGATGGCGCTCGATCGCCAGGGCGGCCGTGTCGGCGAAGATCTGGATCAACGCGCGGTCGGTGTCCTTCGGGGTGCGCGGCGTGCGGTGGTACATCGCGAACGTGCCCAGCAGGGTGCCGTCGCCCGCCAGGATCGGGGTGGACCAGCAAGCCCTCAGGTCCGCCTGCTCGGCCAGGTGGCGGAAGTCGGTCCAGAGCGGGTCGGTGGCGATGTCCGCGGTGATGACGGGCTCACGCCGGTGGGCCGCCGTGCCGCACGAGCCGATGCCCTCGCCGGTGGCGATGCCGTCGATCGCCTCGTTGTAGAAGTCCGGGAGGCTGGGGGCGGCGCCGTGCCGCAGCGTGCCGTCCGGGGCGGCGAGCAGGACCGAGGCGACCAGTTCCCTCGGCGCGAGGTCCTCGATGCAGCGGGTCATGCCGTCGAGGACGTCGGCCAGGGGTGCCTGGCGGGCGATCTGCACCAGCAGTGCGCGGTGGTCGGCCATCAGCCGTTGCGCGTTCCTGACCTGGGTGGTCTCCACGCCGATCACGCGGACACCGGTCAGGTCGGCCCGGGGCTCGCAGGTCAGGTCGAAGAACGCCTCGCGCTCGTCCTCACCGGTGCCCACGACCACCCTGACGTCGTGGTCCGTGCGGGACTCGCCCGTGCGGCGGACGTCGTCGAGCAGATCGGCGAGCGAGCCGCCGTCGCCGAACAACGTGGTGAAGGACTCGTTGGCCGTCTCGATCTCGTGCGACGGGCCGGTGAAGGCCGCGAAGACGGTGGTGGACTGCCCGAACAAGGCGCGCAGGTCGTAACCCCGCAGGCCGGACGCACTCACAGCGGTGCCCTCTCGCCGTGCGTCACCAGCACGCTGCTGAACCTGGACGCGCTCTGCTGCGCCCGCTCCCCGGCGGGCGCGCACATCCTAAGCGCCACCGGCTCGCCTCCGGAAGGCGGCCATCCGGCGTCCACAGTAGACGGTTTGGGCGAACGCGTGCGGGGTACCTCCGTCTGATCGGAACGAAAGGCGGACAGTGGATCCCGCTCCCCTGCTCTACACCGGTGCGGGCCTCGCGACGCTCGCCGCCGCGTTGCTGCCGCGCCTGCTCGACCGGGCGCCGGTGTCCATGCCGATGGTGTTCCTCGGGGCGGGCGCGCTGACGTTCGCGGTCGTGGAACCGTTGCCCGACCCCGATCCCGTGGCGCACAGCACCGTGCTGCTGCACCTGGCGGAGATCTGCGTGATCATCTCGTTGATGGGTGCGGGACTCGCCCTCAACCGCGCGGTCAGCCTGCGCGGCTGGGCGACGACGTGGCGGCTGCTCGCGATCACGATGCCGTTGACGATGCTGCTGGTGGGACTGCTCGGCTGGGGCGCGCTCGGGCTGGGGGTGGCGGGTTCGGTGCTGCTCGCCGCGGCACTCGCGCCCACCGATCCCGTGCTGGCGAGCGAGGTGCAGGTCGCGGAACCCGCCGAGCACCCCGAGTCCGACGAGGACGAGGCGCGGTTCGGGCTCACCTCCGAGGCCGGTCTCAACGACGGGCTCGCGTTTCCGTTCACCTACGCGGCCATCGCGATCAGCCTGGTCGGCGCGGCGCCCTCGGCGTGGTTCGGGCACTGGCTCGCGGTCGACGTGCTGTGGCGGATCTCCTCCGCCGTGGTGATCGGGTGGGTCGCCGGGTGGTTGCTGGGCAAGCTGTTCTTCTCGGTGCCGTCCGAGAAGTTCCGGCTCGCCGAGCACGCCGAGGGGTTCGTGGCGATCGCGGCGACGTTCCTCGCGTACGGGCTCACCGAACTCGTCGAGGGCTACGGCTTCATCGCGGTGTTCGTCTGCGCCTGCGCGATCCGGGCGGCCGAGCGGCACCACGGGTACCACCAGGTGCTGCACCGGTTCGTCGAGCAGATCGAGCGGATGCTGACGGTGCTGATCGTGTTCCTGCTCGGCGGGGCGGCGGTGACCGGGCTGCTGGCGGGCACGGGCTGGCGCGAGGTGCTGGTCGCGGCGGTGATCCTGCTGGTCGTGCGGCCGTTGACGGGCTGGATCGGTCAGCTGCGGGGCCGCACCGGGCCGCGGGAACGGTCCGTCATCGCGTTCTTCGGCGTGCGCGGGATCGGGTCGCTGTTCTACGTCACGTACGCGCTGCAGGAGGGCGAGTTCGCCGGTGAGCAGCACGCGTTGTGGCGGGCCGTCGGGCTGGTCGTGATCGGGTCGATCGTGCTGCACGGGCTGTCGGCGTCGCCGGTGATGTGGCTGCTCGACCGGCGCCGGGAGGAGAAGGCCGAGGCGAGGCACGGCGACAAGGGGAAGGCGAACACCACGCCGGTATGAGATCGCCCGCGCCGGGTATCCCCCGGCGACGGGAGGTGACATGAGCACCGAGCTCAACATCAGCCTGCTGACCTGGGCGCTCACCATCGGCTTCGTCGTCGCGTTGCTGACCGTGGACCTCGTGGTCGCGGCGAAGCGGCCCCACCACGTCGGGATGAAGGAAGCCGCCGTGTGGTCGGTGGCCTACGTGGCCATCGCGCTGGGATTCGGCCTGTGGTTCACGCTGCACTACGGCAGCGGGCCGGGCACCGAGTACTTCGTGGGCTACCTGGTCGAGAAGAGCCTCTCCGTCGACAACCTCTTCGTGTTCGTGATCATCATGACCACGTTCGCGGTACCGGACGAGCACCGGCACAAGGTGCTCACGTTCGGCATCGTGCTGGCGTTGCTGATGCGGGCGATCTTCATCGCGCTCGGCGCGACGCTGCTCTCGTTGTTCTCCTTCGTGTTCCTGCTCTTCGGGCTGCTGCTGATCTTCACGGCCGTGCAGCTGTTCCGGCACCGCGACGAGGAGCCGGACATCGAGAACAACGTCGTCGTCCGCACCTCGCGCCGCGTGCTGCCGCTCACCGACGACTACCAGGGCGGCGAGCTGTTCACGCGGGACGGCGGCAAGCGGGTGGCGACGCCGTTGTTCCTGGTGCTGGTGGCGATCGGCACCATCGACCTGCTGTTCGCGCTCGACTCCATCCCGGCGGTCTTCGGCATCACCGCGCAGCCGTACGTGGTGTTCTGCGTGAACGCGTTCGCACTGCTGGGGTTGCGGGCGTTGTTCTTCCTCGTGCAGGGGCTGCTGGACCGGTTGGTGTACCTGTCGGTGGGGCTGTCGCTGATCCTCGCGTTCATCGGGGTGAAGCTGATCCTGCAGTGGTTGCACGAGGACGTGAGCAAGAGCGTGCCGGAGATCCCCACGCTGCTGAGTCTCGTGGTGATCGCCGTGGTGCTCGCGGTCGTGACGATCGCGAGTCTGGTCAAGACCAAACGCGACCCGAGTGCGAAGGCACGGCCGGGTTCGTTGCGGACCCGGCGGGAACGCGCCGACGCGAAACGGGAGCGCGGCTAGTCTTTCCGCCATGTTGGTCGGCCGGCAGTCCGAACGGGACCGCGTCGCTCAGTCGGTGCTGGAGGCTTCCTCCGGTCGCAGCGCGGCTTTGGTGCTGCGCGGGGACACCGGGGTCGGCAAGTCGGCGTTGCTCGACGACGCCGTGGCGGCGGCCGGAGACGTGCGGGTGCTGCGCGGGGTCGGCATCGAGTCGGAGGCCGAGCTGGCGTTCGGCGCGTTGCACCTGCTGCTCTACCCCCACCTCGACCGGCTCGACCTGTTGCCCGCACCGCAGGCGGCGGCGTTGCGCGGGGCGTTCGGGCTGAGCGACGCGCCGGCCACGCCGTTCCTGATCGGGGCGGCGACGCTGACGTTGCTCGCCGAACTCGCGGCCGAGAAACCGGTGCTGTGCGTGGTGGACGACGCGCAGTGGCTCGATCGCGGGTCGTCGGACGCGTTGCTGTTCGCGGCGCGAAGATTCCAGGCCGATCCGGTGGCGATGCTGTTCGCGGTGCGCGAGACGGCGGTGCCGTTCCCGACGCCCGGCCTCGCGGAACTGCGGCTGGCCGCGCTGCCACCGGACGAAGCGGCGGCGTTGCTCGACGAACGCAGTCCCGGGCTGACCGCGCCGATGCGGGCGCGGGTGCTGGAGGAGGCGGGTGGCAACCCGCTCGCGTTGCTCGAACTCGGCGCGGCCCGGCTGGCGGCGCAACGCGAGGGCAGGGCGGAACCCGCGCACCAGGTCGGGCCGCTGCCGGTGACCCGCCGGGTGCAGGACTCGTTCCGCGCGCAGATCGCCGGGCTGCCGGGGCCGTGCCAGTCGATCCTGCTGGTCGCCGCCGCTGACCGGTTCGCGGGCATGGACACCGTGCTGCGGGTCGCTCGTGCCGTCGGCGCGGACACCTCCGACCTGGCCGCCGCCGAACGGGCCGGGCTGATCAGCGTGGCTGACGGCGAGTTGGCGTTCCGGCATCCGCTCGTGCGGGCCGCCGCCTACCAGTGCGCCACGCACCACCAGCGCCTCGCCGTGCACCGCGCGTTCGCCGAGGCGCTGACCTCCCCCGACGTCCTCGACCGCCGCACCTGGCACCTCGCCGCAGCCACCACCGAGCCCGACGAGGCCGTGGCCGCCGAACTGGAACGCACGGCGCTGCGGGCCGAACGGCGGGGTGGCGCGATGGCCGTGTCCGCCGCGTACGACCGGGCCGGACGGCTGAGCGTCGATCCGGAACTGAAGGCGCGGCGCATCGCCAAGGCCGCGCTGGCGGCCTACGACGCGGGCAAGCCCGACCGCGCGGCCCGCCTCGCCGTCGAGGTCACGTCGCTGACCGGCGATCCGGGCGTGCTCGCGGACGCGACGTTGCTGCGCGGCCAGATCGAGTACGAGCGCACCTCCCCCGAGGCCGACGCGGCGTTCGCCTGCCGGGCCGCGCGGCTGGTGCTCGTCAGCGATCCCGAACGCGCGGTCGTGATGCTGACCGAGATGATCTGCGCCGGACGGGACGCGGGCGCGTTGCCGCTGGTCGCCGAGGGTGGCTCGTTGATGAGGAGCCTCGAACTGGAGGCCGGGTCGCACGCTCGCGCCGCCGCCGACGCCCTGATCAGCTGGGGCGAGGTGCTGGCCGGACGGCCGACGGCCGCGCCGTTGCGGACGATGCTCGACATCGGGCTCGAGCAGGACGTGGACCTCATGCACCGGGTCGTCGCGGGGTTCAGCGGGCTCATGCTGGCCGACGACGAGGCGACCGTCGCGGTGATGGACCTGATGCTCGCCGAGGTGCGCGCGATCGGTGCGTTGACCTGGGTGCCGTACGCGCAGGAGGTCGCCGCGTTCGCGCAGGCGCTGCGCGGGGAGTTCCTCTCGGCGGCGGCCTGTGTGGCCGAGGCGGAGGCGTTGAGCAGCGAGTTCGGCATGGAGATGGAGGTCGCCGTGCTGCGGTCGACGTCCGTGTGGCTCGCCGCCGTGACGGGCGACGAGGACCGTTGCCGTGCGCTGGCCGCCGAGGTGCTGCCGGTGTTGGAGGGCAAGCACGCCGTGGGCAGCGCATTCGTCTGCTGGGGTCTCGGGCTGCTCGACCTGGCCGCCGGCCGGTACGCCGCCGCGTTCGAGGCGCTGCGGAAGGTGTGCACCGGTCCGGCGCGGCACGACTTCGTGATCCGCGCGGTCGCGGACCTGGTGGAGGCGGCGGTGCGGGACGGTCGCGCCGCCGACGTGGCCGAGCCGTTCGCCGCGCTGCGCCAGTGGGCGTCCGAAGTGGACAGTCCGGCCGCGACGGCGTTGCTGCGGCGGTGCGAGGCGCTGCTGGCGGACTCCGAGGAGCACTTCCAGGCGTCGCTGGCGGTCGGCACCGGGCGGTTCGACGAGGCCAGGACCCACCTGCTGTACGGGGAGTGGTTGCGCCGCAGGAGACGCCGGGGTGACGCCCGAGTCCACCTGGAGGCCGCGCTCACCGGCTTCACCCGCTGCGGCGCGGCGATCTGGCGGGACCGGGCCGCCACCGAACTCGGCGAACGGCCGGAGCAGCAGCTCGCCGACGACCCGCTGAAGGACCTGACACCGCAGGAGGTGCAGGTCGTTCGGCTCGCGGCGGCAGGCCTGAGCAACAAAGAGATCGGCGCGCAGCTGTTCCTGAGCCCGCGCACGATCGGGCACCACCTGTACCGCGCGTACCCGAAGCTCGGGGTCACCCGCCGGATCGAACTGGCGCAACTCGGCCTCGGATGACTTACCCGCGCACCGGTCACCGCGCGGCACACCAGTCACGTGACCGATGTGGACCACCCCGGCCCCGGCCTAGCTTTGCTGCGACGAGAGGAGCAGCAAGATGTTGCTGGAGAACAAGACCGCGGTGATCTACGGGGGCGGTGGCACGATCGGCGGGGCGATGGCGGACGCGTTCGCCGCCGAGGGCGCGCGGGTGTTCCTCGCGGGCCGCACCCCGGCGAAGCTGGAGGTGGTCGCCGACCGCGTCCGGGCCGCCGGCGGTCAGGCCGAGACGGCCGTGGTCGACGCCCTGGACGCGTCTTCGGTGAACGACCACATCGACGCCGTCGTCGAGAAGACCGGCAGCGTCGACATCTCGGTCAACGTGATCACGGTCGAGGCGCTCTTCCAGCCGCTCGCCGACATCCCGACCGCCGACTTCGTCGCGGCCATCGGCAAGGGCCTCACCACCCAGCTGATCACCACGAAGGCCGCGGCCCGGCACATGGTGAAGCAGGAGTCCGGTGTGCTGCTGTTCTTCGGCGGCTCCGACCACGCGAACATCCACCCCGGCATGGGCAACGTGCAGATCGGCATGGACGCCGTCGACTCGTTGCGCAAGCAGTGGGGTGTCGAGCTGGCGCCGCACGGCATCCGCACCGTGACGTTGCTGACCGGCGGCATCATCGACTCGTTCCCGGACATCCCGGAGATGGACGCCGCGCGGCAGGGCATCATCGACGCCTCGCCGATGAAGCGCGCCGCGACGTCGTCCGACGTGGGCGCGGTGGCGGCGTTCGTGGCGTCCGACAAGGGCCGCACGATCACGTCGACGCAGGTCAACATCTCGTGCGGCGCCTGCTACGGCTGAGCCTTCCTAACCGACCACCAGCCGGGCCCGTGCCACCGAGCGCAGGGTCCGGCTGCGGCCGATCCCGGTGTGCTCGAACGGCACCAGCATCATCTCGTCCGCACCCAGCCGCTCCGCGAGCGCGTCGATCTCGCGCATCACCTTCTCCGGGCCGCCGCGGATCACCTGGGCGTCTTCGAGGGCCTGCCCGGCGAGGTAGCGCAGGCGGGTCTCGAGGACGTCGGTGCCCTCACGTCGTTGCACCTCGCTCAACGCCACCACCATCGCCTCGTCCTCGGCGAGGTCGTCGGTGTCCGCGCAGACGACGTTGACCGAGGCGATGACGTACGGGCTCTCCCCGACGAACGCCGAACGGTAGCGGTCGACAGCCGCCGGACGGGCCTTCGTCGCGCCGAGGTGGTGGCCGTAGACGAACGGCAGCCCGCGTTCGGCGGCGATCCGCGCGCCGTTCTCGCTGGCGCCCAGCACGAACAGCTCCGGCGGGTTGCCGATCCGCGGTGACATCGGCAGCGCGGTGAACTCGTGGCCCTCCGGGAACGAGTCGTGCAGCCAGTTCACCAGTTCGTCGATCAACGCCGGGAAGTCGGCGGTGGCGCGCGGGCCCCGGTGCAGGGCGCGGTCCAGCGCGGTGCTCGCGGTGTTGCCGCCGGACGACCGGCCCACGCCGAGGTCCACCCGGCCGTTGTGCAGTGCCTGCAGGACGGCGAACTGCTCGGCAACGACCAGCGGAGCGTGGTTCGGGAGCATCACTCCACCCGAGCCGACACGCAAAGACGTTGTGGCAGCAGCGATGTAGGCGAGCAGAACGGCAGGAGAGCTGCCCGCCGTCGCCGGGGCCGCGTGGTGTTCGGCGACCCAGAACCGGTGGTAGCCGTGCTGTTCCGCGGTTCTGGCCACCTCGACGACGTCCCGCAGCGACTGCTCCGGCGTGCGGCCGGGACCGACCACGGCGAGGTCGAGCACCGACAGTTCCATGGGTCTCCTAGTTGCTCGGCGTGGGCACGAGAAGGGCGATCAGGGCGAGTGCGCCCAGGCAGACGGCGAAGAGTCCCGCGGTGGCGGAGAACGTCAGGTGGGCCAGCACGATGCCCGCCGCTCCCGGCCCGAGTGGTTGCAGCAGTTGGGAAGCGAACCCGCTGGCCGCCGTCACCCGGCCGTAGACGTCCTCCGGCACGGCCTTGGCCATGATCGTCGCGAGCACCGCGCCGATCAACGGGGTGAGCAGGCACAATGCCGAGAAGGCCGCCACGAACGGCACCGTGCCGCCACCGGACCAGGCGACCGTCAGGAGTACCGCGCCGAGCACCGGACCGGCCATCAGCACGGCCCGCAACGAGAGCCTCTTCGCCGCGTACGGCACGAGCAACGACCCCGCGAGGCCCGCCAGCGCGGCCGAGCTCATCGCCACGCCGACCGCCGCCGCACCACCGGGTTGCGTCGCCGCGCCCAGGATCAGGGCGTAGCTCAACGCCGAGAAGATCAGGTTCAACAGTGCGAAGTAGACGGACGAGATCCGCAGGAACCGGTCTCTGACCACGTATCTGAGTCCGGCGCTGACCTCGGGCCAGAAGGCTTCTCGCTTCGCCGGAGCGGCCGGAGCCGGGGTGCGGGCGAGCAGGAAGATGCACCAGGCGGACACGGCGAACGTGACGGCGTTGGCCGCGAAGGGAATCCACGGCGCGAGCGCGATCAGCACACCGGCGACGGCGGGCGCGGCGATGCTCGCCCCGTACATCCGCGCCTGGTTCAGCGAGACCGCGTGGCCGAGCTGGTCCGGGGGCACGACCCGGCGCACGACCTTGTTCTGCGCGGGCCGGAACGCCTCCACCGCGACGGCCGACACGACCACCACGAGCAGCGCCACCCACAACGGCAGCGTGCCCGCCAGCAGCCACGCGGTCGCCACGACGACCACGCCGAGCCGGGCGATGTCACTGACCAGCATCAGCGCCCGCGAGTCGTACCGGTCGGCCAGGTAGCCCGACGGCACCCGGACGACCATGCCGACCACCAGCACCACCGTGCCGATCAGGCCCGCCTCCGCCGGGCCGTACCCGGCGGCGAGCAGGACCAGCGGCAACGCGAGGCCCGCCATCGCCGAGCCGAAGTCCGACAGCGCCTGCCCGATCCACAGCAACCGGAACTCCCGGTTGCGGCGCAGCGGAACCTCGACTTCGTCCACCGCTGTCATCGCGGGTCCCCGAGCAGGTCGTCGAGGACGAAGTTCAGGTTGGTGCGGGCGCCGGGCGCGGTGCGGCGGAACCGGTCGAGGAACAGCGTGACGCCGGCCGATCCGGTGGCGAGGTCGGCGCTCTCGCGCAACGTCTGCTCGCCGGGGAACACGATGCCCTCCGGCCGTTCGGTGGCGCTGCACAACACCGACGCGGCACACCGTTCGGCGTCGCCGAGCAGGTCCGGGTCCCCGAGGAACTCGTAGGCGTCGAGCAGCGTGTTGCCCATGCCCGCGACGCCGTGGAAGAGCTGCGGGAACACGACGTACTTGCGGCGGACGTCCGGCAGCAGCTGGTCGATCCGGTCGCGCCACCGTCCGGTCACGTGGTGGTAGCGCAGCGTCGTGGTGAGGATGCCCGCGGTGCCCTCGTCCCAGTAGGCGCGCAGCACCTCGGTCGGATTGTCCTCAGTGGACACGACCGGCGGGAACGTGAACAGGCCGCCGGGGGTGTACTCGCCCTGGGACAGGTCGAACTCCAGCGCGGCCTCGCCCAGCCCGAGGACCTCGGCGTCGCCGGTGGCCGCGTGCAGCGCGAGCAGGAACATCGCGACACCGGCCGCGCCGTAGCCGTAACCGACCGGGACGTCCCCCTCGGGGCCCGGCCAGTGCGCGCGGTCGTCGTCCCGGATCGCGGTGGCCGCGAGGTGGGCGCCGATGTTCTGCGCGCGGTCGAGGAACTCGTCGAGGCCCGTGTCGCGCCACAACCTCAGGCACGCCATGCCGTGACCGGCCGCGCCGATCAGCACGCCGGGTTCGGTCAGCAGCAGCGGGTGGTCGGCGCTGCCTCGCATCGTGGCGATCGCGAGGTCCCGGAGGCCGAGTTGCGACTGCGCCCAGGCGACGCCGGCCGTGCCGTAGTAGAGACCGGGCGGGATCATCGGGTGCGTGGTGGAGCGTTGCAACGTCCAGCCGAGCAGCTCGTCGGGGACCTCGCCGCGGATCGTGTGCAGGGCCAGGAGCGTGCCGTAAGCACCGTGTGCCAACGAGAGCGGGTTCGTCTCGAACACCAGCAGGTCGGCCGGGAACAGCCGGTCCTCGCGCTGCGGTGTCGCGGTGGTGAGCACGTAGTCGGCGACGCCGTCGAGGGTTTCGTCGATCCGCTTGTGCAGTCGCGCGCTCGCCGCCTTCTCCGGGACGGCGCGGACGGCCAGCGGCGGCGGCTGCGTCCAGGCCGTGCCGAACGGGAGGTCGACGAGACGTTGCCGAAGCGTTGCGGGGTCGGGCAGTTCGGCGTTCTCGTCGTAGAGGTCGCCGATCAGGTCGACGAGTTCCTGCGGCAGGTCGAGGTCGGCGGCGGCTTCGGCGAACAGCCGGCGCGGGACGTCCTGTTCCATGACGTCGGCCTGCTGGCACATGAGCACGCACGACAGGATCACGCCGCCGAGCGCGTAGTAGTCGGTGCGGCGGTCGCCCTTGCGCACGGCGAGGCTTCTTCTCGTCACCATGCCCGGGGTGCTCAGGCCCGCGCCCGTGTCGACGCCCTCGTGGAACGCCGACTCCAGGTCGATGATGCCGATGCGGTCGCCGGGCTGGACGATGATGTTGGTCGGCGAGAGGTCGCCGAGCACGATGCCGCGCTCGTGGCAGACCGCGATGGCGTCGGCGATCTGCACCCACATGTCGCGGAACCGCGAGTAGTAGTCGGTGAGGCGGCCGGGCGTGAGGTCGAGGGCGTAGATCGGGTTCTCGATGATGCTGAACCGGCCGATCGGCGTGCCCGGCAGGTACTCCTCGACGAGGTAGGCGTGTTCCCACTCGGTGAAGTACGCGATCGGTTTGACGAACAGGCCGGTGTCGGCGAGATCGGTCAGCAGGTCGTACTCGTGCTTGAGGAGCCCGACCGCGTCCACGCCGTTGGGGCCGACCTCGACGCCGGGGCGCGCCTCGCGCAGCACGATGTCGGCGCCGGTCTCGGTGTCGTAGCCCTTGTAGACGCCGCCCCGGTTGCTCTGCAGGAAGGCGCTCTCGACGACGAACCTGCCGTTCGCCAGCGCGGTCTTGCTCTTCCCCGGCTTCGCTTTCGGGCGCGGGAACGGGTCCTCCGCCCACTCCGGGACCGTCCAATAGGGAGTGCGGACGTCCGGGACGCGCGTGCCGTCCGGGGCGTTGATCATCAGCTCTCTGACTCCTCCCGGCCTGAGCCGGAAGAAGCTGCGGAAGCCGCCGTAGCGGTAGTAGACGACCCTCGATCCCGGGAACCGGCGGTCCGACAACAGGTACGGGCCGTCGAAGCCTTCCAGTGCCTTGGTCAGCGCCTGGCCGACGGCGTGGAACTCCTCGGCGCCCACTGGGTAGACGGTGATGAACTTGCCGCTGGAGCCACGCGGGAACGACTTGCCGTTCGCCTCCTGCACAGCGGCGGGGTCCATCAGGAACTTGAACCGGACGTTCGCGCTGAGCAGCACGGGCAATGCGGCCTTCAGCACCTCGGCGGAGTTGTGCGAGGTGGCGGAAACGTGCAGCTTCCAGCCCTCGCCGGGCATCGGCACGTCCGGCGGCTCGGAGACGATCCAGTGCGCGCGCCGGGTCAGCTTCCACTCGGCGGGCATCACGGCGCGGTACTCGCGGAAGTGCTCCGCGGTCGGCGGGCGTTGCGTGAAGTCCTCGAACCACCTCGGGTGGTGCATCATGTAGGACACCACCGTCTCCCAGCTGACCTGCATTCCGCTCCTCCGTCCGGTGGGTTCCCCTGGGTGTAGCCGCGTGGCCCGGGACGTGCCCGGGCCACGCGCGGTGCGAGACGTCAGCAGCTGCCGCCGGCGCAGGAGCTGCAGCTCATGGCGGGGCTGCTGTAGCCCAGCGCCTTGTCGGACTCCAGGGACTGCAGGCCCAGCACGTCCGCGCTGTGGGCCTCGACCTCGTCGGACTCGGTCTCTTCCGGCTGCGGGTTCGCGGTCTCGTCAGACATGGTTTCTCCCTGTTGCGATAGGGGCTTGGGTGTCACGCCGGCCGCTGGGCGATCGGCGACGGGGAGAACGCTAGGAACGCCCGCCACAAACCCGGTATGCATCCGGTTAAACCGTTGTCTCTTCTAGGTTTTCTCTGGTTCGCGGAGTTCCTTGCTACGTCCTTTTCGGACTGCTCAACGGTGGCTGTCTGCCCTTATACCGAACTCAAACCGCCCCGCAAGCGCCCGCCCCACACTCGGTGCAGGACGAGGAGGTGGGCGAATGCGGCTGGCCGAGATCATGGCTCTGCGCCAGGACGTCTGCGCGGGTGTCCTGGTGACCCTGACCGAACGGTGCCCCCTGCACTGCGCACACTGCTCCTTCGCCGCGGGCCTGCGCGGCCGCCACCTGGACGCCGACCACCTGCTCCGCTTCGTGAGCACCCTCGACCGCCGCCGCCCACCTCAGCTCCTGATGCTGACCGGCGGCGAACCACTCCTGCGCCCGGACCTGGTGGCCCGAACCGCCCTGGCCGCCAACACAGCAGGTACCAGAACCGCAGTCCTGACCGGCGCCTTCTTCGCGCGCGGCGGCGACATCCCGGCCCCGATCCGCCGAGCCGCCCGCGCCGTGGACCACCTCTCCCTCAGCCTCGACGTCTTCCACGAGCGAGAAGTCCCCCGCGCAGACGTCTTCGAGGTGCTCCGCGCGCTGCTGCGCGACGGCACCGCCACCAGCCTGCACGTCACCGGCACGGGCCCCGACGACCCGTACCTCGCCGAGGTCACCGCCCAGGTCGAAACGGAATTCGGCGAGGACGTCCCGATGCTCGTGGCCGGCGTCCAACCACTCGGCCGTGCGGCGTCCTGGGCGCAGGCGGTCCCTGTCGCGGACGGCTCGGTGGCGCCGTGCGCCACCGCCGCCTGGCCGGTGATCGCGGTGGACGGAGTGGTGGTGGCGTGCTGCAACCAGGACGTGGTGGACGGGCGGATGCGCCCGGATCACCTGGTGCTGGGCGACATCGCTCGGTCGGACTGGGCCGATGTGCAGGAGCGCGCCCAGGCCCGGCCGGTGCTGCGGATGGTGCGCACGGTGGGCCCGCTGCACATCGCGGCCCGCGCGCAAGCCAACTGCGCCAGCCACCTCGCGGCCGCCGCACCTGCCACCGGCACCACGGACACGGCGCCCCACCAGCTCTCACCCGCAGTCCCCCACCAGCCAAGCGACTCACCCGCCCGCCAGCTCCCCATCGCCTCCGTCACCCACCCCGCCCCACCTCCCAGCCCCACACCCTCGGAACCCGGCAGCTACTGCGGCACCTGCCATCTCCTCCCCCACTCCCCCGGTGCCCTCGCCTGGGCCACCCGCGCGGGCTCCGGTCCCGTCGGCGAACTCCTCCAAGCCGCCGCCCGAGACCGCTCCGGCGGCCCCCAGGCCCTGCTGCGCCGGCACGGCATCCCCCGCTACGCCCACCTCGTAGGCGGTGAAGCATGAGCGTCGACCTCCAGCCGATCCTCGATCTCGTCACCCCCACCCTCCGCCGCAGCGCCGCCGCCCTCTGGCAACCCGACGGACTGCGCGAGCGCTACGGCCGCTACCTCTCCGAGATGCACGCGGTCATCAAGGCCTCGGTTCCGTTGATGGAACTGGCCTTCACGCGCTGCACCGGCCGGGATCCGGTGAGCGTCCGGTTGCGCCAGTACCTGCCCGCGCACATCGAGGAGGAGCTCGGCCACGACGACTGGCTGCTCGACGACATGCGGGTCGCCGGGCTAGACCCCGAGGCCGAACTGCTGCGGGCGCCGTCGGTTCAGGTCGTGCGGCTCGTCGGGCCGCAGTACTACTGGATCAACCACGGTCATCCGGTGGCGTTGCTCGGGTACATGGCGGTGCTGGAGGGGAACTCGCCGTCGCCCGGGCTCGCCGGACTGCTCGCCCACCGAACGGGCCTGCCGGACAAGGCTTTCGACACGCTGCGGCACCACGCCGACGCCGATCCCGGCCACAGCGACGACATCTTCGCGGTGCTCGCGGAGCTGGAACTCAGTGCCGCCCAGCGCGCGGCCGTTCGTGCCAGTGCGCTGCACACCGCTGCCGCGCTGATCGACCTCTTCGACCACCTGACCCTGGAGGCCCGCAGTGAGCTCCGAGTTTGACACCAACCTCGACGCGTTGGCAGCAGCAGGTTTTCCCGTCGACTCGTGCACCGACGAGCAGCGCGCCGTGTTCGGTGAGCTGTCCGGCCAGGAGTTGGAGTTGATCCTCGACATCAAGCGGCGCCTCGACGAGGTCGAGCCCGAGGTGCAGGCCCATTCGGTCGTCGCGGGCGCGGCGTTGTTCTAGGCGGCGTCTGACAATTCCGTCGGGCGACAGTGGCAGCCGAGGGATCCGCGGGCCGCGCCTCTCACCAAACGAAATTCTCAGACACCGCCTAGGGGGATGACGTGGAACAACGCAAACTCGTGACGGTCCTGTTCTGCGACCTCGTCGGGTCGACGGAGTTGTCCGGGATCCTGGAGCCGGAGCTGCTGCGGTCGATCGTGCTGCGCTACTTCGACACCGCGCGCGAACGGATCGAAGGCCACGGCGGCACGGTCGAGAAGTTCATCGGTGACGCCGTCATGGCCGTGTTCGGCGTGCCGGTGGTGCGCGAGGACGACGCCCGGCGCGGCACGGCGGCGGCACTCGACATCATCGCGGGCCTCGACGAGCTCAACGTCGACCTGGAGGAGAGCTTCGGCTGCCGCCTGGCCGTGCGGATCGGCGTCAACACCGGCGAGGTCGTCGCCACGTCCGCGGTGGGCGCCAACGAGAACCTCGTCGCCGGCGAGGTCGTCAACGTCGCCGCGCGGCTCGAGCAGAACGCGGGCCCCGGCGAGGTGCTGATCGGACCGGTGACGCGCGCGCTGCTCGGCTCGACGGCCGACGTGGAGGAGGTCGGCGCGCTGGCGTTGAAGGGAAAGCGCGACCCCGTCATCGCCTACCGGGTGCACTCGGTGCAGACCCACGCCGACCGCACGCTGCCGTCGGACGTCCCGTTCGTCGGGAGGGCGGCGGAACTCGGCGTGCTCGCCGACCGGTGGGCCGAGGTGCTGCAGGGACGCGGTCAGCACCTGACGATCAGCGGCGAGGCGGGCATCGGCAAGACGCGGCTGATCCAGGAGTGGTTGCCCGCCAACGCCTTCGTGGGCGCCGGACGCTGCCACCCGTACCGCGACCAGGCGAGCCTCGCACCACTGGCCCAGGCCGTGCGGGGAATCCTCGACGCGGCGGAAACCCAAGCCGGCCCGCACCCCGCGGCCGCACAGGTCGGCACCGACGGCCCTGCCCTTCAGCTCCTGCGCTCGGGCCTGCTCCGCGACGGCGCCCCCGGCCACTCCGCCGACGCCACCTTCCACGCCGTCGCCACCGTCCTCACCGACCTGGCCGCCACCCACCCGGTGGTGCTGGTCATCGACGACCTCCAGTGGGCCGACCGCACCCTGCTCGAAGGCATCACCCAACTCGCCGAGTCACTCAAAGCAGCACGGGTCATGCTGGTCTGCGCCGGCCGAGGCCTGACCGACGCCGCCGTGACCCTGCACGTCACTCCCCTGACCCCGGACGAATCGGCCCGCCTGGCCGCCGAACTGGTGCCGGTGCAGGCCCACGGCCCCACGGTCCTCGACCGCGTGATCGACCGAGCCGAAGGCAACCCGCTCTACCTCGAACAGCTCGTGGCCATGCTCGACGACGGCGCCGACCCCGACACCCTCCCGGTCACGGTGACCGCCGTCCTGGCCGCCCGGATCGACGCCCTCGACGCACCGGACCGGGTCGTGCTGGACGCGGCAGCCGTGGTCGGCAGGCAGTTCGCGGCGAACAAGGCCGTCACGCTGGCCGAGTCCTCCGCCTCCGTCGGCGAACTCATGCGGCGCGGCCTCGTCGAACCGGCGGCCCGGGACTACCGGTTCCACAGTGGACTCCTCAGAGACGTGACCTACCACGGCATCAGCAAGCGCCGCCGGGCCGACTGGCACGAACAGCTGGCCGCCCAGGACGCCACCGGACACCACCTCGAACAGGCCTACCTGCATCGACACGGCCTGGGCATGCGCGACGCCCACACCAGCGGCCTGCGGTGCCAGGCAGCCGAGGTGCTCACGAGCGCCGCCCGCACCGCACTCGGCCGAGCCGACCTGTCCTGGGCGGAAGACCTGGGCAGCAGAGCACTGTCCCTCACCAGAACCGACGACCCCTGGTGGACGACAGCCGCACAGGTGGTGGCCGAAACGAGAATCGCCACCGGCGACCCCGCCACCGAACTCCTCCAGCAGATCATCGACATCGGCGACGCGAAGGCCGCAGCCCACGCCCGTCTCCAGCTACCGGCATCCCCGAAGGACCGAGCCGAGACGGCAAGGCAGGCCCTCCCGACGTTCGAAACCGAGAACGACCATCTGGGCCAGGCCCGCTGCCTCATCCGGATCGCCCAGGAACAGCAGATCCAGGGCAACCACGCGGCCGCCGAACAACTCCTGACCAACGCCCTCACCCACGCCGAAGCCGCCCCGGAACAGGCGATGGCCCTGGGCGCGCTGGGCATCTCGCTCTGGCACGGCCCAGCGCAGGCAGCGCAGGCAACACGCCGCTGCCGAGCACTGCTGGCCGAACACGACCACGACGTCATAGCCCTCACCCTCAACTACCCGCTGGCCAACCTCCTGGCCCTGCAAGGCGAACACGACCAGGCCAAGACCCACCTCCAGGCAGCCGAGAGGTTCGCCAGGGAACTCGGCTACGCGGAAGCCGCGATCGTCGGCCCGCTGTTCGCCGCCGGAGTCGCAGCCCTCGCCGGCCGTCTCGACGAAGCCGAACGCCTGCTGCGCGAAACCCTCCGCCAGGCCAACGGCATCGAGAGCATCACCGCCACCACCCGACGAGAACTGGCCAGAATCCTGCTGCGCCAAGGCAAACCGGCGGAGTTCACCCCGGCCGACAACCTGGCCGCGCCGGAAGCCGCCGACCAACTGGGCATCCAGGCACGAATCACCCAAGACCCGGAACTGGCCGAAGAAGCCGTGGCACTGGCGCTGACCACCGAGTCGCCGATCACCCAGGCCACCGCCTACCTCGACCTGGCCGCGACGAGCGGAGACGGGCAAGCAGCCGAACGGGCCGAGGAGTTGTTCCGCGGCAAGGGACACGTCGTGGGCGAGCGCATCGCCGCCCGACTGAGAAAGGCGGTGCGGTGACCCGCACACTGAGCTGGGGCCTGCGCAACCAGGGCCCCGACGACATCGGCGTCGACGCCATCGCACTCGGCCAGGTCGACCAGGAGTGGGCCTGGGGCGGGTCGACCGGCGCCGGCGTCCGGGTCTGCGTGGTCGACAGCGGGGTCGACGGCGACCACCCGATGGTCGGCCCCGTCACGAGTTCGCACGAGGTGGTCAAGGGCGAGAACGGCCCGGAGGTGCGGCCCGCCGAGCACCGCGACACGTGCGGCCACGGCACGGCGTGCGCCGGGATCATCCGCCAGATGGCCCCGGACTGCGAGCTGCACAGCGTCCGGGTGCTCGGCGAACGGTTCTCCGGCAGCGGCGACTTCCTGCTGACCGGGCTGCGATGGGCCGTGGAGCAGGGTTTCGACGTCATCAACATGAGCCTCTCGACCACCCGCACGAAGTTCGCGCAGGACCTGCACGAACTGGCCGACGAGGCGTACTTCGGGCGGTCGGCGATCGTCGCCTCGGCGCACAACACGCCCGTGGTGAGCTTCCCGTGGCGGTTCTGCTCGGTGCTGTCGGTCGGCAGCCACCAGGAGTCCGATCCCGACCTGTACCTGTACAACCCGGCGCCACCGGTGGAGTTCTTCGCGATGGGACGGGACGTGGTGGTGGCGTGGCCCGGCGGCGGCACGGCCCGCACGACCGGCAACAGCTTCGCGACGCCCCGGATCGCCGGGCTGGCGGCGTTGATCCTCGCCAAGCACCCCGGCCTGACGATCTTCCAGCTCAAGACCGTGCTGTACCTGGCCGCGGCGAACGTCCGCACGGAGAAATGAGGTTCTGGCCGTGACACTCGACGTCTCACCGGCTCCCGGCGGTACCCGCGCGCTGCTCCAGTCGATCGTGGAGGTCGCGAGGGCGATCTTCGGCGCGGCGGCGAGCTCGGTGTTCCTGCTCGACGACGCCGCGGGCGAACTCGTCTTCGAGGCCGTCGCCGGTGAGGGGCAGGACTTCCTGATCGGCACGCGCATCCCCGCCAACCGGGGCATCGCGGGCTGGGTGGTGAGCTCCGGGCAGGCGATGATCGTGGACGACCTGAGGGACAACAACACCTTCGCCCGCGACATCGCCGAGTCCACCCAGTACGTGCCGAACGCCCTGATGGCGGCGCCGTTGCTGGCCGACGGGCAGGTGCTCGGCGTGCTCCAGGTGCTGGACCCCGCCGAGCAGAGCCGTTCGGACCTCGGCGACCTCGACCTGCTGGCGTTGTTCGCGCACCAGGCCGCGACCGCGTTGCGCGTCGCCAAGGGGTGCGCGCGGTGCGGGCCGGACACCGACCCGCTCGCCAGCATCGACCCCGACGAACTGGTCGACGTGTTCAGGGACTTCCTGCGGCATCGAAATGGATGAGGCCGGGACGCGGGAACGGCACCACTGTCGCAGCCTGCTCTGGCGCCGCCCGCTCCGCGGTCTCCCGCAGCAACCAGTACACCGCCGCGGGCATGTCGTAGCTGGCCTCGCAGGCGACGACCTCGGCGTCCGGCGCGGTCAGCACGTTGGCCTCCAGCAACGACTCCAGCAGCAGATCCTCCGATGTGGACAGTCCGGCGAGCGCGGCGGCGATCCCGCCGTGCCCGAACGGCGGCGGGGGCAGCTGGGCGATCCGGTGGCAGGCGGCCCGGTGCTGGTCGCTCAGGCCGCGGTACCAGCGGGTCAGCCGGTCGCGCAGGGTCAGCCCGCCCACCGCGAGTTCGTCGAGCACCCGGCGCTGGTCGGTCAGCCGGTCCGCGAACTCGCCCAGCGCGAGGTGCCGCAACGTCGCCAGCTTGGCCGCCGCGATCCGGATGGCCAGCGGGGAACGCTCGCAGCCGTCGAGGATGCGCCGCACGGCGTCGCGGTCGGCGAGCACCCGGCTGGAGCCGACGACCCGGCCGAGCAGTTCGCGGCTCTCCGCGTCGCCCAACGGCGGCAGCGGCACGCGCAGGACCGACTCCAGGCCGCTCAGCCACGTGCTGCCGGCCACGATCACCGCGCTGGCCCCGGAACCTGGCAGCACCGCGCGCACCACGTCCTCGTGGGTCGCGTTGTCCAGGACGATCAGCAGCTTGCGGCGGGCGATCCAGCGGCGCCACCGGCCGAGCGGCTGCGGGCCGGGGTCCTGGCCGGACAGGTCGAGCAGTTCGGCGAGCACCCGCTCGGCCGGTATCGCGGTGCCGTCGCCGTCCGCGAGGTCGACGAGCACCTGCCCGTCGGGGAACGTGTCGCGCAGCAGGTGGGCGACGTGCACGGCGAACGCGGTCTTGCCGCTGCCGACCGGCCCGGACACCAGCACCACGTCGAGCCCGTGCGGGCTGGTGAGGTGCGCGAGCACCTGTCCCGCCTCGGCGCGCCTGCCCACGAAGTCCGGCACGTCGCGCGGCAGCTGGTTGCCCGGCGTGTGCCCACCGGCCCAGCTCGCCGGTGCGGCGGCGCCGTCGAGCAGTTGCCGGTACACCAGCGACAACTCGGGCCCGGGGTCGACGCCGAGTTCGTCGGCCAGCGTCCGGCGCACGTGTTCGTAGTGCGCCAACGCCTCTCGCACGCGACCGGCCGCGGCGAGCGACCGGATCCACGCCGCGCCAAGGCGTTCGCGCAGGGCGTGCGGCCGGACGTGGTCGCCCAGCCGGTCGAGTGCCTGCTGGTGGTCGCCCGCTGCCACCGCGAGCTCCGCCCAGTCCTCCAGCACGACGAGGAACAACTCCTGTCTTCGCCCCAGTTCGGCGGCGAGGCTCGGGTCGTCGGCGAACTCCGCGAGCGGCCGCTGCCACAACCCGATCGCCTGTCCCAGCAGGTCCGCCGCCGCCTCGGTGTCCGCGCCGCGCAGCAGTTGCCTGCCCTGCCGGGCGAGCGCCTCGAACCGCAGCAGGTCGCACTCGGCCGGCCCCAGGCTCAGCCGGTAACCGTTGCCCGCGTGGCAGAGCCGCTCGCCGAACACGCGACGCAGCTTGGAGACGTAGACCTGGAGGTTCTTGAGGGCCGTGCGGGGTGGCGCGTCGCCCCACAGCGCGTCGAGCAGCTCCTTCACCGACACCACGCAGTTCGCCCGGCACAACAGATGCGCGAGCAGCAACCGCTGCTTCGGGCCGCCGATGTCCGCGGGCCTGCCGTCGGCAAGGACGGTGAACACGTCGAACGTCCTGCACTCGACGGAACCCGGTGAATGAATCACGTGATCGTCCCTTCTTCCCGGTCGAGGATCACGGGACGGGATTGGGACGACGTTGGACCCGGATTGGGGCGGACCCGGACCTGCTCGGACAGCGAGGTTTCCGGGGTGGTGAAAGCGCTCTCCGGTCAGCCCGGCGAGCGAGCGCTCAGCACCAGCTCGGCGATCCGCGCCTCCGAGCGCTTGCGCCACGTCTCGCAGCCCATGGCGGCGTTGTGCCGCATGCCCTTGCCCAGCAACACCAACGCGAGATCGATCTCCCCGGCCGCGGCGGCGATCTCCCCGAGGAAGTGGTCGATCGAGCCCCAGCACAGGATCGCGGACCCGGTCGTGACGCTGCGCCCGGTGTACCGCATCAGCCTCGCCAGCGCGTACCGGCAGGACTCGACGTCGCCGCACAGCGCCCAGGTGTACGCGCGCAGCACCATTTGCATGAGCCACAACCAGTCCTGCGGCGGCTCGGGCAGCACTCCGGCCGCGGGACAGTTCCGCCGCGCCGACGCGACATCGCCCTGCAACGCCTGCATCAGGCCGAGGTGCTCGGCGCTCACCGGGCTGCCGGGCACGTTGCGGCTCGCCAGCACGCGGGCGGCGTCGGCGAACCTGCCCTCGTCGATCAGCCACGACATGAGCTGCGCGACGATCGCGGGCTCGGAACCCCACACCGTCTGCCGGTGCACCTCGAAGACCTGCTCCGACAACCGCACCGCGGTCCGGGTGTCGCCGGACAGGCCGGCGCGCATCGCCGTCCACCACCGCAGGTGCACGTCGACCTCGGGCAGCTGGATCAGCTGGTTGGCCTCCGCGCACGCGTCGATATCGGCCTGGGCGGCAGGCATGTCGCCCGCCTCCAGGAACGTCAGCGCCCGCCGCAGCTTCACCCGAGGGATCCAGTCCGCGTTGATCTCGGGCAGGGCGGCCAGTTCCACCTGCTCCTCGACGATCCGGCGGCGTTCGTCCAACGTGTCGGCGTGCCGGATCGCCTGGTGCCGCAGGTGCAGCACGCACATCAGCAACACCGGATCGCCGAGTCTGCGCGCCATCGCCACAGCGGTCGCGGACGGCTGGTCGGCCTCGTCCACGTCCGGCCCGGTCTCGAAGTACCGTTCGGTCGCGATCGCGGCGAGCGACAGGCACCGCAACGGCGAATCCTCCTGCGGCAGTTGACGAAGCGCCTCCCGCAGGGCGTCCAGCACGGTGTGCTCGACCACCCGGTAGTCGCGCATCGTCCAGAAGGACTCGGTGCAGTAGGTGGTGGCGGCGATCGCGAGCGCCTCGGGATCGCCCAGCCGTCCGGCGACGCTGATCGCCCGCCGCAACACGGAAGTCGCCTGTTGTTCCAGTCCCGCACGGCAACTCGCGCGCCCGAGCCGCACCAGCACGTCGAACAACCGGCGGGTCTCCTCGGTGGTGCGCGGCGCCGCGTGGCGGTCGATCACGTCGACGACCGACGCCAGCACCGTCGCCGCGTGCTGGTAGGCGTGCACGCGTTCGGCCCGGCCGGCGGCCGCCCGACCGGCCTCGATCGCCTCCTCCGCGTGTCCGACCGACGCGGCCTCCAGCCAGTGGAACGCCACCACGTCCAGGGCGTCATCCCCTTGTGCCCGCTGGGAAAGCACTCGTCCGATGGTGGCGTGCCAGTGCGCCGAACGCAGCTGCGACAACGACGAACGGACGGTGTCGCGCACCAGCGCGTGGCTGAACCGGTAGTGGCCGGGCGTCGCGCCTTCGGCCACCAGGCCCCAGCTCAGCGCCGCGTCGAGCACGTCCAGCAACGGCGCGGCGGACATCCCGGCGACGTCCGCCAGCACGTCCGCGCGGAACTCCTCGCCGATCATCGCCGCCGCCACCAGCACCGCGCCCGCCTCGCCGGGCAGGCTGCGCAGGCGGTGCTGGATCAGATCGCGCGTGCCGTGCGGCAACACCTCGGCCAGCTTTCCCGGCGCCACCTCGGTCAGCAGTCTCGCGAGCTCCACGACGTGAAAGGGGTTTCCACCGGAGCGTTGGAAGACGACCCGTGCCGCGTCGGGCTGCCCGGCGTCCGGCCAGTCCGCCAGCACCTCGTCCACCTCGGCCTCGGTCAGCCGCCGCAACGGCCAGCGCGTCGCCCAGCGCCCGGTGAGCTGCGCCAGCACTCCCGCGACCGGCTCGGTCAGGTCGGCGCCGTCCCGGCTGGCGGCGAGCAGCAGCAACGGCAACTCGGGCAGCATCGTCGTCAGCACCCGCAGCACCACCACGGAATCCGGGTCCGCCCAGTGCAGGTCGTCGAGGATCAGCAGCACCGGGCGGCGGCGCACGGCCTCCGCGACCACCTCGGCGATCGCGCCGTGCACCCCGCTCTCCCGCGGCAGCGCGGCCGATCCGGTGTCGAGCAACGCGCCGAGCCCGACCCGATCCGCCAACGCGCGCAACGGTTCGTCGCCGTCCAGCAGGGTTCGCAGCACCGAGACCCACGGCCAGAACGCCGGTGCGCCCTCGCTGTCCGGGCAGCGCCCGAGCACCACGGTGAACCCGAGGCCTCGTCCCATCGCGGCCGCCGCCTCGGCCACCCGCGTCTTGCCGATGCCCGGTTCGCCGGTGACCAGGAACAGTTGCCCCTGCCCGGTTCCCGCCGCCGCGAACGCCTGCCCGAGCGACCGCAACACGTCCCCGCGACCGGGCAACACCTCCGGCGCGACCACCCGAACGGGGGTGCTGACGAGGTCGAGAGCGCTGTCCTGGTTGAGGATCGCCTGCTCCAGGTGCCGCAGCGCCGCCATCGGTTCGATGCCGAGTTCCGACACCAGCGACCGGCGCGCGTCGCGCAACGCCGTCAGCGCGTCGGCCTGCCGCCCGCTGCGGTAGAGCGCGAGGGCGAGCATCTCCCATCTGCGTTCCCGCAACGGTTCCGCGGCCACCAGCAGTCGCAACGCCACCGCGGCCTGCACCGGCTGCCCGACCGCGAGTTCGGCGGCGGCGTGATCTTCCTGGGCGGCGAGCCGCAGTTCTTCCAGTTCGGCGGCCGCCGTGGCCGCGAAGGACTCCCCGGCGAACTCGCCGAAAGCCGGGCCCTGCCACAGTTTCAGCGCGATCTCGAGGTCGGTGAGCGCGTCCAGCGGACGGCCCTGCGCCCGTGCGGCCGCCGCCGACGCGACCAGAGCGCGGAACCGCACGGCGTCGAACTCGTCCGGCGCGACCAGCAGCCGGTAGCCCTCAGGAGAGGTGGCCAGCACGGTCTCCGCCGCACGCGGCGCGCGGTTCGGTTCCAGTGCCCTGCGCAGATTCGCGACGTACGCGCGCAACGTGCCCACCGCCGTTGCGGGCGCGGACACACCCCAGACCGCGTCGATCAGCCGGTGCACCGCCACAGCCGAACCAGGCTCGACCAGCAACGCCGCCAGCACCCGCCGCTGCTTGGGGCCGCCGAGGTCGATGCCCCGGCCCTCCTGATACGCCCCGACCGCCCCGAGCACCGTCCACCACATGATCACAACACTAATCTCGGGAACCGGTCCGGACACTGAGCCAAAAGAAGCTCTCTCGCCGCGAATCCGCGCGCCCTGCGGCCGTTTGCCGTCTCAATTCGGCACAGCGCGCCCGCTGCTGTCCACTGTGGACGGCAACGGGCGCGCTCACCTTTGTGCCCGCCCCGTTCGGGGAGGTCTGGGACGTCAGGAGTTCTGCTCCTCCTGGTCGAACCACGAGAGGTACCGCTCGCCGGTGTCCGGGAACACGGTCACCAGGTTCTTGCCGGCGTGCTCCGGGCGTCCGGCGAGCACGCGGGAGGCGTGGGCGGCCGCGCCGGAGGAGACCCCGACCAGCAACCCGGCCGTGCGAGCCAGCTCGCGCGCGGTGGCGTAGGCGTCGTCGTTCGACACGGTCAGCACCTCGTCGATCAGGCCGACGTCGGTGGTGGGCGCGACGAAACCGCCGTTGAGACCGGGAATGCGGTGCAGGCCGCCCCAGCCCTGGCTGAGCACCGGCGAGCCCTCGGGCTCCACCGCGACCACGCGGATCGCGGGGTTGCGCTCCTTGAGGTACTTCGCGGTGCCGCTGAGCGTGCCGCCGGTGCCGACGCCGCAGACGAACACGTCGATCTCGCCGTCCGTGTCGTTCCAGATCTCCGGCCCGGTGGTGGCGTAGTGCGCGGCCACGTTGTCGGAGTTCTCGTGCTGGCAGGCGAACCACGAGCCCGGCCGTTCGCGGGAGATCTCCTCGGCCTTGGCGATCGCCGCCACGTAGCCGTCCTGGTACGGGGTCAGGACGATCTCCGCGCCGAACGCCCGCAACAGCTGGATCCGTTCGCTGGTCGCGCTGTCCGGCAGGACGATCACGCACTTGTACCCGCGTGCGGCGGCAATAGCGGCCAGTGAGATGCCGGTGTTGCCGGACGTGGCCTCGACGATCGTGCCCGACCCTCTGGTGAGCTGGCCGCGTTCCTCCGCGCCGTTGATCATGAAGAGGGCGGCGCGGTCCTTCACGCTCGACAGCGGGTTCGCCATCTCCAGCTTGGCGTGCAACCGCGCCGTGGTGACGCCGAGGTCGAGCCGCACGATCGGGGTGCCGCCGACGAGGTCGGCGAGCGACTGGGCGAGAGGTCGCCCGGTGAGCTGACGGGTCATCACGGGTCTCCGGTCGGTTGGGTGTCACCAGGTCGGGAACACGGCGCCCTTGTGCCGCGGGGTGGTGGCCACGGGGTGGCGCACCCTGGCCGCCTTCACCACGCCGCGCGTCGACTTGAGCGCGGGCACGGAGAACGGGGCCAGCACCCGGGAGTCGGCGGGGACGTCGCGGATGACGAGGGCCTGGGCGCCGACCACGGAGTCGTGGCCGACCGTGATCGGGCCGAGCAACGTCGCGTTCGCCCCGATCACCACCCGGTCGCCGAGCTTCGGGTGCCGCCGCGACCCCTCGGGCCGCTGGTTGTCGTGCCACCACCCGACGGCGCCGAGGGTGACCTGGTGGAAGATCGTCACGTCGTCACCGATGACGACGGTCTCGCCGATCACGACGCCCGCGCCGTGGTCGATGAAGAACCCGCGCCCGATCGTCGCGCCGGGGTGGATCTCGATGCCGCCGGTGAGCAACCGGGCCAGCACCATGACGAGTCGTGCGGACCGCCGGTGCCCCTTCAGATGCAGCCGGTGCGACAGCCGATGCCCCCAGATCGCGATGACCGTCGGGTGCAGCAACGCCTCGCTGCGGGACAGGATCGACGGGTCGCGGTCCATGACCATGTCGAGGTCGGCGTGGATCCGCCGCAGCGCCGCCACCGGTGTCATCGGACCACTCCCGTCTTCTTCCCTCGCAGGTTCCCGAGCCGGTTCTCCGCGTACGCCACGCCAACGAGCACCACGAGGCCGCCCGCAAGGAGGTTCCAGGTGATGTGCTCGCCGAGGAACACGACGCTGACGAGCACCGCGAACACCGGCACCACGTAGTTGACCGCCGACGCCGTGGTGGCCCCGGCGTCCCCGATGAGCCGGAAGTACAGGACGTACGCCAGCCCGGTGCTGAACAGCCCGAGCAGCACGATGCTCGGCGCCACTGGCCAGGTGAAGTCCGGCGTCCGCCAGTCGAGGAACGGCGTCACGACCCCCTGCACCACCGCCGCCGACACGAGCTGCGCGGCCGCGAGCGCCAACGGCGCCAACCCCAGTGGCGACAGGAACTTGCGGACGTACACGAACCCGATCGCGTAACTGACCGCCGCGCCGAAGCACGCGATCCGCCCGCTGAGCGAGCCGAGCGACTCGTGCCACGGCCCGATCAACAGCACCACGCCGACGAACCCGAGCGCGAGCCCGACCACCTTGCGCGGCGTCGCCCGTTCGGACGGCAGCGCGGCTGCGGCGAGCCCCAGCGTGAGCAACGGGGTCGCGCCGATCAGCACACCCGCGATGCCCGCGCCCGTCGTCTTCTCGCCGTAGGACAGCAGGAGGAACGGGATGACGTTGCCGAACAGGCCGGCCGCCGCGATGTGCGCCCAGACCCTGGCGGACTTCGGCAGTGCGACCTTGCGCAGTGCCGCGACCGAGAGCAGGACGGCCGCGCCCAGGACGAGTCTGGCCAGCACGAGTTGGCTTGGGGTCAGGCCTTCCAGGGACACCTTGATGAAGGTGAAGCTGCTTCCCCACAACAGCGCCAGGAGCAGGAAGCGCGCGACGGATGCCTTGTCCATTGCGCCTCCGTTCAGGTGAGCTGCCGGCGAGATCGTTTGGACACTGCACCAGAGCGGGCTCGGGGCGTGGTGGAGCGCGCGGCACAGTTGCACACACGCGGCGGGAACGCTCTCACCACGCGTCGCCTCCACCGAAGGTCGGAACCGCCGCCCTGCCAAGATCCGTAGGCTGCCGTCGTGCCCGTGCCGCGCGCCTCCTCCCTGCCCTCCACCACCCTCCGCCGCTGGCAGCACGTCGGCACCGACCTCACCGCGGCCGCCGGCGGCCTGCTGGTCTGGGGCGCGATGGCCGCGTGGGCGCTCACCGGCCCGCACATGGACCAGCACCGCCACATCGTCATCACCACGCTGACGATCGACGTGGTACTCGGCCTCGGCACGATCGGCCTGCTGGCGGCCCGGCACCGCTACCCGCTGGCCGCCGCCTGCCTCACCGCCGCACCGGTCGGGGTCTCGGTATCGAGCTTCGGGCCGGCGTTGATCGCGATGGCGACGATGGCCACGGGGCGGCGCTGGTCCTGGGTCGCCGCAACGGGTTCGGTGTGGTTCGTGTCGTTGTTCCTCGGCACGGTCGTGTACGCGCCTTACGCAGTCGGGTTGCGCATCACGGCCTCGGCCGTCGCCATCAACCTGCTGCTCGGGACAGCGTTGTTCGTCGCCACGGTCGCCGCCGGGTACTACGTCGGGATGCGCCGCGACCTGGCCGAGGCGATGCACCAGCGGGCGCTGGCCACCGAACGCGAGCAGGCACTCACCGCCCGAACGGCCGAACGGACCCGCATCGCCCGCGAGATGCACGACGTGCTGACGCACCGGATCTCGTTGGTGGCACTGCACGCCGGGGCGTTGACCTACCGCGACGACCTCACCCGCGAGCACGCGGCGGAGACGGCGTCGATCATCCACGGCAACGCGCGGCTGGCGTTGTCCGAACTGCGCGAGGTGCTCGGGGTGTTGCGTGCCGACGAGCCGTCGCCGCCCACGCTCGCGGAGCTGAGTGCGTTGCTGGCCGACGTGCACGAGGCGGGCGGCAAGGTCTCGCTCGACACCCGAGGACTGGACCGGGCGCTCGCGGACGTGCCGGAGTCGTTGTCGCGCACGGCCTTCCGGATCGTGCAGGAGTCGCTCACCAACGCCCGCAAGCACGCTCCCGGCGCGGCCGTGGAGGTCCGGCTGTCCGGAGGCGCGACCCTCGACCTGAGCATCCGCAACCAGATCACCGGCACGGGCCATTCGCTGCCGTCGGCCGGAGTGGGGTTGCGGGGCCTGGAGGAACGGGCGGCGCTCGCCGGCGGCGTGCTGACGACGAACACGGACGCGAACATCTTCGAGGTCAGGGCGGAGTTGCCGTGGCAGTGATCAGGGTTCTGGTGGTCGACGACGACGTCCAGGTCCGTGCGGGCCTGAAAACCGTGCTGGGCGGCGCACCCGACGTGGTTGTAGTAGGTGAGGCGGGCGACGGGCAAGAGGCCCTGAACGTCACGTCCAGCGCCATGCCCGACGTCGTGTTGATGGACATCCGGATGCCACGGATGGACGGCGTGCGCGCAACGTCAAGGCTGCGCGAGAGAGGGACACCGGCACGCATCCTGATCCTCACGACGTTCGACACCGACGAACTCGTGCTGGCGGCGCTCAGGGCCGGAGCGAACGGCTATCTGCTGAAGGACACGCCACCCGAGGACGTCATCACGGCGATCCGGCGGGTCGCGGCGGGCGAACCGGCGTTGTCCCCCAGCGTCACGAACCAGGTGATCGCCGCCGCCGTCCGCCCGAACGACCGGCAACTCACGGCCCGCGCGCTCGTCGCGAGCCTCACCACGCGCGAACGCGACGTCGCGGTGTTGATCAGCGACGGCCGCACCAACCAGGAGATCGGCAAGGCGTTGCACATGGGCGTCGCGACGGTGAAAACCCACGTGGGCAACGTGTTCGTGAAGTTCGGCGCGACCAACCGGGTGCAGGTCGCCCGCTGCGTGCACGACGCCGAACTGGGCTGAGGAGGCTCCGACTTTGGTCTGAGGCGCGGGCCCCCGGCGGCCAGCATGATCGTTCCAGAGCCGCCGAAGTCCTTCAGGAGGAGCCAAGATGTCCAAGCTGTTCAGCCGCCTGCGCGCCGTCGTGCTGGCGGGCGTGTTCACCGCGGGCGCCATGACCGCCGTCGCCGCACCTGCCTCGGCGTTCGACGGCTGGGCGTGCAGCGTCCCGAGCGGCCACACCTTCATCCAGGTGGAGCGGAGGGTGAACACCTGCGGGACGGGCTTCATGCCCTACTACTACGTGCGTCAGCCGGTGAACAACCTGGTCGCGTGCACGCTGCCGTCCGGCTTCACCTACGACATCGTCGACCGCTCGAACGACTGCAGCACCTCGGGTCTCGCCCCGAGATACCGGCTGCGCACGCCGTCGGTCGGCCTGTGGGCGTGCACGGTGCCGAGCGGCTGGACCTACACGGCGTCGCAGCGCACGAACGACTGCAGCACCTCGGGTCTGGGCTGGCAGTACCGCCTGACCAGGTGACGCGGAAGGGCCCGCGCCGGACAGCGCGGGCCCTTCCCGGGGTCAGCGCAACGACAACGCGCGGCTGATCGTGTGGAACAGGTCGGTCTGGTCGGTCACGCCAACGACGTTCGCCGCCTGCGGCCCGTAGCCCGCGATGCGCACCTGCGTACCGGTGTGCTCCTGGGACGCGCCAGGGGTGTTGGTGGCGTAGTTGATGGTCATCTCGGCGTTGTCGTGCGTGATCAGCGTGGCGGTCTGGCCGGGGCTCGCCGTGCCGTTCGGGATGATCTGGCTGGTGTGGCCGTGGTCAGCCGTCACGACGACGAGCGTGTCCTGGTGGCTGCGCGCGTACGCGAGCCCGGCGGCGATCGCGTCGTCGAACCCGACGGTCTCGCCGATCTGACCGCACGGGTTGGCGGCGTGGTCCTGCTTGTCGATGCTCGCGCCCTCGACCTGGAG
Organism: Lentzea sp. JNUCC 0626; assembly: GCF_043632865.1. Classification (NCBI taxonomy): domain Bacteria; kingdom Bacillati; phylum Actinomycetota; class Actinomycetes; order Pseudonocardiales; family Pseudonocardiaceae; genus Lentzea; species Lentzea sp. JNUCC 0626. The sequence continues at coordinate 2,381,318 of NZ_CP171635.1, forward strand.
GAAGAAGCCCTTGTCCCGCTTGTTGCCGTGGTCCAACAGGTCCAGCGCCTTGCGGGTCATGTCGGCGAGCTTCGGCGCGGCCGCCGGCAACGCGGGGTTCGGCGTGCACTTCGCCGCCGGGGTGCCGCCGACCTTCGCGGCCGGACCCGCCCACTGGACCTCCATGTTCGAGTCCGCGAACAGGCCGAGCACCGGCTTGTCCTTCTTCACCGACTGGAGCGCCTTCGCGTCCGTCGCGAGCTGGTAGCCGGCGGCCTTCGCCTGGTCCAGCACGGTCTTGCCCTTGAACTGACCGGACTTCACGGTCTGGTTGAAGTACTTGGCGCCACCACCCAGCAGCACGTCCGGGCGGGTCTGCACGAGCTGCTCGGCGATCGAGCCGGCGCCGCCGTTCTCCTTGGCGTTCACCGCGCACTTGGCCGACGTCTCGTCCGGTCCCTTGCAGTCGCGGTTGACGACGTGCGATCCGAGCACGGCGGGCGTCGCGTCCTGCACCTCGGCGGTGGTCACGTCGCCGGTGCGGTAACCCTGGCGCTTGGCCAGCTCCAGCAACGTCGGCACCGCGTTGCCATACGCATCAACGGAAATCGCGCCGTTGTAGGTCTTCGTGCCGGTCGCCCAGCCGGTGCCGGACGCGGCCGAGTCGGTCACGTAGTCCGGTTTGGACGGATCGTTCCGCGTCACCGCGTACGTCGTGTACGCGCCGGTGAGCGGGAACGTGTCCATGTTCAGTCTGCCCGCGGCACCGCGCGAGTAGTTGCGGGCACTCGTGATCTCCGAGTCGCCCATGCCGTCCCCGATGAACAGGATGACGTTGCGCGCCTTGCCACCCTGGATGGCCTGGCGCACCTCCTGCGTGCGGTCACCGGACGACGCGCTGCGCTTCGACGCGTCGTCCTGCGCCATGGCCGACGGCGCGACCGCCGCGACGACCAGTCCGAGCGCGGCCAGGGCCGTCCAGCCCTTCCGATTCAACGCTCCCACTCCGAACACCTCCACAAGCACGACAGCGGGACGCCGAAGTACCTCACTTCCGCGTGTGCCTCACGCGTCGTGGAGGTGTGCGCTGACCTGCCTTCTGATGAACAAGGCGACCAGACGTACTACTCGGATGGGCCTTCTGGCGGACCTTCCGGCCGCAACCCGGCGAGGCGGGCGACCGCCGCAAACCCGTCATCCGCCCCAGCCCGGGCCAGCGTCACGTCCTGTCCGCGAGCCGTTCCACGTCCGTCACCTTGCCCGCGATGATCAGCACGTCCCCGCGTTCGATCACGGTCTCCGCCGTGGCGTAGGTGAAGCCCTCCCCCGGCCGCTTCACGCCCACCACCGTCACGCCGTACTTGCCGCGCAGCTTGCTCTGCCCGAGCGGCTTGCCGATCGCCTCGTGCGGCGGCAACGCCTTCATCATCGCGTAGTCGTCCTCGAACTCGATGTAGTCGAGCATCTTGCCGGTGACGACGTGCGCGACCCGTTCGCCCATCTCGTGTTCGGGCAGCACGACGTGGTGCGCGCCGATGCGTTCGAGGATGCGGCCGTGCTCGCGGCTGATGGCCTTGGCCCAGATGTTGGGGATCTCGAAGTCGACCAGCACGGCGGTGGTCAGGATCGACGCCTCGAGGTCGGTGCCGATGCCGACGACCGCGCGCTGGAACTCGTCCACGCCGAGCTGGCGCATGACCTCGGCGTCAGTGGTGTCGGCGACGACGGCGTGCGTGACGTCGTCGGCGTGCCGCTGCACGAGCTTCGGGTCCGAGTCGATCGCCATGACCTCGACGCCCTGCGCGACCAGTTCGAGCGCGAGCGAGCTGCCGAAGCGGCCCAGTCCGAGCACGACGACGCGGGATGCCTGCTTATCCGACAATGGGTCGCTCCTCGGGTAGTTCGTAGCGCCGGCGACGTTCCCGCAGCGCCAGGGCCGACACCAGGGTGATCGGCCCGACCCTGCCGACGAACATCAGCACGATGATGACCAGTTGCCCCGTCACGGACAGCTGGGAGGTGATCCCGGCGGACATGCCGACGCCGCCGAACGCCGCCGTGGTCTCGTAGAGCACGTCGTCGAGGCTGAACGTGCTGGTGGCGAGCAGGATCATGGTCCCGGCCATCACCACGCCGACGCCGAGCAGCGCGACCGTGACGGCCTGGCGCTGCACCTCCGAGCTGATCCGGCGGCCCATGACGTGCACGGTGGGCTCCGCGCGGACCTCGGCCAGCAGCACGAACGCGAGCAGCGCGAACGTCGTCACCTTGATGCCGCCGGTGGTGCTCGCGCTGCCACCGCCGACGAACATCATCACGTCGTTGACGAGCATGGTGGCCGGCTGCAACTGGGCGACGTCGACGGTGTTGAACCCGGCCGCTCCGGGCATGACGCCGTGGAACAGCCCGATCAGCAGCTTGTCCCAGAAGCCGTACGGCCCGAGCGTCCCGGCACGGCCCCACTCGACGGCGAGCACGGTCAGCGTGCAGAACGCCATCAGCCCCAGGTAGACCGGCACGGTGATCTTGGTGTGCAGCGACCACCGCTTGCGGTGCCGCCGCAGGAACTCGAACAGCACCGGGAACCCGAGGCCGCCGGTCACCGAGAGCGCCATGATCGGGAAGCACACCCACGGGTCCGTCGCGTACCGCATCAGACTGTCCGGGTAGAGCGCGAGACCGACGCTGTTGAACGCCGAGATCGAGTGGAACACACCCGAGTACAGCGCCCGCCCGAACGACTCGCCGTAGCCGAGCCAGAAGCGCAGCATGAGCAGCACCGCGCCGATCGCCTCGACCACCAGGCTGGTCACGACCACACCGAGAACGACCCGGCGCACCTGGCCGAGGTTCAGCGTGTTGGTCTCGGTCTTGGCGGTGAGCTGCATGTGCAGGCCGAGCCGGTGCGAGACCAGCAACGCCAGCAGCGACGCGAGCGTCATGATGCCGAACCCGCCTACCTGCCACAGCACCAGCAGCACGACCTCGCCGAACACCGACCAGTGCGACCCGGTGTCGACCACCGCCAAGCCGGTGCCGGAGACCCCGGAAACGGCGGTGAACAGCGCTGTCATGAACCCGGTCGTCTCGCCGGTCTCAGCGGAGACCGGCAGCATCAGCAGCGCCGTTCCGGCCGCGGTGGCCGCCAGGAAGGCGAGGACGACGAGGCGGGCGGGGTGCCGCCACCCGTTGATCACCGCGACAGCCTAGAACGTCCATCCAGGACATGTCGGACGGCAGGTCGTGGTCCGGGACATCGCCCACGTAAGGCCTGTTTAGAGTCTTCGCATGCTTGCGATCGTCGTGGAGACCGAGAACTGGGAGCGGCACGTCCGCCCGTCCGCCGAGGAGCTCGCCGACCTCGTGCGACGCGTCGGCGGCGAGGGCGACCGGTTCCTCGTGCTCCAGCGGGTCCCGGACCAGCCGAACGTGTTCGCCCAGATCTGGCACGAGAACGGCGGCGCGTACACCGTCGAGCACCGCGACGCCACCGGCCAGTTCGAGACGTCGACCGGGGACGTGGACCAGGTGATCGCCGCGCTCACCGGCTGGGCTCGTGCGGACGAGGGCTGGGACAGCGCTCTCACCTGGGACCCGCTCGCCCTGCCGGCCGCCCCCGAGGTCCCGCCGCTCGACCTGTCCGACGAGGAACGCACGCAGCTCGAGACCCGCGTCCGCACCGAACTGGCGGGCGGCTACACCTCCCGCGTCAAGCTGGCGGAACTGGCCGAGGAGTACCTGGTCGACGGCGACCGCAGGCCCGTCTCGCCGGAGCAGGCGCGGGCGCTGGCCGACCGGCTGTGGGTCGAACGCGTCGAGGAGCAGGCGGGCTGGCAGGGCGAGACCGACCCCGAACGCTTGACCCGCGCGTTCGCCGCCCTCGACGGCAACGGCGTCACCGCCCGCGAGAACTTCACCTGCTGCCGCACGTGCGGTCAGGACGAGATCGGCGCCGAGGCCGCACCGGGCGCACGCGGGTTCGTCTACTTCCACAACCAGTGCACCGAACACGCCGCGGAAGGCCACGGGCTGACGTTGCTCTACGGCGGTTTCGACGGCACGGCCGAGACGACGACGGCGATCGGTGACGAGGTCGTCGCAGCGCTGCGAGCCGTGGGGCTGAACGCCGAGTGGGACCGCGACCCCAACCGCACGATCACCGTGCCGCTCGACTGGCGCCGCCGCCTCGTGGGCTAGTCCCTGTCCGGGGACAACAGCGCGACAACCTCGCCACAACAGCACGCCGGTACCTCTTCGGTCGTAGGACCCCAACCGAGGAGGACATGGTGAAAGCCAAACTGGCGACGGTGCTGGCGGGGCTGCTCGCGATCGCGACGCTCATCGCACCCGCCGTGAGCGCCACGCCGTTCCAGCGCGACGTCTTCGTCCGCGACAACGTGAGCGACGTCGGCAACGAGCCCAGCACCGGCAGCATCTACTACAGCCCGGACATCAAGGTGTGCCACACGCCGGTGCCGTGCGCCGTGTCCCAGAACCCGATCGTCGGCGTGAACAACTACGTCTTCGTGAACTTGAGACGCAAGCCCGGCGGCATCGGCAACATCGACGGCGCCCTGTACCTGTACCGCAGCAACCTCGGTGGCGGCACGGCGTGGCCGGGTGGCTGGACCTTCGTCGGCGTCAGCGGGGCGAGCGTGCCGGTGGCCGGCACCACCGTGATGATCACCTGGAACGGCGCGAACGTGCCCGGTCCCGCGCACTTCTGCCTGCTCGCCCGGTGGGTGTCGAACGCAGACCCGATGACGTTCGCCGAGGGCCCCAACACCCAGCTCAACGCCCAGCGGAACAACAACATCGCGTGGCGCAACGTCGACTCGGTGCGGGTGCGGCCGTTCGAGCCGGTCAAGGTGCCGTACACGATCGGCAACCCGGACCGCGGCGACGCCCGGCAGGCGTTGCTGATCGAGGCGCCCCGGCCGTTCGCGGGCACCGTGACGTTCGACCTCGGCCAGGAGCTGACCGCGCGCTGGAAGCAGGCAGGCGGCAGGGCCGTCGGTGTGAAGCAGGTCGGTGAGACGCAGTTCCTGCTGGCCGAGGCGAAGGCCCGTTTCGACGGCATCGTGCTCAAGGGTGAGGAGCGGGTGGAGACCGCGCTGACGTTCGCGACCGAGCGCGAGGCCGGTCCGGCCGAGCTGCACGTGCGCCAGCTCGACGCCCAGGGCGCGGACCTCGGCGGTGCCCAGTACCTGATCAACGAGAAGGACTGAGTATCAACCCCGGTGGGTCCGTCTCCGTTACTCGGAGACGGACCCACCGAAAGGGTTGTCAATGAAGACCATCATGGTGTTGTTGCTGCTTCTGCTCGGGATCGTGCCCGCGCACGGAGCAGCGGACTGCCAACCGCCGGACTGCCCGGTCGTCGTGGACGCGATCGACGGTCCGGTGCACGAGTCGGCGGACTCGTACACGGCGACTTTGAAGCTGCGCAACGGTCCGGCGAAGCAGGACGTCGAGGTCGCGTACCGGTTCGTCGACGGCACCGCGAAGCTGGGTGAGGACTACTCGGCGGCGCCGCGCGGCACGGTCACGATCAAGGCGGGCGAGGCCCAGGGCGCGGTGCCGTACAAGGTGATCCGGGTAACGGGTCAGGAGAAGAAGTTCACGCTGGAGATCACCGCGGTGAAGCAGGGCCAGATCGGCAAGCGGGTGGCCGTGTTCACGATCGCCGGCAAGAGGTGAACAGCCTGACGGCCTGAGCCCAGTGCCGCACGGCCTCGGTCCACCGCCCGTTCCGGCCCTCCAGGTCGGCGAACGTGCGGTGGACCAGGGCCTGTTCGAACTCGTCCGGGGCCTGGGTCCGCGCGTGCAACGCCTCGGTGAGGTGGTCGCGGGCCGATTCTCGTTCGCCCAGGGCGAGTTCCGCCTCGGCGAGGTCGCGCAACGTCGAGGCCTCCCGGTGGCCGTCGCCCAGGTCGCGGCAGACGGTGAGCGCGGCGGTGAGGTTCGCCCTGGCCGCGGCGGGATCTTCCAGCGCCAGCTGGGTCACGCCGAGTCCGGTCAGCGCGTCGGCCTCGAAGCGGCGGTCGGCGATCTCGCGGCTGATCTTCAGCGCGTCGCCGAAGTAGAGCAACGCCGGGGCGTGGTCGGCGAGCCGGTGGAAGGCGTCGCCGAGCGTCATCAGCGTCGCGGCCTCCAGTCGCCGGTTCTCCTTGGCGCGGAACGTGTCCAGCGCCTTGAACAGCGGTTCGGCGGCCTGCTCCGGCCTGCCCATCCGGACGTAGGTGTAGCCGAGGTTGCGCCGGGCCAATGCCACGCCCACGTCGTCGCCCGCGGCGCCGTGCACCTCCATGGCTGCCTGGTAGGACTTCAACGCCTCGCCGAACGCCCTGAGTTCCGAGTGCGCGTTGCCGATGTTGTTGTGCAGCCTGGCTTCTCCGCGCAGGTCGCCGGCTTCGCGGGTGAGCTGGAGCGCCTGCCGTTGCACGATCATGGCTTCGGCGATGCGGGACGTCATCTGCAGCGCGATCCCCTGTCCCCGCAGCATTTCCGCCTCGGCGCGCTGGTCGCCGAGCGCGCGGGCGGCGTCGACGGCGTGTTCGCACTGCTCGACGCGGGCCGCCCAGTTGCCGCGCGCCTCGAAGTAGCTCGTCAGCAGGTAGGCGAGTTGCCAGGTCTCGCGGTGCAGGCCTTGTGTCGCAGCGAATCGGATGACGTGCAGCAGGTTGTCGCGTTCGGCGTCGAGGTAGGCGAGCACCTCGGCGCGGTCGTCACCGAACGGCAGGTCGTCCGACGGCGGTCTGCTCACCAGGTCGTGGCGCGGGTTGAGCACCTGACCCGCCGCGTGCGCGATGGTGAGGTACCGGTCCAGCAGGCGTTCGGCGCCGTCGCCGAGGTCGCCGCTCTGCCGGGCGAACAGGCGGATCAGGTCGTGCAACGCGTACCGGCCGGTGCCGGTCTCGCTGACGAGGTGCGAGGCGACGAGTTCGTCCAGGCCCGGTCCGAGCGCGTCGGCGAGGTCGGCGGGAAAGCTCGCGCCGGGATGTTCGCCGAGCACCCGGAAGAGCCGCGCGGCCTGCGGGCTCAACGTCCGGTGCGCGCTCGCGAACACCGTGCGGACCGTGCGGTCGTCGCCGTCGACCGACAGGACGTCCAACGGGTCGTTGCGGGTGAGTTCGCGCACGAGGTCGGCGATCCGGCGGCTCGGCCGGATCGCGAGGCGGGCCGCGGCGATCCTGAGGGCGAGCGGCAGTCGTCCACAGTGGACGGCGAGGTCGGCGGTGGCGGCTGCCTCGGCGTTCGTTCTGGACTCGCCGAGGATTCCGGTCAGCAGGTCGTGCGCTTCTGTTTCGCTGAGCAGGCCGAGGCTCACGGTGTGCACGGCGTGCCGCGTACCCAGGGCCGAGAGCGCGTCGCGGCTCGTGATCAGCAGCAGGTTGCCCTGATCACCCGGCACCAGCGGCAGCACGTCCCTGGCGCGCCGGACGTCGTCGAGCAGGATCAGGATTCTCTTGCCGTGCAACAAACTCCGGTACAGCGGCGCGGGATCGGCCGGAACCCGGTCCGCCGGGACGCCGAGGCCGTGCAGCATCTCGGTCAACGCCTGGGCGGGCGTGAGCCGTTGCAGGTCCAGGAACACCTGCCCGTCGGGGAACCGGTCGGCGACGCGCCGCGCCCACTCGACCGCGAAGGTGGTCTTCCCGACGCCCGCCACGCCGGAGACCACGACGATCGGCGGCAGGTTCTCGAGTTCGGCGAACTCGGCGGTGCGGCCGGTGAAGTGCCCGGCGCGGGCGGGCAACTGAGCGGGTTTCGCACTGTGCAGCAAGGGATCGCGGCGCAGGATGGCCGTGTGCAGGGCGCTGGTCTCCGGCCCGGGATCGGCACCAAGCTCGTCGGCGAGCCGCTGCCTGAGTCTTCGGAACACGTCGAGCGCGTCGGCATGCCTGCCGTCGTGGTGCAACGCCCGCATCAGCAGCCCTGCCAACCGTTCCCGGGTGGGATGGCCGACCACCAGCCGTTCGAGTTCCTCGATCGCGTCGCGCTGCTCGAGCCGCTCGCCCCAGAACGTCTCCAGCGCCGTGATCCGCTGCTCCCGCAACCGATCGACCTCCGCGCGCCCCCACCCGAACAACTCCGTGCCGGCCAGCGGTTCACCCCGCCACAGACTCAGATCGCGGGTCCGGTCGAACGCCGCCGCGTCCACGTTGGCGTCGAGCTGGTACCCGCCCGGCTTGGTCATGAGCGCGCCGGGCATGCCGCAGTCGGCGAGCGCCTGCCGCACCCGCGCGACGTGGCTGTGCAACGACCTCACGGCCGTGCGCGGCGGATCGTCCCCCCACAGCACGTCCACAAGGCGGTTGATGGCCACCGGCATGCCGGCGTTGAGGGCGAGCACCGCGACGATGCTGCGCTGCCGGGCCCCGGTGAGGACCGCGGTCCCCTGCGGCCCGCACACCTCTACGGGCCCGAGGATCCGCACCTCACCGTCAGTTCGCCGCACATCGCGTTACGTTAGCCCGCGCAATTCACTGGTCGTAGCGCTGAACGTGGGACGAAACCGGCAATTGCACAGCCGGTTCGCCCCGATCGCAGCCTCCTACGGACGGACGCGGTCCGTCGCGCAGCCGACCAGGAGCACACCCAGGACGGCCGCGAGCGCGTGGTCACCGCTGAGCGCGCACGCGCCGGCGATTGTGATCCAGAGCACAAGCCTCATGGATCGAGGTTAGGGACCGTACGAGGCTCACCGCATCTCATTTGGGGAAGGCTTGATAGTCCCTTAAGCGAAACTGCAAACGGAGACTCATACCGAGCAGCTGACCAGCGATTTCGAGCCCCGCGATCGTTTCGTCCGCCACCTCGCCCGGATCCCGCCCCTCCACGTCGATCCGCACCCGGAACCTGAAGTGGGCGTCGGTGAACATCTCCGCGTACGAGAAGGCGAGCTCGGCCACATCCGGGCTCTCCCACGAGGACCAGCACGACCCGCGACCGCACCCCCACCGCCCCAGGATCGACGGGTCGGCGCCCAGGCGTTCGTTGATGAGCCGCGACACCGTCCTCGCGGGCCACTCCCAGGTGTGGTCCCGCGTGACGCGGGCGACCTCGCGGTCGTAGGCCGCCGCGTCGAACCTGTGGTCACCCGGCAGCCTGGCACCGATCTCACACTTCCAGTCGCGCCACACGACTTCGTCGCCCTCGCGCGCGATCGTGACCCGCAACTCGACGTTGTCGTTCTCGTCCACGACGATCTCGCGCGGCTCAGCGGTGGCGGCGAGGCGCGGCAACAGGTCCTCCGGCACGTCGGCCCGGAAACAGCCGAAGACCCTGGCCGCGATCGGCACGCCGTCGATCACCACCCTGGCCTCGGCGAAGCTCACCGGGTCCGGCGGCGACGTCACGACCCGCACGGCGAACCCGGACCCCGGCACGTCCAGCGCGGCCACCCGGTGCGCCGCCCACGGACTGACCGGACCGAGTTCGCCGAGCCACGCCGCCGCGACCTTCTTCAGCTCCGCCACCAGATCGACGCGCTGGTCGCCGAGCACCAGGGCCCCGTAGCCGGTGGCGAGTTCGTCGGCGAACGAGACGAGCGCGACGAGCCGTTCGACGGTGGCGGGACGGAGGTGAGCGAGCGCGACCCAGCGGCGGCACGCGGCGACCGCGTCCGGGTACGCGTGCAGCACCGTGTAGCTGCGCGTCCAGGCCATGCCGTGCAGCAGCCTGCCGGCCTGGTCCCACAGCCGGTCCGGCACGTCGAACTGGTCGAGCAGCCCCAGCAGGTCCTGCGCGATGGCCACCCTGCGCGAGGGGGCGCCGGGGCGGACCCGCTCCCGGATCCAGTCCCTGACCAGCGGATGAGGATGCTGGGACGGAGGGCTGATCGGGCGGCCCTCGGCGCGTGCACCCTCGGCGACATCGATGGCGTCCTGCTCGGCACCGGGGATGCGCAGCAAGGCGTCGAAGGCGCACCTCGCCGCTACCGGCGACTGCCCCGCCGCGACGATCGCCGGCACGTCCGTGAGTTCGGCCGCCCGCGCGATCAGGTGGAGGCCCAGGAAGCGGACGCGGTCGTCAGCACCGTGAGACAGCAACCACCGGGCCGCGTCCACCACGGGAGGCTCGGGTTCCGCGAAGTTGTAGAAGACGAAGTCCTCGACGGGCGGGAGGTCGAGAGCGACCACCTCGTCGTGCAGCCGCCGCGGATCACCGTCGTACTGGGCGAGGAGAGCGAGCACCTGCTCGCGGGTCTCGCTCACCGGGCGGAGAAGAACTCGATTCTGTTCGTCATGATCGGAACCCTACCCGAGCCCGCCGAGCATCAGCCGCAGCGCGAACTCGAACCGCTCGTGCCCGTCGCCCGAGTTCAGCTCCGAAGCGTGCTCCACCACCAACGGGAACCGGCTCGTCGGCAGCATCCCCAGCCGCGCCAGCATCTCGTCGCGGTCGACCGAGCCGCGCAGTGACGACTCGAACGTGTAGGCGCTGACGTACAGCAGCAGGGCGTCGATCGTCCACGCCGCCGTCCGCACCGGCACCCCGCCCGCCACGAACAACGCGAGCAGCCCCTCGGTGATCCGGAGCGTGTCGAGGTTGGTGGGCGGGGCGTTCAACGCGGCCCGCGCGATGCCCGGATACCGCAGGAACTCGTCCCGCAGCTGCCCGCACACGTCGACGACCTGCTCGCGCCACCGTCCGGCATCGGGCGACGGCAGCGTGATGTTCCGGCTGAGCGTGCCGATGAGCAGGTCGTCGAGGTCGGCCTTGTTGCGCACGTGGGCGTAGAGCGACGCGGGCCCGGTGCCGAGCGCGGCGGCGACGCGGCGCATGGTCAGCGCGTCGAACCCCTCGGCCCGCACGAGTTCCAGCGCGGTCCCGACGATGCGGCCGACCGTGATCGGCTCCTTGCGCACCGGCGCCGCGTCCAGTGCGGCGATCCGGTCCGCCCACTCCTCGCGGGACGAGTTCCTGGTCATACCCGTGACTCTACCAGTTGACCCGAACAGTGTTCGTGAGTAGAACAGTGTTCGTGACTACTCATGACCTCGCGCAACCCGGACTGCGCTCACCGCGGTCGCTGCGAGAGGCGTGGATCGCCCTCGCCGGCCTGTCCGCCGTGTTCCTCTTCGAGATGCTCGACAACTCGATCCTGAACGTCGCGCTGCCCACGATCGGCCGCGACCTGCACGCCTCCACCACCTCCCTGCAGTGGGTCTCGAACTCCTACGCCGTCGTGTTCGGCGGCCTGATGCTGGTGTTCGGCGCCGTCGCGGACCGCTGCGGCCGCCGCCGCGTGATGCTGATCGGCCTGGCCCTGCTCGGCCTCGCGAGCCTCGCCACCCTGGTCGTGACGTCGACCGCGGGCCTCATCGCCGTCCGCTCGGTGATGGGCGTCGCCGCCGCCATGACCACGCCGGGTTCGATCGCGCTGGCGTTCCGCCTCTTCCGCACCGACGACCTGCGCGTCCGCGCGATGACCCTCATCTCGACCGTCGGTCTGGTCGGCCTCGCGATCGGCCCACCCCTGGGCGGCTTCCTGCTGGCCGTCGCACCCTGGCAGGCGTTGCTGCTGATCAACGTCCCGATCGCCGCGCTGGCGTTCGCCGGCATCGGCCGCGGCATCGCCCCCGACGACGACCTGCACCGCGACCCCGCCGACTACCTCGGTGGTGTGCTCGGCACCGCGACCATCGTGCTGGCCCTGGTCGTGCCCACCCTCTTCGCCGACGGCCACCCGTGGGCGGGGTCGGGCGCCACCGCGCTGACCTTGGTTTTGGCGGTGCTCTTCGTCGTGCGCCAACGCACTTTCCGCCACCCGTTGCTCGACCTGAAGCTCATCAGGCACCCGCTGGTGTCGAGCGGCCTCGCCTACAAGGCCGCGACCGGCCTCGCCGCCGCCGGACTCACCTACCTCGTGACGCTGCAACTCCAACTCGACTGGGGCTGGTCCCCCGCCCTCGCCGCGGCCGGCATGCTCCCGCAGGTGGCCGTCCTGATCGCGGCGGGCCCGGTGGTCAACCGGTTCGTCGGCCGCGTCGGCCTGGACCGCGCCGTCTGGCTGGGCGCGCTCGCCGTCGTAGCCGGACTGGCCGTGTACGCGACGCTCGGCCGCCTGAGCTACCTGCCGATCGCCTTCGCTTTGGTCCTGGTCGCCATCGGCATCCGCGTGGTCGGCGCGGTCGCGGGCGTGAACGTCCTCAAAGGACTGCCCGAGGACCGCACCTCGATCGGCGCCGCACTGGTCGACACCGCGTCCCAGGTGACCTCGGCCGCCGGGGTGGCCGTCAGCGGCACCGTACTGGCGGTCCTGTTCGCGGGCGGCATCGCGCAACCGGGTTGGACCGCCCGGCAGACCGAGCAGTTCGAGACCGCCGTGACGATCGGCAGCCTGGCCCTCACCGCCATGGCCGCGGCGCTCGTCGCCTGGGCGTACTTCCGCACCCGCTCTGTTTGACCTCGTATGGCCTACTGCGTGTCCGCGACGCACGCGGTTACCGTGCCTTGTGAGCAACGAGGTCGGCGACGTCCACGGCCAGGTCGTGCAGGCCGGACACGTGGGCCGCATCGACGTCCACCCGGCGCCGATCCTGGTGACCGCGCTGTCCGGCCTGCCACCCGCCACCGCGGTCTTCTGCGGCAGACACACCGAACTCGCCGCTTTGAGGGCCTGCTGGTCGGCCGAAGGCCCGGCGGTGGTGTCGAGTTCCGTCGCCGGCCTCGCGGGCATCGGCAAGACCGAACTCGTCCTGCACGCCGCCCACCGCGCGGTGGACGACGGCGAGTTCCCCGGCGGCGTCCTGTTCGTCGACCTCCAGGGCTACGACGAGGCCCGCCGCGTCTCGTCGGCCCAGGCGCTGGACGGCTTCCTGCGCGCGCTGGGCGTCGACAGCCACCAGATCCCGCCCACCGAGGACCAGCGGGCGGTGCTCTACCGGTCCGTGCTGCACTCCCGCCCGCGGATGCTGGTCGTGCTCGACAACACCGCCTCCACCGCCCAGGTCAGGCCGTTGCTGCCGGGCTCGCGGCACGCGGTGGTGATCACCAGCAGGCACACACTGTCCGGACTGGACGAAGCCCACCACCTCGACCTGGGCCTGCTAGCCGAGTCCGAAGCCGTCGACCTGGTCGGGCACCCAGGGCTCGCCACGTTGTGCGGACGTCTCCCGCTGGCGTTGCGGATCATGCGGGCCCTCATCACGACCGACCCGCACGCCGACTGGGAACAGGAACTGGCCGACGCCCAGCACCGCCTCGACCTGCTCGACGACGGCGACAGCCGCGGGGTGCACGCCGCGTTCGACCTGTCCTACCGCGCGCTCGACGCGGAGCAGGCGAGGCTGTTCCGCCTGCTCGCCCTGCACCCCACCGACGAGTTCCCGGTAGAAGGCTCGGCGGCGCTGGTTGATCGGCCGCTGCCCCGCGTCCGCCAGTTGCTCCGGGAACTCGTCCGCGCTCACTTGGTGGAGCCTGGTACCTCTCCCGGCTGGTACACGTTCCACGACCTGGTCCGGTTGTACGCGAGCTGTCACGCGAAAGTCGATGACGAGAGCACTGCCGCACTCTCCCGGATGCTGCGGCACTACGCGACCAGAACCTTTGCAGCGCAAAGCTTCCTCTCCCCCAGACTCATCCCGGACGACGAGCACTTCGACAGCCGCAAGAGCGCGTTCGATTGGCTGCATCGCGGCTGGCGCGTCCTGGACGCCGCACTGCGGCTCGCCGCCGAACAGCACGACCACGACGCGCTCTTCACACTGATGGGAGGCCTCTGCTCCTACTTCGACGTCTACCGGCACACCGATGAGCTGCACGCGATCTACGTGCTGGCCCTCGACGCCGCCAGATCGACCGGCGACCGGCTCCGCGAGGCGGCCATGACTGCCGAACTCGGCAACGCGCACGCGCGCATCCGGCAGTACGACGACGCCCTCGCACTCCTGGACAGCTCGCTGTCCCTGCACCGCGCTCTCGGCGACGCGTTCGGCCTGGCCAAGACGCTCAACGACATCGGCACCGTCCACCGCAAGACGGCCCGCCTTTCCGAGGCGTCCGCCCGCTACCACGAAGCCCTCGACCTCTGGCAGTCGATCGGCGACAGGTACGGCATGGCGCAGACGCTCAACAACCTCGGCAACACGGCTCGCGACCTCGGAGACCACACCGGCGCGAGCGAGCGGTACGAGCAGTCTCTCGCGATCCGCCAGGAGATCGGCGATCGGCTCGGCGAGGCGCAGGTGCTGAACAACCTGGGAGCCAACCTCGCCCTCGCGGGACACAGCGCGGCCGCGCTCCTGCATCATCGGTCCGCCCTGCGGATGTACCGCGAACTGGGACAGCAGTTCCGCGAGGCGGGCACGCTCTTCCTGATGGGCAGGACTCAGCACGCGGCAGGCACACCCGAGTCGGCGAGATCGTCCTGGCAGGCCGCGCTGGCCATCTACGAACGGCTGGGCGCCGAGCGTGAGGCGCAAGAGGTCCGCGACCTCCTGGCCCACCCCTAGACGGCGGAATTGCTCCGGAAAGTTCTTGCAACGCTTTGCCCGGTATGCCCTCGGATGCTACGAACGGGGTACCCCTGCAAACAAGGAGACAACGTGGTTTCCTCGGTTTCGCGCACCCTCCTGGCGGTGCTGTTGATCGCCGGACTGTCCACACCGGTGCAAAGTCTTGCGGCACCACCAGGTGCCAAGGACGTGACCGTCACCCTGTTCCAATGGCCGTTCGCCCGCGTCGCAACGGAATGCACGAACGTCCTGGGCCCGAAGGGCTACGGCTACGTGGAGGTCTCCCCGGCCACGGAGCACATCCAGGGCCCGCAGTGGTGGACCAGCTACCAGCCGGTGAGCTACAAGATCGCGGGCAGGCTCGGCGACGAGAACGCCTTCCGGAACATGATCACCACCTGCCACAACGCGGGGGTGAAGGTCATCGCCGACGCGGTGATCAACCACATGAGCGCCGGATCGGGCACGGGCACCGGCGGGTCGGGCTACTCGAAGTACAACTACCCCGGCTACTACAGCGACTGGGACTTCCACGGCTGCCGCAGCCCGATCAACAACTACCAGGACCGCTTCAACGTCCAGAACTGCGAGCTGGTCAGTCTGTCCGATCTGGACACCGGCAGCGACTACGTGCGCACCACCATCGCGGCCTACCTCAACCGGTTGATCTCGATGGGCGTGGACGGGTTCCGCGTCGACGCGGCCAAGCACATCCCGGCCGCCGACATGGCCGCGATCAAGGGCAAGCTCAGCAACCCCGGCATCTTCTGGGTGCACGAGGTCATCTACGGCGCGGGTGAGGCCGTGCAGCCCGGCGAGTACACGGGGTCCGGTGACGTCGACGAGTTCCGGTACGCCTACGACGTCAAGCGGATCTTCCAGAACGAGAACCTGGCGTACCTCAGGACGTTCGGGCAGTCGTGGGGCTTCCTGCCGAGCGGACAGGCGAGGCCGTTCGTCGACAACTGGGACACCGAGCGCAACGGGTCCACGTTGACGTACAAGGACGGGTCGACCTACACGCTCGCGAACGTGTTCATGCTGGCGTGGAACTACGGTGCGCCGCAGGTGTATTCGGGTTACGAGTTCACCGACAAGGACGCGGGGCCGCCCGGCAACAACGTGTGCTTCAGCGGCTGGAAGTGCCAGCACGTGTGGACGCAGATCGCGAACATGGTGCAGTTCCGCAACACCGTGGCGGGCACGGATGTGAACAACTGGCAGGACAACGGGTTCGACCTGATCGCGTTCGGGCGCGGCAACAAGGGCTTCGTGGCGATCAACCGGGAGACCTTCGCGGTGACGCGCACGTTCCAGACCGCGCTGCCCGCCGGGAGTTACTGCAACGTCCAGGAGAACGGCTGCGTCCGCGTGACGATCGACGCGACCGGCCGGTTCACCACGACGCTCGGCGCCGGCACCGCGCTGGCGTTGCACGTCAACGCGCGCTAGCGAAAATCACCGGCCGGCCGCCGCGTGGAAGCGGTGGCCGGCCGGGAGTTCTCACCTACGCGGTGTGCAACCTCAAGCCGTAGACGTTGAGGATCTCGTTGATCGGCTGGAACCACGTGCGACCGCCGCTGGTGCAGTTGCCGTAGCCGCCGGACGTGACGCCCTGCGCCTGGTCACCGGTGATGAACGAACCACCGGAGTCGCCGCCCTGAGCGCACACGCTGGTGCCGACCATCTGGTAGACGGCGCCCTGCGCGTAGTTCACGGTCTCGTTGCGGCCCTGGATCACGCCGCAGTGCCACTGGGTCGTGGAACCCGAGCGGCAGACCGAGGTGCCGACCGGCGCCTCCCACGAGCCACGCACCAGCGCGTCCGGCACCCGGCCCCAGCCGAGCACGACCGGCACGGTCCACCAGCCGCCGCCGATGCGCACCCACGCGTAGTCGTTGCCGGGGAACGAAGAACCGGCGAAGTTGCCCTGGAACGAGCGGTCCCAGCCGTAGACGGCCGCGCCGCCACCGCCGCAGTGGCCCGCCGTCACGTAGCCGCCGTGCACCGAGAAGCCGATGGAGCAGCGGACGTTGCCGGTGTAGTACGGGTCGCCGCCGACCGTGCCCGCGGCGTAGGTCTGCGGCTTCTGCACGCCGTCGGTCTTCACCGTGATCGCGCCGAGCTGCCGGGCCTTGTCCAGGAACGACGCGACCTCGGCGGTCTCCTTGCCGGCCTCGACGTTCACCACGACCGTGCCGGTGCGGGCGTCGGGCTGCCAGCTCGCGACCGCGGACGGCACCGTGCCCGCCGCGGACATCGCGTCCAGCTTGTTCTTCTGGGCCACCATCGAACCCGACGAGCGGCTGACGACGACGGTCTCGGCGCCGGTGGCCTCGACCTTGCGCGCCGCCGTCTTGTCGGTCACGGCCACGACCAGGCGGTTCTTCGCCTCGTCGAACCAGCTGCCGGCGTAGGAGGTACCGGCCTCGCTTTCGGCGCGCGGCGCGATGAGCGACGCGCGTTGTTCCTTCTCCAGACGCAGCCGCGCCTGGGCCTCGGTCAGCCCGAACGCCGAGCTCATCGCGGTGAGCAGGCCGGGTGACAACTCCTTCTCGGACGCCTGGGCAGGCGCGGTGAAGGTGGTCCCGACCAGCACGAGTGCCAGCGCGGGCACGATTCTGGGCATGGTGAAGCGCATGCTCTTCTCCTTGTCCGTGCAGGGATCGCTACCCGCCCCGTTGCGGGGAGCGACGAACATGAGAGCGCTCTCACCGTGCAGCACGCGGACCCGGCCGGTCAACAATCTTGGCCGGAACTGTCATGCCCGATTCGTGCCCGGATGGGCCGAATCGGGCAGGCTCACATCACCACGACCTGCCGGACGGCCTCTCCGGAGGCGAGCCTGGCGAACCCGTCGTTGATCTCGGGCAGCCCGAGGCGCCCGGAGAGCAGGCCGTCGACGGGCAGCCGTCCGGCGCGGTAGAGGTCGATGAACCTGGGCACGTCCCGGCGCGGCACGCACGAGCCGAGGTAGCTGCCCTTGAGCGTGCGTTCCTCGGCGACGAGGTTCAGCGCGGGCAGGCTGACGGTCCGGTCGGGGTGCGGCAGGCCGACGGTGACCGTGGTGCCACCGACGGCCGTGGCCGCGTAGGCCTGTTCGAGGACGGCCGCGACGCCGGTGGTGTCGATGACCTTGTCCGCGCCGCCGCCGGTCAGGTCGCGGACAGCGCCGACCACGTCGGACCCGCCCGCCGCCTCGTGCGTGGCGCCGAGTGTGAGGGCGAGCTTGCGCTTGTGCTCCACCACGTCCACCGCGACGACCTGGGTGGCCCCGGCCGTGATCGCCGCCAGCACCGCGGCGAGCCCGACCCCGCCGAGCCCGAAGACCGCGACCTTCTCCCCCGGCTTGACGTCGGCGCTGTAGAACGCGGCTCCCGCGCCGGTCAGCACGGCGCACCCGAACAGCGCCGCGACGTCGAGCGGCAGGTCCTTTGGGACCAGGGTGGCGGAGCGGTCGGAGATCACCGTGTACTCGGCGAACCCGGACACGCCGAGGTGGTGGTGCGGGCGCGTGCCGTCGGGGAGGGTCCAGCGCCGGGCACCGCTGAGCAACGTGCCGTCGCGGTTCGCCACCGCGCCCGGTTCGCACAACGCCTGCCGCCCCGACGCACACCGGCGGCACGCACCGCACGCGGGCACGAACGACAGCACGACGTGGTCACCAGGCTTGAACTCGGCGTTCGGGCCCGCCTCCACGACCTCGCCCGCCGCCTCGTGCCCGAGCACCATCGGCAACGGCCGCACGCGCGAGCCGTCGATCACGGACAGGTCGGAGTGGCACAGGCCGGTCGCGTGCACGCGGATCAGCAGTTCGCCGGGGCCGGGCGGGTCGAGTTCGAGGTCCACGATCTCCAGCGGCCCACCGACTCCGCTCAGCACCGCGCCACGCGTCTTCACACCACCACCAGCCCTTCCATCGCCGTGCGCAGGTCTACCGGGATCTCGACGGGTTTGCGGGTCGCGCGGTCCACGAAGACGTGCACGAAGTGGCCCTCCGCGATGACGTCCGCCTTGTCCTCGAAGAAGAACCCGACCTCGTAGCGCACGCTGGAATGGCCGAGGTGCCCGATGCGCAGCCCGGCGTCCATGGCCTCGGGGAACGAGACGGAGGCGCGGTAGTTGCAGTGGGACTCCACGCACAGGCCGATCTGCTGCCCCGCCTGGATGTCCAGCCCGGCGCCGATCAGCCACGTGTTGATCACCGTGTCCATGAACGCGTAGTGGACGACGTTGTTCACGTGGCCGTAGACGTCGTTGTCCGCCCATCGGGTCGGAATCCGCTGCCAGTGCCGGTACCGCTCGCGCACAAAACCTCCATCGTTCAATCGAGTCTCCTGGTGAGCTCGACCCTCGACCGCACGCCGAGCCGCGCGAAGATGTTGCGCAGGTGGTGTTCGACGGTGCGGTGGCTCAGGAACAACCGGGCGGCGACCTCGCGGTTCGTCGCGCCCTCCGCGACCAGCCTGGCGATCTGCGCCTGCTGCGGCGTGAGGCCGGGGTGGTCCTTGGGTTCGGTGGAGTCACCGGCCGCGCGCAGTTCGGCGCGGGCCCGGTCGACCCAGTGATCAGCCTGGTACGACTGGAAGATCCGCACCGCGTCGCGCAGGTGTTCGCGCGCCGCCTTGGGTTTGCGGCCGCGGCGCAGCCGGTTCCCGTACAGCAGCTCGGTCTTGGCGAGTTCCAGCGCCGTCCCGCTGGCGCGGTGCAGCCGGATCGCCTCCTCGAAGTGCTCGTCGGCGGTGCCGGATTCGAGCAGACCGTGGCAGCGGTGCGACAACGCCAGCCGGGCCGTGCTTCCCGTGGTACCGGCCCACTTCTCGTACGGCTGCAATGCCCTGTCCCCTGTGGACGGCCGGCCGCACGCCACCGCGGCCTCGACGACCTGGGGTGCCGCCATGACCTTGATGCCCGCGTGGCCGGGGTTGAGCCGCAGCCGGTCCAGCGCGTCGGCGGGCCGGTCGCGGGCGAGGTCGACGCACGCGGACGCCCACGCGCCGAACGTGCTCGGCCTGATCAGCCCGCGCTGGGTGATCTGCTCGGTCGCGGTGTCGATGCGCTCCAACGCGATGTCGGTGTCCCCTCGCAGTGCCGCCAGCAGCGCGAGGATCGTCAGGTGATCGACCACGGCGTTGTGCTGCCCGATCGCCGTCGCCGCGTGCACGCCCTCCGTCGCCGCGTTCAACGCCGCCGCGTGCTGGTCCAGCAGCAACGCCGACAACGCCCGGTAGACCAGCGCCCACGGCACCAGCGCGGTGAACCCGCTCTCCCGCGCCGCCGTGACCGCGCTGGTGGCCATCTCGTGCGACCGGGTGGCGTCCCCGAGCACGTAGGCGGCCTGACTGGCCCAGATCCGCGCCTGCGGTCCCGGCACCTGCTCCGCGAGGTCGACGACGGTCCGCAACGCGGGCAACGCCTCGAGGTGCCGCCCCTCGAACGTCGCCAGCATGCCGGTCAGGTGGTCGAGCGTGAGCCTGGTGGCGGCCGGTTCGTCGGGCTCCCGGATGTGCTCGGCGAACTCCGCGACGGCCGTGTACCGGCGCAGATCGCCCGCGATGCTCGCCGCCTCGCCCGCGAACCCGAGCGCCGCGACGGCCATCGCCCTCCGCGACCCGACCAGGCCTTTCGCCGCGCGGATCAGCCGGTCCGCCGCCACGTCCGGCAGGCTCTCGCCGAGGTCGATGCCGCCGACGACGAGGTCCATGAGCGCTTTCAGTTCAGGCGTGTGGGTCATCCGGGTCGCGAGGCGCAGCACTCCCCTGGCCCGGTGCGGCGCGCCGTGGGCCCAGTGGTCGGCGGCGGCCTTGAGCAGGTTGTGCGCCTTGTGCTCGGGATCGGTCGTGAGGCTCGCGGCACGGTCGTGGTCACGGGCGGCGCGCGCGAAGTCCCCGCACCTCCGCGCGTGCTCGGCGTGGGCCGTGAGCACGTCGGCGAGCTGCTCGTCGTGCGCGGTGACGGCCTGGTGCCACGTGCGGCGCGCGCCGGGTGGCAGTGTCTCCGCGAGCGTCGCGTGGGCGTGCCGGAGCAGTTCCCTGGGCACGTCGGCCAGCAACGCCGACCGGACCAGCCGCCGCGAGTCGAACAACGGCCCAGCCTCGGCGACGGCGGCCAGGTCGAGGGTCTCGGGATCGATCTCCTCGTCCACCGCGGCCAGCGCCACGACGTGCCGCGCCTCCGGCGACAGGGCGTCGAACCGCGCACGCCACCGCTGCCGCAGCGCGCTGCTCTCCGGCAACCGCTCCGGGGCCGGGGCGATGCCGCCGAGCTGCGCGGACGTGAGCGAGCCGGCCAACTCGACCAGCGCCAGGGGGTTGCCGCAGGCCAGGTCCGTCAGGTCGGCCGCGAGGGTGGCGGGCAGCCCGGGCACGAGGTCGTGCAGCACCCGCACGCTCGTGGCGGCGTCCAACGGGTCGAGCGCGATGCCCGGCAGCCCGCGCGGCGCCCCTTCCGTGGCGATGACGAGCGCCGCCCGCGTCCGTTCGACGTCCCGAGCGAGCTGAAGGAGCTCGTCGTCGATCTCATCGACCTCAACACTCAACAACGCGTCGTAGGAGTCTTGGATGGCGTCGAGCAGCGCAGTCTTGCCCGCCCCCATCTCACCGTGCACGACAATCGCCCCGCCACGCCCAACGCGCGCACGGTCGACCAACGCGTCCACGGCGACGCGCTGCCGCTCTCGGCCACGCAGCATCACCCCAGTCTTATGGCGGCACCGGCTCCACCGGAAGAGGTAGGCCCCAAATTCACCTACCACCGTTAGTTTTCCCATCGAAGCTGTTCACCGAGACCGGTGGTTGCACCGATGCGCACCGCTCGCCCGGGGTTGCAGGGTCGAGACCGTTCCCCCGTTCCCTGCCGAATGAGGTGTACAACGCCGTGCAACTCCGCACCCTGCTCCCCGTCGCACTCTCCCTGGCGCTCCTGGGCGGCGGCACGTTCGCCCAGGCCGCCGCCAACCCGTACGAACGAGGCCCCGCCCCCACGAACTCGAGCATCGAGGCCTCCCGAGGCTCGTTCGCCGTCTCGGAGACCTCGGTCTCGTCCCTAGTGAGCGGCTTCGGCGGCGGCACGATCTACTACCCGACCAGCACCGCGTCCGGCACGTTCGGCGCCGTGGTCATCTCCCCCGGCTACACCGGCACCCAGTCGAGCATCTCCTGGCTGGGCCCGCGCATCGCGTCCCAGGGCTTCGTCGTCTTCACCATCGACACCAACACGATCTACGACCAGCCCGACAGCCGAGCCTCACAACTGCTGGCCGCCCTCGACTACCTGACTGGTCAAAGCAGCGTCCGCACCCGAATCGACTCCACGCGCCTCGGCGTCATGGGCCACTCGATGGGCGGCGGCGGCACCCTCCGCGCCGCCAGCCAACGCCCGGCCCTGCAGGCAGCGATCCCGCTGACCGGCTGGCACACCACCAAGAACTGGTCGTCGGTCCGCGTCCCGACTTTGGTGGTCGGCGCCGAAAGCGACTCGATCGCCCCGGTCTCGTCCCACTCCGAGCCGTTCTACAACTCCTTGCCGTCCACTTTGGACAAGGCGTACCTGGAACTCAACAACGCCTCGCACTTCGCCCCGAACTCGTCCAACACGACGATCGCGAAGTACAGCATCTCGTGGCTCAAGCGCTTCATCGACAACGACACCCGCTACGAGCAGTTCCTCTGCCCGGCCCCGGGCCGCAGCACGCTGATCGAGGAGTACCGCGACACCTGCCCGCACTCCTAGGCCAACCGAGCACGGGTCGCGGCGCCAACCGAGCGCGGGGCGCCGCGACCCGACCCCATCTCCTCAGGCATGATTGACGTCCAAACGGATGCCGAGGAGACGTACGCGTGGTCGTGCGACCGACGAACAACTTCCGCGCCGACCTGCCCCGCGCCCGCAGCACCTACCTGCACCAGGTAGCGCAGATCGCGCCCGCCACCCTGCTCGACCGCGAGCAGGAACTGGCCTCGCTGGCCACGTTCTGCACGTCATCTGACACCTCGGGCCGTTACCTCTGGTGGCGCGCGGACGCGTGGTCCGGCAAAACAGCCCTGTTGTCGACGTTCGCGCTGAACCCGCCCGCCGACGTCCAGGTCGTCTCGTTCTTCATCACCGGCCGCCTGAACGGCCAGAACGACCAGACCGCCTTCCTCGACAACGTCCTCGAACAACTCCTCTCCCTCCTGCACCAGGACGTCCCGGAGTTGCTCACCGAAGCGACCAAACACGCGCACCTGCTTCGCCTGCTCGACGCCGCAGCCGCCCAGTGCCACTCCCGCTCCGAGTCGCTGGTGTTGGTCGTCGACGGACTGGACGAGGACGCCGGCGGTCACAGCATCGCTTCGTTGCTGCCGGCCCGGCTGCCGGAGGGCATGCGCATCGTCGTGGCCGGACGCCCCAACCCGCCCGCCGACGTACCGGACGACCACCCGCTGCGGTGCGGCACCGCGGAGATCCGCACGCTCACGCCCTCGCCTCAGGCGGTCGCGGTGCGCAGGGAGGCGGAACGCGAACTCAAGTCGTTGCTGCACGGCCCCGCCAGAGACCTGCTCGGGTTGATCTGTGCCGCCGGCGGAGGCCTGACCGCGGCGGACCTCGCCGAGCTCACCGCCACGTCCTCGTTCGAGATCGAGGAGCACCTGCACACGGCGGCGGGCCGCAGCTTCTCCCGCCGCGACGAGCTGTACCTCCTCGCCCACGAAGAACTGCGGGTCACCGCACTGCGGATGTTCGGTCCCCGACTGGCCGACCACCGCGAGCGCCTGCACGCCTGGGCCGACGGATACCACGACCAGGGCTGGCCCGAGTCGACCCCTGACTACCTCTTGCACGGCTACGCCGCCATGCTGCGGTCCCTGACGGACACCACCCGGCTGGTGAGCTTGGTGATCGACCGGGAGCGCGCGGCCCGGTTGCGGCACCGCACAGGGGGCGACGCCGCCGCCTACTCGGAAATCCTCTCCGCCCAGCAGTTGGTGCTGGACCACACACCGGCCGACCTGCTTTCCACGGTGAAACTGGCCTCAGCCCGTGGAGTGCTCGGCGCGCACAACGGTCACCTTCCAGTCAAGTTGCCGACCGTCTGGGAGGTGCTCGGCGAACCTCAACGCGCAGCCGCTCTCGCTCACGGCATCGTCAACGAGCGGACCCGGTCAGAGGCACTGGCGATGCTGGCCAAGACCACGGCGGAGGCAGGTGATCTTGCGCGCGCAGAGGAAACGGCGGACAGCGTTTCCGATCTCTCGTACCGTGCGCAGGCCTTCACCGATCTCACGCTGATCGCCGCGTCCGCAGGGGACCATCAGCACGCCGACCTACTGCTGACACGAGCAAGAGCCGCCGCTGACCAGATCGATGACGCCCGCGCATCCATTCATCTGGCCCGGGCCGCTCACTCGCTGGGCCATCGCGACCAGGCCTCAGCATTGCTCGATTCCGGTGAACTTCCGGACAGAGACGACCTCTCGCTCGTGACCGTCGAACTCGTTGCATGCGCCGAGGCGGTGGGAGACTCACGCCGAGCGGCCCGGATCATCTGGGCGATTCCCGATAAGTACGAGCAGGTGATCCTGCTCTGTGCACTGGCCGACGAGGCGTTCCGCCAAGGTCGAACCGAGCGGGCCACGACGGTTCTCGACATCGCGGAAGTCCTCGCGCTGCAGGTTGACAATCAGGTCGAACGGGTCTGTGCCCTGTCCAAGGTCTGTCAGACCGCCAATTCCCGCGACCGTTCGACAGCAGTGGCTGACGCGGCCTTTGCGGAGGCGAGGTTCGTCGACGACGAGTTTGAAGACACCCCAACATTGGCCGCTCTCGTTGACTGCGCGTTAGCTTGCGGTGACCTCCAGAGGGCGGAAAGCAACGCCCGGATGATCACCAGACCGTCTGAAACGGCCGAAGAGCTCGTGAAGGTTGCTGGGCTGGCTCTGGAGATGGGCGACAGGAGTCGGGGCGAAACCCTGGCCGCTGAGCTCATGACCTCACACGCGCCTAAGGACACTCTGGCGGAACTGGCACTGCGCGTGGCCCAGCTGGGTGAGCACCCGCTCGCCAGAAAGCTCGCCGAACGCTCAGAGGCCATCTCCCGCAACGGCCCCACCCCTTACTTCGATCACGTCGCCGCCGACCTTACTTCGGCGCTGTGCTCTCTCGGGTGGTACGAGGAGGCGGAGACCGTCGCACACACCGTCGTGTCTCCCGACGCCAGCGCAGAGATTCTGACCACCGTGCTGAGCTCGGTCGGCCCGACCGGTGATCGAGATCGGGTGTTCCGGCTCGCAGACGCGATCGAGGTCGCCCTGTCGAGGCTAACGGTGGAGCACGTGCACGAGCGGGCTTCGCAGGCGTATTTGACCGCCGTGACCGCCGCAGCCGAGTTCAGCAGAGCGACGACGATCATCGACGCCTACCCGCGAGGAAGGGCACGGGCAATCGCCATCGCCATCGCAGCCGTGGCGGCCGCACCGATTGATCTGCAACTGGCCATCAGGTTTGCTGAACGCGCTGAAGCCGACGTGCACCAGCTGAGCCGTACAGGTCACTACATGCCGTACTCGGACATAGCGATCGCCTACGACGTGGTCGGCCTCACCGATCGCGCGATGGAGATAGCAGACCGGCAGGGCGATCGAGATCCGGCATTGCGCACGATGGCCACCAACGCTGCGCGCAAAGGTGAGCTCGATCAGGCCCGACGACTTCTTGAACTGATCACCGATCGCTACACCCACCAGTCCGCGCTCGCGGACGTGGCAGCGGCCGCCGCAATGGCCGGCTCGATCAAGGAGGCTGAATTCCTGGCCGCCCAGATCGAGGCCGAATACCGGCGCGACGAGCCTGCCACTGGACTCGCGATCGCAGTGGCGAAAGCTGGTGAGTTCTCTCGCGCGCGGCAATACGCCGACATGGTGAAGGACAAGGACCACCGCTTCGTGCTGCTCGGAGACGTGGCGATGGTGGCCGCCGACGCCGGCGAGAACACGATGGCACGGCAGCTCCTCCAGGAAGTGCTGACGACCGCAGACCGGTGGTCACGCGGGCTGAAGGCGCTCGGCAAGCTGGAGCCCGACACCCTGCGGGCGTTCTACCGCCTGTATCGAGAAGCTCAGGGCTGATCCACCACGGACATCCGCACGTCGCTCGACAACCGATAGGGCCGAGTCTCCACCAACGCCCCGAGCAGCCGCCGCAACCGAGACACCTCCGCCCGCACCGTCACAACGTGCTCGGCATCCCCGTACAACGCCTTGCTCAACGCCTCCGCGGACACCCCCACCCGCCCAGCCCGCCAAAGCAGCACCAAGATCTCCGCATGCCGACGCGTAACCGTCCGCCGCCACTCCGAATCACCACCGGACAACCGAACCTGCGGCGTCCGCGTCAGATCCAACTCCAGCCGCACAACCCGATCCGCCGAGCAGGGCCGAATCACCCACCCACCGGCCAACCGCTCAGCAGTGCACGCACCAAGCCCAGGCACCGCCACCGGCAACCCGGCCACCGGAGCCGCAATCCTCTCGCCAACAGCCACCCCGTGCGCAGCAGCCACCCACCCGTGGTCGTCGACGACCAACGAGGGCCCGGTGAGCAGCACAGCAGACCGCAGCCGCTCGAGCCGTTCCTGGTGATACCGCCACAACCGGGACTCGGCCAACATCCGCCCGGTCTCCACCAACGCGCCGATCGCCGGATGCAACGTCAACGCCGGCCCGCTCACGTCGATCACCCCGAGCAACGCCCCGGTGCGCGGATCGTGCACGGGGGTCGCCGTGCAGTACCAGGGGTGCTGCCCCTGCTCGAAGTGCTCCCCCGCCAGCAACTCCACCGGCGCGGCCTCGGCCAGCGCGGTCCCGATGGCATTGGTCCCGACCCGGCTCTCGGTCCAGTCAGCACCCTCGAAGAAACCCAGGGCATCGGCCCGGCGGCGCACGGCCGGGGTGCCGGAGCGCCACAGGATCACCCCGTCCGGGTCGGTGACGACCAGCAACAACTGGGAGGCGTCGGCCAGAGAGCCGACGACGGCGCGCAGGTCGGGGACCACCGAGCGCAACAGCGACGACTCCTGGCGGCGGGCGATCTCGGCGTCGTCCAGCCAGTCGCGGGTGTTGACGCCGTCGGCGCGCAGGCCCAGGTCCAGGACTCGGTTCCAGGAGCGGGACACCAGGGCTCGTGGGCGCAGGGCCGAGCGGCTGCCCGCGATGACCGCGTCGTGCATGCGCACCAGTTCGCGGGCATACGTGGGCAGGTGCTGACCGGGCGGCACTGCCCTGGGCACGCTCACCGGTCGAGCATGACCCAGGCGTGCAATCCGGTGCAACGGTTTCGCCGAGGCGCGGTGCGGAGGTGAATCGGGGCAGGACGAGCGACGAGGAGTGGCCGATGACGCAGACCGCGGAACGCACGGCGCAGGCCCGCGTGGATGCCTGGCTCGAACAGTTCGAAGCCGCGCTGAAGGCGAGGGACGTCGACGCCGCCGCCGGGTTGTTCGCGACCGACAGTTACTGGCGTGATCTGGTGGCCTTCACCTGGAACATCAAGACCGTCGAGGGGCGAGACGGGGTCGCGGACCTGCTCAGCGCCTGCCTCGACGGCACGGACCCCGAGAAGTTCCGCACCACCGAGACGCCGACGGAGGCGGACGGCGTCACCGAGGCGTGGCTCGAGTTCGAGACGGCGGCCGGGCGGTGTCGCGGGCATCTCAGGCTCAACGACGAGGGCGCGTGGACGTTGCTGACGAGCCTGTACGAGCTGAAGGGGTTCGAGGAGAGCAAGAAGGACACGCGGCCCAAGGGTGTGCGGCACGGGGTGATCGAGGACCGGAAGTCGTGGGCCGAGGAACGCGAACGCGAACAACGAGAACTCGGGTTCGAGCAGCAGCCGTACGTCGTGGTCATCGGCGGCGGGCAGGGCGGCATCGCGCTGGGGGCACGGCTGCGGCAGCTCGGGGTACCCGCGCTGGTGCTGGAGCGCAACGACCGAGCCGGCGACTCGTGGCGCAAGCGGTACAAGAGCCTCTGCCTGCACGACCCCGTCTGGTACGACCACCTGCCGTACCTCCAGTTCCCCGACAACTGGCCGGTGTTCGCGCCGAAGGACAAGATCGCGGACTGGCTGGAGATGTACACCCGTGTGATGGAGGTGCCGTACTGGACCCGAAGCGAGGTCAAGGAAGCCACCTTCGACGGGACACAGTGGACGGTCAAGGTCGACCGCGACGGCGAGGAGATCACCCTCCAGCCCAAGCAACTCGTGTTCGCGACCGGCATGTCCGGCAAGGCGAACGTCCCGACGTTCCCGGGAACAGAGGTCTTCGAAGGCGACCAGCACCACTCCTCGCAGCACCCAGGCCCCGAGAAGTACGCCGGGCGCAAGGCCGTCGTGGTCGGGTCGAACAACTCCGCCCACGACATCTGCGCGGCCCTGTGGGAACACGGCGCGGACGTCACGATGGTGCAGCGCTCGTCGACGCACATCGTGCGCTCGGACTCGTTGATGGACATCGCCCTCGGCGACCTCTACTCCGAACGGGCGGTGGCCGCCGGCGTCACGACCGACCGCGCCGACACGATCTTCGCCTCACTGCCCTACCGGATCCTGCCGCAGTTCCAGGTCCCGGTGTACCAGCAGATCAAGGAACGCGACGCGGACTTCTACGCACGGCTGGAAAAGGCGGGCTTCGACCTCGACTGGGGTGACGACGACTCGGGGCTGTTCCTGAAGTACCTGCGCCGCGGCTCCGGCTACTACATCGACGTGGGCGCCTCGGAACTCGTGGCCGACGGCAAGATCAAGCTCGTGCGCGGCCAGGTCGACCGGCTCACGAAGAACGCGGTGGTGCTCGCCGACGGCACCGAGCTGGAGGCGGACCTCGTCGTCTACGCCACCGGCTACGGGTCGATGAACGGCTGGGTCGCCGACCTCGCCGGCCAGGAGATGGCCGACCGGGTCGGCAAGTGCTGGGGTCTCGGCTCCGCCACCACCAAGGACCCCGGCCCGTGGGAGGGCGAGCAGCGCAACATGTGGAAACCGACCCAGCAGCCCGGCCTGTGGTTCCACGGCGGCAACCTGCACCAGTCGCGCTATTACTCGCTCTTCCTGGCACTGCAACTGAAAGCGCGCTTCGAGGGCCTCCCGACACCGGTCTACGGCCTGCAGGAGGTGCACCACCTCAGCTAGTCAACGCACGCAGCTCGGACCGCCTCACCGGCAGACCGGCCAGCTGGAGCCACTTGTCGCCATCGGCCATGGGGTTCCAGCACCGGTCGGTCTCCAGCAACGCGGTCAGCACCCGTTGCTGGTTCTCGGTCGGTTCAGCCGGAAAGCCCTCCGGGAACGCCTTCACGAGGAAGCGGCCCCAGTCGTCGCTGTCCTGGCCGGTCGCGCCCCGGACCGAGTCGGGGAACGGCGTGGGGTACATGGCGGTCACCTTGGCCAGCGCCCGAAGGGCCGCCAGCACCTCCTCCATGGCTGCGGGATCGCCGTCGTACGCGGGAAGCGACGCCGCGCAGGCCCGGACAGCAGGGTGTTCGTCGTCCAGGAACGCCCGCACACCCCAGTTGCCCACCCTCACCGCGGCCTTGGCCCACTCCTCCGACTCGACGTCCACAGTGGACTCCACCAGGCGGCGTGCGACGTCCGGCCGGTGCTCAGCGAGTTCCGGCGCCTCGATCAACCACGCCACCGCCTGCGACGCCTCGCGGCGGACATCAGGGTCTTCGTCGTCCAGCAACTGCGCGGCGGCGGCGTGCAGTTCGGGACGGATCGCCCGGCAGGCGTCGACGTCGTCGTCCTGCTCCTTGTACTCGTAGGCAGCGGCGTCAGCCACCCAAGCGAGCCATTGGAGCAGCGAGGCGAGAATCGGCCGGTCGACCTCGCGCTCCTCCCACGCCAGCTCGCTCTCGCACCGGAACCGCACCCGCGGGTCGTCTTGTCCTCGATCAGCAGACTCATCAACGCGTTCGGCACGTTCTCCGCGTTGCCGTACGCGGTTTCCAGCGCCGCCCAGTCAACACTGTCCATGATCACCTTGGCGGGATGCATGGCGAAATCGTGCAGGGGTGGGGTGCCCCGCCCCCGAGCGGGGCACCCCAGGCCTCTTACCTGACCGCGTAGGCCTTGGTGATCGTCTCCGTCACCGAGTTGCCCAGCAGGTCGACCGCCTTGGCCCGCAACGACGCGAAGCCCGCCGGTCCAGCCGGGATCTCCAGCTTGCCGTTGCCGGAAACCCTGACCCGCTGCCACGAAGCGCCGTCATCGAACGACACCTCGACCTCGATCGCCCGCGCCCGCGTCGGGGCGACGCCGGGCTGGTGCGCGACGGACACCGTGCCCCGCACCGCACCGTGCGCGGTGTTGTGGTCGTCGAGTTCCAGCGCGTACCGGATGTCGAGCAACGGCAACGGCGCCCGCTCGTCGGTGCCGGACCGCGTGTGGAACTTCCACTCCGAGCGCACCTTCGGCGACAGCGCGGGGGTGAAGTTGCCGTTCGGCCGGGTGGCCTCCGCGGTGAGCGTCATCCAGCCGGGTCCGGCGGGAACGTCGTACGACCCGAGGGCCGGACGGTCACCGCGCGCGATCTCCTTGCCGTCCTTGGACAACACGGTCGTGCCGGTGTTGGAGGGGTTGTAGGAGCTCATGGTGCCGGGGTCGCTGTCGGCGAACATGGGCACCATCAGGCTGATCCGGTTGCCCTTGCGGTACGCCCACGGGAGCGGCTTGCCGTCGTCGGGAGACACCGGCTGCGTGGTGAGCTCCGGACCGAACGGCGCCGAGAACACCCGGGACGTGCGCTTCTCGCCCGCCCGCAACGGCACAGGCGACGTGATCTCGACGTAGGACAGGTCCCCGTTGTCCTGGAACGCGCCCGAGTCGAACAACGTCACTCCCGCGCCGGGGCTCACGTAGTCGGTGCGGCGCTGCGGCCACTTCGACTCCACGTCCGCGCCCGCGCGCATGCCGCCGAACGTCCACGACGCGCTGCCGAACCGGTAGGTGTTGGCGGGCATGGTGTCGACGAGCGTGCGTTCGAACCGGCCGAGGCGCGACTTCGAGTACCGGAAGGCGTACCCGGACGGCAGGCCCTTGACCTCCTCGGCGAGGAAGTACGACACCGGACTGTTGGGGCGCACCGACATCGTGGCCTCGACGGTCCGCTGCGCCATCAACTCCTGGACCTTGCGCAGGTCGGCCGAGTTGAAGACGAGGCCCAGCGGCAGCACGGGTTCCACCCCGAAGCCGTCCGGACCCGTGGAGGTGAAGTACGACAGCACGGCCTTCGCACCGCGCTGCTTGAGCAGCTCGATGCCCGCGGCCACCTGCCCGTCCGGCGGGAACACCGGGTCGTCCCAGTTCTTCGGCGCGACCACCGCGATGGCACCGGAGACGTCACCGGCCGCGTCGATCGAGGCCCTGTCCGCCTCACCGACGGCGACGAGCCTGCCCGTGTACTTGCCGGAGAAGTCGCGCGCCCACGGGAAGTACGTCTCGCCGATCTCGAACCCACCGGCGCCGGCGAGCGTCGTCAACGCCCACGGGTGGTTGAAGTAGCTCAGGTTCGTGAGCGACAGGCCACGCATCGCCGGTGCGGCAACGCTGTAGAGCCGCGCACCCTCACGAGGCACACCGCCGCCGCGCACGATGACCGCCGCCTCCAGGGGTCCCGCCTCGTCGGGGTCGGAGACGAGCCCGAACCCGCCACCGAGCTGCGAACGCGCGTCGGGGTCGTCCACGCCGACGGTGAGGGGCTTGCCCGACTTGGTGTCGACCTCGACGGTCGTGTCCTTCGTGACGTCCGCGCGCTGCACGAACATCGTGTCGCCGCCCGTCAGATCGCCGATGTAGCCGAGCACCCGGTACTGGCCGCGCGGCACGGTGAGGCTCACCGACTCGGTGTCGGTGAACGCCCGGAAGCCCTGTCCCGTGCGCTCGTTCTGCGCGATCACGATCGACTGGAACGG
Source organism: Lentzea sp. JNUCC 0626 (assembly GCF_043632865.1). Classification (NCBI taxonomy): domain Bacteria; kingdom Bacillati; phylum Actinomycetota; class Actinomycetes; order Pseudonocardiales; family Pseudonocardiaceae; genus Lentzea; species Lentzea sp. JNUCC 0626. The sequence continues at coordinate 2,412,708 of NZ_CP171635.1, forward strand.
CGTGCCCGACCTGGTCGGGACCTTGACCGTCAGCGTCTGCTGCGCGGCGTTGAACTGCCCGGTCACCGGCGTCGTCAGCACGACGTCACCGGCCCGCGCGAGCAACACCCCGCTGACTTCGCCTGGAGGCTGGGCACCGGGACGCGCGATCAGCTCGACCGTCGTCGTCCCGCCCGCGGGAACGGTCACCGACTTGGCCACGGTGAAGAGCGCGTTGTTGTTGGTGTTGAGCTCCAGCGTCAACGTGACCGGCGCAGTACCCGAATTGACGTACTTGATCTCCCGCTTCGTGTCGGCGGACCCGTAGGTCGCGCCGAACCCGGCCACGCCCTCGACCCGCACCTGCTGGGCGACGGCCCGGGCGACGTCGAGCCTGCCGGCGCCCTGCGCGAGCGTGGAGATGTCCGGCAGCCGCTTCGACGAGCCGATCAGCGCGTTCTTGATCTGGTCGCCGGTCCAGTCCGGGTGCTGCTGCGCCATGATCACGGCGGCACCGGCGACGTGCGGCGACGACATCGACGTGCCGGAGACCTGCGCGTAGTTCGCGCCCACCGCGAACTGCTCCCACGTCCCGGCGGCCCGCGCGGCGACGATGTCCGTGCCCGGCGCGGCGATCTCGGGCTTCAGGCCGAAGTCACCGGCCCGCGGGCCCTGGCTGGACGTGCGGTTGAGCTGGTCCTTCTTGTTGACGTTCGCCACGGTCAGCGCGGCGTCCGCGGCGCCGGGCGAACCGACGGACTCGCGCGCCCCGTTGTTGCCGGCGGCCACGACGAACAGCGTGCCGCTCGACGCGGACAGCTCGTTCAGGGTCTGGGACATCAGGTCGAGACCGTCGCCGATGCCGCCGCCGAGGCTCATGTTGACGACGTCGGCACCCTGCTCGACGGCCCAGCGCATGCCGTCGATGATCCAGGACTCGCGGCCGCCGTACACGCCGAGCACCTTGCCCACCAGCAGCTTCGCACCCGGCGCGACGCCCTGGTAGCGGCCCTGCGAGGCCGCGCCGCTGCCCGCGATCGTGCTGGCCACGTGCGTGCCGTGGCCGTCGGTGTCCTGCACGCCCTCGCCGGTGAAGTCGGCGGAACCGTCCACAACGGACTTGAGGTCCGGGTGCGCGGCGTCGTACCCGGTGTCGAGCACGGCGACCTTGACGCCGTCACCGCGGAACCCGGCCTGCCACGCGGCGGGCGCGCCGATCTGCTGCACGCTCTCGTCGAGCGAAGCGCGCACACGGCCGTTCAGCCAGATCTTCTCCGGCGCGGCCAGGCGGGCGGCTCCGCGATCGCGCCACCGGGCGGCGGCCTCGGCCTTCGGGATGTCGACGGCGTTGACCGCCGAGGTCAGCGCGCGGGCGGCGGTGCCGGTCACGATCGTCGGCACGCTCGGTTCGGTGCGGTCGTCGTAGCCCTGCTGCACGAGCCCGGTGACGTCGAACAGCCTGGGGTCGAGCCGACCTGCCTGGAGGTCGGCGACGGCGTCCTGCGGCACGACGTGGTCGTGGCCGTCGAGGCGGTAGCGCCACGCCCGCAGCTGCTCGCGGCCCTTGGCCATCTTCACGTTCGCGACCTGGTCGCCCGTCACGTCGACCTGGTCGCCGGTGATCAGCGTGACCGTGCCAGGCGTGCCCTCGGCCTGGGGCGCGGTGGTGTCCGCGGCCGCCGGCGCGGGCGTCGCCGCGGTGAGCGACACGAGGAGCGCGGCGGACAGTGCCGCGCTTCGTTTTCTGTACATGGGCCCCGAAACTAGGGCGCCCGATTCATCCTGTCCGCGATCTTCATGACCTCTTCACAACAACCGGGAAATTCACGGTTTACGCACCGGTGACCGCGTCGAGCGCCGCCTCGACGGCGTCCGACATCGACCGCATGTACGTGGCGCTCACGTGGTTGTCGTCGAAGTTGACCAGCAGCTCGCCGATCACCGGCGGGCACTGCAGTGCGGTGCAGAGCTGGTCGCTGAAGTCCACGAACGACACGTTGCCCGGCACGTCGAGCAGTGCGTAGGGTGGCACCGGCGCCAGCAGTTCGGCTCTGGGCGCGCCGCACCGGTCGGCGGCGCCGTGCACCTGGACGCAGTCGAGCACCGAGAAGCCGTAGCGCGGGTTGTCCCGCACCGCGATCACCGGGATCTCCTCGGCGTCGAGCTGCCGCCAGCGTTCGACGAACCCGGGCGGCGTCACCTCGGTCAGCCCGACCTGGACGTCGCGGCTCGCGAGCGTGAACACGAAGTCGGGGCGCAGCGCGATGATCTCGTCCGCCGCGTTGTTCCCGAACCGCACGCACGACTCGTCGTCCGGGTACTTCTCCGATCGCGTGGAGAACGGGCACGCGGACTTGAGCATGGTGATCAGCTGCCAGTTCCGGCGTTCGGCGATCGGGGTGAACGCCGCCAGGTACTGCTGGACGTGCGAGTCGCCGACGAGCACGACCCGTTTGGCCGGAACGCCCTCGACGGGCCCGTAGCAGACGTCGAGTTCTTCTTGCGGCGTCTCGCAGTGCTGCCCTTCGAGCCCCGCGAAGTCCGTCGCCGCGACCTGGGCGGCGACCTCCCGCGGCCCGGCCGGTTGGATCACCAGCGCCGCCGTGAGCAGTGCTGCCAGCAGTGCCGCCGTGATCGTCCGGGCACGCCACTTCGACCGGCGCACGGGTTCCTCGACGAGGTGGTGCGTGGCCGCCGCCAGCACCAGCGACGCGCCGATGATCACGACACCGCCGACCAGGCCGACCTCGGTGCGGCCGCGCAGCACGAGCCAGCAGACGAGCACCGGCCAGTGCCAGAGGTAGAGCGCGTAGCTGAGATCTCCCAGGTACCGCAGCGGTTCGCTGGCCAGCAGCCGGTCCGCGCCGACCCTGCTGCCCGACGTCCCGGCCGTGATCACCGCGGCCGCACAGGCCGTCGGCCACAACGCGAGGTAACCGGGGAAGCCCGCGCCGACGTCCAGCACCATCCCGCACACCACGAGCCCGGCGAGGCCCGCCCACCCGAGCACCGTCCTCAACGGACTGCTGAGGTCGATCTTCGCCACCGCGATCGCCAGCAGGCCACCGAACGCGAACTCCCAGATCCGCGTCGCCGTGTGGAAGTACGCGAGCGGCTGGTCCACGGCGGTCAGCCACACCGAGTACCCGAACGACAGCGCGAAGACCACGCCGAGCACTCGGGTGAGGTTCCGCCGGAGCAGCGTCACCACCAGCACCAGCAACGGCCACAACAGGTAGAACTGCCCCTGGATCGACAACGACCAGAAGTGCTGTACCACGCTCGCCTGCGCGTGCTGCGCGTAGTAGTCGGTGGAGTCCGCCGTCAGCTGCCAGTTCTCCACGAACAACGCCGAGGCGACGATCTCGCGCACCGTCTGCGCCCACCGGTTCTCCGGCAACCACCACGCCGCCACGACCAGCGTCGCCCCGAGCACCACGACCGCGGCGGGCAGCAGCCGTTTCGCCATCCGGCTCCACACGGCCCGCAGGTCGAGCCGCCCGCGTGCGGCGGCGCGCACGAGCTGCCCGGTCACGAGGAACCCGGAGATCAGGAAGAACACGTCCACGCCGCCGGAAACCCGGCCCAGCCACACGTGGTAGACCACCACGAGCACGACGGCGACCGCGCGCAACCCCTGCAGTTCCGGTCGATAAGTCCGCTCCGGCGCCGAGGCGCGCACCATCGCGGGGTGATCACTGGCAAGCACGCCTGCGAGGCTGACGACTCACCCCCGCCCGCGTACATCCGTGGCAGCACCCATATCGGCCCTGCACGGTGCCCCGGGGACGGACAGAAGTTGAGCAACCGGACGGATCGCCCGCGAGCAGACTGCCGGGAGATCGTAGGAGGTGTCCAGACCTCGACCTGAGGTTCCCTCCCACCGGAAGGCGAACTCCTGCCGAACCGAAGCAGCACACCGACTGTCGCTCGCGTCCGCCGCACCAGAGCCCGCACGAGCGTTCCCACTCGCCTGCGCCGCACCAGAGGCCGTGCAAGCCGTCCCGTCCGCGTCCGCCGCACCGCGGGCCGCACCAACCGTCCGGCCGGCGTCCTCACCCACCGCGTGACCTCCCCCACTCCACAGCGCTCCCGCCGCCCGCTCCCCTGGGTCTTCCTCGGTGTTGCCCTGGCCCTGCTGATAGCCGGAATCACCGCACCCCAAGCGGTTCTCGTCGCCGCAGGCCTGATCGTCGCGGGCCTCATCGGCCTCGGCCACCGACGCTGAGCTCCTACATGACTGGAACGTCCGAAATGGGTGTTGCACCCGATGGTTCCGGAACGCCGTTCCGCACAGACTTGCCCCCAAGACCTGGCTGGAGACGGGAGGCGTCATGTCCACAGCGGGACTCGCCGGACGCACCGAACGGGCTGATGCCATGCAGGCACGCGACATCGCCATCAACGTCCCGACCGTGACGGTCGACGACCCGATCACCAAGGCGGTGAGGGTCATGGCGGTCAACAGGCTGCCGGGACTGATCGTGGTGGACGACCGCGCGCGGCCGTGGACCGTGTTGCCCGGCACGCAGGTGCTGCGACTCGCGGTGCCGCAGTCCTATCAGGACGATCCGGCGCTCTGCCGGGTCGTCGACGAGAGCAGCGCCGACCTGTTCTGGATGGAACTCTCCGACCGCACGGTCGGGGACGTGGCGCCGCACCAACGCGCCAAACCCGCGACCGTGCGGGCCGAGGCGACGTTGCTGGAGGTCGCCGCCCTGATGGCGCGCCAGCACAGTCCGCTGGTGGCCGTGGTCGACGACGCGGGAGCGCTCGTCGGCGCGATCACCCTCGACCGGCTCATCACCTCGCTCGCCGTCTACAGCGGCGAGGACTGAATCACCCCACCTGACCACTGTCCCCGTCACCGCCGGCGTGCTGAACTCGCGCCGGCGGTGACACCCATCGGGTTGGGAGATCCGTGAGCGCCGCACTCGCCCTGACGATCTTCCTCGTCGCCTTCTTCTTCATCGCCACCGAGAAGGCGAACAAGGTACTGGTCGTCCTCGTGGCCGCGGGGCTGATGGCCGTGTTCGGCCTGGTCCCGGGTTCCGAGGTGTTCTTCTCCGAACACGCGGGCATCGACTGGAACGTCATCTTCCTGCTGTTCGGCATGATGATCATCGTCGGGATCGTCAAGCAGACCGGCGTGTTCGACTACCTCGCCATCTGGGCGGCCAAACGCGCGCGAGGACGTCCGTACCGGCTGATGGTCATGTTGATGATCATCACGGCCATCGCCTCGCCGTTCCTCGACAACGTCACCACGATCATGCTGGTCGCGCCGGTGACGATCGTGGTGTGCAACCGGCTGCGCATCGCCGCGCAGCCGTACCTGATCGCCGAGGTGCTCGCGTCCAACATCGGCGGCGCGGCCACGTTGATCGGCGACCCGCCGAACATCATCATCGGCAGCCGGGCCGGGTTGTCGTTCATGGACTTCCTGGTGCACATGGCGCCGATCGTCGTGGTCGTGTTCGTCGTGTTCGTGCTGATGACGAAGGTGTTGTTCCGCAAGTCGTTCCAGTACAACGCCGAGCACGTCGAGTCGGTGATGGCGTTACAGGAGCGGAAGGCGATCACCGACCCCGCGATGCTGCGGCGGTGCCTGATCGTGTTCACCGGGGTGGTGCTCGGGTTCGGCCTGCACTCGGTGCTGCACCTCGACCCGGCGATCGTCGCGCTGGTCGGCGCGGGTGTGATGCTGCTCGTGACGCGGGCGGACGTGAACGACGTGCTGGCCGAGGTCGAGTGGCCGACGCTGACGTTCTTCATGGGCCTGTTCGTGATGGTGGCGGGCCTCGTGCACACGGGCGTCATCGAAACCATCGGCACGTGGGCGGTCTCCGCGTTCGGGGACAACCACTTCGCGGCCGCCTCGGCGTTGTTGTTCGGGTCCAGCGTGCTCGGCGCGTTCTTCGACAACATCCCTTACGTGGCCACGATGGCGCCGGTGGTCGAGGGCATGGTGGCCGGGATCCCCGACGCCGCCACGGGCCAGTCGCTGTGGTGGGCGTTCGCACTGGGCGCGGACTTCGGCGGCAACGGCACGGCGGTCGCGGCGAGCGCCAACGTCGTCGCGCTCGGCATCGCGGCCCGCGCGGGACACAAGATCACGTTCTGGCAGTTCACCCGCTACGGCATCGTCGTGACGCTGGTGAGCACCGCGATGGCCTGGGGTTACGTGTGGTTGCGGTACTTCTGACCCCGCAGCACCGGTGACGCCCAGGCCCACACCACACCGACGAGGAACACCGCGAGCCCGGCACCCAGCCCGGCTCGCGGGTCTCCGGTCGCGACCGACACGGTGCCTGCGAGCGCCGCGCCGAGCGGGTGGCCGAGACCCCAGGCGACCATCCGCGCCGTCGTGTTGACCCGCGACTGCAGGTCGTCGGGACACACCTGCTGCCGGTAGGTGATCGCGTTGATCACGACGATCGCGCCCGCCACACCCCAGCAGGTCGCCGTCACGCAGAGGACCAGCCAGTGCCCGCTGAGCAGCACGAGCACCCCGATGACGAACGAGACCGGCAACGCCACCAGCGACACCCGCGCGTTGCCCCAGCGCGCCGTCACCTTGGGCAGCAACCGGGACCCGATCACCGCGCCCACGCCCCAGCAGGAGAACAGGACGGCGAGCCGCGCGTCCCCCTTCGGCGCCACGCCGAGGACCTGGTCGGCGAACGGCACGAGCATCGACATCCACGCGCCGCCCACCACGGAGTGGGTGGCACCGACGAGGGTCAGCAACCGGATGATCGGTTCGCGCCAGACGAACCGCAGCCCCTCCCGCACGTCGGCGACGAGATGGCTCCGACGGCCCTCCGCACGCGGAGGCGTCAAGCTCCTCGTGATGGACCGCAACAACAACGCCGAGCCCACCGCCGTCAGCGCGTTCACCACGAGCAGACTCGCCGGTGCGACGATCGCGACGACCAGGCCGGTGACGCCCGGCACCACGAGTTCCACCACGGTCGTGCGCCCGAAGACGGTCGAGTACGCGGTGGCGAGGTTGTCCTTGCCCACCAACGTCGGCAGCGCGCCGAAGTTGGCCGCGTCGAAGAACACGAACGCGGTCTGCGTGGCGAAAGCCACGACCACGACGTGCGGTGCGGTCAGCACCCCCGCGAGCCACGCCAGCGGAACGGTCAGCAGCACGGCGGCGACCGTGAAGTCCATCGCGACCATCATCGTGCGGCGGTCCAGCCGGTCGGCGAGCGCACCGGCGAGCAGCCCGAAGACGAGGTACGGCAACGCCTCCGCGGCCGTGACGGCGGCTGTCCAGCCCGCCGACCCGGTCAGCTGGTAGACGAGCACGGGCAACGCCACCGCCGACACGACGGCACCGGTGACCGACAGGACGCGGGCGTTCAGGTACCGCTTGAAGTCAGTGTCCACCAGGCTCCCCGTAGTTCGCCGCAACGGCCAGCGCCCGTTCTCTCACCGCGGCTCGCAACCATTGCGGCGCCAAAACTTCCGCCCCGGTCGACAGCCGCCACACCGCCCACTCGGCGTGCCGCGCGTCCTGGAACGCGACCTCCAGCACGCCGGACTCCTCAGCGATCACGGCCACCGCCGTCCCCAGCACCTCTTCGCGCCGCTCCGGACGCACCCGCAACCGCACCACGACCTGATCTTCCCCGGCGCGGAACCGCGTGCTGCGCTCCTGCCAGGCCCGGTCGAGATCGACGCGGTCGGGCCTGGCAGCGGGTTCGTCCAACTCCTCCGCCGCGACGATCCGCGACAACCGGTACGTCCGATCTGCGCCGTCCCGTGTGGCCAGCAGATATCCCTGCTCCCGCACGGTCACGAGCCCGATCGGGTCGACCGTGCGCCACCGCGGCTCGGCGTCCTTGGCCGCGTAGTGGATCCGCAACCGCCGCCCGGCGAACACCGCCCGCCGGACCTCCGCCACCACGTCGTCCGGCAGTTCCTCCTCAACGGACCGGCGCGCCAGCAGGTCGATCTCGGGGTCGATGAGCAACCGCTCCGCCGCCCCCGCAGCCGTCAGCCGATAGCTCTCCGGCAACGCGTCGACGACCTTCAACATCGCCGACGCCAACGCAGACCCGAGCCCGAACACCTGCGCACCCCGCCGCGATCCCGCAACCAGCAAGGCGAGCGCCTCGTCGTGGTTCAGCCCCGTCAACTCGGTCCGGAAGCCGGGCAACAACGCGAACCCACCGTGCCGCCCGCGCTCGGCGTACACCGGCACCCCAGCCGCCGACAACGCCTCGATGTCGCGCAGCACCGTCCGGTTCGACACCTCGAGCTCACGGGCCAGCGCCGTCGCCGACAGCCGTCCGTGCCGCCGCAGCAGCAGGACCAGCGAGACCAGGCGATCGGCACGCATGCGCGAACCCTACGGGAATACGTGACACAGGATGTCGTGTATTGCTTGCGAGGCTTCAGCGGTCCCCGAGAAGAAGGAGCCGTTGTGGCAGTGGAACGAACGCCGGTCGACCCGTGGCCGTGGTCGGCGGCGCTGGGCTACCACCAGGGTGAGGTCGTCACCGGCCAGACCCGCACGCTGTACTGCGCCGGGCAGACCTCGATGAACGCCGAGGGCAAGCCGGAGCACGCCGGCGACATGGCCGCGCAGGTGTCGTCGAGCCTCGACAACCTCGAGGCGGTGCTGGCCGAGGCGGGCATGTCGCTCGCGAACCTGGTGCGGCTCAACGTCTACACGACCGACGTCGACGTGTTGTTCCAGCACTACGGGGTGTTGGCGGCCCGGCTCGGGCAGGCGCGCGTGTCGCCGCCGACGACGATGCTCGGCGTGAGCAGGCTGGCGCTGCCGGAGTTGATGATCGAACTGGAGGGGACGGCGGTGGCGTGACGCCCCGGCGGCGGCCCGGCTCCCGTCAGGCCGCCGCTGTCCCGGGCGAACACCCCGACTAGGACTTCAGGTCCACGACCTCGTGCATGCCCAGCTTGCGGTTGAGGACGCCCGTGATCCGCGTGACGGCGGCGCGCGGGAGCACCCGGGACGACGAGGTCATGGCCCGGTTGACGAACCGCATCACGGCACGGCCGGGGAACGACGCCGTGCGGCGGCGGGCGAAGTCGTCCAGCGTGCGGACGGCGACGTCCTCCGGGGTGTCGGCCATCGGGTGGATCGTCGCCGACGTGCCGTCGAAGAACGCCGTCGCCACCGGGCCGGGGTGTGCGGCCATGACGTGCACGCCGCTGCCGCGCAGTTCCTCGGCCAGCGCCTCGGTGAAGGAGAGGACGAACGCCTTGGACGCGGCGTAGCTCGCCTGGTACGGCATCGGCTGGAAGGCCGCGGTGGACGCCACGTTGATGATGCCGCCGGAACCCCGGGCGACCATGCCCGTGCCGATCGCGTGGGTCAGGGCCAGCAGGCCGTCCACGTTGAGCGCCACCGAACTGCGCTGCGCGTCCAGCGGGCGGGTCAGGAACGGGCCCGCGATGCCCGCGCCGGCGTTGTTGACCAGCAGGTCCACGGTCAGACCCCGCTCCTCCAACGCGCGCATCACCTGCTCCGGTCCCGCGGTCAGGTCGGCGACGATCACCTCGGCGCCCTGGATCTCGGCGGCCAGCGTGCGCAGGCTCTCCTCGGAGCGGGCCAGGACGATCACGCGTGCTCCGCGCCGTGCCAGTTCCAGCGCGTAGGCCCGGCCCAGGCCCTTGGACGCGCCGGTCACGAGTGCGGTCTGCCCCTGGTAGGTCACTGCGTCCTCCGAATGTTTCGAGTCTCGAAGCATCGACCGTAGCACGATACTTCGAGACTCGAAATACCAGTAGGATGGGGTCATGACCGCGCCCGACCTCTCCGCGGCGGTCGCCGCGATCTACGACTCCTGGATGCGGACCGTCGACGCCATCGGGCCCGTGCTGGCCGAGCACCGCCTCACGCCGGCGACGTTCCAGGCGCTGTGGGCGATCGACCCGCTCGAGGTGCCGCCGTCGATGAAGGTCATGGCCGAACGCCTCTACTGCAACGCCCCGAACCTCACGTTCATGACGAACCAGCTGGTCGACCGGGGCATGGTGGAACGCGCGGTGGACCCGGCCGATCGACGCTCGCGCGTGCTGGTGCTGACCGCCAAAGGGCGCGAGGTGCGGGACGAGGTGCTGAAGGCGGCACTGGAGACGACCCCGCTGGGCAACCTCGACGCCGACGAGCTGCGGCAGCTCACGACGTTGCTGGGGCGCGCGCTCCGCTGAACCGACCTGGCGCGGACGAACGGAGCCCGCAGCTTCGCCCTGGGCAGGGTCGATCCGGCTCCCGTCGGATCGGCCCTGCCTCTCCGTTGCGACTCAGCCGAGGCCGATCTGCGAGAAGAAGGCCTGGTTGTCCCAGAAGAGGAACTCCTCGTCCATCGTGCCGCGCCGGTTCCACAGCCCGATGGTGGCCATGTTGATCGCGTACTTCTTGCCGGTCGGCGCGATGAACCCGCCCTTCCCGTCCGGCATGGGCCGCGTGAACGTGCCCTGCATGACGCCCGCGACCGCCGTCAGCCCTCCGTTCGCGACCCGCAGGTAGTGCGACTCGATGCGGGTGTCGGGCGCCCACACGAAGAGCGCCTTGAGGTCCGCGATGTGCTTGTCGATGCCGTCGGTGTAGTGGCCGTCGGGCCAGTGCACGCGGATGTTGCGGGCGTGACTCTCCCCCAGCCGCGCCCACTTCTCGTGGCTGAAGACGTCGAAGTCGAGTTCGTCGAACGTCCTGAGGTTCTCGCGTTCCTCCCTGGTCAGGTCCTTGGCGAACGGCGGGTTCGGCACGGGCGTGGTGGCCGGGTCGGGCAGGGGCGTCCACGGCGAGTAACCCGCCGGGGCCGCGGCTTCGGCGACGCCACCGGTGACGGCGGCCAGCGCCATCGCACCGAACGCGGCGGTGCTGCCCTGCGTGATGAGCGAACGACGGTTGAGCATCTCGTGCACCTTCCACTGGACTGGTGCACGAGAGCATCGCACTAACTTTTCGTTAGCGCTATCCCCTGGGTTGCGTTGTGATCTAGTCGTGCGGCTCGGAACGTCGCCGGGGGAATTCGCGGTCAGACGGGTGCATCGTGGTGCCGCCCCCACGTCCTCGTACTGGTGGTACGGGGGCGTGGGGGCGGTGCCGCGAGGCGCCCTGCTGAGCGTGGATTACCTCGCCGACGTTCCGAGTCGCACGACTAGCCAGCAGGGATCGACTCGACGACCCCTTCCGCGATCGGGGTGGCGGTCGCGGCGTAGCGGGTGGCGAGGGTCTGGAACAGCTGCTCGGCCTCGATCGCAGGCCAGTCGCGGTCCAGCAGTTCGGCGGGCAGGTGCGGATCCTGGCGGACGAGGTCGAGCCAGTCGCAGTGCAGCAGGAGTTGGCGGGCCAGGTCGTCCGGCGCGTCGAGCGGGTTGTGCCAGCGGGCCAGGAAGTCCTGGTAGCGGGCGCCGATCGCGGCCGTGTCGAACGCGCGGCGGGCCAGGTCGGCGGCCTCGGTCGGCTTCGCGTGCTGCGCGGTGAAGACCGTGACGTTCTCCGCGAGCGACTCGACCAGCGCGGTGACGTCGCGGGTGCCCGGCGCGATCCACAGACCGTTCTGGACCGGGCCGAAGCCCGCCCACTGCAGCTGCGAGCGCAGGTCGTGCCGTTCGCCGCGGCGGCCCTCCGGCAGCGAGAACCCGACGAGCGTCCAGGTGCCGTCCCAGTCCCGGTTCACCGCGCCGCGCTGCCAGATGCGCTGCTCGCCGTCGCGCAGGACCTCGGTGGCGCGCGGCGTCAGTCCGAAGTAGACCTTGCGGCCGTTGCGGCGCTTGGCGAGCAGGCCTCGCGAGGTCATCCGGGTGAGCGTCGAGCGGACCGCCTCCTCCGAGACGTCGACGCGCGCGAACACGTCGATCACGCTGCCCGAGTAGACCGCGATGTCGCGGCCGAACACGTACAGGCCCAGGAAGTTGAGCATCAAGGACTGGGGCGTCACCCTGCTCACGATACATGTTGGGCAACATCTAGACGAGCGTCACGATAGTGCCCTACTTTGGGTGCCATGGAGCTGTCGGGAAAGGTCGCGATCGTCACCGGTGCCGGCCGCGGGCTGGGCCGGGCGTACGCGAAAGCGTTGGCGCGCAACGGCGCCCGCGTCGTGGTCAACGACGTGGACGAGTCGGTCACCGAACTCGCCGAGCAGATCGGGGGCGTGGCGGTGATCGCGCCGGTCGGGCCCGCCTCGACCGCAGATCAGCTCGTCGCGGCCGCCGTCGAGGAGTTCGGGCGGCTGGACGTGCTGGTCACGAACGCGGGAATCCTGCGCGACCGGGTGCTGTGGAAGATGAGCGACGACGAGTTCGACGCCGTGATCGACGTGCACCTGCGCGGCACGTTCACCTGCGCCCGCGCGGCGGCGATCCGGATGCGCGAGCAGGGCACCGGCGGGAGTCTCGTGCTGGTCTCCTCCCCCGCCGGTCAGCGCGGCAACTTCGGGCAGACCAACTACGCGGCCGCGAAGGCCGGAATCGCCGCCATGGCACGGACGTGGGCGTTGGAACTCGCCCGCTCCGACATCGCGGTGAACGCGATCGTGCCGGTCGCCGCGACCGAGATGACCAGGACGATCCCCGCGTTCGCGCCGGTGATCGAGGAGTCCGAACGCACCGGCGCGCCATTGCCCGCCTGGGTGCGGCGCGACGAGGGTCTCGGCACTGTCGAGGACGTCGCCTCGCTGATCGTCTACCTGGCCTCGGACGCCGCGAAAGGCGTGACCGGACAGGCGATCGGCATCGGTGGCGACCGCCTCGCGCTCTGGTCTCACCCCGCCGAGAAGCAGGTCCAGTTCGCCGACGGCGGCTGGACCGCCGACGGGATCGCCGCGAGCTTCGCGGAGTTCGAGCCCGAGACCTACGGCATTCCGGCACCGGTGGCGCCGTGAACGTTCCCAAGATGAACGTGGACGACCTGGTCGCGATCGACGTGCACACGCACGCCGAGATCTCGCGCGACGGCCACAGTTCGCTGTCTCCGGCCCTGATCGAGGCGTCCGCCAAGTACTTCAAGACCGCGCATCGGCAGCCCACGATCGCCGAGACGGCGGAGATCTACCGTTCTCGGAAGATGGCCGCGGTGATCTTCACGGTCGACGCGGAGCACGCCACCGGCCATCCCCGGATCTCCAACGAGGAGGTCGCCGCGTCCTGCGCCGAGCACGCCGACGTGCTCATCCCGTTCGCGAGCGTCGACCCGTGGAAGGGCCGCGCCGCCGTCCGGGAGGCCCGCAGGCTGGTCGAGGAGCACGGCGTGAGGGGGTTCAAGTTCCACCCGAGCCTGCAGGACTTCTCGCCGGACGACCGGATGGCGTACCCGCTGTACGAGGTGATCGAGGAACTCGGCGTGCCCGCGCTGTTCCACAGTGGACAGACGGGGATCGGCGCCGGGGTGCCCGGTGGCGGCGGCATCCGGCTCAAGCACTCCAACCCGATGCTGGTGGACGACGTGGCCGTGGACTTCCCGCACCTGCGGATCGTCCTCGCGCACCCCTCGTTCCCGTGGCAGGACGAGGCTTTGGCGGTCGCGACGCACAAGCCGTTCGTGTACATCGACCTGTCGGGCTGGTCGCCGAAGTACTTCCCGCCGCAGCTCGTGCGGTACGCGAACACGTTGTTGCAGGACAAGGTGTTGTTCGGTTCGGACCACCCGGTGATCACCCCGGACCGCTGGCTCGCCGACTTCGCCGAGCTCGACATCTCCGACGGTGTCCGTCCCAAGATCCTCAAGCTCAACGCCGCCCGCTTGCTCGGACTCGTGAAGGAGGACGCGTGACCATCTCCGTGCAGGGAACCGCAGAGCTGAAAGCCCTGGCCGGCAAGAACCTCGGCCACACCGACTGGCTCCAGATCGACCAGGTCCGGGTCGACACGTTCGCCGCCGCCACCGACGACCACCAGTGGATCCACGTCGATCCGGAACGCGCCGCCGCCGGACCGTTCGGCGGCACGATCGCGCACGGCTACCTGACGCTGGCGCTGCTCATCCCGTTGATGACCGAACTGCTCGACGTCTCCGGGGTGCGGATGAGCCTCAACTACGGCCTGGACAAGGTGCGGTTTCCCGCGCCCGTGCCGGTCGGCGCCAAGATCCGGCTGGCCGGCCGGGTCGACACCGTCGAGGACGTGGCAGGCGACGGCGTGCAGCTCACCGTCGACTTCACCGTCGAGATCGAGGGCTCCGCGAAGCCCGCTTGCGTCGCCCGTGCCGTCTACCGCCACTACACATGAGGGTGTGAAGTCATGGCGCCAACAACGCAGTTACGCCGTGCCGTCGCGTCGAGCTACCTCGGCAGCGTGATCGAGTACTACGACTTCCTGCTCTACGCCACCGCTTCCGCGATCGTGTTCAACAAGGTGTTCTTCTCGTCGCTGGACCCGCTGGTCGGCACGATCGCGAGCTTCGGCACGTTCGCCACCGGCTACCTGGCCCGGCCGCTCGGCGGAGTCCTCTTCGGACACTTCGGGGACCTGCTGGGGCGCAAGAAGATGCTCGTGCTGACCATGAGCCTGATGGGTGTGGCGAGCTTCCTGATCGGCCTGCTGCCGACGTACGCGCAGGTGGGCTGGCTCGCGCCGGCCGGACTGATCCTGCTGCGGGTCGTGCAGGGCATCTCCGTCGGCGGCGAGTGGGGCGGCGCGGTGCTGATGTCCGCCGAGCACGCGACGTCGCGGCGCGGGCTGTGGGCGAGCTTCACCAACGCGGGCGCGCCGTCCGGCATGGTGCTGTCGACGCTGGCGCTGACCGGCACGGCCGCACTCGTCGGCGAGCAGGCGTTCCTGGAGTGGGGCTGGCGGGTGCCGTTCCTGCTGAGCATCGTGCTGCTGGGCGTCGGCCTGTTCGTGCGCCTCAAGGTCGAGGAGACGCCGGTGTTCCAGGCGTCACGCCGGCGCGGCTCGCTGCCGTTGCTCGACGTCCTGCGCAACCACCCGCGCACCCTCGCGCTCGGCATCGGTGTCGGTCTCGCCGCGTTCGTCGCGCAGTCGACCTTGACGACGTTCGTGCTGGCCTACGGCGTGCAGGCCGGGGAGAGCAGGCAGGCGATCCTGAACGCCCTGACGTTGTCGTCGGCTCTCGCGGTGGTCGGGATCATCGGCTGGTCGGCGGCGTCCGACCGGTTCGGCCGACGGCCGGTCGTGCTGGCGGGCGCGGTGCTGATGGCGGCGTTCGGGTTCGCGTTGTTCCCGTTGGTGGACAACGGTTTCGTGGTGATCGCGCTGGTACTCGGCCAGGCGGTGATCCACCCGATGATGTACGGGCCGCTGGCCGCGTTGTACAGCGAACTGTTCCACACCGGCAGCCGCTACACCGGAGCGTCGCTCGGCTACCAGCTCGCCGGTCTGGGCGCGGGGCTCGCACCGTTGCTGTTCGCGCAGGTGCAGCGGTCGGCGGGGGTGGGAGCGATTCCGTTCATCCTGGCGGGGTTCTGCGTGCTCACGGTCGTGTGCACGGTGGCGTTGCGGGAGACCAGCCGGACCAGCCTGACGGGAGACGGGGATGCGGAACGCGGGACTGGGCAGCTGGCCACACCGCCGCGCACGCATGGCGCCGAAGCGTGAAGCCCTGACCTACGAAGGGGTTTCGACCTCGTACGGCGCGCTGGCGCTGCGCACGACCCGGCTGGCGTGGAGCCTGCGCTCGTTGGGCGTGGGTGCGGGCGACCGGGTCGCGTACCTCGGGCCGAACCACCCGTCGTTCGTGGAGACGATGTTCGCCGCGCACCAGCTGGGCGCGATCTTCGTGCCGTTGAACTTCCGGCTGAGCCCGGCGGAGATCGACTACCAGCTGGCCGACTGCGGCGCTTCCGTGCTCGTGCACTCCGCGTCGCACATCGTCTCGCATCCTCGCGCCGTGTCTTTGGCTTCGTACGAGGAGTTCTTGGCCGCTGGTTCCGCTGAGGTGATGGACGAGCCGGTTTCGGTGGACGACGTCGCTCTGATCCTCTACACGTCCGGCACCACCGGCAGGCCCAAGGGCGCGATGCTCACGCACGCCAACCTGCTGTGGAACACGTTCAACCTGATGGTCGGCGTGGACCTGCGTTCCGACGACGTCGTGCTGGTCACCGCGCCGTTGTTCCACGTCGCCGCGCTCACCCAGACGCTGCTGCCCTCCTTCGTGAAGGGAGGGCACAGCGTGCTCACCTCGCGCTGGTCCGTCGCCGACTGCTTTTCCCTGATCTCTCGTCATGGCGTGACGTGGATGTTCGGGGTGGCCACGATGTACGCCGACCTGGCGTCGTCTGCTCTCTGGCCTTCCAGCGACCTGTCGTCGTTGCGCGTGCTGCTGTGTGGCGGGGCGGCGGTGCCGGACTCGCTGATCCGGTCGTTCCAGGACCGCGATCTGGTGTTCTGCCAGGGGTATGGCCTCACCGAGACCGCGCCCGGCGCCACGTTCCTCGAGGCCTGGGACAGCGTGGCCCGTGCCGGTTCGGCCGGACCTTGCGTGTTTCTCGGCGACCTTCGGCTCGCTGACTCCGGCGAGATCGAGGTGCAGGGTCCCAACGTGACGCCGGGCTACTGGAACGACCCGGCGGCTTCCGCTGCGGCGTTCACGTCGGACGGCTGGTTCCGCACCGGCGACCTCGGGCGTCTCGTCGACGGCCACCTGTACGTCCTCGACCGCCTGAAGGACATGTTCATCTCGGGTGGCGAGAACGTCTACCCGGCCGAGGTGGAGAACGCGATCTCCGCGCACCCCGACGTGGCCGAGGTGGCGGTCGTCGGGGTGCCGGACGCCCGGTGGGGCGAGGTGGGTCGCGCGTTCGTCCGTCCGCGCTCCGGGGTCTCGTTCGACGTCGCGGCGTTGCGCGAGTTCCTGTTGCCGCGCCTGGCGAAGTACAAGATCCCGGTGCACGTGTCGGTGGTGTCGTCGTTGCCGCGCACGGGGTCGGGCAAGGTGCTCAAGCCCGCGTTGCGGCGGCTCCCGCTCTGACCTCGTGGCGGGCCAGCAGCGTGTGGACCGCTTCGTGCACCGCGTTGGACATGGCCTTCTCGGTCGGCGACCAGTTCATCAGCAGCATCCGCGGCCAGAACGCGAAGTTGGAGATCATGCCGAGGAACTGCGTCGCCGCGAGCACCGGGTCCGCGACGTCCAGCGTGCCCTCCTCGTGCTCCTGCCGGAGGTAGTCGCGCACCGCGTCGAAGAACGGCTGCTTGCCGAGCTTGAACTGCGTCTGCCCGAGCTCGGGGAACCGCGGCGCCTCGGCGATCACGATGCGGAACAACGCGACCATCCCCGGCCGCGTCAGCAACGTCACGTACCGCCGCCCGAGCGCGGTCAGCCCCTTGCGCGGGTCGCCGGCCGGGGGCGTCAATGCGCCCTCCTCTGTGCGCCAGTAGTCCGTGACGATGGCGTCGAACAGCTCCGCCTTAGTCGGGAACTGCTTGAACAGCGTCGCCTTCGACACCCCGGCCGCGTCGGCGATGCGCGCGAGCGACGTCTTGTCGTACCCGGACTCCAGGAACAACGTGGTGGCGGCGTCGACGATGGCCGTCCGCTTCTGCTCGGCCATGCGCTCGTGATAGGTCGGCACACCCTCATTGTGCCATGAGGTGAGTCACTTGACTCGCCATAGCGTTCCCGCCTACGGTTCCGAGGTGAGTCACTCAACTCACCACTCCCGAAAGGAATCACCATGGCGCGCTTCGACGGCCAGACCGTCCTGGTCACCGGTGCAACGAGCGGAATGGGCGCGAGCCACGTGCGGGGCTTCCACGAGGCAGGCGCCCAGGTCGTGATCGCCGCCCGAAACCTCGACGCGGCTTCTTCGTTCGCTTCCTCCCTGGGCCCCCGCGCATCTGCCGTCCGCCTCGACGTGACGTCCGAACAGGACTGGATCGCGGCGATCGAGCAGGCAGGCCCGCTGTCGGTGCTCGTCAACAACGCGGGCGCCCAACACCCGGCCGCCTTGATCGAGGACACACCTCTGTCGGTCTGGGAACAAACCCTGGCCGTGAACCTGACCGGCCAGTTCCTGGGCATCAAACACGCGGCGGTGTCCCTGCGCGCGGCAGGCGGCGGCGCGATCATCAACATCGCCTCGACCATGGCCAACGTGGGCCAGGCGTACTACGCCCCCTACGTGGCGAGCAAGTGGGCGCTACGCGGCCTGACCCGCACCGCCGCCCTGGAACTGGGCCGCGACAACATCAGGGTGAACTCGATCCACCCCGGCGTGGTCGCCACCCCGCTGATCACCGAACCGATCGCCGACCAGCCCGCCATCGCCGACCTCTACTCCCCAGCCCCGTTCGCAGTCCCCCGCCTGGGCACCCCGGAAGAGGTCACCGCCCTGCTCCTGCACCTGGCCTCCACCGACGGAACCTTCGCCACAGGAGCCGAGTTCGTCCTGGACGGCGGCCTACTGCTGGGCCCAGCCCTGGCCGCCTAGATGTGATGTCCGGGGACGTTGTTCTGGACGTGATGGCCTGTCGTGAAGACAGGTGAAGGCCTCTGGAGGTGAAGTGGAGCTGTCTAGGAACCGCTTCACACACCGGAGGCCTTCGTGTCCCACCCTAACGCCACGCTGACTCCGCGGACACGGCTGCGGCTCGCGCGTCTGATCGTGGAACAGAACTGGCCCGCGGCCGCCGCGGCGAAGATGTTCATGGTCGCGGAGCGCACCGCCCGCAAGTGGGCCGCCCGTTACCGCGACGAGGGCCAGGCAGGGATGCTCGACCGCAGCTCACGACCACATCACAGCCCGAACCGGACATCCGAGCCGGTCGTGCGGCAGATCGTGGTCCTGCGCTGGCGGCACCGGCTTGGGCCGGTCCAGATCGCCGGCCGGCTGGGACTGGCCGCCTCGACCGTGCACGCCGTGCTGACCCGCTGCCGGATCAACCGCCTGTCCCGCATCGACCGCGTCACCGGCGAACCCCTGCGCCGCTACGAACACCCGCATCCAGGCTCGCTGATCCACGTCGACGTCACCAAGTTCGGCAACATCCCCGACGGCGGCGGCCACCGCTTCGTCGGCAGGCAACAAGGCGACCGCAACAAACGAGCCACGCCCGGACTGCCCAAAGGCAAGGACTACAAACCCTTGACCGGCAAAGCCTTCCTGCACACCGTCGTCGACGACCACTCCCGCGTCGCCTACGCCGAGATCCACGCCGACGAACGCGGCGACACCGCGACCGCCGTCCTGCGCCGAGCCGTGGCCTGGTTCCGCGAACACGGAGTCGTCGTCGAACGAGTCCTGTCCGACAACGGCTCCGCCTACCGCTCCTTTGCCTGGCGCGACGCCTGCACCGAGCTCGGCATCACCCCGAAACGCACACGTCCCTATCGGCCACAGACCAACGGCAAAGTCGAACGCTTCCACCGCACCCTGGCCGACGGCTGGGCCTACGCACGCCACTACCAGTCAGAAACCGAACGACGAGCCGCCCTGCCCGACTGGATCCACTTCTACAATCACCACCGAGCTCACTCCGCCCTCGCAGGCCAGCCGCCCATCACCAGGCTGACCAACCTCCCCGGACATCACACCTAGAGGAAGTCCGCCACCGCCCCGAACGTGAACAGCCCGGTCCCCGCCACCACCTCACCAGCAGCAGGCAACAAAACCCGCCGCGCCCGCTCCCGCACCCCGTCGTCCCGCAACCTGGCACCTGCCATCGCAACCAGACACCCACGCACCTCGGCCAACAGGTCAGCCGGCCCGTCCGGCAACGCCCTCACCGCCACCAACGCCTCGCCCACCGGCAACACCAACGGCTCGACCCACACACGATGCGGCCCCCAGTCGTCACTGAGGTCCACCGCCTCGGGCCCGTGCAAACTGAGCAGCGCCAACGGCAACAGCCCGCGCTCCATCCCCCACATCCCGGTACCGGTGACACGCCCGGCAGCCGCCCGATAAGCCCGCTCGGCACCAACTTTGTCCCCGCCCGCCGCGAGCTTCAGCCCCGCGAACCACTCGGTGAACACCCCCACCAGCGGCAAGTCGTTGCGCTCAGCCAGTTCGTCGGCTGCCCGCGCATGCACGCCGGCGGTCGCCAAGTCACCCAACGCACAGCTCGCCTGCACAAGAATCAGGTGGCCGAGCACCTCGTGGGTGGTCAGCCGCCCCGCCGCCACCGCCACCAGTTCGCGCCCGATGGCAGCACGTTCCCGCGCCAGGCCGGTGCGGTGAAACGTGTGCATGAAGCGGGCGTTGAGCGCGAACGCCAACAGCGCCGGGTCGTCCAGGGTGCGCGCGATCGCTTCAGCCTCGGTCGCTTCGGCCAGCCGCCGTCCGGTGCCGCGCTCCTCCATGGCGATGGTGGCCAGCAGGCGGGCGCGGGTGGCGGTCGGCTCTGGGAAGGCGGGCAGGGTGGCCAGGGCGGCGGCGACGAGTTCGGCGGAGTGGGCGGGGTCGTCGTTGGTGGTCCAGATGCCGGGCACGTCGAACGAGCCGATGACCTCGGCCACCGCACTCGGGTCGGCGGGGGTGGCGAGGGCGCTGGTGTCGGCGGGGGTGGCGGTGTCGGCGGGGGTGGGCACGGCGGCTGGCACGGACGCAGGCGTGCTGACGCCGGGTGTGGACGTGGCGGCGTCGCACGTGTCCGTGGTGGCAGCGGGTGTGGACGTGGAGGTGGCGGACGCGTCGGCAGTAGCGGTGGAAGCGGTGGGTGTGCGCGTGACGGTCGGTGTGGTGGTGCGGGTCATGGCCAGTTGTAGTGCGGCTGACCTCTGCGTCCGCGCCGCCTCCAGATCCCCGCTCACCGCCAGCGCCCGCACCAGCCCGGTCACCAGGCCGAGCCGCTCCTCCCCCGCTGCCGCGATCGCCGTCCTCCACAACCCCACCGCCTCCCGAGGCGAGTGCGTCACCGAGGCGGCCCCGGCCAGCGCCCGCACCGCCGCCTCTCCCCGAGCCCCCGCCAGCAGGTAGTGGTGGGCGAGCAGCGACACCTCGTCCGGCCGCGACGACTCCAACGCTGCCGCCGCGGATGCGTGCCAGCGGGCCCGCCGGGTCAGCGACAGGTCCTCGTACACCGTGTCGCGCACCAGAGCGTGCGTGAAGCGAGCCCTACCGGGTGACTCCTCCACCACGAAGCCCGCTGCCAGGGCCAGGTCGAGAGCGTCCAGCACGTCCGCGCCGGCTACGGCGGCCAGCAGGTCCACGTCGATGTCTCGGCCCAGCACCGATGCCTGCCGCAGCACGGTCGAGGCCTGCGCGGGGAGTGCGGCCAGGCGGTGGCGGATCACCTCGCGGACGCCCGCCGGCACGCCGAGGGTTCCCTCGGCGGCGTAGAGGCGGGCCAGTTCCTTGGCGTAGAAGGGGTTGCCGCCGCTGCGTTCGCAGACGGCCCGCGGGTCGGCGGTCGGCGCGATCGGGTTGATCAGGGTGGCGATGGTGTCCGAGTCCAGGCCGTGCAGGTCGACGCGCACCGGTTCGGCTCGGGCCAGGGCTTCCAGAGGCAGCGGTGACCGGGAGGTGGCGACGATCAGGACTCTGCCGGAGAGGCGGGCGGTGGTGAAGGCGGCGAGTACGGCCAGGGTTTCGTCGTCGGCCTGGTGCAGGTCGTCCAGGACAACCAGCAACGGAGCGGCTGACTCCACCAAAGACACCACGGATCGTCGCAGGTGGAAGCGGTCGGCAGCGGCCAGGCGAGAACCCAGCGCCTCCACCACCTGTTGCCACGGCCAGGCCACGGGAGCGTCCTCGGGGCAGCGTGCCCAGACGAACTTCCAGCCGAGACGGGTGGCGAACGCCTCGGCCAGGGCCGTCTTGCCCACGCCGGCTTCGCCTGTCACCAAGACCAGGCCGAGGCCTGCGGCTGGCACGGCCGAGAACAGGGTTGCCAGCTCTGCCGTGCGGCCTGCCAGCGGCGACGGCAACGCGAGACGGGGCGAGTGGGCGAGAATGTCGGCTTCCACCGAACGGAGTTCCGGGCCTGGGTCGACGCCCAGGTTCTCGACGAGCACCGCACGTGCCTCTCGCACGGCGTCCAGGGCGTCGCCTTGGCGGCCCTCTCGGTAGAGGGCGAGGGCCAGGAGGCTCCAGGCCTTTTCGCGCCACGGGTGGTCGGCCAGGTGGGCGCGCAGGTCGGCTACGACACCGGCGGAGCGGCCCAGGTCCATCAGAGCGGAGGCGCGGCGTTCGACGGCCAGCAGACGCAGTTCGGTCAGGCGGGCGATTTCGGCTCGTGCCCACGGGAAGTCGAACTCGGCGTAGGCCGGGCCGCGCCACAAGGAAAGCGCACGGTCCAAGGCGGACAGGTCGCCGTCGAGCAGCGATTCGAACTCCCAGGCGTCGACGTCCGACGCCAGCAACGCGTATCCGGCGCCTGACGTGATCAGCAAAGAAGACGGAGTCCGGGGTGGACGGTCCGGCTCCAGCGCCTTGCGCAACGCGCCCACGAAAGTCTGCACGGTGCCGACGGCGCCGGACGGCGGGTCGTCCCAGAGATCGGACACCAGCACCTCGACGGGGACCACGCGGCGGCGGGCCACCAGGAGGCGGGCCAGGACCGCTCGTTGTTTCGGGCCGCCGAGGCGGGCGGAACCGGCGGTCAGCGGGCCCAGGACGCCGAACCTCACCGTTCACTGATCCGTTGCTGATCGGCCCCGCGCACAGTGGCGGCGTGAACCACACCGCATTCGACTACCAGCGCGTTCAGGTCTCCGCAGGCATTGAGCTGAACGTGGCCACAACCGGCAGCGGGACGCCCGTCGTGCTGTTGCACGGCTTCCCGCAGACCCACCTCATGTGGCGGCACGTCGCCGCCGGACTGGCCGCCGACCACACGGTGATCATGCCCGACCTGCGCGGGTACGGCGACAGCGACAAGCCTCAGGACACCGGCGAGACCTACGGCAAGCGGGCGATGGCGCAGGACGTCGTCGACGTCGCGAAGGCGCTCGGGCACGACAGGTTCGCGTTGGTCGGGCACGACCGGGGCGCGTTGGTGGCGTTCCGCGCCGCGCTCGACCACGCCGACAAGATCACGCACCTGGCGTCGCTCGACGTGCTGCCCACGTTGGACATGTGGGACGTCATGCACGGCACGTCCGCCGCCGTCGGCTTCCACCTGTTCCTCATGGCGCAACCGCCCGGCCTGCCCGAACAGCTCATCGGAGCGAGCCCCGACGCGTTCTTCGGGCACTTCCTCGACGCGTGGGGCGCGACACCGTTCCCCGCCGACATCCGAGACGAGTACCTGAGGGCGAGTCGCGAGGCCGTCACGTCGATCGTCGCGGACTACCGGGCGTCGGCCACGATCGACGTCGAGCACGACAGCAAGGACAAGGACGCCCGGAACCGCCTCACCATGCCGGTCACCGTGCTGCAGCAGGACTGGGGCACGGCACTCGGCTTCGACGCGAAGGCCCGCTGGAGCGCCTGGACGCAGGATCTCGACCACCGCACCGTCCCCTATGGACACTTCATGGCCGAGGAAGCCCCGGACGAGATCGCGCAGATGATCCGCGAGCTGCAAAAGCGATAATTCCTGCGCACACAAGGAAATTCATTCCATTGACCACCCACGGAGAGCGCGCGAATACTGGATCGCAGCAATGGTCCATACCATTTGCGAAATCCCTGTGAGGAGACTCGATGAGGAGAACTTCCTTGTTATCGCTGGCCGTCTGCGCGCTCATCGGCGTGCAGACGGCCCCCGCGGCGCACGCCGCTACTCTCACCAACACGTTCGAACGACCTGGCAGTGGGAGCGCTTACACCAGGGCGGAGTGGGCGAAGGACGGGTTCGCGTCCACGTTCGACGTGGGCATGGGCAGCCGCACGATGATCGACACGGCGCAGAAGAAGTCCGGGGCGAAGTCGCTGCGGGTGTTCTACCCGGCAGGCAAGATCAGTCCCGAACTGTCCGGCGCGTCGGCTGATCTGGCCGTGCCCAAGGCTCGGGAGTACTGGCTGCGCCAGCACGTCCGGTTCTCCCCCGACTTCAGCTGGGGCGGCACGGAGTTCGGAGGCAAGGTCGGGCTCGGCCTCGCGGGCGGCAAGCGCTGCTCGGGTGGGCAGGGCTGTGACGGTTACAACGGCTTCACGGTCCGGTTCGCGTGGGGCCGCGACGGCAAGGCGATCCTGTACTTCTACCACATGGGCAAGACGGGGAAGTTCGGCGATTCCTTCCAGCTCAGCCCGAACGGCAGCGGCTACGCGTTCCCGCGCGGGCAGTGGATCGAGCTGAAGATGCGGGTCCGCGTCAACACCGTCAGCGGCAGCACGGCGAACGCCAACGGCGAGGTGCAGGCGTGGGTGAACGGCGTTCCGGCGGGCACCCGCACGGGCCTGCAGTTCGTCCGCAACGCCGACCAGATCAACTTCGCCTACTTCTCGTCGTTCTTCGGCGGTGACCGGCAGACGTTCGCACCGACGCGCAACTCGTACATCTGGTACGACGACGTGCGCGTGCAAACAAGTCCGCTGTAGCAACGAAAGGCCGGGGCTCACCAGAGCCCCGGCCTTCCGCCATCTATCCGACCGTGAACGTCACCTTCAGCAGATCGCCGTGCCGGGTGACCGAGCTGACGGGCTGGTTGTTCAGCTCGACGGTGCGGACACCAGGAGCGTGCACGGTGATCGTCACCTGCCCGCGGTCCGCCGGACGCCCGACCGAGAGCCGTAAGACACTCCCGTCGAACACCGCGGAGGCCTTCTCCAGCGGTCGAGACGCCGTGAACCACGTGCGCCCGTCGATCTCGACCGTCTGACGGCCCAGCACGTCGATGCTCAACGGCGCCGAACCCGCCCGCCGCACCAGCGCGTACCCGCCGTCGTACAGCACGTCGTCGCGACGGTCACCGGCCAGCTGCACCCGCACGTGCCCGTCCCGCACCTGCCCGGCCGACACGATCGCACTGGGAGCAACAGCAGATCGGGTCTCCAGCAGCGTGGCGAACCGAGTCGCCACACCCTCCCGACGCGCCAGCACGAACGGAATCTGCTTGCCGTCGGTCGCGAGCCCCGGCCCGGTCGCCTGCACCACACGGGTGGCAGACGGTTCCAACGCGCGCATCGACAACACCGACTGCGGCGTCTTCCACTCCGCCTGCCACGCGGCTCCGCTGCCTTCGCCCACCACCCGGATCTTGTCGTACCCGAAGTCCTTGTCGGCAGGATCGAGCACGCACGTCCCGCACGCCGGCGGCGTCATCGGCACACCGGAGACGGTGAGGTCACCCACCCCGTGCCACGACTGGTCGAACCGGTGCGCCGAAGAGCCGCGGGCGTCGAAAACGTCCACTGTGTACTCGTCGGTCATCAGCTCGGCCCGCCGCAACGAGACATCCGGCATCGCCGCGTAAGGCTTGTCCGCGCGGGCATCGACCACCTTCAACCGCGGTGTGGTGCCGAAGAACTCCAGCGCGCCGCGGATGTTGCGGTCCTGACTCTTGCCGTCGACCACGACGGTGTTGTGCGACACCGACTCCCGGTACCAGTTGTTGGTCAGGTCCGCGTTGTCGGCGCCGTAGATCTGGCCGAGGTCGGTGGACTGGAGCCCTCCCCCGCCCACCACGTCGAGGTGCAGCTTGTCCGCGTGGCCGTGGGTACCGCCCGCGACGCCGTGGTCGAGCCGCACCGCGTTGGCCTGGAACGGATCCACCGCGCCGGAGAACCCGAGCCGCACGTCGTCGAACAACGCCACCCCCGCCGCGTTCTCCACCACGAGCGAGATCCGCGCGGCAACGGCGTCCTTCGGCACGTCGGCCTTCAGCGTCCGCGACCGCCAGCCGAGCAGGTCGTGGAACGTGAGGCTCGCAGGCTGAGTCGTCCCACCGGGCCCGACGAACGACAGCTCGATCCGGGCGCCACCACCAGGACGCAACGGCAACACCGGCGAGAACGTCCGCGCGTCCAACTGCACCGACGACACGTTCCCGCCGGTCACGGGCACATCAGTCGTCCACGAGCTGCGGTTGAGGCCCCCCGTGATCTTCGCCGACGACGAGCCCCGGTACGCCACCGGCGACAGTTCCGCCGCCCCCTGACGGGTCCAGCCCCCGTCCTCGAACCCACCGGACCCCAGCAGGTCGTCCGCGAACAGGTCGACGTCGTCCACCGTGACGTCCCCCTTCACCGACAACCGCACCGCACGGGCCAGCGGCGGCACGTCCAGCCCGGTCTCCCGGGCCGCCCAGGCACCATCGACGGTCAACGTGCCCCGCCCGACCTCCCACCGGTCGTGCAGGAACACCGCCTCGACCGCGCCCTTGCCCCGTGTCATCGCCTGCAACGTCAGATGAGCGAGCCGGGAGCCGTCGAGAGGAATCGTCTGCGAGGCCGCGCCGACCAGGCGGCCGTCCACCACCTTGCCGCCGTCGAGCTTCCAGAACGCGGGCTTGCCGGCATCCGCCAGCGAGAGATCCGAGAAACCGGAGTTGGGCACGAGGTTCACCGCGTCCGACGACCGCAGCACCGTCTCGCCGAGGCCTCCGAACGTCGCGCTGGGCTGCCGCGGACCGCTCAGGCGAGGCAGCGAGTCCACACCGAACCGCAACGCCCACCGGTCCGACCGAGGCCGTCCGAGGTTGTCGTAGGCGTAGGACAACCCGGTCGCGAAGTCCCGCGACCCGTACTCCGCGAACGCCCACTCGGCCATCGCCGCGAAGCTCGGCCCGAACCGGCGGCCCCACGTGCCACCATCACCGGCCGCCGGGATCGTCAGATCCGGGTACAGGTACGGCAGCAACGTCGTGTGCATCGACCGGAAGCGCTCGTCCGCGGCGTAGTCGCGTTCGCCCAGGTTGCGCGCGGAGATCGCGAGCGACGTCAACGCCTGCAACGCGTACACGTGGTAGCTCGCGGCACCCTCCCACCACCAGCCGTCGGCGAGCCGTGCCTTGTTCAGCAGGAACTCCGTGCCCATCTCGGGATCGTCCAGCGCCCACTTCCGCAGGCCCTCGTCGCCGATCGCGGAGCCGACGCCGTGCACCGCCGCGACCGTCCAGGCCTGGAAGTTCGACGTCACCGTCGGATAGGCCTGCACGAGCTCCGCCAACGGCTTCAGCAGGTTCAGCGAGATGTCCACCCGGTCGGACTCGGGCAGCACCTCGCGAATCAGGTCGTACCCGTCGATCAACCCGATCGCGGCCACGGCCTCGTCCAACGACTGGTAGTGCACCCGGCCGTAGAGCTGGTTCATCGGCACCGACAGAAAGCGCTCGGCGTAGTACGACAAGATGTCGCGCGCCTTGGTCGCGTACCGCTGATCACCGGTGACGCGGAACGCCAGCCCGAGGTCGGCGACGGCCTGCGCGGCGTTGTTGTGCCAGATCTCGATCCACGCGGCGTCGAGCAGGTCGCCGGTGTAGGACTTGCCGTCGATCGGGCAGCGGTGCAGCTTCGGCGAGGAGTAGTTGAACTCCAGCGACGTGTTCGTGCCGGGGCACTTGAAGTTGCCGCTCCAGCCGCCGTGGTTCACCGGCTGGTCGAGCGGCCGGGCGAGCCACGCGTCCGCCTCCGCCTTCACGACGGAGTCGAACGCCTTGCGCGCCCAGTCCTGCCCGGCGATCCGCTGCTTCAGCACGTCGAGCTGCGCGGGCGTGCTGTAGACCCGTGGCGCACCACCGGGAGAAGTGGCTTCCGAAGCCTGGAAACTCGCCTGTTGCGCCAGGTTCGCGTCACCGGCGGGCGTCGCCGTCAGCACGGTCGACGCCCCGGCGGGCACCGTCACGGAGACCACAGTGGACTCCCCCGGCTGGAGCACCTGCGTGGTGGGCGCGACGGAACCGGGTCCGTCGACCGCGAGCTGGAACGAGTCGGCGACGGCACGGCGGTTCGTGACCGTGGTCAGGAACTTCGCGGACGTGCCGGCGGCCGCGCTCTTGGTCTGGCTGTCCGGCGCGATCCACGGCGACTCGGGCGTCACGCGGACGTCGTCGACCCACGCGGTGCCGGTGGCGTTCTGGATCGCCGGGATGATCTGGAGCTTCGTCATCAGCGGCGGCACCCGGAACGTGCCGGAGATCGTCGTCCAGTCGCGCGAGCCGGTCAGCACGCCGTTGAGCAGCCCGGAGGCGGCGTACACGCTGGCGCCGGCAGCGTCGGTGTAGAGGAACCCGACGGAGACCCGCAGGCCGCCGGGGAAGTCGGTGTAGTCGGCGGTCTCGACCCGGTCGAGCTTGACCTTCGCCGACACGTGCACCACCGGCCACGTCTTGTGGTCGAGCGGCACGGTGACGAACCCGCCGATCTTCTGCGTCGGCGAGGCGTCGATGCGCAACGACCTGGTGCCGTGGAAGGCGTTCTGCGTGTCGACCTTGTAGGTGGCGCTGAGGTACGGCGTGCACCAGGCGGGCGCCGGACAGGCCTCAGTGGACGGTGAGGTGAGCTCGAAGCTGGGGTTGTTGACCAGGTTCACCCACGACTCGGCGCGCACGCTCAGGTCGTCGAACCGCACGGTGCCCTTGGCCCGGTCCAGCGCGACCGACAGGAACGCCGACACGGTCCCGGCGGGCACGGTGTGGACGTCGCTCCGCGAGGTCCAGTCCTGGGTACCGGTGAGGTTGACGCCCTTCCAGGTCCGCTTGCCGGTGGCGTCCACGAACGCGATGCTGATCTTGGCCGCGTTGTCGGCCGTGGCGCCCTGGACGACGTCGTCCAACTTGACGCGCCCGGACACCTTCACCGAACTCACGCGCCGCACGTCGATCCCGAACGACGCTGAAGTCCCGCCCTCCCACGCGGTTCCGGTGGCCGACGTGACGACGAGCGCACCGGCATCACGCCGAGCGCCGTTGGACAGCGTCCACGACAGGGCGTTCTCGAAGCCGCCGTTGCGCAGCAACTCGTGCGCGACCGGCGTGTCCGGCGCCGGTGGACCGGGCGCGGCCGCGGCGGTCGCGCTCGTGGCGACGGCCATCGCCGCCACCACCGCGACCACCTGCAAAACCGCCACAGGCTTTCTCATCGGGTTCCTCCAGAATTCATTCCGCGAGACAGAAGGAATTGCGCGGCCCCCAGACCTGGCCGAATACTGCGACACCGCAGAAGCCCAAGTCAATGCCCGGTTTCCATGCACGGAATCATTCCCGGAATGATTCCGCAAAATGTTGACCGAAGACACTTGACGTGGCGATACTGCCCGAACCCTCGAACGAGTGGAGGAAGTGCATGCGAACAATGAGGTTGCTCGCGCTTTCCGGATGCGCGGCGATAATCGCGTCGACCATTGCCGCGCCGAGCGCGATGGCAGCGGCGTTGAACAACTACTTCGAAACCCCGGCGGCGGGCTCGACCTACACGTTGTCGAAATGGGCGGCGGACGGCTGGAACGCGCCCTGGCACCAGGGCCTCGACACCCGCACCTACGTCGACTCCAGCGTGAAGCGCAGCGGCGGCAAGTCGTTGCGGGTCACGTATCCGGCGGGCAAGTTCGGCCCGGCGGACTCCGGCGCCCAGGCCCCGTTCGCGATCCCCCGCGCCCAGCAGTACTACGTGGCCCAATGGGTGCGGTTCAGCCCGGACTTCAGCTGGGGCAACACGAACTTCGCCGGCAAGGTCGGCGTCGGGCTCGGCGCGGGCGCGTCCTGCTCCGGCGGCATCCCGTGCGACGGCTACAACGGCTTCACGTCGCGGTTCATCTGGCGCAGCGGCGGCAAAGCGGCGATCTACTACTACAGCATGGATCACGCCGGTCAGTACGGCGACTACCGCGACCTCTCCCTCGACGGCAAGCCCGTCTACTACCCGCCGGGCCAGTGGGTGGAGATCGTGAAACGGGTCAAGGTCAACACCGTCACCAACGGCAACGCCAACCCGGATGGCGAGATCCAGGTGTGGTTCAACGGCCGTTCGGCGGCGCTGATCACCGGCATCAAGTTCGTCC
Source organism: Lentzea sp. JNUCC 0626 (assembly GCF_043632865.1). Lineage (NCBI taxonomy): Bacteria > Bacillati > Actinomycetota > Actinomycetes > Pseudonocardiales > Pseudonocardiaceae > Lentzea > Lentzea sp. JNUCC 0626. Next base: position 2,442,456 of record NZ_CP171635.1, read on the forward strand.
GCAACGGCGACCTGATCGACCGCGCCTACCTGTCGTCGTTCGCCGGCGGCGGGGACGCGACGTTCGCGCCGACCAGGACCGGCTACATCTGGTACGACGACCTGCGCGTGAACACCAGCCCGATCTAGCGTCATTTCACGCTCCCGGCCGTGAGTCCTGACCGCCAATAGCGTTGGAGCAGCAAGAAGGCCAAGACGAGCGGCAGCAGCGCGAACATCGACCCGACGACCATCAACGGGTAGTAGTCCGGGTCGATGTTCGCCAGCGAGTTCCAGCTGTAGAGCCCGAGGCTCACCGGGTAGAGGTTCTGGTCCGACAGCATCACCAGCGGCAGGAAGAAGTTGTTCCAGATCGACGTCAGCTGGAACAGGAAGATCGTCACGTACCCCGGCGCGAGCATCCGCAGTCCCACGAACGCGAAGCTGCGGATCTCCGTCGCCCCGTCGACCCGCGCGGCCTCCAGCACCTCGTTGGGCACGTAGGCCGCGGAGAACACCCGAGCCAGGTACACGCCGAACGGGTTGAACAGCACGGGGATGATCACCGACCACACCGTGTTGGCCAGCCCGGCCGCCGACGCCATCAGGTACAGCGGCAACGCCAGCACGGCGGCCGGCACCATCACCGACACCAGCACCAGCGCGAACAGCTGGTTCTTGCCCGCGAAGGAGAACTTGTCGAACACGTACCCGGCGGCCGTGCTGATCAACGCACCCACCGCCGCGCCACCGACCGCGTAGAGGATGCTGTTGAGGTACCAGCGGCCGTAGATGCCCTTCTCCTGGGTGAACAACCCCTTGACGTTGTCCACCAGAGCGAAGTTCTCCAGCGAGAAGAAGTCGGACGCGAACAGCGCCTCGGTGTCCACAGTGGAGGCGAGCAGCAGCCACACCAGCGGCAGCAACGCGTAGAGCGCGCCGACACCGATCACGACGTTCGCGGTGAGTCGCCCGGTCACGCGCGACCTCCCCTCGAGGCGCCGCGCGTCACGGCGAACGACAGCAGGCAGCACACGATCAGCAGCAACACCGAGGCCGCCGCGGCGAGGCTGTGGTTGTTGCGCGCGAACGCCGCGTCGTAGATGTACATGTTCGGCGTGAACCGCGGGCCGATCAACGGCGTGACCTTGCTGAGCAGCATGGGTTCGGTGAACAGCTGCAACGCGCCGATCACGGTGAAGATCAGCACCGTCACGACCGTGCCCCTGATCAACGGCACCTTGATCGTCACGGCCGCGCGCACCGGCCCGGCGCCGTCGATCTCGGCCGCCTCCAGCACTTCCCGGGGCACGGCGCGCAACGCGGCGAAGAAGATCACCGTGGTGTAGCCGAGTCCGCTCCACAGCGCGATGTTCACCAGCGACGGCACGATCATCTCGAGGCCGAGGAAGTTGATCTCGACGTCGAGCCCTCGCATCAGGTCGATCACCGGCGAGATGCCCGGTGTGTAGAGGTACAGCCAGAGGACCGTGGCGATGATGCCCGGCACGGCGTGCGGCACGAACAGGATCGTCTGGCTGAGCTGCCGGAACCGCACCACGCCGGAGTCGAACAGCAGGGCGAGTCCCAACGCTCCGACGATCACCAGCGGGATGAACACGGCCGAGTACAGCAGCGTGACGCCGACGCCCTGCAGGAAGCTCGGGTCGGTCAGCACCACCCAGTAGTTGCGCAGGCCGACCCACGCCGTCTGGCCGTTGCCGAACCCGAGGCCGGTGTGGCTGCGCGCGAAGAAGCTGAGGTAGATCGCGTACAGCGTGGGCGCGAGGAACACCACAGCCAGCAGCGCGACGAACGGGCCGAGCAGCAGGCCGACAGCCGAGCGTTGCCTGATCACGACCGCCTCACCGCCAGGCCGAGGCTGCGCATGTCCGGCAACGTCTCCGCCTCGGCGTCGCGCAACGCCTGCGTGATCGTGGTGCCGTACGGGATGCGCGCGAGCCCGTGGTGGAGGGACGTGGCGGTGGACTGCATGCGCGGCCCCCACATCCAGTCGCCGTGCTGGAGTTCGTACTGACCGGCCGCCAGTCCGTAGAGGTCCTGGCCGCCGTAGAAGGTGGTCTTGAACTGCGTCGACGCCGGTCCCCACAGCTTCGGCGACGCCGGGAAGAGGCTCGACCGGCCGCTGGACAGGCGCGCGACGATCGCCTCGGGCGAGGTCGACATCCACTCGATGAACCGCATCGCGCGGTCCTTGCGAGGGCTGTCCGCGGTGATCACGTGCAGCGACGCGCCGTCCCGTCCGATCGACGGCCGCGCCGGATCCCACTGCGGCACGGGCGCGATCCGCCACTTCCCCGCGCCGCCGGGTGCCGACGACGCCAGCGCCGCGACACCCCAGACGCTGACGAGGTGCGCGGCGACCCGGCCCTCGGCCAGCGCCGCGAGCCACTCCTGACTGCTGCCGGGCGCGAGGAACAGCAGGTCCTCGTCCAGCAACGACTGCCAGTACTCGGCGGCCTTCAGCGAGCCGGGGTCGGTGAAGTTCACGGCCCACGAGTCGCCGTCGACGCCGAACCACCGGCCGCCGGTCTGCATGACGTGCGCGGCGAACAGGTTGTAGCCGTTGGGGTGGAACGAGGTCAGGTAGATGTCCTTGGACTTCAAGACGCGGGCCGCCGCCCGGAACTCGTCCCAGGTCGTCGGCACCTCGACGCCGTGCTCGCGCAGGAGGTCCTCGCGGTAGAGCATCAGCAACGGCGGCAGGTCGAGCGGCACTCCGTAGACGCGCCTGCCGAACGTGGCGCCCGCCCACGCGACCGCGCCGAGATCGTCCCGCAGCCCTGCGCTGACCAGGTCGGTCACGTCCGCGGCCACGCCGTCCAGGGCGAACATCGGCAGGTCGGCGTCGGCCATCGACACCACGTCCGGGGCGTTCCCGGCGCGGGCAGCGTTCGAGAGCTTCGCGTTGCCGCCGGCGAACCCGGACGTCACGGTCTCCAGCACGACGGGTTCGCGCGGGTTCCGCGCGTTCCAGGCGTCCACGACGGTGTTCGTGCCGCGCAACGACGACCAGAACGTCAGCGGCCCGTTGGGATCCTTTGTGGATGAACACCCGGCGAGCAGGGTGAGTCCGGCAGCGGTGAGCAGACCGCGGCGGCTGATCACGGGCGTACCGCCGGGCGCGGCACGTCCACGGGGTTGCCCCGGTCGGCCGCCTGGTAGACCGCGAGCGCCGCCGACACGACCGAACGGCCGTAGGAACCGTCGATGTACTCGCCACCCTCACCTCGGGCGGCCGACACGAACCCGTCGAGCTGCGCGCGGAAGGCTTTCTCGAGGTGCACCGGACTCGCGCCGACCAGCGTCGTGATGTTCCCGTCCCGCAACAACAGCAGGCCGTCGCTCGCGCTCACCCGCAGCGTCACCTCGGGCATGACGACGTCGGTCTCGTCGTAGTACGGCGTTCCCCTGCTGGTCAGCACGACGCTGGCGGTGACGCCGTTGGCGAGTTCGATCAACGCCAGCGAGTCGGTCTCGACGTCGATCCCGTCCCGGCCGCGCACCACGCTGCTGACCCGGCGCACGGTGCCGCCGCCGAACCACTGGATGCGGTCGAGGCCGTGCGTGCCGACGTTCAGCACGATGCCGCCGCCGGCCAGCACGGGGTCGAAGAACCAGGCGGGGCGCGAGTTCGGTTCGTAGTGCGCGGAACGGCGGTGCGCGATCAGCAGCGGCTCGCCGAACTCACCGGACGCGATCAGCGCGCGGGCCTCTCGCGCCACCGGGTCGAAGTGGATGACGTGCGCGACCGCGAGCAGCACGCCCGCGTCCCGGCAGACCTCGATCATCCGCGAGCAGTCCTCGACGGTGGTCGCCATCGGCTTCTCCACCAGCACGTGCAGCCCGGCCTCGGCGGCCTCCACGACCTGCTGGGCGTGCAACGCGTGCGGCGTCGTGATGATGACGGCGTCGAGGTTCCCCTCGGTGATCATCGTCCGGTAGTCGTCGTACACCTCGACACCCGGTGCCGCGAGCGCCTCGGCGGCCTCGCGCCGCACGTCGCAGATCGCCGCGATCGCGTAGGCATCGGCGCCGGCCGCCGCTCGGACGTGGTGCGCGCCGACGGCGCCGGCGCCCAGGAGTCCGATCCGGAATGACGTCATGTTCCCGCTTTCTCGTGAAGCACCGCCGAACCGCAGGACGCCCTGACGACGAGCCGCGGCTGGATCAGCACCTGTTGGGACGGAACGGTGCGGCCACCGTCGATGCGGTGGAGCAGGAGCTGGGCGGCGAGCGCGCCCACTTCGGACTTGGGCGGCGAGACGGCGGTCAGCGGCACGTCGCCGACCTCGGCCACCTCGTCGTCGTAGGCCACCACCGCGAGGTCGCCCGGCACCGACAGGCCGAGCCTGCGGGCGGCGACGATCAACGCGGCGGCGTCGCGGTCACCGTGGCAGAACACCGCCGTGACGCCGGATTCGACGCAGCGCCGGGCGTAGGCGGAGATGTCCTGGGCCTGCCAGAGCAGGCGGCACGAGGTGGCGGCGGCGTCGACCTTCAGCAGTTCGACGGCCTGCTCGAACCCGGCCGCGACCTGCTCGGACGTGCCGGTGCTGACCCGGCCGAGGAACCCGATGCGCTGGTGGCCGAGCTCCTTGAGGTGCCGGACCGCCTTGCACACGCCACCGGCGTGGTCGGTGCCGACGAACGTCGTGGGGTCGTCCGGCTCGGGCGACGGCGGGCGTCGTTCGGCCAGCACGTACGGGACGGGCAGGTCGCGCAGACCGTCCACGTAGGACTGCGGGTCGTCCATCAGATGCAGGCTCGGCACCAGGAGCAGGCCCTGCACGCCGGTTTCGAGCATCGTGCGCAGTTCTTCGCGTTCGACGTCCAGGTCGTACTTCGAGCACACCAGCACGACCCCGACGCCCGCGCCGCGCAGGACTCGTTGCAGGCCGTCGATCACGCGCGGGTAGTAGTAGGTGGTCGAGGGCACCAGCACGCCGACGAGCGGCCGTCCGGTGGCGATCGGCGCCGACTCGGACCGGACGAACGTGCCCGCGCCCTGCCGTCGCAGCACGATCTGCTCGTGCACGAGCTGGCCGACGGCCCGCCGGATGGTGTTGATGCTGACGTTCAACGTCGTGGCGAGCTCGCGTTCGACCGGCAGCTGATCGCCCGGCCCCCACACCCCGTCGGCGATGTCCTTGCGCAGACGGTCAGCCGCCCACTGCCATTTCGGGCGAGCGGAGGAATGAAGGAATGAATCCTCCGATTCAGCTGATGTCATGCCGGGAAGAATGACTGATGATGCTCCTTGCCGCAAGAGGTGACCTGTGATTTTGTGTGCACAGACCACATCAGGCCAAAAATTCATTCCTTTCAGAGAATGAATTCGTACCTCGCCGGGAGTGCGCCCTCATGAATGAGGCAGACCTCGAAGAAGAACTCAGCAGGCCGTCCCCCGCGTTGGTCGCGGAGGCCTCGGGCTGGGGTGACGTCGTCGTGCTCGGCGCGGGCGGCAAGACCGGCTCGGGCATCGCGGGCATGGCCCGGCGTGCCGGTTCGGGTGTCGTCCACGCCGTCTCGCGCTGGTCCGATGAGGACAGCCGGCAGCGCGTCGAGGCGCAGGGCGTGTCCGTCGTGACGGCCGATCTCTCCGATCCCTCCGCGGTGACGACCCTGCCCGACGCCGACACGGTGATCTTCCTGGTGGGAGCCAAGTTCGGCACGGCCGGTGCGCCCTCGCAGGCGTGGATGACGAACACCGTGCTGCCCGCGTACGTCGCCGAGCGCTACCCGAAGGCGCGGATCGTCGCGCTGTCCACCGGCAACGTCTACGGCATGACCGCGCCGGTCGGCGGCGGCAGCGTCGAAACCGACGACCTGAGGCCCGACGGCGACTACGCCATCACGTGCCTCGGCCGTGAGCAGGTCTTCACCCACGCGGCCCGGACGCGCGGCACGCCCGTGGCGTTGATCAGGCTCAACTACGCCTGCGAACCCCGCTACGGCGTCCTCGCCGACCTCGCGCGGCGGTTGCTCGACGGCAAGCCGATCGACCTCACGACTGGCGCCGTGAACGTCGTCTGGCAGCGCTACGCCAACGAGGTCGTGCTGCGCAGCATCGCGCACAGCTCGGACGCGCCGTTCGTGCTGAACCTGACCGGCCCGGAGACGGCGTCCGTGCGTTCGATCGCGACGCGCCTGGCCGCACGGCTCGGCGTCGAGGCCTCCTTCACCGGCTACCTGCCGGAAACGTCGCTGCTCAGCGACGCGACGACGTGCCACGAGCTGTTCGGCTACCCCGACCGCACGCTCGGGCAACTGATCGACCTGCAGGCCGCGTGGCTGCGCGATGGCGGGGCGTTGTGGGCCAAGCCGACCAAGTTCGAACGACGGGACGGACGGTTCTGATGGACTTCGAGACAGCCGCACTGCTGCGCCGCGGCACGGTGATCCCGGCGCACCCGCTGGCGTTGGACGAGACCCGCGCGCTGGACGAGGAGCGGCAGCGGGCGTTGACCCGGTACTACCTGGAGGCGGGGGCGGGCGGGCTCGCGGTCGGGGTGCACACGACGCAGTTCGAGATCCGGGAGCACGGGCTCTACCGGCCGGTGCTGGAACTCGCCGCCGAGGAGATCGCCGCTCGGTCTGGCCCCGGCCCCGAGGATTCGGTTCCTCCCGGTCCGTTCGTGCGAGTGGCGGGCGTGGCGGGCCCCACCGATCAGGCCGTGAAGGAAGCCGAAGTCGCTCGTGAACTCGGCTACGACGCCGTCCTGGTCTCCCCCGGCGGCCTCCCCCACCTGTCCGACGCAGACCTCCTGGACCGCAGCGCGGCCATCGGCGAAGTCCTCCCGACCATCGGCTTCTACCTCCAGGAAGCCGTCGGTGGCCGCTACCTCCCCCGCTCCTACTGGCACCGCCTGGCCGACCAACCGAACACCGTCGCCGTCAAAGCGGCCCCCTTCGACCGCTACCGCACCTTGGAACTGGTCCAAGGCGTGGCGGACTCCGACCGCGGCGAAGAAGTAGCCCTCTACACCGGCAACGACGACAACATCATCAGCGACCTGCTGACCCCGTTCCACGTGCGCGGCGGCGTCCGCAGGTTCGTCGGCGGCCTCCTCGGCCACTGGGCGGTGTGGACGCGCTCAGCCGTTCAGATCCTCCAGAACGCCCACGCCGCGGTGGCCGGTGATCAAGCCGCCCGTGCCCGTGTGGAAGCGCTCAACGCCATGTGCGTCGACGCCAACGCGGCGGTGTTCGACGTCCGCAACGACTTCAAGGGCGTGATCGCCGGCGTTCACGAGGTCCTCAGGCGCGACGGGATCCTCAAGGGCATCTGGTGCCTCGACCCGGACGAAACCCTCTCCCCCGGCCAGGCCGAGGAACTCACCCGCGTCCAGCACACCTACGCGGAACTCCGCTGACATGGCGATCCGCAGGAACGGCAAGGAGCCGCGCCGTCGCACCGGGGAGTTCCAGCTGCGCAACGGCATGAGCATCCGAGCGATCGGCAACGCGCAGGAGGCCGCCCGCCTCCTGCGCGCGCACGTCCGCGAGACCACCGGCATCGTGCTCGGCAACTCGCCGGACGGCATCGTCATGCTCACGCACGAACCGGCGATGCGCGGCCTGGGCGAAGACGGCTACGCCCTGCTGGTGAGCCCGAACGCGGTGATGCTGCGCGCGGCCACTCCAGCAGGGCTGCTCAACGCAGTCGCGCAGTTCCGCCGGCTAGTGACAGCCAGCGGAACCGTGCCCGCCACGGACCTGACTCACTTGACCGCCCCGGCCGTGGCACCGGCCTGGATGTAGCGCTGGAAGCACACGTACGCGAGCAGCACCGGCAGCATCGCGATGGTGAGCCCGGCGAACAGGCCGCTCCAGTCGCTCTGATATCCCTGCGACGTCGACAAAGCCGCGAGTCCCTGGGCCAGCACGTAGTTCTCCGGGTCAGGGTTGAGCACCAGCGGCAGCAGGTACTGGTTCCACAGGCCGAGGAAGTTGAAGATCGCGACCGACACCAGGCCCGGTCGTGCCATCGGCAGCATCACCCGGAAGAACACGCCCCAGTGCGTGCAGCCGTCGATGAACGCCGCCTCGGCGATCGCGGACGGCAGCGTGCGGAAGAACGCGTGCAGGAAGAAGATCGTGAACGGCGTCGCGAACGTCGCGTACACGAGGATCAGCCCGAGTTTCGTGCCCAGCAAGCCCATCTGCTCGACTGTGAAGAACAACGGCACCAACGCCAGGAACGTCGGGAAGAACTGGGACGTCACGAACAGGTAGTAGACGAACCTGTTGCCGGGAAAGCGGTAGCGGGCCAGCGTGTAGGCCGCGATGCCGCCGAAGAGCATCGTCAGGAACAACGCGCCGCCGACGACGATCACCGAGTTCAGGAAGTACTGCCCGATCGACGCCTCGTTCCAGGCGCGGCCGAAGTTGTCCCAGCGGATCTCGGACGGCACCGTCCACGGGCTCGACAGGATCTCGGCATCGGACTTGACCGAGCTCGTCACCGCCCACAGCAGGGGAAACGCCGTGACGACCGCCCAGAAGCCCAAAGCGATGTGCAGCGGGAACCGTTTCATGCCAACTCCGTCCGGTTCTTGTTGCCGCGCAACGCCACCAGCGCGAACACGAGCGTGCCGAAGAACAACGCGACACCCATCGCCGAGGCGTAGCCGAACTTGCCGTACTCGAACGCCGTCCGGTACAGCGACAGGCCCATCACCTCGGTCGAGCCGTCCGGTCCGCCCGGCCCGACCGTCATGATCTGGACCAGCGCGAACGCGTCCAGCGCGACCATGCCGAGGTAGACGAACGCCACCTGGACGTTGTCCCGCAACAACGGCAACGTGATCCGCCGGAACGTGGTCCAGCCCGACGAGCCGTCGATCAACGCGGCCTCGAAGATCTCCTTCGGGATGCCGTCGATCGCGGCGCTGAACAGCACCATGTAGAAGCCGACCCCGGACCAGATCATCACCGCCATCACGGCGAACAGCGCGAGCGAGGGTTCGGCGAGCCAGCTCCGGGCCAGCCCGTCCAGGCCGATCGCGCGCAGCACGCCGTTGATCAGGCCGTTGTTGGGGTTGTAGGCGAAACCCCACAGCACGGCCACGATCGCCACCGACAGCATCTGCGGGAAGAAGAACACGATCTCGTAGAACCGCGACCCGCGCACGCCGGTCCGGCCGTTCTTGCCGCCGCGCTGGATCATCGTGGCGAGGAACAGCCCGATGCCGATCGTCGCCGCGGGCATCAGCAGCAACAGCAGCAGGTTGTTCTTGATCGCGTCGAGGAAGAGCGAGTCTCCGGCGAGCCGGGTGAAGTTGTCGAACCCGACGAAGTCCGCCTTGCCCGCGACGCCGTTCCAGTCCGTCAGCGACAGGTAGAACGCCTGCGCGTAAGGGGAAACGACGAAGACGAGGTGGAGGATCAACGCAGGAGCGAGCGCGCCGATGACGAACCCGTACCCGCGATTGAGCTTGCGGCGCCTCGACGGCCGAGGTGGAGCGGGCGCCGCAACCCGCTCCACCGGCCTGGTCAGCAGGCTCACTTCCGCTCGTACTTCTTGATGCTGGTGTCCTTGGCGAGGTCGTCGGCGGCCTTCTGCACGCGGTCGACCCACTCCGCCGGGGTGATCCGGCGCGTCACCAGTTCGGCGACCGCGTCGTCGACGGCCTTGGTCAGCGTCGGGTACCAGATGCGGTGCCGGTAGTTGATCGTGTCGTCGCCGGCCTTCTTCACCGCCTCCGCGACCGAGCTCAGCGCCGGTGACATGGTGAGGCCGTCGGTGGCGCCCTTGACCGCGGGCAGGGTGCCGACGGACTTGGCGAAGTCCTTCATGGCGTTGCGGGAGAACAGCATCCGCAGGAACTCCAAGCCGCCCGCGACGTTCTTGCCCTGGCTCGGCACGAGGTACGCCTCGCTGCTGGCCGCATGGATGGCGTTGGTCTTGAGCTTGCTGTTCGCGAGCGACGGCACCGCGCCCATCACCATGTCGAACCCGGCGGGCGTGACGGACTTCTGCTCGGCCTCGAGCCACGAGCCGCTCGGGATGATCGCGGCCTTGCCCTGGCACCACGCGGCCTGGGCCTCGGTGTGCGACAACGCTTCCGAGCCCTGCATGAGGTAACCCTTGCCGGACAGCTCGGCGATCGCCTCCGCCGCGGCCTTCACCGACTCGTGACGCCAGGCGTTCGGCTGGAGGTTGTCGATGGACTTGAGCAGGTCCATCCCGCCACCCCGGACGGCCATGACCAGCAACGGATCGGTCATGTACTCGGGGAACTTGCCCTGGTAGGTCCAAGGCGCGACGCCGGTCTTCTTGATGTCCTCGCAGAGGTCGAGCATCTCCTGCCAGGTCTGCGGCCACATCCAGCCGTTCTTCTCGAACAGCGGCTTCGAGTACCAGAGGCCCCAGGCGGTGTAGGCGTAGTTGAACCGCACGAACGCGCCGTCGTAGACGCCGTCCTCGACCACGCCGGGCAGCAACGTGTCGCGCAGCTTGACGTTCGGGTCGTCCCAGGACGGGGCGTCGAGCAGCTTGTCGAGGTTCTCCAGCTGCCCGGACTGGTTCAGCGCGGCGATGTCGAGCCTGCCCGCGCCGGTGTTGTTGACGACGTCCGGCGGGCTGCCCGCGACGAACCTCGGCCGCAGCGTGTCGCCGACCTTCTGGATGCCCTTGTGGTCGATGACCGCGGCACCGAACTGCTTCTTGTACACGCCTTCCGCGGCGAGCACGTAGTCGTCCCCGTAGGCGCCCTTGAAGACGACGACCTCCAGCGGGGCGTCGGCCTTGACGCCGAACGGGTTCGTGGCGCTCTTGTCGCCGGTGCTCTGGGTCTGGCCGCCGCTGCCGCCGGCGGTGACGCACGCGGCCAGCGCGGGAGTGCTCAGGCTCAGCACGGCGGCGGCTCTGAACATGGTGCGCCGCGAGAACTCGGTGGAGGACATGGCGGGGTCCGTTTCTTCTTGTCGGGTCAGGGAAGGGCGAGCCAGCCGCAGCCCTGGCGCCAGTGGCCGCCCGACTGGAGGTGGCGGACGATGGCGCGCTGCAAGGTGGTCGTCTGGGGCAGGTGCGCCAGGTCTCCGGTGCCGGGCGGGAGGTGGTAGACGAACTCCAGGACGTCGCTGTCGCAGTCCGGCGTCGGTCCGAACGCGCTCCAGCGGCGCTGGAACCGGACGATGTTCGAGGTCTCCGGCAGGTGGTCGGCGAGCTGCGGGTCGAGCAGCCACGACCGGCACGTGCCGTGCTCGTAGCGCTCGTCCGGGAAGTGGGCCGCGAAGAACGGCCTGGCCCTGCGGAACGACTCGTCGCACGCTTCCGGTGTCATCGGCCCGTCGCCGGGGATGTGCACTTCGAGAACGGGAGTGCCTTCCTTCGGGCCGTTCTCGCTCTCGGCCTTGTACTCGTCGACGGTGAGGATTGCGCGGTCGAACTGGAGCTTGCCGAGGCGGAAGAGCGTGCCGCGGAAGTGCCGGACGAGCCAGCCCTGGCGGTCGAACCCGCCGGTGTCGTAGTACTTCCGGTAGCTGATCACCTTGGCGCCGAGGTCCTGCACGGTCGCCGTGGTGACGTCGAACGGGATGTTCAGCCTGCGATGCAGGCCGAGCAGCGACGGCAGTGCGAGTAGGAAGAGGTGGACGTAGAAGTACCGCCCGGCCTCGCCGAGTTCGGCGGGCGCGTTCGGCCAGTCGATCTCGCGGCTGGGGATCGGGTCGGCCGCGTAGAGCACCTGGTGGCAGCGCAGCAGCGCCTCCCACAGCTCCGGTGTCCGGTGTGGACTCGGCAGCGTCGCCAGGACGCCGTGGTGGTCGACGTCCGGAACGCCGAGCAACGCGAGCCGCCGCGCGGCCTCCTCCGTCGTCACCGGTTCCAGGTCCGGGACGTCGGCCTGAGGCTGTTTCAGCAGCGCGGCGAGCCAGTCGCCGGTCTCGCTCATGGGCGGCACCTGCTTTCGGAGATTCCTTCCCCGAAAAGGGAATGAATATGGCGTGTCTTGCCCTGGTTCGGCACATCATTATGTGTGACCTCCTGCACGTCAATGATTCTTCGCAGGTCACACGAACAGCTGAAGAATGACTACCCTGCGCTCATTCCCCCAGGTCCGAGCCTTGCCGTGCGTGAGGATTCATTCCTTCGCCGCCGGATTCATACCGTTGACTCGGCAATCCGCCGCGCATTTCAATGGACTGCATGCCCGATCCCGTTCTCCGGCTCGCTGTCGCCGGAGCAGCGCATCCGCACGTGTCCTACGTCCTCGACGAACTCCCTCTCCGCACCGATGTCGAACTGGTCGGCATCAGCGATCCGGACCCGTCTCTCGCGCAGTCGTGGGGTGTGCCCGCCTACTACGACCACCGCTCGCTGCTCACCGCCACCCGGCCCGATGTCGTTGTGGTGGCAGGCATCTACTCCGATCGCGGCACCGTCGTGGTCGACTCCCTGCGTTCCGGAGCGCACGTGCTGGCCGACAAACCGTTGTGCACCAGCCTGTCCGCTTGGGATGCGATCTCCCGGGCCGCTGACGAGACAGGCCGGTTCGTCTCGTTGCTGCTGGAGAAGCGCGGCTACCCGGTGACGCTGGCCGCCCGTTCGGTGCTGGACTCGGGGGCGCTCGGCGCGGTGACGCTGGCGGCCGCCTCGGCGCCGCACAAGCTGAACCGGGACGCTCGACCGTCGTGGTTCCTCGACCCGGAGACCTACGGCGGGGTGATCGGTGATCTGGCCGTGCACGACATCGACCTCGTGCTGTGGCTGTCCGGCGCTCGCGAAGGCACGGTCAGCGCCATCGGTAGCCGATGGTGCGGCGCGGTGCTGCTGCGCGCCGGTGACGTGGCGGCAACACTTGAGGTCAGCTGGCTGACGCCCGCTTCGGCACCGTGGCACGGCGACTACCGGATGCGGCTGACCGGCACGTCCGGCACCGCGGATCTCCTGTGGGCACAGGAAGAACTCCTCGTGGAGACGCACGACCGTCCGTTGTGGAGCATGCCCCTGCCAGATGTCGAACGCCCTGCGGTCGCCGCGCTGGACGCGTTCGTGGCGGGCGTGGAACCCCCGGTGACCACGGCGGCGAGTCTGCTGGCGACGCGGATCGCCCTGCTGGCCCAGGGCAGCGCCGACAACGGAAGCGTGGTGCACAGGTGGGCGGCATGAGGTTCGCACTGGTAGGAGCCGGGGTGATCGGCGAGGCACACGCGCGCCTGATCGCCGCCTCGGCGGAGTTGGCGGTCGTCGTGGACAACGACCTTGAACGCGCCCGGCGGGTGACGTCCCGGTTCGGCGGCATCCCTCTCACTTCCCTGGCCGAGGCGTTCGATCTCGTCGACGCGGTGAGCGTGTGCCTGCCGAGCGGTGCGCACGCCGACGCCGCCGTGCTGGCGTTGCAGGCGGGCAAGCACGTCGTCATCGAGAAGCCGATCGACATCACCCTGGCGGCGGCCGACCGGATCATCGCCGCCGAACGCGCGTCCGGCCGCACCGCCGCCGTGATCAGCCAACGCCGTTTCCAGCCGGAATCCGTTGCCGCGCAACGGCTCGTAGCCACCGGTGCGCTGGGCCGGATCACCTCGGGCATCGCCGAGTCGACGTTCTGGCGGCCCCAGTCCTACTACGACGCCAAGCCGTGGCGCGGCACGTGGGCGCTGGACGGCGGCGGGGCGTTGATGAACCAGGGCATCCACGCCGTGGACCTGTTGCTGTGGCTGATGGGCGAACCGGTGGAGGTGCTGGCCCGCACCGCCTGCCTGGCGCACGACCGCATCGAGGTGGAGGACACCGTCGCCGCCGTGGTGACGTTCGCCGGCGGCGCCCTCGGCACGATCACCGCCACCACCGCCGCCAACCCGGGCCATCCCGTGCGCGTGGCGGTGCACGGCGACCGCGACAGCGTGGTCATCGGCGAGAGCGACGACCTCGACGTCGCCCATCTGGCTCAGTACACCGACTTCTTGGAGGCCGTCCAAGAAGGCCGTCCGCCGCTGGTGACGACGGCGGACGCCCGTCGCGCCCTGGCCGTCGTGCTGGCCGTCTACGAGTCCGCCCGAACCGGAACCCCGATCGCACTGAACGGAGACCCCTGGTGCGCCTAGGCATCATCGGCACCGAGAACAGCCACGTCGACCACATCATCGACCACTTGGCCGCAGGTCCGTCCGAGGTGGTGGCGATCAGCGGCGGGGACACGCCCCGCAACAGGGCGTTGCGGGCCAAGGGAGCCCCGGATCGGCTGCGTCTGGTGGACCGGCCCGAGGACCTGCTCGGCCTGGTCGACGCCGTGGTCGTGGCCGACCGCCACGGCGATCTGCACCGCGCCCACGCCGTCCCGTTCCTGCGCGCGGGCCTGCCGGTGTTCGTCGACAAACCGCTGGCCTGCACGGTGGAGGACGCGCAAGCGATCATCGCCGAGGCCGCGACGGCTCCGCTGACGTCCTACTCCGCTCTCCGCTGGCTCCCCGAAGTCGACGCACTCGCGTCCACTGGCCCGGCACGCCGTGTGACGGCATCCGGCCCCGTGGACCCGGCCAGCCCGTACGGCGGCATCTTCTTCTACGGCATCCACCCGGTGGACGTGGCGCTACGCCTCGCCCAAGGCCCGATCCACTCGTGCGACGTGGTCCGGCTCACCGACCGCATCACCGTTTCCGCCGAGGTCGGCACCACCGAGGTGGAGGTCACCCTGATGCTCACCGACGCCCCGTTCACCGCCTCCGCCGACTCCGCCGTCCGCACCTTCGAACTCGGCGAGCACTACTTCGTCCCCGGCCTGGAGGCGTTCCTGACGATGACCACCACCGGGGTACCACCCATCACGCACGACGACCTGCTCCGCCCGATCCAGCTGCTCGAGACCGTGACGAAGGCGATCGCATGATCATCCCCAAGCCCCTGCACCTCACCCGTTCCCCCGGCAGCTACCGCCCGGCCGCGATCGCCGCGACCGGTGACGCCCTCCCCGCCGCCGAGCTACTGCGGACCTATGTGGACCTGCCTTTGTCGGCGGACGGGGACGTCGTGCTGGAGACGTCGGGCGAGGGCGAGGCCTACACGCTCTCCGTGACGCCGTCCGGCATCCACCTGCGCGGCTCCACCACCGGCCTGCTGCACGCCGTCCAGTCGTTGCGCCAACTGATGTCCCACGGCCGCGACGTTCCGCTGGTGGAGGTCCGCGACGAACCCCGCTTCGCCTGGCGAGGCGTCATGCTCGACGTGGCCCGCCACTTCCAGCCGATCTCCTACCTGTACCGCCTGGTCGACCAGATCGCCCTCTACAAGCTCAACGTCCTGCACCTGCACCTCACCGACGACCAGGGCTGGCGGATGCCGATCGACCGCTACCCGGCCCTGACCTCCACCGGCGCGTGGCGCACCGAGAGCATGATCGGCCCGGCCGGCAGCACCACCCGCGACCACACCCCGCACGGCGGCGCCTACACCAAGGCCGAAATGCGCGCCCTGGTCGCCCACGCCGCCTCCCGCGGCATCACCGTGGTCCCCGAGATCGAGATGCCGGGCCACGCCCGTGCCGCCCTAGCCGCCTACCCTGACCTGGGCAACTTCCCGTCCCGCGCGCTACCGGTGTGGACGGACTGGGGCGTCTCGGACGCGTTGTTCGGCGTCCAAGACCACACCTTCACCTTCCTGCACGACGTCCTGACCGAGGTGCTGGAGGTGTTTCCGTCCCCGCACATCCACATCGGCGGCGACGAGTGCCCCACCACCGAGTGGCAGACCAGCCCGTTGGCCGCCACCCGAATCGCCGCCGAGGGTCTCCCCGACGCCGCCGCCCTGCACGGCTGGTTCCTCGGCAGGATCAGCGAGTTCCTGGTGTCCCAAGGCCGCCACCCGCTCTGCTGGGACGACGGCGAGAACCCGCACGGCCTCCCCCTGAGCGCCGCCGTGATGATCTGGCGGGACCCGAAACACGGCCTCGAAGCCGTCCGCCGGGGCCACCACCTGGTGATGGCCCCGTTCCGCAACACCTACCTCGACTACCCGCAGTCGTCAGCCGGCGAGCCACCCGGCCAACCGGCGGCCGTCGTGTCCCTGGAGGACGTCTACCGCAACGATCCGCTGCCAGCGGAGTGGGACGAGGAGTGCGCGGCACGGGTGCTCGGCACGCAGGGACAGCTGTGGACCGAGTTCGTGAAAACCCCGGAACACGCCGAGTACCTGGCGTTCCCGCGGCTGTGCGCGCTGGCGGAGTCGGCCTGGTCGGTGGACCGGTCGTGGCCGGACTTCACCGACCGCCTCTCCGCCCACGCGCCGATGCTCGCCCAGATCGCCCCGCATCACAGGCCGCTCGACCTGGCCTGAGCCTCAGGCCTTGACGCGGCCCTTGGTCGTCCACATCCGGTAGCCCGCCGACAACGCCTCGGCCTCCGAGCCGAACGTCATGTCGCCCTTCATCCGCCGGTAGTAAGGCGATTCGGGCGTGTGGTAGACCATCGTCTTCGAGTTTCCCTTGACCGGCAACGGGTCCTGCTTCGGTGCCTGCCGGGGCGCGGGCTGCTCGGCGATCACGACCTGCTCGGTGGCCGGGCGCGGGGCGGGCAGGGCGAGGCGGGTCTTCGGGCGTTCGGGCTGCAGGCGACTGCGCACCGACAGCCACGTCACCAGGACGCCGACGGCGAAGGACGCCAGGCACAGCAGGAACATCTGCGAGAACAACCAGAGCACAGGACTCTCCTAACGGACTACGACGTCGACCTGGCGCGTGGCCGGGTCGTACTCGCCGTCGGGGGCGGGACGGGTCTCGATGGCGATCAACGCGGGTGACACGCCCTGGCCCACCAGGACGTCGCGGACCATCTGGCCGCGCGTCTGGGCCATCTTCTGGTCCGTGCCGTGGGCCACCAGGGTGATCGAGGCTCGGGGTGCGACCAGCAGCATGCGGCCGACGCGCTGGATGAGCACGGTGCCGTGGCCCTCGTAGGCGGTGGTGCCCTGCACGAAGCGGATGGCGCCGTTGCCGTTGACCAGCCGCGAGATCGAGTCGTGCAGCGCCTCGACGTTCAGGTCGCCTACGGAGGTGGACGGGCCGACCTCGATGCGGTCGGTGACCTGGAGGCCGTTGGCGGCCTGCTTCAGGGCGTCCCGCACCACGACGGCTCTGGCCTCGTCGGGGACGCGGGCGGCGACGACCACCTGTCCGTTGTGGACGGTGGTGGTCACCTCGGACACCTTGGCGGACAGCGCTGCGGTGACGACTCTGCCGATCACGGCGGGCGGGATCGGCAGCAGTCCGCCGAGTCGCAACGCCGCGGTGACGCGGTGGCCGTCGGTCTGCACCGCCTCGATCAGCGCGCGGCGTTCCGCGTCGTCCGCGACCGCGCCGGACACCAGGATCTCACCGCCGCGCACGGCCACGAGCAGCTGTTCCGGCTCGGCCTGCCGCACGTCCGCGCTGCCGACGCCGGAGACGTCCGACACCACCGCGCGCACGGCGTCGACCGAGCGCGGCGAGACCTCGCTGACCACGACGGACCGGCCGTCGACGGCGACGACGCCGTGGTAGCCGGCCTTGCCGAGCGCCGCACGCACTTCCGCGTGCAGGTCCCGCTCGATGCCACCGCCGTAGACGAACACGCCGGTGGCGGCGAGCAACGCGGGCACCAAGAGCCCGCCAATCCAAACCGCGTGAGGCAAACGCACGGCGAACTGGCTATCGAACCTCGGCCCGGCAAATCCAGCCAGTACATCCGTTCGGGCGGAACTTCACCCGGTCAGGTGGCCGGGTGAAGTTCCGAAGGGCTCAGTCCACCACGGTCCGCGTCCGGCGCCACGCGATCACGATCAACGCGATCAGGCCGAAGAGGGGGATGGTGCTGATCGCCCAGGACAGGCCCATCGGCGGGCCGGGCTGGTCCATCACCTGGAGGTTCTTCAGCTCGCCCGAACCGGGGCCGGCGGGGCCGTCGACGTCGAACTTCATCGACCAGCTGCCCTGCTCGGGCAGCGCGAAGATGTCGAGCCCCCACACCTCGCGCTTGCGGGGGTGCCGCGCCAGCGGGCTGTCGTCGGCCTCGACGCCCTCCCGGAACAGGGTGAGCGTGCCCTTCTTGCCGTCGATGCCGTTCTCCGGCGCGAAGGTGAAGTCGAGCGACTGCATGGCCTTCACCGGCCACGTGCTGAAGCCGATCGTCAGGTCGTACGGTCCGGCCTGCACCTTCTCGGTGTGCACGACGTTGACCGGTTCGAACGCGAGGGCAGGAGAGGCCAGCCCGAACAGCAGCGCGGCCGTGCCCGCGAGTGCCAGCAGAGTCTTACGCATGGCGGTTTTCCTTTGCTGGTGCGAGATGACGGAGCATGTGACCGAACCGCCTGCCGAGCATCCCGGCCAGCGCGCCGAAGACGGCACCCGCGACGACGGTGGCGATGTAGCGCTCGGCGTTCGGGAAGCCCGCGCCGTAGGTGATCATCCGCTGCACCGGCGCGAGCGCCGTGATGATCACGCCGGCGGCCGCGCCGGTGATCCACGCGGGCAGGCCGCGCAGCAGTTCCACGAGGACGGCGACCAGGATCAGGCTCATCGGGATCATGTTCGGCAGACCGGGCACGCCGTCGACGTAGTCGCGCAACGGCAGGCCGGTGGCGTCGGCGTAGACCTCGGTGGCCCACGGCGAGAACCACCAGAACACGGCCTGCAGCGCAGCCACCACGACACCGACGGCGAGCGCGCCGCCGCGGCGGTTGAGCACGTACGCGCCCATGAACAGGATCATCACCGAGAAGAACGCGCTGCCGGCGCTGACCGTGTTGACCGGACCGCCGGGCAGGGCGCGCAGGCCGAGCACGGTGACCATGCTGAACGCGAGCAGCGTGCCCGCCGCGCCCGCGACGCCGTAGACGCCCCAGCCCCGGTCACGGGCGACCGCGAAGATCATGACCGCGCCGACCATGGTGATCGAGATCGACAGCAGCAGGCCGATGTGCGGCGGCGAGTCGATCACCGCGTCGAACCCGTACAGGCCGTGCCACCACTGGTCCCACAGGCCGTAGACCAGGAACAGCGCGGCACCGATGCCCGAGACCAGGTAGCCGACGGGCGCGGCGAACGTGCGGCCGAAGACGCCGACCGCCCTGCCGCCGACCAGCGGGTCGACCTCCTTGTCCCGCTTGGCGTTCGCGGTCGTCAGCAGGACGACGGCGAGGCTCGCGAGGCCGGAGATCGCGCTGCCCGCGTACAGGAACAGGTGCGGCATCGTGAAGAACGTGTCCGGCCCGACGTCGCTGTGCCACTGGATGTCCCAGGTCAGGCCGATCAACGAGAGCAGGGTGCCGCCGAGCACGACGCTCGCCGGGACCAGGCCCCTCGGGACCGTCCTCGCCGACGACGCCGAGGTCGCCGCCGTGATGTCCGCTGTGGTCAAGGTGTTTCCTCCCCCTTCAGGTGAGCAGCAGCGGGATGACGACCCGCTCGCCGCGCAGTGACACGGTGATTTCCCATTGGCCCGGCATGGTCAGGTCGACGCCCGCGACCCGGTACCGGCCCGGTGCCTGCGCCGCCGCCGTGATCGGGGCGAGCGCGTGGCCCATCTGCGGCATCGCCGGTTCGACCGTGACGTCGCCGTCGGCGGCGTTGCCGGAACGGTCGGTGATGCGCAGGTCGAACGCGTTGCTGCCGGACCTGGTGCTGTCCGGGGTGAGCTCGAACCGCAGGTCGGCGCTCTCGGCCAGGTGCGGCTGGGCCTCGACTGTGCGCGGCCACAGCACGACCACGGCCGCAAGCACGGCGAGCACGCCCGCCACGACGGCTATGACTGATCGCTTCACTTCACGGCCGCCTTTCCCGGAGGAACGTCGACGGTCCTGGGCACGGTGACGACCGAGTAGTCGCGTTCGACCTGGATCCACACGAGGTACTTGCCCGGCAACGGGAACGAGTAGGTGAACGGCACGTCCGGCCCGTACGCGGCGACGCTCTCGTCCGGCTGGTCGGGCATCCCCGGCCGGGGCGGGAGCATCGAGTGCACGTGCGCCCAGATCGGCGCTTTCGCGGGCACGTCGGTGATCGGGCCGACGACGATCATGTGGCCGAGCATGCCGAGCCACGGCTGCAGGTCGCGGTCGCCGAACTTCGCGGTGATCGTGCTCGGCCGCCCGGCCTCGCGGATCTCCATCGCCGTATCGGCTTCCCCGTCGTGCGCGGGAGCGGCCGCACCACCCTCGACGTCCACAGTGGACCGCAGCAGCTGCACTCCCCCGCCACGCCGGGCGATCTCCGCCGCCAGCGCGTGCATGCCCTGTTCGGGGTCGCGCAGCTTCGCCCGGTACTCACCGGGTGCCGTGCGGACCGGGTGCAGGTGCCGCAGGTGCCCGGACGGCGACACCACGACGAGGTGGATGAACGCGCTGTCGTGCACCAGCAGGTCGTCCACCGGCCGTCCGGACGAGCCGTCGGTGAGGCTCAGCACCAGGTCCCGGCCGTCCATCCGCGGCACCAGGTTCACCGGCGGCCGCGAGAAGTCCACGATGGACGTTCGCTCCCAGGGGTTCATCACGGTGTCGTAGGTGGGGTCCAGGTCGGTGCCCGGTGCCGCGGCCGGCGGGATGCTCGGCGACAGCAACGCCGCCGTCACCCCCACCGCGATCGCCGCGACCATCCCGGCCGCGGGCACGAGCGCGAAGCCCGGTTTGCCCAGCACGGCCAGCACCAGCGCCGCCAGCAGCAGCACGCCCGCCGCGATGAACCCGCCGTAGGTCGCGTTCTCCCAGGGCGACGGCACGAGCGCGGGCACGACGAACGGGATCGTCGCCTCGTCCACCGCGAGTTCCCACGGGCCGGGCCGGTCCACGTGCAGCTGACCGGAGTAGAAGCCCGGCGTGGCACCGAGAACCACCTTGGTGTCGCTGGACGGCGCACCCGCCGAGCGCAGGGTCAGCGAGAGCTCACCGGCCGGTGTCCCGGCGTGCGTCACGACGTCCACGTGCACCGGCCCGGGCACCTCCGCGACCCGCCGGATGATCACCGTGAGATCGCGGTCGCCGAGGCTCTGCGCGACGTGGACGTCCGCGCCGTTCTGGGCACCGTCGGCCAGTGCGGGGGCCGCGATCGAGAAGATCGCCCCCAGCACGAGCAGCAAGGTCACAACACGTCGTTTCATCGCGACCGAACGTAGCGATCATGCGGTGCCCGGCGCGTCACTGCGGAGTCGGAAACCGGGTCCCCCGCGCGGGGGATCCCCGACCCCTGCGACGCGGGAGGTTCTCAGGGACGCGATGGGGCAAGATTCTGGGCGATGGATCTCGTCAAACTTCCCCTCAAGCACCAGTCGTGGCTGGTCGCGGCCGTGTGCATGGTCGTGGACGGCGGGTTCGTGCTGCTCGACCGCGAACCGATGCCTCAAACCGTGGTCGTACTGCTGATGACCCTCGCCGTGGACGCGATGCTCGCCGGTCCCGCGCGCCTGTCGTTGTGGGTGGCGGTGGCGCAGGCGGCGGTCCCGGTGATCGTCCTGCTGACCTGGTTCAACGGCGCCGACGCGAACGACGCGGGCCTGCTGATCGCCGGGTACCGCGCCGGGGCGTGGTTGCGCGGCGTGCCCGCGTGGGCGGCGCTCGGCGTGCTCACCGCGAGTCTCATGGCCACCATGTTCATCAACGGCCATGGCCTGCTCGTCGCCGTGCTCGTCGCGGCCAAGGGCGCGCTGCTGCCGTGGCTCGTCGGCCGCTACACCACGGCCCGCCGCGCCTACCTCGCCGAACTGGAGAAGCAGTCGGCGATGGCGGAGAAGGACGCGAAGGCGGCGGTGGCCAAGGCGGTGACCGAGGAACGCGGCGCGATAGCCCGCGACCTGCACGACGTGATCATCCACCACGTGAGCGCCATCAACCTGCACGCCGGCGCCGCCCGGCTCGGCACGTCCGAGGGCAACCCGAAGCTGATGACATCGTTGCGCGCGGTCGAGACGTCCAGCCGCGCGGCCATGGTCGACCTGCGGCACCTCTTGGACCTGTTGCACGGCGACAAGTCCGAGGGCGCGCGCCAGCCCGGGCTCGACAACCTCGACGAACTGCTCGACGGCATGCGCGCGGCGGGCACCCCGGCCCGGCTGGAGGTGCGCGGGCAACGGCGGGACGTGCCGGAGTCGTTGGACATCACCGTCTACCGGATCATCCAGGAGATGCTGACCAACGCGCTGCGGCACGGCGACTCGTCCGGCGTGACGGTGACCTTGGAGTACGCGCCGGACTCGCTGACCATCGCCGCGGAGAACGTCGCCGGGCGCGGTGACGACTCGGGTGCGGTGCGGCGCGGGCTCGTCGGCATCCGCAACCGCGCGGGCATGTTCGCGGGCACCACCCGGTCCGGACTCGACCCGGACGGCCGCACCTGGCGCACCGTCGTCACGTTCCCCCTGGAGGCCTCATGACGCTCTCGGTGCTGCTCGCCGACGACCACGCGATGCTGCGGTCCGGCATGCGCGCGATCTTCGACACGCAGGACGACCTCCAGTGCGTGGCCGAGGTCGCGGACGGTCACGCGGCGGTCGCGGAGGTGGCGCGGCTGCGGCCGGATGTCGCCGTGCTCGACATCCGCATGCCCAAGCTCGACGGACTCGGTGCCACGGAACGGATTCTGGCCGATCCCGGCAACCGCACGAAGGTCCTGCTGCTCACCACCTACGACACCGACGAGTACGTCTACCGGGCGTTGAAGGCGGGGGCGAGCGGGTTCCTGCTGAAGTCGTTGCCGCCGGAGGAGCTGATCTCCGCGGTGCGGGTGGCGGCGCGCGGGGACGCGTTGATCGACCCGTCCGTCACGCAACGGCTGATCGCGCGGTTCGCCGTCAGCCTCGCCCCTCCCCCGACGCCGCCCGAGCTCTCGTCGCTGACCGCGCGCGAACGCGAGGTGCTGCAACTCGTCGCGGCCGCCTACAGCAACGCAGAGATCGCCGCGCGGCTGCACGTCGGGGACGAGACGGTCAAGACGCACGTGTCCCGCGTGCTGGCGAAACTCGGGCTGCGGGACCGGGTGCACGCCGTGGCGTACGCGCACATGAACGGGCTGGTGCAGAACCGCTGAGCCGCGGGGACCCCTCGTCGTACCCCGCGGCTCAGCTCTCCCAGACCACCGGCGACTTCCCGTAGTCGCCGCGGTTGTACTCGCCCGCCACGACCGCGGAACCGTCCGGTGCCGCGGTGAGCACGCAGGTCTCGTAGGTCTCGCCGGACGTCTTGAACGTCCTCGGCGCGCTGGTGGAGTCGCACTTCGGGGTGTCGCCGCTGATGATCACGCCGGTGCCCTTGCCGTCGGTGCCGAGGCCGCGCAACGAGACCGAGGTGTAGCTCAGGTCGGTGCCGCTGAGGTTCTCGACCTTGACGCGCAGGTAGAACGGCGTGACGTTCTTGGCCTTGTCACCGAACTTCGCCAGGTCCTCCTTGGCACCCGCCTCGATGGCGGTGAGGGTGACGGAGATCGTGCCGGTCTTGTCGCCCGACGCCATCGGCAGCACGGCGCGGGCGCCGACCTTGAGCTTGGTGCCGGGCGCGGTGATGTCCCCGCCCGCCGCGACCGGGGTGTCTGCCTTCTTCGACGTGGTGGCCGGACTCTCGGACGTCGTCTCGGTCTTGGTCTCCGGTGCGGCGACGGGTGATCCGGTGGTCTCCGAACCGCAGGCCGTCAGCAGCAGACCTGCTGCCGCGACGGTGGCGAGGAACAGGGGGCCACGGGCGTGCGTCACTGGTGGAACTCCATCCGGCTGCGGAACCTGGGGATGCCCAGGAGGCTAGGCCAGATGCCGCAACGTCCGGTATCGGTCGTTCACACCACATCGATCTTCTACAAGTCGTCGAGGCCGATCAGTCCGTCCTGGATGGCCCGCGCCACGAGTGCCGCTTTCGTCGGGGCCTGCCTGCCGATCGCCGCGTACTTGACGCGGATCCGCTCCAGGTGGGAGTTGACGGTGCTGAGCGTGATGTTCAGCCGTTGCGCCACGAACTCCTTCGACTCCGACTGGAACCACTCGACCAGCACCTCGGTCTCGCGCGGCGACAACGCGGGTCGCGTCTCGGACCGGTCCCCCGCCAACGCGCCCGCGAGTGCCGGCGGCGTGTACGACTGACCTTCCGCCGCCGCCTTCACGGCCTGCACGAGGTGGTCGGCGCCCTCGGCCTTGGTCAGGTAGCTGAGCGCCCCGATCTCCAGACACAGCAAGGCGATCTCGTCGTCGGACCGCATCGAGTAGACGATGACCTTGCGCCCGTCCTCGACCAGCTTGCGCAACTCCGCCGTCGCCGGGGTGACCGAGTTGAGGTGCAGGTCCAGCACCACGACGTCGGCCGTCGCACCGGGTCCCGTCCACGCGGTGTCGGGGTCCTCGCCGGACGCCACGAGCTCGATGTCCGCTGTGGACAGCCAGTGCGCGACCCCCGCCCGCACCACGGGGTGGTCGTCGACCAGGACCGCCGTCACGCCGTCCGCCATCGCGCCTCGCTCCTCACCAGTCCGCTGTGGACACTAGTCTCGACCGTGATCATCTTCGGCGTTCCGGCTTGCGGCGGTTCGTGCTCCGCGTCCGCCACCACCGCGACCCGCACCTCGGTCGCGGTGCGCAACAGACTCACCTTCGCACGCCCCTGCGCCGCGGCCAGCGCCTGGGCCATCGGCGCGACCAGCTCCCGCCGCACCTCCGTCGGCACCGCCGTGGCCATCCCGCTGACCGCGAGCTGCACCACGACCCCGCGCCGTTCCGCCACGTCCACGCACGCCGTCAACTCGTGCAACAACGGATCGGGCACGTCGTCGTTCTCCGCGAACAACCGCCGCAACTGCACCGCGGCCACCGAACACCTGAGCCGCGTCTCCGGGTCGTCGATGCTGACCCGTTCGTCGGCGAGGTCCGCCAGCAGCGGCAGCAACGCCCCCAACTGCCCCTCGAACCCGGCCCGCAGGTCCTGCTCCCGTTGGCGGGCGAGCTCTTCCTGAGTTCTGGCGGCCTCGAGTTCGGCTGCGGCCTCGGCGGCGAGTTCCGCGTCGCGCTGCAGCACGCGGGTGATCACCAGGACGCCGAGCTGGAAACTCGTGCCGCTGAGGATCACGACCCCGGCCGTGCCGACGTCGCCGTTCCCGTCGTGCGCGAACCAGCCGACGCTGAAGCAGATGTGCGCGGCCAGGGCGGCGATCAGTGCCGGCGGGCGGTCGACGAGGACCAGCAGCAGGTACCAGCCGACCAGGCCGAAGCCCCAGTCGGCGGGGCCCAATGACGCTCCGTCGGGGAGAGCGGTGGTCGCCAGGACCGAGGCGCCGAGTGGGAGCGCGGCCAGGATCGGGGGCACGGTCGGGGTGCCGGCGGCGACGAGGGTGGCCACCGCCGCCAGGACGGCGGTGAGAAGGGCGTAGGCGAGCCAGGCCGGTGGGGCGTGGGGGTGGTCGATGAGCTGGGGCAGCATGAGGACGAGTTGGACGGCGAGGACCACGACGAGCAGGACGCGCCGGGTGAGGGTGACGACGGCGACGTCAGGCATCGGCCGCTCCACCGTCCGGCCGCACGCTCATCGGCCACTCCAGCCGCACCCGCGTGCCCTGTCCCGGCGCCGACTCGACCACGGCCGTCCCACCCGCGGCCGCCATCCGATCAATCACCGACCCCCGCAACCCTCGCCGGTGTTCCGGCACGTCAGCGACCTCGAACCCCCGCCCTTCATCCCCGACGACCACCACCCCGGGTGACACCACGAGATCCGCCCGCCCAGTCCCCGCGTGCCGCTCTACGTTGGTCAGCAACTCCCGCACCGCCCGCACCAACACCAACGCCACCCCGGCCGGCACCG
Source organism: Lentzea sp. JNUCC 0626 (assembly GCF_043632865.1). Classification (NCBI taxonomy): domain Bacteria; kingdom Bacillati; phylum Actinomycetota; class Actinomycetes; order Pseudonocardiales; family Pseudonocardiaceae; genus Lentzea; species Lentzea sp. JNUCC 0626. The sequence goes on from NZ_CP171635.1 coordinate 2,468,190, forward strand.
GCACCACGGCGGCCTCCACCCGCACCTCGACCCCGGAGTCCCGAGCCACGGCCGAGAGCGCCGCCCCGAGGTCGACCGTCCCCGGCACGTCCCGCTCAGCCAGCACCACCAGGTCCCGCCGAGCCTGCGCCGCCACCGCCGACGGGTCTCCGTCATGCGCCGCCATCAGGAACGTCGAAGCGGCCGTGTCGTGCAGCAACGCCAGGTACTCGCGCTCCCGCCGCCCCTGGTCCAGGGCGACCGCGGCGGCCCGGCTCCGCAAAGCAGCACGTTCCCGCAGCCCGTCCACCCGCCGACTGGACCGGCGCAGCAGCTCATAAGCCAACCGGGCGAGCACCGACTCCAGCACGGCCCGCACCAGCACCCCGGGCCCGGTCGTCACCACCTGGACGGCGAGGAGGGCGGCTGTCGCGGGCACGGTGACCTTGAGCGGCCACTGCCACTGCCAGGTGATCAGGGTGCTGGTGAGGACGGTCAGCACCCACTGGTCGGCGTCGGCTCCCAGCAGCACCGAGAGCAGCACGACCCGCAGGAACGCCACCGGCAGCGCCACTCGGGGCAGCCGGAAGTCGGCGACGGTGCTCAACCCGACCACCACGAACAGGCCCCAGCCCAGCGGCGAGTTCAATGAAAAAGCACCGAAGAGGCTGATCAGCGCGACGCCGGCGCCGCGGACAGGCCCCGCGAGACGCGAGACGGTCGCAAGCAGTCTCGCCTCCAGCACGCCAGCATTCTGCACATATCGTCCGCGTATGCAAAAACGTGTACGCCCCGGCAACGCGGACGAAGCTTGAGTGGGCACCTTCGTCACCGGAAGCTGGAGAGAACGTGCTCAACACCTGGCAGGAGTGGGTCGGAACGGAGACCGGGGTGGTGCTCGGGTCCGTGCTGGGACTGCCGCTCGCGATCCTGGCCGTGGTGCTCCTGGCGCTGTTCCGCAAGGCCCCCAAACGACTGGCGCTGGCCGACGTCGGGATGGTCTACGGGACGTTGCCGTGGGTCTGGATCATCATGCTGCCGGGCGCAGAACCGGGGACGACCGGCGAGGTGAGCCTCGTGCCGTTCGCGGACATCGCCGACCTCCTCCAACACGACGACTGGGGCCAGATCGTCGGCAACATGCTGGTGTTCGCGGCGCTGGGCTGCTTCGCGCCGCTGCGGTTCGCGAAACTCCAGAACGTGGGGCGAGTCTTCGTGTTCGCGGTGGCCTGCTCGGCCTCCTTGGAGGTGCTCCAGTTCGTGTTGATGTTGGACCGGGTGTCCTCTGTGGACGACGTGCTGCTCAACGCCACGGGCGCGGCGCTCGCGAGCCTGCTGTCCTGGTACTGGTGGCGCCCCAGCCACACCACGAACGAGCGGCACCTGGTCGCGGTCTGAATACGCGGCCGATATGCACGACTCCCTAGGCTGGGCCGCATGCGCGTGCTGATCGTGGAGGACGAACCGTTCCTGGCCGAGGCCGTCCGGGACGGGCTGCGGCTGGAGGCGATCGCCGCCGACATCGCGGGCGACGGCGACACCGCGCTCGAACTGCTGAGCGTCAACTCCTACGACCTCGCCGTGCTCGACCGCGACATCCCCGGGCCGTCCGGGGACGAGGTCGCGCGGCGGATCGTCGCGTCCGGCAGCGGCATGCCGATCCTCATGCTCACGGCGGCCGACCGGATCGACGACAAGGCGTCGGGGTTCGGGCTCGGCGCGGACGACTACCTCACCAAGCCGTTCGAACTGCGGGAGCTGGTGCTGCGGTTGCGAGCGCTGGCCCGTCGCAGGGCCTACGCGCGGCCGCCGGTCAGCGAGATCGGCGGGCTGCGGCTCGATCCGTTCCGGCGGGAGGTGTTCCGCGACGGGCAGTACGTGGCGTTGACCCGCAAGCAGTTCGCGGTGCTGGAGGTGCTGGTCGGCGCGCAGGGCGGGGTCGTCAGCGCCGAGGAGCTGCTGGAACGGGCGTGGGACGAGAACGCCGACCCGTTCACCAACGCCGTGCGCATCACGGTGTCGGCGCTGCGCAAGCGGCTCGGCGAGCCGTGGCTGATCGCGACGGTGCCGGGGGTCGGGTACCGCATCGATGCGTAGACCGCCCGGCCTCAGCGCCCGCCTGAAGCTCACGCTGAGCTACGCGGGCATCGTGATCGTGTCCGGCACGGTCCTGCTGGTGCTGGTGTGGTTCTTCCTGCTGCGGTACCTGCCCGACACCCAGCAGGGACTGCTGTGGCGCAATCCCAGCCGCGACCTGCTCACCATGATCTTCGGCCGGGTCGCCGCGATCGCGATGGTCGCGCTCACCGCGTTCGGGCTCGTCGGCGGCTGGCTGCTCGCCGGACGGATGCTGGCGCCGCTGACGAAGATCACCGATGCCGCCCGGCTGGCCGCGCAGGGGTCGCTCGCGCACCGGATCCGGTTGCCGGGCAAGGCGGACGAGTTCCGCGAGCTCTCGGACGTCTTCGACACCATGCTGGAACAGCTCGAGTCGCACGTCGGCGAGCAACGCCGGTTCGCCGCCAACGCCTCGCACGAACTCCGCACGCCGCTGGCGATCTCCCAGTCGTTGCTGGACCTGGCCCGGCAGGACCCGAGCAAGGTCGACGCGGCACTCCTCGACCGCCTGCACACCGCGAGCCGCCGCGCGATCGACCTCACCGAGGCGTTGCTGCTGCTCAGCCGGGGCGAGCGCGGCGCGTTCACGCGCGAGACCGTCGACCTTTCCCTGCTCGCCGAGGAAGCCGCGGAAACCCTGCTGCCACTGGCCGAACAACGCGGCATCACGCTCGACGTCTCTGGTGAGAACGCGACCACGACCGGATCACCAGACCTGCTGCTGCGGATGGTCACGAACCTCGTGCAGAACGCGATCGTCCACAACGTGCCCGACGGCCAGGTGACCGTCCACGTCGAACCGCAGCACCAGGCGTGCGTGCTGCGCGTCGAGAACACCGGCAGGCACCTGCCACCCGACCTGGTGCCGACGCTCGCCGAGCCGTTCCAACGCGGGTCACGGGCCCGCACCGACGATCACGCCGGCGTCGGGCTGGGCCTCGCGATCGTGCACAGCGTCGCGCGTGCCCACGGCGGGGCGCTGGACCTCGCACCCCGCCCGGACGGCGGCCTGCGCGTCACGATCCGGCTGCCCAGCGCGTGAGCCCCGGCCCGATCTCGGTGAAGAACGCCGTCTTGGCACGGGTGTAGTCGTCGTAGTCGGCCGCATCCGCGTGGTCGTCGGCGAGATCGCGCTTGATCCGTTCGTAGCGGGCGGCCTGGTCGGGGTGGGCGCGCAGCCAGTCGCGGAAGTCGACGACGAACCGCGCGAACGGCGAGTCGGCCCGCCGGACGTGCAGGATCACGGTGTCCGGCACGTGGAACAGCCGCTTCTCGTAGACGGCGTCGTCGTGCTCACCCGGCCGTCGTGCGTCGCGGTACACACCCGGCGAGTCCGGCCGCGACCCGTGCGCCGGGACGAACGGCGTCGGGGCCAGCAGCGCCGCCAACTCGTCCAGCGCGGGCAGTTCCGGCAGGCACACCTGGAGGTCGATGATCGGCTTCGCTCCCAGGCCCGGCACGGACGTGGACCCGATGTGGTCGTAAGTGAACCCTTCTGCTCCAGGCAGCACGGAGAACGCCGCGCGCACCTCGTCGAGCAGGTGGTGCGCGCGAACAGGCCACTCAGGGTCGTACTCGGCGATCACAGCGGAGGGCATGCCCTCCACCCTAGGCAGATCGGCGGACTAGACGCGGCCGAGCAGGTGGCGGGCGGCCTCGAAGTCCCGCACCCCCACCAGGAACTCCCGCAACGCCTGCTCCAGCTCGTCGCCGTGCACGGTCCCGTCCCCGTCGTGGTCGAGCTCCCGCAGGGCCGCGATCAACTCGTGCCGCCGCGGACTGTGGTCGAGCAACCGCGTGTACTCGTCCTGCCGCACCTCGCCGTTGCCGTCGCGGTCGATCAGCCCGCGCACCACCGCCGCCACCGCGCCGTACCCGCGATGGCGATCAGCGGGACCGGGGTACGCGCGATCGGCCAGCGCCACGGCGTACGCGGCCTCGGTCACGCTGCCGTCCAACGGTGTTCCGGTCGCCGTGGCCAGTTGCTCCCACCACGACCGGAAGGCGTCGTGCAGCCTGTCCTCGTCCTTCTCGTCGAGGTCCAGGTGGGTGCTGATCTCCCGAGCCATCGCGAGCAGGTCGCTCCACCGCAGCACCCCGTCGCCGCTCTGGTCCAGCACCGTGCCGAAGAACGACTCCGGCACCAACGCGGCAGCAGGCTGTTCAGCGGCCCTCAAAGCGGCGGCGGCCAGCGGCAGGTAGCGCCACGGCTTCGGCAGCAGGTCGGCAACCATCCGCACGGCCAGGTGCAGGCCGTTCACCGCCAACTCGGAACCGGGCACCGGCGTCAGCCGCAGCCGTTCGCGGTACGCGGCGGGCAACGTCGCCGTCGTCGCCTGCACGGCGGCCGTCACGACGGCGAACCGCAGCGGCGCCCACAGCAGGTCGGGAATCGGCACGCCGGACGGCGGCGGGATGCGGTAGATGCTGCCCGACAACAGGTCCCGGACCGTCGCGTTGTCCTCCAGCACCTCGGCCACCACGTGGTCGAAGTACGCGCGGAACTCCTCCGGAGTCGCGGGCAGGTCGTCCTCGGCCAGGCCGAACTGGCGGCCGACACGGCGCCACTCGTCGTAGAAGCGACCGGTCTCCTCCGACGACAACGGTTCGCCACCAAGCCGTTGCATGGTCAGCACGGCCTCGAACAACGTCAGATGCACCCACGCCCTCGACGAGGAGTCGCCCGCGTCGTACGTGCGGCCGTAGCCGTCGGTGCCCTGCATGCGGCGGTGCAGTCGTTCGAGGCGGGCGAGTTCACGACGTTGTTCGGCGGGGCTGCCGTAGACGTAGGTGTGCAGGCTTTCGATGGTGCGGAACAACCTCCGCCACGGCCGTGCGTTGTAAACCGAGTACTCGGCAACGGCGGCACCCACGGCGGGATGGGCCGCCTGCAACACCAACGCCCGGTGCATCACCATCAGGAAACGCCACTGCCCCAGGCGTTCCCACGTGCTCGATCCCGGCCCCAACGCCACGTCCACGGTCATTGAGCCGAAGCTAGTCATGACGTCGGGACCGGAGAACGACATTCACCTCATGCGGTCACGGATTCCACCCGGTCGCCGCAACTCACCGCCGGTACACGCCCAACTCGTACAGCGAGTAGCCCCAGCCGGTGCCGCGCTGGGTGGCGTGCAGCCGCACGTACCGGCCGGTCGCGGTCACGTCGATCGAGTCGACGCCGCCGTTGCCGGTCGTGGTGCCGTAGACCGAGCGCCAGTTGTTGCCGTCGTCGGACACCTGGATCTCGTAGGCACGGCCGAAAGCGCCTTCCCACACCAGTTGCACGTGCTGGAAGGTGGTCACGGCACCGAGGTCGACCCTGAGCCACTGCGGGTCGGCCCAGTCCGTGGCCCAACGCGACGACCCGTTGCCGTCGACCGCGTTGGACGGCGGGAACGGCGCCCCGTCGCCGACCTGCTGGTACGACGAGGCCGTCACCGGCTTGCCCAGTGCGACGTTCGTGCCTGCCGGCTGGGGTGCGACGACCCGGACGGACTTGGTCTCGATGCCGATGTTGCCGCGCCCGTCCTCGGCCATCACGTACACCTTCCAGACGCCGAGGCGGTCCGGAGCGGTGACGGTGAGGCGGTTCCCGTTGACCTGCACGGGCGCGTTGGCGAGGCCGCCGCTGTTGTCGATGTACTTGCTGTTGAACGCCGCCGACCAGGTGATCGCGTCACCGTTCGGATCCGACGCGGCCACGTCGATGTTCAGCGGCGCCCCGGCCGCGATGGTCTGCGGCAGGTTCATCGCGGAGATCACCGGCGGGGTGTTCGACGGCGTCGCGCCACCGAACGCGCGCTGCACCGAGTAGAACGACAGGCGCTTCTTGCCCGCCGGAGTCAGGTTGAACCACACTGCGCCGAAGTCGTACTCCGTGCCGTAGTGGAACAACGTGCCACCGAAGGAAACGCCGGTGTGCCCGGTGATGCAGTTCCAGGCCTGGGTGTAGCCGTCGCGCTTCTGGATGTCGGTCGGCTCGGCCGGGACACCGTTGGCGTCGTTGGGCACCTCCCACTCTCCGGCGGGACCGGCCTCGGTCAGGATGTACGGCTTGGTGTAGCCGCCGTCGATCCAGTCCTGGCGGACCTTGCACACGTTGCCGTAGGAGTTCACGGAGTAGAGGTCCAGGTCCGGCGTGTGCGCCTTGAGGTACACCCACGCACCGGTCCACGCGTCCGTGTTCGTCACGGGGTGGTTGGTGTCGATCGCGTGGATGGCCCGGGACGCCTCGTTGATGTACTTGGCGTACTCGACGCGCTGCGTCTCCAGCTCGGCGCCGGAGTAGCAGTTCTGCAGGCCCAGGATGGACTCGTTGCCGACGTTCCACATGAGAACGCCGGGGTGGTCCTTGTACGTCGTGACCCACTGCCGGATCTGGCCGAGCATGTCGGCCTTGTAGGCAGTGTCGGTCACGTAGTTCACGCAGCCGCCGGAACCGGGACCGCCGCCGGGCTGCAACCAGAACCCGTTGATGACGCGCAATCCGTTGGCGGCAGCGGCGTCGAGCAACGGCCGGGTGGACGCGTCGGTGCCCCAGGTGCGCAAGGTGTTGACGCCCATGGACTTCAGCTCCGGCATGTACCGGGCGGCGTCCGCGGCCGGCGGACCCCAGGTCAGGCCCTTGACCGTCCACGGCGCACCGTCGACGGTGAGCTGCCAGTTGCCCTGCGAGCCGGTCACACGCACACCGGTGCCGGGTTGCGGGTTCGTGCCGCCCTGTTCGCCGAAGACGCGGAACTCCCACAGCGAGACGCCGTAGCCGTTGGCGCGCTGGGTGGCGTTCATGCGGACGTAGCGGCCGGTGCCGGTGACGTCGAAGCCCTGGTTGCCGCCGGTGCCACCGGTGACGGACCTGATCGTCTGCCACGAGTCGCCGTTGTCGGAGACCTGGAGGTCGAACGCCGTGGCGTAGGCGCCTTCCCAGTCGAGTTCGATCCTGGACAGCCGGGACGTGGCGCCGAGGTCCACGCGCAACCACTGCGGGTCGCTCCACGTGCTCGACCAGCGCGTTCCTGAGTTGCCGTCGACCGCGGCCGGTGCGGGCGTGCCGGCGCCCTCGATGGACGAGGCGGTGGCGGTTTTGCCTTGGGACAGCAGTGAAGGCGCGGCACTGACCGTGCCTTGCGCCACTGCTAGTCCCAGCAGCACGGCGATCACCGTGCCGACAGAGCGGAGGCGGTACATGGCGTCTCCTGCAGGGGAATCGGTGGGTTGAAGTGCGGGAGAGCGCTCTCCCAACCCTGGCGGCGAATGTTACGAACGGACTTCACCGATGTCAACCAGGCCCCTTGACACCTCGCGGTACGAGCGGGACTCTTCTTGGGAGAGCGCTCTCCCAAGCCGGTTCCCACATCGGCAGGAGGACACCGTTGTCCCGAAAATTCAGCGCGCTGGCCGTCGCGGCCAGTCTCGTCGCCGCGGTGCTCGCGGTGGCGACCCAGTCGGCCCAGGCCGACGACTACGTGAGTCACCACGAGTTCCAGGCGAACTGCTCCTTCGCCACGGACCGCCCGGACGACCCGATCGTCTTCCCCGGTCTGCCGGGCGCGTCGCACCTGCACACCTTCCTCGGCAACAACTCCATCAACGCCAACAGCACCAACGACTCGCTGCGGCAGGGCAGCACGAACTGCATCACCCCCGACGACAAGTCGGCGTACTGGTTCCCGTCCGTGCTCAACGGCGACCAGGTCGTGCGCCCGACCGGCAACCAGGTCGTCTACTACAAGTCGGGAATCCTGAAGTACCAGGACGTCCAGCCGTTCCCTCCGGGCATGCGGTTCGTGGTCGGCAGCCCCACCTCGACCCTCGAGCAGTTCCGCGACCACCCCGGCGCGATCGAGGGCTTCGAGTGCGGGGACAGCGCCAAGAACTGGGACATCCCGTCCTGGTGCGCTCCCGGCAGCCAGCTCAACGTCCGCTTCCAGGCGCCGAGCTGCTGGAACGGCCGTGACCTCGACTCGGCGGACCACAAGTCGCACATGGCTTATCCGGACCGCGCAACGCTCGTCTGCCCGCCGTCACACCCGGTGGCGGTGCCGATGATCGAGTTCAAGATGGCGTTCCCGGTCTCCGGGGACATGTCGCGGGTGAGACTGTCGAGCGGACGCGGTTACACCTGGCACTACGACTTCATGAACGCCTGGGACGCTCCCACCCAGGCCGCGCTCGTCCGGCACTGCATCAACGGTGGCCTGCAATGCGATCCGCGCGGCTACGACCAGTACAAGCCCCACCGGGGCGCGGCGCTCGGACCGGACTACCGCCTGCCGCGGTGATCCTCCGGCGCTGACAACGTGGAACCCTGCACGAACTCGCACGCGATGAGCTCGTGAGGACGCTTCTGGGGCAGGCGGGCCAGCAGGTACACGGCCCGCCTGCCCGTTTCCCACCTCGGCACGCGCAGTCCGGTGAGGCCCAGCAGGTCGGTCTCCGGCACGTCGAGCGCCAGCACCGAGAGTTCCCCAGGTACGGACATACCCCGGCTGCGCGCCGCACGGACGAGTGCGGAGGCGTCGTCGGGGTGTTCTGCTATCACGGCCGTCACGCCGATGCGCACGAGCTGGTCGAGCCAGACCGCCGGCGCGTGCAGTCCCTTGACGTTCATGGCTTCCGCCGCGGCGAGGAATCCCTGCCGGCGTTCGACGGAGGCGGTGCCACTCGGCAGTCCGATGTAGACGATCTGCTGATGGCCGAGAGCCGCGGTGCGCGCGACGAGATCGCGCACGCCCGCGGCGTAGTCGACGTCCACATAAGGGACCTGCCTGGACGCGCTGTCCCGTCTGCCGATCGACACGAACGGGATCGCGTGGTCGGCGAGGCAGGCCAGGTCGTGCTCGTCGGCGGTGCGGTCGAGCAGGACGCAGCCGCTCAGGGCCACTCCCCGCGTGTCCACGAAGTCGAGATCGGCGCACAGGAGCAGGCCGCTGCCCGCCCTGTGCGCCGCGTGTCCGATGCCCGCCAGAGCGGGCGTGCTCTCACCGGGAAGGGTGTCCCGGGAGAGCACGCCGATCAGACTCACGGATAGGTCACCAGGTATCGGACCTGGTTGGCGGTGTTCGCGACCCCGCCCACGCCGTTGATGACGTTGGCGATCGTGCCCACGCCGCCGAGCGACACGGTGACCAGGTGCGTGAAGCGCACACCGGGCCGGTTCGGTGCCTCGAAGCCGTTGTCCGTGACGATGCTCGGGTCCGCCTGGTTGAAGGCGTACACCCCGACGCCGAACGCCTCGTGGGTCGTCACGGTGTCGGCGACCTTGTACCCGGCCCAGCCGCGCTTGGACCCGTTCATCCAGGCGGCCTGGTTCGGCGGGTCGTACGGCAGCTCGTTCTGGTACAGGTAGACCTTGCCGCCGTTGGCGTTCCACACCAGGTTGTGCTGCTGGTAGTGCTCCACGAACAAACCGTACGCGATCACGTTGTCGCCGTTGACGACGACTCCGTTCTGGCCGGGGTTCGCGGTCCAGCTGACGCCCTCGCCGTGGTCGGCGCGCCAGACCCAGGTGTGGTCGATGATCGTGTTGCGGCTGTTGACGCGGAGGCTCGTCGTCGCCTTGCCGGCCTGCGATCCGCCGACGCGCAGGTACACGTCGTGCATCGACGTCGGGTTCGCCGCGTGGTCGGTGGTGTTCGAGTTGCCGATCTCCAGCAGCACCGGGGAGTTCTGCACGCCCGCGTCGACCAGGAAGCCCGCGAGCTTCACACCGTCCACATCGGACGTCGTGAGGGCGGCCTTGCCGGTGGTCGGCGTCAGCGTCGCGAGGCCGAGGCCCAGGACGACGGTGTTCGGCCGGGTGATCCGGATGGTGTCGTCGAGCTGGTGGATGCCCGGCGTGAGCAGGAGGTGCTTGCCCTGCTGGAGCGCCGCGTTGATGGTGGCCGCCGGGGTGCCGGGCTTGACGATGAAGAAGTCCGCGAGCGACATGGACGAGCCGGGGTTGCCGTTCTCCCAGCTGGTGCCGCGCGAGTTCTGCCGCAGCGCCGGGACGAACACCCGGTACTCACCGTCGTTCGTGAAGTACAGGTAGGGCTTCTCGCGGGTGACCGGCGAGGTGTCGACGGTGGTGTGCGAGGGGTTCGGGAAGTTGTTGGGCGGCGCGCCCTGGGTGCCCGCGAAGACCATGTTCCAGACCGAACCGGCCCAGCCGCCCGCGAGGTTGCTGTTGCGGGTGAGGAACTGCTGCTGCGAGCCCGAGATGACGGTGCCGTCGATCTTGCTGTCCACGATCAGACCGCCGCTGGCCCAGCCGTCGTAGCCGTTCCACAGGTGCTGCTGGCCGCGCAGGTGCATCCGCCGGTACGCGGTGGCCTGCGAGACCGCCCAGCGCTCGACCTGGTTCGCCGGCAGCGTGACGGACAGGTTCTCCGCTCCGCGCCAGAAGTTCTGGGTGGCGTTGCCGAGGTTGTTCGGGTCGTCGCCCTGCTGGAGCCAGTCGGCCTCGACGCGGATGTGGCCGTTGATGTTCACGTCGTCCGGCATCAGGCCCAGACCGGCGACCTGCGTGTAGAAGCGCAGGTTGACGTCGGCGTTGTAGGTGCCGGGCTTGAACAGCACGGCGTGGCGCTGCGGGCCGAACTGGTTCGTCTTCATCTGCGCGGAGATCGCGTCGAGCCGGGCCTGCATGTCCGACTGCGACGATCCCGGGCCGTAGACGTACACGTTCGGGCCGAAGTCCGGGTTGCGCGGGTCGGTCGGCGTGACGCCGGGGACGTCCGGGGTCGTGGCGAAGACTCCCAGTTCCCACAACGAGTAGCCGTAGCCGGTGCCGCGCTGGGTGCCGAACACCCGGACGTAGCGACCGGAACCGGTGACGTCGAGCGTCTGGTTGCCGCCGGTGCTCGTGGTGGTGGAGTACACGTCGCGCCACGAGTTCGCGGCCGCGGTGTCGGACACCTGGATCTGGAACGCCTTGCCGTGCGCGGTTTCCCAGTTCAGGGAGACGCGGCAGACCTCCTGAGTGGAGCCGAGGTCGACCTGGAGCCACTGCGGGTCGGCGAACTGAGACGACCAGCGCGTTCCGGCGTTGCCGTCGACGGCCGCACTCGCAGGAGTGCCACCGTTCTCGGTCGTCGACGCCGTGGCTGGTTTGTTCAGCGCTACGTTGGTGGTGCCGCACGCGGCGGCCCCGGCCGGGAAGCTGATGCTTGCTGTGGTCACGAGACACAAGGCAGCGGCCGCGAGACCGGCCGCCCTGGACAGGGGAGAGCTCATGAGCCTGCCTGACACCTTTGGGGCGAGTGAGCCCGAACGGTGACGCCCGTGGCACCGGGCGTCGGGAGAGCGCTCTCCCGCAGATTAACTCGTGATGTCCGGCAGGTCAATCACGCGGACCCCCTGAGGACGAGTTCCGGTTCGAAAATGATGGACCGCGGCCGCAACTCGGGGTCGTCCAGGGTCGTGAGCAGCACTTCCGCCATCGTGGCCGCCATCTGCTCGACGGGCTGGCGAATCGTGGTGAGCGGCGGGCGGCAGGACGCGGCGGGCGCGCTGTCGTCGAAACCGACCACCGCGACGTCCCCGGGAACGTGCTTTCCCGCAGCTTGAAGCACCTCCACGGCCCCTTGGGCCATCAGATCGTTGGCCGCGAACACCCCGTCGACCTCGGGGTACTCGACGAGCAGCCGGTGCATCGCCCGCGCACCGCTGACCGCCGTGAACCCGCCCTCGATCGCCGGCACGTACGGAATCCCGTTGCGCGCCATGGCATCCCGGAACCCGGTGAGCCGGTCCTGGCTCGCGAGCACGTCCAACGGCCCGGCGATCACGGCGACCTTGGTGCGTCCGATCGCAGTGAGCCGGCCGGCCGCGAGCCGTCCTCCCGCCTGGTGGTCGAGGTCGACGAAGCTGACCGGCAACGGCCTGCCGGGCCGCGCGTAGAGCACCGCGGGCACCCCGGCCTCCAGCAGCCGATCGGGCAACGGCTCGGCGGCGTGCGTGGTGACCAGCAACGCCCCGTCCGTGCTGCCCTGCTTGAGGAACTCGACGACCTCGGTGCGCGCCTTGTCGGTGTCCGCGAGCATCAGCACCGGGTGCACGCTGTGGCCGCGCAGGAAGTCGACCACCCCCGCCGTCACCCGGCCGAAGAACGGGTCCACGAACACGTCCGACCCGCCACCGGCCCCGGAGATGATCAGCGCCACCGTCCCGGTCCGGCGCGTGACGAGCGACCGCGCGGCGTGGTTGGGCGTGTACCCGGTCTGCTCGATGGCGTCGCGCACCGTCTCCTGCAACGTCGGGTCGACGTTGCGCGTGCCGTTGACGACGCGACTGACGGTCGCCCGGGACACCCCGGCGACCCGCGCGACGTCCTCCAGCGTCGGGATCCCCCTGATCATGTGCTTACCGCGGCCTCAAGACGTGCCTGGCCGCGAGTCTTATGCGCGTGGCGCCCGCGTTCGGTCCGATGTGGACGGTGAACCCGCCCGACTCGGTGACCCACCCGTTCTCCCAGTGCCGCGTGGCCTGCGGCGGGATCTCGACCAGCACCTCGACCGTCTCCCCCGCGTCGGCGACGACGCTCGCGAAGCCTCCCAGCCACCTCCGGGGTCGCGGGGTGGTGCTGTCCTCGCGCGACAGGTAGACCTGCACGACCTCCCGCCCGCGCCGCCGCCCGGTGTTGCGCAGCCGCACCCGCACCGCGCCGCGCTCGGCCCGCGCTCCCAGGTAGTCCCAGGTGGTGTAGCCGAGCCCGTGCCCGAACCAGTACGCGGGCTCGACGTCGTGCGCGGCCCAAGCCCGGTACCCGATGTCCAGGCCCTCGTCGTACTCGAGCTTTTGGTTGTCCGGCAGGAAATTCGCGACCGGCACGTCGGATTCCCTGACCGGCCAGGTGGTGGGCAGCCGCCCGCCGGGTTCGCGCTCGCCGAACAGCACGTCCGCGAGTCCGTGCCCGCCCTCTTGCCCCGGGAACCAGGTGAGCAGCACCGCCGCGGTGTCGTCGCGCCACGGCAACAGCACCGGACCGCCCGAGTTCACCACGACGACGGTGTTCGGGTTGGCCAGGCACACGGCCGTGACCAGCGCGTCCTGCTCCCCCGGCAGGCTGAGGGTGGTGCGGTCGCGGCCCTCGCCCTCTATCGCGTCCGTGGTACTGACGACCACGATCGCGACGTCACTCCGGCTCGCCGCTTCGATCGCGGCCCCGAACTCCTGGTCGGCGTTCGGGGTGGGCGGGTCGGCGGCGAGCAGCGAGGCCATGCCGCTGTCCTCGCCCAACTCGCGGCGGGCCACCAGCTCGACCTGCGTCTTTTCGAGGTGAACCTCGACCTCGTGGTGGGGCGGGCGGAGGTGCTTCACGGCGGGGTCGTCGGTGTCCACGGGCTGCACCACGTCGAGCACCCTGGTGCCGTCGACGTCCAGGGTCAGCCTGCCGTAACCCGCGACCGCGAGTCTCCACGGGCCGGTCTCGGTGACGTGCAGGGTGGTGCTGATCTCCAGGACCCGCGCGCCTGGCACCTCCTCGGTTTCGAGGATGCGGCCGGTGAGGCGGCGTTCTTCGAAGAGCACCTCGTCGTTCTGACCCAGGACGCGGACTTGGACGGGTGCGCGGACCGGGGTGGGCTCGTCGTTGATGCGGACGCCGGGTGCGTGCACGACCTCGGCTCGGCTTGTGAGGGCGTCGAGCAGGGAGTTCTCGGCGGACGGGTAGAGGCCGGAGCTGCCACCGCCCTGGACGCGCGGGGCGGCGGCGCCGGGGCCGATCAGGGCGATGGTGCGGCCGGGGTGGAGGGGGAGGATTCCGTTGTTGCGCAGGAGGACCGTGCTCGCAGACACCGCTTCGCGAAGCAGCGCTGCGTCGTTGACAGCAGGAGCGAACTCCTCCCGCTCTGCACCGCTTTCCAACGCTCCGACCCGTGCGGCCAGGCGCAGCAGCCGGAGCACCTTGTCGTCGATCGCGCTCTCCGCCACCTCCCCGGCCTCGACCGCGGCCACCAGCAGATCCCCCCACGGCCCCCAGGGCCCGGGCATCGACAGGTCCTGCCCGGAGGACGCCGACTCCACCGTCGTCCGCACCGCCCCCCAGTCCGACACCACCACCCCGTCGAACCCCCACTCCTCCTTCAGCACGCCCGTGAGCAGCGGGTTCTCCGACATCGGGTGGCCGTTGACACCGTTGTAGGCCGACATCACCGCCCACGCGCCCGCCTCCACCACCGCCTCGAAGGGCGCCAGGTAGAGCTCCCGCAAGGTGCGCTCGGAGACACGCACGTCATGGGTGAGGCGGTCGGTTTCGGTCTCGTTCGCCACGAAGTGCTTCGGGGCCGCCGCCACGCCGCCGGATTGGACGCCCTGCACGTAGGCGACGCCGAGACGGGCGGTGAGCAGCGGGTCCTCGGCGAAGCACTCGAAGTGGCGACCGCCGTACGGGGTGCGGTGCAGGTTCAGGACCGGGGCGAGCAGGACGTCGACGCCCTTGCGGCGTGACTCCGCAGCCAGCAGGGCTCCCAGGCGGTGCACCAGGTCCTCGTCCCAGGTGGCGCCAAGGGCTGTCGGCGATGGCACGGCGAGTGAGGTGCGGCGTTCGTCCCAGCCCGGGCCGCGGACTCCTGCCGGGCCGTCGGAGAACGTCAGGGCGCGCAGGCCGATCGACGGTTCGGCGCAGGTGCGCCAGACGGAGCCGCCGGCCAGCAGGCGCACCTTGGCGCGCAGGTCCAGCTTGCCGACCAGTCTGACCAGCTCGTGGTCGTCGTGCACGGAACCTCCTCGGAGAGCGCTCTCCAAAGAGTCGGGGTGTGGGGCTCCGCTGTCAATGCGTCGGAAGGTCCCTTCTCGGACGGGTCAGCCGGACGCGCCGGTCTCCAGGAGGGCGGCGAGCGGGAGGGTCGCGGCACCTACGGCTACGGCATCCGGGCCGGTCAGGGCCAGTTCGATGCGGACCTGGCCGAAGGGGTGGCGCAGGGCGTGCGAGGAGGTTGCGGCGATGATCTCGTCGAGCTTCGAGGCGCCGAAAGCGAGTCCGGCCCAGCCGCCGAGGACCACGCGTTCCGGGTTGAAGAGGTTCACCAGGTTCGCGATACCCGCGCCCAGATAGCCCACCGACTCGTCCACCACCCGGCGGGCGACGGCCGAGCGCGAGGTGAGGAGTTCCTCCAAAGCGGACTGCTCGTCCGGCGAGGAATCCGCACCCCGCCGGGCTTCCCGGTAGCGGTCGAGCATGGCCGAGGCACCGGCGTAGGCCTCCAGGCAGCCGCGCGCTCCGCACCGGCAGCGCCTGCCGCCGTACGCGATCGTGGTGTGGCCCCACTCCCCCGCGTTGCTCGTGGCACCCCGGTGCACCACGCCGCCGGTCACCACGGCGATGCCGACGCCCGATCCGACCAGCACGATCACCGCGTGCCGGGCGCCGCGGCCCGCGCCGAACCACATCTCGGCCTGGCCCTGGGTCTTGGCACCGTTCTCCACCAGCAACGGCAGCGAGACGCCCGCCGCCCGGATCATCTTCTCGAACGGCACGGCGTCCCAGCCGATGGTCTGCGCGTGCACGACCGCCGACTCGCCCTGCTCGACCGTGCCGGGCACGCCGACGCCGACCCCGAGCACCGACGAGGCGTCGATGCCCGCCAGCACCTCGTCGACCCCCGAGGCGATCAGGTCGGCGACCAGCGAGGGCTCCAGGGCCGTCAACGGACGATCCACAGTGGACAGACGGGTCATGGCGAGGTCGAACAGCTCGACCTTGATCCCCGTCTCGCCCACGTCGACCCCGATGACGTGCCCGAACGCCGGATTGACGCGCAGCAGCACGCGCGGTCTACCGCCGTCGGAGTCGACCGAGCCGGCCTCCACCAGCAACCCCTCGTCGAGCAGTTCGCCGGTGATCGTGGACGCCGTCGCCGGACTCAGTCCGGTCGCCAGACTCAGCTGCTGACGGCTGAGCGGGCCGTCCAGGAAGAGGGCTGTCAAGAGCACCGATCGGTTCTGCCGGCGGAGGTCTCGCACGGTCGCCCGAGTACGCACCATGGACGCCGAGGTTAGTTCGCGCCTAAAAATAAGCCTCGGGTCGTGACCTCTTCGTTATTGACTTGCCCAAGAGGTCAGGCGTCTACTCTACGGCGACCAGAGGGCCCCGACGGCCTCACCCGCGATGGCACGCGCGGTCACCTTCTTCCAGCGCTCACTTGATTCTTCTCGCTTTCGTTGGAGAACAAGGAGTTTCCATGAGAATGAGGCGTGTTTGCGCTGCCGTCACCGCGACCGCCCTGGCGTTCACCGGTGCCTGTTCAGCGACAAACCCAGGCAGTGGGGGCAACTCCGCCGGCGTGCTCAACGTGGGCATGCCGAACGGACCCCAGACCGAGAACAACAACCCGTTCCTCAACTCGTCGGCGTCCTCGTCGCTCGGCTACCGGCGGTTGCTCTTCGAACCGCTCGCCATGGTCAACGAGGTCAAGGTGACAGACCAGCCGAAGCCTTGGCTGGCAACGAAGTTCACCTGGTCGGACAACTTCCACAAGCTGTCGCTCACCATCCGCGACGGCGTCTCGTGGTCCGACGGCAAGCCGCTGACGGCCGAGGACGTGGCGTACACCTTCGAGCTCCTCAAGAAGAACCCCGGGCTCAACATCGAAGGTGTGCCGTACCAGGACATCTCGTTCTCCGGCAGCGAGGTCACCGTCGGCTTCCCGAAGTCGCAGTTCGTCAACCAGAAGAAGATCCTCGAGCAGTTCGTGGTGCCCAAGCACCAGTGGTCGACGTTCGCCAACCCGTCGACCGAGACGTTGAAGGACCCGATCGGCAGCGGCCCGTACACGCTGAAGTCGTTCACCCCGCAGACGGTGACGCTGTCGGTCCGGGACAAGTACTGGCAGGAGCTCCCGAAGGTCAAGGAGCTGCGCTACACCTCCTACAGCGACAACAACGCGCAGACCAACGCGCTCGCCACGGGTGCCGCGGAGTGGAGCTTCGTCTTCATCCCCAACTACGAGGCCGCCTACACCAGCAAGGACCCGCAGAACCACAAGCTGTGGTTCCCGCCGGTCCTCGGTGTGCACGGACTCTGGTTCAACACCAAGGCGAAGCCGTGGGACGACCCGGCTCTGCGCCGCGCCGCGAACATGGTCGTCAACCGCGACGACATCTTCATGCAGGGTGAGGCCGGTTACTTCTACCCGAAGGTCGACAACATCACCGGCATCCCGACGCCCGCCGGTGAGTCGTTCATCGCGCCGCAGTTCAAGGACAAGAAGGTGACCGTCGACGTCGAGGGCGCGAAGAAGGCGCTGACCGAGGCCGGCTACACGTTCGACGGGAACACCTTGAAGGGCAAGGACGGCGCGCCCGTCACGATCACGCTCACCGTCCCGTCCGGGTGGTCCGACTACGTCACCGACCTGGAGATCATCAAGGACAACTTCTCCAAGATCGGCATCAACGCCACGGTCAACCTTCAGAACGCCGACGCCTGGACCAAGGCGCTCGACGTGGGCGACTTCGGTGCCGCGATGCACTGGACCAACAACGGCCAGACGCTCTACGACATCTACCAGTCCATCATGGACGGTGCGCTGTACAAGCCGATCGGCACGCCCGGT
Source organism: Lentzea sp. JNUCC 0626 (assembly GCF_043632865.1). NCBI lineage: Bacteria > Bacillati > Actinomycetota > Actinomycetes > Pseudonocardiales > Pseudonocardiaceae > Lentzea > Lentzea sp. JNUCC 0626. The sequence continues at coordinate 2,485,826 of NZ_CP171635.1, forward strand.
GTCAACGGCAACTACGGCCGCTACGAGAACCCCGCCGCCACCAAGGCGCTCGACGACTTCGCGAACGCGGCGGACGAGTCGGTGCGCAACGCGGCGTTGCAGGAGCTGCAGAAGATCTTCGTGCAGGACATGCCGGTGATCATCACGTCGGCCGCGAACGGCGGCGGCCAGTACAGCACGAAGAACTGGGTGGGCTGGCCGAGCGACTCCGACCAGTACGCCCCCGTGCAGCCGACCCTCGAAAACGCCCTCGACATCGTGCTGAAGCTGAGGCCTGCCTCGTGACGGCCGAGGCAGCGCCGGCGGTCTCCGGGACGGTCTCTTCGGAGATCGTCCTGGAGGCCGACGGCCTCACCAAGCACTTCCCGATCAGCAAGCCGTTCGCGCGCACCAGGAAGGCGGTGCGCGCGGTCGAGGGAGTGTCGTTCCAGCTGCGCAAGGCCAGCGTCACGGCGCTCGTCGGCGAGTCCGGCTCGGGCAAGTCGACGGTCGCCCGCCTGCTGGCCCAGCTCTACCCGCTGACGTCCGGCGAGATCCGGATGCACGGCGCGAACGTTGCCGTAAGAGGTGGCCTGACGCGCGGCAGGAAGTTCCGCGCGTACTGCCGCCGGGTCCAGATGATCTTCCAGGACCCGTTCGCGTCGCTGAACCCCGTGCACACCATCCGCTACCACCTGACCAGGGCGCTCACCATCCACGGCAACCGCGGCGACGACCTGGAGACGTCGCTCGCGGACCTGCTGACCCGAGTGCACCTGACGCCCGCCGAGCGCTACCTCGACCGGTACCCGCACGAGCTCTCCGGCGGGCAACGGCAGCGCGTGGCGATCGCGCGGGCGCTGGCGGCGAGCCCGGAGGTGCTGCTGGCCGACGAACCGGTGTCCATGTTGGACGTCTCGATCCGGCTCGGCGTGCTGAACCTGTTGCGGGACCTGAAGGAACGCCTGCACCTCTCGATCCTCTACATCACGCACGACATCGCGTCCGCACGGTACTTCGCGGACGAGACGATCGTGATGTACGCGGGTCAGATCGTGGAGGGCGGGGACAGCGAGACCGTCACGCAACGGCCGGCGCACCCGTACACGCAGTTGCTGATCGAGTCGGCCCCAGACCCCGACCGCCCGGCAGTGGAGGACAAGGACGGCGGGTTCGGCGAGCCGCCGTCGTTGATCGAACCACCGCCGGGCTGTCGGTTCCACCCGCGCTGCCCGTTCGCGAAGGACGTCTGCCGCACGGACGTCCCGCCGCGCTTCGAACTCGGCGACGGGCACTTCGCGGCCTGCTGGCTGTACGGCGAGCACGGCGAGCGGGAGGCGTCGTGAGCTATCTGCTGAAACGGATCGGCTTCTACCTGCTCACCGTCTGGGCGGCCGTCACGATCAACTTCTTCGTGCCGCGGATGATCCCCGGCGACCCGGTGCAGGCGCTGATCACCAAGCAGCGCGGTCAGATGACCAGCGAGGCCGTCCGGTCGTTGTACGTCCTCTTCGGACTGGACAAGAACGAGAGCCTGGCCAGCCAGTACTTCTCGTACCTCGGCCAACTCCTGCGCGGCGACCTCGGGATGTCGTTCACGTTCTTCCCGAGCCCGGTGGCGGACGTGATCGGCGACGGCCTGCCGTGGACCGTCGGACTGGTCGGCATCACGACCGTGATCGGCTTCTTCCTCGGCACCGCCGCGGGCGCCGTGGTGGGCTGGCGGCGCGGCACGTGGGCGGACTCGCTCATCCCGGTCACCACGTTCGTCTCGTCGATCCCGTACTTCTGGCTCGGCCTGGTGGCGATCGCGCTGCTCACCGGTCCGGGGAGCTTCTTCCCGGCGTCCGGCGCGTACGAGATCGGCCTCGTCCCCAACTGGGACTGGCAGTTCATCGGCAGCACCGTCCAGCACGGTCTGCTGCCCGCGTTCACGATCCTGGTGTCGTCGGTCAGCGGCTGGATCCTCAGCATGCGCAACATGATGGTGACGGTGTCGTCGGACGACTACGTGACCGTGGCGCACGCCAAGGGCCTGCCCGAACGCCGGGTGATGCTCGCCTACGCCGCACGGAACGCGTTGCTGCCCAACGTGTCCGGCTTCGCGCTGGCGCTCGGGTTCATCGTCGGCGGCACCCTGCTGGTGGAGATCGTGTTCTCCTACCCGGGCCTGGGTCTCCAGCTGTTCCAGGCGGTCGGCGCCAAGGACTACCCGTTGTTGCAGGGCATCTTCCTCATCATCACGCTGTCCGTGCTGCTGGCGAACCTCCTCGCGGACGTCGCCTACCTGGCGCTGGACCCGCGCACCCGCAGGGAGGCCTGATGCGCCACAACCGCAAGGCGTTCGTCGGACTCGTCGCGCTCGGCGTGTTCGCCGTGCTGGCGGTCGTCGGGCCGTGGCTCGCGCCGTTCGAGCCGTCGGGACGCAGCAACGCGCTGTTGCAGCCACCGTCGGCGGAGCACTGGTTCGGCACCACGCACCTCGGCCAGGACATCTTCAGCCAGGTCCTCGTGGGCACCCGCAGCGTCGTGTTCGTCGGTGCCGTCGCGGGCATCGTCGCGACGGTGCTGTCGGTGCTGGTCGGCGTCACGGCCGGGTACCTCAGCGGCTCGGCGGGCGAGGGACTGTCCGCGCTGTCCAACGTGTTCCTGGTGATCCCGGCGCTGCCGTTGATCGTCATCATCACGTCGTCGCTGCCCGAGACGAGCAACCTCACGATCGCGCTGGTGATCGGCTTGACGTCGTGGGCGTGGAACGCCCGTGTGCTGCGGGCACAGACTTTGTCTCTCAGGCGCAGGGACTACGTGGAGGCGGCCCGCGCGAACGGCGAGTCGACCTGGCGGATCGTCCTCTTCGAGATCCTGCCGAACCTGTACGCGGTGATCGCGTCCGGGTTCGTCGGCACCGTCCTGTTCGCGGTGATCTCCGAGATCACGCTGGCGTTCATCGGCGTGTCCGACGCGGGCGGCTGGAACTGGGGCACAGTGCTCTACTGGGCCCAGTCGCAGCAGGCGCTGGCCCAGGGCGCGTGGTGGTGGTTCGTGCCGGCCGGTCTCGCGATCGCCCTGCTCGGCACGGCGTTGTCGCTGGTCAACTTCGGCATCGACGAGTACGTCAACCCGCGGCTGCGCACCCGGTCGTCCCTGCGGGGCGTGCGCATGCGCGTCGGCTTCACCCCCGTGCTGATCAAGGAGTCGTCATGAAGGAGCGCATCCTCGACGTGCGCGGGCTGACCGTCGGCTACGGCCTCGGTGACGACGCGGTGCGCGCGGTCCGCGACGTCGACCTGACCCTGCACAAGGGCGAGGTGCTGGGCCTGGCCGGAGAGTCCGGCAGCGGGAAGTCCACTTTGGCCTATGGCATGACCAGGCTGCTGCCGCCGCCCGGTGTCGTGACCGGCGGCGAGGTGATCTACCACCTGGAGGACGGCACGTCGGTCGATCTGCTGCGGTTGCCCGACGCGGACCTGCGCAGGTTGCGGTGGTCCGAGATCGCGATCGTCTTCCAGGGCGCGATCAACTCGCTCAACCCCGTGCAACGGATCTCCACCCAGCTGATCGACGTGCTCAAGGCCCACTCCCCCGGCACGCCGCACCGCGCCCGCCAGGACAAGGCGCGCGAGCTGCTCACCCTGGTCGGCATCGCGACGGACCGGCTGCACAGCTACCCGCACCAGCTCTCCGGCGGCATGCGGCAACGGGTGATGATCGCGATGGCCCTCGCCCTGCAACCCCGCGTGGTGATCATGGACGAGCCGACCACCGCGCTGGACGTGGTGGTGCAGCGGCAGATCCTGCGCACGCTGGTCGACCTGCGCGAACGGCTCGGGTTCTCGGTCGTGTTCATCACCCACGACCTGTCGCTGCTGGTGGAGTTCTCGGACCGGATCGCGATCATGTACGCGGGCCAGGTGGTCGAGGAGGCGCAGTCGGCGGAGCTGTACCGCACTCCCCTGCACCCCTACAGCGACGGGCTGCTGCGGTCGTTCCCCGCGTTGAAGGGGCCGCGCCGCGACCTCGCGGGCATCCCCGGTTCGCCGCCGGACCTGCGGATGATGCCGAGCGGGTGCGCGTTCCACCCCAGGTGCCCGCGCGCGTTGGACGTCTGCGACAGCCAGACCCCGGCGTTGGGGCAGAGCAGGCAGAACCGGTCAGTGGCCTGCTGGCTGCACCCGGTCGCGGTGCCCTGATCGGGCCCAGTCTCGCAACGAGGAGAAGCAGGCGTTCGCCGCCTCGCACGCCGCCGGAACGTCGGCGGCGGGCAGGGCGGCCTCCGCCATCGCGGCGAACCTCCGGAAGCGGCGGCGCGCGTCCCCGTCCCCGGCGAAGAACGAGACGGGCACCGGGCCGAGGGCGTCCACGACCCAGCGCGTGATCACCTGGCCGCCGAGCCGCGCGCCTTCGACGACGTACAGCGCGCCGATCAGGGCCGGCAGCGTGCTCACGTCCGGTGGCGCCGATCGCGGCAGAGAGGAAATCCCTGCTGGGCTCCAGCCGAGTCCACTCAGGTCCGAACGGAGCTTTTCCGCGCCGGGTAACAGTTCCCAGTGCGGGAGGTGTGCTCGGGCCGACACCGCCAACGCCCGTTCCAGCGGCTCGTGGAAGCCGAGGAAGAGCGCCAGCACGTCCTCGTACCGAGCCGCCGAGATCGTTCCCGGACCGAAGCCGAGCTCGTCCTCCAGCGCGAGATGAGCCACGCGAGTTTCCGTGCGCAGGCGGGAAAGCAGCGTCATCAGTCGGTGCTGGGACGCACGAAGTCGTTTGTGTGCCAGTAGTCGACGGCGCCCTGGAGCACCGTGCGGAACAGCGTGAAGTTCACCGGCTTGTAGACGTAGCTGTCCGCACCGGCCTCGTAGCACCGGTCGATGTCCGACGAGGTCGTCGACGACGTGAACACGACGACGATCACGTCCCGCAGCCGGGGATCGGGGTCGGCGCGCACCTCCGCGAGCACCCGGTAGCCGTCGACGCCCGGCATGTTCAGGTCCAGCAGCACTAAAACCGGGAACGGCCGGGTGTCGTCGTGCAGCCGGTCCGCCACCCGGTCCCCGTCGGGCAGGAACTCGAGGACGAGCTCGGGGTGCGAGCGAGAGAGGGCGCGCTGGATCGCCTCCCGGTCCTCCTCGCTGTCCTCCACGATCAGCACGACCTGGTCGTCGCCCGCGGTCACCGGATCTCCCACCACGTCTGCCCGTCCTGGTGGAACTCGACGCGCGCCCACTCGGCGTCGCCGTCCACGGTGATCCGCACCTCGCCCGGTCCGAGCGCGGTGGTGAGGCGGTCGACCGGCCGGCCGAGCGCTTGAACGGCGGCGTGCGCGGCGTCGAGCGCCTGCTCCGCCGGGAGCGTCGTGTCGAGGACCCGGTCGCCCCGGTACCGGATCAGCAGGACGGCCGCGTCGTCGTCCACGGCGTACCGGCCGTCGCCCTCGACGAGCGTGCGTGCCATCCGCGGCAGCGGGAGGTCGTGCAACGCCGCCAGCGTCGGCTCCAGGTCGGTGTCGCCGAAGAACGCCCCGGCGGGGTCGCGGGCCTCCACCAGCCCGTCGGTGAAGAGGATCACCGCGTCACCGGGCCGCAGCACGTCGTCGGCCGGGGTGAACTTCAGCTCCTCGATCACGCCCACGAGCTGGCCCCGGCAGGTGCTCTCCTCGATGCCGCCGTCCCTGCGGATGATGATCGGTGGCGGGTGGCCGGCGGTCAGCGCGCGCAACGGCAGGCCGTCCGGTCCGGGCGTGCCGAACGTGATCGTGGCCAGCGTCAGGAACTTGGTGACCTCGTTGCGCAGCATCTTGGCGTTGAGCAGGCGCACCGCGTCCTCCGCGCGCCCACCCTCCTCCAGGATGGTCTCGACGGTGTGCCGGGCCAGGCCGGTGAGGGCAGCGGCGGCGGCGCCTCGGCCGCACACGTCGCCGATCAACGCGGTGAAGCCGGTCGGCTGCCGGACGACGCCGTAGAAGTCGCCGCCGACCTCCAGCAGGTGGCCCGCGACGTTGTAGCCGGTGGCGATCTCGACGCCGGGCAGCTCGGGCAGCACCGAGGGCAGCAGGTGCAGCTGGAGTTCCTCGACCTCCGCGCGCCGCTGGCTGTAGAGGGTGGCGTTGTCGATGGCGAGCGCCGCCCGTGCCGCGATGTCGCGGACGAACTCCCTGGTGGGCACGCGGCGCCCGCCGGAGCGGTGGAAGAAGGTCAGCACGCCGAGCACCCGGCCGCGGGCCCGCAGGACCGCGCTGGTCATCAGTTCCAGCCCCACGTCGGCGGGCAGCAGCGACGGCGTCGCGTCGATCTCGTCGCCGGACGCCTGCACCCCGGCCCACCGGCCGTGCCGCAGGTGCTCGTTGAGCAGGCGTTCCCGGCGCACGTCGACGTGGGCGGCCGCGATCTGCACCAGCTTGTCGTCGCGCTGGACGTGCACGGCGGCGCCGTCGGCGAGACCGGGCACCGCCATCCGCACGACCGCGCGCAGCGTCTCCTCGACGTCGAGCGACCGCGCGAGCCTCAGCGAGACCTCGGCCAGCACCGCGTCCGCCGCCAGCCTGGTGTCGAGCAACGCCTGGTCGGCGATCCGGTCGTCGGCCGCGATCACCACGTCGGCGATCTGCCCGAGCGCGGTCGCCACCGTCGCGGCTCCGGCCGGAGCGTCCATGGTGACGAGCAGCAGGCCCCGATCCCCCTCGGCGGCGCGGAACGACGCGGCCACCACGACGGTGCCGCCGGCGTCGCGCATCCGTTCGGCCAGGTGCGGGGCGAACGCGGCCACCTCGTCGACGGTGAGGTCGGCGATCTTCGCCTGGCCCTCGTCGCGGGTCACGAGTTCGGGTGAATTCCGCACCCACGGCCGCACGTCGGCGGCGAGCCCGGCCGGTCCGGTGCGCACCCCGCCGTCGTGGTCGGCCCACCGCACGACCGGCAGGTCCCCGGACGGGCGGATGCGGGCTCCGAGCACGCCGCGGACGTGCGGCAGCTCCAGGAGCCCCAAGTAGAGTTCTTTCGCGAAGACCTTGGTGCTGCCCGCCGCGAACGCGGCCCTCCAGAGGGCGTGCAACAGGTCTGGCCAGGTCGGCACTTCTCGCTCGGTCACGCGGCCCGGCGCCTCCTTTCCGCACGTCCACCGGGAGCAGGAACGAGTATGCACGACGATCAAGAACGTCCCGGTACCGATGAGATCGCGTTGGGGGCCGAATGGGCCCTGGTCGCGCGGGCGGAGGCCGAGGCGGGCACGACGTCGTTCGACCTCACGGTGTGCCTGACCGAGCCGATCCACCTGCTGGGAGGCATCCAGTCCTACGGCGCGTTGCTCGCGGTGGACGGCGCGGATGTGGTGGAGGTCGCCAGCGCGAACACGACGTCCGTGCTCGGCGTGGCGCCGGAGGATCTGCTCGGCACTCCGGTCGAGGCGCTGGTCGGTGCCGAGGGGCTGGCGGCGGTGCGAGCGACGCTGGACGCCCCGACCGGGGACCGCGGCCTGGTCGGCCTGGTGCTGCCCGGCTCCGGCGGCCACTTCGACGTCACTGTCTACCGCGCGGACGGCCGGACGGTGCTGGAGTTCGAGCCGCGCCCGGCGCAGGAGGCGTTCCGCTTCTCCCAGTTCTTCCCCCGGCTGCGCGCCTCGCTCACCAAGCTCCAGCACGAACGGACCGTCGTCGACGTGTGCGCGTCGGCGGTGGCGGAGATCCGGGCGCTGACCGGGTACGACCGGGTGGTGGCGTACCGGTTCGAGGGCCAGGCCGGCCCGGGCGAGGTGATCGCCGAGTCGGTCGCTGCCGGGCTGGAGCCGTGGCTCGGCCTGTGGTTCCCGGCCACCGACATCCCACCTCAGGCCAGGCGGCTCTACGAGCGCAACTGGATCCGGGTGATCCACGACGTCGACGACGAGACGGCCACGCTGGTCCCGCAGGTGCTGCCCGGCACGTCGGCGCCGCTCGACCTGTCCGACTCGTCGTTGCGCACGGTCTCGTCGTTCCACCTGGAGTACCTGCGCAACATCGGCGTGGCGTCCTCGATGTCGGTGTCGCTGCTGCACTCCGGTTCGTTGTGGGGCCTCATCGCCTGTCACGGCGTCGCGCCCCGGCGACTCGACCCGGAGGTGCGTTCGGCCTGCGAGTTCTTCGGCGTGACGCTGTCGTTGCAGCTGGCCGCGCTGGAGGAGGCGCAGACCTCCCGTGCCCGGCACGACACCCGCACGGCGCTGTCGCGGCTGGTCACCGAGCTGAGCACGGACATCACCCAGTCCGTCTCGACCAGCGTCGACCTGCTGCACGAGCTGATCGACGCGTCGGCTGTCGTGCTGCGGCTGGAGGGTGCGACGACGATCGTCAGCGGCGACCAGGAGGCTCTGGTGCCGGGCCTGCGCGCGTTGTGGGACGTGGTGCCGCCGCTGGACGCGGGCGAGGTGTGGAGCACCGATGAGCTGTCCGCGCACTCCGACTCTCTGGCGGCTCACGCCGAGCACCTCAGCGGGGCGCTGGTGTTGTCCCTGGCCAGCGGGACTGGTGACCTCATCGCGTGGGTGCGTCCGGAACGCCGGGCGAGCCGCACGTGGGCGACGGACCCGAGCAAGCCCGTGCAGCTCGGTGAGCGGGGCGAACGCCTCACCCCGCGCGGCTCGTCGGCGGTCTACCAGGCTGTGACACGCGGCCACTGCGTGCCGTGGACCGCCACCGACGAGGCCGTGGCGAGTGAGTTCGGCCGTGCGGTCACCACGATGGTGTTGCGCCACCACGCGCGGTTGGCGTCTCTGAACGACGAGCTCAGTCGCGCGAACCGCGACCTCGACACGTACGCGCACGTGGCCGCACACGAGCTGAAGGAGCCCCTGCGCGGCATCTTCAACTCGACGGCGTTCATCCGTGAGGACGCGACGGATCTGGACGACACCACGGTCCGTCGCCTCGACACCGTGCAGCGGCTCGCTCAGCGGATGGACGAGCTGATCAACTCACTGCTGCACTTCGCCCAGCTCGGGCACGGGTCGTTGATGCGTTCGGAGATCGACCTCCGTGACGCGGTGGTGGCGGCGTTGGAGGTGGCTGGGCCCCGGCTGGACGAGTGCTCGGTGTCCGTGGTGCTGCCTCCGCCCGGTCAGCTCGTGTGGGCTGATGCTGCCCGGCTGTCCGAGGTGCTGGTGAACCTGCTGGTCAACGCCGCCAAGTACGCGCGTGCCGAGGGACCTCGTGTGGTGGAGGTGTTCGCCGTCGGGGATGCGGTGCACGTTCGGGACAACGGCATCGGGATCGCTGTGGAGCACCGGACCGAGGTGCTGCGGTTGTTCCGTCGGCTGCACAAGCGGGATGCGCACGGCGGCGGGCACGGCGCGGGGCTGGCGATCGTGCACCGGATCGTCGAGCGGCACGGCGGGGAGGTGTCGTTGCTCGGCACTCCCGGTGGCGGCACGACCGTCGTGTTCACGCTGCCGCGCTGAGAGTTTCCATTCGTCCAAGGCTTCGTGGCCCGGTTGTTGCGACGATGGGTTCATGGCTACCTGGGACGACGTGGTTTCGATGGGTTTGCGGTTGCCGGAGGTCTCGGAGTCGACCTGGTACCGGACGCCTTCGTTGAAGGTGGCCGGGAAGGGGTTCGCCCGGTTGCGCAGCGAGGCCGAGGGTGGGGTCGTGTTGATGTGCGGCCTTGACGAGAAGGCCGCGTTGCTCGCGTCCGGGGATCCGGCGTTTTACACGACCGCGCATTACGACGGGTACGGGGCAATCCTCGTCGACCTGGCCGTCGTGGACGTCGGGCAGCTCGCCGAGCTCGTCGAGCAGGCATGGCGGATCAAGGCCCCGGCTCGCGTTCTCGGGGCGTTCGATCGCGGCTGACTACTCCTTGGTGCCGCGCCAGGCTCGGACGCCGAACCATCCGAACACCGCCAGGACCATCGCGGCGCCCAGAGCGATGACGATCTGCGAGGCCAGGGTCACCCCCGTCATCACCACGACCAGGCCGGCCACGTAGAACGCCAGCACGCCGGCCAGCATCAGGGTCCGATGAGGGACTCTGGGAGCGGGGCGGTTGAGCTTCGCCGCGAACTTGGGGTCGTCCTCGGCCAGTCTTCGCTCGATCTCTTCCAGTTCGCGCTGCTCGTGGTCCGGCAGTTTCACGTCCGGTCCTCCCGGTGGATCGCTGGGCGTTCACCTTCACCAACGCACGGGAGGGGCTGAGGTTCCCCGTTCTCTATCGGTCCAGCCACAAACCCGTGCAGATGGCGGCTACCGCTATGACCATCGTCAGGTGGGTGGCTCGTTGTTTCAGGGCCAGCGATCTGGCTGTTCTGGGTGAGGTGGGTTCGGCTTTGACCAGCGCGTATGCCAGGAGAAAGACGACAGAACCCACCAGCAGTGACGCCCCCGCGAGCAGCAAGGCACCACCCACTCCATGCATCGCAACCACCAACTCGTCACCAGGCCCGGTGCGCGTGGCCGTTCTTCAGCGCACCCGATCACTTGCGAGCATATGGCTATTGCGAAATAGTGGCGATAACGGGCCGCGGCAGCGGGTGCTCCGACAGAACACCGGGCTGCCGGAGCGTGTCCTCGCCGAGCGAGGGCACGCTCAGCGGTCCGGGTCGTGCGCACGGTCGTGCAGCAGGCAAAACGTGAGATAGTGGACATCCACACCGCCTCCCGGTCTCCGCACCGGCGGGCGCGTCTTCATCCCGGAGCGAACGCCGCCTCATCCAGGCGCGTTTCACCGCTCCCGGAAAGCATCACTCCACGCCCTCACCGGGCTCGCGAACGACCCCACAAGGGAGACCTCCCATCACCATTTCGGCGCTCTCGCCGGCCACGGCCGCTCCCCGCACGCTCACCGACATCTACGGTCCTGACGTCGCCGTCTGCGCTCGTCCCGCGCAGGAGCCCACGGTGTCACCGAGCAGGCACCGCACCATGCGCGACGTGCTGTCCGCCCGGCCCCTCGCCGTCGCCGCCGGCACGCCCGTCATCAGCAGCGCGGGCGGCACCGAACCCAACCTGATCGCCGCCCTGCGCGACGGGGGCCTGCCGGTGGGCACCGACGCGCGCGAGTTCCGCACCGAGGCCGAGTTCGCGTCCCGCGTGGCCGAGGCGCTCAGCGACGGGCTGCGCCTGTCCATGGAGTACCCGCAGCCGGCCGACCTGGGGCCCGACGAACGGTCGGTGAAGAGCGCCGAACTCGTCGGGTACCTCAACAACAAGGCCAGCATCAGCACGTTCGTCGACCCTCGTTTCCAGGCTCGCCGCCAGATCGTCGCCACCGGCGACCTCGCCCAGGCCGCGCCCGCCGAGAAGTCCTGGGTGCTCAAAGCCGCCACGAACGCGGCCCACGGCGCCAGCCTCGACGTCTACCTGCACCGCGCCGGGGACCTGGTGTGCCTGCCCGCGTTCACCGACCTGCTCAGCGAGGTCGTCGTCGAGGAGTACCTGAACATCCACCGCAACTGGGGAGTTCAGCTCTACGTCGCCGCCGACGGCCTGGCCCGGCTGCTCGCCGTCACCGACCAGCGGATCGACGCGGACGGCGTCTACACCGGCGGCCGCTTCGGGCTGGTCGTGCCGCTTCCCGCCGATCTGCTCGCCGAGTGCCTGGCGATCGCCCAGCGCGCCGCCGACGTCGGCTACCGCGGCATGTGCAGCCTCGACTGCGCACAGACCCACGACGGCAGACTCGTCATGCTCGACCTCAACTTCCGCATCACCAGCGGCTCCATTCCCCTGCTGGCACTGCACACGGTCCGCCCCGACGCACTGGACCGCCCGTCCGAGTCCACGAAGCTGACCACCGCGGCCCCCATCGCCGCGCTTCTCGCCGCCCTGCGGCCCGCGCTGCTGGCCGGAGGACTGCTCGTCACCGGCGGCCACGACACCCGCCGCACCGACAACCTGGTCAAGCAGACCACGTTGCACCTCATCGTCTTCGGCGACGATCCCGGCGACGTCACCTCTCGCCGCACCAAGCTGGAGCACATGTACAACCACTGACGCGGGGCAGCGTCCGGAATCGGCACGCGGTAGGTTGGGCGCGCTGATCCCGATGTGGTCACGTACGGCGTGGGCCCAGACCTCGCTACGTCCAGGTGTGACTGGAAGCAGTCTCGACGTGGTGGAGGATTCCGGTGGCGGACACGGATGATCTGAGGTTTTCCGGTGGTGTGACCACCTGTGCAAGTTCCTGACGGGGTCCACGAGTCGGTGAGCCGGGCGCGGGCGACGGTGATGGCCGCCTTGCGCGACAACGAGAACAACCTCAACGCGTTGGCTCGCGTGATCCGCGCCTGCGTCGACGTGCTCCCGGTGGACGGCGCGTCGGTCTCGGTGCTGAGCGGACCGCGCGAGCGGGAGACGTTGTACGCCACCGACGAGCTCGCGGCCCGGATCGAGGACGTGCAGTTCGGCCTGGGCGAGGGGCCGTGCTTCGAGGCGTTCGCCTCACGCAGGCCGGTGCTGGTACCCGACCTCGCCCAGGCCTCCGCGGTGGAATGGCCGGTGTTCGCTTCGACGCTCGCCACGTTGCCCGTGGGCGCGATCTTCGCGTTTCCGTTGCAGGCCGGCGCGATCGGCGTCGGGGCGGTCGATCTCTACCGCCGCCGGCCGGGTTGGTTGTCGGGGGACGAACTGGCGGTCGCGCTGGAGGTCGTCGACCTGATGACAGCGGTGTTGCTCGGTCTGCTGCTCGGGGACACCGAGGACACCGACGGGGCGCGGGACGTCCTGTCGCCCGGACGCGAGCAGGTGCACCAGGCCACGGGCATGCTCATCGCGGCGTTCACGATCTCCGCGGACGAGGCGCTGGCCCGCCTGCGCGGGTACGCCTTCGTGAGGGACCGGCCGCTCGACGAGGTCGCCCACGACATCGTCACCCGCCGGCTCTCGCCGCTGGAGCTCGGCACATGACCGCCTGCGGTGACGCTGGCGGCAAGATCCGGGCGGCACTACCTTCGGACGAACGAGACAGGAGCGGTTGATGAGCGGTAGGGCACCTTCCAGGACGGAGCGGGAGTCCCGGCTGCTTCAGGCGTTCGTCGAGCTGGCCGACACGCTCGTCGACGACTACGACGTGGTCGACGTGCTGCACCGGCTGGTGGACCACTGCGTTCGGCTCCTGGACGCGACAGCGGCCGGGTTGATGCTCTCCGACCAGCGCGGCGGTCTGCGCGTGATGGCGTACTCCTCCGAGCAGACGCAGATGCTCGAACTGTTCCAGCTCCAGGCGAGCGAAGGACCCTGCCTCGAATGCGTGCGCACCGGCGAGCCGGTGTTGATCGCGGACCTGGCGGCGACCACCGAACGCTGGCCCCGCTTCGCACCGCTCGCCATCGCGGAGGGATTCGTCTCCGTGCACGCGGTGCCGATGCGGTTGCGGCGCGAGACCATCGGCGCGCTCAACCTGTTCCGGCGCGAGGCGGGCTCGCTGAGCGACGAAGACCTGCTGGTGGTGCGGGCGCTGGCGGACACCGCGACGATCGGGATCCTGCAGGAACGTGCGATCCGGCGCGGTGAGATCGTCACCGAGCAACTGCAGACGGCGCTGAACAGCCGGGTGGTCATCGAGCAGGCCAAGGGCGTGCTCGCGTTCGCCGGGAACCTGGAGATGGAGGAGGCGTTCGAAGCGTTGCGGGGGTACTCACGCGGCCACAACCGTCGCCTCGCGGACGTGGCGCGGGAACTCGTCGTCGGAGAACTGCGCCCGACCGAACTCCTCGCGGTGCGGCGACAGTCCGGCAGCGGATGATCCGTCACCATCAGCCACATCTGCTGGGCCGGGTGCCTCGGAGCCGCTAGGCTCGGTGTGGCTGTCTGACGCAGCACACCGCCCTGCCCCCGCGGTCTCATCACCTCGTCGTGAGGAGAACACCGTGGCCGCCGGTACGCAGGGAATCCCGTTCGACCGGATGAGGATCGCGCTCGTCTCGGAGCACTCCAGCCCGCTGGCGGCTCCCGGCACGCTCGACTCGGGCAGCCAGAACCTCCACGTCGCGGAGCTCGCGACCGCTCTGGCCGCGCTCGGCCACAAGGTCGCCGTCTACACGCGGCGCGATGATCCCCATGTGCCACAACGGGTGCAGACCGCGAGCGGCTACGAGGTGGTGCACGTGAACGCCGGACCCGCGATCAGGATGCGTGGAGACGACGTCCTCGACCACACCGGGGATTTCGTGCAGTTCCTCAAGCTCGCGTGGAAAGCGCGCCGCCCCGACGTCGTGCACGCCCACGGCTGGCTGTCCGGTATCGCCGCGGTGCTCAGCGCACGCAACACCCAGGTGCCCGTGGTGCAGACGTACCACCGGATCAGCACCGCCACGCCGCAGCACCGCCGCCTCAACGGATCGACTTCCACCAAGCGCATGGCCGTCGAGCGGCTCGTCGGCCACGAAGCCGCGCGCATCGTCGCGACCTGTCAGGCCGAAGCCCGTGACGTGCTCGGCATGGGAGTGGACAAGTCGAAGCTCTCCGTCGTGCCGCGCGGTGTCGACCTGAACCTCTTCTGCCCGCCGACCACCCTTGTCGACCGGCTGTGCGCACGCCGGGTCGTGTCGGTCGGCAGGGTGATGCCGCGCAAGGGTTTCGAGGAGACCATCCGCGCTCTGTCCACAGTGGAGGGCGTGGAGCTGGTGATCGCCGGTGGCGGCGCGCAGGGCGACGTGCGGGACGAGCCGGAGACGAGGCGGCTGATCGCGCTGGCCGAGTACCTCGGGGTGGCCTCCAGGCTCGTGTTCGCGGGCCACCTGCCGCACGCCGAGTTGCCTGTCCTGCTGCGGTCGGCGGACGTGGTGGTGTGCGCCCCTCGACAGTGGTCGTCGGGCTGCGCGGCGCTGGAAGCGATGGCGTGCGGCACCCCTGTCGTCGCCACGTCGGTCGGCGGACTCACCGACGCCGTGGTCGACGGGGTGACCGGCGTGCTGGTGCCGTCGGGGAAGCCGGACGGAATCGCCAAGGCGCTCAGAGGTCTGCTCGCGGACGGCACCCAGCGAACACTGCTCAGCGCCGGCGGGCAGGAACGCGCTCGGGCGCGGTACTCGTGGCATCGCTGCGCCGCCGACCTCGTGCGGATCTACACCGCGGTGTCGGGGAAACGCACGGCCGGGAACGGTGGGAACAACCGCACCATTCGTTCCACGAGGAGTAACGGCCTCGCTCCGAAGCGCGACAGTCGGTAGCCTGGAAAGCGTTCACACCGCCTGGCCCCCGCGGTCTCGTCACCTTCGCAGTGAGGAGATCCACCGATGGGCAGGATCGCGCTGGTGTCCGGGCAAGCCAGCCCGCTGATGGCGCCGAGCGGGCTCGACGCGGGAAGCCTCAACGTCTACGTCGCCGCACTTTCGGCCGCGTTGTGCGGCCTCGGTCACGACGTGGTGGTCTACACCCGGCGCACCGGGCCACGCGCCCCCAGCCGGGTGCGCACTCCGGCGGGGTACGAGGTGGTGCACGTGCTTTCCGGTCCGCCCAAGGAACTCTCCGAAGACGAGGCGACGGTCCGCGTCGCCGACTTCGCCCGCTCCCTGCGCGCCGACTGGCACCGGAAACGGCCTGACGTCGTGCACGCGCAAGGATGTCTGTCCGGGATCACGGCGGTGCTCGGAGCACACGACACGCAGGTGCCGGTGGTGCAGACCTTCCACGCGCTGGCCGTTCCCCACCGCGAACCCACCGTCGAGCGACTGCTCGCGCAGACGGCGGCACACGTCGTGGCCGTGCGCACGGACGAGGCGGACGACGTGGTCAGCATGGGAATCCCGCGGGCCAAGGTGTCCGTGATTCCGCACGGCGTCGACCTTGCCCTCTTCACCCCGCACGGCTCGGTCGCGCCACGTGACCGCACCCGCCGGATCGTGACGGTCGGCCGGCTGCTCCCGCACCAGGGATTCGACGACCTCATCGTCGCACTGTCCACTCTGGACCACACCGAGCTCGTGATCGCAGGAGGGTCCGCCACCGGGCACCTCCGCGGCGACGCCGAGGTGAGAAGACTGCGGGCGCTCGCCCGAGTGCGCGGTGTGGCGAGCCGCGTCGCGTTCACCGGGCACGTGCGGTACCACCAGTTGCCCGCCCTGCTGCGGTCAGCGGACGTCGTGGCGTGCACACCGCGGCACGGATCGTTCGGCGTGACCGCACTGGAGGCCGTGGCGTGCGGCGTCCCGGTGGTGGTGACCGCCGCCGTGGGCCTGCTCGACGCGGTGGCCCACGACCAGATCGGCCTGCGGGTCCCACCGCAGGATCCCCGAGCCCTTGCCGAGGCGTTGAACCGCCTGCTCACGCACACGACGCGAAGGGCCTTGCTGGTCGCCGCCGGACGGGAGAGGGTCCGAGCCCGGTACTCGTGGGATCGCATCGCCTCCGAGATGGCGCAGGTCTACACCGCGGCGCTCAGCTGAAGTTCACCGGCCGTGCCCGACCACCGGCCGGTGCCGCACCTGCGGGAGTTCAGGAGCAGATGCAGCCTCGGGTCAGGGCCGCCGCCGCGGTGGCGGTGCAGTACCGCACTCCGAGCCGGTCGTGCTCCTGCCACGGGTGCGGGCAGACGTCGCAGGTCACCGCGGGGTCGACGAGGATGATCAGCTGTTCGGCCGTGGGCATGTGGACACTCCAGACATCGGGGGTCGGACAGTTCGTCAGGACCACCGCGGCGCGATCGCGAGGTCTTCCTCCGCGTGCACGACCATCGATTCCAGGATCGGACCACCGAACGTGGTGACCATCGCGACGTCGGCGGCGTCCCGGCCTCGTCCGACGACGACACGTCCCTTGCGGGGCGTGTTGTTGCGCGGGTCGAAGGTCCACCAGCGGTCTCCGAGCCAGACTTCCATCCAGGCCGCGAAGTCCATCGGCGCGTCGGTGTGCGGCACGTCGACCTCCGGCAGATAGCCGAAGACATAACGGGCGGGGATGTTGAGCGCACGGCAGAACGAGATCGCCAGGTGCGCGAAGTCGCGGCAGACCCCGATGCCCGCGGCGTTGACGTCCGCGGCGGTGGACAACGAGGTGGAGGTGCCGTAGCCGAAGCCCAGCGATTCGTGGACGTGCCGGCAGATCTCCCTCACCCTGCGATAGCCGGGCGCCACCGCGCCGAACCTGGACCAGGCCTCGTCACCGAGCACGTCGGACAGGCAGTAGCGGCTCGGCAACGTGAACACCAGCACGTCGTCGGGCAGTTCGTCGGGCCGGGTCTCCGGCGCGTCGTCGTCGACCTCCTCGGTCCGGTCGGGCGTCACCGCGCGCGCACGGTAGTTCACAGTGGACAGTCCGGCCGGCAGCACCAGGCGGGCGAACCGGTTGCCGTAGAGGTCGACGTAGTGCCGCACGGCGAGATCGGGTTCCGACGTCAGGCGTTCGTCGCTCACGCGCACGGCGCCGTGCCGGTCCGGACGCACGAGGAACACAGCCGGTGTGGGAACTTCGGCTCGATAGGTGAACGCACAGCCGACGCGGAGCATTCGGGGTGCCCGCGCCGGCTGTGCCTCGCTGCCGTGGTTGCGGTGCGAGGTCAACGAACGCGCTCCGGGATGTGGTCAAGAACGCGCAACACGTGCACGGCGAGTTCGCGGGCGGCCTTGTCTTCGAGTCCGGTGTGGCTCGTCACCTCGTCCTGCACCATCTTGAGCCTGCGTTCATACCTGGTCAGGTACTGCGATGTGGTCATGGGTTACCTCGCGCCGTCTGCTGGATGACGTCGACCGCCGGCCTTCTGCCGGAGAGCAGTTTCTCGACGGTGTCGGTGTTCTGGCGATGTGCGGCGTGCAGCATCGCCTGGTGCGCGGTGAACGGGTCGCAGTCCGGTGGCACGAGCAGCAGGACGAGGCGCCGCCGGTTGCCCGCGACCACGGCCACCGTGTGCTCCGGCCGGGACCAGAACCCGTCGAGGTGGACGCGCACGCCTTCGACCGCGATGTGCCGCGGCGCCGTGTCCCACTCCGTCAGGTTGTAGCTCACTCTCGAGATGTCGCCCAGCCGAACTGCCGGCACCGCGAGCAGTGCGGGCAGTTCGGCGGCGAGGTCCCGGGTGCGCGGCCACCAGGCACCGTCCACGTGCCCCGTGGTGGGCGCCTTCGGCCGCAACCGCACTCGCAGCGGACACCGAGGCTGCACGCTGGCCCTGGGGGCCGGTGGGGCGTGGAAGAGGTGCGGAGCCGACGTCATGCCGGAACTCCCGTCTCCGGCCGAGAACGACCGGTTTTGGTCGCCGGGCACGACATGAACTTGACCGCTCACGCACAAAAAGTTCCCGACGAATTCGACCCTACACGCCCGGAGCCGTGATCCGCCGAAATTATCGCAATTATTTTCCCAGGCCAGCTATCGGATCACGGACCGGACGACGACGTCTTTGAGCCATTCAGACGTAAATTCCCGTTCAAACTCGAACAGCACGCGAAAAAACAGAAATCGCCTCAGGCCTGAAACCGGTAGCCCATCCCGGGTTCGGTGATCAGGTGCTGCGGGTGCGACGGGTTCTTCTCCAGCTTGCGCCGCAGCTGCGCCATGTACACCCGCAGGTACTGGGTCTCGTTGAGGTGCTTGGGACCCCACACCTCCTGCAGCAGCTGCTTCTGCGTCACCAGGCGGTCCGGGTTGCGGGCGAGGATTTCGAGGATGCCCCACTCCGTCGGCGTGAGGTGCACCTCGCGTTCGCCTCGGTGCACGCGTTTGACGGTGAAGTCGACGGTGAAGGTGGCGGTCTGGACCAGCGGTTCGTCCGGAATGCGGACCGTGGTGGCTTTTCTGCGCACCGCGGCGCGCAGGCGGGCCAGGAGTTCGTCCATGCCGAACGGCTTGGTCACGTAGTCGTCGGCGCCTGCGTCGAGGGCTTCCACCTTGGCCGCCGAGTCGGTGCGGGCGGAGAGGACGATGATCGGGGTGGAGGACCAGCCCCGCAGGCCCGCTATCACGTCGACTCCGTCCAGGTCGGGTAGGCCGAGGTCGAGGACGACTACGTCGGGTTTGGCTTCTACGGCGATGGTCAGGGCCGTTCGGCCGTCGTAGGCCGTCATGACGTTGTAGCCGCGCGCGCTGAGGTTGATGCGGAGCGCTCGGACGATTTGCGGTTCGTCGTCTACTACCAGCACTGAGGTCATTTGTGGTTCTCCTTGTGCACCGGCAACGAGATGACGACGGTCAGGCCGCCGCCTGGGGTGTCCTCTGCGGTGATGTCGCCGCCCATGGCGTTGGTGAATCCCTTGGCCACGCTCAGGCCCAGGCCCACGCCCGGGGTGGCGTCGCGGTCGCCCAGGCGTTGGAACGGGGTGAAGACCGTGGCCAGGGCCTTTTTGTGCAGGCCTGGGCCGTGGTCGACCACGCGCAGTTCCACGAACGCGCCGTGGGTGCTGGCGCGGACTGCGATTTCTGGTTCGTCCTGGGATATTCGGCCGTCGCCGTCCACGTCCACGGTGCGGCGCGGGGTCATGCGGCCGTGGCGCAGGGCGTTGTCGATCACGTTGGCCACCACTCGTTCCAGGAGGCCCAGGTCGGCGTCCACGGTGGGGAGGTCCTCGTCCACGTCGACTGTGACGGTGCGGCGTTCGTCCACGGCGGAGAGGGCTCTGGCCACCACCTCGTAGTAGCCGACCGGGCGCATGAGCGGGGTTACTGAGCCGGTGGCCAGGCGGGAGGAGTCGAGGAGGTTGTCCACCAAGGCGTTCAGGCGGTCGGCGGAGTCCTCGACGGTTTCCATGAGGTCGTTGGTGTCCTCGAAGGACAGTGCAAGGTCGTGGTCGCGGAGGCTGCCTATTGCCGCCTTGATGGACGTCAGCGGGGTGCGGAGGTCGTGGCCCACGCCGGAGAGCAGGGCGGTGCGGAGTTCGGTGGTTTCCACCTTGCGTTGGGCGGTGCGGGTTTCGTCGGCCATTCGTTGTTGGCGCAGGGCCATCAGTGCTTGGCCGGCGGCGGCTTCCAGGACGCGTTGGTCGCTGGCGGGCAGGGTTCTGCCCTTCAGAGCCAGGTGGATGTCTGCCGTCACGGCTATGTCGGCGTCGGCCTCGTCCGGTTCGTCGCACGGGCGGGCGCCCACGCAGGCCACGCGCTCCCAGTCGTTGCCTCGTTTTTCCAGCAGGGCGACGGAGTCCAGGCCGAAGTTCTCGCGGATCTTCTCCAACAGCCGGGCCAGTGGATAGGGAGAGGTGAGGACGGTGCGGGAGTAGGAGGCCAGCAACGCGGCCTCGGTGCGGGCTCGGGCGCCCTGTTCGGCCAGGCGGGCCGCGCGGTCTACCACCAAGGCGACGATCACGGCCACGATCACCATGGCCGCCAGGGTGATCACGTTCTCCGGCGAGTTCACCGCCAGGCTGTAGTAGGGCTCGGTGAAGAAGTAGTTGAGGAGACCGGCGCCCAGGAACGCGCTCACCAGTGCCGGGCCGAGGCCTCCGATCAACGCGACCACGCAGGTGGCCAGCAGGAAGCCCACGAGGTCGGTCGAGTAGGTGACGTCGTCACGCCAGGACATGCCTAGCAGCGTGGTCAAGGAAGGCAGCACTACCGACGCCACCCAGCCCGCGAGTTGGCGGGACGGGCTCAAAGCGTTGCGGCCGATCTTCCAGCGCAGTACGCGGTGCGACTCGTCGTGCGTGACCATGTGCACGTCGATCGCGCCGGACTCCTGCACGACCGATGCGCCGATGCCCTCGTCGAACGCGCGCGCGAGCCGGGAACGGCGGGAGGTGCCCAGGACGAGTTGGGTCGCGTTGACGCCGCGGGCGAACTCCAGCAGCGCGGTCGGCACGTCGTCGCCGACCACCTGGTGGAACGTCGCGCCGACGTCCTCGGAGGTCCTGCGGCACTTGGCGATCAGTTCCGGGGTCGCGCCGGTGAGGCCGTCGCCGCGCAGCACGTGCACCACCAGCAGTTCGGCTCCGGCGCGCAACGCTATCCGGCGGGCGCGGCGGATCAGGGTCTCGCTCTCTCGACCGCCGGTGACCGACACGACGACCCGCTCGCGCGTCTCCCACGTGTCGGTGATGTGTTGTTCGCTGCGGTAGCGCTGGAGGGCGACGTCGACCTGGTCGGCCACCCACAGCAGGGCCAGTTCGCGCAACGCGGTCAGGTTGCCGACCCGGAAGTAGTTGCCCAGCGCGGCATCGATCTTGTGCGCGGCGTAGACGTTGCCGTGCGCGAGCCTGCGGCGCAGCGCTTCCGGGGTGATGTCGACCAGTTCGAGCTGGTCGGCGCCGCGCACCACCTCGTCCGGCACGGTTTCCCGTTGCGGCACACCGGTGATGCGTTCGACGACGTCGTTGAGCGACTCCAGGTGCTGGACGTTGACCGTGGACAGCACGTCGATGCCCGCGTCGAGCAGCTCCTCGACGTCCTGCCAGCGCTTCGCGTTGCGCGAGCCGGGAACGTTGGTGTGCGCCAGTTCGTCGACGACGGCGACCTCGGGGGCGCGGGCCAGCAGGGCGTCGACGTCCATCTCGGAGAAGTCGACGCCCCGGTGCCGGAACTCCCGGCGCGGCAGGATCTCCAGGCCGTCCAGGAGGTTGCGGGTCTTCTCCCGGCCGTGCGTCTCGACCAGGCCGACGACCACGTCGGTGCCGCGCTCCCGGCGCCGGTGAGCCTCGCCGAGCACGGCGAAGGTCTTGCCGACACCGGGAGCCGCGCCGAGGTAGATCCTCAGCTCGCCGCGGCGACGCTCAGGCTGCGTCGAGGGCACGGTTGAGCGCCGTCACGTTGACGGTCGTGGTGAACGTGCCCTCGGTGGCGGCCGCGACCAGCTGCCGCACCTTCTCCACCGGCAGCCCGCTCTCCCGAGCGACCCGGGGCACCTGGATCTCGGCGTAGGCCGGACTGATGTGCGGGTCGAGACCCGAGGCCGACGCGGTGACGGCGTCCTGCGGCACCGACGATTCGGCCACGCCCTCGCGTTGCGCGATCTCCGTCCGGCGTTCGGCGACGACCTTCGTGTAGTCCTCGTTGATCTCGCTCTTGTTGGTGCCACCGGACGCGGGCAGCGTCGCGGCGGACGGGCGCGGCACGAAGTACTTGCCGCCGTCCCGCACCACCGCCACCAGCGAGGTGTCGGCAGCTTCGGCATTGGCGTGCAGGCCGGGGACGCGCGAGACGCCCCACACGACGGCCGGGTAGGCCACGCCGAGGATCACGGTGAGCGCCAGCAGGACCCGCAGTCCCGCCCACGCCTGCTTGAAGAAGTTGTCCATGGTTCAGCCGATCCCGGGGATGAGTCGCACGAGCAGGTCGATCAGCCAGATCCCGGCGAACGGCGTGACGACGCCGCCCAGGCCGTAGATCAGCAGGTTGCGCCGCAGCAGCGCCGAGGCACTGGACGGCCGGTACCGGACGCCCTTCAAAGCCAGCGGGATCAGCGCCACGATCACCAGGGCGTTGAAGATCACCGCCGAGAGGATCGCGGACTGCGGCGTGGCCAGGTGCATGATGTTGAGCTTGTCCAGCGCCGGGTAGATCGCCGCGAACATCGCGGGCAGGATCGCGAAGTACTTCGCCAGGTCGTTGGCGACGGAGAACGTCGTCAGCGCGCCCCGCGTGATCAGCAGCTGCTTGCCGATCTCCACGATCTCGATCAGCTTGGTGGGATCCGAGTCCAGATCCACCATGTTCCCGGCCTCCTTGGCCGCGGACGTGCCGGTGTTCATCGCCACGCCGACGTCGGACTGCGCGAGCGCCGGTGCGTCGTTCGTGCCGTCACCGGTCATCGCGACGAGCCGGCCGCCCTCCTGCTCCTTGCGGATCAGGGCCATCTTGTCCTCGGGCTTGGCCTCGGCGAGGAAGTCGTCGACCCCGGCCTCGGCGGCGATCGCCCTGGCGGTCAGCGGGTTGTCGCCGGTGACCATGACCGTGCGGATGCCCATCGCGCGCAGCTCGGCGAAGCGTTCCTTCATGCCGGGCTTCACGACGTCGCTCAGCCTGATGACGCCGAGCACCCGGTCGTTCTCCGCGACGACGAGCGGGGTGCCGCCCTGGCCGCTGATCTCGTCCACGATCTCGCGGGCCGTGTGGGGCAGGTCGAACGCGGACGCGGCGCCCTTGCGGATGCGCCGGTCACCCAGGTCGATGCCGGACACGCGGGTCTGCGCCGTGAACGGCACGAACTCGCCGGTCTTCTCGTGATCGCTCGCCTCGGCGGGCAGGCCGTACTTCTCCACGCACAACTCGACGACGCTGCGGCCCTCGGGCGTGCCGTCGGCCAGGCTCGACAGGCGGGAGGCCTCCGCCAGGGTGCGTTCGTCCGTGCCGTTGACCGCGATGAATTCGGTCGCGCGCCGGTTGCCCCACGTGATCGTGCCGGTCTTGTCCAGCAGCAACGTGTCGATGTCGCCCGCGGCCTCCACCGCCTTGCCCGACGTGGCCAGCACGTTGCGCTGCACCAGCCGGTCCATGCCCGCGATGCCGATGGCGGACAGCAACGCGCCGATCGTCGTCGGGATCAGGCAGACCAGCAACGCGGTCAGCACGATCACCGACTGCTCGCCGCCGGAGTAGATCGCGAACGGCTGCAACGCGACGACCGCGAGCATGAAGATGATCGTCAGCGTGGACAGCAGGATCGTCAGCGCGATCTCGTTCGGCGTCTTCTGCCGCTCCGCGCCCTCGACGAGAGCGATCATCCGGTCCACAAAGGACTCACCGGGCTTGGTCGTGATCCGCACGACGATCCGGTCCGACAGCACGGTGGTGCCACCCGTGACCGCACAACGGTCGCCACCCGATTCGCGGATGACCGGCGCGGACTCCCCCGTGATCGCGGACTCGTCGACGGTCGCGATGCCCTCGACCACGTCGCCGTCGCCGGGGATCACCTCGCCCGCCTCGACCACGACCAGGTCGCCGATCTTGAGTTCGGTACCGGCCACGACGCTGCCGCTCACGAGCCGCGCGACGGCGTCCTTCTTGGTCTTGCGCAACGACTCGGCCTGCGCCTTGCCCCTGCCTTCCGCGACGGCCTCGGCGAGGTTCGCGAACAGCACCGTGAACCACAGCCACAGCGTCACGGCGACGTTGAAGACGTTCGGGTCGGTGACCGCGAAGAACGTGACCAGCAGCGAACCAACCCAGACGACGAACATGACCGGGTTGCGCAGCTGGTGGCGCGGGTCGAACTTGCGCAGCGCGTCCGGGAACGACTTGAGCAGCTGCTTCGGGTCGAAGATGCCCGCGCCGACCTGGTGGCCCAGGTTCTCCGCGTGCCGGGTGCGGTTCTCTTCCGGAGACCGCTGAAGTGTGCTGGTCACAGCAAAGCCTCCGCGATGGGACCAAGAGCGAGAGCGGGAACGAACGTGAGCGCGGCGACGAGCACGATGCTGGCGCCGAGCAGGGTGGCGAACAACGGCCCGGTGGTGGGCAGCGTGCCCGCCGTGACCGGCACCTTCTTCTGCGCCGCCAACGATCCGGCGAGCGCGAGCACCGCGATGATCGGCACGAACCGGCCGAACAGCATGCACAGGCCGAGTGACGACTGGAACCAGTCGCTGGTCACCGTGATGCCGCCGAACGCGCTGCCGTTGTTGTTGGAGGCCGACGCGTAGGCGTAGAGGATCTCCGACAGCCCGTGCTCGCCCGGGTTGTTCAGCACCCCTTGGGTGCTCGGCAGGATCGCGGCGATGCCGGCGCCGATCAGCAGCACGGTCGGCATCGCGAGGATCGACACCGCGGCGGCGGTGACCTCGCGGCGGCCGAGCTTCTTGCCGAGGTACTCGGGCGTGCGGCCGACCATGAGGCCCGCCAGGAACATCGCGATGATCGCCATCACCAGGATGCTGTAGAGCCCCGTGCCGACACCGCCGGGCGTCATCTCGCCGAACAGCATGTTCAGCAACGTGCCGCCACCGCCGAGGCCGGTGTAGCTGTCGTGCCACGAATTGACCGCGCCGGTCGACGTGCCGGTCGTCGAGTTCGCGAAGAGCGCGCTGGCCGCGACGTCGAAGCGGAGTTCCTTGCCCTCCAACGGCCTGACGCCGTTCGCCTCGGCGGCCCAGATGACCGCGAGCATCGCGGACCAGATGGTGCCCATGACGCCCAGCAGCACGTAGCCCTGCCTGGTCTGCCCGACCATGCGCCCGAACGTGCGGGTGAGCGCGACCGGGATGACCAGCAGCAGGAAGATCTCGACGAGGTTGCTCCACTCGTTCGGGTTCTCGAACGGGTGCGCGGAGTTGGCGTTGAGGACGCCGCCGCCGTTGGTGCCGAGCTCCTTGATGGCCTCCTGCGAGGCCACGGGGGCGTTCGCGACGGTCTGGCCATCAACGTCCACACCGGACTTGAGTGACATCGTGACGCCCAGCGCGATCAGCACGATCGCGAAGACGAACGCCATCGGCAGCAGGATCCGCAGCGTGCCGCGGGTGAGGTCGACCCAGAAGTTGCCGAGCCGGTCCGTCTGGTGCCGCACGAACCCGCGGATCAACGCGACCGCGACGGCCAGCCCGACGGCGGCCGACACGAAGTTCTGCACGGTCAGGCCGATCATCTGGACCGTGTGGCCCATGACGGCTTCCGGCACGTACGACTGCCAGTTCGTGTTGGTGACGAAGCTGATCGCCGTGTTGAACGCCATGCCCTCCGGCACGTTCCCGCGGTCGAAGTCGAACGGCAAGACCGCCTGGATCCGCTGGATGACGTAGAGGAACACGATGCCGACGAACGAGAAGCCCAGCACGCCGTACGCGTAGGTGCTCCACTTCTGCTCGGCTTCGGGGTCGATGCGGGCGAAGCGGTAGATCGCCAGCTCGACCTTCGAGTGCTTCTGCTGTTCGGTGTCCCGGACGCGGAAGACGCGGGCCATGTAGTCGCCGAGCGGGCGGTACGCGACCGCCAGCGCCGCGACGAGGATGCCGACCTGCACGAGGCCGGCCACGAGGGGTGACATCAGAACTTCTCCGGCCGGACTAGTGCGACGAACAGGTAGACGATCAACGCGAGGGCGAGCACGCCCGCGACGACGTTCGCGATCAGACCGGTGCCGCTCACAGCTTCTCCAGTCCGCGCACGGTGAGTCCCAGCACGAGGAAACTCACGATCAGCAGCAACGCGTAGGCCAGGTCGGCCATGGCGCGCTCCCTTCCGACTTCAACGAGGTTTTCCTGACGCCGGGAAGCGTGCATCAGGAAAACCCGCAGGTCAGCGCCGCCTGACAACACCTTGACACCGGCGGTGCCTTCCTTGACGGGTTCTTGACGCGGAGCGACCTGCGTCTCACCCGAACGGGCCCGGAGAGGGTTACGCGATGTGACCTGGACGACCGAGCGAGCGTCGATCGGGTCGGCTGTCGTCACTCGATGCGGGGGCGGCCTTGCGCGGTTCTCACGCCCGCGCCAGGCCGCGCCGGTCAGCCTCCGACGTGGATGCCGGGCCTGCGGTCGGGGTCGGGCTCGCTCGCCCGGATGATCTCCCGCACCACCGGCGCGGTGTCGCCGCGGCCGAGCAGCAGGTACCGGAACAGGTGCCCCAGCGGGTTGCCCTCGCTCCAGGCGAAGTGGCAGTGCGGCCGCACGCCGGTGCAGTCGCGCAGGGCCAGCAGGATCGCGGCGATCGCGTTGGGCGCGGCCGGGCTGTCCGCCCGCAGGATCCGGTGCCCGTCCACCTCGACACCGCGCACCTGGAGCACCTCGCTGAAGTCCGACGGGTCGACCACGTCGATCTCCAGGAACACCACGTCCGCCGTGCCGGGCACCGGGTTCATCCCCCGTTGCTCGGCCTCCTTCTCGGCGTACTCGGCGGCGTCCCCCGCCTGCCTGCGGTTCGCGATGAGGGTGACGGCGCCGTCGTGGGCGAGCGTGTCGGCGACGAACCGGCGCGCGGTCTCGTCGAACTCGATGTGCTCCACCCGCAGCTCGGTGGTGCGGGTGACGCGGGAGACCAGCGAGATCGCGATGATGCCGAGGATGAAGAACAACGAGATCGTGAGGCCGTCGGGCTTCTCGATGACGTTCTCGACCAGCGCGTACACCAGGATGAGCGTCAGGACGGTGAACGCGGCCGCCGCCTTGCGCTGCCTCCGGCGCACGGCCGAGATGGCCACGGCGACCGACGCGGACACCATCATCGCGAGGATGCCGGTCGCGTACGCGCCTGCCTGGGCGTTGACGTCGGCGTTGAAGACGACCGTGACCAGCACGCAGATCACCGTGTAGACGATCACCACGGGCCGCACCGCGCGCGACCAGTCCGGCGCCATGCCGTACGACGGCAGGTAGCGCGGCACGATGTTGATCAGGCCCGCCATCGCGGACGCGCCCGCGAACCACAGGATCAGGATGCTGCTGATGTCGTAGGCGGTGCCGACGCCCTCCCCCAGCAGTTCGTGGGCGAGGTAGGCGAGCGCGCGGCCGTTGGCCTCCCCGCCGGGCCGGAACTCCTCGGCCGGGATCAGCACCGTCGTGACGAAGCTCGTGGCGATCAGGTAGACCGACATGATCAGCGCGGCCGTCGTCAGCAACTTGCGAGTGTTGCGCACCCGGTCCGCGAGCCGCTCCTCCGCCGTCTTCCCCTTCGACGCCACCAGCGGCATCATGCTCACGCCGGTCTCGAAGCCCGACAACCCCAGCACCAGCAACGGAAACGCGAGCACCGCCGGCCCGACCGCGCCGCTGAACCCGCCACTGGCCGTCAGGGCGTCCACCCACCGGTCGAGCACGACCGGTTCGGCCAGCACCTGCACGACGCCCGCGACCACCACCACGGCGTTGAGCAGCAGGAACACCGCGACCAGCGGAATCGCCACACCGACGGCCTCGCTGAACCCGAGCAGGAACACCCCGCCCAGCACGAGCAGCAGCACGACCGTCACCGCGACCTCGTGCCCGTGCAGAAACCCTGGTGCTAACGGGTTCTCCAGCAGGTGCACCGTCGCGTCCGCAGAGGACAGAGTGATCGTGATGATCCACGACGTGGCCACGAACCCCAGGAGGACGAGAACGAACAGCTTGCCGCGCCAGAACGGCAGCAGGTTCTCGAGCATCGCCACCGAGCCCTGCCCGTGCGGACTCTCCTTCGCCACCCGCCGGTACATCGGCAGCATGCCGAGCAACGTCAGAGCCACGATCAGCAACGTGGCGAGCGGCGACACGGCCCCGGCCGCGAGCGCCGCGATGGCCGGCAGGTAGGACAGCGTGGAGAAGTAGTCCACGCCCGTCAGGCACATCACCTTCCACCACGACTGCGGCACGGCGTGGGTCTCGCCGCTCTCCGGCCCCACCACCGGCTGCACGCGGTGCTTCAGCAACCACCGTCCCAGCCCCGTCGCGGGGACGGCCGGGCGCACCGGGCTGTCCACGCGTTCAGGTATCGCGTACTGCGACGTTTCGGTCATGCCGGTGCCCCCGAGGTGCTGTGCAGTCATTTGGGAGCGAGTCAACTTCGCGTGAAGTCCGGCCTTTGTGAGGAAAGGAGGGGTAAGGCGTCAAGATCGCGTAAAAACGGTCGGCGCGTCCGGGTGGCGCCCCAAGACCTAGCCATACAGGTACCGGACAGGTATGGTTCAGGTATGGACAAGCAAGCGCGCGGCCGGTCGTCGCTCAAACGCCAGGAGGTCGCCGAACGCCTGCGCGAGGCGATCCACTCCGGCGAGCACCCGACCGGGTCCCTGCTGCCGGGCGAGAACGAGCTGGCCCGCCGGTTCTCCGTCAGCCGCAGCACCATCCGGGGCGCGCTCGAAGGACTGGCCCGCGACAACCTGATCGAAACCCAGACGGGTGTCGGTTCGTTCGTCACGTTCGACGGCCGGTCGCTCGACGAGTCGCCGAGCTGGGGTCTCGCGCTCGCGATGACCGGTGTCCACACCAAGGCCGAGATCGTGCGCGCGGAACGGGTGGTCGATCCCGATCTGGCCGCCACGGTCGGGGCGGGGGCGATGGAGTTCCTGGCACTTGACCGGATCCGGCGGCTCGTGGGTGACGGGACCGCCGTGTCGCTGGAACGCAGCCGGGTGCCCGCAATCGGTGCAATCAAACAGGTTCCCGAACTGGGGCTCACCGACGACTCCTTGTCGGAGACCATGACGGCTTCCGGGCTGGTGCCGGCGCGCGGCGACCAGTGGATCGCGGTGGCTGCTCTCAACGACGCCGACGCGCGGCTGCTCGGACGGGAGCCGGGCGAGATGTTCCTGCACACCACGCGGATCGCGCGGGACGCCGACGGGAACTTCGTCGAGAAGGTCGTGAGCTGGCTGGATCCGACGCGGTTCCGGCTGCACGTGAGCTTTGGGGGCTGAGGTGAAGAGCAACGCGCTCGGGGCGTTCTGGGGACTGGCGCTCGGCGACGCGCTGGGGATGCCCACGCAGTCGATGTCGCGCGCCGAGATCCTCGCCGACTACGGGGGCATCACCGGGCTGGTCGCCGCCGGGCCGCGGCAGCGGATCGCGCACGGCATGGCGGCCGGGTCGATCACCGACGACACCGAACAGGCCGTGCTGCTCGCCGAGTTGCTGGTCGAGAGCGACGGCGTGGTCGACCCGGCCGAGTTGGCGCGACGGTTGCTCGCGTGGGAGGACCGGATGCGCGAGCGCGGGTCGCTCGACCTGCTCGGGCCGTCCACGAAGGCGGCGCTGGCGCGGCTCGAGGACGGGGTTCCCGCGGACGAGGCCGGTCGGAACGGGGCCACCAACGGGGCGGCCATGCGCATCACGCCGGTCGGGATCGCGGTGGACGCCTCGGACTTGAGGTCCTTTGTGGACGTCGTCGCGCACACCAGTGCTCCCACGCACAACACGGGGCTGGGCATCGGGGCCGCTGCCGCCGTCGGGGCCGCGGTGAGCGCGGGTGTGGGCGGGGCGAGTCTCGCTGAGGCCGTCGAGGTCGCCGTTGCCGCAGCCGACGAAGGTGGTCGGCGCGGGCACTGGGTGGCGGGCGGCACGATCGCGGCACGGCTGCGCTGGGCACTCCCCTACCTGACGTCACTTCCCGAGAAGGCGCGGGAAGAGGCGTTGATCGAGGTCGTCGGCACGTCCGTGGCCGCGCAGGAGTCCGTGGTCGCCGCTGTGGCGCTCGCGGCGTTGGCCGAGGACCCGTGGGCCGCGCTCTGCCAGGCCGCGAGCCTCGGCGGGGACACCGACACCATCGCCGCCATGGCGGGCGCCGTGCTCGGGGCGGTGCACGGGATCGAGGTCTGGCCCGCCGCTGCCGTGGCGACCGTCGAGAGCGCCAACGACCTCGCGCTCGACCCACTGGTGAGCAATCTGCTCGCTCTCCGCGAAAGGCCGCAGAGCCGACCCTGAAGCGTTTCCACCACCGTCGTCTGGAGACAGCCATGTCCACCACCACCCGCGGCGCGCTGAGCGCCGTCGAGCAGCGCGGCATCGAACCCGTGCCGAACGCCGAGCGCAACGGCAACCCCCTGCAGCTGTTCTGGGTGTGGTTCGCCGCCAACATCTCCATCCTCGGTCTGCCGCTGGGCGCCACGCTGGTCGCGTTCCAGTTCCTCAACATCTGGCAGGCGCTGATCGTCGCGGCGGTCGGCGCGGCGGGGTCGTTCGCGGTGGTCGGTGTGGTGTCCGTCGCCGGACGGCGGGGTGGCGCGCCGAGCATGACGTTGTCCCGCGCCGTTTTCGGCACGCGCGGCAACGCGGGCCCGACGCTGGTGGCGCTGGCGTCACGCCTCGGCTGGGAGACGGTGAACACCACGACCGGGGCGTTCGTGCTGCTGTCGTTGTTCACGATCGCGTTCGGCACGGCCACCGACGCCAAGTCCGTGCCGGTGCTGACGATCGTCGCGATCGCGATCTTCGAACTCTGCACGCTGCTCGTCTCCGGCCTCGGCCACGCCGCGATCCTGGTGATCCAGAAGTGGGCGACGTGGATCTTCGGCGCCCTCAACGTGGTCGTGGGTGTGGTGCTGGTGGCCACAGTGGACTGGAGCGCCGTCGCCGCGATGCCGGCGGGCCCGATCACCGCGGTGCTGGCCGGGATCGGCGTGATCGCGGGCGGCACGGGCATCGGCTGGGCCAACGCGGGCGCCGACATGGCCCGTTACCAGAAGACGAGCGTGCGCGCGGGCAGGCTGATCAGCGCGAGCGCGGCCGGTGCCGGCATCCCGCTGGTGCTGCTGATCGGCCTCGGCGCCCTGCTCACGGCGGGTGACGACTCGCTGGCGTCCGCGTCCGACCCGGTCGCCGCGATCCGCGAGCTGCTGCCGTCCTGGATGGCCGTGCCCTACCTGATCGCCGCGTTCGGCGGCCTGCTGCTGTCGAACCACCTGTCGGTCTACTCGGCCGGACTCACCACGCTCACCCTCGGCGTCCGGGTGCCGCGGGTGTACGCGGTGGCGCTGGACGTGACCGTCACGTTCCTCGGCGCGATCTACTTCATGCTGCTGGCCGACAACTTCTACGGCCCGTTCATCGGTTTCATCTCGCTGCTGGCCATCCCGATCACGGCCTGGCTCGGCGTGTTCCTCGTCGACATGATCAAGCGCCGCCACTACGACCCGGCCGCACTGCTCGACATGACCCGCAAGAGCGCCTACTGGTACCGGGGCGGCGTCGAATGGCGTGCGACCGCGGCCTGGGCCGTCGCCATCGTCGCGGGATATCTGTTGCTGGCCAACGGACTCAGCTCCATCGGCTGGATCGTCACGTTCGTGGTGGCGGCGGCGGGCTACTTCGCTCTGAGCGGTGCCCGTGACTGAGCCGAGGCTGATCTCGACCGGCAACGTGATCGTCGACATCGTCATGACCGTCGCCCACCTGCCGGAACCGGGCGGCGACATCATCGCCGCGGACTCCCGGATGACCGCCGGCGGCGGCCTCAACACCCTCGTCGCCGCTCAGCGCGCCGGCCTGCCCGTCGTGTTCGCGGGCCAGTACGGCACCGGACCGATGGGCGACATCGTCCGGGCCGCGCTGGAGGAGAGCGGCGCGACAATCGTCCAAACAGGACTCGAAGACGCGGACAGCGGCTACTGCGTCGTCCTGGTGGATCCTTCTGCCGAGCGGACGTTCGTCACGACGGTGGGCGCGGAAGGTCACCTCACCCGCGCCGACCTCGACCGCGTGGACGTCACCGAACACGACCTGGTGCACGTGTCCGGCTACAGCCTGGCCCACCCGGTCAACGCGGCGGCACTCACCGGCTGGCTGCCCGGCCTGCCCGGCGGCACACGGGTGATCACCGACCCGTCCCCGCTCGTCGGCGATCTCGACCCCGCCGTGCTCGGCCCGGTGCTGCGCCGCACCGACGTGCTGAGCGCCAACGCCCGCGAAGCCACCATCGCGACCGGACTCACCGACCTCGCGTCCGCTGCCACGGCGTTGGCCGAGCGCATCCGCCCCGGCGGGCTCGTCGTGGTGCGGGACGGCGCGGCGGGCTGCTGGCTGGCCGGGTCGACGGGCCCGGAACCGTTGCTGGTGGCCGGTTTCCCGGTGCACGCCGTCGACACCAACGGCGCGGGTGACGCTCATGCCGGGGTGCTGGCGGCCGGGCTTGCCGCCGGGTTGACGCCTCTGGAGGCCGCTCGCCGGGCCAACGCGGCTGCTGCTCTCGCCGTCACCCAGGCTGGTCCCGCCACCAGCCCGACTGCGGCCGAGATCGACGGGTTCCTTGGCGCGATCGTTCAAGACAGGCGGTAGCGACGGGCTTAGCGTTGTCCCCGACCGGTTCGGAAGGGGGTGGCGCGGGTGGACGAGTTCGCGAGTGGGGCCTTGGTGGCGGCGGTGCGGCAGTCGCTCGCCGCTGAGGGCATAGAGGTCCCGCAGATCCCTACGACCGCGTTGGTGCCTCTCGAGGTCAAACGCGCGCTGCTGGCGGACGTGGCGCGGACACACGGCCTGCTCCCCCTCCTGCGGGCGGGCCAGATCCTCCCGACCCTGCCGCCCGACCCGGCCCTCTCCGCCCTGACAGCCGCGACCACCCCCAGCGATCTGTTCGAACGCTGGACCCGCCTCGAACGCTTCGTCCACTCCCACCACCGAGTCGTGGTGCGCGAATCGTCCCCAACCCACCTGGTAGCCGAACACGTCGGCCGAACCCCTCCAGCCCCCTCCGAAGACGCAGTCGTTCTCGGCGTGCTGGTGGCGCTGCTGACGATGATCGGTGCACGCGACGTCACCGCCACCCTCGAACCGCACGGGCAGAAGGTGTTCGGCAACGGTGAGTTCGCCGAGCCGTCGAGTGGGCACGGCACCGCACGATGGGGCTTCACCTGGTCATCGGTCCCCCGGCCGGAGCCGGCCCCACCACCCGGCGACCTGGCCACGCACGCAAGGGAAGTCCTGTCCGCCGACCTCCCCGCCCGCTGGACGGTCCAGACTCTTGCCACCCGGCTGGGCCTGTCACCCCGCACTCTCCAACGGCAGCTACAGCCCGGCGGCGGGTTCCAAGCGGTGCTCGCCACCGCGAGGGCCGACGCCGCCGCGGACCTGCTGATGAACACCGCGCACCCGCTCGGCGTCGTGGGCTTCGCCTGCGGCTACACCGACCAGCCGCACCTCACCCGCGAGTTCAAGAGGCGCACCGCCATGACCCCGGCCGCGTACCGCTCAGCGTTCACCCGGCTGCCAGAGAACGAGGCCACCGCATGAACCTCCACGGCACCACCGCCCTCGTCACGGGCGCGACCCGCGGCATCGGCCGCCACCTCACCCGGCACCTGATCACGCACGGCGCGCAGGTCGTGGCCGTAGGACGCGACCGGAAACTGCTGGAGGACCTGGCAACGGAGCACGGCGAGGTCCACCCCTGGCCGCTGGACCTCGCCGACCCCAACGCCGTCGACGCCTTCGTCACAGCGGTGGCGGACAAGCACCCCGATCTGTCCATCGTGATCAACAACGCGGGCGTGCAGACGCTGACCGACTTCCTCTGCGACGACCCCGACACCCTGCGACCCAAGCTCCGCCAGGAGATCGCGATCAACTTCGACGCCGTCGTCGCGTTGTCGACCGGACTGCTGCCGTATGTCCGCCGCCACCACACGGCCGCGATCGTGAACATCACCAGCGGACTTGCGCTGGCTCCCAAGAAATCAGCGCCGGTGTACTGCGCCACCAAAGCCGCCGTGCGCACGTTCAGCCGGGCGTTGCGCTACCAGTGCCAGGACACCGCACCGCACATCAACGTGATAGACGCCGTGATGCCGTTGGTGGACACCGAGATGACGCGAGGCCGCGGCCGCGACAAGATCAGCCCGGACCGTGCCGCGGCGGCGGTTGTCGACGGGATCGTCAGCGGTGCCAACGAGATTTACGTCGGCAGGACCCGGTTGTTGCCCGCGTTGCTGAGGCTTTCGCCTGCGCTCGCTCACCGGGTCCTGCGCGACAGCTGAAGAAACACCACCGGTGGCGGCCCGGCCCTGCGCACGGGCCGCCACCGGGGATCAGCGGAGGCCGACCGCGCGGAGCACCGTCTGGCTGACGGTGTTGCCCGCGGAGTCGTCACCGCTCACCCGGAGGGAGGCGAAGTGCGCCTTCCTGGGTGCGTCGAACCGGTACTGGCCGCCGTGCTCCGACAGCCGGGACCACGAGGCGCCGTCGTCGTAGGACACCTCGACCCGCGGCTTGCCGACCCTGCCGCCGCCTCCGACTTGGATGTCGGTCAGGCCGACCGACACGGCGGCGCGTTGCTCGACGGTGATGCCGAACTTCGCGTCGCGCGACACGGTGCCGTCGCCGTCCGTCTGGAGGCCGTAGCGGATCTGGAGCAGCGGCAGCAGTTCCCGCGTCCCGGCCACCTTCGGCTTGGCGGAGTTGAACGTCCACGTCGTCGTGGTCGCGGTCGAGTGCGGGCTGACCGTCGCGTCGCGCTTGTTCTCCACGACCAGGCGGTACCGCTGGGACTCGGCTTTGGCGAGATCGGCGTACATGATCAGGCCGCTCGACGAACCGGCGAGCCGGGTGTCGCCCTGGTAGAGCGTGGTCGTCTGGGACGCGCGCGACCAGTCCTGCATCGAGCCGGTGTGGTCGGCGTTGCCGTAACCCGGGACGTCGATGCGCAGCTGGTTGTCCGTGCGGGCCGGGCCGAGGTAGTTGTTGTTGAGGTACGGGCGCTGGACGGGCTTGAACCACTCGTCCTTCGTGGTGCTGGCCGGCACGTACTTGCGCCGCACGCCCCACTCGTTGAGCACGCCGTCGGTGACCTCGTGGCCCCACCTGTTGTCGCCGTCGGTGCTGACCCAGTCCGTGCGGCGGGTGCCGAGGGCGACCGGGACGTAGTTGCCGATGCCCCACTCCGTGTACGCCGGGAAGTCGTACCTCCACTCCTCACCGCGGCCGCCCGGTGAGGTGGCGGCGAAGTTCTCGTCGATGCGCGCGAGGTTCTTCTTCGACGTGGGCACGACCATGTTCTTCGGCAGGTCGTTGTGCCAGGTGTGCGCGATGTCGTAGAGGTACGACGGCACCGGGTGCGACTCGGCGCGCAGTTCCGCTCCCCTGCGCTGGGCCTGGCCGATGAGCTTCTCGCCCTCGTCCCGGCTCAGCAGCGCGACGTCGATCGTGCTCGCGCCGAAGTACAGGCGTTCCCGGCCCTGCCTGTCGTTGGCGACGATCAGCAGCTTGGCACCGGCGTCGGCCGCGGCCTTGGCCAGTGCGGCCGGGGCGAGGGCGTCGGTGCGGCGCACCACGACGGCCTTGCCTCGCGCGTTGACGTTCTTGTAGTTCGTCCCGTCACCGGCGAAGACGAGGTCGAGGTTCCGGGTGCCGTCGGCCAGCGGGGTGACGCCGGACTGCCGCAGGACGTCGGTGTAGTCGTCGCCGCGCACGGACAACGCCAGCGCGGGCTGTTCCTTGCGCCACCGCGCGCCGAGGGCGAACTCGCCGTGCGTCACCTTCTCCTGCGCCTGGACCCAGAGGCTGTCGACGCTGGTGCTGGCGAGGCCGAAGTCGTGCATGCGGCCGTCCGCGTGCAGCATCCGGGAGTACTCGAGCCGCAGGTAGCTGGAGGCCGAGGCCTGCGGGGTGGTCTTGTCGACCAGCCGGACCTTGGTGCCGTCCAACGTGATCGTGGTGTCCTTGTCCAGCGTGAAGTCGGGGTCACCGACGAGCGCGAGCCCCTGCGAGTTCGGACCGTGCGCGCCGCGGACGGCCATGAACGCGAGCGCCGAGTAGTGGTCGCGCGGCAGGTAGAAGGTCGTGGTGCGCTCGACCCAGACGGGGATCGGGTTCGGGTCGCCCGCCCTCAGCATCATCACGAACGCGTTGGCGGGCGCACCGGTGGCGTCCTTGACGTTGAGCGTGATCTTGTGGGTGAGCCCGCCGAGCGAGACGGCGGTGTGCGCGGCGAGCGCGCCACCGGGTGCCTTGGCGAGGACCTGGCCGCTGAAACCGTCGGAACCGGAGCCTTCGACCTTCGGGTCCAGCGTCACGGTGACCTTCGCCGTGCCGTGTGCGGGCACGGTGACGCGCTGGTCCGAGAGCCGGAAGACCCCTTGCGGCACACCGGGTGCGTCCAGTGACAGGTCGAGGTTCACCGGTGCCGCGCCGAGGTTGGTGTAGGTCACCGGGCGCTGCACGGCGGCCGGTTCGTTCTGCCCGGCGTAGGCGGTGGCCGAGGCGAAGATCCCGGTCTTCGCGGCGGCCGCCACGTCCACGCGTCCGCTGCCCGCCTGGAACGCGGTGTAGTCGGGAG
The DNA here is from genome assembly GCF_043632865.1 of Lentzea sp. JNUCC 0626. NCBI lineage: Bacteria > Bacillati > Actinomycetota > Actinomycetes > Pseudonocardiales > Pseudonocardiaceae > Lentzea > Lentzea sp. JNUCC 0626. Next base: position 2,522,286 of record NZ_CP171635.1, read on the forward strand.
TGCGCTTGGTGGTGCTGGTCAGCAGGTCCTTGAGCTGCGCGCCGGTGAGGTCCGGGTGCTGCGCCGCGAGCAACGCGGCGGCGCCGACCACGTGCGGCGTGGCCATCGACGTGCCGCTGTGGGTCGCGTAGTAGCCCTCGCCACCGGAGTGCTGGGACCGCGCGGCCGAGATGTCGACACCGGGAGCGGTGACCTCCGGCTTGAGCGCGCCGTCCCCGGCCCTCGGTCCCTGGTTGGAGAAACCGGCGAGTTGGTCGCCCGCGTCCACCGCGCCGACGGTCAGCGCCGCGTCGGCGGCACCGGGCGCGCTGACGCTGCCCGAACCGCCCTCGTTGCCCGCCGCGATCACGAACAACGCGCCGGTCTGCGCGCTGAGCCGGTTCACCGCCTGCGACAGCGGATCGGTGCCGTCGGACGGCATCTGGTTGCCCAGGCTCATGTTGATGACCTTGGCGCGGGCCTCGGTCGCCGCCCACTCCATGCCGGCGAGGACCTCGGAGTCGCTGCCGGAGCCCGCGTTCGACAGCACCTTGCCGATGTGCAGCCGGGCGCCGGGAGCAACACCCTTCTCGGTGCCACCGGACGCGGCACCCGTGCCCGCGATGGTGGAGGCGACGTGCGTGCCGTGGCCGTGGACGTCGGTGGTGTCCTCACCGGCGATGAAGCTGCGGGTCTCGGCGATCCGGCCCACCAGGTCGGGGTGGGTCGCGTCGACACCGGTGTCGAGAACGGCGACGTCGACGCCCTCGCCGGTGTTCCCGCCCGCCCAGACCGCGGGCGCGCCGATCTGCGCGACCGACTCGGCCAGATCCGGGTAGACCTTGCCGTCGAGCCAGATCCGCTCGATGCCGTTCGTGAACGCCGAGTTGTCCGGAACGAGCGATGACAACGTTGTCTGCTTGCCGGTCAGCGAGGTCCAGAAGTCACTCGCCCGTGCGTGATCCGCGGTGATGGCGGCACCGCCGACGCTCGCGAGCGGGCGGACCAGTTCGGCACCGGCGGGGGCCGCGTTCGCCCGGAGACCCTGCTGCTCGCCGTAGGAGACGATCAGCGGGAGGTCGTCGCGGTGGGCGTCGTCGTAGCCGTCGGCGATCAGGTCGGTGACGTTGAACAGGCGCCGGTCGAGCTTGCCGCCGGCGAGGTAGGCCAACGCCGAGTTCGGGTAGACGTAGACGTCACCGCCGGACTCGACGACCCGTGCGTCGGCGGGACCGCCGTCGGGCCGTGCGACGGAGATGGTGCGGCCGGAGGTGTTCACGGTGACCACGTCTCCGGTGATCAACGTGACGGTGCCGGCGGTCAGGGCGGTGCCCGCGACCGGCTGACCCACCGGCGCCGCGGCGTGGGCCGGCGTGAGCGGGATCAGCAGGGACGCGAGACACCCGGCCGTGACGACGGCCCGGCGCTTGCGGGAGGTTCTCACCGACGGAGTCCTCTCTGTACAGGGGGTGGCGGTGGTGCGAAGCCTGGGTGGCCGAACAGTGCCAGTCGGCAACTACCTGCCACAAGAAGTTGGTTGGCCATTCACTGCCACCTGGCACAACCTCGACAATTCCTGTACGACTGTCGGATGGAACTCGCCGTACTGGGTCTGTCCGCCGACGAGGAACAGGTCTACGAAACCCTTGTGGCACAACCCGGTGCGACCGCCGCCGCACTAGCCGACCACCTCTCGACCCCACAGGCCGCGGTGCAGCGCACCCTCACCGCACTCGCCGCGAAGCACCTCGTGAGTTGCAGCGGCCGCCCGTCCCGGTTCGTCGCGGCACCCCCGGACATCGCGATCAACCAGCTCGTGCAGCTGCGCGAACGCGAACTGAGCGCCGCCCGCGCGAAGGTCCACTCGCTGTCCGAAGTGCACCGCAGCGCCCACCGCACCAGCCCCGAACTCGTGATCGAACAGCTGACCGACCGCGAGACCATCGCCGCGGCCGTCGCCCACCTGGAATCCGAGGCACGCCACCAGGTCCGCGTGTTCGACACCCCGCCGTACTACGAGAGCCCCGGCGGCGAGGGCGCCGCCCGGTTCACCCAGGAGCAGATCACCCGGCACCAGAACGACGGCGTCACCCATCGCGTGATCTACAGCCTCGACGCGGTGAACTGGCCCCGGAAGCTGGAAACCGACATCCTCCCGGCCGTGCACGGCGGCGAGCAGGCCCGCACCCGCCGCAGCCTGCCGATCAAGCTGATCATCCGGGACGACCAGGACGCCCTGATCCCGTTCGACCTCAGCAGAAGCGGCCTGCAGGTCGCCTACCTCGTCCGCCGCTCCCCGCTGCTCACCGCGCTCGAGGCGTTGTTCGAGGGCGAGTGGGCGCAGGCCGCACCGCTCGACGTGTCCACACCGGACCCCGGCGACGGCGCGCACCCGGACGAGGAGACCAGGGCGTTGCTCACGATGATGAAGGCGGGGCTGACGGACACGGCGATCGCGCGGGCGAACGGCTGGAGCACCCGGACCACGTACCGGCGGTTGCAGCGACTGATGAACGAACTCGGGGCGTCGTCGAGGTTTCAGGCGGGATCGCTGGCGGAGCAGCGCGGCTGGCTGTGAAGTGAGCTGAACTGCGCTCCGTTGCTCAGGGCTTCGCGGACAACGGGAACGTCACCCCGGTGAGGCGTTCCGACGTCTCCCACAACCGCCCCGCCAGCACCGGATCGCTGGCCGTCGCCGACCGCCCCACCAGCGTGGGATGGCCGTGCAGCTCGAACCGCCCGTCCGGCCCGACGTAGCCCGCGCCCGGCACGTCCTGAGTCGCCGCGTACAACGACGGCCAGGCGCCCTGCGCCTCGGTCTGCGCGAAGTGGCGGCCCACGAAGTTCGCGATCTTGACCAGGTACGGGTTGCGGCCCTTGGTGCCCAGGTTGCTCGCCGTGTAGCCGGGGTGCGACGCCACCGCGAGCACCGGCGACCCGGCCTCCCGCAGGCGGCGGTCCAGTTCGAGGGTGAACAGCAGGTTCGCGAGTTTCGAGCGGCCGTAGGCCTTCGGCGGCGAGTAGCGGGCGAGGTCCAGGTCGTCCAGGTCGAGCACGCCCACCTTGTGCGCGCCCGACGCCACCGTCACGACCCGGCTGGTGATCGACGGCAGCAGCAGGTTGGTCAGCGCGAAGTGGCCGAGGTGGTTGGTGCCGAACTGGAGCTCGAACCCGTCCGCGGTGCGGCCGAACGGCGTCATCGCCACGCCGGCGTTGTTGACCAGGACGTCGAGATCTCCTTGCCAGGCCTCGGCGAACGCCCGCACCGAGGCGAGGTTCGCCAGGTCGAGCTCGCGGACCTCGGTGGTGCCGGACATGGCGGCCGCCGCGCGTTCACCGGCGGCGACGTCGCGCACCGCCAGCACCGTGCGGGCTCCTGCGGCGGCGAAGGCGGTGGCCGTGCCCCGGCCCACCCCGCTGGCGGCCCCTGTCACGACGACGGTGCGCCCGGTCAGGTCGGGAAGATCCTCGGCGGCCCACCGGTGCTTCGTCATGATCGCCAGCCTAGTGCCGCCGTGTCGAAACGGCCGACGCCCGATCGACGCAGAGGTGAGCACCGGAAAGGGGCACTCACCATGGCACTCGTCATCTGCGACATGTCGATCTCGCTCGACGGCTACGTCACCGGCCCGAACGCGAGCCGCACCAACGCGTTCGGCGACGGCGCGCACAGCCTGCACGACTGGATGTTCGAAGATCCGATCGACGCCGACCGCCGGTACCTGGAGGACGCGATCGCCCACTGCGGCGCGATCGTGATGGGACGGACGTCGTTCGACAAGACCGTGGACGCGTGGGGTCCCGGCGGCCCGGTGCCCGGTACCCCCAACTTCGTGGTCACCCACAACGCGCCCGCAGAGCCGTACGAGGGCTACACGTTCGTCACCGACGGCGTCGCGAGCGCGATCGAACAGGCCAAGAGTGCCGCCGGGAACAAGTGGGTCGGACTGCACGGGGCCACGGTCATGCAGCAGGCGTTGCCGCTCGGCCTGGTCGACGAGATCTACGTGCACGTGGTGCCGTTGCTGCTCGGCGGCGGCACGCCGTTGTTCGCCGCGCTCGGCTCCGCGATCCAGCTGGAACGCATCGAGACGCACCCGTCCCCCGCCGTCGACCACCTGCGGTACCGGGTCGGCAGCCCCACCCCATAACGCGAACGCATTCCGCTCCGATGTACCGGCCGAGTCGAAGTCGTGTCCGCACCAGGAGGAATTCCCGCCGATCCGAGGAGCAACGATGGCCAGGTCATCCGTCGACGAGATCGACAACGCCCGCCGCCGGGCAGAACTGAGCTGGGACGACTACGCGCGCCTGCTCCGCGGCCATCCCGACGGCCCCCGGTTGCTCCGCGAGTACCGGGTGGTCGGCGGCCGGGACCGGCAGGGCCGGCTGCGCGACCTGGAGGATCTCGGGCGGCTCGGCGGGGGACGGTGACCGGCCGTGGCCCTCTCCGTGGTGAACGACCAGCGCATCAGGGCAGCCGTGCGCGCCTACCTCGAGGCGCAGGTGGCCGCCGCACTCAACCCCGCGGCGGCGCCCGCCGTCTCCGCCCGGTTCAGCGAGCTGATCTCGGTCGTGTTCCCCGTGTCCGGGGTGCAGGACCGGTCGGCGTGCATGATCAACGAGTTCGCCGAGTTCTGGGGCAGGTCCGTCGCCACCCTCATGGACGTGGCGAGGGCCAGTGGCGCAAGTCCCGATCTGGCGCAGGTCGCGAAGGTGCTGCTGAAGGGACCGGGCGAACTCATTTGACGGAGTGAGCGCTCACTCCGCACAATGGAGGCATGACACCAGCACCCGAAACCCGGCGGCGAGCGCCGGGCATGAGCGTCGACGAGCGGCGCGCCATGATCGTGCACGCGGTGCTGCCGCTCCTGATCGAGCACGGCGCCAACGTCACGAGCAGCCAGATCGCCCGTGCGGCCGGCATCGGCGAGGGCACGATCTTCCGCGCGTTCAAGGACAAGGACGAGCTCCTCGAGGCCTGCACGGCCGAGGCGTTGAAGCCCGACCACGTGCTCGACGCGATCGCCGAGATCGGCCTCGACCAGCCCCTGGAGGACCGGCTCGTCGAGGCCGCCGAGGCACTCGGCGCGCACCTCGAACGCATGGGTGCGCTGATGAGCGCCTTGCACGCGTCCGGCCGGGTCCGCCACCGCGATCCGAAGGGCCCCCGCAAGGGCGGCCGCCGCGAGTCGATGGCCGCCATCCGCGCGGCGATGGTCGACCTGTTCGACCCCGAGAAGGACCGGCTGAGGCTGCCACCCGAGCAGCTCGCCGGCCTGTTCCTGACTCTCCTGTTCGGCGGCCGCAGGCTGGCGCCGGACGTCGAGCCGCCCACCACGCGCCAGGTGGTCGACTTCTTCCTGCGTGGCGCTGTGGAGGCTGAATGATCCCGGGCATGGAGTTCGCGCTGGGGCGGCGCAACCGTCGCCGGCGCGCGTCGACGGTGCCGGACAGCGGACTCACCGGACCGGTCGACATCCCGGAACCGACCCAGGACGACGAACCGAAGGACCTGCGCTCGCGACTCAAGCGCGTGCGGACGTCGGTGGCGGGCACGGTCCGCGGCCTGCCGAAGGTCGCGCGGCTGACCTGGGAGGCCAGCCCGGTCCTGACGGTCGTGCTGGCGCTGATCACGGTGCTGGCGGGGCTGCTGCCGACCCTGACGGCCTACATCGCGAAGCTGTTGCTGGACTCGGTCGTCGCGGCGATCCAGGGCACCGGCACCACCCGTGACATCGTGAACGTCGCCCTGTTCCAGTTCGCGGTGCTCGCCGCCACCGCGTTGAGCAGCGCGCTGACGTCGATCGCGCAGTCGTTGTTGCAGGAACGCATGACGCTGACGATCCGGCACCGGGTGATGGGGCACGCCAGCGACCTGCACCTCGCGTACTTCGAGGGCTCGACATCGTACGACATGCTGCGTCAGGCCGCGCAGGAGGCACCGACGCGCCCGCTCGCGATGATGAACTCCGCGCTGGGCTTGGTGCGCACGCTGATCACGTTCAGCAGCATGATCGCCCTGCTTGTCGCGATCAGCCCGCTGCTGGCCCTGGTGGCGTTGCTGGCGCCGATTCCGGCGTTCATCTCGCAGTCGAAGTACGGCTCGCGCGCGTTCTGGCTGACGTTCATGATGTCGCCGATCAAGCGCCGGATGGACTACCTGTCCTCTTTGGTCACGACGGACACGTACGCCAAGGAGACCAAGCTCTTCGGCCTCGGCCCGTACTTCGTCGACCGGTTCCGCCGGCTCGGCACGGTGGCCTACGAGCGGTCGCGCAAGCTGACCATCAACCGCAACATCAGCTCGACGTCCTGGGGACTGCTCAGCACCGCCGCGGGTTCGGCGATCACGCTGTACATCGCACTCGAAGCGGTCGGCGGCCGGCTCACTTTGGGCGACCTGGCGCTGTACACAGCAGCGGCGGCATCCGTGCAGGCGTCGGTGTCCGGGCTCTTCACGGCGTTCTCCGGGATGTACGAGAACAACCTCTACCTCGACACGCTGTACCGGTTCCTGGACACGAAGCCGGAGATCACCGCGCCACCGGAGCCGCGCCCGATGCCGTCCACAGTGGAGGGACACATCAGGTTCGACGGGGTGACCTTCAGCTACCCCGGCGCGCAGGAACCCGCCCTGGACCACGTCAGCTTCGAGATCCGTCCCGGCGAGACGGTGGCGGTCGTGGGCCGCAACGGCGCGGGCAAGTCGACGTTGTTCAAGCTGCTCTGCCGCCTCTACGACCCGACGGGCGGCCGAATTCTGCTCGACGGCGTCGACATCCGCGAGTACGACCCGGTGGCATTGCGCACGAAGATCAGCGCGATGTTCCAGGACTACGTGACGTACCAGGGCACCGCGGCGGAGAACATCGGCCTCGGCGACCTGACGCGACTGGAGGACCGGGACCACATCGAGGACTCGGCCCGCCGCGCGGGTGCGGACGAACGGATCGAACGACTCCCCCGCGGCTACGACAGCCCGCTCGGCCGGTGGTTCGACCAGGGCGTGAGCCTGTCCGGCGGCGAGTGGCAGAAGATCGCGCTGGCCAGGGCGTTCCAGCGGGAGGCACCGATCCTGGTGCTCGACGAGCCGACCTCGGCGCTCGACGCGCAGGCCGAGCACGACCTGTTCGCGCGGCTGCGGGAACTGTCGGAGGGCCGGACGACGCTGTACATCTCGCACCGGTTCTCGACCGTGCGGCAGGCGGAGCGCATCCTGTTGCTGGAGCACGGGAAGGTCGCCGAGTACGGCACGCACGAGGAGCTGATGGCGGCCAAGGCCGGTTACGCCGAGCTGTTCACGCTTCAGGCGCAGGCGTACCTGGACGAGGTGCCGAGCTGATCCCGTAGAGACCGGCGATCGCTTTCGCCTGTGCGGCCAGGGCTTCGCGCGCGGCGTCGGGGCTGAGCACCTCGACGCCCGCGCCGAACGCGAGCAGCGTCTCGACGGCGCGCAACGACCGGAACCGCACACCCACCTCGCTCCAGCCCGGCTCGCGCGGCACGGGCGGACCGTCGAGATCTCCCTCGTGCATCCGCAGGAACAACGCCAGGAGGTCGTCCCGGACGAGCGCGGTGACGGCCACCGGTGACGGGAGGTCGTCGATCCGGCGGCGCAACGCCTCCCAGACGTCGTCTAGTTCCACCCCGGCCCGGCGCCGGACGGGCTCGGCGACGACGACGGCCGACTGCGCCCGGTCCAGCCGGTAGAGGTTCGGTTCGCCCTTGTGGTCGGCGACCAGGTACCAGACGCCCGCCTTGTTGACCAGGCCGTACGGGTCGACGGTGTAGGTGCGGACCCGGTTGTCGCGGCCGTGCCGGTAGCGCAACCGCAGCCGCCAGTCGGCGAACACGGCCCATTGGTAGACCTCCAGATCCGAGGCTCCAGGAGAGCCGCGCCAGCGGACCGGGTCGATCAGGATGCGCCTGCTGGTCAGGTCGGCGCCACCCTGGTGCGGGGCGGGCAGGGCGGCCATCACCTTGCGCAGCGCCGACCCCAGGGCCTGGCCGAGGCCGAGGTCCGCGTGGGCCGAGCCCGCCAGCACCACGAACAACGCGCGCGACTCGTCGGCGGTGAGCCCGGTGACGTCGGTGTGATAGCCGGGCAGCAGCGCGATCCCGCCCTGAGGTCCGCGCACGGTGTAGACCGGCACGCCCGCAGCGGACAACGCCTCGAAGTCGCGCATGATCGTGCGCGCCGAGACCTCCAGCCGTCCGGCCAGGTCCGCGGCGGACAACTGCCCGTGCGTCTGCAGGAGCAGCAGGATCGAAAGCAACCGGTCCGACTTCATGGTCCCCAATCTCCTCGACGTACATGACAGGGGATGTCATATAAGTAGCGCAAGACTCAGGTCCACATCGGATCGAACGAGAGGGATCACCGAGTCATGACCGCGCAGATGATCGCTGAGCAGTACGTGCAGGCCTGGACGAGCGGCGACGCCGAGACGGCGTTGGGCTTCGTGGCCGACGACGTCGTGTGCGAAGCACCCACGGGGCGCATCGAAGGGATCGAGGGCTACCGGCAGTTCCTGGCGCCGTTCGTCGGCAGGCTCACCAGGGGCGAGGTGCTCGACGTGCTCGCGCGCGACGCCCGTGCGGTGACCGTGTACTCCATCGACCTGCCGTTCGTGCAGAACGTGCACGGCACCGAGTACCTGACCGTGACCGACGGCAAGATCAGCCACGTGATCAGCGTGTTCGACATGGCGCCGATGCTGCGGGCGCAGGGCTGAGCCAAGCCATCAGGAATTCCTATGTATCGCCGGGCGAGCGTGGGCGACTTCTCCGGTTATGGGAGAGAAGTTCCACGTCGAGCCGGATGAGCTCCGTGGGTACAGCGGGCTGCTCGATCGTCAGGCAGAGCACTTCCTGACGATCCGGGAGCACGCGATCGAGAAGGGCGGGGACACGTCCGGGTTCACCGGGCTGCTGTCCCTGCTCGATCCCGTCGTGATCGGGGTCGCGCAGCTCTACGGCGAGACGCTGACGGCGGCGAACGAGAAGATGGGCCAGGACGCCGAGTCGCTGGTCAAGGCCGCCCACGCCTACGAGAAGGCGGACGAGGTCGGTGTCTGCCTGATCGACTCGGCGACCGGGCAGATGGAGGCCCCGTCGTGGCTGGGCCGGTTCCTGGGGCTGGGCGGATGAGCGCCGGAGTCTGCAACGGGTACCAGGACGTCGAGGACCCGAACGTCGCGTTGCGCGCCGCGCCAGAGGACCGGCCCGGACGGCAGACGGTCAAGGAGCTGATCGAGGCCGCCGGGTGGAAGATCCAGGGCGTCAACTGGATCTACCAGCAGGTGACCGGCGACGACCTGGTGCGCGACCTGGTCATGCCGCTGGCGGGCGACTTCGAGAAGATCGACGCGAACGCCGCCGCGTGGGACCGCATCGCCAAGGCGCTCGACAACGTGCGGCACAACGTGAACAACGGCATCGAGGAGCTCTCGCCGCACTGGGACGGCGGCGCGGCGCAGAGCTTCGAGAACCGCATGCGCCGCACGTGGACCACCGCGATCGAGTGGGACTCGCAGATCGCGAAGTTCATCGGCGACCGCTTCAAGAACATGGCGAGTTCGTGCCGTTCGGCCGCGAAGCTCGCGCTGACGTTGCTCGACAAGATCTGCGACAAGCTGATGAAGGCCGCGATGACGGCGTGGATCCCGCTCGTCGGCTGGGGCCGGGCCGTGTGGATGGTCTACGACGTGGTCAACATCGTCGACCAGGTGCGCAAGCTCATCCAGTCGATGCAGACGCTGATCGAGGGCGTCAAAGGCATGATCAACGGCATCAAGCTGATGGGCACCGCCCTCGCGCGCATCCCGGACGTCCGCGACGTCAACGACTTCTTCGACGTGGTCGACGCGTGGCAGGACGGCAGGGAGAAGTTCAGCGACGGCGCGTCCGCGGCGGGCAGCGGCGCGTGGGGCGTGGCCAAGAGCGGCTACAAGGCGCGCAGCAAGTTCAACGAGACCGCGAAAGAAGAACGCTGGGCCGACAAACCCGCTTCGGGCGGTGCGGAATGACGTTCCCCTACGACAGCGCCCGGCAGCAGTTGCAGGCGTGGCAACAGGATCTCGACGCACGCGGCGCGCAACTCGAGAAGGTCGCGCTGGAGGCGTCGCGGGTGCAGAGCCGCGGTGCTGACCTCTCCCCCGCCGACATCGCGGAGATCGAGAAGTTCGCGAAGTCGAAGGACGCGCCCAACGCGTTGAAGGACCTCCAGCGCAAGGTCGACTCGGGTGCGTTGTCCTGGCAGGACATCGCGTCCGGCCGGGCCGTGCGCGACCCCGACGTGCAGCGGGCGATGCAGACCAGCATGCCGTCGTTGAAGCGCGCGTACACCGGGATCAAGGAGGGGCAGAACCTCGACGAGATCGTGGCGGCCGGGCAGCAACGGGCCAGGCCGTCGCGCGGTGACTACGACGACGATCTGCCGAGCGACTTCACGGAGGACGCTTTCTAGCGCGCGTCGGTAAGGTCGTGCCGTGGAGCTGAAGGAGACCGCCACCCTGCTCGGTGTTCCCTTCGAGGAACTGGACCGCGTGCACGACCTCGCCGGCGACCGGCCGTCCGCTCCCCTGCCCGCCTTCGCCGAGGCACCCGCGCTGCTCGAACGGCTCGGGGTGCCTGCGGATGACGCCGCCGAGATCCTGGCGGGCTGGCCCGGTTCTCCACTGTGGACACCGGAGCTGGACTGGTTGCTGGACCGGTCGATCGCGCTGGTCCGCGCCGACCTCGGCGGCTTCGAGTGGTTGCCGCCAGGCCCGGAGCTGCCCCGCGAACGCGGTCCGGCGTGGCGGTACTTCTACGTGTACGTCTACCTTGCGCTGGTCGGCGTCGTGCGCGGCTATCACCGCGAACGCGGCATCGCCGACTCCGATTCGGGGAGGACCCTCGCGGACCTGGGCCGCAACCTCGCGATCGATCGGCGCATGGGTGGTGAGGGCTGGCCGGTCATGCAGAGCTGGCTGACGCTGCACGTGCGCGGCGGTGTCTACCAGCTCGGCCGGTTGCAGCACCAGCGCGGTGCCACCGCGATCTCGTTGCACGTGCCGGACGAAGGACCGTTGGCACCTGAGGAGGTCGACATCTCGCTCGACGCGGCCCGCGCGTTCTTCCCGCTCCACTTCCCGGACGAGCACTACACGGCGTTCTCCTGCGGGTCGTGGCTGCTGGACCCGCAACTCCTCGACCACCTGCCCGCCGACTCCAACATCATCCGGTTCCAGCGGAGGTTCGAGCTGGAGCCCCACGAGGAGTTGGAAGGGATCGACGCCGACGTCGAGGTGCTGCGGTTCGTGTTCCGGACCCTGACCACACCGCTCGACCGGCTGCCCCGCCGCACGTCGTTGCAGCGCGCGGTCCTCGACCACCTCGAGGCCGGTCACCACTGGCAGTGGCGGGTCGGAAAGTTTTCTTTCTAGGTGTCGAAACCGCGTCTCGCCGTTCGTGTAGAGGGTGACTTCGACTTCCTAAGGGGTGCGGTGATGCGTTCAATCTCGGCAACGATGTTCATGACGCTCGACGGTGTGGTGCAGGGTTTCGGCCGCCCGGACGAGGACACCCGCGGCGGGTTCACCCACGGCGGCTGGGGTGGGGCGTACAGCGACGACGTGCTGGCCGCCGAAATGGGCAAGGGCATGGTGCAGAGCGGGGCGATGCTGTTCGGGCGCCGCACGTGGGAGGACTTCATCGGGGTGTGGGCGGGGGCGACGGACGGCAACCCGTTCAGCACGCACATGAACGCCGCCCGCAAGTACGTGGTGTCGTCGAGCTTGGAGGACGCGGCGGCGTGGGAGAACTCCGTGCTGCTGCGGTCGGTTGACGACGTGGCCGCGCTCGACGAGGACCTGTCGATCATCGGTAGCGCGGCGCTGGTGCGGTCGTTGCACGCGGCCGGGTTGATCGACCGGTACACACTGGTGATCCACCCGCTGACGCTCGGCACCGGCGCGCGCCTGTTCGACGGGAGCGCGCCGGTGACCGAGTTCGAGCTGACCAGCAGTGTCACGACCACCAAGGGTGTGATCGTCGCGACCTACGCGCGGATCACGTCCCGTTGATCAGCCGGACGGCCAGGTCCGGGTTGAACGTGCCGGCCGGGGTGGACGGCGCGATCCCGCACGGACCGTCCGACACGCCAGGTGTCTTGACCCACAACAACATCTCGGCGCCGCCGCCCGTCTGGGCGGTCACCCCGAGCTTGGCGCCTGCCGGGTTGCACCAGCCGTTCGGGTCGGAGTTGCGCCCGTTGGCGTTGCGGCTGGTGTCGACCACGAACGGCTTCGCCGCCGGCAGGAAGCTGTTGACCTGGTTGGCATAAGTGATCGACTGGCTGGTCGTGTAGTAGTTGGACACGTTGACGGCGAACCCGCGGATGTTGGCCACGCCGGCCTCGTTCAGCCGGTACGCGATCGTCGACGGGGTGCCCCAGCCGGCGTTGCCCGCGTCGAGGTAGGCGTAGGTGTTGGGCGCCTTGGCTTTGAACTGCTCGGTGGCGTACTTGAGCAGCCCGGCCATCTCGTCGCGTTGCGCCTGGGTCAGGCAGCCGTACGCGGCGAGCGCGTCCGGTTCGATGATCACGACCGCGGGTTTGGTGCCGATCCCGGCCGCGAAGCTCGCGATCCAGGTCCGGTACGCGCCCGCGCTGCCCGCGCCGCCGCCGGAGTGGCCGCCGCACGCGTCCCTGTTGGGGATGTTGTAGGCGACCAGGACGGGGAGTTTGTCCTGGCCGTCGGCGGCGCCGGTGTAGTTGGCGACGGTCGAGGCGATGTTCGTGTCGTTGCCGAACCAGCGCGCGATCGGCTTGGAGCTGATCGAGTTCTGGATCTGGGTGCGCCGCGAGTCGTTCGGGTTGTTCTGCACCCAGGTGGCCGGAGCCGAACCCGGGTTGACGTACCAGCCGCTGGTCAGGCTGATCGGACTGGCTGCTGTGGCAGGGGTTGCGGGTGACAGCAGCAAGACCGCGCAGACGGCGACCGTGGAACGGACAATCCACCGCACTGTGGATCTCCTCTCGGACGGGGACCTTTCCTCTCACCCGCCGCGGGTCCCCGCCCGCACGACGGTGTGCGGGCGGGGAGGCGGCGGGAGTTCTCAGCGGGTGTCGGCGAACGCCGCCACCCAGGCGAGCGCGGAGTTCCAGTTGATCGCGACCTCGTTGGTCGACCAGGACCCCAGCTCGTCGATGTAGCACTTCGCCGGGGCGCAGCCGGGCAGGTTCTGCTGCGCGACCGGGTCCTGCAGGCCCGAGTTCGGGCCGCCCGCGAGCGATCCGGCGGGCGGGTTCGGGTAGGCGGCGTTGACCGAGTGCGCCCAGTGCCGGTGGTGCTGGTTCTTGCTGGCCTGCTCGCCGTAGCCGCTGACGAACGACTGGTTCAGGCCGTTGCGGCCGAGCAGGTAGTCCATCGACTCGAGCACGCCGTCGCTGTACTTGCGGTTGAGCGTGGTGTCGTAGGCCATCGCCATGATCATCGACGCGGTGAGCGTGGCGCTGGTCGAACCCCAGGCGTACTGGCCGTCGGCCGGCTTGGAGGGATTGGGGTAGCCCTGCGACTTCAGGTCACGCAGGTGGCCGTCGGCGACGTTGATCAGCCGCGCGCGGGCCGTGATCACGCGGTCGAGCGGGAACTTCAGCGGCAGCCTCATGATCGTGAGGTCGGCCAGGCCGCCGGTGTCCTTCCAGGAGAACCCTGCCGAGGTCAGCTTCGTGGTGACCTTGTTCAGGTACTCGCGCTTGCCGGTCGTCGCGTAGAGCTCCGCGCCCGCCCAGGAGAACTCGTCGGTGACGTTCGTGTCGTCGTAGGCACCGCCGCCGACGCTGTCCTCGTCCGGCGCGTACTTCGCGGGGTTGGCCAGCGCGGCCTTCCACGCGGTCTCGGCCGCGGCGAGGCACCGGTCGGAGAAGGCGCGGTCCCAGATCTTGAAGACGCGGGCGCACTGGGCACCGGCGGCGGCGAGGTTCAGGGTGGCGGCGGTGGACGGGGCGTGCAGGTAGCGCGGCTGCGGGTCGTTGCTCGGCAGCATCGGGTGGCCGGTCCAGGCCAGGTCGTGGATCTTGTGGTGGGCCATGCCCGCGAGCGGCTTCCCGGCCGGGACCTGCATCTTGAGCAGGAACTCCACCTCCCAGCGCGCCTCGTCGAGCACGTCGGGCCGCCGGTTGTCCTGCTCGGGGATGCTGAGCAGGCCGTCGCGGATGCCCTCGATGTCGAACGTGTAGAGCGAACGCTCGTAGGTGTCCATCAGCTGCCACGCGGCGAGCGCGCCGTTCACGACGTACTTGCCGTGGTCACCGGCGTCGTACCAGCCGCCGCTCACGTCCAGGGTGTAGTCGCACTCCCCCGGCAGGCACGGCACGGAGATGTCGCCCTGGTTGGGAGCGGCGCCGACGTGACCTGCCGGCCGCGCGTAGGCGTCACCGACGTACTTCGCCTCGATCGGGGTGCCGCTGCGGTTGTGGTAGAAGTACGCCAGCGAGTCACGTCGTAGCTGGTCATAGGGCTTGTCGGTGATGTCGAACGGGTAGCTGCTGTCGGTTCCGACAGTCATGCTGTAACCGCTTCCAGCCTTGCGGTAGGACGAGAAGTCGGCGATGTGCACGTCGTCGCGCGTCATCGCGTCCTTGCCCTTGACCTGCGTCCTTCCCGTCTGGACGACCTTGCCCGCAGCGTCTTTGAGCTGCCAGTCGAGCGGGGTCGTGGAGCTGCTGACGATCGAGGCGCGCTTGCTGCCCGCCGTCGGGTACGCGTACTGGTTGGTGCGCACCGGCGAGCCGTAGTCCCAGCCACCACCCGGCGCGACGATGCCGCCGGTCAGCGACACGTCGTCGATGCACAGCGTGTAGGGCTCGGCGGACGCGCCACCGGCCTGGATCGCGACCTGGCCGCCGGTGCGGGTGGCCACTGTGGACGTTCCGGTGAACTCGAACGTCTTGGGGGTGCTGGTGAGCGCCGCCGGCTTGTTCAGCACGGTGGTGTTCGGCGGAGAGGCGAGCGCGACCGCGGCCCTGACCGTGACGTTCTTCGTGGCGGAGGCGGTGAAGCGCAGCGTGTAGGGCTGGCCGGCTTCGAGCGGGACGTCGTTCTGGCCGATCATCGCCGTCCACGGGTTCGCCGTGCCGCCGGGGATCTGCGCGCACAGCTTGCCGTCGGCCACTGTGGACGGAGCGATTCCGCTGCTCCACCACGGGGTCTTGACCGAGTCGAACGTGCCGTTGAGCACGCGCTCGTAAGCCTCCGCGGCGTGGGCGGACGGCACGAGCGCGCCTATCAGGACCAGCGGAAGGCCGACCGCTGTCAGCCTGGTTTTCACGGACATACCGGAGCCTCTTCTGGAGTCGAAGGTCGTCCGGCACGACCGCAGCGTCGGAGCGAATGTTCACCCACCCGACTCGCGGTGTCAACGACCCCGCGTCATCGAAATGTGATCGGGGCGAGGTCTTCCCATCCCGATGAACTCGTGGTTACAGTCCTGTAAGCGCTCACAGTCTCCCCCGATCCCGCTGGGCGCACACCGGCCGAAGCCGCAGCGTCGCAGCAGTTGAACGGTGTTCCAGGGGTCCGTGAAGCAGCCAATTTCAGGTGTTAGCGCTTGCGGACCATCCGCCGACTGGAGGTACTTCGATGGGTGTTCGACCAGGGCGCGCTCTGCTCGCCACGACTCTGCTCGGCTCGCTCGTGGCCGTGTCCGCGTGTGGTGGCGGTGCCGCCGACTCCGCGTCGGGGGACGTCACGCTGATCGTGAAGACGTTCAGCCAGTTCGGCTACGACGAGCTCTACAAGGAGTACGAGGCGAGCCACCCCGGCATCAAGATCAAGGAAGAGAACATCGGCAAGCTCGGCGACTACACGCCGAAGCTCCAGCAGTGGCTCGCCACCGGCAAGGGCGCGGGCGACGTCGTGGCGATCGAGGAGGGCATCCTCTCGCAGTTCATGGCGAAGCCCGACCAGTTCGTGAACCTGCTCGACCACGGCGCCAAGGAACTCTCCGGGAACTTCCTGCCGTGGAAGTGGCAGCAGGCGTCCACTTCGGACGGCAGCAAAGTCGTCGGCCTCGGCACGGACGTCGGCGCGCAGGGCATGTGCTACCGCAAGGACCTCTTCGAGGCCGCCGGACTGCCGACCGACCGGGAGGCGGTCGGCGCGCTCTGGCCCACCTGGGAGAAGCACCTGGAGACCGGCAAGCTGTTCAAGTCCAAGAAGCCCGACATCGGCTTCTACGACTCGACCGGCAGCGTCTACCTGAACATGCTCATGCAGTCCGGCGACCACACCTACTACGACGCCGCGAACAAGCTGGTCATCGACTCGAACACGGCCGTCAGGACCACCTGGAACTCCTCGATCGACATGGTGAAGGCCGGACTCTCGGCCAACATCGAGCAGTGGAGTCCGCAGTGGAACGCGGGCTTCAAGAACGGCACGTTCGCCACGATCCCCTGCCCCTCCTGGATGCTCGGCACGATCGAGAAGCAGGCCGGGCCGGAGAACAAGGGCAAGTGGGACGTCACCCGCGTGCCCGGCAACGGCGCGGTGCGCGGCGGCTCGTTCCTCGCGGTGCCGACGCAGAGCACGCACCAGAAGGAGGCCGCCGAGCTGGCGAAGTTTCTGACCAGCGCGAAGGGCCAGACCGCGGCGTTCAAGGCGAAGAACAACTTCCCGTCGTCCCCGCAGGCCATCGACGACCCGGTGGTGCAGGACTTCAAGAACCCGTACTTCAACGACGCGCCCGTCGGCAAGATCTTCGGCGACAGCGTGAAGGCGTTGAAGCCGGTCTACCTCGGCCCCGACAACAACGCCATCGGCGACCGCGTCGGCAACGCGCTGCTCGCCGTGGAGCAGGGCAAGCTCCAGCCCGACGAGGCGTGGGCCAAGGCCGTCGACGACGCGAAGCGCCTGGCCAAGTGATGGTCGACCTGAAGCCGCGCCCGGCCGTTCGCAAGACGGCCGGGCGCACGCCCCCAGAACGACCACGGCTGCGGGATCGCGTCTCGCGCGTCGAGGTGCGGTGGTCGCCCTACCTGTTCATCGCGCCGTTCTTCGTGATCTTCGCGGTGTTCGGGCTGTTCCCGCTGGTCTACACGGCCTGGGTGTCGTTGCACGACTGGGACATCACCGGCGCGGGCGCGTTCGTCGGGCTGGACAACTACGTCACGTTGTTCGCGGACCCCGACTTCTGGAACTCGGTCTACAACACGGTCGGCATGCTCGTGCTGGCCACCGTGCCGCAGCTGCTGATGGCGTTGGTGCTCGCGAGCCTGCTCAACCAGCACCTGCGCGCCGTCACGTTCTTCCGGATGGGCGTGCTGCTGCCGATCGTCACGTCGGTCGCGGCCGTCGGCATCGTGTTCAGCCAGATCTTCGACCGCGACGCCGGCATGGTGAACGGCCTGCTGGGCCTCGTGAACGTCGACGCGGTCGACTGGCGCGCGGACAAGTGGTCGTCCTGGACGGCGATCTCGACCATGGTCAACTGGCGGTGGACGGGCTACAACTCGTTGATCTACCTCGCGGCCATGCAGGCGATCCCGCGCGACCTCTACGAGGCGGCCACTGTGGACGGTGCGGGCAAGATCCGGCAGTTCTGGAGCATCACCGTCCCGAACATCCGGCCCGCCATCGTCTTCACCGTCGTCATGTCCACCATCGCGGGCATGCAGCTCTTCACCGAGCCGCTGATCTTCGGCCAGGGCAGCTTCGCGATCTCCGGCGGCAGCCTGCGCCAGTTCCAGACGGTGTCGATGTACATGTTCGAGAAGGCGTTCCGGGACTTCGACTACGGCTACGGCTCGGCCGTCGCGTGGATGATCTTCCTGCTGATCACGCTGCTCGGGGCCGTCAACTTCCTGATCACGCGGAGGTCTCGTTGATCACGCGCAAGACCCAGCCGCTGCTCTACGCGACGCTGCTCCTCGGCATCGTGCTGTCGGCGTTCCCGCTGTACTGGCTCTTCGTCGTCGCGACCCGCTCCAACGACGTGGTCGGCGACTGGCCGCCCCCGCTCGCGCCCGGCGGGAACCTCTGGGACAACCTCGGCAGGCTCTTCGCCGCCGAGGACGCGAACTTCCTGCTGGGCATGGGGAACTCGCTGCTGACGTCGGCCGTCGTGACCGTGTCGGTGGTGTTCTTCTCGTCGCTGGCCGGGTTCGCGTTCGCCAAGCTGAAGTTCTGCGGCCGCAACGGGCTGCTGCTCGTCATCCTCGCCACCATGATGATCCCCGTGCAGATGGGCATCATCCCGCTGTACATGATCATGGTCGAGCTGGGTTGGCAGAACCGGATGGAAGCAATCATCGTGCCCGCGCTCGTGTCGGCGTTCGGCGTGTTCCTGATGCGCCAGTACGCCGAGCAGGCCGTGCCGGACGAGCTGATCGAGGCCGCGCGGATCGACGGGTGCAGCACGTTCCGGATCTTCTGGTCGATCGTGCTGCCGGCGTTGCGGCCTGGCGCCGCGGTGCTCGCGCTGACCACGTTCATGGGCACGTGGAACGAGTTCCTGTGGCCGTTGGCCGTGCTGGAGGCGGACAACCCGACCGTGCAGTTCTCGCTCTCGCAGCTCTCGACGACCTACTACACCGACTACACGCTCATGTTCACCGGAGCGCTGGTCGCGACCGTGCCGCTGCTGCTGGTGTTCATCGCGTTCGGCCGTCAGATCATCGGCGGCATCATGGAGGGGGCGGTCAAGGCATGACCACGTTCGTACCGGATTTCCTCTGGGGCGCCGCGACTTCCAGCTACCAGATCGAAGGTGCCGCTGACGTCGACGGCCGTGGTCCGTCCATTTGGGACACCTTCTGCGCGACGCCGGGCAAGGTCGACAACGGCGACACCGGTGCCGTGGCGGCCGACCATTACCACCGCTATCCCGAGGACGTCGCGATCATGCGCTCGCTCGGGCTCGGCGCGTACCGGTTCTCGATCGCCTGGCCGCGCGTGCAGCCGCTCGGGTCCGGCGCGGTCGAGCAACGCGGCCTCGACTTCTACCGCCGTCTCGTGGACACGTTGCTGGACAACGAGATCCAGCCGTGGCCCACCCTCTACCACTGGGACCTCCCCCAGCCGCTGGAGGATCTTGGCGGCTGGCCCGAACGCGACACCGCGCTCCGGTTCGCCGAGTACGCGCAGATCGTGCACGAGGCGCTGGGCGACCGCGTGACACACTGGACGACGTTGAACGAGCCGTGGTGCTCGGCGTTCCTCGGCTACGCCACCGGCAGGCACGCGCCGGGCCGCCAGGAGCCCGCAGCGTCCGTCCGCGCCGCCCACCACCTGCTGCTGGGCCACGGACTCGCGGCACGAGCCATGCCCGGCGCGTCCGTCGGCATCACGCTCAACCTCACCCACGTCACGCCGGGCACGAGTGCTGCTCCCGACGTCGACGCGGCGCGACGGATCGACGGCCTGCAGAACCGGTTGTTCCTCGACCCCGTGCTGCTCGCCGAGTACCCGGCCGACGTGGTGGCCGACCTCGCTCCGGTGACTGACTTCTCCTTCGTGCAGGAGGAAGACCTCAAGACCATCGCCGCGCCGCTCGACTTCCTGGGCGTCAACTACTACTCCCCCATGCTCGTCGGCCACGGTTCGTCGTCCGGCCCGTCCGCCTACGTCGGTTCCGAGCACGTCTCGCACCTCGACGGCGGCCGCGCCCGCACGTCGATCGGCTGGGAGATCGACGCCCGCGGCCTGCTCGACCTGCTGGTGCGACTCGACCGCGACTACCCCGCGATCCCGTTGTACGTCACCGAGAACGGCGCCGCGTTCGACGGCGTGCAGGACGCGGATCGCGTGGCCTACCTCGACGGTCACGTCCGGGCGTGTTGGGCGGCCGTGTCGCGCGGCGTCCGGCTGCGGGGTTACTTCGCCTGGTCGTTGCTGGACAACTTCGAGTGGTCCTACGGCTACGCCCAGCGCTTCGGCCTGGTGCACGTCGACTACCAGACCCTGGACCGCACGCTCAAGGACAGCGCGCACTGGTACGCGGCCCTGATCCGGCGTGGCGGACTGTGAGCGCTTACAGAGTTGCTACGCTGCCCGTACGCCGACGCACACAGGGGGACCCCACGATGACCAGACCTCCCACCCTGGAGGAAGTGGCGCAACGAGCGGGAGTCTCCACCGGCACCGTGTCCCGCGTCATCAACAACGCCCGCCACGTCAGCGAGAAGTCCCGCCTGGCCGTGCAGAGCGCCATCGCGGACCTCGGCTACGTCCCGAACACGGCGGCCCGCTCCCTGGCCACCCAACGCCGAGGCGTCGTCGTCCTGGTCATCTCCAGCGACGACCCGGCCCTGTTCGCGAATCTCTTCTTCGCCGAGGCCATCACCGGCGTCAACGCGGCGTTGGAAGAAACCGACCTGCACCTCATGCTCCTGCTGGCCGCCTCCCAACGCGGTCGAGACAGGTTCGCCCAGGTGATCCAGTCGCGCGGCGCCGACGGCATCATGCTGCTGGCGTTGAAGGAGAACGACCCGCTCTCCAAGATGGCGGAGGACAGCGGCCTGCCCGCGGTGCACGGCGGCCGCTCCCTCGACCGAGCCCCGCAGTGGTACGTGGACGCCGACAACCGGGGTGGTGCCCGCACTGCTGTGGAGCACCTCATCGTCAAGGGCCGCAAGAACATCGCCACGATCACCGGTGAGTTGGACACCCACGCCGGTATGTCGCGTTACATGGGGTACCGCGAAGCTGTGGTGTTGGCGGGGTTGAGCGATCACCGGGTGGCACATGGCGATTTCAGCGAACCCAGTGGTGCTGCTGGGATGAAGTTGTTGTTGGACGACCATCCTGATCTGGACGCGGTCTTCGTGGCCTCTGATGCCATGGCCACCGGGGCGTTGACCGTGCTGCGTTCTGCGGGCCTGCGGGTGCCGGAGGACGTTGCGGTGGTCGGGTTCAACGACATCGTCACGGCGCAGCACACTCAGCCTGCGTTGACCACCGTGCGCCAGCCGATCGAGGCGTTGGGGCGGGAGATGACTCGGATGTTGGTCAGGTTGTTGAACGGGGAGCAGCCTACGTCGCTGATCCTGCCGACTGAGCTGGTGGTGCGCGACTCGGCCTGATTTTCCCGGTACCGCAACGGTGTTCAGTCGATCAACTGAGGTTTGACGCGCCTCGCCGAGGCGGTCGACCCTCTGGAGGCGCGGCGGTGGGCCGCGCTCCTGGGGAGGTCGAGAACGTGCCGAGTTCACGAGCGAGAAAACTTCTGGCCAAGGGTGCCGCCGTCGTCGCGGTGGCCCTCAGCGCGATGTCCGGCCTGATCGGCACCGCGGCGGCGAATCCCGAGACACAACTCGCGTCGGACGCTCAGTTGTTCATCAACTCAGGTAGCGGTGACGGTTGCATGGACCTGACTTCCTACGCGGCCGGCACGCCGGTGTCGCTGTACCGCTGCAACTTGGCGATTACCAGGAGCCAAGTGTTCCTCACCTCTGGAGACGGGACGATCCGCAGCCTCCACAACGGTTACTGCTTGGACCTGCGCTCCTACACGACCGGTGCGGTCGTGCACATACAGCCGTGTCACCAAGGCGCCAGCCAGAAGCGGCACTTCTGGGGGGACAGGACAATCTCGCCGAACAGCAGCCGCACGTTATGCATGGACCTGACTTCCTACAACAACGGAACGCCCGTGACCTTGCACCCGTGCAATGGTGCCCTCAGCCAGGTGTGGCGAAGCCATTCCTGACCAGGTGAACGAAGTGCTGCCCGCCATCGCCGTGACAAACGAGATGGCGGGCAGCACGGGTTCACCACTGGTAGGGCAGGAACTTCCCGTCCAGCGTCACGACCACGCGGTCGCCCGCCGGGTCCTCGACGCGTTCGACGTTCATCCGGAAGTTGATCGCGCTCATGATCCCGTCGCCGAACTGCTCGTGGATCAGTTCCTTGATGGTCGGGCCGTAGACCTGCACCACCTCGTAGAACCGGTAGATCGTCGGATCGACCGGCACCGCCGTCTCCAGCGCACCCCGCGAAGGCTGGGCCACCAGCGCCTCGACCTGCACGGGGGACAGTTCCAATAGCTTGCCCGCGACAGCGGCGGCGTCGACCGGCACCGGGTGCTGGCCCAGCAACGCCGCGGTCGTCCACACCAGCGGGCGGTCGAGTGCCTCGGCGATCGCCGCCCAGGTCAGTCCCAGCCGGGTCTTGGCGGCCAGGACTGCCTGTGCCGCTTCGGGTTTCGCGGTCATCAGCTGTTCGTCGAGTAGGAGTGGGCGCCGGTGCCGGCCAGCTTGCCGCCGTCGACGATCAGGTACTCGTCGCGGATCGGGGTGCCGGCGAAGAACGACTCGAGGATCTCGCGCGTGCCTGCGGCGTAGCGGGCCTGGGCGGACAGCGAGCTGCCGGAGATGTGCGGGGTCATGCCGTGGTTCGGCATCGTGCGCCACGGGTGGTTGGCCGGGGCGGGCTGCGGGAACCACACGTCGCCCGCGTATCCGGCGAGCTGGCCGCTCTGCAGGGCCCTGACGACGGCGTCGCGGTCGGCGATGCGGGCGCGGGCCGTGTTGATCAGGTAGGCGCCGCGCTTCATCGTCGCGATGAGTTCGTCGTCGAAGAGGCTTTCGGTTTCCGGGTGCAGGGGTGCGTTGATCGTCACGACGTCGCAGTGCGGGACCATGGCGGCCGCGCTCTCGTGGAACGTCAGGTTGTACTCGCGCTCCACGCTCTCGGGCAGGCGGTGGCGGTCGGTGTAGTGCAGGTGCATGTCGAACGGCGCCAGGCGCTTGAGGACCGCGAGGCCGATGCGTCCTGCCGCGACGGTGCCGACGTGCATTCCTTCCACGTCGTACGAGCGGGCCACCGCGTCGGCGATGTTCCAGCCGCCGTCGAGCACGATCTGGTGGGACGGCACGAAGTTGCGCACCAGGTTGAGGATCGACATCACGACGTGCTCGGCGACGCTGATCGAGTTGCAGTACGTCACCTCCGCGACCGTGACGCCGTGCGCGATCGCCGCGTCCAGGTCGACGTGGTCCGAGCCGATGCCCGCCGTCAGGGCGAGCTTGAGCTTCGGGGCGCGCGCGATCCGTTCCGCCGTCAGGTAGGCGGGCCAGAACGGCTGGGAGATCACGACGTCCGCGTCGGCGAGTTCCCGGTCGAACACCGAGCCGTCGCGGTCCTTGTCGGAGGTGACGACGAGCGTGTGGCCCTGGCTCTCCAGGTACTGGCGCAGGCCCAGCTCACCGGAGACGCTGCCGAGCAGGTGGCCCGGCGTGAAGTCGATCGCGGACGGCGTGGGCAGCGTCTGACCGCCCGGGTAGCCGTCGAGGTGCGGCAGGCCGTCCCTCGCGTAGGTCTTGGGGTAGCCGTTGATGGGGTCGTCGTAGAGGACGCACAGGACCTTCGCCATTGCAGGTCTCCCTTGCCGGATTCGGTGAGGTCGAGCGATTTCGACCTTCCTCCGGCAAGGGATCCGCTGTCCAAACGAACGTTTCTATTGCCTGATAGTCCTCAGCTATCAGGCGGGTCAGACGAGGGTGTTGTCCACGAAACACCAGCGCCAGGTCTCCCCCGGCTCGAACGAACGGATGATCGGGTGGCCCTCGTCGGCGAAGTGCTTCGAGGCGTGCTTGGCGGGCGAGGAGTCGCAGCAGGCGACCTTGCCGCAGCCGAGGCACAGGCGCAGGTGCACCCACCGGCCGCCGACGGCCAAGCAGTCCTCGCAGCCCTCCAACGTGGACGGTGCGGGCTCGGCGGGAAGCTCGGCGACGTGTGCACAGGTCTTGGTGGTCACGCGACGACGGTACCTCTGTTGAGGACATCGACAAGTTCTGGTGTTTGACTGGACGCATGACGACTGCCGGTCGCGTCGCGCGGCCTTCGATTCTCACGGTGGACGACGACCCTGCCGTGTCCCGGTCGGTCGCGCGCGACCTGCGCCGTCAGTACGGCGAGCACTACCGGATCGTGCGGGCGGAGTCCGGGGCGCAGGCGCTGGACGCCCTGCACGAGATCAAGCTGCGCGGCGAGGAGGTCGCGGCGCTGCTGGCCGACTACCGGATGCCGCAGATGAGCGGCATCGAGTTCCTCGAACAGGCGATGGACGTGTTCCCGCAGGCCCGCCGGGTGCTGCTGACGGCGTACGCGGACACCGACGCGGCGATCCAGGCGATCAACGTCGTGGACCTCGACCACTACCTGCTCAAGCCGTGGGACCCGCCGGAGCAGAACCTCTACCCGGTGCTCGACGAGCAGCTGCGGGCGTGGGCGGTGAGCGACCGGCAGCCGCCGCAGCGGGTGCGGGTGGTCGGGCACCGGTGGTCGCCGCGGTCCTACGAGGTGCGCGACTTCCTGGCGCGCAACAGCGTGCCGTTCGTCTGGCACGCGCTCGAGGAACCCGAGGCCCAGTGCCTGCTCAAGGCCGCGCACCAGGACGGGACGACGTTGCCGATCGTGGTCACGGCGCAGGGCAAGGCGCTGGTGGACCCGTCCGACGCGGACCTCGCCGCCGAGGTGGGGCTGAGCACGCAGCCGTCGGCCGACTTCTACGACCTGATCGTCGTCGGCGGTGGGCCCGCCGGGCTCGGTGCCGCGGTGTACGGCGGGTCCGAGGGGTTGCGGACCGTCCTCGTGGAACGGATCGCGACCGGCGGACAGGCGGGCACCAGCAGCCGCATCGAGAACTACCTGGGCTTTCCCGACGGCGTGTCCGGCGGCCAGCTCACCGAACGCGCCCGCAGGCAGGCGGTCAAGTTCGGGGTCGAGCTGCTGACGACCCGTGACGTCGTCTCGCTGGAACGCCGGGGTTCCGCCCGCGTGGTGCGGTTCGGCGACGGCACGGAACTCGCCGCGCACACCGTCATCCTCGCGACCGGCGTCTCGTACCGGCTGCTCGACGCGCCGGGCCTCGGCACGCTCACCGGGCGTGGTGTCTACTACGGCGCCTCGACCACCGAGGGCCCGAACTGCGCCGGTCAGGACGTCTACCTGGTCGGCGGCGCGAACTCGGCGGGCCAGGCGGCCGTCTACTTCTCCGGGCACGCGCGCAAGGTCGTGCTGCTGGTGCGCGGCGACGGGCTGGAGCAGTCGATGTCGCGGTACCTGATCGACCAGCTGGACGCGATCCCGAACGTCGAGGTGCGCACGCACACCGAGGTCTGCTCCGGCACGGGCGAGGACCACCTCGAAACGCTCACGTTGCTGCACAACAAGACCGGCGAGCGGACGACGGTCGAGGCCAGCTGGCTGTTCGCGTTCATCGGCGCCGCCCCGCGCACCGACTGGCTCGACGGCACACTGGAACGTGACGACCGCGGCTTCCTGCTGGCCGGGCCCGACCTCGGCACCACCCCGCCGGGCTGGGACCTCGGCCGGGCGCCGTACCACCTGGAGACGAACGTGCCGGGCGTGTTCGTGGCGGGCGACGTCCGCGCGGACTCGGTCAAGCGCGTCGCGTCCGCCGTCGGCGAGGGCGCCATGGCCGTCACCCTGGTCCACCGTTACCTGGAGAGGTCCTGATGGACAGGCTCACCACCGCGGAGCTGCGCGAACTGTTCCTCTTCGAAAAGCTCGACGACGCCCAGCTGGAGTGGCTCGCGTCCCACGGGCACATCGAGACGCGCGACGCGGGCACGCCCGTGCTCACCGAGGGCGACGCCGCGACGTGCTTCTTCGTGCTGCTCGACGGCACGGTCGCGCTCTGCCGCACGATCGGCGGCCAGCGCATCGAGGTGAGCCGCAGCGACCAGCGCGGCTCGTACTTCGGCGCCACCCAGGCGTACCTGGAGCTCGACCAGCCGACCTACCAGATGACCGTCGAGTCGATCACCGCCACGTCGATGCTCCAGTTCGACGCCGACGAGTTCGGCCCGATGATCCGCACGTGGTTCCCCATGGCGATGCACCTGCTGGAGGGCCTGTTCTGGGGCATGCGCAACACCCAGGCGACGGTGGGCCAGCACGAACGCCTCACCGCCCTGGGCGCCCTGTCCGCAGGCCTCACGCACGAGCTCAACAACCCGGCCGCCGCAGCCGTCCGAGCCACCGCCGCCCTGCGCGAACGGGTGGCGGGCATGCGGCACAAACTCGCGCTGCTGGCCCAGGGGGCGCTCGACCCGGCCGAACTGCCCGCATTGGTGAAGCTCCAGGAGAAGGCGGTCGAACAGGTCGCCAAGGCACCGAAGCTCAGCCCGCTGGAGACCAGCGACGCCGAGGACGAGGTGTCCGACTGGCTCGACGACCACGGCATCACCGGCGGCTGGGAACTCGCGCCCGTGCTGGTCGCGGGCGGCCTCGACGTCGAGTGGCTGGAGACGTCGCTGCTGCCGTGCTCGGCCGCGATCACGGGCTCGGCCGTCTACTGGCTGCGGTACACGGTCGAGACCGAGATGCTGATGAACGAGATCGAGGACGCCACCACCCGCGTGTCCACCCTGGTCGGCGCGGCCAAGCAGTACTCGCAGATGGACCGCACGCCGTTCCAGGTCGTCGACGTGCACGAACTGCTCGACTCGACCCTGGTCATGTTCGGCGGCAAGCTCGGCGACGTGCAGGTGGTCAAGGACTACGACCGAGGGCTCCCCCGCATCTCCGCGTTCGCCGGCGAGCTCAACCAGGTGTGGACGAACATGATCGACAACGCCCTGAGCGCGATGGGCGGCTCGGGCACGTTGACCGTGCGGACGTTCCGGCAGGAGCACTACCTGGTCGTGGAGATCGGCGACACCGGGCCTGGTATCCCCGCTGAGGTGAAGAGCCGGATCTTCGAACCGTTCTTCACCACCAAGCCGGTCGGGGAGGGCACGGGGCTCGGGCTGGAGATCTCGTGGCGGATCGTGGTCAACAAGCACCACGGCGACATCCGGGTCGAGTCGGTGCCGGGCGACACGCGGTTCCAGGTGCGGCTGCCGCTGGAGGCCTAGACCAGGCCGGACCTCTGCTTGTGGCCGTTCGCGTGCGTTTCCCGCCTGCCCGTGAGGGCGGGCGGGTACTCGAGCACGTCGAACCCCCACGCGTGCCGGAACCGCGACACGCCCTGCCAGGCAACGCTCGGGCTCGTCGCGAAGGCCTGCCGCGCCGTGGCGAGCGATCCAAGTGACCTGGGTTCGTTGCCGGCACCGGCGACCTGCCACCGTTCCTCGTCAGCGTCATCGTCGAAGAACTCCAGCAACGTGGCCGCGTAGTAGTAGAAGCCAGCGAGCTCCCCGATCAGCCGACACAGCTGCCGGGTCGCCTCGTCCACGGGCATGATGTCGCCCGGCACGATCTCGCCCGTCAGTCGTGCCAGGACGTCGTGATCGATCTCCCGCCGGGCCACCTCGTCGCACGTAGCGAGGAAGCAGCTCATGAGCGGCTCGGCGTCCAACCGCCGCGCCGCGACTACGACCGCACGCGTCTTGCGCCTCACGTCCTCCGACACCAGCCGCTTCGCGATCACCCGGAGACTCGTGGGCGGCCGCTCCTGCTGGCTGTCGAGCATCATCCGGACAACCCGGATCAGGTCACGAGGCAGACCGCCCGATAAGGTGAAACACAACTGCTTGAACGGAATCGGCACCAGCACCCGCCGGTCGATCGTCGCGGTCGCCTCCACGGTGCTGAGGTGGTCGAACCAGACGATCTCGTCGAAGGTGCTGTCGAAGACGTCGCGGAACGGCAGTCCGCGCCGTTCGAACGTGCTCATCGCCTCCTCGGACACCGACACGAGGAAGTAGACGTTCTTGATCCCGAAGATCCCCTTGATCTCGTTGAGGAACTGCTCGGCCGCCGTCTCCGACTTCATCTTGTCGAGTTCGTCGATACCGATGATGACCCGGCCGCGGTCGTGCGCGACCTCGGCGAGGAAGCTCCTCAAGGAGTCCACGATTTCGGGCAGGTGCATGGGTTGCCGGACGAGGCCGCGGGCCTTGCTCAGCGCACCCTCGATGCCGATGGGCAGTTTTACCGTTCCGGTCGCGGTCGTGGTGTAGGTCTGCTGGTAGCGGATCTCTTCGAGCCGGTCGGCCGCTCTCGCCCGCAGCGATGAGCCGTATTCCAGATTCCGCCGTTGTCGCGGAACCAGAGTGCTCTCACGGGCGAGTGTCACGAAGCTGACAGAAAGACCCGACAAGAGGAGCGCCAATCCCCACAACTGACTGGGCGCAGCAGTCTGTATCTCTCGGCTGAAGCCGTACACCACCATGCCCAGCGCCGCCACCAAGAATCCGGAAGACATCACGGCGATGATCCGATTGGCGCGGCGACGCTCGGCACGAGCGCGTTCCCAGAGGAATCGCATGTCGCGTTCTTCGCCGAGCACCTCCATGCACACCTTCGAGTAGAGGTGCAGGAGAAACTCTCGCGCCGCGTACTCCACGGGCGCGGCGACCATCGTCGCCAGCGTCTTGTCCGGATTGACGCAGTAGGACTCCATCAAGGTCGTCTTGCCCGAACCTCGCGACCCCGCCAGTCCGATGCTGCCGCCGGGCATGCCCTTCAGCAGGACGCCAACCCTCGCTGCGGCGGCCGTCGGAACCCGGTAGAGGCTGTCGAACACCTGGCTGATCCCCGGCGCGTCGGGGACGTTCAGCTGTACCGAGAAGTCGTCGAGGTGCCTGGAGATCTCACCTCTCAGGAACGGGAGGACGTGTTCCTGCACCAACGACTCGATCAGCGCCTCCTGCCGCCACGTGTGAACGGCACGCACTTCCTCGACCGTCGGCCTCCACCTGCCCACCAGCACGATCAGGCCGCTGGCGGCCAGGACGACCTCGCCGGCGATGACGAAGACCAGATCGGGCGTGCCCGTCAGCATCTTCATCGAATCGATCTGGCTCACCAGGAAAAACATCACCGGCACGCTCACCGAGGTGGCCGCGAGCAGCCAAAGACCCAGGAGATCTCTACGGCGACCAACCCCTCTGTTCAGGCCTGCGAGCAGCGGTGCAAAGACCAGCGCACCCGTGAACGCGCTCGCGATCGCGAGCCAGCCCGCCTCGTCCGCTCCCTGGACCGTCTTCAGCTCGTCGCCTCGCACCACCCGCACGACCTCCAGGTAGAAGAGCGCCACGCCAATGCCGATGAGCAGAACCGGGCTGGGGACGTCACCTCGCCGGCGTGCCCGGTGCGCACGCTTCTTCTTCGCGGTTCGGCGATCTCCCGAGTCGGTCAGGAACACCAAGGCCGCCAACCCGAAGAACATCTCGACCACGACGAGCACGGAGACGCTCACGACGGTGTTGGACGCGCCGGGACCAGCACGTTGAAATCCCAGAACGATGAGCAGCAGCCCTACCAGCGGCAGCAGGCAGTACGTGCGCCAAGACGTGACGAAGTTCCACATCACCCGCCCTGGCTTGCCCAACGCCTCCACGCGTTCGACGCGTTCGATTGAGATGTCGAAGGCCTTGACCTGCTCTCGGAGTTCGTCCCAGATCCGGTCCGACTCGCGCAGGCATCGCTCCCGGAGTACTTCCCCAGTGATCGACTTCGTCTCGCTCAACCCTCGCTGGATCTCGTCACCGGCGAGGGCCTTGTCCAGTTCCTCGGCAAAGAGTTCGTTCCGGCTCATGGGCATGCACGTAAATCGGGACGTGATCAGCGCCGTTACACGAGTTCGCGGTGCTCGCGGGCCCCTCTCGCGTGGAATACCTCCCGTGCCCGCGCAAACGCCGCGTCCGCCGCGACAACGTCGCCGCGGGCCCGATGCAGCAGGGCGAGGTCGTGTTCGGTGCGTGCCTGCCAGAGCGGGGTTTCCATGCTCTCCCACAACGACATGGCAGCGTCGAGGCAGTCCTGGGCGAGGTCCAGCCGGCCCCCGCCCAGATGCAGTTGGCCGAGGACGCGGAGGGTGGCGGCCTGGCCCCAGCGGTCCTCGTGGGCGCGGGCCGTGGCGAGGGCGGATTCGAGGCGTGGCAACGCTTCTGCGGCGAACCCTGCCCGCATCTGCGCTTTGGCGTGGGCTCGGACGGCGTAGGAGTGCATGAGGTCGTCGCCCAACTCGGCGAAGATCACGGCGGCGTCGGCGCAGGCGGCCATGGACTCGTCGTACTCGCCGCGTGCGCGGTGGTAGAGGCCCATGGTGCGCAACGAGAGTGCGACGCCTCGGCGGCTGCCGGCTCGGTGGTAGGCGGCCAGGGACTCCTCCAGGTCCGACCAGGCCGCGGGGAAGTCGCCCAACTCGAGGTGCACGGAGCCGCGGATGCGCAGTACCTGGCCGATGCGGACCTGGTCGTCGAGCGCCTGCGAGAGGGTGGCGGCCTGGCTCAGGAAGTGGACCGCCTCGGTGAGGTGGCCCGGTTCGCGGCAGGCGACGCCCATGCCGGCCAGGGCCGCTGCCTGGCCGCGCACGTCGTGCTGGTTGCGGCAGAGGCTCAGCGCCTCGCCGTAGAGGCGGCGGGAGTCGGCGAAGCGGTCCTGGGCGTAGCGCAGGGCCGCAAGCACGGCGAGAACGTCGGCTTCGAGAGCGGGGTCGCCGGTGTGCTTCGCGGACGTCATGGCGACGGCGATGATCCGGTCGCGCAACTCCTTGCGGTTCGTCACCTGCTCGATCGCGTTGTGGGCGGAGACGAAGTCGCAGACCTGGCGGTGCAGGCCGATCGCGGCGGCGCGTTCGACCGCCACGGCCAGGGACGGTTCCTCGCCCTGCAGCCACGTGTCGAGGTCTGCGGGCAGGCGGGCGGCCAACTCGGCGATGTCAGCCGGGTCTCGGTGGTCCAGAGCTGGGTGCCAGGTGGACTCCGCCGGAGGGTTGTCGCGCGTCGTGGCGCCCAGCAGGGCGATCCAGCCGCTGAGGACGCGGGCGGTGGAGCCGGTGAGCTCCAGAGGTTCATCGGCCTCGGCTCGTTCGCGGGCGTAGAGGCGGACCAGGTCGTGCAGGCGGTAGCGCAGGACGCCTGCCGCGTCGGCGCCGGACAGGGTGGCGAGTTGCGCGTCTACTAGGACTTCCAGGACCTTCTCGGCTTCTGCCTCGGAGGTCTGGAGCATCCAGCTGACGACCCAGGTGGAGAAGTCGGGCAGGCCCAGGTGGCCCATGCGGCCCAACGCTGTGCGCGCCGAGGTGTCCAGGGATCGGTAGCTCAGCGAGATGCTGCTGCGGACGGCGAGGTCGCCGGCGGCGAGTTCGTTGAGGCGGCGGCGTTCGTCGGTCAGGCGGTCGGCGAGCACCTGCAACGGCAGCCGGCGTTGGGAGGCGAGGCGGGCTCCGGCGATCCGCAACGCCAGCGGTAATCGGCCGCAGGCGTCGACGATCCGGCGCGCGGAGGATTCTTCTCCGGCCAGGCGGGCGTCACCGGCGATGCGCGCCAGCAGGTCGTGCGCCTCCTCCGGCGTCACCAGGTCCAGCTCGGTGAACAACGCGCCGGCGAGCCCGGCCAGGCGGTCGCGTGACGAGATGAGCACCGCGCAGCGGGCCGCACCTGGAAGCAGCGGGCGCACCTGTTCCTCGGACGCGGCGTCGTCCAGCACGACGAGAACCCTGCGGCCGGACAACAGGGTCCGGTAGAGCTCCTGGCGTTCCTGCGTCGACTCGGGCAGCGCCGGGGTGTCGATGCCCAGTGCGCTCAGGAACCGGCCCAGGATCTCGCCGGGGGTGGCCGGGACGTCGGAGGTGCCGCGCAGTTCGGCGTACAGCTGGCCGTCGGGATACCAGGCGGACGCCTCGTGCGCGGCGCGGACCGTCAGCACGGACTTGCCGCAGCCTCCCTGTCCGGCCACGACGTGCACGGCGGGCTGCTCGTCGGCGAGACCGGCGGCCAGGGCGGCGAGCTCGCGGACTCGGCCGGTGAAGTCGGCGGGTGAAGCGGGCAGCTGCGCGGGCACCACGGCGGTCTGGCCGATCGGCGCGACCTCGGCCGGGACCAGTTCCAGCGTGCCGCGCAGGATCGCCGAGTGGATGGCGACGATCTCGGAACCCGGCTCCACGCCCAGTTCGTCGACGAGCGCGTCCCTGCCCTCGCGGTAGCAGGCAAGGGCGTCCGCCTGCCGGCCCAGGCGGTAGAGCGTGACCATCAGCTGGCCCCGCAACCGCTCGTTGGCCGGGTGCCGGGTGACCGCGCCGGTGAGTTCGGCGAGGTGCTCGACCCGGCCGAGGCCCAGTTCGGTGGCGAAGCGTTCTTCCTGCACGGCCACGAGGAGTTCGTCGAGCCGTCTGGCCTCGCCGCGCAGCAACGTGTCCTGCAGGCCGGACAACGCGGGCCCGCGCGACAGGGCCACCGCCTCGCTCAACAGCCGCGCGGCGTGCGCCTGGCTCTCCTGCTTCGCCTGAGAGAGCAGGAGAGCGAGCGCATCGGCGTCGACCTGGGCGCCGTCGAGGCGGACCAGGTAGCCGGGCGAGCGCGACACGATCACGTCCGGGGCACCGTGGTCCGCCAACGCCTTGCGCAGCTTGGAGACGTACGTCTGGATCAACGACCGGGCGCTGGTGGGCGGGTCCTCGCCCCACACCAGTTCGACGAGCCGGCTCGTCGACACCACCTTTCCCCGTTCCAGCACCAGCGCGGCCAGCAGCACCTGCGGCTTGAGCCCGCCGAGTGGTACGGGCGTGCCAGCGACCACGGCCTCGACGGGGCCGAGCAACCGGAACTCCAGCAAAAGACGCGACCTCCCCGGTGTCACCAAGGGGAAGTAGATCAGATCGTGCGGCCGCGCGGGGACGTTCAGGGCACAGTCGGTCCGTACCAGGCTTGGGGGGACCCAGTCAGGTGAGCCCAGTACCGGTCGCCGTAGGACCAGTGCCACCACGCGTCCGGGCAGTTCACCAACCCCGCGCCGCGCAACGCCTCCGCCAGGACGTCGCGGTGGCGCAGGTCCTCCGTCGTCAGGTCGAGCTCGACCTGGTCCACGGTGCAGAGGCTCAGGTCGACGGCCGCCCCGGCGAGGTGCGGCGGCCCGAACCCGGCGGCCGGCTCAAGCGGCCTGGGCAGCGCCAGGGGCCGGTACCCCTCGACGACCAGCAGCCGCAGTCCTTGGGGCAGCAGGGTTTGCGCCGTGACGAGCCGGTCCACCACGCCGATCCGCAACCGGGCGTACCAGCCCTCGTCGTCGGCGAAGCGGCTGTCGAGCCGTAGGGCCGCGACGGTGCGCAGATCGACCAGGGGCTCGCCGCGCTCGCACACCGGGATGTCCGCGACCGCAGGATCCGACAGCGACACCTTCTCCAAAACGTGCTCCTCCAGCTTCACGCGTACCGACACGGGTCGCGCCCGAGGGTGCCGTCGGATCCTGGAATTTTTCTTTAACGCACCGCGGGCCGTCCGGACGCGGGCGGTTCACCCAAGCGGCGCACCCCTTCCGGAACCGCGCCGTCCGAAGGCGCTTTCGCCTGCGGATAAAGGATTCCTGAACCATCTTGAAACCCGGACTGACGAACTTGGGATCCAACAGCGGCCCGGCCACCACGACCGAGCCGCCCACCACAGGAGGAGATCCCGTGAAGAAGTCAGGAATCCGGATGATGGCCGCCGCGATCGCCATGGCGGCCGGTGCGCTGCTGATCGCACCGCCCGCCCAGGCCGCGCCGTCCAGAGACCGGATCGTCGACGTCGCCACCGGCCAGATCGGCGGCTCCGCCTGCAACCCGGGCTACTTCAACAGCTGCGGCATGGCGTGGTGCGCCGAGTTCGCCCGCTGGGTGTGGGACCGGGCAGGCGTCGAGGACATCAAGGGCCTCGACGGCTGGGCGCAGTCGTTCAAGACGTACGGCACGAAGCGAGGGCTCTACCACTCCCGATCGAGCGGCTACAAGCCACAACCGGGCGACGCGATCGTGTTCGACTGGGACCACAACTCCGGTGACGACCACCCGATCGACCACGTCGCGATCGTCACGAGCTCCACCAGCTCCCGCGTCTACACGATCGGCGGCAACCAGGGCGACGCGAGCAGGGTCACCCGCGCCAACTACAGCCTCTCCAACGGCGACATCGACGGCTACATCTCCCCCGCGGGCGTCGGCAGCGGCGGCGGAGGCCCCGAGGAGAAGGCCGGGCACAGCGTCACCGGTGACTCCTACCACGACCTGGTGGCCCGCAAGACCGACGGCACTTTGTGGCTGTACGCCAACAACATCATCCGCGACAACGGCGACGCCTACAGCGCCACCCGGCAGATCGGTCAGGGCTGGGGCAACCTCGACATCATCCCGGCCGACGTCACCGGCGACGGCTTCACCGACCTGGTCACCCGCCGCACCGACGGCACGCTCTGGCTCTACGCCAACAACTACGTCCGCGACAACGGCGACGCCTACAGCGCCTCCCGCCAGATCGGCCAGGGCTGGAACGTCTTCGACAAGATCATCGGCGCGGACGTGACCGGTGACGGCTTCACCGACCTCGTGGGCCGCAAGCCCGACGGCACCCTGTGGCTGTACGCGAACAACTTCGTGCGGGACAACGGCGACGCCTACAGCGCGGGCCGGCAGATCGGCCAGGGCTGGAACGGCTTCAACGAGATCCTCGGCGCCGACGTCACGGGTGACGGCTTCACCGACCTGGTGGCCCGCCGCACCGACGGCACGTTGTGGCTCTACGCCAACAACATCATCCGGGACAACGGCGACGCCTACAGCGCTTCCCGCCAGATCGGCCAGGGCTGGGGCAACCTCGACATCATCCCGGCCGACGTCACCGGCGACGGCTTCACCGACCTCGTCGCCCGCCGCACCGACGGCACGCTCTGGCTCTACGCCAACAACTACGTCCGCGACAACGGCGACGCCTACAGCGCGTCGCGGCAGATCGGCCAGGGCTGGAACGGGTTCAACAAGATCGTCTAGTCGACCGACCCGACGTGGCGCGTCCGGCCTCCTGCCGGGCGCGCCTTTCGGCGTCCACGGGTTTGCGGCTACCGGGGGTTCTCGCGCTCGTCCTGGGGCTCTTCCCGCAGCCCCGCCGACTCGGCCTTGAGGATCTTCGCCGAGCGTCCCAGCGACCGCGCCATCTCCGGCAGCTTCTTGCTGCCGAACAACAACAGCACGACCGCCGCGATGATCAGCAGTTCGGTGGCTCCGAGGTTGCCCATGTGCTCACTTCCTCCGGTTGTCCCTGAACTCGACAATAGCTTGCGCCACAAGGAGAACAGGCACCGGCAGCAACGACCCAGAACGTCCATGTCGGACGTTGCGGCACAGGCGAGGACAGTCCGGGCCCGCGAAGTCCGCTGTGCCCGAGTTGCCCGGTTGTCCGGTTGGGGTCAAACTGTCACCGGGTCGCAGCGGAGGTCTGGGCGAAATGCGTTTCGAGTTCCTTTCCACCACAGAGGAATCCGCGGTGGTCCGGGCGGCTGAGCTGACGGCGTTGGAGTCCCGTGTGGACGCCGTGCGGACCGGCGGCCGGTGCGCGGCGGTCGCCGTGGCGGGTGATCCGGGCATGGGCAAGTCGACGTTGCTGGCGCGGCTCGCGTCGGCGGCGCACCGCGACGGGTTCCTCGTGCTGGCCGGACGAGTCGGCGAACTCGAGCGGACGCTGCCCTACGGGGTGTTCGTCAGCGCGCTCGACGACCACCTGGCCGGGCGCGAGGACCTCTGGTCGCCGACGTTGGGCTCGTGCTTCCCCGCCGTTCCCGGGAACGGCGAGCCCGTCGGTCGGCACGTGCTGCACCGGGAGGTGCGGGCCCTGCTCACCCGGCTGGCCGGAACCGGGCTCCTGCTCGTGCTGGACGACCTGCACTGGGCCGACGAGGCGTCGCTGCACCTGCTCACCTCGTTGCTGCACGACAAGCCTGCGGCCCCGGTGCTGATCGCCTGCGGCTACCGGCCCCGGCAGCTCACCACCGAACTGGACGTCGAGGTCGTCGAGCTCGGGCCGGTGGCGCTCGACGACGCCGCCCGGATCGTGGGCAGGGCGCCGCGGCAGTGCGCCGAGATGTACGAGCTGAGCGGCGGGAACCCGTTGTACCTGGCGGCTCTCGCGGACGACGGCACCTCGCTGGGCGCGGTGCTGCGGGGAGAACTCTCGGGGCTGAGCGACGACGCGACCAGGGTGTTGCAGGTCGCGGCCGTGCTCTCGGACCCGTTCGAACCGGCCGTGGTCGCCGAGATCACCGGGCTCGGCGTGGACGAGGTCTACGGCTTCCTGGACGAACTGAGCGCCGCCGACCTGGTGCGGGGCGGCGAGGACCTGCGCAGCTACCGGTTCCGGCACCCGACCGTGCGGACAGTCGCCTACCGGTCGGCACCGGCGTCCGTGCGGCACCGGGCCCACCGGTGTGCGGCGACCGTGCTGGAACGGCGGGGCGCGTCGGCGGGCAGCCGGGCGATGCATGTCGAGTTCGCGGCGCAGCCCGGCGACCACCAGGCCGTCGCGGTGCTGACCGCCGCGGCCGACGACGCGCTGCACCGGGCACCGGAGACGGCGGCGCACTGGTACGGCAAGGCCCTCGAACTCGATCCCGACGCGGGGCTCGACCTGCGGTGGGGGCGGGCTCGGGCGTTGGGGCTCGCCGGGCGGCTCCGGGAGAGCCGGGACGCGCTGCACTCGTTGCTCGACCAGCAGCCCGCAGGGCACCCGGACCGGCCCGCAGTGGTGGCGTTCTGCGCCCACGTCGAACGGTCGCTCGGCCGGCACGCCGAGGTCAGGGCCCTGGCCCAGCGCGAACTCGCGGCGATGCCGGACCACGGCTCGCCGCACGCCGCCGTGCTGAAGCTCGTGGTGGCGCTGTCGTTGTCACAAGCGCTCGAATCGCCGCTGGCCGTCACCGCGCACCTGGACAGCGCGCGGACGCTCGCCCGCCGGTTGGCCGACCCGGTGCTGGAGGCCGGTGCGCACGCGGTCGAGGCGTTGGTGGCGGGCAAGGACAGCGCCGACCTGCGGGAGGCAGCGCTGGCGATCGACAACGCGACCGACGAGGCCGTCGCCGAACGCATCGAATCGGTGGTGTGGCTCGGCTGGAGCGAACTGCGCGTCGGCCGTTATCGCGACTCCCTGCGGCACTACGAACGCGCGCTCGCCGTGGCCGGGGTGACCGGGCAGCACCACATGCTGGGCAACCTGCTGCTGGGCCGGGCCAACGCGGTGCGCTGGCTCGGCGGGCTGGAGGAGGCCGAACGCGGGGCCGAGGAAGCCGTCGAGGTTGCGTATCTCAGCGGCAGTGCGGACCTGCACGCGCTGACGCTCGCTGTGCACTCGTGGGTGCTCATCCTGCGTGGCGATCACGTGCGCGGCATGGAGGTCGCGCGGCGTGCGGCGGACGTAGCGCGCACGCTCAAGGGCTGGCACCACACGCTCGCACGGTTGCGCATCGGGCACGCACGACTCGCCGCAGGGCAGCACGAGGCCGCGTTGTTCGACCTGCGAGCCGCAGGCGGTGGGCCGGAGCTGCCGGCCGTGCCGCAGGCGTACCGGCCCGAGTTCGCCGAACTGCTGGTGCAGTGCTGCCCGCAGGACGTGGCGGAGGCGGAGAGGTGGGCGACGGAGGCGAGCGCGGGCGCGGGCAGGTTGCGGTTGCCGGGCTGCGCCGCGTTCGCCCACCTCGCCTGGGCCCAGGTGCACCTGGCGCGGCGGGAGTTCGACAGCGCCGCCGAACGGGCCGGGGAGGCGATCGCGTTGTTCGGCCGCACCGAGCAACGCCTCGAAGCCGCACGCGCCCACCTCGTCCGTGCGAAGGCCCTGACGGCACTGCGGGCCGACGCCGAACCGGACCACCGGCGTGCGCGCGCTCTGTTCACGGCGTGCGGGGTGCAGTCACCCGAGCAGGTGAGCACGACGGCTGCGGACGTGCTGACCAGGCGGGAACGGGACGTCGCCGCTCTGGTGGCGGACGGCATGACGAACCGCCAGGTGGCGCGGCGTCTGGAGATGTCGGAGAAGACGGTGGAGGGACACCTCTCCAAGATCTTCGCGAAGCGAAGCGTCCAGTCCCGATCAGGCCTGGTCAAGGTGTTCACCAGGCCGACGTGACCGCGCAACGTGCCCGGTCAGGCCGTGCTCACCCGGTCGGGTGCCCGGGGTTTCCCTCGTTGAACTCCAGGGGCGGCCGCCGACAGCCTTGGTCCCAGAGCAACCCACCGTTGAAGGGACCGAGGACATGACGATCAAGCGCTCCTCTCTACTGGTCACGACCTGCGCGGCCGTGCTGGCGTCGCTGACCCTGACCTCACTGCCCGCCACCGCGGCACCGTCCGCCGAGGCCGCGCGGCCGGGCTTCGAGATGCCGTTCCCGTGCAACCAGAGCTGGCGGGCCGGGACGCGCACCAACCACAACCCGCAAGTACGCGATCGACTTCAACATGGGCGGCGGCGACGCGGACCGGTACAAAACCGTGTCGGCCAGCGCGGCCGGTACCGCGACCGTGACGCACAAGTCGGGCAAGGGGTACGGCACGTACGTCGTGATCAACCACGGCGGCGGCTGGTCGACGCTCTACGCGCACCTGGAGGACGCGGCGGTGAAGAGCGGCGCGAAGGTGACCAAGGGCCAGAAGATCGGCCGCGTCGGCAAGAGCGGCCAGCAGGACTCCGCCCACCTGCACTACGAACAGCGCCTCAACGGCAACGACGTGAAGGCCGTCCTGCACGGGGCGAACGTCTACTACTTCGGCGAGCGGACCCTGACCAGCAAGAACTGCTGAGCGCCCGCACCGGGAACCGCGACCTCGCGGTTCCCGGGCGTCGCGGGTCAGGACTGGTCGAACTCCGGGATCAGCTCCCCGATCAGCCTGATGCTCGTCATGACCTCGTCGGCTCCGATCGGCCCGATCTGCTGCAGGCACATCAGCCGGTCGATCCCGAGGTCCGCGTAGGCCCGCAGCTTCTTGCGGCACGTGTCGGGGCTGCCGACGATCAACGACTGCTGCGCCGACAGCACCTCGAACAGCTCGTCCTCCGGCACGTCCTCGCCCTGGATGATCCGGCCGATCACGAGCTGCGCGTCGGTGGGCGCGGCGTCCACCTCGGCCCGCAGGAACTCGCCGGTCAGGCCTCCGTCGCCGGCCGCGAGGATGTCCTGGTGGCGTTGCATGGTCGCGGCGAACTCGGCGGCGGCGTTGAAGAAGCGCAGCGCGGTCACCGTGTACCAGGCAGCGGCGGCGGCCGCTCCGTTGCGCATGGCCTGCTCGTCGGTCTCGGCGCAGTGCACGAAGGTGAAGTAGGCGACCTGGTTGTTGACGAACGAGCCGACCGGTGAGGTGCACTCGTTCGCGGCCGAGCGGTACAGGTCGATCATGCGGGCGACGCGGTCGATGGACTCCCAGATCGTCGTCCCCAGCACGCCCACGCCCCGGCGGCCCGCCTCCTCGAACGACGTCGGGGACGCGGCGGCCTGCCACAGCGGCGGGTGCGGGCTCTGCAACGGCTTCGGGATGATCGAGACGTCGGAGATGTCGTAGTGCTCGCCGCGGTGCGAGAACCGGTCGGTGGTCCACATCTTCGGCACCATCTCGAACGCCTCGGCGGTCTGGGCGCGGGCGTCGGCGGGCTCGATGCCGAAGAGGTTCCACTCGGGGATGGTGGAGCGGGTGAGGCCGAGTTCGACGCGGCCGCCGCTCAGGTGGTCGAGGGTGGCGGCCCGCTCGGCCACGCGGATCGGGTGGTTGAACTTCCCCGGCGCGAGCACGGCGGCGTGGCCGAGGCGCATGCGGGAGGTCTGCTGGGACAGCGCGGCGAGCATCAGTTCCGGCGCGGAGGACAGGCTGAACTCCCCCGCGCCGTGGTGCTCGACCTGCCACCAGCAGCCGTAGCCGAGTTCGTCGGCGAGTCTTGCCTGGTCGAGGGCCTGACGGAAGCGGAACTCCTCGGGCGCGGGGCCGGGGTTCTGGATCTCGTTGAACAGGTCGATCTTCATCGGCACACACCCTCAGCTCGTGCGGACACCAAGGCTGATGTCTCTGAGAGCGACCGACTCGTTACGCCGGCGATACAACTCGCCCGAGACGGAGCAACCCGGACGTCATTCGCAGGCGCAGCAACTCGCGTCGGTCCCGCACTCCGGCCGACCCGGCGTGGGCTCGTGGACCGGGCCGCTGCGCGGGGCGAGCGGCGGCAGTTGCCGCCCCTGGTCCGAGCACCGGTCGGTGCCGGGACAGCTCTTCACCAGCGTCACGGCGGGCGCCTCCGTGATCACCGGCGGGCGGCGCTTGGCCCCACCCGGCCACTGCACGGAGATCGAGATGGACGAGGAGTTGTTGTCGTAGCGCGATTCCACCAGCGTGCGGTCGGAGTTGACGGTGTTGACGAGGTCGTAGGTGCCCGAGGTGACGTTGGTGAGGTCGAGCCACTGGAAGTCGACGGCCTTGCGGTAGTCGTCGCCGCTGCCGACCGAGATGCCCTCGAACATCTCGGTGGCGTCCGGGTTGTCGCGGCCGCAGTTGCTCTTCTTCAGCCGTTCGGCGAGCTGACCTTCCGGGCTGGCGGCGTCACGGACAGCGCCGGGCAGGCGGTCGGCGTCGGCGGTGCGGTAGCGGTCGCCCAGGCAGAAGCCGTTCTTGCGGTCGGCGACGACGGTGCGCCCACCGGGTGTGCGCAGCTGCATGCGGGCGAACCCCATGAGGTGCCAGTGCTTGTGCGTCGGGGCGGGCTCGAAGTACATCGACGTGGCCGTGGCACGCCGCGCGTCGTCGAAGGTGGCGGGGATCTGGGCACCGCGCGTGGTCTGGAACGCCTGCCGCACGTCCATCGCCGACCCGCCGGAGCGGCGGCCGTGCAGCATCAACGGGCCGTCGCCGACGTTGTCCATGGCGGTGGTGAATCGGATGCGGACGGCCCTGATGTCGCCCGACGTGACGCACTCTCCGTTGGGCGCCTTGGCATCGGCGACCGGGCACACGTCCCAGTCACGACACAGCGACGGATCGCCGCCGTACCCGCCGGGGCAGCCGACCGGTGCCTGGCGGAGGTCGGGGAGCAACGGGCCGTCCGCCTGAGCCGGTTGCGCCAACGCCGCGGTGAGCGCGAGCGCCAGGCCTGCCGCGCTCCACGTCTTGCCAGAACCCATGGGGCACAAGGCTAGGGGCGCGAAGTGACATCACCCGCATCGCTGCGGAAGGTGTACCCGGCCGAGTGAACGCGCACAGCTCGGCCGGGGACCGCCGACTGCCGAATCCTTGGGCAGTCAGCGATCCCCCGACACGCGGAGGCGTTACGGATCACGGCCTGTCCCCGGCGCGGTCGACCACTCCGGTGTCGACGGCCGTGAAGGAGACGTCGGTCCCCGCCGGCACACCCGCCCACGAGTCGGTTCCCGGCTCCGTCAGCACCATGCGCATGCCGATGTAGCGCCCGGACTCCGGGTCGATGATGATGTCCTCGCGGGTTGCGCCGCCGGGCACGCCGAGCGCGGTGCCGACCCTCCCGTTGAGGTTCGCCGCCCGTTCGGTGACCTGGAGGTTCGGCAGGTGCTGCAACGCCTGGTAGAGCGCGGACCGCAGTTCCTTCGAGGCATCCGGGGAAGCCAGGACGATGCCGGCGTTGTACAGCGCGCTCGCGCCGTTCTGGTGGGACTCGTTCCACAGGCGGTCGTACAACGCCTGGGGTTCGGTCGGCAGCGCGCCCAGGAACCGGGGGTTGGGCGTGTACCAGCTGCCCACCCGTTCGAGGCAGGGCTTGCCCCAGTCGGGGTCGCCGCCGAGGGGCTCGTTCCAGCCGGGGTAGTCGCCGCACAGACCCCGCATTTCCTCCATCGCTTTGCTGCTGGCGAACAAGCCGCCGTCGCCCTCGGCCTTGGCGAGCTCCTCGCTGCCGACCACCCACCGGTGGTCGAGGACGGCACGGCGTTCGAGCCACTCGCCCGTGCGGTCCGCGGGGATCCACTTCTCCTGGAGGTTGTGGAAGAGCACGGACAGGGGCTTGCCGGTCCTGGTGTTGGCGCCGCCGAGATCCCAGGAGTGCGTGGCGATGTAGCGGTACTGGCCCGTGGACGGGCCGGGCTGCGCGGTCGTGGCGGCGGCAGCCTGACGCAGGGTCTCGGCCGCGCTCGCGGCGGGGCCGGAGTCGCTCGACCACAGGGTGGGGGCGGCGACGAGAGCGCCGGCGACGAGGGTCACGGCCGCGGCAGCCACGAGCCACCGCCGGCCGACGGCCCCCGACCCGCGCCTTCCGCCACGCTGCGGTACTTCGCCCGCGGCGACCAGCCCGCGCTCCTCGGCTCCTTCCTCCGCCACGGCGGCGAGCACGCGGGCGAGCGCTCGTTCTTTCGCCTCGGCCGAGAAGGCGGGGCCCTCCGGCTGCGCCGCGATCGCGGCGTCCAGTTCCTCTTCGGTCCAGGTGGTGTCAGTCATCGTTGCTCTCCAGGACGACGGCGGGACAGGCGGCGCGCAGCTGCTGCCGGACGCGGTGGAGCCGGGAACGCACGGTGCCGACGGGGATGTCGAGCGCCTGTGCGACCTCGGTGGTGTCCAGACCGGCCCAGCTCGTGAGCAGCAGCACGTCGCGGTCCCGTTGCTTGAGCTGTTGGACCGCCACGGCGAACTGACGTGCCTTGGTCTCGGCGTCCACGGTGTCGACCACTCGGCCCTCGTGGCTGTCGCTCTCGTGGCCGGGCGTCAGGCGCGCGTAGGCCTCCCGTTCCCGCCTGCGGCCGCGCAGGTGGGTGTGCAGGAGGTTGGTCGCGATGCCGAACAGCCAGGCCCGCGCGGTGCCGCGGGTGGCGTCGAAGCGGGTGCGGCTGTGGATCGCCGAGACGAACACGTCCGCGACGAGGTCGTCCGCCGCCATCGGCACCCATCTGGCCAGATAGCGGTGCAACTCGTCGGCGTGGCGGGTGAACAGAACTGTGAAGTCCTCCCCGGACTGGTGCTCGCCCAGGCCGGGTGGGACTTCGTCCCGCGAACTACGGTTGATCACGGTCATCACGCTGGTTCTTAGCCGCAGACCGCTTCGACGTTCACGCGCCTCAGCCTGCCAGGGCGGCTCCGAGTTCCGCGATCAGGTCGGCCGGGTCCTCGATGCCCACGGACAGGCGGATCAGGCCGTCGGTGATGCCGAGCGCGTCCAGTTCGGCCTGCGGCAGGTCCTTGTGGGTGGTCGTGGCCGGGTGGATCAGCGTCGTGGACACGTCGGCGAGGCTCGGGGACAACGGGATCGTCCCGTTCAGACGGTGGATCAGCCGGTCGACGGCCGGACGCCCCGAGAGTTCGAACGAGAGCATGCCGCCGGTGCCGAGCGGGTAGAGCTTCGCAGCGGTGGCGGCCTGCGGGTGGTCCGAAAGCGACGGGTGGTGCACGCGCAGAACGCCAGGGTGCGCAGCCAGGAACTCGGCGACCGCCGCAGCACCTCGCGAGTGCGCCTGCATGCGCAGGCCGAGGGTTTTCAGGCCCAGCAACGCCATCCACGCGTCGAACGGGCCGACCGTGGCGCCGAGGTGCACGACCGTCTGCCGGATCCGCGCCACCAGGTCGGCGGGACCGGAGACGATGCCGCCCATCGCCGCCGAGTGCCCGCCCAGGTACTTC
This sequence comes from Lentzea sp. JNUCC 0626, assembly GCF_043632865.1. NCBI lineage: Bacteria > Bacillati > Actinomycetota > Actinomycetes > Pseudonocardiales > Pseudonocardiaceae > Lentzea > Lentzea sp. JNUCC 0626. The sequence continues at coordinate 2,565,576 of NZ_CP171635.1, forward strand.
GGCACGCTGTGCCACACCAGGTCGGCGCCGTGCTCCAACGGCCGCAGCAGCGCGGGCGTGACGAACGTGGCGTCGACGACGAGCTTGGCCCCGACGTGCCCGGCCAACGCGGACAACGCGGGCAGGTCCGGCACCCGCACGGTCGGGTTGGTCAGGGCCTCGACCAGGAGGAGCTTGGTGCGCGGCGTGAGGGCGCGGCCGACTTCGGCGAGGTCCGCGCCGTCCACGAGGGTGACCTCGATGCCCAGCCGCGGCAGCTCCGCCTCCAGCAGGCTGCGGGTGCCACCGTAGACGTTGCGGTCGGCCACGACGTGGTCACCGGCACCGGCGAGGGCGAGCACGGTGCCGGTGATCGCCGCCATGCCGGACGCCGTGGTGACCGCGTCCGGCGCGCCCTCCAGGTCCGCCACGACCTGTTCGAGCACCTGGCCGTTGTAGTGGCCGAAGCGGTAGTAGGCCTGACCGCGTTCCTCGCCGTTGTTGACCCGGTGCAGCGACGCCAGGTCCGGGTAGCCGTACACCGTGGTCTGGTGCAGCGCGGGCACCAGCGGCAACGCGGCTCCGGGGGCGACGTGCGCGCCCGCCCGTGCGGCGCGGGTCGTCAGGTGAGAGCGGTCGTTCATCGGCACCGTCCACTTCGGTTGCGAGCGAGCACCCATGATTACCGAACGATCGGTAAGGTTCAAGGGTGCTCGTGCTCACTACTCCGTGTCCGTCTTGATCGCCGTCAGGATCGGGATCCGCGCCGCCCGACGAGCCGGGACGAACGCCGCCGCGACCCCGATCACCACCGTGATCAGCATGAACAACGCCAGCCGGTCCCACGGGAGCACGGGACTGGTGCCCGCCTGCCCGCTCACCGTCATCGCCCCGATCACGCACCCGGACACCACGCCCGCGAGCGCGCCGATCACCGCGATGATCACCGACTCGATCCGCAGCACCGACCCCACCTGGGACCGGCCGAGGCCGATCGCGCGCAGCAGGCCGATCTCGCGGATGCGTTCCATGGTCGACATCGTCATGGTGTTGACCACCGACATCGCGCCGATCAGCACCGAGACGCTCAGCATCGCGTAGAGCAGGTTCAGGTACAGGTCGTACTCGGAGGCCTGCGCCTGGACGTACTCGTCGCGCGTCTGCACCACGAGGACCGGGTTGTCGAGCTTGGCGCGGATGGCGTCGCGCACCTGCTCCGCCGACCCGCTCACCTTGACCAGCACCTCGCGGTTCCACAGCTCGTCGGACGGGACGTTCGCGGTGTCCACGAGAGCGTCGGCACCGAACTCCGCAGGGGCGTCGAAGATCGCCACCAGCGGGAGCGGCTTCTCCTTGCCCAGCACGGTTCCGAGCGTCCAGCCGCGTTGTGCCGCGATCTCGCTGCTGACCGCGATGCCCGACCCCAACTGCTCCAGCGAGCCGGAGCGGATCTGCAACGGCACGAGCGTGCTGATCGCACCGGCGTTCACCGCCGTCACCTGGAGAAAGCCCTTGTCCAACGGCAACGACGCCTGCCGCAACGCCGTGACGTGCGTGACGCCGGGAACCTGGGCGATCTCGTCGGCCACGCTGGGCGCGATGTCCGCGAACGGCAGCGCCTCCAGCCGCACGTCGGCGGTGTTCCACGTCTTGGCGGACTCCTCGGCCTTCGCCGAGATCGACGCGATCGGCACGGTGACGGCGGCGCACACCGACAGCCCGATCATGAGCGCACTCGCCGTCGCGCCGGTGCGACGCGGGTTGCGACGCGTGTTCTCCACAGCGAGCGTGCCGGTCAGTCCGGCGACGCGGGTCAGCGGACCGCGCAGCAGAGCCGTCAACCCCGACGCGAGCAACGGCGTGAGAATGATCAGGCCGATCAACATGGTCGGCGCCCCGAGGTAGATCATCGTCTCCTCGGTGCGTCCGAACACGACCATCGCCGTCCCGAGCGCGGTCACCACGAACCCCGTGATGTTCCGCAGCCGCAACGACTTCGCCGACGGCGGCAGCCCGGTGCGCAGTGCCGCGATCGGCGGCACCGAAGCTGCCCGGCGAGCCGGCAGCCACGCCGCCAGCAGCGTCACCCCGAGCCCGACGCCGAACGCCGCGAGCAGTGTCGTCGGCGCGAACAGCCGCAACGGCACCGGCGCCCCGTCGAACACGGCGAACTGCGACTTCAGCACCGCCGCTCCCCCGACCCCGAGCAGGTAGCCGACCACGGTCGCGACGACGCCCAGCAGGGTCGCCTCGGTGAGCACCAGCCGCAGCACGTACCGGCGTCCGGCGCCGACCGCCCGCAGCAACGCGTGTTCACGCGACCGGGCGGCGGCGAGCATCGTGAACGTGTTGGCCACCAAGAAGACCGACGAGAACAACGCCACGCCCGCGAAGATCAGCAGGATCATGGTCAGCTTGTCGTTGTAACTCGCCTCGAGCCGAGTCAGTTCGTCCGCAGTGGACACCCGGAACAAATCGGAATAGGCCTTCTCCACCGCGACGGCCAGCTCAGAAGGACTCGTGCCAGGCGCCACGGTCAGCAACGCCGTGGTGTACCCGCCGCCGAAGTACTCCTGGGCCGCCGCGTCCGCGAACGCCACGAGCGTCCCGCCCTGCGCGAGTTCGGTGCTCTGGAAGTCGAACACCCCGGCGAGCCGGGCATCCCGCGCCACCCCGGCCACCACGACCCGCAGCTGGTCACCGACCTGGTAGCCGGTGCGTTGCGCGGCCCACTTGTCGAGCGCGACGTCCGAAGGCCCGGATGGTGCGGACCCGCTGATCAGCTTGTGCCGCTGCGGATCGAAGTTCACGCCACCCTTCGAACCGGGCGTGCCGACGAGCGCACCGTCCTTGCCCACCAGGAACGCCGGACCCTCCGCGACCGGCCGCAGACCACCCACCCCGGCCACGCCGCGCAGTTTCTCCAGGGTCTCGGCGGACAGGGCGTTGTTGTCGCGCTGGTCGACCTGCACGTCGAAGTCCTTGGTGACGCCCTCCACGGCCGCGCGCACGGTGTCGCCGTAGACCAGCGACCCGGTGACGAACGCGACGCCGAACACGATCGCGATCGCCGGCAGCAGGAAGCGCAGCCGGTTGTCGGTCATGGACCGCCAGGCCACCCGGATCATCCGCGCACCGCCTGACCGTCGAAGTGGCGCATGCGGTCCAGCACCAGGTCGGGCGTCGGGTTCAGCATCTCGTCGACGATCCGGCCGTCGGCGAGGAACAGCACGCGGTCCGCGTACCCGGCGGCGATCGGGTCGTGCGTGACCATCAGCACCGTCTGGCCCCACTCCTTCGCACACCGGCGCAGCAACGAGAGGATCTGAGCGCCGGTGCGGGAGTCGAGGTTGCCGGTCGGTTCGTCCGCCACCACGATCTCCGGCCGCGACACGAGCGCCCGCGCGCACGCCACGCGCTGCTGCTGACCACCGGAGAGTTCGGACGGCCGGTGCTGCAGCCGGTCGCCGAGGCCGACCGCGTCGATCACCCGCCGCGTCCAGTCCTGGTCGGGCTTCACCCCCGCGAGCGTCAACGGCAGCACGATGTTCTCCCACGCCGTGAGCGTCGGCAGCAGGTTGAACGACTGGAAGACGAACCCGATCTTCTCTCGCCGCAGCTTCGTGAGCTCGGCCTCCTTCAACGCACCGAGGTCCACCCCGCCGACCCACGCCTTGCCCGAGGTGGGCGTGTCGAGCCCGGCCAGGCAGTGCATCAGGGTGGACTTGCCGGACCCGGACGGTCCCATCACGGCGGTGAACTCACCACGCCGGAACCGCGCGGACACCCCGGCCAGCGCCGTCACCGCGGCCTGGCCGGACCCGTACACCTTGCCGAGCTGGTCGGCCACCGCCACCGTTGCCTGATCCATCGGACACCGTTCTCGTCGTCGTGAAAGGGGAACGGCTCCCAGCCTGCTGACGAGAACGATCACGCGGATCCACCGCACTGTTGAGTGACTTCGGGGTCGGTCCGCCAAAAGGTTGAGGCCCCCGGCGACCGCTCTGACCTACCGTCGCTGCCATGACAGGCATCCTGACCCGGCTCACGTGGTGGCAGCGCGTCGTCTTCTGGCTGATCATCGCGGCCGGCGGCGCCCTGCTGACCGTCGAGGCGTTCAGCTCACCCAGCGTCTACGGCGCGGTGGGCCTGGTGCTGTGCGGGGTCCTGCCGTCGGCGGCGTTGTTCAGCCGCAACCTCACCGAGGGCGCCGTGGCGGGCATCGGCACGTTGTCGATCGTCTTCACGATCGTGTGCGCGACCGTCCTGCCTGGACACCTCGACAACACGTTCGGGCTGTTCGAACTGATCGGGCTGGCCTGCCTGTCCGTGCGGGTCCTGCTGGCGTTCCCGGCCTGGCGCGCGGCCGGGCTGTGCGTGCTGCTGGGGATCGCCGCGACCACGTTGCCGTTGCGGCTGGAGGACCTCGACCCCCAGCTGACGCCCGCCATGGCGTTCTTCATCGCCGTGGTACTGGGGTTCGTGCAGCTGCTCGGCCTGGTCATGCGGCTGCACGACCGCACGCGCACCGACTCGTTCCAGCTCTCCCGCCAGGCGCAACGGCTGGAGTACGCCCGCGACCTGCACGACTTCGTGGCCCACCACGTGACCGCGATCGTCGTGCAGACCCAGGCGGTCCGGTTCGCCACCGGCAGCGGGCAGCTGCCGGACCCGGCGGTGCTCGACAAGATGCTCGACGGCATCGAGAAGGCGGGCTCGCAGGCGTTGACGTCGATGCGGACCATGGTCGACGTCCTGCGCGACGACAACGCCCCGATGCACCCCCACCAGGCGCTCACGTTGATGGTGAACGACCTCGCCACCAGCTTCACCGGCCCGCCGGTCAGCACGAACGTCGACCCGGCGATCGCCGACCTCGACCTGCCGACGTCCACTGTGGACGCAGCGCGGCACGTCGTGCAGGAGGCGCTCACCAACGTGCTGCGGCACGCCACCCACGTCACCCAGGTGACGATCAACGCGACGTCCCGGGGCGCCGAGGTGGAGATCAGCGTCACCAACGACGGTCAGGCGAACGACAACGGCCTGCCGAAGGGCGGGTTCGGGCTGGTCGGCCTCGCGGAACGGGTCGAGTCGGCGGGCGGCAGCCTCACCGCGGGACCGGCGGGTCGCGGGTGGACGGTCACGGCGCTTCTGCCATCCTCGGGCGCATGACGATCCGAGTACTCATCGCCGACGACCAGGAGATGATCCGCTCGGCGTTCGGGATGATCCTCGGCACGCAGCCCGACATGGAGGTCGTGGCGAGCGTCGGCGACGGCGAGAGCGCGGTCGCCCAGGCCCGCAGGCTGCGCCCCGACGTGTGTCTGCTCGACATCCGGATGCCGGCGCTCGACGGGCTGGAGGCGACCCGGCTGCTCGCCGGGCCGGGCGTGGACGCGCCGCTCAACGTGCTCATCGCGACGACGTTCGACCTCGACGAGTACGTCTACCGGGCGTTGCAGAACGGCGCGTGCGGGTTCCTGCTCAAGGACATGTCCCCGGCGTTGCTGGTCGAGGCCGTGCGCGCGGCGTCCACCGGCACCAGCCTCATCTCCCCCGCCATCACGGTGCGGCTGCTGTCCAAGCTGGCGCCGTCACGCCAGTCCGAGCCGCAGCACCGGCCGTTGCCCGAACCGCTGACCGACCGCGAACTCGACGTGGTGCGGCTCGTCGCGAACGGCAACACCAACGACGAGATCGCCGCGAAGCTCTACGTCTCCGTCGCCACCGTGAAGACGCACCTGGCCAACGCCCAGCGCAAGCTCTCCGTGCGCAACCGCGTCGAGGTGGCGGCCTGGGCGTGGCGCACCGGCGTCGTCACCCGCTGAGGGCCGGCACCTTCACCTCGTCGGGCTCCCGCGTGGTCAGCAGGCTGAACGCGCCGTTGGCGAGGACCGCGAGCACGGCGATGACGATCGCCATCGGCAGCGCGGAGTGCCCGGTGCCGACGCTCACCAGCGGCGAGATGGCCGCGCCGAACCCGAACTGCGCGGCACCCAGCACGGCCGATCCGGTACCGGCGGCGCCCGGCACGGCGTCGAGCGCCAGCGCGGTGGCCGAGCCCATGACGAAGCCGAGCGAGGAGATGACGAAGAAGATCGGCGCCACCAGCCAGATCGGGCTGATCGGCAGCACCGCGACCACCAGCAGCACCGCGGCGGCGACGAGCAGCCAGCGCTGCCCGATGGCCAGCACCTCGCGCGGGTGCCGGGTCTTCAGCAGGCGTGAGGCGGTCGCGCTGCTCGAGACCAGGCCCAGGGCGTTCAACGCGAAGAACAGGCCGTAGCTCACCGGGCTCATGCCGATGACCACCTGGTACAGGAACGGCGAGGCCGAGATGTAGGCCATCAGCACGGCGAACGAGAACACGAACGTGGCCGTGGCGGTGAGGTAGGCGCGGTGGCCCAGAGCGCGGAACCGGCCTTCGCGCGCGGTGCCCCGGCGTTCCCGGGGCAGGGTCTCCGGCACGACGACCGCGGACCCGGCGAGCATCGCGACCGCGAGTCCGGCGAGCACGAACAGCACGCCGTGCCAGCCGATGCCGTCCACCAGCAGGCTGCCCAGCAGCGGCGCGACCACCGGAGCCACGCCACCGACGATCATCATGAGGCTGAACGCGCGGGCGGCGGCCCGTCCCGTGGCGAGGTCGGCGATGACCGCGCGCCCGATCACCATGCCCGCGGCGGCGGTCAGGCCCTGCACGAGCCGCCCGGCCAGCAGGAGCTCGATCGTGGGCGCGAGCGCCACGAGCACGCTGGCCGCCACGAACACCGTGGAGCCGATCAGCAACGGCCCGCGCCTGCCCCAGCGGTCCGAGATCGGCCCGAACACCAACTGCCCGGCGGCGAGCCCGAGCAGGAACATCGTGAGCGTGAGCTGGATGGACGTGTCACTCGTCTGCAGGTCCAGTGCCATGCGCGGGAACGCGGGCAGGTACAGGTCGATGCCGAACGGCGCCACGCTCGCCAGCAGCGCGAGCACGAGCAGCAACGGCGTCGGGATGGTGCTGCGAGACGGCGCGTCCACCGCAGTCCCCTCTCAGGTGATAGCTATCATCTGAGAGGAAAAGTACCATGGGCAGGTGGACGAGGCGCAGAAGTCGCGGTTGTTCGAGCTCGCCGACCTGATCGCGGCGGTCGGCCGGCAGATCACAGCGACCAAGGAGGGCGTGACCAAGGAGACCTGGTCGGCGTCGGACATCGCGGTGATGCGCTACGTCGACCGCAACCCCGGCACGTCCGCCCGCGCCGCCGCCGACGCCACCCAGCAGACGTCCAGCAACTTCAGCCGCTCCCTGCGCGGGCTCGAGGAGAGGGGCCGGGTGCGCCGGGAGACCGACCCCGAGGACGCCCGCAGGGTCCGCCTCTACCCCACCGCCCGCGCGCAGGAGAACCTGCGGCGGCTCAACGACATCTGGAGCGACCTGCTCGACGGCGTGGTGACCGACGAGGACGAGATCGACGCGATGATCGCGATGCTGCGGCGCCTGGAGTGCGGGATCGCGGAGAAGACGCGCGCACGCCGTTAGTCCGCCGCCACCAGGTGCCCGCAGTGGTCGCACGAAGCGGGCCTGTTCTCCAGCACCTCCGCCGCCGACACCACCGTCAACCCGTGCGTGGCGGCGAACGCGGCCAACTCCTCCGGCCCGGCCATCCCGACGGACCGCTCCGACACGATGCCGCTGAGCACCGCCGCGCCGCCCTTCCCCGCCAGCCGCACGAGTTCCAGCGCGGCCTCGGCCCGTCCGGCCCGCGCAGGTGACGTGCGGATCGGCACGACGTGGCCCGGCCGCGCGAAGTCGGCGGCGTGCGCGGCCGGGTCCGCGAGCAGGCGGATCGTGTGGGCGCGGTCCGTCGCGGAGATGCCGGTGCCGCCGGTGCGCGCGTCGACCGTGACGGTGAACGCCTCACCGCCCGCCGCCACCGCGCCGTAGTACATCGGCGGCAGGCCCAGGCGGTTGCAGTTCTCGTCGGTCATCGCCACGCACACGAACCCGTCGGTGTGCCGGACGGCGAGCGCCACCAACGCGGGCGTGGCGGCGGAGCCCGCGAAGACGAGGTCGCCGTGCGTGCCCGCGACCACGACGGGCCGTCCGGCGGCGATCTCGGCGAGTGCCTCGGTCAGCGGTCCCACTCGACCTCCAGGCTGATCGGGCCGCGGAACGAGATGTTGCGCGGGTAGCGGACGTCCTGGCCCGGCACGAGCCGCATGCTCGGGAACCGCTGGGACAGCAGGCCCAGCACGGTTTCCAGCTCCACGCGGGCGAGCAGGTGGCCCAGGCAGAAGTGGATGCCGCGACCGAACGAGAGTTGCGTGTGCGCGTTCGGGCGTTCGACGTCGAACTCCTCCGGGTCGGGGAACACCGCCGGGTCGTGGTTGGCGGCACCGAGGGCGAGCATCAGCCGGGCGCCCTCGGGCAGCGCGGTCCCGCCGATCTCCGCCGGGCGGGTGGTGACGCGCCGCCACGCGATGACCGACGAGTCGTAGCGCAACGTCTCGTGGACGGCGCCCGCGATCAGGCTCGGGTCCTCGCGCAGGCGGCGCCAGAGGCCGGGGCGGGCCAGCAGGTGGTGCAGGGCGTTGCCGATGAGGTTCGTCGTGGTCTCGTGGCCCGCGAAGCTCAGCGCGAACACGACGCTCGCCACCTCGCGGTCGTCCAGGGCGTCCGGATTGGACTCCCGCTGCCGCAGCAGGTCGCTGGTGAGGTCGTCACCGAGGTCCTGCTTGCGCACCGAGACGTACTTCTCGCAGTAGTCCCAGAACAGGACGATGTTCTTGGTCGCCCGCAACTGGTAGTCGGCGTCGGGGCGGCCCCAGTTGACCTCCAGCTTCTCGCCGCACCACGACTTCAGCCGTTCGGCGTCGTCCTCGGGGAAGCCGAGCAGGCGGAACAACGTCAAGGCGGGCAACGGGAACGCCAGCGCGTCGATGATGTCGGCCCGGCCGCGCGACTCGACCACGTCGAGGAGTTCGGTGGTGAACCCGGCAATGCGCGGCTTGAGCTCGGCCACCCTGCGCAACGAGAACAGCGGCGCGAGCAGCCGCCGCACCCGGTTGTGGCCGGGCGGGTCGAAGTTCGACAGCACCGGGGTGTTGCGCAGGCCGGAGCGCAACGTCTCCGCCGCCTCCGGGACGAGAGTCGTCAACGGTGACTGGGCGTTCGCCGCGGAGAACGTCGCCGGATCGGCCAGGATCGTTGCCACGTCGGCATACCGCGTGACGATCCAGTGGTCGATCGACGGCACGTAGTGCACGGGTGCCTGCGAGCGCAGGTCGTTGAGCACGGGGTACGGACTGCTCAGGTAGCCGTCCGCGAGCGGGTCGAAGTCGTGGGCGACAGGACAACCGGACATGGAACCTCCTTCAGCCGATCGGCCACTGGGGTGCACGGGGACCGCCGAGCACGGCCTGGGCGGAGGCCGCGGCCTCGTCGACCTCCAGCGCCAGCGCCGGCACGTCGACGGTGGTGAGCACGCGGTCGCGCAGCACGACCCGGCCGCCGATCACGACGGTCGTGGCGTCGGCGCCGCTGCCCGCGTAGACGAGGTCGGCCACCGGGTTGCCGAACCGGAACGGCCGGTAGGCGAGACCCGACAGGTCGAACAGGGCGAGGTCGGCGATCTTGCCCGCCTCGACCGACCCGAGCCGGTCCCCCGCCCGCAACGCCTCGGCGGCGTTCACGGTCGCCATCTCGAACACGGACGTGACGGGCATGATCCGGGGGTCGCGGTGAGAGTCCTTGTGGCACACCGCGGCCAGGTTCATCACCCGCACGAGGTCGAGGTGCCGGCTGATGGACGCGGCGTCCGTGCCGAGCACGAGGTGCGCGCCCGCGTCGACGAGTTCGGGGATCACGCCGCAGGCGATCCAGCCCTTGCCGCCGAGCAAGCTCGTGGACGGGCAGTGCGCGACGAACGCCGGCGACTCGGCCAGCAGCTTCACGTCGGCGTCCGGCAGCCAGCCGACGTGGGCGAGCACGGGCGCGAGGTCGAGCACGCCCAGGCAGGCGTAGCGCTCCAGGTGGGCGTTGCGGTCGGACCTGTCGGGGAACCCGATGAAGTGGCCGGAGATCCCGGTGTTCCGCGCGGCGGCGTGCCGCACCACCCCGGAGACCAGCTCGTCGCTGACCGACGTCGGGTCGTCGAGGCCGTACCAGACCTCGATCCGGCCGCCGGCCGCGCCGTGGAAGCGGTCGTAGACCTCGTCCGCGCGCGCCAGCACGTCCTGCGCGGGCTCCGGTTCGCGGCCGAGCATGCCGGGCAGGTCGCCCGTGTGCGGGACGACGACGCCGCGAATGCCGATCTCCTCGGCCGCCGCGGCCACCTCCGCGACCTGAGGGCTGCCGGCGTCGACGAACGTCGTGGTGCCGTGCCGGATCATCTCGGCGAACGTCGCGAGCGAACTGACCCGGGCCTGGTGCGGTGTCAGCAGTTTCTCGTGCGGGACCATCGTCCTGAGCCCTTGCCCGGGCGGCAGTTCGTCCAGGAAGCCTCCGCCGACGAGGAACCCGCTCGCGGGGTGGTGGTGGGCGTCGACGAGTCCCGGGGTCAGCAGGCTGCCGGGTTCGTCGACCAGGACCTCCGGCCGGTACCGCGCGAGGACGTCCTCCCTGGCGCCGACCTCGACGATCCGCTCACCGTCGATCGCGACGGCGGCGTCGAGCAGGATGCGCCGCCGACCGTCCATCGTGGCGACCGCGCCGGCGGTCACCACCAGCGACACCGGCCGCGCGTTGTCGTTCGCTCGCAACGGGAAGACCTCCAGAATCGGGTGAAGGTCCAAGAATCTCCCCGCCGCGAGCGTGCGGCCATAACCCCTGGGTGTTACTCGAGCTCGGAGATCTCCGCCGCGATGACCTTCGCCGCGTCCAACAGGTGGCGGGTCAGCACGCGCGCGCTCGCCGACGGCGGGCGGTCCACGAGGGTCGTGACGCCGATGGTGCGCGGCACGGTCTCCAGCCGCACCGGCAGGTGGTCGAGGCCCTCGTCGGTGGCGCCGACGAGCAACGGCAGCGGCGCGATCGCGTCGGTCTGCACCAGCACGGATCGCATGGTCAGGATGGTCGAGCACTCGATCACGTTGCGCGGCAACGCCATCCCGTGCCGCGTGAACAGCTCGTCCAGTTCGTCGCGCAGCACCGTGGGCCTGCCCGGCAGGATCCACGGGTAGTCCTGGAGGTCCTCCAACGACGACGTGCGCGCCCGCGCGGCCGGGTGGTCGCGGCGCACGACGAGCCCGACCGGTTCGTCGTACAGCGGGACGTGCTGGAACCCGTTGGACACCAACGGGAACGGCAGGCGGCCCACGATCAGGTCGATCTCGCCGCGGGAGAGCCGCACGTCGAGTTCGGTGCCGACGCCCTCCACGACCGTGACGGTCATGGCCGGGTGGTCGGCCTTGAGCCGGATGAGCGCCGACGGGAGCAACGTGTGCGCGCCCGCCAGGTGGGTGCCCACGCGCACCGGGTCGAAGCCGTCGCGGCGCAGGCCGTCGATGCGGTCCTGGGCCGAGGTCATGTGGCTCACCACGGCCTGCGCGTGTTCGAGCAGGATCTCGCCGAACGCCGTCGGCCGCACGCCGCGAGGGCCGCGCACGAACAACTCCTCGCCGACGATGAGTTCGGCCTCGCGCAGCGCCCTGGTCACCACCGGCTGGGTCACGTGCAGCTCCTTGGCGGCGCCCACGAGGCTGCCGTGCGCAGCGATCGTGATCACGAACATCAGGTGGCGGAGCTTGAGCCTGCCGTCGAGCAACAGGGTGCGGTCCAGGGAAATCACCCCCTCACCGCAGAGGTATAGCACATGCACCAGCTATGCCCAGGCGGTTATAGCTGGTGCTCAATAGGCATTGGTGCGACAACACCGTCGAGGCACACCATGAACCGCATGCCCCTTTCTCCCGACGCCGGAACCCTGTCCGCGCTGGCCTCCGCACTCGCCGACGGCACGGTCTCGGTCATCGAGCTCACGGCGCCCCTGTCCTCCGACACGCCCGTGCTCGACCTTCCGCCGGACATGGCCCCGATCCCCCGCTTCCGTCTGGAGGAACTGGCGAACCACGACGAGCGCGGGCCGTACCAGAACGGCATCCACACCGGCGAGCACGTCGGCACGCACTTCGACGCGCCCATCCACTGGATCACCGGCCTGCATCTGGAGGACGTGGCGTCCGTGCCGCCGGCCCGGCTCGTCGCGCCCGCCGTGGTGATCGACCGGACCGACGCGGTGGCCGAGAACCCGGACTTCCTGCTGCGGCGCGAGGACGTCGAGGAGTGGCAACGCGAGCACGGCCCGTTGCCCGCGGGCTGGCTGCTGTACCGCACGGGCTGGTCCGCGCGGTCGCACGACCAGAAGCTGTTCCTCAACGCCGACGAGAACGGACCGCACACGCCCGGAGTCGACCCCGAGTGCGCGCGCTGGCTCGCCGAGGAGACGCCGCTGCTGGGGTTCGGGGTCGAGACCGTCGGCACGGACGCCGGGCAGGCGTTCGGGTTCGAGCCCGCGTTCCCCGCCCACTCGTACCTGCTCGGCGCCGGGAAGTACGGCATCACGCAGCTGCAGAACCTGCACCTGCTGCCGGTCACCGGCGCGGTGCTGATCGTGGCGCCGCTGCGGATCGTCGGCGGGTCCGGCAGTCCGGCGCGCGTGCTGGCGCTGGTCGAGGGCGGGGCGTGAGCATGCGGGTGCACGAAGCGATCGGCCGGTACCTGGCCGACCAGGGCGTGCGGACGGTGTTCGGCGTCGTCGGCAGCGGCAACTTCCACTTCACGCAGGCGCTGGTGGACGGCGGCGCGCGGTTCGTGGCGGCCCGGCACGAGGGCGGCGCGGCGACCATGGCCGACGCCTACGCGCGCATGTCAGGCGAGGTCGCGGTGCTGTCGCTGCACCAGGGTTGCGGCTACACCAACGCGATCACCGGAATCGCCGAGGCTGCCAAGAGCCGGACACCGTTGCTGGTGCTCACGGCCGAGGCGCCCGACCCGGCGTCCAACTTCGCGATCGACCAGGCCGCGATCGCCGCCGCCGTCGGCGCGGTGCCGTTGCGCGTCACCTCGGCTCAGACCGCGATGCGTGATGTGGCAAAGGCTTTGGCGCTCTGCGCCACGCAGCGGACCGTCGTGCTCAACGTGCCGATCGACGTCCAGGAGCTCGAACTGCCGGACCAGGCGCCGCTCGCCGCACGCGTCGAGGTGGCCGCGCCGCAGCCCGCGTCCGGGCCGTTGGAGGAGTTCGCGCGGATGCTCGCCGAGGCGTCGCGACCGGTGTTCATCGCCGGGCGCGGTGGGCGTTCTCCCGGTGCGGGAGAGGCGATCCGGGCGCTCGGGCGGCAGGCCGGGGCGTTGCTCGCCACGTCCGCCGTGAGCCGCGGGCTGTTCAACGGCGATCCGTGGAACATCGACGTCTCCGGTGGGTTCTCGTCGCCGCTGACCGCCGAGCTGATCGCGGACGCCGACCTCGTGGTCTCGTTCGGCTGCGCGCTGAACATGTGGACGACCCGGCACGGCGCGTTGCTCGGCCCGGCGGCGCGGCTGGTCCAGATCGACCTCGACCCGGCCGCGATCGGCAGGCACCGCCCGGTCACCCTCGGCCTGCACGGTGGTGTCGCGGAGACCTCGCTCGCGGCCGCCGCGCTGCTGCCCGAGGCACGGGTGGGATACCGGCGCCCGGAGATCGCCGAACGTATCCGGACGAGCCTGCGCTGGCACCAGGTCCCGTTCACCGACGAGTCCACTGAGGACCGGATCGACCCGCGCACGCTCTCGGTGGCGTTGAACAGCGTGCTGCCCGCCGAGCGGACGGTGTCGGTCGACTCCGGCAACTTCCTCGGCTACCCCAGCATGTACCTCGACGTGCCGGACGAGCGGGCGTTCTGCTTCACGCAGGCGTTCCAGTCCGTCGGGCTCGGGCTCGCCTCGGCCATCGGCACGGCGCTCGCCCAGCCGGACCGCCTGCCCGTCGCGGCGCTGGGTGACGGAGGGTTCCTGATGGGCGTCTCCGAGCTGGAAACCGCGGTGCGGCTGGAACTCCCGTTGCTGGTCGTGGTCTACGACGACGCGATGTACGGCGCGGAGGTGCACCACTTCGGTGTCGTCCCCGGCCTGGACAACGTCACGTTCCCGGACCGCGACCTCGCCGCACTGGCGCGGGGGTACGGGTGCGAGGGCCTGACCGTGCGGTCGGCCGACGACCTCGGCGCGGTGAAGGACTGGCTGTCGGCGCCGACGCGGCCGCTGGTGGTCGACGCCAAGATCGCGCCCGACGGCGGATCTTGGTGGCTGCACGAGGCTTTCGGGCATTGAACCGTCTACATTGAACGTCCGCCGGACGGGAGGAGTCGCAGATGGACCGCGTCGACTGGCAGGACGTCGCTCGTTTCGGCGAGGTCGCCTGCGGCTCGCTCTCGCCAGCCACGGTGCTCCAGCGGACGTTGCCCGAACTGGTCAGGGCGCTGCGCTGCGACTCCGGCGCGGTGCAGCTGCTCGACCGCCACTACCGGGGCAGGCTCTCCACGGTGACGGGCGCGCCGGTGCAGATGCTGCTCGACTTCGAGATCATCGCCGGGCCGGCGGAGCCGTACTTCCAGCGCTCGACGTCGTCGCGGTTCCCGATCCACGACGCGGTGATGTACCCGCACCCGTCCGATCACCTGAGCTCGCCGGTGGGACGACTGCTGAACCGCTACGGGTTCGACCACTGCCTGCTGGTGTCGCTGGTCGTGGACGGCCGCCCGATCGGCAAGGCCACGTTCGCGCGGCGGCTGGGGCAGCCGCCGTTCAGCGCGCAGGAACAGGGCACGATCCACCGGATGGCGAAGTTCCTGGCGCTCGGCCTGTCCAACGCCGTGACGCACCAGGAACGCGTGGGCGGCGCACCGAGCATCAGCCCGTCGCACCGCGTCGACACGGTCGACCTGTCCTCTCCCTCCGGCCGGCCCGCGACGTGCGCGCCCCGGTCCGGCGACGTGCTGACCAGGCGCGAACGAGAAGTGCTCGTGCTCGCCACGAGCGGGCTGACGAACGCCGAGCTCGCGGTGGAGCTCGGCATCGCCGTCAACACGGTGAAGCAGCACGTGCGGCACGCGTTCCACAAGATCGGCGTGCGGTCCCGGCTGGAAGCGTTGCGGTACCTGCAGAACGGGTCCTGACGCTCACCGCACCGGAGCGCGCAGACCCGCCTTCTCCAGCTGCGGCAGGACCTCGGCGGCGAACTTCTCCAGGCCGCCCTCGTAGTCGAGCCAGATCAGCATCAGGCCGTCGACGCCCGCCTCGGACAGTTCGATCATGCGCCGCGCGATGTCGTCCGACGAGCCGACCAGCGGGTAGCCGCCGTAGCCCGCCTTGAACTCGTACGACATCTCCTTGATCGCGTCGTCCGGCATCGTCTTCGAGTTCGGGATGTTGGCCTCGATCATGTCCCGGACGGCCCTGTCGTCGCCCTGGGTCACGATGTAGTCGAGTGCGTACGCCTCGGCCTCCTCCGTGGTGTCCTTCTGGACGACGTAAGCGGAAAGCCAGATCTGGATCTCCTTGCCGAATTTCTGCCGCGCCTCTTCGCGGTATTCCTCGACGCGCGCCTTGACCGCTTTCGGGTCCGGGTCGTCGGGAATGGTGAACGCGACGTCGGCGTGCCGGCCCGCGAATTCACGGCCGCGCGGCGAGCCACCCGCGTTCATGAGAACGGGACGTGACTGCAGCGGCCGCGGCTGGGACATCGCGTGCGCGAGGTCGAAGTGCTCGTTCTTCAGCGCGAAGCTCTCGTCCGAGGACCACAGCTTGTCGAACACCTCCATCCAGCTGTCGGAGTAGTCGTAGCGATCGGCGTGCTCGCGCAGTTCGAGACCGAACAGGTCGAACTCGGGCGGGTACCAGCCGCAGACGAGGTTCAGGCCCGCCCGGCCGTTCGAGATGATGTCGACCGTCGCCTCGGCCTTCGCGACGAACGCCGGACTGATCAACCCCATCTGGAACGTGCTGATGATGCTGATCTTCTCGGTGATCGCGGCGATCGCGCCGGCCCACGCGAACGTCTCGTGGTAGTCGCCCGAGTAGTGGTTGTCGCCGCCGAACGCGATCCAGCGGGCCGCCGAGACGAACCCTTCGATGCCGATCTCGTCAGCGCGCCTGGCGAGCCTGGTGATGGCGTCCCAGTCGCCGGAGAACCGGTCGGGGTGGTGCGTGAAGGAACCCCCGGTGCCGTTCACGCCGAAGATGCTCAGCTTGAGCTTGTTGGCCGAGTCCCTGATCGGGTTCGGTTTCACGGTCCTGTTCTCGTTCATGAGGAAGAAGATTCCAGCGCGCCCGTCCGCCCGGCCATAACACCTGGGTGTTATTTCTTTCTGCCTATTTCAGCAAATCGGCGAAGAATGTTGACCGAAGCGCAATCGCGTGGCTAGTTTCGCTGTCGTGAAAACCACCGTCGTCGTGGGAAACCCGAAACCCTCCTCCCGCACCCTGCAGGTCGCCGAGGCGTTGCTCGACCGCCTGGTGCCCGGCTCCGACCGCCACGTGATCGATCTCGCCGTCGCCGACGACCTCCAGCCGCTCACCGAGCGCGTCGCCGCGAGCGACCTGGTGGTGGTCGCGAGCCCCACCTACAAGGCCACGTACACGGGCCTGCTCAAGTCGTTCCTCGACCGCTACGGCAACGACGGCCTGGCCGGTGTCACGGCCATCCCGGTGATGACGGGTGCGAGCCCCGCGCACTCGCTGGGCGTCGACATCCACCTCACCCCGCTGCTGACCGAACTCGGCGCCGTCGTCCCCGGCCGCGGCTGGTACTTCGTCACCTCCGACATGGACCAGCTCGACGCCCAGGCCGCCGAGGCCGCCGCCCGTTACGCCCGCGCGTTCGCCCGGATCGCGCGCCTGGCAGAGGAGGTGCGCGTCCCTTGATCACGCTGGGCTCCCGCGCCTACCGCGACGCCGTGGGCAGGTACGCCTCCGGTGTCGTGGTGATCGGCGCGACCACGCCGCAGGGCGAACGGATCGGCTTCACCTGTCAGTCGTTCCACAGCGTCTCGCTCGACCCGCCGCTCATCTCGATCGGCGTGGCGAAGACGTCGACGACCTACCCGGCGATCAGGGACGCGGGCCGGTTCTCGGTGTCCGTGCTGGGTCATTGCCACCAGGGGCTCGCGTCGACGTTCGCGTCGAAGGGCATCGACCGGTGGAGCGCCGTGGAGTGTGCGGAGACCCGCGCGGGCAACCCCGTGCTCACCGACAGCCTGCTGTGGATGGACTGCGAGATCGACGCCGAGCACGAGGCGGGCGATCACCACATCGTCGTCGGCCGCGTGCTGGAGATGGCCACAGTGGACACTCACGACCGTGATCCGCTGCTGTTCTACCGCGGTGGTTTCCACCGCATCGAACCGCGTTGATAACGCGGTGCCGGGCGCCCGGTTTCGGAGCGCCCGGCACCGCGTGGTCCTACTTCAGCAGGAACGCGTCCACGATCGTCTGCGTGACCGAGTTGCCCGCGTTGTCCTTGGCCGTGGCCTTGAGCGACACCGAGGTGGCGCCCTTCGGGTGGCTCAGGACGGCGAACCACTTGCCGTTGCCGCCCAGCAGCGGCGCGGTCCGCCAGGTCGCGCCCTTGTCGTGCGACACCTGGACGCTCGTCGGTCTGGCATCGGCACCGGTGTTGTGGTTCACCCACAACGGCACGATCGTCGACGCCAACCGGCTCGCCCTGTTGTGGCCGTCCAGGGTGGGCGCGAACTTCACGGCCATCAGCGGCAACGCCTCAACACCTTCGGCGACCGTGTCGGACCGGAAGGTCCAGTCCGCGACGATCTTGCTGGTCAGCGTGCGATCCCTGACCGCCTCGGTGTGCAGGCGGTAGGTGGCCGCACCGGGCTGCGCCTCCATCAGGCCGCCGGTGCTGTTGAGCTTGGCGATCTCCTTGCCGTCCCGGTACAGCGTGGAGCTGCCGGTGTGCGCGGAGAAGCCCTCGCGGTCGGTGCCGGAGTCGGCCCACAGCGGGACCTGGAAGATCATCGTGTCACCGGAGCGGCTCGCGTACCTGGTCGGCCTGCCCGGGTTCCTCGGCAGATCAGGGCCGAACACGGCGAAGTTGTACGAGTCCGTGGCGGTCTTCACCCGAGGGAACGACCTGGGGCCGCTGGAGAACAGCCGCGACCGGTACTCCCCTGCCGCCGTCACCTCGGTGAACTCGTTGAGCCACGGCGTTTCCGGCGAGTAGAGCTCGTCGAGGACGAACGGCAGCGGCTTGGTGATCATGCCCTCCCGGTTGCCGGTCGTGCCGGGCGTGGTCGCGGCGTGCGTGGTGCGGACCTTGACGAGGTCCTTGTCCCGCACCCTGAGCACCGGGTCCGCGGGCATGCGGCCGGTGACGTCACCGCGCACGTTGTAGAGGTACGGGCTCGCGTCGAAGCTGCCGGCGGTGTCCTGCTCGGCGAACCGGCCGCCGGTCGAGTAGCGGAACTGGCCGGGTGCTGAGGTCTTCGACGGGCTGACGAGGACGTCGCCGAACTCGGCGGGGCTGATCTTGGTGAGCAGGAAGTCCTTGCCGCCGTAGGAGGTGGAGCGGGCGAACTCGACGAACTTCTCGCCCGCCTTGGCGTTTTTTCGGTCGAGCACGAGTCCGGCGGGCTTGCCCTGCCGCGCGTCGACGGTGATCGCGGTCTTCGCGCCGAGGTTCACGTCGGGCTCGATGGCCACGGACAGCTTGCCGTCCGCGGTCAGCACCTGGGACTCGAAGTAGTAGTGGCCCTTGGGCGCGCGGAGCGTCACGGCGCCCGACGCGTCGTACGGCACCCGCATCTCCGGCTTGGCCAGGTCGACGAGCCGGAACGCGTAGTCCGGCGTCGGCTTGCCGTCCGTGCCGAGCACGGTGACGCTGAGGTCGTAGCTCTCGACCTCGCGCGTGACGGTGATGGGCGTGCGCACGTCACCGGCGGTGATCACGCCGCTGTAGATGCCGTCCGCGCCGTTGACCCTGGTGTTGGTGGTGACGGTGGCCTGGGCCGCCGCGCCGGGTGCGATCGTCAGGGTCGCGGGCGACACGGTGAACATCCCGGCCGCGGCGGCCTTTCCGCTGGGGTCCTTGACGTCCGCCACCAGGTTCAGCGTCACGGGCGCCGTTCCGGTGTTGCGGTAGGTGACCGCGGTGGGGATGGGCGCGTCGTCGGTGTGCGGCCACTGCACGATGCCGTTGTTGATGCTGCTGACGGACGCGTGCACGGTGTTGCGCACCGCCTTGGCCACGTCGACCCGGCCGGCACCCTGCTCGAACACGGTCTGCGCGGGGTGCGGCTTCGCGCTGCCGACGAGGGCGGCCTTGAGTTCCGCCGCCTTCCAGTCGGGGTGCTGCCCGGCGAGGATCGCGGCGGCGCCCGCCACGTGCGGGGTGGCCATGGACGTGCCGTCGAGCGCGACGTGGTTCTCGCCCACGTGCGGGAACTGGCGGCTGATCAGGCTGTCCTTCGCCAGTGCCGCGACGATCGCCACGCCCGGCGCGGTGATCTCCGGCTTGATCCCGTTGTCCCCGAGGCGCGGGCCGCGGCTCGAGAATTCGGCCAGCGCGTCGGTGTGGTCGACCGCGCCGACGGTCAGCGCGGCCTCGGCGGCGGCCGGTGAACCGGGCGTGCGCCCGCTGTTGCCCGAGGCGATCACGAACAACGCGCCGGTCCGCGCGGTGAGTTCGTTGACGGCCTGCTCCAGCGGGTCCGTGCCGTCGCTCGCGGCGGAACTGCCCAGGCTCATGTTGATCACCTGGGCGCCGCTGGTCGCGGCCCACTCCATGCCGGCGATGATGCCGGACTCCGTGCCGCCACCGCTGTCGCCGAGGACCTTGC
This sequence comes from Lentzea sp. JNUCC 0626, assembly GCF_043632865.1. Classification (NCBI taxonomy): domain Bacteria; kingdom Bacillati; phylum Actinomycetota; class Actinomycetes; order Pseudonocardiales; family Pseudonocardiaceae; genus Lentzea; species Lentzea sp. JNUCC 0626. Next base: position 2,585,376 of record NZ_CP171635.1, read on the forward strand.
CCACGAGCAGCTTCGTGTCCGGTGCAACGCCTTGGTACTGCGCGTTGTCGCCCGTCACGATCGACGCGACGTGCGTGCCGTGGCCGTGCTTGTCGACGGTGCCGCTGGCGCTGCCGGTGAAGTCCTTCGCCTCGATCACCGCGTCGGTGAGGTCGGGGTGCGTCGGGTCGATGCCGGTGTCGAGGATCGCCGTCACCGTGTCCTTGCCGGTGAGCCCCGCCTGCCACGCCGCCGGCGCGCCGATCTGCGGCACGCTCTTGTCCAGCACGGCCTGCACCGGGCCGTCGAGCCAGATCCTGGTGGCGTCCCTGGTCTTCCAGAACGCCGTGTCCTTGGCCGCCACCACGGCGGCGCCGCCGATGCTCGGCAGTTCCCGCACGGCCCGCGCGGTCAGGTTGCGGGGCTGCGTGACGATCAACGGGATGTCGGCCCGGTCGGCGTCGCCGTAGCCGGTGCTCAGGAGCTCGGTGACGTTGAACAGCCGGGGATCGAGCTTGCCCTCGCGCAGCATGCCGAGCGCGTCGAACGGGGTGACCGTGACGTCGCCGTCCGGTTCGGTGCGGGTGATGAACCCGACGTTCTCCCGGCCTTTCGCGGCCCGCACCCGAGCGTGCCCGGACGCGGTCAGCACGACCTGGTCACCGGTGACGAGGGTGACCGTGCGGTTCTCCCCGTCCGGCGCCTGGGGTGCGCTGGGTGCTGCGTGCGCCTGCGTTGCCGGACCGGCCAGACCGGTTGCCGCGATCACGGCGACCGCAACCGACCTTCTCCACCTGTCGCTCACTACGACCCCTCCAGAGGTTGTCGGGCGCCCAGGTAGAGATCTACTTGGTGGGAGAACGTTTTCCACGCCTTGCCAGTTGCCAGAACTGTGCTCTCCGTACCGGGAAAACGGTGCCCACGAGCCAAGTTCGCAGGCACCGTCCCTCTTTCGTCGCTAGCTCACCGGCGGCAACGTCGGCCCCGTGGTCCCGAGGTGCTCCTGCGTGATCACCTGCGGCACCGGCCAGGTGATCCCGGCAGGCGGGAACGTCTGTCCGGTACGGGACAAGAAGTCCGCGGGCGGTTGGTACAGCGGCTGCTGGATGCCGTCCGGGATCATGCTCTTCCACTGCGCGGGCGCGGTCCGGGCGACGAACTCGTCCTTCATCCGCTTCAGCAGGTCCGGCTGGGTCAGCAGGTCGATCGACGTCGCCGCCAGATACCGGGCCGCCGACAACGCGGCCTGGTGCCCGATGTTCGTCGACGCGACCGCGGACACCGCCCAGTTGTGGTGCGGCACGCCGATCGGGAACGTCGCCACCAGCGCGGTGACCTTGGGCGCCTGCCAGCTCACGTCGGCGGCGTCGGTCGACGGGCCGCCGAGGTAGACCGGCGCGGGCGCGGTCAGCGGCACCAGCGTGGTCGACATGCCTGCCTCCGGCCGTCCCAACGCCCGTTGCAGGCCCTTGGCCAGGTCGTGGTCGGCGGCGGTGAAGGCGGGCGGGCCGATCTTGACCATGTTGTCGTTGAGCACCTCGGCGGCGACCTTGTTGCCGAGCGAGTTCCAGGTGCCGGAGTGGAACTTGTGCACCAGGCGGGTCTGGCTGGCCTGCGCGGCCGCCTTCGCGCACTCGACGATCTTGTCGTAGAGCACCTGGGCGCGGGCAGGACTGCCTTCGCGGACGAAGAACCAGATCGAGCACATGTCCGGGGTGACGTTGGGCGCGCCACCGCCGTTGATGATCGCGTAGTGGAACCGGCCGGACGGCGCCACGTTCTTCTCGCGCAGGTACTCGCTCATCGTGGCCATCAGCAACGCGCCGTCGAGGCCGCTCTTGTTGCCCAGCGGGGTGCCGCCGTGGCCCGCCGCGCCGAGGAACGTGAACGTGGCCGACATCAGCGCGGCCGTGGTGCCCCAGTCGGCGAGCGTGGAGGTCAGCGGATGCCAGTCGAGGTAGGCGTCGAGTCCGTTGTAGACACCGGCCTTGGCGCTGAACGCCTTGCCCACCAGCTGTTCCTCGCCGCTGGAGCCGTAAACCTTCAGCGTGCCGGTGAGGTTGTCCTGCTTCATCGCCTTGCTCACGGCGATCGCGGCGCCGATCGACCCCGCGCCGAGCACGTTGTGCGCGTCGCCGTGACCGGCACCGTAGGTCGGGCCGTACGCGTCGTAGTTGTAGACCAACGGGTCGTGCGTCGCCACGCCCTTCTTCTGCGACAGGCCGGGCAGCGCGTCGTACTCGGCGTTGAAGCCCAGCACCGGCTTGCCCGACCCGTACGTCGCGGTGAACGCGGCCGGGAACCCGCCGGTGCCCCACTCGATCGTGAACCCGTGCCGCTTCAGCAGTTCCGCGCTGTCCCAAGCGGAGTTCCACTCCCGCAACGACAACTCGGCGTGCTGCCAGATCCGGTCCGACAGCCCGGTGACCTCACCGCCGTGGTCGCGCAGCCAGTTCAGCGCGGTGGTCTTGCCCGCGCTGTCCTTCGCGATGCCGGTCGGGGCCGCGTACGTGGCCGGGTCGACGCCGATCGACTCGTCGTAGCCGAGCGTCGCCCCGAGCACCGGATCCGCCGCGTACATCGCGGCGGCACTCGCGGCACCGGCCGCACCGAACGCTTGCAGCACCTTGCGGCGGTTGAGCTGATAGCTCATGGAGAAACCTCTTCAGTCTCGCTCCAGGTATTGCCTCCTCTCCATGAAAACCACGGGCACGACGACCGGAGCGATACGAGACGGGAAGCGTCTATCGCGAACGTCACAACCAGCCCGTTCAGGCAGATTTCCCGGTACTTGCGGCACGATTTCCGGGATGTTCAACGGTTTTTCGTCACTTGGCGAGTTCCTGGTCGAGCGCTTCCTTCAGGCCCTCGTAGCTCGCCCGGCCGGTGAACTTGGTGCCGTTGAGGAAGAACGTGGGCGTGCCCTGCACCCCGACGGTCGCGCCGTCCTTGCGGTCCTTCAGGACCCGCTCCAGCGTGGCGGGATCGTTGAGGTCGGCCTCGAACTTCGCCATGTCGAGCCCGAGGTCGCGGGCGAAGCCGACGAACAGGTCGCGCTGCTCGACCTGCTTCTCGCCCCACTCGGCCTGGGTCTCGTACATGCGCTTGTACATCGCTTCGAGCTTGCCCTGCCTGCTCGCCGCCTCGACGACGGTCGCGGACAGCTCGGCGTTGCGGTGGCTGGGAATCGGGAAGTACCGCAGCACGAACGTCACGCGGTCGGCGTACTCGGAGCGCAACCGCTCGACGCTCGGGTAGGCGGCCCGGCAGGACTCGCACTCGAAGTCGAGGAACTCGACGAGCGTCACCTTCGCGTTCGGCACGTCGGTGAGCTTGTGGCTGTCGGGCCGGACGAGCAGGTCCGCCGGGGCCGCGGCCACCGGTCCTGCCGCCTTGGTGTTCCCGGCCTGGGGCTGCGACGGGCTGGCGAGTCTGCTCAGCAGGATGAAACCGCCCACCACCACGACGACGGTGGCGATGATGATCAACGAGATCCGGGCGTTCTTGGACATGACGACACACCTCTGGGGTTCGTGGACGTGGAACGAGCGCTGAACGGGCTCGGTCTACGTCCGCAACACGCAGAGCTGGGCGAGACGCACTTCAGGACGCCTGCGAGGACCACCGCGCCGCACCGGCACGGACACGACCTGTGCCAGGAACAGCTGAGGGAGCCGGAGTCCGCCGACCACCAGCAGCACGGCGAACAGCAGGGCGAGACAGATCTCGGGCACAGCGCCGAGATCACCGGGATCGGCCATCACCTGGACGCTGGAGATCGAGCACTCCGCCGACGGCACCAGGTCGCCTTCGCACGGCGTCCCCTGGAGCAACGCGATCCCCACGACCAGCGCGAGCACGGCGAAGACGCGCACGAGACCCACTCGCGCGATCTTCCGCATCGTGCCGACCACGCGCCCAGGCTAGCCCGTGTCCCGAAAGTCCGTCGGGCGGCAGTAGCGGCCGAGGGCCCCGCAGACGACACCGCCGCGAAGCCCGAATACGCCCGGTATGAGGGCAACGCGGCGGCGCCGTCTGCGGGTCTCTCGCCCGCGCCTGCCACCGGACGAACTTTCGGGACACGGGCTAGCGGTACGGGTGTGGCGCTCGGGTCAGGACAGCTCTGTGATGATCTTCTCGATGCGCCGGGCGCGGGTCTCGGCCTGCTTCGCCGCCGCCACCGCCTCGGCCCGTTGCCGCTGGTTGCTGTACGACAGCGCGGTGAACGCGGCCTTGGCCTCCGGGTGCCGGTCGAGTGCTTCCGCGAGGTCGGCGGGCAACTCCACGGTGCGTTCCGCGAGGTCGAGTTCGAGAGTCACCTCGACGGTGTCCCCGGCCGCGACGCCCGCCGCCTCCCGGTTCGCGGCACTCAGCGGCAGCATGAAGTCGCCGTCGTAGACCGCGACGGTGCTGCGGTAGGTGTGGGCGCCGATCGTCACCAGCACCCTGGGCTTCTTGCCCTGGCCGAGCGCCTCGACCACGGCCGCCGGGACGCGCAGCCCGGTCGCGGTCTTGCCGTTGAGTTCGACCGGGGTGCTGAACGAGTGGGTCACGGGTCGTCCCTCCGGGGATCGGGGTGCCTGGATTCGACCACATATGCTGCGGCCGTGCCCGGAACCTCCTTCGACGCCGCCGACCTGCCCGCCTTCGAGTCGCCGGAGTTCGACGAGGAGCAGCCGGACGACGACGAACGCCCGCCGTTCCGCGGCGCGACGACGCCGCCTGCCGGGATGGCCGACGTCGACTGGGCCTCCCTCGAAGACGCGTACGACACGGCCGACCAGACGCCGCTGTTCATCGAAGCGATCACCAGTGACGACGCCGGCGACCGGGGCTTCGGTCTCTACGGTCTGTACTCGGCGACCACGCACCAGGGTTCGGTCTACACGGCGTCCGAGGCCGCGATCCCGTTCCTGGCCGAACTGGTCCGCCACGACAACGCTCTGGCCGTGCAGTTCCTCGCCCGGATCGCGGTCGGCGAGACGCACTTCGTGACGCGGCCGGACGACCTGCGCGACGCCACCAGCCGATACGCGGGCGCGGTGGCGGAGTTCGCTCCGGACGTCGAGGCGATGTGGACGCGCACCGGCGACGACGAGGCGTTGCGGCTGCTGGTCCTGCTGGGCCGGGAACCCGCGTTGCCCGCGCTCACCCCGGACGCGTCCGCCGGTCTGTGCCTGGCGCACGGTTTCGCCGCCGCCCGTGCCAACGGAGTCACGGCGGGCGCTTCGCGGCAGACCGACGTGCGGGTGGATCACGTTGCGGTGGCCCGGGATCTGATGACGACCAGCCCGTCGCTGTACGTGCGGTGCGCGGCGGCGGCGTCCATTGTGTACTCCGGTGTCGCAGACGAGTACGCGCTGGCGTTGCTGCACCACCTCGCGCAGGGCGAGTACCGGGTCTACGACGCGTGGACGGGCGACCTCGCCGAACTGGCCGCCGCCGCGTGGACGTTCGGCACGACCGACGACGACCTGCTCGCCACGCCCTCGCACGCCACCCCGACCCTGCACACCAGACTGCTCGAACGCATGACGCGGCAGTTCCGCCGCAGCGGCGAGGTCTACCGGCCGCTGGCGCCGGAGGAGCTGACGGCGGCGCAGCGCACCACGCTGGAAACGGCGCTGCGGTCCGCGCCGGCAACGATCACCGGCGCGGACATCACCTACCGGTGGGTCGACGTGCCGGGATCGGTGCCCGCGGCACACCGGTTGCTCGGCACCGCGACCGGCGAACTCACCCGGCGCACGTCGGCGGGCCTGCTCTGGTTCGTGCTGGAGGACGGCCTGCTCGCGTCGGGCGATGCGAAGACCGCGCTCACCGCGCTGGCCGAGGTGGACGCGTGGGCCGCGCTCGGCGAGGTGTTCGCGCCGCCGCGACCCGACAGCAAGGCCGAGAAGATCACCCTGACCGTGCGTCATTTCTACGGCGACCGACGGGAGAACGCCGCAACCCTCCTGCTGTGCTCGACGTTCGCCGACGCCCTGGTCGGCTACCGCGCGCAGGCCGAGGCGTTCCTCGACGAGTGGCTGCCGGTGGTGTCCGAAGTAGAGGGTCACGACCTGGCGTTCCAGGTGCCCGGTCAGCGCATCGGCACGGCACTGGCGGCGCTCGCCCGGTCCGGCGGGGTGCCGGACCGCTTCCGCCCGATGGTCAAGCCCTACCACCGGTTCCCGGAGTACTCGACGGTGCCGCTGCCGCTGCTCAGGGAGATCGCCGAGACGCTGGACATCCGCGCCGAGTGGGCGGACTGACGCCCACCCGGCACCCGCGCGTCAGGCGACCTTGGTGGAACCGCCGTCCACCGCCCAGTTCGAGCCGATGACGCTCGGCATCGTCGGCGACGCGAGCACCAGCACGGCACGGGCGATCTCCTCCGGTTCGATCATCCGGCCGGTCAGCATGCCGAGTTCCTTCGGCAACGCCGCCAGCAGGTCGCCGTGCTCGACGCCGATCGCACCGGCGACCTGCGCGATGTAGCCGCCCTCGCCCGCGATCGTGTGGGTGCGGGTGAGCGACGGCGACACGGCGTTGACCCGCACGCCTTCCGGGCCGACGCGTTCGGCGAGGGCGCGGGTGAACATGTTGATCGCCGACTTGGCCACCGCGTAGGGCAGCGGGGTGGCGCCGGGAGCGCCGATCCGCCGTCCGCTGTCGGAACTGATGTTGACGACGGCCCCGCGTGCCTCGAGCAGCGCCGGCAGCGCGGTCCTGGTGACGCGGACGGTGGCGTGCAGGTTCAGCTCGAACACGTCCTGCCAGATCTCGTCGCCGCCGTCGAGCACGTCACCGAACGAACCGTCCGGCAGGCCGTCGCCGCCACCGGCGTTGTTGACGAGGACGTCCAGGCTCCCCAGGGTCTCCAGCGCCGCCTCGACCGCACGGCGTGGTCCGTCCACATCGGACAGGTCGGCCGCGACGAAGGTGGCGCCGGTGGCCTCCAGCTCGGGCGTCGTGCGGCGCGAGACCGCGACCACGTCCGCGCCCTCCTGCCGGAAGGCCCGCACGATGGCGAGGCCGATGCCCTTGCTGGCGCCCGTCACGAGCACGCGCTTCCCGGCGAGGTTCAGATCCATGACTCTCAACTCCTTGTCGAACGACCGATGCCACAAATGCAACACCTCAGTCTCACTTCTGTCAACAAGTGCGACTTCGGTGTTGCATTTATCCTGGTCGTTAGGCTGAGCCACCATGGAGGTCAGATGAGCGCGCCCAAGCCGGTCCGAGCGGACGCCGAACGCAACGTGACGCGCATCCTGGAGGCCGCCAAGATCGTTCTCGCGGATGACCCGACCGCGTCGCTGGAACGCATCGCCGACGAGGCCGGGCTCGCCCGCGCGACCGTGCACCGCCGGTTCTCCTCGCGCAGGGCGTTGCTGGAAGCGTTGTTCGCGCAGCTCAACGACCAGTACGTGCACGCGTTGAACGAGGCCAGGGCGGAGACCTCTCCCCCGCTCGTCGCCCTGCACCGCATCACGGAGCTGGTCATCGAGATCAAGTTCCGGCACCGGCTGGCCGTGGAGATCGTGAACGGCAGCGGCGTCGGCCACTCGTTCCTGAGCGCCGAGGTGCAGGACCGCGCGAGGGCGTTGTTCGTCCGGCTGCACGAGGCCGGAGCGATCACCGCCGCGAACCCGACCTGGTGCCTGCGCGTCTACCTCGCGATCCTCGACGAGGTCCACCAACTGCCGGTCGGCGCACCCGAACTGGGCGACGGCGACGACCTCACGGCACGCACCGCCCTGCAGGTCTCGACGGTCCTCGGGGCGCTCGGCCACCGCTGACAGCCCCCGTACCGGTTGCGGACCTGATCGCACAACGGCAGCCCGGCGGTCCCGCCGTCCACCGGCACGTACGGCACCACCACCTGGGACGACTACGACGCCGCGGACGTGCAGCGAGTCGCCGACGCGATCGCGAACGGCGCGAGCTCCGGGAACGCTGGAACGCCGGCTTGATCGCGTTGCTGGTGCCGGCGGGGATCGAGACGCTGGTGCTGCTGACGATCTACGGCTGAGCCGGTCAGATCGTCGGCGCGGCGGACGGCAGCCTGCCGCCCAGCAGCCGCGTGGCCTGTTCGGCGGCGTCGACGATCAGGTCGATCCACTCCGTGGCCCGCTCCAGCGGGATGCGCAGCGTGGGGCCGCTGATCGTGAGCGCTCCCACCAGGTCCGCGCTCGCGTTGAACACCGGGGCGGCGAGGCCGGACGCGCTCTCCTCGCGTTCACCGACCGAGATCGCGTAGCCGTCCGCGCGGGTCTGTTTCACCGCGAGCCGCAGCTCGTCGGCGCTGGTGATCGTGCTGCCGGTGATCTGCCCCAGCGGGTGGGACAGCACGCTCTGCGTCAGCTTCTCGTCCCACGCCAGCAGGACGCGCCCGGCGGCACCCGCGTGCAACGGCAGGATCTTGCCGACGTGCATCTCGCGCCGCAGCGGGTGGTCGGTCTCGGCCATCGCCACGCACACGCGGTACTCCTGCTCGGCGCGGAAGAAGCACGTCGTCTCCCCCGTCACGTCGCGGAGTTCGCGCAGCACGGGGAGAAGCAGATCGAGGACGTCGATGCCCTTCACCGCGGGCGCGGCCCAGTAAGCCATCTTCACGCCGATGCGGATCTGGTCGCCGTGGCGGTCCAGGATGCCGAGCGCGGCCATGTTCGTGACCAGGCGCTGCACGGTCGAGGTGGGGAACCCGGTGGCCTCGCGGATCTCACCGAGCGTCATCGACGGGCGGGCGAACGAGAACGCGTCGAGGATCTCGACGATCTTGCCCAGTACCAGTAGTGGCTGGCCGCTGGTGCCCGAGTCGCCGTTTCCCATGTCGTCAGGGTAGCTCACTGGGTGTCACCGCCCAGGCGAAAGCCGTGGTACCGGCGAGCGCGCCCGCCGCCGACCGCGACCGGTTCGGCTCGCCCAGGTCGTCGAGCAGCCGGGCGGAGTGCCGCACCACCGCACCGAACTTCTCCGGGTCGAGCCAGTCCGGCCGCAGTGCGAACAGCAGGTCCTCGGTGGCGGTGTTGCCGGCGGCGCCGGGCGCGAACGGGCAGCCGCCGAGCCCGCCCAGCGCACCGTCCACAGTGGTCGCTCCGGCGGCGACGGCGGCCAGCGAGTTCGCCACGCCGAGTCCCCACGTGTCGTGCCCGTGATACGTGATCTCCCTGCGGTCCAGGGACTTCGTGCGGCTCACCAGGTCGTGCACCTCCTGCGGGACCGCCTGCCCGAGCGTGTCGCACAGCACCACCTCGCTGGCGAGCACGGCCCGTTCGTCGCGCACGATCGAGAGCACGCGGTTCGGGCTGATCGCGCCTTCGAACGGGCAGGTGAACGCCGTCGCGACGCACAGCTGGACGGTGCCGCCGACGGCCGCGGCGAGTTCGGCGGCCTTGGGCAGGGCCTCCAGGCTGGCGTCGGTCGTGCGGCCGATGTTGGCCTGGTTGTGGGAGTCCGACGCCGACAGGCAGTACTGGAAGTTGCGGGCGCCCGCCTCCGCCGCCCGTTCGACGTGCCTCGGCGTCGCAACCCACACCCAGCAGTCCGCGAGCTCCTCCGCGGTGAGTTCGGAGATCACCTCGACGGTGTTGGCCATCGACGGCACGAGGTCCGGCCGGGCCATCGACCCGATCTCGAGCAGCGGGACGCCCAGCTCCCGCAACGTGCGCACGGTGTCGAGCTTTTGCGCGGTGGACAACGGTTTTCCGGTCAGCTGGAGCCCGTCGCGCAGGGTCACGTCGCGAAGCCTGGTCATGCCGGCACCTCTTCCCCGATCGCGGTGATCTGCTCGTCGTCGAGGCCGAGCAGGTCCTGCAGCACGGACTTGGTGTGCTCGCCGAGGTCGGGCCCGAGGCTGCGGATGGGCAGCGACCGCCCGCCGATCACCGGCACGATCCCGGGAAAACCCACCTGTGGCAGGACTTCCTCGCCGTTGGACACGTCGAAGTGCTGGATCATGCCGCGCGCCGCGTACTGCTCGTCGCGCGTGATGTCCTCGGCGGTGTAGATCGGGCCGGACGGCACGCCCGCGTCCTCCAGCGCCTGAAGCGCCTCGACCGACGGCAGCCCGGCGGTCCACCGGCCGATCGCCTCGTCGAGTTCGTCGCGCCGGTTCCACCGTCCGGCGTTGGTGCGCAGGCCGGGGTCCGTCAGCAGATCGGCGCGCCCGATGACGTTCATGAACCGCTCGAAGATGCGGTCGCCGTTGCCCGCGATGACGATGCTGGCGCCGTCCGCGCACAGGTAGGCGTTGGTCGGCGCGATGCCCTCCATCCGGCCGCCGACGCGTTCCCGGAGCACCCCGTACGCCTCGTAGTCCGGGATGAGCGACTCCATCATCGAGAGCATCGACTCGTTGAGCGCGACGTCGATGATCCGGTCCGCCAGCGGCACCGTCTCCGATTTTCGCTGGTACAAAGCCATGATCGAGCCGAACGCCGCGTAGAGGCCCGCGATCGAGTCCCCGATGGACACTCCGACGCGCGCCGGTGCCCGGTCCGGATGTCCGACCAGGTCGCGGAACCCGCCGTGCGCCTCGGCCACCGCGGCGAACCCCGGCCGTCGCGACATCGGGCCGGTCTGGCCGAACGCCGAGATCCGGGTGAGCACCAGGTTCGGGTTGGCCTCGTTGAGCACCTCCGGCCCCAGGTCCCACTTCTCCAGCGTCCCAGGGCGGAAGTTCTCCAGCACCACGTCGCACCGCGCGGCGAGGTCGAGGACCGTGCGCCGGCCGAGCGGTGTGCGCAGGTCGAGCACGACGGACTTCTTGTTGCGGTTGATGGTCCGGAAGAGCATCGAGGTCGTGCCCGCGTACAGCCGCCAGTTGCGCAGCTCGTCGCCCGTGCGCGGCCGTTCGACCTTGATCACCTCCGCGCCGAAGTCGGCGAGCAGCCTTCCTGCCGTCGGTGCCGCGATGTAGTTGCCCAGCTCCAGGACCCGGATGCCGGCGAGTGGTGCCTTCATCTTTTCCTTTTCCCGTCAGAAGATCAGGCTGATCGGCAGCAGCAGGCAGAGCGCGACCACGGACGCGACCGACACACCGGTGGTGCAGGTCTTCAACGTGCCGCGGGTCGTCTGCCCGAGCAGCGACTGCAACAGCCAGAACGTGTTGCTGGTGACGTGCACGGCGAACAGCGACCCGGTACCGGCCGCGAGCGCGATCAGCACGGGATCGAGCCCGAGCGCGGGGGCGATCGGCGCGAGGATGCCCGCGGCGGTGATGGCCGAGATGGTGACCGAGCCGACCGCGACGTGCAGCACCGCCGCGATCACCCACACCAGCAGGATCGGCGCGAACGTGTGGGCGCCGAAGTAGCCGCGCAGGATGTCGCCGAGCCCGCCCGCCGCGACGACCGCCGCGAGCGACCCGCCGACCGCGGTGAGGATCAGGATCTGGCCGCTCTCGTGGAACCCGCGGGCGATGGCCTTCTCGACGTTCGGCTGCCCCACGACGTACCGGCCGACCACGCACGTCCCGACCAGGCCGACCAGCAACGCGAACACCGGGTCGGACACGAAGGCCAGCACGCCGTTCTCCCAGTCGGCGGCCTCGGCGATCGCACCGCTCGCGATCAGCAGCAACGACGCCAGCAGCGGCGTGAAGAGCAGGATCAACGGCCGGGTGAGCCGTTCCTGTTCGGGCGCCTCGCTCACGTCCGCGGAGTCACCACCGCCGGTCTTCACCGCCACGGACGACGTGCCGCTCTCCCCGGACTCCGCGACCTCCCTGACCACCGCGGCCTCGTCGACCGCCGCGTTCCAGAACCCCTTGCGGAACAGGAACGTCATGACGGCGATGGAGATGATGATCGTCGGGATGATGAGCACCAGGCCCCACAGCAGCATCTTGCCCAGCGGCACCTTGAGCAGCGCGGCGAGCGCGAGCGTGCCGACCCCGGGGACCATCAGCACGATCCCGCACTCCAGCCCGATCGCCATGGCGACGGCCATCCGCGGCGTGCCGAGCGGCCCGATGCGCTTGGCCGCCGTCCGCGCGAGCGGCGCCGAGATGACCAGCAGCACGTCCAGGTAGATCGACTGCAGCAGCGTGCCGATGGTCAGCGCCATCGAGTACGGCATCCGCTTCGGCCCGAACAGCTTCAGCAGCTGGTGCACCAGGCGTTCGATCGCGCCCATCTGCTGCAGGATCGAGCCCATCAGCACGCCGAAGGCGATCAGCAACCCGACCTCGGCCATGATCTCGCCGAAGCCCTTGGTGATCGTCTCGATCGTCTTGCCGAGGCCGAGCTTGGTGACGATCCCCAGGTAGAGCGACCCCACCACCAGCGAGATCACGGGGTTCACGCGGAAACGCACGATCAGCACGACGATGGCCAGGATGGCCACCGCGGTGTTCGCGAGCACTCCGATGTCAGACATCAGGCGGTTCCTTTGCACGACGACGATGTCGAGATGAGTTGCTCACAATATGAGCACGCACCCACTTTATGAGCAAGGTCTTCGACGCTGAAGAAGCAACCGGATCGGTCCAGACTCGGTTACCGGTTCACGAACCGGTCCGACCGGAACGGTGGCCGGGCCCTTGACCTCCAACAACCTGGAGGGTGTTGGCTCGCGGTCGTGGAGATCACCGGATTGGGTTGGCTGGGCACGAAGACCAGGCACGCGAGCGCGTTGGCGGAGTTCTACGGCGAGGTGCTCGGGCTGCCGCTCGTGCACCGGGAGGAGGGGTTCTGGGCGTTCGGGCTGCCCGACGGCCGCAACGTCGAGGTGTTCGCCGAGGACTACCGGACCAAGGAGCACTTCGTGACCGGCCCGGTCGCCGGGTTCGCGGTGCGGGACCTGCCGGCCGCCGTCGCCGAACTCGAGGCGGCGGGCGTGGAACTGCTGGGCGTCCCCGGTCCGACCTGGCAGCACTTCCGCGGGCCGGACGGCAACGTCTACGAACTCGTGGCCGCGGACGGCGAGCACGAGTTCTGACGTGAACGCCCGTCAAATGACGGGCGCTGCGGGCCGGCGCTCCCGTCGAGGATGGAGTCGATCGACCTCGACCTCGACGGGAGCACGGACATGTCGAACACAACTGCGGGCGTCGACCCGGCGGCGGCGCCGAGCGGGACGGGGTGCGCCGAGTGCGAGGCGAGCCAGGGCTGGTGGTTCCACCTGCGACGGTGTGCGCAGTGCGGGCACATCGGCTGCTGCGACTCGTCGCCGTCCCAGCACGCCACGGCGCACTTCCAGGCCACCGGCCACAAGATCCTGCGCAGCTTCGAACCCGGTGAGGAGTGGTTCTGGGACTTCGAGACGCAGACGGGTTTTGACAGCGGCCCCGAGCTCGCGGCTCCCGCGCACCATCCCATCGACCAGCCCGCCCCTGGTCCCGCCGGACGCGTTCCTGCCGACTGGGTCGAGAAACTGCACCGGTGAGTTCCCTCGGCCAGGTGGCCTACGTTGGGGTGCAACGACTTTCGGCCCGGCAGAGCCTGGTGTCGTTGGCGTGGCGGGAGAATGATCGGACGCATGACTGGGGCCACGTGGGAGCGGGACGTCGCGGAGAACGCGCGCCGGCTCGGAGCGTTGCGGGATCGGTTGTCCGCTCAGACGGTGCGGGAGGTCTCTCGCGACGGGACGATCGAGGTGAGCGTGTCCACCAGCGGCGCGCTCACCGGGCTCGTGTTGCGCGAGGGGCGTTTCCGGGAACCGCTGCCGGTGATCGCGGCGCAGGTGATGGACTGCGTGCGCCGGGCTCAGGCGCGGATTCCGGAGCTGATGGGGCAGGCGATGGCGGAGACCATCGGCCCGCACGACCCCGCCGCCCAGCTCATCCTGGCCGAGACGAGAGAGCGCTTTCCGCAGCCGCCCGCACCCAGAGACGGACACGGCGACAGGCACCGGGAAACGCACCAGGCGCCCCCACCTGCACCGTCCGGGCCACCACCCGCCCGTCCCTCCCAGGACGGCGACGACTGGGACGGGCCGGAGATCTTCGAACGCGGCTGAACCCGCTGTGCGCTGTACGGCCCAACTTCGGCGGTAGCGGTGTCGTCACGGGTTGTGGCTGGGCCATTGTTGACCGTGACAGGTGTGGGGTGACACCGGGAGCGGAAATGCGGGATGGCTACAGCGTTTCAGCCTCAGTTCTCGTGGAGCAGGCGCGCAGGGTCGGTGAGCTGGCAGCAGAGTTGCAGGCGGCCGCGAACACGGCCGGATCGGTCGCGCTGACGCCCACCGCGTTCGGAGATGCCGCCGGTGCAGCGGTTCCGGCGCTGGACCGGCTCGGTGCCGACGCGCTCGACGCCGTGGTCGCCGCGCTGAACGCGTTGACGGAGACCGGTTCCCGGCTGCGCGCGACGGCGCAGGAGTACGAGCGCCGCGAGACCAACGCGGTGACGTCGTTCGGTGCGGTCGGAGAGCCAGCCGAACAGCCCGGACTCTCGGCATGACCACCGCCGAACAGCTGGCGACCACCGTCTCCGGCGGCGAATGGGTCGCGCCGGGGTTGAGAAGCGGTGCGGTGCCTCAGGGTGGGACGCGTCCGGCGCAACGGCTCGCCACTGCGGGACTCGGCGACCTGGTGTCGTTGATCGAGCCGATCCAGCAAGCCGTCGACCGGATGGTGGTCGACGGGTCGGTCGCCGCGTTCACCGAGGCCGTGCAACGTGCCGGTACCGCCGTCGAGGAGGTCGGCCGCGAGTTCGTGCGCACGGCGACGGCGGGTGAGGCCGAGTGGACCGGTGACGCCGGTGACCGCTACCGCGAGCGGGCCAAGGCGGTCAGCGAGGCGCTGGCCGGTGTCTCACGGCTGCTGGCCGCCGGTGGTGCGGCGGCGAAGTTGCTGGGGACGGCCGTCGGTTCCGCGCGGGCGCAGGCCGACGCGTTGCTCGACCACTGCGTCACCCAGCTCATCTCCTACGTGCAGATGGCCATGTCCGTGCAGGGCGGCAACTCCGTCGCCATCCGCGCCGAGGCCGCGTCGCTCGTCGCGTCCTACGCCCGTCCCGTGGCCGACCTGGAGCAGATGCTGCGCCAGACCGCCGGACAGCTCGCCGGAGCGTCCGGCGTGGGCCAGGCCGCCGAGGTGCTGGCCGGGCTGCGCGAAGCTTTCGTGCTGCCAACACAAGGCTCTTCCGACTTCACGCACGCCGCCGGTGGCGTGTCCGTCGGCGATCCCCTCCTGATCAAGGCCTCGTTCGACGGTGGCACGGGCGGTACCGGCGACGCCAGGAACGTCCAGGTGGCCGCCGCCGGTGGATGGCGCAACACCTGGCGCCCGAACGTCCAGAAGGGGAAGACCCCCGGTGGCAGGCCCGGCACGCAGCGGCCCGGCTCCATCGGACGCCCGGTCGGCTCGCCGGGCTCCGCGCAGAAGGTCACCGGTCGCAAGACCGACCCGTTCGACCTGAGCAAGCTGCGGCCCACGCCGAAGAACAAGCCCGGCCTGGACCGCTCCAAGCCGAAGGACCGCGAGGAGATCCAGGAAGCGGCCGAGGAAATCCATCACCAGCTCGAAGAGACGCTCATCGACCTCACCAACGGTATGCGCGACGAGGTGGCCCACGACCTGGCGAACGTGCGCAAGAACTACCCCGCTGACTGGACCACCGAGCGGGTCATCGGCACCGAGACCGACAAACGCGTCGGGCAGTGGGTCACCGACAACCACAACAGCCTGATCGACCCCGACAGCGGCTGGCGGATGCGCACGCAGGTCGCGTTCATGAACCCCGAGGCCGAGGTGCCGTGGAGCACGGACCGGTCGAAGCGCCCGGACCTCATCCTCGAACGGGAGATCCCCAATCCCAAGTGGAACGGCGGCGCGAACTCGTTGCCGCAGTACGGGCACGAGGTCGTCACCGTCTACGACGTGAAGACCGGTGACAAGGGCATCACGGACGAATGGGCGCGTGACGTCAAGCGCAAGTTCGACCCGCTGTTCGAGCCGGTGGAGATCCATCCCGACCGGGGCATGGTCGACCGCAGCTCGCTCAGGAGCATGCGGATCAAGTGAAGCCGGGGCACTTCGGTGCCCAGGGCCGCGTTCCGCTCCGCGAAGCGGAACGCGGCCCCTGTCACCTCACCAGCCGGAGTTTCCAGTCCCCCGCTGGATCGTGTAGCGGTTCTCGTCGTTCGCCATGCCCTGACTACCGCTTCCCTTGACACCGCTGACCGTCACCCGGTCGAACCGCCCGGTCCCGGACACCAGGTTGAAGTGCATCCCGTGCGATCCGGCGTTCGACACCGCCACGCCCTTGTCGTCGGTGAACGCGTCGGTCGCCCCGCCCGTCCCGCTGATCCGCACGTCGGCGACGGTCAGGTTGGTGATCGCCTTGTTCCAGCTGAACAAGATGCCGTGGTAGCTCGCGTCGACGATGTCGAGGTCCTTCAGCACCAGCGCTCCGGTGATGTCGGACTTCTCCGCGAACACCCAGACCGCGCCGGTGTGCGTGTTCCAGTCCCAGTTGCGGGTGCCGGCCCGCGTCAACGTGGTGCGCTGCACGGCCGTCGTGCCGCCGAACGGCTTGGCGTCGTGCCAGCTCGACACCATGACACCGGAGCCGTTGAAGACCGTGTCGGAGATGAGCGAGTCCTCGATGCGGTTGTCGGTGCCGCCGTAGATCGCGGCGCCGTTCGCGAGGATCGGCAGCGCGATCGTGTTGAACGCGAACACGCTGCGGCTGACGGCGTTGTTCGGGTTCCACGACCACATGGCCATGCCGTCGTCGCCGGTGTTGCGGAACGTGCTCTGCTCCACGCGGACGTTGGTGGTGGGGCCGTTGTTGCCGTTGATGTTGAGGCCGTCGGCCAGGGTGTTGCGCACGCGCAACGCCGCCGCGTAGAAGCCGTCGGCCTGCTTGAGCCAGAGACCGGTCTTGGCGTGGTTGGTGGCCACGTTGAAGACCGTGGCGCCGGACCCGTTCTCCACCTCGACGAACGAGTCGGAGTTCGGCGCGTCGTCGGGGTCGCGGGTGGTGACGTCGCCGTCGAAGGTGAGGTCGGCGATGGTGGCGGCGCCGGTGATCGCGAAACCGCCGCGCCGGTTCGCACCGGTGAGGACGGTGTGCCAGATGCCCGCGCCACGGACGTCGACGCCGCTGACGTTCACGATGCTGTTGAGGTTGTAGGAACCTGCGGGCAGCCACACGCCCTTTGCCGTAGTCCCCTGTGCCGCGGTGATCGCCGCACGGAGGCCCGCGCTGTCGTCGGTACCGTCACCGGGGTTGGCGCCGTGGGTGCGGACGTCCACGTAGCCCGCCGGTGCGGTGGTCGCGGCGGCGATCTCGGCGTCCACCAGGTCCACGGTGATGTAGGCGCTGGCGGTGGTTTCCTTGATCAGGCGGATCACCGTGCCCGCCGGGTAGGTCTGCGGGAGCAGGACGCGGGCGTCGTCGAAGTAGCGGTGCGGACGGGCGCCGCCGGGCGATTCGGCGAACGGGTAGCCGCCGTACATCCAGCTGTACTTCGAGGTCAGCGTCAGGTCGGCGACCTTGGTGCCGCCCGCGTGCACGGCCAGCGGTGCGGTGGTGCCGTCGGGGATGCTCGCGCGGACGGTCAACGCGTTGGCGGGCTTGGTCAGGGTGATCTGGACGTGCTGGCCGGTGCCGGTGAGCTTGACGGCGCTGCGACCCGAGGCTTCGGCCGCCTCGGTGGTGTAGGTGCGGGTCGGGGTGATCTTGGTGCCGGTGGTGGTGCCGGACTCGGCTTCGTAGGTGGTGAACGGGACGGTGGCGCCTCGGGCGTCGAGCGCGGCCGAGCCCGTCACGGCGACGTTGTCGAGCACGGCACCCGTCGCGTTCTGGTAGCCGAGGATGTTCACGCCTGCCCTGAGCACCGCGGTGTGCGTGACGGTGCGCCAGCCGCTGCCGCCGGTCAGCGAGAGTTGGGCGCCCTGCACGCCGTTGACGTACGGGGTGACGGTGCCGGACGCCGATGCGGTGTAGCGCAAGGTGATCGTCGCGGCGCCGGCCGCGGTCTGGTTGATCGTCCTGATCACGCGGGCCGAGGTGGCCGGGAGCGACACCGCGCCGGAGCCGGTGGCGCCTGCCGTGGCGGTCGTGACAGCGCCGCCGCCGAGGAAGCCGGTTTCGAGTTCGATCGTGCCCTCGGGGGTGGTGGTCTCCGGGGTGAGGGCGATGTTGTCGAGGTTGATGTTGCCGTTGTCGTTGCTGCCGAACGACACCACGACGGTGTTGGCACCCACGACGGAGTTCACCGAGACGCTCGCGGTGGACCACTCCGCCCACGAAGCCGTCGCGGGCAGCGAGATCTGTTGCGCGGCACCGTTGACCGTCGCGGTCATCGTGCGGGTCGAGCCGGTTCCGTTGGCGTAGCGCAGGGTCAGGTTCGACCGTCCGGCGGTGCCCGTGACGGAGAACGCCGCCGCAGCGCCTCGGTTGGCGTCCACGAACCCGCCGACGTAACCCGAGCCGGTGTACCCGGCGTGCTCGGACTCCACCCGCGCGCCGCCGGAGAGCACGGCGGACTCGGCTTCCCCTGCGGTCAGGGCGACGGGTTCGACCGCCAGCGAATCGATGTTGACGTTGCCGTTGGTGCCGTACGACACCGCGAGGGTGTTCGCACCGGCGTTCAGGGTGACGTTCTGGGTCACACTCCCCCACGACGCCCAGCCGACGGTGGCCGGGAGGGTCAGCTGGCGGGCGGAGCCGTTGACGGTCAGCGTGAGCGTGCGCGCGGAGCCGGTTCCGTTGGCGTAGCGGAGAACCAGCTGGTTCGAACCCGCCGTCGCACCGCTGGTGGTGACGGTCAGGGCGGCGCTGCGGTTCGAGTCGACGAACCCGCCGACGTACCCGGAACCGGTGTACCCGGCGTGTTCGGACTCGGCACGGGCGCCGCCGGACAACGCTCCGGATTCGGCCTGGTAGACGGTGGGGGCGGCCGACACCGTTGGTGTGACGGCGATTCCGCCCGCTACTAAGACGGCCACGAGGGCCGCGCGGATCTTCGACAACATCGTTGTTGTTCTCCTGGGACTGGGGACGGGGGCTTAGCCCTTGACGGCGCCTTCGAGTGCGCCGCTCTGCAGGAACAGCCGTTGGAACACCAGGAACAGCGCCACCGGGATCACCGACGAGATGGCGAGCGCGGCGAGGAACACGTCGAGTTCGACGTAGCGCTGCAACGCGGGCAGCCGCACGGACAGCGGCTGCACCGCCGGGTCGGGCAGCACCAGCAACGGCCAGAGGAAGTCCTTCCAGCTGGCCACCACCGCGAACACCGACACCACGCCAAGGATCGGGCGTGACAGCGGCAGCACCACCGACCAGAACACCCGCACGGGACCGGCGCCGTCGACCCTCGCGGCCTCCAGCACCTCGCGCGGCAGGTTCGCGAAGAACCGTTGCACCAGCACGACGTTGAACGCGCTGGCACCGGCGGGCAGCCACACCGCCCAGAACGTGTTGATCATCCCGGTGCGCACGACCGTCAGGTACAGCGGCACCAGCAACACGATCGCCGGGACGAACAACGTGCCCAGCACGACCGCCGTGATCAACGGCCCGTAGCGGGGCCGCAGCACCGCGAGGGCGTACCCGGCCGTGGTGGCGACGACGAGCTGCACGAGCCACGACCCGGCGGCGATCACCACGGTGTTGAGGAAGTACTTGTCGATCTCCACCCGTGTCCACGCCGTGGCGAGGTTCGCCAGGTCGAAGCCGGTCGGGAACAGCGCCAGCGGCGTGCGCAACGTGTCCTGCGTCGGCGTGAGCGCGGCCTTGGCGAGCCACAGCATCGGCCCGAGACCGGTCAGCAGCAACGCCCCGAGCAGCACCGACTGCACGACCCGCAACGCGATCCGGATCGACGGCGTCGCCCGTTCCGACGGGGAGATCAGCCCGCGTTTCACGACGCGCTCCAGGACCGGGTGATCCGCAGGTAGAGCGCCGAGAGCACGGCCAGCACGGCGGCGAGCATGATGCTCAGCGCCGTCGCGGCGCCGTAGTCACCGCCGAGGCTGCTGGCGAAGGCGTAGTCGTAGATCAGCAACAGCACCGTCATCGTCGAGTTGGCCGGACCACCGCCGGTGAACAGGAACGGTTCGAGGAACACCTGCGCGGTCCCGATGATCTGCAGGATGAACGTCACCAGCAGCACGCCCCGCAACCGCGGCAGCGTCACGTGCCAGATCTTGCGCCAGATCCCGGCCCCGTCGATCTCGGCGGCCTCGTACTGGTCGGCGGGCACCCCGGCGAGCGCGGCGAGGTAGATGATCACCGTGCCGCCGGCCGCCGCCCACGTCGCCTCCAGCACCAGCGCGGGCATGACGCTGCCGGGGTTCTGCAACCACTGCCACGGCCCGAGCCCGACCCACCCGAGCACGGTGTTGAACACCCCGGACGGGCTCGCGTCGTAGAAGAACTTCCACAGCAACACAGCGACCACCGGCGGCACCACGACGGGCAGGTAGGCCAACGCGCTGAACAACCCGCGCCGCGCCCGCACCTCGCTGATCAGCACGGCGGCCACCAGCGGGATCGGGTAGCCGAACAGCAGTGCCAGCACCGCGAACCACGCCGTGTTGGTGATCGCGGTCCACAGGAGAGGGTCGCTCAGCACCTGCGTGAAGTTGTCCAGGCCGACGAACTCGACCGGCCCGACCAGGTTCGTCCGCTGGAAGCTCATCACCACCGACTGCACGATCGGCGCCCACGAGAACACCCCGAACACCAGCAGCAACGGCAGCAGGAACAGCAGTGTGGTCAGCCCACCACGACGGACCCACGTGACCACCTGATCATCCCCGGCCGATCGTGGCCTGCGCGTCGGCGTCGGCCGCCTTCAGCAGCGCGGCGATGTCGGCACCGGACTCGGTCAGCAGCTTCTGCACGGTCGTGTCCAGGATCTTGTAGACCTCCTGGGTCGACTTGGTCGGCTCGGTGACGAGCGGCTGGTCGAACATCGCGTCCGTGTACGGCTTCATCTGCTGCAACGGCACGTTGACGTACTGCTTGACCCACTCCTGCTGCTTGTCGTAGGTCGCGCGGTCCACCACCGGCAGCGCGGGCGCACCGACGGGTTGCTTGGTGTCGGCGAGCGTCTTGGCGTCGGCCACCGCCGCGTCTTGGTTGGTCAGCTTGCCCATGTAGTAGAAGTCGATCCACTTGACGGCGGCGTCCTTGGCCTTCTCGCCCGCGTTCGAGCTGACGACGGCGAGCGTGCCGCCACCGAGCACCCCGGCGTCGGGCTTGTCGGCGAGTGGGAGCGCGGCCACGCCGTAGTCGGCGGGCTTGAGCCCGTTCTGAGTCACCAGGTTGCCGTAGTTGCCGCCACCCGACACGTACATGCCGATGCGGCCCGCCGCGAAGTCCTGGTTGATGCCGGCCCAGTCGTAGAGGAAGTTCGCGCCCATCGAGTTGTCGTCCCACCGCATGGCGCGCAACGTCTGGAGCACCTCGGCCATCTCCGGCGTGTCCACTGTGGATTCGGCGTTGTCACCGCTGATCTTCTCGGTGCGGCCGCCGAACGCGTAGTCCAGCGTCGTCAGGATCCACCCGCCGGTGTTGCCCTGGGTCATCTGCGCGTAGCCGGCCTGCCCGGTGCGTTCGGCGATCTGCTTGGCCGCGCCGCGCACCTCGGCCCAGGTCGTGGGCGGCTTGTCCGGGTCGAGCCCGGCCTGGGTGAACAGCGTGCGGTTGTAGTGCAACGCCTGGCCGTAGGCCGCGATCGGCACGGCCCACTGCTTGCCGTCCGACGACTGGCCCGCCTTCGCGACGGTCGGGTTGAGCGACTTCGCGTACGGCAGCCCCGACACCTGAGTGCTGATGTCAGCGATCTGCCGGCGTTCGATGAGACCGCGACCGTCGGTGAACGGCACGGTCAGCACGTCCGGCGCGGTGCCACCGGCGAGCTGGGCGGTGAACGTCGCCGCGGTCCAGGTGTACTCCTGCGGCTTGACGTCGACGTCCGGGTGGGCCTGCTCGAACTGGGCGACGCGGGCGTTGAACGCCTCGATCGCCTTGGCCTCCAGGCCCGCGTCCATGGCGACGGTGAGCACGACCTTGCCGTCGGCGTTGAGCTCGTCGTCGTTGGCTGTCGAGCAGGCGGCGAGGGTCAGCGCGAGGGCGATGAGTGTCAGGCGGTGGGACTTCATTGTCTCTCCTGGGGGACTACGCGCGGAGCCACGCGGCCGCGTCGGTGTGCAAGAGGTTGTTCGTGAGCGGCGTGCTGGTGAGCAACAACTCCTGGTGTGCGGGCAGGGCGAGCGGCTCGGGCCCGAAGTTGACCACGCACACCACGTCACCGCGGCGGAAGGCGAGCGCGTCCGGCCCCAGGTCCACCCACTCGAACGACTCCCCACGCAGCCCTTCCTCGGCCCGCCGCACCCCCAGCGCGGCCCGGTACAGCGCCAGCATCGAGCCCGGATCGCCCTGCTGGGCCTCGACCGACCGGCTCCCCCACCCGTCCGGCTGCGGCAGCCACGTCGGCGAACCGTCCTCAGGCCCGAACCCGTACGACCGCCCCTCCCGCGTCCACGGCAAGGGCACGCGGCACCCGTCGCGACCGGGGTCGACGCCCTCGGAACGGAAGTGCATCGGGTCCTGCAACACCTCCAGGGGCAGGTCCTCGACCTCGGGCAACCCCAGCTCGTCGCCCTGGTACAGGTACAGCGCGCCGGGCAACGCCGCCGTCAGCAACGCCGCCGCCCGCGCCCGCCGCTCCCCCAGCTCCAGATCGGTCGGTTGCCCGAACCGCTTGGCCAGGAACGAGAACGACGTCTCGGCACGCCCGTACCGCGTCACCGGCCGCGTCACGTCGTGGTTGGACAGCACCCACGTGGCGGGCGCGCCGACCGGGGCGTGCGCGTCCAAAGTGGACGAGATCGAGTCGCGCAGTTCCTTGGCGTCCCAGGGACGGCCCATGAAGTCGAAGTTGAACGCCGAGTGCATCTCGTCGGGGCGCAGGTAGCGGGCGAAGCGCTTCTGGTCGTCCAGCCACACCTCACCGACGAGCACACGCGGTTCGGCGTAGGAGTCGGCGACGGCACGCCAGCCGCGGTAGATGTCGTGGAGTTCGTCGCGGTCGATGAACGGGTGCCCGCCGTCGGCGTGCGTCTCCGGCACCTCGGGCAGCGCGGGATCCTTGACCGGCATGGACGCCGAGTCGACGCGGATGCCCGCGACGCCGCGGTCGAACCAGAAGCGCAGCACGTCCTCGTGTTCGCGGCGCACGTCGGGGTGGTTCCAGTTGAGGTCGGGCTGCTCGGGGGCGAACAGGTGCAGGTACCACTGGCCGTCCGCGACCTGGGTCCAGGTGCCGCCCGCGAAGCTGGAACGCCAGTTCGTCGGGGGTGCGTCGCCGTCGCGGAACCAGAAGCGCTCGCGTTCGGGCGAGCCCGGCCCGGTGGCCAGCGCGGCCTGGAACCACACGTGGTCGCTGGAGACGTGGTTCGGCACCACGTCGACGATCGTGCGGATGCCCAGCGCCTTGGCGTCGGCGATGAGCGCCTCGGCGTCGGCGAGCGTGCCGAAGGCGGGGTCGATGGCGCGGTAGTCGGCCACGTCGTAGCCGCCGTCGGCCATCGGCGAGAGGTACCAGGGCGTGAACCAGATGGCGTCCACGCCGAGGTCGCGCAGGTGCCCGAGCCGCGCCCGCACCCCGGCGAGGTCACCGACGCCGTCGCCGTTCGCGTCGGCGAAGCTGCGCGGATAGATCTGGTAGATGACCGCGGTGCGCCACCAGGGCGGGTCCGTCGTCACGGCTGCGAGTCCCCTCGTTCGGAGTTGAGGCGCGCGACACCGTGCCGATCATCGCTGATCAGAGTAGGTATAGCGCTAAATCATCGTGGTGTGGAAAGCTAGCCTGCGGCACGGAAGGTGTCAACGACGGAAATGGAGGGGCAGCTCTTGCGGGTCACCTTGAAGGACATCGCCGAAGCGGCCGGCGTCAGCGTGATGACGGTGTCCAACGTGATCAACGGCAAGAGCGCGCGCGTCTCGGCCGACACCGTGGAACGGGTGCGCCGGATCATCGACGAACGGGGTTACGTCCCGAGCGCGTCGGCCCGCAGCCTCGCCGCGAACCAGTCCCGCCTGGTCGGTCTACTGGTGCCCGCGGCCAGCGAGGACAGCCTCGCGATCAGCCCGCACAACATCGCGATCATCGGCCAGATAGAGCGACGCCTGCGCAAGCGCGGCTACCACCTGCTGCTGCGGGGCGTCGCCGACACGTCCGAGATCGGCGAGGCGCTGCGCTCGTGGAGCCTCGACGGCGCGGTGCTGCTGGGGTTCCTGGACGAGGAGATCGCCGACCTGCGCCGCCAGGTCACCGGCGCGACCCCGGTCCTCGCGATCGACAGCTACGCACCCAACCCGCTGACCACGGGCGTGCGGTCCGACGACTTCACCGGCGCCCGCCTGGCCGCCGCGCACCTGCTGTCCCTGGGCCACCGCCGGATCGTCTTCGCGGGCCCGTCCTTCACGGACGTCGGTGTCGTGCACGAACGCTTCCTGGGCTTCCAGAAGGCCTTCGAGGAAGCCGGTGCGTCCACTGCGGACTGTCCGATCGAGACTCTCAACACCACGCACGAGAACGGCGTCGCCCTCGGCCGGCGCTGGCTCGACACCCACCCGGACGCCACCGCCGTGTTCGCCACCGCCGACATCCTGGCGATCGGCATCATCGAGGGCATGCTCCAGGCCGGGGTGAGCGTGCCCGGCCAGGTGTCGGTGGTGGGCTTCGACGACCTCGACATCAGCGCGTACATCACGCCGAAGCTGACCACCATCGCGCAGGACATCGTCGGCAAGGCCACCCACGCCGTCGACCGCCTGCTCACCCTCATCGACGGCGGCGACCGCCCGGCCGACCCCCTGGTCCTGGACGTGCGCCTGGTGGAACGAGGCTCGACGGCCCCGTCACGCTGACTTCCGCCGCTCCCACAGCAAGGCACCGGCCGTGATCACCGCCCCCGCCGCCTCCCACACCGCCGCCCCGACGTACGACACCGGCGCCACCCCGGTAGCGATCATGACGAGGAACCCGGCGGCCTGCGCGGTGCGGGTGGCTACGGTCAGGGCGGGCAGCCACCGCCAGCCCTGCGCGACCCCCAGCACGTACACCGCCCCGGTGTTGAGAGCAGCCACGGAGGCGCTGGTCATGGTGACGCGCAACGGATCGGCGGCAGGGTGCGCGGCCGGGTCCAGGCCGACGGCGCTCAGCTGACTGTCCTGATCCACCAGGCCCAGCACGCCGAGCCCGAAGGCGATCACGCCGGCCACGGCGACGGTCCAGTCGGCGACGCGGTACTCCCGCAACGGTCTCATGTGGACGCACGCTAGTCACGGTTTCCGCTGCCCCCAAAGACTTGTCATGCTGTGCACGCACCGCCGATCCCCGATCACGACGTGAACCGGCGAAGGCCCCCCAATCATCATGTGATCGAGCTTTGACAGGCCCGTCGCCCGCCCGTTCACTCGCGTCATGACCTGGGAACCACCCGATCTGAGCGGCCGCACCTACGCCGTCACCGGTGGCAACGCCGGCATCGGACGCTTCATCGTGCGCCGGCTCGCCGACGCCGGAGCCGACGTGCTCGTCCTCTCCCGCGACGCCGGGGAGGCAGCGATCTGGCTGGACCTGGCGGACCTGGACTCCGTCGCGGCCGCCGCGACCGAACTGTCGGCACTGCCCCGCCTGGACGGTCTGATCCTGAACGCGGGCACCAACGCGGGCAAACAACGGCTCACCACCGAGCAGGGGTTCGAGCTCGCGATGGGCACCAACCACCTCGGCCACTTCGCGCTCACCGCGCTGGCGATGCCGGCACTCACCGCGACTCCGGGCAGCCGCGTGGTGTCGATCGGCAGCATCATGACCAAGGCGTTCGCCTTCGACCCCGACGAGCAGCGCTACTCTCGACAGAAGGCCTATGCGCGGTCGAAGCACGCCGTGCTGTTGTTCGCGTTCGAACTCGACCGGCGGTTGCGGGCCGTGGGCGCGGGCGTGCGGTCGCTGGCCGCGCACCCCGGTCTCGCGGTCGAGGGCATGCCCCTGCCGTGGCCGATCCAGGACAAGGATCGCGGAGCCCGGCCCGCCGTGCGCGCGGCGAGCGACCCGCATGCGCTCGGCGGCTTCTACTACGGTCCGAAGTTCGGCACCGCAGGCGTTCCCGTCCCCGTGCGTCCTCCTCAGGTCAGCAAGGATCCCGTCCAGGCCGAACGGATCTGGACGTGGTCCGAGGAGCAGACCGGCATCACCTTCGACCTCCCGGCAGGCACCCCATGACCGCGCTCGACACCATCGCGAAGAGCAGCAACGTCAGCCTCACCACCTTCCGCAGAGACGGCACGCCCGTGGCGACGCCCGTCGGCGGCGTGGTCGACGCCGGCAAGCTCTACGTGCTCAGCTACGCGAACACGGGCAAGCTCAAGCGGCTGCGCGCCAACTCACGCGTGGTCGTGGCGCCGTGCGACTCGGCCGGCCGTATTCCCGCAGGCGCCCAGCACCTCCACGGCACCGGCCGGATCCTGGACCGCGACGAGACAGAACGGGCCTACCGATTGATGGCGCGCAAGACGCCGCTCGCCCGGCTCGCCCGCGCGTGGTACGCGCTGCGCCGCAAGAAAGATCCGTGGGTCGGCGTCGAGGTGACGTTCTGAGGTCGCGTCCGCACCGCCACCCGTCCAGAATCGGCGCGTGGAAAAACGCGTGACCGACGAGCCCGCGGTGAGCGGTACCCAGAGCGTGTTCCGGGCCTTGTCGATCCTGCACGCGTTCACCGCCGACAGGCCCACGCTCACCGGACCCGAGGTCGCGGACCTGTTCGGTTACTCGGTGCCCACGGCCTACCGGTTGCTGCGCGCGTTGGAGGCGGAGAACTTCCTCGTCTTCCACCGGACGACCCGCGCCTACGGTCCCGGTCCGGAGATCCTGCGGCTGGCAGGGGTCATGCTGCACCGCGACGCTCTCGTGGCCCATACGCAGACGAGCCTCGTCCGGCTGCGCGCGCTCACCGGCGAGACCGTCGCGATCTACTGGCGCCTCGGCAACCGGTGCACCTGCACGCAGGAGATCGCGCGCCCCGAGAGCGTCGAGGCCGGCATTGGCGCCGACTTCCCGCTCACCCGCGGCGCAGCGGGCAAGGCACTGCTGCTCCACCTGGCAGAAAACGAGATCCGCGCCCTGCTCGACGATCCGGACGTGCCCGCACCGCCCGGCGGGGCCGACGCGTTGCTCGCCGACCTGCGGGCCAGCCGGGAACGCGGGTACACGATCAGCGCCGGGGAGATCGCCGCGCCGCTGCCGTGGGCGGGTGACGAGCTCGCGGCTTACAGCGTGCGTGCCCCCGAGGCCCGGTTCGGGCGCCGGGAACGGGACGCGGCCGGTCGCACGCTCGTCGACGAGATGGCGCGGCTGCGGGCGATCCTGCACGACCAGGTGCCCTGAAACGTCGCCGCGGCCGGAGGGTCGTCCCTCCGGCCGCGGCGGTTCAGCACACTCAGATGCGCTCGGACTCCACGGTGGTCGCCGGCGCCTGCGCGGCGGGCTCCTCGCGGTTCTCCAACTTGATGCCGCACTTGCTCACCAACGCGAGACCGGCACCGATCGTCGTGGCCACCGGGGCCGCCAGCGCCGCGACGACGCCGAGAGCCACCGGCACCTCCAGAACCACGTCGTCCTTGCTGTCACGCACGACCACGCGGCGGTTGATGCCCTCGCTGACCAGCCCACGAACGGCGTCGACCACCGAGTCGACGGCGGAACGGGCGGACTCGGGCTTGGGTTCGCTCATGACTCTCCTAGAACTGCGGTTGTCCCTGACAACTACAGAGTGCCCGCGTTCGGTCACCTGCGGCATCAGGGTTTCCCCTGACGATCGCCTGATATCCCCCTCAGACCCCAGGCGGATCTGCCCGAACGGTCAGCGCCTGGTCGCGGTGAGACCCCAGGTGGCGTACCTCAGGGTCACCTCGTCACCGATCTCGGCACCCACCACCGCGAGCACCGCGTCCACATCAGACGGTGGCAGCATCGTCAGGCCGCCGGAGGTCGGGATCAGGTCGAGGAGTTCGGCACGGGTGTAGGTGCGTTCCCAGTCGTGGCGCCAGATCTCGGGTTCACCGAAGCCGCCCGCCTCGCGAATTCCGTCCGCAGCCCGGACGTACAACCCCTGGTAGGCGTCCAACATGGACGTTCGCGGCACGATCGGCGAGTCGGGGGCAAGTCGCCGGAACGCCGTGGCCAGTGCCGCGGCAGCAGCTTCGGGGAGTTCGTAGACGTGCCCGAACGGCGCCAGCACGCCTCCCGAACGAAGGACCCGGGCGGCTTTCCGGGCGCCCGCGACGGGGTCGATCCAGTGCCAGGCGGTACCGGAGACCACGGCGTCGAACGTGCGCCCGGCCGGTTCCCACTCCTTGAAGGTGCCGACCTCGACGTCGACGCCAGTGCCCGTCGCGAACTCGGCCATCCGCGCGTCCGGTTCGACGCCGAGGACAACGTGACCACGCGCCAGCAACTGGCGAGCGACGATGCCGGTCCCACAGCCGACGTCGAGAAACTCGTGGCCAGGCAGGCGGTCGAGCAACGCCTCGGGATAGGCGGCACGGGTGCGGTCGTAGCGGGCGGGGTCGATGCCGAACGACTCCGCCACCGCGCGGTGACTGTGCGGCGGTAAAGTGACCATGCGCCCACCCTAGTGGGCAAGTGCCCACTAAGGAGAAGCCTTGCCCACCGGAGTGGCGCTGCACGACGCGCGCCGGCAGTTGTTCGACGCGGCCGCACGGGTCCTGCTGCGGGACGGCCCGAGCGAGCTGACCAGCAGGTCCGTCACGACCGAGGCCGGAGTCGCCAAGGGCGTCCTGCACCGGCACTTCACCGACTTCGACGGCTTCCTCACCGAACTCGTGCTGGACCGCATCACCCAGATCGAGGCACAGGCCGCCGACCTGCGCGACGCCACCGGTTCCGTCGCCGACAACCTCACGAACGCCCTGGTCAAGGGCTTCGAACCGGTGATGGTGTCGATCATCGTGCTGGTCATCGCCCGAGACGAACTGCGTAGGCGACTCCGTGCGGCCGGTACCGCACACCTCCCCCTCGTAGGCGAGTACACCGCGATGATCGCCGACTACCTCAGGTCCGAGCGCGCAGCGGGCCGCATCGCGGCGGACGCCGACGTCGAGACGCTCGCGCCGACGTTGATCGGCGCCGCGCACCTCAAGTTCACCGAGAAGAGCGACACCGCACCCGAGGCGGTGCACAAGGTGGTGACGTCGCTCCTTTCCGGGAATGCGGCCGGGACCCGAGACGTTGATCACTGACATGGCAGACGTAGAGCTCAGCCCCACCGGATGGGTGCACGACCAGACCAAGAAGATCCTGGAAACCGGGACGACCGAGGGCGTGAAGGTGCTCGGCCGCCCGATCGTGCTCCTGACCGTGCGCGGCGCGAAGAGCGGCAAGCTCCGCTACACACCGGTCATGCGCGTCGAGCACGAGGGCAGCTACGCGGTAGTGGCGTCCAAGGGCGGCGCGCCGGAGCACCCGGCCTGGTACCACGGCATCAAGGCGCACCCGGAGATCGTGCTGCAGGACGGCGCCGAGCCGAAGCACTACGTCGCCCGCGAGGCCGACGGCGCCGAGCGCGCGCAGTGGTGGGAACGCGCCGTCAACGCCTTCCCGAACTACGCGGAGTACCAGGAGAAGACCGACCGGCTGATCCCGCTGTTCGTGCTCGACCCGAAGTGACGGCCTGGGGCTGTCCCGCTCACCAGGGCCGAGACAGCCCCGCCAGGTAGTCGCTCAGCTTCAGCCCGGTAGCGCCGCTCAGTGGCTGAGGTGGCCTTCGCTCGCAGGGCAACATCCTCGGCTGATCGCATGACGAGTGGTGCTGGGTGGCTGTCCGATGACGAGTGGACGCTGTTCGGTCGATTGCTTGCGGTACTGCGAGTTCGACCTCGACCAGTACAGCAGCTGGATCGTGACCACCTCGTGCAGCGATGCCTTTGTCACCTCACGCGTCAAGATCCTCCAGCCGACCACATGGCGTCCTACCGCCGCTTGCCGACCTAAGCGCCACACGACGATGCCGGTGGGCACAGGCGCGAACAACGTTTCGTCAGCCGAACGCCTGCTTCGGCCGATGAGCGTGCGGCCATTCGCGGCCACACCGCGTCGCCACTTGGTCGGAGTCCACGCAGGAACTACTGCCGTGCAGGCAATGCTGCCTCAAGTGCCGCCAGGTCGCGCACCGCGTACCGGTGGTGCTCGGCTTCTTCCTTCAGCACAACTTTGAGGCACCGGCGCACGACGTACTCCTGCTCGGGATACATGTCCGCTGGCTTGCGGCCACACACTCGGTCGAGTTCGTCCGCGGTGAGCCCGTCGACGACACGCCGCATCGTGGCCATGCGGGCGAGCCGCGGCGCCAACGCCTCCTCGAACGTCGGCGTGGCTTCGAGGGTGAGGCCAAGCTTCGCCGCCTCCTCCGGCGGCGTCCCCCCGGCGGGGAAGCCCAACGGGTGGTAGGGCGCTTCCTCCTCGAGCACGGCGTTGCCGAGCCAGGCATCGCTGGCGAACAGCAGATGCCGTTGCGTCTCGACGAACGACCACTCGCCGCCGACTTGCTCGTGCAGTGCGGCCTCGGGCAACTGCCTCGCCCGAACGAGGGTTGCGTCCCACAGGGTCTCGATGGCGTCCCAAGCAGCCCGGTAGTCCTCGGGGGAAGCCGCCTCCCGCGCCAGCACGCGGGCGGGGTGCCGGCGGTCGAGTTCGGCCTCCACGTAGGCGGTCACGTCGACGTCGTTGACGACGAGGCGCTCGAAGTAGCCACCGAGGTAGATGTCGCTGCCGTAGCTGTCGACGATCTTCAGACCAGTCACGTCGCAGTCGCGGATCTCGACACCATCGAGGTTGCACAGGTGGAAACGAGCGCTGCGGAATTGGTCGCTCTGGGCGTATTCGGAAACCATCGACGCAGTCTCGCTCAGTCATCATGCCCGCGCCAGGTTCGGCAGTCCGGTGTTCGACACCGAGCAGTTCAGGCGACGACGACCTCGACGCCCGCCGCCCGCAGCCGGTCCAGCTCCTCGGTGTTCGCCGAGGAGTCGGTGATCAGCACGTGCACGTCGGTGATGGCGGCGATGCGGGAGAACGCCCGCTTGCCCACCTTGGAGCCGTCCGCGAGCACGACCACGCGGGCGGCGGTGCGCAGCAGGCAGTGGTCGGTCTGGGCCTCTACCTCGTCGTGCGTGGTGATGCCGGCGCGGCCGTCGATGCCGTCTACGCCTAGGAACACCAGGTCGAGGCTGATGCCGGCGAGTGCCCGGTCGGCGATCGGGCCCACCAGCTCGTAGCTCTCCGGGCGCACGCCGCCGCCGGTGACCACCAGGTCGATCGTGGGGCGCGAGCACAGGTCCGAGGCGATGTTCAGGGCGTTCGTGACGACCTTCAACGACCTGGTGGTCGCGAGCAGGCGGGCGAGTTCGGTGGTCGTGGTGCCGCCGTTGAGGCCCACGGAGTGCACGGCCTCGGTCACGAACTTGGCGGCCGCCTCGGCTATCTGCCGCTTCTCCTCCTGCTGGCCGACCCGGTAGCGCAGCGGCAGTTCGTAGATGACCTCGACCGCCACCGCGCCGCCGTGGGTTCGCTTGAGCAGCTTCTGCTCCTCCAACGCCTGGAGGTCGCGGCGGATCGAGGCGACCGACGTGTCCAGGGTCTCGGCGAGCCCGGTGACGGTGACCGAGCCCGTGTCCGCCAGCTGACCCAGGATGGCAGCGAGCCGCTGCTCTTGACGCATCCGATCACTATAGCGCACGAATGTTGCTCGCTTTACGCGAACTTGGTGCCCAATCACGCATCGGCCCTGCGCGTTATCTCTACCTGATGCGCCAGCGCCGACGCCTCGGCCCACGTCGGCTGGGTCGCCGTTCCCCCGGCACCGCGCGTGGACAACGCCCCGGCGGCCGCACCGAGGGCCAGCGCGAAGGCGAGGTCGAAGTCCCGCAGCCAGCCCGCGAGGAAGCCCGCGTCGAACGAGTCGCCCGCGCCGACGGTGTCCACCGGTGCCAGCACGGGTGGGCGGGCGGTGATCCGTTCGCCGCCGAACAGCGCGACGCACCCGTCGGCGCCGTTCTTGACGACCGGGATGGCGCCGGTGGCGGCGAGTGCGGCCAGCGGGTCCTCGGCGCCGGTCAGCGCCGCCGCCTCGGCCCGGTTGGGCAGCACGAAAGTGCAGTGGCCCAACAGTTCTGGCTGCACCTTCCAGTTCCCGGACGGGTCGTCGTTGGTGTCGAGCGAGGTACTCCCCCGAGCCTGCCGGAACACCTCGGGCAACCCGGCGGCCAGGCGCGGCTGGAGGAAGTACGACGCCGCGTGCAGGTGCCGGGCCTCGACGTCCGGCACGTGCTCCGGGCCGAACTCGCCCAGACATCCCGGTGCCGTCAGGATCGCGCGGTCACCGCCGGACTCGTTGAGGCAGACCGTCAACGCGGTGGGCAACGACTCGTGTCTGATGCACGTACTGATGTCGACACCGGCAGACTTCAGCTCGTCCAGCACGAAGTCCCCGGCCGCATCCCGTCCGACCATCGCCGCCAGTCCAACGGACAGCCCGAGCCGCGCGGCGCC
Organism: Lentzea sp. JNUCC 0626; assembly: GCF_043632865.1. Classification (NCBI taxonomy): domain Bacteria; kingdom Bacillati; phylum Actinomycetota; class Actinomycetes; order Pseudonocardiales; family Pseudonocardiaceae; genus Lentzea; species Lentzea sp. JNUCC 0626. The sequence continues at coordinate 2,617,884 of NZ_CP171635.1, forward strand.
GTGCGCGACGATCGCCGCCGAGCCCCCGAGCGCCAGCACCCCTTGCTGCACCAGCGTTTCCGCCTGTCCGTAGGCCGGGACGGCGGGCGCGCCGAAGACGAGCACGTCCGGGTTCGCGTCCCCGACGACGAGGAGGTCCAGCATCACGCGCCCCGCAGCAGGTCGCCGTGCGCTGCCATCATCGCCGACACAAGGTCGTCGATCTGCCCGACGGTCAGCGCGGCGGCAGTCGCCGGATCGCACAACGCCGCATGTCGAACGTGATCAGGATTGCCCTCGACGGCGGCGGCCACGGTCAGGTCGACCACGTTGAGGAAGCTGCGGTTCAACGCCGCGAGCTGCCGTGGCAACGCGCCGACGTGGTGCGGGTGCACGCCCAGCCGGTCGAGCGTGGCGGGCACCTCGACCGCCGCTCCGGCGGGCAGGTTGGTGATCAGGCCGTCGTTCGCGACGTTGACCTGGATCGTCCGCCGCTGCCCGGTGACGAGGCTGTGGATCACCTGCGGCGCGTACTCGACGGCGTCCTCGGTCAGCGGTGGCGGCTCGTCGCCAGCTCGAAGCGCATCTCGCGTCTTCTCATACGTGGCCACGTTTTCCGCGCTGATCGTCGCGTAGTCGCGGATCGGCAGCCGCAGTCGCTCCACTTCGGACTCGTGCTTGAGGTACCACGGCACGTACTCCGACGAGTGCTCGCTGGTCTCCGTCGGGTAGAAGCCGAACCGGCGGTACAGGTCGACGCGCACCCGCCGGGCCAGCCCTGGATCGGCGGCGATCGCGGCGTCCAGCGCCGGGTACAGGTCACGGCCTTCGTGCTGCCACCGCAGGATCCACGCCTGGTGGTTCACCCCGGCCGACAGGAAGTCGACCTCCTCGGGCGGCACCCCGACCAGCGCGCTGAGGTCGTGGATCGTCCAGTGCACCGAATGGCACAACCCCGCGACCTTGAGCCTCGGCGCGACGGTCGCCAGGTACTGGATGTTCATGGCCATCGGGTTCGTGTAGTTGAGCAGCCACGCGTCCGGGCACACGGCGAGGATGTCCGCCGCCAGCCCGTCCAGGAACGGGAACGTGCGCAGCCCCCGGAAGATCCCGCCGATGCCGAGCGTGTCGCCGATGGTCTGCCGCAGCCCGAACGACTCCGGCACGTCGAAGTCCTTCAACGTCGCCTGATGCCCGCCGATCGCGACCATGTTGACGACGACGTCCGCCCCTTCCAACGCCTCGCGGCGCTCGAGTGAGGTGCGCACGTTCGCCGCCCCGGCCAGCCGCGCCAGCTTCCCGGCGACTTCCAGCCGTTCGGAGTCGATGTCGTGCAACGAGATCGTGCACCCGGCCAACTCGGGAAACGACAGGACGTCGCGGAGCAGCTGGCGGGTGAACTCGACGGAACCCGCGCCCACGAACGCGATGGTGAACATTGATCAGCCTTCCAGTACCCGGATGAGCCGAGCGACCTCGGCGGACATGGCCTCGCGACCGGCACCGAGGTAGCGCCGGGGGTCGACGAGCGACGGCTGCTCGTCGAGCACGGTCCGCACGCTCGCGGTGAAGTGCTTGTTGAGCTGGGTGGCGATGTTGATCTTCCGCATGCCGGCCCGCACCGCCGCCGCCAGACTCTCGTCCGCCACCCCGGACGACCCGTGCAACACCAACGGCACCGACACCGCGTCCCGCAACAACGAGATCAACTCGAAGTCCAACTCGGCGTCCCGGGTGAGCATCGCGTGCGACGACCCGACCGCCACCGCTAGCAGGTCGACCCCCGTCGCCGCCACGTAGGCCGCCGCGTCCTGCGGATCGGTGCGCACCCCCGGCGCGTGCACGCCGTCCTTGCCCCCGATCTCCCCGAGTTCCGCTTCCACGGCCACCCCGGCGTCGTGACACTCCCGTACCACCGCCGCCGTGCGCTCGACGTTCTCCTCGTGCGGCAACGCGGACGCGTCGAACATGACCGACCCGAACCCGAGCCGCACGGCCTCCCGCACCAGGTCCTCGGACGTGGCGTGGTCGAGGTGCACGGCGATCGGCGTGCGCGCGCCCGCCGCCACCGACAGCGCGGCCACCCCGATCGGCTTCAGCGAACCGTGGTAGCGCACGGCGTTCTCGCTGATCTGGAGCACCACGGACGCGCCTGTCTCGTCGGCAGCGGCGGCGATGGCCTCGGCGTGCTCGACCTGGATCACGTTGAAGGCGGGCACCGGCGCGGGCCCGTCGATGATCTCGCGGAGCTGGATCAACGGCATGGTCTTGGTCCCCGTCAGAGTCGTCTGGGCACGATGGTGGCCCGGTGCTGGTCGTAGAAGGAGCGGTCGAAGTCGCCGGCGAGCGGGGCGCGCACGGCCGCGGCGGACAGCGCGACGGCCTCGACGAGTCGTTGGGGCCACGGCAGGTGCCAGTTGGCGACGAGGGCGGCGACAGCGGCGTCACCGGCGCCGGTGGGATTGCCTTGGAGGACTTCAGGTGGCGACGCGGTCCAGACGCCGTCGGGGGTGTGGGCGGTCATGCCGTGAGGGCCGTCGGAGACGAGGGCGGCTTGGGCACCGAGAGAAAGCGGATCGACGTCGGACGACGCAGCGGCCAACTCCTTGCGGTTCGGCGTGATCACCGCAGGCCCCGCCGCGGCTCCCCGAGCGAGCGGCGCTCCGTCCGCGTCGAGCACCACCGGTGCCCGCGAGGCCCACACCAGCGTCGCGTAGGCATCACCGGGCACTCCCTGCGGCAGCGACCCCGACAACACCACGACGTCGGCCTCCAACCCCGCGAAGTGCCGCACGAAACCCGTCCACTCCTCAGCCGTGACCACCGGCCCCGGCTCGGCGAAGAGCGTCGCGTCGCCCTCCCCCACCACGGCGACCGTCCGCCGCGTCTCGCCCGCGATGGGGAACATCGCTTGCGCAACCCCGGCTCCGGCCAGGTCGTGGCACAACAACTCCCCCGCCGTCCCACCCACCAGCCCGGTCGCGACCACGGACACCCCGAGCGCGTGCAACACCCGCGCCACGTTCACGCCCTTGCCCCCGGCCCGCACCGCGACCGAAGAAACCCGATGCGTGGCACCAGGTTCAAGCGCGCGAACCCGGTAGGTGACGTCCAAAGCCGCGTTCAGGGTGACCGTCAACGCCTTCACGGCGTGCCGTCGAGGATGACCGACCGGGTGAGGTTGCGCGGCGCGTCGGGGTCGAGCCCGCGCAGCAGAGCGACCTCCACGGCCAACCGGTGCACCGCCACGAGTTCGGCCAGCGGGTCACGGTCGCGCGCGACCCACCGACCCCCGACAGCAGCGACGTCAGCGTCCAACCCGGCCGGTGGCGTCCCGAAAGACCACACCAACGACCCCTCGTCGGTGATCGCGATCGGCCCGTGCCGGTACTCGGCGGCCGGATACGACTCGGCCCACGACAACGAAGCCTCACGCATCTTCAAGGCCGCCTCGGAAGCCAGCCCGGTAGTCCAGGGCGCGCCGCCCAGGAAGGTGAACTGGTTGCGCTCGACCAGATCCGGCCCCAGCGGATCGGCCAGCGCCTGCTCGGCGTCGAGCACCGCACGGTCCAGGCGTTCACCGAGGTGGGCGCGCAGCAGCACGAGGGCGGTCGTCGCGAACCGGGTCTGCACGACCGAGCGTTCGTCGGCGAACTCCAGCGCCACCACGTGGTCGGCCAGCGCGGTCACCGGCGTGCCCGGCGTCCCGACGATCACGGTGGTGGGCACCTCCGACAACCGCCGCACCACGTCGATCACCTCGGTCGTGGTCCCTGAACGAGTCAACGCCACCACGCGGTCGTAGGCACGGCCGAACGGGAACTCCGAGGCGGCGAAGGCGTCCGTCTCGCCCAGGCCCGCGTCCTCGCGCAGCCGGGCGTAGGCCTGGGCCATGAACCACGACGTGCCGCAGCCGATCACCGCGACGCGCTCACCCGGCGACGGCAGGGCAGCCACGGTGTCCGGGTCAAGAGCCAGTGCGATCGCCCGGCGCCAGCACGCGGGCTGGGACGCGATCTCCTCGGTGGTGTGCAGCTGAGTGCGCATGGCGGATTCCTTTGGTTGTTCAGTCACTTGATGCCCGCTGCGGCCACCGACCGCACGAAGAACCGCTGGGCGAAGAAGAAGACGAGCAGGACGGGCAGCTGGCTGAGCACCGTGCCGGCCATGAGCTTGGGCCAGTTCGTGGTGTGCGCGCCCTGGAACGACTGAAGTCCTAGTTGGACGGTCATCACGCCGGGGCTCTGCACCGCGATCAACGGCCACAGGAAGTCGTTCCAGGTCTGGAGGAACGTGAGCACCGCCAAAGTCGCCAGCGTCGGCCGCATCAACGGCAGCAGCACCTGCACCAACGTCCGCAGGCGAGAAGCGCCGTCGATCCGCGCGGCCTCCTCCAGCTCACGAGGCAACGTCGTGAAGAACTGCCGCATCAGGAACACCCCGAACGCCGTCGCCAGGTTCGGCGCGATCAACGCTCCGAGCGTGTCGACCAACCCCAACGACCGCATCATGATCAGCAACGGCAGCATGACGATCTGGAACGGCACCATCAGGGTCGCCAGCATCAGCACGAACGCGACCTTCGACCCGATGAACGGAATGCGCGCGAACGCGTACCCGGCCAGCGAGCACAACAACAGGTTGCCGCCGACACACACCACGGACACCACGAAGCTGTTGAACAGCCACGAACCGAGTGGCGCGTCCTGCACGGCGGCGAGGTAGTTCTCCCACTCGATGCCGCTCGGCAGCCCCGGCGGGAACCTGCGGGACTCCTCCTGGGTGGAGATCGACACGAGGATCATCCACACCAGCGGCGTCACCATCACGAGCGAGAGCGGCAGCAGGATCAGGTGCAGGGCGCTCGGCCTTCTCATCGGACCTCGTAGTGGGACGTGCGGCGGTTGAACCGCAGCTGGACGAGGGTGAACGCACCGATCACCAGGAACACCGCGCAGCCGATGGCCGCCGCGTAGCCGCCGTCGAAGCTCACGAACGCCTCGTTGTAGAGGTGGTAGACCAGCACGGTGGTCGCCCGCAGCGGCCCGCCCTTGGTCGTCACGTAGACGGCGTCGAACAGCTGCAGCCCGTTGATCGTCAGCCACACCAGCAGGAACCCGGTGGCGGGCGCGACCAGCGGCAGTTCGACGTGCCAGAACGACCGGGCGCGACCGCAACCGTCCAAACTGGACGCCTCGATCAGGTCCTTCGGCACGTTCTGCAGCGCTGCCAGGTAGATGATGACCGCGAACCCGAGCCAGCCCCACACCGTCATCGCGACGACCGAGAACAACGCCTGGCCGGGGTCGGCGAAGAAGCCCTGCTTCGGCAGGCCGACAGCGTCCAGCGCGGCGTTGACCAGCCCGAACTGCGGGTTCGCCAGCCAGCTGAACATGATGCCGGTCGCGACCGTCGACGTCACCAGCGGCACGGACACCGCGAGCCGGTACAGCACAACACCGCGGATCTTCTGGTTGAGCATGACCGCGATCGGCAACGCCAGGGCCAGCGTCACCGGCACGAACAGCACGACGTAGATCAACGTCCGGCGGGCCGCGTCCCAGAACAACGGGTCGGCGACGAGCTTCGCGTAGTTCTCGCCGCCCGCGAACGTGCCGGGCGAGGTGAGGTCGGTGTGCTGGAACGACAGCACCGCCGACCACACCACGGGAACCAGGCCGAACACGCCGATCAACACCACGGCCGGAGCGGCGAAGCCCCAGCCCGACAGGTGGTCGGCGGCTTTCCGGGACGTCATGAACCCGCCAGCTCCTGGTCGATCTCACCGCGGGCCTGGTCCAGGGCCGCCCGCGGTTCGGCCTGCCCGAGCAGCACCGACTGCACCGCCGTGCCGAGCACCTGCGAGATCTTCGGGTACTGCGGGATGTTCGGTCGCGCCTTCGTGACGTTCTTCGAGAGGTTGTCGACGAACACCTTGGTACCGGGGTACTTCGCCTCGAACTCCGCGTATCCGGCCAGGTCCACTTCGGACTGCCGGATCGGCAGGTGCCCGGTCTCCATGGCGAACTCGAGGTGGATCTCCGCCGACAGCAGCCACTTCAGGAACGGCACGGCGTTCTGGCGACCGTTCTCGCCGAACACGACGAACGTGTCGGGGCCCGCGATCGTCGCGTGGCTGACCTTGCCCGGCAGGAACTGCACGCCGTACGACACGTCCTCGTTGATCGAGCCGAGGTCCCACGGCCCGGTCCAGAGCATGCCGATGCGCCCGGAGTTGAACAGGTTCAGGTACTGCTGGTCACCGGCGTCGAGGTAGACCGACTTGTCCGTGACCGCCATGTCCTTCAACAACTGCATGGCCGCGACACCGGCGTCCGACGCGAACGCCGACTTCTTGCCGTCGGACGACAACAGGTCCCCGCCCGCCTGCCAGAGCAGCGCGAGGAACCGCCAGACCGTGTCCTCGGTGCCGTCGTTGACGTAGGCCCAGCCGAACCGGCCGTCCCCGGTCAGCTTCTGCGCCGCCGACCGGAACTCGTCCCAGGTCCAGGACTCAGTCGGGTGCGCGATCCCGGCGTCGTCGAACAACTTCTTGTTGTAGACCAGCGAGAGGTTGTCGACGAGCGCCGGGACGCCGTAGATCTTGCCGTCCACGGTCGACGCCTCGCGGCCCGCCTGGAACAGGTCGTCCCAGTTGAACGCGCTGTCGCCGCGCAGCAGGTCGGTCAGGTCCTGGGTCTGCTGCCTGCCGGTGAGGCCGGTGATCGAGGAGCCGTACTGGTAGGCGGCCTCCGGCGGGTTGCCCGAGGCGAACGAGGCCAGCGTCTTCTGCAGCGCGTTGTCGTTGCCGCCGTTGAAGACGAGCTCGACCTGCTGGTTCGGGTGCGTGGTGTTCCAGCGGTCGGCGAGCTTGGTGAGCGCGGACGCTTCCTTGTCGGTGTAGCCGTGCCACACGCGCACCTTGCCGTCGGAGCTCGACCCCGTTCCGCAGGCGGCCGTCATGACCAGCGCGGCGCCCATCGTCAGCACCGTGCGGCGACTCAGCCCTCTGCCGTGCGCCATGTCGACTCCCTCACGTGGTGGTCCGGCTCTGTGGTCGGGGACACTAAGCCGAAATCGCTCAAACACGCAAGAGTCGTGACCGATTGAGATTGCTTCCTAGCCTGATTCGGACATTCTCGGTACGGTCGCTCACACCCAATCAGTAAGCCTGAGCGATCAAGGAGATTTGGCGCCTATGACCTCCCCTGCCCGCGCCCTCGCCGGAACAGTCCTCACCGCCCTCGCCGTGGCTGCTTGCGCGGTCGCCCCGCTGACCTCCAGCGCGGCGAGCCCCGCAGCGATCCAGCTGCCGCCCACCGGCGCTGTGCTCGACTACCAGCTCGGCGCCGCGTACACCCCGCCGTCGGGCGTGAACCTGGTGACGCGCGACAGCACGGCCTCACCCGCGTCCGGGATGTACTCGATCTGCTACGTCAACGGCTTCCAGACCCAGCCCGCCGACCGCGACGTCTGGCTGAACCAGCGGGGACACCTGATCCTCAAGGGTTCCAACGGCAAGCCGGTCATCGACCCGAACTGGCCGGACGAGTTCCTGCTCGACACCTCGACCTCGGCCAAGCGCAGCGAGCTCGCCGGGATCATCGGCGCGACGATCGACACCTGCGCGAACAAGGGCTTCAAGGCCGTCGAGGTCGACAACCTCGACTCCTACCTGCGCTCCAAGGGCAAGCTGAGCGTCAACAACAACCTGGCCTACGCCAAGCTGCTCGCCGACCGCACGCACAACCGCGGCCTCGCGATCGGCCAGAAGAACTCGGCCGAGCAGACCGCCCGCGCCCGCAGCGAGGTCGGCTTCGACTTCGCCGTCTCGGAGGAGTGCCACCGCTGGGAGGAGTGCGCGTCGTACTCCGACGTCTACGGCGACCACGTGATGGACATCGAGTACACCGACGACCTGCGCGGCACGTTCGAGGACGTCTGCAACGACCCGGACACCCCGGCCACGACGACGTTGCGTGACCGCTACCTGGTGGCGCCGGGCAACTCCGCGTACGCCTTCGACCACTGCTGACGAACTGAAGCGGGGTGGGCTTCCCCAGCCCACCCCGTTCTCACAGCTCCGTGTTGATGATCGCCTCCACGAGCACCTCGCCGTCCTCGGTCAGCGCGACGCCCTCAGCGTCCACGGTGACCAGACCGCGGTCGGCCAGCGACGCGAACTTCTCCCGCCACGGGGTGTCGTGCAACGACTTCCCGTACCGGGCGCGGTGCAGGTCCTCTCGCACCGGCTGCAACGTCGACAGCGCCATCTTGACCGCGCGGGCCTCCTGCGCGCCCGCGTCGAACCCGGTCGCCGACCCGAGCGGCACCCGTCCCGCCTCGACGGCCTGCGCGTAGTTCTTCCAGTTCACGTCGGTGATCGCCTCCGACACCCGGCAACTGGAACTGCCACCGAGGCCGATCGCGACCTCGGCCTCCTGCTTGTCCTGGTCCACCATGATGGACTTCCACTTCTCCGGCCCGAGCCCGTCGCGCGCGAAGTACATCGTGGGGTGCTCGGTGTAGCCGGCGGCCCGCAGCCCGTCCGTCAGCACCTCGCGCATCTGGTACTGCTCCAGCAACGTCGGCCAGAAGTGCCCGTCCCGCACCAGCTTCTCCCGGTACTGCGGCAGCTGCCACGGCGCGGGCTGCTCCCCCGCCACCCCGGTCCTGGTCTCGGCGTACGACTTCAGGTGCAGCTTCGTGCACACCACGGCCGTGACCTCGTTCTCCAGCACCACGTCCAGGTCGCGCCGGACGCTGTCGACGGTCTGGTCGAGCAGTCCGTACATCAGGTCGATGCTGATCCACTCGAACCCGGCGGCCTGCGCGTTGCGCACGAAGTCCACGCACATCTGGGACGAGTGCTCACGGCCGCACTCGCGCAGCACGTGGTCGTCGAACGACTGCACCCCGCTGGACAGCTTGGTGCAGCCCAGTTCCCGCAACGTTTCCAGCTTCGCCGGGGTGAACGTGCTCGGGTCGCCCTCGAACCGGATCGTCGTGTCGTCGGTGAACCCGAAGTTCTCCCGGTAGAAGTCCAGCAACCGCCGGATGTCCCGCTCCGGCAGCAACGACGGGGTGCCGCCGAAGACGTTGAACTCGCCGACCGGAGCGCTCCGCAGTTCGGGCACGCGGTCCAGCCACAGCTGCGCCTCGCGGATGTTCCAGTCCACCCACTGCGAGAGCTTCTCCTCGTTGCGCCCGCCCTTGACGAGCACGACCGGGTACTGGCAGAAGCGGCACTTGTAGGCGCAGGTGGGGATGTACGACCAGAGGTGGATCGGCGCGGTCCCGGCCAGCTGCGAACTCAGGTCGCCGAGGAAGTCGTCGACGCCGTACCCGGGAACGTTGCCGGGAAACACGTGCGCACCGAACGGGTCCTCGGTGACGTAGTCGAGCAGGTGCGCGTTCGCGGGATCCTGCAACGCCGCCCACACCCTGGGTTCGGCCGTCAGCACTCGTGCCATCAGAACACGCCTCCATTGCCGAAGTAGTTGTGCGCCTCCCCGGACTCGCGGTCCTCGCAGTAGTACTTCACGAACTCGGCGAACCGCCCCTCCGGCACGTCGGCGAAGCATTCCGGCAACGGCGGCGGGTAGCCGATGTCCTCCCCGACGGTGGCGCGCAGCCGGGCGAAGATCTCGTCGCGGAACTCCAGGTACAGCCGGTACGACGGCGTCTTGTAGGAGTGGATGGGGAGGAAGTCGGTCACGCTCATCTCGGTCTTGATCTCCGAGATGCGCGTCGCGAGCCGGGCGGCCAGGTCCTCGCCGAAGAACGCGACCACCGCGTCCTCGTCCAGAAAGGACGGTGTCAGCAGGACCGGCAGGATCGTGTTCTTCGGGGTGAAGTCCTTGATCGAGAACTCCCACGCCTGGAGCGCCTCGGCCTCGGTGAGGTCGGCGGTCTTCGCCGGTGCCTCCGGCCGGATGTCGCGCATGACGATGATGCCGTCGTTGCCGTACGCGCGGCCGGTGATGACCTCGTCGATCGCGTGGTTGACCCGCCGCGGGTTGATCTCGACCTTCGACAGCGGGGCGTAGGCGATGTCGTGGCCTGCGCCCGCGACCCGGATGCCGAAGTCCCAGTCGTCGGACAGGTGGTTGACGAACCGCCCGTTCTGGAGCTGGTAGAAGATCTCGATGCCACCGACGGACTCGTACGCCTCGCGTTCGACGGCGAAGCCCTTGCCGTCCGGGAAGCCGCCGAACAGTGAGAACGTCACCGCGCGGCACCGCAACGTGCGCTGGATGGCGTCCCAGAGCCGTGGCCTGCCGACGAAGTGTTCTTCGTTGTAGTAGTAGTCGCAGACGCCGATGGCGGCCTTGTCCTTCTCCATCACCGCGATCAGCTCGGTGATCCACCGCCGGTCGACCTGGCAGTCCGCGTCGGCGGAGAGCAGGTAGAAGCGCTCGCCGGGGTCCTTGCGGTGACGGCTGCGGCGGACCGCGAACTCCATGCCTGCTCTGCGTGCACACGCCACGCCCTGTTCGGACTCGCTGATCACGTGCACGGCGACCGGCGAGGTCTCGGCGAACCGGCGGGCGAGTTCGACCGTGGCGTCGGTGGAGTTGTTGTCCACCAGCACGATCTCGTACGTCTCGGGGTCGACGTCCTCCTGGTCGCGCAACGACGCCAGCACGGCGTCGATGTTCGCGGCCTCGTTCAGCACCGGCAGCACCACGCTGACCTGCACCCGCGGCCCCATCGCGGGCGGGAACAGCTCGCCGACCAGGCCGGTCGCGGCCTCACGGGTGTGCGTGCCGAGCCGCCTGTTGTGCTCCACCACTTCCGCCCGCCTCTCCGCGTTCGTCATCAGCTCGTGCACCTGCTGGGCGAACTCCGCCGTCGGCAGGTCGTGGTCGAGGATCTCGAGCACCGGCGCCTCGTAGCCGCCGTACACCGTGTCGTACAAGGCGTACCGGCTCGCGACGTACGGCACCCCGGCCGCGATCGCCTCGCCGATCGGGTTGCCGAAGCTCTCGTAGTCGTACGAGGTCAGGAACGACACGACCGAGGCGTGCGCGAGCAGATCGCGCACACTGAACCCCGCACCCGCCGACTCGCACGGCTCCAGCACGCCACCGAAGACGACCGGCACCTTCAGTTCCTCGGCCAACGCGCGGAGCCTCGCCGTCTCGGCCGGGTCCTCCTCGGTGTCGCCCGCGACGAACAGGCACGTGCCCGGCAGCTGCGCGACCAGGTGCAGATCCCGGTCGACGCGCTTCTGCGGGATGATCCGCGTGAACCGGGCGATGACGGGCGTACCGGGCGCGATGCCGTGGTGTTCCAGGAAGTCCGGTCTGGCCTCACGCGTCGGCGCGGTGAAGGTATTCGGCAGCAGGTCGAGGTTGCGCAGGTGCGGCATCCACTCCAGCGTGCGCAGCCGCGCCTCCTCGTGCAGCGCGAAGTAGTGGACGTGCGGCGAGTTCACCATCGGAGGCGTTGCGGGATAAGGGAAGCTGCCGTACTTGACCGGCTCGCTCTGCCACATCAGGTCGTGGTCGCGCCACAGCACGAACCGGCCGAGGTCGTGCGCGGCCCCGTACCGTTCGATGGCACGGTAGAGCGCTCTCGTGTAGGCGACGTTCTCCGGCAGCGTGCCGTTCTCGACCATGACGAGCGAGACCTCGCGGGCCTCCCACGTGCGCACAAGCGCGTCGGCCAGCGCCTCGGTGACGCGCTCGGTGTCGGGAAGCTCGTTGCGGCGCACCGAGTCCAGTGTGGCCGCGACGAATTCCCGGTCGTATCCGGCGATGTGCTCGATGCCGTCAACGCGATCGAGTCTTACCCACTCCGGCACCAGTTCATGCCGATACGGCTCGAAAAACCGGTTCTTGTCGGCCTTGATGTCGTAGCCGAGGTCGAGGTGAACGCGAAAACCCTGCTCCGCAAAGGATCTGGCGGTCTTGAGGAACTCCACCACCACGCCGGACATGGCCGTGGCGTCGAACGAGACACCCCAAAGAGCCGGCATAGGCTGCTCCGTTCCGAGAGGTCACTCTCACCCGAAGCTAGCATGAAAGCGCTTCCCCGCCAGGTCGCGTCTCAATCGGTCAGTGCGCTCACCAGTCGATCTGAACAGGCAAGAAGGGCTCCTCGTCGGACGCCTTCTTGCGTGCTTCCAACGCCTTCGCCGCAGGCGCGCCGACGGGCACACGCAGCGGTGGAGCGGGGTGTTCGATCGTGTCCGCGACGGCCGCGGCGACCTCCTCCGGCGTCACGGACTCGCCGCGCAACGCGGGCACCTGACGCAGCAACGGCAGATACGGATCGTCATCGGTGAAGAACGACTTCGCCCGTTCGGCCCCACCGGACGACACCGCGCCGGGCTGCACGATGCTCACCTTCACCCCGAAGTGACCGGTTTCGAGGGCCAGCCCCTCGGCGATCGCCTCCAGCGCCCACTTGCTCGCGCCGTACGGGGCGATGATCGGCAGCACCACCCGCCCCTGCACGCTCGACACGAAGACCAACCGGCCGTCGCCGCGTTCGCGCATGCCCGGCAGCACCGCCTGCGCCACCCGCAGCGCACCGAACGTGTTGAGCTGGAACAGGCTCTCGACCTCGCCCAGCGGAACGCTCTCCAGCGGCGCGCGGACCGTGGTGCCCGCGTTGCTGACCAGCACGTCGACCTGTCCTGCCCCGGCCACGACCTCGTCGACGCTCGCCTGGTCGGTGACGTCGAGCCGCAACTTCAAGGCCACCGGCAGGTCGGCGAGGTGCTCGGGGTTGCGGGCGGTGGCGATCACGCGGTGACCCCGCCCGGCCAGTTCGACGGCGATGGCACGACCGATCCCCCGCGACGCACCGGTGATGAGCACTGAAGACATGACGACCTCCTGAGTTCTGCGTACCTCCGATGCTATGTCGGTCGTCATACATGTCAAGAAGCTATGTCGCACGACATACTTTGGAGTACGCTCGGCCTCATGGCAGGACGGCGCTCTGACGCGCGGCAGAAGATGGTTTCCGCAGCTCGGGAGCTGTTCCGCGAGCAGGGCTACCACGCGACGGCGTTGTCCGACGTGCTCAAGCGGAGCGAGGCGCCCCGGGGTTCGGTGTACTTCCACTTCCCCGGAGGCAAGTCCGAGCTCGCGGTGGAGGCGGCCGCGCTGCACTCGCAGGAGCAGGTCGACGCCATCGACAGCGCGGCGGCCGCGGCCACGTCCCCCGCCGAGCTGGTCCGCGCCTACCTGGAGCGGGCGCGGACCAACCTGACGGCGAGCGACTACCGGCAGGGCTGCACGATCGCGCCCCTGGTGATCGAGTCCACCCGCGACTCCGACGAGCTGGACGCCGTGGGTGGACGGTCCTTCGAAACGATCATCGCGGCGCTGGCCGGGCACTTCGCCGCGTTCGGGATGGCCCCCGACGACGCCCGCCGGCTCGCGGACGCGACCGTGGCGGGCGCCGAAGGAGCGTTGATCACCGCGCGGGCGTTGCGCGACGACGCCCCGTTCGACGCGATGATCGACGTGCTCACGCGCAGCGCGTCGTGAAGCCCGCGCCGAGCAGGCCGCACAGTGCCGAACGGCCCTGCGGGTACTGGCTGATCAGCGAGTTCACGAACCATCCCGACGAGTTCGGGAACCCGAACGGCGGGTTGGCGCCGACCTTGCCGTCGAAGCCGTAGCGCCAGTCGAGGTCGATGAACACCACGGAGTCGATCACGTCCGACAGGTCGTAGCCGGTGCCGAGGAAGTCCGTCTGCCTGCCGTCGACCACGCCGTTCGGGATCGGGCCGCGGTAGTTCAGCAGCGTGCCGAGCCGGTCCACGAACGTCCGGTAGTCGCCGTCGGACTGCCTGCCCGAACCGTCCAGCGAGCTGCTCATCCGCTGCACGCCGACCTCCGACAGCACGATCTTCTTGTTGTGCTGCTTGGCCCACCACAGCATGCGCAGCACGTTGAGGTCGACCGGGTACTCGTGCCGGACGGCGTTGCGGTTGCCGTTGATGATCGCGTCGTAGTAGCCGAGACACGTGCGGTTGGCGGTGTTCTGCTCGCCGTTCCAGTACGCGGTGCCGTTCTCCCAGAACGGCTGGCACAGGTCCTGGTTGAAGATGCTCAGGCCCACCTGGTCGACCACGTCGTCACCGGGGTAGAGCTTGTCGAACTCCCCGCGCACCGGGTGGTAGACGTAACGCACGTCGGCACCGCCGGTGCGGGCGTCGATGAGCTGGACGAGCTTGCGGAACGCGTTGCGGTACGAGGAGCAGTCGGTGCCGTTCGTGCAGTGGAACGCACTGCTGACCTCGTAGTCCAGCCGCAGCAGGAACGTCGAGCCGCGATGGGCGTTGATGTAGTTCGTCAGCGCGGTGAACTGGTTGTCGTACCGGCCGTTGGCGATGTCCACAGTGGCCTGACGTGACGCCTGGAGCTGCGTGTTCGGGTCGCCGTTCCAGGCGGGCGGGTAGTCCTTCCAGCTGATGCCGACCTGGATCTGCTTGCCGCGTGCCGCCAGGAAGTCGGCGTAGGCGAGGTGCGACGACGAGCCGGACTGGCCGGCGAAGTTGCCGTCGCGCACGCCGTAGTAGACCGAGCCACCGGCCGGGTCCGCTCCGGTCGCGGACGTCAGGTCCTGCCACGCGGCCGTGTTGCTCTGGCCCACCAGCAGCTTCCTGCCCGAAGCAGGAGGCGGCGGGGTGGTGGTGCCGGCCCCGTTGACGTACTGGGACTTGCGGATCTCGGCGATCCAGCGCGCCTTCACCGTCGGGTCGGCCTGCACCCGCGAGTCACCCCAGTAACCGTTGGCGCAGCCGGGCTGACCGGCCGGGGCGCCGTTGCACTGCCACTGGGTCTGCACGTCCCAGTTGGTGTTGATGTAGGCGACCGACCGGATCACGTCGCGGTTCGCGGTGACGTAGGAGAACAGGTCCTCGAACCAGGTGTCCACGATGGCCTGACCGCTGACCGGCTGCGGGTTCTTGCTGAAGATGCAGCTCTGGGTCTTGCTGCCGGTGGTGAAGCCCTGCGGCGCGGCCTCGGCGATCATCACCTTCTTGCCGTGGCCCCTGGCGAAGCTCAGGATCCGGTCCTGCAACGCACGCGGGTTGATGCTCGGCGCCTTGCACGACCACTGGTAGCGGTTGTGGGTGCTGCCGTAGAACGCGGACATGCCGACCCAGTCGACCACGTCGTCGCCGGGGTACCAGACGTCGAAGTGGTTCGGCGCGGTGACGACGTAGTTCCACTCCGGGTTGCCGGTGTGCTCGTTCAACGGCCAGGCCGCCGACTGCCAGACCGTCGCGATCTTGTTGGCGCCCAACGCGTTGATGCGGCCCTTGATGTAGCGGAAGGCCTGCTTGTAGAAGTCGGCGTTGTAGCAGTTCCACGGGCCGTCGTACTCGTAGCCGATGCGCAGGAAGATCTCGCGGTTGTACGACTTGAGCTTGGTCACCATCTCGTCGACCTTGGCGCGGTACTGCGCGACGAGGTTGCCGGAGACGAGGTCGGCGTCGTTGCGGCCGATGATCGCGCGCAACGGCTGGTTGCCGCAGCCTGCCGAGGCGTCGGACAGGTACAGGCCGACGGCGAGCGAGGCGCCGGGGAACTCGCTGAGCGTGCGGTTGAAGTCCACCGTGCCGGAACCCCAGTTGACCGGGCCGTTCATGCCGGCCAGCGGTCCGGGATCACCGCCCAGCACCAGGTTCGTGTACAGGGTGACGCCGCCGGGCTGGGGCACGCCGCTGGTGAGCACGTCGCGCTTGTAGTCCGAGAGCGTGTCGCTGTCCTGGCCGACGAACATGCGGATCTTGTCGTTGGCCGGGATGTTCGGGTCGGCGGTGGCGGGCTGGGCGAGCCCCAGAGCTATCGCGGCGGCGACCACGATGGTGAACAGAGATCGTCGTTGACCCATGTTGCGTTCTCCTTCGATTGCAGGGGAATCAGGAGGCGTCGAGCACGTCGCAGACCATCCGCGCACCGGTCAGGTCGGTGGCGCAGACGCCGAGGAACGCGCCGGTGAACCCCTCGACCGCGGTACCCGTGCTGCCGGCGACGGCCGTGCGGGCGGCGTGCTCGTCGGACAGCAGGCGCGTGTCGAGGACGGGCCCGACCGGCTGCCACTCGCCGTGCGGGCGGGCGACGGCGAACCGCAGTTCGGTGCGGTCGACCCGCGCCCGCATCCGCACCGGACCTTCGTGCGGCCACGGAATCGGGGCGCCGAGCGGATCGAGCAACGTGCCCTGGTCGCAGGTGAGCACGGTCAGGCAGCGGCCGATCCGCTCGTCGTGGGTGAGCTGGAGCCAGTGCCACAACGCCGAGTCGTAGTAGTGGATCAGCCCGGCCATCTGCTGGAAATGGCTCGGCTGGGCGTCGATCACAACGGTCAGGTCCTCGGACATCGCCTGCTGGCGGCGGGCGAACAGGCTCACGTCGTGCCGGCTCGCCGGTGACTGGTCGGCACGCAACCGGATCGCGCCGAGCCGTTCGCTGCGCGAGAGCCACGACGGATCGGGCACCCGCCGGACGCTCTGCCACTGCGGCCCGAACGCCGTGACAGGCGCGGCCTGCTGCACCGGGTAGTCGTCGGGAATCGGCACCGACGTGGCGGGCACTCCTCCGTCGACGCGCGGCCAGCCGTCGATCCACTCGACGCGCTGGATCGACGTTTCCCGCCCCAGCACGCAGTGTCCGGCGTTGTCGACCGGGCGGGCGGCGAGGTGGGCGACGAACCAGCGGTCGCGTTCGTCGTGCACCAGGCTGCCGTGGCCCGCCTTCTTCAGCTCCAGCCCGGTGTGCCCGGCGCTGGTCAGCATCGGCCCTCGAGGATCAGCCTCGTAAGGGCCGTGCAGATCGCGGGAACGGGCCACCGTGACCGCGTGCGACCAGCTCGTGCCGCCTTCCGCGACCACCAGGTAGAACCAGCCGTCGCGGTGCAGCAGGTGCGGTCCCTCGGTGAGCCCGATCGCGGTCCCGGTGAAGATGACCTCGGCATCGCCGATCAACGTCCGGGTCGCGCGGTCGAACTCCTGCAACAGGATCCCGGAGAACCGCGTGCGGCCCGGCCGGTGGTCCCACTGCATCGACAGCAGCCACGACCGGCCCTCGTGGTGGAACATCGACGGGTCGAAGCCGCGCGCGTGCAACGGCACTGGATCCGTCCACGGCCCGTGCAACGACGGCGCCTGCACGTGGTAGTTGGGCGAGTCGTAGAAGCCGTCGACGTTGTAGCCCAGCATGTTCGTGTAGACGAGATGGAACGTGCCGTCCACATGCGACAGACCAGGCGCCCACACGCCACCGGAGTCCGGCACCCCGCGCAGGTCGAGCTGCGCGCGCCGGGTCAGCGGGTGCGGCAGCGGTTCCCAGGTGACGAGGTCCGTGCTGCGGTGCAACGTCACGCCGGGGAACCACTGGAACGTCGAGGTGGCGACGACGAACTCGCCGTTCACCCTGATCATCGACGGGTCGGGGTGGAAGCCCGGCAGCACGGGGTTCTGCGCCACCCGTACGCTCGTGCGCGTCGCCGTCACGCGACCACGCTCCCCTGCGCCAAGCCCTGCCTCCAGTGCCGTTGCAACAGGAGGAAACACACGACGAGCGGCACCACGGCCAGGAACGCTCCCGTCACGACGAGGTGGAAGATGACCTGGTTGCCGACCGCGGGCTGGGTGTTCCAGTCCTGCAACCCGAGCGTGAGCGGGAACAACTCGCGCGAGTTCAGCATCACCAGCGGCAGGAAGAAGTTGTTCCAGATCGCCACGAACTGGAACAGGAACACCGTCACCAGGATCGGCGACATGATCCGCAGGACCACCGTGCGGAAGACCCGCCACTCCGAAGCTCCGTCCATCCGCGCGGCCTCCAGCACCTCGTCGGGCACCGAGGAGATCGCGTACAACCGGCAGAGGTAGACCCCCATCGGCGACACCAGGCTCGGCAGCAACACCGCCCACGGCGTGTTCTGCAGGCCCACCGCCGACATGAGGAAGTACAACGGCAACGCCAGCGCCGTCACGGGCACCAGCACCGCACCGACGATCAGCCACGACACGGTTCCGTTGCCAGGGAAGGAGAACTTGCCGAGCGCGTACCCGGCCATCGCGGCCAGCGCCGTCGCCCCCAGCGCCCCGCCACCCGCGTACAGCAGCGTGTTCGCCGTCCAGCGCAGGTAGATGCCGTTCTCGTAGGACAGCGTCTGCCCGATGTTGTCGAACAGCGCGAACCGTTCGGGCAACGCGAACCCGAACGTGCTGAACAACTCGTCCCGGCCCTTCGTCGCCGAGATCACCAGCCAGAGCAACGGAAGCACGAAGTAGGCCGACGCGAGCACCAGCACCACGTGCGCGGGCAGGAGTTTGAGCCTCATCAGATCACCCCGTGCCGACGGCCGAGTCGCAGGAAGTACAGGCTGCACAGGAACGTCACCACGGCGAGCGCCACCGCGATCGCCCCCGCGTAACCGGACTGCCCCTCCGCGAACGCCTTCTGGTACGCGTACACGTTCGGCGTGTAGTAGCTGGTGATCGTCGCCGACAACGGCTTGAGCACCGCGGGTTCGTTGAAGAACTGGAACGCCCCGATCAACGAGAACAACAGGCTCAACCCGATGGCGGGCAACACCATCGGCAGCTTGACCCGCACCGCGAGCCTGAACTCACCGCACCCGTCGAGCTTCGCGGCCTCGTGCACGCTCACCGGGATCGCCTGCAACGCGGCCAGCACGATGATCATGTTGTAGCCGATCCACTCCCACGCGGCGATGTTCGTCATCGACAGCAGCACCGCGTTGCCGTTCAGGAAGTCCGGGCTGTCCCAGCCGACCGCGGAGAACGTCCGCACGATCGGGCTGAACTGCGGCTGGTAGAAGAACCCCCACAGCAGCGTCGCGATCACCGCGGGCACCGCGTACGGCAGGAACACCAGCAGCCGGAACACCTTCCGGGCCCGGACGAGGGCCGAGTCGAGCAGCAGCGCCAGCACCGTGGCGACGACCATGATCAGCGGGATGGTCAGCAGCGCGTAGGCCAGGACGCGGAGCAGGCCCTCGTGGAACTTCGGGTCGGCGAGGACGTCGAGGTAGTTGGCGAGACCCGCGAACGTGTCGGTGGTGGTGCCGAGCAGGCCGTTGCGGCGGGGTTGGAAGAGGCTCTGCCAGACCGCGACGCCGATGGGGACGAGGAAGAACGCCGCGAAGGCGAGGGCGAAGGGGGCGAGGAACAGCCACGGCGCGAAGGACTTGCGGCGCGACACGAGCGTTGTCACGAGGAACCTTTCGAAGTGGGGCCCACCCGGCGCCGTGCCCAGGACGCGACGACGCCAGGTGGGTGTCCGGTCAGCCGCCGACGGCGAAGCCCTGCTTGCCCATGTCCTCGACCGTCCGCCGCTGCAACGCGTCCAGCGCCTGCGACACCGTCTGCCCGCCGCCCGCGACCTTGCCGAACTCGTCGGTGAACGCCGGGAACGCGCTCGTCATCGTCGGCCCCCAGGTGAAGTTCGGGTTCACCTGCTTCGAGGCCTCGTTGAAGATCTCGTAGATCTTCTGGCCGCCGTAGAACTCCTGCGGCTTCGCGAACGACGGGTCGAGCAGCCCCGACCGGTCGGCCGGGAAGATCGACGACTTGGTGATCAGCGAGTTCAGCGACTGCTGGTCGGTGTTGAGCCACTCGATGAACTTCGCGGCCCGATCGGCGTGCTTGCTGCTGCTCGTCACCGAGATCGACGAACCGCCCCAGTTGCCGACCTGCGGGGTGGCCGGGTCCCACTGCGGCAGCGGGGCGACGGCCCACTTGCCGGTGCTCGCGGCCATGGCGCCCTTGAGGTACGAGCCCGCCCACACGGGTGCGGCCCAGGTGGCGACCGTGCCGGTGGTCAGGTCGGAGACCCAGCCGGTACTGAAGTCCGGTTCGGCCTTCACGAGCTTGCGGCTGATCAGGTCCTGCCAGAGGTCGGCGACGGGCTTGGACTCCGGCGGGTTCATGGACACCGTCCACTTGTCACCCTCGGTGCCGAACCAGCGCGCACCGGCCTGCCAGTTGAGGCCCGCCCACTGACCGGCCTCGTTGGTGGCGAACGTGGCGAGGTACTTCGACGGGTCGGCGGCGTGCAGCTTCTCGGCCTGCGCCTTGTACTCGTCCCAGGTCTTCGGCACGGTCAGGCCGTACTGGGTGAAGACGTCGGTGCGGTAGAACAACGCCATCGGCGCGATGTCCTGCGGGACGCCGTAGAGCTTGCCCTGCTGGAAGACCTGGTTCCACACCCACTCGGGGAAGCGGTCGCGCAGGCCGTCGCCGACCTTGCCGGTCAGGTCCGCGAGGCACCCGCAGGCGATCATCGACGGCACGAACTGGTACTCGACCAGGGCGATGTCCGGCGCGTTGCCGGCCTTCACCGCGGCCTGGAGCTTCGCGTAGTAGTCCTGGGCGGGGACCTTCTCCGCCTTGATCGTCGTGTCCGGGTTGCGCTCGTTCCAGATCGCGACCTCGGCACTGTTGTCGAGGAACGTCCAGAACGTGAGCTCCACCGGTCCGGTGCTCTGGGTGGAGCCGGTGCCGCAGGCGGCGACGGCGAGCAGGGCCGCGACGACGACGGCGGCGAGGCGGCGTCCGCGTTGACTCATGGCAGGTTCCTCCGACGAGGGCGAGGTGTGTGCCGCGAGACGCTAGGAACCGGCGTTCGCAACCGACAAGGTTTCGGCTCCGAAAAGCGTCCGACTTTCGACCCAGCACCGAAAACCCGCAGTTCAAAGTTACGAAACTCGACCGAAAGCCATCGCAACCCTTATCGTCGCGGCGTGACTGGCAAGCCCACGTTGGCGCACATCGCGGACCTGGCCGGGGTGTCCGTCCCGACCGTGTCGAAGGTCCTCAACGGACACCGGGACGTCGCCGCGAGCACCCGCGAGCAGGTCGAGCGGATCGTGGCCGAGGAGGGGTATGAACGTCCACAGAGGACGGCACCGCGACCGCGCCGCAGCCGGGCCGCGCTGCTGGACCTGGTGATCAACGAGTTGGACAGCTCGTGGGCCACCGAGATCCTCGCGGGCACCGAGGAGGTCGCTCGCGAGCACGGCATGCACCTCGTGCTGACCGCCGTGCACAAGTCGCCGACGCCGGACAAGGGCTGGCTCGAGTCGCTCACCGCGCGCGGTACCCGAGGTGTGCTGCTCGTGCTCTCGGACCTCAGCGCCCGGCAACGCTCCGAGCTGCACCGGCTGTCGATCCCGTTCGTCGTGGTCGACGCGCTGGGCAGGCAGGACCCGGCGTCGCCGTCGGTCGGCGCGACCAACTGGCACGGCGGCTATTCGGCGGTGCAGCACCTGGTGTCGTTGGGGCACAGGCGGATCGCGGTGATCGGCGGCCCCGAGCAGATGATGTGCACGAAGGCGCGGCTCGCCGGGTACCACGCGGCGCTGGAGGTCGCGGGCATCGCGCCCGACCCCCGACTGGTCCGCTACGGCGACTTCCGCCACGAGCAGGGATACCTGCACACCAAGGCGTTGCTGGCGCTGCCCTCTCCCCCGACCGGCATCTTCGCGGGCAGCGACCTGCAGGCTCTCGGCGCGTACCAGGCGTTGCACGAACACCACCTGCGCGTGCCCGACGACGTGAGCGTGGTCGGGTTCGACGACCTGCCGTTCGCGCCGTGGACCGCGCCCCCGCTGACCACGGTCCGGCAACCGCTGCGCGAGATGGGCGCGCTCGCGACCCGCATGCTGATCTCGTTGATCCGGGGCGAGAAGCTCACGGCCCCCAGGGCCGAACTGGCGACCAACCTCGTCGTGCGCGGCAGCACGGCCACCGCGAAGCGCGCCTGACTGCCACAGAGCGCGTCCAAGCAATACGCTCGAAGATCATGGGCGCACACAAGCCGAAACGTCCCGTCATCAACGACCCGATGCTCACCACACCGATGGCGAGGCTGATGGCGCTGGCCATGGGCACCAACATCCGCGTGTTCGACGTGCCCGCCCGGCACAGCATCGGGCTCGCCGGTCTCGTCGGCGTCGACCTGGACGCGCCGGGCGGGCCGGTCTGCAAGATCGGCCTCACCGACGACCTCGACGACGACATGCGCGCCGACGTGCTGGCGTTCGGCATCGCGGTGCTCGTCGGCACGCCCGAACTGCTCAACGAGAGCGAGGACGGCGTGCTCGGCATCAGCCGCGAACGCCTGCCGCAGGCGAACAACGGCCCCGGCAACCTGGCGTGGCACATGCTGGAGACGTGCGGCCGCAACTCGCCGTCGGCGACGTTCCGGCTGATGGTCATCCAGTCCGACGACGACTGACGGGGTGCGGGCAGGAAGCCCGCACCCCGTTCCGGATCAGTCCACCACGGCCTTCAGCCGGGCGATCGCGTCGGTCTCGGCGTCGTACAACGCGCTGAGCTGCTTGCCCATGTCCGCGAACTCGGTCAGCGCGCCCAGCGCGTGCCACATCTCGGCGATCTCCCGCCAGCGCGGCGCCTGCTCGGAATGCCCTGCCTCGTCGAGGAAGTCGGCGAACAACGGCCGCAGGTTGCCGCCGGTGACGCCGTACCGTCCGTCGACGCCCTCCCGCACCCCGCGCAACGCGACGTCGAGCCCCTGGCCGTCCGCGAAGACCTTCGGCCACGCCTTGGCGGCCTTGGTGTCGGTCATCATCCGCGCCCACTTGCGCCACGCGGGCAGCGAGAACGAGTCGGACTTCTGCGACAGGTGCTCGACGCAGTCCCGCAGCCCCTCGCGCACCGCCACCTCGACGTCGATCGCGCGGTCCTCGTCGGTGATCACGAGCGCCTGGTTCTTCCAGGTCCCGACGCGGGCGTTGGCGCGGTCGAGGTCCTCGCGGGCCACGGTGAACGGCGCCAGGTTGCGGTCGTCGAGGTACACCTGGTCCCCGGCTGTGGCGTAGGCGACGACCGGGTGACCACCGTGGCCGTCGAACTCCTCCGGCAGGTCCCAGTAGCCGATCTGGAAGCGGTCCGGCCACACCATCACGGCGTTGCCGGCGTCGAGCTGTCCGGTCAGCCACGTCTGCGCGGCCTTGTTCGCGGACCGGTGCCACTCGTGCTCGATCCCCAGCCGGTTGAGCGCCTTCTCGGTGCGGCGGGTGATGTACTGCCAGGAGTTGCAGAAGCCGAGCGTGACGTGCCGGCTGTTGTGCTGCTTGAACTCCCACAGGATGTAGCCCGCGCCGAGCCCGCCGCCGATGCCGAAGAGCAGCGCCTCGGTCAGGCCGGTGATCCCCCGCGCGGCCAGCATCGTGTTCACCCCGGCCGAGTCCGGGTCGGTGCCCCCGCGCAACGTCCAGCCGCCGGCGGGCGACGCGCCCGTCAGGTGGGCCAGTGCGGTCGTGTAGCGCTCGCCGGTCTTCGCCATTCGGGCACGGACCTGGGCCTTGAGCTGCTTGCGTGACGTCATCGCCGAACTCCCCGGCCGTCGCACCAGACACCCGAACCCCACGCGCTCCGATGTCACGACAGCCTTGGTTCGGAAGGCATGACGAGGTCGGCGTCCCGAGGCACTCAGGTCCCCTTTGCCCCCGCGAGAGCCGGGTGGCGTGGGCACCCGGTCAGGAGGTTCGGCGTGGAACTCGCCGGGACGCATCCTAACCGCAAGAGCGCTTCTCGGGCATCCCGCCGCGCCGACGGTTCACATCTGCCAGCCGACCCCGTACCCCAGGTAGAGCGCCGGTCGTTCGAACCTCAGCTCGGCCTCCCCCGCGTCGTCCAGTTCGACGGGAGTCGCGGCGGGTTCGGCGTTGTCGAACGTCCGCACGGTCTCCCCGTCCACTCGCCGGACCCACCTCGGTGTCGCGCCGAACCGCACGCGCACGATGAACCGGTTGTACTGGCACTCCGCCGTCAGCACGTAGTGCGGGCGCATCGGCTGGCCCGGCGGAATCCTCAGCAACAACCCGTACTCGTGGCTCTGGCCCGCGCGCAACGGCTCCGGGAACCTGATCGCGAACCGGAACTGACTGCGCGTGGGCTGCTCGCGGCGCACGATCCGGCCCCCGTAGAGCAGCTCGCCGTGCAGCGCGGGCCGGGACCCGCCGTCGTCCTGGGGCACGTCCATCCACGCCCGCACCTCGCGCAGGCCGTCGCGGAGGGCCACGATCCTGCGGTGCTCGTGGAACTCGGGACTCGCGACGTCCAGGCGCACCAACGTTCTCAGCTCGTCCACGTACCAGCCCGTCGGCGCGGTGCCGTCGCGGCGGTGCAGTTCCACCGCGATCTCCCGCGCGAGCAGCCGTTCGGCGTCGTCGATGCGCCGCAACGCCGTGCGCTCGTCGCGTTCCAACCGTGCCGCGAGCCACGACACCCTGTCCTTGAAGTGCCGCATGTCCTTCGTCTCGCCGGCCAGCCCCAGACTCGCCCGCACGGACGTGCGCAGGTCCTCCGGCAGTTCGGCGGCGCACGAGTCGAGCGCGGTGATCAGCACCCCGCGCCCGACCAGTTCCCGCAACGAGTCCCCCAGCAGGTCGTCCACGTTGCCCGCGCGGACCCCACGCCCCTTGCGCAACGCGCGGATCTCCGCCCTGATCAGCTCGGCCGACCCCACCACTGCGCTCCCCCCGCGGATGTCAACTACCTGACACTCGTCGCCCCTCCCTGTCATCTTCGGCACGAGCTGTCGTCCGTTACGACTCCCCCGCGGCGGCCGCGCCCCAGAGGATTTGGGCCGGTACAAACCCGGAGGGGATTTCATGAGACGTGTCATTTCAGGTGTTCTGGCCACGGTGTTCGCGGCGGCGGCGCTGGTCGCGGGCTCGGGGACCGCCTCGGCGGACTGGACCTTTCCGCCGGGGCAGACCGGATCGACCTGCACCAGCCCCGAATACCTGCCGGGGAGCACCTCGCGGTACTGGACGACCTGCGTCCACGTCACCCCCACCGAGGTCTACTTCACCATGAACTTCAGCAACTACGGCGGCTCCCCGTGGCTGATCGAAGTCGCCCTCAACATGTACACGGTCAACTCAGGCACCCAACAGGGCTGCAACCCGTTCTTCAACTTCACGGTGCCCACCTCCTCGACGTGGACCACCCCGGCGTCGAACTGCACGGTGCCCCGCCAGATCGCGACCTACCAGGGCAGGGGCTTCGTGGCCATCGGCAACCTCTACCGGGACAGGTACAACGTGCCGGTCCACGCCCAGTAGCGGGGCTCGGGGGTGGCGCCTGCACGCGAGAGGCGCCGCCCCGAGGGTCACTTCTTCAGCCGGCGGCTGCCCGCGTGCCAGTCCTCGACCTGCCCGGTCTCCTCGACCGTCACGCCGAACGACGGCAACTGCGGGCGTTCGCGCAGACTCCGCTTCAGCTCGGCGAAGCCGGGGAACCGGGCGAGGCCGACCACGTGGTCCCACAGTTCGGCGGCCTGGTCCTCGTCGGGCAGGCGGCTGATCACCGGTCCGAAGAACGCCACGCCGTGCGGCGGTTCGAAGTGGACGATCGGGGTGCCGACGTCCTTGCCGGTCAACGACAACGCCTCGTCCGACTCGGCCTGGATCTCGGCGTCGCGGCTCTCGTCGTCGAGAGCGCCCGCGAACAGGACGGGCAGCCCGGCCTCGGCGAGCGCGTCCGAGGCGAGTTCGCGGGAGCCCTGCCAGCCCGGTGCGCGGGTGTCGTCGGGCAGGACTTCGAGGATCCGCTTGCCGAACGCCTCGTACAGCGGGCCGATCGCCTCGCGGCCGTGCTGCTCCCGCACCGCCGACGCCACCCGCAGCAGTCGCAGGCCCGCCGTGTGCTGGGCCTCGTACTCGGGCGGGAAGTGCGTGGCGTAGTCGAGGTGGGAGTTGATCTGGCGCAGCGAGATGAACCGCCAGTCGACGGTGTAGCCGCGCTGCGCCTGCACGATCCGCAGCCACTTGCTGGTCATCCAGGCGAACGGGCAGATGGGGTCGAAGTAGAAGTTGACGTCGGCGTTGCTCATGACTGTCCTTTCGGGACTCAACGGGTCGGGAAGGCGTGCTTGCGGGCGAGGATCACGACAGCGACGGCGGGCAGCAGGAGGACCACGGCGGCGATCATCAGCGAGCCGGAGCCGAAGCCCGCGAGCAGCACACCGCCGACGAGTCCGCCGAGTCCGATGCCGAGGTTCCAGGTCGTCACCATGGACGACTGGGCCACGTCGGCGTGCTCGCCCGCCGCGCGCATCAGCGCCGACTGCAGGAGGATCGCCGCGCCACCGAACGCCAGGCCCCACGCGGTGACCGCGAGGTAGTCGGCGAGCGGGCTGGAAGTGGCCACCGCCAGCACCGCCGCCGAGACGGCGAAGAGCGCGGTGCTCGCCACGACCAGCCTGCGGTGGTGCCGGTCGATCAGCACGCCGGTCAGCCAGATGCTGAGGATCGAGGCGATGCCGAAGGCGAGCAGGATCCACTGGAGGTGATCCTGCAGGCCGACAGAGGCGAGGACCGGCGCGATGTAGGTGTAGAGGATGGTGTGCGCCAGCACGAACGCCCCGGTCACCGCGAGCACGGTGCGCAGGCCGTCGAGCTTCAGGATGCGGCGCAACGGAATCCGGTCGCCGGCGGGACGGCCCGGGAAGTTCGGCAGGGTCCACGCGGTCCAGGCGATCAGCAGCCCTGCCAGGGCCGAGACGAGTCCGAACGTGAGCTGCCACCCCACCACCTTGCCGAGGTAGGCGCCCACAGGCACGCCGAGCGACAACGCGACGGGCGTTCCAGCCATCGCGAACGCCATCGCCCTGCCCTTCAGACCGGGAGCGACGAGCCGCGCGGCGTACCCACCGAGCAGGCTCCAGACGACGCCGGAGGACGCGCCCGCGAGGAACCGGGCGACCATCGTGACGGTGAAGTCCAGCGAGACGGCGGTGACGAGGTTGGCGATCACGAACCCGGCCAGCGCGGTCAGCAACAGGTTCCGGCGCGGCCAGGACGCCGTGGCGAGCGAGACGGGGATGGCGGTCAGCAGCGTGCCGATCGCGTAGATCGTGACGGTCTGGCCCGCCACGGATTCGGGGACGCCGAGCGCGGTGCTCATCTGCGGCAGCACGCCCGCGGGCAGCGCCTCGGTGAGCGTGGTGATGAGTCCGGCGGTGAAGAGCGCGATGAGCGGCAGCAGTGGCAGGCGTGTCGCGGGAGCCACGCGCGAGACGTCGATCTGGGTGGTGGACACGATTTCCTCGATCTGGGGTCGAAGTCGCCGCGTTCGCGGTGACTTCGGCTAGGCTCCAACGTTGACATAGGTGTGAGGGCAAGCCGCGGGAGCTGTGATGCGCATCAAAGAGCTGTCCGAGCGGACCGGCGTCTCCCCGCGACTGCTGCGCTACTACGAGCAGCAGGGGCTCCTCGCACCGCAGCGCCAGGAGAACGGCTACCGCGACTACGACGAGCCCCTGGTCGTGCGGGTGGAACAGATTCGCAGCCTGCTGGACGCCGGACTGACGACCGAGATCATCAGGGCCGTGCTGCCGTGCATCGCCGAGGCGGCCGATTCCCGTTACCCCGCACCGGATTTCGTGAGCAGGGTGTGCGAGGAGCGCGAACGCATGGCGGAGCGCCTCGCGCATCTCGCCAAGAACCTCCAGGCGATCGACGACTACCTGGCGGCGGTCGTACAACGTTGAAAGGGCGTGGCTCATCGCGAGCCACGCCCTTTCCGTTGAACGACTCTTCAGTTGAACCGGGAGTACGCCGGATCCGTCCACGAGCCGGGGAAGGCGTTCTCGGTCCACACCGCCTCGTGCACGCGGAAGACCGTCTCCTGCCCGTTGCGCGGTCCGCCGCCCTGCTCCGCGGACCAGCGGACCTCCGCCGTCCCGGTCAGCTGCAGCGTCGCGCCGGACTCCCAGTCGGGGAACAGCAAGCCCGCCAACGGGTTCACGGTGAGGTTACCCGCCGTCATCATCATCGCGTTGCCCACGAAGTCCGGCCACACCAGCTCGGTGGGCGAGACGACCCGGACGAACCCGGGGTTGCCGCCGCGATGCGAAACGTCCACACCGGACTCCACGCCCGTGGCGATGAAGAAGGTGTCGGCGGTCGACACCAGCACCGACTGCCGCGTGTCGAGCGCCTCGCTCCGTTGTACGACGGGGTGGAACTCCGGCGGCTCCTCGGTCATGACGCGGGCCTGGATGTACTTGGGGCAGTTGCCGAACGCCTGGTGCACGTCGACTTCCCCGCCACCGTCGACGGGCCGCCACCGGCCGTTGATCCGCAACCTCTTGCGCATCACCAGGTCGATGGCGAGCGTGCCGACGTCCGCCTCGTGCCGCAGGACGTCCGCCAGCGGGTCGGTCGGCACCACGGTCGCCTCGGCGCGCAACGTGTATGCGTCGGGTGCCGTCAGGAAACCCTCCGACCCCACCAGCGTGGTCGCCCACGGGCGGCCGCGTTCGTCACGGGCGCCCAGCACCAGCATCTGCTGGCGCGTCAGGAAGTCGAACGCTCCGCGCGGGATGGCGTCGGAGATGATCGGGTGCACCCTCGCCGCCGGCTCGGCGGTTCCGGCCACCCGTTGCGCTTCGAGCTCGCCGGGGTGGAAGGCGAGCCGGTCGACGAGGTCCGTCATGGCGGCTAGAAGGTCAGGACCTGGTAGCCGGTCGCCACCAGTTCCCTGATGCTCGCGCCGGCCGGGATGCCGGGCGCCTGGTTCTGGCTGAGCTGCTTGACGTCCTCGCCCTCGACGCTCTCGGTGGCGCCGAAGACGGTCGCGCACCCGGCGGACGCGACCGTGGCGACCTGCTTGCGCACGGCGGTGTACAGCTCGTGGGCGGGGTGCTCGGGGTCGGCGAGCACGGCGGGCCAACGCGTGCCGGTGCCCTGGAACACCACCAGCGCCTCGCCGCCCTGTCCGAACTCCCACGCGGTGGCGAGGGCGTTGACGACGCGGCCGAGCGCCTCCTCCGTGCCGGTCGACGGGTCGGACAGCACCACGACGGCGGTCTTGCTGGTCATGATCGTTCTCCTTGCGGTCGGAAACTGACTCGCTCAGCATTACCGAACGATCGGTAAACTTCAAGGTGACCAACCCCACCTCGCTCACCAGCGGGTATTTCTTTACCGTTCGTTCGGTAACCGCTCGGCCACTGCTGTGAGGAACCCCCGCATGAACGTCACGATCACCGCCAGGACCACCGTCGCGACGGGTGTCGTCGCCCTGTCGCTCAAGTCCGGGGACGACCTGCCGCCGTGGCGTCCCGGCGCGCACGTCGACGTGACGCTGCCGAACGGGCTGACCCGGCAGTACTCGTTGTGCGGCGACCCGGCCGACCGGTCGACGTGGCGCATCGCGGTCCTGCTCGAGGAGTCGTCGCGCGGCGGTTCGGCGTGGATCCACGCGCAGGCGTTCGAGGGCGACGCGCTGACCGTCAGCGCGCCCAGGAACCTCTTCGAGCTGGAACCCGCCGAGCGGTACGTGTTCATCGCGGGCGGGGTGGGCATCACGCCGATCCTGCCGATGATCGCCGAGGCCGAGCGGTCGGGAATCCCGTGGACCCTCTGGTACAGCGGGAAGTCCGGCAAGTCGATGGCGTTCACCGACGAACTCGAACGCTACGGCGACCACGTCCGTCTCGTCCCCGGCGGCCGTGTCCCCGTCGACGAGGTCCTGGCCACCCCCGCGCCGGGAACCGCCGTGTACTGCTGCGGACCCGAGTCGATGGTCGAGGCCGTCGAGAACGCCTGCCGCACCTGGGAACCCGGCACGCTGCACGTCGAACGCTTCACCGCGGCCACGCCCCAGGACGGCAGCTTCGACGTCCACCTGACACAGTCCGGAGTGGACATTCGAGTCGAGGAGGGCGTCTCGGTGCTGGACGCCCTGCTTGAGGCCGGGGTCGAGGCCGACTACTCGTGCACGCAGGGGTTCTGCGGGACGTGCGAGACGCGGGTGCTCGAAGGCGTGCCCGAGCACCTCGACGACTACCTGGACCACTCCGCGCCGACGGACACGATGATGATCTGCGTGTCGCGCTCCCGGTGCGCGCGGCTGGTCCTGGACCTCTAGGGCATCAGCAGCTTCGGCAGCAGTTCGATGCTCTCGGCGAACGCCGTGTGGTCCCCCATCACGCGGCCCAGCACCAGCGCGCCCTCGATCCGCAGGAAGACCTCCCTGGCGGCCCGTTCCACGTCTTCGGGCGAACGCCCGGCGCGTTGCGCGGCCTCGGCCATCGCGTCGATCCACGCCGTCGCGAGCGAGCGCGCCTGGTCGCGGATCTTCTGCGGCGTCCCGCCGAGCGTCATGGTGTCGAGCACGCAGGACAACGCCCCGGCGCCGTAGAAGTCGCCGATGCGGCGGGCGGTCTCGGCCATGCCCTGCGCGACGTCCTCGTCCTCCTTCAGCGGCGCGAGGATCCAGCCGAACGTCTCGCCGATCTTGGCGAGGACCGTCTCCGCCATCTCCTCCTTGCCGCCGGGATACCGGTGGTAGAGGCTCGCCCGCTGCAGGCCGGACGCCGTCGAGAGGTCGCCGATCGCGGTGCCGTCGAAGCCCTTCTCGCGGAACACCGCCGTCAGCGCGATGAGCAGGTCGGCTTCGTCGATGGAGGGAGGTCGTGCCATCCCCCCATGTTACCGAACAATCAGTCAAATAGGCCGGGGCAGACCCACTCACGGTGTCCCCTGTCCGGCTCCGGCTGACCGAACAGGTGGTTTACCGCCTCACCGGCACTGGCCCGTTTCGGAACGGGGTACCTCAGCGGGGAGTCTCCAGAGCCAGGAGGAACGATGCTTGAGCAGGCAGGCAAGATTCTTCTCCCGGTGGTCACGCTGATCTCCGGTCTCGTCGCCGGACCGACCGAGGCCACCACCATCAGAACAACGGCCCCGGTCGCCCGGACGCAGTCGTTCTGGCTGCACCTCAACAGCACGCCGGTGTCCGACGCCACGATCGCCACCGAGGCCAAGCGCCGTGCCCACGTCGTGCTGAACGCGTGGGAGGGCGACATCCTGAAGAAGCTCAAGGCCGCCAACCCGGCCGTGAAGGTGTACGTCTACAAGGACCTGTCGTCGACCCGGTCGTACGCGTGCAAGGGCGGGAAGGACGACGCTCACCTGCCTGCCGGGCTGGGCTACTGCGCCGTGCAGGCGTCCAATCCGGACTGGTTCCTCAAAGGACCGGACGGCCGGAACCTCGAGTACGCGGGCTACCAGGACCACTGGCAGATGGACGTCGGCAACCCCGCCTACCGCAAGGCGTGGGTGGATGCTGTCGTGACCACCTCCAAGGCCACCGGGTTCGACGGGGTGTTCCTCGACAACGCGCTGTACACGTGCGACGCGCACCACCCCGGCGTGTGCCCGCCGAAGTACCCCGACAACGCCTCGTTCCACGAGGCCTACAAAGGCATGCTGGCCGAGGTGAAGGCCGGGTTCGGTGCCGCGGGCCTGCTCTCGGTCGGCAACCTGACCAACGCACGCCTGCACGAGGGCGGCTGGGACGCGTACGGCGCCTACCTCGACGGCGGCTTCGACGAGTGGTGGCTGACGTTCTCCAGCGACCGGCTGCTGGAGGACTACCCGCAGGGCTGGCGCCGGCAGGTCGCCGAGATCGCCGGCAACGAGTCGAGCGGCAAGATGACCTGGGTGCAGCCGCACTTCGACGCGGGCGACACCAGGGCGTTCCGCTACGCGCTGGCCAGTCTGTTCATGACCACGAGCGGCAACGCGGCGATGGCCGAGATCGCGAAGACCGACGGCTACGCGGACCCCACGCCGTGGCACCCGGAGTACGACTGGAACCTGGGCCACCCGGCCGGTGCCTACCGGGCCATCGGCGACAAGGTGTTCCGCCGCGACTTCACCTGCGGTGTGGCGCTGGTCAACGCGAACCCGACCGGCAGCCCGCCGACCACGGTCCAGCTCCAGCGCACCTATCAGGACCACGACGGCAAGCCCGTGACGTCCGTGAGCATGCCCGGTACTACCGGCGTGCTGTTGCGCGCGAACTGCTGACCGCGAGCGCCGCGCCCGCCACCGTGACGACCGCCCCGACGAGTTGCAGCTCCGTCAGCGACTCGCCGAGGAACACCACGGACAACGCCGCGCACCCGACGTACAGCAGATCGCCCGCCAGCCGCCCGCCGCTGAACCCCGCCGCCAGGACCCCGGCGAAGAACACGACGGATCCGCCGACGCCCAGCACCAGTCCGAAAACCCGTGCGGGAGTGGCAGTTTCCTTGCCGCGCGCCAAGAAGAAGATCGTCGTCAGCACCGGCACGATCACGCTGCCGTCGATCGCCGGGGCCAGCGACACCGCCCAGAAGAACAGCACGTTGTAGCCGAACACGCCGATCAGCCCGGCGCCACCGGCCCGCCTCGAGAACCGTCCGGCGGAGCGAAACCGAAGCAGCACAACGAGAACGAGTGCCGCGCAACCGAACCGCAGCGGCGTGTACGTTCCTGACGCTCAGGCCTGCGCGCCGACGATCGCGGCGAGCAGCATCATCAACTCGGCGTCCCGTCCGGACGGCACCACGAACACCGACCGGGCCAGCGCGGTCCCGATGAGCACGAGGGTGAGCACGTCGATCTGCGCGGGATCGATCTCCCGCGCCAACTCACCACGCCGCACGGCCTTGGCGATGAGCTCGCCGAGCTGCGTGCGGACCGCGAGATACACGTCGTCGTGCAGGATCTGCCGCAGTTCGGGGTCGTGCGCGGCCTGGCCCATCAGGGAGAGCAACGCGGGACCGGTGGCGGTTTCGAGGATCTGCCGCTTGCGGTCCAGCAACTCCCGCAGGTCGCCTTCGAGCGTCCCGGTGTCGATGCCGGACAGCTCGGACTGGGCGATGTGCCGCGCGACGGCCCCGGCGAGCGCCTGCTTGGAGGGCCAGCGTCGGTACAACGACGCCGTGGAGGCACCGGCCCGCTTCGCGACGGCGGTGGTGGTGAAGGCGGCCCAGCCCGACTCGGTCAGGACCTCGATCGCCGCGCTGATCAGGGCCGCGTCCACCCGAGGATCTTTGGGGCGTCCCTGTGCCGCATCGTTCGTGGTCATCGCCGCCGAGTCTACAGGCCGCAGGAAACGAAAAGGATCTGTTTCGTATTGGTGTACGGTGGGCGCCATGCCCACGACGACAGCCGACATCCCCGCGGTCGTGTCCGCCGCGCGCGAGGTCTTCGACTCCGGTGCCACCCGCTCCCCCGCCGTGCGGGCAGCGAGCCTCAGGGCGATGCGCGCCATGCTCGTCGAGAACGAGGCCGCGTTCGAGGCCGCGCTGCACGCCGACCTGCACAAGAGCGCGGGCGAGGCGCAGTTGACCGAGATCAGCGTCGTGCTGGCGGAGATCAGCCACACGCTGCGCCACCTGCGGAAGTGGACGCGCCCCCGGCGTGGCCCGGTGCCTATGGTGCTGTGGCCGGCGCGGGCGAAGCTCGTGTCCGAACCGCTGGGTGTGGTGCTGGTGATCGCGCCGTGGAACTACCCGGTGCTGCTCCTGCTCGGCCCACTGGTCGGAGTGCTGGCGGCGGGCAACACGGCGGTGCTCAAGCCGAGCGAACTGGCTCCGGCCACGTCGGCGTTGATGGCGAAGCTGGTGCCGCAGTACTTCCGCGACGGTGCCGTGCGCGTGGTCGAGGGCGCGGTGCAGGAGACGACGGACCTGCTGGAGCAGCGGTTCGACCACATCGTGTTCACCGGCAGCGGCACGGTCGGGCGGATCGTGATGCGCGCGGCCGCCGAGCACCTGACGCCGGTGACGCTCGAACTCGGCGGCAAGTCACCGGCCTGGTTCGACGACGACGCGCACCTGGAGCAGGCGGCGCGCAGGTTGGTGTGGGCGAAGTTCACCAACGCGGGTCAGACCTGCGTGGCACCGGACTACGTGCTGACCACCCCGGACCGGGTGCCCGCGCTGGTCGAGGCGTGCCGGAAGGCGATCGCCGACCTCTGGGGCACCGAGCCGCGGGCGAGCCGCGACTACGGCCGCGTCGTGAACGAGCGGCAGTTCGACCGGCTCGTGTCGTTGCTGGACGGCACGAACGTGGTGATCGGCGGCGAGCACGACCGGGCCGAGCGGTACCTCGCGCCGACGGTCGTGACGTTGAGCGGCACGGCGGCGATCGGCCCGGACGCCGCGCATCCCGTGCTGCGGGAGGAGATCTTCGGCCCGGTGCTGCCGATCGTCGCCGTCGACTCGGTCGACGACGCGGTCGACCTGATCACCGGCTGGGACAAGCCGCTGGCGCTCTACGTCTTCTCGGCCTCGGCGCGCACCCGGCGGCTGTTCGAGCAGCGCACGTCGTCCGGCGCGGTCGTGCACGACGCCGGCCTGGTGCACGTGGCCGCGGCCGGACTCCCGTTCGGCGGAGTCGGCGCCAGCGGGATGGGCGCCTACCACGGCACCTACTCGTGGCAGTCCTTCTCGCACCTCAAACCGGTGCTGCGCAAGCCACTCCTGCTCGACACGCTCCGCCTGGCGCAGCCGCCGTTCCACGACCTCGGCCGCAAGCTGGCGCAGCGGCTGATGCGCCGGGGCTGACCGTCAGCCCAGCACGACCTTCAGCTGGGCCGGCAGGATCTCGCGGAACCCGGCGGGCGACGGCGCGGGCAACCCCTGCGCCTGGCACACGATCGCGCCGGCCAGCGCGGCGATCACCAGGTCGGTGATCTGCTCCGCGTCCCCGGACGGCCCGATGTCGCGCACCGCGGCCAGAAACGGTGCGCGATACCGGGTCTGCACCTCGGCGCTGTACGCACGCGTCGGCGACGGCCTCGAGCTCCGCGACCTCGTGGTCGGTGGCGAGCTCCACGGCCTCGATCACCATGTCCTCGCGCGCACCGAAGTAGTGCTGCAGCTTGTCACCGCCCGCGCGCCGCCTGCGCAGCGTCGTCGCCATCAGCAACCCCTCCCGGGCTCGTCACACAGCCGCGAGAGGCGGGATGTCGTGGTTCCGGGAACGTATCAGGCCGCACCCGATCTCGACGGTCCGCGACCACTGTCAGGCGAATTCGACGTTCGCGCTTGACCTTCCAGCGGCTGCAAGGTCGAGGATCGCTTCATGGACGAAAGCACGGACCTGCTCACCATCGGCGAGCTCGCGCGGCGCACGGGTCTGCCCGCGCGCACCCTGCGGTTCTGGTCGAACGAGGGGGTCATCGCGGAGGCGAGCCGCTCGGCGGGCGGCTACCGGCTGTTCGACGCCGCCGGGGTGGCGCGCGTCGAGCTCATCCGGACGTTGCGCGAACTGGGCCTCGGGCTCGACGACGTGCGCCGGGTGCTCGACCGGGAGGACACGGTCGCCGACGTCGCCGCCGCGCACGTGGCCGCGATCGACGCGCAGATCCGCTCCCTCAAGGTGAGCAGGGCCGTGCTGTCCACAGTGGCGCAACGCCGCTCGACCCTGGAGGAGACAGCACTGATGAACCGGCTCGCACGACTCTCGGCCGCAGAACGGGTGCAGATCATCGACGAGTTCAAGACCGAGGTGTTCGGGCGCCTCGACATCGACCCCGCGGTGCGCGAACGGGTCGCGGCCCTGCGCATCGACCTGCCGGAAGACCCGACGCCCGACCAGGTCGACGCCTGGGTCGAACTGGCGGAACTGGTGCAGGACCAGGACTTCCGCGCCCGGCTGACCACCTTCCTGGAACTCAACACGCCCACACCGGAGCAGAAGAAACCGCCTGGCGCGAACATCTGGTGGGCGCGGCAGGTGGTGAACACCGTCGCGCAGGCCAGGGAGCAGGGCGTCGAGCCCGGCAGCGAGGCCGCCGCCGAGCTGGTCGACACCACGTTCCGCAACACCGATCTCGGAGCCGTGCTGGCGTCCCTGCGCGCGGGGATCGACGCGGGCGCGGAACGCTATCGCGTGCTCGTCAGTCGCGTGCAGGGACGCCACAGCGCACCGGACTCCACTGTGGACCTGTGGTGGCTGAAGACCGCGATCGAGGTTAGGCTGTCGTGAGGCGTTCGAGCCTGGCCGGCACGTGCTTGTGCCACGGCGTGCCCGCCCACTCGTCGCGGTCCTCGGCGGAGGTGAGCTCGTTGGGAGCGACGCCGGTGCGCTCGTTCACCGTGAGGCCGAGGCCGTTGGGCAACGAGATGTGGCCGACGCGCATGGTGTCCGTGGTGTCCACCGACACCTCCGCGCTGCCACGGCGGGTGGTGAGCCGCACCCGGTCGCCCGTCGTGACGCCCAGCCGGGTCGCGTCGGCGACGCTCATGCGCAGGCGGCCCTCCTGGTCCCGCCGGCGCCAGCTCGGGTCGCGCATGATCGTGTTGGCGGTGAAGGCCCGGCGTTCGCCCGCGGACAGCACGAACGGCCAGTCCGGATCCTGGTGCGGCACCGGCCTTTCGCCCAGGGCGGCCACGGCGGCGAGCAGTTCCGGCACGTCCAGGTTGACGCGCTCGCCGGAGATCCGCCCCCACGACACGTCGTACTCGTCGTCGGTGATGTGCACGCCGTGAGCACCGTCGACGATCGCCGCGAAGAGCCGCTCCCCCGCCTCCAGTCCCGTGCCGTACCCGGCTTTCTCGACCCCGGAAGGGTTCTTGCGGGCGCACTCGTGCGCGGCCATCCACAGCACCGCGGCTGCCGAGGCGTCGTGCGGCAGCGTCGGCCCGAGCGTGCGGTACAGCAACACGGACGCGAACCGCCGCTTGGCGGGGTCCGCGAGCAGGCCGAGGAACGCCTGGGCGAACTGCACGCGCCCCTCGGCAGCAGCCGCGCGCAGGGGTGCGTAGTCGGCCTCGGTCAGCGCGCCGGACGCCTCCACCAGCCGGGCGTGGATCTCCGGCTCGGGCAGCACGCCGTCCGGGGCGGTCACGACCGGGTGGCGCAGGTGGAAGACGTTGCGCGGGAAGTCGAAGTTGAAGAACGTGGCCTCGAACTTCTCGAACTGCGTCGGCGCGGGCAGCACGTAGTCGGCCAGCCGCGCGGTCTCGGTCATCGCGATGTCGATGACGACCACCAGCTCCAGGGCGGCGAGCGCCTCCCGCATCCGCGCCGAGTCGGCCAGCGAGTGCGCGGGGTTCGCGCTCTCGACCAGCATCGCCCGGTAGCGCGCCGGGTGGTCGGTGAGGATCTCCTCGGCGATCACGTTGCACGGCACGAGCCCGGTGATGATCCGCGCGCCCGCGACAGGGCTGCGCGGCCCCTCGACAGGGCTGCGCGGCCCCTCGTCCCCGGCGTGCCCGCGGTCGCGGCCGATCGGCACGAGACTCGAGGGCACGTACTGGGCGCCGCGCTTGCCGAAGTTGCCGGTGAGCAGCCAGACCAGCTTCTCGACGTAGCTCACCAGCGTGGAGTCGCGGTTCATCTGGACGCCGAGGTCCTCGAACACGGCCACGGAGTCCGCGGCGGCGATCCGCG
The DNA here is from genome assembly GCF_043632865.1 of Lentzea sp. JNUCC 0626. Lineage (NCBI taxonomy): Bacteria > Bacillati > Actinomycetota > Actinomycetes > Pseudonocardiales > Pseudonocardiaceae > Lentzea > Lentzea sp. JNUCC 0626. The sequence continues at coordinate 2,655,081 of NZ_CP171635.1, forward strand.
CGGCGACCGCCCGCACCAGCGTCTCCTCGACGTCGGCGACGGAGCAGTATTCGGCGACGGGCACCTGCCGCAGCACGGCGGTGACGGCGTCGAGGCCGTCCGCGTGCGCGGCGAGCCAGTCCGCGGCGACCAGGTCCTCCTGCACGAGCACGGCGGCCAGCGCGGTCAGCAGATAGAGGTCGGTGCCGGGCCGGACCTGGAGGTGGAAGTCGGCGAGTTCGGCGGTCTCGGTCCGCACCGGGTCGATCACGACCAACGACCGGGCGGGGTCCTTGCCGATCTCCTTGAGCACCGAGCGGGCGCGCGGGAACCCGTGCGACTGGTAGGGGTTCTTGCCGACGAACAGCGCGACCTCGCAGTGCTCGAAGTCCGCGCGGGTCATGTTGCCGAGCATGCGCGCGCTGACCCAGAACTCGCCGGTCTTCTCCTGCGCGAGCGCCGAGGAGCGGTACTTGGCGCCGAACGCGGCGAGCGTGGCGGGCGAGTAAGCGCCGCCGAGGTGGTTGCCCTGCCCTCCGCCGCCGTAGTAGAAGATCGTCTCGCCGCCGAACGTGTCGCGGACCTCGCCGAGGCGGGCCGCGATCTCGCTGATGGCGGTGTCCCAGTCGATCTCCTCGAACCCGCCGTCGGGAAGCCTGCGCAGCGGGCGCGTGATCCGGCCGGTGTCACCGTTCTGGTGCAGGTCGAGGCGCAGCGCCTTGTTGCAGGTGTACCCGGCGGACGCCGGGTGGAGCTTGTCGCCGCGGATCTTGTCGAACGACCGGCCGTCCTCGCCGACGAGGATCTCGATCCCGCAGTTGCACTCGCAGAGGATGCAGGCGCTGGGTTTCCACACGGTCGGACTCCTAGTCTCGTCGCTCCAGCAGAGGCCCGATCTCGGCGAGCACGTCGTCGAGCGGACCCAGGTCGCGTTGCGCGCGGCAGAGGATGATGGCGCCCTCGATCGCGGACACGACCAGCGTCGCCAGCCGCTGCGCGCGGTCGGGGGTGAAACCGTTGGCGGACAACGCCTCGGCGATGCCGTCCTGCCACCGGACGAAGATCTCGCGCACCAGGTCACCGGCCTGCGGGACGAGGTCGCGGCTGTCCATCGCCATCGCCGCGGCGGGACACCCCGCCCGGTAGTCGGTCTTGGCCAGCGACCGCTTCCAGAAGGCACCGAGCCGGTCCAGCATCAGCCGGACGTCACCCTCGGCCGCGGACTCGCGGACCATCGCGCTGATGTAGTCGCCGGCCTGGCGGACGGCGCCGAGCACCATCTCGTTCCGGCCGCCGGGAAAGTGGTGGTAGACGGACCCGCGCGGCGCACCGCTGTGCGCCAGCACCGCGTCGACCGTGACGCCGGCGGCGCCGCGTTCGCGCAGCAGCAGCACGGCGCTGTCCAGCATCCGCTGCTTCGTGCCCCGCCTGCCTGGCTCGCCCATCGCACCTCCCTGATTCAGGAGTATGGCAGAGACCATAGTCGCGGCGCACGGGTTCGCACCCGCACGCACCTTCGAGCAGGTCAGCCGAGGAGTTTGCGGATGATCTCGGTGGCGGTGTCGATGTCCGGCGGCGCGCCGGTGATGACGTCGGAGTAGCAGAAGGACTCCGCGAGCCGGACCACGGCGTAGGCCAGCTTGGTCACCGGGATCTCGAATGCCGCCTCACCGCGTTCGGCGCGGATGAGGTCTGCCAGCCCGGTCACGAGGCGGTGCTGCACCACCCCCTGCTGGGAGGTCAGCACCCGCAGCGCGGTCTCGGGGTCGCGTTCCAGCAGGACGCGCAACGCCGACGACGCGACCGTGTCGCGCATCGCCTGGTCCAGCACCGAGACCACCCGAGCCATGCCCCGTTCCGCACTGGCCCGCCACAGCCGCGCCCACACCCGGTGCGTGATGGCCCACAACACCTCGCCGAGCACGCGGTCGCGGTCGCCGAACCGGCGGTACAGCGTGGCCCGGCCGATGCCGGCCTCGACCGCCAGTTCACCCATGTCGATGCGGCTCTCCCTGAGGAACTGCCGCAGCGCGTGCGCGACGACCGGATCCACCTCGGGTTCGGTGGTCAGGTCCACGTTGGCCACCGCGTGAGACACCATGTATAAATTGTCTCACCTGAGACATCGAGCCACAACGTCTCACCCCTGCGCTGAGGAGGACCGCGTGCCGAGGCTTTCGAGCATGCTCCCGTTCGCGCTGGTAGGACTCGCGTTGCTGCTGGCCCCGGCCACCAACGGAGCCGCCGGCTGGAACCTGCTCGTCCAGGTCGTGCTGTTCACCCTGGCCGCGGCGATCCCCGGCTACCTCACCCGGCACGTGTCGTACGTCGACGTGGCCTGGCCGTGGGGCCTGGTGGGCATCGGCGTGGTCACCCTGCTCACAGCGGACGACCTCACCGCGGTGACCGTCGCGATCTCGCTCGCCTACCTCGCCATGGGCCTGCGGATGGGCCTGTGGAGCCTGGCCCTGACCGCGAAGCACGGCTGGTGGAAACCCGGCGCCCCCAAGGTCGAACTGCCCCGGTACCAGTACCAGCGGCAGCGGTGGGAACGGCAGGGATTCCGCAACGAGACGTTGTCGGTCCAGTACGAGATCTGGTTGCAGGGCCTGGCGAACGCGACGGTGCTGGCCGTCCCGGCGTTCCTCGTGGTCGGCGATCCGGAACGGACGCTGTCCTTCTGGTCCGTGCTGACACTGGCCGTGTGGGTCGCCTCGTACGTGCTGGAGTCGTTGGCAGATCGGCAGAAGCAGCAGTTCGCGGCGCGCGGCTCGCGCGGCACCTGCGACACCGGACTGTGGCGGTACAGCAGGCACCCGAACTACTTCTTCCAGTGGATGCAGTGGAACGCGTTGGTGCTGTTCGCGTTGCCGTCACTGTGGACCCTCTTCAGCGACACCGTTCTGCCGGTGTGGGTGGTGCTGGCGCTGGGTTTGTTCCTCGCATCGTGGACGCTGTACGTCACGCTGACCAAGCACACCGGCGCGCGTCCGGCCGAGTACTACAGCCTGCGCAAGCGTCCCGACTACGCGCGCTATCAGGCCACCACCAACATGTTCTTCCCCGGCCCCGTGAAGACCCCGACGGACCAGTGATCGGCCTCACGCCGGCGGGATGTTGTGATTCCAGCGGAACGTGTTCGCCGGGTCGTACTCGGCCTTGATCGCCTGGAGCCGCCGGTAGGTCGCGTCGTCGTAGACGCGGCGCACGACCGACGGGTCCGCGTCCGCGCGGTTGAGGTTCTGGTCGACGCCGCGCACGTCCGGGGGCAGCACGGTCAGCGCGAACAACGCGTACCCGGCGTCGCGGCGGCCCACAGCGTTCGGGACGGCGGGCGGGTTCGCGAACGCGCCGTCGAGTTGGCTGATGTCGACGAGGGTGAGGCGGCCGGCGGAGTCCGGGCCCGCCTCGGCCAGGATCGCGTCGAGCGCTTCGGGCGTGAGGTCGTCGAGGAGCGCGAAGTGTTCGACGGACGCGCCGGGCTGGGTGGGGTCGTTGGTGATCGTGGGTAGGACAGCCGGACGGACACGGTCAGGTTGCCGCGCATGAACTCCGGGACGAACGGCAGGTCGGGTGCGCGCAGGAACAGCACCCGACGACCTCAGCTCGTCGGGTGCCTTCGTGAAGAACAGGCCACCGGACTCGCGCGTCACGTGCCGGAACTCGCCGTCGGCGGTCACGACGTCGATCGAGTGGACGTGGTCCGTGTTGTAGCCGTGCTTGCGGCCCAGCAGCACGCTCGACCCGCCTCCCAGCGTGTAGCCGACGACGCCGACCTCCGGCGAGGAACCCGCCAGCGGCACCAGGCCGGACTCGGCGGCGGCCGCGACGACCTGGCCCCAGCGCACGCCCACCTGCACGCGTGCGGTGCGGCGGTCGGCGTCGATCGTCATGCCGGACATGCGGCGGGTGGTGATCAGCACCGCGTCGCCGGTGACGTCCCTGGCCGGACCGCTGCCGGTGTTGAGCACAGCGACGGACCTGCCCGCGGCGGCCGCGAAGCGCACGGCGGTCTGCACGTCCGCGGCGTTCGTGGCGCCGATGACGATCTGCGGTTCGTAGGACACGGCGAGGTTGAACGCCGCGACCTCCTCCGCGAAACCGTCCTCACCGGACAGCAGGACGGGCCCGTCGATCGACGCGCGCAGCTCGGACGTGCTCGGGACGGTCATGGCGAAACCCCTCGTCAACGGTTGGTATCGCCATACGGTTCTGCCGTACCGCCATTGTGGACGGTGCGAGATGACGAAGGAGACGCCGCTCAGGCCGCGGAACGGTGGATCGGGCCGGAAAGACCGCCCAACGGCACCCCGCTGCCGCCGCCGCGCACCGCGACCATCTCGGCGGCGATCGACAACGCCGTCTCGGCGGGTGTGCGTGCCCCCAGGTCTAGGCCGAGCGGCGACCGCAACCGGCCGAGTTCCGCAGCGGTGAGCCCGGCCTCGGTCAGCAGCTGCACGCGTTCGGCGTGGGTGCGGCGCGAGCCCATCGCCCCGACGTACGCCAACGGCATGCGCAACGCCCGTGTGAGCACCGGGATGTCGAACTTCGGGTCGTGCGTCAGCACGCACACGGCCGTGCGCTCGTCGGTGCCGGTCTGCTCCAGGTAGCGGTGCGGCCAGTCGACGACGACCTCGGCGGCCGGGAACCTCGCCGCCGTCGCGAACACCGGCCGCGGGTCGCAGACGGTGACCCGGTAGCCGAGGAACGCGCCGACCTCGCTCAACGCGGCGGCGAAGTCGAGCGCGCCGAAGATCAGCAGGCGGGGTGCCGGAGCGCTGACCTCGACCAACGCCTCGACGGGTTCACCAGTAGCGCAGCCAATCCAGCGCACGACGCCGGTGGCCGGGGCGGCGAGCGCGAGTTCGTCCAGTGCGGGATCGCCGAGCGTGCCCGCGATCTCGCCGTCGCGGGCGGTCAACGTCGCGGATCGTCCACTGAGGACCCTCGCCACGACGACCCGGTCGGCGGGCGCGGGCACGTCCGGTTCGGGGTCGACGAAGACCTCGATCTCGCCGCCGCAGGTCAGTCCGACGGCGAACGCCGACTCGTCGGACCAGCCGAAGCGGTGGACGCTCGACTCCCCCGTGGTCAGCGCCTCGCGGCACAGTTCGTAGACGGCGCCCTCGACGCAGCCGCCCGACACGGTGCCGAGCACCTCGCCCGCCGAGTCGACCGCGAGGGCTGACCCGACCGGGCGGGGAGCGCTGCCGGACACGGACACCACGGTGGCGACGGCGAAGCGGCGGTCCTGCCGCTTCCACTCCGTGAGCCTGTCAGCCAGTTCCAGCATCTGTCGGGTCCCTCAGAGCAGCTTGTCCTGCGTGATCGGCAGGTCGCGGACGCGTCTGCCGGTGGCGTGGAAGATCGCGTTGCCGATCGCGGCGGGCACCCCGGTGATCGGGGTCTCGCCGAACCCGCGCGCGCCCATCGCCGTGCTCGCGGGGTCGGGCTTGTCCACGAACAACGTCTCCACCTCGGGCGGTGCGTCGGCGTTGACCGGCACCAGGTAGGTCGACATGTTCGGGTTCACGACCCGGCCGGTGGTGCGGTCGAACACGGTGTGCTCCATCAGCGCGTGCCCGATGCCCCACGTGACACCGCCGAGGACCTGGCCACGTGCCGTGCGGCGGTTCATGACCCGGCCGATGTCATGTGCGGTCACGACTCGTGTGACGCGCACGGAACCCAGCCGTGCGTGGACGCGGGCCTCCACGAACACCGCCCCGTAGCTGTGGCCCGCCTTGTTCAGCACGGTCGCGGTCCGCAGCACGCTCGCTCCCGAACGGCCGACGACGGCGCGGTAGCTCTCGCGGCGACGGCCGTCGCGGGCGTGCACGAGGAAACCGTCGCGGGTCACGACTTCGGCGGCCGTGGCACCGAACAGCGGCGATCGCGGGTCGGCCACGGCCAGGTCGATCACGGCCGCGCGGACGGTGCGGGCCGCCTGGTCGACCGAACCGCTGATGCTCGCGATCGTGGCCGACGCGGCGGACAGTCCGGCCGGGGGCAGCGCGCTGTCCCCGATCTGCGCGCGGACGTCGGCGAGCGGCATGCCCAGGGCGTCGGCGAGGATCTGGCAGAGGACCGTGTACGTGCCGGTGCCGATGTCCTGCGTGGCCAGCTGCACCAACGCCTTGCCGTCGGTGCCGACCGTGACCGACGCCGTGGAGGGCATGGCGTTGAACGTGTGCGTCTCGGTGGCCATGCCCCAGCCGACGTACTCGTCGCCGTCTTTCGTCGCCCCCGCCTTCGGCTTGCGCCGTGCCCAGCCGAACCGGTCGGCGGCCATGGCGTAGCAGTCGAGCAGGTGCTTGTTCGCGAGCCGTTCGCCGGTCTCCTGGTCGAACTCGGCGTGGTTGCGGCGGCGCAGTTCGAGCGGGTCGAGGCCGAGTTGCCAGGCGAGCTCGTCCATCGCGGTCTCCAGGCCGAAGTGCGACGTGGTCTCCGGCGAGCGCATGTAGCTGGAGGAGGCGACGTCGAGCCGCACGCCCTCGTGCCGGACGTGGACGTTCGGGCACGTGTAGAGCTCGACCGTCGAGTCGCTGCGGTTGAAGATCGACTCCTCGGTCTGGGTGAGCTGCGCGGCCGACGTCTCGACGATCGAGGTCAGCTTCCCGTCGCGGGTGGCGCCGAGCCGCAGGTGCTGGCGGTACTCGGCGCGGTGCCCGGTCAGCGTGTACATGTGCGCACGGCTGAGCACGAGCCGCACCGGCTTGCCCAGCACGCGGGCCGCCGCGACGGTGAGGATGGTGTGCGGCCAGCCCGGTCCCTTGGCGCCGAACCCGCCGCCCAGGTAGGGCGCGATGACGTGCACGGCGTCCGGCGGCAGGCCGAACGCGGCGGACACGATGGTCCTGGTGACGAGCACGCCCTGGGTGGACTCGTGCAGCGTGACGCGGTCGCCGTCCCACTGCGCGGTGGTCGTCGGCGGTTCGATCGGGTTGTGGTGCCGGGTGGGGCTGGAGTACCGCGCCTCCAGCCGGACCGGTGCCTGGGCCAGTGCCGTTTCGGCGTCACCGCGCCGGATGTCGTTGGGCAGGTCGCGGAAGTTCGGCGGCAGGTACTGCGGTTCGCGGCCGTCCTCCAGCACCACGCTCGGCTTCAGCGCCCGGTACTCGACGCGCACCAGCTCCGCGGCCTCGTGCGCCTGCTCCACAGTGGACGCGACGACGATCGCGACGGGCTGGCCGACGTGGTGGATCGCGGTCCCCTGCATCGGGATGAACCGCCGGAAGTACGGGAAGTTCGGCACGACCAGCTTCGGGATGTCGTGGTGCGTCAACACCGCGACGACTCCGGGCACTGCCAGGGCGGCCGAGGTGTCGATGCGCACGACCTCGCCGCGCGCCACCGTGCTCATCACGAAGAACGCCTGGAGCACGCCCGGCACCGGCTGGTCGGCGGCGTACAGCGCGGTGCCGGTGACCTTCGCGCGTCCGTCGACCCGGGCGACCGCCCGTCCCACGAGCTCGGTCATCGCAGTCCCTCCAGCACCTCGGCCAGCGCGCGCTGCACCAGCTCGACCTTGAACTCGTTGTCGTGCCTGGGTTTCGCGTCCCGCACGAGCGCCTTGCCCGCCCGCGCGACCGTCTCAGCGCTGAGCTCCCGGCCGCGCAGTTCGTTCTCGGCCTCCCGGGAACGCCACGGCACGGTGCCGATCCCGCCGAACGCGAGCCGGACGTCGCGCACCGACCGGCCGCGCAGGTCAATCGCGACCGCCACGGACACGACGGCGAACTCGAACGTCGCACGATCGCGCAGCTTGAGGTACTTCGACTTCCGCGCGGCCTGGCTCCTCGGCACCTCGACGGCGGTGATCAACTCGCCGGGGCGCAGCGCGTTCTCGACGTGCGGGGTGGTGCCGGGCCGCCGGTAGAAGTCGCCGATCGGGATCTTGCGCTCGCCGGCCTGCCCGCGCACCGTGAGGACGGCTTCGAGCGCGGTCAGCGCGACGGCGAGGTCGGACGCGTGCACGGCGATGCAGGCGTCGCTGCCGCCGAGCACGGCGTGGCCGCGGCTCCAGCCTTCGAGGGCGGGGCAGCCGCTGCCGGGCACGCGCTTGTTGCACGGCGAGGCGGAGTCGCGGAAGTAGCCGCACCTGGTGCGCTGCAACAGGTTCCCGCCGATCGAGGCCATGTTCCGGACCTGCGGCGACGCCGAGGCGAGCAGCGCCTCGGAGATCACCGGCCAGCCGCGCGTGACGGCCTGGTGCTCCGAGACGCCCCGCATCCGGGCGAGCCCGCCGATGCGCAGACCCGTCGCGTTCTCGGTGATCCGCGCGAGGTCGAGCCGGTTGACGTCGATCAGGTGCTCGGGCCGGGTGACGCCGTCCTTCATCAGGTTGAGCAGGTCGGTGCCGCCGGCGACGAACGCGGCCCCCGGCGTGCGGCCGGCCAGTCGCACTGCCTCCCCGGCGTCGCGCACGGAGGTGTACCCGAAGTTCTTCATCGGCCTGCCCCCTTGGCCACGTCGGCGACCGCCGCGACGATGTTCTGGTAGCAGGCGCAACGGCAGATGTTGCCGCTCATCCACTGCCGGATCTCCTCGTCCGATCCGGTGTGCCCCTCCCGCACGCAGGCCACCGCGGACATGATCTGGCCGGACGTGCAGCCGCCGCACTGGAACGCGTCGTGCTTGATGAACGCCTCCTGCACCGGGTGCAGGCGGTCGCCGTCGGCCAGGCCCTCGACCGTGGTGATCTCGGCGCCCTGCCGCATCACCGCGAGCGTGAGGCAGGACTTCACGCGCTCACCTTCGACGAGGACGGTGCACGCGCCGCACTCTCCGCGGTCGCATCCCTTCTTGGTGCCGGTCAACTTCAGCCGTTCACGCAGGGCGTCGAGCAACGTCACCCTGGGTTCGACCTGCACGGCGTGCCGCTCGCCGTTGACCTTGAGCGTGATTCGCGCGGCGCCCTCGACGTGCTCGACGACCTGCTCGGGAGCGGCTTCCGCCGTTCTGGGCAGCAGCGCGGCGCCACCCGCGGTGACCGCCGCGGTCTTGAGGACCGTTCTGCGGGTGTGCTCGGTCGCGGTTGACTCGGCCACGTTCCCTCCCCGACTCCGTTATCGTTGATATCAGCGTTGCCGTATCGCCGGTAACGTAGCGGAGGGTAGGTAACTGTGACAAGTATGCGTATAACAGCGATATAAGACGCTCAGGATTCCGTGGCGCGCCGCTCCCGGAAGGCGATCATGTTCATCCGGTTGCCGCACCGGACCGTGCAGAACCGCTTCAGGCCGTTGCGCGACAGGTCGAGCAGCAGGCCTTCGCAGTCGTCGGCCGCGCACACCCGCAGGCGATCCATCTCGTTCATCCGGATCACGTCGATGAGCGCGAGAGCGGCCTCGACGCGAATCCGCTCGGCCAGCGGCGAGGTGGGTTCGGTGGCGTGCATGTGCCAGTCGAGGTCGTCGTGCCGCACGAGGTGGGGCAACGCCTTGGCGTCGCGCAGCATCTTGTTGACGGCCTCGACGGCGTCGTCGCGATCGAGCGACCACACCCGCCTGAGCAGGGCACGAGTGCGGTGGACGTCCTTCAGTTCCGCCTCGTCGCCGTCGATGCGGCCGGTGTAGTGGTACTGGCCGAGCAGGGTCTTGAGCTGCCCGACCGTGGTCAGCTCGTCGTCCCCGCCGCGCGAGGCCGACGGATCGGTGTTGCCCAGCGCCACGACGAACGCGAGCGACTCCTCCGTGTCAGGGGCAAAACGCAAATTGACTCCTTACTTCGACTGACTTAGCGTCAGGAGTGTCAGCCAGGTTAGGCCATGACATCGCTCGGAGCTGGGAGGCAAGCGTGGGGATGCCGTCGAAGTCCACCGGCCTGATCGCGGCCGCGGTCTCGTTCATCTCGTTCGGCACGTCCGGCGCGTTCGTCAAACCGCTGCTGGAGGCGGGCTGGTCACCGGCCGCCGCCGTCACGTTGCGCGCGCTCACCGCCGGGCTGGTGCTGCTGCCGTTCGTGATCGTGCTGATGCGCGGCCGCTGGAACCTCTTACTGGCAGCGAGATGGCCCGTGCTGGGCATGGGTCTCGTGGGTGTCGCGATCACCCAGGTCCTCTACTTCGCCGCTATCGCCCGGATCCCGGTCGCCACGGCGTTGCTGATCGAGTTCCTCGCGCCGCTGATCCTGGTCGGGTTCACCTGGGCGGTCAGCCGCAAGACGCCCGCGCCGGTCGTGCTGATCGGGTCGGTGCTCGCGGTCGGCGGTCTCGTGCTGGTGATCGGGCCGGGCGCGATCCAGGCCGTGGACCCGCTCGGGCTGCTCGCCGCGTTCGGTGCGGCCATCGGGTGCTCGGTGTACTTCGTGATCGCCGCGCGCCCCAACAACGGGCTGCCGCCGGTCGCGCTGGCCGGTGCCGGACTGCTGCTGGCCGCGCCGGTGCTCGCCGTGATCGGTGGTCTCGGACTGCTGCCGTTCACCGCGACGTTCGGCGACGTCGCGCTGTTCGGCACGCCGGTGGCCTGGTGGGTGCCGTTGCTGATCGTCGCCGTCATCGGGACGGCGCTCGCTTATGCCAGCGGGATCACGGCTTCCGGGATTCTCGGGTCGCGAGTAGCGTCGTTCATCGCGTTGCTGGAGGTCGTGTCGGCGTCGATCTTCGCCTGGCTGCTCCTGGGTGAGGCACTGTCCCCGTTGCAGCTGCTCGGCGGTCTGCTGATCCTCGCGGGGATCGCGTCGGTGCGGGCGGAACGGCAGCAGGTCGAGCCCGTTCCGGCAGCGGCGGTCGCCTGACGGACGGGCCTGCCGAGCGCTTCGGCAGGCCCGTCCCCGTCTCAGGTCAGCTCTGCCGGGTCCACATCTGGTAGGTGCGGCCGTTGCAGCCGACGAGCCGCACGCCCTTGCTCACGCTGCCGTCCAGGCACAACCCGGTCCCGCGGTGGACGATGGCGTCGCTGTCCTTCGACCAGGTCCACTGCTGGTAGGCGCTGCCGTTGCAGGCGTTGAGCCGCACGCCCTTGGTCGCACTACCGTCCAGACACAGCCCGGACTGCACCTGCTCGATCTTGCTGCCGATCTCGAGCCAGACCTGGAAAGTGCTGCAACACTCCCCCAGACGCACCCCCTTCGTCTCACTGGCGTCCAGGTGCAACCCGGTCTCGTAGTTCCTGATGTAGATCGACGGGTCAGCCGACGCCGACGCGGGCGCGGCGAACGCGGCCGTCGCCAGCGCGGCGGCGACACCGACCACGGCCATCCCCCTGGAAAACTTCATCAGACTCCCCTTGCCGACTGCTCTCACGCGATGGACGTCGGAGTCACGACCGAGCAGGGGCGTCCGTTGCCGTGGCCGGCTGATCAACCGTTGACACTGCGGCGGAACCACGACGGCACGGACGCGAGCGCCACGACGACGAGCATCGCGAGTCCGGCCACGGACAGGCCGTTGATCCACTGTTCGGCGGCCTGTCCGACGTAGTAGATGCCCAGCGTCGTGCCGAACGACCACGCCACCGCGCTCACCGTCATCGCCACCGCGAACCGCCGCACCGGCACGCCCAGGGTCCCCGCGAGCGGAGCCGCGATCATCCGCAGCACGGCGGAGAAGCAGCTCACCACGACCACCCACGCACCCCAGCGTTCGAACAACCTCTCGGTCGCGACGACCCGCTTCTCCGGCAGCACTCGGGGAAACCGCGTCACCAGCCGGGCCAGCACGGCCCGGCCGCCCCGCGCTCCCAGCCGGTAGCCCACCGCACTGCCCGCCAGCACTCCGGCCGCCGCGACCAGGCTGATGCCCACCGGCGACACCGCGCCCTGCACTGCGATCAGCCCCGCCGTCGTGAGGACCACCCCACCCGGCAGCGGCAGGCCCACGAACTGCCCGCCGATCAGGAAGAACACCGCCAGGTACACGACCACGGCCGGTACCTCGGACAGCCACGCCTGCATCGGATCTCCCTGTGCGACGGCCTCCCGATTGGCGGCCCCTCGACGTTCACGGTAGCGTGTTCATTAGCCGATTGGCTAACCAAACTCGACACGATGAGGTTCCGTTGACGAACGTCGTTCTGCTCGGCGCGACCGGACTGGTCGGCCACGGCGTCCTGCACACCTGCCTGGCGGACCCGTCGGTCAAGAAGGTGACGGTGATCAGCCGCCGCCCACTGGAGGTCACGCACCCGAAGCTGGACGTGGTGCTGCACCAGGACTTCACCGACCTCCGCCCGATCGCCGAACGCCTCGGCACCCCGGACGCGTGCTTCTACTGCATCGGCGTGCCGTCGGCGGGCGTGAGCGAGGCCGACTACACGTTGGTGACCGTCGACTACGCCGTCGCGGCTGCCGATGCGCTCCTGCCGCTCAATCCCGCGCTCACCTACGTCTACGTGTCGGGCGCCAGCGCGTCGGCCGACTCGAAGCTGATGTGGGCACGGGTGAAGGCGCGCGCGGAGCAGGAGCTGCTGGCGTATCCGTTCCACACCTACGTGTTCCGGCCCGGCTACATCCGGCCGATGTTCGGGGTGAAGCCCCGGGTCGGAGCGGTGCGCGTGGTGTACGCCGCCACGTCGTGGCTCTACCCGTTGCTGAAGCGGATGTTCCCGGACAGCACGACGTCGATCGGCGCGATCGGCAAGGCGATGGTCGCACTGTCCACGATGGACGGAAAGGGCGAGCGGATCCTGAACAGCGGCGCCATCAACAGGCTCGCGGGCGAAGCTTAGTCTTCACGGCCGTACGCGCGGCGGGCGAGACGGGCGGCGGACGGAGCGTGCGCGTCCGCCTCGGCCCTGACGTCCGCGATGGTCTGCGAGGCGAGCGACTGACGCCACTGGAGTTCGGCGCGTTGCATGGCGCCGTGCACAGCGCACGGACGGCGGAACGCGCTCTTCGGCGCGTCCTCCCCCATGCCCTTGCGGCGGATCTCGGTGCAGGTGAACGCCGGTTCGGGGCCCTCGATGGCGGTCACGACGTCCATCAGCGTGATCTTGTCCGCCGGACGGGCCAGCAGGAACCCGCCGCGCGCACCCGGAATCGACTCGACCAGGCCGGCCCGCGCGAGGGCTTGCAGCTGTTTGTGCAGGTACGCCTGAGGAAGGTCGTAGCTCGCGGCGAACGCTGCGGTGCTCACCGGACGGTCGTCGTCGAGCCACGCGAGCGAGAGCAGCACGTGCACCGCCCACTCGACGCCCTGGTTCATCCGCACCCGGCCGATGCTAGGAACCTGGACATCGAGCGTCAAGTTTACGCGCCCGGACAGTTAATATGGACAGCTGTCAATTTCCGAGCTATGTTGACATCTGTCCATATAAAGCCGACACCGGGGGCTCCCATGGCCACCACCACACCCTCCTGGCCCGCTCACCGCAGCCGACGCTCCACAGTGGAGGTCCAGTTCGGCGCGGACAGAGCGGAACTGCTCCGCACCGCGCTGGTCACCGGCGACCCGCTGGCCGACGCCGTCGTGGACGAGATCCACGAGCAGGGCAGGCACGTCCGGGTCGCCCTCCACCAGGGCATCGCCCACGGCCTCGACTCGCTCACCGATCCCCCGCCCGCCGTCGCGAAGCTCCTCGCGCAGGTCGAGGCCACTCCGGAGTACGTCGACGACGCACTGCTCGACGAGGGATCGCTGCCGTTCTTCACCAAACCCGCCGCCGTCACGGCGATCTCGCTCTCGGCCGGCGCGCTCGTCCGCACCTACCAGTCGCCGTCGATCTCCACCGTGCTGGACCTGACGGGACGGCTGGTCGAGGGCGCGCCACGCCGGTTGCAGGAGACCGGGAAGTGGCTCAACGCCGCGATGTTGCCCGGCGCGATGCGGCGCGGCGAGCCTGGTTACGTCGGCACATTGCAGGTCCGCCTGCTGCACGCGGCGATGCGCCGGCTCGCCCGCGACCGCGGCTACGACGAGGCCGGGTACGGCGTGCCGATCAATCAGGTCGACCTCGCCCGCACGTGGATGGACTTCACGCTGACGTCCCTCAACGCCGAGCAGCAGATGGGCTTCGACATCACCACCAAGGAACAGGACTCGCTGTACCGGTACTGGTGGTACGTCGCGCACGTGCTGGGCGTCGAGCCGAACCTCGTCGAGGGCATCACGAGCAACGAGCAGGCCCAGCGGGTCGACGACCTGCTGCAGTCGGTGACCGGACCGCTGATCCCGCAGGCCTCGACGCTCACCGCCGCCACCATCACCGCGGTCGCGGGCCGCTTGCACGAACTGCAGAAGGTGCAGCCTGCGGTGGCGACGGCGGCGCTCAGGGCGTTGACCCGCAAGATCCACGGGCCGGAGATCAGCAGGGAGTTGTCCGTCCCGGAAGGACGGTTCGCCGACCGCCTCCTGGTCGCGGCGGTACCCGTCGTCGCACGGAAACGCGCCAAGCTCCGCGCCGACCCCGAGGCCTGGCGCCGGGAACAGCGGAAGAACATCGACTTCGCCCGGCAGCGGGTCACCGCGCCCGACTCCCCCACCGGCTACGAGCACAACGCCGCCGCGTGATCAGTAGGATCCGGGTCGTGCCGGAGGAGACCCCACGCCGTCCAGGCCGCCCCCGCAAGGGGACGGCCCCGGCGTCGACCGAGGAGATCCTCGCGGCGGCACTGCGGGCGTTCGCCGCGCAGGGCTTCCACGGAGTGTCCATTCGCGACCTCAACCGCGTGCTCGGCGTCAGCCACAACGTGCTGCACCAACGGTTCGGCTCGAAGGAGGGCGTCTGGTACGCCGCCGTCGACTGGGGTTTCGGCGCCATCGTCGCCCTCGTCGCCGACGCCGACGTGCCCGGCACCGACCCCGGCGCCCGGCTGCGCACCATGATCCGCACGTTCGTCGGCTTCTCCGCCCGCAACCCCGACCTGGGCGCGATCATGAGCAACGAGGCGCGGCAACCCAGCGAACGGCTCGACCACCTGCTCGAACGGTTCGTGCGGCCGATGCTCGACGCGTTCACGCCCGCGTTCACCGACCTCGTGAACGCCGGCAAGCTCGACCACGTGCCGCTACCCACGCTCTACTACCTGATCACCAGCGGCGGCGCGGCCCCGTACACCAACGAGGGCATGACCCGGCGCCTGTTCGGCGACGACCCGTTCACGCAGAAGGAGATCGACCGGCACGCGGACGCCGTGAGCCGGTTGCTCGCGGGCGATCTGTGAGCACCAGGTCCGGTTCGAAGGCGCGCAACAACAACTCCCGCATCCGCTCCGGCGCCATCTCGGTCGACCCGGCCAGGATCTGGATCGCGAGGCCGTCGACCAACGCCGTGAACCGATCGGCCAGCGCCTCGACGTCGGCGTCCGGGGACAACCCCTCCGCACGGCAGTCGTGCAGCAGCGCCACGACCACCCGCCGCCACTCCGAGTAGACCCGCCGCTGGGCGGGGCGCAGCCGCGGTTGCAGCATCGCCTGACCCCAGAACTGCACCCACACCGACCACTCGTCGATGTCGTCGGCGGCCAGCGGGAGCTGCACCTCCACCAGGCGCCGCAGCTTGTCGCGCACCGACGTGGCCTTGCCGAACTCCCGTTCCACGCGAGCGCGGAACGTGCCGGCGTAGTACTCCAGCGCGCCGTTCAGCGCCGCTTCCTTGGTCGGGAAGTGGTAGTGGACGGTCGCGGTGCTGGTGCCGCACTGCCGGGCGATGTCCGCGACCCGCACGTTGTGGTAGCCGCGCCGGGCGATCAACGCGGTGGCGGCCGCGAGGATCTGGTCGCGCCGGTCCGGTGCCGCCAGCGCGCGGTCCCGAACGTCCTGCGGCACAACGGGTTCCGGGCCCGCCCCGGTCGTGAGGTAGGCGACGCTGACCTCGCACGCCGCCGCGATCGCCGCGATCTCCTCGTCCCGCAGTCTGCGCGTGCCGCGCAACGACTTCGACAACGCCGTCGGGTCCATCCCGATGCGCCCGGCCAGCGCGCGCTGCGACAGCATGGCCGCCCGAAGCGCCGTGCGCACCCGGGAGGTGAGGCCATCTGTGCTGGTCATCGCGGTCAGTATGGCAGCGCGACGACCTTCACGCCGGTTGTCCGGGAATCTTCAGCGCGGCCATCACCTCGTCCGCGGCCCGCTCCCCGGACGTGAGCGCGCCGTCGACGTAGCCGTTCCACACCGACGCCGTCTCCGTGCCCGCCCAGTGCACGCTGCCGGTCGCCCGCCGCCAGCCGTGCTCGCCGTACTCGGCCCAGCCACCGGGCGTCACGAAGCACTCGTAGCCACCCATCGTCCAGCCGTCCTCGGACCACGCCATCTCGACGTACTCGATCGGCATGCGCGCCCGCGGCCCGGCCACCTCGCCCAACGCCTCCAGCACGTCCGAACGCCGCGTCGAGTCCGGCGCGGCGACCCAGCGGTCCACCCGGTCGCCGTAGACGAACGCCACCAGCACCCCGCGCGAACCGTCCTCCGGCGAGTTGTCGAACACCACGCCGACCGGACTGCGGCTGAACAGGCTGGCGATGCCGGAGCGGTCCTTCTTGCGCCAGAACGGTTCCTCGAACACCGCGTGCACCTTCGCGACCCGCCCCATCGGCGTGTGCCCGGCCCAGCCACGCCGCGCCATCGGCAGCGCGGGCTCGAACCCGATCCGTCCCACCGCGGCGGGCGGCACGGTCACGATCGCCCGTCTCGCGCGCACGATCCCGTTGTCCGTCAAGGCTTCGACTCCCTGAGCCGAGTGCCGGAGCGTCAGCACGGGCTCGCCGAGCCGCACGACCCCGGGCAACGCCGCCGCCATCGCCACCGCGAGAGCGTCCGCGCCGTCGGTGAACCGCGAGTCCTGCGCACAGCCCGAGGTCTCCATCAGCTGCTCGAACCCACCCGCCGACGCGAGGTAGAACAGCACGTGGAAGAACGAGATCTCCCTGGGCTCGCAACACCACACGCCCTGCACCGCGAGGGCGAGCCTGCGCTGCGCGTCGTTGTCGTGGGTCTGCCGCAGGAAGAAGTCCTCGGCGGACTGGGTGTCGAACTCCTCGAACCGCGGCGTGCGCCACGGCTCCTCCAGGTCGACCGTCCGCGCGAGCTCGTCGAGCGTCTCGGTGACCCGCCGGTACTCGGCGATCCCCGGTCCGTTGTTGGGCTCGTCGGCGGAGTAGTCCGTGCGCGTGCCGTCGTGCCACACCTCGACGTGCCGGCCGGTCTCCCAGGTGGGGAACGTCGTGCAGCCGAACCGCGCCGCGAGTTCGTGGAACCGCTTCTGCGACGGCCCGATCCACTGCGCGCCGTGGTCGATCCGCACCCCGGACGGCAGCACCTCGCTGAACGCCCGCCCGCCCACCCGGTCCGCGGCCTCCAGCACGACGACGTCCACGCCGGCGGACGCCAAGCGCGTCGCTGCCGCCAGTCCCGCGTACCCCGCGCCGACGATCACGACGTCGGCCGAGCGCTGCTCCACTTCAGTCACGCCGCACACCCTGGGCAACATTGACTCCGGAGTCAAGATTTCCCCGAAGAATTGCGATTCTTCGGACCTACCGCGGCGGCAGCACCCGGTGGATCAGAGGCAGCACGACCGACCTCGGCGGGTCCCAGACGTGCCGGTCCTCGAACCGCCACGCGTACGTCAACGCCCCGTCGCGCACGCAGTCGAGCAGCCCGGAAGCCCCCAGATCCGCCGCCGACCACTCGTAGAGCCGGTCCAGCCGGGGCACGATCATGCCGAAGTCGACCAGCCGCGCGAACCCGTGCTCCTGCGCGAGGTAGTAGCTCACCTCGTCGTCCAACGGGTACCGCGCCGGCAACACCCGCGAGAGCTGCAGGAAGATCCCGGTCATGCCCAATCGGGGGTCACCGAGCACCGGCGCCAGCCCGCGCAACCAGCCCAGCGAGAGTCTTGGCGCCGCCACCAGGGCGTGCGTGTAGAGCACCCGGCACAGGATGACGTTCAGGAAGAACCGCTCGGGCTCGTTCTCCCGCTCCGCCAGCGCCCGGTGCTCCAGGTAGGCCGCGACCACGCTGCCGTTGTGCGCCCGGTACCAGGCCCGCGCCGTGGGTTCGAGCGCGAACGCCAGCCAGTCCGCGGCCGTGCGCGACGAGGGCGGGCCACCGAGCCCACCCGACAACGCCACGGCCTCGCAGCCGTCGCGCAGGATGCGTTCGTTGACCGCCCGCCACCACGGACTGCCGGTCTCCGGCCGCAGCACACCCCGGCTCAGCTGCCAGCGCATGAACGACCGCGCGGCCCGGCGGAACGGCAGGTGCCGGGGCGCCTGCCCGAACGGTCCGCTGTAGCAGCGTTCCATCAACGCCAGGCGCCCGGCGGGGTCGTCGCGGACCGCCGCCACCTGCTCTTCAGCCCAGGCCGCAGCTGGTGGCACTAGAACGCGTCGCGGCTCGTCAGCTCGTGCTCGATCACGTCCGCCCGGCCGACCAGCAGCGCGAGCGGCCGTTCGAACTCCTCGCGCACGCTCAGGTCCTCCAGCGGCACCACGTGCTTGAGCAACGCCAGCCCGTCCACCACGGCGGCCCCGCCGACCTGCGACTCACCCGCGAGTTCGAGGAAGCGGCGCAGGTCCACGTCGTCGGCCCGGCCGACCGGCGAGGAGATCTCCACCCACGCCGCCCCGCCGAGATCGCTCAGGTGGTGCACGGACACCTGCTGAGTGCGGTCGCCCTCGGTGTCGAGGCGGAAGCGCAGCCAGTCGTCGGTCTCCTCCAGCACCTCGTAGCGCAGCCGGACATAGTTGATCACATCGACCCAGGACGTCACGCCCGGTTCCGCCTCTCTCACGTCCCTTTGCCGTCCCCACCGTAATGCGGCAACAGGGCGTTCGTGTTGCTTTGCGAGATCGTGTCGGATCGGTGTCACAACCGGTGTGCGGCTACCGTTCGCCCGTGGCCACTGGCAATGAGAGCGCCGTCAAGCTCGCGGTGCTGATCGACGCGGACAACGCCCAGCCCTCGATCACCGAGGCACTGCTGGCCGAGATCGCCAAGTACGGGACCGCGCACGTCAAGCGCGCGTACGGCGACTGGACCGGCACGAGCCTCAAGGGCTGGAAGGACCACCTGCTGGCCCAGTCGATCCAGCCGATCCAGCAGTTCGCGTACACGACCGGCAAGAACGCGACCGACGCGGCGATGGTCATCGACGCGATGGACCTGCTCTACTCCGACCGCTTCGACGGCTTCTGCATCGTGTCGAGCGACTCGGACTTCACCCGGCTCGCCGCCCGGCTGCGCGAGTCGGGGCTCACCGTGTACGGCTTCGGCGAGCGCAAGACGCCCAAGCCGTTCGTCGCGGCCTGCGACAAGTTCATCTACGTCGAGAACCTCGTCTCGCCCGAGTCGGAGGTGCCCGCCGAGACACCGCTGGCACGCAAGCCGGTGGCGGCCGCGGCGCAACTCAAGGGCGACACGACGCTGGTGAAGCTGCTGCGCAACGCCGTCGAGGCGGCCTCGGACGACGACGGGTGGGCGTCGCTGTCGTCGGTCGGCAGCATCATCACCAAGCAGCGGCCGGAGTTCGACTCCCGCACGTACGGCTACTCGAAGCTCAGCGACCTGATCACGGCGACGACGTTGTTCGAGGTGGACCGGCGCGGTCACGGCGAGGGCAAGCAGTCGGCGGTCTACGTCCGCAACCGTCGCCGCTGATTGCCTTCTGGGCTGGTGGCGACTCTCCTGATCCCCGGTCGAAGACTTCTTTTGGTCTGCACTGAAGCTATTGCAACACCTGACTGAGGATGTCCTCGAACCGGGCGATCGAGTCCTCGTCCTCCAGCGGGGCCGTGCCGGCCATCGAGGTGCGGCCGATCAGGACGCCGCACCGGCGATCCACCGCGACCCCGATCGTCACGGCCGTGTCCCGCGACGCCGCCCTGGCCGCGGCCGCGATCACCACCGCGTCCTGCGCACTCGCGGCCTCGGCCAGGTACACCAGCACGAAGTGGCCGGTCCGCCCGTCCGCGTCGGGGGCCGGTTCGGCGTGCACGCTGACCACCGCGGACAGGCCGCGGAGAGCCCGCATCGCCTCGTCGTCGTCCTCGTCCAGCCACACGGCGTGCAGGGTGGAGCCGACGGTGATCTCCGCGTGCGGGTACAGGTCGGCTTCGAGCGCGCCGGCGACGGCCAGGGCCTGCGCACCCAGATCAGCGCCGCGGACACCGTTCCCGCTCTCTGTCTGGAAGTAGACGACGCCGTCGGCGGTGGTCACCTCGCACAGGCCCCAGTCGCCCGCCAGGTCGATCTCCTCGGTGACGGAGTCGAGCAGCAGGTCGGCGGTCTCGCCGTCGGCGCGGGAGGCCGCGGCCGTCGCGGCGACCTGGGCGACGCCGACCCGTTGTCCCGCGTGCGCGACAACGGCGGCGGCCCAGCTCACGTCCCGCCAGTCGAGCTTCTCCAGGTCGATCGCGGCCAGCGCCTCGAACCCCGCGGACACGTGCGACGGGTCGTTCGTGCGCAGCGTCGCGAGCGCGGACCGGCGGGCGAACGTGATCAGCGTGTACAGGTCCGATTCGGTCAGGCCCGCCCGCAGCCTCGTGCGCGCGTCGACGTCCAGGGACGCCTGGCGCGCGACGAAGTCGGCCACCTCGGCGTCCTGCGGCGCGTCCACCCAGCGCCAGAGCCGGTGCGCGGCGGACGCGTACCGGGTCCCGGCCAACGGCGATCGCTGATCGTCCATGGCCGGACCCTAATCACTGAGACGTGCGCGGCGGCCGTGATCGCCGTCAGCGCCACCCGAGTGCCGGAGCGACGTGCACGAGGATGTTCTCCAGGACGTGCGCGTTGAAGTCGACGCCGAGCTGGTTCGGGACGGTCAGCAGCAGCGTGTCGGCCTCGGCGATCGCCTCGTCCTCCGCGAGCTGCTTGACGAGCAGTTCGGGTTCGGCGGCGTAGGAGCGGCCGAAGATGGCCTTCTGCGGTCCGTCGATGAACCCGATCGAGTCGGTGCTCTTGCCGTCACCGCCGAAGTACATCCGGTCGAGGTCCGTGGTCAGCGCGAAGATGCTGCGCGACACCGACACCCGCGGCTCGTGCTCGTGCCCGGCCTCGGTCCAGGCCTTGCGGAACGCCCTGATCTGCTCGGCCTGCTGGACGTGGAACGGCGCGCCGCCCTCGTCGAACTTGAGCGTGGAGCTCATCAGGTTCATGCCCTGCTGCGCCGCCCACACGGCCGTGCCGTTGGAGCCCGCGCCCCACCAGATCCGGTCCCGCAGGCCCGGCGAGTGCGGCTCGAGGCGCAGCAGCCCCGGCGGGTTCGGGAACATCGGCCTGGGGTTGGGCTGGGCGAACCCGCCGCCTTCCAGCACCTTCAGGAACAGCTCGGTGTGCATGCGCGCCATGTCGGCGTCCGTCTGGCCCTCCGCCGGCCCGTAGCCGAAGTGCCGCCAGCCGTCGATGACCTGCTCGGGCGATCCCCGCGAGATGCCGAGCTGGAGCCTGCCACCCGAGATGAGGTCGGCCGACCCGGCGTCCTCGACCATGTACATCGGGTTCTCGTAGCGCATGTCGATCACGCCGGTGCCGATCTCGATGCGCTCCGTCTTCGCGCCGATCGCCGCGAGCAGCGGGAACGGCGACGCGAGTTGCCGGGCGAAGTGGTGCACCCGGAAGTACGCCCCGTCCGCGCCGAGCTCCTCCGCCGCGACGGCCAGGTCGATCGACTGCGTCAGCACGTCGGCCGCCGACCGCGTCTGCGAGTGCGGGCTGTCCGTCCAGTGCCCGAACGACAGAAAACCGATCTTCTTCATGACGTCCAAGATAGTTCAATTTTCAAGTAAATGCGCGCGGCGTCGGTCACTGCCGCTTGAGCAGCCGATGTGTCCTGCGCACGGCCGCCAGCCGCTCCTCGCCGTTGATCGCGAGCGCCTTGACCACGGGGTCCTCCGGCCCGCGCCGCTGCCGGATCTCCTGCAACCGCCCCTGCACCGTCGTCGGCTGCCCGTCCGGCCCGGTACTCATGTCGCAGTACCAGAGCGCGTCCCGCAGCCGCCCCCGGTTGTCCGGGAACTCCGCCAACTCGCCCCCGAGCCCGACCAGCTGCGCCACCGCCGACGCCCCCGAGTGGTGCGCCACCAGCGAGCAGACCCGTTCACTCAGACCGGCGCGCTTCAGATACCGCGCCCCGTCCAACGAGTGCAGCCCGGTGTCCTTCACCTCCGCCGCGTACCCGATGTCGTGCACCCAGGCCGCCGCCACGAGCAACTCGCGTTCGTCCTCGGGCAACACCCGAGCCACCCGCTCGGCCCGCCGCGCCACCCCGGCCGTGTGCGCCCACCGCTTCGGCAACTCGGGGGCGAGCAACCTGCGTGCCGTGTTCCGCGCCCAGGTGGCCAGGAACGAGCTCTCCTGCGCCTCCACCGGGAACGCCTTCGCCGAGGCCCGCACCTCCCGCGCCACGAAGAGAGGCACGTACTCCTGCACCCTCGCGCTCCCGAACCGCGCCTTGGCCCGTTCGATCCACTCGTGCACGAGGCTCGGCGGAACGTCCCCGAACTCGCGCACCAGCCGCGACTCCAGGCGCCGGATCCGCTCGTCGGCCTGGCTCACAACCTCCGCCGTGGTCGTCACGGCTCCACCGTAAGCCTTCAGCGGGACGCGGTCACCCGGTCGGCCGCACCCCGCGCAGCCGGAGCACCTCGGCGCGGGCGTGCGCCACCTCGGCCGTCTCGTGGCCGCGCGCACGGGCGATCTCCCGGGCCAGGTCCGCCGCCGCCTCCTGGAGGTGCCGGGCCCGGCCCCGGTTGTGCACGAGCTTGCGGAACGCCTTGCGGTCCTTCCGCAGACCGCTGACAGCCGACAACAGCGCCGGATCGACGGCCTCGCTCTCCGGCCCGAGGATCTGGCGGATCCAGATCCGTTCCTGCCGGGCCGCGTGGCGCAGGACGTAGAAGAGCGTCAGCAGTTCCACGACCGCGATCACGAACGGCAGCAGAATGGCCAGCACGGCGACGCCCCCGCTCAGCCCTCCCATGTCGTCCCAGGCGAAGTGGAACACCATCGCCGTCAGCATGGTCAGGACGCCGCGCGGCACGTTGCGGTCGCCGGGCGTGCGCCCCAGCACCCACATGAGGCCCGCGCAGAAGATCGCGCTGAACAGGGCGTGCGAGACGATGCCGACGGCGCCGCGGACCACGAAGATCTGGACCGACGAGGCGAGCTGGTTGGTGCCGAACGTCTGGGCGGCGCCGTTGTAGACGTAGAGGACGTCCTCGAACACCTGGAAGCCCAGGCCCAGGAACGCGCCGATGATGAACCCGTCGTAGGCACTGCGCACCAGCCGCGGGGCCAGGCCGATCAGCAGCACGAGGCCGAGCGCCTTGCCGAACTCCTCGTTGATCGGCGCGGTGAGGCCCGCCGCCCAGTCGGAGGCGAACTCGGTGCCGCCGACCTTGGACCAGATCTCCAGCAGCGCGGTGTTGGCGGGCAGCGCGATCCAGAACGTCGCGGCCAGGCCACCCCAGGCGAATGCCGCCGCCAGCAACGTCGCGGGCTGTGCGGTGTACCGGTTGTGGTGGCGCAGCAACAGCAACCACGGCACCAGGTACAGGCCGAACAGCAGCACGCCGCCGGTCAGCGCCGGGCTGTAGAAGTGCGCGCCGGGGCCGAAGTAGCGCAGGATCGCGAGCGCACCGCCCCCCACGCCCACCAGGTAGACCCAGAACGCCAGGTTGCGCGGCTGCACGAAGCGGAACGGCAGTCCCCAGCCCGACTCCTCGATGGCGGCGAGCTGCGCGGTCTTCGGGTCGGCTGTCGTCGTCATCGGGTCGCTCCCGCGGTGATGCTGCGGACGAACTCGCCCACGACGTCCTGCTGCCGTTCGTACTGCCCCGGCGCCGTCCGCACCCGCACCAGCAACGCGGGCGCCGTCTCGGCCTGCCCGGCCGGTCCGGCCATCTTGAACGCCACGTCGAGGCCGTCGCCCTGTGGCGAGGTGCTGCCGAGCGCGACCCCGACCAGGCCGCTCGCCGTGGTCACGGTGCCGCGCGGTCCGTCGACCCCGGCACTGCCCTCCGACCGCACCACCTGGTCCAGGAAGGCGTCCGCCGTGCCGGTGAACGCCGTGCCGCGCAACGAGATCGTCGCGCCGCCGGTCGCGAGCTGCACCTGCAGGCTCGCCGGGGAGGCCGAACCGGAACCGGTCAGCGCGCCGTCCTCGAGCTGCCACCCGACCGGCGGGACGGCGGTGGCGCCGCCGCCGAGGTCCAGCACGTCGCCCGCGCGGATCTCGTTGTGCCACGGGATGAGGGCGTTCACCGCGGGCAACCCGGCCAGCAGCACCAGCGCGATGACCAGGACGCTCAGGGCGGCGCCGAACGTCCGCCGGTCGAGTCCGAGGAACCGGTGCTCGACCGGCACCCACCCCTGCGGTGCCGCCTCTGTCATCCCCAGCTCCTTCGTCGTCGCCGCGCACCACTGGACCACAGTTGACCGGGCTCGGCAGGGCGACGAGCAAGATCGGACTACGGTGTGATCATGACGTTGAGCGGTGACGCCACCCTGGTCCTGCCCGAGTTCGACGCGCCCCCGGCCGACCCGGTCGTCCTGCTGGCCGAGTGGTTCGCCGGCGCCGTCTCCCGCGAGGTCAGCGAGCCGTTCGCGATGGTCCTCGCCACCGCCGACGACCGGGGCCGTCCGTCCAGCCGCGTCGTGCTGTTCAAGGAGTTCGCGGACGGCGGCCTGGTCTTCGCCGGCTCGAGCACCAGCCGCAAGGGCCGTGACCTGGCGGCGAACCCGCAGGCCGCCGCCAACTTCCACTGGCGCGAGACCTTGCAGCAGATCACCGTCGTCGGCACCGTGCAGAAGGTGGCGCCCGAGGCCTCCGACGCCCTGTTCGCCGACCGCCCGCGCGCCGCCCAGGCCGCGGTCATCGCGTCGGAGCAGAGCACGCCGCTCGACGACGAGTCCGCTCTGCACGGCCGCGCCGCAGCCCTGGCCGACAGCGACGAACCGCTCTCCCGCCCGGAGGCGTGGACGGGGTATCTCCTGGTGCCGGAGGAAGTCGAGTTCTGGCAGGGCAAACCGAACCGCCTGCACCGCCGCCTGCGCTACGTCCGCACCGGCGAGGGCTGGCTCGCCGAACGCCTGCAGCCCTGACGGTTCACACCGGGTAGGTGTGCGTCTCGGTCGCCTTCACCGCCGCCCACAACGAGTCGCCGGGCCGCAGCCGCAGGTCCGCGAGCGTGGCCGTGGTGATGTCCGCGAGCACGGACGGCACGCCGTCGAGCCGCACGCGGGTGGTGTGCGCGTGCTGCTCGATCGCCGACACGGTCACCTGCCACGTGTTGCGCGGGCTGCCGTCCGGCCGGGCCACGTGCAGACTCACCGCGGTGGGCGGGAAAGCCACGTGCACCTCGCCGGTCACCGGCGCGGCGACGGTGAGCACACCGCCGTCCGCCAGGTCGACGACCGTGCCGTTCGCCTTGCCCCGGTAGAGGTTGAGGCCGACGAGGTTGGCCACGTAGTCGGTGCGCGGCTGCCGGGCGACCTCGGCGGGCGGGCCCTGCTGGACGGCGCGGCCGTGCTCCAGGATCACCAGCCGGTCCGCGAGGACCATCGCGTCCAACGGGTCGTGCGTCACCAGCAGCGTGTGCCCGCCGAACTCGGCCAGGTGCCTGCCCAGCTCCGTGCGGACCTGCAGCCGGGTGCTCGCGTCGAGCGCGGCCAGCGGTTCGTCCAGCAGCAGCAGGCTCGGGCCGGTCGCGAGGGCGCGGGCGAGCGCGACCCGTTGTGCCTGGCCTCCCGACAACGCGCGGGGCTTGCGCTGGGCGAACTCCGCGAGCCCGACCCGGTCGAGCCACCGCGCCGCTTCCGCCCTGGCCTCGACGCGCCGGGTGCCGCGGGCTCGCAAGCCGAACGCGACGTTCTCCAGCGCGGTCATGTGCGCGAACAGCAGGTAGTCCTGGAAGACCACGCCGATCGGGCGCTGCTCGGCGTGCAGGAACGCGCCGTCACCGTCCCAAGTGGACTCGCCGAGCGTGATGCTGCCCGAGGTCAACGGCGACAGGCCGGCCAGCGCACGCAACGCGGTCGACTTGCCCGCGCCGTTCGGGCCGAGCAGCGCGACCACCTCGCCGGGCGCGATCGCCAGGTCGAGTTCGAGGTCGAAGGTGCCGCGCGTGACGCGCAACGCAGCGGTCAGGGTCATGTCGGCCCGCTGATCCACCGGTCGCGCAGACCGGCCAGCACACCGACGGACACCAGCAACAACACGATGCTCAGCACGATCGCCGCGTCCGGATCCGTTTCCAGCGCCAGATAAACAGCCAACGGCATGGTCGTCGTCTCGCCGGGGAAGTTGCCGGCGAACGTGATCGTCGCCCCGAACTCCCCCAGCGCCCGCGCCCAGCACAGCACGGCACCGGCCACCACCCCCGGCAGCACGGACGGCAGCGTCACCCGCCGGAACGTCAGCCAGCGCGACGCCCCCAGCGTGGCCGCCGCCTCCTCGAACCGCGGATCGGCCGCCCGCAGCGCGCCCTCCACCGAGATCACCAGGAACGGCATCGCCACGAACGCCTCGGCCACCACGACCCCGGCCGTCGTGAACGGCAACGAGATCCCGAACCACGCGTCGAGGTGCTCACCGATCAGCCCACGCCGTCCCAAAACAAGCAACAGCGCCACACCGCCGACGACCGGCGGCAGCACCAGCGGCACGGTGACCAGCGCCCGCAGGAACCCGCGACCGGGCAACCCCGAGCGCGCCAGCAGCCAGGCCAGCGGAATCCCGAGGAAGAGGCAGAGCACGGTGGCCAAAGAGGCACAGATCAACGACAGCCGCAGCGCCTCACCGACCTCGGCGCTGAGCAAAGTGGACAGCGACGTCCACGGCGTCTTGATCAGCAGCCCGGCCAGCGGCACCAGCAGGAAGGCCAGCCCGAGCACGGCGGGCAGGACGAGGACGACGGGCAGCCGTCCCCGCACCCGGTTGCGCGTCACGGGCGGCCGGAGCCCGGCGCGATCGGGAGTGTGGACATTTCAAGCCTCCGGCACTTCTCGACGGCGACGTGGATCCGCAGATCCGACACCAGATGATCCTAGTTGCCGCTTCTGCGGAACAGCGACAGGTCCCGTCCCGACGTTCGGCGCGGCCTAAGGTGTGGCCATGGCGGACCTGCTGACCATCGACGACGTCCGGGCCGCGGCCGAGGTGCTCGACGGCCGTGTGCTGCGCACGCCCACGCTCGCCTCGCCGGGCCTGTCCGCGCTGCTGGGCGCACCGACGACGGTGAAGCTGGAACTGGTGCAGCGCAGCGGTTCGTTCAAGATCCGCGGCGCGCTCGCGAAGATCCTCTCGTTGTCCGACGAGGACCGCGCAGCCGGTGTGGTCGGTGTCAGCGGCGGCAACCACGGCATCGCGCTGGCCGCCGCCGCACAGGAACTCGGGGTGGCCGCGACCGTCGTCATGCCGTCCTCGGCGCCCGCCCGGTCCGTCGAACTCGCCCGCGCCTCCGGTGCCGACGTGCGCCTGACCGACGGACTCGCAGCGGCGTTCGCGCTGCTGGGCGACCTGGTGGAGGCGGGCGCGACGCTCGTGCACCCCTACGACGACCCGATCGTCGTCGCCGGGCAGGGCACGGTCGGGCTGGAGTTCGCGACCGACGCGCCGGACGTCACCGACGTGCTGGTGAGCGTCGGCGGCGGCGGGTTCATCTCCGGTGTCGCCACGGCGTTCCACTCTCTCGTGCCGGGTGTGCGCGTGTGGGGTGTGGAGACCGAGGGCGCCGACGCGATGCGCCAGGCACTCGCCGCGGGCGGACCGGTCGACATCACCCCGACGTCGATCGTCTCGACGTTGTCGGCGCCGCACGCCTCCCAGCTGACCTACGACCACGTCACGTCGCTGGTGGAGGACGTGGTGCTGGTGTCCGACGCGGACGCCGTTCGCGGGTCGATCACGCTGGCGGAGACGCAGAAGGTGTGGGCCGAGCCCGCCGCCGGATGTCTGCTGCCGGCCGCCCGGACGGTGCTCGACCGGGTCGGGCCCGGCGCGCGGCTGGGCGTTGTGGTGTGCGGCGGCAACGTGACGTTCGACGACGTCGTGCGCTGGACCCGTTAACGGAGCTTCGCGAGGCGCGTGACCATCTCGCCGATCGCGGCGTCCAGCGGCGGCAACGGGAACGCGTCGCGCGTCTGCACCAGCCCCGTCAGCGCGGCCAGCAACAGCGCGGTGTCGAGGGCGGGGTCGGTGCTCGCCGACTCCCCGGCCGCGACACAGCGGTTCAGCACGTCCACCAGCCCGTCGAACGCGACCCGCGCGCCGAGGCTGACCTCGTTGCCCGGGGTCAGGATCAGTTTCCTGCGCGCGGGATAGGCGAAACCCAGCTCGACGTAGGCGGAGTAGCGCGCGAGCATTTCCGCGCGCGGATCGGTGATTTCCGCGACGGCGGCGTTCGTTTCTTCCGCGATCTGGTCGAACGCCATTTCCCGCAGCCGCGCCTGCAACTCCGACAACCCCGGGAAGTGCGGGTAGATCGCCGGTCCGGTGATCCCCGCCGCCCGCGCCACCCCGCGCAACGTCACCAGCTCGGGTGAACCCAGTTCGTCCAGCAGCTTCAGGGCCGCCTGCTCGATCTCGGCGCGCAGCAACCCACCCTGGCCGCGCCGGTTCTGCCGGCGGCGCGGCGCCTCCCCTGCCGTCATGAACCAGATCGTACCCATTCCGGAATGCCGTCGATCGAGTCGTGACCAGCATCACTATGCACCCGTTTAGCGATGGTGCATGCTGGAAGCCGGAAACACCGATCGAGGGGAACGAACATGACGACCGTGGACAGGCCCGCGTATTTCGACGGGTTCATGGCACCGGTGCCGGACGAGATCGAGGCCGTCGACCTGGAGGTGACCGGCACGCTGCCGCCGGAGCTCACCGGCCGCTACTTCCGCAACGGCGCCAACCCACTGCCCGGCACCTACCCCGGCCACAACTTCATGGGCCAGGGCATGCTGCACGGCATCCGCCTGGAGAACGGCCGCGCGGGCTGGTACCGCAACCGGTGGGTGCGCACGCCGATGCTCGACGGGGTGCACCCGGACATGGGCGACCCGTTCGGCCCGAACGGGATCATGCGCAACAACTCGTCGAACACCAGCGTGCTGCACCACAACGGGCGCATCCTGTCGCTGGTGGAGAACGGCTTCCCGACCGAGGTCGCGCCGGACCTCACCACCGTCGGACCGTTCGACTTCGGCGGCAGGCTCAGGACGGCGATGACCGCGCACCCGAAGGTCGACCCGGTCACCGGTGAGCTGCACTTCTTCGGCTACGGCATGCGCCCGCCGTTCGTGACCTACCACGTGGCGACCGCCGACAGCGAGATCGTGCACAGCGCCGACATCGAGGTCCCGGCGCCGACGATGATGCACGACTTCGCGATCACCGAGCACCACGTCGTGTGGCTCGATCTGCCCGTGGTGTTCGACTTCGACCTCATTCGCACGCCGGGGCTGCCGTTCCGGTGGAGCGACCGGCACCGCCCGCGCATCGGCGTGATGCCGCGCCACGGCACGAGCGCGGACGTGCGGTGGTTCGACGTGCAGCCCGGTTACGCCTTCCACGTGGGCAACGCGTTCGAGGACGCGCACGGCCGTGTGGTGCTGGACGCGGTGGCGTACAACGCTTCCGGCTTCAACGAGATCTGGACGGGCCTCGGCGGTTACGCGGACCTCTCGACCGCGCTGTCGAACACCCCGACCCTCGGCGGCAACCTCTACCGCTGGACCCTCGACCTGGCGACCGGCACCGTGACCGAGGCGCCCGTCGACGACCTGCCCGTCGAGTTCCCCACGGTCAACGACACCCGCACCGGCGTCGGCCACCGCTACGTCTACGCGGTCAGCACACCGCTGCTGCTCGACTCCGTGCGCCGCCCGTCGATCGTCAAGTACGACTCCACCACCGGCGAGCGCCGCAGCCACGTGCTGGCCGACGGCTGGATCCCGGGCGAGGCGGAGTTCGTGCCCGCCGCCGACGACACCGGCGAGGACAGCGGCTGGCTGCTCTCGATCGTCAGCAACGAACGCGCCGACACGGCCGAACTGCTCGTGCTCGACGCCTCCGACGTGACGGCGGGGCCGGTAGCCTCCGTGCGGCTGCCCAGGCGGGTGCCGTCCGGTTTCCACGGCGCGTGGATCGCCGACGAGGCCTAACGGAGGATCCGACCGTGCGACACGACGATCCGCTGGCCGTCGCGGTGGTCACCGCTATTCAGACAGGTGACGTCCCCGCGCTGGCACGCCTGCTCGCGGACCATCCGGGCCTCGCGACCGCGCGGATCGTCGACGAGCACGGCCACGCGCGGAGCCTGCTGCACGTGCTGACCGACTGGCCCGCACGCCGCCCCAACTCCGCACGGACCGTGGCGGCACTGGTGGAAGCGGGCGCCGATGTGAACGCACGGTTCGAAGGCCCGCATCGGGAGACGCCGTTGCATTGGGCCGCCAGCGCCGATGACGTCGAGGTGCTCGACGCGTTGCTGGACCACGGCGCGGACATCGATGCCGACGGGGCGGTCATCGCCGGCGGCACCCCGCTGACCGACGCGCGGGCGTTCGCGCAGTGGGCGGCGGCGCACCGGCTGGTCGAGCGCGGCGCGGCCGTGACGCTCGCCGACGCCGCGACGCTCGGGCTGCGCGACCGGCTCGAAGCACTGCTGGCCGGGGCGAGCCAGGACGAGCTGAACGTGGCGTACTGGGGCGCGGGCCAGGGCGGTCAGCCGGAGTGCGCGGCACTGGTGGCGGCCGCGGGCGCGGACGTGGACTGGGTCCCGCCCTGGGAGTCGCGGGACACGCCCTAGTCGAGGAACGCCCAGTCGATCTCGCCGTCCCGCACCTGCGCGCGGTACTTCCCGAGCACCACGCCGCCCGTCCGCAACGCCTCCAGGACGTCGGCGAGCATCGCGTCGACGCTCGGCCACAACTTCGCCCACATGTAGTCGTCGTGCCACCACTCGCACACGCAGCCCGACTCCGGTCCCGGCCGTTCGTCGACGTAGAGGTAGTCACCGGAACCGTTGGAGGCGATGGGCAGGAACGTCCGGCGGAAGTCGGCCGACGGCGTTCCAGCCGGTCCGTCCGGGTCCTCGGGGTGCGGCGAGTCCTCGCACAGCTCGGCGAGCCGGACACGATCCGCCGCGGCGTCGTCGGGGGCCAGGACCTCGTACATCGTCGGGATGAGGTTGCGCAGCCCCGCCAACAGCCAGATTCTCTGGTCGCCGGGCCGCGCTGTGGAGGTCGCGAAGGTGACGGGCGCGTGGACCCGCACCCAGTCGTGCAGGAGAACGGCGGGATCATCGGTCACGACGACGATCTTCGCGTCCCCGGCGGCTACCGGGTCGCGCGGGTCCCGGTCACCGCCGCCCAGACCGCGAGTCCCAGATAGGCGACGCCCTCGACGCGGGGCTGGGCGGCCCGCAGGCGCGGTCTCGTGCGCAGCCAGCCGCCGATCGTGCCGGACGCGTAGGCGAGCAGGACGTCCCAGACCACGCCGATCACCCAGAACACCGTGCCCAGCACCAGGATCTGCCGCGCTTCCGGTCCTTGCCCGGCCTGCACGAACTGCGGGATGAACGCCAGGAAGAAGATCAGCGTCTTCGGATTGCCGAGGCCCACCAGCAGCCCTTTGCCGAGCGAACGGGAGACCGGGGCGAGTTCCGGTGCGGGCGCCTCCTGCCACCGGCTGCGCAACGCCTGCACGCCCAGGTACGTCAGGTAGGCGACGCCGGCCCAGCGGATCACCTCGAACACCGCGGCGGACGACGTCAGCAACGCCGACAGTCCGACCGCGGCGAGCAGGACGCGGATCGCGGACGCCGTCGAGATGCCCGCGACGGCGGCGAGCGCCGCCCTGCGGCCGTGGCCGATGCCCTGGGCGAGCACGAAGATGGTGGACGGGCCGGGACTGACCATGGCGATGACCGAGACGACCGCGAACGTGAGAAGTGTCTGCTGCGTGGGCACGGCGTTCACGCAACCCCACCGGACCGCCAGCTACAAGCGATGATTTCCACCGGACCGTTCGGTGTCACCGTACAATCGCGGTGTGCTGGACATGCGCCGCCTTCAGGCACTGCACGCCGTCGTGGAACACGGGTCGGTGCGGGCGGCCGCGCAGGTGCTCGGGTACACGCCGTCGACGATCAGCCAGCACATCAGCGCGTTGGAACGGCAGACCTCGACGGTCCTGCTGGAACCGTCGGGCCGCGGCGTCCGGCCCACGGCGGCTGGTCTGCTGCTGGCCGAACGAGCCGCGGACCTGCTGGCGCGCATGGCGGAGACCGAGGCCGCGCTGTCCGCGCTCACCGCCGGGGAGATGGGCGTGCTGCGGCTGGCCTCGTTCGCGACGGCCGGCGCCGAACTCATCCCGCCCGCGCTCGCCACGACGCGCGCCCAACTGCCCGGCCTCGACATCACGTTGCGCATCGCCGAACACGACGACGCCCTCGACCTGCTGCGCGCCGGAATGCTCGACCTGATCGTCGTCGAGACGCACGACCACCCCGAGAACACCGGCGCGTTGAGCTACCTGCCGTTGCTGACCGACCCGTTCCGCATCGTGCTGCCGAAGGGCCATCGCCTGGCGCGACGCCGGGTCGTGTCGCTGGCCGACGCCGCGGACGAGCCGTGGATCGACATCCGCAGCGAGATCGGCTGCTGCCACGCTGCGACGAACGCCGCCTTCCGCGCCGCCGGGTTCACGCCCCGGCGCGAGGTGGAGGCCGACGAGTACTGGCCGGCGCAGGGGTTCGTCGCGGCCGGGCTCGGGCTCGCGCTGATCCCGGTGCTGGCGCTCGGCGTGCAGCACACCGGAGTGGTGGTGCGCCGGCTGGCAGCTCAAGACCAGCCGGTGCGTCACGTCCTGGCGGTCACCCGCCCGGCGGTCGAGCAGACCACGCCGGTCCGCACGATGATCGCCGCGTTGCGCCGCGAGATCAGCCGCTGAAGTTCGCGAACAGCAGGCTCGCCAGCCCGAGTCCCACCAGCAGGTTGAACACCGTCGCGCTGGCGAACACCCCGATCGGCTTCCAGCCCGCCTCCCGCAGCGGCGCGACCCGGAACTCCAGTCCGATCGACACGAACGCGAGGATCAGGAACAACGTCCGCAGGTCGTTGACGGTCGTGATCACCGTCTTGTCGCCACCGGACTCCAGGAACACCGTCGCCACGACCGACGCGACCAGGAACCCGAGCACGAACTTGGGGAAGCGCTCCCACAACGCCCGCCCGCTGACCTTCGCCTCGCCGGTCTTCTCGACCTTCAGCGCGAAGTAGGCCGTCAGCGCCACCGCGACCACGCCGAGCAACGCGTTCTGCGTCGTCTTGACGATCGTCGCGATCTGCAACGCCTCCTCGCCCACCAGCGCACCCGCCGCGCTCACCGCCGCGGTCGTGTCGATGTTGCCGCCGATCCACGCGCCCGCCACCGCCGTCGGCAACCCGAACGCGTCCACCAGCAACGGCAACACGAAGATCGACGGCAACGCGAAGATGATCACCAGGCTCGCGGTGTACGCGAGCTGCTCCCGCCGTGCCTGCACGGCCCCGGCCGCCGCGATCGCCGCGCTGACCCCGCAGATCGACACCGCCGACGACAGCAACGCCCGCAGCTTCGGCTCCAGCCCGACCTTCCCGCCCAGCCACCAGGTGAACCCGAACACCAGCGTGATCAGCAGGAACGCCTGGGCGATCGCGGGCCCCGCCGCCTTGACGATCACCGCGAAGTTGATCGACGCGCCGAGCAGCACCAGGCCCGTCTTGATGAAGAACTCGGTCCGGAACCCGGCGGCCAGCTTGTCCCGGAATCCGAGACCGGTCAGCACCGCGTTGCCCAGCAGGCCGAGCACGATCGCGTAGACGGGGTACTCGACGCTCTTCGCGATGCCGCCGAGCCAGGTGCCCTTGGTGAACACCGGCACGTTCTGCTCCAGGTACCTGGTGAGCGCGCCCAGCACCACCACGACCGCAACGCCGCCGACCGCCCACCAGAGCTGAGACCGTTGCCGCGCCTGGACTTCCGTCATCAGGGCACCAGCCAGCCCGGGATGAACTGCGTCAGCACCAGTGCCAGCAGCACCAGTCCGACGATCGTGGCGGCCCAGTCCTCGTTCCACGCCAGCCTGCGCTCGCGGCGCACGCCCTCGTCCGTCTCCACCCGGTCCTCCTCCGCTCGGGCGTCATCGTCCGAGCCGAGCGGCAGGCCGGGCAAGGGCTCCCGCTATGTGGAACGGCGTTCTCGTGCAATACCTCCTCCTCCGACGTCGTCACGCGATAAGGAGACAGCGCACACGTGACGACCCGGAGGGGAAGCAATGCGTCGAGTCGGTACAGCAGTGATCTTGGCGGTGCTCGCGAGTTTGCTCACGGCACCGGCCGCGCGCGCCGCCGAGAGGTTCTGGACGTTGCAGCTCAACCTGTGCAACAGCGGGATCGCGGGCTGCTACGCGCAGGGCCGGTCGGTCGCCGAGGCCGCCGGGCTGATCCGCCAGGTGCGCCCGAACCTCGTGACGCTCAACGAGATCTGCTCCGGCGACGTGCCGGGTCAGCTCGCTCCGGCGTTGACGGAGGCCTGGCCGGGCGACCGGATCTACCACTTCTTCGCACCCG
Organism: Lentzea sp. JNUCC 0626; assembly: GCF_043632865.1. Taxonomy (NCBI): domain Bacteria; kingdom Bacillati; phylum Actinomycetota; class Actinomycetes; order Pseudonocardiales; family Pseudonocardiaceae; genus Lentzea; species Lentzea sp. JNUCC 0626. The sequence continues at coordinate 2,689,546 of NZ_CP171635.1, forward strand.
CCCTGCGGCGCGATACTGGCGCCCCGGTCAAGTGCGCCAACGGTCAGGACTACGGCAACGCCGTGCTCGGCCGCGTGTCCGCCGCCGCCTACCAGGGCGTGACGACGTGGACCGGGAAGTACGCGACGCAGGACAGCGGCAACGAGCAACGCACCTACGCCTGCGCGTACGCCGTCGGTGACCACCTCGGGTGCACGACGCACCTGTCGGCGAGCAGCGAACCGGTCGCGCTGGCGCAGTGCCGGTCGTTGCTGTTCGACGTGATCCCCGGCATCCGGTCCTCGACAGGTCTGACCGGCAAGACGATCGTCGGCGGCGACTTCAACCTGGAGTACGACACGTCCGATCCGGAGAACGCGCAGAACTGCGTCCCACCGGGACACGTCCGCAAGGGCGACGGCAGCGTCCAGCACGTTGTTTTCACACAGGACAACGCGTTCGTCAGTTCGTCGAAGTACGGCCTGCGGTACACCGATCACCCCGGCTGGCTGGTGCGCCTCACGAAACCGTGAGCCGGGATCAGGCGGGCGGTGCGAGCACCACGGCGGAGTTGTGGCCGCCCATCCCGAGCGACGACTTGACCGTCAGCCCGTCCCGCACCGGCGTGGGCCCGTTCAACAACCGGGGGTGTCCCGGCGCGACGATCGGCGGCGCCGGGATCACGCCGCTGTCGTACCCCATCGCGGCCACGGCCACCTCGATCGCCGACGCCGCCCCCTGGCAGTGCCCGGTCAGCGGTTTCACGGAATAGATCCCGGTCTCCGGACCGAAGAGCTGCTCCAGCACGGCGGCTTCGGCGGTGTCGCACTGCGCGGTGCCCGGCCCGTGCGCGTTGAGGTAGCGCACGTCGGCGGCGCTGACCGAGGCGTTGTCCAGGGCGTCGGTGAAGCAGGCGGTGATCTGGTCGAGCGCCGGATCGATCGACGTCACGTGGTACGCGTCGTGCGACATAGCGCCGCCGAGGGTGAGGGCGTACGGGTTGGTGGCGTGCCGGGACAGGACGAACGCGACGGACGCCTCGCCCATCACGAAGCCCCTGCTGCCCTCCTGGAACGGCCGGCACGCGTCGAGCGGTTCGGAGTCCACGATGGCCACGCCGAGGCGGACGAAGTGGGACACGTTCTCCGGCGTGAGAGACAGATCGGTTGCGACGAACACCACGTCGTCGACGATTCCGGCGTCCAGCCAGGCCTTCGCGGTGATCAGACCGGCGTTGCCGGACGCGCACATCGCCGAGACGTTCATCGCGGGACCGTGGAACCCGTATTCCTGCATGAACGTCGACATCGGAGTCGAAGGCATCAACGCGAGGTAGTCGTGGACCGGCAACTTCCCGCCGCGGGTGACGTAGAAGTCGCGCCACAGGTCCACTTCGCCCAACACCACTGCGTGCATTAGGCCCACTCGCCGACCGGGACGCCACCCGCGCGTTCCGGCGTCCTCGATGGCCTCCCGGGCCGCCGCGCGCATCGCCCGCGCGAACCGGCTGGGACCGTCCACCGGGTCGCCGCCCTCGCCGACGTACGCGGCCCAGACCGTGTCACCGGGGTATCGGCCCAGCTCAGGAACTATGGACGCGGCGGGCTTGCCGCTCATCAGCCCCTCCCAGAGCGACGGGCGGTCCCACCCGTACGCGCTGACGACACCGATTCCGCAGATGCCCACACCAGGCGCGACCATAGCTTCCAGCTCCCCCACACCGAGGGCCAACGACTCGAATGCCTGCAAGGATAACTGGGCAAAAGGGCTCCCAGCGAGCACCTCCCCCGTCCACAATGGACCAGGAAGGGACGGACCCTGGTCACGACCCGGTAGGTTCGACCGGATATAACGGCACACCATGTTGAAGCCACACGTGTGATCTCGGAGCCAAGACGTGAGCGACCTGATCGGTGACGCCGAGTTCGACCACGAACTGCTGGTCGACCTCGCGCTCTCGGTCGGTGCCGCCGTGGTGTGGTGGCTGGACCTGGGCACGGACCGGCTCGGCTGGGCGCCGGGGCTCGACGTGGTCATCGGCGTGCCCGGTGAGGACGCCGACGCGGTGCGCGCCCGGCTGGCCGAACTGGTCGCACCGCTGACCGTCGCGACGAAAGCCGCGGCGGCGTGGCAGGACTTCGAACTCGAACAGCCGCTGAACACCCCGACCGGCACGCGCTGGCTCCAGTTCCGCGCCCGTGTCTCGACGCACGACTCGGCGCGCGCGTTGGTCGGTGTCGTGGCCGACGTCACCCGCAGGCACACCCAGCAGCAGGAGCTCGCCGACCTCGCGGACCGCTACCGGCTGCTGGTCGACCTCGCTCCCGAGGCCATCGTCGTGCACGAAGCGGGCCTGCTGGTGTACGCGAACCCGGCGGCGGTGCGGTACGTGCGGGCCAAGTCCGAGGCGGACCTGCTGGGCAGGCCGATCACCGACTTCGTCCACCCGGACTCCACGCAGGACATGCTGCGGCGCATCGCGAAGCTGACCGAGCCGGGTGCGGCGAGTGATCCGGCCGACGCCGTGCTGGTCAGGTTCGACGGCGGCACCACGGACGTCGAGTCGGTGTCGGTGCGCACCACCTGGGAGGGCAGGCCCGCGTTCCAGGTGATCATGCGGGACGTCACCGAGCAGAAGGCGGCCGCGGCGGCGTTGCGCTACCAGGCCGCCCTCGCCGCGCACGTCAGCGACGCGTTGATCGCGACCACCTCGGACGGGATCGTGACGAGCTGGAACCCCAGCGCGGAGACCGTCTACGGGCACAGCACCGCCGACGCCGTCGGTCAGCCGATCAGCCACGTCGTGGGCGCGCCACTGGATCCCGTGGCGGTTCTCCAGTCGGGCGGCGTCGTCCACGCCGTGCACCGCCGTTCGGACGGAGCCACGCTCGCGGTCCGCGTCTCGGTCGCCAGGATGGACGACGGGTACGTGCTGATCTGCGCGGACGAGACCGCGCGCCGCCGGGCCGAGCACCACTTCACCGCCGTGGTCGCCGCGATCGAGGAGGGCGTGCTCGTCGTCGGCCCCACCGGCCTGGTCGAGTCGGTGAACCCCGCCGCCGAACGCATCCTCGGCGTCAGCGCGCACGAGGTGATCGGCAAACCGGCGTCGCTGGCCGAACTGCACGACGAGTCCGGCCAGCCCGTGCCGCACAGCGACTACCCGTCCGCGAACACCCGCGCCAACGGAAAAGCGCAGCACGGCCGGATCCTGCGGTCGCTGCGCCCGGACGGCACGCACGTGTGGCTGTCGCTGAGCGCTCGTGCGTTGTCCCCCGACGGCTCCGTGCCGTCCGCGACGGTCGTGTCGTTCACCGACATCACCGAACGCCGCATGATCGACAGCCAGCTGGAGCACGAGGCGACGCACGACTCGTTGACGGGCCTGAACAACCGCACGGTCATCATCAACCGCCTCAGCCCGGCCGCGCGCTCGCACCGGTCCGGCCCGACCACGGTGCTGTTCATCGACCTGGACAAGTTCAAGGTCATCAACGACTCCCTCGGCCACAGCGTCGGCGACGAGGTGCTCCGCGTCGTCGGCACCCGGCTCGGCCGCAGTTCCCGCCGGGGTGACGTGATCGGCAGGCTCGGCGGCGACGAGTTCACCGTGATCGCGTACGGCCTGAGCGGCCCCGAGGAGGCGGCCGCGCTGGCCGACCACGTCCGGTCCGAGCTCAACCGCCCGATCACGGTCGCCGGACGGCAGCTGCACGTGGACGCGAGCGTCGGCATCGTGATCGCCGAACCGGGCGACCGCCGTGACGGCGCCGACCTGCTGCGCGACGCGGATCTCGCCATGTACCACGCGAAAACGCGGGGCCGGGGGCGCACGGCGTTCTTCGACGTCGAGCTGCGCGAACGCATCCAGCGCCGTCTCCAGCTCGAGCAGGACCTGCGGATGGCCCCGCTCGGCCACGAGCTGTGGGTCGCCTACCAGCCGATCGTCGACCTGCGCACGAACCAGCGCACCGCCGTCGAGGGCCTGCTGCGCTGGACACACCCGAGGTACGGCCTGATCACCCCGGCGGAGTTCATCGTGCTCGCCGAGGAGAGCGATCTCATCAACATCATCGGCGCGCACATGCTGCACACCGCGACCCGCGAGATCGCCGAGCAGGCCCCGGAACTCCAGCTGACCGTGAACCTCTCGGCCCGCCAGCTCGACGACCCGTGGCTCGTCTCGGCAGTCCGCAACGCCACCCACAAGGCGGGCCTGCCGCCCAGCTCGTTGTGCCTGGAGATCACCGAGAGCGCTCTCACCCGCGACCCGGCGCTGGCGTCCCGGACGCTGGCCGCGTTGCGCGAACTGGGGGTCCGGCTCGCGATCGACGACTTCGGCACCGGCTACTCGTCGCTCGCGCAGCTGCTCACCCTGCCGCTGGACACGCTCAAGATCGACCGCTCGTTCACGGTCGGGCTGGGCAACTCCGGCGAGGCGAAGGCGATCGTCACGAGCATCATCGCCATGGCGCACGCCGTCGACATGACCGTGGTCGCCGAGGGCGTGGAACAGCCGGAGCAGCTGGAGATCCTGCGCGAGCTCGACTGCGACCTGGCGCAGGGGTTCTACCTCGGCCGGCCGGTGCCGATCGCCGAGCTGTGAGTCAGCGCAGGTACGAGGCCCCGTTGAGGTCGAGAACCGCACCCGACGACCACTGCGCCTGCGGCGAGGCCAGGTAGACGATCGCCGCGGCGATCTCCTCTGGCGTGCCGACCCGGCCGAACGGACTCTGCTCGCGCACCCCGTCACCCTCGGCGCCGTCGAGCTTCGCGGCCTGGCGTTCGGTGGCGACGAACCCCGGCGCCACCGACGTCACCGAGATCCCGTGCGGCGCGAGGGTGATCGCCGCCGACTGCCCGAACGCGTGCAGCGCGGCCTTGCTCGCCGCGTACGCCGGGTGGTCGGCCTCGCCCCGGAACGCACCCCGCGACCCGACGTTGACGATCGCGCCGGGCACACCGCGTTCGATCAGGTCCCGGGCCACGGCCCAGGTGACGTTGACGGCGCCGTGCAGGTTGACCGCGAACATCTGCTGCCACGCGCCGGTCCACGTGTCCCACCCGGCCTCGCCGACGCGGTGCTGGTTGGCTCCGGTGGGTGCGACGGCGGCGTTGTTCACGAGCACGTCGACCGCGCCGAGGTGATCGACGGCCTGCGCGACGAGGGTGCGGGCGGCCTCCGGGTCGCCGAGGTCGCCGCCGAGCACCGCGTGCCCGTCGCCTTTCAGCAGCGACAGGGTTTCCTCGGCGTCGTCACGGCGGCTGCTGTAGTGCACGGCGACGCGGTGCCCGAGTTCGGCGAACGCCTGCGCCGTCGCCCTGCCGATTCCGCGTGACGCACCCGTCACCAGCACTGCCCTGTTCTCCGCCATGGTTCGCACCGTACGTCAGAACAGGCGGCCGTCCTCCTCGGCGGGCGGCTCCTCGAGTTCGAGGAGGTACCGCTTGCGCTGCAACCCACCCGCGTACCCGGTGAGCGTTCCCTTCGAGCCGACCACCCGGTGGCACGGCACGATGATGCTGATCGGGTTCCACCCGTTGGCGTTCCCGACGGCCTGGGCCGCCGCGGGGTCACCGAGTTCGGCGGCCAGCTGCCCGTACGTCCGCGTCTCGCCGTACGGGATCGCGACCAGCATCTTCCACACGCTCCGCTCGAACGCGGACCCCCGAGGCGCCAGCTCCAGGTCGAACTGCCTGCGCTCGCCGGCGAAGTACTCGTCCAGCTGCCGCCGGACCTCGTCGAACCCGGCGTCCGACTCAGTCCCGAAGTCGAGGCGCGGGGTGCGCAGGTGGCCGTCGAAGTAGAGGCCGATCAACGCGGTGCCGTCGCCGACGAGCGTGAGCGGCCCGACCGGGGAGGAGATGACGGTGTGGTGCATTCCGCCCATTCTCCTCCCCCGCCTGACTCGCCCCTACAGGCCGTGGCCGAACGGGAAGAGCGGGTCGTCGTACCCCGCGACGTCCTCGGCGTGCTGCCGCACCTGCTCCATCGAGCGCGGCAGGTCGAACGGCAGCCTGCCCACCGGCGGGATGGCGCCCGTCAACGCGTCGGCCAGCGCCTCGTCCGTCGATCCGTAGCTGACCACCAGCGTCGAGGCGAGCGGCAGCAACGGTGTCAGCACCGCGGGCCGGTCCAGCGTCACGTCCACCACCAACGGGCAGACCGCCGCGATCCGCGCCAGCCGCGAGGCCAGTCCGGGCTGGAACTCCAGCGATCCCTGGTGGAACCACGACTCCAGGAACAGGTCCGCCCTGGGGTCGAACGGCGCCATCAGCCGCACCAGCGCCAGATCGGCCTCTTCCGGGGTGGCGACGACCGTGCCGAACCGTCCCGCGACCTCGGCGGAGAAGTTCTCCAGGTACAGCTTCAGCCCGGACCGCAGGGGCAACGAACCCTTCTGCAGGACGGTCACCGACCGGGCCTGCGCGGCGTGGCCCTCGTCGCGGAAGTCCTGCCGTCCCACGACCTCCGCCGCGCGGTCCTCGTCCACGAACGGGTTGTCGAACAGCCCCAGGCGGAACTTCACGGCCAGCAGCCGGCGAGCGGACTCGTCGATGCGCTCCTCGGTCACCCTGCCCTGCGCGACCAGTTCCAGCAGAACGTCCACGCACTCCTCGCCACCGAACTGATCGGCCCCCGCTTCGAGGATGAGTTCCATGCGCCCCAACGCGTCCAGGTGCTCGACGCCCCACGCGCGGGCGGGCAGCACCTTGTCGCCGACGTGGTTGTCCATGACCAGTTCCCAGTCGGTCAGCACCACGCCGTCGAACCCGAGCCGGTCGCGCAGCATCCCCGTGACGACCTGCTTGTTGTAGCCGAACCCGACCTGCTCGATGGCCTCGCCGTCCACCTCCAGCCCGACGGGCATCCCGTAGTACGGCATCACCGCTGCGGTCCCGGCGTCGATCACCGCCTGGAACGGCGCCATGTGGTCGTCGAAGCGGCCGCCGGGGTAGACCTGCTCGCGTCCGTACGGGAAGTGCGCGTCCTCGCCGTCCTTCTGCGGGCCGCCGCCGGGGAAGTGCTTGCTGGTGCAGGCCACCGACTCCGGCCCGAGCGCCGGACCCTGGAACCCGCGCACGTACGCGACGGCGAGTTCCGCCGTCAGAGCGCTGTCCTGGCCGAACGTGCCGGCCTGACGGGCCCAGCGCGGTTCGGTGGCGAGGTCGATCGCCGGGTGCAACGCGCACCGGATGCCCGCCGCCACGTACTCCTGGCGCGCGACGTCCGCGAAGCGTTCGACCAGCTCCGGTGAGCGCAACGCGGCCAGTCCCAGCGACTCCGGCCACTGCGAGAAGGCCTTGGCGCTGAACGACACCCCGGCGTTCTCGAGGAACGCGTGCCGGGGGTCGGTGGAGATCGTCACCGGGATGCCGTGCGGGGTGCTCTCGGCGATCAACTGGAGGTTGTTGTACCAGCGCGCCGCCATCCGCGCGTCGTGCAGCGCGTGCACGTTGAAGTGGCTCAAGTGCTTCTGCGTCACCACGACGCTGGTCGGCGACTTGCTGATGTCGCCGGGCGCTTCCTTGACCGTGCCGTCGGTGCCCGCCTCGATGACGGTGTGGAACAGCAGGCCTGCCTTCTCCTCCAGCGACAGGCGCCCCAGCAGGTCGGCGACCCGGTCGGCCACCGGCAGGCGCGGGTCCTCGAAGGGGTCCATCACGCCGTTGCCGTTGAGGTCGCGGTACTCGACGCCGTCCTCGGAGATCAGCCGTACGGGCCGCATTCCCTTACCTCCTGAGATTTTCAGACTCGGCTCGCGCCGAACTCCTCGACACCGATCACCGGACGCAGCGCGCGTTCGACGGCCGGCGTGCTGAACGCCCTGCGGATCACGTCACCGCACAGGACGTTCCCGATCGCTCCCATGACCATCGCCTGGTCGAGGGAGAGGTAGCGGCGGGCGATGGTGCCCGACCGGACGGCGACGGCGTCGAAGAAGCCGCCCCTGCCGTACGCGCGCAGGTCGTTCTGGACGCGCGCGAGGTTCGCGAACGCCTCGTCGCGTTCGTGCATCATCGCGAGGAACGCGGCGTGCGGGGTGACGACGCCGTCCCCGTACGCCGGGGTGGGCGCGGTGGCGGGACGGCAGGTGCCGAAGCCGACGTCGTAGTTCGTCATCTCCTGGTCGGAGAAGTAGCCGTTGGCGCCGTTGCCCGGTTCGTTGCCGGGGCCCATGCCGAGCGCGTCGACGCCGTACTCGCGGTAGCCACCGGCCGGGTTGCTGGACGGGCTGAAGCCCCAGTAGCCGTACTTCGCTTCCAGGAGACCGTGTTCGCGTTGCGCGCGGACGTGCAGACGGTGGTTGCGGCCCCACGACCTCGGCGCCCACTTCGCTTCCGGCACGAACACGTCCGGCATGAGTTCCTCGAACATCGACCCGCCCCAGCCGGGCACGATCCGCATGCCGCGATAGGTGTAGGCGCCCTCGAAGACCTCGATGCCGTAGTAGGTCCGGTTCTCCCCCACCGGCTGCATCTCGTGCCACGACCAGTCGCACGACGCCGGGAACGTCCGCCACATCGCGAAGTACTGCTTCGCCGGCACCTGCCCGGTGATGATGCCGAGGTAGCTGGTGATGCGGGTTTCCGACACCGTCGTGTCGTAGTGGTGGTTGGTCAGCCACACGGGCTCGCCACCGATGTGCGTGCCCTGGTAGACGCCGCCGGGCCGGTCGTGGTCGAACGGGAAGAACCCGCCGTGGATCAGCCCGCCCGGCCGCACGGCAGGATGGCCGGCGACGTCACCGGGGTTGTAGAAGGAGTCCCACCGCATCCGGGCGAAGATCCGGCGCGCGAGGTCCGCCGCCGCCCGGTCCGCGCCCGCCACGACCAGCAGGGCCGCGCCGAGCCAGCCGTTGTCGACGCTGGAGCAGAACGGGTGCACGACCGCGCCGGTGCCAGGCCAGGCCCGCAGCGCCTCGCCGGTCTCCTCGTCGTACCAGTTGTAGTACATGCCACTCGCGGTGTGGTGTTCCATCCGGTCCAGGGTGGACAGAGTCCGGACCAGCCGCGCGGACGCCTCGTTCTTCGAGATGAAGCCGAGTTCGCGGGCCACGACCGTGGACCACAGGTAGCCGCCGATGTTGGTCGGCGAGGTGTAGCCGGACCGGTCCCCAGCCGCGAGCGACTCGGGGATGTTGTCGGCGGGCAGGCCCGTGTTCGACGGCGTCATGGCGACGAGGCTGCGCCAGGTATCCTTCGCCCAGCCCCGGACCCGGACGGGATCGAAGCGCTTCGGTGCGGCGGTGGCGGAAACGGCGGGTGCGGCGAGCGCGACGGCGCTGCCGAGGAGCAGGGTTCGGCGGGTGAACGTCACAGGAGTCCCCTTTGGACTGGTCACTTGATGCCGGTGGTCGCGATGCCTTCGATGAAGCGCCGCTGGAAGACGAGGAACACGAGCAGCACGGGGACGACGACGATCGTGGCCCCGGCGAGGAGCAGGCCGTACTGGATGGAGTTCTGGCCGGTCGAGTACAGGGCGAGCGCGACGGGCAGGGTGAACTGGCTCTCCTGCTGCGCCACCACGAGCGGCCACAGGAAGTTGTTCCAGCTGCCCAGGAACGTGAGGATGCCGAGCGTGGCGAGCGCGGGCCCGCACAGCGGCAGGATGATCCGCGCGAAGATCCGGATCTCCCCCGCGCCGTCGACCCGTCCGGCGTCCAGCAGCTCCCGAGGCAGGCCGGAGATGAACTGGCGCATCAGGAACACGCCGAACGGCGAGACGAGGAATGGCAGGATCAGCGCGGGCAACGAGTTCGCGAGGCCGGCGTTCACGACGAGCACGTACAGCGGCACGAACGTGACCACGCCGGGGATCATCAGCGTCGCCATGACGATCGTGAAGAGCAGCTTCTTGCCCCGGAAGTCGAGCATGGCGAGCGCGTAGCCGACGGCCGAGCAGAACAGCAGGTTCCCCAGCGTCACCGCCACCGCGACGACCGCCGAGTTGAAGAAGTACGTGCCGAACTGCAGGCGGGAGAACAGCTGAGTGTAGTTGTCGAGCGAGGCGCTGTCGGGCCACCACGTCGGCGGGTTCCGCAGGATCTCGCCCTCGCCCTTGAAGCTGCCGAGCACCATCCACACGAACGGTGCGACGACGGCGACGAACGCGACCGTGAGCGGCAGGTAGAGCCAGCGGTTCTTCACGTCAACTCCTCTCCCGCAGCAACCGGAACTGGATCGCCGTGACGATCGCGATCACGACGAAGATCAGGTAGCTCATGGCGGACGCGAAGCCGTAGTTGCCGAAGCCGAACTGCTTGTAGGTGTACATCGTCGCGGAGATGGTCGAGTTGAGCGGGCCGCCGTTGGTCATGACGAACGGCTCCTCGAAGAACTGGAGGTACCCGATCGCCGTCGTCACCGAGACGAACAGCAGCGTGGGCCTCAGCAACGGCAGCGTGATGTGCCGGAACCGCCGCACCGCACCCGCGCCGTCGATCGACGCGGCCTCGTGCAACGACTGGGGCACCGCCTGCAACCCGGCCAGGAAGATGATCATCGCCGTGCCGAAGTTGCGCCACGCGGCCATGAGGATCATCGCCGGCATCGCCCAGTCCGGGTCGCCGAGCCAGTTCGGGCCCTCGATGCCGACCCAGCCGAGCATGGTGTTGATCAGCCCGTACTCGTCCTGGAGCAGGAACCGCCACACCACCGCGATCGCGACGATCGACGTGATCACCGGGGTGTAGAAGCCGAGCCGGAAGAACGCGCGGAACCGGTTGATGCCCTTGTCCAGCACCACGGCGGCGGTGAGCGCGATGACCAGCGTCAGCGGCACGCCGACCAGCACGAAGTACGCGGTGTTGCCCGCGGCCGTGCGGAAGAGCGGGTCGCTGAACGCCTGGACGTAGTTGTCGAGCCCGACGAACTCCACCGCGAACGGCGTGCGCAGGTCGCGGTTGCGGGTGTCGGTGAAGCTCATGAACAGCGACTGCACCACCGGCCACGCCGTGAACACCGCGAACAGCAGGCAGAACGGGAGGATCAGCAACCACGCCGCCCGTTCTGCCCCGCGGCGGCGCAGCGTCACGGACGAGCTCACTTGCCGGTACCGATGGAGTCAGCGGAGGCCTGGGCGGCCTTGAGCGCCGATCCCGCGTCGGAACCCGAGCGGGCCACCTTCTCGACCTCGGTGTCGAGCGCGGTGATCGCCTGCTCCCAGGTGGGGAAGGTGGGCGGCGACTGCGCGGTGTCGAGCTGCTTGCCGAACGTCGCGAGCTTGGTGTCGGCGGTCAGCGCCGGGTCCTGCCAGGCGCTCTTCACCGACGGCAGGTCGGTCGAGGACTGGTACCACTTGACCTGCGTCTTGGCGTCCGCGAGCCACTGCACGAACTTCCAGGCGGAGTCGCGGTTCTTGCTCTCCTTGAACACCACGAAGTTCGAGCCGCCGACGAAGCTCGACGACGTCTTCTTGGTCGGCATCGGCATGACGTCGTACTTGTCCTTGAAGCCCTCGCCGCCGAGCTTCTCGACCGCGGACATCATCCACGGGCCGGAGATGAACATCGGCACGCGACCGCTCGCGAAGTCCGGTTCGGTCGTGGGCTGCGCGGGCGCTTCCTTGTCCGCGATGCCCTCGGAGAAGAAGGAGCCGTAGTACTCCAGCGTCTCCTTCATCTCGGGGCTGTCGAAGTTGTAGGCCTTGCCGTCGTTCTTGGTCAGCTCCGCGCCGTTGGACCAGGCGAACGGCAGCAGCGACTGCCACGACCCGGTGCCGCCGGGCTGCAGACCGATGCCCCACTTGGCGCCGGCCTTGGCCTGCAACGCCTTGGCCATCTCCTTCACGCCCGCCCAGTCCTTCGGCGGCGTCTCGAACCCGGCGGTCTTGGCGAGGTCCTTGCGGTAGTACAGCAGTCGAGTCTCGACGTACCAGGGAATGCCGAACGACGTTCCGTCCACTTCGGTCGTCTTCTGCGCGCCCTCGAAGAAGGAGCCCTTGTCGATCGCCGACGGCGTCGCGTCGAGCGCGCCCATCCCGGCGAACTCACCCATCCACGTCGACCCGACCATGGCCGCGTCCGGCGCCTGCCCGGCCGTGATCGCCGAGGTGAACTTGTTGTGCGCGGAGTCCCACGGGATCGCGGTCACCTGCACGTCGACGCCGGGGTTCGCGTCCTCGAACTCCTTGGCGAGCGCCGGGAGCTTCTCGCCCTCCGCACCCATGGCCCACACGGTGATCGTCCCGGTGGCGGGCCCCGAGCCGATCTCCGCACCCGTCTGACCACCACCCTGCTCATCCCCGCGCCCGCACGCGGCCAGCACCAGCACCAGGGCGGACACGCTCGCGAGCATCTTGGAAGTGCTGCGCGCCATCGGCTTCTCGCTTCCTCTCGGCGTTCGTCTGAAGTGGACTGCGGCGTCAGCAGCCGCAGGAGGAGCGCACCACGAGCTGAGTGGGCAGCGTGCGCGCGTCCGACCGCGCCGCCTCACCACCGATCAGCTCGTGCAGCCTGGTGGCCGCCAGCGCTCCGAGTTCGTGCACGGGCTGACGCACCGTCGTCAGCCCAGGCCTCACGTACCGCGAGGTCATCACGTCGTCCCAGCCGACCACCGCCACGTCGCCGGGCACACTGCGTCCCGCGTCCTGCAACGAGGTCATGACCGACAGCGCGAGCTCGTCGTTGGCGCACATCAGCGCGTCCGCCTCGAGCTCACCGTCCAGCAGCTTGCGCGCGACCACGAGCCCGTCGGCCTCGTTCAACGCGACCCGCACCGGCTCGGCCGCCGTCAGCCCGCGATCCTGGTGCGCGGCAACGAATCCCGCGTACCGGTCGCGGATGTCGGGCCCACTGTCCGGGTCACCGACGAACAGCACCTGCCGCCGTCCGTGCCCGATCAGGTGCCCGGCCAGTTCCCGCGCGCTCTCCAGGTTCTCCGCCGACACCGCCTCGACCCCGTCGCTCGCCTCTCCGGCGATGACCACGACGGGTTTCTTGGCGCGCAACAACCGCACCACGTCCTCCGAGGCCGCCGACCCGAACACCGCGATGGCGTCGACCCGCGTCGCGAGCTGCCGCACCGCCGCGGCCAGGTCGGTCCGGCTGTTGGTGAGCACGAGCACGACCGACTGCGCCAGTTCCGCGGCCCGCGCCTCGAACCCCATGAGCAGCTCGGCGTAGTAGGGACCGGACAGCTCCGGCAGCACCAGGCCGTGCGCCTCGTGGTGCCGGACGGCAAGACTGCGCGCCGCGCCGAGCGGCACGTACCCGAGCTCCTCGACGGCGGCCAGCACCTTCTGCTTCGTGGTCTCGGCCACGACCGTCGCGCCCTGCAGGACCCGCGAGACGGTGGCGATGCTGACGCCGGCGCGCTCGGCGACCGAGTAGATGGTCGCCCCCGCGGACCTGGCCTCGGGTGAGGCCTGCTGCTTGCCCATACGCGCTGCCTGCCGCCTCTGTCGTCGCTGACTGTTCATGTAAGCGCTTACATGTCACCTTTTGTGATGTAAGCGCTTACATTCGGCTGTTTCGGCAAATATAGGCACGTGATGCGGACCGGCACAAGGGCAGCACCGCCGGAGACCGTCGCCGAGACGCCGTTGAGCAGCTCAATTGCCCACGAAATCGCACCGCGACTGGACCACGACCGCGGGCCAATCCGCGGCTAGCGTCGTGATCATGACAGTCATCGGATCCTCGACCACGAACTCACTGGACGTGCTGCTGCACCAGTCCCCCGAGATCCCGCGGGGCTCGGCGGGCATGGTCGCCACCGTCACGATCCCGCCCGGCGACCCCGGCTCGGGCCCGCACCGCCACTCCGGCCCGGTCTTCGGCTACGTCCTGCAGGGCGAGATCCTCTTCGAACTGGAGGGCGAGGAACCCCGCGTCTACCGGGCCGGCGAGGCGTTCTGGGAGCCCGGCGGCGACGTCGTGCACTACCAGGCCGCCAACCTGCGCACAGACATCGACAGCAAGTTCGTCGTGTTCATGCTCTGCGCACCCGGCGTCCCGATGATGACCTACCTCGACGCCGAAGAGATCGCCGACCGGTCCCACCTGCGCGTTCAGTCCCCCAGCAACGCCTGAGCCATCGCCGCGACCGCCGTGACGACCGCCTGCCGGTGCTCGGCCTGCCGCTGCGCCGGATCGCCGCCCAGCGGATTGCGAATCCGCACCGCCGTCGTGTTCCACGCGAGCGCCGCCGCCAGCGCGATCATCATCGCGTCGGTGGCGGCGGTCAGCGACACCCCGGTGCGTTCGGCGATCTCCGTCGCCTTCGCCACGTGCGCCTGGATCTCACCCTCGGACGGCTCGTCGAACTCGAGCATCCGCCACTGGCTCAACCGCTGCAGCCCGGGGTCCGCCACCAGCGCGTCGAACAACGCCCCCGCGTACCCGGGCAGATCATCGGCCGTCAACGGCGCCTCGTCCGCGAGCACCCGCAGCCGATCGGCCATGACGGCGTCGAACAACGCCTCCTTGGACCCGAAGTAGGCGTAAATCGCCTGCTTGTTGGCCGAAGCCGCCGCCGCGATCCGATCCACCCGCCCACCGGCGAGCCCCACCCGCACGAACTCGTCGTACGCCGCGTCCAGCAGCCGGGCACGGGTCGCAGCCGAGTCGTAGCTCATGCCGTCCACTCTAAACCAACTAGATGGTTGACATCCAGCGAGCCGCCGTTCTACGGTCGTCTCCAGATCCAACCAACTAGTTGAATTATTTGAGGACGGACTTCGCATGACCCCCAAGACCTGGTTCGTGACCGGCGCGTCCGCCGGCATCGGCCGCCTGGTGACCGAACAACTCCTGGCCGCGGGCCACCGCGTCCACGCCACCGCGAGGCGCCCGGAAACCCTGGCCGCACACCCGAACCTGACCACGGCCGCCCTCGACGTGACCGACACCGCCGCCCTGCGCACCGTCGTCGACCGCGCGTTCCACGACCTCGGCACGATCGACGTGGTGTTCTCGAACGCGGGCCGAGGAGCCGTCGGCGCAGCCGAGGAGATGACCGACGCCGCCATCGCCGAACAGATCGCACTGAACCTGACCGCACCGATCCACCTGCTGCGCGCCGCACTCCCCCACTTCCGCGCGCAAGGCGGCGGCCGCTTCATCCAGACCACGACGATGGGCGCCCACATCACCACCCCGGGCGCGAGCCTCTACCACGCCTCGAAGTGGGGCGTAGAAGGCTTCCTGGAATCGGTGATCCCGGAGGTCGCCCCGTTCAACGTCGGCATCACGATGGTCGAACCGGGCGTGGTGCGCACGACGTTCGGCGCCAACCTCGACGTCGCCACCCCGCTGCCCGCCTACACCGACACCGTCGTGGGCCAACTCCACCGGTACCTGGCCACCACCGACAGCGTCACCGCCGCAGCACCGGGCGACCCCACAAAGGTGGCCGCCGCCATCGTCGCCTCGGCAGACACCACCCCGGCCCCACGCCGCCTGGTACTCGGCTCCGACGCCCACGAAGCAATCCGCGCGGCACTTACCGCCCGCCTGACCGAAATCGACGCCACCAAGGAAACCGCGGCAGCGGCCGACTTCTGACCCCGAAAGCACCTCGATGACCCCCGTGATCGCCATCTTCGGCGCCGGCCCCGGCCTGGGCACCGCTCTCGCCCGCCGTTTCGCCAAGGAGGGCTACCGAGTAGCCCTGGTAGCCCGCAACTCCACAAAACTGGCCACTCTCGCATCCGACCTGACCGCCGAAGGCATCGAGGCAGCCGCCTTCCCCCACGACCTCTCCACCCCGTCCAACGGCAGAGCGGCAACGAACGCGATCCTCGCCCACTACGGCAGAATCGACGTCGTCTCCTACCAGCCACTCCCAGCAGGCACGGCCTTCACCCCAGCGACCACCCTCACCGCCGAAAACCTGACCCCGCTGACCAATCTCTTCTTCCTGACCCCGGTAGAAGTAGCCGCGACGGTCGTCCCCACCATGGTCACCCGCGGCAGCGGCAGCTTCATCGTCACCGGAGGCTTCACCGCCGCCGACCCCCAGCCGTTCATCAGCGGCATAGGCCCAGCGATGGCCGCGATCCGCAACTACATCCACTCACTGCACGGCGAAATCGCCACCGCGGGCGTCCACGCGGGCGTGGTGACCCTCGCCGCCCTGATCAAGCACAGCGAGTCCTACAACGCCATCACCCCAACCCAACTGGCCGAGATCACCGGCGGCACCACGGGCCTGACCGTCCTGGACCCGGACGACCTGGCCGAAACCTACTGGCAGCTCCACACCACCCGAGCCCAACTCGAGTACCGCTACCCCACCACCTGACAGGCGCGCTCCGGAGCCGGCCCGGAGCACGCCCGCCGCTCACTCACCCGATCCGAAACGACTGAGCCGCACTCCCGTTGCACCCCAACTGAACCAACTGCACCTCATCAGCCGAAGACCCACCGGGCACCGTCAAACACTTCCCACTGTGCCGAGCAACCAGGTGGTAGTACCCACCACCTTCGGCCACCGCCTGCCACTGCTGGTTGTTCCCACCGCCATAGGTCCACAACTGGATCCCGGCGTTGTCAGCCCCCGAAACACCCGCCACGTCCAGCACCAACGCCGAGTTGGTCCGGTTGTTGGCCCGACTGAACCCACCACTGGTCCCCTGGAACTGGAACTGCTGAGCCGTGGTCCCGTTGCACGAGTACTGCTGGATCACCGTCCCGTTGACAGCACCAGCAGCCTTGGCGTCAACACACTTCCCGTTCCCCTTGTTGACCACCGCATACCAAGCAGCAGGGTCGATCCCACCCGGATCACCGGTCCCGCCACCACCAAGCCCGCGTAGCCCGTCCAAAATCATCTTGTTCTGCTGAGCACTCTCAAACGTCGACGACAACGCGGTGTCCGTCGCGTAGTTCATCTTGTTGTGCCCGAAGTTGGCGTACAACATCTTGTAGTTCTTGTTGGTCCACACGATGGGGTAGTCCCCAGAGAACCAGATCTCCCCGGGGTTGTCTCCCACCGGAAACGTCGACTGGTCCAGCGACGCCAACACCGTGATGTCGGGGTTCTGCCGAACGTTCTTCTCCCACGCGTACCACTCGCTGGCCGACGACAGGATCGTGTCCGGCAACCCGGCCGTAGCCGGATTCCCCTTGTTCTCAATGCGCAACGTCTCAGCCGTAGGCGACCAACTGTTGTCAGCGAGGTGCCCGGACCCGAGGAACTCGTAGTGGTACCACCGCGTGTACGCCTGATCGTTGGAGTCCGAGTACCCCGACACGTGGAACCCGAAGAACGCCCCACCAGCATCCAGATACCGCTTGAACCCCTCGTACTGCGACTGCGTATGAGGCTTGTCATCCAAGAACATCACCACCTGGTACTGCCCAGGAGTGATGCTGTTCAGCAGGTTCCAATCCTTCGTAGCGGTATAAGCAAACCCGTTGGCCCCAGCCTGCTGAGGAAACCACACGTTGGCCTCACGCTGAAAACTGCGGTGAGCCTGATCCGCAGCCTCACTGTAGAACGCGAGCACCTTGAACGGCGCGGCAGCCTCAGCCCGCGGCACGACAGCCGCAGAACCAGACACCGCCGCCACCACCGCACCGGCAGCGGCAAGCGCTTTCCAGGCACGCGACAAGAACCTTCCGGACATACAGGATTCCTTTCCGGCACTGCAGGGCGGGCACCGGGCCAGCGGACATCCGGATTAAGGCACACCTCAACCCGAGTGGTCCAGACCTTTGGGGGCCGTTACGACGACCGGAACAGAAACCGCGCCACGCCAAGCACATCAAAAGTAGTGCGGTGCCAACCGCAGTCGTCAACGCAGGCCAACCACCTACGCAAGCCAGGCGCGCGCACTCAACCGGACAGCCACCAACGCAACGCAGCCACCTACGAGTCCTGGCGTGGCGATGCGAAGCGAGCCCGAACGGGCTGATGCCTGGTTGGCCAGCCGGTTACGCCGTTCATGGCGATTGGGGCTTGACCTTGAGGGGCTGGATGCCAACCTGTCCGGTCCGGCCGGGGAGCTTCTATCCCCGGCTTTGGAGGCCGCGAACGCATCCAGCTAGAGGCTCAAGGTCAAGCCCCAATCGCAACCCACTTCTTTCGTCACGACCCGCGCGCCCACCCTCGCAACCGCAGCCCAACCAACAAAACGCGACCAACCCCGCTGGAACCGCAACGGCAACGCAAAGCCGACCCGCGAACTACCCCCTCAACGCCCCCACAATCGAAACCCCGCCCCCGTCCCACCGAACCGACCTCAAATCCGGCACCACAACAGCAGCAGGCGTCTCCAAAGCCGAAACCCCAACCCCCACCACGGCACCGGCCGAAGCAGCGATCCCGGCCGCGACCCCGTTGCCGCTGTCCTCGAACACCACGCAATCCCCAACAGCCACCCCAAGCTTGGCAGCAGCCCTCAAATACCCCTCAGGATCAGGCTTCCCAGCCCCAACCGAATCCCCGTCAACCACCACAGCAGGCAACGGAATCCCCACCGCAGCCAACCGAGCCTCCAACAACTCCGCCGGAGCCGAGGTGACCAACGCCCACCGCTCCCCCAACGACGAAACCAACTCCACCGCCCCAGGAATCGCCACCGCATCCCCGGAATCCGCGACCTCGATCTCGTTGATCCGCCGCAAAGCCCGAGCGTGCAACGAATCCGGCACATGCATCCGAACGGTGTCCGAGGCCCGCCGCCCGTGCAGCCCGCGCAACACCGCCGAAGGCGAAACCCCGAACTCACCGGCCCACTGCGTCCAGGCCCGCTCAGCAGCCGCAGTCGAGTCGGTCAACACGCCGTCCATGTCGAACAGCACGGCCTGACAACCCAGGTACATCGTTCTCCCTCAAGACGGCAGCGGAATCTCCAGGCTCACCGTGCCCCGCAGATCCAGCCACGCACGATCACGGCCGCGAACCAGCCGCAGCACCACCTCTTCACAGGCGGGACAACGCGCCACCACGCCAGGAGCGTTGTGATAGACCCGCAAACTGGCCACCGACCCCTTGTACCCGCAGCCGGAACACTGTCCGGTGGCGACGGTCAGGTCCACGGCGAAGATCTCCCGCAGATCCCCGGCCAGCGCGTTGCCGTCCACGTGGGTGTCGCTCATCAATCCACTCCCGTCAGCCAAAGCGTTCCGTGCGAATCCGGCGCGGATCGTGCCCGAGCGCCACGAACACGTCCGACACGGTCTCGACGAACCCGGTGGGCCCGCACACGAACACATGAGGCGCGAAATCGGCAGGCCAAGCATGGGTGTTCAGGACAGCCAACCCAAGCCGCCCAGGCACCCCGGGCCACCCCTCAGGCGCAACACGCGTGTACACGATGTGGACGTCCAGCCCACCATCCTCACGAGCACGCCGCCGCAACTCATCGGCGTAGTAGACGTCATCAGGCGTCCGAACCGAGTAGATCAACCGAAACGGCACCCGACTCCCGGAAAACGCCCGCGCCCGAATCATCGCCATCAACGGCGCGATCCCCGACCCACCGGCCACCAACGTCACCGGCGCCTGATCAGCACCACGCCACACGAACCACCCGCCAACGGGCCCGCGCAGCTCGACCTCGGCCCCAACAGGCAACACATCGCACAGGTAAGGCGACACCTCACCACCATCAACCCGTTGCACGGTCAGCTCGAACCGCTCGCCGTCCGCCGCAGACGAGATCGAGTAGCTGCGCTGCACCGAGTAACCGTCCTCGGCGGTCAACCGCACGTCGACGTGCTGACCGGGCAGGTGACCTGGCCAGCCGGGCACGTCGAACACCAGACTCCGCGCGCTCCCGGTCACGTCGGTGGCCTCGGCGAGTGCCGCCGTCCGCCAGGTCAGTCGCCCTGATACCGCTGTTCGCGCCATGGGTCTCCGTAGTCGTGGTAGCCCGCGCTCTCCCAGAAGCCGGGTTCGTCCTCCAGCAGCAACTGGATCCCGCGGACCCACTTCGCCGACTTCCAGAAGTACAGGTGCGGCACCAGCAGGCGGGCCGGGCCACCGTGTTCGGGGGTGAGTTCCTCGCCGTCGTAGCGGTAGGCGATCCACGCCTGGCCGTCGATCAGGTCCTCGAGCGGCAGGTTCGTGGTGTAGCCGCCGTAGGACTGGACGAGCGCGAAGTCCGCGGCCGTCTCCACGTCCTCCAGCAACACGTCGAGCGACACGCCCTTCCAGCGGGTGCCGAGCTTCGACCACTTCGTGACGCAGTGGATGTCCGTGGTGATCTTCTCCGCGGGCAGCTCGATCAGCTGCTGCCACGACCAGTCGTAGCGCTGACCGGCCTCGGTGTTGATCGTGAACTGCCACCGGTCGGTCGGCACGCGCGGCGTCGGGCCCGCGGTGAGGACCGGGAAGTCTTCCGCCAGGTACTGGCCGGGCGGCAACTGCACGTCCGGTGACTGGCGCCGCCCGGTGAAACCGGGAGAGACGATTGGCATCGTGTCAGTAGACGACAGCGGCGACCCGAACGCCACTGCTGATCACGGAGGTCACATGGACGTGCTGGTCGAGACCGTCGGCGTGGTGACGGTGATCCGGATGAACCGCCCAGACCGCCGCAACGCGGTCGACGGGCCGATGGCCGAGGCGCTGAAGACCGCGTTCCTGGAGTTCGAGGAGTCACCGCAACGGGTGGCGGTGCTCATCGGTGAGGGCGGGACGTTCTGCGCGGGCGCGGACCTGACGTCGGTCAGCGATCCGGAACGGCGCAACGAGCTCGATCCGTCCGGCGGCGGCAGTGGCCCCATGGGTCCGACGCGCCTGCTGCTCACCAAGCCGGTGATCGCGGCGGTCAGCGGGTACGCGGTGGCGGGCGGGCTGGAACTCGCGTTGCTGGCCGACCTGCGGGTGGTGGAGAGCGACGCGGTGTTCGGGGTGTTCTGCCGCCGGTGGGGTGTGCCGTTGATCGACGGCGGCACCGTGCGGCTGCCCCGGATCGTCGGCCTGGGGCGGGCACTGGACCTGATCCTCACCGGACGCCCGGTGCACGCCGAGGAGGCCCTGGCCATCGGCCTGGCCAACCGGGTGGTTCCGAAGGGCCAGGCACTCGCGACCGCGCTCGAACTGGCCGAGCAGATCGCCGGGTTCCCGTTCGAGTGCGTGCTGGCAGACCGTGCGTCGACCTACGGCGCGCTGGACCTGCCGCTGGCGGACGCGCTCAGAGCCGAAGGCGCGGCGGGGGTGCCGATCGTGGCGCTGGAAGGTGCGGCCGGCGCCGCCAGGTTCGCGGACGGCGCCGGTCGGCACGGCACGTTCACCGAAGGCGGGTGACCACCAGGTCCGGGTTGCGGGCGATCTCGCGTTCGGTGAACTCGCCCTTCACCCACTGCTTGCGCGCGTACAGCCGCGCCTGGTCGGTGTGGTGCGGCGAGGCCGGGTCAGCGGACTGCCCGTAGACCAGCAACGAACTCATCCGCGGCCCGGACCTCGTCAGCTCCACGGCCATCACGAAGCTCGTGCCATGCGGAATCCCGACAGCCATCCCCGGCCGCGGCGGCCCGGGCACCGAGATGACGTTGAAGCACCCCTCGGGCCCACGGCAGCCGTGGATCGGGACACCCTCGTACTGCTGGACGGCGTCGAGCGGCACGTCCACCGCGACCCCGGCCTCCGCGAACAGCTTGACCGTCTGCGCGAACGCCCGCTGCACCCCCGGATCGGCCGTGTTGATGCCGCGCGGCGTGTGCACGGGGTCGGCAGGGTCGAACGGCACCTGCCACACCTGGTTGCCGGGCCTGCCCGAAAGAACCAGGAAAGAACGCCAGAAGTACGCACCACGGCTGGTCTCCCCGGTATCTCCCGTGCCGGGCCAGGAAGCCAACGCCGTGCACGCCGCAGACACGTCGACGAGCTGACCGTCGACAGCGGGCAAGCGAGGATTGGCCTGGCACATCGCGACGACAGCGGCCAGTCCCTGCTCAGCGGTCAGATTCCGGTTGCCGAACATAGAGGATTCCAGCGAGGACAACGAGAATCGGTTGGTACCGATCATGTCCAGCCCCAGCCGGGTGCGCGCGGACCGTTCGGTCCCGACGTCGCCGACGATCGACGGGTAGCCGGTCAACGGCGCGGCCGGATTGGCCAGCCACGGACTGTCGTTCATGTTGCTGACGTGGTCGCGGCGGACCAGCGACGGCAGGCGGCCAGGCCCGAACCTCCCCGGCGTCACGGCGTCGGCATCGGTGCCCCAGCCGCACTCGGAACGGCTGCCGTCCAGCACGACCAGGCCGATCTGCGCCGGGGCGCTGCACCGGGCGCGCTGCTCGTCGGTGACGTGCGGCACGACCTGGACGTCACCGAAGTAGGCGGTGCCAGAGGCATCAGAGGCGAGCGTGTTGACCCAAGGCAACGCCTGGTGCCGAACCAACGCCTTCTGCAGGTCGGGGACGCTGCGGGCACGGGCGATGGCGAGCCACTGGTCGACGACCTGGAGGTTGCCGAGGTTGGCGTCGCGCAGCACGAACGCGCTGCTCTCGGTCCACTGCAACGCCCGGTCGTCCTCGACCACCGGCCCGTCCGGGGTGCGGTACAGGGTGCGCGTGACGCCGCCGGCGGTGACCTGCTCGGCGATCATCCGCTGAGCCTTGCCGTCGACGAGGTAGCTGGTCGGGTCGCCGGGGACGAGGGTGAGCTTCGAGAGCGTGATCGTGTGCGCCTCGGACGCCGTGTGGGTCCAGCCGAGGCTGTCGTTGTGGCCGATGTTGACGACCGGCACGCCGTACAGGCCCGCGCCGCTGACGTTCAGCTCGCCGGGGATCGTGAGGTGGTGCTGGTAGAAGCGGAACGTGTCGGCCCAGTCGAAGTGCGGGTTGCCGAGCACCATGCCGGACCCGGACGTGGTCGCGTCCCGGCCTAGCGCGATTCCGTTGCTGCCAGGGCGTTCCTTCTCCACACGCGCGGGTGCCACGACCGAAGCTCCCGGTGGCTGGGCGGACACGAGTTGCTCCTGGAAGCCCTCGCTGCCGGTCAGTCCGGCGACCTGGTGCACCCGCCGCCACACCTCGATCTCGGTGATCGGCCGTGCGTACGCGGCACACGTCTCCGGCACGCGATGCCTTGTCAGGTAACGGTTGTACCCGGCGGCGTACCCGCGCACGAGATCGCGCGCCTGCTTCGACGGACCGGACGCGAGCGCGCGTTCGACCACTTTGGACTGGTTGAGCCGCTGGTAGTAGAGGTCGCTCGCCGCGTTCTCCGGCCCGAACCACCGCGACCGCTGGGCCGCGAGCGTCACGACGATCTCCGCCATCACGCAGACGTTGTCCTGGGCGAACGCGTACCCGAGCCCCTCCCCCGCCCCCCGGTAGTCACCGGCGAGCACGTGCGGGATGCCGTACGAGGTCCGCCGGATCACCGTGCCGCCGCTGTCCGCAACGGCTGGACTCGAACTCACCAACACGGTCAACACCAGCAAAGACGCCACTAATCGGCGCATGAAGACCTTCCCCCTCATTCGTTGTGCAGAACGGTGGCGATCGATTGGCGTGCCGCTCCCCTGGCCGGCACGACGGCGCCCAGCACGGCGATCAGCACGCCCGTGCAGGCGAGCAGCGCGAGTGACGGCGAGTGGTAGACGTTCATGAGGATGTCGATGGCGTCGGACTGCCCCGCCGCGGCCATCAACGGCACGACGAACTGGTGCGCGGCGATCCCGGCGGGCACGCCGACCAGTCCGCCGAGCACCCCCAGCCCGCCCATGGACGTCACCAGCAGCACGGTGACCTGGCGCGGGGTCATGCCGATCGACTTGAGCATGCCGAGGTCGCGGCGGCGTTCGCGGGCGTTGAGCACCACGGTGTTGAAGACCCCCAGCGCCGCCACCGCGCCCAGCACCAGCGTCAGCACGACCGAGGCGCTGATGATGATCACGGCGGTCGACGACGTGCCGTCGCGGGGCGGCAGCACGCGCAGCCCGGGATCGGCCGCACTGACCGCAGCGGTGAACGCCTCGCGGTCGGCCGAGGTCTGCACGAGGTAGGAACTGGCGCGGGCACCCGGCGCGAGAACGTCCACTGTGGACCAGTCGGCGAAGATCTGGTCGGCGTTGTTGGTCAGCACGACTCCGACGATGGTGAGCTGCGTCCGGTTTCCCCGGTACTGCACGGTGATCGTGTCGTTCAGCGCGAACCCGCGCTGGTTGAGGAACCTCGACGGCACCGCGACCTGACCCGACTGATCCGGCCAGTGCCCGCTGAGCACCCGAGGCCGCAACGAGGTGTCGCCGCGCTGGAAGTGGATCGTCGTCTCCTGGGTGCCGCCCGCGACCTCGGCGTCGATCCGGGTCGTGGCGAGGACGGCCTCGGTGCCCGGCGCCGCGCGCAGCGCCGCCTCGTCCTCGGCATCGCTCAGCCGCGCGGCGGGTCGTTGCTGTCCCGGGATGCCCACGTCCGGGGCGCCCGGCGGCGGTCCGGCCATCAGCTCGAACCGGCCGGGGTAGGTGTAGCCGGGGCGGACCGCGTCGTTGTAGGCGGTGACCGACGTGGTCAGGCCGGTCGCGAGCGTCACGACCAGGACGCCCAGCACGACCGAGGCGAGCGTCAGCGCGCTGCGGCCGACGCGGACGAACGGCATGCCGAGGCCGAGGCTGACCGAGCGGGGCAATCGCGTTCCACTGAGCCAGCGCTGGATCCGCAACGCCCGGCCGGTGTGCGCGGTGGTGCCCGCGCTGATCGCCCGCGCGGCCGGGAGCGCCCGTGCCCGCAGTGCCGGGACCAGGGCGGCCAGCACCACCAGCAGCGGCATGCCCAGTGCCGCCACGAGGTTCACCCACAGCGGGAAGCTCAGCTCGTCGACGCCGAAGCCCTCGACGGCGTCCTGCACGATCGGCTTGGCGAAGAGGTTGCCGGCGAGCGTGCCGACGAGGCACCCCGCGACGGCCGGGATGGAGATCATCACCAGGTACACGGCCATGACCTGGTCCGGGGTGAACCCGATCGCCTTGAGCATCCCGATGTGCCGCAGCCCGGCGACGACCGCGCCGCTCACGACGTTCGCGACGATCAGCACCGCGACGATCAGGCCGAGCACGCCGAAGATCAGCAGGAACGGGATGAACACGCCGAGTTCGGAGGTCGCCTTGTCCTTGACGGTGAGGTGCGAGAGCGTGCCGAGCAGCCCGTCCTGCGGCAGCGACGCGGCGAAGGCGGCGACCCCGGCGGCCGTGTCGGCGTGGTCGAACCGGTAGAGCACCTGCTGCGCGGTCGGCTGCAGCGCCTCGACCTGCTCGGGCGTGACCCAGGCGTCCGCCGACCCGGTCACCGAGTGGGCGAACCCGACGACGGCGAGCGCCGGACCTCCCGGCGGGGTCAGCCGGAACCCTACGTCGATCCGGCCCTCCGAACCAGGCGCGCGGTTCAGCACGATCTCGCCGGGTTTCGTGGCCCAGGAACCCTTCCAGACCGCGAGGCGATCGACCGGGCCGGCGGGATCGGCCCGTCCGACGACGGTGAGGCTACCCAGGAAGACGTCCGCGGCCGAAGTGTCCACAGTGGCCTGGCGGAACGGCCCGGCGGACACCCCTCGCGTGAGATCTCGCGCCGTCAGGTCGTACTCGGCGGCCAGGTGCGCGCCCTGCCGGTCGGCGAACGCCCGGTCGAACGGCGCGGCCGCCGCGGCCAGCAGGCCGAGCGCCATCACGAGCGTCGCACTGGCCGCGCACACCACGACGCCGATCACGACGGTCTGGAGCTTCCTGCGTCGCACGGCCGCCCACGCCGCGGCCCAGACCGCGTTCACGCCCGGGCCACGCTGTTCTCGCGGGCGATCCGGCCGTCCACGACCTCGATCAACCGGGTGGCGCAGCGGCTGGCGAGACGCTCGTCGTGGGTGACGAGCAGCAGGGTCTGGCCGATCTGGTTGAGGTCGAGCAGCAGGTCCACGACCTGCTCGCCGGACCTGCTGTCGAGCGCGCCGGTCGGTTCGTCGGCGAGCAGCAGGGCGGGGCGGTTCATCAACGCCCGCGCCACCGCGACGCGCTGTCGTTCCCCGCCGCTGAGCTGGGCCGGGTAGACGTTCTTGCGGTTCGCGATGCCCAGTTCCCCGAACAACTCCAGCGCGCGGGCGCGGGCCTGGCTCGGTTTCGTGCCGGTCAGCTGGGCGGCCAGCGCGACGTTGTCGAGCGCCGACAGGTCGTCCAGCAGATTGAAGAACTGAAAAATCATGCCAATGCCCCGGCGGCGGAACAACGCCAGGCCGGTCTCACTCAACCTCCCCAGGTCGGTGCCGTGCACGACGACCTCGCCGGACGTGGGGCGGTCGAGGCCCGCGATCATGTTGAGCAGCGTGGACTTGCCGCTGCCCGACGGCCCCATCACCGCGACGGCCTCGCCGGCGTGGACGGTGAGCGACACCCCGTCGAGCGCGGTCGAGTCGCTGTACTCCTTGCGCACGTTCGTCAGTGCGACGACGGCGTCTGCGTTCTGCATGGCGGCAATACTTCTCAGTCGCGCGGGCAGACGCGTCAGCCTGCGGAGGTAAGTCACCGATCGGGGTCATCCCGGGGATGTAGGGCCTGCATCCGGGGAGTGATGCGCGGGCCGTGCGCGCTCTGACACAGTGACGGGGTGTGGGAGCTGGTGGTGGCCGTCGTCGCCTGCCTCGTCGCCGGATTCCTGGCGGCCCGGCTGGTGGTGGCACGACGCGCGTACACCCGCGCGATGGAGGAACGCGGCTGGCTGCTGGAACGCGAACGCGAGTCGGCCGCCCGTGCCGCCGTCGACGCCGAACGTGCCCGGATCGCGCGCGAGCTGCACGACATCGTGAGCCACAACGTGAGCGTGATGGTGGTGCAGGCCGGTGCCGCACGCCGGGTGCTGTCGTCCGGCGACGAGGCGACCGACGCGTTGCTGGCCGTCGAGAGCGCGGGCCGCGACACGATGACCGAGCTGCGGCACATGCTGGGCCTGCTCGCGCCGTCCGGTGACAGCGACGATCTCCTGGCGCCGCAACCAGGTCTGAGCAGACTGGGGTCTCTGGTGGACAGGATGTGCTTCGCCGGGCTGCCGGTGGAGGTCCGGGTGTCGGGCGAGCCGCGCCCGTTGCCGTCGGGCGTCGACCTGACGGCGTACCGGATCGTGCAGGAGGCGTTGACCAACGCGCTGAAGCACGGCGACGGCCGCCAGGCCGAGGTGACCGTCCGCTACGCCGACCACGCACTGCGCATCGAGGTCCTGAACTCGGGCCCCAGCGCACTGTCCGGCACCCCGGTGTCCACTGAGGACGGCCACGGCCGCGGCCTGCTGGGCCTGCGCGAACGCGTCGCGGTCCTCGGCGGCGACCTGGACGCGCGCCGCCGCCTCGGAGGCGGGTTCCGGGTCCGCGCCAAGATCCCGATCGAGCGTCCGTGACCGCCCCGCGCGTGGTGATCGCGGACGACCAGGCGTTCGTGCGCGTCGGCTTCCGGATGATCCTGAAGTCGGGCGGCATCGACGTGGTCGGCGAGGCGGCGGACGGCGCCGAGGCGGTCTCGGTCGTCCGGGACGTGCGGCCCGACGTAGTGCTGATGGACATCCGCATGCCGACCATGGACGGCCTGGAGGCGACGAGGCGGATCGTCGGCTCGTCGGCCGCCTGCCGGGTGCTGATGCTGACGACGTTCGACCTGGACCGCTACGTCTACGACGCCCTCGCCGCGGGAGCCAGCGGCTTCCTGCTGAAGGACGTCACACCGGAGCACCTGGTGGCGGCCGTGCGCCTGATCGAGACGGGCGACGCCCTGCTCGCGCCGTCGATCACCCGCCGCCTCGTGGAGCGGTTCGCGTCCGGCGCGGCGCCTGCGGTGCACGGGGACCTGACGGCGTTGACGCCGCGCGAGCGCGAGGTGCTCACCCTGGTCGGCGGCGGCCGGTCCAACACCGAGATCGCCGGGCTGCTGACGTTGAGCGAGGCGACGGTGAAGACGCACGTCGCCCGCATCTTCGCGAAGCTCGGGCTGCGGGACCGCGCGCAGGCCGTCGTCCTCGCCTACGAGACGGGCCTGGTGACGCCTGGCGCGTGACGTCCGTGCCGAGCCTGCACCCGTCCGGTCACCGAAGTGGACCCAAGGATCCATTGGAAACCGGTCCACCTCTTGTACCGGTCTTTTCCCGAGCCGGGACCGGTACCGGCCAAGCGCTGTACCGTTCTCCCAGCACAACACCCCAGCACCGATCCAGCTCGATGACATCGATGTCGTCCCCGCTCATTCCTGTCTCGTTTGTCTTGTTGACCATTCGTGTTACGAGCCTGAAGCTTCCTGGCAACGTTGTCAGGACAGGGATCGGAGCACGGCATGGCGGAGGACTTCGGCAGCGGTGTGTCGCGGCGGCAGGCGTTGACCATGGGTGGCGGGCTGCTCGCCGGGTTCGGGTTGAGCACCCTGCTGCCGGGGACCACGTCGGCCGCGCCCCAGCAGGCCGCGGCGCAACCGAAGACGATCGACCTCGCGCTGTTCCGGCCCGTGTCGGTGTCCTCGACGGACTACGCGGCGACGCCCGCCGAGTTCGCGGTGGACGGGCTCGCGCAGGTCGGCGTGCAGGGGTCGGGGTGGCGGGCCGGGCAGGGCGACGGCCAGTGGATGATCGTGGACCTGCAGGGCCGGTGCGAGATCGGCTCGATCGTGCTGACGTTCGAGGCCAAGCCCGGTGACGGCCCGTTCGACGCCAACGGCTCGCGCGCCGACACCATCGGCACCGAGATCCTGTCCAGCTACGCGGTGGCGTTCGACCTCGACGTCTCCGACGACGGCCGGGTGTGGCGGACGGTGCACCACACGGAGTCCGGTACGGGCGGAGCGATCACGATCCCGTTCACGCCGAACGTGAAGGCACGCTGGGTGCGGTTCTCGGCGACCCGCAGATCGACGACGAACCCGTTGGGGCTCAACGGCTTGCAGGTCTACGGCACGAGCCGCGACAACCGGCCCGCGGTCAAGGGCTGGACCAACTGGCCCGTCAAGGACCACCCGAAGCCCGCGTTGACGGTGGCGGCGGACGGGTCGGTGCCGCTCGAGTCCGGCTGGGTGCTGACGATGCAGGACTTCGCACCCGGCAAGGACGGCGCGGCGCTCTCGGCTCCCGACGTCGACACGCGCGGCTGGGTGCCGGCGACCGTGCCCGGCACGGTGCTGGCGTCGCTGGTCGAGCAGGGCCACCTGCCGGACCCGGTGTACGGCATGAACAACCTCAAGATCCCCGAGGCCCTCTCCCGGCACACCTGGTGGTACCGGCGGTCGTTCGGGCTGCCGCGCGGCCTCGACACCGGTGCGGGCCGGCACGTGTGGCTCGAGTTCGACGGCATCAACCACGAGGCCGAGATCTGGCTCAACGGAGCCAAGATCGGCGCGGTCAGCAACCCGTTCGGCCGGGCCGCGCTGGACGTGACGCCGACGTTGCGCCGCTCCGGTGAGCAGAACATCGCCGTGAAGATCACGCCGATGCCGTTCCCCGGCAGCCCTGGCGACAAGGGGCCGCGCGGTGAGGCGTGGGTCGGCGCGAACAGCACGATGTTCAAGAACTCCCCCACCTACCTCGCCGTGTCGGGCTGGGACTGGATGCCCGCCGTTCGCGACCGCGCGTCGGGCATCTGGAACCACGTGCGGCTGCGCTCGACCGGTGCCGTGGTCGTCGGCGACCCGCGCATCGACACCGTGCTGCCGGACAAGACGACGGCCGAGGTCACGTTCACCGTGCCGGTCCGCAACGTCGAGGCGTCCGCGAAGAACGTCACCGTCACGGCCGAGTTCGACGGCGTCAAGGTGAGCAGCCCCGTCAGCGTCGCGGCGAACTCCACGCAGGACGTCGTGTTCTCGCCGAAGACGCACTCCCAGCTGCGGATCAAGAACCCGAAGCTGTGGTGGCCCAACGGCTACGGCGACCCGACGCTGCACGATCTGACGCTCACCGCGTCGATCGGCAACGCCGTCAGCGACCGCAAGAAGCGCAAGTTCGGCATCCGCCAGGTCACCTACCAGTACGACCTGCCGATCACGATCGTCGACGGCGCGGCCGACCAGCTCGTCGAGTTCCCGTACCAGCAGGCGCGGTACGTGCGGATGCAGGGCGGGCGGCGGGCCACGAGCTGGGGCTTCTCGATCTTCACGATGTCCGTGTCGGACAGCAAGACCCCGGACACCGACCTGGCGCGCGGCAAGACGGCCACCGCGTCGTCCGCCTCCGACTGGACCTCACCGGGGGCCGTGACCGACGGCGACCCGAAGTCGCGCTGGACGTCGAACTACAACGACAACGAGTGGGTGCAGGTCGACCTCGGCGCGGTGACCTCGTTCGACCGCGTGGTGGTGCGCTGGGAGACGGCGTACGCGGCCACCTACAAGATCCAGGTGTCGCAGGACGGCGACACCTGGACCGACGTCGCGGAGAAGGACAACTCCCCCAAGCCGCTGATCATCCTGGTCAACGGCGTGAAGATCTTCGCCCGCGGCGGCAGCTGGGGCTGGGACGAACTGCTGCGCCGCATGCCCGCCTCCCGCGCGGACGCGGCCGTGGCGCTGCACAAGGACATGAACTTCACCGTCATCCGCAACTGGGTCGGCTCGTCCTACCGCGACGAGCTCTTCGACGCGTGCGACAAGTACGGAATCCTGCTGTGGAACGAGTTCTGGCTCGGCTGGTCCGCCGATCCGGCCAACCACGAGCAGTTCTTCGCGCAGGCAAAGGACACCGTGCTGCGGTACCGTTCGCACGCCTGCTGCGTGGTGTGGTTCGGCTGCAACGAGGGCAGCCCGCCCTCCGCCGTGGACAAGGTCCTGCGGGAGATCGTCCACACCAACACCGACCTGATGTACCAGCCGAACTCGGCCAGCGGCGTGATCACCGGCGACGGCACGTACCGCTGGGTCGACCCGCGCACGTACGGCACCGGCGAGGCCACCGGCGGCAAGTTCGGGTTCTGGAGCGAGATCGGCCTGCCGACCGTCTCCACGGTCGAGAGCATGCGCAACCTCGTAGGCCAGGGCAACCCGGGCTGGCCGATCGGCGACGCCTGGTACATGCACGACTGGTCGGAGAACAGCAACCAGCAGCCCAAGGGCTACCAGGCCGCCATCGACGCCCGCCTAGCGCCGTCGAGCAGCCTGGAGGAGTTCTGCCGCAAGGCGCAGTTCGTCAACTACGAGAACATGCGCGCGATCTTCGAGGCGTGGAACGCCCGGCTGTGGAACGACGCGACCGGCGTGCTGCTGTGGATGTCGCACCCGGCGTGGCACTCGACGGTCTGGCAGACCTACGACTACGACATGGACGTCAACGGCAGCTTCTACGGTTCCCGCAAGGGATGCGAGCAGCGGCACGTGCAGGCGAACCTGACCACGTGGCAGGTCACCGCCGTCAACCACACCGCGTCGCATCTTGTGGGCGTGACGGTGCGAGCGCAGCTGTTCGGCCTGGACGGCAAGGCTCTCGGGCAGGCCCAGGAGCAGAAGCTCGACGTGAACGCGACCACGGCGACCACCCTGTTCACCGTGCCGTTCGCGGACTCGTTGCCCGCGTTCCACCTGCTGCGGTTGACTCTCGCGGACGCTCAGGGCAAGCAGATCTCCGAGAACACCTACTGGCGGTACCGCACGCCGGAGTCGATGCACGCGCTCAACCAGGTGGCGTACACGACGCTGACCACGACGTTGAGCTCGACGAAGGACGGCTACACCGCGGTGGTGCGCAACACCGGCAAGACGGTGGCGTCGATGGTCCGGCTGTCGCTGCGCGAGCGCAACGGCACCGACCGCGTGCTGCCGACCCTGTACAGCGACAACTACTTCTGGTTGCTGCCAGGGGAAACCCGGACCGTCACGATCGACCCGCAGCGCGACGTCACCCGTCCCCGCCTGCTGGTCGAGGCGTACAACTCGGCTCCGAAGCTGAGCTGAGGTCCTCCCGACCTGGGTGCCGCCGTGCCGACCACAGCGTCAGTGCGGCGGCGCCCAGCCCCACGATCAATGACGTCCAGATGTTGAGGCGCAGCCCCAGAATCGTGTTGGCGTCGTCGATCCGCAGTGCCTCGATCCACAGCCTGCCCAGCGTGTAGAGCGCCACGTACACCCCGAACGCCCGGCCGTGGCCGAGCCGGAACCTCCGGTCGGCCCAGATCACGACGGCCGCGACACCGAAGGTCCACAGCAGTTCGTAGAGGAACGCCGGGTGGAACGTGCCGAGCACGACCGGTAGCCCGTCGGCGCCGATCACGCCTTGCCGGCGTCCTGGTCCCACTCGTGGATGGTGAGCGCCCACGGCAGGTCCGTCGGACCGCCGTAGACCTCGTTGTCGAACCAGTTGCCGAGCCGGCCGATCCCTTGAGCGATCGCGCCCCACACGCCCATGCCGCCTTCCCAGATGTACGGGGCCCTGAGCGGGTCGCCGTCCGGGCCGAAGCAGGGGTGCCAGGACGTGGCAACGTGCTGCAGCCGCGCCAACGATGCCGAACGGCACACCCCAGGTCGCGATCTGGTTGATGACCCCGTGTTTCCGCCGCACTGCACGTACTGGCGTTCGGTCAGCCAGGCCGCGACGAGGACGTCCGCGATGATGCAGAACACGTAGGCGCGGATCGAGGTGCCACACACACCTGGGTCGGACTGAGAATGGCGGCGAGGAGCAATTCGGCAGGCTAGTTGTAGCGGGCCCTGTGCACCGGCGTTTCCGGTGCACAGCGCCCTCAGTTGATCAGATCGCGCCGCCGACGATCGGCAGCACCACCTTGCTGACACCCAGCGACACGTTCAGCGCGATGCCGCTCGCCCCGGTGTCGGTCGCGATGTACCCGCTGTGGTTGGTGACGAGCACGATGCCGATCCGGTGCCCGGCCGGGATCATCGCGTCCCGCGCGTGCAGCTTCCAGGTGACGTCCACGGTGGTTCCGTTGGTGGGCAACGGAGTCGCGGTCTCCAGCGACGACCTGTTCTTGGCGTCGATGGCCCCCTTCGTCAGCATCGTCGCTGACACCGCCTGGATCGAGACCTCCGGCGGCTTGGCGCAGCCGGTGCGGTCCCGCAGGTCGTTCTTGGCGCACGTCTCGGTGGAGAGTTGCAGCGGGCTGCGTTCGCTCAGCACCGCCTGGCTGGTCGGACCGTAGTCCACCAGCAACGCCGTGAGCGGCGTCGACGCCCGGTTCGAGGCGATCCGCGCGGTTACCCGGACCTCGCCTGACAGCCGCGCGTCCTTGGTGAGAGGTGCCGTCACGTAGGCGAGTCGGCGCGAGTCGGCGTTCTCCGGGTTGGCCATCATGAGCGACTCGCTGAGGTTCGCGTTGTCCCCCAGGCGTTGCGTGCCGCTGGTGACCGGGGACGTCGTGAGGGAGCCGGACATGCCGTTCGCCGCCGGACCGAAGTACAACGTGGTGTCCTGCGTGTTCGGCCGCGGCCAGCTCGCCGCCTGCTCCCAGCTGCCGTCGGGCTTCTGCACGTCGGCCATGGGCTCGCTCATGATCCCGTTGTTCGCGCCCTTGAGCCAGTGATCCATCCACAGCCCCATGACGCGCTGCCACTCGGCCTGCCGGAACGAGATCGGGTCGAGGTGACCGCCGCGGTGCAGCCAGATCTTGCGCGGCACGTTGCGGTCCTGGAGTTCCTTCCACCAGCGACCGAACTGGGACGGCTTGACGTTCCAGTCCGCCTGCCCGTGCACCACGAACACCGAGGCGGTCGTATTCTGCGCGCCCGGCCGGTAGTCACGCGCCTTCCAGAACTGCGTGTAGTCCCACGACTCGTCGCCGTCCTGGGCCGTCAGCCTGTCGAAGACCGGCTTGCACTTGGCCTTTTGGGCTGAGCTGACCACGTAGTTGGCGAGGAACGTCGGGTAGTTCGACTCCCAGCCCTTGTAGCCGATCCCCTGGTCCCGGGCGTACTCGTACCAGCTGGAGATCGCGGCGATCGGGACGATCGTCTTGACGCCGGGGATGTTGGCTGCCGCGGCGGCGTTCGGGAGCGTTCCGTTGTAGGAGACGCCGAGCATGCCGACGTTGCCGGTGCTCCAGGTGGCCTTGGCCTCGCTGCCGTTGGCGTAGAACGCCTTGGCCCTGCCGTTCAGCCAGTCGACCACGGCCCTGACGCTCGCGGTGTCCTCCGGGCCGCCGGTGGTGGGGCAGCCGGTGGAGCGGGAGGTGCCTTGCATCTCCATTTCGACGACGGCGTAGCCGCGCGGGACGAAGTACTCGTCGTACCAGCGGCCGAAGCCTCTCGGGACGTTCGTGGAGGTGGCGGCCGCCGCGCCCAGGCCGTAGTAGGGGCTGGCCTCCATGACGATCGGGACTCGTTCGGCGGTGTCCGGGCGCATCACGTCTGCGGCGATGCGGTCCAGTTTGCCGTCGGCGTCACTGTCGATTGTGGATTCTACGTAGACCGTTTCGGTGATGGCGGCTGGTGCGGCTTGGGCGGTGTGGACAGGGGTGTAGACGGTCGCTGCCGTTAGCAGGGTGGCCGCGACCAGGTAGGCCTTTCGCATGGTTCCTCCGTTGGAGGGCCCTGTTCAGCTGCAGGGGGTTGGGGCCCTCACTTCGGATCTCACCGGGTTTTGGGTGGGTGGCGGTACGGCCGAAAGATCTATTTTGGTGCGGGTCGGCTTTGCGGTTGTGTTCCGGTTCCAGCGGGGTTGGTTGCGTTCTGTTGGTTGGGCTGCGGTTGCGAGGGTGGGCGCGCGGGTCGTGACGAATGAGCGGGGTTGCGATTGGGGCTTGACCTTGAGCCTCTAGCTGGATGCTGATCGGCCTCAAAAGCCGGGGTTGAAAGCGCCCCGGCCGGTCTGAAATGTTGGCATCCAGCCCCTCAAGGTCAAGCCCCAATCGCCATGAGCGGGGTTTACCGCTTCCCAACCTGGTAGCAGCCCGTTCGGGCTCGCTTCGCTTCGCCACGCCAGGATTCGTAGGTGGTTGGCGTGCGTTGGTGGCCGCCGGTTGCGAACGCGCGCCGGGCCTAGACGGCGGTCACCTTGCGTTCGCGAGTGCGGTTGCGTGCTTGCGCGCGCCTGGCTAAGGCGGTGGTTGGGTTGCGTTCGCGACTGCGGTTGCGTGGAACGACGCAGGGGCCCCATCGCTGGGACCCCTGCGTCAGCTTGCTGTCGGACCTGTCGTGGTCAGGCCGCGACCAGTTCCTTCTTGCTGTCCGGGGTCTTGACCTTCGGCTTCTTGTTCGGCAGCGACAGGCGGAACACCTTGCGCCACGCCGAGAACACCTGCTTCGGCAGCGGGCCGGTGACGTACTCCAGCTCGTACTTCTCGAAGAGCGCGCGGACCTTGACGGCGACCTCGGCGTAGCGGTTGCTCGGCAGGTCCGGGAACAGGTGGTGCTCGATCTGGTGCGACAGGTTGCCGGTCATGAAGTGCATGGCCTTGCTGCCGCTGATGTTCGCCGAGCCCATCATCTGGCGCAGGTACCACTGGCCGCGCGTCTCGCCCTTGATCGAGCGGCGCTCGAAGACCTGGACGCCCTCCGGGAAGTGGCCGCACATGATGACCGAGTGGGACCAGAGGTTGCGGATCAGGTTCGCGGTGAAGGTCGCCGCGAGGGTCGTGAGGAACGACGGGCCCGAGAGGAGCGGGTGGATCACGTAGTCCTTGAGAACCTGCTTGCGGATCTTGCGGCCCACTGCGCGAGCGCGGGCGCGGAACTCCGGGTTGTTGCGGCGGCGCTTGTGGAGGTTCTTGCCCAGTTCGAGGTCGTAGGCGGCGATGCCGTACTCGAAGAAGCAGGCGTTGATGAAGTTCCAGACGGGCTGGCCGAGGTGGATCGGGTGCCACTTCTGGTCCTCGTCCACGCGCATGATGCCGTAGCCGAGGTCGTTGTCCTTGCCGATCACGTTCGTGTACGTGTGGTGGAGCTCGTTGTGCGAGTGCTTCCACTGGTCGGCGGGCGAGACGTGGTCCCACTCCCAGGTGGTCGAGTGGATCTTCGGGTCGCGCATCCAGTCCCACTGGCCGTGCAGGATGTTGTGCCCGATCTCCATGTTGTCCATGATCTTCGCGACGGACAGACCGGCCGTGCCGATGATCCACGCCGGCGGGAAGAACGAGAACAGCAGGATGCCCCGGCTCGTCAGCTCCAGCTTGCGCTGGGCGGAGATGACCTTGCGGATGTAGGCGGCGTCCTTCTCACCACGGCTCGCGATGATCTCGTCGCGGATCGCGTCGAGCTCGCGGCCGAGTTCCTCGATCTGCTCTGCGGTGAGGTGCGCGGTGGGGTCGATGGCGGTCATGAAACTCGCTTTCCGGGGACAGTGGCTGGGGAGGGCCACTTCGCGGGGGAGGAAGTGTGTGGTGGGTCAGCGTTCGAGTTCGCAAGGGCCCGCCGCGGCGGACACGCAGGTCTGGACGAGCACGTGGGCGGTGGGGCTGTCCTCGGCCTGGGTGATCTCGCCGGTGCGCAGGTCTCGCACCGCGCCGGACTTCAGCGGCGTCACGCAGCCGAAGCAGATGCCCATGCGGCAGCCGGACGGCATCAGCACGCCCGCTTCCTCGCCGACGTTCAGCAACGGCGTGGCGCCGTCCGCGTCGACCGTCTTGCCGGTCTTGCCGAACGTGACCTCGCCGCCCTCGCCCGCCACGACGACGGTCGGGCGGAAGCGTTCGGTGTGGAGCTTGTCCGCGATGCCGTGCTCGGTCCAGTGTGCCTCGGCGGCGTCGAGCAGGCCGGTTGGGCCGCAGGCCCACGTCTCGCGCTCGGCCCAGTCCGGGACCAGCCTGTGCAGTTCGGCGACGTCGAGCATGCCGTCGGTGTCGGTGTGCAGCTCGACCAGCGTCAGCGACTTGTCCGCGACCAGGTCGTGCAGGTCGTTGCGGAAGATCACGTCTTCCTTGCGCGGCGCGGAGTGCACCATCACGACGTCGGTGAGCTTCGCGTCGCGCAGCATGCCCATCGCGGGCGTGATGCCGCTGCCGGCGGTCAGGTAGAGCACCTTCGCGGGCTTGGCCGCGGGCAGCACGAACTCGCCGGTGGCCTGGTCGAGCTGGATGATCGTGCCGGGCTTGGCGTTGCGGACCAGGTGGTTGCTGACCTTGCCGTCGGGGATGGCCTTCACCGTGATGGTGATGCGGCCGTCGGCGCGGCTCGTCGGCGACGTCACCGAGTACGCACGCCACAGGCGCACGCCGTCGACGTCGATCCCGATGCGGATGTACTGGCCGGCCACGTGACCGCGCCAGCCCTTGCCGGGCCGGATCACGATGGTCGCGGCGTCGGCTGTCTCGCGGTGCACCGCTTCGATGCGACCGCGCAGGTCAGCGCCCGCTCGGAGGGGGCTGACCAGGTCGAGGTAGTCGGACGGCAGCAGTGGCGTCGTGACCAGCTCAAGCAGTTTCCACGCCCTGCTGCGGAGGGCGGCACTCGTCATGACTCCAGCTTGATGCGCCCCAGGGCGTAAAGTCCTGTCCGTAGGACGTGAATCTGCCGGGCCGGATTGTTCGCAGGGAACAAATCGTGACGCACGCAATGCGGCGAGCCACCGAACTCGCCCTCGATGAGAAAACAGTGACCGCGCTCCGAGCGGTGC
Source organism: Lentzea sp. JNUCC 0626 (assembly GCF_043632865.1). NCBI lineage: Bacteria > Bacillati > Actinomycetota > Actinomycetes > Pseudonocardiales > Pseudonocardiaceae > Lentzea > Lentzea sp. JNUCC 0626. Next base: position 2,726,928 of record NZ_CP171635.1, read on the forward strand.
TGAAGACGACAGCCGACGAGGTGGTCCGCGCCATCATCGCCGAGGTGCCGAGCTACGCCAACGCACTTTCCGGACGCATGGGTGGCACCATCCGCCGTGCCGTTCGCACGGCGCTCGGACACTACTTGGACTTGGCCGGCGGCACAGGCGGAGGCGGCGACGCATCGGATGCCGCCTATGAGCTCGGCCGAGGCGAAGTCCGCGACGGCCGCTCGATGGACGCCTTGCTGAGCGCCTACCGCGTGGGCGCTCGCGTGGCCTGGCGAGGCCTGGCCGCCGGAGCCGTTCCCGCAGGCCTGCCCGCCGCCGAGGTGGCGAAGTTCGCCGAGCTGACGTTCGCCTACATCGACGAACTCTCCGCCGCCAGCGCCGCCGGCCACGCCGACGAACTGGCCGCCCGAGGCCTCGCCCACGAACGCCACCTCGAACAACTCGCCCGCGACCTCCTGGCCGGCTCCAGCGCCGAGGTGCTGCTCGCCGCCGCCGGCCGCGCCGCGTGGCAACCGCCGTCGACCCTGACCGTGGTGCTGCTGCCCGCGTTCCAGGCGCGGCCCGTCTACCGTCTGCTCGACCCCGGCACTTTGGTGCTCGACGACCTGCCCGACTCCACCGGCGTGCTGCTCGTGCCCGAAGCCGACCGCGCGCATCTCTTGCGCCAGCTCATCGGCCGTACGGCCGTGGTCGGCCCGGCGCGTCCATGGATGCGTGCGTCCGCTTCTTATGCACGGGCTGAACGCGCGCGCTCCTTGTCCCCCGACATCCGCGACACCGAGGAACACCTCGCATCTCTCGTGCTCAGCGCCGACCCGGACGCGTACGCCGACCTGCGGGCGCGCGCGCTCGCACCGTTGCGCGAGCTGCCGGTCGCGACTGCCCGGAAGTTGGAGGAGACGTTGCGGGCCTGGTTGCTGCACCACGGGCGGCGGGAGGAGGTGGCGGCGACTTTGTTCGTGCACCCGCAGACCGTGCGGTACCGGATGCAGCAGCTCCGCGACCTGTTCCCGGACCTGGGGTCGGCGCAGCGGGTGCTGGAGTTGACGCTGGCGGTGGCGCTTCCGACAGCCTCGGACTAGCGAGGCGCTGGGCTGGCGAAGGCACGAGGTCGGTGGCGAGACGGCGGCTTCGCCTTGGTGGTGAGTCGTGGCTGATGCGTGTTCCTGACCTGTCTGCGGCCTTGACCACGGCCCGAGCATTCCTTTTGGTCTGCACTGAAGCAATAGCGAAGCTTGGGGTGGCGCACGTCACGTGCTCGCGAGAACCTCGATCGCGATCTCGACGTCTTGCGGAGTGTGAGAGCCATCCGGGGTGAGCCGGCCGACCTCGACGAGGAGCAGCTCGTGCGCCGTGTCGCACGGGGTGATCGGCGTGCGTTCGAGGAGCTGTACCGGCGGACGTCGCCGTGGTTGACGGTGCGGTTGCGCAGGCGGTGTTCGGACGACCAGGTCGTCGCCGAGGTGCTGCAGGAGACCTATCTCGCGGTGTGGCGGGCGGCTGACGCCTTTGCCGGGGCCGCTGCCGGCGGAAGTGCGGTCGGGTGGTTGTGGACGATCGCGGCGCGGCGGTTGATCGACGCGTTCCGGCGGCGGGCCCATCACGCCTCGCCTCCTGCCACGGCCGCTCCCGAACATTCGACGCCTGGGGCTGAGGAGGCCGTGTTGGACGGGGTCGTCGGGGACGAGGTGGGGGACGCGTTGCGGCGGCTCGCTCCTGAGTTGCGGCAGGTGTTGCAGGCGATGGTGTTGGACGGGTTGTCGGTGCGGGAGACGTCGGTGTTGCTCGGCGTGCCGGAGGGGACCGTCAAGACTCGGGCCCGGCGTGCCCGGATCGCGATGAGGGAGGCATTGGCATGAGCACGAACCACCCGTCCGAGCCGTTGTTGCGGCGGTATGCGCGTGGTGATGCCGACATCGCCGCTGATCAGTTGTGGGCGGTGGAGGCGCACCTGGAGACGTGTGCGCCCTGCCGCGGAAGACTGGCGCCCGAGCCGATCGCCGAGGCCGTGTGGGCTGAGCTCGTGCCTCAGCTCGAACGCACCCCGCAGATGCCCCGATCGAGGCGGCGGTACTGGTGGGTTTCGCCGGCGGCCGGACCGTGGCTTGCGATGATCTTGCTGGTGACCGCGGTGGCCGTGGTGCTGGACCGGGTCGGGTTCGCGGTGGGTGATCGGGTGTCGGTGGTGCTGCTGATCGCACCGGTGTTGCCGGTGCTGGGGGTGGCGGCGTCGTGGAGCCGGGCGCTGGATCCCGCGTACGAGGTGGCTGCCGCCACGCCTCGGGCCGGGTTGCCGCTGGTGTTCCGCAGGACGGCGGCGGTGCTGGGCGTGCTCATCCCCGGCCTGGCCGTTGCGGGCCTCGTCACGGGTGTCGGGTTCGCGCGGTGGTTGCTGCCGTGTCTGGCGTTCACGCTCGGCACGCTCGCGCTCGGCACGCTCATCGGTGTCACGCGGGCGGCCATCACGCTGATCGCGACGTGGGCCGTCGTGATCGTGGCGCCGACGATCGCGTTCACGAGGACGTCCACGGCGTTCGACCCGAAGAGCGCTCCGGTGTGGGCGGCCGTGCTGGCGGTCAGCGTCGTGGTGATCGTGGCGCGCAGGATGACGTTCACACGGCTGGAGGCCACCCGATGACCGCGCCCACCACGTACGCCTGGGAGATCGCGGCCGAGCACCTCAGGGTCAAGGCCGGGAAGAGGATGGCCGTCGACGGCGTCACCCTGAAGATGGGGCGTGGCGTGCATGGGCTCCTGGGGCCCAACGGCGCGGGCAAGACGACGCTCATCCGCACGCTCGCGACCGTCCTCAAACCCACTGCGGGCGAGCTGAACCTGTTGGGTGGCCTGGAATCGCGAGAGCTCCGGAAACGGGTCGGGTACCTGCCGCAGGAGTTCGGGCACTACAAGCGGTTCACGGTCCGGGAGTTCGTCGCGTACGTGGCGTGGCTCAAGGAGATGCGCGACATCCCCGCGGCGACGCAGAGGGCGATCGACCGGGTCGGGCTCGCGGACCGGGCCGACGACAGGATGAAGACGTTGTCAGGCGGCATGATCCGCAGGGTCGGCATCGCGCAGGCGATCGTCAACGACCCGGAGATCCTGCTGCTCGACGAACCGACCGCGGGCCTCGATCCCGCGCAACGGCTCAGGTTCCGCGAGCTGCTCGGCGAAGTCGGCACCGACGCGTGCGTGGTCGTGTCCACGCACCTGGTCGAGGACGTCGCCGCCGCGTGCACCGACGTGGTCCTGCTGTCCCAGGGGAAACTCGTCTTCCAGGGCACACCGGACGACCTCAAGAACCGAGGCGCAGCACAGCATCCCGGCGACAGCCCGATCGAACGCGGCTACAGCGCCGTGCTCGGCCTCCCCCACCGCCCCGGTACGTGGTGACCCAAGTCACAGCATCCGGAGAACCCGCAGGGCCGCACCGCCGTCTAGCCGGGTGAAGCGGAAAACACTTGAGGGAGAACAGGATGCGGGCGATCGAAACCGACACCCTGGTGGTGCGCAAAGGAAAGCGCAACGCGGTGGACGGGCTCAGCCTGAGCCTCGGTCAGGGCGTGCACGGGCTGCTCGGACCGAACGGCGCGGGGAAGACGACGTTGATCCGCACGCTCGCCACCGTGCAGCAGCCGACCAGCGGCACGCTGCAACTGCTCGGCAGCAACGACTTCAAGGCGGTGCGCCGCAAGCTCGGCTATCTGCCCCAGCACTTCGGCTACTACAAGCGGTTCAAGGTGCGGGAGTTCGTGGAGTACCTGGCGTGGCTGAAGGAGATGCCCGCCAAGGAGATCCCGAAGGCCGTCCACAGCGCACTCGACCGCGTCGGTCTGGCAGACCGCGCGGACGACCGCATGAAGTCGTTGTCCGGCGGCATGGTCAGGAGGGTCGGCATCGCGCAGGCCATCGTGAACGACCCGGAACTCCTGCTGCTCGACGAACCCACGGTCGGCCTCGATCCCGCGCAACGGCTCAGGTTCCGCGAACTCGTCGCCGAACTGGGGCAACGGAGTTGCGTGCTGATCTCCACCCACCTGGTCGAGGACGTCGCGGCGGCCTGCACGGACGTCGTGCTCGTGAACGAGGGATCGCTGGTGTTCCAGGGAACTCCGCGCGACCTCACGAACGCCGGCACGGACGCGCACGTCGGCGACAGCCCTATCGAACGCGGCTACTCGGCGTTGATCAGCGCGAACGCCGGAGGTGCCTGGTGACCGGACTGCGCATCGAACTGCGCCGCTCGACCGCGCTCTGGGCAGGCCTGCTGGTCCTGGTGTCCGGCGGCGGAATGCTGTGGCTCATCACGTCGGAGGGCTCGCTCTGGAAGGGCAACTCCACGTCGGCCCTGCTCGAACTCCGCCTGCCGATCGCCTACGTCTGGGCGCTCGTCGTCGGACTGGCCACCCTGCAGGGGATGCGCGACAGCCGGGCGGGCGTCACCGAACTGTTCGCCACCACGGCGAAACCCACCTGGAAGCGGCTCGGCACGCTCGCGGGCTCGGTCGCGGGCGTCGTGGCGGTGGCGACGGCCCTGCTGTGCGCGGGTCTGGTCGCACGGGTCGTGTTCCACGGCGGGTTCGTGTCGATCGGGTTCGTCCCGCTCGCCCTGACCGCGATCCTGGCGCTCGCGTCGAGCACGCTGCTGGGCCTCGCGATCGGCAGGCTGCTGCCGCACCCGCTGACCGTCCCGGTGGCGCTCGTGGCAACGTTCATGGTTGCGACGACAGGGGGCCGGGCGCTCGAAGTCCGCTCCCCCGGCGACGAGATCTCCGCGCTCGCCCTGCTCACCCCCGTCATGAACCCGCCGAGCTCGGACCTCGTGACCACCTCCACGTCGGTCGACCTGGGCCAGCTCGCGTGGTTCACCGGTCTCGGCGCGACGGCGTTCCTGCTGCTCGTGGCGCGTGGCCTGCTCGGCCGCCTCGCCGCGCTGGTCCCGGCCGGCCTGGCGCTGGCCCTCGCGCTGTCGATCATGCCGACCAAGTACTCCGACGTGCTCGTGCCCGACTCCATCGCGAGCAAGCTGGTGTGCGACGACGACGTCTGCGTCGGCCAGGTGCACGCCGACCGCCTCCCGGCCGTCGCCGAGGCGGGCAAGGCGGCGCTGGCCAAGCTCGCCGTGCTGCCCGGCGCACCGAAGGCCGTCCACGAGGACACGTCCGCGATGGCGCATCTCACGGCACCGCAACGAAGCCAGCAGATCGTCTACCTGAAGACCACGGGCTATCCCAGGACGCTCGCGATGTCCGCGGACGAGATCCGCCTCGAACTGCTCTCCGGAGCGGGAGTCGCCTCCTGCGACGCACCAAACTCCTTCAACACCTTCGAAGGAACCGTCCGCTACATCACCGCCGGGTACTTCAACGGCGACCTCGCGAAGCTCGCCTCCGAGCCTCTCATGTGGACGAACGGCCAACTCCGTGGCGAGATCGACCAGACGTGGCAGCGGTTCCGCGCCCAGCCCGCCGGCGAACAGCTGGCCAGGATCACCGAGGTGCGGCGGATGATGCTGGCGTGCGAGGACGCCGAACGCATGGTGGACGTGCTGAAGGCGGGCCGATGAGGCCTCTCACGCTGTACGCCCGCTCCCGCAACATCCCGTCCGCCCTGGTCGTCCTCCCCGTCGTGGTGCTGATCGCGTGGTCCGCGCTGCACTCGCCGTGGACACCGCTGAGCGCGTCGCTGACCTGCCTGGCCGCCGTGCTGGTGGCCACCGTCGGCCTCGCGGGCCAGGACCCGGAACTCGACGCCTCCACCGCTGTGCCCTGGCCGTTCTGGCGGCTGGCGCACCTCCTGCTCGCCACGCTCGCCGCCACCGCGGCGGTACTTCTGGTACAGGAACTGGGATACGAGCCGTCCAGCGCCACGTTCGTCGTGCGCGACACGGCGGGCATGATCGGTCTGGCCGGGCTGGCGGCGACCTTCGCCGGAGCGAGGCTCGCCGCCACCGCCCCGGTGCTGTGGTGGGCGGTGGCGGCGATCATGCGGCCGGGCGAGTCCCTCACGGCCAGGATCGTCTCGTGGCCGCTCGGTTCCCCCGACGACGCCGTGACGACGTGGACGGCCGCGATCCTGTTCGCGGCCGGTGTCACGGCCTACAGCGTCAAAGGCAGCCGTTAAACGAGGGTCTCCAGCGCGATGTAGTCCGCGATCGCCTGCTGTCCGGTGATGTTCGCGTGAACGCCGTCGCCCGTGTCGTAGCGCGGGTTGACGGCGTTCGGCCGGATCGGGTCCTCCAGCACCTGGTCGAAGTCCTGCACCGTCGCGCAGGCGTCCGAGCAGTCGCCGCCGCGCTTCACGAAGTCGTTGACGGCGTGCCGGTCGACGTTGTTCTGGTCGCTGTACCCGGGACGCGGCGTGATCGGCGTGACGTGCACGGCGATCCCGTCCTTGCGCAGCCGCTCGAACACCGCCCGATAGCTCGCCACGATCTCAGCGGCCGTGCAGCCGTTCGCGAGGTCGTTCGTGCCGTAGTAGTAGATGACGTCCGTGACACCGTGCAACGCGAGCACGTCCCGTTCCAGCCGCGTCATCGCGTCCAGCCCGACGAACGGCGCCGGGGTGCGCGGACACACCGCGCTGGTCGTGCCACTGATCCCGGCGTTGGCGACGGCGAACTGAGGGCCGCCGGACGCGACGATCCGGCGGGCCAGCACGTCGGTCCACCGCTTGTTCGTCCCGATCTCGGTGCACCCAGGCCCGCAGTTCGTGCTGCCCACGCCGTCCACCACCGAACTGCCGAACGGCACGACCGTCCCGCGCAGCCGAGGATTCACCACGTCGACCGCGCTGACCACGTACGTCGACTGGACCTTCTCCGTGAAAGCGCCACCCTTGTCGGTGGTCTTGTCCCCCGCGCCCGACGGCGTCAGGTAGTTGTCGCGGAACGCCGACTCGTGCCGTCCGGGCACGACGTCCCCGGCGACGTGCATGCTCACCGCGAGGTCCGCGCCCGGTGTCGACACGAGAGTGGTCCGGTCGCTCCACATCTCGCCACCGGCGGGGATCGTCACCGACCGGCGCCCCTCGAACGTCACGTCCCGCGTCCCGTCCACGGCCGCGCCACCGGCACTCAACGCCACGGTCGTGCGGTCGATCGTCAAGGGCGTCTTACCGAACGTGTTCTGCACCCGGATCCGGACCGCACTACCGCCCTGACTCAGGTGCGTGATCATCCGCATCGACTGGTCGTGCAAGGTCACGGGCGCGAGGTGCTGCTGCGACTGCGCCCACGACGTGAACCACACCGGACGGTCGGCTTCGGCAACGGGCGTGAGCAGGGCACCAACGGCGAGCACGGTCGACACGAGCGCAGGAGTTCTCATGCCGAGGTTCTTACCGCCTCGTGACGAAGAGGTCACGTCTCGTAATCGCTCGATAAGGTCAGTTGACGAGCCCGCGCCGATACGCATAAACGACCGCCTGCACCCGATCCCGCAGGTCGAGCTTGGTCAGGATGCGCGACACGTAGGTCTTCACCGTCTCCTGGCTGATCACCAGCGCCGCCGCGATCTCGCTGTTCGACAGGCCCTCCGCGATCAGCCGCAACACCTCCAGCTCCCGGGGCGCGAGCTGCGACTCCGCGACCTCCTCGGCGGGCCGGATGCGCGCCGCGAACCGCCCGACGAGCTGCCGCGTCACCTCGGGCGCCAGCAACGCGGCACCGCTCGCGACCGTCCGGATGCCGTGCAGCAACTGGGCCGGCGGCGCGTCCTTCAACAGGAACCCGCTCGCCCCGGCCCGCAACGCCTCGTAGACGTACTCGTCCAGGTTGAAGGTCGTGACCACGAGAACCTTGATCGGGTCGGGCACGCCGGCGCCCGCCAGCAACCGGGTCGCCCCGATGCCGTCGAGCACCGGCATCCGCACGTCCATCACGACCACGTCGGGCCGCAGCCGCCCGGCGAGGTCCACCGCCGCGCGCCCGTCCCCGCACTCGGCCACCACCTCCAGGTCGGGCTGGGCGTCGATGATCGTCGCGAACCCCGTGCGGATGAGCGCCTGGTCGTCGCACACGAGCACGCGCACCGGTGCGGTCACGCCGGGTTCCCCGCCGGGATCCGGGCCTTCACCACGAACCCTCCGCCGCTCCGGCCCGCCGAGAACTCGCCGCCGAGCACGTCCACGCGCTCACGCAGCCCGGCCAACCCGCGACCGCTGCCCCCGACCGGACTGGACGACGCGGCGCCCTCCGTGCCGACCTCCACCGTGATGTCCCTTTCGCCGTACCGCACGTACACGTTCGTCGCGTTGCCGTGCGCGTACTTCAGCGCGTTCGTCAACGCCTCCTGCACCACCCGGTACGCCACGGCCTCGGCACTGCCCGCGTCGCCGGTCGCCTCGCCCTCCTCGGCGAACTCGACCGGCTGCCCGGCCAGGCGGGTCTGCTCGACCAGCATCCGCAGGTCGCCGACCTGTTCGGGGCTGTGGTCGGGGTTCAGCAGGTCGAGCAGGTGCCGCAGGTCCGTGAGCGAGCGCCGCCCGGTGTCGGTGATCGCCTGGAGCGTCTGGTCCAGTTTTTCCGGTGCCGCGGACAAGTAGCGTGCCGCCTCCGCCTGCACGACCATCGCCGTGACGTGGTGCGTCACGACGTCGTGCAGTTCGCGGGCGATCAATGTCCGTTCGGCGACGCGGGTGGCCACCGCGACGTGCTGCCGTCGTTCGGCCTCGGCACTGCGCGAGAGCCGCAGCCACGCCCCGATCGCCCACGCCGCCGCCAGCGCCAGGTAGAAGGTGACGAACCCGGCCACGCCCTCGGTGGACCCGCTGAGGTCCAGCGCCACCGCCAGCCCCAGGTAGGCCGCGGAGGCCGCGATCACCACCGCGCGCCGGTCGCGGTCCAGGTGCAGTCCCGCGCTGATCAACGCGATCGGCAACGCCGTCCCCGCCACGGTGTGATAGCCGCGCAGCTGGTCGACGACGAACGCCGCGGACACCAGTGCGAGCACCACGAGGGGCCACTTGCGGCGGAACACCAGCGGCAGGGCCTCGACCGCGATCACCAGGATCGCCAGCCAGTCGAACGGCCGGGTCGGCAGCTCCCCGAGCTGGGTTCCCTTGCTGTGCAACGCGGGGATCAGCGATCCGACGACGAGCGCCAGCGCGATCGGCGCGTCCTGGACGCGGACGTCCAAGGCGCGCCAACGCTCGAGGCTGATCACGCGCCGAGGGTAGCGGCCGGGGCGGTGCGGCCACCGCGGGGCACGAGGTTGCCCCGGCGCTTCGCGAGCCACAGGAACACCACGGTCACCGCGACGCCGACCCCCACCGAGTAGATGCTGGCCTCGGGCCCGAACGCGCCACCGGTCACGATCGACGGACCGGACGTGACGCCGTCCAGCAGCCCCTGCGGCGCGTCCTGCCCGGACACGCTCGTGCTGAAGATGCCGCCCTGCGCGTAGTTCCAGGCGAAGTGCACCCCGATCGGCACCCACAGGTTGCGAGTCGCGGCGTACGCGGCGGCCAGCATGAACCCGGCTTCGACTGCAATGGCGAGCGACGTCCAGAGCGTCGCGTTGGCGTTGAAGAAGTGCGCGAACCCGAACAGCACACCGCTCAGCGTCAACGAGATCCACGTGCCGAAGCGTTGTTCCACCAACCGGAACAACAGGCCGCGGAACATCAACTCCTCGGTCACCGCGACCGCCGCCATGAACCCGAAGATCGCCAGCGCACCCGTGACCGACCCGAGTCCGCGCACCTCGTACCCGCCGAGGAACGCGATGTTGACGATCACCGCCACGAACATCAGCAACCCGATCAGCACGCCCCGGCTCAACGCCCCAGGCGCGGTCGCCCACGCCACCTCGGTGGGTTCGCGGTTCTCGGTCTTCCGCACGATCCAGCCGTACGCGACCACCGCCAGCACGGCCGCCAGCAGGCCGACGACCAGCGTCAACGGCCAGTTCCAGCCAAGCGCCTGCACCCCGGTGCCGGCCACCCAGGACACCGCCACCACCACGACGATCTGCAACAGAATTCGCATGGCCGAAACGCTAGGGATCACGCCGCTCCGGCACGTCCCCGCGCGGTGGACACCTGCGTGTAGCTCGCACGGGGGACACGGCGTTGATAGGCGCGAGCTCTCACCGTCCCACCCGTGGTGACCACGCCACCCAAACCTCCCGCGCCCTGAGATCCACCCCACTATCGGGTTACTTGAGCATTACCATTCCTTTACCTATGCTGTCCGGCGAGGGGAGTACTTCCCAAGCGCCTGCCCGGTCAGTACGGACGTCCCCAGCGGTGTCCCCGGGAGGCCGCCCCACCAGGGGTGAAGGAGACCTCGAACGATCTTGTTCGAGGAGGTCCCTGCCCGTGCACTCCGTGGCATCCCCCGCTCTGTGGTTCATCAGCATCGCGGTGCTGCTCGGCCTGCTGGTCGTCGACTTCCTGGTCACCCGGCGCCCGCACGAGGTGTCGATCAAGGAAGCGGCCGGCTGGTCGATCTTCTACCTGGCGTTGCCGTTCGTGTTCGGCCTCTGGCTCTGGTACGAGTTCGGCAGCGGCCAGTCGCTGGAGTTCATCACCGGGTTCGTGGTGGAGAAGTCCCTCTCCGTCGACAACCTGTTCGTGTTCATGCTGCTGCTCGCGGCGTTCAGCGTCCCCAGCGAGATCCAGCAACGCGTGCTGCTCTACGGCATCGTCGGCGCTCTAGTGCTGCGCGGCATCTTCATCGCAGCCGGTGCGGCGATGCTGTCGGCGGGCACCTGGGCGTTCCTGGTGTTCGGCCTGGTACTGCTCGCGTCGGCGGTGAAGATCCTGCACGCCGCGCTGGCAGGCGAACCCGAGGCCAAGGACACGTCGAAGATGCGGTCCGTGCGGTTGCTGCGCAGGCTGATGCCGGTCACCGACGACTACCGCGGCACGAAGATGATCGTCCGCGAGCAGGGCCGCCGCGCCCTCACCCCGCTCGCCATCGTCGTGGTGGCGATCTTCGCGACCGACGTCGTGTTCGCGATCGACTCGGTGCCCGCCGTCTACGGCATCACCGAGGACCCGTACCTGGTCTTCACCACCAACGCGTTCGCGCTGCTCGGCCTGCGTGCCCTGTATTTCGTGCTGCACTCGGCGCTGGCCAAGCTCGTGCACCTCAACCACGGCCTCGCGCTCATCCTGGCGTTCATCGGCGTGAAGCTGGTGCTGCACTGGGCGCACGACGTGTGGCCGTCCGTCCCGACGATCCCGACGCCCGTGTCGCTGGCCGTCATCGTGGCCACGCTGGGGGTCGTCACCCTCACCAGCCTCCGTGCCAACCGCAAGGAACCAGCCAGTTTGGACTGATCGCCATGGCCACCGCGCGCCTGCTCGATTTCCTCGTCGACGTCAGCGTGACACTGCTCGTGCTGTCCGCACTGGTGATCGCCTGCGCGGTGCTGGCCTCCAGACCGTAGGCCGCGACTATCGCGGGCGAGACTCCCAGGACGTGGCCTAGGTTCGGTGCATGCAGGAACAGCCTCTGGCCATCGAGGTGCGGGGCGCGCGGGTGCACAACCTGCGCGACGTCGACGTCACGGTGCCGTTGCGCAAGCTCGTCGCGATCGCCGGTGTGTCCGGGTCGGGCAAGTCGTCGCTCGCGATGGGCGTGCTCTACGCGGAAGGCTCGCGGCGCTACATCGAGGCGTTGTCGACGTACACGCGGCGCCGGATGTCCCAGGCGCCGCGGGCAGCGGTGGACAGCGTGCGGCACGTCCCGGCCGCGCTCGCGTTGCGGCAACGGCCGGGCGTGCCGGGGGTTCGGAGCACGTTCGGCACCTCGACCGAGCTGCTGAACGTGCTGCGGTTGCTGTTCTCCCGGCTCGCCTCGCACGTGTGCCCCAACGGGCACCGGCAGGAGCCGTCGATCAACGTGGCGGCGGAACTCGGCATGACCTGTCCGGTGTGCGGGGTGGCCTTCTCGCCTCCTGGTGCGGAGGCGCTGGCGTTCAACTCCGACGGCGCGTGCCCGCACTGCTCGGGCACTGGCGTGGTGCGGGAGGTGGACGACGACCGGCTGGTGCCCGATCCGTCGTTGACGATCGCGCAGGGTGCCGTCGCGCCGTGGGGCATGTTCGGGCTGTCGATCATGCCCGAGGTGATCGGTGAGTTCGGGGTGCGCACCGACGTGCCGTACGCCGACCTGACCGACGCCGAACGCGAGATCGTCATGAACGGCCCGGCCGAGAAGCGGCAGATCCGGGTGCCGTCGAAGGCCGGTCGGCTGTTCGACCTGAACTTCACCTACCGCAACGCGCGGCTCGCCGTGCGGGAGGCGTTGGACAACGCCACCACCGAACGCGGCCTCAACCGCGTCAACCGGTTCATCAGCACCCAGACCTGCCCGACCTGCCACGGCACCCGGCTCTCCCCCGCCGCCCTCACCCCGCAGGTCGACGGCATCAACCTCGCCGAGGCCACTGCCAAGACCCTGGACGACCTGGTCGCCTGGGTTCCGCTCGTGGTGAAATCCCTGCCCGAGGACATGTTCGCGATGGGCCGGAGCATCGCCGCCCAGCTGTTGGGCACCGCGCGGCGGCTGGTCGAACTCGGGCTCGGCTACCTGAGCCTGGACCGGGCGTCCTCGACCCTGTCGACCGGCGAACGGCAACGCGTCCAGCTCGCGCGGGCGGTGCGCAACGAGACGACCGGGGTGCTCTACGTCCTCGACGAACCGTCGATCGGGCTGCATCCGTCCAACGTGGACGGACTGCTCGGCGTGGTGCGGGACCTGTTGCGGGACGGCAACTCCGTGGTACTGGTGGACCACGACGTGCAGGTGCTGCGCGAGGCAGACTGGCTGATCGAGATCGGCCCGGGCTCCGGCGCGGAGGGCGGGCGGGTGCTGACGACCGGCACCGTGGCGTCGCTCGCGGACGACCCCGACTCGTTGCTGGGCGGCTTCCTCGTCGGCCGCGAGTCCGTGGTCGTGCGGGACCGCGCGCTCGACCTGTTCGAACACGGGCGCATCCACCTGGCCACCCGGCCGGTGCACACCGTTCATGCCCTCTCGCTCGACCTCCCGGTGGGGCGGCTGACCGCTGTCACCGGTGTCTCCGGGTCGGGCAAGACCACGCTGGTGCTGGAGAGTCTCGTGCCGGCGGTGCGGGCCAAGAACTCCGGCGAACGGCCGCCCGCGTGGGTCGCGGAGGTCGACGCCGGCGCGATCACCAGGGTGAACGTCGTCGACGCGACCCCGATCGGCGTCAACGTCCGCTCGACCGTCGCCACCTACAGCGGTGTGCTCGACGACCTCCGGCGTGCCTACGCGGCGGTGGCGGACGGGCTGACCGCGAGCGACTTCTCCTACAACACCGGGTCGTTGCGCTGCCCGCGCTGCGAGGGCACCGGGGAGATCTCGCTCGACGTGCAGTTCCTGCCGGACGTCGACATCGCCTGCCCGGACTGCGGCGGCACCCGCTACTCCCCCGCCGCATGCGCGTACGTCCGCGACGGGATCACGTTGCCGGGGCTGCTCGCGCTGACCGTGCGGCAGGCCGTCGACCACGTGCGGGGCCTGCGGAAGGTGCGCACCCGGCTCCAGTCGTTGATCGACCTCGGCCTGGGTTACCTGACCCTGGGCGAGGCGACGACCGCGTTGTCCGGCGGGGAGGCACAACGGCTGAAGCTCGCCTCCGAGCTCGACCGCGACCAGTCGGACGCGCTGTTCGTGCTGGACGAACCCAGCGTCGGCCTGCACCCGCTCGACGTCCGCACGCTGCTGGCGGTGATCGGGAGGCTGACGGACCGGGGCGCGACGGTGGTGGTCATCGAGCACGACCTCGACCTGATCGCCAACGCCGACTACGTGGTGGACATGGGGCCGGGTGGTGGGGCGGCGGGCGGCACGATCGTCGCGGCGGGCACGCCGTCGTCGGTGGTGTCCGAGCCGCGCAGCCTCACCGGCCAGTACCTGGGCAAGCACCTCCAGCCGTAACGGACACCTGTCCGTTATCGTGGGCACATGCCTGCTCGCCCTGACACCGGCCCCGACTTCATCGAGGCACTGGCCCGCGGCCTTGACGTGATCCGCGCCTTCGGGCCGTTGCGCCCGGTGATGACGCTGAGCGAGGTCGCCGCCGCCACCGACCTGGCCCGGCCGACCACCCGCCGCATCCTGCTCACCCTGGTCGAACTCGGGTACGCACGGCAGAGCGAGGCCGGCTTCGCACTCACCCCGAGGGTGCTCGAACTCGGTGTCGCGTACGTGCGCTCGATGGGCCTCTGGGACGTGGCCCGCCCGCACATGGAACGGCTGTGCGCGCGCACGAACGAGTCGGTGTCGATCGCCCAGCTCGACGGCTCGGACATCGTCTACGTCGCCCGCGTGGCCGTGCCGAAGATCGTCACGCTGTCCGTGCAGATCGGCACGCGCTTCCCCGCCCTGCCCACATCCCTCGGAAAAGTACAGCTGGCGGCACTGCCGCCGGACGAGCTGGAGGCCGTTCTCGCGCAGCCGACCCGGTCCGGGCTCGCCTCGCGCTGGAACCCCGAACCGGCCGAGCGCGACGCCGAACTGCGGGACGTGCGGGCGCGCGGGTGGGCGTTGACCGACGAGCAGCTGGCGCTGGGCATCCGGTCGATCGCGGCGCCGCTGCGGGACGGGACGGGCGCGGTGATCGCCGGGATCAACGTCAACTGCCACGCGTCGGAGACCTCGGTCGAGCAGATGGTCGATCATCACCTGCCGCTGCTGTTGCAGGTCGCGGGCGAGATCAGCGCGGACTTCGCCCGGCTGGGCACGGTGCCGCACGAGGTCGTCGCGTCCTGAGGGCTTGACCAGGCGCCGGAGAAGGTTGAGGATTCAACGGACACCTGTCCGCCAGACGGTCAAGGAGTTCCCTCATGAGTTCCATCGTCCTGAGAAACGGCACTGTCCTGACCATGGCGGGCCCGCCGCTGCCCGACCACGACGTCCTCGTCGTCGACGACCGGATCGCGGCGATCGGTCCGGCGCTCGAGGTGCCTGAGGGGACCGTCGAGGTCGACGCCACCAATGGCATCGTCATGCCGGGCATGATCGACACGCACCGGCACATGTGGCAGACGGCGATGCGCGGGTACGGCGCCGACTGGACGCTGACGCAGTACTTCGTCTGGTACTACCTGGAGTGGGGCAAGGTCTTCCGGCCGCAGGACATCCACGCCGGCAACCTCCTGGGTGCCGCCGAGGCGTTGGACGCCGGGGTCACCACGACCGTCGACTGGTCGCACGGCCTGCAGACCCCCGACCACGCAGATGCGGCCGTGGACGCGTTGCAGGCGGTGCCGGGCCGGTTCGTGCTGGCGTACGGGAACATCCAGGACAGCCCGGCCTCGTGGACGGCCAAGCCCGAGTTCCGCGACTTCGTGTCCCGGCGCATGACCGGCGGCGACATGCTGGGTTTCCAGCTCGCGTTCGACGTCACCGGCGACCCGTCGTTCCCGGAGAAGCCCGCCTTCGAGGTGGCGCGCGAACTCGGCGTGCCCGTCACGACGCACGCGGGCGTGTGGGGCGCTACGAACGACGACGGCATCAGGTTGATGCACGACAACGGGTTCATGACGCCGGAGTCGATCTACGTGCACGCGGCGACGCTGACCGCCGACTCCTACCACCGCATCGCGGCGACCGGCGGGTCGATCTCCGTGTCGACCGAGAGCGAGCAGAGCGCGGGCCAGGGCTACCCGCCCACCTGGGCGATCCGCGAGCACGGCATCCCGGTGTCGCTGTCGATGGACACCTCGGTCTGGTGGAGCGGCGACCTGTTCTCGGCGATGCGCACGACGCTGGGTGCCGACCGGTCCCGTGAGCACATGGCCGCGCACGCCAACAACGACACCGTCACGCACTCGGCGTTGCGCGCCGAGCAGGTGGTGCAGTGGGCGACGCTGGGTGGCGCGAAGGCGTTGGGACGGACGGACCTGGGCAGCCTCGAAGTCGGCAAGAAGGCCGACGTCGTGTTGCTGCGCAACGAGAACTCCCCCGCGATGTTCCCGATCCTCAACCCGTACGGCCACGTGGCGTTCCAGGCGCAACGGTCCGATGTGGACACCGTGATCGTCAACGGGAAGATCGTGAAGCGTGATCACAAGCTCGTCGGCGTCGACCTCGGCGCCATCCGCTCGCAGGTGTCGCAGACCGTCGACCACCTGCGCGCGCAGCTCGGCGAGGAGGCGTGGCAGAAGGGCATGAACCCCGACATCCCGGAGTCGAAGGTGCTGGACAACCCGTACACCTACACCGAGTACCGCGGCGACACCAGGACGTCCGTCTGATGGGTGCGCTCGACGGACTGCTCGTCGCCGACTTCTCCCGCGTGCTGGCGGGCCCGTACGCGACCATGCTGCTGGCCGACATGGGCGCCTCGGTGATCAAGGTGGAGGGCCCGGCCGGGGACGAGACCCGCACGTGGACGCCACCCGTGCGGGAGGACGTCTCGACCTACTACCTCGGCATCAACCGGGGCAAGCGGTCGATCGCCCTCGACCTGCGCTCGGAAGAAGACGCCGCACTGGGCCGCGAACTGGCCCGGCGCGCGGACGTGGTGATCGAGAACTTCAAACCCGGCGGCCTGGCCAAGTACGGCCTCGACCACGCCTCGGTCAGCGCCGCGAACCCGCGGGTCGTCTACGCGTCGATCACCGGTTTCGGCTCGGGGGCGGGCAGTCACGTGCCCGGCTACGACCTGATGGTGCAGGCGATCTCGGGTCTGATGAGCCTGACCGGCGACCCGGACGGCCCGCCGTACCGCGCGGGCATCTCGGTGTTCGACGTGATGGCGGGCAACCACGCGGTGATCGGCATCCTCGCGGCGTTGCGGCACCGGGACGCGACCGGCACCGGCCAGCTCGTCGAGGTCAACCTGCTGTCGTCGGCGTTGACGGGCCTGGTGAACCACAGTTCGGCGTTCGTGGCCGGTGGGGTCGTGCCGTTCCGGATGGGCAACGCGCACCCCAGCGTGTTCCCGTACGAGCCGCTGCCGACCGCCGACAACGACCTGATCGTCGCCGCCGCCAACGACGGCCAGTTCCGGCGGTTGTGCGAGGTCCTGGAGTTGCCGGAGATCCCGGACGACCCGAGGTTCGCCCGCAACGCCGACCGCACCCGCAACCGCGAGGAGTTGCGGCCACTGCTGGAGGAACGGCTGCGCACCCGCGGCGCGGTGGAGTGGTTCGACCTGCTGGTGGCGGCCGGGGTGCCGTGCGGGCCGATCAACACGATCGACGGCGGGTTCGCGATGGCCGAGCGGTTCGGGCTCGACCCCGTCGTCGTGGTCGGGGACGTCCCGACGACGCGGCACCCGATCCGGTTCTCGCAGACGCCGGCGGAGTACGAACTGCCACCGCCCGCCCTGGACGAGCACGGCGAAGAGCTGCGCGCATGGCTGAAAGAGGAGCAGTGACGGTCTACGAAACGGCGCTCGGCGCGTCGACCACCGACACGATCACGTTGCTGGGCAAGGATCTCGCCCGGGACGTGATGGGCAACGTCGGCTTCGGCGAGCTGGCGTTCTGGCTCGCCACCCAGCGCAGGCCGAGCGCCGGCGAGACGAGGCTGTTCGAGGCGGTGCTGGCGGCGCTGGCCGACCACGGGTTCACGCCGACCGCGATCGTCAGCCGCCTCACGCTGCTGTCCGCGCCCGACTCGGTGCAGGGCGCGCTCGCGGCCGGACTGCTCGGTGGCGGGTCGAGGTTCCTCGGCGTCACCGAGGACGCCGGGCGGTTCCTGAACTCGGTCGTCAGCGGCACCGACTCCACCGACTGGGACGCGCTGGCGTTGGAAACCCTGCAAACGCAAGGGAAAGCCCGCATCCCCGGGCTCGGCCACCACGTGCACAAGAACGGCGACCCGCGCACCGCCCGCCTCTACGAGATCGCCGAGGAAGAGGGCCTGGTCGGGCCGCACCTCTCCTTGTTCGCGGCGATCGGCCGGGTGCATCCGCAGGTGCTCGGAAAGACGTTGCCGCTCAACGGCGCCGGCACGTGCGGGGCGGTGCTCGCCGACCTCGGGCTGCCGCTGGAGTTGTTGCGGGGATTCGCGTTGCTGGCCCGCACGGCCGGGTTGATCGGGCAGCTCGCCGAGGAGCTGCGCAACCCCGTCGCCAACCAGATCTTCCTGTCAGTCGACACGAACACCAGGTCAGTCGCGCCTGTCGAGGAGTGAGCAATGCAGCTCGTCACCGAGGACAACATCACCGCGCTCGCGCAGCAGCGCTGGGCGACCGCGAAGGAACCGCGCACCGCCGAGCTGATGACCGCGCTGGTGCGGCACCTGCACGACTTCGCCCGCGAGGTGCGGCTCACCGAGGCCGAGTGGATGGCCGCGATTCAGTGGCTGACCGCCACCGGGCAGATCAGCGACGAGAAGCGCGAGGAGTTCATCCTCGCCTCGGACGTGCTCGGGCTGAGCATGCTGGTCGTGCAGATGAACCACCAGTTCGACGCCGCCGCGACCCCGGCGACGGTGCTCGGGCCGTTCCACATCGACGGCTCCCCCGAGCTCGGCTTCGGCGGGGACATGTCCGACGACGTCGACGGAACTCCGCTCTACGTCACGGGAACCGTGAAGTCGCTGGACGGGACGCCGGTGGCCGGGGCGGTGCTGGACGTCTGGCAGGCCGACGCCGAGGGTGCGTACGAGGCGCAGCTCGAGGTCGACGAGGCGCGGTTGCGGGCGAAGTACCGGGCGCGCGAGGACGGGGCGTACTGCGTGCGGACGATCACGCCGAAGGGCTACGCGATCCCGATGGACGGGCCGGTCGGCGCGTTGATCGAACAGACCGAGATCAGCTACTTCCGCCCGGCGCACGTGCACTTCCTGCTGACGGCCGACGGGTTCGAGCCGTTGATCACGCACCTGTTCGAGGAGGGTGCCGAGTACCTCGACAGCGACGTGGTGTTCGGGACGAAGCAGGAGCTGGTGGTGCGGTTCGTGCCGCAGGAGCCGGGGCCGACACCGGGCGGCGGGTCGTCGGAGGTGCCCTGGGTGTTGGCGGAGTACGACTTCGTGTTGCAGCCGTGCGCGCCGCGGTAGTCGTTCGTCCCGGTCAGCCGCCGTCGCTCGCTGACCGGGGCGAGCCTTCCGCCGGGCCTGGGCAGGTCGTGGTGGACGTGCTCGCCGCGCCGATCACGCCGCTCGATCTGTTGTGCGCCAGTGGGACGTCGTACTTCGGGGTGCCTTCGACACCCTATGTGCCTGGCGTGCAGGGGATCGGGACGGTCGACGGGCGTGCGGTGTGGTTCCCGACGAGCGCCGGGATGGCTCCCGGCGACGGCAGCATGGCTCCGCAGGCGGTGGCACGGCAGGAAGATCTGGTGTTCCTGCCGGAGGTCGACCCCGTGCTGGTCGCGGCGCTCGGGTTGTCCGCGGTGGCCGCGTACATGACGTTGCAGGTCGGCGGGCTGGTCGCGGGCGAGTCGGTGGTGGTGCTCGGCTGTGGTGCGGTCGGGCAGTCCGCGATCCAGCTCGCCCGGTTGCTCGGTGCCGGGAGGGTGATCGCGGCGGCGCGGTCTGCGGCCGGGCGGGACTGTGCGGTGCGTGCTGGGGCTGACGTGGTGGTGCCGCTGGAGGACATCGGTGCCGCCGCTGCGGGTGCCGATCTGCTGATCGACCCGTTGTTCGGGGAGCCCGCCGCCGAGGCCGCCCGGGCGTTGCGTCCGGGCGGCCGGTGGGTGAACCTCGGCGGGTCGGCGGGCGAGACGAGTTCGATCACGTCGTCCACGTTGCGCAGCAAGTCGCTGCGGCTCTTGGGGTACACCAACAACGAGCTGACCGCGCAGCAACGGGCCGAGGCCATCTCGGTGATCGCGCGGTACGCGGCCGAAGGTGTGCTGACCGTCGATCACGAGGTGGTGCCGCTCGCCGAGGTCTCCGAGGCGTGGCACCGCACGGGTCAAGGCCGGGTCGTGCTCACGCCGTAGTCGTGCGGGGGTGATCATGGCGTGCCACCATGGACCGGGTGGATCGCCGCAGGTTCCTGAAGATCGCCGGGCTGGCCGGGGCGGGTGCCGTGCTCGCGGCGTGCTCCTCCCCCACCACCCCGGTTCCGCCACCGTCCACTTCGTCCGTTTCGAGTGGACCGCCCGACTGGGCCGCGTTGCGCTCGCGGATGTCCGGTCAGCTCGTGCTGGCGGGCGAGGACGGGTTCGCCTACCAGGGCTTCAACCCCGTGTGGGACGCCCAGAAGCCGGCCGCGATCGCCAAGGTGACCTCGGCCGCCGACGTGCAGGCGTGCGTGTCGGCTGTGCGGGGCCGGGTCGCGATCGCCGCGCGCAGCGGTGGCCACAGCTATGCCGGGTACTCGTCACCATCGGGTGGTCTCCAGGTTGACGTGCGCGGGCTGGCGGAAGTCGAGATGCTGCCGGGTGACCAGGTCCGCGTCGGCTCTGGTGCCGCTTTGAGCGCCGTGTCGAGTGCGTTGGTCGCGTCGGGCCGTTGTCTGCCTACGGGCACGTGCCCGTCCGTCGGCGTCGCGGGCCTCACGCTCGGCGGTGGCATCGGCGTGCTGTCCCGCAAGTACGGCCTGACGTGCGACCACCTGGTGTCGGCGAAGGTTGTCACGGCCGACGGACAACTTCTCGCGGTCTCCGCCTCCGAGGAACCCGACCTGTTCTGGGCGTTGCGCGGCGGCGGTGGCGGCAACTTCGGGATCGTGACGGAGTTCGTGTTCTCGACCCTGCCCGCGCCGGACGTCACCGTGTTCTCGCTCGCCTACCCGGCCGGCGCCGCCGCGGACGCCCTGGGCGCGTGGCAGACGTGGCTCGCCCAGGCACCGCCGGAACTCTGGTCGAACGTCGTTGTCCGCGGCGGAGGACAACCGTCCGCCCGCATCGGCGGCTGCTTCGTCGGCGGCGTCGGCGCGCTGGCCTCGTTGCTGAACGGTCTGCCCGCGCCCGAGTCGCGGTTCATCCAGCCGCAGACCTACGCCGAGGCCGTGCAGTACTTCGCGGGCGGCCCGATCTCCCGCGAGTCGGCCGTCGCGTCGTCCCGCGTGGCCCGAGAGCCGGTCGACGCCTCGCGCGCGGTCGAGCTGCTGGCGGGCCAGTCCGACGAGACGTACCTGATCTTCGACGGCCTGCGCGGCGCGGTGGCCGACGTGGCACCCGACGCCACGGCGTTCCCGCACCGCACGGCCCTCGCGAACGTGCAGATCTACCTCAAGACCCCGCCGGAGTCCGCCGACGAGGCCCGCACGAAGCTCGCCGGCATCCGCGACGGCCTGGGTGCGCTGACGGGCGACACCGGCTACGTCAACTACATCGACCCGCAGATGCCGCGCTGGGCCGAGGCGTACTACGGCGGCAACCTCGCCCGCCTGCACTCCGTCGCCTCGCGGTACGACCCGGATCGCGTGTTCGCCTTCGCGCAGTCGGTGACACCGGGCCAGTGAGGTGACCGGCCCGGTGTTGACCGCGTCCACTGGTCGGACCGTGCGGCCGTCAAGTTCCTGATCTCACCCGACCGAGGGAACTGATCACCCGCGCGCACCGACTAGATGCTCGTGGAAACGACAGGTCTGCCGGTGCGGCTGGCGGGGGTGAGCTGTGCGCACGGCGGCAGAACCGTGGTGCGCGACGTCTCGCTCGACGTCCCCGCCGGCCAACGCGTGGCGCTGACCGGCACGAACGGCTCCGGCAAGACGACCCTGCTGCGCGCGGTGCTCGGCCTGCACTCGGCTGCGCGCGGCGTGATCGAGGTCGGGGAGCACCAGGCCCGCACGTCCGCTGACTGGACTCGCCGTCGTCGGGAGATCGCGTGGATTCCGCAACGGCAGGCCGCCGGACGGTTTCCGTTGCTGGTGGACGAACTGCTGGCCAGCGGTGGCGCGCCGGAGCGTGCTCGGGTCGCGGCTGCTGAGCTCGGGGTTGGCGAGTTGGGGCGGCAGCCGGTGCACACGTTGTCCGGTGGGCAGTTGCAGCGGGCCTATCTGGCTCGGGCGCTCGGATGCGTCGAGGCCGGGGCCGGGTTGTTGCTGGCCGATGAGCCCACGGCGGCGCTGGACTTCGAGGGGCAGGCGGCGGTGGCCGAGTTGCTCGCGGGGTTGCCGGTGACGGTCGTGGTCGTGACGCACGACCGGGCCGTGGTGGAGCGCTGCGAACGCGTCTTCGAGATGGCCGCGGGTGCGCTGCGGGAGATCACGTGATCGAGCTCCTCGAACTCGCGGCCGTCCAGCGCGCCGCCTTCGCACTCCTGCTCGGCGCGGTCGCGTTGCCCATCATCGGCGTCGTGATCATCGGCCTCGACATCATGCCGGTCCGCTTCGCCATGATGCACATAGCGTTGCTGGGCATCGCGATCGGCCTGCTCACCGGCCTCGACCCGTTGCTGTGCGCGGTGGTCGCCTGTGGACTGTCCGGCGCCGGACTCACCCCGCTCGCCCGCAGCCCGTCCGGCCTGTCCGGCGCGATGGGCCTGCTGATGAGCCTCGCCATCGCGGCCGCCCTGCTGGTCCTGTCGATCTCCGGCGTCAACGCCTCGGCGGCGTTCGAGCTGTTGTGGGGTTCGATCCTCGCCACCAAGACCGGTGACGTGGTGCTGCTCGGCGCGCTCGCGGTGATCGTTCCGGCGTTGTTCGTCTGGCGCCGCAAGCAACTCGCGTTGCTGCTGCACGACCGCGAGTTGGCGGCGTGCAGTGGCGTGCCGGTCAACCGCCTCACGCTCGTCCTGCTGGTGCTGGTGGCCGTCGCGATCGCCGGCGCGATCCGGCTGACGGGCGCGTTGCTGGTGGACGCGCTCACGTTGCTGCCCGCGCTGGCGGCCCGGCGGCTCGCGCAGTCGTTGACCGGCATGGCGTTGTGGGCGGTCGGGATCGGTGTCGTCGTCAACCTGGCCGGGTTCGCCCTGGCCCTGCTGCTGGACCAGCCGCCTGGTCCGGTCCTCGTGCTTCTGGCGGGCGCCGTCGCGCTCGCCGCTCATTTCCTTCCCGAACGGAGAACCCTCGCATGGCAGTCCGCCTCCTCGTCCCACTGACCGCCGCGCTGCTGCTGGCCGGATGCGGATCGGCCGCGGCACCCCAGCAGCAGCAACAGACCGGACCCAAGGTCGTGGCGACGACCAGTTGGGAGGCCGGCTTCGCGAAGGCGGCCGGTGCCACGAACGTCACGGTGATCGTGCCCAAGTCCGTGCTGCACGCGCCGGACTACGACCCGAAGCCGTCCGACCTCAAGGCCGTGGCGGACGCGGACTACGTGCTGTACGCGCCGTTCGAGTCGTTCGCGCCGAAGATCACCGACGCGGCCGGGTCCAACGCGAAGAAGGTCGAGGTCGCGCTCGACAACTCGCGCGACAAGGTCAAGGCCGAGGTGACGCGGCTCGCCGAGTTGTTCGGCACGCAGGACGCGGCACGGAAGTGGATCAGTGACTTCGACGCCGAGTACGCGAAGCTCTCCGGTGAGGTCAAGGCGAAGTGGCCCGGCGGCAAGCAGCCGAAGGTCGTCGCGCAGATGTTCGTCGGGTACGCGGCCGACCTCGCCGGTGCCGAACTGCTCGGCGTGTACGGGCCGGAACCGGTGACGCCGTCGCAGCTCGCGGAACTCAAGGGCAAGGCGCCGCAGTTCGTCTTCGAGAACTCGCACATGAGCACCGGCACCGTGCTGCCCGACGGCGGCGCCAAGCAGGTCGACCTCGTCAACTACCCGGAAGAGGACAACGACCTGCTCGGCGTCTACCGCGCCAACGCGAAGAAGATCAGCGAGGCGCTCGCCTAGCCAGGTGGCGCAGCGCGTCGCGGTCGACCTTGCCCGCGGGGGTGAGGGGGAACTCGGGCAGCACCAGCAGGTGCTCCGGGTGCTTGTAGCGGGCCAGCCCGCTCAGGAACTCCCCCAGCCCCGCGACGGTCACCGGCTCCGACACCACGAGGCAGGCGCACAGCCGTTCGCCCATCAGCTCGTCCGGCACCCCGACGCACGCGACGTCGCGGACCGACGGGTGCGCGGCCAGCGCCTGCTCCACCTCGGCCGGACTGATGTTCGCGCCGCCCCGGATCACGATGTCCTTGCGCCGCCCGACGACCGACAGGTACCCGTCCGCGTCGAACACCCCCAGGTCACCCGTGCGGACCCAGCCGTCCTCGGTGCGGTAGCGGGCGTTGAGGTCGTCGTCCACGTACCGCAACGGACTCATCGGCCCGCGCGCGATGATCTCCCCGACCGAGCCTGTGGGCAGCGGCTGCAGGTCGTCGTCCACCACCAGGATCTCGGCCACGGCGGGGTTCGGCCGTCCGGCACCGGAGTTCGGCGGGTCGTCCAGCGCGGTGTGGCAGTTGACGCCGTCCGCCGAACCGTAGACGTTGACGACGATCGCGTCGAAGACCTCCCGGCACGCCTGCGCCGTCGCCTCGTCCAGCTGCGCACCACCGGGCGCGATCACGCGGATCGACGAGTAGTCCCCGGGCTGCGACAACAACATCTTGAACATCGTCGGCACCCCGAACAGGTGCGTCGGCCGCGCCCGTTCGATGAGCTCCACAGTGGACTCCGGGCTGAACCTGCTCTGCAGGACGAGAGTGCCGCCGTGCCGCGCCAGCGTGACCGTCGTGCCGTTGCTGCCGAACGACGACGCCAAGGGCACCAGGAACAACGCCCTTAGTTCTTCCCCTGGTGGGATAAGCCTGCCGACGAAGGCCCCGCGCCCGCCGAGCAAGGCGTTGTGCGAGTACAACACCATCTTCGGCTCGGCCTCCGACCCCGACGACACGAGCACACGCGCCGGACCGTTGGGATCCGGCCGGTGCGGCTCGACCACCCCGGCCGGAGCGAGCAACTCCGCCGTCGACCAGGCTTCTTCCAGGTCGTCGGCGATCAACCCGGCCGCGCCGCTGCGGCTGACCAGCGACCGCGCCTCTTGCTCACCCCGCCCCACCGGGAACGGCAACACGACGCCCCCGACCGCAGCGACGGCAAGATCGGCGGCGACCGCGTACCGGCCGTTCGGCAACTGCACGGCCACGACATCGCCGGGCCGCACCCCTCTGGCGGCGAGGTTCGCGGCCATGCGCAGGGCGAGTTCGTTGAGCTGCACGTACGTCAGCTCACCATCGTCGTCGATCACGGCTGTTCGCAACGGATCTAAGAACACCCGCACGGCGAACAGGTCGTAGATGTCGCGATCCGGGTAGTGGCCCTGCTCGGCCCACTCGTGGCGCAGCGCGGCGGGCACGAGGTCGTGGACGGCGGTGGTCGTCATCGGAACCTCCAAGGTGTCAGGACTTCGGGACAACGGTCGGAGTCGAGCCCGACCACACCGGCGAACCGGGGGTCGGCGGGAATCGAGGCGAGGTCGTCGGTGACCGGCACGCCCTCGTGCGTCCAGCCACCGTCGCCCAGCAGCGGCCTGCGGAACCCCGGCGCCGGACGGCCGTTCGCGTTGAGCTGCAGCAGTTCGGCGGCCGCCAGCAACGACGACTCGGCCCGGATCGCCCGCCCGGTGCGCTCGCGCTGGAGCAGGGCCGCGACGGTGGTGTAGGCGCCGAGCAGACCACCGAGCACGTCGAGCAGGGTCACGAGGGACGGCGCGGGTGGTTCGTCCGACGGGCGCAGGAGGGCGCCGAGGCCGGTGCGGGCCTGGGCCATGAAGTCGGTGCCCATCGGGGCGTCTGCGAGCCTGTTCGCCCAGCCCGAGGTGTGCACGAACACCAGGGCCGGGTTGACTCCGGCCAGGTCCTGGGCGCCCAGGCCGAGGCGTTCGGCGGTGCCGGGGGCCCAGTTGTGCAGGAAGACGTCGGCGGTGCGGACCAGGTCTCTTAGGCGGTCGCGGTCGGCCGGGTTCTTGATGTCGATCTCGACGGCGGACTTGCCCCGGTTGAGGGCCAGCCAGCGGGCCGAGGTGTCGCCGCACATGGGTGGCATGCCGCGCAACGGGTCGCCGCCTGGGGGTTCGACGCGGATCACGGTGGCGCCGAGGAGGTGCAGGAGGTGGGCGGCCAGTGGGGCTTGGACTCGGCGTCCCGCCTCGAGCACGACCACGCCGGACAGAGGAAGCACGCCGGTTTCACGAACACGACTGCCGACGAAGTCCAAAGTGGTCAGTTCAAAGGCTGGCCCACCCGTCACGTTCGGCGCGTGCAGCCGGCAGATGCTCATCCCGGTCGCCCCCGCCAACTCCTCCAACTCCCCGAACGGGCGCGCCCCCATCGCCTCCTGCAACTCCCGAGGCAGCGGCGCGGTCGCCGTCGGATAGCGGAACTGGAACGGCCGCCACCCCGCCCCGATCACCTTCCCCGGCACCCCGAGCCCGGCCCAGAACCCCTGCCACACCGACGGATCGAGCGCCTCGATCTCGAACAACACCCCGTCCGCGCTCAGGAACGGCGGCCCGCCCGGTTCCAGCGCCGTCGCCTCCGCCTCCGGTGCCCCGGCCGCCGCCAGGTACTGCGAGACCGTCAGCAAAGCAGCCTCGGCCACGCTGGTCGTGACGCTCGACGCACCCCCGAACAGGGCCGCGAGCAGTCCGGTGCCGCCGACCACCCCGGCCGCCGTGGAGCAGTAGTCGAGGCCGAGGCCGCGCGGCGAACCCTGGCTGCGGCCGTGCACGTGCATCAGCCCGCACACGGCCTGGGCACTTACTTCGTCGCGGACGTCCGGCACCGATCCCCAGCCGACGGTGAGCGAGGCGCCCGCGTCGACGTGGGCGGGTTCACCGGCGGCGTCCGGGAACCGGGAGACGGTCGCGCCCGACTGGTGCAGAAGCGCGCCGAGCACGTCGGCCGCGGCGGTGTCGCCGTGGACGGTGATTTCGGTGGCGGACAACGGCGGATCGCTCGTCGTCCGGTCGAGGTGCAGGGTCACGCAGGCCTCCTCCTGGCGGCGACGGTCGGTCGTCCACCAGTCGGGCGGAATGCCGCCCGAGTTCCCAGCGGAGAGGAAAAGGCAGGTGCTAGAACGGGTTTCCGCGTTCTTGCGCGAGCGGGTGTGGCCAAGTGAGACGGTGCTCGACGCCGGTGGTCAGGCCGCACAGGAGGAACTGGCGCGGCTGCGCGGCGAAGCGAAGGCCGAAGGGTTGTGGGCTTTGCCACTGCCGCGCGAAATCGGCGGTGGCGGACTAGGCCTGACGGAGTACTTCTCGTTGGCGGAGCAGGAAGGCAGCAGCGATCACGGACCGGCCGCGCTCGGGTCGGCGTGCCTGCTGGACGTGCGGATGTTCCAGCGCTTCGGCAGGCCCGCGGTCAAGGAGCTGCTGAAACCGTTGGTGGCCGGGGAGATCAGCGGCAGCTACGCGATGACCGAGCCGGGAGTCGCCGGTTCTGATCCACAAGCCGCACGCACCACGGCCGTTCGGACGAGTGACGGCTGGCTCCTCAACGGCCGCAAGTGGTTCACCAGCGGCGCCGGAAGTGCCTCGTACGTCACGGTTCTGGCGAGCGGGTCGCTGTTCGTCACCACGGACTTCAGCGTAAAACGGGAGATCCCGGTGCTGGGTGCCGCCGGGCAGTTCGAAATCGCGCTGGACGACGTGCACGTGCCGCACGACCACCTGCTCGGCGAGGAAGGCGACGGGCTGCGAATCGCCGGAACCCGCCTCGCACTGGGCCGAACACTCCGATGCCTGCGGTGGCTGGGTATGGCCGAGCGCGCGTTCGATCTGATGTGCCGTCGCGCGACCGAACGCCAGGTGAGTGGCAGCGCGCTGGCCGACCGGCAGTTGGTGCAGCAGCACGTGTTCGAGTCGGCACTGGCGATCCGTTCGGCGCGGGCGTTGACGCACCAGGCGGCCGATCTCGTTGCGGCAGCAGCAGACGCGCGCATCGAGATCGGACTGGCGAAGGTCGCGGCGGCCCGCACCCTGCACCAGGTGTCCGATTCGGCGATCCAGGTGTTCGGCGCGGAAGGCCTCGGCCCGGACACGCCGCTGCCGATGCTCGCACGGATCGGCCGAGCGGCACGCATCCTCGACGGCGCCGATGAGATGCACGTCTCCGACACCGCACGCCGCCTGCTCAGAACTCGCGCGGACTGACCTGCCCGGCCACGATCGCCCGCACCAGCACGGAGAAGAACGTGCCCCACACCAGTTCGAGGTTCTCCTGGCCGTCGTAGACACCACCGAGCAACCGGCCGTCGTGCATCGCGCCCCGCAACCGACTCAGCGGCCCCGACGCGTCCAGTCCCAGCTTCAGCAACGCGACCGCGGCAATCGCGTCCGCCGAGGTGTCTCCGGGATCCGACCACTCCCGCGCCCGCGCCTCGGCATCAGCCCGGTAGTCCTCGCCGAGCCACAGCACCGCGTCCGCCGCCGCCAGCAACAACCAGGCACGACCACGCGGCCACGTCTCGGCAAGCCGCAGGTGAGCGTCCACATGAGACTGTGCGAGGTCGTGCAGACCGGCCGCACACAACAACGGCACCACCCCAGCCGCGCCGTCCGAACGGAGTCCGGTGTCAGGTCCGAACGCCGTTCCCCACGGGATCACGCCGTCCACCGCGTGCGAAGCCAGCGACTTCGCCGCCCGTTCGACGTCTCCCCTGCCGTACCAGAAGATCAGCGCCTGCAGCACGGTGTCGCTGTCGTGCCAGCAGTCGAGCTTGGCCGTCCACCGCCCGGCGTCCGGATGCCCGTTCACCCACAGCAACCCGGCCCAGCACCCACCCGTCCACGAACCACGAGCCGTCGTCCGCCACCCACCAGAGGCCGGGGCGTACAACGGAAACCGTTCGCCCACCTCCCCCAGCACGGCCTCGACGTTCATCGCGCCCGCCAAGCCACGACCGCCGCCAGCCCGAACTCGACCGCCACCAACACCCACCCTGCGCCATAACCGACCAGCCCGAACAACGGCGGCCCGACCGCGAACCCGGCGAAGAACCCGGCCGACACGAGCGCGGAGTTCCGTCCCAGCTCCGCACCTTGGGAAGCCGCGACCACGAGCACCATCGAGATCGCGTTGGCCGCCACCGCGCACCCGCCGACGACCACCATCGCGACCCACGCCAGCGCGGGCACCCCGGTCAACAGCAGGAGCGGCGCCAGCACGGCCGCCGCAGACAGCCCCACCAGCAACTCCCGACCGGCCACGCGCGACCAGACGATCCGCCCGGCGATGCCGACCACACCGAGCACTGCCACCAGTCCGGCCGCGACCGGCGCGCCGAACCCGAGTTCCTCGGTCGCGTACAACGCCACGTAGGTGTTCACCGCAGCGATCCCGGACCCGAGCAGCAGGGAGAAGCCAGCGAGACGCCAGATCAGCCTGCTCGCGCCGAGGGTGACGGTGAGCAGTGGCCGCCGCGCCACCTCCAGGAGCGAAACCCGCCGAGCCGGAATCGGGTCCTGCGGAAGCGCCATGCACCCGAGCCCCGCCACCAATGCCAGCCCGGCTGCCACCCCGACGGCCAGCCGCCAGTCCACCCCGTCCGCCAGCCACGCGAGCGGCAACCCCGCGACGAACGCCCCCAGCTGCACCCCGGACTGCTTGATCCCCAACAGCACCGGCCGCCGCGCAGCCTCCACCGACCCCGCGATCAGCTTGTTGGTCGAGGGATTCGCCAACGCCTGCGGCACCCCGCCCAACCCCACCGCGAGCACCAGCACGGCGTAATGCGGCGCAGCAGCGAACACCGTCAACGCCACCGCGCTCGAAGCGAACAACACGATGATCGACCGGCGCGGCCCCAGCGCGTCCACGACGGGCCCGATCGCGAGCGACAGCACCACCGCCACCCCGAACCCGGCCGTCACGAGCACGCCGAGCAACGGCCGGGCGATGCCGAACTCCCGCACCAAGGCTGGTGAAAGCGCTCCCACCAGGAACAACGGCAGCATCGACGCCGTCATCGCCGCTGTCGTCAGCACCGGCACCGCGGCCCGCCCGCGCACGGAAACCTCTTCCACAGCCACTAGTCGCGCCGAAGCAGCGTGCGGTTCCCCAGGAACCGAACGGGTTTCCCGTCCGACCTGTGTGCCATGGAACGCCGAACCTTCATACGCGCCTCAGCGTTGTCCCTGGGTCTCACCGGAACCGCCGCCGCCACCGCCACGGCCGCAGCACCCCTGCGCGTGCAGGTGCTGATGTTCGACGGGGTGGAGGAGCAGGACTTCATCGCCCCCGTCGAGGTCCTCGGCCTGGCGGGCCGGATGAGCGGAGCCATCAGCACCACCCTCGTCTCACACGACCGCCCGCGCACCGTGACCTGCACGTACGGCACCGAGGTCAAGGTCGCCCAAGCCTGGAACCCGGCCGAGGCGGACGTCCTCGTCGTCCCAGGCGGCGGCGGCTACACCAACCGCACCGGGCCGGGCGTGCACAAGCTGATCGGCGACAAGGGCTTTCTGCGTCGGCTGAAGGAGTCGAAGGCCCTGCCGGTCGGCATCTGCACGGGCACGATGATCCTGTCCGCGGCGGAGATCACCAAGGGCCGCAACGCGACCACGCACTCGGGCGCCAAGGCCGATCTGGCCGCCCAGGGCGCGACGGTGATCAACGCGCGGGTGGTGGACGACGGCGACCTGATCACCGGCGGCGGGATCACGTCCGGTCTCGAAGTGGCGTTGTGGCTGGTGGAACGGTTCGTCGGGGCGCAGGTGGCCCAGCGGACCGAGACCGTGCTGGAGTACGAGCGGCGCGGCACCGTCTGGCGCCGCTGACCTGCAGGCGACTAAACGACGCCGACGTCCTCGTGGCCCTGCCCGTTGATCAGGTCCTCGCGCGCCCTCGCCACCCGCGACCGCACGGTCCCGATCGGGCAGCCCGCCACCTCGGCGGCCTCCGCGTACGACAGGCCGAGCACCTGGGTGAGCAGCAACGCCTCCCGCCGCTCAGGTGCGAGGCCGGCGAGCAGCACGGTGAGTTCGACGACGTCCTCGAACCCCGCGGACCGGGCGTGCTCGGCGTAGCGGCCCGCGTCCGAGGCCACCTGGTAGTCGGCCGACCAGGCGATCGACGGGCGGGCGACGGCGGCGCGGATGTGGTCCACGACGGTCCGGCGGGCGATCGACAGCAGCCACGTGCGGGCTGACGAACGAGCCTCGAAGCTCGGCAACGAGCGCAGTGCGCGCAGGTAGACGTCCTGCGTGAGGTCATCGGCCACGGAGATGCCGCCGAGGTGCGCGACCAGCCGCCACACGTCGCGCTGCGTCAGGCGGATGAACCGCTCCAACGCCTCGCGGTCACCGGCACCGGCGGCCAGCGCGCACGCCGTCACCGCCTCGTCGTCACCCCTCGAAGTCGACACGGTTGCGCAGACTAACCCACTGTTCAAGATTGCTGGGAACTGTGAACGGCCAATAGCCGACAATGAACGGTGTGGAGTGCAACATCTGCCGCGAAGCCCTGTCCGCGAGGATCGACGGGGAACCAGAGGGCGTGCCCGCCGACCAGGTGGACGCGCATCTCGACAGCTGCGCGTCCTGCCGTGAGTGGCACGACAGCGCCACCGCGCTCACCAGAACGCTGAGGGTGAGACCCGCCACGCCGGTGCCCGACCTGACCGCGGCGATCATGGAGGCGGCCCCGCCGGTCGTCCCGGCCACGCCCAGGGGCTGGTTGCCGCGCGGGTTGCTGACCGGGGTCGCCGTAGCGCAGCTCACGCTCGGCCTCGCGCAGGTGATCGGCGTCAACTCGGCGCACAGCGGTCACACGTCCGGAGTGGACAGCAGCCACCTCTTCAACGAGAGCACGGCGTGGAACCTCGCGCTCGGCCTCGGTCTCTTGTGGACGGCGCTGCGCCCCAGTGCGGTCAGCGGCATGCTGCCGGTCACGGCGGCGTTCGTGGCGGTGCTGATCCCGTACTCCGCCAGCGACCTCGTCAGTGGCACGGCGACGGCGGGCCGGGTGTTCTCGCACTCGTTGCTGCTGATCGGCTTGGTGCTGCTGGGTTTCGTGTACCACAGCGAACGCGGCCCCAGCGACCGCACGCCGCTCACGAACGACGAACACGACACCGCACGCAGTGCGTCCAGCTCAACAGACCGCGCTGGACGCACTCGCGTGCGGCGCCGGATCAGGCTGCGCCCCGTGAGCAGACGGGACGCGGCCTGAAGCACTCAGCCAATTCGCGCGCCGACCGCGGCGAGCGCTCTGGTGACGGGCTGGAAGAACGTCACACCACCGCGCCGGCAGTCACCGCTGCCGCCCGAGGTGAGACCGATCGCGTTGCCGTTGGCGGTGAACATCGGCCCGCCGCTGTCGCCGCCCTCGGCGCACACGGTCGTCTGGATCAGGCCGGTGACGCGCCCTTCCGGGTAGTTCACGGTGGCGTTGAGGCCGGTGACACGTCCCGTGCGCAGGCCGGTGGTGCTACCCATCCGCTGCACCTGCGTGCCGACGCGGGCCTCGGCGGCGCGCTGGATCCGCACCTTGCGGCCGTTGCCGGTGTCGACCTCGCTGGGAGCGTTGGCGTTGCGGTCGTTGTAGGTGAGCAGGGCGAAGTCGCCGTTGCCGGGGAAGGTGGATTGCGCGACGGTGGCGACGGCGCGGCCACCGGGGTTGAGCGAGAACTGGCGGCCCGCCGCCGTGCAGTGGCCTGCGGTGAGGATCGCGGGGCGCCCGTCGCCGGTCTCGACGTTGAAGCCCAGCGAACACCGGCTGCCACCGGCGAAGATCG
The DNA here is from genome assembly GCF_043632865.1 of Lentzea sp. JNUCC 0626. Lineage (NCBI taxonomy): Bacteria > Bacillati > Actinomycetota > Actinomycetes > Pseudonocardiales > Pseudonocardiaceae > Lentzea > Lentzea sp. JNUCC 0626. The sequence goes on from NZ_CP171635.1 coordinate 2,759,415, forward strand.
CGTCGCCGCCCTCGGCGAAGAGTCTGAACGTGCCTTCGGTGCGCTGCAGTTTCACCCCGGCGCCCATGGATTTCACCGTGGACACGAGGTTGTCCCACTTGGCACCGGTCACCGTGCTGTCGGCGGTGACGAGCACCTCGTTCGTGGTCGGGTTCACCGCCCACGCCGTGCCCGCCACGGATGCCTTCTCCCGCAACGTCTGAGTGGCCTGCTCGGGAGCGGTGCGCTGCTCCGGTGCGGCCTGGCTGGCGGTGAACGTCGAAGCGGTGATCGCCACGGCCACGAGCCCGATGGCGCCCGCGATCATCTTCACCCGACTGCTGTCATCGCGGTGTTTGCCCATGTGGCGCCCTCTCGTTACCGGACTGAGATCCGCTCATGTCTGGGTGTACGTACAGCGGGCCGTTCCGGTTTAGGTGAATCGTCGGAGTCCTCCCGACCAGCGGATCACCTGGACATGTCCTCTTAGGACACACACGGGAAGATGGGCACATGAACTCGCTGTTGCTGGCCGCCGCGGTCGCCATGGTCATCAGATCGCTGGCGGCGAACCGGCTGGACCGCTGGTACCTGAACGCGCCGCTGGTCATGGTGCTGGCCGGGGTCGCGGTAGGCCTGGCGGAACCGGAGGCCATCGCCGAGGGCCTCAACACCGAGTCCGTGCAGCACGCGGCCGAGATCATCCTCGCGGTGTTGCTCTTCGTGGACGCCACCGAAGTGCGCGCGGGCCGCCTCTGGGGTGCCTACCCAGGCCTGGTCGGACGCGTCCTGCTCGTGGCGATGCCGATCAGCCTCGCCGCTGCCGCCGTGCTCGGCTGGCTGCTGTTCCCCACCCTGTCGTGGGCGGTCCTGCTGCTCATCGCGTGCGTGGCGGTACCGATCGACTTCGCCCCGGCCGAGAAACTCGTCCGCGACCCGGGCCTGTCCGCACGGGTCCGCAGCACCCTGAACGTCGAGAGCGGCTACAACGACGGCATCGTCTCGCCGCTGTTCCTCTTCGCCCTGATCCTCGCCGGCGACGACACCCAGGACCGCACCCCGCTGGAGGCACTGGGCACCGTGCTCCCGTTCGCGGTGAAGGCCCTGGTGGCGGGCCTGATCATCGGCGCACTGCTCGGCTGGCTGATGGACCTCGCCCACCAGGCGAACTGGGTGACCGACCAGTCAGCACGAGTAGCTGTCCTCCTGGCCCCTCTGCTCACCTACACAGCCACCGTGGCCATCGACGGCAACGGCTTCGTGGCGTCCTTCATCGCCGGCATCGCCTTCCGCTACGTCCACCGGCTGCTCAAGGCCCGCCGCGTCCGCACCGGACGGGCCGAGGCACGCACCGACGCCCTGAACAGCGACCTCCACCTCCTCGAAGACGTCACCGGCCTGTTGACCATGACCATGTGGTTCGTGGTCGGCATCGCCGCCGTCCTGATCTTCTACCTGGGCGTCGACTGGCAGGTCGTCGTCTTCTGCGTCGCCGTCCTCACCGTGATCCGCCTGGCCCCCGTGTTCCTGGCCCTCACCGGCTCCCGCATGCCCCGCCGTGAACGCCTGCTGGTCGGCGCCCTGGGCCCCCGCGGCACCACGACGATCGTCTTCGGCCTGCTCGCCTTCAACCGCCTACCGGAAGGCAACTCCGCCGACACGATCCTGGCCATCACGGTCGGCTGCGTCCTGGGCAGCGTCGCCCTGCACGGCGTGGGCGCGACCCCGTTTCAGAGACTCTTGGCGAAGTGGAACGCGGGAATCACGAAACCCGAGGCCAAGTAGAGCCGATGCGCGTCGTGCCGCGCCGTGCCGGAGTCGAGGTGCACCCCCACACACCCCAGCCGCCGAGCCTCGTCGTCCACCCACCGCAGCAGCGCCCCCGCGTGCCCCTTACCGCGCGCGGACGGCAGGGTGCTGAGGTCGTCGATGTAGAGGTGCGACCCGGCATAGAGGCTGGTCAGGTGCCGGAACCCGGCCAACGAGACGACCCGGCCTGACTCGTCGTAGGACACGACCAGGCGGTAGCCCTCGCGCCGCTGGGCTCGGACGAGCTCGACGAACTCGTCGGCGTCAGTGAGGTGCGGCCGGAGTTCGCGCATCACCTCGAAGGCCTGGGCGGTCTCGCCCGCGTCCAGTTCGGCGATGGCGTGGGTGGTGGAAGTGGTCACGCTCCGATGCTCGCGCACCAAGTGGCACCCTAGAAGACCCATTCAGCTCGCAAACCAGAAGGCCACTCGGCCAGCGAGACACAGACGCGATGTCGACCAGGAAAGTGACCCGCGTCTCATTCCATCGGATTAACGGGACGCAAGCGAACCCTCAAGACAACTCCTATCGTGACCCGCATCGCCGAGCAGGGGCACCGTCCCGACCTAGCCACGCAGGACCCGAAGGAGGTCTTCGCGTGGCTCTTCGACACCTACGCAGGCCAGATCCGCGCCTATCTGGCCGGCCGAGTGGGCCCGGACGAAGCAGACGACCTGGTAGCCGAAACGTTCCTGGTGGCCCTCAAAAGACGCGCCGCCTACGACCCGTCCCAAGCCACAGCGAGAAGCTGGCTCTACGGCATAGCCACGAACCTCATGCGCAACCACGTGCGCCAAGAGGTCCGCACCCTGCGCCTGACCTCAAGGGCGGCAGCCGCAGAACCGAACATCGAGAACCACGACACCACGGTCGCCGCCAGAGTCGACGCCGAAGCCAGAATGCGCACCCTGGCCGGCGCCCTGGCCAAGCTCACCGAACAGGACCGCGACGTCCTCTTCCTCACCTCGTGGGCGGGCCTCGAACCGGCCGAAGTCGCCGACGCGCTCAACATTCCGCCCAGCACCGTGAGATCCAAACTCCACCGCCTGCGCACCCGCCTGCAGACCCTGCTGGCCAACTCCCCGAAGGAACCACCCCGATGAAAGAGCTCGACGAGGCATTCGAGCTGCTGCACCGCGAGGCCCGCGAGTCCCCCGCCGACCTCACGAACGCCCGCGCCGCACTGATGGCGGAACTCCACGGGGTGACTCCGCTCAGAAAACGCCGCCGCTGGCAGATCCCCGCCGCCGCGGCCGCGGTCGTCCTGGCCGCAGCGTCGATCATCGGCGTGAAGGTCTACAACGCGCGCACCCCCGAGCTCCAGGTCGCCTCCGAGGTCCTGGAACGGGCGGCGGACCGCATCCACGCCGTCGACCCGACACTCGCGCCCGGCCAGTACCGGCTGGTGAGCGAGCACGTGTGGTCGGCCCGCGGGACGGTCGAATACCCGGACAACAAGACCGGCTACACCTACCGGCTGGAGCAGCGGATCGAGCGCTGGATCCCCAAGAACGACCGCGACCTCTGGCAGGAAACGCGAACCCTGATCGGCGAACCGCAGCTGATCGGCGCGAACGTGCCGGTGGGCCCTCCGTCCATCTCGGACACCGACACCGGCACCAGGACGGGCGCCTGCGGCGACTTCTTCCCGAAGTCCAAGCCGCCGAAGATCTGCGGCAACCCGGAGGACTGGGACAGCCCGGAGTTCTACCAGCGCCTCTCCCGCAACCCCAGCGCTCTCTACGACCAGATGGTGCAGCAGAACGCGAACCGGGGCGCGGAGCCGCACACGGTTTTCCACTACGCCGTCCAGGTCCTGGCCGCCGGCATGATGCCCGCGGACCTGCGCCCGCAGTGGTACCGGGCGATGGCGAAGATCCCCGGCATCACCACCTTCGACCAGGCGACCACTTTGGACGGACGAAGTGGAGTGTCCATCGGCCTGACCACCGAGGCCGAGAAGCGCGAACTGATCATCGATCCCGACACGGGTGAGTTCATCGGCGAACGAATAATGGCCGGCGAGAAGCCCTATCAGCCGTGGATCGCACCGGGTACCGAGACGTACGCGCGGACCATCAGCACGAAGGTCGTCACCGGCCTCGGCTCGCCCAACTGAAGAACGGGTGGGGCTCCCCCGACAGGAGCCCCACCCGCATCACCGGGCGGGTTTCGCCAGCAGTTGCGACGACGCCCGCCTCGGGCGCGGATCCACACTCCCCGTCACGAAGATCTCGAACCACAGGCAGAACACCAGGACGGTCCAGATCTTGCGGCTGTGGTCCGCGACGTTCTCCTTGTGCTCCTTCAGCAACCCCCGCACCAGGTCGAGGTCCAGCAGGTGCCCGGCGCGCGAAGTGTCGAGCAGGTGGTGCGCCCAGTCGTACATCTCCGAGCGCAGCCACACCCGGATCGGCGTGGGGAAACCGAGCTTCACGCGGTTCACGATGTGCTCCGGCACGACGCCTTCCAACGCGCGGCGCAGCGCGTACTTCGTGTCCGTCGAGCGCGGCGGCAGTTTGAGCTCGCGCGGGATGGTCGCCGCCACGTCGAACACCGCGTAGTCGAGGAACGGCACGCGCACCTCGAGCGAGTTCGCCATCGACATCCGGTCGGCCTTGACCAGGATGTCGCCGCGCAGCCACGTGTAGAGGTCGACGTACTGCATCTTCTCCACGTCGCCGAGGTGCCGGGCCTCGGCGTAGACCGGGCCGGTGACGTCGGTGTAGCTGACGGACGGGTCGTACTGTCGCATGAGGACGGACTTCTCCACCTCGGTGAACATCCGCGCGTTGCCGTAGTAGCGTTCCGCGATCGGGGTGGTGCCGCGTTCGAGGAAGCTCTTGCCCTTCACGCCGTGCGGGATCGCCTTCGAGACAGCCCTGAGTCCGCGCCGCACGCCCTCGGGCAGGCCGCTGACCGCTTTGAGCGACAAGGGTTCCCGGTAGATCGTGTAGCCGGCGAAGAACTCGTCGGAGCCTTCGCCGGACAACGCGACGGTGACGTGCTCGCTCGCCTTCTTGGCCACGTAGTACAACGGCACGAGCGCGGGGTCGGCGACCGGTTCGTCGAGGTGCCAGATGATCTCGGGCAGCGCCTCCATCATCATCTTCGCGTCGACCACGACCGGGTGCATCGTGACGTCCAGCGCACGAGCGGTTTCCTGGGCCACCGGCAGCTCCGAGTAGCCCTCGACCTCGAGCGCCGCGGTGAACGTCAGGATGTCCGGGTTGACCTCCCGCGCCAGGGCGACGACCGCCGTCGAGTCGATGCCGCTCGACAGGAACGCGCCCACGGGCACGTCCGAACGCATGTGGATGCGCACGCTTTCCCGCAGAGCTTCCCGAATCCGGGCGTAGAGCCGTTCCGGGTCGTCCTGCGGCGTGGGGCGGAACTCGGGCTGGTAGTACCGGCGGACGGCGAGCCCCTCGTCGGGCCGGTAGGTGAAGCACTCCCCCGAGCCGATCCGCTTCACGTCGCGGTGCAGCGTCGCCGGCTCCGGCACGTACTGCAGCGTCAGGTAGTACGACAGGCTCGCCGGGTCGAGCGTGTGGTCGCCCCACGCGCAGAACGGCAGCAGCGCCTTCTTCTCGCTGGCGAAGTAGACGCCGTCGTCGTTGACGAGGTGGAACAACGGCTTGATGCCGAACGGGTCGCGGGCACCGAACGCGAGGCGCTCCTGGCGGTCCCAGATGACGAACGCGAACATGCCGCGCAGCCGCCGGACCGCCGCCTGCCCCCAGTGGTGGTAGGCGGCGACGATGACCTCGGTGTCGCCTTTCGTGGTGAACGTGAGCCCGGCCGCGATCAATTCATCTCTGAGTTCCAGGTAGTTGTAGATCTCGCCGTTGAACGTGATGACATAACGTCCGTCCGCGTATTCGAGCGGTTGCTCGCTGTGTTCGACGTCGATGATGGACAATCGTTTGAAGCCCATCACCACCTCGTCCCCGACGGTCTTGAGGCCGGTGTCGTCCGGGCCGCGGTGGTGCAGGGTCTCGAGCGCGCGTTCGATGGCGGCGGTCTTGTCCTTCGCCGAACCGCGGGCGCAGATGTAGGTCAGCAGTCCGCACATGGGGCTGGAATCGTCCTCACTCAGGGAATCAGGGCGGGAATGCTGGAGTCGAGCAGGCCGCGACCGGCCAGTTCCCCGTACAGCGGGGTCGTTTCCGGGAAATGGCCCCAGGCGTGGTCGCCGCTGCCGTCGCCGACGTTTCCGAGCAGTTGGCGCTGCACCGGTGAGGTGTACTTCCACCACGGCTGCTCGGGCAGGTCCTCGACCTCGTCGCGAATGTGGATCCAGCGCTGGGTGTAGCCGAAGAATGCGACCTTGCGGGTCACGTCGGAGTGGTTGTCGGACCGCGCGTGCCAGATTCGGCGGTCGAAGAAGAGGACGTCGCCGGGCTCGACGAGCACCTGCATCGCACCGGCCGGCGCGGGCCACTCGACGTTGCGCTTCGGCGGGCCGGGCAGCCAGTTGGTCTTGTGGCTACCAGGCACGATGGCGAGGTTGCCCCGGCCGGGATGGGACACGTCGGAGAACCAGTAGGCGAGCTTCACGGACAGTCTCGGGCGCGGATCCGTCTCGATCTCGCGGTTCTGCCTGCCACCGTCCTGGTGCCAGTGCCACCAGAACGGCTTCTCCTCCTTCACACGCGGGTGCACGTCGATGTGCGAGTGGTAGACGTGGGTGTTCCAGCCGAGCATCGACCAGACGTACCCGAAAACGGCGGGGTGGTCGAGCAGACCGGCCAGATCCGGACAACGCGTGACCGCGCTCAGCAAATGCATCGGCTCGCCCTGCGGGTACTGCTCGTAAACCCGGTCGATCGCATTGCGATAAAACTCGACCTCGTCGCGGGAAAGCGCCCCGCGAATCAGCAGGTAGCCGTCCTCGTCGAACTGCTCGCGTTCCGCCTTGGTCATCGTCGTCCAGGCAGCATTCATCACGGGTGCGTTCAAGGAAACAGCCTTTCGGGTCCGAAGAAGCGATCCGGGATCAACGTCCCGGCGCATTTCGATTTGAAACCCGTGAAGTGCGGAAAAGCGAGCTTTTGTGGGATGGGTCTCAAGGTCCGCGATTCGCGGGACGCACCCGGCGGCGGCGGACAAGCGAACTTCAGCGTTCTGTAACAGTCCACAAAGGTCTCGCGGCGAGCCAACCCCGCGGCGATCCGGTGCGTCGAACTGGGTATGACCACGGACATGGATGAGGGCCCCGGCGAACCGGGGCCCTCGTCATGCGGATCGACGTGCCGACACGGCTACGGGGCCAGGTTGAGGCCCCACGTGTCGATGGTGCCCACGTCGGACGCGGCGAGGTCGCGGACGCGCAGCTTCCACGTGCCGTTCGCGGCCTCGCTCGACAGGTTGACCGTGAAGGTGCGGTCGATGTTGTCGGCGGAACCACCGGTGCGGCTGTGCAGCGTGTACGACGTGCCGTCCGGTGCGATGAGCGCGACCGTCAGGTCACCGACGTACGGGTGCACGATCCGCACGGTGACCACGGAACTCGCGGACGGCGTGGCGGAGCAGCCCGAGATCACGAGGTCGCTGTCGACCGCGGCACCCGCGTCCGGAATGGACACGTCGTTCGGGTTGGTGCCGTTGCAGCTGCCACCACCGCCACCCGTGACGGTGAGCGTGTAGGTGGCATTGCGGTTCGCCGTGCCCGCCGCGGTGATCGTCACCGGGTAGGTTCCGGCGGGGGTGGACGCGGTGGTGCTGATCGTCAGCGCCGAGTTCGCTCCTGTTTGGACGGACGCGGGGCTGAACGAGGCGGTCGCACCGGAGGGCAGCCCGGACGCGGACAGCTGCACGGTCTGCGCGGAGCCGCTCACCGTGGCCGTGCCGACCGTGGCGGAGACGGACGAGCCCGCCGCCACCGAACCGGACGTCGGCGACACCGACACGGAGAAGTCCTGTGACGGCGTTCCGGTGCCGACGGCGGACTTCCACAGGGTGTAGGCGATGCCGTCGACCGCGCGGTTGAGGTGCGTGTCGCTGATGTTCGCGGTGGTGTCGCAGGACGCGTGGTAGCAGGGGTCGAACGCCGCGCCGGACGTGCCGCCCCACTTGGTCGCCTGGGCCGCGGTCTTGCGGGCGCTCGCGCCCATCGCGTAGCCGGACGCCGGGATGCCCGCGTTGGTGAACGACGCGTCGTCGGACCGGTTGCGGCCCTCGGTGTTCTCCTCGGGCGACAGGCCCAGCGAGTCCCAGTACGCCTTCATGTGCGTGGACTGCGCCGAGGTGATGTTGTTGATGAAGTAGCCGCCGTTGGTCGAGCCGACCATGTCGAAGTTGTGGTAGGTCTTGATCTTCGTGCGCTCGGCGGACGGCAGCTGCGAGACGTAGAAGCGCGAGCCGTTGAGGCCCTGCTCCTCGTCGGTCCACCAGCCGAAGCGGACCTTGTTCGCCATCGTCGGGTTGCGCTGGGCGAGCACGAGCGCCGTCTCCAGCAGCGCCGCCGAGCCCGAGCCGTTGTCGTTGATGCCGGGGCCGGCGGACACGCCGTCGAGGTGGGCGCCGAACATGTAGACGTTGTTGGCGTTGCCGCCGGGCCACTCCGCGATGACGTTCGGACCGGCGCCGCTGGTGCAGCCGCTCGTGCAGGGCTGCTCGGTGACGGTGTAGCCGGCCGCGGTGAGCTTGTCCTTCACGTACGCCACGGACGCGCGGTAGCCGGCCGACGTCGAGCGCCGGTTGCCGCCGTTCTGCGAGGCGATCGTGCCGAACGCGGTCAGGTGCGCCTTGACCGCGGCGATGTCGATGTCCGGGATCTGCGGTCCGGTGCCGCCGGTGACCGTGAGCGAGTAGGTCGCGGTCTTCGTGGTGCTGCCCGCGGCGCTCACCGTGATCGGGTAGGTGCCCGACGAGATCGACGCGGTGGTGCTGATCGTGAGCGTCGAGTTCGAGCCGGTCTGGACGGACGACGGGCTGAACGACGCGGTGGCGCCCGACGGCAGGCCGCTGGCGGTGAGCGCGACGGTCTGCGCCTGGCCGTTGGTGGTCTGCGTCTGCACGGTCGTGGTGGCGTTCGACCCTGCGGCCACGGTGCCGGAAGTGGGCGACACGGCGACGGAGAAGTCGTTCGCGGGCGTCGACCCGCCGAGGTTCAGCGTCCAGGCGTCGATCCGGCCGGTGTCGTTGTTGGCGTTGTCGTTGACGCGCAGCTTCCACGTGCCGTTCGACGTCTCGCTGGACAGGTTGACCGTGTAGGTCTGGTCGATGTTGTCCGCGCTGCCGCCGCTGCGGTTGTGCAGGACGTACGCCGAGCCGTCCGGGGCGATGAGGCTGACCTGGAGGTCGCCGATGTAGGTGTGCACGATCTTGACCGGCACGGTGGCGGTCGCGGACGGCGCCGACGCGCAGCCCTCGATGAGGATCGACGACTCGACGGTCGTGTTGTCGCCGATCGCGACGTCACCGTCATTGGTGCCGGAACACCCGGCCGCGAGCACTGGGGTGGCAGGGAGGGCCAGCGCCGCGGTAACCAACGCCGTCATGGCCGTGGCGAGGAGAGATCTTCTTCTTCGCACTTGTCGGGCTCCTTCGCAGGGATCGCAGGGTCACGCGACCGTAGCTGTCGTTTCGGCGTGCGGCATCCGGTCGTTCGGATGGTTGTCGGCACGGTTCGCGCGCGGCTGTCCGTTTTCACTTTTAAGTCCCGGCTTCCGTTGCGCCATAAGAGGGATAGCGTCGAGCGACCCGGTACTTAGGAGACAACGATGTCGCTACCCGACTTCGCCGATGTCCTGCGCTCAGCCGTGGTGGCGCGTGGCCTGTCGCTCGAACGCATCCGCTCGCACCTCGCCCGGCGTGGTTCGTCAGTGAGCCTCGCAACGTTGAGCTACTGGCAGACGGGCCGTAGCCGTCCCGAACGCCGTGCGTCTTTGTCTGCCGTGACGCACCTCGAAGAAGTGCTGGAGTTGGAGGCCGGTGCGCTGTCGTCGTTGTTGGCACCGGCGTTGCGCGGCTCGCGCCGTGTGGCGGGCATCAGCGCGTTCTGGCCCGAGCCGTCGGTGATCGAGGACGTCGTCGGCGGCGTCGACACGCGCTGGGACTCGCGGCTGACCCGGATCAGCCAGCACGACCGGGTGGCGGTGGCCGGGCGGGGCGAGCGGTCCTACGTGTCGCGGCAGGTGTTGCGGGCGGAGGAGGACGGGCCCGACCGGTGGGTGGTGATCCTGCACCTCGACGAGCACGACCGGGCGTTGCCTGTGATCAGGCCGCTGCACAACTGCCGGCTGGGGCGGGTGGTGACGCGGCCCGAGGAGGGGCTGCTGGTCGCGGAGCTGCTGTTCCGGGCGCCGTTGCGGCGGGGGCAGACGGTGATCACCGAGCACTCGCTGGAGAACGCCGCGCCTTATCCGCCGGCCACGAACTACTCGCGGAAGTTCCGGCGGCCGGTGCACGAGTACGTGCTGGAGGTGACGTTCGACTTGCCGCCGCGCAGTGTCCGTCGGGTGGAGCAGGACGCCGAGGGTGAGCGGACTGCGGGAGTCCGGCTGGACGAGGGCGGGTCGGTGCTCGGGGTGGCTTTGAAGTTCGGGCCGGGGTGTTACGGGTTCGAGTGGACGTGGTGAACGACAGGGCGAGTGGGTGCGGCTGAACCTGGCGGGCCGCACCCACTCTCCTTTCCCTAGACCGTGAGCGACCAGCCGCTCAGGACGCCCGTGTCACCGGGGCCGTTGTCCCCGATGCGCAGCGTCCACGTGCCGCTCGCGGCCTCCCCTGCACCGGGGACCACGGTGAACGTCCTGCCCGACGCGAACGCGTGGCAGCCGTAGTTGCCGCCCGGCGTGCGCATCAGCGGGTAGCTGCGGCCGCTCGGCGCGACCAGGGTGACGTTGAGGTCCTCCTGGCAGGTGTGGGTGGCGTCGACCTTGACGGTGATCGGGTTCCTGGCGGCGCCGGTGGCGGTGGATCGCACCGCGCTGACGGCCACCTGGAAGTCGCGGATCTGGTGGTCCGTGTCGTTGGTGAACGTGCGCCCGCCGCCGGTGTTGCCGGACGTGCGGGCGGTGACCTCGGCCGAGGACTTCGACTGGTTGCCGGCGGCGTCGAGGGCGCGGACGGTGAACGTGTACTGCGAGTCGGCGGTCAGGCCGGTGACGGTGGCCGTGGTGCCGGTGGAGGTCGCGGCGACGGTGGTGCCGTTGAGGACCTCGTAGCCGGTGACGCCGACGTTGTCGGTGGAGGCGTCCCAGGCGAGCGAGACGCTGTTCGACGTCACGCCCGTGGAGCGGAGGTTGTCCGGGGCGGTCGGGGCCTCGGTGTCGCCGGTGCCCGGTTGGGTGCGGGCGGTGACGGCGGCGCTGGCGGCGGAGGTGTTGCCGGCCGCGTCGCGAGCCTTGACGGTGAAGGTGTAGTCGTTGTCCGCCTTCAGGGACGACACGGTGGCGGTGGTGCCGGTGACCGTGGTCGCGAGCGTGCTGCCGTTGTAGACGTCGTAGGCGGTGACGCCCACGTTGTCCGTCGAGGCGTCCCAGGCCAGGGAGACGCTGGACGACGTGGTGCCGGTGGCGCGCGGGTTGGCCGGGGCGGTGGGGGCCGCGGTGTCGCCACCGCCGGTGACCAGGGTGAGGTTCCACTTGCGGAGCGCCTCGTTGACCGGCTGGAAGAGCGACATGTCGCCGTCGGTCGGATTCTGGACGCACTTCGACGGGCCGCCGTCGTGCAGGCCGACCGCCTTGTCGCCGAGGAGCCAGGCGCCGCCGGAGTCGCCGCCCAGGGAGCAGGCGGTGGTCCAGGTGAGGCCCTCGATGATCAGGCCGCCGCCGTAGTCCACGGCCTTGTTGGTGTACTTGACCTCGCCGCACTGCCACTTCGAGGTGTTGCCGGAGTGGCAGACGCGGTCGCCGACCATCGCCTCGGCCGAACCCGTGACGGTGACGGCGGGCTGGCCCCAGGTGTTGACCGACGGGGACAGGGTCCAACCCGCCTCGGTCACGGCCACGACGCCCATGTCGCCTTCGCGGGCGTTGACGCTGCGGGTGCCGCCGACGTTCGACGTGCCGAGGCGGTTCTGCTGCCCGGACTGGCCGTAGGCGGCCTGGTTGGCGTCGTTGGTGCAGTGTCCGGCGGTGAGGAAGTGCTTGCCGCCGCTGGCATCCGTCGCGGCGAAGCCGATCGAGCAGTTCGACTCCGAACCCGGCCACCACGGGCTGCCGGGCTGCACGGTGCCCGCCTGTTGCCGTTGCTGGGACTGGGTTTCCACGATCTGCACGCCGGCGAGGCCGCGCACCTTCGTCAGGAACCGTTCGGTGGCCTCGGTTTTGCGGGTCGTGTTGACGGTGACGTCGACCTGGTTGTCGCGCACGTCGACGCCCCAGCTGAACACGCCGGGCACGCCGTCGCCGATCTGCGTGCGCACCTCGGCCAGCAGGCGGTCGAGGTCGGCGGCACTGCGTTGCACGACCACGACGTTGACGCCTTCGGAGCGGGCGCGCTGGGCGGCCTGCTCGGACGGCACCGCGACGGTGAGCTTGCCGGAGGCCGCGTCGAACCAGTGCCCGGCAAGTTGGCCGCGCAGCTCGGACGACAGGACTTTGAAGCGCTGGTGTGCCTCGTTCTGCTGGGCCGCGGCGTCCGGTTGCACCGCCGCCGCGCTGTGCACGACGGAGAGCGTCAGGACCGATCCGCACGCGGCAGCGATGATTTTGCTGCGCAATCGCATGAGTGGAACTCCTTCGCAGGCAGGGTGCGAAAACCGTATTCCGCAAAACCCGCGACCTGCGAATTTAACTTTTCGGTCCGGGGCCACAACACGAATGCGACCCCCGCTCCCACCGCCGTCAAAGCACCGAGAACGACGAACGCCGTCGTAATGCCCGCGGCCGTCGCGACCCACCCGGCGAGCGGATAGCAGACCAGCCAGCACGCGTGCGACAAAGCGAAGTCCGCGGCGAACAACGCGGGCCGATCAGGTCCCTCGGCCGACCGCCTCAGCAGACGCGCACCGGGCGTGAGGGCGAGCGAACACCCGGCGCCGATCAACGCCCACAACACCAGCAGCACCGGCCAGTACCCGGCGAGGAACACGCCCGCACCCAGGACCACGACCAACGTCGACGCCGCCCGCAGCACGACCGCGCGATCGGAGAACCGGTCGAGCAGCCGGGGCAACGCGCACGCCGCCACCAGCGACCCGATCCCGTTGGCGGCCAACGCCAGCGCGACGTCGGACGCGTCCCGCCCGAGCCCGTCCCGCATGTGCGCCACGGTGTTCACGAAGACCATCGACCCGGCCGCGGCCGCCGCGAAGTGCACGGCCAGCAGCCCGCGCAGCCGAGGTGTCGCCAGGTAGAGCCGGATTCCGCGCGTGGTCGCGTCGTACCCCCTGCGCGGCAGAACCTTCGGGCATGGCACGACCGCGGACAGCACCAGCAACGCCGCCCCGCCGAACCCCAATGCCGTGCCCAGGAACAACTCGTGGAAGCTCACCACCGTCAGCGCGGCCGCGGCCAGCGCGGGGCTGAGCAGGCTCTCCAGGTCGTAGGCCATGCGGGACAACGTGATCGCGCGGGTGTACTCGCGTTCGTCCGGCAGCACGTCCGGGATCGTCGCCTGGAACAACGGGGTGAACGCGGCCGATCCCGCCTGCAGCAGGAAGATCAGCACGTAGACCTGCCACACCTCGCCGACCCACGGCAGCACCACGGCCACTCCGGCCCGCACCACGTTCAACGCCACCAGCACCGCTCGGCGCGGCAACGCACCGAGCAACGCCGTGGCCATCGGCGCGACCGTCACGTACGCGATCATCTTGATCGCCAGCGCCGTGCCGAGCACCGCGCCCGCCTCCGCACCGGCGAGGTCGTAGGCGAGCAGGCCGAGCGCGACGGTCGTCAGTCCCGTTCCGGTCAGCGCGACGACCTGCGCGCCGAACAACGCGCGGTAAGCCGGATGACGGAGAACGGAAATCACGGCGGAACTATAAGCACCACAATAGGTTTGCGTCGACGGTGCAACAGCAGAACACTGGCAACAGCAAAGGACTCACATTTGATTATTCAGGGCGATAGGGTCGCTTTGTGACCCCTTACGATTCCGTCGCGTCCCTGTACGCCGAACTGTTCGGCGACATGCTCGACACCCGCCCGCTCGACCGCGCGATGCTCGCCGCGTTCGCCGAACTCACCGCGAACCCGGTCGCCGACCTCGGCTGCGGCCCCGGCCACCTCACCGCGCACCTGCACGGCCTCGGGCTGGACGTCTTCGGACTCGACCTCTCCTCCGAGATGATCGCGCTCGCCCGCCAGGCCCACCCGCACCTGAGGTTCGACGTCGGCACGATGGCCGCGCTGGACCTCGAAGACGGCTCCCTCGGCGGAATTCTGGCCAACTACTCCGTCATCCACGTCCCGCCGCACGACCTGCCGAAGGTGTTCGCGGAGTTCCACCGGGTGCTCCGGCCGGGCGGGCACGCGCTGATCGGCTTCTTCGCGGGCGACGACCCCGAACCGGTGGAGTTCGACCACAAGGTGACGCCCGCCTACCGCTGGTCGCCGTCCGGTCTGCTGGATTTGGCGCTTGCAGCCGGTTTCGCCGAGATCGGGCGAATGGTCCGCCAACCGATCGAAAGCGAACGTTTCCTGCAGGCGCAGTTGTTGATACACAAGGCTTAATCGGCCAATCATCCGTACACTCCGGACCGTGACTGAGGTCTTGGTAGCAGGGGCGAGCATCGCGGGACCGGCTCTCGCACACTGGTTGCATCGGCGTGGAGCCGAGGTGACCGTGGTGGAACGGGCGCCGGGGCTACGGCCGGGCGGTCAGGCAGTGGACGCGCGCGGCGTCGCCAAGGACGCCATCCGGTTGATGGGCCTGGACAAGGAAGTGCGCGCGGCCCGCACCGAGACCGCGGGCGCGCACACCGTCGACGCCGACGGCACGGTGCTGGAGACGTACCGCGCGGAGGACGACGGCGGCGACGGCTACATCGCCGACATCGAGATCCTGCGCGGCGACCTCTCGCAACTCCTCCACGACGACACGCGCGACGGCGTCGAGTACGTCTTCGACGACCGGATCAGCGAGCTCACCCAGGACGCGGACGGCGTCGACGTGACGTTCGCGAGCGGCGGCAAGCGCAGGTTCGACCTGGTGATCGGCGCCGACGGCCTGCACTCGTCGTTGCGCGCCATGGTCTTCGGCCCGCGCGAGAACTACGTCCGCCACCTCGGGCTAGTGCTCGCCTTCTACAGCGTGCCCAACGAGTTCGGCATCGACGGCTGGATGATCGACCACCAGGACCGCGAGTCCGGCCGCACCGCCGGCCTGCGTCCGCTGAAGGACAAGAGCCGGGCGATGGCCATGATGTCGTTCCCGGCGGCCGACTTCGACGTCGACTTCCGCGACGTCGAGGGCCAGAAACGCCTGCTGCGCGAGCAGATGGCGGGCATGGGCTGGGAGACCGAACGGATCCTCGCGCACCTCGACGACACCCCGGACTTCTACCTCGACCAGGTCGCCCAGGTGATCATGCCCAGCTGGTCGACCGGCCGGGTGGCGCTGATCGGCGACGCCGCGTCCAGCTCGTCGCCGATGTCCGGCGGCGGCACGGGCCTCGCGCTCGTCGGCGCCTACCTGCTGGCGGGCGAACTGGCCGCCGCCGACTGGAACCCCGAGGCCGGGTTCGCGGGCTACGAAACACGCATGCGGTCGTTCGTCGAAGCGAACCAGGAGATCGGCCGGATGCACGTGCACAACCTGCTGCCCCAGCCCGAACCCGCGTCCGAACCCGCGCCGGAACCGGACATGGAGGCGTTCACCGCCCTGATCGACCGCGCGATCAACGGTGCCGAGCTTCCGGACTACGCGGGGCTGCCGGACTCGCGTGCCTGAGCGGCCCGAGATCGTCTGTCTCTGCGGCTCCGCCCGGTTCGTGGACGAGCTGCGCGCGGCCAACCGGGGGCTGACGTTCGCCGGGGTCATCGTCGTCGCGCCGGGCGAAGCGGGCGAGGTGGTGACCGCCGAGCAAAAGGTCGTGCTGGACGCCCTGCACCTGCGCAAGATCGACCTGGCCGACCGGGTGCTGGTGGTCAATCCCGGCGGGTACGTCGGCGAGTCCACCAGCCGGGAGATCGCCTACGCCCGCGCCACCGGCAAGCCGGTCTCGTTCACCGAGCCCGGCTTGCCGGTCTAGCGGAACCTAGCGGAACACCACCGTGCCGTTGCCGTTGAGCAGCACGCGGTGTTCGCAGTGCCACCGCACGGCCCGGGACAACGCGAGCGCCTCGGCGTCCCGGCCGGCGGCGGTGAGGGCGCGCGGGTCGTAGGAGTGGTCGACCCGCAGCACCTCCTGCTCGATGATCGGGCCCTCGTCGAGGTCGGGCGTGACGTAGTGGACCGTCGCGCCCACGTACTTCACGCCCCGGTCGTAGGCCTGGTGGTACGGCTTCGCGCCCTTGAAGCCCGGCAGGAACGAGTGGTGGATGTTGATCACGCGGCCGGCCAGCTTCGCGCACAGGTCGTTGGACAGCACCTGCATGTAGCGGGCCAGCACGACCAGGTCGGCCTGGTACTCCTCGACCAGTTCGATCAGGCGTTGCTCGGCGGCCTGTTTGGTGTCGGCGGTGTTGGGCACGTGCACGAAGTCGAGCCCGGCCGCCTCCGCCATCGGGCGCAGGTCCTCGTGGTTCGAGACGACGGCCGCGATCTCGCCGCCGAGACTGCCCGCTCGCCAGCGGAAGAGCAGGTCGTTCAGGCAGTGCCCGGCCTTCGAGACCATGACGAGGACGCGCGGCGGGCGTTCGTCGTGCAGGTCGAAGTCCATCTCGAACTGCGTGGCGACGGCGGCGAACTCACCGGCCAACGAGTCGCGGTCGGTGTCGGCGCACGAGAACGCGGTGCGCAGGAACAGCTTGCCGCGCACGTCGTCGTCGAACTGCTGGTGCTGCACGATGTCGCAGCCGTGGTCGACGAGGAACGACGTCACGGCGTGCACGATGCCCGCCCGCTCCGGGCAGTTCAGGGTCAGGACGAACTGGGGCATCACGGCACCGCCAGGTATTCGGTGGTCGCGTCGACGAGCCACGCGGCGAAGTACTCGGCGAACGACGAGCGCACCAGGATCGTGTAGCTGTCGTCGTTCACCTGCAGGACGATCCCCGTCCGTGCGAGCAGCGTCTGCACGCAAGTGCCGCGGGGAGCCGAAGCCGGGTGCAGGTCCACGGAACATCCGTGAGCCAGCACGTCTCGTGCGCGCGGCCCTTGAAGGACCACGGTCGTGCGTTGAGCCGAAGTGTCCACAACGGACCCTCGGACGTTCTGGAGCGCGCCACGCAACACCTCCTCGATCGTGACCTGCAGGTCGGGCGCGGCCGTGACCAGGAACTCGTCCGGACCGAGCCAGAGCACCTCGACAGCTCCGAACTCTCCGGTGCCCGAGGTGAAAGTGCAAGGGACAGAAGGAAATTGCACACCGAGCGTGGTTCCCATCGCCGCGATCGCGCCGGGATCGGACACGCGGACGGTGAGCTGCGAGCGGAACGGCACCTCGGCGACGTCCAGCGCGGGTGCGAGCGCCGCCAGCCGATCGGTCCAGGCGGCGAGGGGACTAACCGTCACGACGGGCTCCTTCCTTGTCGTACAGCACGGATTCGGTGACGGTGACCGGCACGAGCGCGTCCTCGACGGGCACGTACAGGGTCTCGCCGATGCGTTCGTGGCCGGAGCGCACCAGCGCCAGCGCGAACGTGCGGCCCAGCGCCGCGCTCGGGTAGCTCGACGTGACGTGGCCGAGCATCCGCACCGGCGGTTCGGGCAGCCGGTCGGTCTCGACGATCTGCGACCCCTCCGGCAGCAGCACGGCCGGGTCGACCGGCAGGAGCCCGACCAGTTGCTTGCGGTCCGAGCGGTTGTTCTCGGCGCGGGAGAACGACCGCTTGCCGATGAAGTCCGGCTTCTTCTTCGACACCGCCCACGACATGCCGAGGTCCTGCGGCGTCACCGTCGCGTCGGTCTCCTGACCGATGATCGGATACCCCTTCTCGGCGCGCAGCACGTGCATGGTCTCGGTGCCGTACGGCGTGATCCCGTACGGTTTCCCGGCCTCCATCAACGCCTTCCACACCGTCAAGCCGTGCCAGCCGGTCACGTTGATCTCGTACGCGAGCTCACCGGAGAAGCTGATCCGGCACACGCGCGCCGACACCCCGGCGACCGTCGTGTCGTGCCAGGTCATGAACTCGAACGCCTCGTTGGAGACGTCGAGGTCCGGCGCCACCGCCGCCAGCACGTCGCGGGACTTGGGGCCCACCAACGGGATCGTGGCCCAGTGCTCGGTGACCGAGGTGCAGTGCACGTCGAGGTGCGGCCACTCCGTCTGGAGCCACTCCTCCATCCAGTCGAGGATCTTCGCGGCGTTGCCGGTGGTCGTGGTGACGATGTAGCGCTCTTCGCCGACCCGGATCACCGTGCCGTCGTCGATCACCATCCCGTCCACACCGCACATGACGCCGTAGCGGATCTTGCCGACCTTCAGCGTGCTCATCAGGTTGGTGTAGAGCATGTCCAGGAACTTCCCGGCGTCCGCGCCCTGCACGTCGATCTTGCCGAGCGTCGAGCCGTCCATCATGCCGACGCTCTCGCGCGTCGCCTTGCACTCACGCAACACGGCCGTGTGCAGGTCCTCGCCAGGCTGCGGGTAGTACCAGGGCCGCTTCCACTGGCCGACGTTCTCGAACAACGCCCCGTGCTCCACGTGCCACGGGTGGATCGAGGTGACGCGGACCGGGTCGTGCAGCTCGCCGCGGTCGCGCCCGGCCAGCGCCGCGAACGACACCGAGGTGAACGGCGGCCGGAACGTCGTCGGCCGCTGCTCCCCCAGCTCCACGCCGAGCGCCTCGGCGACGATGCCGGCGGCGATCATGCCGGACGTCTTGCCCTGGTCGTGGGCGGTGCCGATGGTCGTGTACCGCTTGATGTGCTCCAACGACCTGAGGCCCGCACCGGTCGCCCGCAGCACGTCGGCGACCGTGGAATCCCGCTGCAGGTCCACGAAGCTGGTGTCGTCGGAGCCCGGAACGCGCCACAGCACCAGGCCGGAGCGGGCGGTGCAGCGGGAGTCGGAGGCGGGCAACGGGACCTGGCCTCCGGGGGTGAACCCAGCCTCGCGGGCGGCTTCGACACCGGCGTCACGGCCTTGGCGGGTGCACGCCGTGAGGTCGAGTTCGCCGGTCGCGGATCCGGCCACGTGGACGGTGGACAACTTCTGGCCGGGGACGAAAGCTCCGAGTTCGGAGTCGTAGCGCAGCGTGCCTCGGGCCTGGCTGAACAGGCTGACCACAGGGTTCCAGCCACCGGACACCAGGAGCGTGTCGCACGGGATGGTGGCCGCAGCGGCGGAAGGGGTGGTGGAGGTGGCCAGCGCAGCGACGTGCACCCCGCTCACCCGTCCGTCCCCCTCGGTTCCCACCACCGCGTGCCCAGAGCGGACCTCGATCCCCCTCGCCGCACACTCCTCAGAGAGCCGCGCCGGAGCCTCCGCCCTGGCGTCCACGATCAGCGCGATGTCCACACCGGACTCCGCGAGGTCGATCGCCGCGCAGTAAGCCGAGTCGTTGGTCGTGAACACCACCGCCCGCGACCCCGGCAGCACCCCGTACCGGTGCAGGAACGTCCGCGCCGACGACGCCAGCATGATCCCGGGCCGGTCGTTGTCCGCGAACACCACGGGCCGCTCGTGGGCGCCGGTCGCCAGCACGGTCTGCCGCGTCCGGATCCGCCAGACCCGTTGCCGCGCAACCGCGGCAGGCGCCGCGAAGCCGAGGTGGTCCGTCCGCTTCTGAAGTGCCAGCACGAACCCGTCCTGGTACATGCCGAACGCCGTCGTGCGCTCCAGCACCAGCACGCCGGGGGTCGACTTCAGCTCCGCCACGACGTCCGCGACCCACTCGGCGGACGGCCGGTCGTCCAGGTACTCGTCCACACCCAGCAACGCGCCGCCGGCCTGGTTCTGCTCGTCCACCAGCACCACGCGGGCACCGGCACGAGCGGCCGTCAACGCCGCCACCAGACCGGCGGGCCCGGCGCCGACCACGAGCACGTCGCAGTGTTCGTGCTTGGCGTCGTACCGCGCCGGGTCGGGGTCGGCGGACAACCGCCCCTGGCCGGCCAGCCCGCGCGCTACCAGGCCGTCGTACAGCTCGACGGTGGTGGCCAGCAGCATGGGCTCGGAGAACGGCGCCTCGACCTGGACCAGCGAGGTCGGGTCCTCGGAGCCCGCCGCCACGACGCCGCGCGGACGGCCGAGTTTCACGCTGGAGCCGATCGAGTGCACGCCGTGCGCCAGCAACGCCGACGCCAAGGTGTCGCCAGGGTGGCCGGTGTACGCGACGCCGTTGAAGGTGAAGTGCAGCAACGTGTTCCGGTCGATCGAGCCGCCGGTCGGGATGCGGAAGGTCATGCGGTCACCTCGGGCATCGGCTCGCCCACGCGGTAGACGGCCAGCAGGTCGTGGGTGCGGGTGTCGCGGACGGCGTTGAACCAGCGGCGGCAGCCGGCGTTGTGGCTCCAGCGCTCGGCGAACGGGCCGCTCGGGTTCTCCCGGAAGAACACGTACTGGGCCCATTCCTCGTCGCTCAACGCGGACGGGTCCTCGGGGTAGGCGACGTGGGCCTGGCCGCCGTAGTGGAACTCGGCTTCCTCGCGCGGGCCGCACCACGGACACGGGATGAGTTGCATCGCAAGTCTCCTAGTGGGCCACGGCGGCGGCGCCGTGCTCGTCGACGAGAGCGCCGGAGGTGAAGCGCTCCAAGGTGAACGGCTCGTTGTACGGGTGCGGCTTGTCGTGGGCGATGGTGTGCGCGAAGCAGTCGCCGACACCGGGCGTGGCCTTGAAGCCGCCGGTGCCCCAGCCGCAGTTCAGGTACAGGCCGCCGACAGGCGTGAGTCCCACGATCGGCGACGCGTCCGGGCTGACGTCCACGATGCCCGCCCACGTCCGCAGCAGGTGCGCCCGCGCGAACACCGGGAAGAGCTCCAGGGCGGCGGCCATCTGCTGTTCGATGATGTGGAACGAACCCCGTTGCCCGTACCCGTTGTAGCTGTCGATGCCCGCGCCCATCACCAGTTCACCCTTGTGCGCCTGGGAGACGTAGACGTGCACGGCGTTCGACATCACGACCGTCGGGTGCACGGGCTCCAGCAGCTCGGACACCAAGGCCTGCAACGGATGCGACGCCAGCGGCAACCGCAGTCCGACCATCTTGGCGAGCACCGAACTGTGCCCGGCGGCGCACAGCGCGACGCGACCGGCGGCGATGCGGCCACGGGACGTCTGCACGGCGGTGATCCGGCCGTCGACCGTCTCCAGGCCGGTGACCTCGCAGTTCTGGATGAGGTCGACGCCCATCGCGTGCGCCGCCCGCGCGTAGCCCCACGCCACGTAGTCGTGCTTCGCGATGCCCGCGCGCGGTTGGTAGGTCGCGCCGAGCACCGGGTAGCGGACGTCCGGTGAGGTGTTGACGATCGGGCAGATCTCCTTGACCCCGGCCGGATCCACCCACTCGGCGTCGATGCCGTTGAGGCGGTTCGCGTTGACCCGGCGGACGCTGTCGCGCACGTCCTGCAGGCTGTGCGCGAGGTTCAGCACGCCGCGCTGGTCGAACAGGATCGGGTAGCCGAGATCTTCTTCCAGGCCCTCCCACAGCTTCAGGGAGTGCTCGTAGATGCCGGAACTCTCGTCCCACAGGTAGTTCGACCGGATGATGGTGGTGTTGCGGGCCATGTTGCCGCCCGCGAGCCAGCCCTTCTCCAGCACCGCGACGTTCGTGATGCCGTGCACCTTCGCGAGGTAGTACGCGGTGGCCAGGCCGTGCCCTCCCCCGCCGACGACCACGACGTCGTAGGACGCCTTCGGTTCCGGGTTGTCCCACAGGAACTCCGGGTGCTCGGGCAGGTGCGCTCCGGGCGGGCTGGTCATCGCGAGGCCTCCAGTGACACCATCTGGTCGACTCCTGATATATCAGTCTGTGCGTTACAGTAGGTCACATGAACGCACGGGTCAACGACGTTCCGGCGGCCATCTCACTCACCGAGCAGGCGTACGCCGTGCTGCGAGATCGCCTGGTCATGCTGGAGATCAAGCCCGGCGAGCCCATCAACGAGGACAGGCTGCGCACCGAGCTCGGCGTCGGCCGCACCCCGATCCGCGAGGCGTTGAAGCGGCTCGAGCAGGAACGCCTCGTCGTCGCCTTCCCGCGCCGCGGCACGTTCGCCACCGACGTGAACATCTCCGACCTCTCCCACATCTCCGAGGTGCGCCGGACGCTGGAACCCCTGGCCGCCGCAGCCGCAGCCGAACGCGCCACGAGCGAGGACCGTGCCGCGCTCACGGACCTCCGCTCGCAGCTCGACACGACGCCGACGGGCGACAACACGGAACTGCTGCGCGCCGACGTCGGCGTCCACCGCGCGATCTACGGGTGCGTGCACAACCCGTTCCTCGAGGACACCCTGATCTCCTACGACAACCTCGCCACCCGGATCTGGTGCGTCTTCCTGCCCCGGCTGTCCGGAATGGCCGGTCACGTCGACGAACACGTGCCCCTCCTGACGGCGATCATCGACGGCGACGCGAAGAAGGCGAGCGAACTCGCCTCACAACACGTCGTCGGATTCGAGCGCGCGATCCGGGCGTTGATCTAGGACGAGCGGGTCGCTGCGCAGGTCCTTCACCAAAGCCACGCACGCCACGACCATCACGAGCCCGAACGGCGCGGCGGCGATGATCGTGAGGTTCTGCAACCCGGTCAACGCGGTCGCCCCTCCCCCGCCGACCAGCAGCATCACCGCGGCGACGCCACCGGTCGCGACGCCCCAGAACACCACCAGCCGGCGGTGCGGTTCGCCGTCCCCGCGCTGGGACAACGTGCCCATCACCAACGACGCGGCGTCGGCGCCCGAGACGAAGAAGATCGCCACCAGCACCATCACGACCACCCCGGCGACCGCGGCCAGCGGGAACTGGTCGAGCACGCCGAACAGCTGCGACTCGGGGTTCGCCGCGCCCGCGAGGTCGGTGCCGTCGCGCTGCACGGAGATCGCGGTCCCGCCCATGATCGAGAACCAGATCAGGCTCACGACCGACGGCACCAGGATCACGCCCTTGACGAACTGCTTGATCGTGCGGCCGCGCGAGATCCGGGCGATGAACATGCCGACGAACGGTGTCCACGAGATCCACCAGGCCCAGTAGAAAATCGTCCAGCCGGACAGCCACGTCTCCATCGCATCCCCGCCGGTCCCGGCCGAGCGCGACACCATCTCGCCCATGTCGCGGAAGTAGTCACCCACAGCAGCGGGGATGAGGTTCAGGATCAACACCGTCGGCCCGACGAGGAACACGAACACCGCCAGCACGGTCGCCAGCACCATGTTGATGTTCGACAGCCACTGGATGCCCTTGGCCACGCCCGAAACAGCGGACGCCACGAACGCCACCGTCAGCACCGCGATGATGCCGATCAGCACGCCCACACCGGGGTTCTCGCGGACGAACCCACCGGCCTTGAGCCCGCTGCCGATCTGCAACGCGCCCAGCCCGAGCGAGGCGGCCGACCCGAACAACGTCGCGAAGATCGCCAGCACGTCGATCACCCGGCCGAGCGGCTTCTCCGACACGTGGTCGCCGAACAGCGGCGCGAACACGGCGCTGATCAACTGCTTGCGGCCGCGCCGGAACGTGCCGTAGGCGATGGCGAGCCCGACGACGGCGTAGATCGACCACGGGTGGAACGCCCAGTGGAAGAGCGACGTCGCCATCGCGACGTCGATCGCCGCGTCCGTGCCGCCCTGCACCGAGCCGGGCGGCGGTTTCACGTAGTGCGCCAGCGGTTCCGCGACGCCGTAGAACATCAGCCCGATGCCCATGCCCGCGCTGAACATCATCGCGACCCACGAGACCGTGCGGAACTCCGGCCGCTCGCCGTCCTGGCCGAGCGGGATCCGGCCGTACTTGCTGAACGCGAGCCACAGGGCGAAGATCACGAACCCCGTGGCGGCGGTCAGGAAGGCCCAGCCGGTGTTGCGGATGACCCAGCCCAGCACCGTCGAGGAGACGGTGCTGAGGCTGTTCGTGCCGATGATCCCCCACGCGAGGAACGCGGCGGCGACGACCGCCGAGACGGTGAAGACGACGCGGTCGGTGTGGGATCTGGTGGTGGGTAAGAACTCCGGTTCGGGTTTGACGGACATCGTTGTACCGCCTTCTAATCAGTCCCCCTGATCAGCTTCCTCTGGACCCAGTCGTGGAACTCGCCGATGTGGTGTTCCGACGGCACCAGCACGCCGCCGTTACGGTACGCCCGCGACGACATGGCGGGCTGACACCGTTCGCACGCCTCGAAGTCCTGCTCGTTGACGCGGTGGAACAGCTCCACCGACCGCGAGACGTCCTTGCCGGTCGCGACGACGTCCTTGGCGTAGAGCCAGTCGCACTCGACGATCGTGCGGTCGGCTGCCAGCGGGAACATCCGGTGGATGATCACGTGGTCCGGCACCAGGTTGATGAACACCTGCGGCCGCACGGTGATCGCGTAGTACCGGCGGTCCTGGTCGGACGCGACGCCCGCGAGGTTGTCGAAGCCCTCGCTGCCGTCGATCGTGAAGCCCTTGATCTCCTCGCCGAACACGGCACCGTGCCCGACGTAGTACTGCGCGGCGTACCCGTCGGCGAACTCGGGCAGCACCTCGGTGAGCTCGGGGTGGATCGTGGCGCAGTGGTAGCACTCCATGAAGTTCTCGATGATGAGCTTCCAGTTCGCCTTGACGTCGTAGGTGATCCGGCGCCCCAGGTCGAGTTCGCTGACCTGGTAGTTGCCGATCGCGTCGAGGTTGCCCAGGCGTTCCTGGACGTCGCGCTGCACGGTCTCCTCGAACGACGCGGGCTCGTCGGCGAGCGACACCCAGACGTAGCCGAGCCATTCGCGCAGGTGCACGGTCTTGAGGCCGTACTCGACGCGGTCGACGTCCGGCATCGACGTGAGGTTGGGCGCGGCGACCAGCTTGCCGTCCAGGCCGTAGGTCCAGGCGTGGTACGGGCACTGGAAGTTGCGCTTGACCGTGCCGGACTCCTCGACGCAGAGCTTCGCGCCGCGGTGCCGGCAGATGTTGAGGAACGCGCGCAGCGAGCCGTCGCGGGAGCGGGTGACCAGCACGCTCTCGCGTCCGATCTGGACGGTCCGGAAGTTGCCCGCGTCCGGCAGGTCGGCGCTTCTGACCGCGCAGAACCACATCTCCTCGAAGATGTTCTGCTGTTCCAGCTCGAAGATCGCCGGGTCGGTGTAGGTGTGGCCGGGCAGCGTCGGGATGAGGCTCGAGGGGAGTTCGGTCTGGGTCATGAACGGATCCGCTTCATCTCGGGGTCGAAGAGCGGTTCCGCCGCCACGACCGCTGGGACACGTGCACCGAAGTACTCGATCTCGACCTGCGCGCCCTCGACGGCCACCTCGGCGGGCAGCCAGGCGTAGGCGATGTTCTTGCCGATCGAGTAGCCACGCGCCGCGCTGGTGACGTACCCGACCGGGACACCTCCGGCGAAGACGGGCTCGGACCCCATGACGACCTGGTGGTCGTCGTCGATGATCAGGCACGTCAGCTTGCGCGTCGCGGTCTCCTCAGACCGGCCTTCCAACGCCTTGCGGCCGTGGAAGTAGCCCTTGTTCATCCGCACCGCGAACCCGAGTCCCGCCTCGAACGGGTCGTGCTCGGTGGTCACGTCGGTGCCCCACGAGCGGTAGCCCTTCTCCAGCCGCATGCTGGTGAAGGCACTGCGTCCGGCCGCGATGACGCCGTGCTGCTGCCCGGCCTCCCACAGCGTGTCCCACAGCCGCGCGCCCATGTCCGCGGTCGTGTAGAGCTCCCAGCCGAGTTCGCCGACGTACGACAGCCGCATCGCGGTGACCGGCACCTCGCCGATGAACGCCTCCTGCGCCTTGAAGTACCCCATGGCGCTGTGCGAGAAGTCGGTTTTCGTCAGCGGCTGCAACAGGTTGCGCGCCTCTGGGCCCCACAGACCGATGCAGCACGTTCCTGGCGTGATGTCGGCGATGTGCACACCGCCGTTGGGCGGCAACCGCCGTCGCAACCAGTCGAGGTCCAGCGGGCCGTTCGCGCCGACCTGGAACCGCTGCTCGCCGAGGCGGGCGATGGTCAGGTCGCTGCGCACTCCCCCGTCCTCGTTGAGCAGCAACGTGTACACGACCGCGCCGGGCTTGCGGTCGAGCTGGTTGGTGGTCATGGTCTGCAGGAACGGCAACGCCTCCGGCCCGCTGACCTCCAGCCTCTTGAGTGCCGTCATGTCGAACATGGCGACCCGCTTGCGCGCCACCAGTGCCTCGGCACCCGCGATCGGCGACCAGAACCTCGACGCCCACTCGTTGCGGTCCGGGATCTCCGCGACCTCGGGCAGGGTGGCGTTGGCCTCGTACCAGTGCGGCCGCTCCCAGCCCGACGCCTCCAGGAACACCGCGCCGAGTTCTTTCTGCTGCTGGTAGAACGGGCTCTTGCGCAGCGGTCGCGGCTTTTCGGCGGGCTGCAACGGGTGCAGGATGTCGTAGACCTCGACGAACGCCCGGCAGCTGCGTTCGTGCACGTAACCGGGTGAGCGCTGGGCGAGTTCGAACCGGTTGAGGTCGCAGCCGTGCAGGTCGATCTTCGGCTGGCCGTCGACCAGCCACTCGGCCATCGCCTTCGCGACACCGGCGGAGTGCGTGATCCACACGGCCTCGGCGACCCAGAACCCCGGCAGGCCGGGATGTTCACCGAGCAGCGGGTTGCCGTCGGGAGTGAACGAGAACAGGCCGTTGACGCCCTCCTCGACCTTCGAGTCGGCCAGGGCCGGTAGCAGGTCGACGGCCGCGTCCCAGGAGGTCTCGAAGTCCTCCGGGGTGAACGCGATCTCGGACGGCATGGTCGGCGCCACGTCGAAGTCGAGGATGTCGTCGGCGTCGATCGGCATGGGCCGGTGCCCGTAGGCGCCGATGCCGATGCGGTCGACGTGCTCGCGGAAGTACAGGTCCGCGTCCTGGTGCCGCAGCAACGGCGTCGACATCTCGGACAGCTCGGTGTTCTTGCCCTTGAGTGCGGGCAGCGGCGCCGTCTTCGCGTACTGGTGCGCCATCGGCACGAGCGGGATGTCGAGGTCGACCATCCTGCCGATCCGCGGCCCCCACATGCCGACGCACGACACGACGATGTCGGCGGGGAAGGTGTCCTTCTCCGTCACCACGGCCTTGACGCGGCGGCCGGTGCGTTCGATGCCGGTGACCTTCTGGTGCTGGAGGAACTTCGCGCCCCGGTCCATCGCGCGCCTGGCCTGGGCCTCGGCCGCCCTGAGGGGTTTCGCGAGGCCGTCGGACGGGATGTGGAAACCGCCGAGGATCTTGCCGGGGTCGAGCATCGGGTGCAGCCGCGCGCACTCCTCGGGGTCGCGCAGGAAGCTCTCGACGCCCCACGCCGTCGCCCATCCGTGGCGGCGCTTGATGTCCGTCCACCGCTCGGGCGTCGTCGCGACCTCGAGTCCGCCGAGCTGCTGGAAGCACCACTGGTCGTCCAGCGTCATCGCCGTGTACTTCTCGACGGTGTACTTGGCGAACGAGGTCATCGTCCTGCACCCGGTGGTCTGGAAGACCAGGCCGGGCGCGTGCGAGCTGGACCCGCCCGTCGCGAACAGGGGCCCCTGCTCCAGCACGGTGACGTCGGTCCACCCGCGCGCGGTCAGTTCGTCGGCCAGCGCGCACCCGACGATGCCCGCGCCGATCAGCACCACTCTCGGCTGAGTCACAGGACCACCACCGAACGCAGCACGCGGCCGTGGTGCATGTCCTCGAACGCCTTCTCGACGTCCCCGAGCCCGATCGTCTCCGAGACGAACGCGCCGAGGTCGAGCCGCCCCTGCAGGTACAGGTCGATCAGCATCGGGAAGTCCCTGCTGGGCAGGCAGTCCCCGTACCACGACGACTTGACCGCGCCGCCCCGGCTGAACACGTCGATCAACGGCAGCTCGAGCTTCATGTCCGGCGTCGGCACCCCGACCAGCACGGCGAGCCCGGCGTGGTCACGAGCGTAGAAGGCCTGCTCGAACGTCTCGGGCCGCCCGACCGCGTCGATCACGACGTCCGCGCCGTTCCCGTCCGTCAACTCCCGGATCGCCTCGACGACGTCCTGCTCCTTGGCGTTGACCGTGTGCGTGGCCCCGAACTTCGCGGCCCACTCCAGCTTCGTCGGATCGAGGTCGACCGCGATGATCGTGCGCGCGCCCGCGAGCCGCGCCCCGGCGATAGCCGCGTCCCCGACCCCACCACACCCGAGCACCGCGACGCTGTCCCCGCGCGTCACGCCACCGGTGTTGATCGCGGCCCCGATGCCCGCCATCACCCCGCACCCAAGCAACCCGGCCACCTCCGCAGGCGCCTTCGGGTTCACCTTCGTGCATTGTCCACTGTGGACGAGCGTCTTCTCCGCGAACGCCCCGATCCCCAGCGCGGGCGACAACGGCGTGCCGTCCTGCAACGTCATGGGCTGAGCCGCGTTGTGCGTGTTGAAGCAGTACTGCGGCCTTCCCCTGAGACACGACCGGCACGCCCCGCACACCGCCCGCCAGTTGAGGATCACAAAATCCCCTGGCTCAAGATCGGTGACCCCGTCCCCGACCGCCTCCACGACCCCGGCCGCCTCGTGCCCGAGCAGGAACGGGAACTCGTCGTTGATCCCGCCCTCCCGGTAGTGCAGATCCGTGTGGCAGACCCCGCACGCCTGCACCTTCACCAGCGCCTCACCGGGCCCGGGATCCGGCACCAGAATGGTCTCGACCGAAACCTTGGCCCCGCGCCCCGCCGCCACGACACCGTTCACCGCATGTACCACTTCGATCGCTCCCGTCAGAGGTGGGGGTAGAGGGGGTTCTTGGCAGCCAGCACAGCAACGCGCGCTTGCAAAGCCTCCGCGTCGAACACGGGCTTGAGCGCCGCCGCGATCACATCCGCAACCTCGACGAAGTCCTCGCTCTGGAACCCTCGCGCCGCCAACGCGGGCGTCCCGATCCGCAGCCCGGACGTGACCATCGGCGGCCGCGGGTCGAACGGCACCGCGTTCCGGTTCACCGTGATCCCGATGCCGTGCAACCGATCCTCGGCCTGCTTGCCGTCCAAAGAGGACCCGACGAGATCCACCAGTACCAGGTGCACGTCCGTGCCGCCGGTCAACACCTTCACCCCGGCCTCAGCGCAGTCCGCTTGCATCAGCCGCTCAGCCAGTAGTTGAGCGCCCTCGACGACCCGCCCCTGCCGTTCCTTGAACCCTTGCTGCGCCGCAACCTTGAACGCCACCGCCTTGGCCGCGATCACGTGCTGCAACGGCCCACCCTGCTGCCCGGGAAACACGGTGGAGTCGACCTTCTTCGCCAACTCCTGCCGACAAAGGATCACCCCACCCCGAGGCCCACCAAGGGTCTTGTGCGTGGTCGTCGTGACCAGATCCGCAAACGGCACCGGACTCGGATGCAACCCCGCCGCCACCAACCCGGCGAAGTGAGCCATGTCCACCATCAACCGGGCACCGACCAGATCAGCGATCCGCCGAAACTCCGCGAAGTCCAACTGCCGCGGGTAAGCCGACCACCCAGCGATGATCAGCTTGGGCTTCGCCTCCACCGCCAGCCGCTCGACCTCAGCCATGTCCACACGACCCGACTCGGCGTCCACGTGGTAAGCCACCACGTTGTAGAGCCGCCCGGAGAAGTTGATCCGCATCCCGTGCGTGAGATGCCCACCGTGCGCGAGATCGAGCCCCATGATCGTGTCCCCGGGCTGCAACACAGCCGCCATCGCGGCAGCATTGGCCTGGGCCCCGGAGTGCGGCTGCACGTTGGCGTGCTCAGCGCCGAACAGCGCCTTCACCCGCTCGATCGCCAACGCCTCGATGACATCCACGTGCTCACAGCCGCCGTAATACCGGCGCCCCGGATACCCCTCGGCGTACTTGTTGGTCAACACCGACCCCTGCGCCTGCAACACGGCGACAGGCGCGAAGTTCTCGGAGGCGATCATCTCCAACGTCGACTGCTGCCTGAGCAACTCGGCGCGGATCTCAGCGGCAACCTCGGGATCGAGCTCGTCGATGCCCAGATCGAGGTCTGTGGTGGTGGGAACGGAGAGTGACACGGGCCAACCCTTCCGAGCGAGTTCCGTAATACGCAACCTGATTCGCATTATGCAACTACAGCGCGCATCACGGTGAGACCACGCGAAGCCGTTGTCAAGACCTGGTCGCTCGGACGGAGGCACCCACGCCTGCCCGAACGGGCGCGCCAGCCCCCGCCGCACAAGGGATGCGGGCACGGCAAAGGCGGCACCGGGCGCAGACGGCGGGGGCAGGAAGACAGGCGAGGCAGGGGCGGAGGCGAGGTAGGGGCGGAGGCGAGGTAGGGCGCCGGAGAGCGGAGGCGCGGCGGGGCGAAGACGCGGCGAGGCGGAAGGAGGGCAGCGGTGGAGGTGCGGCAAAGGTGAACGCGGGCCAGGGTGGAGGCGGGGGTCCTTAGTTCTTGGCTAACGACAACGCGCGCCCGAGCTACGCAATGCCGAAGGCGAGCCGACACTCTTGACTGCACCGATCAGCCGGTGTCGGTGACGTGCCTGCCCAACTCAGCCACGTACGCGTGGGATTGGGGCTTGACTTTGGGTGCGAGGTGCTACCACTCGTGGCTCGGCCGGGCGCTTTTCAGCCCGGCCCTTTCCGGCCCGACCAGCGCCTCGCAAGGGCCCCGAAGTCAAGCCCCAATCCCTATCGACGCGCCAGCGGCGATGCCTGAACCACTCTCGTCCAGGTTTGCCCGACCACCGCACTGGTGACAGAAACCACCTACGCCACCGCATGCCCCATCCGAGCGGACAAATCCCGAGAAGCCACCCTCAACTCCTCCACGATCTCCGGCATCCGAGCCGAAGACAACCGATAAGCCGGCCCAGCAGCACTAATAGCCGCCACAACATCCCCAGAAGACCCGAAAACCGGCACCGCAACCGCGTGCAGCCCAGCCTCCAACTCCTCCATGCAGGTAGCGAACCCGTCCTCAGCAGTCCGCCGCAAAACCCGCCGCAACCGCGAAGGATCCGTAATGGTCCGAGGAGCGCAAGCCTCCAACTCCCCACCCAGCAACCGATCCTGCTCAGCCACAGAAGCCGCCGCCAGCAAAACCTTCCCAGAAGAGGTGGCGTGCAACGGAGTCCGCTGCCCCACCCAGTTCTGCGCGGCGACAGCCGACCCACCCCGTGCCTGCGACACGTTCAACGCAACATCCCCGTCCAGAACAGCGATGTTGACCGTCTCCCCAAGACGATCAGCGAGGTCAACGCAAACCGGCCCACCCACGCGCACGTAGTCGATCGGCCCGGAGACGGCACCGGCGAACCGCAGCATCCCCAGCCCGATCCGGAACGGGCCGCGCTCGCCGTCCTGTTCCACCAGCTCACGGGCCTGCAGGGTGTAGACGAGTCTGGACGCCGAGGACTTGTGCACGCCGAGTTCGGCGGCGATCTCGGTGATGCCCGCCTCGCCGTTGCGGGCCAGCAGTTCCAGGACGGTCACCGCCCGATCGACCGATTGCACGAGCGCGGGATCGCGCCCTACCTCGTTGTTGCCCATCGCGCAACGGTATCCGATTGACGCAACAGTGTCCGGTTACCGCCATGCCCTCAACGGGTTCTTGACGGCATTCATGATCCTCAGTCATCCTCGCTGTTGCGTATCGCACGCCCAGTTCCGTAATACGCAACGGAGGGTAGAGATGATCACCGCCTGCACCGTCGAGGACCTGCCGCCGGGTGAGTCCGTGCGCATCGAGGGCGATCCCGCCATCGCGGTCTTCAACGCCGACGGCGAGTTCTACGCGATCGACGACACGTGCACGCACCAGGACGCGTCGTTGTCCGAGGGCTGGCTGGAGGGGTGCTTCGTCGAATGTCCGTTGCACGCGGCCAGTTTCGACCTGCGCACCGGCGTGCCCACCTGCCTGCCGGCCAAGAGGGCCGTGCGGACGTACCCCGTGGTCGTGCAGGACGGCGTTATCTACGTCGACACCGGCAGCCACGAAGCCGTCGCGTAACCCTCACAGACACTCCAGCAGGGCGGCCGCTCGCCGTTCCAGGTGCGGCCGCACGTCGTAACCCGTGAAGATCCACGGCGAGCGCTTCTCCATGCCCGCCAGCACCATCTCGCCGACCGAGTCCACATCAGGACCGCTGCCGAGGAACGCCGACACGGCGGGCACGAGGTCGGCGCGCAGGCCCACCTCGGCGTGCGCCTCGCGGGTGTGCAGGACGATGCCCGTGTCGACCGGGCCTGGGCACAGCACGCTGACGTCGACGCCGCGCTCCACGACGTTGAGCCGCAACGACTCCGACAGGCCGACCACGGCGAACTTCGTGGTCGCGTACAGCAGGTTCGGGTCGGACACGAGGCCCGCGGCCGACGCCGTGTTCACGATGTAGCCGGAGCCGCGCGCGAGCATCGACGGCAGGAACGTCTGGACGCCGTTGATCACGCCGGTCAGGTTCACGGCCAGCGCCAGGTCCCACTTCTCGTACGTCAGAGAGTCCACGGACGAGTGCGGCACGATGCCCGCGTTGTTGAACAGCAGGTCCACCGGCCCCACGGCAGCGGCGACGGAAGCGAACGCGGCACGGTCGCGCACGTCGAGCTCGAAAGTCGCGGCGCCCAACTCCTCACCGGCCTCCCGCAACGCAGGGCCGAAGACATCGGCCAACGCCAGTCGCACTCCCCGCCGCGCCAGGGCACGCGCGATGCCCAGGCCGATCCCCCTCGCCCCGCTGGTGATGAACGCCGTCGACCCAGCCCAGTCCCGCATCCGAACCCTCCTATGCCGAACGACCAACACTATGTTGACCAACACAGTAGCCTGCTCAGCATGCCTACGAAGACAGAGATGTCGCTGAAAGACGTCTTCGCCACGAGCGGCGGGGCGACCGTCGGCGTGCTGGCCGGGTTGCAGGTGCTCGACAGCGTCGACGGCGTGATGTTCGTGGTGTTCGCGCCCGACATCCGCGCGGCGCTCGGGGTCAGCACCGCGACCATCGGGATCGTCGGCGCGCTCGCCGGGGTGATGGTCGCGGTCGCCGCGCTGCCGCTCGGGCTGTTGGGCGACCGGCGCAGCCGCACGAAGATCGCCGGGGCGGCCACGTTCGTCTGGGCTGTGGCGGCCGCGCTGCTCGGGCTGGTCCACAGCCTGTGGCAGGCCGTGGCGATCAGGATCGTGGCGGGCGCGGGCAAGGCGAACGAAGGTCCGATCCAGTCGTCGCTGCTCACCGACGCCTATCCAG
The DNA here is from genome assembly GCF_043632865.1 of Lentzea sp. JNUCC 0626. NCBI lineage: Bacteria > Bacillati > Actinomycetota > Actinomycetes > Pseudonocardiales > Pseudonocardiaceae > Lentzea > Lentzea sp. JNUCC 0626. Next base: position 2,792,546 of record NZ_CP171635.1, read on the forward strand.
CCCATGGACGTGGGCGGATCCTCGGGCTGCACCGCGCCGGTCAGCCGCTCGGCATCGTGGTCGGTCCGCTGGTGGCGGCGGCGTTCGCGGCGGCGATTCCCGCGCAGCACGAGCCGTGGCGCTGGGCGTTCGCGTTCCTGGCGGTGCCGGCCCTGCTGCTGGGCATCGCGGCTTACCGCCTGCCCGAGCCGCCACGACGCCACGCCACGAAGATGCGCGGAACGTTCGGGAAGCTCAGGAAGATCCGCACGTTCACCGGGGTGATGGTCGCGCTGGCGGCGTTCGGCGTCGCCGTCACGACCGTGCCGATCTACCTCACGGTCATCCTCGAGGAGCAACTCGGGCAGGGTGCGGCGGCGCGGGGCGTGATCACGTCGGTGTGCGCGGCCGGCGGGCTGGCCGGCGCGGCGCTCGGCGGGCTGGTGAGCGACCGGCTGTTCCGGCGGTCGCCGGGAGCGTGCCTGCACCTCGCGGCGGCCGCGTTGTCGTTGCTGGGCATCGGGTTCGCGGCGCAGGCGTACGCGCCGGACGTCACCACCTACGTCGTGATCGGGGTGCTCACCCAGGCGATGACGTTCGCGAGCATCGTCCCGTTGAGCCTGGTCGTCGCGAGTGTGACGCCGGAGGAGGTCCGGTCGACGGCGTTCGGGCTGGTCGGGGCGGTCACGGCGGTGATCGGCGGGCTCGGCGGCGCGGTGCTCACCGGGGTGGCGGAGAAGATCGTCGGTGCGCAGGCCGCGGTCGCCCTCGTCGCCCCCGCGGCGGCCGTCGTCGCCGGTCTGGCGCTCGTCAGGACCGCTCAGCACGTGCGGGAAGACGTCGTACGATGATCGCCGTGAACTCCCCTGGGACGCGCCGGATCGACGAGATCGGCGACGAGAGCCGCCGCCGCATCCTGGACGCCGCCGAGGAGTTGTTCGCGGAACGCGGGTTCGACCGGACGTCCTTTGTGGACATCGCGAAGCGGTCCGGCATCAGCCGCGGCTCGATCCCGTGGCACTTCAAGAACAAGGACGGCCTGGTGATGGCCGTCGTCGAACGGGCGGTCGCGCGGATCTGGCCCGCCGAGCGGTACGACGCGGTGCCGTCGTTCGCCGAGGTGTTCGGGGAGACGGCCGAACTGCTCAGGACCGGCAACTCCGCCCTGGTCTTCATGATCCTGGTCGAGGCGCTCGGCGACCGGGGTGTCGTGCACGACCAGTACCGCGAGTTCTTCACCCGCAGGCGTGCGGGCATCGAGGAACTGCTGCGCCTCCAACGTCCCGAGGGCGTCGACCCCGACCGCGCGGCCGAGCAGGAGCGCACCGCCGCCGTGGCGTTGAACGGCGCGCTCCTCGGCATCCACCTCCAGGCGCTGGTCGACCCGGACACCGTCGACCTCAACGCCGCACTGGTGTCGATCGCGACGATGTTCGACCGCAACCTCGCGGACATCTGGCGCTAGCCGCGACTAACACAGTCGTTCGAGAATCAGGTCGATGTCGGCCTCGGACGTGCGGTGGTTCGTGATGCACGCCCGGATGCCGCGTTTCCCCGCCACCACAACGGGTCCGAGCAACGCCACGTTCTCCGCGGCGAGCTTCTCCAGCAACGCGGTGTGGTCCTCAGGCGTGTAACCGTCGACCTGGAAGCACACGGCGGTCAGCGTCACCGGCGCCATCAACGTCAGCCCCGGCGTCTCCTCGATCCCCCGGCCGAGACGCTGGGCAAGCGCCAACGTCCGTTCGTTGGCGTCGCGGAAAGCCTTGACCCCGAACGCCTGCAGCGCACTCCACACCTTGAAAGCCTTGAAGTTGCGGGAGAGCTGCGGCCCGTAGTCCATGTAGTCCGTCATCAACGGGTCCTCGGCGACCGTCAGGTACGAGGAGTCGAACGCGTAGGTCTCGCGCAGCTTCGTGCCGTCCCTGACGAGCAGACACCCGGCCTCCAACGACGCGTACAGCAGCTTGTGCGGATCGAGCGTGATCGAGTCCGCTCGCGCACACCCGCCCATCAACGGCCGCATCCCCTCCGACAGAAGAAAGAGCGCGCCGTAAGCCCCGTCCACGTGCAGCCAGAGATCTTCAGCGGAACACAGGTCGGCGATCTCGTCGAGCGGGTCGACCGACCCGGTCGAGACCGTGCCGCAGGTGGCGACGACGCACCACGGCCGCAGCCCGTCGGCGCGGTCCTGCTCGATCGCGGCACGCAACGCCGACACGTCCATGCGGTGGAGCGAGTCGGTGGCGATGTGCCGGACGTTGTCGAGGCCGATGCCGAGGATCGCAGCGGCCTTGTCGACGCTGCGGTGCGCCTCGACCGACGTGTAAACCACCAACGGCGCGGCATCACGCTGCAAGCCGTTGGCGTGGAAGTCCGGCACGCGGTCGTGCAGCGCCACCGCGAGCGCCTGCAACGTCGCCAGCGAACCACCGCCGGTCAGGATTCCCTTGGCACCAGAAGGAAATCCGACGACGGACGCCAGCCACTCCAGCACCGACCGTTCGACCACGCTGGCCGCCGGAGACAGTTGCCAGAAATTGCAGTTCTGGTTCAGCGCGGCGGAAAATGCCTCGGCGTAGGGCGCGATGCCATGCGGCGGACCGAGAACGTAAGCGAGGAACCGAGGGTGCGCGACCGTCGTCGAGTTCGGCAGGATCGTGTCCTCCCACCGGTCGAACAGCGCGTCCACGCCCACACCCTGTTCCGGCATCGGGGTGGCGAGCAACGCCGCCAGGGCGTCCCGGTCGGGCTCCGGCAGGATGTCCGCCTTGGGCAGGCCGCGCTCGTAGCCGTCCAGCAACGCGAGCAGCCGCGCGCCGGCCCTGTCGCGTTCGTCGTCGGTCAGCAGAAGTTCGTTCACGCCAAGCAGATTAGGCTTCAACGCCTGGCACGCGATTGCTACTTCAGCCCCGCCAAACCCAATCTGTGGCATGATCTGCCAATGGATCGGATCGATCGCGCAATCATCCGCCACCTCCAGGAGGACGGTCGCCTCACCAACACCGAACTCGCGGACAAGGTGGGCCTCACGCCGTCGCCGTGCCTGCGCCGGGTGCGGGCGCTGGAGGAGGCCGGGGTGATCACGGGCTACCACGCGGCGATCGACCCCGGCGCGCTCGGCCGCGGCTTCCGGGTGCTCCTGCACATCGACCTGGCTGCCCAGGACACGGCGACCATCGAGGCGTTCGAGCGGAAGATCGCCGAGATCGACGCCGTGGAGCAGTGCGTGCGGATGTTCGGCCAGCCCGACTACCACCTGTGGATCGCCGTCGCCGACATCCAGGCCTACGAGCAGCTCTACATGTCGGCGCTCACCAGCCTCCCCGGCGTCGCGCGCACCAACTCGCAGTTCCCGATGAAGACCGTGCTACCCCGGTAGCACGCGAAGAGGGCGCCCGCGTACGACGACTTCCGGGCGCGATCTTGCGAGCGTTCTCGCATGCTCAGTACTCGATCGGCACCTGATGTAGGTTCGACTCCCGTGGGGGCGGTGGGGCGCGTGAAGTTCGCTGAGGTCAAGCAGTTCTTCGTCACCGGGCTCGCCACGGTGTTCGCCGTCGGCAGGCTTGAGCGCGCGCCGGCCCCGGCACCCTGGCAGCACGTCCGGGTGTCGTTCACGATCGGCGCCGCCGTGCTGGTCTTCGTCCTCGACCTGATGAACCCACCCGGACGGTACGGCTGGGACTACCCCGTCAACGGCTGGTGGTTCACCGCGGCCGCGGCGGCAACGGTGCTGCTCACCCTGACGCAACCGCTGTGGGCGTGGCGGATCTCGGTGCTGCTGCTGACGGTGACGCCGCAGATCAACTGGGGCTGGAGCGACGACTGGCTCTGGCCCTGGTCACCCGGCCTGATCCTCGCCGCCGTCACGGTGCTGCTGACCGTCGGCCAGAACTACCGGCAGATGGTGTTGACCTGGGTCTTCGTCGTCACCACCGGCCTCGTGTGGCTGCTGTTCTGGGGCTATCCGCCGTACATGCTGATGATCTGCGCGATCATCGGCGCGCCTCTCGTGGTCGGCAACGCCGTGCGGTTGCGGCGCATCGCGGACGTCGACCGCGTGGAGCAGCGGGCGCGCGCCGACACGTTGGAGGAACGCGCGGTCATCGCTCGTGAACTGCACGACGTCGTGGCGCACCACATGTCCGTGCTCGCGCTACGGGCCGGGAGCGCGCGCTACCGGTTCACGGACGTGCCGCCGGATCTGGTCACAGAGTTCGACGAGATGCAGTCCACGGCTCGCGAGGGCCTCACCGAGATGCGCCGCCTGCTGGGCGTGCTGCGCAACTCCGACGGCGTGCTGGAAACCGCGCCACAGCCGCGCGTCGAGGAGATCGCCGAACTGGTCGAACGGTTGCGCGGCGCCGGGGTCGCGATCTCCCTGCGGTCCGACGGGGACACCGTGCGCGTGCCGGACGGCGTGGCGCTGTCCGCGTACCGGATCGTCCAGGAAGCCCTGAGCAACGCCGTCCGGCACGCGCCGGGGTCCACTGTGGACGTCGAGATCACCAGCACACCGGCGGACCTGCGGCTGCTGATCACCAACGACATGACGGCCGGGCCACCGTTTCCGGACGACAAGGCCAGGCACGGTCTGCTGGGGATGCGCGAACGGGTCGCGGCGCTGGGCGGCGAGTTCCGCGCCGAACCGGAGAACGGCGTGTTCGTCGTGGCAGTGGCGCTGCCGCTGAACGGAGGATGACGGGCTTGGCCATCAAGGTGCTGATCGTCGACGACCAGACGATGGTGCGGCAGAGCTTCCACGCGGTGCTCAACGCCCAGCCGGACATCACCATCGTCGGTGAGGCGGGCAACGGCGCCGATGCCGTTCACGCCACCACCCGCGAACGGCCGGACGTGGTGCTGATGGACGTCCGCATGCCCGTCATGGACGGCCTGGAAGCCACCCGCGAGATCCTCGGCGACACCGGCCTGGACACCAAGGTCCTGATGCTCACGACGTTCGACATCGACGAGTACGTCTACGGTGCGCTGCGGGCCGGTGCCAGCGGGTTCCTGCTCAAGGACGCGCCGCTGGACGACCTGGTCAACGCCGTGCGGGTGGTCGCGGCGGGCAACGCCCTGTTCGCCCCGGCCGTGACGCGCCGCCTGATCGCCGAGTTCGCCGCCCGCCGCGAGCCGATCGCCCCGGAACGCGCCGGTCGCCTCACCGCGCAGGAGCTCAAGGTGCTGCGGCTGGTCGCGCGCGGCCTGTCGAACACCGAGATCGCGGCGGCGCTGGTGATCGTCGAGCAGACGGCGAAGACGCACGTCAGCAGGGTGTTCGCGAAGCTCGGCGTGCGGGACCGGGCGCAGGCGATCGTGGCGGCCTACGAGATGGGCGTCGTGGTTCCCGGCGAAAACTAGAACAGTTTCAGTTTCGGAGCCGTTCTGGCTATGGTGGAACGGTGACGGGCAGACGTGACCGCAAGAAGGCGGCGACCCGCAAGGCACTGGCCGACGCGGCCCTGGAGCTCTTCCTCGAGCGCGGCTACGACAACGTGACCGTGAAGGAGATCGCCGAGGCCGCCGACACCGCCGTCGCGACGGTGTTCGCGCACTTCCCGGCCGGCAAGGAGGCGCTGATCCTCGACGACAGCGGGGAGCGCGAGGCCTCGCTGACCGCCGCCGTCCGGGAGCGGCCCGAAGGAACGTCCGCACTCGACGCGCTGCACGCGTTCTTCGCGAGCCGGGCGCCGTTCCGCGCGGATCTGCCCGAGGAGTACCAGCGGCGCATGGACCTGGTGATGACGACTCCGGCGTTGTGGGCCTACGCGCGCACGGTGTGGATCGCCAGCACGGACACCCTCGCGGCGTTGCTCGCCGAAGCCGCCGGCCTGCCCGAGCCGGACGACTCGCTGCACGCGCTCGCCCGCTACGTCCTGGAGACCCCGGACCTCGCGGCGGGCAGGCCGGATCGCACCGCCGCGCTGGCCCAGGCCTTCGCCCACCTCAAGGCAGGATGGCCCGCCCGGTGAACGTCCTGGTCACCGGCGGAAACGCGGGCATCGGCTACTTCACCGCCGAACAGCTCGCCGAGGCAGGCGCGACGGTCGTGCTCGGCTGCCGTTCCGAGGCCAAAGCCGAGCGCGCCATCGCGGCGATCCGGTCTCGCGTGCCCGGTGCCGACGTCCGCCACCTGCCGCTGGACGTGTCCGACCCGGCGTCGGTCAGGACGGCCGATCTCGACCCGCTCGACGCGGTCGTGTTCAACGCGGGCATCGCGGACGCTCCCAACGAGCTGATGTTCGCGACCAACCACCTGGGGCACTTCGCCCTCACGTACTGGCTGGCGCCGCTGCTGACGTCCGCGCGGATCATCACGGTCGGCAGCTTCGCGGCAAGGTCCGAACGGCTCGACCTCGACGACCTGACCTCCGCCGGCGACGTCACCACGAAACGCGCCTACGGCCGGTCGAAGCTGGCGCAGATGAGCTTCGGGTTCGAACTCGACCGCCGCCTGCGGGCGGCCGGGAGCAAGGCGATGAGCGTCGTCGTCCACCCCGGCGGCGCGCTCGACTCGCTCACCCCGTCCCGCCCCGGCGTCCACACCCGGCCGGCCTCGACTCGGGTGGCCGGGCTCCTGTTGCACGGCAAGGACTCCGGTGCGCGCCCGGCCGTGCACGCGGTGCTCGGCGGCGACGTCGAGGGCGGTCAACTGTGGGGGCCGCGGCAGTTCGGGCTGCGCGGCGCACCGCACCTGGAGACTCCGCACGAGCACATGACCGACGAACGGACCGCCAAGGCGTTGTGGGACAGGAGCTGCGAGCTGACCGGGTTGGACCTAGGCGAGGTCCTCGGCCTGTAGTTCCGCCCGCGACGACACCCCGAGCTTCCGCAACACCCGTGCCGCGTGCTGCTCCACGGTCCGCGGCGACAGGAACAGCACGTCCGCGATCTTGCGGTTCGTGTGCCCCGCGACCAGCAGCCGCGCGACCTCCTGCTCCCGCGGCGACAACGCGTCCCCGTACCCGCGCCTCCCCCGCCGCGACGGCTTGCCGCCGCCGATGCTCCGCAACTGGTGCCGGCACCGGGCCGCATCGCGTGTGGCACCGAGCCCGTCGAACGTGTCCACCAGCGCGGACAGGATCTCCGCCGCCTTCTCCTGGTCGGAGGGCACCAGGCAGGCGGCCTCCCGTTCGGCCACCAGCGCCGCCAGGTAGGGAGCGGGCAACGCCGAGTACCGGTCGGCGGCCTGCCGGTACAGCTCCAGGGCGTCCTGACCACGAGCCTCGGCGAGCAATCCCCGGCACCAGGCCAGCGCGGCGAACGCCATCGGCGCGTCCCGGCCCTCTACCCCGGCGGCGATCTCCTCGATCAACGTCTCCGCGTCGGTCTCGCGTCCGGCGGCCAGGAAGGTCGACACCGCGACGGGCCCGAGTTCGGTCGCCCACACCCACACACCCTTGGCGCGCACGATCGCGAGCCCACGATCGACGTCCACGCACGCGCGGGTGATCTCGTCCTGGGCCAGCATCGTCCTGGCCAGTGCCGCGCAGCCCGCGATGGCCACCGGAGTGATCGACTCCTCGGGCGCGAACGCACCGGTCTCGGTCAGGTAGCTGGTGGCCTCCGCCCACTCGCCCCGCGCCGTCGCGAGTGACCCCAGGATCAGGCACAGCTCGCTGGCCAGCGGGAACAGGTCGCGGTACTCGTCGAGCAACGTCTCCGCGCGCTCGGCCAGGCCGTCCCAGTCGCCGGTCAGCCAGTCGAGGCGCGCCCTGGTCGCGTTGGCGGTGCTCGCGGTGAACGGCGCCCCGCACTCGGCGGCGTACCGCAGGCCGTCGCGCAGCAGTTCGGCGCAGAGCCCGAAGTGCCCGGTCGTGGTCAGCGCGTCCGCGAGGTTGCAGTGCGCGCGGGCGAGTTGGCGCAGCTCACCGGACGTGGTGGCGGGTGGGAAGGACCAGCCCGGCAGCACCGACGGGTCGCCGAGGTGCATCTTGGAGCCGACCTCGTTGGCGTACAGGGCCATCTTCTGTTCGAGATCAACAGCCGAAACACGGGCCGCACTGATCCGGTCGAGCCACGGCCGGACCTCGCTCATCGGCGTCATGCCCAGGTAGGACAACCCCAGCACGGCCTCGCCGCGTGCGGCCAGGTCAGGGCGTTCGGTCAGGTCGGCGACGGCCCGTTCGAGCTCGGACCTGGCCTCCTCGATCCCACCGGCCTGGCGGATCAGCAGCACGCCCCGGTAGTGCCGCACCTCGCCCCGGGCCGCGGTGGACAGGCGCCGGTCGGACAGCAGCCGTTCCAGGGTCTCGGCCGGATCGAGCTGGTCGAGGCCCTGGTGGGCGATCTGGCCGAGCTTGATCGCGAGCCGGTCGACGTCGGCGGCGGGCACGGCCGGGTCCGCCAGCAGCTTGTTCAGCAACGCGGTGGCGGTGCTCGCGTCCCCGATCTCCACGGCCCGGTCGGCGGCGGCCTCGCCGTAACGCAGCCACGCCGACGTGCTCCCGGCCCGTTCGGAGTGCTCGGCGAGCTGGACCAACGGCTTGGGGTCGACCTGGTCCAACACCTCGACGGCCCGCTGGTGCAACTCGGTCCGGTCCGGTCCGCTCAACGTGTCGTAGACGGCCTGCTGCGCCAACGCGTGCCGGAAGCCGTACCGCCGTGGCCCGACCTCGTGCAGCACGTGACCCGTGAGAGCGTGTGTCAACGCGGCCGGGCTCTCGTTGATCCGCGCGACGGACCCCAGCAGCTCCAGCCCCGCCGGAGCGCCCAGCACCGCTGCGGCCTGCACCAGGCGAACAGCGGACGACGGCAACGCGGCCAGGCGTTCGGCGATCGCGTCGCGCAGCAGCACCGGAACGTCCACGTTGTCCAGCAACCGCCGGGCCGTGGCACCGTCCGCGTGCACCGCGCCGGCCGGATTCCGCAACGCCCGCAACGTTTCCTCGACCACGAACGGAATGCCCGCCGTGCGTTCGTGCAGCTTGGCCGCGAACTCCGCCGACACCGGTTCGCCGTCGAGGATCGCGGACGTCAAAGCCCGCACCTCGGCCACGTCCAGCGGTTCCAGCTCCAGCAACGCGCTGGTGATCCCCGTGGGCGGCCGGTATGCCGAGCCCAGCGGCACCCCGCCCGGCACGTCCTCGCGCCGGTAGGTGACCACGATGGACAGAGTCGGCGGCGGATCGCCCATCAGGAACCGCAACAACTGCCGCGAGCCGTCGTCCGCCCAGTGCAGGTCCTCCACGACCAGCAGCACCGGCCCGAGGATGCCGAGCAGTTCTCGCAGCGCGCGGAAGAACCTGTGCCGTTCGGCGCGCGGATCACCGGTCGGTGGAGGCGGTTCAGGCAAGTAAGAAGCCAGTTCCGGCAACGGTCCGGCGAGCACGCCCGCCACCGGACTCAGCCGTGAGTGGTTGCGCGCCAGGCGTTCCGTGCAGTCGCGCAGCGCCTCCAGCACCGCGCCGTACGGGAACGGCTCCCCCACCGGCTGGCAGTGGCCCATGAGGACGGCGATCGGCCCGAGGTCGGCGTCGAGCAGCTCGCGCACCAGGCGTGACTTACCGACGCCCGCCTCGCCCTCGATCATGATCACGGCGGGCTGGCTGGGCACGGCGGCCCGCAGCGCGCCGAGCTGGTCGCCTCGCCCCACCAGCACCGGCGAGCTCGTGCGCATCAGTCCCGTGGGGTCGCAACGCCGCGCCCTGGACTTCGGTGTCCGGCTCATCCGGACCGATGGTAAGTGAAAGACGGGTATCCCTACGTAGAGATATCCGGATTGTTCGCCGTTGCCCGCCGACCGATGGTGATCGGCACGTGCCGCCCATCCCTGCCGTGGCGGCCAGAACGGAGAACCCGAGATGCGACTTGATCGCACAACACGCGTGCTCGCGGCCGCAGGCCTCGGCCTGGCCGTCGCGGCGGCGGTGAGCAGCCCGGTCATGGCACAAACGGGCTCGATCCAGAAGACGGCCGAGCCCGTCGCGGGCAGCTACATCGTGGTGTTCAAGGACGGTGCCAGCGACGCCCCGACGACCAACGCGAAGGCGCTCGACCTCGCCCGCAAGCACGGCGGCAAGGTCAGCAACACCTACGTGGCGTCGGTGCGCGGTTTCGCGGTGAAGCTGGACGAGGCGGCGGCCAGGCGCCTCGCCGCCGACCCGGCCGTCGCCTACGTGCAGCAGGACGGCTGGGCGCGGATGTCCGACACCCAGACCAACGCGACGTGGGGCCTCGACCGGATCGACCAGGCGAACCTGCCGCTCGACCAGAAGTTCACCTACCCCAACACGGCCTCGAACGTGACGGCGTACATCCTGGACACCGGGATCTACAAGCAGCACACCGAGTTCGAGGGGCGGGCCAAGGACGGCTACGACTTCATCGACAACGACGCGGACGCGTCGGACTGCCAGGGCCACGGCACGCACGTCGCCGGCACCGTCGGGTCGAAGACGTACGGCGTGGCCAAGAAGGTGAACCTGGTGGCGGTCCGCGTGCTCGACTGCTCGGGCAACGGCCAGTACTCGCAGATCATCAAGGGCATCGACTGGGTCGCGCAGAACGCGAAGAAGCCCGCCGTGGCGAACATGAGCCTCGGCGGTGGCGCGGACTCCACTGTGGACAACGCGGTGAAGCGCGCGATCGCGGCGGGCGTGACGTTCGGCCTGGCGGCCGGCAACAACAACGGTGACGCCTGCCAGACCTCCCCCGCCCGCGTGCCGGAGGCCATCACGGTGGCCGCCAGCGACTCGGCCGACAAGCGGTCGATCTACACCGGCGGGCAGGCCTCGAACTGGGGCTCCTGCGTCGACATCTTCGGGCCCGGCTCGAACATCACGTCGACCAAGAACGGCGGCGGCACCACGTCCATGGGCGGCACCTCGATGGCCACCCCGCACGTCGTGGGTGCCGCCGCTCTGTACGTGTCCGCGAACCCGAACGCCACCCCTGCCCAGGTTCGCGACGCGCTGGTGAACAACTCCACGCCGGACAAGATCAGCGACCTGCGCGGATCGCCGAACAAGCTGCTCAACATCAGCTTCATCGGCGGCGGTGGCCCGGACCCCGAGCCCTGTGCCGCGGCCACCAACGGTGACGACGTGTCCATTCCGGACAACAACACCGCGGTGTCCTCGTCGGTGAACGTCACCGGCTGCACGGGCAAGGCGTCCAACGCCACCAAGGTGAAGGTGGACATCAACCACCCGTACACCGCCGACCTCGCCATCGACCTGGTCGGTCCGTCCGGCGCCACCTACAGCCTCAAGAAGGCCAAGGGCGCCACCTCGACCGGTGGCGTGCACGAGACCTTCACGGTCGACGCCTCCGCCGAGAACCGCAACGGCACGTGGAAGCTGCAGGTGACCGACGTCTGGACCTACGACGCCGGGAACATCGACACCTGGACCCTGACGTTCTGACGAGCCCGGAAGGACTTCCCATGCACCGCACCACCTGCGGGCTCGCGGTTCTGGCCCTGGCCTCCGCCGTGCTGGTGACCCCGGCACAGGCGGCCGAGGCCGACTTCGTCAAGGCCAAGAACCCGGCGGCCGGCGGCAGCTTCATCGTGTCGCTCAAACCCGGCGCCGCCATCCAGGCGTCGTCCGAAGCTCTCAACAAGAAGTACGGCGGCACCCTCGACGCCGTCTTCTCCCACGCCATGCGCGGTTTCCAGGTCACGAACCTGACCGAGGCCGCGGCGCGCAAACTGGCGGCGGACCCCGCCGTCAAGGCCGTCTACCAGGACGGCACCGCGAAGGCGTTGGACGTGCAGAACAACCCGACGTGGGGCCTCGACCGCGTCGACCAGGCGTCGCTGCCGCTGGACAAGAAGTTCACCTACCCCAGCGGCGGCGCTTCGAACGTGACGGTCTACATCACCGACACTGGTGTGAAGACGAACATCGCCGACTTCGAGGGGCGGGCGTCCGTGGGCGCCGACTTCATCGAGGACGGCCAGAACGGGCAGGACTGCTCCGGCCACGGCACCCACGTGGCGGGCACGGTCGGCTCGAAGACCTGGGGCGTGGCGAAGAAGGCCAAGCTCGTCTCGGTCCGCATGCTCGGCACGAACTGCACGGGCAACGGACCGGACTCCGCGGGTGTCAAGGCCATCGAGTGGATCACGGCGAACGCTCAGAAACCCGCCGTGGTCAACGCTTCCTGGACCTTCGACACCGCGGACATCGGCAACGACGCCATCGCCGGCATGGTCGCCTCCGGCGTGCAGATGGCGGTCGCGTCGGGCAACAGCTCGACGAACGCCTGCTCCACCGGCCCCGCCAAGATCGCCTCGCTGATCACGGTGAACGCGACCTCGTCCAACGACGCGCGTGCCTCGTTCTCGAACTACGGCACGTGCACGGACATCTTCGCGCCGGGTGACAACATCACCTCGCTCGGACTCAACGGCGGCAGCACCAACATGTCCGGCACGTCGATGGCCACCCCGCACGTCGCGGGCGTCGCGGCGCTGTACCTGTCGGCCAACCCGTCCGCGAGCCCTCAGGCCTTGCGCGACGCGCTGGTCGACAACGCCACCGACGGCAAGGTGACCAACCCGGGTTCCGGTTCGCCGAACAAGCTGCTGTACAGCGGTTTCATCGGCGGCGGCGACCCCAACCCGCCGCAGTGCGGTCCCGGCACGAACGGCGACGACGTGTCCATTCCGGACACGAACACCGCGGTCTCGTCGTCGGTGACGATTTCGGGCTGCACGGGCAACTCCACCGCGTCGGCCACCGTCAAGGTCGACATCAACCACACCTACACCGGCGACCTGGCCATCGACCTGGTCAGCCCGTCCGGCAAGTCCTACGTGCTGAAGAAGGCGGGCGGCGCCTCGTCCTCGGCGGGGGTCCACGAGACCTACACCGTCGACTTGTCTTCGGAGGCGCGCAACGGCACCTGGAAGCTCCAGGTGAAGGACGTCTACACCTACGACACCGGCAACATCGACACCTGGACCCTCACGGTCTAGTTGTCCGGCAAGAAGAAGAGCCCTGGAGCTACGGCTCCGGGGCTCTTCCCTGTTCCCCCTGCCAGGGGAGCTATCGGGTGACGGTCAGCGTGAACGTCGTCGTGCCGGTCTTCCCGTCGGCGGACCTCGCCGTGATGGTGATCGGGTAGGTGCCGGGCGGGGTGGAGAAGTTGGTGAAGATCCAGACGTTGCTGCTGCCGTTCTGGCCGATCGTGGCCGGGTTGAACGACATCTGCGCGCCCGTCGGGACACCGGACGCGGTCAGCGTCAGGTTCCCGGTGCCACCGGAGGCCTTCACGATCGTCTGACCGAGCAGGCCCTGCTTCACCGTCGCGGACGACGGCGTCGCGGTCACGGTGACCTCACCGGTCGGCGGGTCGGTGCCCTCGACCGTCAGCGACACCGTGGTGGTGGCGGTCTTGCCACCGGCGTCGGTGCCGGTGACCGTGATCGTCGAGGTGCCGGCGGTCGCGGTGCTGGAGACGTCGAGCGTGAGCTTGGCCGAGTTGCCCGCGCCGATGGACGTCGGCTGGAACGTGGCCTTCACGCCGTTCGGCACTCCGGACGCGGACAGGTTGATGGTCTGCCCGTTGCCCTCCGAAGAGATCGTCGTGGAGACGTACTTGCCCTTGGCCGCCTTGACGCTGCTCGGCGACGCGCCCAGCGTGAAGTCGCCCGGCTGCGGGTCGCCGCCGCCGGTGACTGTCAGCGAGTACTTGCCGGACGCCGTCTTGCCGCTCGACGTCGTGCCGGTGACCGTGACCTCGTAGGTGCCGTTCGGCGCCGAGGTGCTCGCGTCGAACGTGACCTTGGCCGAGTTGCCGGTGGTGACCGACGTCGGCTGGAAGACCGCCTTCACGCCGCTGGGCAGACCGGACGCCGACAGCGTGGCGTTCTCCGCGCCACCGGACCCGGCCGTGGTGGTGATGCCCGCCGACAGCGTCTTGCCCGCCGCCACCGAACCGCTGCCCGGCGCGACGCTCAGCCCGAAGTCACCCACGGGCGGCTGCTCGCCGACCTCGGTCTTGACCCAGTCGCCCATCTCGTTGTCGAGGCGGCCGTAGATCGAGTACCACTTGAAGTCCGACCGGCTCCACGACGCGACGCCGTAGATCTTGCCGTCGAAGACCAGCGGGCCACCGCTGTCACCGGGCAGGATCGTGATGCGGCCGTCGTTGTAGCCGGCGCAGATCATGGTCGCCGACTTGAACCCGGCGCCGACGCCCTGGCAGACGCTGTCGCCGTTGACGACCGGCAGGCTCGCCTTGTCGAGGGTGACGTCCGCCGAGGTGTCGTTGAAGTCCTTCTTGCCGTAGCCGTACCCGACACCGGTCTTGCCCGGCGCCGCACCACCGGAGTCCGCCGACGTGGCGAACTTCGGGTACGCGGCACCGCCCTTGAGCGCGATGTCGCGGTCCACGGTCACGACGGCGACGTCGAAGCCCTGGTCGAAGTTGACGTACTTCGGGTGCTTCTTGTAGCTGACGACGTTGACGGCGAACCCGGACCCGTTGCCGTTGTTGTAGTCCTTGAGGTCGTCGAGCCCGTAGACGAACTTCTTCTCCCCCTGGGCGTCCGCGCAGTGCGCCGCGATGAGGATCTTGCGCGGCGCCACGACCGTGCCGGAGCAGGTCTGACCCTGCGGCCGGGTGCCCCCGGCGCGGATGCCCGCGATGATGCCGGGGAACTCGCTCACGGTGGAGTTCTGCCCGCCCGCGAAGAACGGCGAGGCGTCACCGAGGTTGGCGGGGACGGTGTCCCCCAGGTAGTTCGCTGCAGGGGCGTTCGGTGCCGCGGCGTTCGCGGTGCTGACGGGCGTCAGCACCGAGGCCGCGACCAGGGCCACCAGGCCCCATGACCGTGTTCTCGTCACGTCGGTTCCTTTCCGGATCTCAGGAACGCCCACCTCAGGGCAGGGACGGCGGTCGTTCACTGCGATCACTGTCGGAGCCGGACACGTGCGGAACAATCAGGGACGGCATCCGTAGGGGTACGGAACTTTCACTACCTAGGTGTGATGTCCGGGGAGGTTGGTCAGCCTGGTGATGGGCGGCTGGCCTGCGAGGGCGGAGTGAGCTCGGTGGTGATTGTAGAAGTGGATCCAGTCGGGCAAGGCGGCTCGTCGTTCGGTCTCTGACTGGTAGTGGCGGGCGTAGGCCCAGCCGTCGGCCAGGGTGCGGTGGAAGCGTTCGACTTTGCCGTTGGTCTGTGGCCGATAGGGACGAGTGCGTTTCGGGGTGATGCCGAGCTCGGCGCAGGCGTCGCGCCAGGCAAAGGAGCGGTAGGCGGAGCCGTTGTCGGACAGGACTCGTTCGACGACGACTCCGTGTTCGCGGAACCAGGCCACGGCTCGGCGCAGGACGGCGGTCGCGGTGTCGCCGCGTTCGTCGGCGTGGATCTCGGCGTAGGCGACGCGGGAGTGGTCGTCGACGACGGTGTGCAGGAAGGCTTTGCCGGTCAAGGGTTTGTAGTCCTTGCCTTTGGGCAGTCCGGGCGTGGCTCGTTTGTTGCGGTCGCCTTGTTGCCTGCCGACGAAGCGGTGGCCGCCGCCGTCGGGGATGTTGCCGAACTTGGTGACGTCGACGTGGATCAGCGAGCCTGGATGCGGGTGTTCGTAGCGGCGCAGGGGTTCGCCGGTGACGCGGTCGATGCGGGACAGGCGGTTGATCCGGCAGCGGGTCAGCACGGCGTGCACGGTCGAGGCGGCCAGTCCCAGCCGGCCGGCGATCTGGACCGGCCCAAGCCGGTGCCGCCAGCGCAGGACCACGATCTGCCGCACGACCGGCTCGGATGTCCGGTTCGGGCTGTGATGTGGTCGTGAGCTGCGGTCGAGCATCCCTGCCTGGCCCTCGTCGCGGTAACGGGCGGCCCACTTGCGGGCGGTGCGCTCCGCGACCATGAACATCTTCGCCGCGGCGGCCGCGGGCCAGTTCTGTTCCACGATCAGACGCGCGAGCCGCAGCCGTGTCCGCGGAGTCAGCGTGGCGTTAGGGTGGGACACGAAGGCCTCCGGTGTGTGAAGCGGTTCCTAGACAGCTCCACTTCACCTCCAGAGGCCTTCACCTGTCTTCACGACAGGCCATCACATCCAGAACAACGTCCCCGGACATCACACCTAGGCGCTGTATCACTGGCGGCGGAAGATCGTGATGGAGTGGCCGACGACGTCGATCGGAACGCTCGAGTCGAGCAGTTCCCGCAACGCCGCGTCGGCCTTCGCGATGGCCGTGTTGGACACGACGAGCAGCCCGTGCACCCGCTCGGGCACGACTCCGCGTGGGTCGGCGGCCCGGATACCGTAGTACTCGGGCACGCCCGCGCCCTTGTAGACGAGCCACTTCTGCTCATCGGGATAGCGCTTCAGCCGTTCGGCGAGCCGGCCGAGGTCCTGGCCCCAGTCGACGTTGGAGTCATGCAGGTGCAGGTGCGTCTTGGACGGGCCGCCGAACAGCTCGTTGGAGTACGGCAGGTAGTACGGGAACGTCCACAGTGAACTCGCAGCGGCCAGCGCGACCGCGATCGTGGCGTACCGGCGGTGTGCGACGACCGCTGCGGCGACGGCCAGGAACATCGGCACGAAGATCGCGTACCGCACGCCGAGGTCGCGGCTGCCGGTCATCGCGACAGCGAGCAGCACGCCCGCAGGTGCGAGCACGTACGCCGCCGCGGGCCGTCTGACGAGGGCAACGGCGCCCGCAGCCCACAGCAGCAACGCGCCGAGCGGCGTCTTCACCAGCAACGCGGCCGGCAGGTAGTACCAGCGCGAACCCTCGTAGTGCGTGCCGAACAGGTAACCACCCCAGACGCGTTGCTCGAACCCCCACTGGACGCGCATCCCGTCGAGGTAGGCCTGGACGAACGACACCGACGGATCCACGGCGACGTACGAGATCCAGACGACGGTGATCGCCGCCAACAGGAAACCGAGCGCCGCCCGCCACCGGGCCTGCCACAACACCAGGGCCAGCAGCACCGGCACGGCGGCCAGGGTGTTCATCTTCGTCGCGAGAGCGGCGCCGAGCGCCAGTCCGGCGAGTGGCAGGTTCAGCGCGGGATCGGTGCGTGCGCGCCACAGCAGCCACGCCGAGGTGAGCACGAACCCGGCGGCTGGAACGTCCAAAGTGGCCAGTGAGCCGTGCGCGATGAGGTCCGGCGAGAACACGTACAGCGCGAGGGCGAGTGTGCCGCCGGTCCGGCTCCGCGAGATGTCTGCGGCGAAGAAGTACACGACGAACCCGAACAGCAGGGTCAGCGCGATCATCGGGAGTCTGGCGGCGAGCAGCAGGTCGCCGGGGTCGTTGCCCGACTCGTAGAGCAGGTGCCGTCCGAGTTTGGTCTGGTCGCCCTGGAAGCCGGGGTCGAGCGTGACGCCCGTGAACGCGAGCCCGGTCGCCATGATCAGCTTGCCGAGCGGCGGGTGCTCGGGGTTGTAGCGCAGGCTGTGCTGCTGCGCCTGGACGACGGCCGCGCCGAGGTACACCGGCTCGTCGATGGTCGGGGTCTGCTGCACGGCGGTGGTGATCATCGCGATCGCCATCTGCCCCAGCAGCAGGGCCGTGACCAGCACGAACGGCCAGCGCCGAGGTGCTGCGGCCCGCACTGACGGCAGGGGCACCTCGGTGGGGCGGCTGATCGTGGCGAGCGCCAACTCCGCTCGGTCCTTTCACGTGGCTGAACACAACCCGGTACTTCCCGAAACGGGATGCCCGCGCGTTCGGTTGCTTGCACCGGACCGCGAGGCCCCGGCATCAATTCGCTACAGGTTGTCGCCAAAGCCTCTGGCGGCTTTGCGCTACACGTTGTAGCTTTACTGGCCCCCGGACCAGGGAGACCAGCCGTGACCACTGTGAACACCCGCCCCGCGATGGCGGTATTAGCCGCGTTGGCCGTGACGATCGGCGCGCTGGAGAGCATCCCGTTCCCCGCTCTCCCGCTGCTGCAACGCGAACTCGGCCTCGACCCCGCCCAGGCGGGGCTGCTGTCCACGACGTTGATCATCACGTCGGCCATCACCATGCCGGTCGTCGCGAAGATCGCCGACGATCGCGGCGGCCGCCGAACCCTGTTGGTACTGACCTGGTGCATCGTCGCCGGGGCGGTGCTGTCGGCGTTCGCGACGACGTTCCCGGTGATCCTGCTCGGCCAGTTCCTGCAGGGGCTGGGAGGTGGTGTGCTGCCCGTGTCGTTCGTCGTGGCGCGGCAGCTCTTCCCCGACTCGACGCCGGTGGCCGTTGGCGTGCTGACCGGCCTGTTCACCGTGGGCACCGGACTCGGCGTGCTCGCCGCCGGACCGCTCGCCGACGCGTTGTCCCGGCAGTGGATGTTCCTGTTGCCGGCGATCGCCGTGGCGGTCGCGGCACTCCTCGCGCCCCTGTTCCTGCCCCGCCCGGCGACGGTCCGGCGCACTCGGCTGGACTGGCAGGGCGGCGTGCTGCTGGCGTTGGCGCTCGCCACTCTCATGCTGGCGCTTTACCTGGTGACGCAGGCACTTCTCACCGCCGTCGTGCTGCTCGTGGTGGCGTTGGGGTTCGGTGCCGGCTGGGTCGCCGTCGAACGCCGGTCCGCGCATCCGTTGGTGGAGCTGGGGATTCTCCGGACGCGCGGGGTGTGGACGGCGAGCGTCACGGCCGCGGCGCTCGGGGCGAGCTACTCGGCGACGTACTTCCTGGTGCCGCAGCTGCTCACCGGGTTCGGTGCGACGGCGAGCGAGATCAGCCTGTACCTCTTCCCGACCGTGCTGGTCGCGGTCGTGGTCGGGCCGCTGTCCGGCGTGTTCGTGCGCCGGGTCGGGACACGCGTCGCGCTGCTCGCGGGGCTCGCGCTCACCGCCGCCGGGACGGTGTTCGTGGCCGCCTGGCACGAGAAGCCGTGGCAGATCGTGGTGGGGCTGCTGGTGACGCTCGGGCTTGGCGTCGGGATCGCGTCCACCGCCACCTACACCTCGGTGATCGCGGCGGTCGGCGAGCAGGACACCGGCGTGGCGTCGGCGACGTGCGGGATCGCGCGGGCAATCGGGGCGGCGCTGGGCGTGCAGGTCGCGGCGGCGTTGCTCACGACCGGCGGCTCGTTCCGGCTCGGCTTCCTGCTCGCGGCGGTCGTCGTGCTGGCACCGCTCGCGCTGCACCGGAAAATGAGTTTCAACCCGGTGGTCGTGCGGGGCTAACCTGCCCGGATGTCGTTGGCACAGATCGACGAGATCGCCGCGGAGACGGACTTCTCCGGCGTGGTGCGGGTCGACCACGCCGGGAAGGTCGAGTTCGAGAAGGCCTACGGGCTCGCCAACCGCGCGTACGGCGTGCCCAACACCGTCGACACGCGGTTCGGCATCGCGAGTGGCGGCAAGGGTTTCACCGCCCTGGCCGTGCTCTCACTGGTGCGCGAAGGCCTGCTGTCGCTCGACACCACTGCGCGGTCTGTGCTCGGCGGCGACCTGCCGTTGATCGCGGACGACGTGACGGTCGAGCACCTGCTGACGCACACCTCGGGCATCGGCGACTACCTCGACGAGGAAGGCGACTGGGAGGCGAACGACTACGTCATCGGCGCCGTCCACGTGCTGACGACGACCGAGGCGTTCCTGCCGTTGCTCGACGGCATCCCGACGAAGTTCAAGGCGGGCGAACGGTTCGGCTACTGCAACGGCGGCTTCGTCGTGCTCGCGCTGCTGGCCGAACGGGTCAGCGGCCGCGGCTACCACGACCTCGTCCGCGAACGGGTGCTCGCACCCGCAGGTATGACCCGCACGGACTTCCTGCGTTCCGACGAACTCCCGGGCGACGCGGCCGTCGGCTATCTGGAGGACTCGGACCGCACGAACGTCTTCCACCTGCCGGTCGTGGCGAACGGCGACGGCGGCATCCACACCACCGCCGGTGACATGACGAAGTTCTGGCACGCGCTGACGGCGAGTCCGGACTTTTTGGCCGCGACGGCTCCGCGTCACCACGTGCCGGAGGAGTCGCTGCGGTACGGCCTCGGGTTCTGGCTGCACGAGACCGGCGACGAGGTGATCCTCGCCGGGTACGACGCGGGCGCGTCGTTCAAGTCCACGCACGACCCGCGCACCGGCCGCACGGTCACCGTCCTGTCCAACACCTCCCCCGGCGCCTGGCCGATCGCCCGCGCGCTCACGTGAGCGGGCACTGTTCTGAACGGGTGACGGGTGCGAACATGTGTTCGTGAGCACCCCGATCCTGCACGCCGACCTGGACGCGTTCTACGCGTCGGTCGAGCAGCGGGACGCGCCTGACCTGCGCGGACGCCCGGTGATCGTGGGTGGCGGGGTGGTGCTTGCCGCGAGTTACGAGGCCAAGGCGTTCGGCGTGCGCACCGCGATGGGCGGGACGCAGGCGCGCAGGCTCTGTCCACACGCGATCGTCGTGCCGCCACGGTTCTCGGCCTACTCGGCGGCGAGCAAGGCCGTGTTCGAGGTGTTCCGCGACACGACACCGCTGGTCGAGGGCCTGTCGATCGACGAGGCATTCCTCGACGTCGGTGGCCTGCGCCGGATCGCGGGGCCGCCGGAGGCGATCGCCGCACGCCTGCGGGCGGCCGTGCTGACAGAGGTCGGCCTGCCGATCACGGTCGGGGTGGCGCGCACGAAGTTCCTCGCCAAGGTCGCGAGCGGCGTGGCCAAGCCGGACGGGCTGCTGGTCGTGCCGGCCGAGGGCGAGCTGGAGTTCCTGCACCCGCTGCCCGTCGAACGGCTGTGGGGCGTCGGCGACGTGACGGCCGCGAAGCTGCACGGCCTGGGCCTGCGCACGGTCGGCGAGGTGGCCCGGCTCGGCGAGACCGCGCTGGTGTCGATGATCGGCAAGGCAGCGGGGCGGCACCTGTTCGCGTTGGCGCACAACCACGATCCGCGTCCGGTCCACACAGGACGACGGCGCCGGTCGATCGGGTCGCAACGCGCTTTGGGCCGTCGCGAACGCACGCGCGCCGACCTGGACGCGATCCTGGCCTCGTTGATCGACGGCATTTCGCGCCGGTTGCGCACGGCCGAGCGCGCGTGCCGGACGGTGATCCTCCGGTTGCGGTTCGCGGACTTCAGCCGCGCGACCCGGTCGCACACGATCCCGCATCCCACGACCGAGACCGAGGTGTTGCTGGCGGCGGCGCGGGAGTTGCTGAGCGGGGCGATGCCGATGATCGAGAATCGCGGCATCACGTTGCTGGGGCTGTCGCTCACCAACCTGCAGAACGACACCCCGATGCAGCTCGTGTTGCCGTTCGAGGAACGCAAACCGGCCGCGCTCGACGCCGCGTTGGACGTCGTGCGCGACCGGTTCGGGTCGAGGTCGGTGACGCGGGCGGCGCTGATCGGCCGGGATCCGGGGATCTCCGTGCCGTTGCTGCCAGACTGACTCAGAGCACTCGCACGGAGAGCGCTTGCGGTCCCTTCGGACCCTCGCCGATCTCGAACTCCACCGGCTGGTTGTCCGGGATGCCCCCGGAGTCGTAGTCCCGCACCTCGGAGTGGTGCAGGAACAGGTCAGGCCCGCCGCTTTCCGGTGCGATGAAGCCGAAACCCTTGGTTCCGTTGAACCACTTGACAGTTCCTCGAGTCACGCGCGTGCTCCTTCTGAGCCGGTGGACGCCGGCAGGTTCGCCAGGCCGAGCATGGACAGCAGGTCACGGCAGTCGCCGGCGTCGCGCGAACGTTCCGCGACGCGCCGGGCTGCCTGGCGCTGCTGGTGGGATTCGGCCAGTTCGGCCGCCTGACGCGCCTGCGCGAAACCACTCGCGGGCCGCTGAGATCGAAGAGGAGAAAAGGAGTCCTGGCGTTCCGGCTGCAAGCCGGCGCTCCTGTCTCCGGCCGGAGAACGCCGGACCGGACGGGGATCGGGGACCGCGGCGGCTGGTTGCCGACACCTGGTACCCCGACTGCCGCCACAGTAGCGCACCGGCGCAGGTCACGCGCACGGCGTACGGTCGGCGCATGCCAGAAGACGCAGGTGGGCCCGCACTCGAACCGACGTTGTCCGAATGGCTCAAGGCGCGGGCGGAGACCGCCCGCCACCTCGCGGCGGGTTCCGCGCACACCGTGGACGACGGCTGGGTGCAGCGGCTCGCCGACCTGCTCGCGACCGAGGGGTCGTGGCAGGACCAGTACACCGACCTGGTGGCGCTCGGCAGCCAGGACGGGCGGTTCCCGCCGTCGAGCCGCTGACGTCACATCAGGTGGATGGGCACGACGTCGCCGCCGCCCACGACGAACTTCACCTGACCGATCGCCTGCCCGTTCGTGCCGATCTGCAGCCGCAGGTCGGAGTGGTTGTTCTGACGGCTGAGCAAAGCCGCCTCCGGCAACGGGATCACGGCCGTCTTCCACGTCTCGCTACCGGTGTTCGTGACGAACGCCGAGTCGCGGTAGGCGTTGTTGCCCACGTTGCCGTACGAGTCGTACTGGATGTTCCAGGTCGCGGTGCCGCGGTCGAAGTACGTCACGTGCGCGGCGGCCTGGTAGCTGCCGCCGGGCACGATGCTGTCGTCGATGTCGAAGTACATGAACGGCGACGCGGAACCCGTTGTCGTGCGGCCGGTTCGGCCGCCGACGGTGACCGGCACGGTCCGGCCGTCGTCGCCGTCCTTGATCCACGCGCCGTGCGGGACGTCCGTGTTGCCGAGGTCCGCGCCGACGATCGCGTCCGTCGAACTGCCGATGCCGACGGCGAAGAGGTGCATCGCAGGGTTGTTCGGCACCTGGGACTGCGCGATGTCCGGCAGCACCACGTACTTCACGGTCTTGGCCGGGTCGAGTGGCGCCCACGCCAGGTAGACGTGCACGCGCTGGTCCTGGCGGGTGCTGGTGGGACCGACGTTGAGGTACGGCGTGGTGGCGGCGATCGACGTGCCGGGCAGGGCGTTGCCGGACCACCAGTCGGCGAACGACAGCGAGTAGCTCTGCGTGCTGCCGTCGGCGTAGACGATCGTGCCGGGGGCCGAGGTGCTGCCGAACGCGCTGGAACCCAGGAAGCCGAGCAGCCTGCCGTTGCCGTTCACCGGCACGACCTGGCCGCCTGCCACGACGTTGTTCGGGACGTTCGGCTGCGGCCAGGTGAAGCCGATGCCGCCGACGATCACCTGTCCCGGGGCGAGACCGGAGGCGGCGAGTGCCTGGGCCGAGTAGTTCAGGCCGCTGCCGTCGAATGCGCCCTGGACGGGCTGGTTGTCGTTGGAGATGCCGGTGTTGTTGAAAGCTGACTGAACCGAGCCGTAGGGCACCTTGACCGTGCCGTCCGAGGTGAACGTGCCGAACGCCGAGGTCGCGGTGAAGCCGAGCTGGTACGAACCGGGCGTCGCGGTGCCGGTGACGTTCCAGCGCACCGTGACCGACGCACCGGCCGGGACGCGGTCGAACGTCGTCGGGGTCGTCGGGGTGGCGGTCCAGCCGTTCGGGGTGGTGATCGCGACGGTCAGCCCGCGCACGTCCGCCGCGCTGCCGTTGGTGAACGTCGTGGACGCGACACCGGTCGTGCCGGATGCCAGGATCGACGGAACGGCGCTGGTCAGCGTGCCGCTGACGATGATCGGCGCCGAGCCCGAGACTCCGTTCACGGTCGCGGTGATGGTCGCGGCGCCGTCCTTGATCGCCCGCACGATCCCCTGCGCGTCGACCGAGGCCACGGCGGGATTGCTGCTGCGGTAGGAGATCTGTGCGCGATTGAGGTCCACAAAGGTCTGGTCGTCGTTGACGGCCTCGACCACCCGGTCCGCGGTGACGTTCGTGTCGGTGGCGAGCCAGCGGTTCCTGGCCTTGAGGTCGAACGTCTGTCCGGGCTTGTGGACGACGGCCTCCGGCTGGACGGTCACGTGCTTCACCTGTGGCGTCACGGTTCCGCTGACCCGGACGTCGAACCGCGAGGCGATCGTGGCGGCGTCCGTGCCGAGCCGGAACTGGTAGGTGCCCGCCGGGACCGTCTCGCGCTTGCCCGGCGTGTCCCACTGGGCGAGGTCGCGGACCTTCACCGGCAGCACGACCCGTTGCGTCGCACCGGGCTGCAGGAGACCGGTCTTCCGGAACGCCGCGAGTCGTTGCCGCGGCACGTCACCGGTGCCGGCGCCCGGCGTCGCGACGTAGACCTGGGCGACCGTCGTGCCCGCCCGGGAGCCGGTGTTCGTGACGTCGAGGCTGACGTTCACGGTGTCGTTCGGCGAGGCCGAGGTGCGGTCGACCGTCGCGTTCGCGAAGCGGAAGGTGCTGTAGCTCAGGCCGTAGCCGAACGGAAAGGTCGGCGTGCCGGTGAAGTACTGATAGGTGCGGCCGAGTCCACCCGTGCCCGCCGCGTTGAGGCGGTAGTTCTGCATCGGCGGGAGCTGCGAGTCGTCGCGGTACCAGGTGAAGTTGAGGTGCCCGTCCGGGTTCTGCCCGCCGAACAGCACGTTGGCGAGCGCCGTGCCCTGGCTCTGGCCGTTGTAGCCGCTGAACACCACTGCGGGCATCTTGGCCTGGTCGAACGTCACCGGCCCCATCGCCTGGATCGCCAGCACCGTGCGCGGGTTCCCCAACGCCGACACCTGGTCGATCAACGACGTGTAGTTGCCCGGCATGGCGATGGTCGGCCGGTCCTTGCCCTCCCGGGCGACCTCCATGTCCGTGCCCGCGAACACCACGACCAGATCAGCCGCGCGCACGGCTGCCTTCGTCGCTTCCGACAGCACGGCCGGGCCGGTGGCGGAGGTGGACGTCGAAGCCGCGTCGAAGAGCACCGACGCACCGGGCAGCGCGGCCTGGATTCCCTGCACGGCGTTGACCGTGTGGGTGGGCTTGCCGCTGTACCCGCCGAGCGTGACCTTGCCCGCCAGGTCGCCGAGCACCACCACGCGCGAGGTCCGCGCCGGGTCGGCCGGCAACACACCTTGATTCTTCAACAACACCAACGAGTTGTCGGCGACCTTGGTGGCGAGCGCCTGGTTCGCCGGGCTCTCCAGCACCGACTTGGTGATCTTCGTATATGCCACCCGGTCGGCCGGGTCGAACTCCCCGGTGGCCATCCGCATCGTGAACACCCGCACCAGGGACGCGTCCAGCACGCCCTCGGACAGGATGCCGGCGTCGATCGCCGCCTGGACGTTGGCGAGCGTCGCGTTGGCGCCCTCGCAGTTGAGCTGCGTCCCGGCCCGGAGTCCCCACGCCAGCGCGCCCGCCGCGGCCGGGATCTTGCGGCCCGTGGACGTCTGGGTCCACACGACCTGCGCACCCTCGATCGCGGAACGCCAGCCCGGCGCCGCCCAGAGGTGACCGGTGGGCGGCGGCTGCCAGACGGTCGCGATCGCGTCGCAGTCCGACACCGAGTAGCCGTCGAAGCCGTAGGTGCGTTGCGCCAGCTGGTTCACGAGGTAGCCGTGCACCGCGCCGGGCGTGCCGTTGATCGAGTTGTACGACGTCATGAGGCCGCTGGCGTGGTCGTGCTCGATCAGGTTCTGGAACTGCTTGAGGTAGTACTGCCGCAGGTCGGCCTCGGTGGTCGCGGAGTTGCCGGAGAGCCGGTCGTCCTCGACGTTGTTGAGCGCGTAGTGCTTCAGGGTCGCGGACACCTTGAGGTACGGGGTCGTGGCGACGCCGTCGATCGTGTTGCCCTGGTAGCCGTTGACGAACGCCCCGGCCATCTTCGTGACCAGGTGCGGGTCCTCGCCGAAGCCCTCGTCGGTGCGGCCCCAGCGCGGGTCGCGGTCCATGTTCACGGTCGGCGCCCAGTACGTCAGGTCGCCGTACTCGTTCACGTCCGGGCCGATGTTGTTCTGGGCGTTGCCGAACAACGACTTGTCGAGGAATCCCCTGGCCTCGTCGGAGATCGCGGTCGTCTCCGCGTGGATCAGGGCGGGGTCCCACGACATCGCGGCGGCGAAGTTCACCGGGAAGCTCGTGGCCTTCACGTTGTCCACGGAACCCTGGCCACCGCCGCCCGCGTCGCCGCCGAGCCGGTTGATGCCGTGCTGGCCCTCGCTCCAGTACGTGTACTGCTGCACGCCGAGACGCGGGATCGCCGGGGCGTTGTTGGTGTGCAGCTGCCGCACCTTCTCCGGCAACGTCATGCGCGCCACCAGGTCCGCCGCTCTCTCCGCGAACGTGTACCAGGTGTCGCGGTAGATCGGTGTCTCCGCGGCCGCGACGGCCGGGAGCGACGCCACGACTCCGCCGGAAAAGGCAAGCGCGGCAACGAAAAAGGGCAGCAAGCGACGCGACATGGGGGGCCTCCGCCAGGACCGGAGTGAGCCTTCGTAACGCAGAGTTCACGGTTCCGCCGAACGCGGACACAAGTCAAGAATTTGCGCGAGTTCCGGTACAAACTTTCGCTCAAAGTCGGAAGAAGTCAACGACTAGAGTTGATCTGTGTCAGCGACTCCGGCCAACCTGCGGCGCCTCGGCCGCCTGCGCGTTCTCCAGGCGTTGAGCGAGATCGGCGAGGTCTCGCGCGGAGATCTGTTGCGGCACACCGGCTTGTCCAGGGCGACCATCAGTTCGCTCGTCGCCGACCTGGCCCGCGAGGGGCTCGTGCGGGAGCAGAGCTCGGCGGCGACCCGTCTCGGCCGGCCGCCTCAGGTCGTCTCGCTCGTGCCGGAGGCCGGGTACGCGTTCGGACTCGACCTCGGCCACGACCACGCCCGGCTGGTCCTCGCCGACCTGGCCGGCACCCCGGTCTGGGACGACACCGTGGAACTCGACGTCGACAGCTCGGCCGAGCACGCCGTCGCCACCGCCGCCGGACTGGTCGAGGCGGCGCTGGAGGACTCCGAGATCGAGCGAAGATCCGTGCTGGGACTGGGCGTCGGCATCGCCTGCCCGGTCGACCGGCGCACCGGCATGCTGCGCGCCGAGGGGATCATGCCCGCGTGGGCAGGCGCGAAACCGGCGGAGATGCTCACCGGCCGGACCGGCCTGCGCACCCTGGTCGTCAACGACGCCAACGCGTGCGTCGTCGCCGAACGCCGCTACGGCGTGGCCCGGCACTGCGACGACGTGGTCTACCTGCGGCTCTCGGCGGGCATCGGCGCCGGGGTGGTGTGCGACGGGCGGATGCTGCTCGGCCACGACGGCCTGGTCGGCGAGCTCGGGCACATCTCCGTCGACCCGCGCGGCGAGGTGTGCCGGTGCGGCAACCGCGGCTGCCTCGAGACGATCGCGAGCCCGGCCGCCGTCGCCCGGTTGCTGTCCCGGAGCTGGGTCCGGACGGTCACCAACACCGAGCTGATGGCGTTGCTCGACGCGAAGGACCGGGGCGCCGTCCGTGCGGTCGAGGACGCGGGCGAGGCCGTCGGCCGGACGCTCGCCATGACGGTCATGACGCTCAACCCCCAGCTCGTGGTCGTCGGCGGCGAGCTCGCGGCGGCGGGCGCAGTGCTGTTCGAGCCGATCCGCCAGGCGTTGCGCCGCAACTCGCTGGGCGACCTGCACGGCGAACTCCAGGTCGTCGGCAGCGCACTCGGCGACAGCGCGAGCGCGAGAGGCGCGGCGGCGCTCGTGCTCGCCGAGGCACCCAACCTGCTGACTATTGACAAGGTTTGATCAAAAACCGATAGTCAAAGTTCATGCGCTGTGCAACTGTCTTATCACGGAGCGTGGTGGCAGCCCTGCTGGTCCTCGGTGTCACCACACCACCCGCAACGGCCGTTTCCCTGGTCACGGACCCGGTTTCGCACGTCGACCCGATGATCGGCACGGGCAGCGGCGGCGAGTCGGTCGGCCAGATCAACAACTTCCCCGGCCCCGCCGTGCCGTTCGGCATGCTGCAGTGGAGCCCGGACACCCCCGGCGCGTACGCCGGGTACCACTACGACAGCGACAAGATCAGAGGCTTCAGCCTGACGCACGCCTCGGTCGGCTGCACCCAGTACGGCGACGTCCCGATCCTGCCCCTCGTCGGCGACGTCGGGACGACGCCGTGGAACCGCACGGAAACCTTCTCGCACAGCACCGAGACGGCGAAGGCCGGCGAGTACGCGGTCACGCTGGCCGACTCGAACGTCCGCGTCGACATGACGTCCGCGACCCGCACCGGGCTGTCCTCCTACACCTTCCCCGCGACCGACCAGGCCCGCGTCCTGATCAAGGCGGGCGCGAGCCTCAACGGCAACAAGGCCGCGTCCCTGCGCGCCACCGGCGACCGCACCGTGGTCGGGTCCGCGACCACCGGTGACTTCTGCGGCAAGCAGCACAGCTACACCGTCCACTTCGCGCTGGAGTTCGACCGTCCTTTCACGACGGTCGGCAGCTGGGACGGCACGACCGTCACACCCGGCACCCTCGACGTGTCCGGCCCGCGCTCCGGCGGCTACCTGACGTTCGACACGCGCACGAACCAGACCGTGAAGGCCAAGGTCGCGCTCTCGTTCGTCGGGACCGAGGGCGCGCGGAACAACATGCGCACCGAGATCCCCGGCTGGGACCTCGCCCCGATCAAGGCCGCGGCGAAGAAGCTCTGGCACGACAACCTGTCGCGCATCCAGGTCGGTGGCGGCACACCCGAGCACCTGCGGACGTTCTACACCGCGCTCTACCACTCGCTGCTGTACCCGACGACGTTCAGCGACGTCGACGGCCGGTACATCGGCTTCGACAACCAGATCCACACCGTCCGCGCTCCGCAGAAGGTCCAGTACGCCAACTTCTCGCTCTGGGACACCTACCGCTGCCTCGCCGCGCTGCAGGCGTTGCTGCGCCCGGACATCGCGAGCGACCTGGCCCAGTCGCTGGTCAACGACGCCGAGCAGTTCGGCTGGCTGCCCAAGTGGCCGGTGATGAACTCCGAGTCCGGCGTGATGAGCGGTGACAACGCCACTCCGTTCCTCGCGTCGCTGCACGCGTTCGGCGCGCGGAACTTCGACACCGCGACAGCGTTGCGGTACATGCTGAAGGGCGCGACCACGCCCGCCCCGCCGGGCTTCCCCTACCAGCAACGGCAGGGCGTGGTGGACTACCAGAAGTTCGGGTACGTGCCGAACGACAGGTCCGAGCAGGGGCACGTGCGGCTCGGCGGGTCGCAGACGCTGGAGTACGCGGTCGACGACTTCGCGATCTCCCGGTTCGCACAAGCTCTGGGCAAGCCCGACGTAGCCCGCACGTACTCGACCCGTGGGCAGAACTGGCAGAACGTCTTCGACGGCGGCACCGGCTACCTGCGGCCCAAGGACAGCACCGGGGCGTTCCCGGCGGGTCCCGGGTTCGTGCCGCCGAAGCCCGGCCAGTTCGGGCAGGACGGCTTCGACGAGGGCAACGCCGCGCAGTACAACTACTTCGTCCCGCAGAACATGGCGAGCCTGATCACCGCGATGGGCGGCCGCGACGCCGTCAACCAGCGCGCCGACATGTTCTTCCAGCAGCTCAACGCCGGTCCGAACGTGCCGTACCAGTGGTCGGGCAACGAGGTCGACTTCGCGACGCCGTGGCTCTACGACTACACCGGCCGGCCGTGGAAGACCCAGGAGGTCGTGCGCCGCATCCAGACACAGCTCTTCTCGGCCACCCCGAACGGCGAACCGGGCAACGACGACCTCGGCGCGCAGTCATCCTGGTACGTGTGGGCCGCGCTCGGCGCGTACCCCGTCACGCCCGGCACGACCGACCTCGCGCTCGCCAGCCCGTTGTTCCAGAAGGCCGTGATCCACCTGGCCAACGGCCGGCAGATCACGATCAACGCCCCGTCTGCCGCCGTCGACAAGCCGTACGTCCAGAAACTCACGCTCAACGGCCGGACCTGGAACAACACCGCCCTACCGTCCTCGATCCTGACCAACGGCGGCACGCTCGACTTCGACCTGTCCGCGCAACCGAACCGCTCGTGGGCGACGAACGCACCGCCACCGTCCTATCAGGAGGGTCAGAAGGGCGCGATCGGCTACACCAGCCCTACCGGCCAGGTCGTCGCGAAGCAGGGCACGTCGTTCCCCGCCACCGTCGGCACGGTCGACACCGACGGCCGCGCCGACGTGGTGCGCTGGACTGCCAAGCCACCGCCGGGCATCACCGTCACCCCGTCGTCGGGCGTGCTCAACGGACGGCAGACCCAGCAGGTCACCATCGCCGTCGCCGCGGACACGCCGTCCGGCTACCACCCGGTGCCGATCAGCTTCAACGACGGCGCCCTGCCCGGCGGCACGATCACCGTCACGGTCGCGGCAGCCGACGGCAGGGCCACGACGTGCGTGACGCTCGCCGCCACCGACACCGAGTGCGGCCTGCAGCGCCGGGACAACGACGACGGTCGCAGCGAACCGGTCGAGGGCGGCCGCAAGACCCTCAGCCCGTACCTGTACTTCGCCGTCACCGACGACCTCGTCCCACCGGGATCAGCGCACACCGCGACGATCACCGTCGACTACCTCGACCAGGGCACGAGCAGTTGGAACGCGCAGTACGACTCGGCGACCGAGGCCTACAAGGGCAGCGCGTCGGTGACCAACACGGGCACCGGCACGTGGAAGCAGGCGACGTTCACACTGCCCGACGCCGGGTTCGGCAACCGGCAGAACGCCGCCTCCGACTTCCGGCTCTCCACCGGCCCAGGCTTCGTGATCGGCAAGGTCCAGGTGGCGGTCTCCGGCGGCACGGTCCTTCCCATCCACCTCTGTCCCGGCGACTAAAGTTCCGGTTCGTCAAATTCTTGCGTGATCCTGTTCACATCTTGCACTCTGGAGTCGAATCGCCGACAAAGGAGTTCGCGATGTCCCTGTCACGCCGAACACTGCTCAGCACCGCGCTCGCCGTTCCCGCGCTGGGGGTCCTGCAGGCCCCGGCGCGGGCGGCCAGCCCACCCGGCGACGTCGTCGGCAAGGTCACCGTCGGGTACCAGGGCTGGTTCGCCTGCCGGGGAGACAACTCCCCCATCGACGGCTGGTGGCACTGGAACAACAACTGGAGCCAGCCGCCCGCGCCTCCCACCAGCTCGATCGTCGCCTGGCCGGACGTCCGCGACTACGCGCGCACGTACCAGACCGCGTTCGCCAACCTGAACGACGGACGGCCCGCGACGCTGTTCTCCAACTACGACCGCCAGACCGTCGACGTGCACTTCCAGTGGATGCGCGACAACAACATCGACACGGCGGCGTTGCAGCGGTTCAACCCGACCGGCGGCGAGGGCCCGATCCGCGACGCCGTCACCGCGCACGTCCGGCCCGCCGCCGAGGCGACCGGCCGCAAGTTCTACATCATGTACGACGTCACGAACTGGACGAACATGCAGTCGGAGATCAAGACCGACTGGCTGAACAAGATGTCCGCGTACACCTCCTCCCCCGCGTACGCGCGGCAGAACGGCAAGCCCGTCGTCTGCATCTGGGGCTTCGGCTTCAACGACCCCGGCCGCCCGTTCGCGCCGGAACCCTGCCAGGACGTGATCAACTGGTTCAAGGCGCGCGGCTGCTACGTGATCGGCGGCGTGCCGACGCACTGGCGGCTGGAGATCGAGGACTCGCGGCAGGGCTTCGGCACCGTCTACCGCAGCTTCGACATGATCTCGCCGTGGATGGTCGGCCGGATCGGCACGCCGGCGGACTCGGATCGCTTCTACACCAACGTGAACTCGCCCGACCAGGCCGAGTGCGACGCGCGTGGGATCGACTACCAGCCGTGCGTGCTGCCGGGTGATGTCGGCTCGCGGCAACGGTTGCACGGCGACTTCATGTGGCGGCAGTTCTACAACATGGTCCGTCTGGGCGCGCAGGGCATCTACATCTCGATGTTCGACGAGTTCAACGAGGGCAACCAGATCTGCAAGACCGCGGAGACGCAGGCGGACGTGCCCGCCGGGTCCGGGTACCTCGCGCTGGACGAGGACGGCACCCGGTGCTCGGCCGACTACTACATGCGCCTCACCGGCGACGGCGGCCGGATGCTCAAGGGTCAGATCGCCCTGACCGCGATCAGGCCCACCCAGCCGTGGATCGGCGGACCGCCCACGCCGGACGTCGACCTGGCCGCCGGGCGCCCGACGACGCAAAGCTCGCAGACCCAGCACTACGGCAGCGGGTTCGCCGTCGACAGCGACCCGCACTCGTACTGGGAGAGCGCGAACAACGCGTTCCCGCAGTGGCTCCAGGTCGACCTCGGCACGGCGGCCGCCTTGAAACGGGCCGTGCTCGCGCTCCCACCGAACCCCGCGTGGGGCAGGCGCACGCAGACCGTGACCATCGAGGGCAGCACGAACGGCCAGCAGTTCAGCCCGCTCGTGTCCCAGACCGGGTACGTCTTCGACCCCGCCACCGGCAACTCCGCGACGGCCACGTTGCCAGGCACGCAGGTCAGGTACGTGCGGCTCACGTTCACCGGCAACACGGGCTGGCCGGCGGGCCAACTCGCGGGACTGAAGCTCTACACCTGATGGACCCTTGAAAACTGAAACGTGTTCTAGTTACGCTACCCGCATGATCGCCACGGTGGTGTGGGGCACAGGGAACGTGGGCCGCAGCGCGATTCGCGCCGTCGAGGCCCATCCGGCGTTGAAGCTGACGGCCGTGATCGTGCACAACCCGGAGAAGGCCGGCCGGGACGCGGGTGACCTCGCTGGACTGGGCACCGAACTGGGAGTCGCGGCCACCACGGACATCGACGCGGTGCTCGCGGCGAGTCCGCGCGCGGTCGTGTACGCGGCGTCCGGCGACATCCGCCCGGAAGAGGCCCTCGCCGACATCACCAAGGCGATCAGGGCGGGCGCGGTCGTCGTGACGCCCTCGCTGTACGCGCTCTACGACCCTCGCAGCGCGCCACCGGAGTTGCGAGAACCAGTTCTAGCGGCGATCAAGGACGGCGGCGGGTCGTTGTTCGTGTCCGGGGTCGACCCGGGCTGGGGCAACGACGTGTTCCCGTTGATCGTCAGCGGGCTCGGGCACACCATCGACGCGGTGCGCTGCCAGGAGATCTTCGACTACTCGACCTACGACCAGCCCGACGCGGTGCGGTGGCTGATCGGGTTCGGGCAGCCGCTCGACTACCAGGCGCCGATGATCATGCCGACCGTGCCGACCATGATCTGGGGCGGGCAGATCCGGTTGATGGCACGGGCTTTGGGCGTCGAGATCGACGAGATCCGCGAGACCGTCGACCGGCGCGCGCTGGACGAGACGGTCACGACGCGGACCATGGGCGAGTTCGAGAAGGGCACGCAGGGCGCGATCCGGTTCGAGGTGCAGGGCATCGTCGGCGGCGAGCCGTTGATCGTGATCGAGCACGTCACCCGCATCCACGCCTCGTGCGCCACGGACTGGCCGATGCCGCCGTCCGGCGACGGCGCGCACAAGGTGATCATCGAGGGACAGCCGCGCATCGAGGTGTCGGTCGAGGCGGTCGACGAGGGCGAGAACCGGTCCGCTGGTGGCAACGCCACGGCCGTGGGCCGGATCGTGAACGCCATCGACTGGCTCGCCGACCAGGAACCCGGCCTGTACGACGCGCTCGACGTCCCGTTGCGGCCGGTCGCCGGCAAACTCGGAAGGGGCAGGGCGTGAACATCGACATCCCCGAGGGCAAGGACCCCATCGGGTACGTGTGGGGCGAACTCGTGCCGGGCATCGGCATGGCCGCCGCGACCCTCTCGCTCGCCGTGTACCAGCACACCACGCTGGGGCTGCGCGAGTTCGAGGCGGCGCGGCTGCGGATCGCGCAGATCAACGGCTGCATGTTCTGCCTCGACTTCCGCACCGAACGCGACGGCGTGAAGGTCGAGGAGGAGTTCCTCGAGGCGGTGAGCCAGTGGCGCACCGCCGACGCTCTGGACGACCGGGCGAAGCTGGCCGCGGAGTACGCCGAGCGGTACGCACTGGATCACCACGGTCTCGACGACGAGTTCTGGGCCCGGATGACCCAGCACTACACGCAGGTGGAGATCGTCGAACTCACGATGAGCGTCGGGGCCTGGCTCGTGTTCGGCAGGCTGAACCGGGTGTTCGGCCTCGACGCGATGTGCGTGCTGCCGAAGTTCTGATCAGTCCACAGCGGACGGATCAGAAGTCGGTGGCGATGATCTTCTCGATGTTCCTCTCGGCCAGCGCCGTGATCGTGACGAACGGGTTCACCACGGTGCTGCCGGGAATCAACGACCCGTCCATGACGTACAGGCCCGGATACCCCTGCAGGCGGCCGTAGTTGTCGGTCGCCTTGCCGAGGATCGCGCCGCCCAGCGGGTGGTACGTCAGGTGGTCGCCCCAGATCTTGTACACGCCGAAGAGGTCGGTCCGGTAGATCGTCCCCTCCTTCGAGTTGATCTTGTCGAAGATGGACTTCGCGGCGTTGATCGAGACCTCCTTCCACGCCGTCTGCCAGTTCAGCTCGGCCTTGCCCGCGGCGGCGTTCCAGGTGAACGTGCCGCGGTTCGGCGTCTTCGTGATCGACAGGTAGAACGACGCGTAGGTCTCGATCCCGGTCGGCAGCGGCGCCACCTCGGCGAAGGCACCGCCCGCGGCCCAGTTGTCGATGCCCAGGGTCGGAATGGACGACTGCAGCGTGCCGGTCGCGTCCCACATGTGGTTCGCGCGGCCGCACATGACGTTGCCGTTGTCGCCCCAGCCCTTGCCGACCTCGCCGTTCAGGTTCGGCAACGCGCCCGTCGCCTTGAACTTGACCAGGAGCTTGCTGGTGCCGACGCTGCCGGCCGCGAAGAACACCTTCGCCGCGGTGACCTCCTTGACGGTGACCACGTCACCGGTGGTGTTGAGCTGCTCCATGGTGACCTTGTAGCCGCCGGTCGCGGGCCGGACGTCGATGACCCGGTGCAGCGGTGAGATGGTGACGCGGCCGGTCGCCCTGACCTTGCTGAGGTAGGTCTTCTGCAACGACTTCTTGCCGTAGTTGTTGCCGAACAGGATCTCCCCCGCCAGTGCCGACTTCGGCACCGTCCCGGCGGCTTCCTGCTCCATGTAGTTCCAGTCGTACACGGTGGGCACGAAGACGTACGGGAAGTTCGACCGCTGGGCGTGCTTCCGGCCGACCCGCGCGTACTGGTAGGCCGGGGTCGAGTCGAACCAGGCCGCCCTGATCAGGCCGACGCCGAGTTCCGCGTTCGCCCTCGGGTAGTAGGTGTTGTACATCTCGTCGGCGTTCACCGTCGGCAGGACGTCGGCGAAGTTCTCCCGCTTGGGCGTGACGGCCATGCCGCCGTTGACGAGCGAACCGCCGCCGACGCCACGTCCCTGGTAGACGGTGATGCCCGGGAACTCCTCGGCGTCGAGGATGCCGGTGTACTTCGGGATGTTCTTGTCGATCGGGAAGCCCAGGAAGTGGCTCAGCGGTTGCTTCGTCTTGGTCCGCAACCAGAAGGACCGCTGATCCGGGGTCGTGGTGTTCGCGAAGATCTTCCCGTCCGCGCCGGGGGTGTCCCACGCCATGCCCATCTCGACCATGTGGACGTCGACACCGGCCTGGGCGAGCCGCAGGGCCGTCACACTTCCGCCGTAGCCGGTGCCGATCACCAGGGCGGGAACGACTGCCGCATCGGAGATCGAGGCCGCCGCCCGTGCCACCGGAGCGACACCCCCGAGGGCGACTGCCCCAAGAATAGAACCTGTTCCAGCTATGAACGAACGTCGTGAAGGACCTTCAAAACCGTTGTCACACGTCATTGTGTGGGTCATGTGATCTTCCTCACTGTGGGCGCATGAGAACAAGTTATACCGGCGCTTGTAGATCAAGTCACTACCTGGTAGTCCCGGTTCCCTCGGGGAGCGCAGTGCTGGTGGCGGCTCTGACGTCGAATTTCGGGACGCTCGCGGACAACCCGGACGGCCCAGCGCGAGCACACGATCCGGGAATGTTCGGGCACGGATGGTTGCCCGACAATCGAGCGATGCCCTCGGTATCTGATGGTGGTGAGGACGCGAGATCGAGCGTCCTGGTGGTGGGTGCGGGAGTGTCCGGACTGACGGCGGCGCGGGCGTTGCGCGACCTGGGACACCGGGTCACCGTGCTGGAGGCGCGTGACCGGGTCGGCGGCCGGATCTGGACCGACGAGCACGGCGTCGACCTGGGCGCGCACTGGATCCACGGCACGGACGGCAACCCGATCACCGAACTGGTCGAGGATCTCGGCATCCCGTACAGCTACGTGGGCGGGGACAGCGCCTACACCGGCGGGTTCGACAGCCTCGACCTGTTCGGCAGCGACCGGCGGGCGGTGAACCACCGCTACAAGAGCCGGACCCTGGAACTGGCCGACGAGGTGCTGCACGAGCTGGAACGCCGTGCCGCCGTGGCCCGCAAGGCGGAGCACCCGGACGTCCCGCTGGGACAGGCGATGAAGGAGATCCTGGCCGACCACCGGCTGTCGCCCGAGGACGAACAGGCCGTGCGGTACCACCTGAACGTGATCCTGCGCGAGGACGCGGCGGAGGATCCGGACAAGCTCTCG
Source organism: Lentzea sp. JNUCC 0626 (assembly GCF_043632865.1). NCBI lineage: Bacteria > Bacillati > Actinomycetota > Actinomycetes > Pseudonocardiales > Pseudonocardiaceae > Lentzea > Lentzea sp. JNUCC 0626. Next base: position 2,828,795 of record NZ_CP171635.1, read on the forward strand.
TTGCAGCACTGGGAAGACGGCTACCTCGTCTACGGCCACGGCGACAGCACGTTGCACCACGGCTACCAGTCCGTTGTGGACGCTCTGGCCGACGGTCTCGACGTCCGGCTGGGACACGTGGTCACCCGCGTCGAGGCCGGGCGGGTGACCACGGACCGGGGCGTGTTCGAAGCCGACAAGGTGCTGGTGACGCTGCCGCTCGGGGTGCTGAAGGCGGGCGCGGTCGAATTCGTGCCGCCGTTGCCCGAGGCCAAGCGGTCCGCGATCGCCCGGCTCGGTTACGGCACGCTCAACAAGATCGCGCTGCACTACGACGAACCGTTCTGGCCACGTGAGCAGTACGTCTTCGGCTACCTGTGCCGCGACACCGACTGCTACCCCACCGTCGTGATCAGCATGTGGAAGTCGCACGGCAAGCCGATTCTGGTGATGCTGCTCGGCGCCTCGCTCGGCCGTGAGGCGGAGACGTGGTCCACAGAGGACGTTGCCTCGTACGCCACCTCGGTCGTCCGGGACCTCTTCGGTGACGACACGCCGGCACCGGCCAGCATCTCGCGTACGGCCTGGTCGTCAGATCCGTACTCGCTGGGTTCCTACACCTGCATCGGTGTCGGCTCGTCGTCGAAGGACATCGCGACGCTCGCCGAACCGGTCGGTGACGTCCACTTCGCCGGTGAGGGCACGAATCCGTACCACTGGGGCTGCGTGCACAGCGCGTACGAGAGCGGGTTGCGCGAGGCCGCCCGGATCAGCGGCCACTCCGAGCTCTACACGCCGCCGAGCGCCGGGAAGTCGCGGGCGCAGTCGCGCAACACCGACCGGATGCTGCGGTTCGTGCGGATGCGGATGAACCACATCACCGAACCCGAGCTCACCGAGCGGGTGGCGTGCCTGCGGGAGAGCGTCGATCCCCACGGCGTGCGGCTGTTCGCCGCCCTGGCCGACGCCGAACTGGAGACGCTCGCGTCGATGTTCGACGAGATCCCGTACGCGACCGGCGACACGTTGTTCCACGAGGACGACGAGGCGCACGGCGTGTTCCTGGTGGCGTCCGGACGGGTCGAGATCGACTTCGGCGGGATCTACGAACGGGCGGTGCTCGGCCGGGGCGCGCTGCTCGGCCACTACGACATGTTCTTCAACGCCCGCACCACGTCCGTGACGGCGTTGACCGACGACGTGCTGGTGTTCTACCTCGACCACTACCGCTATCAGAGCTTCCTGTACGCGTTCCCCGACGTGCTGATGCTGATGCTCTCCGACCTCGTGACGCGGTGGGAGCAGCTGGAGAGCGCACTCGGGTCAGCGACCCTGCCGAAATTGAGTGGAATGGTGCCGCCTCAGGCCGTTACGTTCCTGCCCGACTGAGTCGTCGAGGCTAGTGGCGCGTCTCGGAACATCGGCGAGGTAATCCACGCTCAGCGGGGCACCTCGCGGCACCGCCCCCACGCCCCCGTACCACCAGTACGAGGACGTGGGGGCGGCACCACGATGCACCCGTCTGACCGCGCATTCCCCCGGCGACGTTCCGAGCCACACCACTAGGACGTGCCGTTGTACATCGCGTGAGTTCTCCCAAGCGCTGGTCTTCGTTGCGCGCCGCTCACTGAGCGGGGTGCTCCCTTTGCTGCGGATTTCTCACCGAACGGTGTCCTCCTGTGCTCATCACCTGGGCCGTCGTGCCCACCTGTCTTCCTGCTGTCCGCCGGCGTTGCCACATCTGCTCTTCCGACCGGTTCCGGCCGAGCGGCAAGTTCCGGGTCAACGCCAACCACAAGGTCCTCGACGCCTGGCTCCTCGTGCTCTGCGAGGGCTGCGGGGACACGGCCAAGCTCACGATCTTCGAACGGGCGCACGTGCGGACCGTGCGACCGGCGTTGCTGGAACGCCTGCACGTCAACGACCTCACGCTCGTGCCCGAGTTGTTGCAGGACCCGGTGCTGCAGCGCCGCAACCACATCTCCCTCGACTGGGAGGGCGCGTGGCGGCTCGACACCGGCGGCTCGGATCACCTCGACCAGGACGTGATCGACGTCGAGGTCCGGTTCGAGGCTCGTATCCCGGTCCGTCCGGCGCGGCTGATCGCGGACGCGTGCGGGCTGACGCGGGGTGAGGTCGAACGGCTCGTCGCCGAGGGCAGGGTGGTGTCGGGAATCCGGTTGACCGGCAGGGTCACCGGCGACTTCACCTTCACCCTGAAGCGCTGAACGAACCCTGAAGTGCCGTGAGTACGGCGGCCACGCCCGGAGGATCGGGCGGGTCGCCGTACGTCACGGCGTGGATCTCCCGGTGGAAGCCGACGAGTTCGGACGCCTCGACGTCCTGCCTGCGGTGCGCCTGCAACCCCAGTCCGGCGAGGATCGCGACGCCTGCTCCGGCCGCGACCAAGGCCTGCACCACCACCATGTCGTCGCTGTGGGAGGCGATCCGCGGGGCGAAGTCCTCGCTGCGGCACACCGTCTCCAGCTCGGCCTGGCAGGCGTCGCAGCCGCCGATCCACCGCGAGTCGTGGTGGTTCACGAGACTGTCGTCGGCCTGCTTGCTGATCAGGTAGATCGGGTCGTCGCCGAGGTGGACGAACCGGAAGCCGTCCGGCCTCGGTTCGCCGGGGTGCCGGAAGACGACGGCGATCTCGATCTCGCCGTGCCGCAGCAGTTCCAGGGACTCGACCGGATGCCGTTCGAAGAGGCTGAGTTCGAGCCCGGGGTGCTGCTCGGCCAGTGTCACCGCCGCGCGCGGAACGATCGTCGCGGCCGTGGAGGCGTTGGCGGCGACCCGCACCCGGCCCGCCTGGAGTCCGGCGTGGGCGGCGAGTTCCGCGGTGGCGGCGTCGACCCTGCCGACGATCTCGGCCGCGCGGTTCGCGAGCAGCAGGCCTTCCGGGGTGAGGCGGATGCCGCGGCCGACCCGTTGCACGAGCTTGACGCCCGTGGCCGCTTCGAGTCGCGCCAGGTGGTGGCTCACCGACGGTTGCGAGTAGTGGAGTTGTTGGGCGGCCTCGGTCACCGAGCCGTACCGAGCCACCGCCGCCAGCACCTTGAGGTGCACGAGGCTGAGCATTCATCAAGGCTATCAATGCTTCGGGCCTCGTTTTGGCATTGGACGTCATGGATCTCGCGGGCCAGGCTGGGTGCATGACCAAGGTGACGTGCGATCTCTCGATCTCCCTCGACGGCTACTCGGCGGGAGTCGGCCAGGCCGAGGACCGCCCGTTCGGCGACGACGGCGGCGACGGCTGGGGCAGCGTGCTGCACGCGTGGGTCGAGGACGCCGAAGAGATGAAGTGGCAGATGGACCGTCTCGCCGAGACGAAGGCGTTCATCATGGGGCGCAACATGTTCGGCCCGGTCCGCGGCGAGTGGGATCGCGAGTGGAACGGCTGGTGGGGGCCGAACCCGCCGTACCACGCGCCGGTGTTCGTGCTGACCCATCACGCGCGCGAACCCCAGCCGATGGAGGGCGGCACGACGTTCCACTTCGTCACGGACGGGCCCTCGAAGGCGTTCGAACTCGCCCAAGAGACGGCCGGGGACGGCAACATCTCCATCCACGGCGGCGCGTCGACGATCAACCAGTACCTGACGCTGGGGCTGATCGACGAGCTGCGGCTGCGGATCGTGCCGGTCACGCTCGGCGCCGGGACGCGGTTGTTCGACGGCGTTCCCGGGCTGCGGCTGGAACAGACGTCGTCGCGGTCCGGCGACGCGTTCACGCATGTGACGTACAAGGTTCTGCGCTGACTGGCCTCTTGATCGCTCCACATCGTCACGCCAGGGTGAGAGGTGTTCACGTTCCTGAACACCTCGGAAGCCGACGGCGTCAGACGAGGAGCACGGATGCGGAAACGCGCGTTAGTCCCCCTGCTAGCCCTACTCACCCTGGGGCTCCCGGCCCCCGCGACCGCCCAGCCGAACGGCACGGTGATCTCCGGGCAGGCGAGGTTCCAGGTCCTCTCCCCCACGCTGATCCGGTCGGAATTCGCCGGGGACCGCCGCTTTGAGGACCAGGCCACTTACAACGTTGTAAACCGCACCTTCCCGCGCACGGCCTACACCTCGCGGGTGGCCGACGGGTGGCTGACGATCACCACGTCGGCGCTGACCCTGCGGTACCGCGTGGGTTCCGGGCCGTTCCGCGCGGACAACCTCGAACTGAAGACCGGTGGCACGACCGCGTCCCCGTGGCGGCGGGTGGTCTGTGCGACCGGGCAGCTGTGCGAGGCCGAGGACACGGCACGGGAGGGCCTGCTGGTCGCGGCGGACCACCCCGGCGCCACCGGCTCGGGGTTCGTGGCCGGGTTCTCCTACCGGAACAACGGGATCACGGCGACCGTGCGTGCTTCCACGGCCGGTCGGCATCGCGTGGTGGTGAAGTACGCGAACGGGCAGGGCGGCGACGGCAAGCACGAGAACCGCACGCTGAGCCTCTCCGTCGACGGGCAGGCTCCCCGGCAGCTCACGTTGCCGGCGACCGCGAACTGGAACGACTGGCGGCAGGTGTCCGCGGACGTCGACCTGACCGCAGGTGAGCACCGGGTCGCGTTGACGCGCGGCGCGGCCGACTCGGGCAACGTCAACGTCGACAGCCTGGCGTTGCTGAGCGGCGACCAGGGTTATCCCGGGGTCAGGACAACCGACGACTGCCGGTTCGGCACCACCTGCGAGGCCGAGAACGCGGCGGTGAGCGGCGCGGCGAAGATCGCGGACGAGCACGCCGGGTTCGCGGGCACCGGCTTCGTCGCCGAACTGGTCGGCGGCACGCGGCTGACGCAGCGGGTGTCGAGTGTGCCCGCGGCCGGTGCGTACCCGGTGACCTTGCGGTACGCCAACGGTGTCGGCGGCGACGGCAAGCACGAGCCGCGGACCGTGCTGGTCAACGGGCAGGCGGTCGTCCTGCCCGTGACGGCCGACTGGAAGACCTGGGCCACGGCGACAGCCTCGATCTCGTTGCCCGCCGGGACTTCCGACCTGAACATCACGTGCCCGGACTCCGGGTGCCACGTCAACCTCGACACCATCGGCATCAACAACTCGGTGCAGCACCTGGCTCTTGGCGGCTATCGGCGTTCGCTCGACGGCTACACGGGCAACAACGGCGATCCGCAGCTCACACCCGGTCTGCTGTACCGCGACGGCTGGTACCTGCTCGACGACACGCCTTCCGCGCTGCGCAACGGAAACCCACGCGGGGACCGGGGCGCGCAGCCGTACCAGGACGGGTACGTGTTCGGATACGGCACGAACTACAAGGCGGCGCTGGGTGATCTGGCGACGTTGACCGGCGGCCCGAAGGTGTTGCCCCAGTGGGCTTACGGCGTCTGGTACTCCGAGTACATCGACCGCACGGCCGCCGACTACCGCGACCGGATCCTGCCCGCGTTCCGGCAGCACGGCGTGCCGCTGGACGTGCTGGTGGTCGACACGGACTTCAAGGCGCACAACCTGTGGAACGGCTGGCGGATGGACCAGGCGAAGTTCCCCGACCCACAAGGGTTCCTGGACTGGGCGCACGGCGAGGGCCTGCACAGCACGTTGAACATCCACCCGAGCATCCAGGGCGACGACCCGGACTTCGCGCAGGCCCAGGCCACCGCGAAGGGCAAGCTGGCGAAGGGTTCCTGCACCAACTGCTACGTCTTCGACTGGGCCGACCCGGACCAGCTGCGGGCGTACGTGGAGTTGCACCGGAAGATGCCGACGGACTTCTGGTGGCTCGACTGGTGTTGCGACGGCTCGGGTTCGTCGCTGCGCGGCGTCACGCCGGACACGTGGATCAACGAGCAGTACTCGAAGATGGGCTCGTTCGCGTTCTCGCGCGGCTTCGGGTCGTTGCAGGCGGGCGGCTACAGCGGTTCCGGGCCGTTGCCGACAGGTCCGTGGGCGGAGAAGCGCACGACGTTGCACTTCACCGGCGACACCTCGTCGACGTGGGGCACGTTGAAGGCGACCATCGGCTACACCTCGGCCGAGGGCGTGGCGACGGGCATGTCGAACATCAGCCACGACATCGGCGGGCACAACGACACGACCGGGCTGCGCGGGTCGGAGCAGTACCTCGACAACGGGCAGTTGCGGTGGACGACCAAGCTGCCGGACGACCTGTACGCGCGGTGGGTGCAGCTCGGGGCGTTCCAGCCGATCACCCGCCTGCACAGCAACCACGGCGACCGGCTGCCGTGGCAGTACGGACCGGCCGCGCAGGCGTCCGCGACGAAGTTCCTGAACCTGCGCGAACGGCTCGTGCCGTACCTGTACTCGGTGGCGGAGCAGGCGAATCGGACCGGTGTGCCGATGGTGCGTCCGGCCTACATCGAGTACCCGGGTTCGCCCGAGGCCTACTCCACTGTGGACAGCCAGTTCCTGCTGGGGTCCGACATGTTGGTCGCGCCGATCACCACTCCCGGTGACGTCGGCTCGACGCGCGTGTGGTTCCCGCCCGGCCAGTGGACCGACTACTTCACCGGCCAGGTGTACCAGGGCAACAGCTGGGCGACGGTGAGCGCTGGTCTCGACACCATGCCGGTGTTCCTGCGGTCCGGCGGAATGGTGGTCGAGCGGTCGGCCGACGTCGCGCACGACGTGGCGGGCGGGCCGTTGACCGTGCACGTGACGGCGGGCGCGACCGGTGAGTTCACCCTGTACGAGGACAAGGGGAAACGCACCCGGATCGTGCAGGCGCGTGATCACCTGCTCGTGCTGTCGGCGTCCAAACGGGACTGGACGGTCGTGGTGCACGACGGCGGCTCGACCCGGACGGTGAAGGGGTCGGGCGCGGTGATCAGTCTTCGGGCACCCAGGTGAGCAGGCGGACCTTCGCGACGGTCCGCACGTGCTTGCGCATCGCGGCGGCGGCCTTCTTCGCGTCGCCCGCCGCGATGGCCTCGTAGATCGCCGTGTGCTGCGCCAGTGACCGGGAGGGACGCCCCGGCTGGCGCAGCGACTCGGTGCGGCTCTCGGTGATCTGCTGGGCGATGGTCTTCATGAAGTCGGCCAGCAGCGAACTGTGCGCCGCGGCGGTGACGGCGGCGTGGAAGCGGCGATCCCCTTCCACGCCGTTGTCGCCGTCGGCGATCTCGTCGCGCATGAAGTCGAGGGCCGCTCTGATCGTTTCGAGTTCTTCGTCGGTGCGGCGTTCGGCGGCGAGTTCGGCGAGCTTGGTCTCCAGGGCCTCGCGGGCCTCCAGCACCTCAGGGAGGCGCTTGCGGCGTTCGACGAGCTGCTCGACCGGTTCGACGTCGAGCGTGTCGCGCACCAGGTAGGTGCCGCCGCCGTGCCGTGCCTCGACCAGGCCCTGGACCTCCAGGACCACGATCGCCTGTTTGATCGACGCGCGGCTGACGCCGAGACTCGCGGCCAGGTCGCGTTCGGCCGGCAGCCTGTCCCCCGCCTGGAGCCCGGCCTCGATGACGTGCGCGCGCAGCCGTTCGAGCACCTGCTCGTACAGGCGGGACTTCACCATCGGCCTCAGCGCCTCGGACATACCGACCAGAATAACCGGTCAAGTGGCTCAGCCACTAGGCCACCTCTTGACATCTGCTCGACAGTGGGCGGAAAGTGGCTGAGCCACTCGGCCACTGATCCCCCGGCCGCCACCGGACAGCCCCAACGACGGGAGCCCTGCATGTCCGCCGAACTGATCTCGATACTCGTGCTGGTCGTGGTGTTCGTGATCGCCACGACCAGGTCGATCAACATGGGTGCGCTCGCCTTCGCCGCCGCCTTCGGGGTCGGCACGCTGGTCGCGGACATGAAGACCGACGACATCTTCAAAGGCTTCCCCGGCTCGTTGTTCGTCGTGCTGGTCGGGGTGACGTTCCTGTTCGCCATCGCCCGCGCCAACGGCACCACGGACTGGCTGGTGCACATGGCGATCCGGGCCGTGGGCGGGCGGATCGCGCTGATGCCGTGGGTGATGTTCGCGATCACCGGCGTGCTGACGGCGATCGGCGCGGTCAGCCCGGCGGCCGTCGCCATCGTGGCGCCGATCGCGATGGGGTTCGCGGCCAAGTACCGGATCAACCCGTTGCTGATGGGTGTGATGGTGGTGCACGGCGCGCAGGCCGGTGGGTTCTCGCCGATCAGCATCTACGGGACGATCGTGAACGGCATCGTGGCCAAGGAGGGCCTGCCGGGCAACGAGATCGTGCTGTTCCTGGCCAGTCTCGTGGTGAACCTGCTGATCGCGGCCGTGGTGTTCGTGGTGCTGGGCGGGATGAAGCTCGCCCGCCAGCCGCTCGACACGCCCGCGCTGGTCAGTGCCGGAGGTGGTGGAGACGTTCCGGGAGAGAAGGCCGCCGGTTCGTCCGATGACTCGTCCGACGAGCGCGTGTCGTTGACGGCGCCGCGCCTGGCCACCCTGCTCGGTCTCGCCGCCCTGGTCGTCGCCGCTCTCGTCTTCGACCTCGACGTCGGCCTCGCCGCCATCACCGTCGCGGTGCTGCTGAGCGTCGTGTGGCCGGAGACCTCCAAGCACGCCATCACCCAGATCACCTGGCCGACGGTCCTGCTGATCTGCGGCATCCTGACCTACGTCGCAGTCCTCCAGACCATGGGCACGATCAAGTGGGCAGGCGACTCGGTCGCCGGTGTCGGTGCTCCGCTCGTCGCGGCGCTGCTGATCTGCTACATCGGCGCGATCGTGTCGGCGTTCGCCTCGTCGGTCGGCATCATGGGCGCTTTGATCCCCCTGGCGGTGCCGTTCCTGTTGCAGGGCGAGGTGAGCGCGGTCGGCTTGATCGCGGCTCTGGCGGTGTCGGCGACGGTGGTCGACGTGAGTCCGTTCTCCACCAACGGCGCGCTCGTGCTGGCGGGCGCGCAGGACGTGGATCGCGACAAGTTCTTCAAGCAGTTGATGGTCTACGGCGGGATCATGGTCGCGGCAGCGCCGCCGCTGGTCTGGCTCGCCCTCGTCGTCCCGGGAATCTGGTGAGTCGATGTTCGCCTTGCAGTCCGACCGCGTCGCCCTCCGCTTCGGCGACCGAAGCCTGACCCACGCCGAACTGGGCGCCTGCGCTGGAGCGTTGGCCCGGGAGCTCGACGGGCTCCCCCGCGTCGCCGTGTGGGCCACCTCGACGATCGAGACGTGCGTGGCCGTCGTGGCCGCGTTGCTCGCCGGGGTGCCCGCCGTGCCGCTCAACCCCAAGGTGGGCGAACGCGAACTCGCGCACATCGTGGCCGACAGCGCACCGGCCCTGGTGCTGGCGGGACCTGGTGTTCCCCTGCCTTCCGGCCTGGACTCGGTGCAGCGCAAGGACGTCACACTGGACGGCTCGTCCGGCGAGCCGTTCGCGGACCACGGCGACGAGGCGCCCGCGCTGATCGTCTACACCTCGGGCACGACCGGCGCACCCAAGGGAGTGGTGCTGCCGCGCCGCGCGATCGAGTCCACTTTGGACGCGGTGGCGCAGGCGTGGCAGTGGACCCCGGCGGACGTGCTGGTGCACGCGTTGCCGTTGTTCCACGTGCACGGCCTGATCCTCGGCGTGCTCGGCCCGCTCCGGCAGGGCGGCACGCTGCACCACCTGGGCAAGTTCTCGACCGGCGCGGTGGTGGAGGCGTTGAACGGCGACGCCACGATGATGTTCGGCGTCCCGACCATGTACCACCGGATCGCCGAGGAGGTCGGCGACAGCCCGGCCCTCGGCCAGGCCCTGGGCAAGGCGCGGCTGCTGGTGTCGGGCTCGGCCGCGCTGCCCGTGCGCGACCACGAACGCATCGCCGCCGCGACCGGCCAGCGCGTGGTCGAGCGCTACGGCATGACCGAGACGCTGATGAACACCAGCGTCCGCTTCGACGGCGACCGCAGGCCTGGCACCGTCGGCGTGCCGCTGCCCGGCGTCGAGGTGCGACTCGTCGACGACGCGGGCCTGACGTTGGACGAGGTCGGCGCGGTCGGCGAGATCCAGGTGCGCGGCCGCAACCTGTTCACCGAATACCTGAACCGGCCCGACGCCACCACCGAGGCGTTCGCCGACGGCTGGTTCCGCACCGGCGACGTCGGCACGCGCGACGACGACGGCTACTACCGCATCGTCGGCCGCAAGGCCACGGACATCATCAAGAGCGGCGGCTACAAGATCGGCGCGGGCGAGATCGAGAACGCCCTGCTGGAACACCCGTCGGTCAAGGAGGTCGCGGTCACCGGCGAGCCCGACGACGACCTGGGCGAGCGCATCGTCGCCTGGGTGGTGCCCGCCGGGGCCGAGCCGTCGCCCGACGACCTGGCCGACCACGTCGCCCGGCTGCTCACGCCGCACAAGCGGCCTCGGACCGTGCGGTTCGTGGAGTCGTTGCCGCGCAACGACATGGGCAAGGTGATGAAACGTGCCCTGCGGACGTGAGTCGGCGCGCGAGCTGATCGGGAGGGTCGCGGCGGCGTTCTCCGAGCTGCCGGATGGTCAACCGCACGAACGAAGCGCGGACGGACCGTTGGGTTGGCCGGGCTACGACGACCAGCTCACCAAGGCGACCACCCTCACCGGCGAGCACGAGTCGGTCGTCTGCGGCGTAGCCGACCTCGGCGGCACCTCAGCGGTCGTCGTCGCGTTCGAGTTCGGCTTCCTCGGCGGCTCTCTCGGCACCCGCACCGGCGCGCGTATCGAACAGGCCTTCACCCACGCCCGCGAACACGAACTCCCCATCGTCTCCCTGGTGGCAACGGGTGGCAGCCGCATGCAGGAGGGCACCCTCGCCCTGATGCAACTCCCCCGCATAGCCCGCCAGCTCGCTCTGACCCGACGTGCGGGACTGCCCCACATCACCGTCCTGCGAGACCCCACCACCGGCGGCGGCTGGGCAACCCTGGGCGCGGGCGCCGACGTGGTCCTCGGCCTGCGGGGTGCACAGGTCGGGTTCGCCGGTTCACGGGTGCGGCCACCGGGCTACTCGGTGACCCAGCAGTTCGCGGCCGGTCTGGTCGACCAACTCCTGACACCCGACGAACTCCCCGGCAGGCTGCACCGCTGGCTCCGCCTGCTCACCACCCCCGGCGACGAGGCCCCGGTGCCGCCGGCACTCGGTCTGGCCACGCTGCCGAAAACCGGCTGGGACGCCGTGACGAACGCCCGCGCTCTCGGCCGGCCGAGGGCCAAGCAGTACCTGGGCGCCTACTTCGACTGGCACGAGCCGATCAACGGCGACCGCGCCGGAGGTGTCGATCCCGGTGTCCTGTGCGGGTTCGGGCAGCGCGACGGCCGGACGTTCGCCTACGCCGCGCAGTGCGGAACGGCCACGCGCCCGGCCGGGTTCCGCACGGCCGCCAGGCTCGTGAGGCTGGCCTCCAGGCTGGGGGTGCCGGTGCTGACGCTCGTCGACACACCGGGGGCGGCCAACGACGCGGGGGCAGAGAGGGCCGGGGTGGGGGCGGCGATCGCCGAGCTGTTCACCGCGATCGCCGACGCCACCGTGCCGGTGACGACGCTGGTGGTCGGGGAGGGCGGGTCCGGGGGCGCACTGGCGTTCGCGGCGCCGGACCGGATGTGGGTGACGCCGGACAGCTACTTCGCGGTGATCTCCCCCGAGCTCGCCACCGCGATCCTCAAGCGGGATCCGGCGCAGGCCCGGCGAACCGCGGACGAACTGCGGTTGCGACCGCAGGACCTCGTCGAGCTGGGCGTGGCCCGAGGGATCGCCCAGCCCGACCGGTCCGTCGACGTCGGTCAGGCGACGGCGATGTAGAGGAACGCCAGCAGCGACGAAGGGACGCAGATCGTGACGAGCCCGACGACGCCGTAGAACGGCTCTTTCCGCTGCACCATCGCAACCAGAGCGCCGACACCGAAGATCACGGACAAAACGAGCAGCACAAGAACTACGTACGACATGAAGAGGTCCTCAAGGGTCAGGGGAACGTGGAGTCAGGCGATCGCCGCGAACGGCGGTGCCCGGCTCGACCACTGACCTGAGGAGGTTCCGTCCACGCTCTCCGCGCACGCCACCGAGGCCGCATGACGCGCGGACGGCGGGCGAGCGTCGATCAACGTCCCGACCAGGGCCCAGCACGCGTCCGGTGCACCCGTCGCGTGCACGTGCACGGCCGAGACCGGGGCGTTGAGCCCCGATCCCGGTTGGTCGGCCGCCGTGTCGCGGGCGCTCGTTCCGACGAACGCCAGCAACACCGCCAGCAGGAGTGCCGGCCACCTCATCCAGTCGCTGCCCGCCTGCGCCGCAGGAAGAACTCGCCGACCGGTTCCACGTAGCGCGCCGCGATCGGGCCGATGATCGCCATCAGCAGCACGTACGCGGTCGCCAGAGCGGCCAGCTGTTCGCTGACGTGGCCCGACGCGACCGCGAGTCCGGCGATGACGATCGAGAACTCACCTCGCGCCACCAACGCGGCGCCGGTCCGAGCTCTACCCATCGGTCCGATGCCTTGCCGGCGGGCGGCCCACCAGCCCGTGGCGACCTTCGTCAGCGTGGTGATGATCGCGAGCACGATCGCCATGAACAGCACCGGCGGAATCGTGCGCGGGTCGGTGTTCAGGCCGAACACCACGAAGAACATCGCGGCGAACAGGTCGCGCAACGGTTCCAGCAGGCGGGTGGCGTTCTCGGCGGTGGACCCGGAGATGGCGATGCCGAGGAGGAACGCGCCGACGGCGGCGGACACCTGCAGCTCGGACGCGATGCCCGCGACCAGCAGCGCGGAACCGAGGAGCTTGAGCAGGAACACCTCGTGGTCCGGACTGTCCACGATGGCCGAGATGACCCGGCCGTACTTCAACGCCACCACGAGCACGATGGTGATCGCGAGCAACGAGATGCCGACGGAGGTGAGTCCGCCCCAGAAGCTGACGCCCGCCAGCACGGCGGTGAGCACCGGCAGGTAGACGGCCATCGCCAGGTCCTCGAACACCAGCACCGAGAGGATCACCGGCGTCTCGCGGTTGCCGAGACGGCCGAGATCCCCGAGGACCTTCGCGATGATGCCGGACGACGAGATGTACGTGACGCCCGCCATCGCCAGTGCGCCGACGGGTCCCCAGCCGAGCATGAGAGCGACGATCGCGCCGGGTGCCGCGTTGAGCACGATGTCGAGCAGACCGGCCATCCACGACTTCTTCAGGCCGGTCGTGAGTTCGGACGCCGAGTACTCGAGGCCCAGCAACAACAGCAGCAGCACCACGCCGATCTCGCTGGCGAGGTGGGTGAACTCCTCGATGCCGTGCAACGGGATCAGCCCGCCGGAGCCGAACGCGAGGCCGCCGACGAGGTAGAGCGGGATCGGCGAGATGCCGAATCTCCACGCCACGCGGCCGAGCAGGCCCAGTCCGAAGAAGACCGCACCCAGTTGGATGAGCGCGATCGTTGTGTCGTGCACTGTGGTCAGCCGCCCGTCAGGATGTCCGCGGCGGTGTCGAGACCCTCCGCGGTGCCGACGACGACCGCGAGATCGCCGTTCTCGAACTGGAAGTCGGGGCCCGGCGAGGGGTGCGCGGTGCCCGCCCGCACGACCGCGACGATCGACGCGCCGGTGCGGGTGCGCAGCGCGGTGTCGCCGAGCGTGCGGAGCGCGAACGCCGTGACGGGCAACTGCCGGGTCGTGATGCCGGCGATGTCGCGGTGCTGCCGGTCGAGCTGCGAGACGAGCTGCGGCGCCCCGAGCAGCCCGGCGAGCGTGCCCGCCTCCTCCGGTGCGAGCGGGATCGACGCGGCGGTGGCGTCCGGGTCGTCCTGTTTGGACAGGATCAGCTCGAACTTGCCGTCGCGGTAGGAGATCACGCCGATCCGGCGGCCGGAACGGATGGAGAAGTCCTGCCTGACCCCTATGCCGGGCAGGGGCGTCACTTCGACGTTCACGCGTGGTTCCTAGGGTTCGATGAGCCCGGCGCGGATCGCGTACCGGGTGAGTTCGAGGCGGTCCTTGAGCCCGAGTTTCTGCAGCAGGTTGGCCCGGTGCCGCTCGACGGTCTTGACGCTGATCACGAGCATGTCCGCGATCTCCTTGGAGGAGTGCCCCTCCGCGACCAGCTTGAGGATCTCCTCCTCGCGATCGGTGATCGCCTTGGCCGGAAACCCGTTGCCCTCCTTGGCGCGGTCCAGGTAGTTGCGGATCAGCGAGTTCACCGCGCCGGGGTAGAGGAACGGCTCGCCGCGCATCGCCGACCGGCACGCCTCCACCAGGTCCCGGTCCGCCACCGACTTCAGCACGTACCCCGACGCGCCCGCCTTGAGCGCCTCGAAGAAGTACTGCTCGTTGTCGTACATCGTGAGGATCAGGATGCGCAGGTCCGGCAGCAGCCTCGACAACTCGCGCGCGGCCTGGAGCCCGGTGAGCCTGGGCATGGCGATGTCGAGGATCGCGAGGTCCGGCTTGTCCTTGCGCGCCAGGCTGATCGCCTCGGCCCCGTCCCCCGCCTCCCCGATGACCTCGAGGTCGGGTTCGTTGTCGAGGATCATCCTCACGCCGCGGCGGACGAGCGCGTGGTCGTCCGCGAGCAGGATGCGCACGCTCATTCGCTGTCCCCCTTGGCCTTCACCACGAGCCTGACCTCGGTCCCACCGCCGGGCGCTCTCCCCACGGAGAGGTCCGCGCTGATGAGCAACGCCCGTTCCCGCATCCCCCTGATGCCCGCGCCTTCCTGACTGGTGCCGATCCCCTGGCCGTCGTCCGTGATGCGCAGCTCCACTTCTGACGGCCGGGCGGTGAGGCTCACCACGGCCCTGTCGGCGTTCGAGTGCCGCACGGTGTTGGTCAGCCCTTCCTGCGCGACGCGGTAGACCACGAGCTCGGTCTCGGCGTCGAGCGCGGGCAGGTTCTTGTCGAACGACCGCTTGATCGCGAGCCCGGTCGGTTCGGAGATCTCGTTCGTGAGGGCCTTGAGCGCGCTGACCAGCCCCAGCTCCTCCAGCACACCGGGCCGCAGCCGCCGCGCGATCCGCCGGATCTCGTCCAGCGTGCTGCGCGTCGTCTCCTGCACGACGAGCAGCTCCTCGCGGGTCTCCTGCGGCGACTGGTCGGCCACCCGCTTGAGACTGAGCAGCACGGCCGTGAGCGACTGCCCGACCTCGTCGTGCAGCTCCTGCGCGACCCGCCGCCGTTCCGACTCCTGCGCGGACAACGCGATCGCGGAGCTGTAGCCGCGCTCGGCCTCCAGCCGGTCGATCATGCTGTTGAACGTGGTGATCAGCTCGGCGATCTCGCCGTGCCCCGTCGCCTGCAACCGCGGCCCGGGCTTGAGCAGGTCGATCGTGGTCATCGCCCGGGTCAACCGCCCGAGCGGCGCGAGCCCGACCCGGATCAGCGCGGCGTTGGCGATCAGCATCACCGCCAGTCCCGCCGCCAGCACCAGCATCTCGCGCGACAACGCAGGCGTGGACACCGTGGCCGGCCCGAACACCAGCAGTGCGGCCGCTACGGCCAGAACCAGGGCGTTGAGCAGGAAGATCCGCCCGAACAACGACACACGAGCCGCCTCTCCGTGATCACTTCCCGCCACGCCTGCGAGGCTGACGGGCGGGGACGCCACCTGTCCATCCGTGGCAACACCCATGTTCGCGGGGCGGCGGCATGCGCGCCGGTCGGCGGCGGGTGGGGTGGCGACACTCACGACCGTGCGGAGGGGTGGGCGTCTCCCCCATCCCGAGTTGGGTGCCGCGACCGATCGCCAAACCGGACATATCGGATGCAGGGTGGACGTGACGCCCTCAAGCCCCCCGGAGGCGCCCGATGAAGACAGTCACGAAGTCAGCCACCGACACCCGCAGGCGCACCTGGCCGTGGCACGTGGTCGCGCTCGCCCTGGTCGCGGCAGGCCTGCTCGTGCCGCACGCCCTGCTCGTCGCCGCAGGTCTGATCCTGGCCGGCTCGGTCGCCCTCAGGCCGCGCGCGGAGCGGTGAAGACGCGCAGGAACGTGTCCAGCAGCTTGCGCCGACCGGCCAGCTCGACCGCGCCCTCGCGGATCGCGTGCACCACCGCGCGGAACGATGGCAGCGCGTCCTCGTCGAGCTGAGGCGTGATCACCAGGTCCGGCTTGACCGGGGACTCCCCGAGGCCGGTCGTCAGCGCGCCCTCGTCGATCACGACGTGGACCACGGCGTCGCGCACGTGGATCTCCCAGGCCGCCGTCATGTCCACGGCCTGCTCCGGCCGGAACGCCGCGCGCATGTTCAGCGCCATGCCCTCCGGCGTCACCCGGTCACCCGGCTGCGGCTCGCCCAGCTGCGTCGCGCCCCAGCGGGCCAGCGACAGCAGCGCGGGCTCGAGCGAGCGGCCCACCTCGGTGAGCGCGTAGACGACGCCCCTGGCCGGTGCGGGCGCCACCTGGCGTTCGACGAGGCCCGCCTGTTCCAGCTCCTTCAGGCGCGTGGCCAGCACGTTCGTCGGGATTCCCGCGAGGCCCGTCTGGAGTTCGGTGTAGCGGTGCGGGCGCACCAGCAGGTTGCGCACGATCAGCAACGCCCACCGCTCGCCCACCAGTTCCAGGGCGCGGGCGAGGCCGCAGTACTGACCGAAGTCGCGTCGCTTCACAACGCTGATCGTAGCGCGCTTGCTTGAACGTATCCAGCTGCGCGATGTAGAGCACACTTGCAAAAATGAAGTGAACAGGCCTACGGTCGTCGCATTGCCCGCTCCCCAGTGAAGGAAGTGCGATGACCGCACTGCTCGACCGTCCCGCCGCGACCGCGCGGCGGCCTCTTCTGTCCCGCGGCGCCGGATTCGCGGGCATCTCGGCGGCGATGGTGGCGATCCTCGTCGCGGCCGGGGCACCGACCCCGTTGCTGCCCGTCTACCAGCACGAATGGGGCTTCGCGCCGTGGGTGCTCACCCTGGCGTTCGGCATCTACGCGTTCTCGCTGCTGGTGTCGATCCTGGTGATCGGGTCGCTCTCGGACCACGTGGGACGGCGGCCGTTGATGCTCGCGGCACTCGGCGTCGACCTCGTGGCGATGCTGATGTTCCTGTTCGCGCCGTCGATCGGCTGGGTCATCGCCGCCAGGGTCGTGCAGGGCGTGGCGACCGGGGCCGCGTCCGCCGCACTCAGCGCCGCGGTCGTGGAACTCGCGCCGGAGAAGTTCAAGAAGCTCGGCGCGCAGATGACCAGCATGGCGCCGCTCGGCGGGCTGGCGATCGGCGCGCTGTTCGCGGGTGTGCTGGCCGAGTTCTCCTCCAACGCCGCGTTCGACGTGTGGCTGGTGCTCGCCGTGGTCATGGCGGCCGGCACGCTGTTCGCCTACTTCACGCCCGAGACCGCGACGCGCAAGCCGGGTGCGATCGCGTCGCTCAACCCCCGGCTGAAACTGCCGGTCCAGGTGCGCAGGCTCTACTGGACGACGGTGCCGGGCATCGTCGGCGGGTTCATGACGATGACGGCGTTCATGGGACTCGTGCCCGCGCTGCTGGTCGCCGTGTTCGCGGTGCAGAGCCCGATCGTCGGCTCACTGCTGGCTTTCGTCGCGCTCGGAGCGTCCACTGTGGCCTCCGCGTTCACCAGCCGGTACCGGCCGCCGACGCTGCGCACGGTCGGCATCGGCGCGATGGTCGTGGGCGCGGTGCTGTTCATCGGCAGCATCGGCGCCACCTCGCTGCCGTTGCTGTGGGCGTCGGCGATCATCGGCGGCGCAGGCATCGGGGCGTCGTTCGCCGGCACCACGCGCGGGCTCGTGCCCGAGGTCGCGCCGCACGAGCGGGCGGCGTTGTTCACGGCGATCTTCTTCGTGGGCTACCTCGCGATGGGCAGCGCGGCGATCATCGCGGGCCTGTTCGTCGGCGTGGTCGGCGCGGCCACGATGGCCGTCGGCTACGGCGTGATCCTCGCGGTGATCACGGTGATCGGCCTGATCGCGACCCGATTCAGCCGGGCGTGATCTGGTCGGCCTGGACGTGCGCGCGCACCCCCTGGGGGTCGAACAGGATCAGCAGTTCGACCGCGCCGCCGTCCGCGCTGCCGAGCCAGTGCGGTTTCCCGGTGTCGAACTCGGCGGCCTCGCCCGGCAGCAACGTCAGGTCGAGGTCGTCGAGCACCAGCCGCAGCCGTCCGTTGAGGACGTAGAGCCACTCGAACCCGTCGTGCGTCTTCAACGCCGGTTCCAGCGGTTCGGGCACGGCCGGGATGAGCATCTTGAACGACTGCACGCCGCCCGGACGTCGCGACAACGGCACGAACGTCATGCCGTACTTGTGGATCGGCTTCAGGTGGATGCGCGGGTCACCCGTGCGCGGGGCGCCGACGAGGTCGTCCAGCGGCACGTCGTACACGCGCGACAACGGCAGCAGCAGTTCCAGCGTCGCCCGTCGTTGCCCGCTCTCCAGCCGCGACAGCGTGCTCTCCGAGATCCCGGTGGTCGTCGCGAGGTCGGCGAGGGTGATGCCGCGGTGCCGCCGCAACGCCCGCAGCCGTGCACCCACCCCGTCGAGGACCTCTTCGGTTTCGCGGTTCATGACCGGGCATCTTGCCATGACGGCAAGTTTTCGTGCCAGCTTCGGCAACCGGTGGTCAAGATCAAGGCATGAAACGCCTCGTAGTCGCACTGCTGCTCCTGATCACCGCCTGTACCACGCCCGTCGAAACCCCGGCGCACGCAGGCGTCACCCAGAACGATCCGGCCTTCCAGAAGACGTTCCGCCACGAGTTCACCGACGTCGACGGCGTGCGGATGCACTACGTCACCGGCGGCAGCGGCAGCCCGGTCGTGCTGCTGCACGGCTGGCCGCAGACCTGGTACGGCTGGTGGCCGATCATGCCCGCGCTCGCCGAACGCCACACCGTCTACGCCCTCGACCTGCCGGGACTCGGCGACAGCACCGGCACTCCGAAGGGCTTCGACAAGGCCACGCTCGCGAAGTACGTGCACGGGCTGACCAGCAAGCTCGGCATCAAGAACGCCTCGATCGTCGGCCACGACCTGGGCGCCGCCGTCGCGTTCCAGTACGCGAGCCAGTTCCCCGAGGACACCGCCCGCCTCGGCTACCTCGACCTGCCGTTGCCCGGCCCGGCGATCGACGCGCGCACGTACCGGAGCCTGAGCTGGCACATCGCGTTCCACTCGCAGCCGCAGGTGCCGGAGGCCGTCGTGCAGAACGACGTCCGCGACTACCTGAAGCTCTTCTACCCGCAGGTGTCCTACCAGGGCAGCGCGTTCGGCGGCACGTCCACGAAGTCCCCGTTCACGGACAACGAAATCGACGAGTACGCGCGCACCTACGACAAGACGTTGTCCAACGGCTTCGGGCTGTACCGCGCGCTCGACCAGGACGTCCGGGACACCGAGGCGGCACGGCCGGTGGAGGACCCGACCCTGGTGATGGCCGCGGAGGGCCAGGCGGAGGCGATCAAGGGCACGATCGCACCGCGCGTCCCGAACATCGTGGCCGCGCTCGACGTCCCGAAGGCGGGACATTGGCTCGTCGAGGAGAACCCGCAGTTCGTGACCACCGAACTGCTGAAGTTCCTCAGTTCATGACCGGCACCCGATCAGCCCACGGCGCGGCTTCCTCGAGCTGCGCCGCGAGCTTGATCAGCAACGCCTCCCCCGCCAGCGGCGCCACGAACTGGACGCCGAGCGGCAACCCGTCCGCCGTCCAGTGCAGCGGCAACGACAGCGCGGGACGCCCCGTGATGTTCGCGAGCTGCGTGTAGGGCACCCAGCCGAGGTTGTCCCTGATCATGTCCTCGACGATCGGGGTGTGCTTGAGGAACCGGGCGGTGCCGGTCTTGAGCAGCACGTCCGTCGCCCGTTGCAGCGATACCGGCAGGTCGAACTGGCCGACCTTCGGCGGCGGGGTCGCGAGCGTCGGCGTCAGCAGCAGGTCGAACGACTCGAAGTAGGTGCTGAGCCGGCGGGTGTGCTCGTGCCGGCGCTGCACCGCGTCCACGTAGTCGACGCTGCTCGTGGCCCGTCCCAGCGCGGCCATGAGCAGCGTGTCGCGTTCGAACGCCAGGTCCGGCGCCCCGGTCAACCGTTTCGCGTCGGCGACCTTCCAGGCGAGGTTCACGAACCACGTCAGCAGGAAGTCCTTGGCCAGGGCCGCGTCGTCGAACGGCGCCTCCGGCAGTTCCTCGACGTGGTGGCCCAGGTCGGTGAGCGTCTTGACCGCCGACGCGACGGCCGCGACCGCCTCCGGGTGCGGGTCGGGGTTGATCGCGGACGGCACGCGCACGCCGATCCGCAGTTTGCCCGGCGCCTGGCCGACGTAGGACGCGAACGCCTCCGGCGGCAGCGCGGGCGAGTACGGCCCGGCCGGTTCGCCGCCGCAGATGACGTCGAGCATCGCCGCGGTGTCGCGGACCGTGCGCGAGACAACGCCCTGCACCGCCGCGCCGTGCATCATCTCGGCGGTCTCCGGGCCGAACGGCGTGAGGCCGCGGCCTGGCTTCAACCCGACGAGACCGCAGCAGGCGGCCGGGATGCGGGTCGACCCACCGCCGTCGTTGGCCCCGGCGCACGGCACGATCCCGGCGGCGACCGCGGCGGCCGAACCACCCGACGAACCACCGGGAGTGCGTTCCAGGTCCCACGGGTTGCGCGCCGGACCCCACGTGGTCGACTCGCTGATGGCCTTCGCGCCGAACTCCGGCAGGTTGGTCTTGCCGAAGATCACCAGACCGGCGTCGATCCAGCGCTGGACCACGGTGGAGTGCGCGGCGACGTTGTGCGTCTTGAGCGAGCGCGACCCGTTCGAGGTCGGCAGGCCCGCGTAGTCCTGGCCCAGGTCCTTGATCAGGAACGGCACGCCCGCGAACGGACCGGTGAGGTCGTCGCGCGGGTCGGCGGGCACGTCCCGGACGATCGCGTTGAGCCGCGGGTTCACGGCGGCGGCGCGCTCCTGTGCCACGGCGAGGAGTTCGGCCGCGGACACCTGCTTCTCGGCGACGAGCCGGGCGAGCCCGGTGGCGTCGTACTTGCGGTACTCGTCGAAGTCCACGCGCTCAAGGTAGCTGTTCGGCCACCCCGAAAATGGTTTCCCGGACGATCTCCGGCGATTCCTGGGGAATGAGATGTCCCGCGCCTTCGACGACGACCATCTTTCCGCGCGGGGCGGCGTCCATCAGGTCCTGCGCGTACTGGTTGAACAGCGGGCGCCATTTCGTCATGCCGCGCTCGACCAGTCCGGCCTGCAGGCTGACGACCGGGACGTCCGGTGTGCCGTTCGCCTGCACGCGGCGCAGGACCGGCAGGGCGTTCGCGATCTGCGCGGCCTCCCGGCTGCCAGCCTTCATTCCGCGCGGGTTGGCGTAGTCGCGGGTCATGATCTCCACGTCGGCCGTGGAAATCTCGGGCGCGACGCCGTTGCGAAAGGTCTGCTTCCTGATCAGTTCCTTGCCGCCGAACCTCGCGATCAGCCCCATGAGCGCGAAGAAGCCCGCCGCGACCTTGGCGTTGCGGGTGGCCATGATCTCGGCGAGGGTCGCGTCCACGAACACCATTCCGGCGACGCGGTCGGGGTGGCGGTCGGCGAACACGCGGATGATCGGGCCGCCCCAGCTGTGTCCGACGAGCACGACTGGGTCGGTTTCGTTCACGGCGTCGAGCACGGCCGTGAGATCGTCCACGATGCGGTCGAGTGTGCGATCGTGCGTGTCCGGGTCGCTGCCGACGTACCCCGCGCGGTCGTAGGACAACGTCCGGTAGCGCGCGCTCACCTCGCGTTGCGTGTGGATCCAGGACGACGCGGGCGCGCTCATCCCCGCCTCGAAAACGATCAACGGCCCTGGCGCCTGTCCTGCTCGGACGGTGCGGATGGCACGTCCGTCGGGCAGCGTGACGGTCTGCTCGGTCAGGCCGAGTCCGGGATCGGGCATCGCGGCGCCCCTTTCACTCGTGCCAGGCGGGCGGGTGGCGGTCTTCCCACAGCCTCGCGCTTTCCAGTTGGGCGGCGAGGGCGAGGAGTTCGGCGTCCCTCCGTGCGCGGCCGACGAGGTGGACGCCGTGCGGCAGTCCCTGGTCGTCCACGTGCGACGGCAGCGAGATCGCGGGCACTCCGGCGAGGTTCACCCACGGCGTCGGGCACGACCACTTGAGCATCAGGTCGGCCTCGTCGCCTGCGTAGTAGCCGATCGGCACCGGCGGGCCGTTCGTCGTGGGCGTGAGGACGACGTCGTAGTCGTCGGTCGCGGCCAGGAACGTGCTGGCGTAGCGGGCGAGCAACGTCTGCGCGGCGACGACGTCGTCGGCGGACAACGTGTCGTTGATCGCGAGCAGGTGTCTGGTGTACGGCCGCAGCAGTTCGGGGCGTGGCACCATCAGCTGGGCCACGGCACCCACCTGGTAGGCGAACCAGACCACGATCGCGCGGCTCGCTGGCTCGTCCCAGCGGGCGGGCAGCGGGATCTCCCGCACCTCGTGTCCCAGCCCCGTCAGCACTTCCCGTGTTCTCCGCACGGCCCGTTCGGCTTCGGGGTCGGGTGCTTCGGTGGTGCCGGTGTCCGTCCAGGTCGCGATCTTGAGCGGGCGCCGGAGCTTGAGCGCCTGGGCGAAGCTGCCCACGTTTCGCCAGCCGTAGAGGTCGCCGGGCGCGGGTGACGCCATGACGTCCAGCAGCAGTGCCGCGTCCTCGACGGTGCGCGCGATCGGCCCTTCGGTGCCCGCGCTCAGGAACGACGCGGCGGGTGCCGGGCTCACCAGTCCCCTGCTGGGCTTCATCCCGACCAGGTGGCACGTCGCCGCGGGCGTGCGGATCGACCCGGCGCCGTCGCTGGCGTGCGCCACCGGCAGCAACCCGGCCGCGACGGCCGTGGCCGCGCCGCCGCTCGACCCGCTGGAGTATCTCGTTGGGGCGTAAGGGGTCACGGCCGGGTGCGGCGTGACGTCGTTCTCGGTGTAGCAGGTGGCGCCGAACTCGGACGTGTTCGTCTTGCCGATCAGCACCGCTCCGGCCTGCCGGATCAGCCCGGCCGTCCAGGAGTCCTGTGGTGGCACGAAGTTCTCGAGCGCCGCCGAGCCGAACGTCGTGCGGATTCCCGCCGTGGCCGCGAGGTCCTTGATGCCGATGGGCAGGCCGAGCAACGGCGCCTGGTGTCCCGCTGCGAGTTGCTCGTCGGCTTTCTTCGCCTCTTCGAGCGCGTCGTCGTTGATGGTGACGAACGCGCCGAGGTTCTCGTGCCTCTTGATGCGATCGAGGTAGTGCTCGGCCAGTTCACGCGAGCTGAACTCCTTGGCGCGCAACCCTTCCAGCTGCTGCGCCGCCGTCAGGTCGTGCAGCGTCACGGCGTCACCGACGTCCCGGTGAGCAGCCGGTGCACCGACTCGGTCACCACGTCCAGTTCGTGCGACGTCAGCGGCTCGCCCCCGAACATCCGCCGGTGCATCACCGGCCCTTCGAGCAGGTTGCCGACGAACGGAAGCTCCGGCACCTCCGCGATCTCGCCACGCCGCACCGCCCGTGCGATGGCGTCCACCAACGGCTGCGACCTGCGTGCGACCAACGATCGGAACGTCCGTTCGGCGTCGGAGTCCCCGCGCAGATCGGCGAGGAACCCGACGAGCCCGTCGTTCCACGGCTCGTTCCAGGCCCCGGCCAGATCCTCCGCGAACGCCCTCAGGTCACCGCGCACCGTGCCGGTGTCGGGGTCGGGCACCGGCGGCAGGTAGGCGTCCAGCACGTCCGCCACCAGCCGCACCTTGCTGCGCCAGCGCCGGTACACGTCGGTCCGGTGCGCGCCGGACTGGGCCGCGACCTGCGTCAACGTCAGCGCGTCGTAGCCGTTCGAGGTGAGTAGCGACCACGCCGTCGCCAGCAGTCGCTGTTCGAGCTCGGGATCCCGCGGACGCCCCGCCACCGGCAGCCCTCCAATTCGCAACAGGTTGTTGCGATACCGTAGAGCCACCGGCGGGAGTCCACAAGGGTCAGCGGCTCTCGACCACGCTCTCGCCCAGGTCGTGCAGCGCCGCTGCGATCCCGACGTCCAGCGCGTCCTGCATCACCTGCGGCCGTCGCTCGGTCCGCCCGATCGGCGCGCTCCCCAGCGGCGGCCGGATCTGCAGGCAGTCAGGATGCGTGGCCAGCAGGTTCTCGTCCTCGACCCGGATCTCCTCCCGCCGCAGGAAAGCGCCCATCACCCCGGGCGCGTGCCGGGCGGACCACCGCCCCAGCACCATCCGTTCCACCCGCGACGGCGGCGACCCGCCCTCGTCGGCGCGGCGCGTCCGCAACGCCACCACGTGCGTCGCCCCCTGGGCCAGCGCGGTCCGCACCGGGATCGTCTCGCTCAGCCCCGCGTCGACGTACGGGCGGCCGTCGATCACCACGGGCGGCCCGGCCAGCACGGGCATCGCGGCCGAGGCCCTCAGCGCCGTCTGGATGCCGAGTTGGTCGCGGACGTGCGGGTGCAGGTCGGCGGCCTCGCCGGTCAGCCCGTCGGTGGCCATCGGGTGGAACTCGACGGGGTTGTCGAGGATCTCCTGGAACCCCATCGGGTGCACCTGGGTGTAGATCGTGTGGATCAGGTGCTGGGTGTCGACGACAGGGCGTTTGCCGAACAGGCGGCGTGGGTCGATCGTCGTGCGCATGACGATCGGGTCCCACCACGCGTGCTTGCTGCGGTCGGCGCGCCCGCAGAGCAGCCACGCGGCGTTCAGCGACCCCGCCGAGCTGCCGTAGACGGCGTCGAACAACGGCAGCAGGCCCAGGCGTTCGATCGCCACCGTCATGCCGCTCGAGTAGACGGCCCGCGAGCTCCCGCCCTCGATCAGCAACGCCAGGCGCGCGCCGTCCGTCCGTTGGCCCGGCACGCTTCGTTGCAGCCTGCGTTCGCGCAGCAACTGGAGAACTGTCACGACTCCACAGTGCCACCCGGCGGCGAAACCCCGTCGGCGGAGTCCTCGGTGCGCTGCTACGGTGGAAACGAGATCAACCGAGGAGTGCGACGTGTTGGCAGGTGAAGACGACATCTCAGGGTGAGCCCTGGATGTGACGGGCCATTGCTTGGCGGTGGCCGTCCGAGTCGTCCCCTTTTCCCACTCGCGCGGTCGTTGTCCGCGCGCAGCACATCCTGAGGTCTCACACCCATGTCCGACGCATTCATCGTCGTGTCGTCCCTGTCGTTCTCCTGGCCCGACGACACCCCCGTGTTCGACGGCCTGTCCATCTCGGTGCCGGGCGGGCGCACCGGTCTCGTCGCCCCCAACGGCGCCGGCAAGTCGACGTTGCTCAAGCTCGTCGCGGGCGCGCTGGAGCCGTCCGGCGGCAGCGTGGCCGTCGAGGGCGTGCTCGCCTACCTGCCCCAGGACCTGCCGCTCACGGCCGGACTGACGGTGGCCGAGGTGCTCGGGGTCGCGGACGTGCTCGCGGCCATCCGCGCCGTCGAGTCCGGTGACGTCGCCGAGGAGCACTTCACCACCATCGGCAACGACTGGGACCTGGAAGAACGCACCCGTGCGCAGCTCGACCGCCTCGGGCTCGGCGACCTCGCGCTGGATCGCGGGCTCGGCACGTTGAGCGGCGGTCAGGTCATCTCGCTCGGCCTCGCCGCGCAGTTGCTGAAGCAGCCTGATGTGCTGCTGCTCGACGAGCCCACCAACAACCTCGACCTGGAGGCCCGGCACCGGCTCTACGACGTGCTGGACGACTGGCGCGGCTGTCTGCTCGTGGTGAGTCATGACCGGGCGTTGCTGGACCGGATGGACCGGATCGCCGAGCTCGACGGCGGCGAGATCCGCTTCTACGGCGGCGACTTCAGCGCGTACGAGGAGGCCGTGGCGGCCGAGCGCGAGGTGGCGGAGAAGAACGTCCGCAGCGCCGAGCAGGAGGTCAAGCGCGAGAAGCGGGAGATGCAGCAGGCCCGCGAACGGGCCGCGCGCCGTGCGTCCAACGCCCAGAAGAACCTCTCCAACGCGGGCCTGCCCCGGATCTTCGCGGGCAACATGAAGCGCAACGCGGAGGTGTCGGCGGCCAAGGCCGACGGCACGCACGCGGCCCGCCTCGGTGCCGCCCGCTCGAAGCTCGACCAGGCCGAACGGGCCGTGAAGGACGAGCAGAAGATCAGCCTCGACCTGCCGCAGACCGTCGTCCCCGCCGGCCGGACGTTGTTCGACGGCTCGGACGTCCGGGTGCGGGAGTTGTTCTCCGGCCTGGACTTCGCGATCCGCGGCCCCGAACGCATCGCGCTGGCCGCCCCGAACGGCGCGGGCAAGTCGACGCTGCTGCGGGTGATCCACGGATCGCTGGCCCCGGACAGCGGCGAGGTGAAACGGGCCGACGGCCGCGTCGCGTACCTGTCCCAGCGGCTCGACCTGCTCGACGACGGCCGCACCGTGGCCGAGAACCTGGCGGCGTTCGCCCCGGCCATGCCCCCGGCCGACCGGATGAACCTGTTGGCGCGCTTCCTGTTCCGGGGCACCCGCGCGCACCTGCCCGTCGGGGTGCTGTCCGGCGGCGAACGACTCCGCGCCACGCTCGCGTGCGTCCTGTTCGCCGAGCCCGCGCCGCAACTCCTGCTGCTGGACGAGCCGACGAACAACCTCGACCTGGTCAGCGCGGGCCAGCTGGAGAGCGCGCTGAACGCCTACCGGGGCGCGTTCGTGGTGGTGAGCCACGACGAGCGGTTCCTGAACGAGGTGAAGATCGACCGCTGGCTGCGTCTGGAGAACGGCAAGCTGCTGGAGGCCGCACGTGGCTGAAGCAGCCCTGGTGGCCACCGAACTCGTGCGCGGCTTCGCCGGGCGGCGGGTGCTCGACGGCGTCTCGCTGACCGCAGCACCCGGCCGCCGGATCGGCCTGATCGGCGAGAACGGCGCGGGCAAGTCGACGCTGCTGCGCCTGCTCGCGGGCGTGGATCAGCCGGAACGTGGAAAGGTGCAGCGGCCCGCCGACATGGGGTTCCTGCGCCAGGAGATGCCGTTCACCGACGAGGCCACGCTCGCCGACGTCCTGGACGACGCCTTGGCCCAGGCCCGCACGGACCTCGCCGAACTCGACCGGCTCAGCGCGGTGCTGGACGATCCGGCCAGGCTCGCCGAGTACTCCGAACGACTCGAACTCGCGCAGCTGCACGAGGCCTGGGACGCCGACCGGCGCGCCGACATCGTCCTCAGTGGACTCGGGCTCGGTGAGGTGGGCCGGGACCGGGCGCTCGGCTCGTTGTCCGGCGGCCAGCGACGGCGGCTCGATCTGGCGGCGCTGCTGATCCGCCGCCCCACCGCACTGCTGCTGGACGAGCCGACGAACCACCTGGACGACGACACGGCGGCGTTCCTGGAGGACCAGCTCCGGGCGTTGCCGGGGACGGTCGTGCTGGCGAGCCACGACCGCGCGTTCCTGGACGCGGTCTGCACCGACCTGGTCGACCTCGACCCCACCCCGGACGGCCCGGTCCGCTTCGGCGGCACCTATTCCGCCTACCTGCACCAGAAACGCGCCGACCGCGACCGCTGGGAACGCCGGTTCGCCGAAGAGCAGGAGGAGATCGCCGAGGTCCGCTCGTCGCTCGACCTGATCGCGGGCCGGGTGGCGCCGGACCGGCCGATGCGCGACGGCGACAAGATGGGCTACGGCGTCCGCGCGAACCGGGTGCAGAGCCAGATCTCCCGCCGCGTCCGCAACGCCACCCGCCGCCTGGAGGAGCTGGAACGCGCCGCCGTCCCCGCTCCCCCGCGCCCGCTGCGCTTCGCCCCGGACGTGGTGGCCGTCGAGGCCGAGGACATGGTGGCACTGCGGCACGTCCGGGTCCCCGGACGGCTGGCTCTCGACACCCTGGACATCCGCGACGGCGACCGTCTGCTCGTCACCGGCGTGAACGGCGCGGGCAAGTCGACGCTGCTGCACGTGCTCTCCGGACGCCTGCCGGCGGAAGGTGTCCGGCTCAGCCCTGGTGTGCGGGTGGGGTCGCTGGACCAGGACACGTCGTTCGCCAACCCGCGCCTGACCGCCCGCGCCACCTACGGCCGTGCGCTCGGTGCCGAACGGGTGGCCGCGACGCCCCTGGAATCGTTGGGGCTGCTGCACAAATGGGACCTCGGCAAGCCCGTCGGCTCGTTGTCGGTGGGCCAGCAACGGCGGCTGGCGCTCGCGTTGCTGGTGGCCGATCCACCCCACCTGCTGCTCCTCGACGAGCCGACGAACCACCTGTCGCCGACGTTGTGCGACGAGCTGGAGGACGCGCTGGGGCAACGAGGTCCGGGCGCGATCGTGGTCGCGAGCCACGACCGCTGGTTGCGGAAACGCTGGCGGGGCCAGGAAATCGGGCTGAGCGGCGTTCGCTCTCACTGAGCACGACGCACCTGCCCGTACGGCACCGCGTTCAGCACCGTGACGCGGACCGTGGCACCGCTCGGCGTCCGGTACGCGCGCTGCTCGCCCTGGCGGGCGCCGTTCACCGCGATACCCAGCGGGGAGTCCGGCGAGTACACCTCGGTCGTGCCGTGCTCGGCGCCGCGGACGCCGAGCAGGAACGTCTCGGTCTCACCGGTGTCGTCGAAGCTGACGGTGAGCACCATGCCGGGTTCGGCGACGCCGTCGTCCGGCGGGTCCTCGCCGACGATCGCGTTGACGAGGAGGTCCTTGATCTGGCGGATGCGCGTCTCGCGATCTCGCTGGGACAGGAAACCCGACTCGCCGGGTTCGTCGTGGTGGCGGACCGGGGAGAGCAGGGTCATCAGTTCGTTGCGGAGGCGGTGGTGCGCCTGCGGCGAGAGCCACACGCGCGGAGTCGTGCTCGTCATGTTCGCTCCATGCGTTGAGTGCCGTCAGGGCGATCTGGGGGAGGCATCGCCCTGACGGCGGGGGTGTCCGCGTCAGCCGGGTTCGGTCGGCTCTCGACTCGCGCGGACGGGAACGGGGCCGCGCAGCACGGCCTCGAAGTCGTGGGCGTAGCCGGTCGCCACGTCCAGGAGGATGTCGCGCTGCACTCGGAGGAAGTCGTTCTCCTTGCGCAGCCAGGCGAGTTCGGCGCGCTCGTCGTCGGTCAGCGGTGGTTCGGTGGCCACGCCGGCGTCACCGGAGCGGGTCGAACTCGCGCAGCGCGGCGGGCTGCTTGCCGGTGGTGATCTGCTCCGCCAGCAACCTGCCGGTGACGGGTCCCTGGGCGAGGCCCCACATGCCGTGACCGCCGGCCACGTAGACGCCGGGCAGGCGGGTCGCGCCGATGAGAGCGCGGCCGTCCGGGGTCACCGGGCGGGGGCCGACCCAGACGTCGGTGCGGTCCTCCCAGCTCACGCCGTCCAGCAACGGCCGGGCGGAGGCGACGATCGCGTCCACGCGGGCCTCGTCGGGCGGCGCGTCGGGGCCGCGGAACTCCATGGTGCCCGCGACCCGGAGGCCGCCCTGGTACGGCGTGCAGGCGACGCGCACCTCGGGCAGGTAGATCGGACCGGGGAC
Source organism: Lentzea sp. JNUCC 0626 (assembly GCF_043632865.1). Lineage (NCBI taxonomy): Bacteria > Bacillati > Actinomycetota > Actinomycetes > Pseudonocardiales > Pseudonocardiaceae > Lentzea > Lentzea sp. JNUCC 0626. Next base: position 2,858,046 of record NZ_CP171635.1, read on the forward strand.
CGGTTCCCGCACGGGCACCGTGAACGAGTAGCCGCGCCCGGCGCGCACCGCCGTGCGGACGCCGGTCGCCGCGGCCAGGCCCGGCAGCCAGGCGCCGGTGGCCAGCACGACGGCGTCGGCGGAGATCCTGTCACCGTCCTTCGCCACCACGGTCGCGCAGCCGCGGCCGGCGCGGACGTCGACCGCTTCGAGGGTGCGGAGGGAGGCACCGCGAGCGACCACCGCGCGTCCCAGCGCCCGCACGAACTCGCCGGGGTCGACGAACCGCTGCCCGTCTACGCGCACCCCGGCCGTGATCGCGGACGAGGCGAGCGGCGCGTGCTCGCGCAGGTCCGCTGTGGACAGTCGAACGTGGTCGACCTGCTGTCCTGCCGCCGCAAGGCGTTCGAGCTCTCGCAGCAGACCACGCGCCCGCCCGGCCGAGGTGAAGGCGGCGGTGATGGGCGCGTCGACGGTGAGCGCCTCGACGCCGTTGGCGGTGAGCACGTCGTAGGCCTCGACGCTCTCCTCGTTGAGCGGGAGGTTCGCCCGCACGGCCCTGGTCCACGACGGCCACCGGCAGTGCGCGGCGAAGCGCACGAGGAACGACCACAGCTTCGGGTCGGCGGTCAGCGGGACGTGCAGCGGCGCGGCCGGGTCGAGCACCGCGCGCAGGCCGTACCTCAGCACGGACGGCTCGTTCAGCGGAATCGCCAGTCCCGGCGCGATCCACCCGGCGTTGCCCCAGGACGCGCCCGCCGCGACCCCGGTCCGGTCGACCACGGTCACCTCGACCCCGCGTTCCTGCAGGAACCACGCCGCGGACAGACCGACCACGCCCGCGCCGACCACCACCGCGGAGCGCGGACCGCCGTCCAGGCGCTCGACGCCATCCATCCCGTCCTCCTGTCCTCGGTGCAACCGATTCCAGGGTGGGGTGGAGCAGGACCTCACCGCTTGTCCGATTCCTACAATCAGCAGTCAGCGATTGTCGGTTTCCGACACCGTCGCGGCGAGGTCGATCAGCATCGCGACCCGCTTGGCCGCGTCGTCCAGGCCGAGAGCGGTCACCTCGCTCATCTTGCGCAGCCGGTTGCGCACGGTGTTGCCGTGGACGCCGAGGCGCTCACCGGCGACGGTCAGGTCGCCCTGCGCCTCGAGCCACGCGCGCAACGTCGCGACGTGGTCGGTGCCGTGCTCGGCGTCGTGCCTGCGCAGGTCGGCCACCGGTCCGCGGGCCGGCGCCCGGCCGACCCGTGCAGCAGTCCGCAGGCGCTGCAACAGGATCTCGTCCCACGACTCGTCGTACGCGGGCGCGCGGGGCGCACCGGCCTCGTGCAGCGCCAGGCACTCGTCCGCCTCCTGCCGCGCTGCGGGCAGGTCCGCGGGCGGCGATCCCGCTGATCCCCGCAGACACGGTCACGTTCGCGGGCAACGCAGCCCTGAGCACGGCCAGCCACTCCCGTGCCGCCGCGACCCGCTCCCCCGGCAGGACCGTGTAGACGCTGTTGCCCGCGACGGCGCTGCGTCCCGGCCGTGACCAGCCGAAACCGGTGGTCGCCTGGTCGAACGCCTGCAGCACCGCCGCGTGCCGTTCCTCGCCGACCTGCGCCCGGACCGCGACCACCCTGGCGGGCCCCGGCGGGAGCCCGAGCTGGCTGATCACCGTGGCGGCGTCGGCCGTGCCCTCCAGGAGCCGGGTCACCCACTCCGACTCCACCTGCCGTTCCAGGTCCGCGCTGGCACGCGACCGCAGCAGGTGCAGCGCCACGATCCGGGCGCCGTCGGTCAGCGCGGTCCGCCGGGCGCCTTCCAACGGCGCGGGGCAGGCCACCCAGATCGTGCCCAGCAGCTCGCGGCCGACCCGGACCGCGACCACCATCCGCCCGGTCAGACCGCGACCGGGGTCCCCGGCCACGAAGAGCGGTTCGTCGGAGTCCCGCAGGTGCGCGCCCACGCCCGCCGCGTCGAACAGCTCCTGGACCCACGCGGGCGTCCGGCGCCCCATGATCGTCTCCAGCCGGGCAGCGTCGACCTCCTGCTGGGGGCCGGAGTAGGACAGCACGCGGGACAACCGGTCTTCGATGGTCACCGGGCCGCCCGTAGCGGCGGTGAGGCTGTCAGCGAGGGCGAACAGGTCGGTGGGCCCACGCCCGGACTCGGTCTCCCGCCCTTCGAGCACCAGGCCGTAGACGACGCCCGCCAGCTGGCTCCACGACAGGGACGGGTCGGCCAGCATCACCGCGACCCCGGCGGTCTCCCCCGCGGCGACGGCCTCGTCCCGGAGCTCCTCGCCACCGCGAACCAGCACGACGACCGCACGTGCCTCGGTCGCCGCGGCCACGGCCTCCCCGACGGACCCGGCTCCCACGGCGAGGTACACGTCACCGACCTCGGTGCGGTCGTCCGCGGCGTCGCGCAGGACGACACCGCGCAGCTCGGCCGAGCGCGACGCCGGGCGGCAGCACAACCGGACCCCGTACCCGCCCAGCACGTTGACCAGCCGGTCCAGCCTCACCATGTCGCCACCGTAGACGCCGGGCCAGCGGCGAGCACCGGCGTCCTCGGCGGAGGGGTCAGCCGGAACGACAGCTGGTGGCGCAAACGCTGACATGGCAAGGAGATCGGCACAATTCGGTGGACAGCCTCCTCATGATGGACCGATGGTCGTGTTCGAGTGCGTGGCGTGCGGAGCGGCGCTGACCGTGCCGCTGTCCCAGGTGGACCGTCCCGACCACGAGGACGTCGAGTGGGCCAACACCACCGACTTCACGCCTCCGCTGCTGGCCGACGGCACCTACGCCGCGCAGGGCGACTTCCTCGTCGCCCCCGGTGACGCCCGCGGGTTGTCCTGGATCGAGGACGGCTACGCGGGGTGGTGCTGCGGTGTCGACGGCTCGGCAGGCCCGAACCTGGCGTGCGCCTGCGGGCGGCCGGTCGCGGTGCGCGTGGACGACTGCTCGCGCTGGCAGGTCGTCCGCTTCGCACCGGGCGCTGTGCGTCCTGCGGGCTCGCCCGATCCCGTGCGGCCGTGGGAGGACTTCGACTGGCACGGCCCGTCGCTGGCAGACGGCGACCTGTGGTGGCAACGGCGCGTGGAGATCGCTGCGGGCATGGCCGTCGCACGCGCGTTGTTCGCGGCGGACGGGGCACGCGTCACCGTTGTGGAGGGACCGTTGGCCACCGTGTTCCAGCGCGCCCTCGACGAGTGGCAGCCTGCCGCCGGCCCGGCGCGGTCGCTGGCCCTGGCGGGTCCGGGTGTGCCGGGCGAGGCGGACCTGCTGCTGGTGCCGCGGCATCCGCAGACCGGCGAGGCGTGGCCCGGCGGTGCGGTGGCGGTGTCCGCCGAACTGTGGCGCTTGCTCGCTCACGACGTGCACCCGGTGCTGCCGAGGACCGGGGGCCAGTGGTCGGTCGAGCTGCGCGACGCCGCCCTGCCACCCCGCCCGCGTGACGTCGTCCCTGCTCACTGGGCGATCCGGCGCGAACTCGCGAAGTTGCGCGGCTGAGGCGAGCTCAGCCGTCCGTCGTGGACTTCGGCGATCCGGTCGACCGCCGTGAGGTGCGTGCGGTCGTGCGTGACCAGGACCGTCGCGGTGGACTGCTGGTGGGTGAGGCGGGTGAGCAGGTCGAGGACGGCGGCGCCGCGTTCGTGGTCCAGGGCGCTGGTGGGTTCGTCGACCAGCAAAACCACAGGGTCGTTCATCAACGCGCGGGCGATGTTCACGCGCTGGCGTTGCCCGCCGGAGAGCTGGTGCGGGCGGCGGTGCGCCTGAGGTGCCAGGCCCACGGCTTCGAGAAGCTCCAGGGCACGGGTGCGGGCCTTGGCCGGGGTTCGGCTCATCACCTGGAGCTGTTCGGCGGCGGTGAGGGCGGGCAGCAGGTTGGGCTGCTGGAAGACGATGCCGATCTTGTGGCGGCGCAGGCCGGTGAGTTCTCCTCGGGTCAGGTCGGCGGTCGCGGTGCCGTCGATGGTGACGGTGCCGGTGTCGGGTGTGATGAGGGCGGCGGCGACGGCGAGCAGGCTGGACTTGCCGGAACCGGACGGGCCGACCACGGCGGTGAGGCTGCCGCGCGGGACGTCGAGGGTGACCTGGTCGAGCGCGGTGAGGCGGGTGTCGCCGTCGGGATAGGTGAGGGTGACGCCGGTCAGGGTGAGACTCATCGGGCGCTCCCGAGGGCGGTCAGCGGGTCGACGGACGTGATGCGGCGGACGGCGAGCCCGGCGCCCAGCAGGCCGAGTCCGATCGTCACGGCGGCCGGGACGAGCACGGTGCCGGGCGTGAGGACGAACGGGATCGCCGAGCCGTCGAGCGCGGCACCGAGTGCGGCGGCGAGGCCGGTGCCGATCAGGGTGCCGCCGGCGAGCAGGAGGACGGCCTGGCCCAGCGCGTCCTTGAGCAGCTCGGCCGTGGTCGCGCCCAAGGCCTTCAGCACCGCGATGTCGGCGCTGCGCTGCACGGTCCAGACCGTGAAGAACGCACCGATCACCAGGGCCGAGATGACGAACAGGAAACCGCGCATCAGTTGCAGGGAGCCGTTCTCGGAGGTGTAGGAACCGATGGCGGACAAGGACTCGTCCTTGGTGACCGTCGTGGTTCCGGCCGCCTGGTCGGTGGCGGCGATGTCGACGCCGGACGTCGTCAGGGCGACCACGGTCGCCATCGCGTCGGTCGGAGGGGCGGTGGCACGCCAGACGTCGAGGGTGGTCCAGATGACCGGGGTGTGGCTGAACGACGCGTCACCGGACACGGCGACGACGGTCAGCCGCCGCCCGGCCAGGACCAGGTTGTCGCCGGGCCCGATCCCGAGGTCGCGAGCGGCCACAGTGGACAGCACGACCGAGTTCTCGGCGAGGCCGGGAGCGAGAGCGGACCCGGTCCGGACGCCGAAGACCGAGACGCCCGCGCTCCGGTCACCCGCGATCGCCTTGGTGGTGGTGATGCCCAGCGGTTCGGCGCTGGTGACCCCCGGCGTGGCCGCCCACTGCCGCCACTGCGCCTCGGTGACGGCCGAGTCCGCGTAGGACACTCCCTGCGCGAAGACGATGTGGTCGGCGGGCAGGCCGGTGATGGCGGAGACGTTCTGGCGGCCGAGTCCGGCGGTCAGCCCGGACAGCAGGCCGACCAGCAGCGTGATCAGCACGATGACCGAACCCATGAGGGCGAAGCGACCCTTGGCGTGCAACAGGTCTCTCCAGGCGACGAACAACGGCCTGGTCCTTTCCGGTGGTGGAGCAGGGACGTTCTCCACGATCGACCTCGGCGCCCCGTTCCGGATCTGGCCGCGGATAGCAACTCACGAGCGGAAAGGCGGCGCGCCGGTTGTACCTTTCGACAGAGGTGGCAACCGCCGGCGCTGCGTAGCCTGGGACGCACTGTGAACGCCACTCCCGCCGTCGCCCCGATCAACCAGGTGCTGACCCGATGTCTGCACCTGCTGCTCATCGCGCTGCTCGCGCTGGCGGCAACACGGGCCGTGACGGGCGGAAAACCCCAGGCGGGAGCCGTCATCGTGGTCGCCGTGCTCTGCGCGGCGGTGTACGTGCTCGGACCTCTGTCCCCGCGGGTCCGCTCGTCCCGGGTGGTCGCCGCGCAGTGGCTCGGTGCCGTCACCGTCGCCTGGCTCGTGCTGGTGATCCTGACACCGGACGGCGTGTGGGTCGCGTTCCCGCTGTACTTCCTCCAACTCCACCTGCTGCCACGGCGAGGAGGCCTGGGCGCGGTGTCCATCACGGCGCTGGTCGCGATCACCGCGTTCGCCGCGCACCAGGGGACGTTCAGCCCGGCCGCCGCCATCGGCCCGGCGCTCGGTGCCGCCGTCGCGGTCGCCGTCGTGTGGGGCTATCAGGCCCTGTACCGGGAGAACGAGCAGCGCCGGCGGTTGATCGAGGAGCTCACCGCAACTCGCGCCGACCTGGCCGCCGCCCAGCACGACGCAGGGGTGCTGGCCGAACGCGAACGGCTGGCCCGCGAGATCCACGACACCCTCGCCCAGGGCCTGTCGAGCATCCAACTGCTGCTGCGCGCCGCCGGACGTTCGCTACCCGAGGGCAAAGCGGCCGGATACGTGGAACAGGCCCGCCAGGCCGCAGTGGACAACCTCGCCGAGGCCCGCAGGTTCGTAGCCGCTCACACCCCACCCGCACTAGACGGCACAACGCTGGCAGGCGCGCTGGAACGCCTGTGCGCAGCCACCCCAGGCACGCGCTTCCAGCTGGTCGGCACCCCAGGCGCACTGCCGATCGCGCACGAGGTCGCTCTGCTGCGCATAGCCCAGGCAGCCCTCGCCAACACGCTCCGGCACGCGAACGCCACGACCACCGACGTAACCCTGACCCACCTCGCCGACGAGGTCGCGCTGGAGATAGCGGACGACGGCGTCGGCTTCGACCCGTCGCTCCCGGTTCCCGACGGCTTCGGACTGGCCGCCATGCGCGCCCGAGCCCGCGCGCTGGGCGGCTCGCTCACGATCCGGTCGACCCCAGGCAAGGGCGCGGTGCTGACCGCCCGGTTTCCCCTGGCCAGGTCATGATCCGCCTGCTGCTGGCCGACGACCACCCGATCGTCCGGGCGGGCCTGCGAGCCGTGCTGGAAACCGAACCCGGACTAGTCGTGGTCGCCGAAGCCGCCACCGCCGAGGACGCCGTGACACGGGCGTTCCAGGGCGACATCGACGTAGTGCTGATGGACCTGCGGTTCGGCGCCGGCATGACCGGAGCCGAGGCCACGGCGGCGATCACCGCACGCCCCGGCGCACCCCGAGTGCTGATCGTCACGACCTACGACACAGACGCGGACACCCTGCCCGCCATCGAGGCGGGCGCCACCGGCTACCTGCTCAAGGACGCGTCACCCGAAGACCTGGCAGCCGCCGTGCGCACCGCCGCCGCCGGACGCAGCACCCTCGCCCCCACAGTCGCCGACCGGCTGCTGACCAGGATGCGCCTGCCCGACGCCGCACTGACCAGGCGCGAGATCGAGGTGCTGTCCCTGGTAGCGGACGGCCTGTCGAACCGGGCGATCGCGGCTCGCCTGCACCTGACCGAGGGCACGGTGAAGTCGCACCTGGCCCGCTGTTACCCCAAACTCGGCGTCGACTCGCGCACGGCCGCCGTGGCCACCGCCACGGACCTCGGTCTCATCCGCCGCTAGCCGACGAGATCGACTCGGTGGCACGGGGAGCGAATCGTGTGATCGGCCCGATCCCAGACACGGTGCCGGCGAGGAGTCGCTCGTCGTCAGGGCTCAGACGGCTTCCGTGCTGTTCCAAACCGCGGGTCTGCAGCGGCGGGAAGTCAACACCACTGACATTCGGGCGCGTTCCGAATACGCCGGTGTCAAATTCGCGTCAAAGCCGCACTGATGGACTGAGCGACCATGGCCATGGTGCCGCGGGCGCGGGCCGGGTTCTCGGTGAGGAAGTAGTGGTCGACACCGGGCGTCTCATCGTGGTGCACGGCCACTCCGGCCTCACGCAGGCGTGCGGCGTAGCGCCGGCCGTCGTGGCGAAGGACGTCGCGCTCGGCGGTCAGCACCACTGCGGGCGGCAAGCCGGACAGGTCCTGTGCCAGCAACGGAGAAGCCCACGGCTCCAGCCTGCTGGCGAGGTCGGGGAAGTAGACGCGGCGCACGAGTCGGCGCAGCTCCGGTGTGATCATGCCCGGTTCGTCGAGACCGTGGTCGTCGCGGAAGTCCAGTGCGGGGATGCCGAGCACCTGCAATGCGGGCAGCCAGCGCCCCTCGTCTCGCGCCTGCAGGCTGACCGACGCCGCGAGGTTGCCGCCGGAGGAGAACCCGCCCACCGAGATCCGATCGAGCCGCAGGTCACCACCACCCGATGCAGCCCACTCCGCAACGTCGTGGCACTGGTGGTGGGCTACCGGATACCTGACGTATGGACCTGCGCGGAAGTCGACGTTCAGCACAGGGACATTGGTCGTCGCGGCGAGGTAGCGGCACCACCAGTCGTCCATGAACGGGTAGCGCATCAGGAAGGCGCCGCCGTGGAAGTGGACGTGCGCGGCTCCGGCCACCGGCTCGGAGGCGGGCCGGTAGACGTGCACGCGGACGCGGCCGTGCCGGGTGGGCACCCTGATCAGCCGCGGGCGGGGCAGGTCGGAGCCCGCGAAGCGGAGCACCTCGCCGTAGCGCACGGTCCAGCGGGCCGTGGCGTGCATGGTCGCCGCGGCGATCCGGTCACTGAGCTTCACATCGATTCCTTCGTCGCCGCACGGCCCGTCGGATCGGTTTCAGCTGAGCAGCGTGGTGACGTTGGCGCGGTCGGCGCCCAGCGTCACGTACAGCTGGGCCCACTGCTTGTCGGTGTCGGTGGGTTTTTGGCTGTCGCAGAAGGGTTTGCGGCCGTGTGCGGTGTAGTAGCGCAGCAGTGACAGGGTTTCGCCGGTGCTGCGCATCGACTCGTCGGTGTAGCGCGGGCCGGGTGGCTGGGGCTGGTGGCGTAGGCAGGTCAGTTCGGTGCCGTTCTCGTTGTCGAAGACCGGGCCGGGATCGGGTGGTGACGAGCAGGCGGTCAAGGCGGTGGCGCAGCAGAGGATCAGGAGCGGAACGCGCATCGCGTCTCCTATTCGACCAGGGCTCGGACGGTCAGTCCGATGCCCACGACGAGGACGAGTCCGGCGGTGATGGCGGGCAGGGCGGTGAAGCGGTCCCGGAAGCGTTCGACGGCGGCCAGCCGATCGCGAAGGCGGACCAGGAGCAGGCCGACCGCGGTGAGGGTGGTGGCCATGCCGAGGCCGTAGGCCAGGACGAGCAGGACGCCGAACCAGGTGCGGCCCAGGGCGATCGCGCCGAGCAACACGACCAGCGCCGACGGACTGGGCACCAGACCGCCGGCCACGCCCATGCCGATCAGGCCGCCTCGCCCCACCCGGTGCCCGTGGCCATGCCCGTGCCCGTGCCCGTGCCCGTGCCCATGACCGACGGCGACTGGTTGCCGTTGGAGAGCGGTGCGCAGCAGGTAAGCGCCGATCGCGGTGACCAGGACGCCGCTGGCGACGCCGAGGATGCGCAGCAGCGACTCGCCGGCCAGTGCGCTGGAGGCGCTGATCACCAGGCCGATGACCAGTACTCCGAGGGTGTGGGTGAGGGTGACGGTGGCGCCGACGACGACCGCGTCGCGGGCGGTGCCGTCACGCCCGGCGAGGTAGGCGGCGATGACCGTCTTGCCGTGTCCGGGCAACGCGGCGTGTGAGGCCCCCAGCAGCAGCGACAGCAGCACGGCGAGCATGCCGACCAACGGGGTGAGGTCCTGCTTGCCGGCGAGGTCGGTGAAGGCGCGGGTGGCCGCGCCGAGCACCGTGCTGCCGCCCTGGGCCGCGGCCACGCCCGAGGACGAGGAGACGCCGGGTTCGACGCGCAGGCTCACCGCGCGGACGTCGAGGGGGTCGGCGAGCAGGTCGTCGGGGTAGGCGCGGAGCTCGTCGCTGGAACTGGTCGCCGGTACGGGCGGGTCGATCAGGGCGATGCCGTCGCCGGTGGCGGTCATCTCGTGCCAGCCGACGCGGCCCGGGCGATAAGTGTCGCGCACGTCGATGGTGGCAGCGGAACCGAGGTCCGCCGCGGTGGTGAGCCGGCAGGTCAGGCGCGTGGTGGCCAGTCCTGCCTCGCCGGGCGGGTACTCGACCGACGCCGAGCGCAGCGACAACGGGGTGCGGGTGCCGTTGACGGTCACCGCGAGGCCGCCGAGCACGGCGCCGCATTCACGGTCGGCGTAGTCGGTCTGGCGGGCGGGTTGTTCTTGCAGGGTGGGGATTTCGGCGAGGTCGACGACCGAGACGACGTCGATCCGGTCGGGGTGCGCGGTGATGGCGTGGTGGTGGTTGATCGTGAAATTGCCCAGCGGGTGCGCGCTGGCGTTGGTCGGAACGGCCAGCAGGGCGAGCCCGGCGAGCAGGAGAACCGCGAGCGCCTTCATCGCAGGCCGTCCAGGGCGGTGCGGGCGGCGGGGGCGTCGACCGGGGAGAAGTGCGGGTTGGTGCGCAACGCGGTGTCGAGCGCGTCGGCGGCCTCTGTGGTCCGGCCGAGGGCGCGCAGGATCATGCCGCGGTGGTAGGCGAACGTCGCGTTGCGCCAGCCGGTGGCGGCGGCGCGGTCGGCGTAGCCGAGGGCCTCGGCGTCGCGTCCGGCCAGGTGCAGCGTCCAGGAGAGCGCGTCCGCGACCAGGGGGTTCTGCCTGCGGTTCCACTCGCGTTCGGCGGCGGCCAGCGCGGCGGCGGTGTCACCCCGATCAGCGGCGACGATCGAGGCGGCGAGTTCGTCGGTGCTGCCGGCGGCGGCGAGCAGCCGTTCCTGCTGGGCGAGCAGGTCGAACTGGCGGGTGGCGTCGTCGGTGCGGCCCGCGGCGCGCAACAGGAGTGCGTACTCGTGCAGGTACTGCGGTGAGGGCACGCGGGTCACGAGGCCGGCGTAGCCGGTGAGGGCGTCGTCGAGGTTGCCGCGGGCGGCGGAGATCTTGGCTCGGCCTTGCAGCAGTGCAGGGTCGAGCGGGTCGACGAGCAGGCCCTGTTCGTACTGGGCGGAGGCTTCGTCGAGGTCGCCGTTGTCGAACGCGAGCTCGCCGAGGTGGTAGCGGCAGAACAGCGCGTCGGCCGGGGACGAGGAGGCGTCGAGGGCGCGGGTGAGGGCAAGGCGTGCGGAGTCGACGTCGCCGCGTTGCTCGAAGTCGTAGGCGGCGCGGGTGAACGCGGGCACGCCGGGTTCGAGGTCGAGCATCCGTTGCACGGCGGCGCGTGCGTCCTCGGTCTTGCCGAGCTGGGTGAGGGCGTCGGCGAGCACGCCGTAGACCTCGGCGGTGTCGGGCAGCGCGGCGCGGGCGAGCTCGGCCTGGTCCCGGGCGGTGGCGAAGTCGTGGCGCGCGTTGGCCAGCGCGCCGAGGCCCAGGTGGGCGGCGCCGTTGCCGTCCGCCTTGTGCCGCAAGGAAGTCTCCAGGGCGCCCTGGGCCTTGCCGTAGTAGGTGGGGTCGCCGGTGATGCGGGCCTGTTCGACGTAGGCCGAGCCGAGCGACGCCCACGTGGCGGCGTCCTCGGGGACGCGCCGCAGCCGTTCCTGCGCGGCGCTGATGGCGCGCTGCACGTCGCTGCGCGCGACCGCGGCACCGGAAGCCGGTGGCGCGGGGTCGTCGCTGCGGCTCAACGCGGTCGCGGTGGTGGCGAGCAGCGCCGCGCCGGCGGTGATGGCCAGCACAGCGATGATCTTGCGGCGGTTCATGGCGCACTCCGTGTGGTTGCTGCCGGGGACGTGCCGGGGAACGGGATCCCGTTCCCCGGCACGCTGTTACGCGACTGCGGGTACCGCTGTCCGAAGTGGACGGCGGCTCAGCAGCCACACGCCCGAACCGATCAGCAACGCCGCGAGGACGGCGTTGAGGATCAGCCCGTCCGGCAGACCTCCGCCGCCTCCACCACCGCCGACGGGCGGCACCGCGCCCGCCGCGCCGGAGTTGACCGCGGTGTTGTTCGGCAGCGCCACGTACGGGAACGAGGTGCCGAACGCCTTGTCGTTGGCGTTGACCTTGTCCCCGGTCGCGAGCGCGGGCACGATGCCGCTCACGGCGGCGCCTTCCAGTGCCTGCACGCCGATGTCGACCACGTCGTCGGTGAGCCTGCGGCCGTTGGGGAAGCCCTGCAGGTCACCGGCGAGCACACCCAGCCGGTTCGGCGAGGCCGCCGGCGGGATGGACACGTTGAGCCGCAACTGCTCCGACGGCGTGAACCTCTTCGGGTTCACGTCGGCGTTGTTGAGCTGCGAGTTCAGGTCCGCCTTGATCGGCCCGCCCGCCTTGGTGGTGATGCCCGTCAGGAAGATCTCCACCAGGTCGTTGCGCGGCGTCGCCGGTGCCGGAATGCCGTAGATCGCCTGGATCAACTTCGGCACCTCGGGGTCGGTGACCCGGTTGACCAGCTCCGGCGTCTTGCCGTCGCGGTCCGGCGTGAGCGCGTTGAACTTGTCCTTCAGGCCCGCCGGCACGACGACCTCGTTGACCAGCGGGTTGCCCAGGCGCGAGACCTGCACGAACGGGCCGACCCCGTGGGACTCGCCGGGGCTGAGGATCATCGACTGGCGCTCGGTGTCGCTCCAGATCCCGATGACCGGGTTGCGGGTGGCGTCGCCCTTGAGCGCAAGCTGCGACTTCGGCACCTGCAACGCGATGGTGTTGACGTTGTAGCCGCGCAGCGTGTCCTGGCCGACCTCGGACAGGTTGCCGCCGTAGAGCAGGTCGAACACCCGCAGGTCGAGGAAGAACGCGTCATCGGACTGACCGACGTAGCTCTTGCCACCACCGGGCACGTCGGAGATCGCCTGGGCACGCAACGCGCCGTAGTCCGGCATCGACGCCGGGCCGGTGTTGGACGGCGTGACCTTGCCCGAGCGGATCAGCTTGCGATCCTTGCCGTCGCGGTCGATCAGCTCCAGCGTGTAGGTCTGCCGGAACAGCAGGTTCTCGTCGTCCAGCGACGTGACCGGCCCGTTGTTGTACAGGAACGTCGACTTGCCCCGACGGTCCTCGGTGCGGAACGTCCACCGGTACGTCAGGTCCGCCTTCGCGTCCCCGTCGTTGTCGATGTTGATGTCGTAGCGGGCATCGGTCGCCCACGGGTAGAAGTTCGGACCACCGTTGGGCTCCTGGAACGGCGACCAGTTCGCCACCAGCGTCACCGTGTCCGGCTTGTCCGGGCTGACGAACGCGTACACGTCCGTGTTGTCCACCGCCGGATCACCCGCGATCAACGGCGCTTCCCGGTGACTCGACGCCCCGGCCGGACCGGAACCACCGATCAGACCTGCCGCGAGCAACGTGCTCCCGACCGCGATCAGACTTACCGCCACACGTCGTCGTCGACGCGTGGGAGGGGGTGCTGACATGCTCCATCCCTTCGGATCGAAGCCCGTCCGCAGTGACGACCGCCACACGGACAGGACTCGACTCATTCGCCACCGATGAATCAGAGGCTTGCTGGGTTCACTCGAATGCCCTCTTGCACACTGCTGGCATCAAGCTCGCGGTAGACGAACCTGCGGCACTCAACGAAAGTCCACTTAGGACTCCATACCCAGGGCAATCCGTTCACCGGGCGGTTTCGAGGCATTGCCGTGAAACCGGGAACGCCGCGTGCGATCACTCCGCACCTGCCGACCGGTGCCCACGCGCTCGGCGCGTTGCCGGACGCGACCGCGGCTCGCCTCGGTCGCGCCGTCGACCTCATCGCCCCGGCAGACCTCCGGCCACCCGTGTTGCAGGCGGTCCGCCAGGTACGACAGGCGCCACCGACGTCTCACTTCGAGAAAGTCCATTCCCAGCGCCAAGGCCTCGGACGCGCCGCGACACTGGTCGCCGCGGGATCATCGCAGGGCGCCGTGGCGACTCCCGCCGCAAGGACGAGATGCTGTTCTGCGCGAACGAGCTGCGCCCGCTACCGCGAGACCAGGTCTACCAGTTGTCATTCACTGAACCGGACGCAATCCGACTCGGCCGGCGCACCGAACCCCTGACGTGACCGATCACGTTCTCGCCATCGGATACGGCGACGCCGGCCGTGCCGCCGTGAACGCCGTCCTGGCCTCGCAGCCGGACGCGCGGCTGACCGTGCTCGACACCGACTACCTCGCCGTCGCGGAGGCAACCGCCAACGGCGCCGCTGCCGTGGTCGGCGATGGGCGGCACAGATGCGCGCTCGACGAAGCCGCCGCCGACCTGGCCGATCGGGTCATCATCGCGGTCCCCGACGACCTCAACGCGTTCATGATCACCAGGGCGGTGCGGCGGCTCAATCCCGACACGGTGATCGTCGTCGTGATCCGCGAGCCGGAGAACCACGTTGTCTTCGAGTCCGACGGCACCGTGACCATCCACAACAGACCGTCTGGCCGACAAACGTGAAAACTCCGGGAACCGCAACGCAGTGCGGTTCCCGGAGTCGCGATGACTGCTACCCCTGGAGATGTCAGGCGGGGAGCAGCACCGAGTCGATGAGGTAGACGGTGGCGTTCGCGGTGTGCACGCCGCCGCAGATCACGTTGGCGTCGTTGACCTTCAGCGCGTCCTTGGTGCCGGTGACCTTGACGGTGCCGGTCTCGACGGTCTTCTGGTCGCCCACGATCTTGTCCGGGGAGATCTGGCCCGGGACGACGTGGTAGGTCAGGATCTTGGTCAGCAGCGCGTCGTCGGTCTTGAGCTTCTCGATCGTCGCGGCGTCGATCTTGGCGAACGCCGAGTCGACCGGGGCGAAGACGGTGAACTCGGCGCCGTTGAGGGTCGAGACGAGGTTGACCTTCGGGTTCAGCTGAGCAGATGCAGGGGTCTCCGACCACGCGGCAGCCCAGTTCTCGGACAGGGCGACACCGTTCTCGGCGGCTCGGCACTGGGCTGCCTTCGTCCACGTCGGGGCGTGACGAGCGTCAGTCGGGGCGCGCCGACCGTTCGATGATCGCGGGCAGGGCGCGGCCGAACGAAGCCAGGCTCTTGTACGGCTCGCCTGACAGGACCCGCTCCGCGATGCCGAACGGGAACGCCGTGTTCCCCTGCACCACGACGACGAACGCGCCGGGCGTCTGCTCGTGCGTGGTCCCCTGTCCGTTGTAGACGCGGACGAGCACCTCGCCGGTGTAGGCCCCGATCAGCTTCCACCACAGGTCCAGGCGTTGCCCGTCCAACGGTCCGTCGGACAGCAATTCGGCGCACACCGCGTCGAGCTCGTCGAGGCTGGCCAAACTCCAGTCCAGGTCACGGCCGAACTGAGCCGCCACCAGACCGACGCACTGCGAGGCGACCTCGCGCAAGCTGTCTGCGGGATCCATGATCAAGAGGCTAGGGCAGCCGACTGAGCTCCGCACTCGATTAGTGGTGCGCGGCGGCCTCGTCGACCGCGAGGTGGGCGACGCGGTGTTCATCACCGCCAAGACGGTGGAGCACCACGTCACCCGATCCGACCGAGCGACGACGGGAGCGGCGCCCGGTCTCGCTCAGCCGATGGTGATCCTGGAAACGAATCCGTAGTGATCGCTGATCCAGTTCGGGTCGGACCAGCTGCCGATCATCGCACTGGAGTCGGTCCGCACGGCCGCGCTCGCCGCGCTGCCGCTCTTGGTGAGGATGTAGTCGATCCGGTCCTGCGGGTCGCCGCTGTTCGACGGCTTCGCCGACCAGCTGTCGCCGGGCGTGGTCGCCGGGTTCGGGTTGGCGACGCGGTACGTGTCCTGCCAGCCCGCGGCGTAGAACGTCCGCATGGTCTGCCAGTCGTAGACGGTGTCGCAGTTCCGCGACCTGGCCGAGGCGACCCAGTCCAGCCCCGACGGGCTGTTGAAGTCGCCCATCAGCACCTGCGCCTTCGGCGTCTGCGCCCAGTTCCTGATCGCGACCGCCTGGTCCACCTGCGACTTCATCTGCGCCGTCACGGTGGCGGCGGAGGCGCCGTCGTTGCAGAACAGGTACGGCCCGTACGGGTCGTAGTCGAGGTGCGTGGAGTAGTACCAGACACCGCCGATCTGGGCTCCGGCCACGGGGGCGCCGGCGGCGGTCAGCCGGTCGGTCGAGGTGTGCGCGGCGGCGGAGATCACCGAGACGTCGCCGTGGGTGACGTGGCTCCAGCCGAGCTTCGCGGCGACGGCGGCGGTGAACGCCGAGGACGTCTCCTGCAGTGCCACGATCGTCGAGTTGTGCGCGCGGATGGTCGCCGCGACCGCAGCCGCCGAGTCAGGAGCCGGGTCGCCCGTGCCGCGCAGGTACACGTTGAGCGTCATCAGGTTGACCGTGGTCGCTGCGGTGGCCGGAGGTGCCATCGCCATCGAGCTGAATGCGGTCACGGCGAAAACGGCCGCAATTGATTTGCGCAGGGTGCTGCGGCGATTCGAAGTCATGAAATCGTCTCACTCGTCCTTCGTGGGGACTCGGGGTTCCGGGCAGGGTTTGCTCCGCTGGGCACCATAGATGGTCTTGATCGTCACGATGGAGAACGGGAAATCAGCACTCCCAGAATTCAGGCCGCGTGCAGGAGTTGTTCAACAGCTCACCCCGCCAAGGTCACCCGATCAGCGCACGCGGGTCACAGACGGCGTGTCACCGCACTGATGCCGGCACCCTGCTTCCGGTGAGCCAATTCCCTGCCTCACCGAGCGGCGATGAATCAGGAGTGCGTCGCAAAAATCAAAGAATGGGGGCGACCAAGACCACGACGCTCACGACGACGCTCTGGCGAATCGAGTTCTCCCACCCCGTCGCGATCACGTCTCCGCTCTGCTGAAACGAGTTCAACGACTATTCACCGTGGGTCCGGTGCGGCAACCTGATGCCGGGCAAGACCCAGATCGGGTGCGTCACCCCGCGATTCGGTCCACGGTGGCGGCCCCACGACGTCCGACCGGCATGATCACCTCATGGGCACCGGGAAGAGTTGGGCGATCGCGCTCGTCGGCGGTCCGTCCGGGGTGGGCAAGAGCAGGCTGAGCTACCCGTTGGCGCAGCGGCACGGCGCCGCACTGGTCGAGGTGGACGACCTCGTCGTCGCGGTGCAGAGCATGACCACGCCGGAGCAGCACCCCGACCTGCACCACTGGCTGACCCACCCGTACCACGACGGGCTCTCGGCCGAACACGTCGTCGAACGGCAGATCGCGCTCGCGGAGGCGTTGGTACCCGCGCTCGACGCCGTTGTCCGGAACCACCTCGATGCCGGCGACCGGGTGGTCATCGAGGGCGACTACGTGCTGCCGTCGTTCTGCGCGCGCTGGGCCGCCACAGCTCAGGTCGCCGGTGTGATCGTGCACGAACCGGACGAGGAGCAGGTGCTCGCCAACTACCTGGCGCGGGAACCGGAGTCCGGCCCGCAGACTCATCGGGCAGCGGTGAGCGTCCACCACGGACGGTGGCTCGTCGACCAGGCCGAGCGGCACGGCGTTCCCGTGCACACCCCGCGACCGTGGAGGTCCGGTCTCGACCGCCTAAACGAGCTGCTCGGTTCTTGAACGGCGAACAGCCCCGGACCTGGCACGGTCCGGGGCTGCGGTGGCGCTGCTGGGATCAGAGGCCCAGGCCGAGGCCCTCGGTGAGGCCGCCGACGCCGTCGAGCACGTCGAGGTCGGTGACGTTGCCGAGCAGGTCGCCGCCGAGGGCGTTGCCGCCCAGCGCGTTGCCGACGGTGCCGTCGACGACGCTGTGGACGGTCTCGTGCACGCCGTTGACCGGGGCGACGTCCGGGACGACGTCGTGGACGATCTCGGTGACGTGCGAGACGTCGGTGGTGGCCGCGCCGAGCACGCCGGGCACGCCGTCGACGGAGACGATCTCGGTCGCGCCGGTGACGGTGCCGAGGACGCCGTTGACGTCCGCGACGCCGGTCAGGCCGGTCGCGGTGCCGAGCAGGTCGCCGGAGCCGACGAGGCCGGTGACGTCGCCCAGGTCCGCGACGTTGCCGAGGTCGGTGATGTTGCCGAGGTCCGTCACGTTGCCCAGGTCGGTGACGTTGCCCAGGTTGGCCACGTTCGCCACGTTGCCGAGGCCGGTGACGCCGTCGAGGGTGTCCGACAGGTCGCAGTGGCCGGACAGGTCGCCGACCAGGCCGGTGGCCGCGCCCACGTTCGCGAGGCCCGTGACGGCGCCGAACGACGAGAGGCCGTTGACGTCCGCGATCGAGACGGCGTCGAGGACCAGCGGGAGGATCTCCTGGACGTCACCGGGGGTGATGTCGCTCAGGCCGCAGGCGCTGAGGACGCCCTCGGGGTCGAGGTCGAACGCCGACAGGGCGCTCGGGTCGTTCAGGAGGTTCAGGGCGAACTCCTGCAGCGTGGCCGGCTGAGCCTCCGTCGGCACGGCCGCGGGGGTGGCCGGGGCGACGACCTCAGGCGCGACCGGCTGCGCGGGCTGCTGCGGGGTGGCCGGCTGGATGTCCTGCTGCATCATGGAACTGGAGCTCCCTTGAGGGCGGTGCGGGGGATGTTGGCAGGAACCGTATTGAGATCAACACGCCCCCGGCATCGGGTGTGATCCCTAGATTTCGAGCGGCCGAACTCCTTAGGGGCCGAAGGTCACCCGTTAGGGGGATGCTGCCACTCGTTAGGGGCGCGCCGGTCGCGCCGTGTCGAGACGGCGGCGTCCGCTTCGACATGGTTTGTGCAAGCAAGTCCGCACACCCTTGGAGGACCGATCATGACCGGACTACCGCCCGTCACCGACCTCGCCACCTGGCAGAAGGCTCGCGACGAGCTCCTGGTCCGCGAGAAGGCCCACACGCGCGAGGGCGACGCCATCGCCGCCGAACGCCGCCGCCTGCCGATGGTGGAGTTCGACGCCAACGTCACCGTCGTGGGCGCCGATGGCCCCGTCCCGTTCCACACGCTCTTCGACGGCCGCGACGAGCTGCTGATCTACAAGCACATGTGGTGGGACGGCGCCCCGCACCAGGGCCAGTGCGAGGGCTGCACGCTCATGGCGTACCACCTCAACAGCGCCCCGTACCTGAACGCGCGCGGCGTCTCGTTCGCGATCGTCACCGTCGGCGCGTGGGAGGAGGTGGCGCCGTTCGTGGAGTTCATGGGCTACACGCAGCCTTGGTACTCGGTGCGCGGCGTGGAGGAACCCGTCGGCGGCGAGATGGGGTTCCTGACGAGTTTCGTGCGGGAGGGCGACCGCACGTACCTCACGTACTCGACGACCGCACGCGGCAGCGAGCAACTGATGGGCGCGCTTCCTCTGCTGGACATGACCGTGCGGGGGCGCGGCGAGGAGTGGGAGGACCACCCGGAGGGCTGGCCCGCCGCACGGCCCGCGGGGTGGTTCTGGCGGACCGACGCGGACGGCGAGCCGACCTGGGGCGAGACGGGCAGGCCGGTCGCGCAGTGGACGCGGCCGGGCGCGGGACCGGCGACGACGCTGGGACGTAACGGCCACTGCCACTAGCGGCCCGGATCGATACAGACTCGCACGCCCCCTGGGGGGATCGGGTCCCCATCCCAATCATCTCAAGCAGGTCTGACAGTTTCGGGCACGGAGGCGGTGGCCAGCACCCGCCGCCTCCGCTCGAACACGGCCAGCACCCGCCGCGCCTCCTCCTGCATCGACACCATCGCGGGGTCCCCGGCCGCGTCGGTGGCGAGCGCCTCCTCCCACATCCGGCGCTCGCTCACCCTCCACTCGGGCCGGTCGGCCACCGACACGTCCACGAACCCCGCCTCCGGCAGCCGCCGGGCCAGATCCAGGTCGCGGAACTGCCGCGGCACCGTCTCGTCGGCGGGGTCGACCGCCTCCCAACAGGTCACGGCAAGGCGCCCGCCGGGCCGCAGCACCCGTCGGCACTCCCCCACCACGGCCGGCTTCGAGTCGGCGAACTGCAGCGCGTCCACCACCATCACCGCGTCCACCGACGCATCCGGCAGACCACACGCCTCCAAGGTCCCCACGCGGAAATCGCCACCACGTGACAACGCCTGTGACACCGCGACGGCCGAGAAGTCCACTCCGATCACCGAACACGAAGCCCGCCGCGCGACCTCCCTGCCGTACCCACCACGCCCGCACGCCAGATCCAGCAGCACCTCACCAGGCCGCAGCGCCAGAAACGCCGCCACCTCGTCCAGGCCTGGACCGCTCAGCAGGCTGGTGGACTCCAGGTCCGGCGGGAGCTCCAGCGTGCGGCGGACCAGGTCGTCAGCGGCAGGAGAGCTGGTCATCTCGGCGTACCAGCGGTCGAAGTGCTCGGCGGACGTCATCGGGCGGCCGGAGCGGTGGCGGTGGCGAGCACGCGGCGTTTCGTGTCGAAGGTGGCCAGGACGTGCCGGGCCTCGGTCTGCATCGACACCATCGCCGGGTCGTCGACCGCGTCGGTGGTGAGCGCCTCGTCCCACATCCGCCGCTCCACCACCCTCCACTCAGGCCGATCGACCACCGACACGTCCACGAACCCGGCCAACGGCAGCTGAACCGCCATGTCCAGGTCGCGGAACTTGCGCCACACCGACGTGTCGGCGGGGTCGACGGGCTGCCAGCACGTCACCACGAGCCGCCCACCCGGCCGCAACACCCGCAGACACTCGCGCATCGCACCGACCTTCGACTCGGCGAACTGCAACGCGTCCACCACCATCACGGCGTCCACCGACGCGGAAGGCAGACCAGTGGCTTCCAAAGTCCCCACCCGGAAGTCACCCGGACCACCAGAAGCCTGTTCAACTGCGACCGAAGAGAAGTCCACCCCGATCAACGAGCACGACGACCGTCGCGCGATCTCCCGGCCGTACCCGCCCCGCCCGCATCCCAGGTCGAGCAGCACCTGCCCAGGCCCCAACGACAACGCGGCGGCCACTTCGTCCAGCCCCACCCCGCACAGCAGGCTCGTGGACTCCAGGTCCGGCGGGAGGCCCAGGGTGCGGCGGACCAGGTCGTCGGCCACGGTGGAGCTGCTCCGGTCGGCGTACCAGCGGTCGAAATCAGCGGCGGAAGTCACCCGTAAGATCCTGCCAACTGAGAGTCTTTGAACGGCCAACCAGGCGCCTGTCCCGGTTTTGATCTACATCTGGACCAAAGTATGACGGCGCGTTAGGCCCAGGTATGACGACGTGCGAGCGGCAGCGTCGTTATTGTCCGTTCCGATGGACATCATCAGCTCGTAACCCCCTTTCCGCCGAAGGGACAGCCGCGTCATGTGGGAAGTGCTTCAGTCAGCGACCGACGTCCGGTCGCGCGTGACCGAGTGGATGGGGAAGCGGTTCCTCGCGCACCTCAGCAAAACCGGGTTCGACCTCGAGTCGTCCTGGTTCGTCCCCTCGCGCGTGCTCGCCCCGCTGCGGCGCAACGGGGTCGACCCCGTGCCGGAGATGGCGCGGATGCAGGCGCACGGGCCGGTGACGCGGTTGCCGCTGCCGGTCACGGTGTGGCTGGTCACGGGCTACGAGGCGTCCAAGCAGGTGCTGGTGGACTCGGTCGCGTTCAGCAACGACTTCGGTCATCTGCGTGAGCTCGGGTTGTTCTCCGACGAGGCGCCGGGCGGGCTGGGCTTCAGCGACCCGCCGGAGCACACGCGGTTGCGCAAGGTGCTGACGCCGGAGTTCACGATGCGGCGGCTGTCGCGGCTGGTGCCGCGGATCGAGGAGATCGTCAAGGACCAGCTCGACCTGATGTCCATGCAGGACGGTCCCGTCGACCTCGTCGAGCACTTCGCGATGACGGTGCCCGCGCTCACGATCTGCGAGCTGCTGGGCGTGCCCGCGAGCGAGCGCGAGGAGTTCCAGCGGCGCAGCGTCTCGCGGTTCGACCTCGGTGGCGCGGCGACCACGTCGTTGTCGGCGGTGTCCGAGTCGATCGTGTACTTCCGCGAACTGGTGCGGTCGCAGCGCCTCAACCCCACCGACGGGCTGCTCGGCGAACTGGTGCGCAAGCACGGTGACGAGCTGGACGACGACGAGTTGGCCGGTCTCGCGGACGGGCTGCTCACCGGCGGGTTCGAGACGACGGCCAGCATGATCTCGCTCGGCACGCTCGCGATGCTGCGCGATCCCGGTCTGCGGGAGAAGGCCCTCGGCGACGACAAGACCGTCAACGGGCTGGTCGACGAACTGCTGCGGCACCTCAGCGTCGTGTCGGTGGCGTTCCTGCGGGTCGCCCGGCACGACATCGAGGTCGCCGGCACGAAGATCAAGGCGGGCGACATCGTGGCCTGCTCGCTGTCGCAGGCGAACCGCGACCCGAGCGTCTACCCCACCCCGGACGTCCTGCTCGCCGACCGCCCGGCGAGCCAGCACCTGGCGTTCGGTTACGGCGCGCACCGCTGCATCGGCGCCGAACTGGCCAAGATGGAGCTGCGGATCGCCTACCCGGCGCTGGTGAAGCGGTTCCCGGAGATGCAGCTCGCGGCCGACCCGGCAGCGCTTCAGTTCCGCAAGCTCTCGATCGTGTACGGACTGCACTCGCTGCCGGTCCGCCTCGGCGCCCAGCCCAGCCCGATCCAGCAGGTCCTCTGACTGAAACGGGGGAGGCCGAAAAGGCCTCCCCCGCACCGTCACTCCCGCGTGCCGATGGTGTCGATCGGCTTGCCGCGCAACGACAACCGCGTCGACACGGCCACCGACACGACGCCGAGCAGCACCGCTCCGCAGAGCGCGCCCAGCCACACGCGGGCCGGACCGGACGGCACCGGACTCCCGGTGAGCCCCAGCGACAGCAGCACCAACGGCACCGCCGCCACCACCGACCCGAGCACCAGCGCGAGCCCGGCCGTGAGCAACGCCTCGGTCCGCATCATCCGCACGATCTGCCGCCGCCCGGTGCCGACGAGCCTCAGCAGGGCGAACTCCCGCCGCCGCGCCGCCGTCGACATCACCAGCGTGTTCGACACCGAGATCACCACGTACCCGAGGATCACGCCGACCGCGACCAGGTTCAGCAGGAACTGGGTCCGCTCCTCACCGCGTTCCCGCGCCGCGACCCGTTCCGTCACCTGCAGGCCCGGATAACGGCTCACGACCTCGTTCACGTCCGCGGAACCGACGAGCACCGCGCTGTCCAAACCGGACGTGGTGTGCGCACGGGCGTCATCGGCAGACAGCACGTAGTCACCGAACGCCAGGTCGTGGTCGTACGTCGCGACGACCTTCAACCGAGCCTGCTGCCCGTCCGCGAACCAGAACTCGACGTCGTCCCCGATCGCCTTGTCCTCCCACGACGCGTGCCCGGCGCTCAGCGCCACCGTCCCCGCCCTCAGGTCGTCGAGGCTGCCGGACACGACCCCGAGGTCCACTCCGTTCACCGCGCCGAGCCCGGTGGCGGCACGGCTCTGCACCTCGACGCTGTCCCCGGTCCGCGACGAGGTGATCACCTGCGTCCGCACCAGCGACGTGCCGCCGACCTCCCGGGCGACCTCGGCCGGTACCCCCGCCACACCGGTGATCACGCGCTCGGCCGTGATCGACCGCTCGGTCTGCTGCCCGACGGCGGCCGTCAGCGTCGTCTGGCTGTAGAAGTTCACCACCAGGAACCCGACCGCGAGCATCAGCGGCGTCACCGCGGCCGCGAGCCGGCGCGAGTTGCGCGCGACGTTCGCCGAGGCCAGGAATCCGCTCACGCCGAACCGGGCGAGCACCGGCACGATCCACCGCACCGCCACCCCGATCACCCGAGGCCCGGTCAGGGTCAGCCCGATGATCAGCACCAACGCCGCCATCACGGACATCGCCGCGCCGATCTGCCCGCCGATGAACAACGGCACGACGGACGCCCCGAGTCCCAACGCGACCAGCACCCACCCGATCGCGAGCCGTACCCGCCCGACGTCCTTGCGCTGCACGGCGGCCTCCCCCAGCGCCTCGACCGGGTTGATCGACGACGGCCGCCGGGACGCGCTCCACGCCGCGAGCCGGGCCGCACCCACCCCGATCAGCAACGCCGCCACCAGCGGAATCGGGCTGATCGACAGCTCGAAGTCCGCGGGCACCACGCCGATCCGCGCGAACGCGTCGCGCAGCCCGTGCCCGACCCCGATCCCCAGCAGGCTGCCGAGCACCCCGGCCACCACGGACACGACGGTCGTCTCGACGCCGATCAGCCTGCGCACCTGCCGTGGCGTCGCGCCCACGGCCCGCAGCAGCGCGAACTCGCGGCGGCGTTGCTCGACGGTCAACGCCAGCGTGCTCGCCACGACGAAGATCGCCACCAGGATCGCGTACCCGCCGAACGACCCGGCCAGGATCGCGAGGATCGCCTTCGTGCGGCTGACGTCGTCGAACTCGGCCGCGCTGCGGTCCGCCCCGGCCGACACCGTGACGTGCTCCCCGGCCAGCGCGGCCTCGACGCGCTTCGCGTCGGCCCCGAGCACGCCGATCGCGCTCACCCGCTCGGCTCCCCCGGCGAGTTCGACGGCCTTCTCGTCGTGGAAGAACACCGACGCCTGCCGCGCCACCCCGGCGGACTCGGCGACACCGGCCACCCGATAGGCGACGGGCTGCGAGCGGGTCATCACCCGCACCTCGTCCCCGACGCGCACCCCGGCCTCGGCCGCGAGCGCCGCGTCGAGCACGACCTCGTCCCGCCCCGGCGCTTTCCCCTCCTTGACCGCGAACGGCGCCAGCACCGCGGAACCCCAGTTGTGCCCGAACACCGGCTTGGACGCGGCCGGTTGCCCCGACGGCCCGACGACCACGGCGGGGAACGTCCGCTCCGCCACCGCCTTCGCGCCGGGCACGGCCGCGATCTTGGCAACGAGCGCGGCAGCGATGGTCGGCTGCTCGGCCGCGTGCTCGAACGAGAGCGCGTCCGCACCGGGCGGCCGCACGGTCCGATCACCGGTGACGACCACGTCGGCGGCCGCGTAGCGCTGGGTCGGCACTCCCCCGCGCAGCCCCGATTCGAGGAGGATCCCGCAGGCCGCGACCAGCGCGGTCCCGCACAGCACGGCGACGAAGGCACCGATGAACCCGCTGGTCCGGGCTTTGACGGTCTGCCAGGCGAAGGTCAGCACGGCTCACCACTCCCCGAGGTGCGTCATGCGCTCGGCGACCTTCTCCGGCGTCGGCGCCACGAGTTCGCCGGCCAGCCGTCCGTCCGCCAGGAACAACACGCTGTGCGCGGCCGAGGCGGCCACCGGGTCGTGCGTCACCATCAGCACGGTCTGTCCCATCTCGTCCACAACGGACCGCAGCAGCCCCAGCACCTGTTGCGCGGTCCGGGAGTCCAACGCACCGGTCGGTTCGTCGGCCAGCACCACCTCGGGCCGGGCGATCAACGCGCGGGCGATCGCGACGCGTTGCTGCTGCCCGCCGGACAACTCGGCAGGCAGCCGGTCGAGCCGTCCGTCGAGGCCGACCCTGCCGACGATCTCGCGCAGCCAGCCGCGGTCCGCCGACCGTCCCGCGAGGCGTAGCGGCAGCGTGATGTTCTGCTCGACGGTCAGCGACGGCAGCAGGTTGTAGGCCTGGAACACGAACCCGATCCGGTCGCGGCGCACCTGGGTCAGCGCCGCCTCCTTCAGGCCGCCGAGGTCGGTGTCGCCGAGCAGCACGCGCCCGGACGTCGGCCGGTCCATGCCCGACGCGCAGTGCAGGAAGGTGCTCTTGCCCGAACCGGACGGTCCCATCACGGCGGTGAACGTGCCCCGCCGGACGCTCACGGTGACCTCGTCCAGCGCGGTGACGGCTCCGCCGCCCGAGCCGTACACCTTCCGCACCGCCTGCAACGACAGCGCGTCTGCCCTCATCACGTTCTCCTTGGCTCGCAACGACTTCTGGCCAAGAACGTAATTTCGCGGGCACTGCGGGCACGATCACGCAGGCTGCCCGGACCGAGGTAGAGCCTGCTCCACCTCGTCGGCGCGGACAGATCCGAGCCGCTCGATTCGTCGGCCACGACGAACCAAGAGCCCGGCCCCGGACCCAGAATTCCTGGCAGGGTGAGAAGGACCGGACTGGTGGATTAGGGGGATCGCGAACACCATGACGAAGATCGAGGACCTGTACGGCCACGCGCTGCCGGAACAGCCCGCCATCTCACCCGACGGCTCCGACATCGTCTACGTCCTGCGCACCACGAACCGCGAGGAGGACCGCGACGAACGCGCGCTCTGGCGGATCAGGGACGGCAAGCCGAAGCAGTTGACCAGGGGCAAGGCCGACACCGCACCCGCGTGGTCCGCCGACGGCAGGCTCGCGTTCCTGCGCGCCCAGGACGGCCCGGCCCAGGTGTGGCTGCTCGACGGCGAACCCGAACGGCTCACCGACCTGCCGCTCGGCGCGGGCGCTCCGGTGTGGAGCCCGGACGGCACGAAGATCGCGTTCGCGGCACCGGTCGACCTCGCGGACGCCACCGCGCCGATCGTCACGACCCGGCTGAGCCACAAGGCGGACGGGGCGGGCTACCTGCGCAGCGTGCGCGTTCACCTGCACGTCCTCGACGTCGAGTCCCGCGAGGTCCGTCAGCTGACCACCGGCGACTGGAGCGCCGGCGGCCCCAGCTGGTCCCCGGACGGCACGCGGCTCGCGTTCACGGCGGCGACGGACGACGACGCCGACCTAACCTACCGCTGGCCGGTCCACGTGGTCGACGTCGACGGCAAGACGGAACCGAAGCTCGTCGGGCTCGCCGAGGGGTACGCCGAGTCCGTCACGTGGACCGCGGACGGCCTGCTCGTCGTCGGCCGCGCGAACGTCGAGGCCGGGCACCTCCACCTGCTGCGCCTGACGCTCGACGGTGAGGTCGCGAACCTGTCCGCGCCGCTCGACCGCAACATCCTGCCCGGTGCCCCCGCCTACCCCGGCGGGCAGCCCGCGCAGGTCGGCGGCACCGTCTACTTCTGCGCCCGTGACCGCGGCTGCTCCCAGCTGTATGCCGTGGACGAGGACGACCCGCGCCTGGTCCTCGGCGGCGGCGATCGGGTCGTGTCGGGGTTGTCGGTCGCCGGGTCCACGGCCGCGACCGTGCTGAGCACGCCCACCTCGTACGGCGAGGTCGCCACGATCGACCTGACCACCGCCGAGGTCACCGTCCACACCGGACACAACAACCCGGACCTGTTCGTCCGCGAGGAACGCGAGTTCACGATCTCGGACGGCACGGTCGTGCACGGTTGGCTCGTCCGCGACCCCGAACGCACCGGCCCGTTGCCGCTGCTGCTGGACATCCACGGCGGCCCGCACAACGCGTGGAACGGCGCCGCCGACTCGATCCGCCACTACCAGCAGGCGCTCGTGCGTGAGGGCTGGGCGGTGCTGATGGTCAACCCGCGCGCCAGCGACGGCTACGGCGAGGCGTTCTACCGGGCCACCGTCGGCTCATGGGGCTCGTCCGACGCGAAGGACTTCCTCGAAC
Source organism: Lentzea sp. JNUCC 0626 (assembly GCF_043632865.1). Classification (NCBI taxonomy): domain Bacteria; kingdom Bacillati; phylum Actinomycetota; class Actinomycetes; order Pseudonocardiales; family Pseudonocardiaceae; genus Lentzea; species Lentzea sp. JNUCC 0626. The sequence goes on from NZ_CP171635.1 coordinate 2,884,824, forward strand.
CGCTCGACCAGCTCGTCGCCGAGGGCCTCGCCGATCCGGCGAAGCTCGCCGTCACCGGCTACAGCTACGGCGGCTACATGACGTGCTATCTGACCAGCCGGGACAGCAGGTTCGCGGCGGCCGTCGTGGGTGGTGGGGTCAGCGACCTGACCAGCATGGCCGGCACGTCCGACGGTGGCCACTACCTGACCGAGTTCGAGTTCGGAGGCCCGGCGCGGTTCGCGGACCAGTCGCCGCTCACGCGCGTTGCCGATGTCCGCGCGCCGACGTTGCTCTACCACGGCGTCGACGACGACCGTTGCCCCGTCGGCCAGGCCGAGCAGTGGTTCACCGCGTTGCGCCGGGCCGGTGTTCCCGCGAAGCTCGTGCTCTACCCCGGCGAGTCGCACCTGTTCGTGTTGAGCGGCAAGCCGTCGCACCGCGAGGACTTCAACCGCCAGGTGGTCGGCTGGCTGCGCGAACACGTCGAAAAGCGCAAGCCGCTCGACGCGAAGCATTGGCAGCGCAGGCTTTCCGCGCTCGCGCAGAAGCACGACGTGCCCGGGGCGGTGCTCGGCATCGACCACGGCGGCGAGATCGCCCAGGCGCACCACGGCGTGCTGAGCAGGACGACCGGCGTCGAGGTCACGAACGACGCGGTGTTCCAGATCGGGTCGATGTCCAAGGTGTACACGGCGACGGTCGTGCTGCAGCTCGTGGACGAGGGGCTGCTCGACCTCGACGCGCCGGTCAAGGACGTGCTGCCGGAACTGCGGCTCGCGGAACCCGTGACCGTGCGGCACCTGCTCACGCACACCAGCGGCATCGACGGCGACAACTTCACCGACACCGGGCGCGGCGACGACTGCCTGGAGCGCTACTCCGACGTGCTCGGCGACGCGGCCCGGAACCACCCGCTGGGCGCGACGTTCTCCTACTGCAACGCCGGTTTCGCGCTCGCGGGCCGAGTGATCGAGAAGGTCACCGGCAGGACGTGGGACGAGGCCGTCCGCGAACGCCTCTTCGCCCCGCTCGGCCTGACGCACACCGGCACGTTGCCCGAGGAGGCGTTGCTGCACCGCGCCGCCAACAGCCACGTGACCCACGACGGCGAGCAGGAGACGGCGAAGCTCTGGATGCCGTTGCCCAGGGCGATGGGACCGGCCGGAACGATCTTCGCGTCCACCGGCGACGTGCTGAAGTTCGCGCGGATGCACCTGAACGGCGGCCTGTCCGCCGACAACACGCGCGTGCTGTCGGAGGAGTCCGCGGCCGCGATGACCGAGGAGCAGGTGACGTTGCCCGACACCGGCGGCCTGCCCGACTCGTGGGGACTCGGCTGGATCCGGTTCGGCTGGGACGGCGAACGGCTGATCGGCCACGACGGCAACACCGTGGGCCAGTCCGCGTACCTGCTCGTCGCCCCGGACCACGACCTGGCGGTGACTCTCCTGACCAATGTGGACACTTCGCGCGAGCTGTACGTGGAGCTGTTCCGGGAGATCTTCGCCGAGCTGGCCGGAATCGCACTCCCCCAGGCGCGCACGCCCGCCGCCGAACCGCCCACCGTCGAACTGGAGAAGCACGTCGGCCGGTACGAACGCGCGTCGCTGCGCTTCGACGTCACGCTGGGAGAACACGGGCTGCGGCTGGACACGACGCCGACCGGCACGTTCGCCGACGTCGTCCCGAAGCCCGAGATCGTCGACCTCGTCCCGTTCGCCGACAACGTGTTCCTCTACCGCTGGCCGCAGGACAAGGCCTGGACCTCCCTGGTCTTCTACTCGCTGCCCGGCGGCGAGCCGTACCTCTACTCCGGTTTCCGCTCCACGCCGAAGGTGTCCTGACATGGACCTGCTGAACGACATCGAGCGCCTCGTGTCCTGCGAGTCGCCGTCCGACGACCTGGCCGCGGTCGCCCGCAGCGCCGAGGTCACCGCCGAGGTGGGTGCCGCCCTGCTCGGCGCCGAGCCCGAACGGATCGTGGTCGACGGCCGCACGCACCTGCGGTGGCGCCTGGGTTCGGGACCGCGCAAGGTGTTGCTGCTCGGCCACCACGACACGGTGTGGCCGATCGGCACGCTGGCGCGCATCCCGTTCGGCGTCACCGGCGGCGTGCTGCGCGGCCCCGGCTGCTTCGACATGAAGACGGGCCTCGCGATGATCTTCCACGCCGTGGCGGCGGCCGGATGTCCCGACGGCACGACGATCCTCGTCACGGGCGACGAGGAGATCGGCTCACCGTCGTCACGCGACCTGATCGAGACCGAAGCTCAGGCGCACCAGGCCGTCCTGGTCACCGAGGGTTCGGCGGACGGCGGCGCGCTGAAGACCGAGCGCAAGGGCACGTCGATGTACGAGGTGACGCTGCACGGCCGCGCCGCGCACGCCGGTCTCGAACCCGAACGCGGCGTCAACGCCACCATCGAGGCCGCGCACCAGATCCTGGCAGTGGCCGGGCTGGCCGATCCCGTGCTGGGCACCACCGTCGTGCCCACCGTGTTGTCGTCCGGCACGACCACCAACACCGTTCCGGCGCAGGGCAGCTTCAAGATCGACGTGCGCGTGCGGACGCTCGCCGAACAGCAGCGGGTCGACGCCGACATGAGGGCGTTGCGGCCGGTGCTGGACGGCTCGGAGGTCGAGGTGTCCGGCGGCCCGAACCGCCCGCCGATGGAACCGACGATGACCACCGCCTTGTTCGAACGGGCGGAACGACTCCTGCCCGGCGTCACCCAGGCGGCCGTCGGGGGCGCGTCGGACGGCAACTTCACCGCAGGGCTGGGAATTCCGACGCTCGACGGACTCGGCGCCGTCGGCGGCGGCGCCCACGCCGAGAACGAACACGTGCTGGTGTCCGAGATCGGCCCGCGCACCGACCTGCTGGCCGCGCTGGTGAAGGAGCTGACATGACGCTGGTGGCCCAGGACGTGACAGTCCGGCAGCTCACCTCGCACGCCGATCTCCTGGCCGCGCAACGGCTGTTCGAGTCGATCTGGCAAGGCGACGTGCCCCCGGTCACCGCCGAACTGCTGCGCGCGATGGCCAAGGCGGGCAACTACGTCGCGGGCGCGTTCGACGGCGACCTGCTGGTAGGCGCGTGCGCGGGTTTCTGCTCACCACCCGCCGCGCGCTCGTTGCACAGCCACATCGCCGGCGTCGCGGCAGGCACGCGCGGCCGCGCCGTCGGCCTGGCGTTGAAACTCGACCAGCGCCAGTGGGCTCTGGACCGGGACATCACCGAGATCTCGTGGACGTTCGACCCACTGGTGCGCCGCAACGCCCACTTCAACCTGACCAAACTCGCCGCCGAGGCGACCGAGTACCTGCCGGACTTCTACGGCGACATGCACGACGGCATCAACGCGGGCGCCGAGTCCGATCGCCTGCTGGTCACCTGGCGCATCACAGACCCCGTCGTCCCGCGCACTGTCGTCGTTGAGGGTTCGGTGGCACTGGGCATCAGCGATGGTCTTCCGGTACTCGGAAATCCTTCTGGTGCAACTGTTCTGGTAGCCGTGCCGCCCGACGTCGAGACGCTGCGGACCACGAACCCGGCCGCGGCGCGCGAGTGGCGACACGCCGTGCGGGAGGTGCTCGGCAGCCTGCTGGCCGAGGGCGCCCGCGTCACCGGTTTCGACAGGTCCGGCTGGTACGCAGTGGAGAGGAACACGCAGTGAAGCTGTCCGGGGTGGAGATCCGCTGGATCGAAATGCCTTTGAGGTCACCGTTCCGCACCTCGTTCGGCACGCAGACCGTGCGCCAGCTGTTGCTGCTGCGCGCTGTCACGGACGAGGCCGAGGGCTGGGGCGAGTGCGTGACGATGGCCGACCCGGTGTACTCGTCGGAGTACATGGAGGGCAGCGCCGACGTCCTGCGCCGCTTCCTGATCCCTTCTCTGACCGGCCAGATCGACGCCGTCGCGGTAGCCCCTCGCCTGCGCAGGTTCCGCGGCCACCGCATGGCCAAGGCAGCACTGGAAACGGCCGTCCTGGACGCCGAACTGCGCACGCGCGGCGTGTCCTTCGGCCGCGAACTGGGCGCCGTCCGCGACCGAGTGCCTTGCGGCGTGTCCGTCGGCATCATGAACTCGATCCCCGAACTCCTCGACGCCGTGGACGGCTACCTGGCCGAGGGCTACCAGCGAATCAAGCTGAAGATCGAACCCGGCTGGGACGTGGAGCCCGTCCGCGCGGTACGCGAACGCTTCGGCGACATCCAACTCCAGGTGGACGCCAACACCGCCTACACCCTCGGCGACGCCCGCCACCTTGCCCGCCTGGACCCGTTCGACCTGCTCCTCATCGAACAACCGCTGGACGAGGAAGAAATCCTCGCCCACGCCGAACTCGCCAAGGTGGTACGCACCCCGATCTGCCTGGACGAGTCGATCACCTCAGCGTCCTCGGCGGCCGACGCGATCAAGCTCGGCGCGTGCCAGATCGTCAACATCAAGCCCGGCCGAGTAGGCGGCTACCTCGAAGCCCGCCGCATCCACGACGTCTGCGTGGCGCACAACATCCCGGTGTGGTGCGGCGGAATGCTCGAGACGGGCATCGGCCGCGCGGCGAACGTAGCTCTGGCCGCCTTGCCCGGCTGCACGCTGCCCGGCGACACCTCGGCGTCCGACCGCTACTACCAGCTGGACGTCACCGAGCCGTTCGTGCTGGCGGACGGCCACCTGACCGTGCCGACCGGACCGGGCCTGGGCGTAACGCCGCTGCCGGACGTGCTCGACTCGCTCACGGTGAAGACGGGGTGGATTCCGCTGCCATCGGAGTCACGCTGATCAGCGGAAACGCAAGTCCGTTGCACCCTTCAGCGTCGCACGGCACCAGGCCAGCAAATCTCAGAGTGGCAGTCCCGGCAGAACATCAACCTCGCCAATCAGCCGATTTCATCAATCTCGACGTTACGGCATGGGTACGGTCCCGAACCGCGTCGCGGGTCCGTGGAAGACCGGCGGCGTCGGGGTCGGCCCGAAGATGGTGAAGCCGCCCTCCGCGAAGAACACCCGCAACGCGGCAATCAGGGCGAGCGACTGGCCGACCCGGATCCCGAGCACTCCCGCGAACGCGCGCCACCACCAACGAGCGATTCCGCCGCTCAGGTCCAGGCCGTGACATACGAGGAACAACGGCGCGCCTGCGAGCAGGATGACGGTGACCGCCACGCGCACGATGTACGTGACGACGAGAGGGAGATGAGCAGCACGACGGTCCCGAGGGAGATCAGCGTTCCGAAGAACCCAGCTTGGTTGATGCCACTGGACGTGTACCGGCGGGTCTCGTTCGAGAGCGCACCCTCAATCGTCTACTTCGGCGTCGAGGTTCGCGACCGCGGCACGTTGCAGGTACTTCAGGCCGGTCTTGAGTTCAACTTCGGGGAACCCGCGATGACGATCTGCATCCTGCCACCGGACATCCAAAGCCACGATCAGCAAGACGAGGTGCGGCTCATCGACCAGGACAGGCTGCGGACGAGCATGTTCACCCTGTCCAAGGCCACCCGCCGCCTGCCCCTTGCGGTTCCGCGGGTTCGTCCAGCTCGGCGACGAAAGCCAGGTGAACGGAGACTGGACGTCGCTCCGGGAACTGCCGATCTGGCGCGACCACATCATCCCGAGGACGACCTGGCGCGCCTGATGCGGCACCCCGGCCGGCGTTGACCACCTTCGTGGCCGTGTAGCCTGTCCAGCCTCAGTTCACCTGGAACAACCGCCGTCCCAGCTCCTCCTTCAGCAGGTCCTTGAGCGAGGCGGGGTCTGCGGTGTGGTGTGCGCCGATCCGGACGGTGTGGACCCCGCACCGGTCCCAGTGACGATCGCGGTCAGCGTCGTCGGCCTTGCGCGTGAGGCCGTAGTGGTGCGGGCCATCCACCTCGATGACCGTGGGCGACGTCAACACTACGGCGCGCAACCACGGTGTTGAAACCAGTGGACAGCGGCGACACCCTCTGACCAGTCCTCATGCTGCTTGCGACCTCAGAATACGTCCAGGAGCACACCGTTCAGCTCATTGAGCGTGACACGTCAGCATTCTCGTCCCAACGGCGACGGTCCCACCGCCCGCGGCAGCGGCGGCGACCGTGTTCTCGTTGCTGCTCGGGTGGTTCGCCGGCGTGGTGCTGCTGCTGAGCGTCGCGGGCGGGTGGGCGTACAACCTCGGTCTCAAGGCCGCCGCCTTCTCCGGCGCCGCCTACCTGTTCGCGTTCGGCGCGCTGACCGTCGGCGTGTACGTGGCCGCGCCGAGCGAGCCGTGGTGGGTGCCGGTGGTCAGCGCGTTGCTCGGGTTCGGCGCGCATTTCGCCAACGTTCTCCGGGATCTGCGCGCGGACGCCGCGACGAGTGTGCGCGGTCTCCCCCACCGGCTCGGCCCCCGCACTGGCGTGATCGCCATGGCCGCGGCCCTCGCCACGGCGTCCGTCGTGTCAGGACTCGCCCCCGCCGGAGCGGCCGTCCTCTACTCGGCTTCTGTTGTGACGACTGGAGTCGTGCTGGCCGCCGCCACGACGACGGCCGCGGTCCGCGCACCGCACAGCGCGATCGCGTTCCGGCTCACCGTTGTGATCGCACTGCTGGACGTAGTGCTGCTGGTCAGCGCTTGACGGGCCACCGTCCGTGCGTTCTCTCCAGGGCCGCGCACGGCTCGAACACGTTGCCGGACGTGGGCTCGACCGGCGTCCTCGTCAGTCCCGCCAGGCGGAACAGCGGGCCGACGAGCCTGTCATAGAGCCTCGGCACGCATCGGAACGCCGCGACGATCACCGGGTTGCCCGGGCCCACCGGCACCGAGACGTGCCGGCGCGGGCGGTCGGCCAGGTGGAGGATCGTCAGGGCGACCCGGCGCGGGCTCAGGACCGGAACCGGCGGCCGCATGGCACGGCCCGTGTAGTTGGCGGCCTGGTAGTACACCGGCGTGTTGACGCTGCCGGGGCTCACGACGCACACGTGCACTCCAGGTTCGTCGCGGTTTTCCTGTTGCAGGGTCCGCAGCAACGCGCGCTGGCCCCACTTGGCAGCCGTGTACGCGCCCATCCTCGGTACGGTGACCGAGCCGAGCAACGAGTTCACGCCGACGAACACACCGCGGTGCTGGCGCCGCAGCACCGGCAGGACGGCCTGAGCCAGGTGGAGCGTGCCGTGGATCGCCGTGTCGACGACCGAGGTGAACACCTCCGCGGGCAACTCCTCGACCGTGCCGTAGGCCATCGTCGTCGCGCTGTGCACGACGACATCGATGCGGCCGTGCCGTTCCAGCACGTGCGCGACGATCCGGCCGGCGCCACCGGGATCACCGATGTCGACGGCGATCACGTCCACCGCCGCGGTTCCCACCGCCCGGCAGGCCTTCTCCGCCGCGTCGAGAGCCTCACCGCTGCGGGAGACCAGCACCACGTCGTCCGCGCGCGAAGCGAACGCCACTGCGGTGGCGAGGCCGATCCCGCTGCTGGCCCCGACGACGAGCACGACGCGCCCCGTCACGGGCTGAGCACGACCTTGACGCAGCCGTCGCTCTTGGCGCGGAACATCTCGTAGCCCCGCGCGGCCTCGGTCAGCGGAAGGCGGTGCGTGGTCAGGTCGAGCGTGCCCAGCGGGTCTGCGGGGTCGAGCACCAGCGGCAGGATGTCATCGGTCCAACGCCGCACGTGGGCCTGCCCCATCCGCAGTTGGATGCCGCGGTCGAACATCTCCATCAACGGCATCGCGTCCATCTCACCGCCGTACACGCCGGACACCGACACCGTGCCGCCGCGACGCACGCCCTTCAGAGCGGCGTGCAGCGCGTCCAGCCGGTCGACGGCCAGCTTGTCGGTGACCATCTGCGCCAGGCGGTCGGGAAGCAGTCCGGTGGCCTTCTGCGCGGTGGCGACGAACCCGCCGCCGTGGGCTTCCATGCCGACGGCGTCGATGGTGGCGTCCGGACCGCGGTCGTCGACCATGTCGATCAACGCGGTCGCCAGGCCCTCGGCTCCGTCGAAGTCGTCGAAGTTCACCGGCTCCGCGCCGTGCTTCTCGGCCAGCGCGAGGCGTTCGGGCACCCGGTCCACGCCGATGACGCGGCCGGCGCCGAGCTGCTTCGCGATGCGGACGGCGAACTGCCCGACCGGGCCGAGCCCGAGCACGGCGACGGTGCCGCCGGGCGGCACGTCGGCGTAGCGCACGGCCTGCCACGCGGTCGGCAGGATGTCCGACAGGAAGAGGAACTGGTCGTCCGGTGTGCCGTCCGGCACCACGATCGGCCCGAACTGCGCCTGCGGCACGCGGAGGTACTCGGCCTGGCCACCGGGCACCGCGCCGTAGAGCGAGGTGTAGCCGAACAGGCTCGCGCCCTTGCCCTCACCGCGGACCTGCGTCGTCTCGCACTGCGCGAACAGGTCGCGCTCGCACATCCAGCAGTGACCGCAAGAGATGTTGAACGGCACCACGACCCGGTCGCCGACCTTCAGGTGACCGCTCGCTTCCGCGCCCACCTCCTCGACGACGCCCATGGCCTCGTGACCGAGCACGTCGCCAGGTTTCAGGTAGGGACCGAGCACGCCGTAGAGGTGCAGGTCGGAGCCGCAGATGGCGGTCGAGGTGACCTTGATGACCGCGTCGGTCGGCGTCTCGATGCGCGGGTCGGGCACCTCGACGACTTCGACCTTCTCGTTGCCTTGCCATGTCAGCGCTTTGATGACGTCTCCTCGGTCAGGGCGTGGTCGAGCTGGCCGCGCACGGTGTCCGCGAGCTCGTGCCAGCTGTCGGCGAACTTGCGCACTCCCTGGCGTTCCAGCTCATCGGTCACTTCGCGGTAGTCGATGCCGAGCGCGGCGATCTCGCTCAGCACGTCGTGGGCCGGTCCGTAGATCTCCTCCAGCGCGAGCACGGGCACGGTGCCGTGGTCGGCGAAGGCTTCGAGCGTGGCGCCGGGCATCGTGTTGACCGTGCCGGGGATGGCGAGTTCGGACACGTACTTCGTGTCCGGGTAGGCGGGGTCCTTCACGCCGGTGGAGGCCCACAGGGGCCGTTGCGGTCGTGCGCCGGACCTGGCCAGGCGCTGCCAGCGTTCGGTCGCCAGGCTCTCCGCGTGGATCTCGTGGGCCAGGAGTGCGTTGGCGACGGCCGCCTTTCCCTTGACAGCCCTGGCGCGGTCGGTGCCGATCGCGTCGAGCCGCGCGTCGATCTCACCGTCCACACGGGACACGAAGAAGGAGGCGACCGAGTGGACGACCGACAGGTCGTACCCGTTGAAGGCCGCCGTCTCCAGGCCGGTGTGGTAGGCGTCGACGACGTCGCGGTAGCGCTCGAGCGAGAAGATCAGGGTCACGTTGACGCTGATGCCCTCGGCGATGACGGCGGTGATCGCGGCGAGACCCTCGGCGGTGGCCGGGATCTTGATGAGCAGGTTCGGCTCGTCCACCGCCGACCACAGCAGGCGGGCCCGCTCGATCGTCGCCTCGGTGTCGTGGGCGAGGCCTGGGTCGACCTCGAGCGAGACCCTGCCGTCGACCCCGTCCGTGCGGTCGTACACCGGGCGCAGCACGCGGCACGCGGCTCGGACGTCGTCGGTGGTGATGGTGAAGACGGTGTCGTCGACGCTCGTGCGCTCCTCCGCGAGCCGTCTGAGCTGCGGTGTGTAGCTCTCACCTCGGGACAGGGCCGAGGCGAAGATCGTCGGGTTGGTCGTGATGCCGACGACACCGCGGCCGGCGATCAACGCCTCGATGCGACCCCCGGAGAGCAGTTCGCGGGACAGGTCGTCGAGCCAGATCGACACTCCGGCATCGGCGAGAGCGGCGAGCGGGTGGTCGTGACCGGTGGACATGAAGCCTCCGTGTTTCTCGCGGTCAGGCAGGACGGTCACCGGTGCCGCCCGTGGTCGGCGCGACCGTCTGCCGCACCCCTCCCGGACGGACCTGGCCGGCGGCGTCGTGCAGGCTGTCGTGCGCGGCCTCGGCCACGGCCGTGGCCGTGACGCCGAACTCGTGGTAGAGCCGCCGGTGGTCGGCGGACGCGCCGAAGTGCGCCAGCGAGACAGTCCGGCCGGCGTCACCGATCAGGTCGCGCCAGCCCTGCGCGACAGCGGCCTCGACGCTCACGCGGGCGCGCACGCCCGGCGGCAGCACTTCGTCCTGATAGGACTGTTCCTGGGCCGCGAACCACTCCAGGCAAGGCATCGAGACCACGCGGGCCGTGATGCCGTCGTCCTCGGCGAGAAGCCGGCGGGCGTCCAGGGCGATGTGGACCTCGGAGCCGGTCGCGATCAGGATCACGTCGGGCTCGCCGGAGTCCGCGAGGACGTAACCGCCCCGTGCGGCGCCCTCGGCGGAGGCGACGCCACCGGGACCGCGGTCGAGCACCGGAACGTCCTGCCGGGTCAGCGCGAGCCCGGCGGGGCGGTGCTGGTTCTCCAGGATCCGCCGCCAGCAGACGACGGTCTCGTTCGCGTCGGCGGGACGGACGACGTCCAGGCCCGGAACGGCACGCAACGCGGCGAGGTGCTCGATCGGCTGGTGAGTGGGCCCGTCCTCCCCCAGCCCGATCGAGTCGTGCGTCCAGACGTAGGTGACCGGCAGCCCCATCAGAGCGGCCAGCCGGATCGCGGGGCGCTGGTAGTCGCTGAAGACCAGGAAGGTGCCGCCGTATGGCCGGGTCAGGCTCTGCAACGCGATCCCGTTGAGCGCGGCGGCCATGGCGTGCTCGCGGATGCCGAAGTGCAGCGTGCGTCCGTAGGGACCGCCCTGCCACTTCGCGGTCTGCTTGCCCGCCGGGACGAACGACGGTTCGCCGTCCATCGTGGTGTTGTTGCTGCCGGCCAGATCCGCCGAGCCACCCCACAGCTCCGGCAGCACGGGCGCCAGTGCGGTGAGGACCTCACCGGAGGCCTTGCGGGTCGCCATCCCCTTGGTGTCAGCGGGAAACACGGGCAGCACGTCGGTCCAGCCCTCGGGGAACCGCTGCTCCCTCAACCGGTCGAGCAATTCGGCGCGTTCCGGGTTTTCGGCACGCCAGCGCGAATACTCCGTCTCCCAGCGTTCGTGGGCGGCACGACCGCGCCACGCGACCTGCCTGGCGTGCGCCAGCACCTCGTCCTCCACGGCGAAGCTCTCGTGCGGGTCGAATCCGAGCAACGTCTTGACGGCCGCGACCTCCTCGTCGCCGAGGGCGGACCCGTGCGCGGTCCCGGTGTTGCGCAGCTTCGGCGCGGGCCAGCCGATGACGGTGCGCAGGACGATCAGCGACGGACGGCCGGTGTCGGCCTTGGCCGATTCGACGGCGGTGAGCACGGCGTCCACGTCCTCGACATACCGGCCGGTGCTCGTCCAGTCGACGCACTGCACGTGCCAGCCGTAAGCGGCGTAGCGCGCCGCCACGTCCTCGCTGAAGGAGATTTCCGTGTCGTCCTCGATGGAGATGTGGTTGGCGTCGTAGAACGCCACCAGGTTCCCGAGCTCCTGATGCCCCGCGAGAGAGGCGGCCTCGGCCGTGACGCCCTCCATCAGGTCGCCGTCGGAGGCGAGGACGTACACGTGGTGGTCGAACGGGCTCCGGCCCGCGTCGGCGTCCGGGTCGAGCAGACCGCGTTCGCGCCGCGCTGCGAGCGCCATGCCCACGGCGCTGGCGAAACCCTGTCCGAGCGGGCCGGTGGTGATCTCCACGCCACGGGTGTGCCGGTGCTCCGGGTGGCCGGGGGTCGCCGAGTCCCACGTGCGCAGCGCGGCCAGATCGGCCAGCTCCAGCCCGTAACCGCTCAGGTAGAGCTGTATGTACAGCGTCAGGCTCGTGTGGCCGCACGACAGCACGAACCGGTCGCGGCCGAGCCACTGGTCGTCGGCGGGGTCGTGCCGCATCACCCGCTGGAACAGCAGGTACGCGAGCGGTGCCAGGCTCATCGCGGTCCCGGGGTGCCCGTTGCCGGCGTTCTGGACGGCATCTGCGGCGAGCACCCGGATCGTGTCCACGGCACGGAGATCGGTGTCCGTCCACCCCGCGGCACGCGCGACGGGCGGAGGCAGCGACTGGTCGCGACGGACCGAAGAGGGGGCCGTACGAGTCATGGATGGATACCTTCCGGAGCTGAGCGCGTTCCACGTGGCCGGTCGACGGGGTCGCGGGGTCCGGGCGGCTCCTCGAAGCGAGTAGCCCGGATGAGCGACCTCAAACACGTCTCACGACACAGGGGTCCACCCGCCCGTGCCGCATAAGCGCGACGAATCCGGGAACAGAGTGGACACCGCACCTCCGTCCGGGGGTCGGGCAGGAGAGGACCGGTCATGATCGAGACACGTCGTGTCGTGGGCACGAGCACGGACAACGTCTTCGCCGTGCTGGCCGACGGCTGGTCTTACGCGGGCTGGGTCGTCGGCAACTCGCACATCCGCGACGTCGACGCCGGCTGGCCTGCCGTTGGCACCCGCATCCACCACAGCGCGGGCGCGTGGCCCGCGCAGATCGAGGACACCACCTCGGTCCTGGCCGTCAAGCCCGGCAGGTACCTCGAGCTGGAGGCGCATCTGTGGGTGCTGGGCACCGCGCGGGTCCGCATCAGCATCATGCCGTTGCACAACGGCACCGGCGCGGAAGTGATCATGGAGGAGGAGATCACGGGCGGCCCGGCCAAGCGGCTCCCCGAGGTGGTCCAGGGCGCGCTGTTCCGGTCGCGCAACACGGAGTCGCTCGCCCGGCTGGGCGACCTCGCCCTCGGCCGCGCCACCGCGGTCCTCAGCGCCGACGAGACCGTGGTTCAGTGACGGCCACCGTCGACGCGGTGGTGGTCGGCGCCGGCCCCAACGGGCTGGTGGCGGCGAACCTGCTCGCCGATGCGGGCTGGGACGTGCTCGTCCTGGAGGCCGCGGACGAGCCCGGTGGCGCCGTCCGCACCGCCGAGCTGATCGAGCCCGGCTTCCACAGCGACCTGTTCAGCTCCTTCTACCCGCTGGGGGCGGCGTCCCCTATCCTGAGGGGCCTGGACCTCGACCGGTACGGGCTGCGCTGGGTGCACGCGCCCGCCGTCGTCGCACATGTCCTGCCCGACGACCGCTGCGCCGTCCTGTCGCGGAGCCTCGACGAGACCATCGCGTCGCTGACGTCGTTCGCACAGGCCGACGGGGACGCTTGGCAGGCCGAGTTCGCGCTGTGGCGCCGCATCCGCGGGGATCTGCTCGACTCGTTGTTCACGCCGTTCCCGCCCGTGCGCCCAGGGGTGCGGCTCGCACGGACGCTCGGCGTCGCCGAGGCGTTGCGGATGGCCAGGATGCTCACCATGCCGGCCAGGACCCTCGCCGAGGAACGCTTCACCGGCGACGGCGCCCGGCTCCTGTTCACGGGCAACGCCCTGCACTCCGACCTGGGCCCGGGCCAGGCCGGCAGCGCCGTGTTCGGCTGGTTGCTCTGCATGCTCGCGCAGGACGTCGGTTTCCCCGCGCCCGAGGGCGGGGCGAGCGCGTTGACGGCGGCACTGGTGCGCAGGCTGACCGCACGTGGAGGCAGGGTCGAGTGCGGGCGTGAGGTGACGAAGGTGCTCGTCGCCCGAGGCAGGGCCGTCGGCGTCGAGGACGGTGCCGGCGACCGGGTTCGGGCACGGCACGCGGTGCTGGCCACCGTGCCCGCTCCCACCCTGTACGGACGGATGGTGGACGCCGAGCACCTGCCCACGCGGCTGCTCGACGACCTGCGGAACTTTCACTGGGACGATGGCACCGTCAAGGTCGACTGGACGCTGTCAGGACCTGTCCCGTGGACCAACCCGGCGGCGGGCGCGGCCGGCACGGTGCACCTCGCCTCGGACCTCGGCGGCCTCACCGACTTCGGGTCGGCGCTCGCCGCCGGCCGCGTGCCCGAGCAGCCGTTCCTCCTGCTGGGCCAGATGACCACGACCGATCCGACCCGCTCCCCCGAGGGCACCGAGGCCGCCTGGGCCTACACCCACGTGCCGCGCGGGCAGCGCTGGGACCTCGACGCGGTCCGCCGCCACGCCGACCGGATCGAGCAGGTCGTCGAACGGCACGCACCCGGCTTCACCGCCACGGTCCGAGGACGGCACGTGTCCGGCCCGCACGACCTGGAGAGCCACAACGCCAACCTCGTCGGCGGCGCGATCAACGGCGGTACGTCCGCGATCCACCAGCAGCTGGTGTTCCGCCCGCTGCCGGGAGCGGGGCGCGCCGACACCCCGGTCGACCGGCTCTACCTCGCGGGGGCGTCGGCCCATCCGGGTGGAGCCGTGCACGGCGGGCCGGGAGCCAACGCCGCCCGTGCCGCACTGGCCAGAGCGGGAGTGGGTGGCGCGCTGTACGGCCAGTCGATGAGGACTTTGCAGAACCTCGTCTACTCCTGAGCCGATCAGCGCAACGGCGCATGAACGGGGAAACCACGGGTACCGCCTGGATGACGTTCCCGCACCGAGGAGGAAGCAGTGGCTGCGCACAAGCCAGGCAAGCTCGTGAAAGCAGCGCTGGAGAAGGCGGTGGAAAAGGTCGTCGAACTGGCGAACCCGCCGATCCCCGGCGCCCCCGCCAGTGCACCGCCATCGCTCGACGAGCCGACCGCCCCGCGCGGGCCGTTGCCGCCGAAGGCGGACCAGAACAGTCCCGAGACGGTGTCCCCGACGGGTGCGCCCACCGGCGCCCCGAAGACCGCCAACGGGCAGCAGGGCGATTTCCTCACGACGTCGGCGGGCGTGCGGCTGCACGACACCGACCACTCGCTCAAGGCCGGCCCGCGCGGCCCGACGCTGTTGCAGGACCACCACCTGCGCGAAAAGATCACGCACTTCGACCACGAGCGCATTCCGGAACGTGTCGTGCACGCCCGTGGCTACGGGGCACACGGCGTGTTCGTGGGCTACGGCACGGCCACGAACGTCTGCAAGTCCCGTTTCCTGGCCAACGGTGTCGAGACGCCTGTGTTCGTGCGGTTCTCCACAGTGCTGGGTTCGCGCGGATCAGCGGACACCGTCCGCGACACGCGGGGGTTCTCGACGAAGTTCTACACCGACGAAGGCAACTTCGACCTGGTCGGCAACAACATCCCGGTGTTCTTCATCCAGGACGGCATCAAGTTCCCGGACGTCATCCACGCCGCCAAGCCGCACCCGGACCGCGAGATCCCGCAGGCACAGAGCGCGCACGACACGTTCTGGGACTTCGTGTCGACGCACACCGAAGCCACCCACCACGTCCTGTGGAACATGTCCGACCGCGGGATCCCCCGCTCCTACCGCACGATGGAGGGCTTCGGCGTCCACACGTTCCGCCTCGTCAACGCCGACGGCGAGACGGCGCTCGTGAAGTTCCACTGGAAGCCCAAGCTCGGCGTGCACTCCCTGGTCTGGGAGGAAGCGCAGATGCTCAGCGGCTTCGACCCCGACTTCCACCGCCGCGACCTCGCCGACGCCATCGAGTCCGGCGCGTACCCGCAGTGGGAGCTCGGGCTGCAGATCATGCCCGACACGCCCAGGCAGACGTTCGAGAACATCGACCTGCTCGACCCGACCAAGATCGTGCCGGAGGAGCTCGCGCCCGTGCAGCCGGTCGGCGTTCTCACGCTGAACCGCAACACCACCAACTACTTCGCGGAGACCGAACAGGTCGCGTTCCACCTCGGCAACCTGGTGCCGGGCATCGACGTGACCGACGACCCGCTGCTGCAGTCGCGGTTGTTCTCCTATTTGGACACTCAGCTGTCGAGGCTGGCCGGGCCGAACTTCAACCAGATCCCGATCAACCGCCCGCACGTGCCGGTCAACGACATGCTGAGGGACGGCTTCCACCAGCACGCGGTGCACGCCGGCGCCGCGCCCTACCACCCGAACACCCTCGACGGCGGCAACCCGTTCGAGGCGGGTGCGGAGGAACGGCCGTTCGCCGAGGTGGCGCAGCCGTTGCCCAAGTCGGCGAAGGTCCGGGAGTCACCCACGTCGTTCGCCGACCACTACACGCAGCCGAGGATGTTCTGGCTGAGCCTCTCCCCGGTCGAGCAGGAACACGTCGTGCGCGCCTTCACCTTCGAGCTCGGCAAGTGCTACGAGCAGACCATCAAGGAACGCGAGCTGCTCGTGCTGGCCAACGTCGACCCGACGCTGTGCGCCGAGGTGGCCAGGGGTCTCGGACTGCCGGCCCCGGCCGCCACCGTGCGCCCTAAGAAGGTCGAGCCGAGTCCTGTCCTGTCGCAGATCGGGCGTACGTGGCCGACTGACGGGCGCGTCATCGGGATCGTGGTCGACCCGGCCGATCTCGACGGCGTGCGGACGGTTCGCGAGACCGTGCTGGCCGGCGGGATGGTGCCGCTGCTGATCGCCCCGACCGGCGGTCCGCTCGACACCGACAGCGGTCTGGTCGCCCAGCGCACCCTGCTCACCGCGCGGTCGGTCGAGTTCGACGTCCTGCTGCTCGCGGGCAGCCCGCCCTCCGGTGCGGACACGCCGGGAGGCCCCGTCGAACCGGTGGGCGCGATCGACCCGCGCGTCATCCGCATGGTCCAGGAGTGCTACCGCCACGCCAAGGCGATCGGCGCGTGGGGCTCCGGCCGTCTCGCCGTCGAGGCCGCCGGGTACGCCACCGAGCCGGGCATCGTGCTCGACGACGATCCGGCGGACGTGCTCAAGGCGGTGACCGTGCTCCTCGAAGCACACCGGGTGTGGGAACGCTTCCCCGCCACGATCGCCTGAGGAGTCCGGTCGTGACCGACGCTCTCACCGACGAGGAGCTCACGTTCCTCCACTCGATGTTCGACCTGGCGCGGGCAGGCGAGACAGCCCGGCTGGCGGAGGCGATCGACGCGGGGTTACCGGTGAACCTCACCAACAGCGCCGGCGACTCCCTGCTGATCCTCGCCGCCTACCACGACCACCCGGACACCGTCCGGGCGTTGCTGGAGCGGGGCGCGGACACCGGGCGCGTCGACGACCGGGGCCAGACGGCGCTCGGAGCAGCGGTCTTCCGCCGTTCCGAGCTCACCGCCGGTCTGCTGCTCGACGCGGGCGCGGATCCCGCACTGGGGCCGAGGTCCGCGCTCGACATCGCCCGGCACTTCGACCTGCCCGAGATGCTGGCGCTGCTGAGCTTCCGTCCCGTCGCGACCGGTGAGCGGACCGCGTAGACGAGGTCCGGCGCCGGACGCCGGTCCCCCGTCCAGGTGGCAGGATGCGGTGATGGACGCGCACCGGAGGAACAACGTGACCGTCACCGGTCGCGAGGACGGCCCGACGGTGCTGCTCGCGACCGAGTTCGGCTGCGACCAGAACCTGTGGAGGCTGGTGGTGCCGGACCTGGCCGAGCGGTTCCGGCTTGTGTTCTTCGACCACGTCGGCGCGGGCGGGTCGGACCCGGCGGCGTGGTCACCGGCGCGGTACTCCTCCCTCGCCGGGTACGCCGAGGACGTCCTGGACATCTGCGCCGAGCTCGACCTGCGGGACACCGTGCTGGTCGGGCACTCGGTCAGCGCGATGATCGCCGTGCTCGCCGCCAACCGCGAACCGGCCCGCTTCGCCGGGCTCGTGCTGCTGACGCCGTCGCCCTGCTACGTCGACGACGGCGACTACCGCGGCGGCCACACCCGCGCCGACATCGACGAGCTGCTCGAGTCCCTGGAGTCGACCTACCTCAGCTGGTCCGCGGCGATGGCGCCGGTCATCGCCGGCAACCCGGATCGTCCCGAGGTCGCGGGCGAGCTGGAGGCCTCGTTCTGCCGCACCGACCCGGCCATCGCGCGGGTGTTCGCCCGCACGACGTTCCTGTCCGACAACCGAGCGGACCTCGCGGCGATCGCCGAGTTCGCGATCGCCAGGTGAGTCGACAGCCTGGTGCGCACCCTCAGGACTCCGGCGACCAGGTCTCGGCGTTGCTGGAGGACAGCGCCGAGGACCTGTACGAGCACGCGCCGTGCGGCTACCTGTCCACGTTCATGGACGGCACGATCGTCAAGATCAACGCGACGCTGCTGGGCTGGCTCGGCGCGGACCGCGACGAACTGGTGGGGCGGCGCCGGTTCTCCGACCTGCTCACCATCGGGGGCCGGATCTACCACGAGACGCACTTCGAACCGTTGCTGCGCATGCACGGAGAGGTCGGCGGCATCGCACTGGAACTGCGGCGCGCCGACGGCACCCGGCTGCCCGTGCTGGTGAGTTCGGCCGTGAAGACCGGCGCCGACGGCACCGCCCGGCTGATCCGCACCACCGTGTTCGACGCCCGCGACCGCCGTGCCTACGAGCAAGAGCTCCTGCGCGCCCGGCAGGAGGCGGAGCGGGAACGCGACCGGGTGCAGCTGCTGGCGTCGACGTTGCAGCGCACCCTGCTGCCGGACGTGCCGGGCATGGACGTCGCCGCCTACTACCACCCAGCCTCGGCCGACGAGGTCGGCGGAGACTTCTACGACCTCTTCCCCCTCGCTGACGGCAGGTGGGCGTTCTTCCTCGGCGACGTGTCCGGCAAAGGCGCCGAAGCCGCCGTGGTCACCTCGCTGACGCGTTACACGCTGCGCGCCGCCGCCGTGTTCGACCCCAGCCCCGTCGCCGTGCTCGAACGCCTCAACACCGCGCTGCTGGAGGAGGAAATCACCTCCACACCCCGTTTCTGCACCGCCGTCCACGGCCTGCTCGAACCGGTCTGCGGTGGCGCGATGATCACCCTCGCCAGCGGCGGCCACCCACCCGCGCTGCTGGTCCTCCGTCACGGACCGGCCGAGCTGATCTCGACGCGCGGCGGTCAGCTGATCGGCGCGCTGCCCGATGCCCGGTTCGTCGAGCGCCAGGTGCGCCTGGGGCCCGGCGACACGCTGCTGCTCTACACCGACGGACTCACCGAGGCCCGTGTGCGAGGCCGTGTCCGCTACGAAGAGGAAGACCTGCGCGACTTCGCCGACACCCTCGACACCACCAGCGCCACCGAGACCGTGGCCGCCGTGTCCCGCCTGCTCGCCAGCTTCGGCGACGGCGTCGACGACGACACGGCGCTGCTCGCGCTGAGCGTCCGCCTCGACCAGGACTAGTCCCTGTCCCACGGGGTACTCGGCGGACAACCTGACGGGAGCAAGCCATGCGTGGTGACATCGAGACCTACTTCGAAGACGGCCGGTGGAAGAACAGGGTCGAGGGCAACGACTCCGCCTCGAGCACCCACTTGTCCAAAAAGGACGCTTGCACGAACGGCCGTGAGATGGCCATCGTGCACGCGGTGGACCACATCATCCGCGACCGGGATGGCACGATCAGCGAGCACGACGTCTACCCGCGCGGACGCGACCCGCACACCGTCGCGAGCTGACCTCGGACAGGGACGGCGAAACAGGGCCGGACGCCTTCGGTTTGCCTCGAAAAGTCACGGGTAGCCGCCCGATGACAATGCCCACCCAGAACGAGGTGACCACCATGGTCGACGTACGAACCCGGACACCGCTCCAGCAAGCCGCACTCGGCGTGGGAGCTGTGTTCGCGCTCGTGGGCGTGCTCGGTTTCATCCCCGGCATCACGACGAACTACGACACCATGACGTTCGCGGGGCACCATTCCGAAGCGATGCTCCTCGGCGTCTTCGGAGTCTCCGTCCTGCACAACTTCGTGCACCTGTTGTTCGGCGTCGCGGGTTTCCTGGCGGCGCGGACGGCGAGTGGCTCGCGGGCGTTCCTCATCGGCGGCGGCGCGATCTACCTCGTGCTGTGGCTGTACGGCCTCGTGATCGACAAGGACAGCGCGGCGAACTTCGTGCCGCTCAACGGAGCCGACGACTGGCTGCACCTCGTGCTCGGCCTCGGCATGATCGGCCTGGGTGTCGGGCTCGCCCGGCGGGTGCGCTGATACCGTTGGCGTAGAAGAAGAATCTCCGTCCGTCGGTGCGGAGTCCACGCACACCACCGTGCGCGGACTCCGCACCGGACTGTGTCACGGGTCTTCAGCGGCGTGCATCCGACCCGGAACCGTCGTCCTGAACAGCCGGCGAGACGTCACTCGCGAACCCGCCTGCGGTGGCTGGTGTCGTATGACGGATAGCGCTTGCTGCGACGACACGCGCACACCGCGACCACGAACCGGTCGCTCGTGTGCGTGACCCCGTCGTCGGTGACGATCTCCACTGGCCCCTCGACGAGCATCGGCCCGCTCGGGACAATCGTCATCGTGCACGGGCTTCGCTGAGTCACGGTCGAGGAGTCGGCTCGGCGAGGCACCGCGAAACCGGTCGGGAAAACCTGATCTGCGGCCGGGAGTCGCACGCAGTACGGTAGGTGCGTTGAACCTGATGCGATCTCGCGATGCGTGGGCTTGGACCTCGCCACGTCCAGGAGCGACTGGAAGCAGTCGACGTGGTGGAGGAAACTGATGCCGACCGGGGACGATCGGGCGATGTTCGGTGGTGTGACCACAGGTGAACGAACCTGATGGACCCCAGCGGTCGTGGAGCGACGCGCGGGCAACGGTGATAGCAGCGCTGCGCGACGACGACAACGACCTCGACACGTTGGGGCGTGTCATTCGAGCGTGCGTGGACGTCCTGCCGGTCGACGGCGCCTCCATCTCGGTCATGAGCGGACCTCGTGAGCGGGAGACGGTGTACGCCAGCGACGGGATCGCCGCCCGGATCGAGGACGTCCAGTTCAGCCTCGGCGAGGGCCCGTGCTTCGAGGCGTTCGCCACGCGCAGGCCCGTGCTGGTGCCCGACCTGCGCGTGGCATCGGTCGTGGCGTGGCCGGTGTTCGCCGCGTCGATCGCAGAGTTGCCGATCGGCGCGATCTTCGCGTTCCCGTTGCAGGCGGGTGCCATCGGCATTGGCGCGATCGACCTCTACCGCGCTCGCCCCGGCTGGTTGTCGGCCGACGAACTGGCCGTCGCGCTGGAGGTGGTCGACCTCGTGACGGCGGTGCTGCTCGGACTGCTGCTGGGCGATGCTGACGACCTCGGCGGGCTGCGGGGTGTGCTCTCGCCGCGACGCGAGCAGGTGCACCAGGCGACCGGCATGCTCATCGCCGCTTTCCAGATCTCCGCCGAGGAGGCGCTGGCCCGGCTGCGGGGTTACGCCTTCGTCACGGGAAGGCCGCTCGACGAGGTGGCCGACGACATCGTGCGCCGCAGGCTCTCCCCACTGGAGCTCGGCACATGACCACGTACTCGATGGCGACCCGATCCGGGCAGCACTACCGTCGGACGAAGACAGACAGGAGCTGGTGATGAGCGGTGGCGCACTGTCCAGGACAGAGCGTGAGTCCCGGTTGCTCCGGGCGTTCGTCGAGCTGGCGGACACGCTCGTCGACGACTACGACGTGGTGGACCTGCTGCACCGGCTGGTCGATCACTGCGTTCAGCTGCTCGACGCCACGGCGGCCGGGTTGATGCTGTCCGACCAGCACGGCGGCCTGCGGGTGGTGGCGTACTCCTCCGCGCAGACGCGAATGCTGGAACTGTTCCAGCTCCAGGCGAGCGAAGGCCCCTGCCTGGACTGCGTCAGCACCGGTGAGCCGGTTCTGGTCGGCGACCTGTCGGCACAGACCCGGCGCTGGCCCCGGTTCGCACCGCTCGCCGTCAAGGAGGGGTTCGCCTCCGTGCACGCCGTGCCGATGAGATTGCGCCGCGAGACCATCGGCACGCTGAACCTGTTCCGCCGCGAAACGGGCCTGCTCAGCGACGAGGACCTGCTCGTCGTGCGGGCCCTGGCGGACACGGCGACCATCGGAATCCTTCAGGAACGCGCGATCCGGCGTGGTGAGGTCGTCACCGAGCAACTGCAGACGGCGTTGAACAGCAGGGTGGTCATCGAGCAGGCCAAGGGAGTGCTGGCGTTCGCCGGGAACCTGGAGATGGAGCAGGCGTTCCACGCACTGCGGAGCTACGCGCGCAAGCGCGGCCGCCGTCTGGCCGAAGTCGCGCGCGAACTCGTCGACGGCGAGCTCCGCCCGGAAGATCTCTCCGACTGAGGCCAGCCTCAGTCGGTGTGGGGTGACGCCCTGTCGTGTGTAGGGCGACACCGTTGTGGGTAGCCTCGTCCCGCTGACAGACTCAGCAACCGCCCGGACCCGCGGTCTCATCACCTTGTCGTGGGGAGAACGCCGTGGGCGGCAGTACCGAGCCAGTCACGTACCGGCGGATGAGGATCGCGCTCGTCTCCGAGCACGCCTGCCCGCTCGCCACACCCGGCGCCGGAAGCCAGAGCCTCCACGTCGCGGGGCTCGCGACCGCGTTGACCGCTCTCGGTCACCACGTTGCCGTCTTCACGCGGCGCGATCATCCCCATGTGCCGCAACGGGTGCGGGCCGACGGTGGCTACGACGTGGTGCACGTGCCCGCCGGGCCAGCCGTGCGGCTGAACGGGAACGAGGTGCTCGCTCACGCCGGTGACCTCGTCGGTTTTCTCAAGCGCGCCTGGCAGGAACGACGTCCGGACGTCGTGCACGCCCACGGCTGGCTGTCCGGCATCACCGCCGTGCTGGGGGCCCGCGACGGCCAGGTGCCGGTGGTGCAGACGTTCCACGAGGTGAGCTCGGAGCCGCCGCACGAGCACGCCGGGAACTCGGCGATGTCCCAGCGCCTCACCGTCGAGCGACTGGTCGGCCACGAGGCCGCCCGAGTGGTCGCGACCTCCTCGGCGGAGGCACGTGCGGTGCTCGGCATGGGGATCGACCGGTCGAAACTCGTGGTGGTGCCGCGGGGTGTCGACCTCGACCTGTTCTCACCGGGACGCGCACCCACCGGCAGGCACCGCCCGCGCAAGATCGTGTCGGTCGGAAAGCTGTTGCCCGGTAACGGCTTCGAGGAGATCATCCGCGTACTGCCCACAGTGGACGGAATCGAGCTGGTGATCGCAGGCGCCGGCGCGCAGGGTGACGTCCACGGCGATCCCGAGGCGAAGCGGCTGCTCGCGCTGGCTCGTTCACTGGGGGTGGGAGAGCGCGTCGTGCTGGCCGGGCACGTGCCGTACGCCGAATTGCCCGTCCTGCTGCGCTCCGCGGACGTGGTGGTGTGCGCACCGCGGCAGCAGTCGTCCGGCGGCATGGCGCTGGAAGCGATGGCCTGTGGCACACCGGTTCTCGCCACCGCGGTCGGCGGTCTCATCGACTTCGTGGTGGACGGGCTGACCGGCGTGCTGGTCCCGCCGGGCAAACCGGAGGCGGTGGCCAAGGCGTTGCGCGGTCTGCTCGCCGACAGCACGCAACGGGAGCTGCTCAGCGCCGCCGGGCACGACCGGGCGCACGCGCGGTACTCGTGGCACCGCGTCGCCGCAGACCTGGTGCGCACCTACTCCGCCGCGGCCGGACCCCGGACGCAGGCCCGCTCCGCCGGCTCGTCCCGCTCGGGAACGAGTTCTGCTACCCGATGACGGCCTGCGGCCGACTCAGTGCTGGTCGGGTGGGCGCAGTGACGTGGGCGCGGCGGCGTCGAGGTCCGCCCTGCGCAGGCGGTACACCTGCAGCTCGATCCCGAAGTATTTCGTGGTCTCGCCCACCCAGTGCATGCCGTTGTTGCGCACGGTGGCCGCGGCGCGGGCGTTGTCCGGGCGGACGACGGCGAAAAGCTCGTAGGCGTCGTGATCGAACGCCCAGGCGGCGAGCGCGTGGGTCGCCTCGGTCGCGTAGCCGTGCCCCCACTCGTCGGGACGCAGCTGCCAGCCGATCTCCAGGTCCTCCTTGCCCGGCGGCAACGGCAGCAGGATCGCGCCGCCGATCAGCCGGCCGTCACCGGTGCGCTCGATCGCCCAGCGGCCCGCCGGGACCGGCAGGCGCGCGCACTCGGCGATCCACTGCTGCAACAACAACCGCATGGCCGCCTTGTCCGGCACCCTGTCCATCTCGGGGCTGAGCCAGCGGGTCACCTCGGCGTGCCCGTAGACCTCCAGCGCCGCCGGGGCGTCGCTGACCTTCCACGGACGCAGGGTCAGCCGCTCGGTGGTCAGGGCGTTCGTCGTCGCGGTCACGGGCAGACGCAGCCGCGAGTCAGCGCGGACGCCGTGGTGGCGGTGCAGTAACGCGCGCCGATCGCGTCGTGCTCTTCCCACAAGTGAGGGCACACGTTGCAGACGCCGGTGGAGTCGGCCCGGCCTTCGAGTTCAACGGTCAGGGAAACGGACGTGGGCATGCGGATGCTCCGATGAGAGTGTGCGAAGAAGAGATACCGGGCTGCTTGGTGCGCCCAAGGCGGCACCAGCTCGACCGCTGCTGCACGACATGCCCTCGGTGACCCCATCCTACCTGGTCCCGAGGCTGCCCGACGACTTCACCGACTCGGTCACCCGCGCGGCTGCCTCGTGAGAGCGATACCCCCGTTTGCCAGCAGGAAACCCTTATACCGCAATAACTTCCGTCCTACCCAACTCGTTTGTGAGGGGTGCTGCGGGGTAGCTCGAACTGCGAGCACACGTCGAGACGCTGAGGAGAAGTCGTGAACCACGAAGGCAATGCGGTGGTGCACCAAGCAAGGGATGCCGCCGGCGAGGTGCGCGCGACGGCTGAGGACCAGATCGGGCACGTCGCGCAGGAGGCCAAGTCCCAGGCGGGCAACGTCCTGCACAGCGCCAGGGACAGAATGGCCGACGAGGCCGAAACACAGGCGCGGAAGGTCTCCGGCCAGCTGGACAGGATCGCCGACGAGCTGAGCTCGATGGCCGAGACCGCCGCACCGGACGCCCTGTCGGCGGGAGCCGTCCGCCAGGTCGCCGACACCAGCAGGCAGGCGGCGCGCTACCTCGACGACCAGGGTGCCCGCGGGCTGCTCGACTCCGCGCAGGACTTCGCCCGGCGCAAGCCCGGCGCGTTCCTGCTCGCCGCCGCTGTGGCCGGGTTCCTGGTCGGACGCGTGGTGAAGAGCGCCACCGGCACGCCAAGCGGACGTCCGGCCGCCCAACCGCCACCTGTGCCTGACCCGGAAGTGCCGCAGTTCGCCCCTGCTCCCGTCGCACCGGCTCCCGAGCTCGCCTCGTCGTTCGAGGACGACGGCGTCATCGGCACCGAGGGCGATCGGCAGCGGTTCGCCCCGTACGCGCAGGACTCGGTGCCCGCCGGAGGTGCGCGGAATGTCCAGCCCTGACACGGGTCTTCCTCCCGCACCCGAGCGCGAGTCGCTCGGTGAGCTCGTCGGAGAGCTCGCCCAGGACCTCTCCCGGTTGATGCGCCAGGAGCTCGAGCTCGCCAAGGCCGAACTCCGCGAGGAGGCGAAGAAAGCCGGCAAGGCAACGGGAATGCTCGCCGGCGCGGGCTTCGCCGGGTACATGACCGCGGTGCTGCTGAGCCTCGCCGCGGTCTTCGCACTCGGTGCCGTGCTGCCCCTGGGATGGGCGGCGCTGATCGTCGCCGCCGTCTGGGGCGTCACCGCCTTCGTGCTCTACCACAGCGGCCGCGCCCAGCTCCGCGGAGTCGCCCCGAAACCCGAACGCACAGTCGAATCTCTCCAGGAGGACGCGGCATGGGCACGACACCCGACCAAATAAGGCGCGAGATCGACGGCACCAGAGCGGAGCTCGTGGACGACGCCAACCGCCTCGTCGACCGGACGAGCCTCAGTCGCATCGCCCAGCGCCGCACGGAGAAGATCCGCGGTGGCCTCGCCAGGATGAGGGACAGCGTCATGGGTTCCGCCTCCGGCACCAAGTCGACGATGCAGAGCCAGGCGCACCAGGCCGGGGACGCCGTCGCCGACAACGCGGGCCGTGCCGCGGACGCGGTGCAGGACGCTCCCCGGCAGGCGATGCGGCAGACGCGGGGCAATCCCGTCGCGGCGGGACTCATCGCGTTCGGCGGCGGCCTGCTGGTCGCCTCGCTGCTGCCGCGCTCGCAGGCGGAGCAGGAGGTCGTGGAGGAGATCGGCGAACGCGCGAGCGGCGCCATCGAGCCCGCGAAGCACGCGCTCGCCGAGTCCGCGGGGCACCTGAAGGACGACACGACCTCCGACGTGCGCGACGCGGCGGACGAGGTCAGGCAGGCCGCCTCCGACGCGGCCAGGACCACGGCGGAGCACGGCCGCGCGGTCGTTCACGACGTCAAGTCCTGACGCACCCCGTGCGGGCGGCCGGTCTCCGCCGAGGCCGCCCGCCCGCACGGTTCCGGCGCTCGGTGCGGTTCCGTTGTAGCTCAACGGCATCGGCACGCGCTGATCGACAACACCGGTGCCGGACCGGCACGTCCTGCGCGCGGCGTCCGTGAGCGTAGAGTGGGAGCTCCGAGGGGAACTCGCGCGTCGGCGACCGAGCCAGGCGCCACCCCCGGAGTGTCAGCATCCCCGCCCGGACGGAGGCGGGAGAACCGAGATGATCTCGGGCCCGATCCGCACCAGCCCCACGACGTGGCGCACGAGGGCGTGAACCGACCCACCTGACGGCCGCATCCGGTCGTCTCCTGTGGACAGTGCCTCGCGCCGGCCTCCAGCCGGTGCCGGTGCCGCCTGCCTTCGATCCGAAAGGCCCTTCCGCTTCATGGTTCGCACCTTTGGCTTCCTGAGCACCTATCCACCCACCCAATGCGGCCTCGCGACGTTCACCGCGTCCCTGCGGCGCCACCTGACCGCCGTCACCCCAGGCAGCGGCAGCCGTGTCGTCCGCGTTCTTTCCGACGCCGATCCCGACACCGCGGCGTTGCCCTCCGTGCACCCCATGCGTCCCGGCGCGGTGCAGGACGCGGCCGACGTGCTCAACACGTGTGACGTCGCGGTGGTCCAGCACGAGTACGGGATCTACGCCGGGCGCGACGGCGCGGAGGCGCTGGGCGTCCTCGCCAGGCTGCGGGTCCCGGTGATCGTCGTGCTGCACACGGTGCTCACCTCGCCCACTCCCGGGCAACGCCAGGTGCTCGAGGCGGTCGTCGAACACTCCGACACCGTCGTCACCATGTCGGAGGCCGCCAGAAACCGTCTCCTGGCGGGCTACGCGGTCGAACGGCCGAGCCGGGTCGTGGTTATCCCACACGGTGCCGTTCCCACCGACAGGCCCGCGGTCGGCACGCCCGGCCGCGGACCTCTGATCCTCACCTGGGGCCTGCTCGGGCGCGGCAAGGGCGTGGAGTGGGGCATCCAGGCGCTCGCCTCCCTGCGCGACCTGCGGCCGCGCTACCTCGTGGCGGGCCAGACCCATCCCAAGGTGCTGGCGCACGAGGGTGAGGCGTACCGGACGCACCTGCGTGGCCGCGCCGCCGCCTCCGGCGTCACGGACCTGGTCGAGTTCGACCCGGCCTACCTGGGGGCGAGGGCACTGGCGGACCTGGTCGGCAGAGCCGACGTCGTGCTGCTGCCGTACGACTCGTCCGAGCAGGTCACGTCCGGGGTGCTCGTCGAAGCGCTCGCGGCGCGGAAACCGGTGGTGGCGACCGTGTTCCCGCACGCGGTCGAACTGCTCGGCGACGGCGCCGGCCTGCTGGTGCCGCACCGCGATCCGGCCGCCATCGCCGCGGCACTGCGACGAGTGCTGACCGAGCCCGGCCTCGCCTCCGGAATGCGCCACCGTTCCGCGAGCCTGGGAGCCGTGCTGAGCTGGCCCGCGGTGGCGGGTCGCTACCGCGAGCTCGCGGAGAACCTGATCGCGGAGAAGCTCTTCGACGCGCGGGTCGTGACGAGGTGACCGGCCCCGACTTCACCCACCTGATCCGGCTCAGCGACGACACCGGCCTCTACGAGCACGCGGAGGGCCCGCTGCCGCGCATCGAACACGGCTACTGCCTCGACGACGTAGCGCGCGGCTTGGTCGTGCTGTGCCGCGAACCGGAACCGGCCACCGAACTGGCCGCCCTGGCCGAGCACTACCTCGCCTTCGTCGCCTACGCGCAGGCCGAGGACGGGCGTTTCCACAACCGGCTCGGCCCCGACCGGCGCTGGCGGGACGAACCGGGGCTGGGCGACTGGTGGGGGCGCGCGCTGTGGGGACTGGGCACCGCCGCCGCCCGCTCGCCGGTGCCCGCGGTCCGGCTGGCCGCGCTGGAGTGCTTCGAGCGCGCCGCCCACCACCGGCCGCCCTCGGTGCGCACGATGGCGTTCGCCGCCCTCGGTGCCGCCGAGGTGCTTGCCGCCGATCCGCTCCACACCTCCGCCGCCGCCCTGCTCGGCGACATCACCTCGTACATCGGCGGACCGCGTCCCGGCGCGGACTGGCCGTGGCCGGAGAACCGGCTGTTCTACGCCAACGCCGTGCTGCCGGAGGCGTTGATCGCGGCGGGTGACCTCCTCGGCAGCGACGAGGTCCGCGACGGCGGCCTGCGGCTGCTGGACTGGCTGCTGACCGCGGAGTCCACGGACTTCCACCTCTCGCCGGTCTCCCCCGCCGGGTGGTACCTCGGCGAGCCGCGTCCGGCGTTCGACCAGCAACCCGTCGAGGCCGCCGCGATGGCCGACGCCTGCGCCCGCGCCTACCGGGTCACCGCCGACCCCCGGTGGCTCGCCGGTGTCCGTTGTTCGATCGCGTGGTTCAACGGCGACAACGACCGCAGCGCGTTGATGCACGACGTGCGGACCGGCGGTGGCTACGACGGGCTGACCCCGAACGGCCCCAACATCAACCAGGGCGCCGAGTCGACCCTCGCGCTGCTGTCGACGCTGCAACACCTGCGCACGCTCCAGGAGAGCACCGGATGATCCCCCGCGTCACGCGCGACCCGCTGCGGCTGCGCCCGGACCCCCGCCGGGTCATCACCAAGCTCTTCGTGCCGGGAGAGGAGGTTCCCGAACACGAGTCGCGGGCCGCGGGCGTGATCCGGAGGGTGATGGCACTCGACGAGGACACGGTGCTGGCCGCGCTCGAGCGCACGGTCCGCCTGTTCGCCGGACGGCACCGGGACGTGCGCGTGACCTTCGCGGACAACTTCGCGAGCGTCAGCCACCGGCTGGCCGCGGACGCCGACCTCTCCGAGTCCCGCCGGTTGCTGATCGGCGCGTACTTCACCCACGAGTACGCCGTGGAGGGCGCCGCGCTGTGCAACCCGTCCGTGGTCGCTCACCCCGACCAGGCTGGAACGGCACCGGGTGAGCTCCGGTTCGTGCTGAGCGTCCGCGGCATCGGCGAGGGCCACGTGTCCTCGGTCGGCTTCCGGACCGGACTGGCCGGTCCGGGCGCCGCGCTCACCGTGGACCCGCAACCGAGCATCATCAGCACGGGTGCGCGGACGGAGGCGGTCTACGAGAAGAGCCTCTTCCTCGGCACGCTCGCCGAACGCGGCCACGACGACGAGGTCTCCGCCGTGCTGACCCGGTGGCTGCCCTCGCGGTTCACCGGCGCGGAACTGGACGAGCTGCTGGCAGGCCTGCACCCGAAGCTGGTCGCCAGGCAAGCCGCGCACCGGACCATCGAGCTGATCAGGTGGATCGCCGCGTGCAACTACACCACCGAGTTCCCGGACGACTCGGTGGTGAGCGGCCGGGTGCTCTGGCCGTCGGGCCCTTCCGAACGCCACGGCATGGAGGACGCCAGGTTCGTGCGCTTCACCGACGACGACGGCGAGCAGACCTACTACGCCACCTACACCGCGTACGACGGCGTCGACGTGGCACCACAACTGTTGCAGACCAACGACTTCCGCACCTTCCGAGTCACCCAGACGACCGGCTCGGCCGCGCGCAACAAGGGCATGGCGCTGTTCCCGAGGCGAATCGGCGGCAGGTTCGTGGCGTTGTCCCGAGGAGACGGCGAGAGCACGGCCGTCACGACGTCGGGCGACATCAGGACCTGGGACGAAGCACGGCCCGTGGCACGACCCGCGAGGGACTGGGAGCTCGTCCAGGTCGGCAACTGCGGCTCACCGATCGAGACGCCAGAGGGCTGGCTGGTGCTGACCCACGGCGTCGGCCCCATGCGGCTCTACTCGATGGGAGCGATGCTGCTCGACCTCGACGAACCCCACCGGGTGCTGGCCAGCCTGCCGGAACCGCTGCTGACGCCGAGCTCCGCCGAACGCGACGGCTACGTGCCCAACGTCGTCTACTCGTGCGGCGGCCTGCTGCACGACGACACGCTGGTCATCCCGTACGGCGCGAGCGACGCCACCATCGGCCTCGCCACGGCGCCGATAGGCGACCTGCTCGCCGCGATGGTCCGGTGACTCCGTCGCGCTCGCGTTTCGCTGCGGCCGCAAGGCGGGTAACCGGTGCCGACAGGCAGTAGCGTTCGCCCGAGACCCCGGCGGCACTGACGAAATCGCCGTTCCGGAGGTTCGCGACGTGAACACGACAACGACACCACGCGTGCAGGCAGCACCACAGCCGATGCTCGCGGGTGAGAACACCCCGTTCGAGAGGTTCCTGGTCAAGCTCTTCGCGGTGGTCCCCGCGCTGGCGCTGGCCGCCGCGGTCCCGTTCGCCTGGGGCTGGGGCCTCGGCTGGACCGACATCGCCCTCGCCGCCTTCTTCTACACGCTCACCTGTCTCGGCGTGACGATCGGCTTCCACCGCTACTTCACCCACGGCGCCTTCAAGGCCAACCGGGGCCTGCGGATCGGGCTCGCGGTGACCGGCAGCATGGCGATGCAGGGACCGGTGATCGGCTGGGTCGCCGACCACCGCCGCCACCACGCCTTCGCCGACCGCGAGGGCGACCCGCACTCCCCCTGGTTGTTCGGCACCTCGGCGGGCGCGCTGGCCAAGGGGTTCTGGCACGCCCACATGGGGTGGATGTTCCGCCGCGAGCTCACCAACGCCGCCCGCTTCGCCCCCGACCTGCTCGCCGATCACGACGTCCAGCGCGTCAACCGCCTCTTCCCCGTGCTGACCGCCGTGACACTCCTGGCACCGGCAGTGGCGGGCGGGCTGATCAGCTGGAGCTGGTGGGGCGCGCTCACGGCGTTCTTCTGGGCGAGCCTCGTCCGGGTGGCCGTGCTGCACCACGTCACGTGGTCGGTCAACTCCCTCTGCCACATGATCGGCGACCGGCCGTTCGAGGCACGCGACAAGTCGGCGAACTTCTGGCCGCTCGCGATCCTGTCCATGGGCGAGTCCTGGCACAACTCCCACCACGCTGACCCCACCTGCGCACGCCACGGTGTCCGCCGCGGGCAGATCGACATCTCCGCACGGCTGATCCGGGTGTTCGAGATCCTCGGCTGGGCCACCGCCGTGCGCTGGCCGAGGCCAGAACGCCTGGCGCGCAAGCTGAAGCCGGTCGGCGACGCCCGCACGGCGGCTCGGTAGCTCACCGCCACGCCGGGGCGAGGTCCTCCTCGGCGTGCACGACCATGGACTCCAGCACGGGGCCGCCGAACGTCGTGACCATCGCGACGTCCGCGGCGTCCCGGCCCCGGCCGATCACGACACGTCCTTTGCGGGGCGTGTTGTTGCGCGGGTCAAAGGTCCACCAGCGGTCACCCAGCCAGACCTCCATCCACGCCGCGAAGTCCATCGGCGCGCCGTCCGGCGGCACGTCCAGATCCGGCAGGTAGCCGAAGACGTACCGGGCGGGGATGTTGAGCGCACGGCAGAAGGAGATCGCCAGGTGGGTGAAGTCGCGGCAAACCCCGATCCCCGCCTCGTTGACGTCGGCCGCGGTGGACAGGGCCGTCGAAGTGCCGTAGCCGAACCGGAGCGACTCGTGGACGTGCCGGCAGATGGCCCGCACCCTGCCGTAGCCAGGCCGGTGCGCGCCGAACCTCGACCAGGCCTCGTCGCCCAGCACGTCGGACACGCAGTAGCGGCTTGGCAGCGTGTACAGCAGCACGTCATCGGGAAGATCGCCGGGCCACACCTCCGGCGCGCCCTCGTCGACGTCCTCGACGCGGTCGGGCACGTCCACCCACGCGGAGTAGTTCACTGTGGACAATCCCGGTGGCAGCACCAGGCGCGCGAGCCAGTTGCCGTAGACGTCGAAGTGGTGCTGCACGGGCGCGTCCGGTTCAGCGAACAGGTTCTCGCTGCTCACCCGCACGTCGCCGTGCCGGTCCGGGCGCACCAGGAACACCGCCGGCGTGGG
Organism: Lentzea sp. JNUCC 0626; assembly: GCF_043632865.1. NCBI lineage: Bacteria > Bacillati > Actinomycetota > Actinomycetes > Pseudonocardiales > Pseudonocardiaceae > Lentzea > Lentzea sp. JNUCC 0626. The sequence continues at coordinate 2,916,633 of NZ_CP171635.1, forward strand.
CACCTCGGCGCGGTAGGTGAACGCACACCCGACGCGGAGCAGTCGAGTGCCCCGCGTCGTGTGCGCCCCGCCGCCGTCGCGTGCCGTCACCGCACCCGCTCAGGGACGTGGTCGAGCGCGCGCAACACGTCGACGGCCAAGTCCCGTGTGGCCTTGCCATCGAGCTCGGTGCGGTTGGTCAACACGTCCTCCACCATCTTGAGCCGGCGGCCATAGGCCGAGGTGTAGTTCGATTCGGTCATCAGGCTTCTCTCGTCTTCTGCTGGGGCAACCGGCCACCCTCGGTGTCCCATGCGTCCACAGTGGACTCTTCGGAACGCTTGACACCCGCGCGGAAGAGGTCCTCGACGGTGTCGGCGTTGTCCTGCCGGGCAGCGCTCGTCATCATGTGGTGGGCGGCGAACGGGTCGGTGTCCGACGGGACGACGAGCAGCGTGAGCCGGCGCCGGTCTCCTGCGATCAGGTCGAGGGTGTGCGCGGGCCTGGTCCAGAACCCGTTCAGGCGAACGCGGACGCCGTCGGCGACGAGCCGGCGCGGCGCCGCCTCCCATTCGGCCAGGCCGTAACTCACCCGCGTGATCCCGTCCAGCCGAACTGCCGGCGCCGCGAGCAGCGCCGGCAGTTCGGCGGCGAGGTCCCGGGAACGCGGCCACCAGGCACCGTCGACGTAACCCGAGACGGGCGCCTCCGGTCGCAGCCGCAGTCGCGACTGCTGCAGAGGCCGTTCGCCGGCCGATGGGGTTGCGGACAGGTGCGGAGCCGACGTCATGCCGGGACTCCCGTCTCCGGCCGGAGAACGGCCGGTTCAGGCTTTCGCCGAGCACGACAGGAGCTCGATCGCTCAGGTGCGGGATGTTCTCGGTGAACTCGACCGTACTCCCTTTTCTCCTTCCCCACCGATCAGGCACCCGCGGCGTCAGAGCGGGGAGAGGCCTGAGGTGTGCTCGACCGGTCCTTCCGGCGCCAGGCTGGGAAAACCGCCCGGACCCCGCGGTGCTCCGTTCTCGCAACCGCCCGCCTCCGCGTCGATCCGGAACAACTGGCCCGTGTCCGCACCTCATCTCGTCGGCTCCGCGAACGCCAGGCGCCGGTGGCTCACTCGAACCCTGGGCACGCGCCGCTGTGGTGTTGCTCGCCGAAGCGGTGACCACCCTGGTGCTGAACCAGTTCGTCACCACTCAACTCCGCGCACGCTCACCGGAGGTCACCGGCCTGACGAGGGAGCCCCGGCCCCGCCGGTGACGCCGAACGGGCGGCGGACAGGCAGAACAGCGCCTCGCCGACGTCGAGGTGGAGATCCAGCACACCGGACAACCCGGTTCTCAGCAGGGGCAGCCTCACCTGCCGGGTGCGCGCCACCACGCACAGGTTCGTCGCGGTCGAATGCGCGGCTTCTCGCACCTCGAGCAGGACGGTGAGCCCGGCCGCGCACAGGAGGCTCACCTCGGAGAGGTCGACCACGAGGTGGCTCGTGATCGGCAACTGCACGACTACGCGCTCCCGCAGCACAGCGGCGGTGGACATGTCCACCTCGCCGCTCACGGACACCACAATCGCACCGGACGCCGCGGTCCAGGTGGTCGTGGCAAGAAGGGCGGTGGGCCGGCCCGTCCGAGCAGGACACGGGCCGGTCATGGTGGTGACGTCCTGGTGTGCCATGGCACCTTCCCTCGTCGCTGACGACACGCCGGGTCCAGGGCACTTGCCTCGACGTTACACCCGCGAACGGCCCAGGCGGAAGCTCAGCGGCCACGCCACCGGAAAGATCCACAGTGGACGTTCGCGCGGAACCGAGGCAAGGGCGTAGCGTTGGGACATCGAAGAATCGCTGAACGACCAACGACAGAACACGGGCTCGTCCCAGGTCACGGGGAGGGTTCGGACCGGCGCCGCCGTGGTGGCAGGCGTGCTGGTGCTCCTCGCGGCGGCTTTCACCGCGCTGCTCGGCATCGACCAGGCGGGGACCGTGCTGCTCGGCGCCCTCGGCTGGATGGTCGCGCTGGCGGCGCGTCTGCCGGTGCTGGGGTCGGCGGGAAGGCTGCACGCCGTGCGCCGCCGGGACACCATCATCGCGACGGTCTCCGGCGCCACCGACGAAGTGGTGCGGCTCGCGCTGGTCCTCGTCACCGTCAACGGTGCGGCGTCCGCGCTCTGGGCCGGCTTCGGCTGGGCGCTGGCAGCGCTCGTGTTCGTCGCAGCCACCGAACTGACGGCGTTCACCTGGCCCCTCGGGCGTCAAGCGACCGAACAGCTGAAGGCGCAGGGCGGGTTCGTGAGCACGCATCCCGTGCACAGCGCGGTGCGCGGCCTCGTGGCCATCTCGTTCCACCTGGGCGCGACATCGCTGCTCACCGCCGGGCCGTGGTGGGTGCTGGCCACCGCGGCCGCGCACGTGTCGGTGAACGTGGCGTTCGCGCGGTGGGCCCGCTCGCGGCTCGTGCCGGTCGAGGTGTTCGGTGCCGTCGTGAGCGCAGGACTGGTGCTGGCAGGCTTGCTCAGCACCGGAGTGCTCGGCTGAGCACCGAGGGAGCGTGCGCCGGGGGAGGCACGCTCGCCGCGGTGGACAGAATGCCGGTCAGTCCTTCTTGAAGGCGTCCTTGAGCTTTTCCGTCGACTCCTTGAGGTGGCCCTTGGCCTGGTCCTTCTTGCCCTCGTTCTCGAGCGACCTGTCACCGGTCGCCTCGCCGACGCCTTCCTCGACCTTGCCCTTGAACTGGTCGGCCTTGGCGTCGAACTTGTCGTCGGTGCCCATGATTTCCTTTCCCCCCACCTGAATTTCAAGTGGGACGTCGACCCCAGGATGCCCCCGGACACCCGCCTCAACCCTCGACAGCGCCACAGCCCGTCAGGGTTTGCGACGCCGGCGGCGGGGAATTCCAGACGAGGGCGTGCGAGTGCGCACCGTTCACCTACCGATGACCCCGGACCCCGGCGTCGGCGATCGACACCGGAGGTACAACCGTCGTGAGCAACGACCGCGTGGGCTCGTCGTCCACGCGGAACACAGTTCCTCCCGCCTTGCGCGTCAGTGCGGCGCTGGGGTGGCGTTTTCTCGTCGTTGTCGCCTCGATCTACGTGATCGGCGTCATCTTCGGCAGGCTGGCGTCACTCGTCGTGCCGCTCGCGATCGCCTTGCTGCTGGCCGCTTTGCTCGCACCGGCCGTGGGTTTTCTCATGTCGAAGCGGTTTCCCCGCGGCCTCGCCACCGTCGTAGTCCTGGTCGCAGGGCTGGTCGTGCTCGGCGGGCTGCTCACGTTCGTCGTGATGACCTTCGTCAACGGCGTGCCGGACCTGGCCGCACAACTGGCCCGCAGCATCGACGCGGTGACCGGCTGGCTCGTCAACGGCCCGTTGCGGCTCAGCGAGTCACAGCTGAGCGAGTTCGCGGACCGAATCGTGAAAACCTTGCAGGACAACCAGTCCGGCATCACGTCGAGCGCGATCACCACCGCCGCGACGGTGGGCGAGACCCTCGTCGAGATGCTGCTGGTGCTGTTCGCGCTCGCATTCTTCCTCTACGACGGCCCGCGGATCTGGCAGTTCCTCATCCGCGTCGTCCCCGACGGCCCTCGCCGGCGGGTGGACGTCGCGGGCAGGCGCAGTCTGGCGGCGCTGGTCAGCTACGTCCGCGCCACCGGAGCGGTCGCCGTGGTGGACGCGCTCGGCATCGGCATCGGACTGGCCGTGCTGGGCGTCCCTCTCGCGGTTCCGTTGGCAGCGCTGGTGTTCATCGGCGCGTTCGTCCCGATCTTCGGCGCCGTCGTGGCGGGCGGAGTGGCCGTCCTCATCGCACTCGTCGCGAACGGCCCGGTGACCGCGGCGATAGTCCTGATCATCGTCATCGCGGTGAACCAGCTGGAAAGCCATGTCCTGCAACCGTTCCTGCTGGGGCGTGCGGTGAAGCTGCACCCCCTCGCGGTCGTGCTGGCCATCGCGAGCGGACTCCTCGTCGCGGGCATCGCCGGAGCGTTGCTCGCGGTGCCGCTGCTGGCCGTGCTCAACTCCGCCATCCGCTCGCTGCTGAGCGAGGCGGACGAACACGTGGCACCCGCCGACGTGCACACCAGCGAACCAGAAGAGTCCGCGCCGGACGAACCCGGACAGGACGCGGAAGCCGACACACCGAGACCCGGAGCAGGTACATGACCTCAACGCACGACGTGCTTCCCGCGAAAGCGAACCGACCACGCGGCAGCGACTTCGCCCGGCTGACGGCGGAGCTGAAAGCCGCCGGCCTGCTGGGCCGTCGCCGCGGCTACTACCTGGCGCGCATGGCGATCAACGGCGTCCTGCTCGGCGCGATCGCGGTGACGTTCGCACTGCTGGGTGACTCGTGGTGGCAAGTGCTCCTGGCGGTGGCCCTGGCCGTGGCCTCGACGCAGCTGGCGTTCATCGGCCACGACGCCGGACACCGCCAGATCTTCCGCAGCCGCCGCAACAACGACGTGGTCGGGCACCTGCACGGCAGCCTCACCGGGATCAGCTACCAGTGGTGGGTGGCCAAGCACAACCGTCACCACGCCAACCCCAACCACGAGGGCCAGGACCCGGACATCGAGATCCACGCCCTCGCGTTCAGCCGCGCCCAGGCACAGGGGAAGCGGGGCCTGTACGGCTGGATCACCCAGCACCAGGCGTTCCTCTTCTTCCCGCTGCTGCTCGCCGAAGCGACCGTGCTGCGGATCTCCGGCCTGATCGCTTTGTACCGCAACGAACTGCGCAACCCGTGGCGCGAGGCCGCGCTGCAGATCGTGCCGCTGGCCGCCTACCTGGTGGCCGTGTTCCTGGTGCTGTCGCCGCTGAAGGCCGTCGTGTTCATCGCCGTGCACCAGGGGCTGATGGGCGTCTACCTGGGCTGCTCGTTCGCGCCCAACCACAAGGGAATGCCGATCATCGCCGAGGGCCAACGCCTCGACCACCTCCACAAGCAGGTGCTCACCTCCCGCAACGTCACCGGCGGCCGCTGGGTCGACACCCTGCTCGGGGGCCTGAACCACCAGATCGAACACCACCTCTACCCGCACATGCCGCGCCCCGACCTGCGCCGCGCACAGCCCCTCGTCGAGGACTTCTGCCTGCGGCACGGCATCCCGTACAGCAAGACCACCATGATCCGGTCGTACGCCCAGGTGCTGCGCCACCTGCACGACGCCGGAGCACCTCTGCGGAACCGATGAACCCCCTGCCTTGTCCCCCAATGGAAAGCATCCAATGACCTCGTGCACGACGAACGACCTGTTCAGCCACACCGAAACGCAGCACCCCGGCGCGCGGAGCACCGGGACCGAATCCGGCCGACCGATCTGGACGAACCTGTTCCAGGAGCCCGGCCGGCACCGCGACCGTCCCCGGCCGGCCGAGAAGAACCCCGATGCCGGACGGGTCTAGAGGCGTCGCAGGAGCACCAGCGCGATGTCGTCCTGTTTGCCGGTGCCGAGTTCGGCGAGCAGCCGGTCGGAGAGCTCGTCCATGTCGTCGCCGTGGGACGCGGCGACTCGGAGCATTTCCATGCCCTCGTCCAGGTCGAGGCCCGGACGTTCGATGAGTCCGTCGGTGGTGAGCAGGACCGTCATCCCGACGGGCAGCGGGACCTCGGTGGGTTCCGGCCGGGCGAGGCCGATGCCCAGCAGCGGGCCTTTCACGTCGAGGTAGCGGGAGCCGTCCTCGTTCGTCACGAGGGGAGGCACGTGGCCCGCGTTGGCGACGAGCATCGTGCCCTTGTCCAGGTCCACCTGCAGCAGGCACATGGTCGTGAGGCCGCTGATGGGGTGGAAGCGCTCCAGCATGGTGTCGAGCCGGCGCAGGATCTCCGCCGGTGGGTGTTCTTCGGAAGCGAAGGCGCGCAACGCGTGCCGCGCCTCGCCCATGATCGTGGCCGCCTCGATCGAGTGCCCGCACACGTCGCCGATCGCGATCAGCATCTGACCGTCGACCTCGATGACGTCGTAGAAGTCGCCGCCGATCTCGGCGTTGCTCGACGCGGGCACGTAGCGCGCGGTCATCGCCAGGCCGGGGTGGCTGGGCAGGTCTCGCGGCAGCAGGCTGCGCTGCAACGTCAACGCGAGCGAGTGCTCCTCGGCGAACACGCGAAGGCCTTCCGCCGCCAGAGCGGTCGTCTGGGCGAGCTGCCTCAGGAGGTTGCGGTCGTCTTCCGCGACGGCCGCCGTCGGGTCGACGGCGATGCAGATCGGCGGCCTGCCCGACTTCGAGCGGGCGACCGCGGCGAAGGCCGGCTTCTGCTGCCACACCGGCTCGTCCACCGCGACGCCCCTGACGCCGACCCCGGGGCTCTCAGCGAAGATCCAGTTCCCCAGTCCGCCGGACTCCGATCGAAGGTCCACTTCGGACCGACGGGCGGCGCAGGCCGCGACGCGCACCGAACCCGCCGGGGTGATGAGGACCGCGGTCGCCTCGCCGTCGAGCACGTCCGCCGCACCGGCCGCCGCGGCGGAGACCAGTTCGTCGAACGTCGTGGCCCCGTTGATGGCGAACGTGGCGGCGGTCAGGCGGGTGAGCCGGTCGGCCAGGTGCTCGGCGCGGGCTCGGGCCCGGTGGTAGCGGACGGCCGCCTCGACGTTCGCGAGCAGCTCGCCGGGGTCGAGCGGCTCGGCGAGGTAGGCGTCGGCGCCCCGCCGCAGCCCGTTGATCTTGTCCTCGGGTTCGATGTAGGTGGCCGAGACCAGCACCACCGGGATCGAGCTCGTGCGGGGGTCGCTCTTGATCCGCTCGGTGACGTCGAATCCGCTCATGTCGGGCAGGTTCACGTCGAGCAGCACGAGGTCGAACGGACGCTCGGCCAGGATCGCGAGCGCCTGCGCGGCGGTGGTCGCCTCGGTCACGGTGTGCCCGCTGCGGCGCAGCCAGCTCGACGCGATGAACCGGCTCGCTTCCAGGTCGTCGACCACGAGCACCGACGCGACGGCGGCCTCCGCGACCTCACTCATCGGTTGTCCGTCCTCGTGCGGCGAACTGGGCGTCGCGCACCGCGCGACGTACGGACTCCGTGGAGACGCGCGAGTGGTGCAGCAGGGCGGCGCCGAGTCCGTTGACGGTGCGGGCGAGGCTTCCGGGGTCGTCGCCGCACACGACCACGACCGGCACGTGCCGCAGTTCCGGGTCGAGGCGCAGCACCGCGAGCACCGCGCTGCCGCTCATCAACGGCGTGCTCGCGTGCAGCACGATCAGGTCCGGGTGCCGCGACTTGGCGAGGTTCAACGCCCTGCGCCCGTCCTCGGCCTCGACGACCTCCTCGGCCAGCTCCCCCACGACATCGGCCAGCCGGGCACGCTCCTGCTCGTCGCCGTGGGCGATCAACGCCCGGCCGACCGGGGCGGGCTGAACGTCCTCGTCCTGGGCGACCGGCAGGACGAGCACGACCTGGGTGCCGGAGCCCGGCGTGCTGCTCAACGTCAGCGTGCCGCCGAGGATCTCCGCGAGTTTGCGGGCGTAGGGCAGGCCGAGGCCGGTGCCTCCGGCGTCGACCTGCAACGCGCCGGGGACCTGGTAGAACTCCTCGAAGACCTTGGCCTGCTCGTGTTCGGGGATGCCGATACCGGTGTCGGTGATCTCGAAGCGGATCTCGTCCGGGCCGGGTCCGCGCAGGGCGGTGAAACGCACCTCTCCCTGTTCGGTGAACTTCACCGCGTTGGACAGCACGTTGCGCAGGATGCGCACCAGCAGCGTCTCGTCGGTGACCAGAGACGGCAACTCCGGCAACGGGTCGACGACCAGACGCACGTCCCCGCTGCGCAGCAGCGGTTGCAACGAGGCCCTCAGCTGGGCGAGCACGTAGTCGAGGGCGACCGGTGCCAGCTGCGGCTGCAGGCCTCCCGACTCCGCCTTGGCCGTGTCGAGCAGCTCGTTGACCAGCGACAGCAGGGTCGCCGCCGACGAGTTGATCAGGTCTACGTGCCGGCGCTGGTCGTCGGTCATCGGATCGCCGCCGGGGGCGCCGAGCAGCCGGGTGAGTCCGACGACCGAGTTGATCGGGGAACGCAGTTCGTGGCTGATGTTGGTCCAGAACCGGATCCGTGCCGCCGCGCCGTCGCGCAGCTCGGCGGACTTGGCGTCCAGGTCCGCGTAGAGCGCGACCACGCCCTGGTTCGTCTGCTCCAGCTCGTCGGTCAGTTCCTGGTGCAGAGCGACGACGCCGCGGTTGGTGTCCTCCAGCTCGGCGTTGAGCCGCTCCAGCTCCTTGCTCTTGAGCTCCAGGTTCTCCAGGGTCTCCAGCAGTTCCTGGTTCTGGGCTCGCAACTCGTCCAGGGCGGTGCCGCTGCCGGCGTCGCGGAGCTCGTCGCGCAGCCGCGCGAGCCGGTCCTCGTCGACCGTCACCGCGGCGAGGTGCTTCACGAGCGTCACGCCGGACGCGTCGAACCGGACCTCGTCCATCAGCCTGCGCGCGGTGTCCCAGCCGGGTCCCGAGTCGGTCGACGCGGTGCCGGACCAGGTCAGCTCGACCAGCAACGCGGGCGTGGCGCCGTCCTGGACGCGGAACACGGCTTTCGTCGCCACGTGCTGGCGAACCAGTTCGCGACCGACATCGCTCAGCGCGGTCGCGACCCTGACCTGGTTCTGCCCTTCGAGGCCGACCGCCGCGGCGACCTCACGACCGTGGTGGCGCACCAGGAACACGTCCTGCTCGCCACCGATGGTCAGCCGCACCAGTTCCGTCGTGCTCATCGCGGCTTGCCCACCAGAACGCACGCGTCGTCCTTGCGCACCCCCGCGCCGCGCAGCAACGTCGCCGCGATCAGCACGGGCGGATCGACGAACAGATCACTGCCGTGATCGTCGAAGCCCCACCGCTCGGTGAGGCCGTCGGAGTGCAACACCACCACGGCATTGTCCGGCAACGCGTAGTCGAACACGCGGATCGTGCGTGCCTGGTGGCCCGCGACGCCGGGAACCGAGATCATGCCCTGCTTGCGCCCCTCCCCCAGCACCGCCGCGGCGATGTTGCCCAGCCCGCAGTACCGCACGGACTTGGCCACGAGGTCGATCTCCGCGATGCCCACCGCGCCACCACGAGTGCCGCGCAGTTCGGCGTGCACTCGCGCGACGATCTCCTCGGGCCGTGCGTGCGACATCTCGCGGAACAGCCGGACGGCGGCGGTGGACGCGGTGGCGGCCAACGGGCCGTGCCCAGAACCGTCGCACATCATCAGCATCAACCGGCCCGGTGTGCGGCAGGCCGCGTAGGCGTCACCGCACACTTGCTCGCCGCTGATCGGCCTGGTCAGACCAGCGGCGTCATCGGCAGCCACGGCACCACCGCGGACCGGGAAGCGCGCCACCAGAACGGTGCCCAGGCCCGAGCGCGAGGTCATCGCGGTGCTCCCCGCCAGTCTCGCGACCGCGCCGAGTCCCACGCCCAGGGTGCCGGTGGTCGACTGACCGTCCTGACGCGCCAGGTCGAGGTCGCGGATGCCCGGTCCGCGGTCGATCGCGACGATCTCCACTGCCTCGTCCCGCTCACCCCGGATCGCGCGGATCAGCACGATCCCCTGCCGCGCGTGCTTGTGCAGGTTGGTGCCGATCTCGGTGACCGCGATCCCGAGCTCCGCGACACGGGTGCCGCTGAAGCCGAGCCGTTCGGCGAGCGCGGTCGCCGAACGACGGGCGCGGCCGACGTGGGCGGGTTCCTCGACCGGCAGCCAGGCGACGTCCTCCGCCGTCGGCAGACACGACGAGTTGATCATCTCTTCCACTTCACCACCGTCACGACCGTGCCGCGACCGGGTTCGGTGTCGAGGTCGAACTCGTCGGCCAGCCGGCGGGCTCCGCTCAGGCCGAGACCGAGGCCCTGTCCGCTGCTCCAGCCGTCGGCCAGTGCCAGCGTGACGTCCGGGATACCTGGCCCCTCGTCGTGGAACGAGGCGCGCACGCCGGCCCGGCGGCCGTCGTGGATCTCTTCGACGCGGGCGAAACCGCCACCGCCGTAGATCAGGGTGTTGCGCGCCAGCTCGCTGGCCGCGGTGACGAGCTTCGTCTGATCGACCAGCGAAAGCTTCACCCGCTGTGCGTAGGCGCGCACCAGCTGACGAACCCGCACGACATCGTCGTCGCCGTTGATCGGCAGTTCTTCCGGCCCATCGGACCGGGCGGTCATCAGGCGTCCTGCGGAAACTCGTCGGAGCGCACGCCCCGACGGTGCCGGTCGATCTGACCGAGGATCTTCATGCCGCGTTCCAGATCGAGCGCGGTGCGCACGCCGCCCAGCGTGAGCCCGAGCTCGACCAACGTGATCGCCACGGCGGGACGCATGCCCACCACGACGGTGTCGGCGTCGAACAGCCGCGAGATCGACGCGATCGTGGCGAACATCCGCCCGATGAACGAGTCGACGATCTCCACCGCGGAGATGTCGATGATCACGCCGTGCGCACCGGTCGCGCTGATCCGCTCAGCCAGATCCTCCTGCAACGCCAGCACGCTCTGGTCCTGCAGGTCGATCTGGATGGAGACCAGCAGCACGCCGCCGATCTTCAGAATCGGGACGCGTTCCATCAGCGCGTCTCCCGGCGGACGACGTCGACGCCCTCGCGCCGCAACGCGTGCCGCAGAGCGTCCGCGAGCGAGGCCTTGGTGACGATGTCGCCGAACTCGATGCCCAGCGCCACGATCGTCTGCGCGATCTGCGGCCGGATGCCGGACACGGTGCACTCGGCTCCCATGAGCCTGGCCGCCACCACGGTTTTGAGCAGGTGCTGCGCGACCTGGGTGTCCACGGCGAGCACACCGGTGATGTCGATGATCGCGTGCTCCGAGCCGGTTTCGACCAGCGCTTCGAGCAGCTTCTCCATCACCACCTGGGTGCGCGCGGAGTCCAGCGTGCCCACCAGCGGCACCGCGAGCACGCCTTCCCAGATCTTGACCACCGGCGTGGTCAGTTCGAGCAGCTGTTCCGACTGCTCCTTGATGATCTCCTCACGGGCCTGCGCGTACGTCTCGAACGTCCACAAACCGAGACTGTCCAGCAGACTGGAAAACGTCATGACCTGACGGAACAGCTGCGGGTCGTCGTCGTTCTCGGTGAGTTCGAAGACCGCACGCTTGAGGGAGAACACGCTCGACGCGGTCTCCGAAGGAGTGAAGCCGACCCGCGCCCGGCCGCGCGAGTACTCCTCCAGCAACGACCGGATGTCGCCGAACTCCGGTGCGGAGATGTCCCGCCCGTCGTTGCCCACCAACGGCAGCAGCGCCTGGAAGAACTCGCGGAAGTCGCCCTCCAGCTCGGCCTTCGCCGCCCGGCCGCGGAGCAACGCCGCGACCCCGCTCACCCACTTCTCGACCAGCGGATCGGTGTTCGCCCTCAACAGCTCCGCCAAGCTGGCGCGCCCTGCGTCCGCAGTCACTCAGGCCTCCTCGGCCTAGTACATCCCACAGACGGTAGTCAGCGAGACCGACAGTCAACCTCATCGACCCGATCAACACCATTGACCGGGTCGATCACCAGGTACTAGTCGCCGGAGCGGCGCACACGGGCGTACACGGTCTTGCCCCCGTCAGCCAGGGACCGGGTGCCCCAGGTGTGACACACCATGTCGACCATCACGACACCCCGGCCCCGCGCGCTGCCGAGCCGGGAGCAGCCCCGCACCGGAAGCTGCGACGAGGTGTCGTCGACCTCGATGGTGATCTCGCCGTCCGCGACGCCGCGGAGAACCCTGATCCGTCCGGTGCCCGGTGTGTGGTCGAGGACGTTGCTCACCAGCTCGGTGGCGACGAGCAGCACGTCGTAGCAGAAGTCCGCGCCGAGATCCGTGAGCGTGTCCGTGATCCGGCCGCGCAGGTCCGACAGGCCGATCGCGGGTCCGATGGGCAGATCGAGCACCAAGGAGCCCGAGTCCCCATCGATGGTCGTCACCAGGCTCCTTCGCGATATGCACTTTTGCTCGCACGTTACCTACTACTGGCCGACTACACCCCGTCGGAACGGCCTAAACCGCCCGCGGGTTCGCAATCCGCCAGCGGTAGGCAGGTCACGGTGCGCCAACGGGCCGACCCCGACTTCCCCATTCGGTGGCACGATGTGCCGATGAGCGTGCTGCGCAGGAACAACGTCGTGGTCACCGGCCGCGACGACGGCCCCGCGGTGCTGCTCGCCCACGGGTTCGGTTGTGACCAGAACCTGTGGCGGCTGGTCGTTCCTCACCTGTCCGAGCGGTTCCGGGTCGTGCTGTTCGACTACGTCGGCTCCGGCAGGTCGGATCTGTCGGCGTGGACGCCACAGCGGTACTCCTCGCTCGCCGGCTACGCGCAGGACGTCCTCGATATCTGCGCCGAGCTCGATCTTCGTGACGTCGTGCTGGTCGGGCACTCGGTCAGCTCGATGATCGCCGTCCTCGCGGCCACCCGCGAACCCGAGCGGTTCGCCAAGCTCGTCCTGCTGACTCCCTCGCCCTGCTACCTCGACGACGATGACTACCGCGGAGGATTCAGCCGCGCCGACATCGACGAGCTGCTCGACGCGCTGGAGTCCAACTACCTCGGCTGGTCCGCGACCATGGCGCCGGTCATCGTCGGCAACCCCGACCGACCCGAACTCGGCGACGAGCTGGAAGCGTCATTCTGCCGCACCGATCCCGCGGTGGCGCGGGTGTTCGCGCGCACCACGTTCCTGTCCGACAACCGCACGGACCTCGCCGGCGTCACCACCCCCACCGTCGTGCTGCAGTGTTCGGCGGACGCGATCGCGCCACCCGAGGTCGGCGAGTTCGTGCACGATCAGATCGACGGCAGCGTTCTCGTGACGCTGAACGCGACAGGGCACTGTCCGCAGTTGAGCGCCCCCGAGGAGACCGCGACCGCGATCATCGAGTTCGCGGCCGCTCGGTGATCGACCACGAGGCGGCCGACGACCCTCTGTCGGAACTGCTGGAAGACAGCACCGAAGACCTCTACGAGCACGCGCCGTGCGGCTACCTGTCGACCCTGATGGACGGCACGATCGTCAAGATCAACGCAACGCTGCTGGGCTGGCTCGGCACCACCCGCGACGACCTGGTCGGACAACGGCGGTTCGCTGACCTCCTCACCGTCGGAGGCCGGATCTACCACGAGACGCACTTCGAGCCGACGTTGCGCATGCACGGCGAGGCCGGCGGAATCGCACTGGAACTGCGGCGCGCCGACGGCACCCGGCTACCGGTGCTCGTGAGCTCGTCGGTCAAAACCAGCGCCAACGGCACCGCCAAGCTGATCCGCACCACCGTCTTCGACGCACGCGACCGCCGCTCCTACGAACAGGAACTGGTGCGCGCCCGGCAGGAAGCCGAACGCGAGCGCGACCGGGTGCAGCTGCTGGCTTCGACGTTGCAACGCACGCTGCTCCCGCCCTCGCTGCCGGACGTGCCCGGCATGGACGTCGCCGCCTACTACCACCCAGCCTCGGCCGACGAGATCGGCGGAGACTTCTACGACCTCTTCCCCCTCGCCGACGGCAGGTGGGCGTTCTTCCTCGGCGACGTGTCCGGCAAAGGCGCGGAGGCCGCCGCGGTCACCTCGCTGACCCGCTACACGCTGCGCGCCGCGACCGTCCACGACCCGCACCCCGTCGCTGTGCTGCGGAACCTCAACGCGGTGCTCATCCAGGAGCTGCACGGCACCTCGCCCCGTTTCTGCACCGCGATCCACGGCCTGCTCGAACCGGCTGCCGGCGGCGCCACGGTCACGCTTGCGAGCGGCGGGCACCCACCTGCGCTGCTGATCCGCCACGGCGGGATCGCCGAACTGCTCACCACCCGCGGAGGCCAGTTGATCGGCGCGCTGCCCGACGCACGGTTCGTCGAGCGGCAGGTGCGCCTGCTGCCCGGCGACACCCTGCTGCTCTACTCCGACGGTCTCACCGAAGCCCGCGTCCACGGCCAAGGCCGCTACAGCGAGGAAGAACTGCGCGATTTCGCCGACACCCTGGACACCAGCACCGCGACCGACACCGTGGCCGCGATGACCAGGCTGCTCACGAGTTTTGGCGACGGAGTCGACGACGACACCGCGTTGCTCGCACTCAGCGTCCACTTGGTTGGAGATGGCCCGTCATGACCCCGTTCACCGTCCTGACCCGCGACACCCCGGCCGGCCCCGTACTCGAGATCTCCGGCGAACTCGACACGGCGACGGCCCCTCAAGCGCTGAGGGCGATCGAGGCCCTCGCACCGCGCCCCGGCCAACAGGTGGTCGTGGACCTGGCAGGCTTGCGGTTCTGCGATTCCAGCGGCATCTCGGCATTGATCGCAGCCCACAAGTCGGTGCACGCGTCCGACGCGGGCCTGGCGTTGACCGGCGTTCCTCGTCACCTCGCACGGACCCTCGCAACAGTTGGTCTGGGCGACTTCTTCGTCACCCACGCCACCGCTTCCGACGCTCACGCTCGATGGGCGGAGTCCCGATCGGACCAGTAGCCGGCTGGGGTCGTACCCGCGTTTGACTACTCCGCGTGGCCCGTGGCGTGACCGTGCTGTGCGCGGCCGTCGCCGTTGGGCGCAGAAGGCAATCCGTTCATGGCCTGGCCACGAAGCAGCAGTGTGACACCGGGAAGAGAGCGTGCGATCAACGCACACTTGCTGACCGGTGCCTACGTGCTCAGCGCACTGTCTGACGCCGAGCACGCGAAGTTCGAAACACATTTGCGCGCGTGTTCGAGCTGCACCGACGAAGTGACCGGGCTGAGGGAAGCCACAGCCCGGCTCGGCAGCTCTGTCGACAAGGTCTCTCCGAGGGTGCTCCGACCGGATGTGATGCACGCGGCCGGGCAGGCGCAGCAGGTTCCGCGCACCTCCGAGATCGGAGCGACTCCGTCACGACGACAGGGTCTCCGACACGCTGCCGCACTCGTCTCGGCCGCCTGCGTGGCCGCCGTGCTGGTTGCCGGCGTGCATGGGGCACTGACAACGACCACGACCGTACCGGCGACCTCTCTCTCGCCGCGCACCCAGATCGGTGATCTGCTGGCCGCGCCGGACCTGCGTCTCGTCGGCACGGGAAACGCCACGGGTACCGCGGCGATGTCTCGCCACCGCGACGAGATGCTCTTCCTGGCGGACGACCTGCCCGCGTTGCCACATGATCGTGCCTACCAGCTGTGGCTGGTGGATTCTCGCGGTCCGCACCCGGCCGGCGTCCTGCGCCCCACCGGCGGAGTGGCATCGCTTCTGGTGGCAGGGATCGAAGACGTCCGTGAAACGATCGTCACCGCGGAACCTCTCAGCGGATCACCGAGCCCGACAGGCAGTCCCGTTATCTCAATCGCCCTTCGCTGACCGCACAAGCGACGATCCACATAGGACAGCAACGCTCCCGTCACACACAAAAACTCCGGAAACCGCATCGCAGTGCGGTTTCCGGAGTCGCGGTACTGCTACCCCTGGAGATGTCAGGAGGGCATCAGGACCGAGTCGATGAGGTAGACGGTCGCGTTGGCGGTGTGCACGCCGCCGCAGATCACGTTGGCGTCGTTGACCTTGATGGCGTTGCCGGAGCCGGTGACCTTGACGGTGCCGGTCTCGACGGTCTTCTGGTCACCGGCGATCTTGTCGGGCGAGATCTGGCCGGGGACGACGTGGTAGGTGAGGATCTTGGTCAGCAGCGCGTCGTCGGTCTTGAGCTTCTCGATCGTCGCGGCGTCGATCTTCGCGAAGGCGGAGTCGACCGGGGCGAACACGGTGAACTCGGCGCCGTTGAGCGTCGAGACCAGGTCGACCTTCGGGTTCAACTTGCCGGACACCGCACTGACGAGCGTGGTGAGCAGCGGGTTGTTGGACGCGGCGACGGCGACCGGGTCAGCCGCCATGCCGGTCACGGAACCCGCACCGGACGGAACCTGCTTCGCGTAGTCGGCACAGCCGGGACCGACGAGGTCCTTGGCCGGGTCTGCCATCGCCTGCGACGACGCGGTCGTGGTGGGCGCGGCGGCGGTGGAAGAGCTGCCACTGGAGGCCATGTCGCCCGAACCGCACGCCGCGCCGAACAGCGCGAGTGATGCGGTGCCGATGGCGAGAACGGTGTTGCGGACGGTCTTGTTCATGACGGATGTCTCCAAGGACTGAGCGGGGGAGCTTGTTGCCGGTGATTCGCGGCCCCTCGGAGAACGGATGGGTCTGGTTATCGATCTGTTACCAACTGGCTCACGCATCACGCGCGAACAGCGCAGACACCGCGCGGCAGATCCATCGTCCACAGTCGACTGTCGCTGCGAACCACTCTCCTGCAAGCCACAAGTGCCTGTGTCAACTGAGCAATCCGTTGTGCGTTCAGCCTCGAAGGACTGACATCACGTACTTCCGTCAATCCGAGTAGGGCCCCACATGTTGACCCTCGCACTGATCGGTCTGATCGGCGGCCTGGTCACCGGTATCTCGCCGTGCATCCTGCCCGTCCTGCCCGTCATCTTCTTCTCCGGCGGCACTCAGAGCGCCCGCTCCACGACGCCTGAGGCGGGCGCGGTGGCCGTGGCGACCAAGCCTGCGTCACGCACGCGGCCCTACCTCGTCATCGCCGGACTCGTCGTCAGCTTCAGCCTCGTCACACTGTTCGGGTCACTGCTGCTGACCGTGCTGAACCTGCCGCAGGACGTCCTGCGCTGGGGCGGCATCGTCGTGCTCGTCCTGATCGGCATCGGCCTGATCGTGCCGCGGTTCGAACAACTGCTGGAGAAGCCGTTCTCCTGGATCCCGCAACGCAATCCCGATGCGACCCGAGGCGGGTTCACACTCGGCTTGGCACTGGGCGCGGTCTACGTTCCCTGCGCGGGACCGGTTCTGGCCGCGATCACCGTGGCCGGCTCGACCGGCCGAATCGGCACCGAGACCGTCGTCCTGACGCTCACGTTCGCCGTCGGCGCCGCTGTCCCGCTGCTGATCTTCGCGCTCGCCGGCCGCCGCGTCGCCGAGCGGGTGCGGTCCTTCCGCAAGCGTCAGCGCGGCATCCGCATCACCGCGGGCGTCGTCATGATCGCGCTCGCGTTCGGTCTGGTGTTCAACCTGCCGCAGCTGCTGCAGCGTGTCATCCCGGACTACACCAGTTCGTTGCAGGACAAGGTGAACAACTCCGAGCAGGTCAAGCGAGCGCTGAACCTCGGTGGCCTGGTCAACGACCAGAACAAGGACCTGGACAAGTGCTCCGACGGCGGCACCGAGCTGGAGAGCTGTGGCACCGCACCGGACATCACTGGCATCCAGCAGTGGGTCAACTCGCAGCCACTGGAGCTGAAGGCCTTGCAGGGCAAGGTCGTCATGCTCGACTTCTGGGCCTACTCCTGCATCAACTGCCAGCGCTCGATCCCGCACATCGTCGCGTGGGACAAGGCTTACCGCGACGCCGGGCTCCAGGTCATCGGCGTCCACTCCCCCGAGTACGCGTTCGAGAAGGAACCCGCCAACGTCGAGGCGGCCGCGAAGAACTTCGGCATCACCTACCCCGTCGCCCTCGACAACAACCTCGGCACCTGGACCAACTACCGCAACCGCTACTGGCCCGCCCACTACCTGATCGACGCGTCCGGGACCGTGCGGCACATCAAGTTCGGCGAAGGCGACTACAAAGTCACCGAGAAGCTCATCCGCCAGCTGCTCACCGACGCCAATCCCGAAACGAAACTCCCCGCCTCGACCGAACTGGCCGACGACACCCCGGACAACGCCGACATCACCCGCGAGACCTACCTCGGCTCCACCAAGCGCGTGAACTTCGCCGGCACCGAGGAGTACACCAGCGGCGAGAAGTCCTTCCAGTTCCCCGAAAACCAGGCCGCGGACTCGTTCGCGCTTTCCGGCGCCTGGAAGCTCGACACCCAGTCGATCGCCCCCACCGACGCATCCGGGCAGATCAAGCTCAACTACCGCGCCAAGGAAGTCCGAATGGTGTTGTCCGGCAGGGGAACCGTCACCGTCGAGAACAACGGGCAGACCAAGACGATCGAGGTCGACGGCACCCCGAACTCCTACCAACTCGTCCTCACGCCCGAACTCCAGAGCGGCTCGCTCACCGCGACCGTCAGCTCCGGCGTCCAGGCCTTCTCCTTCACCTTCGGCTGATCAGGAACACCACCCATTCAGTTCACCGACATCGCCGTCCGCTACAGCGTTCTCAGCACCCCACCCCGATGCTGTTCTCAGGCGGCGAACCCGTCGCCACCCTCACCGCACCCCGCAACCGCGCCACCATCGTCAAGGCGCTGTCCACCTGGCTCTGAACACCAGCATCGTGGCGGGCCGTCGCGTGCTACGACCAGCGTTCCTTTGTCCGTACTTGTCAACCTGTTGGCGTCGACGGTGGCTGCTGCTCGTCGGTTTCGGGCCAGGGCAGCACTGTGAGTTCAGGCCATTGTTCTTGCCAGCGTTGAGCTTTGGCCTCGTAGACGTTGCGGGGAGCGAGTACGGGGTTGGGTCGGACGACGAGGTTGAACACGTCGGCGAGTCCGTGCGGCGCGTAGACGCGCCAGTGGTCGTCGCCGTCGAGGCGGATGCCCAGGCAGCAGGTTGTCGCCGCGAACGAGTCGATGGCCGCTTCGGTGGAGGTGTGGGGCCTGCAGGGAACCCCGAAGTGATCCTCGTACCTAGAGGTGCACGCGTGCCTCGTTGCGGATCTCGACGACCGCCGGCAAGTCGCGGAAGGCGTTCACGCCGGCCTGGATGACCTCGTCCTCGGCTTCCCAGCTGAGGTCGGTGTCGTCAAAGTAGAACAGGTCGTAGTCCTTGATGCCCTCGGCCGGTGGCCGGCCGGTGACCACGTTCCACACGGTCTGGAACACGCACCCTGCGGTCAGGTACCAGCCTGGAAGGTCCAGCTTCTTGGCGCGGGCCAAGACCTCCATCAACACCTCGTTGCGAGCGAGGGTCGTGCGCAACGCGTCGAGTTGTTCGTCCACCGGGAGTCGGCCGATCAGCATGCGGGGCCTCTGGTCCTGCTCCCGGCGGTCGCCTGCGATGTCTGGATCAGGAGACGGGCCTGATCTCCCTTTGCAGGAAAGCGACAACGATGTGTTGTCCCCGCTTCACGTCATCGTAGCTGTCACGGCCGTGCAGGCGACGACTCTTGGCCGGGCGACGTGCGCGACCGGTGTTCTGGTCAGCCCGGCGACATCGGCCCATCCGCCGCCGTTCCAGCGCTGGACCTGGTACGACGCCGGCGCCCGGTAGCGGTTGCCCGCGCGGTCGTCGCGGAAGTGCAGCCGGCCCTCACCGGCTGTGCGCTACCGCCGCCCCTGTCGACGTGCCGGAAGCCGTGCAGGGCGCCGACACCGCCGCGCCCTGCGCCAGGTTGGGCCGCGTGGAGGTCAGTTCGACGCCTGCCTTGGCGAACACGTCGACCATCCGCGCACTGTTCCGGACGACGTCGCGCGGAGCCTGAACGCCTCCGACCGTCGTCTGGTACACCACCGAACCGCCCGACGACAGTGTGACCAGTCCCTTCGCGGGGTTGCAGGGCACGCGGGTGAGACGGTCCACGATGAAGGCGCGCATTCCGATGCCCGAGTTCTGCTCGCACACGATCCAAGCCGCGCTCACGGCCACTGACCTCTTCGCGATCACCTGGTGGTGCTCGTACGACGTTGGCCACAGCCAGCAGGGCCGTCGGCCCGCGACGCCTGCCGCGCAGTCCCTTCAACGCCACGACACCCGCGAGCGCGAACGCCCAGCGCTACCTGAGTACCAGCAGGCCGACGGCAACGTCCACGTTTCGACGCCTCCCTCACGTCGCAATCTTCGCGGACCGCGAACGTCCCGCACTGCCGCTGAGCAAGTCGAGCACGGCCAGCCTGGTTTCGGGAGCCACTCCTCGCCGGGTCCATCTCTACGGAAAGTAGAGACACCGCTTCCCTTCGACCTCGCGTGTCATCCATTCGGCCCACTCACCCTCTACGCACGGCCAGATAGTGGAGCGATCACTGGGCCAGTCGCGGCCTCTTGCCGTGAGAGTGGTTTCACGGCTCGACGATTGGTCCATACCTATTGCCGTAGTCCACACGGGATCGGTCGTATCGCGCACGACCGGCATGACAAGAGGAGTTCCGAATGTCGACACCCCGGTTCCTGAAGCGCGCCGGAGTGGCCGTGGCCGCACTCGTCGCCACCACAGGCGCACTGGTGCTGCCCGCCACGACCTCGTCCGCCCAACCGTCCACATCGGACGCTTCGTTCGTGGTGAGCGAGGCCCAGTTCAACCAGATCTTCCCCGGCCGCAACAGCTTCTACACGTACAGCGGCCTGACGGCGGCCCTCGACGCCTACCCCGGCTTCGCCAACACCGGCGACGACACGGTGAAGAAGCAGGAAGCCGCGGCCTTCCTGGCCAACGTGAACCACGAGACCGGCGGCCTCGTCCACATCGTGGAGCAGAACCAGGCCAACTACCCGCACTACTGCGACGCCGGCCAGCCCTACGGCTGTCCTGCGGGCCAAGCCGCGTACTACGGCCGCGGACCGATCCAGCTGAGCTGGAACTTCAACTACAAGGCCGCCGGAGACAACCTCGGCATCGACCTTCTCGGCAACCCCTACCTCGTCGAGCAGGACGCGGCCGTCGCGTGGAAGACCGGCCTCTGGTACTGGAACACCCAGAGCGGCCCCGGCACGATGACCCCGCACGACGCGATGGTCAACGGCCGCGGCTTCGGTGAGACCATCCGCAGCATCAACGGCTCCATCGAGTGCAACGGCGGCAACCCGGCACAGGTGCAAAGCCGGATCGACAAGTACACGCAGATCACCGGGATCCTCGGAGTCCCGACCGGCAGCAACCTGTCCTGCTGACCGAACGCTGTGCGAGGGCCTTTCAGGCGAAAGGCCCTCGCACAGCTATAGCCTCACGGCGCCTGGCAACGCAACTCGGGCGGACCGCTACGCGCGCCTGACAACGGCGAATACCTGAACCTCTTCACCAGGACTCACCGCCCAGACGAACTCCAAATCCGAGAAGTCCAGCTGACCTGCGGTCCGCCGGTCGCGCTGCGGCGGCCCACATCCGGCACGCACCCCCCGGTGTGCATTTACCGGCCTAGAGGCCGGCACCCGGCTCGGTGGCCTCGTCAGCCGCGACACCGCACTCGGCGTACCGACCCGCGCAACAGAGCCTGGACGGCGGCGTGCGGATCTCCGGCAGCGGTCCCCCGCCCGATGGCCTTGGTCATCGATCGAGGTCGACGCGGTCGATCAGCTCCCTGATGACGACCAAGTCCAGGAAAGCGTTGCACCGCACGACTTTGTCGTTCCTCAGCTGCCAGATCCAGCAGTACTCGTTGCGATAGGGCTTTCCGTCGAGCGCGGTCGCGTCACCGTCGAAGTGGATGATCACGACGTCCCTGTGGGTCCACAGGTCCCGGATCGTCATGGCGAGCGGGGACGACAGGCGGTCCAGGATCGGAGCCGCGCCCTGGCTGAGGAACTCGGACTTCGACGTGTACGTGCTGCCGTTGACGATCGTCCACTCGACATCGTCGTCGAGGACGTCGTACACACTGCCGCCGACGTTCTGCCGTGCGAACGCCTTGGTGACCTCAGCCCGATTGCGCCTTTCCTGCGCAGCAACGGCGTGCTGCGGGCCGTGGTCCCGTTCAGGTGACGCTCCTACGGTCACTTCGGACAGCATCGTGGCACCGGCGGCTGCTCCGCTTGCCAGGAGCCACCTCCTGGTGTGCGCGGTCATCGGTTTCCCTCCTCGGCCTGGGAGTGTGCCTCGCTGCCCTCGCGGTAGAACAGGTATCCCCCGTGGCTGAGCACGTCCCCGTCGAACTCTCCGTCTGCGCTGAATCCGGTGTCGTCGACGTAGAAGATCCGGTTGCCGGAAATCCGGTAGGAGCCGGTGTAAGCGCTCTGGCGTTCGCCCCGGGCTTCGTCGTAGCGGCCGTTCGGGAGCAGTTCCTGGCGGATGTGGTTTTCGGCGGTCACCCACATACCGATGTACGGGTGTGATTGCGACTCGGACGAGGACTGTGGTCGATCGTCGTCCCGGCCTGACGCGGCACACGCGTTCACCGCGGCCAGGAACAGGACCAGGCAGGACCGGGCGGTCAGGGACAAGGTGGTCACGTTCGCGGACTCCTCTGGACGACGGGACTCAGTGGCGGTTCTGGTGACTGGTCGCGGCCAGGCTGCCCAGCAGGCGCAGGCCGTCCTCGCTGGGGCTGCCGGGCTCGGCGTGGTAGACGACGAGTTGCTGGCCGGGTGCGGAGCTGATGTCGAACGTCTCGTAGAACAGGTGGAGTTCGCCGACGGCAGGATGGCTGAACAGCTTGTCCTTGTTCGTCTTCCCGAGGACGTGGTGGCGCTCCCACAGCGAGCGGAAGCGTTCGCTGGCCGCACTCGCCTCGGAAACCAGTTCGTGCAGGCGGGGCAGACCCGGCTGATGCCCGGTCGCCAGCCGCAGGTGCCCGACGGTTTCCCGTGCCACGCGGTCCCACTCGGTGAAGAAGCGGTGGGCGAACGGATCCAGGAACGTCATGCGCACCAGGTTGTCCGTGAGAGCGAACCCGGAGTGCAACTCGGCGGCGAACTGGTTGCGCGCCAGCACGTCCAGCGTTCGGTCGATCACCATGGCGGGGTAGGAGGTCCACCCTTCCATCAGCCGCCGCACGCCGGGCGAGACGGTGCGAGAGGGGCTCGCGACACCGACCGCCGGATCAAGGCGCGCGAGCCGGTAGAGGTGCCTCAGTTCGTCCTCTCGCAGCCCGAGCGCCCGGCTGATCGCGTCGACGATCTGGCTCGACGGGCGACACTCGCGGCCGCGCTCGAGGCGCGTGTAGTAGTCGGTGCTCAGCCCGGCGAGGACAGCGACCTCCTCCCGGCGCAGGCCGGGGACCCGGCGCCTCCCGGTCGTGGGCAGACCGACGTCGCCTGGCGTCAGCTCCTCCCTCCGCGACCGCAGGAAACGCCCCAGCGCGTTGTCGTTCTGACCTGCGGTCAGCGACGGGTTCTCGTCCGGCATGTCGGTCTCCTCGGGACTCGATCACGTCGAGCGTAGGTCGAGTCCGCGGAGGTTTCCTGGGTGCGCTGCACCCCGGCTGAGCCCGCAGGGAAGCCGTCGAGACAACAGACTGTCCACATAGGTCGTCGTGTGCGAAACCCGCATTTCATGAGCCGGGCGATGGGAGAACGCGATGGTGAACGACGATCTGCTGATCCAGGCTCGCGGGGGAACCGGCGAGGCATTCAGGCAGCTCTTAGAACCTTTCGAGCGCGAGTTGCACGCGGAGCAGGCTGAGGACCTGATCATCGTTGCTGACGAGATGGTGTCGAACGCCTTGCGGCACGGATCGACGCCGAGGGCGATCCGCCTGAGACGACAGGCGGATTCCCTTCGGCTCGAAGTGGATGACGGCAGCACGACCACGGCTCATGCCCGCACCCCGGACTTTCACGGCGGGCGAGGGCTGACGTTGATCGGCACACTGGCTGCTGCGTGGGGACAGAACGTCCGCGAGAACGGGAAAACGGTGTGGGCCGAATTCACCCTTATGGTAGCGGTGCTCCGTCGAAAACTGCCGCCTCGCAGAAGTGTGGGCCAAGAATGGGCGGGGTATTGAGTGATCGCCGTGCGCACGCGTTCCACGGTAGGCCTACAACAGCGTGGGCCGGGCCGAACCGGCGCGGGAGGTTGAGCACTCACAGCACCCGCCGCCGGTCCGGTTCGACTCCCCCGCACGCGACCGCGAACATCACCGGCACCGTACGATGCCCCAACGTGCGTCAAGCAGCCGGCGCCGTGGACTCCCACTCCCGACGAAGGGGCACTGCGGAATGGCCGGCGACGCGACTCCACCATCGATGTCGTTGAACGACGATCGTCCGACCCCCTTGACGCGTCTGGACGAGACCACCGCGGCCTTGAACGCCCTCCGTGAGGCGTTCACCGGCGAGGAGCCGCTCGACCAGGCACTGCAACGCTTGGCGGAGACCGCGGCGAGGGCGATCCCCGACGCCGACGCGGTCACCGTCTCGGTGGTGGCGGATGACCAGCACCGCACGGCGGCGACCACGGACTCTCGTCTGGCGGACATCGACGAGAAGCAGCACAGCGCCGGTCGCGGACCGAGCGTGGAATCCGCGAAGCTCCTCGATGCGGTCCGGGCAGAGGTCGGTCAGCACCGCGAACTGTGGCCGGAGTTCGAATCGGCGGCAGCGGAACTCGGAGTCCGCGCGTACCTGTCCGTCCCCGTGGTGCTGCCCGCGGTGGACGACAGCGAAGCGCGGCACGTCGGGTCGCTGAGCGTCTACAGCTACATCGCCACGGCCTTCGACCCGTTCGACGAAGGACTCCTGCGTCTGTTCACCACCGCCGTCTCGGCGGCGATCACCAGTGCACAGCGCTGGCAACACTCCAAGAAGCAGGTAGAGCAACTCGAGCGTGCGCTCAGCTCACGAGCGGTGATCGATCAGGCGAAAGGTGTGCTGATGGCCGTGCACTCCTGCACCGCGGACGAAGCGTTCGCGAAGCTCGTGCACAACTCGCAGCGCGACAACGTCAAACTCCGCGTCGTGGCTGCCAACCTCCTCGCATCCGTGATGCGCACATGACCGCTCAAGGCTCAGCCACGCAAGGGCGAGATCAGTCGGTTGAGGATCGATCGACGATTTGCGACGGTTCCTCTCCGGCGGCGTACTCGCGCAAGGCCACCGTCAGCTCCTCCATGAACCCGAGCACTGTCACGACCTGGTCGTCGTCGAGGCGGTCGGTGATGGTGGTGATCTCGCGCAGCAACGGCGTCAGCGCCTGCCGCACCTCGCCGCGAGCGTGATCGGTGGCGCCGAGCACGACGCGGCGGCGGTCGTGCGGGTCCGGAGACCGGGTGAGGTGTCCAGCACTGACCAGCCGATCCACCAGGACCGTGGCCGAGGCGGAGCGGATGCCGAGCCGGTCGCCGAGCTCGACCGTGCCGAGGGGCGAATCGGCCGACACCACCTGGTCGACCGCCTGCACGTCGGTGATGCGCACGCCGAGGCGACGCGCCATCGCGGCCTGCATCTCGCGCCCCGCCTGCAGCATCCGCCGTACCGCCAGAGCGACTTCGCGAGGTTTGTCGTGATTCACCCGGTCATGGTAGCTAGATTTTCTAGCTAAAGAGTATCGTCGAGAAGGTGACTAGAAGTTCTAGCGAGCTCAACGCGCAGATGATCGAGCAGATCCTGGTCAACCCCGCACAGCCCGTGGCCGACGACGGCTACGGGCTGCGGGTGGTGGAGATACGCGGGCGGCGGTCGGGCAGGCCTCACCGCACGCCGCTCGGCTTGACCCAGGTCAGCGGCCGCCAGTACCTCGTCTGCCCGGATCGGCGGCGTGACTGGGTGCGAAACCTTCGTGCACGCGTCGAGTGCATCCTTCTGGCCGGTGGCGAGCAGCAGTCGAGAAGTGCCGTTCCCGTGGAGGGTGAGGAGGCCGCGGTCGTGGTGTCGGTCTACCTGTCCGCCGTGAAAGCGCCGTGGGCGTTGCGGGCTTTCCCGGTGGCGCCAGGCTCCTCCACGACCGAGATCGAACGCCATCTCGGCGAGATGGCGGTGTTCCGCCTGGACGGTGGCTCATGACGGACTGCGTGATCGCCGGTGGCGGACCGGGTGGCATGGTGCTCGCCTACCTGCTGGGACGCGCGGGGATCTCCGTCTCCCTGCTGGAGAAGCACCGCGACTTCGACCGGGACTTCCGCGGCGACTCGCTGCACCCGTACACGTTGGAACTGCTCGATCAACTCGGCCTCGCCGGGCAACTGCTGTCGTTGCCCCATCACAAGGCTCACCTGTTTCGGTTTCACGTTCCCGGCGCGACCATCACCGCCGCGGACTACGGCAAGCTCCGCTCGCCTTTCAACTACGTGGCGCTGATGCCGCAGGCGCGGTTTCTCGACTTCCTCTCAGAGCAGGTCCAGGCGTTGCCCGGCTGCCGGGTCATGACCGGATGCACCGTGACCGATCTGCTCACCGCCGAGAAGGGTGAGGTACGAGGTGTCCGGTACCGCGACAGCACGGGCAACCACGACCTGCCCGCCGCGCTGACCGTCGGCTCCGACGGCAGGTTCTCCCGGCTGCGCAAATTGGCCGCCCAGCCCGCCCACTCCCTGGGCGCGGCCACGGACCTCCTGTGGTTCCGCCTTCCCCGGCGCGACACGGACCCACCCGACGCGGACGTCGACCTCTACTTCGGCCGTGACCACTACGTCGGCCTGCTCGCCGGCACCGCCGGGTGGCAGGTCGGCTACACGCTGCCCAAAGGCGGTTACCCGGCTGCCCGTGACGAGGGGGTCGAGCCGATCCGCCGGTTCGTCGCCGGCCAGATCCCGCGGCTCGCCGACCGCGTCCACCTGCTGGAGGACTTCACGCAGACCACCTTGCTGTCGGTGGACATCTCTCGCGTCACGTCCTGGTGGAAACCGGGTTTGCTCCTGATCGGCGACGCCGCGCACGTGATCTCCCCGGTCGGCGGCAACGGCATCCTCATGGCCATCCAGGACGCGGTCGCCGCCGCCAACCACCTCGTCCCCGCACTCCGCACGGGCAATCCGGCGTCCGACGAGGTGCTCGCCGCGATCCAGGCTGAACGGGAGCCCTCGATCCGCAGAGTTCAGGCCCAGCAGGTGCGCACCGAACAACGCATCGCCTCCGCCAGGGCCAAGGGCAAGGCGATCGCTCCACCCGCATTGCTCCGGTACGTCACGGCGATACCGGGCGTTCGCCGGATTCTCGCTTCCGCCAACGCCTACGGCCCACGGCCGCCGCGGCTGCTGCCGATCGCCGACAGCGTCTCGTCGTGATCCCGAGTTGGCGGTTTCGCTGCGCAACAATACGATCCCGCCCTGGCTCGGCATCGGATGGTGGTCGTTCTGCTGGACGACGTTCTGCCGCTCGACTACGCGATCCCGATTCACGTCTTCGGCAGGGAAGCGCCCGAGGCGTACGACCTCGTGACGGTCACGATCGGGGGTGGCCCGGTTCGAGTGGCCGGCGGGACCACGGTGACTCCGGACGGCGGGCTCGAACTGCTGCGCCGAGCACGCACGGTGGTCGTGCCGGATACGCCGACGCGCGGCTGTGACCATGTCGGAGAGGACATTTCACCGGCGGTTCTGCGAGAGAGTCGGCCTTTCACCGCTGGCCTGGCTGCGTGATCAGCGCATCGCGAGAGCGAAAGAACTGCCGGAGACCTCAGAACTGTCTGTTGAGGACATAGCCCGTCGAGTCGGGCTGGGAACGGCGACCAACCTGCGAGTGCAGTTCCGGCGGGCCACGAACGTGTCCCCTCGTGAGCACCGCAGGTCCTTCACGTTCGGCCGCGACTGAGGTGCACGGGGGTGCCCGGGATCCGGCGCGCGAAGTCCGGGCACCCCCGCATGATCAGCCGACCATGAGCGCGAACTTGGCGATCACGGCGGCCGTGGCGTTCGGCTTCGCGGTGTTGACCAGGTCGACCGGGTTCTGCAACTGGTGGGTTTCACCGGTCGGCGGGAACTTCTTCAGCGTGCCGACCAGCTTGGCCGCGTCCTTCGTGGACAGCACCAGCGGCTCCGGGCTGACATCGGGCTGGTTCACCGTCACCCGCAGGCTGAGCGACAGCGTGTGCGTCAACGTCGGAGGAACGGCCGTGTTGAGCCGCAATTCACCCGCGGCCGCAGCGTCGTAGGTGTCCGGCCTGATCGACACGTCACCCTTGGGCAGCTTGCCCGCGAGATTCAGGTCGAGCACACGCAGGCGCACCGCCTTGAGGGGATCGGTCTCCCCCGCGACGACGCGGACGACGATGTCACCGCTGAGGTCGACCTTCTCCGTCTTCGCACCGATCCTGATCTCGACGCCCGGAGCCGTGAGCTTCAGCGTGGCCACCGCCCCCAGCGCGGGGATGGCCGGAACGGGCGGGGCTGCTGCTAGAGCGGGCAGAGCGGCAAGGCTGGCGAGTGCCGTGGTGCAGGCGATGATCGAGATCCGGCGACCGATGGTACGCACCGTGATTCCTCCTCATGTTCACGCTGATGCCGTTGAAGACTCCGACTCCTCCAGGTTCAGCCGACGGGAAAGCCGGGAACACCCGTGCCCCCTGACCGTCGGGGAACGTCACCCCGCCGGTGCCGCCGCCATCCGGAGACCACCTCCGCCGGTGGTCTCCGCCATTCGTTTGGGACCAATGAATCGGCGTCGAAACCACCCTTCCAGCTGAAACGCGACCACGAATCGTGCACGGCCTCTGGCGGGAAGCTTTCGATAGGTGGCGGAGCCGCCTCCTCCGTGTGGCGCCGGGTGTCCGCACAACCGCCTGCTGACCCCGGACAACCTGGTCGTGCGCGACTGTCCCGGTGGCACCGAGGTGTACTTGCGTGCTGACAAGTTCGCCGAGGTCTACGCGACCACGCGCGACCAGACGATTCTCGCCGTCGCGCAGAAGCCGTTCGCCCCGGCCACCCTGGAAGGCAGTTTCACGGGATCGCCAGCTGGCACACGCTGCCCTCGTGGTCCGTCGTGTCCACACAGGACAACTCCGTTCCACCCAAGACGCAACGGTGGATGGCGCAGCGTGCGGGATCCCGCACGGTCGAAATCGCGTCCTCTCACAAGGTTGATCGGGGCCAGCACCACGCTCAGGAAGAGCTCTCCTGACGGGAGAAGCGCCGCAGGGTCGGATTCGCTGTGGCGTAAAGGGTGAGCAGACCGGCCCCTGCGGCGCACGTGAGGATCGCCTGTCCCGGGGTCAGGAACTCCACCAGCAGACCACCCACCGCAGGGCCTGACACGGCCGCGACTCCCAGCGCCACTCCCATGACGCTGCTCAGCCGGCCACGCAGCTCGTCCGGTGTGAGCAACAGCTGGTAGGTGGTGATGGTCGTGTTCGCGGTGGGTGCGAGAAACGCGGCGGCGGCGAACAGCACACCGGTCGCGATTCCGGGTTCTACGAACAGCGCCAACGGAATCAGCGCGGTGATGGCCCAGAACACGCCGACGATGGCCCGGTGCGGGCGGAGCACCCGGTGCAACCACGGGGCCACCAGGGAACCGAGGATTCCGCCCGCACCGAGCATCGCCGCCATCACGCCGATCTGCCCCGCGGACACGCCCTTCTGGTGCGCGATGGCGATCATCAGCAAGTAGAACGCCTGGAAGAAGAGGTTGAGGCCCACCGCGCAAAAGGCGACCACACGCACCACCGGCTGCGTCCACACCCAGCGCAGGCCTTCACCGATCTCCCGGTGGAACCGGCTGGCCGGCGCCGGTTCCCGTTGTCGCCCTGGAACCCTGATGAACAACAACGACAGGAACGTCGCGAGGTGCGTCACCGCCTCCACGGCGAACGGCAGCCAGCGCCCGAGTCCGAACAGGACACCTCCGAGCGCCGTGCCGGAGAGCTGTCCCAGATAGCCGCGTGCGGCGTTCATCGCGACCGCGTCCGAGAGCTGCTTCTCGGGCACGATCGCGGGCAGCGCCGCCTCCTCGGCGGGCTCCGACATCGCCCGGCAGATTCCGAGCACGACCACCACCAGGACGACGTGCACCACTCCGACGACGTGCCACCACAGTCCCAGCACCAGAAAGCCGACCGCCAGGGCCTGGACCGCTTCGCAGACCAGCATCACCGTCCTGCGGTTCCACCGGTCGACCAGCGCTCCGGCGGGCAGCCCGACGACGAGCTGCGTGGCGGCGGCGACGCCCAGCACCAGACCGGATGCCGCCGCCGAGTCGGTCAACGTGAGCACGAGCAGGGGCAGCGCGATGATCGAGGCGCTGGCCCCGGCCTCGGAGAGCGCCTGACCGATCCACAGGAGCCGGTAGTCCCGGTTGCGGGACAACGACGTCGTCGTCATCGGTCACCCCGGCAGTCCGCGGCGATGTCGCGCAGTGCTTCGGCGAAGTGCTCCGCGACCCGCCGAACCGTGGCCTCGTCGTGCCGGTCCGGCTGGTAGTGCCAGGTGAAGCGGAGTTCACCCGCTGCGACGCCACCAACCACCTCGAGCAGGTGCGGTCCACGATCGGCAGGGTCACCGTCTTGCCCGACGGGGTCGAGAACGGTTCGGTACAGACCGCCTTCGGCGTCGTCGGCGGTGCTGCCGGACTGGCCGAGGTAGTTGAACGCGATCTGCGGTCCCGGTGCGGCCAACCGCTTCTGGACGTCAGGTGCGCCCAGGTAGCGCAACGCTCCGAAGCCGAATCCGTTGCCCGGCAACGTCCGCAGCTGCCGACGGACAGCCTTGACCAGGTCGCGCCACGACAAAGCGCCGTCGCCCGGCAACGTGAGCCGGACCGGGTAGAGCGTCGTGAACCAGCCGACCGTGCGGGACAGATCCGCGCCGAGCACGTCCTCGCGGCCGTGTCCCTCCATGTCCACCGACACCGTCCGCTGTCCGGTGAACCGCGCCAGCGCGTGGGCGAGCGCGGCGAGCAGCACGTCGTTGATCCTCGTCCGGTACGCGGTGGGAGCGCTGTGCAGCAGGGCGTCGGTGTCCTCCACACCCAGCACGACCTGCACCTCGGCGGCCGGAGTGCCCGAGGTCGGCTGCTCGTGGTCCACGGGCAGCGGAACCGCGTCGAGTGCCGACGCCCAGTGGTCCAGCTCGTGGTCGAGGGCTCCGCCGGCGACGTGGCGCGCGAGGCCGGCCGCCCAGTCGCGGAACGACGTGGACTTGGCGCCCAGGTCCACCGTCTCGCCTCGGGTGGCCTGCCGGTACGCGGTGTCCAGGTCGTCGAGGAGGATTCGCCAGGACACCCCGTCCACCACGAGGTGGTGCACGGTCAAGAACAACATCGGCGCGGGTTGCTCGTCGGCGTGGAACAGCACGACCCGGTACAACGGTCCCGCGGTGAGGTCGAAACCCGCGTGCGCGTCATCCGCGATCTTCACCAGATGGGAGTGCCGCTCCGATGCGCTGATCGAGGTGAGGTCGTGCCGTTCCAGCACGGCGTCCGGCACGACGGGGGCGTTGTGCTGTCGCCACTCGCCGTCCTCGTGCACGAAGCGCATGCGCAGCGCGTCGTGATGGGCGATCACCGCGACCAAGGCCTTCTCCAGTGCCCCCTCGTCCACCTCTGGGGTCAGCTCCAGCAGCATCGACTGGTTGAAGTGGTGCGGCGCACCGGTGCGGGTGGCGAAGAACCACTGCTGGATCGGGGTGAGCGGTACCTCGCCGACGACCTCGGCCGTGTCCGCCGGCGCGGACTCGGACTCGGTGACGAACGGGGCGAGCGTCTCGATGGTCTGGTTGCGGAACAACGACTTCGTGGTGAGGGTGAGCCCTGCCTTCCTGGCACGGGACACCACCTGGATCACCAGGATCGAGTCGCCGCCCAACTCGAAGAAGTTGTCCCGGATTCCGACGCGGTCGGCGCCCAGGACCGCGGCCCACACCTCGGCGAGCACGGTCTCCACAGGCGTGGTCGGCGGCACGTAGCTCGACACGTCCTCGGCGATCGGCTCCGGCAGCGCGGCCCGGTCCAGTTTGCCGTTCGGTGTCACCGGCAGGACCGGCAGCGGCACGAAGGCCGACGGCACCATGTACGACGGCAGGTGCTCGGCCAGGAACGTGCGGAGCTCCGCGGCCCCCACATCGGCGACGAAATACGCGACCAGTCGAGTCTGACCGGTGTCCCTGGCCACCACGGCGGCCGCGGTCACGCCGGGGTGGCGCAGCAACACGGACTCGACCTCGCCCGGCTCGACGCGGTGACCGCGGATCTTGACCTGGTCGTCGATGCGGCCGAGGTACTCGACCACGCCGTCCGCGCGCCTGCGAACCAGGTCACCTGAGCGGTACATCCGCTCTCCGGGACGCCCGAACGGGCAGGCCACGAACTGCGCCGCAGTGAGTCCTGGCCTGTCCAGGTAGCCCCGGGCGAGCCCGTCACCCGCGATGCACAACTCACCGGGAACCCCGACGGGCACCGGCCGCAACAGGTCGTCGACCACGTAGAGACGTGTGTTCCAGGCCGGGCGGCCGATTGGCACCGGACCAGGTTCAAGTCGTTCACCGGGTTCCACCCGGTGCTCCATGCAGCCGACGGTCGCCTCCGTCGGACCGTACTCGTTGATCACGGTGGCGGTGGGGTTCAAGCGCCGCCACTCGTCCAGCGGCGCACTCAGCAACTGCTCCCCTCCGACCACCAGATCAGCACTCGGCGACAGCGCGGGCGGCACGGTGCCGAGAAGCGGGAGGTGGCTCGGCGTCGCCTTGACGAAAGCCGCCTGTCCCAACGGAATCGCGTCCTCGTCAAGATCACTGACCAACACCCGGCCGCCGACCGACAACGGCCCGAAGAGGGTGGTCACCGTGAGGTCGAAGGACACCGGTGAGTGCAGGACCGCCGCATCGCGCAGGCCTGGATACACCTCGGTGGCCCACGAGAGGTAGTTGACCACGGAGCGGTGCTCGACGACGACGCCCTTGGGACGGCCGGTCGATCCCGACGTGTAGATCACGTACGCCGGGTCGTGGGTGGCAAGCGGTGCGGTCCGGTCGGAGTCAGCGGGGTTGTCGTCCCTGCCGCCGGCGAGACGGAGGAGATCCGGGTCGTTCAGCACCACGACGGGCCGTGCGTCGTCGAGGACGAACGCGACTCGATCCGCAGGCTGGTCCGGCTCGATCGGCACGTACGCGGCGCCCGTTTTGAGCACCGCCAGCACGGCCACGAGCAGGTCCGCCGAACGAGGAAGTGAGATGCCGACGAACGTGCCGGGGCCGACGCCCTGCGCGATCAGTCCGTGTGCCGTCCGGTTGGCGCGGGTGTTCAGCTCCGCATAGGTGAGCACGCCACCGGAATCGACGACCGCAGCGGTGTCGGGCGTCCTCACCACCTGTGCCTCGAATAGGCCGGTGATGGTGGCGTCCGGCACGGCGTGATCGGTGTGGTTCCACGCGTGCAGGACGTGCTGCTCCTCCTCGGCGTCCATCAACGGCAAGTCGCACAGTGGCCGGTCGGGAGCGGCGACGATGCCCTCGATCAGCACGCGCAGGTGTCCGGCCATCCGTTCGACGGTCTCGGCCTCGAACAGGTCGGTGTTGTAGTTGACCGCCGCGTGCAGCGCCTCGCCGGTCTCCTGGAACTCCAGGGTCAGGTCGAAGTTGGCCGCCACCGCCGGCAGCGGCAGGTCCTCGACGTGCAGGCCTGGCAGATCCGGAGCGGGCTCGGGCGTGTTCTGCAGGATCACCATCGCCTGGAACAGCGGGGTGCGGCTGGTGTCGCGCTCAGGACGCAGTTCTTCCACGACGCGTTCGAACGGCACGTCCTGGTGTGCGAAGGCGTCCACGGTGGTGCCACGCACGTCACCGAGGAACTCGCGGAACGTGCGCCGAGCATCCACAGTGGACCGCAACACCACCGTGTTGACGAAGAACCCGACCAGAGCCTCGAGTTCCGAGCGGTCCCTGCCCGACGTCACCGTGCCCACCGCGATGTCGTCCTGACGCGACCAGCGGGCGAACAGCACCTGGCACGCGGCGACCAACGCCATGAACAGGGTGCCGTCCTGGTGGCGCGCCAGGGTCTTCAGCCCGTTCGCCACGTCGGCGGGCAAGGTGAACAGGTGCACCGCGCCGCTGTTGGTGCGCACCGCGGATCGTGGCCTGTCGGTGGGCAGTTCCAGCGGGGCGACTCCGGCGAGCGTGTCGCGCCAGAACGCGAGCTGGTCGTCCAGGAACGGGCCGGTCAGCCGATCCCGTTGCCACACCGCGTAGTCCGCGTACTGGATCGTCGGTTCGGGCAGGGAGCTCCCGCGGTAGAGCTGGTTGAGCTCGGCGGTGAGCACGCCGTTGGACCAGCCGTCGGTGATGATGTGGTGCGCCAGCAGGAGAAGGACGTGGTCGTCCTCCGCGACGCGCACCAGCACCGGACGCAGCAGCGGACCCCGGCTGAGGTCGAACGGCCGGGTGCTCTCCCGCGCCAGCACGTCGGCCAGATCACCTTCTCCCCCGGGCACCTCGATCACCGGAACCTCGATGGGCCCAGCCGGGTGCACGACCTGCACACCTCGCCCGTCGACGGTGTCGAAGGTCGTGCGCAACGACTCGTGCCGTGCGACCAGCGCGGTCAGCGCCCGGTTCAGGACATCGAGATCCAGGTGGCCCCGCAGTCTCAACAGCGACGGGGACAGGTAGTCGGTGCTGCCCGGTTCGAACTGGTCGAGGAACCACAGTCGCTGCTGCGCGAACGACAGGGGCAACGCTCCGTCGCGCGGAACGCGGGGGATGGACTCGTAGCCCTCCCGGCCGTCCGTCCCGGTCTCCTGGATCAGCCGGGCGACCGTGGGAGAGGTGAACAGGACCCGCGGCGACACGGGCACGCCGAGTTCGGCGCGCAGCCGGGAGACGACCTTGATGCTGAGGATGGAGTCACCGCCCAGCTCGAAGAAGTTGTCGTCGAGCCCGACCCGTGGCACCCCCAGCACGTCGGCCCAGATCCGGCAGACCTGGTGTTCCTCGGAAGTGCTCGGCGCGCGGTAGGCCGACTCCTCGGCCCTCAGGTCGGGAGCGGGCAGCGCGCGGCGGTCCACCTTTCCGTTGGCGTTCAACGGAATCGCGTCCAAAGCGACGAACGCCGACGGCACGAGGTAGTCGGGCAGGCGCTCGGCCAGCCACGCCCGGAGATCGGGCTTTCCGCTGGTCGTGACGTAGGCGACGAGCCGTTGGTGACCGTCGTCCTGCCGGACGACGACAACCGCCTCCCGCACTTCCGGGTGCTGGGTCAGCACCGCTTCGATCTCACCCGGTTCGACGCGGAAGCCGCGGATCTTGACCTGGTCGTCGGTCCGCCCCAGGTACTCCACCGTCCCGTTCGGCAGCCATCGCGCACGGTCCCCGGTGCGGTACATGCGCTCGCCGGGTCCGCCGAACGGGTCGGCCAGGAACCTGGCGGCGGTCAGCCCCGGCCGGCCGAGGTAGCCGCGCGCGACCTGGACACCGGCCAGGTGCAGTTCCCCCGGTACGCCGACGGGCACCGGACGCAGGTTCTCGTCCAGCACGTAGGCCCGCGTGTTGAGCAGCGGACGCCCCACCACGACCGGGGAGTCAGGTTCGATGCGGCAGGACAGAGCGTCCACTGTGGCCTCGGTCGGGCCGTAGAAGTTGTGGACGTCCGTGCCCGGCACGTCGGACAGTCTCCGCCACAGGGACTGGCTGATCGCCTCCCCGCCCAGCATCAGGACCTTCGGCCGGTGCGGACCGTCCAGCAGGCCGGCCTCGAGCAGCTGGCTCGCGTAGGACGGCGTCAGGTCGAGGAAGTCGATCCGGCGGTCCACCACGTAGCGGACCAGTGCGGGCGGGTCGAGCCGGACGTCCTCGTCGAGGACGTGCAGCTCGTGGCCGTCGGCCATCAGCACGATGCCTTCGAGCGAGGTGTCGAACGAGAACACGGCCGACAGCGCCACCCGCAACCGGTCACCCCGGACGAAGTCCTCGCGGTGGTTCACGAGCAGGTTCACCAGACTGCGGTGCTCGACCAGCACTCCCTTGGGCCTGCCGGTCGATCCGGACGTGTAGATCACGTAGGCGGCGTGGTCCGGCCGCACGGGCGGCAGGTTCCCGGACTGCTGGTCGTCCGACTGCGGCAGGGATCCGCGCACGACCAGCACGGGGTCGGCGTCCCGCACCAGGAACTCCACCCGGTCCACCGGCAGGGAGGGATCGATCGGCAGGTATGCCCCTCCCGCCTTCCAGATCGCCAGCAACGCCACCACGAACTCCACCGATCGCGGCAGGGACAACGCCACAACGCGCTCGGGGGTCACCCCCGACGCCTGCAACACCCGAGCGAGCCGGTTCGCCCACGCGTTCAGTTCGGCGAACGTCAGCGACCTGTCCCCCACCACCACGGCAACGGCGTCCGGTGTGATGCGCGCGTGGTCCTCGAACACCTCGACCACCGTCTGCTCCGTCACCGGACGAGCGGTGGCGTTCCAGTCGACGAGCACCCGATGGCGCTCTTCCGCTGTCAGCAACGACAACTCGCCGAGTGTGCGGCCCGGATCGGCGGCGATCCCCTCCAAAAGCAGCACGAGGTGCGAGGCGAGACGCTCCGCCGTGGCGGTGTCGAACAGCCGCGGGTCGTAGTCGAGTTCGAGCCGCAGGCGGTCCCCGAGGTTGGCGCTCAGCGCGAGCGGGAAACTGGTGGTGTCGTCGCCCTCGACGTCGAGCACCCGCACTCCCTGCTCGGCGTCGAGCAACTCGTCGACCGGGTAGTTCTCGAACACCACGGCGCTGTCGAACAACGACGAACCCGCGGGGACGTCGCTGAACGACCGCAGGTCCGCCAGCGACACGAAGTCGAACCGCCGGGACTCCAGCTGCTCCGCCTGCACCTCACGCAACCACGGCAGCACCGGCGCGTGCGGGTCGACCCGCACGCGGGTGGGCACGGTGTTGATGAACATGCCGATCATCGCTCCGACCCCGGGCAGTTCTTCCGGACGGCCGGACACAGTCGTGCCGAACACGACGTCGGACTCGCCGCTGTAGCGCGACAACAGCAAGGCCCACGCACCCTGGACAACCGTGTTGGCGGTCAGTCCGGCCGCACGGGAGACCCGGTTCAGGCCGGCCGACCGCACCTCGTCGAGTTCACAGTGGACGGACGCGCTGGACTCCGCCCGGTGTGCCTCCAGCGGTGGGCGGTCCCACGGCAGCGGGGTCGGGGCCTCGATGCCCGTCAGCACCTGCCGCCAGTGCCGTTCGGCTGCCTCGGTGTCCTGGCGGGCCAGCCAGCGCAGGTAGTCGCGGAACGGCCGCCGCGAGGCGAGTTCCGGCTCCACGCCACGCGTGAGAGCGGTGTACTGCTCGCAGATCTCGGCCAGCACCTGGGCGAAGCTCCAGCCGTCGAGCAGGACGTGGTGTGCGGTCCAGAACAGCGTGACCTCGTCGTCGGTCACGCGGGCGATGGCCAGGCGCAGCAACGGCGGCGTGGTGAGATCCAGCTCCTCGCCGCCAGCGGACTCGTGCGCGGCTTGCTGTTCCTCGGCGGACAGATGCCGCCAGTCGTGCTGGAGGATCGGGAGGACGACCCGGTGGCGCACGACCTGAACCGGCGCCTCGACTCCTTCCCACACCACACCGCCGCACAGCACCGGCGTGCGTTCGACCACCCGGTTGCAGGCCTCAGCCAGTAGGGCCGGGTCCGACACACCAGAAAGCCGCAGCCGGAACCGGTTCGAGTAGGCCGTGGACGTGTCGTCCACCAAGGTGTGGAACACCATTCCGGTCTGCAACGGGGTCAGCGGGTAGATGTCCTCCACCTCGTCGCCTGCCCCGGTCAGCCGGTCCACGGCTGCCTGGTCCAAGCGTGCCAACGGGAAGTCCGATGGTGTGCGGCCGCCGGCACCTGGTGCGGCGCAGTGCGCCACGATCTCCTCCAGCGCACGCACCACCGCATCGGCCACGGTCCGCACGGTCGACTCCTCGTGCACGTGCTTGGAGTAGAACCAGGACAGCACCAGCTCGCCGTCTTCCACGCCGCCGACCACGTCGAGCAGGAACGGGCGTGCGCTCTCTGTGGCAGCCTCGGCTCCGACGCCGTCGAGACGGGCCCGCACCAGGCCATCTCCGGACGCGGCGGCGTCCCAGCGGCCGTGGTAGTTGAAGCTGATCTGCGGCAGCTCGGTTCCAGCCAGGCCGGGAGCCCGGCCGAGCTGACGCAGTGCCTCGAACCCGAAACCCCGGCCCGGTACCGCGCGCAGCTGTTCCTTCACCGACTTGAGCACCGCTCCCCAGTCTCCTGAGGGCATGGTCAGCTCTACCGGGTACTGCGTGGTGAACCAGCCGACCGTACGCGAGATGTCGGCGCCGTCGAGCACGTCCTCGCGGCCGTGGCCCTCCATCGTCACCGCCACGCGTGCCGAGCCGGTCCACTGCGACAGCGCGTGGCCGACGGCGCTCAGCAGCACGTCGTTGACCTGCGTCCGGTAGACGTCCGGGACGCGGTGCAGCAAGGCGCCGGTGCGCTCGCGGTCGAGTCGCACCGACAGCACGCGCGCCGAGCCCGAGGTGTTGTGCCCGTGGTGGTCGACAGGCAGTTCCGCTACCTCGCCGACCACGTCCTCCCAATAGGACAGTTCGGCGTCGAGTGCTCCCGACCGCACGTGCGCCGCGAGGTGGTGGGCCCACTGCGTGAACCGGGTACCGACCGGGGCCAGCTCCAGCTTCTCCCCCGTCACGGCCTGGCGGTAGGCGGTCTCCAGGTCCTCGAGCAGGACGCGCCACGACACGCCGTCCACGACGAGGTGGTGGACGACGAGCAGCAGCCGTTTGCGGGAGAACAGCAACGCTCGCACGACCGCACCACGGGCGATGTCCAGCCCGTCCCGGGCCTCCGCGACCACGGCGTCCACATCGGACAGATCGTGCTCCTCCAGCTGGACCTCGACGTCGGTGACTTCCTGTACCCAGTCCCCGTTCTCGCGGAAGAAGCGCGTGCGAAGGCCCTCGTGGTGCGTCACGACCGCGTGCAAGGCCCACGCCAGGGCGGCCGGGTCGACGTCCTCGGACAGCTCGACGTAGGACGACATGGTGAAGTGGTGCGGGTTCTCGGCGTTGGCGTCGAGGTACCAGCGCTGGATCGGCGTGAGCGGAGCCGGTCCCTCGATCTGCGGCAACGGGACGGCCGCGTCGTTCTCGACGCGCACGACCGTGGCGAGCTCGGCGATGCTCTGGTGGGTGAACACGTCCTTGGTGGCCAGCTCCAGGCCCGCCTGGCGGGCGCGGGACACGATCTGGATGCTCAGGATCGAGTCGCCGCCGAGGTTGAAGAAGTTGTCGTGCACGCCCACCTGGTCGATCCGCAGCGCGTCGGCCCAGATCCGCGCCAGCTCCTGTTCGACCGGCGTGCGCGGCGGCACGTAGTGCTGTTCGGCGGCGCCACTCGCGTCGGGCGCGGGAAGGGCGCGACGGTCGACCTTGCCACTGTCGGTCGTGGGCAGGTCGTCGAGGACCACGAACAGCGACGGCACCAGGTGGTCCGGCAGGTGCCGCTTCAGCCCGATGCGCAGGTCCTCCGCTGCGGCGGTGCCCACGACGTAGCCCACGAGGCGATGCAGGCCGGGCTCGACCTCCTGCGGCACGACCACGGCCTGCGTCACGTCGGTGAGCCGGAGCAGCGCCGCTTCGATCTCGCCGGGCTCGACCCGGTAGCCGCGGATCTTCACCTGGTCGTCCGCGCGACCCTGGAACTCCAGCAGTCCGTCGGCGGTCCAGCGGACGAGGTCGCCGGTGCGGTACATCCGGCTGCCGGGCTCGCCGAACGGGTTCGCCACGAACCGGTCCGCGGTCAGGCCGGGCCGGCGCAGGTAGCCGCGGGTCACCTGATCACCGGCGAGGTGCAGCTCGCCGGGAACGCCGACCGGCTGCGGCCGCAGTGCGTCGTCGAGCACGTAGGCGCGCAGGCCACGACCCGGAGTCCCGATCACCGGCCGGGCGCGATCGGTGATCTCCGTCCAGACGGAGTCCACGGTGCACTCGGTCGGGCCGTAGAGGTTGAGCCCGGTGACCCCGTCGGCGTCGGCCAGCGTGCGCCACAGCGCCTCGCCGACCGCTTCTCCGCCCAGTGCGATCAGGCTCGGCCGGTGCCGCGCCTCGCTCAGCAGTCCCTCGGGCAGCAACTGCTGGAAGTAGGACGGGGTGCAGCTCAGGAAGTCGATCCGGTGCCGCGCGACGTACCGCGCCACCTCGCGGGGTTCGAGCCGGACGGACTGGTCGAGCAGGTGCAGCTCGTGGCCTGCGGCAAGCAGGAGCAGACCTTCCCAGGAAGCGTCGAACGTGTACGCGGCCGTGGCGATGCCCCGCAACGTCGTGCCATCGCCCGGCAGCAGCCGCGAGTGGTGGTCGGCGACCAGAGCGGCGAGGTTGCGGTGCTCGACCACGACGCCCTTGGGACGGCCGGTGGAGCCGGACGTGTAGATCACGTACGCCGGGTGCACTGGGAGCAGTGCAGCTGTGCGGTCGGCGTCGGACGGGTCGGTGGTGGGCTGTGCGGCCACAGTGGACTCGTCCAGCCGCAGCCCGTCCAGCTCACTGCCAGGCGAGGTCAGCACGAGCGTCGGGCGGGCGTCGTCGAGCAGGAACGCGATCCGCTCGGCCGGGTGGGCCGGGTCGACCGGCAGGTACGCGCCCCCCGCCTTCAGCACGGCCAGGATCGCGAACACCAGTTCCGGCGACGCGGGCAACGCCAGTGCCACCACCGACTCCGGCCCGACCCCTTCCGCGATCAGGCGGTGGGCGATCCGGTTGGCGCGGGCGTTCACCTCGGCGAACGTCCACGACCGAGCACCCTCGACCAACGCCGTGGCGTCGGGCGTGCGGGCAGCGCAGTCCTGGAAGACCTCATGGTAGGCCGGTGCCGGGCCAGCCGACCCGGTGTCGTTCCACTCTTCCAGCACCTGTCGCAGTTGGTCGTCGCTCAGCAGTGGCAGGTCGGCGACCGGGCGGCCAGGATCGTCCGCGGCACCGGCCAGCACCCTGCCGACGTGCGCGACCATGCGCTCGGCTGTGGCGGTGTCGAACAGCGCGGTGTCGTAGGTCAGCACCGCTTCGAGGTGGTCGTCGACCTCCTGGAACTGGAAGGACACGTCGAAGCCGGCGGCGACCGATGGCGGTGGCAGTTCCTCGACGTCCAGGCCGGGAAGGCTCAGACCGTCGTCAGGGATGTTCTGCAGGACGACCATCGCCTGGAACAGCGGTGTGCGACTGGGATCGCGCTCGGGGTGCACCTCGTCCACGACCCGTTCGAACGGAACGTCCTGATGGGCGAACGCGTCCAGCACCGTCTCCCGCACCTGGTCCAGCAGAAGCCCGAAGCCCTGGTGTGGATCGACGTCCGAGCGCAACACCACCGTGTTGACGAAGAACCCGACCAGGCCTTCCAGTTCCGATCGGTCGCGCCCGGAGACGGCCGTGCCCACAGCGACGTCGCGCTGCCCGGACCACCGGGCGAACAGCACCTGGCACGCCGCCACCAAAGCCATGAACAAGGTGCCGTCGTGCGAGCGGGTCAGTGCCTTCAGACGACGGGTGACCTCGGCGGGCACCTGGAAGTGCGCCAGCGCGCCCTGCTTCGCCCGGACGGCGGGGCGGGGACGATCGGTCGGCAGTACCAGTGGACGAAGGCCGTCGAGCGCGTGCCGCCAGTGCGCCAGGTGCGCCTCCAACGACTCCTCAGTCGAGGTCTCTCGTTGCCACACCGCGAAGTCCGCGTACTGCACGGGCAGTTCGGGCAGCGAGGCGTCTGTGCCGGCCTCGTAGCAGGCTCCCAGCTCGTCGAGCAGCAGACCGTTGGACCACCCATCGGTGACGATGTGGTGCAGTACGAGGGAAAGCACGTGGTCGTCCTCGCCGAGCCTGGCCAGCAGCACCCGCAGCAGCGGGCCGCGACTCAGGTCGAACGGTGTGGACGTCTCGCGGGTCAGGACCTCCCGCAACTCCTCTTCAGTCACGTCGAGCACCGGCAGATCGACCTGGTGGGGCGCGTGTACGACCTGCACACCTCGCCCGTCGACGGTGTCGAAGGTGGTGCGCAACGACTCGTGCCGGGCCACCAGAGCGGTCAGGGCACTTCTCAGGGCGTCGACGTCCAGGGGCCCGCGCAGCCGCAGGATCGACGGGGTGAGGTACTCGACGCCACCTGGTTCGAACTCGTCCAGGAACCACAGGCGTTGCTGCGCGAAGGACAGCGGCAGCGCGCCGTCGCGGGACACCACGGGAATGTCGGTCAGCGCCCGGCCGACGGACTCCGCGACCAGCGACGTGATCCCCTCGACGGTGGGATGTGCGAAGAGCGCGCGCGGCGACATCTCCACGTCGAAAGCGGCGCGCAGCCGGGAGATCACGCGGATGCTGAGGATCGAGTCGCCACCGAGCTCGAAGAAGTCGTCTCGCACCCCGATGTCCGGAACGCCCAGGACCTCCGCCCAGATGCCGGCCACGGTCCGCTCCGCTTCGGTGCGCGGTGCGACGTGACCGGCGCGGTCGCCACCGAAGTCGGGCGCCGGCAGAGCACGGCGGTCGACCTTTCCGTTGAAGGTCAAGGGGATCGCGTCCACCGTGACGAACGCGGAAGGCACGAGGTAGTCGGGCAGGCGTTCGGCGAGCCACGCCCGCAGGTCCGGTGCCCGGTCGGTCGTGACGTAGGCGACGAGGCGCTGGTGGCCGTCGTCCCGGCGGGCGACCACGACAGCCTCGCGGACGTCGGGATGACGAACCAGGGTCGCCTCGATCTCGCCCGGCTCGACGCGGAAACCGCGGATCTTGACCTGGTCGTCGGCGCGGCCGAGGTAGTCGAGCGTGCCGTCCGCCACCCAG
Source organism: Lentzea sp. JNUCC 0626 (assembly GCF_043632865.1). Taxonomy (NCBI): domain Bacteria; kingdom Bacillati; phylum Actinomycetota; class Actinomycetes; order Pseudonocardiales; family Pseudonocardiaceae; genus Lentzea; species Lentzea sp. JNUCC 0626. The sequence continues at coordinate 2,958,862 of NZ_CP171635.1, forward strand.
CGCGCCCGGTCCCCCGTCCGGTACATCCGCTCACCCGGCGCACCGAACGGGTCGGCCAGGAACCGGTCCGCGGTCAGACCTGGGCGCCCGAGGTAGCCGCGAGCGACCTGGGCACCGGACAGGTACAGCTCTCCCGGCACCCCTGCGGGAACCGGTCGCAGGCGTTCGTCCAGCACGTAGGCCCGCACGTTGCGCAACGGCCGTCCCACCACCGGCCTGCCCTCGCCGAAGACCCGGCAGGACAACGCGTCCACAGTGGACTCGGTCGGCCCGTAGAAGTTGTAGCTCCTGGTGCCGGACACGCGGGCCAGCCGGCGCCACAGGTCTGCGCCGATCGCTTCTCCGCCCAGCATCAGCACCTTCGGCCGGTGCTCGCCGTCGAGCAACCCGGCTTCCAGGAGCTGTCGCGCGTAGGACGGGGTGAGGTCGAGGAAGTCGATCCGGTGTTCGGCCACGTACCGCACGAGCGCGGCCGGGTCGAGTCGCACCTCGTCGTCGAGGACGTGCAACTCGTGCCCGTCGGCCATCAGCACGATGCCTTCCAGCGACGTGTCGAACGAGAACACCGCGGACAGGGCCGCCCTGAGGCAGTCACCGCCGACGAAGTCTTCGCGGTGGTTCACCAGCAGGTTGACCAGGCTGCGGTGTTCGACCACCACGCCCTTGGGCTTGCCGGTGGAACCGGACGTGTAGATCACGTACGCGGCATGGCCGGGGTGGACCGCCGCCAGGTCGCCCGCCGAGAACTCCTCGGCGTCGAGCAGCTCGTCGCGGACCACCAGCACCGGTTTCGCGTCCTCCAGCAGGAACTCCACGCGATCAGCCGGGAGAGAGGGATCGACCGGCAGGTACGCACCACCTGCCTTCCAGATCGCGAGCAGGGCGACTACGAACTCCACCGAGCGCGGCAGCGAGAGCGCCACCAGCCGTTCCGGACCGACTCCCGACGCGACGAACGCTCGCGCCAGGCGGTTCGACCACGCGTTCAACTCCGCGAACGACAGCGACCGGCCGTTCACGACGATCGCGGTGGCCTCCGGAGTCGACCGCGCACGTTCCTGGAACAGGTCGACGACCGTCGCGTCCGGCACCTCCCCCGCCGTGTCGTTCCACTCCACGAGCACCTGGCGCCGCTCGTGGTCCGTCAGCAGCGACGGTTCGGTCTCCTCGGCGATGGCGTTGATCAGCAGCACGAGACGATCGGCGAGGCGGCGGGCCGTCGCACCGTCGAAGAGGTGCGGGTCGTGGGCGAGGTCCAGGCGCAGCTGGTCGTCGAGAACGGCGCTGAGGGTGAGCGCGAACGTGGTGGTGTCGCGTGCCCGCACCTCGGTCGTCCGGATGCCGCCGACCTCGGTGACGTCGTTGAGCGGGTAGTTCTCGAACACCACCGCGCTGTCGAACAGCGGAGTCCCCGCGGGCACGTCGCTGAACGACCGGAGCTCGGCCAGCGACACGAAGTCGAATCGCCGCGCCTCCAGCTGTGCCGCCTGAACCTCCCGCAGCCAGGCTGTGACGTCGAGGGCCTCGGGCACGACGACCCTGGTCGGCACGGTGTTGATGAACAGGCCGACCATCTGCTCCACGCCGGGAAGTTCGGCGGGACGCCCGGAGACCGTCGTGCCGAACACCACGTCGGACTCGCCGCTGTGCCGGGCGAGCAGCAACGCCCACGCCCCCTGCACCACGGTGTTGACCGTCAGGCCGTGGCGGCGGGCGGTGCCGCGGAGCCGTTCGGTCTGCCCGGCCGTGAGCGCCACCGGCACGGCCGCGGACGACTCCGTCTCGTGGCCGTCCGCAGGTGAGCGGTCGTGGGGCAACGCCGTGGGCGCGGAGAAACCGGCGAGCACTCCACGCCAGTGCCGCTCGGCCTCGGACCGGTCCTGCGTTCCCAGCCAGCGCAGGTAGTCGCGGAACGGTCGCCGGGTGACGACCACCGGTGTGCGTCCGTCGGCGATCGCCCGGTATTGCTCGCACACCTCGGTGAAGACCTGCGCGAGACTCCACCCGTCCAGCAGCACGTGGTGGAACGTCCAGACGAGCAACACCTCGTCCTCGTTCAACCTCGCCAGGTCGATCCGCATCAGCGGCGCCTGCCGCAGGTCGAGGGTCCGCGCCGCCAGCGCGTCCAGCTCGCGGTCACGGTCCTCTTCGGACAGCCGGCTCCAGTCGTGGTGCCCGATGGGCACCTGCACGTGCGTGCGGATGACCTGCACAGGTCGCTCGACGCCCTCCCACACGAGCGCGCCGCGCAGCACCGGTGTGCGGTCGACGACGCGCTGCCAGGCGGTGGCGAGGGCCAGCTCGTCCTCCACGCCCGTCAAACGAAGCCGGATCTGGTCGAAGTAGGCCGTGGACGACGGGTCGGCCAGGCCGTGGAACAGCATCCCCTCCTGCAGGGCGGTCAACGGGTAGACGTCCTCGACCTCTCGGCCGTCGCCGACCAGGAGGTCCACGGAGGCCTGATCCAGCGCTGCCAGTGGGAAGTCCGAGGGCGTGCGTCCGCCCGTGCCCGGCGTCGCGCAGTGCGCCACGATCTCGGCCAGGTGGTCCAGCATCGCGCCGGCCACGGTCCGCACGGTCGACTCGTCGTGCACGCGGCCGGAGTACAGCCAGGTGAGTTCGAGCTCTCCGTTCTGCACCAGGCCCACCACGTCGATCAGGTACGGGCGGGTGTTGCCGGGAGCGGTGTCCCGGCCGAGCGGAGCACACCTGGCCCGGTAGAGCCCGTCGTCCTCCGGCGCGACGTCCCACTGGCCGTGGTAGTTGAAGCTGATCGCCGGGTGCGGGTCGTCGCGCAGTGCCTCGGAGGAGCTCAGGTAGCGCAGCGCCGCATAGCTCTGGCCCCGGCGCGGCAGTGCGCGCAGCTGTTCCTTCACCGACTTCAGCACGTCGCCCCATCCCCCGGCCGGCACGTGCAGGGCGAGCGGGAACTGGCTGGTGAACCAGCCGACGGTGCGCGAGACGTCGAGGTCGTCGGGCACGTCCTCGCGCCCGTGCCCCTCCAGGCCGACGAGAACGCGGTCACGGCCCGTCCAGGCCTCCAGCGCCCGGCCGAGCGCGCTGAGCAGGACGTCGTTGACCTGCGTGCGGTAGACGCCGGGAACGTGGTGCAGCAGTGCGTCGGTGTCGGCGCGTCCGAGCCGGACGGTGACCGATCGGACGTCCTCGGCCGGGTCACCACCGTCGTGGTCGACGGGGACGTCCGCGGACGCGGTCTCGGCGAAGCCGGTCCAGTGCGCGAGATCGGCGTCCAGCTCGCCCGCCTGCACCCGGTCGGCGAGACGGTGCGCCCAGGTGGTGAACGCGGTGGCCACGGGTTCCAGCTCCACCGGTTCGTCGTGCGTCAGCTGCTGGTAGGCGGTGCTGAGATCGCCGAGCAGCACGCGCCAGGACACCCCGTCCACGACGAGGTGGTGCACGGCCAGGAACAGCCGTGAACGTCCCTCGCCAAGCCGGAACAACAGGGCTCGCACGAGCGGGCCGTTGCCGAGGCTCGACTGGGCGGCGAGCGCCTCGGCGTGTGCGGATTCTTCGCGGTCCCGTTCCTCGATCCCGGACAGGTCGCAGATCCGCAGGATGCCCTGCGGCGGGGCGGCCGCCAGTTCCTGGTTCCACCGCTCGCCGTCGTGCGTGAAGCGGAAGCGCAGCGCGTCGTGGTGCGCGACGACGGCGTCAACGGCCCCGGAGAGCGCCCGCTCGTCGAGGTCAGGCGTCAGCTCGACGTGGGTCGACATCGTGAAGTGGTGGGGACTTGCGAGCGCGGTGTCGAAGAACCACTCCTGGATCGGAGTGAGCGGTGCGGGGCCCGAGGCGGGCGCGGCGGGTGCCTCGTTGTCGGTCAGCTCCGTGACGGACGCGGCCAGCTCGGCGACGGTGGGGTGCAGGAACACGTCTTTCGACGACAGTCGCAGCCCGGCGCGCCGGGCCCGGGCCACGAGCTGGATGCTGAGGATGGAGTCGCCACCCAGTTCGAAGAAGTTGTCCTCGGTCCCCACCCGGTCGACCCGCAGCACCTCGGCCCAGACACGGGCCAGCTCCCGTTCGATACGCGTGGTGGGTTCGACGTGACGACTCGCGGCAGCCTGAGGTGCGGGCAGTGCCCGCCGATCGACCTTCCCGTTGCCGCTCAACGGAAGCGAGTCCAGGCGTACGAACGCGGCCGGCACCATGTAGTCCGGAAGTTCGCGCTTGAGCCACGTCCGCAGGTCGGCGTGGGACGGCTCCGACGTCGACACCAGGTAGGCCACCAGCTGTTTGCGGCCGTCCTCGTCACGGGCGACGGTGATCGCCTCAGCGACCTCGGGGTGACGCACGAGCAGAGCGTCGATCTCGCCGGTCTCGACGCGGAAACCGCGGATCTTGACCTGGTCGTCGGTGCGGCCGACGAACTCCACGGTGCCGTCCGCGCGCCACCGGGCGACGTCACCGGTGCGGTACATCCGTGAGCCGGGCGGTCCAAAGGGGTTGGGCAGGAAGCGTCCGGCGGTCCAGCCGGGTTCACCGAGATATCCCCGTGCCACTCCGGCACCTGCGAGGAACAGTTCGCCCGGCACGCCCACGGGCACCGGTCGCAGTCCCTCGTCCAGCACGTACGCCGCCATGCCGTCCAGCGGACGTCCGATGGGGATCACGTCGGGCACAGAGCCCGTCATCGGAAACGAGGTGGCGAACGTCGTCGTCTCGGTCGGACCGTAGCCGTCCACAACCGTCAGGCCGGGGCACGCGTCCAACACACGGCGCACTGCGGCGGCGGGCACGACGTCACCGCCGGTCCACACCTGCCACAAACCGGCGAAAGCCTCGGGTGCCTCCTGGGCGATCAGGCGGAACAGCCCGGCGGTCAACCAGATCGCGGTCACCCCGTGCGCAGTGACGGCGTCCCGAACCGCGTCGGCGTCGACGTCACCGGGCGGCGCGATGACGACCTGGCGGCCGCGCAGCAGTGGCACCCACATCTCGTAGGTGGAGGCGTCGAACGCGGACGGGGAGTGCAGCAGCACCCGTTGGTGTGCGCCTCCGTCGAAGCGGGAGTCCAGTGCCAGAGCCACCACGTCGCCGTGCTGCACGGCCACACCTTTGGGCTCGCCGGTGGAACCCGAGGTGTACATGACATACGCCAGCTGCCTGGGCCGCACGACCACGTCGGGACCGTCCGCGCCCGGCACGGAGCCGTCGAGCATCAACGTTCGTCCGTTGTGGACGGACCGCGTGGTGGTCTCGTTGACGACGTCGGTGATCACGACTGCCACCCCGGACTTGCCGAGCACACGTCGAAGGCGTTCCGCCGGCGCTCGACCGTCCAGAGGCAGGTACGCCGCGCCTGCCTTGACCACGGCCAGCTCGGCCACGACGAGGTCGGCGGAGCGCTCCACCAGCAGACCGACCGGGTCCTCCGGCCCGACCCCGAGCTCGATCAACCGGTGCGCGAGGCCGTTGGCACGCGCGTCGAGCTCGGCGTAGGTGAGAACGACGTCGCCGGCGATGACCGCCGGTTCGTCGGGCGTCCTGCCCACCTGTGCCGCGAACAGGCCCGTGATCGTCCCCTCGATCAGTGCGCCACCGGGGTCGTTCCAGGTGTTCAGCACGTCGTCGCGTTCGGCGTCCGACATCCACGGCAGCTCGCCCAGCGGCCGGTGCGGGTCGGTCGCGGCACCGCCGAGCAACCGCACGAGGTGATCGGCGAACCGGGCGACCGTGGTGGCGTCGAAGAGGTCCGTGTTGTACTCCACCAACCCTTCCAGGAGGTCGCCGCGCTCCTGGAACTCGATGGTCAGGTCGAAGATCGCGTCCCGCCGGGACAGGCCGACCCGGTCGACCTCCAGCCCCGGCAGGCTCGGCGGGGTGCGTTCCACGTTCTGCAGCAGCACCATGACGTCGAACAACGGATTGCGGCTCACGTCGCGGTTCTCGCTCACGGCGTCCACCAGGTGTTCCAGGGGAATCTCGTCGTGAGCGAACGCCTCCTTGACGTTCTCCTTGACCTGGTCCAGGAACGCGGTGAAGTCGACGGCGCTGTCCACAGTGGAGCGAACCACCACGGTGTTGACGAAGAACCCGACCAACCGTTCGAGACCGGGCTGGTTGCGCCCGGTCGTGACGGTGCCCACGGCCACGTCGTCCTGGCCCGCGTACCGGGCCAGCAACGCCTGACACCCCGCCATCAGCACCGAGAACAGGATCGTGCCGCGCTCGCGTGCCAGCTCGCGCAGCGCTGTGGTGACCGCGGCGGGCACGCTGAAGGCGTGCACGGCACCCCCGGTGGTGCGCACCGGAGGCCGGGGCCGGTCGGTCGGCAGCTCCAACGGAGTGATGCCGGTGAGCCGCTGCGTCCAGTGGTCGAGCTGCCCGTGCAGCGCGTCACCGGACAACCGCTTCCGCTGCCAGCTCGCGAAGTCCGCGTACTGGAACGGCAGTGCGGGCAGCGACGCCTCGCCTCCTCGCACCGCCGCGCCGTACAGCTCCCCCAGTTCCTCGGTGAGCACCCCCATGGACCAGCCGTCGGTGACGACGTGGTGCGCGGTGACGAGCAGCACGTGCTCTTCCTCGGCCAGCCGCACCAGGATTGCGCGCACCAGCGGTCCGCGCCGCAGGTCGAAGGGCAGGGAGTACTCCTCGGCCACCACGTCGTCCAGCCGGTGGCGCTCGTGCAGTTCGATCACCGGCAAAGCGAGTTCGAACGGTGGGTGGACGATCTGCACACCGACGCCGTCGACCTCGTCGAGCGTGGTGCGCAACGACTCGTGTCGTGCCACCAGCCCCGTGAGCGCGACGGTCAACGCGGTGATGTCCAGCCGGCCGTTCAGGCGCAGCGGGATCGCGCTGTTGTACCCCGAGCCGCCCGGCTGGAACCGGTCGAGGAACCACAGGCGTTGCTGGGGGAACGACAGCGGCAACGGCTCGTTCCGGTCGACCGGCTGGATCGCGTCGGTCCGCGCGGACCGGCCCGACAGGCGGCGGCGCATCTGCTCCCTGAGGTGCGGAGGCAGTGCGGCGATCCGGTCCTCCATCGACGACGACATGATGTGGTGTCTCCTCACAGGTCGGGGTGGGCGCCGTCGAAGGCGACTCGTTCGAGTTCGAGCAGGACCTTCTCCTCGACCAGCCCCGCCAGTTCGGCGACCGTGCGGGCGGTGAGGACGTCGTGCGGGGTGAGCGAGACGTCGAAGGCGGCCCGGCAGCGGGACGCGACCAGCAGGCTGCGCATCGAGTCACCGCCGAGTGCGGCGAAGTCGTCCTCGACGCCGACCCGCTCCAGTCCGAGGACGTCCGCCCAGATCCCGGCCATCACCTCTTCCGTGTCGGTCGAGGGCGGCACGTACCGGTCGGCGGGCACGGGAGCGGACGGGACCGGCAGCGCAGCTCGGTCGACCTTTCCGTTGGCGCTCAAGGGCAACGCGTCGAGCACGACCAACACCGGGGGCACCATGTAGTCGGGCAGGCTTCGCGCGGCGAACGCGGAGATCTCGGCCGCGTCCAGCACGCGACCGGCATCGGCCGGAACCAGGTAGGCGACGAGTTGTTTGCCACCCGACTGGTCTTCCCGGACCACCACGACGAGTCCACCGACGTCGGGGTGACGGCCGAGCACCGCCTCCACCTCTCCGAGCTCGATCCGGAACCCGCGCAGCTTCACCTGGTCGTCGGCCCGGCCGGCGAACTCCAGCACGCCCGTCGGCAGCCACCGCACGACGTCACCGGTGCGGTACATCCGCTCCCCCGGTGTCCTGAAAGGACAGGCCGTGAACCGGGAAGCCGTCAGACCGGGCCGGTCGAGATAGCCGCGGGCCAGACCGGCGCCCGCGAGGTACAGCTCGCCGGGCACGCCGACCGGAACCGGGCGCAGCCGACCGTCCAGCACGTAGGCCGACATCCCGTCCAACGGTGTGCCGATCGGCACGGTGTCGGGCACGTGATCCAGATCGGTCATCCGGTAGGTGCTCGCGAAGGTCGTGGTCTCGGTCGGTCCGTACCCGTCGACCACGACCAGGCCTGGACAGGCCTCCATCACACGACGAACCGCAGCGGCGGGCACGACGTCACCGCCGGTCCACACCTCCGCCACGCCCGCGAAGCACTCCGGAGAGTCCTGAGCCAGCACGCGGAACAGACCCGCGGTGAGCCACAGCGAGCTCACGCCGTGTTCCTCGATCAACTCCCGGAGCTTGGCCGCGTCGAGGTCTTCAGGAGGAGCGACGACCACACGCCCGCCGCGCAGCAGCGGCACCCACAGCTCGTAGGTGGAGGCGTCGAACGCCAGCGGGGAGTGCACGAGCACCGTGTGGTGGGCCGGGCCGTCGAAACGCGAGTCCAGCGCCAGAGCCGCCACGTCGCGATGCCGAACGGCCACCCCCTTGGGCGTGCCAGTCGACCCGGACGTGAACTCGACGTACGCGAGTCCGTCCGCGTACGTGGCCACATCGGGTCGGTCCTCCCGGCCATCGCCCGGATCGCAGTCGAGCACGACGACGTGATCGCCCACGGCGACATCGCGATCCGTGATCAGGATCCGGCATCCGGCCTGCTCCAGGACAAGACGGCGGCGCTCCTCAGGAGCCCGCTCGTCCAGCGGCAGGTAGGCACCGCCCGCCTTGAGCACCGCGAGCACGGCCACCACCACGTCGGCGGACCGGCGCAGCAACAGCCCCACCCGGTCTTCTGGACGCACGCCGTCTGCGATCAGCCGATGTGCCAAGCGATTCGCGCGACGGTCCAGCTCCGAGTACGTGAGCGAGATACCGGCAGCGACGACGGCCGTCGCCTCAGGCCCACGATCGGCCTGCGCGGCGAACAGCTCGGTGATCGTGGCTTCGTGGCCGCTGGAGCCATGGCGCTCGGCGAGCACCAGCCGGCGGTCGGCGTCGCTCAGGACGTCGATCTCCCCCAGCGGACGGCCGGGGTCGGCGGTCAGACCGGCCAGGGCGGTGGTCAGGTGTTCGGCAATGCGCTCAACGGTGGTGCGGTCGAACAGCGCCGGGTCGTAGCTCACCCGGATCTCCAGCTCCGCACCGGGACGAACGCCCACGCTGAGCGGGTAGTTGGTCGTCTCCACGGCGTCGAGGTCGCGCACGGTGACGCCGTGTGCCGCGGCCTCGTCGACCGGATAGTTCTCGAACACCAGGATGCTGGTGAACAGCTCGGTCCCGCTCCAGGCGTGCAGATCCGCGAGTGAGACGTGTTCGAACCGCCGGGCGTCGGCCTGATCCGCCTGCAGCCGCCGCAGCCACACCGCGACGGGCTCGTCCTCCACGACCTCGGTGCGCACGGGCAACGTGTTGATGAACATGCCCGTGATGGCGTCCGCGCCGGGCAGGTCGGCGGGGCGGCCGGACACCGTGGAACCGAAGCACACGTCGGTCTGCCCGCTGTAGCGCGACAACAGCAGTGCCCACGCGCCCTGCACCAGGGCGTTGAGCGTCAAGCCGTTGCGCTGGGCGAAGTCGCGCAGCGCACCGCCGGGCAGCGTCACGGTGGTCCACGCCGCGGAACGGGTGGCGTGGCCTGGTTCGGCGGACCGGTCCAGCGGCAGTGGCGTAGGTGCCTCGAACCCGCGCAGCACCTGCCGCCAATGGGCTTCCGCCTCGCCGGGGTCCTGAGTGGACAGCCAGCGCAGGTGGTCGCCGAACGGGCGCCGGACGGGCAGTTCGGGTTCGTGGCCGACGTGGAAAGCGGCGTAGCAGGTGAGGACGTCGCTCAGCACCTGGAACGTGCTCCACCCGTCGAGCAGCACGTGGTGGAACGTCCAGCCGACCCGGACCGCCGTGTCCGACTCGGGGGTCAACGCCAACCGCATCAACGGTGCGGCCCCGAGATCCAGGTCGGCGGAGTCGAGCGTCTCGGAGATCGGCAGGTCGACCTCGCGGCGCACCACCTGCAACGGCCGGTCGACGCCCTCCCACACGACGTGGCTGCGCAGAACCGGTGTCCGGGCGACCACCTCCCGCCAGGCGCGGGCCAGCAGACCGACGTCGGTGACGCCGTCGAGGACGAACGAGATCCGTTCGGTGTAGAGGCCTTCGTGGCCGTGGGAGAGGCTGTGGAAGAGCATGCCCGCCTGCATCGGCGTCAACGGGTAGACGTCCTCGACGTCCCGGCCGTCTCCGACGAGGCGGTCCACCGTCGCCTGGTCCAGGCCCGCCGACGGGAAGTCGGACGGCGTGCGACCACCGGCCTCCGGCAGCGCGCAGTGCTCGACGATCTCCTTCAACGCCGTCGTCATGGCGTCGGCCAGGTGCCGCACCGTCGACTCGTCGTGCGTGTCCTCGCTGAAGTACCACGTCAGCCGGAGCCGCTTGTCCTCCACGGCACCGACGACGTCGAGGAGGTGTGGCCGGGGCGTGTCGGGGTCCGCGTCGGCGGTCAGCCCGCCGACCGTCCGGAACACGGCCCCGCTCGCCACCCCGTCGAACTGCCCGAGGTAGTTGAACGCCACCGCCGGACCGGGGGTGCGATGTGCCGCGCCGTGGCCGATGCCGCGCCGGGGCACCGCGCGCAGCCGCTCCTTGGTCGTCTTCAGCACCTCGCCCCAGTCGCCGCCCGGTACCTCCAGCGCCACCGGGAACACCGAGGTGAACCAGCCGACCGTGCGGGAGAGGTCGACGCCGTCGAGGAAGTCGCCGTCGCGGCCGTGCCCCTCCAGGTCGACCAGGACACGGCTGCGACCCGTCCAGCCGGCCAGGACGCGGCCGAGTGCGCTCAGCAGGACGTCGTTGATCTGCGTGCGGTACACGGCAGGCACGTCCTGCAGCAGGACACGGGTCTGGTCCACGTCCAGCTCGGCCACTACGCCGCGCACGGAACCGGTCGTGCCGGTCCCGTGGCGGTCGGTGGGCACCCCGGGATCACCGGTGACACCCGCCCAGTGGCCGGACTCGTCGTCGAAGCCACCGGCGGCGATGTGGCCGGCCAGCCGCGACGACCACTCCCGGAACGACGTGGTCTTCGCTCCGAGAACGACTTCCTCGCCCCGCACGGCGTGCAGGTAGGCGGTTTCCAGGTCCTCCAGCAACACCCGCCACGAGACACCGTCCACCACGAGGTGGTGTGCGGTGATCTGCACTCGGCGAGCACCGGTCGCCGCGGCGCGCAGGAGCACTCCCCCGGAGAGGTCGAACCCTCCGTCCACTCCGGACAGCACGTCGGCCGGGCCGACGGGAGCGTTGTGCTGTCGCCAGCCGGATTCCGTGCGCTCGAACCGCATGCGCAGCGCGTCGTGGTGCTCCACCAGAGCCGCCAACGCCTTCCGCAACGCCTCGACGTCGATCTCGTCGGCGAACTCGATCTGAACAGACTGGTCGAAGTGCTCCGGGCGCGGCGGTTCCGCGTCGAGGAACCAGCGCTGGATCGGCGTCAGCGGGACCTCACCGACCACCGGCTCCTGCGACACGCTCTCTCCGGGTGCGTCGGTGGACGCGGCCGCGGCGAGTGCCGCCACCGTCCTGCAGGAGAACAGATCCCTGGGCACCAGGCGGTATCCGGCCTGCCGTGCGCGCGACACGACCTGGATGCTGATGATCGAGTCGCCACCGAGCTCGAAGAAGTCGTCCTCGACGCCGACCCGGTCGAGCCCCAGCACCTGGGCCCAGACGTCCGCGAGAACGCGCTCGGCTTCGGTTCGAGGTTCCACGTGCCGGGCGCCGGTGATCTCCCACTCGGGTGCGGGCAGCGCCTTTCGGTCGAGCTTGCCGTTGCCGGTCAGGGGAAGGCGGTCCAGGCGCACGAACGCCGAGGGCACCATGTGGTCCGGCAGCGTCCGGGACAGGTGGTCCCGCAGATCGGTGGCCGGACCGCCGACGACGTATCCGACGATCACCTTGCGCCCAGCGTGTTCGCGGACGTCGGCCGCTGCCGCCCTCACGTCGGCGTGTGCTTCGAGCGCGGCCTCGATCTCGCCGAGTTCGATGCGGAAGCCGCGGATCTTGACCTGGTGGTCGGCGCGGCCGAGGTAGTCGAGCCTGCCGTTCTTCCAGCGGGCGAGGTCGCCGGTGCGGTACATGCGGGCGCCGGGCTCGCCGAACGGATCGGCGACGAACCGGGACGCGGTGAGTCCTGGCCGGTTGAGGTATCCACGCGCCAGTCCCGCTCCCGCCACGTGCATCTCACCGACGACACCGGGAGGTACGGGCCGCAGGTCCTCGTCGAGGACGTACACGCGCAAGTCCGGGATGGGTTCGCCGATCGTGCCGTCGGCCGGCGTCCACGTGACGTGGACGGTGGTCTCGGTGATGCCGTACATGTTGACCAGCTCGCCGGGGCCGTCCCAGGAGGCGAGCTTGCGCACGTCCAGCGCCTCGCCCCCGAAAACGACGTACCGCAGGCACAGCCCCGTCGGTCGTTCGGCGATGAGCTGGTAGAACGCCGACGGCGTCTGGTTGAGCACCGTCACCCGCTCGCGCGCCAGCAGTGCCGCGAACTCCGCAGGCGACCGGGAGATCTCGTGCGGCACGACCACGAGCCTGCCGCCGTGCAGCAACGGTCCCCACAGCTCCCACACCGAGAAGTCGAAGGCGTAGCTGTGAAACAACGTCCACACGTCGTCGGAGCCGAACCCGAACCACGCGTCGGTGGCCGTGAACAACCGGGCGACGTTGGCGTGCGGCACGACCACGCCCTTGGGCCGGCCCGTGGAACCGGAGGTGTAGATGACGTAGGCGGGATTCTCCGGGCACAGCGATGTTTCCGGTGCCGTAGCAGGCCATCCGGACAGGTCCGGCAACTCCGTCAGCACGGCGACCGGCCCGGTGTCCTCGACCATGCCCGCGATCCGCTCCGCCGGGTACGACGGATCGATCGGCAGGTAGGCCGCGCCGGACTTCAGCACCCCCAGCACCGCCACCACCAGGTCGGCGGAGCGCGGCAACCGCAGTGCCACGTACTTCTCGGGACCCGCTCCGCGCTCGACCAGCAGGTGTGCCAACCGGTTGGCGCGAGCGTCGAGCTCGGCGTAAGTCAGGTGCTCGCCCTCGCAGGTGACCGCGACGGCCTCCGGTGTGCGGGAGACCTGCTCGGCGAACAACCGGGGCAGCGTGGCCACCGGGGAGTCCCGTCCGGTGGGGTTCCACTCGACCAGGACCTGCTCGCGTTCGGTCTCGTCGAGCGTCCGGAGCTCGTTCAGGGGCAGTGCCGGATCGACCAGCACGTCGTCCAGCAGCATCCCCAGATGGCGTCCCAGCCGTTCCACGGTCGGCTCGTCGAACAGGCTCGGGTCGTGATCGATCTCGACGACGAGCCGCGGGCCGGGTGACACCACGACCGTGAGCGCGTAGTTCGTCGGCTCGTCCGCTCGCACGTCGTGCAGCCTCAGGCCGTGGACGGCCATGGCGTCCTCGTCGAACGGGTAGTTCTCGAACACCACGATGCTGTCGAACAGGCTGGCTCCGCCGGGCAGAGCACTCCAGGCACGCAGTTGTGCGAGAGGCAGGTGTTCGAAGTGACGTGCCTCGGCCTGGTCGGCCTGCAGATCGCGCAGCCACGACAGCTGGTCGCGGCCGCGGTCGACGGCGACCCGCGTGGGCACGGTGTTGATGAACATCCCCACCGTCGACTCGACGCCGGCGAGGTCGGCGGGCCTGCCCGAGACGGTGGTGCCGAAGACGACGTCGGAGGTGCCGCTGTAGCGGGCGAGCAACAATGCCCAGGCTCCCTGCACGACGGTGTTCATCGTCAGGCCGTGGCGCTGGGCCGCCGCACGCAGCCGTTCGGTGCTCTGCGGCGTCAGCTCGAAGCGGACCGTGCCTCCGGACTCGGCGCGGTGGGCCTCGACGGGCTGGTGGTCATAGGGCAGCGGGGTGGTCTCGCCGAACCCGTCGAGCACGCGGCGCCAGTACCGTTCGGCCTCACCGCGATCCTGCCTGTCGAGCCAGCGCAGGTACTCGTGGAACGGCGGCCGGGCAACGGCGGGACCGGGCGCGCCACGCGTGATGGCCGCGTGGTGCTCGCACACCTCCGTGAACAGCTGCGCCGCGCTCCACCCGTCCAGCAGGACGTGGTGGAACGTCCACAGCACCTGGACCTCGTGATCCGCCAACCGTGCGATGGTCACGCGCATCAACGGCGCGGTGCCGAGATCCACGCCGGCGGCGCGGTCGCGGGCCAGCAGGTCTCGCAGCTCCTCCTCGGTGTCGAGGTCTCGCCAGTCGAGGTAGGTGATGGGCAGAGAGACGCGATGGCGCACGAGCAGCAACGGCTCGGGCAGCCCCTCCCACGCCACCTCGCCCCGCAGCACGGCGTTGCGGTCCACCACCCGTTGCCAGGCTTGACCGAGCGCCGTTGCGTCGGTGACCCCGGTGAGCCTGAACCGCACCTGGTTGAAGTACGCGCCGGAGGTCGCGCCGTCGACCAGGCTGTGGAAGATCATGCCCGCCTGCATGGGCGTCAGGGCGTGGACGTCCTCGACGTCGTCGCCGACCAGCCGGTCGATCGCGGTCTGGTCCAGCCGTGCCAGCGGGAAGTCCGACGGAGTGCGACCGCCGGCTCCCGGCCGCGCGCAGTGCGCCACGATCTCGCGCAACGCCTCCCCCGCCGCCTCGGCCAGCCCCCGGACGGTCGACTCGTCGTGGACCTGATCGCTGAAGTACCAGGTGAGGTCGAGACAGCCGTGGTCTACCGCGCCGACGACGTCGAGCAGATGGGGCCGCGGGGCTTCCGGCGCGCTGTCCAGTTCCAGACCACCACGCACGCCGCGCAGCAGGCCGCCTTCTACGGCGTGCCAGTCCATCCGGCCGAGGTAGTTGACGCTGATCGACGGACCACCGGGGCCGGGCTCGTGCAGGGCGCCGTGCCCGATTCCCTTGCGGGGCACCGCGCGCAGCTGCTCCTTGACCGACTTCAGCACCACACCCCAGTCGCCCTCTGGGACGTCCAGCGCGACGGGGAAGATCGTCGTGAACCATCCGACCGTGCGTGAGAGGTCGACGCCGTCGAGCAGGTCCTCGCGGCCGTGGCCCTCGAGGTCCACCGGTACCCGGCGCCGCCCGGTCCACTCAGCCAGAACGCGTCCGATCGCGCTCAGCAGCACGTCGTTGATCTGCGTGCGGTACGCACCGGGGACGTCCTGCAGCAACGCTCTGGTGGTCTGCTCGTCGAGCCGGACCGACACGAGGCGGGTCGACCCGGCGGTGTTGGGCCCGTCGTGGTCGATCGGCAGCTCGGAATCCGCTTCCGCCACGGCATCCCAGTGGGCCCGCTCGTCCTCGAACCCGCCCTCGGCGGTGTACCGGGACAACCGGTGCGACCAGTCCTTGAACGAGGTGGTCTTGGCTCCCAGGCGGACGGGCTCGCCCCGTGCCGCCTGGTCGTAGGCGGTGACGAGGTCCTCCATCAGAATGCGCCACGAAACGCCGTCCACGACCAGGTGGTGCACGGACAGGCGCAGAAGATGCCCGTCCAGCACGGCTTCGAGCAACGGTCCGGCGCCGAGGTCGAACACCGTCGAGGAACGCGCCACCAGAACGTCGGCTCGCTCCACCGCCGCGTTGTGCTGCCGCCAGCCGGAGTCCGTGCGCTCGAACCGCATCCTCAGCGCGTCGTGGTGTTGCACGAGCGCGGCCAAGGCCTGACGCAGGGCGCCGAGATCCACGTCGTCGACCAACTCGACGAGTAGTGACTGGGCGAAGTGCTCGGGATGGTCCGGATTGGTGGCGAACAGCCACCGCTGCACCGGGGTGAGCGGCACGTCGCCGGAAACCGTGCCCTGCTCCGCCTCCTCGATGGTGACGGCGTCGGCCACGGCCGCGAGGGCCGCCACGGTGGGGTGCCGGAACAGGTCTCCGGCGGCGAGGGCGAGTCCTGCCCGGCGAGCGCGGGACACGACCTGGATGCTGAGGATGGAGTCGCCGCCCAGCTCGAAGAAGTTGTCCCGCGCTCCGACCCGGTCCACGCCGAGCAGCTCGGCCCAGATCCCGGCCAGCACCGTCTCCGGCCCGTCGGCAGGCACGACGTGCCCCGAGGACTCGACGGACCACGGCAGCTCCGCGAGGGCGGCCCGGTCGACCTTGCCGCTGGCGTTGAGCGGCAACGCGTCCACGACGACGATCGCGTGGGGCACGAGGTAGTCCGGCAGCCGGCGGCCGAGGAACTCCTTCAGCTCGGCGACCTCGACCGGTTCGTCCACGAAGGACAGATAGGCGACCAGGTGTTTGCGGCCGTGGTCATCGACGCGCACGGACGTCACCGACTGGGCTACGCCGTCGTGTGCGGACAACGCCGTGTCGACCTCGCCGGGCTCGACGCGGAACCCGCGGATCTTGATCTGGTCGTCGGTCCGGCCGACGAACTCCACCGTGCCGTCGTCCCGCCACCGGACCAGGTCGCCCGTCCGGTACATCCGCTCCCCCGGCTCGCCGAAGGGATCGGGGACGAACCGCGACGCGGTCAGGCCAGGTCGGCCGGCGTAGCCACGCGCCAGGCCGTCACCCGCGATGAACAGCTCGCCGGGAATTCCGATCGGCGCGGGCGAAAGAGACTCGTCGAGCACACGGACGCTCATGCCGTCCAACGGCTGGCCGATCGGCACCACGTCCCCGACAGCGTCGGCATCGGGCATGCGGTGGGAGGTGGCGAACGTGGTGGTCTCGGTGGGGCCGTATCCGTCGACGACAACGATCCCCCGGCACGCGGCCAGCACTCGCCGCACCGCCGGCGCTGGCACGACGTCCCCGCCGGTCCACACCTCGCGCAGGCCGGACAGGCAGCCCGGATCGTCCTGCGCGATCACGCGGAACAACCCCGCGGTCAGCCACACGGCGGTGAGACGGTGCCGCGTGACCAGATCGCGAATCCGGTCAGGGCCGAGTTCTCCCTCGGGAGCGACCACCACGGTGCCGCCGCGCAGGAGCGGCACCCACAGCTCGTACGTGGTGGCGTCGAACGCAGGGGCGGAGTGCAACAGCACCCTGTCGTGCGCCCCGCAGGAGAACCGCTGATCCCGGACGAGATCGGTCACGTCGCGGTGCCGGACGGCCACACCTTTGGGCACACCGGTGGATCCCGACGTGTACATCACGTAGGCCAGGTTGTCCGGGCGCACGACCACGCCGGGGTCGGTGCTCGACCTCGTGGCCGGGCTCTCCTCGTCGACCACGACCACGAGGCCTTCGTGGACCTGCTCCGCGACGGCGCTCCAGGTCTGATCCGTGAGGACGATCCGGGCGCCGTTCTCCTTGAGCAGCAACGCCAGTCGCTCGGCGGGTGCCCTGGTGTCCAGGGGGACGTACACGCCACCCGCCTTGAGCACGGCCAGTTCGGCGAGCACGATCTCCGCCGAGCGGCTCAGCAGCAGGGCCACCGGCTCCTCGACGCCGACCCCGAACTCCAGCAGGCGGTGGGCGAGGTGGTTCGCACGCGCGTCGAGTTCCGCGTAGGTGGTCACCTCGTCGGCGGCGATGACGGCGTCGGCGTCAGGCGTGCGCCGGACCTGTTCGGAGAAGAGGTCGGTGATCGCGACCGGCGGCCTGTCGTGAGCGGTGCCGTTGAAGGTGTCGAGAACCTGGTGCCGTTCGTCCGGCCCGAGCAGTGCGAGCGAGCCGATCGGTGCGCCGGGATCGGCGGCGACGCCCGCGAGCAGAACCTTGAGATGACCGGCCATCCGCCGAATCGTGGTGGGGTCCCAGAGGTCGGTGTTGTACTCGAGGGTGAGGTCCAGCGAGCCGTCCCTCGGCCAGAACTCCACCAGCAGTTCGAACCGCGCCCTAGGTCGGGGCAGGTGGTGTTCGTCGATGTGCAGGTCGTCGATCGAGGCCGATCGCACCATCTCCTGCTGAAGCACCACGAGTGCCTGGACGAGAGGGGCGCTGCTCGGGTCGCGGCCAGGTCGCACCGCGTCCACGACTCGGTCGAAGGGCAGTTCGTCGTGGGCGAACGCGTCGAGCACGGTCTCCCGGACGTCGGCGAGGAACCGGTCGAACGTCAGGTCCGGATCCACCGTGGACCGGATCACCAGGGTGTTGACGAAGAAGCCGACCAGGTCGTCCAGTTCCGGTCTGCCCCGACCGGCGGAGGCGGTGCCCACCGCCACGTCGCGCCGGCCGGTGTAGCGCGCGAGCAGCACCTGCACGGCGGCCGCCAGCGTGGTGAACAGGGTGGTGCCGCGATCGCGTCCGATCGCGGTCAGGCGGTTCACCAGACCGGCGGGCAGCGGTTCGCGGTGCACCGCACCGGCGGTGGTGCGCTGAGAGGGTCGAGGGCGATCGGTGGGCAGGTCGAGAGGCTCCAGGTCGGCGAGCGCTCGTCGCCAGTGGGCCAGGTCGTCGCTCGTGCCGGAGTCGAGGCGGCGGCGCTGCCACACCGCGAAGTCGGTGTAGCGCGTGGGTGCCGGCGTGAGATCGGCTGGACTTCTTCGGACGGCGGACCGGTACAGCTCGATCAGGTCGTCGACCTGAATGCGCACGGACCAGCCGTCGGTGATGATGTGGTGCTGGTTGAGCAGGAGGACGTGGTCGTCGCCGGCCACCTTGGCGAGCACGGCGCGCACGAGCGGTCCGACTCGCAGGTCGAACGGCGTGGTCAGCTCTTCGGTGAACAGCCGGTCCAGCGTGTCGTCCGCGGCTCCGGACAGGTCCTCCACACGCAGCGGAACCGTCCCTTGTGGAGCGACGACCTGAACGCCCTGACCGTCGACCTCGTCGAAGGTGGTCCGCATGGTCTCGTGCCGCTGGACCAGGCCGTCCAGCGCGGTGCGCAGAGCGACGAGGTCGAGCGGGCCTCGTAGCCGCAGGCCGACACCGGTGTTGTAGTCGGTGGCCTGAGGATGGAGCCGATGCAGGAGCCACAACCGTTGCTGGGCCGGCGACAGCGGAACGGGCTCGTCGACCGTGACGGAGACGATCCGCTCGTCCTCGGCGATCGGCGTCCTTCCGGTGATCAACTCCGCGAGACCGGCCACCGTCCGAGCGTCCAGCAGATCCTTTGTGGACAGTGACACGTCCAGCGCCGTGCGAAGCCGGGAGACCGCCCTGAGCGCCTGGATGGAGTCCCCGCCCATCGTCAGGAAGTCGTCCTGCGCTCCGACCTGATCGGGTTCCGCGCCGAGCACCTCGGCCCACACCGCCGCGACGGCGTGCTCGGCAGGTGTCTGAGGGGCGATCCGCCCGGTCGGCCGGGAGACCGCCCAGTCAGGCTCGGGCAGGGCGCGACGATCGACCTTCCCGTTGGCGTTCAACGGAAGGCTGTCCAGCATCACGAACGCCGACGGCACCATGTAGTCGGGCAACGAACGCAGAACGACGGCGCGGAGGTCATCGTCCGACGGCCTGTCCGCAGCGACGACGTAGGCGACCAGCCGCTTGGTCCCGGTGCGGTCCTCTCGCGCCAGTACGGCGGCCTGCTCGATCTGCGGGTGCAGGTGCAGCACGGCCTCGATCTCGGCGGTCTCGATCCGGAAGCCCCGGACCTTCACCTGGTCGTCCGCACGGCCGATGAAGTCGATCGTCCCTTCCGCCGTCCTCCGAACCAGGTCACCGGTGCGGTACATCCGCTGTCCCGGCGGCCCGAGGGGGTCTGCCAGAAACCGATCTGCGGTCAACGCGGGCCGGTTGAGGTAACCGCGCGTGAGACCCGTGCCCGCGATGAAGAGCTCTCCGGTCTCACCTTCCGCCACCGGGGTGAGGTCGTCGTCCAGGACGTGCAGCCGAACGCCGTCCAGTGCCGTACCGATCGGGAGCACCTCGGGTACCGCGTGGACGTCCGGCAAAGGGTGAGAGGTGGCGAAGGTGGTGGTCTCGGTCGGACCGTAGACGTCGACCACGGTGGTGCCGGAGCAGGCGTCCAGCACCCGCCGCACCGCCGCGGCGGGCACCACGTCTCCGCCCGCCCAGACCTCCCGTGCACCGGCCAGGCAAGCGGGATCGTCCTGCGCCAGCACCCGGAACAGTCCGGAGGTCAGGAACAGTCCGGTCACGCCCTGGCCGCCGATCGCGTCCCGCAGCACCGGCCCGTCCACGTCACCGGGAGGCGCGATCACGACGCGACCGCCCGTGAGCAGAGGGACCCACACCTCGTAGGTGGACGCGTCGAACGCCACCGGCGAGTGCATCAGGACGCGGTCGTGCGCACCTCCGGCGAAGCGCGCGTCGCGCGCGAGGTCCACCACGTCGCGGTGACGTGCCGCCACTCCCTTCGGCACCCCCGTCGATCCGGAGGTGAACACGACGTAGGCGAGGTTCTCCGGGTCGACGGTCACGTCGAGCGCAGCCGAGGTTTCGCGTTGTTCGGCGCCCACGACCAGCAGATGGCCGTCGTGGACGCGACCTCCGACGGTCCGCCACGTCTCGTCGATCACCAGCACCGACACGCCTGCCTCAGCGAGGACGGTCCTCATCCGTTCGTCCGGCGCGCGAGCGTCGAGCGGCACGTAGGCACCACCGGCCTTCAGCACTCCGAGCAGGGTGACGACCAGTTCCGCCGAGCGCTCCGCCAGCACGCCCACGAGCCGCTCCGGCCCGATCCCCAACTCCACCAGGCGCCGCGCGACCACGTCCGACTCGGCGTCCAACTCCGCGTAGCTGAGCTCGCGGTCCCGGTCGACCAGCGCGGTGACGGCCGGGGCACGGCGGACCTGCGCGGCGAACAGGCCGATCACGGTGTCGTGTTGCGCGGACAGGAGCGGACCAGGTGCTGGGGTTGTGCCGGGCACGGTGCCGGGGAACGTCATCGCCGTCCAACCTTTTTCGGGCGCGTTGCAGCGCCACGCCTGCAGGGGAAGAGGTGTGAAGTCGTGCGGTGTCAGGCCACGTCGCGTTGCCGGCCCGCCACCCGCCCGCCGATCTGGATCCGGTCGATCCGGCCGCTGCGGGGATCGCGCAGGAACCTGCCTGGGCGACCGGTTGTGCCGTTGGCCAGGTCCGTCACGGAGAAGACGAACCCGTCGCGGACGGCGAGACGTGCGGCGGGCTCGTCGTCGACCACGAGGTGCAGTTCGTCGTCGCGGACCACCACGCAGTAGGCGATGTCGCCGTTGACGTACGTACCGGTGCAGTCGCTCGGAATCGGTGTCTGAGGCCTCGATTCCACGGCCGGAGCGTCCTCGGCGATGTCGATGCCGGCGGCCCGCAGTTCGGGCAGCAGGTCGTTCCAGAGAGCGGACCCCGTGGCGGAGTTGGCGGTCAGGGCGACGACGGTGCCGGATTCCGGGTCCAGCCGCAGGTGGCAGGAGGTGCCATCGGCCGTTCCGTCGTGACCGAGCCAGCCCGCGCCGTCGCCCTGGAACAGCGCGAGGCCAAGTCCCCAACCATCGGCGAGCCCGAACGGGACCGCGCCGGGAACCGGACGGCGCATCTCGGCGAGGTGGTCGGGATCCACGAGTCCGGGATCGATGCCGCCGTGCCTCGGGGTGAGGTGCATCTTCGCGAGTTCCACGAGATCGGCGGCGCTGGCGGCGAGGCCACCTGCCGGAGCCTCGACCGACATCAGGTCCTGCTCGACGGGACGAACGAGGCTGAGCGCCCGGTTGACGGTGTGACCGCTCGCGGTCGACGCCGAAGAGCTCTCCGGCCCCGCGACGAAGGCCAGGTCGATGCCGAGAGGCTTGACGAGGATCGCCTGGACCGCCTCTGCCCAGGTCATGCCGGTCACGACCTCGATGAGGCGGCCGATGAGGGCGTATCCGGCGTTGGAGTAGGAGAAACCCGCACCGGGTTCCTGCACGAGGTCCGTCACGGACGACGCGAGTGCCGCGCCGCCACCGGCAGACGGTGGGACCACCTCCGCGTGCAGGCCACCGGTGTGGCTGAGCAGGTGCCGGGCCGTGAGCACGTCCGCGATCGGGCCGAGAGCACGGCGAAGTTCAGGGAGGTGTTCGACGATCGGCTCGTCCAGACCGAGGTCGCCATCGGACACCAGGACCATCAGCAACGTCGCGGTGAAGGTCTTGGTGATGGACCCGATGGGCACCTTGCTGTCCCGCCGCACCGCACGTCCCGAGCCGTGCCGCTCCTCTCCGAACTCGAACTCCGCAGCCTGTCCCGAGCACCAGACCGCGAGCTGCGCACCCGGTACGTCGTTGCGGAGAGCCGCTCTCCTCAGCGCCTCGTACAAATGATCCATGTTCCCTCCTCGCCGGTCGAACTCCGAGAAGTTCCCCGGCCGAATCTTCACGTTCACAGCACTCCGCGGAAGACGCGAACCAACACCGAAGATGTCCGCGCGAGCATTCAGGAGCACAGGCCCGAATTAACTTCTACCCGCTGCCCGGGCCGTTGACACCGGCAATATCGGGGCGTCCCGAATTCCAGTCGGCGACGAAATGCCGAACATTGCCCTCACAGGTCCCAACGACCGAACAACTCGACAGTGACGGGTCTCATCCCATGGATATGGGATGAATTACAAATCGATCCAACTGGACAGAGCGTGACAGGCACGCAAAACAATTTCACCCGAACGCCAGGTTTGGGCGCCGCCCTGAAGCGCCGGCACACGAGAGAGCCTGGTGTGACGCGTCACACCAGGCTCTCTCGTGTGGAGATGCTCAGGCCGATCGGCCTGCCTCCATGCGTTCGCGCAGGCTGCGAGGCCTCATGTCCGTCCACACCTCGTCGACGTGATCCATGCACTCCTGCTTCGTCCCCTCTTTACCTGCCTGACGCCAACCGTCGGGGACCTCCTTTGCCAGCGGCCACAGCGAGTACTGATCCTCGTCGTTGACCAGAACCTGATACTGCAGGTCGTCGTTCACGAACTTCCCCTTCCAACGTTGATCACCAAGCACAAAGCCGGACATACAGGAGCTTCAGAAGCTTCGACAAAAGTGATCAGCCCACGGACAACCCAGCCGCCCACGCGGCCCCAGACAACGTTCGCGGGTCAATACCGCCACAGACACCGCCAAAGGGAGCATCAGCGACCCGCGTGAAATTCCTATCAGAAAAACAGATGTTTAGCGTTTATCCCAGCGGGCAGGACGGACTACGCGAGAGTAACTCGTCTTTCGCCTTTGACAGAACTTTCCGGATGGAATGAAACTCCCGCGCAACGGGACGACCATCGCCAGCTCGAGATCCACGACGAACCTCTCCCAGTAGCGCCTGCGTTCGCGCCCCGCACCTCCGACAGCCAAGTACATACACTTGTGTGCATATACACTGTCGCGTATGTTGGCGGCATGACCGCGACCGTGCAGCAGCGACTGGCTGTGATCTCGGAGCCGAACCGGTTCCGGATCGTCGAGTTGCTCAAGGACGGGCCGCGCTCGGTCGGCGGCATCGTCGACGAGCTCGGCCTGGGCCAGCCGCAGGTGTCCCGGCACCTGCGGCTGCTCGCGGAGGCGGACGTGGTCGAGGTGACCAAGCAGGCTCAGCAGCGGATCTACCGGCTGCACCCCGATGCGATGCAGGTGATCAACGACTGGGTGCAGGGCTTCGCCGCACTGTGGGCGGAACGGATGGACCGCCTCGGCGCGCTCCTCGACGACGACCGCGCACCCGAGCAGAACCCGTGAGGAGGTCGACCGTGCCCGACGGCATCGTGATCGACAAGACGAACAACACCGTCCACATCAGCCGCACCTACGCCGCAGGTGTCGACCGCGCCTGGTGGGCGTGGACCGACGCCGAGGCGATCAGTCGCTGGTGGGGGCCGCAGGGCTGGGCGGCCACCGTGTACGAGATGGACGTGCGGCCCGGCGGTCGCTGGCGGTTCGAGATCGCACCGGTGGACGGATCGGCAGCCGCGGTGCGCGGTGTCGCCACCTACAGCGTGGTCGATCCGTGTGCCGAACTGGCCTACGACGACACGTTCGCCGACGAGGCGTGGCAGCCCGACGGCACGGACACCTTCCCCACCACGGTCATCTTCACCGCTGCCGGCACCGGCTGCACCGTCGACGTCGCGGCGAGCTTCCCCGACGGTGCGGCGCTGCAACGGGCGGTCGAGCTGCGGATGGCCGATGGCTACGCCGAGGCGCTCGAACGGCTCGCCGGCCAGTTGAACCCGCAGGACAACCCCGCCGCAGGAGAAACGATCATGCGCACCATCACCTCCACCGACGGCACCACGATCGCCTACGAGCAGACCGGCTCGGGCCCCGCGATCATCGTCGTCAGCAACGTCGCGGAGGACCACACCGCCGTCGCCGGCCTGGTCACGGCGTTGGCCAAGGACTTCACCGTGATCAGCTTCGATCGCCGCGGCCGCGGCGGCAGCGGCGACCCACAGCCTTACGACGCGGCACGCGAGATCGAGGACATCTCGGCGCTGATCGACGTCCTCGGCGGTTCCGCGGCCCTGGCCGGCGGGTCCGGTGCATGTGGGCTCGCACTGGATGCGGCCAGCGCGCTCGGCGACAAGGTCAGCGGCCTCTACCTCTACGAGCCTCCGTTCATCGTCGACGGCTCCCGGCCGCCAGTTCCCGCCGACTCCGTCGAGCACCTGGAAGCGCTGGTCGCGGCCGGCAGGCGCAGCGAGGCCAGCGAGTACTTCATGGCCGAGGTGATCGGCGTCCCCGCCGAGTACCTCCCGATGATGAAGGCGGACCCGTCATGGGAGCAGATGGCGGCCTACGCCCACACCTACGCCTACGAATTGCGGATCTGGCGCGGCCTCCAGGACGGCACACCACTGCCCACCGACCGCTGGACCATCAACGCGCCGATCGCCGTCGCCGTCGGCGGCAACAGCGAGGCGTTCATGCGCACGGGCGCCGAGGCACTGGCCGCGATCCTGCCGAACGTCACCGTGCTGACTCTGGCCGACCACGACCACGGGGCCTTCTGGGCGGCCCCCGATCCCGTCGCCGAACAGGCCCGCACGTTCCTGCTCGGCTGACCAACCGAGTGGCTCTGGGCCGAGGTGATCATCGACCGCGTCACCCGCAGAACGACGAACGACTACGGGAAGACGCCGGCCGAACGAGCGATGATCCTGGCCGATCTCGCCGAGGTCGAGCCCTTGCTCAGAGCGACCTGCACACACGAGCTCGATGCGAGCCGGCCTCTCGACCACGTCGTCACCGACCTGATCGCGATCGCGGAAGCGCCGATGACCACCCGCCGGCGACACACCGACTGACGCGGCACCGCAGGACACGTCAGCCGGCCGCCGCGGCGATCGCCTCGACCCGGCTCTGGTAGACGTCCAGCACCTGACGCATGCCCATGACGTCGAGGATCCCGTTCACTGCCCGGTTCGCCGCCACCACGGCCAGCCTCACCTGGTTCGCTGCCGCTTCCTCTCGCAACGCGACCAGCATCTCCACCCCGGACGAGGCGAAGAACGTCACGGGACCCAGATCGATCACCAGCGCACGTGGGAAGCGGTGCACTTCTTCCAGCAACGCCGCGCGTACCTGTCCGACGGTCGCCATGTCGATCTCGCCGAACACCAGCGCGACCACGACCCCGTCCTGCTCGAACACGACCACCCTGGCGAAATGAGGTAGAGCTTCTCTCGCCTGATTGCTTTCGCTCAACGTGCTCACGGCGCTCCTTCACCAGCGCCACTGGCACACTGTTTGACCTGGGACGCGCCTGTCGGCCCGCAGCTTGCAGGCACGAGGACATCCTACGCTCAGCCGCGCAACACCGCCCCGAACGATCTCAAGATCACCGGTTCGGCGCGGGAGAAGTCGCGTCGGCGTAGGGCAGCGTGAAGTGCATGGTGGTTCCGGTGGTGGCCTCGGTGTCGAGCCAGATGCGGCCACCGTGGTACTCGACGATCTTGCGGCACATCGCCAGACCGATGCCGGTGCCAGAGTACCGGTCCTTGGTGTGCAGCCGCTGGAAGATGACGAAGATCCGCTCGGCGTACTGCTCTTCGACACCGATTCCGTTGTCGCGCACCGAGAACACCCACATGTCGTCCTCGCCTGGCGACGCACTCACGTGCACGTGCGGTGGTTGCTCCGCGCGGAACTTCACCGCGTTGGCAATCAGGTTCTGGAACACCGCCGTGAGCAGCCGGACCTCACCTCGCACTTCAGGCAAGGAGCCCACCTCGATCCGGGCGTCCGAGTCCTCCACCGCCTGGGCCAGATTGCGCACGGCGTCGTTGACCAACTGGGTCGCCGGGACCACCACGTGCTTGTCCTGGTGCCTTCCCACCCTGCTGAAGGAGAGCAGGTCGTTGATCAGCTGCTGCATGCGTTTGGCACCGTCGACCGCGAAGTCGATGTACTGCGTGGCGCGGTCGTCGAGTTGGTCCCGGTAGCGACGCTCCAGCAGCTGACAGAAGCTGGCGACCTTCCGCAACGGCTCTTGGAGGTCGTGGGACGCGACGTAGGCGAACTGCTCCAACTCGGCGTTCGAACGCTCCAGCTCCGCCGTCGCGGCGTCCAGCGCCAAGTTGCGCTCCTGCGCCGCGTCGAGCTCTTTCACGATGCGTACGCGCATGACATCGACACCACGACCCAAAGCCCGCAGCTCTTCCGGGCCCGTTGCCGTCACGGTGTGCGCGAAGTCTCCACCGGCCACCATGGCGACATGGCCGCGCAACCTGGTCAGCGGCCTCACGACCTGCGTGAGCACCGCGATGACGCACCCGAGCACGGCTACCAGCAGCAACCCCAGGGCGACGATGCACGTCGTCGCCATGCGATTCGCGGCCTACGTGGGATCGCTCAACCTGCACAGCCTCACGCCGGATGCCTTCGACCCGTTCGACGAAGGGCTCATGCGCCTGGTCACCACGGCGGCTTGCGCCATCATCGCGGATGCGCGCAAGCGGCAGCATTCCCAGGAACAGGTGCACAACATGGAACAGGCACTCGTCTCCCGGGCGGTCATCGAGCAGGCCAAGGGTGTGCTGATGGCCGTGCACGGCTGCACCGAGCAAGAGGCGTTCACGATGCTCGTCGAACGATCCCAGCACCAGAACGTCAAGTTGCGCGACGTCGCCAGAACACTGCTCTCGTCGATCAAGAACTCGTGACACCCGGGCCAAGGTCTTAGGACGAGATCACGCAGCCGTTCGCCGGGCAGCCGACGCTCATCGAATGCCGGTCCGGTTCCGCAGCGCCCCGACCTTGGTCCCGTACAAGAAGAACACCGCCATGAACACCTCGATTCGCTGCTGAGGCGTCGTCCCGTCGAGGTCCATCGCGACCTCGGTGCTCCGCACGTCCGCGTGCTGCGCGAGTCGTTGGTTGAACACCGCACGGGCGATGCTCTGGCTGTGTTCGTCGATGTCCACGTGGAACAGCCGGCGAAGATCGCAGCCCTGCGGCAGAGGGCGATGAACGAGCTCCTCGGGATAGCGAGCGTTCATCACGCGTGCAGCGGTGTTGAGGGTGTGAGCGGTGAGCGTTGGCCCTTGGTCGAGGTGCTCGACCAGCGCGACCAGTTCGTCAAGGCTCGCGCCGTCTTCCTCGATGCTGACCGGTGTGCTGGTGTCGAGGTCGAGCCGCTCCATCGCCATGGCGACGTTCGCGAGGACTTGATCTGGATCGACGATCAGCCGGTCGCCGGGGTGAATGCTCGCGCGGTGGTGATGCGGGTCCAACAACTCCTGGGTGTCGCGGTCGAGATGCGTGTGCTGCGCTGGCGCACCAACCCACTCAGGTGCGCGCAGTGCTCGACTGGACCTGGCCGATCAGCACGTCGAGTTCACCCAGCGACGGGATGTCTGCCGCAAGGCGCTCCACCAGGCGATCGGTCTTCCTGGTCTCGCGCCGACTTCGCGGCCGGGACGGCACAACGCTGATGCTCGGCGAGCCCTTGTCCGTCCGGCTCATGGCCAGAACGCTGACCCGGTGTCGCACTACGGCACGGACCGGGTCGAGAAAGAACTGGGCGAACACGACCGGCGTCGGCCTCCCGTCCCGCCCCGCCGCATCGAACTCCCCTCGGTCGAACCGGAGCACCGACCGCAGCTCGGACCCGTTCCTGCCTCGGCCACTCACCAGCATGATCGCAACGTCCTCATCGACGTTGTCGAGAACGACGCCGAACCCCTCCCGAAACAGCCTGGACAGGGCTTCGTACCGCGCTCTCATCTCCGGGGTGGCGTGCCGTTCGGCGCGTAGCTCCCTGCGCGCCGAAGAGATCAGGAACACGAGCGCCGGCAGGCAGACCGCCAGAAACACGACGCAGAGCAACGCCGGTAAGACGAGGAACACCGCCACGACGACCACCGGCAGGACCACCACAGGCCCGAAGATCATCGAGCGACGCAGCCAGCGCGACGGCGGCGAGGACGAACGATTCAACCCAGCCCTCCCACAACAACGGTGTGCTGGCCAGATCGGAGGATCGCCGCGCCGCGTTACCTCCGGCAGCAGACACGACCGCGATGGCCGAACCGGGCGGGTCGGCGCACGTGGTCCGCTGCATTGGCAGGCCGTGCTCCGGACATGAAGGGGTCCGGCGCGCCTGGGGGTGCGGGCCGGACTGTTCCAAGCACTTGCCGGCGGACGGGTGCCACGATCACGCCTTCTCGCAGTACCACCGAGCCGGAATGAACCGCTCACCACGACCTGATCGAGTTGGGCATCCTCGGCGAGGCCGCCGTGCGGGGCGCCGTAGAGAGGTAGCTACCCACACGCGCAACGAGCATGTTCATCTCGTACGCGATCATGCCCATGTCGGAATCCTCGTCACCCACCACCGCAAGACAAGCGCCCTGTCCCGCCATGGTCACGAACAGGTGGGAGCGCTCCATTTCCACGATGGTCTGACGAACCTGGCCACCTCCGAAATAACGTCCGGCTCCATGAGCGAGACTCTGGAACGCGGACGCCGTCGCCGACAGGTGATCGGCGTCGTCCCTGGCGAGTTCGGGAGAGCGGGCGAGCAGCAGGCCGTCCGCGGAGAGCACCACCGCGTGCCGGGCACCGACCACTCTCGCGACCAGGTCCTCCAGCAGCCAGTCGAGCTCGGGGTGCCCGCCGGTCAGGTCGTCCACGGAAATAGCCCTTTCAGCGTCTGTGTTCACCGTTCCACGACGTCGTCGACCTAGTGGGGTCACACGTGCCCGCAGGAAGGCCGAGCTGCCGTCATGGGCGCGTTCCGACAAGGTCTCGGCGGACGAATCCGCCTACCGTGCGAGACCGCTCCATCACTTGAAGTGAGCGCTAACATACGGCCGTTCGGCGGCTGTGTCGAGAGCCAACGTGACCAAGGCGGCGTACGGAGTGAACGTTCTCCAACAGACGCACAGGCAAGAGGGGCGCGCCCTCGGCGCCTCCCGACATCTTCGTGATCCGTGCGCGCAGACGCTCCTGTCCGCGAACGCGCCGAGCACCGAACGAAATTGTCAGACACCGCCTGGTCCTGGTGCCGTTCCATGCCCGGTGTGACGGCCACGAGCGCCGTCACACCAGGCACGGAATCAGCTCGCCCTGAGCGGGACCGCCCAGCGCTGCTGAGGCGTGCCGACGCAGTCCCAGAGCTGCATCTTGGCACCGTTCTCCACGCTCGCCGACTGCACGTCCATGCACCGCGACGCCTCGACGTGCACGAACGTGGCGTTCGGACGGACGGCCCACTGCTGGCTGTTGCCGTTGTGGCAGTTGGCGATGACGGTCGGCGTGCCGTTGGTCAGCGCGCTGACGTCCAGGCAGGCACCCATCGAACGTGCGGTGCCGTCGCCGGTCGCCGTCCACACCTCGCCGGGCGGGCTGAAGCACTGCCACAGCCACACCACGCCGTTGGCGGGGTTCTCGCCCTTCACGTCGGCGCATTTGCCGCCGTTGCCGACGATGGCACCGGTCCACAACGACTGCGCGCTCATCCGCCACACCTGGTTCGGCGCGCCCGTGCAGTCCTGAATGGACTGACCGGACCCGTTGACGAGGCCGGCGGCGGTCAGGCACCGGCCCGACACCGGATTCACGACCGTGCCGTCAGCACGCGCCTGCCACTGCTGGTTCGCGCCACCGTTGCAGTCGAAGATGTTGACGGCTGTACCGGCGGCAGTACCGCTGTTGAACACGTCGAGGCACTTGCCGCTGCTGGTGATCCTGCCGTCACCGGTGACCGCCCACTGCTGCGCGGAGTTGCCGTAGCAGTCCCACGATTGCGCCTTGTTGCTGCGCGAGTCGTTGTTGGCGATGTCGAGGCAACGGCCGGAAGCGCCGTTGACGAACGCGCCGATCTGGCCGTGCTGGTCGGGCAGCGCCCACACCTGGTCCGAACGCGAGGTGCAGTCCTGCAGTTGCAGGGCAGCGCCCCGGTCGGACGTGGTGGGTGTGAGGCACCGGCCGGAGCGGACGTTGATGATCGCGCCGTCCGGGCGGACGACCCACTGCTGGTGGTACTCGGGGTTGCACGTCACCAGCACGACCGGGGTGCCGGCGGCGGTGCCCTGGTTCTGCGCGCCGAGGCACTTGCCGACGTTGGTGATCTGCAGGTCGACGTTCGTGGTCCAGCGCTGGTTCGGGAAGCTGTTGCAGTCCCACACCTGCACCTGGCCCGCGGCCGGGTCGTTGCCCACGACGTCGAGGCAGCGGCTGTTGATGCCCTTGATCTCGCCGTTGCGGACCGCCGTGTTGTTCTTCACGCGGAGGTTGCGCAGGTACGACGTGCGGTAGGCGCCGTCGTTCTGCACGCCGATGAAGCTGTTCGCGAACGCCCGTCCCGCGGCGGTCACGGTGTGGCGGTTGATCTCCTGGCCGTCGAGCTTCACGATCACCGTGTTCCAGGCGACGGTCACCTCGACCGCGTGCCACTGGCCCGCCGCGGGAGCCGGCCGGGTGATCGGTTTGCCCGGCAGGATCGAGCCCATGGTGTCGTCGGTGGAGAGATCGACCTCGACGCCGTTGTCGCGTGGAACCGCCGGGTTGCTGCCGGGATCGGGGAACATGACGAACAGGCCGCTGTTGACGCCCGTCGAGTTGCCCTTCCAGTCGAACTTCACGGTGTAGTCGTTGCCGAACGAGTGCGCGGCGTACCAGCTGATGTCGGTGCCCTCGGTGGTGGTGAGCTCACAGCCGTTCGCCGCGACGGACGTGCTGCCCGCGACCCTCCACGCGGACAGGTTGGTTTCGGCGCGACCGTCGAACATGCTGGTGTAGCCCGCTTCCCCGGTCGGCAGCGCGCAGGCGCCGTCGTCGGTGAACCGGCTGCCGCCGAGGAAGTAGCCCTGGGCGTCCAGCGCCACCTGGGCGTTGCCGCGTTCGTTGCGCACGGCGACCTTGCCGCTCTCCCCCAACGGCGCCAGCACCGTCGTGGACAGCCGTTGCCGTTGCCTGGTCGCGATGTTCGTGACCGGCGACCAGCCGATCTCCGCCGGGGAGACGGAGAGTTCGGTGCCGAGCACGTTCTCCGCGACCGAGGGCATCAGGACGGCACCGGTGGCGTTCGCCGGCACCCCCGCGAGACCGGTGACCTGGAGCCGGGTCGTCTCGCCCTGGCCCAGCGCGGCGTTGTCGGCGATCCTGGACGGCTCGTCGAGTGGCACGTACTTCGCCCCGTCACCGGGTGCGAACCAGCCGGCGACGTCGAGCAGCACGTGCGAACGGCCGGAGGCGTTGCGGATCCGGATGTTGCCGTCCTCGGCGATGGCCACGATGGACGCGTTGGAGCGGCGCTCGTTGCGGTTGACGCTCAGTGCCGTACCGCCGTTCTCCGTGCCGAAGACGCCCATCGCGGTGCCCTGCGTCGACTCCACCGAGGTGAGGCTGACCGCGACCGCCGTGGCGTTGTCCGGAACACCGTTGGCACCACGCGCCTTCACCGTGATGACCTCGCCGGCGCCGAGCGGCGTCGAACGCGGGCTTCCGTTCAGTCCTCGCGTGTCGAGCACGCGGACCGGGCTGTGCTGCGGGAAGTAGCTCGACGCGCTGTTGCCGCTGAAGTAGCCGAGCAGGTCGACGTTGTCGAACACCGGACCGGCACCGGCGCGCAGCCGGATCGCGCGGTCCTGGCCGACCTTGGCGATCACCATCGCGTTGACCCAGCCGTCACCGGGCTGCACCCGCACGGTCGTGGCCTTGCTGGTCGACTGCGCCGGGTTCTCCGGGAACACGTCGAGCCCGCTCGGCACGTCGGCGGCACCGGACGCCGGGTTGGTGCGCACGGAGACGTTCAGCGCCACGGCCGTGGTGTCACCGGGGATGTCCGGGATCGGCAGCGTGAACACCTCGCCCGCCGTGAACGCCTTGCCGTGGATGGTCGCGATCTTGGGGAACGGCGTGTACCCGTTGCCCTTCACCACCGGCACGGTGTCCGGGGTGCCCAGCGCGAGCACACCGGTCCCCCACTGGTTGTCGGACTTGCGCGGGTTGGTGCGCGTCTGCAGCGCGCTCTGGATCTGCGCCGGATCGAGCTGCGGGTTGGCGGACCTGAGCAACGCCGCCGCGCCCGCCACGTGCGCCGCCGCCGTGGACGTGCCGGTGAGCTGCTGCGGGCCGTAGGTGGACGTGCTGACCTTCGCGAACCCGGTGATGTCCGGCTTGGTCCTGCCGTCGATCGTCGGGCCTTGGCCGCTGTAGCCCTCCAGCGTGCCGCTGCCCGGCACGGTCGCGCCGACCGCCATCACGTACGGCGACGTGGCCGGTTCGGTGACGCTGCCCGCGGGAGTGTTGTACTGCAACGGATCGCTCGGCCCCGACACGAACAGGTCCATGCGCGTCGTGAACTTCGCGTTGTGGTTGCGCACGTACAGGTAGTAGAACTGCGCGGCGCCGGTGTCGTTGGTGAACGTCACCTCCTCGGTCGGCCGCGCACCTCCCGCGACGTCGCGCTGGTTCGTCGTCGATGCCGCCTTGATCGCGGTGTCGGCGGGGTCGCTCGGCACCTTCGGCTGCTTCATGACGTAGAGGTCGAGGTCCTCGTTCGTCTTCGGCCAGGCGTCCCACTTCAGCGCCACGGTAGCGGTCGCGCCCGCCGCGAGGTTGAAGCCGTTGTTCTGCGCGGTGCCGTCGAACTCGACGTACCCGTTGCCGTTGGCGTCGACCGCCTTGCCCGCGAAGTGAGTCCTGGCGAGGTTGCCCGCCGCCACCGACCACGTGATCCCGGCCTCGCGGGACTTGCGGACCACGTCGGCGGGGCTGCCCGGCTCACCGGAGCCGTCGCCGCGGCCGGAGCTGAGGAACCCGATCGCGGCCGTGATGACCTGGACTCCCTGTTGCCGCAACCACTCCGCGGCCGCCTGGAAGTCCAGCGGGCCGTCGACGCAGGCGAGGAACAGCTGCGCGTCCGGGGCCATGTCGTGCACGACCTCGGCGATCGCCGTGCCGTGGTCGTCAGACCTCGTCACGTCGTGGCAGCCGGAGTTGTCGACGGCGATCCCCGTCGGCAGCTCGCCTTCCTGCTGCGCCTCGTCCAAGCGGGCGAAGCCGACGTCGATCACGCCGACCTTGACGCCCTGGCCCTTCTTGCCGTCGGCGATCCACCCTGCGGCGCCGGAGGCCTGCACACCCTCGGAGGTGATAGCCATCGGGACCGCGCGTTCCGGCCGTTTCATCTCCACGATGGACTGTTCTTCGCCCAGCGCGGCCACCTGGTCGGCCGGGACGGCGACCTGGGCACGGGTGCCCTGGGCGCTGGTGACCTTGCCACCGTGCTTCGCCACGGCGTCGCGGACCGACTTCTGGTCGCGGCCGTCGACGTAGAGCAGGACCTTGCCGTCCCGGTCCTTCGGGGTCGCCTCGCCGGGTCTCGGTTCGGTGATGGCGTGCGGGACGTCGGTCGTGGCCACCGCCGGAACGGTCACCACCACGGACAGTCCCAGCGCGACCCCAGTGGCCAGTGCGGCCACGCGCTGTCGGGTTCTCACTGTTTCTCCATTCATCGGTTTCACATCCCGTTCGCGCCGGCGGGGTTCTGACATCGTGGCCGCGGCGCGTACCTGTCCCACTTCTCCCTGGTGTAGAGATCGGTGTTGGGGATGATCTGCACGCACAGGAACCCCTTGTCCCCCACCGCGTAGAGGCTGATCGACGAGGGGATCGCCGTGGTGGGGTTGTCGTACTTGGCGACGACCCGGTAGTAGACGCGCTGGCCCTGGTAACCCACGGCGCGCGCGATGTCGTTCTCCACGTCCCGCATCACCGGCGTGTTCGACTTCTCGTACTGCGGAACGATGTTCTTCACCTCGCGGCTGCCGTGGAACTGGTGGCCGATCAGGTGCCCGCGGTGCATGCCGGGCAGGCGGCCGACGGGGTCCTGCGGTCGCGTCCGCTTCTGGTCGTTGGTCTCGGTGAGGCACACCTCGCCGCCGGTGGCGCGTTCCGCCGGGTTGCCCTGGTAGGTGAACGCCTCCATCGGGTCGTTGTAGGCCTCGTCGGTGTCCACAGTGGAGTCCCCGTCGAGGCAGCCCTCCTCGTCGGGCTTGCGCTTGGGTCCGCCGCCGAAGACGAACGGAAGCACCAGGCCGGCCGCGTCGATCATCGCCTGCACGCCGGTGCTGACGGTGGTGACCGCGGTCGTGCCAGCCGACGACACGGCGGTCGCGGCGTCGACGAGTGCGTTGGCGATGTCCGTGATGACGGTGAGCGGACTGGTCGGGTCGTACGAGCCGGGCGGCGGGTTCACGGTGTGGCCGGGTGGTGGCTTGCGCACCGGCTTGTGCAGGTCCACCCACCAGCGCGGTGGGGGCGGCGGAGCGGGCTTGTAGATCGGCTTCGGCCTGCCGCCGGGACCGGTCGGCTTGCCGCCCTTGGTGCCGGGCGGGGGCGGTGGCGGCGTGTAGCGGCGGGCGTTGCAGCCACCGATGTTGTACTTGCAGTTGCCCATCCGCAGGTCGCCGGCGTCGCCCTGTTTGTTGCACCGGTAGTACCAGCACTCGGCGTTCTGCACCGGGCTCGCGCCGCAGATCATCTCGTCGAGGATGATGCCGATGACGGTGCCGGTCTTGATCGCGCGCTTCACCCAGCGCTTCGCCTCCCTGGTCGGCGCGTCACCGCCGCCCAGGTCGCAGGCGTCCTGGATCCAGTCGTGGCCGGACGGGTCGGTGCCTGAGAGCGGGCTCGCGTTGCCGTAGGCGAACCGGTTCGCGGCGGCCGAGGGCGACGGGTCGAGCGTCCAGTCGTCCCGGCTCGCGAACGCCCCGGTGCCCGGCAGGTACCAGCGAGCGGCCATGTTCACCGCGCCGGTGTCACCGTCGGTCCAGCCGCCCTGGTAGCCGACCGAGGAGGTGTCCCCGGACGAGGCCGTCACGGTGCCGAACGGGTCGAAGGTGCGTTGCCCGTCCACGGTGTTGCTCAGGTACCGGCCGACCACGTCACCGTGCCCGTCGGCGAAGAGCATCCTGGCCGTGCCGCTGCCCTTGTCCGCGAAGACCGTCCCGTCCGGCAGACGGCTGACCGTGCGGGATCCGTCGGTCACGGTCTCGTTGGTCTGCGCCAGGTACTGGAAGTTCGTGCCGTTGCGCGACGACACCCGGTCCAGCGAGTCGTAGGTGTACTTGGCCGCGCCCATCGACGTGAGGCGGTCGAACGCGTCGAACGCCGAGGCGTTGGCGTTGCCGTCCTTGGTGACCGAGGACAGCGTGCCGCGCGCGGTGTAGGCGTACGTGACGCCGTCGCCGGTCTTCAGCCGGTTCCGTTCGTCGTAGGAGAACGCCTTGTCCCCTGCCGAGGTCCGGTTGCCGGAGTCGTCCCAGCCGTACGCGGTCGTCTTGGCCGCCGGGTCGGTCCAGGACGTGAGCCGTCCGGCGCCGTCGTAGCCGTACCCGTTGGCGCCCTTGGTGGTCAGCTGGTTGTCGCGGTCGTAGCCGTACGTGGTGCCGAGCAACACCCGTGGCGGCACGCCGGCGTCGATCGTCTGCTCAACCTTGTCGGAGGTGAGGCGGCCCAGCTCGTCGTACCCGAGCCGCCGCACGGTCTTCCCGCCCAGGGCGCGGTCCGCGATCGACGCCGAGCGCCCGACCTGGTCGTAGCCGTAGTCGACGGTGCGGCCGGTGAGCCCGTCCGCAGTCGAGGTCAGGCGGCCCGCCTTGTCGTAGCCGAACGTCGCCGTGCCACTGGCGTCCGTGCGGGTCGCGACGGTGCCGTCTCCGTTGTAGGTGAACGTGGTCGAGCCACCGGGACCGCGTGCGGTGAGCAGGTTGCCGCGGTCGTCGTAGCGGTAGAGGTCGTCTCCCGCGACGGCCAGCCGGCCGGCGGCGTCGTAGCCGAACGTGCGGTCCGCGGTCGGGGCCTCGGCGCCGGATCCCTTCTCCCGCTTGACCCTGCCCTGCGCGTCGAACTCGCGGTCGACGGCGACGTTGCCCGGTTTGACGAGCCTGGTCGCCTGTCCGGCCGCGTCGTAGGACGTGGTCCAGGCGCCCCCGCCGGGTTCGACGACCGACTCCGGCAGGCCCCACGACGTGAAGGTGTACGCGGTGGCGTTGCCGCGCCCGTCGACGTACCGGCTGCGGTTGCCGAGCTTGTCGTAGCCGGTGGTGGTGACGATCTGCTTGGTGTCGCTGACCTTCTCGGTCTGCTGCACCCGGCGGTCGAGGGTGTCGTACCCGAACGTCACCGTCCGGCCCTCGCCGCTGACCGTGGCGACGATGTTGTCGTTGGCGTCGTAGTCGGTCCGGGCGGCCCGCTTCTCCTGCCCGCCAACGGACTGCGCCACGCGCACGGCCCGGCCGAGCAGGTCGTAGGAGGTGGTGGAGGTGAGCCCGAGAGCGTCGGTCACCGTGCTCTGGCGGCCCGCGACGTCGTAGCCGTAGGTGGTGGTGCGGTTGGTGGCGTCGGACGCGGAGATCACCTGGCCCGCGGCGTTGTAGGCCGCCGTCGAGGTGAAGTTCTGCGGGGTGGTGACGGCGACCGGGTTGCTCGCGTCGTCGTAGTCGGTCCTGGTCGTGTAGAAGAGCGTGCCGCCCGGCGTGCGGTCGGCCTGGGTGACGGTCAGCCTGCGGCCCAGCTCGTCGTAGGTGAACGTGGTCCGCGCGCCGCTCGCGTCGGTCCGCGCGGTCAGCTCGCCGTTCTTGTCGTAGCCCGACGTGATCACCGTCGGCTGGTCGCCCGCCTGCGGCAGCATCTCGGTGAGCACGCGGCCGTACGGGTCGAACGTGCGGATGGTGACGCGGTTCAGCGCGTCGGTCGACTTCACCGGGTTGCCCGCCCGGTCGTACTCCGTGCGCGACCCCGCTCCCTTGATCGGGTCACCGCCCGGCGGGGTGTAGTCGGGCAGCTTCGCCCCGGCCGCGCGTCCCATCGGGTCGCGGTCGGTCGTGGTGACGTTGCCCGCGCCGTCCTTGGTGTGGGTGGTGTCGCCGAAGGTGTTGTAGCCGACCAGCTCGGTGCGGGCGAACCCGGCCGTGCGGGTGCCGGCGACCCACGCGTCGGCGGCCGGGCTCGTCGTGCGCACCAGGCGTCCGGCGAGGTCGTGGTCGTAGAACGTGGTGATGCCGCGCCGGTCCGTCGTGCTGCGCGGCAGTCCGCGTTCGTCGCGGTCGACGCTGGTGGAGAACGCGGTGGAGGCGTCGAGGAACGCGTCCTCGCGCACCAGCCTGCCCTCCGGGTCGTACCCGTACGTCGTGGTCTCGACCCGGTTCGGGTCGGCCGCTCCGCGCAGCTCGCTGCGCACGACGTTGCCGTCGAGGTCGTACAGGTCACTGGTCACGCGGTTCAGGCCGGCCGGGTCGAACGCCGTCGTGACGACGTTGCCCGCCGCGTCGTAGGCGAACGTCGTGCGCCGCCCGCCCGCGGTCGTCTGGTCGACGAGCTGCCCCGCCGGGTCGTAGACGCGCTGGTCGAGCTTGACGTCGCGGCCCCGCACCTTGCGGGTCGTGGACTCGACCAGGTTGTCGTCGTAGTAGTTGTAGGAGGTCAGGCGGCCCATCGCGTCCGTGACCGAGGCCAGGCGACCGGCTGGGTCGTAGGCGCGCGCCTCCAGGGTCATGGTGGTCGCGGCGGGGTCCTCCGGGTTGACGCCGGAGCCGGATGCGACGCGGGACAGCAGCCTGCCCAGCTCGTCGTAGCGGTCGGTCCAGGACGTGCCGCGCACGTCCTTCACGACCTCGGTGAGGGTGTCCGGGTAAGAGCGTTCCTCGACGCCGCCGTCGGGGAACTCGGTGCGGCTCACCCGGTCCGCACCGTCGTAGGAGTACTTCGTGGTGCGCGTCGGGTCGCCGCCGGTGGAGTCGGAGACCGCGGTCTCCAGCAGGTTCCCGTTGCCGTCGTAGCGGTGGGTGGTCACCCTGGTGTGCGTGACACCGGTGACCTCGTTGCGGATCGCGGGTTCGGTGACCTTCAGGACCTCGGACCGGGGCGTGTACTCGTAGGTCGTCGTGCCCAGAGCGCCGTTGCCGCTGTTGAGCGACGACACGGTGGTCTGCCGTCCGAGCGCGTCGTAGCCGTACCTCGTGCGCAGCCCGGTCGGGCCGGTGAGCTCGTCCAGGTCACCGTTCGCGCGGTAGGCGCGCTTGGTCAGCTGGCCCCGCGCGGCGGTCTCGGTCAGCAGCAGCCCGGCGGGCACCTTGCCACCGCCGGCGGCGTCCTCCACACCCGTGGAGTACGCGGTGCTCTCGGTCGGCGCGGTGCTCTGGCCGGCGGGGACCGGGTAGACGACGCGCGTCGGCCGTCCGGCGGAGTCGTAGGTGTAGGTGGTGCGGTAGCGGGTGTCGGCTGGGCCGGACGAGCGGGCGTCCGAGGCGGACTCCAGCTTGTCGCGGCGCGGGTCGAGCACCACGTCGGACTTGACGTAGGTGAAGTACGCGGTGTTGCAGGAGTTGGTGGTGCGGCAGGTCTTGCGGCTGAGCATGTTGCCGCGTTCGTCGGTGGTCTGCTCGGTCCGGTGCCCGTTCTCGTCCACCACGGCGGCGGGGAACCCGGCGACGTTGTACTCGTAGCGCACCACGTCGTCGCCGTGCGCCCGCGACGTCAGTCTGCCGCCGTTGTCGATGTCGAAGGTGTAGACCCAGTCGCCGTACCCGGACGGCCCGCGGACCTTCGCGGTGCGCACCGAGTCCTGCACGACCGGCGTCTCGACCGTCCACACGCGACCGAGGTGGTCAGTGAGCGTGCGCACCCGGTCGAAGATGTCGTCGTAGCTGACGGCGGCGAACCCGCGTTCGTCCTGGGGCAGCTTGATCTCGGCGAGCTGTTCGGTGGCCTGTCCCGCCTGGAAGTGCGTGGCAGCGGCCAGCGAGCCGAGGGTGTTCTGGTAGATCGCCACCTCGTCGATGGCGCCGGCGAAGTAGAAGTCACCGCCGTTGGTGGCGGGCCAGTCCTTGGCGTTGCCCGCGCCGAGGGTCAGGCGGCCCTGCTGCCGGTGGTCGACGAACCCGAGCAGTTCGCTGCCCGTCGGCACGCCGTCGAGGTACATCCGCTGCCGGTCGATCGCCGCGGACAGCACGACGTGGTGCCACTTGCCGTCGTCGACCTGTCGCTCGCTCACGATCTGGCGCGGTCCCCCGCTGTCGCGCAACGAGAAACCGCCGTACAGCAAGCCGTCCGTGCCCACGTACAGGATCGGCGTCGACTTGCCCGCGGCCGTGGGGAACGACTGGTCGGCGTAGCTCAGCAGCGTGCCCTGGCTGTCGGTCTTGAACCACAGCTCGGCGGCCAGTGACATGGTCGAGGTGGTGAGCTGCTCCGGCAACGTCACGTAGCTGCTGTTGCCGTCGAACGTGCCCGCCTTGTCCGAGGTGCCCGCGAGCCCGCCCGCGCCGCCGAGCAGAACGCCGTGCTGCTGCCCCGCGTCCGCGCCGGAACGCCGGGCGACCGCGTTGGCGAACGTCGTGCCGCTGGTCTCGCCGAGCCGCCAGTAGCCGCGCGGACCGTTGTCCAGCACCGTGCTGCGGTAGTGCGACCCCTGCTGGTAGCCGTAGGTCGTGCAGTTCGGCGCGGCACCGGGAGCACAGGCCTTGGTCAGCTTGTCGCCGTCGTAGGTGTAGGTCCACGTCTGGTCGCCGCCCGCGGTCACGGACGTGACGTGGTCGCCCTGCCAGACCATCCGCAGCGACCGCTTGCTGACGTCGTTGGTGATGGTCGTGACTCGGTCGGAGGTGTCGTAGGCGAGTGTCTCGGTGAGCCCGGCCGGGTCGGTGATCGTCACCAGCCGGCCGAGGTTGTCGAACGTCCAGCGGCTGCCGGAGACGTCACGCATCGTGTAGGTGGCGGTGTCCGTGCGGTAGACCAGGTCGACGTTCTGCCCGAGCGGTGACACGTAGCCGCCGTCCGGGTTGCGGCCGAAGCGGACCTGTCGCCCGGTCGGGAACGTCAGCACCTCGTTTCCGGAGTGGTCGTCGTCGTGCTTCAGCCGCATGTCGAGGCGGGACGCCCAGCCGAGCCCGAACGCCGTGTCGCGGCGCGGGTCGAGGCTGTTGTAGGTGCGGGTGATCGTGAGGTCGGGGCCGACGGTCGCGACCGCGGCGTCGGAGGAGACCGTGGAGTAGTTGCCGATCTGCGGGTCGATGCCGGGCGCCTCGGTGCCGTCGGGGCTGCCCGCGAGGTGCGAGGTGATCTCCGGCTGGTGCACGCGGGTCGTGAACGACAGGCGCACGCCGTCCTTGACGCTCACCCAGAACGGCGTCTCGTCGACGGTGTCGAAGACCTTGACGCCCCAGAAGTAGGTGCGGCCCCAGAAGAGACCCTGCGGCGCGAACGACTGGGCGGTCCAGCCCGACTCCTGGCAGTCCTTGGTGAGGTCGGGGTCGGAGCAGACGCGGAACTTGTAGGTGAGGCCCTTCTTCGGCCAGTCGTCCGGGTCCTTGCCCTCGGCGTACAGCGTCGGTGTGAGCGACTCCACGACGGCGCCCGCGCCGGGTTGTTGCAGGTTCGAGGTGGGCGGGACGTTGTTGACCTTGAGCGCGAACTCGCCGTACGGCACCTGGTAGGCGACGAAGAAGTCGTTGCCCTGCGGGTTGAACATGGTCAGGAACACCTGGTAGTCGCCAGGGGTGAGCGGGTCGATCGGTACCTCGAACGTCTGCGTCCGCATCGGCGCGACGGTGGCCTTCCAGCCTCGCGCGGTCCGCACCTTCGTGCTGCCCTGCAGGATGATGTAGCCGAAGTCGAAGCCGTTGGACGGCGTCCAGGTGGTGGAGCCGAGGTTGGTGACCTTCGCGGTGATCTTGCCGGCGGTCGCGGCCGTCGGCAGCGTCACGGCGGTGACCTCGAACGCGACGCCCTCCGGCGAGTACCGCACGTCGAGGTAGGGCGGGTTGGCGGAGTTCGCGGAGCCGAACCGCATGCCGTTGGGGTCGGCCTCGTTGCTCGACCGGACCGAGAGACCGTGCTGCAACGCGGTTCCGTGCGACCAGCGGGACATCAGCTCGTACGGCAGCGGGATCGCCTCGCGTGCGGAGGTGGCGCACCCGGGCCCGCCGTGGGCGAAGGCCTTGCTCGCGATCGCCTGCCCGACCTCGGCGCCGGGCCAGGCCATCCCGCCGTTCCACGGGCTCGTGACCTCGTACACCGAGACCGACCGGGCGGCGCAGGTGGTGGACTCGACGTTGTAGAGGTTGAGCGAGGCGCCAAGGATGTACTGGTTGCGCAACGATCCGAGCGCACCGCCGAAGTGCAGGTACGACCGCGCGAGTCCGCCCGCCATGAACCCGGTGCGCAGGTCGGCGGTGTCGTCCCTGGTCGTCTGGCCCTTCTGCACGAACTTGTCGTCCAGGTCGGCGTTCGGCTGAGCCGCCGACGGGTCCACGACGACCGGGTAGACCCTGGCGGGGTCGCGCAGCCAGGCCTGGTCCAGCTCGACCTTCAGCCGCCAGCCCTTGTCCGTGTTGGACAGTCCATAGCGGACTCCCGTCGACCGTGCGCCCGCGGCGTCGTCCATGAACCCGGAGGGCACGATGCCGACGACCCGGTCGCCGTCGCGCAACTCGATCGCGCCGGAGTCGGTCAGCCGCGGTTCGAGGTTGGTGAGTCGCAACGAGAAGGTGTACGTGGGAGCGACGTCAGGACGGGCGAGGACCAGTTCCTCCTTCAGGCCCAGGCGCTGAGCGGTGAGCCGGAGGTCGACGCCCTTGTGCACCTGCGGGTAGGTGATCGACGCCGCGCTGGCCTGGCCGCGCGCGTCCGCGGCACCGTCGAGCATGAACTCCATGCGGTGCCTGTCGTCGAAGGCGATCGACGAGGTGCCTGTGCTCGTGTGAGCGAAGGCGAGGCCGACCGCGCTGACCTGAGGCTCCCAGTGGCCGTTGCGATCGGTCAGCGTGACGTCGATGGGCGCCCACGAGCCGTCCGGCAGCTTGGCGTTGTTCGGCGCGGTGTGCAGCCGCAGCGTGCGGGTGCCGTCCGGGTTCTCGAACGTCTCGGTGGTGGCGGTGCGGTCACCGGTGCGTTCGCGGGCGGCCGCGTCGATGGCCAAGATGTCCGTTCTGGCAGCCAGATCCGGTTTTGCCTGGTGCGGTGCGGCGACGTCGGGATGTGCGTCGCCCGCGGGTGGTGACGTCTTGTCCGCCACCGCTCCCGGCGGCCGCGGTTGTTCCCGCACGGGGCCGGCCAGGGTGGTTCCTGCCTTGCCCACGCGGTGAGTCACGCCGTCGGCCGTGCCGCTGACCTGTTCGGGAGCACTGTCCGACGCCCCGAGCGGCACCGCGCCGCCGGACAAAAAGGACGGTGGAACCGAAGCGGTCGAAGCGGATGCCACCAAAGCAAGAACGACGACGGCGATCAACGAACGGCGCGCTAAAGCGACGCGTCTGCGCATGGTCCATCCCCCAGTACCGGCGGGCGCCTCCCTCAGGAACCCAAGCCGTGGCGAACAATGCTCGGCGGACCTTGCACGAACCTGTCACGCGTCTGATAGAACCAACGGCATGGGGGACGGGGACCCCGTGAGCGCTCGGTTCAGGCTGCTCGGGGAAGTGGGAGTCGTGGTGGCCGGGAAACCGGTCCCGATCAGGCATGCCCGGGTGCGGTGCGTGCTCGCGGCCCTGCTGGTCGACGTGAACAGGACCGTGTCCGCCGACACACTCGTCGAACGGCTGTGGGGCGAGCGTCTGCCGCGCAACCCCAGGGACGCCGTCTACAGCTACCTGTCGCGGCTGCGGCTCGTGCTGGCGGACTCGGAGACCGCCGAGATCGCGCGCCGGTCGGGTGGATACGTGTTGCGGGCCGCCCCGGACACCGTCGACCTCCACCGGTTCCGCGAACTGGTCGCGCACCGCGTGCCCGGCGACCGCGCCCGCGCCGACGTGCTCACCGAGGCGCTCGATCTGTGGACCGGCGAGGCACTGGCCGGGGTGGACTCGCCGTGGGCAGCGGCTCTGCGGGAGGCACTCGCGAGCGAGAAGCTGGCCGCGCAGCTCGAGGACAACGACCTCCGGCTGCGGCTCGGCGAGCACGCCGAACTGGTGGCACCGCTGACGGCGCTGGCCGCCGCCAGGCCGTTGGACGAACTCCTCGCCCACCAGCTGATCGAGGCTCTGGCCCGCAGCGGGCGGCAGGCGCAGGCGTTGGCGCACTACGAGTCGTTGCGGCGGCATCTGGCCGACGAGCTCGGCGTCGACCCGAGCCGGCAGCTGCGCGACCTGCACCAGCGGTTGCTGTCCCCCGCGGTGGAGGTCCGGCGCGACGTGCCGCGCCAGCTTCCCCTGGCACCCCGGCACTTCCAGGGCCGGGCACGCGAGCTGACCGTGCTGTCCGGAGGCCACACCGTGCTCATCTCGGCGATCCGCGGCTCCGGCGGCGTCGGCAAGACGTGGCTCGCGCTGCACTGGGCACACCGGCACGCGGCGGCGTTCCCGGACGGCCAGCTCTACGTGAACCTGCACGGGTTCGACTCGGCGGTGAAGCCGACGGACCCGGCGGTGGTGCTGCGAGGTTTCCTCACGTCGCTCGGCACCGCCCCTGACCGGCTGCCCGACGACGTGGACACGCTCGCGAGCATGTACCGCAGCGCGGTCGCGGGCCGCACGATGCTGGTGCTGCTGGACAACGCGGAGGGCACCGAGCAGGTCACCCC
The DNA here is from genome assembly GCF_043632865.1 of Lentzea sp. JNUCC 0626. Lineage (NCBI taxonomy): Bacteria > Bacillati > Actinomycetota > Actinomycetes > Pseudonocardiales > Pseudonocardiaceae > Lentzea > Lentzea sp. JNUCC 0626. Next base: position 3,002,580 of record NZ_CP171635.1, read on the forward strand.
GTTGCTGCCGGGCAGTGACACGTGCCGCACGCTGGTCACGAGCCGCCATCCGTTGACGGGCCTGGTCGCCACGCACGGAGCGGTGCCCGTGGCGTTGGACGTGCTGCCTGACGACGAGGCTTTCGAACTGCTGACCGCACGGCTGGGCGCGCGCGAACCCGAGTCGATGGCGGAAATCCTGCGGCACTGCGGAGGCCTGCCGCTGGCGCTGGGCATCGTGGCCGCCCGCGCCGCGGTCAGGACGGACCTCAGCCTGGCCGTGATCGCCGCCGAACTGAACGACTCGCGACTCGACGCGCTCGACGCCGGCGACGTCAGCCTGCGCGCAACGCTCTCCTGGTCGCACAGGGCGCTCAGCACGTCCGCCGCCGCACTGTTCGCGTTGCTGGGCCTGGCTCCCGCGCTGGACCTCGGCACCGCCGCCATCGACGCTCTCGCGGGCACCGGTTCCGCCGAAGCCCTGGCCGAGCTGGAGACCGCGCACCTGATCGTCCGCACCGGCACGGACCGCTACCGGATGCACGATCTGGTCCGCCTCTACGCAAGCGAACAACAGGTACCCGACGGCGAGGCCGCGCTGCAACGCCTCGTCGACTTCTACCTGCACACCGCGCACGTGGCCGACCGCTTGCTGGAACCGGACAGGCCGCAGTACCCGGTCCCCGACTCTCCCGTCGCCCCGCTCCCCTTGGGGGACAAAGACTCCGCACTCGCGTGGTTCGAGGCGCAGCACACGATGCTGCAGGCGATCCAGATCGTCGCGGCCGACCACCGCTGGCACAGTCGCACCTGGTCGTTCGCCTTCACTCTCATGTCGTACCACTGGCAACAGGGCTTCCGCGCCGAGGCGATCGCCGTGGGCAGCACCGCCATCGCCGCCGCGGAAGCCGCCGGCGCGCACGAGAACCAGGCCCGCCTGTTGCACGCCCAGGGTCAGCTGTGCGCGAGGGCCGGCCTGAACGAACAGGCCGTGGCGCACGTCGAGGAGTCGGCGCGGCTCAGCGCGCGCCTCGGCGACGTCGTCTCCGAGGGCCATGCTCACCTGGTCCTCGCCAGGGCGTGGGGCCAGCAGGACGACCTCGACCAGGCGAAACACCACGGTGCCAAGGCGCTCGATCTCTACCGCCGTGCCGAAGACTCCGGCCTCCAAGCCAGAGCGCTCAACAGCCTGGGCTGGATCTGCGCCCTGCGCGGCGAACACGCCGAGGCGTTGCGTTACTGCGAGGCCGCCGTGGTCCTGCACCGCGCCAGCGACCACCCGTCCGGCGTGGCGGAGACCCTCGACAGCATCGGCTACATCCACGAGCAGAGCGGCGCGCTGGCCGAGGCCGCCACCGCCTACCGCGAGTCGATCGACCTGTTCTCGCGGCACGGCCACGACTTCGAGGCGGCCGTGACGCTGGAACGGCTGGGCGGCGTGCTGCCCGACCCGGTCGCGGCCAGGCAGGCGTGGGAACGGGCCCTGAAGATCTTCCGCACCCGCGGCCTCGCGGAGGCCTACGCACTCGAGAAGCGGATCGCGGCACTCTGAAGGCCGAACCTACCGGTCCTTCTCGTCCGGGTAGGTGAACCGCGTCAGCAGGTCGATCAACGTGCGGTACTCATCGGGGCCGAGGTGCTCGACGAGGTCGTCGAAGATGGGCGCCCCGTTGACGTGCGCGGCGTCGAAGACCTCGACGCCACGTGCGGTGATCTCGACGTTGCGGACCCGGCGGTCGGTCGCGATGGGCTTGCGCTCCACGAGGCCCGCTCGTTCGAGGTCGTCCACAACGCGCACGACCATCGCCTTGTCCATGGCGATCGCCGTGCCGAGGTCGCGCTGGTTCAGCGTGCCGCTGTGGTGCAGTTCGATCAGCACGGCGAAATGCCGCAGTTCAAGCCCGAGCGGCCGCAGCGCACCTGCCAGATGTGACGCCGCGCGGTCGTGAGCGCGCCGCAGCAGCAATCCGACCGCGAACGGCGAGGCGTCACCTGGGCGGTCGGTCGCCTTGGCCGGCCCGACCGCGGACCTCTTTTCTGCCACAGCACCCCACTCCTACACGCTCACGACCATCTCATCAGAGACGGACTCACACGAGACCATCTTAGGGGCATCCACAAGTAGGTTTGACTGAGATAGATTCACTCGATACTTTCTCATCATGAACCAAACACGGACACCCGTCGCTCCCCAGCACGCGGGCTTCAGCGAAGCGCTCCGTTCGGCGTGGAAGAGTTCCGGCGGAGTCGCCGGAATCCTGGTGACCGCGTCGCCGGCAATCGCCTTCGTGGCCGTCAGCACGATCAGCGGTCTGACCGCCGCGATCGTCGCGGCCGCGGTGACAGCCGCGCTGGCGTTCGGCTACCGGATCGCCCGAGGAGAACGGCTCGGCGGCGCGATCGCCGGACTCGTGATCGCCGCGGTCTGCGCCCTGGTGGCAGCGGTGACCGGTGAGGCGCGCGCGTTCTTCCTGCTGCCCACCCTCCTGCCCGCGGTGATCCTGCTCCTCTGCCTGGCCAGCGTGATCGCTCGACGCCCGGTCACGGGACTGGTGTTCAACCGGATCGCGGGAGGCCCCGCCGACTGGCGGCACGACCGCGGCCTCATGCGGATCTACGACGTCACCACGCTGATCGCCGTCGGCATCAACGTCGTCAACTTCACCCTGCAGGCCCTGTTCTACGCCGCCGACGAGACCGTCGTGCTCGCGGTGGCACACGCCGCCACCGCACCGGTCTTCGCCGCACTCGCCGCCGGCACGCTGTTCGCGGCCCGCCGCCGGATCACCAACCCGAAGCAGGAGAAGACGTGCGAGTCCTGATCATCGGCGGCGGCCTCGGCGGCCTGACCCTCGCCCACGGCCTGCGTTCCGCCGGCATCGATGTCGCCGTGCACGAACGCAGCGCACGCACTGGACCGCAACCGGCCAGCTACGGCATCCACGTCAACGACCACGGCAACCGCGCTCTGCACGCCTGCCTGCCCGAACGGAACTGGCGCCGCTACACCGAAACGAGCGTCCCGGCCCCCAACGTCATCCGCTTCCGCGACACGGACCTGGAACCCCTCACCACCCTGCACCTCTCCACACCGGCCGAGGACGCCGACCCGATCACGCACCGCCGGGCCGTCCGGCGCCAGCAACTGCACCAGGCGTTGCTCCTCGGCCTCGACGACGTCGTGCGCTGGGACTCGACCTATCGTTCCCACCGCACCGGACCGGACGGCCGAATCCGAGTCGAGTTCGACGACGGCACCACGGACGAGGGCGACGTGCTCGTCGGCGCCGACGGCAGCAACTCCCGCGTCCGGCACACTTACCTCCCGTACCTGCGCCGCCGCGAACTCAGGGTGCTCACCGTCGCAGGACGCCTCCCCCTCACCGACCCGGCCGCCCGCGCCCTGCCCGCCGGGTTGACCGACGGCTCGGTCAACAACATCGTTCCCGGCGGCACGGGCTGGCTGTTCGCCTCGACCTGGCCCGCAGCCCACGACACCGACCCACGTCAACCGGGAACCGACGCGGACTTCCTGGTCTGGGCGTACGCCGCGGCCCGTGACACCTACCCCTCAGACGTCGCTTCTCTCTCCGCCCCGCAACTGCGACACCTTGTGCTGCAACGAACCCAGCACTGGGACCCGCGACTCGCGGCCGCGATCGCCAACAGCGACCCGGCCACCATCGCCCCGGTTTCGCTGCGCACCATGGATCCCCTGCCCGAATGGGAACCGACAACCGTCACCTTGCTCGGCGACGCGATCCACAACATGACCCCCATGGCGGGCATCGGCGCCAACACCGCACTGCGGGACGCGGATGTGCTGACGCGCGCCATCGCGTCCGACGGCAACAACAGCATCCTCGACCGCATCGGCCGGTACGAGGCGGAGATGCGCACCTACGCGAACGAAGCGCTCGCCCTCTCCACCCGCAACACCCGCAACGCCGCATCGAACAAACGACTGCCGCGCATCGCGTTCCGCACACTGCTCAAAGCGAGCAACGCGATCCCGGCCGTCAAACACCGGGTCTTCCCCGCAACGGCGCACGACCGGCGGCGGGCGCCGCATCTCGACCAGCGCTGAAGGAAGGACGACCTCGCCTAGAAGACGTCGTGCAGGGTCTCCAGAAGGCGGGCGATGTTCTCTTCGTCGCGGCGGTAGTAGGTCCACTTGCCGCGCCGGGTGGCGATCGTCAGCCCAGCCTCCCGCAGCATCGTGAGGTACTGCGAGGTGGTCGGCTGGCTCAGCCCGGCCCGCCGTTGGATGTCGGTCACGCAGACGCCGATCTCGACGTCCTCCCGCTTCTGGCCGGGGAAGCCCATCGGCTCCTTGAGCCACACCAGGATCTGACGGCGGGCCGGATTGGACAGGGCCCGGAACACAGCCAGCAACTCCGCCTCCGAGAACACCCGATCATCGTAACGCAACCTCACATTGACGATTTGCAATGTATCAATTTATGGTGGCCGCATGCCTACTTCCATGCGTGCGGTCGAACTCGTTCGCTTCGGCGGCGCGGACACCGCGTTCTCCACCCGAGAGCGGCCGCAACCGGTTCCAGGGCCCGGCGAGGTGCTGGTGCGGGTGATGGCCACGTCCGTGAACCCCCTTGACCTGCAGACCCGGCGCGGCGACTACCGCGACCAGGTCACCCTGCCCGCCGTGATCGGCAGCGACGTGTCCGGAGTGGTGGTCGCGACCGGCCCCGGGGCAGACGACTTCCAGCCGGGTGACGAGGTCTGGTACCTGGCGCCGGCGTTCACCGGGCACGGAACCTATGCCGAGTTCCACGTCGTCGACCAGGCACTGGTCGCCCGCAAACCCGCGCACCTGTCGCACGCCGAGGCCGCGGGTCTCGCGCTCGTGGGCGTGACGGTGTGGGAAGCGCTGGTCGAACGCGCCGCGGTGCAGGCCGGGGAGCGGGTCCTGGTGCACGGCGGAGCGGGTGGGGTCGGTTCGATCGCCGTCCAGATCGCCAAGGCACTCGGCGCCGAGGTGATCACCACCGCGCGAGCCAGGGACCACGAGTTCGTCACCGAACTGGGCGCCGACACCGCGATCGACTTCTCGGCCGGTGACTACGCGCCGCAGATACGCGCGATGGGCGGGGTGGACGTCGTGCTGGACACCGTGGGCGGGGACACCCTCAGCCGCAGCCCGGAGATTCTCGCCGACCGAGGCCGAGTGGTGTCCATCGTGGACATCGCCGAACCCCAGAACCTGCTCGCCGCGTGGGGCGTGAACGCGACCTACCACTTCGTGTTCGTCAGCCCCGGCCGGGCGAAGCTCGAGGCCCTCGGCCGACTGGTCGACCGGGGATCACTCCGACCGGTGATCGGTGCCGTGCTGCCGCTGAATGACATCGCGCAGGCACACACGCTGCTGGAAGGCGGCTCCACCGCCGGGGGCCACAAGCGACCCCGCGGCAAGATCGCCATCGCCGTGCAGTAGCCGAACCGCTTGCCGCCCAGGCTCTTTCACCCATCGGCACTGCGAACCGGCCGCGAGGACGAGGCCCAGAGCTCGATGCCGATCTCCCCCGACCGGCTTGACTGTGCCGCTGCGGCACGGTTTTTCCTGGACGAACTCGACCCGCTGATCCAGGAGGAGACATGAGCACGACCGATCGGAACCGATTCCCCGCGGAAAAGGAGCCGGCCGTTCGGACGTCCGTCCCCCAGCGGCAACCGACGCCACTCGACCAGATGGGCGGACCGGCCGGGTTCGCCTACTCGGCAGCCCCGGTCATCGTGTTCGTCGCGGCCAACGCGTTCCTGCCGCTGACCGCGACGATCATCGTGTCGGTCGCCGTGGGACTGACCATCGCCGGCTACCGGCTGCTGCGCGGGGAACGGTTCAGCCTGGCCGCGGGCGGGCTGCTCGGTCTTGCCCTCGCCATCGGCATCGTCAGCCTGACCGGATCGGCGCGCGACTTCTTCGTCGTCGGCATCTGGGTCTACCTGGCGGCGTTCGTCGTCACGTTCGGGTCCGTGCTGCTTCGCAGGCCGCTGACCGGCGTCGCCTGGAACCTCGTGCACGGCCGCAAGCACGCCTGGCGTTCCGACCGGCGCGTGCTGCGCGCCCACGACATCGCCACGCTCGCCGCCGCCGCGGTGTCCGGCGCCCGGTTCGCCGTCCAGCAGTGGCTCTACGTCAGCAACGAGACCGGCTGGCTGGGCGTCGCCAGGATCGCGATGGGCTGGCCGCTCACCATCCTGGCCGCACTGGTCGTGGTCTGGGCCTGGCGGCGCAGCAACCGACTGCTGCCGACCGGCTGACGCGATCCGAGGTGGAGTGACGTGGAGCACGCGAGAGATCGCCGAACCGGCCGGAGGCAGACCGGTCACTCGTCCTCGTCATGTCCCGCATCCTCGGTCCGCAGCGCCTGGCCGAACGCATGGTCCCGCGCGACTGGTGCCTCAGTTCACGAAGCGCCGCACCTTCTCGGGATGCAAATCAATGCGCACCCACTCGAGGGCCAGCATTCCGGCGAGCTCGTCGGCGCGTGATGGCGCTTCAGCTCCCCAATAGCGGGCGAAAAGACGGGCGACCAGGTCGGACGCACCGTCCTCGCCCAGGGTCACGCGCCCTGTGATCGACAGCCAGCGTTCACGCTCCCCCACCGGCGCGATCACCACCAGCGAAGCGCGTGGGTCGCTGCGAAGACGACGGACCTTCACCGCGTCGGGCGCGGTGAACAGGTGGACCGTGCCGTCCTCTCCCACCTCGAACCACACCGGCCTCGGCTGCGCAGGAACCGGGCCCTCCGCCGTGGTGAGAATCCCGTACAGCGGACGACCGAGGAACTCGCGGTCGTCGCTGTTCAGCGGGCTGTCTTCGTCACTCATCACCTGCTCCATCCCGTGTGCGGCAAACCTTGTTTACCGCCAGGACAACGCACGAAACCCCGGCGGGGTGCCAACGCGAGCGGTTCGCCGACGTCGTCGTGCACAACAAGCGGGGCTGCTCTCCACAGTGGACCGAAGGCACCTTGATGACGCAGGCGACGGCTGCGAATCGACATGGTCATCACATGGTGCGGCTGGCCCTCACTCAGCCGGAGGCCGGGGAAGGGTCAACCGTTGAGATCATCGCGAACCGGCGCGCGAGGTCCCGGCACGCGTCGCGCAGTTCGGCAGGGTGCAGGTCGGTCAGGTCGGTGTCGAAGGTGACGAGGATGCCGGCCATTCCCGCCCAGGACCAGGCTCCGAGAGTCAGGCGGCAGTGGCCGGCGTCCAGGTGTTCCACGACGGAGCCTCCGGGAGCCCAGCGGGCCACCACGTCCGCTGGCAGGTTGAGCGTGGCGTTCCCCGTGCACTGCCACGCCGCCGGGGTGTCGCCGCGGTCGGGGCTGCTCATCACGAACTGCCCCAGATCTCCGCCAGGCAGCGCACGGGACGCGAATGCGGCGGACGTGGTGCGTGCGTGCAGCCGATCCACCCGGTGAACACGCCATCGGTCATCGCCCAGGTCGTAGACGACGACATACCACCGGCCCGCCCAGACCACGAGGTGATGGGGTTCGATGCGGCGGGCGGCCGCGAAGTCAGGTTCGTCGGGCATGGGTCGCGTCCCGTCAGGACGAAGCAGTTCGGCGACGAGAACATGGCGCTGCCGAACCGCCGACCCGACGGTGCTCAGCGCGGCGGGATCGATCGGCGGTGCGGGAAACTCCCAGTAGTTGCGCAAAGTGTTCACGCGCAACGACTCCATCGTTGTGCGCAGTGCCTCGGGCATGGCCTGTTGCAGCACGGCCAAGGCTCTGGCCGCGTCGTCCTGGAGCCCGAACACCGTGTTGGGGGCGGTTTGCAGTGCGACGGCGATCGCGCGGGCCTGGTCGTGGTCGAACAGCAGCGGCGGCAACGTGCGTCCGGTCCCGAGTTGGTATCCCCCGTCCGGTCCGCGGACGGTGCTGATCGGGTAACCGAGTTCGCGCAAGGTGTCCAGGTCTCGGCGCACTGTGCGCTCGCTGACCTCGAGGCGCGCCGAGAGATCGCGCAGCGACCACAGCCTGCGGGTGCCGAGCAGGGACATCAGCAACAGCGCCCTGCGTGAGGTGTCCGCCATCTTTCGCATCCTGCCACCGGTACTGGTCATTCGGTGACCAGTACCGGTGGCAGCGTGTGCTTCGAACAGGGGTCGTCGGTTGCGAAAGGACGGTTGAGCATGCGTGTCGCGGTGGTCGGTGGACTGGCGCTGGGGGCTGGTCTGCGCCGCGGCGGCTACGAGGTGTCCGTGTTCGACCGGGACATCGACGTCTCGGCGACGGGCGGCTACCACATCACCCTCGACGAGCGAGCCCAATCAGCACTCGAACGGCTCGTGGATCCGGCGATCATGCGCAGGCTCCGGGCATCGGGGTCGGCATTGCGCCTGCGCGATCGGGACGCGCTCTGGGACCGGAGAGGCCGTGTGCTCGGCTACGGCCCGGATCTGACCGGCAGCGCGAGCATCGACGTCGATCGCATCACGCTGCGCACCCTGCTGGCCGAGGCCGTCGGCGACGACCTGCACCTCGGACGGGCCGTGTCAGGTGCCGGTCGTGACGAACTCGGGAGGCCGCGCGTAGTGTTCACCGACGGATCCTCGGTCGCGGCGGACCTGGTGGTCGGCGCTGACGGTACCCATTCGGTCATCGCACGGCACCTGGCGCAAGGACCCACGAACCGGCCCGCGGGCATCATCGGCTTCTCCGGCCGCACCCGACGTGCCGATCTCAGCTCCGACGAGCAGCAGCGGCTCGGCGAACGTTCGACGATGGGGATCGGCCCGAGAGGTACGGCGCTCTACGTCGGGTTCCTCGACCCGGTCGGCAACGCTGCCCTCGACGCGCCCGAACTGCGCATGTCGATCACCACCGGCCCGACTTACATCTGGGGCGCGATGTTCCCCGACACAGCCGGAACACAGTCCTTGCGCGACCTCTGCGGCACTCGACTGCGAGCAGCCCTGCTCGACCGTTATCGCGCGCACCAGTGGAGCGATCGCACGCTGGAGGTCATCGCCCGCGCGAATCCTTCCAGCGTGGCGTCCTTTCGCTTCAACGCCGCCTCGACCCGCGCCACCGACCTCGCACCGTGGAACGCGTCCGACATCACCGCTCTCGGCGACGCTGTCCACGCCACACCACCCACTGCCGGCATGGGTGCGGGTATCGCGATCCAAGATGCCGCCGACCTGATCACCCAACTCGACGCGGTCGTCGGCGGCACCACGACGATCACCGACGCGGTCGGGAGTTTCGAATCTCGCATGCGACAGCGTGGCAGCGAAGCACTCACAACGGCCATGAAAACCGTCCGGCTGATCCTGTGGACCGACACCGCTCTCGGTGCCACGGCGACCAGGATCATCACTCCGCTGCTCGCCACGACCGCCCGCTTCCGCCGCTGAACGCCCCCGGCGGCACTGATCATCGACAAGGGTCGACGCGATCGATCAGCTCTCCGATGGCGACCGGGTCCAGGAAAGCGTTGCAGCGCAATACTTCTCCTGCGTTGGCCCGGACGTCGCCGTCGACGGCTTGCGCTGTCTGTTACGGAAGGGACGTCAGCGGCATCCTCGCGATTCGAGGAGATCGTTCGGATCTATGACCAAATACGCGGTGGCGGTGGAGAGCTCCTCGTACCGCTGGTCCAAGCCGGCCGCAGCTCGAACCATCTCGGAGACGAGCAGCAACTCCGCGCCGGGGCCTGGTTTCAGCATGATCGTTCGTCGAGCCGGCGGGGCACAGATGCCCGATCGGGCGATCTTCTCTCTTCAGGCGGACGCAGCCGTCACCCGATCGCCTTAGCGGCCCTGCGCTCAGTTGTGTCTTTCTACTGTCGGTGGGTCAATACACTTTGGATGACGTATCCGACGGCGATGGGCGGGCCACATCCGTGGATGGACGAGCCGCCCGGTGGGCGGGCCAGCGAGCAATGCGCCGCGCCGAGGTCGTAGGTGCAGCGCTGGATGTCATAGCCGAACACGGCCCACGGGTGTCGACCGAGCAGATCGCCGAACGAGCCGGGATCGCCCGTCCCATCCTGTATCGGCACTTCTCCGACGCGGACGACCTGTACGACGCGGTCGCACAACGGATCGGCGAACTGCTCGTCTCCGAACTGGCGCCGACGATGCTCTCTCCGGAGGGAAGCGCACGAGAGATCATCACGCGCATCGTCCGAACCTACGTCGTGTGGTTCTCCGAAAACACGCAGCTGTACCAGTACCTGGTTTCCCGTTCGATGGAGCCACATGCCAGCGAGCCAGGACCGGCGGCGGCCGTTCGTCAGCAGATCGGCGAGCTGTTGCGAGAACTGGTGGCGGGGTACGTCTCATTGCTCAACGGAGATCCGCAGGTTGCTGATCCGCTTGCGTTCGGACTGTTGGGGATGACGGAAACGGCGGCGGCACGGTGGGTGACCGCGCCTCCTGCCTCACTTGGCCGCGAAGAGCTGATCACCCACCTCGCGAGTTGGGTCTGGGGTTCGCTCGACGTCGCACTGCGCGGGATCGGTCTCCTGCTCGATCCCGACGTTCCACTACCGCAACTGCCGCGCCGGAACGACTGAAACCGCAGTTCAGCAGGGCCTCATCACCCAGAGTGCGCAAATTGGCCTGGCTCGCACAGTTACTGCTACGTTCACGTATCCCTTACTTGTAGATTGGGCCTGATGGCGCAATCAGATCGATCTAGTGGCGGAACACGTGAGTGAGCCAGACGAGGGGCAGTCGTGGCTGAACGACGCGGCCCGGCAAGCCAAAGAACGCATCGAGTCCCTGTATCTGGAAGGCCTGGAGTCACTCGGAACGAACCCGCCTGGGAAGTCCGGCGCAGCTCAACCGCCGAACAGTCCGGCCGCCCACGCGGTGGCGCCAGGCCCTGAGTCGTGAACCGCACGTTCGGACCGTGGAACCCCGTGACCTCGCCGCACGCCGCGTCCGAGTCACTGCGGGTGCTGGCAGCAGACGCGACTCCTGTGTTCCGAGAAGGTCTGCGCACAGTCGTTCAGCGGACGATCGGCCTGGAATGGGCCGGTGGCACCGATCATCCCGACGTCATCCGCGACGGTGTGCGCACCATTCGTCCGCACGTCGTCATGCTCGACAGCGCGATCGACCCGCATGGTGTCCTCACCGGAGAACTCGTCACCGAGGATCCGAGGTTGACGGTCGCCATCCTCTTCCGCGAACGCGATCACACCCCTGGGCCGGTGCGAATCGCCCGAGCGGCCGGCGCACGATGCCTGCTCAGCAGAAACACCGATGCCGTCCTCATCACCAGGGCGATCCTGCAGGCGCATCCAGCCAGCCAGTACGTCGATCCCCAGCTGGTGCTGGCCCTCACCGCGGCGCCGCAGAGGAAGCGGGGCGGTACCGAACACGAACTGCTCACCCCGCGGCAACGCCAGGTCCTCGCGCTGGTCGCCGAGGGCAACAGCGAGTCAGACATCGCACAGAGGCTCGACGTTGCCGTGAACACCGTGAGAAGCCACATGTCGAAGATCCGGGGCCGCCTCGGCGCACGTGACCGCGCACACGCGGTCGCCCTGGCCTGCCACGCCGGGCTCCTCCCACTGTGACGCCCCCGATCACCACGTCATGCGAAAGCCCCGTCGATGCCTCTGCCTGAAACCCGGCCGGAACCTTCGGACACCGAACTGATCGCCATGACGCGCACGCGCCCCGCGGCCGCGTTCGACGCGTTGTACCGGCGCCACTTCGAGGCCGCCCATGCCCGTGCCCGATGGCTGGTCCACAGTTCGATCGACGCGGACGACCTCGTCTCGGAGGGGTTCGCGCAGGTGATGGCGATCCTGCTCGCCGGTCGTGGCCCCACCCGCTCGTTCCGCGCCTACCTGTTGACGACGATCACGCACGTAGCGCTGGCCCGCCAACGCAGGGACGCGCGACTGGTGCTCGTCGCGGACCCCGGCGAGTACGACACGGAGCCGAGCTGCGCACAACCAGCGTCCTTCCAGGAGTTGGCGCTCGAACAGGTCGTCGACCGCCGGCTGGCGATGATCGCCTTTGAGTCGTTACCCAGCACGGCACGGGAGGTGCTCTGGTACACCGAGATCATCGGAGCGAGTCCCGCCGCGGTCGCCAGAACGCTGCGGGCCTCGCCGAACGCGGTGTCCGCACGTGCGCTCCGCGCAAGGGAAGCCTTGCGCACCGCCTACCTCGACGCGTTTCTGCCTGACAGCAGAAGGCGACCTGCGTGCACACCGTTCGTACGCGATCTCGCGGCCTGGCAGCGCAACGCACTGCGGCCACGACGCCAACGCGGCATCCACCAGCACCTCACCCGATGCCCACATTGCCGGGACTTGGCCGAAGGCCTTGCCTCGGTCAACACCACGCCTGATGCAGTCGTGTTCATGCCATCATTCCGCGGCCCCACTGCTGACCCGGCAGCCGACTGACTGCTGACAGCGTGCGCAATCCGCTTCGCACAGGCGTTTCATCAGCGTCGACCACAGTGGAGGGCTGCCGACCGGCCGAGCAATCCTCATTCGTGTCACAAGGTTCTGGGACCCGGGGAAGCAGCGTGAGCCGACGTCTGCTTGCTTGGGAGGTCGCCGGTCAGGGACTAGAGGTCTTCAGCCTCTCGCCTTCTCACCGGTCGGGGTCACCGCGAACCAGGCTCCGTCGATGCCGGTGATCGTTTCCATCTCGGCCGTCATACGTCGAGTGCGTCGACGACTGAGATCACACCCGCGGATTTCCAGGCACCTGTAACGCAATCCAGCGCGAGACCGAACACCGAGACGACGAGCTACTACTAAGGGGTCTAGTAGTCGCCGTGTCGCAGAGAGTGTTCGGTTATCCGAGAGGTGGACTGCATGACGGCGCCGAAGGCCAGACCCCCTTCCGCTGCGAAGACGTCTTTTCCGTGCGTTCCTGTCCCTTGTGGTCGGTGCGGGCGTGGCCATGCCCTTCGTGGTCGCGTCCGCACCGATGGCGTCGGCGGCTCCGTGCGACACGCCGGTGTCCAACAAGGTGCTTTGCGAGAACACCAAGCCCGGCACGCCGGACTGGCAGGTGTCCTCAAGGGACGACTCGATCCTCGGGTTCACCACGGACATCAGCGTCACGCCCGGTGGTCGCGTCGACTTCAAGATGCTCACGACGGCATCGCAGTACACGATCGACATCTACCGTTTGGGCTGGTACGGCGGCATTGGTGCGCGGCACATGGGCCAGACCAGCCGGAACACCCCGCAGAACCAGCCGCCGTGTCTCAGGGACGGCCCCACCGCGCTGATCGACTGCGGGAACTGGGCGGTGTCGCTCAGCTGGAACGTGCCTGCGGACGCGGTGTCGGGCATCTACTACGCCCGCACCAAGCGCACCGACACGGGCGCCGAGAACGAGATCGTGTTCGTCGTTCGCGACGACACCTCGCACGCGAAGATCATGCTGCAGACGTCGGACGCGACCTGGGTGGCGTACAACCGCTACGGCGGCAACAGCCTCTACTTCGGTGACGGCCCCGGCCAGGGTGGCAGCTCGTACAAGGTCAGCTACAACCGCCCGTACACCGGTGGCGACGGCGACGAGAACTTCATCTTCAACGCCGAGTACCCGATGCTGAGGTTCCTCGAAGCCAACGGCTACGACGTCACCTACACGACCGAGGTCGACACGGCGCGGCGCGGCCAGCTCATCAAGAACCACAAGGTCTTCATGCCCGTCGGGCACCCCGAGTACTGGTCGAACGAGCAGCGCGCCAACGTCGAGGCCGCCCGCGACGCCGGGGTGCACCTGGCGTTCCTCACCGGCAACGAGATCTTCTGGAAGCACCGCTGGGAGAAGAGCATCGACTCGTCCCAGACCGACTGGCGCACGGTCGCGAGCTTCAAGGAGACCAAGGGCACGCAGGACGACGGCCTCAACGACTGGACCGGTACGTGGCGCGACCCGCGGTACAGCCCGCCGCAGGACGGTGGCAGGCCGGAGAACGCGTTGCTGGGCAACATCTTCACCGTCAACGGCCGCCGCGACGACGCCATGCAGGTGCCCGCCGCGTACGGCAGGATGCGCCTCTGGCGGCACACCGACCTGCAGACCATGGCGGCCGGCAGCACCTACACGTTCCAGCCCGGCACCCTCGGCTACGAGTGGAACACCGTGGAGGACAACGGGTTCCAGCCGCCAGGCGTGGCGCAGCTGTCGCGCACGACGGTCGATCTCCAGGGCTACTACGTGCTGAAGAACCACGGCGACGAGTACGGCTCCGAGGTCAAGACGCACGCCGTCACCTACTACCGGCACCCGAGTGGTTCGCTCGTGCTCGCGGCCGGCACCGTGCAGTGGGCCTGGGGCGTCGACGACGACCACGCGTTCCGCACCAACACGCCGACGTCCGACGTGCGCATGAAGCAGGCCACGATCAACTTCCTCGCGGACATGGGCGTTTTCCCGTCCACGCTGCAGGCGGGCCTGACCGCGGCCACGCCCAGCAACGACACGGCCCCACCGGGCGTGACGATCAGCAACGTGCCCGCGCAGTCCACGGTCGGGCAGCCGTACACGTTCTCCGGCACGGTGATCGACGCCGCCGGGCAGGTCGCGGGCGTCGAGGTGTCGACGGACGGCGGCAACCGCTGGCACCCGGCCAACTGGGTCGCCGGCCAGACCACCTGGAACTACACCTACACCCCGGCGCAGTCCGGTACCGCTCAGCTGAGGGTCCGCGCGGTCGACGACTCGGCCAACCTCTCACAACCGGTCTCGGCGACGCCTGGCGTGACATCGAGAACCTGTCCGTGCGGCGTGTTCGCGGGCAGTGACCTGCCGAAGGTCGCCTCCGCCAACGACAGCTCCGCGTTGGAGCTCGGCATGAAGTTCCGCAGCGCCACGGCTGGTTACGTGCGCGGCGTGCGGTTCTACAAGGGCGACGGCAACACCGGCTCGCACACGGGTTCGCTCTGGTCGAGCAACGGTGACCTGCTGGCGTCGGGCACGTTCGTGAACGAGACGGCGACGGGCTGGCAGACACTGCTGTTCCCGTCCCCGGTCGCGGTGCAGGCGAACACCACCTACATCGCCTCGTACTTCACCCCGACCGGCCGGTTCTCCTACGACACCGAGTACTTCTTCCGCAAGGACAAGAAGCTGGAGCCGCTGACCGGGCTGCAGTCCGGCACGGACGGCCCGAACGGCGTGTTCAAGTTCGGCGCGGGTTTCCCGAGCAACACCTTCGGCGACACCAACTACTGGGTCGACGTGGTGTGGGCGCCGGACCCCGGGCCGGACACCCGCGCGCCGATCCAGACGTCCAGTTCCCCCGCCGCGAACGCGGGCTCGGTCGCGCTCACCACGACGGTCTCGGGCACGTTCGACGAGAACGTGTCGCTGACCGGCGCCCAGTTCACCGTCACCGGCCCGAACGGCGCGGTGGCCGAATCGACCTCGTTGTCCGCGGACACGAGAACCGTCACCTTCACCCCGTCCGCGCCACTGGCCGCGGCGACGTCGTACACGGCGTCACTCCGGGCCGCGGACGCGTCGAACAACCTGTCCGCCGCGACGACCTGGACCTTCACCACCGGATCGCCACGACCGGCGGCGTGCCCGTGCACTGTGTGGGACGACTTCGCCGCACCGGCCACAGTGGACTCCGGCGACACGAACCAGGTCGAGGTCGGCACGAAGGTCAGGTTCGACGGCAAGGGCGAAGTGCTCGGCGTCCGGTTCTACAAGGGTCCCGGCAACACCGGCACCCACACCGGCAGCCTCTGGACCTCGACCGGCCTGCTGCTCGCCACCGGCACGTTCACCAACGAGACCACATCGGGCTGGCAGAAGCTGACGTTCAGCACTCCGGTCGCGGTGCAGGCGAACACGACCTACGTCGTCTCCTACCTCGCCCCGAACGGCCGCTACTCGGTCACGTCCGGCTACTTCAACGGACAAGGCGCGGACTACAAGTCGTTGCACGCCTTGCAGAACGGCACCGATGGCGGCAACGGCGTGTACAAGTACGGCAGCGGTTTCCCGAACAGTTCGTACAACGCGACGAACTACTGGGTCGACGTCGTCTACCGCAACGGCCTCAACGGCGACACCACTCCCCCGACGATCACCAACCGCACGCCAGGCATCGACGCGACGAACGTGTCGCTCACGGCTCCGCTGACGGCGACGTTCAGCGAACCGGTCGACCCCGCGTCGGCGCAGATCTGGCTGACCGATCCCCGGGGTGGCAGGCTGTCCGGCTCGGTGTCGTTGTCCGGCGACCAGAAGACGGTCACCTGGACCCCGGCCGGAAAGCTCGCACCCGGAACCCGGTACCAGGCACACCTCGGCATCGCCGACGCGAACGGCATCGCCCTGGCAGCCCCGGCGGAATGGGCCTTCACCACGACAACGACACCGACCTGTCCGTGCTCGCTCTTCAGCACGGCGACCGTGCCCGCCGAGACGTCCGCGGACGACAGCGGCGCCTACGAGCTCGGCGTCCGGTTCACGCCCACGCAGTCCGGCCAGATCACGGGCGTGAAGTTCTACAAGGGCACCGGCACGCACACCGGCAGCCTCTGGAACGCCAACGGTTCCAGGCTCGCCACCGGCACGTTCACCGGCGAGACCGCGACCGGCTGGCAGACCCTGACGTTCGCCCAGCCGGTGATCGTCAGCGCCGGCCAGACCTACACCGCCTCGTACACGACGACCACCGGGCACTACGCGGTGAACGCCGGGTACTTCGGCACAGGTCCGGTCAACAGCGGCCCGCTGTCGGCACCGCAGGAGACCAACGGCGTGTTCGTGCCCGGCAGCGGGTTCCCGACCATGACCTACGGCTCCGGCAACTACTGGGTCGACGTCGTCTACCAACCCAACTCGGACAACGACGCCCCAGTGGTGCAGAGCAGGACGCCGCTCGACGGTGCGAGCGGCGTGAGCCTGACGAGCACCGTGACGGCCCAGTTCGACGAGCCGGTCGAGCTGAGCACGGCGCAGTTCGCCGTCACCGACCCCGGCGGCGCGAAGCTCACCGGCGCGCTGGCATTGTCCGGAGATCAGCGGACCGTCACGTGGACTCGGTCGTCACGTCTGGCCGCAGGCACGAAGTACACGGCGAGCCTGCGGATCGCGGACGCCTACGGGAACCTGATGCCCGCGGCGACCACCTGGTCGTTCACCACGACGACGCCCCAGACGTGCCCGTGCTCGTTGTTCAGCGCCGCAACGGTTCCGACAGTCGCGGCGACCGATGACAGCGGCGCCTACGAGCTGGGCGTGCGGTTCACGTCGTCCGTCAGCGGCAAGGTGACCGGCGTGAAGTTCTACAAGGGAGCGGGCAACACCGGCACCCACACCGGTTCGCTCTGGACCTCGGACGGAACGCGCCTGGCGACCGGCACGTTCTCGAACGAGACGGAGACCGGGTGGCAGACGCTGACGTTCAGCACACCGGTCGACATCACGGCCGACACCACCTACGTCGCCTCGTACACCACGACGACGGGCAGGTACGCGCTCGACACCGGGTACTTCTCGGCATCGGCCGTGACCAGTCCTCCGCTCGCGGCGGGGATCGCCAACGGCGTGTTCCAGGCGGGATCAGGGTTCCCGTCGACCACGTACAACGGCGGCAACTACTGGGTGGACGTGGTGTTCCAGCAGAACTGACCGAACAAAGCTGAAGGGGCGGACCGAATGAATCGGTCCGCCCCTTCGTCGTACGTACCTACAGCGGAAGGATCAAGGGGCACAACGCGAAGGCCGCCACCGCCAGCAACGCGGTACCGACGATCATCGGCAACGCCATCGCGGCCGCACCCGCGAACCACGTCCTCGCACCGGAGACCTGAGGCCCGCCGAGGTTGCGCAAACGCAGCTCCACGCAGTCACCGGCCATCGCCAGCGCGGTGGGAGGCGTCGCTCCACCGGTCATCGTGACCAGTGCGGACCGCACCGCGTCGGCACCGTGCATCCGAGCGGCAGTGGCATCCGCGGCGAGCTCGACCAGGGCCGCGACCAACTCGGGAGACCGTCGGGTCAGCGGCGTCCACGGCACAGCAGAGGCAAGAGCGTTCGCGAACCCGACCAGCAGGTGGTGGTGGCCGAGGATGTGCGCCCGCTCATGCTCGATCACCGCGGCCACCGACACCTCGCTGAGGTGCTGGTTGAGGCCCTCAGTCGCCACGATCAGCGCCGGGCGACCCGCCAGGCTGTAGGCGAGCGGATGGTCGTGCGGGATCCACCACGTCGGGATCGCACCGGGTTGTTCTTGTGCGACGAAGTTCAGCGCGTCCCTCTGCTTGCGCTGCAACCTTCCCTGCGAGCGGTGGTGCCGCACGAGCAACAGGGCGAGCTTGACCACCACGCCGAGCAGGATCGCCGCGAAGAGCAGTCCGGCGATCTCCTCCGTTCGCGGCGAACCGCCGTGCCGCAACGTCTGCCAGCACTGGTGCACGAGCCCCACCAGCAACGGCGCCGGGCCGTGACCGGGTAGCACCGCGATCACGACCGCGGCGGTGACCGTCGTCAGACAGCCGGCGACCATCATCAGCCAACCGGTCAGCAACGCACCTGCGGGCGCCCGCAGCACCAGCAGGCGGTCCAGCATCCGGGGACCAGTCCAGGCCACGGTCAACGCGCCCAGCAGAAGCGCGACGGCGACGGTCATCGGCGCTTCCGCAAGGCCTTGCGGAGCGCGTCGGCCTCCTCGTCGGACGCCGACCGCGCGAAGTGCAGCAGCACTCCAGCCGGGTCGTCGGTCGACTCGAGGACCGCCCGCAGCGCTCTCGCCGCCGCTTCCTCACGGCTCAGCGCGGCCTGGTAGTGGAACGCCCGGCTGACCTTCTCGCGTTCGACCCAGCCCTTGCGGTGCAGGTTGTCCAGCACCGTCATGACCGTCGTGTACGCCAGTTCCCGTTCCTTCGACAGCTCGTCGAGCACGTCGCGGACCGTCCGGTCGCCGTCACCGCGCCACAGCACGTCCATGACCGCCGACTCGAGCTCACCCAACCCCTGCATGGCACCTCCGTCCGGGAAGAATACGGTCACCCGGCGATGCGCCGCGCTCCCATGAGGTGCCCGTCGCCGCGGCTCGACCGGATGTCGACGACCTGGCCGTCGGTCGGCGAGTCGACCATCTTCCCTTCGCCCACGTACATCGCGACGTGGTGGATGGTCGCGGGATTGCCGGTTCCGTCGTCGTAGAACAGAAGATCACCGGCCACCAGTGCGTCGAGCGGGACCGCCCGGCCCGCGTTGAACTGCGCCGCCGCGACGCGGGGCAACGTGATGCCCGCCTGCTTGTACGCCCACAACATCAGGCCCGAGCAGTCGAACCGGTCGGGCCCGGTCCCGCCCCAGAGGTAGAGCGAGCCGCGCTTCGACAGCGCCGCCTGCAGCGCCGTGTTCGCCGCACCGGGTGGACCGAGGTAGCTGCCGTTGTCCTTGACCCGGCTCAGGCCGTTGCGCACGGACGGGTCGAGGGCCCCGAGCGCCGCCTTGACCTCCTTGATCTTGCCGTCCAGCTCCTTCTGCTTGCCCTCGACCTCGCCAACCAGCTTCTCGGCGGCCTGAGTGGCCTCCTGCGCCTGTTGACGCGCGCCCTCGGCCGTGGTGACCGCGGTGGCCAGCCTGGTGAGCGCCTCGGCGTTGTCGGCGGCGATCAGGTCCATCGCCGACATCCGCTCGAGGAAGTCCTGCTGGGAGTCGGCGACGAGCATCGCGGAGAGTTTGGTGAGCCGCGCGCCCTCGAACGACGCCGTGGTCAGCGCGTCGACCTGGCCGCGGAACCTGTCCTCCTCGCTCCTGGCCCACTTCTCCGCCTCGTCGGCCTTGGCCAGTTCGGCGCGCTTGGCCGTCAGGTCCTCGCGGGCCTTGAGCAGGTCCTCGTTCGTCTTCGCCGCTTGCGCGCCCAGTTCGTTGTAGCGGGCTAACGGGTCCTGTGCGGGCTGCGCGGACGCGGGTGCGACCGCGACCGCCACAAGTGCGCTGGTCAGAGCTATCGGCAGGAGTCGCCGCTGTGCCGGCACCTCGCCTCCATCTACTAGGTGGCATAGTTTCCGCAGCGAGTTTAGTACTAAGGTCGTTAGTAATTGACAACCGGTGGGAGCTGGGGATGACGAGTGGCCGCAAGACCAAGCAGCGGCGTGCCAAGAAGCCGATCGTCAGCACCAAGGCCACACCGTGGGGCACGATCATCGCCGTCGTCGCCGTGCTCGGACTGGCCGGCGGCGTGTTCGGCTACGCGTTCACCCAGATCTCCAAGAACAACGACCGCGAGGCCGCGCTGGCGCAGTGGAAGCCGTCCGACACGAACAAGGACCCGTCCGACAAGATCACGGGCGTCGTGAAGAAGGAGTTCCCGGCCGCCAAGCACGTGCAGCCGACCGAGCGCGTCGCCTACGAGCACAACCCGCCCATCGGCGGCGCGCACGACGGCCAGTGGGCCGACTGCACCGGCGTCGTCTACACGACGGCCGTGCGCAGCGAGAACATGGTCCACTCCATGGAGCACGGCGGGCTGTGGATGGCCTACAACCCCGACCAGATCACCGGTCCGGCGCTGGACAAGCTGAAGTCCAAGGTGGAGGGCATCCCGTACACGATGCTGTCCCCCTACCCCGGTCTCGACCAGCCGATCTCGTTGCAGACCTGGGGGCACCAGCTCAAGCTCGGCAACGCGGACGACGAGCGCATCGACCAGTTCGTCTCCGCGCTGCTCCGCAACCCGAACACCTACCCCGAAGTCGGCGCGTCCTGCGAAAACCCGCAGTTCCTGTCGAACCCGGCTCCGTTCGTCGCGGAGAAGCCCGGCCCCGACGCCGTGCCGGTGAACGGTCGCCCCGAGTCCGAGTCCGCCGCGCCAACGCCGAGCGAGGGTCCGTGAACTGGACGCTTCTCCTGATCCTGGCCTTCTTCGGCTTGGCCCTGGTGATCGCCGGCTACCTCGTGGGCGTCGCCTCGGCCAAGCCTGCGGCGCCGTCCAAACTGCTCGGACACCACGCGATCGCGGTGCGGATGGCAGGCTTGGCGATCCAGCACAGCGACGACCCGGAGATCCGTCGGATCGCGTTCGACATCGAGACGGACCGCGTCGAGCTGATCACCCGAGCACTCGGCCGCGCGGACGACACTCGGATCACGAAGCTGGGAGAACGCTCGGGCCGCGCGTTCGACGTCGCGTTCCTCAAGCTGATGCTCCGGCACGACCAGGCCGAGACGGCCTTGGCCAAGAAGGTTCGCGCGGGACATCGGTCCGAAGTCGAAGAACTCGAGTCCCTGCTCGTCGCGCGCACAGTCCACCGCTGAGAGAAACGATGTCCGCACAACTACTTCTCCAGACAATTCCCCTGGCCAGCCACGACGGTGAAGGCAGCACCTGGATCCTCGGCGTGGTGGCCTTGGTGATCATCACGTGCCTGATCGCCGTCGCCGTCGCGCAGTACCGCGACCCGAATCGGAAGGCCAACCAGGAAGTGCGGCGCATGCTGATGGGCACGGGCCCGCGGCGATCGTTCGTCCCGGAGTCCGAAGAGGACGGAAGATCGACCTGACGTGCATTTTGCGCGACGTGGTCAGCATTGCGCGGTGACCGGACGTCCGGAGCTGCCCAAGACGCTGCGCGTGGTGCGCGGCGGGCTGCTCGCGACGTGCGCGACCGCCCTCACCGTCACAGCTCACGGCATCGGCGGCGGCGACTTCCCGGACGGCGCGATGACGCTCTTCGTCACCGCGCTCATCGGCGCCGCCGCCACCGCGTTCGCCGACCGGAAACGCTCTCCGGTGGCCGTCGTGCTGGCGCTCGGCGTCGCGCAGCTCTTCATGCACCTGCTGCTCAACACCGGCGGATCGCACCACGGCCCGTCGACCGGGCCGGACAGCCTGCGAATGGCGTTGGCGCACGTGCTGGCAGGCGTGCTGCTCGGCGCGTTGCTGGCGAAGGCCGACGCGTGCCTGCTCGGCTTCATCACAGCTGTGCGCCGGACGTTGCCTCTCGTCTTCGCGCCGATCGTCGTACCTCGGACCGTGTCCAGGCCGGTGACCGACTTCGCGGACGTGCTGCACGGCGTTGTCGTGTTCACGTCCGTGAGCAGACGCGGCCCTCCGCTCCCCCGCTGACATCCCCTACCGACCGGCCCTCGCGGGCCGGTGTTCTGTCATGCGAGGAGCTCCATGTCCCCGAAGTACCCACGCGTGTTCGCGACGGCCGCGGTCGTCGCGTGCGCGGTCACGTTGTTCAACAGCACTGCGGCCTCCGCCCATCTGGAACCCGTGCCGGGCCAGGCGGTCAGAGGCAAGTCCGCGACCATCACCTTCAAGGTTCCCAACGAACGCCCTGACTCCGGCACCGTCTCGGTGCGGCTCGACCTGCCCGCCGAGTTCCCGTTGCGCACCGTCCGGACCCGCAGCACCGCGGGCTGGAAGGCCGACGTGGTCAAGGCCAAGCTCGACCCGCCGGTCAAGGTCGGCAACAGCGAGTTCACCGAGGCGTTCCGCAGCATCACCTGGACCGCCGAGGCCGGAACCCGCATCGCCCCCAACGAGTTCGCGGAGTTCGCCGTGACGCTCGGCACGATGCCGGACAACGCCGATCGGCTCGTGATCAACGCCGTGCAGACCTACGAGAGCGGCGAAGTCGTGAACTGGAACCAGCCGCCGCCAGCGGAAGGTCAGGGCGAGCCAGACCATCCCGCGCCCGTACTCAAGCTCGTCGCCACCGATGCCGAGGCGTCGTCCGACTCGTCCGGCGAACACAGCACTCCAGCCCCCGCTGCCGCTGCTGCGCCGAGCTCGTCCGCGACCTGGCTCGGCGGCTCCGCCCTCGGAGTGGCCGCCCTAGCCCTCGGCATCGCGGCCGGCACCGCCCTGCGTTCCCGCTGCACCACACAGACCGGAGACCCGAAGTGAAGCGCGTCCTGATCCTCCTGCCGATCTTCCTGCTGTCGTTCCTGGCGACCGCGCCACTGGCCTCGGCGCACACCCAGCTGATCTCCAGCGACCCCAAGGACGGCGCGGAGGTCGCCGCGCCGCCGCAGCAGATCACGTTGACGTTCAACGAGCCCATCCAGGTCGACCAGACCACCGTCACCATCACCGGTGCGGACGGCACCGCGTGGACCGTCGGTCAGCTCACCGGCAAGGACGCCTCGCTCCTCGTGCCGGTCACCCCGGCCGGTCCGGCAGGCCTCTACACGCTCAACTACAAGATCGGCTCCGCGGACGACCACGCCGTGACTGGAGCGGTGAAGTTCACGATGACCGTTCCGCCGACCACCACGACCACTCCTCCCCCGACCACGACGACCGCGCCGAGCTCGGCCGCGCCCTCGATCGCCCCGGCGGCTGACGCGCAGACCGATCAGAGCAGCGGAATGCCCTGGTGGGTATGGCTGATCGTCGCCGTGGTTGTGGTCGGCGCGGTAGGCGCCGTCGTGTTCATCAGGAAGCGCTCTGCCACGTCAGTGTGACCCTCATCCACACGGGACGCCATCCGGTGTCCCGTGTGGACCACAACCTCAGGCAGGGAGCGGCCTGCACCGCCTTGAGGGAAGGATCAGCAGGCGTCGCAGCAGCCGGAGCCACCCTGCTTGTTGCCAGCGACCGTGAGGTTCAACGCCTGTGGTGTGGCCGGAGCGACCGCGGTCACCTCGGGCAACGGTGTGCTCTTGGCCGCGCGGATCGCGTTGACGATGACCAGCACCTCGGCGAACTCGTGCACGAACACCACCGTCGCCAGACCCATGACCCCGAACGCCGCCAACGGGATCAGCACCCCGATGATCGCCAACGAGAACCCGACGTTCTGCAGCATCACGCGACGCGCGTGCCGTGCGTGCGCCAGAACCTGGGGCAGGTGACGGAGGTCCTCGCCCATCAACGCCACGTCCGCCGTCTCGATCGCCACGTCCGTTCCCATGGCGCCCATGGCGATGCCGACGTCGGCGGTCGCCAGTGCGGGAGCGTCGTTGACGCCGTCACCGACCATGGCGATCCTGCGCCCGTTGCGCAGCCGCTCGACCAGGGTGGCCTTGTCCTCCGGCAGGAGCTCGGCGTGGACGGTCGAGATGCCCGCCTTGCTCGCCAATGCCGTTGCGGTGGCGGTGTTGTCGCCGGTGAGCATCGCGGTGTCGATGTTCAACCCGCGCAGGCTGCTGACGACCCCGGGAGCCTCGTCGCGCAGCTCGTCGCGGACCGCGACGGCGCCAAGAAGAACGCCATCCCGTTCCAACAGCACCACGGTGGCACCCGCCTGCTGAAGACGGTCGACCTCGCCACGCAACGCGCCGGCGTCCACCCACCCCGGCTTGCCCAGCCGGATCGAGGCACCGTCGAGGGTTCCGGTCAGTCCGTGCCCAGGCACCGCGGTGACATCATCAGCAGCGGGCACGGCTGCCGAGGCCTGCAGAATCGCGCGGGCCAGCGGGTGCTCACTGCGGGCTTCGAGCGCGGCTGCGGTCGCCAGCACCTGCTCGCGCGTCGCCTCCCCAGCGGGGAGGACGTCGATCACGCGCGGAGCGTTGCGGGTGAGCGTGCCGGTCTTGTCCAACGCGACCGTGCCGATGCGGCCCAGCTCCTCCAGCGCAGCGCCGCCCTTGATCAGAGCACCCTGCCTGCTCGCCGCCCCCACGGCGGCAACGACGGTGAGCGGAACAGAAATCGCCAGCGCACAAGGGGAAGCGGCGACGAGCACGACCAAAGCGCGTTCGAGCCACAACATCGGATCGCCGAACAGCGCCCCGAGGCCGGCGATGAGCGCGGCCAAGACCATGATCGCCGGAACGAGCGGACGCGCGATGCGGTCAGCCAGCCGTTGCCCGGCACCTTTCCGGTCCTGGGCCTCTTCGACGATGTGCACGATCCGCGCGAGCGAGGAGTCCGACGCCCGGGACGTCACCTCGACCTCGATCGCACCGCCGCCGTTGATCGCACCGGCGTGCACGACATCGCCAGGCCCGGCCTCCACCGGCACCGACTCACCGGTGATCGCCGACAGGTCCAGGTTGGTGTGGCCGGTCCGGATGACCCCGTCGGTCGCGGCACGCTCACCGGGCCGCAACACCATCCGGTCGCCCACCACGAGCTCGTCCGGCGAGACCTGCAGCTCGGTCCCGTCTCGCAGCACCGACGCTGTGGGCGGCACCAGCCCGAGCAGAGCGCGCACGCCACGGCGGGTGCGAACGATCGCGTAGTGCTCCAGGCCCTCCGCGATCGAGAACAACACGCCGAGCATCGCGGCCTCGGTGAACTGCCCCAGTGCCACGGCACCGATAGCGGCGATGGTCATCAGGGTGCCGACGCCGACCCGGCGCCGCAGCAGGCCGCGCACCGCCCCCGGCACGAACGACGCCGAGCCCACCACGGCCGACGCCAACGTCAGCCCGTCGCCCGCCAGCTCCGCGCCCGTGGACCCGATCCACCACCCAACAGCCAGAAGCACCGCGGCGACAACGGCCAGCTGCAGTTCACGAACCTGCCACAGGCTTCCCGGCCCCTCGTCGGGACCGCGTTCGTCACCCTGCCCCGTCGTCCGCGACTCCTGCGGCCCGCAGCACTCCTCAGCCACGACTCACCCCTTCAACGCTCCGCCGTCGCCCGCAGGCACGACCTGCTCCGTCTGCACTTCGAGAACCGCGGTGACCAACGCGCGCCCGCGACCGGTCAGCGCGTACATCACCAACCGACCGTCCCGCCGCGACGACACCAGCCCGCCGATCTTGAGCTGCCGCAGGTGGTGCGACGTCAGGTTCTGCGCCGCACCCACGACCCACGAGGCGTCGCACACGCACAACTCGCCACCGCTCAACAACGCAGCGGCGATCCGCAGCCGGGTCGGATCGCCCAACGCCCGCGCCGCAGCTGCCGCCGCCTCCACCGCACCCACCTCGGGCAGGCCCGTCCGGATCTCCTCGGCATGCGGCAGGTCCAGGCACAACAGGTCGCAGGAGTCCTGGCGTCTGTCAGTCACAGCGCTCATCCTAACGTTCGTTGATACGTTGGAATCTACTCCAAGTGAGAGTGTCATCTCAACACTCATCGATATGTTGGCATCGACGTGGGAACTCTCGACCAGCCGCCGGAGGCGGCAAGACCGGTGACGACCGCCCGTCCAGGTTGTGAAAGGGTCGGCGCATGCACGGAACGGCACCAGGCATCGTCGGCACCGGCTACGAAGGGGTTGATCTGGACGCGTTCCTCGCGCGCCTCGGCGAACAGCGGATCAACGTCCTCGTCGACGTTCGCCTGACTCCGATCTCCCGCAAGCGAGGTTTCAGCAAGACAGCACTCTCGACGGCGGTTACCTCCGCAGGTGCCGGCTACCTGCACCTGCGGGGCCTGGGCAACCCCAAGACCAACCGGGCCGGATTCGGCGGCAGCCTTCAGGAACTCTCCGAAGCCCGCGATCGCTATTCGGCACTGCTCACCGACGAGGCCGCGGAGACCGCACTGGACCAACTCGTCGAGCTCGCCAAGCACCAGCGCGTGGCGGTGATGTGCTTCGAGGCCGACGAGCAGCGGTGCCACCGCGACGTCGTCCTTCACCAGGTGCGCCTTCGGCTGGAGCGCGACCTCGTCGAGGTTTAACGCGGCGGCCAGTACACGCCGACCACTCCGAACACGTGTTGCCGTTTGGCCTGGTTGCCGACGAAGAACGCGACGTCCTTGCCAGCAGCACACATCTCGCCGAAGTACCTTTTGCGCAGCTCGACCTTCAAGGCGTCGTCACCAAGCCTGACCAACCGGCGCTGAAGAGCCACGAACTCCCAGTCGAGGATGCCCTGGCGATGGCCACCGCAGGTGGTCGTCGTGCACTTGTAGCGGTACCAACCCCTGAACCGAGGAGCCTCCAGGGCCGTGCGGTCAGTGCCGAACATGTCGATCTGACCGACGTACCTGTTGATCTTGTCTTGCTCGTCCGCCGTCCAGCCAGGATGAGGCTCGAGGTCGATGCCCTGCACCGAAGCAGGACGGACCGCCGCCAACGAACGAGCCGGCGGATGAGCCCTGACCCCGTTCAGCACCTCGCACATCGACTCTTCGACGTACGGCTCGACCAACGGCCGCCTTCTCTTCCAAGGCTTGAGGTAGTCCCGCACCTCCAGACTGGTCATGTCCGGCTTCCAGCTCTCGACACGAGGGTCGTTGCGAGCAGGCTTCACCTTGATCGACACGATGTCGTACTTCCTGAACCGCTGCGCGGACTCCAGATCGCGGAAGTTGATCGGATACAGGCGCACCCACCCCGGCGCGTCCAAATCCATGCTCAACCCCGCGACGCAGACGGTCTCCCCGTAGGCAGCGGACGGGTTCGGCGCGGCTTTGACCGTGACCAGCACCTTCATTCGACGCCAAGCGTCATCAGCGGCCTTCATCACCGGCGCCGCCTCCGGCCCGAACAGCGATCCTTGACTCACCGCTCCCCCTTTCAGCGATGTTCACCTGGATCGAGTCTGCAACGCCGCACACGCTCGGTCATTCACCCGGCGGAGTGCAGAAAGCAGCTGTGAACGCGGTGGCGTTCAGATCTGGTCTGCGGATACGAAGAGGCCTGATGGTCGACACCGGTTTCTCACACCGGGTCAGTCATCGCGAAACTCGGAAACCAGTCCAGCTCTCGAATCGCGATGGTGCTGGTCCAACGGGGTGACTCAGGCGAGTGGAGTGCTCCGGGGATCCCCCGTCGGAGCACAATCGCTCGGTGCCAGTGGGAACCAGCGTGACGAACGGCGTGTCCGGAGCGTGGTCGGCAACGTAATCCAAACGGGCACGCTCACGATCACAGAGGCTGTGCCGACGCGACCGGCGTTGCAGGGCCTGCCCTATCAGCCTGTGTTCGTGGGCAGAGAGGACCAGGTCGACGGGCTCCTGGAACTGCTCCAGCCAGACTCGGACAGCATCGCCGCCGTCGCCGTGGACGGGCTCGGCGGTACCGGCAAGACCGCGCCAGTGGTGCACGCCGCGAAGGTCGCGCGCAACCGGAACTGGTTCCCGGGCGGCATGTTGATGATCAACATCTATGGCTACGGACCTGAGGAGCAACACGTCACCCCGCTCGTGGCCCTCAGTCGTTGCTCACCGCAGTGGGGGTCCATCCCGACCAGGTATCGGAAGACGTCGAAGCCAGAGCGTGGCTGTGGCGGACCGTCCTCGCCGAGCACGGCGGGGCCGGCCAGCGAGTCCTTGTCGTGGTCGACAACGTGTCGTCGGCGGACCAGGTCCTGCCGCTGCTACCGGGTGACTCGGAGCAAGGACACCGGGTGCAGATCACGAGCAGGCACCGGCTCGCGGGTTTGCCGGGAACCAGGTTGGTGACGCTTCCGACTTTGAGGGAAGCCGGCCGCGAGGTAGCGGAGAAAGCCGGACTCGTGCTTCCTGCGCTGGGACGCAAGCTGTATGTCCATGAGTCCCGCTTCCGCTACAAGGACCGCGACCATCACCGCGTCGATCACGTGCTCTTTTGCCGCATCACGGATACGGCCCCGAAGGTCGCGCTCAAGCCCACCGAGAACGAAAAGCCAGCCTGATCGAGCGGCGCTGGTGGCCGGCCTCCGACCTGCGCGCCACCACCGCCAAGCTGCTACCGGCCACGCTCCCCGTTCTGATGGACAACCTTCTGGCGGGCACTTTCAGCGCCACGCCGCTCAGCCTGTCCGACTGACTCTCAGACGATGAACCACCTGGAGCTCGGGGCGTCGTCCAGCTGCGCGATCCGCCGATGCACCTCGTCGGCCTGTGGACTCCCCACGGCCGATTTCCGGGCGTTCGTCGTGATCATCCTCAGCTCACGCAAGTCCTTGAACGTACGGCAGCCCGACCACTCACGGACATCACGGCCGTAGCGCTCGCAGAACTCGTCGTACTCGGTGTGCGCGAACCCGAACCTGCGGCAGTGGACCTCGATCGTCACGAGGTCCCACTCCACGGGGCCGAACACCGCACTCTCCCAGTCGATTAGGACCGCCGCCTGAACGCCGTTGTCCAGCAGCGCACGTTCGCCATCCGAGAGCAGCGCGCTGGTCTCGATCGAGTTCCGGTTCGCACCTAGAGCGTCGAGCTGCGGCAGTTCGAACGGCACATTCTCCAAGCTGTGCAAGGACAACAACGGTTCGGCGATGTCCCCAGCGGTGATCGCCTGGTCTTGCGGAAGGAACCGCCACAGGGTGACTGCACAACCACGCAGGCTATCGGCATCAGCACCGACGAGTTCGCCCGCGCGAAAGACTCAGACGTGCGCAACCTGCGCAACGTCATTCGGCTGATCGACCTCGGCTGGGCCCGCGCGCGATGCGTCGACTACCTCGTCGAGCACGGATTCGGCTCAACCGCGAAGTCCGCCTGCATCGGGTGCCCTTTCCACAGCAACGTGGGCTGGCGATGGCTCCGCGACAACGACCCCGTTGCATGGGCGAGCGCCGTCGAGCTCGACAACGCAATCCGCAACGGATATTCCCGTGCCACCTCACACCGGCAGGAGCTTCACGGGCGCTACTTCCTCCACCGCTCCTGCAAGCCCCTCGACAAGGTAGAACTCGACGCACCGTCGCGTGGCAAGCGACGCCTCCAACTCGTCACCACGGATCCAGCCCAGCGGGGCCTACGTCCAGCAACGATCGACATCAGCGCCAAGGAGTTCGCCCGGGCGAAGGGCTCAGCCGCGTGCTATCCGTACAACGTCTTTCCTCCGATCGACCACAGCAGGGGTCACCCCCGATGCCAAAGGGTCCGGCAAAGCGGCGACGTAGTGCGCACGGTTGTGCCTCACTTGGTTGAGAGCGGTCGTTGGTTCGACCGGTCGGGTTCGATCGAGCGCAGGTCGCGGTGACGCGTTTCGCCCGCGCACAGGAAGGCGGCGATCGTGCAGATTTCGGTTATCGCGAGGAAGACGGCGACCGGGGTGGTCGAGCCGAACCGGCGCAGCAGCGCGACACCTACGATCGGCGCCAGCGAGCCACCGAACACGGTGGCGAGTTGGTAGCCCAGTGATGCGCCGGTGTAGCGGACGGCGCTGGGGAACAGTTCGGCGAAGAACGCGACCTGGGCGCCGGTCATGAGGCCGTGCAGGGTGAGCCCCACGACGGTCACCAGGATGACCTTGCCGAGCTCGCCGCTGTCCACAAGAGGCAGTCCGAGGAAGCCCCAGGCGGCGAGCAGCACGGCCAGCGTGATGCTGACCGGGCGCCTGCCGTACCTGTCGGACAACGCGCCTCCGGCCAGCATCGCCGCCACCTGGAACACCGAGGCGACGGCCACGGCGGTGAGGCCCACGCCGCGCGGTGCCTTGACCTGCTGGGCCAGGTACGTGAGCAGGAAGATGCTGAACGTGTAGAAGGCGGCTTTCTCGCCGACGTTGGCGAGCGCGGCCATGGCCACTTGGCGCCGGTGATCGCGCAGCACCACCCGGATCGGCGCCGCCTCGCGCGGTGCGTCCGCCTCGAACAGCGGGGACTCCTCGATGGAGTGCCGCAGCCACAGGCCGATGACCACCAGGACGGCCGACACCGCGAACGGGAGGCGCCAGCCCCAGGACAGGAACTGCTCGTTGGTGATCGTCGGCGTCAGTGCCGCGAGAACGCCGGTGGCGAGCATGTTGCCGAGTGGTCCGCCGGTCTGCGGCCAACTGCTCCAGAAGCCTCGGCGGCGGTCGTCGCCGTGTTCGGCAACCAGGAGGATCGCGCCGCCCCACTCGCCACCCAGCGCGAAGCCCTGGACGAGTCGGAGCAGCACCAGCAGGATCGGCGCGGCGATCCCGATCGTGGCGTAGGAGGGGATGAGTCCGATCGCTACGGTCGCGCCGCCCATCAGGACCAGGCTCAGCGCCAGTGTGCGCCTTCTGCCCCAGCGGTCTCCGAAGTGGCCGAACACCACGCCGCCGAGTGGGCGAGCCAGGAAGCCGACCGCGTAGGTGAGCAACGCGAGCAGCACGCCGGTGATCGGGTCGCCCGACGGGAAGAACACCTTGTCGAACACGATCGCCGCGGCGGCGCCGTAGAGGAAGAAGTCGTAGAACTCGATCGTGGTGCCCGCGACGCTCGCCGCGATGATCTTGGCGAAGCCCTTCCGGGGCTGACCTGCTTCTGCCATGACACAGCTCCGTTCTTCAGCGGCTGCTCAGCGCGGGTTCGGCCTCGCGCGGCACGTCGAGCGGGTCGGGCAGCGGGTTGAAGACGATCGCGAGGTGGATCCCGTAGATCCAGTGCCACACGAAGACAGCGGCGATGTACTGCCATCCCAGGTTCAGGCTCAGGAAGCCGGGGTCGGAGCCGCGCGCCGGGCCGTAGACGAACGGGGTCATGAACACGACGCTGAGGACGGAGAGCAGTGTGCCGAACACGAACCCCTTGGCGAGGTTGCCGAGCTGCGTGTTGCGCCACGGCAGCAGCGGATGGAGCGCGCACGCGAACACCACCGCGAACACGATGCCGTCGAAGTAGTGGAAGACACCTCCGACGAGGAACTTCGCCAACGGCCCGGCGGCAGGCGTGTAGACGAAGCCGTTCGCGGTGTTCCAGTCCAGTCGGGTCAGGCCGATCCCGGTGAACCAGTAGCCGCACGCGGTGGCGACGTGCGTGGCGACGAGGCCTGCCAGCAACGCGGCGAGCACCCGGTGCCGGCTGGCCCACGTGCGCCACCACAGGATCCCGGGCACGGCCGCGGATCGGTTGTCGAAGCCGGGCTCCACAGCGAGCTCCTTCGATTCGAGGATTGAAGAGAGAAGATGGCGTGAACGACGCACGTGCCGTGCGCTTTTCGCTCAACGGGGCCGAGCTGGACAGACCTGGAACCAGCCACGTCGAAACGCTCGCGCGTGCCATCGGCGTGCACGGCGGAACTGGGCATGGGGCGGTGGTTCCTCGTTCTCCAGCGCGGGTGCGAGCACGCCGACGCTACGAAGAATCGCGCGATCCGGAATCGGTCACCGTATCCGTCGGTGCCCCCGCGGCACCGTCGAAGTCCACCTTCGCCAGGTCGGACCGCGAGATGATGCCGAGCTTCGGGAAGACGTTGGACAGGTGGTGGCCGACCGTCCGCGGGCTGATCAGCAGCTGTGCCGCGATCTCCCGGTTGGTGAGCCCCTCCCCCGCGAGCCGCGCCACCCGGAGTTCCTGTGGGGTGAGGACGTCCTGCCGTTCCGACCCTCGTGCGGACCGGTGGGGGTGCGCCCCGGTCAGCTCCTGTTCGGCCTGCGCCCGTTCGAGCAACGGCGTGGCTCCCAGTCGCTGGAACGCCTCCGCGGCCTCGGCGAGCTGGACGCGGGCCTCGGAACGGCGGCGGGCGCGACGCAACCACTCCCCGTACAGCAGCCGGGTGCGCGCGAAGGAGAAGGGGCGTGACGACGCGCCGGGCACCTCCAGGGCGAACTGGAACCACTTCTCGGCATCGGACGCGTCGGCCAGCAGCGCACGGGCGAGGTGGGCGCCGGAGACGGCCCACGCGGCCTCGGTGTGGTCCGCCCACCTTCGCAGCAGTTGTGTTTGTGGCTCGGCCGCTTCCGGCCTGCCGGCCCGCAGCGCGGCTTCCACGGTGTCGAGGACGGCCAGCACCGCGAAAGTCGGGTGCGCGGCGTCGTGGCCTGGCTCGGTGAGCCGCAGCAGGCGTTCGAGCGCTTCGTCGGCGCGGCCGGCGAACAACGCCGACATGCCGAGGTACCAATGCGCGGCGGCGCTCAGCGCACGCACCTCCCGCGGCACGGAGAGTTCGAGGGTGCGAGCGGCGGCAGCCGCGACGGTCTCCTCGTCGCCGCGCATCGCCGCCAGCAAAGCCAGGCAGTTGCGGCACTGCGAGGCCAGGTGGTCGGCGCCGATCTCCTCCGCGACCCGCATTCCCTCGGTCGCGTTGGCCGTCGCCTCCGACCAGCGCCCCAGAACGATGTCCAGGGTCGCCGACTGGGCGAGAGCCAGCGTCAGGACACCCACCTCCTCCGTGCGCCGCACCTTCGCGATCTTGTTCCGCAACGCGACGGACAGAGGCTGCTCAAGACCCCACGCCACTCCCAGGGGTGTGGGAGGGTGCAACCGCAGCAAGCTGGACGAGAGCCGGGCCAGTACGTCCCCGGTGAGCACAGCGGGGCCCGGTTTCGCGTCTTCTCCGGGCTCGGTGGTCCACCAGGCGCGCAGCACCGGCAGCAGATCGGCGTCCGGGAACGGGCGGCGGCGGGCGAGTTCGCCGACCTGCCGCAAGGCCTCGGCCTGCAGTTCGGGGCGGCCTGCCGCCCAGCCGGCCCGCACCGCGAGGCAACCGAGGTCGAGCGCCTTGGCGGGGTCGGGTACCTCCCGCATGTCCAGCAGCAGGAAGCCGTGGGCGCGTTCCTGGTCCCCGCGAGCGAACTCGATAACCCCGCGCAGCCCGCCGCTGAGCCGGGCCACAGCCGCTTCGGAGGACATTTTCTCCGAAGCCCGCAACAGTTCCCTCGCCGTGGCGACCTGCCCGGCGTCCCAGGCCGCGGCCGCACCACGGCACAGTCGCCTGACCGCATCGCCGTTCTCCGGCGAAAGTGCGGCGGCTCTGCGTAGGGCGCGCACGGCCGCCGCGCAGCCACCGCGCCCCCAGGCGCGCTCGGCCGATCTCTCCAGCAAGAGCGCCACCTGTTCGTCGGCCTTCTCGGCGGCAGCGGCCAGATGCCAGGCACGGAGTTCGCCTGTCGCGTCGGCGGTGAGCGACTCGGCGAGCGCCCGGTGGACCGCCTGCCGATCGGCAAGGGTCGCCTCCTCGTAGACCACGGCCCGGATCAGCGAATGCCGGAGCCGGAGCCGGTCGCCGCGTGCGGTGAGCAGACCGGACCTCAGCGCGAGCTCCCAGGCTTCGGCCTCGACACCGAGAACGGCGCCTGCCCGGCGCAGCACCGCACCCTCACCGCGGTCGTCGGCGGCCGCGAGCAGCAGCGCGGTGCGGATCGCGGAGCCCAGGGGATCGATTCGGGCTCGGAACGCGCGGCGCAGTCTGGGGCCGACCGCGACCGGGTCCCCCTGCGACAGGAGAGCGGCGCCGGTCTCGCCGAGTGTGCGGGGAAGTTCTTGCAGGGCCAGCGGATTACCTCCTGCCACGCGGACCGTGTGTTCGATCAGCACGTCGTCCACGTCGCGGGCGGCCGAGGAGGCCAGCAGACGTGCGGCGCTGTCGTCCAGACCTCGAACCTCCAGCGATGGCACCAGCTCCCAGTCACCGAGCGCAGGATCCTCGTGCACGGCCACCAGCACGGCCACCGGCTCCGCCTGCACCCGTCTGGTTACAAAGGACATACGCTGCGCGGTCGGTTCGTCCAGCCACTGCCCGTCGTCGACGACCACCAGCACCGGACGGACCTCGGCCAGATCGCTCAGCAACGTGAGAACAGCGGCGCCGAGGAGGAACCGGTCCGCTTGGTCGCCGCTGTGTCCGAGGGCCCCTTTCAGCGCGCGTGCCTGGGGTAGCGGCAGTGTGTCGATCCGGTCCACCACCGGCCACAGCAACTGGTGCAGACCAGCGAACGCGAGACCCGACTCCAGCCTGGTGCCCCGGCAGGTGAGGATCGTGAACCCAGGGCCGGCGACGTCGGTCGCGTGCTCGAGCAACGCCGTCTTGCCGATGCCCGGATCACCCCACAGCACCAGGGCAGCGCCCTGACCGGACATGGCCCCGGCGACGACCCGGCTCATCGCCGCCTGTTCCAACTGCCGCCCGAAGAGGTCCATTGTCAGGAAGCGTACGGGACCAGGCGCTCGTCGATCTACAAAGGACGAAGAGCCATCTTCAGGTGGGCCGCGACATCGCCGAGGCCCGGTGTTGTCCCGCGCCGCCACCGGACATCAGGATGGCGCGGTTGCCGTTGCGGTCGTCCCGAAGTCCGAGGCCGTACCTTCTCGTGGGTGATCACCCGCAGCCGCGAGCAGCCTCGCCGATCCGCGGAACAACCCGCACATCGGTTGCTGCTATGGAAAGTTGGGATCTGGTTGCGATCCCGCGCGGCTTCCTACGCTGAAGAGGCCCAAGTCAGTCGAAGGGTGTTCAACTCAGCTACCGGGAGTTCTCATGCTCAAGCAAGCAGTTGCCTGCATCGCGGCGACCTTGGCGGTGACCGCGTTGCCCGCCACCGCCTCGGCCTCTGAAGCGGCGCCCACAGTGATCTGCTACGACTCCAGCCAGGTACGTGACTGGGACGAAGCGCTAGGCCAGAACAGCTGGTACTGGTCGGGTCACGGCAAGACCGTCACGCTCGGCGACACCAGGTTGTGGCCGAACGAGGGTTGTCGCCCGGTCATCCGCTTCGTGCCCTCCGACTCGATGCCGGACAACACCGTGATCGGCCCGGTTCGGCCGAACGACCGGCCGATCACCGTCCGGCTCAGCCGCGCGGCTCTCCGGAAGGGCTTCTCCGCAGAGCGCCTCGTGGCACGTGAGTACGGCCGGATCTTCGGACTCCCGATGAACAACAGCGGGAAATGCGATGACATCATGTCCGGCGTGTCAGCGGGCAAGGACTGCCACAACTTCTGGTGGCCCGAGGCACAGGTCGCGCAGATGAACGACAACTACCGCTGACCACGACACGTGGTGTCGATCGCAAGGCTTCGTGTTCCACACGCCGGGTGATCTGACGTTGTCGGCAGCCTTCCGTTGCACCGCACGAGGTGCACGCATGCTCTGACGTTGCGCGCCTCCAGCAGCCCTGAAGGCGCGCAACGTCGATCCGGCGCCCAGTCACAGCGACGATCTCACGAACGCGACGAGCTCAGGAGGTTTCCTCCGATGACATCCGACGTCCACCCAGGTCAGTCACAGGCCGGAGCGATGGCGGTCACCGTGCTCCTCGTGGAGGACGACCCGCTCATGTCGGACGCCATGTCCCGGCGGTTGCGCGGCATCGGCTATCGCCTGCGGGTCGCCTCGTCGGTTCCGCGCGCCGTGCGCATGATCAGCGGCCGGCGGCCTGACCTCGTCGTGCTGGATCTCGGTCTTCCGGATCTGGACGGGCAGGACGCGTTGCGCGTCATCCGCGACATCACCTCCCTGTCCGTCGTGATCGCGACCGGCGTGCACGACGAGCTCGGAATCGTCAGAACGTTGAACGCGGGCGCTGACGACTACCTGGCCAAGCCGTTCTCATTGGAACACCTGGCCGCACGCATGCGCGCTGTCCTGCGCCGGTCGTGCCGGATCATCAGCGCGCTGCCGGTCCTGACGATCGGCGGCCTGCGGGTCGACCGAGCCCGTCGGGAAGCCACTGTGGACGGACGACTTCTCGAGCTGAACCGCAAGGAGTTCGACGTCCTGACCTACTTGGCGGAGCGGGCCGACCGGGTCGTCAGCCGCAAGGAGGTGGCCGAGGCCGTCTGGGGACGCCTCCACCGCCCGGGAGACCAGTGCGTGGACGTGCATCTCTCCTGGTTGCGCCGCAAGCTGGGCGAGTCCGCGTCTCGACCGAGGTACCTGCACACCGTCCGCGGTGTGGGAGTGCGTCTGGCCGACTCCCGCACCGCGGATCCCGTGCCTGTCGCCTATCCGGTGTAACTCCGGATCCAGCTGCTCACCGCCGGGACGTCCATGTAGAGCGACGGACCGGTAGCGCACAACTCGTTACCGTTGCCGGAACCGCTGGTCGCCCCCACCAGCTGCCAGATCCCGTTGACGCGCTTGATCTGCGGACCACCGGAGTCGCCGTAACACGCTCCGGCGTTGCCGTCCGGGTTGTTCGTGCACAGATCGGTGGCTGGGTTGCGCCCGACGGGGCACCTGTTGTCCGGCACGATCGACGTGTCCAGCTCCATCAGCTGCGTGGTCCTGCCGTTCCCCGGCACCGGGCTCGTCTGCCCCCACCCGATGATCCGGGTCGCGGTTCCAGCGGGGCCGGAGGTGGCGGCGATCTGGATCGGCGTCTGCGGCACCGAGGTCGCCAACTCGATCAACGATACGTCCACCCCGTTTCCGGGGTGGTGGATCGTCCGCCGGACGCGGGCGACGGTGCCGCCGCTGTTGCTGTTGGTGGTACCCACCCGCACCTGCACCGGATTTCCGCAGTGCCGGGCGCTCACCACCCAGTTCGGCTTGATCAGCGCACCGCCGCAGTAGTGCCCGCCGCCCACGGAGATGTTCGTGGACACCATGAACGAGTAGACCTGGCTGGCCGGACGGCCGTTCACGATCATCGACTGCACGTCCGTCGGCGCGGTCTTGGCCACCGCCGGAGCTGTCAGGCACGACAGCACGGCCGCGACGGCGGCGACGCCGGCGAGCAGGGAACGTGTCTTCATTCGCGTATCTCCTCAGGATCAGTCCAGCGACCACAATGGACAACGAGGACTCGCTTGCAGGGAGAGAACCCGTTGCCGGGCGCCGGATCGGTCATTCGAAACGCACGGGCGCGGAGCGAGCACTGCTCGACCACAACGTCCTCAACCAGACGTACGCGACACGTGACACCTCCACAACCAAAAGCGCCGCAAGACGCCTGCTGGTTAAGGAAGATTCAAGGTGCGGCTCGTGATCGTCCCCGCTCACGGGCCGCCCTCGATCAGGACGGCCCGTGGTTCACCAGGTCTCCTCCGACACCGACCCTCACGTCGCCGCGCGTCGCATGTCCCTGGTACGGACGACTTCCCTGGCGGAAGGTCCAGCCGCCGATCGTCATCCCGTCGACCGGTACCTCGGCGCCGCCCACCATCAGCGTGAAGTGGACGTGCGGAAGGTTGCTGAACCCACCGCAGGGCAGCTCGTTCCCGATGCGCCCCAGGTACGCGCCTTCGTCGACGTATCCGCCCTCGTTCACAGTTGTGAGGTCGGTCATGTGGTAGTACCGGGAGCTGTAGCCGCTGTCGTGCACGACGGTGATGAAGGCACTGGTCCCGTTGTCGCAGCTGCGGTACAGGCGGCCAGGTGCGGCCGACAGCACCCGGCCGTCTCCACCCGCGAAGTCGAGAGATCCCCACGGACCTTCGCTGCCGACAGGCCCGTGCGGTCCCCCGCCGAACCACCAGGACTGGTTCCTCGGCCACGGAAGGCCAAGGCCCGTGCTCGGCGTCCGGGCGCGGGAAGCCCTGTGGTTGGCGGCGAAGGTGGCCTTCTCCTCGTCGCTCACCACCTCGGCCGGTGCCGCGGCGACCAGGTCCGCGAACTCGTCGGTGCCGTGCAGCGCGACCTGCCAGCCCAGGCCGGTCCTGGTCGCGACGAAGATCGCGGTGTCCGGCGAACCGTGCGTGTCCGCCGCGAGCGGAACGGTTGTGGTGCCGAACGCCCACGACCCGTTCACGGCGACGGGCTCGACGAGTGGCGCCACCCCCGCCGACTTCCCTCCAGTCCGTTCGTCGGTCATCACCGCTCCCACGGACCAGTGCAGGTCGTGCTCAGCGGTGTTGTGCCCGGCCACAGCCGGAGCACCGATCATGGCACCGCACAGAGCGAGAGTGGAGACGATCGTGAGAAGTCTTGGCCTTGCCACACGAACCACCTTTGGCGTGACCGGCAGCACTGCTGAACCCCGGCCGGTCAGGTCACGGCCACGGTCACCGCGGCGGTGTGCAGCCTGCCGGCGTGGGAGAACTCCAGGAAAAGCCGGTACTCACCGCGTTCGGCGAACACCGAGCGGAACGTCAGCTCGCCGTCGATGAGCGGCGCACCGGCCGGTTCGACGGGATGCAGATGGGTGGCGGACAGCAACATGGTGTGAAAGCCGGTCATGTGCCCGTTGGCACCGAGGTGTGTTTCGAGCTTCGTGACTGGCTGACCGTCTGGGGTCCGGATCGCGAATCGCAACGAACGCTCGTTCAGCACGGGAAGCACGGCGGGCTCGTCGACACGCGTCACGGTGTATCCGGTAGCAGTGACGGTCCGCGCGTCCGGCGCGGGCACCTCGGCCAACGTGGTGTCGCCGGCGACACTGAACGGCACGCCGAGCACCACCGGGTGACGGGGATCCTTGGTGTCCAGCGGAATGAACTCGGCGAACATCCGGTAGGCGCCGCCGTCGGGGAGGTCGACCTCGGTGTGCCAGGTATCGCCTTCCAGCTTCGGGTGGACGTGCCGGAACACGTGCATGTCGTCGCGGATCACGAAGAAGTGCATCTGCTTGGTCTGGTTGTCGACGAACCGGGTCATCGGTGTGCCGTCAGCCGCCCTGATGCGGAACGCGACGGGAACCGCTGTTCCGCGTCCGGACGGCATGACGACGCGTTCGAAACGATAGCCACCCTCCACTTCGGATAGTCCGTCGCTGTGGCTCGCGGGGACGACGGCCGCGGCCTGCTGGTGGTGCACGGGGGCCGGTGTCGAGCGGAACAGCATGACGCCGGCGCCTGCCACCACCAGGAAGGCCACCAGCGCGAAGATCCAGTCGGTGGCGCTCAGTCTGCGCATGATCGGCTCCAGGACGGGGTGCCCCGATGGAGGGACACCCCGATCGATCGGGAACTGGTAGCTCAGGCGACTACTTGGCGGCGCCGAGGTTCGGCTTCACCACGACGAGTCCCTGCTCGATGCCGTTGATCAGGACGATGCCGCTGGAGAAGTACGGGTAGTTGCTCCAGGCCCCGTTGAACGCGGCCTGGTTCGACGCCGGGTAGATGTCGAAGAACCCGGCCTCGGTCAGCCGCGCGGACGCCACACCGCTGAGGTCGAGGATCCGCAGGCCTGCCTGGTAGTTGGCCTGGTAGGAGTACTTGCCCTTGACGTACTGGTTGTGGTCGATCGCGCTCGCCGGCGAGTTGTAGACGCCGGTGTGCACCGGGTTCGCCAGCGAGGACAGGTCCCAGATGTAGGTCTTCGTGCGCTTGTCGGTGCCGCGCGACTCGTCGAGCTCGTCGTCGAGCAGGAAATGGCGCTGGTCCTCGGTCAGCCAGCCCTGGTGCGAGTACTGCGCGCCCGAGTAGCCCTTGCGCGCGATCTGCACCGGGTTGGACTTGTTGGTCACGTCGACGATCGTCAGCGTGTCCTCGTTGGAGTTGAAGCAGATCTCCCGGCCGCGGTAGGTGGCGTCCGGGCCTCGGTAGACCACGCACTGGTTGTCGTGCGTGTAGCCGTCCTGCGAGACGCAGCCGGCGTTCCTCGGCTGCTTCGGCGTGCGGATGTCGACCATGTGAGGGCCGCCGCGGCACGTGTTGGAGCCGATCGCGTACGCGTAGCCGGTCTCCTCGTTGATGGCGATGTTGTGCGCAGGGCCGAACTCGCGGTAGACGGTGTCGGCGGTCAGCGTCTGGGGCGAGGTGATCGTGCGCAGCCGGGTCAGGTCGAACACCTGCATCCCGTGACCGGTGATGAAGTCCGCGACGATGAACGCGTGGTCCTTGTAGACCTTCATGTCACGCCAGGTGCTGCTGCCGCCGTTGGACGGCAGGTTACCCAGGAACCTCGGCGCGGTGGGCGTGCTGACGTCGACGAACGCCGTGCCGTTGGTGCGGCCGACGATCGCGTACTCCTTGCCCGAGGACCTGTCGGTCCAGCCCCACACGTCGTTGCCGTTGCCGCCGCCCATCGCGGACAGAGGCAGGACGCTGAGCAGGTCCACGTTCCTGCAGGGGTAGATGTCGGCCCTGCCGTTCACGCACGGCACTCCGGCCGCGGTGCCGGTGACGGCGTGCCGGGTGGCAGGCTCGTAGTCGGCCATGAACGCCTTGGCCGCTGCCTGTCCTTCCTGGGTTTCGGGGTCGTGCGCCGAGGCGCCCGACATCGTGAGGGCGATCGCCGATGCCGTCAGCACCGCGAGCACCCCCAAGCGCAGGGTTTTCATGAAGTCGTTCTCCTCACTGGGATCCCGGCCGCTCAGGACGCGGACGGGCGGGGGTTCCGGAACTGCTGTGTCACAGCTGAGCCGTGATCAGGGCGTTGAAATGGGAGACCTGGGCGTAGACACCCGGATAACGGGCGTCAGCGCAGAAATACCCCCAGGACGTGACCCCGATCAGCTTGCCGCCGGCCACCATCGGACCGCCCGAGTCGCCCTGGCAGGTGTCGGTGCCGCCGTTCGGATAGCCCGCGCAGACGCTGTCCTCCTGGACGAGAACCTCGTCCGGGGAGTACTTCGCCGCGCACTCCGCGTCGCTGACCACCGGGACAGTCGCCTTGAGCAGGTACCGCGATGCCGGGCCACCGGAACGGATGCGGCCCCAGCCGAGGACGGTCGTCTGCGTTCCCGCGTTGTACAGCGCTGCATCGGCAGTGGTCGCCAGGGGCAGGTAGGGACCCGCGAGGTTCCTGTCCAGGGTGAGCACGGAGACGTCGTCTCCGGTCTCGACCCTGCGGAAGGACGGGTGCTGCCAGAACCTGACCACCCTGGCCACCACGCCGGCGCTGCTGTTCTTGTCCTCGCGCCCCCAGACCACCCGCAGGCTCGAGGCGGTGCGGAACTCGGTGCAATGCGCGGCCGTGACGACCTTGTTCGCCGCCACCAGCGTTCCGCCGCAGACATCTCCTCCCGCAGCGTTCTCGATCTTCACGGTCCACTTGTAGTCGTTGATGTTGGCCCGTGTGCCGTTCACGATCGGCGGGGCGGCTTGAGACGAGGGCACGGACACAGTCGCCATGGCGCCCAGCACGAACGTCAACGCGGTGATGCTCACTCGGGCGACACGGCGCAGGGTAGCCGTCATAGCACTCCTCCTCGTGGGAGCGAACAAACGAACAACCCCACTAGGCGAGCACGATCAAGGCGCGCGACGGCAATCCCGAGTTTCCATCGTCTTCGCCGATGACCCGACGGTGATAGCCAAAACCGATAGCACGGCAGATTCTCCTTGCCCACCGGCATTTCATGCCTGAAAACTCGGCGGGGGAACTCCTCGCCGAGCTCTCGGCGGCACGCGTGTCCGATCCCTGTGAGACGAAGGACGAGCGATGAGGAAGAACATCTCGCTGTGCTGCTCGACCGCTTTGGCCATCGTCTGCACGGCAGCACTCCTCTCTCCCACCGCGACCGCGGCACAGCGGGGAGAAGTCCTCGGAGAGGGCGGCGCGGACTCCGTCCAGAACAGCTACATCGTGGTGTTCAAGGACCTCGCGACCCAGCCGTCCGCGATCAGAGAACGCGCTGAAAGCCTCGCGAGTCGGTACGAGGGCGTGGTCGAGCACATCTACCGGGTTGCTGTGAAAGGCTTCTCGGCGACCATGTCGCCCGTTCAGGCCAAGCGGCTCGCCGCGGACTCGTCGGTGTCGTACGTCGAGCAGAACAGGGTCGTCCGCGGAACGCAGGCCGACCAGATCAACCCGCCATGGGGACTCGACCGCGTCGACCAGGCCGACCTGCCGCTGAACAACAGGTACTCCTCCAGCACCGAGGCCTCGAACGTCACCGCGTACGTCATCGACACCGGCATCAACTACGACCACGCGGACTTCGGCGGTCGCGCGTCACCCGGCTTCGACGCCTTCTCCGACGGGCGCAACGGCAGGGACTGCCAAGGACACGGTACGCACGTCGCCGGCACCATCGGCGGCACGCGGTTCGGCGTCGCCAAGGGCGTGAGGCTCAAGGCCGTGCGGGTCTTCGACTGCCAGTCCAACAGCAGTCTCGCCGCGCTGGTCGCCGGATTCGACTGGGTGACCGCGAACGCCGTCCGCCCGGCCGTCGCGAACGCGAGCCTCCACACCGGCCGGCCGAACGACCCCAGTCGTGCCGTCGACGACGCGGTCCGCGCCTCGATCCGCGCCGGCATCACCTACGTGGTCTCGGCGAGCAACACCGCCGACGACTCGTGCAGGTACTCACCGCCCCGCGTCACCGAGATGATCAACGTCGCCGCTACGACCCGCACCGACGCGCGGCGCCGGTCCTCCAGCTACGGCAGGTGCGTGGATCTGTTCGCGCCCGGTGAGGACATCATCTCGGCGTCCCACTCCAGCAACACCGGGACGCAGCTCGCCAGCGGAACGTCGATGGCGGCACCGCACGTCGCCGGCGCGGTCGCGCTTCACCTCTCCGCGAACCCCGCCGCGACGCCGGCCGCGGTGCACAACGCCATCGTGGCCTCGGCCACGCCGAACAAGGTCACCGATCCCGGTGCCGGAACGCCCAACCGGCTTCTGCGCACCCGCTGAACCCCGGCAGGGGAATGAAACCTCGTGCCGGGCCGCTTGGGAGGCCCGGCACGAGGTCGTAAGCGACCTACGCACTTCTCATCCACGAGCGCCCACGACCTCGGCGATCCGCCGCAGACACGTCGCGGCGTCCTCGTTGAGCCCGTCCAGAGTCGTGGCCATCACGACTGAGGAGAACGTGTCCACCACGATCTGTGTCTCCTCGCTCAGGGCCTGGGAGATGGCGACCAGGCGATCTTCCGCCGCTGCGGACAACCGGATCTGCAAGAGGCCCGTCTCGGAGTTCAGCACGACCGCCACGTCTCCCGTAGGGTCGGTCACGTGATCGAGGTCGAC
Source organism: Lentzea sp. JNUCC 0626 (assembly GCF_043632865.1). Lineage (NCBI taxonomy): Bacteria > Bacillati > Actinomycetota > Actinomycetes > Pseudonocardiales > Pseudonocardiaceae > Lentzea > Lentzea sp. JNUCC 0626. The sequence continues at coordinate 3,045,847 of NZ_CP171635.1, forward strand.
GCAGAGACCCACGTGAGCGGGATCCACCCGGTGCGCCAACCACGCCACGGCACTGGTCACAGTGCCGAGCACACACCCTGACTCGGGACTGAACACGAGACGTACCGGACGCTCCAACTCCGTCAACGCCTTGGTCACGTTCTCGATCGCGACTTCGGCGAGAACGTCGTGCAACGCCGACCATCGTGTGTGCTTCGCCAGCGGAAGCGTGGACACGCAACCGTGCGGCGCGTCATCGGACAACAGATCAGACAGCACGACGGCGCAGTTCCTGGTGTACAGCTCCCTGCGCGGATCAGTCCAATCAGGACTGTGTACGCCGGAACCGCCGCGAGGCATGTCGCCGTACGAGTACGCGTTCAGCGCCCAGACGCCAATGCACCGGGAGTTCAACTCTGACCTCAGCCTCCTACGCACGGACGGACTCGTGGCAAGCGCCCACGCGAACGCGGCGGGAAGCCACAGCTCGATCCGCAGCACATCGGCGCGCTGCTTCTTGCGCAATCCCACCTCATAGCGGTCCAGATGCCGCAACAGGTCCTTGACGTCCTGCGCCGGATGAACGTCCACGCGGTGCAGAATCACCGTTCCCCCAACAGATCGAGGTGTCAGGCGGCCGACGAGGTCACCGCGCGGCTTACCAGCTCCGAGTGCAACGCGAGAGCCACACCCGCAACGTCCGACTGGCCGCGCCACGCCAAAACCAGTCGGCGCGACAACGGTTCTCCCGCCAGCGCGACCAGTCTGAGCCCCCTGTCCAGCACGTCTTCTCTCCCAGGTAGCACGAGGGTGATGCCGTGGTCACGTGCGACGATCACCTGTGCGTTGTGGCTATCGGCCACCTGGTGGGCGATCCGCGGCCGGAACCCCGCCCGAGCGCAAGCACGCGCCAAGAACTCACCGAAGCCTGCGACCTCGTGCACGGGCAGTACCCAGCGCTCCTCCGCCAGCTCGGCAAGATCCACCTCGGGCACGTGCGCCAGCCGATGACTGGCCCCGACCCCCAAGTAGAACGGCTCCGCCACCAGAGACCGGGTGACGACTCCCTCAGGTGGGTCGTGCGTGTCCTCCGCGAACATCCACAACAGCGCGACGTCGAGGTTGCCGGCGGCGAGCAACGCGAGCAGCTCCGCGTTGCCGCGGATCGTGCGGCTGGTGAGCTCCCTGGTCGGCATCAGCGTGACGAGCACGTCGATCAGTTCCGACATCTGTCCACAAGGCACAGACCCGATGCGGACCGGGGCGCTGGGACGCGAGGCCTCCGTCGACCTGATCGTGACGGGCATCTCCGCCAGCTCTCGCAGCACCAGCCGAGCCGAGCGAACGAACGTCTCCCCGGCCTGGGTCAGCAACATTCCGCCCGCGTGGCGCACGAACAACGGCTCGCCCACGGCTCCCTCGATGCGGCGCAGCTGCGTGGTCACCGCGGGCTGGGTGAGCTTGAGCCGCGCCGCGGCCCGGCGCAGACTGCCTTCCTCCGCTGCGGCGACTACCAGTTCCAGGTGCCGGCGATCGAGCTTCACCCCTGTCCCGCCAACCAGTCCTGGGCGTCACTCAGCCACCGTTCGGCCACAGCGACGTGCGCGAGCGCCCGCGCCGACGCGAGTTCCTCATCACGACGGACGAGCGCCGCGACGATTTCACGATGATCGTCCGCGACCGCGTTCTCACCGTGAGGCTTCCACACGCTGCGGAACAGCCGCAGTCCGCGCAACGACTCACCCGCCTCGGCGTGCGTTCTAGCCAGAAACCTGTTGTCCGCGAACTCCACGACGCACCTGTGAAAGTCGTGATCAAGCCGTGCCCGCGCCTCCGGGAGCTTCGCTGCTTCGTAAGCGCCACAGAGGCGATCCAGCCGCCGCAGGCCGAGCTTGGTAATCCGACCGGCCGCGAAGGCGGTGGCGGCGGGTTCGACCACACGCCAGGCCTGCAACGCTTCCCTGATCTTCGACGGATCGCGCTGGAGAGAGTCGAACAGCGAATGCAGGTCGAAGAGGCCCGCGTTCCCCGTTTCACCAAGAAGCACGCGCAACCTCGTCACCAGTTCCGAGGTCACGAACGGCCACTGCCCCTCCGGGTCACGAGCACCAACGGAGAGGTAGGACCGTGGGCCCGCCGGCGCGCGGAAAGACCGGATGACGTGTGCACGTCCTGCACGTTAGAACGGGACGCCACACCGTCGAATGGGACAGTCCCCTGACAAACCTGGACTATTCGGCTGCCGGATCCTCCTGGCACCACGGACGCGGTGCGCAACTCCGGCAATTCGCCCGACTCCAGCCGGTCGTCGGTAGCGCGACCCCAACCGGACTCGGACCATCGTTGATGGTCGTGCCGTCGGCGCGACGCGATCCCACAACCCGGCCGACGCAGGCCGGCCCGCTCGCCGGCTCCCTCACCGGCTCGCACACCCGGTGGTGAAGTTGCAGGTCAGGCACCTCAGGCAGGTCGAAGCCATCCACGCCGCAGGCAGCATCACCCAGGCCGCGGCCGCACTGGGGCTGTCCCAGCCCGCGCTGTCGGGCCAGCTGCATCGCATCGAGCAGTTGGCGGGCAGACCCATCTTCACGCGAGGCAGGCACGGTACGACGCCGACCTCGTTCGGCGAGGCGGTGGTCGCGCACGCCCGCGAAGTGCTGGTCACGCTGGACGAGATGAACCATGCCATTCGCGAGTACCACAACGGTCTCACCATCCGGGTCGGCACGTACGACCTCGCGCTGGCGGGCAGGCTCGGCGACGCCATCGCGACCGCGATTCCGGAGCGAGCCGCCGAGCTGGTGGTCGAACCCCGGTGGAGCTCCCTCGTGAACGCGGTGCGGTCAGGCGAGATCGACCTGGCGCTGACCGCCGACTGTCCCGGCTACGAGTACACCCCTGACGGCTTCGACATCGCCGTCGTCGGACATGAACCGCTATTCGTATTCGCCTCGCGGGCGACCACGGGCGAGATCGCGCTCGACGACCTCGACGGCGCCACCTGGGTGCAGACGCTGGACGCTGACGAGCCCTACCTGCGCTACCTGGCGGACACGTGCACGCGGGCGGGGCTTTCGTCGCCTGCCGTCTTCACGGTGAGCAGACTGGTGATGGCGGAGATGATCCGGAGGGGAGAGAACCTGGCGATACCGCTCCAGGCCGTCGACAACGGTCAGCGCGCGCCCGGTCCGGCGGTGTCGTTACGAGGCAACCCGTTGCGGCTGCGGCACGTGCTGTTGTGGACGGACGCGGCCGTCGGCGAGCACGTGGGGGTGGTCTGCGACGCGCTTCGAGCTCATTACCGGCAGCTTGCTCAGCACTCCCCGAGAATCCCCGGCTGGTTCGACCGCAATCCCGGCTGGATCGGGTCGTGATCGCGCACCGGTTCCGGTGGGGTGACCGTCCAGCCCGGATTGGCGCTCATCCACTCGCGGTACCCCTCGGTCGACTGGACCACCTTGCGCCGCAACGAGGACAGCCCTTCCCACAGCTGCCGCACCTCTCCTTCCACCAGATCTCCCTCCACGTGGTGCACAAGGCTGGTCGTGCACCTCAGCGGGTTTCCGGTCAAGGGCCTGAACACCACTCGTGACCGGCGGCGCGCCCCCGGCGTCACGGGGGCCACGGCCGAGTCAGACGTGGCCAGTCTGGAGAAGTCGACCTGGTCGACGCGGCGGACCACCGCGTCGACACCGGCCGCTGCGCACACGCTGGTGAGATACCGCGGCATCCTGCTGCGCCGCAGGTCCATCACCAGCCAACGGGCGCCGGCGAGATCGGCCAGATCGATCTGCTGACGGCAGGCCAGCGGATGACGCTCGGACATCGCGACCAGCAGCGGTTCCACCGCCACCACAGTTCGAAGGACACCGTGCGGTAGTTCGTGCTCATGTCCCGGCAGGTCGTGGACGAACCCAGCCTCGATCTGCCGGGCCGTCACGAGTTCCAGCGGCTGTTCCACGTCGTGGACCGTGCGCACGTCGGCTTCCCTTCCCAGCACCCGAGGCACCAGGTCGAGCAGGTACGCCTTGTGAGCGAACGGGATGGCGGCGATGCGGACGACTCCAGTGGACCGTCCCTCCACCAGATCGTCCAAGCGTTGCAGGGCGAGAAGCGCCTTTCTCGCGTGCGCCGCGACGATCTCGCCCAGCGCTGTTGCCACCGCGCCTCTCGCCGAACGCCGGAACAGCGGCCCGCCAACGATTCTCTCGGCCTGCTGCATCGTTTCGGTCACTGTCGGTTGTGCCATGCGCAGTTCACGCGCCGCTGCGGTGAGCGTGCGCCGATCCGCTACCGCCTTGATGACCCGGAGGTGCCTGAACTCCAACTCCATAGGGAAACCTTATGCGCAGCTGGGATTGCACGGCTATGGGGAAAACGGCTCACCATCACCAGATGTGGCGAGTGGACGCTCAGCCGCACGCTCGATCAAGGCCTTCCCTGTCACGGCGCCCTGAATCCGCCGTGCCGCGCCCTGAAGGAGTGAACTTGTACAAACGCGCTCTCAGCACCGCCCTGACGGCGGCGGCTCTCGCCGTCACCTTCGTCCCGGCCCAGGCGACCGCCGCGGAAGCCCTGGCGACAACTCTCTACTACACCGACAGCCAGGCGGCCGAGTTCCGCTCGGTGATCCCCGCCGGCGTGGCCGCGTGGAACAACTCCGTGCGGAACGTCCGGGTGGTCCGCGCGACCGCCGGCCAACGGGTCGACATCAGGTTCGTCGCCGACCCCGGCTGGCCTCGTGCCGAACTCGGACCCGTCCGCCCAGGACGAGGCCCGCTGACCGTGTGGATGGGCCGCGCGGCGACCGCACAGGGCCACGACGCAACGCGCATCGCCTCGCACGAACTGGGTCACGTGCTCGGTCTGCCGGACATCAAGCCAGGGCCCTGCTCGTCGCTCATGTCCGGATCGACCGCCGGCACGAGCTGCACAAACCCGCTGCCCGACGCCCGCGAGAAGGCCTCGGTCGAGCGCAACTACGCGGGCACCGCCGCACCTGCGGGCATCACGATCACCGACGCGGCGTTCTGACCGCCCGACAACGGGAGATCCCTGTGAAGTCCTCCTCTCGACTCATTGCCACCGTCCTCACCGCGCTTGGCTGCGTCCTGCTCGCCGCTCCAGTCGCCGCGGCGGCTCCCCCACCGGCGCGGCAGGCCCTGGCCGTGACGATCTACTACAGCACCGGCAGCGCCGCGGAGATGGCCGACGAGGCCGACCAGGCCGCCGCGATCTGGAACGCGGGCGTGACGAACATGCGCCTGGTCAGGGGAACGGGCGGCATCAACGTCGTGACCCGCAACAGCGGACCGGCCCCCGGCGAGGCCAGCTGCATCGGCTGCACCCGCGGCACGATCTGGATGTACCGCAACCAGATCACTTCCTCCGGAGCTTCCGCGCTGCGGGTGATGGTGCACGAGTTCGGTCACATCCTGAGCCTGAACCACCCGAGCGACATCGGGAACTGCTCCAAGGTGATGGCCGGCGGCAGGTGCACGAACCCTCAGCCGAGTGCGGCGGAGTTCTCCGCGGTGCAGCGCTACTGGGCGCGCTTCCCCGCGTTCGAACCTGGCCTGGGCACCGAGTCCGGCCGTGTCCTCGACGAGGCACGAGTCCTCTCGGCCGCCTGAGCATCAACACCTGCGGTTGCCGGAGGCCCTGTTCGCCTCCGGCAACCGCGTTTCTCCACCATTTTGAGGATGCGACAGTGACGGACAACCCCGGCAACCGCCAGGTCGAGGCCATTCCTGAGATCACCGTTCTACTGGTGCAAGACGACCCTCTGGTTTCCCGAGCGGTCGCGAACGACCTGCGGCAGGCCGGCTACCGGACGCAGGTCTCGTTGTCCGGCTTGAACGCCGTGCACGCGATCAGTCATCGAAGACCCGACTTCATCGTCCTGGACCTGACCCTGCCCGACATCGACGGCGGAGAGCTGCTGCGGGTCATCAGGAAGATCAGCACTCTTCCGATCGTGATCGCGTGCGGGCCGCACGACGAGCCGAAGATCATCCAGACGCTGAACGCAGGTGCCGACGACTATCTGGTGACGCCGTTCTCCGTGGCACACCTGACCGCTCGCCTGCGGGCACTTCTGCGTCGGAACAGAAGGATCACCAACTCGCTGCCACCGCTCACGATCGGGCAGCTGAACGTGGACCGCGCACTCCGTCAGGCCACTTTGGACGGACGGCCGCTCGACCTGAACCGCAAGGAGTTCGACGTCCTGGTCTTCCTCGCGGAACGCAGCGACCGCGTGGTCAGCCGCAGAGAGATCGTCGAGGCGGTCTGGGGACATCGCCACCGCGCCAAGGACCACAGCATCTCTGTGCACATCTCCTGGCTGCGCCGCAAGCTGGGCGAGTCCGCGACCCGGCCACGCTACCTCCACACGCTGCGCGGGGTCGGAATCCGCCTGACGGAACTCCCGGCCGACGGCACCCCGGCGATCGGCGGGACGCCCACTGCGCCCAAGATCCGCTAGGCCGTGCGGCCGGTGAGCCTCCGCAGCGACTCACCGGCCGGCACCACAGCGGGAACAGAGTGCGAGCCCACGTCACTCCCTGCGATAGAGCTCGCACCCCACCCCCAGATTTCGGAATCTCAAGAGGGCTGACCGAGATTCCTTCCCTGCACCCTGGGAGAGCTACGACGACCTCTCCCCGAGGCACGCCCAGACTATCAAGTCCTCCCATGACTTCCAACCCTCTGATCGTATCTTGTGCGCATTTGTCCGCCTGTGCAGACTTGAACTCGCAATACATCCCATACCTTGCTCCTGAGAGGTAACGCCTCCCGTCCTGAGGGAGGCAGTTTTCACCTGTTCGTCCACCCCTGCATCGAAAGCTGGACGCGAATGAACAAAGTGAAGCTCTCCACCCTGTTCGCCATCACCGCCATGGTCGGTGTGGGACTTTCCACGCCGACCGCCGCGGCCTCCGACTACGACTCGGCGATGCTCACGGTGCTCGCCGCCGAGTTCGGCACCACCCCGTCCCAGGCCGCGGTCCGCCTCGACCGCGAACAGCGGCTCACGGCCGAACTCGACCGGCTGCGCGCGAAGGGCACGCAGATCGACGGCGCGTACTTCGAAGGCGAGCGGCTGATCGTGAACACGGTGGCCGTCGGCGAGGCGGCCGCGGCTGGACTCACGCCACGCAAAAGTGCTCGGGGCGAGCGGGCCCTCGTGCGGTTGTCCGACCAGGTGGTGCGGACCATCGGCGACGACAGCGCACACGTGCAGTCCGTCGGCCCGGACGTCGCCGGCGACAAGGTGGTGGTCGAGGTGACCGACGCGGCGTCCCACAGCCTCGTCACCAAGCTCTCCTCGATCGACGGCGTGACGGTCAAGCGCGGAGCGAAGCCCTTGCCCCAGGCCGATGTCGTGCCGGGCCGGATCATGGACATGGTTCCTGGAACGAACTGCAGCCTCGGGTTCAACGGCCTGCGCGGCACGCAGAAGGTCGTGCTCACCGCAGGCCACTGCGTCCGGGGCAACCCGGACATCCTCGACGCCAACGGAACCCACATCGGACGGGGCATCGCGCACCGCATGCCCGACTTCGACATGGGTCTGATGTCGGTCGACGCCGAGGACACCCAGCGGACGTATGTCGACACCCGCATGAACACCACCGTCCGCGTCACCGGCATGTCCCGCGGACCGGTCGGCAGCGCGATCTGCAAGGCGGGCAACACCACCGGCTGGACCTGCGGCACGATCACCTCGTACAACAACACGGTCTTCTACCGCGGTGAGGTGCGGCAGACCGGCGGGCTCGCCAGGGCGACCGTGTGCACCGAAGGCGGTGACAGCGGCGGTGCCTACATCTCCGGCAACACCGCGCAGGGCATGACGTCCGGCGGTCCGGTCAACGGCCCCGACTGCGGTTTCAACAGCGGCACCCGCGTCCAGAGCTACTCCTTCTACCAGCCGATCGTCGACGCGGCGAACCACTACGGCGTGCAGCTGCTGACGTCCTGATCACCAACTGACCGGAGTCCATCGCCGGCGTGGCCGTCCTTCGGCCACGCCGGCCCGTTCGTCAGGTGCGAGACCATGTCCGATCCGCACGGCTTCCCCGGTCGTCCGGCTGACCAGGAACACGCCGGTGTCGCGGTCTGGCGCTCCCAGGCGGACCTCCCCACGCACGCGCGCCGGGCACCGCAGCACCGCCCGTACCGCGACTACCCCTTGCTCACCACGGACGGCGTGGCCGCCAAGCCACATCTCGCCCCGTGGGCCGTGGTGCACATGGAGAACCCATGGGTGCGAGTCGGAGTGCTGCCGGGCGCCGGCGGTCTCGTCCACGTCGCCTGGGACCTCCTGACCGGACGTCACCTGCTCGCACCACAGCCGCTCGCCTGGACGCCACCGCCCGCCGACGTCGAAGTCGAGCAGGACGAAGACGGCGCCGTCACCACGTGGTTCTCCCGCCACGACCCGGTGAGCGGGCTCAAGCTCATGCACGGCATACGACTGAGACCCGACAACTCGGCGCTGGAGCTGCGTTCCCGCGTCTACAACGAATCCGAGTGTCCGCGTCCACTGCGCTGGGACGAGACGGACTTCGTGCACGTTCAGCCTGAGCAGGTGTCGAACACGGCGCACGTTCCACCGCCGGAGCCGTTCAGAGCGGGCGTGCTGCTCCAGCCCGGCGAAACCCTGAAGTTCTCGGCGTTCTGGTTCGGCGCCAACGGCGTCGGCCGCGTGCGGGCCGCTACGGAACACGCCGCCCTGCACGTGATGCAAGGCCGAGGACGCGTGAACATTGGACTCGTCGCCACCTCGCACCGGCAGGGCTGCGTGGTCGAAGCCTGGTCGCGGCGCGGGCAAAAGCTGGCCACGTGCGTCGTGGACGTCCTCCCCAGGGAGCCCCAGCTGCGCGCTCTCCCCGTGCCGCGCGGCGACGAACACCAGATCGGACTCGTTCGTGTCACGCACAACGGCGAAGAGCTCGTGCGCGCGAGGCTGCCCAGTCAACCGTTGCTCGCCCCGCAACCGACACCGTCTCGCACGAACGCCCCTCCTTGGCAGCTCTACGAACGAGGCGAGTTCGAGGCGGCGCAGTCCCGTCTGGACAGTCGGAAACAGGACGACGCCTACCTCCTCGGACTCGTGCACGAACGATGCGGCCGTCATCCCGAGGCCGCCGACAGCTACCGCGACGCGGTGGAGTCGGCTCGGTGGCGCGTGCCCGCCCGCTACCGGCTGGCGCGCCTCCTGGCTCTGGCCGGGCGGCACGAACACGCGCTCGTCGTCGTCACCAAGGTGCTGGCCGATGACCACGATCATCTGCAGGCGCACGCCCTGCGCGTGATCCTGAGCCGCAGGCTCGGCAGAACCGAACAGGCCGGGTCGGCGCTCGCCGAGGCCCTGCGCGTGGACCCGACCTACCGGTGGGCACGGGATCTGGCAGGGCTTCCCTGCGCGCCGGATCCGCACGCCTGCTACGACCTCGCGCACGAGTACCTGGGGACCGGCGAACACGAGGCCTCGTTGCGCCTGTTCGGTGCGGCGGCGGACAGCGACCACGAACGCGACCCGCGGCAACCGTCGGTCGCCTACCTCGCGCGCCACCGAAGAGCCCGCCTGTTCCAGGTTCTGGGCCGCTTCGACGAGTCCGCCGAGGAGATCCTCGCGGCGGACTCACGAGACTGCGTCCCGTTCCGGTTGGACGACCTCGACCTGCTCGAAGCGACGACCGAGGAGGACACGAGTGCCATGTTCCTGCGAGGGCTCTGGTATCACGGTCACGGCCGGGTCGACGACGCGATCTTCACGTGGCGGCAGACCAAGTCACTTCACTCCAGGGACGCACGACTGTGGCGGTGTCTCGGTCTGTCCTCACAGGACGATCTCCCCTACGCACGCGTCTGCTTCGACATAGCGCTCGCACTGGCGCCAGACCCCGTGCTCGTCTGGGAGAGCGACCAGCTCGACGCCCGCTCCGGTGTCCTGCCGGCCTTCAGGCTCCACGCGCTGCGCCATCGCGGCGCCGCGGTCGAGCTCACGGACGAGTTGGCGCTGGCGATGGCCGACCTGCTGCTCACCACCGGCGCGGTCGCCGAGGCCGAGGAGCTGATGAACGGGCACGAGTTCCACTCCGATGAGACGGCGGTCCTCGCGCGGACCTGGGCCCGGCTCGGCGCGCTCCAGGTCCCGACCGGGAACCTGAGGTTCCCGGCGAGATCCCTGCGGCTGCGCACCACGCCACGCGACCTGCCCGCGTTGTACTTCCGGTTGGGCAGCCGCCTGCTGGAGGCAGACTCGGGCGCGGCACGGCGTGCCTGGGCCCTGGCCGTACCCCCGGGCGAGTTCGACCGGCCGGAACAGGCCTTCTGGTCGGTCCTGGCGTTGCGCGGACTGGGCAGGCACGTCGACGCGCAGTCCATCCGGGACAGACTGCGCTCCTTCTGCGACGACCTCGCGGTGTCGACCGCCGTCACCTCGTCCGGCGAGCCGTTCCCGGACGACCCGATCGCCGCGCACGGCCGAAACGTGCTGCTGTTGCGGACCCAGCTCGATCTGCTCGACGGGCGCACCGACCTGGCCGCGGAGAAGCTCACCATGCTGCTCCAGGAAGAGCCGGCGCACGCCGACGCGATGGACCTGGCCGACTGGATGACGTCGGGCAGACCTGGATGATCCACGCGCCACGCCTGGACAGTCCGGCGGCCGTCAGCGGTAGGGTGCACGCTGATGATCGAGGAGGTGACCCGGTGGCGCTTGCGGACGACGCGATTGCGAGGATCCGTTCGCTGATCATCGAGGGCAGGCTCGCGCCCGGCGACCGGCTCCCCCACGAGCACCGCCTGGCCGAGGAGCTCGGCATCTCCCGCAACTCGACCCGTGAAGCCGTCCGCGCTCTGGAGCAGGCTCGCGTTCTCGAGGTGCGGCAGGGCTCCGGCACCTACGTGACGAGCCTGGATCCCGCACTGCTGCTGCAAGGTGTCGCGCTCGCCGTCGACCTGATGCGCGACGACACGTTGCTGGAGGTGCTGGAAGTCCGGCAGATGCTCGAACCCGTGGCCACGGCACGCGCCGTCGCCGTGATGGACGACGACAAGCTCCTCGCGATCCGCAGGGCACTCGACTCCGTCGGCCCGGACTCCTCCGTGGACGAACTGGTGGCCGCGGACATCAGGTTCCACGCCGCCGTGGCGGCGGCGACCGGCAACTCGACGCTGCGTTCGATCCTCGACGGCCTCGGGAGCCGCACGGTGCACCTCAGGATCTGGCACGGGGTCGTCTCCGCGGACGCCACCGCCCGCACGATCGCCGCGCACGAGTCGATCTACGAAGCTCTCGCGCAACGCGATCCGGCGCTGGCGCACGCCTCAGCCCTGGTTCACCTGAGAGACGCGGCGTCGTGGCTGCGCACGTCGCTCGGCGACGAGCGGGACGAACCTGAGGCACCGGCGTCCGGCCGCAAACAGGGCAGGCCTCCGGTGAGCACGGTCGCCACCACGGCCTAGGAGCCGAAAAGTCCAGGCCTGTCAGGCAGGCTGACCATTCAGCGGATCCCCCGCCGCACCTACCTTCAGTGCATGGTCAACGAGCGTCTCACGTGGGCACCGACGTCCGCAGTTCGTCACCGTCGGGACGCGTCACCCGCTGCCTGCGGTAGCCGGTCGGGCTGACGCCGTGCACGGCGTGGAACTGCCTCGCGAAGTAGAACGGGTCGGGGTACCCGACCAGCGCCGCTATCTCGGCCACGCGCCGGCTACCGGTGCTGAGCAGCTCCCGTGCTCGCGCCATGCGTTGTTGCTTCACGTAGGCCGTGACGCCCATCCCCGTCGAGGCACGGAACAACGCCGTGAAGCGGGACTCGGACAGGTTGACGAGGCGAGCGAGATCGTTGACGCGCATAGAGGTGCCGAGGTTGCGGTCGATGTGCTCCCGCGCGATGCGGCTCGGGTCGGAGCTGCGCCGCACGGGTGCGGCAAGGCCGGCGAGCAGCACCCAGCCCTGCGCGGAGGCCACCGCGAGGGACTCGGGCGACTCGACGTCCACCAGCACGCGCAGTGCCTCCTGAACCGCCGACACGCACCGGTACGGATCGTCGAGCACGACCACCCTGACGTCTGCGCCGGCGAGCAACGAGGGCACGAGCGTTCCGGCGGCGTGCAGCCACCACAACGTCCACGGCGCTCGATCATCGCTGTGGCACAGGTGGGGAACGCCCGGCGGTATCACGAACGCCTGGCCCGGCCCCACCGCGTGCGACCGGCCACCGGCCGTGATCGTGCCCGCTCCGGCCACGCACACGGCGGCGATCGCCTCGTCCGTCGAGCCGTCCGGGAGCGCCCGGTGCCGAGCTATCCGAGCCGCGTAACCCGCCTCCGTCACCAACAGACTCGCTGTCGGCTCCTGGTCCAGCGCGGATCGCACCCGCTCCTGGGGCACCGCGCGAATCGTGCGCTCGGACATCGCGGGCATTTCCTCTCTGAAGACACTTCCGACATTCAAGGTGCACCATGCGTGTTTACGCAAACATGACACTTTTTCGCGGCGTTCCCCCGCCTGACGTCGTCCGGCTGGTGACCGGCGTCTGGGCAGGCACGGGCCGGTTGGCGCACGTCGATTCGGTTGCACACCTGGATGCCGCGCTGAAGATCTGCGATCACGATGACGACCTGGTGTTCGGTCCCTTCCCCGGCCGCAAGGGAAAGCTCGTGCGAGGTGAAGGTGACCTCGCCACGGAGGGCGACCAGTTCGCCACCTCGGCGGGAATCTGCCGTGTTCTCAGCTACTCGACCACCGCCGCGCGAACGGGGAGCGCGGTGGTCCGCGTGATGTCGAGCCTCGACTACCGGTCGTTCCTCGCTGACGCGGACAGGGCGCGCGGCACCGGTGCCTTCGCCCCGTTCCTGACCGATCCCACGACCGTGCTCGGTGACCTGTGCGCACTCGGCGACGGCGACGACTGCGGCGGCGCACGCCTGGCGAGGCTGCACGTCTCAAGATCAGGCATCGTGCGCCCCACTCCGGCGGGCGCGCTCCTCGGTTCGATCGGCTTCGACCGCGCGCGCCTGACAGATGCCGCCGCCGCCCTGTCCGCGAACGGAGACGTGTGTCTCAACGGAGTGGTGCGGGCGGAGGTGATCAGCGAGGCACGCGACCGGCGACCGTGGCTCAGCCGGTATCTCACCGCGCTGCACGTGCTGAGGTTGTTGCGGGACAGGGGAACGACCGGGTGGAACGTCAGCGGGTTCGGTGCGCGACTCGCGCCGGCCGACGAGCACAGCCGCGCCGAGTTGCCTGGCGCACCGCTGCTCCTGTGGAGGGGTGACTCGTACCGGCTGTGGCCGGACGGGGCGACCAGGGCGTTGTCGCTGCGGCGCACCAATGCCGCGGTGGCGGACATCATCCTCACCTCGCCTGATCTGGGGTGCGCCCGGCATCGGGTGTCCCGGCACCTCGGCACGCCCGGAGTGAAGGCCACGCAGGCGATCGTCGAGCTGCTGACCGGCTACCCGGAGCTCACGGGCTCGCTTCGCTGGGGTGGCGGCCCGTGAACCTCGGTCCACGGGCCGCCGCCCGTCAGGACGGTCCGTAGTTGGTCAGACTGCCTCCGACGTTGACGCGGAATCCGTTGCGCGTCGCGTACCCGGCGTACGGAGTGCCGCCTTGGCGGAAGGTCCAGCCCCCGATCGTCATGTTGTCGATGGACACCTCGGTGCTGCCCGACATCAGCGTGAAGTGGACGTGCGCGACCCTGCTGATCCCTCCGCAGGGCAGCTCGTTACCGATTCGCCCGAGATAGGTTCCCTCGGACACGTAGCTGCCGTTGGCCAAGCTCGTGAGGTTGGTCATGTGGTAGTAGCGCGAGCTGTAGCCGCTGTCGTGCACCACGGTGATGAAGGCACTGGTCGCGGTGACACAGCTGCGGTAGACGCGCCCTGAAGCGGCTGCCAGCACCCGGCCGTCCCCTCCCGCGAAGTCGAGTGAGCCCCACGGCGGGCCGTTGCCGATCGGACCGTGTGGGCCTCCGATGAAGCCCCAGGCCTGGCCGCGCGGCCAGGGGAGCCCGAGACCTGTCGGAGCCAGCTGTGCGCGAGCGGCCTGACGACTCGAGGCGAACGTGGCCTTCTCACCGTCGCTGACCACGTCCGCGGGTGCCCTGGCCACCAGGTCGGTGAACTGGTCCGTCCCTTCGAGTGCGACCTGCCAGCCTCGTTTCTCCTTCGTAGCGACGAACAGAGCGGTGTCAGGAGCACCGTGTTCGCCGCGGGCCACTGGAACCGTCGTGGTTCCGAAAGCCCACGAGGCCTTCGCGGTGATGGGTTCGACCACCGGACTCCGGCCAATGACCCCTTCTCCCCCGTTGGCCTCGATCATGGCAACGCGCACCGAGACGACCAGGTCGCCGGACCCTGATGTGGCGGCCGTGGGTGAGATGAGGATCGCGGAGCACACGGCTAACGCGGACACTACGACAAGAACTCGTGATTTGTTCATACGAAGCCACCTTCGTGGACTTGCGTGCAGGGATGAGCGCCGAACACGTCCGAAGTGGACGATGAATGGTTGTGTTCGAGTGTGGGCGAGCGCCTGCCGCAGGTCCATCGATCAGGGCTATAACGGATCCCTATAGCATCCACTGGTCCGGCACAGTGGCGCCTGCCACACCTCGTGCGACGTCACAACAACCGGCGAGCACGTCACCGAATCCGCCGGATGCTGGTGCGCACCAGTGGGCCGGAGCGCTATCGGCCTTGGCGCGGTACCTCTGGCATCGTGATACCGAGCATTTCCCGTGCCTGCGCGAGAGAATCGGCGATGACCGCTGCGGCCCGCAGGAGATCCGCATCCGCGTGGTCCGCCATGAGCTGAAGCCGGTAGCGGGCCTGGTTCCTGGGAACGGCGGGGTACTCGACCGGCGAGATGATCACGCCCCGTTCCTCCGCAAGGCGCCATGCGAGCCGCGACACCGCCGGCGTACCGCTCTCCACCGGCACGATGGCGCTGACCTCGCCGCGCACGCTCAACACGTTCGCCCGCAACGCGGTGCGCGTCAGGACTGACTTCTCGCGCAGGAGCGCGCGGCGTCGTTCCCCCTCGGGCGACTGGATGATCTCGGCGCAACGCAAGGCCGCTGCGGTCTGCAGCGGGGACAACGCCGACGAGAACAGGTGGGGCCCGGCATAAGTGGCCAGGTAGGTCGCGGCCACCTCCGAACTCATCGCGACGAACCCACCGTTGGTGGCGAAGCACTTGCTGAACGACCCCATCACGATGTCGGCCGAGCCGAACATGTCCTGTTCACCGAGCTTCCCGGTGCCACCGGGACCCATCGCACCGAGATCGTGGGCGACGTCGACCAGGAGCGCCGCGTCGTAGGTGTCGCAGATGGCTCGCAGACCGCGCAGATCAGGCGAGTCCGAGTCCATGGAGAACACGCCTTCGGTCACGACCAGGATCGCGTTCTCCTCGTCCACGGCCCTGATCGCCTTCAGCCTCGCGCGGACCGAGTCGTTGTCGAGATGCCTGGCCAGACGGACGTTCGACGTGGCGGCGCGCGCCGCCGTGCTCAGGCAGTTGTGCGCCAGCACGTCGATCACGACGTGGTCGTGGCCGCGCACCAAACCGGTGATCGCCCCGTATCCCGCCGCCCATCCTGTCGGGAAGAGAACCACGTGGGACTTCCCCGTCAGCGAGGCCACGTGCTCGCAGAGCCTTCCGGACAGCGGAGTCAGCCCGGTGAGGGCAGGCGAACTGCCCGAGTGCGGCCCGTAAGTGGACAACGCCTCGGCCACCGCCCCGCGCACCGACGGCTCCCTCGAGAGTCCGAGGTAGTCCTGAGTGGACAGACAGACACCCTCGGTGCGCGTTCCCGTCGGCGACGAGCTGACCGCACCACGAGGAGAGACGTCGTTCTCCAGCGTGCGCCAGAACGGCCACACGCCGGCCTCGACCAGGTCCTTGCGCCACTCGCCGTAGGCCTCGTGGCGATCGAGCAGGCTACGACCGCGTACCGCGCTGAATCCGCCCAACGTCTTGCAGGAGGTGACCGACGCCTCGGCAGGACGCATCCTCGCCTCCACGGTTCCGCGCCGTTCACATCCCTGGAGACGGCGTCGGCGCCAGAGTAGGGGTACCAGGCGAATCCGGCTCACCAGACGAGCCAGCGGGAGCGACCTGCAGCCGGTACGCGGTGGGGCTGTGGCCGTGCATGGCGTGGAACTGACGACTGAAGTAGTGCGGATCGGTGTACCCGACCAGCGCGGCGATGTCGGTGACCAGATGGGAACTCGTCCGGAGCAGCTCTCGCGCCCGCAGCATGCGTTGCTGCTTCACGTAAGCGGTCACGCTCATGCCCGTCGTCATCCGGAACACCGCGGAGAAACGCGACTCGGACAGGTTGACCATGCGAGCCAGCTCCGTCACCTTCAGCGGCCGATCGAGGTGCGCGTCGATGTGGGCGCGGACCACCTCGCCGGGGCCTGCCCGGCCACCCGCCCGAGCAGGACGCCCCGCCAGTCCGGAGAGCAGCTCCCAACTCGACGCCGACGCCTCCACCAGCGCCGGGTGCGACTCGTCCTGTTCCAGCGTCCGCAGGACGTCGCGCATGGTCCACGCCGTGCGGTAGGGATCGTCGATCGAGACGACTTTGGGTCCTCCCTCCGGCACCACCACCGACAGCAGCGCCGCCGTCAACCTCCCGGTCACGTGCAACCACCAGATCGACCAGGGATCGCGCGGATCGCCGCGATACGACTGGGGCGTACCGGAAGGGAGCACGAACGCGGTGCCGGAGTGCAACCCGAGAGGCATGTCTCCGGCCCGCAGCACGCCACGACCGGTGACGCACACCCCGACGACCACCACGTCCGCGACCGCCGGTCGCTCCCAGCACTGTGCGCCGTCGCCCGGTACGTGACCGGCCTCGACGACCAGAAAACTCGCGGTCGGTTCACGACGGCGCGCCTCGCGCACGGCGTGCTCGCCGACCGCGACCCCCATACCACGCGATCCCAGTTGTTCGAGCAAGGAAAACCCCTTCAAAGGTCTGCAAAGGACGATCTCAGCCGCGCACCCGGTGCGCGCCTTCCGACGCGACGGTGGTCCAGCCGTCCGGCTCAGCGAACCCGTGCCTCTCGAACCCGGCGCGCACCGCGGCCAGGCATGTGCCGGCGCGGTCCTCCTCGATCAGGGCGAGGACGCTGCCACCGTTCATGCGGGCACCGAAGGCACCGGCACCGAGCAATGCGATCAAAGCGAGATCCAACTCGGGTACAGCCACCTCGCAGTCGAAGCGAAGTGACAGGTGCGAGGCGGTCATCAGGCCACCGATCGCGCGCAGCCGGCCTGCTTTCACGAGCTCGACCGCCTCGGCCACGCGCTCGTTCTCCATGACGGCGTAAGGCACACCCGGATGGCGGACTGTCACCGAAGGCCGCAGCCTGGCGTCGATCACCAGCACGCTCATCCCCAGCGACGCGGGCGTGAACGCGACGTGCTCGACGCCCGCGTCCGCCGGGTCGAGCACCAGCAGGTGGTCCCGCCGCGCGAGGAACGCCGCCGCGCGGTGCGCCGCGTCCGGCACGCCGACGAATCCGGTTTCGGCTTCACGAACCAGACTCATGAGCTCGAGACGGCTCACGGACAGGTGGGACAGCTCGGCCACGGCCAGCGCGGTCGCGCACGCCAGTGCTCCGGAAGACGCGAATCCCGCACCTGTGGGCACGTCCCCGTGGAACAGCAGGTCGAACCCTCCCACCAGATGACCGTTGCGTCGCAACGCCCACACGACGCCCGCCACGTACGCGTACCAGCGGCCCCGGTCGCCCGGGACCAGATCCGCGGCACCGATCTCCGCGATCCCCGAGTGCTGCGACGACACGATCCGCAGGTCCTCGTCGTCCCTGAGCCGGGCCGCCACCCTGACGCCTCGGGGAAGGGCGAGCTGCAGGGCGAGCCCATCACCAGGGAGTCCGCCGATCAGGTTCACCCCGCCCGGCGCGAACCACACGCCGTCGGCGTCCGTGCGGAAAAAGGCTCTGAACAGTCCGGCCGTCACCTCCGCCATTTCGTCCACATCGGACATTCGCGACCACTCCCTCCGTGCGGACAGGGCGTCACAGACGGAACTCGATCGGTCCGCACCCGTGCGTCAGGCGGAACTTCCTGATGAAGTAGCCGACGTCGGCGTGACCGGTCCGATGCGCGATCACCCCCACCGGATGCGAGGTGCTCAGCAACAGGTCTCTCGCCAAGCTCATCCTCAGCTCCGTCACGTACTCGGCGATGTCGAGCCCGGTCGCCGCGCGGAAGTCCCTGGAGAGCAGATCCGCAGGCGCCTTCGCCAACCTCGCAAGCACGTCCAGCCTCAGCGGCTGCATGAAGGTGGCCTGGAGGTACCCGACCACGCGGCCGACGGGCTCCGGGTAGACCGCGTGCTCCTCCGCGATCTCGAAGAGCCTGGAGAGCAGCAGCCAACCGCGGGCAGACGCGGCCGTCAGGTCGTCCACCGCCCAGCCCGCGTCGAGCTTCGCGACAACGCTCGCGAGTGGACCGACCACGGCCGCAGGGTCAGGTGCCACCAGCACCCGTTCACGCGACCTCGGCGCGATCAGCCGCATCATCCCGGCCGCACCGTTACCGGAGAGGTGGACCCAGAGGATCGTCCAGGGGTTCCCGTGATCGGCTCGGTGCTCGTAGGCGACCTCCGGCGGCACGACGACCACCTGTCCCAGGCCGATCGCGTGGCACCGGTCGCCGACCACCACCTCACCTTCGCCGTCGATGCACACGAGCACGAACGCGTCGGCCGAGCCCGCCGACCCCCGTCCGCTCTGCCCCGCGGCGTCTGGCCAGTACCCGGCGGCGGTGACGAGCATCGCCGCCAAGGGCGTGTGCCCGGACCGCATGGCCTCGCAGAAGACAGGCGGCAGCCGATGCTCCCGCCTCCTGGAATCCCGGCTGGACAAGTCAGTTCACCCCATCCGCGTCCACAGTGGCTTGTCGTCCTGGCGCGAAGTTGGGAGTGCCCGGCAGGTCATCGTCTGCCGGGCACCACCGTCGCGACGCTGCCTTCAGCGAGAAGCCGGCGGGGAGAAGCCGACTTACCCCAGTTGCGACGCAATGGAACCTAACGGTGACGGTGAGTGAGCCCAAGCCGTTGCGGTGACTGGTGCAGATCAGTTCCTTCCGGACGACCCGGCCGTCCGACCTCAAATCCACGTAATCGGACACTGCGTAAGCACCTGGACACATAGGGCATCCGATGGTTAGCGTGCATTCGCCCCAAATGATTACGCAAACATCCGCCGCCGACCCATTGCCGAGCACACTCATGTCATGGAAGTACCGCCGAATAGCGGACGATCTGATCGAAGCCATCGACCGCGGCGAACATCCGGTCGGCAGCACGCTGCCATCCCTGAACGACCTCATGACCCACTACGGCGTAGCCCGTCAGACCGCTCGCGCCGCCATCGGCGCACTGGTGGATCAGGGAGTCGCCGTACGACGTCAGGGCTTCGGCACGATCGTCCGGGAGAGCAAGTCCCCGGGCGAGACGAACTCGCCGCGCCCCGGCCAGGGTCCCGTCCCCCTCCAGGTGTACTGCGAGTGGGAACCCGCACCGCCCGAGACCGCCAGGCGGTTGTCCGTGTCCGCGCAGTCGACCGTCCTGCACCGGATCCACCACCTCCGCGGCGCCATCGGCACCGTCGTGCGCATCGACCACCAATGGCTGCCCCGCGGAGTCACCAAGGCGTTGCACCAGGTGGGCCGTGACCCCGCCACCGACCATCGACTCGACCTGGTCGACCTGCTGCGAGGCGCGGGCGTCGACCCGGTTGTGGCGATGGTCCACGTCGGTCTCGGCCGCGCCAGCAGAACCGACACGGACGTGCTCAGGATGAACGCTTCCGCGCTCGTGCTCACCTGCCGCTACACGCTCCATTCAAGCAGCGGACGCCCCATCGCGGCGACGACCACACTGCTCGCGGCCGAGGCCGGAGGACTGAGCTTCTCGGTTCCGGCGAGCGTGCTCACCGGCATCGTCGGTCCGCGCCAACAGTCCGGGAGACCACTGTCCGGAAAGGACATGCCCGAATGAGGAGATTCGCCATCGGGGAGAGCGACTTCCTGCTGGACGGAAACCCGTTCCAGGTGGTCTCCGGTGCGCTGCACTACTTCCGCGTCCACCCCGGACAGTGGGCGGACCGGATCGACAAGGCCCGCGGGATGGGCCTCAACACGATCGAGACCTGCGTGCCGTGGAACGCGCATGCGCCGACGCCACACGAGTTCGACTTCGCCGATGGCCTCGACCTCGGCGAGTTCCTGCGGCTCGTGCACGACGCCGGCCTGTACGCGATCGTCCGGCCCGGACCGTACATAGGCGCGGACTGGGACAACGGCGGGCTCCCGGCGTGGTTGCAGCGAGAAGACGGGATCGGTATTCGTGGCAACGAGCCTCGTTTCCTCGCGGCGGTACGTGAGTACCTGCGCCAGGTGTACTCGGTCATCGAACCGTTGCAGATCAACCGAGACGGCCCGGTGATCCTCGTCCAGCTGGAGAACGAGTACGGCGCGTTCGGCGCCGACCCGACGTACCTGCGCGCGCTGGTTGCGGCCACTCGTGCGGCGAACATCGTCGTCCCGCTGACGACCGCTGATCGCGCGACGGACGAGATGCTCGCCTCAGGCGGCCTGCCCGAGCTGCACAGGACCGCGTCGTTCGGCGCCGATGCCTTCGAGTGCCTCACGCTCCTGCGCGCACATCAGCCGACGGGGCCGCTCATGTGCGCGGAGTTCAGGTTCCACGGGGCCGATCACTGGGGCGACCGTCGTCACGTCACCCCCGTCAGCCGTGCCGCGGCCGAGCTGGAGACGATGCTCGCCTTCGGAGCGTCGGTGAACATCTCGATGTTCCACGGTGGCACGAACTTCGGCTTGATGGGCGGCGCCTCCGACCACGACCGCTACCGGTCGGCGATCACCTCCTACGACTGCGACGCGGCACTGGACGAAGCGGGACATCCGGCGACCGCGTACTACGCGTTCCGCGAGCTGATCTCGCGCTATCGCGCGGTGCCGGACGCTCCTCTCCCGGCTGCGCCTCGGACTCTGTTCCTCAGCGCGCAACTGTGCGACCCGGTTCGGCTGCTGGAAGAACCGGACAGGGTCCGCGCCACGCGTTCCCGCCACCACAGCGCGCCCGCCCTGGACGAGCTCGACGGCACGCCGCGGTTCGCTTTCCTGTCCACGAACCTGTGGGAGGAGAGCCGGCGATCCGTCCTGTCGGTCAGCGAGGTGCGCGACCACGTGTCGGTGTTCCTCGACAGCGCGCCGGTCGGCACGTTGTCCCGTGAGCTCAACCAGCGGACGCTCGGACTGCCCCACACGATCGGGAGGCTGACCTTGATGGTCGAGGACCACGGCAGGGTCAGCGGTGGCCACCGCCTCGGCGAGCCCAAGGGCGTGATCGGTGGCGTGGCCGTGAACGGCGTCATGCTGCGTGGCTGGGAAGCGCAGGCCGTCTCACTGGACCAGCCGCCGGTCGACTGGTGCGGGCCTTCGGGGTCCCCGGTTCAGGGCCCCGTCGCCGGGCCCGTCGCGCTGCACGCGACTTTCCTGCTGGACGAACCCACAGACCTCCACCTCGACGTGAACGGCTGGGGGCGCGGCGTGGCCTGGGTCAACGGCTTCTGCCTCGGCCGGTACTGGTCGCGCGGGCCCCAGTTCACCCTCTACGTGCCGCGGCCGGTGCTCCGGAGCGGACACAACGAGCTGGTGGTGGTGGAGCTCGAGGCGATGACCGACACCACCGCGTTCTTCGTCGACGGCCCATCGCTCGGGCACGATGGGACCTAGGACCGGTACGGCCTAGACTCTTCGACTGGGGCAGACCACCCCCAGATGGGAGCCGGGCTCAGTGACCGCGCGCAGGTCCGACGGAAAGACACGACGTGTCTCGATGGCGGACGTGGCCAGACTCGCCGGAGTCTCGTCCCAGACCGTCTCCCGGGTGTCCAACGGGCACCCGAGCGTCGTCGACCGGACGCGGGAACAGGTCCTCGACGCGATGACCCAGCTCGGATACCGGCCCAACGGTGCCGCGCGCGCGTTGAAGTACGGCGAGTTCCGCACTCTCGGCGTCGTTCTGCTGGAGCTGTCCACGGTCGGCAGCAGCAGGACGGTCGAGGCCATCGTCGAGCACGCCGCGAAGCACGGCTACGCGACCACGTTGTCCATGGTGTCCGCTCCCTCCGGAGCCGACGTGGCCGGCGCGTTCACGAGGGCCGGCGAGCTCGCGATCGACGCCGCGATCGTGGTCATGGAAGCGCAGCAACTGGGCGCCACCACGTTGGTTCTGCCAGCCGGGATTCCCGTCGTGTCGGTGTTCTCGGACAACCACGACCGCGACAGCATCGTCGACACCGATCAGGCTCACGGCGTCAAGGCCGCCGTCCGGCATCTGCTCGACCTCGGCCACCGCACGGTTCACCACGTCGCCGGACCGGCGGACTCGTACTCCGCGATCAAGCGCGCGGAGACCTGGCAGGCAACGCTGCGGGAGGCAGGTGCGCGGGTGCCGAGGTCGCTGCCCGGCGACTGGTCCGCGGAGTCGGGCTTCCTGGCGGGGGTGAAGCTCGCTCGGACACGTTCCTGCACGGCGGTGTTCGCCGCCAACGACCAGATGGCCCTCGGAGTGCTGCGCGCGTTCCACGAACAGGGCAAGGCCGTGCCGCGCGATGTCAGCGTGATCGGATTCGACAACGTCCCCGACTCGGGCGCGTACATCCCGCCGCTGACCACCGTGCACCACGACTTCGGCGAGGTCGGACGGCGTTGCGTCGAACGCGCGTTGAAGCTCATCGAACACCGCACGGCCGATCCCGAACGGTCGCTGGTGCCGACCCACCTGGTCGTCCGCGAGAGCACAGCACCCCCACCGGGGCGACGATCGTCCTGAGTGGACGTACCAGTCGAACTGTTCACCACGATCGTCCATGTCCACCGGGCACAAACGCTCCTAGGGTCCTTCCTCAGCGATACATCACGAGGAGCCCCAGAAGATGTCACCGTTCATGACCCGGCGCTCGTTGTTCACGCTCGCCGCCGCTTCCCTCTCCGTCGGCTGTGCCCGCGGTGAGGACCGGGTCGAGCGGCCGGAGCTCGAGGAGATCCACGTCGGCGCGCTTCCGATCGTCGACGTCGTCGGCCTCGACATCGCGGAGCAACGCGGGTACTTCGCGGCGGAAGGGCTGAGAATCCAGGTGCGGGAACTCACCACCGGCGCCGACGCGGTCCCCGACCTCGAGAGCGGGAAGCTGCAGTTCGCGGTCGGCAGCTACGTCTCCTGGTTCACCGCGCATCTCGCCCAGAAGCTCGACCTCTGCGTCGTGGCCGACTGCTACCAGGCGCAGCCGAACGTGTTCATGATCATGGGCAAGCCGGGCTCCCGCGTGCGCGGGATCGGCGACATGGAGGGCCGCAAGCTCGCGGTGAACGCGCTCGACTCGATCACGACGCTGATCGCCAGCTCCACCCTGCGCGCGGCGGGAGTCCGGCCGGCCACGGTCAAGTTCGTGACGATGCCGTTCCCGCAGATGCACGACGCACTGTCCAAGGGCGCGGTGGACGCGGCGTTGATGGCCGAGCCTTACATCACCGACAGCCAGCTCAAGAACGGCACGATCGCCCTGGCCGACGCGGCATCGGGCCCCACCAGGGACATCGCGGTGGCCGGCTGGGCCGCGAACCGCAAGTTCGTCACCGCCAACCCCCGCACCGCCAGGGCCTTCCAGCGCGCGGTCCAAAGAGGACAGATAGCAGCCACGAAGGACCGCTCGCTGGTGCAGGAGGCTGTGATGCGCCGCACCAGGGTCGACCACACCGTCGCCGACCTGATGCACCTCGGCCGCTGGCCCGACTCGCTCAACGAGATCCGGCTCGACCGCGTCGTGGGTCTGATGCGCGAGCACGGCGGGCTCGACGTCCACCTGGACACCGACACCGTGGTGCTGCGCAAGCCGGAGTAGCCCTCCGATACCCGGCGTTGCCGTCGCGGCGGCTCCTCGGCAACGCCTCCTCGGGAAGCAGGCCGGTCAGCCTGTAGCTCTGGCCTGCTTCCCGTCAACGACCCACAGCAGGTTTCGAGACCACCCAGGAGTGTGTTCATGATCAAGCGGGCGATCGCCTGTGCAGCGGTGTTCCTGACCGTGGCAACGTCGACCTCGGCGGCCGCAGCGGGGCCGGTGGTCCTCTTCTACGACGCGAGCCAGGCTCAGGAGTTCGGGGCCGCGCTGGCCGACAACGACTACTGGTGGTCGGGCTACGCGAAGCACGTCCGGCTGGACGACGTCCGCAAGTCGCGCAACCCCGGTCGCGTGGTCGTGCGGTTCGTCGCCTCGGACTCGATGCCGGCAGCCGGATCGATCGGCCCGATCCGGCCGGACAGCCCGACCGCGGTGATCCCCCTGAGTCGCGCCGCGGTCGGTCAGGGCCACTACGACAGGCGGGTCGTGGCTCGGGAGTACGGACGTGTCTGGGGACTCGCCCCCACCTCCGACGGTAGGTGCGATCGGATCATGTCCGGTCCGTCTGCCGGTCCGCAGTGCAAGAAGTTCCGCTGGGAGCGGAGCGAGGTAGATCTGATCGACAACAACTACCGCTGACCTGGTGTTGGTTGCCGGGGAGGCTCTCCCCGGCAACCAACAGCACGTCGATCTCAACGGCGGTAGTGCGCGGCGACCGCGCTCACCTCGCTGCTGTTCAAGGTCGTGCGGCCGCAGGTGGGACCGGAGTGGATCGCGGACATCATGGACTTGCACTGGCCGGACTCGTCCTCGGGGAGCCCCAGAGCGCGGCCGAACGCGTGCGTCGCCACCAGCACGGGCCTGCGGCCCGCGACCACAGGGGCACGACCGAGTCGTACCGTGACCACGGTCTGACCAGGTTGCACCGGTCCCACCGCCGTTTCGTCCAACGGCCCGTCCACGACCACGAACCGGATCGCGGCAGACGTCGCGGGCGGAGTCTGCGTCCCGTGAACGTTCTGCAGCTCCACACCGGTCGCGGCGTTGGCGATGTTGATCTGGTACGCGGCCAGCGCGACCGCGTCGCGGAAGTCGCGAGTCAGGGTGCTGGAGTCGTAGTACAGGGTGACGTTGTCAGCAGCCACCGCCGCCGGTGCGGGTACTGCCATCGCGGCCAGCGCGAGTCCCGCTGCGACAAGGTGTTTCTTCACAGGATTCTCCAGTGTTGTGCGGAGTCAGGCGCTGTCCGGCCGGACGATGTTGATCGTGCGCTGTCGTCGGCTTCGCACAACAATTCCAATGCTCCATCGCGTCCGCCGATGAGGTGCAGCGAAAGTCGTTGGCACCCAAGCTTTTCCCGACACCCCCTGACCGGCGCCAGGATCCCCCGGCCGCGAACCAGGCGATGAGCAGCCCTGCCAGTGACACCAGCACCAGCACGCGCACTGTCGAGTGCACCTGGGCGTGCACCCCGTCCTCGAAGTAGCCGGTGACGAACCACATCTGCGCCGGAGCCGTCGTGCGCACCTTCGCCCAGCGGAACGGACCGGCCGGTGTGGCCACGACACCCCACGACGCCGCGGAGGACGTGATCCCGTCGAGCGCCGCACGGTCGTTCTCCAGTGCGTAGGTCACCCCGGAACGCTGGACGAGCACGCGACCGGGCAGCACGGCGAGGTGGAGCTCGTGCTCGTCGGGGGACTGCAGGCGCAGGTGGCCCTCGGCGACAGCACCGGCGTCACCCGTGTGGTTCTCGGCGTAGGCGATGAACTCGCCGGTCTCCTGTTCCAGGGCGCGGTTCACCCGGTCGTCCACGTCCACGAGCAGGAATCGCCACACCACGACCACCGCGGTCACGAGGACGAGCGTCATCAGGCCGAGGAGCCGGCACATGATCTTCATGCCGCCCGCGACCACGATTCAGAGCGGCCAGGAGGACGATGTCGGGACGGCTCTGGTGACGGAGATCTTGTCCATCTCGAGCAGCTCGTACACCACAGGTCCGATCTCGTCCTGCCAGCGCGCGTTCTCGTACACCGCCCGGTACAGCTTCTCCCGATCGTCCTCGTCGGCGAATCTGCGGATCCAGACGTAACCATCGGGATCCTCTTCATCCACAAAGGACGCGAGCACGTCCATGCCGAGGGAGGTCTGGTACGGCAGGACCACACCTTCCATGTACTCCACCCATTCGTCGCGGCGGCCGGGTTTGGTCTGGTAGCGGCGGATCTCGTAGAACATGTCAGAGCTCTCTTCCGGTTCGTCTGGTTCAGTGCAACGCGGATCGCGCGGCAACCGCGATCTCGTGGTCCTGGTCGGGAGCGCCGCCCCCGACGCCGATCGCACCGATGATCCTGCCGTCCTCGCCGATCACCGGCACGCCGCCCGGGATGAACGCCAGCGGCTCCACGACGGCGTTCGCGACGCCGTAGAGCGGGGCGCCCGGCTGCACCGCGCCGACCAGGTCCTTGGTCGGCGCGGAGAACAACGCCGATGTGCGGGCCTTCGTCCGGCTCGTCTCGACCGCGGCGAGCGGTGCTCCGTCGAGACGGGAGGCGGCGATCAGGAGGCCGCCCGCGTCCACGACGCTGATGGTGTAGGCACCGCCGAGTTCGGCGGCCTTCTTCTTGCCTGCCTCGATCGCGTTTTCCGCCGAGGACAGGGAGATGTGCGACATCACGTGATTCCTTCTCATGCTGAGACCACGGCGGCCGTGGTCGTCGACGTGAACAGGTCGAGCACAGCGGGCACCACATCGCGTGCGGCGCCAGGCGAGACGACGTTGACCCGGACCGGTGCCGCCGCGGACGCCAACGCGCACACCAGGCGGGAGACAACGCTTTCCGGGCCGGGAACGACGGTGAGCGAGCCCCGGACGTCCAGGTGCCAGGCGAGCAGGACCACTCCACCGATCTCCGTGACCGGCGCCGGTGCCCACTCGAAACCCTCAGGGCCGTAGCCCCACTCCGTCGCCACCGAGACCAGGTGGTCCGCCGCGCCTGCCTGCCGCGCGAACGACTCCGTCGAGGCGTCGTCGGCCGGGTCGACGTGACGCACCTCGACGCGGCCGTCGATCTCGGCCGCCGTCCACTCCAGCCGCCGGACGTCCCGCCCGGCGAGCAGCAGGTCGGCGCCGAGTGCCGACGCCGCCAGCGCGACGGGCCGGCCGAGCCGGCCACTGCCACCGACAATCACCACCCGGTGTCCGGACAACCTCGCATCGACCATGTACCAATGCTGTTTCACCAGGCTCTATATGTCCAAGGACAGTAAATTCTGGAATTGATAACCTGAGTGCATGACGATCAGCCTGCGGCAGCTGGAGTACTTCGTGGCGATCGTCGAGGAAGAGTCGTTCACCCGCGCAGCCGAACGCCTGCACGTGAGCCAGCCCGGGTTGTCCCGGCAGTTCCAGGCACTGGAGAAGGCGGCTGGCGGCCCGCTGGTGGAACGCCTCCCCCGGCACGCTCGCCCCACGCCCGCCGGTCGCGCGATGCTGCCCCACGCGCGCGCCGCGCTGGCAGAGGCCGCTCGCGCCCGTGACGCGGCCCGCAGCGCCTCCGGTGCCGAGCAGGGCGAACTGCACGTGGCCGCGCTGTACTCGGTCAGCCTCGGCGTGCTGCCGGACGCCCTGCGCGTCTGGCGCCGGGAGCGGCCCGGCATGAAGGTCAAGCTGGTCGAGTTCCGGCACACCGACGACATGGCGGCGGCCATGCGCGAGGGGCTGGCGGACGTCGCGATCGGTCCGGCCCCCGCGGACTGGGACGGCCCGGTGCGCGACATCGGCACGGAGGAGTTCGTGCTCGTGGTGCCACCGGGCGACCCGCTCACCGAACTGCCCGTGCGCCAGGTGCCGATGGCGAGCCTCGCCTCGCGGGACTGGGTACATTTCACCCCGGAGTCAGGGCTGTCCACGGTGCTCGACCGCGCCTGCCTGGCGGCCGGCTTCGAACCGCGCGTGGCCGTGCGCACCGAACAGGGCCCCACCGCCGCGCGACTGGCGGCAGCCGGTCTCGGGCTCGGCCTGGTCCCGGCGAACGTCCTCGCACCGCAGTGCGACGGACACCTCTTCCGGCCGGAACCCAGGGTGCTGCGCGCGCTCACCGCGTACACGAGGGGCAGGCCCGACCCGGTAACGAGAGCGTTCGTCGACGTGCTCGCCGACCACGCGCAGATGACACCACCCCACGTGCTCGACCGCCTCGCCGAGCCGACGGTGATCACGGATCCCGCCTGATCTCGTCAGCGATCCTGCCCAGGAGGTCGCGCGCGAGCGCGTGGCCAGGATCAGCGCGCAACACTCCGCTGAGCCCGTCCCGCGCGGCGGCCAGGTCCCCGTTGAGAAGGTCCAACTGGGCGCTCAGGAACGACACGCGCCGGTCCCGCAGCACCACCGGGCTCTCTTCGTACGCCACCGGTGGAAAAACCTCGGCCACCGGCTCCGCGACCAGGTCGTCGCGCAACCTCCGCAACCGGTCGCGTTCCACACGCGCCTCGTCGTCCCTGCCCAGTCTGCGCAGCACCAGCACCAACGCGAACGTCTCCTCCGAACATTCGGCGAAAACACTCGTGTCGGCGACCGCGCGTTCCCACACCCCTTGCGCCGCCACAGGATCGTCGCGTGCCACAAGGTCTCCGTACGCGAGGTGCACCGCGACCAGGTCCCTGGCCGAGGCGCGTTCCGGCCACGGCGGGGCGAGGGCGTCGAGGAACGCGCGCTCGTCGCCCGCGTCGACACGCAACAGGCAAGCCCTGAGCCACACGCGCAGAACCGCTCGCTGAGGTGAACCGAACTCCTGCGACTGCAACAGCGCTGACGCGTCCCTCACCTGACCGGTGGTGAGCAGCAGGTCCGCCACCACGAGCGTGAGTTCGTGGGAACGACGCAGGTCGTGCGTCAGCAGCGCGGCCAGCCGGGCCTTGGGCTCGACGCCGAGCCTGGCGTTCACCCGGTCGCTCTCCCACACCAGCCGCAGGTCACCTCCTGCCAGCCGCAGCGCGTGGTCGTAGCAGACACGGGCATCCGAGGGGCACTTGCTCATCCCGAGGTTGCGCCAGATCACCGGGTCATCCGGATCCAGCACCAACGCCGACGTCCACGTCGCGATCGCGTCCGCGATCCTGCCGTGCGCCGAGTACCACTGACCGCGCAGCCTGACCACGCGCACGTTGGCCTCGACCTCCCGTTCCAGCACCGGCAGATCGTCCAGGCGCACCGGGAACGCGTCGTCCACATCGGCCTGTTCTGCCGCGACGAGTGCCTGGTCAGCCGCGCGCCACCTGCCCAGCCGCTCATGCATCGACGCGAGGTGCCGGTACGCCAGGTAAGCCTCGGACGGCAGGCCTGGACCACGGTGCGCATCCCTCTCGGCCGCGGTCTCGAACACCTCCGCCGCCGAGTCCCACTCCCCGACGTCGGCGTAGTGCAGCGCGACCTCGAGGCAGGTGGCCGGGGTCGTGTCGAGGGGCAGACCGGCGAGGTGCCGGACCCACCAATGCATCGGGTCGAGGTGCATCGCCACGGCGAGTTCCAGGTCGGCGTCGCCGTTCGCCTTGGCGCGGCGCAGCAGGATCGCTTTCAGGGCACGGGCTTCCAGATGAGAGGGGTTCTCCTCCAGCACCATGTCCACGTGCGACAACGCGAACGCGCGATGGCCGGATCTCGCCTCGTGGCAGGCCAGGCGGTAGCGGGCGGCGGCCGACCAGGGGCCTTGGCGCAACGCGGCTCGATAGGGGTCCAGCGCCTTGTCCGGCCGGCCGAGGCGCTCCCACACCAGACCGAGGTAGTAGCAGGCCTCGATGTCAGGTGTGCGTGTGAGCAGTTCCAACGCCATGCGCCACTCGCCGCGGTCGTAGGCGGCGCGCGCGTCGTCCAGGATCGACGGCGGCTCGGTCCGTTGCTGGGCAAGCGGTTCGGCATCACGACGTTGACCGTCCGCCGCGCAGAACCACCACGACAGGAACGCCACCGTCTCGCCGGGATAGACGGTCGTGCCCGTTCTGGCGGGGTGGTCCTCTCGCCCGTGGACGCACGACTCCTCTCCGAGCGCCGCCGGGTGGTCACCGGTGACCTCGGAGTCGTCCCACACCAGCGGATGCGCCCGCTCGGTGCGGTTGTACACCCGCACGAGCAGTTCGAGCACTCGTGAGCCGGGCCGCAATCGCCAGCCGTGCATGCGTTTGAGGCCGGTGCTCCTGTCGTGCCGGGAACACCAGACCGTGACCGCCCCGCTCATCTCGTGCTGGATCTCGCTGTCGGCGAGAGGGTCCGTCCCCGAAAGACCGGCGGGCGGCAGGAAGTCCAGGCCGGTCTTCAGGTCTCTGGCGAGCAGGACGCGTCCGCCGGCGCCGGGCAGCACGACGGCGTGCACCTGCCCGTTCTCCAGGTGCACGGCTTCCCACAACGCCGGCGCGGTGCCGGAATGCGCACCGCGATCCTGGCCACCGCCGAACCGTGAAGCTCGCCGCGGTAGCGGGGTGTCCAGGGTGAGGGTGCCTCGCCAGGCGACCGCGGTGTCAGGACCGGCTCCGCCCGGCCGGCCGGGAAGGTCGGGGAAGCTGATCACCTGATGGAGGCTATGGAGCATTCCGGCGATCATGAATAGTCGTTCCTCCTGGAGGGCATGGACATTTCGGCTGCCGCGCCCGCTCGCACGGAGCGAGCGCGGCACGACCTCACAGGACCGCGCGCCATCCCGCCGCCCCGGTCATGGGCAATGTGGCGGAGTGGTCGGGGGCCGACCGCGACCGGCGATCGTTGAACTCGTCGATCGAACGGTCAACCGCGGCCTTCGCCCTCCACCAGTCCGCCTGCCGGGCATCGGCTTCGCGTTGTCGTCCGGCGAGGTCGGCGGTGCCGCGTGCGACCGCGTCGTCGAACTCGGTGCGCGACCTCAGCGACGCGTACCGCGCGACCGCCACCCGGCGCCGGTCCTCCGCGGCTCCCAGCGCCCGGTTCGCGCCGTCCACCTCCACGCCGGCGGCGTCCAGCTCTCGCGACAGGACCGCGATGTCCGCGTTCGCGCCGGCCAGCTTGGCGTGAACCCTTGCGGCGTGGCCGGTTCCGTCGTCCGGCCGTTGTTCCACCTGCCGTGCCACCATCGCGAGTGTGTTGCGCTGGGCGGTCGCCACGCTGAGGCCAGCACTCAGCTTCTCGGCGACGGCGACGGACCGTTGCCGCTCTTCCGCGGCGAAACCGCGTTCGGCCTCCGCCGTCTCGACGGCGGCACGCGCATCGGTCAACTGTGCCTCCCACGAGGCCCGCTCGTTGATCGCGTTCTGGGCGCGGTGCCGGGCGGATTCGACCGCCGCTTCGGCCTCCCGCCAGGACTTCGCGTGGTCGCGGACCGCCGACTGCACCTCGTCCAGCTCGTCGATCGGCCCGCCGAGCAACGGGGCCGCGTCCGGTGCGGGCATGCGCAGCCGTGCCGACTCCGGTGCCGCCAGGTCCACGACCCCGGTGCGATCGCCGACCTTCGCGACCACCCGGTACTCGACCCCGAACTCCACGAGTGCGGTGCGCCCCTGGGGCTTCGGGTTGTTCGTCTTCTGCGCGCCCGATCTGTCCGAGCGGCCGGCCGCGGCGTCGGAGAACGGCCGCCAGGTGAGGTCCTCGGCGGCTGTGATCTCCGGGCGTCCTTCGAAGGACGCGAGGTCCGCGCCATGTTCACCGGTGTGCGTCAACTGCGTTCCGGACGTTCTCGCAGTCGCGTACGACTGCTGGTGTTCCAGCAGGACGCTGTCACTCAGCGCGGCCAGCCTCGGGTCCACCAGCCTGGCGTGCACCGACACCGCCGCCGATTCCTTCTTGACCAGCGACGCGTTGTGCAGACCGGGCACCACCAGCTCGCGTGACGTCATCGACGGCAACGCCGCCTGGAGCACCTCCGAGCTCAGCGCCGCCAGCAACGCGTTGCGGGCCCCTGTCCCCGGAGCGGTGAGGCCGTCCGACGCCCCTGCCTCGGTCAGCGCGCGGATCGCTGCGGCACGCAGGTCCGCCGCGCCCACCAGAGCTTCGACCGAGGCTGTCGTCGGTGGGGTGGCAGTGCTCTGCCACCACGTCAGCAGGGCGACCTCCTCGGCGTGCTCGGGTGTCCTCACCGCCGTGTTCGCGGGTTCCCGCCAATGCGCGGCGCCGTCGGCGATCCTCTGGTTGTCGCCGTGCAGCCGCACGACCATCTCGTGCCCTGGCCCCGTCGACGACGTGCCGAGCACCTCGTTCCCCTTCTCCACCACCAGCTCGAACTCGATCGGCACGCGGTAGCGGACCGCGGGCCCGGTCGCGCCGCGCAGATGCAGGTCCGTCGTCGTCCGGGAGACGGCGGAGTCCGTCGTGCGCGCGGCACCGACGCTGTTCTGGACTGCGCCTCCGGAGGTCGCGGAGGTGCTGTGGCCGTCGATGTTCCGGACGTCGGCGGAGCCGGGCACCCGGCCGGTGACCGTGGTCGCGCTTCGGTTCGCCGTGGTGACGGCGCTGACCGACTGGCGGGTGACGACGTGCTCCACCTCGATCCCGTCGTTGACGACGGAGTCGAACTTCGCCTCGCCGATCCTGGCTCGGAGCGTCACCTGGTAGACGTCCTTGCCGAACAGCACACCCGGCTTGTGCAGCAGGAGTGGCACGCCGCCGTCGAGCGCGCCGTCGATGGTCGCCTTGACCGTGGTCGGGCTCGTGAGATCGGTGAGCCGCTGGAGGTTGTTCATCGCGTCGTCCAGGGTCGACTCCGGCAGCAGCCGCTCCCCGAGCCTGCCCAGGCCCGCGCGCAGTTCGGGAAGCAGTTCCGACACGTCGGGAAGCACCTCGACCAGGCCGAGACCGAGAGTTCCCGACCTGCCGGGCCCGAGCGTGCCGGGTGGCGCCATCCGGCCGTGGTCCGGCAGGACGCGCCGCGGGGTCGAGGGCAGCATCCCTAGATCGCGGGCCACGTCCTCGTTCACCCGCACGAACACGGAACCGGGCAAGATCGCCTTCGCCGCGGCCGCACCAGGTTCGCCGTCGCGCACGGCGCTGGTGGTCCTGCTCTCCGCGACGACGGTGAACTCCGCGTCCATGCGCACCAGGGCGGACCGGGCGAGACCGACGGCGACCAGGCTGTTGCGCCCGATCGTGCCGGCCACCTCCTCGGTCGTCGTGCGGGTGCTGGATCTGGTGTGCCGCACGGCAGCGGCAGCACCCAGCGTTCCCGCGTTCGCCGTGTGCGGCAGGGTCGCCGCCAGGCCAACCCCGGCCGACACGTCGGCGAACGTCCGCGTCCGCGTCGCCGAGCCCGACGCGCGCGAACTGCCGTTCAGCTGGTTCTCGGTTCCGGCTTCATCCGAAATGGACACCAGCACGGGGTTCTTCAGCTCGGCGGACACACCGACGTCCCCGATACGGTTCGCCATGCGGCGCTCGTAGCTCAGGCCGCCTTCCCTCACACCGGTCTCCAGCAGCCTCACGAGGTTGCCGCGCAGGAACTCCGGGCTGAACATCCGGTCCAGCCGTTCGCGCGTGTCCGAACCCGGCAGCGCCAACACCCGGTCACCCCTCGCGGCCTCGGTCAGCGCGCCGATCGCCGCTTCCTTCACGACGTGGGCGTTGACCACCGCTTCCACGTGCAACAGCTCCGGCGCGGGCAGGCGAGCGGCGCCGAGCAGCTCACGAATCGACGTGCGCGCGGACGGCACGATCTGCGGAACGCCGGGCGCGAACGGCGCCGGATCGTTCTTCATCGCGGAGCTGTCAGTGACCCACAACGACACTTCTCCGGTGATCGGGCGCAACCCGCCCACGCCAGTCTTCGCCACCACCTCCGGTTCGGGAACCGACCGCAGCGGTGAACCAGGAGACGTGCGGTGCACCCAAGGGCTGAGCCTGCTGAACCGCGTCACCTCGACGTTCAACTCGACGGGGTGACGGAACACCTGCGCGTTCGCGGTGCCGGTGTTCATGCTGATCCGCGCGGCGCCTGGACCCGCCGCGACCCTGTCCGAGGTGGACTGACCACCGCGAACGGCCGCGCTCAGCGGGAAGGCGGCCCCCGGAGCGCCGGGAGCCCTGACCCTTCCCTCGACGCCGATCGACCACTCGCTCTGCCGGGTGGTGCCGCTGTCCAGCCGCGGACCCGTGTTCGTCGAACCGCGGATCCGGCGGCCGTCGGCCTGGCCGACGTGGGTGCCCGCACCAAGTCTGGCTTTCACGACCACGTCGACGAAGTCGTTGCGGACCATGCCGTCTCGCCGCAGCCGGACGTGCACCCCGGGGCCGAGCAGGCTGTCGAGCCGTGCCCGCAACGCAACCGGTGACAGCTCCGCGTCCAGTTTGCGCTGGTTCGCCGATCTCTCGAGGGCGGCTGAGGCCCCGTCGCCGAGCCGCGCGTTCGCCCTCGGGTCGTTCCAGGTAGGCAGGTAGCCGTCGAAGTCCTTGAGCCCTCGCAGAATCGACTCGACGTGCGCCTGAACTTGGTTGGCCGCGACGAACTCGCCGACCTTGACGTGGCCCGCCGCGAGCGAAGACGCGAGGTAGGGCGGTTCGAACCGGGGGCCGTCCTCGGTCGGTTTGGCGATCGACGGCGTGGTGCCATCCGGTACCGGCAGTCCCTGGGCCGCCGCTTCCGGCAGTGCGACACGCAGATACGCTGTCGCAGGCACCATCACGTTGGCACCGTTGGGTGTGCGGATGTCCAGCGTCGCCGACACCTTGTACAGACCGGTGGGACCGCTCGACTGCACTCCGGCCATGGCACTCGCGTTCGTGCCGCTCTCCGAACTCTCCTCCGTCCTCCACGACACCGATCCGGTGAGAGCGATCGATCCCGTCGCCGTCGTGGGCAGCGCCACGTCCACCAGCGGCGTGACGCCCGCCGGGTTGGCGCGCACCGCGAACCCGACCGCGCCGCCGACGTTCACCCCGGCTCTGGTCGTGGCCGTCTGACTCAGGTTCGTGCTCGTGCTCTCCTGCAAGCGGAGCTGATAGCTGTGCACGCCCAGCAGTTCCGCCGTGCCCAGCCGCGCGCGCATCTGCACGACCGCCCCCTTGTCGCTGACCGCCTTGACGGCGGCCTTGAGATCGCCTGCCCGGACCGCGGCCTTGAGCTCGCCCGGTTTGACCTTGGGCAGCACCCCGGTCGCCGCGGCGAGATCGGGCGACGTGACCCAGCCGTGCAGCATCGTGCCGAGGTTGTCCCGAATCGTCGTCGGGGCGAGGAAGTCGCGCAGCGCGTCCCGGCCGGGGGCGCCGATCGCGGTGATCGACGGGTGCAGTCGTGCGGCGACGTCAGCGAACGCCTTCTCGGTGTCGAGGTCCGTGACCGCCTCCGGTACCGGGTGTTCGAGCCGCTCGCCCCACCCCGGCGTGGTCGTTCCCGGCCCGGCCGCCGGCCGGTCCACCGACATCAGCTCACCGGGGATCTGCACCGTGACGTCCACCCGACCGTCCACATCGGACATCACGGTCCACGAACTCGCTCCACCTCGGGTGTCGGTCAGCGCCACCTCGTAGACGACGGGCAACGTGGCGATGACCGAGTCGATGCCAGAGCGAACCGACCGCATGTCCGACGCGGCCGAGGTGATGCGCGAGGTGGTGGTGGCCTTGGCGAGCGGTGCGCTCATCGACACGCTTCCGTACGGGCCGGCGCCGGGCACCGATGGAGCCAGGACGATGCCGAGCGACCCCGCAGCCGGGTGCGCGGTGGTCTCCGAACTGCCCCTCGTCCCGTTGGTCAGCAGGTCGACCTTCGTGAGAGTTCCCGGTTTCGTGGTCGTGCTGTCGAGCACGGGCCGCAGCTCGGCGCGGATCGTCGCCTCGAACCGTTCCCGGCCGACCTTGACCGGGAACCGCCTGCCTTCACCCAGGAACGACTCGAAGTCGCCGTCGAGCGTCGTCCGCACTCGGTCGAGGCCCTTCGGCCGCACGCCGTCGCGCTGCGGCAACAGCTGTGACAGCGCCTCCACGACTTTGCCAGTGCCGGTAGAACCGACCGCCGCCACCGACCCGAGTGCCTTGCTGTCGTTGAGGAAGTCGGGGAGCCGGACGGACGGGACCAGGGACTGGCGATCATCGCGGCGAGGGGCCGGATCCGGGTCGGGGCCGGGCCGTCCGAACGTCACCGCGCCCCGCTCCGGGTCGAGCCGCGCCACGAACGGCCGCGCCGCGGCGGCCGTCGTGGCCGCGTCGTCGCCATCCCTGGACCTGATCGTGCCGTCCGGACCATCGTCCACCACCAGCACCGCGGCGGTCCGCGGCTGGGCATACCGGTTGGTCCGGTCCTCTCCCCCTTGCTGCCCGGCCGGTGGCATGACCGGCGGGACGGGTGACATGCCCGGCGGCACGACCGCGTCCGTCATCCTCGGCAGGCCCGCAGGCGCCGCGGCGAGGGCCGTGCGCGCCTCGGGCGGCAGGATCCCCGCAGCCGTTCCCGGTGCGGAGACAGGTCCCGCGCCGCCACCCGCGCCACCGGGAGCACTTCCTGTTCCCGGTGCGGCGGAACCGCCACCGGGCATGCCTGTCGCCGGAGCGGGGAGCAGGCCCGCTCCTGCCGCGGCTGGGCCGGCCAGAGGTGCGCCGCGACCGACTGGGTCCGCCGCCACCGGGCGCGTGCCCTGACCTTCCACAGTGGACTGTCCGGCCAGGCGTTGCCCTGCTGAACCCGACGTCTCCCCCGGCACCGCTGACGGCGTGGCGACGCGCTGCGCGTCCCCTGCCGACGCGCGGGCGGGCAGCCCCTGCTCCACGCCCGCGGCGATGGCGGTGAGGCGGTCGCGTGCGGCGGCGTCCACGTTCTGCTGGGTCTGGAGCGTCGCACGCACACCGTCCCGCACGTTGCCGAACGTCGCGGCAGCCCTGTCCGCCTCAGTCGCCGAGTTGGACGTGGAGCTGTTCAACGCGGGCACCGCGGCCAGACCGATGGGCCCCAACGCGTTGGGAGGCAAGGCCAAGCGGCGCAGGCCATCCGTGACGTCACCCATCCTCGTCTGGTAGTTGCCGCTGACCTGCTGCAGCTTCTCCATCTGCGCCGGATCCATGCTCACCGCGGCCGCGGAAGGCGCCGGGCTGGTGTTCGGTCTAACGCGGACCATCGATCCGTCCTCCTGACTTGGTCACTGCTTGTTCGCCGCGTAGCCGGAGGCCGCCTCGGCGACACCCGTGTTCACGGCTCGATCGACGCGGTCCACGGCCTTGTAGCCCTCCCAGGCGACTTCGGCGACGTCGGCCACGTTCTCGAACCGGTCCCAGTTCTTGCCGAGCTTCTTGATCACGTCGTCGAGGTTGCGGATCCGCCCGAGCTGCCTGCCGATCGCAGCCACCAGCCGCGAGATCCGCGAGACGATGTTCACCGCGAGCGCGATGCCCTTGCCCACCGCGTACCCGACGAAACCGGCGATCGACGCGCCGAACGTGATCGCCGCCGAAGCCGCCGCGATCAGCGCGCCCGCGAGCAACGAGCCCAGGAACTGGGCGATCATGTCGCGGACGATGTCGCGCAACAGGCTGACCAGCAGGCCGCAGATCGAGACGATCTTCGCCTTGGTCTCCACCGCTCCGGCCAGGGCTTCGAGCTCGCGCGCGAGCTCGGTCATGCTCGCCTGGAACCGGTCGAACGCCGCGCCCGTCCAGCCGCCGAACCCGACGACCTCCTGGCGGTGTTCGTCAACGAGTGCCCGGATCGACACCGCTTGGCTCTGGGTCGCCTCGACGTTCGCGTTGATCGCCTCCGGGTCGCCCATGAGCTGGTCGAGTCCTTCGCGGATGAACGAAATGTGCTCGATCAGCCAGCCGATGCCCGCACCCAGTGCCGCGCCCAGCGGGTCGGCCGCGACCATCGCGATCGAGGACGCGGCACCGATTGCGTTGAACGTGATGTCGAGTGCCTTCTCCGTTTCCGTCTCCGCGCCCACGCTGATGGAGTCGACCAGTCCGGCGAAGGCTTCGACGAACAGCGAACCCTTGTAGGCGTTCTCGGAGTTGACGTCGATGAAAGGGGCGTTGAACCCGTCGAACTGAGCGGCCGTCATCGTGCGTTCTCCCGCGAGTTCTCGCCGTCCGCCGGGATCGAGTCCTGGACGAATCGCATTGCTTCGGTGTCAGCGCCCAGTTCCTGGAAGACTTCGAGAAGCCGGCTCGCCGTCTGCCGCTGGGCGTGCCCGGCTGTACGCACGATCAACGCGCCGAGCGCGTCCGGCGCGAGCTCGTAGGCGCGCCTGCCGAGTTCGACGGCCAGCAGCCCGCCGTTCGGGCCGACCTCGACGGTCACTCGACCGTCCTCGCTGGTCACCCGGCCGCGCATCGCCTCGTAGCGCTCGTTGAGGCCGTCCGACTTCGCCTTGAGCTCAGCGAGTCGCCCCTCGTAGTCCTCGATCCACACCTGCGGGTCCACAACAGTCCTCCGGTCCGGCGTCCGCCCAGGAGGACGAACGCGAGTTCGTTGAATGCCTTGTTGGACGCACGGAGTTCACGATTCTTTCCGCAGATTTCGAACACTTAGGGAGCCGACAGCTTCAATTGAGCTGGAGTTGACAATCGACTCCGGTGTTATCACCAAATCGATATCACCTTTTCCGCGGCGCACGCCCTGGAGTCCCCGTTCTGTCGCTGGTCACGTGCTTTGCTCTGTGCGATCAGTCC
The DNA here is from genome assembly GCF_043632865.1 of Lentzea sp. JNUCC 0626. Classification (NCBI taxonomy): domain Bacteria; kingdom Bacillati; phylum Actinomycetota; class Actinomycetes; order Pseudonocardiales; family Pseudonocardiaceae; genus Lentzea; species Lentzea sp. JNUCC 0626. Next base: position 3,084,434 of record NZ_CP171635.1, read on the forward strand.
GGTTTTCAGTCAGGAGTTGCAGGAACAGATGGTTGATGTCAGCGAACGGCGGCGCGGTTTCGACAGACGCGGCCTGCTGCCGGGACTGGTGGTGCTGGCGGCCGGCGCGCTGTTCGGGTGGGCGCTGCCTCAGCTCGACGAGGCCGTGCCGATGACGGACGTGGTGCGGCCAGGCGAGAGGTTCACCCTCGGCGACGGGATCAGCATCGCGCCCCCGACCGGCTGGCAGGTCCTCGACGGCGTCCGGACGCACGAGAAGGGGACACTTCCTGAAATCTCGTCCTCCAAGGTCTCGGTGACGAAGAGCAGAATCTCGATTCGCGTCGAGGTGGGCACCTTCACCGGAGACGTGAACGGGCTCATGGACCGGCTGGTGGCCAACCGCAGCGGAACGGCTTTGCTACCGTCGTTCGAGGAACGAGGCCCCCGCGGCAACGTCGCCGACGCCGTGATCCAGGCGTTCACGAGCGACGAGGGCAACGGCCTCGTCGCCGCCTTCGTGCTTTTCGACGACAAGGGCGTTTCGATCGAGGTGCGGGCAGCCGATGACGCAGTGTTCGCTGGCAACAACGCGGAAGTGACGTCGATGCTGGGCAGTCTCCAAGCGGAGCCCGGGAAATGACCACCACGAGCTTCGACTCGGACCGCGCCAGGACCATCGAAGCGTCCGGCCGCTCCGTCCCGTTCCAGTTGGCGCAGCCGCGCAACGCCGCGTTCTGGGTGCTGACGCTGGGGCTCGCCGCAGGCGCATGGGTGACGACTCAGATCTACCTGCGCGAACTGGCGGCGTACTGGGTGGCCCTGTCGACCGGCCTGGCCGGGTCGGCGCTCTACGCGGCTCTGTGGCTCGCGATCCTCCTCCGCTGCAACAAGTTCGTCCAGTTGCCCCGGCGGTTGCTGGCCATGGTCACCGTCTGGTCCGGCCTCGTCTCGACGATGGCGATGGCCGCGCCCGCCAACGATGCGCTGTCATCGTTGTACGCCAAGGCGTTCGGCCAGGCGTGGGTCGCCGAGTGGTCAAGCGCGTGGGCAGCTCCGTTCACCGAGGAGATATCCAAGGCCACGGCGGTCGTGCTGGCCCTCGGCCTGGCTCCCCACCTGGTTCGCAGCGCTCGCGACGGCCTCATGACAGGGGCCTTCGCGGGCTTGGGCTTCCAGTTCGCGGAGAACGTCCTCTACGCGTTTCAAGCAGCTCACCACGACTTCGGCACCAACCAGTTGCTCTACTCGGTTTCGACTCTGACGACCCGTGCCGCCAGCGGCCTCCTCGCGTCAAGCCACGTCGTGTTCAGCGCATTGTTCTGCGCCGGCCTCCTGTGGTTGCTGGGCCGCCCGGACAAGGAGCACCGCCTGCACGGTGCAACACTGATGGCAAGCGCGATAGCGCTGCACTTCCTCTTCAACGGCGCCGAACCGATCGCACATCTTGCGGGCCTGCCCGCCGAGGCGCTGCGCTTCGCTTTCGTGTCTCCAGTCCTCTACATGTTGCTGTGGTGGGCATTGCGACTGTCCGAACCGGAACACAGGGTCTGGACGCGCGCCGTCCTCACCCCAGAGGTCGCGCGTGGTGTTCTCACCGACGCGGAAGCCACCGCCGCAAGCGGAGGGTGGAGACATCGCCGCGCCTACCTCAGGACGCGGCCGAGAGGGCCGGCCCGCAAGCAGGGCAAGCGGGTCCTCGCGAGCACACTCGACCTGGTGCGGGAGCTGACGAGATCAGCGGGCAGCGACACCGAGGAGGTGCGGCTGGTTCGCGTCCGCACCGAACTTCTGCGCCGACGAGCCGGAGCAGGCTGAACCAGCTGGTCCGCTGGAGCTTCCAGCCCGTGCTCCGGGCCTGGTGCTATCACCGTTGCCCGAAAGCCTTCAACGAGGCCTCACCTGACGAACTGTCCGTCGCCAAGCACAATGTGCGGGCGATTGTTGACCGCATCGGCGGCCCAAACGGTCACTGCCACCCTCACCGTGATGATGCCAGCGCTCGCGACTGACTCGTCGATCTGCTGCGACTCTCCTGCACGAAGCGTCTTACGGGCAACGGAGGAGCCATCGCGCCGCATGATGTCGATCTGTGCGACGTAGTCCGGCAACGTGTTGTCGTTGAGGCCGACAGTGGCCTTGAACCTCCCCAGCCCAGAAGGCACGGTGAACGAGAGATCCTTCACCGTCTTGTTGAACACTCCAGGCGAGAAGGTGACGCTCTTGGTGTACGCGACTCCCGCGATGGTCGCCACCCCAGCACTTTCAAAGTTTCCGTATCCCCCGATCGGCCCGATGTCGGTGAGGTAGCGAAGCGCGACCTGGGGCTCCGCGTTGACGGTGGGCTTGTCCTGGACCTTGACCGCCGGAGTGGTCGTGGCGGGCTTCGGCGCTGCGGGAGTCGTAGTCGGCAGCGCGGTCGTGGCGACAATCTCCGGCAGGCCGACGGTAGTCGTGGCGACACGGCCGCCACTCCGTTCGTCTTCCTGAGCCGTCTGTTCACCGTCATGGGCGTCCTTCACGATCGTGACCACCGCAAGTGATCCCAGCGTCAGGACCACGATCACGATCAAGGCGCCGTTCTTCAGCCAGCCCGGACGCGCGAACCAGTTCGCGAGCACGCCGGCGACAAACCCCAGAACAACGATGATCACCACGTAAGCCGAGTTCATACACTCCCCTTCCCAACACGATCAGTGCACTCACGCCGCAATTCGCCCAACCCACGTGGAATCCCTGCACATCAACAACTTCACGCTGCTCACGGAACGTCGCATCGAGCTTCGCGATCGCTACACAACGGCTTGGTTCGTGATCGCATCGCGATCTTCGACGAACCACAGCAGGCAATCGCGGAACTTGCGATCAACAAGGACCCGTACAGGTTTCCCGCACTTGCGCGCGGGCATCGGCCCAGAGTCAGACTTCGTCCATGAGTTGTGGCACGCAGCGCGGGCGACGCTCGGCGAACAGAGCGCCATGAGCACGGCGGTGTTCGATTTCGCGGCCAACACTCAAGAGGTCCCGCCGGTAGATGCATACGCACCAACAGCTCAACCGCCTTGCTCTCCGCGTTGGTGCCGCGCGCGTCTTCGAGCAGCCCGACGACGTCGAGCAGGAAGTAACAGCCGACGTAGTTGAAGAACTCCACGACGCGCTCCGCCTGCAAGCCGGGTTCGACACGGAGCAACATTTCGCTGTCCTCCAGGCGGCCGTCCACAATGACCGTCTCGCCGTCGCGCTCGACCACCTTGAACCGTGGCGCACAGTTGGCGATGCGCCGAACGACGTTGACGCCGTTCTCGTAGGCCTCGCGCTGTTGCGGAGTCATGCGGCCCATGCGCCGCAGAATCGCACACGCGTTTGATGTCCTGTCAAAACGAGAGCCCCGCCGTGACGCAAGTGGCGGGGCTCTGTGCTGTCCGTGGTCGGCTACGGGCAGAGGTGCGTCTTCACGGCGTCGAGGATCTTCTCCACCGTGGCGGGCGGGAAGCCCTCCGGGTGGTCTGGGCTCGTGAAGCGCTGCCGCGTGAGGTCGAGCAGCTTCGCCCGGTCGTTCGGGTTGTTCTTGATGCTGTCGCACTGGTTGCGGCCACGGTCGTAGGCCTTCTCCGCCTTGCCGTGTGCGATGTCCTTGTCAATCGCGTCGAGCGCGGCGACGAAGGCGGCTTGATCTGCGGAAACAGCGGTTGTCGCCGCAGCGACCGTGGTGCTTCCTGCGGCACCTGTGGCTGGCGTAGGCGCGCTCTGACCGGAGCTTCCAGCCCCGCAACCAGCGGCAGCGAGAGCGGCGACCGCGACAGCGGTTACTGCGATGAAGCGCATTCATCCCCCTAGATCGTCTTCACGGAGACCATCGCGAGACGTGGCGGCATGGTTACGCGACGCATTTCACCCGTTTCACCCTCACACTCGGGGTGCAACGGGCGAATCACCGGATGTGAAGGCACTGGACAGCACAAGAGCCCCACCCGGATTTCTCCGGACAGGGCTCAAGGCGGCTCGGGACCGGCGATTAGGTCCGTCCCGGACGACACCGAACGTCAGCATGGCAAAGCGGTTGCAGCGGTCAAACGACGCGCTACCCTTGTCGCCGCTCAGAGGCCTCGTTCGCAGGTGGTTCCGCTAAGACACCTTCGTTCAGCAGTCGGCCCGAGACTCGTGGCTCACCACCCACGCTGGTTCCACCGCTTCTCCGAGTAGAGGCGGCTTCGCAGGCTCACCACCTGCATCAGAGCACTGCTATAGATCCGAATACGACACGACACCGTCAGCTACTCGGGGCTGACGTGGGTGGAGTGTGTTCGGATGCCTTGGTGGGCAACGGTTCTGTCATTGGCGGCATCGCCTGGGCTTGTGTGGGCATTGGTCAGCTATGGCAAGTACCACACGCGGATGGGGCTACTTCGGCACGCTTTCGACAGTGGCGGGCCGCGCGGTGTTCGCGCACTTGGTGACGCGATCGCGGCCTCGGAAGGACGTCATCGGGGAGACGGTTCTGACCCTGAGCAACCCCCGCCCGTACAGGCGACCGCAGAACGAGAGCCGCCGAAAGCGATCGAGCCCAGCTCTACCGAGACGCCGCCATAACCCGGCCCACCGCAACAAGGCTCTTGGGTCTAGTCAGCTTCAGGTGACGGTGTCGGGGTACCCCCGCCGCGTCGCCCACGCCCTCGCACCATCACCGACCGCGCCGTCCGCAACGGATCATCACCCTGCAACACCACGTTCGCGCACCGGGAAACTGAACCACCACCGGAACGATATCCAGCGTGAAGGCGCTCAACGACGTCGCCTCGAACACCTTCCGCTCCTCCAACGAGGAGCCGGTCAGAATGGCGCTTCTGCAACTGCTACTTGGTGTTCGCTACGGTCGCCCTATGAGCATGCAGCGCGTACACCTTGCTTCTCTCGATGGTGTGCACCTCGAGGCCGCACTTCACCGCGCACCGGACAACTCGCGCGGGACCGTGGTGCTGGCGCACGGGATCACCGTCGACATGGATGAAGGTGGCATGTTCGTGCGTCTGGCCGACCATCTGGCCGACAACGGTTTCGACGCGCTCAGGTTCAGCTTCCGCGGCCACGGCAACAGCGGTGGCATGCAGGCGGGCACCACCATCGCAGGTGAGGTGCTGGATCTCCAGGCCGCGGTCGAGCACGCGCACGGTGAGCTTCCTGGCCCGCTGTCGATCATCGCCGCGAGTTTCGGCGCGGTCTCCACGTCGCTGTCGCTTCCGTGGCTCCAGCACGCGCTCGAAAAAGTCGCCTTCTGGAACCCGGTGCTCGACCTGCACCGCACCTTCGTAGAACCGGAACTGCCGTGGGGTAAGGAGAACTTCAACCGCGAGCAGCAAGAGCATCTGCGTGCCCAGGGCTTCCTACTCGTCGATGGCGAGTTCCGGCTTGGCCGCGTCATGTTCGACGAGTTCAGCCGGTACCAGCCGGTACAGGAGTTCGAGCGAGACACCCGGCCTGCGCTGGTGGTGCACGGCGATCTGGACAGCTACGTCTCCTACTCCATCGCACGTGATGCCGCAGCCGCGCGGGCGAACTGCGACTTCCACACTGTCATTGGCTCAGATCATGGTTTCGATTCGCGGGAGCGCGAAGATGAGGCGATCATGGTGACGGTCGGCTGGTTGCTGGACGGAAAGCTGGGCACCGCGTGAACATCGAGTCCCTCTACGCGCCGGTCAGCATCGGTGAGACCTCGGTGGTGGGATCGCACTGCATGCTCGGCTATCCGAAGGAAGCGCGGATCAGTGCCGAGCAGAAGATGCCTGGTTCGCCGAAGGTCGGCTCGCGCATGATCATCGGTGAGCGGTGCCAGCTGGCGAATCAGGTCGTGCTCTACGAAGGCGTGCGGATCGGCGACGGCTGTGTGCTTGAAGACCGTGTACGGGTCGGCTACGACAGCACCGTTGGTGCTGGGACGCGCATCGCCTACGGAGCCTTCGTCTGCGACCGTGTGACGATCGGCGCGAACGCGGTCGTCGCCGGCTTTGTCTGCGATGGCACGCGGATCGGGGACCGGTCCACCGTGATGGGCGAGCTGGTGCACGAGTAGACGCGACCGCACCAGGACTGGTGAGAGATCGACGAAGCTCTGCCGGTAATCGAAGCCGACACGGTGGTCGGGTTTAGGGCCTCGCGTTGTCCGCGGGATTCGAATCGGCCCGCGCAGCTACGTCGCCGCCGGCGCGATCGTGACAAAGGACGTACCGCCCGAACACATCGTGACCGGCATGAACGAGCACACACCCGCCGATAGGTGGCAGGGCAAACGCCTCCAGGGCCTCATCGAGCACTGGCGCGGCAACGCACCAGAAAGCCCTAGAAGACCACGAGCTCATGATCAGGTTTAAGCGGGAAGCGCCCGAGGTAGAGCAGATCGAACTCCATAGCGGCCTGCACAAGGGAATCCAGCCCACCGAGGAGCTCAGCCAAGAAGTCGCTCGGTAGGGCGGCGTCGTCTCCAGGACAACGACGTACGCCTCGTCGCCATGCTCGACCGCATCACGCCAGCAGGCCAGGTGCGCCAGCGTGCAGCCGATCTCCCCGTACTTCAGAGGTCTGTTCCATTACGGGTTGTCCGACTCGACCTGGCACGGGAAGAGCTTGTAGCCCGCAACGTCGAGAGCCTCACGAGTGAGGCTCCGGCCTTCGAACGGGCCGGGCCAGTCCGAGGTGAAGGTGACCATGTTCTTCGGGTTGTTCCCGACCGCGAGCACTGTCGGTTCCTGCCGAACCCCACCAAATTTCTCGATCAACAGCCGCTCAGCCACCATCGCTCCGTCCCACGGTCGAAGATCGGCCTGCTCAGGCAGGCTAACTCCGGCAACCGGGCTTCGCTTGGAGCTTCTCCAAGAAGCTGACACTGCGACTCTCAGTTCATTCAGTTGGGTGAATCATTTAGTTGCGTCGACCGGAGGGATCCAATTTCTCGTGAAGACGCACGAGCAGCGCCTTGGACTCGGCCGCGTCGAGACTGATGCTCTCCAGCGCGCCCACTATGCTCACGTAGCCGGCAACCGCCTCCTTGTGCTCTACGAACAGGCTGGAGTTGGCGGTCTCCACCCACACCAGGGGTGCGTACCTCTCGAAGGTCAGGGAGGTGAAGGGGCCGGCCAGTCCTGCGTGCGCCCCGACCGAGGAAGGAACTATCCGAATGCTGATGTTCGGGGAAGCCAACATCAGGAAGAGGTGAAACACCTGTCCGGCGAGCACCTCGGTGCCGCCTACCTCCAGGTGCAGAGCGGACTCGTGAACGTAGAAGATGCAATTCACCTGGTGCTGCCGAACCGCTTCCTGCATGGCGAGTTGTGCTCGCACCCGGTCCTTGATCTCGGAGGCTGGCACCGTGGGCGACGCCATCAGCACCGCGGACATGTAGTCCGCGGTCTGCAGGAGCATCGGGATCACGTGCGTCTGCACGCCCACCAACGCCTTTGCGACCTTGAGGTTCTCGGTGACCGTGCGGAGCAGGATTGGCGAGCTCTTGCCGTGCTGCTGCCACCAGCCCTTCTCCTCGGTCGCCGGGTAGAGCGACAGGAGGTGGGTCTGCTCAGCAGGGCTTGCCTGGCAGATCCCCAGCAGCAGGGCGACCTCGATGTGAGTCACTCCGCCCCTGCCGTTGATGGCGCTCGACAGCTTGGACTCGTGCCAGTCCAGCTTCTCCGCGATCTGGCGAGCCGGCAGCCCAGTCGCGTCGACAACCGCCTGCACGCCATAGCCGAACTCGCGGCCGCGTACGGTGGAATCCCTCTTCGGCATACCTGCATCCCTTGTGCTGTTTGAGCGACTGGTCATGCGACCCGTGTTCTCAGAGACTTCGTCCGCTGCCGCTCCTGCTTCACCCTGATCGCGAACGAGTGAGCGAGAACAGCGCGGAGAACCGGATCGGCAACCCTCAACGAGTCGACACGCTGATCCACTTTGGAATGACATGCCGCGCGCACGACAAGCTCGCTCGGATCAACCTCGTACGCCTGGGCCAGCTCGGCGACGACGATCAACGACGGAACGCCGTCCCCGTGCTCGTACCTGCACAGCGCCTCAGCGGTGACCGCCCTGATCTTGATCGCGGCGTCTTCAAGGCTCCACCCGAACTCTCGGCGGGCGTCACGCAGCGCCTTGCCCAGCGCCACCTCGTAGGGTTGCCGCTCTGGAAAGAGACCGAGTGCGCGATCCACGTCAAGTGCACGTTCTGCCGCCAGCTCTCTGAGAACGCCTTCGTCCGCAAGTTGCACTTTCAGGCGCACGCGGTCAGCGGTCGAATCAGGGAGATGGAAGAAGTCCTTGGCAGGGAAGACGTCCTGATCCGTGCGGCGGCTCAACAAGCCTTCCTTGATGAAGCGACGCAGTTGGTTGACCACGTCCAGCTCATCCAGCTGCACCAGCTCGGTGAGGCGGTTCAGTCCGAACTCGACGCCGACGCGTTCGAGCATCACGATCAGGACGAGGCTTGCCTTTCGCTCCCAGGTGAGGCGGTCGTCGGAGGCTTTGTCGATCGGCTTCACGGCTCACCTCGATGTCCACGCGAGACGGACGGTCAGCAGCATCTGGCAGGTTCGCGCCCAGGGAAGCCATCGGAACCGGCAGCAATGAGAACAACGACCGTCGGCGTTCGGCTTGTGTAGCGCTACAAGGGCTAGCAACGATGCGGCCATACGGGGAACGTCCTGTCGCGCCATCAAGAGGACCGAGCCCTCGTCGCCCTCATCGGCGATCTTGGTGAGCTGCTCCAGCTCGCGAACGAGCTCGTTGCGCAACGCCGCGTCGAGAACACCGTTCGTCATGGCCGCACTCCGGACGTCCCGGTCGGCACAGGAGACTGCTGACGTTGCGGTCTTCCCATCGCCTGACGCCATTTCCGGTCGCACTCAGGGCATTCCGGCCACAGCCAGTCCGGATACTTCGGCGGCGCCACGTGCGGGACGATCAGAGCTTCATCACAGAGCGAGTCGATTCGGCCGCCCGGCGGGACATGACGCCGGGGAATCGCGTGACGCGCTCCGAGGAACGGGCACCAGCGGAATGGTTCCGGCGGTGTACGACCGCTCAGATTGATCGGTACGGCCTGACCCGTGGTGGTCATGATCCCCTCCTTCCGGCTGCGAACCGGTGAGCGAGATCGACTAAACGACAGAGCCGCAGCCCGCGACCACGTCGCAGACGCAGCGCGAATGCCACACATGTGCCACACGCAAGCCTTTGAACAGCTAAAACACACACTGACCCGATCGAGTGAAAGTAAGACTTCCCCGTCAACGGCCGCCATTCGGCGAAACTCGCGCGATAGGCTGCTGACCAGCATCATCGGAAACTTTTGGGGGCTCCAATGGCCAGATGGCGAAGTGCGTTCGCACGGCGCCGCGAAGTCATGGGCTACACCCAGGAGACGCTGGCGAACCACCTGGACGTCGACCGGGTCACAGTCGGCCGATGGGATCGGCTGGAGAACACGCCCGACCCGTTGATCCAGCCTCGACTGGCCGCTGCCCTGAATGTGAGCGCCGCAGAGCTGATCGAGCTTCTCGATCCTGACCAGAAACACCGCCCGCCCGCGGTGGTTCCTCACATGGCGAGGCGGCCTGGACACGATGCCGTCAGCCGCATCCAGGGCGCCGCGTTGGCGTTCCAGGAGACAGACCGGCGCCTTGGCGGTGGCGTGCTGCTCCCGTCGGTAGAGCTGTACCTCAACCAGGAAATCGCGCCGCTCCTGCTCGACGCTCACAGCGGCGCCGCAGCAGGAATCTTCTCCGCCGCCGCGTCCATGACGGAGATCGCGGGCTGGATGACGCACGACAGCGGGCAGAACCCCCGCGCCCGCGCGTACTTCGAACGTGCGTACCGCTTGGCCGTCGCCGCCGAGAACAACGCGTTGGCGGGCAACGCATGCGCGTCGATGTCGCATCTCGCGATCGAGCTCGGACAGCACACCGATGCGCTGAGGATCGCCACCAACGGCATCGTCAGGTCGAACCGGGCCGGCGGCACCGTCCGGCTCACCGCCCGTCTGCACACGATGCGGGCCAGAGCGCTGGCGCTCAGCGGGGAGAATCAGGCCTGCGCTCAGGCGCTCGACACAGCGGAGTCGCTGCTCGACCGCGCGGCAGGCGAGAAGCCGGCCGACTGGATCGCCAACTTCGACGAGGCGTCACTCGCCAGCGAGGCGGCCCAGTGCTTCCTCGACCTCGCCGAGTACGCGGAAGCGGAGCAGCGCGCGACCACCGCGATCGCGCTGCGTTCCGGCGACCGCGTGCGCAGCCGGGCGTTCGGCCAGCTCACGATGGCGAACATCCTGATCGGCGCCGGACGACCGGACGAAGCCGCCGCGTTCGGCAACGAGGTGTGCAAGGTGACGGCCTCGCTCAGCTCGACCCGTGTCCTTGATCAGCTGAACGACCTGGGGCGTACCTTGGCGTCGGCAAGCAGCGTTCCTGAGGTGGCGCATTTCTTGGCCACCTTGGGCGCGCTGAGCCACGTATCCGACGCTCAGGAAGGTCAATCCGCGAAGTGGCCGGTCTGACGGACGACGACGCCCGGTTCGCCTATCTAGCCGACGGCAACGCAAAACAGGCTCGAAAGCGTGTCGCCGCCGATGTGCTCATCCGGGACTCGCACGGGCACGTCGTGCTCGTGAACCCGACGTACAAGGAGTACTGGGACCTGCCAGGCGGCATGGCAGAGAACAACGAGCCTCCCCGTGCCGCCGCGGTCCGTGAGGTGGGCGAGGAACTAGGCATCACGATCGTTCCGGGCAGGGTGCTCGTGCTGGACTGGATCGGACCGCACGGACCGTGGGACGACCAGTTGCTCTTCATCTTCGACGGTGGCGTCCTGTCAGGAAACGACGTTCAGCAACTCACGCCGCGCGACCCGGAAATCAGCGAAGTCACTGTGGTACCGATCCAGGAAGCAAAGCAGCTTCTTCGCGCTGACATGGCCCAACGGCTCGAACGCGCCATTGATGCGCTTGAGCACAGCTCGACCGACTACACGGAGATCCCGCGGTGAAGTACAGCTCCGCGCGAAGCCGCAGGTGACGACGCAACAGATCGGCCTTCACAGCAGCGTTTCGATGTGAGCCCTCAAGGCAGGAACCAGGTCTGGGTGATCACCCTTGTCGATCCGCTGCAAGAGCCTGGAGGCGACGTAGATCTGTGCCAGGCGACCCGCCTTCGACTCCAACACGTCACCGAAGACTGACCAGACCCGCTCAACCATCTCGGGCACGAGAAGGCTGTAGCTCAACAAGGTCGCGGCGTCCGTTCCCGCCGGGCCGCGCCCCCACCCTTCCCAGTCGAGCAGCCCGAAGTCCGGCCCCATCAGATTGGCCCAGTGCAGATCGCCGTGCGCGGTCTCCCACGCGGGCACAACGTGATCCGTCGAGTCCGAGAACCGCTGCCGGATCCTGCTGCCGACCATCTCCTGGTCCGCGTTGACCCGATCCGTTGGAGTGGATGCAAGCACGTCGACGGTGCGCCGGAGTTCCACCCACCACGCTTCGGACAGATCGACGGGTTCGCGCAGCACGTCGGATTGCGAGCACGGTCTGCCCGGCAACAGGGTGAGCACCTCGGCGCGCTGCTGCCGGTGTTCTTCCCACTCGTAGACGTCCAGCACACGAGGTTTGGCCAAGCTGCTCAACACGGTGGAATCGAGGTTGCCGGTCCAGAAGTCACCACTCGCCCACCGCACGTCCTCAGACACAACACGCAGCCAGAACCTCTGCTCACCACGGCCGGCGAGCGCGCCGATCGAGCGATCCATCCAACCGAGCCGCGGCTCACCGAGCAGATCAAGGCCGAAATGCGTTGCGGCTCGCCCGAGGTTCTCGCGCATCCACTCGCGGAACTGCACGTCGGCGTCGCTGAGGTTCTCGGCCACCGCTCACTCCTCGGTGACGTAGCGCAGGTAGGCCTCCGGGGTCGCCATGTACCTGCGCCAGTGATCGACCAGCGCCAGGTCCTCCCACTTCGACCGCTGGAACCCGTGCTCCCCCACCTCGATGATGTCCGCGCCCGGTGTGGACGCCAGGATCGGCGAGTGCGTGGCGCAGATGATCTGCGCCCCCGACTTGCCCAGCTCGTACATCAGGTGCATCAACCGCAGGCAGGACTGGAACGACAGCGCGGCCTCGGGCTCGTCCATCAGGTAGAAGCCTGGTTCACGGAACATCGCGGCGAACACGGTGAGGAAGCCCTCGCCGTGGCTCATCTCGCTCGTGTCCTCGTCCCAGTACCCGTTCATGCCGGAGACCGCGTTCATGAACCCGAACGCCGTCTCCGCGCGCAGGAAGTAGCCCTTGCGCTTGGTCCGTGACCCCACCCGATGCCGGGCGCCGAGGGCCGTGGTCTCGAACTTCACCATCTCGCCCAGCTCGGACTTCGGCCTGTCGTTGACGTACTTCCGCCCGGCCCGCCCACCGTGCGAATCCAGCCCCCACGCCTCGGCGAACGCCTCGACCAGGGTGGACTTCCCGGAGCCGTTCTCGCCGACCAGGAAGGTCACCGGCCGTTCGAACGTCATCCCTTCGTCCGCCAACTGGGCGACGCACGGAACGTCGAGCGACCAGGCCCTTCGTGAGCCGCGAGGCAAGGACTCGTCGGGGATGTAGGCACGGCGGGCGAGCATGAGCGGAAGTTCCTTCGGTCAGCGGCAGTCCGGAGCGCAGGCTCCCGTAGGCGTGCAGTTGCCGGCTGGTCGACACGCCGGGCTGCAGCTCGGCCCGCACTGCGGATCACACATGTTGGGAACGCAGGGATTCAGCGGACGCCGAGCGAACTCAGTCGCGAGCGCTGCTGCGGTCTCCGTCATCCTCGATCCCGTCAGAATTTTGGCGAGCGGCTCCTCCAGCACGTTGCCCACGGGCAACCAACGAGAGAACACGCACGGCCACACCGACCCGTCCGGTGCGATCGCGACCCTACCGTCACCACACTGACCACACAGTTCACCCAGGTCAGTGCCATGATCACGGACACCTCGCCCGACCTGACGCAGCCGATCCACGCGCACCTCGCCGTCCACGCCGAGGTCGCGCAACTGCGCGACTGCCTCCTCGACCCGCTGTCCTTCATCAACGTCGATCACGCCGACCCGCACCGGGATCGCACGCCGGGCGGCCTCAAGGAGGTTTGACTTCGTCCGCTCGTGGCTGCGCCGACCACGTGTGATCCGCTCGTGTTGCTCAGCGTTGTCGGAGTAGTAGCTGGTGGCGAGCTGAACCCCTGGCTGACAGAAGACCTCCCACAACTCCGGGCCGACGTGCACCAGATTGGTGAACACCTCGACCGCCAACCCGCGGTCCAGAGCGTGCCGGACGAGCTCGGGCAATCGTCGGTACAACGTCGGCTCGCCGCCGATGAACTGCACCATCGTCGTGCCGAGGTCGGCGAGCTGTTCTATCGAGTCACGCCAGGCTTCGGTGGTCATTGCCCCGTGCGAGCCAGCGGGGCCGGAGTCCGCATAGCAGTGGTCGCACCGCAGTTGGCATTTCCCAGTCACCTCAAGCCACGCGAACGTCAGCCTCGTCCGCACGTCGAGTCGAGCCCCCACTTGTGTCCCCTGTCCCTCGCCCTACGCCGCACTACCTGCGTAGGCCTTGGAGGCTCTCCAAGCCAGAGTCGAGCAGGTGATCCACTGGATCAGGACTTACTAGCCAGCCGACGTCGCGCCGAGCCGTCCGCGAATCGAGCGCCGGAATCGCGGCGATCTTCGCCGGGTCCAACTCCAACCACAGGATCCCGGCCAGTCGGCGCGGAGGCCCGCCCTCGATGACCTGAGTCGGCATGACGATCAGATCATCTGAGAAATCGCGGCTGGTCTCGGGGAGATCACCGTCAACCACCTGAAGGTCGTGGACCATCGTGGCAGTCGTCGTTGCCACACTGATCAGCCCTGTCTTCTGCGACAAAGCGATCTCGATGTCGGCGCATCCGCACCTTTGCCCAGCCGAGTGCCCACCGCCACCAGAGAGATTGACTGGAGCATGCCCGGTCCTACCTCGGCCCACCCGATCAGCAACACCGGCACGACCGCGTCGAACGCAGCCTTCCCGAAGTCACCAGCTAGCAGTGGCTCCGCGATGTTGAGCGCCAGCGTCACGACGCTCACGAAAAGTGTGAATCGACGCAGCGGCCGCAGTCCCCCTTCTGGCGCGCCGCGCAGGGCGATCTACCTCGTCGCGAGCAGCACACCCAAGATCGACAAGTCGACGGCGGGCGCGATGAGCCGAGCGACCCACACCGGAACACCGTGCCGCAGAGCGAGGCTGAGCACGTTGCCGAACAGGAGCGTTAGCCCAACAACGGCAGCCATGATCACCGTGACCGCCCGCTCGGCGGCGTAAAGGAGCCCGGGAACGGTGCCCGAGGAGCCCGAGCCGCGCCCGAGATCCCCGACCTGCACCGACATGGGGCGGCATGGGGCGGCAGGAGCGGTCGACACATTCTGGCCTTGAAGTGCGAAAACGGCACTCACCAACATCACCGACACAGCCGTCGGGGTTTACCCGAGGACTCTTGATCAGCGGGTGGTTGAGGACCATCAGGTGGGTCCCTCGATGCCGAGGATCGGCTGACAGCGCGCTGGAGCAGCGCACGCTTCCAACACCGCTGCCCTCCCAGTGCAGCCGACGGTTGGGGGCGCGCCAGTCCAGCTCGCCGGGGGCACGACGTAGACGTGCCGGCGATCGCCCCGCCTTCCGCTGACAGATCGTCGAGCGTGGCGAAGCCTTAGGGTGGCCACGGTTGATCCAGGTCGATGGTCAGGACCAGCTGTCGCTGGAGCTTCTCGGGGTTCGCAACACGACCTACGACAACTTCGTGGCGGGCAACATGCGGGCGCAGATCGTGGCCACCAACGCGGCAACGACCACGAGCACCAGCGGTGTGGACTGGGGCCGCAAGGGCGGCAGCTGGGGCAAAGAAGGCGAGTTCTGGAAGAAGTGAGCATGGACGCCGCGGACATCGAGCGAGCCGTGGAACAACGACGGATCTGGCTCGACGAGCAACTGGTCGTCGCCGCTTCGGCGCTGGACGTGCACGTGATCGGCCAGCCGGTCAACACCTTCGACATGCGCTCAGCCGGCGCGGTCGCCCGTGGTGAACGCGGCGACGTCTGGCTGAGGGTCGTGGTGCAGGACGCCGACTACGAGCCCGTCTGCCGTTGGGACGGCAACGTCGAAGCCAACTCGATCCGTGGCGTCGCCAAGCCCGAGGTCCTCCGGTGGCACGACTGGCAGCACGATCACGCCTACCTGCGGGGCCGCCGTCTCCGGGGCGAGGTGATGACCCTCGCCCCTGGGACGACCATCGCGCCTGGGGGCGTGTTGCACGAGGACCCCCAGCTGTCGGAAGCCTGGTGGAAGGACCTGCGCCGATCACTGGTCGCCCTGGCTGCTCATCCGCTCGAACCGGACAACGAACTCGGCGCCGTTGCCTCCACCATCAGCAGCGTCGAACACCACTTCGGCATCAAGTTGCCCGAAAGCGTCTTCGCAGACGTGCAATGGACCACGGCGCACGGAGACCTGCACTGGGGCAACCTGTGGCAACCGACGTTGTGCATCCTCGACTGGGAGAGCTGGCGCCCCATGTTCGCCGGCTACGACCTGGCCACGCTCTACTGCAACAGCCTCCTGCACCCGGAAACCGCTCAGCGCATCCGTGACATGCCCGAACTGCACACTCGAAGCGGCGCCCTGGCGCTCCTGTCCGCAATCTCTCGTTACCTGTGGATCGCGGGAGAAGGCAGCGACTGGGACCTCCTGGAACCTCACCTCCGCACCGAAGGTGAGGCTGTTCTCTCCAGCCTCACGACGGAGACCGACTAAATCTCACATAACTCCAGGCCTTGAGCGGCGTAGCGGGAATTTAGTCCGGAGTGGAGCGTCGATTGGTTGTGGTTTAGCGGGTCGTTAGCAGGTGTCGTGGCTTCCTGGCGTGGTCGTTGCAGCCCCACGCCAGGAGCCGACCGTGGCCAAGTCAGTGCACTGCCTGGACATCGCCAGGTACTCGTTTTCGTTGCTCACCGCAGGACCACATCCCGTCTCGTTGGACGGGTCGCTGTTCGAAGGGTTTCCTGATCGGCAGGTCCCTGTCGACGAGGTGCGGGATCGCCTTCTCGATCACGCATGCCCGCCCGCGACGAAGGACGCCGTCTGGGCAGGCCTCGTGCGGCGTTCTCGTGCTGAGGGATCGACCTGGACGGTCGTGGCCGTCGGGGTGGCGTTGCCTGCGTTGTTCGCTGTCGCCTCACAGGTGGAGGCCCAGTCGCCGGAGGACTGTGATGTCCACGCCGGGGTGCTGGACGGTTTCCTCGATGCCCTGCGCACCGTGGACCTCGGGGCGCCACGGGTCCTGGCGCGGTTGCGTCGGGCGGCTTTGCGTGCCGGCCACCGGGCTTGCCGGGAGTCGAGGGAAACACCGGTTCCGTTGCGGTCGGAACTCCTCCAACAGAGTGCTTCTCCTGAGTGGGGGCATCCCGATCTGGTGCTCGCGCGGGCGGTGGCGGACCGCGTCCTGTCCGGTGACGAAGCAGACCTGATCGGTGCGACGCGGCTGGAGCACCGGTCCGTTGTGGACTGGGCGCGGTCGCGGCGTGCCGATGTGCGCGCGGCCTACCGGTCTCGTGCGCGGGCTGAGCGTCGCCTCGTCTCCTATCTGCGCGATCAGATCGACGAGGTGTCGCGATGCGCGTGACAGAGTTCGTCATCGCTGCCGCGCCGACGTTGCAGGCCGTTCTGGACAACGTCCGCAACTGGCTCATGGGCATCGCGGGTGCTTTCGCCACGGTGTGTCTCACGATCGCGTTCCTGAGGCGAATGGCTGGCGCCACCGACCCCGGTGAGATCGAGAAGTCGAAGGTGGCGTTCCGCGCCGCCTGCTGGGGTTACGGCGGGATGTTGCTCACGCCGCTGGTGGTGCAGATCCTCACCGGTCTGGTCGGTGCCTGATGAGCGTCCACTTCGGATCGTTCTGGACAACGCCACCGGTTCACCGGGCTCCTCCCGAGGAGTGCGGGATCACGAGTCCGGCCGCGTGCATCGGTGAGGGCGTGTCCGGGATCGTGCACATGCTGGTCGGCGAGTCCTTGAACACGCTGTTGAGTTTCGTGGGCAGCACTTTGTTGTCCACGCCGACTCTCGACCAACTGCCCCGGATCGGGGAGCTCTGGGAGCAGTCACGGCTGATCGTCGTCGCGGCCTACTCGCTGGTCGTGACGGTCGCTGGGCTGGTGGTGATGAGCCACGAGACGGTGCAGACGCGCTATGCGCTGCGCGATGTCGCTCCGCGCGTGGTGCTCGGGTTCATCGCGGCCAATGTCAGCCTCCCGATCGCCGACTACGCGATCCGCACGGCGAACGCGCTGTCGGCGGCGTTGTTCGGCGAAGGCGTCGACCCCCAGCAGGCCGGGCAGGCAGTGGCCGAGTCGCTGGTCGGAATCGCGGCGGCGAGCCTGTTCAGCGGTGGGCTCTTCGCGGGATTGCTGGGCGTGGTCCTGATGGCCTTGCTGGTCGCGTTGCTCGTCGGCTACGTGGTGCGGGTGATGTTGACGGTCGTGCTGGTCGCCGGCGCACCGTTGGCGTTGATGGTGCGCGCGCAGTGGTTCTGGCGGGCCGGCGCCGCTGTGCTCGGCATCCAGGTGGTGCAGAGCCTGGCGTTGATCTGCGGTGTGAAGGTCTTCCTGGACCCCGGCGGCTTCCAGTTCTTCGGCTCCTCCACCGACGGCACGGTCAACCTGATCGTGCTCATCGCGTTGATCTGGATCATCACCAAGGTGCCGAACTGGATGCTGCACCAGGTCTGGGCCGGGCACGGGCAGCGCTCGTTCGCCACGAAGCTCGTGGGCACGCTGATCGTCGGGAAGACGATGGGTGCTCTCGGTCTGCGCAAGCGCGCGGCTGCGGCGTTCTCCGGCAAGCGCGGTCAAGGTTCGAGGCCGGTGCCTGCCATGTCCAAAAGCGGGGCGGGCACGCGGCCAGTCCGAAACGTCTCCCACTTGCCGGTCCTGGCACATGCACGCCCATCCGTCTCCGGCAGAACGAACATCTCGTTCCGTTCGCCACTGCCCAGTCCGGCACCGTCATTTCGCCAGCCGCAGCCGTCTGGATCCACTCCCCCGCTACGCAAGCCGTCCGTCCCTCCCGAGCTCACGTTCCGCACGGCGGCCGCCCAGCCCGCATCCGTCCCGCGCACAGCAACGTCCGCTCCGAAGGCACCTGTGTTCCAGCCGCCGGTCCCGCCTGCGCGAGGCGGTGGACAGCGATGAGCCAACCGGTGCGCATTCCCGCCGACGTGGACCGCGAGGATCGTGTCCTCGGTAGTCTCACGGCACGCCAGGTCGCGATTCTGGCGGTGGTCGGGCTGGGCCTGTACGCGTTGTACTCCCTTTCGCGTGCTGTGGTTCCACTTCCTGTGTTCCTGGTGGCCGCGTTGCCCGTGGCCGCAGCGGGAACGATGCTCGCGATCGGTCAACGCGACGGTGTGAGCCTCGACCGTCTCGCGCTGGCCGCCTTGCGGCATCGGCTGCGTCCGCGCCGCCAGGTTGCGACGACGGATCCGGTACCCGACGTCCCCGGTTGGCTCCCGCAGGCCACGGAAACCGAAACCACAGGCGGCTCGGCGCCGTTGCGGCTTCCCGCACAAGCGGTCACCGACGCCGGCGTGATCGACCTCGGCGCCGACGGTGTCGCGATCATCGCGGTCTGCTCGACCATCAATTTCGCGCTCCGGACAGCTGCCGAGCAAGAGGCACTCGTCGCTTCGTTCGGCCGCTACCTGCACAGCCTGACCGCACCTGTGCAGGTGCTCGTGCGGGCCGAACGCATGGACCTGAGCTCACACGTCTCGGAGTTGCGGGAGCAGGCGACAAGCCTGCCACATCCCGCGTTGGAGACCGCCGCACGAGAGTTCTCCGACTACCTCGAGCAGCTGAGCCGGGCGACCTCGTTGCTGCGACGTCAGGTGCTGCTCGTACTTCGCGAGCCGGTGCACACGTCCGTTGTGGACGGACTCGGCGGTCGCTCTCCCCTGGCGCGACGCCGTTCGCGTCAGGTCACCGCGGCCGAGCGTGCGGCCGCCGAAGCGCGGTTGGTGCGCAGGATCGGTGAGGCCGCGGACCTGCTCGGCGCGGCAGGGATCGCCGTCACACCACTCGACGCCGGGCAGGCGACGAACGTCCTCGCCGCGGCGTGCAACCCCGATCGTCTGATCCCGCCGGTGCTCGGCCTGGCCGGCGCCGACGACATCATCACGACCTCCGCCTCCGACGACGGATGGGCATCATGAACGCGCAGAACGCATTCATGCCGGACGCGATCTCCATCCATCCTCGCGCGGTCGAGGTCGGCGGCGAGTGGGTGGCGAGCTTCGCCATCACCGGCTACCCACGCGAAGTGCAACCCGGCTGGCTCCAGCCGGTGCTGACCTATCCCGGCCGTGTCGACGTGAGCCTGCATTGCGAACCGATCGATCAGGTCACGGCCGCCGGTCGGCTGAAGAAGCAGCTCGCCCGTCTCGAAGGTGGACGCAGGCACACCCACGACGCGGGCAAGCTGTTCGACCCGCACGTCGAGGCAGCGACCGAAGACGCCTACGAGCTGGCATCACGGGTGGCATGCGGCGAAGGGAAGCTCTACCGAGTCGGTCTGTACCTGACGGTGCACGCGCCCGACAAGCGAGTGCTAGCCGACGAAGTCGAGGCAGTCCGCGCGCTCGCGGCGTCGCTGCTGCTCGACGCGAAGCCCACCACTTACCGAAGTCTGCAGGGCTGGGTCACGACGCTGCCGATGGGGTTGGACCTGCTCGGAATGCGACGGACGTTCGACACTCAGGCCCTGGCCGCGGCGTTCCCGTTCACCTCGCCCGACCTGCCGCCGGCGGACCCGGCGTCCTTGGCCGCGCCGCAAGGGGTTCTGTACGGGTTCAACCTCGGCAGCCAGGGGCTCGTGCACTGGGACAGGTTCTCCTGCGACAACTACAACTCGGTGGTGCTGGGGCGATCAGGTGCGGGCAAGTCGTACCTGACCAAGCTCGAACTGCTGCGTTCGCTCTACAGCGGCGTCGAGGCGTTCGTCATCGACCCCGAAGACGAGTACACCCGGCTCGCCCAGGCGGTGGGCGGCACTGTCATCAGGCTGGGAGGCGGCCAGGTCCGGTTCAATCCGCTCGACCTGCCGACGTACACCAGGCCGGACGGCAAACGCACGGCGCCGAAGGACGCGCTCACCCGGCGCGCGCTGTTTCTGCAGACCGTTGTCGGCGTGCTGCTCGGAGCCGACCTGACGGCAGTCGAACGCACCACCCTCGACACCGCCGTCACCGCCACCTATGCGAAGGCAGGTATCACCGACGACCCGCGCACTTGGTCGCGCCCCGCACCGCTGCTCCGCGACCTCGCCGACATGCTGCACAGCACGGGAGCCGCGGAGTTCGCGGCCAGGTTGCGGCCGTTCACCGCCGGGGCGTTCTCCTCGTTGTTCGACGGCCCCACGACCACCCGGCCCGAAGGCCACCTGGTGGTGTTCTCGCTGCGCGACCTCGCCGACGAGCTCAAGCCGATCGGCACGCTGCTGGTACTGGACTCGGTGTGGCGCCAGATCAGCAATCCGGCGATCCGACGTCGTCGGCTGGTCGTGGTGGACGAGGCGTGGCTGCTGATGCAGCAGCCGGAGGGCGCGCGGTTCCTGTTGCGGCTGGCCAAGTCCGGCCGCAAGCACTGGGCCGGCGTCACCGTCGCCACCCAGGACAGCGATGACCTCATCGGTTCCGAACTGGGGCGTGCCGTGGTCGCGAACGCCGCTACACAGGTCCTTCTGCGACAAGCACCACAGGCGATCGACTCGGTTGCCCAGGCGTTCGGCCTCTCGCTCGGCGAGCGACAGTTCCTGCTCTCCGCTGACCGCGGCCAAGGCCTGCTCGTCGCCGGCACCCAGCGCGTCGCGTTCCAATCCCTGGCCTCGCCCGCTGAGCACACGCTCGTCACCACTGATCCGACCGTCCTCGCACACGATCAGGAATCCGACACCGCTGCCTCGTGGGTGGAACTGTGAACACTTCACTGCTGCACGACTTCCTCCGCGATCCGACCTCGTTCGGCATCGCCTTGTGGAACCTCGTCCGTCCATGGCTCACGGCGTGGGGTCCGATCCTCGGCGGTGCGTTGCTCGCGGCAGCGGGCGGCGTCGCAATGTTGAGGACGTGGTGTGGCCGACGCCACCACCTCTCTTCGGCGTCCAACGCCCGGCTGGTGACCGTCCTCGCACCTCCCAGCGCCGGTCTCGCCGGAGCGGAGATGCTCTGGTCCAACCTCATCGGGTTGCTCCGGCAACGGCGACGCTGGCTTCCGCTGCCGAGGCCGCATGTGTCGTTCGAGTACCACTTCTCGTCCAACGGACTGCAGATCGTGGTTTGGGTGCCTGGCATCGTGCCGTCCGAAGCCGTGGAACGTGCGATCGAGGCGGCATGGCCGGGAGTCCGCACGAGAACCGCCCCAGCACAACCGCTCGTCGAACGTGAAGAACAGAGCCGCTCTGCGGGTGGGGCGATGAGACTTGCCCGATGTGCAGCACTCCCGATCCGCACCGACTTCGCGGTCGACCCGCTGCGGACGCTGTTCGGCGCGACCGCTGGGCTGGGCAGTGAACGCGTTGTCGTTCAGGTGCTTGCGCGGCCCGCCAGCCGCAGTCGGACGGCAAAGACATCTCGTGCTGCTCGCTCACTCGGGACCGGAAGCAGTTCTCGCGGACTGGACAGCCAAGAGCGTCTCAGTCGCAGCGCCGACGACAGGGCGATCGTCGCGAAGCTGCGGACGTGTCAGTACGAAACACTCGTTCGCTACGCGGTCACGGGCCCTCAGTCCAAGGGACGAGCCCACGCCATCGGCTCCGCGTTCTCCACGTACTCGGCACAGAACCACTTCCGTCGTGCCCGCTTGAGGAATCCCGTTCAATCGGTCGCCTCCCGTCGATTCCGGCACGGTGACCTTCTGTCCATTTCGGAGCTGGCCGCGCTCGCTCACCTTCCGCTGGACGAAGCGGCACCCGGCGTTCAACGCGCCGGGGCCAAAGCCGTGCCGCCACCGCCTGGCGTGGCCCACAGCGGCAAGCCGATCGGGCGCAGTGACTCCGGCTTGTCCCGGCCGATCGGTCTGGCCGTCGCGGACGCGCGCCACCACGTGCACATCATGGGCGCGACCGGTTCCGGCAAGTCCGAGCTGATGGCGAGGATGATCCTCGCGGACGCCGAAGCCGGCCGGGGTCTGGTCGTGATCGATCCCAAGGGCGATCTCGTGGGCGATCTCCTCCAACGGCTGCCCCAGCGGCTCGGCCAGAAGGTCGTGCTGTTCGACGCGGACTCCAGTTCACGGCCACCGGTGCTCAACCCGTTGGAAGGCAAGGACAGCGCACGAGCAGTCGACAACCTCATGTCCATCTTCTCCCGGGTCTACTCCTCTTCCTGGGGACCGCGGACTGACGACATCCTCCGCGTCGGACTCCTCACTCTCACCTGCCTGCCTGGCACCCCTACTCTCACCGATCTGCCCAAGCTCCTCACCGTCACCGAGTTCCGTCGGCACGCGCTGACCCATCTCACCGACGAGGTGCTGATCGGGTTCTGGAAGTGGTACGCGGAACTCTCGGACGCCTCCCGCGCTCAGGTCATCGCGCCGCTGATGAACAAGGTCCGAGGGTTCCTGCTCAGGCCGTTCGTGCGCGCCTCCATCGCCGGTGGGGCCTCCACCTTCGACATGGACGACGTCCTCGACGGCGGGATCTGCCTGGTCCGCATCGCGCGCGGAACACTCGGCATGGAGACCGCGAAGCTCATCGGATCGATCATCGTGGCACGCACCTGGCAGACCGCGGTGCGCCGCGCTCGGCTACCGCACCACCAGCGACGCGACTGCGGCCTCTACATCGACGAGTGCCACAACTTCCTCAACCGTGCGGCCTGAAAGTCGCTTGTAGCCAGTGAATTACCAGAGAGGACAAGGTGATTCCCCGCCCCGTGGTCAAGGTAGGGCGGGTCTCCTAGGGCGAATGCGGGACTGGTAACGGACCCGTGTTAAGCCGCCTGACACGAAGCCCCAAGAGCCGGTGGACCATCACCGGCCACAGGGCAAGGAGAAGATCTGAAGGACGAACGCAAGTGAACCCTTGATGAGGCCTCGTGAAAGTTGACCCGCGCCAATGGTTTGTAGTCGGCGGGAAGGGCCCGGAGCTGTGAGGCTCAGGTGGCAACGGAGGGCGATTTTCTTCCGTTGCGTGACCACCACCGGTCCCGGGGTAAAGAGGGCGTCCTCCCAGATCGCAACTGGCACAAGCGGAACAGGACAACCCCGTAGAGGTCCAGGACGGATGCGCCCTGGTAAGCCGACGGCAACGGAAGCCGAAACCCTCTGCGGGCGAAGGAAGACCCGAGAAGCGAATGCCGCTGGGGCGAAAGCCCAGGGGAAAACGCGGACCAAGGCACCTCAGCCTCCGCGCATAACCCGGCGGATACCGGGACTGTGTTCCCGGACCCGAAAGGGAGCCCACGCGGGTCTGGTGGGCCTGTGAAGAACCGAAGCAAGAAGCCAGAACCAGCGCCGGAGTTGGATACCGAAGGAGGAGAAGTGACACACCAAGTCGACACGACCCAGGAGTCCCCGACCCTGCCCGAGGGGAACCACGCGCTGGACGACGCACGGTACTGGCACAGCATCGACTGGGCCACCGCCGAGCGATCCGTACGGCGACTGCGGCAGAGGATCTTCACGGCGACGCAGGAAGGGGACCTGAAGAAGGTCCGTAATCTCCAAAAGCTCATGCTGCGCTCGCACTCCAACACGCTCGTGAGCGTGCGGGGCGTGACACAGCGGAGCCTGGGACGCCGCACCCCCGGGGTAGACGGGGAAATCGTGCTGCGGCCGCAGGATCGGGGACGGCTGGTGAGGACACTCACCGAACAGCCCCGGCCCAAGGCCCGGCCGGTGCGGCGTGTGCACATCCCGAAGGCGAACGGGAAGACCCGTCCGCTCGGTATCCCGGTCATCCGGGACCGAGTGCAGCAGACCAGGGTGAAGAACGCCCTGGAACCTGAGTGGGAGGCACGGTTCGAGGCACGGAGCTACGGCTTCCGGCCCGGACGCAGCTGTCACGACGCGATCGCCGCGATCTTCAACTTCGCGGCAGGTAAGAAGGCCCGGCGACGCTGGGCTTTGGACGCGGACCTGACAGCCGCCTTCGACCGGATCAACCACGATCGCCTGATGGAGGCCATCGCAGGATTCCCGGCTGCGGCCGAGATCCTGCGCTGGCTCAAGGCCGGTGTGATGGAAGGCGGGCGGTTCGCCCCGACCGATGAGGGAGCCCCTCAAGGCGGAGTGATCAGCCCACTGCTCTTGAACATCGTCCTGCACGGCATGGGGACCGCTGCCGGGGACCGTGAAGACGGCACCGCCCGGCAACGCTGGGTGCAGTGCGCCCCGGCGTTCATCCGCTACGCCGACGACTTCGTGGTGCTGTGCACCACGAAGGAGGAGGCCGAGCAGGCGAAGCAACGGCTTGCGGCCTGGCTGGCACCCAAGGGGTTGGCCTTCAACGAGGACAAGACGCGCATCGTCCACCTCGACGAGGGTTTCGACTTCCTCGGGTTCAACGTCAGGCGCTACAACGACAAGCTGCTGATCAAGCCGAGCGATGCAGCGGTGAAGAAGGCCAAGGACAAGGTCCGGGACACGGTGAAACGGATGCGCGCGGCCACGTGCGCAGACGTCATCCGCACCCTGAACCCCTTGATCAAGGGCTGGTCCACCTACTACAGGGGCGTGGCCTCCACGGAGACCTTCACGACCCTCGACCACTACGTGCACTACCGCATGTACAGGTGGGCCAAACGCAAGCACCACAACAAGTCGGTGGCGTGGATTCGCGCCGCCTACTTCGGGTGCTTCAACCCGACACGGCAAGACGTCTGGGTCTTCGGAGACAAGGACACCGGGCGGTACCTGTACCGGTTCGCATGGACCCACATCGAGCGACACGCCCTGGTCACCGGGCGGGCGTCGAAAGACGACCCAGCGCTTGAGGGGTACTGGAAGGCACGTACCCGGAAGCGGAAGCACCCAGAAGCCGACAGGCGCAACCTGTCGCTGGCTGCCAAGCAGAAGGGGCTGTGCCCGCTGTGTGGACTGGACTTGATCGCCGGAGCCGGCTACGAGCCGCAGTCCGTCCGTGAATGGGCGGCCTGGTTCTGGGCCAACTCCCGCACGATCAACAGACACCACCTGGTCTTCAAATTCCACGGCGGCTCGGACGATCGCGCCAACCTCATGCTCATCCACTCGGAATGCCACCGGCAGTACCACGCCCGGAGCATTCTCGAAGGAACCCAGGAGATCCCGAATGCGCGTCCATAGTGGCCTGCTTGAGCCGGATGCGGTGAGAGCCGCACGTCCGGTTCTGAGGGGGCTCTCGACCCGAGAGGGTCGTGGAGCTACCCGACTGCCCTATCCCGCAGAGGACATGCTCGCCGAGGCGCGCGCGTACCGGCTCTCGATGGTCCTCGCCCACCAGTACACCCGGCAGCTCACGCCTGAGCTCGCGGAAGGCATCAGCACCAACGCCCGGTCGAAGATCTACTTCAGTGCCGGACCGGAGGACGCGCGCATCCTCGCCCGCCACACCTCACCGCGGCTCAACGAGCACGACATCGCGCACCTGCCGAAGTTCCACGTCGCCGCTCGCCTGGTCGTCAACGGAGAGGAAGCGCCCGCGTTCACCGCGGTCACCGAGCAACTCCCGCCGCCCGTCCCCAGACGGGGTGACCAGATCCGTCGTGCCGCACGTGCGAACACCCGTCGGGCCACGGCTTCGACCACTGCACCAGACCCCAGGCGTGCCGCCTGATCGAGAGGACAGCCGTGAGCACCTATCCGACTCCTCAACGCCAACTGCGCGGCCACATGCCGTCACGTCCCACATCCCGACTCGCGTCCACCGGGGAGCACCAGGCCTGGCTCGCCCGACGCCTCACCGCACGGGATCGGTGGCTGGCCCGCATGCTCTACGAGCACCGGGTGCTGACCACGCACCAGATCGCCGAGCTCGCCTGGCCGACCGTGCGCGCCGCCAACCACCGGCTGCTCGACCTGTACGGGTGGCGCGTGATCGACCGATTCCAACCCTTCGTGACCACCGGCAGCGCACCCATGCACTACGTCCTCGACGTCGCAGGAGCCGTCCAACTCGCCCACGAGGACGGCCTCGACCCGAAGTCGTTGGGCTACCGCCATCAAGCAGCGCTCGGCATCGCACACTCGCTGCAGCTCGCGCACACCGTAGGCACCAACGGTTTCTTCACCAGCCTCGTAGCCGGTTCCTGCGGCCCCATGCGAGGGCTCACCACCTGGTGGTCGGAGCGTCGGTGTGCCACGTACTTCGGCGACGTGGTCCGGCCCGACGGCTACGGTCGCTGGACCGAAGCCGGGGCGGTGCTCGAGTTCTTCCTGGAGCACGACTGCGGCACCGAGACCCTGGACAGACTCACCGACAAGGTCCGCCGCTACGCCGGGCTCGCCACCAGAACAGGTATCTCCACCCCGGTCCTGTTCAACTTCCCCGGCAGTCGACGCGAGGCCAACGCGCGACAGGCCTTCGCCGCTCTGGCCGACGTCGCGAGCGTTCCGGTCATCACCACCAACGCGAAGTTCCCGTCCAGCGTGGCGGCTCAGCGCTGGCTGCCGGTCGTGTCGACGAGGTCAGGCCGGCTCAGGATCGGCGAGCTCGCGCTCCTGTTGCCCTGTCAGGCGAGCGAGACGGCGGCCGACTCCAGCACTCGGCTGTCGCCACCTGCGCCCCTCCCACCAGAATCGCCAGGTCTGTCATGAAGATCGCGCTCACGGCCGGCGCGGCCCTGCTCGCGGTCGTGGTGGCGGCAGCGGCGACAGGGCAAGCGCTCATCTCGTCGCTGTTCGCCGGAGAGCAACCCTCGCAGGAGGCGTTGGCCGACATCCCCGGCGACTACCTTTCGCTCTACTTCGAGGCCGCGCGGAGCTGCCCGGGGTTGAGCTGGTCTGTTCTGGCGGCCATTGGCAAGATCGAGAGCGATCACGGCAGAAGTCCGCTCGTCGGCGTCGCGGCGGGTACTGAGAACTTCGCCGGGGCGCGAGGGCCCATGCAGTTCCTCCAAAGCACCTTCGACAGTGTGGTGTCTCAGCACCAACTCCCCGCTGGAGGTCAGGTGCCGCCCTCTCCGTGGGACCCGCACGACGCTGTTCACGCCGCCGCCCACTACCTGTGCGACTCGGGCGCCCGCGAAGGCCGTGATCTCCGTGCCGCGATCTGGGCCTACAACCACGCGGACTGGTACGTCGCCCAGGTACTCGCTCAAGCCGACCGCTACGCGAGCGTGATCGGCCGCGGTGCCGATGTGGCCCCCTCGTCCGCCGCTGCGCTCGCTGTCAACTTCGCCCGAGGGCAGCTCGGTCTCCCCTACGTCTGGGGCGGCAACGGACCTGCTGCCGGGCACGCAGGCTTCGACTGTTCAGGTCTCACCAAGGCTGCCTACTCAGCTGCCGGCGTCGATCTCCCACGCACCGCGCAGCAGCAACACGACGCCAGTCCGCGCCTGCCGCACGACGCCACTCTGCGGGCAGGCGACCTGGTCTTCTACGGCACGCCCGCCAACGTCCACCACGTCGGTCTGTACATCGGCGACGGCCAGATGATCCACGCCCCCACGTTCGGGCAGCCCGTTCAGATCGCGCCGTACCGCTGGACCGGGGACGACTACCTGGCCGCCGGGCGCCCCACCCGGAACGAAATCAACCGATGAACCCCATCAAGTCGGACGCCACGCTGGTAGCGGCCACGGCGTTCGCACCAGCGGTTATTCGTCACCTGTGCCCTACCCACCTAGGCGGAAGGCCCCCTGGTAGGCCTACGAGAAGTCCGGTTGGTGCGCGAGCAGGCGTTCGACGAGGCCGATCGTGGCGCGGCTCGGCTGGTGTTCGATCTCAGCCAGTTCACTCGTGAGCAGGGCCATGGTGCGGGGAACTGCGTCGAGCTGTCCCAGCCCGGCCTGGACGGTCATTATGTCGCGGTAGACGCTCTCGTTGTAGCGGTCAATCCGGCGGACCTGTTCCAGCACGGCGAGTAGTCGTCGAGGTTGGCGGATCAGATCACGGGACACATCTCCCAACGCGTCGAGCAGGTCGCGTCGAATCGACTCCCGGTTGGGCTCGACCCAGGACGATGTGAGGTCGTCGGCGAAGTCGCCTTGGTAGACCGCGAGTATTCGTGACAGCTCTCCAGGGTCGCCCTTCGCGATCGCCGCGCGCACGATGGCGAGATCCGTGTCGACCACGTCGGGATTCAGCCTGATGCGGCCCTTCCGGTCGTTGCCGATGACTTCCCCGCTCACATCCGCGAGGGCGCGGCGCAGACGAGACGTCGCGTTGTTGAACGAATTGCGGGGGCGATCGGACGGGGCTTCAGGCCAGACGGCCGCGTTCAACGCCTCGACACGAACCTCCTGCGGATGGTGCACAGCGAGGTAGGCCAGAAGCTCCAGCTGTTTACCCGTCAGCAAGGCGGTAACGTCGTGCTCGCCGTCATCGCGGCGTCGCACCAAACGGATCTCTCCGAGCACGCGGAGCAGAAGCGGCGTATCGGGGGCCTGCAGATCAGCCTGTTGTTCCGCTCCCTCTGCTTCGTGGAAGAGCCGCAGCAGTCCAGCACTGTCCGTTAGCGGAAGGGAGTACAGCTTGGCTTGCTCGAGCACGTCGCGGAGCTCGGGAGTGGCGGCACTTACCGTGCCGTCCTCGTGCACTCGAATGGTGCCACCGGCGTTCCATTGACCGAGGAACAGCCCAGAGGCGTTCCTGGTGCTCAAGGTGCTCTCGAACTCGGGACGCGCACGACCGATCAGGACTGTCGGCCTGCTTCCCAACTGCAGAACGTCTACAGCGGAGTCCACGTCAGGTACGAGCGTGATCACCGACGGAAGGTCGGTCGCATCACCGAAAATCAGGACACGGTCGTGTTCGCTGACGACGATCTGGCGATCGCCCGTGGCGACGAGGTGGATGAGCATCGCGCGAACCGCCGCGAGCGCTCCTGGACCCGTGAGCCCCAAGCCTTTGGCGGCTACGAGGTCCAGCACGACTTCGCGGCCGTCACGAACACCGACGGTCACCTCCGGCTCGGCGGGCAGGACTGCCGGCTCCTCGGGCTGGAGGTCGCGAACGATGCGCAAAGTCCGCACTACCGGCGCCTGCGGGCGTTCGAGATCCGCACGAACCCGGCTACCAGGCCGATAACCGCGCCGCTGCCACATACGGGCACTCGCGAGCGCGGTGCTGACAGCAGCGGCCAGTCCGGCTGCGACGAACGCACCGGTCGGCACCGTGACGCCAGCGCTGTCCTGTCGGGGCAAGGGAGGCGGGCCGTCTCCTTCGTTCAGCAGAGGTTGAGGCCCGACCGATGATGTACGAGGAGAAGGTTGCGGTGGATCTGGGTCCGGCACTTCGATCGTCCAACCGGGACGGATGTGTGCGGGGTCGTTCAGTGCCAAGCCATCCGGTTGAACGACTCCGTGGTTGAGCTCGACCAGCTCAGGCCACCTGGTGCCGTCACCGAGCGTGCGATCCGCGATGCGCCACAAGCTGTCGCCTTCGACGACCTCGACTGAACGAACATTCGCCGGTGCTGCCCCGGCCATGCGGTTGTCCAGCAGGCTCAGCACGAACGAGCCGACCAGGACTGCGCTGAACCGCCGCATCCAACTCCCGGCGCCGGATACCTCACCGTGCCGGACCGCCGAGACGATCGCTCCAATGACACCCGTCATCAGCCACAACCACAGCACCCAGCCGAGGCAGGCGAGCAACCGGACGAGCACCCAGGTGCTCATCGGGCTTTGGGTGAGCACCTGCAGTTCGTGCCACGTCGGCAGGTGATCGGGGAGGGGCCAACCGACGAAATGTGCCAACGCCAACGGGGGCACGACGACCGCTACCAGAGGCACCGCACCGTCCCTGCTCCACCGAGCGGCCTCGCTGAGCCAGCCGCGCAGGCTTCTCACGGCGTGACGACTGCGGGTGCTGGAGGCGCCTCATCCGCCGCCTGAGCCACGGGCACGCGTCTGCGTCGGGGACGCCGGGTCTTCACCGGGGCAGCGAGGCTCGTGAGCACGTCGATGGGGACGTCCGTGAACTTCGCCAGGTCCTTGAGCGAGATGATGTTCTCGGCCTCGGCGAGGGCTCTGCTCATCTCCGACTTGGTGTCGAGGAGCTCGGCGGCGAGAGCGCTGTGGCGTTGCGCGAGATCTCCTATCCGTTCGGCGATTCCAGCTCTCTTAAGGCTCAGCGCCTTGTCCGCCTCGATCACGCGAAGCCTGATTTCCTCGGTGGTTGCCATCGGGCTGCTTCCTCTCAACGTTCGCTAAGACGTCACGTCGCGGTGGGGGCTCGCGCGTCCGGTGCCGCGCACGGTGAGCGACGAGATGCCGATCAGACCCAGAAGCCGAGTGGGTTCGTCGATGACGATCACAACCTCAACGGTGTCGCCCACAACCGCTGCACGCCCTGGCATTCCCGACTCTTCAAGGAACTGCACGGCCGCATCTGCCGCGTCACCGGCTCGCAGGTGGAGAGTGCCGTCGGTCCGGAACGCCGTCAGGTCGATCTCTTGTGCACCTGCCCTGGCCGCTTCCTGAGCGATCCCGCTCGCACGTGCTTTCGTCGAGAGCGCCGCTCCACCGTCAAGGACAAGTCCAGCCAGCCCCAGCGCGCTGGCGACGAACAGGAGCACGAACGCGGTCATGACGTGCCCGCTTGCCGATATCGGTCGACAACGGAGCTGCCAGTCGCGGTGATGGTGTGGGCACGACCGATACCGAGCAGGTCTGAACCCACGATGTCCACCGTGCACGACACGGTCGCGGTGATCGTGCCGCCGGGATGGAAGTCTCCGTCGACCGCGACTTCGAGCGACCCGCACTGCACTCCGGCGGCGCTGAGCGCACCCGTCGCGACGGAAAGGCCTTCAACGTCGGCGAGATCCCGGCTGATCGACGCCGCGCGTGCTGTCTGGTGCGCCGCGTCGTTCACTCGAAGCTTGGTGCTCACAAGACTTCCACCTGCCGCAACGGCAAGACACAACCCGATCAGCAGCGGCACGAGAAGTACGAACTCAGCTGCCGCGCTGCCACGGTCGTTACGCGATCCTGTCTTCCTCACCTGGAACCTCCGGCACCTGGGTTCGTGAACTGTTCGACGGGACCAGAAACCTCGGCGCGCACTTCGAACTCCCACATCGGCAACAACTTCACCGTCGCGCCGGACACCCTCACGGTCGCCAGGTCTCGTCTCCTGTCGACGACGAGCTCAGCACCGCGCAGCGCACTGGAGTCGAGACCGGTGAGCAACCACTCGCCGTGCGCTGATGCTTCGGCTGAAGATCCATCGACTGCTTGGGCAACGGCAAGCGTTTGAACGGCGACGGTGTGAGCGCTGTGCACGGCGTGCAGATGCAGGGCAACCTGGGTGCCCGCGAGCCACACCAGGAGCAGCAAAGGGAACACCAGCGCCAGCTGGGCACTCACCGCTCCGGTGTCCTCCCGCACGAACCTCTCAAGCCCGCGCATCGCTCACACCCTCAGCTTGGCCACGATGCCGCCGACCAGCTCGAGGATCGCCGGGCCGAGAAGCGCGCCGACCGCTACGCAGATTCCGATGAAGAGCGCGGTGACCAACGCGGCCTCGCTGACGTAGCCGTCGTCTTCCCGGTAGAGGATCAGGAGCCTGGTGCGCCATCGGCACAACGACTTCTGGATCGTGATGGTCATGGTGGAACCTCCTTCAGAGTCCGTTGAGGACAGAGATCGTGGCGGGATAGCCGATGAACAAGAGAAATCCGGCGAGGAGCAGCACGACGGGGAGCGTCATGCGTTCGGTGGCCGCGTGCGCGTTGCCTTCGGCCTCGGCGGCCTCGCGGATCCGGAGTGCCGCCGCCCTGGCCGCGAGACTGGCGCGGATCTTGGCTCCTTCAGAGCCGGTAAGACTGATCGACGCTGCGAGTTCGCGCAGAACACGCTCGTTCAGCTCCTCGCCGAGCCGTCCAAACGCCTGCCACGGAGTGGTGCGGGTGACGTGCGCGGTCAGAAGTTCCTGCCGGATCAAGCGGAACGCCCAGCCGGAACCGATGCCGGCAGCCGCCGTGAGAGCGGAGTCGATGCCCGTACCACCGGCCAACAGGACACGGACGAGGTTGAAATAGGCGCCGAGGGCGTGCCGGAACGTCGTGCGGCGTCGCGCCGCGGCACGAGTGACGACCAAGTCGGGTACCCAGAAACCTGCGGCACCCAGACCGATTGCCGCAGCTGCCGTGACGGTCCACGGGCGGCCGGCGTCAAGTGCCGCCAGCACCCCGTTGATCGTCGCGGGCAGCAGGAGGCCAAGTCCAGCGAGTACGACTTTCTCCGTGAAGTGTGCGTCGGATGTCTTGTCGACCACGGCGAGATTCGCCCGCAGACCCCGCGAGGAGAACCGCGCCACGCCGCTCGCGATTGTCCGGTCGGTGCCAGAATCGGCGTTGAGCCGTCCCAGCACGACGTGCAGCGCAGGGCGGGGCGGAAACGTCCACACCAGCAGTCCCCACAGACCGAGTCCCAGCCCTGCTCCCCAGATCAGTCCGTCGATCACGACCCCTCACCTCCCCCAACACCGGTGAGGAACCGCTCCGGCTGATGAGCTCGGGCGATCCTGGCGATCCAGACGAACGCCGCCGCGAACACCGCTGCGACCACGGCCAGCACCAGCTGACCGGCGCTCGTGTCGTAGGGGTCGAGGTAGCTGCGACTGAACAACACCAGTGCCCCCGCGAAGACGATCGTGGTCGCGACCACGACTCGAACGCTGGTGCGCAACTGCCGACGCCCTGCCTCGATCCGCAACCTCAGCGATGTCTGCTCGCGTGCCTCGGCCGCGAGCTCTCCGAGCAGATCGGCGAGTTGGCGAGTGGGGTGGTCAGCGGCCAGCACGAGCGCGGAGATGACCAGGTCAGCGGTCGGATCGTGAAGATCGTCGCCCAGCCGGCGCAACGCGACCGCAAGCCGTTCACCCTGCTTCAGCTGCTCGGCGAGCGCGTGCAGCTCACGCTGAATCGCCTCTGGTGCAACGGCTGTGGTCGCGACGATCGCTTGTTCCAGCCCGGAAGCCGCCTCGATGGTGTCGCGCACCATTTCTGTCCACGTCGCCACCGCTTCGAGCACGTCGAGCCTGCGCCGCCGCTCGGCATCGGCTCGCACAATGCGTGGCAGCAGCACGACAGCGACCAGGACGGTCACCGATGCAGCGACCCATCTCGTCATCACGAGGACCAGACCCGAGCTCGCCAGTGCGATCACCCACTGGACCTGGACCTGCCTGCTGAGGCGCGGCCAGTTAGTCATACCGGCCACCCATCCGGCTCGTATCCGACCGCGTGAAGCAGCTCCCGCGTCTCGCTGCGAAGCGGAGCGCCGGGGACAGCACTGATCTCCGGACCTGGACGCCACACCTCGTTGCTGACGATCTGGCGGCCGTCCGCGTCTACGACCTCACGGATCGACGCCAGCACACGCCTGCTGTCGCGGCGTTTCTCCAGATGCACCACGAAATGCACCGCTGAGGCGACGAGGAGGTTGCTCTCCTCGATGGTCAGGTGTTCCGGACCCTGGACCGCGTAGGCGGCGAGTTTGAGGAAGGCTCCGCGGCTGGAGCTGGCGTGCAGCGTGCTCATGGAGCCGTCGTTGCCCATCGACATCGCGTTGAACAGCGGGATCACCTCAGGCCCGCGAACCTCGCCAACGATCACGCGGTCCGGCTGCATCCGCAGTGACTGCCACACCAACTCGGACAGGGTGACGATGCCGCGCCCCTCCACGTTGGCCTGACGGGCTTGCAGGGCGAGAACGTCGGGGTGCGCTGCGCGGTCCTCGTCGAGGCGCAGTTCGAAGACGTCCTCGACCGTGATGAGGCGTTCCGCCGGCGGTATGGCCGATGCCAAGGCACGCAACAAGGTGGTCTTGCCCGTCGTGACTCCGCCGGTGACGAGGATGTTGCGCCGGGCCCGCACCAGTGCCGTCAACAGGTTCTCGACCGGTTGATCGATGGTGCCGTTCGCCCGCAGATCCGCGAGGGTGACGCGCTTGAAGCGGTGCCGCCGGATCGACACGACCGGCCGGGCGGTGACCGCGATGGCGGCGGCGACGCGTTCGCCGGTGGACAGGCTGAAGTTGGCGAGTGGCGAGCCGACGTCGAACCTTCGTTCCTCGATGCCGTCACGGGCTGCCAGATCGCGGACGAGCTGGACCAGTTCGTCGTCGGCGCCGACGATCGGAGCGACGCGTTCTCTGGTCCCATCGGCTCGGGTCACGAACACGCGGTCAGCACCGTTGATGTCGATGCTCTCGATCGTCTCGTCGGCGAGGAGCGGTTCCAGGCCGGCAGCGCCGAAGATCTCGGCCAGTACGGCGGTGATCACGCGATCCTCGTCGTCTTCGCTGAGCAGCTGCCGCCGGTCGTTCAGCCGTCGGCGGGCCTCCGCGTCGACCGAGTCGCGCAGGACCGCTTCGGCGAACTGGCGGCGCTGCAGGTCCCCCATGGGCGGTCGCTGTGCTCTTCCGTCGTCACGGAGGCGGCCGCCCAACTGTTCGGCGAGTTCCTCGCGGAGACGGGTACGCAGTTCCTGGAGATCTGGTGAAAAGCTCATGGTGTGCTCCTGTTCGAGGCTTCGAGTCCTTGCACGAGTTGTTTGGTGGCCCGCCGGCGCCGCCTCATCTGCCTTCCGGCAGGCGTCGTACCGAGTACCGGAATCCCTGTTGCAGCGGTGATTTCGACTGCGGAGAAGCCGATTCCGGCAAGTACCAGACCAGGCCTGGACGACCAGCCGCGAACGTCAGGTGCCCTCGCCGCGAGGTGGGCGAGCCCGTGCGCGTCCGGACTGGTGACGATGATCAAGGCGTCCGCCGCACGCATGAGCGCGAGCGTCACCGGATCTGGATCGACCCTGCCCAGGTCGACGATGACAGTCACGTCCGCGGCGTTCGCTGCCTCGCGGATGACGGGCGCGGCGACGGTCAGCGCTGCGCGGCATCGCCCAGGGTCGAGCGGGGCGGGCAGCACGTGCAGTCCATTCGGCGCGCGTTGTGAATGCTCCGCCAAGAGGTTCTTGGCGGGATCACGACGGTGTGCGGCCGCGAGGCTCACAAGTCCGGGTGACCTCCGCAGCCCGAACCGGAGTTGCAGATCTCCACCACCCTGGTCCGCTTCCACCACGACCCGACTGCTCGCGGTCGAATGCTCGCAGAGGTCGAGCGCCAGGCGAGTCGCTCCTCGCGACCCCTTCAGCCGGCAGATCGCGATCATCATCACCGACCACCAGACGTCATCACGACGGCTACTCGATCGGCTTGTTTCGCGGCGACCTCACGTGCGTCCACTTGGGACAAATCGAATGACACCACCGCGGCAGCCGTTTCGCGGCGATCTTCGACCGCGGCTACCACAGCGGGCCAGAAGTCCGACTCCCGTTCGGAATCCGTCGGCCGAATCAGCACGATCACCGAGGTACCTGCGGACAGACCGGGCGGGTACTGGCCAGGTTTGAGGGCAAGTGCGACAACTGCCCTTCCGGCTGCCGGCACCTGCGGGTGACCGACAGCGGATCTCGTAAGCAGAATCCCGACCGGCAGGCGATAGGCGGCGGGTCTACCCAGCAGACTCGGCGCGTCCGACGCTGGCACCAGATCAACGACGTCGGAGGCGCTGAGGTTCACCTCGACGAGGTCCTGCTCGACGAGCAGTTGCCCGACTTCGACTGGTCGTGCGAGTGCGAGTGCTTCCTCGTGGCCGGTGAGTCGCTGCACGCCGACGACGCCGACAGCACCGCCGACCAGGACGAGAACGCCCAGAACCACAGGACGCGAGATACGCCGACGCGTCCGAGCTGCCTGGTCACCGTTCGATCGCTTCATTGGTTCCTCCTTGGAGCGAGGCGTTTCAGCGCGAGTTGAGGGCCTGGCTTTCCACGACGCGCAGCGCTGTCGACGAGTTCGTGGTCAAGTCGGAGAAAGATCCGCTCTGGCCGGCTCCGGACCAGCGGACGTTCCACCTCAAGGTCACCGACAGCCGGTAGGTGCCGGCAGGTTGTGCGGCCGAGGCACGTCGGAAGGTGTGGCCACAGTCCGGCGAAGCGCCTTTCGGATCGCGACCGACGGCGAACGCGCTGCCTGGCCCGGAGCACGTCACGGTGGTGCCATCTCCTGTCGACCACACCGCTGCGACGGGCTCGGCCACCGCCGTCACGACCACACCTGGCACGGATGCGGTCGCGGCGATCGGCCTCCAGCCGTCGCTCAGCCAAAGCCAGGTCGGCAGGTTCACCAACTGCTCGCGTGGAGGGTTCATCGCGATGGCCGGATCGGGCAGCCGCAGCCTGCTCCGTGCTATCTCCGCGACCTGGTCGGGCGCGAGCGCCGGGCCGGCTTGACCTGCGGGCAGCCACACCGGTGGCCGGGAAGCGGTGTTCTTGCCGTCCGCCGAACAGATCAGGCGGAACCAGCCACCGGGTCCATCGGGGCGTGGGATTGCCGGGTCGACGTGGTCCACCGGTACGTACCTGCACGCGAACGCGTCTTCGCGCCCGTCCTGGGATACGTTGCCGCCGACATCGGCGGACCCGGTGCTGACTCCGGCGACGAGGTCACAACCCGGATTTCCCGCTGGGTCGCAGGTGACGCCTCCCCACGGATCCGCGGCGCTCGCTGAGGAAGCCGTGAGGAGAACGCACACCACGGTTGGGGCGAGCAGTTTGTGCGTCAGCATGTTCCGAGTCCTCTCACCGCGAATCTGGTGACCCGCCAGGCCCCGTCCGGCTGCACGACGACTTCCGCGATGATCGACCGGCGGCCTCCGGCCTCGCCGTCGACGAGTTGACCGTTGTCACGCCGGTACTTCAGCCAGTCGGTGCTGTCACCGCAGTCCCGGAGCCTGACCACGTTCACGACTCCCTCGTTTCTGTCCACATTGGTCACTTGTGGATCGCCCTTCGGCCGCCCCTTGGAAATGTGGCCGTCACGCTCCATCTCGTGAAGGCTGTTGTTGATGAGGCTGAGCGCTTCTCCCGTCGCGTATCTCGCCAGCTCGGGCGATCGCGGGTTCGCCGTCTCGCCGGCCACCGCCATCTCCCGCCACATGCCGAGGTAGGCGTCGATCGCCTTGCGTTCGGGCAGATCAGGCAGTGGCGCGACGCTGGTGGACGGAGTGTTCGTGTGCGTCGCGGGCGGGCTGCTCGGAGGCGCACCGCACGCCACCATCAACGCGGTGCTTCCTGCTATGACTGCCGGCGTGAAGTGCTTCACCTCGGCCTCCAAAGCGGTGTCGAGGGTGCCGAGGTGGCTTCCGAAGGGGAGACGGAAGCCACCTCGACCGGTGCGCCCGGAGTGAAGGTAATCTCCGGGCGAAGATCGTCGGCTTGTCCGGTGAGAACGATGAAGGTGAACAGCGCGACGGCGCGATGCAGGGCCCGGGGTGCCTCGTAGGCGATGACCGGGTCCGGTTCCGGAAGCGGCAGGCACATCACGCCACCTCTGTCAGAACTGCACGATCACGTACACAGATCCGAAGATCAGCCCTGGTCCCAGGGCGACTCCGCACCCTGCTCGAGTCAGGTGGGCCGCCCAGAGCGTGGCCGTCGTGATCGCGGTGATCAGCAGCGCCACCGAGATCCCCGCGGCGACGTGCCGCCAGCTGAACCAGCCGAGGAACAGCGCGACCGCAGCCGCGAGCGTGACGTCGCCGAGCCCCAGCGCCCGCCGTGACAGCAGGTGAACGGTGATCCCGCAGGCGAACACCACCGTCAGCGCGGCGACTGACCGGATCAACTGGCCCACGCCGACGAGGCCGAGCAGGGCGACACCTCCGCAGATCAGCAAGCCGGTGACCCGGTGCGGCAGTCGGTGGCAGGTCCAGTCGACCGATGCCAGCACCATGCCGGTGATCAGCAACCACGAGACGGGAGCAGCGAACGACGGGACTCGCGCCGCCACGAAGCACAAGACGGCCGCGGTGGCGACGCCCACGGGCAGCACCCATCGTCCGAGGCCGATGGGGAGCTCCCAGGGAGCTGCTTCGTTCCTCGCCACCGAATGACCGAAGATCATCGCGGTGGGACCGGCGACGGCCCCGAGGAACCC
Source organism: Lentzea sp. JNUCC 0626 (assembly GCF_043632865.1). Classification (NCBI taxonomy): domain Bacteria; kingdom Bacillati; phylum Actinomycetota; class Actinomycetes; order Pseudonocardiales; family Pseudonocardiaceae; genus Lentzea; species Lentzea sp. JNUCC 0626. The sequence continues at coordinate 3,122,647 of NZ_CP171635.1, forward strand.
GTAGGACAGCAAGATCGACATGCCGGTGGCCCTCCTCATTCCGGCCGATCAACGAAAGTTGTCGTTCGTCCGGGTGAGATCTCACGCGTGACAGTCGAGAAACCGGGACAAATGGGGCCTGGATCTGCATACCCTCACCTTCTCGACCTGCTGTTTGCACTGCACGTAGTTGGGGGACCACGTTCAGTGTTGGTGGGCGCGAGACGGATTCGCCAGGGGAGGGGCGTCTTCAGATGAACAGCAGACAGCGGAAGACGGATGTCCACACGGGAGCGTCGACGTTCGCCCAGAAGCTCCACGAGCTTCGGGATCGGAAAGGCATGTCGTTGTCGGAGCTCAGCGGCGCCGCCAACGTCAGCAAGAGCCATCTCGGCAACCTCGAGCAGGGCATCCGGAGTCCCAGCCCTGAGATCGCGGAGGCCATCGACAATGCCCTCGAAGCACGCGGGGATCTCATCGCGTTGGCCGTACCGAGACCTCGAACTCAGCTCAGCCGTGAACGTGTGAGACCCGCTCAGCTCCCGGCAGCACTTCGCGGCTTCGTCGCCAGAAACGATCTTCTCGAGCAGGCCGACGCGGGTCTGGCCGCCCACGAAGGCGTGATCGCGTTCGACGGCACGGCGGGTGTGGGCAAGACCGCGTTCACGATCAGCTGGGCCCACCGGATCGCCCACGAGTTCCCGGACGGCGTGCTCTTCACCGACCTGCGCGGCTACTCCCCCGACCCGCTCGAAGACCCGTGCGTCGTGCTCGGCCGGTTCCTTCGTGCGCTCGGCGCTTCACCCGCCGACATCCCCAACGACCTCGACGGCCGGGCGGCTCTCTACCGGACACTGCTGGACGGCACCCGCACGCTGATCGTGCTGGACAACGCCGCCGACGCCGACCAGATCCGCCCGCTGTTGCCCGGCGCGCCGGGCTCGCTCGTACTGGTCACCAGCCGGAACAGGCTGTCCGGCGCGGTCGTTCGTGACGGTGCGGTCCGCATCACCCTGCACCCGATGGCGGAGACCGAAGCCCACGACTTGCTGCGCGGCCTGCTCGGGTCGAGGGTCGACGCCGACCCCCAAGCCGCGCGGCTGATCGCCGAACGCGCGGGCTGGTTGCCTCTGGCGTTGCGCATCGCGGGTGAACGCGCGAGCCTGCTGCCGACCGTTCCGTTGCGCAAGTTCGCCGACGAACTGACCCGTCACCAACCGCTCGACGTGCTCGCGGCCGACGAGACCTCAGCGATCAGAACCGTACTTTCGTGGTCGCACAACGCACTACCCCAGGACATGGCGACGACGTTTCAACTGCTCGGTCTGCATCCCGGCGGGCACATCCGGATCGAAGCGGCGGCCGCGTTGATCGACTGCTCCCCCAGGCAGGCGCAAGGACACCTCTCCGCGCTCGCCGCCGTCCATCTGGTCGAACAGACCGCCACCGACCACTTCGTCATGCATGACCTGGTCCGCGCCTATGCCCTCGAACAGGCCCGCGAACTCAATCCCGCGCAACACAACATCGCTGCCCTGACCCGCCTGATCGACCTCTACCTCAGCACCGGCGAAGCGGCGATCCGCATGCTCTGGCCGTCGCGCCCACGACGTCCGTTGGGCCTGGACCGCCGCCGGATGACAACACTGACCTTCCACCAGCCTGCGGACGCCGTGCGGTGGCTCGAGAGCGAACTGCAGCTTCTCGCGAACCTGGTCCGCTGCGGCGCGAGGTGGAGCATCACCTCGGTCGCCTACCTGCCGGTCACGATCAACGAGATGCTGTTCCACCGCCGAGCTTGGTCGTGGTGGATTCCCGCTCTGCGCGACGCTCTCACCATGGCCCGCCTGGGCGGTCATCGAGACGCGGAAGCGTGGCTGCTGGAGACGCTGGGCGACGCCGGCATCGACGAATCCGACGTGGCCGGCTCACTGGCTCACTACCACCAGGCACTCCGGATCCGGACCGAACTCGGCGACCTCAGCGGAGTAGCTGCCTGCCACGTCGGCCTGGGCCGAGCCCACCTCCATCTCGGTGAACTCGACACCGCGGTCGAGCACCACGAAACCGCGCGCACCGCCAGTGCCCAGGCTCACGACCCGTGGCAGTTCGCCGTGGCCACCGCCCACATCGCTTCCGCGATCGCCGCACAAGGTGACAACGCAAAGGCGCGAAGCCTGCTTCTCGACGTCCAGGCGACGTTCGACGAAGCCGGCGACCTGATGTCCTCTGGATGCACCTCAACCCTGCTCGCCGGTCTGGCCGAGGCCTGCGGCGAACGCGACCTCGCGCTCCAGCACTACGACAGCGCCCTGCACACGTTCAGCACGGTCTGCGACGTCTGGAGCCAGGCCCACGTCCACAGCCGCATCGGTGACCTGCACGCGAGCCGCGGCGATCAACGCGCAGCCCACCGAGCGTGGTCCGCTTCCGCCGAACTGCTCAGCGGCAACACCGAACCCACCGCCACCGTGCTGAGGCAGCAAATGATCAGCAGCCTCGAGGAGGACCAAGAGTGCACCCCGCGTTGGCCGACGTCCCCAACCTCACAGGCACCCTCGACACAGACGACCAGACCCTCGAACGAGCTTCACGCGACTACGGCGGAACCGTCCACAAACGACCCATCGCGGTCCTGCAGCCCAGGAACCCCGCCGACATCAGCGCCTTGATCAAACACGCTCGTACGCACGGACTTGCGGTCATCCCGCGTGGAGCCGGGCACTCGACCAGCGGCCAAGCCCAAGCCCCAGAGGGATTCGTGCTGGACATGACCTCCCTCGCCACCATCCACGACATCAGCCCGACCCAAGTCGTCGTCGACGCCGGCGCGCGCTGGAGCGACGTGTTGCGCGCAACCCTCCCCCACGGCCTCACCCCACCGGTGCTCACCGACTACCTGGAACTCACCGTGGGCGGCACCCTCTCCGTCGGCGGCCTCGGCGGCGCCAGTCACCACCACGGCGCCCAGACCGACAACGTCCTCTCCCTCGAAGTGGTCACACCCGCTGGCGAAACCATCACCTGCGCCCCTACCTCGAACCGAGAGATCTTTGACGCCGTCCGAGCAGGCCGCGGCCGCAACGGCGTCATCACCCGAGCCACCCTGCGCCTGATCCCCGCACCGGAGTTCGTGCAGTGGCACAAGCTCCACTGCACCGACACCGACCAGCTGGTGGCCGACCAACGCCTGCTCGTCAACGCCGGCACCTTCGGCTACGTAGAAGGCCAACTGAAGATCCGCGACGGCCACCACGTGGCCGAACTGGAAGCCGTCGCCTTCAACGCCTCACAAGGCAATCTGAACGGCCTCGCTTTCCAGGACATCGAAACCCAGAGCACGACTTACTGGGACTTCCTCAACCGCCTCGCCTCTGGCGAGCCACTCCTGCGCGAAGCAGGCCTCTGGGACTCGCCACATCCCTGGTGCAACGTGCTGGTCCCCAGCAGCGCGGCAGAAGGACTGCTCCAGCACCTTCAACAGGAACTCGGTGCCGACCTCTACAGCGACTTCGGCCTGGTCCTCGCCTACCCGCTGATCAGCAGCAAGATCACAACCCCCCGATTGCGACTTCCACCGGGCGACCTGGTGTTCCTCATCGCCGCACTCCGCTACTCCCCCACCGACGCACCCGACGTCGTCACAGCCATGCAGCAAGCCAACGACGTCCTCGTCACCAAGGCGCTCAACGCCGGCGGAACCCTCTACCTCGCCCCGCTGTAGCCGTATTCTTCCCAGCGGAATACGGAAGACCCGTTGTCAGTCCGCTCAGGACACTCCAAAACTGAAGTGCACCAACCACTTCAGGGAGCAACCAATGAGCGGATCCATCGCACGCACCCTCATCATGATCGGCACCGCCCTGGCCACCACCGCCGTCGGCATGATCAACGAGCCGGCGACGAAGATAATGCCGCCGCAGTGCGGCTTCTACGAACTGAGCCCGCCGTACCGCGAGATGACCGCCCGCTACTCTCACTGCGGCGACAGCTTCATCCTCATCAAGTTCCACTGGAACACGGGCAGCACCGGAACAAGGTGCGTTGCTCCCTGGGAGCAACAGCCCTTCTTCAAAGACGGCCCGTACAGAGTCGTCAACGGCTACTACGTCAAGACCCCGCCCAACCTCGGCTACAGCAACGGCCAACACTTCTGCCTCACCCGCCAACCACAGGTGTGAGTGCTGCTCACCCAGCTGATCCACCGTTCAAGGCCTGCCTGAACCGTCCGATCCAGACGCGGAACCGCGACGGCTTCTCACCCCCTCCGTCAGGCGGGACGCGCACGGCCATGAGTTCGTCGACGACGGCGGCGACCTCCCGGCCGTCGCCCGGATCGATGGCACCGGCGATCAGGATCTGGGTGGCCTTGCCGAGCACGGAGCAGCGGCCGTGGTGGTCGATCACCTTGCCGCCGGTGGCGCCGATGTGACGCAGGCTCAGGCCCTGGGCCATGCCGGTCAGCATCATCGTCAACTCGTCGAGGGAGATGCCTGGGCGCAGTGAGACGCCGCGCGCTTCGAGGATCTCCGCGTACACGTCCCGCCAATAGTGGAAGGAGTGCTCGTAGACGCCGGCGAGCGCCTCCCTGATCTGTTCGTGGAAGTCGGCGAGGCCAGTGGCGAGGTACTGGAACCGCGCCGAGGTCTCGTCGGCGTACACGATCTTCATGTCCTCGTAGGCGACCTTGTCCACCATGGCGCTGAAGGACGGCGCCTCGCGCAGTTGTGCGCGGGTGGCGTCGGTGAGCATTCCTTCAGTGAGCGAATAGCGGTCCAGCAGCGCGTACCTGACCAGGTCGCCCATGTAGAGGGCGAGGGTGGGCCACGGGTCCTTCGTGGTGCCTACCGAGGGCCTGGTCTTGGCCTTCTTCCAGTCGGGCGGCGTGTCGAAGAGCGCGCGGGCGGTCTGGCCGTCGCGCCTTGCCTCCGCCTCGGCGAAGATCAGCTCCGCCTCGGCGGCGATGTTCTCGCGCGTCAAGGTTCGCAACGGGCGGTGCAGGTGCTCGTCGCCCACCTGGCCCATGAGTTCTCGTTCGGCCAGGCGTCTGCCGCTCTCGAGGCAGGCTCGGACCACCGGGCTGTTGGCCAGCTTGCGGCCTGTCAGCAGCCTGCCGCTCTTCGTTCTCGCGTTGATCGCCACGTCGTCGAGGGGACCGTCGTACATGGCGGTCGAGTATTCCGGGCTTTGGCTCTAAACGGTTCCTCCGGACGGGAGGAACTGCGCGGAGTAGCTGGTCAGGGCGGGTTCGCGGTTTTCTGCGGTCACCGAATCCCCTAGAGAGGTGGCCACGGTGACCAAGCAGTCTCGCAAGCCCCGCCGACCGTCGCGGGTCGTCCTGGTAGTGCAGGTCGGTTTCGTCGCGCTGCAGCTTTGCGTCGTGCTGATCGAGGCCGTGGAGGCGATCAGCCGGTTGCTGAGCGGTCTGTGATGCGTGACGGGACCTCGTCCACGCTGATCGGGTACTCGACGTAGGCGATGCGGCGGGAGTCCGGGGACCAGCTGTTGACGTTGATCGTGCCCTGCCCGCCCTGCAGCGCGACGAGGGTTCGCGGCGCCGAACTCGGCAACGTCAGCAGTCGAAGCTCGACGGGCAGGTCGGCCGGGTGTCCGACGGTTCCGGCCGGATAGCTCAGGTAGGCGACGTGGGCGCCGTCGGGCGACGGGTGCGGGAACCAGTTGACCCGCTCGTCGCCGGTCAGCTGTTCCACCGTCCCGGACTCCTCGTCCCGCCGGAACAGCTGGGCGTGGCCTTCGCTCGTCGAGCGGAACTCGGAGTTGAAGTACAACGCCGTTCCGTCGGGCGAGAACTCCGGTCCGTCGGCGGGCGAGTAGCCGTCACCGACCTGCGTCTCGGCTCCCGTGACGAGCTCGAGGGTCCACACGGCGCGACGCCCCCACTCGTCGCCGTCCGCCATCTCCACCCCGACGTAGGTGAGGCGGCGGCCATCAGGCGAGATGCCGTGCAGGAAGTGGCGGAAACGCCGCTCCGGTTCCTTGCCGGCCGTCACGCGCACGGCCTCGCCGCCGTTCCACGGCACGCGGTAGAGGTGACCGTCGACGGCGGACGCGATGTGCCACAGGCCGTCCGGGGTGACTACGTGATCGTTGTTGACCGGAGGGAGACCGACCGCCGGAATCGTCGTCGGCGTGCGGTCCCCCAGCAGATCGACCCGCAGCAGCACCCCGTCGCCGTTGACCACCAGATGCCGGCCGTCCGGGTGGAACTGCGGAGCTTCGATCAGGCGATCGGAGCTGCTCAGCACGAGCTCGGACTTCCCCGTGGCGACGTCGAGCAACCGGAGATCGGCTCGCTGACCAGGAAGGAGTTCACGCCACAACGGAAGGTCCTCCCAAGTTCACACGACCCGCGCCACACGCAACATACCTGGCTCATCGGGGCAGAGTCGCGAAAGTGGCGGTGTCGCGGATCCGCGACACCGCCACCATCACCGAAACGACTTGCGTCGCTTCAGAAGCAGCGGTCTCAGCTCAGGGCGAACTGCCAGCCCTGAGTGTGGACGTCCCCACCTCCGGAACCGGCGGCTGCCCTACTCGTCGCGGCGGCCGGAGCAGCGCCGCCGAACGACGTGAGGACGATGCCCGCGGAACGCGGATCGCCGTCGTGCACCAGGGACTCCTGGGCCTGCACGTCGTCGAACGCGAACCCGTAAGCCTTGCCGTCCACCATGTTCTGGTGCACGAGCTTCGAGTAGTGGTTGGTGATCGCGCCCTGGTAGAAGTCCGCCGGGCCACCACCGGGCTGCACGTCGATGCGGTCCAGCGTCGTGCGGTGCAACGCCGCGCACAGGGTGCGGGCGATCGGGCCGACGATCTGGTCGTTGGGCGCGTGCAGCGCCCCGTCGCAACCCCACACGTCCGCGGTGGACGGCTTCGCGAACGACGCCACCTGCTGGCCCGCACCGTCCGTGAAGTTCATGTTGTTGCCCGACGTGCGGCCGAAGTACTTCACCTCGGGCCGGTCACCGAACGGCTGCACGGTCAGGTTCTTGCCCGTGTAGGCGTTCCACGCCTGCGTGATGTACGGGTCCAGGTAGTTGCGGTCGAAGTTGCCGACGTCGGCCGCCTTGCCCGGCGCCAGCACGCGCAGCACGGTGCCGTCCGAGCGCGACATGATCGACCCGCCCCAGCCCTCCTGGCCGCGCACACCGTTGATGACGGCGTCACGGCCACCGGGCTTGAGCTCGCCGGTCTTCTTCGTCTCGCCGGACGCCCCCGTCACCGTCACGGCGTGAGGCACGGCGAACATGTCCACCTGCGAACTGTTGAGCCACAGGCCCGCGTCGTTGTAGGTGAACTCGCTCCAGTCGAACAGGATCCCGCTGTTGGCGTCGCCACCCGCCCACGGCGCCGGCTGCACCAGGCCGTCGGGCGTCAGGAAGAACTTCAGCTTCTCCCCGAACGACATGTACACGCGGCCGGAGATGAACCGGGGCACGTTGAGGGTGGTGGTACCGCCCTGACCTGGGCCGTCGATCGAGACGTCCGGCGCGGGGGTGGGCGGGTTGCCACCGGGCGACCACGGCGTGAACGCGCCCGCCTGGTTGACGTAGCCGAGCCGGCCGCTGCGAATGTCGGTGCCCAGGACGTACAGGTGCACGGCCTCGGAGCGGCCGCTGTTGTTGGTGACGTTGAGGGGCAGCAGGTCAGGGCCTACCGCCTGAGCAGGGATGACCCCGACGGCCGCGGACGCGGTCGCCGTCAGGGCAGCCAGCGCACTCAACAACTTTGTTCGAAGGCGCATGTGACTCCTTGTGCAGGGGTGCTCTGCTGGAAGGTCATCCGACCTGGACAGGGCGGTCGGCGACCTCCGGCGAAACTGGTCTACACCGGTTATGAGAGCGCTTCCATGCTCATTGCCGATGCAACCGATGTCAAGACCGGGACCCGGCAGAGACCCCCGAGACACACTTCCCACACAAGCGAAACACCGCGCGGAGCAGGCACTAAACATTGAAAACAAGCCGAAAAATCGTCCCCGGGGAGCCCGGGCCACACGAGCACCAGCACCTCACCCGAACTTCACATCAAATTGTCCTTTCAGCGCAAACTTTCCTCAGGTCTGTCCTAAGTGGATTGAAGCCCCCCGGCGGCCGACGAAGACGACCGTCCACAGCGGACACCACTCGCCGCCGTCACGTGCGGGCTGACTCCCAGGCGGCCCAGAGCTGGGCGTAGTGCCCGTCCGCGGCGATCAGCTCGTCGTGGGTCCCCGATTCGACGATCCGGCCGTGCTCCAGGACCAGGACGCGGTCGGCCGCGGCTGCCTGCCGCAGCCGGTGTGCCACCACGAGGCCGGTCCGTCCGTCGAGGACGGCGGAGGCCGCGTCCTCGAGCCTGGTCGCGTCGCGGCTGTCGGCCTCGGCCGTGGCCTCGTCGAGCAGCACCACGGCCGGGTCGGCGAGCAGCGCGCGAGCCAGGGCGACCTGCGCGGTCTGCGTCGGGTCCAGCGCGCGCCCCAGTTCGCCGACCACGGTGAGGACGCCGTCGGGCAGTTCGTCGATCCAGTCCGCGCCGACGGCGCGCAGCGCCTTCTCGGCGTCCTCGTCGGTCGCGTCCGGGTCGGCCAGGCGCAGGTCCTCGGCCAGCGGGCCCGCGAAGACGTGCGTCTCCTGAGTCACCAGCACCAGCGGTGCCGCCCGGTCCGGAACCGCCCCCGCCCAGCTCACGCGTCCCTCGCTCGGCGGCGTGATCCCGGCCAGCAGCACGGCCAGCGTGGACTTCCCGGCACCGCTGGCGCCGACCAGCGCGACCGTCTCTCCCTGCCGCAGCCGCAAGGACACCTCGTGCAGGACCGGTTCGGCCGTGCCGGGGTAGCGGTGCGTCACCGCTTCCGCGTGCAGGTCTCCGGTGCGGGCCGGCGCGGAGACCGCCTGGCTCGGCTCGGAGGTCCCGATCACGCCGACGATGCGCTGCAGGCTCGCCATCGCGGACTGCACCTGGTCGAAGCTGAACACCAGCAGGCCCAAGGGGTTGAACAGCCGGTGGAAGTACAACGCCGCCGCGGTCACCGCGCCGACCGACGCCGATCCCGTGCGCACGAGGACGAATCCGGTGATCACGATGGAGACCAGGCCGACCAGCTCGGCGATGTTGATCCACTTGCCCCAGGCGGTGGAGAACCACAGGATCGAGCGCGAGACGTCGCGGGCCCGGCCCGAAGACTCCTCGATCAAGCCGACATGCCGCTCCTCGGCACCGTAGGCGCGCAACGTGGGAAGCCCTTCGAGCGCGGACACGAGCGTTTCGGCGCGATCGCCGAACGCCGCGCGCTCCTCGGTGTACCGGACCGCCGCGCGGGGCAGGTACCAGCGCAACGCGAAGCCGTACACCGGGATCGCGAGCAGGCCGGCGACGGCGAGCCAGGGATCGAGGGCGAACAGGCCCACCATCGTCAGCCCGACGGTCAGCACGGCCCCGACCCACTGCGCGAGCAGCGTGGCCACGACCTCGCTGACCACGGCGACGTCGTCACCGACCCGGCTGAGCAGGTCTCCGCGCCCGGTCTCCTCGACCTCGGCCGCGGGCATGCGCAGCGCGGCGGCGACGGTGTCCTCCCGCATCCGGGCGAGCACCCGTTGCCCGATCCGCGCGACGAGTGCTCCGCTGAGCGCGGTCAGCACGGCCGCGCCCAGCCCGGCCACCCCGACCAGGACCGTGAGACCGACGACGCTCGCGGCGTCCGCGCCGCCGATCACCTCGTCGACCATCCTGCCGACGACCCACGGGGCGACGAGTCCCGACAACGACGCCGCGACCGCCAGCACCATCGTCGCGGCGGCGAGGCTTCGGTGGTCGCGCAGGTACTCGCGCACGGCGCGACGCACCTCGCCTGCCGTGGCCAGGGGAAGACGGCGGCTCATCCGAGCACCCTCCTGCGGTAGTCGGCGTCGGTGTCGAGCAGCCCGTGGTGGGTGCCGATCACCACGTCCCCGGAGGAACGCGCGAAAACGACCTGATCGGTTCGGTCGAGCAGGATCGGGCTCGTGGTGGCCACGACCGTCGCCCGGCGCTCGGCACCGGGACCGTGCCGATGTGCGCGCACCCCGTCCGCGACGGCGTGCTCGGTCACCGGGTCCAGCGCGGTCGTCGGTTCGGTCAGCACCAGTGCGGGCGGGTCGGTGTGCAACGCGCGAGCCAGGACGATCCGCTGCCGCTGCCCACCGGACAGGCTCAGTCCGCGATCGCGCAACGGCGCGAGCAGGCCACCCGGCCGGGCGTCCACGACCTCGGCGGCCCCGGACGCGACCAGCGCCGGCCGCAGCTGGTCCGGCGAGTTGACCGGCCGCCCCAGCGTGAGGTTGTCCTCGAACGTGCCCGTGAACAGATGCGCCCGGACCGGCTCGACGTGCACCCGCGCGGGCGCCTCGCCCCGCCACTCCACCCGCACCCGTCCCGGCGCGCGCCCCCGCAGCGCTTCGAGCAACTCGTCGATCACCGCGGGATCCGCGACGACGCCGGTGCACCCGTCGGCCGGCAGCGGGATCGTGACGGTCGCCCCCTCGGCGGGTGCCGCGGCAGCGGGCTCCTCCTCGTCGTCCAGGACGGCCCCGACCCGACCGGAGCTCGCCAGCGCCGCGGCCCCGAAACGCAGGTACATCCCCACCCCGGACAGCGGTTCGGCGATGAACTGGGCGGCACCGATCGCCGCGACGAACGCACCGATCCCGATCGCCCCCTGCACCGCGAGCAGACCAGCCGACAGCACAGCCACGACCAGCACGATCGTGCCTGCCAGGACGGTCACCCCCACCTGCAGCGACGCCGCCGTGCCGGCGCGGATCCCGGCCGCCTCGGCAGCCCGGCTCACCGTGCGGTACCGCCGCACAGCGGTCTCCTCGGCCCGCAAGCCGTGCACGACCCGCAGCCCGGTCACCAGATCCGTCGCCAACGCGGACGCGGACGCCAGCGCCTCCTGCTGCCCGGTGACGCGCCGGGCCAGCAGCGGCGAGAGCACGTTCAGCCCGAAGGTCGTCACCACCGCGGTCACGATCAGCAGCAACCCGAGCCGCACGTCGATGCCGACCAGCACCGCGCAACTTACACCCAGGGCCGCGACCGCCCCGGCAAGACCGGCGATCCACACCACCGCACGGGAAACCTGATCCGCGTCCGACGACGCGATCGTCAGCAACTCACCCCGATGCCGCGAGCCCGCCGAACCGCCGACGCGCAACAACCGGGCCCCGAGCTCGACCCGCAACGCGTGAGCCTCGTCGATCACGGCCAGCTGAGCAGACCGGGCGAACCAGCGATAACACGTGTTCAGCGCCGCGAACAGCGCCACCAGTCCGCCGACGGACAGCAGCAGCGCGCTGACCTCACCGGTGGCCACCGCCTGGTCGATCGCCAGCCCGAGTGCGACCGGGACCAACGCCTCGCAGGTCTGGTGCCCCATGAGCAGCAGGGAGGCGCCTGCTACCCGGCCCCGCTGCCGCCGCAACACCCGCCGGCGGATCCGTGCCTCGTTCCCCACGCTGTTGATGCCACCCTCCCGATCAAAGATAAGGACACCCTAACCTTTGACCCGGAGCCGCGGTTCACCCCCGGCCACAACCACGATCGAGTGCACTGTGGACGATGCGCACGCACTCAGTCCCGATTGTCGAACAGCAGCAGTTCGATCAGGTAGCAGGCGAGCTCGCCGTCCTCGGTGCGACCGATCCAGGTCGGGTAGACGCCATCACTTCCGATCTTGAACCCCACGGTCTCACGGCCCTCGTCGTCCTCCGACGAGGCCAGCCGGTCACCGAAGTCCAGGTCGATCTTGGCGTCGTCGACGAACTCGAGGTAGGTACCTGTGTCGTGCAGTTCTCGGAGGCACTGGGCGTCGATCAGATTCCCCTCACCGCCGTCCACCGCGAACCCGAAGAAGCCGTCCTCGCTCAACTCCGCCGGGTCCTGACCGGGCAACAGCGCCATGCTCCACGACACGACCGGTGCGTCACGGATGACCAGCCGCACCGCGAGCGGATCGGGCGCCCACGACTCCCCGCCTTCGGGCAGCAGCGAGTAGAGCAGCACCGGATAGCGGCCGGGCGGCGCGATCTCGGTGAACCCGATCCCCTCCCAGCGCCATCCTGAAGCGACCACCTCGCCGGAGGGCAGGAACAACTCGGCGCGCAGCGGTTCGCTCACCGTGCCCGACCCGGACATCAAGCCGGCGCGGGCTCCCGGAACAACACGCCGATCAAAATCCACCGGTGTCAACGGCATGGAGCGACCCTATCGACGACCGTCGGCCTGGGGCACACGAGTGCGCCGGTCAGTCGATCCCCCACCGGGGAGCCTGGAGGTTGGCGTAGTCGGAGAGATCGCCGGACAGGTAGGCGGTGGCGAAGCGGTCGAAGGTGTAGGCGGGGTCGTAACCGAGGGACGCGCGGGCCCGGTCGGACGGCCAGGTGGAGCGGCCCCACAGGTGTGACCGGGCGTCGTCGCCCTTGTCCGACAGGCGGTTCATGAAGTCCGGGTAGAGGTCTCGCAGAACCTCGACGGGCTCGTCGGCGAGCTCCGTCGTCAACGGGATCAGCGGGGACGGTGCGTGGATGTTCAGGGGGCGCACACCGGAGGCCGGGTGGGTGGCGGCCAACGCCACCGCGTCGGCGGCGTCGCGGACGTCGACGCCGCCGAAGAGCAGACGGAACGCGTAGTGCAGCGGGGTGCACGGGGTGAAGTGGCCGAAGCGGAGGATGGTGGTGGACACCCCCGACGTCGCGGCCGCGTACTCGGCTATGCGCTCGTCGGTCAGCTTGGTCAGCGAGTAGGCGTCGTAGGCGAGGGTGGGGGTGTCCTCGGTCCGGGTCTCCCACTTCGAGCGGGGCGCGGTCGGAATGGGGCCGTAGACGGCCATCGAGCACGCCAGGACGACGTGGCGGACCGGCGTGTGGGGCAGCGCCCGATAGAGCGCGAGGGTGCCGTCCACGTTGGTGGACCAGAACTCCGAGAAGCCGAAGCGGGACATGTGGTCGCGGCCGTGCAGGCTCGCCAGGTGGACGACCACGTCGGCGCGCTCGAGCAGCGCGCGGTAGGACTCGGGATCCCGGATGTCCGCGGTGCGTCCGGAATTGGGGCGCATGTCCAGAGGGACGACGTCGTGCCCGTCGGCCTCCAGACGCCGTACCGCGGCCGCGCCGAGTGTGCCGAGACTTCCGGTCACGACAACCGTGGACATTCAGACCTCCTGAGTCGGGAAGTGCGGCAGGACCTCGTCGGCGAGCAGCGCGAGGCACTCGTGGTCGGTGGGGTCGGGAAGCTTGAGGATCATCCGGCTGACGCCCTGCTCCTGGTAGCGGCGCAACGCGGCCACGAGCGTGGCGGGCGTGCCCGCGAGGTAGGGCTCGGGCAGGTCGGCGGCCGCGACCCCGCGCAGGAACGGGTTGTGCACCGCGGCGGCGGCCAGCCGGTCCGCGACCTCGGACTCGGTGCGCCCGACGGTGAAGTCGGTCATGACCGACAGCGGCGGGACCGTGCTCCTGCCCGACTCGGTGCAGTGGCGGGCCAGCGCTGTTCGCACCTCGGCACAGCGCTGCGGCGTGACGAAGACCAGGTTGTACTCGTCGGCCCAGCGCGCGGCGAAGGCCAGTGACCGGGGGCCGCCGCGCTTGCCGATGACCAGCCTCGGCCGAGGCTCCGGCCGGGGCCGGTGGTCGGCGCCGTCGAGGCGGTGGAACTCACCGTCGAAGGAGAACGGGCCGGTCCACAGACCGGTGAGGATCTCCGCCTGCTCGGCGGCCATCCGGTAGCGGACCGACGCGGGCGGGAACGGCAGGCCGGAGGCGCGGTGCTCGTGCTCGTTCCAGCCGATGCCGAGGCCGACGTCGACCGCCCGGCCGCCGATCGCGGTCACCGACGCGGCGATCTTGGCCAGCACGGCGGGCGGGCGGAAGGTCACCGGGCTCACCAGGGTGCCGAGCCGGACCCTGCTGGTGCGGGCGGCGGCGGCGCTGATCGCGGTCCACGCGTCGAGACAGTCCGCGGGTTCGGCGCCCGCGTAGTGGTCCGAACGCAGCAGCGCCTCGACACCGATGGCGTCGGCCGTCTGCGCCAGGTCCAGCCACGCACTCGCGGACAGGCCGTTCTCCCCGTCCACCATGATCGCTAAATGCATCCGTTCTCCTTTTGTCGCAAGGGATCGAATCACACCACCGCCGCCGTTTATGATCCCCGCCTGATCCACATCTGGGAGGGCTGGCGATGACCGGGCTGCACACCCTGCTCGCGACCGAGTTCGACACCACCCTGCGCTGGTTGCTCGAACAGCCCGGCCCGGTCCGCGACGACGAGACGGGTGCCTGGTTCGTCGGCAGGCACGCCCAGGTCCGCGCCGCCCTGACCGACACGCGCTTCCTCGGCCGTTCCACCGAGCACGCCACCGCCGGCTTCGACGACGCCCAGCGGGCCACCGTGAGCGAGTTGGAGGACCACCTGAGCCGCTGGCTGGTCTTCTCCGACGCCCCGGCGCAGGACCTCCTGCGGGAGAAGCTGCGCCGGGCCATGCGCGGATCGGCGCGTGCGGCCGAACTGCCGGCGCGATTCGCGGCGCTGGCCGGGGCCGCGGCGGGCACGGTGGGCGCGGACCTGTTCTCCGGCTTCGTCGTTCCGTACACCTCGGCGGCCGTGATGACGGTTCTCGGCGCTCCCGCCGAGGACGCCGAGCGGGTCACCGGCTGGGGCGTCGACGTGCTCGGCTACCTCGGCATGGGCCGGTTCGACGCGGGTGTGGTCGACCGGGCGCGCGCGGGACTGCGCGGGCTCACCGAGTACTGCCTCGGCGACTACCGGCGCACCGCCTCCGGCCTGCTGGCCGAGGTGGTGCGAACGGGCGCCGACGACGCCGATCTGGTCGCCGTGTTCACCCAGGTCCTGACCGGGGCGCTGGAACCGACGCGCACGGTGCTGGCGGAGGCGCTGGCCACCGTCGCCGATCCCGGTGCGCTCAGCGGTTTCCGGGCGGCGCCCTCGGTGTTCACCGACGAGATGGTCCGGCTGTGCTCGCCGTTCCACTTCGCCTCCCGGCGTGCCTCGGTCGAGATCGAGTTGGGCGGACAGGTCATCGGTGGCGGCGACCGCGTCCGCCTGGTGCTGCCCGCGGCGAATCGCGATCCCCAGGTCTTCCCGGTGCCGGAACGGGTCGACATCGGCAGAGCACCGCGCAGGCACGTGGCGTTCGGGTGGGGCAAGCACGTGTGCACGGGGGCCTGGCTGGCCGAACAGATCACCGTCGCGGGAGTCGAAGCGATGACCGATCCCAGCCGGGGGCTTCCCGCTCAGTTGCATTGCGACCGGGTCCGCACACCGGGAATGACCGTGGCCACCGGTTTGCGTCCCGCTTCGAACTGACAATTCGGACTATTTTCGCCGACCATTGTTCTGCGTTTCTCCCAGCGCTCCGAACGACGTCTTGCCGAAATTCGCCATCTCCTGCTTGCACTGTCCCCCAACACTTCCAGGCCTCCAAACCGCCCATTCGAAAACCGAATTGCTACGTTCGCCGTATTGACAGAGCAGAACGATGCAATCGCGCAAACGGTCGGCGTACGCGTGTTACCTTTGCCTTCCCACCACGAATGCGAACGTCGAGGTCGAATGCTGGCCACACCTCCGCCTGCCGCCGCGATTCTGGAGAGAATCGCGGCTATCGGCGACGAAACTCCGGACCGGACCGCTTTTGTCGTCGCGGGCCGCCACGGCGGCGTCGACCGGCTCACCTACGGC
Source organism: Lentzea sp. JNUCC 0626 (assembly GCF_043632865.1). Taxonomy (NCBI): domain Bacteria; kingdom Bacillati; phylum Actinomycetota; class Actinomycetes; order Pseudonocardiales; family Pseudonocardiaceae; genus Lentzea; species Lentzea sp. JNUCC 0626. The sequence continues at coordinate 3,138,361 of NZ_CP171635.1, forward strand.
GACCTGGTCTCCTGGTCTCACGCGATGCGCCGGACGTTCGAGGCCGACGGTCTCGGGCCGACCGACCTGCTGGTCATCGGGGTCCGCAACCACATCACCTACCTGAGCATGGTGTTCGGTGCCTGGCTGGCCGCGATCCCGGTCCTGCCGATCAGTCCGAACCTGACGCCGGACGAGCGCGACGCGCTGCTGGAGCTGGTGGGTGCCGAGCTGGGCAGGCCGGTTCTGGTCGACCCCCTGCCCCATCGTCGTTACGACACCTACGTTCTCGGCCCTGACTGGATTCCCGAGTTCGTCGCCGCGCCCGAGGCGTACCGCACGCCGGGTCGTGTGTGGACCGACGGCGGCGAGCAGCCGCCCTACCTGTTCCTCACGTCCGGCGGGACGACCGGACTGCCGAAGGTCATGGAGTACCGGATGCGGTTCGCGGGCCGCTCCGACATGCCCTACGCCAAGGCAGGACTGCGCGACACCGGCCGCGGTGCCGTTCCCGGCGCGGCGACCCGGCTGATCACGGGGAACCTCTTCCACACCGGCAACTTCGCCCCGTCCCTGCACGTGCTGCTCACCGGCTCCGCGGTGATCACGATGACCGAGTTCGACCCCCGAACGGTGGTGGAACTGCTGCGCGCCAACGAGGTCTACTCGCTGGGCATCGCGCCGTCGCACATGATGGCCGTGCTGGCCATGCCCGATCTGGACCGGTCCGCGTTCGCGGGACTGTCGCGGGTGACCCACGGCGCGGCACCGTGTCCGCACTGGGTCAAGCGCGGGTGGATGGACCTGGTGGGCCCGGAGCGCCTGTTCGAGATCTACTACAGCTCCGAACTCGGCGGCGCGGCGCGACCGGTGATCGTCAACGGCACCGAATGGTTGCAGCGGCCGGGAACCGTGGGCAGGCCCGAGGGCGTGCGGGTGGTCGACGAGCACGGCCGGGACGTTCCCGCCGGGACCGTCGGCGAGATCTACTTCCCCGAGTCGCACGGCCGTGCGCACAGCCTCGTCGGTGGACGGGCCGTGCGCACGACGTCGGCCCTGCCCGGCCATGTCAGCGTCGCCGACCTCGGCTGGCTGGACGAGGACGGGTACCTGTTCCTGGCCGACCGCATGTCCGAAGTCCTCGAGATCGAGGGCAGGAAAGTGGTTCCGAGCGCGGTGGAGGAAGTGATCGCCTCCGACCCGGACGTGGCGGACGTAGCCGTGGTCGGCACCACCACAGAGGAGGGACGCATGCGCCTGTACGCGTTGGTGCAGCCGCGTGCGGGCGCCGCCCTCTCCACCGGGGACGTGCTGCGGCGCTGCCGCAACGCGCTCGAACCGCACGAGATCCCGGCGGACGTCCGGTTCACCGACGCCCTGCCGCGCACCGAGGAAGGCAAAATGCGCCGCTCGGTGGTCCGCTCCCTGGTCGAGCCCGAGGCCGGTTCATGAGCGACAAGCCCGCCAGAAAGAAGTCGGAGTCACCCTCCATCCTGCGGGACCCGGTGCTGCTGCGCCGGATCGCGGCGTCGGCGCGTCCCTACCGAAGCCGGATCGCGCTCCTGCTGGTGTTGGTGCTGGGCAGCACGATGCTGCCGCTGAGCCAGCCGGTGCTGCTGCGCGAGCTGATCGACGATCTCGGCGCGGGCGGCGGCATGGCGGCCGCGGTGTGGCCGCTGGTGTTGATCGGCGTCACCGGGCTGCTCGGGGTCGCCGCCGCGTTCGTCGCCTCCAGGGTCGCCGACGGCATCGGCCACAGCGTCACGAGCGACCTGCAGCGCAGGCTCTTCGACCACCTGGTGTCGTTGCCGCTGCCCTTCTACACGACCGTGCGCTCGGGCACCCTCGTCAGCCGGATCACCAACGACGTCTACGCCGTCGAGCCGTTGTTCACCAGCGTGCTGAGTTCCGCACTGGCCAGTTCGCTCACCCTGGCCACCGCCGCCGTCGTGCTGCTGGTCGTGGACCCCCGCCTCGCCCTCGTGTTGCTGATCGTCCCGCTGGTGCTGTGGCCGGTGCGCCTGGCCGAGGCCAGGATCAACTCGGTGATCCGCACGTCCTTCCAGCACAACTCCGATCTGTCCAACCACGTCGAGTCGGTGCTCAACCGCGACGGCGTGTTGCTGGCCCGGCAGGCGGGAGCGGTCGACGCCGAGCGAGCCCGCTTCGCCGAGCTGGCCGGCAAGGTTCGCGAGACGGCCCTGCGGCTGGCGTCGTGGCGGGCCGCCGTGGGCCGCAGCTACGACCTGGTGTTCACCATCACGACCACCGCCCTGCTGGCCGGCGGCGCGATCCTGGTCACCGGAGGGAACATCACCCTCGGCACCCTGATCCTGTTCCTGTTGTACCTGCGGCAGATCCAGGCTCCGGTGAGCACGCTCATCGGGCTGCGCTACCCCGCCTTCCGCGCGGGTGCGGCGTTCACCAGGGTGTTCGACGTGCTCGACTCCGACCTGCGGCCCGCGACCGTGGCCCGGCGGGCGGGCGGCGAGCGCGCCGCGGACGACGCCGTGCTCCGGTTCAGCGGTGTCAGGTTCGACCACGTGTCCACGGCGGAGGTGTCGATCCCGGGTCTCTCCCACGCGCCGACGGTGACGGGGCCGGGCATGTTCGGGATCACCACGGTCCCCCACGCGGTCGCGCACGCGGACGCTCCGGCCGACCAACTCCCCGAAGGACATCGCCGGGTCCTGAACGGCATCGACCTCACCGTCGCGAAAGGACAGACGGTCGCCATCGTCGGTGAGTCCGGCGCGGGCAAGAGCACGATCGCGATGCTCGCCGCGGGCCTGTTCACCCCGACCGCGGGCGAGGTGCTGCTGGGCGGGGTGCCGACCACGGAGCTGACGCCCGCGGAACTGGCGAACTCGGTCGCGCTGATCACCCAGGAAACCCACGTCCGGCACGAGAGCATCGCCGAGAACCTGCGCTACGTGTGCCCCGACGCCTCCGACAGCGACCTGGTGGAGGCGTGCGAGGCGGCCCAGCTCGACCGGCTGGTGCGCTCACTGCCCGACGGCTACCAGACCGTCGTCGGCGAGAAGGGCTACCGGTTCTCCGGCGGCGAGCGACAGCGGCTGTCCGTCGCCCGCGCCCTGCTCACGCGCGCCGATCTGGTGATCCTCGACGAGCCGACGTCGCAACTGGACGCGGTCACCGAGGAACAGCTCGACCTCGCGCTGCGCGAGCTGTTCGCCGACCGCGCCGTGCTGCTGATGGCCCACCGGCTGCGCACGGTGCGTTCCGCCGACCGCATCCTCGTCCTGGCCGACGGAAGTGTGCGCGAGGACGGCACGCACGACGAACTGCTGGCCACTCCGGACGGGCGCTACGCCAGGTTCTACCGCAGCCAGGTCGACGCGGACGCCCGTCCTGGCCGCGGTGAGTGAGCGGCCGGCTGTGCTGTCATCTGGGCTGCATCGTCCGGTCGGCGAGCGCGACGAAGAACCGGTGGGTGGCGTCGAAGGCCTCGATCGCCTCACCCACGACCCTGGCTTGCTCGTCCTCGTCCCACGGCACGGCGTCGAGGAGGTCGTGGTAGCGGGTGCGGAAGGCGGGCACGTCCGGGATGCCGGCGAAGTCGTAGAACCGGATGCCCGGTCCGGTCAATCCGTGGTGCTTGGCCATCTTCTCGCGGAACACCTGCCCGCCGAGCAGGTCGCCGAGGTAGCGCACGTAGTACTGGGCGACGTAGCCGCCCGGCCAGTCGCGGGCGAGTTCCCTGACTCTGGCGCAGTGTTCGGCGACCGCGGGCAACGGCTCGATGACCTTTTCCCAGTGCCGGCCGTGGAAATGCTCCAGATCGGTGCGCACCACGGCAAGGCGCGACAGCTCGTCGAACACGAACCGGCCCGCCACGGGGTCGGCGCGCACGGCGGAGTCGTCGTCCTCGAAGGCCGAGTACAGGAAGTACCGCTGTGCGGTGAACTCCACGAACGCGGCCATCGGCAGCGTGCCGCCCAGCAACGCGTCCAGGTAGTCCCAGCGTTCGGACCTGCGGTGCACATCGGCCAGCGCGTCACGCAGCGTCTGGGAGAACCCCATCACGAGCTCCTGTCAGTCGGTTCCGTCGCCGGAATCCTAGAGGCATCCGAAGGACGGTGGCGCCGATGTTGAGCGTGATTGTGCCTGCCAGGAACGAAGAACTGACGCTGCCGCACACCCTGCCGCACATCCTGGCCGCCGCCGACCAGGCCCGCGCGCAGGTTCTGGTGGTGGTACCCGAGGGCACCTCGTTCCACACCGCTCTGCCGGTGCCGCGCGGCCGGGTCGAGTGGATCACCACGGACACCGTCGGCAAGTTTCCCGCGCTCCGGGACGGAGTGGCGCGGGCGGCGGGAGATCGGCTGCTGTTCTGCGACGCGGACGTCGTTCCCGAGCCGCACGCGTTCGCCGCGCTGGACGCCGCACTCGACCGGGGCGCCGACGTCGCCGCAGGGCAGATAGCGCTCAGCACCGACCCGCGTCACCGCGGCCCCGCCGTGCTGCGCCGGTGGTCCGCCATCACCTTCGCCACCTGGCACGACCTGCGCACCGAACACCCGGAGCTGCGGTGGGCGTTGCCCGGTGCGCTCTACGCGTTGCACAGCAACTACTTCCCCGCCGCCGATCCTCTCGTCCCGGTCCTCGACGACGCCTCGGTCGGACTCAGCGCGCGCGACCGCGGCGCCGTGATCGACTACGTGCCGTCCGCTCGGGTGCTGGTCACCGCGCCCGCGTCCACCGGGCAGTGGATGCGCCAGAAGGTCCGCACCCAGCAGGGCTGGACGAGGCTGCGCGCACTGCGGCTCGCCGACGCCACGGCGCTGGAGTCCGCACTGGCCGAGTATCGGGCCCGGCACATCGGCAGTGACCCCGTCGGGATGCTTTTACCCGTGCAGGACCGGGTTCTCGGCCTGCTCGCCCGCCGGCGGGGCGCCGAGGCCGCGGGCGCGTGGCGGCCCGAACGCACCGAGTGGGCGGAAGTCGGCTGAATGGGAGAGACCGAAGTGGACGACACGAACCCCGGCTATCCCAGGGTGTCCGACGGCGTGGACGGACTGCGCGACGCCATCGCCGACGCCGGGCTGGAGGGACACGTGGTGGACCTCGAGACCACCGGGTACACGGTCGTGCCCGGCGCGCTCGACGGCGACCAGGTCGCGGAGTTGACCGAGGCGCTGGTCCGGCTGGCCGCCGAGGACGAGGGTGCCCCGGTCGACGTGGTCTCCGGACGCAGCCACGCGGACCGCACCCAGGAGGTGCCGCTGCTGCTCACCCGCGGCGGACGCGCGTTCGAGGAGCTGATCCTGAGCCCGCGAACCCTGCCGCTGGTGACCTACCTGCTCGGCGCGAGCCGGATCGTCAGCAGCGTCACCGGCTACGTCAAGGGTCCGGGCCGCTGTGCGCTGGGCATCCACTCCGACACCGCCTACGTGCCCGACCCGCTGCCGCCCTACGCGCAACTGGCCAACGTCAACTACGCGCTGACCGACTACACCGTCGCCGACGGCTGCCTGTCGATGGTGCCGGGCAGTCACCGCTACTGCTACCGGCCGAGAGAAGGCCAGGGCGTCCGGGAAATGGTCCCGGTCGAGGTGCCGTCCGGTGCCGCGATCGTCTTCCACGGCAACACCTGGCACGGCGCCTATCCCCGCACCGCCGCCGGGGTCCGCCTCACCATCTCGACCCTGTTCGCCCGGATGTACCTGCGCCCGCAGGAGAACTACGCCGCCCTGTACGACGACGCGGCGTTGGAGGGCAGACCTCCGGCCTTGCGCGCGCTGGTGGGCCGGGACGTCCCGACGGGCTGGGCGTCGCCGCGGGAGTTCGCCGAGATCACCGATCGGCGCGGGTCGCACAGCAGGGCGTACTACAGCACCCGCGGCCAGCACTGGTGAGGACGAGAGGAAACCCCACGATGCAGAGCCAGACGGACTCGGTGAGCGGCAGAGTCGAACCGGGAGAGCTGCTCGAAGACGTCTGCGAGCGGGTACGCGCCCTGGCCGCCCGGCGCGCGGAGCTGGTGTGCGCCGCCTTCGTCACCGGCAGCTACATCGCGGGACAGTGGGACCGCGAGCGGCCCAGTCTCAACGTGTACCTCATCGCCGCCGACCACCAGGCCGACGCCCTGCGCCTCGAACTGGCCGCGGAGTGGGCGGCGCTGCGCGAGGAACTGGCCGGGCGGGACTGGGAGTTGCTGATCGACTGCCATCCCTACACGGTCTCCCACCGCCCGATCCGCGCGTCCCGCCTGCTGACCGTCACGACGAAGGTCCTCGAGCACGAGCACGCGGACATCCGCTACCGGCTGCCGCCGACCATCGGACCCGGCTGGTGCCTGGGTTTCCGGATGCTGCACGGCGACGAGGCCGACGTCCTGCTGCTGGCAGGCCACCCCCGCCGCGACGCCGAGTGGGCGCGGACCCTGCACCGCGCCCTGTCGCACTACCGCAACGTCCTCGACCACCTGCCGTGGGCACTGGACTGGCACAACCGGCCCGAGGTGCTCGTGGAGGAGTCCAGCCGCTACGCCGAGGAGGCGTTCAAGGACGCGATCTCCTTCGGTCTGCGCGCCGACGAACTGGCCGCGGGCAGGCATATGGCCCTGCTGGCCGACTGGGCGGTCAGCGCCCGCGAGCACGTGGCCGAGCGGTTCGGGCCCGCGGGCCTGGTGGTCGCCGACGAGGTGTCCGCTCTCAAACGTCAGCGCGGCCGGGACTGCTCGCGGGCCGAGGCGGAGCGGAACTGGTTGCGGGCCAAGGCCGTGTGGGAGTGGGCGTGGAACCAGTACCTGGACGTCGCCGCCGAGTTGCTGCCCGGACAGGCCGACTTCGCGCGTGTCGACGCGTTCGTCTGAGGAGGCGGGGATGAGCAGCGGTCCGCTCAGGGTCGGAGTCGTCGGGCTGGGCTGGTTCGGCCGGATCCACCTCGACGCGTGGGCCTCGGTGCGCGGCGCCGAGGTCGTCGCGGTCTGCGACCGCGACCCGTCGGTGTTCGACACCGCCGGGCACGCCCAGGCCGACTTCCACGCCGACGCCGGGGAGGCTGACAGCGCGGTGCCGGAGGGCGTCCGCAGGTACGCCAGCGTGGAGGAGATGCTGGCGTCCGGGATCGACCTCCTCGACGTCGTGGTCACCGAGGAGCAGCACGAACCGTGCGTGCGCGCGGGCCTGACAGCGGGTGTCGACGTGGTGGTGGAGAAGCCGCTGGCGACCACGTGGCAGGCCTGCGCCGACCTGGTCGAACTCGCCGGGACCCTGGGCCGCAACCTGTACGTGGGTCAGGTGTTGCGCTTCGACTCCCGGCACGTCGCGCTGGCCGAGCTGGTGCGTGGCAACCAGTTGCGGCACATGTCTTTCAGCCGCCACTTCCAGACTCGCGCCCACGACGTCTACGGCCGCGCGCACCCGGTGCTCAACGCGTCCGTGCACGACATCGATCTCGCCGTGTGGTTCGCGGGCTCGGCGCCGGACCGGGTCTTCGCGCACGCCTCGCACTGGCTGGGCCGCGAGACCCCGGACGCGGTCGATCTGGTCCTGGAGTGGGAGGGCGGGCTGCGCGCGGTCGTGCAGAACTCCTGGCACCTGGCCGAAACGTGCCCGTACGGGTTCGTCTTCGACACCGTCGTGCACGCCGTGGAAGGCACTTACACCCTGCGCAGCGAGCCGGTGGTGCAGCAGTGGTCGGCAGCGGGTGTCAGCGCACCGGAACTGTTCTTCTGGCCCCGCTACGCCGGAGCGCGCCACGGCGCGCTCGTGGCCCAGCTGCAGCACTTCGCCGACCGGTCGGCGGCCGGCGAACCCAGCGAGCGCGTCCTCCTCGACCACGTGCTGGACGTGATGGCGACCTGTGAGGCGGCGATCACCGCCATCGGCACCGGGCGCGCCGAGCGTCCCCCGAGGCGGTGACGTGAGCGACGCCGATCGGTTGGCGGAGCTGCGTTCCCGCGCGGAACGCATCGTGGGCGGGCAGCGGGTGAAGGCCGACCCGGACACCCTGCGCCTGCACTCCTACGACGCGTCGATGGAGCACGGGCTGCCCGACCTGGTCGCCGCACCGCGCGACCGCGACCAGTTCCGCGCCCTGGTCGCGGCGGCCCACGCCTGCGGGGTGCCCTACGTGGTGCGCGGAGCGGGAACGGGCTACAGCGGTGGTGCCGTGCCCGCCCGCGGCGGGATGATCGTGCTCACCGCCGGGCTGGACCGGGTGCTGGCCACCGACTTCGACGCGGGATGGGTGCGCTGTGAGCCCGGGGTGTTGCTGGCCACCGTGCACCGGCTCGCCGCCGACGCCGGCTGGAAGTACCCGCCGGACCCGTCCTCGCACCAGGTCTGCACCATCGGCGGCAACATCGCCGAGAACGCTGGCGGGCCGCACGCGCTGGGCGGCGGTCAGACCGCCCACCACGTGCGGTCCCTGGAGCTGGTCCGTCCCAACGGTTCCGTGGTCGAACTCGGCGACCAGCGCGTGTGGGCGGGCGGACTCGACCTGGCCGCCCTGCCCGTCGGCGCCGAGGGCACCCTCGGCGCGGTGTCCGCGGCGACACTGCGGCTGGTGCGCGCCCCCGAGATCGAGCGGGTCGTTCTAGCAACCTTCGCCGACCAGGACGCCGCGGTCGCCGCCGTCACGGACGTGTTCGCTTCGGGGATGCTCCCGTCCGCGATGGACATGCTCACCAGCGCGCACGTTCCCGGCCTGCCCGGCCACACCGACTCCTCGCTGCTGTTCGTCGGGCTTCAGGGCCACCGCGAGGAGGTCGCCGATCAGGCGGACCGGCTGCGTGCCTGCGTGCACGCGCACGGCGGTCACTACGAGGTCCTGCCGGTGACGGAGTTCCTGCCACGCCGGGCGGAGCTGGTCCGGGAGAAGGTCCGCCGCATGGTCGCGGTGAGCGGACACCCGCGCTACTACCTGTTCGACGCCACCGCCCCTCGCGGCAGGCTGGCCGAGCTGATGGCGGTCATCCGCGCCGCGGCGGACGAGTACGGCCTGCCGGTGCTCAACACCTTCCACGCGGGCGACGGCAACGTCCACCCCACCCCGTTCTACGATCCCGACGACTCTGGGCACCAGCAGCGGCTGCGGGCCTTCTCCGACCGCATCCTGCGCGAGTGCGCCGCCATGGGCGGGGCGCTGACCGGCGAGCACGGTGTCGGCCTGGAGAAGCGCGAGCTGATGCCCGAGTTCTTCCCGCCCCGCGTCCTGGACGTCATGCGCGGGGTGAAGCACGTGTTCGACCCCGATGGCCTGGCGAACCCCGGCAAGCTGCTGCCCGCCGAGGCCAGGGCGACACCGCCGCCGTTCCACGCCGCACACCCGCGCGTGGACGTGCTGGACGCCTACCTGGAGGCGGACGAGAGCACCACGTTCGCCGAGGCGGCGGCCATGCTGGCCGACACCCCGTACGAGCTGTGCTACGAGCCGTTGGGCACCACGCCGGACCACGGGATCGTCGCGGCCGTCGACGCCGGCCTGCCGGGGCTGCGCGAGCCGCACCCGATCCGGCCGAGGGACCTGCTGCTCGGCGCCACCGTCGGCGACCTGGACCTCGGCGGCACGGTGACCAAGGACGTCGCCGGCTACGACCTGCGCAAGCTCGTCCACGGCGGCCGGGGCAGGCTCGGCACACCGCGGCGGGTCCGGCTGCGGCTGCTCCCCCGCCCCTCCGACACGCGCCGGATGTCCGTTGCCGGCCTGGCCGTTCCGGACGCGCTCGATCTCGTGCTGCGCCTGCACCGAGCCCGGCTTCCGTTCGCGCACCTCGGGGTTCTGGTCGAGGCGGGTACAGCGACCGTCACCGGGAGACTCGAACTGCGCGGTGGAACGCTGCGGCGCCACCTCGACCGGCTCACCGAGCTCGTGCCATCGGCCACTGCGAAGGAAGGTCCACTGTGGACTGATCCGCCGATGCGGATGCCCTGCGGCGCAGGCGTGTCAGGGGCTCCGTGGGACCACCCCGACCTGCTGGGCCGTCCGGGGACGACCGCGTACGCCTCGGTCGGGCACCACCGGATCTGGTGGGACGGCACGCCCGAACCCGACGACGAGCCGCTCGCCCACGCCGTCGTCGCCGCGTTCGGGGGTGGACGATGACCGACACCGTGCGCGCCGAGACCCGCAAGTGCACCGACTGCGGGCTGTGCCTGGCCTCGTGCCCGACGTTCACCCCCGAACGCGCCGAGGGCGACTCGCCCCGCGGACGCGTGCACCTGCTGCGGTCGGCACTCGACGGCCCCGTCGGCACGATCGCGGCGGCGCACCTGGCCGGATGCCTGGAATGCGGCGCCTGCCACGATCCGTGCCCCACCGGCGTCCGGGTGGCCGACGCGGTCCTGGCCTACCGGGCGACTGCGGAGACGGCGCCGCTGGCCGAGCGGGCCGCCGCGGTGGCCGACGCCGTCGACCGCGACCCCGGCGTCCGGCTGACCCTGACCGCAGTGCACGACCTGCTCGCCGCCACACCGGGAAACGCCCGCGCCGACCGGGACGACGGCGTCCTCCCGGTGTTCGGACCTCTGCTGCGCCGCGTCGCTCCCGAGGCGGTGGCCCGCGTCGCGAACCTGCATCCGCGCACGGTGGTCGACGAGGAGCTCGTCCACGCCGTCGAATCGGCGAGCGGACTTCTGCGCGACGTGGGACTGCACGCCGAGCACGACACCGCCGCCGCACGGCTGGCCGCCCTGGCCCGTTCCCGGCCGCCCCTGTCCGTCGTGGTGTTCGATCCACTGCTGCGCCCGGATCCGGCCTTGCTGCCCGAAGGCTGGCGGCTCGCGGAACCGCACGACGTCTACCCGCTGCGTCCGTCCCCTGTGGACTGGGTCCGCGACGACTCCCCCGACGTGCCGGTGACGCTGGCCCGTCCGGTCCTCGACACCGTCTATGGACTCGTAGAAGCCAAACGGCGCGCACTGGGTGACCGAACCCTGCTCACCGCCGATGCGCGGGCCCTGGTGCGGTACCCGCGCGCCGTCCACATCGCCACCCTGCTCGACGCGACGGAGGGAACCGAATGATCCCCGACGTGCTGGACCTGTGCAGGTCGCTCATCGAGTTGGACACCCAGAACCCGCCGGGCAACGAGAGCCGGGTCGGCGACCTCGTCGGCGACGTGCTGTCCGCCCACGGCTTCCAGGTGCGCACCGTCGCGGCCACACCCGGCCGGGACAACGTCGTGGCCAGCCTCACCAGGGGTCCGGGCCCCAGGGTGATCCTGCAGGGACACGCCGACACCAAGCCCGCCGGCGACCTCCGCCAGTGGACCTCGGACCCCTTCGACAGCCAGATCCGCGACGGCAGGCTCTACGGCCTGGGCGCCTGCGACACCAAAGGCGGCCTGGCCGCGTTCGTGGCGGCGGCGTGCGAACTGGCCGAAAACCCCGCCTGGACCGGCGAACTGATCGTGCAGTCGGTCGCCGACGAGGAAGACGGCAGCGTGGTCGGCGCCGCGCACCTGCTGGCCCAGGGCGAACTCACCGCAGACGCCGCGATCGTCGCCGAACCGACCGGCTGCGTGCCCTCCCTGGCCCAACTGGGCAACGCCTGGGCCGAGATCGAGATCACCGGCCGCGCCGCCCACGCGGGAACCCCGGACGAGGGCGTGGACGCCTTCCGCGCCGCCGTCGGCTACGTCACCGCGCTGGAAGAACGGGTGGCGCGGCTCCCGCGTTCGGCGGACTTCCCCGGCCACCCGCGCCTGAACGTCGGGCACCTCGATCTGCCCGGCCACCCCGGCACCGTCCCCGGCCGCTGCACGCTGCGCTGCGACATCCGGGTAATGCCCGGCACCGAGCGCGACTCAGTGTTCACCCTCTACTCCCAGGCCGCCGAGGACATCGGCACCGAAGGCCTGTCGATAGAGGTGCGCCGCTACCAGGGCGGCGGATTCCTCTCCCACTCGATCGCGACCGACCACCCGCTGGCACTGGCGTTCCAGGACGCGCAGCGCGACACCGGCCGGCCGATGTCGACGCTTCCGTTCCTGGGCGCGACCGACGCCCGCTTCTTCGGCCAGGCGGGCACACCCGCCGTCGTCTACGGCCCCGGCAGCCTGCGGCGGGCCCACGCACCCGACGAGTACGTCCCGATCGAGGAACTCCACCTGGCACACAAGCAGATCACGGCCGTGCTGCGGACCCTGCTCGGGTAGGTCCGATCGGCCCGCCACGCCCACCGCCCGGCGACGTAGTGCGTGTGGAACGACTGAGCGCCCACGAGAACCTGCCTGAGCGACGAACTCGGTTTCGGGCTGCCGGAGGTCCGCTGGCCAGGGCACGGTGCGGCCAGCGGACCTCCTGGCGTGGTCAGGCGCTGACCGCGCCCGCCAGCCGTCCGGTGATGGTCCGCAGCAGCACGTCCTGGTGGCGGGTCAGGAAGAAGTGCCCGCCGGGCAACGGGATCAGCTCGAAGCCGCCCGTGGTGTGCTCCGTCCACGCCTCCACGTCCGGCACGGGTGCCACCGGGTCCTCGGTGCCGGTGAAGGCCACCACGGGCGTCGAGAGCACCGCGCCGGGTTCGTGGCGGTAGGTCTCCACCGCGCGGTAGTCGTTGCGCACCACCGGGAGGATCATGCGCACGACCTCCTCGTCGCCCAGCAGGTCGGTGTCCGTGCCGCTCAGGCGGCGGATCTCGGCGATCACGCCCTCGTCGGATCGGGTGTGGACGCGGTCGTCGCGGTAGCGGTCAGGGGCGCGGCGGCCCGAGACGAACAGGACCTCCGGGGCGGCGCCCGCCGCTTCCAGGCGCCTGGTCACCTCGTAGGCCACCATCGCGCCCATGCTGTGGCCGAACAGGGCCGTCGGCAGCGAGGACTCCTGCCGCAGCAGGGCGGTGATCTGGTCTGCCAGCTCGCCGATGGTCGGCACGAACGGTTCGTGGCGGCGGTCCTGGCGGCCTGGGTACTGCACCGCCAGGACCTCGACGTCCGGGGCCAGGGCTCGGGACACCGGGAAGTAGAACGACGCCGAGCCGCCCGCGTGCGGCAGGCACACGAGGCGTGCACTGGGTGCCGCGGACGGGTGGAAGCGCCGGAACCAGGCGTTCTGCATCACCACGTCACCGGCAGCTCGGCCACGCGGTACACGCCCAGGCCGCCTGGCGGCACGTCTTCCGCGGGCACGGCCAGGCGCAGGCCGGGCAGGCGCGCGAACAGGGTCGAGAAGACGACCTCCAGGGCGGCGGTGGCGAAGTTCATGGCCACGCACTGGTGCGGGCCGTGGCCGAACGTCAGGTGCGTCTTGTCGTCACGGCTCAGGTCCAGCTCGTCCGGCGACGGGAAGGCCTCCGGGTCGCGGTTGACCGCGGGGGTGGCCAGGATGACGCCCTCGCCCGCGCGGATCGTCTGGCCTCCCACCTCGATGTCCTCGGTGGCGAGGCGCGAGATGATGTCGCCCGCGGAGATGTAGCGCAGCAGTTCCCCGACGGCGCGCGGTGCGGCGCCGATCGGGTCCTCGCGCAGGACGTCGGCCTGTGCCGGGTTGTTCAGGACGGCGAACGCGCCCAGCGAGATCATCGTCATGGTCGACTCGTTGCCGGACACCGTCACCAGCATCGCCGAGTTCAGCAGCTGCTGGAAGCCGATCTCGCCCGGCCGTTCGTCGAAGCTCGTGACCATGTGCGTGGCCAGGTCCTCGCCCGGCTCGGTGCGCTTGCGGTCGAAGAGCTTCGTGTAGAAGTCGCTCAGGGTGTAGATCGCCGGGATCATCATGTCCGGCCGCGTCGCCAGGTACTGGACGTGCTCGGTGTAGACCCCGCGGTCCTCCTCGGGCACGCCGAAGAGCTCCGCCATCATCATCGACGGGAACGGCACGGCGAACTGCGAGACCAGGTCGGCGCTGGTGCCGCCGGCCAGCATGCCGTCGATCAGCCCGTCGACGATCCGCTGGATCTTCGGACGCATCAGCTTGGCCTGGCGCAGGGTGAAGCTCGGGATCACCAGGCGGCGCTGGGCGTTGTGCTCGGGGTCGTCGAGTTGCGCGAACGTCAGCGCGTCGCCCTCGGGCACCGGCTGCGGCATGCCCGTGCCGGGCATGATCTTGGCGTTGTTCGGGAAGTCCGGGTGCGAGCGGGCGGCGGACAACCGCGGGTCGGAGAGCAGCGAGCGGGCCTCCGCGTAGCCGGTGACGACCCAGGCCGTCTTCTCGTCGACGAGCTTCACCTTGGACAGCGGCGCCGTCCGGTGCAGTTCCGCGTAGCCGGCGGGCGGCTGGTACGGGCACTTGCCGCGCGGCAGGGGGAACGCCGGCAGCGCGGTCGAAGTGTCGAGGGTGTCGGTCATGCCGGATCTCTCCGATCGTTCGTGGTGGTGCTGACGACCAGCGGGACCCGCTTCGGTGCGAACAGCAGATGGGATTCGCGGTACTCGACGACGTCGTCGACCGTCCACTCGGGAATGCGGTCGAGAAGGGCGTTCAACGCGCCCGCCACTTCCACGCGGGCGAGCGTCGCGCCGAGGCAGAAGTGGATGCCGTGGCCGAACGTCAGGTGCCGGTTCGGGCCGCGGTGGATGTCGAACGTGTCCGGTTCGGCGAACACGGCGTCGTCGTGGTTCGCCGAGAGCATCCACGGCACGACGACCGCGCCCGCCGGGATCGGGTGCCCGGCGATCTCGGTGTCGGCCGTGGTGTAGCGCTGCAGGCGCGTCGACGGCGGACGGCACCGCAGCACCTCCTCGACCGCGCCGGGGATCAGTGAGCGGTCGGTCCGGATGGCCGCCTGCGCCAGGGGGTGCTCGGCGAGCAGCACGAGGGCGTGGCCGAGCACCGCGGCGGTGGTGAGGTGGCCCGCCTGCAGGATCTGCACGGCCAGGCTGGCGATCTCGGGGTCGGTCAGTCGCTGGCCGTCCAGTTCCGCGTGCACCAGGTCGTTGATCAGGCCCGGTGCGGACTCGGCGCGGCGCCGTGCGCACAACTGCAGCAGGTAGCCCATCAGTTCGAGGAACGGGCCGCCCAGCGCGTTGTCCGCGGCCGCGCGCACCGCCGCGGAGTCCTTGAGGTTCGGCGGTTCGATGTCCATGATCTGCTCGACCAGCGTCCGGAACGCGCCCGCGTCGGCGGCCGGAATCCCGAACAGCTCGGCGATCATGATCGCGGGCAGGTCGACGGTGAAGTGCTCGACGGCGTCGAAACCGCCTGCCGGCGCGCGATCCAGCAGCTCGCCGGCGATCTCGGCGACCCGCGGGACGAGGTCGCGCATCTTGCGGGGCGTGAACGCCTGGGCCGCGAGCCGCCGCAGCTTGCCGTGCTGCGGCGGGTCGGTGACGAGCATCATCCCCTCGGTCAT
The DNA here is from genome assembly GCF_043632865.1 of Lentzea sp. JNUCC 0626. Taxonomy (NCBI): domain Bacteria; kingdom Bacillati; phylum Actinomycetota; class Actinomycetes; order Pseudonocardiales; family Pseudonocardiaceae; genus Lentzea; species Lentzea sp. JNUCC 0626. Next base: position 3,153,598 of record NZ_CP171635.1, read on the forward strand.
GTTCGGCACGTCCGCCGGCAGCACGTGCGACGGGTTGCTGGAGAACGTGGCCGGGTCCTTGGTGACCCGCTCGACGTCGGCGAAGGAGAAGACGTGGTGGTTGCCGAACGCGTCGACGTGCACCTCGCCCCGCTCCCGCATGCGCCGCAGCCAGGCGAGTTGGTCCGCGAGACCGAACCGCGCCGAAGGGATGTCCTCAGTGGACAGTGAACTGGTCACGCCCGCTTCACCCGGACGCGGACCGACTTCGGCGTGAACAGCTCGCTCTCGTAGAACTCGACCGGCTCGTCGGTGACGACCTCGATCGCGCTGTAGCGGTTGAGCAGTGCGGCGAGGCCGAGCTTCGCCTCGGTCTTGGCCAGCGCCGCGCCGAAGCAGTAGTGGATGCCGTGACCGAAGGTGAGGTTGCGGGAGGCGCCGCGGTCGATGTCGAACGTGTCCGGGTCGGTGAACTCGGCCTCGTCGTGGTTGGCCGAGAGCAGCGACAGGAAGACCATGCTCTTCGCCGGGATCTGCACGCTGCCGAGCTCGGTGTCCTTCGTGGTGAACCGCTGCAGGCGCGGCACGGGCGGGGTGAATCGCAGGACCTCGTCGACCGCGGCGGGGATCAGGGCGTGGTCGGCGCGCAGCCTGGCCTCGATCTCCGGGTTCTCCGCCAGCTTCAGCACGGCGTTGGCCAGCACCGACGCCGACGTGATGTGCCCTGCCTGCAGCAGCTGGATGGCGAGGTTGACCGCCTCGTGGTCGGCGAGCCGCTCACCGTCCACTTCGGCCTGGAGCAGGTCGCTGATGAAGCCGTCACGCGGGTTCGCGCGCAGCTCGGCGCACAGGCCGGACATGTACTGCTGCATCTGCACGAGCGGGCCGAACAGGGCGGCCTGCAGGGCGGCGTCCATCTCGGCCGCGTCGTTCGGGTTCGGCACGGTGACCTGGAGCAGCTGCTCGGTCCACGTGATGAACTGCGGCAGGTCGGTCTTCGGGATGCCGAGCAGCTCCGAGACCACGACCAGCGGCAGGTACTGCGAGAACGCCGTGACGAAGTCGAACTCGTCCTCCGGCGCTGCGTCGAGCAGTTCCTCGGCGATGCCCGAGATGCGGTCGTTGAGGTCCTTGACGCGCTTCGGGGTGAACGCCGCGCTCGCGATCCGGCGGACCTTGGTGTGCGCGGGCGGGTCCATCACCGCGAGCATGCCGGCGGACAGCTCGGCGGCGGCCTGCGGCATCACGTGCGACGGGTCGCTGGAGAACGTGCCGGGGTTGGCCAGCGCCTGCTGGACCTCGGCGTGGGTGAACACGTGGTGCATGCCGAACGGGTCGCGCAGCACCGGGTTGGCGGCACGCATGCGGCCCAGCCACGGCAGCGTGTCCGACAGTCCGAACCGGACGGACGGGGGCAGCAGCGCGGGGTCGAACGCGGGCATGACGAACTCGGTCATCTTCTTCCTCTTCCTTGGCGTCAAAGCTGTTCGAGCCACGTGCGAACGGCGTCGGTGCTGGCCGCGGCGTGACCTTCCATCATCGACCAGTGGTTGCCGGGCACGTCCACGCCGACGTGGGGCGCTGTCCAGGTCGGCCGCCAGGCGTCGCCGGACTCCCCTTCGCCGCTCACCGACTGCAGGGACTCGGTGGCACGCACGAACAACGTCGGCACCGACGTGTCCTGCGGCTCCCAGTCCGCGAACACCCGGAAGTAGCAGCCCATGCCGGTCAGCCGCAGGTCGTCGATCCCGCCGACGGCCTCCTCGCGGTCCTGGGCGCTGGTGACGAAGGTGCTCTTGAACCGGTCGATCTGGCCGCTCTGCGGCAGGTAGGTGTCCATCAGCACGATGCCCTCCGGCGGCGAGCCGAGCCGCTCCAGGTGGGTGGCCACCGCGTGCGCCAGCCAGCCGCCGGACGAGTGGCCGAGCAGCACGAACGGCGTGCCGCCCGCGCGGTTCCAGACCAGCTCCGCCTGCAGTTCGACGGTCGCCTCCACCGACGCCGGCAGCAGTTCGCCCGGTCGGAAACCCGGTGCGGGCACCATGGTGACCTCGCGTTCGCCGCGAAACCCACCGGCGAAACGCGCGTACTGCTGGGCCCCGGTGATCGCGACGGGTGCGGCGAAGCAGAGCAGGTCCGGGGTCCGGTCACCGCGGGCGAGCCGCACCGGTTCCGGCAGCTGCTTGACTTCCTCGATGCCGTCGAACGACGGCCTGAGCCGGGACGCTGCCTTGATGAACTCGACGGCCTCGGCGATCTTCCCCTCGTCGCAGGCCTTCCGGTAGAGCAGCTGGATGGAGCCGTTCTCCTGGAAGTCTTCCACGGTGTCCTCTGTGGACGTCGCGACTTGCTCCTGCGGCACGAGCTCGCCGCTCAGGAACGAGACGAGCGCCTCCGCCGTGGGGTGGTCGAACACGAGCGTCGCGGGCAGACGCAGACCGGTGAGGCCGATGAGCCGGTTGCGCAGCTCGACGGCCGTGAGCGAGTCGAAGCCCAGCTCCGGGAAGCCGGCCCCGTGCGGAATCGCGTCAGGGCCGGAGAATCCGAGCACACCGGCCACCTGCGTCAGCACGACGTCCCGCAGGACGGCTTCGCGTGCGTCGCCGGTGAGCCCCGCCAGTCGCTCCGCGAGTGACGCGGCGTCCCCGGCGGTCGCGGCCTTGCGAGCCGCAGGCCGGACGAGACCGCGCAGCAACGGCGGCACACCGCCCGCTCCGAACTGCGCCCGCAGTGCGGCGACGTCGAGGTGCATCGGCACCAGCACCGGTTCCTCCGTCCCGCGGGAGGCGGCGAACAGGCGCAGGCCTTCTTCCGACGACAGCGGCCGCAACCCGGCGCGGTTCACCTTGTCCCGGCCGACGTTCCTGGTCAGGTCGCTGGCCTCGTCCCACAGTCCCCACGCCAGCGACGTGGCGGGCAGACCCGCCGACCGCCGGTGCGTGGCCAGCGCGTCGAGATAGGCGTTGGCGGCGGCGTACCCGGCCTGTCCCGCGTTGCCCAGCACACCGGCCGCGGAGGAGAACAGGACGAAGTCCGTCAGTCCGGCGTCCCGGGTCAGCTCGTGGAGGTGCCACGCCGCAACGGCCTTGGGTTCGAGCACCGCGGCCAGCCGCTCCGGGGTGAGGTCGTCGAGCATTCCGTCGTCCAGCACACCAGCCGCGTGGATCACGGTGCGCAGCGGGAACTCCGCCGGGATCGCTGCGAGAACCGCGGCCAGCGCGTCGCGGTCGGACGCGTCGCACGCGGCGACGGTGACCCGTGCTCCGGCTGCTTCGAGGTCCGCGACCAGCTCTTCGGCCCTGGCAGCGTTGCTGCCGCGGCGGCTGGTCAGCACGACGTGCCCGGCACCGGCGTTGGCCACGTGCCTTGCGATGAGGCCACCCAGCAGACCGGTTCCACCGGTGATGAGCACCGAGCCGGCCGGGTCGAACCCGGCCGCCTCGGTCTCCGGTCCGGCGGCACGGGCAAGGCGCGGTGCGAGGATCTGCCCGTGCCGCACGGCGGTCTGCGGCTCGTCGCTGCTCGTCAGCAGGTGCTCTGGTGTCCCTGGTTCCGCGTCGATCAGCACGAAGCGGCCGGGGTGTTCGGTCTGCGCGGATCGCACGAGGCCCCAGACCGCGGCGGCGGCGAGGTGAGGGACGTCCTCGCCCGGTGCGGTCGCGACGGCTCCGCGAGTGATGATCGCCAGGCGCTGGGAACCCTTGTCGGCCAAGAACTCCTGCAGCTTCGCGAGAGTCTGGGCGGTGGCCTCGTGGACGTCGCCCGAGGTGACCTCGAAGAGTTCGACGGGCTCGGCCTCCGAAGAGACGGCCACCGGCGTCCACTGCACGCGGAACAGCGGGTCACGCCGTGCGTTCAGCGCTTCAGCCGACACCGGCCGCGTCACCAGCGAGCCGATGGTGATCACCGGTGCGCCCGTGCCGTCGGCGATGTCGAGTTTCAGACCATCGCCGACCGGGGTGATCCGGACGCGAATCGCCACCGCACCAACAGCATGCAGCTCGACCCCGGTCCACGCGAACGGCATCCGCGCGCCGCCATCAGCGTCACCGGCCACCATGCCCGCGTGCAGCGCGGCGTCGAGCAACGCCGGGTGCAGACCGAACCGGCCGGCGTCGGTGGCCTCGACGGCGACCTCGGCGAAGATCTCCTCACCGCGCCGCCACAACGCCTTCAGGCCCTGGAAAGCCGGTCCGTAGCCGAAGCCTCGCTCGGCGAGCGCCTCGTACGCACCGTCCAGCTCGACCTCGGTGGCACCGGCGGGCGGCCACTCGGCCAGTGACGTCCCGGAGGTCTCGCCGGTGCCGAGCCGCCCCGCGGCATTACGCGTCCACGGCTCCTCCGCACCGGCCGGACGCGAGTGGATCGTGACCGTGCGGTCCTCACCAACCGCCACCTGCACCTGGATCCCTTGTGCGGACAGGACGATCGGCGCTTCGAGCGTCAGTTCCTCCAGCACCGGACTGCCTGCCTGCGCACCGGCCTGGAGCGCGAGCTCGACCAGCGCGGTGCCAGGCACCAACGCCGTGCCGAGGAGTGCGTGATCAGCGAGCCACGGGTGCGATCGCAGGGAAAGCCTTCCGGTGAAAAGGAACCCGCCGTCGTCGGGCAGCGCCACCATCGCACCGAGCAGCGGGTGGTCGGCGGAGTCCAGCCCGGCCGAGCCGAGATCTCCTGCTCCCGCAGGCGATTCGAGCCAGTAGCGCTCGCGCTGGAAGGCGTAGGTCGGCAGGTCCACCCGCCGCGCGTCGTGGAACGCCTCGGTCCAGTCGACCAGCACACCCCTGACGTAGGCCTCGGCGAGCGAGGTCAGCATCCGCACCTGCCCGCCGTCTTCGCGGCGCAGCGTGCCAACGGCGACCACTGGCTTCTCGGCCGTCTCCTCGATCGCCATCGTCAGCACCGGATGCGGGCTGCACTCGATGAACACACCGTGGCCCGACTCGGTCAGTTTCTCCGTGGCCGCGGCGAACTCGACGGTCTCCCGCAGGTTCCGCGCCCAGTAGGCGGCGTCGAGCGCGGTGGTGTCGAGGAAGTCCCCGGTGACGGTCGAGCAGAAAGGGATCTCCGAGGTGCGCGGCGTGATCGGGGCCAGCGCTTCGAGGAGCCGGTCATGGATGCGGTCGACGTGCGCGGAGTGCGAGGCGTAGTCGACCGGGATCAGCTTGGCGCGCACGCCGTCCGCGACACACGCGTCGACGAACTCCGCCAGCGGACCGGCGTCTCCCGAGATGACCACCGAGGACGGGCTGTTGACGGCGGCGAGCGAGAGGCCTTGCGGCAGCCGTTCCGCCGCGGCTTCGGCCGACAGCGACACCGAGGCCATCCCGCCGCCGCCCAGCGCCAGGATCTCCTTGCTGCGCAACGCGACCACCCTGGCACCGTCGTCCAGGGACAGCGCGCCCGCGACGACCGCCGCGGCGATCTCGCCCTGGCTGTGCCCGACGACCGCGGCGGGTTCGACGCCGTGCGCACGCCACACCGCGGCCAGCGACACCAGCACCGCGAACAGCGCCGGCTGGACCACGTCGACGCGGTCGAGGTCACGTCCCTCGCGCAGCACGTCCACGACAGAGAAGTCCACATAGGACGACAGCGCCGCCGCGCACTCGGCCAGGCGGCCCGCGAACACCGGCGAGGTGTCGAGGAGTTCCGCCGCCATGCCCTGCCACTGCGAGCCCTGGCCGGGGAAGACGAACACGACCTTGCCCGGCTTGGTCGCCGTGCCGTGCAACGGGTGCGTGCCTGCCGCGACGGCGTTCAGGCCGGTGGCGAAGTCGCCGATCACGACGGCTCGGTGGTCGAAGGTGGCGCGGGTGGTGGCGAGGGACCAGCCGATGTCCGCCGGGTCAGCGGTGACGGAGGACAGCGCCTCGGCCTGCCCTCGCAGGGCGGCTTCGGAACGCGCCGAGATCACCCAGGGTACGACGGTGGCAGGTCGTTCGGGCGTCGTCACCGGTTGATCCGGGCTCTCCTCCAGAATCGCGTGCGCGTTGGTACCGCTGACCCCGAACGACGACACCGCGGCCCGGCGCGGCCGCCCGGTCTCGGGCCACTCCCGAGCCCCGGTGAGCAGCTCGACCCTGCCCGCGGCCCACTCGACGTGCGGCGACGGCTCGTCGACGTGCAGCGTCGCCGGCAGCACACCGTGCCGCATGGCCTGGACCATCTTGATCACACCCGCGACCCCGGCCGCCGCCTGCGTGTGCCCGATGTTGGACTTGACCGAACCGAGCCACAACGGCTCCTCCGCACGGTCCTGGCCGTAGGTGGCCAGCAGGGCCTGAGCCTCGATCGGGTCGCCCAGCGCGGTGCCGGTGCCGTGCGCCTCCACGGCGTCCACATCGGAGGGGGACAACCGGGCAGCGGCCAGCGCGGCGCGGATCACGCGTTGCTGAGCCGGACCGTTCGGTGCGGTGAGCCCGTTCGACGCACCGTCCTGGTTCACCGCGGTGCCGCGCACGACCGCGAGCACGCGGTGGCCGTGGCGGCGCGCGTCAGAAAGCCTTTCCACCAACAGCATTCCCGCGCCCTCGGCCCAGCCGGTGCCGTCGGCGGACGCGGCGAAGGACTTGCACCGCCCGTTGCCCGACAGACCGCCCTGGCGGCTGAACTCGAGGAACGCGGTCGGTGTGAACATCACCGTCACACCACCTACGAGCGCGAGCGAGCACTCCCCCGACCGCAGCGACTGCGCCGCCAGGTGCAGGGCGACGAGCGAGGACGAGCACGCGGTGTCGATCGTGACCGCGGGTCCCTCCAGCCCGAAGGTGTAGGCGACCCGGCCGGACGCGACGCTGCCCGCGCTGCCGTTGCCGAGGTAGCCCGCGAGGTCCTCGGGCACGGAGGTGAGCCGCGAGACGTAGTCGTGGTACATCAGGCCGGCGAAGACACCGGTTTTGCTGCCCCGCAGGGAAACGGGGTCGATGCCCGCGTGTTCGAACGACTCCCACGCCGTCTCCAGCAGCAGCCGGTGCTGGGGGTCGATGGCCATGGCCTCGCGCGGTGAGATGCCGAAGAACTCCGGGTCGAAGCGGTCGGCGTCGTAGAGGAACCCGCCCTCCGGCACGAAGTCCACGTCGGGCACGTCCCAGCCGCGGTCGGCCGGGAACCCCGAGATGCCGTCGCGGCCCTCCGCGACCAGGTCCCAGAACTCGTCCGGCGAACTCACGCCACCGGGGTACCGGCAGCTCATGCCGATGATCGCCAGGGGCTCGTCGACCGGTCCGGACACCTGCACCGGGGTGACCGGCGCCTGCGCCCCGCCCAGTTCGGCGACGAGGTGCTCGACCAGCGCGGCGGGGCTCGGGTAGTCGAAGATCAGCGTGGCCGGCAGCCGGAGACCGGTCGCGCCACCGAGGCGGTTGCGCAGCTCGACCGCGGTCAGCGAGTCGAACCCGAGGTCCTTGAACGCGCCGTCCAGGTCCACCGCGGCCGCCGAACCGTGCCCGAGCACAGCGGCGACGTGCGTGCTCACCACGTCCGCGAGCAGCTCGCGCCGGGCGGACTCGTCCAGTCCGGCGAGGCGCAGCGCGAGGGCGGCGTCGACCGCTTCGCCCGCTCGCCGCATCGGTGTGCGGACCAGGCCGCGCAGCATCCAGGGCAGCATCCCGGCCGCCGCCTGCCTGCCCAGGGCGGCCAGGTCGAGCCTGCTCAGGACCGACACCGGCGCGGAACCGGCCAGGGCGGCGTCGAACAGCGCGAGTCCGTCCGCAGTGGACAGCGGCACCATGCCGCCACGGCTCATCCGGCGCAGGTCGGCGTCGGCCAGGTCCGCGGCCATGCCCGTGGCCCAGGCGCCCCAGGCCATCGCGGTGCCCGGCAGACCGGCCGCGCGGCGGTGGGTCACCAGCGCGTCGAGGAACGCGTTCGCGGCGGCGTAGTTGCCCTGCCCCGCGCCGCCGAGCACACCGGCAGCCGACGAGAACACCACGAACGCGGCCAGCGGCCGGTCGCGGGTCAGCTCGTGCAGCGCCCAGGCGGCGTCGACCTTGGGCCGGAACACGGCTTCGAACCGTTGCGGCGTCAGCGATTCCACCACGCCGTCGTCGAGCACACCCGCCGCGTGCACGACGGCGGTGAGGTCGGGGATGGCGTCGAGCACGGCGGACAGCGCGTCGCGGTCGGCGACGTCGCACGCGACCACGGAGACGTCAGCGTGCAGCTCCGAGACGAGTTCCGCGGCTCCGGGGGTGTCCAGCCCGCGCCGGCCGGTCAGCACCAGCCGGCGAACGCCCTGCTCGACCAGGTGCCGGGCGACCAGCGCGCCGATGCTGCCCAGACCACCCGTGATCAGCACGGTGCCGTCGAAGGAAACGTCCACATCGGACTCATCAGCGCGAACCAGTCGCAGCATCCGCAGTTCCCCGCCACGACAGGCCAGTTGGGGCTCGCCGGTGGCCGCTGCCGCCGCGAGGACGTCGTCGGCGAGGTCGTCGGTGTCGACGTCCAGGAGCACGAACCGGCCGGGGTTCTCCGACTGCGCTGCCCGCACGAGACCCCACGCGGCGGCCCCGGCCATCTCGGGCACGTCGTCGCCGTCGTGCACCGCCACCGCGCCACGCGTCACGAACACGAGCCGGGCATCGGCCGGGTGATCACCGGACAGCCAGTCCTGCAGCCGCTCCAAAGTCGTCGCGGTCGTCTCACGGACCTGCGAGGGCACCGCCCCCGCAACGGAAGGAAGTCGCACCACCTCGACGGATCCGGTGAAGTCCCCGGCCGGAGCAGGCTGCCAGTCCAGGCGGAACAGCGCGTCACGCAGGCTTCGGGAGGTGTTCAGCGCCTCGGCGGCCACCGGCCGCGAGACCAGCGAGCCGATCGTGGCAACAGGTTTGCCCGCGGGGTCCGCGAGGGTCAGCGACACCGCACCGGTTCCAGCGGGAACCAGCCGGACCCTGACCGCGGAGGCACCGGCGGCGAACAACGAGACATCGGTCCACGCGAACGGCAACCGCCCCTGCGGCGCCTCGTCCGACGTCAGGCCCGCCGCGTGCAGGGTCGCGTCGAGCAGCGCCGGGTGCACACCGAACCGCTCGGCGGCGGCAGCGTGGTCCTCGTCGAGCGAGACCTCGGCGAACACCTCCTCGCCCCGGCGCCAGGCCGCGCGCAGACCGCGGAAGGCAGGCCCGTAGTGGAAACCGGCGGCCTCGACGGCGTCGTAGATCCCGTCCACCGGCACGGGCTCGGCCCCGGCGGGCGGCCAGACGGTCAGGTCCGGTCCGGCCGAGGCCGTCCCCCGCGCCAGGAAACCGGTGGCGTGCCGCACCCACGGCTCGTCGAACGCGGCGTCCTCCGGCCGTGAGTGCAGGCTGACCGTCCGGCGGTCGTCCTCGTCCGGCGCGCCGACGGACAGCTGCACCTGGACACCGTCGTCGCCGAGGATCAGCGGGGCTTCGAGGGTCAGTTCCTCGACGCGGTCGCAGCCCGCCTGCTCCCCCGCCCGCAACGCGAGCTCGAGCACGGCGGTCCCCGGCAACAGCACCGTGCCGAGCACGGCGTGGTCGGAGAGCCACGGGTGCGCCCTCCGCGACAGCACGCCGGTGAACAGGAAGCCCTCACCGGCGGCGAGGGACACCGCGGCTCCGAGCAGCGGGTGCCCGGTCGCGCCGAGGCCGACCGAAACCGCGTCGCCGTCGGTCTCCTTGGCGTCCAGCCAGTAGCGCTCGCGCTGGAACGCGTACGTCGGCAACGGAATCCGCCGGGCACCGTCGAACAACGCGGCCCAGTCCACCTCACGGCCACGGGTGTGCAGCCGGGCGATCGCGGCAGCGAACGTCAGGGGTTCCGAGCGCTCCGGGCGCAGCGTGGCAACCGCCGCGACCTCGTCCGGTACGCACTCACCGACGAGGGCCGCCAGCCGGCCCCCGGGACCGACCTCGACGAAGGTCGTCACGCCCGACTCGTGCAGCGCCGCGACGCCGTCCGCGAACCGGACGGTGGCGAGCACGTGCGCGACCCAGTACTCCGGGCCGAGTTCGGCGACCGGCTTGCCGGTCACCGTGGACACGATCGGAATGGTCGGCGTGCCAACGGAAAGGCCCGAGATCGCGGTCCGGAACTCCTCGATCATCGGCGCCATCAGCGGCGAGTGGAACGCGTGGCTGGTCGTGAGCTCGCGGGTCTTGCGGCCCTTGTCCGCCCAGGCCGCGGCGACCGCCGTGACCGCCTCGGCCGGACCGGCGAGCACCACCGAGCCCGGCCCGTTGACCGCGGCGATCGCGACGTCGTCCGGCAGCGTCGGGCTGATCTCGCCCTCCGCCGCCGCGACGGCGATCATCACGCCGCCCGAGGGCAGCGCCTGCATCAACCTGGCCCTGGCGGTGACCAGCGCGGCCGCGTCCGTCAGCGAGAGCACACCGGCGACGTGCGCGGCCGCGATCTCACCGATCGAGTGCCCCAGCAGGAAGTCCGGCCGCACGCCCCAGGCTTCGAGGAGCCGGAACAGCGCCACCTCGACGGCGAACAACGCGGGCTGCGTGAACTCGGTGTCGTCGAGCCGGTCGCCGTCGAACACCGCACTCCGCACGCCGGGGTCGAACTCGGCCAGCGCGGCGTCGAGCGCGGCGCGGAACACCGGGTAGGTCTCGTACAGCTCGGTGGCCATGCCCCGGTACTGCGCGCCCTGCCCGGAGAACAGGAACGCGGTCTTGCCCGGCGCGGCCGTGTCCGTGACGGCGTGGGGTTTCCCGGCCGCGAGGTCGGCCAGCCCCGCCAGCAGCTCCTCGCGGTCGCGGCCGAGCACGACCGCGCGGTGCGGGTGCCGCGCGCGGGTCGTCGTGGTGAAGGCAGCGTCCACAAGGGACGATTCGCCTTCCAGGTGGTCCAGCAGCACCGCAGCCTGGGCCGCCACGGCGTCGCGGCTGCGTGCCGAGATCAGCAACGGCAGCACCGGCGGGCTCACGCGGTCGGCCGGCGCCTCCGCTTCGGGCAGTTCGAGGACGACGTGGGTGTTGGTGCCGCTGACACCGAACGACGACACACCGGCGCGGCGCGGCCGCCCGGTCTCCGGCCACGGCCTGGCCTCGGTGAGCAGCTCGACGGCGCCCGCGGTCCAGTCGACCCGCGGGTTGGGCTCGTCGACGTGCAGCGTCTTCGGCAGCACGCCGCGACGCATCGCCTGCACCATCTTGATCACACCGCCGACACCGGCGGCGGCCTGGCTGTGGCCGATGTTCGACTTCAGCGAACCCAGGTAGAGCGGCTCCGGTTGCTGATCCTTCCCCAGGGGCCGGTTCTGGCCGTACGTGGCGAGAACCGCCTGCGCCTCGATGGGGTCACCCAGCACGGTGCCGGTGCCGTGCGCCTCCACCGCGTCCACTTCGGACGGTTCCAGTCCTGCGGCCGCGAGCGCTGCGAGGATCACCCGCTGCTGGGCCGGCCCGTTGGGCGCGGTGAGGCCGTTGGACGCGCCGTCCTGGTTCACCGCGGTGCCCCGCACGACGGCGAGCACGGGGTGGCCCAGTGCGAGCGCGTCGGAGAGCCGTTCCACCAGCAGCACGCCGGCGCCCTCGCCCCAGCTGGTGCCGTCGGCGGAGGCGGCGAAGGACTTGCAGCGACCGTCCGGCGCGAGGCCCCTGGCGCGGCTGAACTCGATGAACGCGGTCGGCGTGGACATCACGGTCACACCGCCGGCCAGCGCCATGTCGCACTCGCCGCGGCGCAGTGCGGCGACGGCCAGGTGCAGTGCCACCAACGAAGACGAGCACGCCGTGTCGATGGTGAGCGCCGGACCCTCGAAGCCGAAGGTGTACGCGACGCGACCGGACGCGATGCTGCCGGCGCTGCCGTTCCCGATGAACCCCTCGAAACCATCGGGTACCGGCTGCAACCGAGCCGCGTAGTCGTTGTACATCACGCCCGCGAACACACCGGTCCTGCTGCCGCGCAACGATGCCGGTGCGAGGCCCGCCGACTCGACCGCCTCCCACGACAGCTCCAGCAGCAGCCGCTGCTGGGGGTCCATCGCGAGCGCGTCTCTCGGCGAGATGCCGAAGAAGGCCGGGTCGAAGTCGGCGGCACCGCGCAGGAAGCCGCTCTCCTGGACGTAGTACGTGCCCAGGTTGTCCGGGTCCGGGTCGTAGAGCGCGCCCAGGTCCCAGCCGCGGTCGTCGGGGAACTCGGTGATGCCCTCCCGAGCCTCGTTGACGAGGTCCCACAACCCGTCAGGAGTGTCGGCGCCACCGGGGTACCGGCAGCTCATCCCGACGATGGCGATCGGTTCCCTGGCCCTCGCCTCGAGCTCGGCCAGCTGCGACCGCGTCGCGCCCAGCCGCTGCCGCGTCTGCTGCAGGTCTGCCGTGGCCCGCTTCAGGTAGTCGCGGAGGGTGTCTTCGTTCGCCATTGCGGGGCGTCTCCTCGGGGTGGATCGGTGGGCCGGCGGACGGCCGCTCAGCGGACCTCGACGTCCTGGTCGATCAGTGCGAACAGCTCCTCGTCCGTGGCGGTGCCGAGGTCTCCACCGGTCACTGCGCCGTCCTGGTCACCGGTCTGCGGGTAGAGGGTTCCAAGCAGCACTTCCAAACGGGTTCTAAGAACCGTCAGCGTCGCTTCGCCCGGGGTGACGGCGGCCAGACCGGCTTCGAGCTGCGCCAACGCGGTGAGCGCCGGGTCGGCGGCCACCGCGGCGGGCTCGCTCAGTTCCGCGAGGAGGAAGCCGGTGAGAACCACGGGGTTCGGGTAGTCGAAGATCAACGTCGCGGGCAGCCGGAGGCCCGTCGCCGCGGCCAGGTTGTTGCGCAGCTCGACCGCGCTGAGCGAGTCGAACCCGAAGTCGCTGAACGCCCGCTCCGGGTCGACCGCGTCGCCCGACGCGTGTCCCAGCACGGCCGCGACCTGCGCCCGGACCAGGTCGAGCAGCACGGCCTCGTGCTCCTCCGGTGGCACGCCGGCCAGCAGCGCGTCGTCGGTGGGAACAGCCGAAGGACGCCTCGCCGCGCGGATCAGCCCGCGGAACAACGGCGGCACGGTGCCCCCGCCGATCCGCGTCCGCATCGCCGCGACGTCCAGCTCCATCGGGAGCAGGACCGGCTGGGTCAGGCCCAGCGCGGTGTCGAACAGGACGAGCGCGTCCTTCGTGGCCAGCGCGCCGAACCCGCCGCGGTTCATCCGCCGCCGGTCGACGTCGGTGAGCTCGCCGAGCAGCCCGCTCGACTGCTCCCACAGACCCCAGGCCAGCGACGTCGCGGGCAGTCCGCGCGCGTGCCGATGACGGGCCAGTGCGTCCAGGACGGCGTTCGCCGCGGCGTAGTTGGCCTGGCCCGCGTTGCCGAGCGTGCTCGCGGCCGACGAGAACATCACGAACGCGGCGAGGTTCTCGTACTGGGTCAGCTCGTGCAGGTGCCACGCCGCGTCCGCCTTGGGCCGCAGCACGGTCGCGAACCGCTCCGGCGTCAGCGACGCCAGCACGCCGTCGTCGAGAACGCCGGCGGTGTGCACGACCGCGGTCAACGGGTGCTCCGCCGGGATGCCGGCCAGGAGCGCTTCCAGGGAGTCGCGGTCGGACACGTCGCAGGCCACGACCGACGTGTGCGCGCCGAGAGCGTCCAGTTCGGACACCAGCTCGCCGATGCCCGGCGTGTCCCGGCCCCGGCGGCCGGCGAGCACGAGGTGCCGGACGCCCTGGGCCGCGAGGTGGCGGGCGAGCAGGCCGCCGAGGGTGCCGGTGCCGCCCGTGATCAGCACGGTGCCGTCGGGGTTCCACGGCCGCGGCGACGGTTCCTGGACCGCGACGCGCGCCAGCCGCGGTGCGAGGGTCTCGCCGTCGCGCAGCAGCACCTGCGGTTCACCGCCGCCGAGGGCCGCGAGGATCGCCGCGCCGTCGGGTTCGCCGTCGAGGTCGAGGAGCGTGAACCGGCCGGGGTTCTCGGCCTGGGCCGTGCGGACCAGGCCCCAGGCCGCGGCGGCCGCGACGTCGGTGACCTCCCGCTCCGCGCCTCGGGTGACGACGACCAGGCGGCCTTCGGGGCGAGTGAGCCAGTCCTGCACGCTCGCGAGAACGTCGGTGGTGACCTGGTGGACGCTGTCCCCGACGACCGGCAGGAACACGAAGTCCGGGGCCTGCTCGGCCGGGAAATCGGCCAGGGTGTCGTGGGACGTGACGACTGCTCCCCCGCCGCGCAACGCCTCCGCCACCGCGGTGTCACCACCGACCACGCAGATCGTCGCGGACCCGGCCGCGTTGATCGCGGAAGTGGTCGCCGTGGCAGCAGGCGCCCACTCCACCTGGAACAACGACCGGTGGTGTTCCCGCCGAGCCTCGATGCCCGCCGCCGAGATCGCCCTCAGCAACAGCGAATCGGCCGAGGCGACCGGCCGTCCCGCGCTGTCCGCGACGGTCAGGCTGATGGTGTCCGGGCCGACCGGCGCCAGCCGGACCCGCAGGCTCGCCGCGCCGGACGTCCGCAGCGCGACCCCCGACCACGAGAACGGCAGGTGCCCCTGTCCCTTCGCACCGACGAAGTCGCCGAGTCCGACGGCGTGCAGCGCGGCGTCGAGCAACGCCGGGTGCAACCCGAACCGACCGGCGGAGTCCCGCTGGCCCTCCGGCAACGCGACCTCGGCGAAGACGGCGCCGTCGAGCGACCAGGCCGCCCGCAGCCCCTGGAAGGCCGGGCCGTAACCGAACCCGTTGTCCTGCAAGCCGTCGTAGAGCCCGGTGACGTCGACGACCTCGGCGCCCTCCGGAGGCCACACCGCGAGACCGGCTGCCGGACCGGGCTCCTCCGGCGTGAGCGTCCCGGTGGCGTGCAGGCTCCAGGAGTCATCGGTGGCCGAGTGCACGGTGATCGACCGCTTGCCCAGTTCGCCGGCCGCGCCGACGGCCACCTGGACGCGTGCCGCGCCCCGAGGCGGGATGACCAGCGGCGCGGCGAGGGTCAGTTCCTCGATCGCGGCACAGCCGACCTCGTCGGCGGCGCGCAACGCCAGTTCGACGAACGCGGTGCCGGGCAGGATCACGGTGCCCTGCACGGCGTGGTCGGCGAGCCACGGGTGCGTCCGGACGGAGAGCGACCCGGTCAGCACGCAGCCGCCCGAACCCGGCAGCTCGACGGCCGCGCCGAGCAACGGGTGCTCCGCCGCCGCGAGCCCCGCGGCGGTCACGTCCGCCGCCGCCTGCGACGGCTCCACCCAGAACCGGTCACGCCGGAACGCCTGGGTCGGCAGCCCGACCCGCCTGCCGGTGACGACCGCGGCCCAGTCCGGCGTGACGCCGCGGACGTGCAGCCGCGCCACCGCGCCGAGCGCCGTGCGGAACTCGTCGTGACCGGCGCGCAGGACCGGGATCGCGTCCTCGACCATCGCCGAGAGCACGGCATCCGGGCCGAGTTCGACGAACGTCCGCGCGCCGCGTTCCCGGGCCGCCGCAACGGCGTCGGCGAACCGGACGCACTCGCGGACCTGCCGCACCCAGTACGCCGGCGAGCCGTCGCCGCCTCCCTCCACTGTGGACACGAACGGGATCGCCGGCTCGGCGGGAACGAGCCCGTCGAGCGCCGCGGCGAACTCGGCCAGCATCGGTTCCATCAGCGCGGAGTGGAAGGCGTGACTGGTGTTGAGGCGCTTGGTCTTCGCGAATCGGGCGGCGATCTCGGTGACCGCGCTCTCCTCGCCGGACAGCACGACCGCGTTCGGACCGTTCACCGCCGCCAGCGAAACACCGTCGGGCAACGGCAGAACGTCCTCCTCCGACGCCTGCACGGCGATCATCACGCCGCCCTCCGGCAGCGCCTGCATCAGCCGGCCCCGCGCCGCCACCAGCGTGGAGGCGTCCCCGAGCGTGAGCATCCCGGCGACGTGCGCCGCCGCGATCTCGCCCACCGAGTGGCCGAGCACGAGGTCCGGCCGCGCGCCCCACGACTCCAGCAGGCGGAACAGCGCGACCTCGACCGCGAAGATGCCCTGCTGCGCGAACTCCGTCCCGTCCAGCTCAGGGGCACCGCCGAACACGACCTCCCGCACCCGCGGGTCGAGATGCGCGCAGACCTCGTCGAACGCCGCCGCGTACACCGCGGACCGCTCGTACAGCTCCCGGCCCATCCCGGCGCGCTGGGAACCCTGGCCGGTGAACAGGAACGCGACACCCCCGCTCACCGCCGGACCCTGCACGAGCGAACGGTGCGGACGGCCCTCGGCCAAGGCGTCGAGGCCGTCCAGGAGCTCGTCGTGATCCGCCGCGAGCACAGCGGCCCGGTGCTCCAGCGCGGCCCGTCCGGTGGCCAGCGTGTGGGCGACGTCGGCCGGCGCGAGCTCGGGGCCGATTCCGTCCCGGAGCTTCGCCGCCTGCGCGCGCAGCCCTTCCGCGTCCCGGCCGGACACCAGGAAGGGCAGGACGGGCAACGACTCGGCCGGGGCACCGGCGACCGCGGGCGGCTCCTCGATGACGACGTGCGCGTTGGTGCCGCTGACGCCGAACGACGACACCCCCGCGCGGCGCGGCTGATCGGTCCTCGGCCAGTCCACGGCCCCGGTCAGCAGTGCGACGGACCCCGCCGTCCAGTCCACGTGCGGTGAGGGTGCGTCGACGTGCAGCGTCCTGGGCAGCACGCCGTGCCGCATCGCCTCGACCATCTTGATCACACCGGCGACACCGGCGGCGGCCTGGGTGTGCCCGATGTTCGACTTCAACGACCCCAGCAGCAACGGCCGGTCACGATCCTGGCCGTAGGTCGCCAGGACCGCCTGCGCCTCGATGGGATCGCCCAGCACCGTGCCGGTGCCGTGCGCCTCCACCACGTCCACATCGGACGGCGTCAGGTTCGCGTTGGCCAGCGCCGCACGGATCGCCCGCTGCTGCGCGGGCCCGTTCGGGGCGGTCAGGCCGTTGGACGCGCCGTCCTGGTTCACGGCGGAACCCCGCACGACGGCGAGGACCTCGTGCCCGTTGTGCAGGGCGTCGGACAGCCGTTCCACGAGCAGCATGCCGGCACCCTCCGACCAGCCGACCCCGTCGGCGGCCGCGGCGAACGACTTGCAGCGCCCGTCCGGTGCGAGCCCGCGCTGACGGCTGAACTCGATGAACCCGGCGGGCGTCGACATCACCGTCACGCCGCCGGCCAGCGCCATCGAGCACTCGCCGTTGCGCAGCGCCTGTGCGGCCAGGTGCAGCGCCACCAGCGACGACGAACACGCCGTGTCCACGGTGAGCGCGGGGCCCTCGAAGCCGAGGCTGTAGGCGATCCGGCCGGAGATCACGCTGGACGCCGTGCCGGTGCCGACGTACCCCTCGGCCTCGGCGGGGATGGTGGCGAGCAGCGAGCTGTAGTCCTGCGCCGAGGTCCCGGCGAACACGCCGACCTTCGCGCCGCGCAGGGCCGTGGGATCGACGCCGGCGTGGTCGAACGCCTCCCAGGACGCCTCCAGCAGCAACCGCTGCTGCGGGTCCATCGCCAGCGCCTCGCGCGGCGAGATCCCGAAGAACCCGGCGTCGAACTCGGCGGCTCCGGTGACGAACCCGCCTTCGATCGAGTACGTCGTGCCGGGCCGCGACAGGTCGGGGTCGAACACCGCGTCGACGTCCCAGCCGCGGTCGTCGGGGAACACCGAGATCGCGTCGGTTCCGGTGGCGACCAGCCGCCAGAGATCGTCCGGCGAGCTCACCCCGCCCGGATACCGGCAGCTCATGCCGATGATGGCGATGGGTTCACCACTCGCCAGAACGGTCTCGTCGGCGATCGTGGTGTCCACTCCGGACAGTTCGGCGTCGAGGAACGCCGCCAGCGCCGCCGGGGTCGGGTGGTCGAAGACGAGAGTGGCGGGCAGTTCGCGGCCGAGCGCGGTGGCGAGCGACGTGCGCAGCTCGACGGCGGTGAGCGAATCGAAGCCCAGCTCCTTGAACGGCCGGTCCGCCCGCACCTCGCCGACGTTCTCGTGGCCCAGCACCACGGCGGCGTGCCCGCGGACCAGCTCGGTCAGCTCGCGCATCCGCTCGCCTCCCCCCAGGCGCAGGGCCGCCCGCCGCGGTTCCGGCTTCGCGGCGGGCTCGACGAACGTGCCGGAACCGGTGGCCTCCAGCCAGAACCGCGTGCGCTGGAAGGGATAGGTCGGCAGGTCGGCGCGACGTGCCCCGCTCCCTTCGAAGTAGGTGGCCCAGTCCGGCGTGACGCCGCGTGTGTGGAGGCGGGCCAGCGCGGCGACGGCCGACCGCACCTCGGGCCGCCCGGCGCGCAGTGCCGCGACGGCCGCACCGTCCGGCAGGCAGTCCTGGGCGAGCGCGCTCAGCACGCCGTCCGGTCCGAGTTCGAGGAACGTGCGGACACCCTCGGTGTGCAACGCGGTGACGCCGTCGGCGAACCGGACGGCCTCCCGGACGTGCCGCACCCAGTAGTCCGGGTCGGTGACCTGGCCCGGCGTCACGAGCGTCCCGGTCACGTTCGAGACGAGCGGAATCCGCGGCTCGGAGAACGCGATGGTCGCGATGGCCGCGCGGAAGCCGGCCAGCATCGGGTCCATCAGCGCCGAGTGGAACGCGTGGCTGGTGGTGAGCGCCTTGGCCTTCCCGAACCCGGCCGCGACCTCCGCCACCGCGTCGGCTTCGCCGGACAGGACGACCGATCGCGGACCGTTGACGGCGGCGATCGAGACGCGCGGGGTCAGCGCTGCCCGCACCTCTTCCTCACTCGCCCGGACCGCGACCATCGCGCCGCCCTCGGGCAGCGCCTGCATCGACCGCGCACGTGCCGAGACGAGCTTCTGCGCGTCCTCCAAGGAGAACACCCCGGCGACGTGCGCCGCCGCGATCTCCCCGATCGAGTGCCCCAGCAGGAAGCCCGGCCGCACACCCCAGGCCTCGAACAGCCGGAACAGCGCCACCTCGACGGCGAACAACGCCGGCTGGGCGAACTCGGTCCGGTCGAGCTCCGCCCCGCCGTCGAGCACCAGCTCCCGCACCCGCGGGTCGAACCCGGCGCAGACCTCGTCGAACGCCCGCGCGTACGTCGGGAACGCCGCGCACAGCTCGCGCCCCATCCCGGCGCGCTGCGAACCCTGCCCGGTGAACAGGAACGCCAGATCGCCCGGCGCGACCGCGTCCCGCACCACCGAAGGCGACGGCTGCCCGGCCGCGATCGCCCGCAGCCCTCCGGCGAGGTCGTCGAGCACCACCGCCCGTTCGTTGAAAGCAGCCCGGTGCAGCGCCAGCGAAGCGGCCATCGACACCGGATCCGCGTCGCTCTCCAGCAGCTGCGCGGCCTGTGCCCGCAGAGCGGCGTCCGTCCGTCCGGAAAGGACCCAGGGCAGCACCGCAGGGGCCGGGCCGGGCTCCGGCACCTCCTCGTCCGGCGCCTGTTCCAGCACGACGTGCGTGTTGGTGCCGCTGACACCGAACGACGACACCCCGGCGCGGCGCGGACGACCGGTCTCCGGCCAGTCCACGGCCTCGGTGAGCAGCTCGACGGCGCCCGCTTCCCAGTCCACGTGCGGCGAAGGCGAGTCGACGTGCAACGTCCTGGGCAGCACGCCGTGACGCAGGGCCTCGACCATCTTGATCACGCCACCGACACCGGCCGCCGCCTGGGTGTGCCCGATGTTCGACTTCAACGACCCCAGCAACAACGGCCGCTCACGACCCTGCCCGTACGCCGCCAGCACCGCCTGCGCCTCGATCGGGTCACCCAGCACCGTGCCGGTGCCGTGCGCCTCCACCGCGTCCACATCGGACGGACGCAGACCCGCGTTCTCCAGCGCCGCACGGATCACCCGCTGCTGCGCCGGCCCGTTCGGCGCGGACAGCCCGCTGCTGGCACCGTCCTGGTTGACGGCGGTACCGCGGACCACGGCGAGCACCGGATGCCCCAGGCGGCGCGCGTCGGAAAGCCGTTCCACCAGCAGCATCCCGGCGCCCTCTGCCCACGCGGTGCCGTCGGCCGCCTCGGCGAACGACTTGCAGCGGCCGTCCGGTGCGAGCCCGCGCTGGCGGCTGAACTCGATGAACCCGGCCGGTGTCACGATCATCGTGACACCCCCCGCCAGGGCCATCGTGGTCTCGCCGCGGCGCAGCGACTGCACGGCCAGGTGCAGTGCCACGAGCGACGACGAGCACGCCGTGTCGACGGTGATCGCCGGGCCCTCGAAACCGAACGTGTAGGCCACGCGCCCGGACGCGACGCTGCCCGCGTTGCCGCTGCCGAGGTAGCCCTCGACGATCTCCGGCACCGACGTGAGCCGCGCGGCGTAGTCCTGGTACATCACGCCGGCGTAGACGCCGATCCTGTGCCCGCGTACGGTCGCCGGGTCGATCCCGGCGCTCTCGAACGCCTCCCACGACGTCTCCAGCAGCAGCCGGTGCTGCGGATCCATCGCGAGGGCCTCGCGCGGGCTGATGTCGAAGAAGCCGGGGTCGAAGTCGGCGGCACCGGACATGAACCCGCCCTGCCGCACGTACGACTTGCCGGGCTTGTCCGGATCCGGGTCGTAGACGTCGGCGGCGGTCCAGCCGCGGTCGTCCGGGAAGTCCGAGATGGCGTCGGTCCCGGAGGCGACCAGCCGCCACAGATCGTCCGGTGAGCAGACGCCGCCGGGGTAGCGGCAGCTCATGCCCACGATCGCGATCGGCTCGTGGTCGCGTTCCTCGAGCTCGTTCACCCGGCCGCGGGCCTCGCGCAGGTCCTTGGCGGCCTGTTTGAGGTAGTCGCGCAGCTTCTGTTCGTTCGACATCTGGTTGCTCCTGGGTTCGGGGTGGCTCACGAGATCCGCAACTCGTCGAGGACGCCGAACAGCTCGTCGTCCGAGGCCGCGTCGATGTCGTCGGCCGCGGTCGTGTCGCTCCACTGCGACAGCAAGTCCTTGAGACGCACCGTGATCGCCGCGCGGGCGGCGCCGTCGGCCGCGAACGGCGACAGCAGGGTTTCGAGGCGGCCGAGCTCGGCCAGCGCCGGGGCGAACGCCGGCCCCTCGGCCGCGCCGAACCGCTCCGCGAGGAATGCCGCGAGCGCGGTCGCCGTCGGGTGGTCGAACACCAGCGTCGCCGGCAGCCGCAGGCCGGTGGCGGTCTGCAGGCGATTGCGCAGCTCGACCGCGGTCAGCGAGTCGAAGCCCAGGTCGAGCAGACCGCGGCCGGGCTCGATGGCGCCGGGGCCGGAGTGTCCGAGCACCGCCGCGGCCTGGGCCCGCACCAGCGTGAGAAGCACACGGTCCCGTTCGTCCGGCGTCAGGCCGGCCAACTGGCGGCGCACCGAGGCGTCACCACCGGCCGTACCGCGCCGGACCGGCGTGCGGACGAGGCCGCGCAGCAACGGCGGCACGACCTGGCCGGCCCGCGGGCGCAGTGCCGCCGGGTCGAGCTGCACCGGCACCAGCACCGGCTCGCCCGTCGCGAGCGCGAGGTCGAACGCCGCCAGGCCGTCCTCGGCGGTGAACGCCCGGGATCCGGTGCGGCGCAACCGGTCCTGACCGGTTCGGCCGAGGGTTCCGGTCAGCTCGCTGGTGTCGGCCCACAGGCCCCAGGCGAGCGACTGCGCGGGCAACCCGGCAGCCCTGCGACGCCGTGCCAGCGCGTCGAGGCAGGCGTTGGCGGCGGCGTAGTTGCCCTGACCCGGCGTGCCGAAGGTGCCGGCCGCGGACGAGAACAGGACGAACGCGGAGAGTTCGCGGTCGCGCGTCAGCTCGTCCAGGTGCAGGGCCGCGTCGACCTTCGCGCGCAGCA
The DNA here is from genome assembly GCF_043632865.1 of Lentzea sp. JNUCC 0626. NCBI lineage: Bacteria > Bacillati > Actinomycetota > Actinomycetes > Pseudonocardiales > Pseudonocardiaceae > Lentzea > Lentzea sp. JNUCC 0626. The sequence goes on from NZ_CP171635.1 coordinate 3,175,217, forward strand.
CGGTGTCGAGTCGCTCCGGCGTGAGGGCCTCGACGACACCGTCGTCGAGCGCACCCGCCGTGTGCACCACGGCAGCGAGATCCGGCACGCCTGCCAGAACTTCGGCGAGCCGCGTGCGGTCGGCGACGTCGCAGGCCACCACGGTGACCTCCGCGCCCAGCTCGGTCAGGCCGGACACGACGTCCGCGGCACCGGGCGCGGCGTACCCGCGGCGGCTCACCATCACGAGCCGGCGCGCGCCGTTGCGGGCGAAGTGCCCCGCGACGAGCCGGCCGAGCGTCCCGGTGCCGCCGGTGATCAGCACACTGCCGTCGACCGTCCGCGGCTCGGCGGCCCCGGCGGGCACCGGAGCCAGTCGCGGCACCCAGATCTGTCCACTTCGGACGGAGAGCTGGTCCTCGTCCGCGGGCAGAGCGGGGACCGGATCGCCGGGACGTTCGAGGTCGAGCAGGACGAACCGCTCGGGGTGCTCCGCCTGGGCCGAGCGCACGAGGCCCCACGCGGCCGCGGCGGCGAGATCGGGTTCGTCGGCCGTCGCACCGGACGTCACGAACACGAGCCGCCGATCCTCGCGCAACGATGCCTGGATCTCCGCCAGCACCGCACCGAGGACCGCGCGGACGTCCTCCCCGGCGACGCGGACGACCTCGGCGTCCGACCGCGCCGCGGTTCCGTTCATCGGTACCCAGTCGACGCGGAACAGCGGGCCGGACCGCCTGGCCGCCCGCACCTGGCCCGCCACCACGGGACGCGAGACGAGCGCGTCGACCGCCGCGACCGGCGCCCCGGTCTCGTCGGCGACCTCGACGCTCAACGTCTCGCCCGCCTGCACGAGCCGCACGCGCAACGCGGTCGCCCCGGTCGCGTGCAGCCGCACCCCGGTCCAGGAGAACGGCAGCCGCCCGGTGCCCTCGGTGGTGAGCGAGCCCAGCGCGATGGCGTGCAGACCCGCGTCGAGCAGCGCCGGGTGCACGCCGTACCGCGCGGCTTCACCGTGGTGCTCCCGCGGCAACGCGACCTCGGCGTACACCTCGTCGCCGCGCCGCCACACCGCCCGCAGCCCCTGGAACACCGGCCCGTACTCGAACCCGCGCTCCGCCGCGCGCCCGTAGACGTCGTCGAGCGGCACCGGTTCGGCGGCCACCGGCGGCCACAGGACGAGTCCCGGGGCCAGGCCGGTGTCCCCCTGCGCCGCGAACCCGGCCGCGTGCCGCGTCCATTCGGCGAGCGGGTCGTCCTCCGGCCGCGAGTGCACCGCGATGGCCCGGCGACCGTCTTCCGCGGCCGCACCGACGGTCAGGTGGATCAGCACGGCGCCGTCCGGCGGCAGCACGAGCGGTGCTTCGAGAGCGAGCTCCTCCACCTCGGCGCACCCGGCCACGGCCGCGCCGTGCAACGCGAGCTCGACGAACGCCGTGCCCACCAGCAGCACCGCGCCGTGGACGGAGTGCTCGGCCAGCCACGGGTGCGACCGCAGGGAAAGCCGTCCGGTGAACAGGAACCCGCCGTCGTCCGGAAGCTCGACCGCCGCGCCGAGCAGCGGGTGCCCGGCGTCGGCGAGACCCGCGGAACCGAGGTCGGCGACGCCGGCCGAAGCCGGGAGCCAGTAGTACTCGCCCTCGAACGGATACGTCGGCAGCGCAACGACGTGCGCGCCGTCGAAAGCGTTCGCCCAGTCCACGGGAACGCCGCGCACGAACGCCTCGGCAGCAGAGCGCAGGAACCGCTCCGAGCCACCGTCGTCGCGCCGCAGCGACCCGACGGCGACGACCTCGCGGTCCGCGTCCTCCGCCGTCTCCTGCACCGCCGTCGTCAGCACCGGGTGCGGGCTGCACTCGACGAACACGCGGTGCCCGTCGGCGAGCAGAGCCCTCGTCGCCTGCTCGAACTCGACGGTCTGCCGCAGGTTGCAGTACCAGTAACCGGCGTCGAGCTGGCTGGTGTCCGCGGGGCGGCCGGTGACGGTCGAGTAGAACGGCAGCTCCCCCGCCCGCGGGCGCACCGGCTCCAGGACCTCGAGCAGCCGTTCCTCGATGGCCTCGACCTGCCCGGAGTGCGACGCGTAGTCCACCGGGATCCGCCGCGCCCTGATGCCGTCGGCCGTGCACCCGTTGATGAGCTCGTCCAGGGCGTCCGGCGTTCCGGAGACGACCACGGACCTGGCCCCGTTCGCCGCGGCGAGCGACAGCCCGGTACCGGCGATGCGGGCGTTCACTTCCGCCGCGGGTGCGGCCACGGACACCATGCCGCCCGCACCGGCGAGGCTCGCCAGTTCACGGCTGCGCATGGCGACCACGAGCGCGGCGTCCTCCAACGACAGCGCGCCCGCGACGCACGCGGCGGCGATCTCACCCTGGGAGTGACCGATCACGGCGGCGGGCTCGACCCCGTGCGCCCGCCACACCGCGGCCAGCGACACCATCACCGCCCAGATCGCCGGCTGCACGACGTCCACCCGCCGCAGCGCGACCTCGTCCGACAGCACGCCGAGCAGATCCCAGTCCACAAAGGACTTCAACGCGTCCGCGCACTCGCGCATCCTCGCGGCGAACACCGGTGAGGACTCGAGAAGTTCCCTGCCCATGCCGGTCCACTGCGAACCCTGGCCGGGAAAGACGAAGACCGCGCCACCGGTGGCGGACGGCACGCCCTCGACGACCCCGGGGTCCGGCTCGCCCGCGGCCAGTGCGGCGAGGCCGCGGCGCAGTTCGTCCCGGCTGCCGCCGAACACGACCGCGCGCTGCTCCAGCGCGGTCCTGGTGGTGGCGAGCGAGAAACCGATGTCGGCCGGGTCGGCGTCGAGTCCGGCCAGCTGCCCGGCCTTGGTGCGCAGGGCGGCCCGGGTCTTGGCGGACAGCACCCACGGAACGACTCCCGCCGCACCGGACGCCGGGTTCGCCGCGGCCTCGGGCGCCTCCTCCAGGATCACGTGCGCGTTCGTCCCGCTCACCCCGAACGACGACACCCCGGCCCGCCTCGGCCGGTCCGGCACGGCCCAGGGCCTGGCCTCGGTCAGCAGCTCGACCTCACCCGAAGACCAGTCGATGTGCGGCGAAGGCGCGTCGACGTGCAACGTCCGCGGCAACACGCCGTGCCGCAACGCCTCGACCATCTTGATCACTCCGGCGACCCCGGACGCCGCCTGCGCGTGCCCGATGTTCGACTTCACCGAGCCGAGCCACAACGGCGCACCCGCCCGCGCCTGGCCGTAGGTGGCCAGCAACGCCTGCGCCTCGATCGGGTCGCCCAGCTCGGTCCCGGTGCCGTGCGCCTCGACGACGTCGACCTCGGCCGGGGTGAGCCGCGCGTCCGCCAGCGCCCGCCGGATCACCCGCCGCTGCGCCGGACCGCTGGGCGCGGACAGGCCGTTGGACGCCCCGTCCTGGTTGATCGCGGAGCCGCGGATGACCGCGAGCACGGTCCGCCCCTTGGCAAGCGCGTCGGACAGCCGTTCCAGCAGCACGACCCCGGCGCCCTCGGCCAGCCCCATGCCGTCGGCCGCGGCCGCGAATGCCTTGCAGCGCCCGTCCGGGGCAACACCGCGCTGGCGGCTGAACTCGATCAGCACGGCCGGCGTCGACATCACCGTCACACCACCGGCGAGCGCCGCCGTGCACTCACCACGCCGCAACGCCTGCACCGCCAGGTGCACGGCCACCAACGACGACGAGCACGCCGTGTCGATGGTGACCGCGGGCCCTTCGAGGCCGAGCGTGTAGGCGATCCGTCCGGATAGGACACTGCCGGCCTTCCCGGTCACGAGGTGGCCTTCCACGCCCTCGGGTGCGGACTGCATCGGGCCGCCGTAGTCGGAGAAGCCGCCGCCGACGAACACACCCGCGGGTTCGCCGCGCATCGACGCCGGGTCGATGCCCGCGTCCTCGAAGGCCTCCCAGGCGATCTCCAGCAGCAACCGCTGCTGCGGGTCCATCGCCAGCGCCTCGCGCGGACTGATCGAGAAGAAGCCCGAGTCGAACTTCCCGGCGTCGCGGTAGAAGCCGCCACCACGGGCGTACGTGGTGCCCTGGCTGTCCGGGTCCGGGTCGTAGAGCGCCTCGACGTCCCAGCCGCGCTCGGCGGGGAACTCGCCGACCGCGTCGCCCCCCTCGGCGACCAGCCGCCACAGGTCGGCTGCCGAGCGCACCCCGCCGGGATAGCGGCACCCGGTGCCGACGACGGCGATCGGTTCGTGCGCCCGGTCTTCGAGGTCGGCGAGCCGCTTGCGGGTGTCGCGCAGGTCCGTGGTGGCGAAGCGGAGGTAGTCCCGCAGCTTCTCGACGTTCTGCGCATCGGGCGTGGCCATGGTGGTGCTCCTTGGTGCGAAAGAGGTCAGGGGGTGCGCAGGCCGTCGAGGACGTCGAACAGTTCGTCGTCGGTCGCCGAACCGAGGTCGCGGTCCTCGGGCAGGAGCTGGGCCGGGCCGAGCCGGCGCAGCAGGGTTTCCAGCCGCAGGGCGAGTTCCGCGCGGACGGCACTCTCGTCGACGCCGTCGGCGAGGGCCGCTTCCAGCCGGTCGAGCTCCACGAGTCCCGGTGCCCGGTCGCCCGGCACGACCTCGGCGAGCACGTGGCCCGCCAGCGCCTGGGCGTTCGGGTGGTCGAAGACGAGGGTGGCCGGCAGCCGCAGACCGGTCGCCGTGGCCAGGCGGTTGCGCAGGTCGACCGCGGTGAGCGAGTCGAACCCGAGGTCCTGGAACGCCTGGGCCGGGTCGAGCGCGGCCGGTGACTCGTGGCCGAGCACGGTGGCGGCGGTGCGGCGGACGAGATCCAGCACGGTCCGCCTGCGTTCCTCCGTGCTCATGGCCGTCAACCGCTCCCGCAACGCTTCGAGCGTGCCGAGCGCCGCCGCGTCCGCCTCCGCGTCCGCGGCGATGAGGCGCTGGACGTCCTCGATCCCGTTCAGCAGCGGGCTCGGGCGGCCGGAGGTGAACGCGGCGGTGAACCGCGCCCAGTCGACATCGGCGACGGCCACGAAGGTGTCGTCGAGGTCGAGCGCCCGCTGCATGCCGCGCATGCCGGCGGAGGGGGCCATCGGTGACAGCCCGTGCCACTCCGGGTTGAGGTCCATCAGGTCCTCGACCACGACACCGTCGTCCAGCACGTGCAGCGCGTCCCAGACGCCCCAGGCGATGGACGTCGCCGTGCGGCCGCCTGCCCGGCGTCGCTCGGCGAGTGCGTCCAGGTAGGCGGATCCGGCGGCGTACGCGCCGTGGTCGCCGCTACCCCACACGCCGGCGATCGAGGAGAAGAGCACGAACGCGTCGAGGTCTCGGTCGGCGAACAGCTCGTCGAGGTGCGCGGCACCCGCGACCTTGGCCGCGAGGACGTCCGCGAACTCCTCCGCGGTGGACTCGGCGAGCGCGGTGAGCCTGATCAGCGCGGCGGCGTGCACCACCGACCGAATCGGCCCGCGGTCCGCCTCGACCTGCTCGACGAGCGCCCGCAGTGCTTCGCGGTCGGCGACGTCGCAGGCGGCGACGGTCACGCCGACCCCGGCCTCGGTGAGTTCGGCGGTCAGCGCGGCCATTCCCGAGGCCTGGTCGCCCCGGCGACTGGTCAGCACCAGGTGTTCGGCACCGTCCTCGGCGAGCTTCCGCGCGATCACCGGGCCGAGCGCACCGGTCGCACCGGTGACCAGCACGGTGCCACGCGGCCGCCAAGGGGCCGGCGTCGAGTCCGGCCTCGCGGCACGAACGAGCCGCCTGCCGAAGACCCCGTTGCCGCGCAGGGCGACCTGGTCCTCGGTGAACTCCCCGGTGAGCACCGCGTGGCAGCGCCGCAACGCCTCCGCGTCCGGCTCCACCGGCAGGTCGACCAGCCCGCCCCAGCGCCGCGGCTGTTCGAGGCCGAGCACCCGGCCGAGACCCCAGGTCTGCGCCTGCACCGGGTCCGGCGGCAGGTCGGCCCCGACGCTGACGGCACCGCTGGTCACGCACCACAGCGGTGCGCTGATCCCGGCGTCGGTCAAAGCCTGGGACAGCACGAGGTTCGCCACGAGGCCTGCCGTGACGCCCGGCCGCAGTTCGGTCCGGTCGAACGCGAGCAGCGACACCACGCCGTCGAACGACGTGTCGGTGCGGAGCTGCTCCGCCCATTGCTCGCGGTCCGCACCGGCGCCGGCGGTCACGACCTCCGAGCCCTGCCCCCTGAACGCCGCGACCAGCCCCGCGTCGGCACCGTCCGCGGTGACGACCAGCCACCGTCCCGGTTCGCCCGCGACCGGCTCGGCGACGGCCTCCCACTCGACGCCGTACCGCATCGTGTCCACAGTGGACTGCTCCGCGCGGTCGGCACGCCACCGCGCCAGCGCCGGCAGCACCGAGGCCACGGCCTCGGGGTCGGCGTCGAGCGCCGCGGCCAGGTCGCCGTTCTCGACGGCGGCCCAGAACCCGGCGTCCTGCGACGCCGCCGCGGGCAGCTGGAAGTCGATCCAGAACCGCTGGTGCCGGAACGGGTACAGCGGCAGGCCGACCCGCCGGGCACCGGCGCCGGCGAAGACCGCGGCCCAGTCGACCGGCAGGCCGAGCACGTACAGCTCCGCCGCGGACATCAGCACCCGGTCGTACCCACCGGCATCGCGCCGGAGCGTGCCGCCGGTGACGACCTGACGCTCCGCCTCGTCGGCCGTCTGGCTGATCGCCGTCGTCAGCACCGGGTGCGGGCTGCACTCGACGAAGACGCCGTGGCCCGCCTCGATCAACGCCTTCGTGGCCTGCTCGAACTCCACGGTCTGCAGGAGGTTCCGGTACCAGTACCCGGCGTCGAGCGTGGTGGTGTCGATCGGCTCACCGGTCACCGTCGAGTACAGCGGCACGCGACCGGCGACCGGCGACACCGGCGCCAGCAACTCCCGCACACGCTCCTCGATGCGGGTGACGTGCACGGAGTGCGACGCGTAGTCCACCGGAATCCGCCGGACACGCACCCGGTCGGCCGCGCAGGCCTCGTAGAACCGCGTCAACTCGTCGGCACCACCGGACACGACCACGGACTGCGGTCCGTTGACCGCGGCGACCGCCAGGTCCACGTAGTCCGCGAGCCGCGCCCGCACCGCGTCGGCACCGAGTGCGACGGACACCATCCCGCCCTGCCCGGCGAGCTCCCGGATCGCCTGGCTGCGCAGGGCCACGACCCTCGCACCGTCGTCGAGCGACAACGCCCCGGCGACACACGCCGCGGCGATCTCGCCCTGGCTGTGCCCGAGCACCGCGTCCGGCCTGATCCCGAACGACTCCCAGACCGCGGCCAGCGACACGAGGATCGCCCACAGCACGGGCTGCACGACGTCGACCCGTTCGATCGGCTCGCGCTCGCGCACGACACCGAGCACGTCGAAGTCCACATAGGACCGCAGGGCCGCCGCGCACTCGGCCATCCGCCCGGCGAACACCGGCGACGCGTCGAGCAGATCGGCCGCCATGCCCGCCCACTGGGAACCCTGGCCGGGGAAGACGAACACGACCTTGCCCGGAGTGCCCGCCACGCCCTCCGCCACGCCGGGCCCGTCCAGCGCCTCCAGGCGGCCGCGCAGTTCGGCGGTGTCCCGGCCGATGACGACGGCCCGGTGCGCGAACTCCGATCGCGTCGTCGCCAGCGAGAGCCCGACGTCGACCGGGTTCTCCCGCAGTGCGAGCAGGTTGGCGGCCTGGTCCCGCAGCGCCTCGGCGGTGCGCGCCGAGAGCACCCACGGCACCGCGGGCGGCGCGGCGGGCTCGGCCTCGGGTGCCGGTTCCGGGGCCTCCTCCAGGATCAGGTGGGCGTTGGTGCCGCTGACGCCGAAGGACGAGACACCGGCGCGGCGCGGGTGGTGGTTGCGCGACCACGGCTGCTGCGACGTGAGCAGCTCCACCGAACCCGCCGTCCAGTCGATGTGCGTCGAGCGCTCGTCGGCGTGCAACGTGCGCGGCAGGACCTCGTGCCGCAGGGCCTGCACCATCTTGATCACACCGGCGACCCCGGAGGCGGCCTGCGTGTGCCCGATGTTCGACTTGACCGATCCGAGCCACAGCGGGACGTCCCGGTCCTGCCCGTAGGTGGCCAGCAGCGCCTGCGCCTCGATCGGGTCACCGAGCGACGTGCCCGTGCCGTGCGCCTCGACAGCGTCCACATCGGACGGTGCCAGTCCGGCGTTCGCCAGGGCGGTGCGGATCACCCGCTGCTGCGACGGGCCGTTCGGCGCGGTGAGGCCGTTCGACGCGCCGTCGGAGTTGACCGCCGAGCCGCGGATCACCGCGAGCACCGGATGCCCGTTGCGCCGCGCGTCGGAGAGCAGTTCCAGCACCACCATGCCGATGCCCTCGGCCATGCCCATCCCGTCCGCGGCCGCGGAGAACGCCTTGGAGCGTCCGTCCTTCGCCAGCCCGCGCTGACGGCTGAACAACACGAACGGCGCCGGCGACGCCATCACCGTGACACCGCCGGCCAGCGCCAGCGACGACTCGCCGGTGCGCAGCGACTGTCCGGCCATGTGCAGTGCCACCAACGAGGACGAGCACGCCGTGTCGAGCGTGACGGCCGGCCCTTCGGTGCCGTACACGTACGCCAGCCGCCCGGCCGCGACACTCATCGAGGTGCCGGTGAGCAGGTGCCCCTCGGTGCCCTCCGGCGGCTCCGCCAGTCCCGAACCGTACGACGACGTGCTGGCACCGACGAACACACCGGTCCGGCTGCCCCGCAGCGTGCCCGGCGTGATCCCGGCGGCCTCGAAGGCCTCCCAGGACGTCTCCAGCAGCAACCGCTGCTGTGGGTCCATCGCCAGCGCCTCACGCGGCGAGATCCCGAAGAACGCCGCGTCGAAGTCACCGACGCCGTCGAGGAACCCGCCTTCGCGGACGTAGGACTTTCCGGGAGCGTCCGGATCGGGGTCGAACAGCCCGTCGAGGTCCCAGCCGCGGTCGGCGGGGAACCTGCTGATCCCCTCGCCGCCGGCCTCCAGCATCCGCCACAGGTCCGCGGGCGACCGCACGCCACCGGGGAACCGGCAGCTCATCCCGACGATCGCGATCGGCTCGTCCGAGCTCGCGACGGCGACGGTCCGCGCCTGCTCGGACTCGCCGCCCAGCTCGGCGGTGAGGTGACGCGCCAGCTTGTCCGGGCTCGGGTAGTCGAACACCAGCGTCGCGGGCAGCCGCAGCCCGGTGGCCGCCTGCAGCCGGTTGCGCAGCTCGATCGCCGTGACCGAGTCGAACCCGAGGTCCTTGAACGCGCGATCGGCGTCGACGTCGCCACCGGAGTCGTACCCGAGCACCGCCGCGACCTGGGCCCGCACCGCACCCAGCAGATCCCGCACCGGCTCGGCGACCGCTTCGGTGACGAGCCTGCGCACCTCCGGGATCTCGCGGAACAACGGGCTCGGCGTGCCGGACACCGCGACCACGCGGGCCCAGTCGATGTCGACCACGACAGCACTGGTCTCGCCGCGGTCGAGCACGCGCTGCAGCGCCGCGATCGCCAGGTCCGGGTCCATCGCCGGGACGCCGCGGGAGAGCATCCGTTCCTCGACCGCACCGGTCGCCATCCCGCCCGCGGCCCAGTGCCCCCACACGACGGCCGTCGCGGGCAGGCCTTCCTCCCGCCGCCGGCGCGCGAGCGCGTCGACGAAAGCGTTGCCGGGCGCGTAGTTGCCCTGCCCGGCCGCGCCGAACATGCCGCCGAACGACGAGAACAGCACGAACGCGCTCAGGTCGAGGTCACGCGTCAGCTCGTGCAGGTTGACGGCCGCCTCGGCCTTGACCCGCAGCACGTGCTCGACTTGGTCGAGGCTCAGGTCGTCGAGGAGGGCGTCGTCGAGCGCCGCGGCGGTGTGCACGACCGCGGTCAGCTCGCCGGGACTGTCGGCGAGCAGCGCCGCGAGCGCCGCCCGGTCCGCGAGATCCACAGTGGACACGGTGACCGCGCTGCCCAGCTCCTCCAGCTCGGCGACGAGGTCCGTCGCACCGGGCGCTTCGAGGCCACGCCGACTGGTGAGGACGATGTGCTCGGCGCCACCACGGGCGAGCCACCGTGCCACGTGCGCACCGAGAGCACCGGTGCCGCCGGTGACCAGCACGGTCCCGGACGGGCGCCAGGTGCCGCTCACCTCACCGTCGACGCCGTCGATCACGTGGGCCAGCCGCCGTGCCAGCACTCCGCCACCGCGGACCGCGAGCTGGTCCTCCCCGCCGGGTGCGGCCAGCACGGCGCTCACGCGGTCGGCCGCGGCGGGATCCGGGGTGGTCGCGAGATCGATCAGGCCGCCCCAGCGGCCGGGGTGTTCCTGTCCCACGACCGGGCCGAGGCCCCAGACGAGCGACTGCTCCGGGTCGTCGACGGGGTCCGCGGGGCTCGTGCTCTGCGCGCCGAAGGTGGTCACCCAGAGCGGGGCGTCGATCTCGGCGTCGCCGAGGGCCTGGACGAGCGTGACCGTCGCGGCGTGGGCCAGCGGCACGGCCGGGTGGCCGGGGTGCCGGCCGCGGGCACCGGCGAGCAGCGACAGCACGCCCGCGACGCGGTGGCCGGCCAGCCGCGCGGCGAGCGCCGCGCGATCGGCGGACGGGTCGACGGTGAGACGGACGACCTCCGCGCCCTGACGGGTCAACGACTTCTCGAGGGCGTCGGCCCATCCGGCGCCGCTCTCCGGCACCACCACCAGCCACCGACCGCTCAACCTCGACGCGGCCGGTGCGAGCGCCCTCCAGGTCACCCGGTACCGCCACTGGTCCACGGTGGACTTGTCCTGCTGCCGCCTGCGCCACGAGGACAGCGCCGGCAACACCGCGCCGAGCGCTTCGCTCTGCTCACCGTCGACCCCCAGGTCGTGCGCGAGCGAGGCCAGGTCGTCCCGCTCCACCGCGGTCCAGAACCGCGCGTCGACCGGATCCGCCGCGCCCCGCACCACTTCGGGCTCGCTGGGCCAGAACCGGCGATGCCGGAACGGATAGGTCGGCAGCGCGACCCGCACGGCACCGGTGCCCCGGAACGCCACCGCCCAGTCGACCGGCACACCCGCCACGAACGCCTCGGCCAGCGACCGCGCGAGCCGGCCGGCACCACCGTCGTCACGGCGCAGCGTGCCGGTCACCACGACCTCGCGCTCCGCGGCGTCGGCCGTTCCCTCGACGCCCGCGGCGAGCACCGGGTGCGCGCTGCACTCGACGAACGCCGTGTGCCCCTCCGCGAGCAGCCAGGCGACGGCCTGGTCGAAACGCACGGTCTCCCGCAGGTTCCGGTACCAGTACCCCGCGTCCAGCTCGGTGGTGTCCAGCACTTCACCGGTCACCGCGGACACGAACGGGATCCGCGCGGCCAGCGGGGAGACATCGGCCAGCGACACCGCGAGCTCGTCGGCCAGCAGTTCCACCTGAGCCGAGTGCGACGCGTAGTCGACCGCGATCCGCCGCGCACGTGCGTCCTGCGCGGCGGCCACGAGTTCGTCCAACGCACCGGATTCACCGGAGACCACGACCGACGACGGGCCGTTGACCGCCGCCACGGAGATCCCGCCGGCCCAGGGCGCGATCAACTCGGCAGCGCGTTCCGGAGAGACCGCCAGCGACACCATCCCACCCGAGCCCGACAACCGCAGAATCGCCTTGCTCCGCAGTGCGACCACGCGAGCACCGTCCTCAAGGGACAATCCCCCGGCCACCACAGCGGCAGCGATCTCACCCTGCGAGTGACCCACCACAGCCGCAGGCTCAACACCATGCGAACGCCACACCTCGGCGAGCGACACCATCACCGCCCACAAGACGGGCTGCACCACATCCACCCGCACCAACGCGTCAGCATCGTCGAGCACGTCGAACAGATCCCAGTCCACAAAGGACGACAGAGCCTCGGCGCACTCCCGAAGGCGCGCGGCGAACACCGGCGACGCGTCCAGCAGCTCACGCCCCATGCCGGCCCACTGCGACCCCTGACCGGGGAACACGAACGCGACCCGCCGGCCGGGCCGGGCGATCCCGCTGACGACGTCCGCAGGGGCGCCACCCTCAGCGAAAGCCCGCGCCGCCGCCGAGTGCCCACCCAGGACCACCGCGCGGTGCTCGAACAGCGCGCGAGTGCTGACCAGTGAAAACCCGATGTCCACCGGATCGCCGGACGGCACCCGGGCCGCCTGGGCCCGCAGCGCCTCCTCGGATCGCGCGGACAGCACCCACGGCACCACCGCGGGCACAGTCCGTCCTACCGGGGCCTCCACAGGACCAGGTCCGGCTTCGAGGATCACGTGGGCATTGGTGCCGCTGATGCCGAACGACGACACCGCCGCACGCCGCGCCCGCCCCGTCTCCGGCCACGGCTGTGCCGACGACAGCAGCTCGATCGCACCCGACGACCAGTCGACGTGCGGAGAAGGTGTGTCGGCGTGCAGGGTGCGCGGCACCACGCCGTTGCCCAACGCGAGCACCATCTTCACCACGCCCGCGACACCGGCCGCGGCCTGGGCGTGCCCGATGTTGGACTTCACCGAGCCCAGCAGCAGGGGCCGTGCCCGGTCCTGCCCGTAGGTGGCCAGCAGCGCGTCCGCCTCGATCGGGTCACCGAGCGACGTGCCGGTGCCGTGCGCCTCCACGACGTCCACATCGGACGGTGCCAGCCCGGCGTTCGCCAGGGCGGCACGGATGACGCGTTGCTGGGACGGTCCGTTCGGCGCGGTGAGGCCATTGGACGCGCCGTCCTGGTTCACCGCCGTACCTCGGACCACCGCGAGCACCTGGTGGCCGAGGCGTTCGGCGTCCGAAAGCCGTTCCACCAGCAGCATGCCGACGCCCTCCGACCAGCCGGCACCGTCGGCGTCGGCGGAGAACGCCTTGCAGCGGCCGTCCCGCGCGAGCCCGCGCTGCTGGGAGAACTCGACGAACGTGCCGGGCGTCGCCATCACGGTCGCGCCGCCCGCCAGCGCCATGGTGCACTCGCCGGAGCGCAGCGACTGCACCGCCAGGTGCACTCGCCGGAGCGCAGCGACTGCACCGCCAGGTGCAGCGCGACCAGCGACGAGGAGCAGGCGGTGTCGACCGTGACGGCCGGGCCTTCGAGCCCGAGCGTGTAGGCGATCCGCCCGGAGGCGACGCTGCCGGAGTTGCCGACGCCGAGGAATCCCTCGACGTCGTCGGGTCCACCGGACAGCCGCGCGCCGTAGTCGTGGTACATCAGGCCGGCGAACACGCCGGTGCGGCTGCCGCGCACGGTGGCCGGGTCGATCCCGGCCCGTTCGAACGCCTCCCACGCCGACTCCAGCAACAGCCGGTGCTGCGGGTCCATGGCGAGCGCCTCGCGCGGCGAGATGCCGAAGAAGGCGGAGTCGAAGTCGGCGGCGCCGTCGAGGAAGCCGCCGGCGCGCACGTAGGTCTTCCCGGGCCGCGGCTGCGGGTCGTACAGCGCCTCGACGTCCCAGCCGCGGTCGGCGGGGAACTCGGTGATCGCGTCACCACCCTCGGCCAGCAACCGCCAGAGGTCCTCGGGAGAGGCGACCCCGCCGGGGAACCGGCAGCTCATCCCGACGATCGCGATCGGCTCGTCCGAGGCCGTCACCTCCACGACCTGCCGGACCGCCGCGTCGCCGGCGAACTCGGCCTGCAGGAACGCGGCGAGCGCAGCCGGGGTCGGGTGGTCGAACACGAGCGCGGCGGGCAGCCGCAGCCCGGTCGTCGCCGACAGCCGGTTGCGCAGGTCGACCGCGGTCAGCGAGTCGAACCCCAGCTCCCGGAAGGCGACCGAGGTGTCCACCGCGGACACGTCGGCGTGGCCCAGCACCACCGCGACCTGGGTGCGCACGATCTCGGTGAGCGCACGTTGGCGGCCGGCGTCGTCGAGACCGGCCAGCCGCGCCCGCAGGCCGTTGTCCTGCGCGGCGACCGCGCGCGCCGGGACGAGCCTGCGCAACATCGGCGGCACCGCCTGGTCGCGCAGAGCGGGAACGTTCAGCTTGACCGGCACCAGGACCGCGTCGGCCAGCGTCCGGGCGGTGTCGAACAGCGCGAGCCCCTGCTCGTCGGACAACGGCGGGAACCCGGCGCGCGTCATCCGCCGCAGGTCGACGTCGGTCATCGCGCCGGTCATCCCGCCGCCGCGCGCCCACAGCCCCCACGCCAGCGACTGGGCACCACGCCGCCGCGCGGCCAGTGCGTCGAGCACGGCGTTCGCGGCGGCGTAAGCGCTCTGCCCGGCGCTGCCGAACGTGCCGGTCGCCGACGAGAACAACACGAACGTCGCGGCGTCGGTGAGCTCGTCGAGCGCGAGCGCGGCATCCACCTTGGCCCGCAGGACCTTCTCGAAGTCGTCGGCCGTCAACGACTCCACGACACCGTCCGCGAGCGCGCCCGCCGCGTGCACGACAGCGCTGATCTGTTCGCCCGCGAGGAGTTCCGCGAGCTGGTCGCGGTCGGCGACATCGCACCGGACGACCCGCACGTCGGCGTCGAGCCGTTCCAGGTCGGGATGCCCGGCACCGGTGCGGCTCGTCAGCAGCAGACGGCGAGCGCCGTAGGCGGTGACCAGGTGCCGAGCCAGCAACGACCCGAGCGCGCCGGTACCACCGGTGATCAGGACGGTGCCGGTAACGTCGAACGCGGGCGCTTCGTCGGAAACCTGAACCCGTGCCAGCCGCGGCACGAGAACGGAGCCGTCGCGCAACGCGGCTTCCGGTTCCTCTCCCGAGGCCAGGACCGCGACGAGTGGAGCCGTCTCGCCCGTGTCGGTGTCGGCGAGCAGGAACCGGCCGGGGTGCTCGATGCGGACCGAGCGGATCAGGCCCCACACCGCCGCCGCGGCGAGGTCTTCCCCTGTCGTCGCACCCGAGGTGACGAACACGAGGCGACCGTCATCGCCGGCGAGGTGGTCGCGGACGAGTTCGAGCGCACGGCCCAGCACCGCCCTGACACTGCCCGCGATGTCGGACGGATCACCGGTGATGCGCACCAGTTCGAGGTCGGCGCCGGAAGCCGCGTCCGGCACCACCACCTCCGTCCATTCCGGACGGAACACCGCGTCGGCGACGAGTTGCTGCGCCACCAAGGGCCGCAACACCAGCGACGACACGGTGGCCACCGAGACCCCGGACGCGTCGGCGACGTCCAGCGCCACCGCGTCCTCCCCCGCAGGCCTGATCCGCACCCGCGCCGCCCCGGTGCCACCGGCTCGCAGAACCACGCCGGACCAGGCGAACGGCATCAGCGCACGATCGCCACCGCCGTGCGCCCCGAACTGCAGCGCCCCAGACCGCAGCGCCGCAGCCTGCAACGCCGCGTCCAGCAACGCCGGGTGCAGCCCGAACCGCGCCGCCTCGGCGGCGATGCCGGAAGGCAGCGCGACCTCGGCGTAGATCTCCTCGCCCAGTCGCCAGGCCGCCCGCAGGCCGCGGAACGCCGGCCCGTACGCGAAACCCTGCTCGGCGAACCGGTCGTGCAGCCCGTCGACCTCGACGGGTTCGGCGCCGGCAGGCGGCCAGATCACCAGGTCCGCGGCCGCCGGCTCCGCACCACCGAGCACACCGCCGGCGTGCCGGGTCCAGCTGTCGTCCCCGGCGCGGCTGTGCACCGCGACCGCACGCCGCCCGCTGCCGTCAGGAGCGCCGACCGACACCTGCACCTCGACCGCACCGTCCTCCGGCAGCACCAGCGGTGCCTCCAGGACCAGGTCTTCCACGGCCCGGCCGTCGGTCTCCTGCGCCGCCCGCACCGCGAGCTCGAGCAGCGCCGTGCCGGGCACGACGACGGTGCCGCGCACGACGTGATCGGCCAGCCACGGGTGCGAGCGCAGGGAGAGCCGCCCGGTGAACAGGTGACCGTCGCCCTCGGCGAGTGCGACGACCTGGTCGAGCATCGGGTGGCCAGCCGAGCCCAGACCGGCGGAATCGCCGGCCAGCGCGGGCGCGTCCAGCCAGAAAGCCGAACGCTGGAACGGATAGGTCGGGAGCTCGACCCCCACGGGATCGACGCCGTCGAACTCGGCGGACCAGTCGACGGCCACGCCCTGGCTGAAGGCCACGCCGAGCGACGTCAGCAGTCGCGCCCGGCCACCTTCGCCGCGACGGAGAGTGCCGACGGCCTCGTCGAGACCGGTCACGAGCACAGGGTGCGGACTGCACTCCACGAACACCGGACGGTGGGCGAGAAGTCGTGCCACGGCCTGGTCGAACCGGACGGTCTCACGGAGGTTCCGGTACCAGTAGGCCGAGTCCAGCGCGGCGGTGTCGAGCACCTCACCGGTCACGGTCGAGTAGAACGGCACGTCACCGGTGCGCGGGCGGATCGGGCCGAGGACGGCGAGCAGCTCGGCTTCGACGGCTTCGACGTGCCGGGAGTGCGACGCGTAGTCGACGGCGATCCGCTTGACCGGAAGGTCCTGCGCCAGCAGCTCTTCGAGTGCGTCGGCGTCGCCGGAGACCACGACCGAGGACTCGCCGTTGACCGCGGCGATCGACAGTCGCCCGCCCCAGGGCGCGATCACCTCTTCCGCGCGCTCGAGCGACGCGGTGAGCGAGACCATCCCGCCCTTGCCGGACAAGGCCAGCAGAGCCTTGCTCCGCAGCGCGACCACGCGCGCACCGTCCTCAAGGGACAATCCCCCGGCGACCACAGCGGCAGCGATCTCACCCTGCGAGTGACCCACCACCGCGGCAGGCTCGACACCGTACGAACGCCACACCTCAGCGAGCGACACCATCACCGCCCACAACGCGGGCTGCACGACATCGACCCTCGACAACGCGTCGGCGTCGTCGAGGACCTCCGGCAACTTCCAGTCCACAAAGGACGACAGAGCGGTGGCGCACTCCTCCATCCGCGCCGCGAACACCGGCGACGCGTCCAGCAGCTCACGCCCCATCCCGGCCCACTGCGACCCCTGACCGGGGAACACGAACACGGCCCGGCGCACACCGCGGGCCACCCCGGCACCCGCACCGTGCTCGGCCAACGCGGTCAGCCCTGCTCGCAGATCACCGGCCACCACCGCCCTGTGCTCGAACAGCTGACGGGACCTGACCAACGCCGCGCCGACGGCCGCGACGTCCCCCTCCACCAGGGACAGGAGGTTGCGCGCCTGGTCACGCAGGGCCGGTTCGGAGCGGGCGGAAAGCACCCACGGGACGTCCGAGACCACCCCGGCCACGGCTTCGGGCCGAGGCCGCCCCTCCAGGATCACGTGCGCGTTGGTCCCGCTGACACCGAACGACGACACACCGGCCCGGCGCGAGGAACCGGTCGAGGGCCACTCCACGGCCTCCGTCACCAGCTCGACGGATCCGGCCGACCAGTCCACGTGCGGCGAGGGCGCGTCGACGTGCAAGGTCTTCGGCAGCACGCCGTGGCGCATCGCCTCGACCATCTTGATCACGCCGCCGACACCGGCCGCGGCTTGCGCGTGCCCGATGTTCGACTTCAGCGACCCGAGCAGCAACGGCCGTTCCCGGTCCTGCCCGTAGGTCGCCAGCAGAGCCTCGGCCTCGATCGGGTCTCCCAGCGAGGTACCCGTGCCGTGCGCCTCCACGACGTCCACGTCGGACGCTGCCAGCCCGGCGTTCGCCAGCGCGGCACGGATCACGCGCTGCTGCGCCAGGCCGTTCGGCGCGGTCATGCCGTTGGAAGCACCGTCCTGGTTCACCGCCGTACCGCGCACCACCGCCAGGATCGGATGTCCGAGGCGCTCGGCGTCGGAAAGCCGCTCCAGCACCAGCACACCGACGCCCTCGGCCCAGCTCGTGCCGTCGGCGGCGGCCGCGAACGCCTTGCAGCGCCCGTCCGGCGCCAGCGCGCGCTGCCGGCTGAACTCGACCAGCGCGGACGGCGTCGCCATCACCGACACACCGCCGGCGAGCGCGAGGGTGCAGTCGCCCTGGCGCAGCGCCTGCGCGGCCAGGTGCACGGCGACCAGCGACGACGAGCACGCGGTGTCGATCGTGACCGCGGGTCCCTCCAGCCCGAAGGTGTAGGCGACCCGGCCGGACGCGACGCTGCCCGCGCTGCCGTTGCCGAGCAGGCCTTCGAAGCCCTCCGGCACCCGGTACATCCGGCCTGCGTAGTCGTTGTACATCACGCCGGAGAACACACCCGTACGGCTGCCGCGCACCGCGTCCAGCGTCAGCCCGGCCCGTTCGAAGGCCTCGTACGACACCTCCAGCAGCAGCCGCTGCTGCGGATCGATGGCGAGCGCGTCCCGCGGGCTGATGCCGAAGAACGCCGGGTCGAACTGGTCGGCGTCGTGCAGGAACCCGCCCTCGCGGGTGTAGACCTTGCCCGGCTCGTCGGCGTCCGGGTCGTACAGGCCGTCGAGGTCCCAGCCACGCCTGGCCGGGAAACCGCTGATGGCGTCACCGCCGCGGGCGACGAGATCCCACAGCTCCTCCGGCGAGCCGACGCCACCGGGGTAGCGGCAGCTCATGCCGATGATCGCGATGGGTTCCCCCGCCGCTGCCTCGAGGCGCTTCGTGAGCTCCCGCAACCGATCGCTCTCCTTGAGCGACGCGCGCAGAGCTTCGACGATCTTGTCCGGTGTGGTGGCCATGCTGGGTCTCCGCGATCAGGTCAGGAGGGGTCGAGCGCCAGCGAGACGAGGTCGTCCACGTCCATGGCGTCGATCGAGGCTTCGGCGGGTGCGGCGGTGGCGGAGCCGGGATCAGCCAGCCGCAGCAGGGGTTCGAGCAGTCCGGCCGCCCGCAGCCGGTCCACCCCGATCGCGGCGAGCACCGCGGTCAGGTCCGGCTCCGCCGGTTCGACGTGCAGCTCCGACTCCAGGTGCGTGGCGAGCGCGGCCGCGTCCGGGTAGCTGAACACCAGCGTCGCGGGCAACCGCAGCCCGGTCGCGGCGCCGATTCGGTTGCGCAGCTCGACCGCGGTGAGCGAGTCGAAACCCAGGTCGCGGAACGACTGCCGGGCGGGGATCGCGCTCGGGTCGGCGTGCCCGAGCACGGCGGCCACCTGGGTGCGGACGAACCCGACGAGCAGGTCATGACGGTCGGCTTCCGGCACCGCCGCGAGGCGGTGGGCCAGCTGGTCCGGCACGGCCGCCCGCGACGGCCGCCGGACGAGGCCGCGCAGCAACGCGGGCACCTCGCCCCGCACCGTGAGATCGAGCCGCATCGGGACCAACGCCACGCCACCATCGGCACGCGACGCGTCGAGCAGCGCCAGACCGTCCTCTGTGGACAGGGCCTTGACCGCGCCGCGGTTCTCCGCGTCTCCCATGCCTTCGGCCCACAGCCCCCAGGCGAGGGACTGCGCGGGCAGACCCGCGGCCCGGCGGTGGGCCGCCAGTGCGTCAAGGAACGCGTTGGCGGCCGCGTAGTTGGCCTGGCCGGGTGTGCCGAGCGTGCCGGCGGCCGACGAGAACAGGATGAACTCGTCGAGGTCACCGGCCAGCTCGTGCAGGTGCCAGGCCGCGTCGGCCTTGGCCTTGAGCACGGTCTCGACCTGGTGCGGCGTCAGCGTTTCCACCACGCCGTCGGCGAGCACGCCGGCGGTGTGCACCACCGACGTCACGGGATGCGCGGCCAGCAGCGCGGCCACCGCGTCGCGGTCGGCGAGGTCGCACGCGGCGAGCGTGACGTCCGCGCCGGAACAACGCAGCTCCTCGGCCAGTTCGGCGGCACCGGGCGCCGCGTCACCCCGGCGGCTGGCGAGCACCAGGTGCTGCGCGCCGTTCGCCGCCAGATGCCGGGCGACAGCCGCACCCAGCGCGCCGGTGCCACCGGTGACGAGCACGGTTCCCGAGATCGCCGGAACCGCGTCCTCTCCGACCCGGACACGAGCCAGCCGGGGAACCAGCACCTCGCCCGAGCGGATCGCCGCCTGCGGTTCTCCGACAGCGACGGGAACCGCGGCGGGGTCGTCGAGATCGAGCAACGCCAGCCGGTCCGGGTGCTCGGCCTGGGCCGAGCGCACCAGGCCCCACACCGCTGCGGCGGCGAGGTCCGGCACGTCCTCACCCGGCCGGGTCGAGACCGCGCCGCGAGTCACCACGACCAGTCGTTCCCCGTTGCCCGCCAACCACTCCCGGACGGCTTCCAGCACCGACGTGACGGTTTCGCGCACCCCGGCACCAGCGGGCACCGGCAGGAAGGTGACGTCGTGCGCTTCGCCGGACACCGTGCCCGGCACCCACTCGACGCGGAACAGCGCGTCCCGCACTCCCAGCGCGTCGGCCGAGAAAGGCCGCAGGGTCAACGAGTCCACGACTCCGACCGGTGCGCCCGTCCCGTCGGCCAGAGCCAGCGCGAAGCCCTCCGGCGCCGGGGTGAGCCGGACCCGCAGGCTGGTCGCACCTCGTGCCGACAGGTGCACACCGGCCCAGGAGAACGGCAGCCGCGCCGTGCGGTCGCCCCTCAGCGCGGCCGTGTGGAGCGCCGCGTCGAACAACGCCGGGTGCAGCAGGAACCCCGTGGCGGTCTCGGGCAGCGAGATCTCCGCGAACAGCTCCTCGCCACGGGCCCACGCGGCCCGCAGACCTCGGAACACGGGGCCGTGGGCGAGCCCCGCCGAGGCGAACCCGTCGTACACGTCGTCCACCGCCACGGGTTCCGCTCCGCTGGGCGGCCACTCGGTCAGGGCCACCGCGGGTTTGGAGCCCTCGGTGACCGTGCCCGCGGCGTGCCGAGTCCACGGTTCGGTGTCGTCACGACGAGCGTGCACGCGCACCGGGCGTTCCCCGTCCTCCGCGGCACCAACGGTGACCTGGAGCTGAACGCCCTGGTCCGGCACCACGAGCGGCACTTCCAGGGTCAGTTCGCTGACCACGTCGCAGCCGGTCTCGGCCGCGGTCCGCAGCACGAGCTCCAGCACCGCGGTCCCCGGCAGCACCGCGATGCCGCCGATGGTGTGCTCGGTGAGCCACGGGTGTGTCCGCGGCGAAAGCCTGGCCGTGCCGAGCACACCGTCCTCCCCTGCCAGCGGGACGACCGCGGCGAGCAGCGGGTGACCGGTCGCGACCAGGCCGGCGGCGGTGACGTCCCCGGCCTTCGCGGCGGCGGCGAGCCAGAAGCGCTCCCGCTGGAACGCGTAGGTCGGCAGGTCCACGTGCCCGCCGGAACCGAAGCCCGCGGCCCAGTCGACCCGGCGTCCCCGCACGTGCACCCTGGCGAGTGCGGTGATCAGGGTCTCTGGTTCCGGCCGGCCCGCCCGCAGCACCGGGACGGCTTCCACGTCCCCGTCGACCATCGCGGTCAGCACGCCGTCCGGGCCCAGCTCCAGGAAGTCCGTGACGCCTTCGGCAGCGCGCAGCGCGTCGTGAAAGCGGACAGGTTCGCGCACCTGGCGAACCCAGTGCGTCGCGGTGGCCGGGTCGCCGTCCTCCACTGTGGACAGAAGAGAGATCACCGGCTCGGCGAAGGTCAGCCCCTCGACGACGACGCGGAACTCGTCGAGCATCGGTTCCATCAGCGCGGAGTGGAACGCGTGACTGGTGTTGAGCCGCTTCGTCGTCGTCCAGGCCGCCGCGAAGGCGGTGACCGCCTCTTCCGCACCGGACAGCACGACGGAGTCCGGACCGTTGACCGCGGCGAGTGAGACACCGTTCGGCAACGGCAGAACGTCCTCTTCGGACGCCTGCACGGCGATCATCGCGCCACCGGCGGGCAGCGCCTGCATGAGCCGTCCCCGAGCGGCGACCAGCGTGGCCGCGTCCGGCAGGCTCAGCACCCCGGCGACGTGCGCGGCCGCGATCTCACCGACCGAGTGGCCCAGCACGACGTCCGGTTCGACGCCCCACGACTCCAGCAACCGGAACAACGCGACCTGCAGCGCGAAGATCGCCTGCTGCGCGAACTCGGTCGTGTCCAGCTCCGGCTCACCGTCGAAGACGACCGCCCGCAGCCTCGGGTCGAGGTGCGCGCAGACGGCGTCGAACGCCTCGGCGTACACCGGGAACGTCTCGTACAGCTCGCGGCCCATCCCCGGCCGCTGCGAACCCTGGCCGGTGAAGAGGAACGCGGTCCGGCCGTCCGGCACGACCTCTCCGGTCACGGCAGCGGGCTCACCACGGCCGAGCGCCGCCAGCCCCGCGTCCACGTCACCGACGACAACGGCGCGATGAGCGTGCTGCGGTCGTTCGGTGACCAGCGCCCTGGCGACGGCGGCGAGTCCGAGCCCGGGACGGCTGATCAGGTGTTCCCGCAACCGGGTCGCCTGCGCACGCAGCGCGGCCGGCGACTTGGCCGAGAGAACGACGGGCGGGCACGGATGCGCTGGCACTTCCGCGTCCGCCGGCTCGGCCACGGCTTCGAGGATGACGTGCGCGTTGGTACCGCTGATGCCGAACGACGACACGGCGGCCCGCCGGACCCCTGCGGGCCATTCGACCGGTTCGGTGAGAAGCCGGACGTCCCCCGATGTCCAGTCGACGTGCGGGGTCGGCTCGTCGACGTGCAACGTCCTGGGCAGCACACCGTGCCGCAGCGCCTGCACCATCTTGATCACGCCCGCGACACCGGCCGCGGCCTGGGTGTGGCCGAGATTCGACTTCACCGAACCGAGCCACAGCGGTGTCGTGCGGTCCTGACCGTAGGTGGCGAGCACCGCCTGGGCCTCGATCGGATCGCCGAGACGGGTTCCCGTGCCGTGCGCCTCGACAGCGTCCACATCGGACGGTTCGAGCCCGGCGCTCGTCAGGGCGGCGCGGATGACGCGCTGCTGGGACGGCCCGTTCGGCGCGGTCAGGCCGTTCGACGCGCCGTCGGAGTTGATCGCGGAGCCCTTGACCACGGCGAACACGCGGTGACCGTTGCGCTGGGCGTCGGACAACCTCTCCAGGACCAGGACGCCGACGCCCTCCGACCACCCGGTGCCGTCGGCGGCAGCGGCGAACGGCTTGCACCGCCCGTCCGGTGCCAGGCCGCGCTGACGGGAGAACTCGACGAACGTCGCCGGCGTCGCCATCACGGTCACACCACCGGCGAGTGCGAGCGAGCACTCCCCGGCACGCAGCGCCTGCGCGGCGAGGTGCAGGGTCACGAGCGAGGACGAGCACGCCGTGTCGACGGTGACCGCGGGCCCCTCAAGACCGAACGAGTAGGCCACGCGTCCGGAGAGGACACTGCCGGAGTTGCCGATGCCGACGAACCCCTCGACCCCTTCCGGCACCTCGGTCAGCCGGGCACCGTAGTCGTGGTACATCTGGCCGGCGAACACACCGGTGCGGCTTCCGCGCATGGAACCAGGGTCGATTCCCGCACTTTCAAACGCCTCCCACGACGCTTCCAGCAGAAGCCGTTGCTGCGGATCCATGGCAAGTGCCTCACGGGGCGAGATCCCGAAGAACGCCGCGTCGAACTCCGCCGCGTCGTAGAGGAAGCCGCCCTCACGTGCGGAGGTGGTGCCGGACCGCTCGGGATCCGGGTCGTACTCGACGTCCCAGCCTCGGTCGGCGGGGAACTCCCCGATGGCGTCACGCCCGTCGAGAACGAGCCGCCAGAGGTCGTCCGGCGACGTGACCCCACCGGGGTACCGGCAGCTCATGCCGACGATCGCGACGGGCTCGTCCACGGCCTGCGTCGTCGCCACCGCCCGGTCGGCCCGTTCGCCGGTCAACTCGGCTTCGAGGTGCTCCGCCAGCGCGGCGGGCGTCGCGTAGTCGAACACGACGGTGACCGCGAGCCGGAGCCCGGTGGCCGCGTCGAGCCGGTTGCGCAGCTCCACGGCGGTCAGCGAGTCGAACCCGATCTCGCTGAAAGCCTGGTCCGGCTCGACCGCGGCGGCCGACGCGTGCCCCAGCACGGCCGCGGACTCCGCGCGCACGAGGTCGAGCAACGCCTTGCGGTCCTCGGCGACCCGCCTGGCCGCCCGCCGCACGGGAACCCGCACGAGCCCGCGCAGGATCGCCGGCAGGTGCTCGCCCTGGGCGCGCAGCACCGCGTGGTCCAGCCGCACGGGCCACAGCACCGGCTCGTCGTGTGCCAGCGCGGCGTCGAACAGGGCCAGGCCGGTCTCGCTGTCGATCGGCCGCAACCCGGTGCGCTCGATCGCGCGCCGCTCGGCGTCCGCGAGCCCGGCCGCCATGCCGCCGTCCAGCCACGGTCCCCAGGCGAGTGACCGCGCGGGCAGCCCGTTCGCGATCCGATGAGCGGCCAGGGCGTCGAGGTAGGCGTTCGCGGCCGCGTAACCCGCCTGCCCCGCGCTGCCAAATGCCCCGGCCACCGACGAGAACAGCACGAACGCATTCACCCCGTGAGTCAGCTCGTGCAGATGTCGTGCCGCGTCTGCCTTCGGGCCGAGCACGGCAGCGAGCCGCGCCGGGTCCTGAGCGGTGATCACCCCGTCGTCGAGCACGCCGGCCGCGTGCACGACCGCGGTGACCGGGACCTTCTCGAGCAACGCGGCGAGCTCGCCGCGATCGGCGACGTCGCACGCCGCCACCGTGACCTGGGTTCCCGCAGCTTCCAGTTCCGCGACGAGAGCCTTCGCGCCCTTGGCCTCCAGGCCTCGGCGTGAGGTGAGCAGCAGGTGCCCGGCTCCCTGCCCGGCCAGATGCCGTGCGACGGCGGCACCGAGCGCACCCGTGCCGCCGGTGATCAGGACGGTGCCATCGGGGTCGGCGATGCTCGTGGGCTCACCGGCGGCGGCTCGAGCCAGCCTCGGCACGAGGACGGTTCCGTTGCGGACCGCGGCTTCCTGCTCGTCGGGCAGGGTGCGGAGCTCGTCGTCGTGGCCGAGGTCCACCAGGCCGAACCGGCCCGGGTACTCCTGGGCGGCGGTGCGCACCAGGCCCCGGGCGGCTGCGGCGGGGAGGTCGGTGACGTCCTCACCCCGGCTCGTGGCGACGGCGCCGCGGGTGACGAGAACCAGGCGGGAACGAGCGAACCGCTCGTCGGCGACCCAGCTCTGGACCAGCTCGAGGGCACGGGTGACGGCGTCACCCAGCTCGCTCCGAGCCCATTCGACCGCCACGACAGCGGGCACCGGGGTGGTGAGATCGGCAAGCCCGGCCACCGCCAGCGGGTGGACACCGGTCTCCCCCGCCGGCACCCACTCCAACCGGTGCAACGCGTCCAGCCGCGCCGCCACCTGACCCACCGCGACCGGCCGCAACGCCAGCGTTCGCACGCTCGCGACGCCCCGGCCGGTCGCGTCCGCCAGCATCAGGCTGATCGAACCCTGCCCGGCAGGCCGAATCCGAACCCGCAACGACGCCGCACCCGCGGCGGCCAGGGACAAGCCCGCCCAGGAGAACGGCACGAACGCGCCATCGGGAACGAACGACCCCAGCCCGACACCGTGCAAAGCCGCATCGAGCAACGCCGGATGAAGCCCGTACCCCTCAGCCTCCGCCACCCGTTCCGCGGGCAGCTCGACCTCGGTGAACACGGCCTCGCCGTCCCGCCAGGCCGCCCGCACGCCCTGGAACGCCGGCCCGTAACCGAATCCCTGTTCCGCGGCCCGGTCGTACAGGTCCTCGACCGGCACCGCCTCCGCCCCGGCGGGCGGCCACTCCGTCAGGTCGTCAACGGAAACCTCGGCAGCACTCACCACACCGGTGGCGTGCAGAACCCAGGAGTCATCGGACGACCGCGAGTGAACGGCCACCGACCGTCCCTCGGCCGGCGGCCCGACGGTCACCCGCAGCGCGACCTGACCCCGCAACACCAGCGGCGCACCGAGGGTGAGCTCCTCGACGACCGGGCACCCCAGCTCGGCCCCCGCGCACAACGCCAGCTCCGCGAACGCGGCGCCGGGCAGCAACACCTCACCCAGCACCTCGTGCTCGGCGAGCCAGGACGTGGCCGACAGCGTGCCGGTGAACACCGCTCCGCCGTCCGGCAGTTCGACAGCGGCACCCAGCAACGGATGGCCGGGCGCGGACTGCCCGAGCGAGGTCACGTCCGCGACCGGAACCGCGTCGAGCCAGTACCGGTTGCGCTCGAAGGCGTAGGACGGCAGGTCGACCGGCGCCGAGCCGGTGCCCGCGAACACCTCGGCCCAGTCCGGCTCGACACCGCGCACGTGCAACCTGGCCAGCGCGGCGATCACCGCGGGCACCTCCGCACGCCCTGCCCGCAGCAGGGGAACCGCGCCCTCGACCATCGCGGACAGGACGCCGTCCGGCCCGATCTCGACGAACTCGGTGACGCCCTGCTCCCGAAGCCGCTCAACGGCGTCGGCGAACCGGACGGGCTCACGAACCTGCCGCACCCAGTACTCCGGCGACAGCTCAGCCGAAACATCCACAGTGGACACGAATGGAATCAGCGGATCCGCACACGTGAGCCCATCGATCGCCGACGCGAACTCGGCCAGCATCGGCTCCATCAACGCCGAGTGGAACGCGTGACTGGTGTTGAGCCGCTTGGTCTTCGCGAACCTCGAAGCCACCCCGGCAACCGCATCTGCCTCACCGGACAGCACCACCGCCGAAGGACCGTTGACCGCAGCCAGCGAAACACCCTCCGGCAGCGGCAGAACGTCGGTCTCGCCGGCCTGGACCGCAGTCATCACGCCACCCTCGGGCAGCGCCTGCATCAACCGCCCGCGAGCGCCGACCAGTGAAGCAGCGTCCTGCAGCGACAGCACCCCGGCAACGTGTGCCGCGGCGATCTCACCGACCGAGTGCCCGGCGACGAGCCCAGGCCGGATGCCCCACGAGTCCAGCAACCGGACCAGCGCCACCTCGACGGCGAAGATCCCCTGCTGCGCGAACTCCGTTCCGTCCAATTCGGGACGGCCCTCGAAGACGACCTCCCGCACCCGTGGATCCAACTGCGCACACACCGCGTCGAACGCCGACGCGTAAGCCGGGAACACCTCGTACAGCTCACGGCCCATGCCGGCGCGCTGCGAACCCTGACCGGTGAACAGGAACGCGACCTTGCCGGCACCGGCACGTCCGATGTGACCGCCACCGGACGCCAGAGCTTCAAGACCCCGCAGCAGTTCCTCACGATCAGAGCCGACAACAGCCGCGCGGTGCTCCAGCGTCGCACGCCCATGAGCCAATGCCCGCCCCACAACGGCATCCGGCAGGTCCGGCGCTGCCACCAGCAACCGCCGAGCCTGCTCACGCAACGCATCCGGCGTTTTGGCCGACAACACCCACGGCACCGCGGGCAACGAGCGTTCGGCCGCCACCACGGGCACGTCCGGCGCTTCTTCGAGCAGCACGTGAGCGTTGGTGCCGCTGATCCCGAACGACGACACCGCGGCTCGGCGGACCCGGTCACCGGCAGGCCACGCGACGGGCTCCGTCAGCAGCCGGACCTCGCCGGCGGTCCAGTCGACGTGCGGGGTCGGCTCGTCGACGTGCAGCGTCCTGGGCAGCAGTCCGTGCCGCAGCGCCTGCACCATCTTGATCACGCCCGCGACGCCGGCGGCGGCCTGGGTGTGGCCGAGGTTCGACTTGACCGAGCCCAGCCACAACGGCGTCTCGCGATCCTGGCCGTAGGTGGCGAGCACCGCCTGGGCCTCGATCGGGTCACCGAGCCGGGTTCCCGTGCCGTGCGCCTCGACCGCGTCCACATCGGACGTTGTCAGCCCGGCGGTCGCCAGGGCCGCCCGGATGACGCGCTGCTGGGACGGCCCGTTCGGCGCCGTCAGGCCGTTCGACGCGCCGTCCGAGTTCACCGCGGAGCCGCGCACCACGGCCAGTACGCGATGCCCGTTGCGCCGGGCGTCGGACAGCCGCTCCAGCACCAGGACACCGACACCCTCACCCCACCCGGTGCCGTCGGCGGCAGCGGCGAACGACTTGCACCGGCCATCCGGCGCCAACCCGCGCTGACGCGAGAACTCGACGAACGTCGCCGGCGTCGCCATCACCGTCACACCACCGGCGAGCGCCAACGAGCACTCCCCGGCGCGCAACGCCTGCGCGGCCAGGTGCAACGCCACCAACGACGACGAACACGCCGTGTCCACGGTGACCGCAGGGCCCTCCAGCCCGAACGAGTAGGCGATCCGTCCGGAAAGGACGCTGCCGGAGTTGCCGATCCCCAGGAAACCTTCGACATCGGCGGGCGCGGTCGTGAGCCGGGCGCCGTAGTCGTGGTACATCAAGCCCGCGAAGACGCCGGTTCGGCTGCCTCGCAGGGAGTCGGGAGCGATACCGGCGTTCTCGAAGGCTTCCCAGGACGACTCCAGCAGCAACCGCTGCTGCGGATCCATCGCCAACGCCTCACGCGGGCTGATCCCGAAGAACGCCGCGTCGAACTCCGCCGCGTCATACAGGAAACCGCCTTCGCGCGTGTACGTCGTGCCGGACCGCTCGGGGTCCGGGTCGTACTCGACGTCCCAGCCGCGATCGGACGGGAACTCCCCGACGCCGTCTCGACCTTCCGCCACCAGCCGCCACAGGTCCTCCGGCGACGTGACGCCACCGGGGTACCGGCAGCTCATGCCCACGATGGCGATGGGCTCGTCGGCCGCCACGACGGTCGTCGCAGCGACGGAAGTCGAGGTGCCCAGCAGCTCGGCCCCGAGGTGTGCGGCCAGCGCCGCCGCGCCGGGGTGGTCGAACACCAGCGTCGACGACAACCGGAGCCCGGTCGCCACGGCGAGCCGGTTGCGCAGCTCGACCGCGGTCAGCGAGTCGAACCCGATCTCGCTGAACGCCTTGCTCACGTCGATCCGGGCGCCGCTCTCGTGGCCCAGCACGGCCGCGGCCTCGGTCCGGACCAGCTCCAGCAGCAGCGCCTCGCGGTCGGCCGCGCTCGCGGATGCCAGCCGTTCACCGAACGCCGACCCGGCCGGCGCGCGTCGAGCCGTCTGCCGCACGAGGCCGCGCAGCAGTGCCGGTACCGGACCCGCGCGGAAAGCGGCGAGGTCCAGCTTGACCGGCAGGGTGACAGCGCGGTCCACGGCCAAGGCGGCGTCGAACAGCGCGAGTCCGTCCTCAACGGACAGTGCCGTCACGCCACCGCGCGAGGTGTGCGCGGCCATCCCGGTTTCCCAGGCGCCCCAGGCCATCGCCGTGCCGGGCAGTCCTGCGGCCCGGCGATGCGCCATCAGCGCGTCCAGGTAGGCGTTGGCGGCGGCGTAGTTCGCCTGCCCGGTGGCACCGAAGACACCGGCCACCGAGGAGAACACGACGAAGTCCGACAGACCGGCGTCGCGGGTCAGTTCGTGCAGCAGCCAGGCCGCGTCCACCTTGGGGCGCAACACGGTGGCGAGCCGCTCCGGAGTCAGCGAGCCGAGCATTCCGTCGTCGAGCACACCGGCCAGGTGCACCACGGCGCTGAGGCCGGGCACCGAGCCGAGCAGCGCCGAGACCGCGTCCCGGTCGGTGACGTCGCAGGCCACGACCTCGATGCCGGGTTCGGCCGGCCCGCCCCGGCGGCCGGCGACGACGACCCGCCGGGTGCCGCGGTCCAGCAGGTGCCGGGCGAGGGCCGACCCGAGCGCGCCGGTGCCACCGGTGATCAGCACCGTGTCCCAGTCCAGCGGACCACCGGCGAGCGCGGCGGCCCTGGTCAACCTGGGCACGAACGTGCGCCCGCCGCGAACCGCGAACTGCGGCTCCCCCGCCGGGAATCGCGTCAGGCCGGCCTCGTCGTCGGTGTCCACCAACAGGAACCGGTCGGGGTGCTCGGCCTGCGCGGCCCGCACCAGCCCGCCCACGGCCGCACCGGCGAGATCGGTGACGACCTCGTCCTCGACAGCGACCGCACCGCTCGTGACGACCACGAGCCGTTCGTCGGGCGCAGGCTCCGAGTCGAGCCACTCCCGCAGAGCGACCAGCACCCGTGCGGTCGCGGCGTGCGTGGCCTCGGGATCGGTGCCGCCGTCGACCGCGAGGATCGTCGGCCGGATGTTCTCGGCCGTGCCGCCAGGGGGCAACTGCGGCCAGTCCACGGCGAACAGCGACTGCCGGGGCACCGCCACCGGGCGCACGGTCAGTCCCTCGACGGAGACGACCTGCTGCCCGGTCTGGTCGGTGGCCGTGAGCGTGACGGTGTCCGGTCCGGTGGCCGACATCCGGACGCGCAGAGCCGACCGGCCGCGCACGGGCACCGTGATCCCGGTCCAGCTGAACGGAACCCGCCCCACACCGGTGTCGGGCAGCACGCCGAGCGCCATCACGTGCAACGCGCTGTCGAGCAGCGCGGGGTGCAGTGCGAACCGTTCGGCGGAGTCCGGGAGCTCGACCTCGGCGAAGAACTCGGCATCGCGTCGCCAGGCGGCGCGCAGGCCCTGGAACGCCGGGCCGTAGTCGAAACCGCGGTCGCCGAACCGCGCGTAGACGTCGTCGACGTCCAGGACTTCGGCTCCTGCGGGCGGCCATTCGGCCGATCCGGTGGCGGGTCGGCTGCCCGCGGACACCGTGCCAGTGGCGTGCCGGGTCCACGGCTCGTCGAACGCCGAACCCGCTGGGCGCGCGTGGACGCGCAGGCTGCGGGCGCCGTCCCAGCCGGGGGCGCCGACGGCGATCTGGATCTCGACGCCGCCGTCGGGCAGCGTCAGCGGTGCTTCCAGGGTGAGCTCGTCGATCCGGTCGCACCCGGCCTGTTCCGCCGCGCGCAGGGCCAGTTCGAC
The DNA here is from genome assembly GCF_043632865.1 of Lentzea sp. JNUCC 0626. NCBI lineage: Bacteria > Bacillati > Actinomycetota > Actinomycetes > Pseudonocardiales > Pseudonocardiaceae > Lentzea > Lentzea sp. JNUCC 0626. The sequence goes on from NZ_CP171635.1 coordinate 3,205,644, forward strand.
GAAGGCCGTGCCGGGAACCAGCGTCGAGCCGAGCACGACGTGATCAGCGAGCCACGGGTGCGAGCGCGGCGAGAGGACGCCGGTGCAGAGGAACCCGTCCCCGTCGGCGAGAGCCAGCGCGGCGCCCAGCAGCGAGTGGTCGAGGTGGGTGAGTCCGGCGGCGCCGACGTCACCGGTCGCGGCGGGCGCGGCGAGCCAGAACCGCTCGTGCTCGAACGGGTAGTGCGGCAGGGAAAGTCGCCGGGTGCCGCCGAAGAACGCCGGCCAGTCGACGGAGGTGCCGCGGACGTGCAGCGTGCTCAAACCGCGGATCAGCGTCTCGACTTCGGGTTTGCCGGCCCGCAGCAACGGAACGGCGCCGTCGGCGAGCGGGGTGAGCACCGCGACGGGGCCGAGCTCGGCGAAGACCGTGACGCCCTGGGCGCGCAGCCGTTCGACGCCGTCGTGGAACCGGACCGGTTGCCGCACCTGGCGGACCCAGTAGTCCGCGTCCCACGACGCTGCTTCCTCCACGGTGGACAAGATCGGCAGCACGGGTGCGGCGAAGGTCAGCCCGCTGATCGCCGCCGCGAACTCGGCCAGCATCGGTTCCATCAACGCCGAGTGGAACGCGTGGCTCGTGTTGAGCCGCTTCGTCTTCGCGAACCGAGAGGCCACCGCGGCAACGGCGTCCGCCTCACCGGACAACACCACCGACGACGGCCCGTTCACCGCCGCCAGCGAAATCCCGTCCGGCAACGGCAGAACATCATCCTCACCGGCCTGCACGGCGATCATGGCGCCGCCCTCCGGCAACGCCTCCATGAGCCGCCCGCGCGCGGTCACCAACGCGGCCGCGTCCCCGAGGGTCAGGATCCCGGCGACGTGAGCGGCCGCGACCTCTCCCACCGAGTGGCCCAGGACGAAGTCGGGCCGGACACCCCACGACTCCAGCAACCGGAACAAAGCCACTTCGAGCGCGAAGATCGCCTGCTGCGCGAACTCCGTGCGGTCCAGCTCCGATGAACCCAGCACGTCCTTCAGCCGCGGGTCCAGGTGTGCGCAGACCTCGTCGAACGCCGACGCGTAAGCCGGGAACGCCTCGGACAGCTCGCGACCCATGCCGGCCCGCTGCGAACCCTGACCGGAGAACAGGAAAGCGGTCTTCCCGCCAGGCTGCCCCTGAATGACGTCGAACTCGCGCAGCGCGGTCAGCAGCGCGCCGCGATCCGCGGCGACGACTGCGGCGCGATGCTCCAACCCGCCGCGCGTGGCCATCGCGGCCGCCAGCTCCGGAAGCTCGTGCTCCACAGTGGACAGCAGCTCCGCCTGCTCGCGCAGCGCGGACGCTGTGCGGGCGGAGAGAAGCACCGGCACGACAGGCAGGACAGGTGCCGCGGAGCGCTCGGCGGCCGGAGCCTGCTCCAGGATCACGTGCGCGTTCGTGCCGCTCATCCCGAACGACGACACACCGGCACGGCGCGGCCGGCCGGTCTCCGGCCACGGCGTCGCCTCCGTGAGCAGCCGGACGTTGCCCGCCGCCCAGTCGACGTGCGGCGTCGGCTCGTCGACGTGCAGCGTCCTCGGCAGCACACCGTGCCGCAGCGCCTGGATCATCTTGATCACGCCACCGACACCGGCGGCGGACTGCGCGTGCCCGATGTTCGACTTCAGCGAACCGAGCCACAGCGGTTCGGGCCGCTCGCCGCCGTACGTGGCGAGCACGGCCTGCGCCTCGATCGGGTCGCCGAGCCGGGTTCCCGTGCCGTGCGCCTCGACCACGTCCACATCGGACGGTGCGAGGCGGGCACCGGCGAGAGCGTCGCGGATCACCCGTTGCTGCGAAGGGCCGTTGGGCGCGGTCAGCCCGCTGCTCGCGCCGTCCTGGTTGACCGCGGAACCGCGGACGACCGCCAGGATCTCGTGGCCGTTGCGCTGCGCGTCGGCCAGCTTCTCCAGCAGGACCAGCCCGACGCCCTCCGCCCAGCCGGTGCCGTCCGCGGCCGCCGCGAACGACTTGCAGCGCCCGTCCGCCGCGAGCCCGCGCTGCCGGCTGAACTCGACGAACAACGTCGGCGAAGCGAGCACCATCACGCCGCCCGCGAGTGCGAGCGAGCACTCCCCCGCCCGCAACGCCTGCGCGGCCAGGTGCAACGCCACCAACGACGACGAACACGCCGTGTCGACCGTGACCGCGGGACCTTCCAGCCCGAACTGGTACGCGAGCCGCCCGGAGATCACGCTGCCCGCGTTCCCGGTCAGCAGGTGGCCTTCGAGTCCTTCCGGGGCGACCGGGAAGCCGGTCGCGTACCCCGACGAGGACGCGCCGACGAACACACCGGTCCGCCCGCCGCGGAGGCTCACCGGGTCGATGCCGGCGTCCTCGAACAGCGCCCACGACGACTCCAGCAACAGCCGCTGCTGCGGATCCATCGCCAGCGCGGCCCGGGGCGAGATGCCGAAGAACTCCGCGTCGAAACCGGCGACGTCGTCGAGGAACCCGCCGGCGGCGGTGTAGCTCGCGCCGCGTCCCTCGGGGTCCTGGGTCAGGGCGGCGAGGTCCCACCCTCGGTCGGCGGGGAACGACGTGATGGCGTCACGGCCGTCCCGCACCAGCTCCCACAGATCGTCCGGCGAGGCGACCCCACCGGGGTAGCGGCAGCTCATGCCGACGACGGCGATCGGCTCCGGTTCGCCGGACTCGATCTCCTGCAGGCGCGTGCGCGTCCGCTGCAGGTCGGCGGTCACCCGCCGCAGGTACTCGACCAGCCGGTCCTCGTTGGACACCGTCAGTTCCCCAATGTGTTGTCGATGAAGTCGAAGAGGTCGTCCGCGGTGGCCGTGGCGAGGCTGTCCGGGACTTCGGCCACGGCGGTGCCGGACCACTTGGCCAGCAACGTCCGCAGCCGCCCACCGAGTGCGGCGCGGTCGGCGTCGTCGAGGTCGGCGGCCAGCAGCCGCGCCTCCAGTCCGTCCACTTCGGACAGCAGCCGGTCGGCGGCCGGCGCGGAACCGGACAGCTCACCGCGCAGATACGTCGCCAGGCCCGCGGGCGAGGCGTGGTCGAACACCAGCGTCGACGGCAACCGCAGCCCGGTCGCCGCGGCCAGCCGGTTGCGCAGCTCGACGGCGGTCAGCGAGTCGAACCCGACCTCCAGGAAGCCGCGTCCCGGCTCGACACCGGTGGCGTCGGCGTGCCCGAGCACTGCGGCCATCGCCTCGCACACCAGCTCCAGCACGACCGCGTCCTGCTCGGCCGTCGTCCGCCCGGCCAGTCGCCGCGCCAGGTCCGCCGCGTCGGACGGCGTGGCCGCCCGCTTCGGCTTCGCCTTGACCAGCCCGCGCAACAACGCCGGCACGTCGTCGCCCCGCAACGCCGCCGGATCGAGACGCATCGGCACGAGCAACCCCGCCTCGGTGGCGGTCGCGTCGAACAGTCCCAGACCGTCCTCGACGGACAGAGGGAGCAACCCGGACCGGCTCATCCGGCGGCGATCCGTCTCCCCGAGGGCCCCGGCCATGCCCGTGTCCCACGCACCCCAGGCGAGCGAGACCGCCGGCAACCCGGCCTTCTGACGCTGGTGCGCCAGACCGTCGAGGTAGGCGTTGGCAGCCGCGTAAGCACCCTGCCCCGCCGTGCCCGCAAGCCCGGACACCGACGAGAACAGCACGAACGCGGCGAGGTCGGCGTCGCGCGTCAGCTCGTGCAGGTGACGCGCGCCATCAGCCTTCGGCCCCAGAACTGCCCGGAGTTCTTCGGTGCCGAGCCGGTCGACGGTGGCGTCCGCCAGCACACCCGCCGCGTGCACCACGGCGGTGAGCTCCAGCCCGTCCAGCAGCTCGGCCACCGCGACACGATCAGCGACGTCGCACGCGGCGATCGTCACCTGCGCTCCCGCGGCGGTGAGTTCCTCGACCAGCGCGGCCGCGCCAGGTGCCCCCGCACCACGGCGACCGGTGAGCACCAGGCTCTTGGCACCGTTGTGGACCAGGTGCCGTGCGAGCACGGCCCCCAGCGCCCCGGTACCGCCGGTGATCAGCACGGTGCCTTCGGGGTCGGGCCGGTGCGGGACGGTCAGCGCGAGCTTTCCGACGTTGCGGGCCTGGCTCAGGAACCGCAGCGCGGCCGGCGTCTGCCGCACGTCCCACGCCGCGACTGGCAACGGCCGCAGGTGCCCTTCGGCGAACAGCGCCAGCACGTCCGCGAGCATCCGGCCGAGCCGCTCGGCCCCCGCCTCCGCGAGGTCGAACGCGCGGTAGTCGACACCGGCCACCTCGCGGACGTCGGTCTTGCCCATCTCGAGGAACCGCCCGCCGTCCGCCAGCAACGACAGCGACGCGTCCACGAACTCGCCCGCGAGCGAGTTCAGCACGACGTCCACGCGACCGAAGCGCTCGGCGAACTCGAGGGTGCGCGACGAAGCCAGGTGCTCGACACCGAGTTCGCGCACGACGGCGTGCTTGCCGGGACTCGCGGTCGCGCACACTTCGGCGCCGAGGTGCCGTGCGAGCTGGACCGCGGCCATGCCGACACCACCGGCGGCCGCGTGCACCAGCACGGTTTCGCCGGGCTTCAGCTCGGCGAGTTCGACCAGGCCGTAGTAGGCCGTGAGGAACGCGACCGGCGTCGTCGCAGCCTGCGCGAAGGTCCAGCCGGCCGGGATCGGCGCGAGGAGCCGGTGATCGGTGACCGCGTGGGAGCCGAAGGTGCCGGGGAACAGCCCGAACACCCGATCGCCCTTCGTCAGCCCGGTGACACCGGCGCCGGCCTCGGTCACCACGCCGGCCGCTTCCTGGCCGAGCGGGACCGGGCCGCCGGGGTACTGCCCGAGGGCGTTGAGGACGTCGCGGAAGTTCACGCCGGCCGCGCGGACGACGACCCTCACCTCGCCCGGGGCGAGCGGGGGTGCCTGGTGCGGCCTGGCCGTGACGCCGTCCACCGTGCCGGGTGCGGTGACCTCCAGCCGCCAGTCGCCGGACGGCAGCTCGATGCCCGGTGTGGTTCCCCGAACGATCCGGGGGACGAGGACTCGGCCGCCGCGCACCGCGACCTCCGGCTCGTCGGCGGGAAGCGCCGGCATCTCCGTGCCGGAGTCGATGTCCACCAAGCGAAAACGACCGGGGTTCTCGGATCGCGCGGACCGGACGAGCCCCCAGGCCGCAGCCGCACCCAGGTCGGGCACACCGTCGCCGTCCGCCGCCGCCACCGCCCCGCGCGTGACGAACACCAGCTCGGCATCCGAAGGCGTGGCGAGCCACGAGTGGATCGCGGAGAGCACGGCCGCGGTCGTGGTGTGCACGTCGGCGGGAGCGACCTGGTGCAGGACAGCCGCGGTCTCCGCCTCACCGCGAGCCTCGACCCACTCGACGTGGAACACCGCGTCCCGGACACCGAACTGGTCCGGCGCCACCGGCCGCAACACCAGCGACTCCACGGACAGCACCGGCCGCCCGGCACCATCAGCCACCGTCAGGGCAACGGTGTCGTCGGCGACCGGAGTCAGCCGGACCCGCAAGGACGCGGCACCTTCGCCGTGCCGAGCCACACCGGACCACGCGAACGGCAACCGCCCCTGCCCGTCATCGGGCAACAGCTCACCGAGCCCCAACCCGTGCAACGCGGCATCCAGCAACGCCGGGTGCAGCCCGAACCGTGCCGCCGCGTCGCGATCGGCGACGGGCAACGCCACCTCGGCGAACACCGACCCGTCCCGCAGCCAGGCCGCGGTCAGCCCCCGGAACGCCGAGCCGTACAGGAACCCCCGGTCCTCGAACCCGGCGTACAGGTCCGTCACGTCCACCTCGGACGCACCGGCCGGCGGCCACTCACCCAGTTCCTCGGCCACCGGCGAAGACTCAGTCAGCACACCGGTGGCGTGCAGGGTCCACGGCGAGTCGTCGGCACCGCGCGAGTGCACCGTGACGTCGTGCCGGCCGTCGTCGACCGGCACGACCGCCACCTGAACGCGAACGGTGTCCGCCACCACGAGCGGCGCCGCGATGGTCAGCTCCTCCAGCGCCGCACAGCCGACCTCGGCCCCGGCCCGCAGGGCGAGCTCGACGAACGCCGTACCGGGCAGGATGACCGTGCCGTGCACAGCGTGCCCGGCCAGCCACGGCGAGGTCCGCGTCGACAACGCACCGGTCAGCACCCACCCGCCCGAAGGCAGCTCCACGGCCGCACCGAGCAACGGGTGGCCGGTGGCGGCCTGACCGAGCGCGTCGACGTCGCCGGCCGCGGCCCCGTCCAGCCAGAACCGCTCGTGCTGGAACGCGTAGGTCGGCAGATCCGTGCGCACCGGACCAGGCCCGAACACCCGCGGCCAGTCGACCGGCACCCCGGCCGCGGCGAGATGTGCCAGCGCGCCAACGCAATCCGCGCGGCCCGCGGCCAGCGCCGGCACGGCCTCCTCGACCATCGGCGTCAGCACCGCGCCGGGACCGAGCTCGACGAACTCGGTGACCCCCAAGGCACGCAACCGATCGACGGCGTCAGCGAACCGCACCGGCTCCCGCACCTGCCGCACCCAGTAGGAGGGTGTGACCGCCGCGTCTGCTTCCACAGTGGACACGAACGGCAACACCGGCGCGGCGTGGGCCAGCCCGGCGACGACGTCACCGAACTCGTCCAGCATCGGTTCCATCAGCGCCGAGTGGAACGCGTGGCTCGTGTTGAGCCGCTTCGTCTTCGCAAACCGCGAGGCCACCGAGACAACTGCGTCCGTCTCACCGGACAACACCACCGACGACGGCCCGTTCACCGCCGCCAGCGAAACCCCGTCCGGCAACGGCAGAACATCATCCTCACCGGCCTGCACCGCGATCATCACGCCGCCGCCGGGCAACGCCTGCATCAACCGCCCACGCGCGACGACCAGCGCAGCCGCGTCCTCGAGCGTCAAGATCCCGGCAACGTGCGCCGCCGCGATCTCGCCCACCGAGTGCCCGGCGACGAAGTCCGGCCGCACACCCCAGGACTCGAACAACCGGAACAACGCGACCTCGAGCGCGAAGATCGCCTGCTGCGCGAACTCCGTCTGGTCCAGCTCCGGCGACCCCAGCACCTCCGGCAGCCGCGGATCCAGCAACGCACACACCGCGTCGAACTCCGCCGCGTAAACCGGGAACGCCTCGTACAGCTCCCGGCCCATGCCGATCCGCTGCGATCCCTGACCCGAGAACAGGAACGCCGTCTTCCCACCGGGCGAGCGGCGGACGACCTCGGCGACCGGCCGCCCCTGCGCCAGCGCGGTCAGCCCGCGCCGGAACCCGTCGGCGGCGCTGGAGAGCACAACGGCCCGGTGCTCGTGCGAAGCCCTGGTCGTGGCAAGGGTCCTGGCCGTCCCGACCAGGTCTGCGTCGAGACACTCCAGCAACCGCGTGGCCTGTGCCCGCAACCCGGCCTCGGACCGCGCCGACACCAGCCACGGCACGACCGGACCGGCGTACGTCTCCACCGGCGCGGGCTCGGAAACCGGCGCTTCCTCCAGCACGACGTGGGAGTTGGTCCCGCTGATCCCGAACGACGACACCCCTGCCCGGCGGACCCGCTCCCCCGCGGGCCACGGCACGGCCTCGGTCAGCAACCGGACGTCCCCGGCCGACCAGTCCACGTGCGACGAAGGCGAGTCGACGTGCAACGTCTTCGGCAGCACCGAACGCCGCAGCGCCTCCACCACCTTGATCACGCCGGCGACACCGGCGGCGGCCTGGGTGTGCCCGAGGTTCGACTTCACCGAGCCCAGCCACACCGGAGACTCCCGGTCCTGCCCGTACACCGACAGAATCGCCTGCGCCTCGATCGGATCACCGAGCCGGGTTCCCGTGCCGTGCGCCTCGACGGCGTCCACATCGGACGGTCGCAGCCCCGCGGCGGACAGAGCCTGCCGGATCACCCGCTGCTGCGATGGACCGTTCGGCGCCGTCAGGCCGTTCGACGCGCCGTCCTGGTTGACCGCGGAACCGCGCAGCACAGCGAGCACGGGATGACCGAGGCGGCGGGCGTCGGACAGCCGTTCCACCAGCAGCACCCCGGCGCCCTCACCCCAGGCCGTGCCGTCGGCGGCATCCGCGAACGGCTTGCACCGGCCGTCCGCCGCCAGGCCGCGCTGGCGTGAGAACTCGACGAACCCGATCGGTGTCGACATCACCGTCACACCACCCGCGAGCGCGAGGGAGCACTCGCCGGCCCGCAACGCCTGCGCGGCCAGGTGCAGGGCCACCAAAGACGACGAACACGCCGTGTCGACCGTGACCGCAGGACCTTCGAAACCGAAGGTGTAGGCGACCCGGCCGGAGAACACACTCGCCGAACTGCCGGTGCCCAGATAGCCCTCGACCTGTTCGCGGGCGTTCATCAACAGCGTGCCGTAGTCCTGGCCGTTCGTTCCCGCGAACACGCCGACCCGGCTGCCGCGCAACGCCACCGGGTCGAGCCCGGCACGTTCGAACACCTCCCACGACGTCTCCAGCAGCAACCGCTGCTGCGGGTCCATCGCCAGCGCCTCACGCGGCGAGATCCCGAAGAACGCCGCGTCGAACCCGGTGACGTCGTCCACAAAGGATCCGTGGCGGACGTAGGAACGGCCCGGCACCTCGGGATCGGGGTCGTAGACGCCCTCGACGTCCCACCCGCGGTCGGCGGGGAACGGCGCGACCGTGTCACGACCGTCGGCCAGCAGCTCCCACAGGTCCTCCGGCGACCGCACACCGCCGGGGAACCGGCAGCTCATCGCCACGATCGCGATCGGCTCGTCGGCCGCGCCCTGCTGCACGAACTCGGTGTCCGGAGCAACGGCACCGGTCGAGCGCTCCGCGAGATAGCGGACCAGCGCGTCCGGGCTGGGGTGGTCGAAGACCAGCGTGGCGGGCAGCTTCAGGCCGACCGCCGCGCCGAGCCGGTTCCGCAGCTCGACCGCGGTCAGCGAGTCGAAGCCGAGATCGCGCAGGGCACGGGAGGGATCGATGCGGCCGGGCTCGGAGAACCCGAGCACGGCGGCGATCTGGGCGCGGACGATCTCCAGCAACCGCCCCGGCGTCAGATCGGCGACGACCTCGGCACGCACGGATCGGTCGCGCAGCTCGGGCAGGTCGGCGAGCAGTGGGCTCGGCGCCAGGTCCGCGGTCCAGTCGACGTCGGCGACCACGACGGCGGTGTCGTCGAGGTCGAGGACGCGCTGCAGGCCGTCGAGGGCCAGCTCCGGCGGCATCGGCGGAACCCCGCGCTGCCGCAGCCGGGTCTCCAGGCCACCGTCGGCCATGCCGCCGCCCGCCCAGTGCCCCCAGCCGATCGACGTGGCCGGCAGTCCCAGGCCGCGGCGGTAGCGAGCGAAGGCGTCCAGGAACGCGTTGCCCGGCGCGTAGTTGCCCTGCCCCGCCCCGCCGTACGTGCCTGCGAGCGACGAGAAGAGCACGAACGCGTCGAGGTCCACCCCGGCGGTCACCTCGTGCAGGGCCACCGCCGCTTCGGCCTTGACCTGCAGCACCCGGCTCACCTGCTCGAGGCTCAGCTCGTCGAGGACGGCGTCGTCGAGGACCGCGGCGGTGTGGATCACCGCCCGCAGCGGCACGTCCAGCGCGGCGATCAACGCGCCGAGCGCGTCCCGGTCGGCGGCGTCGCACGCGGCGATCGTGACCGCCGAACCGAGCGCGGTCAGTTCGGCGTCCAGTTCGGCGGCACCCTCGGCGTCCGGTCCACCACGGCTGACGAGCAGCAGGTGCGGCGCTCCCAAGGCGGCCATCCGGCGCGCGACGTGGGCTCCGAGCGCGCCGGTGCCACCGGTGATCAGGACGGTGCCGTCCGGGCGCCAGCTGCGCAGGGCACGCCCACCGGCGGACCGGACGAGCCGGCGCGCGAACACACCTCCCGGCCGCACGGCCAGTTCGTCCTCGACGCCGGTGAGAGCCCCCAGGAACAGGTCGATCGTGGCGTCGTCCGCGTCGGCGGGCAGGTCCGCGACGCCACCCCAGCGGGCGGGTTGCTCCTTGCGCACCACCGGGCCGAGACCCCAGACGAGGGCCTGCCCGGGGTCGGTGACCGGGTCGGTGCCGGAGGTGGAGACGGCACCGCGCGTGATGGTCCACAAAGGAATCTCGTGGGCCGCGAGCGCGTGCACCGCGGCGAGAGCGGCGGCGAACCCCGCCGGCACCGCGGGATGGCCCGGAGCACGACCGGCCGGAGCGACCAGGAGGACTCCGCGAACACCGGTCAGATCACCCGGCTCTGCCGAGCGGATCACGTCGGCGCCGTGGCGCGCGAGCCCCTGCGCGACGCCGTCGGCAAGGCCGTCCGCGCCGCACACCACCCACTTGCCCGCGACAGCAGGGGTTTCGGCGGCGACGAGCCGCCAGGTCGTCTCGTGCCTCAGGTCGTCGACGGACGTGCGGACCCGCGCCGCGGCCTGCCCCGACCAGTAGCGCTCACGCTGGAACGGGTAGGTCGGCAGGGTGACCCGGCGATTGCCGGTGCCGGCGAAGAATCCGGCCCAGTCGACCTCGGCGCCACGGGCGTAAGCCTCACCGAGCGAGGTGACCAGCCGGTCGAGGCCGCCGTCGTCACGACGGAGGGTGCCGACAGCGGCGGCGGAGACGCCGGCGTGCTCGATCGTCTCCTCGACGCCGACGGTGAGCACCGGGTGAGCGCTGCACTCGACGAAGACGGTCCCGCGGTGCGCGAGGAGGGTCGTCACGGCCCGGTCGAACCGGACGGGCTCGCGGAGATTGCGGAACCAGTAGGCCGCGTCCAGCTCGGCGGTGTCCACGACCTCACCGGTCACGGCGGACACGAACGGGATCCGCCCGGCCACCGGGCGGACGTCGGCCAGCACCTCGGCCAGTTCGTCGGCCAGCGCCTCGACCTGGACGGAGTGCGACGCGTAGTCGACCGCGATCCGGCGAGCCCGCACCTCCACCGAGGCCAGCAGCTCGTCCAGCGCCTCGACCTCGCCTGACACCACGACCGACGACGGACCGTTGACCGCCGCCACCGAGATCCGCGAGCCCCACGGCGTGATCAGCTCACGCGCCCGGTCGACCGAGGCGGCCAGCGACACCATGCCGCCCAGACCGGACAGCCGCAGAATCGCCTTGCTGCGCAAGGCGACGACCCGTGCACCGTCCTCAAGGGACAGTCCTTCCGCCACCACGGCGGCAGCGATCTCACCCTGGGAGTGACCCACCACGGCAGCGGGCTCGACGCCGTGCGAACGCCAGACCTCGGCCAGCGACACCATCACGGCCCACAGCGCGGGCTGCACCACGTCGACCCGGCTCAACGCCTCTTCGTCGGCGAGAACGTCCAGCAGGTCCCACTCCACGAAGGAGGACAGCGCGGCAGCGCACTGCGCCATCCGCGCCGCGAACACCGAAGACGAGTCGAGCAGCGAACGCCCCATCCCCGCCCACTGCGAACCCTGACCGGGGAACACGAAGACGACGTCACCGGGGTTCGCCGGTGCGCTGACACCGTCGGCGACCGCGTCGAGCCCGGCGGCGTCGAGCACCACGGCCCGGTGCTCCCGCGCCGAGCGCGTGGTGACCAGCGCACGCCCGACGTCGACCGGGTCGTCGTCCAGGTTGGCGCGGAGCGCTCGGGCGAGGTCTCGCAACGCCTCCCCGGTCCGGGCGGAGAACACCCACGGCACCACCGGCAGTTCGGAAGTCGGCCCCTCGTCCTCGGCGGGAGCCGCCTCGATGATCACGTGGGCGTTCGTCCCGCTGACGCCGAACGACGACACCCCGGCACGCCGGCACTCCCCCGTCCACGGCACGGCTTCGGTGAGCAGCCGGACCTGGCCGGAACTCCAGTTCACGTGCGACGACGAAACGGCGGCGTGCAGGGTCGCGGGCAGCACGCCGTGCCGCATCGCCTCGACCATCTTGATCACGCCGGCGACACCGGCCGCCGCCTGCGTGTGCCCGATGTTCGACTTCAACGACCCCAGCCACAGCGGTCGCTCGCGGTCCTGCCCGTACGTGGCCAGCAGAGCCTCGGCCTCGATCGGGTCCCCCAGCGTCGTGCCGGTGCCGTGCGCCTCGACGACGTCCACATCGGACGGCGCCAGCCTCGCACTGGCCAGTGCCGCACGGATCACGCGCTGCTGCGCCAACCCGTTCGGCGCGGTCAGGCCGTTGGACGCCCCGTCCTGGTTGACCGCCGAGCCGCGCAGCACCGCCAGCACCGGATGACCGAGCCGACGGGCCTCGGAAAGCCTTTCCAGGACGAGCATGCCGGCGCCCTCGCCCCAGGCCGTGCCGTCGGCGGCGTCCGAGAAGGCCTTGCACCGGCCGTCAGCCGCGAGCCCACCCTGCTGGCTGAACTCGACGAAGCCCTCCGGTGTCGTCATCACGGTGACTCCGCCGGCGAGGGCGAGCGTGCACTCGCCCGCCCGGAGCGCCTGTGCCGCGAGGTGCATCGCCACCAGCGACGACGAACACGCCGTGTCGACGGTCAGCGCCGGCCCTTCCAGACCGAAGGTGTAGGCGATCCGGCCGGAGAACACGCTGGCCGCGCTGCCGGTGAGCAGATACCCCGACAGCGCCTCGATCTGTTCCTCGGACGGACCGGAGATCTGGGCCATGCCACCGACGAACACCCCGGTGCGACTGCCGCGCAGACCGTCGACCGGCAGGCCCGCGCGTTCGAACGCCTCGTGCGCGACCTCCAGCAGCAGCCGCTGCTGCGGGTCCATCGCGACGGCTTCTCGCGGTGAGATCCCGAAGAACTCCGGGTCGAAGTCGGCGGCCTCGTGCAGGAAACCGCCCTGGTGCACGTAGCTGTGCCCAGGTCGTGGCTCACCGGGCCGGTAGAGCCGGGCGGTGTCCCAGCCGCGGTCGACGGGGAACTCGGAGATCGCGTCGACCTCGTCCGCGACCAGCTGCCACAGCCGTTCCGGCGTGGTCGCGCCTCCCGGGTAGCGGCAGGCCATGCCGACGATCGCGATCGGCTCGCCCGCCTTCTCCTCGGCGTCGCGCAGCCGGGCGCGCACGTCGTGCAGGTCGGCCGTGACGCGCTTGAGGAAGTAGCGGAGCTTGTCTTCACTCGACATGGGAGGTCCTCGGAAAGCGGTGGGTCGGTTGGCGCATCAGGAGATTCCGAACTCGGTGTCGAGCAGCCGGAACATCTCGTCGTCGGTGGCGGAGTCGAGCTGGTCGGTGATCGACTCGCTCTCCGCACCGTCACGCCACTGGGCGAGCAGGACTTCGAGGCGGGCGAGGACGCGGCCGCGGTCCTGCGCGCCGGCCGCGGCCAGACCGGTCTCGAGCCGGTCCAGGTCGTCGGTGAGGCGGTCGGTCGCGGGCTCCACCAGGGTCCTGAGGTGGGCGGCTGTCGCGGCGGCCGTCGGGTGGTCGAACACCAGCGTGCTGGGCAGGACGAGGCCGGTCGCCCTGGACAGGCCGTTGCGCAGCTCGACCGAGGCCAGCGAGTCGAGGCCGAGATCGCGCAACGGCTGGTGGACGTCCACCGAGCCGGGCGCGGAATGCCCCAGCACCACGGCGATCTCGCCGCGCACGATGTCGAGCAACAGCTGGTCGAGCTCGGGGCCCTGGGCGGTGCCGAGGATCTCGGCGACCGCGCCGTCGGCCACCGGCTTCGCCGCCAGCACCGCGCGCACCTCGGGCAGGTCGCCGAGCAACGGGCTCGGGCGCTGCGCGGTGAACGCCGGCACGAACCGGGTCCAGTCGACGTCCGCGACGACGGCCACCGGCTCGTCCCGTTCGACGGCCGCGACCAGTTCCGCGACCGCTCTCTCCGGCGGCAGCCCGGCGACACCGCGCCGCGCCATCTGCACCCCGGCCTCGCCTTCCGCCATGCCGGGCCCGGCCCACGGACCCCACGCGACCGACGTCGCCGTCAGGCCGCGGGCCCGGCGGGACTCGGCGAGGGCGTCGAGCGCCGCGTTGGCCGCCGAGTAGGCGCCCTGGCCGCCACTGCCCCAGGTGGCCGCGATCGACGAGAACAGCACGAACGCGTCGAGCGGGGTGTTCCCGAGCAGGCTGTCGAGGGTGATCGCGCCGCCGGCCTTGGCCGATCGGACGCGGTCGAACTCGGCGACCGTGGTGTCCACCAGGTAGTCCGGATCGCCGACTCCGGCCGCGTGCACGACGGCCGACGGCGGGAACTCCTTCAGCAGCAAGGCGAGCACGTCCCGGTCGGCGGCGTCGCACGCACGAACCGTGACCCGTGCGCCGAGTGCGGTGAGCTCGTCGACGAGCCCGGCGTCGGCCTGACCCCGGCGGCTGGTGAGCACCAGGTGCTCGGCACCGTCGGCCGCCAGTCGCCTCGCCACCTGACCGCCCAGCGCGCCGGTGCCGCCGGTGATCAGGACGGTGCCGCGGGGCCGCCAGTCACGTGCCTTCTTCGAGCCGGACACCCTCTGCAGCCGCCGCCCGTACACGCCGGACGGCCGCACCGCGATCTGGTCCTCGGTGCCGCCGAGCACCAGCTCGACGTCGCCGCCGAGATCGACGCATCCGCCCCAGCGGCGCGGGTGCTCCAGGCCGACCACGCGGCCGAGACCCCAGATCTCCGCCGCTGCGGGGTCGACCGGTTCGCCCGGCTCGACCTGCACGGCGTTGCGGGTCACGCACCACAGAGGTGCCTCGCGGCCCGCGTCGCCGAGTGCCTGGACGAGCACGAGCACCTGGCCGGCATCGGTGAGCAGCGACAGCACGCCGTCGGTGGCCGGCAGCAGCGCGGCGAGGTCCGCCCGGCCGATTCCGGCGGGCATCTCCAGCACCGCGGCGTTCTCGATGATCTGCTCGGCCGCAGTGCCTTCCGGCACGACGACGAGCCACTTGCCCTGTGGCCGCCGGTGGCCGTCGATCGGCTGCCAGGTGACGCGGTAGCGCCAGTTCGTGGCCCCGCCGTCGGCCTCGGCACGCCACCGGGCCAGCGCGGGCAGCAGACCGTCCGCGGTGGAGCTGTCGACGGCGAGCGCGTCCGCCAGTCCGGTGACGTCACCGTCGCGGACGACGGCCCAGAACCGGTCTCCCGCCGGGTCGGCCGCCGGCGGCGTGCCGGGAGCGAGCCAGTACCGCTCGCGTTCGAACGGGTAGGTCGGCAGCTCGATCCGCGCCTTCCCCAGCACCTCCGTCCACTGTGGACTCTTGCCCTCGACGTGCAGGCGAGCCAGCGCGGTGAGCAGCGTCTCCGGTTCGGACCGATCCCCCCGCAGCACCGGCACGGCACCGTCCACCAGCGGGGACAACGCGGCGTCGGGGCCGATCTCGACGAACCTCGTGACGCCGTCGGCGCGCAGGGTCTCGACACCGTCCGCGAACCGGACAGTCGCCTCGACCTGCCCCGCCCAGTACTCCGCCGTCGCCGGGTCGGCCGTTCCGCCGGTGGCCACCAGCGGCAGCACGGGCGTGCTGAACGTGAGGCCGTCGAGCACGGTTCGGAAGTCCGGGAGCATCGGCGCCATCAACGGCGAGTGGAACGCGTGACTCGTGTTGAGCCGCTTGGTCTTGGCGAACTTCGACGCCAGCCGGGTGACCACGTCCTCGTCGCCGGACAGCACCACGGCGTCCCCGCTGTTGACCGCGGCCAGCGACACCCCGTCCGGCAGCGGCAGCACCTCGTCCTCCGCGGCCTGCACAGCGATCATCACGCCACCGGCGGGCAGCGCCTGCATCAGCCGTCCACGCGCGCTCACCAGCGTGGCCGCGTCCTCCGCGCTCAAGATTCCGGCGACGTGCGCCGCGGCGACCTCTCCGACCGAGTGGCCGAGCACGACGTCCGGACGCACGCCCCAGGCGTCGAGCAGCCGCACCAGCGCGACCTCGACCGCGAAGATGCCCTGCTGCGCGAACTCCGTGCCGTCCAGCTCCGGCCCGCCCTCGAAGACGACCTCCCGCACCCGCGGGTCGAGGTACGCGCACACGGCGTCGAACGCCGCCGCGAACTCCGGGTACGTCTCGTACAGCTCGCGCCCCATCCCGGCGCGCTGAGAGCCCTGGCCGGTGAACAGGAACGCGGTCCGGCCGGACCCCGCGGTTCCGGTGATCGCTCCGCGACCGTCCCGGATCGCCGCCAGCCCGGCGACGCGCTCCTCGCGGTTCGTCGCGACGACCACGGCGCGGTGATCGAACACCGCCCGCCCGTTCGAGAGCGTCCGTGCGACCTCCACCGCGTCGGCGTCGACCTCCAGCAACTGCTCGGCCTGAGCCCGAAGTGCGGCCTCTGTGCGCGCCGACAACAGCCACGGCACGGGTCCGGCGAACTCGCGGTCCGGTGCCGTGGTCGTCGCCGGCTGTTCGAGGACGACGTGCGCATTGGTGCCGCTGACACCGAACGACGACACCGCGGCCCGGCGGACGTCGGTCTCGGGCCACGGCACGGCCTCGGTCAGCAGCTCGACCGCACCGGACGTCCAGTCCACCTTGGACGAGGGCGTGTCGAGGTGCAGCGTCCTGGGCAGCACGCCGTGGCGCATCGCCTCGACCATCTTGATGATCCCGCCGACGCCCGATGCGGCTTGCGCGTGCCCGATGTTCGACTTCAGCGACCCGAGCCACAGCGGGGTCTCCCGGTCCTGCCCGTAGGTCGCGAGCACGGCCTGCGCCTCGATCGGATCGCCCAGCACGGTCCCGGTGCCGTGCGCCTCGACGACGTCCACGTCCGAAGTGGACAGACCAGCGTTCGCCAGCGCCTGCCGGATCACCCGCTGCTGGGACGGCCCGTTCGGCGCGGTGAGCCCGTTCGACGCGCCGTCGGAGTTCACCGCCGATCCCGCGACCACGGCGAGCACCCGATGCCCGTGCCTCTGGGCGTCCGAGAGCCGTTCCAGCAACAACATTCCCGCGCCCTCGGCCCACGCCGTGCCGTCCGCGGCGTCGGAGAACGACTTGATCCGCCCGTCCGGTGCCAGCCCGCGCTGACGGCTGAACTCGACGAACGCACCCGGACTCGACATCACCGTCACGCCACCCACGAGCGCGAGCGCGCACTCCCCCGCCCGCAGCGCCTGCGCCGCGAGGTGCAGCGCGACCAGCGACGACGAGCACGCCGTGTCGACGGTCAGCGCCGGCCCCTCGAACCCGAAGGTGTAAGCGATCCGCCCGGACAGCACGCTGGCCGCCGTACCCGTGCCGAGGTTGCCCCCGACGTGTTCGGGCGCCTCGTGCAGCGGCGGTCCGTAGTCCTGTGACGCGGTGCCGGCGAACACGCCGACGCCGCGCGTCGCCCGTGGATCGATGCCCGCGTGCTCGAACGTCTCCCAGGTGACCTCCAGCAGCAGCCGCTGCTGGGGATCCATCGCCAGCGCCTCACGCGGGCTGATGCCGAAGAACGCGGCGTCGAACCCGGCCGCGTCAGCGAGAAACCCACCGTGCGCCACATAGGTCCTGCCCGGCCGCCCTGGCTCCGGGTCGTGGATCCCGTCGAGGTCCCAGCCGCGGTCCGCGGGAAACGGCGTGATCGCGTCGACCCCGTCTCGCACGACCTCCCAGAGCCGCGCCGGTGACGTGATCCCACCCGGATAACGGCACCCCATGCCGACCACGACGATCGGGTCGTCCGATCCGGCGTGCGCGACGGCCGCCTCCGTCGAGGCCTCACCGACGAGCCACGCGGCCAGCGCGGCGGGGTTCGGGTAGTCGAAGACGAGCGTGGGCGGCAGTGCCGATCCGATCGCCTTGCCCAGCCGTGCGCTCAGCTCGACCGCGGTCAGCGAGTCGAACCCGAGGTCGGCGAACGCGCGGTCGTCGTCGAGCGCCTCCGCGTACCCCAGCACGGCGGCGGCCTGCGCGCGCACCAACTCGGTCAGCTCACCGAGGGTCCGCCCTCGCAACACGGGAATCTCCGTGCGCGACGCGGTGGGAACGGTGCTCCCCGTCGTGAGCCAGTACCGCTCGTGCTGGAACGCGTACGTGGGCAGGTCGGTCCGGCGCGCACCGGTTCCGGCGAAGAACGCGGCCCAGTCGACCGCGACTCCGTGCGCATGCAGGGTCGCAACCGCGGTCAGCAGTGTCGTTGCCTCGTCCCGGTCCCGGCGCAGCGCCACGGCCGTGGTGGCGTCGGTGAGCCCCCGTGCCAACGCGGTCAGCACGCCGTCGGGCCCGAGTTCGAGGTAAGCCGTGACCCCCTGGTCCTCCAGCGACGCAACGGCTTCGGCGAAGCGCACGGGGCCGCGAACCTGTCCGGTCCAGTGGTCGGCGTTCGACAGGTCCGCCGTGTGCCCGGTGCGGGTGGACACGAGCGGCACGGCCGGCGCGTGGAAGTCCAGCTCTCGCACCACTTCCGCCAGCGGTGCGAGCACCGGGTCCATCGCCGCGGAGTGGAAGCAGTGACTCGTCACCAGGCGCTTGGTTCGGCGCCCCTGGGCGGCCCAGTGGGCGACGACGTCCGCAACGGCGTCCTCGGGACCGGAAACGACGACCGACGACGGCCCGTTCACCGCGGCGAGGTCAACGCTCGCGGGCAGGGCGAGCTCGGCTTCGCTCGCCTCGATCGCGGCCATGGCGCCACCGGCGGGCAACGCGGCCATGAGCCGGCCTCGCGCGGCCACGAGCCTCGCGGCGTCGGCCAGGCCGAGCACACCGGCCAGGTGGGCGGCGGTGACCTCGCCGAGCGAGTGCCCGGCCACGACGTCGGGGCGGACGCCCCACGACTCGACGAGCCGTGCGAGGGCCACCTCGAGGGCGAACAAGCCCGCCTGGGCGTAGTCGGTGCGGTCGAGCAGGGCATCGGACTCGCCGAACACCACGTCCTTGAGCGACGGCACACCCTGCCGGTCGATCTCCGCGCACACCTCCTCGAACGCGGCAGCGAACACCGGGAACGCGGCGTACAGCTCCCGCCCCATCCCGGCACGCTGCGAACCCTGCCCGGTGAACAGGAACGCGAGCTTCGTCTCGCCGCGAGCCTTGCCCTGCACCAGACCGGCGGCAGGCAGATCAGCGGCAAGGGCGTTCAGCCCGGCCCGAAGTCCGTCAGGCCCCGCCACGACCACCGCCCGGTGGTCGAGGTGCGCACGGCTCGTCGCCAGCGAGTAGGCCGCGTCCAGGGGATCGACGTCCACTTCGGACAACCTGCTCGCCTGCGCGCGAAGCGCGGCCGGGGACTTCGCCGACAGCAGGTACGGCACAACGCCGGGCGTCCCGGCCGGCACGACACCGTCGACCAGAACGGGAGCTTCCTCCACGATCACGTGCGCGTTGGTCCCGCTGACCCCGAACGACGACACCCCGGCCCGACGTGGCCGGTCCGCGGCAGGCCACGCCCGCGCGTCGGTGAGCAGCGAGACCGACCCGGTGGACCAGTCGACGTGCGGCGACGGCTCGTCGGCGTGCAGCGTCCGCGGCAACTCCCCGGCCCGCAGCGCGAGGACCATCTTGATGATCCCGCCGACACCGGCCGCGGCCTGGGCGTGCCCGAGGTTCGACTTGAGCGACCCCAGCCAGAGCGGAGCCGGACGGTCCTGCC
This sequence comes from Lentzea sp. JNUCC 0626, assembly GCF_043632865.1. Taxonomy (NCBI): domain Bacteria; kingdom Bacillati; phylum Actinomycetota; class Actinomycetes; order Pseudonocardiales; family Pseudonocardiaceae; genus Lentzea; species Lentzea sp. JNUCC 0626. The sequence goes on from NZ_CP171635.1 coordinate 3,225,049, forward strand.
CGTAGGTCGCCAGCAGGGCTTCGGCCTCGATCGGATCACCGAGAACCGTGCCGGTGCCGTGCGCCTCGACAGCGTCCACATCGGACGGAACCAGCCTGGCGTCCGCCAGCGCCGCCCTGATCACCCGCTGCTGTGCCAGACCGCTGGGAGCCGTGAGCCCGTTGGACGCACCATCGGAGTTGACCGCCGACCCGGCCAGCACGGCCAGCACGGTGTGACCGTTGCGCCGGGCGTCGGACAGCCGCTCCAGCACCAGCACGCCGACACCCTCGGCCCAGCCGGTGCCGTCCGCCCCGGCCCCGAAGGACTTGCAGCGCCCATCCGGTGCGAGGCCGCGCTGACGGCTGAACTCCACGAACCCACCGGGAGTGCTCATCACCGAGACACCCGCGGCCAACGCCAGCGTGCTCTCGCCCGCGCGCAACGACCGGATCGCCAGGTGCACCGCGACCAGCGACGCCGAGCACGCGGTGTCGACGGTGAGCGCGGGGCCCTCCAGCCCGAAGGTGTACGCGATCCGTCCGGAAAGGACAGAGGCGGCCAGGCCGGTGAGCAGGTGCCCCTCGACCTCCTCGGGTGCCTCGTGCAGCCGGGGTCCGTAGTCCTGGCCGTTGGTGCCGACGAAGACGCCGACCCGGTGGCCGCGCAGGGAGTCCGCCGCGATGCCGGCCCGTTCGAACCCCTCCCACGCTGCCTCCAGCAGCAGCCGCTGCTGCGGGTCCATCGCGAGGGCCTCGCGCGGGCTGAGGCCGAACAGCTCGGCGTCGAACCCCGCCACGTCGTCGAGGAAGCCGCCGTGCCGGACGTAGCTGGCCCCGGCCGCCTCACCGCTGAGCCTGTCCAGGTCCCAGCCGCGGTCGGCGGGGAACTCTCGAACGGCGTCGCGCCCCTCGGACACGAGCGTCCAGAGGTCCTCCGGCGTCGTGACTCCGCCGGGGTACCGGCAGCTCATGCCGACGACGGCGACGGGCTCGTGCGCCTGGTCCTCCAGCTCGCGCACCCGGCCGCGGGCTTCGCGCAGGTCGCCGGTGGCGCGCTTGAGGTAGTCCAGGAGCTTTTCTTCGTTCGTCACGACGCGGCACCCAGTTCCTGGTCGAGCAAGGCGAACATCTCGTCGGCGCTGGCGGAGTCCAGATCGGCCGTGGTGTCGGGGCCGGTCGCGATCAACGTGCGCAACCGGGTCAGCACCTGGGCGCGGGCCTCGCCGTCCAGCTCGCGCAGGCCCGACTCGACGGCGTCGAGGTGGCGGTCCAGATCGGTGGACGAGCCCGACAGCCCGGCCTGCAGGTGTGCGGCCAGCGAGGACACCGTCGGGTGGTCGAACACCACCGTGACCGGCAGCTCCAGCCCGGTGGCGGCGGCGAGCCGGTTGCGCAGCTGGACGGCCGACGCGGAGTCGAGGCCCAGTTCGCGGAACGACCCGGTGAGTTCGACGTCCTCCGGTGTCGCGTGACCGAGCACGGCCGCCGCGGCGGAACGGACGAGCTTCACCAACGACCCTTGCCCTGTCAGGTCCTGCTGCACCTCCGGCTGAGCACCTGCGACCGGCCCGGCGGTGGTCAGCCAGTAGTTGCGGTGGTCGAACGCGTACGTCGGCAGGTCGACCCGGCGCCCCGCAGGCAGCAGCCAGTCGACGCTCACCCCGCGCACCGCCAGTTCGGCCAGCGACAGCCGAACCCGCGCGAGGCCACCGTCCCCACGACGCAAGGCCCCTGCGACAACAGCGTCCGGCGCGGTCTGCTGCATGCCCGGCGTCAGCACGGGATGCGGGCTCAGCTCGACGAACGCGGTCTGCCCCTCGGCCGCCAGCATCCGCATCGCCCGGTCGAACAGCACCGGCTCGCGCAGGTTGGTGAACCAGTACCGCGCGTCCAGGCCGGTGGTGTCGGGGACCGAGGCGGTGACCGTCGACACGAACGGGATCTCGGCGTGGCGCGGCCGGATCGGGGCGAGGTCGGTCAGCAGCCGCTCCCGCAGCGAGTCGACCTGCGCCGAGTGGGACGCGTAGTCCACCGGGATCCGCCTGGCGTGCTCACCGCAGTGCTCGACCAGCTCGGTCAACGCCTCGGGTTCCCCGGAAACGACGACGGACGCGGCCCCGTTGACCGCGGCGATCGAGATCCCCGGCCGTCGCGCCAGCAACGTCTCGACCTCGCCGACCGGCAGCCGCACCGACACCATGCCACCGCGACCGGACAGTTCGGCCAGCGCCCGGCTGCGCAGCGCCACCACCCGCGCACCGTCCGAAAGGGACAGTGCACCGGCCACGCACGCGGCCGCGATCTCGCCCTGGCTGTGCCCGAGCACAGCCGCCGGGCGAACACCGTGGGACTGCCACAACGCGGCCAGCGACACCATCACCGCCCACAAGGCGGGCTGCACGACGTCGACGCGGTCGAGCTCGTCCCCGCGACGCAACACGCGCAGCAGGTCGAAGTCGGTGAACGGCGTCAACGCCGCAGCGCACTCGACCAGCCGTGCGGCGAACACCGGTGACGTGTCCAGCAGTTCCCGGCCCATCCCGGCCCACTGCGAACCCTGGCCCGGAAAGACGAACACCGCGTCCGGCCCCGCATCGGCGACCCCGGTGACGACGGTCGCCGACTCCTCACCGGCCGCGAGCGACGCGAGCGCGCGGTCCGGGCCGAGCACGACCGCGCGGTGCTCGAACGAGCTGCGCGAAGCCAGCGAATGCGCGACGTCGACCGCACGTTCGTCCACAACGGACAGGCGGGCGGCCTGCCCGCGCAACGCGGCCGCGCTCCGAGCGGAGAGCACCCAGGGCACGGACACGTCGTCCGGCCCGAACGACTCCTCGGCGACCGCCGGCGCTTCTTCGAGGATGACGTGGGCGTTGGTGCCGCTGACACCGAACGAGGACACCCCGGCACGACGCGGCCGTTCCCCCGCACCCCACGGCCGTGCCTCGGTCAGCAGCGACACCGCGCCCGCCGTCCAGTCCACGTGCGGCGACGGCTCGTCGGCATGCAACGTCCTCGGCAGCACGCCGTGGCGCAGGGCCAGAATCATCTTCAACAGCCCGGCCACCCCGGCCGCGGCCTGCGTGTGCCCGAGGTTCGACTTCACCGAACCGAGCCACAACGGCGACGGCCGGTCCTGCCCGTAGGCCGCCAGCAGGGCCTGAGCCTCGATCGGGTCTCCCAGAGCGGTACCGGTGCCGTGCGCCTCGACAGCGTCCACATCGGACGGGGAGAGCCGCGCGTCGGCCAGCGCCGCCGCGATGACCCGCTGCTGGGCCGGACCGTTCGGCGCGGTGAGCCCGTTGGACGCGCCGTCCGAGTTCACCGCCGAACCGCGCACCACGGCCAGCACCGGGTGCCCGTTCCGCACCGCGTCCGAAAGCCGTTCCAGCACCAGGACACCAGCGCCCTCGGCGAACCCGGTCCCATCCGCTCCGGAACCGAACGCCTTGCAGCGCCCGTCTGCGGAAAGCCCGCCCTGGCGCGAGAACTCGACGAACACCGACGGCGTGGCCAGCACCGTCGCCCCGCCCGCGAGAGCGAGCGTGCACTCGCCGCGGCGCAGCGACTGCACCGCGAGATGCACGGCGACCAGCGACGACGAGCAAGCGGTGTCGAGCGTCAGCGCCGGGCCCTCGAAGCCGAACGCGTAGGCGACCCGGCCCGACGCCAGCGACCCGGACGTCCCCATCAGCACCCGGCCGGCGAGATCGGCGTCGGCCGCACCGGTGCCGTAGTCCTGGTACATCGTCCCGGCGAACACGCCCGTCTTGCTGCCGCGCAACGACACCGGGTCGATGCCCGCACGCTCGACGGCCTCCCACGAAACCTCGAGCAGCAGGCGGTGCTGGGGATCGGTGACCTCGGCCGCGGCCGGGGAGATGCCGAAGAACCCCGCGTCGAACGCGCCCGGCTCGGCGAGGAACCCGCCGTGACGGGTGCTGGAATGCCCCGGCGCGTCCGGCCGGTGCAGGGCGTCGACGTCCCAGCCGCGGCTGGACGGGAACTCGGTGATCGCGTCGGTGCCGTCGGCGAGCAGCCGCCACAGGTCCTCCGGCGTCGTGACGCCACCGGGGTACCGGCAGCCGGCACCGACGATCGCGATCGGCTCCTCCGCCGCCTTCAGCCGCTCGCGCGCCTGGTGCAGTTCGACGGTGACCCAGCGCAGGTTCTCGAGCACCCGGTCGTCGTGCTCAGCCATGGTTGCCCAGCTCCTTGGAGATGAAGTCGAGAAGTTCGTCGGCGGAAGCCGTCCGCAGCCGCAGCGCCGGGTCGTCCGGCACGGGCTCCGGCCGTCGCAGCCGGGCCCCCAGCGCGTCCAGCCGGGCCGCCACCGCGGCCAGCACCGCTTCGTCCACAGTGGACTCGGTCAGCGCCGCCTCCAGCCGGTCCACGTGGTCGAGCACCTCCGGCCGCACCGGTGCGGACACCAGCCCGCGCTCCAGGTGCGCGGCGACGGCGGCCGGCGTCGGGTGGTCGAACACCAGCGTCGTGGGCAGCCGCACGCCGGTCGCCGCGGTGAGCCGGTTGCGCAGCTCGACCGCTGTCAGCGAGTCGAACCCGATCTCGGCGAACGGCTGGCCGGGATCGATCGCGGCCGTCCCCCGATGCCCGAGCACCGCCGCGACCTCGCCGCGCACCAGCTCCAGCACGACCTTCGGCAGCTCGGCGGCGGGCACGTCGCTCAGCCGGACCTGGTTCTCGGCCGGGGCCACCGGCGAACGCACCAGGCCGCGCAGCAACGGCGGAACCTCACCGAGCCGCGCCGCCGACGTCTCCAGCCGCACCGGGAACAGCACCGCGTCCCCGGCCGCCCAGGCCGCGTCGAACAGGTCGAGCCCCTGACGGTTCGACAACGGCAGCACACCCGAGCGCCCCAGCCGCCCGAGGTCCGCGCGGTCGAGCCCGCCGGTCATCGTGCTGGCCTCCGCCCACAGCCCCCAGCCCAGCGACACCGCGGGCAGGCCGAGATTCCGGCGATGCCGTGCCAGCGCGTCGAGGTACGCGTTCGCCGCCGCGTAGTTGGCCTGCCCCGCCGTGCCGAGGGTGCCCGCGACCGACGAGAACAGCACGAAGCTGCGCAACGGCAGGTCCGCGGTGAGCTCGTGCAGGTGCCGCGCGGCGTCGACCTTCGGCTGCAGCACGGTGTCGAGCAGATCCGGGGTCACCGCGGTGAAAGTCGCGTCGGCCAGAACGCCGGCGGCGTGCACGACCGACGTCAGCGGACGTTCGACTCCGGCGATCACCTCGGCGAGCCGCGCCCGGTCAGCGGCGTCCGCGGCGACGACTTCAGCAGCCGCGCCGAGTTCCGCGAGTTCGGCGACGAGCTCGGCCGCGCCCTCGGCGTCCGCACCACGACGGCTGAGCAGCACCAGGTGCCGGGCGCCGTGTGCGAGCGCGAGGTGCTTCGCGACGAGTCGCCCCAACGTGCCCAGCGCTCCGGTGATGAGAACAGTCCCGTCCGGGTCGAGCAACGGTTCGGTGGCAGCACGGACTTCCGCACGGGCCAGCGCCGGGACGTAGGCCGTACCCGCGCGCACCGCCAGTTGTCCTTCACCGGTGCCGAGAGCGGCCGGAAGTGCTTCCAGCGACCGCGGGTCGTCGTCGAGGTCGGCCAGGACGATCCGGCCGGGGTGCTCAGCCTGTGCCGAACGCAGCAGCCCCCACACCGCCGCGCCCGCGAGATCGGTGGCGTCGGCGTCGGTGGCGACAGGGCCGGTCGCGTGGCGCGTCAGCACGACCAGGCGCTCGTCGCCCGGACGATCCAGCCACTCGCGCACGTGCTCCAGCTGTTCGAGGAGAACCTCGCGGACATCGCCACTGCCCACGGGCACGATGACGTCGGCCTGCGAAGGCACTCCGGTGTGCTCCAGCGGCTGCCATGCGAGCCGGTACAACGAGTTCGACCCGGCGGCGAGCTGCGCGGGCGAGAACGGACGCAGCGTCAACGCCTCCGCGGTGAGCACGGGCCGGCCGTGCTCGTCGTCGACCGCGAGCGACACCGTGTCCGGCCCTGCGGGCGAAAGCCTGGCGCGCAGCCGCTGACCACCGGTGCCGTGCGCGGTCACGCCGGACCAGGTGAACGGCAGCCGCGGCGCGTCGTCGGCGAAGAACCCGCCCAGCCGCACCGCCTGAGCGGCAGCGTCGAGCAACGCCGGGTGCACGACGAAGGCACCGGCGTCAGCCTCGATCCCGACCTCCGCGTAGACCGAGTCCCCGGACCTCCACGCCCGCCGCAACCCCTGGAACGCGGGCCCGTAGTCGAACCCGTCCTCGGCCGCGGCGACGTAGAACTTCTCGACGTCCACCTCGATCGCACCGACAGGAGGCCAGGTCAGCGAAGGCCGAGGCTCCGATGCGGCGGCGATGGTGCCGGACGCGTGCCGGGTCCACGGCGTGTCACCGTCCTCGGCACGGGCGTGCACCCGCAGCTCGCGCCTCTCGGCAACCGTGACCTGCACCAGCACAGCACCGTGACGCGGCAGCACGAGCGGCGCCTCGACGGTCAGGTCCCCGACGGCCAACCCGGCCTCGCGCGCCGCGTGCAGAGCGAGATCGAGGAACGCGGTGCCCGGCAGCAAAGGCGTGTCCAGCACGGCGTGGTCGGCGAGCCATGGCAGCGTCCGCAGCGACAACCTGCCGGTGAACAGCCGGACATCCGGGTCGGCGAGCCGGATCGACGCGGTCAGCAGCGGGTGTCCTGCGGCGTCGAGCCCCAGACCGGTGACGCCCGGCGCCGTCTCCGGAGCGTCGAGCCAGAACCGCTCGCGCTGGAACGGATACGCGGGCAGCACCGCCGCAGGACCGGCGGGCAACGCCCAGTCCACCGGCACACCGTGCACGTGTGCCTCGCCGACGGCGTTCAGCACACGAACCAGGTCACCGTCGTCCCGCTTCAACGTCCCCAACGCGACGGCGGTGTCGGACACGTCGTCGAAGGACTCGGCGAGCGCGCTGACGAGCACCGGGTGCGGGCTGCACTCGACGAACACGTCGTGACCGGCGGCCAGCAGCGTCTCGGTGGTGCGCGCGAACTCGACCGGCTGCCGCAGGTTGCGGTACCAGTACCCGCCGTCGAGTTCCGCGGTGTCCGCCGGCGAGGCCGTCACCGTCGAGTAGAACGGGATCGCGGCCGAACGCGGGCGCACCGGTGCCAGCACTCGGGCCAGCTCGTCCTCGATCAGCTCCACGTGCGCCGAGTGCGACGCGTAGTCGACGGCGATCCGCCGCATCCGCACGTCACCCGCACCGGCCAGCAGCTCGTCGAGGGCGTCGGCGTCGCCGGACACCACGGTGGACGACGCTCCGTTCGCCGCCGCGACCGAGAGCCGTCCGCCCCACGGGCCGATCAGCTCGGCGGCCCGCTCCACCGGCACGGCCACGGAGACCATGCCGCCGCGCCCGGAGAGCGCCAGCAAGGCCTTGCTGCGCAGCGCGACCACCCGAGCACCGTCCTCGACGGACAGCGCGCCCGCGACCACGGCGGCGGCGATCTCGCCCTGCGAGTGACCCACGACGGCCGCGGGCTCGACGCCGTGCGAACGCCAGACCTCGGCCAGCGACACCATCATCGCCCACAACGCCGGCTGCACCACGTCCACCCGGGCCAACGCCTCGGGGTCGTCGAGCACGGCCGGCAAATCCCAGTCCACAAAGGACGACAGCGCGGCTGCGCACTCCGCCATCCGCGCGGCGAACACCGAAGACGAGTCGAGCAGCGAACGCCCCATCCCCGCCCACTGCGAACCCTGACCGGGGAACACGAACACGACCCGCCGACCGGACCGCGCCACACCCGCACCACTGCCCCGCTCGGCCAGCGCGGTGAGACCGGCCCGCAGATCACCCGCGACGACAGCGCGGTGCTCGAACCGCGACCGCGCCACCAGCGCACGCGCGACACCGGCGACGTCGCCGTCGGCCAACGACAGGAGCTGACGCGCCCGGTCCCGCAGCGCCGGTTCGGTCCTGGCCGACAGCACCCACGGCATCGGCGCCGGCACCACCGGAGCCGATGCCGGCGCCGGAACGCCTTCCAGGATCACGTGAGCGTTGGTGCCGCTGATCCCGAACGACGACACCGCCGCACGCCGCGGCCGCGCGACCGAGGGCCACCCGGAGTTCGAGGTCAGCAGCTCCACCGCGCCCGAGGCCCAGTCGACGTGCGGTGACGGCTCGTCGACGTGCAGCGTCTTCGGCAGCACACCGTGCCGCATGGCCTGCACCATCTTGATGACCGCGCCGACACCGGCGGCCGCCTGGGCGTGCCCGATGTTCGACTTGAGCGACCCCAGCAGCAGCGGACCGCCCGAGCGGTCCTGGCCGTAGGTCGCCAGCAGGGCCTGTGCCTCGATCGGGTCACCGAGCGGCGTGCCGGTGCCGTGTGCCTCGACCGCGTCGACGTCCGAAGTGGACAGACCAGCGGTCGCGAGCGCCTGGCGGATCACTCGTTGCTGGGAAGGCCCGTTGGGAGCGGTGAGGCCGTTGGAGGCGCCGTCGGAGTTGATCGCGGACCCGCGCAGCACCGCGAGCACCGGGTGCCCGTTGCGGCGCGCGTCGGAAAGGCGTTCCAGCAGCACCATTCCGGCGCCCTCGGCCCAGGCGGTGCCATCGGCCGCGGCGGCGAACGGCTTGCACCGGCCGTCCGGCGCCAACGCGCGCTGACGGCTGAACTCGACGAACGAGCCCGGCGTGGCCATCACGGCGACACCACCGGCAAGTGCGAGCGAGCACTCGCCCGCACGCAACGCCTGTGCGGCGAGGTGAAGCGCCACCAGCGACGACGAGCACGCCGTGTCGACCGTGACCGCGGGACCTTCGAAACCGAAGGTGTAGGACACCCGGCCGGAGACGACGCTGCCGGAACCGCCGGTGAACGAGTACCCCTCGGCCTCCTCCGGCAGCGGAGCCAGCCGCGCGGTGTAGTCGTGGTACATCGCACCCGCGAACACACCGGTGCGGCTGCCCCGCAGGGCGTGCGGATCGATCCCCGCGTTTTCCAAGGCCTCCCAGGAGGTTTCGAGCAGAAGCCGCTGCTGCGGGTCCATGGCGACGGCCTCACGCGGGCTGATGCCGAAGAACTCCGCGTCGAACAGGCCCGCGTCGTGCAGGAACCCGCCGCGCGTGGTGTACGTGCGACCAGGGCGGTCGGGATCGGCGTCGTAGAGCGACTCGACGTCCCAGCCGCGATCAGAGGGGAACTCGGTGATGGCATCGCGGCCGTCGACGACCAGGCGCCACAGTTCGTCCGGAGTCGTCACCCCACCGGGGAAACGACAGGCCATGGCGACGATCGCGATCGGATCGCCGGAGACCTCGGCGGGTGCGGCGGAGTCCGCGCTCTCGGCGGGACCGGCCAGTTCCTCGTGCAGGCGGTCCACCACCGCGGCGGGGGTCGGGTGGTCGAACAGCAGCGTGACGGGCAGCCGCAGCCCGGTGGCGGCCGCGAGCCGGTTGCGGAACTCGACCGAGGTCAGCGAGTCGAACCCGATCTCCTTGAAGGCGCGATCCGGCGCGGTGGCCGCCGGGTTCGCGAGCCCGAGCACGGCCGCGATCTCACCGCGCACGAGCTCGGTGAGCGCCTCCCGCGACATCGTCCCGTTCGTCGGGGCCTTGGTGCCGCCCGCGCGCAGGCGGACGAGACTCCGCAGCATCGGTGGCACCGCACCCGCGGCCCGCAGTCCGGCCTCGTCGAGCCGCAACGGCACCAGCACGGCGTCCTCGGCACCGCGGCACCGGTCGAACAGGTCGAGCCCGTTCGAGGTGGGCAGCGCGCCGACACCGGCGCGGGACATCCGAATCCGGTCCTGGGAGGCGAGCCCGCCACCCATGCCCTCCGCGGTCTCCCACAGCCCCCACGCCAGCGCGGTGCCCGGAAGTCCCGCAGCACGCCGATGTGCGGCCAGCGCGTCGAGGAACGTGTTGGCAGCCGCGTAGTTCGCCTGCCCCGCCGTGCCCAGGGTGCCCGCGACCGAGGAGAACACCACGAACTCGGCGAGGTCGGAGGTCAGCTCGTGGAGGTGCCAGGCGGCGTCCACCTTCGCCCGCAGCACGTCGTCGAGCTGCTCGGCCGAAAGTGCTTCCACGGGACCATCCGCGAGAACACCGGCCACGTGCACCACGGCGGTCAGCGGGCGCGAAAGCCCGTCCAGCAACGCCCTGAGCGCGTCGCGGTCGGCGACGTCGCAGGCCGCCACCGCGACGCTCTCTCCCAACTCCGCGACCAGGTCGTCGGCTTGGCCGCGACGACTGACGAGCAGCAGGTGGCGGTATCCCTGACCGGCCAGCCGCCGCGCCAGCTCACGACCGAGCCCACCGGTGGCGCCGGTGATCAGCACCGTGCCGTCCGGGTCCGCGGCCGGCGCCACGTCCGGCACGGTGGCCCGGACGAGCCGCGGCACGAGCACGACTCCGTCCCGATGCGCGACCTCCGGTTCGCCCGTGGCCGCGGCGGCAGCGATCTCGGCCGGGGTCAGCTCGTCTTCGGTCTCCAGCAGCACGAACCGGCCGGGGTGCTCGGTCTGCGCCGAACGGACCAGGCCGCGCACGGTCGCGTGCGCGAGCTCGCTGATCACGAAGACGAGCCGGGCACCGTCGAACCGGGGATCGGCGAGCCACGCGCGAACGAGCTCCAACGCGTGTGCGACAGCGGCATGCGCCTGTTCCGGCACCGAACCGGACCCGGTTTCCGGCCGCACGGCGACGAAGTCGGGCACCTCGACGAGCGCGTCGAGGTCGGCGGTCACCACACAGCCCGACGAGGTTCCCGCCGCGGGCACCGGTGTCCACGTGATCCGGTAAAGATCGTCCTGGACGACAGTGGCCGTCAGCTGGGCGGAAGTCACCGGCCGCAGCACGAGTGCACCGACAGACGCGACCGGCGCACCCGCGGCATCCACAACGGACAGCGAGTACCCGTCGGCAACCGGGGCGCACCGGACGCGGATCGTGCTCGCACCGGTGGCGTGCAGACGGACGTCGTTCCAGGAGAACGGGATCCGCCCCGCACCGACCGGCTCGCCGAACGCGACGACCTGCACCACACCGTCCAGCAGCGCCGGGTGCAGCCCGTAGCCGGCGGCCTCGGCCACGCGGTGCTCCGGCAGCGAGACCTCGGCGAACAGCTCGTCGCCCCGCCGCCACAGCGCGCGCAGGCACTGGAACTCCGGCCCGTAGGCGAACCCGGCCTCGGCGATCTCGTCGTACCGGCCGGTGAGGCCGACCTGCTCGGCGTCCGCGGGCGGCCAGCTCTCCGCGGACGACGGCACCTCGCCGCCGGCCGAGACGAACCCGGCCGCGTGCCGAGTCCAGCCCGCGGTCACCGAAGGCTGATCGGGCCGCGACGACACGACGATCGTGCGCCGGCCGGAGCGGTCCGGCGCACCGAGTGCTACCTGGAGCTGGACCCGGCCGTCGGCGGGCAGCACGAGCGGTGTCTCCTGGACGAGCTCGTCGAGCCGGTCACAGCCCGCCTGCCCGGCCGCGAGCAGCGCCAGCTCCACGAACGCGCTGCCGGGCAACAGGTTCGCGCCCAGCACCACGTGCCCGGCCAGCCACGGCTGCGTCCGCACCGACAGCACACCGGTGAACAGCACACCATCGGTACCCGCGATCTCGGCGCCACCGCCGAGCAGCGGATGCCCCGTGGGGGTGAGCCCGGCGGCCGCGACGTCCGCGCGCAACGAACGCGGCGGCAGCCAGAACCGCTGCCGTTCGAACGCGTACGTCGGCAGATCGACGGGAGAAGCCCCTGGCACGACGGCCGACCAGTCGGCGTCCACGCCGCGCACGGCCACCCCGGCCAAGGCGGTGAGCACGGACTGGAGGTCGTCGCGCCCGGCCCGCAACGTCGGAAAGACCGCGAAGTCGCCCTCGGGCAGACAGTCCCTGACCATCGCGCTCAGCACGCCGTCCGGCCCGATCTCGACGAACGTGGTGACGCCTGCCTCGACCAGGTTGCCCACCGCGGCCGCGAAACGGACGGTGTCGCGCACGTGCCGGACCCAGTGGCCGGCGGTGCGGGGATCTCCGTCGGTCACCAGCGGGATCCGCGCCGGGCGATAGGTGACCGACTCGGCGACCTCGCGGAACGCGTCGAGCATCCCGTCCATCAGGGGCGAGTGGAAGGCGTGGCTGACGTTGAGCCGTCGCGTCCGGCGACCGCGCTCCGCGAAATGCGCCGCGATGCCCGCAACCGCCTCTTCGGCACCGGCGACGACGACGGAGGTCGGCCCGTTCAGCGCGGCGAGCGAAACCTGGTCGTTCAGCAGCGGACCGACCTCGTCCTCGGTCGCCTCCACCGCGGTCATCGCGCCCTCGGCCGGCAACGCGGCCATCAGCGCGCCCCGGGCCGCGACGAGCCGGGCGGCGTCGGCCAGGTCGAGGATTCCGGCGAGGTGCGCGGCGGCGAGCTCGCCGATCGAGTGGCCGGCGAGGAAGTCCGGCCGGACGCCCCAGTGCTCGAACAGCCGGAACAACGCCACCTCGACGGCGAAGAGCGCGGGCTGGGTGTAGCGGGTGTCGTCGAGCAGAGCCGAGTCCGCCGCGAACACCACCGTCCGCAGTGGACGGTCCAGGTGCGGGTCGAGCGCGGCGAACACGTCGTCGAGCGCGGCCGCGAACGGCAGGCACGTCTCGTACAGGTCGTGCGCCATCCCGGCGCGCTGGGAACCCTGACCGGTGCAGAGGAACGCGAGTGCGCCGCCCGAAGCCCGCCCGATGCCGGTGCCACGCTCCGCCAGCGCTTCCAGCGCGGAGAGGTACCCGGCGCGATCGGCGGCGACGAGACCGGCCCTGTGCTCGAACCGGGTCCGCGCGGCCAGCGTCACGGCGACACCGGCGAGCGGCAGGTCCGGTCGTGCGACCAGGTGCTCCCGCAGCCGCCGGGCCTGGCCGGCGAGCGCGTCCTTCGTCTTCGCGCTGAGCAGCCACGGCGCCGGGCCGTCTCCAGCCTCGTCCGCGGTGACCGCGGGTGCCTCCTCCAGCACCACGTGCGCGTTGGTGCCGCTGATCCCGAACGACGACACAGCCGCCCGGCGGACGCGGTCCCCGGCCGGCCACGCGACGGGTTCGGTCAGCAGCCGGATGTCCCCCGCGGACCAGTCCACGTGCGGCGACGGCACTTCCGCGTGCAAGGTCTGCGGCACGACACCGTGCCGCAACGCCAGCACCAGCTTCAGCACACCGCCGATCCCGGCGGCGGCCTGCGCGTGCCCGATGTTCGACTTCAGCGACCCCAGCCACAGCGGGGTCTCCCGGTCCTGGCCGTAGGTCGCGAGCAGAGCTTCCGCCTCGATCGGATCGCCCAGCACGGTCCCGGTGCCGTGCGCCTCGACGACGTCCACGTCCGAAGTGGACAGACCGGCGTCGGCCAGCGCCTGCCGGATCACCTTGCGCTGAGCCGGACCACTGGGCGCGGTCAGACCGTTGGACGCGCCGTCGGAGTTCACCGAGGTGCCGCGGACCACCGCCAGCACGGGATGCCCGTGGCGACGCGCGTCGGACAGCCGCTCCAGCAGCACGATTCCCACGCCTTCCGCCCAGCCGGTGCCGGACGCGTCGGCGGAGAACGCACGGCAGCGGCCGTCGTCGGAAAGCCCTCCCTGCTTGGCGAACTCGACGAACATCCCCGGCCCGGACATCACGGCCACACCACCGGCGAACGCGAGCCCGCACTCCCCCGCGCGCAGCGATCGCACGGCCATGTGCAGCGCCACCAACGATGACGAGCAGGCGGTGTCCACGGTGACGGCCGGGCCCTCGAGCCCGAAGACGTGCGCGACGCGGCCGGAGATCAGACTCGTCGTCGTGCCGGTGAGCAGGTGCCCCTCGGACGCCTCGGCGGCCTCGTGCAACCGCGGTCCGTACTCGTGCTGGGTGGCACCGAGGAAGACGCCGTCTCGGTGACCTCGAACGGTGTCCGGCCGGATGCCGGCGCGTTCGTAGGCCTCCCACACGGCCTGCAGCACCAGCCGTTGCTGGGGATCCATCGAGAGGGCTTCGCGTGGGCTGATGCCGAAGAACGCGGGATCGAACTCGGCCGCACCGCTGAGGAACCCGCCGTCGCGGACCGCCGCGCTGTCCCAGCCGCGGTCGGCAGGCGGCGGACCCACCGCGTCCCGCCCCTCGGCGACCAGCCGCCACAGGTCCTCGGGGCTCTCGACATCACCGGGGAACCGGCAGGCCATGGCGATCACGGCAACGGGTTCGTCCGAAGCCCCTGACACCTCGGATGCCTCGTCCTCGGTCGCGCCGGCCAGGTGCGCGGCCACCGCCTCGGGCGTGGGGTGGTCGAACAGCAGCGTCGCCGGGAGCGTGCGGCCGGTCGCCTCCGCGAGCCGGTCGCGCAGTTCGAGGCCGGTCAGCGAGTCGACGCCCAGGTCGCGGAACGTCCTGGCCGGGTCGACGTCGGTCGTGGAGCGGTGCTCGAGGACGGCCGCGACCTCGGCGAGGACGAGGTCCAGCGGACCGACGAGATCGCTGATGCCGAGCGCGGGTTCCACCCGCACCTCCCGGCGTTCCCGCGGCTGGTCCGACAACCAGTAGGTCTCCCGCTCGAACGGATAGGTCGGCAGTTCCACCCGGTTTCCGTGCCACGCGGCGAAAACCGCGCCCCACTCGACCTCACGACCGGTCACGTGCAGTGCCGCCAACGCCCGCACCAGCGCGGCGGTCTCGGACCGGGCACCGCGGTGGGCCGGGACGACCTCGGCCCCGGTGACCGTCGCGCGGGCCTGCTCGGTGAGCACCCCGCCCGGACCGATCTCGACGAAGTCCGTGACCCCACCGGCTTCCAGAGTGCGCACGGCGTCGGCGAACCGGACGGCCTCGCGTGCCTGACGCACCCAGTACCCGGCGGTCCCCAGCTCGGTCGCGAGAAGTCCGGTCACCGTCGACACCACCGGCAGCCGCGGGTCCGAATAGGACACTTCACCGGCGATCCGGCCGAACTCCGCCAGCATCGGCTCGATCCGGGCGGAGTGGAACGCGTGACTGACGGTGAGCCGCTTCGTCCGGTGCCCCCGCGCGGCCAGTTCCTCCGCGGCGGCGAGGACCGCGTCCTCGTCACCGGACAGCACAACGGCCGCAGGCCCGTTCACCGCGGCAAGCGAAACCTGATCGCCCAACAGCGAACGGACGTCCTCCTCAGAAGACTCCACCGCGACCATCGCGCCGCCGACGGGCAACGCCTGCATCAAAGAGCCGCGAGCGGCCACCAGCTTCGCCGCGTCGGAGAGCGAGAACACCCCGGCGACATGGGCCGCGACGAGCTCACCGACCGAGTGCCCGGCCACGAAGTCCGGCCGCACCCCGGCACTCTCGAACAGCCGGAAGAGAGCCAGCTCGAAGGCGAACAGGCCGGGCTGGGTGTACTCGGTGCGGTGGAGGTCGTCTCCGTCCTCACGAACGACCTCGGCGAGCGGCCGGTCGAGCAGCCCGTCGAACGCTGCGCACGCGGCGGCGAAAGCCTCCGCGAACACCGGAAAGTCCGACGCCAGCTCCACCCCCATCCCGGCACGCTGGCTGCCCTGACCGCTGAACAGGAACGCGAGCGAGCCGCGCGTGGAAACTCGGCCGCGGACGATCTCGTGCGCCCGCCCGCCACCGGCCAGGGTGTCCAGGCCGCGCACCAACGCCTCGTGGTCGCGACCGACGACAACAGCCCGGTGCTCGTGATGCTTCCGGCCGACCGCCAGGGAGAACCCGATGTCCACGGCGTCCACTTCGGACGCCCGAAGCCGCGCGGCCTGGTCACGCAGGGCTTCCGGCGTGCGCGCCGACAACAACCAGGGAAGCGCGGTCGGCACCGCGGAGGCCGCGGACTCCCGCGCCGGAGCCTCCCGCACGACGACGTGGCAGTTCGTGCCGCCCATGCCGAACGACGACACGCCCGCGACAAGTGGTGCGTCGGGCTCGGGCCAGTCCGACAACGTCGTCTGCACCCGCAGCCCCAGTTCCCGCACCACCGGGTTGGGCGTCTCGAACCCGAGGCTGGCCGGCAGCTTCCTGTTGCGCAGTGCGAGAACGACCTTGACCAGCCCCGTGACACCAGCGGCAGCCTCGGTGTGACCCACGTTCGTCTTCGCGGAACCCACGACCACCGACCGCCCGAAAACCTGCCCCAGCGCCGCGGCCTCGACCGGGTCACCGGCCTTGGTGCCGGTCCCGTGCAGCTCGACGTACTGGACCTCCCGCGACACGATCCCGGCGCGGTCATGCGCCAGCCGCAGCACTTCAGCCTGGGCGTCGGCGTCCGGAGCGGTGAGTCCGGCCCCGCCACCGTCGTTGCTCACCGCGCTGCCCGCGATCACCGCGTGCACGAGATCACCGTCGGCGAGCGCCTGGCCGAGGGGCTTGAGGACGACGGCCGCGCCGCCCTCACCGCGCACGAATCCGTTGGCGTGCAGGTCGAAGACGCGAGCGATCCCGTCCGGCGACAGACCGCCGAAGCGTTCGGCCAGGACCGCGCCCTCCGGCACGAGGTTGAGGTGCACACCACCGGCGACGGCGACCGCGCACTCCCCCCGCAGCAGGCTTTCCACGGCCTGGTGCACGGCGACCAGCGACGAGGACTGCCCGGAATCGACGACAAAACTCGGCCCGCGCAGCCCCAATGCGTAGGAGACGCGGTTCGCGATCAGACCACGCCGGACACCGGCCATGGAGTGCTGCGTGACCGCGCCCGCACCCGCGCGGTCGAGCAGAGTGGCGTAGTCGTCGGACGCCGCGCCGACGAAGACACCGGTCCGCGCGCCCGGCCTGATCCCTGCGTTCTCCACGGCCTCCCAGGCGAGTTCGAGCATCAGCCGCTGCTGCGGGTCGATCGCGGCGGCCTCTCGCGGCGAGATGCCGAAGAACGCCGGGTCGAAGTCGGCGACCCGATCGAGATAGCCGGCGGGTGGCGCACCGGGAGCGGTGGCCCGGCCGGTGGGCGGCTCGCCGATCGCGCGACGACCGTCGCGCAGCAAGGCCCAGAAGCCGGCCGGGTCCTCCGCCGAGGGCAGTCGGCAGGACAGGCCGATGATCGCGATTCCCTGCGGCATGAGCCCTCCTCGCCGTTGTGCCCTCGGTACCTCCGAAAAGCTAGGAAGGACGGCTTGCCGCTCGCTTCCACCGACTTCCCCGCACCTGAAAGTGACTCATCGCAACGGAAGCGCTGCTTTCCGTGACGAGCTGGACAGCGGAAACGGGGCGGTCCGGAACGTGCCCGAACCGCCCCGTTTCCCGCGACCTCAGAACTCCGCGAGCGCCTCCCGGGCACGGCGTTCGAGCGCCGGCAGACCCTCCGCGAGAGTCAGTCCCTCCGCGCACAGACCGTGTGCGACGCCCCGGTCGCCCAGACCCGCCTGCGCCCGCGCCAGTGCCAGCAGGCAGTGCACCTCGATCTGCCGCAACCTGTCGTTCCGCGCCAGCCGCAACGCTTCGGCGCCGACCAGCAGCACCTCGTCGTGGTCACCGCGGGTGCCGAGAACGGCCGCCATCCCGGAGAGCGCTTCCGCCACGTGCCAGGGCGAACCCCAGTCCCGTGCCACCTCGACGGCCTCCTGCTGGTGGCGCACCGCCGACTCCGTCTCGCCGAGTGCCGCCTCGGCGGCGGCCAGTGCGTTGAGCGCCCCGACCTCGGTCTCGCGGTTCTGCTCGTGGCGGGCGATCTCCAGTCCCCGCAACGCCTGTGCGCGACCCTGTGCGAAGTCGCCGAGATCGTTCGACACGAGGCTCAGCCCGCACAACGCCGAAGCTTGGCCGTACGGATGGGACAGCGCCAAGTGCTGCTCGAACGCCTTGGTCAGCGACCGCCGCGCGCCGGGCAGATCGTCCTGCAACCGTTGCACGAGCCCGATCCCGACGAGCACCGCGGCCGTGCCGAGCTGGTAGTGCTCGGCGGCCGCGAGCTCCAGTGCCTCGTCCAGGCAGGCACGCGCCGCGTCGAGCGCGCTCCGCTGCCGGTGCACCGAGGCGAGGTTGTTGAGCGCGATCATCTGCCCCAGCCGGTGGCCGGACGACCGTTGCAGCGCCAGCGCACCCTCGAACTGCTCGGCCGCCCGGTCGAACCGGCACGCCACGCGCAACGCGATCGCCGACGCGTTGAGCGCGGAAGCCTTGCCCTCCGGCCAGTCGACCTTCTCGAACACGCGCAGTGCCTCGGTCATCCACTCGATCGCCTGCTCGTGGCGTTCCCTGTGGACGAACGCCAGCCCGATGCTCTGCGCCGTGACCGCTTCCACCGCGGGGACGTGGTGCCGGCGCGCGGCGGCCAGGACCGCGGTCGCGAGTTCGACCCATTGCACCCGCCGGCCGCGGTGGTAGAACAGCGCGCGCACGGCGTCCGCGAGGTACCAGGCGACGGGGAACGGCCCTTCCGTCACGGCCTGCGTGACGACGGCGGACAGGTTCTCGTGTTCGGCGTCGAGCCAGGCCGCGGCCTCGGCCGAGTCCGCAAAGGAGATCGGGTTGTCCAGCACCACAACGGGTTCGCGCGGCAGCCGGGTCTCGTGCTTGCGGCCGAACATGCGCTCGGCCGCGTCGGCACCGGAGAGGTACCGCGCGATGAACCGCTGCCAGGCCTGGGCCCGCGACTGGGCCGGCTCGTCCGCTAAGGCCTGCCGAAGCGCATAGGCCCGCAACAGGTCGTGCAGCCGGTAACGACCGATCACGTGCTGCTCGACCAGGTGCGCGGCGGCGAGCTGACGCAGCTGACGCGCCACGACGTCGACCGGGTCACCGGTGAGTGCCGCGGCACCGGAGGCGGTGAAGTCGGGACAGGGGGCCAGCCCCAGCAACCGGAACAGCCGCCGCAGCTCCGGCGCGAGCGCCTCGTAGGAGACCGCGAACGCCCGCGTCACCGCGCTCTCCTCGGCGTCGTCGAGGATCAGCTCGTTGAGCCGGTCGCCCTTGGCCAGTCCCGCGGTCATCGCCGCGACCGTGCTGTCCGGGCTCGTCGCGATGTTCGCGGCGGCGATGCGCATCGCCAGCGGCAGATGCCCGCACAACCGCGCGAGCTCGCCGGCGGCCTCAGCCTCGGCGGCCATCCGCCTCTGCCCGAGCAGCCCTCCGAGCAGGGCCCGCGAGTCCTCGTCGGTGAGCGGCCCCAGACCGAGCGAGAACGCACCGAGCTCGGCGACCAGCCGCCCGAGCCGATTCCGGCTGGTGACCAGCACAGTTCCCGTGGGCGGCAGCAACGGCAGCACCTGCTCGGCGTTCCGCGCGTTGTCGAGCACCAGCAACACCCGGCGATCCGCGAGCAGCGACCGGTAGAGCCCGGCCTGCGCGTCGACCTCCTCCGGCACCCGTTGCGGGTCGACACCGAGCGCGCGCAACAGCTGAGCCAGCGCCACCGTCGGCTCCATGGGCTCGCGGTCGGCGTCGAACCCGCGCAGGTTCACGTACAGCTGCCCGTCAGGAAACTGCTCCCGCACGCGATGAGCCCAGTGCAGCGCCAACGCGGTCTTGCCGACACCGGGAATGCCGTGCACCACCCACACGTCCGACGTGCGGTCAGCCTCCCAGGAAGCGAGCTGCCGATCCAGCCGCGCCAGCTGCTCGGCCCGCCCGGCAAACCCGCGCACGTCCCGGGGCAGCTCCGCGGGCGGCGGCGGTGCGACGACCTCGACCGCCTGTGGGGCAACGGCCTCGGGCTCGTCGCCATCACCCTGCAGCACCTGCACGTGCATGGCACGCAGCCGCTTCCCAGGCTCGACTCCGAGCTCGGCGTCAAGACGCTCGCGCGTCTCGTGGTAGACCTCCAACGCCTCCGGCGTCCGCCCAGACCGCTGCAACGCCAGCATCAGCTGTTCCTGCAGCCGTTCCCCGAAGGGGTACTCGTTGACGTACCGACGCAGCTCCTGCACCACGTGCGCGTGCCGCCCGATCGCAAGCTCGGCGTCGAACAACGTCTCGAGCGCCGCCACCCTCTGCTCCGCGAGCACCTGACCGCTGCGACGAACGAGCATCTCGGTAACGCCACCCAACGGCGGCCCCTGCCACAACTCGAGCACAGCACGCAGCCGGTCGACGCCAAGGCGCGGCTCGCCACACCCGATGAGCCGCCGAGCATCCTTGGTGATCTCGCCGAAGACCTCGACGTCCAACTCACCGGCCCCGACCTCGATCAGGTACCCGGGCTCGCGCCGCACGATCACCTCACGGCCGAGCAACTTCCGCAGCTCCCAAACCCGAACCTGCAGCTGCCCCCGAGCACTGGCAGGCGGCCGGTCCTCCCACAACAGGTCGATGAGCTGGTCCTCGGACACGACCTGATTGGCGTTGAGCAACAACGCCGCCAGCACAGTCCGCTGCTTGGGCCCACCAAGCCGAGCAGGCCCATCAGCCCCGACCACCGCAACCGGCCCCAGCAACCGGTACTTGAGGTCCGCGAACGCCGGAATCGTCAACAACGGCGCGCGCCGACCAGACGTGTGCGGAACGAGCGACCTGTTGGAAATGCTGTGGTCGACCGTCATCGGCCACCTCCCCTGCAATTCCATTCCCTATTGATGCATTTCTTTGGTCCGCTCAAGCGCGCTGACCCCACACGCTCGTCCGCACCAGCAACAGCATCACCAGACCCGCCGACACGACAGGCACACCAGGGTCCACATCGGGCAGTGCGGCCTCGACCGCGGGAACGGTCTCCGTGTTCCACATGATCAGCAGATTGACCAGGAACACCAACGACATTCCGGCCAAAGTCCAGTTGCGAGCATCGTCTCGCAGACGCGCGAAGGCGGCGGAGATATCCATGCCGGCGATCCTCACCAGGCCCGCTGACACACCGCTGACACCTCCGAGCCCTCCCGCAAGCGCGAAGCCGGCCCGCCCACCCAATTCAGGCTCTCTCCACTGCTGCGATCAGCGAACTCTTCGAATCCAGCCCTCAGGACGATCAATTGAAAGTTCAAAGGGCAGCAAAAGAGTGTGATCCAGCTCGCCCACAAGGCACCCGCACACGCCACCAACCGTGATCAGCACAGCACACAGGGCAACCTGGTCGACGACGACCACACCGTTGATCACGAGATCGATCGCGCCCTCGATCGAGCCGAGGTCCGGCGGAGCGGTCCGGCTTCGACCACAGGCGTGCACGAGCGAGGTTCATCAAACAGGGTCAATCCTGGATACCTACTGCCACACAACTCTGAACTGCGGAAACACCGTGATCGACGATCAACGGCGGGTCGTCTGAGCACGACCTGCCACCCTTCCTGGCTCTCACGCGGTTATCCGCAGCGTCGCGGCGAAAGCCGCCGGGCTTCGGACAGCGTTGATCCGTGATGGCTCCTGGGGCCATCTCTGGGCTGACGATCCGCTCGTTGACAGGGATGCGGGCCGGGTGATCGACTCGCCCAACGAGCTTCCGGCGTTGTTGGCCGGGTAGGGACAGGCCGGTCAGCTGACCCTGGCAGCCAGGTCGGCCACCCTGCTGTTGCCCGTTCGCAGCTTCCCGCGCGCTTTCGATGCACGCGTAAGCTCACCGATGACCGTCGCGGCCACTTCCCGAGCGCCCGACTCGCCAGTCTCCGAGGTCGGTGGCGAGGAGCTAGATCTCCCACCACGACCGCGGACGCCACGCCCGGCACTCAGCTCAGTTCAGGTGCCTGCTCGAACTCGGCGAGGGGCAGATCCGCGAGGCCCCAGTCGGCTCGGCGCTGCCGCACGGTATCCGTGTCCACAGTGGAATAAGCGATGGCGCGACCTTCGTCGTCGGTCCAGACGAGCGTGGCGAAGATCTGCGGCCGGCCGGTGTGCACGCGCACTCGATCCTCCAGATGCGCCAGGTGTTTCGCGGGCGCCGCACCTCCGGTGACCTCCACCGCGAGCAGGTCCACGCAGTCGAGCTGGAACGCCCGGTCGAGGTCGGCGTGCAGGATCAGGCTCCAGGCCGCTTCGGCGGCCTCGGCGCCGACGAGAGCGATGCCCGGCCATCCCCGCTGCCGAACGATCTCCTTCAGCCACGGGGTGTTCTCCCGGTCCACCTGCCTCACCCGCTGCCGGTTCGCCTCGGACCTGTCCACCCACCAGGCGAAGCGCGACTCCTCGTCCTTCGCGTACCGGTGCAGCAACTCCCGCCGGAGGTCCTCGTCGCGTTCAACGGGTGGGCGCGCCACGACGTCGTCGATCTGGCCGAACAACAGCGCGGCGAGAGGGTTCGCACCCTCCGCCTCCGGCAGGCGCAGCCAGCTGACGGACTCGACCCGCACGGTCTGCAGATAGGCACGGTCGACCACAGCGACGAACAGGTCTGCCTTCTCTGATAAAGGAAGTAAACGTCCGTCCGGGCTGAGCGCGGCCACCAGTCTGCCCTCGTAGCCGGTCTTGGCGACCACGTGCCGCAGCGCGGCCGACGTCGGGGTCTCCCACTGCTGCACCGCACCCGTCACCACTGCCGATGACGAGGCGGCCACGCACATGCGCCATCCGTCGTGGAACCGCGCCAGAACATGGACACCGACGGTCGTCGTCATCGAACGCCTCCTCGGCGCAGTAGGCGGATGTGGTCGCGAGAGCGGAAGCGGGGAAAAACCGCGCGGATCAGCGGAATCGAGCACATCCGGCCGTCCGGCGAGGTGACAGCACACAGGCAAACACTTCCGAAAAAGCTCGTCAACGATCAGGGCACGGCGTGACGGCACACATTTGCACCGCAACTCGAGACACCAACCGAGTCGCACCCGAACAATGAACCGAACAATGCCGCCGGATCCGTTGACCCGTGCACTCGGGTCGTGACTGACTGAAGCGACCGAAGTCCGTTCTCTCCGAGGAGGTTCCGCATGCCCAGCAGGTCGCACCCCTTGGCCGGGACACCGCTTTCCGTCCAGTCGACGCACCACGCCGTGGTCGACCAGGGCGTCGCGGACCGGCTGCGGTCCTCCGAGATCGTCACCGAGCAGGTCGTGCCCGCGAGAAGCCAGGAGTACCCGGCCTTTCGCAACCCCTGCACGCTGATGTGACCGAACCACCGGCCCGAGGTGGAGGCGGTGGGCGACGCGCGATCATGGCAGCGGCTGCGCGACGTCCACCCGCCGATCAGGGCGACGTCACCCCCGCGGTGACGTCACGAGTGCCCGCTGTGCCCTGGCACAGCGGGCACTCGCGTTACGAAATCGTTCGCCGCGAACCGACAAGGCCGTGATCGCATCGTGAAGCTGAGCTGCCGGGGCGTGCTGTTCGACGTCGACGGTGTCCTCGTCGACTCCACAGCAGCTGGAGAGACGGCGTGGAGGCAGTGGGCGACGGAGTACGGACTCGACCCCGACGTCGTTCTCCAGGGCGTGCACGGCCGTCGATCGGCGGAGACCGTACGACTTCATCTGCCGTTGGTCCTGCACGGGCCGGCATTGCGCCGCATCAACACCATCAAGATCTGCGACGCCATCAGCACCTCGCCCGTCCCCGGTGCCCGTGATCTGCTCTCGTCTCTGGCCGCGAACTGGGGTGTGGTGACGTCCGCGTCCCCCGGTCTGCTGGCGGCCCGGTTCGCCGCCGCCGGACTGCCACCTCCGCCGGTCACCATCACCGGCGACGACGTGACGCGCGGCAAGCCCGATCCCGAGGGCTACCTCCGCGGCGCCACCGGGCTCGGGCTACCGGTCAGCGAGTGCGTGATCTTCGAGGACAGTCCGGTCGGAGTGGCCGCGGGACTCGCCGCACGCCCGGCAGAGGTGGTCGGCGTCGGCCTTCGGGCGCCCGCCGCCGTAGCGGTGCGCGACCTGCGGGGGATCCGCTGGACCGGCAACGGCCTGCGCCTGCCGCACCGGCTCAGACGATCAGCAGACGAACCCCGTGCTCGGCGCAGATCGCCATGACGTCGTCGCACGCGGCCTCGGTGATCACGACGTCGATCCGGTCGAGCGGGCAGACCGCGACGAAGTCCTGCACACCGAACTTGCTGCTGTCCATGGCCAGCACGACCCGCCGCGCCCGCTCGATCACCGTCTGCTTGACCTGGGCCTCGGCCACGTCGGCAACGGACACTCCGTCCTTGGAGAACCCGCTCGCGCTGATGAACGCGGTGTTCACGGTGAAGCGGCCGAGCGTCTCGATCGCCACCGGGCCGACCAGGGTGCCGCCGAGCGACCTCACCGATCCCCCGACCAGCGTGTGCCTGACCATCGGCCGGTCCGCCAGCGTCGCGGCGACACCCAGCGCGTTCGTCAGGACGTTGACGTGCACCTGGTCCAGCATCTCGGCAATGCGCTGCACGGTCGTGCCGCTGTCGAGGAAGATCGAGTCACCGGCCACGATCTCCGCCAGGCACGCCTTCGCGATCAGGTCCTTGGCCGCGCCGTGCAGATCGCTGCGCGCGGCGATCGTGCGCTCGAACTGGGTGTGCACCGCAATGGCGCCGCCGTGCGTGCGGCGCACGAGCCTGCTCTCCTCCAGCGAGCTCAGGTCCTTGCGGATCGTGGGTTCCGACACCTTGAGCACCGTCACCAGTTCAGCGATCCGGACCCGCCCCTGCGCGTTGACCATCGCGAGGATCTTCTGTTGCCGTTCCTCGGCGAAAACGGGCTGCTCAGCGGGCACACAACGACGTTAGCAGGCGACGGCCGGCGGGCGACCGCACCCGGTCGCACCCGGTCAGACGCGCAGGCACATCGGCCTTGTCACAGTCCCGCCCGGTCGCCTTGACATGTTTGGATGCTTCTTATTTGCTTCTTTTCAGCAGCAGTTTCGATCGAATACGAAAGCAAAGCGAAGACACCGAACGCCTTGCACGGCAGCCGGAAAGCGCTTACCTCACCTCCAGGACGGCCGAGCACACCATGACACCAGAGCATCGACTGACCGGGCGTGACGCCCAGGTGAGCGCTCTCACGGACCTGGTCACCGCCGGGGTCGCCGGACCGCGGACAGCTGTCGTACTCGGTGAGACGGGCTCGGGAAAGACCTCGTTGGTCGACGCCACCGCGCACGCGGCGGCGCGGGCGGGGTGGCGGGTGCTCGCCGCCCGCGCCTGCCAGGACGAGGCCGCGCGCCCCTTCTGGTTGCTGCGGCAGCTGCTCGGCCCGGTGATGCCCGAAATCGCCAAGCTGCCACCACACCTGAGCCGGGAACTGCGTCTCGCCGTCGGCATCGCCGCCGAGGACGACACGCCGAACCACCTGGTGCTGTGCACCGCGGTGGTCGAACTGCTGACGACGATCTCCGCCGGCGCCGGCCCCACCATCGTGCTCGTCGACGACATCCACCTGGCGGACGGCGCCTCGCACGACCTGCTGTCCCTCGTGCTGCGCGGGCTGGACACGCCGGCCGTCGCGATGGTGGTGACCAAGCAGGGGTTCACCCGGCCGAGATGGGCGACCGCTACCACGAAGATCGTCGAACTCGACCCGCTCGACCCGCCTGACGCCGCGCAGCTCGTCGACGCGTTGCCGTGGCCGGTGACCGGGTCCGCACGGCTCGACGTGCTGCGGCGGGCCAAGGGCAACCCGTTGGCGCTGATCGAGCTCAGCCGCGCCTTCTCGCCCGAGGGCACGATGAGCCACCGCACCCGTGAGCTCTTCGCCCACCGGGTCCGCGCGATGCCGGTGCAGACGGCCCGGCTGCTGCTCTACGCCGCCGCGCACCACGACGGCGACCTCAGAGCGGTGATGCGGGCCAGCGGCGCGAGCAACGACCTGTCCGGCTGGGAACCCGCCGAGAAGGCCGACCTGGTCACCATCGCCCGCGGTCACGTCGTCTTCCACCACCCGCTGATCCAGCACACCGTCTACGAGTGCGCACCCGCGAGCCGGCGTGCCCGTGCACATCGCGATCTGGCCGACGTGTCACCACCGGAGTGGCGGGCGTGGCACCTCGCCGAAGGCACCGTGCTGGCGGACGAATCGGTCGCGGGGACGCTGGAGCAGGCCGCCGAGGCCGCGCTGCGACGCGGGGCTTTCGAAGCTGCGGCACGGGCGTTCGAACGGTCCGCCGAGCACACACCGGCCGATGACCAGCGAACCGGTCGCTACGCGAAGGCCCTGCACGCCGCGAACTACGTCGGCGACTCCGCGTGGTTGCTGGACCTCCACACGAAGCTCGTCGGTTTCGGCACCGATCCGCAAGTGCGGGCGGCCGCCGCGGTCGGCGCGGCGCACGCGATGATGCTCGACGGTGCCCAGCGCGAGGCGTTCTCGCTGGCACACAACACGTTGCGCTTCACCAGGCCGGTTGGTCAGGGCACCGCACTCACGCTGATCTCACTGCAGGCGTCGATCGCGTTCCAGTCGGGCCTGCCGGAACATCAGCGGGCAGTGCGCTCCTCGATCGAGGATCTCGGTGACGACGACGGCACTCCGTCGGACCTGCTGCCACCGGATGTCCGGCCGGCGGTGAGGGAGTTCGTCAGGGCGGTGGAGGAACCGGCGCACGCCTTGCACCTGATCCGTGCCGAGGGCGCCGCGGTGCACCGTGCGCTGGACGGGCTCGCCGATGTCATCCGCCAGAAATGTCTTGGTGTGGTGGCGTTTCTGGCCGACGAACCGGAACAGTGCGTCGCCGCCGTGCGCCCGGTGCTCACCGCGCTGGAAGCCCAGCAGGTACGAGGCATCGATCTCGCTTTCCTTCCTCTGGTGGCGGCGTCGTTGATCGCCACCGGGCACTGGGACCAGGCCGATCGACTGCTGGGCAGGCTTCGTTCCGTCGCGCTGGTCCGCAGGCACCAGCACCTCGCCGTGGACACGAGGGCGTTGCAGGACGAGCTGCGCGCCCTGCGCGGTGAACCTGTGACGAGCCCTGGGGAGATGCCGCTGGACCACTGCGAGAACGGGGCCACGCACGCCAGAGTCCTGCGCGCCGCGGGCATGGTCGCGCTGATGCACGGCGACAACGACGGCGCATATCGGCAGTTGCGGTCGTTGTTCACCGCTGACGGCCTGCCCCTGCATCCTCAGCTCTCGACGCGGTCGCTCACCGAACTCGCCCTCGCGGCGGCTTTGACCGGCCGTGCTCAGGAAGTCCTGCCGATCGTCCGCACCGTGCGCGCCCACACGCACCTCACCGAGCGCATGATCATCACCCTGCACCACGCGGAAGCGCTGCTGGGCGACGCCGAGGACGTCGAGGAGCACTACCGCGTCGCGACGACCCATCCGTCCGCACCCAGATGGCCCCTGCACCACGCCATGTCCCAGCTGCACCACGCGCAATGGCTGCGCCGGCAGCGACGGTCGGTCGATGCCCGGTCGTTGCTCGTCATGGCACTGGACACGTTCGGGCGCCTCGGCGTGCCGGCGCTGACCGACATCACCCGCCGCGAGCTGCGCGCCACCGGTGTCGGCGGCGGTCAGCAGGCCGAGTCACCGCTGGCCGCGCTCACGGCCCAGCAGCGCGAGATCGTCCGGCACGCCGCTCAGGGGCTGCGCAACCGCGAGATCGCGGAACGCATGTACCTCTCGCCCCGCACCGTGGGATCGCATCTGCACCAGGCCTACGCGAAGCTCGGTGTCCGCGGGCGGCATCAGCTCCACGAGTTCGTGAGCGACGACTGACCACCCGCGGTTCCAGTCGCGTCACGGGCCAGGCACTCCCTCCTGGCCGAACAGGCCGGCGAGTTGAGCCCTGCTCTCGATGCCGAGCTTCCGATAGGTCCTCGTGAGGTGCACTTCGACGGTGCGTTCCTGCACGAAGAGCGCACGGGCGATCTCCCGGTTCTTGTGCCCTCGCGCGGCGAGCCGGGCGACGCGACTCTCCGCTCCGGTCAGGCTGCCGACGCCCGCCATGCTGGGTTTCGGAGGCCGGCCGCCCGCCGCGGCGATCTCGGCGCGGATGCGCCTGAGCAGGTGATCGCACTCCAGGCCGGCCGCGATCTCGTGCGCCCGCCGCAACTCGGTCCTGGCGGCCGCCACGTCACCGTCGTGCGACAGCAGCCGACCTCTGCGCAGAAGGACCTTGCTGAGCAGGAACACGTCCTCGGATCCGGTGAGCAGCTCGGCTGCCTCGTCGAGCATCGTCATGGCATCACCGGTCATCACCGCCGTGCCGGTGAGCAACGCCCGCGCGATCGTCGCGGGGGCTCCCCACCGTCGTGCCGCCTCGATCTCGGTGGTGGCGAGGTCCAGCGCGGACCGTCCGGCTCCGACCGCTGCCAGCACCACGGCGAGCCTGCCCTGCCAGGGCACCCCTGCCGGATTGCGAATCCCCTTGGACACCACCAGGTCGCCGCACCGCATCAGATCGGCACGAGCTCGGTGGAAGTCGCCGGTGGTGGCGCGCAACCGCCCCCGTGCGAAGAGGAGCGCCTCACTTCCGGGCTCGCCGATGTCGGTGTCGATGGGCTGACTCGCCCTGAGGAGGTCGGCGGCACCACCGGTGTCACCCATGTCCAGGGAGATGTCGACGAGCCGGGCGAGCATCGACCGGACCGCTGTGCCCGTCTGGTCCAAGCCGCACGCGATCGCCTCGTCGAGCGCACGTTCCGCGTCCAACGCGGCCGCGACGAGTTCCCCCTTGCGCTGCCGGACATGCGCGCGCACGGCCAGCGCACAGGCCAGCACGGGCCGGTGCCGCAGGGATTCAGCGAGGGCGACGACGGGATCGCAGGTGTCCAACGCGCTGGCGAGCCCACCCGCGAAGAGGAACAGGTCGGTGGAGATGATCCGCGCCAGCATCACGTCGGTGTCGATCGGCGGGCGGTCGGAGAGTTCGGCCGCGACCTCCAGCACCGCGGCCTGTGACCTCCCCGCCATCGCGTGGTTCATCGCGCCGAGCGCGGAGATCAGCGCGTCCTCGGTGGCGAGCAGCGGCTCCGGCAGGTCCTCGTGCCGCCACGACGTGCGGGCCAGCACCCGCGCCGCGGCGCCGTTGCTCTTGTCTGCGGCTGCCGCGACCATCGCCGCCTGATCCCCGCGCCCGTCCAGCAGCATCACATCGAACAGGCCGAGATCCACCACCGCTGTCGCCGGCGGCGCGGACCTCACCGCGGCGACCAGTGTTCTCGACGCCTCGACGACATCGGTGCGCGCGAGGGCCTCGGCGAGGCGCAGCCGCACGGTCAGCTCCTGGTCTCGATCGTGCCGGGACTCGGCCAGTGCACGGCGCAGCAACCGCACGGCCAGATCCGGATCGCCTGCCGTCATCGCGTTCTCCGCGGCGGCGCGCAGCACCTCCGCCGCCCAGCTCTCGGTGCCGGTTTCACCCTGCAGCAGGTGCTGGGCGACGTCGGCGGGCCGGGCGCCCTCGGTGTGCCGGAACCTCGCGGCTCTTCCTTGCAGCGCCCGCAGTTCGGCGGGCGGGCACTCCCCCAGCACCGCCTGCCGCACGAGAGGGTGCGCGACCGAGATCTCGGTTTCCACGCACTCGATCAGTCCCGCCGCCTGCAACGTCGCGCACAGAGCGATGACCTCGGTGCTGGAACGACCGCAGAACCGCGCCACCGCGTCCGCCGACACGGTGCCGAACACCGCGACGCAGGCGAAGATCTCCTCCGCCGCGGAGCCCATCCGACGCAGCCGCACCCGAGTCGACAGCGCGACGCTGCCCGTGTCCACGTTGGCGAACGCCGTCACCAGCAACGGAACACCTCCGGTGGTGCGCAGGCATTCCGTCACGGTCGACTCGGACGGCCGCTCATCCCGCAACCGTTCCAGCATCACCCGCACCCCGGAGCGGTCGAGCCCGCCGAGCCTCACGTGATGTGCCGCGGCGTAGAGAACGTCCTCGACCTCGTTGCCACTCGATCCCGGCGCGCCGTCGCACACCGCGACGACCAGGAGGACGGGCAGCTGGGCGGCCTGTTCCGCGAGCACCGACAACCACTGCAAGGAGTGACGATCAGCCCACTGGAGCTCGTCGACGACGAGCACGACGGGATCCTCGCCATCACGGCACTCCCGGACCGCGGACGCGGGCGTGAGCGACGCCCTGCCCAGCTCCGGGAACAACCTCTCGACAAGACCGAGGTCGCGTCCCTGCTCACCGTAGGTCCCGACCGCGCTCAACACGGTCACCGTCCCGGTCGCCTCTGCCTCCCTGCCGAACTCGCGCAACGCGGAGCTCTTGCCGACACCCACACCGCCGCGAACGACGACCACGCCGCCCGTCCCGGACCGCGCGGCGTCGAGCGCGTCCCGGCACACCGACATCACCTCATCCCTGCCGACCAGCAGCGAGGGCCTTGACGTGACCAGAGCATCTGGCGACAACAACATGCGCTATCCGTTCCTCCTGAGTAAGACCACTGTGGACTGAATTGATCCGCCGCCGCTTCCGGACAACGACGGGCATCTCTCTTCGCAGCGGGACAACGCTCTCTCTAAGTCAACTGACCGATGCGCTCGGCGACGCGGTGTCCGGGCAGCGTGCGCCGAGATTCGCGACCGCTACAGGAAGTCGTTGTGCCACAACGACTTCCCCGCCCGCCGAGTGGTTTCTGCGACGAAGCCGGAACGGACCGGCCGAGAGACCGGGAACAGCGCCGGTCCTCCACTCGTCCGAACTTGTGAAGAACCTGTTTACAACCTGTTTTGCAGCCATGAAGAGCCGCACGTCAACGACTCGCGCATGTACGGCACACATTCACCCAGCAACTGAGACGCCATACGAGCCGCACCCGAACAATCACCCGAACAACGCCACCACCTTCGTTGACCTGCGCACTCACACCATGAATGACTCGAGTGGCCGCACTCCCGTTCCGCGTTCGAGGAGACAGCACCTCCATGAGCAAGGCGTCAGCACTGGTCCGACGCGCACCGGTCGCGGCGTTCGGGCTCAGCGTGATCCTCGGCGCCAGCGCAACCAATGGCAACACTTGAACATTCAACAGTCGCCTGATACCTTGCCGCTTGAACGTTAAACAGTAGCCTGATTCCCTCTATGCAGCGCACACCCGCAATCGGTGCGCGACGCCGCCGCGCGTCCAAGCGGCAAAGAATCGAAGTAACCGAGAAAAGGAGTGCCGTTATGCGCATCTCTCGCATCATCGCAGTCGTCTCCGCAGCCCTGGCCATCCTGGCCGGCCCCGTCGCGGGCAGTGCCGTGGCCGTCTCCGCGACGTCCGTCAACGTGGCTTGCTTCCAGAACTGCCAGACGCCGGGCTGGTAACTCGGAAAGCACATGCCCGGCTGTCGGGGGCGTGCTCAGAGCGTCTTCGGCAGCCGGGTGCCCATCCGAGGTTCTGCAGATCGACTCGACCGGGAAGGCCTGATCGCGGAGTCATGACTTTTCGAATCACGAAGAAGTTCGAGTTCTCGGCCAGCCATCAGCTGTCCGGCCTGCCCGCGGGGCATCAGTGCGCCCGCCTGCACGGCCACAACTACGTCGTCGAGCTCGAACTGAGCGCGATCGACGAGCTCCTCGGAGAGGTGGGGTTCGTGCGGGACTACGGCGACCTCTCCTCGTTCAAGAAGTGGATCGACGAGACGGTGGACCACCGCCATCTCAACGACGTCGTCGAAGAGAACCCGACCGCGGAGAACCTGGCGAGGTGGCTGTTCTTCCGCTGGCGCGGCGACTTCCCCGAACTGTCGTCGGTGCGGGTCTCCGAGACCCCGAAAACCTGGGCCGAGTACCGCCCCTGACCGAGGTGGATGAAACAGCACATGACGATCAACAGCAGTGAGCGGGTCGAGCTGACCGAGCTGACCGAGGACCCGCTGGTCGACCTGGCACGGCAGCTGCTCAAGGAGATCGGTGAGGATCCCGACCGCGACGGCCTGCGGGACACCCCGCAGCGCTTCGCCCGGTGGTGGCGGGAGTTCATCGACTACGAACCGGGTGTGGTCGAGACGCTGTTCGAGTCCACGACGACCGGCCAGCTGGTCATCGTGTCGGACATCCAGGTGTGGTCGCTGTGCGAGCACCACCTGTTGCCTTTCAACTGCTCGGTGACCATCGCCTACCGGCCGGTCGGAGAGCTGCTCGGACTGTCGAAGTTCGCTCGGGTGGCGCACCGGCACGCGCACAAGCTCCAGGTGCAGGAACGGCTGGTGGCCGACATCGCGTCGGACATCACCCGCATCACCGGGGCGCCGGACGTCGCGGTGATCGCCCGTGGTGAGCACCTGTGCATGACCATGCGCGGCATCAGGGCGAGTGCCCTGATGACCTCGACCGCGTTCCACGGCGTCTTCCGCGACGACAGCGTGCTGCGCGGGGAAGTCCTCTCGCTCGCCCGTCCCTGACACCACCACTGGTTCACACGCTTTGGAGAACTCGTCATGGGGAAACCCGCGATCCTGCTCGTCGATCCCGTGCGCAGCGGAGTGAAGTACAAGGCTGCCGCCGGTGATCTGGGATTCGCCGTCGCCTCGCTGTACACCTCGGAGTTCAGCGCGAGCACGCCGGCCAACGAAGCCGGTGACGACTTCTCCACGTACGGCGCGGACATCGACGCCGTGGCGCGGCAGATCGCGGACAGCGGGCTCGACGTCAGGGCGGTGGTGCCCGCGACGGAGGGCGCCGTGTTCCTGGCAGATCACCTCGCCGACCGACTGGGGCTGGCCGGCAACAACCCCCGGTTCGCGTGGGCTCGGCGCAACAAGGCGGCCATGCGAGAGCGTGCCGCCGAGTCCGGCCTGCGTGTGCCCGAGTTCCGGTTGGCGCACGACGAACAGCAGGTGCGGCAGGCGGTGGCCGAGCTCGCTTTCCCGGCGATCGTCAAGCCCACCATGGGCGCCTGCTCGCAGGGCGTGGTGGTGCTGTCCTCCGAGGCGGACCTCCCCGTGCTGGACGACCTGGTCACGCACGACCTGTTCGGCGAGCCGATCACCGAGTGGCTGGTGGAGCGGTACGTGCGCGGCTCGGAGTACGCGGTCAACTTCTACAGCGTGGACGGCGAACACCGGTTGGTCGACGTCTGGGAGTACCTGATGCCCGACGACCGCGACTACGACTTCCCGGTCTGGGAAACGATCCAGCTCGCGCCCACCGACGCCAGGGTCGAACGGGTCGCGGACTTCGTACAGTCCACTTTGGACGCGTTCGGCATCCGGCTGGGGCCGAGCCACACCGAGGTGAAGCTGGACGAGGACGGCGAGGTGCACCTGATCGAGGTCGCGGCCCGCCTGCCCGGCGGGCCGTTCACCGAGATGTGGGACCGGCACAGCGATGTGATCCGGCCGTTCCACGACTCGGTGGAGTGCTACCTGGGCCGGCGGCCCGCGCTGATGGACGAGCCGCCGGCCTTCAAGGCGGTGTTCGGGTCGCTCGCCATCAACAACGAGGACCGGCCCGGCACGCTGCGCGCGGTGCACGGCCTCGAGCACCTGGACAGGATGCCTGGCATCGACCGGGTGCTGGTGGACTGCCGGCCCGGCGACCACCTCCGGGTCACCACGGACAGCTCGCACATCCCGCTGAGCGTGTTCGTCACGGGGCCGGACGCCGACGCGGTGCTGGCCACCATGAAAACCGTCCGATCCCTGGTGTCGCTGGACGTCGAACCCGACCCGGTGCCTTGATGCCGACGGCCACGAAGAGGTTCGCCGCCCCGTATCGGGAGGTGCTGTCGAGCGCGCCCGCTCGGCGGCTGGCGGTGGTGAGCGTGTTGTCGAAGATCCCCTACAACATGTTCCCGATCAGCACCGTGTTGCTGCTGTCGCCGCGGTATTCCTACGGCTCGGCCGGCACCGCGGTGGGTGTGGTGCTGTTCGCCAACGCGGTGACGAGTCCGCTGCGCGGGAGGTTGTCGACCTCACGGCGAGCACGTCTGGTGCTCGCGGTGTGCGTCACGGGCTATCTCGTCGGCGTCGCGGGCCTGGGATTCGCGGCGGTGCGGCAACTTCCGCTCGCCGCGGTGTTCGGCCTGGCGGTGGTGGTCGGGATCTGCACGCCCCCGGTCGGCATCCAGCTGCGGGCTCGCTGGGCGGCGGCGGATCGCGGTCGCGACCGTCCGACCGGCACCGCGCTGGAGTCGGCGCTGATGGACGTCACGCTCGTCAGCTCGCCGCTGCTGGCGGCGTGGCTCAGCGTAGTCGCGCCGCCTGGGTTCTCCTACGTGGTGATCGGCGTCCTGATGTCGGTCGCGGTGGCCCTGCTGCTCCCGGTGGTCAAGGACGGTCTGCCGCCGCGACCGGCCGGGCCGCAACGGCGGGCAGGTGGGTGGACAACTGGGCTCGCGGTGGTGTTCGGCGCGCAGTTCCTCTACTGCGCCGGGCTTTCCGCGATCGAGGTGGCACTGCCGATCTACGCCCAGCAGCAGCACGCGACCGGCTACAGCGGCTGGTTGCTGGCCGGGTTGTCGCTGGGCAGCGTCGTCGGCGCGCTGGCTCTGGGCTCGTCGCGGACGCTGGCACGGGTCGGCACGGGCACCCTGCTCGGCGTCTTCTCGGCCGGTGCCGCCGTGCTGGCGGCGGCGACCACCGCGTCACCGGCGGCCGCTCTGCTCGTCAGCCCCGTCGCGGGCGTCGCGGTCGGCACCGCGTTCGCCCGGTTCTACACCACGATCGACGCGCTCACGCCGCCCGGCGCGGACGGCGCGGTGCAGGGCTGGGCGGTCAGCGTGACCGCGGTCGGCTTCTCCGCCGGCACCGTTCTCGGCGCTACCGCGGCCGATGCGCACGGCGCGACCACAGCGGTGCTGCTGGGTCCGGCCGCCGGTGTGGCGGCGATCGTCCTCACTCTCGGAGCGCGCCTGCTCCGGGACCCCAACGAGGTGGAATGGCGATGAACCCGGAATTCTATTCGAAGGTGGCCGACCGGTTCGGCGGCTACTCCAGCGGCGCGCGCCGCACCGAGGTGTTCCCGGACGGTGATCCCGAGGACGCGTTCGACGCCATCGCGACCGCGCTCAGCGGTCCGGACGCGCGCCTGCTCGACGTCGGGTGCGCCGACGGCCGCAACCTGCTCCGGCTCGCCCCCAGGTACGGCCACGTGGTCGGCATCGATCTGTCGCAGGAGATGCTGGCGTCGGCGAAACTCCACCAGGGCGATCTGTCCACTGTGGACTTCGAGCTGCGGGACGCCGGTTCGACAGGTTTCCGCGCCGACTACTTCGACGTGATCACGTCACGGCGCGGGCCGGTGTTCCCGGACGAGTACCGGCGCGTCCTGCGGCCCGGCGGCTCACTGGTGCACCTGGGCATCGGCGGCCACGACGTGCGCGAGCTCAAGGAGGTCTTCGGCCGCGGGCAGCTGTTCGGCCGCTGGAGCGGCCCGTCCGTGGAGCTGGAGACCCGGAAGAGCCTGGAGGAAGCCGGTTTCACGGTCGTGCGCGAGCAGACCTTCCACTACGAGGAGTTCTTCCACACGTCGGCCGACCTGGACGTCTTCCTGCGCCAGGTGCCGATCTTCGAGGACTACGACTCAGTGGCCGACCGCGAGCGTTTTGGCGACTACGTCCAGAGGGCAGGGAGCGAAAGCGGCATCCGCCTGGCCCGGCACTGGTTCCTGCTGCACGCCCGGAAGAACGCCGAGCGGACGGGAGGCGCGGAGTGACCGTCTTCGACACGCGGGAGTCCCGTGTGCGCAGCTACAGCCGCTTGTGGCCGGTGGTGTTCGACCGGGCGGAGGGCAGTCGGCTGCACGCCGAGGACGGCACGTCCTATCTCGACTTCTTCGCCGGCGCGGGCGCACTCAACTACGGGCACAACAACCCCGTGCTCAAGCAGGCCCTGCTGGACTACGTGTCCCGCGACGGCGTCACGCACGCGCTGGACATGTTCACGGTGGCCAAGCGCGATTTCCTGGAGACGTTCGAGCGGCTGGTGCTGCGACCACGCGGGCTCGACCACAGGGTCGTGTTCCCAGGGCCTGGAGGGGCCAACGCCGTCGAGGCCGCGCTCAAACTGGCCCGCAAGGTGACCGGCCGGCACGCGGTGATCAGCTTCACCAACTCCTTCCACGGCATGACTCTCGGCGCGCTCGCGGTCAGCGGCAACAACGTCAAGCGCGCCGCCTCCGGTGTGCCGCTGGTGCACACAACGCCCATGCCGTACGACGGCTACCGGTCGGGCGACGGAGTGGCACTGCTGGAGGGCCTGCTCGCCGACGCCGGCAGCGGGCTCGACCGGCCCGCCGCGGTGATCGTCGAGACGGTGCAGGGCGAGGGCGGTCTGCACACCGCGTCCGATGGCTGGTTGCAGCGGCTTTCCCTGCTGTGCAGCCGGTTCGGAGTGCTGTTGATCGTCGACGACGTGCAGATGGGGTGCGGCCGGACCGGGCCGTTCTTCAGCTTCGAGGACTCCGGTGTCGTACCGGACATGATCTGCCTGTCCAAGTCGATCGGCGGCTACGGCCTGCCGATGGCGCTCACCCTGGTGCGGCCGGAGCTGGACGTGTGGCAGCCGGGCGAGCACAACGGCACCTTCCGCGGGGTGAGCCCGTCGTTCGTCACCGGCGCCGAAGCGCTGCGGACGTACTGGAGCGACGCCGCGCTGGAGAAGTCCGTGCGCGCCAAGGGAGAACGAGTGGCAGCGGCGCTGACCGAGATCGCCGCGGCCCACCCCGGCGTCGAGGTGCGTGGACGTGGCCTGGCCGCCGGACTCCGGATCGGTGAGCCGGCCGGCCGGGTGTGCGCCGCGGCATTCGACCGCGGCCTGCTGGTGGAGACCTCCGGTGCCGCCGACGACGTGGTGAAGCTGTTGCCACCGCTGACCATCAACGACCACGAGATCGACGAAGGACTGGACATCGTCCGGAAGTCCGTCGACGCCGTACTCACGCGAGGAGAGTGAACGTGCAGACCGATGTTCCCGTTGTGGATCTCGCGGAGTGGCAGTCGGCCTCCGCGGACCGGCGTGGCGCGGTGGCGGCCGAACTCGACGCCGCACTGCGCGCGACCGGCATGTTCCTGCTGGACGGGCACGGCGTGGAGCGGGCGGTGATCGATCGCTTCCGGGCGGCGGCGCGGCGGTTCTTCGCGCTGCCCAAGGAGATCAAGGCCCAGTACGCCATCGAGGCGGCGTACGACAGCGGCTGGCTCGAGATGCACCCCGGCGGTGGCGTCGGTGTGCCCCAAGCCGAAGGCACCACCGACGCCCCGCCGGACCTGCACGAGTCGTTCTACATCGGCCCGGGGCGTGACGCCGACAGCTCGGGTCTGGACCGCTACTACTACCCGGCCAACCGCTGGCCGTCCGAGATGCCGGAGCTCCGAGCCGCCGCCGATGACTACACCGCGCACATGCTGCGGGTCGCACACGGCATCAACGAGATCCTCGCGGCAACGCTGGGCCTGCCGGTCGACTTCTTCACCTCTCGCGCCACCGAGGCCACCTGGACGCAGAACGCCAGCTGGTACCCGTCGTTGAACGCGGTCGGCCAGGTCGCCGCCGGTCAGCTGCGCAACGGCCCGCACACCGACCTCGGCACGTTCACCGTGCTGAGCCGGCAGCTGGGCGTCGGCGGGCTCCAGGCGTGGAACGAGGCCGACGGCTGGTTCGCTCCGCCCTTCAGCCCGGACTCGCTGATCGTCAACCTCGGCGACCTGATGGAGCGGTGGACCGACGGGCGCTGGCGGGCGCTGACGCACCGGGTGCTCGGTCCCAGCCCGACGGCGCCGGACGAGGAGCTGCTGTCGCTGGTGTTCTTCTACGAGAGCGATCCGGAGACGCTGATCGAGCCGCTGGCCGCACCGGTCGGAGGCGGACGCGGGCTCGCACCGGTGGTGTCCCGGCGGGACGTGCTGGGCAAGCTCGGCGTGTCGCTGGAGGCGGTGTGAGCAGGATCGTCGCGGTGGTGTCCGGCGGTATCGACTCCGTGGTGACGGCACACCACCTGGCCGCTCAAGGCCATCAGCTGCACGTCATGTCCGTCGACTACGGGCAGCGCCACCACAAGGAACTCCAGTTCGCCCAAGCCGCCGCGGAACGGTTGTCGGCCGGCTACGAGGAGGTGGACCTGAGGTCGGCGCGGTCCGTGATGCGCGGATCGTCGCTGACCGATCCGTCCGTGGCCGTACCGGACGCCGCCCGCCCGCCGAGCGGTCGCAACCCCAACCTCGTGCCCAACCGCAACGCGATTCTGCTGTCTCTGGCGTTCGCCGTCGCGGTGGTCGAGGAAGCGGACGCGGTCGCTTTCGGGGTGATGGCCGACGACGTCGGGCCTTCGGACACCTCGCCGGAGTTCCTGCGGCTGTTCCAGGCCATGGAACGGGTCGCGATCGCCAAACCGGAGGTCGAGCTGCTGGCGCCCTTGGTGGCGTTGCACAAACCGGAGGTGATCGCCCTGGGTGAGGAGCTCGGCGTGCCGTGGGCGAGCACGTGGACCTGCTTCCGCGGCCAGGAGATCCACTGTGGAGTGTGCGCGTCGTGTCTTGAGCGCCGTGGGGCGTTCGTGCACGCCGGCGTCAAGGATCCGACGGAGTACGCCGCATGAGCGCCGCCGAACTCGTCGTCAACGAGATCTTCGGGCCCACAGTCCAGGGCGAGGGGCCCTCGACGGGACGCCGGTGCGCGTTCCTGCGACTGGGCGGGTGCAACCTGTCTTGCACGTGGTGCGACACCCCGTACACGTGGGACTGGCAGGGCATCGGCGAGACCGGGGTGAAGTACGACCCCAAGGAGGAACTGCACCGCCGCACGGTCAGGTCGGTGGCCGACGAGCTGCTGGCGTTCGGCGTCGAGCTGATCGTCATCTCCGGCGGCGAACCGCTGGGTCAACAGGCCCGGCTGGTGCCGCTGGTGGAGATCCTGACCACGCACGGCGTCCAGGTGGAGATCGAGACCAACGGCACCCACGCGGCCGATCCCGCGCTGGTCGCGGCCGGGGTGCGCTTCAACGTCTCGCCGAAGCTGGCCCACGCCGGGGATCCCCTGCGCAGGCGAATCCGGCCCGAGGCGTTGCGGAACCTCGCCGCCACACCGGATGTCGCGTTCAAGTTCGTCTGCCGCGACAGCGAGGACCTCCACGAGGTCGAGGCGCTCGTGACCGAACTCGGGCTGTCGCCGGTGTGGATCATGCCGCAGGGACGGAGCGGAGCCGAGCTGGACAAGCACCTCGGCGCGCTGGCCGACGAGGTCGTCGAGCGTGGCTGGAATCTCACCACGCGCCTGCACGTCCTGCTGTGGGGCGACGAACGGGGTGTCTGATCCCTGCGGCGGATCGAATCGGAAACTCACGGACGAGGAACGGGACAATGACAACGCTCGTGCCGGTCGACGCTGTGAAGACCGCGCTGATCTACCACCTGCAGGACCTCGACGGAGCAATGGGACACCCGTTCGTGGCCGAGGAAGTGCTGCCGCACCTGCTCACCGCGGCGGAGCTGGTGCGAGAGAACGCGGAGATCGGCCGCCCGGTCGAGCTGCTGATCTGGGACGCCTACCGGACCCAGGGCACGCAGCACGCCATCTACGACAGGTACGCCCGCGAGTTGATGGTCAGCGAGGACGTCGACTACGAACGGGCGTGGGAGCTGGCAGCGGCGTACATCACGCCGCCCGGCGGCTACCACCCTCACGGCACCGGTGGCGCGCTGGACGTCAGCCTGCTCATCGACGGCAAACCCGCTTACATGGGAACGGGTTTCGACGAGTTCTCGGTGCGGTCGCACGCCGACTGGTACCGGCACAACCCGCCGGAGACCGAGCAGGAGCGGGAAGCGGCCCGCAACCGGGAGGTCCTGCGGTCGGCGATGGAGGCCGCGGGGTTCGTGGTGCTGGCCAAGGAGTGGTGGCACTTCGAGTGGGGCACGGACCGCTGGGCCGGCCCCAAGGGTGAACCCGTGGTGTTGCGGGACATGCAGGCGAAGCCACTGGTGACGGACTCGGCGACGGCGACGCTCACGCTGCCCGCACGCCAACCGGTCCGGCACGCCGGCGTGGCCCACGTCTTCAGCGATCCCCTCCGGCGGGCGGCGGCGCTGGCAGGTCAGGCGCCGGGGCATCTGTACGCCCGGTTCAGCAATCCGACGGTTCTCGCGCTGTGCGAGTTCATCCGCCGAGACAGTGCGCCGGCACGACACGCGATGGCCACGACGAGCGGGTCCTCGGCCTGTGTCGCCACGTTCCAGGGGCTCGTGCCCAAGGGTGGCACCGTCGTCTACGACCGCTACGTCTACTACGAGGTCGAGCGAGCGTTGATGGCCCTGGGGGACAGTCTGGAGTGGACGATCCAGGCCGTGGACTTCGCCGACCTGCGGGCGGTGACCGAAGCGTGCGAGCAGCTCACCGCGACCGGACGGAACGTGGACCTGTTGTTCTGCGACTCGCCGCGCAACTGGTGGCTGGAGTGCCTTGACGTAGCCGGGTTGGCGGAGATCGGTCGCGGGTTCGGGGCCAAGCTGGCGGTGGACTCGTCGGTGCAGCCCGTGCAGGACCTGATGCCGCTCGGCGCCGACGTGGTGATCCTGTCGTTGAGCAAGTACGCGAGCCTGGGCATGGCGCTGGGCGGCATGGTGCTGACCGATGACGACGAGCTGCGGGCGAAGATCTTCGCCGCCGTCGTCGACCGGTTGGTGATGCTGTCCGCGGACGCGGCCATGACCATCTGGACGCAGGCCGTGTCGTTGCGGGACCGGATGACCGCCCTGTCGGACAAGGCGGAGCGGATCGCCACTCATCTCGCCACCCGCGCGGACATCACGGCGGTCCGGGTCGCCGACGCGAAGCAGTGCGGTTTCGCGGGCGGGCAGGTCGTGTTCCACGCGGCCTCGCCGGACGTGGCACACACCGCGGAACGCCTGGTGGGGCACAACTCGCTGCGCGTGCGGTCGGGATTGCACCTGGCTTGCACGTACGGCAGCGCCATGACCACCTACGAGCACTTCGCCTCCAACACCAGGCATCGCACCGGAATCGCCTGGGACGCCACGAACGAGGCGCTGCTCACGGACGACATGGTGCGCATCGGTGTCGGCTGCGAGCCGGTGGAGGACATCATCGCCGACCTCGACATGGTCCTGAACTGTGCTTACGACGTCCTGCGACCCGGAGCGCCCCGGCCGTGACCACCACTGGTTCGGTCTGGGAACAGCAGGCCGGAGTGCCGGCGGCCCTCGATCCCCGGCCTCGTCAGGAACGGCTCGCTCTTCTCGCGGCGACCTCGCCGGAGCAGGGCCGGCACCGCGCCGGACTGACGGTGGGGTTGTCCGGGCCGCTCGACGAGGGGCGGATGCGGCACGTGGTCGAGGCGGTGGCGGCCCGTCACGGGTTGACCGACTCGATGCACGTGTCGTTGCTGCGACGCAACGACGTGGAGCACGAGCTCACACTCGGCTGGGACCGCGCGGTAGCGGATGCCTGGTCGGCCTGGGTGCTGTTCGACGAACTCGCTCTGGGTTACGCGTCGACGACACCGGCGCCTGCCGCCGGGAAGGCAGCACGGCACTCCACTTCGGACGAAGACCTTCAGCACCGGGTCGAGCGTCTCAGCGGCGGCACCTTCGGCGTGATGCCGCCACCCGATCGTCCACTTGAGAACGACGGGGCCGCCGCCCTGCGGTCGCTGCCACTGGACCGAGCGGTGATCGCGAACCTGACCGCGGCGTTTCCCGACGTGCCGGAACCGGTGGTGTTGCTGACAGCGTTCGTGCAGCTGCTCGCCCGGTTCACCGCGGAGCGGGACCTGACGGTGGCGCTACCGGTGTCCGGTCGCCCCGAGGCGGCGTTGCAGGAGATCGGCTCGTTCGAGAACGCCGTCCTGATCCGCGTTGATCTCCGCGCGGATCCGACGTTCCGGGAACTGCTGCACGCGGTGCACGAGGAGGTCATGGCGAGCCTTGCACACCAACGTGTCCCGGTGGAGGCAGTGCTGGCCGAACTCGTCCCCGGCGGCTATCTCGACCGCGGGCCACTCGCGGCGGTCTCCTTCGACGTTGTCGTGCCGCCGCCATCGAGCCGGGACTGCGGCGGCGTGCGGATGTCGGTGCTCGACAGCGCCGGCCCGGACGCCGAGTTTCCGCTGGCGATGAGGATTCGGCCCGACCACCAGGTCGAGGTGCGGCACACCGGTGTGCACAGTCCAGAGCTCGTCGACAGCTTCCTCCTGGCGTACCGGAAGCTGCTGGCAATCGCCGCACGCCGGCCGGACACTTCATTGAGCCGCCTATCTCTTGTGGACGCACCGCGGGCGGTGGTTCAGCAGGTGCGGCGGCGGTACCCGAACGTCGCCGAGATGGTCGCGGCGGTCGACCCCGCACTGACTGCCCTGGTCAGCTCCGGCCGCTCGTGGACGTACGGCGACCTGGTCGACCGGGCCTCCGAGGTCGCGGAAACCCTGCGGTCGCTGGACGTCCGCCCGGGACAGACCGTCGCGATCTGCGCCGGTGGCCGCGGCTTCGAGCTGTACGCGAGCATGCTCGGGGTGTGGCAGGCGGGTGCGGTCCTGGTCATGACCGACCCCGGCCTGCCGGCGACGCTGCTGGACCGAACGGGGACGAGGACACTGCTGGTCACCGGTGAACCGCCGCGCTGGTGCCGAGACGCCGACGTGGACAACGTGCTGGTGCACGATGGCGACTTGGCTGTGGTGCGCCGGGGCGGTGCGGGCGCACGGGCGCTCGCCGAGCGGGACGCCGCCTACGTCTTCTTCACGTCGGGCACCACCGGTGTGCCGAAAGCGTTGCTGGGACGGCACAACAGCCTGGCCCACTTCCTCACGTGGCAACGGGGCGAGTTCCGGTTCGAGCCCGGAGACCGGTGTGCGCAACTCACCAGCCTGGTCACCGACGGAGTGCTGCGGGACATCTTCACCCCGCTGATCAGCGGCGCCACCCTGCACGTACCGGCGCTGCCCCCGGCCGACCCCGGCATCCTGGACTGGCTGCGAGACGAAGCGGTGACCTCCGCGCACACGATGCCCACGACGTCCAGTCGCTGGCTCGCCCGTGCCGACGCCGTGGGCGAGCTTCCCGCGCTGAGGCGGCTGTTCTTCTCGGGCGAGCCGATGACCGGCGCGCTGGCCGAACGCTGGCACCGGATCGCGCCGAACGCGCGACTGGTCAACCTGTACGGCACCAGTGAATGCACCATGATCCAGTCTCGCCACCGGGTCAGCCGGACCACCCCCGAGCTGACGAACCCGGCCGGAATCAGCATGCGCGGGGCCGAGATTCTCGTGCTGACAACCGGCAACGCGCCGTGCGGCCCCGGCGAGGTCGGCCAGCCA
Organism: Lentzea sp. JNUCC 0626; assembly: GCF_043632865.1. Classification (NCBI taxonomy): domain Bacteria; kingdom Bacillati; phylum Actinomycetota; class Actinomycetes; order Pseudonocardiales; family Pseudonocardiaceae; genus Lentzea; species Lentzea sp. JNUCC 0626. Next base: position 3,267,999 of record NZ_CP171635.1, read on the forward strand.
CATGTGCGAACCCCGTACGGCACCTACGGCTACGTCGGCCAGGCTGACGGCGGCTTCGTGCCCAACCCGTTCCGGGACGACCCCCGCGACCGGGTGTTCCGCACCGGCGATGTGGCCCGCCGACGCTCGAACGGCGCGCTGGAAGTGCTGGGCCGAGCCTCCGACGAGGCGGTGGCCCACGGGGTCAACGTGAATCCCGAGCACGTGAACGCGGTCCTGGTACGGCAACCCGGAGTTCGTGCGGCGGCGACGGTGTGGGCACCGCACGCCGCCGGCCGCGACCGGCTCGTGTCCTTCGTGGTGCCGGACAACGCGAGTCCCTGGCTCGTCGGCGCCGTGCGGCGGAACCTGCGCCGCAGACTGCCCGCGGTGATGATGCCCGAACGCGTTCTGGAGATCACCGAGCTGCCGGTGACCCCCGTGGGCAAGCTGGACCGAGGCCGCCTCCGGCGCGAGTTCGCAGCGCACGGCGACGGCCCGGTCGCGGACACCAGTCGTGTGCGAAAAGCAGTTCTGGCGGCGTGGTCCGCAGCGCTGCGGACCGCGGAACTTCTGCCGCACGACCACTTCTTCGATCTCGGCGGCACACCGGGCGACGCGGTCGCGGTGGCCGCCGGGCTGCGAGACGAACTCGCGCTGCCGCTGGCTCTCGATGCCGTGTTCACCACCCCGGTGCTGGCCGAGTTCCTGCGCGTGCTCGACGAGCCCCTCGACTGACACCCCCATCCCCACAGGAGGAACCCGAGATGAGCACTGCCCAGTTGGAGACCGCGGTGATCGACCGATCCCTGCGCGAGGCCGACCCCGAGGTGGCCAGGGAGCTGACCGGCGAACTCGGCCGGCAGCGGTCCGAACTGAGCATGATCGCGTCGGAGAGCTACACCCACTGGGCCGTGATGGAGGCGCAGGGGTCGGTCTTCATGAACAAGCTCGCCGAGGGGTACGCGGGTCTGCGGTACAGCGCCGGCTGCGACCACGTCGACGCGGTCGAACGGCTGGCCGTGGCGCGGGCGAAGTCGTTGTTCGACGCGGAGCACGTCAACGTGCAGCCGCATTCCGGCGCACAGGCCAACGCGGCCGTGTACGACGCGTTGCTGGATCCCGGCGACACCATCCTGGCTCTGGACCTCGCGCACGGCGGCCATCTCACGCACGGCATGCGGCTCAACTTCTCCGCCCGGTTCTACCACTGCGTCGCCTACCACGTGCGCCCGGAGGACTCGCTGGTCGACATGGAGGAGGTGGAGCGACTGGCCCGTGAGCACCGGCCACGCCTGATCGTGGCCGGCTGGTCCGCTTACCCACGACAGCTCGACTTCAGCGAGTTCCGCCGGATCGCCGACGAGGTCGGCGCGTACCTGATGATCGACATGGCGCACTTCGCGGGGCTCGTCGCCGGGGGTGTGCACCCCAACCCGATGCCTTATGCGGATGTGGTCACGTCCACCACGCACAAGACGCTCGGCGGCCCGCGTGGCGGCATGGTGCTGTGCAGGGGCGAACACGCCGCCAGGATCGACACAGCGGTGTTCCCAGGTCAGCAGGCAGCACCGCTGGCGCACACCATCGCGGCCAAGGCGGTCGCGTTCAAGATCGCCGCCGGCGCCGAGTTCCGCGACTGCCAGCGCCGCACCGTGGCGGGCGCGCGGATCATCGCCGACCGGCTGTCCACTCCGGACGTCGCGGCAGCCGGCATCAAGGTGCTCACCGGCGGTACCGACGTCCACCTCCTGCTGCTCGACCTGCGGGAGTCGGAACTGACCGGCAGGCAGGCGGAGGACCGGTTGCAGGAGATCGGCATCTCGGTGAACCGCAACACCATTCCCTTCGACACCCGACCGCCCCTGATCACCTCCGGGCTGCGAATCGGCACCTCCGCCCTCGCCACCCGCGGCTTCACGGCCTACGACTTCACCGCCATCGCCGAAGTCGTCGCCTCGGCACTGCTGCCAGGCCCCGACGTCCTCGAGCTGCGGGAGCGGGTGGCTCGGATGGCCGACAAGTACCCGATCTACCAGGCCCTGTCCGCCGACCTCGACTGAACAGGGCGTTGTGCCGCCGGACCGATCCCCGTGCTCCGGCGGCACAACGGCACGAACACAGGCCGAGCGCCGTTCAGTTCACCTGACCGCTCGGCGGCGGTGTCGAAGGCTCACCGTCCCAGTCGGAAGTCCAGGCCCGGTCGCGGAAGGTGAGCGCCCCGCCCGGATCGAGGCGGTCCAGCAAGCGCCCGAGCACGTCGCCGAACTGGTCGACCTCTTCAGGCTCGATGGCGCTGAACACGAGCTCACGCACAGCTCGTAGGTGCTCCGGAGTCGCCTGGGCCACCCGTTCCCAGCCCAGCGCGGTCAGCGTGGTCAACACGACGCGGCCGCTGTCCGGCGACCGGTGCCGGACGGCCAGTTCACGCCGTTCCAGCCTGGAGACCAGGTGAGACAGGCGTGACGGCGTCGAGTTCGTGCGCGCGGCCAACTCGGACATGGTGAGCGTGCGTTCGGGTGCGTCAGCCAGTTGTGTCAGCGCCAGGTACTCGACATGACTCAGCCCAGCCGAACGAACCAGACGGCCGTCCAACTCACTGATGAGCAACACGGACACCGCGGCCAGGCGCGTCCATGCCCGCATCTGTCCAGGGTCCAGCGGCGCTCCGTCCACCCTCACAAACTACAGGTGGCGGTGGGTCCTGGCCGTGATCGCGTGGCGCGGTCGGGCCGGAGAGGTCGCGCGAAGGCCCGCCTTGCCCGCTGAGCTGAGGGCGAGGCGGGCCTGAATCTGGAGCTAGCGGACCTTGAAGACGTTGGCGGGCAACGAGGAACGCGGGGTGTCGGTGTTGAGGGAGATGAGTTCGGCGACGGTGTGCCGGTAGTCGATGCCGTAGCGGTGCCGGATCGAGGTGAGAACCGGGTCGTTGAGGTGGTGGAATCGGTCGCCGTCGCGCAGTGCGGTGAACTGACGGGTCCACATCGCCAGCTGCAGCTCACCGAACTCGGTGCCCGGGACGAGCGGTTCGGAGGCCATCGCGACGATCGGGTCGACGTCGGAAACGTCGCCGTAGATCGCTTTGAGTCGTGCGGCGACCGGCGTGCGGCGCTCGCCTGAGGTCGCCGAGTCCTGTGCGCGCGGGCTGTCGAGCGGAATGGTCCGGCCGTGGACATCGCGCAGTGCGAGGAAGTCGAGGCTGTCGGGGTCGTTGATCTCGTCGCCCGCGGTCAGCTCGGAGTCTGCGGGGAACGAGTCGGTGCGCTCGCCGGTGATCGACTTGAAGTCCGCTCTGGGCGCGAGACCGTAAGCCCGTCGCAGATCGTTGTAGTTCGCGATGCCGTGGTCGCGTCCGCGCTGGATGTCGATCGACGTGATGTCGAAGATCCCGTTCTCGCAGGGAGCTCCTGGCCGGCAGACCGGGATCGGCAGGCTGCGAAGCACGTCGGCGATCTGCTCGTCGTTGCGGAACTGCGGTCTGGCCGCCAGACCGGCGAGGAACGGCCCGGTGCCGATGCGCTCGAACAGGGGCGTGTTGAAGACGACCTGGTCCGGCGGAACGACGATCCGCACTGTCCGGCCCTGCGGGGTGACGGTCATCCCCTGAGCGCGGAACTCCGCCAGCTGCGCCTCGGTGAACCTGCCGGCCGGTACGTCGGCGGCGAAATCGCCGCGCACCATGCTGTGGGCGCGGTAGCCGATCGTCGCGAACTCGTTGGTGATGGTCGCGTCGACATCCGGCCGGTACCCGCGGTACGCCGGGAGCTTCACTCCGAGTGAGGGCAGGAACTCGTTGTAGGTGACGTATTGCTGGGTGGCGATCACCACTCGTCGCGCCAGCTGGAACTTCTCCTCTTCGGACAAGTTCTGCGGAAGGAGCGACACGATCCGGTTGTGCTCCTTGGCGAACAGGGTCTGGACCGCGAGCAGGCCGAAGTTCTCGTTACCGCGGAAGTCGCCCGCGACGGCCAGGTCCGCCACGTCGACCGCGACGGTCCGGTCCATGAACGGAGCGGCGTTCGCGTCGCCGCGGGCGGTGGTTCGCGGTAGGAACCCGTTGGGCATCAGGAGTCTGGCGCTGTTGTTGGAGAGGTCTCCGTCCAGCGGGCCCTCGCGCATCCACTCCAGCCGGTCGGGCTCGTCGCCGTACACGGCGTAGGCGTTCAGGTAGGAGCCGCGATCGTTGAGCTGCTGACGCGGTGTGGTCTGCCCGGTGTCGGCGGCAGGCACGCTGCGGAACACGGGCACCCCGGGGAAGGCGCTGGTGAAGCGTTCCATCGGGTCGCCGGTCGGATAGATCACCGAGACGTTCTCGTCACCGTCCATCCGCAGCGCGAACGTGTGGTCGAGGAACTGGCCCCAGGCCGGAGCCCACTGGCTGACCCCGCGTGGCGAGAACAACGGCTGACCTGAGTCGTTGAAGATCCGGTTCGTGACCATCCGCGGATTGGGCCCTGCGACCATGGCCCCCACGCCGTCCGCGTACCGCGCGGCTGCGGCTCGCAGGTACGGCGTACCGGCCTTTCCCTGGTCCGGGCGCAGCAGGTTGTTGCGTCCGCCGTCCAGACTCTCCACCTCGAAGGGCAGCACCCCGGAGCCGGCGGTCGCCGGCGGTGCGGTCAGACCTACCACTCCCGCGCATGCGAGCAGCAGGGGAATGACACGTTTTCGCATGAGAATCCACTCTCTTGTTGATCGGGTTCACGGCGCGGGGTGCCGGCTTCGGAAATGGCGACTTTCTCGGAACGGAATCTTCCCGTCGAGTCATTCATGATCCGGGCCCACGCGTCAACGAACCCCGTCACGTTGTGCGGTTGACTGTTCGGGCGTGACTCAAATGGTTTCTCGAGTTGTCACGCTTCCAGCCGAGTTCACTCGCTGTCCCAGGTGACCGGCAACGTCCGCACGCCGTAGACGAGTGCGTCGTGCTTGAACTCGACGTCCTCGAACGGCACCGCGAGCCGCAGCGTCGGAACACGCTGGTGCAGTCGCGTGAACACCTCCTGCAGCTCGATCCGTGCCAGTTGCTGACCAAGGCATTGGTGGACGCCGTACCCGAACGTCAGGTGTGGGGTCGCGTCGCGCCTCAGGTTGAGGCTGTCGGCGTCGGGGAACACCGACTCGTCCCGGTTGCCGGCGGACAGCGCGGCAACGAGCCACTCGCCGGCCTTGATCGTCTCGTCCCCGATGGTGACGTCACCCGTGGCTTGACGCAGCACACCGAACTGGACGATCGACAGGTAGCGCAGCATCTCCTCGACGGCGGTGCTCGCGAGGTCAGGATGGGCACGCAGGTCGGCGAGTTGTTCAGGCTGTCGCAGGAGCACCAGGGTGCTGAGAGCGATCATGTTCGCTGTCGTTTCATGCCCTGCGATCAGCAAGGTGACGCTCAGGGTGACCAGTTCCTCGACGGTCAGCTCCTGGCCGCTCTCCTCGGCCCGGGCGATCAGCCTGCTGAGCAGGTCGTCACCGGGTCGTGCCTGCTTGGCCAGGACCAGCTCGGCCATGAACCCGTTGACCTGGTGCATGGCTTGCGACATCAAGGCGATGTCACTGGTGGTGTTGATCAGCACCGCTGTCTGCTGCTGAAACCTGTCGCGGTCGCCGTAGTCGACGCCCAGCAGCTCGCAGATCACCAGCGAGGGGATCGGCAACGCGAAGTCGTGCACGAAGTCGACGGGTCCTGTCTCGGCCAGGAGCGCGTCGATGTGGTCATCGACCAGCTTCCGGATGTAGGGACGCATGGCCTGCATCCGCCTGACGGTGAACTCCGGCGCCAGAAGGCGACGCAGGCGGGCGTGTCCAGCATCGTCCGACGTGAGCACGCTGCCGGGCGCAGGGACGCGGTCGTCGAGCTCGGCGCCCATCACCATGTGCGTGGACGGGGCCGCCTTCGAGCTCATGGCGGGATTCCTCAGCATCGTGCGCACGTCGGCGTACTTGCTCACCACGCGGACGTTGACGCCTGCCGGGCACGCCGCCTCGGTCGTGCCTTCCCGAGCACGCATCCGGGCGTACTCGGCGGGCGGATCGAAAGGGCACGCGGAGTCGCGCGAGATCGGAAAGGGAGCCGGATCGGTCGCGGCGTTCATGGTCTCACTCACAATTCTGAGCACCTCAAGAAGGAGAAATGGGAACAGGTGTTACAAGAGTCAAGTCGTCGCCAATGGGCATGCCGAAATCCGGCATCCAGTCGTGGAGCAGCAGCGGCCGAACTCCAGGAATTTCTGCGCAAAGTCTTCTACCGGCGAATTTCGCATTCTGCCGTTGCGGCAACGCAAAGATTGCCCATGCCGTGGCCCACCAGGCCGACGCGTGGTCTCAGTTGTTCTTGCGGGTGCGGGTGGCGTGCAACGAGGCGAGCAGGCGAAGGCGGTCGGCGTCGGCGCTGCCCGGTTCGGCGGTGAAGACGAGCATCACGGGGCCGGGGTTTCCCGGAAGCGGGTAGGTGTCCCAGTCGAGGGTGATCTGGCCGACCTCGGGAACGTGGAACGTCCCTGCGCCGCTGGTGGTCGAGCTCACGTCGTGCAGGGCCCAGAGTCTCCGGAAGTCCGCGCTGCGAATGCTCAGCTCGCCGATGATCGCCGCCGCACGGGGATGGGCCGGGTCGGTGGCGACCGAAGCGCGCATCATGCCGATGTACTGCTGCGCCTGGTGTTCCCAGTCCCGGCAGCCCGATTCTCGGACCTGTTCGTCGTCGAACATCAGCATCAGCAGGTTGAGCCGGTCGGACGGGTACGACCCGAGGTCGCCGAACAGGGCTTCGGTGGCCTGGTTCCACGCCAGCAGGTCGAGGTGCCGGCCGAGCACGAGTGCGGGGACGTTCATCGCGTCCAGGAGCCGCCGGGTGTTGGCGGGCACCCGTTCCGGGGGCCGGTGCACCGTCGCGGGAGCCGGCCTGCGCGCGGCGCCGGCCAGTGCGAAGAAATGCCTGCACTCCTCGTCATCGAGCCCGAGCGCGTCGGCCAGCGCGGCGAGGACCTGGTCGGACGGGCGCAGCTCGCGGCCCTGCTCCATCCGCTGGTAGTAGTCGGTGCTCAGGCCCGCCAGCAGTGCGAGCTCCTCGCGGCGCAGACCCGCGACCTTGCGCCGGCCGCCTGGTTCCAGGCCGACGTCCTCTGGCCGCAGCCGGCTGCGCCGGGCACGGAGGAACTCGCCGAGTTCACGAGCGTACGGATGCGTCATGTCTCCATTGTGGAGGGCCGAGAGCGCACGAAGGTAGGACTGGCAAACCTAGGGAAACCGATACGACGGAGACCTCGCGCGTCGCCCCTAGCTTCGTGACATGACCTCGAACATCCCCAGCCAACACGGCCGAGTCGCCGTCGTGACCGGCGCGAACTCGGGCCTCGGTCTGTACACCGCCCGCGAACTGGCGGGACGCGGCGCGCACGTGGTGCTCGCCGTGCGCAACCTCGCCGCTGGTCACATGGCCGCCCGCACGATCAAGGGCAAGGTCGAGGTGCGGGCACTGGATCTGGCGTCGCCGATCTCGGTGCGAGCGTTCGCCGAGAACCTGGACGCTGATCACCCGACAGTGGACCTGCTGGTCAACAATGCCGGAACGGCGCTGCTCGGCCCGCGTCGCACCGCCGGGAACGGCCATGAACTGCACCTGGCGACCAACGCCCTGGGGCACTTCGCGCTGACCGGTCTGCTGCTGCCCAACCTGACCTCCGCCCGCGCCGCCCGCGTGGTCACCATCAGCTCACTCACCCACCGCAACGCACACCTCGACTTCGACGACCTCATGTTCGCCCGCGATTACCGGCCGAACGCCGCCTACGGTCGTTCCAAACTCGCCGCCACGGTGCTCGGTGTGGAGCTGGACCGCCGGTTGCGCGCCGCCGGGTCGTCCGTGGTCAGCGTGCTGGCCCATCCGGGAATGACCCGCACCAACCTCACCCCGAACGCCTGGAAAAACCGGGGCCTGCTCGGGCGGCTGGTCTCCGCGGCCGTCCTGCTCGGCGGCCAGCCGGTACGGCGCGGCGTTCTCCCGCAGCTGCACGCGGCGACCGGCCCGGGAATCCGCGGCGGCCAGTTCTTCGGTCCGGCCGGGCCGGGTGAACTGCGTGGACGCGTCGGCACGGCCCGGTTCAGCGAGGAAGCGACGGACGAGGCCGTGGGCCGGCGGTTGTGGCACGCGGCCGAGGAACTCACCGGAATCGCCTACCTGACCACGAATCAGCAATCCCACCAGGAGAAGTCATGACACACGCCCACCTGCCGCTGGACGAGTTCGGCCCGTGGGCGGTGGTCACCGGAGCCTCGGCCGGGATCGGGCGCGAGTTCGTCCGGCAGCTCGCGGCCAACGGGTTCAACGTCGTCCTCGCCGCCCGCCGTGCCGAACCGCTGACCGATCTCGGCGACCAGATCGAGCGCGAGCACGGAGTGCTGCACCGGTCCGTCATCGTCGACATGAGCACTCCGGACGGACCGGACCGCCTCGTGCAGGCGACCGCCGACCTCGACATCGGACTGCTGATCTCCAACGCCGGCGACCTCGTCCCCGGCGAGTTCCTGGGCCGAAACCTGCAGCACGCCTACAACTCGTGGCTCCTGAACGCCGCCAGCCACCTGGTTCTCACCCACCACTTCGGGAATCGCTTCGCCGACCGAGGCAAGGGCGGCGTGCTCCTGGTCGGTGCCGCCGGCGCCGAGGCGGGTATTCCGTGGCTGGCGGCGCACGCCGCCGCGAAGGCGTACACCAACACCCTGGCGCGCGGTCTGCACGCCGAGTTCGCCGAGCGCGGGATCACCATCACCGTGCTGACACCAGGACCGACGCGTACCGAGTTGCAGAGCCGTCGCTCCCTGCCGGACACCGGCGGGACAACGGTTGCGAACAGCGTGTCCACCGCTTTCAAAGCTCTGAGTGCCGGACTCGTCGAGGTCACCCCCGGTCTCACCGCACGCCTGCTCAGCAGCCTGCCCGCCTCGATGTCCCGGCGCATGTCCGGCCGGACCATGGCCGCCGTCGCCGCCCACCAGCCGATCCCCCGGTAGAGATCCATCAGCGCTGTTGCCCTGCCCTCAACTGACCCCGGAGCCGGAGAAGACCATGTCCAGTCAGACAACCACCGCTCGTCCACCCCGTAGCTCCGCCATCGCAGTCGTCGTCGGCATCATCACGGCCGCGGCTTTCTCGATCGCGCTCAACGCGGGCGTCGCCGCGATCGCACTCGCCGCTGGTGCCTCATCCGACTTCGTCCCGCTCACCCCGCAGGCCTACGGCATGTGGAGCGTCGTCGGCGTACTCGCCGGATTCGCGGGCTGGGCCGTCGTTCGCGCCCGCTCGTCTCGCCCGAGGCGACTGATGCGCCTGCTGGTCCCCACCGTGGTGAGCACCAGCTGGACTCCTGACGTCCTGCTGGTCGTGAACGACTGGCTCCCCGGCGCCGGCTGGGGTGCGGCCATCGCGTTGATGGCCATGCACGTCGTCGTCGCCGCCGTCGTCGTGGTGATCTGCCTGCGAGTGCTGCCCCTTCCCACCGACCGCCGCTGACCCCAACAACATCTGTCTGGAGCTCCAATGAGCACGAAAGCAACCATCGCGGCAGCCATCGCCGTGCTGATGACCGCGGCGCCCGCCGCAGCCTCCGCGACCAACGGGTCGAACCCGCTGACGCCACAGGAGATGCGGAACGAGCGAGTCACCATGGCGGTGGTGCACGAGCTGTTCAACAAGCACGACCTCGGCGCGGTCGACCGCTACTTCAGGGAGCCGTTCGTCCAGCACAACCCCACCATCGCCAACGGATTCGCGGGCATCAAGAAGTACGTCCGCCAGTCCCCCAAGATGCGCTACGAGGTCTACAAGCTGATCGCGGACGACAACTACGTCACGGTCAACTCCCGGGTCACCGGGGTCGGGGCCACCAAGATCGTCATGGACGTCTTCCGCTTCGACCGGGGCAGGATCGTCGAACACTGGGACGTCGTCCAGGACGAGATCCCCGCCTCTCAGACCGTGAGCGGCAACCCGATGATCTCCCGTTCGAAGTCCCTCCCGTCGCCTCGTCACGACAACGAGCGAATCATCGCCAAGGCCCTCCACGAACTGTTCGACAAGCGAGACCTGGGCGCCGTGGACCGCTACTGGAGCGACCCGTACATCCAGCACGCGCCGTTCACCGCGAACGGGAAAGCCGCACACCGCGAGACCATGCGGAACCTCCCACCGGGCATCCGCTACGAGCCCGGCCTGATCATGGCCGAGGGCAACGAGGTGGTGGCGCACCACCGGTTGATCGGTGTCGCGCCGCAGCCGGTCATGGTGTTCCACATCTACCGGATGGAGAAGGGAAAGGTCGTGGAGCACTGGGAGAACGTCCAGTTCGAGGTGCCGGCGAGCGAGACCGCCAACGGCAACTCGATGCTCACGCCGCGGGTGGGCCCGTAGTCCTATCCGGACACCAGAACTACCCGACGGCGGGAGTGGACTCAGGTTTGCCGCAACATCACCGATCGACCGGCGTCCTGAGTGAAGATCTGGCGTGACGCTCGGCTGGGCTTCTCCAGCCGAGCGTTTGCCTGATGGCACTCCCCCGCCGGGACCCCTCCCGGCCCCACTCACCCAGAATTCCGCCGTGAACCAACCTGTGGCGACCGCTCGGACCCTGCGGTACTCAGCCGCCGTGGGATCGGTCAGCGCGATCCTGAACGCGATCCTCCTGGAGATCGGTTCTTTGTTGTGGCAGGTCACCCTCGTGACCACCTTCGCCTCGATCAGCCTGCTCGTCGTTCACGCCTGGACGTCACGTGACCCTCGGCCATGGACTCCCAGACGTGGCACGGGTGTGGCCGCCGGCGTGGTGGGCATGACGGCGGCTCTGGTGTCCGGCGCCCTGACGGTTCTCGCCCTCTCGAGCCTGCCCCCGGACGAGGAGGGCCTGCGGCGCACCTGCACCTTCCCCGCAGCGCACCGCGGCTCACCGGCCCTCTCGGACGGCGAGCGCGTGACGCGCACGTACGTCGAAACCAACGAGGAGTACGTGCGCAAGCGCCTGTTCGACGTGCGGCCGACCGCTCAGGCCGAGGAGGTTCAGCAGGTGGCCTGCCTGCGCATGATCACGGGTGGGGCGATGCGGCGCACCTGCGAGTACGGCGACCGCTTCGGCGTCTTCACCCGCCCGGTCACGCTCTACCAGGGCGTGTGGCAGCTGGAGGTCTACGAGGCCCGCACGGGCAGGAGACTCGCCGTCCGCGACCTGACCGGTGACAGCACCTCCGGGTGCCCGTCGTCCGCGCTCGTCCCCTTCGGAGGCTCCCCGGCCGCCATCTACGCCGAACCCTCGCTCGCGGCCGTGCTGGACGCCGTCAAGACCGGCTGACAGGCCAGTCCCGAAGTCGTGTGTTCGTCGACACGGATCACCAGGCTCACCGTCCGATGTGGACGTACTGGGCCCAGACCGCGGGACCGCGCGGGTTGCCGGAGTTCAGGTCACGCTCTCGCAGTTCGAGCACCGCCGCGTGGAGGGCGCGGGCGGTCTTCGTGAGGTCCAGGTCGCCGGATTCCGTCATGATCTCGTAGACGGTGTCGGCGACGTCCGGCGCGACGACGTCGTAGATGAACCACAGCGTGCCGACAACGTGCTGGTACCCGCTCATCCGCAGCGCCGCCGCCAGGTGGATCGCCTCGTCGGGCAGACGGCCGGATCCTGCGGCCGTGTGGCAGGCCGAGAGAAAACCGAGTGCCGCTCCTCGAAGCCGCAACTCGGCGATGTCCGCGACGGTCAGCTTGCCGTCGTGCAGTTCGATGGACGCGTTCGACGGGTCTTCGAGGTTCTGCAGACCGTGGCAAGCGAAGTGCACGTAGGCGTGTTCCTGCAGATCCGCGAGAACGGCAGCGCGGTTCGCCTCGGTTCCGATGCGGGTCGTCGACCGGTGGGGAAACCGCGGCGCAACGCGGGCGGCCTCGTGCTCGACCCACTTCAGGTCCTTCATCCTGCGCCTGCCCGGCAACGCCGGGGTCTCCGGCAGGCCGACCACCAGCATCGTCCGCTCCGGGTGCGCACGGTCTTCGGCTCGACCGTGAGCGAGCAACCGCAACGTTGGTGTGTAAGAAGAAACGGTCCGATCCAGCACGGTGCTGCCGTCGTCTGCGGCATGGCGGCCTGCGGCGTGCAGAGGCAGCACCGTGAGCGGGCCGGTCGGACACCACCAGATCCGGTCGTGCGGTATGCGAAGGCTCTCCAGACGCGCCAGTACCGGCTCGGCAACGGCCTCCCAGAGCCACTCGAGCGTCTCGTGCACGAGCGGCGCCTTCTCCCTGCTCTTGAGCGCATCGGCGAACCGGTCGGCGTGGATGGACACATCGGCCCCGGACAGCCGGGGCAGTTCGACGAGCTCGCAGGCCGTGCGGGTCACGATGATCGCGTCGCACCGGAGGTCGTCGACGTTGACGATCACCACCGCACCGTCCGGCAGTCCGCTCTGGAGCGCCTCCAGCGGCGGGATTCGCAGGAGGTATTCCAGACCGGGCAACGTCCTGGCGGTCTCGGCCAGCCGGTGCCACTCCTCCGCGAGATAGGTGCGGTGTTCCAGTCCCCGCAACGAATCCGGCTCGATCAACCTGCCGGTGCCGGGGTCGAAGTAGCCGACGGCAGTGCGCGCGTCGGCGAGCTGCCTCGCCACCTCGGACAGTTGCTCGGCGAGGTGTGGGTCCTGTGCCCGCAGGTCCGCGAAGTCCGACCGGATCTGCAGCATCTGGGACCAGAGCACGGCGCGCCCGTGTTCGAGCAGTTCGACCGCACGCCGGACGTCACCGGAGGCCAACGCGAACGCCGCCGCCCGCGAGGCCATGCCCTGCCAGCGCGCGAGCCTGTTCTCCCGCTGCGCGCGGTCCATGCCCAGCCACACCGACTGGGGCAACAGATCCATCGCCGCCGCCAGCGCGTCGGCCGCTGTTCGCCAGTCCTGTGTCCGCGCGGCCCACTCCGCCAGCAGCCTGCCCGCGTAGATCCCGTACCCGCTGAAGTCCGTTTCCGACCGCACAGCCTCCGCGAGGACTGCCATCCCCTCGTCGTGGAACTCGCCCGTCCCGTCACCCGGCGCCGTGACCGCACGGAGCATGAGCGCAGTTCCCAGATGCGCCCGTCGGAGCACGTGATCGGCGTAGTGCTCCTCGCTGAGGCGAACGGACTCCCGCCCCAGCAGGATCGCTTCGTCGAGAGCCGCGACGTCCCCCGTCGTCGTGTACCGCAGGCGCAACGCGTATCCGAAGGCGCTCTGCACCCGCCCCAGCCCTTGCTCGTCTCCGGCGTTCGCGACCAGGGCGGCGCGGTACACCTCGATCGCGTGATCGAGGTGTACGAGTTCCCGAGTGTGCTCAAACGCCGTGACCGACGCGTCGCCGAGGCGCGAGACCAGGAGTCCGAGCAGCGGGTCTTCTGGCGAAACCCTTCCTGCCGCTTGCCCGAGCACGTTGACGGCCTCTGTCAGGTCCTCCCACGTCTTCCGCAGCTGGTAGCGGTCGAGCAGCGCGCTTCCGACCCCGAGCAGTTCCCAGGTTCGGTCGGAGCGGCCCGGAGGCAACGTTTCGAGCGCCTCGCGGTACGCCCCGATCGCCTCCGTCAGGTAGCGCTCGTCCTCCGTTCGAAGGTGCAGTACCTCGTACACCATGCCGAGATTGGTGAGCACCTTGCCGCGCACCGGGTTGTCCTCGCCAGCCAGGCTGAGCGCCTCACGGTGGAAGACCACCGCCTCCCGCAGCTTCGCCAGCTCACCGGTCTCCACGTAGGACCACCGCAACACCGCACCGATCTCGGTCAGCACCTCCGCCCGGGCCGGATGCCCTGCCGGAGTGTGCTGCGCCGCAGCGCGGTAGAGGTCCACCAGATCCGGGAGCGAAATGTCGATCTGACCGAGGGCGCGCCGTCGTCGCAGGACGTGGGCCACGTCGAGCCGGTACTCCCAGAGGCTCGGATCCCAAGGCTTCGACGACTCGACCGCACCCCGGAATACCTCGGTCGCTTCAGCCAGGTCAGCGGCGTCCTTCTGATGGCTGTACCGCATCTCCAGGCTGGTGCCGAGGCTGTGCAGCAGTTTGGCGCGTTTGCTCGAGCGGGGCGGGCAAACGTCCACCGCCCAGCGGAAGCGATCGATGGCCTCGTCGAGGTCCTCTCGATCGGCGTTGATCCTGAACCGGGCGAGCAGAGCGTCCGCCAGCACGCCTGCGGCTCGCGACAGCAGGAGACTCCACGGCGGGAGGGTCTCGATCGCCGCACGACTGAACAGGATCGCGGACTCGACGTCGTCGAATTCACCGGCCAGGTCGTACCTCTTCAGCACGGCCGCGCCGAAATCGAGCAGGTACTCGGCGCTCCGGCCACCCTGCACAGCGGCGTCAATCCTCTGGCAGCTCCGGATCGCGTCGTCCAGCGACGTGAGGTCCCAGGTCGCCGTAGCGCTGACCAGCAGCGCGCGACTGACGTCCCTCACCCGGCTCGGGTAGGCGGGGTCGCCGGACCGCGTCAGGTCCGCCACCGACTGGTACGCGTCGACGGCGAGTTCGGCATCCCCCGCCTGAGCACGCAAAGAGAAGAGTGCGAGGTGAAGACGTCCGCGCTGTGACTGCAGTGCCAGCGCCTGGGCCGAGCTGATCGCCGGCACGACCATGGCTCTGGTCAGGCAGGACAGCGCCGAGTCCACGTCCTCGGGGTCACCGTCGCGTTCGCCGCGCACGTGCAACGCGTCCGCCAGCTCGCCCAGGACCGTGGCGCGGTAGGGGTCGCCGCACCGTACGTGCTCGGCCGCTCGGCGCTGGAGTTCGATCGCCTGGTCCAGTTCGTCCGGCACGCCGAAGACCACGCTGCTCGCCGCGAGAGCCGCTCCGAGCGTGGAGAGGTGCACCGCGTACTCGGAGTGGTCCTCCGCGACCGAATCCAGCGAACGCCTCGCGACCTCGACGGCTTCCACCAGGAACTGCGGTTCGCGCAGGCGGGCGAACCTCACTTGCAGGACCGTGGCGAGGTTGCACAGCTCACGAGGAAGGTCGACGTGGTCCGGCGAGAGCTCGGCGACCGTCTTCCTGAGCAACTTGACCAGCCGGTCGAAACCCGCGTTGTCGCCGTGCAGCACCACCGAGGCGAGCAGGTGTTCCACCTCTGCGGCGTGCCGCAACCGGGCCCGTTCGCCGAACACCGTCACAGACCGCCGATGACGAGTGCCGTGGCAAGACCCAGCGCGGTCAGCGCGACCACCTGCGTGATCAGACCGGCGCTCACGCACCTGGCCTTGAACCTGTTGCCGCGGCGCAGGGTGTCGATGGTGAACGTCTGCACGGTGGCCACGTTGTTGCGCGCGTCCACCTCGTCGTCGGTCCAGTGCACCCCGACCATCTTGTCGAGAGTTCGGTGCGTCGCGACCGCGTAGTGCCGGTTCCAGCCGGCGGCGATCCCGCAGACCGCCGCACCCACGAACAGCACCAACGCCACGATCACGACGACCTGTGCCGCGACCGGCACCCGCGTGGTCGTGCCGGTGCGCACGATCGTGACCAGTCCGGTGAGAACGGTGACCAGCACGCCCGAGGTCGTGATCAGGGCCTGACCGCGGGCGTCGAAAGCCGTGCGCCTCTCGCGCTCGGCCTTGAGTTCCGTCTCGATGAACGTCTGGTAGGTCTTGCCCTGATCACTCACGCACGGCCACCGACGTGGTCATGATCGTCGAACGGGTCGTCGCCGCGAACGTCCTCCACCTCCAGCCACGCCTTGTCGACGGGTGGTGGCTTCAGCGGCCCGGACGGCGGCACCACGGGTTCGTCACCTGCCACGGGTTCGTCACCTGCCACGGGCTCATCAGGACTACCTGTCACGGATCCTCCACGCAATGTCACCACGAGTCTAGAGCCCGCCTCGGCGCCCACGTGGACGAACTCAGAAGATGATCAAACTTCTCGCCACCGCCCGGCGTGCGCAGGATCACGGGTGCGCGTCGAGGCGCCTGCCCGCTTCGTCAGCCGCTGCGGTGATCCTGTCCAGGAACCCGGCGACCACGCGGAGCTCGGCCGGTGACGTGGAGCGCAGCACGTCCGCGATCTCGGCGCCGGCGACGGCGAGGAAGCGGCGGGCGTGCTCGCGTGCGGCCGGGGCGGGTCTAAGGGTGACGCGGCGGCGGTCGGTGCTCTCGCGGCTGCGGACGAGGTGCCCGGCAGACTCGAGCCGGTTGAGCAGGATCGTGGTGGCTCCGGTCGTCATGCCGATCTGACGGGCCAACTGCACCGGCGAGAGAGGCTCGCCCGTCTCGGCCGCCCAGATGATCTGGCCCAGCGCGTTCGCGTCGGAGGCGGGCAGGCGCGTCCACGCGGCGAGGTGCTGGTTGAGCGCGGTGAACGCCAACGTCCAGTCGCGCAGACCGTGCATCACCTCGATCTGCGCCGGTGACCAGCTCTCCACCAGCGGGTCCGCGTCTGTCATGCATGCTCCTCCGGCGCGAAGTAGCTTTGCTGCAAAGCTATCAGCGGGGAGTGGCACATGACGACACGGCACGCGGTGATCTCCGGCGCGAGCATCGCCGGGCTCTCGGCCGCGTTCTGGCTGCGGCGCACCGGATGGGAGGTGACCGTGCTGGAACGCGCCGGAGCGTTCCGCGACGGCGGGCAGAACGTCGACGTCCGCGGCACCGCCCGCGACGTCCTCACCAGGATGGGACTCTTCGACGCGGTCAAGGCGCAGAACACCACCGAGACGGGCACGGTGTTCGTCGACTCGTCGGGCCGGGTGCTCGCGGAACTGCCCGACGCGGGCCCGGACGGAGCGACGGCCGAACTGGAGGTGCTGCGCGGCGACTTCGCTGCCACGATCCTGCGCGCCCTGCCGGACGGGGTCGAGATCGTCTACGGCGACACGGTGTCCGGCGTCGAGGACGGCTCCGAGCACATCACGGTGAGCACCGCCGCGGGCCGTCGTCTGCGCGCCGACCTCCTCGTGATCGCCGAGGGCGTCCGCTCCACCACCCGCGATCTGCTCTTCGCCGAGGTCGAGCGCCGCGACCTCGGTGTCGCCATGGTGTTCGGCACGATCCCCCGCACTGCCAACGACGACACCCGCTGGCGCTGGTACACGACGACCGGCGGACGGCAGGTCCACCTGCGCCCGGACAACCACGGCACAACGCGCGCGATGCTCGCCTGCACGGGAGACTTCGGCGGGTTTGACCGCGCCGACGCACTGAGCCGGTTCCGCGACCGCTACGCCGATGCCGGCTGGGAGAGCCGCCGCGTGCTCGACGGGTTCGACGTCTCCGAGGACGTGTACGTCGACCAGCTCACCCAGATCCGGATGCCCGCGTGGCACCGCGGCCGGGTGTGCCTCGCCGGTGACGCCGCGTGGTGCGTCACCCCGATGGGCGGAGGTGGCGCGTCGCTGGCCCTCATCAGCGGCTACGTCCTGGCCGCCGCGACGGCCGCGCCCGGGCGGATCGAGGACGGGCTCGCGGCGTACGAGGAGTGGATGCGGCCGCTGGTCGACGACGTGCAGAACTTCCCGGGGTGGCTCCTGCGGTTCGCCTACCCGCGCACGCGGTTCGGGCTGCGGCTGCGGCGGCTGGCCGATCGGGCGTTCACATCACGCTTGCTGGCACCGCTGACGGCGAAGATCACCCAGGTCGCCGCCAGCGACCGGGAACTGCCGCCGGCACCGGTGTCACCCCGGCGTTCTTGACAGATCGATCCATAACCTCCTAGAGTTCGGGACATGGCGCGACCGCGTGAGTTCGACCGGACAGAGGCACTGCAGAAGGCCACCAAGGTCTTCTGGGACAAGGGGTACGCGGCCACGTCCACCGACCACCTCCTCAAGGAGATGAACATCGGTCGGCAGAGCCTCTACAACGCCTTCGGGGACAAGCGAAAGCTCTACCTCGAGGCACTGGAGTCCTATCAGGACACCACGGTCGCCGGGCACGTGCGGCGCCTGACCGACGCCGAGTCCCCGCTGGAAGGCATCCGGCAACTCCTCGCCGGAATCGCCCCCGAAGACGACGAACTGCGGTCCCTGGGCTGCCTCGGAGTCGGGTCGGTCAGCGAGTTCGGTCCCGCAGACCCGGAACTCGCGCGCCTGCGGGACCGGACCAACCGGATCCTGGGCGAGGAGGTCTCGACCAGGATCCGGGCGGCTCAGGCCCTCGGTGAGATCGACGAGTCGGTCGACGTCGCCGACGCCACCGGGTTCGTGCTGCTCACGATGACCGGCCTGCAGGTGTCCGCCCGCGCCGGCGCCGACGTGGCGTCCATGCGCCGTCAGGCCGACTTCGCGGTCGACCGTCTCGCCGCCCGCTCCTGACACTTCCCGGGCACGGCAGCGCATTTGTCGTGCCCTAATTATTGACTGATCTGTCCAGAAAGGGATTTCCCATGAGCAGCAGCACTTCCCGGTCCCTCCGTCCGGCCGCCCTCGTCTTCGGCGGGTCCCGCGGGATCGGGGCGGCAGCGGTCGCCCGGCTGGCCGCCGAGGGCCACGCGGTGACGTTCACCTACAACACGAGCCCCGGCAAAGCGCAGGACCTGGTCGAAGCGGTCGAACGCGACGGCGGCCGCGCGTTCGCCGTGCAGGCCGACAGCGCCGATCCCACGGCCCTGCGCGCGGCGGTCGACCAGGCCGTCGAGCACTTCGGCGAGCTGGGCGTCGTCGTGGTCAACGCCGGCGTCCTGCGCACCGGGACCATCGACACCGTCAGCCTGGAAGACCTCGACCTCATGCTGGCCGTGAACGTCCGCGGCGTGTTCCTCGCGATCCAGGCCACCGTGCCGCATCTGGTGGACGGCGCCCGCGTCATCACGATCGGCAGCAACGTCGCGATCCGCACCGGCACCCCCGGCGCCAGCGTCTACCAGCTCACCAAGACCGCGGTGGCGGGCATGGTCAAGGGCGTGGCACTGGACCTCGCGTCCCGCGGGATCACGGTGAACAACGTCCAGCCCGGCCCGATCGACACCGACCTCAACGCCGGGGCGCTCGACCAGCTCGCGGCCGGCAGCCCGCTGCGCCGCGTCGGCGACGCGGCCGAGATCGCGGGCCTCATCGCGTTCCTCGCCGGCGACGACTCCCGGTACATCACCGGCGCGAGCCTGACCGCCGACGGCGGCTACACGCTCTGACCCCTGCCCGACCGTCGTCGCCAACACCGAGCAGCACCACGAGGAGTACGGCCATGTCGAACAAGGAAGTCCTCCGCACCGCGATGCGCGAGCTCTTCGAGGAGAAGGACGTCACCGCGCTCGACCGGTACTGGGCGGAGCCCTACGTCCAGCACAGCCCGAATCTGCCCAACGGGCTCGACGGGCTGCGCGCCGCGGTGCCGTCGCTCGTCGGATTCCGCTGGCAGCCCGAACGGATCTTCGAGGACGGCGACTTCGTGATCGCGCACAGCCGGGTCAGCGGCTGGCTGCCCGAGGGCGATGCGGCGATCGTCGACATCTTCCGCTTCGAGAACGGCCGCATCGTCGAGCACTGGGACGTGGTCCAGCCCTACGTGCCGGCCGAGCAGACCGCGAGCGGGAACGCCATGGTCTGAGCCGGCGGTCGCACCTCACCCGGCGACGTCCAGTCCTGCCAGGAGTTCCTCGGTGGCCTCCCACAGCGCGCGTTGCACTGCCTCGTCACGACCAGCTTCCGGGCACCGCAACGACTTGGCTTCCCTGACCGAGAAGTAGCCGCCGGTGACGCCGTCGAACGCGGGGTCGGTCGCGAGGCGGGCGATGATCGAGGCGCCCCTGGCCGGGTCGCCGACCCGCACCGCGTGCAGCACCTTCTCCAGCACGCCCGCGAACGGCAGCTCCCTGCCCAGACCGGTGGTGTTGAAGCCGGGGTCGCAGCAGTTCGACGTGACCACGGTGCCGGCCAGCCGGCGCGCGAGCTCCTGGCTGAACATGATGTCCATCAACTTGGTGCGGCCGTAGTGGGAGGCCGACGTCAGCGCGGTCGCCGGGTCGATGCCGCGGGCCTGCCTCGACGCCTCGGACGCGACGGTGACGACGCGGGCGGACGACGCGATCAGCTTGGCGCGCAACGCGTTCGTCAGCACCCAGGGCGCCAGGTAGTTCACCGCGGTCATCTCGGGCAGGCCGTCCGCGGTGAGGCGCGGGCTGAACGCGTGGATCCCCGCGTTGTTGACAAGCACGTCGATGCGGTCGTAGTGCGCGTCCACGGCCTCGGCGGCGCGGCGGACCTCCCGCAGCGAGGACAGGTCGGCGACGAACGCGGTGACGGTGACGCCCGGACCGATCGCGGCGCGCAGCTCGTCCACCTTGGCGGCACTGCGGGCGACCACGCCCAGGTCGATGCCCCGGCGGGCCAGGTCGAGCGCGACGAGCCTGCCCAGACCGCGCGTCGCACCGGTGATGACAGCGGTGGTCATGACTCTCCTATATCGTGAGGTACCTCAATACTGCCACAACGCTGAGGTACCTCACGAATGACGCCCCGCACGAACGCGGCCGACACGGGCCTGCACTACCTCACGACGTCCGCGAAGATCCGCAGGGCGGTGGACGAGCACATGGCCGGCGGCGGCGTTTCCCTTGCCAGGACGAAGGTCCTGCAGGTGCTCGCCGAACTGGGCCCGGTCAAGCAGACGCGACTGGCCGCCGAGCTGGGCATGGCCGCGCGGTCGATCACCCAGGCCGTCGAGACGATGGAACGCGACGGCCTGGTCGAACGCTCCCCGGACCCCGCCGACAAACGAGCGAAGGTGGTCGCCGCGACCGAACGAGGCGTGCTCGCCCTCGCCACCGGCGAACAGGCGGGCCGCGAGGTGCTGCGGTCGATCTTCGAGCGGCTGAGCCCGGACCAGCTCAGGGCACTGGACGAGATGCTCGACGTGCTGAACCGCGCCTGACCCGGCGACGTCACCCGTGGCCGTCCCGGGCGCCCGTTCGGCCGCATTTGGTGCCGTTGAAGCACGTTAGCGGCGATCTCTCGGCCATCATGGCTCGCATGACGCCTTCGGTCCGGATTGCCGTGGACGGCGACGAGCTGCCGTTGTTGCGCGAGTGGCTCAACGCGGAACCTGAGCTTCGCGGCCGCGTCACGGCGGTTGGTGGCGAGGTGGCGCCGGATGAGATGGGTGTGGCGACAGAGCTGGTCGTGGCCGCCGGCGCGGCAGTGCCACTGGCGTCGGTGTTGGCGCGCGCCGTGACCACGTGGCTGGTGCAACGGCGGTCCGACGTGACGCTGACGATCACGGGGCCGGACGGGAAGAAGGTCACGCTGAACGCCAAGCGGGTCAAGGACGCCGAGGCGTTGATCCGAGAGGTGATGGAACCCGGTGATGCTTCCTGACCACAGCCGCTCGTGCGCGGTCCTGATCGGCACGTCGCACTACCGGTCGCCGGAGCTTCCCCCTCTGCCCGCGGTCAGGCAGAACCTCGACGATCTGCAGGCGGTGCTGACCGACCCCGCGCTGGGCTGGCTCGATCCCGCGCACTGCGTGGTCGCGGCGAACACCAGGGACGTGCGGACGGTCTTTCGTTCCTTGCGCGACAGTGCGATGGCCGCCGAGGACACGTTGTTCGTGTACTTCGCCGGCCACGGACGGGTGGGGCCTCGCAACGAGTTGTTCCTCGGACTGACCGACACCGATCCGGACGAGCTGCAGGTCAGTGCCCTGGCCTACGACCTGGTGCGGGACACGCTGAACCACAGCCCGGCCGCGAACAGGGTGGTGATCCTGGACTGCTGCTTCAGCGGGCGGGTCGTCGACGACATGGCGGGCGACGTGATCGGGCAGCTCGAGGTCGAGGGCACCTACGTGCTGGCCGCAACACCACCGAACGCGGTGGCGCTGGCACCGGCGGGGGCCAGGCACACCGCGTTCACCGGGATGCTGCTGGAGTTGCTCGGCAACGGGTTGCCGGACGCCCCGCCGTTGCTGACGCTGGGACGGATTCACCAGGAGTTGGTGCGCACCGCGGTGAAGCGGGGCCTGCCGCAGCCGAGACAGCGGGGAACGGGCACCAGCCAGAACCTGGCTCTCGCGCGCAACGCCGTGAAGGTGGACCGATCGGCACCGGTCGTCGCGAAGGTTCCAACGCCGACGCCGCCCAGGCGACGCGGAACTCAGGTTCCTTGGGGCTTGGCCCTTTTCACCGTGCTGGTCGCAGCCGCGATGATCGGGCTGTTCACGTTGTTCAACGGGCCCCTTCTTCGATGGAACCCGAACTACGGGGGCAGTCTTGTGGTCTACAGCCCCAGTGGCAGGTACGTCATCGGCGTCACTTCCGGTCCTGTGCCGGTGCTGGACCACGCAGGCCACACCATCGCGAAACTCGGCAACAGCCCGTCCGCGTCGAGGGTGGCGATCAGCGATGACGGAAAGTTGGCTGCCGTGGCGATGCAGGACGAGGTGAAGGTCTACGACGTCGATCGCGAGGCCGAGGTGGCCACGGTGCCGGACGGCCGAAGGGTCCGCGACAACGCGCTGCTGACCAGAGGCCTGTCCTTCAACAAGGACGCCACACTTCTGGTGGCGGACAACATGGTGTGGGACTTGCGCGCCAACAGGCCGATCGGTGATCTGCCAGTGCCTGACGAAGCGGACGTGTGGGACCCCGACGGCCCCAACAGAGTCCTGAGCGCCAGGTTCCACCCGATCGACCCCGACGTGCTGGCGCTGGAGACGTACGCGTCCACACGCCTGTGGAACGCACGAACGCTGACGCCGGTCAGCGAGCCGCTCCGCCACGGCAATTCGCTCACCGGAGGCCACGTCGAGTTCAGCGCCGACGGCACACTCCTGTCCGCGAACGGTGCGCTGTGGTCACTGGAGCGCCGGGAAAAGCTGTGCCATGACACGGACGAATGGGACAGGGTGATAGCACTGTCGCCGGACGGTCAGCTCATCGTCGTGGTCAAATCCAGGCGCGAGAAGGCTTATCTGGCGCGGCCCAACTGCCTCCGGTTGTCCCGCGAGATATCTGATTTCAACGATATCGCGTTCAGCCACGACAGCAAATGGTTGCAGGTCGTCAGATCGGACGAAACAGAAACGATTGAGGTTCCCTGACCCCTGAACCGGCGACCTCCCAGGCGCGACTCAGCTCGGACACCGGAGCAGGTAACCGCACAATGCCGACTATCCTGCCGGTCAGCAGTCCGGCACGGCGCCGGGCACGGCCGGCCGGAAAGCTCCAGGGATGACGCGCAGCAAGACGCCAGAAGACACGAGGGCACGCATCCTCGAGACCGCCGAGCGCATGTTCGCCGAGCACGGTGTCTTCTCGGTCTCCAACCGGCAGATCAGCGACGAGGCGGGCCTGGGCAACAACACGGCGGTCAGCTACCACTTCGGCAGCAAGGCCGAGCTCGTCCGGGCGATCTACCTGCGGCACAGCGAGCCGGTGGAGCGGATGCGCGAGAAGGCCGTGGCGGAGCACGCCGGCAGTACCGAACTGCGCGACTGGCTCGCCTGCGTCGTCCTCCCGTACACCCACCACCTCGCTTCGCTGGGGTCGAACAGCTGGTATGCCCGCTTCGTCGTCCAGCTCATGACGGAACCGAAGCTGCGCGAACTCGATCTCGTCGACATGGGACAGACGCCGTTGCAGCACACGATCACCGACGAGCTGCACCGCTGCCTCCCCGGCCTGACACCCGAGGTGCTCGCCGAGCGGGACGAGATGGCAAGGGCCCTGATCGTGCACATGTGCGCCCGGCGGGAACAGAACCTGCCGGAGAACAGCACGGACATCTGGGACGTCGTGGCGACCGGCCTGATCGACGCACTCGCAGGCCTGTACCTGGCGCCAGCAAGCCGATAGATCCACTACAGCTTCCCGGGCGGGCCAGCACACCCAACCTCAATTAAGTCAATCAATTGATTTAACATGAGCAGATGAGCACGATCACCGCCCCCTCCCGGCGGACAGTCCTGAAGTCCCTCACCGGCCTGCTGCTCGCCCTGTTCGTCTCCACCCTGAGCAGCACGGTCGTGGCCACCGCGCTTCCCCGGATGATGGGCGATCTGCACGGCTCCCCCACCCAGTACACGTGGGTCGTCACCGCCACCCTGCTCACCACGACCGTCACGACGCCGATCTGGGGCAAACTCGCCGACCTCTTCGACAAGAAGTCCCTGGTCCAGGCCGCCACGGTGATCTTCCTCGTCGGCTCGGTCGCGGCCGGTCTGGCCCAGGACGGCAGCCAGCTCATCGCCGCGCGCGCCCTGCAGGGCGTCGGCGTCGGAGGCGTGCAGGCGTTGGTCCAGATCGCCATCGGCGCGATGATCCCGCCCCGCGAACGCGGGAGGTACGCGGGCTACCTGAGCAGCGTCACCGCGCTGTCCACGATCGGCGGGCCGCTGCTCGGCGGTGTCCTCGTCGACACGTCGTGGCTGGGCTGGCGCTGGTGCTTCTTCGTCGGGGTGCCGTTCGCGTTGGCGGCACTGGTCATGCTCCAGCTCACGCTGCGGCTTCCCCTGTCGCGCAAGGAGAACGTCCGCATCGACTACTGGGGAGCGTCCCTGCTGACCGCCGGCGTGAGCGTCCTGCTGATCTGGATCTCGTTCGTCGGCGACGCGTTCGCCTGGATCTCCTGGCAGACGGCAGCCATGGTCGGCGGCAGCGTGCTGCTGCTCGGCCTCGCGGCGTGGGTGGAGACGAGAGTGGCAGAACCGCTCGTGCCGCCTCGGATCATCACGCGACGGACCACCGCGCTCGCCGTCCTGGGCAGTCTCTCCGCGGGCACCGCGATGTTCGGCGCCGCGGTGTTCCTGAGCCAGTACTTCCAGGTCAGCCGTGGCCACACGCCGACAGAAGCAGGCCTGCTGACCATTCCCATGATGGCCGGCATCCTGGTCTCCTCCGTCGTGGCCGGGCGGTTGCTCAGCAGGACAGGTCGGATCAAGCCCTACCTCGTGGCCGGGGCCGTGAGTCTCGCGGCCGGGTTCGCCTGCCTGGCGTTCCTGGACGAGCGCACACCGCTCGTCCTCGTCGCGTTCCCGATGGTGCTCATCGGCACGGGCGTCGGCATGACCCTGCAGAACTTCGTGCTCGTCGTGCAGAACGCCGTCCCGCTCGCGGACATCGGTGCCGCCAGCGCGACGGTGTCGTTCTTCCGCTCGCTCGGCGGCACCATCGGCGTCACCGTGCTGGGCGCGGTGCTCGCGCGTCAGGTGGCCGGCCACACCGCGGCGGGCCTGGCGGTGCCGGCCGCCTACGGTGAGGCGACCGGCACCGTCTTCGCCATCTCGGCGGGCGTCGCGGTGCTCGGCGTCGTCGCCGCCGTCCTGCTCGAACCGGTGACGTTGCGCACGAGCCTCGACGTGTCCAAAGAGGACTAACGTCGCAGGCGCAGCACACTGCCCTCGCCGTTCGCCGAGACGTAGAGCGAGCCGTCCGGCCCCACCGCGACTCCGGCGAACGGCGAGGGCACCGCGGCGCCGTGCCCTGACGACTCCGGCTGGACTCGCGTCACACCCGGCGGCAGGCCGACCGCCAAGTCCTCGGCCTCGACACGGCGTTCCCCGGTGACCAGATCGATCGACACCAGCCGCCGATTCCCCGCCTCCACCACGAAGAGCTCGTCGCCGCTCACCGCGATGCCCTGCGGTCGCTCGAACCCCACCGCCACCGGCACCACACCGCCATCCTCGACGCGGAGAACCACACCGCGCCCCTCATCACTTACGTAGCAACGGTCATCCGCGTCGAACGCGACGTCGACCGGGGTGTGCATCCCGTCGGCGAGCACGGTGAGACCGTCCTCCTCGTCGATACCGACCACACGGCCCGCGCCGGTCTCCGCCACCACGAGCACCCCGTCGGAGCGCACCGCGGCACCACCCGGCCGGGCGAGGTCCGCCCGGTTCCGGAACACGCGCTGCTCCGGGTCGTACGTGCGCACGGCACCTGACTGGGAGGTGACGTGCACCTGCCCAGCGCCATCTGCAGCGACGCCATGACTCGACGCGAGCAGTTCCTGGGTGCGTGCCTCGCCGTCCGCGACGGTGGCGAGCCGGAAGTTGTCCGCCGCGTACACCGTGCCGGCCTGGTCGACCGCCACACCGTAGGGACCGACGAGGCCCTTCGGCACGATCACCCTCGCACGCCCGTCCGGCGCCAGCTCCGCGATGCCGCCCGCCGCGAAGCTGGAGACGAACATCCTGTTCTCCGCGTCGAACGCGGCGTTGTCCATTCCGGACAGTTCGCCGGGTACGACCGCGCGTTCGCCGGAGCCGAGGTCGATCCGCGTGACGATGCCCTCGGCACCGCGCGACACGACGGTGAGCACCCCGGCCAGGTCGAAGCGGACCGCGACCGGCTGGTGGACGTCCCGCGCCACCAGTTCCGGCGGCCCGCCGTCCGGGGACACGCGGTGCACCTCGTTGGTGATCATGTGCGGGTAGTAGAGGTAGCCGTCCGGTCCGAGCTGCATGGCGTTGCCGAACGCCAGGCCTTCCGCGAGGACCACGGGTTCTCCGCCGCCGGGGAAGAGTTCCAGCACGCGGCCACCCACGCGCATCTCGTTGACGAACAGCCTGTCGCCGGCGCACGCGATCCCGTTGGGCTGCACGACGTCGTCGGCGACGAGCGTGAACTCGCCGTCCGGGCTGCGTCGCCACACCCGTCCGGGCACGAGGTCCGTGATGTACATCGAGCCGTCGGCACCGAAAGCGAGGTCGTCCGGCGACTGCACCGGGCCGTCCATCTCCACAACGGTCTCCACCTCACCGGAGGCGAGGTCCACCGCGCTGATCCGGCCGGCCACGAACTGCGCGACGTGCAGCCGCCCGTCGGGTCCGAACGCGACACCGTTCGAGCCCCACAACGGGCTGGGCGGGGTGAGCCGCTCGACGGACCTGGTGCCAGAGCGCGGAGTTCTGGTGTCCCCGTACCGGCCCTCAGCCCGCATCGCCGAGCACCTCGTCGATGCCGTCGCCGGTGCGCCAGTCGCGCAGCAACTGGTGGAAGGCCGCGGGACCGGGCCCGTACGTCTGCCGTGGCCCCCGTGCCCTGCCCTCACCGTTGTAGTAGCCGGGAGTGCACTCGGCGTCGTACCGCCCACGGTCCGGGGAGCTCGCGCGCACCGTTTCCACCCACGCCCGCTCGGCGTCCGCGGTCGGTTCCACGCACTTCACCCCGCGCCGGCGGGCCTCCGCCACCACCTCGCCGATGTGCACGGCCTGTTCGTCCAGCACGTGCGTGAAGTTCACCGACGGAGCGTTCTGCAACGACCCGAGGTGGAAGAGGTTCGGGAAACCGTTGCTGCTGAAGCCGTGCAGCGTGCGGATCCCGCCGGTGGCCCACGAGTGCAACAGGTTCACGCCATCCCTACCGAAGACAGGCAGGCGTCCGGTCATCACGTCCGACATGCCGACCGCGAAGCCGGTGGCGAAGATGACGCAGTCCACCTCGTACTCGACGCCACCGACGACGATCGCGTTCTCGGTCATCCGCTCGACGCCGCCGTGGTCGGCCGTGTCGACGACGGTCACGTTGGGGCGGTTGAACGTCGGCAGGTACTCGTCGCTGAACGTCGGCCGCTTGCAGCCGTAGCGGTACCAAGGCTTCAGCAACTCGGCGGTCGCCGGGTCCTCGACGACCTCGCCCACCCTGATGCGCAACTCGTTCATCTTGCGGAAGTCGAGGTGCTCCTCGATCCGTTCCCACTCCGCCGGTTCCAGATGCGCGTTCGCGTCCGTCGGGACGATCTTGCCCAGCAGCCGGCCACTCGCCGTCCACGCGTCGTCGACCAGATCGATGTCGACGTCGTGTCCCGTCACGACAGCCTGGAAGTTCTCCCGGCGCCGGGTCTGCCAGCCCGGCTCGAGCGACGCCGCCCACTCCGGGTCGGTGGGCCGGTTGCCGCGCACGTCGACCGAGGAGGGCGTGCGCTGGAAGAGGTACAGGCGCCCGGCGTCACGTCCGACGTGCGGTACGACCTGGATGGCGGTGGCGCCCGTGCCGATCACCGCGACGCGCTTGTCCGCGAGGCCGGTGAGGCCACCGTTCGCGTCACCTCCGGTGTAGCCGTAGTCCCAGCGGCTGGTGTGGAACGTGTGCCCGATGAAGTCCTCGATGCCGGGGATGCGCGGCAGCTTCGGGTGGTCGAGAGTTCCGTTGGACACCACCACGTACGTCGCGCGGACCTCGTCGTCGCGGTCGGTGCGCACGACCCACTCGCCGTCGTCCCAGCGCAGGTCCCGCACGCCGGTCTGGAAGAAGGCGTCCGCGTACAGGTCGAACTTCCTGCCGATCGCCATCGCGTGCTGCCGGATCTCCTCGCCCGGCGCGTACTTCGACCGCGGGAGGTACCCGACCTCCTCCAGCAGCGGCAGGTAGACGTAGGACTCGATGTCGCAGTGGATGCCCGGATACCGGTTCCAGTACCACGTGCCGCCGAAGTCACCACCCTTCTCGATGATCCGGATGCGCTCCAGGCCTGCCTGTCGCAGCCGTGCCCCCGCCAGCAGGCCGCCGAATCCGCCTCCGATGACGACCGCGTCCACCCGGTCGCGCACGGACTCCCTGGTGAAACCTGGTTCTGCATAAGGGTCTTCGGCGTAGTAGCCGAACTCCGCCTCCGCTCGCGCGTACTGCTCTCCGGCGTCCGGCCGGATCCGCCGGTCCCGCTCCACCTGGTAGCGCTCACGCAGGGCCTCGGGGTCGAATCCCCACTCGTCAGGGGTCCCCAAGGGTTCGAGTGCCGCCATTCCCGCCCTCTCTTCACGGCGCCGCGCCTCTCCGGCACGACGCCCGTTTAAATCAATTGACTGACTTAAACCTACACGGAGTGATCGCCCGCGTGCCCTGTGCACCCAGCCCTTGCGGCGTCAGACAGCCGCCCAGCCGTTGTCCACGGGCAGGACGGCGCCGTTGATGTTGCTCGCGGCGTCGGAGGCGAGGAACACGATGACCGCCGCCTGTTCGTCAGCCTCGGCGACGCGGCCGAAGTTGTGGGCGTACCGGCCGACGATCTGCGGCCCGTGCGCGGCCGGGTCGACGTTGAGGCCCGCGCCGATGCCGGTCAGCGTGCCACCGGGGGCGATGGCGTTGGTGCGGATGCCCTTCTCGCGGTACATGACGGCAAGGGACTTGGTGAGCCCGGCGATGCCGTGCTTGGACACCGTGTACGCCGTCCCCGCGGCACTACCGCGCAACGCGGCCTCCGACGCCGTGTTCACGATCGCACCCTTGCCCTTCGCGAGCATGAGAGGCAGCACGGCCCGAGTCAGCAGGAAGGGCGCCGTGAGGTTCACCCGCAGGACCCGCTCCCACTCCTCGTCGGACACGTCCGCGGGCGCCGACATCCCGTCCATCACCGCGGCGTTGTTGACCAGCACGTCCACCCCGCCGAACGTCTCGACCGCGACGGACACGACCCGGTCGATCACCGCGCTCTCGCTGAGGTCACCCACGACGGCGACCGCTTTCCCTTGCGCCGCCTCGATTTCAGCGACCACGGCCCGTGCCGAGTCCTCATTCAGATCGGCGACCACGACGTTCGCGCCTTCCCGCGCGAAACGCAGCGCCGCCGCCTTGCCGATACCCGACCCGGCTCCGGTCACCACCACGCTGCTGCCCTCGAACTCGCCCATTGCTGTCTTCCTCCACCGATCGCCGAGAACTTAATGGCACGGTACGCCATAAAGGCACAGCGTGCCGTAAATGGTAGGGTGCAGAGGTGGACAAGCCGAGCTCCGTGCGGTCGGGAAGGCCGCCGCTGACCGAGCGCCGCAAGGCGGAGACCAGGCTGGAGATAGCCCGGGAGGCGGTGCGCCTGTTCGCGGAGAAGGGAGTCTCCGCGACGACGGCCGAGGAGATCGCGGCTGCGGCGGGCATCTCCCTGCGCACGCTCTGGCGCTACACCGCCTCGAAGGAGAACTGCGTCCTCCCCCTGCTCACCACAGGAATCGACGCCATGGCGCACAGCCTGCGGACCTGGCGAACCGAACAGGGCGTCGACGGACTCCTCGACGACATGCAGCGCGACAGCGGCCGGCTGATCAGCCACCTGTCCGCCCAACTCGACCTGGTGCGCCTCACCAGGACAGAGCCCTCCCTGCGCACCGTGTGGACGCAGGCCCACGCCGACGCGGAACCGGTCTTCGCCGAGGTGCTAGCGGACCGCCTGGGCACGTCCGCCGACGACCTGTCGACCCGCCTGCACGCCGCCATGATCAACGTGGCCCTGCGCGTGGCCGTGGAGCACCACGCCTTCCACGAGACACCGACGACCGCCGAGGCCGTGTTCGCCACAGTCCGCGAAGCCTTGACGCCTGCGGTGCGCTGCCTCGAAGAAGCACTGCCGCGCTCGACGTGAGGCCTTTTCTCACACGATCGTCGGCTCAACGCTGATCATGCCTCAGCGGCGCCACCGAAGCCGGCTCAACTGATCTTTGGCGCGGGACAGATTGGCCAGGGTGTGACGGTCGCCCGATGCGCCCCACCGGAACTCGGCGATCGCGGCTTTGGTGACCTGTTTGGCCTCTTTTCGGCGCCCGGTCACCTCGTACAACCTGCCGAGGTTCAACAGCGCGACACCTATGGAGCGCCCGTAGAACTCGTTCTGCGGCGCAAGCGATCGATACTCGGTCAGCACCCGCTCCAGTTCGACGACAGCGGCATGCGGACTGCCGGACTTTTCGAGCGCGTCGGCGAGCGCCGCGCGGGTCTCCGCCACCGCAGCGAGGTCGCCGTGTGCCTGGAACAGGGACATCGCCTCGCGCAACAGGCTGACTTGGTCGTTCGGGGACACACGTCGGGCGCGTTTGAACAGCGCAGTGCCCAGCAGGCTGTCGATCTCCGAAATTCCTGCCAGCGCGCGGAGGGCCTCGATGGCCTTGCCCGTGCCGTAAGCGCATTCATCAGGCACGCTACGCCGAAGAAACTCGGCCACGCCGCGATCCGGCGACGGCTTCTTCAGCAGTGCCACCAGTTCCAGCGCGATGGCATCCGCACGCTCGGCTGACGACGTCTCCGCGTCCAACTCGGCGAGCGAGGCCAAGGTGTCGCCCACGGTCGTAGGTCCGATGCGCGCCGGCCGGTCGTACCGGGCGCCGTCGGCTGTCTCGTAGGACTGCACCACCTCCGGGTGCGCGCGGGCGAATTCTTTCGCATCGGCGGCGCTGATCCGCGGCCCTCCAGCGGACCACCCGTTGGCGATCGCCACCCAGATCTCCAACGGCAACCCACCGAAACCGGCCCTGCCCAGCGCCCGTGCCAGCGGGGTCCGGGCGGCAGAGGAACTCATGCAGGGCACCGTAGGCCTGCCGCCCCGGGACCCCTCCCTGTACGAGTCCGGACGCCGCCGGGCGGCACGCACGACCGGGTCATCACTTCCTGAGCCGTTCGATCCAGGCGCGGAACCGCGACGGCTTCGGGCGCTCCCCTCCGGACGGGACTCGCACGGCCATGAGTTCGTCGACGACGGCGGCGACCTCTCGGCCGTCTCCCGGATCGATGGCACCGGCGATGAGGATCTGGGTGGCCTTGCCGAGCACGGAGCAGCGGCCGTGGTGGTCGATCACCTTGCCGCCGGTGGCGCCGATGTGACGCAGGCTCAGGCCCTGGGCCATGCCGGTCAGCATCATCGTGAGCTCGTCGAGGGTGATGCCTGGGCGCAGTGAGACGCCGCGGGCTTCGAGGATCTCGGCGTACACGTCCCGCCAGTAGTGGAAGGAGTGTTCGTAGACGCCGGCGAGCGCCTCTCTGATCTGTTCGTGGAAGTCGGCCAGGCCGGTGGCGAGGTATTGGAAGCGTGCTGAGGTCTCGTCGGCGTAGACGATCTTCATGTCCTCGTAGGCGACCTTGTCCACCATGGCGCTGAAGGACGGCGCCTCGCGCAGTTGGGTGCGGGTGGCGTTGTCCAGCATGCCTTCGGTGAGCGAGTAGCGGTCCAGCAGTGCGTACCTGACCAGGTCGCCCATGTAGAGGGCGAGGGTGGGCCACGGGTCCTTCGTGGTGCCTACCGAGGGCCTGGTTTTGGCCTTCTTCCAGTCTGGTGGTGAGCCGAAGAGTGCGCGGGCGGTGTGGCCGTCGCGTCTTGCCTCTGCCTCGGTGAAGATCAGTTCTGCTTCGGCGGCGATGTTTTCCCGGGTCAGGGTTCGCAGTGGGCGGTGCAGGTGCTCGTCGCCGACCTGGCCCAGGAGTTCTCGTTCGGCCAGGCGTCTGCCGCCTTCCAGGCATGCTCGGACTACCGGGCTGTTGGCCAGTTTGCGACCTGTCAGCAGCCTGCCGCTCTTCGTTCTCGCGTTGATCGCCACGTCGTCGAGGGGACCGTCGTACATGGCGGTCGAGTATTCCTGGCTTTGGCTCTAAACGGTTCCTCCGGACGGGAGGAACCGTGCGGAGTACCTGGTCAGGGCGGGTGCGCGGTTATCTGTGGGCACCTAATGCCGCAGAGAGGTGATCACGGTGACCAAGCGATCGCGCCAGCCCCGTCGACCGTCGCGGGTCGTTCTCGTCTGTTTTGTCGCGCTGCAGTTCTGCGTCCTGTTGATCGAGGTCGTGGAGGGGATCACCGGGTTGGTGAGCGGGCTGTGAATGCCTTGGTGTCGATTGGATTCCTCAGTGGGCGGTGGGCAGAGTGGTGGGATGACAGGACTGACCCGCGTGCTGGACGACCTCGGCACCACGGTGATCGACCTCGTGCGCGGCGATCCCGGGCGGGTCGTCGGCGGCGTCGTCATCCACGACCCCGATGACGACCCGGTGCCACCGGACGTCCTGGTGCTGGGTGTCGGTGTGCGGGATCCGGCGGAGTTGCTCGGCAGGCTGGCCGGGGCGGCGGCGCTTGTCGTGCGTGGGCCGGTGGTGGTCACGGACGAGCTTGCGGAGGCCGTTGATCGGTCCGGTGTTGTGTTGCTCGGTCTTGCGCCTGGGGCTTCGTGGACGCAGTTGGCCGCGTTGTTGCGGTCGTTGTTGGAGCCTGATCCGTCGGAGACGCTGGGTGGGGTGCCGTCCGGGGATCTGTTCGCGCTGGCCAACGCGGTGGCGTCGTTGATCGATGCGCCGGTGACGATCGAGGATCGCAGTTCGCGGGTGCTCGCGTTTTCTGGGCGGCAGGACGAGGCGGATCCGTCTCGGGTGCAGACGATTCTGGGGCGGCAGGTGCCTGAGAGGTACTCGCGGTTGCTTGCCGAGCGCGGGGTGTTTCAGCACCTGCATCGGAGTGATCAGCCTGTGCACGTCGAGGGGTTGCCTGAGGAGGACGGCACGTTCTGCCTGCCTCGGGTTGCGGTGGCTTGCCGGGCCGGGGACGAGTTGCTCGGGTCGATTTGGGCGGCGGTGCGGGAGCCGTTGTCGGTGGAGGGTTCTGCGGCGTTTCGGGATGCGGCCAAGCTGGTGGCGTTGCATCTCATGCGGCAGCGGGCTGGGGCCGATGTCGAACGGCGGTTGCGTGCGGATCTGGTGTCCACGGCTGTCGAAGGGGGTGCCGGGGCGGCGGA
Organism: Lentzea sp. JNUCC 0626; assembly: GCF_043632865.1. NCBI lineage: Bacteria > Bacillati > Actinomycetota > Actinomycetes > Pseudonocardiales > Pseudonocardiaceae > Lentzea > Lentzea sp. JNUCC 0626. Next base: position 3,301,365 of record NZ_CP171635.1, read on the forward strand.
GGCGGTGCGGCGGTTGGGGTTGTCGGATCAGGCTTGCGTTGTGGTGGCGTTGGTGCTGGCTCACTCGCACGGCGATGATCCGGCCGCGCACGCTCGGTTGTTGGGCGAACGTCGTCAGGTGGCTGATGCGTTGGCCATGCATTTGACGGCGGTGCATCCGCGTGCGGCGGCGGCTTTGGTGGGCGACGTCGCCTACGCGATCTTGCCTGTGTCGGAGGATCGGGCGTTGGGCATCGCCTCCGATTTCCAGGCTCGCGTTGGGCATCAGGTGCTCATCGGCGTTGGTCAGGTGGCGGACGGGCTCTCGTTGGCCCGGTCGCGGGCTGGTGCGGATCTGGTGTTGCGCGTGTTGCGGGCCGGGCGGGCGGCGTTGCCGGTGGCGCGAGTGTCCGATGTGCACGGTGAGGGGTTGTTGCTGGAGTTGGCTGATCTCATCGCCGAGCGCGGGGACGTGTTGACCGGGCCCGTTGCGCGGCTGGTGGCTTACGACCGCAAGAACGGAACCAGCCTGGTCGAGACGCTGGCCGCATGGCTTGACGCGTTCGGGGACGTCACGGCCGCGTCGGCCGCGGTGTTCGTGCACCCCAACACCTTTCGGTATCGGTTGCGGCGGCTCGGTGAGGTCGGGGAGATCGATCTCAGTTCGGCTGACGCGCGGTTCGCGGCGATGCTCCAGTTGCGGTTGTGGCGGCCAGATGGCGCCGTGCCAGGTCCAGGAACGCCTCCGTCGCCGGGTGAGCCGCCGGTTTCGGCCACGCCAGGTGCACGGTGATCATGCCCGCGTCGGTCAGCGGCAGGTAGGTCACGCCGGGGTGCGGGTAGTCGTGGCTCGACCCGGCCGTGGTGACGCCTACCGTGGTGCCGGCCGCGATCGCCGTGATCCACTCGACTGCGCCTGGCACGTCGAGCGTGCGCGGGCGGTCGCCTTCCGGCCAGAGTTCGGCCGAGCTGGTTGCTGACATCTCGCACACCGCGACGTTCTCGTGGACGAGATCCTTGAGCGCCAACGATTCTCGTGTCGCAAGTGGATGGTCGGTCGCCAGCGCCACTACGCGGGGTTCCTCGGCTATCGCGACGTGGTCGACGCCGGGCTGGTCGGGCAGCGTGCGCAGGATGGCCACGTCCGCGTCGCCCTTGCGCAGCGCTGCCACCGGGTCTTCGGACTGGTGGATGCGAACGTCGGTCTCGGGGTGTTCCGCTCGCCACTCGCGCAGGAACGGCGTGGTGTAGCTGCCCAGCGCGGCCCAGGCGAAGGTGAGCCGGAGTGGTTGCGGGGCAGCGGTTTCGGCCAGTGCGGAGTCCAGCGAGGCGAGGATGCGGTGGCTGTGCTCCCACAGGCGGCGGCCGGGTTCGGTCAGCGCGACGTGGCGGGTGGTGCGGTCGACGAGCTTGACGCCGACGCGGCGTTCGAGTTGTTCGAGCGTGCGGGACAGCGCAGGCTGGGTGACGTGCAGCGCCCCGGCCGCCGCGGTGATCGACAGGTGGTCGCCGATCGCGGCGAGCGCCCGCAGGTGACGCAGCTCGACATTCATAACCGCCGAGTATAAGTGCTGCAAGAACGGCATTTCTCAAGCTCCGGAAACGCACCTAGCGTCGGGGTCATGAGGATTTTGCTCGTTGGAGCTTCCGGCACGTTGGGCACCGCACTGCACTCGGAGCTCGTGGAACGCAAGCACGACGTCGTCACCGTCTCCCGCACGTCGGGCGACTTGCGGTACGACGTGTCCGACCCGGCCCAGGTGGCCGAGATGTACCGGACGGCGGGGCCGTTCGACGCCGTCGCCTCGGCCGCGGGGCACATCCCGTTCGGGCCGGTGAGCGACCTGACCGTCGAGGACTACGGCGCCGCGATGACCGGCAAGGTGCTCCCCCAGATCCTGCTGGTGCGCGAAGGGCTCGCGCACGTCACCGACTCGTTCACGCTGATCACCGGCATGCTCGCGCGGGAGGCCGTGCCCGGCGGTGCCGCGGCCGCGCTGGCCAACGGTGCGCTGGAGGGGTGGGTGCGCACGGCGGCCGTCGAGATCGCGCCGAAGCGGGTGAACGCCATCAGCCCCACGGTCTTCACCGAGTCGCTCGACGCGTACGGCGACTTCTTCCCCGGCCTGAAGCCGGTGCCGCTGGCCGAGGTCACGCGGGCGTACGTGCGGTCGATCGAGGGACGGCAGACCGGTCAGGTCTACGTGCCCTGAACCACGACGCGCCCGAGCAGGCGGTCGACGAGGCCGGGCAACTGCTGCTTGCCCCCGCCTTCGAGCCACAGGGCGATGCCGGTGCGGATCGTGGCGAGGAAGGTCGCGGCCATCAGGCGGGCGACCTCCTCGTCGGGTTCACGGAGCACGAGGACGGCGGTCAGGTCGCGTTCGAGCGCGACCTGGTCCCCTGCTTGTCGTGCGAGCAGCGACGGGTGCCGGCGCAGCAGCCGGAGCTGGGCCATCCACTCTACGTCCGGGAGCGGCCGGTCGCGGTAGAGGTCGGCGGTCGACGCGCGGAGGGCCTGCCAGGCGCATTCGTGCTCCGGCCGGGCCTGCACGAGCGTGACGAGGGCCCGCATGCGCTGGCGGTCGGCGTCGAGGACCGCGTCCTCCTTGCTGGTGAAGTAGTTGGAGAACGTCCGGCGCGAGACGCCCGCCTCGTCCGCGATGTCCTCGACCGTCACGCCGTCCAGGCCGTGCTCCATTGCGAGCCGCAACGCCGCTCCGGCCAGCGCCTGCCTGGTCACCGCCTTCTTGTGCTCGCGGCGAGTGGTGAGGGTCTCCATGCCGTCCAGCCTAGCGGGTGTACGTTGCCCATTGCGCAAATTTGCACAACGCGCAAGAATTAGAGGCGACGAAGGGGCGGATGTGAAGATCGAGACTCAGGCGATGGGGCACCGGCAGGTGCTGGAGTCGCTGTCCGGACTGCTGCTCGCGCTGTTCGTGGCCATGGTCAGCTCCACGGTGGTGTCCACCGCGCTGCCGCGGATCATCGGCTCGCTGAACGGCACGCAGACCCAGTACACGTGGGTGGTCACCGCCACCCTGCTCACGGCGACGGCCACCACCCCGATCTGGGGCAAGCTGGCCGACCTGTTCAACAAGAAAACGCTGGTCCAGGCCGCGATCGTGATCTTCGTGATCGGCTCGCTGCTCGCCGGCTTCGCCCAGGACACCGGCCAGCTCATCGCCGCCCGCGCGTTCCAGGGCCTCGGCGTCGGCGGCCTCCAGGCGTTGGTGCAGGTCGTGATCGCCGCGATCATCCCGCCCCGTGAGCGCGGCCGGTACAACGGCTACCTCGGCGCGGTCATGGCCGTCGCGACGGTCGGCGGCCCGCTGCTCGGCGGCCTCATCGTCGACGTGTCGTGGCTCGGCTGGCGCTGGTGCTTCTGGGTGGCCGTGCCGATCGCCGCGCTGGCGTTCGTGGTGCTCCAGGCGACTTTGAAGCTCGAGACCGTGCGCCGGGAGAACGTGAAGATCGACTACCTGGGCGCCGCTCTGATCGCCGCCGGGGTGAGCGTGCTGCTGATCTGGGTGTCGTTCGTCGGCAACTCGTTCGACTGGGTCTCGTGGCAGAGCGGGACCATGGTCGCGGCCGGTCTGGTGCTGTTGGGTGCTGCCATCGCGGTGGAGACGCGGGTCGCCGAACCTGTTGTGCCGCTGCACATCGTCGTTCAGCGCACCCCGGCGCTGGCGATCATCGCTTCGCTGTCCGTGGGCATGGCCATGTTCGGTGGCGCGGTGTTCCTCGGGCAGTACTTCCAGATCGGGCGCGGGTACTCGCCCACCGAGGCCGGGCTTCTGACGATCCCGCTGATGGCGGGTGTGCTGGTGTCGTCCACGGTTTCCGGGCGGTTGATCAGCCGGACCGGTCGGATCAAGCCCTACATCGTCGCGGGCACCATCATCTTGGTGCTCGGGTTCCTCGGACTTGGGTTCGTCGACCACGCCACCGCGTTGTGGATCGTCGGTATTGCCATGGCCGTGGTGGGCATCGGTGTCGGTATGACCATGCAGAACCTCGTGCTGGCCGTGCAGAACAGCGTGCCGTTGAGCGAGCTCGGCGCTGCTTCGGCGACCGTGACGTTCTTCCGTTCGCTGGGCGGCACGATCGGCGTGTCGGTGCTGGGTGCGGTGCTGGCCAACCGGGTGACCGCTGATCTGTCGGCCGCGTTGCACGTGCCGGCCGGGCAGTCGACCGGGAACACGAGCGCGTTGAACTTGTCCGCGCTGCCGCCTCAGGTGCAGACCGTGGTGCACACCGTCTACGGCGACGCCACGGCGCACATCTTCCTGATCTCGGCCGCGGTCGGGGTCGTCGGGATCATCGCGGCGCTGCTGCTCAAGCCGATCACGTTGCGGACCACGATCGATCTCGAGAAGAAGGAAGCAGACTCAGCGGTCGCTCGCTGAATTTCTTGAGGGGGAACCATGAGCGCCGGCGCCTTCAACGCCTTCGAGTCCACCGTGGATCAGTTCGGTCCCGCTCCCCTGCCGTCCGCCCGCACCGTCCTGGTCGGGCTGGACGGCTCGGACACCGCGATGCGGGCAGCCGCGTCGGCGTTCGGGTTCGCCCGGCGGCAGGGGGCTCGGTTGGTGGTCACGTTCGTGGCTTGCCATTCGTCGTTGGCCGCGCTCAGTCCGGCGGTTGCCTCGGTGTTCGAGCACGAGGCCGCGGCGACGTTGTACGCGGAGTTGGTGGAGCAGGTTCGGGTGTTCGCCGACGAGTTGGACGTGCCGGTGACGTTCGTCAAGGCGTTCGGGGACCCGTACACGGTGTTGCGGGAGTCGGCCGATCAGTGTCAGGCCGACATGGTGGTGGTCGGGGCTTCGCAGCAGGCCGGGCACCGGTTCGCCGGGTCGGTGGCGACCCGGTTGATTCGGGCTGGGCACTGGCCGGTGCTCGTCGTGCCGTGAAGCCGGCTGGTCAGCGCGGCTCCGAGGCACCCGCGGATCTTGGTGAGGTCGCGGGGACTCGTGGAGCACGCGCTCGGAAGTCGTCCGGTCATGATCTCGACCTGTCGCGCCGCAGAGGTGGCGTGCGTTCGATCGCCACGACTCCGGGCTTCTCGTCCCGGGCGGCCTGTCGAGTCCTTTCAGGAGCAGAGCACCGCGGAGTCGGCATCGCGGCGCTCATCTCCCAGCGGACCCCAGAGCGATCAGACCCCTTTCAGGCGCAACACATGCTGCGGGAAGTCGCGCCGATCGCCTTCACACGTCGCGGGACCTGAGGCCCCAGCGCTGCGAGCATGATTCTCTCCACGAGCGCTGACCTGGAGTGACGCATGAGATCACAGCCGCAGCAGCCGTTTCGGGTGGTCCGTCACGACGCACGATCCGCAGAGGAGCGGCGGGTAGCTGCGGATCGGGCACTCTGATCAACAACGCGATGGTCGACGCCGTGCCGGCGCGCTGAGCGAGTGCGTGATCTACCCCGGCGAGGGCCACGGCGTACACCACTTCCCTGCCGTGATCGATCAGCTCACGCGCATGCTCCAGTTCCTGCGCAGGCATTGCCGAAAGTCGAAACAGTCGGGCAACGGATGCAACCTGATCGGCCTCCGGCGCGATTTGTACCTGAAAGGGAGTTTCTGGGGTTTTGGTCGGAAGGGGGTGCGGGTTGTTCGCCGCACGCGCGTCAGCTTTGGTCAAGTTGCTGGGGTTGTGCCTGACGGCGGGTGTGCTCCTCGCCGCGATGGTGTTCCCGTTCGTCGGAGGTCTCGGGCTCGCGTCCAACCGCGCGGCCGACACGGTCGATCAGACGTCGGGTGATCTCGCGAAGGGCGAGCTGCCGCTCGTCACCACCATTCAGGACATGGACGGCGCTCCGATCGCCTACCTGTACGACCAGTACCGCATTCCGTTGGAGTCCAAGGGCATCGCGGACACCATGAAGGGTGCGATCCTGGCCATTGAGGACAAGCGGTTCTACGAGCACCGGGGTGTGGACTGGCAGGGCATCGCGCGTGCGGCGGCGAAGGCCGGTGTGGACGGTGGGGCGACGCAGGGCGCGTCGACGCTGACCCAGCAGTACGTGAAGAACTACATGGCGTTCGTGCTCGGTGCCGACAACGAGCAGGAGGCCTGGGAGAAGGCCACCGAGGCCACGATCGGCCGCAAGATGCGCGAGGCGCGCGTCGCGTTGCAGCTCGAGCAGCAGATGAGCAAGGACGAGATCCTCACCGGCTACCTGAACATCGTGCCGCTGGGCAACCAGACGTACGGGGTGGGCGCGGCGGCGAAGGCGTACTTCAACACGACCGCGGACAAGCTGACCGTGCCGCAGGCCGCGTTGCTCGCCGCGATCGCGAACCGGCCGTCGTCGCTGAACCCCGGTGCCTCGCCGGAGAAGGCGTTGGAGCGCCGCAACCTCGTCATCGACAAGATGCGGGAGAACGGCGCGTTCGGCGCGGACGAGAACGAGGCCAGGAAGAAGGCCGACGAGTACAAAGCGTCGCCGATGGGTGTCGTCGAGGACTTGAAGATCCTGCCGAAGGGCTGCGTCGGCGCCGGTGACGGCCCGATCTACGGCTTCTTCTGCTCCTACCTGCTCGACTACCTGCGCGAAGCGGGCATCACCAACAAGCAGCTGCAGCGCGGCGGCCTCACCATCAAGACGACGATGGACCCGAAGGCCACCAAGGCCGCGAAGGACGCCGCCGAGCAGCAGGTCAGCAAGACCCAGGACGGCGTCTCCAACGTCATCTCCGTCGTGCAGCCGGGCAGCGACAAGCACCGCGTGCGCGCGCTGGCCGCCTCCCGCGACTACGGGAACAACGCCGAACTCGGCCAGGTCGCCCGCCCCGTGCCCGCCGAGGTCCTGCCCTTCGGCCCCGGCTCGGTGAACAAGATCTTCACCGCGGCCGCGGCGCTGGAGCGCAAGGTCATCGGCATCGACAAGTCCATGGACGTCCCGAAGGTCCACCACTCCAAGGTCTACCCCAACGGCGGCGCGCCCTGGAAGGTGGAGAACGCGGGCACGTACGGCGAGAAGATGACGCTGACGGACGCCCTGGCGCAGTCACCGAACACCGGCTTCGTCATGCTGCAGGAGAAGGCGGGCCTGAACAACGTCGTGGACATGGCCTACCGCCTCGGCATGCGCAGCACCCTCCAGGGCTCCAACCGCTCCGGTGAGCCCCTCAAGGCGGACAAGTCGAACGGCCCCTCGCAGGGCGACTGGACCAAGCAGAACAACGCGGGCTCCTACACCCTCGGCCCCGGCGCCACCAGCGTCCTCGAACTCGCCAACGTGGCCGCCACCATCGTCTCCAGCGGCACCTGGTGCCCGCCCACCCCGGTCGAACAGGTCCTCGACCGCCACGGCAAGCCCATCCCGCTCAAGGAAGCCCCCTGCGAGCAGGCCGTGGAGCCCGCCCTCGCCGACTCCCTCGCCCAGGGCATGTCGAAGGACACCGCGGCCGGTGGTACCGCCTCCGGCGCGGCCTCGGCCGCGCGCTGGAACCGCCCCGTCATCGGCAAGACCGGCACCACCGAGGAGCACAAGTCCGTCGCCTTCCTGGCCGCGACCCCGCAGTACGCCGGCGCCGCCATGACCTACGCCGACGGCAACAACCCCCAGGTGATCTGCGGCGACCCGATCCGCCTCTGCCCGGGCAGCCGCAACGGCATCTTCGGTGGCCAGGGCGCCGCACCGACCTGGTTCAACGCCATGAAGGTGATCCACGAAGGCCTGCCCGTGCAACAGCTGAAGCCGGCAGCGGCCAAGTACAGGTAGCCGCACGGTCGAGGGGCCGTCGAACGTCGACAGGCGTTCGACGGCCCTTTCGCTTCGAGGAGGCGAGGTGCCCGATCAGACGTAGCTGATGCTCGGCGTCCAACTCACCGCGCCACCCGCGGCGCCGTTCGCGTGCACGACGAACCGGATCACGTCACCGGCGTTCACCGTGGTGGTGACCCGAGAATTGACGCCCTTGCGGTCCCCCGCGGCGATCGTCGCGTAGGGGCCACCGCTCGACGGCCAGATGATCGAGCTGTTCCGCTCGATCAGCACCTGTCCCGCCGTCGCGGAGCCATCGTCCTTCGCAGCCTGCCCGTTGATGCGGACGGTGCCGGACTGCGGCGCGACCCAGGTCCGTGCGACCCACTGACCCGAGCCGACACCCGGGGTGAGGGTGAACGCGTCGACGGACGCGCCGCCGGTGCCGGTCCACCGCGACGGCTGGGCGCTGTAGCCGGGCAGGTCGGTCCAACTGCCCGAACCGCTGTAGCTCTGCCAGCGCCAGCCGTGGTTGCCCTGCGTCGCACCGAAGTGCCAGGCCGCCGGGTACATCGAGCTGACCGCGGCGTTGCCGGTCTGGGTGACGTTGGTCAGGTTCGGGTTCTCGTTGACGTCACTGATGAATCCCGTCGGGCTCACCTGGTGGTCGTTGTGGCGGATCGCGATCTGGGGTCCTGTCGCGTTGGGCGCGTGCACCGCGATGTGACCCGTCTGCCCTTCGGTGCCGCCGCCACCGTTGTTGTAGAACGTGTTGCCTTCCACGACGCCACCGGTGCTGTAGTCGCCGGCGCGACCGAGCTGGAGGAACTCGACGCCCGCGCCCGCGTTGTCCTTGAAGAAGTTGCCGCGCACCAGCGAGTCGCGGACCTTGTACTCGAAGTCGATGCCGGACTGGTCGTGGGAGTCGGTGTCGTTCATGTTCATCACGACGTTGTTCTGGATGACCGAACCGTCCACTTTGGAGACGAAGAAGCAGGTGGTGCCCTGCGGTTCGTAGACGTGACCGCCGCAGTCGATCCAGTTGTTCGCGATCACCGGGTCGAGGGCCGCCTCGACCGCGAGGATCGGGGTCTTGCTGCGGGAGAAGTTGTTGTGGGTGATGTCGACGTCGCGATGCGTGGACGGGGCGGAGTCGGGCAGTCCGTTCACCATCGGGTCGGACATCAGGTAGACACCGGCGGCGTTGGCCACGTGGTTGTCGCGGACCGTCAGGCCCGTCAGCACGCTCTGGCCCGGTGCCTGGAGCGGAGCGCCGCTGGACGCGACCGTGATGGCCGCCGAGTTCTGCAGGTCCGGGAAGTCCGCCTGCCTCGGCTTGGCGTGCATGATGCCGTCGAGGTCGTGCGCCCAGAGGTTGCGGATGTCGAGGCCGTGGTGGCCTGCCGTCGTGTACTGCACGACGAGGCCCATGCCCGCGTTGCGCAGTTCGAGGTCGCGGATGCGCCAGTAGTCCGGGTTCTGCACCACGACCGTGCGGTCCGAGGCCTGGTTCGCGCCCTGGATCACCGGGTTGTTGCCGGTGCCGTACGACCCGAGCGTGATCCAGTTCCCGCTCGTGCCGGACCCGGTCAGGACGAGCGGGCCGCTCCAGACACGGCCGCGCGCCAGCAGGAGCTGGGCGCCGGGAGCGAGTGCGCGGTTCTGCACCGGGCCGAAGTCGCACCACGGCTGTGCCTGCGACGTGCCAGGGCCCGCGTTGGTGCAGTTGCTGCCAGGAGCGTTGTCCACGTATCGGGTGCCGGCCACGGACGACTGCCCGTCGTCGACCGTGAAGAAGTCGATGTCGGTGTAGCGGCCGGAGCCCGAGGTGTCGGACCGCACGGTGACGACGAGGGTGTGCGTGCCGGACGCCAACCCGGCGGCCGAGAACAGGACCTGACGGGTCTGCACGGTGGCCGAGTAGGTGTCGATCATGGTCGTGCCGCCGCAGCTCGCACCGTTGGCGTCGCAGATCTTCACGTCGGCGCGACCGTGGTCGGCGTTGCGACCGCCCGTCAGCACGACGGACGTGCCCGAGAACCGGAACGAGGCGGTGGCGCCGGCGACGTTCGTGTAGTGCGCGTCGCCGAAGGCGTAGCCGGGCGAACCGCTGGACTGCAGCCAGCCGGACGAGTAGGTCACCGCTGCAGAAGAGTTGTTGAACGTGGTGACAGCCGCCGCGGCGGGAACGGCGGCCAGCACCGAGAACGCCAGGGCTCCGGCGGCCACCAGCGCCGTCCGGGCACGCGGGCTTCGAACAGGGATCGGTAACGACATCGCGCTCTCTCTCATCGTCGAGGAGGGACGGTGAACCGGTTCACCTGAAGCCCGGAGAGTGTAAGCACACGAACGGCCGCTTGATAAGCCCCGAGTTCTCGTGAAGATCCAACGCGGAACGAACGCAGTCGCGCAGCCGGTTACACTTCCGAGGTCACAGAGCCCCGCTCACGTCGAGAGAAGACCAGATGACTTCCGCCGCCACCATTCGCGACGTCGCGAGCAGGGCGGGCGTCTCGCTGGGCACGATCTCCAACTACCTCAACGACAACAAGCCGATCGCCGAGCCGACCCGCAGGCGCATCGAGGCCGCGATCGCCGAACTCGGGTTCGTGCCGAACTCCGCGGTGCGGGTCATGCGCGGCGCCCGCAGCCATGTCGTCGCGTTCATCGTCCCGGACAGCGCGAACCCGTTCTTCACCGAGGTGGCGCGCGGTATCGAGGACGTCGCGATCCAGACCGGTCACGTCGTGGTCTCGTGCAACACGCAGGGCGACCGCGCCCGTGAGCAGCACTACGCGAAGGCGCTCACCGAGATGCGGGTGCGCGCGGCGATCGCCGTGCCGTCGGGCACGTCGGACGAACTGCTGCGCACGTTGCGCAAGTCCGGCGTCCAGGTCGTGACGCTGAGCGGCGTGAGCGAGGACGAGGCTTTCTCCAGCGTGTCGATCGACGACCGGCTCGGCGGGGCGTTGGCCATGGACCACGCGCTGGACCTGGGCCACCGCGACATCGTCTACCTCGGCGGGCCCGCCGCCCAGCCGCAGATAAGAGCACGCGTCGAGGGCTGCCGCGACAGCCTCAAGCGGCGCCGGATCAAGGTGTCCTCGCTGCGCAGGGTCGACGCGATCGGCGCCACCCCCGCGCTCCGGTCCGCTGGTGCCGCCCAGGTGCTCGCGCTGTCCCCCCGCCCGACGGCGGTGGTCTGCGCGAACGACCTGCTGGCGCTGGCCATGGAGTCGGAGGCGATCCGCCAGGGCGTGCGGGTGCCGCAGGACCTGACCATCATCGGCTACGACGACATCGACGGCGCGGTCGCCGCACCCATTCCACTCACGACAGTCCACCAGCCGCAGTACGACCTCGGCCGCAGGGCCGCCGAGATCGCTTTCTCCACAACGGACTCACAGCCGGTGCACGAGTGGTTCACCCCCGTGCTCACCGTGCGCGAGTCGTCCGCCGCACCTGCCTCACGCGCCTGATCCGAGCGCTCCTCCCGCAGATCTTTCACGCCTGGGCGCTTGACCGCGCCGCTGTGGCCTGCCTAACATCCGCGCATTCGGTGAACCGGTTCACCGCCCGCTTCCGCTCCACGTACATCCGACCCATCGACGCATCGGAGTACCGCCAATGTCCATCCGCCACAACGCACGTACCGCCATCGGCGCGTTGCTGGCCGTCGCCGCACTCGCCACCGGCGCGTGCAGTTCCGCGACCGGCCCAGCGGCAGTCGACAAGGGCGAGGGGACCTTCTCCGTCGACGAGGTCCGCAAGGCCACGAACGACCGGGTCACCTCACCGCTGTTCGCCGTGCCGAAGAAGCGCGACGGGTACACGTTCGCCTTCCTCAACCCGGGACTGTCCATTCCGACCTTCGTCGAGTGGAAGAACGGGATGAAGGCAGCCGCCGAGTTCTACGGCGGCGTCACGCTCGTCGAGACCGATCTGGCACTCGACTACCCGAAGAGCGCCAGCGCGTTCGAGACGATCGCCGTGCGCAACCCGACGATCGTCGGCACGGGCGCCGGCGCGGGAACCCCCGGCCTCCTCGAAGCCGTGCGCAAGAACAACATGAAGCCGCTGCTCATCGACCAGGAACCCGCCGCCGACAAGTTCGACTGGTTCGGCGTGAACAACGTCGACGTGGGCCGAATCGGTGCGGAGGCCCTGGTCAAGAAGGCCAAGGAGCGCGTCGCCGGCGACTGGGCCGGCGCGGACGTCGTCTACCTCGGCGCCAGTGTCGCGAACTGCCCGCCGTGCGACGCCCGCGTCCGCAAGGGTGGCGAGGTCGTGAAGCAGGAGCTCGGGCTGAAGGACGACAAGCTGCAGTACCTCTCCCCTGCCGACGGTTCGGCCGCGGCCGAGGAGGCGGCCATCACCGATTTCCTCACCGCGCACCCGAACTCGAAGGTCGTCGCGCTGGGCTACGGCGACGGCGGCGCGGTCGGTGCCCTCAACGCGCTCAACAAGGCAGGGCGGCTGAAGGACGGCCTGGTCGTGAGCCTCGGTGGCGACCCGTCCGGCCGGGCGGCGCTGCGCGACCGCGCGATGCGGGACACCTTCGTGGGCGCGGTCGACTTCAACCCGTACGCACAGGGCTGGAACTGGGTCGAGGCGGCGATCGCACTGCAGCAGGGCAAGCCGTTCGAGGCCTACCAGGTCGAGCGGTTCCTCACGTACGACAACGTCAACATGTTGTACCCCAACGACTAACGCGCCAAGGGAACCTCTCATGAGTGTCACCACCGCGACGCAGGCACCACCCGCGCCGCACACCTCGGAGGCCATCGACCGCGCGATGCGCAAGCGACGGCTGCTCAACCTGATGCTCGACTACGGCCTGTACGCCGCGCTCGTCAGCCTGGTCGTCTACTTCTCGATCGCATCGCCGTACTTCCTCAGCACGCGCAACCTGCTCAACATCGCCATGGCGATCGCGGTCACCGGCATCCTCGCCGCCGGCTTCACCGCGGCGCTGATCGCCGGTCAGGTCGACATCTCCATCGGCGCGACCGTCGGCCTGAGCGGTGTCGTGTTCGCGGTGCTGCAGGAACAAGCCGGCCTGCCGTGGTTCGTCGCCGCGCTCGTCTCGATCGCGGTCGGCATGGTCACCGGGATGCTCAGCGGACTGCTGGTCATCCTGGTGTCGATCAACTCGCTTATCGCGACGCTCGCGATGTCGATGCTGATCACCGGGATCGGCCTGATCCTCGCCGAGGGCCAGCCGATCCCGCTCACCGACGGGACACTGGGCTCGATCATCAACGCGCGCCCGCTCGGCATTCCGATACCGGTGATCGTCCTCGCGGTCGTGTTCGCCGTCGGCTGGGTCGTCTTCAACCGCATGCGGCTCGGCTGGCACGTCTACGCCGTCGGCGCGAACCCCAGCGCGGCGCTGCGGGCGGGCATCAACGTCAACCGCATCTGCCTCGGCCTGTTCGTCCTCAGTGGAGGGTTGGCGGCGCTGGGCGGGCTCATCAGCACGGGGCAGGGCGGCAGCGCGTTCCCGGGTTCCGGTGACGCACTGGCGTTCCAGGTGCTCGCGGCCGTGCTGCTGGCGGGCTTCGGGATCAGCGGCGGGGTCGGCAAGTTCGAACGCGCGCTGGTCGGCGTGCTGCTGGTCGGCGTCCTGCTCAACGGACTCGTGCTCATGCAGGTCGAGCCCTACTACCAGTACCTCGCGCGTGGCGTGATCTTCGTGCTCGCGGTCGTGCTGGCGTCCGTTTCGCTGAGGAAGGCGGCCCGATGACCACCCCCGCGCTGTCCGCACGGAACATCTCCAAGACGTTCGGGCACGTCACCGCTCTCAACGACGTGACGTTCGACGCCTACCCCGGCGAGGTGCTCGCGATCGTCGGGGACAACGGCGCCGGCAAGTCGACGCTCATCAAGACGCTGTCCGGGGTGTACGACGTGGACAGCGGCGGCCTCGAGATCGCGGGCGAACCGGTGGAGTTCCGCAAGCCCGCGGACGCCACGAAGGCGGGCATCGCCACTGTGTACCAGGACCTCGCGCTCGTCGACACGCGCGACGTGGCGTCGAACCTGTTCCTGGGCAAGGAGTTCACCAAGGGACTGTTCGTCGACCGCAAGCGGATCTACGCCGAGGCACGGGCCGCGGTGGACAGGTTCTCGCTCAAGCTGCCGTCGGTGAAGGTGAACGTCGGCATGCTCTCGGGCGGGCAGCGGCAGGTCGTCGCCATCGCCCGTGCGCTCGTGCAGGGCGCGAACGTCGTGATCATGGACGAGCCCACGGCGGCGCTCGGGGTCACCGAGTCCGCCAAGGTCATGGAGATCGCCGCACAGCTGCGCGATTCCGGTACCAGCGTGCTCGTCATCAGTCACAACCTCCAGCAGATCTGGCCCGTCGCCGACCGGTTCCTGGTCATGCGACTCGGCCGGGCGGCGGCGATCCGCCGCAAGGAGGACACCTCGATCGACGAACTCGTCAAGCTCATCGTCTACGGCGCCGGGGACGACGCCGTGCAGGAAAGGACCGCCGGCGCGTGACCTCCCGACCCAAGATCCTCGCGTACTACTTCCCCAGCTGGCACAAGGACTCCCGCAACGCCGAGTGGTTCGGCCCCGACTGGGACGAGTGGGAACTGCTCCGGCACGCCACCCCGCGCTTCCCCGGTCACCGCCAGCCCAGGGTGCCCGCGCTGGGGTACCAGGACGACGCCGACCCGGCGACGTTCGACGTCCAGATCCCGCTGGCGACCCAGCACGGCGTGAACGGGTTCATCTTCGACTACTACTGGTACGACGACGGCCCGTTCCTCCAGCGGGCGCTCGACGAGGGCTTCCTGGGCAGCGAGCGCAACACCGACGTCGAGTTCGCGATCATGTGGGCCAACCACGAGCTGACGAACATCTTCCCCGCCGCGGAACGCGACTCGCAGCCGACGCTCAAGCGCGGCGAACTGAACCGCGAGCAGTTCGAGCGGATGACGGACCACGTGATCGAGCACTACTTCGCGCGGCCGAACTACCTGAAGGTGGACGGGAAGCCGTGGTTCTCGCTCTACGAGGTCGGCCGGCTGGTGTCCGGGCTCGGCTCGCTGGAGGCGACCGTCGAAGCGCTCGACAGCTTCCGGGCGAAGACGATCGCGGCAGGTCACCCTGGGCTGCACGTCGACGCCGTGCTGTGGGGGTTCGGCGTGCTGCCCGCCGCGACGCTGCTGCCGGACCCGTTCGACCTGGTCGAACGCCTCGGGTTCCTCTCCGCGTCGTCGTACGTGTGGATCCACCACACCGACTCGGCGCGGTCGGACTTCCCGCGCGGTGACTGGCTCTCCGTCGGCCGTGACGCGTTCGAGGACTACGAGAAGTCGGCGAAGGCACTGGACGTGCCGGTCTACCCGAACGTCTCCGTCGGCTGGGACTCCTCGCCCCGGACGTCGAAGACCGCGGAGTTCAGCAACGGCACCTACCCGTGGGTGCCGGTCTGGGACGGCACGCCGGACGACTTCCGGTGGGGCCTGCACCGCGCCAAGGAGTTCCTCGACGAGCACCCGGTCGACCAGCCGCTGGTCACGGTGAACGCGTGGAACGAGTGGACCGAGGGGGCGGCGCTGCTGCCCGACCGCGACCGCGGACTCGCCTACCTGGAGGCGATCCGCGAGGTGTTCGGCACGGCCGACGAGAACTGAACCTCCGGACGATCAAGGCGGACAACGATGTCAGCTTCCCCGAGAACAGTGTTACGCAGGCACACCGCACTGCTGGTCGCCCTCGGGGTGCTGGCAGCGCTGCTCGTCGCGGTCGCCTCCCCCGCACGGGCGGCCGATCTGACCGTCGAACGCTGGCGCAGCGGTGAGCTCGTCCTCACCGCCACCCAGTCCTACCCCGACCCGCTGACCGGCGTGCAGGTCAACGCCACGTTCGCCGGGCCGGGCGGCACGGTCGTCACCCGGCCCGCGTTCTGGGACGGCGGGAACACCTGGAAGGTCAGGTTCGCGCCGACCAGGACCGGTCTGTGGACCATGACCACCTCGGCGTCCAACACCGCGGACTCCGGGCTGCACAACGTGGTCCGGACGATCGACGCCGTCCCGTACGCCGGCTCGCTGGAGATCTACCAGCGCGGGTTCCTGAAGAAGAGCGCGGACGGGCACCACCTGACCTACGCGGACGGCACGCCGTTCTTCTGGCTCGGCGACACGCACTGGATCATGCCGCACGAGCGGTTCTCCACCTCCAACGCACCGGGCGTCGCGTCGCAGTTCAAGTACACAGTGGACAAACGCGTCGAGCAGGGCTTCACCGTGTTCCAGTCCGAGCCGATCTGGCAGGCGCACGGCGGCACGCACACCGGCCCCGACGAGGAGCCGGTCGCGGACCTGACGAACGGCTTCTCCGCCGCCGACCTGCCCGGTTTCGCCAACCTGGACCGCAAGTTCGCCTACGTCGCGGACAAGGGCCTGGTGCACGCCAACGCCCAGGTCACGTGGGCGAGGGATCCGGCGAACTTCCCCGTGTTCACCGACGCGTTCATGGCCGCGATGGCGCGCTACTGGGTCGCGCGGTTCGGCGCGTACCCGGCGGTGTGGACGCTCGCGCAGGAGATCGACAAGAACCACTACAACACCTACAACAGCACCACGCTGTCGAAGTGGTTCGCCGTCGGGGACACGCTCGCGGCCACCGACTCCTACCAGCACCCGATCATGCCGCACCAGGAGCACACCGGGTCGACCAACGTGCCGGACTCGACCTTCAAGGACAGGTCCTGGCACACGGGCTTCGCCGCCCAGATCATCGACAAGGGCAACTGGAACAAGACCGTCGCGAAACGCTACTGGGACGTCTCGCCCGCCAAACCCGCGCTCGCGTACGAGACCTCGTACGAGGACCTGGTGTACAGCGCGGACCACAACATGGCGCTCTCGGCCGGGTACAAGTCGTTCCAGCTCGGCTACTTCGGGTACGGATTCGGCGTGAACGGCGTCTGGAACGACATCTACTCCGCGCCCGGCCAGCCGCTCGACGCCGGCACCGAGTACCTGCTCGACCAGGACGGCTACTCGTGGTGGTACGACGGCGCCAACACCCCCACCGGACCGCGCCTGACTCACTTCCGCGACTTCTACCGGTCCTTCGAGTGGTGGCTGCAGACGCCGCGCTTCGACGACGCGGCCTGGGGCACCGTCGGCGCCGGCGGCTACCTGTCGTCCAAGGGCAACGACAACTACGTGGTGCTCTTCGCCAACGGCAGCACCGAATCCGGCGTCCTGCGGCAGATGGACGACAACGCCCACTACCGCGCCGTGTGGTTCGACCCGCGCACCGGCACCTACCAGACGATCGGCAACACGATCACGTCCAACGGCGGCGCGTGGACCGTCCCGCCCAAGCCGGGTGAGTCGGACTGGGTCCTGCGCGTCACGAAGCAGGGCGCACGGGCCTCGGTGACCGGCGCCCCCACCGCGTCGCTCGCGGCACCCGATCTGCACGGCTCGGCCCAGGTCCGGCTGACGGCCGAAGCGGGCAGCACGATCCGCTACACGGTGGACGGGTCGGCACCGACCGCGTCGAGCACCGTCTACACCGGACCGATCACCATCGCGGGCACCACGGCCGTGACAGTGAGGGCGCAGGCCACGTCGACCGGACGAGCGGCGAGCCCGGTCATGACCGAGACCTACCCGGCGCGGCGCGGACTCACCCAGGGCGCCACCTACAGCGCCAGTTCCCAGTGGGACGCGAACCAGGGCGCCGCGAAGGCGTTCGACGGCGATGCGGGCACGAACTGGCAGGCCTGCAACGGGTGCTGGTCCGGGCAGTGGCTGGAGGCGAACTTCGGCGGCAACCGGACGGTCAGCCAGGTGACCCTGGCCGAGTACGGGGACCGCACCACCGGCTTCCGGATCGAGCAGTGGAACGGCAGCGCCTGGGCCACCGCCCACACCGGCACGACGATCGGCCGTTCCAGGGTGATCTCGTTCCCGGCCGTCACGACCAGCAGGCTGAGGCTGTTCTTCACCTCGGGCACCGCGAACGCGCCGATCATCTACGAGTTCGGCGCCTTCGACCCGCCCGCCAACCTCGCCCGCGCCGCGACGATGGCCGCCAGTTCGACCTACGACGGCAACCAGACCGCGGCCAAGGCGGGCGACGGCGACCTGACGACCAACTGGCAGGCCTGCGGCGGCTGCGCCGGACCGCAGTGGCTGGAAGCGAACTTCGGCGCTCCCAGGACCTTCGACCAGGTCACGGTGTCCGAGTACGGCAGCCGCACCAGGACGTTCCGGGTCGAGTACTGGAACGGCACCGGCTGGTCTGCCGCGTACACCGGGAACGCCCCGTTCGGTGAGTTCCGGGCGGTCCACTTCCCCGCGGTCACCGCGACCAGCGTGCGCGTCGTCTTCCTGACGTGGGAGGGCACCGCGCCGATCGTCTACGAACTGGGCGTGCGGTCGACGCTCGCTCCCACCCTCACCGCCGGCGCGTCGTTCAGCGCCAGCTCGACCTACGCGGCGGGACAGGAGGCCGCGCGGGCGTTCGACGGGTCGCTCGCCACGAACTGGCAGGCGGCGAACGGCCGGTACCGCGGCGAGTGGCTCCAGGCGGACTTCGGGGTGAACCGGACGTTCTCCAAGGTCACGCTCTCCGAGTACGGCGCCCGCACCTCGGGGTTCCGGATCGAGTACTGGACCGGCTCGTCCTGGCAGATCGCGTTCACCGGCTCCACACCGATCGACCAGCACCGGGAGATCTCCTTCCCGGCGGTGACCGGCTCCCGGGTCCGCGTCCACTTCACGTCGCGCACCCTGATCCAGCCGATCGTCTACGAGTTCGGCGTGCACGCCTGACGAAGGGAGGGCGGCGATGGTGACGATGCGGGACGTCGCCGCCCTCGCCCGCGTCTCGGTGGCGACGGTCTCCAACGCGCTCAACCGCCCGGAGGCCGTCGCCGAGGCCACCAGGACGAGGGTGCACGCCGCGATCACCGAACTGGGCTTCGTGCGCAACGACTCGGCACGCCGCCTGCGCGGCGCACCCGGCCGCACCCTCGCCTACCTCGCGCTAGACACCACCAACCCGTTCTTCGCCGACGTGAGCCGCGGCATCCGGGACGAGGCCGAACGGCACGACCTCTCGCTGTTCGTCGGCGACGTCGGTCGCGATCCCCGGCGCCAGGCGACCTACCTGGACCTGCTGGAGCAGCAACGCGCCGAAGGAGTCCTGGTCACGCCGGCCGACGACCGCGACGAGAGGTTGCGCGCCCTGCCCCGGCGCGGCATCCCCGTCGTGCTCGTCGACCGGCACCTGGGCACCGGGTTCTGCTCGGCGGCCGCCGACGACGTGCTCGGCGGCGACCTGGCCGCGACCCACCTGCTCGACCTGGGCCACCACCGCCTCGCGTTCCTCGGCGGCACCGGCGGGTTCCCCCAGATCGCCGACCGGGTGAGGGGTGCGCGCAGGGCGATCGGCCGCACGGGCCGCGGCAGCCTCCTCGTGGTCACCAGCGAGCGCCTGGACGTCCACGCCGGACGGCGGGGCGGCGAACGGATCCTCGGCCTGCCCTCCGCACGCAGACCCACGGCGGTGTTGTGCGGCAACGACCTCGTCGCGCTCGGGCTGCTCCAGCACGCCACGTCGCTGGGGGTCGCGGTACCGGACGAGCTGGCGATCGTGGGCTACGACGACATCGCCATGACCGAGGTGGCCACCACGCCCCTGACCTCGGTGGCCCAGCCGCGCGCCCTGCTCGGCCGGACCGCAGCCGAACTGCTGGTGACCGAGATCGCCCGCGACCCCGGTCACGTGCACCGGCAGGTGGTGTTCCGGCCGGAGCTCGTGATCCGCGCCTCGACGTCCGGTTCGAACGCCTGAACGACCCGACTGGCCGGACCCTCGTCGAATCAACGGAGTGCTGTCGCCCACCTCTGTCCGATGAGGACGGACTGGTCGGCGCTGTAGTGGATGATGTCGGCGAACCCGTCGCGGATGTCGTCCGTGCGCACGTACCGCACGCGGGCCGGATCAGCGGCTGCCATCGCGGCCATCGCCTCGTTCACCTGTGCCACGCCCGGCCGTCCGACGAGGGCCGGCATGTTCGGGTTGATCTGGGTGAGCACCGCGGACAGGCGCGGCGCGTCGAGATCGGTGCGCAGGTCCGCCATCAACTTCGTCATGTTCGCGCCATAAGCGGCGGCGGTGCCGTCACCCGAGTCGGTCTCGCCCAGCAGCCAGTACACCGTGCGCAGCCGAGGCGCGAAACCCTGCTGCCGCAACTGGTCCAGGCCCGTGGTGAGCTGGGTCAGGAAGTCTCCGTAGAGAGGTGCGCCGTAGGGCGACTGCTTGAGGTAGTTCCTCGCCAGCCCGGAGCTGCCGACGGCGTACTTGATGACGGCGACCCTTCCGCGCCGGTCGGCCAGATCGGTGCCGAGGGAGAGCTCGGGCCCGAACCCGCTGAAGTGCGACACGAACCCGGCCCCCTGCGGGGCGAGTTGCCCCATCGAGCCGATGTTGTCCGCGGGCTCCGGCAGATTGCGTTGCCGGTAGCCGAGCAACGCGTGGGGATTCGGCGCGGTGGCGTAGTGGCGGTTGGCCTCGCTGAGCTTCGCGGTGTCGGAGGCCCAGCCGTGTGCGTTGGACTGCCCGGCGACCACGACGACGTCGATCGGTTGGCCGTGGGCGCGGGGACGAACCCTGGTCGCGGTCAGTCGCACGTCGTCCAGGTCCGCGTACCCGAACACGGACCCCACCTGGCCGAGGGTGATCCGGAGCCGCTCCCCTCGTCCCACAGGTGCGGGACCGGTGACGAACGAGCGCGTGACGTCGGTGAACGTGCCGGGTGCCGCCGGGTTGGTGTTCACGCCCGTCCAGCTGCCGACGGGCTTCCCCGATTCCGTCTCGAGCCTGATGTCGTAGCCGGCGAACTGCTCGGTGGTGGTGCGCGTACCGGTGCCGAGGGTCAGCGCGTATCTGGTGTGCGGGGCGAGGCGCTCGTTCGTCACCTGGGTGATCCGGGACGGCCCGCCGTGGTGGTAGTCGACCTTGTCGCCGTGCAGTCCAGACGTGACACCCGGATAGAACCGCTCCGCACCGGGCGCGTCCGGCGCCAGCAAGCCCCGCTGGCCACCGCCTCCGGCGTCGTCCCATCCTGCGGGCGGAGCGACGCGGACCTCGAACGCGGGCGCGTACGTGCCGGTGATCGCGTCCTGGTCGAAGCTGTGGTTCGCGATCGGGACGTTCCGCGTCGGTGCGGCCTGGCTGAACGGAGCGGTCGTAGTGCACAGCACGGCGGCAAGCAGCGCCGATAACGTCGTCACTCTTCTGCGAGACATCCGGTCCTCCTGCGCCTCTCCGGTTTTAACGTTTCAATCCTATCGTTTGCAACTCGACAAAACGGCCGCTAAACATGCTTTAGATCGTTTCATTGAGCCCGTACGGATGTGAGGCCGTGGCGGTTCGACGTGTCCGAGCTGGTGCGGGAAGGTGTGAACGAGGTCGAGGTGACGGTTCGCGGCACCCTCGCCGACTTGTTCGGTCCGGTGCGGCTGCTCCGTCAAAGTTGACCCCGGCAGGCCGAGAGGGGGAGGCCACGCTGCCTCCCCCTCGCGTCCCCTCCCCCGGGCTGCTACCGGATCTCGGCCTCCAGGTGCAGGCTGCGGCCTGCCTCCGTCCGCCAGGTGGCTCCGGAGTCGTTGCTGATCAACGCACTGCCGCCGGAGTACGGATCGGTGTCGGTGTAGGCGATGCCGTACGAGCCCGTGCCCGAAGTCGTCCGCACCACGAGGGCGAACTGGTCGCCCTTCTTCACCTTCAACGACAGGCTGAGCGGGACCCACGACGCCGCCCAGGACACGTTCTCCCGTGCGACCACAGTGGACGCGACGGTCTCGCCGGGAACGCCGTCACGCAGCCGCTTGAGCTCCAGCGTGAGACCGGCCTCCGGATAACCGGTCTGGAAGCTCGTGAACCGCACCTCGGTCAGCTTGCCGGTCTTGGGGACCGTGAAGGTCTGCGCCCGCGCGAGACCACCGCGGATGTCCCAGTGCGTCTGGTATCCGGCGTTCCCGGTCGACACGGCCGGAGTGCGCGGCGTCTTCTCCTTGCGGGCCGGAATCGTGACGTCGTAGGAGATCCCGCACTCGATCGGCTTGATCGCACCGGACGCGTCGAACCGCAACGGCTGCCAGTAGTGCTTGGCGAGCGCCTCGTTCGGTTTGGCGTTCATCCAGACGTCCGACTGGTAGAGGTACAGCGGGCCGGACCTGGTGTCGAGCTTCAGCACGTCGGTCGGCTGGCCACCGCACGAAGTGGTGGTGATGTTGGTACCGGTCAGGATCGCACCGGGAGTGTCCCACTGGGACAGATCACCGGAGAAGTCGTCGGTCAGCAGCACGGTGCCGTCGGGGGTGGTCACCGAGACGCTGTCGACAGAGGCGCGTTCGCCGGTGTGCTGGCGGAATCCGACCCGCCCGGCCGGGCTTGCCTGATCCGTCGTCGTGTCGACCAGCTGTCCGTCGACGAACGTCCTGATCGTCGCGCCCGACACCTCGACCTTGAACTCGTAGCGCTGACCGGCGGTGATCGTCATCGGCAACGGCACGGTCGTGGCGCCCTTGCCGGGGATCAGCTTGGTCAGGTTGCCGCCGGTGGCACCGGGGTGCGGGTAGTTGCCGATCAGCCAGCGGTAGTCGCCGGCGTTGGAGCCGCGCACGACGAGCCCGGCCTGCGCGTAGTTCCCCGCCGTCGCCTGCTCCGGGGTGACCTGGGCGGTGAAGGTGTAGTCGCGCCAGGACTCCCCCGCCTTGCTCAGGCCGACGTCGCCGCCGTCGATCCGCAGCGCGCCACCGGAGGCCTGCCACGCGTCCGGCCGCACACCGGTGCCGGTCCACGGGCCGAGCGGGCTCGACGCGGTGACGAACCCCGTGCCCGTGGTGGTGTAGCCGCGGTTGGGGTCGGAGTAGGTGAGGTAGTAGCGGCCGTCGCGCTTGAAGATCGTCGGCGCCTCGGTGGCGCGGATGCCCACCCGCCTCCACTGGCCGGATCCCGTGGTGTACGTGCGGTCGAGCTTCTCGACGATCAGGTCGCCGGAGCGCCGCCAGTCGGTGAACGCCAGGTACGCCGTGCCGTCGTCGTCCACGAAGACCTGGTGGTCGCCGTAGTTCACGCCGCCTGCCGGCCCTTCCGCCGGGCCGAGGTCGGGTGCCGCGACCTCGCGGAAGCCCGATGTCGGGTTCGAGGAGGTGAAGACGCGGTAGCCGACACCGTTGTCGTAGGTGTTGATCCACAGCACGTACTTGCCGGTCTTCTTGTTGTGCACGACGTGCGGGCGGAAGCAGCCGTAGGTCTTGCCGTCACAGCGTTTCTGCCACGTCTCGCCGCGGGCGTCGAACAGCGGGCCGCGCGGCGTCCAGTTGACGAGATCAGGCGAGGAGTAGGAGACGAAGCCGCAGAACCTCGCTCCCGGCGTGTTCCACTCGAAACCGCAGCCGTAGGAGGTGCCGTAGAGGTAGTAGGTGTCGCCGAACCGCTGGATCTGGCCGTCGTGGGCGTCGATCGCGTTGCCGTTGACGTCGAACCGGATGGCGGCGTTGCCCGCGCTGTCCTTGTTGACCAGCTTCACGGAACGTTCTGGGGAATGAGCCAGTGCGGGTGGGGCGCCGGCGAGCAGCAGACCGAGCAACGCCGCTAACGCCAACGCACGTCGGGGCAACATCGTTGTTGGTTCCCTTTCATCGCAGGGGTGTGAGTCGTCTTTCCGCCTCGTCCCAGACCGCGCCGGAGCCGCTGGGCTCGTAGCGCCGCAACGGCTGGGTGTGGGCGACGAGCTCGCGCAACGCGGTCAGATCTCCTTGCAGCGCACCGAGTGCGCGAGCCTGCACGAGGGCGTTGCCGACGGCCGCGGCCTCGACCGGTCCGGCGATCACCGGCAGACCGCAGGCGTCCGCCGTCAGCTGGCACAACAGTTCGTTGCGCGCACCGCCACCGACGACGTGCACGACCTCGACCTTCGCGCCGGAGAGCGCGGCGGCCTCGCGGACGCTGCGCCGGTGGGCCAGCGCAAGGCTGTCGAGCACGCACCGCACGACCGCCGCACGGGACGTCGGCGGTGCGCCGTGCCGGGAGGCGGCCGTGACGATCCGCTGGGTCATGCCGCCGGGCGGGATGAACTCCTGGTCGCCCGCGTCGACCACGGCGGCGAGAGCCGGCTGCGCGGCTGCCCGTTCCAGCAGCTCGCCGAGGTCGGGGTCGCCCCACTCGCGCAGGCACTCCTGCAGCAGCCACAGGCCCATCACGTTGCGCAGGTAGCGGACCGTGCCGTCGACGCCGAGCTCGTTGGTGAAGTTCGCGGCGCGGCTATCCGGCGTCAGCACCGGTTTCGCCAGCTCGACGCCGACGAGCGACCACGTTCCCGTTGCCACGTAGGCGAAGTGCGGGTTCGTCGCCGGAACGCCCACCACCGCCGACGCTGTGTCGTGCGAGCCGACCGCGATCAACGGCGTGGCGTCCTCCCGCACGTGCGGGAGCAGGTCGCCGATGACCTCTCCCGGTGTCACCAGAGGCGGGAACAGGCCGGGGTGGAGGCCGATCGCGGTGATCAGCTCCTGCGCCCACTCGCGCGTGGTCGCGTCGAGCAACCCGGTGGTCGAGGCGTTCGTCGTCTCCGCGACCCGCCTGCCGGTCAGCCAGTATCCGAGCAGGTCGGGGATGAGCAGCAGGCTGCGGGCCACCTCGAGCTGGGGCGTGCCCGCCGCCGCGACGAGCTGGTAGATCGTCGTGAAGGGCAGCTCCTGCAGGCCGTTCGTGGAATAGAGGTCGGGCAGCCGCTGGTGCAACCGTTGCGCGACGCCGTCGGTGCGGGAGTCGCGGTAGTGCACCGGGTTGCCGAGCAACGCGCCGGTGGAGTCCAACAGGCCGTAGTCGACGGCCCACGAGTCGATGCCGACGCCGTCGAGGGAACCGGCGGCCTCCAGTCCGCCGAGGACGCCGCTGTACAGCGCAGGCGCGTCCCAGTGCAGGGTGTCGCCGAGCCGGACGGGACCGTTGGGGAACCGGGCCACCTCGTGGAGTTCGAGCCGGTCCGGCCCGACCACGGCCTTCAGCACGCGGCCGCTCGACGCTCCGAGGTCGACGGCCGCCACGGTGACGGTCATACGCGCACGAACTCCAGGTTCATCAGCTCGGCGACCGCGGCGAGGTCGGCGGCCCGGTGACCGGTGCCGAGCGCCCAGTGGTGGTCGACGCCGGACGCGCTCCAGCGGTCGGTCCACTCGCCGGGGTCCTCGCCGAAGTCGACGCGGCTGGTGGTGTTGCCGATGCGCAGCAACGGTCCTGGCACCACCGTGCCCTCGCTCGTGACCAGGACGTACCTGCCGTCGCGGCGCTGGCCGAGACCGCACAGCGTCACCGGGCCGGGCTTCACGTCGAACTCGACCGACACGCCCCACCCGCGCTTGCCGTGGTAGGTGCCGAGACCGCGCAGCAACGGGCGGCTGGCGGAGATCGCCAGGTGCGCGGGCCCGTCGTGACCCATCTCGACGACGTCGTCGGCGAAGTTGAGCGCCTGGAACTCGGTGAACGAGCCCCCGGCGCCCAGCCGGTCCATGATCAGCATGGCGAGCGAGTTGCGCAGCTCGTACTCTCCCGCGACCGGCACGCCCCGTGCCGTCAGCAGCGAGGCGCCCAGGATCAGGCCCGCACCGAGCCGTTCGTGCTGCTCGCCGTCGAGACCGCGGTGGTAGTAGGCCAGCGAGTCGAGCTCGAAGTCGTCGATCAGCCTGTCCAGGCCGACGGACACCTTGGCGCCCCAGGAGAAGTCGTCCTCGTCGACCGAGTCGTCCAACTCGAACAACTCGCGCGCCAGCGCCTTGCGTTCGTCCACTTCGGACTCGGTGACGCGCTCGACCCGCACCCGCAGGTCGTCGAGCTCCAGCACCTCGACGTGCCCGCCGAGCTGGGTGGACACCGAGGTGAGGTCGGTCGAGACGTCGAGCATGCCGGGATAGAGGTGGCCCATCAGACCGTGCCTGCCGTGCCGGAGTCCGCCGCGCACTCCGGCCGCGCGGACCCAGCGCTCGATCCGCTGCCAGGCCCGTTCGTCCTCCAGGTAGCCCGAGACCGAGCGGAACGAGATGCCCGCGCGTTCGAAGGCGTTCGCCATCTCGGGCAGGGGGCACGCCCCGCAGTAGGCGAGCCAGGCGCCGGTGTCGAACGTGGCGTGGTCCATCTTCTCGGTGGGCTGCAGGTTGATCAGCAGCACCGGCGCGCCGCTGCGCTGTGCGATGGGCAGCAGCATGGTCGCGGTCATGTACGTCGTGAGGAACCCGACGATCAGGTCGCAGCCGGCTTGGCGCAGGCGTTCCGCGGCGACCGCGCCCTCCTGGGCGTCGGAGATGAAGCCGACGTCGACCAGTTCGATCGGACCTTCGATCGCGCCGAGCCGTTCGGAGACGCGCGCGGCGGACCGCTGCAGTTGAGGCAGCAGGTCCGGGAACTGCGGCCAGTAGGCGCCCAGCCCGCCCGCGACGAGGCCCACCTTCGTGGGCCGGACCGCGGCACGGGTGAGCACGGCGGGGGTTTCGGCGAGTGAGGTCATCGTTGATCTCCTGGTGGTGTGGCTTGGAGTGTGGCCGGTGTGTTCTTGTTCAGACGGGTGTGTCGGGGTGCCGCCCCCACGCCCTCGTACCGGTTGCACGGGGGTGTGGAGGCGGTGCCGCGACGGATCCTGCTGGGCGGTCCAAGCCACACCACTAGCGCAGGAAGGCGGCGGCTACACCAGCGTCCACGGGCACGTGCAGTCCGGTCGTGTGCCGCAGGTCGCCCCCGGTCAGGACGAACACCGCGGCGGCGACGTGCTCGGGCAGCACCTCGCGCTTGAGCAGCGTGCGCTGGGCGTAGAACGCGCCGAGATCGTCCTCGGCCACGCCGTACACCGCGGCTCGCTGCGCTCCCCAGCCTCCCGCGAAGATCCCCGACCCGCGCACCACGCCGTCCGGGTTCACGCCGTTGACCTTGATCCCGTGCTCGCCCAACTCGGCCGCGAGCAGCCTCACCTGGTGCGCCTGGTCGGCCTTCGCCGCGCCGTACGCGACGTTGTTCGGGCCGGCGAACACGCCGTTCTTCGAGGAGATGTAGACGATGTCGCCGCCGAGGCCCTGGGCGATCATCGCCCGGGCCGCCGCGCGGGAGACGAGGAACGAGCCCCTCGCCATCACGTCGTGCTGCAGGTCCCAGTCCGCGTCGGTGGTCTCCAGCAACGGCTTCGAGATCGACAGGCCGGCGTTGTTCACCACCAGGTCGACACCGCCGAACGCGAGCGCGGCGGCGTCCACAGCGGACTGGACGGCGGCGGCGTCGGTGACGTCCACGGTCACCGGCACGGCGACGTCCGCGGAACCCAGTTCCTCCGCCACCTTCGCGGCGGCCGCACCGTCCCGATCGGACACGACGACGCACGCGCCCTCGGCGGCGAGGCGGTGCGCCACGGCACGGCCGATGCCCGAACCGCCGCCGGTGACGAGGGCGACGCGGCCCGCGAGCGGCTTGGGCTTCGGGCGGCGGGCGAGCTTCGCCTCCTCCAGCGACCAGTACTCGATGCGGAACTTCTCGGATTCGGCGATCGGCGCGTAGGCGGACACGGCCTCGGCGCCGCGCATCACGTTGACGGCGTTGACGTAGAACTCGCCGGCAACCCGTGCGGTCTGCTTGTCGGCGCCGAAGCTGACCATGCCGACGCCCGGCACCAGCACGATCGCCGGGTCGGCACCGCGCATGGCGGGGCTGTCCGGGAGCGCGTGCCGTTGGTAGTAGGCGGCGTAGTCGGCGCGGTACTGCTCGTGCAGTTCCTTGAGCCGTGCGATCGCGACGTCCAGAGGCGCGTCCGGGGCGACGTCCAGCACCAGGGGCGAGACCTTGGTGCGCAGGAAGTGGTCCGGGCAGCTGGTGCCGAGCGCGGCGAGCGCGTGCAGCTTCTCCCTGGACAGGAAGTCCAGCACCACGTCCGAGTCGGTGAAGTGCCCGACCTGCGGCCGGTCCGTGGACGCGAGACCGCGGATCACCGGTGCCAGCGCGGCCACACGAGCGCGGCGTTCGTCGCCGGGCAACGGCTCGAAGCCCGGCCGCACCGGACCGAACGGCTCGGCCACGCCGCGGTCGTCGAGGTACCGCTGGGCCTCGGCGATGATCGTGCGGGAGTTGGCCTCGCACTCGTCGCTCGTGGCACCCCACGCGGTGATGCCGTGCCCGCCGAGGATCACCCCGATCGCCTGCGGGTTCGCGGCCTGCACCGCCGCGATGTCGAGCCCGAGCTGGAAGCCCGGCCGCCGCCACGGCACCCACAGCACGCGGTCGCCGAAGATCTCCTTCGTCAACGCCTCGCCGTTCGCGGCCGTCGCGATCGCGATGCCCGCGTCGGGATGCAGGTGGTCGACGTGCGGCGCGTCCACGAGGCCGTGCATCGCGGTGTCGATCGACGGCGCGGCACCGCCCTTGCCGAACGAGCAGTGGTCGAACGCGGCGACCATCTCGTCCTCGCGCTCGACACCGGGGTAGACGGTGGTGAGCGAACGCAGGCGGTCCAGGCGCAGCACCGCGAGGCCCTGCTCGGTCAGCGTGCCGAGGTCTCCGCCGGATCCCTTGACCCACAACAGCTCCACGTCCTCCCCGGTGACCGGGTCGACGGCGGTGCCGGATGCGGAGGTGTTGCCGCCCGCGTAGTTCGTGGTCGTGGGATCGGCGCCGAGGCGGTTGCTCCTGGCGAGGAGCTGGTCGACGGTCACGCGGCTCATGTCTTCCTCCTGCTCGGGCATCAGGCTCCCCAGCCCGCCTGCACGCCGCCGACTCGGGTGGTCTCGATCCGTTGCTGGTAGCCGGAACGGTGGTAGGCCTCGACGGGATCGGGGTCGAGGCCCTGCTCGTCGCGCAGGGCTCGCAGCAACGGCCGGACGTCGGTGGAGAACGCGTCCATCAGGACGGCGTTCGCGGCCAGGACGTCACCGGACTCCTGTGCCTTCTCCAGCGCCACCTCGTCGACGAGCAGCGCCTTCGCCTGTGCTTCCTGGATGTTGAGCACCGAGCGGATGATCGCCGGGATCTTCGCCTCGAGGTTGTGGCACTGGTCGAGCATGAACGCGATGCCCGCGTCCGTCCTGGTCGCGTTCGCCTGCACGAGTTCGAACATGATCCGGAACAGCTGGAACGGGTCCGCCGCACCGGCCATCAGGTCGTCGTCGGCGTAGAAGCGGGAGTTGAAGTCGAACGCCGCGAGCTTCCCCGCGCGCACCAGGAACGCGACGATGAACTCGATGTTCGTGCCGGGAGCGTGGTGACCGGTGTCGATGCAGACGCCGGCCTTCGGTCCCAGTTCGACGCAGTGCGCGAAGGACGTGCCCCAGTCAGGAACGTCGGTGGCGTAGAAGGCCGGTTCGAAGAGCTTGTACTCCAGCAACATCCGCTGGTCCGGACCGAGCCGGTCGTAGACCTCGCGCAACGCCTCCGCGAGCCGGTCCTGCCGGGCGCGCAGGTTGTCCTGGCCCGGGTAGTTGATGCCGTCGGAGAACCACAGCTTCAGGTCCTTGCTGCCGGTGGCGTCCATGACGTCCACGCAGTGCAGCAGGTGGTCGGTCGCCTTGCGGCGGATCCTCGGGTCGGGGTTGGTCACCGACCCGAGCTTGTAGTCGTCGTCCTGGAACACGTTCGAGTTGATGGCGCCGACCTCGACGCCCTGCTCACGCGCGAACGCGGACAGCGCCGCGTAGTCGTCGACCGCGTCCCACGGAATGTGCAGCGCCACCGCCGGAGCGACCCCGGTCAGCCGATGCACCACCGCCGCGTCAGCGATCTTCTCCTGCGGGGTGCGCGGCACTCCTGCCTGCGCGAACACCTTGAACCGCGTACCCGAGTTCGCGTACGCCCACGACGGCGTCTCGATGCGCAGGTCACGCAGAGCGGCTCGCACGTTCTCCGCCACTTCCGCCACCGGTCACGCTCCTTCACCACGCCATTGAAACCTTTCAACAATCCGACCGTAGGTTGTCGAGACAGGACGGTCAAGAGACCTTGTCGAACCAGTTCGGAGCGGCTACGGTGCCCGATTAAATCGTTTCAAGTGTCGACGACGACAGGGGCGAAGCCGATGACCTCACGTGAAGCGCCACCAGCACCGGGCACGACCACCGGCATCACGCGTCAGCAGTGGAAGTGGACGGCGCTGGCGGGCATGGCGTCCTATCTGGACGCGGGGTCGATCGTCGCGCTGGGCGCCGCACTCCCGTTGTTCCAGGAGATGATGGGGCTCTCCGGCTTCGCCGTCGGCGCGCTCGCGGCCATCGGCCCGAACGCCATCGGCTGCGCGATCGGCGCGTTCGCCGGCGGGCGGCTCGGCGACAAGCTCGGCCGCAAGAAGATCTACAAGTGGGACCTGCTCGTCTACGCGTTCGGCATCCTGCTCATCGCGGCCAGCATGAACCCCGCGATGCTGTTCATCGGCACGTTCATCGTCGGCGTCGCGGTCGGCGCCGACGTCCCGACCTCGCTCGCGCTCGTCGGGGAGATCTCGCCCGCGAAGGGACGAGGACGGCTGGTCGGCTTCACCCAGGTCGCCTGGAGCCTCGGCCCCGTGGTCGTGCTGCTGATGGCGCTGGCGGTGGCCCCGCTGGGCGTGTTGGGCATCAGGCTGGTGTTCCTGCAACTGTTCCTGGTCGCGATGATCACCTGGGCGCTGCGGCGCGGCATCACGGAGTCCACCGTCTGGCAGGCGGCCTCGACCACGGCGGCGAGCGCCGGCACGAAGTTCGCGGCCCTGTTCCGCGGCGCGAACCTCAAGGCGTTGCTGTGGACGGGTTCCATCTACACGTTCTGGGGTCTCGCGGCGGGCACGGCGGGCATCTTCACGCCGTACATCGTCACGACGCTCAACGCGGGCTCGCAGGCGGCGGGCGTGGCGCTGGCGTGCGCGCAGTTCAGCATCAGCATCGTCGTGGTGATCTTCATCGTGATGAGGCACAGCGACTCGACCTACCGCGCCCGGCGGCTGATGTGGGGCGTCGGCTCCATCATGTCGGTGGTGGCGTACGGACTGTTCCTGGTCTTCCCGTTCACGGTGCCGCTGGTGCTGGCGAACGTGATCCTGTTCGGCATCGGTGGCACGATCGCCGGCGAGGCGACCTACAAGACGTTCTCGCAGGAGCTGTTCCCGACGATGCTCCGCAGCACCGCGCAGGGCTTCACGTTCGGCGTCGCCCGCGTGGTGCTGGGCATCTGGAGCTTCTTCGTCCCGGTGCTCGCCGCGGCGGGAATCGGCGTGGTCGGTCTGCTGCTCGCCGCGTTCCTCGCGATCGCCGGGTTCATCGGCTACTTCTACATGCCCGACACCGTCGGCAAGTCGCTCGAGCAGATCGAGCGGGAACGCGCGACGGCGTGAACCGGTACTGCGGTCAGGCGACCCCGGAGTCGCGGTAGAACCCCTCGATGTGCGCCCGGACAGCCCGTTCCGCCTCGTCGGGCTGTCCGGCCCGCACCGCGGCGAGGATGTCGCGGTGCTCGGCCCGCAGCCTTCGCGCCATCGCGGGCCAGTCGGACAACGAGGCCGCACCGGCCCGCACGTAGTTGCCGACCGCGCCGCGCACGCCGGACATCACGGCGGTGACGAGACCGTTCCCCGCCGAGTCGGCGAGCATGGCGTGGAACTCGCCGTCCAGCTCCAGGAACTCGGCTGCTCCGAGCCCCGGCGCGTCCATGCGGTCGAGCAGCGCGGCCGCCTTCGCGAGCCTCTCGTCGTCCGCTCCGGCCGCCGCCTCCCGCACCCCCCAGCTCTCGACCAGCACGCGCAACGTCACGACGTCGCGCACCGGCACGCTCCGGCTGGCGACGTGCAGGCGCAACGCCACCCCGATGCCCGCGGCCGCGTCGGCGATGAGGATCGCGCCCGCGGTGGGCCCGGACCCGGTCGCGCTGCGGACGACGCCGAGCGACTCCAGGACGCGCACGGCCTCGCGCACCGACGGCCGGGAGACACCGAGCCGGTCCGCGAGCACCCGCTCCCCCGGCAGCCTGCCGCCCAGCGCGAGCCGGCCCGCCTCCAGCTCTGCCTCGATCCACGCGAGCACGCGTTCATGGGTTCGCACGGCAGAACTCTACCTGTGGTCAGGCCACAGGGCTAAGCTGTGGTCTGAC
Organism: Lentzea sp. JNUCC 0626; assembly: GCF_043632865.1. Lineage (NCBI taxonomy): Bacteria > Bacillati > Actinomycetota > Actinomycetes > Pseudonocardiales > Pseudonocardiaceae > Lentzea > Lentzea sp. JNUCC 0626. The sequence continues at coordinate 3,333,189 of NZ_CP171635.1, forward strand.
CACACCGCCCCCAGAGAGGACCGCCGTGCGGATCGCCCTGTTCGTCACCTGCCTCGCCGACGCCATCGCGCCGCAGGTCGGCCGTGCCACCGTGACGTTGCTCGAACGCCTCGGCCACGAGGTCGTGTTCCCCTCCGCGCAGACGTGCTGCGGACAGATGCACGTCAACACCGGTTATCGCCGCGAGGCCGAACCCCTGGTGCGCCACCACGTCTCCGTGTTCGAGCCCTACGACGTGATCGTCGCGCCGTCCGGGTCGTGTGTCGGCTCGGTGCGGCACCAGCACGCGGACGTGGCGCGCGCGGCCGGGGACGCGAAGCTGGCCGGCCGCGCGGAATCCGTGGCGGGCCGGACCTTCGAGCTGTCCGAGCTGCTCGTCGACGTCCTCGGGGTCGAGGACGTCGGCGCCTACTACCCCCATCGCGTCACGTACCACCCCACCTGCCACTCGCTGCGGATGCTGCGGGTGGACGACAAACCGTTGCGACTGCTGCGGAACGTGCGCGGGATGACCTTGCTGGAGCTGCCGGCGGCCGACCAGTGCTGCGGGTTCGGCGGCACGTTCGCGCTCAAGAACGCCGACGTGTCGACCGCGATGCTGGCCGACAAGATGCGCAACGTGCTCGCCACCGGAGCCGAGGTCGCCACGGCCGGTGACGCGTCGTGCCTCACCCACATCGGCGGCGGCCTGTCCCGGCTGCGCACCGGCACCCGTTCGGTGCACCTGGCGGAGATCCTCGCGACCACGGAGGCGTCATGACCACGTTCCTCGGCATGCCCGCGCCCCGCGGCGTCGGCCACCTGCGTGGGAGTGAGTCGTTCCCGGAGGCCGCCCGCACGGCCCTCGCCGACTCCCAGCTGCGCCGCAACCTCGGCCACGCCACCGCGACCATCCGCGGCAAGCGCGCGTCCGTCGTGGACGAGCTGCCGGACTGGGAGGAGCTCCGGCTCGCCGGTTCGGCGCTGAAGGCGGCGACGATGGCCCGGCTCGACGAGCACCTCGAACGGCTGGAGCGCGAGGTCCAGGCCCGCGGCGGCGTCGTGCACTGGGCGCGGGACGCGAACGAGGCCAACGAGATCGTCACCTCGCTGGTGCGCGCGACCGGCGAGACCGAGGTCGTGAAGGTCAAGTCGATGGCCACGCAGGAGATCGGGCTCAACGAGGCGCTCGCGGACGCGGGCATCACCGCGCACGAGACCGACCTCGCCGAGCTGATCGTCCAGCTCGGCGGCGATCTGCCGAGCCACATCCTGGTGCCCGCGATCCACCGCAACCGCGCGGAGATCCGTGAGATCTTCCTGCGCGAGATGCCCGGTGTCGACCCGTCGCTGACCTCGGAACCGCGCCGGCTCGCCATGGCGGCGCGCGCCTACCTGCGCGACCGGTTCCTGCGCGCGAAGGTCGCGATCTCGGGCGCGAACTTCGGCGTCGCGGAGTCCGGCACGCTGCTCGTGGTCGAGAGCGAGGGCAACGGCCGGATGTGCCTGACGCTGCCCGAAACCCTGATCACCGTGATGGGCGTGGAGAAGGTCGTGCCGACGTGGACCGATCTGGAGGTGTTCCTGCAGTTGCTGCCGCGCTCGTCGACCGGCGAGCGGATGAATCCGTACACCTCGGCCTGGACCGGGGTCACGCCCGGCGACGGACCGCAGGCGTTCCACCTCGTGCTGCTGGACAACGGCCGCACCGCGACGCTCTCCGACGAGGTCGGGCGGTCCGCGTTGCACTGCATCAAGTGCTCGGCGTGCCTCAACGTCTGCCCGGTCTACGAACGCACCGGCGGCCACGCGTACGGCTCGGTCTACCCCGGTCCGATCGGCGCCGTGCTGACCCCGCAGCTGACCGGAGTCGAGGACAACGCCTCGCTGCCGTACGCCTCGACGTTGTGCGGCGCCTGCTTCGACGCCTGCCCGGTGCGCATCGACATCCCGTCCCTGCTGGTGCGACTGCGGACCAGGCACGTGGACGAGAACCGCGGCGGTGTCCCGTCCGCCGAGGCGCTGGCGATGGCGGCGGCCTCGTGGGTGATGTCCTCGCCACGTCGTTTCTCCGCCGCCGAGGCCGCGTCCCGGCTGGGCAGGGTGCTCGGGCGCAGGACGGACCGCATCTCGTCGCTGCCGCCGCCGATGTCGGGGTGGACGGCGAGCCGGGACGCGCCGAGGCCGCCGAAGGAGACGTTCCGGCAGTGGTGGGCACGGGAGAAGGAGGGGCGATGAGCGCACGTGACGAGGTGCTGGGACGGATCCGCGCGGCCAACGCGGCCGCGGGAAGTCCTGCTGCGCCACCGGTTCCGCGCGAGTACCGGCGAGCCGGGATGCACGCACCGGGGTCGGACGCGGTGGTCGAGCTGCTGGTCGACCGGCTGCTGGACTACAAGGCGCAGGTGATCGACGCGCGCGAGGGCACGGCGGGCGGCGTGCCCACCGCCATCTCCACCGCTCTGTCCTCTGTGGATGGACCGGTGCTCGTGCCGGCCGGTCTCCCGGTCGGCTGGTGCCCCGCAGGCGTTCCCGACACCGGTTTCTCACCCTCCGAACTGGACGGCTTCGCCGCAGTGGTCACCGGGTCCGCTGCGGCCTGCGCCACGACCGGCACGATCGCCCTCGACGCCGGACCCGACCAGGGTCGCCGGGCACTCACCCTGGTGCCGGACGTGCACGTGTGCGTGGTGCGCACCGACCAGGTCGTCGAGTCCGTGCCGGAACTGCTGGCACGCCTGGATCCGGTGCGCCCCACCACGTTCATCAGCGGCCCGTCCGCCACCAGTGACATCGAGCTGGAGCGGGTGGAAGGGGTGCACGGGCCGCGGACGTTGATCGTCGTCCTCGCCTGAGGCCCGCGCACCCTGTTCCGTGCCCACTCCCACCAGTTCCGTCCCCACCACTCGCACGTACCGGGCCGACGCCGGCGGCACCTCGAAGGTCTGCGCCTCACCGGCGCGGGCCTCGGGGTCGTGTCGCAGCAGCCTTGAAACGTTCCAATCAAGGATGAGACGTGCCGTGCAAATGGTCAAGAACTACTCTCCGCGCACAACGCGCCGGAGAGGTCCATCCCGAGGACGTGGGACCGCGAGGGATATCCTTCCGATCTCGGAAGATCACGGATCGGAGCGACGAACAGCGATGGGCGAGCCCTTGTCGGCGAGGATGAAGGACGTCGCCGCGCGGGCGGGGGTGTCGATCGGCACCGTCTCCAACGTGATCAACAGGCCGGAAGCGGTCAGCCAGGCCACCCGCGACCGGGTGCTCACGGCCATCGAAGAGCTCGGCTTCGTGCGCAACGACTCGGCCCGCCGGCTGCGCGGCGCGCCCGGCTCCACACTCGCCTACCTGGCCCTCGACATCGGCAACCCGTTCTTCACCGACGTCAGCCGGGGCATCACCGAGGAGGCCGAGCAGCACGGACTCTCGGTGTTCCTCGGCGACGTCGGCCGCAACACCCACCGCCAGGCCACGTATCTCGAGCTGCTCGAACGTCAGCGGACCGAGGGCATCCTCGTCACCCCGGCCGACGACCACGACGAGCGCCTCCGCGTGCTGCCCCAGCGCGGCACCCCGATCGTGCTGGTCGACCGCCAGCTCGGCGAGAACTTCTGCTCCGTCACCGTCGACGACGTGCAGGGCGGCGACCTGGCCGCGACCCACCTGCTCGAACTCGGCCACCGCCACCTCGCGTTCATGGGTGGCACCGAGAACGTCCGGCAGATCGGCGACCGCGTGACGGGGGTGCGCCACGCGATGACCCGCGCCGGCCTCGACCCCGCCGACCTGGTCGTCCTGCCGAGCGAACACCTCGACGTGCACGGCGGGCGCCACGGCGGCGAACGGCTCGCGGGACTGCCGTCGAGCCGCAGACCCACGGGCGTGATCTGCGGAAACGACCTGGTCGCACTCGGACTGCTCCAGCAGGCGTTGCGCCTGGGCATGCAGGTTCCTGACGACCTGGCGATCGTCGGCTACGACGACATCGAGTTCGCCGAGGCGGCCATGGTGCCGCTCACCTCCGTCGCGCAGCCGCGTCATCTGCTCGGCAGGACCGCCACCCAGCTGCTGCTCGCCGAGATGGAGCACAAACCCGATCACCGGCACCGGCAGGTCGTCTTCCAACCGGAACTGGTCGTGCGCACCTCGTCCCGCCGACGCCCCTGAATCGCGCCCGAGCACGGAAAGTAGCGGCGGCCGCGTTCTGCGCCGTTCCCTTGACGGGCCCTGAACCGAACCATAGCCTCGTGCTTTGAATCGTTTCATCGGCGACCGGGGAGCTGCCGTGCCCGTGCTCTGGCGAGCCAAGATGATCAGCCCCGTCGTGGACACGCCTTCGCCGCGGCTGCGCACCGAGTTCACCCTCGACCAGGGCCACGGCGCCGTCACGGCCGCGACGTGGCACGTGAGCGCGCTGGGTGTGTTCGAGGCGCACCTCGACGGTCACCCCGTGAGCGACGACGTCCTCTCCCCTGGCTGGACCTCCTACGAGTGGCGACTCCGCTACCGCACCTACGACGTGACCACGTTGCTCCGCAGCGACTCCGCGGTGCTGGGCGTGCACCTCGGCAACGGCTGGTACCGCGGCAGGCTCGGCTGGACCGGGAAGCGCGCGTTCTACGGAGACCGCCTCGGCGCCCTCGCCCAACTGGAGATCACCTTCGCCGACGGGCACCGGCAGACCGTGGCCACCGACGAGAACTGGGAGGCGGGTCCGTCCGAGGTGACGGCCGACGACCTCTACGACGGCCAGACCACGGACGCGCGGCTCACCGCGGACTGGCTCACGGCACTGCCGGGACAGGTCGAGGTCCTCGACTTCGACCACGCCACGCTCACCCCCTACATCGGCCCGCCGACGCGCCGCCAGGAGACGCTCCGGCCCGTCACCTCGCACGGGGCACCGTCAGGGCGCACGATCCTCGACTTCGGCCAGAACCTGGTGGGACGACTCAGGATCCGGGTCAGGGGCGAGGCGGGCGCGGTCGTCACGGTCCGGCACGCCGAGGTGCTGGAGAACGGCGAACTGGGCACGCGCCCGCTGCGTTCCGCACTCGCGACCGACCGGTTCGTCCTGTCCGGCGGTGACGACGAGTTCGAGCCCGCGTTCACGTTCCACGGCTTCCGCTACGCCGACGTGCACGGCTGGCCCGGCGAGATCGCCGAGGACGCGGTCGAGGCCGTGGTCGTCCACTCGGAACTGACCCGCATCGGCACGTTCGAGTGCTCGGACCCGGAACTGAACCGCCTGCACGAGAACGTGGTGTGGAGCATGAAGGGCAACTTCCTCGACGTGCCCACCGACTGCCCGCAGCGCGACGAACGCCTGGGGTGGACCGGCGACCTCGCCGTGTTCGCTCCTGCGGCCGCCTACCTCTACGACGTCGCGGCGTTCCTGGAGGACTGGTCCGCCGACCTCGCAGCCGAACAGACTGCCGCAGGCGGACGAGTTCCTTTCGTCGTACCGGACATCCTCAAGTGGGGCGCGCCGGCCGAGTTCGGGCCGTCTGAAACGACCGCCGTGTGGGGCGATGTCGCCGTGTGGATGCCGTGGGCACTCTGGGAGGCGTACGGCGACAAGGACCTGCTGGCTCGCCAATGGCCGATGATGACGTCCCACGTGCGCCACGCGGCGAGTCTGCTGTCCGCGGAAGGGCTGTGGGAGAAGGGATTCCAGTTCGGCGACTGGCTCGACCCCGACGCCCCGCCGGACGACCCGGCGGCAGCGAAGGCAGACCCGGCAGTGGTCGCGACCGCCGCCCTGTACCGCTCCGCACGCATGACGGCGAGCGCGGCCGAGGTGCTGGACCACGACGCGACGGAGTTCGACGAGCTCGCACAACGGATCGGCGCCGCGTTCCGTTCGTCCTATGTGGATTCCGACGGTGTCGTCACCAGCGACTGCCAGACCGTGTACGCCCTGGCGATCTGCTTCGGCCTGCTGGAACCCGAGCACGAACGGGCTGCGGGCGAACGCCTGGCCGAACTCGTGGAGAAGGCACGGCTTCGCATCTCCACGGGCTTCGCGGGCACCCCGTTCGTGCTCGACGCACTGACCCGCACCGGCCGCCCGGACCTGGCCCACGCCATGCTGGCCCAACGCGAGGAACCGGGCTGGCTGTACCCGGTGACGATGGGAGCGACGACGATCTGGGAACGCTGGGACTCCATGCTTCCCGACGGCAGCATCAACCCCGGCGAGATGACGAGCTTCAACCACTACGCGCTCGGGGCCGTCGCGGACTGGATGCATCGCGTCATCGGCGGCATCGCCCCGTTGGCCCCCGGCTACAGCAGGGCACTGGTCGCGCCCGTCCCGTCCAGGACCATCACCTCGGCGCGAGCAAGTCTTCGCACACCGCACGGCCTTCTCTCGGTGGCGTGGTCGTGCGAAAGCGGGCCGATGCGCGTGGACTTGACGGTGCCGGAGGGCGTCACGACGGTGGTGCGGCTGCCCGGTAAACCCGATCGCGTTGTCACGGCGGGTACCCACCACCTGTGAACCGGGAATGATCACCCGCGCCGAAACGAATTGCACGTGCTCGTCCGGGTCGTAACGACCTCGCCGCCACGAGCGACTTCCAGCGGCTCTACGGCGAGGCCGTGTCGATCTGGAAGACCTGGAACGCGCTGATGAGCGCCTTCCCCGCCGGGTTCGATGCACCCCAGGACGCCAAGTGGACGTGTCTGCTCCGTACGACCACGGCGGAGACCGCTCAACCGAGCAGCTTCACGAGCTTCGCCGGCGCCAGCACGCGGTAGCTCTCGGTCAGCAACTCCCGCACCTCGTCCCAGTCCACATCCGGCAGCACCTTCAGCCCGACCACGTCCTTGCCCCACGCCGCCCGGAAGAACGGCTCCCCGGCTTCGGCCAGGGCATCGAACTCCTCAGGCTGGGCCCGGAACGTCATGATCACCGTTGGTTCGGTGAGTTCGGCGGCCCGGCTGTACGCCCCGGTCTCACCAGGATGCGCCGTGAAGACGTGCACGAAACTGCGGTTGCGGATGCTCCACCGCACGCCCACCCACGCCGCTTGCTCAGTGGCCTCCGGCAACGCGGCGCAGATGGCCCGCACCTCGTCCAGCACCCGGTCCGGCACATCCGCACGATCATTCACGGCGCCCAACGCTACGCGCCCGCTCCCCCGTCCACGGGATGATCGCCCCGTTCACACTCCGAACGCTTCTCGCCCCTCGCCTCCTTCCCTCTTCAACCCCTCCGGCTTGTCGCAGCGAACCGGCAGGGGTGCCTCTGGGGGCACCGGGCGTTACCCGCAGGCACCCCACACCTCCGAGGACCTTGACCTGAATCGGACAGGTCGAGGCCGGATCGGGCGCAGACCGTTGCCATAGGTCGGAGGGCTGTTACGGTGCGTACGGGCGCAGGGATTTCTAAACTTAATTTAGTATTTATTCTTGACGCGATCGGGTGACCGAAGCATGCTTTGGCCACTCGACGACGAGAGGTACGGGTATGCCGAGAACCCTGCTGTCCGCGGCCACCATCGCTTTGGCGCTGTTGGCGCCCACGGCGGTTGCCGCTGCGCCTGCTGCCACTTCCGCCCCGGTTGAGCACGCGGGCGTTGACCAAGGGGCGCCCACCTACTACGACTCCGGTGTCGCACGCACTCCGTACATGGGGTGGAACTCCTACTTCGCCGTTGGGGCGGCGTCGGAGGAGAAGGTGCTCGGGGTGGCGGACCACCTCGTCAGCAGTGGTCTGGCCAAGGCCGGGTACAACATCGTGTGGATCGACGGTGGGTGGAACGCCAACCCGCCGCGCGACGGCAAGGGTTCGCTCGTGCCCGACCCCGCGCGGTTCCCGTCCGGGTTCAACAAGCTCACCGACATGTTGCACGCCAAGGGGTTGAAGGCGGGCATCTACACCGACGCCGGCGCTTGGGACGGCAAGAACTGCGCCGCCGGCAGTGGTGGTGGGTACTACGAGGCCGACGCCAAGCAGTTCGCCGGGTGGAAGTTCGACGCCATCAAGATCGACTTCCTGTGCGGCATCGCGCAGAACATGGACCCCGCTGTCGCGTTCACGCAGTTCTCCGCCGCCGTGCAGAAGGCCGGGCGGAAGATGATCCTCAACCTCTGCAACCCCGTCACGGACGAGTGGGGTGTGCCGCACCGGTGGGACCAGACCGCTTACGTGGCTTACACGTACGGGCCTCGGGTCGGTGACTCGTGGCGGACGAGCACCGACGTCGCGTTCGGCACGCCGTACGAGGGCATTTGGCGCGACGTGTTGCGCAACATGGATCGCAACCTCTACCGGCCCGGCGCGCAGGGACCCGGTCACTACAACGATCCCGACTACCTGATTCCCATGCGCAAGACGGAGCAGGGCACGTACGAGCTCAACGAGGAGGAGTCGACCTCGCAGCTCGTCATGTGGTCGGTGATGGCCTCGCCGCTCATCATCGGGTCGGACCCGCGGACGTTGCCGCAGTCGATGATCGACACGTTGAAGAACCCCGAGATCATCGCGGTCGACCAGGACCCGCTGGCCATCCAGGGAGTGAGGGTCGCGGGGTCGAACAACGTCGACGTGTACAGCAAGGTGTTGTCCGGCAAGGGTGAGCGGGCCGTGGCGGTGCTGAACCGCAACGACCAGCCCGCCGAGTTCGCGGTCAACGTCGCCGACGCCGGGCTCAAGGGCACGGTCAGCGTGCGGGACCTGCGGGCGCGGGCCGACAAGGGCACCACGACCGACAAGATCACCGTCACGGTTCCCGCGCACGGCACGGCGTTCCTCAAGTTGCGCGGTGAGACCGCGGTACCCGGCACGGACGTCGGGGGCGAGACCTCGGCCAGCCCGGCGCTGGTTCGGTGGGACGACAGGACGATGGCCACGTTCGCGCGGGACAAGTCCGGTCGGCTCACGCAGCGGTCGATGGTCAACGGTGAGTGGCGCAACTGGGTCGTGCTCGGTGGCCCCAAGAACGGGCAGATCCTCGGCCAGCCGAGTGCTTTCGCCGGCGCGAACGGGCGGATCGACCTCTTCGTGCGAGGCACGGACAACGTTGCGTACCAACGGACTTACGCGAACGGCAAGTGGGGCAACTGGTCCTCGCTCGGCGGCACCCTGACGGACTCGGTGTCGGTGGCGTTCACGAGCCCGGACAGCTGGAGCCTCTTCGGTCGTGGCGCTGACGGTCGCGTGTGGACGCGCGACAAGAACAACGCCACCTGGACCTCGGTCGGTTCGCCCGGCAACCAGCAGATCTACGGCAGGCCTTCTGCCGCAACGGTGTCCGCGGGCACGTTCGTCACGGTCCGGCTGCAGGACGACTCCGCCTGGTACCGCAAGCGCACCGCGAACGGCTGGTCCGCGTGGACCTCGCTCGGCGGCGTGATCAGCGGCAGCCCGACGGCCCTCGCGAACGGCGACCGGGTCAACGTGTTCGTGCGCGGCAGCGACTACACGTTGTGGCAGCAGGACCTCGTCGACGGCGCGGGCACCTGGTGGTTCAAGCGCGACCAGTTCGTGAGCAACGCGCTCACCGGTGCGGTCGGTGCGGCCGCGGGTGACGGCGGCACGTCGTGGGTCGCCGTGCGCGGACCGGACAACGCCGTGCACGTGTCGGCACTCCCCACCCCGTGACCAGGACAGTCACCCGATGAACCTCCACGGAGCTCAAAGATGACCTCACGTCGCACGTTCCTCAAGGCCACCGGCGCCCTCGGCCTGGGCGCGATGGTCCTGCCCACGTTCACCTCGCACGCCGAGCCCTACCGGCCGACCGGCAACCCGCTCACCGCCAACCCGACCACGCTCTGGTACCCCGCTCCCGCCGACGAGGCGAAGATCATCGAGCAGGGTCTCCCGATCGGCAACGGGCGTCTGGGCGCGCTCGTCGGCGGTGGCGTCGAGAAGGACTTCCTGTACCTGACCGACGTCACCCTGTGGACCGGCGAGCTGAACGACGCCCTCGAAGGCGACGGCCAGCTGCCCTACGACCCGACGCACTTCGGCACGTTCTCCATGCTGGCCAAGCTCTACATCACCGTGCCGGGCCACGCGGGCGCCACCAACTACCGCCGCGAGCTCGACCTGAGCAACGGCCTCGTCACCACGAAGTACACGCACGGCGGCAAGCAGTACCGGCGCGAGATCTACTCGAGCCACCCGGACGACGTGGTGATCGTCCGGCTCGTCGGCCCGAACCAGACCGGCACGATCGACCTCGTCGGCGCGCACGGCGAACCGTCCGTCGGCGACGCGCCGCACACCGCGGCGGTGTTCACGGGCTCGTTCGCGAACAAGCTGGCCTACGCGGGTGTCGTCACGGCGTTCAGTCCTGATGGGACGGTCAAGGTGGACGGCGCGAAGCTGTCGTTCACCGGCTGCTCGGACCTCGTGATCGTGTTCTCCGGCGGCACGAACTACGTCCCGGACCACACCGTCGGGTTCATGGACCCGGTGATGGAACCGGCGAAGCTCGCGCTGGAGAAGGCCAGGGTGCGCGCCAAGGCGGACGCCCTGCTGCGCACGCACGTCGCCGACTACCGCAAGAAGTACGACCGGCAGCGGGTCGACCTCGGCCGCTCCACCGACGCCCAGCGCGCGATGGACACCTGGACGCGGTTGCAGGCCAGGGCGACGAGCAACGCGCCCGACCCGGAGCTGGAGGCGAGCTACCTCCAGTTCGGCCGCTACCTCGCGATCACGGCGTCGCGCGACAACCTGCCGATCAACCTGCAGGGTCTGTGGCTGTCGAGCAACAACCCGGACTGGTACAGCGACTACCACACCGACATCAACATCCAGATGAACTACTGGCTCGCGGACCGGGCCGCGCTGTCGGACACGTTCGAAGCCCTGGCGGACTACTGCCTCGCGCAGCTGCCGGCATGGACGAACACCACGCAGGCGGTGTACCAGGACGAGCGCAACCGGTTCCGCAACACCAACAACAAGGTCGCCGGCTGGGCGATCGCGTTCTCCACCAACATCTACGGCGGCAGCGGCTGGTGGTGGCACCCCGGCGGCAACGCGTGGCTGTGCATGTCGTTGTACGAGCACTACGAGTACACGCTGGACCGCGACTACCTGGCCAAGATCTACCCGTTGCTCAAGGGCGCCTGCGAGTTCTGGGAGGCCAGGCTCGTCGAGACCCCGCAGGGCCTCGTCGACGACCACGACTGGTCACCCGAGCACGGCCCGCAGGACACCCGCGGCAACACCTACAACCAGGAGTTGGTGCACCACCTCTTCGGCACGTACCGCACCGCGACCGACGTACTGCGCCGCGACCAGGCATACGGCCGCAAGATGTCCGCGTTGCGGGACAAGCTCTACCTGCCGGTCGTCAGCCCCAAGACCGGCATGCTGCAGGAGTGGATGTCGCCGGACGACCTCGGCGAGACCACGCACCGGCACCTGTCCCCGCTCGTCGGGTTCTTCCCCGGTGACCGCATCAACCGCGACGACTCTCCCGCCGCGATCCTCGACGGCGTGAAGCAGCACCTGATCACCCGCGGCATGGAGAGCTTCGGCTGGGGACTCGCGTGGCGCGCGGCCTGCTGGGCGCGGCTGAAGGACGCCGACCGCTCGTACGAGCTGATCGGGAAGGTCATCCGGCCCTCGATCAACTACGCGAACGGCACGGCGCCGAACTTCTTCGACATGTACAGCTTCGGCGACCGGTCGATCTTCCAGATCGACGCGAACCTGGGCGCTCCGGCCGCCATGCTGGAGATGCTGCTGTACGGCCGTCCGGGCGTGATCGAACTCCTGCCCGCGCTGCCCAAGGCGTGGAAGACCGGTTCGGTGACCGGGATCGGCGCGCGCGGCGGCTTCACCGTCGACCTGACGTGGAAGGACAGCAAGGTCACCAGTGTGACCGTGCGCAGCGTCGGCGGCACGGAGACCGAGGTCCGCTTCGGGAACTGGAAGAAGAAGGTCAAGCTGCACAAGGGTCAGTCGGTGACGTTGCTCCCCTGATGCAGTCCCCGCTGGTACCGCTGGTGCTCGGACTCCTCCCACTCCGCGACGTTCCCGTAGCGCTTCTCGAGGAACGCCACGAACGCCAGGCGTTCCTCGTCGTCCGCGAGCAGGAACGTCTGGTCGGGCCGGGAGTCCGGGCCCACGTTCAGCAGGAACCCGCCCCCGGGCTGCGGCGTGCAGTGCATCAGGCTGCCGCGGTCCGGGTGGCGGGCCGCGTTGTAGGCGCTCTGCACGTACATGTGCCCCCAGTCCCACTCGCGCATCTCGATGAGGAACGACTGGAAGCGCAGCTCACGGCGCCGCGCCGCCATGCTCTCGTACTTGTCGCCGACGAAGCGCTCTTCGAGGTACGCGATGAACCGCAGGCGTTCGTCGTCGTCGCACAGCGGTCCCTCCTCGGTCAGCCCGAGGTCCAACTCCCCCGCCACGATCGCGTCGTAGACGTCGTGGAGGCGGCCGCTCCGTTCGAGCAGGCTGCCTGCGAAGCTGAAGTTCATCGCGGCAGACTAGGCGTCGCCCTTGCCCTGCTCGAACCCGGCACGGACGCGGTCGATCTCCTCGGCCACCTTCTCCATGAACCAGCGCATGATCTCGTAGGGGATGACGTGCTCGTCGTGGCTGTGGAGGTGGACTTCCGGTTCCCGGTCGGGGTCCTCGTCTGCGACCAGCGCCACGATGAAGGCGTTTCCCGGCCAGTGGGTCTCGTCCGACGTGGCCGGCGCCGGGACGGCCTCGCTCAGCTCCACGCTCCACGCGTCGTCCGGCAGGGCGCAGTGGAACTGGACGGCGTAGTGACGGCCGTCGTGCACGCGCAGTTCTTGCATGTCCGGAGGTTGCCACAGCCTCCACACCGGAGTCCCGCGAGTATTCGTTCTAGGATCTCCGCGTGACCACAACCCCGGCCGAAGTGGTGCTGACGAACCCGGCCATCGCTGTCGCGCAACGAGCGTTCGCGGGGACCGTGGCGGCCGCGCTGGCCCTCGGCATGGTCGCGCTCCCCTTCTCGGGCGATCCGTGGTGGGCGATCGTCCTCTGGGAACTCGCCGAGCTCGGCGGCTTGTTCATCATGTTCAGGGTCTGGTCGTCGGCCGGCACGTCCGCGAGCGAGACCACCGCCTTGCGCGCCAAGGGCACCACGGTCACCGCCGAGGTCGTGAGCAGCACCAAGGACTTCGACGGCGAGTCCGTCACGCACGAGCTGAAGCTCTGGATTCCGCTGGAAGACGGCGGTTTCGAGGTGCGCCACCACTGCAACCACTACCGCGGCCAGCCGCAGCTGAAAGTCCTGGTCGACCCGGCCGACCGCACGTGGGCGGTCGTGCACTAGACGGCGGTTGTGGAGTCCCGCACCACCAGCGTCGTCGCCAGTTCGATGTGCAACGCCTCGGGCTGATGCCCGTCCAGCACCCGCATGAGCTGCGTGACGGCGATGCTTCCCATCTCCTGCAACGGTTGCCGCACGGTCGTGAGCCGCGGGTTGGTCGCCTCGGCCAGGTCGATGTCGTCGAACCCGGCCACCGACAGGTCCTCCGGCACGCGCAGGCCCCGTTCGCGCGCCGCCTGCAACGTGCCCACGGCGACCTTGTCGTTGAAGCACACGACTGCAGAAGGCCGAGGTTCCAGCGCCAGCAACTCAGCGGCCGCCGCCTTGCCGTGCGCGGTCGTGGGTTCCACGTGCCGCAACCGGCTGGGGGACAGCAGCACGCCCGCTTTCGCCAGCGAGGCGCGGTGACCTGCCAGACGGGCGTCACCGGCGAGCCACTCCTCCGGGCCCGCGATCACGGCGATGTCGCGGTGCCCGAGATCGATCAGGTGGTCCGCGACGGCCCTGGCACCCGCGAAGTGCGCGGCGGACACGGAGGCGATGTCCGGTAGCGGCAGGATGCGCGGGTCGACCACGACGAACGGGTAGCCAGCGCGGGTCAGGGCGAGCAGCTCGTCGCCCTCCTCGGGCGGCAGGATGAGGATGGCCGCGTCGACGTCGGTCATGTCCGGCAACGCGCGCAACGCGGCGGAGCCCTGGCCTGACTCACCCGCGTCCAGCAGCATGCGCAGGCCGTGCAGTTTCAGCGTTTCGGCGATCGACGAGACGATCAGGCCGAAGTAGTCGGTGAGGACGTACGGGCAGCGGACGTAGACCGTGCGCGTGCGCTGCTCGGGGACCACCTGCTTGCGTCGCTCCACGGCCTGAAGGACCAGGTCACGGGTCCGCTGCGCCACGTTGACGTGATCGTTGAGCACGCGGGAGACGGTCGCGATCGAGACACCGGTCTCCGCCGCGATGTCCCGCAGGCTCGCGCGTTGTTTCACGTTCTCGATCTTGCGTTCCACCAGGTCACTGTACCGGAACTCCCCCAGACCATTGACGATCGCCACACCCCGGTGTTTCATCCTGAAACACCAGCGTTTCACAGTGATCTAGACGTGTTACATGTCGTGAGGACGTCAATGAGAACAACCGCGATCGTCGCCCTGGTAGTCGGTCTCACCGCCGTACCGGCCGCCGAGGCTTCCAGTGCCCCGCAGGTCCGCGTCTGGGTCACCACCCCGGACCGGGCGGAACTGATGCACGAACGCCCTCGGGTCACGTTCGGCACCAGCGAGTCGGCGCACCCGACGATCGTGGTCGACCCCGACCGCCGCTACCAGGAGATCGACGGCTTCGGCGCGTCGATCACGGACTCGTCCGCCGAGGTCCTCGCGGGCCTGTCCCCTGCCGTCCGCGCCGAGACCATGCGCAAGCTGTTCGACCCGAAGAACGGCATCGGCGTCAGCTTCCTGCGCCAGCCCGTGGGTTCGTCGGACTTCACGGCGGCCGAGGAGCACTACACCTACGACGACGTGCCCGCGGGCCAGACGGACTTCCCGCTCAGGCACTTCAGCATCCGCCACGACGAGGCGAAGATCCTCCCGTTGCTGCGCGAGGCGAAGCGCCTGAACCCGAAGATCAAGATCATGGCCACGCCGTGGAGCCCGCCCGCGTGGATGAAGGACAACGACTCGCTCGTCGGCGGCAAGCTCAAGGACGACCCCAAGATCTACGACGCCTACGCGCGCTACCTCGTGAAGTTCGTGCAGGCGTACGCGAAGGCCGGTGTGCCGATCGACTTCTTGTCGGTGCAGAACGAACCGCAGAACCGCAAACCCGACGCCTACCCCGGCACGGACATGGGTGTCGCCGCGCAGGTCCAGGTGATCGAGGCGCTCGGCCCGAAGCTGAAGTTCGCGAGCCCGCGCACCAAGATCCTCGGCTTCGACCACAACTGGGCCACGCACCCCAACGACGGCACGGCGGAAGCCGACTACCCGTACCAGATCCTGCGGTCCAAGGCCGCGAAGTGGGTCGCGGGCACGGCCTACCACTGCTACTACGGTGACCCGAGCGCGCAGACCGCGTTGCACAACGCCTTCCCGGACAAGGGCATCTGGTTCACCGAGTGCTCTGGCTCGAAGGGCGCGACCGACCCGCCCGCGAAGGTCTTCAGCGACACGCTGCGCTGGCACGCCCGCAACGTCGTGCTCGGCACCACCCGCAACTGGGCCAAGAGCGCGGTCAACTGGAACATCGCGCTCGACAGCACCGGCGGCCCGCACCTGGGCGGCTGCAACACCTGCACCGGCCTCGTCACCGTGCAGCCGGACGGCTCGGTCGACACCGACGCCGAGTACTACACGATCGGCCACCTGTCGAAGTTCGTGAAGCCGGGCGCGCGCCGGATCGCCAGCACCTCGTTCGGCACCACCGGCTGGAACGGCCAGATCATGGACGCGGCCTTCCGCAACCCCGACGGCTCCACGGCTCTGGTGGTGCACAACCAGCACGACGACCCGCGTTCGTTCGCGGTCAACGTCGGCGACCGCACGTTCGAGTACACCCTGCCCGGCGGTGCGCTGGCGACGTTCACCTGGACCAGCCAGCACCGCAGCAGGCTCGACGCCGTCTCCCTGGCCGGCGCCACCGCCACCCCGGACGGCGCGGCGGCGATCGACGACGACGCCTCCACCCGCTGGTCCAACAACGGGGCGCAGGCTCCCGGCCAGTTCCTCCAGGTCGATCTGGGGCGCCGCAAGGACTTCCGCCGCGTCGCGGTCGACTCCGGTGGCAACCTCGGCGACTACGCCCGCACCTGGGAGCTCTCGGTCAGCGACAACGGCACGAGCTGGCGCAGGATCGCGTCCGGTGAGGGTGTCGGCCAGCTGACCAACATCGACGTTCGCCGCACGAGCGCGCGCTACGTCCGCATCACGTCCACCGGTGCCGCGAGCAACTGGTGGAGCATCGCCGATTTCCGGCTCTACAACTGAATATCTGCTATCGGGCGCTTACACCCCTGCAAGGAGCGCTATGTCAATGAGGACAAAACGTTGGCGCGGAATCGCGATCGCGGCGGCCGTGGTGACGGTGGGAAGCACACTCGTGTCCTCCCCCGCCGCCACCGCGGCGACCAACGCGAGCGTCTGGCTGACGACAGGTGACAAGGTCAACGCCCTTACCAGGCAAGGGGACGTGACGTTCGGCTCGGGTGGCTCCGGGTCGACGATCACCGTGAACCCGAACTCCACCTTCCAGTCCATGGTGGGCTTCGGCGCGTCGTTCACCGACTCCGCGGCGTGGAACATCTTCAACTCCCCGCGCCGCGGCGAGATCATGAACAACCTGTTCAACACGTCGAGCGGCATCGGGCTGAGCTTCGTGCGCCAGCCGATCGGCGCGTCGGACTTCTCGCGGAACTTCTACACCTACAACGACGGCGCCGCGGACCCGTCGCTGTCGCGGTTCTCCATCGACCACGACCGCGCGTACATCCTGCCGTTGTTGCAGCAGGCCAAGCAGCTCAACCCGCAGGTCTCCTTCATGGCGACCCCGTGGAGCGCGCCGGCGTGGATGAAGAACAACAACAGCCTCATCCAGGGCCAGCTGAACGACAGCCGCATCGGGGTCTACGCCGACTACCTGGTCAAGTTCGCCCAGGCGTACAAGGCCGCCGGCATCCCGATCGACTACCTGTCGGTGCAGAACGAGCCGAACTTCGAACCGCCGGGCTACCCCGGCATGAGGATGTCGGCGCAGCAGCAGGTCAACGTCATCAACACGTTGGTGCCGAAGCTGCGCGCGGCCGGTGAGCAGGCCCGCCTGCTCGGCTACGACCACAACTGGGACGACACGAACTACCCGCAGACCGTCAACAACGGCGCGGGCAACAACGTGATCGGCTCGGCGTGGCACTGCTACGGCGGCAACCCGAGCGGCCAGTCGGTCGTGAAGAACAACCAGCCGGGCAAGGACATCTTCTTCACCGAGTGCTCCGGCACGCGGTCGGGCAACGACGCGGCGACGTTCCGCGACACGTTGCGCTGGCAGGGCATCAACCTCGCGATCGGCGCGACCCGCAACCACGCGCGGTCCGTGGCGATCTGGAACATGGCCCTGGACCAGAACAACGGCCCGGTCATCGGCAGCTGCACCAACTGCACGGGCGTCGTCACCACCTCCGGCGGCAACGTCACGTACAACGCCGAGTACTACGTGCTCGGCCACCTGTCGAAGTTCGTGAAGCCCGGCGCGGTGCGCATCGACTCGACCGGCTACGGCGAGGGTGGCGTGCAGAACGTCGCCTTCCGCAACCCGGACGGCCAGATCGTGCTCGTCGCGCTGAACTCGGGCGGTCAGCAGAACTTCCGCGTGCAGTACAACGGCCAGACGTTCGGCTACAACATGCCGGCCGGCGCGATGGCGACGTTCACGTGGCCCGGCAACCTCGACCCGGGTCAGCCGCCGACGGGCCGCACCGGCCAGATCTCCGGTCTGGGCGGCAAGTGCCTCGACGTGACGAACGGCTCGACGGTCAACGGCAACCTGCCGCAGATCTGGGACTGCTTCGGCGGCCCGAACCAGACGTGGACGCTGTCCTCGGACGGCACGGTGCGCGGCCTGGGCAAGTGCCTCGACGTGACCGGCAACGGCACGGCGAACGGCTCGGCGGTGCAGCTCTGGGACTGCTTCGGCGGTCCGAACCAGAGGTGGACGGCGTCCGGCGGCACGTTGGTGAACGCCGGCAGCAACAAGTGTCTCGACGTGATCGGCAACAACAACGCCAACGGCGCGAGGGTGCAGATCTGGGACTGCACGGGTGGGGCGAACCAGCGGTGGACCGTGCCCGCGTAGGTGGATAGGCGGAAAGGCCCGGTGTCCGAAGACGGCGGACACCGGGCCTTTCTCTTGCCCTGGAACTGCGTTGTCCTGGTGCTAGGACAACGCGGTGCGCTGCACCGGGAGGACCGCGGCGAAGTCCCGGTTGCCGCGCTCGTCGCCGTGCAGCAGTTCCTTCACCCAGGCGACGACCGACGCGGGAGAGGGGTGCAGGCCTTCCAGCCTGGCCACCTCCACGAGCTCCCCCAGCCGGTTCTCGATCGCGATCGACCAGCCCGCGCTTTCCTTCCACACGAGCGCCACGTAGTGGTCGGGGTGCTCGGCGAGCCGCCCATCCAGTGCGATGTAGGCACCGGGCAGCGGCGTGAGCTCGAAGCACGAGCTGTCCCCGCGCAGGCCGAGCCCCGTGACGACCTCCCGGACGTAGCGCCTGAGTTGCCGCGCCGCCGAGTCGTCGAAGTCGATGTCGAAGCCGAAGTCAATGGTCATGCCGCGGTCCATGACGGGCGAATACCCGCACGGGGTGTCAGGAAAACGTGACCCAGGACATCCGTACGGGTATCCGAGTGCTCACCCGCCGTAGGGGTTCGCGGCCTTCTTCGTGGCGTAGGTCAGCATCGGCTTGACCTTGGCCCAGTGCCCGTCCTGGCACGAGTACGCGGGCAGGAACCCGGTGCACTCGCCTTCCCAGTTGCCGATCTCCCAGGTGTAGTGCGGAACGCCGAGTTCGCCGTACACCCAGTCGTCGATCGAGCCACCCGCCGTGTAGAGCAACTCGCCGGGCTGGCCGTACTGCCACTCGGGTCCGGCGAGTTCCGCCATGTCCTTCGCCATCGCCCGCAGCGGTTCGTCGTTCGGCGACGGCGTGGTGGTGTAGCCCCACGGCAGCAGCACGACGTTGAGCGCGGCGTGCATGGTGACGACCATGCCGCGGGTCTTCGGGTCGGCCGGGTCGGTCACGGCGGGGCCGCGGGTGTCCTTGAAGAGAGACCGGAAGAGCTTCTCCAGCGCCTTCGTCTCGACCTCGGAGTCCGGGCTCGGCCCGCGGTAGACCTGGTGGCACGGGTCGGACGACGTGCCGTTGTCACCCCACTGCGCGTCGAAGTTCCGGTTGACGTCGACGCCGATCTGGGCGCCGGGGTCCTGCGTCGTCGGGCAGTCCTTCGGGCCGTTGGTGTGGTTGGCGTTCTTGCGCTGCAACTTCGGCGATTCGCCGCCGGACTGCACGATCTGCACGCCGTCCGGGTTCGCGATCGGGATGACCCAGACCTCGGTCGTGTCGAGCAACTTGGTGGCCTCGGGGTCCTTGCCGTAGCCCTGGGTCAGGTGGTCGATCCAGCGCCACGCCATGTCGCCGGTGGTGATCTCGCGGGCGTGGATCTGGCCCGACACCACCATCCGCGGCTTGCGGACGTTCGGCGTCAGCTTGCAGTCGCCGAGAGCGCGCTTGGTGAGGCAGACGGCCTTGAGGTCGTACCCGCCTGCGCCCTGGGTCTTGCGCCACGAGTCGCCGTAGTCGACGACCTTCGCGAGGCCCGCGTACTTGAACGCCACCTGGTCGAGGTGGGCGTAGTGCGCCTTCACCGTGCGGTAGCCGCCGTAGTACGTCTCGGTGACGCCGTGGCCGCGCGTCTTGAGGTCGGACGACGGCGGCGCCATGACCGACTCGACCTTGCCCTCGAAGCCCGCCTCGGTGAGGTCGGTGTGGGTGGTCTTCGACCCCAGGACGAATAGGTCGTCGCCGTCGCGCTGCTCGAGGACGTCGAACCCGCGGGCGAGCAGGTCCTGCGCCTTCTGCCCCAGCGGCGCGGGGACGCGGTAGACGTAGGTGGCGCCGTCCTGCGTCACCGGCTGGTCCGGCGGCGCCGCCACCGAAGTGCCCATCAGGAAAGCCGCGCTGACGACACCCGCCAGCGCGAGGCTCAGCCTCTTCATTCCGGTGAAACCCCCTGTGACTCCATCAGGCACGCCACCAGTCCGCCCTGGTGGGCTCGCGGAACGCGTTGGTCCCGCAGTGCACCTCCCCCGCACCGGCGTGCAGGAAGTCCCAATCCTCCACCCACTTGATCTTGACCGCAGTGCCGGTCAGCGCCTGTTCGGTCTTGGCCTTGAACAGGTCGACGCCGTTGACGCGCGGTCCGTGCGGGTCCGGTGCGCCGAACACGCCGCCACCGAGCGAGATGCCGTTGGGGATGCCCGCCGAGTGCGCGACGAAGATCGAGTCCGGTGCCTGGCCGGTGCGCATCCGCTCGCCCAGCGCGGTGAGCTGCTCGCGGGTGATCCGGCCGGACGCGGTGAGCTCGTCGGTGGCCGCGGCCAGCTGCGGCCAGCGGAACTCCTGGAACAGCACCGGAACCCGGACGAGTTCGCGGTCGCTCAGACCGGTCTCCCTGGTGAGCACGGCGAGCTGGGTGTCGATGTGCTTGGCCGCGGTCTCGTTGCGGGCCAGGAAGTCCTGGTCGGCGAGTGCCTGGTCGATCGTGGGCTTGTCCCGCTCGCTGGTGCCCTCGAACAGCACCGCGCCGCCATGACCGTCCTTTGTGGCCTTGCGCATGACGTCGAGGGCGAGCCTCGGGTCTGCGACCATCAACGTCCAGCCGCGGGAGTTGCGGGCCGGGATGGCGTGCACGGTCTCGTCGGAGTGACCGACGGCGAGCCACGACGTGTCGATGATGACCGGTTCCGCGTACTGGTCGCCGATCATCTTGGCGAACGTCGGGTCGGGCATGCGTGCCTGGGTGCTGCCGAACAACGGCCTGCCCAGTTCGTGGCCCCGGTAGGGCGGCAGGCTCTCGTAGTTGCCGGTGGAGTTGAGGCTGTCGTCGACGGCTTCGGTGCGCTCGGCCGTGTACTGCTGCACGACGCCGACGTCCGGGCCGCGCAGGGCGCTGAACACGACGCGTCCGGCGGGGCGCAGGGCCGGCGGGTAGTAGACGCCCTCGAACTCCATGCCCGGCCGGTAGTTGGCGCTGCGCAACAGCACCCGCATGACCTGAGGCTTGCCGTTCGGGCCCGGCATGGACGCCGTGGTGGGCTCGAAGATGTCCTGGAACCAGCGGTCGTCGTTGGCGACCACCTGCAGTGCCTCGTCCGGCAGGTTCGCGGCCTTCATCGCGGCCTTGAGGCCGTCGACGAACTCCTGGTAGCCGGTGTCGAGGCCCGGGCTGATCGGCTTCGAGGTGACGACCTTGCTCGGCGCCTTCAGGTCGTTCTGCAGGATCAGCGGTGCGACGCGGAGCTGGACCGAGTCCGTGCTGCCGCCGGTCTTCAGCGTCACGGTGACGGTGCCGTCCCACACGGCCTTGTCCCGGATGACGTCCCTGCCCTCCAGGCCGAGCTTGACGCCCTTGCGCAGTTCGGCGGCGGTGAGCGTGCCCTTGTCGCCCAGGGACGTCCAGGTGCCGTCGCGTTCGATCCACAGGCGGGCGTAGCGGCCCTGGTTCGCGCCGAGTTCGATCGTGCCGTCGGCCCTCGTGTTGCGCGGCATCGTGCGCAGCGGGGCGAAGTCCTGGGCGTCCTGCGCGCCGTTGAGGACGTCGTCCTGGGCGTCGTTGCAAGCCGCGAGCCGTTCGTCGACGGCGATGGCGTGGTTCTTCAGATCTTCCTCGGTGACCTTGCAGCGCTTCGCGTCGTCGTCGAGGTTGGGCAGGAAGATCGCTCCCCTGCTCTGCGTCCACTTCCCCTTGCCGGTCTGGTCGGCCCAGTCGACCGTGCCGCTGCGGTTGGTGTCGGCGAGGAGCGTCGCTCCCGGCGCCGCCTGGGCCGGTACCCCCGTGAAGATCACACTCGTCAGTGCGGCCACACCGGTGGCCGCCAGAACACGTCTCATCACAAGTTCCCCCTCGTGATCATGTGCTTGCGAGGGTATTGAACTTCCCAATGCGGACGCATCCGACTTCAGGCGACTACGCATCCCCCTGAGGTTGTGGGCCGAACGGGTGACGCGTCTCGGTTGGCCTCGCATACGGTGCGTTCATGGACGCGCTCACCACCCCCTCGCTGCTCGGACGGGACGACGAGATCCGTTGTCTGTCCGGGATGCTCTCCGCCGGCCTCGAAGGCCGGGGCGGTGCCCTTGTGCTGCGCGGAGAGGCGGGCATGGGCAAGAGCACGCTGCTCGATCACGTGCGCTCGTCCGCCACCGGGTTCCGGGTGGTCGAGGTCTCCGGGTCGGAGTACGAGACGTCGCTGCCGTTCGCCGCGCTGCACCAGTTGTGCCTGCCGTTGCTGGACTCCTCCGCCGGTCACCACCGGGAGGCGCTCGACGTCGCGTTCGGGCTGGCCATCGGAAAGCCTGATGTGTTGCGGGTCGGCATGGCCGTGCTGGACCTCCTGGGCCGGTCCGGGCCGTTGGTCTGCCTGGTGGACGACGCGCACTGGCTGGACGAGGCGTCGGCCGGGTTGTTCGCGTTCCTGGGACGGCGCCTCGCCTCGGAGGCCGTGGTGCTGGTGTTCGCGGCGCGGCCCGGACCGTCCCGATTGGACGCACTGCCGGGGTTGGAGCTGCGCGGGCTGACCGACGCCGACGCACGGGCGTTGCTGACGTCGGCGGTGGTGGACGACAAGGTGCGCGAACGCCTGTTGTCCGAGGCGCGCGGGAATCCGTTGGCGTTGCTGGAACTGCCGAAGGCGGGCGGGTTCGCGATGCCGGACGTCGCGTCGGTGCCTAGCCTGATCGAGCGCAGTTTCCAGGACCGGGCTGCCTCGCTGCCCGCGGACGCCAGGCTGCTGCTGACGGTGGCGAGCGCCGACCCGACCGGGGAGCCGGGATTGTTGTGGGCCGCGGCCGCCCAGCTCGGCATCGAGGTGGCCTCCGCCGGGGTCGAGGCCGAGGGATCCGGGCTGGTCGGCATCTCCACGCGGGTGCGGTTCTGCCACCCGCTCGCCCGCTCGGCCGTGTACCTGGCGGCTTCTCCGTCTGAGCGGCAGGCCGCCCATCTCGCGCTGGCCGCCGTGACCGATCCGCGCACCGACCCCGACCGGCAGGTGTGGCACCGCGCGCAGGCGGGCACCGGACCTGACGACGCGCTCGCCGCGGACCTCGAGCGGTCCGCCGATCGTGCCCGGGCTCGTGGTGGAGTGGCTGCGGCAGCGGCGTTTCTGGAGCGGGCGGCGGCGTTGTCGGTCTCCCCCTCTTTGCGGGCTTCGCGCACGGTTGCGGCGGCGGAGGCGAAGCTCGACGCCGGTGCGGTGGACGACGCCGCCGAGTTGCTGACGACCTTCCCTGCCGATGATCCCCGGGCTGATCTGGTGCGCGGGCGGATCGCGTTCGTGCGCAGCGAGGCGAACGACGGGCCGTCGTTCGTCCTCCGTGCCGCGCGCCTGGCTTCCGGTGCCGAGGCACGTGATCGGGTGCTGGACGCGTTGGAGCTCGCGCTGGCCTTCGGGCGGCCGTCCGGAGTGATGGACGCCGTCGTGCGCGAGGCTCGGGCGCTTGATCGTGGTTCGGACGCGTTGGAGGCGTTGGTGCTCCTCGCCGACGAGGGACACGCTGCTGCGGTTCCGTTGCTGCGCCGGGTGTTCGCCTCCGATGATCGGGCGTGGACCCGGCATCCGGCGTTGGCGACGATGCTCGCCGGGGAGTTGTGGGACACCGAGGTGCACTCCTCGGTGACCGACTGGCTGATGAAGACCGGGCAGCAGGCCGGGTCTCCGTTCGTGCTGCGGCTCGGGCTGGCGCAGGTGGCGACCGGAGCGGTGCTGCGCGGAGAGTTCGGGGCGGCGGTGTCGGCCATCGCCGAGGAGGAGGCCGTCGCGGATGCCGTCGGGATGGCGCCTTTGCGGTATCCGCGGTTGCACCTGGCGGCGTTCCGCGGACAGAAGGAGGCGGTGCTGGCGGAGTCCGAGCACTCGTCGCGGCGGGCCGGGGTGCTGGTCGCCAACACGCATTGGGCTTCCGCCGTGCTGCACAACGGATTGGGCGACTACCCGGTGGCGCTGGCCGCCGCTCGGGCCGCCGTTGCTCCTGGGGATCTCTACCTCGCCGGGATCGCGTTGCCCGAGCTGGTCGAGGCGGCGGTGCGGTGCGGTGAGACGGAGTTGGCCGCTCGGGCGTTGGACGATCTCGTGGCCCGGACTTCTCCTTGCGGCACCTCGTGGGCTGCTGGGGTCGCGTCGTGTGCTTCGGCTTTGGTGACCGGATCCGAGGAGTGCTTCGTGACGGCCGTGGAGCAGCTGTCGGCTTCCGCTGCTCGTCCTCATTTGGGGCGGGCGCATCTCTTGTACGGGGAGTGGTTGCGGCGGGCCGGGCGCCGGGTCGATGCGCGTGTTCAGTTGCGGTCGGCGCACGAGTTGTTCGCTGCTATGGGGATGGAGGCGTTCGCTGGGCGGGCGGCTCTGGAGTTGCAGGCGACCGGAGAGGTGGCGCGGAGCCGGTCCGTTGATGTCGCCGAGTCGTTGACCATGCAGGAGACGCACATCGCTCGGCTGGTGGCTGGTGGGGCCACGTCGAAGGAGGTGGCGGCGCGGTTGTTCCTGAGTCCCCGCACGGTTGATGCCCACCTGCGGAACATCTACCGCAAGGTGGGCATCAACTCACGTCGTCAGCTGGCCGGGCTGTTCTAGTTGCGTGGCATGAGGCCGAGTTGCTGGGCGGCCCACAGGCCGTCGGCGTTGAGCCAGTACTCGGCGATCCTGCCGTTCTCGACGCGGAGGATGTCCGTGCCGTGGAAGGAGATCTCGTTCGCCTCGGCCAGCCACCTGATCACGATGTACGGCGCCTGCTCGATCGGGCCGACGTCGATCGTGAACTTCAGGCCGGGCATGTTCTCGTGGGAGCTCCTGACCCACTCGACGAGGTTGTCGCGGCCCTGGTGGTCCTGCTGCGGGCCGCCGGTCAGCGGTGCCACGTGCCAGACGAAGTCCTCGGCGACGATGTCGTCGGCCTTGGCGAGGTCGCCGTTCCAGAAGTCGATCCAGGCCTGCATCACTTGTCTCCGTGCTGTCCGGGGGCGGCGCTGCCCGTGTACTCGCCGAGGTCCGACACGAGCTGCGTGAGCTCGGGGTCGGCGTCGTAGCGCTTCTGGTGCAGGGCGGCGATCTTCGCGCCCATCTCGGGGTCCTCGTCGTCGGTGATGTCGAACGAGGCGAACTTGTCGACGAGCGGCAGGCCGACGCGGTCGGTGTTGCGGTGGGCGGGGTGGATCAGGTACTCCCAGTACCCCTCCAGGTCCTCGATGACGAACGTGGCGCCCCACTCGTACTCGCCGCCGTAGTCGCGTCCGACCACGAAGGACTTCACGCTCGGGATGACCCTTCCCTGGTTGCGCAGGCTTTCCAGTGCCTCCTCGATCTGCTCGGGCGAGGCATCCTTGCGCAGGGTGAAGCGGTTGCCGTGGTAGATCATGCTGTCTTCTCCTTGTAGGTCAGGGCGAGTGCTGCCCCTGCTGCGATGGTGGCGATGCCGGTCGCGGCGAACGCCTTGGCGATGCCGGTGGCTTGGATGACTGGTTCGAGTGCGAGTGGCGACAGGAACTGGCCCAGGAAGATGCCTGCTACGAGGCCGCTGAGGATTCGGCCTCGTTGGGCCGGTTCTGCCAGGTTGGCGAGGGTGGAGTTCAGGTTCGGGACCACCAGGCCCACGCCCAGGCCGCCGATCAGGAGTCCTGCGGTGACGGTGGTGATGTTCGGGGCGTAGCCGATCACCAGCCAGCCTGCGCCGAGCAGTCCCACGCTGATCGCGGTGGTGTGGGTGGTGGTGAGTTTCGGGTAGAGCAGGGCGCCTACGACGCTGCTGGCGGTGCTGCCGGCGATGACGATGCCGATGGTGGTGGGGGTGGCGTTCATCGACTTCAGCAGGAACGGCAGTTGGGTTGGTGCCATGTAGAAGATCAGGGTGGCCGTCAGGGCCATGGCGTAGATGCCCAGGGCCTGTTTGGGGAACGGGCCGGTCGTCTTGGTGCGGCTTGGCGGGCGTTCGTTTTTCAAGCCCGTTGCGGCTGCTGCGGCTATCAGTGCGGCTGCGCTGTAGAGCCAGAACGGCAGGCGCCAGTCCTGGGCCGCGAGGACGCCTGCCAGTGGGAGGAAGACGACTCCGCCGAGGCTTGCCGCTGCCTGTTGGTAGCCGAGGAACTTGCCGCGTTCCTTGCCCTCGAACCAGTCTGCGATCAGGGCGCTTACGGCGGTCATGATGCCGCCTACCGCCAGGCCCAGGACTGCTCTGGTGGTGAGGAGCAGGGGCAGGTTCGTGACGAAGTAGCCCGCGGTGCCTCCTGCGGCGTAGAGGGCGAGGCTGGCCGTTAGCAGGGGTTTTCTGCCTGTTTTGTCGGCTAGCAGGCCTGCTGCCGGTGCGCTGACCGCGATGGCCAGGGAAGTGATGGTGAGGGCCAAGCGGATCAGCACGCCCTCGCCGTACACCTCGCCCATCGCGGGGAGGCTGGGGGCGATGATCGCCGCTGCCATGATCGTGAGGGTGGCGGAGGCCAGGACCACCGCCCTTGCCGTTCGCGTTGGCGCAGTTCGTGTTGTCACGAGAGAAAGCTTGGTTCTCGTGGTGGGTGGTTCGCGTCGGTAGTCGTTACGTAGGTATGTCACCTAGTGCGGTGGTCGGGCAGACCTGGACGAGCCGGGTCATTTCATCGCCGCTTCGCGACGATCGGGATTGGGGCTTGACTTCGGGGCCCTTGCGAGGCGCTGGTCGGACCGGAAAGGCCGGGCTGAAAAGCGCCCGGCCGAGCCACGAGTGGTAGCACCTCGCACCCAAAGTCAAGCCCCAATCCCACGCGTACGTGGTTGAGTTGGGCGGGCACGTCACCGATACCGGCTGATCGGTGCAACCAAGACTGACGGCTCGCCTTCGGCATCGCGTCGCTCGGGCGCGCGTTGCTACATGCGGTCCAGCAGGCGCGAGCGGGCGATCTCCAGGTGTGCGGTCATCGCCTGGCTCGCCGCCTCCGGATCCCTGGCGGTCAGCGCGTCCACGATCGCCCTGTGCTCGGTGATCGTCTGCACCCCGAACGGCTGCTGGAAGTTCAGTCGGAACAGGTGCAGGTGGCAGTGCGTCTTCACGAACGACTGCAGGACCGCCTCGTTCCCAGCGATCCGCAGGATGAGTTCGTGCAGCCGTTGGTCGTGGGCGGTGAGGTTCTTGTAGTCGTCGTAGGCGTTGTCCGCCGGGGCCGCCGGGCAGGTCGCGAGTTCCGCCTCGATCTGGTCGGCGGCTTCGGGGGTCATGTTGAGCGCCGCCAGTGCTGCCGATGGGGGTTCCAGCAGTAGGCGGAGGGCGTAGAGGTCGGCTACCTGTTTGCGGTTCAGCAGGTCCGTCACGCTGTAGCCGCGCAACGGGAGCCTGCTGACCAGTTCTTCGGATTCCAGGCGTGCCAGGGCTTCTCGGACCGGGGTTGGGGAGACGTCGAGTTGGCGGGCCAGTTCGTCTATGTTCACTCGCGCGCCTGGGGCCATGCCGTCGCTCATGATCAGGGCGCGGATCTGTTCGTAGACGTCATCCGCTAGTACGCGCCTGGTCGGTATCCGCAACACCACTCCTGAGACTCCCGTCTTAGTTCTTGGCCAGTATCTCCTGCGAGACGCGTTCCATCTCGGCGAACACGTCGTCGGAGCGTTGGCCTGCGAAGTACGCCTCGAAGAGGGGTTGTTCGCCGGACTGGATCGCGCTGCCGTTGGCGTAGGCGGTGGACGGATAAAGGACGTTGTCCTTGACGTACTGGTTGAAGACGGTCAGGTCCACGCCCTGGGTCTTCATCGAGGTCACGGTGTTGTCCATGGCGGAAGGAATCGAAGGGAAGAAGGTGCCGGTGGCGCCTGCCTTGGACTGGCACTCCTCGCTGCCCATGAAGCTGACCCACTTCCAGGTCAGGTCCGGGTTCTTGGTGCCCGCCCAGATGTTGTTGCCGTTGGAGTTGGAGAGGACCGAACGCTTGCCCTCAGGGCCGAGGACGGTGGGAGCGATGCCGACCTTGACGCCCGGGATCTTGCCGAACGACGGAGCGGACCAGGAGCCACCCATGGTCATGGCGACCTTGCCGGAGCCGATCAGGTCCACGTCGGAGATGGTGGACTGGTTGCCGGTGGTGAAGGTGCCGAGCTTCGGGGAGAAGCCGCGGTCGGTGA
This sequence comes from Lentzea sp. JNUCC 0626, assembly GCF_043632865.1. NCBI lineage: Bacteria > Bacillati > Actinomycetota > Actinomycetes > Pseudonocardiales > Pseudonocardiaceae > Lentzea > Lentzea sp. JNUCC 0626. The sequence goes on from NZ_CP171635.1 coordinate 3,361,346, forward strand.
GGGAGAGGACCCACTTCATGGTCTTGGTGAAGCGGGAGTCGGTGTAGTTGAACTTCGTCGGCCACTGGTCCTTGTCGCCCAGGCGCCAGCCGAGCGTGTTGACGAACGGGGCCCAGGAGGTTTCGCCGATGAAGCTGCGGCCCGCCATGGCGCCGATGCCGTAGGTGGCGATCTGGGTCTTGTCGAAGCCCGGTTCGTCGCCGTGCTTGCCGTTCTTGTCGATGGTGAGGCGGGCTACGACCTTGTCGAACGTGCCGCCGTCGTCGGGGTTCCAGGTGAGCTTCTGGACGTCGGCCTCGGGGACGCCGGCCTTGGCGAGCATGTCGGCGTTGTAGTAGAGGGCGGAGGCGGCCCAGTCGAGCGGCAGGGCGTACTGCTTGCCGTCGGTGAACTTCCAGGTGTCGACGCCTACCGAGTACTTCTTCAGGTCCACAGAGGACTTGGTGATGAGGTCGTCCAGCGGCATGAGCTGGTTCTGCGAGGCGTAGGCCTGGAGGAACTGGACGGAGTTCTGGAACGCGTCGGGGGCGGTGCCCGCCACGAAGCCCGCGGTGAGCTTGGTGAAGTAGTCGTCGACGTTGTAGCGGGTGATCTTCACGTCCGTGCCGGGGTTGGCGGCCTCGAACGCCTTCTCGCACTCACCGTAGGCGACGGCCTGCTTGTCGTCCCACGTCCACCAGTTCACGGTGTTGCTGCCGGAGCCCGAGTCGGAACTCCCGCAGCCCGCGACCACCAGGGCTGTTGCTGCGACGAGGGCAGCGGCGGCGATTTTCATGGCTTCTCCAAGAGACGGGAACGGAAGGCGTCGAGTGCGATGTCGAGGTCGTCGGAGCCGCCCGCCTCGTGGGCGCTGTGCTCCCAGACCGCGATCTCCTTCGGTCCGGCGTAGGCGTGGTAGGCGCCGAACACGGTGGACGGCGGCACGATGTCGTCCATCAGGCCGATCGAGAACCACGCCGGGGCCGTGGCCCTGGCGGCGAACCCCAGACCGTCGAAGTAGGACAGCGCTGGGAAGACGTCGGAACGCCGGTTCTCGGCGAGGTAGGTGGTCAGTTCGGAGTAGGGCGGGCGCCCGCAGACGTTCAACGCCCGCCTGATGTCGCAGAGGAACGGCGCCTGGGTGTGCACCGCGGCCAGGTCGGGGACGAGACCCGCTGCGGCCAGGGCGATTCCGCCGCCCTGGCTGTTGCCGAGCACGGCCACTTCCGTGGAACCCAACACGCGCACGGCGTCGATCGCGCGGACGGCGTCGGTGAAGACGCGGCGGTAGAAGTAGGTGGAACGGTCGGTGATGCCGCGGGTCAGGAAACCGGTGCCGCCGCGCTGGTCGCGCACCTGGACCTGGAGGTGGGCGAACCCGGCGCTCGCCCAGGTCAGGTTCTCGACCGCGCTCCCCCGGTTGCCGCCGTAGCCGTGGTACTGGACCACGGCGGGGAAACCGGTGGCGCCTTTCGGCGTGCGCAGCCAGGCGTGGATCCGGTCGCCGCCGAAGCCCGCGAACGACACGTCGTAGACGTCGAGGGTGCGCAGCGGGGTGTCCACCGGCACCGCTTCGACTGCCAGGTCGAGGGAACGCGCTTCGGCGAGCGTGGAGTCCCAGAACTCGTCGAAGTCGTCGGGGCGGACGTAGGTGCTGCGGTACTCCCACAGCGCGTCCAGGGTCAGGTCGGTCAGCAAGAGATCCTCCCGCGCACTTCCACCACGTCGCTCACGACCACCTCGGTGACCTCGCCGCCGATGCTCACCGGCACGAACTCCCCGGCGTCACCGGACACCCGGCGCAGCCGCACGACCACGTCGCCGTCGTCCCAGGTCACGTCGACGGCGAGGCCGCCCCGGCAGCGCAGGCCGCGGGCCGCGCCGCTCGACCAGCCAGACGGCAGCGCGGGCAGCACGTCGATCACGCCGGTGTGGCTCTGCACCACGACCTCGGCAAGCGCGGCGGTGAAGCCGTAGTTGCCGTCGATCTGGAACGGCGGGTGCGTGCTGAACAGGTTCGGCAGCAGGCCGCCCCACTCGGAACCGTCGACCGGCGCGTCCCGGTGGCGGTCGCCGGTGAACGGCTGCGCGGCCTCCAGCAGCAGCGAACGCACGGTGTCGCCGTCGCCGAAACGGGCCCGCAGCGCCATCTTCCAGGCCCACGACCAGCCCATCGCGCCGTTGCCCCGTCGTCGCAGGACCTCGAAGGCCGCGTCGCCGAGCTGGGTGCCCGCGACGATCTGGCCCAGCGGGTACACCGACACCATGTGCGACATGTGCCGGTGCGTGGAGTCTTCCTCGACGAAGTCGCCCGCCCACTCCCCCAGCCGCCCGTCGAACACCGGGACGGGGCGCAGCCGCGGGAGTGCGGCCGAGATCTCCGCGAGCACCGGGTCGGTGCGGCCCGAGGCGAGGGCCAGCGCCAGCGTTCGTTCGAACACGGCGCGGATCAGCACCACGTCCATCGTCACGGACCACGTCAGCGCCTGAGGCTTGCCGTCGACCAGGAACCAGTTCTCCGGGGACGTCGACGGGCACGTGTCCAGGTAGCCGTCGGGGCCTTCGACCAGCCAGTCGAGGCAGAACTCCGCGCAGCCGCGCAGCAGCGGCCAGGCACGCTCCAAAGTGGACCAGGTGCGGGCGAAGTCGTAGTGGTCCCAGGCGTGCTGGACCAGCCACGCGCCGCCCATCTGCCAGATCGCCCACGACGGCGCGCCGTGGCCCATGCCGACCGGCAACGCCCACGCGTGCGCGTCGGTGTTGTGGTGCGCCACCCAGCCCCGTGCGCTGTAGAGCTGCGACGCCACGTCCGCGCCGGTCACCGCCAGCTTCTCCAGCAGCTCCAGCAACGGGTCGTGGCACTCGGCGAGGCCGGTGACCTCGGCCGCCCAGTAGTTCATCTGGGTGTTGATGTTGATCGTGTAGTTGGACGACCAGGCGGGCCGCAGGTCGGCGTTCCACAGGCCCTGGAGGTTCGCGGGCGGTGCGCCCGGCCGCGACGACGAGACCAGCAGGTACCGGCCGTACGCGAAGAGCACGGAGGCGATGAGCTGCTCGTCCTTGCCGCTCAACAACTCCGGCACGTCGATGACCTCGGGCAGGTCACCGAACCGCACCTCGCACGCGTCCATGAGCGTCATGTGGTTGCCGTGCCGCCTGCCCTGCCACGACGTCTCCGCCGTGGTGGAGCTGGTGAGCGTGAGCAGCCAGCGCTCGCCCTCGGTGATCTTCACCGTCACCGAGCCGCGTTCACCGCCACCGTAGACAGGTGCCTCGACCTGGGGCTCGTGCCGGGGAGCGGAGTCGACCGGGATCTCCACGACCAGGTTCAAGCCGTCGCGGCTGATTTCACGCAGCGGCGTCGAGACGTCCACTTCGGACGGCGTGGCACCGGTGATCTCCACGCACAGCGAGGTTTCCGACGCCCACACGCGCCTGGTGACCTCGGCACCGTCGATCGTCAGCCGTTCGGTCACCACCCCGGTCGCGAGATCGAGGGTGCGGCCGTGCGACTCGCCGTCGGACAGCGTGATCCACAGGTCCACGTACGGCAGGAACGTCTGGCTGTACGGGCCCTCGAACGACATCAGCAACGAGGTCGCCCGCTCCAGGTCACCGCCGAAGATCGCCTCCCGCACCTGCGCGAGCCGGTCCGGACCGGCACCTGCGGCCAGCACGTCGGCCAACGCACGAGAAGGCCCGTCAGCGGTACCCGACCAGACGGTCGCGTCGTTGACCTGCACGCGGGACCGGCCGGCCCCGCCGAACACCATCGCGCCGAGACGGCCGTTGCCCACGGGCAGCGCCTCGGTCCACTCCTCTGCCGCGGCAGGCCAGTGCAGTCTCACTTGATCCCCGTGAAGCCGATGGAGTTGACCAGCCGCCGCCCGAACACCACGAACAGCAGCAACATCGGCAGCGCCGCGACCAGCGTCGCCGCCATCAGGCCCGCCCAGTCCAGCGATGCCTGCGGTGAGGACTGCTTGAACACCGCGAGCGCGAGGGTGAGCGGACGGACCGACTCGTCGTTGGTGACGAGCAACGGCCAGAAGTAGTCGTTCCAGGTGGTGATGAACTGCAACAACGTCAGGGTCGCCATCGGCGCGATGCTCATCGGCAGCACGATCCGGAAGCACACCCGCAACGGCCCGGCGCCGTCGATGATCGCGGCCTCCTCGACCTCGTGCGAGAGGCCGAGCATGAACTGCCGCAGGAAGAAGATGTTGAACGCGGAGAACAACGCGGCCGGCAGGATCATGCCGCCGAACGTGTTGAGCAGCCCCAAGTCCTTCATCAGCACGAAGTTCGGCAGCAACGTGAACACCGACGGCACCATCAACGCGGTGAGCAGGAGCCCGAACACGAAGTCGCGGCCCTTCCACTGCAACCGGGCGAACGCGTACGCGGCCAGCGCCGACAACCCGACCGTGAGGATCGTCAGAATCCCGGCGTACACAACGGAGTTCCACAGAGCCAGAGCAAGATCGATGCTGGCACCGGACCCGCCCTCCGCAGCTGCTTCAGCCGGTGTGGCGAGACCGAGGGCGCGCTTGAACGGGCCCCACGTGAAGTGCACCGGCAGCAACGACGACGGGTCGGTCGACATCGCGAAGTTGTTGGACAGCGCGGTGCGCAGCATCCAGTAGAACGGGAAGATCGTGATCAGCAGCACGACGACCAGGTAGCCCCAGGCGACGCCCCTGCCGAGTTTCATCGAGAGGTTCACCGAGCCTCCTAGTCGGTGTCGGACTCGCCGGCGCGGGCCATCCGCATCTGCGTGAAGGTGACCGTGACGAGCAACAGGAACAACGCGAGCGACATCGTGGCCGCGTAACCGAAGTCGAACTGGCCGAAGGCCTTGTCGTAGATGTACATCTGGAGCACCAGCGACGCGTCCGCCGGACCGCCCTTGGTGCTGACCTGGACGATGTCGAAGACCTGGGTCGAGCTGATCACGTTGAGGATCACGACCATCACCAGGATGGGCCGCAGCAACGGCAACGTGAGCGAGCGGAACATCTGCCACTCCGACGCGCCGTCGATCCGCCCGGCCTCGTAGATCGACGCGGGGATCGTCTGCAGACCCGCGAAGATGAGAACCGCGTTGTAGCCCATGGTCTTCCACACGTTCAGCGCGGCCAGCGTGGGCACCGCCCAGTCGTCGGAGGAGAAGAACATGATCGGCTCGCCGGTGATCCAGGTGATCAGCTGGTTCACGATGCCGAGTTGCGGGTCGAGCATCCACGTCCACACCAGCGCCGTGACGACGCCGGAGATGAGGAACGGCAGGATCATCAGCCCGCGGACCGTCGTGTTGACCCCCAGTCGGTGCAGCACGACGGCGGTGAGCAGGGAGACGCCGATACCCAAGATCACCGACAGCACCACGAAGTAGACGGTGACGCCGAGCGAGTGCCAGAACCTGCTGTCGTTGATCAGCTCGGTGATGTTGTCGAGACCCGTCCAGACCGGCGGGCTGAGGATGTGGAACTCGGTGAAGCTGAGGTAGACGCCCCGCAGCATCGGGTAGGCGAAGAACACGCCGAACCCGATGAGAGCGGGGGCGACGAGGAGCCACGCGACCCACGTGTCGTTGCGGCGCGAGGCGGGTCCCCGGCGTTTGCGCGGGGGCGGAGACGCCGTGGTGGCAGGGCCACGCACGACATGGGCGCTGGAGTCTTGCACGGTTGTCACCACGACGCCTCCTGGTCGGTGAACTAGATGCGGATGCTGTCGACGTCGAACACGGAGTCGTCCGGGTTGCCGATGCGGATGGTGTTGTTGCCCTTCAACAGGTAGATGGGCACCGTGACCTTCTGCGGCGTGTTCCAGTCGTCGTCGTTCGAACCCGCGACGGGCAGCTTGAAGCTGGTGCCGTTGACGGTGACCACGCCGGTCCTGCTGGCGTCGGCGGAGATGTAGGCGAGTTCGACGAGGTACGTGCCCTCACGAGGTGCCACGACCGTCGGCATGGTGATGTTGCCGCTGCCGCCGATGTACCCGACCTTGCTGCCGCCCGAGCACGCGCAGCCGTAGACGGTCGCGCCGCCGCCGGGGCTGCCCTTCTCCGCCTCGTACGTCACGCTTTCCTGCGGTGTCACGAAGGTGACGGGCTTGGAGCGCGCGCCGTTCTGCACGACGGTGAACTCGTAGGCCGTGGCCGGGGTGAGGCCGTTGACGGTCGCCTTGGTGTCCGTGGTGGTGGCGACCTTCTTGTTGCCCGCGTAGACGTCGTAGCGGACGCCCGTCTTTCCGTACCACTTCAGGGAAACACTGTTCGGCGTGGCCGCGGTGCCCTGCACGACGCCCGGCGCGACCGAGGTGCGCGGGGTGATCGTGAACAGCTTCGAGCCGTGCACCGGCAGTTCTTCGGTGATGGAGCCGGACTTCTGACCGACGTCCTTCTTGGCCCACACGTCGCGGACCTTGGCGTTGCCGGTGATGCCGAGCTTGGCGAAGTCGGCCGTGACGGACGCCGGGCGCGAGCCGAGGTTGAACAGCGCCACGGTGTAGCTGCCGTCGCGGTTGCGGGCGTACCAGACCTGCTGGTCGGTGAACTGGTCGACCGGACGGGCCGGGATGCCCGCCTGGTTGATGCGGATGACCTCGTCGTTGGTCAGCAGCTTGTAGCCGTAGTCGTCGATCTTGGTGAGGTCGTCGCCGATGTAGAGCGGCGAGGACGAGATCGACCACAACGTCATGTAGCTCTGGCGTTCGGCCTCGGTCAGGCCGTCCATCTGGCCGTTGCCGACGGCCACGCTGTCGAGGTTGTTCCAGTGGCCGGGGCCCGCGTCGTCGATCCACTGCACGACGTCGTTCCAGCGCTGCTTCACCGAGTTGTTCCAGGTGACGAGCGTGTCGCAGTAGCACTCGACGTCGGTGTCGACGCGCCAGCCGTTGGTGTTGGCCTTCCACACGTCGGCGTAGCGGTGGCTGAGCGCCCAGGAGATGAGGAACTCGATCGGCCGCCCGGTGCTCTTGAGCGCCGAGTTCCACGCCTTCACGTCGGTCGTGTTGTCGTAGCGCTCACCGCCGCGGAAGCTGCCGGGGCCGACGCCGTCGAGCTTGAGGAAGTCGACGCCCCAGCCAGCGAGCGTCTGCGCGAGCGAGTCGATGTACTTCTGCGAGCACGGGTTCGCGAAGTCCATCTTGTAGGAGGAGTCCCACCCGTTGGTCTTGCGCAGGTCGGGGTAGACGACGTCCTTGGTGGTGCAGCCGGGCGCGTTGAAGATCGGCGTCTTGCCGTCGTTGTACGCCTTGGGGTCCAGGCCGACCGCGAGGTAGGAGCCGAACTTCAGCCCCTTGCCGTGGATGTAGTCGCCGAGGAACTTGAAGCCGCGCGGGAACTTCTTGGCGTCCACCACTGGCCTGCCGTACTCGTCGAACGAGCCGAGCCAGCCCGCGTCGACGTTCACGTGGTCGTAGCCGGCCTTCTTGAACCGCGCGGCCAGCACGTCCGCCTGCGCCAGCACGTTCTTCTCGTTGAGCCAGCTCGCCGGGCCGTCCGGGTTGACGCCGGGGTAGTTGGTCGCCTGCAACGTCCAGCTGCTCCAGCCCATGTAGGGCTTCTCGGCCTTCGCCGCAGTCTGTTGTGTTGCGGGTGCTTGGGCTTGGGCCGCCGGGACCGCGATCAGCGACGCGAGCAGGCCGGCAACGACACCTAACGCTCTCAAGACCACTCCTTTGTGATTTCCCGTGGTGTTTCAGGCGACCCGGAGGTCGTCCATCGCGTTGCGGTCCCAATCAATGCCGAGACCCGGTGAGTCAGGGGCGAGTGCATGTCCGTTGTGGACGGTCATCTCGCTCTTGGTGATCCCGCGCAGCTGCGGGATGTGCTCGACGAACCTGCCGTTGGGCAACGCCGCCGCGAGGCTGACGTGCAGCTCCATCAGGAAGTGCGGGCAGACGTCCGCGTTGAACGCCTCGGCGAGGTGCGCGACCTTCAGGAACGGCGTGATGCCCCCGATCCGGGCCGCGTCGACCTGCACGACGGAGGCCGCGCCGCGTTCGAGGTACTCGCGGAACTGCGCCACGGAGTACAGCGACTCCCCCACCGCGATCGGGATCGGCGTGGTCCTGGCGAGCCTGACGTGCCCGCTGACGTCGTCCGCCGGCAGCGGCTCCTCCAGCCAGGTGAGGTTGACGTTCTTGAACGCGTCGGCCCGCCGGATCGCCTCAGCACTGGTCATGGACTGGTTGGCGTCCACCATGATCGCGAACCGCTCACCCACGGCTGCCCGGACCGCTTCCAGCCGTTCGGCGTCCTCGGTCAGGTCCGGCTTGCCGACCTTCATCTTGATGCCCTGCCAGCCCTGCGCGGCCGTCTCCTTGGCGCCCGCGACGAGCTCCTCGGTCGTCAGGTGCAGCCAGCCGCCCTCGGTGTCGTACAGCGGCACCTCCTGCGTGAACCCGCCTGCCATGCGCCACAACGGTTCCTGCGCCCGCAGGCACTTCAGGTCCCAGAGCGCGGTGTCCACGGCGGCGAGCGCGAGTGAGGTGATCGCGCCGACCGTCGTCGACCGCGTGTACGCGAACAGGTCGTGCCACACGTGCTCGATCCGCCGCGCGTCGACGCCTTGCAGGCGTGGCAGCAGGTGGTCCTTCAGGAGAGCGAGGACCGAGCTGCCGCCCGTGCCGATCGTGTAGGCGTACCCGAGGCCGGTGAGCCCGTCGTCCGTCGTGACCTCGACGAACACGGTCTCCTGCTTGATGAACTGCTGGACCGCGTCGGTGCGCAGGGTCTCGACGGGGACGTCGACCTGGAACGCCTCAGCACGCACGACCTTCGCCACGCCAACTCCTCGGATCTCTGATCCTATAGGATATTTGACGGGGATTGAACAAGGGCGTTACGAGCGTGTCAACGGTCGTTTGGCCACCGTCCCACGCTGATGAGAGCGTTTTCAATGGCTCACCGCGACCGGATCTCGTTCCGGTCCTCCGATGTCTGCAGCTCACAGCCGCACAACACCCATGAGCGGGCTTGTGGTGGTGTGTTTAAAAGTGAGTGATTCTGTCTGATTGTCAGACGGACTCGGCGGCGCTCTTCAGCCGCTGCAGGGTGGCTTCGATGTTGCGCTGGTTCGTCACCGCGCGGTTCCGGACCCCGGTCGCCAGCTGCGTGATCGGCACGTACCAGCCGGGGCGGCGGTCCCAGGTCGACTCGGTGACGCGGCACCCGTCCGCCGTCTCCTCGATGTCGTACTGCCAGCGCGACACAGCGAGCCCCAGGGACTTCACCTCGAACGCGAACCGCGTCGTGGAGCAGTCGGTGACGGTCGAAGTGGTGGGCCAGACCCTCCAGCCGCGCCGGTTGACGCCGCGGAACCGGGCACCGACCTGCGGGCCCGGCGCGTTCAGCCAGCGGCCGCCGGAGTACTCCTCGGCGCACCGGCCGAGCCCGCGCAGTGAGCTGACCAGCTCGAACACGCGCTGCGGCGGGGCGGCTACGTCGATGTGCGCGGAGGCGTCCGGCGTCATGCGGCCGAACTTACTACCGGTAGGTAACTCACCGCTAGAGTTGCCGGATCGGTTCACCCGCGAGGTAGGCGTGGACGTTCTCCACGGCCTCGGTGAAGTAGGTGCGGTAGTTGGCCTCGGTGACGTAGCCGAGGTGCGGGGTGGCGAGGACGTTGGGCAACGAGCGCAACTCGTCGGTCAGCGGGAGCGGTTCGACCTCGAACACGTCGAGGCCCGCCCCCGCGATCAGGTTCGAGCGCAACACGTCGAGGAGGGCCTCGCCGTCCACGATGGCCGCGCGGGAGGTGTTGACCAGGAACGACGTGGGCTTCAGGCAGGCCAGGGCGGCCGCGTCGACGATCCCCCGAGTGCGATCGCTCAGCACGACGTGGATGGACGCGAAGTCGCTCTGCGCCAACAGGTCGTGCAGGCTCGACGCCAGCCGGACGCCCTCGGGTTCGACGCGGTCGAGCGTCAGGTTCTGGCTCCACGCCACCACGTCCATGCCGAACGCCTTGCCCACGCGCGCGACGGCACGGCCGATGTGGCCGAAGCCGAGCAGGCCCAGGGTGCGGCCACTCAGGTCAGCTCCGACCGTGCTCTGCCACGGGCCGCCGGCGTGGAAGGCCGTGTTCTCGACGGCGATGTGGCGGGCCAGGCCCAGGAGCAACGCCCAGGTGAGTTCGGCCGGTGGGGTCTTGGCGCTGCCGGTGCCGCAGACCGTGACGCCGTGGGCGCGGGCCGCGTCCAGGTCGATCGCGGCGTTGCGCATACCGCTGGTGATCAGCAGCCGCAGCTTCGGCAGGCGGGCGAACAACGCTGCGTCGAAGGGCGTTCGTTCACGCATGATCACGACGCACTCGGCGTCCGCGAGGACCTCGGCCGGGTCGTCGAGGTGCTCACGTTGCACCGTCACGTCGAGGCCTGACCAGTCCGCGTTGGCGAGCGCCACACCCTGGTAGTCGTCGAGCACCACACACCGCATGGGCTGATCATGTCAGAGTAGGCGCATGGGAGCCTTCCACCTGGCACAGGCCAACATCTCGACCGGGCGGTGGGCGTTCGACCACTGGCGGATGCGCGGGTTCGCGAGCCGGGTCGACGCGATCAACGACCTCGCGGTCGAGGCTCCCGGGTTCGTGTGGCGGCCGACGTCCGAGCGGATGATGAACGACCTGGTGCGGCTGGGGCGCGACCCGATGCGCGAGGCCTACAACCTGAGCGTGTGGGAGTCGGTCGAGTCGTTGTGGACGTTCGCGTTCGGCGGCATCCACCTGGAAGCGGTGAAGCGCACCAAGCAATGGTTCGAGCCAGGAAGCGCGTTCGATGTGATGTGGTGGGTCCCCGCCGGGCATCGGCCGACGACGGAGGAAGGCCTCGCGAAGCTGGACCTCGTTCGAGAGCAAGGACCGACGCCGGACGGGTTCACGTTCCGGCGCCGGTTTCCCTGTCCTAGCAGTTAGGGCGGGTCGAACGGCCGGCGAAGCGGTCACCGAGCCAGTTCATGGCGTTCGTTCCCCACGCGCTGACGGCGGTGACGTGGCCGAGCAGCGGCAGCGGCGTCCACTGCACGTCGGCGCCGAGCGAGCACCACTGCGAACGCAGCTTCTGGCCGACGCCGTACGGGATGAGCTCGTCCAGCGTGCCGTGGTAGAGGTAGACGGGCGCGGCGGGCTTGACCGACCCGAGGGTGTTCTCCTTCAACCTCTTCTGCCACAACGGGTCCTGGATGACGTTCGGCGTGGTGGTCAGCGAGTTCAGGCGCGTGAACGGTGCCACCAAAGCGATCTCGGCGACGCACGCCGCACGGATGCGGTCGATCACCTGCTTGCCGCGTGCGTTCAGGACGTTCGACAGCGGCAGTTCGGGGTAGGCGGCGGCATATCCGGCAGCCGCAGCGAACACCAGGCCCGAACCGGCGTTGCCGTCGTTGAACTTCGCGACCGCGTTCAGGTCCGCCGGCACTCCCCCGGCCGCAACGCCGACGACGTTCACCTCAGGCGCGTAGGACTTCCACTGCTCGGCAGCGGACGACGCGGCCTGACCTCCTTGTGAGTAGCCGAAAACGCCGACGGGAGCGTCGGCCGACAGACCGGGCACGCTGCCTGCCGCCCGTGCCACGTCGAGCAGGGCGCGTCCCTCCGAACGGGACACCGCGTACGTGTGATCTCCAGGCGTGCCAAGGCCTTCGTAGTCGGTCACGGCGACCGCCCAGCCCTTGAACATGGCCTGCGCGAGGAACGCGATCTCGACCTCGGTGCCGCCCTGCAGCTGCCGCGACGGCGCGCACTGGTCGCCCATGCCCTGCGTGCCCATCGCGTACGCCACGATCGGGCGCGGACCGTTGTTCCACGGCAACGGCGACACCAGCACCATGCCGGACACGACGGTGCTGCCGCCGGTCGCGGTCGTGGAGCGGTACCGGATGTCGTAGGCCTTCACCGGCGCCGGGAGCAGTCTGAGCGGCTCCGGGTGCCACGCCACCTCCCTGCTGCTGACCAGCTCCCCCGGCGAGGCGGCGGAAGCTGGTGTGACCAGGGTGAATAACAGCAGGACGGCGGCGAGCACGGCTCGGAGCTGCATCGGTGGACCCCTTTGTGGTAACCGGCGTTACCGCAATGTAGGGCTGAACGCAGCAGCGGGGCAATAGGCTGTTCGGCTTGATGGATTCACGACCGGGTGGCGCGCGAAATTCGCGTGCCCGGTCCTGGTCGCGCGAACTACCTTTCGCGACATGGCAGAGAAAGCACGGGTGCATCTCGACCGCGGCGGCTTGCACCTCGATGACGTGTTCGTGCAAGACGTGTCTCTCGTGCACGCCGAGATGATGACCAAGCGCCGGCTCTGGATGAGCTGCTACCTCGAGGGCACCGGCGTCGAGGGCGACCGGGTCACCTTCATGATCACCGCGAGCGGCAACAGGCTCATCTTCGAGGTCGAGGAACGCCCTCGGGGGAACGTCTCGGTCGAAGGGTGACTCACGCGATCCCCTGCGCGAACGCGAACACCCGGTCCGGGTCATACTTCCGCGCCACCTCACGAAGTCTGGTCAGCGACGAGCCGTAGTAGGCCTGCGCCCAGTTCGGCATCTGCGGGTCGATGTAGTTCACGTACCCGTTGGCGCCGAACATCTTCCCGAGCTCGTCGCGGGCAACCCCCATGGCCCGCCGCGCGTTCGCCTCACCCGCGGCCAGCGTGCATTCGACCTGGATGCTCGCCAGCGCCGTGCGGTGCGGGAACGCCGTGGCGGGCCCCCGTCCGACCGCACCGCCCAGCGCGTCGATCATGTTGTACGAGTTGGGCGTGTTCTTGAAGATGTCGGCGAGCTTCTGCGGATCGGTGATCGGCTTGGTCAGCATCCGTGACGTGGCAACGTAACTCCCGCGCGACTGCGAGCCGCCGCCCCCGTTCCAGCTGGGCTTGCACGAGCCGTCGTTCACCCGGCACCACGCGAACCGCTCCATCGCGGCCAGGAAGCTCTGCTCGGTTTCGCGCCGTGAAGTCGGCTGCGACCCGACGCGCCGCGCCAGATCGTCCAGCAGGGGCTTGAGGTTCGCGGGTGTGCCGACGAAGCAGCCGCCGACCTCGACGTACGGGTTCGAGCCGCTGCCCACTCCGACGGTCGAGGTCACCGCGTCCGGCGCCTTGCCCTGCCAGTCCGGCCACACGCTGAGCAACGAGGGCAACGCGGCCGAGGCGAACTGGAGCGTGAACGTCGTGAGGTTGCGCGCGGGTTCGGTGCGGAACACGAACGACGTCACGATGCCGAAGTTGCCTCCGCCACCGCCGCGCAACGCCCAGAACAGGTCGGCGTTCTCGGCAGCGGACACCGTGCGCAGCACCCCGTCCGGCGTCACGATCCGCGCGCTCACCAGCCGGTCGCAGGTGAGTCCGAACGCTCGCGCGGTCACCCCGATCCCGCCGCCGAGCGTCAACCCGGAGATGCCGACGGTCGCGCACGTTCCGGCCGGCATCATCCGCCCGGCGTTGGCCAGCGCGATGTAGAGGTCCATCAACAGCACACCCGCGCCGACCTCGACGGTCCCGTCCGCGCGGACGTCGATCCTGTTGAGCCCGCGCACGTCCACGACCAGCGCGCCGTCCGCCGTGGAGTAGCCCGGATAGCTGTGTCCGCCACACCGGGCGGTGATGCGAGTCCGGTCGGTTCGCGCGATCTCGATGCACCGTTGGACGTCAGCAGGCGAGACGACGCGGGCGATCGCGCTCGGACGTTGGGCGTCGTAGTGCGTGAAGTAGCCGAGCTTCGCGTCTCTGTAGGCGGCGTCGCCGGGCCTGATCAGCTGGACGTCCATTGTGGACTTGCCGGCCAACGCCGACACAGCTCCGAGCGCGACCGTTTGCAGAAGTGCCCTGCGACGCAACATCCCACGAACGTAGGAGTCGGACAAAGCAGGGCACAACGGAAGAACAGACCGGGACGAATCCCGGCTATGGGTTCACAGCCAGGAACAGGAACGCCGCCAGCAGAACCAGGTGCACGCCACCCTGAAGTCGCGTCGCGCGGCCCGGCACGACCGTCAGCACGCTGACCAGAACCGTGAGCAGCAGCAGGATCATCTGCGTCGACCCGAGGCCGAGCGTCAACGGTCCGTCCAGCCAGATCGTGGCCAGCGCGATCGTCGGGATGGTCAGGCCGATGGACGCGATCGCCGACCCGTAGCCGAGGTTGATGCTGGTCTGGATCCGGTCGCGCAACGCGGCCCGTGCGGCGGCGATCGTCTCCGGCAGCAGCACCAGCAGGGCGATCACGACGCCGACGAACGACTGGGGGAAGCCGGCCGCGCGCACGCCCGCCTCGATCGCGGGTGACTCGATCTTGGCCAGGCCGACCACCGCGATCAGGGCGACGAGCAGGAACCCGAGGGAGATCAGCGCGGCCTTGCCGGTCGGGGCGTCGGCGTGCTCGTCGGCCTCGATCACGCCGTCCTCGTCGACGGGCAGGAAGAAGTCGCGGTGCCGGACGGTCTGGGTGAACACGAACATCGCGTACAGGCCCAGCGAAGCGAGCGCCGCGAAGGCGAGTTGGGCGCCGGAGAACTCCGGGCCGGGCGTCGAGGTGGTGAACGTCGGCAGCACCAGGGTCAGGGTGGCCAGCGTGATCACGGTGGCGAGCGCGCCGCCGCTGCCTTCCGCGTTGAACAGGATCGTGTGGTGCTTCAGCGCGCCGAGCAGCAGCGAGATGCCGATGATGCCGTTCGTGGTGATCATGACCGCGGCGAACACCGTGTCGCGTGCCAGTGAAGAGGCCTCGGGGCCGCCGGACACCATCAGGGTGACGATCAGGGCCACCTCGATGATCGTCACCGCGACCGCGAGGACGAGGGAGCCGAACGGTTCGCCGACCCGCAGCGCGACCACCTCCGCGTGGTGCACGGCGGCGAGCACGGTCGCGGCGAGGACCACGGCGACGAGCGCGACGAGCACGCCCCCGAGGTCACGTCCCCAGAAGACGGCGAGCAGGACCATGCCGAGCACGGGGGTGATGGTCGTCCAGTGGAGCAGCGGGAAGCGCGGGGCGGCGGCCATGATCACACCTTCGCATACCTGACAGGCCTGCCGCCATTCGGCGCAGCAGTGATTTCGCCCGCAAGAAAATGTGGTGCGGAGCGCCCCTGCCGCGCCCCGCACCACATTTCTTTTTTGGTGCCGTGTCCGATCGTCAGAAATCGAAGAGGGCACCCGTGTGCGCCAGCATGACGCACGAGTTCGGGTAGGTGTGCACCTCGTGCACGGGCTGACCACGCCAGAAGCCGAACATCGAGACCTCGACCGGTGCGTAGTGGAACGTGCACGCACGGTTGTCGGCCTGCATGGTCGCCAGCTGCGTCCCGGCGGAGGCCAGCGTCGCGCAGGCGAGGGCCCTGCGCGGGTGCTGATCACCTCGTTCGCAGGTCAGCACGGTCGCCTTGAAGGCGTTGTCGTCGAACTCGGAGTACTGGGCGGTCAACACCAGGGCGGTGTTCCCACGGGGAGCGGGCGCGGCCTGCGCCGTGCCGGTGAAGGCGAAAAACGACGCGAGCAGAGCAACGAACGCACAAATGCGGCCGGACATGAAAGCGGTCCTCCTGAGACCTCACAAAAACGGGCCGGTTCTCGGCCGCCGCAGATGTTGCCACCCGGAATCGCCGTTGCGAAAGGGGCCAGGAAACGTTCACCGATCACATTTGATCGCCGCATCTAAAGTATCGTTGAGCCGAACGGATGTGTCGCGCGACACGTTCGCGGAGACGCAGCTGCCGACGGACTGTTACGGGTTGCTGACAGACCTCCGCCGCAAAGGACGTATTATCCGATTCATGTCCAAGACCTCCAGACGCGTCGTGTTCGGCGTGCTGCTGATCGTCACACTCGTGGTTTCCACTGGCGGTGCGCTGGGTTACCTGGGCAGATTGACGCTCGTGTTCGACCGCCATCCGGGAAAGCCGCTCGCGATCTTCGAAGAAGTGCCCGGACCGCCGGACGGACCGAACTGCGCGATCGACGCGCGGTACTTCGACGAGAAGCCGGAGGGCCTGCGCCCCGAGGTGCTCCAGGCGTGGCTGAAGCTCCGCCAGAAGGCCTCCGAGCAGGGCGTCACCCTCTGTCTGAACGACGGCAAGCGCAGCCGCGGGCAGCAGCAGGCGGAGTTCGACGAGGCGGTCAAGAAGTTCGGCACCGAAGAATTGGCGTCGAAGTACGTGCTGAACCCGCCGGACCGTTCGATGCACGTGATCGGATTCGCCGTCGACATTCAACCCATCGAATCCGCTCAATGGGTCGAGAAAAACGGCAACACCCTCGGCTGGTGCCGCCGTTACGAAAACGAGCAGTGGCATTTCGAGTACAACGCCGACTACCCCAGGGCTGGTTGTCCGGCCCTCATCCCCAGCGCGACGGGCAGCTGACCTCCCACGCAAAGGTCTAGACGCCTGAGGTGCGGGCGGGGTTGCCCGGACGTAATCTGACAAGCCCAGTTACCAGATTGGAGCGCCCCGGTGGCCCGTGCCTACGGCGGAATCTCACCCGAGCAGCGCAGGGCCGAGCGCCGGGCGAAGCTGCTGCAGGCGGGCCTCCAGCTGTTCACCAGCGCCGGGTTCACCACCACCAAGATCTCCGAGCTGTGCACCGAGGCGGGCGTCTCCACGCGCAACTTCTACGAGGAGTTCGCCTCCAAGGAAGAGCTGCTGCGCGAGCTGCACGACCTGATCAACGCCACGGCGTTCGCCGAGGTCCGCACGGCGCTGACCGAACTGGCCACCGCCGACCTCGACACCCGGATCACGACGCTGCTGGAGGTGTTCGTCCGCAGCGTCACCGCCGACCCGCGCGCGCCGCGCCTCAACTACGTCGAGGCCGTGGGCGTGAACGCGGAGATCGAGCAGCAGCACGTGCGCTGGGTCAACACGTGGGCGGAGTTCATCGAGTCGGAGGCGCTCCGGGCGGCGGCCGCGGGCGTGGCACCCCAGCGTTCGTACCGGCTCACGGCGATAGCGCTCGTCGGCGCCATCACGGGCCTGCTGCGCGAGTGGCAGGCGCACGAACCGCCACTCGCCATCGACGAGATCGCCGCCGAGATCCGTGAACTCATGCTGGCGTCGATCACCCGGCCAGCGGCCTAGGCGCTGTCCTGCAAGTTCGTCAGGTGGCAGGTGCGGGCGAGCGACCCGGAGACGGTGCCGCCGCAATGCCCTCATACCGGGCGTATTCGGGCTTTGCGGCGGTGCCGTCTCCGGGTCCCTCGGCCGCCACGGACGCCCGACGAGACTTACAGGACAGCGCCTAGGCCCCGAGCGACGCCAGCAGCTCGCGCAGGATCCCCAGCTCACCGGGCGTGAGGTCGGTGCCGGTGCCGGCCAGCAGCACCAGCAGGTGCCGAGCCGCGTCGGCCAGCTCCGACGA
The DNA here is from genome assembly GCF_043632865.1 of Lentzea sp. JNUCC 0626. NCBI lineage: Bacteria > Bacillati > Actinomycetota > Actinomycetes > Pseudonocardiales > Pseudonocardiaceae > Lentzea > Lentzea sp. JNUCC 0626. Next base: position 3,378,683 of record NZ_CP171635.1, read on the forward strand.
GCCCTCCGACACGACCAGGATCGAGGCCAGCACGGCCTCGCGGGTCCGTTCGGAGAGCTTCTCCATGCCGGGCTCGGACGGGTTCGTGATCAGCAGGATCGTGGTGCCGACGGTGGCCGCGTGCACGGTCTGCACGGCGTCGTCGACCGGCATCCGCAGCAGCCCGGCCTCGCCGATGCGCGTGATGATCCCGCGCAGGATCTCCTGGCCGAGCGCCATGGACGGGTGCGGCACGCTGCGGCCGCCGTACATCAGGCCGTAGATCGCGGGGTTGCGCACGCCGAACTCGACGTGGCCGTCCCAGCCGCGGCGCAGGTCCTCGACCGGGTCGGCGGACGGCTCGCGGGAGCGCTTCTCGGCGAGGTACCGCCCGAACCCGGCCGCGGCGACGGCGTCGAGCAGCCCGTTCTTGTCGCCGAAGTAGTGGTAGACGGTCGGCGGCGTGACCCCGGCCGCCGCGCACACGTCGCGGATCGACGCGTCCACGCCCAGCTCGGTCGCCGCGGCGAGGATGCGGTCCCGGACCTGGGAGTGCTCGCTCATCAGCGCGAACTATCGCATTGTAACCGCGTTATACCGCTTGTTGTCAGCGTTACAGAGATCGTGTTAGCGTCGATTCGGACATCACGCTATCAACGCTAACCAACGGGAGAAAAGTCATGAAGCGCGTCCTCGCCGCCACGTTCGCCGCAGCGCTCGCGTTCCCCGCCGTCGCGCACGCCCACCCGGACCATCCCGTGGCACCGCCGACGGCACCGGTGACGAACCCCGTCTACGGCGCCGGCTGGCAGTTGCGAGCACCGATCACCGGTGGCCCGCGCCAGGAGCACAGCGTCGCCGCGCTCGGCCGGCACGTGTACGTCATCGGCGGCATCCGCCCGGACGGCGCTGGCGGCGTCACCACCGTCGCGGACGTCGAGGTCTACGACACGCGCGCCAACACGTGGCGGCGAGCGGCCCCGCTGCCCGTGCCGATGAACCACCCCAACGCCGTGGCGGTCGGCGGCAGGATCTACGTCCTCGGTGGACTGTCCGGCGGAGCGTCGTGGCAGGCGCTGGCGGACAGCTTCGTCTACAACCCCGTCACGGACCGGTGGACGAAGCTCCCGCCCATGCCGAAGGGCTTCGAACGGGGCAGCGCCGCGATGGGCGTCCTCGGCACCCGCATCTACCTCGCGGGCGGCATGCGCACCCTCACGCCCGGCCCGGGCGGCCTCCAGGACACGATCGCCGACGTGCACACCTACGACGTCGTGACGCGCCGCTGGGCCACCCTGCCGTCGCTGCCGGAGGCCCGTGACCACGTCGGCGGCGCGATCGTCGGCGGCACCTTCTACGTCGTGGGCGGCCGCGACCGGGGCCAGGTCAACGTCCGCGACACCGTCTACGCCTACAGCCGCGGCAAGTGGACCGAAAGGGCACCGATGCCGACCCCGAGGGGCGGGATCGCGTCGGCCGTCGTCGGCTCGAAGATCTACACCTTCGGCGGCGAGGGCAAGGTCGTCGACGGCGTGAACACGGTGTTCTCCGAGACCGAGGCCTACGACACCCGCGCGAACCGCTGGGAGGTGCTCGCACCCATGCCGATCCCCCGCCACGGCACGGCGGCCATCGGCGTCGCCGACACGATCTACATCCCCGGCGGCGGCAACCGCGGTGGCGGCGCCCCCATGGACGTCAACGACGCCTACAAGCCCCGATGAACCACTGACGCATCGCTGTCCGTAATCCCCCGTGTGAGCCGATTCGCCGTTCTCGCGCTGCTCGTCGTTCTGGGTGCCTGCTCCGCACCAGCGGAGGAGGAGACAGCCTCACTGGACGAACTGGAGGCCGCTGCCGGTCCGGTCGTGGGGCCCACCCGGGTTCTTCCGAACGACATCGCGAAACTGCAGGTCGAGGAGTCGCCCGCGGTCGGCGCCGTTGTCGCCGACCGCGAGCACTACACGCTCTACTTCACCGTCCAGGACGGACCGTCCAAGTCGACCTGTCTCGAAGCCGACTGCACGCTCGTGTGGCCGCCGTTGCTCGCGGCCGGCGGCAAGATCGAGGCACCCGCCCTCGACGCGCAGCTCCTGGGCACGATGAAACGTCCGGACGGCACGGAGCAGGTGACGATCGCCGGCAAGCCCGTGTACCGGTACGTGGACGACGAGCAGGCGGGCGACACGACGGGCCACGGCGTCGACGACAGGTGGTTCGCGATCTCACCTAATGGGACGAAAGCGACCAAATAGCGGCCCGAAAATCCGGCGTCCCGCGCAACAGCGCGCAGTGACGCCGAGGGCACACACTGGAACCGGCAGCTCCGAAGGGTTGCCGGTTTGTCGCGTTCGGGTTACTCAACCGATTCGTTTGTACCGGAAATCCTGAAACCGGTTCCGCGCGGAACCGGTTTCAGGTATCTACTGTGAGAGCGCTCCCATAGACGCTGCCGCCGCACGAGCCCTCTCGGAGACCACATGGATCGCGACAAGGTGCCCTACCTCGACGCCACGCTGCCCACCGCAGAGCGGGTCGCCGACCTCCTCGGCCGCATGACGCTGGCCGAGAAGGTCGGCCAGATGATGCAGCTGGACTCGAGGGAGGACCTGGACGACCACGTGCTGCGCAAGCACGTCGGGTCGATCCTGCACACCTCGCCGGAACGAGTGCTGCGCGCGCAAGACCTCACCACCCAGACACGCCTGCGCGTGCCGTTGCTGATCGCCGAGGACTGCATCCACGGCCACTCGTTCTACGAGGGCTCGACGATCTTCCCGACCCAGCTCGGCATGGCCGCCTCGTGGGACCCGGCGCTCGTCGAGCAGGTCGCCCGCGTGACCGCCGTCGAGGCCGCCGCAACCGGCGTGCACTGGACGTTCTCGCCGGTCCTGTGCATCTCGCGGGACCTGCGCTGGGGTCGCGTGGACGAGACGTTCGGCGAGGACCCGGTGCTGATCGGTGAGCTCGCGGCCGCGATGGTGCGCGGCTACCAGGGCACCGGCCTGGCCGACGAGACGGCGATCCTCGCGACCGCGAAGCACTTCGCCGGGTACTCGGAGACCCAGGGCGGGCGCGACGCGAGCGAGGCGGACCTGTCGCGGCGCAAGCTGCGGTCGTGGTTCCTGCCGCCGTTCGAGAAGGTCGCCCGCGAGGGCTGCGCGACGTTCATGCTCGGCTACCAGTCGACCGACGGCGTGCCGATCACGGTCAACTCGTGGCTGCTCGACGAGGTGCTGCGCGGCGAGTGGGGGTACAAGGGCACGCTCATCACCGACTGGGACAACGTCGGCCGCATGGTCTGGGAGCAGAAGCTCCAGCCCGACTACATGCACGCCGCTGCCGCCGCCGTGAAGGCCGGCAACGACATGATCATGACGACCCCGCAGTTCTTCGACGGCGCGTTGCAGGCCGTCGAGGAGGGGCTGCTCGCCGAGTCCGATCTGGACCGCGCGGTCACCCGCATCCTGACGCTGAAGTTCGACCTGGGGCTGTTCGAGAACCCGCGCAGGCCCGACGCCGAACGCCAGCGGGTCATGATCAACCACGACGACCACGTGGCGTTGAACCTGCAGGTCGCGCGCCGGTCGCTGGTGCTGCTGAGCAACGACGGCGTGCTGCCGTTCGCGCAGCAGAAGGCCAAGATCGCGGTCGTCGGCCCGCTCGCGGACGACGCGCAGACGCAGCTCGGCGACTGGGCCGGGTCGTCCGGTCAGGCCGACTGGCTGCCCAACGGCCACCCGCGCGAGATGATCACCACCGTCCTCGACGGACTGCGCGAGCTGTCCTCGGGCGAGGTCACCTACGCCCGTGGCGCCGACATCCTGACGCTGGAGCCGGACCCCGAGGGCGACACGTTCCCGGACGGCCAGCCGCGCCCGAAGATCGTGCAGGCCTGCCCGCCGGACGCGAACCTGATCGCCGAGGCCGTCGCGGCCGCCGAGGACGCGGACTACGTGGTCGCGGTCGTCGGCGACCAGATCGAACTGGTCGGCGAGGGCCGGTCCACCGCCACGCTCGACCTGATCGGCGGCCAGATCGCCCTGCTCGACGCGCTGGCCGAGACCGGCAAGCCGCTGATCGTGGTGCTGCTGGCGTCGAAGCCGCTGGTGCTGCCGCCGTCGGCGCGCAACGCCGCCGCGCTGCTGTGGGTCGCGAACCCCGGCATGCAGGGCGGCCGGGCGATCGCGGAGGTGCTGCACGGCCTCGTCGAGCCGAGCGGCCGCCTGCCGATCTCGTTCGCCGCGCACGCCGGTCAGCAGCCGACGTACTACAACCAGATCCGCGGCCAGCACGGCACGCGCTACGCCGACCTGACGCAGGAGCCGGCGTTCGTGTTCGGCGAGGGCCTGTCGTACACCACGGTCGAGTACGGCGACCTGCACGTGGAGACGGCGGTGCTGCGCCCGGACGAGACGGTGCAGGCGTCGATCACGCTGACGAACACCGGGTCGCGGCCCGCGCGCGAGACCGTGCAGGTCTACGTGAGCGACGCCGTCACGTCGGTGAGCTGGGCGGACAAGGAGCTCAAGACGTTCACGCAGGTCGACGTGGCACCCGGCGAGACCGTCAAGGTCGACCTGGAACTGCCGGTGTCGGACTGCACGATCGTCGACGCCGCCGGTCTGCGGGTGGTGGAGCCCGGCGAGTTCGTCCTGCTCGTGGGGCCGAGCTCGAAGGACCTGCGCCGGGCCGAGTTCACCGTAAAGCCGCTGCCTTGAAGGGGCCGGGCGTGATCGTGAGGTAGCGGGGAGGAATCTCCACCGCCTTCGTGATCGCCTTCCGGACCGCCGGGACGAGGTCCGCGTCGACCAGTGCGACAGCGGGCCTGCCTGGTGGGTCGATCAGCATGCTGGCGCCGCGTGCGCCTGCCTGCAGCGCGGCCTGCACCACCGCGTCCTGCTCGGGATCCGGGCTCTGGGCGCGGTGGTAGGCCGTGAGTTCCGCCCCCAGGTCCTGAGTTCCCGGGGTGTACGGGCGCTCTTGCTGCGGTTCGTCGCGGCGGACGCGGGTGTCGATCACCAGCAACCGCTGGCCGGGCAGGTCGAGCACCTCGGTTTCCGGCTGGTCGGCCTCGTCGAGCGCGAGTTCGATCGCCGCGTTGAGCGCCTCGCTCGCGGACAGACCACTCCCCCGCGGCAGGTCCACGCTGCACATCAACGTGGCGCCGCCCCTCGCCCGCACGCCACTCGCCCAGGCCGGAACGTCCTCGGACGGCAGCACCGCGCGTTCGGCGGGCCGGTTCACCGACACCAGTTCGAGGACGCCGTCGTCGCGCCGATCGCCCGCGACGATCGCACCCCACCTGGCGGGCACCTTCACCGCGCCACCCAGCAGGTTGAGCATCCCTGGCGAGTACCAGACGCCCTGAGCAGGCCTGCCGAACGTGCGCCGGAACGCGTGCGGGACGAGCCGGAGTTCCGGTGCGATCTCCGGCCGGTCCGCGATGTCCGTCATGACTTCTGCGCCAGCAGCCGGTAGGCGTTGCCGTTGCCGGTGCGGGCGGCGATGAACCGGTTGACGGTCTGGTCCAGCGCCAGGGCGACGAAGAACGCCGGGATGCCGAGCGTCCACACCAGGAAGCTGCGGGTGCGGCGGAGCCTGACCTTCTCCGGACGCCACGGCGCGGGCGTGCGGGGCGCCTTGTCCCCCAGCCACAACAGCAACGCGAGCGTGAAGTCGTTGCAGAGGTGGGCTTCCTTGCGCTCGGTGGCCACCGTGGTCAGACCGCGGTCGGCCAGGGCGTGCTCCAGGTTGCCGATCGGCATCATGTGCTGGTGCTGCGGCTGGAACCACGGCATCCAGTACTGGCCGAACAACCGGCCGAGCCGCCACTCCGGGTCGGGCAGCTCGATCAGCAGGTACCCGCCCTGCGGCAGCACGTCCGCCACGAGGTCGAGTTCCTCCCACGGATCGCGCACGTGCTCGAGGTAGTGGTGCATGCTGATCACGTCGTAGCGGCCCTTGAGCTCGCCCGCGAACTCCTTGAAGTCGCCCCGGTAGGACTGCTCGATCCGGCCGAGCTTCGCGGCCTCCTCGATGGCCGCGCCCTGGTCGAGCCCGTCGAACTTGGTGTGCGGCAGCACTTCCTTGGCACCCAGGCAGAAGTGCGCGTGCCCGGAGCCGACGTCCAGCCACCGTTCGGGTTTCGTGAACGGCTCGACCATGCGCGCCCGGCCGTAGTAGGGGTCGGTCTTGCCGGAGAACACCGCCTCCGCCGACATCGCGCCGAGGCCGTCGTAGAAGTCGCGGTAGTAGAAGCCGAGGCCTTCCCCGGTGAGGCGCGGGTTCTGCCAGACGTGTCCACATCGGACACACCGGTCCATGGTGAACTTCCCGGGCTTGCGCTGCACCAGGTCCGTCGCGGTGACCCAGCGGCGGAGGTCGGTGCTGCCGCACGACGGGCAGTCCTCGCGCGGCGCCTCGTGGAAGTTCTTGCCGCGGTTCTCCTCGTACCAGGGCGTGGCCTGCTCGAGGACCTCGGCCTGCCGCTTCTCATCGGTGGACTTCTTGCCACCGGACGTCTTGAACCACAGGTACGGCGTGCGCAACACCCGCGGCACCCACAGGTCACGCGGCTTCAGCGGAGTGCCGGCGAACACCAGGATCGGGTGCGCCCAGTAGGCCGCGAGCGCGACGAGTCCCCACTGCCAGTTGGTGATCAGCGCGCCGACGACGGTCGCGTACCCGATGACCGAGCCCGCGATCCACAACGACGGCCGCTTGCCGAGCCGGCGGAGCATCGCCGCCCGGTACCCGAGGTCGTACGGCCCGGCCTTCAGCCCCGGCGCCACGGCGATGTCGACCTTGGCGTGCACGTGGTCCTTGACCCGCCGCACGAACGCCACGAACTCCGTGGGGTCGTCGGCGTTGAACTCCTCCACGTACTTCTCCCGCACCAGCACGGCCTGCGCCGCGCTGATCCCGCGCGCCCACTGGTCGTCGCGGTACTTGCCGGGGTCGACCGCGCCGAGCAGGTCGAGCGCCGCCACCGTCGGCAGGTCCCGCGGCACCAGGTCCACGAGGTCGTCGTCGATCTCCCACGAACCCTCGGGATGGACCCCGGTGGCGGCGAGCAGCGTGTGCTCGCCCGCGCCCTGGGCGAGCACACGCAGCTTGGACGCACGGGATCGCAGGCGCAGGACGTCCAGCAGGACGACCAGCACGACCACCACGGTGAGGATCACCCGGCCACCACCTTTTCGAGTCGGTCGGCTGCGGCGGCCGCGCCGCCCGCCGCCAGGAACGAGTCGCGCACTGCCCCTGCGGCGGCCGCGTACTCCGGCTCGTCCAGCACTGAGGTGAGTGCGCTGCGGATGTCTGCTGCTCGCGCCCGCGAGTACGTGAGCCGGACGCCCGCGCCCGCCTCGACGACCTGGGCGGCGACCGTGGGCTGGTCGTCGCGGATCGGGGCGACGACCAGCGGAAGTCCGTGGGCCAGCGCCTCGCAGACCGTGTTGTGGCCGCCGTGCGTGACGACGGCGTCCAGGTGCGGCATGAGCGCGAGTTGCGGGACGGACGGGAGGACCAGGACGTTGGACGGCGCCGGGCGGGGCTCGGCGACCATGACGACCTTGACCGGCAGGTCGGAGACCGCTTCCAAGGCCTGGCCGAGAAAACGCTCACCGGCAGGTCCGTTGAGGGTGCCGAGGGACACGAGCACGCACCGCTGGACCGGCTCTCTCACCAGCCAGTCCCACGGGAAGCCGCCGCGTTCCACCCGGTGCGCGAGCGCGGGTCCGACGAAGGCCACCTCGTCCCCGAACTCCCCCGCCACCAACGCCGTCGAGCTGTACACCAGCACCAGCCGTTCGGAGAACCTGATGTCCCCACCGGCGAAGTCGTGCAACAGGTCCCGCACCCAGGCGTCGACCTTCGGCATCGTCCTCAGTGGATTCACCAGCTCGGCCGACGTCGACGCGGACGTCACCCAGGGCAGTCCGGCCTCCCGCGCCACCACCGGTCCGGCCAGTGCCTGCTGGTCCGCGACCACCGCGTCCGGCCCGAACGCCCGCACCGCCGCCTCGACGCCGGGGACCATCGAGTGCCCGAGCGGGATCAGGAACTCCTCCCAGAAGAACTTGAGCACCGCCATCCCGCGCAACGCGAGCCACCGCTCCCGCTTCGCGCGGATGTCGGCCTCCAGCTCGTCGTCGATCGCCGGGAAGATCCTCGCGTTGTCCGGCAACAGGGTCCGCAACGTGCCGGGGTGCCCGACCCACGCCACCTCGTGCCCGCGCGCCAGCAACTCGCCGCCCACCGAGGCGGTCGGGTTGACGTGGCCGGTCAGCGGCGGCACCACGAACAGGAACCGGCTCATGACGGCAACCAGTCGAAGAGCACCTCGAGCAGTTCGGGGGTGGCCTCGCGAAGAACCGTGTGGCCCAGCCCGGACACGACGTGCAGGCGGCACGACGGGATGCGCTCGCGGAGTTCGGCGGCGGCACCGATGAGTTCGGACTCGGCGCCGTAGACGCCGAGCACCGGGCAGCGCACCTCGGTCAGGTCGAGCTTGGCGCCGGAGCCGAGGTCGTCGATCAGCGTCGTGCCGTTGAGCAACGCGTTGGCGTTCACGGCGAGCTTCGCGATCTTGCGCTGGCCCAGCGCCATCAGCTGGTCCTGGGTGCGGTCGAACTCCAACCCGAGCGCCGCGACAGTCAGGGTGTTGGTGATGTCCTCGAACCACGCGTCGCCGACCACACCGCCGACCGCCGACTCGACCAGCACGACGCCGCCGACCCGGTCGGGAGCCTGGACGGCCGCGTGCATCGCGACGACGCCGCCGTAGCTGTTGCCCAGCAGGTAGACGGGCTCGGTCACGCCGATCTCGTCCAGCACCGCGACCAGGTCGAGCGCGCTCTCCTCCGGCGTGTACCCGGTGGGCGGGCGTTCGGACAGGCCGTGGCCGCGCAGGTCGAACAGCACGGTGCCGAACCCGGCCTGGGCCAGCGGCGCGGCGAGCGTGTAGTAGAAGCTCGACAGGTTGTCCATGACCAGGCCGTGCACGAACACGACCGTCGGACCTTCTGACGGCCCGAGCCGCTGCACGTGGAACCGCAGCCCTCGGGCGTGAACGTCAGACACGGGCCGTGATGTGGTCGACGAGACGACCGACGGACATCGCCATGATCTCGTCGATGTCCATGTCCGCCAGGAAGGCCACGAGATCGACGCCGTAGTGGGCGTTGAGCTTGTCGGCCAGCGCGACGAACTCGATCGACTCCAGGCCCAGGTCGTCGCTGAACGTGGTGTCGCGGGTGATCTCCACGCCCAGCAGGAAGTCGGGCCCGACCACCTCGGTGATCAGCTTCGCGACCTGCTGCAGCACCTCGTCCATCAGATCTCCGTTCGCACGCGGGCCGCGGCGTGCCCTCGTTCACTGGTGACTTCGACGCGCGGGACGGCGAAGGCCCCGCGCACCCGTCCGTCGGCGGTGACGGTCAGTTCCGCCGGGTAGACCGGACCCGCCCCGCGACCCCACAGCCAGGTGCGGACGGCGTCCTTCAACGCGATCACGCGCAGCAGCCAGTCGCGTTGCGCGGGCACGTCCAGATCGCCGTAATGCCTGCGCTCAGCCGAGTTCAGGTAGCGGCGCATGATCAGGTCGCGGGTGGCGCTGTCCGACCAGTTCTCGGTGACGCGCGACCACTCACCGTCTGAAGTGGACAGCATCTCGGTGCCCGGCTTGAGCTTGACCTGCCAGATGCGGTCGTCCGTGGTGAAGCGCCGGGTGGTCCAGCCGGTGATCCGGCACCACAGCACGCCGTCGACGGTCAGTTCGAGGTCGCCGACCATGGTCTGATCGGTGAGTTCGCGAATCCACGCGGTGCACTGCACGTCGCCGGTCGGGGCAGGACCGTGGAACGTGATCCGCTCGATCCCGGTCGGCAGCACCGTCTGGTCGACCGTGTGGCAGACCTGCATCCAGTGACCGATCAGCTGCCCGGCGCTGTCCAGCAACGCCCCGGGAGCGGGCAGCGGGGTCAGCACGCCCGCGATCCCGTTGTCCGCCAGGCAGTCGATCTTCGTGACGCCCGCGAACGCCGGTCCGTGGAACATCCAGTTGTCCCGGTACAGCTCGCCGGCCGACACCGGGGCCTCGCGGACGCCTTCGAGCTGCTTGCCGACGCGTTCGGGGGTCTGCGGGGACATCAGCACGACGCCCTCGGCGTAGTCGCCGACCTTCACGACCACCCGGTCCGGACCTTCGGAGCGGGCCGAGATCTTGACCGTGGTGGCGGGCAGCGCGGTGAGCCAGCGCTTGGCCCTGACCTGGTCGAACCCGTGCACGGTGCCGCCGGTGAGCCGGCGCGCGGCGTCGGCGAACACCTCCAGCAGGCCGGTCGCGGGCACGATCGGGAACCCGTCGGCCAGGTCCGGCCAGCCGGGGGCCTGCGGGAACACCGAGTGGTCGACGAGTTCCGGCATGGTCCGCAGCGAGAACTCGCGGGTGAAGCCCGCCTCGTTCGGCCGGAGCGCACCGGCGACCTCGCGCGCCACCGCGTTGGTGTGCGCGAGCAGTTTGTTGACGGCGGCGGACATCGGGCTGTCGTCGTCGACCACGACCGGTTCGGTGCCCAGGACGGGTGCGGTGCGCAGCGGGTCGACCTTGATCTTCGGTGTGCCGAGCCGGAGCTTGACCTTGTGGGCCGTGCCTCGCTTGAGCCCGAACGCCCACAACGCCTCCGGCGCGATGTCGGCGTTGACGGCGATGTGCGGCTTGTCGTTCAGGATGTCGCCGACGAACCCGGGCAGGCTGCCCTGTCCGATCTGGACGAACGCCCGGAAGCCGTTGCCGTGCAGTCGTTCGAGCAGCGGCCGGAACCGGACGGGCTCGACCAGGTGCCGCAGCACGAGTTCGCGGACGTCGGCGGCGGCCATCGGCGCGAGCGAGTTCGCCGACCACACCGGGATGTCCGACGCGCGCACGGGCAGCGCGTCCAGCATCTCCTTGGCCCGGCCCAGGTACGGGGCGAGCGCCGGGGTGTGGAAGCCGGTGCGGAACGGCATCAGCTGCGCCATCACGCCGTTGGCCTTCAGCGTTGCCAGCACCTCTTCGAGCTTCTCGATCGGACCGCAGATCACCGACTGGTGCGGGCAGTTGTCGTGGCTGATCGTGACGCCGTCGATCAGGTACTGCTCGGCGGTGTCGGCCGAGCACCCCAGTGCGGCGTAGGCGATGTCGACGACGGCGACCGCGCCCGGTCCGAGGGCGGAGACGAACTGGTCGATCGTCGGGTAGATGCCGCCAACGACCATCGCGGTCCACTCGCCCATGCTGTGCCCGGCGAGCGCGCCCGGCGTGATGCCGAGCGCCATGAGTTCGCGGGCTTCCTTGCGGCCGTCCTGGAGCAGGCCGATCGCGTGGTCCACGACCTCGCCGCTGAACTCGCGTTCGAAGCCGGGGAACAGGAACGCGACCTGGTCGGTACCGGTGAGCAACGGTTGCGGGCTGAACCAGATGTCGTGCCGTCCCGGCCACGCCTTGCCCTGCTCCAGCACGCGTTCGGCGAGCTTGAGCTTGCGGTCGTCCGGGTTGCCGATGGCGAGCCGGAACGCCCGGTCGGCACTGGAGGTCCGGCGTTCCTTCAGCGCCCGGGCCAGTTCCTCGGCAGTGTCGGCGGCGAACGTCAGGACGGGCTTGCGCGGCTTGGCGATGGTGTGGCCGTCGAGGACCGCGTGGGCGTTGATCCCGCCGAACCCGAACGCGTTGACGACCGCGCGATGCCGTCCGGTCCACTCGCGAGCACTCGTCACGGGCGTGAACCTGGTGCCGGTCAAGCTGCTGTGCGGGTTCTCGACGTGCAGGGTCGGCGGAAGCGTGTGGTGGTGCAGGGCGAGCGCGGCCTTGATCAGCCCGGCCATCCCGGCGGCGGGCATCGCGTGGCCGATCATCGACTTGACCGTGCCGATGCCGATCTCGTCGCCCTGCTCGCCGAACGCGCTGATCATCGTCTGGAGCTCGGCGGCGTCCCCGGCGGGCGTGGCGGTGCCGTGCGCCTCGATCAACCCCGGTGCGTTGCGGCGCGGGTCGAGTCCGGCGCTGGCCCAAGCCCGTTGCACGGCCAGGAGTTGGCCTTCGGGGTTCGGCGTCATCATGCTGGTCGCGCGGCCGTCGCTCGCCGAGCCGATGCCGCGGATGACGGCGTAGACGCGGTCGTCGCCGACGTCTTCGAGGCGCTTGAGCACGACCATGCCGACGCCCTCGGACAGCAGCGTGCCGTCCGCGTTCGCGTCGAACGGCCTGATGCGCTCGGTCGGGCTCAACGCCCTGAGCTGGGTGAACACGCTCCACAGCGTCGGGTGGTGGCAGACGTGGACGGCGCCCGCGATCATGGCGTCCGCGCGGCCCTCCTGGAGTTCGCGGACGGCGTGCTCGACGGCGACGAGCCCGGACGCGCAGGCGGCGTCGACCGTGTACGCGGTGCCCTTGAGGTCGAACCGGTTGGCGATGCGCGACGCGGCGAGGTTCGGCACGAGTCCGATGGACGACTCGGGCTGCTCCGGCCCGAACCGCTCGCGGATGGCCTGCCGGACCGTGTCGATCTCGCTGCCGGCCAGGTTCGGGAACAGGTCCTTGACGACCGACACGACCTCGTCGGCGAGACGGACCCGCTGGTCGAGCCGCGCGCACCCCGGCGTGAGGTAGCCACCGCGCCCGACGACCACGCCGACGCGGTCGCGCGACGGCAGCGCGCTTTCGCCGCCTGCATCCGCGATGGCCTCGGCGGCCGTGGCGAGGGCGAGCAGCTGGTCGGGCTCCGCGCCATCCACAGTGGACGGCATGATGCCGAACCTGGTCGGGTCGAACTCGGCGAGGTCGTCGACGAACCCGCCGCGCTGACAGTAGAACCGGTCGCCGGAGCGGCTGTCCTGGTCGTAGTAGGTGGCCGGGTCCCAGCGTCCTGCCGGGATCTGGCCGATCGCGTCGACGCCGCCGGCGATGTTGCGCCAGAAGGCCACCGCGTCCGGGGCGCCGGGGAAGACGGCGCCGATCCCGACGATCGCTATGCCTCCCATCGGTAGACCACCTGCACGTCCTGGCCGGCCGCGAGTTCGTTCAGCAGCGCGTCCACGCCCTGGCCCGGTTCGATCAGCGGGATGCCGCGGCGCGCGTACTCGTCGGCGAGCCCGACGGCCATGCCCGCACCGGCCCAGGGACCCCAGTCGACGGCGACGACCCGGCGTTGCGCGCCCCAGAAGCGGGCCATCCGGTCGAGCGCGTCGTTGGCGGCCGAGTAGTCGGCCTGGCCGCGGTTGCCGAACACTCCGCTGACACTGCCGAACAGCACCAGGAAGCCGTCGTTGAACGCCTTGGCGCCGTTGACCTTCGTGGCCCAGACGCGGTCGAACGACTCCTGCGTCTTGGCCTCGATCAGCTTGTCGTCCAGCACGCCCGCGCCGTGGATGACGCCGTCGAGCCTGCCGAACCGGGCGGTGATGTCCTCGACCACCTTGCTCACGGCCTCGGCGTCAGTGACGTCACACTCGTGGTAGCGGACACTCGACGCCTTGTCGCGCAACCGTTCCATCGTCGCGCGGACCTCGCGTTCGGCGAGGACCTTGCGCGCCCGGGCCGGGACGTTGTCCTTCTCCCCCAGCTCGAACAACGCCTTCACCAGCTCGGGTTCGGTGGCGGCGTGGCTCAGCCGGTGGTCTTCGGCGGCGATCGGTGTGCGGCCGATGAGCTCGACGTGGCACCCGGTCCGTTCCGCGAGTTCCAGTGCCGCCAGGGCGGTGATGCCGCGAGCACCACCGGTCAGCAGCACGACGCTGTCCGCGCCCAGGCCGAGAACTCCTTGCGGGAGTTCAGCTTCGATCGCCTCGATGAGCTGGCGACGTCCGGCGTGATAGCCGACGACGGCCGGGCCGGGCCCGATCTCGGCGAGCAGGGCGGTGGCGATGTCGCGGTGGCTTTCCTTGGGGTTGACGTCGACCGAGCGCACGACGAGGTCCGGGTACTCCAGCGCGGCCGTGCGGATCAGGCCGTGCAGGCCGATGTCCGCGGGCAGCTCGTCGGGCTGGTGGTCGAAGCCGAACGTACCGCCGCCCGTGGTCACGACGACGAGCGCGACGCCGTTCGTCACGCAGGCCTTGACCTCGCTGAACGCCTCCGGCAGCCGGGCCTGCAGCCGCACGACGACGTCGACGCCGCTGAGGTCGTCCGGGAACGCGGGTTCGATGCGCGGGACGGCCTCGTGGCGTTCGAGGAGGTCGGCGAGTTCGAGGCCGATGCCGTTGTCGTCGATGATCAGCACGGACTTGCCGGTGAGATCGGCGGGTGAGGCGGGGTCGGCCGGGACGACCTGGGGCACGAGCCGCACCAGCCGTCCGGTCGAACCCGGCACGATCTGAGGGGCAGCGGGCGCGGGCGCAAGTGCTGGGGTTTCCCCGAACCAGGCGACGATCCCGTCGATCGTCTTCAGCTGCGCCAACTCGTCCACCTCGCCCGGCGCCCCCAGTTCCTGGGCCAGTTCGCCCACGATCTCGGCGCGCTTGATGGAGTCGATGGACAGGTCGGCTTCCAGGTCCAGCCCCGGTTGCAGCATCTCGACCGGGTAACCCGTCCGCGTACTGATCGTCTTCAGCACCACGGCCCGCACGTCCTTGCCCGGCAGGGCGACCGGGGCCGCCGCGCCGAACCAGCCGACGATCCCCTCGATCGTCTTGAGCTGCGCCAGTTCGTCGACCTCGCCCGCCGCGCCCAGCTCCGCGACCAGCTCGCCGACGATCTCGGTCCGCTTGATCGAGTCGATGGACAGGTCGGCTTCCAGGTCCAGGCCCGGCTGCAGCATCTCGACCGGGTAGCCGGTGCGAGCGCTGATCGTCCGCAGCACGACCGCGCCGACGTCCTCCTGCGGCTTGATCACGGGCTCCGCGACCACGACGGGCTGCTGGTCGATCACCTGCCGCGGCGCGGGCACCTCGGCGGGTGCGGTGCCGAGGTAGCTCAGCAGGACGTCGCGCTGGGCGCTGACCGCGTCCCGCATGCCGTCCAGGAACTTCTCGATGATCTCGTCGCGTCCCAGCCCGGACCCCACCTTCAGGGTCGGGAACTCGGTCGCGGGCCGCAGCCCGCCGGGCAGTGCGTTGCCGTTCGCGTCCCGCACGAGACCTCCATCCACGTACCAGCCCGGCCGCGGCGGCACGACCGTGGCGGGTTCGGCCCTGTCCTCGAACAGCGGCGCGGTGTCCACCTCGACACCGGCGACCGCGAGTGCGGCGAGCGTGCGCAGGAACGTCACGTGGTCGTCGCAGCGCAACGCCTGGTGCGGCCGGTCGCCGAGGGTCTTGCCGACCAGCGACGTGAGCACGCCACCGGGTCCGGCCTCGACGAAGATCCGCGCGCCCGCCTCGTACATCGACTCGATCTGGTCCACGAACCGGACGCGGCCCGCGAGTTGCGCGGACAGGCCTTCGCGGACGTCCCCGTGCGGTCGCGCGGACACGTTGGACCACACCGGGAACCGCAGGTCACCCGTCTCGACCTCGGCGAGCCTGGCAGCGAACCGGTCGCGCGCACCGGCCATCAGCGGGCTGTGGAACGCGGCGGCGACCGGGATGTTCTTGACGGTCAGCCCGGCCTCGCGCAGGACGTCGACCGCGCGATGCACGGCGTCGGTCGGGCCGGAGATCACGACCTGGTCGGGCGAGTTGTGGTTGGCGACCACGACGTCGTTCGGCAGCAACGCTTCCACGGCGTCGACCGTGGCCGTCACGGCGGCCATCGTGCCGGGGTCCTCGCCGACGGCCTCCAGCATCGCCTCGGCCCGTGCGGCGCTGAGGTCCAGCAGGTCAGCGGGTTCGAAGACACCGGCCGCCGCCAACGCCACCAGCTCGCCGTAGCTGTGTCCACCGGCCAGATCCGGCCGCACGCCAACGGAATCGAGCAGCGACGTGACCATGAGCCCGGCGATGCCGAGCGTCGGCTGGGCGTTGCGGGTGTCGGTGATCTCGGCGCGCTGCCGGGCCACGTCGTCGGCGGTCAGCGCGGCGGGCGGGTACATCACCCGCTCGTACCGGGCGTCCAGGAAGTCCTGCAGGCGCGGGAAAGCCGTGACGAGGTCGAGCAGCATGCCCGGCCGCTGGCTGCCCTGGCCGGGGTACAGGAACGCGACCTGCGGCCGTTCGCCGGTGCGCCACGACACCACGTCCGACTCGCGCCCGGCCTCGACGTCGTCCAACGCCTTCCGCAGCGCGGCGTGATCGCTGACCACGAACGCCGCCTGAACCGGTCCGGTGCCGCAGGCTGCTGCCAGTTCTCGCAACGGCGTCCGCTCGTCGGCCAAAGCCTTGAGGCGAGCGGCTTCCTCACGCGCGGCACCGCGGATCAGGAACAGCTCGGCGGGCCAGGCGGTCAGGCCGTGCCGGGGTTCGTCGGCGCCGGTGTAGCCGGTGAGCACGGTGTGGAAGTTCGTGCCGCCGAAGCCGAACGCGCTGACGCCCGCGACCCGGTGCCGGCTCGCCCACGTGCGGTGGCCGAAGGTGAACGGGCTGGTGGCCGCGTCCCAGAAGGCGTTAGGCTGCTGGACGTGCAACGTGCCGGGCCGGATGCCGGTGTGCACGGCCAGCGCCGCCTTGATCACGCCCGCGAGGCCCGCCGCGCACTTGGTGTGCCCGATCTGCGACTTGACCGAGCCGATCGTGCAGGTCCCGGGTTCGAGGCCGGCGAACATCTCGGTGAGCGCCGCGAGTTCGGTGCGGTCGCCGACGACCGTGCCGGTGCCGTGCGCCTCGACCAGGCCGACCTCGGTGACCGGCAGCCCGGCGGAGGCGTAGGCACGGGTCAGGGCGCGCTGCTGGCCTTCCGGGCGAGGTGCGGTGAGGCCCCGGGACCGGCCGTCGCTGGACGCGCCGATGCCCTTGATCACCGCGTACACCCGGTCGCCGTCGCGTTCGGCGTCGGCGAGGCGCTTCAGCACGACCGCCGCGACGCCCTCGCCGAGCGCGATGCCGTCCGCGGCCGAGTCGAACGTGGCGCAGCGTCCCTTGGCGGACAGGGCTTTGACCGACGCGAACATCTCGTAGTCGTGCGCGCTGTTGTGCAGGTCGACCGCGCCGCACACGACCATGTCGCTGGTGCCGCCGACGAGTTCCTTGCACGCCACGTCGAGCGCGGCGAGGCTGGACGCGCAGGCGGCGTCGACGGTGTAGTTCGCGCCGCCGAGGTCGAGCCGGTTCGCGACGCGGCCCGCGATGACGTTGCCGAGCACGCCGGGGAACGAGTCCTCGGTCAGCGCCGGCAGGTGGTCGTCGAGGCCGCGGATGCCCAGCGCGGGCAACGCGGTGCGGACGGTGTAGGCGTTCGCGAGGTCGGCACCGGCTTCCGCGCCGAAGATCACCGAGGTGCGTTCGCGGTCGAACACGCGGGTGGCGTACCCGGCGTCCTGCAGCGCTTTGGCCGAGACTTCCAGCGCCAGCAGCTGGGCTGGTTCGATCGAGGTCAGCGAGGCGGGCGGGATCCCGTACGCCAACGGGTCGAACGCCGTGCGCGGGATGAAGCCACCCCAGCGGAACGGGCTGCCGTAGCGTTCGGGCGACCAGCGGTCCGGCGGGATCTCGGTGATGGAGTCGGTGCCCGCGAGGACGTTCGCCCAGAACTCGGCGACGTCGCGCGCGCCCGGCATGATCGCGGCCATGCCGACGATGGCGACGTCGAGCGGCTGCGTTTCGGTGGTCTCCCTGGTGGTTTCGGGGAGGACGCCGGAGGTGATGTCCTCGTGCAGCTGCGCGATCGTGGTGCGTTCGTGCCGCAGCGTGGCGACCTGGCCGATCATGAACATGCCTTCGCGGCGTTGCGCGTCCTCGCCGACCTCGGTGAGCACGCCGTTCTCGCGCACGAGGCCGCGGCTGGCGAGCCGGAGCCTGCCGAGGTTGAGCTGTTCGAGCTGTTCCCAGCTCTCCTGCTTCGACAGGCCCTTGAGTTCGTCGCGCGCCTGCTCGAAGGTGTCCACATAGGACGTCTGGGCGCACCGGACGGCGTGGCCGGGCGAGGTCTCCAGCAGCGCGGTGTCCTCGCACTCCAGCGCGACCTGCTGGAACACGGGCTGGATCGCGCCGTGCTGGACGGCCTCTTCGGTGAACAGGTAGGCGGTGCCGACGAGCACGCCGACCGCCGCACCCTTGGCCGCGATCGGCGCGGTCATGGCGTCGATCATCGCGGCCGAACGGGCGTCGTGGATGCCGCCGGCGAAGAGCGCTGTCACGTCTTTCTCACGCCCTCGCAGCACGTCGATCTGCTGCTGCCACAACGTGAAGCTGGTGCGCGGACCGGTGTGCCCGCCGCACTCCGAGCCCTCGAAGACGAACTTGCGCGCGCCCTCGTCGAGGAACCGGCGCAGCAGCGCGGGTGACGGCACGTGCAGGAACGCCTCGATGCCGGCGTCCTCCAGTTCACGGGCCTGGGTCGGCGTGCCGCCGGCGACGATCGCGTACCTCGGCTTGACCGCCAGCACGGCCGCCATCTGGCGGGCCCGGAGTTCGGCCGGCGCGAAGCCGAGCAGACCGACGCCCCACGGCCGTTCGCCGAGCTTGGCCGCCGTCTCTTCGAGGAGCGCGCGGACCGCGTCGCCCTCCATCAGCGCGAGCGCGAGGAACGGCAGAGCGCCGCCCTCCGCGACGGCTGCGGCGAACGCGGGCTGGTCGCTGACGCGCGTCATCGGCCCCTGCGCGATGGGATAGCGCAGGCCGGGCACGCGGTCGCAGAACGGTCCGCCGGGCCGGACGGACCTCCGCTCACCCGCCAGGGTGAGATTGTGGGTCACACCCTGCCGAATGGCCCCTACGACGCCTCCGACGGTCCCAAACGAGGTGCGGTAAGAATCGGCAAAGGAACCTTCTTGACCAATTTCGAGCGTGTTTTGACGAACATGCACGCGTAACCCGTCGTTCACGACGGTGTCGGCCCCGTCCATCATCCGGACCGCGTTGACAATTTCGCCGGAAATATGTTTTCGGGCCTCCGCCACGAGCGCGAGCTGCCCTTCCAGCACCACCCCGCGGGCACCGCCGGCGAGGGCCGCAGCGGCGGTGTCAGGCCCGATCGACCCGGCCACCCAGACCGGCAGATCGGTCAGCGCGAGCACCTGCTGGAGCAACACGAACGCGGGCGAACCACCCACTCGGCCGCCGGACTCGGCACCCTTCGCGATCAGCCCACCGGCCCCGAACTCGATCGCCGCAGCCGCCTCCGCCACCGAGGTGACGACCGCGAGAACGCGACGTTCGCCCAGTTCAGCGAGTTTCGGACGATAGCGGACAAGATCGACCACGACGGTGTCGACAGCGTCCGGGAGAGGCACCACCACCGGCCCGTGCAGCCGCACCCCGAACGAGCGCGGGTGTCGTGCGGCGACCCGCGCGAGGTCGGCGGCGGCGTGTGGCCCGAGGTCGAGCACACCGAGTGCGCCCGCCCGTTCGGCGGCGACCACGAGGGCCGGGTTGGGGGTGCTGAAAGGGCTCAGGCACAGCACCCGATCTCGATCCGACAGCATGTTCACTGCGCTCACTTCCTCACCCTGCAGGGGTGGGGAGAAAGGAATTCAGCTAGGGTTCCTACTGACCGGTACGGTTACAGCGCGCTCACCGTACGCACAAACCGGAGGCGGCGTCGAGGGGGTAGTGAAACTTTCTCACATACGTAACCTGACGAATGGCACCAGATGGCGGGGCGCCTTACTCCGGTTCGCGGCTAGCGCGATGTGCTATGCCGGGTGAGGGTTTTCACCGCGTCCAGACGGGCAGACACCGGCGTCGCTGACGGAGATGTCGTGTCCGCCGCGACAGGTCGTCCACGGCTCGCCGAGGCAGAAGATCGCGTGGTCAGAGCCGCTGAGTTCCAGCTCGGTCAGGCCGAGGTCGCGTCGGCGCGGGAACCGGGCACGCACGAGTCCGTCCACAAGGGACGGAATCAGCCCTCCCAGCCCGGGCAGAGCTGGTCGAGCGTGCGGGTCGCGATGCCCGCGAGGAACCGGTTGGTGTCGCGGTAGTAGGGCAGCGCGATCACCGCGAGGTGCAGCGCCCAGCCGCTCGCCCTCGCCCAGGTGGCGTCGTCGAACTCGCTCAGCTCGCACCGCAGCCGTGCCCGCCCGCGTTCGTCCAGGTAGAGCCAGGCGGTCATGAGGTTGGCCGCCGGGTCGCCGACGCCCGCGCTGCCCCAGTCGATCACGCCGGTCAGTTTTCCCTCGCGGAACAGCAGGTTGCCGATGTGCAGGTCGGCGTGCACCCAACGGCTGGGCTCGGCCCAGGCCGGTGCGCTCAGTGCGTCTTCCCAGATGGCCATCAGCTTCGGGTTGCCGCCGAGCGCGGCGATGTTGAGGCGGACCAGTTCGTCGTCGTCGGGCGTGACGGGGCGGCCCCGGTTCGGGGTCCAGGTCCGGTCGGTCGCGTCGATTCCGTGCAGCGCGCGGATCACTGCGGCGAGCGCGTACGGCGTGTCCTCGCTGACGTCCTCGATCGGCGCCAGTGAGCCTTCGATCCAGCGCACCACCGACCACTGGTACGGATAGCGGTCACTTGGCCGGCCGAGCGCGACGGGTTCCGGTACCGCGACCGGGATGTGCGGCGCGACGTGCGGGACGATCGCCGCTTCCTTGGCCGCCTCGTTCCAGGCCCACTCCCGCCGGGGCAGCCGCACCGCCAGCTCGTCACCCAGCCGGAACAGCGAGTGGCTCGTGCCGCCATGTCGAACCTCGCGCAACGGCAGACCGTGCCAGCGCGGGAACTGAGTGCGGACAAGTTCGTCCACCAGCGACACGTCGATGGCGATCTCGCCGTCCTGCATCGATCAGCTCCCCCAGGTCTCCGTTGCCCCCGCATGCAACACGGGTGGCGCCGGTCGGGGCAACTCGATAAACAGGCCCACCTGCGCAGAGCAAAGGCAGGTGGGCCTGTCGGAGAACTACACGAGCGACTCCACGTGCGGCACGACGGACTCGACCGGCGGCAGGGCGAGCATCTCCTGACGAGCGCGCCGGACCTCCTGCTTGATGGAGGACGAGGAGAGCACGGCCTGGCAGGTGTCGTGCACGTCGGCCGCGGTGGTGGCGGGGATCGTCATCGCCAGGCCCAGCTTCTGCAACTGGTCGGCGTTGAACGGCTGGTCGCCGAACTGGGGCAGCACCGCCATCGGGGTTCCGGCGATCATCGCCTCGCGGATGCTGTTGTACCCGCCGTGGGTGATGAACAGGTCCGCGCACTGCAGCAGCAGCGGCTGCGCCATCTGGTCCACCACGTGCACGTTGGATCCGAACTCGACGCCGTCCGTGGGCAGGCCGCCGGTGGCCAGCACGGCGTAGCAGTCCAGTTCGGACAGTCCGGCCGCCAGCGACTGCAGCAGGACCTTGAACGGGTCGACGTCGGACGGCGGGCCGTACTGGGCGAACTGCCACAACGCCTTCAGCACGGTCCCCATGGCGGCGACGACGAGAGGCTTGTCGGTGGGCAGATCGGCGATCTCGCGGGACAGGACCTCGTCGCGGGCGACGGTGGCCGGCTGCCGGTAGCGGATCGCGGGCGGCAGGTCGAAGGCCGAGAACGCGTACCGCTCGGGCACCGAGTCGAACCGCCCGAACCGGTACAGCGCACCGGGATCGGACTTGGGCGTCAGTCCCAGTTCTTCCCTGCGCTCGTTCAAAGGCTCGACGAGGCGCTCGATGTCGATCAGCGGCGTGACCCCGGACGGCCCCGCGACGTGCGGCAGGCCGAGCTCCTCGGCGACCAGGGTGATGGCGACCTCGGCCGAGTCCCTGACCACGATGTCGGGCTGGAAGTCCTTGGCCAGCGCCATGATCAGGTGGTAGGTCGGGGTGATGTGCGGTCCGCCGGCCATCACCAGCATCTCGTCGAACACCGTCATGGGAGGAGGCGGGCGCTCGGGCAACCCGGACTCCGCCGCCTCGCGGGCTCGCGTCTCGGCACCGGCCCGGATCACCGCCATGATCGAGTCGGACATCTCGGGCAGGACGGCCTCGACGCGCACGGCCTCGTTCGCGTAGACCGGCGCCAGGGACGGCGGCAGCACGACCAGCACGTCGTGACCTGCTTCGGCGATGGCGCGCACCAGCGGGAGCATGTCCCGCGCGTGGCCCTGCGATCCGGTGATGCTGGTGAGGACTCGCATGGCGAACCCAGCCTCTCTGGTGGAGATCGGAACGGGAACCGTTCACTTCATCGGGAACTTGACCTGCCCGGACACGATCGGGTTCACGTAGTTGGTGCTGCTGATCTGCATCTTGCGCATGGCGAGCCCGGTGATGACCTCGAAGACCGCCCGGCGGGCGTTCAACGCGGTGGAGTAGCCGGGGTCGATGTTGGGCGCCACCTCGACGACGTCCATGCCGATCACGTTGGTCTCGTGCGCCAGCCTGCGCAGCGCGGGGAAGAGCTCGCGGGTGCTCAGCCCGGCAGGCTCCGGGGTGCCGGTGCCGGGCGCGTGGCTGGGGTCGAGGACGTCGATGTCGAGCGACAGGTACACGTTGGGCACGTGCGAGACGTCGGCGATGAGCTTGTCGATCACCGCGTTCATCCCGATCCGCTCGATCTCGGCCATGAAGTGCGACTTCATGCCCTGCCGCCGCATCCAGTTGAACTGCTTGTCGTCGGGTGCGGAGTGGGCGCGCAGACCGCACTGGATGATGTTCGTACCGGGGATCTTCTCGTCCTCGATGAGCCGGTAGATCGGCGTCGTGTGACTGACCGTGTTGCCGTAGACCTCCGCGTGGCAGTCGGGGTGCGCGTCGAAGTGCACGACCGCGACGGAACCGGGTCCGTGGACCTCGTTGAGCGCGGCGACGCTCGGCCACAGCAGCGTGTGGTCGCCACCGAGCAGGATCGGCGTGGCGCCCACCGAGGCGATCTCCGTGACCATCTCCTTGATGGGTGCCATGGAGTTGGGGTGGCTGAAGGGATCCACGGCGGCGTCGCCGTAGTCCACGACCCGCAGCTGCTGGAACGGGTGCACTCTGGTGGAGGCGTGCACCAGGTCCTCGTAGTTGTTGAACAGGTACCGCTCCTCGGAGCGGATGGCGCGCGGGCCGAAAGCGGCGCCGCGGTGACCGACGGACTGGTCGAGCGGAACACCCATGATCGCGACGTCGACCTCGCCCGCCCGCAGGTCCTCCTGCGTCAGGCAGACCGGCACACCCATGAAGGTCGCGATGCCCGAGTACGCGGGCTGGGCGAAGTTCCGGCGCAGGTCGATCGGTCCCGGCGTCCGCTGGGGGTTGATGGACGGTTGGATCCGGTGCGGCCAGCTCTCGTCGATCACGGTAGTGCCTCAGCTCTTCTTCGCGGGTTTCAGTGCTGTCTTCGGTGTCACGGCGGTGACACGGAAGTTCTTGGTCGTGCAGTGGAGTCGGTGGAAGAGGTTGTCGGCTCCGGTGAACCAGAGCTCGGTCACGTTCTCCTCGCGCAGCCCGGTCACGACGTCCGGCCAGTTGATCGGCTGGTCGAAGGTGTCGAGCAGCATCGTGCGCATGTCGGCGGCGGAGGTGACGACGGAACCGTTCTGGTCCGCGATCACCGGGATCCGCGGCGCCTCGACCTGGTAGCGGGAGAACACCTCGTCCTCCGCCTTGCGCCGCAGGTCGCCGAACGCCCTGGCGTGCACCGGCGGCCGCATCGAGTACATGGAGTACCCGCCCGCAGCCCGGATGCGCGACTTGAAATCGTCCAAGAAGGACTCACGGACGGACACGAAGTAGAAGTCCGAGTCGAGGAAACCGGAGATCTCGTGCCACTCCCCGACCGCCTCCATCTCCGCGAGGATCTCCATCGTCCGCTCCTTCGGGGCGCGGACGAAGGACTGGGTGACGACGTCGGAGTACTGGGTGGAGAAGAACTCCTCCTCGCACCGGGCGAGCTCCGCCGTCATCCGCACGACGTCGGCGAACGGCAGCGACCCGACGAACGCGGTCGCCGCCTTCTGCCCGAAGCTCGGGCCGACGCACACGTCCGGGGACAGCCCCATCACGTCGACGGCCCGGTCGGCCAGAGCCACCGAGTTGATCAGGAACGCGATCTGCGTCGCCTCGGAGTACTCGTCGTCGGCGCCGCGGAAGCGTTCCAGCACGGAGTACCCCAACGCCTCGTCGGCGGCGGCCAGCCGCCGACGGGCGTAGCGGTCGAGCACCATGTACCTGCCGACGTCGGCGAAGCTGGACGGTCCCATACCAGGAAACACGATGGCGGTGCGACCCTGTTCAGCCTCGGCCGTTGTGTTCTGCTTCTCCTCCACGGTGTTCCCCTCCCTCCCCTGGATGCCCAGTGGCTCTGGCGAATCGGTTGTGCTGACTGACTTCCTGGAAAACCTGACGCTCAGACGCTCAGGCGTGCGGCCTCTTCTTCGAGGGTCTCGGTGGCCACGCTCTCGACGCTGGTGAGCGCGATCTGCTCCAGCTGCAGGCGGTCGGGCTTCCCGTTGGCGTTCAACGGGAACCGGTCGAGCACCTGCACGCGGTTGGGCCACTCGTAGGCCGGCAGGACCTTGCAGAGCAGCTCGCGCCAGAACCGCGGTGCGCGGTTCTGCGAGTCCTCCACGAAGAACACCAGCTGGCAGCCGCGGCGGTCGTCGGGAACGGAGACGACCTTGGCCGAACAGCCCATCTCGGCGACCTGACGCTCGATGATCTCCGGGTAGAGCGTGTACCCCATGCGGGTCACGGCGAACTTCCTGCCGTACACCGACAGGTTGCCGTGCTCGTCCAGGCTGCCGAAGTCACCGGTCTGGTACCACGTCTCCCGGTGCGGCACGAGCGTGCCGTCCTCGGCGAGGTAGCCCTCCATCACGTCCGGGGTGTAGACGAGCACCTCGCCGATCTCGCCGGCGGGCACCTCGTTGCCGTCGTCGTCGACGACCTTGAGCGCCAGACCGTCCATGGCCTGGCCGCAGACGAACGGGTTCTCGAGCGTGGCGAACGAGACGTTGCCCATCTCGGTGCTGCCGTAGCTGTCGAGCAGTGGCAGGCCGAACCTCTCGACGTAGTCCTGGCTCAGCTTGGGGTCGAGCGGCGCGGCGCCGCTGCAGAACATGCGCACGGTGATGAGCTTCAGCCCGGCGTCCGCGCGCTTCTCCACGATGTTGAGCATGCTGCGGTAGGTCGAGGGGGTGGCGTCCACGACGGTGACCCCGGTCTGGCCCGCCATCACCAGCGCGCGGTCGATCCGGCGGTACGGCGCCACCACGAGGGAGCAGCGCTCCTGCCACGCGATCAGCACCATGGACAGGCCGTACTGGTGCGAGAACGGCAGCAATGGCATCAGCACGTCACCCTCGCGGTGCCCGACCTGGGCCGCGTTGCGGCGGAGGTTCTCGAGGAACTTGCCGCCGGACTTCACGATCCCCTTGGCGGAGCCCGTCGAGCCGGACGACCACATGAGCAGCCCGTCCGGGCGCTCGGCCCACTCGGTGAAGTCGAGCTTGTTCCGCAACGGCACGCGGCTGGCGGCGGCGACCAGCAGCTCGTAGACGTAGATCTTGCTCTGGTCGTGGGTGAGTGGCGCGTCCTCGTCGACGATGCACATCTTCACGCCCGCCTGGTCGGCGATCCGCCGCGTCTGCTCGGCGCGCTGCTGGCTGTCCACCATCACGATGGACGCTCCGGAGTGCATCAGCGCGAGCAGCGTGATGACCCAGCCGGCCGAGTTGCCCGCCTTCAGCATCACCCGGCAGCCGTGGCCGATACCGTTCTCACCCAGCACGTCGGCCACGCGCAGAGCGTTCTGTTCGATCTCGGAATAGGTCTGCACCGAGTCGGTCGAGAAGAGTTTCGCGGTCATCTGCGTCACTCCTCCTTCCTCTTGCTCGACGGGCTGCGGAGAAGCGCAGCAAAAATGTGGTTCTGAAGCACTGCGGTCCCGCGAGCTCAACTTCCGCACCGCTGGATCCTTTTCAAAACAATCTTATTGTTCACGGTACAACAGGGGAACCCCTACCCAATATGAGGAAACCCCTAAAGGAGACCCCTAGGACTCGCCATAAATGCGGCAGGCGAGTCCACCAGTCGATCCAGGAGCAGATCGGTGACGCGGTCCTGGTGAGTGCTGAGGTAGAAATGCCCACCGGGGTACACCTGGAGTTCGAACGCACTGGCGGTGTGTTCCGACCACGCCCTGGCTTCCTCGACGGTCGCTTTCGGGTCGTTGTCGCCGACCAGCACGCTCACCGGGCACATCACCTTCGCGCCGGGGTCGCAGCGATACGTTTCGACAGCTTTGTAGTCGGCCCTCACCACGGGGATGACCAGGCGCAACAGGTCTTCGTTGCCGAGCAGCCGGGAGTCGGTGCCGCTCAGCGTCTGCAGTTCCGCGACGATCCCGTTGTCGTCGCGCAGGTGCACCTGGTCGTCGCGGTAGCGCGACGGGGCACGCCTGCCGGAGGCGAACAGAGCGACCAGGGGACGCCCGTGCTGCTCCAACCTGCGTGCCACCTCGAAGGCGACGGTGGCGCCCATGCTGTGACCGAAGAGCGCGATCGGCCTTTCGTCGATCCACAGCTGGAGCGCCTCGACGATGAGATCTGCCAATTCTGTGACGGATTCGACGCACGGCTCGTTCCGGCGGTCCTGCCGGCCGGGGTATTGGACCGCCAGCACCTCCACTCCGGGCGTCAACGATTCCGACACCGGATAGTAGAAGCTCGCCGATCCTCCCGCGTGCGGCAGGCACACCAACCGAACATTCGCATCCGGGCTCGGATGAAATCGGCGGATCCACAGGGCGGTGTCCACAGCTGCCGAAAGCATGGCAGATCGTTCCTCTCGATACGTCACCGGAAGTGCGCATACCTCCAGGCTGAGCACAGGGTGTCTGAAAATTGAAAGATTGATTTCCCCGTCACGCGCCACGGATTGCGGTGTTCGTCATCACCGCTTCTCGGACAACCAGGTGTGCACGGCCGCCGCGGTGGTGGCCGAGTGTTCGCCCATCATCGAGAAGTGCGTGCCAGGGGTGTCCAGCACCGCGTGCTCGAAGTCCCAGGTCGACCTCCAGTCACTGCCGGGCTCGGTGCCGGGCAGCGGTTCGGTGGCGCGCACGAGGAGCGTCGGGGTGCTGATGGCCGTCGGCCGCCAGCCCGCGTAGATGCGGCAGTACGCGCCCATGGCCGTCAGTCGCTGGTCGTCGAGCACCTCGGCATCGCCCGCTTCCGCACCGCCTTCCGCGTCGCCCCCGACGAACTCGGGGTGCACGCGGGACAGGGACTCGCGGTCGTGCCGGAAGATGTCCATCAGCACGAGTGCCTCGGCGGGCCGGCCGATGCTCTCCAGGTGCGCGGCCACGCCGTGCGCCAGCGTGCCGCCCGAGGAGTGGCCGACGAGCACGAACGGCTCGCCTTCCGCCTGCTCGAGCACGGCCTGGGCCTGTGCCCGGACGATCGCGTCGATGGACGCGGGCACCAGCTCCCCCGTGAGGAAGCCGGGGGTCGAGACCACCGTGACGTCCCGCTCGTCGCGCAACGCGTGCGCGAACCGCGCGTAGACCTGGGGTCCGGAGTTGGCGAGGATCGGCGGGAAGCAGATCAGGCCGGGCTTGTCCTCCCCCTTCGCCATCTTGATGCGGTGCAACGGCTCGGGCAGGTCCTCCGGGCCGGCGAACGACGGCCGGAACGCCGACATCGCCATCAGCAGACCCATGAAGTCCTCGCCACGACCGGACTCGCTGGCCTGCCTGGACAGCAGACCGAGCGTGCCGACCGTGCTCGTAGCGGCGGTGGTGGCGGCGGGCACCTCGATCTCGCGGTTGAGGTGCTCGGCGACCAGCTCGGGCGTCGGGTGGTCGAACAGCAGGGTCGGCGGCAACCGCAGCCCGGTGACCTCGTTCAGCACGTTGCGCAGTTCGACCGAGGTGAGCGAGTCGAAGCCCAGCTCCAGGAACTGCTGGTCCGCCTCGACCTTCTTCGTGCCGTAGCCCAGCACGGCGGCGGTGTGCGTCAGGACGGCGTCCAGCAGGGCCGCACCCCGGTCCACTGTGGACAGACTGCGCAGGTCCAGCTTGGCGGTCGCCGACGCCGCACGCCGCGTCGTGGTGCGGACCAGGCCGCGCAGCAGGGCGGGCAGTCCCGCACCGGCGCCGCGCAGTCCGGCGGTGTCGAGCTTCATCGGCACCACGACCGGGTTCACGCCCCGAACGGCGCGGTCGAACAGCGCCAGTCCTTCTGCCGCACCGAGTGCCGCGACACCGGAGCGCTGGAGGCGGCCCTGGTCGGCGGTCATGCCGCCCAGGTCGTCCCACAGGCCCCAGGCCAGCGACAGGCCTGCCTGGCCGCGCGCCCGGCGTTGCTGCGCCACGGCGTCGAGGTAGGCGTTGGCGGCCGCGTAGTTGCCCTGGCCGGGCGTGCCGAACGTGCCCGCGGCCGAGGAGAACACCACGAACGCGTCCAGGTCGCCCGCCAGCTCGTGCAGGTTGCGCACGGCGTCGACCTTGGGCCGCAGGACCTGGTCGACCTGGTCGGCGGTCATCGAGCCGATGGTGGCGTCGGCCAGCACACCGGCGGTGTGCACCACGGCGCGCACCGGGTGGGCGGCCAGCAGCGCGGCGACCGAGTCACGGTCCGCCACGTCGCAGGCCACGATCTCGACACCGGCGCCGAGTTCGGTCAGTTCGGTGCGCAGATCTCCGGCTCCCGGAGCGGCCGGGCCGCGCCGGCTGGCGAGCACCAGGTGCCGCACGCCGTGCTCGGTGACGAGGTGGCGGGCGAACAGCGCGCCGAGGCCACCGGAGGCACCGGTGATCAGCACCGGTCCGGCCCCGAGGCCCGCCTGGCCGTCCACTTCGGACACCGTGCGGGTGAGCCTGGGCGCGAAGGCCTGGCCGTCGCGGACCGCGATGTCCGGCTCGTCGGCGCTGAGCACGATCTCCGCGCCCTCGGCCAGATCCACCAGCACGAACCGGCCGGGGTACTCGGCCTGGGCGGAGCGGACGAGGCCGCGCACGGCGGCGCCCGCCAGGTCGGTCACGTCGTCGCCGGGCCGGACCGCGACCGCGCCGCGCGTCACGAACGCCACCAGGGCGTCGGAGTCGGCGTGCTCCCGCACCTGCTGCAGTGCCGAGTGCACTGCCTCCGACACCGTGCCGGCGATCTCGACCACCTCGACGTCGGTGGAGGCGGCCTGGACCGGCACCCACTCGACGTGGAACAGCGAGTCAGTGGCGACAGGAGCGAGGGTGAGCGGGCGCAGCACCAGCGAGTCGATGGACGCGACCGGCGCACCGGTCGTGTCGGCGACCAGCAGTGAGATCGCGTCCGTTCCCGCGCTGGACATGCGGACCCGCAACTCCTGCGCGCCGATCGCGTGCAGGCGGACGCCGTTGAACGAGAACGGCAGGCGCGTGCCGTCGACGAAGTCGCCGACCTTGATGGCGTGCAGGGCGGCGTCGAGCAGCGCGGGGTGCAGGCCGAACGCGGTGGTGTCGGCGTCCAGCGCGACCTCGGCGAAGACCTCGTCCCCGCGACGCCAGGCGGACTTCAGGCCCTGGAACGCCTGGCCGTACTCGAGGCCCAGCGCGGCGAAGTCGTCGTAGAGCCCGTCCACCGGCACCTGCTCGGCGTCGGCGGGCGGCCAGGCCGTGAGGTCGTCGCCGGTCTCGCCGGTCGCCTTGGCCAGGACACCGGTCGCGTGCCGGGTCCACGGGCCGTCGTCGGTGATCCGCGAGAAGACGGACACCGTGCGGCGGTCGTTGTCCTCCTCGCCGACCATGACCCGCAACGCCACCCCGCCGTGCCCGGAGAGCACCAGCGGCGCTTCGAGGGTCAGTTCCTCCAGCACGTCACCGGCACCGGCCTGGAGCGCCATCTCGACGAAGGCGGTGCCGGGCAACAGGACCACACCGTTGACGGCGTGATCGGCGAGCCAGGGGTGGGTGTGCAGCGAGATCCGGCCGCTGAAGACGAGTACGCCCGACTCCGGCAGCGAGACCTCGGCGCCGAGCAGGGGGTGGCTCCCGGCGACCAGGCCGAGCCCGGCCGCGGTGCCGTCGTCGGATCCCGCCGGGGCCTCGAGCCAGTACCGCTCGCGCTGGAACGCGTACGTCGGCAGGCCGACCACGGTCGCACCGGCGAAGAACGCGGTCCAGTCGATCCGGACGCCACGGGTGTGCAGCGCCGCGACGGCGGTGGTGATGCCGAGGACCTCGGAGCGGTCCTTGCGCAGAGCCGGGATCACGGGCGCCTCGGCCATGGCGGCCAGCACGCCGTCCGGGCCCAGTTCCAGGAACGTCCGCACGCCCTCGTCGCCGAGGGTCTGCATGGCGTCGGCGAAGCGGACCGTGCCGCGCACGTGCCGCACCCAGTACTCCGGGTCCGTCACGTCGCCGAGCATGGCGATCTTGGGCTCGTTGAACGTGAGTTCCGCGACCACGGCCCGGAAGTCGTCCAGCATCGGGTCCATCAACGGCGAGTGGAACGCGTGCGAGACGGTGAGCCGCTTGGACTTGCGGTCCGGGAACTGCGCGACGACCTGCTCGACGGCGGCTTCCTCACCGGCGACCACGACCGCGCTCGGGCCGTTGATCGCGGCCAGTGAGACCACATCGGACAGATGAGGTGTTACCTCGTCCTCGGTGGCCTGCAACGCGACCATCGCGCCACCCTCCGGCAGGGCCTGCATCAGCCGGGCCCGCGCGCTGATCAACGTGGCGGCGTCTTCCAGCGAGAGCACGCCGGAGACGTGGGCGGCCGCGATCTCGCCGATCGAGTGCCCAGCCAGGAAGTCCGGGCGGATGCCCCACGACTCGACGAGCCGGTACAGCGCTACTTCCAACGCAAAGATCGCGGGCTGGGTGAACTCGGTGCGATCCAGTTCCTCGTCCCGCACATCAACCAGAGCAGCGACTTCGTCAAAGGCCTTGGCGTACACAGGGAATGCGTCGTACAGCTCACGGCCCATGCCGACCCGCTGGCTGCCCTGACCGGTGAACAGGAACGCGAGCCTGCCGCCGGCCGGGGTCGCGATCGCCGGGTTCTCCAGTGCTGCCAGCAGTTCGTCGCGGTCACTCGCGACGACGGCGGTGCGGTGGTCGAGCAGCGACCGGGTCGTGGCGAGTGAGAAGGCCACGTCGGCCGGGTTGGCGTCGGGGTGGGCGGTCAGGTGGTCGCGGAGCTTGCCGGCCTGGGCGGCGAGGGCCTCGGGGGTCTTGCCGGACAGCACGAACGGCAGCGTCGTCCACTCCCCCGGCTCCTCGGCCGTCTCGGGGGCCTGCTCCAGCACGACGTGCGCGTTGGTGCCGCTGATGCCGAACGACGACACCGCCGAACGGCGCGTGCGACCCGTCTCGGGCCACGGGGTCGTCTCCGTGACGAGCGAGACGGCGCCGGACGTCCAGTCGATGTGCGGGGACGGCGCGTCGACGTGCAGCGTCTTGGGCAGCACGCCGTGCCGCATGGCCAGGACCATCTTGATGACGCCCGCGACACCGGCGGCGGCCTGGGTGTGGCCCAGGTTGGACTTGACCGCGCCCAGCAGCACCGGCGTGGACCGGTTCTGCCCGTAGGTCTCCAGGATGGCCTGGGCCTCGATCGGGTCGCCGAGCTTCGTGCCGGTGCCGTGCGCCTCGATCGCGTCGACGTCCGAAGTGGACAGACCGGCGTTGGCGAGTGCCTGGCGGATCACGCGTTGCTGCGACGGGCCGTTCGGGGCGGTGAGGCCGTTGGAGGCGCCGTCCTGGTTGACCGCCGTGCCCTTGAGGACCGCGAGCACCGGGTGGCCGTTGCGGCGGGCGTCGGACAACCGCTCGACGACGAGCATGCCCGCGCCCTCGCCCCAGCTCGACCCGTCGGCACCGGCCGCGAACGGCTTGCAGCGCGAGTCGGGTGCCATGGCTCCCTGGGTGCTGAACTCGACGAACACGCCGGGCGTGGCCATCACCGTGACACCACCGGCCAGGGCCAGGTCGCACTCGCCGCTGCGCAGTGCCTGTGCCGCGAGGTGCAGCGCGACCAGCGAGGACGAGCACGCGGTGTCGACGGTGACCGCCGGGCCTTCCAGGCCGAGGGTGTAGGCGATCCGGCCGGAGGCGACGCTGCCCGCGGTGCCGGTGCCGAAGTAGCCGCCGACCTCTTCGGGCAACGAGGCGAGTTGCGTGCCGTAGTCGTGGTACATCATGCCGGCGAACACGCCGGTCTGGCTGCCGCGCAACGACTGCGGGTCGATGCCCGCCCGTTCCACGGCCTCCCAGGAGGTCTCCATCAGCAGGCGCTGCTGGGGGTCCATGGCGAGGGCTTCGCGCGGGTTGATGCCGAAGAACGCCGGGTCGAACTCGCTGGCGTCGTAGATGAACCCGCCCTCGGCGGCGTTCGAGGCCTTGGTCAGGTAGTCGATGTTCCAGCCGCGGTCGGGCGGGAACCCGCCGATCGCGTCCCCGCCGCCCGCGAGCAGCGCCCACAGGTCCTCGGGCGTCTTGACGCCGCCGGGGAACCGGCAGGCCATCGCGACGATGGCGATCTGGTCGTCGTCCGCTCCGGAGGTCGCCGCCTTGACGACGGCCGCCCCTCCACCCGCGCCGACGATCTTCTCGCGCAGGTGTTCGGCGAGCACGTCCGAGGTCGGATAGTCGAAGACCAGGGTGGCTGGCAGTTTGAGGCCGGTGGCGGCGTTGATCCGGTTGCGCAGCTCGACGGCCGTCAGCGAGTCGAAACCCAGTTCCCGGAACGCCTTCGACGAGTCGACGGACTCGGCCGAGGAGAACCCGAGCACGGCGGAGACGTGCGTGCCGATCAGCGTGACCAGGGTGCGGATCTGCTCGTTCTGCGGCAGCGCGGACAGCTGCTGCGCCAGCGAGGACGCGGCGGCCTGGTCCGCGGCCGACGCGGTGCGCCTGCCCGGCGCGCGGGTGAAGCCGCGCAGCAGCGGCGGCACCGAGGCGCCCGCTCCGCGCAGTCCGGCGGTGTCGAGGTGCATCGGCACGAGGACCGGCTCGGTGGCGGTGAGGGTCGCGTCGAACAGCTCCAGACCGTCCGCTGAGGACAGACCGGCGCCCACGCGGCCGCGGTCGGTGTCGGCCATCTCGCCGGTCATCTCGCTGGCCTGCTCCCACAGGCCCCAGGCCAGGGACAGCGCAGGCTGCCCGGCGGTCCTGCGCTGCACGGCGAACGCGTCCAGGAAGGCGTTGGCGGCGGCGTAGTTGGCCTGGCCCGCGTTGCCGAACGTGCCGGCCGCCGAGGAGAACAGGACGAACGCGTCCAGCTCGCCGGTCAGCTCGTGCAGGTTCAGCACCGCGTCGACCTTGGGCCGCAGCACGAGGTCGAGTCGTTCGGGGGTGAGCGAGGACAGCACGCCGTCGTCCAGGACGCCGGCGGTGTGCACGACGGCGGTCACCGGGTGCTCGGCCAGCAACGCGGCCAGCGCCTCGCGGTCGGCGGCGTCGCAGGCCGCGATGGTGACGTTCGCGCCGAGCCCGATGAGTTCGTCGCGCAGGTCGGTGGCGCCGGGGGCGTCGAGGCCGCGCCTGCTGGTCAGCACCAGGTCACGCACGCCGTGCACGGTCACCAGGTGGCGGGCCAGCAGCGCGCCCAGCACTCCGGTGGCACCGGTGAGGAGCACCTTGCCGTCGGGGCGGAACGCGGGCGCGTCCGAAGTGGACACCGCGGCGCGGGTCAGCCTGGGCACGCGGACGACGCCGTCGCGGATCGCGAGTTCGGGTTCGCCGGTGGCCACGGCGGCGGCCAGCACGGCGGCCGACGCGGGGGTGTCGTCGGTGTCGACCAGGACGAAGCGGTCGGGGTTCTCGGTCTGGGCGGAGCGGATCAGGCCCCACACGGCGGCACCGGCGAGGTCGGTGAGTTCGCCGACCGGCACGGCGCCGGAGGTGAGGAAGACCAGGCGGGACTCGGTGTCGAGCGCGGTCTGCGCGCGCTCCAGGGCGGAGTGGACGGTCGCGCGAACGCTGTCGGCATTCGACGCGGAAGGTGCGAGCGTGACCACCTCGACGTCCGGCACGTCGGCGAGCTGGGTCTGGTCCGCCTCGACCGGCAGCACCTGCCAGTCGACCCGGAACAGCGACCTGGCCGTGCCGGTGACGGCCTGCTGCTGCGAGATGGGCCGCAGCACCAGTTCGTCGGCCGAGGCGACCGGCTGACCGGTCTCGTCGGCGACGGTGACGGACACCGAACCCGAGCCGACGGCGGCGATCCGCACCCGGAGCGCGGCGGCACCGGCGGCGTCCAGGCGGACGCCGGTCCAGGAGAACGGCAGCCACGGCGTGGTCGTGACGTCCAGGAAGGTCCCGAGGCCGACGGCGTGCAGTGCGGCGTCGAGGAGCGCGGGGTGCAGGCCGAAGCCCGCCACCTTCACCCCCTCGGGCAGCGCCACCTCGGCGAAGACCTCGTCGCCCGCGCGCCAGGCGGCCCGCAGGCCGCGGAACGTCGGCCCGTAGCCCAGGCCGATCGCGGCGAGTCCGTCGTACAGCTGGGAGGTGTCGACCGGCTCGGCTCCGGGCGGCGGCCACGCGGTCAGGTCCGCGGCGGTCGCGCCACCGTCGGCGACCAGGGTGCCGGTGGCGTGGCGGGTCCACGGCTCGTCGTCGTCCGCGTGCTCGACGCGGGAGAACACCGAGACGGCGCGCACGCCGTCCTCGCCGGCCTCGTCGAGCGCCACGCGGACCACGACGGCCTCGTGCTCGCCGAGCACGAGCGGCGCTTCCAGGGTGAGTTCGTCCAGCACGCCGCAGCCGACCTGGTCGCCGGCGCGGATGGCGAGTTCGACGAACGCCGTGCCGGGCAGCAGGACCGCGTCGTTGACGCGGTGGTCGGTCAGCCACGGGTGGCTGCGCAGGGAGAGCCTGCCGGTGAACAGGTAGCCGCCGGAGTCCGGCAGCGCGACGGCGGCGCCGAGCAGCGCGTGGTCGGTGACCGCGAGGCCGGCGGACGACACGTCGCCGTAGCCGGAACCGCTGGTGTCGAGCCAGAACGACTGGCGCTGGAACGCGTAGGTGGGCAGCTCGGCCGCGCGGGCGCCGTGTCCGGCGAACACCGCCTCCCAGTCGAGCGGCAGGCCGCGGACGTGGGCCTGGGCCAGCGAGGTCAGCAGCCGGGGCAGGCCGCCCTCGTCGCGGCGCAGCGACCCGAGCACGACGGCCTCGGTGCCGGTCTCGTCGACGATGTCCTGGACGGACATGGTGAGCACCGGGTGCGGGCTCATCTCCAGGAAGAACCGGTGGCCCTTCTCGACCAGCAGCCGGACGCCCTGCTCGAACTCGACGGTCTCGCGCAGGTTCGTGTACCAGTACTCGGCGTCGAGCGCGGTGCCGTCGACCGGCAGGCCGGTGACGGTGGAGTAGAACGGGATCTCGGCCGCGACGGGCTTGACCGGGGCGAGGAGTTTCGCCAGTTCGTCACGGATGATCTCGACGTGCGCGGAGTGCGAGGCGTAGTCCACCGCGATGCGGCGGGCGCGGACCTCGTCGGCCTCGCACGACGCCAGCAGCTCTTCCAACGCATCGTCGTCGCCGGACACCACGGTGGCGCGCGGGCCGTTGACGGTGGCGACGGAGAGCTTGCCGTCCCACCGGGTCAGGCGTTCGCGGACCTGCGCGACCGGCAGCGAGACCGAGACCATGCCGCCGAGGCCGGACAACGCGCCGAGAGCCTGGCTGCGCAACGCGACCACGCGAGCGGCGTCGTCCAGTGAGAGCGCTCCCGCGACGCAGGCGGCGGCGATCTCACCCTGCGAGCTGCCGACGACGGCCGAGGGCGTGACGCCCAGCGAACGCCAGACCTGCGCCAGCGACACCATCACGGCCCACAGCGCGGGCTGCACGACGTCGACGCGGTCGAAGCCCGGCGCGCCGGGAGTCTCGCGCAACACGTCGATCAACGACCAGTCCACGTAGGACGACAGCGCCTGCTCGCACTCGGCCATGCGAGCGCGGAAGACCTCGTTGGTGTCCAACAGGTCCAGGGCCATGCCGACCCACTGCGAACCCTGACCGGGGAACACGAACGCGACCTTGCCGCGCACGTCCGCGACGCCCTCGACGACGTCGGCCGTGACCTCGGAGCCGATCAGCGCGTCCAGCGCGAAGTCGGACTTCCGCGTGCCGAGCAGCACCGCGCGGTGCGGGAAGCGGGAGCGGGTGGTGGCGAGCGAGTAGCCGATGTCGGCGGCGGACGCGCCGGAAGTGGTCAGGTGGTCACGCAGCTGCGCGGCCTGCGCCCGCAGCGCGGCCTCGCCGTGGGCGGACAACACCCAGGGCAGCACCTGCTCCGCACCGGCCGGGCGACCGTCCTGCACGGACTCCGGCGCCTGCTCGATGATCGTGTGGGCGTTCGTGCCGCTGAACCCGAACGACGACACGGCGGCACGGCGCGGTTCGCCGGTCTCCGGCCAGGAGCGCTGCTCGGTCAGCAGTTCGACCGCACCGGCCGACCAGTCGATGTGCGGGGACGGCTCGTCCACGTGCAGGGTCTTCGGCATCACGCCCTGGCGGATCGCCATGACCATCTTGATGATGCCCGCGACGCCCGCGGCGGCCTGGGTGTGGCCGATGTTCGACTTGATCGAGCCGAGCCGCAGCGGTTCCGCGCGGTCCTGGCCGTAGGTCGCGAGCAGCGCCTGGGCCTCGATCGGGTCGCCGAGCTTGGTGCCGGTGCCGTGCGCCTCCACCAGGTCGACCTGGCGGGTCGTCAGACCGGCGTCGGCCAGCGCCTGCCCGATGACGCGGCGCTGCGACGGGCCGCTGGGCGCGGTGAGGCCGTTCGAGGCGCCGTCCTGGTTGATCGCGCTGCCGCGGATGACCGCGAGGACGTTGTGGCCCAAGCGTTGCGCGTCGGACAGCCGCTCGACGAGGAGCATGCCGACGCCCTCGCCCCAGCCGGTGCCGTCGGCCGACGCCGCGAACGCCTTGCAGCGGCCGTCGGACGCGAGCCCCTTCTGGCGGGAGAACTCGAGGAACGTGCCGGGCGTGGCCATCACCGTGACGCCACCGGCGAGCGCGAGCGTGCACTCTCCCTTGCGCAGCGCCTGGATCGCCCAGTGCAGCGCGACGAGCGACGACGAGCACGCCGTGTCGATCGTGACGGCCGGGCCCTCCAGGCCGAGCGTGTAGGCGACGCGGCCGGAGACGACGCTGCCGGACGTGCCGGTGCTCAGGTAGCCGCCGACCTCCTCGGGCACCTCGGTCAGCCCGGTCGCGTAATCGTGGTACATCACGCCGGCGTAGACACCGGTCTTGCTGCCCTTGACCGCGGCCGGGTCGATCCCGGCGCGTTCGAACGCCTCCCACGACGCCTCCAGCAGCAGCCGCTGCTGCGGGTCCATCGCCAGCGCCTCGCGGGGAGAGATCCCGAAGAACGCCGGGTCGAACTCGCTGGCGTCGTAGAGGAACCCGCCCTTCGCGACGTAGCTCTGGCCGGTCGCCTCGGGGTCGGTGCCGAACAGGCCGTCGATGTCCCAGCCCCGGTCGGTCGGCAGCGGCGCGATGGCGTCGCGCTCGCCGGAGACCAGGTCCCACAGGTCCTCGGGGCTCTTGACGCCACCGGGGTACCGGCAGGCCATGCCGACGATGGCGATGGGCTCCCG
The DNA here is from genome assembly GCF_043632865.1 of Lentzea sp. JNUCC 0626. NCBI lineage: Bacteria > Bacillati > Actinomycetota > Actinomycetes > Pseudonocardiales > Pseudonocardiaceae > Lentzea > Lentzea sp. JNUCC 0626. Next base: position 3,416,170 of record NZ_CP171635.1, read on the forward strand.
GTCCGCGTCCTCGACCTCCTTCAGACGCCGCTTGACCTGGCGCAGGTCCGCTGTGGCGCGCTTGAGGTAGTCGCGGAGCTTTTCCTCGTTGTCCATCGTCACGTCAGCTCCTGGTCGAGCAGGTCGAAGAGTTCGTCGTCGCTGGCCGCGTCGAGGTCCGCGTCGGACTCCGGTGCCGCCAGTCCGGCAAGGACCGCCTGCAGCCGTTCGGTGATCCGCGCACGCGCGGTGTCGTCGCGACCGAGCTCGATCAGCTCGGCGGCCAGCCGGTCGAGATCACCGAGCGCGAGTGGCGCCCCGGCGGGTGTGTCGGGTTTGACCTCGTCGCGCAGCTGGTCGACCAGCGCCGCCGGGGTCGGGTAGTCGAACACCAGCGTGGCGGGCAGTTTCAGGCCCGTGGCGGCGTTCAGGCTGTTGCGCAGCTCGACCGCGCTGAGCGAGTCGAAGCCGAGGTCCTGAAACGCGCGGTGCTCGTCGACGGCGTCCGGGCCGGACAGGCCCAGGGCCTTCGCGACGTGCGAGCGCACGACGTCGAGCAGGAGCTGGTCCCGGTCGCCGTCGGAGAGCCCGGCGATCCGCTTGCTCAGCGGTTCCTCGGCCACCGCGGCCTCCGCGCGCCGCGCCTTGCCGCGGACCAGTCCGCTGAGCAGGGCGGGCACCCGGTCGCCGATTCCCGAGGTGTCGAGGTGCATCGGCACGACCGCCGCGTCCGCGCCGGCGAGCGCGGTGTCGAAGAGCGCCACACCCTCCTCTTCGGACAGTGCGGTGCCGAGCCGGGCGGAGTCGGCGGTCATGCCGCCGGTGTCCTCCCAGAGGCCCCAGCCGAGCGACAGGCCGGGCTTGCCCTGGTCGCGCCGGTGTTGCGCGAGTGCGTCGAGGAACGAGTTCGCGGCGGCGTAGTTGGCCTGGCCTGGGTTGCCGAACGTGCCGGCGGCGGACGAGAACAGGACGAACGCGTCCAGGTCGCCGGTCAGCTCGTGCAGGTTCCAGGCCGCGTCCACCTTGGGCCGCAACACCTTCTCCAGGCGCTGCGGGGTGAGCGAGGTCAGCACGCCGTCGTCGAGCACACCAGCAGCGTGCACCACGGCGGTAACCGGGTGCTCATTCAGCAAGCCTGCCAACGCTTCCCGATCGGCCACGTCGCACGCGGCGATCTCGACCGTCGCCCCCAGGGCGCGCAGTTCGTCGCGCAGCTCGGGCGCACCGGGCGCGTCCAGGCCGCGCCTGCTGGTGAGCAGGAGGCCGTCGACGCCGTACTCGGTGATCAGGTGCTTCGCGAACAACGCGCCGAGCGCGCCCGTCGCACCGGTCAGCAGCACCGTGCCACCGGCCCGGAACTCCGGCTTGGCGTCCTCGGCCGCCCGCACCCGCGCGAGCCTCGGCACGTGCAGGGCACCCTCGCGGATCGCGATCCGCGGCTCACCGGTGGCGAGCGCGGCGGCCAGTGCCCGCGGCGAGTCCTCGTGGTCGTCCAGTTCCACCTGCACGAACCGGTCGGGGTTCTCGGCCTGGGCCGAGCGGACCAGGCCGTGCACGGCGGCACCCGCCACGTCGCCCTTGGTCACCACGATCAGTCGCGCGTCGCGGTCCTGTGCCACCCAATCCTGGGCGAGGCCCAGGATCCGTTCGACACCGGCCCTCGTGGCGTCCGCGTACCCGTTGCCGACGCTCAGGTCCGCCACCGCGGAGACGAGCACCGCGTCCACCTCGCCGATCTCGGCGAGGGTGGCGTGCACCGGGAGGTCCAGCAGGTGGCCGAGCTTCAGGTCGTCCGGGCCGAGCACCGCCCACGTGGCCGCGGAGGCGGCCGGGCTGGTGGTCGGCGTCCAGTCGACCCGGTAGAGCGAGCGGGTGAAGCCGCCGCCGAGCTGGTCGGTCGCGAGCGGCCGCAGCACCAGCGACTCGACCGAGGCGACCGGCGCGCCGGTCGGGTCCGCGATCTCCAGCGTCACCGCGTCCGCACCGGACTTGGCCATCCGGATCCGCAACGCCGACGCGCCGACCGCGTGCACCCGGACACCGCTCCAGGCGAACGGAAGCCGGGCCTGGCCGGTGTTCTCGAAGAACTCGCCGATGCCGACCGCGTGCAGCGACGCGTCGAGCAGCGCCGGGTGCAGCCCGTACTCCCCCGCGTCCTCCGCGTCGACGGTGATCTCGGCGAACACCTCGTCGTCACGGCGCCAGGCCGCCTTGAGGCCCTGGAACGCCGGGCCGTACTCGAGACCGATGGCCTCGAAGCCGTCGTAGAGACCGCCGACGTCGACCTGCATGGCGTCGAGCGGAGGCCACACGTCCAGTCCGCCGGCCGGCCGGTCCCCGGCCACCGCCAGCACACCGGTGGCGTGCCGGGTCCACGGCTCGTCGTCGAGTCGCGAGTGGACGGTGACGGTGCGCCGGTCCTCGTGGTCGGGGCCGCCGACGAACACCTGCACCTGGACGGCACCGTGCTCGGGCAGGACCAGCGGCGCGGCGAGGGTGAGCTCCTCGAGCACCCCGCAGCCGGCCTCCTCACCCGCCCGCAGCGCCATCTCGACGAACGCCGTGCCGGGCAGCAGGACCGTGCCGGAGACCGCGTGGTCGCCGAGCCACGCCAGGCTGCCGCGGCCGACGCTGCCGGTGAAGAGGTGGCCGTCGGAGTCGGGCAGGCCGATGGCGGCGCCGAGCAACGGGTGCCCGGTCGCGGCGAGCCCCTGGCCGGCGGCGGACGAGCCGTCGTTCAGCCAGTAGCGCTCGTCGTCGAACGCGTAGGTCGGCAGGTCGACGCGGCGGGCGTCGGTGCCCGCGAAGAACGTCGTCCAGTCGATCTTCGCGCCCCGCACGTAGGCGGTGCCGAGAGCGTGGAACAGGGTCTGGATCTCGCCGCGGCCCTTGCGCAGCGACGGCACGAACACCGCGTCCTGGGCGCTCTCCGCGCCCATGGCGGTGAGCACGGCGTCCGGGCCGAGCTCCACGAACGTCCGCACGCCCTTGGCTTCCAGCGTCGTGACGGCCTCGGCGAACCGGACGGTGTCCCGCACGTGCCGCACCCAGTGCTCGGGGTCGGTCACGTCGCCGAGCACCGCGATCTTGGGCTCGTGGAACGTCAAACCCGTGACCACAGCGCGGAAGTCGGCCAGCATCGGGTCCATCAACGGCGAGTGGAACGCGTGCGACACGCTGAGCCGCTTGGACTTCCGGTCCGGGAACTCCGCGACCACCTGCTGTACGGCGTCTTCGGTGCCGGCGAGGACGATCGCGCTGGGCCCGTTGATCGCGGCGATGGACACGGCGTCGGTCAGGTGACCGGCGACCTCGTCCTCGGTGGCCTGCACCGCGACCATCGCGCCGCCCGTCGGCAGTGCCTGCATGAGGCGGCCGCGAGCGCTGACCAGCTTGCCCGCGTCGGCCAGGGACAGCACCCCGGCGACGTGGGCGGCGGCGATCTCGCCGATGGAGTGGCCCGCCAGGAAGTCCGGCTTCACACCCCAGTGCTCGAACAGCCGGTACAGCGCGACCTCGATGGCGAACAGCGCGGGCTGCGTCGTGCCGGTCTCGTCGAGCGCCTTGGCGTCGATGCCGAAGACGACCTCCTGCACCGGCGCCTCCAGCTCGGCGCACGCGGCGTCGAAGGCCTCGGCGAACACCGGGAACCGGTCGTACAGGTCGCGGCCCATGCCGAGCCGCTGGCTGCCCTGGCCGGTGAACAGGAACGCGAGCTTGCCGTGACCCGCCACCCCGGTGAGCGCGACCTCGTCGAGCCCGTCCTGAGCCGGCTGCACCACAAAGGCGCGGTGTTCGAAGGCAGACCTGCTGGTGGCCAGCGAGTACGCGACGTCGAGCGTGCGCAGATCGCGGTCACGCAGGTGCCGTCCGAGCCGCTCGACCTGGCCGCGCAACGATCCCGCGGTCCGCGCCGAGATCATCCACGGCAGTTCGACGTCGGCGCCGGTCTCGACCGGCTCCTGCTCCGGTGCCTGCTCGATGATCGTGTGGGCGTTGGTGCCGCTGATGCCGAACGACGACACCGCGGCCCGGCGCGGCCGGTCGACCGACGGCCACGCGACCTGCTCGGTGAGCAGCTCGACCGCGCCCGCGGTCCAGTCGATGCGCGGCGAGGGCTCCCCGACGTGCAACGTCTTCGGCAGCACGCCGTGGCGCAGCGCCATGACCATCTTGATGATGCCCGCGACGCCGGCGGCGGCCTGGGTGTGGCCGAGGTTGGACTTGATCGAGCCGAGCAGCAGCGGCTGCTCGCGGTCCTGGCCGTAGGTCGCCAGCAGCGCCTGTGCCTCGATCGGGTCGCCCAGCGAGGTGCCGGTGCCGTGCGCCTCGACCACGTCGACGTCCGAAGTGGACAGACCGGCGTTGGCGAGCGCCTGGCGGATGACCCGTTGCTGGGAAGGACCGTTCGGGGCGGTGAGACCGTTGGACGCACCGTCCTGGTTGATCGCGCTGCCGCGGACGATGGCGAGCACCGGGTGGCCGTTGCGGCGGGCGTCGGAGAGCCGCTCGACGAGCAGCATGCCCGCGCCCTCGCCCCAGCCGGTGCCGTCCGCGTCGGCGGAGAACGCCTTGCAGCGACCGTCGGCGGCGAGACCGCGCTGGCGGCTGAAGCCGATGAACGTGCCGGGCGTGGCCATGACGGTCACACCGCCCGCCAGCGCCAGGGTGCACTCACCGCTGCGCAACGCCTGCACGGCGAGGTGCAGCGCCACCAACGACGAGGAGCACGCGGTGTCGACCGTGACGGCCGGGCCTTCCAGGCCGAACGTGTAGGAGACGCGACCGGAGATGACGCTGCCCGAGCTGCCGGTGCCGAGGTAGCCCTCGATGCCGTCCGGCACGGACCGCAGTCGCGACGCGTAGTCGTGGTACATGACGCCGGCGAACACGCCGGTCCGGCTGCCGCGCACCGTGTGCGGGTCGATGCCCGCGCGTTCCAAGGCCTCCCAGGACGTCTGCAGCAGCAGGCGCTGCTGCGGGTCCATCGCCAGTGCTTCCTTCGGGTTGATGCCGAAGAACGCGGGGTCGAACTCGCTGGCGTTGTAGAGGAAGCCGCCTTCGCGCGAGTACGAGGTGCCCTGGTGGCTCGGGTCCGGGTGGTACAGGTTCTCGATGTCCCAGCCGCGGTCGGTGGGGAACCCGCCGATGGCGTCGGCGCCGTCCTCCAGCAGGCGCCACAGGTCCTCCGGGGAGGTGACGCCGCCGGGGAACCGGCAGCCGATGCCAACGATGGCGATGGGCTCGTCGTCGACGACGTCGACCGTCACCGGGCCGGTCACCGCGGTGGCCGCTCCGCCGAGTTCGGCACGCAGGTGCTCGACCAGCGCAAGGGGTGACGGGTAGTCGAAGACGAGCGTCGCGGGCAGCCGCAGGCCGGTGTCGGCCGCGAGCCGGTTGCGCAGCTCGACCGCGGTGAGCGAGTCGAAGCCGAGTTCGCGGAACGACCGGACGGCGTCCACGTCGTCCGCGCCGCCGTAGCCGAGCACGTCGGCCGCCTGGCCGCGCACCAGGTCGAGCAGCACCGCGTCCTGCTCGGCCGAGGTCAGCCCGGCGAGCCGGTCGCGCAGCCCCGCGTCCCCGGCCACCGCGGTGACGGCCCGGCGGGTCGTGCGGACGAGCCCGCTGAGCAGCGGCGGGACGGCCGTGCCCTTGAGCGCGGCGACGTCGAGGCGCATCGGCACCACGACCGGGTTCCCGGTGGCAGGCGCCAGGTCGAACAACCGGACGCCTTCGTCCGCCGACAGCGTGGCGAGCCGGCTGAGGTGTTCGGCGGTCATGCCGCCGGTGTCCTCCCACAGGCCCCACGCGAGCGACAGCGCCGGAAGTCCCTGCGCCACGCGGTGTTGCGCGAGGGCGTCGAGGTAGGCGTTGGCGGCGGCGTAGTTGCCCTGGCCCGCGTTGCCGAACGTGCCCGCCGCCGAGGAGAAGACGACGAACGCGGACAGGTCGCGGGTCAGCGCGTGCAGGTTGCGCGCCGCGTCCACCTTGGGCCGCAGCACGGTCTCGATCTGCTCCGGGGTGAGCGAGGTGATCGTGGCGTCGTCCAGCACACCGGCGGTGTGCACGACGGCGTTGACCACCCGGTCGTCCAGGAGGTTCTTCAGCGCCGTGAAGTCGGCGACGTCGCAGGCGACGATCTCGGCCGAAGCGCCGAGTGCGACCAGGTCGTCGCGCAGCTCGGTGGCGCCGGGGGCGTCCAGGCCGCGACGAGACGTGAGCAGCAGGTCGCGGACGCCGTACTCGGTGACGAGGTGCTTCGCGAAGACCGCGCCCAGCGCGCCGGTGGCGCCGGTGACCAGCACCGTGCCGTCGAACGACAGCCTGGCGTCCACAGTGGACGAAGCACGGGCGAGTCGCGGAGCGAGCGCGACGCCCTGGCGCACCGCGATCTCGGGCTCACCGGTCGCCACCGCGGCCGCGAGGTCGAGCGTGAAGTCGGTGTCCACCAGCACGAACCGGTCCGGGTTCTCCGACTGCGCCGACCGCACCAGGCCGCGCACGGCGGCACCGATCAGGTCGGTGACGTCGTCGCCGGGCTTGACCGCGACGGCGTCACGGGTGACGAAGACCAGTCGCTCGGTGGGACGGTCCTCGGCGAGCCAGGAGCGCACCGAGGCCAGCGCCTGGTGCACGGCCGCGGACACGGACTCGTCGGTGATCTCCGCCTCGACCACGCCGACCTGCTCGGCGCCGGTGACCGGCACCCAGTCGACCTGGAAGAGCGACCGGCTCACCGGCGGCGCGCCGACCTCGTCGGGCGAGAACGCCCGCAGCACCAGCGAGTCCACCGAGGCGACCGGCGCGCCGGTGCCGTCGGCGATCTCCAGCGCGAAGCCGTCGCCGGCCTTGCTGAGGCGCACGCGCAGTGCCGTGGCACCCTCGGCGTGCAGGGCCACACCCCGCCACGCGAAGGGCAGCCGGGTCTCCCCCGCCGCCGCGCCCAGGGACAGCGCGTGCAGCACCGAGTCGAACAGGGCGGGGTGCAGGCCGAACCGGTCGGCCGTGCCGTCGAGAGCGACCTCGGCGAAGATCTCCTCGCCGGTGCGCCACGCGGCACGCAGGCCCTGGAACGCCGGGCCGTACTCCAGTCCGGCGGCCGCGAGCCCGGGGTAGATCTCCTCCACCGCAACGGCTTCCGCCGCGGGAGGCCACTGGGCGAGCGAGAAGCCCGCCCGGGGTGCCTGCGGCAGCAGCGATCCGGTGGCGTGCCGGGTCCACGGCTCGTCGCCCTCCGGCCGCGAGTGCACGGTCAGCGAACGGCGGCCGTCGTCGTCCGGCTCGCCGAGGGCCAGTCGCAGCTGGACCGGGCCGTGCAGGGCGAGCGGTGCTTCCAGGGTCAGTTCCTCGACCAGGTCGCAGCCGACCTCGGCACCCGCGCGGAACGCCATCTCGGCGAACGCGGTGCCGGGCACCAGGACCGTGCCGGACACGACGTGGTCGGCCAGCCAGGGGTGGGTCTCGACGGAGAGCCGGGCGGTGAACAGGTGGCCGTCGGGCAGGGACACCGCGGCACCCAGCAACGGGTGGTCGGCGTCGCCGAGACCGACGGACGTGACGTCGCCGAACACCACACCGGCGGTCGGCCAGTAGTGCTGGCGCTGGAACGCGTACGTGGGCAGGTCGACCGTGCGGCCACCGTGCAGCAGCTTCGCCCAGTCCACGTCCGCGCCGGCCGCGTAGGCCTGGCCGACGGCCTGGAGCAGCGTCGTGACCTCGGGGCGGTCCTTGCGCAGCACCGGGAAGACCGGCACCTCGGCCATCGCGGCCAGCACGCCGTCCGGGCCCACCTCGACGAACGTCCCGGCGCCCGCGGCCTCCAGCTCGGCCATCGTGTCGGCGAACCGGACCGTGCCGCGCACGTGCCTCACCCAGTACTCCGGGTCCGTCACCTCACCCAGCATCGCGATCTTCGGCTCGTGGAACGTCAGCTTCGACGCCACAGCGCGGAAGTCGTCCAGCATCGGATCCATCAACGGCGAGTGGAACGCGTGAGACACGCTGAGCCGCTTGGACTTCCGGTCCGGGAACTGCGCGACAACCTGCTGCACAGCCTCTTCGTCACCGGCGACGACCACGGACGAGGACCCGTTGATCGCGGCCAGCGACACCAGGTCGGTGAGGTGAGGGGTGACCTCGTCCTCGGTGGCCTGCAACGCCACCATCGCACCACCGGCGGGCAGCGCCTGCATCAGCCGGCCGCGTGCCTCGACGAGCACGGCCGCGTCGTCGAGCGAGAGAACGCCCGCGACGTGGGCCGCGGCGATCTCACCGATCGAGTGGCCCGCCAGGTGGTCCGGGGTCATCCCCCAGTGCTCCAGCGTGCGGAACAACGCGACCTCGATCGCGAACAGCGCGGGCTGGGTGACCGCGGTCTGGTCGAGAGCCTCGGCGTCGGCGCCGAACACGATGTCCCGCAACGGGAGTTCGAAGTGCGACCGCACCTCGTCGAAGGCCCGCGCGAACTCCGGCACCGCGTCGTACAGCTCGCGGCCCATGCCGAGCCGCTGGCTGCCCTGACCGGTGAAGAGGAACGCCAGCTTGCCGCCGGTGGACTCCGCGCGACCGACCGAGGCCAGGTCGCGCAGCACGTTCTCGCCGGAGACGACCACGGCCCGGTGTTCGTGGGACGTGCGGGTGGTCAGCAGCGAGTGGCCGATGTCCAGCGGGTCCAGTTCCGGGTGCGCCTCGACGTGCGCGGCGAGCGCGAGCGCCTGACCGCGCAGGGCGGCCGGGGTGCGGCCGGAGAGCACCCACGGACGCGGGAACTCGCTGACCTCACGGGTTTCGGGAACGTCCTCGGCCGGCGGCTGCTCGATGATCACGTGGGCGTTGGTGCCGCTGATGCCGAACGACGAGACGCCGGCGCGACGGGCCCTGCCGGTCTCCGGCCACGGACGCGCGGCCGTCGTCAGCTCGACGGCACCGGCGGTCCAGTCGACCTCGGGGGTCGGCTCGTCGACGTGCAGCGTCTTCGGCACGACGCCGTGCCGCATCGCCTCGACGACCTTGATGATGCCCGCGACACCGGCCGCTGCCTGCGGGTGGCCCATGTTGGACTTGATCGAGCCGAGCAGCAGCGGGATGGAGCGGTCCTGGCCGTAGGTGGCCAGCAGGGCCTGCGCCTCGATCGGGTCGCCGAGCCTCGTGCCGGTGCCGTGGGCCTCGACCAGGTCGACGTCCGCGGTGGAAAGTCGGGCGCTGGCCAGGGCCTGCTGGATCACGCGGCGCTGCGACGGGCCGTTGGGGGCGGTGAGGCCGTTGGACGCGCCGTCCTGGTTGACCGCGCTGCCGCGGACGATGGCGAGCACCGGGTGTCCGTTGCGCCGGGCGTCGGACAGGCGCTCGACGAGCAGCATGCCCGCGCCCTCGCTCCAGCTCGTGCCGTCCGCCGCGCCCGCGAAGGACTTGGAACGGCCGTCCGGGGCGAGACCGCGCTGACGGCTGAAGCCGACGAACGTGGAGGGGGTCGCCATCACGGTGGCGCCACCGGCCAGGGCCAGCGTGCACTCGCCGTTGCGGAGCGCCTGCACGGCGAGGTGCAGTGCCACCAACGAGGACGAGCACGCGGTGTCGACCGTGACCGCGGGGCCCTCCAGCCCGAACGTGTAGGAGACGCGGCCGGACGCGAGGCTGCCACCGGTGCCGAGGTAGCCCTCGACCTCCTCGACGCCGCGCTCCACGACCGACGCGTAGTCGTGGTACATGATCCCGGCGAACACACCGGTGCGGCTGCCGCGCACGGACGCGGGGTCGATGCCGCCGCGTTCGAAGGCCTCCCAGGTGGTTTCCAGCAGCAGCCGGTGCTGCGGGTCCAGCGCGAGGGCCTCGCGGGGGCTGATGCCGAAGAACGCGGGGTCGAACTCGGCGGCGTCGTGCAGGAAGCCACCGTCGCGGACGTAGGACGTGCCGGGGTGGTCGGGGTCCTCGTTGTACAGGCCGTCGAGGTCCCAGCCGCGGTTGGCCGGGAAGCGGGTGATGGCGTCCGCGCCCTCGTCGACGAGTCGCCACAGGTCTTCCGGCGTCGCGACACCACCGGGGAACCGGCAGCTCATGCCGATGATGGCGATCGGTTCGTCGTTGGCGAGGACGACCGGCTCGGTCACCGTGGCGGTCGTGTCGGCGCCGCCCAGTTCCTCCCGCAGGTGCTCGGCGAGCGCGAGCGGCGTCGGGTAGTCGAAGACCAGGGTGGCGGGCAGCCGGAGGCCGGTGTGGCCGCCGAGCCGGTTGCGCAGCTCGACCGCGGTGAGCGAGTCGAAGCCCAGTTCCTTGAACGCCAGCAACGGTTCCACGTCATCACCGGAGGCGTAGCCGAGGACCTCGGCCACGTGGTGGCGGACGATGTCGATCAGCTCGGCGCGCGACAGCACGGCCTGGGCGGCGCTGGCGGCCGCGGCGCGGGCGGAGCGCTTCGCCGGGCGGACCAGGCCGCGCAGCAGCGCGGACACGCTGGAGTGTCCACTCAGGACCTTGGTGTCGAGGTGCACGGGCACCTGCACCGGCAGGCCGGAGGTGAACGCGGCGTCGAACAACGCCAGGCCCTCGGACTCGGTCAGCGGGCGCGCGCCCATGCGGGTCATCAACGCGACCGTGGCGTCGTCGACCTCCATGCCGCCGACCCCGGTCCACAGGCCCCAGGCGAGCGACAGGCCGTGCTGCCCTGCGGCCCGGCGGTGCCGGACCAGGTTGTCCAGCACCGAGTTGGCCGCGGCGTAGTTGGCCTGACCGGCGTTGCCCAGCGCGCAGGCGGAGGACGAGAACACCACGAACGCCTTGAGGTCCGTGGTCAGCTCGTGCAGGTTGATCGCGCCGTCGACCTTCGGCCGCAGCACGCGGGTGACCTGCTCGGGGGTCAACGCCTCGAGCACGCCGTCGTCCAGCACGCCGGCGGAGTGCACGACGGCGGTCACCGGGTGCTCGGCCAGCAGTGCGGCCAGCGCGTCGCGGTCCGCCGCGTCGCAGGCCGCGACCACGACCGTCGCGCCGAGGTTCTCCAGCTCGGCCACCACGTCCGCCGCGCCGGGGGATTCCGGGCCGCGCCGCGAGATCAGCAGCAGCTGCCGGACGCCGTACTCGGTGACGAGGTGCTTGGCGAACAACGCGCCCAGGCCGCTGGTGCCGCCGGTGACGAGGACCGTTCCGTCGAGCACGGGCGCGTCGACGCGGGCCTGCGGGCTGCGGGCGAGCCGGGCAGCGCGAACGCCGCCGTCGCGGAGCAGGAGCTGGGTCTCGTCGGCGAGCACGGCCGCGGGCAGGACTCGCTGGGAGGCCTCGGAACCGTCGGTCTCGACGAGCAGGAAGCGGTTCGGGTGCTCGCTCTGGGCGGACCGGATCAGGCCGTGCACGGCACTCCCCGGGCCGTCCTCGGCCAGGTCGCCGGTCAGGAAGGCCAGGCGGGCGGCGGCGAACCGCTCGTCCGCGAGCCACGCCTGGACCAGTCGCAGCGCGGCCTGCGCGGCGTCGTGGACCTCGTCGGCGCGGAACCCGTTGGAGTGCGGGGAAACCAGCACGACGTCGGGCACCGTGCCGATCGTCGCCAGGTCGACGTCCAGGTCGGCCTCGACGATCGTGGCCCGCGCGTCCCCCACCGCGATCGGCGACCAGTCGACGTGGAAGAGCGACTCGACGGAGGTCTGGGCGAGCTGGCCGACCTCGCGCAGCACCAGCGATCCGATGGTGGCGACGGGTACGCCGGTGCCGTCGGCGACGTGGAGCTCGACGCCGGCCCCGCCGGTGACCAGCCGCACGCGCAGTTCGGTGGCACCGACGGCGTGCAGGGCGACGTTGCGCCACGAGAACGGCAGCCTGGCGGCACCTTCGGTGACCAGTGCCAACGGGTGCAGGGCCGCGTCCAGCAGGGCGGGGTGCAGGCCGAACGCCTCGATGTCGGCGTCGACGGAGATCTCGGCGAACAGCTCGTCCCCGCGCCGCCAGACCGCCTGAACGCCCTGGAACAGCGGGCCGTAGACCAGTCCGGCGCTCGCCAGGCCGTCGTAGAGCGCGTCGAGGGAGACCGGCTCGGCGGCGGGCGGCCACTCGGACAGGTCGTGGGCGGGTGCGAGCGTGGCCGGCAGCACCGTGCCGGTGGCGTGCCGGGTCCACGGGCCGTCGAGTCGCGAGTGGACGGTCAGCGAGCGGCGGCCGGCGCCGTCCGGGCCGCCGACGGCGACCTGGACCTGCACGATGCCGCGCTCCGGCACGACCAGGGGCGCTTCGAGGGTGAGCTCCTCCAGCAGGTCGCAGCCGACCTCGTCACCGGCCCGGATCGCCAGCTCGACGAAAGCGGTGCCGGGCAACAGGACCACGCCGTGCACCGCGTGGTCGGCCAGCCACTCGTGGGTGTCCAGCGAGAGGTGGCCGCTCAGGACCAGACCGTCCGAGTCGGCGAGCGACACGGCGGAGCCGAGCAGCGGGTGGATCGACGCGCCGAGGCGGACGCCGTGCACCTCGGACAGCCAGTAGCGGTCGCGCTGGAACGCGTAGGTGGGCAGGTCGACCCGGTTGCCGCCGCCGAAGAACGCGGCCCAGTCGAGCGCGACACCGCTGACGTGCAGGGCGCCGGCCGCGGCCGCGACGGTCTCGGTCTCGGGGCGGTCCTTGCGCAGCAACGGGATGACCGGGACGTCGGCCATCGCGGCCAGCACGCCGTCCGGGCCGATCTCCAGGAACTTGCGGACGTGCCGGGATTCCAGCTCGGCCATCGTGTCGGCGAACCGGACGGTGTTCCGGACGTGGCTGACCCAGTACTCCGGGTCCGTCACCTCGCCCAGCATCGCGATCTTCGGTGCGTTGAACGTCAGCTTCGACACCACAGCGCGGAAGTCGTCGAGCATCGGGTCCATCAACGGCGAGTGGAACGCGTGCGACACGGTGAGCCGCTTCGACTTCCGGTCCGGGAAGTGCGCGATCACCTGCTGCACGGCGTCTTCGGCACCGGCGACGACCACGGACGAAGGTCCGTTGATCGCGGCCAGCGACACCGGGCCGGAGAGGTGCGGCGTGACCTCGGCCTCGGTGGCCTGCAACGCCACCATCGCCCCGCCCTCGGGCAGAGCCTGCATCAACCGGGCTCGCGCCGACACCAGCGTCGCCGCGTCCTTCAGCGACAGCACCCCGGAAACGTGGGCGGCCGCGATCTCACCGATCGAGTGTCCTGCGAGGAAGTCCGGGCGGATGCCCCACGACTCGACCAGGCGGTACAGAGCCACTTCCAGCGCGAAGATCGCGGGCTGCGTGAACTCCGTGCGGTCGAGCTGGTCGTCCCGCACGTCCACCAGCGCGGCGACCTCGTCAAAAGCCTTGGCGTACACCGGGAAGGCGTCGTACAGCTCGCGGCCCATGCCGGTGCGCTGGCTGCCCTGACCGGTGAACAGGAAGGCGAGGCCGGATTCCTGCGCGACACCGATGGAGAGGTTGTCGAGCCCACGCGTGACGTCGGCCAGGTCACGGCCCACGATCGCGGCGCGGTGGCTGTGCGCGGTGCGGGTGGTGGCGAGCGACCAGGCGAGGTCGCGCGGGTTCAGCTCGGGGTGCGCGGCCAGGTGGTCGCGGAGCTTGGCGGCCTGCGCGCGCAGTGCCTGCTTGGTCTTGCCCGACAGCACGAACGGCACGGTCGCCGGACCGGTGAAGGCACTCAGTTCCGCGGCGTCCGGTGCCTGCTCGAGGATCGTGTGTGCGTTGGTGCCGCTGATGCCGAACGACGACACGCCCACGCGGCGCGGACGGTCGGAGGCGGGCCACTCGCGCGCCTCGGTCAGCAGCGCGACGTTGCCTTCCGACCAGTCGACCTGCGGCGTCGGCGTGTCGGCGTGCAGGGTCTTGGGCAGCACGCCGTTCTGCAGCGCCATGACCATCTTGATGACACCGGAGACACCGGCGGCGGCCTGGGTGTGGCCGATGTTGGACTTCAGCGAACCCAGGTACAGCGGCTCGGCGCGGTCCTGGCCGTAGGTGGCCAGCAGCGCCTGCGCCTCGATCGGGTCGCCCAGCCGGGTGCCCGTGCCGTGCGCCTCGACCACGTCGACGTCCGAAGTGGACAGACCGGCGGAGGCGAGCGCCTGCCGGATGACCCGCTGCTGCGCCGGTCCGTTCGGGGCGGTCAGGCCGCTCGACGCACCGTCCTGGTTGATCGCGCTGCCGCGCACCACCGCGAGCACGGGGTGGCCGTTGGCCACGGCGTCGGACAGCCGCTCCACGAGGAGCATGCCGGCGCCCTCGCCCCAGCCGGTGCCGTCGGCCTCCGCCGCGAACGCCTTGCAGCGGCCGTCGGCGGCCAGCGCGCCCTGACGGGCGAAGTCGATGAACGTGCTGGGCGTGGACATCACGGCCACACCGCCGGCCAGTGCCAGGTCGCACTCGCCCAGCCTCAGGGCCTGCACGGCCCAGTGCAGCGCCACCAACGACGACGAGCACGCGGTGTCGATGGTGACGGCCGGACCCTCGAGTCCCAGCGTGTAAGCGATCCGGCCGGTGGCGATGCTGCCCGCGCTGCCGTTGCCGAGGTACGCCTCGACGCCCTCCGGCGGCGCGATGTCGCGCATGACGTAGTCGTGGTACATCAGACCGGCGAACACACCGGTCCGGCTGCCCCGCAACGTCGTGGGGTCGATGCCCGCGCGTTCGAAGGCCTCCCACGAGATCTCCAGCAGCAACCGCTGCTGCGGGTCCGTCCCCAGTGCCTCACGCGGCGAGATCCCGAAGAACGCCGGGTCGAACTCGCTGGCGCCGTAGAGGAAACCTCCCTCCAGCGGGACGTCCTCCACCTGCCAGCCGCGGTCGGCCGGGAAGCCGGAGATCGCGTCGTGGCGGCCCGCGACGAGGTCCCACAGCTCCTCCGGGGTGGAGACACCGCCGGGCAGGCGGCACGACATCCCGACGATCGCGATGGGCTCGGTCGCCTTGTCCTCGACGTCGCGCAGGCGCTTGCGCGCCTCACGCAGGTCGGCGGTGGCCCGCTTCAGGTACTCGAGGTACTTGTCCTCAGTCGCCACGTGGTCATCTCCTCAGGGCAGCGGCGTCGGTCACGTGGGTCAGGACAGCTCGTTGTCGAGCAGGTCGAAGAGCTCGTCGGCGGTCACGGAGTCGAGGTCGTCCCCGGCCGCCTCCGCAGCGGCTCCCGTGTCCCAGTCGGCGAGCAGGGAACGCAGCCGTTCGGCCACCTGCCGTCGTTCGGTCTCGTCCGGCGCGGCCGTCGCGAGCGCGGCGGCCAGCCGGTCCAGTTCGGTGTGCACCGGCGACGCCACGTCCTCGGCGGGCACGACCGTGCCGAGGTGCTGGGCGAGCGCGGTCGGTGACGGGTAGTCGAAGATCAGCGTGGCCGGCAGGCGCACCCCGATCGCCGCGCTGACCTGGTTGCGGAACTCGACGGCGGTCAGCGAGTCGAAGCCCAGCTCCAGGAAGCCCCTGCCGGGTTCGACCGCCGTGTGGGAGTCGTAGCCGAGCACCGCGGCGGCGTGGCCGCGGACCAGGTCGAGCAGAGCCTTGTCGCGGTCCGCACCGACCAGCCCCGCGAGCGCGGCGGTCGCCGACACCTCGTTGGCCGCTTCGGTGGCCCGGCGGGCGGGCACGCGGACCAGGCCGCGCAGCACCGGTGCGAGCGTCCCGGCCGCGGCCAGCGTGCGCAGGACGGCGGTGTCGAGGTTGATCGGCACCAGTCCGGCGAGGTCGTGGCCGAGCGCGATGTCGAACAGCGCCAGGCCTTCCTCCGGGGTGAGCGGCGCGACACCGGCACGGGCCATGCGCTGGAGGTCGGCCTCGGCGAGGTCGGCGTCCATGCCGCCCGAGCTGGCCCACAGGCCCCACGCCACCGAGGTGGCGGCCAGTCCGGTCGACTTCCGGTGCTGGGCGAGGGCGTCCAGGTAGGCGTTCGCCGCGGCGTAGTTGCCCTGGCCCGCGGCACCGAAGACGCCGCCGGTCGAGGAGAACAGGACGAACGCGGTGAGGTCCAGGTCGCGGGTCAGTTCGTGCAACACCTGCGCGGCATCGACCTTCGGCCGCAGCACGCGGTCGAACTGGTCGGCGGTGAGCGAGGTGATCGTGCCGTCGTCCAGCACACCGGCGGTGTGCACGACGGCGGTCAGCGGGTGCGCGGCCGGCACCGCGGCCAGCAGCGCGGTCACGGCGTCGCGGTCGGCGACGTCGCAGGCGACGAAGTCCACCTCGGCACCGCTCGCCACCAGCCGGTCGCGCAGGTCCTCCGCACCGGGGGCGGCCAGGCCGCGCCTGCTGGTGAGGACCAGGTGCCGAACTCCGTGCTGCGCGACGAGGTGCTCGGCCACCAGCCCGCCGAGCGTGCCCGTGGCACCCGTGACGAGCACGGTTCCGTTCGGGTCGAGGACGGCCTGCTGGTCGGGCGTGGCCGCCTTGGCGAGCCTCGGCGTGAACGCGGCACCGTCGCGCAGGGCCAGTTCCTGCTCGCCGGCGGCCAGTGCGGCGGTCAACGCCTGGTAGGAGCTGTCCGCCTCGTCCAGGTCGACGAGGACGAACCGGCCGGGGTTCTCGGCCTGCGCCGAGCGGACCAGGCCACGGGCGGCGGCACCGGCCAGGTCGGCGACGTCGTCGCCGGACCGGACCGCGACGGCGTTCCTGGTGACCAGCACCAGGTGCGAGTCGTGCTCCTCGGTCAGCCACGTGCGCAGCAGCTCCAGCACACCCGCCGTGGTCGCGCGGACCGATCCGTCCTGGGTCGCCGCGCAGGACACGAAGACCACGTCGGCGTCGGCCGCGGGCACCAGGTGGATCCCTGCGGTTTCGAGGCCCGCGCCCACCTTGAGCTCGTCGTTGCCGAGCACGGCGTACTTCACGCCGGACTCGGGCGTGCCGGGCGCGACCGAGGTCCACTCGACCCGGTACAGCGACTCGACGTGCCTGGCCTGACCGGTGAGCTGGTCGGCCGAGATCGCCCGCAGCGCAAGGGACTGCACCGAGGCGACCGGCGCGCCGGTGCCGTCGGCGAGCTGGATGGCCACGGACTCACCGGTCGCGGTCAGCTTGACCCGCAACGACTTCGCGCCCGTGGAGTGCAGCCGGACACCGCTCCAGGCGAACGGCAGCAGTCCCGCTCCGGTGAGCAGGCCGCCCGCGCCGATGGCGTGCAGCGCGGAGTCCAGCAGCGCCGGGTGGACGCCGTAGCCGTCGCTGTCGGCGCCGGCCGGGAGCGAGACCTCCGCCCACACGTCGTCACCGAGTCGCCAGGCCGCGTTCAGGCCCTGGAACAGCGGCCCGTAGCCGAAGCCCGCGTCCGCGAACCCGCCGTAGACGTCGGTCACGTCGATCGGCTCGGCACCGGCCGGCGGCCACTGGGCCAGGTCGAACGTCGCGGCCTGCGTCTCGGTCAGCGCACCGGTGGCGTGCCGCGTCCACGGCTCGTCCCCGACGCGGCTGTGCAGCGTGAACGACCGCGCACCCGACTCGGGCGCCCCGACCACGGCCTGCACCTGGACCGACCCCGTCCGCGGCAGCACCAGGGGTGCCTGCAACGTCAGTTCGTCCAGCGTGCCGCAGCCGACCTGCTCGCCGGCCGTCAGCGCGAGTTCCACGAAAGCGGTGCCGGGCAACAGGACCACGTCGTGGACCTCGTGCTCACCGATCCACGGGTGGGTGTCGAGCGAGAGCCTGCCGGTGAACAGGAAGCCGTCGGAGTCCGCCAGCGGCACGGCCGCGCCGAGCAGCGGGTGGTCGGCCGTGTCCAGACCGGCGGACGACACGTCGACCGGGACGGCCGCGTCCTCCAGCCAGTAGCGCGAGGTCTGGAACGCGTAGGTGGGCAGGTCGGCCTGGCGGGTGGCGCGGCCGGTGAAGAACGCCCGCCAGTCCACGGAGATGCCTCGGACGTGCAGGTCACCGAGCGCCGCGGTGAGCGTGGCGACCTCGGCGCGGTCCTTGCGCAGCACCGGCACCGCGGTCACGTCGGCCTCGGCGGCCATCGCGGTGAGCACCCCGTCCGGGCCGACCTCCAGGAAGGTCGTCGCACCGAGACCGGTCAGCGTGGTGAGCGCGTCGGCGAACCGGACGGCGTCGCGGACGTGGCGGACCCAGTGCTCCGGGGACGTCACCTCCCCCAGCATCGCGATCCGCGGTGCCGAGTAGGTCAGGCTTGCGGCGACCTCGCGGAACTCGTCCAGCATCGGGTCCATCAGCGGCGAGTGGAACGCGTGCGACACCCTCAGCCGCTTGGTCTTGAAGCCCTGCTCCGAGAGCTGTCCCGCCACGGAGAGGACCGCGTCCTCGTCACCGGCGACGACCACGGACCGCGGCCCGTTGACGGCGGCGATCGAGACGCCCTCGGTCAGCAGCGGCAGCACGTCGGACTCGGCCGCGCGGATCGCGATCATCAGGCCGCCGGTCGGCAGCGCCTGCATGAGCCGGGCACGGGCGCCGACGAGCGTCGTCGCGTCTTCCAGCGAGAGCACCCCGGCCACGTGCGCCGCGGCGAGCTCGCCGATCGAGTGGCCCGCCAGGAAGTCGGCGTGCACGCCCCAGCTCTCGAGGAGCCGGTAGAGCGCGACCTCGACGGCGAACAGGGCGGGCTGCGTCATCTCGGTGCGGTCCAGCGCATCCGCGTCGACGCCGAACACGACGTCGCGCACCGGCACGGAGAACCGGTCGCACACCGCGTCGAAGGCCTCGGCGAACACCGGGAAGGCGTCGTAGAGCTCGCGGCCCATGCCGAGCCGCTGGCTGCCCTGACCGGTGAACAGGAACGCCACCTTGCCCGCGCCGTCGGAGTTGCCGGTGCTCGCGTCGAACGCGCTGAGCTTGTCCAGCAGCTCGATCCGGGACCCGGCGACGAAGGCCGCGCGGTGCTCCAGTGCCGCGCGGTGCGTGGCCAGGCTTCCGGCGGCCTCGACCAGGTCGAGGCCGGGGTTCGCCGTGACGTGCGCGTGCAGCTGGGCCGCCTGCGCCTTCAGGGCTTCCTCGCCGCGCGCCGACAACAGCACCGGGACCACCTGCTCGGTGATCGTCGGGAGTGCGGCGGCCGGAACGTCGGGCGCCTGCTCGATGATCGCGTGGGCGTTGGTGCCGCTGATGCCGAACGACGACACGGCGGCGCGGCGCGGACGTCCGGTGGCGGGCCAGTCGCGCTGCTCGGTCAGCAGCTCGACCTCGCCCTCGGTCCAGTCGATGTGCGGGGACGGCGCGTCGACGTTGAGGGTCTTCGGCAGCACGCCGTGGCGCATCGCCTCGACCATCTTGATCACGCCCGCGACCCCCGCGGCGGCCTGGGTGTGGCCGATGTTGGACTTGATCGAGCCGAGCCACAGCGGCTCGTCGCCGGCGCGCTCCTGGCCGTAGGTGGCCAGCAGGGCCTGCGCCTCGATCGGGTCGCCCAGCGTGGTGCCGGTGCCGTGCGCCTCGACGACGTCCACTTCGGACGCTCCGAGCCGCGCGTTGGCCAGCGCCTGCCGGATCACCCGCTGCTGCGAGGGACCGTTGGGGGCGGTGAGGCCGTTGGAGGCGCCGTCCTGGTTCACGGCGGTGCCGCGCACGATGGCGAGCACCGGGTGACCGTTGCGGCGCGCATCGGACAGCCGCTCGACGAGCAGCAGACCGGCGCCCTCGCCCCAGGCCGTGCCGTCGGCGCCCGCGGCGAACGACTTGACCCGGCCGTCGGCGGCGAGACCGCGCTGACGGGCGAACGAGGTGAACGTGCCGGGCGACGGCATCACCGTGACGCCACCGGCCAGAGCCAGGTCGCATTCGCCGCTGCGCAACGCCTGCACCGCGAGGTGCAGGGCCACCAACGAAGAGGAGCACGCGGTGTCGACCGTGACGGCCGGACCTTCCAGCCCGAACGTGTAGGCGACGCGGCCGGAGACGACGCTGGCGGAGTTGCCGGTGCCGACGAAACCCTCGACCTCCGCCGGGATCACGGCGAGCCGGGACGCGTAGTCGTAGTACATGACACCGGCGAAGACACCAGTCTTGCTGCCGCGCACGGCGGTCGGGTCGATGCCCGCCCGCTCGAAGGTCTCCCACGCGGTCTCCAGCAGCAGGCGCTGCTGGGGGTCGGTGGCGATCGCCTCACGCGGGCCCATCCCGAAGAACGCCGGGTCGAACTGCGCGGCGTCGTGCAGGAAGCCACCCTCGCGGGCGTAGGTGGTGCCGGGGGTGTCCGCGTCGTCGTCGAACAGGTTCTCCAGGTCCCAGCCTCGGTCCTGCGGGAACGGCGAGATGCCGTCGCGGCCCGCGATCACCATCTCCCACAGCTGTTCCGGGGTGCGCACACCGCCGGGGTAGCGGCAGCTCATCCCGACGATCGCGATGGGCTCGTCGTCGACGACCTTGGCCGCGCGGACCTCGGCGACCGGGGTGTCGTCGGCGCCGAACATCTCCGCGACGAGGTGCTCGGCCAGCGCGGCGGCGTTCGGGTAGTCGAAGACCAGCGTGGCGGGCAGGCGCATCCCGGTGACGGTGTTGAGGCCGTTGCGGAGCTCGACCGCGGTGAGCGAGTCGAAGCCCAGTTCCTTGAACGCCCTGGCGGCCGGCACGGCGTCCGGCGTGTCGTAGCCGAGCACGGCCGCGACCTGCGTGCGGACCAGGTCCAGCACGGCCTCGGCGCGCTGCGGACCGGCCAGCTCGGCGAGCCCGAGGCGGGCGGCGGAGTCGGCGGCCCGCGCGGCCCGGCGGGCCGGGCGGACGAGACCCTGCAGGATCGTCGGCACCACCGGGTAGGTGCGCAGCACCGCGAGGTCCAGGCTCACCGGCACGAAGCAGGCCTCGCCGGTGGCCAGCGCGGCGTCGAGCAGCGCCAGACCGTCCGTTGTGGACAGCATGCCGATGCCGCCGCGACCGGCGCGGTCGGTTGCCATGCCGGTGTCGGTCTGCCACAGGCCCCAGGCCAGCGAGGTGGCGGCGAGGCCGTTCGCCCGGCGGTGCTGGGCGAGGCCGTCGAGGTAGGCGTTGGCGGCGGCGTAGTTCGCCTGGCCCGCGGTGCCGTAGGTGCCGGAGAGCGAGGAGAACAGCACGAACATCGCGAGGTCTTCGGTCAGCTCGTGCAGGTGGCGGGCGGCCTCGGCCTTGGGCAGGGCCACCGCGTCCAGCCGCTCGGGGGTGAGCGACTCGAACGTGCCGTCGTCCAGGACACCGGCGGTGTGCACGACACCGGTCAGCGGGTGCTCGGCCGGCACGGCCGCGAGCAGCCGTTCGAGGGCGGCGCGGTCGGCGACGTCGCAGGCCGCGAACGTCGTCGTGGCACCGAGTTCGAGCAGTTCGGTGGCCAGCTCGGCGGCACCGGGCGCGTCGACGCCGCGCCTGCTGACGAGCAGCAGGTTCGTGACGCCGTACTCGGTGACCAGGTGCTTGGCGACGAGGCCGCCCAGCGCGCCGGTGGCGCCGGTGATCAGGACGGTGCCGGCCGGGTCGAGCTCGACCCGTGCGCCGGCGGGCTCGGTGACGCGGGCCAGGCGCGGCACCGAGACGGTCCCGGAGCGCAGTGCCAGCTGCGGCGCGCCGTCGGCCAGGGCGGCCGGCAGCGCGGTGCGCGAGGAGTCCGTGCCGTCGAGGTCGGCGAGCACGAACCGGTCCGGATTCTCGGTCTGGGCCGAGCGGATCAGGCCCCACACCGAGGAGGCGTTCGGGTCGGTGACGTCCTCGCCCGCCGTCGTGGCGACGGCGCCGGTGGTGACGAACACCAGGCGGCTCTCGGCGAAGCGGTCGTCCGCGAGCCAGGACTGCGCCAGTGCGAGTGCCTGCCGCGCGTCGGCGGGCCGGGTCAGCACGAAGTCCGGCACGTCGGTGAGCGACTGGAGGTCCTCAAAGGACACTTCGGTGATCGACGCCGCGTCCTCGCCGAGCGACACCGTCCGCCAGTCCACACGGAACAGCGAGTCGTTGTGCGACTTCGTGTTCACCGCGTCGGCGGACACCTCGCGCAG
Source organism: Lentzea sp. JNUCC 0626 (assembly GCF_043632865.1). Classification (NCBI taxonomy): domain Bacteria; kingdom Bacillati; phylum Actinomycetota; class Actinomycetes; order Pseudonocardiales; family Pseudonocardiaceae; genus Lentzea; species Lentzea sp. JNUCC 0626. Next base: position 3,438,024 of record NZ_CP171635.1, read on the forward strand.
GACCAGCGACTCGACGTGCGCGACCGGGGCACCGGTCTGGTCGGCCACGGCGAGGGTGATGCCCTCGCCCTGGCCGCGCGTCAGCCGGACCCGCAGGGCGGTGGCGCCGACCGCGTGCAGCGAGACGCCGGACCAGGCGAACGGGATGCGCGCCTTGTCTCCGCCGGGCAGCAGCCCACCGAAGCGGGTGGCGTGCAGCGCGGCGTCGAGCAGGGCGGGGTGCAGGTCGAAGCCAGCGCCCTCGGCGGGCAGCGCGACCTCCGCGTACACCTCGTCGCCCGCGACCCAGACGCCCGTCAGGCCCTGGAACGCCGGGCCGTAGCCGTAGCCCGAGTCGGCCATCGACTCGTAGAAGCCGGTCAGGTCAACGGTTTCCCCGGCGGGCGGCCACTCGGTGAGGCTGGTCCGCGCGCCGTCGCCGGTGGCGAGCGAGCCACTGGCGTGCCGGGTCCACGGGCCGTCGGCGACGCTGGAGTGCACGTGCAGCGACCGGCGGCCGTGCTCGTCGGCCGCGCCGACGGTGAGCTGGATCGCGACGTCGCCGTCGATGGCCAGCGGAGCTTCGAGGGTGAGCTCTTCGAGCAGGTCGCAGCCGACCTGCTCCCCCGCGTGCAGGGCGAGCTCGACGAACGCGGTGCCGGGCACCAGCACCGAGCCGAGCACGACGTGGTCGGCGAGCCACGGCTGGGCGTCCGTCGACAGGCGGCCGGTGAGGACGAGGCCGTCCCCCTCCGCGAGCGACAGGGCCGCGCCGAGCATCGGGTGGCCGACCTCGCGCAGGCCGATGGCCGTGACGTCGGCCCAGCCCTGCGCGGGACGGGGCCAGAAGCTCTCGTGCTGGAAGGCGTAGGTCGGCAGCTCGGTGCGGCGGGCGCCGGTGCCGGTGAAGAACGCGGGCCAGTCGATCGCGATGCCCCGCACGTGCAGGGAGCCGAGCGCCTTGACGAGCGTCGTCGGCTCGGGACGGTCGGCACGCAGCGCGGGCACCAGCACGGCGTCGGTGACGCTCTCGGCGCCCATCGCGGTGAGCACCGCGTCCGGGCCGAGCTCCAGGAACGTCGTGACGCCACGGCTTTCGAGGTCCTGCACGGTGGCCGCGAACCGCACGGCCTCCCGGACGTGGCGGACCCAGTGCTCGGGGTTCGTGACGTCGCCGAGCATGCCGATCTTCGGCTCGCTGAACGTCAGCTTCGAGACCACGGCCCGGAAGTCGTCCAGCATCGGGTCCATCAACGGCGAGTGGAACGCGTGCGACACGGCCAGACGCTTGGACTTCCGATCCGGGAACTGTGCGATCACCTGCTGCACAGCGGCTTCCTCACCGGCGACCACGACGGACGAAGGTCCGTTGACAGCGGCCAGCGACACCAGGTCGGAAAGGTGAGGCGTGACCTCGTCCTCGGTCGCCTGCAACGCGACCATCGCGCCCCCCTCGGGCAACGCCTGCATCATCCGCGCCCGAGCCGAGATCAGCGTCGCCGCGTCCTCCAGCGACAGCACACCGGAGACGTGCGCGGCAGCGATCTCACCGATCGAGTGGCCCGCCAGGAAGTCCGGTCGCACACCCCAGGACTCGACCAGCCGGTACAGAGCCACTTCCAGCGCGAAGATCGCCGGCTGGGTGAACTCAGTGCGGTCCAACTCCTCGTCCCGCACGTCCACCAACGCCGCGACCTCGTCAAAAGCCTTGGCGTACACCGGGAACGCGTCGTAGAGCTCGCGCCCCATGCCGAGCCGCTGGCTGCCCTGGCCGGTGAACAGCACGGCCAGCCTGCCCTCGGTGACCTCGCCGCGCACCAGGCTCGCGTCCTGGGTGCCGCCGGCCAGCGCGGTCAGGCCGCGGACCAGGTCGTCGCGGCCGGTGCCGACCACGGCGGCGCCGTGCTCCAGCCGGGCGCGGGTGGTGGCCGCGGAGAACGCGAGGTCGGTCAAGCTGGCCACGGTGCGGTCGAGGTGGCCGAGCATCCGTTCGGCCTGCTGCGCCAACGCCTGCGGGGTCTTCGCCGAGAGCACCAGCGGCAGCACCGGCGACTCGGTCCGCTCGGTCTGCTCGACCTCGACGGACGGGGCCTGCTCGATGATCGTGTGGGCGTTGGTGCCGCTGATGCCGAACGACGACACGGCGGCGCGGCGCGGACGGCCGGTCTCGGGCCAGTCGCGGGCCTGGGTCAGCAGCTCCACCGCGCCGGAGGTCCAGTCGACCTTGGGGGTGGGCGTGTCGACGTGCAGCGTCTTGGGGGCGACGCCGTGCCGGATCGCCATGACCATCTTGATGATGCCGCCGACACCGGCCGCCGACTGGGCGTGGCCGATGTTGGACTTCAGCGAGCCGAGCAGCAGCGGGATCTCGCGGTCCTGGCCGTAGGTGGCGAGGACGGCCTGCGCCTCGATCGGGTCGCCGAGAACAGTGCCCGTGCCGTGCGCCTCGACCACGTCGACGTCCGAAGTGGACAGACCGGCGTTCGCGAGCGCCTGGCGGATCACGCGTTGCTGCGCCGGGCCGTTCGGGGCGGTGAGACCGTTGGACGCGCCGTCCTGGTTGATCGCGGAACCCCGCACGACGGCGAGGACCTGGTGGCCGTTGCGCTGGGCGTCCGAGAGCCGCTCGACGAGCAGCATGCCGACGCCCTCACCCCAGCCGGTGCCGTCCGCGCTCTCCGCGAACGCCTTGCAGCGGCCGTCGGTGGAGAGGCCGCGCTGGCGGGAGAACTCGATGAACGTGCCGGGCGTGGACATGATCGTCACGCCGCCGGCCAGCGCCATCGTGCACTCGCCGCTGCGCAGCGCCTGGGCCGCGAGGTGCAGGGCCACCAACGACGACGAGCAGGCGGTGTCGACCGTGACGGCCGGGCCTTCGAGGCCGAACGTGTAGGCGACGCGGCCGGAGTGGACGCTGGTGATGTTGCCGGTGCCGAGGTAGCCCTCGACGTTGTCGCCGCCCGCGACGAGCAGCGCGGAGTAGTCCTGGTGCGCGGTGCCGGCGAAGACGCCGATCTGCTGACCGCGCAACGAGGTGGGGTCGATGCCCGCGCGTTCGAAGGCTTCCCACGAGGTCTCCAGCAGCATGCGCTGCTGCGGGTCCATCGCCAGCGCCTCACGCGGGTTGATCCCGAAGAAGGCCGGGTCGAACCGGCTGATGCCGTCGAGGAAGCCGCCTTCGACGACGTAGGACGAGCCCTTGCTGTCCGGGTCCTCGTCGAAGAGGGCGCCCACGTCCCAGCCGCGGTCGGAGGGGAACGGCGAGATCGCGTCCCTGCCCTCGTCGACCAGCTGCCAGAGCTGCTCGGGCGTGGCGACGCCGCCGGGGAAGCGGCAGGACATCGCGACGATGGCGATCGGCTCGTCGTCCACCGGCGTGTTCGCCGTGACGACCGCACGGGTCGCGCTCGCGCCGCCCAGTTCGCCGTCGAGGTACTCGGCGAGCGCGGCCGGGCTCGGGTAGTCGAACGCGAGCGTGGCGGGCAGGGCCAGGCCGGTCTCGGCGGTGAGGCGGTTGCGCAGCTCCACTGCGGTCAGCGAGTCGAAGCCCAGCTCGCGGAACGAACGGGTGCTCGACACCTCGTCGGCGGAGGAGTACCCGCAGACCAGCGCGGCCTGGGTGCGCACGAGCTCCAGCAGGGCGCGCGACCGGTCCTGGGCGGACAGTCCGGCGAACGCGTTGTTCTGCGCCACCTCGGCCGGCGCGTCCTGGGTGAGGGCCTCCTGGACCTCGGGCAGGTCGCTGATCAGCGGGCTGGGCCGCAGCGTGGTGAAGATCTGGCCGAACTTCGCCCAGTCGATGTCCGCGACCGCCACGACGGTGTCGTCGTGCCGGATCGCCTGACGCAACGAGGTCAGCGCGGCGTCCGGGTTCATCGGCGTGACACCGCGGCGGCGCAGCTGCTCCCCCGCCTCGCCGTCGGCCATGCCGCCGTCGGCCCAGGCACCCCAACCGACCGACAGCGCGGTCAGGCCACGGGAGCGGCGGGCCGACGCGAGGGCGTCGAGGTAGGCGTTCGCGGCGGCGTAGGCGGACTGGCCGCCACTGCCCCACGTGCCGGCGATCGAGGAGAACAGCACGAACGCGTCGACCTCGCCGACGAGCTCGTCGAGGTGCCGGGCGCCGTCGACCTTGGGGGCCAGCAGGTTCGCGAAGTCCGCGTGGTCGTACTCCGCGATCGGCGTGAAGTGCTCGGCGCCAGCGGCGTGGATGACGGCGTTGGGCGGGAACTCCGCCACGAGGGCGGCCACGGAGTCGCGGTCGGCCACGTCGCACGCGGCCAGCGTGACCCGGACACCCAGCGTTTCGAGCGAGGCGGCCAGTTCGGCGGCGCCGGGCGCGTCCGGGCCGCGGCGGGAGGTGAGCACCAGGTGCTCCGCGCCCGCCTCGGCGAGCCAGTGGGCGACCCGTGCGCCGAGCGCGCCGGTACCGCCCGTGACGAGCACGGTGCCGCGCGGCGCGAAGTTCCCCGCGGTGTCCGCGATCTGAGCGTGGGCGAGGCGGCGGGCGTAGACGCCGGAGCCGCGCAGGGCGACCTGGTCCTCGGTGCCCGCGAGCACGGCGGCCAGCCGCTCGTACCCGCGCTGGTCGAGCTCCTCCGGCAGGTCGACCAGACCGCCCCAGCGGTCCGGGTGCTCCAGTCCGGCGACCATGCCGACGCCCCAGATCGTGGCCTGGTCCGGTGCCGTGACCGCGTCCGAGCGACCGGTGGCGACGGCGCCCCTGGTCGTGCACCACAGCGGCGCGGTGAGCCCGGCGTCGCCGTGCGCCTGCACCAGTGCGAGCACCTCGGCGACGTCCGCGCAGGTCGACAGCACGCCGTCGAGCGCGCCGGCGGACTCCAGCCTTGCCTTCAGTTCCGCGCGGTCGGCCGAGGCCTCGACGCGGACGATCTCGACGCCGGGCAGGGTGAGCTCCCGCGGCCCGACGACCAGCCAGCGGCCGGTGACCCTGGCGGTCCCGGTCTGCACGGACCGCCACTCGACCCGGTACCGCCAGCCCTCCACAGTGGACTCGGCACGGCGGCTCCTGCGCCACTGCGCCAGCGCCGGGACGATCCCGCCGACCTCGTCGACGTTCAGGGACAACGACTTCGCGAACGACTCCAGGTCCTCGCGCTCGACGGTCTCCCAGAACCGGGCCTCGAGGTCGTCGACCCCGGCGGCCACGACCGGCCGCTCGAGCCAGTACTGCTGGTGCTGGAACGCGTAGGTAGGCAGGTCGATCCGGCGGGCGCCGGTGCCGGCGAAGAACCCGGCCCAGTCCACCCGGACACCGCGGGCGTGCAGCGCGCCGAGCGCGGTCACGATCGCCTTGGCCTCCGGGCGGTCCCTGCGCAGACCCGCGACCAGAGCCGCGTCCTGCACGCTGTCCGCGGCCATCGCGGTGAGCACGCCGTCCGGGCCGATCTCCAGGAACGTCCGGACGCCCTGGGCTTCCAGGGAGGTCACGGCGTCGGCGAACCGGACGGTGCCGCGCACGTGGCGCACCCAGTACTCCGGGTCCGTCACGTCGCCGGGCATCGCGATCTTGGGCGCGTTGAACGTCAGACCCGTGACGACAGAACGGAAGTCGTCCAGCATGGGGTCCATCAACGGCGAGTGGAACGCGTGCGAAACGATGAGCTGCTTGGACTTGCGGTCCGGGAAACGGGCGACGATCTCGCGCACCGCGTCCTCGTCACCGGCGACGACCACGGACTTCGGCCCGTTGATCGCGGCCAGCGACACCACGTCGCTCAGGTGCGGCGTGACCTCGTCCTCGGAGGCCTGCAACGCCACCATCACGCCGCCCTCGGGCAGCGCCTGCATGAGCCGGGCGCGGGCGTTGATCAACGTGGCCGCGTCCTCCAGCGACAGCACGCCGGAGACGTGCGCCGCCGCGATCTCACCGATCGAGTGCCCGGCCAGGAAGTCAGGCTTGACGCCCCACGACTCGACGAGCCGGTACAGAGCGACTTCCAGCGCGAAGATCGCGGGCTGCGCGAACTCCGTGCGGTCCAGCTCCTCGTCACGCACGTCCACCAACGCCGCGACCTCGTCAAAAGCCTTGGCGTACACCGGATACGCGTCGTACAACTCACGGCCCATGCCGGCCCGCTGGCTGCCCTGCCCCGTGAAGAGGAACGCGAGCCTGCCGGGCACGACCGAGTCCTGAACGTCCAGGGTGCTCAGACCGGTGAGGAGTTCGGCGTGGTCAGCAGCGACGACGACCGCGCGGTGTTCCAGGTGCGCGCGGGTGGTGGCGGCGGAGAACGCGAGGTCGGTCAGGTCGGCCTCGGTCAGCGACGCCAGGTTCGCGGCCTGGTCGCGCAACGCCTCGGCGGTCCTGGCCGACAGCACCACCGGGGTGACCGGCGGCGCGACGCGGGGTGCGGCGGCGGTCTTCTCTGCGGGCGCCTGCTCGATGATCGTGTGCGCGTTGGTACCGCCGATGCCGAAGGACGACACACCGGCCCGGCGCGGCCGGCCGGTCTCCGGCCAGTCCCGCTGCTCGGTGAGCAGTTCGACGGAGCCGGCGGTCCAGTCGACGTGCGGCGTCGGCGCGTCGGTGTGCAGCGTCTTGGGCAGCACGCCGTGCTGCATCGCGAGCACCATCTTGATGACGCCCGCGGCACCGGCGGCGGCCTGCGTGTGGCCGAGGTTCGACTTGAGCGCGCCCAGCAGCAGCGGGGTCTCGCGGTCCTGGCCGTAGGTGGCCAGCAGGGCCTGCGCCTCGATCGGGTCGCCGAGCCTCGTGCCGGTGCCGTGCGCCTCGACCACGTCGACGTCCGAAGTGGACAGACCGGCGTCGGTGAGCGCCTGGCGGATCACGCGTTGCTGCGAGGGGCCGTTGGGGGCGGTGAGGCCGTTGGACGCGCCGTCCTGGTTCACGGCGGTGCCGCGGACCACGGCGAGGACCTGGTGGCCGTTGCGGCGCGCGTCGGACAGCCGCTCCACGAGCAGCAGGCCGACACCTTCCGACCAGCTCGCGCCGTCGGCCGCGGCGGCGAACGGCTTGCAGCGGCCGTCTGCCGCCATGCCGCCCTGGCTCGCGAAGTCGACGAACACGCCGGGCGTGGACATCACCGCGACACCGCCGACCAGGGCCATGTCGCACTCGCCGGCGCGCAGCGCGCGGACGGCCATGTGCAGTGCCACCAGCGAGGAGGAGCACGCGGTGTCGATGGTGACCGCAGGGCCTTCCAGGCCGAACGTGTAGGAGATCCGGCCGGACGCCACGCTGCCGGAGTTGCCGGTGCTGAGGTAGCCCGACACCTCCTCCGGGATCGTGGTGAGCCCGTTGACGTAGTCGTGGTACATCAGTCCGGTGTAGACACCCGTGCGGCTGCCGCGCAGCGTCGCCGGGTCGATGCCCGCGCGCTCGAACGTCTCGTAGGACACCTCCAGCAACTGGCGCTGCTGGGGGTCCATCGCGAGGGCCTCGCGCGGCGTGATGCCGAAGAAGGACGAGTCGAACTCGCTGGCGTTGTGCAGGAAGCCGCCCTCGTCGGAGTCCGTGACGAGGCGCAGCAGGTCGATGTCCCAGCCGCGGTCGGTCGGGAACGGCGAGATGGCGTCGACGCCCTCGGTCATCACCCGCCACAGGTCCTCGGGCGAACCGATGCCGCCGGGGAAGCGGCAGGCCATCGACACGATCGCCATCGGCTCGTCGGTGGTGGCGCGGGCGGTCGTGGCGACCACCTCGGGCGCGGTGCCGAGCAGTTCGCCGCAGAGGAACTCGGTCAGCACGGCGGCGGTCGGGTAGTCGAACACCAGGGTGGCGGGCAGCTTCAGGCCGGTCGCGGCACCGAGCTGGTTGCGCAGCTCGACGGCGGTCAGCGAGTCGAAGCCGAGCTCCTTGAACGCCCGGTCCGGGGCCACCTCGGCCGGCGAGGAGTAGCCGAGCACGGCGGCGACGTAGGCGCAGACGATCTCCAGCACCTCGGAGACGCGTTCCTCGGCGGGCAGCGCCATGATCCGGCCGACCAGGCCGGCCACGGCCGCCTCGTCGGCGGCGCGGGCGCGACGACGGGCCGGCGTGCGGACCAGGCCGCGCCACAACCTCGGCACCGTGCCGTCGCCCGCGCGCAACGCGCTGAGCGTCACGCGGACGGGCAGCAGGAGTTCGTGGCCGGTGCCGAGCGCCGCGTCGAACAGGGCCAGGCCCTCGTCGTCGGTCAACGCGTGGAAACCACCGCGGGCCAGGCGTTCCTGGCCACCGGCGCCCATCGCGGCGGACAGCCCGCTCGCGCGCTCCCACAGGCCCCAGGCCAGCGAGGTGGCGGGGCGGCCGGACGCGCGGCGGTGTGCCGTCAGGGCGTCGAGGAACGCGTTGGCGGCGGCGTAGTTGCCCTGGCCGGGCGAGCCGAGCACGCCCGCGGCCGAGGAGAAGGAGACGAACAGCGCGAGGTCGTCGCCGGAGGTGAGCTCGTGCAGGTGCCAGGCGGCGTCGGCCTTGGGGGCCAGCACGGCGTCGATCCGCTCGGGCGTGAGCGACGCCAGAATCCCGTCGTCCAGGACACCGGCGGCGTGCACGACACCGGTGAGCGGACGTTCCTGCCGGATGTCCTCCAGCACGGCGGACAGCGCGTCGCGGTCGGCCGCGTCGCAGGCCACGACGTAGGCGTCCGCGCCGAGTTCGGTCAGTTCGCGGACCAGGTCGAGGGCTCCGGCGGCGGCGTTGCCCTGGCGCGAGGTCAGCACCAGGTGACGCACACCGTGCTCGGTGACGAGGTGCTTGGCGATCAGGCCGCCCAGCACGCCGGTGCCGCCCGTGACGAGCACCGCTCCCCCGGCGTCGAGCGCGGGACGGTCCACCACGGACGTGGGCTTGGCGAGCCGGGGCGCGGACACCACGCCGTCGCGGATCACGAGCTCGGACTCGTCGGCGGCCAGCGCGGTGGCGAGAGCGGCCTCGGAGGTGGCCAGGCCGTCGGTGTCGACCAGCACGAACCGGCCGGGGTTCTCGGACTGGGCCGAGCGCACCAGGCCGCGGGCCGTGGCGGCGGCGAGGTCGGTGACGTCCTCGCCGGGCAGGGCGACCGCGCCGGTCGTGACGAGCACGAGACGCTCGTCGTGGTCTTCGGACAGCCAGTCCTGCAGGGTCCGCAGGACGGAGTGGGTGGTGGCGTGCACGGCGTCCAGGCCGGCGCCGCCGCTGATCGGCCGCACGACGAACTTGCCGGCGTCGTCGCCGTTGGTCGCGACGGGCACCCAGGTGAGCTGGAACAGCGCGTCCGGCGCGGTGACGCGGAGCTGGTCGGCCGAGATCGGCCGCAGCACCAGCGATCCGACGGCGGCGGTCGCCTGCCCGTTGCCGTCGGCGACCAGCAGCGACACCGCGTCGGTGCCGGCCTTGGTCAGCCGGACCCGCACCGAGGTGGCGCCGGTGGCGAGCAGCTCCACGTCGTTCCACGAGAACGGCAGGTACGGGCCGCCCTCGGAGCCGAGGAAACCGCTGTGCGCCAAAGCGTGCAGCACGGCGTCGAGCAGCGCGGGGTGCAGGCCGAAGCCGGTGACGTCGGTGCCCGCGGGCAACTCGGCCTCGGCGTAGACGGTCTCGCCGTCCCGCCAGACGGCGCGCAGGCCCTGGAACACCGGGCCGTAGTGCAGACCGGCGGTGGCGAGCGCGTCGTACGAGCCGGTGAGGTCGACTGCTTCGGCGTTCGCGGGCGGCCACTCGGTCAGGTCGTCGACGGTGGCCGCGGCGGCCGGGGCCAGCACACCGGAGGCGTGGCGGGTCCACGTGCCGTCGTCGGGGCGGCTGGAGACGGTGAACGTGCGTCGCCCGGCCTGGTCGGCCTCGGCGACGGCGAGCTGCAGCTGGACGCCGCCGTGGGCGGGCAGGACCAGCGGGGCGCGCAGGGTCAGGTCGTCGAGCGACGCGCAGCCCACGTGGTCGCCCGCGCGGATGGCGAGGTCGACGAAGGCCGTGCCGGGAACGAAGATCAGGCCCGCCACGACGTGGTCGGCGAGCCACGGGTGGGTGCTCGCCGAGATGCGGCCGGTGAACAGCACACCGCCGTCGTCGGGCAGCTCGACCACCGCGCCGAACAGGGGGTGGTCGACCTCGCCGAGACCGGCGGAGGTCACGTCGACGACGGCCGTGCCGTCGGCGGTCAGCCAGTAGCGGCGGCGCTGGAAGGCGTAGGTGGGCAACGGGATCCGGCGCGCGCCCGGCAGCATCGACGCCCAGTCGACCGGCAGGCCGCGGACGTGGGCCTGTGCCACCGAGTTGAGCAGCCGGGGCAGGCCGCCCTCGTCGCGGCGCAGCGAGCCGACCACGACCGCGTCGGTGCCGGTCTCGTCGACGATGTCCTGCACGGACATGGTGAGCACCGGGTGCGGGCTCATCTCGAGGAAGAACCGGTGGCCGCTCGCGACGAGCGTGCGCACGCCCTGCTCGAACTCGACCGTCTGGCGCAGGTTGGTGTACCAGTAGTCGGCTCCGAGCTCGGTGCCGTCGATCAACTGGCCGGTGACCGTGGAGCAGAAGGGGATCTCGGCCGCGACCGGGCGGACCGGCGCGAGCACCGCGGCCAGCTCGTCGCGGACGCTCTCGACCTGGGCGGAGTGCGAGGGGTAGTCGATCGCGAGCCGGCGGGCGCGGACCTCGTCCGCCTCGCACGCGGTCAGCAGCTCGTCCAGCGCGTCGTTGTCGCCGGACACCACGGTCGCGTTCGGGCCGTTGACCGTCGCGACGGAGATCCTGCCGTCCCAGCGGGTCAGGAGTTCACGGACCTCGGCGACCGGCAGCAGGACCGACACCATGCCGCCGATGCCGGACAACGAGTTCAACGCCTTGCCGCGCAACGCGATCACGCGGGCCGCGTCGTCCAGCGAGAGCGCTCCCGCGACGCACGCGGCGGCGATCTCACCCTGCGAACCGCCGATCACGGTGGAGGGCGTGACGCCGAACGAGCGCCACACCTGCGCCAGCGACACCATGACCGCCCACGACGCGGACTGCACGACGTCCGCCCGCTCGAAGCCCGGTGCGCCGGGAACCTCGCGCAGCACGTCGGTCAGCGACCAGTCCACATAGGACGAAAGCGCCTGCTCGCACTCGGCCATGCGAGCGCGGAAGACCTCGTTGGTCTCCAGGAGTTCCAGGGCCATGCCGGCCCACTGGGCGCCCTGACCGGGGAACACGAACGCGACCTTGCCGCGCACGTCCGCGACACCCCTGACCACACCGGCGGCCGGGTCGTCGGAGACCAGCCCGCGCAACCCGGCGACCGGGTCGCCGCCGACGACCACGGCGCGGTGGTCGAACTGGGTGCGGCCCAGCAGGGAGAACGCCAGGTCGGCCGGGTCGGCCTCGGCGGCGGTGGAGGTGAGCCGGTCGGCCTGCGCGCGCAACGCGTCCTGGGTCTTGCCGGTGAGCACCAGCGGCACGACCGGGAGCGCGGGACGCTCGACCGGCTCGCTGTCAGCCGGGGCCGGGGCCTGCTCGATGATGGTGTGGGCGTTGGTGCCGCTGATGCCGAACGACGACACGGCGGCACGGCGCGGACGCCCGGTCTCGGGCCACGCGCGGTTGCCGGTCACCAGCTCGACCGCGCCGGAGGACCAGTCGACGTGCGAGGTCGGGTTCTCCGCGTGCAGCGTCTGCGGGACGACGCCGTCGCGGATGGCCATGACCATCTTGATGATGCCCGCGACACCGGCGGCCGCCTGCGCGTGACCGATGTTGGACTTGAAGGAGCCGAGCAGCAACGGGGTCTCGCGCTGGCGGCCGTAGGTGGCTAGCAGGGCCTGCGCCTCGATCGGGTCGCCGAGCTTGGTGCCGGTGCCGTGCGCCTCGACGACGTCCACGTCGGACGGAGTGAGTCGGCCGCTCGACAGCGCGTCCTTGATGACGCGTTCCTGGGCGAGGCCGTTGGGGGCGCTCAGCCCGTTGGAGGCGCCGTCCTGGTTGATCGCGGAGCCGCGCACGACGGCGAGGACCTCGTGGCCGTTGCGGCGCGCGTCCGACAGCTTCTCGACGAGCAGCAGGCCGACGCCCTCCGCCCAGCCGGTGCCGTCCGCGTCCTCGGAGAACGCCTTGCAGCGGCCGTCGGTGGCGAGCCCCTTCTGCCGGGAGAACTCGACGAACATGCCGGGCGTGGCCATGACCGCGACACCGCCCGCGAGCGCGAGCGAGCACTCGCCGCTGCGCAGCGCCTGCATCGCGAGGTGCAGCGCCACCAACGAAGAGGAGCACGCGGTGTCGATGGTGACCGCGGGACCTTCCAGGCCCAGCGAGTAGGAGATGCGGCCGGACGCGACACTGGTCGCGTTGCCGGTCAGCAGGTAGCCCTCGGTGCCCTCCTCCTCGTCGGAGTTCGCGGCGGCGTGGCCGTACTGGTACTGCGCCGCACCGACGAAGACACCGGTCTTGCTGCCGCGCAACGACTCGGGGTCGATGCCCGCGTGCTCCAGCGTCTCCCACGAGGTCTCCAGCAGGATCCGCTGCTGCGGGTCCATCGCCAGCGCCTCGCGCGGGGAGATGCCGAAGAAGCCCGCGTCGAACTCGCCCGCGTCGTGCAGGAACCCACCGGTGCCGACGTAGGAGGTGCCCGCGGCCTCCGGGTCGTCGTCCACGGTGAGGTCCCAGCCGCGGTCGGCCGGCATGCCGCCGATCGCGTCCCCGCCCTCCACGACGAACCGGATCAGGTCCTCGGGAGAGGAGATCCCGCCCGGGAACCGGCAGCCCATGCCGACGATGGCGATGGGCTCCTGGCCGTCTCGGTCGAGCTCGCGCAGCCTGCGCTTGGCGTCGTCGAGCTCGCTCGTCACCTTTCGCAGGTAGCCGAGGACCTTGTCTTCGTTCGACATGCGGGTTCGTCTCCTCTTAACGGGCAGACTGGGTGAGGAAGGTCAGGAGGAGCTGAGGTTGTTGTCGATGAAGGCGAAGAGCTCGTCGAAGCTCGCCTCTTCCAGGGCGGGCTTCGCCTCCCCCTCCTCCGCGCCGCTGTCGGTCAGCCGTGCCAGCACCTGGCGCAGCCGGCCGGCGAGCTGGTCGCGCAGCGGGTCGTCCCGGCCGACGGCGGCGAGGGCGAGGTCGAGGCGGTCGAGCTCGTCGAGCAGCGTCGACGAGGGGCTGTCGTCGCCCGCCAGCTCGGTGCGCAGGTGCGCGGCGAGCTCGACGGCGTTGGGGTAGTTGAAGACCAGCGTGGCGGGCAGCTTGACGCCGGTCGCGGCGGAGAGCATGTTGCGGAACTCGACCGCGGACAGCGAGTCGAAGCCGAGTTCCTTGAACGCCAGCGTGGGCTTGATGTCCTGCGGTGACTCGTAGCCGAGCACCACCGCGACCTGGCCGATCACGAGGTCCAGCAGCAGTTCGTCCTGCTCGGCCGCGGATCGGCCGGCGAGCCGCTGCGACCAGGAGGCCGGTTCCGCCGCACCGGTGGCGGCGCTCCCCCGCTTGGTCTGGGTGCGGACCAGGCCGCGCAGCAACGGGTGCACCTCCCCTGCGGCGCGCAACGTGCCGAGGTCGAGCTTGACCGGGGCGAGCACCGCGTCGTCGGTGGTGCGGGCGAGGTCGAAGAGCGCCAGGCCGTCGGCGGCGGACAGCACCGGCATGCCTGCGCGGGCCATGCGGGCGATGTCGTTGTCGGACAGCGACGCGCCCATGCCCGCGGTCTGGTCCCACGGGCCCCAGGCGAGCGAGACGGCCGGGAGTCCGCGCGAGCGGCGGTGCACGGCGAGTGCGTCGAGGTAGGTGTTGGCGGCGGCGTAGTTCGCCTGTCCCGCACCGCCCATGAGGCCGGACGAGGAGGAGAACACCACGAACATCGCGAGGTCGTCCTGCGCGGTCAGCTCGTGCAGGTGCGCGGCGGCGTCCGACTTCGGACCGAGCACAGTGGACAGTCGCTCGGGCGTGAGCGAACCGAGCACGCCGTCGGCCAGCACACCGGCCGCGTGCACGACACCGGTGAGCGGGTGCTCGGCCGGGATCGCCTTGAGCAGCGCGGCCACCGCCGCGTGGTCGGACACGTCGCACGCAGCGAGCTGCACGTTCGCGCCGAGTTCGGTGAGCTCCGCGGCCAGGTCCGTCGCGCCCGGTGCGTCCGCGCCACGACGGGAGGTGAGCACGAGGTGGCGGACGCCGTGGTCGGTGACGAGGTGCTTGGCCACCAGCGCGCCCAGTCCCCCGGTGCCGCCGGTGACCAGCACGGTGCCCTCGGGGTTCAGCGGCGCCGGGATGGTCAGCACGACCTTGCCGACGTGCTTGGCCTGGCCCAGGTAGCGGAACGCCTCCGGCGCGCGGTGCAGGTCCCAGGTCGTGACCGGCAGCGGCCGCAGCGCACCGGCGTTGAACCACTCGTAGAGCCGGTGCAGCAGCTCGCCGATGCGGTCGGGGCCGGCCTCGAACAGGTCGAACGAGGTGTAGGCGACGCCGTGCTTGCGGTCGACCTCGGCGGGGTCGCGGACGTCGGTCTTGCCCATCTCCAGGAACCGGCCGGGGTCGCCCTGCGCCACGAGACGCATCGAGGCGTCGACGAACTCGCCGGAGAGCGCGTTGAGGACGACGTCGACGCCGTGGCCGTCCGTCGTGATGGTGAACTCGTGCTCGAAGTCGGTGGTGCGCGACGACGCGATGTGGTCGTCCGCGAGACCGGCGGCGCGCAGCACGTCCTGCTTGCCCGTGCTGGCGGTGCCGAACACCTCGGCGCCGAGGTGCTGGGCGATCTGCGTGGCGGCCATGCCGACACCACCGGCGGCGGCGTGCACCAGGATCTTCTCGCCGGCCTTCAGGCCGCCGAGGTCGTCCAGGGCGTACAGCGCGGTGAGGAACACCAGCGGCACACCGGCGGCCTGGGTGAACGACCAGCCGTCCGGGATCGGGCAGACCTTGCGGCGGTCCGCGACCACGACGGGGGCGAACGCGGCGTTGAACATGCCCATCACGCGGTCGCCGGGGGCGAGGTCGGTGACGCCCGCGCCCACTTCGAGCACGACGCCCGCGCCTTCGAGGCCCATGATCCCGGCGTCGCCGGGGTACATGCCGAGCACGTTCATGACGTCGCGGAAGTTGACGCCCGCGGCCCGGATGGCGATGCGGACCTCACCGGCCTCCAGCGGTGCCGCGGCGGGCGGCCACGCGATGGGCGTGAGGTTGTCGACCGTGCCGGCGGTGGTGAAGTCGAGCCGCCACGGGCCGTCCGGCGCCGGTGCGATCGTGCCGGTGTTCGCCCGCACCAGCCGGGGCGCGTGCAGCACCCCCGCCCTGGCGGCGACCTCGGGCTCGTCCCCGGCCAGGATCGCGGGCAGCACGTCGTCGAGTTCGGTCCTGGCGTCGAGGTCCACGAGGACGATCGCGCCGGGCTGTTCGGTCTGCGCCGAGCGCACCAGGCCGGACGCGGCGGCCTGGGCGGGGACCGCGACGTCCTCGCCGGGCAGCGCGGCGACCGCGTTGCGGGTCACGACGACGAGCAGCGCGTCGTCGGAGCGCTCACCGTCCAGGTAGGACTTGAGGCCGGCCAGGAGTTCGGTCGTCACCTCGTGCACGTCGGCGGACGACGAGACGGCGAGCACCGTCACGTCCGCCGGGGCGCCGCCTTCGGCCGGGGGCAGCTGGGTCCAGTCGACGCGGAACAGCGAGTCGCTGCCACCGCGGGGACGGAACTGCTCGCCGCTGATCGGCCGCAGCACCAGGGAGTCGACGCGGGCGACCGGGTTCCCGGCGCCGTCCGCGACGTCCACGCTGATGCCGTCACCGGCCGGGCGGACGCGGGCGCGCAGCACCTGGGCACCGGCGGCGAAGAGGCTGACCCCGTTCCAGGCGAACGGAAGCGAGGCGGTGCCGCCCTCCCCGGCGTCGTCCCCCGAGGGGATGCCGAGGGTGTGCAGCACGGAGTCGAGCAGCGCCGGGTGCACGCCGAAAGCGGCGGCCCGGCGCTGTTCCGCCTCGGGCAGCGCGACTTCCGCGTACACGTCGTCGCCGCTGCGCCAGGCGTTCACCAGCCCGCGGAAGACCGGGCCGTAACCCAGTCCGATCTCGGCGAGGTCCTCGTAAAGGCCGGTCAGGTCAAGAGCCACGGCACCGGCGGGCGGCCACGTGGTCAGGTCGAAGGCAGGGGTCGCGGGCTCGTCGGTGAGCGCACCGGTGGCGTGCACGAGCCAGGTGGTGTCATCGTCGTCGGTCCGCGAGTACACGGTGATCAGGCGGCGGCCGGCGTCGTCGCCGGGCGCGCCGAGTTCGACGTGCAGGCTGATCCCGCCGTTCTCGGGCAGCACCAACGGGGTCTGCAGCAGCAGCTCTTCGAGGTGGCCGCAGCCGACCTGGTCGCCGGCCTTGATCGCGAGCTCCACCAGCGCGGTGCCGGGCACCACGACGTTGCCGGAGACCACGTGGTCGGCGAGCCAGCCGTGCGTGGCGACCGAGAGCCGGGCGGTGGCGAGGACACCGCCGCCGGGCAGCGGGAGCACCGCGCCGAGCAGCGGGTGGTCGGCGGCGAGCAGGCCCGCGGAGGTGACGTCAGCCACGGAACCCTTGTCCACCAACCACAAGCGCTGGCGGTCGAAGGCGTAGGTCGGCAGGTCGACGCGGCGCGCGCCGGTGCCGTCGAAGAACTGCTTCCAGTCGATCTTGGTGCCGCGCACGTGCAGACCGGCCAGCGCAGCGGTGATCGCGGCGGCCTCGGGGCGGTCCTTGCGTAGCGACGCGACGAGCACGCCCTTGGTGACGGTCTCGGCGCCCATCGCGGTGAGCACGCCGTCCGGGCCGAGTTCGAGGAACGTCGCGACGCCCGCGTTCTCCAGCGTGGTGACGGCGTCGGCGAAGCGAACGGCGGTGCGGACGTGCCGCACCCAGTAGTCGGGGGTGGTCAGCTCGGCGGCGGTGGCGACCTCGCCGGTGGCGGTCGACACGATCGGGATCGTCGGCGCCTGGTAGGTCAGCTGTTCCGCGACGGCGCGGAAGTCTTCGAGCATCGGGTCCATCAACGGCGAGTGGAACGCGTGCGACACAGCAAGACGCTTCGACTTGCGATCCGCGAACTGCGCAACCACCTGCTCGACCGCAGCCTCGTCACCGGCGACGACCACAGACGAAGGTCCGTTGATCGCCGCGATCGACACCAGATCCGTGAGGTGAGGCGTGACCTCGTCCTCGGTCGCCTGCAACGCGACCATCGCGCCGCCCTCGGGCAACGCCTGCATCAACCGCGCCCGAGCACTGATCAACGTCGCCGCATCCTCCAGCGACAACACACCGGCCACATGCGCGGCCGCGATCTCACCGATCGAATGCCCAGCCAGGAAGTCCGGCCGCACACCCCACGACTCGACCAACCGGAACAAAGCCACTTCCAGCGCGAAGATCGCCGGCTGCGTGAACTCCGTGCGATCAAGCTCCTCATCCCGCACGTCCACCAGCGCAGCAACCTCGTCGAACGCCTTGGCGTACACCGGGAACGCCTCGTACAGCTCGCGGCCCATGCCGAGCCGCTGGCTGCCCTGGCCGGTGAACAGCACGGCCAGGCCGCCGTCCGTGGCGGCACCGCGCACCACCGAGGCCGCGTTCGTGCCGTCCGCCAGGGCGTCGAGCCCGGCGATCAGCGCGGCGCGGTCCGCTCCGACGACCACGGCGCGCTGGGCCAGCGCGGTGCGGGTCGTGGCGAGCGAGAACGCCACGTCGTCGATGTGGGCGTCGGTGGTGTCGAGTCGCTCGCGCAGCTTGCGGGCCTGCTCGCGCAGCCCGTCCTCGGTCCGCGCCGAGAGCGGCCACGGGCGCACTGGGCGGTCTTCGCGGGCCACGTCCGGGGTGTCGGCCGTCGGGGCCTGCTCCAGGACGACGTGCGCGTTGGTGCCGCTCACACCGAACGACGAGACACCCGCACGGCGCGGCTGCCCGGTCTCCGGCCACGGCTGGGCCTCGGTGAGCAGGGTCAGGTTGCCGTCGGCCCAGTCGACCTGGTGCGAGGGCTCGTCGATGTGCAGGGTCTGCGGCGCCAGGCCGTGCTGGAGGGCCAGCACCATCTTGATCACGCCACCGACGCCGGCGGCGGCCTGCGAGTGGCCGATGTTGGACTTGAGCGAGCCGAGCAGCACCGGGCGTTCGCGGTCCTGGCCGTAGGTGGCGAGGATGGCCTGCGCCTCGATCGGGTCGCCGAGCCGGGTACCGGTGCCGTGCGCCTCGACGACGTCCACGTCGGACGGCGAGAGCGTCGCGTTGGCCAGTGCCTGCAGGATCACGCGCTGCTGCGACGGGCCGTTGGGGGCGGTGAGGCCGTTGGACGCGCCGTCCTGGTTGACCGCGCTGCCGCGGACGACCGCGAGCACCTCGTGGCCGTTGCGGCGGGCGTCGGAGAGGCGTTCGACGAGCAGCAGGCCGACGCCCTCGGACCAGCCGGTGCCGTCGGCGGCGTCGGCGAAGGCGCGGCAGCGGCCGTCCTGCGACAGGCCGCCCTGCTTGTCGAACTCGACGAACACGGCCGGGGTGCTCATCACCATCACGCCGCCGGCGAGGGCGAGCGAGCACTCGCCGTTGCGCAGCGCCATGACGGCGAGGTGCAGGGCGGTGAGGGACGAGGAGCAGGCGGTGTCGACGGTGACGGCCGGGCCTTCGAGGCCGAACGTGTAGGAGATGCGGCCGGAGAGCACGCTGGGGGCGGCGCCGGTGAGCAGGTGGCCCGCGACCTCGTCGGGCACCTCGGTCAGCCCGATCCCGTAGCCCATCGCGCTGCCGCCGACGAACACGCCGGTCTGGCTGCCGCGCAGGCTCCGCGGGTCGATGCCCGCGCGTTCGAAGACCTCCCACGAGGTCTCCAGCAGCAGTCGTTGCTGCGGGTCCATCGCGAGGGCTTCACGCGGGGAAATGCCGAAGAAGGCGGGCTCGAAATCACCCGCGTCGTAGAGGAAGCCGCCACCCTCGACGCCGAAGCCACCGTTCTCGGTGCCCCAGCCGCGATCGCCGGGCAGCGGGGAAATCGCGTCCCCGCCGGTGGCGACGAGCTGCCACAAATCCTCCGGCGTGCGCACTCCGCCGGGGTAGCGGCAACTCATGGCGACGATCGCGATCGGTTCCCTGTCGCCTTCCTCAAGCTCGCGAAGGCGCTGTCGGGTGGCCTTGAGATCCGCCGTCGCCAGCTTGAGATACTCCCGGAGCGTCTCTTCATTCGCCATTTAAGAGTACCTCTTCGCTACTGGACACTAGGTGATTTCCGGCGCAGATAACGACATGCGTAAAACCGAAGGCCCCCGCCCGACGCTGCGGAGAAACTCCAGTTCACGAACCGATTCTGTCCGTGCGCCCAATCACCCTCAACCCCTAACCGGCCCCTACGCTCCCCCAGCGGAAATATCTAATAAAAGACCCAGTAGAAATGCCGCTACCCCCTCTCGGAACAGGTCCGGGAGGGGGTAGCGGGGGTCGATCCGAGTGGTGCGGCTACCTGCCGAGCTCCTCGTTGATCAGCGCGAACAGGTCGTCGTCCGAGGCGTCGTCGAGGCTCGCCGCCGCCTCACCCTTGGCCGAGCCCCACTGCGAGACCAGCGCCTGGAGCTTGATGGTGATCTTCGTCCGGGTAAGGGTGTCGGGCGTCGCACTGGCGAGCACGGCCTCCAGCCGGTCCAGCTCGTCGAGCACCGGCACCGTCGCGCCGCCGACCACGAGCTGGGAGTGCAGGAACTTCGCCAAGTGTTCGGCGCTGGGGTGGTCGAACACCAGCGTCGCGGGCAGCTTCAGGCCCGTGGCGGCGGTGAGGTTGTTGCGCAGCTCGACCGCGGTCAGCGAGTCGAAGCCCAGCTCCTGGAACGCCCGGTCCTTCGCGACCGCGTCGGCCGAGTCGTGGCCGAGCACCGCCGCGACCCTCGTCCGCACCAGGTCGACCAGCACCGCGTGCTGCTCCGGCTCGGACAGGGCGGCCAGCTGGGCGCTCAGCCCGGACTCGGTCTCGACGACCTCGTCCTCGGCCAGCGCCTTCTCCACCTCCGGCAGGTCGCCGAGCAGTGGGCTGGTGCGGGCCATCGTGAACGCGGGCGCGAACTTCTCCCACTCGACGTTCACCACGGTCACCGTCGGCCTGCTGGAGCGGATGGCCCGTTCCAGCGCGGCCAGCGTCAGCGCGGGCGGCATCGCGATCAGGCCACGACGGCGCAGGTGCTCCTCGGTGTCCCCGACCGTGGCCATGCCGGCCTCGGCCCACGGGCCCCACGACACGGACGTCGCGACCAGGCCACGAGCCCGCCTGGACGCAGCCAGACCGTCGAGGAACGCGCTGGCCGCCGAGTACGCGGACTGGCCACCACTGCCCCACGTGCCGGCGATCGAGGAGAACACGACGAACGCGTCCAGCTCACCCAGCAGTTCGTCCAGCACGACCGCACCGGACACCTTCGCCGCCAGCACGTCCTCGAACGTCCCGAGGTCGTGGTCGTCGATGGCCTGGTAGTGGTCGGCACCCGCCGCGTGCACCACGGCGTTCGGCGGGAACTCGGTGACCAGACCGCTCACCGCGTCCCGGTCGGACACGTCGCACGCGGCGATCGTGACCCGCGCGCCGAGTTCTTCCAGCTCCGCCTGGAGCTCTGCCGCACCCGGCGCGGCCAGACCGCGTCGGGACGTCAGCACCAGATGCTCGGCACCGTTCTCGGCCAGCCAGCGGGCGACCCGGCCACCGAGCGCACCGGTACCACCGGTGACCAGGACCGTGCCGCGCGGCGACCAGTCGGACAGCTTCTCCGTCTGCGGCGCGTGCACCAGCCTGCGGCCGAACACACCCGAGGCCCTGACCGCGACCTGGTCCTCACCGCCCGCCAGCACACCCGCGATCCGGTCGAACGCGCGGTCGTCGAGCGTCTCGGGCAGGTCGACCAGGCCACCCCAGCGTTCGGGGTGCTCCAGCGCGGCCACGTACCCGGCGCCCCAGATCGTCGACTGGGCCGGGTCCACCAGACCGTCGGACTTGCCGGTCGACACCGCACCACGCGTCGCGACCCACAGCGGGGCCTCGACACCGGCGTCACCCAGTGCCTGCACGGCCAGCACGACGGACGTGACCTCGGTGGACAGCGCGAGCACACCGGCCACCGGTCCGTCCACGACGGCCTTCTCGAACGCCGTGGCCAGCGCGGCCCGGTCGTCCGCCCACGCCACCGACACGACCTCCACGCCGCGGGCTTCGAGCCCGGCGAGCAGCGGGTGCGCGGTGTCGCCCGGCACGACCGCGAGCCAACGGCCCTCGGCGCGCACCTTGTTCTGCGGCAGGGACTTCCACTCGACGTGGTAGCGCCAGCCGTCCATCGTGGCCTGCTCGTTGTGCTTGCGGCGCCACTGCGCCAGCGCGGGCAGCACCTCGCCGAGCGGCTGGCTCAGGTCGATCCCGGCGTCGAGCGACGCCAGGTCCTCGCTGTCGACCGCGGCCCAGAAGCGGGCGTCGATCTCCGCCACCTCGGCGGACGCCGAGCTGGTCGGCCACGGCTGCGAGTCGAGCCAGAGGTGCTGGTGCTGGAACGGGTACGTGGGCAGGTCGACGCGCCGCACCCCGGTGCCCGCGAAGAACTTCGCCCAGTCGACCGCGACGCCCCGCGCGTGGAGCCGGCCGACGGCCTGCACCAGCGTGGTGACCTCGGAACGGTCCTTGCGCTGCCCGGCCACGAGCACGGCGTCCGTGACGCTCTCGGCGCCCATCGCGGTCAGCACGCCGTCCGGGCCCAGCTCCAGGAACGTCCGCACGCCCGACGACTCCAGGG
The DNA here is from genome assembly GCF_043632865.1 of Lentzea sp. JNUCC 0626. Classification (NCBI taxonomy): domain Bacteria; kingdom Bacillati; phylum Actinomycetota; class Actinomycetes; order Pseudonocardiales; family Pseudonocardiaceae; genus Lentzea; species Lentzea sp. JNUCC 0626. The sequence goes on from NZ_CP171635.1 coordinate 3,459,666, forward strand.
TGGTCACGGTGTCGGCGAACCGCACCGCGTCCCGCACGTGCCGCACCCAGTACTCCGGGTCCGTCACGTCGCCCAGCATCGGAATCTTCGGAGCGTTGAACGTCAGCCCGCCGACCACCTCGCGGAAGTCGTCGAGCATCGGCTCCATCAACGGCGAGTGGAACGCGTGCGAAACGCTGAGCCGCTTGGACTTCCGGTCCGCGAACTGCGCGACGACCTGCTGCACAGCGGCTTCCTCACCAGCGACGACCACGGCGTTCGGTCCGTTGATCGCCGCGATCGACACCAGGTCGGTGAGGTGAAGCGTGACCTCGTCCTCGGTGGCCTGCAACGCGACCATCGCGCCGCCCTCGGGCAGGGCCTGCATCAACTTGCCCCGCTCCCCCACCAGCTTCGCGGCGTCGGCCAGCGAAAGCACGCCGGAAACGTGGGCCGCCGCGATCTCGCCGATCGAGTGGCCGCCGAGGAAGTCCGGCCGCACACCCCACGACTCGACGAGCCGGTAGAGCGCGACCTCCATCGCGAAGATCGCGGGCTGGGTGAACTCGGTGCGGTCCAGCTCGTCGTCGCGGACGTCCACCAGCGCGGCGATCTCGTCGAACGCCTTGGCGTACAACGGGAACGCCTCGTACAGCTCGCGGCCCATGCCAGAACGCTGGCTGCCCTGCCCCGTGAAGAGGATCGCGAGCCTGCCCTCGGCCACGACGTCCCCGGTCTCGACGCCGTCAAGCGCACGAACGAGACCGTCGGTGTCCGCGGCCACGACCACCGCGCGGTGGCTGAACCCGGACCTGGTGGTGGCCAGCGAGAACGCGACGTCCGCCGGGTTCGCACCGGACGCCAGGTGCTCGCGCAGCTGCTGAGCCTGCTCGCGCAACGCCTGCTCGCCGCGGGCGGCGACGATCATCGGGATGACCGGGAGCTCCCGGTCCTTGGCGGGCACCACGACGTCGGTGACGGGTGCCTGCTCGATGATGGCGTGCGCGTTGGTGCCGCTCATGCCGAACGAGGAGATCGCCGCGCGCCGCGGGCGGCCCGTCTCGGGCCACGCCTTGGCCTGCGTGAGCAGCTCCACGGACCCGGAGGTCCAGTCGATCTGCGGCGACGGCTCGTCCACGTGCAGCGTCTGCGGCGCAAGGCCGTGCTGCAACGCCAGCACCGTCTTGATGACGCCGGCGACACCGGACGCGGCCTGGGCGTGGCCGATGTTGGACTTCAGCGAGCCGAGCAGCAGGGGGCGTTCGCGGTCCTGGCCGTAGGTGGACAGGATCGCCTGCGCCTCGATCGGGTCGCCGAGCTTGGTGCCGGTGCCGTGCGCCTCGACCAGATCGACGTCCGAAGTGGACAGACCAGCGGCCGCCAGCGCCTGCCGGATCACGCGTTGCTGCGACGGGCCGTTGGGCGCGGTGAGGCCGTTGGACGCACCGTCCTGGTTCACCGCGGAACCGCGGATCACCGCGAGCACCTGGTGACCGTTGCGCTGGGCGTCGGAGAGCCGCTCGACCACGAGCATGCCGACACCTTCACCCCACGCCGTGCCGTCCGCCGCCGCGGCGAAGGACTTGCACGTGCCGTCGACCGAGAGGCCGCGCTGGCGGGAGAAGTCGATGAACGCACCCGGCGTCGACATCATCGACGCGCCACCGGCCAGCGCCAGTTCGCACTCACCGGCCCGCAACGCCTGCACCGCGAGGTGAATCGCCACGAGCGACGCCGAGCACGCGGTGTCGACCGTGACCGCCGGGCCTTCCAGCCCGAACGTGTAGGACAGGCGGCCGGAGACGACACTGGCCGCGAGTCCGGTGCCGAGGTAGCCCTCGATGCCGGCCGGCAGCTCGTAGGTCTGCATCGCGTAGTCCTGGCCGTTCGTGCCGGTGAAGACACCGGTCCTGCTGCCGCGCAACGACTCGGGGTCGATGCCGGCCCGTTCCATGGCCTCCCACGACGTCTCCAGCAGCATGCGCTGCTGCGGGTCCATCGCCAGTGCCTCGCGCGGGTTGATCCCGAAGAACGCCGGGTCGAACTCACCCGCGTCGTGCAGGAACCCGCCGCGCGTCACGTAGGTCGTGCCCTCGTGGTCGGGGTCCGGGTCGTACAGGCCCTCCACGTCCCAGCCGCGGTTGGTCGGGAAGTCCGAGATCGCGTCGCGACCGGACGTGACCAGCTCCCACAGCTGTTCCGGCGTCTCGATGCCGCCGGGCAGTCGCAGACCCATGCCGACGATGGCGATCGGCTCGTCGAACCCGGCGCGGGTCGCGGTCTGCACGACCACGTCCTCGCGGCCGCCGACCAGCTCCTCGCGCAGGAACGCGGCGAGCGTGGCCAGATTCGGGTAGTCGAACACCAGCGTGGCGGGCAGGCGCAACCCAGTGACGTCGTTCAGCTTGCCGCGCAGCTCCACGGCGGTCAGCGAGTCGAAACCCAGTTCCCGGAACGCGGTGCCGAGCTCGATCGCGTGCGGCGCGGCGTAGCCGAGCACGTCAGCGACCTCGACCCGGACGAGTTCGACGAGAGCGGACAGCTGGTCGGCCTCGGGCAGGCCGGTGAGCCTGGCCGCGAGCGGCGAGTCGCTCACCGCGGTCTCGGCCACCGGCTCCAGCGCCTTCGCCACCTCCGGCAGCGACCCGAGCAGCGGGCTCGGCCGTGCGGCGGTGAACGCCGGGGCGAACCGCGCCCAGTCGACGTCGGCGACGACCACGGTGGGCTCGCCGAGTCCGACGGCCCGGCGCAGCGCCGGGATCGCGGTCTCCGGCGTCAGGGCGAACAAACCCCTGCGCCGCAGTGCTTCGCGGCCCTCCTCGGTCATCGCGCCCTCGGCCCACGGGCCCCAGGCGATCGACGTGGCGGCCAGCCCGGCGGCGTGCCGGCGTTCGGCCAGCGCGTCCAGGTAGGCGTCCGACGCGGCGTACGCACCCTGGCGGCCGGAGCCCCAGACGCCCGCGGTGGACGAGAACAGCACGAACGCGTCGACCTCGCCGACCAGTGCGTCCAGGTTCGCCGCGCCTTCGACGCGGGCGGCCATGACGTAGGCCAGTTCCTCGAGATCGGTGTCCGCCACCGGGTTGTCCTGACCGGCGCCCGCCAGGTGCACCACCGCGTTCGGCGGGTACTCGGCGACGACGGCGGCCAGCGCGTCGCGGTCGGTCACGTCGCACGCGACGACCGTGGCGCCCGGCACCTCGCCGCCGCTGCGGCCGATCACGACCACCTTCTCCGCCCCGGCCTCGGTGAGCCAGGCGGTGAGGTGGCGGCCGATGGCGCCCGTGCCGCCGGTGACGAGCACCGTGCCGCGCGGGGTCCAGTCGGTACCCGCGCCGGCCGGAGCCGTCACGAGCCGGCGGGCGTAGACGGCCGAGCCGCGCACGGCGACCTGGTCCTCCGTGCCCGCGAGGAGCGCGGCGATCCGGTCCAGTGCCCGGACGTCCACCGTCTCCGGCAGGTCGATCAGCCCGCCCCAGTTCTCCGGCTGCTCCAGCGCGACCACGCGACCGAGGCCCCAGACCTGGGCGGCCAGCGGGTCGGCGACGGCGTCGGCGGGGCCGGTGGCGACCGCGCCTCGGGTGGCGACCCAGATCTTGGCGTCGCCGTGGGACTTCACGAGCTCCAGCGTCTCGGCGACGTCGTTGCTCACGACGAGCACGCCGTCGAACGGGCCTTCCTCGACCACGTCGACACCGCGCTCGGCCAGACCGGCCGCGAGCTCCGGGTCGGTGACCAGCCAGCGGCCGGACGCGATGGCCGTGCCCGTCTGGACGGACCGCCAGTCGATCCGGTAGCGGCCGCGGTCGTCGGCCTGGGCGACCGGCTCGCCGTCGACCAGCCAGTAGCGGTCCCGCTGGAACGCGTAGGTCGGCAGGTCGACGCGCTGAGCGCCCGACTTCGCGAAGTACGCGGCCCAGTCGACCCGGACACCCCGCACGTGCACGGCGCCGAGCGCCTTCACCAGCGTGGTGACCTCGTCGCGGTCCTTGCGCAGCGCGCTGACCAGCACCGCGTCCGTAACGCTCTCGGCGCCCATCGCGGTGAGCACGCCGTCGGGGCCCAGCTCCAGGAACGTCCGGACGCCACGGCCTTCCAGCGTCGTGACGGTCTCGGCGAACCGGACCGTGCCGCGCACGTGGCGCACCCAGTACTCCGGGTCCGTCACCTCGCCCAGCATCGGAATCTTCGGAGCGTTGAACGTGAGCTGTCCGACGACCTCGCGGAAGTCGTCCAGCATCGGGTCCATCAACGGCGAGTGGAAAGCGTGCGAAACCGTGAGGCGCTTGGACTTCCGGTCGCCGAACTGCGCGACCACCTGCTGCACAGCCTCTTCGTCACCCGCGACGACCACGGCGTTGGGGCCGTTGATCGCGGCGATCGACACCAGGTCGGTGAGGTGAGGCGTGACCTCGTCCTCGGTGGCCTGCAACGCAACCATCGCGCCACCGGCCGGAAGGGCCTGCATCAACCGGCCACGAGCGGCGACCAGCTTGGCGGCGTCTTCCAGCGACAGCACCCCGGCCACGTGGGCCGCGGCGATCTCGCCGATGGAGTGCCCGGCCAGGAAGTCCGGCCGCACACCCCACGCCTCGACGGTCCGGAACAGCGCCACCTCGATCGCGAACAACGCGGGCTGCGTGTACTCCGTGCGGTCGAGCGCTTCGGCGTCACCGAACACGACCTCGCGCAACGGCCGGTCGAGCAGACCGTCGAGCTGCGCACACACCGCGTCGAACGCATCCGCGAACACCGGGAACGCTTCGTACAGCTCACGCCCCATGCCGACCCGCTGGCTGCCCTGTCCGGTGAACAGGAACGCCAGTGGCGCGTCGATCAGGGTGCTGCCCGAACCGCCCCGGCTCGCCGCCGAGAGGGCCTCGATCGCCGCGCCGCGGTCCTCCGCGGCGACGACCAGCCGGTGCGCCAGAGAGGCGCGGGTGGTGGCCAGCGAGTAGGCCACGTCCACGGTGTCCACATCGGACTGGAGGAGCAGATCCGTCAGCCTGGAGGCCTGCTCCGCCAACGCGGCCGCGGTCTTCGCCGACACCACGAACGGCACGACCGGCGGGGCGACCCGCGCGGCGGCCGGGACCTCGGCGAACGGTGCCTGCTCGATGATCGTGTGCGCGTTCGTGCCGCTGACGCCGAACGACGACACCGCGGCCCGGCGCGGACGCCCGGTCTCCGGCCACGCCACCTGCGACCTCACCAGCTGGACCGCACCGGCCGCCCAGTCGATCGCGGGCGACGGCTCGTCCACGTGCAGCGTCTTCGGCACCAGGCCGTGCCGCATGGCCATGACCATCTTGATGATGCCGCCGACACCGGCCGCGGCCTGGGTGTGACCGATGTTCGACTTGACCGAACCCAGCAGCAGCGGGGTCTCCCGGTCCTGGCCGTAGGTGGCGAGAAGTGCCTGAGCCTCGATCGGGTCGCCCAACGACGTGCCCGTGCCGTGCGCCTCGACCACGTCGACGTCCGAAGTGGACAGACCGGCGCTGGCGAGTGCCTTGCGGATCACCCGCTGCTGCGCCGGACCGTTCGGGGCGGTCAGACCGTTGGACGCACCGTCCTGGTTGATCGCGGAACCCCGCACCACGGCGAGGATCTCGTGGCCGTTGCGCTGGGCGTCCGACAGCCGCTCGACGAGCAGCATGCCGACACCCTCACCCCAGCCCGTGCCGTCGGCGGCGGCCGCGAACGACTTGCAGCGACCGTCGACCGCGAGCCCGCGCTGACGCGAGAAGTCGATGAACGTGCCCGGCGTGGACATGATCGTGACACCACCGGCCAGCGCCAGATCGCACTCGCCGGACCGCAGCGACTGCACCGCCATGTGCAGCGCCACCAGCGAAGACGAGCACGCGGTGTCGACGGTGACGGCCGGGCCCTCCAGCCCGAACGTGTAGGAGATGCGGCCGGACGCGATCGCGGCCGCGTTGCCAGTGCCGAGGTGACCCTCGACGCCCTCCGGGATCTCTTCCAGCAACGCCAGGTAGTCCTGACCGTTGCTGCCCACGAACACACCGGTCTGGCTGCCGCGCACCACCGCGGGGTCGATCCCGGCGCGTTCGAAGGCCTCCCACGAGGTCTCCAGCAGCAAGCGCTGCTGCGGGTCCATCGCGGTCGCCTCACGCGGCGAGATCCCGAAGAACGTCGGGTCGAACTTGGCCGCGTCGTGCAGGAACGCACCCTCGCGGGCGTAGGACGTGCCCTGGTGGTCGGGGTCGGGGTGGTACAGGTTCGCCAGGTCCCAGCCCCGGTCGGTCGGGAACCCGCTGATTGCGTCCTCGCCGGCCAGGACCATCCGCCACAGGTCCTCCGGGGACGCCACGTCGCCCGCGTACCGGCAGCTCATCGCGACGATGGCGATCGGCTCGTCGTTGTTCGCCGCGACGGTCGAGACCTCGGCGACCTGCGTTGCCGCACCGAGGAGTTCGGTGCGCAGGTGGCCTGCCAGTGTGACGGCGTTCGGGTAGTCGAACACCAGGGTCGCCGGCAGCTTCAAGCCCGTCGCCGTGGTCAGCGTGTTGCGCAGCTCGACCGCCGTGAGCGAGTCGAAGCCCAGCTCCTGGAACGCCCTGTCCTTCTCGACCGCGTCGACCGAGGAGTGGCCGAGCACGGAGGAGACCTGCGTGCGGACCAGGTCCACCAGCAACGAGTGCTGCTCCTGCTCGGAGAGCGCCACCAGGCTGCGGGCCAGCTCCGAGTCCGCCTCGGTGCCGCCCTCGTCGGCCAGCGCGGCACGCACCTCCGGCAGGTCGGAGATGAACGGGCTCGGGCGGGCCAGCGTGAACGCGGGCGTGAACTTCTCCCACTCCATGTTCACGACGGTCACGGTCGGCTCGCCGGAGCGGATCGCCCGCTGCAGCGCGGCGAGCGTCATGGCGGGCGGCATCGAGATCAGGCCGCGCTTGCGCAGGTGCTCCTCGGTGTCGCCGACCGTCGCCATGCCGGCCTCGGCCCACGGACCCCACGAGACGGAGGTCGCGACCAGGCCGCGAGCACGGCGCGACTCGGCCAGACCGTCCAGGAACGCGCTGGCCGCCGAGTACGCGGCCTGCCCACCGGAACCCCAGGTACCGGCGATCGACGAGAACACGACGAACGCGTCCAGCTCGCCCAGCACCTCGTCCAGCAGCACGGCACCGGACACCTTGGCCCGCAGCACGTCCTCGAACGTCGGCAGGTCGTGGTCCGCCAGGGCCATCGTGTGGTCGGCACCGGCGGCGTGCACCACGGCGTTCGGCGGGAACTCCGTGACGAGGCTGGTCACCGCGTCGCGGTCCGCCACGTCGCACGCGGCGATCGTGACGCGCGCACCGAGTTCTTCCAGCTCTGTCTGGAGTTCCGCCGCACCCGGCGCGGCCAGACCGCGTCGGGACGTCAGCACCAGGTGCTCAGCGCCGTTCTCCGCCAGCCAGCGGGCAACGCGGCCACCCAGCGCACCGGTACCACCGGTGACGAGGACCGTGCCGCGCGGCGACCAGTCGGACAGCTTGTCGCCCAACGGGGCGTGCACCAGTCGGCGACCGAAGACGCCGGAGGCGCGGACCGCGACCTGGTCCTCCAGTCCGTTGAGGACACTCACGAGCCGGTCCAGCACCCGTGCGTCGAGCGTCTCGGGCAGGTCGACGAGGCCACCCCAGCGTTCGGGGTGCTCCAGGCCGACCACGTAACCCATGCCCCATATGCCGGTCTGCGCCGGGTCGACCACGCCGTCGGACCGGCCGGTCGACACCGCGCCGCGCGTCGCGATCCAGAGCGGCGCCGCGACACCCGCGTCGCCGAGCGCCTGCACGACCTCGACGGACGCGGTGAGCCCGGTGAGCGCCAGCACGCCTTCGAACTGGCCGAGTTCGGCGAACGCCGCGTTCAGCGTGGCGCGGTCGGCGCTCGCGACCGTGACGACCTCAGCACCGCGAGCCGCCAGCCCGGCGGTGATCTCCTCTGCCGCAAAGCCTTCCGGCACCACGACCGCCCAGCGGCCCGTCAACGTCGACGCGCCCAGGTCGGTCAGCGGCAGCCAGGAGGCGCGGTAACGCCAGCTGTCGATCTTGTTGTTGGCCCGGCGGGCCTTGCGCCAGGACGACAGCGCGGGCAGGACCACGCCCAGCTCGTCCTCGTCCAGCGCGAGGGTGCTGCCGACCAGGCTGAAGTCCTCCCGTTCGACGGCCTCCCAGAACTTGAGCTCGGCGGAGTCCGCACCGCCTTCGAGGGCGGGGAACCCGGTCGACTCCAGCCAGAACTTCTGCCGCTGGAACGCGTAGGTCGGCAGGTCGACGCGGCGGGCGCCGGTACCGGCGAAGAACGCGTCCCAGTCGACCCGCACACCGGCGGTGTGCAGGGCGCCGAGCGCGGTGGTGACGCCGAGGACCTCGGACCGGTCCTTGCGCAGGGCAGGGATCACCGGCACCTCGGCCATCGCGGCCAGCACGGCGTCCGGGCCCAGTTCGAGGAACGTTCGCACCCCCTCGTCGGCGAGGGTCTGCACGGCGTCGGCGAACCGGACGGCGTTGCGGACGTGGCTCACCCAGTACTCCGGGTCCGTCACCTCGCCCAGCATCGCGATCTTGGGCTCGTTGAACGTCAACTCCGAGACCACGGCCCGGAAGTCGTCGAGCATCGGGTCCATCAACGGCGAGTGGAACGCGTGCGAGACGGCCAGTCGCTTGGACTTGCGGTCCGCGAACTGCGCGACGACCTGCTCGACGGCGGCTTCCTCACCGGCGACGACCACGGCGTCGGGCCCGTTGACGGCCGCGAGCGAGACCAGGTCACCCAGGTGTGGCGTGACCTCGGCCTCGTTGGCCTGCAACGCGATCATCGCGCCGCCCTCGGGCAGTGCCTGCATCAGGCGGGCCCGAGCACTGATCAACGTGGCAGCGTCTTCGAGCGACAGCACACCGGAGACGTGCGCGGCCGCGATCTCACCGATCGAGTGGCCCGCAAGGTAGTCCGGACGGACACCCCACGACTCGACCAGGCGGTAGAGCGCGACCTCGAGTGCGAAGATCGCGGGCTGGGTGAACTCCGTGCGGTCCAGTTCCTCGTCCCGCACGTCAACCAACGCCGCGACCTCGTCAAAAGCCTTGGCATACACGGGGAACGCGTCGTACAGCTCGCGACCCATGCCGACCCGCTGGCTGCCCTGCCCGGTGAAGAGGAAGGCCAGCTTGCCGTCGGCCGTCGTGCCGAGCCCGTGCCCGGCGGCGACGGCGGTGAGGCCGCGGACCAGGTCGTCGTGGTCGGCGGCGACTACGGCCGCCCGGTGCGGCATCGGGGTGCGCAGCAGGGCGGAGTGCGCGACGTCGGTCAGCGACCACGCCTCGTCCACGCCCGCGAGCAGCGCCGCCGCCTGGCCCTTCAGCGCCTCGGCGGACTTCGCCGACAGCACGACCGGAACCATCGGCACGGTCCGGGTCGCCTCGACGGTCGCGGTCTGCACCGGCGGGGCCTGCTCGACGATCAGGTGGGCGTTGGTGCCGCTCATGCCGAACGCCGAGACGGCCGCGCGGCGCGGACGGCCGGTCTCCGGCCAGTCCTGGTTCTCCGTCAGCAGCTCCACCGAGCCGGAGGTCCAGTCGATGTGCGGCGACGGCTCGTCGACGTGCAGTGTCTTCGGCAGCACGCCGTTCCGCAGCGCCATCACCATCTTGATGACACCGGAGACACCGGCGGCGGCCTGCGTGTGACCGATGTTGGACTTCAGCGAACCCAGGTACAACGGGACGTCACGGTCCCGGCCGTAGGTCGAGAGCAGCGCCTGCGCCTCGATCGGGTCACCGAGCTTGGTGCCGGTGCCGTGCGCCTCGACCAGGTCGACGTCCGAAGTGGACAGACCGGCGTTGGCCAGCGCCTGGCGGATGACTCGCTGCTGCGACGGGCCGTTGGGCGCGGTGAGGCCGTTGGACGCGCCGTCCTGGTTCACGGCGGAGCCGCGGATGACCGCGAGCACCTGGTGCCCGTTGGCCTGCGCGTCCGACAGCCGCTCGACGAGCAGGATGCCGACGCCCTCGCCCCAGCCGGTGCCGTCGGCGGCGGCCGCGAAGGACTTGCAGCGACCGTCGACCGCGAGACCGCGCTGACGGGAGAAGTCGATGAACGCGCCCGGCGTCGACATCATCGACGCACCACCGGCCAGCGCCAGATCACACTCACCGGCCCGCAGTGCCTGCACCGCAAGGTGAATCGCCACCAACGACGCCGAGCACGCGGTGTCGACCGTGACCGCCGGACCTTCCAGGCCAAGCGCGTAAGAGATGCGGCCCGACACGACACTGGCCGCGACACCCGTACCGAGGTAACCCTCGATGCCCGGCGGCAGCTCAAAGGTCGCCGCCGCGTAGTCCTGCCCGTTCGTACCGGTGAACACACCGGTCCGGCTGCCACGCAACGATTCCGGGTCGATGCCGGCCCGCTCGACGGCCTCCCACGACGTCTCCAGCAGCATGCGCTGCTGCGGGTCCATCGCCAGCGCTTCACGCGGGTTGATCCCGAAGAAGCCGGCGTCGAACTCACCGGCCTGGTAGAGGAACCCGCCTTCGCGGGCGTACGAGGTGCCCTCGTGGTCGGGGTCCGGGTCGTACAGGTTCTCGAGGTCCCAGCCTCGGTCCGTGGGCCAGCCGCCGACGGCGTCGCTGCCGGTGGACACCAGGCGCCACAGGTCTTCCGGCGTCCAGACGTCACCGGGCAGGCGGCAGCCCATGCCCACGATGGCGATCGGCTCGTCGGACAGCAAGCCCTGCGCGGCGACGATCGCGCCGTCGGCCTCGGTGCCGAGGAGCTCGTCGCGCAGGTGCGTGGCCAGCGTGGCCAGGTTGGGGTAGTCGAACACGAGGGTGGCGGGCAGCCGGAGTCCGGTGGCCTCGGCCAGCCTGGTGCGCAGTTCGACGGCGGTCAGCGAGTCGAAGCCCAGGTCGCGGAAGGCGAGACCGGGTTCGATCGAGTCCGCGGACGCGTAGCCGAGCACGGCGGCGACCTCGGTGAGCACCAGGTCGACCAGGGTCGATTCCTGTTCGGCCGCAGAGAGTCCGCGCAGGCGCACGACCAGTTCGGACGCCGCCGCGTCGTCCTCGGTCGCGGGCTTGAGCGCGGCCACGACCTCGGGCAGGTCGCCGAGCAGCGGGCTCGGCCGGGTCGCGGTGAACGCCGGGGCGAACCGCGCCCAGTCGACGTCCGCCACGACGAGCGAGGTCAGCTTCCAGGCCAGGGCGTTGCGCAACGCGGTGAGGGCCGTCTTGGGGGCCAGGGGCATGACACCCTGACGCCGCAACAGGTCCGCCCACTCGACGTTCGAGGTGGCCCAGGGGCCCCACGAGATCGACAGGGCGGCGAGGCCACGGGCGCGGCGGGACTCGGCCAGCGCGTCCAGGAACGCGTCACCGGCCGCGTAACCGCACTGGCGGCCCGCACCCCACACGCCGGAGGTCGACGAGAACAGCACGAACGCGTCCACGTCGCCGACCAGCTCGTCCAGCAGCCTGGCGCCCTCGACGCGGGCCGAGCGGACCTCGTCGAGCAGCGCGGCGTCGGTGTCGGCGAGCGCGCTGTCCTGGCCGATGCCGGCCAGGTGCAGCACGGAGTTCGGCGCGAACTCCTCGACCAGCGCGGACATCGCGGCCCGGTCGGTCACGTCGCACGCGACGATGGTGACCCGGTCGCCGAGCTCGGCCTGGAGAGCGGCCGCACCGGGCGCGTCCTCGCCACGACGTGACGTCAGCACGAGGTGTTCGGCGCCCTCGGCGGCGAGCCAGCGGGCGACGTGCCCGCCGAGCGTGCCGGTGCCACCGGTGACGAGCACGGTGCCGCGCGGCGCCCACGTGCCGGCCTCGACGGAAGCGTGCTTGAGACGACGGACGTAGATCCCGTTGTCACGGATGGAAACCTGGTCTTCGGCGCCGGTGAGCACGGTGGCGAGCCGATCGAGCGCCGGGCCGTCGAGCACGTCGGGCAGGTCGGGCAGGTCGATCAGGCCACCCCAGCGGTCGGGGTGCTCCAGCGCGGCGACCCGGCCGAAGCCCCAGACCTGCGCGGCGTCCGGAGTGGACTCCGCGCCGCGGGTGACGCACCACAGCGGTGCGGTCGTGCGCTGCACCAGCAGCAGCGCCGACTCGACGCCCGCCGCCGAGAGGACACCGTCGAACTCCTCGTTCGGCAGGTCAGCCACGTCGTCGATCGCAACGACGTGGACGCCTCGGTCGGCGAGTCCGGTCGCGATCTCCGCGTCCCCGACGACGAGCCAGCGGCCGTAGGCCATGGCGGTGCCGGGATTGACGGCCTGCTGCCACGCGACGCGGTAGGCCGAGGTGTCCTTGGCCTTCGCGGGCGTGACGTCGAACCAGAAGCGTTCGCGCTGGAACGCGTAGGTGGGCAGGTCGACGCGCTGCGCGCCGGTGCCCTCGTAGAACGCCGCCCAGTCGACCGCGACACCGCGGTTGTGCAGGACGCCGAGGGCCCGCAGGATCGTCGGCACCTCGTCGCGGTCCTTGCGCAGCGCGCTGACCAGCACCGCGTCCGTGACGCTCTCGGCACCCATCGCGGTGAGCACGCCGTCCGGGCCCAGCTCCACGAAGGTCCGGACGCCCCGACCCTCCAGGGTGGTGACGGCCTCGGCGAACCGGACCGTGCCGCGGACGTGGCTCACCCAGTACTCCGGGTCCGTCACGTCACCGAGCATCGCGATCCTCGGCGCGCTGAACGTCAGCTTCGAGACCACGGCCCGGAAGTCGTCGAGCATCGGCTCCATCAACGGCGAATGGAACGCATGCGACACGCTGAGCCGCTTGGACTTCCGGTCCGCGAACTGCGCGACAACCTGCTGCACAGCCTCTTCGTCACCAGCGACGACCACGGACGAGGGCCCGTTGATCGCGGCCAGCGACACCAGGTCATTGAGATGAGGCGTGACCTCGTCCTCGGTGGCCTGCAAAGCCACCATCGCGCCGCCAGTCGGCAGCGCCTGCATCAGACGGCCACGCGCGGCAACCAGCTTGGCAGCGTCTTCCAGCGACAGCACCCCGGCCACGTGAGCCGCGGCGATCTCACCGATCGAGTGCCCGGCCAGGAAGTCCGGCTTGATGCCCCACGCCTGCAAGGTCCGGAACAACGCGACCTCGATCGCGAAGATCGCGGGCTGCGTGTAGCCGGTCTGGTCGAGCGCTTCGGCGTCACCGAACACGACCTCGCGCAACGGGCGGTCCAGCAGACCGTCGAGCTGAGCGCAAACGGCGTCGAACGCGTCCGCGAACGCCGGGAAGGCTTCGTAGAGCTCGCGACCCATGCCGAGGCGCTGGCTGCCCTGCCCGGTGAAGAGGAAGGCCGTGCGGCCCTCACCCGGCATGCCGCGCTCACCGCGACCGGCGGCCACGTCGGCCAGACCGGCGAGCAGCTCGGAGTGGTCGCGGGCGACCACGGTCGCGCGGTGCTCCAGCTGAGCGCGGGAGGTGGCGAGCGAGAAGGCGAGGTCGGTCAGGTCGGCACCGTCCACACCGGACTGGAGCCGGGCGGCCTGCGCCCGCAGTGCGGCGGCGGTCCGGCCGGACAGCACGACCGGCACGGCGGGCAGCGGCGTGCGCTCGACCTGCGAGACCTCGACCGCGGGCGCCTGCTCGATCACGGCGTGCGCGTTGGTGCCGCTGAACCCGAACGACGACACGGCGGCCCGGCGCGGACGCCCGGTCGCAGGCCACTCGACGGGCGAGGTCACCAGTTCGACCGCACCGGCCGACCAGTCGACCTGCGCCGACGGCTCGTCGACGTGCAGCGTCTGCGGCACCAGGCCGTGCTGCATCGCCATGACCATCTTGATCACGCCGCCGACGCCGGACGCCGACTGCGTGTGGCCGATGTTGGACTTCAGCGAACCGAGCAGCAGCGGGCGTTCGCGGTCCTGGCCGTAGGTCGACAGGATCGCCTGCGCCTCGATCGGGTCACCCAGAGCGGTACCCGTGCCGTGCGCCTCGACGACGTCCACTTCGGACGGTGCGAGGCCGGCGTTGCCGAGCGCGTGCCGGATGACCCGCTGCTGGGACGGGCCGTTCGGCGCGGTGAGCCCGTTGGACGCGCCGTCCTGGTTGACCGCGGTGCCGCGGACGACCGCCAGCACCTGGTGGCCGTTGCGCTGCGCGTCGGACAGCCGCTCGACGAGCAGCATGCCGACGCCCTCGCCCCAGCCGGTGCCGTCGGCCGCGTCGGCGAACGCCTTGCAGCGCCCGTCGACCGCGAGGCCGCGCTGGCGGGAGAAGTCGATGAACGTGCCGGGCGTCGCCATCACCGTGACACCACCGGCGAGCGCCAGGTCGCAGTCACCGGCGCGCAACGCCTGCACGGCGAGGTGCAGCGCCACCAACGACGAGGAGCACGCGGTGTCGACCGTGACGGCCGGCCCTTCGAGGCCGAACGTGTAGGACACGCGACCGGACACGATGCTGGCCGCGTTGCCGGTGCCGAGGTGGCCTTCGAGGCCGTCCGGCACCTCCTCCAGCAGCTGGAGGTAGTCGTGGTTGTTGGTACCGGCGAACACACCGGTCCGGCTGCCGCGCAACGAGTTCGGGTCGATCCCGGCGCGTTCGAAGGCTTCCCACGAGGTCTCCAGCAGCAGTCGCTGCTGCGGGTCCATCGCGGTCGCCTCGCGCGGCGAGATCCCGAAGAACGTGGGGTCGAACATCGGCGCGTCGTGCAGGAAGCCGCCCTCGCGGGCGTAGGAGGTGCCCTGGCGAGTGGGATCGGGGTCGTACAACGCCTCCAGGTCCCAGCCGCGGTCGGTCGGCATGCCGGAGACCGCGTCGGTGCCGGTGGCGACGAGCTTCCACAGGTCCTCCGGCGACATGACATCACCGGCGTAGCGGCAGCTCATCGCGACGATGGCGATGGGCTCGCCGTCGTGCGAGGAGACCGTGGTGGCCTCGGTTTCGGTCTGCGCGCCAACGAGTTCGGCGTGCAGGAACGCGGCCAGCACGGCGGCGTTCGGGTAGTCGAACACCAGCGTCGCGGGCAGCCGCAGACCGGTGTCGGCGGTGAGCCGGTTGCGCAGGTCGACCGCGGTGAGCGAGTCGAAGCCCAGTTCGCGGAACGCGCGCCCGGTCTCGATCGCGTCGGCCGACGAGTACGCCAGCACGGCCGCGGTGTGCGTGCGGACCAGCTCGACCACGGCGTCGCGCTGCTCGGACTCGGTGAGCCCGGCCAGCTTGCGCACCAGCTCGGAATCGCCGGTGGCAGGCGCGGGCGCGTCGGCTTCGAGCGCCGCGCGGACCTCGGGGAGATCACCGATCAACGGGCTCGGGCGGGCCATCGTGAACGCGGGCGTGAACTTCGCCCAGTCCATGTCGACCACGGTCACGGCCGTTTCGCCGGAGCGGATCGCCCGTTCCAGCGCGGTGATCGCGAGTTCCGGCGCCATCGAGGTGAGACCGCGCTTGCGCAGGTGCTCCTCGGTGTCGCCGACCGTCGCCATGCCGCTCTCGGCCCACGGGCCCCACGACACCGACGTCGCGACCAGGCCGCGGGCCCGGCGCGACTCGGCCAGACCGTCGAGGAACGCGCTGGCCGCCGAGTACGCGGCCTGTCCGCCGGAACCCCAGGTACCGGCGATCGACGAGAACACCACGAACGCGCTCACGTCGCCGAGCAGCTCGTCCAGGTGGACGGCGCCGGAAACCTTGCCGCGCAACACCTCGTCGAACTCGGCGAGGCCGTGGTCCTCGATCGCCATCAGGTAGTCGGCGCCCGCCGCGTGCACCACGGCGTCCGGCGGGTACTCGGCGAGCAGGGCGGCGACCGCGTCGCGGTCCGCCACGTCGCACGCGACGATCGAGACCCGAGCGCCGAGTTCTTCCAGCTCCGCCTGGAGTTCGGCCGCGCCGGGCGCGTCCGGACCTCGACGGGAGGTCAGGACTAGATGGTCACAGCCAGAACCAGCAAGCCAGCGAGCTACACGCCCACCCAGTGACCCGGTACCACCAGTGACGATGGTCGTGCCGTTCGGCGTCCATTCCGATCCCTCCGAAGTCAGCGGGGCGTGACCGAGCCTGCGGCCGAAGACACCGGAACCGCGCACGGCGACCTGGTCCTCGGTTCCGGCCAGCACGGCCGCGAAGCGGTCCAGCGCCCGCTTGTCCAGCACCTCCGGCAGGTCCACGACGCCGCCCCAGCGGTCGGCGTGCTCCAGACCCACCACGTAGCCGATGCCCCACACCTGGGTCTGCGCCGGGTCGACCACGCCGTCGGACCGGCCGGTCGACACCGCGCCGCGGGTCGTGACCCACAGCGGGGCCGTGATCTCCGCGTCGCCCAGGGCCTGCACCACGACGAGCGTCGAGGTCGCGGGCTCCGTCAGGGCCACCAGCGACAGCACCCCGTCGACCGCGCCGACGTCCCGCAGCGTCGCGGCGAGGGTCTCCCGGTCGGCGTCGTAGGCGACCCGAACGACCTCGACGCCGCGCTCGGTCAGGCCGGCGGCGATCTCGTCGTGGCCGGTGCCGAGCACCAGCCATCGTCCCGACGCCGTGGCGGCGCCGAGGTTCGTCAGCGGCAGCCACGAGACGCGGTAGCGCCACGCGTCCACCTTGTTGCTCGTCCTGCTCTTGCGCCGCCACTCGGCGAGCGCCTCCAGCGCGTCCTGCCCGAGCGACAGCGAGTCGCCCAGCGACTCCAGGTCGCCGCTCTCCACCGCGGCCCAGAACTCGGAGTCCTCGCCACCACCGGTGGCGGCCGCGCTCGACGAGCCCACCTCTAGCCAGAAGTGCTCGCGCTGGAACGGGTAGGTCGGCAGGGCCACCGGCCGCGCGTGCACGAAGAACGCCGACCAGTCGACCTTCACCCCGCGCACGTGCAGCTCGGCGACCGCGCGGACGATCGTGGCGACCTCGTCACGACCCTTGCGCTGCCCCGCCACCAGCACGGCCTCGGTGACGGACTCCTGGCCCATCGCGGTCAGCACGCCGTCAGGGCCGATCTCCAGGAACGTCCGCACGCCCTGGGCCTCCAGGGAGGTCACGGCATCGGCGAACCGCACCGCATCCCGCACGTGGCGCACCCAGTACTCGGGGTTCGTCACGTCACCGAGCATTGCGATCTTCGGCGCGCTGAACGTCAGCTTCGACACCACAGCGCGGAAGTCGTCCAGCATCGGGTCCATCAACGGCGAGTGGAAAGCATGCGACACGCTGAGGCGCTTCGACTTCCGGTCCGCGAACTGCGCGACAACCTGCTCGACCGCGGCCTCGTCACCCGCGACCACGACCGACTGCGGGCCGTTGATCGCGGCGATCGACACCAGCTCGGTGAGGTGAGGCGTGACCTCTTCTTCGGTGGCCTGCAAAGCCACCATCGCGCCACCCTCGGGCAGCGCCTGCATCAGACGAGCCCGAGCACTGATCAACGTCGCCGCGTCTTCCAGCGACAACACACCGGCCACGTGGGCTGCGGCGATCTCGCCGATCGAGTGGCCCGCCAGGAAGTCCGGACGGACACCCCACGACTCGACCAGCCGGTACAGAGCCACTTCCAGCGCGAAGATCGCAGGCTGCGTGAACTCCGTGCGGTCCAGTTCCTCGTCCCGCACGTCAACCAACGCGGCAACCTCGTCAAACGCCTTGGCGTACAACGGGAACGCGTAGTACAGCTCACGACCCATGCCGGCGCGCTGGCTGCCCTGACCGGTGAACAGGAAGGCCGTGCGGCCCTCGACCGTCCGGCCGGACACGACGTGCTCGGCGCGCTCTCCACCGGCCAATGCGGCGACACCGGTCTCGACGTCACCGAGGACGACGGCGCGGTGCTCGAACGGCGTGCGGGTGGTGGCCAGCGAGAAACCGACGTCCACCGGGTCGCCGCCGACGCTCTGCAGCCCGGCGGCCTGGGCGCGCAACGCCTCCGCGGTGCGCGCGGACAGCACCCACGGCAGCACGCCGACGTTCCGCGGCGACTCGCGAGTGTCCTCTTCGGACTCGGGGGCCTGCTCGATGATCGTGTGCGCGTTGGTGCCGCTGACCCCGAACGAGGACACGGCGCCACGGCGCGGCCGGCCGGTCTCGGGCCAGGCCTGTTCCCGCACGAGCAGTTCGACGTCACCCGCCTCCCAGTCGACCTGCGGGGTCGGCTCGGTGACGTGCAACGTGCGCGGGGCGATGCCGTGCCGGATGGCCATGACCATCTTGATCACGCCACCGACACCGGCGGCGGCCTGCGAGTGGCCGATGTTGGACTTCAGCGAGCCCAGCAGCAACGGGCGTTCTCGGTCCTGGCCGTAGGTCGAGAGGATCGCCTGCGCCTCGATCGGGTCACCGAGCCGGGTGCCGGTGCCGTGCGCCTCGACGACGTCCACCTCGGACGGCGTGAGCTTCGCACCGGAGAGCGCCTGGCGGATGACCCGCTGCTGCGCCGGGCCGTTCGGGGCGGTGAGACCGTTGGACGCGCCGTCCTGGTTGATCGCGGATCCGCGCACCACGGCGAGGATCTGGTGACCGTTGCGCTGGGCGTCGGAAAGCCTCTCCAGCAACAGGACGCCGGCGCCCTCGGACCAGCCGGTGCCGTCGGCGGAGGCGGAGAACGCCTTGCAGCGCCCGTCTCCCGACAGGCCGCCCTGCTTGTCGAACTCGGCGAACACCGAGGGGTTCGCCATGACCATGACGCCACCGGCGAGCGCCAGCGAGCACTCGCCGTTGCGCAGCGCCTGCGCCGCGAGGTGGATGGCGACCAGCGAGGAGGAGCACGCCGTGTCGATGGTGACCGCGGGGCCCTCGAAGCCGAGCGTGTAGGCGACCCGGCCGGACATCACGCTGGGCGTGCTGCCGGTCAGCAGGTGGCCTTCGAGGCCTTCGGGCACCTCCTCGAGGCCGGTGCCGTAGCCGGTGGCGCTGCCGCCGACGAACACACCGGTGTGGCTGCCGCGCAACGACCTCGGGTCGATGCCCGCCCGTTCCACGGCCTCCCACGAGGTCTCCAGCAGCAGGCGCTGCTGGGGGTCCATGGCCAGGGCCTCGCGCGGCGAGATGCCGAAGAAGGCCGGGTCGAACTCGGCGGCGTCGTGCAGGAACCCGCCGCCGCTGACGCCGAACGTCAGGTCGTCGTCGAGCCAGCCTCGGTCGGCGGGCAACGCCGAGATGGCGTCGCCACCGGTGGACACCAGGTGCCACAGGTCTTCCGGCGAGCTGACGCCGCCGGGGTACCGGCAGCTCATCGACACGATCGCGATGGGTTCGCGGGCCGCGGCCGCGAGTTGCTGGTTCTGCTTGCGCAGGCGCTCGGTCTCCTTCAGAGACGCCCGCAGTGCCGCAACGACCTTATCGTTGGACGAGGTGGTCATCTTTTCGCTCCGCACTTCGGGCTGATCAGGAGTTCTTGGTGTCGAGGGCCATCTCGACGAGGTTGTCGATGTCCATGTCGTCGATCGAGTCCCCTTCGTCGTCGACCGGTTCCGCTTCGCCGTTCGCGAGCCGCAGCAGCGCGTCCAGCAGGCCCGCCTCGCGCAACTTCTCCAGCGAGAGGCCTGTGAGCGCCTGGCGCACCTCGGCCTCCGCGGTGTCACCGATCAGCTCGGTGCGCAGGAGGTCGACCAGGACGAGCGGGGTCGGGTAGTCGAAGACCAGGGTCGCGGGGAGCCGCAGCCCGGTCAGGGTGTTGAGGCGGTTGCGCAGTTCGACCGCGGTGATCGAGGAGAACCCGAGCTCGCGGAACGCGCGGTCGGCCTCGACGGCACCGGCGGACTGGTGACCGAGCACCGCGGCCGCCTCGTCGCGCACCAGGTCGAGCAGCAGCCGGTCGCGGTCGTCCGCGGGCAGGGCTGTCAGCTTCGCCCGGAACGCGGCACCGGTGTCCACGTCGGACGCCTCGTCGCTCGCACGCCGCACCTCGGGCAGGTCCGCGATCAGCGGGCTCGGCCGCCCGGCGGTGAAGATCGGCGCGAACCGGGCCCACTCGACGTCGGCCAGGGTGATCGCATCGTCCCCGGACTCGACGGCCTGCCGCAGCGCGGCGATGGCACGGTCCGGTGCCATGGCCGGAAGTCCGCTGCGGCGCAGCAGTTCGTCCTGGTCGCCGCCGGCCCACGGGCCCCAGGCGACCGATGCTCCGGCAAGGCCGTTGGCCCGGCGCCGGTCCACCAGTGCGTCGAGGAACGCGCTGCCCGCGGCGTAGGCCGCCTGGTTCGCGGCGCCCCAGACACCGGCGGTCGAGGAGAACACCACGAACGCGTCGAGCGGCGTCTCCCCCAGCAGGTCGTCGAGGTGGGCGGCACCGAGGATCTTCGCGGAGAGGACCGCGGAGAACTCGGCGAAGTCCTGCTCCCCCAACGACGTCGACTGGGTGACCTCGACCGCGTGCATGACGGCGTCCGGCGTGTGCTCGCCGACCAGTGCGGCGAGCTGCTCCCGGTCGGTCACGTCGCACCGGACCACCGTGGTCCGCACGGCCAGGTCCGCGAGGAGTTCGTCGGCCGAGCCGTCGTGGTCCGAGGTGAGCACCAGGTGTTCGGCACCCGCTCCGGCGAGCCAGCGGGCGACCTGCCCGCCGAGCACCCCGGTGCCCCCGGTCACCAGCACCGTGCCGCGCGGCGTCCAGCCTCCGGTGGCCGGACCGGCCGGCGCGTGCGCCAGCCGTCGGGCCAGCACTCCGTCAGCGCGGATCGCGACCTGGTCCTCGGTGCCCGCGAGCACGTCGGTCAGGTGGTCGAGCACGACCTCGTCCCACTCGGCCGGCACGTCGATCAGGCCACCCCAGCGGTCGGGGTGCTCCAGCGCGGCGACCACGCCGAGGCCCCAGTTCTGGGCCTGGGCCGGGTCGCGCACCGGGTCGTCGGCGCCGGTGGAGACCGCGCCGCGAGTGATCGCCCACAGCGGCGCGGTGAGGCCCGCGTCGCCGAGTGCCTGCACCAGCACGAGGTTCTCCGCGGCGGAACCGGCCAGGGCCAGCACGCCGTCCACGGTTCCGACACCGGTCAACGCCTCGGTGAGCGCTGCCCGGTCGGTCGAGGCCGCGATGGTGCCGACCTCGAGGCCGCGATGCATGAGGCCGTGCAGCAGTTCGGTCTCCTCGGCACCGACGACGAGCCAACGTCCGGCAGGCTGCCCGCCGTGGGCGGCGACCGGGGTCCACTCGACGCGGTACCGCAGGCTGTTCGTGTCCGGCGTCTCGTCGGAGGTCAGCCAGAACCGCTCGCGCTGGAACGGGTAGGTCGGCAGGTCGATCCGCCGCGCGCCGGAGCCCGCGAAGAACGGCGACCAGTCGACCGGCACCCCGCGCACGTGCAGTCCGGCCAGTGCGGTGACGACCGAACCGGACTCGGGCTTGTCGGCGCGCAGGGCGGACACGAGCACCGCGTCCTGCGTGCTCTCCGCGGCCATCGCGGTGAGCACCGCGTCCGGCCCCAGCTCCAGGAACGTCGACACGCCGGCGTTTTCCAGCGTCGTGACCGCGTCGGCGAACCGGACGGCCTCGCGGACGTGGCGGACCCAGTAGTCCGCCGACGTCAACTCGGCCGCGGTGGCGAGCTGACCGGTCAGGGTCGAGACGATCGGGATCCGCGGCGCGGCGAAGGCAAGTCCCTTGGCCACGACCCGGAACTCCTCGAGCATGGCGTCCATCCGCGGCGAGTGGAACGCGTGGGACACGCTGAGCCGCTTGGACTTCCGGTCGCCGAACTGCGCGACGACCTGCTCGACGGCGTCCTCGTCACCCGCGACCACCACGGAGTTCAGCCCGTTGACCGCCGCGAGCGACACCCGGTCGTCCAGCAGCGGCGTGACCTCGGCTTCGGTGGCCTGCAAGGCGATCATCGCGCCACCGGTCGGCAGTGCCTGCATCAGCCGGCCGCGCGCGGCGACCAGCGTCACGGCGTCGTCCAGCGCCAGCACACCGGAGACGTGCGCGGCGGCCAGCTCGCCGATCGAGTGCCCGGCCAGGAAGTCCGGCCGCACACCCCAGTGCTCGTAGAGGCGGAACAGCGCGACTTCCAGCGCGAACAGGGCGGGCTGGGTGTTGCCGGTCTCGTTCAGGGCCGCCGCGTCGGTGCCGAAGACGACGTCGCGCAGCGGCAGGTCGAACCGGGCGCAGACGGCGTCGAACGCGTCGGCGAACACCGGCTGGGTCTCGTAGAGCTCGCGGCCCATGCCGATCCGCTGGCTGCCCTGGCCGGTGAACAGGAAGGCGAGCCTGCCGTTCGCCGTGCCGCCGCGCACCACCTCGGGTGCGTCGGTGCCGCCGGCCACCGCGAGCAGGCCGCGGTCGAGGTCGTCCCGGTCACCGGCGATGATCACCGCGCGGTGCTCCAGGTTCGCCCTGCCGGTGGCGAGGGTGAAGCCGAGACCGGCCAGGTCTGTGTCCACAACGGACTGGAGCCGGGTGGCCTGGGCTCGCAACGCCGCCGGGGTCCTGGCGGACAGCACGACCGGCACCACGGCGACTTCGGCACGTTCAGCGACCGGCGTGACCGGTACCTGCTCGATGATCGCGTGGGCGTTGGTGCCGCTGTAGCCGAACGACGACACACCGGCCCGGCGGGCGCGGCCCGTCTCGGGCCACGGCGTGGTCTCGGTGGCCAGCTCGACCGCGCCGGAGCTCCAGTCGATCTGCGGCGACGGCTCGTCCACGTGCAACGTCTTCGGCACCACACCGTGCCGCATCGCCAGCACCGCCTTGATCACGGCGGCGACACCGGACGCGGCCTGCGTGTGGCCGATGTTCGACTTCACCGAGCCGAGCAGCAACGGTGCCTGGCGGTCCTGGCCGTAGGTGGCCAGCAGCGCCTGCGCCTCGATCGGGTCACCGAGCGCGGTGCCCGTGCCGTGCGCCTCCACGACGTCCACATCGGACGGTGCGACGCCCGCGCGGGCCAGGGCCCTGCGGATCACCCGCTGCTGCGAAGGTCCGTTCGGCGCGGTCAGGCCGTTGGAGGCACCGTCCTGGTTGACGGCGGTGCCGCGGACGATGGCGAGCACCTCGTGGCCGTTGCGCTGGGCGTCCGACAACCGCTCGACGAGCAGCATGCCGACACCCTCGCCCCACGCCGTGCCGTCGGCTCCGGCGGCGAACGCCTTGCAGCGCCCGTCGGCCGCGAGTCCGCGCTGACGGGAGAAGTCCACGAACGCGGCGGGCGTCGACATGATCGTCACGCCGCCGGCCAACGCGAGATCGCACTCGCCGTTGCGCAGCGCCTGAGCCGCGAGGTGCAGGGCCACCAACGAAGACGAGCACGCCGTGTCGACGGTGACCGCCGGTCCCTCGAAGCCGAACGTGTAGGAGATGCGGCCGGAGAACACGCTGGCCGCGTTGCCGGTGCCGAAGTAGCCCTCCAGCTCGGCCGGCAGCGACGTGAGTTGCGCGCCGTAGTCCTGGCCGTTGGTGCCCGCGAAGACACCGACCTGGGCACCCCGCAACGAGTTCGGGTCGATCCCGGCCCGTTCGAACGCCTCCCACGAGGTCTCCAGCAGCAGTCGCTGCTGCGGGTCCATCGCCAGCGCCTCACGCGGCGAGATCCCGAAGAAGCCGGGGTCGAACTCCCCTGCCGCGTGCAGGAACGCGCCCTCGCGGGCGTAGGACTTGCCGGGTGCGTCCGGGTCCGGGTCGTACAGCCCGGCCAGGTCCCAGCCCCGGTCCGCCGGGAAGCCGGTCACGGCGTCGCCACCGTCGACCAGCAGCCTCCACAGGTCCTCCGGCGACGAGACGCCGCCCGCGAACCGGCACGACATCGCGACGATCGCGATGGGGTCGTCCGCGACGGCGGTCGTGACCGGCGTCAGCTCGGCCGGCCGGGCGCCGAGGAGTTCGCCACGCAGGTGCGCGGCGAGAGCGGCCGTGTTCGGGTAGTCGAAAACGAGCGTGGCCGACAGGCCCAGACCCGTTGCGGCGACGAGACTGTTGCGCAGCTCGACCGCGGTGAGCGAGTCGAAGCCCAGGTCCTTGAACGCCCGGTCGGGCCGGACGTCGTCCGCGGAGCCGTGGCCGAGTGCGGCCGCGACCTGCTCGCGCACGAGTTCCACGAGCGTGTGCAGCTGCTCGCCCTCGGACAGTTCGGCGATCCGGCGGGCCAGTGACGACTCCCCGGTCACCGCGACGGTCTGCTCGGCGACCTCCGGGAGTTCGCTCAGCAGCGGGCTCGGCCGGACGGCGGTGAACACCGGTGCGAACCGAGTCCAGTCGACGTCCGCGACGGTGATCGTGGTGTCGCCGGAGCGGATCGCCTGGCGCAGCGCGGTCATGGCGGCGGCCGAGTCCATCGTGACCACACCGCGCAGGCGCAGCTGCTCGGCGGCGTCACCCTCGACGGCCATGCCGCCGTCGGCCCACGGGCCCCAGGCGACCGCCAGCGCGGTCAGCCCACGGGCACGGCGGGACTCGGCCAGCGCGTCCAGGTGTGCGTTCGCGGCCGCGTAGGCCGACTGGCCACCGCTGCCCCACACCCCGGCGATCGACGAGAACAGCACGAACGCGTCGACGTCACCGACCAGCTCGTCCAGGTTCCGCGCGCCGGAAACCTTGCCCTCCAACACCTTCCGGAACGTCTCGGGGTCATGTCCCTCGACCGCCTCGGTGT
This sequence comes from Lentzea sp. JNUCC 0626, assembly GCF_043632865.1. Classification (NCBI taxonomy): domain Bacteria; kingdom Bacillati; phylum Actinomycetota; class Actinomycetes; order Pseudonocardiales; family Pseudonocardiaceae; genus Lentzea; species Lentzea sp. JNUCC 0626. Next base: position 3,484,177 of record NZ_CP171635.1, read on the forward strand.
GGTCGACGCCGGCCGCGTGGAACACCGCCGTGGGCGGGTGTGCCGCGACCACTGCGGCGACGGCGTCGCGGTCGGCCGCGTCGCACGCGGCGATCGTGACGCGTGCGCCGAGTTCTTCCAGTTCTACCTGGAGTTCAGCCGCACCGGGCGTGTCGGAGCCACGGCGGGAGGTCAGGATCAGGTGCTCGGCACCCGCGCCCGCCAGCCACCGGGCCACGTGCCCGCCCAGCGCACCCGTGCCACCGGTGATCAGCACCGTGCCCCGCGGCGTCCACGCCGAACCACCGGCGATCGGCGCGTGCACCAGCCGGCGGCCGAAGACGCCACTGGCGCGCACGGCGACCTGGTCCTCGGACCCGGCCAGCACGGCGGCGAACCGATCGAGGGCGCGGTCGTCGAGCGTGCCGGGCAGGTCGACCAGACCGCCCCAGCGCTCGGAGAGTTCCAACGCCGCCACCCGGCCGAAGCCCCAGATCTGAGCGGCTTCCGGCTCGACCGCGTTGCCGGCCTTCACGGCTTCCCGCGTCACCAGCCACAGCGGCGCGTCCACACCAGCAAGCGCCTGCGTCACGGCGAGCGCCTCGGCGACATCGGCCGGGAACGCCAGCACACCGTCGAACTCACCGAGGTCGGCCACCGTCGCCAGATCCGTGACGGTGACGACCTCGACGCCCCTCGCGCTGAGCGAGTCCACGACGGGGTCGGCGCCGACGGCGAGCCAACGACCGGAAACCTCGGCCTGGCCCGCGGGCACCGGCTTCCACTCGACCCGGTAACGCCAGCCCTCCACAGTGGACTCACCACGGCTGTCCCGCCTCCAGCGGGACAACACCGGCAGCACCGCGTCGAACGCCTGCGAGTCCTCCTCGCTCAGTGAGGCACCGAGCGACTCCAGGTCCTCCCGCTCGACCGCGTCCCAGAACCGGGCCTCGATCGAGTCCTGCCCGCGGGTGGAGGCCGTCTCCAGCCACAACCGCTCGCGCTGGAACGCGTAGGTGGGCAGATCCACCCGCCGCGCACCGGTACCGGCGAAGAACTTCGCCCAGTCGACCTCGACCCCGCGGGCGTGGATCCGGCCGAGCGCGGTCAGCAGCGACCGCGCCTCCGGTCGTCCCTTGCGCAGGGCGGGCACGAACTCCGCGCCGCCACCGGCCATGGCCGACAGCACCGCGTCCGGGCCCAACTCCAGGAACGTCGTGACGTCCTGGGCCTGCAACTCCGCCACGGCGTCGGCGAACCGGACCGTGTTCCGGACGTGGCTCACCCAGTGCTCCGGGTCGCTGACCTCGCCCGGCATCGGGATCTCCGGTGCGTTGAACGTCAGCTTCGACACCACAGTGCGGAAGTCGTCCAGCATCGGGTCCATCAACGGCGAGTGGAACGCGTGCGAAACACTGAGCCGCTTCGACTTGCGGTCCGGGAACCGCGCCACGACCTGCTCCACCGCGGCCTCGTCACCGGCGACCACGACCGCGTCCGGCCCGTTGACCGCCGCGATCGACACCAGCTCCGTGAGCAGCGGCAGCACTTCCGCCTCGGTGGCCTGCAGGGCCACCATCGCGCCGCCCTCGGGCAACGCCTGCATCAGGCGAGCCCGAGCACTGATCAACGTGGCCGCGTCTTCCAGCGACAACACACCGGAGACGTGCGCGGCCGCGATCTCACCGATCGAGTGGCCCGCCAGGAAGTCCGGACGGACACCCCACGACTCGACCAGCCGGTACAACGCCACTTCCAGCGCGAAGATCGCCGGCTGAGTGAACTCCGTGCGGTCCAGTTCCTCGTCCCGCACGTCAACCAGCGCGGCAACCTCGTCAAAGGCCTTGGCGTACACGGGGAAAGCCTCGTACAGCTCACGGCCCATGCCGGCCCGCTGGCTGCCCTGCCCCGTGAAGAGGAACGCGAGGCGGCCCGGCACGACCGTCGCCGGCTCCACCGCGCCGAGGTTCTCGACCAGGTCGTCCCGGTCGGCGACGACCACGACGGCCCGGTGGTCGAACCGGGCGCGCGTCGTCGCCAGCGAGAAGCCGAGGTCCGTCAGGTCCACCGGCGCCGACGCGGCCAGGCGGTCCGCCTGCTCCCGCAACGCTTCCGGCGACTTGGCCGACAGCACGACCGGCACCAGCGGCAGCGGCTTGTGCTCGACCTTGCTCGGCCGGACGGCGGGGGCCTGCTCGACGATCAGGTGCGCGTTGGTGCCACCGATGCCGAACGACGACACACCCGCACGGCGCGGCCTGCTCACCGCGGGCCACTCGCGCGCCTCGGTCAGCAGCTCGACCGCGCCGGACTCCCAGTCGACGTGCGGAGTCGGCTCAGCAAGGTGCAACGTCTTGGGCGCGACGCCGTGCCGCAGCGCCATCACCATCTTGATCACACCGGCGACACCGGCGGCCGACTGCGAGTGCCCGATGTTGGACTTCAACGAGCCCAGCAGCACCGGCTGCTCGCGGTCCTGGCCGTAGGTGGCGAGGATGGCCTGGGCCTCGATCGGGTCGCCCAGCTTCGTGCCGGTGCCGTGCGCCTCGACCAGATCGACGTCCGAAGTGGACAGACCGGCGTTCGCAAGCGCTTGCCGGATCACCCGCTGCTGCGACGGACCGTTCGGCGCCGTCAACGTGCTCGACGCACCGTCCTGGTTCACCGCCGAACCCCGCACCACCGCGAGCACCTCGTGCCCGTTGCGACGCGCGTCCGACAGCCGTTCGACCATGATCACGCCGACGCCCTCGGACCAGCCGGTGCCGTCCGCGTCGGCCGAGAAGGCCTTGCAACGACCGTCCGGCGAGAGCCCGTTCTGCTTCGCGAACTCGGCGAACAGCGCCGGCGTCGAGAGCACCATCACGCCACCGGCCAAAGCGAAGTCGCACTCACCACGACGCAACGCCTGCACGGCGAGGTGAATCGCCACCAACGACGACGAACAGGCCGTGTCGACCGTCAGCGCGGGACCTTCCAGGCCGAACGTGTAAGCGATCCGGCCGGACATCACGCTCGGCGTGCTGCCGGTGAGCACCAGCCCCGCCAGCTCCTCGGGAACGACCTGACCCGCGGAGCCGTAGTCGGTCGAACTGCCACCGATGAAGACGCCGGCCTGCTTGCCCCGCACCGAAGCCGGGTCGATGCCCGCCCGCTCGAAGGTCTCCCACGTCGTCTCCAGCAGCAACCGCTGCTGGGGATCCATCGCGAGGGCCTCACGAGGCGAGATGCCGAAGAAGTCGCGGTCGAAGTCCATGGCGTGGTCGACGAAACCCGCACCCGCGACGTCGAAGTCGAACTCCTGCAACAACCAGCCGCGGTCGACGGGCAACGGCGTGATCGCGTCCGTGCCCGTGGCGACGAGCTCCCAGAGATCCTCCGGCGACCGGACTCCACCGGGGAAGCGGCAGGCCATCGACACGATCGCGATCGGCTCGTCCGACCCGGCGGTGGCAGCGGTCACCTCCGCTCGCACCGGCGCATCGGCCGAGCCCACCAGTTCACCGCGCAGGTGCACCGCGAGCGCTTGCGGAGTCGGGTAGTCGAACACCACCGTCGCCGGCAGCCGCAGACCGGTCGCGGCACTCAACGTGTTGCGCAACTCCACTGCCGACAGCGAGTCCAGCCCCATGTCGACCAGACCGCGGGTCACCTGGACCTGCTGTGCCGAGGAGAACCCCAGCACCACCGCGACCTGGCCGCGCACCAGCTCCAGCAGCAGGTCGTCCTGCTCGGCGACCGACAGCGAACCCAGTTTCTGGTGCCACTGCGTGGCTCCCGCCGCGACGCCCGCGGCGTTGCGGCGCGTGGGCACGCGGACCAGGCCGCGCAGCAACGGGTGCAGGTCGTTCTTGCTCGCCCGCAACGCGACGAGGTCGAGCTTCATCGGCACGGAGACCGGTTCGTCCAGCACGAGCGCCGAGTCGAACAACTCGAAGCCCTCGGCGACGGACATCGCGGGCATCCCGGCACGGGTCATCCGCGACAGGTCCACCCGGGACAGACCGGCGCCCATGCCCGTGCTCTGGTTCCACAGACCCCACGCGAGCGAGACACCCGGCAGACCGAGGAAACGCCGGTGCGCGGCCAGACCGTTCAGGTACGTGTTCGCGGCCGCGTAGTTGGCCTGACCGGGAGAACCCATCAAGCCGGCCGTCGACGAGAACAGCGCGAACATCGCGAGGTCACGATCCCGCGTCAGCTCGTGCAGGTGCCACGCCGCGTCCACCTTGGGCGCGAACACGGTGTCCAGACGCTCCGGCGTCAACGACGCCAGAACACCGTCATCCAACACACCAGCCGTGTGCACAACACCAGTCAGATCCTCCACATTCGCAAGGACAGCGGCCAGAGCCGCGCGATCGGACACGTCACACGCCACGACGTCGACCTGGGCATCCAGCTCCGCCACCAACTCGGCGGCACCCGGCGCGTCCAGACCGCGACGAGAAGTCAGCACCAGACGCCGCACACCGCGCTCGGCGACCAGATGACGGGCCAACTCCGCACCCAGCCCACCGGTACCACCGGTGATCAGCACGGTGCCGTCGGGATCGAGCGGTGCCGGAACGGTCAGCACGACCTTGCCGATGTTCTTGGCCTGCCCCAGGTACCGGAACGCCTCGGGCGCGCGGTGCACGTCCCACGTCGTCACGGGCAGCGGACGCAGCTCACCGGCGTTGAACCACTCGTACAGACGCGTCAGCAGTTCGCCGATGCGGTCGAAGCCGGCCTCGATCAGGTCGAACGCCTTGTACCGGACGCCGGAGTGCGCGGCGGCGACGTCGTCGGCGTCGCGGACGTCGGTCTTGCCCATCTCCAGGAACCGGCCGCCCTCCCCTTGTGCGACCAGGCGAAGCGAGGAGTCGACGAACTCACCGGACAACGCGTTGAGCACCACGTCCACACCACGGCCGTCGGTCGCGGCGGTGAACTCCTGCTCGAAGTCCGTCGTGCGCGACGACGCGATGTGGTCGTCGTCCAGACCGGCGCCCCGCAGCACGTCCCACTTGCCGGTGCTCGCGGTGCCGAACACGTCCGCACCGAGCAGCCGGGCCACCTGCGTCGCGGCCATGCCCACACCACCGGCGGCGGCGTGGATGAGGATCTTCTCCCCGGCCTGCAACCCGCCCAGGTCGTCCAACGCGTACAACGCGGTCAGGTACACCAGCGGCACACCGGCCGCCTGGGTGTACGACCAGCCGTCCGGGATGAGGCAGATCTGCCTGCGGTCAGCCACCGCCACCGGCGCGAACGCGGCGGCGAACATGCCCATCACCCGGTCGCCGGGCACGAGGTCCGTGACCCCGGAACCCACTTCCAGCACGACGCCCGCGCCTTCGAGACCCATCAGGCCGGCATCGCCCGGATACATGCCGAGCACGTTCATCACGTCGCGGAAGTTCACGCCCGCCGCGCGCACCGCGATCCGGACCTCACCGGCCCCGAGCTCCGTCTCGGCGGTGGGCCACGGGATGGTGACCAGGTTGTCGAAGGTGCCCTTCTCGGTGAAGTCCAGTCGCCACGGCCCCTTGCCCGCGAACGGCGACACCGAACCGGCGAAACCACGGGCCAGGCGAGGCACGAACGCCGCACCGGAACGAACGGCCACCTCGCTCTCGCCCGACAGCACGAGAGCGGCCGCCAGGCCCTCGACGTCACGGGGCACGTCGGCGTCGACGAGCACGATCCGGTCGAGGTACTCCGCCTGCGCTGCCCGCACCAGGCCGGACACCGCAGCGTGCGCCAGCGACTTCACGTCCTCACCGGGCAGCACCGACACCGCCCGGCTGGTCACCACGACCAGCACGGACTCCTCGTCGGCGGCCAGGAAGCCCTGCACGTCGGCCAGCACGCGGCCCGCGACGTCCCGGACTTCGCCCTGCGGCACCACCAGCGTCACAACGCGCGGCGCACCGTCCTTGCGGTCCAGGGACAGCGGAAGCCACTCGACGCGGAACAACGAATCAGGCTGACCCGCGCCCGGCTTCGCCAGCTGGCCACCGATCGGCCGCAGCACCAACGAGTCGACCCGGGCCACCGGCACACCGGCGCCGTCGGCGACGCTCACCGAGACCGCGTCGCCCTGCCCGCTCGGGGAGATCCGGGCCCGCAGCACCGAGGCACCCGTCGCGTGCAGGGTCACGCCGTTCCAGGAGAACGGCAGCGAAGCGCCCTGACCCTTGTCCGACTCCAGCCCCAACGCGTGCAGCACGGAGTCGAGCAACGCCGGGTGGACGCCGAACTTCGCCGCCTGACGGTGTTCCGACTCGGGCAGCCCGGCCTCGACGAACAGGTCGTCGCCGGCCTTCCACGCCGCCTTCAGGCCGCGGAAGACGGGACCGTAGTCCAGACCGCCCTCGGCCAGGCCGTCGTAGAGATCCGACAGGTCCAGCTCCTCCGCGCCGGCGGGAGGCCACGCGCTCAGGTCGAACCCGGCCGCGACCGTCTCGTCCGACAGCACACCGATCGCGTGCGTCGTCCAGACGTCGCCGTCCTGCGCCAGCACGGTGACCGTCCGCCGGCCTCCGTCGAGCTCGCCGACCACGACCCGCACCTTCACGCCCGCGGCGGTCAGCACCAGGGGCTGCTGCAACAAGAGCTCTTCGACGTGCCCGCAGCCGACCTCGTCACCGGTGCGGATCACCAGTTCGGCCAGCGCGGTCCCCGGCACGACCGCGGCACCCGCGACGACGTGGTCGGCAAGCCAGCGGTGGGTGTTCAGGGACAGCCGCGCCGTGCCGAGCACCCCGCCGTCGGGCATCGCGAACACCGCGTCCAGCAACGGGTGCTGGGCCGAGTCGAGTCCGCCGATGGAGGTCGAGAAGTCCAGCCAGAACCGCTCCCGCTGGAACGGGTACGTCGGCAGGTCGACGCGCCGCGCGCCGGAACCGGCGAAGCAGGCGGTCCAGTCGACCTCGACGCCCCTGGCGTGCACCCTGCCCAGCGCCTGCAGCAACGCCCGCGCTTCCGGCCGGCCCTTGCGCAGGGTCGGCACGAACGCCGCGTCACCGTTGCCCATCGCCGACAGCACCGCGTCCGGTCCCAGCTCCAGGAACGTCGTCACGTTCCGCGCCGCCAGCGTCGACACCGCGTCCGCGAACCGAACCGTGCCGCGCACGTGCCGCACCCAGTACTCCGGGTCGGTCACGTCGCCCAGCATCGCGATCTTGGGCTCGTTGAACGTCAGTGTCGTGACCACAGCGCGGAAGTCGTCCAGCATCGGGTCCATCAACGGCGAGTGGAACGCGTGAGACACGCTGAGCCGCTTGGACTTCCGGTCCGGGAAGCGCGCGACCACCTGCTCGACCGCGGCCTCGTCACCCGCGACCACGACGGCGTTCGGCCCGTTGATCGCGGCGATCGACACCAGCTCGGTCAGATGCGGCAGAACCTCGTCTTCGGTGGCCTGCAACGCGACCATTGCGCCGCCCTCGGGCAGCGCCTGCATCAGCCGCGCACGGGCACTGATCAACGTGGCCGCGTCTTCCAGCGAGAGCACGCCGGAGACGTGCGCCGCCGCGATCTCACCGATCGAATGCCCGGCCAGGAAGTCCGGGCGAACGCCCAGCGACTCCACCAGCCGGAACAGCGCCACTTCCAGTGCGAAGATCGCGGGCTGGGTGAACTCCGTGCGGTCCAGCTGGTCGTCGCGCACGTCCACGAGCGCGGCAACCTCGTCAAAAGCCTTGGCGTAGGCGGGGAACGCGTCGTACAGCTCACGACCCATCCCGGCCCGCTGGCTGCCCTGACCGGTGAACAGGAACGCCAACCGACCGGACGCCACCGTCGCGGGGCGGACCGCGGCCAGTTCCCGAAGCAGCTCGTCCTGGTCCGCGGCGACCACCACGGCCCGTTGCTCGAACCGGGCGCGCGTGGTCGCGAGCGAGAAGCCGAGGTCCGTCAGATCCACCGGCGCCAGCTCGGCCAGGCGCTCCGCCTGTTCCCGCAACGCTTCCGGCGTCTTCGCCGACAGCACCACCGGCACCAGCGGCAACGGCTTGTGCTCGACGTCCACCTGCCGGGCGGGCGGAGCCTGCTCGACGATCACGTGCGCGTTGGTGCCACCGATGCCGAACGACGACACACCCGCACGGCGCGGACGCCCGCGGTCCGGCCACGACCGCGACTCGGTCAGCAGCTCGACCGCCCCGGCCTCCCAGTCAACGTGCGGGGAGGGCTCGTCGGCGTGCAAGGTCTTGGGCGCGACGCCGTTGCGCAGCGCCATCACCATCTTGATCACGCCACCGACACCGGCGGCGGACTGCGCGTGGCCGATGTTGGACTTCAGGGAGCCCAGCAGCAACGGCTCCTCGCGGTCCTGACCGTAGGTGGCGAGCACCGCCTGCGCCTCGATCGGGTCACCGAGCTTCGTGCCGGTGCCGTGCGCCTCGACGACGTCGACGTCCGAAGTGGACAGACCGGCGTTCGCAAGCGCTTGCCGGATCACCCGCTGCTGCGAGGGACCGTTCGGCGCCGTCAGCGTGCTCGACGCACCGTCCTGGTTGACCGCCGAACCCCGCACCACCGCAAGGACTTCGTGCCCGTTGCGGCGTGCATCGGACAACCGCTCCACCAGGAGCATGCCGACGCCCTCGGACCAGCCGGTGCCGTCCGCGTCGGCCGAGAAGGCCTTGCAACGACCGTCCGGCGAGAGCCCGTTCTGCTTGGCGAACTCGGCGAACAGCGCCGGCGTCGAGAGCACCATGACGCCACCGGCCAGCGCGAAGTCGCACTCACCGCGGCGCAGCGCCTGCACGGCGAGGTGAATCGCGACCAGCGAGGAGGAGCACGCGGTGTCGACCGTCAGCGCCGGGCCTTCCAGGCCGAACGTGTAGGCGATCCGGCCGGACATCACGCTCGGGGTGCTGCCGGTGAGCAGCAGGCCCGCCAGCTCGTCGGGCACGACCTGCCCCTGGGAACCGTAGTCCGTGGCGCTGCCGCCGACGAACACGCCGGCCTGCCTGCCGCGCACGGACGCCGGGTCGATCCCGGCCCGTTCGAAGGTCTCCCACGCCGTCTCCAGCAGCAGTCGCTGCTGCGGCTCCATCGCCAGCGCCTCACGCGGCGAGATGCCGAAGAAGCTGCTGTCGAAGTCCATGGCGTGGTCGACGAAACCACCACCCGCGACGTCGAAGTCCATGTCCTGCAACAGCCAGCCGCGGTCGACCGGCAACGGCGTGATCGCGTCCGTGCCCGTGGCGACGAGCTCCCACAGGTCCTCCGGAGAACGAACCCCACCGGGGAAGCGGCACGCCATCGACACGATCGCGATCGGCTCGTCCGATCCGACCGTCGCGGCCACCACCTGCGGCGCGGGGGCCTCGTCGGCCGACGAGGCCAGTTCGCCCCGCAGGTGCGCGGCGAGCGCCTGGGGCGTCGGGTAGTCGAACACGACGGTGGCCGGCAGCCGCAGGCCCGTCGCGACGCTCAACGTGTTGCGCAACTCGACCGCGGACAACGAGTCCAGGCCCATCTCGACCAGACCGCGGGTCACCTGCACCTGCTGTGCCGAGGAGAACCCCAGCACCACCGCGACCTGGCCGCGCACCAGCTCCAGCAACAGCTCGTCCTGCTCGGCCGTGGAGCGGCCGGCGAGCTTGGCCGACCACGACGACGGCTCGGCCTTGCCCCCGGCCGCCGCGGCGCGCCGGTTCTGCGTGCGGACCAGACCCCGCAGCACGGGCTGCACCTCGGCGCCACCGCGCAACGCGGCCAGGTCGAGCTTCATCGGCACGGCGACGGCTTCGTCCAGCACGAGCGCCGAGTCGAACAACGCGAAGCCCTCGGCGACCGACATCGCCGGCATGCCGGCCCGCGCCATCCGAGCGAGATCCGCCTTCGTCAAGCCGGAACCCATGCCCACGTTCGAGCTCCACAGGCCCCACACCAGCGAGACGGCGGGCAGGCCGAGGGAACGGCGGTGGGCGGCGAGGCCGTTCAGGTAGGTGTTGGCGGCCGCGTAGTTGGCCTGGCCCGGCGAACCGAGCACACCGGCCGTGGACGAGAACAGGGCGAACATCGCCAGGTCGCGGTCACGGGTCAGCTCGTGCAGGTGCCACGCGGCGTCGGCCTTCGGGCCGAAGACGGTGCCGATGCGTTCCGGCGTCAGCGATTCCAGCACGCCGTCGTCGAGGACACCGGCCGTGTGCACGACACCGGTGAGGTTCTCGATCCCGGCGATCACGGTGGCAAGCGCGTCGCGGTCGGACACGTCGCAGGCGACGACGTCGACCCGCGCGTCCAGTTCCGCGACCAGCTCGGCCGCGCCCGGCGCGTCCAGGCCGCGACGCGACGTGAGCACCAGGTGCCGGACTCCGCGCACGGTCACGAGGTGACGCGCCAGTTCGGCGCCCAGACCACCCGTGCCGCCGGTGATCAGCACCGCGCCCTCGGGGTCGAGCGGCGCCGGGATCGTGAGCACGACCTTGCCGATGTTCTTTGCCTGGCCCAGGTACCGGAACGCCTCCGGTGCCCGGTGCAGGTCCCACGCCGTGACCGGCGACGGGTGCAGCACGCCCGCGCTGAACCAGTCGTAGAGCTGGTAGAGCATCTCGCGGATGCGGTCGGGGCCCGCCTCGATCAGGTCGAACGCCTGGTAGCCGACACCGGGGTACTGGGTGGCGACCTCGGCGGCGTCGCGGACGTCGGTCTTGCCCATCTCGACGAATCGGCCGCCGCCACCCATGCCCGTCAGCCGCAGCGAGGCGTCGACGAACTCACCCGCCAGCGCGTCCAGCACGACGTCGACACCGCGGCCACCGGTGACGGCGGCGAACTGCTGCTCGAACTCCGTGGTGCGGGAGGACGCGATGTGGTCGTCCGGAATCCCGGCCTGGCGCAGGATGTGCCACTTGCCGGTGCTGGCCGTGCCGAACACGTCGGCGCCGAGCTGGCGGGCGACCTGCGTCGCGGCCATGCCGACACCACCGGCGGCGGCGTGGATCAGGACCGACTCGCCCGCCCGCAGACCGGCGAGGTCACCGAGGCCGTACAGCGCGGTGAGGAACACCAGCGGCACACCGGCCGCCTCGGCGTAGGTCCAGCCGGCGGGGACCGGGCAGACCATCCGCTCGTCGGCGATCGCGACCGGGCCGAAGGCGGCGTCCATCATGCCCATCACCCGGTCGCCGGGCGCGAGACCGTCCACTTCGGACCCGACCTCGAGCACGACACCGGCGGCCTCGAGGCCCATCAGGCCCGCGTCGCCGGGGTACATGCCGAGGGTGTTCATGACGTCGCGGAAGTTGACGCCCGCGGCGCGCACGGCGATGCGGACCTGGTTGGGCTCCAGCTCGTCCATGGCCTGAGGCCACGGGATGGTGACGAGGTTGTCGAACGTGCCCTGCTCGGTGAAGTCCAGTCGCCACGGCTCGTCGCCGGCGAACGGCGTGACCGAGCCGGCGAAACCACGGGCGAGTCGCGGCACGAACGCCTTGCCGCCGCGGACGGCGACCTCGCTCTCCCCCGAGGCGGCGATGGCCGGCAGCAGGTCGTCGAGCTCACCCGGCACGTCGGCGTCGATCAGCACGATCCGGTCGACGTGCTCGGACTGCGCGGCCCGGATGAGGCCCGACACCGCGGCGTGGCCCAGGTTCGGGACGTCCTCGCCGGGCAGCACGGACGCGCCGCCGCTGGTGACGACGGCCAGCACGGACTCGTGGTCCTCGGCCAGGAACGCCTGCACGTCGGCCAGCACGCGGCTGACGACGTCGCGGGTCTCGCCGTCCGGCGCGATCACCGTGACGACCTGGGCCGCGCTGCCCTCGCGCTCCAGCGAGAGCGGGTTCCAGTCGATGCGGAACAGCGCGTCCGGCTGTCCGGACCCGGCCTTGAGCTGGCCACCGATCGGCCGCAGCACCAGCGAGTCGATCTGGGCGACCGGCGTTCCGGTCTCGTCGGCGACCCGGACCGCGACCGCGTCGCCCTGCCCGACCGGCGAGATCCGTGCGCGCAGCACCGAGGCGCCGGTCGCGAAGAGGCTGACTCCGTTCCAGGAGAACGGCAGCGAGCCGCCCTGGCCCTTGGCCGACTCGTCCAGGCCGAGGGCGTGCAGCACCGAGTCCAGCAACGCCGGGTGCAGGCCGAACCTGGCCGCCTGCCGTTGCTCCGACTCGGGCAGCGCCACCTCGGCGTACACGTCGTCGCCGGACCGCCAGGCCGCCCGCAGGCCGCGGAACACCGGGCCGTACACCAGACCGGCGGCCGCGAGGTCGTCGTAGACCCCGTCGAGTTCGATCTCCCGGGCGTCGGCAGGCGGCCACGTCCTCAGGTCGAAGCCGGCCGCGATCTCGTCCTCCGCGAGCACACCGACGGCGTGGGTGACCCACTCGGCGTCGTCCTCGCCGTCCGGTCGCGTGTAGACGGTGACCGTGCGGCGGCCGGAGGCGTCCGCCTCGGCGACCTCGATGCACAGCGTGACCGCGCCCTTCGCCGGCAGCACCAGCGGCGCCTGCAGCAGCAGCTCCTCCAGGTGGCCGCAGTGCAGCTGGTCGCCCGCGCGGATGGCGAGTTCGACGATCGCGGTGCCCGGCACGACCACGGTGCCCGCGACGACGTGGTCGGCGAGCCAGGCGTGCGAGGAACGGGACAGCCGGGCGGTGAACAGGGTTCCGCCGTGGGGGGTGGAGAGCACGGCGCCGAGCAGCGGGTGGTCGGCGGCGCCGAGACCGGCGGCCGTCACGTCGTGGACGGCGCCGGTGGCGTCGACCCAGAACCGCTCGCGCTGGAACGCGTAGGTGGGCAGCGAGATCGCTCGCACACCGGAACCGGCGAAGTAGGCGGACCAGTCGACCCGCACACCGCGGCCGTGGATCCGGCCGAGCGCGGACACGATGCTCTGGACCTCGTCGCGGTCCTTGCGCAGCGCGGACACGAGCACCGCGTCCCGGACGCTCTCCGCGCCCATCGCGGTGAGCACGCCGTCCGGGCCGAGCTCGAGGAACGTCGTGACGCCTTCGGTTTCCAGGGCGCGCACGGCGTCGGCGAACCGGACGGCCTCGCGCACGTGCCGCACCCAGTACTCCGGCGAGGTGATCTCCTCGGCCGTGACGAGCGCGCCGGTCAGCGTGGAGACGATCGAGATCGTCGGCGCGGTGAAAGTCAGCTTCCGCACCACGGCGCGGAAGTCGGCCAGCATACCGTCCATCTGCGGCGAGTGGAACGCGTGCGAGACGCTGAGCCGCTTGGCCTTGCGGTCGGGGAACTGCGCCGCGATCTGCTCGACGGCGTCCTCGGCGCCCGCGACGACGACCGAGCGCGGGCCGTTGACAGCGGCGATCGAGACGGTCTCGGTGAGGTGCGGCAGCACCTCTTCCTCGGTGGCCTGCAACGCGAGCATGGCACCGGTACCCGGCAGCGCCTGCATGAGCCGGCCCCGCGCGCTGACCAGTGCGGCCGCGTCTTCCAGGGACAGCACGCCGGCGACGTGCGCGGCGGCGATCTCGCCGATCGAGTGGCCGGCCAGGAAGTCGGGCTTGACGCCCCACGACTCGACGAGGCGGTAGAGCGCCACCTCGATCGCGAACAGCGCGGGCTGGGTGAACTCGGTGCGGTTCAGCAGGTCCGGAGTGGACAGTGCCTCGCCGAGCTTCGGGTCGAGGTGGGCGCGGACGGCGTCGAACGCCTCGGCGAACGCCGGGAACGCGGCGTGCAGCTGCTGCCCCATCGCGATCCGCTGGCTGCCCTGCCCGGTGAACAGGATCGCGGTCCGGCCCTTGACGGCCGCCTCGGGCACAGGAGCGTCGGTGGCCAGGGCGTCCAGTGCGGCGAGCAGGTCCTCGGCCCCCTCGGCGACGATCGTCGCCCGGTGGTCGTGGTGGGTCCGGCTGGTCGCGGTGGAGTACGCGAGGTCGGCCAGACCGGCTCCGGCGCGCACCACCTCGGCCAGCTTGGCGGCGTTGGCGCGCACCGCGTTCTCGGTCTTGCCGGAGACCAGCACGGGCACGACCGGCAGCTCGGCGCGCGGCTCCTCGTCGATTTCCTGAGGCGGTGCCTGCTCGATGATCGCGTGCGCGTTGGTGCCGCTGTAGCCGAACGACGACACACCGATGCGGCGCTCACGGCCGGTCTCCGGCCACGGCCGGGACTCGGTGGCCAGCTCGATCGAGCCGGCGCTCCAGTCGATCTGCTTCGACGGCTCGTCCACGTGCAGCGTCTTCGGCACCAGGCCGTGCCGCAGCGCCAGGACGGACTTGATCACGGCGGCGACACCGGCGGCGGCCTGCGTGTGGCCGATGTTCGACTTCACCGAGCCCAGCAGCATCGGCTGGTCGCGGTCCTTGCCGTAGGCCGCCAGCAGCGCCTGCGCCTCGATCGGGTCGCCCAGGGCGGTGCCCGTGCCGTGCGCCTCCACCACGTCGACGTCCACAGAGGACAGTCGGGCGTCCTCCAGCGCCGCCTTGATGACGCGCTGCTGCGACGGGCCGTTCGGCGCGGTGAGGCCGTTCGACGCGCCGTCCTGGTTGACCGCGGTGCCGCGCACGACGGCGAGGATCTGGTGGCCGTTGCGCTGGGCGTCCGAGAGCCGCTCGACGAGCAGCATGCCGACGCCCTCGCCCCACGCGGTGCCGTCCGCACCGGCTGCGAACGCCTTGCAGCGCCCGTCGACGGCGAGGCCGCGCGCCCGGGAGAAGTCGATGAACGCGCCGGGCGAGGACATGATCGTCACGCCACCGGCCAGCGCCAGGTCGCACTCGCCGTTGCGCAGCGCCTGCACCGCGAGGTGCAGGGCGACGAGCGAGCCGGAGCAGGCCGTGTCGATCGTGACCGCGGGGCCCTCGAAGCCGAACGTGTAGGAGACGCGGCCGGAGAACATGCTCGCCGCGTTGCCGGTGCCGAGGTGGCCTTCGAGGCCCTCCGGCACGCCGCCGTCGAACAGCGCGATGTAGTCCTGGCCGTTGGTGGAGGTGAACACACCGGTCCGGCTGCCGCGCAACGACTGCGGGTCGACACCCGCGCGCTCGAACGTGTGCCACGCCGTTTCCAGCAGCAGGCGTTGCTGCGGATCCATCGCCAGCGCCTCGCGCGGCGAAATGCCGAAGAACCCCGGATCGAAATCAGCGACACCCTCGACGAATGCGCCTTCGGCGACATAGGTGGTGCCCTGGTTGTCGGGGTCCGGGTGATAAAGCGATTCGACGTCCCAGCCGCGATCGGTCGGGAACGGCGCGATGGCGTCACGTCCCTCGACGAGGAAGTCCCAGAACTCGTCAGGCGACGACACACCGCCCGCGAAGCGGCAGTCCATCGCCACGATCGCGATGGGCTCGTGCCCCTTCGCCTCCGCCACCTGCAGGCGTTGGCGTGTGTTGTGCAGGTCCGCCGTCACCCGCTTGAGGTAGTCGCGAAGCTTCTGCTCGTTGGACATTCAACGCCACCTCTTCAGGGCAACCGGCACGTCTCGGGGTAAGTCCGACAGACCTCTGGACCGAAAACTAACGAGGGGGCCGCCAGGGACAACACCCCTGACGGCCCCCTACGCGTCCCCTACGGCTCCCGTTCCGAAAAGAAGCGGGAAATCCCTAAAGAAACAGTTGGGAAATCCTTAGAACACGGTCTTTCTCAGACGCCGAACTCCTCGTCGATGAAGGCGAAGATCTCGTCGTCGTCAGCGGTGTCGAGCCGGTCGTTGATGCCGCCCTCACCGTCGGCCGGCGTGTACCGGGCCAGCAATGCCTGCAGCCGCTTCACCACATTGGCGCGCACGTCGTCGTCCAGCTCAGTCCGCACGGCGACGCCCTCCAGCCGCTCCAGCTCGTCCAGCACCGGCGTGGCCACCTGCTCGGTCAGCCCCAGCTGCTCGCTGAGGTAGCCGACCAACGCGGTCGACGTCGGGTAGTCGAAGATCAGCGTGGCCGGCAGCGACAACCCGGTCGCCGCTCCCAGCGTGTTGCGCAGCTCCACCGCGGACAGCGAGTCGAAGCCCAGCTCGCCGAACGGGCGGTCCGGTTGCACCGCCTCGATCCCGCTGTGACCGAGCACCGCGGCGACCCTCGCCCGGACCGCGTCCAGCAGCAGCCGGTCGCGTTCCATCGGGCTCACCGCGGACAGCCTGTGCACCAGATCCGGCTGTCCGTTGTCCTGCGCGACGGGCGTGTCCGCCGCTTCGGTCAGTTCCGCGAGCAACGGAGCCGGCCTGGACGACTCGAACACCGCGGCGAAGAGCGCCCAGTCCACGTCGGCCAGGGTGATCGTGGTGTCCTGCTGCGCCATCGACTCGCGCAACGCGGACACCGCGCGGTCGGCGGACATCGCGGTCACGCCGCGGCGGCGCAGGTGTTCGGCCACCTCGTCGTCCGCCATGCCTCCGTCCGCCCACGGTCCCCACGACACCGACAACGCCGTGAGCCCGCGCGACCGCCTCGACTCGGCCAGTCCGTCGAGCGCCGCGTTCGCGGCCGAGTACGCGGCCTGCCCACCACTGCCCCACGTGCCGGCAATGGATCCGAACAGCACGAACGCGTCCAGCTCCCGGTCGCCCAGCAGGTCGTCGAGGTGCCGTGCGCCGTCGATCTTGGCCGCCAGCACGCCGTCGAACTCGGCCAGGCCGTGCTCCTCGATCGGGCAGAACAGGTCGGTGCCCGCCGCGTGCACGACGGTGTCCGGCGGGTACAGCTCCACCAGCGACTCGACCGACGACCGGTCCGCGACGTCGCACGCCAGCACGGTCACCTTCGCGCCCAGTCCTTCGAGCTCCGCGACCAGGTCGAGCGCGCCGGGAGCGTCCGGCCCGCGACGCGAGGTGAGCACCAGGTGCTCGGCGCCCGCTCCGGCGAGCCACCGGGCCACATGCCCGCCCAGCGCACCCGTGCCACCGGTGATCAGCACCGTGCCGCGCGGCGACCAGGCTTCCGCACCAGCCTGCGCGGGTGCGGCGGCGAGGCGGCGGCCGAACACTCCGGCCACCCGGATCGCGACCTGGTCCTCGGTCCCCGTCAGGACGGCGGCGAACCAATCCAGCACCGTCTCGTCCACAGTGGACGGAAGGTCGATCAGGCCACCCCAGCGGTCGGGGTGTTCCAGCGCGACCACCCGGCCGAGGCCCCACAGGCCCGCGGCCACCGGATCGACGCTTTCGTCGTCCACCGCCACAGCGTGGCTCGTGACACTCCACAGTGGAGCGTCGATGACGGCGTCCCCGAGTGCCTGCACCAGCACGACCATCGAGGCGGCGTCGTCGACGAACGACAGCACCCCGTCGACCGGTCCTTCGCTCATCAGCAGTTCGGACAGCCTGGTGCGATCGGTCGAGGCGCTGACCGGGGCGATCTCGATGCCCCGTGCGGTCAGGCCCGCGAGCACCGCCGCGTCCACCTCGCCGACAGCGAGCCAGCGGCCGGTCGCGGCCGCACCGGTCTCGACGGGCGTCCAGCCCACCCGGTAGCGGTTGTTGACCTCCACCGAGCGACGCTTGGTGTCGCCGCCGAGCCAGAAGCGCTCGTGCTGGAACGCGTACGTGGGCAGGTCGACCCGCCGCGCACCCGTTCCGGCGAAGAACTTCGCCCAGTCGACCTCGACCCCGCGGGCGTGCACCCTGCCGAGCGCGGTCAGCAGCGACCGCGCCTCGTCCCGGCCCTTGCGCAACGCCGGGACGAACTCGGGCCCGCCGCCCATGGCCGACAGCACCGCGTCCGGGCCGAGTTCCAGGAACGTCGACACGCCGCGTTCCGTCAGTTCCGCGACCGCGTCCGCGAATCGGACCGTGCCGCGCACGTGCCGCACCCAGTACTCCGGGTCCGTCACCTCACCCAGCATCGCGATCTTCGGCTCGTTGAACGTCAGTTCCGCGACCACGGCACGGAAGTCGTCCAGCATCGGATCCATCAGCGGCGAGTGGAACGCGTGCGACACGCTGAGCCGCTTCGACTTCCGGTCCGCGAACTGAGCCACCACCTGCTCGACCGCAGCCTCATCACCGGCGACCACCACCGCGTCCGGCCCGTTGATCGCCGCGAGCGAGACCAGGTCACCCAGGTGAGGCGTGACCTCGTCCTCGGTGGCCTGCAACGCCACCATCGCCCCACCCTCGGGCAACGCCTGCATCAGACGAGCCCGAGCACTGATCAACGTCGCCGCATCCTCCAACGACAACACACCGGAGACATGAGCCGCCGCGATCTCACCGATCGAATGCCCGGCCAGGAAGTCCGGGCGAACACCCCACGACTCCACCAACCGGAACAACGCCACCTCAAGCGCGAAGATCGCAGGCTGCGTGAACTCCGTGCGGTCCAACTCCTCATCCCGCACGTCCACCAACGCCGCGACCTCGTCAAAGGCCTTGGCGTACACGGGGAACGCGTCGTACAGCTCACGACCCATGCCCACGCGCTGACTGCCCTGACCGGTGAACAGGAACGCGAGGCGACCCGGCACGACCGTCGCCGGCTCCACCGTGCCGAGGTCCCTGACCAGGTCGTCCTGATCAGCGGCGACCACCACGGCCCGGTGTTCGAAACGGGCGCGCGACGTCGCCAGCGAGAAGCCGAGGTCCGTCAGGTCCACCGGCGCCAGCTCGGCCAGGCGGTCCGCCTGCTCCCGCAACGCTTCCGGCGTCTTCGCCGACAGCACCACCGGCACCAGCGGCAACGGCTTCGGCTCGACCTTCGCCGGTTCCCCTGCGGGAGCCTGCTCGATGATCGTGTGCGCGTTGGTGCCGCTGATGCCGAACGACGACACCGCAGCACGACGCGGCCGGCTGACCGCGGGCCAGTCCCGCGTCTCGGTCAGCAGCTCGACCGAGCCGGAGGCCCAGTCGACGTGCGGGGTCGGCTCTTCGGCGTGCAGCGTCTTCGGCGCGACGCCGTGCTGCAGCGCCATCACCATCTTGATCACACCACCGACACCGGCCGCGGCCTGCGAGTGGCCGATGTTGGACTTCAACGACCCGAGCAGCACCGGCTCATCACGGTCCTGGCCGTAGGTGGCGAGCAGTGCCTGCGCCTCGATCGGGTCCCCGAGCGGGGTGCCGGTGCCGTGGCCCTCGATCACGTCGACGTCCGAAGTGGACAGACCGGCGTTCGCAAGCGCTTGCCGGATCACGCGCTGCTGCGACGGACCGTTCGGCGCGGTCAGCGTGCTCGACGCACCGTCCTGGTTGATCGCGGAACCCCGCACCACCGCGAGCACCTCGTGCCCGTTGCGACGCGCGTCCGACAGCCGTTCCACCAGGAGCATGCCGACGCCCTCGGACCAGCCGACGCCGTCCGCTCCGGCCGCGTAGGCCTTGGACCGGCCGTCTGCCGAGAGCCCGCGCTGACGCGAGAAGTCGACGAAGGTCTCCGGCGTGGCCATCACGGTCACACCACCGGCCAGCGCGAGGTCGCACTCACCGGACCGCAGCGCCTGCACCGCCCAGTGCAGGGCGACGAGCGACGACGAGCAGGCGGTGTCGACCGTGACCGCCGGGCCTTCCAGCCCGAAGGTGTAGGAGATCCGGCCGGACACGACGCTGCCGGAGGTGCCGGTGCCGAGGTAGCCCTCGACCTCGTCCGGAATGACGTCCAGCCCGGTCGCGTAGTCGTGGTACATCAGGCCGGCGAACACGCCCGTCCGGCTGCCCCGCACCTGTGCCGGGTCGATGCCCGCGCGTTCGAACGTCTCCCACGAGGTTTCCAGCAGCAGTCGCTGCTGGGGGTCCATCGCGAGGGCTTCCCGCGGTGAGATCCCGAAGAACGCGGGATCGAACTCGTCGGCGTCGTGCAGGAAGCCGCCGGAGCGGGTGTAGGTCTTGCCGATGGCGCCGGGGTCCGGGTCGTACAGCCCGTCGATGTCCCAGCCTCGACCGGTCGGGAACCCGCTGATCGCGTCCTGGCCGTCGACCACCAGCCGCCACAGGTCCTCCGGCGACGAGACGCCACCGGGGAAGCGGCAGGCCATGCCGACGATCACGATCGGATCGTTGTCCACGACCCGCACGGGCACGACCGCCTCGACAACCTCTTCCTCGCCCACGAGTTCCGTGCGCAAGTGCGTCGCCAGTGCGATCGAGGTCGGGTAGTCGAACACCACCGTGGCCGGCAGGCGCAGACCCGTCGCGGCACCGAGTGCGTTGCGCAACTCCACCGCGGACAACGAGTCCAGGCCCATCTCGACGAGGCCGCGCCCCGGCTCAACCACGTTCTGATCGCGGTAACCAAGCACGGTGGAGACCTGCGTGCGGACCAGATCGAGCAGCAGACGGTCCTGGTCCTCAGTGGACAGTCCGACCAGCTGCTTCGACCACTGCCGCGACTCCGCCGACGACTTCGCCGCCGAGCGACGCTTCGGCACCCGCACCAGCCCCCGCAGCAACGCGGGCACGTCGGCGCTGGTCTTCAGCACGGCGGTGTCGAGCTTCATCGGCACCGTGAGTGCGGCGTCCGCGAGCAAAGCGGCGTCGAACAACGCGAGTCCGTCCGCGATCGGCAGCGCGGGCATGCCGGCGCGTGCAATCCGGGCCAGGTCCGCGGCCGACAGCCCCGCACCCATGCCCTTCGTCTGCTCCCACACGCCCCAGGCCATCGAGACTGCGGCCAGACCGTGCGCCCGGCGATGAGCCGCCAGGCCGTCCAGGAACGTGTTGGCAGCCGCGTAGTTGCCCTGTCCGGGAGCGCCGAGCACACCCGACGACGACGAGAACAGGACGAACATCTCCAGATCCCGATCGCGCGTCAGCTCGTGCAGGTGCCATGCGGCGTCGGCCTTCGCACCGAACACCGTGGCGAAGCGTTCCGGCGTCAGCGACTCCAGCACACCGTCGTCCAGCACACCAGCCGTGTGCACGACTCCGCTCAACGAGTCGATGCCTTCGATCACCGCCGCGAGCGCGTCGCGATCGGACACGTCACAGGCCACGACGTCGACCTGAGCGTCCAGCTCGGCGACCAGCTCGGCCGCACCCGGCGCGGCCAGACCACGGCGAGAGGTCAGCACCAGGTGCTGGACTCCGTGCTCGGCCACGAGGTGACGTGCGAGTTCCGCACCCAGCCCACCGGTACCACCGGTGATCAGCACGGTGCCGTCGAGCGTCTTGGTCTCGGCGGCCGGCGCCACGGCGACGAGCCGCGGCACGTAGACCCGGCCGTCCCGCACCGCCGTCTCGAGTTCGCCGCTGATCGGCGGGACGGTCGCGGGATCATCGGTGTCCACCAGCAGGAACCGGTCCGGGTGTTCCGACTGCGCGGTGCGGATCAGACCGGACACCGCGGCGTGCGCGAGCGACGTCACGTCCTCCCCCGCCACCGACACGGCCCCGGAGGTGACGACCACGAGCTGGTCGCGGTCGCTCTCCAGGAACGCGTGCAGCTCGGCCAGCACGGCGGCGGTCACCTCGTGCAGATCGCCCGCGGGGACCACCAGCACGTCGGCAGCCTGTTCGAAGTCCTCGGCCGGCAGCTCGGTCCACTCGACCACGTACAGCGGGTCGGTGGCCTTGCGGACCACGCCGATCTCCCGCAACGTCAGCGAGTCGGCGCGCAGCACCGGGGCACCGGCCCCGTCCGCAGCCAGCACCGACACCACGCCGTTGCCCTGAGGCGAGATCCGCGCCCGCAGCACAGCGGCACCCGACGCGAACAGGTGCACGTCGTTCCACGAGAACGGCACCATGCCGGTCCCGGTCTGCCCGATCCCGAGCGCGTGCAGCGCCGAGTCGAGCAGGGCCGGATGCACGCCGAACCCTGCGGCGTGGCGCTGTTCCGACTCGGGCAGCGCGACCTCGGCGAACAGGTCGTCGCCCGACTTCCAGGCAGCGGTCAGGCCGCGGAACACCGGCCCGTAGGCCAACCCGCCCTCGGCCAGCCCGTCGTAGAGATCGGTGACGTCCAGCGCGGTGGCGCCGACCGGCGGCCACTCGCTCAGTTCGAAGTCCGATGCTTCGGACTCCGTCAGCACACCGACCGCGTGGGTCGTCCAGACATCACCCTCGTTCGTCAGCACGGACACCGACCGCCGACCGGCGTCCAGTTCCCCGACCGACACCCGCACACTCGCGCCGGCCTCGGTCAACACCAGCGGCTGCTGCAACAGCAGCTCTTCCACGTGCCCGCACCCGACCTCGTCGCCGGTGCGAATCGCCAGCTCCAGCAACGCGGTCCCCGGCACCACCACGGACCCGGCCACTACGTGGTCGGCCAGCCAGCGGTGCGTGCCGAGCGTCAGCTTCGCGGTGCCGACCACTCCACCGTCGGGCATCGGCAGCACCGCGTCCAGCAGCGGATGCACGGCCGAGCTCGCTCCGGCCACGTGGCCGGAGCCCTCCAGCCAGAACCGCTCGCGCTGGAACGCGTACGTCGGCAGCTCCACCCGCCGCGCACCGGACCCCGCGAAGTACGCGGCCCAGTCCACCGCCACACCACGGCTGTGCACCACACCCACCGCGTGGACCAGAGTCCTGACCTCGGAACGATCCTTGCGCAACCCGGCGACCAGCACCGCGTCCGTCACGCTCTCGGCACCCATCGCCGCGAGCACACCGTCCGGACCCAGCTCCAGGAACGTGGAGACGCCCCGGCCTTCCAGAGTCGTGATCGCGTCGGCGAACCGCACCGCCTCGCGAACGTGCCGCACCCAGTACTCGGGGTCCGACACCTCGCCGAGCATCGGAATCTGAGGCTCGTTGAACTTCAGACCCGAGACCACAGCGCGGAAGTCGTCCAGCATCGGGTCCATCAACGGCGAGTGGAACGCGTGCGACACGCTGAGCCGCTTCGACTTCCGGTCCGCGAACTGCGCGACCACCTGCTCGACCGCGGCCTCGTCACCCGCGACCACAACGGAGTTCGGCCCGTTGATCGCAGCGATCGACACCATCTCGGTCAGGTGCGGCAGAACCTCGTCCTCGGTGGCCTGCAACGCCACCATCGCCCCACCCTCGGGCAACGCCTGCATCAACCGCGCACGAGCGCTGATCAACGTCGCAGCGTCCTCCAGCGACAGCACCCCGGAAACGTGAGCCGCGGCGATCTCACCGATCGAATGCCCGGCCAGGAAGTCCGGCCGCACACCCCACGACTCGACCAACCGGAACAACGCCACCTCGAGCGCGAAGATCGCAGGCTGCGTGAACTCCGTGCGGTCCAACTCCTCATCCCGCACATCAACCAGCGCCGCGACCTCGTCAAAGGCCTTCGCATAGGCGGGGAACGCGTCGTACAACTCACGACCCATCCCGACCCGCTGACTGCCCTGACCGGTGAACAAGAACGCCAACCGGCCACCGACCGCAGACCCCGAAGACAGGTTCCGCAACCCGGCCCGCAGCTCGTCGTGGTCCGCCGCGACCACCACCGCACGATGCTCCAGCACCGCCCGGGTCGTCACCGACGAGAACCCGAGATCCGCCAGGTCACCGGAGTAGTCCAGCAACTTGTCCGCCTGGGACTGCAGCGCCTCGGGTGTCTTGCCGGACAAGACCACCGGCACCACCGCAGGAGAGACACGCTCCACCACAGCACCCTCGACCACCGGAGCCTGCTCGATGATCGCGTGCGCGTTGGTACCGCTGTAACCGAACGACGACACACCGACCCGGCGGGCGCGGCCCGTCTCGGGCCACGGCGTGGTCTCCGTAGCAAGCTCGACCGCACCGGACGTCCAGTCGATCTGCGCCGACGGCTCGTCCACGTGCAACGTCTTCGGCACCACACCGTGCCGCATCGCCAGCACGGCCTTGATCACCGCGGCCGCACCGGCGGCGGCCTGCGTGTGCCCGATGTTCGACTTCACCGAACCGAGCAGCAACGGGGTTTCGCGGTCCTGACCGTAGGTGGCCAGCAACGCCTGCGCCTCGATCGGGTCGCCCAGAGCGGTACCGGTGCCGTGGGCTTCCACCACATCGACGTCCGAAGTGGACAGACCAGCGTTCGCCAGCGCCTTGCGGATCACCCGCTGCTGCGACGGACCGTTCGGCGCCGTCAAACCATTCGATGCACCGTCCTGGTTCACGGCGCTGCCCCGGATGACGGCCAGCACCTCGTGACCGTTGCGCTGGGCGTCCGACAACCGCTCCACGAGCAGCATGCCGGCACCCTCACCCCACGACGTGCCATCGGCGCCGGCCGCGAAGGCCTTGCAGCGCCCGTCCAGCGCGAGCCCGCGCTGACGGGAGAAGTCCACGAACGCGGCAGGCGACGACATGATCGTCACACCACCGGCCAGCGCCAGGTCGCACTCACCGGTGCGCAGCGCCTGGGCCGCGAGGTGCAGAGCGACCAGCGAGGACGAGCACGCGGTGTCGACGGTGACCGCCGGGCCCTCGAACCCGAAGGTATACGAGATGCGACCGGAGAACACACTCGCCGCGGTGCCGGTGCCGAAGTAACCCTCGACCTCGGCCGGCAACGACATCAGCTGCGAACCGTAGTCCTGGCCGTTCGTACCCGCGAAGACACCGACCTGACCGCCCCGCAACGACGTCGGGTCGATCCCGGCCCGCTCGAAGGCCTCCCACGACGTCTCCAGCAACAACCGCTGCTGCGGATCCATCGCCAGCGCCTCGCGCGGCGAGATCCCGAAGAACACCGGGTCGAAGTCACCGACACCGTCGACGAAGGCACCCTCGCGGGCGTACGACTTGCCCACCGCGTCCGGGTCCGGGTCGTAGAGATCCGCCAGGTCCCAGCCTCGGTCGGTCGGGAACCCGGTCACGGTGTCGACACCGTCGAAGACGAGGTCCCACAACTGTTCGGGAGAAGTGACGCCACCGGGGAACCGGCACGCCATCGCCACGATCGCGATCGGCTCGTCCGTCCGGACCGCGGCCGTCTCCACCACCACGTCCAGCTGGGCACCGACGAGCTCGGACCGCAGGTGCTCGGCGAGCACGACCGGCGTCGGGTAGTCGAACACCAGCGTGGCCGGCAGCTTGAGCCCGGTAGCGGTGGCGATCGCGCCGCGGAACTCCACCGCGGTCAGCGAGTCGAACCCGAGGTCCCTGAACGCCCGCCCGGAATCGACGGCGTCGTCCGCGCCCAGCACAGCGGAGACCTGCTCGCGCACCAACTCCACCAGCAGGTGCCGCTGGTCGCTCTCGGACAGCCCCCTCAACCGCGCGACGACATCGGGGTTACCGGCGGGAACGGACGAGAGCGTCTGACGCACCTGAGGAAGATCCGCCAGCAACGGGCTCGGCCGCACGGACGTGAACAGCGGAGCGAACTTCTCCCAGTCCACGTCGGCGACCACGACCGCGCCGGCGTTCGACCCGACCGCCCGCCGCAACTCGGCGAGTGCCAGATCCGGCGCCATCAAACGAATACCGCGCGCCCGGAGGTGCTCCTCGGCACCGCCTTCGGTGGCCATGCCACCGTCCGCCCAGGCGCCCCAGGCAACCGACACCGCGCTCAGTCCACGCGCCCGACGCGACTCGGCCAACGCGTCCAGGTAGGCGTTGGCGGCCGCGTAGGCAGCCTGGCCACCCGCACCCCACACACCCGCGATCGACGAGAACAGCACGAACGCGTCCACGTCGCCGACCAACTCGTCGAGAACCCTGGCGCCGTCGACCTTCGCGGCCAGCACGGTCCCGAACTCGGTCAGATCCTGCTCCGCCAACGGCGAGAAGATCTCCACGCCCGCCGCGTGCACGACGGCGTCCGGCGGGTACTCCGCCAGCACGGCCGCCAACGCGTCCCGATCCGCCACGTCACACGCCACCACCGTGACCGGAATCCCCAGCTCCGCCACAAGTTCAGCAGCGCCAGGGGCATCCATGCCACGACGCGACGTCAGCACCAGGTGCTCGGCACCGGCGCCCGCAAGCCACCGCGCGACCCGGCTGCCGAGCGCGCCCGTGCCACCGGTGATCAGCACCGTGCCCCGCGGCGACCACTCGGCGGCGCCGGCCTGGGCGGGTGCGAGGCGGCGGCCGAACACACCGGAAGCCCGGATCGCGACCTCGTCCTCGCCACCCGTCAAGACGGCGACGAACCGGTCGAGGACCTTCTCGTCCACAGTGGACGGCAGGTCGACCAGACCGCCCCAGCGGTCGGAGTGCTCCAGCGCGACCACCCGGCCGAGGCCCCAGATCTGAGCCAACTCCGGCACGACCACCACGTCGTCGCGACCGGTCGACACCGCACCACGCGTCACACACCACAACTTCGCGTCGAGACCACGCGCCAGTGAAACCGTGTCGAGCACATCCGCGCACAACGACAACACGCCGTCGAAGTCGCCTTCCGGCAACGAACCCGGACCGGCCACGACCACGTCGAGGCCCCGTGCCACGAGCCCGTCGACCAACGCCGACTCGTCCTGGTCAGCGACCACCAGCCAGCGACCCGTGACCCGCCCGGAGACGGTGACCGGCTTCCACTCGACCCGATAACCCCATCCCGAGTCACGCGACTCCGCACCGAGCCAGAACCACTCGTGCTGGAACGCGTACGTCGGCAACGCGGTCTTCGTGGCACCCGAACCGGCGAAGTAGGCGGTCCAGTCGACGGCCTGCCCGCGCTCGTGCAGGACACCCAACGCCCGCACCAGCGACTCGGCCTCCGACCGGCCCTTGCGCAGACCGGCGACCAGCACCGCGTCCGTCACGCTCTCCGCACCCATCGCGGTGAGCACACCGTCCGGCCCCAACTCCAGGAACGTCGACACACCCTGGTCCTCCAGGGTCGTGACCGCCTCGGAGAACCGCACCGCCTCGCGGACGTGCCGCACCCAGTACTCGGGGTCCGTCACCTCGCCCGGCATCGCGATGCGCGGCTCGTCGAACGTCAGTTCCGTGACCACGGAACGGAAGTCGTCCAGCATCGGATCCATCAACGGCGAGTGGAACGCGTGAGACACGCTGAGCCGCTTCGACTTGCGATCCGCGAACTGCGCGACCACCTGCTCGACCGCAGCCTCGTCACCCGCGACGACCACCGACTGAGGCCCGTTGACCGCCGCGATCGACACCAGATCCGTCAGATGCGGCAGGACTTCCGCTTCGGTGGCCTGCAGAGCCACCATCGCCCCACCCTCAGGCAGAGCCTGCATCAACCGAGCACGGGCCGAGATCAACGTCGCCGCGTCTTCCAGCGACAACACCCCAGCGACGTGAGCCGCGGCGATCTCACCGATCGAATGCCCGGCCAGGAAGTCCGGGCGAACACCCCACGACTCCACCAACCGGAACAACGCCACCTCGAGCGCGAAGATCGCAGGCTGCGTGAACTCCGTGCGATCAAGCTCCTCGTCCCGCACGTCCACCAGAGCAGCGACCTCGTCGAACGCCTTGGCATAGGCGGGGAACGCGTCGTACAGCTCACGACCCATGCCCACGCGCTGACTGCCCTGACCGGTGAACAAGAACGCCAACCGGCCACCGACCGCAGACCCGGAAGACAGGTTCCGCAACCCGGCACGCAGATCGTCGTGGTCCTTCGCGACCACCACCGCGCGGTGCTCCAGCAACGCGCGGGTCGTCACGGACGAGAACCCGAGATCCGCGAGATCCGCGTCGACGTCCAGCAACCGATCCGCCTGGGCCTGCACGGCAGCCGCGGTCTTGCCGGACAGCACGACCGGCACCACGGGCAACGGCTTGCGCGCCACGACAGGAGCATCGACCGCCGGGGCCTGCTCGATGATCGTGTGCGCGTTGGTCCCGCCGATGCCGAACGACGACACCGCCGCACGGCGCGGCCGGTCGACCGCAGGCCAGTCGCGCGCCTCGGTCAGCAGTTCCACCGCCCCGGACTCCCAGTCCACGTGCGGCGTCGGCTCTTCGGCGTGCAGTGTCCTGGGCGCGACACCGTGCCGCAGCGCCATCACCATCTTGATCACGCCACCGACGCCGGCCGCTGCCTGCGAGTGGCCGATGTTGGACTTCAACGAGCCCAGCAGCACCGGCTCCTCGCGGCCCTGGCCGTAGGTGGCGAGCAACGCCTGAGCCTCGATCGGGTCACCCAGCTTCGTACCGGTGCCGTGGCCCTCGATCACATCGACGTCCGAAGTGGACAGACCGGCGTTCGCAAGCGCTTGCCGGATCACGCGTTGCTGCGACGGACCGTTCGGCGCCGTCAACGTGCTCGACGCACCGTCCTGGTTCACCGCCGAACCCCGCACCACGGCGAGGACCTCGTGCCCGTTGCGCTGAGCATCGGACAACCGCTCCACCAGGAGCATGCCGACGCCCTCGGACCAGCCGACGCCGTCCGCGGAGGCCGCGTAGGCCTTCGACCGTCCATCCGCCGAGAGCCCGCGCTGACGCGAGAAGTCGACGAAGGTCTCCGGCGAGGCCATCACGGTCACACCACCGGCCAGCGCGAGGTCGCACTCACCCGACCGCAGCGCCTGCACCGCCAGGTGCAACGCCACCAGCGAGGACGAGCACGCCGTGTCCACGGTGATGGCCGGGCCTTCCAGCCCGAAGGTGTAGGACACCCGGCCGGACAGCACGCTGCCCGACACACCGGTGCCGACGTAGCCGCTGACCTCCTCCGGGATCGTGATCGGCCCGGTCGCGTAGTCGTGGTACATCAGGCCGGCGAACACGCCGGTCCGGCTGCCCCGCACGCCGACCGGGTCGATGCCCGCGCGTTCGAACGCCTCCCACGAGATCTCGAGCAGCAACCGCTGCTGCGGGTCCATGGCGAGGGCCTCGCGCCGGGTGATGCCGAACAGCGCGGGGTCGAACTCGCCCGCGTCGTGCAGGAAGCCGCCGGAACGGGTGTAGCTCTTGCCGACGGCATCGGGGTTCGGGTCGTAGAGCCCGTTGACGTCCCAGCCCCGGTTGATCGGGAAGGAGGAGATGGCGTCGGTCCCGGAGTCGACCAGTCGCCACAGGTCCTCCGGCGACGTGACGCCACCGGGGAAGCGGCAGGCCATGCCGACGATCACGATTGGATCGTTGTCCACGACCCGGACAGGCACGACCGCCTCGACTACTTCTTCCTCGCCCACGAGTTCCGTGCGCAGGTGTGTCGCCAGTGCGATGGAGGTCGGGTAGTCGAAGACCACGGTCGCGGGCAGGCGCAGACCCGTCGCGGCACCGAGCGCGTTGCGCAACTCCACCGCAGACAACGAGTCCAGGCCCATCTCGACCAGGCCACGCCCCGGCTCGACCACGTTCTGGTCGCGGTAACCGAGAACAGTCGCCACCTGCGTGCGGACCAGATCGAGCAGCAGACGGTCCTGGTCCTCAGTGGACAGTCCGAGCAACTGCGCCGACCACTGCCGCGACTCCGCCGACGACTTCGCCGCAGTGCGACGCTTCGGCGCACGCACCAGGCCGCGCAGCAACGCGGGCACCTCGGCGCTCGTCCTCAGCACGGTCGTGTCGAGCTTCATCGGCACGACCAGCGCGGCGTCCGCGCGCAGGCCGGCGTCGAACAACGCCATCCCGTCCGCGATCGGCAGCGCGGGCATGCCCGCCCGGGCGATCCGGGCCAGGTCGGCAGCCGACAGACCGGCGCCCATGCCCGTGGTCTGTTCCCAGACACCCCAGGCCATGGACACCGCGGCCAGGCCGTGCGCCCGGCGATGAGCCGCCAGTCCGTCCAGGAACGTGTTCGCCGCCGCGTAGTTCGCCTGGCCCGGCGCGCCGAGCGCACCCGATGCCGACGAGAACAGGACGAACATCGCCAGATCCAGGTCCTGGGTCAGCTCGTGCAGGTGCACCGCCGCATCCACCTTGGGCGCGAACACCGTGTCGAAACGCTCCGGCGTCAACGACTCCAGCACACCGTCGTCCAGCACACCGGCCGTGTGCACGACACCGGTGAGGTTCTCCACACCCGCGAGCACCGCCGCGAGCGCGTCACGATCGGACACGTCACACGCCACGACGTCGACCTGAGCGTCCAAGTCGGCCACCAGCTCGGCCGCACCCGGCGCGGCCAGACCACGGCGAGAAGTCAGCACCAGGTGCCGCACCCCGTGCTCGGCAACCAGATGACGGGCCAACTCCGCACCCAGACCACCGGTACCACCGGTGATCAGCACGGTGCCGTCGAGCGGCTTGGTCTCGGCGGCCGGCGCCGCGGCGACGAGCCGCGGCACGAAGACCTGACCGGCCCGCACCGCCGTCTCCTGCTCGCCGCTGATCAGCGGGACGGTCGCGGGGTCGTCGGTGTCGACCAGCAGCAGCCGGTCCGGGTGCTCGATCTGCGCCGAACGCACGAGGCCGGACACGGCGGCGTGCGCGAGTGAGGTCACGTCCTCCCCCGCCACCGACACCGCGCCAGAGGTCACCACCACGAGCTGGTCGCGCTCGCTCGCCAGGAACGTCTGCAGCTCCGCGAGCACCGCGGCCGTCACCTCGCGCGGATCGCCCGCGGGGACCACCAGCACGTCGGAGGCCTGCTCGAAGTCCTCGGCCGGCAGCTCCGTCCACCCGAGGGCGTATAACGGGTCAGCGGCCTTGCGCACGGAGCCGATCTCCCGCAACGCCAGCGAGTCGACTCGCAGCACCGGGGCACCGGAGCCGTCCGCGGCCAGCACCGACACCGAGCCGTTGCTCGCGAACGAGATCCGGGCGCGGAGCACCGAGGCACCGGAGGCGAACAGGTGCACGTCGTTCCACGAGAACGGCACCGTGCCCGTGCCCGTCTGTCCAATCCCCAGCGCGTGCAGCACCGAGTCCAGCAACGCCGGGTGCACACCGAACCCGGTGGCCTGCCGCAGTTCCGACTCCGGCAGCACGACCTCGGCGAACAGGTCGTCGCCTGCCTTCCAGGCAGCCTTCAGACCGCGGAACACCGGCCCGTACACCAGCCCGCTCGCGGCGAGCACGTCGTAGAGGTCGGCCGTCTCCAGCGCGGTCGCGCCGGCGGGCGGCCACTCGCCCAGTTCGAAGTCCGGTGCCTCGGCTTCCGTCAGCACACCGACCGCGTGGGTCGTCCAGACATCACCTTCCTGCGCCTGCAGGGTGACCGACCGCCGACCGGCGTCGAGGTCACCGACCTGCACCCGCACGCTCACACCGGCGTCGGTCAGCACCAGCGGCTGCTGCAACAAGAGCTCTTCGACATGCCCGCACCCGACCTCGTCACCGGTGCGGATCACCAGCTCCAGCAACGCGGTCCCCGGCACCACCACGGACCCGGCCACCACGTGGTCGGCCAGCCAGCGGTGGGACGTCGTGGACAGCCTCGCGGTGCCCAGCACGCCGCCGTCGGGCATCAGGAAGACCGCGCCCAGCAACGGGTGCTCGGCCGAGTCCAGTCCGACGACCGCGCCGGTGCCCTCGAGCCAGAACCTCTCGCGCTGGAACGGGTACGTCGGCAGTTCCACTCGCCGCGCACCGGACCCCGCGAAGTACGCGGCCCAGTCCACCGGCACGCCACGGCTGTGCACCGCACCGACCGCCCGCACCAGCGACTCGGCCTCCGGCCGGCCCTTGCGCAGACCGGCGACCAGCACCGCGTCCGTCACGCTCTCGGCACCCATCGCCGCGAGCACACCGTCCGGACCCAGCTCCAGGAACGTCGACACGCCCGCGGATTCCAGCGTCCGCACGGCGTCCGCGAACCGGACCGTGCCACGAACGTGCCGCACCCAGTACTCGGGGTCCGTCACCTCGCCCAGCATCGCGATCCGCGGTTCGTTGAACGTCAGCCCGGTGACCACCGCCCGGAAGTCGTCCAGCATCGGGTCCATCAACGGCGAGTGGAACGCGTGAGACACGCTGAGCCGCTTCGACTTCCGGTCCGCGAACTGAGCCACGACCTGCTCGACCGCAGCCTCGTCACCGGCGACCACCACGGCGTTCGGCCCGTTGATCGCGGCCAGCGACACCAGATCACCCAGGTGTGGCGTGACCTCGTCCTCGGTGGCCTGCAACGCGACCATCGCGCCACCCTCGGGCAACGCCTGCATCAGGCGAGCCCGAGCACTGACCAACGTGGCAGCGTCTTCCAACGACAACACACCGGACACGTGCGCGGCCGCGATCTCACCGATCGAATGCCCGGCCAGGAAGTCCGGGCGAACACCCCACGACTCGACCAGCCGGAACAACGCCACCTCGAGCGCGAAGATCGCCGGCTGCGTGAACTCGGTCCGATCGAGGTCCTCGTCTCGCACGTCCACCAACGCGGCGACCTCGTCGAAGGCCTTGGCGTAAGCGGGGAACGCGTCGTACAACTCACGACCCATGCCCACGCGCTGACTGCCCTGACCGGTGAACAGGAAAGCCAACCGGCCCTCGGAGGCAACGGCCGACGAGCCACCGACCACGGTCTCCAGTTCGCCGCGAAGATCATCGGTGACCGCGAGCACCGCCCGGTGCTCCAACCGGGCCCGGCCGGTGGCCAGCGAGAACCCGAGGTCCGCCAGATCACCGGAGTAGTCCAGCAGCGCGGAAGCCTGCGCCTGCAACGCCTCAGGAGTCTTGCCCGACAACACCACCGGCACCACCGCAGGAGAAACCCGCTCCACCACAGCACCCTCGACCACCGGAGCCTGCTCGATGATCGCGTGCGCGTTCGTACCGCTGTAACCGAACGACGACACACCGACCCGGCGCACATGACCCGTCTCGGGCCACGCCACGGTCTCCGTGGCGAGCTCGACCGCGCCGGCACTCCAGTCGATCTGCGGCGACGGCGCGTCCACGTGCAACGTCTTGGGCACGAGCCCGTGCTGCATCGCCAGGACGGCCTTCATGACCGCGGCGACACCGGCGGCGGCCTGCGTGTGCCCGATGTTCGACTTCATCGAGCCCAGCAGGAGGGGAACGTCACGGTCCTGGCCGTAGGTGGCCAGCAGAGCCTGAGCCTCGATCGGGTCGCCCAGGGCGGTACCCGTACCGTGGGCTTCCACCACATCGACGTCCGAAGTGGACAGACCAGCGTTGGCCAAAGCCTTGCGGATCACCCGCTGCTGTGACGGACCGTTCGGCGCCGTCAAACCGTTCGAAGCGCCGTCCTGGTTGATCGCGGAACCACGAACCACAGCCAGCACCTGATGGCCGTTGCGCTGGGCGTCCGACAGCCGCTCGACGAGCAGCATGCCGACACCCTCACCCCATGCCGTGCCGTCAGCACCGGCCGCGAAGGCCTTGCAGCGCCCGTCCAGCGCGAGTCCGCGCTGACGCGAGAAGTCGATGAACGCGGCCGGGGACGACATGATCGTCACACCGCCCGCAAGCGCCAGCGAGCACTCGCCGTTGCGCAGCGCCTGCACCGCCAAGTGCAACGCCACCAACGACGACGAACACGCCGTGTCCACCGTGACCGCAGGGCCCTCAAAACCGAAGGTGTAGGAGATGCGACCGGAGAACACACTGGCCGCGTTGCCGGTGCCGAAGTAGCCCTCCAGCTCGGCCGGCACGGTTCCGACCTGCATGGCGTAGTCCTGGCCGTTGGTGCCCGCGAAGACACCGACCTGACCACCGCGCAACGACGTCGGGTCGATCCCAGCCCGTTCGAAGGCCTCCCACGACGTCTCCATCAGCAACCGCTGCTGCGGATCCATCGCCAGCGCTTCCCGCGGCGAGATCCCGAAGAACGCCGGGTCGAAGTCACCGACACCGTCGACGAACGCGCCTTCACGGGCGTACGACTTGCCCGCGGCGTCGGGGTCCGGGTCGTAGAGATCCGCCAGGTCCCAGCCTCGGTCGGTCGGGAACCCGCTCACCGCGTCGCGGTGGTCCAGCAGCAACTGCCACAGGTCTTCCGGTGACGTGACGCCACCGGGGTACCGGCACGCCATGGCCACGATCGCGATCGGCTCGTCCGTCCGGACCGCCGTCGCGTCCACCACGTCCAGCTCGGCACCGACGAGTTCCGACCGCAGGTGCTCGGCCAGCACGGCCGGCGTCGGGTAGTCGAAGACCACCGTGGCGGGCAGCTTCAGCCCGGTCGCGGCGGCGATGGCACCGCGGAACTCCACCGCGGTCAGCGAGTCGAACCCGAGGTCCTTGAACGCCCGCCCGGATTCCACGACGTCCTTCGAGCCCAGCACGGTGGAGACGTGCTCGCGCACCAACTCCACCAGCAGGTGCCGCTGGTCGCTCTCGGACAGCCCCTTCAAGCGGGCCACCACGTCCGCGTTCCCGGCAGGACCGGAGGACAGGGCCTGACGCACCTGAGGAAGATCAGCCAGGAACGGGCTCGGCCGCACGGAGGTGAACAGCGGGGCGAACTTCTCCCACTCCACGTCCGCGACGACCACCGCGCCGGCGTTCGACCCGACCGCCCGCCGCAACTCCGCGAGCGCCAGCTCCGGCGCCATCACCCGGACTCCACGCACCCGCAGGTGCTCTTCGGTGTCACCTTCGGTGGCCATGCCACTCTCAGCCCACGCACCCCAGGCGACCGACACCGCGTTCAGCCCACGAGCCCGACGCGACTCCGTGAGACCGTCGAGGTAGGCGTTCGCGGCGCCGTAGGCAGCCTGACCACCACTGCCCCAGATGCCCGAGATCGACGAGAACGACACGAACGCGTCCACGTCGCCGACCAGCGCGTCGAGGTTCCTGGCGCCGTCGACCTTGGCGGCCAGCACGTTCCCGAACTCGGCCAGGTCCTGCTCGGCCAGCGGAGCGGAGATCTCGATGCCCGCCGTGTGCACGACGGCGTCCGGCGGGTACTCCGCCAGCACCGCCGCCAACGCGTCCCGATCCGCCACGTCACAGGCCACCACCGTGGTGGGAACGCCCAGCTCCGCCACCAGTTCAGCGGCACCGGGAGCGTCCAGGCCACGACGAGACGTCAGCACCAGGTGCTCGGCACCCGCACCCGCGAGCCAGCGGGCGACCCGGCTGCCGAGCGCACCCGTGCCACCGGTGATCAGCACTGTGCCCCGCGGCGTCCACTCGGCGGTGCCGACGCCCGCGGACACCAGCCTCCTGCCGAACACGCCGGACGGCCGGATCGCAACCTGGTCCTCGCTGCCCGCCAGCACGGCGACCAGGCGGTCCAGCACTCGGTCGTCCACAATGGACGGCAGGTCGACCAGACCACCCCAGCGGTTCGACTGCTCCAGCGCGACAGCCCGGCCGAGGCCCCAGATCTGGGTCAGTTCCGGCACGACCACCACGTCGTCACGCCCGGTCGTCACCGCACCACGCGTCGCGCACCACAGCTTCGCGTCGAGGCCGCGCACCAGCGAGATCGTGTCGAGCACGTCCGCGCACAACGACAACACGCCGTCGAAGTCGCCTTCCGGCACCGAATCCGGGCCGGCCACGACCACGTCGAGGCCCCGTGCCACGAGCCCGTCGACCAACGCCGACTCGTCCCGGTCAGCGACCACCAACCAGCGTCCCGAAACCTTCCCGGAGACGGTGACCGGACGCCACTCGACCCGGTAACCCCACCCGGAATCACGAGCCTCCGCGCCGAGCCAGAACCACTCGCGCTGGAACGCGTACGTCGGCAGCTCCACCCGGCGCGCACCGGACCCGGCGAAGTACGCCGCCCAGTCGACCTCGACCCCGCGCGCGTGTGCCGCGCCGACCGCCCGCACCAGCGACTCGGCCTCCGGCCGGCCCTTGCGCAGACCGGCGACCAGCACCGCGTCCGTCACGCTCTCGGCGCCCATCGCGGTGAGCACACCGTCCGGCCCCAGTTCCAGGAACGTCGAGACGCCCCGGCCTTCCAGCGTCGTGATCGCGTCGGCGAACCGCACCGCGTCACGGACGTGCCGGACCCAGTACTCGGGGTCGGTGACCTCGCCCAGCATCGGGATCTTGGGCTCGTTGAACGTCAGACCCGAGACCACAGCACGGAAGTCGTCCAGCATCGGATCCATCAACGGCGAGTGGAACGCGTGAGACACGCTGAGCCGCTTCGACTTGCGATCCGCGAACTGAGCCACCACCTGCTCAACAGCAGCCTCGTCACCCGCTACGACCACCGACTGCGGACCGTTGACCGCCGCGATCGACACCAGATCCGTCAGATGCGGCAGTACTTCCGCTTCGGTCGCCTGCAACGCGACCATCGCGCCACCCTCGGGCAACGCCTGCATCAGCCGGGCCCTGGCGCTGATCAGCTTCGCCGCGTCCTCGAGCGACAACACACCGGCCACATGAGCCGCCGCGATCTCACCGATCGAATGCCCGGCCAGGAAGTCCGGGCGAACACCCCACGACTCCACCAACCGGAACAACGCCACCTCGAGCGCGAAGATCGCAGGCTGCGTGAACTCGGTGCGGTTCAGCGTCTCCTGGTCTTCGATCCGCACGTCGACCAGGTCGCTCACGTCGTCGAGGGCGTCCGCGAAGACGGGGAACGCCTCGTACAGCTCCCGGCCCATCCCGGCCCGCTGGCTGCCCTGACCGGTGAACAGGAACGCGAGCCGGCCGCCGGTCGCGGGCTCGGACTCGCCGCGCAGCACGGTCTCCAGTTCGCCACGCAGATCGTCGGTGACCGCGAGTACCGCCCGGTGCTCCAACCGGGCCCGGCCGGTGGCCAGCGAGAACCCGAGGTCCGCCAGATCACCGGAGTAGTCCAGCAGCGCGGAAGCCTGCGCTCGCAACGCCTCAGAAGTCTTGCCGGACAACACCACCGGCACGACGGGCGGCGTCAGCCGCGGCGCGGCGGGCGCCTCGACGACAGGCGCCTGCTCCAGAATCGCGTGCGCGTTCGTACCGCTGAACCCGAACGACGACACACCCGCGCGCCTCGGCCGCTCGGCCTCCGGCCATCCCGTGACCGACGTGGCCAGTTCGATCGCCCCGGCCGACCAGTCGACCTCACGAGAGGGCTCGTCCACGTGCAACGTCTTCGGCACCACGCCGTGCCGCATCGCCTGCACCATCTTGATCACCGCGGCGACACCGGCGGCGGCCTGCGTGTGCCCGATGTTCGACTTCACCGAGCCCAGCAGCAGCGGAACCTCACGGTCCTGGCCATAGGTGGCGAGCAGGGCCTGAGCCTCGATCGGGTCGCCCAAAGCGGTACCCGTGCCGTGCGCCTCCACGACGTCAACATCCGAAGTGGACAGACCGGCGTTCGCCAGCGCCTTGCGGATCACCCGCTGCTGCGACGGGCCGTTCGGCGCCGTCAGACCATTGGAAGCACCGTCCTGGTTGATCGCGGTACCGCGCACGACGGCGAGCACTTCGTGGCCGTTGCGCTGAGCGTCCGACAGCCGCTCCACGAGCAGCATACCGACGCCTTCACCCCACGCCGTGCCATCGGCTCCGGCGGCGAACGCCTTGCACCGCCCGTCGACCGCAAGCCCGCGCTGACGGGAGAAGTCGATGAACGCGGCAGGCGACGACATGATCGTCACACCACCGGCGAGAGCCAGCGAGCATTCACCACTGCGCAGCGCCTGCACCGCCAAGTGCAACGCCACCAACGACGACGAGCACGCCGTGTCGACGGTGACCGCCGGACCCTCGAACCCGAAGGTGTACGAGATGCGACCGGAGAACACACTCGCCGCGTTGCCCGTGCCGAAGTAGCCCTCCAGCTCAGGCGGCAACGACGTCAGCTGCGCACCGTAGTCCTGGCCGTTCGTACCCGCGAAGACACCGACCTGACCACCGCGCAACGAGGTCGGATCAATTCCGGCCCGTTCGAAAGCCTCCCACGACGTCTCCAGCAACAACCGCTGCTGCGGATCCATCGCCAGCGCCTCACGCCGGGAGATCCCGAAGAACGCCGGGTCGAACTCACCTGCGTCGTGCAGGAACGCGCCTTCACGCGCGTACGACTTGCCTGCCGCGTCCGGATCGGGATCGAAGAGGTCCTCCAGGTCCCAGCCGCGATCCGCCGGGAACCCGGTCACGGTGTCGACACCGTCGAACACGAGGTCCCACAACTGCTCGGGAGACGTGACACCACCGGGGAACCGGCACGCCATGGCCACGATCGCGATCGGCTCGTCCGTCCGGACGGCCGTCGCGTCGACCGCCTCCGACTGGCCACCCACGAGCTCCGACCGCAGGTGATCGGCCAGCGCGACCGGCGTCGGGTAGTCGAACACCACCGTGGCCGGCAGCGCGAGGCCGGTGTCGGCGGCCAGCACACCGCGGAACTCCACCGCGGCCAGCGAGTCGAACCCGATCTCCTTGAACGCCTTGTTGGGCTCGATGGCCTCGCCGGAGGAGTGACCGAGCACGGCGGCGGCGTGCCGGCGCACCAGGTCGAGGACGACGTGGCGCTGCTCCTGCTCGCCGAGTCCGGCCAGCCGGGCGGTCAGCCCCGCCCCCGCGTCCTTGCGCGCTCCTCCCGCGAGTGCCTCCTGAGCCTGCGGCAGGTCCTGGAACAACGGGCTGGGCCGCTCGGAGGCGAAGACCGGCGCGAACCGCGCCCAGTCGACGTCCGCGACGGTCACGACGGTCTCGTCCAGTGCGACGGACTTGCGCAGCGCGCTGAGCGCCAGCGCCGGGTCCATCGCGCGGACTCCGCGCAGCCGCAGGTGTTCCTCGGTGTCCTCGACGGTCGCCATGCCCGCGCCGGCCCAGGCGCCCCAGGCCACCGCCAGCGCGGTCAGGCCACGTGCCCGGCGCGACTCCGCGAGGCCGTCCAGGAAGGCGTTGGCCGCACCGTAGGCGGCCTGGCCGCCACTGCCCCACGTGCTGGCGATGGACGAGAACAGCACGAACGCGTCCACGTCGCCGACCAACTCGTCGAGGTTCGCGGCGCCGGCCGCCTTGGCGGCGACGACCGCGCGGAACGAGTCCGGGTCCTCGGCGTCGAGCGACACCAGCGAGTCGACGCCCGCAGCGTGCACGACGGCGTCCGGCGGGTACTCCGCCAGCACGGCCGCCAGCGCATCCCGGTCGGCCACGTCGCAGGCCACCACCGTGACGGGAACTTCCAGCTCCGCCACCAGTTCGGCCGCTCCGGGTGCGTCCATGCCACGACGAGACGTCAGCACCAGGTGCTCGGCACCCGCGCCCGCGAGCCAGCGGGCCACCTGCGTGCCCAGCGCGCCGGTGCCACCGGTGATCAGCACCCTGCCGCGAGGAGTCCAGTCCCCGCCGCTCGACGCGGAAGCCTGCACGAGCCTGCGGCCCAGGACGCGGTGACCGCGGATGGCCACCTGGTCCTCGTCGCCGGTGAGCACGCACGCGAGCCGGTCCAGCACGCGGCCGTCCACGACTGCGGGCAGGTCGACCAGACCGCCCCAGCGGTCGGAGTGCTCCAGTGCGGCCACCCGGCCGACGCCCCAGATCTGGGTGAGCTCCGGGTCCACCTCGTCGGCGCGCGCCGCGGAGACCGCGCCACGGGTGGCGCACCAGAGCTTCGCGCCGATGCCCGCGTCCCCGAGCGCCTGGATCAGCACCACGGTTTCCACGACGTCGTCGCACAACGCCAGCACGCCGTCGACGGGACCGGCGGCCGCCAGCGTCTCCGCCAGCGCCGTCCGGTCGGCCGACGGGTCGATCCGCACGAGATCCAGGTCGAGGTCGAGTTCCGTGCGGGAGACGAGCAGCCAGCGGCCGGTCGCCCGGACTCCCCCGTCGGCCAGCCGCCGCCACTCGGTGCGGTACCGCCACGAGTCCACGATGGAGGAAGAGGCCCAGCCGCGCCGCCACTTCGCCAGCACCGGCAGCAGGTCGGCGAGCGCGCCGGCGTCGTCCAGTGACAGGGAGGCGGTGAGCGAGTCCAGGTCCTCGCGGTCGACGGCGGACCAGAACTCGGTCTCGTGCCGGTCGGCGGCGGTGGGAGCGGACTGGCCGATGAGCCAGAAGCTCTCGCGCTGGAAGGGATACGTCGGCAGGCCGACCCGCACCGCGCCGGTGCCCTCGTAGAAACCCGCCCAGTCCACGCGCAGACCGCGCACGTGCAGCCGGGCGAGCGCCGTCACGAGCGACCGCACCTCCGGCCGGTCCCTGCGCAGCACCGGAACGAGCTCGCTGTCGGGCGCGCTCTCGGCGGCCATGGCGGTGAGCACGGCGTCGGGCCCGAGCTCGAGGAACGTCGAGACGCCCTTGGCCTTCAACGTCTCCACGGCGTCGGCGAACCGGACGGGTTCGCGCACGTGCTGCACCCAGTACTCCGGCGAGCACAGCTCCTCCGCCGTCACGACCCGGCCGGTCACCGTCGACACGACCGGCACGCGCGGCGCCGAGTACTCGAGGACCTCGGCGACCCAGCGGAACTCGTCGAGCATCGGCTCCATCAACGGCGAGTGGAACGCGTGCGACACGCTGAGCCGCTTCGACTGCCGGTCGGGGAACGCCGCCACGACCGCGGCCACCGCGTCCTCGTCACCGGCGATGACGACCGAACCCGGCCCGTTGATCGCGGCGATCGACACGAGGTCGTGCAGATGCGGCAGCACTTCCTCCTCGGAGGCGCGCAGGGCCACCATCGCGCCCAGCTCGGGCAGCGCCTGCATCATCCGGCCGCGGGCGGCGACGAGCGCGGCCGCGTCGTCGAGCGAGAACACCCCGGCGACGTGCGCGGCGGCGATCTCGCCGATCGAGTGCCCTGCCACGAAGTCCTGCCGCACGCCCCACGACTCGAGCGTGCGGAACAGCGCGACCTCGATCGCGAACAGGGCGGGCTGGGTGTACTCGGTGCGGTCCAGGAGGTCCGCGTCGGCACCGAAGACGACGTCGCGCAACGGCACGTCGAGGTGCGGGTCCAGGTGGCGGCACGCGTCGTCGAACGCCTGCGCGAACACCGGGAGCTCGTCGTGCAGCTCCCGACCCATCGCGAGCCGCTGGCTGCCCTGCCCGGTGAACAGGAACGCGAGCTTGCCGCCGGTTCCGCTGCCGGTCAGCATCCCGGGCGCGGACGTGCCGTCCGCGAGCGCCTGCAGTGCCTGCCGGAAGTCGGCGGGTTCCGCGCCGAGCAGGACGGCGCGGTGCTCGAACGGAACGCGCGTGGTGGCGAGCGACCAGCCGAGGTCCACTTCGGACAGATCTGGGCGCGCGTCCAGGTGCGCCAGCAGGTGCCGGGCCTGGTCGCCGATCGCCTCCGCCGTCTTGGCCGACAACACCCACGGCAGCACACCCACCGGGCGTTCCGCCTCCGGCCGCTCGACGGGTTCGGGAACGAACTCCTCGATGATGGTGTGCGCGTTGGTGCCGCTGATGCCGAACGCGGACACGCCGGCCCGCCTCGTCCGGTCGCCCACCGGCCACGGCGCGGCCTCGGTGAGCAGCTCCACCGATCCCGCGGACCAGTCGACGTGCGGGGACGGCCGGTCGACGTGCAGGGTCTGCGGCAGGCGTTCGTTCTGCAGCGCCATGACCATCTTGATCACGCCCGCGACACCCGCGGCGGCCTGCGTGTGGCCGAGGTTCGACTTCAGCGACCCCAGCAGCAGCGGCTTCTCGCGGTTCTGCCCGTAGGTGGCCAGGATGGCCTGCGCCTCGATGGGGTCGCCGAGCTTCGTGCCGGTGCCGTGCGCCTCGACGACGTCGACGTCCGAAGTGGACAGACCGGCGTCGACGAGCGCCTGGTGGATCACGCGTTGCTGGGACAGCCCGTTCGGCGCGGTGAGGCCGTTCGAGGCGCCGTCCTGGTTGATCGCCGTGCCCTTGA
This sequence comes from Lentzea sp. JNUCC 0626, assembly GCF_043632865.1. Lineage (NCBI taxonomy): Bacteria > Bacillati > Actinomycetota > Actinomycetes > Pseudonocardiales > Pseudonocardiaceae > Lentzea > Lentzea sp. JNUCC 0626. The sequence goes on from NZ_CP171635.1 coordinate 3,525,531, forward strand.
CGATGGCGAGCACGGGGTGGCCGTTGCGCTGGGCGTCGGAAAGCCGCTCCAGCAACAGCATGCCGACGCCCTCGGACCAGCCGGTGCCGTCCGCGTCGGAGGAGAAGGCCTTGCACCGCCCGTCCGGCGCGAGCCCGCGCTGACGGCTGAACGCGACCAGCGAACCGGGGCTCGCCATGATCGCCGCACCACCGGCGAACGCCAGCGTGGCCTCGCCGCGACGCAGCGTCTGCACGGCGAGGTGCAGCGCCACCAGCGAGGCCGAGCACGCCGTGTCGACCGTGACCGCGGGCCCTTCGAGACCCAGCGTGTAAGCGATGCGACCGGACGCGACACTGGCGGTGTTGCCGGTCAGCAGCGTGCCTTCGTGCTGCTGCGCCTCGTGCAGGCGGGGACCGTAGTCCTGCTGCTCGGCACCCACGTACACGGCGGCCGCGCTGCCCCGCAGGGTGCCGGGGTCGATGCCCGCCCGCTCCAGCACCTCCCACGACGTCTCCAGCAGCAACCGCTGCTGCGGATCCATCGCGATCGCCTCACGCGGCGCGATGCCGAAGAAGCCGGCGTCGAACAGGTCGGCGTCGTGCAGGAACCCGCCTTCGCGGGTGTAGGTCGTGCCCTGCCGCTCGGGGTCGGGGTCGTAGAGGTTCGCGAGGTCCCAGCCGCGGTTGTCGGGGAACTCGCTGATCGCGTCGCCACCGTCGTCGACGAACGCCCACAGGTCTTCCGGACTGTTGAGGCCACCGGGAAAGCGGCAGGCCATCGAGACGATGGCGATCGGCTCGTCGGACGCCGTGTTGGCCGTGGGCGGCAGAATCGGGGCCGCGGACAGTCCCAGCGCTTCGGCTCGCAGGAACGTCGCCACCGCCGCCGGCGTCGGGTAGTCGAACGCCAGCGTGATCGGCAGGTGCAGCCCGGTCGCCGCCGTCAGCTTGGCGTGCAGGTCCACCGCCGCGATGGAGTCGAACCCGAGCTCGAGGAACGGCCGGTCGGGCGGGATTTCCTGCGTCCTGCGGAGCACGGCGGCCGAAGCCTGCGCCACGAGGTCGACCAGCAGTTGCTGCTGCTCGGCTGCCGGAGCGTGCACGAGTCGTTCCCACGACTCCGCAGCGTTGGTGGAGGCGGGCGTGCTGTGCTCTGGCTCGTTCAACATGACGCTCCACAATCCGATGGCAGAAAATGCGCGACCGTACGCATCGTTTCCCGGTGGCCAGGGTGCAAACACCCCTACCCGGCCCCTAGGGAACCCTTGCGTTCGCGGCCTTCTATGAAGTCGTGCAGACATGGCAAGAGCTCCCTCGCGTGGAGGAAGCTCGGGGACGGACGCGGGGCGGACAGGACCGCGCGGGGGGACTCCCCCGCGCGGTCCGGGCTCAGGCGCCCAGCGCCACCACGTTCCACAGATCCGCGGGCAGGTCCCGGCGCTGCGTGATGTTCAACTTGCGGTACACCTTGGTGAGGTGCTGCTCCACCGTGGACACGGTCACGAACAGCTTCGTGGCGATCTCCCGGTTGGTGTGCCCGAGCGCCGCGAGCCCCGCCACCCGCCGTTCCGCGTCGGAGAGCGCCCCCCAGCGAGCCTCCGCCCTGGCCTCCCCCGGCGACGTCTCCGCACGGGTCTCGTTGTCGGGGATGAGCTGCGCGCACAGGGTTTCGGCCTGGCAGTCCTTGGCGAGGCGCCACGCGCGGCGGGCCGTGATGCGGGCGCGGTCGGGCTGGCCGAGCTCGTGGTACATCCGCGAGAGGTCGGCCAGCACCCGTGCGACCTCCAGCTGGGCCCCGGCGGCCTGCACCTCTTCCAACGCGCCGTACAGCAGCTGGGAACGGTGCCTGAGGTCCGCGGTGGCGGCCTTGACCCGCATGGCCATGCCTCGGGACAGGGATCGGGGAAGGACCGGCAGTGCCAGCTGCTGGTCCGCCAGTTCCCTCGCCTTGGCGTGGTTTCCGAGCTGGGTGTAGACCTCGGCGGCACCGGCGCGCCACGGCACGATGCCCGGCGAGTCGATCTTCCACTTCACCATCAGCTCGCCACAGGTCAGGAAGTCGCCCAGCGCGGCGTGCAGCTGGTCGGTCGCCAGGTGGTAGTGGCCTCGCGCGTAGAGGTAGTGCAGGCCGTCCCTGCCCCGGTAGGCGTGCTGGGGGACGCGCTGGCGCATCGCGGCGGCGGCCTCGTCGTAGCGGCCCATCGCGGTGGTGGCGAGGATCAACGTGCCCAGTGCCATGCCGATGGTCGCGCCCCAGATCCTCGGGTCGACCTCGTCCAGCGCCTCCTGCGCGTGGTCCCGCGCGGTGCCCAGGTCTCCGGTGCGGAACGCCACTTCGGCGCGCACCATCGCCGGCACGCCGTGCCAGCCGGGCGACGAGTGCCGCCCGCGCGCGGCCAGGCGGTCGCACCAGGTCTTCACGCTGTCGAGCTTCTCCAGGTACAGCAACACGTGCAGCGCGGAGCTGATCTCGTCGGACGGCTCCTCCGCGAGGTTGGCGCTCTGCAGGACGCGTTCCGCCGTCATGATCAGGTTCTCGTCGAGCCGGCCGTCGACGACCTGCGTCAGCGCCGCGGCGGCGTCGACCCGCATGCCCGTCCGCACGTCGACCCCGACGGGCTCGAGCGCGATCTGCGGCAGGTCGGCGACGAGATCCGGGTACGCCCCTGCGGCCCACATGCGGGCGATGGCGACCTCGGCCCTGTCGTGGTCGTCGAGTTCCCGCGAACGGGACACCAGCTTCGCCAGGCCCTCCGCCACGTCGTCGACCCGGCCGTGCACGACCAGCAGGCGCACGAACCACGACAGCCCGTGGCCCAGCAGCCTGCCCTCGCGCATGGCACGTCCCAGCTCGGGCACGTGCTGCAGCACGGACGCGGGCGCCAGGCGTTCCTTGAGGCGCACCAGCATCATCACGAGCTCGACGGGTGCCTCGTCCGCGTGCTCGCGCAGCGCGAACTCCAGGTACTCGACGGCTTCCTCGAGCTGGTCGTCGAGGATGGCCACGTCGGCGGCCTCGCGCAGCAGCGGCAGCGCCCACGCCGGGCAGGACGTGCCGGACGAGACGAGGTGCGCGGCGACGACGCGGCGGTCCGCGCCGTCCTGCGCGAGCAGCGACGCGGCACGCTGGTGCAGCTCGGGGAGGTTCGGCACGTCCTCGAGCACCGCCTCGCGGATCGCCGGGTCGCGGTAGTCGTTGCCCTGCACCAGACCCATGTCCGCGAGGGTCTCGACGTCCTTGGCCGCGGTCTTCTGGCCGGCGCCCAGCAGGCGGGCCAGCAGGCCGGTGTGGTCGGAGTGCGCGTCCAGCACGGCGACGGCGTGCGCGACCTCGCGGATCGCCGGGTCACCTCGGTGCAGGCAGCTCATCACGGCTTCGGCGAACCCCTCGCCCGCCACCGGAGCACCGTCGAACGGCGTGCGGTGCTGGTCTTCCAGCAACGCGCGGAGCAGCAACGGATTGCCACCGGTCATCTCGTGGTAGCGCGCACCGAACTCGTCCGCGGTCCGTGAACCCAGTTCGGCGGCCACGACCTCCGCCACACCGTTGGGAGACAACAGGCTCACCCAGACGCTGTGGCGGTGCGGGTGGCGGAGGAACTCGGTGTGGAACAGCGAACGGGGCTCCCGCGCTCCGACGCCCTGGGTGAAGACGACGGCGACGCGCGTCGACCGCAGCCTGCCCAGCACGTGCAGCAGGGCCTCCTTGGACTGCTCGTCCGCGTACTGCACGTCGTCCACGACGATCACGACGGGCCGGGTCTCCGCGATGGCGAGCAGCGCCGTGCTCGCCTCGCGCAGCAGGTGCCCGCGCCTCGTGTCCTCCTCGAGCAGCGGAGCCAGGTCGTCGGCGGAGCGAGCCGGGCGGAACTCCTCCGGCACGTTGCGCTGCAGCTGGCTGAACACTCCCAGCGGTGACGAGCGCTCCCCCGGCGTGCAGGAAGCGCTGAGCAGGAGTGCCTCCGAGCGCTGGACCTCCTCGCCGAACGCGTGCAGCAGCGCGGTCTTCCCGGTGGCCCTGGCCCCGGTGATCATGGCCACCGCCGACCGGCCCTGCCGGCAGTCCTCCAGCACGTGCAGGAGGGTGGCCAGTTCGCGTGCTCGCTCGACCAACATCTGTGACCACGTTCCTCTCGCGGTGTTGTCCCCCCGGCCCTGCGGACGAGCGCGCTGAGAACCGACAGCGACGAGCTCAAACCGAGAGGGTGTGACACCAGGGCATTCCGGCGCTGCGGAAATCAGACCCCGAGAGCCCTTAGTACATCCCCTAGTGAGGCCTCAAATGAGATGCCAGAGCCCCGAAATTAGAGCCTTGATAGCAATGCGATAGAACCGCCCACAGCCGCGATAACTCCGCTTTTCGCAGGGCACCAACAGGCATGAAACCGCAGCACAGACCGTCCGTAGCCCAAACGCGAACAATGAACATCGATGACAACTGACGTCGATTTAACACGGATGTGGGCAGACACGTAACCCAACCCGTCCTTAATAAATACTTCACAAACAACGCCACAAAGTTCATCTGACGAACGCACGCCTGCCGGCCGCGTCAGCGCACCGGCACCACTCTCCGCGCGGCAGGGGTCACCCCAGCGCGGACAGGGGTCGGGCAGGGGGTTTCGCCGGGTTGTTGCCCCACAACGGCGCTGCCTAGCGTTGTCGCGTTGGATCTCACATCCCGTCATTGCCAACCCACCGTCAACTAGGGGCCGAAGCACATGAGGATCGCTTGCTGGCAAACCGTCGCGGGTGGTGAGGCCCCGAGGACACGATTGCGGGCCGCAGCACGCAACGCCGCCGAAGCGGGTGCCCGACTGCTGATAACGGCGGAGGTGTCGCTGACCGGGTACCACCTGGGTCCGCGCAGACTCCGCCAGCTCGCCGAGCCGGGTGACGGCGCGATGTGCACCGAGGTGGCGGAGATCGCCGCCGAGGAGGGCATCGCCATCGTCTTCGGCTGGCCGGAACTGGCCGACGGCAACGTGTACAACTCCGTTCGCATGGTCGAAAAAACGGGTGAGACGCTCGCGACCTATCGCAAGACCCACCTGTTCGGCGACATCGACCGGGCGATCTTCGAGCCCGGCCAGACGCCCGTCGTGCAGGCGCAGCTCGACGGGCTGACCGTCGGCATGCTGATCTGCTACGACGTCGAGTTCCCCGAGACCGTGCGGGCGCACGCGCTCGCGGGCACCGAACTGCTGGTCGTGCCGACCGCGCTGATGAAGCCGTGGGAGATCGTCGCGCAGACGCTCGTGCACGCCCGCGCGCTGGAGAACCAGATCTACCTCGCCTACGTCAACTGGTCGGGCTCCGAACGCGAGCTCGACTACTGCGGCCTCACCCGCGTGGTCGGGCCGTCCGGATTCGCGCTGCACGACGAAGTGCACGGCGAACAGCTGGTGCTGGCCGACCTCGACCCCATGCGGATCTGGAAGGCCAAGCAGGTCAACGACTACGTCGCCGACCGACGGCCGGACCTCTACGGCTCCCTTTCCACCGACCCTGCCTGAACAGGTCACCACCGTCACCCGGGGGTAGCGCACATGGACCAAGGCTTCCCGTCCGACGCCGTTCCGCACGGCCTGCGATCGCCGGTCACGATGTTCGGCCCGGACTTCCCGTTCGCCTACGACGACTGGCTCAACCATCCCGCGGGTCTCGGTGCCGTGCCGGCCTCGGCCCACGGCACCGAGGTCGCCGTGATCGGCGGTGGCATCGCGGGCCTGGTGGCGGCGTACGAGCTGATGAAGCTCGGCCTGCGCCCGGTTCTCTACGAGGCGGAGCAGCTCGGCGGCCGGATGCGTTCGGTGCCGTTCCGCGAGCACCCGGAGTCGGTCGCCGAGATGGGTGCCATGCGGTTTCCGCTGGCCGCGACGACTTTGTTCCACTACATCGACAAGGTCGGGCTGCGCACCTCGCCGTTCCCCAACCCGTTGTCGGAGGAGACCCCCAGCACCGTGGTGGACCTCAAGGGGGTCAGCCACTTCGCGCACACCATGACCGACCTGCCGGTGATCTACCAGCAGGTCGCGGACGCGTGGGAGAAGGCGCTGCACGAGACCGCGGAGCTCTCCGCGATGACGGACGCGGTGCGCAGCCGTGACGTGGCGGCCATCAAGGCGATCTGGAACCGCCTGGTGCCCCGCCTCGACGACGTCTCGTTCTACGGATTCCTGGCAGGCTCTCCCGCGTTCGCCTCGTTCGAGCACCGCGAGATCTTCGGCCAGGTCGGCTTCGGCACCGGCGGCTGGGACACCGACTTCCCCAACTCGATGCTGGAGATCCTGCGCGTCGTCTACAACGGCGCCGACGTCGACCAGCACCGCATCATCGGTGGCAGCCAACAGCTTCCGACGAGGCTGTGGTCGCACGCGCCGGAACGCCTCGACCACTGGCCGGAGGGCACGACGCTCGCCTCGCTGCACCGCGGTGGCGTGCCGAAGCCGGCGGCCAAGTGGATGCGCCGCACCGCGCACGGCATCACGGTCGAGGACGCCGAGCACGGCATCCGGACGTTCCCCGCCGCGGTGTTCACCGCGCAGAGCTGGGCACTGCTGTCGAAGGTCAAGACCGACGAATCCCTGCTGCCCCAGCCGTTGTGGACCGCGGTCGAACGCACCCACTACATGGGCAGCTCGAAGCTGTTCGTGGTGACGGACCGGCCGTTCTGGCTCGACATCGACCCCGGCACCGGCAGGCACGTCATGAGCATGACGCTCACCGACCGCATGCCGCGCGGCGTCTACCTGTTCGACGACGGCCCGGACAAGCCCGGCGTGATGTGCCTGTCCTACACCTGGAACGACGACTCGCTCAAACTCGCGACCCTCACGCTGGAGGAACGCCTGGAGGTCGTCCTCGGCTCGCTGGCCGAGATCTACCCCGGCGTGGAAGTGCGCAAGCACATCATCGGCGACCCGGTGACCATCACGTGGGAGACCGAACCGCACTTCATGGGCGCGTTCAAGGCGAACCTGCCGGGACAGTACCGCTACCAGCGCCGGCTCTACACGCACTTCATGCAGGACGGCCTGACGGACGCCCAGCGCGGTCTCTTCCTGGCAGGCGACGACATCTCGTGGTGCGGCGGCTTCGCCGAGGGCGCGGTCACCACGGCGTTGAACGCGGTCTGGGGCGTGCTGCACCACCTCGGCGGCCGCACCCACCGGGGCAACCCCGGCCCCGGTGACGTGTTCGCCGAGCTCGCCCCGCTCGAACTCCCCGACCACTAGCCACTTTCCCTCCCCAAAGTCTGAGCCCCCGCGATCAGCTGATCGCGGGGGCTCAGACGCGTTCGGGCAGCCGAACGAAGTGCGGTGGCAACGGACCGCGGACTGGACCGAGGACCTCGCCGCCCCGCCACCCGCCACCGCCTGAACGACGAAGAGGCGTGTCCCGATAGGACACACCTCTCGTCGAACAGATGTGGTGCGCAGGAAAATGCCCCAGGGCAAGATGGCCCAAGGCAAGACCATGTCAAGGATGGCTTTAGGACACGCGAAGCCGAAGGCGAGCCCGACCGAGCGCAAGCATCGCGATGGCGCAGCCGAGCGCCCGGCCAAGACCCAACGGCAATGCCGAAGGCGAGGCGCCTGAGCTCTTGGCTCAACACACCGCCCGCCAACGGCAATGCCGAAGGCGAGGCGTCCTTCTTAGGCCACACGTGCAGCGGGTGAGGTGACGTACCAGCACAAACCCAGCCACGCTGCAACGGGATTGGGGCTTGACTTTGGGTGCGAGGTGCTACCACTAGTGGCTCGGCCGGGCGCTTTTCAGCCCGGCCCTTTCCGGTCCGTGAAGCGCCTCGCAAGGGCCCCGAAGTCAAGCCCCAATCCTTATCGACGCGCCAGCGGCGATGACGAAACCAAAGCTCGTCTCAATTCTTTGCATCCCAACGCAACCACCGCACTGGTGACCAACCTCAGATCCAGTTCTCCACAACCCGCTGCTGCAGCTCCCGCGGATACGAAGCCGCGAACGACGTATGCCCCAACCGTTCCCCGATAGGCGGCAACAGCCCGTCCAGCACGGTCCGAGGACCCCACCCGCGCTCGTGCTCCTCCGAGGTGTGGCTGACGAAGAGCGGCAGCACCGCGCTGTCCAGGTGCACCCGCCCGTCCACCGGGTGGACGCGGGTCGCGATCGCCCACGTGAGCTCGGCGAGGTTGGTCGCGTCGATGTCGTCGTCGAGCAGGTAGATCTGCGGGAAGTACAGCCCTGCCTTGTCGTAGAACAACGTCTGCCCGACCCACGTCGCCAGCTGCTCGCTGGTCGTGCCGGGTTCCACCAGATCACGCCAGTTCGGCGGCACGGTCACCACGAGCCACATGCCCGCGGCCTCCATCGGTGCCCACGCGCGGCTGACCGGCAACCCCGCCGCGCGCAGGCGCACGAGGCACTGGCTGGCGGCACCGACGCAGGTGACCGTGTGGTACTCGTCCGGCGGGCGGCCTTCCGCCACCAGCGGCCAGATCGGGTCGTCGCGATGGGTGATCGTGTAAACGTGGAACGTCGGCTGCGGCGACGATCCGACCGGCTGGTAGCCGGCCGCCTCGCCGAACGGTCCTTCCAGCGCGTCGCGCTCGGTGGACACGTGCCCCTCGATCACGACCTCGGCCGTGGCGGGCACCTGCAGGTCGACGGTCAGCGCCTGCACGAGTTCGATGGGCTCGCCGACCAGGGCACCCAGGAAGTAGGCCTCGTGGGCCGAGTCTGGCAGCGGCATGCCCGCCACGTAAGGGATGCCGGGCTCAGCGCCCTGCACCAGCGCGTAGGGCATCGGCTTGCCGATGGCCGCCCACTGGTTCCAGATCTGCCCGATGTGCTGGCCGTTCGGCACGAGTGCCGTCATCCGCTTGCCGTCGATCTTCATGACGCGCGCGATGGACCAGTTCGTCCACGACCCGTCGGGGGTGCGGACGATCAGCACTCCCCACGTGTTCGCGTACCGGCCGCCGTCCTGCATGTGCACGATCGGAATCGGGAAGCTGTCCAGAGTGGCCGCCGGCCCCATCAGGACGTTGTCCTGGCAGGGCCCCTTGGGAACGATCACCGGCGCGATCGGCTCGCGGACGGCCGCGTCGGCCAGCGCGTCGACGATCTGGTAGCCCGTGCTGTCGGCGGGCAGGCCGAGCGACAGCGCGATCCTGGCGAACGGCAGGTCCTTGCGCGACGACATGGCCGCGGGAGCGCCGAGGATCCGCTGGCCCTCGCGGGCTCCCCTGATGTTGACGAACAGCGGTGCCCGCGCCCGCACCTCGTAGCTGCGTCTGGTGATCGCGGCGGTCTCCATGTCTCCGTCGACCTCGCGGGAGATCGTCACGAGGTCGCCGATGTCCTCCAACGCGTTCAGGTAGCTGCGCAGATCAGTGAAGTGCTTCATCGCTGTGCTCCTTCCGCTCCCGGCGCGCCTCTCTGCCGCCGTCCCAGCGCGTCGTCAGGTCGTTGTAGACGTCGAACAGGTCGAGCACCCGGCTGGTGACGTGGTTGACCACGTCACCCATCCCGGTGGGGGCGTTGTAGAAGGCGGGCATGGGCGGGACCATCACCGCGCCCATCCTGGTCAGTGCCAGCATGTTCTCGAGGTGGATCTCGTTGAGCGGGGTCTCCCTGGGCACGAGCACCAGCCGGCGGCGTTCCTTCAGGGTCACGTCCGCGGCGCGCGGGATCAGCCCTTCGCCGTAGCCCATCCTGATGGCCGCCAACGTCTTCATGCTGCACGGCGCCACGATCATGCCGTCCGTGCGGAACGAACCGCTGGAGATGGCCGCCGCCTGGTCGTGCGAGGAGTAGACGTGGTCGGCCAGCGACTGCACCTGGCGGACCGAGAAGTCGGTCTCCATCTCGATGGTCGCGCGCGCCCACTTGCTGAGCACCAGGTGCGTCTCCACCCCGACCGCGCCCAGCGCCTCCAGGATCCGGATGCCGATCGCGGCCCCGGTGGCGCCGGTCATGCCCACGACGACCCTGGACGGCATCCGGTTCCCACCGAAGATCCGCCCGCGGTCGCTCACGCGTCCTCCCAGCGGAAGAAGACCGCGGCGAACACGCTGATCACGATCGTGAACCCGATCAGGACCGCACCGGGCACGAGCAGCGCGTCGATGCCCTTCCCGCGCACCAGGACGTCGAGCATGCCCTCGTTCATGTGCTTGAGCGGCAGCAGGTTCGTGATGAACTTGACCCACTCCGGTGCCTTGTCCACCGGGAAGAAGCTGCCTCCCAGCAACGCCATCGGCAGCACCACGAGGTTCGCCGCGCCGGACACCGAGTCCTCGGTCTGGCAGACGGCACCCGTCAGCATCCCGACGGAGAAGAAGGCGAAGGTGCCCAGCACCAGCAACGGAATCGCGAGCCACCAGTCGTTGGACAGCTGGAGCCCGAACACCGGCAGCGAGGCCACCGCGACGAACAACACGGCCTGCATCAAGGAGATCCCGGTCGCGATCGCCAGCCTGGCCGTGAGCACCGAGACGCGGCCGACGGGAGCGAGCTGGAGGCGCCGCAGCACCTGCTTGCGCCGCCACGCCACCAGGGTCAGCGCGGAGCTGAACACGGCGGCGGACGCCACGCCCCAGGACAGGATGCCGGGTGTGAGGTACTGGATCGGGGCGTAAGCCGCCTCGATGGGTTCCTGCTGCATCGAGTACTTGGGCGGCGCACCGCCCACATCGGCGTTGGCACTCGCCACCGCCGCGGAGACCTTGGCGAGCGCCGGAGCGGTCTCCGGCCGGTCCCCGTTGGCGTAGCGGACGTCGACGCCGTCGCCCTGCGCCACGACGACCGCGCCGAAGTCGCCGTCGCGCAGCTGGTCGATCGCCTTGCTCGACTCGTCGAACCTCACCAGGTCGACGCCCTCGGCTCGGGACAGGGCGGTCACCACCTGGCCGTCGCCGACCACGGCGATCTTGACCGAACTGCCCATCCCCCCACCGAACAGCACCGCGAACACGACGAGGAACATCAGGGGGAAGAAGAAGGTGAGAGCCAGCGCTGCCTTGTCCCGGATCGAAGCCTTGAACATGGCGAGCGACAGGCTGGTAAACGCGGTCATGTCGCTGTCTCCGCTCGGAGGACTGACGACGTCGGGGGCTCGGACACCGTGGCGACGCCGGTCGGGTGGACGGTCATTCGCGGTACGCGCGACCGGTGAGGTGCAGGAAGACGTCTTCCAGCGTCGCCGTGCGGACCTGGACGTTGCTGAGGGCGTCCAGCTCCCCCAGGGCCTTGATGGTCACGCCCGCGTCGGAGGTGGAGATGGTGAGCGACACGCCGTCGTCCACGACGGACTCGGTGCCCGGCAACGTGTTCGCCAGCCTCGCCGGCACCACGCCGTGTTCGATGATGACCTGGGTCTGCGTGGAGAGCGCGCGCACGAGCTGGGCGGGCGGGCCCATCGTCATGATCCGGCCGGAGTCGATGATCGCCACCCGATCGCACAGGATCTCGGCCTCGTCGAGGTGGTGGGTGGTGTAGACGATCGTCTTGCCGCGTTGCTGGATGGCCCGCAGCACGTCCCAGAGGTTGCGCCGGGCCTGGGGGTCGAGCGCCGCCGTCGGTTCGTCGAGGAACACGATCTGCGGGTCGTGCACGAGCGCGCAGGCGATCGACAGGCGTTGCCGCTGCCCGCCGGACAGCTTCGTGTCCTGCACGTCGGCCTTGTCCGTCAGGCCGACGAGTTCGAGCATGTCCACGGCCTTCGACTTGCTGATGCCGTACAGCGCGCCGAAGGTCTCGAGCTGTTCCTTGGACGTCAGCCGCTCGAAGAACGAGGACGCCTGCAGCTGCACGCCGATCTTGCTCAGCAGCGCGGGATTACGGGGCCACGGGCTCTCGCCGAGCAACCTCACGGAACCGGAGTCCGGCTTCCGCAAGCCCTCGACGATCTCCAGGGTGGTGCTCTTCCCGGCGCCGTTGGGGCCGAGAAGACCGAAGAACTCTCCTTGTTCGACGCTGAACGAGACGCCGTCGACGGCCCTCAGGCTGCCGTACGACTTGCGAATGTCGCTCGCGACGACCGCAGGGCCGACTGCTTTCATAGCGGAAACGCTAAGGCCAGGGACCGCGTGATCACACCGGTCCGAGTCGGATATAGGGGACCCCTAACGCAGATTCAGGGGGCTGACTTCCTCAAGTCCATACCGCACCGAAAAAGGTGATTCACCTAAACTCCGCGCGATTTCGCGCGCTCTTCTCGAAAACACACCAGGGAGGCCCTGACGGTGTGTCAGGACCTCCCTGGGTGCAATCGAGAAACGTCAGCCGACGGGCTGCGGCACGGACTGCCGGGGCGCCGGGTGGTCGTCGTCGTCATCCTCGACGTCGCCACCCTCGTGGATGGCCAGCTTCTCCTGGATGCGCCGCAACGGGCCGGGGGCCCACCACGCCGCGTCACCCATGAGCTTGAGCACCGCGGGCACCAGGAGCATCCGGACGATCGTGGCGTCCAGCGCGAGCGCCAGGATCATGCCGACGCCGACGAACCGCATCATGGCCACCTGCGAGAACGCGAACGCACCCGTGACCACGATCAGCAGGATCGCCGCCGCCGTGATCACCCGGCCGGTCTTGGCCAGGCCGATGCCGACCGCCTCCTCGTTGGACGCGCCCTTGCTCTTGGCCTCGACCATCCGGGAGAGCAGGAACACCTCGTAGTCCGTCGACAGACCGAGGATCACCGCCACCATCAGCACGACGATGCCCGAGTCGAGCGGCGACGGTGTCACGCCGAACAACGACGCGAGGTGCCCGTCCTGGAAGATCCAGACCAGCACGCCGAACGTGGCGGAGAGCGACAGCGCGCTCATCACGATCGCCTTGATCGGCAGCAGCACCGAGCCGAAGGCGAGGAACATCAGGATGAACGTCGCCGCGAAGAACAGCAGTGCCATCCACGGCAGCTTGTCGCTGATCGCGTCGAGGCTGTCGACGTTCACCGCGGTCGGTCCACCGACCAGCACCTGGTCCGCGCCCTGCGGGCCGGCGAGCTCGCGCACGTCCGCCACCGCCTGCTTGGACTCGTCGCTGAGCGGTTCGCCGATGAGCGTCGCGGCCACCTGCCAGCGGCCGTCCTTCGGGCCGAGGGCCACTTCGGCGGTGTCGACGCCGGGGACGTCGGCGACCCGCTGGACGTAGCTCTGCACGGCCTCCTGCCCGGGATCTCCGGTGAGAGTGATGTCGATGCCGGTCTTCGCGATCGCCGGGAATTCCTTGTTCAACGTCTCGACGGCGACCCGCGATTCGTTGCCCACCGGGAGCACCTTCTCGGTGGCCTCGGCGAACTTGGCGTGCAGGAACGGCAGGCCGAGCGCGAGCAGGACCGCGACGATCGGGATCGCGAACAACCCCGGTCGCTTCATGACCTTGGTGCCGAGCCGGGCCCAGCCGGACCCGTGCTCGCTGCGAGCCATCCGCTTGCGCCACGGCATCGAGAACTTGTCGACGCGGTGCCCGAGGATGCCGAGCAACGCCGGCAGCAGCGTCAGCGAGATGACCGCGGCGACGATCACGGCGGACATGCCGCCGTAGCCGAGCGACTTGAGGAAGGCCTGCGGGAAGAGCAGCAGGCCCGCCAGCGCGGTCACCAGCAACGTCGCGGAGAAGATGACGGTGCGACCAGCCGAACCGACCGTGCGCTGCACGGCCTGCTCTGGTGTGCGGCCCGCGGCGAGTTCCTCCCGGAACCGGCCGACGATGAACAGGCCGTAGTCGATCGCCATGCCGAGCCCGAGCAGCGTCGCCACGTTGATGGCGAACGAGTTCACGTCGGTGCCCAGCGAGATCGCGTGCAGCAGAGCGAGCGCGCCCATGATCGACAGGATGCCGACGATCACCGGCAGCGACGCCGCGACGAGGCCGCCGAACACGATCACCAGCAGGAGCAGCACGAGGGGCATGGAGACGGTCTCGGCGCGCACGAGGTCGCTGCCGGACATCTCGGCGATCGCCTTCTGCACGGGGATCTGCCCCGCGAACAACGCCGACACGCCGTCGACCTGGAGCTGGTCGGAGATCGCGGCGTAGTCCTTCAGCTGGGTGTTCGAGTCGGGCGCCTGCAGCGTGATCGCCACCAGCGCCTTCGACTTGTCCGCCGTGCCGAACGGGTTGGGCTGCGGCAGGCTCCAGTAGGACGCCACCGTCTTGACCTTGTCCGTCGGCAGTCCGGCGAGCTGCCGTTCCGCCTTTTCGCGCACGTCGGGCGAATCGATTGTCGTGCCGGTCGGCGCGGTGTAGATGATGACGATGTCGCCGCCCTGGCGGCCGAATGTCTCCTCGACGAGCTTGTTGGCTCTGATCGACTCACTTGTGGGATCGCCGAAGCCGCCTTCGTTGAGTCGCTCGAAAACGCCGAGGCCCCAAACGCCGCCCATCACGGTCAGCGCCAAAGTGGCGACCATCACCACCCAACGGCGCTTGTACGCAAGTGTTCCCCACTTAGCGAACAAGGTATTCCTCCTACTGTGGTGCTTCTTGACCGACCAGGCTGTATGTTCTGAATGCGATTCACGAAGTGTTTTCGTGGTGCACTCGCCCAATTCCCGGTTTTCCCAAGTTAGCACCGTTTGGAGCAATCGCCGGAAAGACTGTGGTCCCTAGCGGAAAGATAGGGGTACCGCATAGTGGTTCGGGGGTTGACTCATCCGGCGCGCCGGTCCGCCAGCCTCACCACGTTCGGTTTCCCCTCCACCCGGAATCGCGCGCTCGACGCCACCAGGTAGCCGACACCGCGCACAGTCTGAATCACGTCCGCCGCGTCGCCAAGCTTTTGCCGCACCCTTCGCACGTGCACGTCGACCGTGCGCGCACCGCTGTAGTCGTCGTTCACACCCCACACGGTGGCCAGCAGTTCGCGCCGCCGGTGCACGCGGTCGGTGTGCGAGCACAGGTGCAGGAGCAGTTCGAACTCCAGCCGCGTGAGCTCGACCGGTTCGGAGTGCACGAGGACCTGCCGGGTGTCCGGCAGGATCCTCACGTCCACCTCCTCGACGGTGGTCTCGACCTCGGGCGCCAGGCCGGAGTCCCGCAACGCGCCGAGCAGCCGCAGCGCGGTGTCCTCGTCCTCGGTGTCGATGGTGATGCTGACCCTCATGACGCCTCCTCCTAGCTCTTCGGCAGACCCTGCGGATTGATCTCGGACGTCGGCACGGCCTCCTCGGACAGGCCCCAGCGCTTGAGCACCTCGGCGTACTTGCCGTTCGCGATCAGCTGGTTCAGCGCCTCCTGCACGGGGCCGACGAGACCGCTGTCCTTCTTGGTGGTGGCGGCGATCTTGCCCTGGACGCTGGCGCCGCCGGAGAAGTTGCCGATCACCTCGGTGTCACCGGAGGTCGCCGCGTGGAAGGCGGAGACGGGGTTCGGCCCGAGGTAGGCGTCGATGCGACCGGACTGCAGGGCCAGGTAGTAGTCCGACGAGTTCTGGAAGTACTTGATGTCAGTGGCTTTCAGGCCCGCCGCGACGTTCTTCGTGCTCCAGTCGACGAGGATCTTCTCCTGGTTGGTCCCCGACGTCACGGCGATCACCTTGCCCGCCACGTCCTTGGGCTCCTGCACCTTCCAGGTGCCGCCCTTCTTCGCCTCGAACGCGAGCGTGTCCAGGCGGTAGGTGGCGAAGTCGTACTTCTCCTTGCGCGCCTCGGTCACCGTGATGTTCGAGAGCCCGAGGTCGTAGGCGCCGCTGTCGAGGCCCACGAACAGGTTCTCCCAGGACGACACTTCGAGCTTGGCCTTCAAGCCCAGAGTGTCGGCCACCAATGAAGCGATGTCGGTCTCCACGCCGATCACGGTCTTGTCGTCGGTGGCGTAGAACCGCAGTGGTGGCGCTGTGCCGGCGGAACCGCCGATCGTGAGCTCCCCCTTGGTTCTGAACTTCTCCGGCACCTTGGCGGCGATCTTGTCGTCCTTGGTGGCCGTGACCCGCTTCTGGTCGGGGCCGAGGTTCACGCTCAGGCCGGCGACCTCGACGGGCTCCTCACCACCGGCCGTGCCACACGCGGCCAGACCGAACGCCAGCACGGCGAGAAGTACTTTGCGCACAACGAACTCCTTAAGACAGAACTTTGGACAGGAAAGCGCGGGTGCGCTCGTGGACGGGGTGGTCGAGCACCTCGGCGGGTGGCCCCTCTTCGACGATCACGCCCTCGTCCATGAACACGATCCGGTCGGCCACCTCGCGGGCGAAGCCGATCTCGTGCGTGACGACGACCATCGTGGTGCCGGACCGGGCGAGGTCGCGCAGCACGTCCAGCACCTCGCCGACGAGTTCGGGGTCGAGGGCGGACGTGGGTTCGTCGAACAGCACGACCTTCGGGCGGGTGGCCAACGCGCGGGCGATCGCGACGCGTTGCTGCTGGCCGCCGGAGAGTTGACGCGGGTAGGCGGCGGCCTTGTCGGCGAGTCCGACCCGGTCGAGGAAGTGCCGCGCCTGCGCCAGTTCCGCGACCTCGGCGACGTTCTCCAGCGCGGTCAGGTGCGGGAAGAGGTTGAAGTTCTGGAAGACGAATCCGATGTCCTTGCGCTGCTTGAGGATCTCGCGTTCCTTGAGCTCGTGCAGCTTGCCGCCCCGGCGCCGGTAGCCGATCAGGTCGCCGTCGATGGTGATGTACCCGCGGTCGACCTTCTCCAGGTGGTTGATCGTGCGCAGCAACGTCGACTTGCCCGAGCCGGACGGGCCGAGCACCACCACGACCTCGCCCGCCGCGACGTCGAGCGAGACCCCGCGCAGCACCTCCAGCGTGCCGAAGCTCTTGTGCACGCCCAGAACCTCGATCACCGGCGGTCTCCTCGCGCGAAGTAGCGCTCGACGTAGTGCTGGCCGATCGAGAGCAGGGTGGTCAGGATGATGTACCAGACGGTCGCGACCATCAGCAGCGCGACGACGCGGGCGTTGCGGCCGTAGATGACCTGCACCTGGTAGAACAGCTCGCCGATCGCCATCACGGACACGACCGACGTGCCCTTGAACAGGCTGATCACCTCGTTGGCGGCGTTGGGCAGGATCGAGCGCATCGCCTGGGGCAGCACGATTCTGCGGAACTGCCGGAAGCGCGGGATGCCCAGCGCGGCCGCCGCCTCCAGCTGGCCCCGGTCGACGGAGATCACGCCGGACCGCACGATCTCCGCCGCGTAGGCCGCCTGGTGCAGCGCGAGGCCGAGGATCGCCGCGCCCATCGGGCTGATCAGCGAGATCGTCTCGAAGCTCACGTACTCCGGCCCGAACGGGATGCCGAGCGAAAGTCGTTGGTACAGATAGGAGATGTTGAACCAGAACAGCAGCTGCACGATCAACGGGATCGACCGGAACGCCCAGATGTACGTCCAGCCCACCGCGCTCAGGAACGGGCTCTTCGACATCCGCAGCACCGCGACCACGATGCCCAGGGCGAACCCGAGCGCGGTACCGGCGACCGTCAGCACGATGGTCGTGCCGACGGCGGTCAGGATCGACTGGGCGGTGAAGTACCGGGCGAACGTCGGCCAGTCCCACGCGGGGTTCGTGACGAGCCCGTGCACGAACTGCGCGGCGAGCACCAGCACGAACGCGACGCCGACCCAGCGCCACGGATGACGGGCGGGGACGACCGGTAACGCGGAGAGATCATCGTCCTTTGTGGACTGAGGCGTCAGCGTGCCAGAGGTCATGGGGAGTCCTTGCTGCGGCGAGGAACGTGAGACGAGCGAGATGAAGAGTCAGCTCGTGCGACAGCGGGAGGACAGGATCAAGTCGGCGGTCATCCTGTCCTCCCTTCCCTGCGCTCTTGAGGAGAGCACTCACTCAACGACGCTCACGTTATGTACCGGCCATCGGGCCGGGCAAGGACGTCCACTGGCTGAACAACTATCGGATACCGAGATGATCCCTCAGCGTCGGACCTGAGTACTCGGACCGGAAAACGCCGCGCTCCTGCAACAACGGCACGACGGTGTCCGCGAACTCGTCGAGCCCGCCCGGCGTCACGTGCGGCACGAGGATGAACCCGTCCGCCGCGTCCTGCTGCACCAGATCGTTGATCTGCGTGGCGACGCTGTCCGCCGACCCGACGAACGTCTGCCGCGCGCTCACGTCGATCACGAGGTCCCTGATCGACAGGTTCTTCGCCGCGGCCTTCTCCCGCCACTCCCGCACGGTCTGCGCCGGGTCCTTGAACATCCGCACGCTCGCCCGTCCCTTGGCGATCGTGTTCTCGCCGATCACCGGCTCGACGTCGGGCAGCGGCCCGTCCGGGTCGTACGCGCCGAGGTCGCGGTTCCACACCTGTTCCAGGAACCGGATCGCGGTCGCCCCGCTGACCTGCTGCCGCCGCACCACGGCGGCCTTCTCCTGCGCGTCCGCGTCCGTGTCGCCGAGGACGAACGTGGCCGCGGGCAGCACGACCAGCTGGTCGTGCGTGCGCCCGTACTTCGCCAGCCTGTCCTTGACGTCGCGGTAGAACTTCTGGCCGGCCTCCAGCGTGCCGTGCCGCGAGAAGATCGCGTCGGCGGTCGCGGCGGCGAACTCCCTGCCCTCCTCGGAATCCCCGGCCTGCAGGATCACCGGACGCCCCTGCGGTGAGCGGGGAACGCCGAACGTGCCGCTGATGTCGAAGTGCTCGTCGGTGTGCTCGAACGGCCCCACACCGGTGTCGAAGAGCTTCCAGGCCGTGCGCAGGAACGACTCCGCGCGGCTGTAGCGGTCCTCCTGCTTCAAGAACCCGCCGCGCCGGAAGTTCTCGCCGGTGAACGCGTCCCACGAGGTCACGACGTTCCAGGCCGCGCGCCCGTCCGACAGGTGGTCCAGCGACGCGAACTGCCGCGCCACCTCGTACGGCTCGTTGAATGTCGAGTTGATCGTGCCCGCCAGCCCGAGCCTGTCCGTGACGGCGGCCAGCGCGGCGAGCACCGTGAACGTGTCGGGGCGGCCGACGACGTCGAGGTCGTAGATCTGCCCGCCCTGCTCGCGCAGCCGCAGCCCCTCGGCCAGGAAGAAGAAGTCGAACTTCGCCCGTTCGGCCGTCAGTGCCAAGTGGACGAACGAGTCGAACTCGATGTGGCTGCCCGCCTGGGGATCGCTCCACACCGTGGTGTTGTTGACGCCGGGGAAGTGCGCGGCGAGGTGGATCTGCTTGGTCATCTCCGCACTCCTCTAGACGAACTGGTTGGCGGGCCGGGCGAGACCGAGCCGGTCACGCAAGGTCGTGTGCTCGTACGACGTGCGGAACAGGCCGCGCGCGCGCAGTTCCGGCACCAGCTCGCGGGTGATCCGGCGCAGGTCGCCGTGCAGCCGGAACCCCGCGAACCCCTCCGCGTGCCAGGCGGCGAGCTGCTCGGCGGACGTGGTCGCGTCGGCATCTCGGAACACGAGCCTGTCGGGTACCGACGGATCGTCGCCGAACACGATGTCCCCCAACGGTTCGGACGCCGCGATCAGCGGATGCCCCTGTGGCGGCCGCGGCGTGATCGACGGCCCGCGCACGCTGAACCACCTGCCCTCGAAGTCGATGTAGTGCAGCTTCTCCCGGTCGACGAACCGCCCGGTGGCCTCGTCGCGGATCTCCGCGTCGTCCTCCCAGCTGTCCCACAACCGGCGCAGCACCTCGGCGTAGTCGCGTGCCTCGTCCCAGAGTTCGGGCTCCGGCCCGACCGCGCGGCGCCCGAAGTGCTTGGCGTCAGCGGGATCCAGCGCGACCGTGAGCTGCACGCCCGCCCGTCCGCGACTCACGTAGTCGAGCGTGGCGATCGCTTTGGACAGGTGGAACGGCTCGGTGTGCGTCACGACCGCCGTCGGCACCAGGCCGACGTGCGTGGTCAGCGGCGCGACGCGGGCGGCCGTGAGCACCGCGTCGAGCCCAGGCCGCCCGCCGAGCGAGTCGCCGAACGTGACGAAGTCGAGCGTGCCGTGCTCGGCCTCGCGCACGAGATCGGCCCAATGCGTTGCGGTGAAGGCTTCTTCGCCGGTCGCGTGGAGCGCGGCGGCCAGGTGCAGTCGTGTGCCCACCGGTTCCCCTCTCGTCGTTTATCCGCATTCTGGGCACGTCGGGGAGCCTCGCGCTGGGACGGCCACTGGGTGGGACACCTGGCCGTGGCGGGAATTTTTTCGTGGTTGCGCGACGCGGCGTCCTGGTGTCACGATCTTCCGCATGTCGACTCGAAAGGGCGTGCGCGCCCTCGCGCTGTGAGCGCACCGAGCGGGCTCGAGGCCCGCTCCGCAGAGAGTTCCCCGCGAAGCGTTGACTGGCTCGCCCACGCGCTGAGCACCGCACCCGCTGATCGCCCGGCGGCCGAAGAGGCCGTGGCGACGCTGTACGCGTCCGTCGGCAGGCCGCCGCCGGAGTTCGTCTGGGTGCGCTCCCCCGCCGAAGCGGCAACGCTGTTGCCCGCAGGCAAGGCCGTCCGCAACGACGACTGGCAGTCAGTCGAGGCGCAGATCGCGGCGCAGATCTCGGACCTGCGGTTTCGGCTGCGCCGGCGGTCCGAGTGGCAGGGCGCCGTGAGCGCACTGCGTCCTGTCATCCGCGAAGGCCTCGTCCCGGCCATCAACTCCACCCTGCCGGGCTCGCTCGGCGTGGGCTGGGCGGGCCAGCACGACGCCGACTGGCTGGCCGAGACCGACACGTGGAGCGAACCCGCTCTGCTCGCCCCGTGGGAGACACTCGCCCGCACGGCCGGGTGGTGGTGGCCGCGTGAAGGCCGGTGCGTGATGTCCGATCGCCCGACGGCACTGCACGTGGACGCGAACGCGTTGCCGCACAACGACAACGGGCCGGCGATCACGTTCGCCGACGGCAGCCATGCCTACGCGTGGCACGGACAGACCGTGCCGCGCTGGGCGATCGAGGAACCCGACGTCGTGCGCATCCTCACCGAGCCCAGCATCGAGGTGCGGTTCTGCGCGGCCGAGAACCTCGGCTGGGAGACCTACGTCGAGCAGGCCCGGCCACCGTTGCTCGGCTCGGCGCCCGACCCCGGCAACCCCGGCTTCGACCTGCGCCTCTACGACCTGTGGGACCAGCTCAACCTGCTGCTCGTCGTGAACGGCTCACCAGAACGCGACGGCACCCGCCGCCGCTACGGACTGCGCATCTGGCGCTGGGTGCGCGACCCGCTCGAAGCTACAGCTCAAACCTACGGATTGCGTGCAGACCAGTACGCAAAACTACTACGCCGTACCTAAAAACATGAACCTCGCAGAACTCGTCGACCGCACGAACGTCGACACGCTCGACCACCTCGAGCGCCAGGCCACCGTCCCCGTCGTCACCGGCCTCCAGGCCCAGGGCGACCTGATCGTCATCCCGGTCGACCTGCTCGACCAGCCACCCTCCGCGGCGGCCACCCACGACGTACCACCCGAGGGCGTGCACCTCGTCGCGGCGCTCAACGGCGCCAACCCGCACGTCCTCGTCGCGGACCCAGGAACGTGCCGATGGGGCCCGGAACGCGACGCGACCGTCGTCGAGAACACGGCTCCCGTCTACCTGCTGCACCCCGAGCACGGCGGCACCGGCATCGCACCCGGCCGCTGGCTCATCCGGCGGCAGTGGTCGACGACCGGACTCGTCGCCGACTGAACGTTTGCCTTGACGTGCGCGTCAAGGTCTAGCGTTCGCGGCATGAGGATCGGCGAACTGGCCAAGCGAGCCGGCACCACCACGCGTGCGCTGCGCTTCTACGAGTCCCAAGGGCTCCTGGAAGCGCGGCGCGCGACCAACGGCTACCGCGAGTACGGCGACCACGACCTGCGGCTGGTGCGCGAGATCCAGTCGCTGCAGGCGGTCGGACTGTCCCTGGAGGACACCCGGCCGTTCGTCGCCTGTCTGCGCGCGGGGCACGAGTCCGGTGACTCGTGCCCCGACTCGCGGGAGGTCTACCGGCGCAAGCTCGCCGAGGTGGACGCCTGCCTGGACCGCCTCGGCGTGGTGCGGGAGTTCCTGCTGGCCAGGCTCGCCTTCCAGGACCCGTGTGTCGTACCCGAGGAGACCCGATGCAGCTGACCGACGCCACGTTCGCCGCCGAGACGCGGACGGGCACCGTGCTCGTGGAGTTCTGGGCACAGTGGTGCGGGCCGTGCCACATGCTCTCCCCCGTGCTCGACGAGATCGACCGCGAACGCGACGACCTCACGGTGTGGAAGATCAACGCCGACGAGAACACCGCCACCGCACGGGACTTCCAGATCATGTCGCTGCCGACGATGCTGCTGTTCCGCGACGGCGTGCCGATCCGCCAGATCGTGGGAGCGCGCCCCAAGTCCCGCCTGCTGGCCGAACTGGATGACGCGCTGCGGGCCTGATCGGCCTATCTTCTAGCGCATGCTCGGTCTAGAACTCGTAGTGGTGCTGGGTGTGTGCATCCTCGCGAGCAGCGTCGTGTCCGGACGGCTGCGCGTGGCCGCGCCCGTCCTGCTGGTGGTGTGCGGCGCGGTGCTCGGCTTCGTGCCCGCCCTGGAAGAGGTCAGCCTGCCGCCCGAGGCGATGCTGCTGATCTTCCTGCCGGCGTTGCTGTACTGGGAGAGCCTCAACACGTCGTTGCGGGAGATCCGCAGCAACCTCCGGCCGATCGTGCTGCTCAGCACGGTGCTCGTGCTCGCGACGGCCGCCGCGGTGGCGTCGGTCGCCCACGCCCTGGGCCTCGACTGGGGTCCGGCGTGGGTGCTCGGGGCGGCGCTCGCCCCGACCGACGCGACGGCGGTGTCGGCCATCGCCCGAGGCATGCCCCGCCGCACGACGACCATCCTGCGCGCCGAATCGCTGATCAACGACGGCACCGCGCTGGTGATCTACGCGATCACCGTCTCCATCACCGTCGGAGAGCAGCAGTTCAGCACCGGCCGCGTCGGACTCCAGCTGGTGCTGTCGTACGCGGGCGGCGCGGTCGCCGGGTTGATCGTGGCGTGGCTCGCGGTGCAGGTGCGCAAGCGGCTCGACAGCCCGTTGCACGAGAGCGTGGTCAGCATCCTGACGCCGTTCGCGGCGTTCCTGCTGGCCGAGACGGTGCACGGCTCCGGCGTGATCGCGGTGGTGACGTGCGGGCTGACGCTCGCGCGGGTCGGTCCCCGGATCGTGCGGGCCGACACGCGGCAGGTCAGCTACGCGTTCTGGGGCATCGCGACGTTCGTGCTGAACGGTGCCCTGTTCGTCCTGATCGGACTCCAGGCGCACAGCGCGTTGCGGTCGCTGGACGGCTCGCAGACCCTCGCGACGTTCGGTGCGATCGGACTGGTGTCGGTGACGGTGGTCGGGACGCGGCTGTTGTGGAGTTACACGACTCCTTACGTGATCCGGGCTCTGGACCGCCGTCCGCAGCAACGGTTGCGCCGGGTCGGTGCGCGGCAACGACTCGCGTCGTCCGCCGCCGGGTTCCGCGGGGCGGTGTCGCTGGCGGCGGCCCTGGCCGTGCCGGAGACCGTCGTCGGGGGCGCGCCCTTCCCGTTCCGCGAGGAGATCATCCTCATCACGTCCGGTGTCGTGGTGCTGACGTTGATCGTGCAGTCGATCATGCTGCCCGCCATCATCCGGTTCTCCCAGCTGCCCGAGGACACCGCGCTGGAGGAGGAACTCCGGCTCGCGCAGTCGACGGCGTCCGAGGAGGCCTACGAGGCGTTGCCGCGCCTCGCCGACAAGGTGGGCGTGTCCGACGTCGTCTACAAGCGGGTGCTGGCGGAGTACGAACACCACCTGGAAGTCGTGCGCGCCAAGGAAGCCGGCGACGAGGAGGTGGCCGCGTCCGAACTCCAGTACGCGGCGTTGCGGCTGGAGCTGATCGCGCACAAGCGGGCGACCGTGGTGCGGCTGCGCGACGAGGCGGCCATCGACGACATCGTGCTGCGGACCATCCAGCGCAAGCTCGACGTCGAGGAAGTGCGACTCGCACGGCGCGAGGTCGAGGAAGACTAGTGGTGTGGCTCGGAACGTTGCCGGGGGAATGCGCGGTCAGACGGGTGCATCGTGGTGCCGCCCCCACGCCCTCGTACTGGTGGTACGGGGGCGTGGGGGCGGGGCCGCGAGGCGCCCTGCTGAGTGCGGATTACCTCGCCGACGTTGCGGGCCGCACCACTAGATTCGGTCGCATGATCACTCCGCGGGAGCGCGTGCTGAACCGGGTCGCCGATCACCTCGCCGGGCAGGCCCGTCCGTTGCGGGTGGCGGTGGACGGCATCACGGCGTCGGGCAAGACGACCTTGGCCCGCGAACTGGCCGCCGCCGTCGCCGCTCGCGGACGGTCCGCCGCGCACCTGTCGATGGACGGGTTCCACCACCCGCGCGCCGTCCGGCACCGTCTCGGGCGGGACTCGGCCGACGGGTACTACCAGGACGCCTACGACTTCGCGGCGTTCTCCCGGCTGGTGCTCGACCCGCTCGGCCCCGGCGGTGACCGGCGGTACCGGACGCGGATCATCGACCTGCGGTCGGACACCCCGGTGGACGAGCCCGCCGTGCAGGCCCCGGACGACCTGGTCCTGGTGGTGGACGGCAGCTTCCTGCAACGGGACCTGGAGTGGGACGAGGTCGTGTTCGTGGACACGCCGTTCGCCGTGGCGCGGGACCGCGGAACCCGGCGGGACGCGGAGTTGCTGGGAGGGCTCGAGAAGGCCGAGAAGGCGTTCGACCAGCGCTACCACGCAGCGAGTCGTCGCTACCTGGACGAGGTCGGGCCTGCCGCACGGGCTTCCGTCGTGGTGGTCAACGCGGACGTCGCCCACCCGCTCCTGCACCGGATCGGCGGACCGGCCGACGCGGTGGTGAACCTGTTCTCCTACGGGACCCTGCAGACGCCGTCGGTGCAGATCGAACATTTCGGACGAACGTTGGTGGGCAAGGAGGACGTGCTGCCCGGGTACCGGCAGGACTGGGTGACGATCACCGACCCGGCCGTGGTCGCGGTCAGCGGGACGGACCGGCACCCGATCGTCCGGCACACCGGCGACTCCAACGAATCGGTCGTCGGAACGATGCTGGAGGTGACGACCGCGGAACTGGCCGCGGCCGACCTCTACGAGGTGGACGACTACCGGCGCGCACTGGTGCGGCTCGGGTCGAGCGTGGACGCCTGGGTCTACCTGGCGACGGACTGACGGAAGGATGCCGCGCATGCGGAAACTGGTCTACGGCATGAACCTGAGCCTCGACGGCTACATCGCCACGCCCGACGGCGGCGTCAACTGGGGTGCGCCGAGCGACGAGCTGTTCGAGTGGTGGCTCGAACAGGAGCAGGCCGTCGAGACGTTCCTCTACGGGCGCCGGCTGTGGGAGACCATGAGCTCCTTCTGGCCGACCGGTGACGAGCAGCCGGACGCCACCCCTGCGCAGATCGCGTTCGCCCGCAACTGGCGGGACACGCCCAAGGTCGTCTTCTCGTCCACAATGGCCGACGAGACCCGCTGGAACACCCGCGTGGTGGCGAGCGACGCGATCGCCGAGATCACCCGGCTCAAGTCCGGCGACGGCGGCCGGTTGCGGGTCGGCGGCGCGACGCTGGCCGCCGCCGCCATGCGGGCCGGGCTGGTCGACGAGTTCGAGATCGTCACCCACCCGGTCCTGCTGGGCGGCGGCAAGTCGTTCTACACCGCCCTCGACAGCTCCGTGCCGCTCGAACTCGTGGAGACGCGAACCTTTTCCGGCGTGATCACGCTGAGCCGGTACTCGGTCGTCAGCTGACCAATGACAGGCCCCGGCGGACCGGCTGGGGCTCGGCGGCGGGCGTGGCCGAGGGGATCTCGACCTCCTCGCCGCCGATCTCGCGGGTGATCCACGCGCCCGACTCGACCATGACCTTCAACGTGCGGGTGTCGAGGGCGTTGACGCGGCCGTAGTACCACTCGTCGGTGGCGAGCGGGCCCATCCGGTCGCCCATCCGCTTCTTGATGTCGATCACGCGCTCGAACAGGGTCTGCACGAGGGCCGCGCGGTCGCACGGGCCGTGCAGGCCGTCGCGGATGCGGTCCTCGATGCCGCGCGGGGTGCCCTCGGCGTCGGGCATGAGCATGGTGGTCCAGGCGCGCGACTTCTCGCGGTACTGGAGCTGCTGCATGATGCCCTCGTGCTGGGCGAAGTCGGCGGCGCGGAAAGGCTTGCCGTTCCAGCGCTTCTGCAGGTTCACGGCCAGTGAGAGCGCGCTCTTGAGGCCCGTGTTGAGACCGCGGCCGGGCCAGAAGTGCAGCGAGTTGGCGGCGTCGCCGAGCAGGAAGCCGAACGTCGACGGCGCGAGCTGGGCGGTGAACTTCGACATCTGCTGCATGCCGAGCGTGAACGAGTTGATGCCGACGACGTCCGCGACGCCCACGCCGAAGAACCGCAGGCCGTCGAGGATCCGGGGCCACAGGTAGGAGAGCTTGTCGACGGACGGCTTGAACACCGCGCGGTGCTTGTCGCAGACGAACCGGCCGTTGGTCGAGGGGCGCATGGAGCAGCCGAACTTGCCGATGCACGACACGGGACCGCTCTCACCGAGCGCGACGATCTCCGACGCCTCCTCGGCGGTGAGGCGCATGTTGATGAAGCCGCCGCCCATCGAGTTGAACAGGAACCTGTTCTGCGCCACCGTCAACGGCACGGTGTGCTCGTCGGGGGACTTGGCCGTGACGCGGATGCCGAGCACGCGCTCGTCGAGCGGCGAACCGTCCACTGAGAACAGTTCACGGCTGGGGGTGCCGAACTGGTCCTTGAACGCCTCGCGAGTGGCGGACCGGGCGCCGTCGGCGATGGCGAGCACGTGCAGGCCGTCGAACTTCGCGGGCGGGGTGTAGGCGTCGGCGACGAGGTCGATGCCGTAGACGTCCTGGGCCATGTCCAGCAGCGCGTCCTCGATCCAGCGGATCTTGATGTTGCGCGGCCGTCCCTTGGACTTCGGGGAGTCCGGGCCGAGCGGCCACATCTCGGAGAACTTGCCGGGGGCGAACAGCCGGTTCTGCACGGCGAGGGGCAGCGCCGCCCAGACGTTGCTCTGCAACGTCACGACCTGCTCGCGGCGGTTGTTGCCGTCGGACAGGCCCTTCCAGACGACGCGGTTGTTCGCGCGCTTCCAGCGGCGGTCATGCACGCGGACCTGGACCGCGTCACCGAGCTGCGCCTTGAGCGTGCAGGCGAACGCGAGGCCGACCGGGCCGCCACCGGCCACGTCCACTCGCAGCGGAGCGTTGCGGCGCAAGGGAGTCACCCGGCTGCCCTGCTTCGGCAGCAGCAGCGTCGGACCGCACTGGCCGATCATCACAGTCTTCTCGTCAGCCATGGCCCTGTCCCCTCGTTCCCGTTCGACAGCGGGTACACGTGACAGTTCGGGCAACGGTTCAAGGTGTTTCGAGGAAATTTTTCCCGGCAGGAAAACCGGTGGTCAGGCCCCTGCGCGCTGCCGGACGAGCACGTCCACCCCGTCGAGGATCCGGTCCAGGCCGAACGCGTAGCCCAACCGGCGATCGTCGGGCGCGGTGCCGGACGGGTAGTCGAACGCGCCCGCGTCGACGGCCGTGCGCAGGGCGGGGAACCGTTGCGCGTCAACGAGACCACCGAGCAACGCGCTGTAGGCGGCGACCGACTCCCCCGAGGCCGCCTGCCCCAGGTCCGTGCTCAGCCGCGCGGTGGTGAGCATGTAGTTGGCGACGAGCAGGACGACGCCGGCCTTGTCGCTCTCGCTCAGTCCGGTACCGGCCAGCACGCGGAGCGCCCGATCGGTCCACGCCAGCTGGTTGGGCGTGACCGGCGGCCCGGTGATGGGCAGGTGCACGATCCAGGAGTGGGCGTGCAGCATCAGCCACTGCGCGTCGCACCAGCGCCGCAGGCCCTGGCGCCAGTCCTCGCAGGGCTCGTCGAGGTCGGCGGGCACGGCCGCCACCGAGTCCAGCATCAGCAGCAGGATCTCGTTCTTGCTCTTGACGTGCCGGTAGAGCGACATCGTGGTGAAGCCCAGCTGCTTGGCGATCTTGGCCATCGACACCGCGTCCAGGCCACCGGCGTCGGCCGCCTCCACCGCCGCGCGCACGATGCGGTCGAGGCTCAGGCCCGGCCTGGGTTCCGGCGCCGGTGCGTTCAGGCGCCCCCAGAGCACGTCGAGGCCTTCCGGCAGCTTGTCGTTCATCGGCACCACTTTATTCGGGCTCGTCAGCGGCTTGCACCGCAACGGCAGTGTATGCCATACACTGCCGTGTATGGCATACACAGCAGTAGTGGTGGGCGGCGGCATCGCGGGCTCGGCGAGCGCGATCGCGTTGCACAGGGCGGGCATCACCGCGGTCGTCCACGAGGCGTACGAGCAGACTGCGGACAACGCGGGCGTGTTCCTGACCCTCGCGGCGAACGCACTCGACGCCCTGCGCGCGCTGGACCTCGACGTCAACGACCTGGGCTTCGACACCCCGCGCATCACGATCACCAGCGGGTCCGGCCGCAAGCTCGGCGAACTGCCGTACGGCACGAGCAGAACCGTCAAACGGGCCGACCTCTACCGCACGCTCCGCGACGAGGCCGTCCGCCGCGGCGTGCGGTTCGAGTACGGCAAGCGGCTCGCGGACGCGCGGGACACCGGCGACGGAGTGCTGGCGACGTTCACCGACGGCACGACCGCCACCGGCGACCTGCTGATCGGCGCGGACGGCCTGCGGTCGCGCACCCGCGAGATCATCGACCCGAACGCACCGGGCGCGCGCTACTCCGGACTGCTCAACACCGGCGGCTACGCACGTGGCGTCACGGTGGACAGCGCGCCGGGCATGATGAACGCGCTCTTCGGCAGAAGTTGCTTCATGGCCTACACGGCCCACCCGAACGGCGAGGTGTGGTGGGTGGCGAACCCTCCGAGCCCCACCGAACTGTCCACGATCACGCCTCAGGAGTGGCGGTCCCGGCTGACCGAGCTCTTCCGGCGCGACCGCGGCCCCGCCGCGGACATCATCGCGGCGACCGACCGGATCCACACCGGCTGGAACACCTACGACCTCCCGACCGTGCCGCACTGGCACCGCGGCCGGATGATCGTCATCGGGGACGCGGCCCACGCCACCGCCCCGTCGATCGGCCAGGGCGCGGCCATGGCGATCGAGGACGCCGTCGTCCTGGCGAAGTGCCTGCGCGACAGTCCGGACATCGCCTCGGCGTTCGCCGCGTACGAACGACTACGCCGTGCACGGGTGGAACGCGTGGTAGCCCAAGGAAACCGCACCGGCGGCTGGAAGGCGCTCGGACCCGTGGCCCGGATTCCGCGCGACCTGATC
The DNA here is from genome assembly GCF_043632865.1 of Lentzea sp. JNUCC 0626. NCBI lineage: Bacteria > Bacillati > Actinomycetota > Actinomycetes > Pseudonocardiales > Pseudonocardiaceae > Lentzea > Lentzea sp. JNUCC 0626. Next base: position 3,554,691 of record NZ_CP171635.1, read on the forward strand.
ATGAGCCTGGCCATGAAGCTCGTGACGCGCGACCCGAGCCAGTGGATCTACGACCACCACATCGACTGGGACGAGCCGGTCAGCGCAACCCTTGCACGAAGCTCGCCCACGCGGTGACGCCGAAGCTCAGGACGCCGGTGGACGGCGACTTCGAGTCACGGACCAGCGCCCCGGACAAGACCGACACCTCGACGCAGTCACCGTCTTCGGTCGCGCCGCTGTAGCTGCTCTTACGCCAAACGCGTTCCTGCTGCATCGAAGTCCTCTCGCGGTCGGCCGACGTACTCCGCCAGCTTGCTCCGCGATTGTTCCTCATCCAAGGCAACCTCAGCCAAACGGTCGAACAGCAGACGGGCCCTCACGATCGCAGCGGGATCCTGCACGAACACGTTCACGAGGTCGCCCTCGATGAACGCCACGGGCATCGCCTTCTCGAACTCCCACAGGGTGCATCCCGTGGCCACGACCGGCGCATCGGCAGGGACGACCCGGACCAGGTGCACGTTGAACAGCAGCCTCGCGTACTGGTCTTCCATGACGCGAGGACCACCGACCTGCGTCTCCAGCGCGTGTTCGTGGATGTAGAAGAGGCACTTCGGCCGGTTGTGGCGCCGCAGGATCGACTGGCGGTCGCTCCGAGACTGCACGAGCGCCGGGATTCGCTCCTCCGTGACGAATCCACCCATCCGGTAGAGCGCGTCCGTGTACTCGGGGATCTGCAGCAGCCCAGTGAGCGACTGCGGGTCGTATCGCATGATCGTCTTGGCTGTGGACTCCGCCATCGCCAGCGCGCGGAGGTTGTCCGGAACCAGCACGATGTACTCGTCGAACGCACGGCTGAAGCGGCGTTTGAAGTCCTCGAAGAAGTCGATGTCCTTGCCCAGCATGGAGAGGTACTGGACGAGGTCGATCTCGCTGGGGCGGTACTTGCCGTTCTCCAGGGTGGAGACCTTGCTGGGGTCCCAGCCCAGCTTGATCGCGAACGCGGCGCCGGTGAGATCGGTGGACTTCTCGCGTACTTTGCGGAGTTCTTCGCCCAGGTCCCGGCTGTACGCGGTGGAGGGGGTGCTGGTGGCCATTCCTCGACCGTAGGGGTTGCTCGAAAAGCAACAAGGTGCTCATTCGGGTGAAAACGGTCAGGCTGATCTTCAGCTCGCTGCCAGGAAACTCGCAGCCCGGACACAGCTTGGCGGACGACGATCCCGAGCCATGACTCGACGTCGCAGATCCTTGGTGATCAACGGACTGCTGGTGGTGGTGCTCCTCGGTGCCGGTGTGGCCGGTTACCTGGTGTTCTTCGGTTCCTCCGGCAGTGCCCAGTCCGCCACCGCCACCCGCACGGCCGCTGCCGCCAACCGCGACGTCAGCGAGGTGGTGACGGCCTCGGGCACGGTGCAGAGCTCCTACAGCGCCGCCGCCTCGTTCGGCGCCAGCGGCACGGTCACCGAGATCAACGTCAAGGTCGGCGACGTGGTGACGAAGGGCCAGCAGCTCGCGAAGCTCGACCCCACGCAGGCGCAGTGGCAGGTCGACATCGCGCAGGGCAACCTGAACGCGGCCCTGGAGAAGGGCACGAACACCAACGCGTTGCTGACCGCGTACCGGCAGGCGCAGCTCGCCCTCCAGCAGGCCAAGGACAACCTGGCCGCGACCGTGCTCACGGCGCCCGGTGACGGCACCATCACCTCCGTCACCGGAGCGATCGGGCAGAAGGTCGGCAGCGGCAGTTCCTCCTCCAGCAGCAGCACCGGCTCCACTACCGGCTCGACGTCCAGCAGCACCACCAGCGCGTCCGGGTTCGTGGTCGTCACGGACCTGAAGAACCTCGTGGTGAAGGCGAACGTCTCCGAGTCCGACGTCAGCAAGCTCAAGGCCGACCAGACCGCGACCGTCACGGTGAACGCGATGGCGGGCACGCCGATCCAGGCCAAGGTCACCACCGTCGACCTCACCCCGACCACCGCGAACAACGTCGTGCAGTACGGCGTGAGCCTGGCTCTCACCCAGCCGCCCGCCGAGCTGAAGCCGGGGCAGTCGGCGAGTGTCGAGGTCACCGTCGCCTCTGCGACCGGGGTGCTGGCCGTACCCGCCGCCGCGGTGCAGACCGTGAACGGCGCGAGTTCGGTGGCGGTGCTGGAGAACGGTGCCGAGACGCGCAAGACCGTCGAGATCGGGGTGCGCGGGGACCAGTACGTGGAGATCAAGTCTGGGCTGACCGCCGGTGAGGAAGTGGTTCTCCCTCAGGTCAGCACCTCCAACAACAGCACGAACCGCCAACAGCAGGGCACCGGTCAGTTCCCCGGCACCGGTGGGGGCAACCGCAACGGCGGCGGGTTCACCGGGACCGGTCGATGAGCCCGGTCATCGAGGTCCGGAACCTCCGCAAGGTCTACGGCGCGGGAGACACGGCCGTGCACGCGTTGCGGGGCCTCGACCTGACCGTCGAGAAGGGCGAGTACCTCGCGATCATGGGCGCGTCGGGGTCGGGCAAGTCGACGTTGCTGAACATCCTCGGGTGCCTCGACGTCGCGTCGTCCGGCCAGTACCTGCTGGACGGGATCGACACCGGCGAGTTCGACGAGGAGCAGCTCTCGTTGCTGCGCAACCGGAAGATCGGGTTCGTCTTCCAGTCCTTCAACCTGGTGCCGCGGACAACGGCACTCGCCAACGTCGAACTCCCGCTGGTGTACGCGGGAGTTCGACGTGCCCAACGGCGCGAGCGGGCGTTGGCGGCGCTCGACCTCGTCGGTCTGAAGGACCGCGTGCACCACCGGCCGAACGAGCTTTCCGGTGGCCAGCAACAACGTGTGGCGATCGCGCGGGCGTTGGTGACGTCGCCCGCGATCGTGCTGGCGGACGAGCCGACCGGCAACCTCGACACCGAGTCGAGCCGCGAGGTCCTCGGCATCCTGGACCGCCTCAACGCGAGCGGGCGGACGGTCGTGCTGATCACGCACGAGGACGAGGTCGCGGCGCACGCCATGCGCACGGTCCGGGTGGTCGACGGCCGGGTCGCGGGGGTGCTGGTGTGAGGATCTTCGAGATCGCCGCGTTCGCGGTGCGGGGCCTGACCGCCAACAAGATGCGGTCCGGGCTCACCACGCTCGGCATTCTGATCGGCGTGGCGTCGGTGATCATGCTGATCGCGGTCGGCAACGGCGCGTCGAGCGCGGTGGAGCAGAGCATCTCCGGGCTGGGCACGAACATCCTGACGATCAGCCCGCAGCGCGCCCAGCCCGGCAGCACCGCGAAGCCGTTGACCACGGCGGACGCGGCCGCGCTGGTCGGGCCGGACTCCCCCGACGTCAAGTACGCCTCGCCGGTGGTCTCCGCGCAGGCGACGGCCGCCTACGGCGACACGACGCACGACGTCGGCCAGTTCATCGGCTCCGACCCCCAGTACTTCGCCACCACCAACAGCGCGGTCGCGTCCGGGAACCTGTTCTCCGCCGACGACGTGCAGCAGGCGCGCAAGGTCGTGGTGATCGGGTCGACGGTCGCGACGCAGCTCTTCCCCGGCACCGATCCGGTCGGGAAGTCCGTGCTGGTCAACAACATCCCGTTCACCGTCGTGGGCGTGCTGGCGGCCAAGGGGTCCAGCGGGTTGCAGGACGCGGACGACGTCGCGGTGGCGCCGTTGACGACGACGCAGAACGCGCTGACCGGCTACGGCAGCCTCACCCAGATCGTGGTGCAGGCGCAGTCCGCGGACGCGTTGCCCAACGCGCAGGCTCAGGTGACGACGGTGCTGAACGGCCGGCACAAGATCACCGACACCGCCGACTACCGGATCCTCAGCCAGGACCAGCTGCTGACCGCGCGCACCGCGACGACCGAGACGTTCACCGTGCTGCTGGCGTCGGTGGCGGCGATCTCGTTGCTGGTGGGCGGAATCGGCATCACGAACATCATGCTGGTGACCGTCACCGAGCGGATCCGGGAGATCGGCATCCGCAAGGCCGTGGGCGCGCCGCGGTCGTCGATCCTCGGGCAGTTCCTGATCGAGGCGACGCTGCTCAGCCTGTTCGGCGGCGCGTTGGGCGTGGCGGCCGGGGTGATCGGCAGCCAGTTCACCATCGCGGGGATCCAGCCCGTGATCGTGCCGTCGTCCGTGCTGCTCGCGTTCGCCGTCTCGGCGTTGATCGGCCTGTTCTTCGGCAGCTATCCCGCCTCCCGCGCGGCGAAGCTCCGTCCCATCGAAGCTCTCCGGCACGAATGAGGAGTTTTCCGCTGTGACCAATCCACTCGACCAGCCGCTCGAGAACGATCTCTCGGCCGAGCTGAAGGAACGCAAGACGGGTTTTGGCAAGACCACGATGATCCTCGGCGTCGCGGTGCTCGCGATCGTCGCGTTCGTCGGCGGTGTGTTCGTGCAGAAGTCGTTCGGTGCCAGCGAAACGCCCACCCGCCAGAACGCAGCCGGGCGCCAGTTCCCCGGCGGTGGTACTCCCCCGTCCGGGACCAACCGGCAGGGCGGCGGCCAGTTCGGGCGCGGCACCATCGGCACGATCGACCACGTCGACGGCACGACCGTCTACGTGAAGACGCAGAACGGCCAGGTCGTCAAGGTGTCCACTTCGGACTCCACGAAGGTGGAGATCTCGTCCGAGGGCAAGCTATCGGATCTGAAGGCCGGCCAGCAGGTCGTCGTGCAGGGCCAGGCGGGCTCGGACGGCACGGTGTCCGGGCAGACGATCACCCAGCGCCCGGCCACCGGCTGATGCAGGATTCCCGGGTGGAACGGGGCCGGTTGCTCGTCGTCGAGGACGAACCCAGCATCCGCGAACTGCTGTGCGCCAGCCTGCGTTTCGCGGGGTTCACCGTGGCGAGCGCGGCGACCGGCTCCGAGGCGTTGACGGCGGCGCGTTCGGAGCTCCCGGACCTGGTGCTGCTGGACGTGATGCTGCCCGACCGGGACGGGTTCGAGGTGGTGCGGCGCCTGCGTTCGGACGGTCTTCGCGTGCCGGTGCTGTACCTGACCGCGCGCGACGGCGCGGACGACCGCATCACCGGGCTCACGATCGGCGGCGACGGCTACATCACCAAGCCGTTCAGCCTGGAGGAGGTCATCGCCCGCGTGACGGCCGTGCTCCGACGCACCCGCCCCGACTCCTCCGACGTGCTGACCTGCGGTGACCTGTCGTTGGACGTCGACAGCCACGTGGTGCGGCGCGGCACGCGGGTCGTGGAGCTGTCGCCGACGGAGTTCCGGCTGCTGCACTACCTGATGCGCAACAGCGGCCGCGTGCTGTCGAAGACGCAGATCCTGGACCAGGTGTGGTCGCACGACTTCGACGGCGACGTCGGCGTGGTCGAGTCGTACATCTCCTACCTGCGGCGCAAGGTGGACGCATCCGACCCCCGGCTGATCCACACGGTGCGCGGCCTGGGGTACATGATCCGCCCATGACGTTGCGCGTCCGCCTGGTGGTGGTGCTCGTCGCCCTGGCGGCCGCGGGCCTGTTCGGCACGTGGCTGATCGGATCCTCCGTGATGGAGCGGTACCTGCTCGGCCAGGTCGACGCCCGCCTGGACCGCGTGGTCTCGGTGCCGCGCGCGTTCCCCTTGCGGGAGAACGTGATCGTGCGCGACTCCTCCGGCGTCGTGTCCGGGACGGTGTTCGACGGGTTGCCGGAGTTCGGGGAGCTGGAACCCGGCTCGCACGTGACGGTGGGGTCGCGTCGGGTGGTGGTGCGCGACCTCGACGGGACCGAGCTGATCGCGTTCGCGGACCAGTCGGAGGTGGACCGAGCCGTCGACGACCTGCGGCTGGCGTTCCTGCTGATCTCGCTCGGGGCGTTGATCCTGGTCGGGATGGCCGGATATGCGCTGGTCAGGGCGTCGACGCGGGCGCTGGAGGAGGTCGAGCAGGTCGCCGGGGAGATCGCGGCCGGTGACCTGTCCCGCCGGGTGCCAGTACGCCGACCGAGCTCAGAGGTGGGCCGGCTGGCCGCCGCGTTGAACACGATGCTCGGCCAGATCGAGTCGGCGTTCGCCGTCCGGGTCTCCTCGGAGAAGCGGATGCGACAGTTCGTGGCGGACGCCTCCCACGAACTCCGCACCCCGCTGACGTCGATCCGCGGCTACGCCGAGCTGTACCGGCAGGGGGCGGCTTCCTCTGCTTCTGATGTTCTGGGGCGGATCGAAGACCACGCCGCCCGGATGGGGGTTCTGGTCGACGACCTGTTGCAGCTGGCCCGGCTCGACTCGGAGCAGCCGTTGGCGCTGTCGGAAGTCGACCTCGTCGTGCTGGTGACCGACGCCGTCGTCGACGCCCGCGTGCAACGACCGGTATCGCTGGAGTTGCCTTCGGAACCGGTGCGCGTCGAGGCGGACGAGGCCCGCGTCCGCCAGATCCTCACGAACCTCCTCACCAACGCCCTCCTCCACACCCCACCCGGCACCCCCGTCACCGTCCGCCTGACCTCCACGACGTTCGAAGTCGCCGACCAAGGCCCTGGCATGACCACCGAACAGGCCGCGCGCGCGTTCGAACGCTTCTACCGCGCCGACCCCGCCCGCGGCCCCGGCGGCACCGGCCTGGGGCTCGCGATCGTCGACGCCCTCGTCGTCGCCCACGGCTGGCGGATCACCCTCGACACCTCACCCGGCAACGGCGCTGTGTTCCGTGTGGTCTTCCGGGCGTGAGCGGTTGGGCCAGGTCCGTTCGTAGTGCTCTTCCGGGAAGTCGCTGGGGCTAGACCCTGTCACGTGCGCTAGATGAATTTGCTTTTGATAGAGGTTGTTACGTTCGCAAGAGGGTGCAGCAGGGATGTACATGACGTTGCCCCAGCCCTCCTGGTTCTGCACGGGCGCGACGCTGTGGATCATGTCGCAGTGCCACCAGACGCTGTCACCGACGTGAACGTCCGGAATTCCCGTTAGAGCCTCCAACAAGAGTGAGTGGTACTCACTGCTGACGGGAAAGACCTGGTTGACGGTGACGCCGCACATCTCGTCGTCGGGGACGTCGTCGAGCAGGGGGCGCAGCATCAGGTACGCCATCGCGCCAGGGATCGGGACGGTGTGCAGCACGCCCTGGTCGTGGGCCATGTCGGACAGCGCGGTCCAGCCCTGGAAGGTGCGGAAGACCGAGCACATGGTGGTGCCTGGGTACTGCGGACCGGTGGTGCGGTGGGCGGCGTCCCAGGGGTCGTACTGCTCGGGCGTGCCGTCGAACAGGTGCCGGAACGCCTGCTGGTACTCGGCGGTCATCCAGAGGTCGAGGGTGCCGGGGTCGAGGTGGGTGCCGAGGCCGTTCGAGTCGGTGCCGGGCGGGCGGCGGCGGATGCGGTCCGGGTAGCCGACGTCGGTGGCCGGGTCGAACCAGCCGTCGTGGTGCCACAGGCCGTTGAGGAAGCGTTGGACGGTGGCCATCCGCGGGTGGCTGCGCGCCTCGGTCTGCGCCGGCGACCAGTAGATCGGGTAGATCTCGGGCTTCGAGCCGACGCTGCCGAAGAAGTCGTCGCCGGGGCCGCGGTAGTGCGCGAAGAAGTCGTTGCTCTCGACGTAGTCGACGATCGAGGCGTCCCAGGCGAGGGCTTGCGAGCGGTCGAAGTGGTTGCGGATGACCAGGCAGCCGCGGCGCTTGACGAGGTCGGAGTCAGCCGCGCCGGACTCGATGTCGGCGTAGTCGAGCACCGGCCAGCCCTGACCGGACCTGACGTCGTCGACCTCGCGCCGGATGCGGTCCTCGACGACCGCGAACACCTCTTCGACGGTGCGACCGGACGCCTCGATGCGGGCGCGGATCGCCTTCTTGATCTCTTTGATGGCTCGGGGCAGGTCAGCGGGGGTCGTGTCCCAGCTCGGCAGCATCGCGACTTCCTTCCAGTAAGGCCTCCTAACTTGGAACCATAAGCGTGTCGCGCGCTTGTAGGCAAGACCCCTAACTAGAATCCGTTCCCGTGACCAAGCCGTCGCAGGAGTTGCTGCGCTCGATCTCCGACGAGCACGTGCTGCGGACGTTGATGTCCGCGCGCAAGCTGACGCGCGCCGAACTGGCCGTCGAAACGGGCCTGTCGAAGCCGACCGTGAGCGAGAGCGTCCGACGACTCGTCGAGAGCGGCCTCGTCGCCGACACCGGCGAACGCACCCGCGGCGGCCGCGGCAAGGGCAGGGTCGGCTCGTTCTACGGCCTCGCCGAGGACATCGGCGTCGCCTTGGTCGTGACGATCGCGCCCGACGGCGTGACCGCGGAGTGCGTCGACGCCCACGGAGACGTCGTCGGCCGCACGCACCAGCCCGCCGCCGCGGCCGACGTCGCCTCCGCACTTCCCTCGGTGGTCGCGGAAACCGTTGCGGCGCACAACGTCCGCCTCTGCACGGTGAGCGCCGCCGACCCCGTCGACCGGGCCACCGGACGTCTCGTGCACCTGCCCGACTCGCCGTTCCTGGTGGGCGAACTGGACCCGGTCGCGATGCTCTCGCCGTTGCTGCACGGACCGGTCCTGGTGGACAACGACGTGAACTGGGCGGCCCAGGCGGAGCACGCCGCCCTGGGCATAGCGGACTTCGCCTACCTGTACCTGGCCGAGGGCCTGGGCTGTGCCGTCGTGCTCGACGGCGAGGTGCGGCGCGGGCGTTCCGGACTGGCCGGGGAGATCTCGCACCTGATCACGGCCGGGCCGTCCGGCGCGACGCCGTTCATCGAGGTGTTCGGCGAACTCGGACTGCGCCGACCGGGCTCGACCGCGATCGACGTCGGGCGGTTGCTCGACTCGGACTTCGACGTGCTGGCGCGCGCGATCACCGGTGTCGTGACGGCACTCGTGACGCTGACCGATCCCGAGGTGGTCGTGGTCGGCGGGTCGTGGGGGCCGTCGGTGCTGGACGCCGTCCGGGCCGAGTGCCGACGGTCTGCGCGTCAGGTCGAGCTGGTGGCGGCATCCGTGGCTTCGCCTTCGCTGGTGGGCGCTCGGGCGGCCGCCGTGGAGTCGTTGCGGGCAGCGCTCGTCAGCCTGGCAGGCTCGCGTACTCCTCGATCCTCGTGATGAGGCCGTCCTCGAAGCGGAAGTAGACGGCCGCGTCCACTTTGAACAGTCCGCCGTCCTTGGTCGCGACGTTCACGACGTGCTGCTGCAACACCTCTCCGGGCTGTTCGAACTGCCTCGTGATGTCGTAACGCATCGACTCGATCGGTGCGATCTGCGCTTCCATGCCGGCGATGTTCTCGCCGATGCCGGAGTCACCCTTGCCGTCGTTGTGCCAGACGGTGGCGTCGGCGGCGCACATCGCCCTCGCCGCAGCCCACTCGCGGTTCTCGAGGTGACGCAGGTAGGTGGTGGCCTTGGCCGTCAGGTCGTACATGAGCGCTCGTTCTCCTGCTTCGACGCGGATCGGGAGGTGGTTGCCGGGCGGGGACAGCGGGCAGGTGAAGACGGCCGGCACCAGGTGGTGGTGCGAGAGGGTGGCCTGGTTGAAGTCGACCGTCAGCCTCGTGCCGGGTTCTTGTTGTGGCAGCACGAGCCACCGACCGATGCCCGGCGTCTCGGTGCCGTTGGTCTCGTCGGTGAAGACGACGAGTCGTTGGCCCGGCATGGTTTCGAGGACGGCGAGCACGTGCTCCTCACCGCCGATGGTGACGGCCAGGTCGACCGGCGCCAGGACCTGCTGGGTGGTGCGGGGTGCGGTCAGGTGCTCGACGTCGACGTGCCGATCCTCTTGTGCCGCCCGGAATTCACCCTCGAAGACCCAGGCCGGGTCGTAGGGGTAGGTGTCGATGCCTTGCAGGCCTGACTGTTCCAGGGCCTTGTCGTCCTTGACGACCACGCCGTAGAACCCGTCGGCGCCGCCGGTGAGGGCCGTGCGGCCGTCGGGGAGTTCGGTGGCGCCGGTGACTTCGGTGCCGTTGTGGGTCAGGGCGCCCTCGATCACCCGCCACTGTCCTGGAACGCCGGGGAGTTCCACCGGCTGGTCGCTCACCGTGCCCTTGGCGACGACCTTCACCTTGTCGGTGATCTCGGCAAACCTGGCTTCCCGCCACTGTTCGTAGGTCATTTCCTCGCCGTCCAGACGGTGCGTTCGGTGTGCAGGGCCAGGTCGTCGCGGCTCAGGGCGGCTTCCACGGCCTCGGGGGCGAGTTGCCTGCTCAGGACCGCGCGGGCGTAGCGTTCGACGGCCGCCGACCGTTCGATGTGGACGGTGATGGTGCGTTCGTCCTCGACGGTGAAGCCTGCCTCGGCGAGCTTCGGCCCCCAGTCGGCGCCGCGGTGCGGGAGGCGTTCGTCGGGGCCGTCCGGGGCCTGCTCGGGGAAGAACTGGGGCATGCCCGCCAGTTCGATGACGGCCAGGACACCGTTCGGGGCAAGGGTTTTGTGGAGCTGGGCGAGGGTGTGGGCCGGGTTGGCCATGTGGTGCAGCGACGCCGACGCCCAGATCAGGTCGGGGGTGCCGAGGTCGGGCCAGTCGGTGTCGAGGTCGGCCAGGACGGTGTGGACCCGGTCGGCCACGCCCCGTTCGCCTGCCTTGGCGCGGAGCCGTTGGAGGTGTTCCACGGACGAGTCGACGGCGGTGAGGTGCGCCTCGGGGAAGCGGGCCAGCAGGGCGAACGTGCCGGCGCCCGTGCCCGCGCCGAGGTCGACGATCTGGGCCGGGCTCGTCACCGGGAGGCGGTCGATGATGTCGGCGGTGTGGGTGGCCAGGAGTTCGGCGTCCAGGTCGAGGATCTCCGCCTGGTCGACGCTGTCGGCATGGCTGTGACCATGGCCGTGTCCGTGGCCATGCCCGTGGCCGGTTCCGTGTTCGCTCATGGCCCCAACGTAGATCGACCATGCGCCTCGTGCACGGCCTCTTGCGCAAACGGCAAGAAGCTCAGCTCGCCCGGTGCCGCCCGCGCAAGATCACGCCCTCTGCTTGTCGGCGTGGTGGCCGCGACGCGCCTCCCGGTCGAAGATGCCGAGGATCTCGCACGGGCCCCCGGCCGTGCCGATCGCGTGCGGCAGCATCGTCGGGAACTCCGCCGCCTGGTTCGTCTCCACCCGGAACCGGCGGTTGCCCAGCAACAGCACGGCCGTACCGGACAGCACCACCAGCCACTCGCGGCCGGAGTGGGCGCGCAGCGAGGCCGGGTTGTCGGGTGGCGGGGTGGTCATCCGCTGGCGCATCACGGTCATGCCCGGCTCCGCCCTGATCGGCCAGCGCATGGTGCCGTGGGCGCCGTCGAGCATCGGGCTGACGATGACATCGTCGGTGTCGGTCTCGACGAGTTGGTCGAGTGACGTGTCCAGGGCGCGGGCCAGGGTGACGAGCTGATCCAGCGCCAGGCGGCGCTGGCCGTTCTCGATGCGGCTCAGCGACGACGGGCTGAGCTTCGCGCGGGTGGCGAGTTCGTCGAGCGACCAGCCCTGGGCTACGCGGAGGGCGCGGATCCGCTTGCGCACGAGGCCGTCCAGATCGCCGTCTTCTTGCGTCATGCGCACGATCGTATGTCTCTCAAGCAAACCACGCCTAGCTTCGGCCGCATGACTCGAACGAAAACCCTGGTCGCGGTGTGCGTGGCCTTGATGGCCGTGATCTCGTCGGTGACCGGCCTGAACGTCGCCCAGCCGCACCTCGCCGCCGAGTTCGGCGCGTCGCAGAGCACGGTGTTGTGGATCATCAACGGGTACGTGCTGACGCTGGCCGCGTTGTTGTTGCCGCTCGGCGCTGTCGGCGATCGGTGGGGGCGGCGGCCGGTGCTGATCGGCGGGCTCGTGGTGTTCGGGGTGGCGAACGTCGTCGCGGGCCTCGCTCCGACGGCCGGGGTGCTGCTGGCGGCGCGGGTGGTGGCCGGGATCGGGGCGGCGACGATCATGCCCGTCACGCTGGCGGTGATCACCTCGACGTTCCCGGAGAAGGAACGCGGGCGGGCCATCGGGGTGTGGACCGGGGTCGCCGGGGGTGGCGGGCTGCTCGGGATGTTCCTGTCGGCCCTGCTCGTCGACGCGGCGAGCTGGCGGTTGCTGTTCGTGCTGCCCGTCGCGCTCGTGGTCGTCGCCGTGGCGATGGCGGTCCGGCAGGTGCCGGACTCGCGGGAGGTGCGGCCGTTCGACGTGGGCGGGGCGGTGACGTCCGTGGTCGCGGTGGCCGGGTTGATCTACTTCCTGCACGAAGGGGGCGCGCTCAGCCTGGCCGTCGGGGTCGTGGCGGCGGTGGCGTTCGTGGTGTGGGAGCTGAGGCATCCCTTGCCGTTGCTGGACATCAGGTTGTTCCGCGAGCGGTCGCTGGCCACCGGGTCGGTGGTGTTGCTGGTGGTGTTCGGGGTGCAGGCCGGGGTGTCGATCGTCCTGTACCCGTTCTTCCAGACCGTGCTGGGGTGGTCGGGGCTGGTGGCGACGGTGGCGTTGCTGCCGATGGCCGGCGTGATGATGGTGGTGTCCGGGCTCGCGCCGCGACTGGCCGAACGGGTCGGGGCGCGCGCGACGATGAGCGCCGGCATCGCGTTGGGCGGCTTGGGTTTGGCGTCCATGGCGGTGTTCGTGGACGGCGGGTACGGCGCGGTGCTGCCGGGCATGATCGCGATGGGCGCGGGCATGGGGCTGTCGATGCCGCCCGCCACCGAGGCGATCACGAGTTCCCTGCCACCACAGCGACAAGGTGTGGCGTCGGCGCTGAACGACGTCACCCGCGAGTTCGGCACGGCACTCGGAATCGCGTTGCTGGGCGCCATGGTGGCGAACTCGGTCGACGCCGGAGAGTCCTTTGTGGAGGGATGGCGAACCGCCATGTGGGCGGGTGTGGCCCTCATGGCGGTCCTGTTCGTCGTGGCTAGGCGTCGATGAGCAGGTCGAGCAGCTTCTGCGGGGCGTCGTCGCCGAAGAGGCTCTGCACCGTGACCTCGGTGTCGGCGGCGGTCTTGGCCGCACGCTCGAACATGGCCTCCTCGTAGGTCGCCAGCGCGGTCTCGACGTCGGAGTGCTCGGCCAGCGCCAACGCCAGCTCGGCGCCGTCGAGCATGGCGAGGTTGGCGCCCTCACCGTTGGGCGGCAACAGGTGCGCGGCGTCGCCGACGAGCGTCACGCCCGGCACGCGGTCCCAGCGGTGGTCGTCCGGCAGGGCGTGGTGGGCGCGCAGGACGGGCGTGGTGTCGGTGTCGAGGATCAACGACCGCAGCTCCGGCGCCCACCCCTCGAAGTGCCCCGCGACCTGGACGGGATCGGTGACGTCGAACGTCTCGAACCACTCCAGCGGCCGGTTGAACTCGACGTAGGTGTGCAGCAGGCCGCCCGCCTCGCGGTGGGCGAAGATGCCGCAGTCCTTGCCGGGCGCGAAGAGCGACCCGCCCCCGACCGCCCGGGCTGTGGCCGGGTACCGGGTGTCGGCGTCGCGGAGGAAGGTCTCGATGAACGCCGACCCCGCGTACACCGGCTTGGCATCCGACACCAACGGCCTGACACGCGACCACGCACCGTCCGCTCCGACGAGCACGTCGGTCTCCAAAGCGCGTGGGTCCGTGATCTTGCTCCCCCACCGGACCGTCCCGGCGGGCAGCGAGTCGAGCAGCATCTGCCGCAGGTCGGCGCGCTGCACCTCGGGACGTCCGCCGCTGCCGTCGTCGCCCTTCTCGAACAGGACCGTGCCGTCGTTCTCCAACACCCGCATGGCCTGCCGACCGGGCAACACCAGCCGTTGGAACTCCTCCACCAGCCCCGCGGCCTCGACGGCGATCTGCCCGTTGTAGTCGTGGATGTCCAGCATGCCGCCCTGCGAGCGCGCCGTCGGCGACTCCTCCGCCTCGTGGACGACGGACGGGATGCCGTGGACGTGCAGCACGCGGGCGAGCGTGAGACCGCCGAGTCCGGCACCGATGATCGTGACGCGCATGAAGATTCTCCCCTGGTCTGTGCCGCCTCCCTGACGGCACGACCAGATTCACTCCCCGCGCTGACAGCCCCCGCTCACCTCACTGGCACCGCCTGACAGCCGCTGTCACCACTCGGCGAACGACCCGTCGTCGTGCCGCCAGATCGGCGACCGCCACGCGTGCCCGACCTCCGCCGCCCGCCGCACCGCGGCCTCGTCCACCTCGACCCCGAGACCGGGCCCGGTCGGCCGCTTCATCCACCCGTCCACCGGCCGCACCGGCGCCATGTCGACCAGGTAAGCCGGGTCGCTGCCGTTGTAGTGCATGCCCGCGCTCTGCTCCTGGATCAGGAAGTTCGGCGTGGTGAACGCGACCTGCAACGACGCCGCCAGCGAGATCGGCCCGAGTGGACAGTGCGGCGCGATCGACGCCCCGTACACCTCGGCGAGCGACCCGATGCGCCGCAACTCCGAAATACCGCCCGCGTGCGACGGATCCGGCTGCACCACCGCGACCCCCGCCTCCAGCACGGGCTTGAACTCCCACCGCGAGAACAACCGCTCCCCCGTGGCGATCGGCACCGTCGAAGCCTGCACCACGGACGCCAGCACCTCCGCCGGAAGCTCGGGCAGCACCGGCTCCTCGACGAACATCGGCTGCACCTCCTCGAGCATCCGCACGAGCCGGCGCGCCATCGCAGGCGACACCCGCCCGTGGAAGTCGATGGCGAGATCTCCCTGCGGCCCCAACGCCTCCCGCGCCTCACGGGCCCTGGCGAGCACAGCCTCGGCGTCCGCCGGCGAAGCGATCGGGCGCATCTCCGCGGTGGCGTTCATCTTCACGGCGCTGAAGCCCGCCGCGACCTGCCGCGCCACCGCGTCGTAGATGCCGTCCGGCCGGTCACCGCCGACCCACGAGTAGGCCCGCACCCGGTCGCGCACCGGCCCGCCGAGCAGTTCGTGCACCGGTAAGCCGCGTGCTTTGCCCGCGATGTCCCAGAACGCGTGGTCGTAGCCCGACAGAGCCGACGACAGGACGGGGCCACCGCGGTAGAAGCCACCCTTGCGCAGCACCTGCCACATGTCCTCGACACGCAACGGGTCCTGGCCGATGACCAGCTCCGACAGCTCGTGGACGGCGGCGCGGACGGTCTCCGCCCTGCCCTCCACCACCGGCTCACCCCAGCCGGTCACCCCCTCGTCCGTGCTCACCTTGAGGAACAACCAGCGGGGCTCGACCAGGAACGTCTCGACCGCCGTCACTTTCATGAACTGTCCTTTGCCGCGGACCAGCCGCCGTCGACCAGTAGCTCCGCGCCCGTCACGAACGACGCCGCCGGAGACAGGAGAAATCCGATCACCGAGGCCACCTCGGCCGGGTCGCCGAGGCGTCCGGCCGGGGTGGCTCGGGCACTGCGTTCCCGATCCTCGGTGGAGACCCGGTCCCATGCCGCTGTCAGCACGGGACCGGGCAGCACGGCGTTGACGCGGACGTCCGGTGCGTACTCGACGGCGAGCTGCCGGGTCAGTGCGACCAGCCCGCCCTTCGAGGCCGCGTAGGCGCCGTGTCCGGGGATGCCGAAGTGCGCGTGCACGGACGAGACGAGGACGACGGAACCCTTGCGCTGCCGCAAAGACGGCAGGCACGCCCGGAGCCCGTGGAAGGCGCCCCCGAGGTTCACAGCGAGCTGCCGTTCCCACTCGACAGGAGTCGTCAGATCCAACGCCTTGACAGCGACCGTGTAGGCGTTAGATACCAACGCGTCCACCTCGCCGTCGCACAGCTCCAGGGCCCGCTGCCACACGGCGGGATCGCTGACGTCTCCCTGCACGGCCACGTCGCCGTGCAGGTCGATGCCGACGACCTGGTAGCCGTTGTCCGTCAGGTACCGGGCCGTCGCGGCGCCGATTCCGGCCGCCGCACCTGACACCACCGCGCGCTTCATGCACGTTCTCCTAGAGCTTCTGCCGGTAGACCTTGTTGTCCGGACCGCGCACGACCGTCCACGCGGAGCCGTCCGGACCAGCAGTAGCACCGACGGCGCCGACGAGCGAGTTGCTCGGGAACTCCGGACGCTTGAACCAGCCGCCCCAGGCTCCGGCAGAAGAGTTGATCTGCCAGAGGGTGTAGTCGCTGGCCCGCGCGAACAGGTAGATGCGGTCGGCGTACTCGACGAGGGTCGGGCTGCCGGAGATCACGCCTCCGAGTGACGTCCACTCGCCGCCCGCGACCGGGCGCACCCAGACGTTGTCGGCGGCGGTGCGGACGGCGACCTGGCCACCGGCCACGCTGGGCCTGCCGTAGATCGGGGCATCGCCGGGAGCTCCGAGTGAGCTCCACACACCAGAAACGTACTTCCAGACCTTGCCGTCCTCGCCGCGAGCGACCACGGTGCCGTCAGCAGAAACCGAGGGTGCGTCGGTGAGCTTGCCGCCCAGCGACTTCCAGGAACCCCATCGTCCGTTGTGGAGGGTGCGCTGCCACAGGCGGTTGTCCGTCCCGCGCACCGAGACCTCGACGTCGGACCCGACCGTGCGGACGGCGGGCTGACCCTGGATGGCCTTGCCGAGCGACGACCACTTGCCGTCGCGCTGCACTCGCAGCTCGCCACCCGTACCGCGAGCGAAAACGAGCGCCGAGTCACCGACACGCGCGATGGCGGGCGATGCGGTGGCGTCGGTGCCGACAGCCTCGCCGGGTACGAGGTCGGTGCCGCGCAGCTTGAACATCGCGGTGCCGTGCGCCGGAACGGTGACCGTCACCTTGTCGGTCACAACGCCCCGGTCGGCGCGAGCGCGCAGGTCGCGCACCGAAACCGAACCCTTCAACCCGGCGTCGGCGAGATTCACGGTCATCTCGGCGGGCACGTCGCGGCGGTTCAGCAGCACGACGGAGCGTTCGCCCTTGCGGGACAACACCTTGCTGTAGACGTCGGTGTCACCGGTCGAGGCGACGCGGACGCCCTGGATGGCCAGCGGGTCCTGGTTGACCGCGAGGATCTCCGGGTTCTTCAGCGTTGAAATCATCGACGCGGGCAGGGTGCGCGGGTCCGAGCCGATGATCAACGGCGAGGACATCTGCGCCCACATGACGAACTGCGAGGTCGACTCCTCCTCGTTGAGCTCGTAGGTGCCCTGCTGCGTCTTGCGCATCGGGATCAGGTAGTCCGGGTCGTTGTAGCGGCCGGGGCCGTTGGACTCGGGGTGCGCGGCGTTGCGATCCATGTTGCGCAGCACGTCGCGCCAGATGCCCTCGTACGGCGTGCCGAACGCGATGTCGGTGCTCGAACGCCAGGAGTCGCCGACCAGCGGGCCGAACGTGTAGGAGAAGTCCGCGGTCTGGTCGGGGGTGTGCGGGACGCCCCACTCGTCGGTGACCGGGTTGCAGATGTTGAGGATCATCGGCCGCCCGGCCTTGCGCAGCGCCTTGCTGAAGTCCGCGTACGCCTGGGCGGGCTTGAGGTTCGCCGCGATGCCGCACAGGAAGTCGACCTTCACGAGGTCGAACTTCCAGTCGGCGAACCGCTTCGTGTCCTTCTCGTAGAAACCGCCGCCACTACCCGCGGCGCAGTTCTTGCCGTCGGACGGTCCGGCGTCGGTGTAGATGCCCGCCTTGAGGCCCTTGGCGTGCAGGTCGCGGACGAGCTTCGCGAGGCCGCTCGGGAACTTCGCCGGGTCCTCCTGGAGGTTGCCCTGGGCGTCGCGCGGGGTCGGCGCGGTCCAGCCGCCGTCGATCGCCACGATCTTGTACCCGGCGTCGCGCAGGCCGCTGCTGACGAGGAAGTCCGCGATGCTGCGGATGTCCTTCTCCGTCGGGGCGCCGAGGCCGTAGTAGGTGTTCCACCCCATGTACGGGGTCTTCGCTGCACCGCTGTCGTAGTAGGTGGGCGCTCCCTGGTCGTCACCTGCGTATGCGGGTGTCACCACCAGGGACATCAGGGCGACTGCCAACGCGACTCTGCGAACCGACATGGTCGTGAGCCTCCCTCCTGCTCGCCCTCAGGTCAAGAATAATTCGTAATTTATGTGTAGTAGGCTGGCGCCTGTGAGCTACCGCTACGAGATCACCCAGGCAGTCGTGCGGCAGGGCATCATCGCGATCATTCGCACCGCCGACACCTCCTCCGCTGTTCAGGCCGCCGTTCCGTTGCTGGACGCGGGCATCACGTCGCTCGAACTGCCGTTGACGAACCCCGGCGCGCTGGACGCGATCCGGCAGCTGCGGGCCGACTACCCGGACGCCACGATCGGCGCCGGGTCCGTGCTCGACGAGGCCTCCGCCGTCGCCGCCGTCCGGGCCGGCGCGCAGTTCCTGGTGGCGCCCAACCTCGACGCCGCCGTGATCCGCGCCGGACACCGTTACGGCGCCGCCGTGCTGCCCGGCGCGGGCTCCGTCTCCGAGGTCGTGCAGGCACTCGAAGCCGGTGCGGACGCGGTGAAGGTGTTCCCCGCGCCCACCCCGCAGTGGGTCAAGGACGTGCTGGCCGTGCTGCCGTACGCACCGCTCGTGCCCACCGGTGGCGTGGCCCCGGCGGACGTGCCGCAGTGGCTCGCCGCCGGTGCCGTGGCGTGCGGGGTCGGGTCGGCCCTCGCCCGCACGCCTCTCGAAGAGATCAAGGCCCTGATCAAGCAGGCCTGAGCACCACCACGTCGGCGTCGTGCGAGGCGGTCCAGTCGAACGGGACGCCGACGTGGGTCAGGTGCGCCGCCGAGTACACCTGGCCGTTCTCGTCCACATAGGACTCGGCGGTCAGGTCGCGCAGCCGCACCCGGGACGACTGGCCGGGCACCATCGGCACCCCGGTCAGCGAGCCCGTGTTCCACGCCAGCACGACGACCCGGTCCGCCGCGCTGTACTGCACGGCGTCGCCGAGCAACCGCACCTCACCGCCGTGCACGACGTCACGGATGTCCTTGTAGCGGGCGATCAGCCCGGCCGCTTCCTCTCGCTCGGCAGCAGACCAGTCCCCCACGTCCGCGCCGATGCCGAGCACCCCGGCCATCGCGAGCACGAACCGGAACCTCAGCGAACGCGGGCGCGCGTCGAAGAAGCCCGGCGCATCCGTCACCCACGACGACATCAGGTGCGGCGCGTGCATGTGCAGGAACCCGTGCTGGATCTTCAACCGGTCGAGCGGCGCGGTGTTGTCGCTGGGCCACACCACGTCCACCATGCCCGTCGTGGCCAGGTCGGTCCGGCCACCGCCGCCGGCACAGCCCTCGACCAGCACGTGCGGGTGGTGCGTCCGCAGGTGTTCCAGCACCCGCCAGTAGTTGCGGACGTGCGCGTTGTCGAGCTCGCCGGAGCGTTCCGTGGCCGGGCGGTTCATGTCCCACTTGAGGTAGCTGATCCGGTGTTCGGTCAGCAGCCTGTCCAAAGTGGAGGTCACGAACTCGTAGACCTCGGGCAGCCCGAGGTTCAGCAACATCTGGTTGCGGATGAGCGTGGGCTCGCGACCATCCATCTGGTACACCCAGTCCGGGTGCTCGGCGTAGAGCTGCGACTTCGGGCTCACCGACTCCGGTTCGACCCACAGCCCGAACTCCAGCCCGGTGGCCCGGACCTCCTCGACGAACGCGCCGAAGTCCGGCGACTCCGGGTACCAGTCGCCGAGGCCGCCGGTGTCGTCGTGGCGGCCGACGAACCAGCCGTCGTCGACCACGAACAGCTCGACGCCGAGGTCCGCGGCGATGCGCGCGAGTTCCAGCTGCTTGGGCAGGTCGACCTCGAACCCCGTGGCTTCCCAGGAGTTGTAGAGCACGGGCTTGCGCGCCGGACGTGACCGCTGCCGGTCGTAGGCGTGCCAGACCCGGGAAAGATCATCGGTCGCGTAGGCCAGCGCCAACTCGGGCGTCACGAACGTCTCCCCCGGCTCGACCACGACCGGGCCGAGCATCCCGGCACGCACGCGCGTGAGTCCGGAAGGCTCGACCTCGGCCGTGATCTCCCAGGAACCGGACCACGCCAGCGAGACACCCCACGTGTCGTCCACGGACAACCAGGGCGCGTAATTGTGCCCGGGAACGCCGTAGGAGCTGCTGATTCGGAACCCGCCCGCGGGCAGGGACACGTGGTCCAGCTGGAACTCGCGAGCCCACTCGCCGTGCAGGAACGACAACCGGGGTTCCCGCACGGGCAGGCAGACACCCGCCGAGCCGATCTTGGCGAGACGCACGGACTCGTCCCGCAGGTTGGTGACCTCGACCCACCGCGACAGCACGTCGACGGCCGGTTCTGGCCGGTAGCAGAGCACCACCCTGAGCTGAGCGACGGAGTCCACGAACGCGAGCCGGAGCACGCCGTCCTCCTCGGCCCCGCTCTCGAACGTGAGCCACGAGTCGCCGTCGATCTCCAGGTCGGCGCCGGTGAACGGACGCTCGCCGCGCGGCGCGTACTCGATCGGCGCCGCGTCGGCCTCGGTGATGAAGTGGACGTCGCCCCGGTTCGCGTAGGCGGACGGACCGACCTCCACGCCGTGCGGCCCCCACGCCACCAGCTCGGCCCAGCGGCCGCCCGGTTCGATCGCCACCGTGTAGGACGTGGTCGCCATCCGCAGCGTCCACTGGCTCATTTGACCGCTCCCACCGCGAGTCCGGAGATGAAGTGCTTCTGGAACCGCAGGAACACCGCCACGGTCGGGATCGCCGCGATCACCGACCCGGCCGCGATGACGTTCCAGTTGGACACATATTGACCCTGCAACGCGAGCAGCGCCGGGGTCACCGGCATGACGGACGAGGACCGCAGCACGGTGATCGCCCACAGCAGGTCGTTGAAGATCCAGGTGAACGCCAGCGCGGCCAGCGCCGCCAGCGCGGGCCTGGTCATCGGCAGCACGATCCGCCAGAAGATCTGCACGGGACCGGCGCCGTCGATGGTGGCGGCCTCCTGCACCTCGTTCGGCATCGCGCGCATGAAACCCTGCAGCACGAACGTGTAGAAGCCGAGCCCGAACCCGACCTGCACCACGATCAACGCGAACAGCGTGTCGTAGATGCCGAGCACCTCGGTCAGCTTCGACACCGGCACCAGCAGGATCTGCGGGGGCAGCAGGTTGCCCGCGAGCATCAGCAGGATGATCGTGCGCCGGCCCGGGATCGCGAACCGGCTGAGCGCGTACGCCGCCGCCGAAGCCAGCGCGAGCGACAGGAACACCGTCGGAACCGTCACGATGACGCTGTTCCACATCGCGCCCGCGCCGCCGTTCGTCCACGCGTCGGCGAACCCGGCGAACGTGAACGACTGCGGCACCGAGGCGAGGCCGTTGGCGGCGATGTCGTCGAAGCTGTGGACGGCGGTGACCAGGACCGCCACGATCGGCAGCAGCCAGAGCACGGAGATCGTGCCCGCCACGGCGTGGAAGACGCGGCCAGAAGTACGACTGGACATCATCTCAGTTCTCCCGGAACGCGCGGACGAGGTAGGTCACGATCACGCCGAACGCCAGCAGGAAGATGACCACGGCGAGCGCCGAGGCGTAGCCGAGCTTGAGCGACTGGAACGCGGTCGAGTACATGTACGTGCTGAGCAGCTCGGACGAGTGGTAGGGGCCGCCGCGGGTCATCGACCACACCACGTCGAACGACCGCAGCGAGTCGATCACGATCACCGACAGCACCACCGAGTTGACGCTCGACAGCTGAGGCCAGGTGATGTGCCGGAACTTCTGCCAGGCCGTGGCACCGTCCAAAGTGGCCGCCTCGTACAGGCCGGGATCGATCCCCTTCAGGCCCGCCAGGTACAGCACCATGACGTACCCGACCTGCCGCCACAGCGCGGGCACCAGCACCGCGTAGATCGCCGTGTCCGGGTCAGCCAGCGGACTCGACTCGAAGATCCCGCCCGGCTGGTAGAGCACCTGCCAGATCAACGACGTGGCGACGAGCGAGAAGACGACGGGGATGAACAGCGCGGCGCGGTAGATCCCGACGCCGCGGCGTTCCTTCTGCAGCAGCACGGCGATCCCGAGGCCGCCGACCGCGGACAGGCCGCCGAAGAGCACGAGCCAGATCGCGGTGTTCGTGACGGCGGTGTGGAAGACCGGGTCGTCGATCATCCTGGCGTAGTTGTCGAGCCCGACGAACTGGGGCGGCGAGACGCCGTCCCAGTTCGTCAGTGCGAGCCAGAAGCCCTGGATCGCGGGCCAGAAGACCCAGAACCCCTCCACCACCAACGGGATGAGCACGAACAGCAGCAGGATCGGAGGGACCCTGGTGGAGCTTCTGGTCATGTCAGCTCGACCACACCTGCTCGGCGGCCTTCTGCCACGTCGTCAGGATGGAGTCCAGCTGGTCGGGCTGCTGGAGGAACTTGACCAGCGCCGCGTCGGCCGTCGGCTGGAGCGCGTCGCTGGAGTCGCGGTTGAAGAACTGGGTGATCTCCGCGGCCTCCTTGAGGTGCGCCCGGCCCTTCTGCACCAGCGGTGTGCCGGAGTCCTTGGCGTTCGGGTGCGTCGGCAGCACGGTGCCGGACGAGGCCTTGATGTAGACCTCCTGCCCCTCGGCCGTCGCCGCGTAGGTCAGGAACTCCTTGAGCTCCTTGACGTGCGGGGACTTGGCGCTGGCGAAGAACCCGTCGGTCGGGCCCTCCTCCGCCAGCGGCACGTTCGGGTCGATGATCGGGAACCGGAAGAAGTCGATGTCGTCGAGGACGTCCTTCGGTGCCGCGTCGGCGAAGAACGCGCCGGTGAGCAGCATGCCGGTGCGGCCCTGCAACATCGCCGTGGTGGCGTCCTGGAAGCCGATGGCCGTGCCGTTGGGGTCGGTGTAGGGCAGGACCTCACGCCACTTGGTGAAGACCGCCTTGACCTTCGGGTCGTCGAAGCGCTGCTTCCCCGCGAGGAGTTCGCGGTGGAACGGCGCGCCGTTGATCCGGATGTTGAAGTAGTCGAACCACGCGGAGGCGGTCCACGGCGAGTCCGCGCCCGCGCCCATGCCGATCGGGATGACACCCTTGCCCTGCAACGTCTTGCACAGCGCGACGTACTCGTCCCAGGTCTTCGGCGGGGTGACTCCCCACTTGGCGAAGTTGGACTTGCGGTAGAAGTTGCCCCACCAGTAGTACGTCGTCGGCACGAACACCTTGCCGCTCAACGTCTTGAACGACTGGGGGTAGTCGCCCATCGTCTGCCAGACGTCGCTGACGTCGAGCAGCAGCCCCTTCTCCTCGTAGCCCTTGAGCAGCGCTCCGGGGTACCAGGTGAAGAGGTCGGGCGGGTTGGCCGAGGTGAGGTAGCTCGGGAGCTGGGTCCGGAAGGTCTCGGAGGCCACGGTGTTGACCGAGGCCTGCGCGCCCTTCTTGTCGTTGAACGCCTTCACCAGTGCGTCGATCGCCGCTTTGGCAGCAGGCGCCGACAGGTTCGACTGGATCGTGGCCGTGCCCGCGGCCTGGGTGACCGGGCCGGAGGACGCCGAGGTGGCGCAGGAAGCCGTGCCGCTGACCAGCAACCCGGCTCCCGCGGCGGCGGTGACGCGGAGGAAGTGACGCCTGTCCATGGCGGACAGATTGCGCGCAGGTCATGATCATGTCAAGAATAATTCATAATTTATGATGTGCCGTATGATCGCGGGCATGAGCGAGAAGCGGCTGCG
Organism: Lentzea sp. JNUCC 0626; assembly: GCF_043632865.1. Taxonomy (NCBI): domain Bacteria; kingdom Bacillati; phylum Actinomycetota; class Actinomycetes; order Pseudonocardiales; family Pseudonocardiaceae; genus Lentzea; species Lentzea sp. JNUCC 0626. The sequence goes on from NZ_CP171635.1 coordinate 3,578,064, forward strand.
GGGCGTGCACGGCCAGACCGTAGAGGCACTGGCCGGCCGGATCCTCGCCGGCGAGATCGGCGAGGGCGACACCCTCGACCTGCCGGCGTTGCGCGAGGAACTCGACGTGTCGCTGACGGCATTGCGCGAGGCCCTGAAGGTGTTGTCCGCCAAGGGGATGATCGACGCACGGCAGAAGCGCGGCACGTTCGTGCAGCCCCGCTCGTCGTGGAACCTCCTCGACACCGACGTGATGCGCTGGCAGACCCAGGCGGGCAATGCCGACCACAGCCTGTTCGACGAACTGACCGAGATGCGCGTGATCGTCGAGCCCGCCGCCGCCCGCCTGGCCGCCGAACGGGCCTCCGACGCCGACATCGAGGCCCTGGCCGCCGCACTGGACCGGATGGCCTCCGCCCGCGACCTGGCCGCGACCGTCCGGGCAGACCTGGACTTCCACCGCCTGCTGATGGGCGCCACGCACAACGCGTTCCTGACCCAGGTCGAGCGGATCATCGCGATCGGCCTCGCCGAACGGGACAAGCTCGTGCACGGGACGGTCGAGGACGACCCGGTGCCGTCGCACCGCGCCGTGCTGGACGCGATCAGGGAACGCTCGCCGGAAGCGGCCTACGAGGCGATGCGCGCGCTGGTCGACAAGTCGGGCGCGGACCTCGACCGCCTGCGCTGAGTCTTGATCGATACGACACCATCGGGTACCGGTAAGCGGTTGTGAAAGACATTCACGTCCTTCACCATCGGGCCTCATGCGCCTGATCACGCTCGCCGTCGCCGTCGTGCTCGCGATCTCGGCCGCCCCCGCGGTCGCGGCACCCGGACTGAAGATCGCCACCTACAACGTGTTCATGCTGTCGCGGAACCTGTACCCGAACTGGGGGCAGGTGGCCCGGGCCGACCTGCTCGACAGCACCGGGGTGCTGGCCGGGCAGGACGTCGTGGTGGTGCAGGAGGCGTTCGACAACGCCGCCTCCGACCGGTTGCTCGCGAACCTGCGCGACACCTACCCGCACCAGACGCCGGTGCTCGGGCGATCCAAGGCCGGGTGGGACGTGACGTCCGGCGCCTACAGCGACTCGACGCCGGAGGACGGCGGGGTGGCGGTGCTCAGCCGATGGCCGATCACCACGCGTGTGCAGCACGTCTACCGCGACGCGTGTGGCGCGGACTGGTTCTCCAACAAGGGGTTCGCGTACGTGCGGATCGAGGCGCCCAGTGGTCCGGTGCACGTGATCGGGACGCACATGCAGGCCGAGGACTCCACGTGCACGAGCGCGCCGGAGGGGTACCGGGTGAAGCAGCGGGCCGAGATCCGGGCGTTCCTGGCCGCGCGGAACATCCCTGCTGCCGAGCCCGTGTACGTGGCCGGGGACATGAACGTGATCAAGGCCAGTGCCGAGTTCCCGCGGATGGTGTCGGAGCTCGGGGCGCGCATGCCCGAGGTGGGTGGGCACCCGTTCTCGTGGGACTGCGCGGACAACAGCGTCTGCCGCGACCAGTACGGGCCCGAGTACGCGTCGGAGCACCTCGACTACGTGCTGACGGTGCAGGGGCCGTTGCTGCGCAACGAGACACGGCGGGTGAAGAGTCCTGAGTGGTCGATCTGGTCGTGGGGGCGCAAGTACACCTTCACCGACTTCTCCGACCACTACCCCGTGTTCGCCGGCTAGAGCGCGACTCGGTCCAGCACCGCCAGAAGCCTCTTCGCCTGGACGACCGCCTTGCCGGAACCCTTGCGGGCGGCCATCTCGGCGAGGCCGTCCACCGTGCCGGACGGCTGGACGCGCTGGGCCAGTTCGACGGCGAGTTCGATCAGGTCCGCGACCCTGTTGTGGGACAACGACCTCGGCAACGCGGCGGCCACTGCGTCCCAGGTCTGGTGCGCCGCGCCGGCACGGGCGGCGTCGCGCAGGCACGACGTCAGGCGGCTCACCACGAGCTCGCCGCGTTCCAGGAGCCGGCCGAGGAGGTCGCCGAGCACGTGGCCGTCGAGGTCGTCGCGGGCGGCGAGGATCAGCAGGGCGTCGACCGCGTGCGCCCGGCCGGTGGTTTCGGCGGCTCCCATGCCGTAGGCGAGGGCGAGGTGGGTGGCGACGCCGGCCGGACCGTCCGTTTCGGCCAGTGCGGGCAGCACCCGGTCGAAGCGGCCCCCTTCCCTGCCGTTGGCGAGGAAGGGCAGGAGCTGGGCGGCGACGGTCTCGCGTTGGGTCGGGAGGGTGGCGGGCCAGGACGTGAGCATGGCGCCGCCGTTGGCGTAGTCGGACTGCGACTGGCCGGTGCGTTCGACGACCTCGGTCACCGGTTCGGTCCGGGCGCTCAGCCACGCCCGGAGGAGCCTGCCGGAGTCGCTCGCGAGTGCGACGAAGTCCTCGGGGCGGGCGTCGCGCGGCAAGCGGTGGCAGGCCTGCTGGAGGTCACCCGGCCACGGCTCCCAGTTCTCCGCCTCGGCCTTGGCCAGGCGTTCGAGCAACGTGGCCACGTCGAGGAGGCCGGACGTCGTGGTGGGCGTGGAGACCAAGGCCGGGCGCGGTGACTTGACCAGGCCCTTCGCGATCTCGTGCAGACGTGCGGAGATCAGCAGGGTCAGCGCGGTGCCCGGCTCGGCGGGGTCGAACTTCGTCGCGGCCACCTCGGCGCGGCTGATCGGGGTCAGCGGCTGGGCGGGTGCGCCGATGATCGAGAGGAGCACCAGCCAGCAGTCGCCGCGGCCACGGGCGGGATTGGTCTCGTAGACGTCGCTCCGGAAGGCGTGGGGGTGCTTCTCGTAGATCGGGGCGAACGCCTGGGCGACCGCGTCCCTGTCCTGCCAGCAGAAGCGGACGACGGCCTCGATGATCCGTTCGGTGGTGACGGCGTCGGGGTCGCGACCGTTGCGGGCGAACAACGCTCCGGCCTCGCGGGCGAGTTCGTCCAGGGTGGCGATGGGCTCCGGCCACGGCGTGCGCGTGAACCCGGCCAGTTCGACGGTGTCTTCGGCGACCACGTGGACGCCGAGCTGGGCCGCGAGGTCGGCGGGCAGGTGCTCGGCGAGGGTGCGGAGTTCGGCGCGGGTCTCGTCGCTCACCCGGAGCTGGGCGACCAGCTTCACGGCCTGGCCGCGCACGTCGTCCGAGGCGTGCGTGAAGAGGTCGGCGGCGGTCAGCGCCACCTCGTCCGGGTGGGCCTTGGCGTGGTTCGCGAGCCACGCGAGCTGGGGGCGGACGAGCTTCTTCTCGGTGCGGCCGAAGACCCGGCGGCTCGCCTCGGTGAGCAGGCCGAAGTCGAGCTTGCCCGCGTCGTCCACGCGTTTGAGCTGGTTCTGGGCGGCGGTGGCGACGGTCGAGCGCGAGTCGGGCAGCATCGCCACGTAGTCGCGAACGCGCGCGGCGGCCTCCTCGACCGTGAGGCCGATGGCCCGGTGCAGGTCGAGCCACCCGGCCGTCTCGGCCTGGCCGCCGCCCTGCTGGAGGTGTGCCAGGCAGCCGTCGATGAGCGGTCCGCGGTCCATCGTCGCGCACAGGAACGCCTGTGCCGACTGTCCGTCGGCGTAGAACGCGCCCGCGCCAGGAACTTCCAGCAGGCGCGGCAGCAGCACCTCGAAACCTGGCCGCCACTGCTCGTGACAGTTGTTGATCAGGAAGTGCCGCAGGAAGCCGTCGGCGTCGGGCGGCGTGTCGCCGCAGAACTCCAGGACGAGGCACATCAGATCCGACCGCGAGTACAGGTTGACCGGAATCTTGGCGGCCAGCCGGGTGACCAGGTCCGGCAGCCACGGAAGCTCGCGCTGCCGCAGCACGTCGACCAGTGCGGAGGTCGCGGCGGCGTGACCGCCCTGGTCGGTCCAGGAGTCGAACCGGATCGGATACCGCACCAGCCACGACGTGAGCGTCGCGGCGCCCTGCAACAGACCTGCCGCCGCGATCGCCATCGATTCGCAGTACTGCCCGGACAGTTCGCCCGCCCGCATCTTCTTCTCGAACGCCACCAGGTCGGGCGCGAGCGCCTTGCGTTCCGCAGGCGTGAGGGAGTTCAACGCCTCGCTGAGCGCCGCGAACGCCTCCGCCTCCATCAGCTCCTGGATCCGGCCGAAACTCATGACTCCCCCAGCGCCTCGGCCAGACGCCTGGCCTGCCCGACGATCTTGCTCGATCCCTTGCGGGCGGCGACTTCCGCCAACCCCTCGACGGTACCGCCGGGCTTGAGCTGCTGGGCGAGTTCGACGGCCAGTTCGACGGCGTCCGCGACCCGGTTGTGCGTCCACAGCTGCGGCAGCATCACCACCAGCGTCTGCCAGACCTGGTGTGCCGCACCGGAACGCGCGGCGTCACGCAGGCACGGGACGACCCGGCTCAGCGTCACGCCGCCCTGGGCCGCCAGCAGTCCGACGACCTCGCCGAACGCCGTGCCGTCGAGGTGGTCACGCGCCGCGAGGATCAGCAGGGCGTCCACGGCGTGGGCGCGGCCGACCGTCGCCTCGGCGCCCAGTCCGTACGCCAGCGCGAGGTGCGTGGCGACCCCGATCGGACCGTCGGTCTCGGCGAGCGACGCCAGCACGGGTCCGTCGTCGCCCTTCGACTCGGTGCGGGTCGCGAGGTGCGGCACGAGGTGGGCGGCGACGACTTCCCGTTGTCCCGGCAGGACAGCGGGCCAGCAGGAGAGCATGACCTCCCATTCGCTGTAGCCGTACCAGAACAGCTCCGGCTGGGGCAGCGCCGGCTCGAGCGTCACCAGCACCCGCTTCTCCGGGCGCGGCGCGGCGACGTAGCCGTACGGCTTGGCGCGGGTGCGGTGCACCAGTTCGGCCACCGGGTCGACCGGCTCGGCGAGCCACTCGCGCAGCCAGACACCCGTGGTTCCGCCCAGCGCGGCGAAGTAGTCGGGACTGGTGCCGCGAGGCAGCCTGCGGCACGCCTGCTGGAGGTCGCCCGGCCACGGTTCCCAGCCCTCCGCCTCGGCTTTCGCCAGACGTTCGAGCAGCGTCGCCGGGTCGATCCGCCAGGACAGGTCGGTCGGGGTCGACACCAGCGCCGGGCGCGGCGACCGGACGAGGCCCGTGCCGATCTCGCGCAGCCTCTTCGCCAAGTGCCTGCCCGGGCTCTCCGGACCGGTCCGCCCGAGCACCGCCGCCCGGTCGAACTCCGCCGGCGCGGACACGGCCGCGAAGATCGCGAAGAACATCGACCGGGAGTCGGGTGACGGGCGGTCGAGGTACGGCTGGAGGTCCAGGCGGTTGGTGATCCACGTGTACTTCTCCAGGAACGGACCGAGCGCCCGCACCACCGCTTCCCGGTCCTGCCAGGTGAACCGGACCACGGCCTCGACGATCCGTTCGACGAGAACGGGGTCGAGGTGAGCGGTGTTGCGCCCGAACAACGACCCCACCTCGCCGGTCAGCTCGTCGAGCGTCGCGATCGGATCGGGCCACGGCCGGACCACGTGCGGGGCGAGCGCGAAGACCTCCTCCGCGACCGTCTCGACGCCGAGCTGGGCCGCCAAGTCGGACGGCAGCTGCTCGGCGAGTCCCGCCAGCTCGGCGCGCGTGGCGTCGGTGATCTTCGGTTCACACCGGGCCACCAGCTTCACCGCCTGGCCGCGCAGGTCGTCCGAGGAGTGCGCGAACAGGTCGGCGGCGGCCAGCGCCACACCGTCCGGAGTGGACTTGGCATGCTTGCCGAGCCACGTGAGCTGGGCGCGGATCAGCTTCTTCTCGGTGCGGCCGAACACCCAGCGGCTCGCCTCGGCCAGCAGCTCGAAGTCGAGCCTGCCCGCCTCGTCGAGGAGTTTGAGCTGCGCCTGGGCGAGCGTGGCGACGGTCGACCGCGAGTCCGGCAGCATCGCGACGTAGTCCCGGACGTGCTCGGCCACCTCGTCCAGCGTCACCTGGACGACCTCGTACAACGCCAGGAACCCGTCCATCTCCCTGGCCGCACCGACCTGCTGGAGCCGGGCGAGGGTGCCGTCGAGCAGGACGGCCCGGTCGGCCCGGTCGCGCAGGAACAGCCGCCACTGCCGGACGTTCGCGAAGATCACGCCGCTGCCGACGACCTCCAGCAGCCGCGGGATCAGCACGTCGAACGACGAAGGCCAGCGCGTGTGGCCGCCGAACTCCAGGAAGTGCAACAGGAATCCGTCGGTGTCCGGCGGGGTGTCACCGCAGAACTCCAGCACGAGCCGCAGCAGATCCTGCCGCCGCCGGTCGCGGCTGGGCATCCGGGCGGCGACCCAGGTGACGAGGTCCGGCATCCAGGCGAGGTCGCGGTGCCGCAACACGTCCAGCGCCACGGGGATGCTGTTGTCCTCCCTCATGCGGTTCCACCAGATCTGGTACCGCACGAGCCATGGCGTCATCGTGGAGGCGTTGGGCAGCAACCCGCAGCCCGCGATGTGCAACGCCGGGTGGTGCAGCCAGTTCTGCTGACCGGCGCGGTACTTCTTCTCGTACGCGACGAGATCTTTCGCGTACGCCTTGCGCTCGTCCGGCGTCAGCGACTTCAGCACCTCGCCGAGTGCCAGCAGCTGGTCGGACTCGATCAACGCCTGAATCCGGTCGAACGTCACGCTTTCTCTCCCAGAGCACTCACGAGTCGCTTCGCCTGCACGGCGGCCTTGCCGGTTCCCTTGCGCGCGGCCACGTCCGCGAGCCCGTCGACTTCGCCGCCGGGATTGAGCTGCTGGGCGAGTTCGACGGCCAGCTCGAGAACGTCGGACACCCTGTTGTGGGCCCAAAGACGCGGCAGCATCGCCTTCAGTGCGGCCCAGATCTGCGGTGCCGCACCGGAACGGGCCGCGTCGCGCAGGCCGGGCAGCACTCGGCCCAGCACGACGTCACCACGCTCCAGGACCTGCCCGACGAGGTCGCCGAGCACCGCCCCGTCGAGCTGGTCGCGGGCGGCGAGAACCAGGATCGCGTCGACCGCGTGCGCGCGGTTCACCACCAGTTCGGCGCCCAGGCCGTACGTCAGGGCCAGGTGCATCGCCGGACCCGCAGGGCCGTGCGACTCGGCGAGCATCGGCAACAGCGGGCCGTCGTTGCCCTTCGTCGCCGTGCGGGCGCGGAGGTGCGGCACGAGGTGCGCGGCGATGACGTCGGGCTGCGTCGGCAGAAGCGACGGCCACCACTCCATCATCGGGCCGCTCTCGTCCCAGTGGCGCAGCTGGTTCTCCGGCTCCTCCAGGCCCGGCGTGACCGTCGCGTACAGCCCGGTGTCCTTGACGTCGTCGTAGCCCTCGTAGGCGAACGTCCGCTCCCCCAACGTGATCACGGCCTCGGACTCGAACGACGGCAACCGTTCGAGAGCTTGCTGAAGGTCTCGTGGCCACGGCTGCCAGCCCTCGGCCTCCGCGCGGGCGAGCCGCTGCGCCAGCACGGCCGGGTCGATCAGGCCGGACGCCTCGGTCGGCGTCGACACCAGCGCGGGCTTCGGCAGGTAGACGAGTCCCTTGGCGATCTCGTGCAACCGCCGGGCGAGCCGGTCGGCGATCTCGCCGTTGCCCTCCTGCGTCGTGCGCCAGTTGCGGGCGAAGTCGATGGTCTCGCTGACCGGCTTCTTGAGCTTCTTCGGCTTGGCCCGGGCAGCCTGGATGATCTCGAGGAACTCCGAGCGCGGGTTGCACTCGCCGTCGTCGTTCCAGCCGGGGTGCTGCTCGCGGTAGGTGAGCCAGGCGTGCTTGTCGTACACCGGCTGGATGGCGCGGCCGAGCGCTTCCCGGTCCTGCCAGGCGAAGCGGACGATCGCCTCGACGATCCGCTCCGCTGTGGACGGTTCGAGCCGATCGCGGCCGACCGCGGCCATCAGCTCGCCGGTCAGCTCGTCGAGGGTGGCGATCAGCGCGGGGAACGGCCGGGGCTCGTACGCCACCAGCTCGGCTCCGGAGTCCTGTTCGGCGATGACACCGAGTTCGCGGGCCAGGTCGTCCGGGAGCTGCTCGGCCAGCGCACGCACCGACGCCTGCGTCTCGTCGCTCGCGTTCCCGAGGTGCTTCACGATCAGCTTCACGGCCTGGCCGCGCAGGTCGGCGGACTCGTGCGCGAACAGGTCCGCGAGCGTCAGCACCACCTCGTCCGGACGGGCCTTGGCGTGCTTGCCGAGCCACGTGAGCTGGGCGCGGACGAGCTTCTTCTCCGTGCGCCCGAAGACCCAGCGGCTCGCGTCGAGCAACAGATCGAAGTCCAGCTCGTCGTCCAACGACCTCAGTCGCTCCTGCGCGAGTCCGGCGACCGTCGACCGCGAGTCCGGCAGCATCGCGAGGTAGTCCCGCGCGTGAGCACTCGTCTCGTCCTGGGTGACCCGCAACGCCGCGTGCAGGCCGAGGAAGCCGTCCATCTCGCCCGCCGACCCACCCTGCTGCAACCGGGCGAGGCACACGTCGAGCAGGGCCTGCCGGTCGGCCCGGCGCACCAGGAACTCGACCCACCCGCGCCGTTCGACACCGAGCACCACACCCGCGCCCACCGCCTCCAGCGTGCGCGGGATCAGCCGGTCGTACGCGGGCTTCCAGTTCTCCGATCCGGAATCCATGAGGTGCAACAGGAACCCGTCGGTCTCGGGCAGTTCGCCGCCGCAGAACTCGACGATGACCCAGGTGAGGTCCTGCCGCCAGCGGTCGCGTGCCGACAGCTTGGCGGCGAGCCGCTCGATCAGGTCCGGCATCCAGGGCAGGTCGCGGTGGCGCAGCACGTCGAGCAGCGTGCGGACACCGGGATCCTCGTCGGCGCGGTACCGCGCCCAGATCGTGTAGCGGATCAGCCACGGCGCGAGCGCGGAAGCGCTCGGCAGCAACCCGGCGCCCGCGATGGAGAGCGTCTCGCTGTCGTCCCAGCGGCGGTCGCCCCGGCGGTGTTCCTTCTCGTACGCCACCAGATCCTTGGCGTACGCCTTGCGCTCGTCGGCGCTCAGGGCGATCAGCGCGTCACCGAGTGCGCGCGGGTCGTCCGACTCGATCAGCGCCTGGATCCTCGCGAAGCTCACGCTCTGCCCCTGACCATGTCCGCGGCCAGCACGTGCTTGCACTTGCCGCGCCCGCCCCGGTACTCGGCCCACCACTGGCAGGTGCAGGCGTCGCCGTTGACCCGGTACGAGCCTACGACGGCGGTGTCGCCGTCCCAGCTGACGGCGTTCTGCTCGACGAGCGCCTTCGCGTTGCGCAGCCTGGGGTTCATGGCCTGGACGTCGACGCCGCCGTACGGGAGTTCGCGGTGGAAGTACGCCGCCTCGGCGAGGTCGTAGCCCACCCGCCCGGACGTGCCGAGCTGCGCGAGCGCGTCCTTGACCCGCGCCGGGGTGAGGCCCGAACGGTCGGCGAGATCCGCGATGTCCACGCGGGGCTCGAAGTCGAGCAGGGCGCCGATCAGTTCGGCGTCGGTGTCGGCGTCACCGGCGGCCAGTCCGTCGAGGACGGCACCCTCCCCGGACAGGCCGCGGGTCACCTCGGGCGACAGCACGAGCGTCAGCCGTTGCGCACCGAGGTCGACCTCCCAGCCGCTCGCGACCGGCTTGCCGTCAGCGGGCGGGCCGTAGAGCCGGACGGCCTTCGCGAAGCGCAGCAACGGGATCAGCGTCTCCAGGCGGTTCGGGCCCGCGAGGCACACGGCGTTCGCGGACGCGGTTCCGCTGAGCCGCAACGACTTCCCGGACGGCACCGCCCACACCGCCGCGCGGCCCTTGGGCAACGTCTTGAGGAACCGCTGCGCGTCCATCGGCGAGAGTTCGGCGCGCAGGTCGAACCTCGACGTCAGCACCTGGGTCTCGGCGAACCCGCGCAGCCAGCGCGGCGGCAGCGGCACCTTCTTCTCCACGACCGCGCCGTCGAGCGTGCCGACCTCGACCTGGTCGGGGCCGACGGTGAGGTGCAGCGGGTCGCCCTTCGTGACGCGGGCGAGCGCGCGCCGCAGCGGCTCGTTGACGTCGACGTTCGTGGTGCCGCGGTCGTGGACCTCGCCGTCGAGGGCGTCACCCAGGACGTCCAGGCGCGCGTACACCCCGCAGCAGCCGGAGAACGACTCGAACCGCAGCCGGTCGCCGTTGCACGTGACGACCGGGTCGCGCAGCCGTTCGGTGGTGGGCTGGAAGTACCGGGTGCCCGCGACCTTCGCGATGGCGAGCAACGCCGTGGCGGCCTGCTGCGAGTCGCCCAGGAACCCGGTGAAGAACCGCGGGTTCGGTGCCCTGCCGCCGGAGGTCTGCAGGCCGAGAGCGCGGCGCTGCTCGTCCAGCCGGGAGTCGGCCACGTACGCGTACGAGTGCATTGCGCCACTCTAGAGAACAGATGTTCGAGGCCGAGCCCGTTTGATCAACCTGTTCGGAATATCGTTTGCGGGCCGTGCCCGGCAGGATCACACTTCGCGGCCGATGACTGAACCAGTGGATTTCGACGTGATCATCGCGGGGTGCGGCCCGACGGGTGCCGTGCTCGCCGCCGAACTTCGACTGCACGACGTGCGGGTGCTCGTCGTGGAACGCGAGACCGCTCCCCCGCCGTCGCTCGTGCGGCTGGTGAGCCTGCACGTGCGCAGCCTGGAGCTGATGGCGATGCGCGGGCTGTTGGACCGGCTGCTCGCGCTCGGCAGGCGCCGCCCGATCGGTGGGGTGTTCGCCGCGATCCCCAAGCCCGCGCCTCCTGACCTCGAGTCCGCCTACCTGCTGGGGATTCCTCAGCCCGTGGTGGACGGCGTGCTCGAAGAACACGCGATCTCGCTGGGCGCGGAGGTGCGGCGCGGGTGCGCGGTGGTCGGCCTCTCGCAGGGCGACACCGTCACCGTGGAGCTGTCGGACGGGTCGTCGGTGCGGTCGCGGTACCTCGTCGGGTGCGACGGGGCGCGCAGCACGGTCCGGAAAGCGCTCGGTGTCGGGTTCGTCGGAGAGCCCTCGCGCAACGACACGTTGATGGGTGAGCTGGAAGTCGGGGTGCCGCACGAGGAAGTGGCCGCCCGCACCGCCGAGATCCGCGCGACGATGCCGTGGTTCAGTGTGAGCCCGTTCGGCGAGACCTGCCGCGTGGTCGTGCCCGCCGTCGGGGTCAGCGAGGACCGCGAGGCCACATTGGACGACTTCAAACAGGCGCTGCACGCCATCGCGGGCACGGACTTCGGCGTGCACTCACCGCGCTGGCTGTCGCGGTTCGGCGACGCGACGCGGCTGGCCGAACGCTACCGGGACGGCCGGGTGCTGCTCGCGGGCGACGCGGCGCACATCCACCCGCCCGCCGGCGGCCAGGGCCTCAACCTCGGCGTGCAGGACGCGGTCAACCTCGGCTGGAAGCTGGCAGGGCTGCTGGCGGGCTGGGGTACGGAGGCGTTGCTCGACACGTACGAGACCGAACGACGGCCGGTCGCCGAGGACGTCCTGAACAACACCCGCGCCCAGGTGCTGCTGGCGTCCGCCGAACCGGGTGCGCGGGCGGTGCGCAGGCTGCTCACCGAACTCATGGACCTCGACGCGGCGAACCGGTTCCTGCTCGAGAAGATCACCGCGATCGGGATCAGGTACGACCTCGGTTCCGACGCCGACCTGGTCGGGCGCCGGATGCCGGACGTCGCGTTGTCCGAGGGCACTTTGTACGACCGGCTGCGGCTCGGGCGCGGGACGGTGCTCGATCCCAGCGGGGAGTTGTCCGTCGGCGGCTGGGCGGACCGAGTGGACGTCGTCACGGATTCCGCCGTGGACGCTCCCGTGCTGCTGCGGCCGGACGGTTACGTGGCATGGGTCGGGGACGGACCGCTGGAGGCGTGCCTCGCCCGCTGGTTCGGGCCCTCAGAGGTAGCGGCGCAGTAGGTCCTCCTCGGTCTCGCGGCGCACGATCGGGCGTGCCGTGCCGTCGTGCACGGCGATGACGGGCGGGCGGCACACCTGGTTGTAGTTGGAAGCCAGGGCGTGGTGGTAGGCGCCGGTGGCGGGCACGGCGAGCAGGTCGCCGGCGTGGACGTCGTGCGGGAGCAGGACGTCCACGGCGAGCACGTCGCCCGCCTCGCAGTGCCTGCCGACCACCGTGACCGGTTCTGGCCTGCCGCCGCGGCCGATCAGCCGGACCGCGTACTTCGCCCCGTACAGGGCGGGGCGCGGGTTGTCGCTCATGCCGCCGTCGACGGCCACGAACGTCCGCGTCGAGCGCTTGACCGCGCACACCCGGTAGAGCGTGACGCCGGCGTTCGCGACGATCGACCGTCCGGGCTCGATGAGCAGACGCGGCGGCGGCACGCGGTGCACGGAGCACTCGTAGTTGAGCGCGCCCGTGATCCGGTGTGCGAACCCGGCGAGGTCGAAGTCGGACTCGCCGGGCAGGTACGGCGCGCAGAAGCCGCCGCCGAGGTCGAGCTGCTCGATCCTGGTGCCGCAGGAGGCGATGAGGCCGACCATCCGGCGCACGGTTTCCTCGTAGCTGGCGACGTTCCTGACCTGCGAGCCGATGTGGCAGTGCAGGCCGACGAGCTTCAGCGACGGCTGTTCGACGACCTTCAGGATCGCCTCCAGCGCGGCATCGGACGCCAGCGAGAAGCCGAACTTCTGGTCCTCGACACCGGTCGCGATCTTGGCGTGGGTGTGCGCGTCGACGCCGGGCGTCACCCGGATCATGACTTCCTGGCCGTGCGTCGCCAACGCGCCGAGCTGCGCGATCTCGTCCAGCGAGTCGACCACGATCCGGCTGACCCCGTACTCCAGCGCGGCCTTCAGGTCCTCGGCCGTCTTCACGTTGCCGTGCATGATGATCCGGCTCGGCGCGAAACCTGCTCTGCGGGCCAGCGCGAGTTCGCCCGCCGAGGAGACGTCGAGGGACAGGCCTTCCTGGTGCATCCACCGGTAGACCTCGGGGCAGGGCAACGACTTGCCCGCGAACACGACCTCGGCGTCCGGCAGCGCCTTCACGAACGCGCGGGCCCTGGCGCGGACGGTGTCCTCGTCGAGGATCTGGCACGGGGTGCCGAACCGGGCCGCGACCTGCGTGGCCGGGAGTCCACCGATGATCAGGTCTCCGCCCGCGAGGCGGGTGCCGTCCGGCCAGAGACCCTCTTCCAGCACCGGTTCGGTGGAGCATCCGATGCTGGGCAACAACTCGGCGAGTGTCATGCGTTCAGCAGACGCCTGGCGCCCGCCCGTGCCCAGGTCCCGGACGGGACCCTGACACGGGCGGCCTCCGCTTTGACGCGATCCTGACGGCGCCGGTGGCGGGCGCCACTCTCAGTGGAGGCAGCCCGCAGGCGTCAGCGGTGCCTCGACGGGCTCCTTCGCGGCCTCCTCGATGTCCTTGAGCAGTCGGGTCCGGTCCCGCGGGCCCAAGTAGCGGCCTCGGCTGACGACGGCGTGGACGCGGCTGACGTTCGTGATGTCCCGCAACGGGTTCGCGTCGAGCACCACCAGGTCGGCCTGCTTGCCCGGCGTGACCGTGCCGCTCTCGTGCTCCCTGCCCACGCAGCGAGCGGCGTCGATGGTGGCCGCCTTGAGCACTTCGGCCTCGGTGAGACCGGCCTGGACGAGCAGCGCGAGTTCGTCGTGCAGCGAGAAGCCCGGGAAGACGTAGGCGAACCCGGCGTCCGTGCCCGTCACGACGCCGACACCCGCGTCGTGCATCTGCTTGAGCAACCGCATCCGAGCGTCCCCGAACCTCTCGAGCTCGGCGACCTCCTCGGGTGTGCGGGGCGGACGGCCGGACATGATCTGCTGCCACTGCGCGCGCACGTCGACCGGGATGTAACGCAGGCGTTCCAACGCCTTCGGGTCGTTCACGATGGTCTCGGGCGAGCGAGACATGTTCCGCTCGACGAACAACGTCGGCGACTGCCACGTGCCACGCTTCGCCATGGCCGCGAACAGGGTGCGGGCCTTGCGCTCGGAGTGCGTGGCGAGCGCGGCCCGTTCCATCCGGCCCGACTGACGGCCCCACCAGTTCGGATCGGCCGGGTCGTCGGGCAACGCGTTCAGCTGCCCGTAGAGGGCATCGGCGTTGTCCGAAGTGGACGTGAACAGGTTGTAGAGGTGTTCGTGCGTGTGCTGGGCGAGCGCGTTCTGCACCGGCACACGGGCGGGAATGTGTCCCGCGAACGGGATGCGCAGCCTGCGTGCCTCGTCGGCGATGGCGGTGTAACACTCGGGAGAGAGGAACGAGTAGACCTTGACGAAGTCCGCTCCCCCGTCCTTCGCCCGGCGCACGGCGGCCCGTGCCTGCTCCGGCGTGCTGACGATGTCGGCGCCAGGCCAGATGGCGCCGGGACCGTCGACGATCGCGCTGGCGATGATCATGCGCGGCCCGAGGACCTCGCCGGACTCGATGCGGCGGCGGGTGTCGTGCGTCTCCGGCATCCCCCACATCTCGCGGATGCCCGTGACGCCGTGGACCACGTGCAACGGCGCGAGCGTCGTCTCGAAGTAGGTCGCGTGGGTGTGCAGGTCCCACAGGCCGGGGATGACGAACTTGCCGGTGACGTCGATGACCGTGACGCCACGCGGGATCTCGCGGAGCCGTCCAGCGGCCAGGATGCGATCCCCCGCCAGCACGACGGTCGAGTCGGGCACGGGAGCGCGCCCGGTGCCGTCGATGAGCGTGGCGCCGCGCAGCACGGTCACTCCACTGGCGAAAGCCTCCGACTGACCCACAGCTCCCAGAGCGACAGCCCCGAGCGCTCCCTTTCCCAGCCAGGACAACACATCCCGGCGCGCCAAATCCCCCACTGCGCCACCTTCCCCCGAAGTCCCTTCCACGCTAGCGACTTCAGGGAGGTGACGCAGTAGGGCTGTCCCTACGGACGAGTCCACACCGCCACGTAGTCCACCAGCATCGGACGGCCGGGCGTGGTCTGCGCGGTCGGCGTCGTCCGCCCCGCCACGCCGTTGGGGAACGCGCCGCCGATCGCGACGTTCAGCAGGATGAAGTAGCCCTGGTGCGAGGTCATGTTGTTCCACGAGGTGGCGTCCATCTGGTTCTGCCGCACGCTGTGGAACTGCTGGCCGTCGACGTACCACCGCAGCTGGTTCGGGCTGACCGAGCGGTCCCACTCGAAGCGGTACGTGTGGAACGCCGACTGGCAGCTGCTGCCGGGGCACGCCCGCGAGGCGCCGAGGCCGTTGGTCTCGTTGCACGGGCCGCCGGGGTTCACGCCGCAGTGCAGGACGCCCCAGACCGAGTTGATGCCGTTGACGTTCTCCATCACGTCGAACTCGCCGATGCTGGGCCAGTTCCAGTAGTTGCCGCGGTACGGCGCGCCCAACGCCCAGAACGCGGGCCAGTAGCCGAGGGCGGGCGTGCCGGTGATGTTCGGCATCTGGAGGCGGCCCTCGATGCGCAGGACGCCGCCCGCCGGCGCCTTGAAGTTGGCCCGGCGGGTCTCGATGCGGGCCGACGTCCACTCGCCCGAACCGGAGCGCAGCGGGGTGATGCGCAGGTTGCCGGAGCCGTCCAGCGCCAGGTTGGCGCGGTCGTTGGTGTAGCGCTGGATCTCGCCGGTGCCCCAGTTGCCGGGGCCGCCGGGGTAGCCGTGGCCGGTGTCGACGATCCAGTTGTTGCTGTTCGGGGCGCTGTTGTTGGCGCCGTTGAAGTCGTCGGACCAGGCCAGGGACCAGCCTGGCGGGGTGGGTGGGACGGCTGCCTGGGCGATGCCGCTGAGGGGTAGGACCAGGACCAGTCCGAGCAGGGCGCGCGTGAGTTTTCGAGCCACGACGATGACCTCTCTGTCAACGATCGTGCGGCAGCGGACCTCCATGGAAGCGCTCTCACGCCCCGCTCGTCAACTCTGTGGCATCGTGCGGAGGTGGACGAAGTAGCTGATCTGCTGCCGGAACGGGGTCTGGTCGCGGTCGACGGCGTGGACGGGGCAGGGAAGACGACGTACTGCGACGCGCTGGCCGACGTGCTGCGGGCGCGCGGCCGTGAGGTGGTGCGGGCGTCGGTGGACGACTTCCACCACCCGCGCGCGATCCGGTGGCGGCGCGGGCGGACGTCACCCGAGGGGTTCTTCCTGGACAGCTTCGACTACGAGCGGTTCACGGCCCGGCTGCTCGTGCCGTTCGCCGCACGGCGCCCGTTCCAGCGGGCGAGCCACGACCTGGCGTCCGACGAGTACGTGGAGGCGCCGTTCGAACAGGCGCCGGACGCTCTCCTGCTGGTGGACGGGATCTTCCTGCACCGCGACGAGGTCGTGGACCACTGGGACTACTCGATCTTCCTGGACGTGGAGTTCGCGGTGTCGGTGGGACGCATGGCCGGGCGCGACGGGAGCCCGCCCGACCCGGACGACCCGCGCAACCGCCGGTACGTCGAGGGGCAGCGGCTCTACTTCGCCGCGTGCGAACCGCGGAAGCGCGCGAGCCTCGTCCTGGACCACAACGACCCCCAAAATGTTACCTAGCGTGATAACGCCAGGTAGGCCTGAGACGACGTAAGGGCCACAGCGTCCGAACGGCGTAACGAGGAGGCCTTCATGGCGACCACGTTCTGGGCTTGGATCGTGTCCGCTCTCGTCATCGTGCTGCTCGCGGTGGTGGTCCCCAGCCGTCTCGGCACGCAGAACGTGCTGCGGGACGCGCGCGGCCGCTACAGCCTGTCGCGCGTGCAGGTGATGGTGTGGACGGTCGTGCTGCTCTCGCTGATCAGCGGCATGGCGTTCGGCAGGTTCGCGGCGGGGCAGGTCGACGTCGCCGGGTTCGTGATCCCGCAGCAGGCGTTGTGGCTGCTCGGCGTCTCGCTCGGGTCCGGGGTCGTGGCGGCGGCGATCAAGGTCGCGAAGAGCACGAGCAGGCCCGACTCGGTGGCGGCCTACCCGCTCGGGCGGGAGACCGGCCGGTTCTGGGAGATGCTGACCGTCGAGGAGGGCGCGTCGGCGGGCAAGTCGGTCGACCTCACCAAGTTCCAGAACTTCGTGATCACCGTGCTGCTGGTGCTGCTCTACGTGGCGCAGGCGGTCTCGGCGCTGCGGGCCGTCGACAACCCGGCCGGGATCGCGGGGATGCCGGTGTTCTCCGACGCGTTGCTGGTGCTGCTCGCGGTGAGCCACGCCGGATACCTGCTGGGCAAGATCCCGTCGCCCGCGGGCACTCCCGAGGGCGGCACGATGAGTGCGCGGCTCGCCGCCGTTGCATCGGAAACCGATGTGGCGAAGGCGATCCCGGAGGCGCAACCCGCGTGATATCAACTCGCGGGTGATCAATCCCGTGACGCGCGGCGAGACGTGGCACCGGCCCGCCAGGTCCGGTTACCCGGACCCGGTGAAGATGCTGGGGTACGTGTGGCCGGTCGTGGAGAACCTGCGGGCCACTCCCCGTGAGGAGTGGCCCTCGCCGGACGCCCTGGTCGAGGCGCTGGTCGAGCAGGCCGAGTACTTCGAAGAGGCGGGCTGGGACGACTTCGCGTTGCGCACCCACCTCGAGGTGCTGGAGTTCCGCCGCGAGTTCGGGGACGCCGGGAAGCTGCGCAAGGTGCTGACCCCGTTGCGCGCCAACCTGATGCGGCAGGAACGGTACGAGGAGGCGTTGCCGGTCGCGGTCGAGGAGTTGGAGGTCGCCTGGCAGGTGGCGGTGCCCGGCGACTACAGCACCGAACGCGCGAACGTGGCCCGGTACTGGGTGACCGACCTGCTGGGCAAGCTCGGCCGGCACGAGGAGGCGGCGCTCAACGCCGCCGCGGCCGTCGAGGAACTGCGTGACCAGGGTCCGATCGAGAACGCCTCCCCGCGCGGTTACCGGCTCGCGCACGCCCACAGCGAGCACGCCGACCGGTTGGAGGTGCTCGGCGAGTTCGAACGGGCGGCGGACGTGCGGACCGAGTCGGTGACGATCTGGCGGGTGCACGCGGCCGACTCGCCGTTGAACTGCTACCTCGAACTGGAGGAGCTGAGCCGCCTCCAGTTGCGCCTGCGGCGGTTCGAGGAGTCCCGTGCGACCGCCGTCGAGTCCGTGGAGGTCCTGCGGCGGGGCGCGGAAGGCGACGACCCGCACCTGAAGACCCTGCACGCCGGTGCGATGCACAACCACGGCAACCGCCTGCACGACCTGGGACTGGCCGAGGAGGCGGTGGTGGCGGCCCAGGAGGCGGTCGCCTGTTACCGCGTGCTCGCCGCGCAGGCCGAACGCCGGGCGATGGCCATGAAGATGGAGCTGCACGTGTCGTTCGCGCTCGTCAGTCTCGCCGGTCGGCTGCGCGTCGTCGGCCGCCTGGACGAGGCGTTCACGGCCAACGACGAGGCCTTGGAAATCGCCTCGCGGTACGACGACCGCGAACTGGGCCGCAAGGAACTCGCGCGGGCGTGGCACAACAGGGCCGGTCTCCTGATCGGCTCCGAGTCCTACGTGGACGCCATGGACGCGGCCGCGAAGGCCGTCGAGCTGTACCGGACCGCCGAGGACAAAGCCATGGCGCGCAACACCTTCGCGGTGGCTTCGGCCCACAACGGCGCGCTCGACGTGGCGTTGGAGGCATCACTGCGGTCGGTCGCGGAGTACCGGGAGTGGGCCGCCGCCGACCCGTACACCTACACCTGGTTGTTCGCCGACGCGCTGGCCGATCACGCGATCATCCGGTCGCTGCGGTCCGAACGCGCCGAAGCCGAGGGGGCGATCGGCGAATCCCTGGTGCTGCACCAGGAACTCGCCGCCGCCCACCCCGGCCGTTTTCAGCGGGAACTGGATCGTGCCCGCTCAGTCGCGGATCACTTGCCGGCGCGGTAGGCCGTCCAGGCGCTCTGCATCCGGGTGTTCTGGCCCGGCGTGAACTGGTTGTAGCAATCGTCGTAGGAGTAGTCCATGTAGTTGTGGATCGGGTCGAGGCCCGCGCGCGAGCACGAGTCGCGGCCCTCGGGGCAGCCCGAGGTGGAGCTGGTCTGCGCGGGGGTGTCGGCGACCTCGTCGTTGGTCGCCGTGCAGCCGCCCTGGAAGGTGTGCCAGAGGCCCATCCAGTGGCCGACCTCGTGCGTGACCGTCTTGCCGAGGTTGAAGTTCACCTCGGAACCGCCGGGGACGGTGGCGTAGTCGACGACGACGCCGTCCATCTTCGGGTCGCCCTTGTACCAGGTCGGGAACGTGGCGAAGCCGAAGCCGTCGATGTCGGTGAACCAGACGTTGAGCGTCGCGGCCGTGCCGACGCGGGTCTGGGTCTTCATCTGACGCTCGGTGGTCGCGTTGTCCGCGCCGCCGTTGAACCAGGTGTTGTTGGTGTAGCGCTTGGTCTGCTGGGTCACGAACTTGAAGCCGGTCTTCGCCGCGGCGCTCGACTCGGCGCCCGCGAACCCGTCGTTCAGGACCTTGAGCTGCTTCGCGATGGTGGCGTCGGAGATCGCGCCCTTGCCCGCCGTCGTGGTGACGACGTGCCAGACGACGTTGATCGTGCCGCCCGCGGCCAGTGCGGCGACACCACCGCGCTGGTTGGCCTCCATGACCTTCGCGCGCAGGTCGGCGTTCATCTGCGCGGCCTGGGCGTCGGAGATCTCGTTGCGGTCGTGCCCGGAGCTGCCGGGACGGCCGCGCGCCGCCGAGTGCTCGTCGGCGTGGGTGTCAGTGCATTCGACGGAGTCGGAGCCGACGGCGGTCGCGGCGGGCGAACCGCCGAGCAGGGTGATCGCGCCGGCCGCGAGCAGACCGGCGGCGAACGCCGGCAGCACGCGCTTTCTCGTGAGAGACATTGAACTTTCCTCCATGCAGGGTGGAGGAATAGTGACTCACGCATGGGTCCTTTGTGGATCTTGACGTATTCACACAGTACGAACGGCGTGGGCCGGAAGGTTCACACCGTACGAACGGCGTGGGCCGGAAGGCCGCTCCACCACCGGGAATAACGCCGGTACACCTGCGGCTCGCGCTCGTCGAGCAGCTTGCGCAGGGCCGTCGCTTCCCCCGCGATTCCGGCCCATTGTTCCTCGTCCAGGGCCTGAAACGCAGTCACCTCAACGTCTCCGGCCTCCGTCGGGCGCCACACCCCGGCCACGTACCCGTCGACGAGAAGTGTCGGCAGCGTGTCGCCGTTGTTGCGGATGACGAGCTTGCGGTATTCGTCCGGAATGATCCGGCTCCGGTCCGCGTAGGCGAGCAACGTGCTGTCCCACATGGCCATCAGCCGGGGTGGCGCGACGGTGTCCTCGTCCGGGATTGTCCGGTTCGGCACGTCGTAGTGGTCGCCGACCTGGACGACGTCCAGCAACCCCAGGGCTTCCCGGATCGTCGTGCGCGGCAGCATGCTGAACTGGTTCATGTCGAGCACGGTCGCCGGACCGAACCCGGTGAGGTAGCGCCGCAGCATCTCGGCGACGGCCGCCATCCGTTCACGAGGCTCGGTCACCACGGACCGGTACGAGGGCCGCAGCCCGAACGCCCACGGCCCGCCCGTCGGCGCGTGCACGAGCCCGCCGTAGGTCCGCAACGCCCACCAGACGCCGGGTTCGCCCACATCACCGACGTGGGAGTGCAGCAACTCCTCGATCTCGGCCTTCTGCCGAGGCGTCGCGGCGAACTCCAGCAGGTGTTCCAGCAGCGCGTCGACCTGCTCGATCGTGACGTTCATGGACTTGAACCGCTTGTCGTACAGCCGCGACGCCCGCAGCGCGGGCAGCATCGCGTGGTGGAACACCTCGTGGTCGGCGGCCGCGACGGCGTGCAGGGTGATCCGCATGAGCGACGCCTTGCGGACCACCCCGGTCGCGAACGCCTCGTCCAGATCGGCGGGGTCGAAGCCGTCGACCCGGTTCCACAGCGCGAGGTACGGCGAGGCGGGTTCCTGCGCCTGGATCGCGACGATCCGGTCCACGGCCGTCAGCACGTCCACGGGTTCCCGCTCCAGCAGCATCTGCCGGTCGAGCGTGGCGCGGTTGAGCTGACGGGCCGTGTAGGTCATGACCGGAATCCTCACTCACCGCAGCTTCGACGGCCACCAGATTCGGCCACCGATGTCCACCGACAGCGCGGGCACGAGCAACGACCGCACCAGCAACGTGTCGAGCAGGACGCCGAACGCCACGATGAACGCGATCTGCGTGAGGAACAGGATCGGCAGCACCGCGAGCGCCGCGAACGTCGCCGCCAGCACCACACCCGCCGAGGTGATCACGCCACCGGTGAGGCTGAGCCCGCGCAACGTCCCCTCGACCGTGCCCAGTTGTTGCGTCTCCTCGCGGACCCGGGTCATCAGGAAGATGTTGTAGTCGATGCCCAGCGCCACCAGGAACACGAACCCGAACAGCGGCACCACGGGATCGGCGCCCGGGAAGTCGAACACGTGGTTGAACACCAGCGCCGACACGCCCATCGTGGCCGCGAAGGACAGCACGACGGTCGCGATCAGCAGCAGCGGCGCCAGCAACGACCGCAGCAGCAGCGCGAGGATCAGGAAGATCACGACCAGCACGATCGGGATGATCAGCATCCGGTCGTGCTCGGACGTCGTCCTGGTGTCGAGCAACGTCGCCGTCTGCCCGCCGACCTTGGCGTCGAGCGGGTGCACGGCGTCCCGGATCCGGTGCACCGTCTCGACGGCGGCGTCGGAGTCGGGCGCGTCCCTCAGCGTGGCCTCGATGCGCACGAGCCCGTCGGCCGTCCCGGACGGCCGCACGGTCGCGACACCGTCCACCTGGGCCTTCTGCACGACTTCGGCGCTCTTGGCCTCAGGCGCGATGATCACGGTCGGCGAGCCGGTGCCGCCGGGGAAGTGCCGCGACAGGACCTCCTGTCCCGCAACGGATTCGACCTCGGTGAGGAACACGTCGGATTGCGCCGTGCCGGACGCCTTGAGCTGCGGCAGGAACGCGGCGCCCACGAGCAGCACGAGGGTCGTGACGATCCAGATCGCCCGAGGCTTGGTGCGCACGAACTTCGCGACCCGGCCCCACAGCCCGCTCGTCTCGGGGTGCTTGGACCCGAACTTCGGGGCGAACGGCCAGAACGCCGCGCGGCCCAGCAACGCGAGCACCGCGGGCAGGAACGTCATGGTGGTCAGCAGTGCCGCGCCGATGCCGATGGCCGCGACCGGCCCGAGTCCCTTGTTCGAGTCGAGGTCGCTGAACAGCAGGCACAGCACGCCGAGGATGACCGTGCCGGCCGACGCCGCGATGGGTTCGATCGTGCCGCGCCAGGCCGTGCGGATCGACGCGAACTTGTCCTGGGTGTCCCGCAGTTCCTCACGGAATCTCGATACGAGCAGCAACGCGTAGTCCGTGGCGGCGCCGAACACGAGGATCGACAGGATGCCCTGGCTCTGCCCGTTCAACGCGAGAACGTCGTTGTCCGCCAACAGGTACACGACGAAACTGGCGAGCCCGAGCGCGAACACCGCCGACACCAGCACCACGACCGGCAGCAGCGGACTCCGGTAGACCACCAGCAGGATCAACGCGACCACGGCGCCCGCGACGATCAGCAGCAAGCCGTCGATCCCGCCGAACGCCTCCACGAGGTCCGCGACCTGCGCCGCCGGGCCCGTGACCAGCACCGTCAGGCCCTGCGGCGCCCCGCGCGTGCCGTCGCGCAGCTGGAACACCGAGTCCTTGACGTCCTTGGCCGGATCCAGCAGCACCACGACCTGCGCGGCGTCGTTGCCCTGCGGCGAGGGAATGACCGGCGACGCCTGGAACCCCTTCGCCTGGTCGGCGAGGTACTGACGGTCCTCTTCGGTCAGTCCCCCGGTCCGTTCGATCACGACGATCGCCGGGATGGCGTTCTGCTGCTGGAACTTCTTCTGCAGCTCGGCGACCTGAGTGGACTCGGCGGAGTTCGGCAGGAACGCGCTGCTGTCGTTCTCCGACACTTCCGACAGCTTGCCCGCGTACGGCCCGGTGAAGCCGCCCAGGGCCAGCCAGACGACGAGCAGCAGCCCGGCGAGGACTCGCATCAGTTAATCCTTCGATCGTCGAACGTTTCGATGGTCGAAACAGTAAGCTGTGATCGTGAGCGATGCAACCGACTACGACCTGAGCATGATGCTGCGCGAGCTGGTGATGGAGTCGAACCGGTTCCTGGAGATCTTCAGCGCGGCCCACGAGTTGCATCCCACCGACATGACAGCGCTGAACCTCATCATGACGGCCCCCATGACTCCCGGCACGCTGGCGAGGGCGCTGAACCTGAGCGCCTCGGCCACCACGTCCGTGCTCGACCGCCTCGAACGGGCGGGGCACGTGGTCCGCGAACGCGCGCCGGACGACCGTCGCCGCGTCGAGCTGCGCGTGCTCACCGCGGCGACGGAGCTGGCCGCGCACTTCTTCGCTCCCCTGGCCCGCGGGTACGCCGCCGCCTGGGGTGCGATGACCGCCGAGGAACGAGCCGTCGTCGCCCGCTTCCTGGCGGCCACCATCGAGGCGACGTCCGAGGTGCGTGCCTCGGTCAGCTGAGCCTGCGCCCGCAGATCATCAGCAACAGCTCCTGCGCGGGCGCCTCGATCTTCTGCGGGCCGTCACCGAACGCCCAGTCCAGGTCGGTGGCTTGGAGTCGCTTGCCGTCGAGGTCGGCTTTGAAGTACTTGACGTTGGCGGGCTTCATGCCGTCGAGCACGATCCGGAGCCGGTCGTGCGGCACCACGCGGCCGAGTCCCAGCGCGACGGTGATGTCGAGGCCGTGGATGATCTCGTGGCTGAGCGCGCCCGCCGGACCGCCGCCGGGTGGCGTCCACGGGTGGTCGACGTTGTTCTTCAGCACGTCCAGCAGCTCGCTCGCCGGGCGCAGGGCGTCGGCGCGGGCCATGCGGTCGGAGGCGTGGTTGAAGCGGCCGGCCGACTTGAGCATCTCCCACAGGACTCGCTTGCCCGACGAGTGGAACGGCAGCGTCGTGTGGGCGACGACGTGCTTCACCGTCCATCCTTCGCACAGGCTTGGTGCCTGCCACTGCTCGTCGGTCAGTCCACTGAGGAGTTCTGCCAGGTCACGACGTTCCGCCGCGACGGCGGCACGGATTTCTTCGGTCATGCTCCTACGTACGGATCGAACACCCGGAACTCATCGGTCCGCCGAGCGGAACTCTCACCCGAGCCGGGCGCTCAGGCTTTCCAGGCCCTCTTCGTGCGAGATCCCGCGGAACAACTCGCGTGCCTCGTCCCAGACCGTCCTGGCCCTGCGGTGGTCCCCAGCCGCGGCGTACGCGTCCCCGAGAGCGCGAAGAGTCCTTGCCAGGTAAGGGATCGAGCCGCGGGTCCGCCACACCTGCACCGAGCGTTCGAACGCGCTGACGGCGGCCGGCACGTCGCCCTCCGCCAGGTCCAGCTGTCCGAGCACGGCGAGCGCGTCGGCCAGGTAGTGGCCGAAGTTGCCGTCCTCGCTGTAGGTCCGCGTCAGCTCGGCGGTCGCCCTGGCCCGGTCGTCGCCCACCTCCGCGAACAGCTTCGCGAGGTACAGCAACGAGAACGCCTCCAGGTAGCGGTAGTCCAGGCGCCGCGCCATGTCCAGCGAGGTCTCCAGCAGTTCCCGGCCGCCGGCGACGTCGCCGGAGAACGACTTCGCCGCACCGAGGAACTGGGTGATCGTCGTGGTGTAGTGCGGGTTGCCGAGCTTCTCGGCGATCTTCGCCGCCTTCTCCAGCACCACGAGCGCCCCGTGGGGGTCGTCCTCGCCGTGGATGATCGCCATCACGTGATAGGCCCGTGCCTGGCCTTCGACGTAGTCCGCGTCGGTGGCCATCCGCAACGCGCGGTCGGCCAGGCCGAGTGCCTCGGCGCTGTTGCCGTCGGCCGACATGCTCCACGCCAGGCTCGCGAGGGCGTCGGCCGTGCCGCGCGGGTCGTCCAGCGCGGTGAAGAGTTCGAGGAGTTGCGCGGCGCTGGCACGCATGCGAGTCATCGCCGCGCCGGGGCCAGGCGGTGAGTTCCACGTCGTGACGTGCAGGAGACCGCGCATCAGCACGGCCTCGCCCCGCTTGTCGCCGGTCTGCCGGCACAGCACCACGGCCTGCTCGTGCATGCGCTGCCAGCCGTCGTACACGCCGCGCACGTTGAGGTACGTCTCGGTGGACCCGGCCAGGTCCCAGGCGAGCTGGGTCAGTCCCTCCTCGCACGACTGGGCGACCGCCGCCATCAGGGCCGCGTGCTCCGCGCCGAACCAGGCCATCGGGTCGGCGAGCAACGCGCCGGAGACGGCCTCGGGCAGCCGCCAGCGGGGCGCTTCGCTGTGCATGGGCGTGTAGAAGGGACCCGGGACGCTCTCCGACGCGACCTCCGCCAGCGCCAGCCACCCGCCGAACGCCCTGGCGAGGGCGGCGCGGCGTTCGGGTTCGGAGTCCTCGCGCCGCGCCTGTTCCCTTGCATACAACCGGATCAGGTCGTGCAGGCGGTATCGGAGACTGCCCGTCTCGTCGGTGCCGGTGAGGTTCAGCAGGTGGGCGTCGACGAGCGTTTCGATCTCCCGTTCCGCCTGCCGCACCGGGAGGTCGAGGAGCGCGGCGACCACCCAGGACGCGAAGTCCGGCGCGTCGAGCAGCCCGGCCAGCCGGAACGCCCGTTGCGCGCCCGGCGGCAGCATCCGGTAGCTCATCTCGAAGCCCGCGCGGACGTCGAGGTCGCCCGCCACGAGTTCGTCGAGCCGGTGTCGTTCCTCCCCGAGCACCCCGGCGAGGTGAGCGAGGGTCCACTGCCGACGGCTGAGCAGCCTGGCCGCCGAGATGCGCACCGCCAGCGGCACGTGCCCGCACAGCCGGACGATGTCCTGGGCCGCGGCCGGATCGGACTGGACGCGGTCGTCGCCGACGATGGCGCGCATCAGGTTCATCGCCTGGGCCGACGGCAGGACGTCGAGCTCCAGCAGGCTCGCGCCCGCGAGACCGACCAGCCGCACCCGTCCGGTGAGCAGCACCGCCGTGCCGGACTGCCCCGGCAGGAGCGGCCGCACCTGCTCCTCCCCCGCCACGTTGTCGAGCAGCACGAGGACTCTGCGGCCCGCCACGCAGCTGCGGAACAACGCCGCGCGGTCGTCCAGGGACTCGGGGATGGCGCTGCCGGAGATGCCGAGCGCGAAGAGGAACCGGCTGAGCACGTCCTCCGGGCGGGTCGGTTCGGCGGACGCCCCGCGCAGGTCCGCGTAGAGCTGGCCGTCGGGGAACCGGTCCGCGATCGCGTGCGCGACGTGCACGGCGAGCGTGGTCTTGCCCAGGCCTCCCAAGCCCGCGACGCTCGCCACGGCGACGGAGCCCGGCCTCGGCGCGGTGAGGGCCGCCTGCAGACCGGCCACCTCGTCGTCGCGGCCGGTGAAGTCCGGGATGTCCGGCGGCAGTTCGGCGGGAGTGGGGAACTTCGGCGCGACGGTGACGCGGGGAGCGAGGTCGAGGGACGGGTCCTGGCTGAGGATCCGCTGCTGCAGGTCGTGCAGCTCCTCGGCCGGGTCGAGCCCGGTCTCCTCGATCAGGGTCGTGCGGGCACGGGTGTACTCGGCGAGGGCGTCCGCCCGGCGGCCGCAGCGGTACAACGCCAGCATCAGCTGGGCGCGCAGCCGTTCGCGCAACGGGTGCGCGCCGACGAGCGCGGTCAGTTCGCCCAGCAACTCGGCGTGGCGTCCCAGTTTCAGGTCGACGGCGATCCTCGACTGCAGCACCGACAGCCGGACTTCGTCCAGCCGCGCGGCTTCCGCGGCCAGCATCGGCACGTCGGCCATGCCCGCGAACGCGGGCCCGCGCCACAGCCGCACCGCCTCGTGCAGGCGCCGCGACGCCTCGTCCAGTGCGTCGGCGGTCTCCGCCGCCCGCCCCGCCCGGGCGAGGTCCTCGAACCTCGTGGCGTCGAGCTCGTCCCTGTCCGCCTGGATCAGATATCCGGTGCCGCGCCGCACGACGCGCGCCGGGTCACCCAGCTGACGGCGCAGCCGGTGGACGTAGGTCTGCATGTTCTTGGTGGCGCTCTTCGGCGGGTGGTCTCCCCACAGGGCCGCCGCCAGCTGATCTTCCGACACGGGGTGGCCCACCCGGCTCAGCAGGGCGGCGACCAGCACGCGTGCCTTGGGGGTCCCGAGGTCGAGTTCCTCGTCGTCGCGCCACGCCGTCAGCGGTCCCAGAATCCCGAACCTCATCGCACCCCCTCGAACCCGACATACCGTATACGCCGCCTCCACCTGGGCTCCGCTGACCTCGTGTTCTCGACGTGTACCCGTCGTATTCCACCGGATGCCACGATTTGTCACATCGGGAAAAGTCCCGACGGCGGCAATTCGCTCAGCAGCCGACGAAGGTATTCGAAGAAGGTTTTCACATGCAGAGAATCGGGCGATTCCTCGCCTCGTCCATCGCGGCGGGAACGGCGATGGCCGGCCTGTTCGTCGCACCGGCGCAGGCCGTCGAGACGGCCACGCCGGACCCGGACATCGGCACCTACTCCGACGCGAGCTGCACCAAGAAGGTGAAGGTCGGGAACTCGCGCTACAAGGGGGACATCTTCCACTCGTGGGCGAAGACCCTCAAGGTCCCCCACAACCACGTCGGCATCTTCTACACGACGAAGATCGTCGTGGAGGCGCCCGGACCGAGCAGCAAGAGCCAGGCCCGCACCGCGGCCACGCTGAACAAGTGCGGCCCCATCTACAAGATGTACGTCAAGGCCAAGCAGAGCACCCGCAACAAGGCGGCCAACTACGCCTACAACGAGCTGCGCGGCAAGTTCTACGACGGGGACTTCGCCAAGAACAAGATCAACACCGCTCTCGGGGTGAACTGCTCCGAGCTGGTCTGGCGGGCCTACAAGCACGCGGGCATCGAGCTCGACGCCGACGGCGGACCGGGCGTGTACCCCGACGACATCAAGGACGACGCCAGCACCGTCATCTACAGCACCCGCAGGTGATGACGTCCCGGTGAACGGAGCGCACATGTCGAAAGCCAGGCGAATTCTCGCCTCCTCCGTCGCGGCGGCCGCAATTGCGGGAACGGCGTTGACCGGCCTGCTCGTCACGCCGGCTCAGGCGGCGGAAATGTCCTCCGACAGCGATTGCACGGAAAAGGTGACGGTCGGGAACTCGCGCTACAAGGGAGACATCTTCCACTCCTACGCGAAACTCGCCCAGGGCACCGACAATCACGTCGGAATCTTTTACACGACGAAAGTCGTCGTGGAAGCGCCTGGCCCCGGCAGCAGGAGCCAGGCCCGCACCGCGGCCACGCTCACGAAGTGCGGTCCCGTCCACAAGATGTACGTCAAGACGACGCAGGCCGGTCGCGACTCGGCGGCCGACCACGCGTACCGAAAGCTCCGCGGCAAGCCGTTCGACACGCACGCCAACAAGAACAAGGTCAACGGCGACCACGAGCTGAACGGCGCGGAACTGGTCTGGCGGGCCTACCGGTCCGTCGACGTCGATCTCGATCGCGACGGCGGAACGGACGTGCACGCCGACGACATCAAGAACGACAGCAGCACCGTCATCTACAACACCCGCAGATGATCACACCCCAGTGAGCGGTGCGGCCCGCCTCGTGCGTGCCGCACCGTCTCCCGCCTGAGAGGACTCATCCGGTGCCCCTGCGCCGACTGGCCGCACTCGTCGTCGGCGCGGTGCTGACGACGACGGCCTGCACCACGCCCGCCGTCGAGCCCGTCGTCAAGCCCGACAAGGCGAAGCTGGGCGACACCGTCCTCGCGTTCTACCTCAGCGCGGACTCCGAGGTTGCGACCGAGCGCCAACCGTCCTACCTGGTCCTCGTGCGGGCGGACGGCGGCAAGGAGCTGGTCGAGACCAACGGGATGCGCGAGCCGCACCTGGCGTGGTCGGGACGCGGCCTGTTCTTCAGCGACGACACCCGTGACTACGTCCTCGGCAGGGACGGACTGACCACCTTCGAGAACAAGAAGTCCTCGCTGCAGCAGTCGGCTTTCGCGCTGCCCGACGACAAGGGGTTCGTGGCGGTCTACAACGAGGGCTTCTCCGACGCGGAATCCGGCTACACCAACCAGGTGGCCGTCACGACCTCGGCCGGTTCGCAGCTGTACCAGGTCGAAGGCAACTACTACATGAACGCGCTGTGCGGTGACGTCCTCAACGGAATCGCCACCCAGTCCGGCACCCACTTCCCGGCGTCGGCCGCCGTTCCCGGCATGCGCTCGAACGTCGACACCTCGGCCGAACCGGAGCTGCTCTCCCAGCTGTACCCCGCGACCCAAGGGCGCGAAAAGGCGCTCGCCTGGCGCGCGGCCTTCAACGCGGGTGACCACAACCGCCACGTGCCGTGCCACGACGGCGTCATCACGTTCCTCTCGGATTACGCCGACGCCGACGACAACCCGCACATGGTCGTTGTTTCCTGGGACACCAAGACCGGCGAGTACGCCGAACGTCCCCTCGTCGACGCGCGAAACCGCCCCATCGCCGAAGAACTGCCCGACCCCGAGACGTTCGCGCAGAAGTCCTACGACGCACGGGCCGTCCGTGACGGCCGGCTCGAATGGCTCGCCGGTGACGGCCGGATCATGAGCACCGACATCGCTTCGGGAGTCACCGCGGCGCGGTTCGACACCGGCCTCGGCTCCAGCGTCACCTCGTCCGGCCAGGCGGTCTTCACGGAGCGGTCGATCCACGTCGTCCAGGAGACGTTCGACGGCAGGACGCCCATCAGGATCAAGCGCTTCGACCGCGCCACCGGGAACCTGGTCAGCGAGACGGCCGTGGCCGGGCTGGCGGAGCAGCTCGGGCTTCAGCTCAACCTGAGGAGCATCGCCGTTCCTCCTGGGGCATGAGGGAACTCCGGGAACCGCGCGTTCGGCGCGGTTCCCGGAGTCGCGGTGCTACTACCCCTGGAGATGTCAGGCGGGGAGCAGGACCGAGTCGATGAGGTACACGGTGGCGTTCGCGGTGTGCACGCCGCCGCAGATCACGTTGGCGTCGTTGACCTTCAGCGCGTCCTTGGTGCCGGAGACCTTGACGGTGCCGGTCTCGACGGTCTTCTGGTCGCCCACGATCTTGTCGGGCGTGATCTGGCCGGGGACGACGTGGTACGTGAGGATCTTGGTCAGCAGCGCGTCGTCCGTCTTGAGCTTCTCGATCGTCGCGGCGTCGATCTTCGCGAACGCCGAGTCCACCGGGGCGAAGACGGTGAACTCGGCGCCGTTCAGGGTCGAGACCAGGTTGACCTTCGGGTTCAGCTTGCCGGAAACGGCATCCACGAGCGTCTTGAGCAGCGGGTTGTTGCTCGCGGCGACGGCGACCGGGTCGGCGGCCATGCCCGCGACGGAACCGGCACCCGACGGGACCTGCTTCGCGTAGTCGGCACAGCCGGGACCCACGAGGTCCTTGGCCGGGTCTGCCATCGCGGCGGACGAGGTGGTGGTCGGGGCGGCCGCGGTGCTGGAGCTGCCGGAGCTCGCCGTGTCAGCCGAGCCGCACGCCGCGCCGAACAGGGCGAGCGAGGCGGCGCCGATGGCCAGGACGGTGTTGCGGACGGTCTTGTTCATGACGGGACATCTCCCAGTGGTGTTCCGGTTGGTGATGCCGGTGATTCGCCACCGCCCGCCGAACGGATGGGTGCGGTTATCGACCCGTTACCAACGAATCCGCAAACATCGCCTCACCAGCACGAATGCCCCTTTCGTCCACAGTGGACTCCAGAAGTCCGTTCACTCGTCCGCGTGACGAGCACTGCAGAATCGCGGGCAATCCGCCCGGCCCCCGGCTCCGAACCACCAGCATGAAACGAGGCGACACCGCTCCGGACTTCACGCTGCCCGACCACCACGGCGACCCGCGCACGCTGTCCGAGTTCCTGGCCACCGGCCCGGTGGTGCTGTTCTTCTACCCGATGGCGTCCTCCGGCGGCTGCACCCAGGAGAGCTGCCACTTCCGCGACCTGGCGGAGGAGTTCGCCGAGGTCGGCGCGCACCGGATCGGCATCAGCCCGGACTCGGTCGGCAAGCAACGGGCGTTCGCCACCGCCAACGGCTTCGACTACCCGCTGCTGTCCGACGTGGACGGTGCCGTGGCGAAGCAGTTCGACGTGTGGCGGCGCTTCAGCCCGTTGCACGCCAAGCGGCGCACGTTCGTCATCGACACCGATCGCCGGATCCTCGACGTGGTCACGGGCGAGCTGAAGTTCGACGTCCACGCCGACCAGGCACTCACCGTGCTGAGGCAACGCGCCGCGTAACCGGCCCGTTCGGCCGTCCAGGTGAGAGTCGCGCCGGAACCACCGCCAGGCCTACCGGCGGTGGTTTTCGCGAGGTAAGCCATGCGGCATGCAGACCAAGAAGGCGGCATGGGGCTCGGTGGCGTTCTTCGTGATCGCTCCGGGTGGTGTGGCCGGGCTCGTCCCCTGGCTGCTCACGCGCTGGCGCTTCGAGCCGTTCTGGCCGCCGTTGCGCGTGGCCGGCGCGGTGCTGCTGGTGGCGGCGCTCGTCGTGCTGATCTCGGCCTTCGCCCGGTTCGTGTCCGAGGGGTTCGGCACGCCCGCGCCGGTCGCCCCACCGGACCGGCTGGTGGTCGGCGGCCTCTACCGGTACGTGCGCAACCCCATGTACCTGGCGGTGTTGTCGCTGATCCTGGGGCAGGCCCTGCTGTTCGGCCAGTGGATCCTGCTGCCCTACACGGCGGCGGTCGCCCTCGCGTTCGCCTCGATGGTCCGCTGGCACGAGGAACCCGTGCTGCTGCGGGACTTCGGCACCCAGTACGAACGCTACCGGGCCGCCGTCCCCGGCTGGTGGCCGCGGCTGCGCCCCTGGTCTGCGGACTGAGGCCGCCGCGTGGTGAGCGAACTCCTGAGGGCCCTGGCGGGCGTCACCGCGTAGGGTCGTTCGCGTGATCGAGACGCTGGAGCCGTTCCGGGTCGAACTGACCGGCTACTGCTACCGCGTCCTCGGCTCCGGTTCCGAGGCCGAGGACGCCGTGCAGGAGACGCTCGTGCGCGCGTGGAAGGCGTACGACACCTACGATTCCGCGCGCGCGTCGCTGCGCACGTGGCTGTACCGGATCGCCACGAACATCTGCGTCGACATGCAGCGCAGTGCTCAGCGGCGGGCCCTGGCGGTCGACCTGGGGCCGTCCGGTGGCGCGCTCGACGCTCCGTTGCTGGAGAACGTGTTCGTGCAGCCCGTGCCCGACGCGCTGGTGCTGCCGGAGGACCAGGCGATCCGGCGGGAGACCGTGCGGCTCGCGTTCGTGGCGGCGTTGCAGCTCTTGCCGCCGCGGCAGCGCGTGGTGCTGATCCTGCGGGACGTGCTGGCGTGGCAGGCGGCCGAGGTGGCTTCGCTGCTGGAGATCTCGGTGGCGGCGGTGAACAGCGCTCTGCAACGGGCGCGGGCGACGTTGCGGGTCGTGGACGCGGGCGAGGCGTTCGATCCGGTCGATCCGGCGCAGAAGTCGTTGCTCAGCCGGTACTGCGAGGCGTTCGCGCGGCACGACGTGGCGACTTTGGTGTCGTTGCTGCACGAGGACGCGACCATGTCGATGCCGCCGTTCAGCTGGTGGCTGCGCGGGCGTGACCTGATCTCCCTGGCGCTGAGCGACCCCGAGGCCTCGTGCGCCGGCGCGTGGCTGGAGCCGGTGCGGGCCAACGGATCGCCCGCCTACTGGCAGATGAGGCCCGGTCTCGACCAGCCGTTCGGGCTGGTGTTCGTCGACGTGCGCGACGGGCTGGTCACGGGCGTCACGACGTACCTGAACGTGGATGAGCTGCTGCCGTTGTTCCGGGAGGGTTCATGATCCGGATCGTGCCGTCGGACGAGGTGCCGTGGGAGGACGTCGAGGCGATCTTCGACGGCTCCGAGCCGCGCAAGTGCCACTGCCAGCGGTACAAGGTCAAGGGCTGGATGTGGCGCGACTCGACGTTCGACGAACGCTACGAGGCGCACTGCGCGCAGTCCGCCCTGGGCAGCGGTCTGGTGGCCTATGTGGACGGTCAGCCCGCCGGGTGGGTGGCGGTCGAGCCGCGTCCGTCGTATCCGAAGCTGCTGGACATGCCCATCCCGTGGAAGGGCCGGTCAGAGGACAAGGACGACCCGGACGTGTGGGCCGTGACGTGTTTCGTGGTGCGCAAGGGTTTCCGCCGGCAGGGGCTCACCTACGAACTGGCGGCGGCGACCGTTGCTCATGCGCGTTCGCGAGGCGCCAGCGCACTCGAGGCGTATCCGATGGTGGCCGATCCCGCTCGTTCCGTGACGTGGGGCGAACTGCACGTCGGCGCGCGGCAGGTGTTCGAGGAGGCCGGGTTCGTGCAGGTCACGCACCCGACGAAGCGGCGGTTCGTGATGAGGGTGGACTTCTGACGTTCTCCGAGATCGTGATCCCGACGGCCCGGCTCGACGTTCCGGCGCTGGTCGCGGGCGACGGCCCGGTCGTCGTGTGCTGGCACGGATTTCCCGACCACCCGGCGTCGTTCGAACCGCTCGCCCAGCGCCTGGTCGCCGCCGGACGCCGGGTCGTGGCACCGTTCCTGCGCGGGCACCACCCGTCGACCGTCTCGTCGCTGCCGTTCAGCGACGGCCTGACGCTCGCTTCGGACGCCGCCGCGCTGAACGAGGCACTCGGCGGCCCGGTCGACGTGATCGGGCACGACATCGGGGCCGGGGTGGCCGGGCGACTCGCGGCCCTGCGGCCCGACCTGGTCCGGCGGGTGGTCACGATGTCGGTGCCGCCACCCGCCGCGTTGGGCCGGATCTTCGCCGACCCCGCGCAGCAGCAACGGTTCTTCTACCTGTTCGTGTTCCAGGTGCCCGGCGTCGGCGAGGCGTTGCTGAACGACACGTTGATCGACTACCTGTGGCGCACCTGGTCACCCGGCCTCTCCGTGCCTTCCTACGTTCGCTCGCTGTACGCGGACCCCGCGATCCGAGCCAACTCTCTGCGGTTGTACCGAGCGAACTTCGACCGTTCGTTGCACGATCCCGAGCTTGCCGAGCTCGCGTCGATCTCGGAGCAACCGGCTTCGGTACCTCTGCTCGTGCTGGGCGGCGCGGACGACGGCTGCATCACGCCCGACAACTACGCCGAAGCCGCCACGGCTCTCGCCCCGGGTTCGCGGGTCGAGATCGTGGCGGGCGGGCACTTCCTCCAGCTAGACAACCCCGACGAGGTCGCGGCGCTGGCGCTGGACTGGTTCCGCTGACTTCCGGACGCGCCCCCACGGCTTGAACACCGACAGCACGTAGGCGATCAGCAGCAGGGTCGGCGCGACCACCACCGGGTACAGCATCTCGCTCGAGATCACCGCCGCCGGGTCACCGCCGAGCATCCGCTCGCCGATGCGCGCCGCCTCCGCCACCCCCGGCCGGAGCGAAAAGGCGATCAGCAACGACATGCCGACGTTCAACACCAGCTTGATCGCGACCCACCAGTACCGGACCAGGCCGTACTTGCTGCCCAGACCGAGCACCACACCGGACACCATGCACACGATGCTGGCCCCGAACATCGGCCAGATCGCGAACAGGTCGATCGACTGGATCGCCACACCGGCGGTGCTCGTGTCCGTTGTGGACAGTGCGACCACGACCAGGATGCCCAGCGCGAGGTCGATGCCGAGCCACGCCGCCGCCGACAGGACGTGCACGAGCAGCACGGCCTTGCGGGCGCGACCGCCGAGCTTGCGGGTGGTGGTAGCCATCGCGATGCACTCTCCTTCTCTCGTGGTGTCGCGTCCTACTCTCGCCACCACGAGGGCGTGCATCATCCGCTCACGTTCTGATCTCGCGTACGTCAGTTTGCGTACGTGTCTGCGCGACGACCATCGCCGCAAGCACAACGGCCGCACCCGCCAACTGCAAGACGGTGAGCTTCTGCCCGACGGCCGCCCACCCGACGACCGCCGCGAACGCTCCCCCGAAGACCACGAGGAACGCGTAGCCGCCGACGTTGCGCGCGGTGAACGCCGACAGGTCTTCGAGCACGAAAGTCAACGGCACCAGCACGAACGAACGCCACCACACTCGCCGCGCGGGAGCCGCCGGGTGAGGGCGAGCAGGATCAGGCCCGCCGGAAGGGCCCGGAGCAGCGACGCCAGCACCGGCCGGTCCGGCGGGAGGTACTCGGTCGTGACGTAGAAGGTCGTCCCCCAGATCGCCGGCGCCAGAGCGGTGGCGGCGACACGATGATTGAGCACCACCCCGAAGTTAGCCGCCCGGCGTGACGATCCCTCTCTCGTAGGCGAACACCACGGCGTGCGTGCGGTCCCGCAGGTTGAGCTTCGTCAGCACGCGCGACACGTGCGTCTT
Source organism: Lentzea sp. JNUCC 0626 (assembly GCF_043632865.1). Taxonomy (NCBI): domain Bacteria; kingdom Bacillati; phylum Actinomycetota; class Actinomycetes; order Pseudonocardiales; family Pseudonocardiaceae; genus Lentzea; species Lentzea sp. JNUCC 0626. The sequence goes on from NZ_CP171635.1 coordinate 3,613,096, forward strand.
CACCGTCGTCTCCCCCAGGAACAGGGTCGCGGCGATCTCCGCGTTCGACGCGCCCTTGGCGAGTTCCACCAGCACCTCGAACTCACGGTCGGTCAGCTCCGGTGGGCGCGTGCGTTCGCGTGCTGCCGTGCTGAAGCGGGCGATCACACGGCGCGTGACCTCGGGCGAGAGCAACGCGTCGCCGCGGGCCACGACTCGTACGGACTCCACGAGGTCTTCCGGGGAGGCGTTCTTGAGCAGGAAGCCGCTCGCGCCCGCCTGCAACGCCTCGAAGAGGTAGTCCTCGCGGTCGAACGTGGTCAGGATGACGACACGGGTGCCGTGACCTGCGGAAAGGATCTGCCGGGTGGCTTCCAGGCCGTCCATGCGCGGCATCTGGACGTCCATCAGCACGACATCGGGCCGCAGCCGGGCTACCAGGTCGACGGCCTCGCCACCATCGCCTGCCTCGCCGACCACCTCGATGCCGGGTTCGGTGCCGAGGATGACGCGGAAACCGGCGCGGACCAGGTCCTGGTCGTCGGCCAGCACTACTCGCAGGCTCACGCCTTCTCCTCCAACGCGGTCGGCAGTGACGCACGGACCAGATAGCCCGCTTCACGCCGTGGGCCTGCTTCCAGCGAACCGCCGTGCACGGCTAGACGTTCGCGCATGCCGACGAGTCCGAAACCGGGGTTTGTGGGCGTGGCGCGGCCACGGCCGTCGTCGGTGATTTCCAGCTCCAGTGCGCTTTCCAGGAAACGCATGCGCACGTCCACGTGGTGTGCGTCGGCGTGTTTGACCACGTTCGTGAGTGCTTCCTGCACGACGCGATACGCCGACAACGCGACGCCGGACGGCACCTCGCGCGCGTCGCCGTACACGTTGTGCGAGACCTCCAGGCCCGCGGCGCGGGCGCTGTCGAGCAGTTCGGGCAGGTCGTCCAGGCCGGGGGCTGCTTTGAGGTCCGTGTCGGCGTCGGCGCGCAGGACGCCGAGCAGGCCGCGCAGTTCGCTGATGGCGGTGCGGGCCGTTTGCTCGACGGTCTGCAGGGCGTCGCGGGCCAACGCGGGATCCGAGTCCAGCACCCGACGAGCGGCGCCGGCCTGGATGCCCATGACGGACACGTGGTGCGCGACGACGTCGTGCAGGTCGCGGGCGATGCGCATGCGTTCGGCGGCGATGGCGCCGCGGGTGTTCTGCTCCTGCGAGAGGCGCAGTTCCTCGGCCTGGAACTCCAGCTGCGCGCGGCGGCGGGCACCCGACCACGCCATCTCGCCCACCACGTAGGCGAACAGGAAGAAGAAGACGTTGAACTCGAGTCCATAAACGACGGACGCGAGCACCGGGTCCATCGGTCCGGCGGCGTCCTCGAACTCGTCCTTGGGGCCGAGCAACGCGCGCACGAGGTTGAAGCCGAGCCACAGGAACATCGCGACGATCACACCGATGCGCGACCACCGCGCCCGCAGCCGGTCCTGCCCCCAGGCGCCGACGGTGAAGATCGCGCAGAACAGGATCGCGGACGGCACCAGGTTGTCGCCGACGCGGTTCATCTGCGCGGCGATGAACAACGCCGACACCACGAGCATCACGGTCATCGGGTACCGGCGGCGCACGACCAGCGGCACGGACAGCGCGATCACCCAGAGGAGCTGGACGAGCAGGCTCGGCGGGTTGCGGTACGTGAAGGCGCCCATGCTGTTGACCAGCACGGTGACCTCGATGGCGCACAGCAGCACGATGACGGCGATGCCGATGTCGCGCTGCCGTTGCCGGGGCGTCGGACCGGGCCTGCGCCATTCGTCCCACACGGGTTCTTCCTGCACCGGATCAAGGTACCCGGACGGCACTTTCCATCGGTAATCGAAGCTATTACCCACCCCGAGGTGTTCCGGAACACAAAATTGGACGAACGCTGACTCGCTGCTCAATACTGCGCCTCACCGCCGACCGAAATCATCTGCGACAGGGCCGGGAATGTCTATTCGTCATCTATTCTTGTCCACCGTCCTGCTCCTCGGCGCGGTCACCGCCTGCGGTTCCGAACCGAAGTACGCCGAGACCGTTCGCACTGGTCCAGGGGTGTCCCCTGAATCGATCTCGCTCGGTGTGCTCACCGACATGACCGGCCCGTTCAAAGGAACGTCGGTTCTCAGAATTCGCGGATATGAACTTTATCTGGACCAGGTCAACAAACGCGGCGGCGTGTGCGGACGGCGCATCGAACTGAAGCAGAAGGACCACGCGTACGACGTCCAGAAAGCACTGGACGCCTATTTCGAGCTCGAACCCCAGGTGCTCGGATTCATCGACGTGACCGGCCAGCCGATGACCGCCGCGATCGAACCGGACCTGATGCAGACGCGGGCGCTGACCGTACCCAGCTCGTGGGCCGCCTCGCTGCTCGGCAACCCGCACATGATGATCGTCGGCACCACCTACGACCTCGACGTCATCAACGGCCTGGACTTCTACAAGCGCCAGGGCGCCATCACCGACGGCGACACGATCGGCCACCTGCACCTGCGCGGCAGCTTCGGCGACAACGCCCTCGAAGGCACCCGGTTCGTCGGCGAGAGCTGGAACATGAAGGTGTCCGAGCAGGCGGTCACCGAGGCGACCGCGAACCTGACGGAGCAGATCACCGCCCTGAAAACAGCGGGCGCGAAGGTCCTGGTGCTCAGCCTGACCCCGCCGCAGACCGCCGCCGCCGTGGGCATCGCCGCGCAACTCGGCTGGACCGTGCCGATCCTGTCGAGCGCGGTCAGCTACGACCCGGTGATGATGCAGTCGCCGGTCGCGGCCGTGTTCGCCAAGCAGGTGCTGCTGACCTCGCCGGTCGCCCCGTGGAGCGCCGACGCCGAGGGCGTCCGCCAGTTGCGCGCCGGCTACGAGGAACGGTGGCCGGGCGAGCCGGGATCGCTGAACACGGTGCACGGGTTCACCGTCGCGATGGCGTTCGTCTCAGTGCTGGAGAAGGCCTGCGAGAAGAAGGACCTCACCCGCGACGGGATGCTGCGGGCGTTCCACGACACCAGCGCGCTCGACACCGCGGGACTGACCGGGCAGCTGCGGTTCTCGCTGGTGGGACGGCCGTCCGCGACCGAGTCGTACCTGAGCCGCCCGGACGGGAAGGTCGCCGGGACGTTGAAGGTCGAGGAGAACCTGCGCGAGTCGGACCTGGTGAAGCTCAAGGGCACACGGGCACGGTGACCCAACAGTGGTCCGAGGCCACGCGGCCTCGGACCACCGCCGTCAGAGCTGGTTGATGCGCACCAGGTTGCCCGCCGGGTCGCGGAACGAGCAGTCGCGCACACCCCACGGCTGGTCCTCCGGCTCCTGCAGGACCTCGCCGAACCCGGTCTGCTCGACCCACGTGCGGGCCTTGTCGAACGTGCCCTGCAGGTCCTTCGACGCGAGCGACAACGCCGTGTAGACGCCTTTCGCCATGAGAACGGCGATCGTGCGGCGTTCCTCGTCGCTCACACCGGGGTCGGCGGCCGGCGGGTGCAGGACGATGCCGGTCTCCGGCTGGTCGGGCGGGCCCACGGTGATCCAGCGCATGGTGCCCTGGCCGACGTCCTGGCGGACCTCGAAGCCGAGCGCGTCGCGGAAGAAGCCGAGGGACTTCTCGGGGTCGTCTGCGGGCAGGAAGGCCGCGGCGATGATGACTGACATGCGGCCAACCTAATCGGACGGACCGGTCGCCGCTTCTCGATTCCTGATCGGCCGCATCACGGCCTTGGCCAGGCAGTTCGGGATGCCCTGGCCGTCCTCCGCCGCCGTCTTCTTGTACTGACTCGGCGACATGCCGACCAGCTCGGAGAAGCGGGTGCTGAACGTGCCGAGCGACGTGCAGCCGACCTCGAAGCAGACGTCGGTGACCGACATGTCACCCCGGCGCAGCAACGTCATGGCCCGCTCGATCCGGCGGGTCATCAGGTAGCTGTACGGCGACTCGCCGAACGCCGCGCGGAACGCGCGGGAGAGATGGCCCGCCGACAGGTGCACACCACGAGCCAGCGCCGCCACGTCCAACGGCTGGCGGTACTCGCGGTCGATCCTGTCGCGCACCTTGCGGAGCAGCAGGAGTTCCTGCAGGCGCGGGTCCTGGGCGGTCACGAGAGACAGCCTAGTGCCGCGTCAGTCGGCCTTTGCCTCGTATTCGGCGTTCAGACGGTCGCATCGTGGTGCCGGCCCCGCGTCCCTGTACTGGTTGTACCGGGGCGCGGGGCCGGTGCCGCGAGGTGACCTGCTGGGCGTCGAAGACGCGGCGGAGGTTGGCTGGCGCGGCACTAGCACCCGCGCCCGGTCAGAGCTACGAACTAGCAGGCACCCTGGTCACGCCAGACGCCCCACTCGCCGGTGGTGCCGGGCTCCTCGCCCGTCGTCCACCACTGGGCCCGCCACTTGCGGCCCTTGTGCGACACCTCGTTGCCGCCCACGTAGACCTTGCCGCGATCCCACGCCGGCAACGCGCACGTCTGAGGCGTGGTCGTCGTCGTAGTGGTGGTCGTGGTGGTGGTCGTCGTCGTGGTCGTGGTGGAGGTCGGAGTCGTCGTGGTGGTCGAGGTCGGCGTCGTGCCGCCACCGATGCGCGGGTAGTCGGCGCTGATCGCGTACGACTGACCGCCGAAGGTGAAGACGAAGTTCGACGGCGAGGCGATCGGCAGCTGGTAGCTGACGGTCACCTCGATCGACGCGCCCGGTGCGAGCGACTGCCACGACGGCAGCGTGAGCTCCGCCTTCTGGAAGTCGCCGCGAATGCCGCCGACGTTCGCGCCGCTGTGTCCCTTGGAGACGATGCGGAGCCCGAAGCCGGACTGGTCGGCCATGCTGCCGGGAGCGCTGGTGCCGTAGTCGAACGCGATCTTCGTGCCACCGGGGATGGTGACCGTGGAACGGTTCGTGAACTTGATCTTCGGGGTGATCGGGTAGTTGTTGTCGCCCAGCGCGAAGCCGTACACGTCGACGTCCACGGCCAGCACCTGAGACTGCTGCGTCGACGCCTTCAGGTTGCCGTACGGGGCAGCGCCGTTCAGACCGGTGTTGATGGTCGACAGCAGCGTGTCACCCATGAACCACTCGTTCTTGGCGGAGTTGAACCGGTAGTCGCCGGCCAGCTCCCAGATCATGATGCCGCCGAGGCCCTTGTCCTTGACGTACTTGGCCTTCTCCGCGATCGACTGCTCGGTCTCGGTGGAGAGGAACACCTTCTTGTCGTTGTTCCACAGCCATGGCGACTTCAGCGTCGAGTCGTAGTACGGCGTGTACGTGCCGGTGAGGCGGTCGGTCGGGTCGTTGACCGGGTCCAGGCCGTACTGCGAGAGGTACGACGGCGTGATCTTGGCTTCGAGGTTCTTGGTGTGCCACAACGGGTTGGCGCCCGACGGCACCTCGGCGCTACCGGCCGTGACGTCGTGCCAGACGTTGTCGATGCCGACCGCGCCGTTGCCGCACGGCGTGGTCGAGCCGACCGACGAACCCGTGCCGGGCGGGCACTGCGACTGGTTCGGCAGCGGGGCCTTGCCCCACAGGCCGTTCGTGCCACCGGTGACGCCCTGCCAGCCGCGCGAGTAGAACGGCACGCCGATGTTGATGCGTCCGGCCTGCATCGCGCCGCGGAAGTAGTGGTACGCCCAGTCGGTGTTCAGGTAGCCCATGCCCTCGTACTGCCCGGCGCCGTACACGCCACCGGCCGCGAGTTCCGCGTCCTTGCCGTCGTCGTAGAGCGCCGCGTTCGGGCCCACGAACTGGTTCCACGACCCGTGCAGGTCGTAGCTCATGACGTTGAGGTAGTCGAGGTAGCGGGTGACCTGGTAGGCCTCCTGGCCGCGCAGCAGCCAGCCCGAGGCGGGCACGGCGGCGGTCAGCAGGTAGTGCTTGCCGTCGGCGGCACCGGCGCGGTCGAGCTTCTCGCGCAGGGTCTTCATGATCTTCTCGTAACCGGCCCACAGCGTGGCGCGGTTCGCGTTGGAGATCCAGAAGTCGTCCGGGTTGCCGGCGTGGTTGTTCGACGTCGCGTACTCGTAGTCGATGTCAGCGCCGTTGAAGCCGTACTTGCGCAGGAACTCGACGGTGCTGTCGGCGAACGTGTCGATCGCGGCCTGGTTCTGGCCGAGCTTGTAGAAGCCGCCCGACGCGTTGCGCGTGCCGTCGGCGTTGAAGAAGCCTCCGGTCTCCGCCCAGCCGCCGACCGAGATCAGCGTCTTGACGTTCGGGTTGGTCTTCTTGAACTTGGTGAGCTGGTTGAAGTGCCCCTTGTAGGGCAGCGACGGGTCCATCTCGGAACCCGCCACTCCCGGCCACTCCATGCCGATGGAAGGGTTGTTCGCGTCGTTCGCCCCGACCGAGATCTTGTTCTGGGCGTCGATGTGCGCGAACGCGTAGTTCAGGTGCGTGACCTTGTTCCAGGGGATGTCCTTGGCGAGGTACCCCGGCTGACCGTTCTTGCCGGTCCGCCAGCTGGTGAAGTACCCGATGACGCGTCTGGACTTGTCACCCATCTTCTCGCGCCCGGCGGTGTCGTAGGCCGTGCAGTACGGCGATTCGACACCCGGCGTCTTGTACAGCCCGTCCGGCCGGCAGTCCTCGTGGGCTGCGGCTGCGGTCGGTGCGTTGGTCACGGCTATCACGGTCCCGGCTAGCAGGGCTAGCACCGGGACCACTCTGGCGAGCAGTCGCAAGGGAAGGACCTCCTGGCTAGGGCGGCGGCCACTGCCGGGAACGGTAAAATGGTCCAGACCTTTAGGTCAACAGTTGATCACACGACAACGTTGACCCGTTATGGGAGCTTTATCCGCTCCGCAACCGGTACCGAGGGCGTCTACCTGCAATATTCGCCATCACTGACACTTCTTGTCAGTGATGGCTCCTAGCGTCGGGGCCATGAGCGCAAGCGACTTCGACTTCTTCCACGGCCGGTGGCACGTGGCCAACCGCAAGATCGCCGACATCGTCGGACGCGGCTCCGAGTGGGTCGAGTTCGAGGCGGAGTGCGAGGCCAGGCCGTTGCTGGGCGGCGCCGCCATCATCGACAGCTTCTTCGCCGACGGCTGGGAGGGCATGACCCTGCGCCAGTACGACCCGGCGGACGACGTGTGGCGCATCTGGTGGGCCTCCACCCGTGCGCCGGGGCACCTCGACCCGCCGCTCGAGGGCAGGTTCACCGACGGGCACGGCGTCTTCTTCGGCGACGACGTCGTCGGCGGGCACGAGGTGAAGGTGCGGTTCGACTGGACGACCGGCGACCGGCCCACCTGGCGGCAGCGGTTCTCCTACGACGGCGGCGCGACCTGGGCCGAGAACTGGGTGATGACCTTCAGCCGCGCCTGACCCGCCGGAACGAGGGAGTCAGTGGTGGTGCTGGTGAACAACCGCGTGGCCCTTGCCACGCGCGATCATCCACCGGTTCACCGGCACCGTCACGACGAACGCCACGGCCAGCGAGAACGCCAGCGCCGCCCAGAACACCCAGTTGCCGAGACCCGCGTCCATCGCGCCGGGAACCAGCAGCATCACGCCGTTGTCGACGATCTCCATGACCGCGATCGACACGGTGTCCGCCGCGAGCGCGACCCCCAGGGCCGCCTTGAACGCGAGGCCGGACCGCAGCACCGGGCGGATCGTCAGCGAGTAGCCGAAGATGAAGGCGAGCACCACGGCCAGCACGATCGTGGCGAGGTTGCCCCAGCCCAGCGCCGTGCCGATGACCATGCCGAGCACCTCGCCGATCGCACAGCCGGTGAGGCAGTGCAGCGTCGCCGAAATCGCCTGCCTGGTCAGGCTCGCCGGTGCGTGGTGGTCCATGTCGCGCCTCCTCTTCCCCGAAGTCGAGCCGAACCATACCCCTAGGGGGTATCCGTATCAAGGCATACCCCCGTAGGGTGTGTCACATGGCGACGCACCGGCTCACCCAGTGGGTGTTGCTGTGCGCGCTCGTCTTCGCCGTCGTCGGTATGCACCATGTCGCAGCGGCGGAAACTCCGCACGCCGAGCACACGGTCTCCCACCAGCAGGAACCCGAACAGCCGCACGAGCACGACCTGCTGCACCTGTGCCTCGCGGTCCTGGTCGCCGCCGCGGTCGTGCTGCTGGGCTGGTTCCTGGTCAGGACGGCACTCCCCCGGCTCGCCGCGCCGCTCGCGGAAGCGCCGCTGAGCACTCCGCAACGTCCGCCACCGGGCGGCAGACAGCTCCTCACGTCCCTCTGCGTGCTGCGGAACTGAGTTCGCCTCAGTCCACTCGGCACTGTCCACAAACGCAGAGAGAAGACCTGAAGTGAAGAAGTCCCTCATCGGGGCTGTCGTCGGCATGCTCGTGCTAGCTGCCTGCGGTGGTCCCGCGAACAGTCCTGCGGACGTCGAGTTCGCACAGCAGATGATCCCTCACCACCAGCAGGCGCTGGACATGGCGAAGCTCGTGCCGTCCCGCAGCAGTGACGAGAAGGTCCGAGCCCTCGCGCAACGCATCGAGGACGCGCAGGGTCCTGAGATCACGCAGATGAACGACTGGCTCAAGCAATGGGGAGCCACCGCCGCGAAGGACGAACACCAGGGCCACGACGCGGCGGGGCTGGAGAAGGCCAGCGGCGCCGAGTTCGACCGCATGTGGCTCGACATGATGATCGAGCACCACGAAGGCGCGGTCGAGATGGCGAAGAAGGAACTCGCCGACGGCGAGGACGAGAACGCCAAGAAGCTCGCCCAGGCCATCATCGACGGTCAGCAGAAGGAGATCACCGAGATGAGGGAACTCCTGAAGTAGCTACCCGATCTGGGTCAGCGCGAGCCCGCCCGCCATCAGCACGGCGCACGCCAGGCCGTGCACGACGGGGTTGCGCACCAGCAGCGCCACGAACTCCCGCAGGAACGCGCTCGGCACGAAGTACCAGGCCGTGGGCGCGCCGATGACCTGCAACCGCAGGCCCTGGTTGCGGGAGAGCACGGCGGTGCGGAACACGTGGTAGTTGTTCGTGACCGCGACGACCCGGCCGTGGAGACCCCGCTCGGCGAGCAACGCCTTGCTGTAGCGGAGGTTCTCCTCGGTCGTGGTCGCCTGGTCCTCCATCACCACGTCGGCGTCGGGCACGTCGCGTTCGAGCAGGTACTGCCGCATCGCGAACGCCTCGGACACCTGCTCGTCCGCGCCCTGCCCGCCCGTCACGACGATCACCGGTTCGCGGCCCGCCTCGCGTTCGCGCCAGTACAGGCGCATCCCGCGGTCGAGCCGGTTCGCGAGCAGCTTGGGCACGCGGTCGCCGATCAGACCGGCGCCGAGCACCACGATCCCGTCGAACCCGTGGCGGCGGCCGGTGCGGCCGTAGACCACCGAGTACAGCAGCAGGCTCACGAACAGGAACGCGATGTAGGCCGACACCAGGAACAACCCGATCGCGGAGCCGCGGATCCAGTCGTTGGGCTGGAGAACCCCCCAGCCGAAGTAGACCATCTCGCCGAGGAGCGCGAGGCCCGCGAGCAACGACAGCAGGTTGCCGAGCGACCTGCCCTCGCGGCGCAGCATCACCACGCCGTTGGCCAGCAACGCGAGCGGCAGCAGGAACAGCCCGAGCAACGCGAGCAGGAACGCCAGCAGCAGCGGCAGGCTCACCACCGGGTTGTCGCGCCCAGCCTCGGCGAGCAACAGCAGCAGCATCACCAGCGTGACGCCGAGCCAGATGGCGTTGCTCAGCCTCCGGCGATCACGGACCATCCCGACGACGAAGAACGTGGCGGGGATGAGGAACAGCAGGCCGGCGAGCACCGGCACAGCGTAGTACCGATGATCACTCGGTGCTGTCGGTCTGCTCCGGTTTCGGCGCGGGCTTGGGCCGCGGCCGCAACGTCACGGCACCGGCCGTGAGGTCGAGCGGACCGGTCTCCTCGTAGTCCTCGCCGGTGCCCGCGTCCGTCGCCTCGCGCCGGACCTTGGGGCCCGGGAACAACTCACCCAACTGTCCCATGACCCCGACCCTACCCTCAGAACAACGCGATGAGCAGCACGATCACGGCGATGGCGACCGCGAGGAGGATCCACTTCGAATTGGCCGGCCTGCGGTAGTGGCTGCGGACCGTGGTGGAACCGAACCAGCTGTAGGGACGGCTGCGGCGGTGCCGGCGAACCCAGGGCATCTCGTCCTCCTTGCGGGGAGTGGCTTGTCTGCCTCCGGTTACCCGAGTTTCAGGCGTTCGAGTACTCCAGCCAGACCAATCTCAGCGACTTCCGGATCGCCGATGTCGTTGCCGTGGAGGACTTCGTGCCACGGCCCCAGTTGGTGCCAGAGCGACGCCCGTTCCCTCAGTTCGGACGTGACTCCGTAAGCCTCGGCGAGCGCCGCGGCGAACTCCGGCGGGGTCGAGTGCAGCGCCCAGGCGAGGTCGATCGCCGCGTCGCCGACGTGCAGGTCGCCGAAGTCGATCACCCCGGTCAGCACGCCGGCGCGGCCCAGCACGTGTTCGGGGCCGAGATCGCCGTGCACGAGCGTGTCGACGGGCAGGCCGTCGATCCGCGCGAGCAGCTCCTCACCGCCGGGCACCCGGACCTCGGCCCGGAACCGGTCGACGGGCAACGGCATAGGTCCGACGCCCCTCGAAGCAGCCTCGTGGACGGGCACGGCGTGCAGCGCGCGCAGGAACTCCCCCAGCTGACGACCCTGGAAAACGTTGAGCGCCACCAGTTCCTCACCCGGCACCAGCTCGTGCCGCACGACCACCGGGTCCTCGGACACGACCTCCGGCACCGGCACGGGCAACGGCAACAACGGCGCGAGCCACGGCATCACCACGGTCTCGCGCAGCAGCTGCGGGCCGATCTCCGCCCGCCGCGGCCGCCGTTGCACCCACCCGTCGACCAGGACCGCCGTGCTGTCCCAGCCCTCACCCAGATACGTCACGAGCCCAGTGTTACCAGCAACTCCCGCGCGTCGGCAGCGACTTTCCCCTGACCCCGCTCCTCGGCGGCGGCCAGCGCCTCGTGTGCCGTGTGGACGGACCCGGTGAGCTGGGCGCGCACGAGCAGCGCGCGGGAGAGGTCCATCAGGCTGTCGGTCTCGTGGATCGTGCCGAGCGTCTCGTCGATCAGCTCGACGGAGGCGGTGGCGCGGGCGAGCAGGATCGACGCGGTGATCACTCCGGGCCCGTAGCCGATCTCGCGGCCCAGTTCGACCGCCTCCTCCGCGTACCGCCGCGCGTCGCCGGGTGCCAGCACCGCCATCGCGACCAGGCAGTCGATGCGGGCCTTGGGGTGTTCGGCGTCCTTCGCGACCTCGAAGCACCTGGCCGCCACCGCGAGACCTTCGTCGATCTCACCGCGTTCGGCGTGCACCCGAGCGAGCGTGGCCAGCGCGTTGGCGAGCGCGCGTTGCTGGTCCTGGGTCGTGTGCAGGCGCACCGAGTCGTGGCTCGCCTCCAGCGCGAGATCCAGCTCGCCCAGTTCGAACCAGGCGACGGAGACGTTGTCCAGGGCGACCGCGAGCAGGTTGAGCAACCCGAGCCGTTCGCAGATCTCCTTGCACTCCTGGAAGTACTCGGCCGCGAGGCGCAGGTCGCCGCGCATGCCATGAACGATGCCGAGGTTCGTCAGGGTGCTGCCGATGCCGCGCTCGTCACCGATCTGGCGACGGATCTCCAGCGCCGCCTTGAGGTTCTCCTCGGCCTCGCGCCCCTCTCCCATCTCCAGGTGCACGAGCCCGGCCGAGTTCCTGATCGACGCCACCGCGAACGGCGTCTGGGCGAACCTCAGCGCCTCGGCGAAGTCCTCCAGCGCGTCGGAGTACGCGCCGCGCGTCCACTTGGACATGCCCAGGCCGAAGAGCGAGGCGCACTGCCCGACCGCGTCCCCGGCGTCGCGCGCCGTGCGCAGTCCCGCCTGGAACACCAGCGCCTTGTCCGACTCGAACCGGCCGATGTGGAGGTAGATCCGCAGGGCGTCGGCGAGCTGCTGTGCGTACGGCGACGGCGCGGCCACCGCGACGGCGACGAGGTTGGCGTGTTCGGACTCCAGCCACTCGGCCGCCTCGTCGCGGTCCGCGAACCGCAGGCTCGGCCCGTCGAGGTCCGGGTCGGTCATGAGGCTCGTCTCGGGCACGATCTTCAGCACGGCGTTGTGCGCCGTCCTCAGGTACCACCCGTACATGTCCAGCAATGCGGCCCGGTCGTCGTCGTAGGCGGCGTCTGCGGCGAACAACCTGATGAGGTCGTGCAGCTGATAGCGAACGCCCACGTGGTCGACGAGTCCGGCGTTCACGAGCTCGTCGAGCTGCGGTTCGGGGTCGTGGCCCGCGAGCGCGGTGGACGCGTCGAGTCCGATGTCCGCGCCCGGCTGCAACCCGAGCCGCCGGAACACGCTCTTCGCCCCGGTGCTCAACGTCCGGTACGACAGCCCGAACGCGGCGCGCACGGCCGTGTCGCCGTCGATCTCCAGCCCGTCGAGCCGGTCGCCGCGCAGTTCTTGCAGGTAGTCCTCGATGTGACCGTGCGCCGCGTTCGCCCCGGCGATGCGCAACGCGAGCGGCAGGTGCGCGCACAACCGCACGAGCTCGGCGTGGTCCTCAGGCGACCCCTGCACCCGCATGCCCTCCAGCAACGCGTGCGCGTCGTCGTCCGCGAGCACGCCCAGCCGCAGCTGATCGGGCAGGTCGTTGCGGCTCGTGATGATCGCCAGGCAGTCCGGTTCGCGCGGCAGCAGCGGTTCGACCAGGTCCTCGACCGCGTTGTCGAGCACGACCAGCACCTTCTTGTCGGCGAGCTTCTGCTGGTAGAGCTCGGCCTGCGCGTCGAGTTCCGCCGGGATCCCCGCTTGCGGCACGCCGAGCGCCCGCAGGAAGCCGCCGAGCGCCTGCTGCGCGGTGACCGGCGGTGCCGCCGCGAACGCCCGCAGGTTCACGTAGAGCTGGCCGTCGAAGTACCGCTCCCGCAACCGGTGCGCGAGCCGCACGGCCAGCGCGGTCTTCCCGACGCCGGGCGGGCCGGTGATCGCGACCCGGCTCCGGTGTTCCAGGCGCGCGAGTTCGCGTTCGCGGCCGACGAAGTCCGGCAGGTCGGCGGGCAGCTGGCACGGGCCGGGCGTGCGGATCCGCAGCCGGTAGCCCGAGGCGTCGGTGACGATCTCGTCGGGGACGGCCCGGCGCAGCCGCATGACCAGGGTGCGCAGGGCGGGCAACGGGCCCGCGGGCGGCTGGTCGCCCCAGACCTCGCGGATCAGGTCGGCGAACAGCACGGGTTCGCCGGGTCGCGCGGCCAGTGCCCGGTGCAGGGCACGCAGCTTGCCTTCCGGAGTCGCGGCCATTCATCGGATCCTAGGTCGAGTCCGGTCGTCTCGTCCGGTTTCCGCGAAGGGGGCAGAATCAACCGGATGTCCGCCACGGTGTCCTCGAAGCTGCTGTCGCTGCTCGGCACGTTCGACAGCAGGCACCGCCGCCAGACCCTGAGCGGCATCGCCCGGCGGTGCGGCCTGCCGGTCAGCACCACGCACCGGCTGCTGGCCGAGCTCACCGAGTGGGGCGCGGTGCGGCGGCTCGACTCCGGCGAGTACGTGATCGGGCGGCGGATCTGGCGGCTCGGTCTGCTCGCGGCGGGCGAGGTGGACCTGAGCCGGGTCGCGGAGCCGTTCCTGCACGACATCCACGCCGCCACGCGCGCGGTGGTGCACCTGGCCGTGCGCGAAGGAACAGAGGTGCTGTACCTCGACCGCGTGTCGGGGCACGCGTCGGTGCCGATCGTCAGCAGCACGGGCAGCAGGTTGCCGTTGCACTCCACCGGGGTCGGGAAGGTGTTGCTCGCGCACGCCCCGGCGGAGGTGCAGGAGGAGGTGCTCGCACACGGCCTGACGCGCATCACGGCGTTCACGGTCACCGAACCGGGACGGATGCGCGCGCAGCTGCACCGGATCCGCCGCGACGGGTACGCGCAGACGTTCGAGGAGATGACGCTCGGGGCGTGCAGCGTGGCGGTGCCGGTCGAGGTCGAAGGGCACGTCGTGGCGGCACTCGGGATCGTGGTGCCGGACCTGCGCAACGTCCGTGCCCGGCTGGTCGCGGCACTGCAGGTGGCGTCGCGCGGCATCGCCCGGATGCTCGAGCCCAGTTTCCACCCACCGGAAGCCGGGGTTGGCTGAGCAGCCCCGATGCCGCTTGAATCCGTGCCGTGGCAAGCGAAACTCGTGAGCTCTTCATCGGCGGCGACAGCGTTCCGGCGCTGGACGGCCGCACCACCGACGACCTCAACCCCTTCACCGGCGAGGTCCACGCCGTCGTCGCCGCGGGCAGTCCCGCCGACGTCACGCGGGCCGTCGACGCGGCTCAGGCGGCCTTCGCAGGCTGGGCCGCGACCTCACCGTCGGTGAAACGCGGCATCCTGCTCCGCGCCGCCGACGGCCTGGAGGCGCGCACGGCCGAGGTCGTCGCGCTCATGGCCGCCGAGGTCGGCGGCGTCGGCGGCTGGGCCGGGTTCAACGTGATGCTCGCGGCCAACGTGCTGCGCGAGGCGGCCGCCGCCGTCACCCAGCCCATCGGCGAGGTGCTCACCACCGAGGCGCCGGGCCAGCTGTCCCTGGCCGTCCGGGAACCCCTCGGCGTCGTGGCGGCGTTCGCGCCGTGGAACGCGCCGGTCATCCTCAGCACCCGCGCCGTGGCCGCGCCCCTCGCCGCCGGCAACACCGTGGTGCTCAAGCCCAGCGAGGACGCGCCGATCGCGGCCGGGTTGCTGATCGCGGACGTCCTGCACGAGGCAGGACTGCCCGCCGGTGTCCTCAACGTCGTGACGAACGCGCCCGCCGACGCCGCCGCGGTGGCCGAGGCGCTGATCACCGACCCGCGCGTGCGGGCGGTCAACTTCACCGGCTCCACCGAGGTCGGGCGGATCGTCGGAACCCTGGCGGCACAACACCTCAAGCCCGCCGTGCTGGAACTCGGCGGCAAGAACTCGTTGCTGGTGCTGGACGACGCCGACCTCGACCACGCGGTGGACGCGGCGACGTTCGGCTCGTTCCACAACGCCGGGCAGATCTGCATGTCGACCGACCGCATCCTGGTGCACCGCTCCGTCGCCGAGGAGTTCACCGCGAAGCTCGCGGCCAAGGTGGGTTCCCTGCCGCACGGCGATCCCGCCGACCCCGGCACCGTGATCGGCCCGGTGATCAACCCGCGCGCGGCATCACGGGTGGCCGCGCTGGTGGACGAGGCCGTGGCCGCGGGTGCGCGGGTGCGGGCCGGTGGCAACGGCGGCGCGACCGTGCTGGACGAGGTCACGCCGTCGATGCGGGTGTTCCGCGACGAGATCTTCGGACCGGCCGTGGTGGTCGTGCCGGTGGCCGACGACGACGAGGCCGTGGCGATCGCCAACGACACCGAGCACGGGCTGACCGCCGGCATCCTGACCGAGGACTCGCGGCGCGGACTCGGTCTCGCGCAACGGATCCGGACCGGCATCGTGCACGTCGGCAACCAGACGGTGGACGACGAGCCGCAGGCGCCGTTCGGCGGGGTGAAGTCGAGCGGGTACGGCAGGTTCGGCGGCCGGTGGGGGCTGGAGGCGTTCTCGGCGACCCGGTGGGTGACCGTGGCTTCGGAGCACGGCCACTTCCCGTTCTAGCTTCCGGTCAGCCCCGCCTCGTGGGCCACGATGGCCGCCTGGACCCGGTTCTCCGCGCCCAGGCGGCCCAGGATCGCGCTCACGTGCCCCTTCACCGTGCCCTCGACCAGGTCCAGCCGCCGGGCGATCTGCGCGTTCGACAGGCCCTGGCCGAGGAGCTTCAGCACGTCGCGTTCGCGTGCGGTGAGCCCGTCGACCTGGGTGCGCGCGTGGCTCGTCCGGCCGCCCCGGAAGCTCGTGATCATCCGGGCCGCCACCTTCGGCGCGAGGTAGGCGCCACCGGACGCCAGTGCGTGCACGCAGGCGATCAACTCGCGCGGGTCACCCGACTTGAGCAGGAACCCCTTCGCGCCGCCGTCGAGCGCGCGTTCCAGGTAGCCGTCGTCGTTGAAGGTCGTCAGGATCGCCACCGCGAAGCCGAGTTTCGCGAGTTCGGCGGCGGCGTCCAGGCCGTCGAGGCGGGGCATCCGGACGTCGAGCAACGTCACGTCGGGGCGGTGTTTGAGCGCCTTGTCGACGGCGTCGCGGCCGTCCTCCGCCTCGGCGACGACCTCGATGGCGGGGTCGGCGCCGAGGATGGCGCGCACGCCCGCGCGCACCATCGCCTCGTCGTCCGCGAGCAGTACCCGGATCACCGTTCCCCCGTGTGCGGCACCGTCGCGACGAGCTCGAACCGGCCGTCGTGCCGACTGGTCCGGAGCGTACCGCCCGCGATCCGCACCCGTTCGCCCAGCGCCACGAGGCCGAGTCTGCTGCCCGCTCCCCTGCGCCCGCCGACGTCGTTGCTCATCTCCACCACCGTGCTGCCGTCGGCCGACGTCACCCTGATCCGGACTTCCGCTCGTGGCGCGTGTTTGGCCGCGTTCGTCAGTCCTTCCTGGACGATCCGATGCACGGTGCGCTCCACTGTGGAGGGTGGGTCGCCGTCGACGGTGAACTCGACGACCATGCCCGCCTCGGTCGCCCGCTCGACCAGGTCGCGCAGGCTCGTGAGCGCGGCCGGTTCGCCGTCGCGCAGCAGGAACACCAGTGCTGCCAGGCGTTCCGTGGCTTGGGATGCCGTCTCGCGGAGCTGGGCCGCCGCCCGCTGGTGCTCGGGCGGCACCGTCATCTCCAGCGCGCCCGCCTGCAACGCGAGCAGGCTGAGCTCGTGGCCGAGCGAGTCGTGCGCCTCGTGCGCGATGCGGGTGCGTTCCCGCAGGTGAGCGGCCTCGACCTCGGCCCTGGCGAGCGCGGCCTGCTGATACCCGGTCCGCCCGAGGAACCACGGCACCGCCACCGTCACCCCGACCAGCACGACCCCGGTCACCCCACCGGCCGCACCACCCGCGAACACCACCGCCGGCCAATGCGACCTGGTCCGACGCCCAAGCAGGAACGAGATCCCGAACAACGGCAACCACACCGCAGCCGTCCAGGGCGGCACACCGCTGTCCATCGCGAACGACGTCACGACCGCGGCCGCCACGCACCCGGCGAGCGCCGCCGTCCTCACCGCCTCCACCGCACCACCGCCACGCTCAGGTTCATCACGCTGGACACGCCCAACCACACCACAAGCGGCAGCGAATAGTGCATCAGTTGACCGAACGTGATGTCGCGCCCGCCGTACAGCACCCCGATGGTCGTCGTCATCGTCAACAGCACTGCGAGCGGCACGAACCTCAGCACCTGCCACGCCTTGTGGAACCTGCGCGGCCTCCGCAGCGCCCGCACGCCGAGCCCGATCGACAGCAGCGTGAGGCCTGCCAGCACGAGGTCGATCAGCAGCCGGTACGACTCGGGCTCCGGCGGCGTCCGGCCCGCGACGACGTCCGCGATCCCGTTCTCCAGCAGGTAGGTGCCGTCGTTGCCGAGCGTCAACCCGCTGTTGGACAGCACCGCGATGCCGTAGCCGTCCTTCGTGAGCAGCTGCCCGGACGTGCCGGTGAACCAGATCCCGTTGTGCCGCAACCGTCCCTGGTCGTCGTCCACCCAGCCCATGCCCTCCTGCGGCTTGAGCTTCGGCTGCGCGGCGAGCCACTTCGCCATGTCGTCGCCCGTGGTGATCACCCCGTCCGAGCCCGTGACGAACCTGTCGGGTTCGGTGAGCGGCACGTCGAACCCGTAGGCGTAGCCGAAGCCCTTGGGGTAGTCCGGCGGCAGGTCGCGCGGCGTCACGTCGATCGCGGTCGTGTCGCGCATGTCGAGCGGCTCGAAGACGTGCTTCTTGAGATATGCGTTGAAGTTCTCGCCCGACGCCTCCTCGACCACGCGCGCGAGCAGGTGGTAGTTCGTGTTGTTGTACCGGAACTGGTCGTCGGGGACGGTGGTGCGGAGCACTTCCTCGGCTCGCTCGACTGCCTCTTGTGGACTGTTCGGTTGCGGGAGGCTCTTCTCCTTCAACGTCTTGTCGCTGATGCCGGACTTGTGGTTGAGCAGGTTGCGCGTCGTGACCTTCGAGCCGAACACCGGCTGGTCGAGGTCGAGCCTGCCCGCGTCGGCGAGTTGCCGGACGGCCAGCGCGGTGAAGGACTTGCTGACCGACGCGATCGGCATCTTGGTCCTGCCCGTGATCGGCGCGCCGGTCGAGTCGTGGCCGAAGCCCTGCACCGAGACGATCTGGTCGTCCTTGGTGATGGCGACGGCCATGCCCGGAATCGAGGCCTCGCCCATGTACGTGGTCACCAGCAGCGTGAGCGCTGCGCCCCAGGAGATCATGCGGATGAACGTATGGATCAGCGCGCGGGGAAACCCGACCCGAAGGACAGGGCCGACCCCTGACCAAAGTCAGGGATCATGGGTGGGGTGAGCGACGAGAAGTGGGCGGCGAAGCACTGGCTGAACGTGCCGGGGCCCTTCTACACAGGGGACACCGACACGTGCTGGACCGGACGTCTGCACGCACCGCGCCACGTCCTGTACGGCGGCCGGTACCAGAACGAGTTCATCTACCGCCAGCCCAGGACGCCCGACGAGATCCAGAGCGTCCGGGAGGCGGGCGAGCAGGACCCGTTGGACGGCTACGCGGACGACGGCGACGAGCGGTGGACGCCGGGGGCCGTCCGCGCCTGGTGGCACGACCGGGACAAGGTCGTCGAGCACATCACCGAACTGATCGCGGAGTGGACGGCCGGGACCCGCTCGGACGAGCCCGACGCGGCAGAGGGCGGCCGCGACTTCCTCGCCTACCTGGCCGGCGACCTCGAAGCCGACCTCCGCGCGTACGTCTTCCGCCTGGAGAACGGCAGGTACCCGGCCGCGAGCGACCGGGTACCCGAACTCTGAACTCGGGACTCAGTGACCGGCGGCCATCTCCGCCGCCAGCCGGTCGTCCCCGCTCGTCTCCTTGAGCGGCTTCTCCTTGATGAACACCACCGCGAGCAACGCCAGCACCGCGAACGGCGCGCCCACCAGGAAGATCTCCGCGGTCGCCGTCGCGTAGATGTCGGCGATCACGGCCCGGACCTCGGGCGGCAGCACCGACAGGTCCGGCACCTGGTGGCCGCTCGCGCCGCCACCCATGTCACCGAACTTCTCGGCGGCCAGCGACGAGACCTTGTTGGCCAGCACCGCGCCCAGCGCCGAGACGCCGATCGCACCACCCAAAGAGCGGAAGAACGTCAAGGTCGAGGTCGTCGCACCGAGGTCCTTGGCCGGCACGTCGTTCTGCGCCGCCAGCACCAGGTTCTGCATCAGCAGACCGACGCCGACGCCGAGCACGAACATGTGCACGGACACCATGAACACCGTCGTCTGCGCGGTGATCGTGGACAGCAGCAGCATGCCACCGACCATCACGACACCGCCGGAGACCAGGAACGCCTTCCACTTGCCGTACTTCGTGATCAGCTGACCGGCCACTGTGGACGAGATCAGCAGGCCGAAGATCAGCGGCAGGCCCAGCAGGCCGGCCTGGGTCGGCGTCTTGCCCAGCGAGAGCTGGAAGTACTGCGACAGGAACACCGTGCCACCGAACATCGCCACACCGACCAGGGCGCTGGCGATCGTGGTCAGCGACACCGTGCGGTTGCGGAAGATCGACAGCGGCACGATCGGGTCGTGCGCGGTGGCCTCGACGCGAACGGCGGCGACCAGCAGCAGCACGCCCAGCGACACCAGGCCCGCGGTCCAGCCCGACGCCCACTCGAACTTCTGGCCCGCCAGCGACGACCAGATCAGCAGAGTCGACACGCCGGACACGATGAGGAACGCGCCCAGGTAGTCGATCTTCGTCTCCTCCTTGCGCACCACCGGGAGGTTCAGCGTGCGCTGGAGCATGAAGATCGCGGCCAGGGTGAACGGGATGCCGACGAAGAAGCACCAGCGCCAGCCAAGCCACGAGGTGTCGACCAGCACGCCGCCGATCAGCGGGCCCGCGACCGTGCCGACGCCGAAGACGGCGCCGAACATGCCCGAGTACTTGCCCAGCTCGCGCGGCGGGATCATGGCGGCCATCACGATCGTCGCGAGGGCCGTGACGCCACCGGCGCCGAGGCCCTGCACAACGCGGCTGACGATGAGCATCTCGATGTTCTGCGAGAAGCCCGCGATCAGCGAGCCGACGACGAACAGGCTGAGCGACGCCTGGATCAGCAGCTTGCGGCTGTAGAGGTCGGCGAGCTTGCCCCACAACGGGACGGTGGCGGTCATCGCGAGCAGCTCGGTCGTGACGATCCACGCGAACACCGACTGCGAGCCCTGCAGGTCCGCGACGATGCGCGGCAGCGCGTTCGACACGACGGTGCCCGCGAGGATGGCGACGAACATGCCCATCATCAGGCCCCACAGGGCCTGGACGACCTCGCGTTTGCTGTGGACCGGTGTCACTTCTGCTTCGGTGCTCATGATCCCCCTTCGGAACGACTCGGTACGTGAGCCAGCCCGGTGCCGAACAGGTCGAACGCCTCCGCGACGAGAGCCCCCAGCGAGAGGCTGTCGTCGTGGGCCCAGCGCGTCACGGCGCACCGGAACGCGGCGCTGCCCGCGTGCACGATCAGCCGCGGGTACAGGTCGGACTCGGGAAGCCCGGCCCGTGCGGCGACGGCCGCGCTGAGCAGCTGTTCGGACTCGGCGCTGTTGGCGAACGCGCGGACCAGCAGGTCCGGCCGCTGCATCAGGACTTCCTTGCGCAGCAGCCACAGGTCGCGTGCGTTGTTCAGCTCCTCGGTGATCTCGGCGAGCACCGACGACCGGTACGCCTCGAAGGGCGGGACCTCGTCCGCGGCCGACGTGATGCGCTCGGCCATCCGCGGGCCCGCCTCGGGGTCCGCGCCGATGAGCGCCTCGTCCTTGCTCGCGAAGTAGTTGAAGAACGTCCGCACCGACACGTCGGCCTCGGCGGCGATCTCCTCCACGGTGACGTGGTCGTAGCCCCTCTCGGCGGCGAGACGCACGGTCGCCCGCTCGAGCGCGGCACGCGTCCGTCGCTTCTTGCGGTCGCGCAGGCTCTCCCCCGGCTGGTTCACGGGGGCAACGATACGTACCTTTTTGCAGTCACTGCAAGTTTGCAGTGTGTGAACTAGGACTCGCTGTCCGTGAGCTTTGACCAGGGAGTTTCCGGCGTAGCCTGGAGCTCGCCATCGATGAAGAGGTCGACCTTCTCGCTGAAGAAGCAGGCCATGCCGGCGACTTTCTGGCTCTCCGGCAGCGGCGACCGGTAGATCCAGACCAGGTCGTCGTGCACGACCCCGCCGACCTCGACGGACCAGTAGTCGGCGGTCCCCTTGTACGGGCACTGCGTCCGGGTCGCGGAAGGCCTGAGCAGATCGAACCGGACGTCGCTCAACGGCAGGTAGTAGCGCGGTGGAAGGCTCGTCTCGAACAGGATCCGCGGCTGCGCGGAGGCCGCCAGCGTCACCCCGTTCAACGCCACCCGCACGTGCCGTGAGCTGGCCAGGACGTCGACGCGCTTGTACGGGTCACGCGGGTGGACGTAGATCGGCTCGTCCTCCTCGAGCCACTCGTCCATCGCCCCGAAGTCGAACCGGACCAGGTCGCGCAGGTCGTCGGAGTCCGAGAACGTCTTCGCGGCGCCCGCCGCCGTTCCGCCCCGCGTGACGACGTCGAACACGCCGTCCTCCCCCGCCGGCTTCAGCTCCGCGCGCACAGACGCCAACGGCACGTAGTACTGCGGGTAGTGCGGAATCTCCCACACCAGGCGCGGCTCGGTCGTGTCCGCGACCAGCTCGCCGCCGAAGTACGCGCGGACCCGTTTCGCCGAAAGCTCCACCCTCAAGTCGCCCATGTCACATACGAACACGAGCGGAGCTCAGGTGCTTCCCGGCAGGGCCTGTGTCGAAGTCCGGGTTCGATGAGAGGCGCGCCTGAGGTGGTTCCTGGTGGTGCGGCCGGACGGCCCGCATACCGGAGTCGTACGTGGGTCGTCCGGCCGTGCCGCCAGGGGCCGCCTCAGGCCCGGCTATCGCGGACTCGGACTTCGACACAGGCCCTACGCGTTGCCGTCGAACAGGCTCGTCACCGAGCCGTCCTCGAACACCTCCTGGATCGCCCGCGCGAGCAACGGCGCGATGCTCAGCACCGTGAGGCCGGGGAACCGCTTCGAGGCCGGGATCGGCAACGTGTCGGTGAGGATCACCTCGCGCGCCTTGCTCGCGATCAGCCGGTCGTAGGCGTCGCCGGACAGCAGGCCGTGCGTGGCCACGAGGATCACGTCCTTCGCGCCCTGCTCCAGCAACTGCCGGGCGGCCGAGGTGCTCGTCATCGCCGTGTCGATCATGTCGTCGACCACGACGCACGTGCGGCCCTCGACGTCACCGACCACGCGGTTGGCCATGACCTCGTTGGGACGCAACGGATCGCGGGTCTTGTGGATGAACGCGATCGGGCAGCCGCCGAGCAGGTCGGCCCACTTCTCGGCGAGCCGGGTGCGTCCGGCGTCCGGGGAGACGATCGTGAGGTCCTCGCCCCGGTAGCGGCTGCCGACGTGGTCGCACAGCAGCCACATCGCGTGCAGGTGGTCGACCGGGCCGTCGAAGAAGCCCTGCGCCTGGGCGGTGTGCAGGTCGACCGTCACGATCCGGTCCGCACCCGCGGTCTTGAACATGTCCGCGACCAGCCGCGCCGACACCGGTTCCCGTCCGGCGTACTTGCGGTCCTGCCGCGCGTACGGATACGACGGCACCACGGCCGTGATGCGCTTGGCCGAGGCGCGCTTCAACGCGTCGACCATCAGCAGCTGTTCCATCAACCAGTCGTTGATCGGCGCGCTGTGGCTCTGCATGACGAACGCGTCCGCGCCGCGCACCGACTCCTCGAACCGGACGAAGATCTCGCCGTTCGCGAAGTCGTAGGCGGCCTGCGGGGTGATCGACACGCCCAGGTCCTTGGCGACGGCCTCGGCGAGTTCCGGGTGGGCTCTGCCGGTGAGGAGGATGAGCTGTCGCTTGGCCACACCCGGCTTGCCGCTGACCATCTCCCACGCTCCACGCTCGTCCGAACCTGCCCCCGATCGTTCAGCATCCCGTCGCCGTCCCGCAATCCGCGCGTCCGACCGCTGAGATTCCACGTCGCTGCGCAATTCGAGTTAACCCGATCGAGGGCACCCACAGGGGGTCCAATACCAGGGATGGACCTGCACGCTCGGTATAGATCGGGCGAATCGCATTCACCTCTTGGGGTAGAGCCAGAGTGATTTCTTGATCAGCGTCCTTGAGGGGTCAATGACCCTCCCTACGCTCCCCTCCATGCCAGAGAACCCGGACACACCTGGAACAACGACGCAAGCGCCGCCGACGAGCCCGATCGTGATGAGCACGCCGATCCACGACCAGATCGCCGACAGCCTCGGGGTGCGCCAGAAGCACCGGCGGCCGGACTGACCACCCGAGACCCGGTCGCGACTTTCGGCGGTCGACGCGCCCGGTGGTGAGCCGATAGGAAGAGCCCTTCTGCGGACAAGAGGGGAGCTTGTCGATGCGTCTCACCGTGCTGGCCGCCGCGGCCGCGCTCATGATCACCGGCACGCCTGCCGTGCAGGCGTCGGGCGACGTGGCCGTCCCGCGCATCAACTGGGCGTCGTGCGGCCCGGAGAACCCCGGCTTCGAGTGCGCCTCCGTGAAGGTGCCGCTCGACTACGACGAACCGCGTGGCGCGACGACGACGATCGCGTTGGCGCGCAAACCCGCCACGGACAAGGCAGGCCGGATCGGATCGCTGTTCCTGAACCCCGGTGGCCCCGGCGGTTCGGGGGTGAACTTCGCGCTCGGGGCCGGCAACACCCTGTCGGCGAACCTCAAGGGCCGCTTCGACATCGTCGGGTTCGACCCGCGCGGCATCGGCAAGTCGGACCCGCTGCACTGCTTCGCGAGCGAAGCCGAGCTCGACGAGTTCTTCGAGGGCGTTCCCGGCTTCCCGTACCAGGCCGCGCAGGAACGGCCGTTCTACGACCGCTACCGCTCGCTCGGCCCCGAGTGCCGCGACGACCAGCGCATCGCCAGGCACATGAGCACCGCGGACGTGGCCCGCGACCTGGACCTGCTGCGCCGCGCCGTCGGTGACCGCAAGCTCAACTACCTGGGCTTCTCCTACGGTTCGTTCCTCGGCGCGACCTACGCGAACCTCTTCCCGAACAACATCCGCGCGCTCGTCGTCGACGGCGTGCTGAACCCCGAGCTGTGGTCGAGCGGCCGCCAGGTCGAGTCGGACCGCATCGCCACCAAGGAGGAGTTCCGCGAGTTCCTGCGCACCTGCGACGAGGCGCGGTGCGTCTTCGGGCCGAAGTCGGAACAGCGCTGGGACGCGTTGCTGAAGTCGGTGCGCGCCAAGCCGATCCAGCTCGGCGACCAGCTCTACACCTACGACGCCGTGATCGGTGCCGCGATCGGCGCGATGTACTCGCCGTCCGACTGGCCGGACGCCGCCGCGCTGTTCGACCAGCTGTCGGACGCGGCGGGCTCGCTCTCCGTCGCGGCGGAGGCGGACTACTCCAACGGGTTCGACGCCTACAACGGCAACGTGTGCGCGGACATCGAGTTCCCGCGCGCGTTCGAGTCGTACCAGGCGACTTCCCGTTACGCGGCAAGGGGTTCCGAATTCGGTCCGTTCTGGTGGTGGAGCAACGCGGCGTGCGCGAACTGGCCCGTCAACGAGGACCGCTTCACCGGGCCGTGGCGGACCCGCACGAACGCCCCGGTTCTGGTGGTGGGCAACCACTTCGACGGCGTGACGGACTTCCGGGGCGCGCAGGCCGTGAACCGGCAGATCGCCGGCAGCCGGTTGCTGGCGTACGCGGGTTGGGGACACACGGCGTACGGGATCAGCCAGTGCGCCACGGACCACACGAACGCCTACCTGTTGGAGGGCAAGCTGCCTGCCGTGGGGACGGTGTGCCCGGCGAACCCGAACCCGTTCCTGCCGTCGGTCACGGCGGCGGCGGAACCGCTGTTCAAGCCCGCTCGGAGGTGAGTTCCTGAGCCAGTTCGACGGCTGCCCGCGCCGGGTCGTCGCCGAACCGGCTCCCGAACGCGTCGTGCACGCGCCACCCCGCGTGGCGCAGCGCACGCCAGCGCGCGAGATGCGCCTGCACCCCGGCCGGGTGCGGGCGCGTCTCCACCGCGACGGCGTTCTCCTTCTCCCCCACCACGAGGTCGACCCGCCACTGCCCCACCGGGTACCCCGTCCGCACGGTCAGCCCGGCCGCCCGCAGTTCGGCCGCCAGGCTCGCCGTCCAGCCGTCCTCGGGCTCCTCACCGGCGGTCTCGGTCGGCGCGACGTCCGCGTGCCGCAGGTACTCGCCGATCAGGCCGGGCGGTTCGGGCACCGACGTGATCACGTGCACCTGGCGCCGGGCCCGCGTGGTCAGCACGGCGAGCAGGTTGCGGTCGTTCACGAACCGCCACGCGCCCGGCTTGGCGTCGGCGGCCAGGCTGATCACGACCTCGTCGAACTCGCTGCCCTGCACCCCGTGCACGGTGCCCGCGCGGACGCCACCGGTGGTGATCTCGTCCAGTGAGAGCTCGCGGAGCAGGGCTTCCTCGACGGCGTCGGCCTGGGCGCGGAACGGCGTGACGACGCCGATCGACCGCACGCCCGCGGCGACCCGCTTGCGGACGTGGGCGAGCACGGCGTCCACTTCGGCCTGGTTGGCCCTCTTGGTGGTGCGCTCGCCTTCGACGCGTTCGGTGTCGATGCAGTCGACGTCCGCGATCGACGGATGCGTGGTCAGCAGCGCGATCCGGCCGTCGTAGAACCGGGTCGCGGCGAACCCGATCAGGTGCGGCGCGCAGCGGTGGTGCTCGTCGAGCCAGTGCACGCCCGCCGTGGCCGCGCCCGCGTCGAACAGGCTCACCTTCGGCACGTCGAGGCGGTCGCGCAGCGCCTGCGTGCCCTCGGCGTCGACGGCCGCCTGCACGGCCTGGTCGCTGACGAACGACACGTGCCGCAGCTGACGAGGGTCGCCGCCGATGACCGCCGACCTGCCGCGCAGCAACGCGGGTGCGGCGAGCGGCTGGTCGACGTGGCTGGCCTCGTCGATGATCACCAGGTCGAACATGCCCGGCACGGGCGGCAGGATGTCCTCGACGTCGGCCAGCGTGCCGACCCACAACGGCAGGGCCGCCACCAGATCCGCGCTGTCGATCTCGGCGAGTCCACGTCGACGCGCGGCCCGCCCTGACCGCAACGCCTTCGCGAGCGCCGCCACCGCCCGGCGTGCTCCCGCTCCCCTGCGGCTGACCGAGAACTCCTTGAGCCACAAGGCCGTCGCGGCCCGGCTGTCCGCATCGCTCTCCGCCAGCAACGGCCGCAGCTCGCCGAACGTCGTGCCGGTGGTCGCGACCCGGACGGCGGCCGCGCTCTGCTCCGCCGCCGCCACCGCCGCGGCGAGGTCCACTGTGGTCACATCACCCGCGCCGGTGAGCTTGCGGGCCTTGCCCACCGCCCAGTGCGTCCGGAGTCCACCGAGGAATCCGGTGCGCGGCTTCAGAAGCCCTTGCAGCTGACCGAAATCGACGTCCGCCTCGAACGCCCTGGGCGCCACGGACCGGTGTCCCGGCATCAACGCCTGGTGCTTGCGCGCCTCGCCGGCCAGCCGTTCGTCGGTGAGCGAGGCGTCGGCCGCGCGTTCGATCCGGGCGACGGCGGCGGCAGCTTTGGCGCGTTCCCGGTCGAGGTCGGCGAGCTTGCCGGGATCGCTCGTGGCGGTCAACCCGTCGCTGAGCTCGCGCGCCATCTCCTGCCGCAGTTCGGAGTCGCCGAACAGCACAGGTACCGGCCCGCCCGCCTTCCGCAGCGCCGCGCCGAGCACGTCGGCGGCATTGCGGGTGCGGCTCGCCAGCAGCACGGACTTCCCGGCCGCCACGGCGTCGAGCGCCAGCGCGGCGAGCGTGTGCGTCTTGCCCGCGCCGGGAGGGCCACCGACGACCGTGATCCGCGCCCGCCGCGCGTGCTCGACGGCGCGCATCTGGCTGTGGCTGAGCGGCAACGCCGAACTGATCGGCTCGTCGTGCTCGTCCGGTTCGCTGACGGCCCCGTACAGCGCCGCGAACGCCGTACCGTCCAGGCCCTTCTTGCCCGACCAGTCGAACAGCGCCGTGCCGTGCTCGGTCTTCACGACGGGCTCGCCGGCGTGCAACCCCGCACCCATCGCGACCTTGAGCTCGCTGCCGGAGATCAACGACTTGGGGTCGTCGTGCACGATCGGCACGTCCCCGAATCCGGCGAGGCGCAGCGTCTCGGTGATCCACTCCTCGGTCGGCGCGAGCGCGGCCTCCCGTTCGGCCGCCTGCGCCCAGTCGTCGATCAGCGGGATCACGCCGGCGTCACCGGCGACGTGGAAGGAGTAGCCGAGCCCGATCCCGTGGTGCAGCCGTACCGGCCGCGACACCAGCGGCAGGCACACGCGGCGCCGTTGCCCGCCGATCTGCGCGGGCCCGGCCAGAAACGCCCAGCCCAGCCGCAGCAACCGGTCCTCCTGGTGCAACGCGTCGAACGCGGCCAGGTGCGCGACCTCCGCCTTGGCCTGCCTGGGCGCGGTCCACGGCACCGGCGTCCACTGCGGACCCTCCTGCACCAGCGTGATCGCCCGCCACGACGGCTCGTGGTCGCCGAGCCACAGCAGCCCCGCCGCCTTGCTGAGGTCGAGCTGGAGCTTCTGCGGCTGCTCGGCCGCGCTCAGGCGGGCGAGGGTGCGCAGGACGGCGGAGGGGTGCACGCGCGCCATCGTGCCATCCGGGCCGGTAGCGTCGTCGGTCGTGGAGGATCTTCCCGCCGGACTGGCCGACGAGGAACTACGCGCCGGGCTCGTGCGGTTCGGCGTCACCGGCACGCCCGTGTACGCCCCGCTCGGCTTCGGCGACTACCACTGGACGGTGGGCGACCACTTCACGTCCGTCGCGGACCTCACGACGAAACCCCTGGCCGGTCTGCGGCAAGCGATGGAGACGGCGGCGAGCTTGAGCGACCTGCCGTTCGTCGTGGCACCGCTGCGTGCCGACGACGGCTCCGCGGTGGTGCTGCTCAACGACCGGTACGCGCTGAGCGTTTTCCCGTTCGTGCAAGGAGAAACCGGCACGTTCGGCGATCCTCTCCCGGCCGGGATCGACGAGCTGCTGGCCGCGCTGCACGCCACCGAACCGCCACCGCACACCCCGATCGCGGCGATCGACCTGCCGGGACGGGACGCGCTGGCGGCTTTGCTCGACGAGCCCGGCGAGTGGTTCTCCACTCCGGCAAGGGAGGTCTTCGTCGCGCACACCGGCAGGCTCCGGGACGCGCTGACCGAACTGGACCGGCTCGCCGCCGCACTGCCCGACGAGCGCGTGCTCACCCACGGCGAACCGCACGCGGGCAACGTGATCAGCACGGCCGGCGGTCTGAAGCTCGTCGACTGGGACACGGTCGGCCTCGCCCCGCCGGAACGCGATCTGTGGCTCGCGGGCGGCCAGAGCTCGTTCTACTCGTTGCGCTGGAGCCTCGATGACATCGCCCAGTTCAGCGAAAAGCTCCGCGCCCCGCACGAAAAGTCGCGGGACGCGGAGCTCTCGTTGCACTACCTCACCACAACACTAGAAGCCCTTTAGAGCGACAGGGTCCAGGTGTCGATGGTGCCGACGTCGGCCGTGGCCGCGTCGCGGACCCGGAGGGTCCAGGTGCCGTTGCGGGTCTCCGACGACAGGTTGACCGTGTAGGTCTGGTCGATGTTGTCGGCGCTGCCGCCCGTGCGGTTGTGCAGGTTGTAGACGGAGCCGTCCGGCGCCACCAGGTCCACCACGAGGTCACCCTTGTAGGTGTGCTTGATGTGCACCTCGACCGTGCTGCTCGCCGACGCGGTACCGGTGCAGCCGCTGAACACCACCGTGGACGTCACGGTCGCGTTGTCGCGGATCGCGACGTCGGTGCCGTTGGTCTGCGGGGCGCAGGTCGAGGAGCCGACCGTCCACGTGAACGAGGTGCTGCCCGAACCACCGGCGGACGCGGTGGCCGTGGCCGTCACGTTGTAGGTGCCCGCGACGGTCGCGGTGCCGGAGATGACACCGGTCGAGGAGTTGATCGCCAGGCCGGTCGGGAGACCGGTCGCCGACCACGTGTACGGCGAGGTGCCGCCGGACGCCGTGAGCGTCAGGTTCGCCGTGCCGTTGAGAGCGGTCGTCTGGTTGCCCGGGTTGGTGACCGAGACACCCGGCACGCCGCCGACGTTGGTGCGCAGCAACAGGTTCGCCGAGTTGGCACCGGGGTTGGTGACCTTGTTCGGGGTGGCCTGGGCGAGGATCGCCGCGTGCACCTCGGCCGGGGTCTTGCTGGGGTTGTCGGCGAGGTACAGCGCCGCCGCGCCCGCGACGTGCGGGGACGCCATGGACGTGCCGCTCATCGTGGCCGAGCCGGTGTTGTTGCTGTACGAGGCGGAAATGATGTTCTCACCGGGCGCGAACAGGTCGCTGCACGTGCCGTAGGAGGAGAACGACGCGCGGGCGTCGGTGCGGCCCGTCGCCATGACGTTGATCGTCTCGGTGACGCGCTGCGGCGAGTACTTGCAGCTGTCGTCGTTGAAGTTGCCCGCCGCGACGACGTACGTGACGCCGGTGCGGATGGACGCGCGGACGGCGTCGTCGAGCACGCGGCTCGGCTCGTTCGCCACGCCGGTGTAGAGGCTCATGTTCGCGACGGCCGGCAGGACGGCGTTCGCGGTGACCCAGTCGACGCCCGCCGCCTCGGTGGCGACGGAACCGCCACCGGCGCAGTTGAGCACGCGGACGGCCTTGAGCTTGACGTTCTTCGCCACGCCGTAGGTCGCACCGCCGACGGTGCCGGACACGTGCGTGCCGTGGCCCTGGCAGTCCTTGCCGTTGCGGCCGTCGGTGAACGCGTCGAAGCCGAACGAGGCACGACCACCGAAGTCGGCGTGGTCGTAGTTGATGCCGGTGTCGATCACGTACGCGGTCACGTTCGCCGCGCCCGTGCTGTAGCTGTACTTCGAGTCGAGCGGCAGGTTCGCCTGGTCGATGCGGTCGATGCCCCACGACGGCGGGTTGAGCTGGTCGGTCAGGACCTGCACGGTCCGGTCCTGCTCCACGTACGCCACGGACGGGTCCGCGGCGAGGCGCTTGGCCTGCTGCTTGGACAGCGTGGCCGAGAAGCCCTTGAACGCGGCCTTGTACGTGAACCCGAGCTTCGCGCCGTACTGGGCGGCGAGCCCACCGGCGCGCCCGGCCACCTCGGACCGGGTCAGGTTGTCCTTCAGCACCACGATGTAGTTGTCGGGAACCGCGTTGGGCGCGCTCTCGGCAACGATCGGGCCCTCGGGCTGTGCGGCCACAGCCTGGGGAAGCGCGAGCACGGTACTGGCGACGGCGACTGCCGCCACCCCGAGCGTGCGCAGGGTGCGTTGTCTCATCACTGCTCCTCGATCGCAGGGAACCGCGTGCGACCGCGGGCCGGCCCTCGACGGCCCTACTGCGTTGCGGTCACACGCGGTTGCGAAACAGCGTTAGTCCGTTATCGGACGTGATGAGTCTTTAGTTGTGACAAGGAGCGGGACAAGCGACTTTCGTACGGTTGTCAGCCGGCGAGCGCGAAAAGATCGTCCCGGTCGCCGGACTGCTTGAGGACGGCGAGGGACTGCTTCTCGAGCTGACGGATCCGCTCGCGGGTGAGGCCGAGCTCCTCCGCGACCTCCTGCAGGGTGCGGGAACGCCCGTCCTCCAGGCCGTAGCGCAGGCGCATGATGCGGCCCTGCCGTTCGGGCAGGACCTCCAGCAGGGAACGCACACCCTGCGTGAACTCCTGCTGCTCCACCAGGTCGGGCGCCGACACGCCGTCGGTGTCCTGGATGAGGTCGCCCAGGACCGAGTCGCCCTCGTCGCCGACCGGCGTCTCCAGCGAGACGCAGGTGCGGGCGGCGTCGCGCAGGTCCTGCACGCGCTGCGGCGAACACTTGGCCTCGGCGGCGATCTCCTCGACCGTCGCGTCGCGACCGAGAGCCGCCGACAACTTCTGCCCGATCTTCTTCAGCTTGTTGACCTCTTCGACCACGTGCACCGGCAGGCGGACCGTGCGGGTCTGCTCGGCCAGGCCGCGTTCGATCGCCTGACGGATCCACCACATGGCGTAGGTGGAGAACTTGTAGCCCTTGGCGTAGTCGAACTTCTCGACCGCGCGGATCAGGCCGAGGTTCCCCTCCTGCACGACGTCGCCGAACGGCAGGCCGCGGAACGAGTGCTTCTTCGCGACCGACACGACCAGGCGCAGGTTCGCGCGGATCATGTGGTCCTTGGCGCGCTCGCCCTCGGCGACGATCCGGCGCAGCAGGCGCGGCTCGCGCTTGCCGATCTCGCCGGTCTGCAGGAGGTGTGCCGCGTAGACACCCGCCTCGATGCGGCGCGACAGGTCGACCTCTTCCTGCGCAGTGAGCAGCGGTGTGCGGCCCACGTCGCGCAGGTACTGGCCGACCGAGTCCCCGTCCTGCTGTCCGGACGCGCGGTTCTTCAGATCTGCGGGCATGACAAATCCCCCTTGTCCGTTGGCAGGAGTGACAGCCGGAAGTGGCTGCACTGATGTGTAACGGTTAAGAGGTCCACTTCATTCCGCGGTTTTTGCTGTGACCTCAACCTCACTCGCGTGCGAGCGTTTCATCCGGACCAGCGTGATCGCGTGATGCTCGACGCGCCGGACCTCGATCTTCCAACCCGAGACGTCCACGACGTCACCGGGTTCGTCCGGGATGCGGCCGAGAATCAGCAGCATCAGCCCGGCGATCGTCGCGTACTGGCCCTGCGGCGCGTCCCTGAGCTCGACGCCGACGTCGATCAGGTCGTGGACCGGGAACGTGCCGGGCAGCTCGATCGAGCCGTCGGCTTCGGTCCTGACCGCGACCACGTCGGAGTCGGTCTCGTCGTAGATCTCACCGACGATCTCCTCCAGCAGGTCCTCCAGCGTCACGATGCCGTCCACCGCACCGTGTTCGTCCACCACCAGCGCGAGCTGCTCGTGCTCGGCCTTCATGCGCCGCAACGCGTCCGTGACGCGCACCGAGTCCGGCAGCACCATCGGCGCGCGGGCCACCTCGGTGAGCACCGCGGTGTCGTCGAGCAGGTCACGCAGGTGCACCACGCCGAGCACGTCGTCCAGGTGACCGTCCCTGGTCACCGGCGCCCGTGAATGTCCGGACTTCGCAAGGACTTCCCGCGCGGTGGCGGTGCCCAAACCTGATTCGATGATCGTCACCTGCCTGCGCGGCACCAGGACCTCGCGCAGCCGGCGTTCGTGGATCTCCAGCGCGCCGGTCATGATCGTGCGTTGTTCCTGGTTCAGATGTTGTTGCACCTCAACGAGATCACGCAGTTCCTCCGGGGACATCTGCTCGTCGTCGGCGTTCGGGTCGCCGCCGAAGACGCGCACGACGACGTCGGTCGATTTCGAGAGCAACCACACAGCGGGCCGGGAGATCGTCGAGAGGAAGTCGAGCGTGCGGGCGACGATCTTCGTCCAGCGCACGGCGTACTGCATCGCGAGGCGTTTGGGGGCGAGCTCGCCGAAGACGAGTGTGACGAAAGTCAGGACCACGGTCACGAGGGCGATCGCGACGCCGTTCGCGGCGCCGCCGAGGAAACTCAGCAGGGGTACGAGCGGGGCCGCGAGCGACACCGCCGCGGTCGCCGACGCGAGGAACCCGGACAGCGTGATGCCGATCTGGATCGTCGCGAAGTACCTGTTCGGATCACGGGCGAGCCGGACCAGCCTGCGGTGCCCTTCGCGTTCCAGCGACCTGAGTTGACCTTCGCGCAGCGACACGAACGCCATCTCGCTGCCGGCGAACGCCGCGTTGAGCAACACGAGTACCGCGACCAGCGCGAGGTTGAAGCCATAACCATCCACGCGTTTGGGGTAGCACGCACGGTGGTATTTCGCACCCTGACGGCCGTCTTGAGCAGCCAGGAGGGCCAAGCCCCGAACGAGGTGGGATGGAGATGGACACCCCAGAAGTGCTGAGCGCTTCCGCGAGGACCGTGCACACCCTGCCGGAGGACGAGCCCGATCTCGCCGCGATGCGCGTGTGGATCGGGACCCTGCTGAGGGATATCTCGGAGGACATCCGGCTCGACGTCCTCCTCGTGTGCACAGAGCTCGCCAGCAACGCGTACGAGCACGCGGAAGGACCACGTGCCGTGCGGGTACAACGACACACCGACTTCGTCCGGGTGGAGGTCGACGACCACACACCGGCCGACCTACCGCAGTTGGGCAAGTCACGGCTCGGTGACTCCCGTGGACGTGGCCTGACGTTGATCGCCAAGCTCTCCCGGTGCTGGGGCACCAAGGAGTTCGCCGGCGGGAAGACGATCTGGGCCGAGATCGACGCACAGATCGCCTAGGCGTTTCACCCAGACAACTCGTGACACCGCACGGATGGGTATTGCGCCGGGATCGTTCGACTCTCGATGCATGACAACAACCGTGATGCCGGCGCTGCGGTCGCCGGTCGTGCGCCACGGCGCCGAGATGCTCGTGGCGATGCTCGTGGGGATGGCCCTGCTCGGGCCCCTGTGGACGCCGGACCGGGTCGAACTGGCGGCCCTGTGGATGGCGACGGTCATGTCCGTGCCGATGGCGTTGTGGATGCGCTATCGCGGGCACGGCCGGATCTTCGAGATGTGCGCCGCGATGGTCGTGCCGTACGTCGTGCTGCTGGTGCCCTACTGGGCCGGACTCGTCTCCGCCGACGTCGTGGAGATGGGCGGGCACGTGCTGATGCTGCCCGCGATGGCGTTCGTGCTGGTCAAGTACCCGCATGCGCACACAGAGCCGACGACGAACCCGGTGCTGCGGTTCCTCGGCGACCGGTGGCCGTCGGTGCTCTCGCTGGCAGTCACGATCGACTTCTGGGCCGCGCCCGTGGTGCCGCCGGTGTGGACCCTGCTGCTGTGCCAGGTGGCCTACCTGTTCTGGGCGCGGAAGGCGCCCGCGGTGCAGCTCGTGGTGTTCGGGGCCTTCGTGCTGCTGGGCGCGGCCGTGCTGGTGGTGTCGCCGGACCTCGGCGTGCTGCTGATCGCGCTCGGGTGGGCCGCGCACGCCGGGTGGGACCTGGTGCACCACGTGCGCGACGCCGTCGTGCCGCGCTGGTGGGCCGAGGGCTGCGGAGTGTTCGACCTGGTCATCGCGGCCACGATCCTGATGGCGTGGTTCTAGGCTCATGGCGATGAACGACCTTCCGCACACCGCGCTGCGCGGCGCCCTGCACCTGCTGTGGGTGAGCTCGCTGATCGTGCCGCTGGTGTCGGTGCTGCGCGAACCGTCCGCACTGCGCTGGCTCGGCGTGCTGGGCCTGCTGGTGGTGGCCGTGGCGTTCGCGGTGACGTTGCGGGGCGGGCCGCTGTGGGTGCTGGTCGCCGCGGTGGCCCTGTCGATCCCGCTCGTGGCGCCGGTCGGCCCGGACGAGCTGTCGACGTGGGCGTGGATCGGTGGAGCGGCGGCGGGCTTCGCGCCGTTGCTGCTCACCGGTCCGTGGCGGTGGCTCGCGGCCATCGGCGGTGTAGTGCTGTCCGGACTGGTCGGGTTCTTCGTGACCCGCGACCACACGACGTACCAGATGATCGCCGCGTCGGTGGGCGCGGCGATCATCGCGACGGCCGGTCTGCCGATGTGGTTCGCCGGACTCCTCGGCCAGGCGCGGGCAGGCCGCGAAGCTCAGGCGGAGCTCGCGGTGAGCGAGGAACGGCTCCGGTTCGCCCGCGACGTCCACGACCTGCTGGGGCACCGGCTGACGGTGATCGCGTTGAAGGCGGAGCTGGCCGGACGGCTGGCCACTTCGGACCCCGA
The DNA here is from genome assembly GCF_043632865.1 of Lentzea sp. JNUCC 0626. Lineage (NCBI taxonomy): Bacteria > Bacillati > Actinomycetota > Actinomycetes > Pseudonocardiales > Pseudonocardiaceae > Lentzea > Lentzea sp. JNUCC 0626. The sequence continues at coordinate 3,647,916 of NZ_CP171635.1, forward strand.
GCGGTCTTCTGCCGAGGCGTTCGAGGCGCAGCGCCTGGCGTCGTCGGCGTTGGAGGAAGTGCGTGACGCCGTCCACGGCTATCGCGCCGTGGACCTCTCCGACCAACTCGAGGCCGTCCGGAACGTCCTGCAGGAAGCTGGAATCCGATGCACGGTCACTTCTGCGGAGGTCGGCGGCGAACACGCCACGCAGCTCGCCCTGGCGCTGCGCGAGGCCTGCACCAACGTGCTGCGGCACAGCCACGCGACGTGGTGCATGATCGACGTGGCTCTCGCCGACGCGGAGGTGCGGCTGACCGTGACGAACGACGGCACCGAGAAGGACTTCGTTCTCGGCAACGGCATCCGCGGCGTCCGGGAACGGCTCGCGGCCGTGGGCGGTCAGGCGACGGCGGAGAAGTCGGGGGACGTGTTCACCTTGCAGGTAGTGGTACCCACGTGATCAGAGTGCTGCTGGCCGACGACGAGGAACTGATCCGCGACGCCCTCGCGGCCCTCCTCGACCTGGAGCCGGACCTGGAGGTGGTGGCGCGAGCCAGCGACGGCCGCGCCGCCGTGGAGGCCGCCCGAGCCCACCGCCCCGACGTGGCCGTGGTGGACCTGCAGATGCCGCTGATGGACGGCCTGGAGGTCACCGACGAACTCGCCCGCGTGCTCCCGTCGTGCGCCGTGGTGATCCTGACCGGCCGAGGCCGCCCACCCCACCTGCAACAGGCCCTGCACGCGGGCGCCCGAGGCTTCCTGCCCAAGGGCTCGCCCGGCGGCACCCTCGCCGACGTGATCCGCCGAGTCCACGCCGGTGGCCGCTGGGTGGACCCGGCACTGGCCGCCGACGCCCTCGCCGCGCCGCCGTGCCCGCTGACGCAGCGGGAGCTGGAGGTGTTGCGGCTCAGCGAGTTCGGCACGCCGGTGGCGGAGATCGCCTCCCGGACGTCGCTGTCGGCCGGGACCGTGCGCAACCACCTGTCGGCGGCGGTGGCGAAGCTCGGGGTGGCGCACCGGTCGGAGGCGTTCGCGGTGGCGCAGGAGCACGGCTGGCTCTAGTGGTGCGGTTCTAGTTGTTGCCGGTGAGCACGTCGAAGGCGTGCTTGCGGTGCTCGGCGAAGAGCTTCAAGGCGCCTTCCACGTTGCCGAGCCGCAACGCCGCCACCAGGTCGCGGTGCTCGTCGCGGATCTGTTGGAGGTACCCGTCGGAGCTGAGCGCCACGCGGGTGATCAGGAACAGGTGCACCTGCGAGCGGATGGCGTCCCAGGCCTGCGCGAGCCGCACGTGGTCGGCGGCGGCGTACACGGCGTCGTGGAACGCGATGTCGCACCGCACCATCTCGTGCGGCGTGTCCGCTCGTTCCATCTTCTCGGCGGCCAGCGCGATCTTGTCGAGCGACGCGTTGACGGCCACGACCCGTTCGACCGCGAGCACCTCCAGGGCGCCCCGCAGGCTGTCCAGCTCAGCCACGTCCTTCGCCGACAGCTCGGCCACCGTGGAGCCCTTGTGCCACTCGGTGCGCACCAGGCCTTCGCGTTCGAGCTCCTTCAGGGCGTCGCGGACCGGGCCTCGGCTCACTTCCAGGACGTCGGCCAGTTCCACCTCGCGCAGCGCGGTGCCCGGCGGGTAGGTGCCCTCGAAGATCGCCTCGCGGATCACGTCCGCGACCTCGGTGCCCAGACCTCGTCGTCGTGCCGGACCCAGTGCCATGTAGTGATGTTAACAAGACGACATCCTGAGCACTGGACTCCACTTGTCGGAATGTTAACATTCCTACATGCCTAACGTCCCACGCTTCCACCTCGCCATGCCGGTCGACGACCTCGACGCCGCCCGCGCCTTCTACGGCGGCACCCTGGGTCTTGAGCAGGGCCGCAGCTCCGACACGTGGATCGACTGGAACCTGCACGGCCACCAGTTCGTGACGCACCTGGCGCCGAAGACCGAGCGGGTCAGCAACCCGGTCGACGGCCACGACGTGCCGGTCCCCCACTTCGGCCTCGTGCTGACGGTCGACGCGTTCCAGGAGTTGGCCGGCAAGCTGCGCGCCGCGGACACGAAGTTCGTCATCGAGCCGTACGTGCGCTTCAAGGGCGAGCCCGGCGAGCAGTGGACGATGTTCCTGCTCGACCCGGCCGGCAACGCCCTGGAGTTCAAGGCGTTCGCGGACGACGCGCAGGTCTTCGCCGTCTGAAGGCTCAAGCACACGGGCGGCACCTCGAAGCCGGGTGCCGCCCGTTCGCGTTCATTCGACCCAAGCCGTTTAAAGGACGGGCAAAATTCTTGCACGTTGCGCAAGTTTCGGTAGCTTGGAGGTGACGCCGAGCCACGACCCGGTCACCCCGGGTCAGACAAGGGGAATCCCATGACCACGGCCGAGCGGCAGCGCAAAGCGCAGGCACTCTTCCGCCCGCAGCTGCCCGAGGAACTCGTCAACCGGGGCGGCTGCCCGTTCGACCCGAGCCGCGGGCTGACCGAGTTGAGCGAGCGCGGGCGGGTTCACCGGATCGAGCACAACGGCGACAACGTCTGGCTCGTCACCGGCCACGACGAGGCGCGGGCCGTGCTGGCGGCGCCGCAGATGAGTTCGGACCGGGTCAACAGCCCGCGCGCCAAGGCGATGCTCTCGCCGGAGCTGCACGCCGAGCTGTTCCCGCCGGAGCGGCAGGCCGGGTCGTTCATCTTCATGGACGCGCCGGAGCACACGCGCTTCCGCCGGTTGCTCACCGGGCAGTTCACCGTCCGCAGGATGCGGGACCTCACGCCGCGCATCCACGAGATCGTCACGGCGCAGCTCGACGCGATGCTCGAGAAGGGCGCGCCGGCGGACCTCGTGCACGACTTCGCGTTGCCGGTGCCGTCGCTGGTGATCTGCGAACTGCTGGGCGTCGACTACGGCGACCGCGACGAGTTCCAGAAGCGCACGGCCAAGCTGCTCAGCCTGAACACCACGGTGGAAGAGCAGATCAAGAACACCACCGAGATGCGCGCGTTCATGAAGGGCCTAGTGCTCGGCAAGCGGGCCAACCCCGGCAACGACCTGTTGTCCGGGCTCGTGCAGGACACCGACCTCACCGACGACGAGCTCACCGGCATCGCGAACCTGCTGCTGATCGCGGGCCACGAGACGACGGCGAACATGTTGGCGCTCGGCACGTTCGCGTTGCTGGAGCACCCCGACCAGTGGGCGAAGCTGCGCGACAATCCCGAGCTGGTGGACAACGCGGTCGAGGAGTTGCTGCGCTACCTGTCGATCATCAGCTCCGGCGTCTCGCGGCACGCCAAGGAGGACGTCGTGATCGGCGGCGTCACCATCAAGGCAGGGGACACGGTCGTCGTGTCGGTACCCGCGGTGAACCGGGACGACAGCCAGTACGAGGACCCGCACGCGTTGCTGGTCGACCGGCCCCGCGGGCACCACGTGGCGTTCGGGCACGGCATCCATCAGTGCCTCGGCCAGCAGCTGGCCCGCGTCGAGATGGTCGTCGGCTTCACGGAACTGCTCAAGCGGCTGCCCGCGCTCAAGCTCGCCGTGCCCGCGGACGAGGTGCCGCTGCGGACCGACATGTCGATCTACGGCGTGCACTCGCTCCCGGTCACCTGGTGAACCCGGCGCCGAGCTGGTCGATCATCCGGCCGACCAGCTCGGCCGCCGTGTAGCGCTCGGCGGCCTGGGGCGTGTCGAGCCACCACTGCACGACCGCGCGCATCGACGCGAGGATCGTCGAGGCGGTCACCGCCGGATAGGGGTCCACGAGGGGGTCCACTCCGCAGCGCGCCGCGATGGCCGCCGTCAACGCCTGTTCACGGGCCGAGTAGGCGGCGAACACGTGCGGCAGCAACGCGGGGTGGCGGCGCAGTTCGCGCAGTTGCCTCAACCGCTCGAGGTCGACGTGGCGGGGGTAGATCGAGTTCACGGCCTCGCGCAACGCCACCAGCACCGGTTCGCCGACCGGACGCGCGGCGAACTCCTCCACGAACGCCAGAGCGGTGGCCGTGTCCCCGGCGACGACCGCTTCTTCCTTGGAGGAGAAGTAGTTGAAGAACGTCCGCAGCGAGACGCCGGCCGCCCGCGCGATCTGATCCACCGTCACCCGGTCGAGACCGTGCTCCACGCACAGACTCCAGGCGGCGTCCCCCAGGGCTTCCCTGGTCGCCGCCTTCTTGCGTTCACGCAGGCCCGTCACGGCAAAAAGATTAAAGCGTGCCGGAAATTGGTGTAGACCTTGTCTGAGGTGTGAGCGGGTCACTACGGTCCGTGAAACCGCTCCCACAGACACCACGGAGGACCGGGTGCGCCCACTCGGAGTCGTCGTTCTGGCCGGGGCCCTGCTGACCGCGGGCCACGCCCACGCCTCACCCCCACCTGCGGAAACGTCCCCCGTGCCGACCCGCACGGTCACGTTGATCACCGGTGATCAAGTCCAAACCGGACAAAGAGCGATCAAACCGGCACCAGGCCGTGAGCGCGTCCTGTTCTCCACCTACCAGGCCGACGGGCACGAGTTCGTCGTGCCGCACGACGCCATCCCGATGATCGCGGACGGCCGCCTCGACGAACGCCTCTTCGACGTCACCGAACTGGCCACCTACGACGGTGCCCTGCCGGTCATCGTGACCTACCCGCGCGGCACCCTGACCGCGCAGGCGCAGCCCGGCCTCCAGCTGCGCAGCATCAACGGCGTGGCGTTCGACGCCGCCAAGACCCCGCTCGTCGGCGGCCAGTCGCTGACCGCGTCGGGTGCCGAGAAGATCTGGCTCGACGCGAAGCGCCAGGCGAACCTCGACCGCAGCGTCGCGCAGATCAACGCCCCCGCCGCGTACGCCGCAGGCCTCACGGGCAAGGGCGTCAAGGTCGCCGTGCTCGACACCGGCGTCGACAACACCCACCCGGACCTCGCCGACCGCGAGATCGGTGAGCGCAACTTCTCGTCCTCCGCGGACAACGTCGACCGCTACGGCCACGGCACGCACGTGGCGTCGATCGTCGCGGGCACCGGCGCGAAGAGCGGCGGCAAGTACCACGGCGTCGCGCCCGACGCGCAGATCCTCGACGTGAAGGTGCTGGGGGACAACGGTTCCGGCAACGACAGCGGGATCATCGCCGGCATGGAGTGGGCGGTCGAGCAGGGCGCCCAGATCATCAACATGAGCCTCGGGGGCTACGACACCCCCGAGGTGGACCCCCTCGAAGAGGCCGTCAACCGCCTCACCGCCGAGAAGGGCGCGCTGTTCGTCGTGGCCGCGGGCAACCTCGGCCCCGGCGCCCGCACGATCGGCTCGCCCGGCAGCGCCGACGCAGCGCTGACCGTCGGTGCCGTCGACCGCGCCAACAAGATCGCGGAGTTCTCGGCGCGCGGCCCGTCGCAGTCCGGCACGCTCAAGCCCGACCTCACCGCACCCGGCGTCGGCATCGTCGCCGCCCTGCACGCCGCGGGCAGGATCGGCTCGCCCGTCGTCGACGGCTACACCGGCCTCGACGGCACGTCGATGGCCACCCCGCACGTCGCGGGCGCGGCGGCATTGCTGAGCCAGCAGCACCCCGGCCTCTCCGGCACCGAACTGAAGGCCAGGCTCACCGGCACGGCGACCCCGACGTCCGGGCTCACGCCGTTCGAGCAGGGCACCGGCCGCGTGGACGTGGCGAAGCTGATCAAGCAGAACGTGACGTCGTCCCCGACCAGCGTCGACTTCGGCGCACACCAGTGGCCGCACACCGGCGAGGCCACGATCACCCGCGAGATCACCTACTCCAACGCGGGCTCCGAGGCCGTGACGCTCGACCTGTCGGCGGACACCAACGGCTCGTTGTTCAGCGTTTCCCCCGCCCAGCTCACGGTTCCGGCCGGCGGCAGCGCGAAGGCCACCGTCACCGCGGACATCGCGAAGCAGCCCGCGGGCGGCGTGTTCGGCGGCGCGGTCGTCGCGAGCGGCGTGCGCACCGCCGTCGTCGCGGACCTCGAGGTCGAGAGCTACGACGTCAAGGTCGTCGGCATCGAACGGACCGGCGCCACCACGACGTCGACGTTCGCCAACATGATCAACGTGGACACCGGCGCCCGCGTGTGGCCGAACTCCGCCACGGGTGTCGCCCGCGTGGCCAAGGGCCGCTACATCCTGATGGGCAGCGTGATGTCGTCGTCCGGCGCGTACACGCACGACGTCATCAACTACCCGAACCTGACCGTCAGCGGCGCGACCACGATCGAACTCGACGCCCGCAAGGCCAAGCCGGTCAAGGTGACCCTGCCGGTGACGGCGCAACTCTCGTTGCTGCAAACCGGTTTCGAACGCGTCGTCAACGGAACCAGTTACACCATCGGCAACTTCTCGGTCGGCGGCTTCATCGACCACCTCGGCGTGGCGAGCCTCGGCCCCGACTCGAAGGAGGTCACCGGCAAGATCGCGACCTTCTGGACCGCGGGCTCCGACTTCTACGGACTCGCCTGGTACGACAAGGGATCCGCGCCGACCGGCCTGACGAAGACCGTGGCGCGCAAGGACCTGGCGTCCGTCCGCGTCGACATGCCGGCGCTGAAGCCGGGCCAGACCGCCACCATCGGCCACACCTCGTCGCCCGAGGGCCGCGCCGACTGGACGTACGGCTCGCTCGACAACTTCGTCCCGGGCCCGCGCACCGAGTACTACGGCGGCGACGGCGACTGGTCGCGGCGTTTCAACCTGTTCGACGAGACCGGCAACCTCGGCTCGCTGAGCACGCCGCTGCGCCACTACAAGCCCGGCCGCTCCTACGTGGAACCGTTCAACCGAGCGGTGTTCGGCCCGGCCCTGCCCGAGTCGCGCGACGTCCCGCACTCGTTCCGCACGGGCGACTTCGTCCGCATCACCGTCCCGCTCTACGGCGACAACGCGGGCAACGAGGGCTACTCCCCCGTCACCGAGGCCAGGACCGTCCTCTACCGCGACACCGTCAAGGTCCTCGACTCGACCCAGCCGGGTTGGGGTCTCGCCGACGTCGCGCCGGGCGCCGCGAACTACCGCCTCGAAGCGTCCGCGACGCGCCCAGGCCCGTTGAGCACGAAGGTGTCCGGCGTGTGGACGTTCCGCAGCGACACGACGGCCCGCCAGACCGCCCTGCCGCTGTCCGTCGTCCGCTTCAGCCCGCAACTGGACGACGAGGGCTACGGCCGCGCCGGCCAGATGCTCGCTGTGCCGCTGTCCACCCAGTCGCAGGTGGACTCGGTCCGCGTGACGTCCGTCGAGGTCTCCTACGACGGCGGCACGACGTGGAAGCGCACGCAGATCACCGGCAACCGCGTGCTGCTCGCCCACCCGAAGGACGCCAAGTCGGTCTCCTTGCGCGCCAAGGCGTCCGGCCACGGCCAGACCGTGGAGCAGACCATCGTCAGCGCGTACCTGCTCCGCTGAGAAAGGCGCCCGCGCGCTCCCGAGCCCACAAGGCGAACGAGCGCGCGGGCCTCTCCAGCACGTCCTCGACATCTTTTGTGACCGTGTACCCCTGCGCGGGCATGTCCCGCTTCCACCCGAGGATCGCGTCGACCACCTCAACCGGCCGCGTTGCCAGCATCTCCGCGCGCGCCTCGGCTTCGGTCTGCTCGACGTACTCGATCTCCCGCCCGATCGCTGCGCCGATCGTCGCCACCTGTTCCGGCACGGACAACGCCTCGGGCCCCGTCAACGTGTACGCGCGGCCGCCGTGCCCACCCCTCACGAGCACGGCGGCCGCCACCGCGCCGATGTCACCTTCGTGCACGAGCGCACTCCGCGCGTACGCGAACGGCTCGCGCACCACCCCCTCCCGGCGCACCGACTCGGCCCAGACCAGCGCGTTCGACATGAAGTCCACCGGCCGCAACACGGTCCACTCGAGCGAGCTGGCCGTGACCGCCTCCTCCAACGGACTCCGGTAGCCGCTCCACAACACCGTGACCCTGCGGACTCCGGCCTTCTCGGCCCTGAGCACCAACTCCGGCCCGGTCTGCAGTTCGGCGTAGTCGTCACCCGCGTTGGTCAGCAGGTGCACGCCCGTGACGCCGTCGAGCGGAATCGTCTCCGGCCTGGTCAGGTCTCCTTCGACGACCTCGACGCCTGCCGGCAGCCGTGCCGTGGCCGCGTTCCTGGTGAGTGCGCGGACCTGCTGCCCCAGGGCCAGGAGTTCGTGCACCACCTGACGTCCGGCGTTCCCGGTCGCTCCTGCCACGAGAATCGTCATGGCACCGACGCTAGGACCTGTAGTTAGGTGGAGATCAAGCGAAGGAGTCGAGCGGGCGCGACCTGGCGGACGAGATCGTGGTGTCCCAACGTCTTTCCGTCCGCTGAGTCCGCCCCGACCGGAGTGAGCGTCCCGGCCGCCACCCGGACGAGTGAATCCCGTCCTGATCCACGCCTGACGTCGTCTAGTAGATGTCCGGAAACCATGGTCGTCTTCGCCCCGCAAGCGGAAGGGGCGGGTGGGCGGCAGCAGGAATGCGGCAGAAGGAGCGAGTGTGCGCGAGCTGACGGATGAGATCGTGGTGTCCCACCGGCCTCAGCCACCCAAGCCCGCTCCGATCGGGGTGAGCATCCCTGGCCGGCACGTCGCGGAGGTCACGGGGCACCCCGACGGCCGCCTCGCCGTGATCACCTGGTCGTCCCCGGAGATCGATCCCGGCCTGCTGAACCCCGCGCTGCACGTCGTCGCCCCCGACGGCACGATCACCGACCTCGGCCCGACCTCGGCGGACGCCGGGTCGCCGGTGTGGTGGGGCGACGAGGTGCACTACCTGGCGTTGACGCCGCCGCTGCTCCAGGCCGGCAACGCCGTGTTCGACCAGCGCCACCGCAACCTCACCGAGGGCATGCCCGCGTGCCCGATCGACCTCGTGCAGGACGACGGCAGCGCGCCGATCATGGTCGTCGCGGCCGGGTTGGACACCGAGTTCCACCGGCTCGACGGCACATTCTTGGGCAAGGTCAGGGGTTCTCACCTGCCGTCGCCCTACCGCGACCTCGACGGCATCGCGTGGGGTGTCCAGGAACGCCTGAGCTATCAGGCCCGCGACGGCCTCGGACTCGACGGCCTGCTCGTCCTCCCGCTCGGCAAGGCAAGAGAGGACGGGCCGTTTCCGCTCGTCACGATCGTGCACGGCGGGCCGTACGACCGGTTCGCCGACAGCCTGCAGTTGCACTGGGTGCCATCCGCCCAATGGTTCGCACACCAGGGGATCGCAACGTTCCTGCCCAACCCGCGCGGAGGCCTGGGGCACGGGCACGAGTTCGCGAAAGCGGTCGGCGGCAGGGTCGGGCTTGAGGAGTGGCACGACATCGAGGACGGCCTCGATCTGCTGATAAGCGAAGGCGTCGCGGACCCGGACCGGCTCGGCATCGCGGGCTGGAGTCATGGTGGGTTCATGGCCTCCTGGGCCACCACCAGGACCGACAGGTTCAAGGCCGCGCTCGTCGGAGCGGGGATCTCGGACTGGCCGCGGCAGGTCGAGAACGGTGAGTGGGGCGCGTTCGAGGCCGCGCTCGCCGACACCGCACACCTCAGCCCGATCACGTACGCCCACGAGATCACGACGCCGATGTTGATCGTGCACGGCGCCGAGGACACCAACGTGCCGGTGGAGCAAGCCGAACTCCTGCACGCGGCCGTCGAACACTCCGAACTGGTCCTCTACCCCGGCGAGGGGCACTCGCTGCGGCTGCGTGAGCACAGGCTGGATCTGCTGAACCGAACCAGAAGGTTGTTCGCGAAGCTCTGAGTTTTGCGCAAGTCTTACGCAACGGCAGCAAGCCCAGAGCAAGCCCGCGCAAGCGCGCGTATCGAGATCAAATCAATTTTCCCGGCAGGTTCGGGCCCGAACCGACGGCAAAGCCGTCTGTCCAGCTGCTGGTGATCGCCCTTGCGCACGCTGGGACACTGTTCGGACACGTGAACGAACCCCGGTCTTTCCTGTTCAGAGGGCTCTGTCGCAAATTTGCGCAATCACGTCGAGATATTGCGGTAATCTGCTGGTCACTTCTACGGTGAGGCGCGCCACACCCCCTCGCGTCCCCACCGAGAAGGGCCAAGCACGCCATGTCACTGACGACACGCGCTCGCTCCCTGCTAGCCCCCGCCACAGCTCTGATCACCGCAGCGGCGACCCTGACCTTCGTCCCTGCCGCCCAGGCCGCGCCGGTCAGCCTGGACCTCGCGAAGCAGACCCGCATCAGCGAAGTCACCCTGACCAGCGCGAAGAACAGCACCGAGACGTTCGCCGTGCAGACGAGCCTCGACGGCAGAGGCTGGTCGACGCTGGTCGCGGAACGACCACACACGTTCCAGGACGGCAAGGTCACCTTCAAAGTCGACCCGACGCTGGTCAAGCACGTCCGCGCCACCAAGACCACGGCCAAGCTGGCGGTCCAGGAAGCGGAAGCGAGCGCGAAACTCCAAGCCTCGTACAGCGCCAGCAGCTCCAACCAGAACTACGGGCCGGGCAACGCGGGCGACGGCAACCAGTCGACCTACTGGGAGAGCGCCAACAACGCCTTCCCGCAGTGGCTTCAGGCCGATCTCGGCGCCGCGGTCAAGGCCGACCGGGTCGTGCTCAAGCTGCCGACCGGCGGCTGGGGCGCGCGCACCCAGACCCTCGCGGTCCAGGGCAGCACGGACGGCAGCAACTTCACGGATCTGGTGGCCAGCAGGGGTTACGACTTCAACCCCGCCTCCAACAGCACCGTGACCATCGACTTCACCGCCGCCACCACGCGGTACGTCCGGCTGCGGATCACCGCGAACACCGGCTGGCCCGCCGGCCAGATCAGCGAGTTCGAGGTGCAGGGCCCCACCGGGGGTGACACCCAGGCCCCCGCCGCACCCACCAATCTCGCGTTCACCCAGCCCCAGTCCGGCCAGATCCGGCTGACCTGGAACGCGAGCACGGACAACGTCGGCGTCACCGGCTACGACGTCTACGCCAACGGCACGCTGCGCACGAGCGTCACCGGCACGACGTACACCGACAGCCAGCCCGACGGCCTGCGCGTCAGCTACCACGTGATCGCCAAGGACGCGGCCGGCAACCAGTCCCCCGCCAGCAACACCGTCACGCGCGAGGGCGCCACCGGCACGAACCTGGCGCAGGGCAAGCCCGTCACGGCGAACAACAACGTGCACAACTTCGTCGCCGCCAACGCCAACGACGGCAACGTGCAGACCTACTGGGAGTCCAACGGATTCCCCGGCACGCTGACCGTCCAATTGGGAGCGAACGCGGACGTCAGCTCCGTCACGCTCAAGCTCAACCCCGACAACGCCTGGGGTGCGCGCACGCAGAACATCGAGGTCCTCGGCCGCGAGCAGAACGCGACCGCCTTCACGAGCCTGACCCCCGGCCGCGACTACCGCTTCGACCCCGCGACCGGCAACAGCATCACCATCAACGCCGCCGGGCGCGTCGCCGACCTCCAGGTGCGCGGCACGTCCAACACCGGTGCCCCCGGCACGCAGGTGGCGGAGATCCAGGTGTTCGGCACCCCTGCCCCGAACCCCGACCTCACCGTCACCGCCACGTCGTTCACGCCGGCCGCGCCCGTCGAGACCGACCAGATCACGTTGAACGCCACCGTCCGCAACGCGGGCACGGCGGCCAGCACGGCCACCGACGTCACGTTCTTCCTCGGCACCACCGCCGTCGGCACGGCCAACGTCGGCGCTCTCGCCGCCGGTGCGCAGGCGAACGTCAGCACGACGATCTCCGCGCGCCCGGAAGGGTCCTACGAGTTCACCGCGAAGGTCGACGAGACCAAGAAGGTCGCGGAGCAGAACGAGACCAACAACGCTCGCATCCACCCGTCCCCGCTCGTGGTCACCCCGGTCCCGAGCTCGGACCTGGTCGCCGTGCCGACCTGGTCGCCCAGCAACCCGGCCAACGGCCAGACCACGACGTTCAGCGTCGCGATCAAGAACCAGGGCAGCATCGCTTCAGCAGCCGGTGCCCACGGCATCACGGTCACGATCCTGAACAGCAGCGGCCAGACCGTCCGCACGCTGACCGGCAGCCACAACGGCGTGATCAACGCGGGCGCGACCACGGCCGCGGTCAACGTCGGCACGTGGCCTGCTGCCGACGGCCGCTACACGGTGAAGACCGTCATCGCCAACGACGGCAACGAGATCCCGGCCAAGCAGCCCAACAACACCAGTGAGCAGGCGCTGTTCATCGGCCGTGGCGCGAGCGTGCCGTGGCAGCACATCGAGGCCGAGGACGCGACCGTCGGCGGCGGCGCACAGGTCTTGAGTCCGAACAGGACGATCGGCGACCTCGCCGGTGAGGCGTCCGGCCGCCGCGCCGTCACGCTGAACGGCACCGGCCAGTCGGTCGAGTTCACCACCGGCGCCCCGACCAACACGCTCGTCACCCGGTTCTCCATCCCGGACAGCTCCGGTGGCGGCGGCATCAGCAGCACCCTCAACGTCTACGTCAACGGCCAGTTCCACAAGGCCATCGACCTGACGTCGAAGTACATGTGGCTCTACGGCAACGAAGCGTCCCCGGGCAACTCGCCGGGTGCGGGCGGGCCGCGCCACATCTACGACGAGGCGAACGTGATGCTCAACTCGACGTTCCCGGCGGGCACGAAGATCAAGCTGCAGAAGGACGCGGCCAACACCACGAACTACGCGATCGACTTCGTGAACTTCGAACAGGTGCAGGCCGCCGGAAACCCTGATGCCGCACGCTATGCCGTGCCCGCCGGGTTCACCCACCAGGACGTGCAGAACGCGCTCGACCGCGTCCGCATGGACACCACGGGGAACCTGATCGGCGTCTACCTCCCTGCCGGTACCTACCAGACGCAGCAGAAGTTCAACGTCTACGGCAAGGCCGTCCGCGTGGTCGGCGCCGGCCCCTGGTTCACCCGGTTCCAGGCTCCGCCGACGCAGGAGAACACCGATCTCGGCTTCTCCGCCCAGTCGTCCGCGAGCGGCTCGACGTTCAGCGGGTTCGCCGTGTTCGGCAACTACACGCAGCGCAACGACGGCCCCGGCAAGGTGTTCGACTTCGCCGGCGTCCAGAACATGACCATCGAGAACATCTGGGTCGAGCACATGATGTGCCTGTTCTGGGGCAACAACGTCGACAACAACGTCATCAAGGACAGCCGCATCCGCAACATGTACGCGGACGGCCTGAACATGACGAACGGCTCGGCGGGCAACCGGATCGCGAACATCGAGGCCCGCTCGACCGGTGACGACGCGTTCGCGTTGTTCGCCGCCACCGACGGCGGTGGCAGCGGCCAGCAGAACAACGTCTTCGAGAACCTGAGCGTCACGACCCCGTGGCGCGCGGCCGGTCTCGCGGTGTACGGCGGCAAGAACAACATCTTCCGCAACATCTACATCGCGGACACGCTCACCTACTCCGCGGTGACGATCAGCTCGCTCGACTTCGGGTACCCGATGGAGGACTTCGGGCCGGAGCCGACGACGTTCAGCGGCCTCACCCTGGTGCGCTCCGGCGGCCACTTCTGGGGCCAGCAGACGTTTGGCGCGATCTGGATGTTCTCCGCGTCCAAGAAGTACACGGGAATCCGGGTGAGCGACGTCGAGATCATCGATCCGACGTACAGCGGAATCATGTTCCAGACCAAGTACAACGGTGCCGCCGAGAACGTCTTCCAGGACACGGTGCTGTCCAACGTGAGCATCTCGGGTGCGCGCAAGTCCGGTGACGCGTTCGACGCCAAGTCCGGATTCGGGTTGTGGGCCAACGAGATGCCGGAGCCCGGTCAGGGTCCCGCCGTCGGCGAGGTCACGTTCAACGGCCTGAGGTTCGCGAACAACTTCCAGGACGTCAAGAACACCACGACCACCTTCAAGATCAACATCAACAACTGATACCCCTGCCACGAAGGACAATTCAAAATGAGAAACACGCTACTGAAGCGTGCGGTGAGTGCTGCCGTCGTCAGCGCCCTCGCACTGTTCGGATTGACCCCCACGGCAGGTGCAGCGGTTGTCCGGCTGTCCGCGAACCTGACCGCGTCCAGCAGCAACGGCCCGTACGGCGCCGGGAACGCCGGTGACGGCAACCAGGGCAGCTACTGGGAGAGCACGAACGGCGTGTTCCCCCAATGGCTCCAGGCCGACCTCGGGTCGTCCAAGAGCGTCAGCAAGGTCGTGCTGCGCCTGCCCGCCGGGTGGGAACAGCGCTCGCAAACGCTTGCTGTGCAAGGAAGTGCGAACGGCTCGCAGTACAGCGACATCGTCGGATCGGGCGCACGGGTCTTCTCCCCCGGCTCGAACAACACGGTGACACTGGACTTCGCCGCCACCAACGCCCGGTACGTGCGCGTCACGATCACCGCGAACACCGGCTGGTCCGCGGGCCAGCTCAGCGAGTTCGAGGTGCACGGCGAGTCCGGGCCGGTCGACCCGCCGCCCGCCGGCGACAACCTCGCCCAGGGCAAGCCGGTCGAGGAATCCGGGCACGTGCACAACTTCGTTCCCGGCAACGCGGTCGACGGCAACACGGGCACGTACTGGGAGTCTGGCGGCTTCCCCGGTCACCTGACCGCGAAGCTGGGCTCGAACGCCGACATCACCTCGGTCGTCGTGAAGCTCAACCCCGACAACGCCTGGGGTGCGCGGACGCAGAACTTCGAGGTGCTGGGCAAGGAAGCAAGCGCTTCCGCGTTCGCGACCCTGAAGGCGCGCGCCGACTACCGGTTCGACCCGGCGACCGGCAACACCGTCACCATCCCGGTCAGCGGGCGGGCTTCCGACGTGCGGCTGCACTTCTACTCGAACACCGGCGCGCCCGGCGGCCAGGTCGCCGAGTTCCAGGTGTTCGGCGCGTCCGCTCCGGCTCCTGACCTCACCGTCACGAACCTGACGTGGACGCCGGCCAGCCCGTCCGAGGCCGACGCGATCAGGCTCACCGCCACCGTGCGCAACGGCGGCACCGTGGCTTCCACGGCCACGACCGTCAACGCCACGCTCGGCGGCACCGTCGTGGGCAGCGCCGCGGTCGGCGCGCTCGCCCCTGGAGCCACGGCCACCGTCAACGTCGACGCGGGTCGTCGGGGTGCCGGGTCCTACGCGGCCGCGGCCACGGTGGACCCGGCCAACCAGGTCGCGGAGACCAACGAGGGCAACAACACCTTCACCTCCGGCTCTCCCCTGGTCGTCGGCCAGGCCCCGGGACCGGACCTGCAGATCCTCGGCGTCACGCCGAACCCGTCGTCCCCGGCGGCGGGCCAGGCCGTCACGTTCGCGGTGCAGGTCAACAACCGCGGCACGTCGGCGGCAGGCGCTTCGGTGACCCGCGTGACCATCGGCGGCAGCACTCTCAACGCCAACACCGGCGCGATCAACGCCGGGCAGACCGTCACGGTCAACGTCGGCTCCTGGACCGCCACCAACGGCGGCGCCACGGCCACCGCGACCGCCGACGCGACGAACGTCGTGGCGGAGACCAACGAAACCAACAACACCGCCACCCAGTCCATTGTGGTCGGACGCGGCGCCTCGGTGCCGTTCACCAGCTACGAGGCCGAAGCGGGCCGCTACCAGGGCACGCTGCTGCAGGCCGACGCGGAGCGCACGTTCGGGCACACCAACTTCGGGTCCGAGTCCTCGGGCCGCAAGTCGGTGCGCCTCGACGCGCAGGGCCAGTTCGTGGAGATCACCTCGACGGTCAGCACCAACTCGATCGTCGTGCGCAACTCGGTCCCGGACGCCGCCGCCGGTGGTGGCCAGGAGGCGACGATCAGCCTCTACGCGAACGACCAGTTCGTGCAGAAGCTGACGTTCTCGTCGCGGCACAGCTGGCTCTACGGCACCACGGACGACCCCGAGGGCCTCACGAACCGTCCGGGTGGCGACGCCCGCAGGCTGTTCGACGAGACCTCGCAGCTGCTGGCCTCGAGCTACCCGGCCGGCACGAAGTTCAAGCTGCAGCGCGATTCCGGTGACAACGCCCAGTTCTACGTCATCGACCTGATCGACCTGGAGCAGGTCGCCCCGGCCGCGTCGAAGCCGTCCGAGTGCGTCTCGATCACGCAGTACGGTGCCACCGCGAACGACCAGACGGACGACACCGACGCGTTGCAGCGCGCCGTGACGGCCGACCAGAACGGGGAGATCCCCTGCGTCTGGATCCCGGAGGGCAAGTTCCGCCAGGAGAAGAAGATCCTCACCGTGTTCAACAGCGGTGGCGACAACCAGGTCGGCATCCGCAACGTCACGATCCGCGGCGCCGGCATGTGGCACTCGCAGCTGTTCTCGCTGATCCAGCCGCAGGACGCGGACACGATCAACCACCCGCACGAGGGCAACTTCGGGTTCGACATCGACGACAACACCCAGATCTCCGACATCGCGATCTTCGGTTCCGGCCGGATCCGCGGCGGTGACGGCGGTGCCGAGGGCGGCGTCGGCCTCAACGGGCGGTTCGGCAAGAACACCAAGGTCACCAACGTGTGGATCGAGCACGCCAACGTCGGTGTCTGGGTCGGCCGCGACTACACCAACCTGCCGGACCGCTGGAACCCCGGCGACGGCCTGCAGTTCAGCGGCATGCGCATCCGCGACACCTACGCCGACGGCATCAACTTCACCAACGGCACCCGCAACTCCACGGTCTTCAACTCGTCGTTCCGCACCACGGGCGACGACGCGCTGGCCGTGTGGGCGTCGAAGTACGTGAAGGACCAGAACGTCGACATCGGCAGCGGCAACGCGTTCCTCAACAACACGATCGCCCTGCCCTGGCGCGCCAACGGCATCGCGATCTACGGCGGCTCGAACAACCGCGCGGAGAACAACGTCATCTCCGACACCGCCAACTACCCGGGCATCATGCTGGCGACCGACCACGACCCGCTGCCGTTCGGCGGGACCACGACGCTCGCCAACAACGCCCTGTACCGCACCGGCGGCGCGTTCTGGGGTGAGGCGCAGGAGTTCGGCGCCATCACGCTGTTCTCGCAGAACCTGCCGATCCCCGGCGTCGTCATCCGCGACACCGAGATCCTGGACTCCACCTACGACGGGATCCAGTTCAAGGGCGGCGGTTCCGGCATGCCGGACGTGCAGATCACCAACGTCCGCATCGACAAGTCGAACAACGGCTCGGGCATCCTCGCGATGGCCCAGGCCCGCGGCTCGGCGCGGCTGACGAACGTCACGATCACCAACTCGCGGGACGGCAACATCACGATCGAGCCCGGATCGCAGTTCGTCATCAACTAGGCAACTGGCTCGTGGATCACAGTTAGAACCACCTCCGATCGGGTATGCCCCGGTCGGAGGTGGTTTTTATGTCCACGGTCGTGGTCGGTTTCGACGGTTCCGGCCTGGCGCGCCGAGCCGTGCTGTTCGGTGCCGAGGAAGCTTCCCGTTGCGGTGCGGCCCTGCAGGTCGTGCATGCCGTGCGAGCCCCGTTGCCCGAGCCCGTGTTCACGCCGATGTCCGTCCCGCTGCCCGAGTTCGTCACCGAGGAGACGATGTCGCGCGCGGCCGAGGACCACCTCGCCGAACTGGCTGCCGAGATCAAGCAGAGCTGGCCGGACCTGGAGGTCGCCACCCACGTCCGCATCGGGCGCCCGGTCGACGTCCTCGCCGCCGAACCCGGTGACCTGCTCGTGCTCGGCTCGTCCGGGCGCACCGGCATCGCCGAGATGTTCCTGGGGTCCACCGCGGTCGAGCTGGTCTCCTCCGGCGGACGGCCGGTGATCGTGACCCGGTCCGGGCCGGTCGACGGACGCGTGGTCGTCGGCGTCGACGGCTCCGACACCTCCACGGACGCGATCGCGTTCGCCTTCGAGTACGCCGCGCGGCACGGCCGTGAGCTGCTGGCCATCCACGCGTGGAACGACGTCGGCTGGGCCGAACTGCCCGAGCAGGACTTCGACCACGTGCGTGTGGACCTCGCCAAACTGCTGGAAGAACAGCTCGCGCCGCACATCGCGCAGTGGCCCGATGTGCACGTCGCGTCGGAGGTGGCGTTCGACGCACCGGCGCGCGCGTTGCTCCAAGCGGCCGATGGTGCCGCGTTGATCGCGGTGGGAAGTCACGGCCGTGGTGCCGTCACGCGTGCAATCCTGGGTTCAGTGAGCCACGCTGTGCTCCACCACGCGCCGTGCCCGGTCGCCGTGGTTCATCGGAGGTGACGTCGGATGCGCGGGTTAGCTGCCGTGCTGCTGTGTGTGGTCTTGGCTTCGTGTGGGGCCGCACAACCGCCAGCGGGTTCTCCTCAGTCGAACACTGAGTCGTCGAGCCCGTCGCCTGTCGCACCGACCACGACCACACCGAGCCTCCCGCCGCCGTTGCCACCGTCGTCGGCACCGCTCCCACCCACGCTGCCCACGCCGACGCGGGCGCTCGACCCGGACGTGAAGACGGTGCGCGGCACGGTCTCCGCCGGAGTCGAGGCGGGGTGCACGATCCTGACCGCGCCGGGCGAGCAGTACCTGCTGCTCGGCGCCGACCCGGCGATCGCGGTGGCCGGGGCGATGGTCGAGGTGAGCGGGAAGCCCGATCCCGGGGCGATGACGACGTGCCAGCAGGGCACGCCGTTCCACGTCACGAGCACTCGCCGGGGCTGATCGCCCGTTCGGCTCCAGACCGGGGCGCTCCGGTGCCGGAGGATGTGGCCGGTGGAGCGCCCCGAGCCCGAGCCGATCGAGAACGTCGTCGACCACGACGTGCACGGCCTCTTCATCCAGATCGGCAAAGTCAGCCGCGGTGAGACGCCCGTGCCCGAGAAGGGGCTGTGGTGGCCCGCGCTGGTCGTGCTCGTCTGCGGGACCGCGCTCGCCGGGTTCGGCTGCATCGGGCTCCTCGACGTGCAGCACCACCTGGACCCGCTGCCCTCCGGCACGACCCTGGGCACGCTCTACGTGATGGCGTTGATCGTGGGCGCGGTGCTGCTGGCGATCGGCACCGTGATGAGCAGGACGAGGCCCACGACCTGGATTCAGGTCGTGGGCCTCATCCTGTTCGCCGCGCTCGTGGCGGGCCTGGCGCTCACCGCGCTCGTCCCCGGCTTCAGCCCCTGAGGGCGGTGCGGAGGAACGCGCTCGCCTGGCTGATCGCGGCCTCGGCGGCGTGCGTGCCGCGCAACGCGTTCAGCATCACGAAGTCGTGGATGGCGCCCGCGTACCGCACGGCCGTCACCGGCACACCCGCCGCGCGCAGCTTGTCGGCGTAGGCCTCGCCCTCGTCGCGCAGCACGTCGGCCTCGGCGGTGATCACGAGTGCCTGCGGCAGCCCGGCCAGCTGCTCCAGCGTGGCGCGCAACGGCGAGGCGGTGATCTCGGCGCGCTCGGCCTCACTCGTCGTGTACTGGTCCCAGAACCACTGCATGCCGTCGCGGCGCAGGAAGTAGCCCTCGGCGAACTGGAGGTACGAGTCGGTGACGAACGACGCGTCGGTCACCGGGTAGAAGAGCACCTGGGCCTTGAGGTCGATGTCGCCGCGTTCCTTGGCCTGCAACGTCAACGCCGCCGCCATGTTGCCGCCGACCGAGTCACCGGCGACCGCGACCCGCGTGACGTCGAGGCCGTGCGCGGCACCGGAAGCCTGGATCCACTGCGCGGTGGCGTAGTTCTGGTTGATCGCGACCGGGTAGTGGGCCTCGGGCGAGAGCGAGTAGTCGGGGAAGACGACGGCGGCACCGGCGCCCACCGCGAGTTCGCGGACCAGGCGGTCGTGGGTGTGGGCGTTGCCGAAGACCCAGCCGGCGCCGTGGATGTAGAGCACGACCGGGAGCGGGCCCTCGGCACCGGCGGGCTTGACCACGCGGACCTTGAAACCGTCCAGCTCCACCCACTCCTCGTCGACCTCGGGCTTGTCGACGGCACCGGACTGCACCTCGTCGACGGCCTTGCGGCCCTCTTCGGGGGCGATCTCGAACAGGAACGGCGGCTGGTCGGTGGCGGCGGCGAACTCGGCGGCGGCGGGTTCGAGGACGGGGCGCTTCATGGCTTCCTCCTGGCGTTCCTGGGGTGATGCCATAAAGCTAGTGCGCGATTAAATCGTGCACAACGTAATCACGGCCTCAGCGGCGGCGGGAATAGAAACGGCCCCTCGCCCAGCAGGACGAGGGGCCGCAAGACACCGAACTCAGCCGACGGTGAAGCCGGTGGTGGCGCCGGTGAACGGGCTGATCTTGCCGGTCCAGCCCGACTTCTCGTCGCCGTGGTGCACGATCCGGTAGGTGCCGGCGGGGGTGTCCGCCGGGATCTGCCAGGTGATCGTGGCGTTGGAGAAGGAGATGCCGACCCGCGCCCACTGGTAGCGCGTCGACCAGTCGCCGTCGTCGGCCACGCGCACCCAGGAGCCGTTCACCTGCCGCTGCACCTCCAGGAAGGTGTGGTTGCGGTGCAGGTTGTTCTTCGGGTGACCGGTGACGAACACGGCCGTGACCGTCTCGCCGCGCCCGTACGTCGCCTTGGGCGCGATCAGGACGTCGCCGTACTTCTTGTCCATCGGCTTGTCGTCGAGGACGACGCCGGTCTGCAGGTTGATCTCGGTGAACGGCGGCTTGCCGGGCGTCGGGCCGGGAGCGAGCGTCGAACCGGACTTCATCGACGCGGCCAGCTTGCCGAACTCCTGCTGGTAGGCCGGGGTGGTGTTGCGGCCGAACAGGGTGGAGCCGCCCTCGTACTGCTGCGAGTCGTACTCCTCCGGCGTGGTGACGTACTGGCTGTAGTCGTTGGCGTAGCCCTGGATCAGGACGTTCTGCACCGGCGTGCCGAGCTCCGCGGCGACGGACTTGCGGATGCGCAGGCCCGCGGTGATCGTGACCTCACCGGGGACGGCGACCAGCACCAGCTGGCCGATGCGGACGATCTGCAGCGGCACGATGTTCGGGGTCGCGCCGATCAGACCCGTTGGCACCAAAGAGGCCTTGGGGAACTGGCAGTCGCGCAGCCACTGCGGGACCTCCATCTGCAACGGCTCGAAGAGCTTCTTCCACGGCGACTGCATGCCCTCCTCGAAACCGGGGATCGCCGGGCCGTCCTCGATGCTGCCCGCGATGGTCGACGCGCCGACGACGCCCGAGCACGTCGTGCCCGCCTTGCCGTCGGACATGAAGCGCCCATCGACCTGCACGGCGGACATGTCCACGAACCGCATGCGCGCGTCGACACCACCGGACACAGCGCTCAAAGGCCCGTTGTAGATCTCCTGCGCCTTGCGGTTCTGGCGCTCGCCGATGATGCGGGCGTTCTCCCACTCGTTCTCGGTGGGGCCAAAGCCGGGCTTCAGGTTGAGGTTCGGCGACATGTCGCCCGCGTTGGTGTTCGGGAACGCCGCCACGAAGCCCGCGGTGTTGTCCAGGTAGCGGACGCCCTCGTCGTCGTGCTCCCACTGGTACGACGCGTAACCCTTGTTGTCCGGGCTGATCAGGGTGTTGGCGTTGGTGACCGACGTGTTGTGCGTGGCGAACCAGTTGATCGCGCCGACGTTCGTGCCGCCCTGCTGGAACTTCAGCACGGTCATCTGCGGGTCGATGCCGTTCGGGAACGCGCCCTTGTCGGGGTTGCGGTCGAACGCCACGCGCGAGCGGTTGACGGAGGCGTTGGTGAGTTCGCCGACGCCGAGGCTGATCGAACCCGGCTTCACGTCCTCGTGGGCCTCGACGACCGACTCGGTGATGCCGTCGACCACGGCGGCCAGCGCCTGCGGCTGGAGGCCGAGGATCGACAGGTTGTAGGCGATGTTGTGCGACTGGCCGCCGGGGCCGCTGTGCGTGTGCGTGGCGGAGAGCAGCAGGTTCTCGCGCGTGTAGGTGGTGCCGTACTTGGCCTGGAGCTTCGCGAGCACGCCCTCCTGGACCGCGCGGAAGATCATCGCGAGGTCGGCGTTGACGTACGCGACGCGCTTGTTCGTGGCCCGGTCGACCACGACGTAGGCCCGCGACCGCAGCCGCTGGTGGATGCCCGACGTCTTCTGGTCGAACTTCGAGTAGCCCATCATGCCGTTCTCGGCGGCCGGGCCGGTGACGTCGGAGATGCCCCGGCCCACCAGGTACGGCTCGGGTTCCGCCCACGCGAACGGTCCGCTGACCAGCGCCGCACCGACGAGTGCGGCGACCACCGTCAAGACTTTCGTCCGCATGAACACCCCGCTAAGTGAATGGAATTCACATTTCGGGTTGCACGTTAGGTGATCTGGACCACTGACTGCAAGTCACGGCCAGTGCATTCGCGGTGACCACCAGCAAGATTCCAGCCCAATGGTGGAGTGCGAGGGTCTCCCCCAGCAGCAGAAGCCCGGCCAACGCGGCCAGCACGGGGTGCACGCTGCACACCAGTCCGAACAGGCGCGCGGGAACCTTCCGCAACGCGATCACGTCCGCCGCGTAGGGCACGACGCTGCAGAACACGCCCGCCGCCACCGCGTACAGGATCGCCATGCCGTTGAACTGCCCGTTCACCACGAGGAACACCGCGACCGGCACGTAGAGCAACGCGGACACGCTCGTCGCCGCGGCCGGCGCCTGAAGGCCCGGCAGTCGCTGCCCCACCAGGCGGTTGAGCAGGATGTACGCGGCCCAGCTCGCCGCCGCGAGCAGTCCGGCGCCGATGCCGAGCCAGTCGCTCGACGGCCCCGGCAGCACCAGCACGTACACACCCACCGCCGCGATCACCACGAACAGGAAGTCCAGCCGCGTGCGAGACCCGGCCAGCGCCACGCCCAACGGCCCGAGCACCTCCAGCGTCACCGCGAGCCCCAGCCCGATGCGGTCGACGGCGGTGTACAGGCTCAGGTTCATCGTCGCGAACACCAGGCCGAGCGAGAGCGTCGGCCACCACTGGGCCCAGGTGAATCTTCGCGGGTTCGGGCGGGCGACCGGCAGCAACACCGCCGCCGCCACGAACTGGCGCACGGCCACGACCCCGGCCGGGCCGATCGAGGCGAACGCGTGCGCGCCGACGGCCGCACCGAGCTGACTACTGGCGGCACTGGCGGTGATCGTGGCGAATCCACCGAGGCTCT
This sequence comes from Lentzea sp. JNUCC 0626, assembly GCF_043632865.1. Lineage (NCBI taxonomy): Bacteria > Bacillati > Actinomycetota > Actinomycetes > Pseudonocardiales > Pseudonocardiaceae > Lentzea > Lentzea sp. JNUCC 0626. The sequence continues at coordinate 3,670,868 of NZ_CP171635.1, forward strand.
TCATGCCACCCAGCCTGAGCGCGCCCAGGAGATACCGGAAATGCACACCCCGTCTCAACCATACGTCCGGCGTATAGATCGGTTACGCTCTGCGCATGGATCTGCGCCACCTGAAGGCGTTCGTCGCCGTGGTGGACGCCGGGACGTTCACCGACGCCGCCACCGCCCTGGGCCTCACCCAGGCGTCGGTCTCGCGTTCGGTCGCCGCCCTGGAGGCCACGCTCGGGACTCGTCTCCTGCAGCGCTCGCCCCGGCACGTCTCGCTCACCACGACCGGCGCCCAGGTGCTGGAGGGCGCCCGGCGGGTGCTGGACGAGGTCGCGCACCTGCACCGGATCGCCGCGCAGTCGCTCACCGAACTGCGCATCGGTTACGCGTGGTCAGCGCTGGGCAAGCACACCCGGCGCGTGCAGAAGGCGTGGGCGCAGAAGCATCCCGGCATGCCACTGGTGTTCGGGCAGTCCAACTCGCTCACGGCCGGGCTCGCCGAGGGCACCGCCGACGTCGCGGTCGTGCGCAAGGCGCTGGACGACCCGAGGTTCGAGACGGCGTTGCTCGGCACCGAACGCCGCTACGGCGTGGTCGCGACGGACAACCCGTTGGCGCGCAAGCGTTCGCTCAAGCTCGCGGACCTCGCCAGGTACGGCATCGCGGTGGACGACCGCACCGGGACGACCACGCTGGACCTCTGGCAGCCCGGCAAGGCCCCGGCCGTCGTGCGCAACACCCACAGCGTCGACGAGTGGCTGACGCTGATCGCGGCCGGACAGGCCGTCGGCATGACCTCGGAGGCCACCGCGAGCCTCAACCCACGCCCCGGCGTCGCGTACCGGGCCGTGGTCGACGCGCCGCCGATCCCGGTGTGGCTCGCGTGGTGGAAGGACCAGCCGCCGCAGCACCTGACGGACCTGATCACGCTCGCGTGCGACGCCTATCGGGTGTGAGAAAACGCCGCCGCGGCACGGGGATGAGTGGACGTTTCCTCCCTCTCGCGCCCTGACCAGCTCACTTAGGGTCACGTCTCATGGACGGGCTGATGCAACCCCGGCCGCTCACCATCGCGCACATCCTGGAGCGGGCCGAGCGCCTCTACGCGCACAAGCAGATCGTGTCCGACGAGGAGAGGGTCACCTACGCCGACGTCGCCGGGCAGGTCCGGCGGCTCGCCACCGCGCTCGACGCCCTCGACGTGCCGGCCGGCGCCCGCGTGGCCACGTTCGCCACCAACACCCGGCGGCACCTGGAGCTCTACCTCGCGGTGCCGGTCACCAAGCGGGTGTTGCACTCGCTCAACATCCGGCTCTCCGCCGACCACCTCGAGTACATCGTCAACCACGCTCAGGACGACGTGGTGTTCGTCGACCGCGCGCTGCTCCCCCGGATCTGGCCCAGCGCACCGACCACGCCGTCGGTGCGGCACTGGGTCGTGCTGCCCGACGACAGCGGCGAGCCGATCCCCGACGACCCGCGCGTCCTGCTCTACGACGATCTCGTGGCCACCGAACCGTTCCGCGGCTCTTTCGAGGACAACTTCACGCTGGCGGACGAGAACCTGGCGTCCGGCCTCTGCTACACCTCCGGCACGACCGGTCCACCGAAGGGCGTGCTCTACAGCCACCGCTCGACCGTCCTGCACTGCCTCGGCACGCTCGCCGCCGGGTTCATCGGCCTGTGCGAGAACGACGTCGTGATGCCGATCGTGCCGATGTTCCACGCCAACGCCTGGGGCCTGCCCTACGGCGCCATGATGACCGGCGCCTCGCTCGTGCTGCCCGGGCCGTCGAACGAACCGGAGCACCTGCTGTCGTTGATGGAGACCGAACGGGTCACCGTCGCCGGTGCGGTGCCGACGGTCTGGACGAGCCTCGCCCCCGGTCTGCGGTCCCGCGACTTGAGCGCCGTGCGGTTCCTGCTGGGCGGTGGTTCCGCGATCGCCCCGGCACTCTCGGAGACCTACCGCGCCACCATCGGCGTGCCCATCACGCACTCCTGGGGCATGACCGAGATCAGTCCGGTCGGGACGATCGGCGGCACCCGGACCCAGCACGACGCACTGCCCGACGGAGATCAGGTCGCGGTGCGGGCGGCGCAGGGCCAGCCGTTGCCGCTGGTGAACCTGCGGATCGCCGACGTCGAGACGGGCGTGGAACTCCCCCGTGACGGCAAGGCGATCGGTGAGCTCCAGGTGGCGGGCCCGTGGGTCGCGGGCGGCTACTTCCTGGTGGACGCGGCCGACCGGTTCACCGAGGACGGCTGGCTGCGCACCGGCGACCTCGCCACGATCGACGCCCACGGGTACGTCAGGCTGGTCGACCGGATGAAGGACCTGATCAAGTCCGGCGGCGAGTGGATCTCCTCGGTCGAGCTGGAGAGCGCGCTCGCCTCGCACACCGACGTCGTCGAGGTCGCCGTCGTCGCCCGGCCCGACCCGCGCTGGGTCGAACGCCCGGTCGCCTACGTCGTGCTGCGCGACGGCAGCGCCACCACCGGGGAGGACCTGGTGCGGCACATCACGCCGCTGGTCGCGAAGTGGTGGCTGCCCGACGAGGTGTTCTTCCGGACCGCACTGCCGAAGACAGGTACGGGGAAGCTGTCGAAGAGCGCCCTACGAGAGTCCGCCTGAAGACCTCAGCCGGTGCAGTTCCAGCCCGAGGCGCAGTTCCAGGTCGTTCTCGGTGCGCCAGTCGGCACCGAGAACGTCGCCGACCCGATCGAGCCGTTTGAGCAACGTGTTGACGTGCACGTGCAACGCGCGCGCTGTCGCCGCCACGTTCGCGCGGTGGTCGTAGTAGGTGGTGAGCGTGCCGACGAGGTCGGTGCCACGGCGTTCGTCGTGGTTCGCCAGCGGCCCGACCGACGTGGCGAGGAAGCGGTCGAGGTCGTGCACCCGTTCGACGTCGAACACCAAGGCGTACAAGGCATAACGGCCGGTCGTGGCGCCGCGGTCGGTGTGCCCGAGCGCCCGCATGACCGTGCCGCAGCGCCCTGCGAGCGAGAACGCGCGCGCCCAGTCGTGGCTCACCGCCCGCTCTCCCACCACCACAACTGGGCCACCGCAGACGCGCTTGAGACGGCGGTGGACCTCCTCGACGGTGCGGTCGTCGTCGGTGCTGGGGACGATCATCGTGGCCTTGCCGAGGTGTTCGCCGGCGAGCCCCGATCGTTCCCGCGCGATGTCGTGCAGATGCCGCACGAGGTCAGCGGGCGCCTCCGACTCGGCGACCACGACCAGCGCGAGCTTGTCGGCGTTGATGTGGCGAGCGTGCGCACGGGAGCGTTGGGAGGCGCTGATGCCAGGGCTGCCGACCATCAGCTCGGTCAGCAGCTCGCCGCTCAGCCGTTCGCTGGCGTCGGCGACCGCGCGTTCCTTCAGGATCAGCAACCCCAGGATGTGCGTGGCGCGTTCGAGGGTGCGCAGGTCCATCTCGTCGGAGACCCCGTGCTCCGGCAGGGCTTTCCGGCTCCACGACAACGCGCCGAGGTGGCTGTCGCCCGCCCGGATCGGCGCCACGCTGTGCGCGATGCCGTCGGCGACCGACGTCGTGACCCGGCCGGACCGGTGGCCCGCCGCGTCGGCCCGGTCGAGCACGACCACGCTGCCGCCGAGCTGCCCGGCGAGGTGCTGAGCGACGTCGTCCGGGGTGCCGCCTTCGAGCACCACGCCGGTCAACGTCTCGTGGATCGCCTGCGCGCGTTCGACGGACGCGACGTGTTCTTTGAGGCCCCGCAAGGCGATCCGGCTCTCCTCGTAGAGGCGGGCGTTGTCGAGCGCCACTGCAGCGTGGTCGGCGAACGCGCTGAGCAACGCGATCTCGCCCGCGTGGAACGACCGCTCGGAGCGGTAGGCGGCGAACAACGCGCCCACCACCTCGTCGCGGATCACCAGCGGCACGCCGAGCAGCGCGACGAGGTCCTCGGTGCCGACCAGCCGGTCGAAGCCCGCGTCGTGGTCGATGTGGGTCGAGGCGGCGTAATTGCGCACCCACTGCGGACGGCGGGTGGCCATCACCTTGCCGCCGAGCCCGACCCCGGCCGGGATCGTCGCGCTCAGGAACGCCGCCGAGATCGTGCCCTCGGCCGCCTTCGCCGACAGCCTGCCGTCCGCGACCAGCGAGAGGTACGTGAAGTCCGTGCCCATCAGGTCGTGGGCGTGCCGGACGATCGACTGCAGCACGTCGTCGAGTTCGCCGAGCGCGGTCAGCGACTTCGCCGTCGCGTACAACGACGCGAGTTCCCGCTGCCGGCGCACGAGTTCGTCCGTTTCGGTCACCGGCCCATTCTCACTCAGAAATCGGTGGAGGAAAGGTCCACCAGATCCGGGCCTGCGGTGTGTGATCCGGACCTCGGCTCGCCAGGCCCGCCGCCCTAGCGTTGGCCGTCATCACCTGCCGGTTCATCGACGAAGGCGGCATGTATGACGACCCCTGTGGCCCAGCCGGAACAGACCCGGCGGCGCGGCTTCCGCAAGCTCCTCACCGCGGGCCTGATCGGCAGTTCGATCGAGTGGTACGACTTCTTCCTCTACGGCACCGCGGCCGCGCTGGTGTTCCCCAAGGTGTTCTTCCCGCAGTCGTCGGCGCTGACCGGCACGCTGCTCGCGTTCAGCACGTTCTGGGCCGGGTTCGTGGCGCGGCCGGTCGGCGGGGTGCTCGCCGGGCACTTCGGTGACAAGTACGGGCGCAAGCCGGTCGTCGTCACGTGCCTCGCGTTGATGGGCGCCGCGACGTTCCTGATCGGCTGCCTGCCCAGCGCGTCGTCGGTGGGGGCGCTGGCGCCGATCCTGCTGGTGACGCTGCGGTTCCTGCAGGGACTCGCGGCGGGTGGGCAGTGGGGTGGGATCATGTTGCTGCTCACCGAGTCCGCGAGCCCTAAACGGCGCGGGTTCGCCGGGACGTTCGGGCAGACCAGCGTCCCGGTCGCGGTGATCATCTCGAACCTGATCTTCGTGGCCGCGAGCGGGCTGATGCCGAACGACGCGTTCCTCAGCTGGGGCTGGCGGATCCCGTTCCTGCTCAGCATCGTGATGTTCGGCGTGGTCCTGTACGTGCAGTCCAAAGTGGAGGACACGCCGGAGTTCCGCGCGTTGCAGAGCGAGGTGGCCCGGCCGGAACGCGCGGTGGTGCGGGCGCCGCTCGCTCAGGTGATCCGCTCCCGGTGGGGAACGATCCTGCTCGCCTGCGGGATCCTCTCGGCGACCAACAGCCTGTTCTACGTCAGCATCGCCGGACTGCTGAACTACGGCACCACGTCGTTGAAGCTCGACCGCAACGGGCTGCTCACGGTGGTGCTGCTCAGTTCCGTGGCGATGCTCGCGGTGCTGCCGTGGTCCGGGCACGTGTCCGACCGGATCGGACGGCGGCCGTTGATCCTGATCGGCGGGCTGGGCGTGGCGTTGTGGGGCTTCCCCTACTTCGGGCTGGTCAACACCGCGTCGCTGCCGCTGATCTTCGTCGCCGTGGTGGTGGGCTTCATCTTCCAGAGCCTCACCTACGGCCCGATCGCGAGCTTCCTCGGCGAGCTGTTCGCGCCCAACGTCCGGTACTCCGGCGCGTCGCTGTCCTACCAGCTGTCCGCGATCGTGATCAGCGGTGGCACGCCGTTCCTGATGACCGCGCTGATCGCGGAGACCGGCAGCACCCTGCCCGTGGCCGCCTACATCACGCTGATGGGGCTGATCACGTTCGTCTGCGCGTGGTTCCTGCCCGAGACGAACCCGGCCGAGGTCCGCTCGGACCCCGAGGCCGTTCCCGGCACGCACCTCTACCGTTGAAAGGACACCGGTGGTGAAGACCCCCGTCGTGCTGGCCGCCGCGGTTCTGCTGCTCGGCGGAACCCCGGCTCTCGCAACGCCTTCCGCGTCCTGTGCCTCGTTGGCCGGGGTGGCGATCCCGGCCTCCGCGATCAGCCTGCCCACTCGGGGAGGCCAGGTCACCTCGGCCATCGCCACGTCGAGTGTCGTGAGTGGACGGACGATCGAGTACTGCCAGGTGGACGCCGACCTGCGTCCGGTGGACCGGTCCGCGCCCGCGATCAAGATGCGGGTGGCGTTGCCGGAAGGGTGGAACCGCAAGGCGTTGATGTTCGGCGGTGGCGGGTACAACGGCACGATTCCCTCGTTGACGGGCACCGTGCCGTTCGCCGCCGGGGACGCACCGCTGGCCCGCCGGTACGTCACGTTCGCCAGCGACTCGGGTCATCAGCAGACGCCCGGAACCGTTCCGTCGCTGGACGGGTCGTTCGGGGTGAACGACGAGGCGTTGCGGAACTTCGCCGCCGGGGACGCGCTCAAGAAGACCTTCGACGCCAGCATGTTCCTGGTGCGGCGGGCTTATGGGCGCGGTCCGGCGCAGACGTTCTTCGCCGGCGGCTCGACGGGTGGCCGGGAGGCGCTCGTCGTCGCACAGCGGTGGCCGGACGCGTTCGACGGCGTGATCTCCGGTTTCCCGGCGTGGAACAACCTCGCCGAAGGCCTGTACCTGGGGTACCTGACGCAGGTGCTGGCGCAGCCCGGCGCGTTCCCCGGACCGGCCGAGCAGACGTTGTTGTACACCAGCGTGATCAGCGCGTGCGACGGCGCGGACGGGGTGCGCGACGGCGTCGTCTCGAACCCCGATTGCCGGTTCGACCCCCGCACGTTGCGGTGCCCGCAGGCCGCCGGGTGCCTGACGGACGCGCAGATCGAGGCGGTGACGGCCATGTCCACGCCGTTCCGCTGGCCGTACCAGGTCGCGAGCGGCGAGACGAACTACCCCGGCTTCCCGTTCCTGTCCGGCGCGGACATGCGGACGCCGTTCCTCGGGTTCGGCACCACCGCCCCGGCGAACCCGATGCCCACCACCAGCGGGTACGGCATGCAGTACTGGGACCAGTGGGTGAAGCACTTCCTGACCCGCGACCCCGGCTTCAGCGCTCTCGACCTCGACCCGCGCAAGCCCGGCAAGTGGCTCTCCCGAATCAGCGAGCTGTCGTTGATCCAGGACCGCAACAACACCGACCTGCGCCCGTTCGCACGATCCGGCGGCAAGCTGATCCTGTTGCACGGCAACGCGGACGAGCTCGTCTCGCACCGGTCGACCAACGACTACTACGAACGCGTGCGCGACCGGCTCGGGCCCAGGGCGACGGACGAGTTCCTGCGGTACTACCTCGTGCCCGGCGCCAACCACGCGAACTTCGGCACCCCGGCGTTCGCCGCGGGCTGGGACTCGCTCACCGCGCTCGAACAGTGGGTCGCAAGTGGACGGTCGCCGCGCTCCCCGGTCGTCACGGACCTGACGCACGCCAGGACGCGGCCGCTGTGCGAGTACCCGGCCTGGCCTCGTTACCGCACAGGCGATCCGAACGTCGCGGCGAGCTTCAGCTGCGTGGCTCCCCGAGCCTGAACACCTCGTGGATGACGCCGATCAACGCCCTGGTGGCGGCGCTCGGCCTGCGTCCGGCGGGCCACGCGAGCCCGAGCGGCCAGCGCAGGTCCGCGCCCGTCACCTTGAGCGTCTTCACCCCGGCCGCCGCCCCGATGATGTAGTCGGGCAGCAGCACCACGCCGAGGCCGTGCCGCACGAAGTCGACGCCTGTGTAGATGTCGGACATCTCCACGGTCACCCGGCGCGGCACGGCGTTGGCGGCGAACGCCCGGTCGGCCACCATCCGGTTGCCGTAGCCGAGCGGTGAGTCGATGAAGTCGAGCCCGGCGAGGTCGCTGATCGGCACCTCGTCGCGCGCGGCCAGCGGGTGACCGACCGGCACGACCAGGTCCATCGGCGAGTGGGACAGCTCGTCGAGCACGATGCCGTCCGGCACCGCGCCGGGCAGCGACACGAAGGACAGGTCGAGGCTGCGGTCGAGTAGCTGCTCCACCAGCCCGAGCGAGCCGGACGTCGCCGCGTTCGTGCGCACCAGCACGCCGGGGTGGCGCCGGTGGAACTCGCCGAGCAGCTCGGGCAGGTTGATCAGCGTCACCGACGTCAGCGTGCCGAGCCGGACCGTGCCGGTGAGCCCGCCCCTGACCTGCGCGACCGCATCCCTGGCCGCCGTGACGGCGTCGAGCACGGCCTGGGCTTTCGGCAGCAACGCCTCGCCCTCGTCGGTCAGCAGCACCCTCTTGGAGTTGCGGTCGAGCAGGGACGCGCCGAGCTCGCGTTCGAGGGTCTTGATCGCGGCCGACACGGCGCTCTGCACGACGTGCACGCGGGCGGCGGCGCGGGTGAAGCTCGCCTCCTCGGCGACCGCGACGAAGTACTCCAGCTGACGCAGGTCCACACCAGCGAGTATCTCATATTCTGATGATCGCTAGCTCCAGCTTTCGTTGGACGTGATGCTTGCAGGTCGGCACAGTGATGGCATGTCTCTGGTCCTCGATTCACCGCCGGTCGCCGAACGACCTGCCGAGAGCAAGCACCACGGCCGCGGCTTCTGGGCCGTCGCCCTCACGTTCCTCGTCGCGAGCGCCTACTCCACCGTCCCCGCTCCCCTGTTCCCGCTCTACGTGGCCCGCGAGGGCTTCACGACGTTCGACATCACGGTGGTGTTCGCGGCGTTCGCGGTCGGTGTGGTGATCAGCCTCGTGCTGGCCGGGCACATCTCGGACTGGGTGGGGCGCAAGGCGATCCTCATCCCGGCGCTGACGTTGGAGATCATCTCCGCGCTGCTGTTCCTGACCAGCACCTCGCTGCCGGTGCTGATCGTGGCGCGGGTGATCAACGGCCTGGGCATCGGCATGACCGTCGCCACCTCCACCGCGTTCCTCTACGACCTGCACACCCGGCATCGCCCCGGTGCCACGCCGCGCCGGTTCGAGATCGTGTCGACGGCCACGAACATCGGTGGCCTGGGCGTCGGCGCGCTGATCGCGGGCGTGCTCGCGGAGTACGTGCCGTCGCCGTTGAGCACTCCGTACGTCGTGCTGGCCGTGCTGCTGGTGGTGTCGGTCGCCGCTGTCGCTCTCACCCCGGAGACCGTCGACCGCCGTCGGGTGCCGTACCGGCCGCAGCGGATCTCCGCCGATCACGGTGACCGACGTGGATACGTGGCCGCCGGTGCCGGTGCGTTCGCCGCGTTCTCGGTGTTCGGCGTGTTCACGTCGGTGGCGCCGGGGTTCGTGGCGGGCGAACTGCACCACCCGTCCCGGCTGCTGGCCGGGCTCGTGGTGTTCCTGGTGTTCGGCGGCGCGGCCGTGGCGCAGACGCTGACCGGTTCGTTGTCCGTGGGCGTTCGCCGGGTCCTCGGGCTCGGTGGTCAGGCTCTGGGTGTGCTGCTGGTGGTCGCCGGGATCTACGCGACGAGCTTCCCGTTGTTCCTGGTCGGTGGCGCCGTCGCCGGCATCGGGGCGGGCGTGCAGTTCAAGGCGTCGATCGGCGCGGTCGCCGCGATGGCCGCTCCGGCCAAGCGCGGTGAGGCGCTGGCGACGTTGTTCTTCATCGCCTACCTCGGACTGAGCGTGCCATCGCTGTCGATCGGCCTCGCGACCCGCTACCTGGCGCCGGCCACCGTGATGACGTGGTTCGCCGGTGTGTTGCTGGTGCTGCTGGCCGGGGTGGCGGCGCTCAGTCGACGTACACCGCGATCGGGTGCCTGACGTCCTGCGGACACGTGAAGACGTTCAGGTTGCCCGCGTCGCCGAACTCCCACTCGACGTCCTCACCGGACGGTTCGTGCGTCGCGAGCGACAGGGTCTGGCGTTGCGCCGCACCGCAGTCAGGGCAGGCGAACTCGACGGGCCCGCTCCACGCCGTCCAGCCGCCGATCTTCGTGCCGCCGGAGACCTTGTCCTCGTGCTCGCCGAACCGGATGGGCTCGAGCGCGTTCACCGTCGGGACGTACAGCTCTTCCTGTTCGGACGGCTCGGGCTCCTCCTCGATCAACTCGAAGACCGTCGTGGAGTCGCGCCACACCAGCTCGACGTCCGGGCCGTAGCTGCCGCTCGGGAGGACGTGGTGCACCGTGCAGAGGAAGACCTGGAGCAGGTCCGTGCCCTCGGGGAAAGGCAGCTCCGGGTAGTCGCGGCGGTAGAGCTGCAGGGCGCCGACGAACGGCTCGGCGCCGCTCGCGGGGTCGTGGGCCGCGCCATCGCAGTGCGGCCACGGGTCGTCGATCGGCCACAGCATCGGGCCGCCGATGTGGCTGTCGGCGTCCGTCGGGTCGCCGGCCAGGGGGTTGAGCAGCACCGCGGGCCTGACCCGCTCAGCGTCGATCGACACAAGCTGTGAGGCTAGCGGAGTGGCTCAAAACGCTGGCGGCGTATCCGTGCCCAGCAGGCCGCGTCGCGGCACCGCCCCCACGCCCCCGTACAACCAGTACGAGTACGCGGGGGCGGCACCCCGACACGACCGTCTGGACACGAATACACCGGCAGCGTTTTGAGCCACCCCGCTAGCGGGGTAACGATGTCCCGCTTCGCACCGACCCCGGTGGCATGAGGTTCTTGATCGCGCTGCTCGCCGTCCTCGCCGCCGGGTGCAGCACCGAGGTCACCGGCTCCGGTTCGGGGTCCACGACGCAAACGACGACCACGACCACCGAACAGGCGCCGGTCACCACCACCGAGGCGGCGGAGAAGACCGCTTTGGACGGTGTGGCGCCGGACGAGTACGAGGGCATGCCGTCGCAGTACTGCGAGCAGCCGTTCGTCGGCGCCCTGGGCAAACCGATGCTGGCGGTCGTGATGGAGACGCCGTCGGGCCGGTTGAACTGCGACCGGGCCGGTGCCGTGCTGTTCGACTACTACGCCGAGCGCTCGGACCCCAAGACGGGACTGCCGCCGCTCAAGATCGGGACCATGTCCTGCAACCAGGTTCCCGAGGGGATCATGCCGCAGGTCGTGTGCGCGGACGCGGACGACGTCATCTACTCGATGTGGCCCCAGACATGAGAGAACGGGGTGGGAGCGCGCAGCTCCCACCCCGTTCCCGTTCAGAAGAAGACTAGTCCGTGCCGAACTCCATCGCGGCCGCGTCGAGCAGCTCGTCGGCCTCCGACACCTCACCGCGCGAGGCGATCGCCTCGGCGCCGCCGTCCGGCACCTCGCCGATCAGCTGGGTCGGCTCGGGCTGGGCGGAGATGAGCGCCGACTGGCGGGTGCCGACCATGCCGAGGCCCGCGAAGAGCTCCAGCTTGGCGCGGGAGTCCGCGATGTCGAGGTTGCGCATGGTCAGCTGGCCGATGCGGTCGACCGGGCCGAACGCCGAGTCCTCGGTGCGTTCCATCGACAGCTTGTCCGGGTGGTAGCTGAACGCCGGGCCGGACGTGTCGAGGATCGAGTAGTCGTCGCCCCGGCGCAGCCGCAGCGTGACCTCACCGGTGACGGCGGCACCGACCCAGCGCTGCAGCGACTCGCGCAGCATCAGCGACTGCGGGTCGAGCCAGCGGCCTTCGTACAGCAGCCGGCCGAGCTTGCGGCCCTCGTTGTGGTACGCCGCGACGGTGTCCTCGTTGTGGATCGCGTTCACGAGGCGGTCGTAGGCGATGTAGAGCAACGCCATGCCGGGCGCCTCGTAGATGCCGCGGCTCTTGGCCTCGATGATGCGGTTCTCGATCTGGTCGGACATGCCGAGACCGTGGCGGCCGCCGATGGCGTTCGCCTCCAGCACGAGGTCCACCGAGTCGTGGAACTCCTTGCCGTTGATCGTGACCGGGCGGCCCTGGTCGAAGCCGACGGTGACGTCCTCGGTCGCGATCTCGACCGACGGGTCCCAGAACTTGACGCCCATGATCGGCTCGACGATCTCGATGCCCTCGTTGAGCAGTTCGAGCGACTTGGCCTCGTGGGTGGCGCCCCAGATGTTCGCGTCGGTCGAGTACGCCTTCTCCACCGACGAGCGGTAGGGCAGGTCACGCTCGAGCAGCCACTCGGACATCTCCTTGCGGCCGCCGAGTTCGCTCACGAACGCCGCGTCGAGCCACGGCTTGTAGATGCGCAGCGACGGGTTGGCGAGCAGACCGTAGCGGTAGAACCGCTCGATGTCGTTGCCCTTGTAGGTGGAGCCGTCGCCCCAGATCTGGACGTCGTCGTCGAGCATGGCGCGCACGAGCATGGTGCCCGTGACGGCCCGCCCGAGCGGGGTCGTGTTGAAGTACGCGCGGCCACCGGAGCGGATGTGGAACGCGCCGCAGGCGAGCGCCGCGAGACCCTCCTCGACCAGCGCGGAGCGGCAGTCGACCAGCCGCGCGATCTCGGCACCGTACGTCCCGGCGCGGCCGGGGACGGTGTCGATCTCGGGCTCGTCGTACTGCCCGATGTCCGCGGTGTACGTGCAGGGCACAGCGCCCTTCTCACGCATCCACGCGACCGCGACGGAGGTGTCGAGACCACCGGAGAAGGCGATGCCGACGCGTTCGCCGGCTGGGAGTGAAGTGAGCACCTTGGACACGTTGAGAATTATGCACGAAGATGTATGCCCATGCACGCCTGGGTTCGTGTTAGCTGCAACTCATAGGTGTTTCCCCAGTTCGCGGGGCGTTCAGGCCAGGTCGAGCTCGTCCGCCCTGGCCCGCATGTACTCGATGTCGCCCCCGCCGTCCGACGAGCGCATGGCCGTGAGCGCGGCGTACAGGTGCGCGCCGGCGTACGGGTCCTGCTCCTTGCGTTCGTAGACCTCGTTGAGCGTCGGGTCGTACATGGCGTGCGTCATCGCAGCGAGGAGTGCGCGCGCTCGGACCGCGACTCCCTTCGGCGCGGAGGCGTCGAGGATCGGCGTGACCTTCGCCCACACCTCGTCCGGCGCGCCGGGCGGGTGGAATTGGTTGAGCGCGAGCAGTCCGTTCTCGAGCGCTCCCATCACGAGCCGGACCTCGGCGTCGTCCTCGGGCAACGCGCGCGCGACGGCGTCGGCGTCCCGGTCGTGATAGGCGATGGCGAGCCTGAGGCCGGCGGCCTGGCTGCGGTTCTTGCTCTCAGGCTCTTCGAACCACCACTGCTGTTGCGCGGTCCTGGGGAACATGTCCGCAGTGTGCGCCATCGATGACGATCTCGCCCAAGGGTTTAGGTAAGCCTAACCAAAGGTGTACGTTGCTCCCATGTCGCGCTACTCCGCCTTCGAGAGGTTCACCCTCAAGGCCGCCACCAAGGCCGCCGAGCTGGTGATGGCCCCCGCGAACCGCCGCGAGGTCTTCGACCAGTTCGTCATGACCGTCACCGCGGTCACCGAACTCAGCGACCACATGCGGCGGATCACGTTCCACGCACCGGAGTTCTCCTCGTTCGCGGTCACCGGCCCCGACGAGTACTTCGGCCTGCTGATGGCGTCCGGCCGCGACCTCGTGATGCCACCCGACGACCGCATCAACGTCCGCACCTCCCTGCGCGCCATGCCGGAGGAGACCCGCCCCGACCTGCGTTGGTACACGGTCCGAGCGCACCGCCCCGCCGCGGCAGAGATCGACGTGGACTTCGTGGTGCACGGCGACGCCGGCCCCGGGACTCGCTGGGCGCGCCGCGCGATCGCCGGCGACCAGGCCGGGTTCCGCGCGGGTGGCTCGGCCTACCGCCCGCCCACCGACGGCTCGGTGCTGCTCGCGGCGGACGAGACGGCGTTGCCCGCGCTCGCCGCGATCCTGGAGGTGGAGACGCGGCCGTTGCACGTGTTCGTCGAGGTGCCGGACGAGTCCTTCTGCGTCGACCTGGAGGCGGAGTGGGTGTTCCGCGGCGACGGCGAGCCGGGTTCCGCCGTGCTGAAGGCGATCCAGGGGACGACGCTGTCCACTGTGGAGTACGCGTGGGCGTGCGGGGAGTCGGCGCTCGCGACCGGGGTGCGGCGGCACCTCGTGAAGGACCGCGGGGTGGACCGGAAGGCGATCATGTTCAGCGGGTACTGGAAGGTCGGGTCAGCGCGCGAGTGACACGCCGCTGAGCCGCAACGTCCGTTCCACCACCGGGTCCGAAGGCGCCACCCCGTAGCGGTGTTCGTAGACCGCGACCACGATCCGTTCGAGGTCGTCGGACGCCGCCGGGGTCTGCTCGACGTAGTCCGCGGCCATCAGCAGCATCGGGTAGCCGGCGCTGCCCTGCGGTGGCAGGTAGCCGTTGACCGGCAGCAGCACGGCGCCGAGGCGGCGGTAGAACTCGATGCGACGGCGCCGGATCCGTTCCTCGGCCTGGTCGATGCCGTGCTGGGCCGGGTCTTCGACGTCGTAGACGATGCGGGTGTGACCGGCGCCGGTCATGGCGGTGCGCAGGTGGGTCCAGAGGTGTTCGCCCAGTCCTCTGCCCTTCTCCCCCACGGTGAAGTAGCGCAGGTAGACCCAGCCGGTGTCGCCCAGCACGCGCAGGACGGCCAGCCCCAGCGGTTTGTCGTCCATCAGCACCAGGGCGGTGTCGGCCAGGAGGTTGTCGAAGGACGCGCGCAGGTGCGGTTCGAAGCCGTCGAAGTAGATCTGTTCGACGGCCGTCAGTTCGGCCGGTGTCAGGGTCGACGCGGCTACGAGCTCCATCGGAACTGTCCCCCCACCATCGTGCGCAGCACTCGGATGTCCTTGATGCGGTCTGTCGTCGCCGGATTGCCGGAGAGGACGACGAGGTCGGCGAGTTTGCCCACCGACAACGATCCTTTCAGGTGTTCCTGCTTCGAGGCGTAGGCGGAGCCGTAGGTGAAGGCGCGCAACGCTTCCAGGCCCGTGACGGCTTCGGACGCGGTGAACTCGGCACCGGACGACGTCAGTTGGTTGACCATGTCGTGCATGCCCAGCAACGGGGCGCCACTCACCACCGGGCGGTCGGAGCTACCCGGGACGATCAGGCCCGCGTCGAGCAGTGAGCGCTGGCGGTACGCCCACGCCGAACGTTCGGGACCCAGTGCGCGCAGCATGCCGTCGCCGATCTCGTTGACGAAACGGCCCTGGGGCACGGGGATCACGCCCAGCCGCGAGGCCCGCGAGACCTGGTCGGGGCGGGAGACGCCGAAGTGTTCGATGCGGTGGCGGGGGTCGGAGCGCGGGGCCAAGCGCTGGGCTTCCTCGTAGGCGTCGAGGACCAGGTCGATGGCGGCGTCGCCGATGGCGTGGGTGGCCACCCTCCAGCCCGCGCGGTGAGCGGCGATGATCCGGGACCGCAACGCCTCCGCGTCGTCCTGGAGGTAGCCCTGGTTGCCCGGGGTGTCGGCGAAGTCGTGGCACATCGCGGCGGTGTGGCCGATCAGGGAGCCGTCGGAGAAGATCTTGGTGGGGCCGATGCGCAGCCAGTCGTCGCCGAAGCCGGTGCGCAGGCCCAGGTCCAGGCCGAGGCCGAGTTCGACCACCTCGTGCAACGCGTCGGCGGCGATCATGAGCTCGACCCGGACGTGCAGGTTGCCCTGATCGCGGGCCCGGTGGTACGCCTCGAGTTCGACCGGGGACTTGCCGATCCAGCCGCCGCCGATGCCCGCCTCGACGCAGCTGGTGATGCCCTCGCTCAGGTACACGCGGCCCGCTCGGTCGATCGCGTCGACCAGCGTGTCGATCGGGTAGGGCAGCACCAGCGGGTTGACCAGTTGCTGGGCCTGTTCCTGCAACAACCCGGTGGGACGGCCGGCACCATCCGTGACCACCAGGCCACCGGACACCTCCACGGCGGAGTCCGCCAGCCCCAACGCTTCCAGGACCGGGGTGTTGACCACGCACATGTGTCCGGACGTGTGCTTGATCCACACCTTGCGGCCGCGCGCCACGCGGTCGAGGCCGTCACGGGTCGGGTGGCCGCCGCACTTGTTCTGGTCGTAGCCGAAGCCGACGACCCACTCGCCGCCGGGCGCGGCCTCCACCGCCGCGTACAGGGCGTCCAGGCTCGTGACGCGGCAGTCCACTTCGGACAGTGTGAGGCCGAACCACGCCATGTGGTTGTGGGCGTCGTGGAACCCCGGGGTGACCACCGCGCCACCCAGGTCGACGACCTCGTGGGCCGGTACTTCTTCCAGGGCCACGATCCGGTCGCCCAGCACGGCCAGCGCGGAGGCCGGACCGTCCAGCGTCACGAACTCGGCGTTGGTGAGCAGCAGGTCTGCCTTGATCATGAGAGCCCTTCGAAGGCCATGCGGTACCACTCGCTCCAGGGCGCGGGACGGCCGTCGGCGCCCACCTTGACGATCACGCGGTAGCCGGAGGCGTACCGGCCGCAGCGGAAGCCGTAGCGGGCGCTGGTGGTGCCGATGCGGTCGGCGGTGATCTCGACCGGTAAGACGCCGGGTGCGGTGAAGGCCGCGTTGAACTCGATGTGCAGTTCCTTCACCACGTAGTTCAGGTCCGGGTCGCGGTCGGCGTAGGTGGACCAGCCGAAGCCCATCGACTCGAACAGGGCGGATTGGGCGCGTTCGACGTGCAGGGCGAAGCGCGAGTTGTGCAGTGTGCCGTTCAGGTCGAGCTCGTCGAAGTAGACAGGGCTCTCGAAGTGGAAGCTCACCGCAGCTGCTCCTTGGCGACGCGTTCGGACGGGGTGCGCGGTAGATCTTCGCGGAACTCCCAGAAACGCGGAACCTTGAACGACGCCAGCCTTTCCGCGCAGTACTCGGCGAGCTCCTGATCAGTGACTTCGCCGACCACGAACGCTTTGACCTCCTCACCGCGAATGTCGTCCGGCACGCCGATCACGGCCGCGAGGCGCACCGCGGGGTGCGACATCAGCACTTCCTCGACCTCGTGCGCCGCCACGTTCTCGCCGCCGCGCCGGATCATGTCCTTGCTGCGCCCGAGGTGGTAGACGCGGCCGTCCTCCATCCGGGCGAGGTCGCCGGTGCGGAACCAGCCGTCGTGAAACGGCGAGGGCAGGCCGAGGTAGCCGTCCATCATTCCCGGGCCGCGCAACCACAACTCGCCGTCGACGATCTTCGCCTCGCGGTGCGGGGCGGGCAGGCCGAGGCAGCCGGTGCCGACGAACCTGTCGTGGTCTTCCCGGGTGATCCGCAGGTCGGCACCGGTCTCGGTCATGCCGAACGCCTCGAACCAGCCGACGCCCCACCGCTTTTCCAACTCGGCGTGCGACGCGGGCGGAATCGCGGAAGCCTGCACGATCCGAACGGAATGCTGGCGGTCCAACGGATCGGGAGGCATGCGCAGCAGCAACGTCGGCATCGCGCCGAGGCAGTAGAAGTACGTGACGCCGTGCTCGCGCACCTTCGCCCAGAACGACGACGGGTGGAAGCCGTCCAGCACGACGAGATGCGCGCCCGCCAGCATCGCCGCGACGACGTTCCATTGTGGATCGATGTAGTGGAACGGTTGCGCGGTGAGCATCACGTCATCGGACGTCAGGTGCGGGAAGTGCTCGACCAGGCTGCCGCCGAGAGTCATCCAGTACGAATGCGAGAGCACGCAGGCCTTCGGCTTCCCGGTGGTGCCCGAGGTGAACTGGAGGCTGACCGGCGCGGACACCGGCCCCTGCACGAACCCCTCGACGGGCTCCAGCTCCTCGACGTAGTGCACCAACTCTGCGGCGAGCAACGGCCGGAACTCCTCGGTGCTCACCACCGCCGCCACCTCGGCCGTCCGCAGCACGTGCCCCGCGTCGGCCGAGCGGTACCTGACGTTCAGCGGCACCGCCGTGGCCCCGAGCTTGACCAGCGCGAACCAGATCAGCGGGAACTCCGGCACGTTGCGGAGCATGATCGCGACCCGGTCCCCGGAGCTAATCCCCCTGTCCCGCAACGCCTGCGCGTACCCGTCGGACAGGCCGTCGATCTCGGCGAACGTGAACGAGCCGCCCGGATCGAACGTCCACGCGACCTTGTCCGGCCACCTCAGCACGGCCGTGCGCAGCGCCGACAGAAGGTCAGCCACGGCCGAACTCCTCGCGCGGCGCCTCGTTCTCCCCGGACAGGCTGGTCAGGATCGCGTGATCGACCTCGGTGGCCAGCGCGGCCTCCATCGACGCATCGGCACCGAGGTCCAGCACCCGCTTGGCCAGCGACACCGCGACCGGCGGGCGGGAGGCCAGTTCGGCAGCCAACTCCAGCGCCGTCTTCTCGTGATCGGACGTGACCCGGTTGACCAGCCCCCACTCGTAGGCGCGCGCCGCCGAAACCCGTTCTCCCAGCAGCAGAAGCTCCTTGGCGCGCGGCAGCCCGACCATCCGCGGCAACAGGGCGGAGATGCCGCCGGTCACGCTCAACCCCACGCTCACCTCGGGGAACCCGAACTGCGCGTCCTCGTGCGCGACCACCAGATCGCAGCCCAGCGCAAACTCGCAGCCTGCCCCGAGCGCGTACCCGTGCACCGCCGCGATCACGACCCCGGGGAAGTCCCGCACGGCCCGCGTCACGTCCTGGATGCGTTCCAGTCGCGCCCGCGTCTCCAGCACGGTCTCGACCGGCACCGGCTCCTTGAGGTCGTGGCCGGCGCAGAACGCCCGCCCACGCCCCGCCAGCACGGCGACACGGGCCTCCGAACGCGCCCGCTCGAACGCCGCCAGCAGGTCGTCCACCAGGGCCGGGACCACGGCGTTCAGCCGTTCCGGACGGTTCAGGCGCAGCACGGCCACACCCTCGTGGCACGCGTAGTCGACGGTCATCGCTCCCCTTCGATCGATCGATCGATTGGGCCTGACGCTAGAGTGAGCACGAACAGCCGGTCAAGAGGAGGCAGCGATGACGACGGAGGAACGGGTCCGCGAGGCCGCCGTGCGGTTGTTCGCCGAACGCGGCTTCCACGGCACCGGCATCCGCGACCTCGCGCAGGCCGCCGGGCTCTCGTCCGCGACGCTCTACCACTACATGGGTACGAAGGAAGACCTGCTGGTCAGCATCATGCGCACCAGCCTCACCGAGCTGATCACCCAGGCCGAGGCCATCGCCGCACGAGCAGCGAACGAGACGGACCGGCTCGTCGCGCTGGTCGAGATGCACGTCCAGGCGCACGCCGAGAAGCCGCGCGAGACCGCGGTCGTCGACGGCGAGATGCGGGCGCTGACGGGCGATCGGCGCGCGGAGATCGTGGCGTTGCGCGACCGCTACGAGCAGATCTGGCAGGACGCGATCGTCGACGGCGTCCAGGCCGGACGGCTGAACGTCACCGAACCGAGCGTCGCGCGGCTCGCGTTGCTGGAGATGTGCAGCGGGGTGTCGCGGTGGTACTCGCCGGACGGGCCGCTGAAGTTGACCGATCTCACCATCCAGTACGGCGCCATGGCGCTGGGCATGCTCGGCGCGGCCCGCTAGTCTCGATCACGCCAGCGGTTCACCTGGGCTCGTTCCGGGTGGAGCAAAAGGGAACCCGGTGCGAATCCGGGACTGCCCCGCAGCGGTGAGTGGGAACGAAAGCCGTCAAGAAAGCACTGGGTCTCCACGAGACCTGGGAAGCGACGGCCGGTAGGCGAACGCACGGCGCCCACGAGTCCGAAGACCTGCCGCAGGTGCGCGCACCGACCGGTGCGCGCTGCTCCGGAGCCTCTCGGGCGGGCTGACGGGCAGGCTTCGTGCTGCCTCGCGCTTTCCGGGAGTTCCGGTGCTTCCGCACGCTCGCGAGGAGAGAGCCTGTGACCATCGGCAGCACCGTGTTCGGCTACCCCCGGATCGGCCCGAAGCGCGAACTGAAGCGCGCCGTTGAGCAGTACTGGGCGGGCAGGATCGACGAAGCCGCCCTCCAGCAGACCGCCCGGCAACTCCGCGCCGGCACCTGGGCCGAACTGTCCGAACTGGACTCGATCCCGTCGAACACGTTCTCGTTCTACGACCAGGTGCTCGACACCACCCAGCTGTTCGGCGCCGTCCCGCAACGCTTCCGCGACCTCGGACTGTCCGAACTGGACACCTACTTCGCCGCCGCACGAGGCCGTGACGGCGCCGCCGCCCTCGAACTGACCAAGTGGTTCGACACCAACTACCACTACCTGGTGCCGGAACTGGGCCCGGACACCGAGTTCCGGCTGGCGGGCGACAAGCCGATCGCCGAGTACCGCGAGGCGCTCGACCTCGGCGTCACGACCAGGCCGGTGCTGCTCGGCCCGGTCACCTACCTGCTGCTGGCCAAGAGCACGGTCCCCGGCTTCGAGCCGATCGCGTTGCTCGACAACCTGGTCGAGGCCTACGTCGAACTGCTCGGCAGGCTGCGCGTCGAGGGCGTCGAGTGGGTGCAGATCGACGAACCGGCGTTCGCCGCCGACCGCTCCCCCGCCGAACTGGACGCCCTGCGGCGTGCCTACCGGACGTTGGGTGGCCTGCCCGGACGGCCGAAGCTGCTCGTCACCGGCTACTACGGCGACCTCGGCGAGGCGTTCGGAGTCCTCGCCGAGTCGCAGGTCGAGGCGATCGGCGTCGACCTCGTCAGCGCGCCGGACACGTCGGTCACGATCCCCGCGATGCGCGACAAGATCCTCGTCGCGGGCCTGGTCGACGGCCGCAACGTCTGGCGCACCGACCTGCACGCCGCCCTCGCGAAAGCCGCGTCGCTGCTGGGTTCCGCGCGCGAAGTCGTCGTCTCGTCGTCGTCAACGCTGCTGCACGTGCCGTACGACCTCGACGCCGAGACGCTCGCCCCGGACGTGCAGGCGCGGCTGGCGTTCGCCCGGCAGAAGGTCCGCGAGATCGTGGTGCTGGGCAACGCTTTGCGCACCGGCGCCGACGGAGCGTGGGCCGACGAGGCGACGCGCGACCTGCCGAGCCCGCGCCGGGACGACCACGTCCGGGCGCGCATCGAGGCACTCAAGCCCGAGCACCGCACCCGCGCGCCGTACCAGGAACGTGCTGCCGCCCAACAGGAACGCCTCGGCCTGCCGCCACTCGCGACCACGACGATCGGCTCGTTCCCGCAGACCGGCGACATCCGCAAGGCCCGCGCCGCCGTCCGCAGGGCCGAGATCACCGAGGACGAGTACGGGCAGCGGATGCGGGACGAGATCGCGCGCGTGATCGACCTGCAGGAGAGCATCGGCCTGGACGTGCTGGTGCACGGCGAACCCGAGCGCAACGACATGGTCCAGTACTTCGCCGAACACCTCGAAGGCTTCGCCGGCACGGAGTTCGGGTGGGTGCAGTCCTACGGGTCGCGGTGCGTGCGGCCGCCGATCATCCACGGCGACGTCTCGCGCCCGGCCCCGATGACGGTCGCGTGGAGCACCTACGCGCAGTCGCTCACGGCCAAGCCGGTCAAGGGCATGCTGACCGGGCCGGTCACGATCCTCGCGTGGTCGTTCGTGCGCGACGACCAGCCGCTCGCCGACACCGCGGCCCAGGTGGCGCTGGCGTTGCGGGACGAGATCCGCGACCTGGAGGCCGCCGGGATCGGCATCATCCAGGTCGACGAACCGGCGTTGCGCGAGCTGCTTCCATTGCGGGAGAAGGACCAGGCGGCCTACCTGGAGTGGTCGGTCGGCGCGTTCCGGCTCGCCACCTCGGGCGCGACGACGGGCACGCAGGTCCACACGCACCTGTGCTACTCGGAGTTCGGCGAGGTGATCGGCGCGATCTCCGACCTCGACGCCGACGTCACGACGATCGAGGCGGCCCGGTCCAAGATGGAGATCCTGGAGGGCCTGGACTTCCCGCGCGGCATCGGTCCCGGCGTCTACGACATCCACTCGCCGCTGGTGCCGACCGAGGACGACGTCGTCGCGCTGATCACCGAGGCGGTGCGGGCGGTGCCAGGTGAACGTTTGTGGATCAACCCCGACTGCGGCCTGAAGACGCGCGGTTACGCCGAAGTGGAGCCCGCGTTGCGCAACCTGGTCGCGGCGGCCAACCGGGTGCGCGCCGACCTGCGGTAACGCGGTGAGCAGCCCTGGGACGTGATCGATTCCGTTCCAGGGCTGTGAATTTCCCGGTACGGCAAAGATTTGGCGAAGCACCTAGACGTGAAGGCGGTTCATATACCACCGTCTGCCTCGCAAGCCTCTTTAGTTACCCCTGCATCCCCGGAGGCCTCTGTTGAGGAAGAAGTTCCTGTCCGCGCTCGCCGGCGCCCTGCTGCTGACAGCACTGGTCCCCGGTGTCGCGTTCGCCGCCCCGCCCCAGGCCATCCCCGCCAACTACGAGGAGGCCGACGGCAAGTGGCAGCCGGCGTTCGACTACGACGGCGACGGCTGCTACCCCACGCCGGCGATCTCGCCCAACGGTGACATCGCGCCCGGCCTGAAGAACTCGGGCCAGCTCTACGGCGACTGCCACGACAGGGCAGACCTGGACAACACCAACTCGTACAGCCGTTCCAAGTGCAACAACGGCTGGTGCGCCTACCTGTACGACCTGTACTTCGAGAAGGACCAGGCCGTTCCGTTCCTGGACTGCTGCGGCCACCGCCACGACATCGAGCACGTGGTCGTGTGGGTGCAGAACGACGTGGCGCAGTACGTGGCGACGTCGGAGCACGGCAAGTACAAGGTGCACCCGCGCGCGAACGTGCAGTGGGAAGGCACCCACCCGAAGATCATCTACCACAAGGACGGCGCCAGCACGCACTGCTTCCGGCTCGCGAACTACAACGAGCAGGCGGAGAACCACTACGGGGTCTACCAGTACCCCGACCTGGTCAGCTGGGATCGCTTCCCGGCCGGGGTGCGCGACAAGCTCGTGAACGCGAACTTCGGCAGCGCGTCCCTGGCGATCAAGGACAGCGCGTTCAACTACAACCTGAGCATCTCGAAGCCGGCGGGCATCCCGTTCGACCCGAACGCTTAGTGCCGCGTCAGTCAGCCTTTGCCCCGGATTCGGCGTTCAGACGGTCGCATCGTGGTGCCGGCCCCGCGTCCCTGTACTGGTTGTACCGGGGCGCGGGGCCGGTGCCGCGAGGCGGCCTGCTGAGCGTCGAAAACGCGGCGAAGGCTGGCTGACGCGACACCAGGTCATTTCGCAACCCGGTCGAGCCACTCGGCCAAGAGGACCCGCTCCGCTGGCGACAGCATCTGGGGCGGGTCCTCCTGCATCGCCGTCCGCAACGCGATCGCCCGGCTCGGGATGTCCGTCGACTCCTCCGGCGCGGCGTCCGTCGTGATCGCCCCGATCACCTTCTCCTGCGTGAACGCGATCAGGCTCAGGTCCCGTTCCGCCTCCGGCGTCGCGATCAGCGCCAGCACGACCCCCATGCCGGCCGCGTGCACGAACTGCGCCGCCTGCTCGACGGGGACCGCCAACCGGCCCGCCGACGCGATGCGGCTGATGATCTCGCGCAGCATCGCGTCCGCCTCCAGTCGCGCCTCGCGCTTGCGCGGCTCCCCGTACATCAGCAGGTAGAACGCCGGCATCGCGAGACCGAAGCCGATGTGCAGTTCCATGCCCCGCTTCAGGTCGCCCACCGGGTCGCCGGTGGCCCCCATCGCGTGCTTCGACGCCAGGTAGTCGGCGAACCCGTAGCCCGCCACCGCGTCGAGCAGCCCGTCCTTGTCACCGAACAGCCGGTACAGCGTGGGCGCCTGCACCCCTGCCGCGGCCGCCACGGCGCGCGTGGAGACCGCTTCCTTGCCACCCTCGATCAGCAGGTCGGCCGCGGCCTTCACCAGACGCTCTCTCGTGTCCATGTAACGACGATAACACATCAGCAGTAGCGCTGATTCGATATCAGTGCTACTGTTCGACCCATAACACCGGAAACACCAGCTAGGAGCTTTGACATGACTCGCGTTGCGATCGTCACCGGCGGTTCCAGGGGCATCGGGCGGGCAGCCGCCGAGCGCCTCGCCGCCGACGGACAGGCCGTCGTCATCGTCTACGCCGGCAACAAGACCGCCGCCGACGAGGTCGTCGAGGGCATCAGGGCAAACGGTGGCCAGGCCGTCGCCCAGCAGGGTGACGTCGGCGACGAGGACGCCATGGCCGCCGCGTTCCAGCTCGCCGAGGACACCTTCGGCGGCGTGGACGTCGTCGTGAACTCGGCCGGCATCATGCCGCTCGGCACCGTCGCGGACATGGACCTCGACACGTTCGACAAGATCATGCGCACCAACGCCCGCGGCACGTTCATCATCGGCCAGCAGGCGGCCCGCCGGCTCCGCAACGGCGGCGCGATCATCAACATCTCGTCGTCGGTCGTGGGCCTGCGCTTCCCGCAGTACGGCGCCTACGCGATGTCGAAGGGCGGCGTCGAAGCGCTCACCCTGATCCTCGCCCGCGAACTGCGCGGCCGCGACATCACCGTGAACACCGTCGCCCCCGGCCCCACGGCCACCGACCTGTTCCTGAACGGCAAGGACCAGGCCACGATCGACACCCTCGCGAAGCAGCCGCCGCTCGAGCGCCTCGGCCAGGGCGACGACATCGCCGAGGTCATCTCCTTCCTGGCCGGCCCGGCCCGCTGGGTCAACGGCCAGACCATTCGTGCGAACGGAGGCATCATCTGATGGGCAAGGTCATCGTCGTAACGGGAGCGTCCAGCGGCTTCGGAGCACTGGCGGTCCGCAAACTGGCCCTGGCGGGCCACACCGTCTACGCGGGCATGCGCGACACCAAGGGCCGCAACGCCACCGCGGTCACCGACCTCAAGACGTTCGGCACGGACAACAAAGCCGACGTGCACGCCGTAGAACTCGACGTCCAGTCCCAGGAGTCCGCCGACGCGGCCATCGGCACGATCATCCTCGAACAGGGCAAGCTCGACGTGGTGATCCACAACGCGGGCCACATGGTCACCGGCCCGGCCGAGGCCTTCACCCCGGAGCAGTACGCCGACCTCTACGACGTCAACGTCCTGGGCACCCAACGAGTCAACCGCGCGGCCCTCCCCCACCTCCGCGGCCAACACGCGGGCCACGTCGTCTGGGTGGGCTCCAGCTCAACGCGCGGCGGCACTCCTCCTTACCTGGCCCCGTACTTCGCGGCCAAGGCAGCCATGGACGCCGTGGCCGTCTCCTACCGAGCCGAACTCCTGAGGTTCGGCATCGAGACCACCATCGTCGTCCCCGGCGCCTTCACCCACGGCACCAACCACTTCGCGCACAGCGGCACCCCGGCGGACACCTCAAGGGCAGCCGAGTACGAGGAGTTCTACCCAGGCCTCATGGACCAGGTAGGAGGCCGCCTGGCCGAACTGGAGCCGTCGTGGGCAGACGTAGGCGCAGTGGCCGACGCCATCGTGAACGTCGTCAACGCCACCAAGCCCCCGTTCCGAGTGCACGTCGACCCGTCCGAGGACGGCGCGGAAGTCGTCAACGCGGTGGCCGACCGAGTCCGCAGCGAGTTCCTGCGCCGAGTGGAACTGGCCGACCTGATCTAACGCCCGGCAAGGAGCGCGGACACCGTCAAGAACCGGTACCCGCGCTCCTTAAGGCCAACGATGACCGGCTTGAGGGCCTGCCGAGTCTGCTCCCGCGCCCCGTACATGGGGTGCAGCAGGATGATCGACCCGGGCTTCACCTCGCGCAGCGTCTGCTGTGCGATCTCCTGAGCACTCGGCGACCCCGCGGAGTCCGGCTCCACGTCCCACATGACCGTCGTCCGGTCGTGCTTCTCCAAATACCGCGGCAACTCGAACAACTTCTTGCCGTTGGGCGGCCTGAAGTGGATGTCTCCGCTGTACCCGGTCTTCCGAATCTCCGCGTCGGTGTCCTCGACCTCGCGCGCCACCGTCTCCGCACTCACCCCGATCATGCGCTGGTGGTTGTAAGTGTGGTTGCCGATCTCGTGCCCCGCCTCAGCGATCTTCTTCCCGAGCTCGGGATGCGCAGCCAGGTCGCGACCCATCAGGAAGAACGTCGCCGGAATCTCCTCCGCCTCCAACAGGTCCAGGACCTGCTCGGCACCGGCGGGGTCGGGCCCGTCGTCAAAGGTGAGCGCCACGATCTTGTCGTTCGTCTCGACCCGATCGACCAGGTTGCCGAAGAACTGGTAGGTGCGGGAGCTGCCGATGTTCCACAGGGACGCTGCGGCGCCCACCACTAAGGCGAGGCTAACCGCCACGATGATCGTTGGCTTGCGGCGCAACCACTTCATGCGCTCACTATGACCACAGTGGATTTCCCGGTACGCACCGCCCCAGCCAGGCAGGCAGCAGACGTGCATGGGCGCACGCACCCGCAGTCGCGAACGCAAGCCGACCACCGTCTTGGCCCGGCGCGAGCACGCAACCGGACAGCCGCAAACGCAGGCCAACCACCTACGAGGCCTGGTGCGCGAAGCCGAAGGCGAGCCCGAACGGGCTGATGCCAGGTTGAGAGCCGGTTACGCCGTTCTTGGCGATTGGGGCTTGACCTTGAGGGGCTGGATGCCAACCTGTCCGGTCCGGCCGGGGAGCTTCTATCCCCGGCTTTTGAGGCCGCGAATGCATCCAGCTAGAGGCTCAAGGTCAAGCCCCAATCGCAACCCACTTCAAACGTCACTGCCTGATGGACCACCCTCGCAACCGCAGCCCAACCAACAAAACGCAACCAACCCCCGCCCCAACAGGAACCGGCCTACGCAACCAGACCCGCAGGCCCAACCCTCAACACCCCGGAATCCAGCGGCACACACCGAATCCCTCCACGCCCCCGCAACCCCTTGAACGCCCCAGGCGCGATCACGACATCCATCCACGCACAGGGATGAGCCGCCCGCCCAACCTCAAACCGCACCGGCCCGTCCCCAGAATCCAAACTGAACACGGCCCCACGCTCCAACGAGTCCACATCAAACCCGCGAACAACCACATTCCGCCGAGCCAAAAGCGGATCCACACCCCAAGGCTCAACAGACTCAGCCGAGATGAACGTAACCGCAGCATTCCGATGAGCAGCCTGGTTGAAGTACCGATCCCCCACGATCCCCAACCGAGCCCGAACCTCAACGCAGTCCCGGGAACCACCCCCAGAACCGGCTCGAGGGCCGTCCACCGGACGACCCTCGAACGCATGCACCTCAGAAGCCAGCAACCCGACGATCTCTACCTCTCGCCGAGCTGCCATTCCGGCCTCACGTAGTGGCAGGTGTACCCGTTGGGGTACCGCTCCAGATAATCCTGGTGCTCCGGCTCGGCCTCCCAGAAGTCACCCTCCTGCACAACCTCGGTGACAACCTTCCCAGGCCACTTCCCGGAAGCGTCGACAGCAGCGATCGTCTCCTCGGCCACCTTCTTCTGCGCGTCGTCCACGTAGAAGATCGCCGACCGGTAGCTGGCCCCGATGTCGTTGCCCTGCCGGTTGCGAGTCGACGGGTCGTGGATCTGGAAGAAGAATCCCAGGATCTGCCCGTAGCTGAGCTGGGCCGGGTCGAACACGATCTCGATCGCCTCGGCGTGGTTGCCGTGGTTGCGGTAGGTCGCGTTAGGCGTGCTGGAGTCGCCGGTGTAACCGACGCGGGTGGAGACGACGCCGGGGTGGCGGCGGAACAGGTCCTGCATGCCCCAGAAACAGCCGCCCGCGAGAACTGCCTTCTCCGTCACAGTGTCACTCCCTCTTCTCAGGTCTTCACTCAGGAGAACGTTCGGTCTCCCCCGGTTCATCCCCGTCAGGTTGTGACGTAACTATTACGGAGCGGGCTTCGATCACTTCGCCCAGGTAGCGCATCACCACAGCCACCGCCGCGGCCACCGGAACCGAGAAGAACGCCCCCGCGATGCCGTACAGAGAGGTACCCGCGGTGACGACCAGCAACACCACGGCGGCGTGCAGGCGCAGGCTGCGGGACTGCAGGATGGGCTGCAGGACGTTGCCCTCGACCTGCTGCACCACGATGACGATCACCAGCATGATGATGGCCGTGGTCAGGCCGTTGCTCACCAGCGCCACGAGCACCGCCAACGCACCCGCGATGAACGCACCGATGATCGGGATGAAGCCGCCGAGGAACGTCAGCGCGGCCAACGGCACCGCCAGCGGCACGCCGAGGATGAGCAGACCGGCGCCGATGAAGACGGCGTCGATCAACGAGACGATCGCCTGACTGCGGATGAAGCTGCCGAGCGTGACCCAGATGCGCTCCAGCACGGTGGTGACGTGCCCGCCCGCGCGCTCGCCGATCAGGCCGCGCAGCCACGGCGTGAAGCGCACGCCGTCCTTCACGAAGAAGAACGCCAGCAGCAGCGCCACCAGGCCGGTCACCACGCCGGACGTGACGGCACCGGCGCCGGTCAGCAGGCCGCCCGCGATGGAGCCGATGCTCGACTTGATCTGGTCGACGCCCTGCGAGATGAGCCGGTCGAGGTCGCTGCCCTTCAGGTTGAACGGCGGCCCGGAGGCCCAGTCCTGCAGCTGCGTGACGGCCTTCTGCGCGCTCTGCGCGATCTCCGGCACACCGGAGGCGATCGACGACGAGATCGCCGCGATCACGCCGCCCAGCACACCGAGGCCGACGATCAGCACGATCGTGGCCGCCAGCGCCGAGTTGAGGCCCTTCGACATCATCCACCGCGCCGGAGGCCACAGCACGGTGGTGATCAGCAGGCCGAGCAGCACGGGCATGACGACCACCCACAGCTGCCCGACCAGCCAGAAGACCATCCAGAAGCCGAGGGCGGCCAGTGCCGCCCGCAGACTCCACCGGGCGAGCCAGCTCACGCCGTGCCCGATGGCCTCACCCTTGTCCGCCCACCTGCGATCCCGTTCCACGACGCACAGTGTGTCGTGATCTAGCCCGTTCGGGTGGCGAGACGCGCCGAATTCATCCCTGACCCCAGAACGCGTCCTCCTCGGCGGGGTCGGCGGTGAACAGCCACACCTCGACGACCTTGCCGTCGGCGACGCGCATCAGGTCGACGCCGACGCCGTCCATCTCGGCGCCGGACCGCTTGGCCGTCCAGTGCACCGGCGCGGCCACGGTGTCGCCGTTGAGCATCAGCGGAGCGTTGCGCTTCAACGAGAAGGTGCCCTCGGACACCTCCATCATCCCGCCGATCATGGCGCCGACGGCGGCACTGCTGCGGTGGACACCCGAGAACCGGTTGTCGCCGGGCTGGTGCCACACGACGTCGTCGGCGAACTGGGCGGCGACGGTGGCGAAGTCACCGGACTCGAGCGCCTCGAAGTAGGTGGTGACGACGGCGAGCGGGGTGGTCATGGGGTTTCTCCAATTCGTTGGGGTTGCCCTATGCTCACCAAAAGTAACCAATTACCTCAACGTAACTAATGGACGGAAGTGCGCCATGTCACAGACGATGCCGGACTTCAGCGTGCTCGCGGCCACGTGCCCGTCCCGCACGAGCCTGGCGCGCATCGCGAACAAGTGGACGGCCATGGTCGTCTCGGTGCTGGGCAACGGCCGCACGAGGTTCGGCGACCTCAAGGTTCAACTCGACGGCATCAGCGGCAAGGTGCTCACCGAGACGTTGCGGGACCTCGAACGGGACGGCCTCATCACCCGGCACGTGCACGCCGAGGTGCCGCCGCGGGTCGAGTACGAACTGACCGCGCTCGGGCGCACGCTCTACGACCCGCTGTTCGCGTTGTGCCGCTGGGCCGAGGAGCACATCGCCGAGGTGCTCACCCACCGCGAGGCCTACGACGCCCGTTAGCGCAGGCTCGCCGCGCACTCCAGCACGGTGTCGCGGGCCGGGCGCGGTGCCCAGCCGAGCATCGACGACGCCTTGTCGTGCGAGTACGTGTAGTTGCGGCCGAGCATGGGCACCAAGGGCCGCATGTCCTTGGCCACCACCGAAGCCGCGCGCACCACGAAGTTCGGCATCTCCCGTGACGGCGCGTCGAGCGTGCGCGCCACCTCGGACATCCACATGAACCCGCTGACCGCGATGAACCTCTCCCCCGCCGCGTCCGGCGCCGTCATCGCGCGGATGTGCAGATCGGCGACGTCGCGGACGTCGACGATGTTGAGCCCGATCCGCGGCACGCCCGGCATGCCGCCCATGACCCGTTCGATCACCCGCACCGACCCCATGTTGTCGCGCGTCTGGATCGGCCCGAACACCGCGCCGGGCAGCACCGTCGCGAACGAGGTCTTCTTGCCGCGCATGAACTCCCACGCCGCCTGCTCGGCCAGCAGCTTCGACCGGCGGTACTCGTCGATCTTCACTCCGGACGGGTCCGTCCACACCGTCTCGTCGAACGACCCGGTCGCGCCTTCGGGCGGAGTCGCCGCAGCACACGACGACGTCATCACCACCCGCTCCACCCCGGCCGCCACCGCAAACCGCAGCACGCGCAACGTGCCCTCCCGCGCGGGCCCGATCAGGTCGTCGCCCCCGGTCATGGGCGACGCCACGTGCAGGACGTACTGGACGCCCTCCATGGCCTCGGCCCAGCCCTCGTCGGACATCAGGTCGGCCTTCACGACCTCGTACTTCCCGGGCACGGCCGGACGCCGGCCCCGCGTGGTCGTGCGCACCTCGTACCCCTGCTCCAGCAACGCGGCGATGGTCCAGCCGGCCACGAACCCCGTGCCACCGGTCACCAGGACGGTCATGACTCCTCCAAGACTTCGTTAGCCGTTCGGCTAACGAAACTGACTGTACCATCGCCGCATGACTCGCGCCGCGCAAGCCGAACGCACCCGTGCGACGATCCTCGTCACGGCGCGGAAGCTGTTCGCCTCCCACGGGTACGACGCGACGTCGCTGCAGACGATCGCGGACGAGATGGACGTGACGAAGGCAAACGTCTACTACTACTTCAAGACCAAGTCCGCGATCCTGGAAGCGTTGCTGGACAACAACATCGCGTTCTTCGAGGTCCTCATCGCGGACGCCGCGAAGATCAGGGGCAAGCGGGCGCGCACCGAACACCTCGTCGACGGGTTCGTGGACCAGGTGATCGGCAACAGGGCACTGTCCCCGCTCGGCCAGACCGACCCGAGCGTGCGCCGCAACGAGCGGATCAACGCCGAACTGGCGCGGCTCTCCGGCCAGGCCATCGAGCTGATCTACGGCCCGGACCCGACCGACGACCAGCGGGCCGCGTGGTTCGCGGTGAGCGACGTCGGCCCGGTGATCGCCGCGTTCCCCCACCTGAGCGACGACGAACTGCGCGAGGTGCTCAGGCGGCTGTGCCTGCGGGTGCTGAAGGTGTGAGCACGCCGTCGACGTCCGGCGCGACCGAACCGCGGATCAGGTTCCGCACCACGGGCAGCCCGGAGAGCCGGAACGCCAGGTCCCGCACCGAGATCCGCCACGCCGACGCCGGCGCCATCCAGCCGATGAACCGCCGCCCGAACTCCTGGGTGTGCTCCACCGCGGGCTTCAGCCGCGCCTGATATCGGTCGAACGCCCCGTCGAACCCGGCCGTGAGCTCCTCCGCCAGCACGTGCGCGCCGGTCATCGCGAGCGACGCGCCGTGCCCGGCGAACAACGACACCGCGCCACCCGCGTCCCCGACGAGCACGACCTTGCCGCGATGCCAGACCGGCACGTCCACTTGGGACGCTTCGTCGAGGTAGACATCGCCCGGCACCACGGAAAGCAGGTCGGGCGCGACCCACCCGAGGTCGCCGAAGCGCGCCCGCAACTCCGCCGCCGGATCGGCGGGCAGCGCGGGCGACTCCGCGCGGTAGAGCATCAAAGCCGCCATCGACCCGTCCCGCACGGCGTAGCAGCCGATCATCCGGTGCGGCACGGTCAGCATCTGGTACCGGTACCCGATCCGCGCGCTCAACTCCTCGTCCCGGAACGAGAACGCCGCCACGTGGTGCCCGAGGAACCGCACGAACTCCTCGTCAGGCCCGAACACCAACTCGCGCACCCGCGAGTGCACCCCGTCCGCCCCCACGACGAGGTCGAACTCGTCGACCGTCCCGTCGGAGAACGTCACCCGGCCGTCGTCGATCGCGGACACCGTGGTGCCGTACCGGATCGGCGACCGCACGTCGTCCCGGATCACCTCGGCCAGATCGCCGCGCAACAGGCTGATCACCCCGTCCGCCACGGCTTCGTACGCGGCCGTCGAGATCTCGCCGCGCTTGCGCCCGCGCGAGTCGACGCTGGTCACCGACGAGATCGGCGCCCGCCGCCGTTCCAGCGCCGGCAGCAGGCCCATCCGCCGCGCCACCTCGTGACCCGGCCCGAAGAAATCGATCATGAAGCCGCCCGCCCGGAACGACGGCGCCCGCTCCACCACGAGGACGTCCCACCCCGCGCGCTCCAGCCACCAGGCGGACGTGAGCCCGGCGATCCCCGCTCCGACGATCAACGCCCGCTGTTGGGCACTCGACTTAGGCATATGCCCAATCTAGCACCGGGCCAACCTCAGGGATGCATCTTGCGACTGCTCCGACCGCTCGTCCAGAACCACAAACCGGCCACGACCAGCGCCAACACCCCCAGACTGATCGCGCCGTCCGGTATCCCCTCGTCCTGCGGCTGCGCCTGCTGGTACTGCTGGTTCGCCTGCGGCAGCGGCGGAATAGACGGCGTAGGAGCGATCGACGACGGCTGCGCGACGAGCGCGAGCGGGATCGCGTCGGTGTCGTTGAAGTCGACCATCCCGGTGGCTTCGAGCACCGTCATGTGGTCGAGCACGGTGTCCATGCAGACCTTGGCGTAGTCGCGGATCGCGGTGTTGCGCGTGCCGGTGCGCACGGTGGCGAGGAACTTGTAGACCACGCCGTGCGCGGCCCGCAGCCGGTTCGCGAAGACCTTGTCGAACTCCTGACTGCGCGCGGGCGCGGCCTGCATCTCGTTCAGCCAGCCCTGCTGCGCCTCGTTGGGCTGCGTGGGCAGCTGCACCCCGAAGGTCCTGGAGAGCTCGGCGGTCCGGCGGTCGAGGTCGGCGTGGCCCTCGATGAGGTGCCGACCGGCTTCCTGCACCTTCGGGTTCGACGACTTCTCGAGCCCCATCCGCCCGGCAGGCCCCTCCCACAACCCGGCGAGGGCCACCTTCTGGAGCAGGTCGACCCCGGCGGGACCCATGGGTCCGAACTGGGTCTGCACGTAGTCGGGTCCGAAGTTCGGCTGCGCGAACGCGGGCTGCGCGCCCACCAACAGCGTCAGCACTGCGACGAGGAGTATGCGCATGCCGGGGGTTACGGACAGACCCCGGCGCCCCGACCGTTGCACAGTGCAATGTTTATCGTTTCGTTACCTGGCGCGCACCCTGTAGAACTGGGCCGGTGAGCGATGTCGACGACCTGACCGACGCGGTCCTCACCGCGTCCCGCCTGCTCGTGGCCGTCTCGGCGCGGTCCCTCGCCGCCGTCGAGGAGACGCTCACGCTGCCGCAGTTCCGGATGGTGGTCCTGCTCGAGTCACGCGGCCCGATGAGCCTCACCGCGCTCGCCGACCTCCTCCAGGTCAACCCGTCCACAGCCAAGCGCATGATCGACCGGCTGGTCACGTCCGGCATGGTCGACCGCGAGCCGAACCCCGCCACGAAACGCGAGGTCGTGGTCGTGGCGAGCGCCGAGGGCAGCCGGGTGGTGGGCCAGGTGATGGCCCGCCGCCGCGCCGAGATCAGCACGATCGTCGCCCGCATGCCGGAGCACCTGCGGCACGGCCTGGTCGAGGCGCTGACCGCGTTCGCCGAGGCCGGGGGCGAACCGCGCTGGTCAGCCTCCGACGAGACGCCGCAACGGCCCCGCGACCACGCCGAAGTCGACTGACGGGTCCAGCGCCCGGTGCAGGACCAGCCCGTCGATGGACGCACTGAGCAGCAACGCCACCGCGTCCGCGTCCGGCACCCCGGCGGCTCGCAGCCAGTCGGCGATCCGCGCCCGGAAGTCCACGACCAGCGCCGAGAGGCCGTCCCGCAGCGCCGGCAGCCGGTGCGCCGCGAGGAACGCCTCCGCCAGCAGCAACGACTCCGGGTCGGTGCCGGTGAAGCGGGCCAGGTCCGCGAAGATCCGCTCGACGCCCTCGGCCGGTGCCACGGCCCGCACCGCGTCCGCCGACTCGGCCAGGATCCGGGTCGCGAACTGCAGCGCGGCCGTCGAGAGCAGGTCGGACACCGACGAGAAGTGGTAGTGCACGAGCGCCGGGTTCACCCCCGCCCGTTCGGCGACCAGCCGGGTGGTCACCGCACCCCAGCCGACCTCGCCCACGAGCTGAGCCGCGGCGTCGATCAGTTGTTCACGGGTGCGGCGGCCTCGATCGGCTGAGTTGGGCACCTGATCAAACTACTGGTGCGACTCGGGAGTCGCCCGTCCCCCCGAGGACGCGCAACTCCCGAGTCGCCTGTTCCTCCCGCGCCCCGAACGCGGGTGGAAGCTACTTCCCGCCCTGCGAGTCCACGATCCTCGTGGTCACCGACGAGGACTGGCGGACGGTGCCCTTGTCGAGGCCGCCCTGGTCGTCGGGCAGGTCCTCGGCGATGGTCTCGCGGCCGCCGATGTAGTCACCGTTCTCCGGGTCGATGATGATCTCGGTGAACTCGGACACGATCTGGACGCCGAGCGCGACGCCCTGCTTGCCGTCGAGGTTCGCCCGCTGCTCGGTCACGACCAGGCCGGGCAGCAACGCCAGCGCGCGGAAGATGTTCGCGCGCACCTCGGCCGGGAACTGGCCGGACTGCAACGCCTCGCGGGCCTGCTGCAGCGCGCGGCCCTCGGGACCACCGCCCGCGTTCAGCCTCTCCAGCAGCGCCTTCGGGTCCTTCGGCAGCGAGGCGATGAACTCCGGCGTGGGGTTGTGGAAGTCCCCTGCCGTGCACCTGTCCGGCTGCCCCTCCGCCATGTAGGAGTACTTGCCGCAGGCGCCGCGGAACTCCTCGCCGTTCTTGAACGCCGAGCCCGACTCCGGCTCACCCGTGCCCTCGTGGCCCGCCACCCACTTCGACGGCTGGACGGTCGCCCGCAGCAACCACTCGTCGTTCCGGTTCGCCGGGATCCACTCCTCGTTGGTCATGTCCGTGGACCACGCCTTCGCGCCCTCCGCCGAGGTGATGCCCTCGTACCGGGTGCGCACGTAGCGGAACTGACCGGGAGCGAGCGGCCGGTCGACCACGCGGGAGGCGAGGTCGGCGGCCTTGATCAGCTCTTCGGCGGCGGTGGCGGAGTTGCCGCCGGTGCCGGTGAGGTCGACGGTCGAGGCGGCGAGGCCCGTGCCGGTCAGCACGGTGACGGCGGCCGCGGCGGCGAGCCACCGGACCTTGTTCCTCTTCTTCGGCGGCGCCACCGCGCGGGTCTTGAGCGCGGTGGCCAGGGCGGCCTTGCCGGCGGCGACGTCGAACCGGACAGGTTCGTCACCGGCCTTCGCGAGGGTGGCGTCGAGCACGCGGTCGAGGGTCTCTGGCTGATCAGACATGGCTGTCCTCGGTGAAGTCGTGGGCGGTCGCGGCGAGACGGGTGCGCAGCCGGGCGCGGCCGCGGTGCAGACGGGTCCGCACGGTGGCCATCGGGACGTCGAGCGCCACGGCGATCTCGGCGGGCGTGAAATCCGCCCACGCGTGCAGCAGCAGCACCTCGCGTTCCTCGATCCGCAGCTCGGCGAGCCATGCGGTGAGCGGTCCGGCGAGGACGTCGGCGTCCGCGGCGGCACTCACCTGGTCGCCGATGTCGGCCACGTCGGTGCGCGCCGCGTGCTCCTTGCTCCACGCCCGCAGCTTGCGCTCCTCGGCGCGGACGTGACCGCGCAGCAGGTTCGTCGCCACGCCGTAGAGCCACGCCCGCACCGCGTCGGCGGCGTACGGCTGCCCGGCGCGCTGGTCCCACAGCACCAGGAACGCCTCGGAGACCACGTCCTGCGCGGTGTCGGGACCGACCCGCCTGGCCACGTAGCGGTGCAGCCGCTCGGCCGTCGTTTCGTACAGCTCCAGCAGCGCGGCCTCGTCCAGCACGGCCGGCGCCACTTCTGGTGTCAGCGCCACGGGCGCCACCTCGGTTCGCACAGACCTACCTGGACGCAGGCCCCCGGAGCGTTCCCGCCGTGTGCCCACCGCCACATCGTGGGCCAGGCGGTCAGATCTCGCGCGGGAACGGGTGCCGGTCCGCGAACTCCGCGGCCAGCATCCCGAACATCACCATGTCGTGGTGCCGCCCGGCGAAGAACTCGTGGTCGCGCAGCCTGCCCTCCTCCGTGTAGCCGAGCTTGCGGTGCAACGCGATCGAGGCGTCGTTGAACGCCCACACACCCGACTCGCACTTGTGGAACCTGCGTTCCCCGAACATGTAGCCGAGCAACAGCCGCACGGACTCCGTGCCGTAGCCGCGGCCCTGGTGCTGGTTCCCGATCGTGATCCCGTACTGGAACCGGCCCGCGTGGTAGTCGGCCATGGCGGTCGAGATCAGGCCCACCGGCGCCCGGTCGGCCAGCGACTCGATGGTGAGCATCATCCTGTCGTTCTCGGATTCCTTCAGCGCGAGTTTCTGCGCCCATTCCCGTTGTCCCGCAGCGGAGCGGGGCGGCAGGATCCGCCCGGCCCTGCGCGCGTCGTGCGTGTTGGCGTCGAAGGCGTGCAACGGTTCCCAGTCCTCGGGTTCGACGCCGCGCAGCCGGACGAGGTCTCCTACCCAGAGAGAGGTCATGAGCATGATCGAACGACCACCCGATCGTGTTTGGCAACCGGATTACTACTATCGCCGGATGACCGCCTACGACGATCTCGAACTCGACACGACGGTGCTGCCGGAACGCCAGCAGATGATCCTCGTCGCCATCCGCGACTGGGTCGTCGAGCACGGCTACTCCCCCAGCACCCGTGAGATCGGCGAGGCCGTCGGGCTCAAGTCGTCGTCCAGCGTGTCGAAGCACCTGGCGGCGTTGGAGGACAAGGGTTTCCTCAAGCGCGGCGGTTCGGTGACGCGGCCGATGGACGTGCGGGTGTTCCTCAGCGGCACACCGGTCGTGCCGGGCATGCCGTCGGAGGACTCGATCTCGGTGCCGGTCGTCGGTGACATCGCCGCCGGTTCGCCGATCTCCGCCATCGAGCACGTCGACGAGGTGCTGAACCTGCCGCGCGGGCTGGTCGGGCGCGGCAGCAACGTGTTCGCGTTGCGCGTGCGCGGTGACTCGATGATCGACGCCGCGATCTGCGACGGCGACACGGTCGTGGTGCGGCAGACGCACGAGGCGTACAACGGCCAGATCGTCGCCGCCATGATCGAGGAAGAGGCGACGGTGAAGGTGTACCAGCGCCGGGGCGGCCACGTGTACCTGGAGCCGCGCAACGAGGCGTACCCGGTGATCGACGGCGACAAGGCCGTGATCCTCGGCATCGTCGTCTCAGTTCTTCGGAGCGTCTGAGAAGAGCTGCTGGGCGACGGTCGTGCAGACCTGGGCGCCCGCGAGGTGGTCGGTGCTGCGCACCCGCGTCAGCACCGCGAGCGACCAGCCGTCCCAGAGCGCCAGGCAGGTGACGGTCCACGTGTCGTCGTGCTGGGTCCAGCCGTTCTTGACGGCGAGCGGCTTGCCCTGCAACGCGGGTGCCTGCGGGATGCCGAACCGGCCGTCCGGGGAGATGTCGCGCATCATCGCGAGCAGCTTCTCCCTCCACTCAGGACTGATCCCCGGGCCGATCTCCAGGCACTGCCCGATTCTCGCCGCGTCGTTCGCCGAGACCTTGGTCTTCGACCACCAGTTCGGGGTGATGGCGGTCTCCAGCAGGCCGCACGTGCTGATCATCCGCCGCACCGAGGCGTCGCCGCCGAGGTTGAGGTAGAACCGCTGCGCGATCTTGTCGTCGCTCTCGCGGATCATCTTCGCCATCGCCGCCGTGTCCGCGTCGGACACCACCGAGTTCTTCGCCGTGATCAGGTCGAGCGCCAGCCACGCCTTGATCATCGACTCGGTGAACGTGCGGATGTCCTGGCCGCCGACGAGCACGATCCCGTTGCCCCGCAACGCCCACGTGTACTCGCCGGCGAACTGCACGGACACGTGGTCGGGGTTGGGCTGCCACTTCTTCTCGGCCACCTTGGACGGTGCGGCCGGTGCCGCCGGTGCCGCCGGTGCCTCGGCGGGCACCGGGACGGGTTCGGCCGCCAGGGGTGCGGGGGCCTGGCACGCGGTGAGCAGGAGCACGAGTGGAATCCAGCGCTTCATGGCCGCCGATGCAAGGCCGACCGCGATGAAGAAACGACGAAGAGCCGGTCAGGGCGCCGTTCGAACGAGCGAATTCACGACGCCCAGACCGCGCCTTCATCGTTCCTTCACGGCCGTCGCGCAGTATGGAACGCGTGAGCGCGCGCATCCTCGTCGCCGAGGACGATCCGAAGCAGTCGCACCTGATCAGGGCCTATCTGGAGCACGAGGGCCACAGCGTGCTGGTGGCGCGCGACGGCAGGGCGGCGATCGACCTGGCGCGGGCCCGCACGCCGGACCTGGTGGTGCTCGACGTGATGATGCCCGAGGTCGACGGCCTGGACGTGTGCCGGGTGCTGCGGGCCGAGTCGCAGGTCCCGATCCTGATGCTGACCGCCCGTTCGACCGAGGCGGACCTGCTGCTGGGGCTCGACCTCGGCGCCGACGACTACGTCGTGAAGCCCTACAGCCCTCGCGAGCTGGTGGCGCGGGTGCGGGCGTTGCTGCGGCGCTCGGGTGCGCCGGAGGTCAGCGGGCCGATCCGCGCGCTCGACGTGGAGATCGACGCCGACCGGTTCGAGGTGCGGATCGGCGGTGAGCTGGTGGCGCTGACCGCGAAGGAGTTCGAGCTGCTGCGGGTGCTGGCGTCCGCGCCGGGCAAGGCGTTCTCGCGGGGCCAGCTGCTGCAGGAGACGTTCGGGTTCGACCACAACGTGCAGGAGCGGACGGTGGACGCGCACGTGATGAACCTGCGGCGCAAGATCGAACCCGACCCGGCGGCACCGAAGTACGTGCTGACCGTGCCCGGCCGCGGCTACAAGTTCGCCGGATGAGCCGGTTCGCGCTCAAGATCGCCGCCCTGGTCGTCGTCACGGTCGTGGCGGCGGTGGCGGCGACGGCCTGGCTGACGTTGCGCGAGACCACCCGGCAGGTCGAGAAGTCCGTCGAGGTGGCCTGGCAGGAACTCGACGACGTGGCGCAGGAGATCAAGCTGCACGGGCTGTTGCGCGGGTCGTGGGATGACGTCGGGACCGTGCTGCCCGCGCTCGCGCAGCGACTTGGCCAGCGGGTGCGGGTGGTGCTGACGGACGGCACGGTGCTCGCCGACACCCAGCCCGGCACGTCGCCCCGGCAGTCGGTCGCGGTGCAGACGCGGCCGGAGAGCACGTTCGTCACCGAGTTCGAGGCGACCAAGGCGCTCAACAGGTACGAGATCGACCTGGCGCTGGGGAGGTGCATGCAGGCCCAGGGGGTGCGGGTGCAGGTCCTGTCGCGCAACGACGGCATGCCCAGCTTCTACACGGAGAACGCCGTGCCGCAGCTGTGCCTCCCGGTCCTGGGCTACGCCGAGTCCACCATCGCGGTGCGGTGCGCCTTCGACAAGGGGTGCGTGCAGCGGGAGTTCGCGGCCAAACTCGCCACCCTCATGCCCCCACCCGTGCTGGTGCAGGCGGGAGCGATCAACCAGCCGCAGCAGGCGAAGGTGTCGCTGCTGCCGATCCTGCTGAGCACCGGACTCGTGGCGTTGCTCGCGCTCGTGGTGTCGTTGCTGATCAGCCGCGGAGCGTTGCGGCCGATCAGCGCGCTGGTCACGTCCGCGCGGCGGTTCGGGGCCGGTGACCTGTCCGGACGGGTGCCGGAGAAGGGCGACCTGGTGGAGCTCACGCGCGCGTTCAACGCGATGGCGGAGTCGTTGCAGCGCAGCCGGGAGCAGCAGCACAACATGATCGCCGACATCGCGCACGAGCTGCGCACCCCGCTCGCGAACATCCGCGGGTACATCGAGGGGGTGCGCGACGGGGTGCTCCCGGCCGACGACGAGCTGTACCGGTCGTTGTACGAGGAAGCCCTGTTGCAGCAACGACTCATCGACGACCTGCAGGACCTCGCGCTGGCGGAGGCGGGGTCGCTGGTCTACCACATGTCCACTGTGGACCTGGCGGACCTGCTGACGACCTACCGAGCGGCCGGGGTGATCGTCGAGGCGCCCGAGCCCGTGGTGGTGCACGCGGACCACGACCGGCTCCGGCAGGTCGTGGGCAACCTCGTCACGAACGCGCAGCGGGCGGGCGCGTTCTCGGTGACGTTGCGCTGCCGGGTGGACGGGCTGTGGGCGGTGGTCGAGGTGGCCGACAACGGGTGGGGCATCGCGGCCGGGCAGCTGCCGCACGTGTTCGACCGGTTCTGGCGGGCGGACAACGCCCGCGGCCGCGAGACCGGCGGGCGAGGGCTGGGGCTCGCGATCGCGCGGGAGATCATCACCGCGCACCGGGGCTCGATCTCGGTGGCGAGCGCGGTCGGGGTGGGCACCACGTTCACCGTGCGCCTACCCCTACAGGGCACCCCAATCGCGTGACCTGAGGTGCTCGACGACCGCGTTCGTGGCGGTCGTCGTGTCCCGGGTGACGACGTAGAGGGTGTTGAGCGGCGGGATCTCCGGGTGGTGCAGCTGCTCCACCGAGCCGGCCGCGATGGCCGGGTCGGCCAGGTAGCGCGGCAGTGCCGACACGCCGGCGCCCGCGACGACGGCGGCCAGCACCGCGCGCAGGTCGGGGACGGTGACGGCGACGGTGTTGCGCGGGCGTTCGCCGAACTCGCTGCGCCAGTAGCGGCGCAGGATCGGCAGGGTCGCGTCGTAGGCGACGAGCGGCAGGTGTTCGAGGGCTCGTCGCGGGTCCTCGTCGAGGACCTGCCGGTCGATCGTCCTGGCCAGCAGGGGTGGGCCGACCAGCACGAACTCCTCGTCGGTGAACGGGGTGGCGGTGAACCCGGCCGGCGGGCGGATCGACGAGAGCACCACGTCGAGCTGCCCGGCCTTCAGCGCTCTGAGCAGGTCGTCGGCGAGGCCGAACGCGACCTCGAACCGGAGCCCCCTGCGGGTGAGCGGGGCGAGCGCGGGCAGACCCCGGACCGTCATGAACTCGGCGGCTCCCCCGATCCTCACCGTGCCGTCGAGGGCCGCTGCGGGGTCGA
Organism: Lentzea sp. JNUCC 0626; assembly: GCF_043632865.1. Taxonomy (NCBI): domain Bacteria; kingdom Bacillati; phylum Actinomycetota; class Actinomycetes; order Pseudonocardiales; family Pseudonocardiaceae; genus Lentzea; species Lentzea sp. JNUCC 0626. The sequence continues at coordinate 3,711,527 of NZ_CP171635.1, forward strand.
GCGCGGTGCGGAGCTGGTCGAGGTGCTGGCCGATCCTCCTGGCCAGCTCGTCGGCACGGGGTGTGGGGGTGACCCCACGACTGCCCCGGACGAACAGCCGGGTGTCCAGCTGACTCTCCAGTTTTGCGAGCTGGCCGCTGACCGCGGGCTGGGTGAGGCCCCGCCGGGTGGCCGCGCTGGTGAGCGAGCCGCCCCGGTAGATCTCCAGGAACGTCTCCAGCAGATCCAGGTCCGTCAAGCGCTGAGCCATAAGGCAGCTTATAGCTTCATCTGCTCGTTCTGCTGATTTGTGATGTCCTGGGTGACATGAAGAAGCTGCTCATGGTCGTGTCCGCCGCCGACTCGCTGACGTTGGCGGACGGCACGAGCCATCCCACCGGGTTCTGGGCCGAGGAGGTCGTGGAGTCCGTCCGCGTGCTGCGCGAGGCCGGTGTCGCGGTCACCCTGGCGACGCCGGGCGGTGTCGTGCCCACGGTCGACAAGGCCAGTCTCGACGGAACGTTCGACGAAGCCGTTGCGTCGCTGGAGGATCTGCGCACACCTGTGGTGCTGGACGGCGTGCAGGCCGCTGATTTCGACGCGATCTACCTGCCGGGCGGGCACGGTCCGATGGCGGACCTGGCGTCCGACGCGACGCTGGGCGCGTTGCTCGCGGAGTTCCACGACGGCGGCAAGCTGGTCGCGGCGCTGTGCCACGGTCCGGCCGGGTTGCTGAGCGCGGTCCGCGCGGACGGCACGTTCGTGTTCGCGGGCAAGGAGATGGCGGTGTTCTCCGACGAGGAGGAACGCCAGGGTGGCCTGGCGGTCCCCTACTCGGTCGCCGGACGTCTCGCCTCGCTCGGCGCGCGGATCTCGTCCGGTGAGCCGTGGTCGAGCACGGTGGTCGTGGACGGCGGGCTCGTGACGGGCCAGAACCCGCAGTCCACTGTGGCCACCGCTGCTCGGGTCGCGTCTTTGCTCGTTTAGGCGAGCGCGGCCGCGATCCGTTGCAGGAGGCGGAGTTCGTCGGCCTTGGTGACCGGGATCTCGGACGGGGCGTTGTCCCAGTCGATGTGGTCGAGCGCCAGCACGGACTTCCGGTCGAAGTCGAGCGCCCGATGCCGCAGTTCCGGCTCGAGCAGGGTGATGACGACGCCGGTGTTCACCGTCGTGACCTCGGCCAGCAGCGCCGCGTCGTAGAGGTCCTTGGCCTGCGGGTAGCTGTCGGTGACGAGCCACTGGAGCTTCCACGCGAGGGAGAGCTCCTGGTCGGCGGCGAGCAACGTCGTGCCGGCGATCTCGATCGGCTGCGGCGCGATCGGCAGGTCCTCGTTGAACACGAGGTCGATCTGGATCGCGCCGTCCGGGAGCCCCTCGACCTCGAACGGGAACACGATCCGCAGGCCGGGCACCCGTTCGTAGGTCCAGATCGGCTCCACGACGGACGGCGCGACCAGCTCCCGCAGGCCCGCGACGAGTTCGTCCGCCTGCGGGCTCTCGACCGCGATGTCCTTCGGTGTCACCACGAAGTCGAGGTCACCGGGCTCGCGCGCGGCGTCGCCGAACCACGCGCGCATCAGCGTGCTGCCGCGCAACACCAGGTGCTCGGCCCACTTCGTCGCGCCGATGGCGTTGAGGGTCTGCGCCATGACCTCGCGCCGCTTCTCCAGCCACCGCACGCCGTCCGCGGGGTTCCCGAACTTCGGGTCCCCTCCCCGGAATGCGTGCTGGTGGTGTTTCAGCGCCGGGTCGAACACGGCACGCTGCTTGATGTCGTGCCGCGGCTTCAGCGCGAGCGGCTGGTAGGTGTCCGGGAACCCGTGCTGCCCGGCCGGCGCCTGCCGCAGCTGTTCGTCGCTGCTGTAGCCGGTCTTGCCGTGGATCCAGCCATCGTCGATGTGCAGCGCGTCGTCGTCGACGACGTACTCCTCCTCGACCTCCAACACTTCGTACGCCTCGAGGTCTTTGAGCAGCGCGTCGAGCCGTTGCCTGGCCGTGGCCCGCCCGACCCCGAAGCACCGCTGCGTGACGAACCGCTCCTCGGACCCGTCGTCCCGCGTCCGGCGCGCGTTCTCCGACACATGTGCCTCGTGCGGCTTCATCGCCTGGAAGAGCCCGAAGTAGTAGTCACGCCAGTTGCCGACGAACCGGCATTTCACGTGGTGCTCGAAGTACAGCGCCGGGTCGGCCTCGTCGTCGGTCTGCGGCACCCCGTCGTTCCACGGCGCGGCCTCGATCTTCACCCGCACCACGAACAGGTCGGCGTCGAGCAACCGCTCCCGCCACTGCCCGGCGACCGCGCGCACCTCGTCGATCGTGCCCTTCGCACCGATCGTCAGCATCGGCTGCGAATAGAGCTTCCCGCTGTGCAGCTTGATGTGCGTGAACTTGACCTGGTGTTCCCCCGCGAACCGCGCCAGCTCCTCCACCTGCCACTCGGAGCCGGTCAGATGTAACTCGAACTCATCCGCGAACACATTGCCCCCTTACACGAACGCTTGCACCACGGCGAGGACCGCCAGCAACGCGGGCCCCCGGCTCAACTGCACGATGAGCCCCAGCGGCGTAGGCCCGAACAATCCGAAGTCGACGATCGCGGCACCGTAGTCCACCGGCGGCCGAGTGGCGATCCGATATGCGACAGCCACCGCCCCCACCGCCGAGATCACCCCGTTCACCACCGACACGTGCGGCGTGAACGCCGTGCTGGCCGCACACCAAACCACGGCCCCCACCGCCGGAACCACCAGGTGCGCCAACCGAAGCTGCCGATCCGGCACCCCCAGCGCCCGCCTCAACGCCCGCGACCGGCACACCGCCTTGAGCCCCGCCGCCAACCGATCGGTGGCGAAGAACGCGGCCACGACCTGAACCCCGGCAACCGCGTTCTCCTCACCCCCCAACGCCACCAACGCGGGCGCGGGCAGGAGCGCCGCCCAAACAAGGACAGCGTTGGGCGCCCGACGCACCCGCAGCACATCGGTCCAGGCAAGCGCGACGACTCGCGACCGCGGACCAGCCAGTCGCGCCGACTTCACTCGCCCCAGAGCACGCGCGCGACGTTCGGCGAGAACGGCCCCCAGCAGCGCCAAGTCGAACCAGCTCACCGACACCCGTGCCACCCCGGCGAGGGCGGCACCGGCCGCCAGCTCAGACCGCCGCAACCGCCCCGCAGAAACGACCGCCATCACCGCCAGCGCCAGCGCCAGCGCCACGCCCCACACAACCCCCACCGGCCCAGCGCTCTCAAACCCACCCGCCCAGCCGCCCACCCCACCGAGCCCGCCCGGCACCCCACCGAGCCCACCTGGCATCCCACCCGACCCCAGCACCTCCAACCGCCCGGCCGGCACCAGCAGCGCCACCACCGCCAGTCCCACCAGCCCGCTCAACCACCCCTGCGGCGCCACCCCGACCCGTTGCAACACCACAGCCCCAGCCACCACCGCCACCCCGACAGCGGCCCCCACCGCCACCGCGACCACCGGCGGCACAACCGCCCCCACCACCCCGAACACCACGGCGGGCCACACCGCCCCCAAAGCAGCCCCGCCCACCACCAACAACCCCAACCGGGGCCGCAACAACCCACCCCGCGACACCGGCGCGCTCACCACCCAGAACATCCGGTCCGCCCCCACGAACACCGGCCCGAACGCCAACGCCACCTTCATCAGCACCACAGCGCCCACCACCGACAACCACAGCGCCGTCCACGCACTCCCCACCTGGGGTGTCTTGGTCAACCCGGCGGACACCAGCCCGTACCCGACCGCACCGACGATCGAGAAGTTCACCGCCCGTGAGTACAGCCGCACGACCCGAAACCGCCACGGCACCGGCACCGCCAACCGCCGGGCAACGGCGAACGCGCTCACAGCGTGACGGTCCGGCACGCCACCGCCTCGACCAAAGAAACTTCGTGCGACGCGAACACCACAGCCACCCCGGCCGCCTTCTCCGCCAGCAACCGATCCCGCAGCCAGGCACGGCCCGCGACGTCGAGCCGTTGCTCGGGTTCGTCGAGCACGAGCACGGACCGCGGCCGCACGAAACAGGAAGCCAGCCCGAGCCGGTGCCGCTGCCCGGACGACAACGTCGGCGGCAACTGGTCCGCCACGGCCTCCAGCCCCAACTCCACCAGCAGCCCCTCGACATCCTCCGAAGACCCGTGCAGCCAAGCCAGCAACCGCAGGTGCTCCACAACGGACACGTCGGGGAAGTAGTCGGCGTCGTCCAACAACGACGCGACCGCCGACCGAAACGCGGCCGACGACTCGTCCAGTTCCTCACCGCGGAACAGCACGGTGCCGGTGTCCAGCACCTCGGCCCCCACCAGGCACCGGAGCAGCGTCGACTTGCCCGAACCGTTCGCCCCCACCACGGCCACGGCCTCACCTGGGCCGGCAACGAACGACAGACCTGCGAAAACGGGAACTCCGCCATAGCCGAAGCCGGCGTCCCCCACGCCCAGTGACATGTGATCAGGGTAATGGGAATGGATCCGGCGCCCGTGCGTTACAGTAGATGCAGACGCATTAGTCACCATAAGGTGACCGAAGACAGAAGGAGGCGGGTGCCGTGCAGTTCGGAATCTTCTCGGTGAGCGACATCACCAGGGACCCGGTGAGCGGCGAGACCCCCAGCGAGGCCGAGCGGATCGACGCGATCGTGCAGATCGCCGAGAAGGCCGAGGAGGTCGGGCTCGACGTGTTCGCGATCGGCGAGCACCACAACCCGCCGTTCTTCTCGTCCTCGCCGACCACGTTGCTCAGCCACATCGCGGCGAAGACCAAGAAGCTCACGGTCAGCACCGCGACCACGTTGATCACCACGAACGACCCGGTGCGCATCGCCGAGGAGTACGCGATGCTCCAGCACCTGGCGAAGGGCCGCATGGACCTGATGCTGGGCCGCGGCAACACCGCGCCGGTCTACCCGTGGTTCGGCGCGGACATCCGGCAGAGCCTGCCGCTCGCGCTGGAGAACTACAACCTGCTGCACCGGTTGTGGCGCGAGGACGTCGTGGACTGGGAAGGCAAGTTCCGCACGCCGTTGCAGGGATTCACCAGCACGCCCCGGCCGTTGGACGACCTGCCGCCGTTCGTGTGGCACGGCTCGATCCGCACGCCGGAGATCGCGGAGCAGGCAGCCTTCTACGGTGACGGCTTCTTCGCCAACAACATCTTCTGGCCGAAGGAGCACTACATCCGGCTGATCAAGTTCTACCGCCAGCGGTACGCGCACTACGGCCACGGCACGGAGAAGCAGGCCATCGTCGGTCTCGGCGGTCAGGCCTACATCGCCAAGCGGTCGCAGGACGCGCTCAAGGAGTTCCGCCCGTACTTCAACGAGGCGCCCGTCTACGGCCACGGCCCGAAGATGGAGGACTTCATGGAGATGACGCCGCTGTCGGTCGGCAGCCCGCAGGAGGTCATCGACAAGACGCTGACGTTCCGCGAGCACTTCGGCGACTACCAGCGCCAAATGTTCCTGATGGACCACGCGGGCCTGCCGCTCAAGATGGTGCTGAACCAGCTCGACCTGCTCGGCGAGGAGGTCGTTCCGGTGCTGCGCAAGGAGATCGAGGCGCGCCAGGACCCGGAGACCGCCAAGCCGCCGACGCACGCCAAGCGCCTGAAGGACAAGTACGGCGACGGCCCGGCCCGCCAGCCGAAGCCGAACGCCAACCGGGGTGACAACGTCACGGGCGGCTCGCCCTACCAGGATTCGGAATGACGCGAGCGAACGAGGCCTGGGAGTCCCTGATGAGGGCGTACTCGGTGTTGATGAAGCAGTTCAACGCCGAGGACATCTGGGGCGACCTGACCATGCGGGAGTACGACGTGCTCTACCAGCTGTCCAAATGCGACGGTCCACTCAGGATGAGCGAACTGAACCGCCACGTGCTGCTGAGCCAGCCGGCCCTCTCCCGCATGGTCGAACGCCTGGTAGAACGCGGCTACGTGGAACGCTGCCCCGACCAGGGCGACCGCAGGGGTGTGCGCCTGTCGCTCACCCCCGCGGGCCGCGCCACCCAGCGCCTGATCGGCCTCCCGCACGCCCGCAGCGTCACGCGCGCCCTCAGCGTGCTGTCACCACAAGAACTAGACCAGCTCGCCGCGATCACCGGCAAGCTCAGCCAGAGCGAGGAGTAATGGGCCAGAACTTCCAGCTGGTGGTGGTGTCCGCCGGCACCAGCGACCCGTCGTCCACCCGACTGCTCGCCGACCGCGTGGCCGGCCGAGTCACCACCCTCGCCGGCAAGAAGGCGCAGACCGTGGGCACGTCCGTGGTCGAACTGCGCGAACTGGCCTCCGAGATCGCCAACGCGCTGGTGTCCAACCACATCGGCCCCAAGCTGCAGAAGGCGATCGCCACCCTGCAACACGCAGACGCGATCGTGGCGAGCACCCCGGTCTACAAGGCGGGCGCGAGCGGCCTGTTCACGTCGTTCTTCCAGATCCTCGACAACGACCTGCTGATCGCGAAGCCGGTGGTGCTCGCCGCGACCGCCGGCACCGCCCGGCACGCACTGGTGGTCGACGACCAGATGCGCGGCCTGTTCGCCTACCTGCGCACCGTGGTGGTCCCGACATCGCTGTTCGCCGCGACCGAGGACTGGCAGGACAACGGCCTCAACAAGCGCATCGACCGCGCGGCCCTGGAACTCGTGGCGCTCATGACCTCGGGCTTCGAAAAGACCGTCCGCGACGAGTCGTGGGGCTCCTACCAGCACGAATACGGCAGCGCGGGCGGCACCGAACTGTCGATCGACCTCGACTCGGACCTGATGAAGCTGGCTGCGGGCGGCTCGGCCGGCTGACACTCCGCATCACGCGAGAGCTTCTCGCTCTCGCGTGATGCGCCCGGAGCGTGATCGTCGCGGACTACCGGGCCAGGTGGGCCTCGACGTCCTCGAACTCCACGACCTGCCGCACCTCGATCGACATCTCCTCGACGCCGACGAAGCAGGTGACGTACTCCTCCGCCACCGCCGTGGCAGCGGCCAGGTCCTCGGCGCCGATCAGCAAGAACCCGCCGACGACCTCCTTGGCCTCGGCGAACGGCCCGTCGGTCGACCGGACCGCAGCCCCACGCCGGCGCACCACCGCGCCGGTCGGCTGCACGCCCTCGGCGCCGAGCATCACGCCGTTCGCGGTGAGCTTCTCGACGAACGCGTTCATCCGTTCGACGAGCTCGGGCGTCGGCTCCCACGATGCCGGGTCGTCCTGCTGGACCCGGTGGATGAGCATGAACCGCATGGTCACTCCTCGTTGTCGACTGGCGGCGTGGATCACCGCCACCCCTGCGTCGATCGACGTCACGGAGCTTTCGACATTTCGGCCGTGATGGCCAGCCGAGATTTTCGCGGCCGCTCGTGCCCCTGCCCTGCGTCTTGGCGTGCGCGTGGCTGTTCGGCGACCTCTGCTGCGGGCAGGTCGTGTGGAATCCGCAGCTCTGGCGCATTTCGGCTTGGTCGGCCACGGGTCTGTCGACTCGGCCACGCGGTCTGTCGACATCGGGGCGAAGTGTTCTGTCGACGTCGGGCGACCCGTCCGGGGCTGTGCCGACCGCTCCCCGCGCGATTCCTCCTGACGCAACGCGCGGACCCCGGTTTTGGTTCCCGCTCTGTCCACAGGCTATCCGAGATCGAGTATCACCAGGTCAGCGCGACGCCAACCTGTGGACAACTCGCGATCAAGGAACGGCGACCAGCTCCCCATATCAAGGAACGGCGACCAGCTTCCCACCCGTCGGCTCCCGGCCGCTGGTCTCGACGGTGTGTGGTCATCGCGGTGGCGGCCGCGATCGCGTTGGTTCAGCGCGCGCAGCGCAGGCCCGCGTCCCCCGCGTAGCAGCCCGGTCCCAGCCGGGTCGCGTTCACGAACAGCAGCACGCACTCGTCGCTCGCGAACCCCGCGATCAACGCCCTCCGGCGTGCCATGTCCAGTGCCTCGCGCACCGCTTCCTCCGGCGTGTGCTCGTAGGACCAGCCGGTGAAGGCCTGGGCCTCGGTCACGTCCGGCGGATTGGTCACCACCTTCGCCATCTCCCGCTCCCCCTCGGTCATTCATCTCAGCTAACGTCAACGACCGTAAGTTGCACGGGCGAGCCGTGTCAATCCAAGATGAATGAGTTTCCCGATTGCGTTCATCTGAGCACACGGAAGGCGATGATGGCCGAGACACAGACGCTCGCCGAGCGCATCGACCGCCTGTTCCAGGTGGTGCGTCGGCCCAACGGGGAGCCGCACAGCCACGAGGAGGTGGCGCGGGCGTGCCGGGAGAGCACTGGAGAGACGTTTTCGGCGGCTTACCTGTGGCAGTTGCGGACGGGGCGCAGGGATAACCCCACGAAGCGGCATTTGGAGGCGTTGGCCGGGTTTTTTCAGGTTCCGCCTGCCTACTTCTTCGACGATGAACAGGGGAGGATCATCGCCGAGGAGCTGGAGTTGCTGGGGGCGTTGCGCAACAGTGCGGTGCGGGACCTGGCGTTGCGGGCGGTGACGTTGTCGGCGGAGGGGCTCGGCACCGTGGCCGACATCGTGGAGGCCATCGGACGGCGAGAGGCGCGGCGCGGCAAGGGGGAGTGAGCTGGTGCTGGGCAGGAGAACGGCGCTGTGGCGGCGGTGCGAGCGGATTGCGTCCACTGTGGACTTGCCTGATCCGTTCGACGTGCGCGCGGTGTTCGCGCGGATCGCGGAGCAGCGGGGACGGCCGATCGAGCTGATTCCGCTGCAGGCCCGGCCGGGGGCGCCGTGTGGGGTGTTGGCGGCGACCGATCGGGCCGACTACGTGTTCTACACGCGGGACACGTCGCCGTTGCACCAGCAGCACATCCTGTTGCACGAGCTGGGGCATCTGTTGTGCGGGCACGCCGAGGGGCAGGCGTTGTCGGATCAGGTGGCGGCGATGCTGACGCCCAACCTGCCGGTCGAGTTGGTGCGCAGGGTGCTGGGGCGCACGACGTATCTGTGGGAGCACGAGCAGGAGGCCGAGTTGGTGGCGTCGCTGATCGTGCGACGGCTCGGCCGGGGTGCGGACCCGCTGCGGTCGGCGTTCGGGTCGTGATCAGCTACCTCACCGCCGCGTTGCTCGCGGTGATCGGTTCAGCTCAGCTCACGACCACGCGAGGGCCGCGGCACCTCGTCACGTTCTTCTTCGCCATGGCGTTGAGTCTGACGATCTCGGCCGAGCCGACGGTGCGGATCATCGGTGTCGAGCACGTGTTGGTGTGCCGGGTCGTCACGAACATGATGCAGGTGCTCGCGGTGCACGCGTTGATGAAGCTCGCGCGCAGCACCCGTTCGCCGGAGCCGCGCACGCCGTGGTGGCCGCTCGTGCTGTGCTGGGCGGTGATGATCGTGTCCTGTGTGGACTTCGCGTCGGCTTACGGTGTGCAGGAGATGATCGCGTTCCAGTGGCGGCCCAGCGTGCTGCTCTACCAGGTGGCGCTGACGGGATATCCGGTCGGCTGCCTGGTCGTGTTCGTCGTGTCGCTGTCGCGCGACGCCGCTCGCCGTCCGCGCGGCACGTTCCGCGCCGGGCTGCACGTGATCGTGGCGGCCGCGGTGGCGACGATCGGGTGGGGGCTGTTCTCGGGGCTGCCTTCGGTGACGTTCGCGGTGACCGGGTTCGGGGTGGCGGAGTTCCTGCCGGTGTCGCGGAACATCGGGCTGGTGGCGATGACGTTGTGGGTGGCCGGCGCGGTGCTGACCGCGTGGGACGGCGCGGTGCGGCTGGTGCGGACGTGGCTCGGCATCCGCGCGGTGACGCCGTTGTGGAAGGCGCTGGTGGCCGCGCAGCCGCAGATCGCCCTGCCCGCGCGGCACGACCTGGAGTTCACGCTCTACCGGCGGCTCATCGAGATCCGCGACGGCCTGCTGGCGGTGCGCGCCCACGTGCCGCCGAACCTGCCGGACTGGCTGCGCTCCCCCGTCGACGGCCCCACCCGCGCCGCCGCAGAACTCGCCGCGGCGCTGGTGATGCGCGATGCGGGCCGGACCTGGGAGCAGCAACCGGCGCGGCAGGCCGGCGAGGAACCCAGCGTGGAGGCCGAAACGGCCTGGCTGGGCGCCGTGTCGTCGGCGTTCACCCGCTCCCCTGTCGTGCGGGAGGTGCGGCGGCGCGCGCCTGTCGTTGTGACGATCCGATCAGCGGTGCGCAGGGCGAGCGCGGCCATCGTGATCGACGGGTTGGACGTGCCGAGCGACGGCATGCTGCCGCAGCCCACCGCGTAGAGGTTCGGGTGGTCCCAGCAGCGTTGCCACTGGTCGACGACGGACGTGCGCGGCGAGGTGCCCATGACGTGCGTGCCGCCGCTGTGGCCCGCGCCCCAGTACCGCAGCGGCTCGCCTTCGTGCTCGAAGTACCTTTCGTCGTCCGGTTTGTAGGACGTGTAGTCGTCGGCGTTCAGCAGTGCGAAGAGGCTGTCCGAGGTGTGTTTCGCCGCTCTCAGGCCGTCTTTGACGTAGTCCGACAGTCCGTAGTGGACGGACGGGCGCGGGTTGCCCAGCACGTCGCGCTCGGGTGCCAGCGTGACGCGGTTGTGCGGGTCGGCCTCCTGCTCGATCTCGAACTGGAGGGTGAACTGGCGGCTGACGCGGTCCGCCACGGCTTCCCGGAGTGCCTTGCCGCGCAGGCCCGCCGCGACGAACTCGGCCGTGTCGGAGTCGGGGCTGCCGGCCGACCAGCCCCAGCCCCAGTTGCCGATCTCGATGCGGAACGGCGCCCGCTTCGCGCGTTCCGGGCCGTCGCGGAACGCCTCGATGCCCGTGGTGGAGCCGGGCCCGCGGAACGGGCCGATCGCGTGCGGCATCAACGCCCAGGTGAGCAGCACGGGGTGGTCCATGAGGTTGCGGCCGACCTGGTCGCTGCTGTTCGCGAGGCCGGACATGAGCAGCAGCTTGGCGTTCTCGATGGCGTGCGCGGCCAGCACCACCACGTCGGCTTCCGCCACGTGCTCGGTGTGCCTCGGCGACGTGTCGTCCTCGTAGCGCTGGTAGCTGACCTTGGTGATGCGCCCGAACTCGTCCGCGTGCACCCGGTTCACGACGCAGCGGGTGCGCAGTTCGACGGTGGCCGACCACTGGCTCTGCGTCTTGTGGGGCGTGTACTTGGCGTTCTCGGGGCAGATCGGCACACAGCTCGCGAATCCGGCGCACCGGTGACCCTGCGGTGCGTAGCCCGCGGTCGGGATGCCGTTCCTGGCCTGGGGTGTGCCGGTGATGCGCAGCACGCGACCGTCGACGCGCTGACCGTCCACAACGGACGCCACGACATGGTCGAGGAACGTGCGCGGCAGGGCGTGCATCGGGTAGCGGTAGTCGTCCGGGACGGGCAGGTGCTGCCGTTGCTCATCGGCGTCGGCCGCGATCCCGATCGCCCACTCGGCGGCGCGGTAGTGCGGTTCCAGTTCGGCGTAGCCGATCGGCCAGCTGCGGCCGCGGCCGAGGTCGGCGGTGTGGAAGTCCTCGGGCAGCATGCGGGGCGTGATGCCGGTCCAGGCCGTGCCGGTGCCGCCGTTGATCCGCAGGTAGGGGCTCGAGTAGTCGAACGGCCCGGTGTCGATCAGGTAGTCGCTCGACGGCGCGGCCGCGGTGGTGCGGTACGGCCTGAGCGGCGTCTTCGCCGTGGCGGTGCGGAACCGGGTGATCGCGTCGGCGTTGACCTCGGTGCCGGCCTCCAGGACCAGGACGCGGAACCCGTTGTCCCCCAGCACTTTGGCGACGAGAGAACCGGCGAACCCCGCGCCGACGACCACGGCCCTCATCTGGCTGACGTCCTGGGTCTCTGCTCCCAGCTGCCGAAGCCCGGTGGTCGCGTGCCGGGTGGAGCGACGCCCACCGCCTTCCAGGCCAGGCCCTCGGCGTAGGCGCGCTCGTCCGGGATCACCCCGCGCCAGACCCCGGTATACCAGAGCTGGATGATCTCTTCGTCGGGCGCGCCGTCGGCCAGTGCGCGGTAGGGCTCGACCAGGCCGGTCGACCTCAGCTCCTCCGCCGAGAACCCGGTCAGCTCGGCGGACAACTCCACGAAGGCGTCCATCGCGCCATCCTCTGCCGGGGCGGCGCCTGCACCAAACGATGCGGGCGAGGCTCACCCGCGTGGCGCAACGGGTTCAGCCTCGGGGCGGGACCTGCAGCTCGCCGAGCTCGTTCCAGTCGTCCTGGTCGACGGACTGGCTGACGATGCGCGGGGTTTCGGCGAGGTACTGGGGGAGTTCCTGCTGGGCGGTCTTGAAGTGCGCGGAGTTGACGTGGGCGCCGCCTGCGTCGCCGTCCCTGAAGGCTTCCACCAGGACGTATTCGTTCGGGTCGTCGAGGCTGCGGGACCAGTCGAACCAGAGGCAGCCGGGTTCGGCTCGGGTGGCCTCGGTGAAGCTGCGGCTGATTTCGGGCCAGGACTCGGCGTGGTCTGGCAGGACGCGGAACTTGGCGGTGATGAAGATCAAGGAGGCCTCCTCGCTGGTGCGTTCTTGGTCGACCCTAGTCCGGTTGCCGGGTCGACGACCTGTGGGCCGGGGGCGGGTCCGGTTGTGTGCGGGTGGTCGCGTTCCAGCGGGGTTGGTTGCGTTCTGTTGGTCGGGCTGCGGTTGCGAGGGTGGTTGCGCGGGTCGTGACGAAGTGAGCGGGGTTGCGATTGGGGCTTGACCTTGAGCCTCTGGCGGGATGCATTCGCGGCCTCAAGGCCGGGGTGAAAGCGCCCCGGCCGGACCGAGACAGGTTGGCATCCCGCCCCTCAAGGTCAAGCCCCAATCGCCAAGAGCGGTGGAACCGGCTGGCCAACCAGGTAGCAGCCCGTTCGGGCTCGCTTCGCTTCGCCACGCCAGGACTCGTAGGTGGGCGGCTTACGTCTTCGGCTGTCCGGCTGGCACCGCGCGCAGGGCTTGGGCGGTGGTCACCTTGCGTTCGCGACTGCGGTTGCGTGCGTCGCCTTGCTCAGGTTCTCGGCACCCACGAGCCGGCTGGGCCGAGGGTGAGGCGTTGTGGTCCCTGCGCTGCCATCTGCGCGACGATCGCCGCCATCTCGGCCTCCCGTTCGGCCTGGTCCGAGCGGATCACCCGGAAGCCGTGCATCACCAGGTCGCAGGACGACTCGGCGGTGAAGCCGAAAAGATCCAGAGCAATGGAGTCGGCGAGCTCGTAGGAGTCGTGGGACTCGGCGCTGTGCGAGCGGAGCAGGGTGCCGTCGGCGGCCCATTCGGCGTAGGCGAGCCAGCCCGAGCCCGAGTGCTGGGCGAAGACGGTCAGCGGGCGGTCCCCCGCGTACTCCAGGACGTGGTCGGGGGCCGGGACCGTGGCCAGGTCCTGGTCGCACACGATCGTGGCATCCGGGAGGACGGCCACGTAGGCGTGGCCGTCGGGTGGGTAGATGTCGTCCAGCAGGTCGCCGTCGTCGACCGGTTCGATGGCGCAGCCCGGGTGCAGCGCTCGGATCACCGCTTCTGCCGCTGAACGGTCCGGCGTGCCGCCGTGTTGGAGTGATCGTGCGTTGCCGAACACGACCATTGCCGCCTTGGCACCCACCTGTGTTCCTCCCCCTGCGAGGTCGTTCAACCTGCGCGATCATCGCCTGCGTGCCCGAGATGATCGACACCCGCAGGCGGAACCTGGTTGTTGCGGCCGTGCTGCTCGCCATGTTGCTGGCCGCCCTTGATCAGACCATTGTGTCCACAGCCTTGCCCACGATGGTGGCGGATTTGGGTGGTGGGGCGCACCTGTCGTGGGTGGTGACGTCGTACCTGCTCGCCGAGACGATCATGACGGTGTTGATCGGCAAGTTCGGTGATCTGTACGGGCGGAAGAACACGTTCGTCATCAGCGTCGCGTTGTTCCTGGTGGGGTCGTTCTTCGCCGGGTGGTCGGAGTCGATGGGGACGCTCATCGCGTTCCGGGCCGTGCAGGGGCTCGGGGCCGGTGGGTTGATGGTGACCTCCACGGCGATCATCGCCGATGTGGTGCCGTTGAAGGAGCGCGGGAAGTTCCAAGGGCTTGCCGGGGCCGTGTTCGGGGTGGCGACGGTGGCCGGGCCGTTGCTGGGTGGGTTGTTCGTCGACCACCTGAGTTGGCGGTGGGCGTTCTACGTCAACATCCCGCTCGGGATCGCGGTGGTGCTGGTGGCGTTGGCGGCGTTGCCGACGATCAGGACCGACGGGAAGCCGAAGATCGACTACGCCGGGATCGCGCTGATCGCGTTGGCGGCCACCGGGTTGACGCTCGTCACCAGTTGGGGCGGTACCGAGTACGCGTGGACCTCGCCGACGATCCTGTGGATGGCGGCCGGGTCCGTGGTGTTGCTCGTGGCGTTCGTGCTGGTGGAACAGCGGGCGGCCGAGCCGATGTTGCCGATGCGGTTGTTCCGCAGCCGGGTGTTCACGGTGTCGGGGATCCTGAGTTTCGTGGTCGGGTTCGCGATGCTCGGCGGCATCACGTACCTGCCGATCTACCTCCAGTACGTGCGCGGAGAGTCCGCCACGGCGTCCGGGTTGTGGATGTTGCCGTTGATCGCCGGGCTGATGGCCACGGCGTTGCTGACGGGCAACACGATCAGCCGGACCGGGCAGTACCGGCTGTTCCCGATCATCGGGTCCGTCGTGCTCACGGCCGGGTTGTTCCTGCTGTCCCTTTTGGACTCGGGGACGAGCTACTGGGAGATGGGCGTGTTCATGGCCGTGCTCGGCGCGGGCATCGGGCTGGTGATGCAGGTGCCGGTGATCGTCGTGCAGAGCACCACCAACTACAGCGACCTCGGCGTGGCCACGTCCGGCATCAGCTTCCTGCGGACGATGGGCAGCTCGTTCGGCGTGGCGATCTTCGGCACGATCTACGCCAACCAGCTGCCGAAGCACCTGGTGGTGCCGCAAGGGGTTGATCCGCGGGCCATCGCGAGTCCCGCCGCCGTGCACGCGTTGCCGGACGCGCTCCGGGCGCCGATCGTCGCCGGGTACGCCGAGACCGTGCAGATGATGTTCCTCATCGCCGCGCCGATCGGGCTGGTGGCGTTGCTGGTCGCGTTCTTCCTGCCGCAGGTGCAGTTGCGCGACACGTCCCGGGCGGCGGCCGCCGGCAACAGCGGGGTCGGCGAGAGCTTCGCGGCACCGCCGTCGAACTCCTACGACGAGCTGCGCAAGCTGGTGTCCACCGTGGTCGCGAAGTCCGGCGAGGACCCGGGGCCCGCGGTGCTGCGACGGTCCGGAGTGGACCTTCCGATCGAGCAGGCTTGGCTGCTGGGCCGCGTCTACAAGGCGTCGACCGACGACGGGGTGGCGACGCTCGAGGAGATCGCCGAGATGACGCACGTGCCCGGCGGCATCTTCGCACCGACCGCGCAGGAACTCGTGCGGTCCGGACTGCTCGCGTTCACCGACGACGGGTACCGGTTCACCGACCGGGGCGCCGAGGTGTTCGAGCAGCTCGTGCGGGCGTGGCGGCGCTGGCTGATCGACCAGTTGCAGGACTGGCACGAACCGGACCAGCGCGACTTCGCCCAGGCGCTCGACTCCTTCACCGACGAGCTGATCGAGAGCGGACGGCAGCTCAGCCGGGTTTAGAGCCGGGCGAGCAGGGCCGTGGCGTCCGCGTCACGGCCCTGCTCCCGGTACAGCTCCAGAGCGCGCTCCCACGTCTCGCGCGCCAGCTCCTTCTCCCCTGCCGCCGCGTGCACGTCGCCCAGATGTTCCAGCACGGTGGCCAGCTCGGCCGAGTTGTCCAGCTCCCGGTACAACGCCACGGCCTCGCGGTAGTGCGCGACGGCGTCGGTGTGCCTGCCGTCGTGGTGGGCGATGTGCGCGAGACTGTCCAAAGTGGCCGCCGACCCCTCGGCGTGCCCGAGCCTGCGGTTCAACGCCATGGCGTCCTCGCAGAACGTGCGGGCCTGCGCGTACCGGCCGAGGCAGGCGTAGCGCCAGCCGACCTCGTTCAACGACTCGGCCTCGCGGATCTCCTTGCCCGCCAGGCGGAACTGCTCCAGACCGGCGAGCGAGTGGTCGAGGGCCTTCTCCAGGTCGCCCTCGAACTCGGCCGCCCAGGCGATGGCCCGGTGCGCGCCGCCGTGCGCCTCGTGGTTGTCGGTCTCCCCGAACATCTCCAGGCTGCGCTCGAAGTGGCTGTGCCCGAGCGGTGACTGGCCCAGCTCGACGTAGTTGGCGCCCAGGCACATGTGCGCGGTGCCCTGCTTGAGCGAGTCGCCCAGGGCTTCCGCGGCGGACAGCGCGACCAGCCACGCCTCGGTGTCGTCGTGGGTGCGGCCGCGGCGGAGGTGGTAGTTGTTCAACGCCCGGCCGATCAGCCAGGCCACGGCGAACTCCTTGCGCTCCAGCGCATGGCGTTGCTCGGTGAGCAGGCAGGCGTGTTCGGCGTCGAACCACGCCATCGCCGCCGCGTTGCTGTCGAACGCCAGCGCGTGGCCGCTTTCGTGTTCCGGCAACACCTTGTGCGGTTCCAGCGTGAGCGCGGCGGCACGGGTGGTGGCGGCGTAGAAGTCGGCGAGCCGGGTGCCGGCGTCCGCGGACAGGTCCGCCGCGTACAGGCCGACGAGGTCGTGCATGCGGTAACGGCCCGGCACGTGCTGCTGCACGAGGTGCGCGTTCTCCAGTTCCCGCACCAGCATCCGGGTGCGCGACACCGGCCGGTCCAGCAGCGCGGCCGCCGCGGTGAGGCTCACGTCGGCGGTCTGCACGGTGCCGAGCAGGCCGAACGCCCGCGCCGCCTCGTCCGACAACGCCGCCACGGACCACGAGAACACCGCGCGCAGGTTCGTGCCGATCTCCCCCGCGTCGAGGGCGTCCAGCGGCTGGTCGCGCAGCTCTTCGGCGAACGCGGCCAGCGGGAAGTCCGGTTCCATCGCGGCACGCGCGGCGACGATCGACAACGCCAGCGGCAGCCCTCCGCACCAGCTCACCAGGTCCGTGACGACACCGGGTTCGGCCGCCACGCGGGCGGCGCCGAGCCTCGCGACCAGGAACTCGTGGGCCTCGGCGGGGTGCAGGACGTCCAGCGAGACGGAACGGGCGCCGTGCGCGGCGACCAGGCCCGCCAGTTTGAGGCGGCTCGTGACCAGCACCGTCGCGTCCGGGCCCGGCAGCAGCGGCACGACCTGCTCGGTGGACCGGGCGTTGTCGAGCACCACCAGCAGGCGCCTGCCCGCGACGACGCTGCGGTAACGGGCCGCCCGCGCGTCGAGTCCGGCCGGGATCGTCTCCTCCCCCAGCGCCTCCAGGAACTCGCGCAGCACCGTCTCCGGCGCCGTCGGCGGGGCGGACGGGTCGAAGCCGCGCAGGTTCACGTACAGCTGGCCGTCCGGGAACTCACCGAGGTGCCGATGAGCCCAGTGCAACGCCAGCGCCGTCTTGCCCATGCCGCCGGAGCCGCCGATCGCGGTGATCACGACCGTCCCGGACGAGCCGAGCGCGGCCAGTTCCCCGGTGCGGCCGGTGAACCACGGGTGCGGCGCGGGCAGCTGGCGCGGGCCGGGCGGCCGTTCGTCTTCGCTTTCGCTGCCCACGAGAATCCGCTGGTGCAGGTCCTGCAACGGCTTGCTCGGGTCGGCGCCGAGTTCGTCGGCGAGGCTGCGGCGCACGATGTCGTAGTGCCGCAACGCCTCCGCGTCGTTGCCGGTGCGGTGCAGGGCCAGCATCAGTTGCGCGGCAAGGCGTTCGTCGTGCGGCAGCGCGTCGGCCCGCAGCCGCAACGACGGCAGCAGCTCGGTGTGCCTGCCCTGGGCCAGCGCCACGTCGTTGCGGTCGAGTTCGGCGGCGAGGCGTTCGGCGTGCAGGCTTTCGCGTTGGGCGTCGAACCACGGGGAATCCAGCCCGTCGAGCGCCTCGCCCCGCCACAACGCGAGCGCGGAATCGAATTCCCGTTCCCGCACCAATGCCCGGAAGCGGAACAAATCCACCCGCGACGAATCCACTTCGAGGTGATATCCGGCGGGTGAGCGTTCGATGTCCAGATCGAGCACCTTGCGCAGTTTCGACACGTAGCCGTAGAGCGTCTCGCGTGCCCGCAGCGGTGCCCGCTCACCCCAGACCCGGTCGAGCAGCCGGTCGACCGGGACCGGCCGTCCCTCCTCCAGCAGCAGCGCTACCAGCACGGATCGTTGCCGGACGTGGCCGATCTCGACCACCTCGCCCCCGTGGCGCACCTCGACGGCGCCGAGCAGCCCGAACTCCAAGATCACCCCTCAGCCAGTGGATTCAAGGTTCATCCTAGGTTCGTCCTCGATCAAACGGGCAACGTCGTCGGCGGCGGGCCACCCGGCTCGCCGGGACATCTCCCGGAATCGAAGATCGAGGGGTATTTCGTGAAGTCTCGCAATCTGATCCTGGCCGCCGCGGGTCTGGGGCTCGCGCTCACCGGCATCGCGCCGGTGGTGGCCAGCGCGGAGACCTCCGGTGACGTGTCCGTCCAGGCGACCCACCGCAAGTCGGCCGCCTGCACCTCGCCGAGCGGCCAGAAGATCAACATCTCCTGGGGCGACGGCAGCGTCACCACGACGGTCTACTACAACAACCACTGCAACCAGGCTCGCGCGATCGAGCTGGAGTTCGTGCGGGAGAGCGGCGAGCGCTTCAACAAGTGCTTCGTCGCGCCGGCCAAGACGAAGAGCAGCAAGAAGATCGACAACGGCAACCCGAACAAGGTGTCGATCCTGAGCCGCTCCACCTGCCCGTGACCGGCAGGCGGTAGCCGATAGCTGGAGGGCCCCGCGAACAATCCGTTCCGGCAGCCCAGCCAAGCGGGGCTCTCCACCATCGGCGCAGCGAAAGATCACCCGAGCGGACCAGGGCGAACCCGTTCCTCCACATGCGACCCTGAAGTCGTGAGCACCACGCGAATCGGGTCGTTCAACGTGGAGAACATGTTCGAGCGCCCCAAAGTGATGGGCCGCAACGCGACCAAGCACGCGGCTCCGATCTTGGCCGCCCACGCCCGTTTCAACGAACTCATCGCCACCGAGACCTACACGCCGGAAGTCAAGGAAGAGCTCAAGGAACACCTGGCGACGCTCGAGTTGCTCAGGAGTGACCGGAGCAAGTACGCGATCCTGCGGCGCATCCGCGGCCGGTTCCTCGCGCGCCACCGCACCGGCGAAACCTCAGTCGTGGCACGCGGTCGCGAGTCCTGGGTCGGCTGGGTCGAGCTCACCACCGAACCCATCAGCGAACTCGCCACCCGCCACACCGCGCAGGTGATGCGCGACGTCGGCGCGGACGTCCTCGGCGTCGTCGAGGCCGAGTCGCGCGAACTGCTGCACATGTTCTCCACCAGCATGCTCAAGCACGTCGGCTGGACCCCGTACGAGGAGGTCCACCTGATCGACGGCAACGACGAGCGCGGCATCAACGTCGGATTGCTGACCAGAGAAGAACATCAGGTCATCACGATCCGCACGCACGTGTACGCGCGCGACACGTCGGGCGTCATCTTCTCCCGCGACTGCGCCGAGTACCACGTCCGCACGCCCGCCGGGCCCGAGGTCGTCGTGCTGGTGAACCACCTGAAGTCCAAGGGTTACGGCTCCCCCGGCGACCCGATCGGCGCCCGCCGCCGGTTCCGCCAGGCCGTCCGGATCGCCCGCATCGTCAACCGGCTGCGCGACGAGGGCCACGAGTACGTCGCCGTCGTCGGCGACCTCAACGACACCGCCGACAGCGAGTGCCTGCGGCCGTTGTTCCAGCGCACCGGCCTGCGCGACATCAGCGAACACCCGAACTTCGACTGGGACCACCGGCTCGGCACGTACCGGGGCGTGGGCGAGAAGGGCAAGATCGACTACGTCCTGCTCACGCCCGAGTTGTTCGCCAAGGCCACCGGCGGCGGCGTGTTCCGCAAGGGCGTGTGGCGCGGCCCGCGGACCAAGAACCGTTGGGACGTCTACGAAACCATGACCGACGAGGTGCACGCGGCGAGCGACCACGCCGCCATCTACGCCGACATCGACTGGTCGCTCTAGATCAGCTCGACCGTCACCTCGACCGTGTCGCCCGGGCCGACGTCGTTCTTCTTGCGCACGGCGGCTTTGACGGGCAGCACGTAGCAACCCGACTGCTTGTCCGGGAACACCGACGTCGACCACGTGCTCGCCCCGAGCGCGGCGCGGACCTTCACCGCGCCGAAGCCGGGGCCGGGCGCGGCGACGTCGCGGATCTGGTCGGAGACGTCCTCGGGGAGCGTCACGAACGTCCAGGTCTCGGTGCGGCGGGCGTCCCAGATCCAGAGTTCCGCGTCGAAGACGAACATCGCCCCATTCTTCACAGGGGCGCGCTGACGTGGAACTCGGCGTCGAACCGCTCGGCGAGTCGGTCACCCAGCCCGTCCGGCGCCCACTGCCGCACGAGGTCCAGGAACCCGATCAGGTCGCGCCGGACGCCTTCCAGGTGTCCGGGGACCTCGGCGAGAGGGATCTCGCAGGCGGGCTCGGCGGTGCGTTCGGCGTCCTGCCGCAACCGCGCCACACCGTCGCGGAACTCCAGCCCTGGGTCCGGGCTGTGCCCGAGCCACGGCTGCTCGCCGTCCACGAGCGACAGCCACTCACGCCAGCCCTCCAGGCCGGCGCAGCAGCCGGGCACCACCTGGGCGCCCGTCGCGGTGTCCCGCACGCGCAGCCCGCCTGCCACGACCAGGCATTTCTTCTCCAGCAACCCGGCGTACGACTGCGGGGAGCGGTTGTACTCGCCGATGGCCGCGAGCGCCGCGTCGAACGACGAGCGCGACATCTGCCCGGACAGCTCCACGTGACTCCCCGTCACCTCGACCACCGCGCGAAACTCGATCACTCCCCCATTATGGTGACGAAGGCCACCGACCATTTCGGTCGGTAAACCTACCGATCTGGTCGGTAAACGCCGTAAAGTCGGCTGCATGCCACGACAGCCCAGGACTGGGGTCGACGAGAACATCCTCGACGCCGCCGCCGCGCTCTTCGCGCGGCACGGCTTCGAGCAGACCTCGTTGAAGTCCCTCGCGGATGCCGTCGGCCTGTCCAAGGCCGGCCTGCTGCACCACTTCCCGAGCAAGGACGCTCTCTTCGAAGCCGCGTGGGAGCAGAGCCGCATCCTCACGCGACACGTCCTGGACCTGGTCAAAGACATGCCCGCGGGTCCTCAGCGGGACCGCCGCGCGCTGGAGCTGCTGGCTGACTACGCACTCGACCGGCCGGGCATGGTCGCCCTGCTGTTCCGGACGATGACGGCGCCGGGTGAGGACCCTCAGCAGGCGCAGGACGAGCTGCTCCTCAACGAGATGTTCGTCATCGACCCCACCAACGAACTGCCGCGCGCCATCCGGATCGTCGGCGCGTTGAGCGCCATGGCCGTGCTCACTCTTCTGGCCAACCAGGAGGGTGACAAGACGACGTGGCGTCCCTTGATCCTCGCTACCTGTTACGACGCACTCGGGCACCAGGAGGCCTGACCATCATGGCGAAACTGCTCTACAAACTGGGAATGGGCACCCACCGGCGCCGCCTTCCGGTCGTCCTGATCTGGCTGCTCGTGCTGATCGGCTCCGGCGTCGGCGCGTTCACGCTCGGCGGTGAGACGTCCAACTCGATGTCGATCCCCGGCCAGGAGTCCACGACCGCCCTGGAGCGCATCCAGGAGACGTTCGGCTCGGGTGAGACCGCGCAGGCCAAGGTCGTCGTGCAGGCGCCCAACGGCCAGCAGTTGCCGCAGCACGTCAAGGCGATCACCGACCTGGTGGCCGACGAGGCGGCGCTCAAGGGGGTCACGTCCGCGACCAACCCGCTGGACCCGGCCGCGCCGAGCGTCAACCGCGAGCTGACCGTCGGCTACAGCACCGTCACCTACGACGTGAAGCCCGGTGAGGTCACCGACGAGCAGCGCGCCGAGCTCACCAAGGCCGTCGACAAGGCGCGTGCGGCGGGGCTGACCGTCGAGCTCACCGGCACCGCGATGCAGGAGACGCCGCACGTCGGCGGCATCACCGAGGCCATCGGTGTGGTGCTCGCGCTGGTCGTGCTCGCGCTGACCTACGGCTCGCTCGTGACCGCCGGCATGAACCTGCTGAGCGCCGGCATCGGCGTCGGCATCGGCACGCTCGGCATCACCATCGCGACCGGGTTCATGGACCTGCAGTCGACCACGCCGATCCTGGCGTCGATGCTGGGTCTCGCGGTCGGCATCGACTACGCGTTGTTCATCATCAACCGCTACCGGCAGGAACTGCGCCGCGGCTCGGACGTAGGCCACGCCGTCGCGACCGCCGTGGGCACCGCCGGGTCCGCCGTCGTCACCGCCGGTCTGACCGTCGTCATCGCGCTGGTGGGTCTCGCGATCGCGGGCATCCCGTTCCTCACGCAGATGGGCGTCTCGGCCGCCGCCACGATCGTCGTCGCGGTCCTGATCGCGATCACGCTGGTGCCCGCGGTGCTGAGCATGCTCGGCCGCCGCGTGCTGACCCGCAAGGAACGCGCCGCGACCGCCGAGAACCCGGTGGAGCCGAAGGACCGCGGTGTCATCCGCGCCTGGGCCGGTGCGATCACCCGCAACCGCGTCGTCGCGCTGCTGCTGTCGGTCGTCGCGCTCGGCATCGTCGCGATCCCGGTGGCGTCCATGGACACCACGCTCATCCAGAAGCCGCCGGCCAACTCCACCCAGGAGCGCGCGGACCAGATCCTCGCGAAGGGCTTCGGCGAGGGCTTCAACGGCCCGATCATCGTCCTGTTCGAGGGTGACGGCGCCGCCGCGACGGCCACCAAGGCGTCCGAGCCGATCACGAAGCTGTCCGACGTCGCCCTGGTGACGCCCGCCCAGCCGAGCCAGGACGGCAAGTCCGCGCTCGTCACCGTGATCCCGAAGTCCGGCCCGGACACCGTGGAGACCGAGAAGCTCGTCGCCGACCTGCGCGCCGAACTGTCCGATGTGGAGGGTGGCAAGGCCTACGTCACCGGTGCCACCGCCGTCAGCGTCGACGTGGCCACCTCGCTCGACAAGGCGCTGCCGATCTACCTCGCGGTCGTCGTCGGCCTCGCGCTCGTGCTGCTGATCCTGGTGTTCCGCTCGCTGCTGGTGCCGCTGGTCGGCGTCCTCGGCTTCCTGCTGACGATCGGCGCGTCGCTCGGCGCCACGGTCGCGGTGTTCCAGTGGGGCTGGCTCGCCGACGCGGTCAACCTCGACGGCACCGGCCCGTTGATCAGCCTCACGCCGATCCTGGTGATCGGCATCCTGTTCGGCCTCGCCATGGACTACCAGATCTTCCTGGTGTCCCGGATGCACGAGGCGCACCACCGCGGCGCCAAGCCGATCGAGGCCATCACCACGGGCTTCCGCCAGGCGGCCCCGGTCGTCGTGGCCGCGGCGCTGATCATGTTCTCGGTGTTCGCGGGCTTCGTCCCGGCGGGCGAGCCGACCGTGAAGTCGATCGCGTTCGCCCTGGCCGTCGGCATCTTCGTCGACGCGTTCGTGGTCCGCATGGTGCTGGTGCCCGCGGCGCTCGCCCTGCTCGGTGAGCGCGCCTGGTGGCTGCCGAAGTTCCTGCGCTGGCTGCCGGAGCTCGACGTCGAGGGCACCGCGCTGGACGAGTTGGAGACCAAGAAGGACAAGAAGGACGAGGAGCCGGTCACCGTCTGACCAACTGCTCACCGAGGTCCGTCATGCCCGCGATCTGATCACGGGCATGACGGACCTTTTGGTTGTGTGGCAAGAGTTCGGCTCTCAGGGCAACAACCCGGCGGCTGGGCGACCGGCACCACCACGTTATCGGCGCCGGCGTCGGGGACGGCGAGTACGAGATCGAGTGCCCCGAGTGTGAGAGGTCGACGAACGCCCGTTGCGGCCCGCGGATCCCGCGACGTTGACCGGCCTCGGCCGCCGGGCCTGCGACCTCACCACCCAGCACGGCCAGGACGACACGGTGCTGCGGTACCTGTTCGGTCAGGCGACCTGTCCGGGGTGCGAGGCGGACCTGACGGTCTTCGACGAGCTGCTGGTCATCAAGTCGAGCTGACCGCGCACCCACCGCGCGACCGTGTGCGGTGGTGGTTCGACGGCTCCGCCGAGCCTGGCCACCACGGTCAGCTCCGCGCCGTTCTCGACGGCGAGCGCCCACCCGCGGCCCTCGGTCCACAGCAGGGCGACGTCGCCGGAGTGGCCGGGCAGAGAGCCGTCGACCGCGACGTACACCCGCAACGGCTTGAGGTTCTCGACGCACGAGGACTCGCCGCTCAACCCGAGCTCTCTCGTGACTCGCAGTGCGTAGTCAAGCGCCAACACGTCGCCCTCCGTCCAACCGGGGTAGCAACGCCGACTGCTTGACGCAGAGCGTGGCTACCCCAGTGGGCGGAACGCAAACTCAGTCGGCGCTCTTGGCCGAGTTCTTGACGTAGGTGCCGTGCAGCTCGACCGGCTTGTTGTTGCGCCGGGCGCGCATGCGCAGGTTCAGGAACTCCACGAACACCGAGAACGCGATCGGCCCGTACACGTACCCCTTCGGGATGTGCTGGTCGAAGCCCTCGGCGATCAGGCTGCCGCCGATCAGCAGCAGGAACGACAGCGCGAGCATCTTCACCGTCGGGTGGCGGTTCACGAACTCCGAGATCGCCTTGGCGGAGAACAGCATCACGACCATCGCGACGACCACGGCCGCGATCATGATGCTCAGCTCGTCGACCATGCCGACCGCGGTGATCACCGAGTCGAGCGAGAAGACGATGTCCAGCACCAGGATCTGCGCGATCACCGCGCCGAACGAGACGACCTTGCGTTCCTTGGAGTGGTCGGCGCCCTCGAGCTGTTCGTGGATCTCGAAGGTGGCCTTGCCGAGCAGGAAGAGCCCGCCCAGCAACAGGATCAGGTCACGTCCCGATATCTCCTGGCCCCACACCGTGAACAGCGGCGCGGTCAGCCCGATCACCCACGCCAGCGAGGCGAGCAGGATCAGGCGGGTGACGAGGGCCAGCGAGAGGCCCACGACCTGGGCCTTGCGCCGCTGTTCCTCCGGCAGGCGCCCGGCCAGGATCGAGATGAAGATGACGTTGTCGATGCCCAGAACGATTTCGAGCAGCAGCAGAGTCGCGAACGCGACCCACAGCTCCGGGCTCGTCATCCACTCCATCAACGGGTCCTTTCAGGTCGTGAGCTCGCCGAAACCGCTTACTCGCCCCCGAAGTCGTCGCCGCCGGAGTCCTCGAACATGTCGTCCATCATCTCGCCGACGACCATGCCGCCGACGACACCGGCGGCACCGGCCGCGATGACCGTGCCCATGCCGGGACCGCTGCGGTGGTGGCCGCCGTGGTGCCCGTGCTGGCCGTACGGGTCGTGGTGACCGCCGTGCTGCGGGTAGCCGTGCTGCGGCTGGCCGTAGCCGGGCTGGCCGCCGAACGCGGGGTTGTGGCCGCCGAACGCCGGGTTCGCGTGGCCGCGCTGGGCGATCTGCGCCAGCCAGCCGTTGATCGCGGACGCCCAGTCGGTGCCCTGCGCTTCCTGGTGCGTGGCGCGGAAGTGACCGAACGAGTCACCGCCGGACGAGAACATGCCGCCGCGCTTGTCGGCCTCGAGGATCACGTACAGCTCGTGCGGGGTCGCCACGAACGTGAGCTCGACCTGCTGGATCTGGCCCGCGAACTGGCCGGGCGGGAAGAACTCGATCTCCTGGTAGAAACCCAGCTCCTGCGGCACGCCGTGCAGGCGGCCGGCCTCGACGTCCGCGCTGCGGAACTGGAAGCCGAGCTGCCCGAACGCGTTCAGCACCGCGTCCTGCGACGGCAGCGGGTGCACCAGGATCGGGTCGAGGTCGCCCTTGTCCGGGGCGCCCGCGATCACGAGCTCGGTCCGCACGCCCACGGTCATGCCGGGCAGCTGGCCACCGCCGACCGCCGTGATCGGGGTCTCCCACGGGATCGGCAGCTGGAACGGCACCGAGACGGGCTGGCCCGCCGCGACCCGCACGCCCTGCGCCACGACGACCCGCAGGAACTCGGACACGCCGCCGTACTCGTGGTCACCGTGCTCGACCTCGACGCGGGTGACGAGCGACAGCACGACCTGGCCGATCTCGGCGTCCGCGCTGCCGCCCTGGATGCGCACCTGCCCGGTGACGACCTGACCGGGGGTGGCGTGCGGCGAGTCCAGGACGGTGTCGACAGACGGGCCGCCGACGCCGAACGCGCTGAGCATCCGCTTGAACATGTGCGTTTCCTCTCTAGGAAACTCCGGTCAGCGGACGCTGACCGGACGGGTGTCGGTTTCGTCCTCGAAGTCGCCGATCAGCTCTTCGAGGAGGTCTTCAAGTGCGGCAATACCAGTGTTTGACGGCCGCTCCTCCGGAGACGGCGGCTCGTTCGCCGGGAAGTCGGCCGACCGACGCGAACTCGCACTGTCCTCAGCGACCATGGCGAGCTGGGCGCGGGCTTCTCGCATCGCCGTCACGGCTTGGGCCACCGGCATCGACGCCGGAAGAGTGAGCACCGGGCCCATCAGCTCGCGGGCCGGGGGATTCTCGCCGCGGGCCGTGGCGCGCATGGCCTCGCGGATGTGCACCAAGCCCACGTAGGCGCCGTCGGCATCGACGACCGGGAAGCGCGACCGTCCACACTGGAGGCTGCGCTGCTCGATCTCCCGCGCGGTGACGTCCTCGGTGACCGTCGACGTGTCCGCGATCGGCACCATCACCTCGCGCACGGTCGTGCGCTGGACCTGGAGCATCCGCGTCAGCAGCCGCTGCTCGGCCTCGGGGATGAGGCCGTGCTCGGCGGACTGGCGCAGCAGCATCCGCAGGTCGTCCGGCCGGTGCGCCTGCGCCAGCTCGTCCTGCGGCTCCACCTTCAGCAGGCGCAGCAGGCCGTTCGACACCGCGTTCAGTCCACTGAGGAGCCAGCGGACCGAGCGGGCGAACGCGCGGAACGGCAGCGCCAGGATCAGCGCGGACTTCTCGGGGTGCGCGATGGCCCACGACTTGGGCGCCATCTCGCCGACGACCATGTGCAGGAACACCACCAGCACCAGGCTGATCGCGAACGCGATGCCGTAGGCGAACGCCTCCGGCAGACCCGTCCACGCCAGGGCCGGTTCGAGCAGGTCCGCGACGGCCGGCTTGGCCAGCGCGCCGAGACCCAGGGTGCACAGCGTGATGCCGAGCTGCGCGCCCGCGAGCATCAGAGAGAGCTCGCGGATACCAGCCACGGCGGCACGGGCCGCGCGGGACGTTTCGGCGGCCTGCTCCAGCCGGTGCCGCTTCGCCGCGATCAACGCGAACTCGGCGGCCACGAAGAAGCCGTTCAACGCCAACAGCAACACAGAGATCGCGATGCTCATCGGGACAACACCACCGTGTCGGGGACGTTGCGGGCGACGGTGGTGACCACCAGGCGCACGCCGTTCATCTCGATCTCGTCGCCGGCCTCGGCCACGCGGCCGAGCTGGTGCAGCACCAGGCCGGACACCGTGTCGTAGGCGTCGTCGGCGGGCAGTTCCACGCCGGTGACGTCCTCGACCTCGTCCAGCCGCATGCGGCCGGGCACGCGCCAGTCGTCGCCGACCTTCTCGATCATGGTGGCGACGTGGTCGTCCTCGTCGTGGATCTCGCCGACGAGTTCCTCGGCCAGGTCCTCCAGCGAGATCACGCCGGCGAACCCGCCGAACTCGTCGACCACGCAGGCGAGCTGGCGGCGTTCGGTGCGCAGGCGTTCCAGCACGGCGGGCAACGGCAGCGTCGCCGGGACCACGAGCGCGGGCGAGGCGATCTTCTCGATCGCCGTCGTCGAGCGCATCTCGGGTTCCAGGGTCAGCACCTCGCCGAGCCCCACGACACCGCGCAGGTCGTCGAGGTCCTCACCGACCACGGGGAACCGCGAGTTCCCGGTGTCCAGCAACGAGACCACGCGCGAGGCGGGCTCGTCGAACCGCACGGTGTGGACGTTCACGCGCGGCGTCATCGCCTGTTCCGCGACGAGTTCGCGGAATCCGATGCCGTGCTCCAGCAGCCGGGTCAGCTCGGGGTCCAGGTGGCCCTGCTCCCCCGCGTCCTCCACGATCTGCCGGAAGTCCTCGGGCGTCGCACCCTGCGGCAACTCCTCGACGGGCTCGATGCCGATCGCGCGCAGCAGCCGGTTCGCGGCGGCGTCGAACAACCGGATCACCGGACCGGCGATCTTGAGGTACACGAGGGTGGACCCGCTCAACGCGAGCGCGAGCTGTTCGGGCCGCGCGATCGCGAGGTTCTTCGGCAGCAGCTCACCGAGCACCATCTGCACGAACGTCGCGAACGCCAGCGCGATCACCATGGAGCCGGGGATGCCGAGGCCCGCGCCGAGCAACGGCTCGGCCACGTAACCCACGAGCAGCGCCGTCACCGTGATGCCGAACTGGGCACCGGACAGCATGAACGAGAGCTTCTGCGTCACGCGATAGGCACGTTCGGCGGCCTTCGAGCCACCCTCGGCCATCTGCTGCAAACGGCCGCGATCGACCGCCATGTACGCGAACTCCTGGGCAACGAAGTACCCGGTGGCCACCGTCAGCACCACGATGGCGAGCAAGCCGGATGCGATCAACAAGGCGCACCCGGCCCAGTACTACAGCCGTCTACATCGGCTTCTTCAGGCATGTTTCCAACAGTAGCACGTAGCACTGTATGGTTTGCGGAGACGGGAGGTGATCGTTGTGTCGGAAGCGCTGCTGAAGATCGGTGAACTCGCCGCACGGGCGGGCGTGAGCATCCGCACCGTCGACTACTACACGACGCTCGGCCTGATCAGCCCTGCTCAGCGCACCGCCTCCAACTACCGCCTCTACCGCGCGGACGACGTGGACCGCATCCACCTCGTACAACGCCTGGAGGTCCACGGTCTTCCCCTGGAGGACATCGCCCGCGCGTTCACGGCCGGTCCGGCCGACACGGCGGCGGTGCTGGGGCAGATCGACATGGACCTGCGCACGTTGCAGGAGTGCGCGGACGCGGCGTCGCCGGAGATGCACGGGCTGCTGTCGGTGATCGCCAACCGGGTGCACTCGCTGATCACCATCGCTTTGCAACTGCCGCCGGACCTCCCGATGTAGTTAGGTTCGGGGTGGACCGCGAGGAGGCGCCCCGATGGGACTGCGCAGCGAGCAGTAGTACGCCGGTGACGACCGCAACGCCTACATCCACCGCGCCTGGATGCGCCGCGGCGTCCCCTCGGACGGGTTCACCAGACCGCAGATCGCCATCGCCAACACCGCCTCCGACCTCACGCCGTGCAACGCGCACCTGAACGAGGTCGCGCAGTCGGTGTCCAACGGCGTGTACGAGGCCGGCGGCATCCCGCTCAACCTCCCCGTGGTGTCGCTGGGCGAGACCAACGTCCGCCCCACCGCGATGCTGTGGCGCAACATGGCCGCGATGGCCGCCGAGGAGATGCTGCGCGCCAACCCCGTGGACGGCGTGGTGCTGCTCGGCGGGTGCGACAAGACGATCCCGGCGTTGCTGATGGCCGCCGCGTCCGTCGACATCCCCGCCGTGGTGGTGCCGGGCGGGCCGATGCTGACCGGCACGTTCCGCGGCACTCCCCTGGGCTGCGGCACGGACGTGTGGCGCCTGTCGGAAGAGGTGCGCGCGGGCACGTTGTCGCAGGAGGCGTTCATCAGGTCCGAGTCGGCGATGATCCGCAGCCGCGGCCACTGCAACACGATGGGCACGGCGTCGACGATGGCGCTGGTGGCGGAAGCACTGGGCACCACGGTTCCCGGCGTCGCGGGAACTCCGGCGCCGGACAGCCGCCTGCTCGAAGCCTCGCACGGCACCGGACGGCTCGTCGTGGAGCTGATCGAGAAGGACCGCAGGCCCAGCACGTTCCTCACGAAGGCGAGCTTCCACAACGCGATCGTCGCGCTGGCGGCGATCGGCGGGTCGACCAACGCCGTGGTGCACCTGCTCGCGATCGCCGGGCGTCTCGGTGTCGACCTGACGCTGGACGACTTCGACCGCATCGGCTCCGGCGTGCCGCTGCTCGTGGACCTCCAGCCCGCCGGGCGGTTCCTGATGGAGGACTTCCACCGCGCGGGCGGGCTGCTCGCAGTGCTCAAAGAAGTCCGCGACCTGCTCGACCCCGACGGCGTCACGGTCACCGGACGGCCGCTGGTCGACCACCTCGACGACGCGCCGATCTGGGACCCCGAAGTCATCCGCACGCGTCAGGAGCCGATCATCGCCGAAGGCGGGATCGCGGTGCTGCGCGGCAACCTCGCGCCGTCCGGGGCGTTGATCAAACCGGCGGCCGCGTCCGCGCACCTGCTGCAGCACCGGGGCAGGGCCGTGGTGTTCGACAGCATCGAGGACTTCCACGCCCGCGTCGACGATCCCGATCTCGACGTGGACGCCGACTCCGTGCTGGTGCTGCGCGGGTGCGGGCCGCGCGGTTATCCGGGCATGCCGGAGGTGTCGAACATGCCGTTGCCGAAGAAGCTGCTGGAACAGGGCGTGCGCGACATGGTCCGCATCTGCGACGGGCGCATGAGCGGCACCGCGTACGGAACGGTCGTGCTGCACGTGGCACCGGAGGCGGCGGCGGGCGGGCCGCTCGGGCTCGTCCGGACCGGCGACGTCATCGTGCTCGACGTGGAGAACCGGCGGATCGACGTGGAGGCGCCGGACTTCCTCCAGCGCTCCCCCAGCCCGGCGATGACGGACGCCTTCGCGTCACCGAAGCGCGGCTGGGAACGGCTCTACGTCGACCACGTCCTGGGCGCGGACACCGGAGCCGACCTGGACTTCCTGATCGGCTCCAGCGGCAGCGAGGTCACGCGCGAATCGCATTAGGCCCTGTCCTGCAAGTCCGTTGGGCGACAGTAGCGGCCGAGGGAGCCGGAGACGGCACCGCCGCGACGCCCGAATACGCCCGGTATGAGGGCGTCGCGGCGGCGCCGTCTCCGGCTCGCTCGCCCGCGCCTCTCACCGAACGAACTTGCAGGACAGCGCCTAGTGCGAATGGTCGTGCTCTTCGACGTGTCCCGCGTCGTGCACGTGCGCGTGTGAGTGCGTCGAACCGCCGTGCGTGTGGGTGTGCTCGTGCTCCACGTGGTCGTGCGCGTGCTCGCCGTGCGGGTGCGTGTGAGTTACGTCGCCGTGGGTGTGTTCGTGAGTGTGTACGCCGCTGGTCATGGCGGAGATGCTGGCACGCCTCTGACCTGCGCGCAGTGGTGCCAGGTATTGCTTGTTGCAAGTTGCTTGCTGTTAGCTGCTCCCGGCAAGACGGACTTCCGGGGAGGAACTGCATGCGGCGAGTGGCTTTGGTGGCCCTGGTTCTGCTGGCGGGGTGCACCTCACCCGACGGCGAGACGACCGCTTCGGCCACGTCGATCGTGATCGGCGCGGGCGGGGAACCGGAGAACCTCAACCCCGTGCTCGGCTACGCCCCCGACGGCGCGGCCAAGATCTTCGACGGGCTCGTGGCGCGTGACGCGTCACTCGCGCTGAAGCCGGCGCTCGCGACCGAGCTGCCGACGGCCTCGGCGGACGGTCTGAAGTGGACCGCCAAGCTGCGCAAGGACATCACGTTCTCCGACGGCACCCCGCTCACCGCCGACGACGTCGTGTTCACCTACAAGTCCGTGGTGGACAAGAAGGTGAACTCCACGATCGCCTCGCGGTTCGACGCGCTGAGCGACGTCAAAGCCGTCGACCCGGCCACCGTCGAGTTCACGCTCTCCTACCCGTACGCGCCGTTCGCCCAGCAACTCGCGCTCGGCATCGTGCCCGCCGCGAAGCTCACCGGCCAGGACATCAACACCGCCGCGTTCAACACCGCCCCGGTCGGCACCGGCCCGTACACCGTCACCGAGTGGCGCAAGGGCGACCGGATGGTGTTGCAGGCCAACGAGAAGTACTGGGGCGGCGCGCCCGCGATCAAGTCCGTGACCGTCGTGTTCGTGCCCGACGACAACGCCCGCGCGACCCGGATGGCCGCCGGCGAGTTCGACGGCACGGTGCTGCCGCCCAAACTCGCCCAGACCTACCGCGACCGGTCCGGGTACAAGATCGTGCAGAACCCGTCAGCGGACTACCGCGGCCTCGGCATCCCGTCCGAGCTGCCGCTCACGTCGTCGCCGCAGGTCCGGCGCGCGATCAACCTCGGCATCAACCGCCAGGCCATGATCGACGCCGTGCTGGCCGGGTCCGGCAAGCCCGCCTCCACGCCCATCTCCCCATACCTGAAGGACTGGTACGACGAGGGCTCGGCGTTCACGTACAACGTCGCCGAGGCGGAGAAGCTGCTCGACGAGGCCGGTTGGCGCAAGGGCGCGGACGGCAAGCGCGCCAAGGACGGCCAGCCCGCCCGGCTGCCGGTGCTCTACCCCGCCCCGGACGTGCTGCGCAAGGAACTCGCGCTGGCCACGGCGTCCGACATCGCGAAGCTCGGCATCGACGCGCCGGTCGAGGCGACGACGTTCGAGATCATGCTGCAACGCCAGAAGGAAGCAGCGTCGGTGTGGGGCGGCGGCGACCCGTACGACCCCGACACCGCCGCGTACACGTTGCTGCACTCGCGCTACGCGGGCCAGCAGGGCTACGTGAACATGACGCTGTACAAGAACTCCACTGTGGACACCGCACTCGACACCGCGCGCCGCAGCCTCGACCCGGCCGCCCGCAAGAAGGCCTACGACGATTTCCAGAAGGCGTACTCGGCCGACCCGGGCTGGGCGTTCCTGGTGTTCCTCGACCACACGTACGTCATGCGGGACAAGTGGAACGGCCAGGAGACCCAGGTCGAGCCGCATGACCACGGCCTCGTGCACGCCGTGTGGTGGAACCTCGAACGCTGGACGCCCAAGTCGTGACGCGCGGCAAGGCGATCGGCCGGCTCGCGTTGCGGCGGCTGGCCTTCGCGGTCCCGGTGCTGCTGGTGGTGAGCTTCGCGTTGTTCGTGCTCGCGAAGCTCAGCCCGTTCGACCCGATCGAACGCTACTTCGGCGTGCGGATCATCGGCGCCTCACCGGAACGTGTGGCGCAGCTGCGCGAGAACTGGGGCGTCGACGAACCCGTCGTCTCCCAGTACTGGGCGTGGCTCACGCACGCCGTCACGGGTGACCTCGGCGACTCCCTGTCGTTGCAGCAGCCGGTGTCCGCCGTGATCGGCGACCGTCTCGGGTGGACGGTGCTGCTGGTGTCGGTCGGCTTCACGCTGGCGCTGGTGCTCGGTCTGCTGCTCGGCACGCTCGCGGCGTGGCGGCAGGGCTCGTGGCTCGACCGGTCGATCACCGGCGGCTGCTACGCGCTGGAGGCCGCGCCGGTGTTCTGGCTCGGGCTCGCCGTGCTCTACGTCTTCGCGTTGCAGCTGCGGTGGTTGCCCGGCGGTGGCGTGACGACCGGGTCGGCACCGCCGTCGGTCGGCGGGGTCGCGGTGCACATGGTGCTGCCGGTGACCGTGCTGGCGATCTCGCAGGCGCCGTGGTTCGTGCTGTTCGTGCGGCAGAACCTGCTCGAATCGTTCACGCAGGACCACGTGATCGGGGCACGGGCACGCGGCCTGCCGGACCACCTCGTGGTGTCCGGGCACGCGCTGCGCACCTCGCTGCTGCCGTTCCTGACGCTGCTCGGCGCCCGGCTGCCGGAGTTGATCACCGGCGCGTTGCTGGTGGAGACCGTGTTCTCGTGGCCCGGCATCGCCCGGGCGACCGTGGAGGCGGCGCTGAACGTCGACTTCGCGCTGCTCGGCGCGCTGACCGTGATGGCGACCGGCGTGGTGTTGCTGGGCAACCTGCTGGCCGACGTCCTGTACGCCCTGGCCGACCCGAGGGTGGCGCTCGATGGCTGACCTGACCTGGCGTCCCGCCCCGCGCAGCCGTCTCACGGCCGCGTCGCCGCCCCGCTCGCCGAAGTGGCGGCTGCTGCCGTCCGCGATCGTGCTCGGCGTCGTCGCGGTGATCGTGCTGGTCGTGCCGTTGTTCGTGGAGCTCAACGAGCAGTACGTCGACCTCGCGATCGCCAACCAGCCGCCGTCGGCCGCGCACCTGTTCGGCACCGACGAGCTGGGCCGCGACGTGTTGCTGCGCTGCGTCTACGCGTTGCGCGTCTCGTTGACGGTCGGTGTGGTGGCCGCGGTGATCTCGGCCGTCGTCGGCACCGCGGTCGGCGCGCTGGCGGGCTCGATCGGCGGCTGGTTCGACCGCGTGCTCATGCGGGTGGTCGACGCGATCGCCTCGGTGCCGCACCTGTTGCTGGGCATCGTGATCGTCGCGATCCTGCGGCCGAGCCTGCACGCCGTGATCATCTCGATCGCGCTGACGCACTGGCTCACGGCCGCCCGGATCGTGCGGTCCGAGGTGTTGTCGTTGCGCGGCAGGCCGTTCATCGACGCGGCGATCGTCGGCGGCGCCACCCGGTTCCAGGTGCTCACGCGGCACCTGCTGCCGAACGTCGCCCCGCAGGTGCTGCTCGCGACCACGTTGATGGTGCCGCACGCGGTGTGGCACGAAACCGCGTTGTCGTTCCTGGGCCTCGGGCTGCCGCCGCACGCGGCCAGCATCGGCAACATGATCAACGACGCCCAGCGCTCGTTGCTGCTCGGCGGCTGGTGGATGTCCCTGGCACCGGGCCTGATGCTGATCATCACGACGCTCGCGGTGTCCGGCGTGAGCGGCGTGTGGCGGGACCGGCTGAACCCCAAGCGGCGCACGGAGTTGACGTGGTGAACCTGGAGATCGACCGGGTGTCCGTGCGGTTCGCGCTGAAGAACGCGACCGTGCGGGCCGTGAACGACGTGTCGTTGCGGATCAGGCCGGGCGAGTGCGTGGCGCTGGTCGGCGAGAGCGGCTGCGGCAAGACGGTGCTGGCGTCGGCGCTGCTCGGGTTCCTGCCCGGCAACGCGGAAACGTCCGGCAGCGCGCGGCTCGGCGACGTGGACCTGCTCGCGGCGTCCGACCACGAACTGGCGACGACCGTCCGCGGCCGCAAGATCGGTCTCATCCCGCAGAGCCCGGCGAGCCACCTCACGCCCGTGCGCACCGCCCGTTCGCAGCTCGAAGAAGCCGCCCGGATCCTCGGCGGGGACGCTCTTCAGGCAGCGGAACGCGCTGGTCTGCTGCCCGAACACCTCGACCGCTACCCGCACGAGCTGTCCGGCGGCATGGCCCAGCGGGTCGCGAACGCCCTCGCCCTGGTCGGCAACCCGCCGTTGCTGATCGCCGACGAACCGACCACCGGCCTCGACCGCGACCTCGTCGACGGGCTGCTGGAGGAGTTCCGCCGGCTCGTGGACGACGGGCACGCCGTCCTGCTGATCACGCACGACCTGGCGGCGGCGCACAAGGTCGCCGACCGGATCGCGGTGATGTACGCGGGCCGGATCGTCGAGGTCGGCCCGGCGCACGAGGTGCTGGACAACGCGCGGCACCCGTACGCGCGCGGCCTCGCCAATGCTTTGCCGGAACGGGACTTCGTGCCGGTTCCCGGCCAGCCTCCCCTGCTCACCGACCTGCCGTCGGGGTGCGCGTTCGCCCCGCGTTGCGACCAGGCCACCGCGATCTGCGAGGACCGCCCCGTGCTGACTGACGACCCGCACGCCGTCGCGTGCCACCTGCCGTGCTGACCGGGACCGGCATCACCGCCGGCTACCGCGGCCCGGTGATCACCGACGTCGATCTCACCGTCCACCCCGGACAGACGGTCGGGCTGGCCGGGCCGAGCGGGTCCGGCAAGTCCACTTTGGCCCGTGTGCTCGCGTTGCTGCACAAGCCGTTCGCCGGGACCGTGCAGATCGACGGCGAGACCGTCACCGGGTTTCGGTTCCAGGCCCGGCAGCGCACGAAGATCGGTGTGCTGTTCCAGCAGCCCCGGCTGTCGGTCGACCCGCGGTTCACGTTGCGGCAGGCCATCGCGGCGCCGGGCGGTGACCGGGTGGACGAGCTGGCGGAGTTGGTGATGCTCACCGACGACCTGCTGGGCCGCCGTCCGCACGAGGTCAGCGACGGCCAGCTGCAACGCGCGTGCCTCGCACGGGCACTCGCGTTGAACCCTCGCTACCTGATCTGCGACGAGATGACGACGATGCTGGACGCGTCCACGACGGCCGCGCTGGTCGGCGTGATCCGCGAGTACCAACGTGAATCCGGCGCCGGAGTGCTCGCGATCTCGCACGACGCCACGTTGCTGAACCGGTGGGCGGACGAGACCGTCAGACTTTGAGCACCGCGTCCACGATGACGTTGTTCTTGTAGCTGCCCGCGGCCCGGTCGAAGTCGCCGCCGCACGTCACGAGCCGCAACTCCGACAGTGGCGTCGGCCCGTAGACGGCCTCGGTGGGGAACGCGGTCTTGTCCGTGGTGTGCGTGCCGCTGACGACGAACGTGAGCTTGCTGCCGTCCTCGCGTTCCACGAACACCTCTGCGCCAGGCTGCAACTCGGGCAACCGGAAGAACACCCCGGGCCCGGTCTTCGAGTCGACGTGCCCGGCGATCACCGCGGGCCCGGCGTCCCCCGGAGCGACCCCCTTGGCGAACCACCCGGCCTTGTCCGCGCGCGTCGGCGGTTCCAGCACCCCGGCCGAGTCGACCTTCAGCGACTCCAGCGTCGTGTCGACCCCGATCGACGGGATCAGCACCGTCACCGGCTCCGGCGCCTCGGCGTCACCGGGCCCCTTGACCACGTAGATCAGCGTGACCAGCACCGCCACACCCATCAGCAGCTTGCCCTTGGCCATGTCAGCCGAACCGGAACAACCGGCCGCGCACCGCGAACATGGCGACACCGACGATCAACGCGATCACCAGCGCGGTCAGCCAGTCCCAGCCGCCCGCCATGCCGCCGAACCCGGTCTCCTGCCCGCCGCTCGGCACGACCTCGGCGCCCTTGGCGTCGGTCCGCAGCTCGATCCGCCGCGCGTTGACCAGAAGGGAGTACACGCCCCCGGCTTCGAGCGGTGCGTCGAGCTTCGTCGAGTCCTTGCCCTTCTGGAGCACCTCGAGGGCGTCCGGACCGGGCGGCACCAGCACGTACCCGGTCGAGGAGGTCGGCTGCACACCCCGGTGCACCATCGTGGCGCCCCGCTGCAGGTCCGTCTCCGCGTCACCCGCGTTGATCACCCGGATCCGCGCCTGACCGTTCGGCGGCTGGCTGATGTCGTCGTCCAACGTCCTCATCGAGGACGCCATGTCGATGACCGTGTAGGCCTGCCCCGCCGTCGCCCGCACTGTCACGGACCGCAGCAGCGGACTCCCCGGTTCCGACATGCGGAACTCGACGACGTGCTCGCCCGGCTCGACCCGCCGGTAGTCCCAGAGCTCGGCGAAGTCGAGGGTGCCCAGCTTCGTTCCGTCGAGGACGGCGTCGACCCGCGCCTGGTCCATCGAGAAGTGCCCGAGGCGCACGTACGTACCCGTCGCGGCCTGCGCGGGCGTGGCGCTGAGCAGCAACAACAGCACAACGGCGAGCACTCGCACGCGGACCCCTCCCCTCACCGGACGCGCTCTAACGATAACTCCTGATCAGCGTCTGGTGAGGGTCGGTGGTCTTTGAGCTGCGCTAACTCCGGACGAACCGGTCTGTCACGTCCTCGCCGTCGGGCAGCACCGCGAACAGGTCCACCGGTGTCCGCTGCGAGACCATCTCGCTGCGGTGCAGCCGCTTGAGCTTGTCCCGCGCCACCACGACCCGCTCGCTCGGCGCCGACAGCACGAGCACCGGCACCGCGCCCTGGGCCACGTGCGCGGCCACCCGGTCGGTGTGCCCGCGCCCGAACTTGAGCACCTTGCCGTACCGCACGAGGTAGAGCAGGGACGTGTCGCCGCGCAGGCGCTTGAGGCGACTCACCTCGCCTGTCTCGTCGTCGCGGCCCCACGTGCCGTGCGACTTCGTCAGCCACCGGTACCCGGTCCACGGCAGGCCGTGCACGTCCGTCGCGAGCACCGTCCACCCCGGCCTGAAGTACTTGGCCAGGCGGATCTTCACGGTCGTCGCCGCGAGGAACTCGGAGTTCTCCCGCCAGGTGCCGTCGAGCTCCAGCCGGTGCGCGATCTTCTGCACGGCCGGGTCCGGCACCGACCTGTCGTCCAGGCACACCAGGCACCTCGTGCGCCAGCCGGCGCCGCACGACCGCGCGACACCGCACCAGCCGCACTGCTGGATCTGCACCTCGGCACCGCCCGGCCGGTCGTGCAGGACCTTCATCTGGTCCGCCACGATCAGCAGGCACGGCCCGCACAAAGCACACCACGCGACCTCGGTGACCTCTTTGCGCGGCAACCGGGTCATGCAGTTGATGCACTGCTTCACTGTCCGCCCTCCCCTTGCGGGAAAGCCTATTCCAGCGCCCTTCGCAGGCGCGAGGAGACGAGCGCGTGACGAGGATCGGTCACCGGGAGCAGCAGGTGCAGGCGTTCGAGCACCTCGACGTCCTCGCCGCTGTCCGCGAACGACAGCAACGCGTCGAGATCTCCCCGTTCCAGCACGCCCCTGCGCACCGCGGCGGCGAGGTCCACCCGTTCCTCGCGGACCACGGGCGCGTCCGAACGGGGCAGCAGATCGCCGCTGTAGTGCCGGGTGGCCTGGCCCGCGTCGCCGGTCCGCAGCGCCGTCCGCACGTCCAGGAAGTCGCCGCGCACCACCGCGTCGAGCCGATACGGCCTCGTCAACAGGACACCACCGAGCTGCGCACGCAGCCTGTGCAGCTCCGCGCGGACCGTGGTCGGGTTCCCACGTTCACCATAGAGCAACAACGCGAGTTGTTCCGCCGTGAGTCCCTTGGGGTGCAACGCGAGCGCCGTCAGCACCTCGGCGTTGCGCAGGGTCAGGGTGAGCGGCCGCCCGTCGAGGTCGGCGTTCAGCCCGTTGAGGAAGTTCAACGTCAGCACGTGCTGACGTGGCGCGAACTGCTTGAGGTGGTGCGTGGCGAGTTGGGCGGCGGCGGACACGAGCTGCGCGACGGCCGGGTGCATCGTCTTGAGCGGGCCGCTGACGTCGACGACCCCCAGCAATAACCCCGTGTGGGGGTCCAGGATCGGGCTCGCCGCGCACGTCCAGCCGTGGTAGGTGCGCACGAGGTGTTCGCGCGAGTGCACGGTGACGGAACGGCCGGTCGCGAGCGCGGTGCCCATGGCGTTCGTGCCGATGACGTCCTCGCTCCAGCGCGACCCCTCGGTGAGGTGGACGCGTTCGGCGCTGTGCCGCACGCCGTTGTCGCCCTCGCACCACAGGATGGTGCCGCGGGTGTCGGTGACGATCATGATCGTGTCGTCCATCGACAGCGTGTTCGTCAGCAACGGCACGGTGTGGGCGAGCGGGTGCGCGCCGCGCAGGTCCGCGATCTCGTCGGGCGCGTAGACCACCGGAGCCTCGTGCCGGTCCGGGTCGACGCGCGCGGCCAGGGAGCGCCGCCACGACTCGAAGATCACCGGACGTGCGGCACCCAGCTCGACTGGGTCCATTGGTCCAGGATGCAGGCCGTACCACGTGAGCGGCAAGCCTGCGGTTAGTCCTTTCGGATGCAACGTGCGTGAAACGTTGCCGGTTCTACGTTCGCCGCCTGTTCGCAACGACGCGGGAGGCAGGGCGCATGGCGAAGTACGCGGCTCCAGGACAACCGGACAGCGTGGTCACGTATCGCGACCGGTACGACCACTTCATCGGTGGCGAGTACGTGCCGCCCGCCAAGGGCCAGTACTTCGCGAACCCCACCCCGGTGACCGGTGAGGACTTCACCGAGATCGCCCGCGGCACCGCCGACGACGTCGAACGCGCGCTGGACGCGGCCCACGGCGCCGCCCACGCGTGGGGCAAGACGTCGGTCGCCGACCGCGCCAACGTGCTGAACAAGATCGCCGACCGGATCGAGGCCAACCTCGAGATGCTCGCGGTCGCGGAGACGTGGGAGAACGGCAAGGCCGTCCGCGAGACGCTCGCCGCCGACCTGCCGCTCGCGGTCGACCACTTCCGCTACTTCGCGGGCGCGTTGCGTGCCCAGGAAGGCGGCATCTCGCAGATCGACGAAGACACGGTCGCCTACCACCTGCACGAGCCGCTCGGCGTCGTCGGGCAGATCATCCCGTGGAACTTCCCGATCCTGATGGCGGTCTGGAAGCTCGCCCCCGCGCTGGCGGCGGGCAACGCCGTGGTGCTCAAGCCTGCGGAGCAGACGCCGGCGTCGATCCACGTCCTCATGGAACTGATCGCCGACCTGATCCCGCCGGGCGTGCTGAACATCGTCAACGGGTTCGGCGTCGAGGCGGGCAAGCCGCTCGCGTCGTCGCGCCGCGTCGCGAAGGTGGCGTTCACCGGCGAGACGACCACCGGCCGGTTGATCATGCAGTACGCCAGCGAGAACATCATCCCGGTGACGCTGGAGCTCGGCGGCAAGTCGCCCAACGTGTTCTTCGCGGACGTGGCGGCGCAGAAGGACGCCTTCTACGACAAGGCACTCGAAGGCTTCACGATGTTCGCGCTGAACCAGGGCGAGGTCTGCACGTGCCCGTCGCGGGCGTTGGTGCAGAGCGACATCTACGACTCGTTCATGGCCGACGCGGTGGAGCGCACGAAGGCGATCAAGCAGGGGCACCCGCTCGACACCGAGACCATGATGGGCGCGCAGGCGTCCAACGACCAGCTCGAGAAGATCCTGTCCTACATCGACATCGGCAAGCAGGAAGGCGCGCGCGTCCTGACCGGCGGCGAGCGCGCGGACCTCGGCGGCGAACTGTCCGGCGGCTACTACGTGACGCCCACGATCTTCGAGGGCGACAACAAGATGCGGATCTTCCAGGAGGAGATCTTCGGCCCGGTCGTGTCCGTCGCCCGCTTCTCCGACTACGACGACGCGATGAAGACCGCCAACGACACGTTGTACGGCCTGGGCGCGGGTGTGTGGTCGCGTGACGGTTCCGTGGCGTACCGGGCGGGCCGCGACATCCAGGCGGGCCGCGTGTGGGTGAACAACTACCACGCCTACCCGGCGCACGCGGCGTTCGGCGGCTACAAGCAGTCCGGCATCGGCCGCGAGAACCACAAGATGATGCTCGACCACTACCAGCAGACCAAGAACCTGCTCGTCAGCTACTCCCCGAACGCCCTGGGCTTCTTCTGATGCCCCGCGTCGACCTGACCCCTGAGGCCGCGGACGTGCTCCGCGGCCTCAGGGCCGACCACGGCGAGTTGATGTTCCACCAGTCCGGCGGCTGCTGCGACGGCTCCGCCCCGATGTGCTACCCGCTCGGGGAGTTCCGCACCGGCGGCTCCGACGTGCACCTCGGCGATCTCTCCGTGGACGAGTTCGTCGTTCCTGTGTGGATGTCCGCGGCGCAGTTCGAGTACTGGAGCCACACGCACCTGACGATCGACGTCGTGCCCGGCCGTGGGAGCGGTTTCTCGCTGGAAGCACCGCTTGGAATACGTTTTCTGGTGCGCTCCCGACTGCTGACGGACGAGGAGCTCTAGGTCGTGTCCCGAAAGTCCGTCCGGTGACAGGCGCGGGCGAGAGACCCGCAGTCGACATCGCCGCGTTGCCCTCATACCGGGCCGTATTCGGGCATCGCGGCGATGTCGACTGCGGGGCCCTCGGCCGCTACTGCCGCCCGACGGACTTTCGGGGCACGGCCTAGGCCCCACTAGTCTCTGCGCATGACCGTCCAATGCGGATGCTGCGGAGCCGAGATCACCTCTACGGACCGCATCGACTACAGGTTGAACCGTCCGGAGCAACTGCTCGGCGTGCCGGCCGACCAACTCGGCGCGCCCACCGGCGGCCTGCTCGTCGGACCGGACGGTGCCTCCTACCTCCGATGCCTGCTCCCGGTTCGGCTGACCGGCGGAACCGAGATCGTGTTCGGCGCCTGGACGAGAATCAGCAAAGTCGACGCGATGTACGCGCACGCCGTGTGGGACAACGACGAGCAGTACGCGAACCTGCGCGTCTCCGGCACGTTCGCGAACGTCATCAAGCCCTGGGACGTGTTCGGGACCGCTGTCGAGGCCACCGTCCTCAACACCGACGAGCTGCCGTACTTCACCTCGCACCCGTTGCTGGAGCGGGAATGGGACCGCGACGAGGTGCTGTGCCGCATCCGGCACCCGTTGCCCGTGCCCGTCCGCGAGACCCTCGGCGAGGTCTGGTCCATCGAACGCACCGAGGGCATGCGCTGCGTCGTGGACGGCCGCACGGTGAGGTTCACGAGCCCGGACCGCCGGGTCGCCCTCGACGTCTACGCCGACCTCACCGGCGGCAGCGTGAGCGACTTCCTCGGCGCGGTCCTCGACGGCTACCCCGCGAGCGCCGAGCACTCCGTCACGCACGACGGCCCGGAGTTGCGTCACGCGTTCTGGCTCAGCGAGGTGATCGACGGCCACGAGGAACAGGTCTTCCACGCCCACGTCGTCCGCCCCGGCACGATGATCTCCGTTCGCTGCGTCCACCGGTACCCGGTCGATCGCGCGTGGGCGCAGCACGTGCTCAACAGCGTCCGGTACGTCGGGTGACGGCCTGCGCCTGCTGCGGCGCCGAAGTCGACGAGTCCGGCGCCATCGACCTCGACCTCGGCCTGCCGCCCGGCGTCACGTCCCCGTCGTTCGCGGCCGGTGGCAACGTCCTGTTCGCCGGTTCCGACGCCTACGTCCGCTGCGTCCTGCCCGTGGAACTCACCGGCGACCTCGAACTGTGGTTCGGCGCCTGGATGCAGGTGTCCCCGGACCAGGCGCGACACGCGGCCGACGTCTGGGACGGCCCCGGCTACGCGTCGCTGAAGTTCACCGGCACGTTCGCCCACGACCTCAAACCGTGGGACGGCCTGCGCGGCGTACCCGTCACCGCCGAGGTCCGCGAGCCCGGCGACCTGCCCGAGTACGTCAGCCACCCGTTGCTCGGCACGACCGCGGACCGCGACGAGGTGCTCAGCGGCTACCTGGTCGCGTTGCCGATCTCGATCCGCCAGAAGCTGCCCGGCACGTGGAGCATCGAACGCACCGCGGGCCTCACCCCCGCACGTGCTGGAGGAGGGCCTGCGGTTCGCCGGTCCGGGCCGCGCGGTCTTCGTGGACGTCCGCCGTGCTCAGGGCACCCCCGCTGCCCAGTTCCTGGAGATGGCGCTCGACGGCGCGCCTGCCGTGCCGGAGTCCCAGCGGTTCTCCGTGCAGGACGGCGTGGAGTTGCGGCACGCCCTGTGGCTGGAGTCGGCGTCGGGGCAGCAGGAGTTCCACGGGCACGTGGCGCGGTTCGGTGAGATGCTCGTCGTCACGTGCGTGCACGATGATCCCGCTGACCACGCGTGGGCCCGGCACGTGCTCGACAGCGCCCACTTCCGGCGCGTGACTCGCTCGTAACGTCAGGGAAATCCCAAGTTTGTGTGAGTGAACTGGACCACTTATCCGGGCGGACTGACTATTCCC
The DNA here is from genome assembly GCF_043632865.1 of Lentzea sp. JNUCC 0626. Taxonomy (NCBI): domain Bacteria; kingdom Bacillati; phylum Actinomycetota; class Actinomycetes; order Pseudonocardiales; family Pseudonocardiaceae; genus Lentzea; species Lentzea sp. JNUCC 0626. The sequence continues at coordinate 3,754,815 of NZ_CP171635.1, forward strand.
GCCATGAACGTCCTGCTGGCATTCGCACTCACCGCGAGTCTCACGTCGCCGGTGCACCTGCCTCCGACCGCACCGTGCCCGGAGAACGTCCCCGCCGGCACCACCTGTTACGAGGGCCGGGACCCCAACGGCGCGTACTACACGATCGCCGTGCCGAAGAACTGGAACAAGACGCTCGTCGTGCACTCGCACGGTGGCCCTGACCTCGGCGAGCCCACGCCGGAGCGCACCCGTGACGACCTGAACCGCTGGGCCGTCATGGTGAAGGAGGGCTACGCGTGGGCGGGCACCTCGTACCGGCGCGGCGGCTACGGCACGCGGATGGCCGCCGAGGACACCGACAACCTGCGCAAGATGGTCGTCGGCATGCTCAAGCCGTCAAAGGTCTACCTGCACGGCCAGTCGTGGGGCGGCAACGTCGCGGCCAAGACCATCGAGCTGTACAAGGGTTATGACGCCGCGTTGCTGACGAGCGGCGTGATGGCGGGCGGCACCCGCGGCTACGACTACCGCGTCGACCTGCGCGTGGTCTACCAGTACTACTGCGGCAACCACCCGCGGCCGTCCGAGGAGCAGTACCCGCTGTGGCAGGGCCTGCGTCCCGGTTCCACGATGACGACCGCCGGACTGCGCGGCCGCATCGAGGAGTGCCTCGGCGTCGCCGGCAGCCGCACGGCCGTGCAGCAGCAGAAGCTGAACGACATCCTCGCGGTCACCAAGATCCCCGAGGAGACCCTGAACTCGCACCTGAACTTCGCGACGTTCACGTTCCGCGACATCGTCCACAACCGACTGGGCGACCGAAACCCGTGGAGCAACAAGGGTGTCGTCTACAAGGGCTCGCACGACGACAAGGCCTTGAACGCCGGCGTCGAACGCTTCTCCGCCGACCCCGCCGCGCGTGCCGAACTCAGCTACGACAGCGACCTGACCGGCAAAATCAACATCCCCGTGCTCTCGGTCCACGCGATCGGCGACCCGACCGCGTTCGTCGAGCACGAGTCGGCCTACCGCGACACCGTGCTGAAGGCGGGCCGCTGGTACAACCTCGTCCAGACCTTCACGACCGAGGCCACGCACAGCGCGTTCAGCGACTCCGAGTACGCCGCGGCGATGCAGTCGCTGGCAGCGTGGGAGAAGTTCGGCCTGCGCTCCAACCCGTTCCTGATCTCGGCGGCCTGCCCGAGCCACGACCGCAAGTACGGCACGGGCTGCTTCTACAACCCCTGGTACAAGCCCGCTTCCTACGAGTCCAGGGTCGCACCCCGCAAGTGACCCTTCCTGTGGTCCGGCTCGCGCACCGTCCCCTCCTGGCGGTGCGCGAGCCGGGCCTTGACCTCCAGCGCGCTGGAGGTACGAAGCTCTTGTCATGAGCGATCTTTCCGACATCGAGAACCTCGTCGCCACCGTCCAGCACTCGCAGCAGAACGAGCTCGCCGAGGAGTTCATCGGCCTCTTCCGCTCCGACGCCGTCTGGACGACGGCACACGGCAAGCGCCTCACCGGCAGAGACGAGATCGCCTCCTTCACCCGCCAGGTCCTGCCCGGCGCGACGAAGGAGGCGACCGCCACCTACGAGGTGGCCCACGTCCTGTTCATCCGGCCCGACGTGGCGGCCGTCAAGATCCGCCAGCGTCCGGTCCGCCCCGACGGCACGGTGATCACCGACCAGAACGAGGGCTCACCGCTCTACATCCTGTCCAAAGAGGACGGTGCGTGGCGCATCGCCGCCGGCCAGAACACCATCGTTCTCTAGAGGTGTAGTTCGGAACGCGACTAGCGTCCCTGCAACGACTTCACCTTGTCGCCGAAGGTCCAGCTCTTGGAGCCGTCCCAGTTGATGGACCAGGTCATGAGCCCCTTGAGCTGGCCGCCGAAGCTGTTCCACGCCTGCCCGACCAGCGTCGGGTTCATGTAGCCGCCACCGGCCCCCGGCTGCGCGGGCAACCCGGGAACCTGCTTGTCGTAGGGCACCTTGATCGTGGTGCCCTGCACGACCAGCCCCTTGTTGAGGCACTGCGTCTGCGCCACGAACCCCTGCACGGTCCCGGCCGAGTAGCTGTCACCGGCGCAGCCGTACATGGACCCGTTGTAGTACTGCATGTTCAGCCACCACAACCGGCCGTTGTCCGCGTACTTCTTGATGATCGGCAGGTACGCACCCCAGATCGACCCGTACACGACACTGCCGCCCGTCACGTACGCGGTCTCCGGCGCCATGGTGAGCCCGAACCCTTGCGGCATCGCCGCCAGCACACCGTCGATGATGCGAATCAGGTTGGCCTGCGACGCCGACAACTGGTTGATGTTGCCGCTGCCCACCAGCCCGGTCTCGATGTCGATGTCGATGCCGTCGAAGTTGTACTTCTTGAGGATCGGCACCACCGTGGCGACGAACCGGTTGGCCACCGCCGCCGAACTCAGGTCGATCCCCGCCGCTGCCCCACCGATGGACAGCAGGATGGTGGCCCCGTTCGCCTTGGCCGCACACATCTCGGCCGGCGTCGCCACCTTCACGTTGGTGTCCATGCCGTCTTCCCACAGCACGGTGCCGTCGGACCGGATCACCGGGAACGCCGCGTTGATGACGTTGTAGCCGTGCTGCTTGATACGACTGTCCGTGATGGGCGTCCAGCCGAACGGCGGGTGCACGCCGTTGGACGCGCCGTCCCAGTTCTCCCAGTAGCCGTGCAGGACCTTGCCGGCTGGGCGGGGTTTGAGGGCGCAGGTGTCGGCGGCCTGGGCGGTGGTGGCCGGGACGAGCAGGGTGCTCATGAGCAGAAGCAGGGCGGTCATTGCCCTCAGCAACATGCGGGCAGACATTCGCTCACCTTTCGCTTACAGGCGGCGACCCTCAGTCATTGAACCACGAAATGGTCCAGACCTCTAGCAGCGTCGGGTGCCGGGAGAAGCGAGCGCTCGGAACGCGGCGTGCTGCAGGTGCGCGCTCAATGCCGGTGGCGGGCAGGCGCCAGGTCGTGGAGGCAATGGTGCTGTGCCTCCACGACCTGGCGACTCCGTGGCCTGGTGACTCCGCGCCGCCAGCTCCGGTCAGGCGTGGGCCAGGGCCCAGAGCGTTTCCTCGGTGTGCTTCCACAGGCCGGCGGCCGACTCCGGGTCCTGGGCGTAGGCGGCCAGACCCCGGACGTGGTTGTCACCGGTGGACGGCTCCGCCTCGTTGCAGTCCTCGAAGTACCTGCCCGAGATGCCGTCGAGCAGCGGGGTGGTCGCGACCACGAGGGTGGTCGCGGCGCCCTGTTCCGGGGTCTTGCGGCGGCGAGTGGTGGAACCGCTGCGGGCGATTGCGGCCTGGAGTTGTTCTTCGGTCAGGTGGCGCTGGAGGTTGGTGGCGATGCTCCCTGGCATCAGGGCGTTCATCGTGATGCCCTCGGAGAGCCAGCGCTTGCCCGCCTCGACCCCGAAGAGGATGTTCGCGGTCTTCGACTGGCCGTAGGCCTGCCAGCGGTCGTAGGCGCGGTGGGTGTAGTGGATGTCGTCGAGGACGACGTCGCTCATCAGGTGGGCCGAGGAGCTCACGTTGACCACTCGGGCGCCTTCGGCTCGCAGCGAGTTGAAGAGGCCTGTGGTCAGGGCGAAGTGGCCGTAGTGGTTGGTGGCGAACTGGAGTTCCCAGCCCTCCGGGGTGCGCGTCAGCGGGGTGGCCATCACGCCTGCGTTGTTGATCAGCAGGTGCAGCGGGCCGTCCCAGTTGCGGGCGAACGCCTTGACCGAGGCCGGTGAGGCCAGGTCCAGACGAGCCGTCGAGATGGTCTTGTTGCCGGTGGCCTTCATCAGGGCGGTGGCCACTCGTTGTGCCGCGTCCTGGTCTCGGGCCGCGATGGTGACTTCCGCGCCTGCGGTAGCCAGGGCGCGGACGGTTTCCACGCCGATGCCCGAGGCGCCGCCGGTGACGATGGCGCGGCGGCCCGTCAGGTCGTGCTGGGACGCCACTTCGAGGGCGGTCGTGTCGAAGCCGTAGCCGGTGGTGATCATGCTTGCACCTTCAGGGTTTCCTCGGAGAGCTTCCACAGCTGGGCGGCGTGCTCCGGGTCGGTGGCGTAGGAGGCGAGGCCGTTGGTCATGCCGGGCTCGTTCGGGACGGCCTCGTTGCAGTCCTCGAAGTAGAGGCCCGAGCGGCCTTCCACCAGAGGCGAGACGGCGAGGACCAGCGTGGTGGCCGCGCCCTGTTCGGGGGTCTTGAGCTGGAGCGGGTTGTCTCCGCCGCGCAGGCGGATGCGCGCCTGCATCTCCTCCTGCGAGATGTGGCGCTGCAGGGCGGTGAGGATGCCGCCGGGCATCAGGGCGTTCATCGTGATGCCGTCGGACGCCCAGCGCTTGCCCGCCTCGACGCCGAAGAGGACGTTCGCGGTCTTCGACTGGCCGTACGCCTGCCAGCGGTCGTACTCGCGGTGCGCGTAGTGGACGTCCTCGAAGACGACGGGGCTCGAGAGGTGGCCGGCCGAGCTCACGTTCACCACGCGGGCGCCCTCCGCGCGCAAGGCTCCGTGGAGCCCCAGCGTCAGCGTGAAGTGGCCGAAGTGGTTCGTGGCGAACTGGAGCTCCCAGCCCTCCGCCGTGTGCGTCAGTGGCGTGGCCATGACGCCCGCGTTGTTGATCAGCAGGTGCAGCGGGCCGTCCCACGCGGACGCGAAGGCCTTCACCGACTCCTGCGACGTCAGCTCCAGCGGAGCAACGTGAACCGCCTTGTTGCCGGTGGACGCCGTGACGTCCGCGGCGACCAGCGCGGCCGCCTCGGCGTTGCGAGCAGCGATGGTGACCTCGGCCCCGGCGGCGGCGAGAGCCCGCACGGTCTCCACGCCGATGCCCGACGCCCCACCGGTGACCACGGCGCGACGGCCGGACAGGTCGACGCCCTCGACGACTTCGAGAGCAGTGCTCCCGAACCCGAACGGGGTGGTGATGCGCTCACTCATCTGATTTCCCCAACCTGTGTCGTACACTGAAACGGAGGTGCCTCCGGTTCGAGTTCCACCGTAAACGGAGGGGCCTCCGTTTCGCAAGTGACGTACCCCATAGGAGTGATGAACGTGCGTGCCGACGCGGTCCGGAACCGAGGACTGCTGATCGAGGTGGCGCGAGACGCGTTCACCCATCGGAAAGACGCGACGCTCGGCGCCATCGCCAAGGAGGCGGGCGTCGGCATCGGCACGCTCTACCGGCACTTCCCCACCCGCGAAGCGCTGATCGAGGCCGTCTACCGCACCGAGCTGGAGAAGCTCTGCGACGCCGCGCCCGACCTGCTCGAAACCCACTCCCCCGAAGCCGCGCTGCGGGAGTGGATGAACCGCTTCATCACCTACATCAACGCGAAGCACGACCTCAAGGACGCGCTCCAGGCCGTGATCGCGCTCGGCGTCAACCCGTTCGAGCACAGCCGCGCGGCACTGGTCGAGGCCATCACCCTGCTGCTCGCGCCGCTGCAGGCCACCGCCCAGCCGCTCGACGTGATGACGCTCGTGGTCGCCGTCTCCCAGAACGACGACAAGGATCAGGCAGAGAGGCTCCTCGACCTGATCATGGCCGGGATCCTCCACGGCGCTGAGCTTCGAACCGCTCGACCAGCACCGGCGCCTCGTTGAGCAGGAACTCGTAGAAGTCTCGCATGTACTCGAGCCGGTCGCGCGCGCGACCGGCCCCCACCGCGTCGACCCCCTCGTCCACGGCGCGCAACACCTCGTCGACCACCGAGTGCTGCCGGGTGTAGAGCGTCGTCCAGGCGTTGTCGCGCATCCGGAAGTGCTCCCGGCGACTACCGGCGACGTGGACCCGCTCGATCAGCCCCATCTGCGCGACCATCCGGACCGCACCGGACACCGACCCCGCGCTCACCCCGAGCTCGGACGCCAGGTCGGCCGCCGTCAGCGTCTCCTGCTCGGAGAACAGGAACGCCGCCAACGCGCGCGCCCCCATCCGCTGCATCCCGACGCCGACCAGCGTGAGCGCCAGCCGCTCGGCCGCCTCTTTGCGCTCTGTCTCGCCCGTCACAGGCACCCTGTCTTCAGAAATTTCTGAACGTTCGCTAGCCTCAATCCTAGGGGAAGGGGCTGGTCATGGCCACAGGACTCAGCGGCAGAGCACTCGTCGTCGGCGCCGGGGTGGCCGGCCTCGCCACCGCGCTCAGGTTCGCCCGCAGCAAGTGGGACGTCACGGTCCTGGACCACGGCACCCAGCCACCGGTCCCGATCACCGGCCCCGACCGCCACGCCGCGCGCAGGCTCGCCGCACTCCCCCACGGCCTGCACTACGAGACCCGTACGAGCCGGGTCACCGGCCTGCACCCCGACCGCTTCGGCGTCACGGTCACCTTCCACGACCACGAGGACGAGTGGTTCGACGTCGTCGTGTGCGCCCACCCCTGCTGCGAGGCGGAACGATTACCGGGCCTCTGCCTGGAAACGTGGTCGCGCGACCACATCGCCCTGCTCTACCGCGCCGTCCGCGACACCGGCCTGCCACTGAGCGCCGCCGAACTCCTCGCCGACGCGTTCGACATCCACACCGACGACCGCACGGCTTTTGCTTGGTGGGAAACCACTCTGAAGCCACACACGATTAGGCGGGCCTTTACCCGCGTTCGGTAAGCCTGCGTGTCATGACCACGTTACGGAGACGCACGTTCATCGTGGGCGGCCTCGCTGGCGCGAGCGCCGGGGTCCTCGCCCCCAGTCTGGCCAACGCGATCGGCTACCCGTTCACCCTGGGGGTCGCGTCCGGCGAACCGGCGGCGGACGGGTTCGTGATCTGGACCCGCCTCGCCCCCAACCCCCTCAACGCCGACGGCCTCGGCGGCATGCCGAACACCACCACCGCGGTCGAGTGGCAGATCGCCACCGACGAGCGCTTCACCGCGATCGCCCGCACCGGCACGTTCACCACCACCCAGGCGAGCGCCCACTCCGTGCACGTCACCCTCACCGGCCTCGAACCGGGACGCGAGTACTGGTACCGCTTCCGCGCCGACGGCCACATCTCCCCCGTCGGCCGCGCCCTGACCGCACCGGCCGTCGGCACCCAGCCCGCACTGACCATGCTCTTCGCCTCGTGCTCGCACTACGAGGAGGGCTACTTCACGGCCTACCGCCGGATGGCCGAGGAGCACCCCGACCTGATCCTGCACCTCGGCGACTACATCTACGAGGGCGCCGCCACCACCACGAAGGTCCGCAAGTTCGCCCCTGCCACGGAAATCAGCACGCTCGCGAACTACCGCGTCCGGCACGCCCAGTACAAGACCGACCCGGACCTGCAGGCCGCCCACGCCACCGCCCCGTGGCTGGTCGTCTGGGACGACCACGAGGTCGAGAACAACTACGCCAACCTGGTCCGCAACGACAGCAGCCCGGCCGGTGACTTCAAGGCCCGCCGCGCCGCCGCCTACAAGGCCTACTACGAGCACATGCCGCTGCGCAGCGCCCAGGCCCCGACGAACGAGAACATGCTGCTGCACCGCAGGGTCCGCTGGGGCAGCCTCGCCACGTTCCACCTGCTCGACACCCGCCAGTACCGCGACGACCAGGCGTGCGGCGACGGCACCAAGGTCTGCCCGGGGGCTGACGCCGCCGCCCGCACGCTCACCGGCAACGCGCAGGAGACGTGGCTGACCGACGGCCTGCGGCAGAAGCTCGGCACGTGGGACTTCCTGGGCCAGCAGGTGTTCTTCGCGCAACGCCTCGCCGCCGCCGACGGTTCCAAGAGCATGGACTCCTGGGACGGCTACACCTCCAACCGCGCGCGCATCCAGAACGCCTGGGACACCAACGGGAACAAGGGCACGGTCGTGCTCACCGGCGACGTGCACCGCAGCTGGGCCGCCAACCTCATGCAGAACTACGGCACCCAGAACCGGATCATCGGCACCGAACTCGTCACGACGTCGGTCACGTCCGGCGGTGACGGCAACGCCGCCGACAACAGCCTCAACCCGACGCTGAACCCGCACGTCAAGTACTTCAAGAACCTGCGCGGCTACGTCAAGACCCGCACCACCTCGACGCAGATGAACGTCGACTTCCGCGCCGTCGACAAGGTCACCGTGCGCGACTACCCGGTCAAGACCGTCGGCAGCTACGTCGTCGAGGCCACCAACCCCGGATTGCAGGCACCGTGAAGACACTCCTGATCGCGAGCCTCCTGCTGGCACCCGCCCCCATGACGTGGTCCACGGTCAACAGCGACTCGACCGGCGACCAGGACAACGCGTCCGTCTCGGCCTCGCGCAACGGGTACACGGCCGTCGTGTGGGAGGACGACCGCGACACCACCGCTCCCGAGGACCCGGTCCACTCCGACATCTGGATCCGCCTCTTCAAGGAGGGCGCGTCGGTCTACGAGAAGAAGATCTCCACCGGCGGCACCGGCACGTGGCGGCACTGGCAGCCGGACGTGTCGGTGCGCGAGGACGGCAGCGCCGTCGTCGTGTGGTCGGAGGACCCGGACGGCAACGGCTACTACAACATCGCCGTCCGCAACGTCAGCGCGTCCGGCACCGTCTCGGGCACCGGCACGGCCAACGCCAACTCCGACGGCCAGCAGTACTTCCCCAGCGTGGCAGCGGATCCGGACGGCCCGGGCTTCGCGGTCACCTGGGAGGACAAGCAGGGCACCGCCGCGCCGACCGTGCGCGTCAGCATGTTCGCGTCGATCAGCTCGAAGTCCTACGAGGCACTGGTCAACAACGCCGGTGGCACGCACGCCAAGCCGCAGGTGGCGATGGGCGCGGCGGGCAACGCCGTGATCGTCTGGGAGGCCGACGCGAACGTCGCCCGCAAGACCGTCACCCCGTCCGGCACCGTGAAGCAGGCGCAAACCACGACGGGGCAAGGAAAACGCCCCGCCGTGGCGGCCAACTTCAACGGCGACTTCGCCGTCGCCTGGGAGCAGTCGGGCGTCCGCGTCCAGTCGTTCACGGCCGCAGGAGTCTCCCGCGGTGCCGTGGCGAGCACGACCGGTGCGGACCCGCAGATCGGCATCGACGACCAGCTCGGCGTCGCGGTGACCACCGCCGAGGCGCAGGACGTCCACACGAGCGTCTACAACCCCGACGGCAGCACGACCGGCCGTCCCGCCCGTCAGCTCACGGTCTCGAACGCCACCGGCAGGCAGGACGAACCCGCCGTGGGCGTCGACCCGTGGGGCCGGATCACCGTCGTCTACACCGACGACAACGACGGCAACGGCTTCGACCAGATCTACCTGGGCACCGGCCTGAGCACCCAGCAGTGGTGACTCAGCGCTGATCGAGCGGCCTGCGCCGCTGATGGACCTCCGTCAGCGGCGCGGGCTTCCAGAACCCGTTGGGGTCGTAGGTGTCCACGCCCGGCGGCACGATCTCGTCGATCCGGTCCAGCACGTCGTCGGTGAGCACCAGCGAAGCGCCCTCCAGCAACGACTCCAGCTGCTCCATCGTGCGCGGCCCGGTGATCGCCGACGTGACACCGGGGTGCGTCGTCGCGAACGCGATCGCGAGCGCCGGCAACGACACGCCCATCTCGTCGGCGAGCTTCGCGAACTGCTCCACCGCCTCGAACTTGGCCGCGTTGCGCTGCATCGACTCGTCGAACCGCTCGGGGTTCAGCGACGCCCGGAACGCCTCCGGCGACGCCCCCTTGCGGTGCTTGCCCGTCAGGAACCCGCCGCCGAGCGGGCTCCACACCAGCACGCCCATGCCGAGCCGCTGCGCCGTCGGCAGCACGGCCCGTTCGATCCCCCGCGCCAGCAACGAGTACGGCGGCTGCTCGGTGCGGAACCGCATCAGCCCGCGGTTGTGCGCCACGTGGTGCGCCTCGACGAGCTCCTCGGCCCCGAACGTCGAGCATCCGAACGCCCGGATCTTGCCTACCCGCACCAGATCCGTGAGCGCGGACAACGTCTCCTCGACGTCCGTGCGGTAGTCGGGCCGGTGCACCTGGTAGACGTCGATCCAGTCGGTGCCGAGCCGCTTCAGGCTGGCCTCGACGGCGCTGATGATGTAGCGGCGTGAGTTGCCGCTGCGGTTGCGGCCCTCCCCCAGCGGGAAGTGGAACTTGGTGGCCAGCACGACGTCGTCGCGCCGGTCTTTCAGAGCCTTGCCGACGATCACCTCGGAGTCGCCCGCCGAGTACATGTCGGCGGTGTCGACGAAGTTGATGCCCGCGTCGAGGGCGCGGTGGATGATCCGCACGCCCTCCTCGTGGTCGGCGTTGGCGACGGAGCCGAACATCATGGCGCCGAGGCAGTGGTGACTGACCTCGATGCCGGTTCCCCCGAGAACGCGATAGCGCATGTTCATGCGGCGAACCTATGAAGTAGAGCCGACTCTAGGTCAAGCCTATGCTCGCAGGCATGGGGTTGAGCATCGGACAGGTCGCGGAACGCACCGGGCTGAGCGTGCACGCGCTGCGCTTCTACGAGAAGGAAGGCATCCTCGCGCACCAGGTCCACAGAGGACCGGGTGGCCGCCGCGTCTACCAGCAGCAGGACGTCGACTGGCTGCGCATGTGCATCATGCTGCGGATGTCCGGAATGCCCGTGCCGGAGATCCGCCGCTACACCGAGCTGGTGCGCCAGGGCGACGGCAACGAGTTGCAGCGCCTCGACATCCTCAAGGAGCACCAGGAACGCGTCCGCCAGCAGATGGTCCAGCTGCAGGAGTGCATGGACCTCATCACCTACAAGGTGGGCAAGTACCAGGACTACGTGAATTCCATCGCGACCAGGGCCGTCGGCCAATAACCTCGGTGCCATGCCCGTCGTGCTCTCGTTGAACGTCGCCCAGAAGACGATGCCGGTCGACTACGCCCGCACAGGCGTCACCGGCATCGACAAACGTCCCGTGGACGGGCCGTTGCTGGTCAGCCCCGTCAAGCCTCGGGGCGAGGAGGGCAGCGGCGTCGCGGGCGACGCGATCGGCGACTGGACCGTGCACGGCGGCGAGTACCAGGCGGTGTACGGCTACGCGCGCGAGGACCTCGACTGGTGGCAGTCCGAGGTCGGCGCGGAGTTCCACGCGGGCCAGTTCGGCGAGAACCTCACCACTCAGGGCGTCGACCAGACGAACGCCCTGGTCGGCGAGCGCTGGCGGATCGGCACTGCGGTGCTGGAGGTCGCGGGGCCGCGCATTCCGTGCCGGACGTTCGCGGCGTTCCTCGACCAGCGCGGCTGGGTCAGGCGGTTCACCCAGCAGGTGCGGCCGGGCGCGTACTTCCGCGTCCTCGAAGAAGGTCTGATCGGGCCGGGCGACGAGATCTCCGTCGTGCACCGGCCCGACCACGACGTGACGGTCGCGTTGTTCTTCCGCGCCGTGACCACGGAGGCCGCGTTGCTGCCCCGGTTGCTCGACGCCGGCGACTCGGTGCCGCCGGAGGTCGTCGAGCTGGTGCACAAGCGTTCCGCGGTCGACACGCGCTGACCGCGGCCGGCTTCAGGTCCGCCTGCGGCGCGCGATCTCGCCGGAGAGCCGCCGCACCTGGGTGGGATCCGCGTCCCTGGCCAGGGCGACGCAGTGGTCCATGACGGCAGGCCGGTAGCGCACCGGCAACGTCTGCCCCGGTGCGAGCCGGGTGAGCTCGGTGATCGTGAGGGTTTCGTCCGCGATGCCGCGGAACGAGAGGCCGTCGGCGGTCTCCACGTCGAACATCAGGACCACGCGCGGATTGCTGTTGACCTCCCGCCAGTCGACGAGAACGCCGAGCGCGAGCACCCCGGTGCGCAGTTCCGCGTCGCGCTCCTGCGCGTCAGCGCTCAGGAACGGGTTCGGGGCGACGCCGGGGAAGTCGGGCCCGACGCCGAGCGATTCCCGGCTCAGGTCGGGCCTGAGCTGCTCCATCATTCCGCTCACGTCGTTCAGGCCGTTGAGCTTCTTCTTGATCCACCTGAGCACCCTGCCCCCCTTGGCGGTGTCTGACAATTCCGTCGGGCGACAGTAGCGGCCGAGGGATCCGCGCCTGTCACCAAACGAAATTGTCAGACACCGCCTAGCCCTGGACCGCCGGGAAGTTTCGCACCCAGCGCTTCTGCCAGGGCGTCTCCACCGCACGCTTGTGGTAGTTGGCGCGCGTCCACGCGACCGCGTCGGCCGCCGGAACGCCCGCCAGCACGGCCAGGCACGAGATCACCGTGCCGGTCCTGCCGACGCCGCCGCTGCACGCCACCTCGACCCGTTCGCCGGACAACGCGCGGGCGTGCAGCGCGTGGATCACCGCGACCGCGGCGTCGTGATCACGCGGAAGGCGGAAATCAGGCCAGTCGATCCAGTCGTGCGGCCACGGCACGTCGACGGGCTTCGGCTGGAGGTACACCCCGTACTGGGGATGCGGCTCCACGATCCTGCCGTCGCGCAGGCCACGCCCCGTGATCACCGCGCCGTCGGGTAGCTCGATCGTCTTCATGAAACGGTCCCCCACTCAGTCGTTCCGGACGTGTCCGGTGAACTCGGGGCACCCGCGCCCGGATTACTCCGTTCGTACTAGTCTCGCCGAGTTCGCCGAAGAGTCGAAGGTGGTGGCGGTGCGACGGGGCGCCAGGAACGATCAACGGTTCACCGGGCTCACGATCCTCGCGGCCACGACCGGACTCGTCCTGTTTCTACCGCCCCTGCTGACCGCCGCGAACACCGGGGGCACCGTCGCGGGCGTGCCGGCGGTCGCGGCGTACCTCTTCTGCGCGTGGCTCGTGGTGATCGCGCTGGTCGCGGTGCTCGTGCGGCGGTCGGGCTGACGTGCTCCAGACCTGGTTCCTCGTCACGGTCTCCGTCGCCTACCTGGCCGTGCTGTTCGCGATCGCGTTCTACGGCGACCGCAGGGCCGACGCGGGCCGCAGCATCGTCGGCCGCGGCACGATCTACGCCCTGTCCCTGGCCGTCTACGCGACGTCGTGGACCTACTACGGCAGCGTCGGCCGTGCGGCGTCCACGGGCGTGAGCTACCTGTCGATCTACCTCGGGCCGACGATCATGCTCGCGCTCGGGTGGCTGGTGCTGCGCCGGATCATCCACATCAGCCACCGGCACCGCATCACGAGCCTCGCCGACTTCGTGTCCGCCCGCTACGGCAAGAGCGTGCGCCTCGGCGGGCTGGTCGCGGCCATCGCGGTGGTGGGTGTGGTGCCGTACATCGCGTTGCAGCTCAAGGCGGTCTCCACGACGTTCGAGATCATCCGCCGTGCGCCCGCCATCACGCCGTCGTCCTCGCTCGGCCAGGTGCCGGTGCTGGAGGACACCGCGCTGTACGTGGCGTTGCTGCTGGCGGGCTTCACGATCCTGTTCGGCACCAGGCATCTCGACGCCACCGAACGCCACGAGGGCATGGTCACCGCGATCGCGTTCGAGTCCGTGGTGAAGCTCGTGGCGTTCGTCGCGGCGGGCATCACCGTGACGTGGGGGCTGTACGACGGGTTCGGCGACCTGTTCGGTCAGGCGTTGGACGCGGGCCACGCCGAGTTGTTCACTCTCGGCGACTCGACCGGCACGTGGGTGTGGCTGAACGTGTTGTCGCTCTTCGCGATCGTGCTGCTGCCGCGCCAGTGGCAGGTCGGCGTCGTGGAGAACGTGGACGAGCGGCACGTCAAGCAGGCGATGTGGATGACTCCGCTCTACATGTTGCTGATCAGCGTGTTCGTGCTGCCGATCGCGGCGGCGGGCCTGCTGCGCTTCGGTGACGGCGCGGAGGCGGACACGTTCGTGCTCACCGTGCCGATGGCGGCGGGCTTGGATGCGTTGGCGCTGCTGGTGTTCGTCGGCGGGCTGAGCGCGGCGACCGGCATGATCATCGTGGAGACCGTGGCGTTGTCGACGATGGTGTCGAACTCGATCGTCGTGCCGATGCTGCTGCGCCGCGGCTACTCGGGCCGTCTCGCGCGGCTGATCCTGGTGACGCGGCGGCTGTCGATCGTCGGCGTGATGCTGCTCGGCTACGCGTACTTCCGGCTGGCGGGCGAGAGCGCCGCGCTGGTGTCGATGGGGCTGGTGTCGTTCGCGGCCGTCGCGCAGTTCGCGCCCGCGATCCTCGGCGGCCTGTACTGGAAGGGCGGCACCCGCGACGGCGTGGTGGCGGGGCTGGTCGCCGGGTTCGGCGTGTGGACGTACACGTTGCTGCTGCCCAACTTCGCGGCCACCGGCTGGGTGCCGACGGCGTTCCTCGAGCACGGGCCGTTCGGGATCTCCGCGTTGCGCCCGGAACACCTGCTCGGCGTGGCGGGCATGGACAACATCAGCCACGGCATGTTCTGGAGCATGCTGGTGAACGCGGGCTGCTACGTGGTGGTGTCGTTGCTGGGCCGCCCACAGGCACGCGAACAGGCGCAGGCCGTGCTGTTCGTGGACGCCCTGAACGACCCGACGCGCCCGCGCCTGTGGCGCAGCCGGGTGCCGGTGTGCGCGCTGTACGAGGTGCTGGCCCGCTCGCTCGGCCACCGCGCCGCCGCGAAGGCCCTGGGCTCCGCAGACTTCTCGTCCACAAAGGACGCCGACCCGGAACTGGTGCACCACGTGGAAACCGTGCTCACCGGCGCCGTCGGCGCGGCGTCCGCGCGGATCATGCTGACCTCGATCGCCGGCGAGGAACAACTCGGCGTCGAGGAGGTGATGGAGATGCTCGACGAAGCCTCGCAGGTGGCGGCCCTGGAAGAACGCCAACGCCTGGCGCGCGAACTCCACGACTCGGTGTCGCAGTCGCTGTTCTCGATGACCCTGCACACCAGAGCCGTCGAACTCGCGCTGCAGAAGCAGGGCGGCGACCCCGACGGCCCCGTCGCGCGCGGCATCACGTCGTTGCGCGGCCTGACCCAGGACGCCCTGGCCGAGATGCGCGCGTCGCTCTTCCAACTCCGCCCCGACGGCCTGCGCGAGGACGGCCTGGCCGAAGCGATCCGCAAGCAGTCCGCCGCGATCGCCTCCCGCGAGGGCGTCACGATCGCCGTCGAGGCACCCGGCTACCGCCTCGGCCTGGACGACCGCGCCGAGTCCGAGCTGTTCCGCGTGGTGCAGGAAGCCGTGCACAACGCCGTGAAGCACGCCAGCCCGCGCCGCATCACGATCACACTGCTCGAAGAGCACGACGGCGTGATCGTCGAGGTGGCCGACGACGGCACCGGCTTCGACCCGTCCGCTCCGCGCGCGAACGGCATGGGCCTCGTCAGCATGCGCGAGCGGATGAAGCGGATCGGTGGCGGCCTCGTCATCGACAGCGGCCCGGCCGGATCCACGGTCCGCGCGGTGCTGCCCCCGGCGACGGCAGGAGCACGACCATGACCCCCTTCGCCCCTCTGCCCCCGCTGGACACCGCGATCCCCATCAGGGTGTTCCTCGTCGA
Organism: Lentzea sp. JNUCC 0626; assembly: GCF_043632865.1. NCBI lineage: Bacteria > Bacillati > Actinomycetota > Actinomycetes > Pseudonocardiales > Pseudonocardiaceae > Lentzea > Lentzea sp. JNUCC 0626. The sequence continues at coordinate 3,770,120 of NZ_CP171635.1, forward strand.
CGACCACGCGGTGGTGCGCTGCGGCATGCGGGCGTTCTTCGAGATGCTGGACGACATCGAGGTCGTCGGCGAAGCAGGCGACGGCGAAGCGGCCCTGGCGGCGCTGGCGTCCCTGGACGAGCTACCGGACGTGGTCCTGATGGACCTCCTCATGCCCCGCCTGGACGGCATCAGCGCCACCAGGGCCATCAAACAGCTCTACCCGCAGGTGGAAGTGGTCGCGCTGACGTCGTTCTCCGAAGCCGAACGCGTCCACGTGGCCCTCGAAGCAGGCGCTGCCGGCTACCTGCTGAAGGACGCCGAGGCAGACCAGGTGGGCGCCGCGGTTCGGGCGGCGACGCGCGGCCAGGTGCACCTCGACCCGGCGGTGGCCCGCACGCTCACCCGATCGCTGGCCGCGCCGCAGCGTTGTTCGCTGACGCCTCGGGAGCAGGAGATTCTCGTGCACGTGGCGCACGGCAGGTCGAACCGGGACATCGCATCGGCCCTGGTGATCTCGGAGCGGACGGCGCGCACGCACGTGTCGAACGTGCTCGGCAAGCTGGGGCTGGCGTCGCGGACGCAGGCGGCCTTGTGGGCGGTGCGGGAGGGGCTGGTGAACGACGCCTGACCAGCGCGCGGGCGCTTGGGCCTGGGTGGAGATCGCGGCGAGCAGGGGCCGCCGGGTTCCGGGACTGCAGGCTCGGCAGGCGGAGGCTGGTGCCGCGCACACCGGACTCCCGGCGGGGACGTTGGGTCCCGGGAACACGGGACTCTTGGCGGGTTCGCTCGGGGCGCGGGCTCTGTCAGAGTGGCCGCCATGTACTCCGACCGGGCGCTGGTCATCGGGGCCGGCTTCGCGGGACTGCTGGCGGCGCGGGTGCTGGCCGAGTCGTACGGCGACGTCGTGCTGGTCGAGCGCGAGGTGATCGGGCCCGGGTTTCGGGCCGACCTGCCGCAGGCGCATCTGTTGTCCGCGCCGGTCATGGGGGTCGTGGAGGCGCTGTTTCCCCGGCTCGGGCTGGAGTGGGAGGACGCCGGGGCGGTGCGGGCCGATCTCGGGAGTGATCTGCTCGTGCGGTTGCCGGGTGGGTGGGCTCCTCGGGAACACATCGGGGTCGAGGTGCTGGCCGCCAGTCGCGGGGCGGTCGAGCTCGGGATTCGGCGACGGCTCGGGCGGTTGGCCAACGTGTCCGTTGTGGACGGTGTGGTGGTCGACGGGCTGTTGCACGATCGCGGGACGGTCACCGGGGTGCGCGGGTGGCGCGGGGATCGGCCGTTCACCGACTACGCGGATCTGGTGGTGGACGCGTCCGGGCGGGACGGGAAGCTCGTGTCGTGGCTCGCGGAGTTCGGGGTGCGGTGTCCGGCGCCGGTGATCGTCAACGGACGGGTGGCGGTCGCGTCGCGGCTGTACGAGGTCAATCGGGATCTGGGGCTGGACTGGAAGATCGCGTGCGAGGTCACGCGCGCGCCGTTGGCTCGGCGTGGGGCCGTGGTGTCCTCTGTGGACGGACTGCGGTGGCTCGTCACGCTGGTGGGCGCGGACGGGGACGTGCCGCCGGTGGACGAGGACGGGTTTCTCGACTTCGCGACGAGCCTGCGGTGCCAGGAGGTCGCGGAGATCATCAAGACGGCCGCGCCGGTCTCGGAGATCCGGGGCGCCTCGAACCTGCGGAGCCGCTCGAACCGCTTCCACCAGGTGACGGACTGGCCGCGCGGGTTGCTCGCGCTGGGGAACTCGGCGGTGTCGCTCAATCCCGTGCGCGGGCACGCGTTGACGCTCGCCGCGGTGAACTGCGCGGACCTGCGGGCGTTGGGGCGTGAGCACGACCTCGCGCAGGAACCGCCGGTGTTCCACCGCGCGGTCGCCAGGGCCGCGCGGATTCCCTGGCAGGCCACCACTTCGGCGGATCTCGGCTGGCAGTCGAAGAAGCTGCCGGCCCGGACGCGGGTGGCGCGCTGGTACGCCGACCGCCTGGTGCGCGCCGTTCCGGAGAGCCGGCGGGTGCACCGGGCGTCGGTGCGGGTGGCGCAGATGCTCGATCACCCGGTGCGGTTGTTGCGGCCGGGCGTGCTGGTCACGGCGTTGACGCGGGGCCGGTCGGACCAGGCGTGACGCGCGGGCGACGTTCTTCGGCGATCGCGAGGTAGTGGACGTTCGTCATGACGCCCAGGATGTTGCCGAACGGGTCGACGACCGACGCCGTCACGAAACCCTCGCCGCGCACCCGCGGTTCGTCGTGGACCTTCGCCCCCAGTGCGAGCAACCGGGCCAGCGTCGCGTCCAGGTCGTCCACGGCCCAGTAGAGGATCTGGCCCGCCGGGCCGTCGGACGGCGTCACCTCGAAGCGCCGCTGCACGATGCCCAGTTCCGCCTGGAAGTCGCCCAGCCGGAACTCGACGTAGGCGAGCACGCCGTCCGGGGTGCTCCGCTCGAAGTAGGCGTCGACGCCCAGGAACGCCGCGTACCAGTCGCGTGCCTCGGTCAGGTCGTCGGCGAAGTAGGACACGGTCGACATGCCTCGCAACATTGCTGCCTCCGGAAACTTTTTGGGCGGTGTGGTTTTAGCTTCGGCCGTAAAGTGCTCATCTTGTGAGCACTTTTCTCGGGAACCTGGAGACATGCGCGCAGACCGTCTAGTCGCCACCCTGTTGCTGATGCAGGCCAGGGGCCGGGTGACCGCCGCCGAACTCGCCGCGGAGCTCGAGGTCTCCATCGCGACCGCCCGACGTGACCTGGAAGCCCTGTCCGCGGCGGGGGTACCCGTATACCCCCAACCGGGGAGAGGCGGGGGCTGGGCGCTCGTCGGTGGTGCCCGCACGGACCTGAGCGGGCTGACGTCGGCCGAGGCGCAGGCGTTGTTCCTGGTCGCGGGACCTGCGGCGACGGTGGCGCCGGAGATCAAGTCGGCACTGCGCAAGCTGGTCCGCGCGTTGCCGCAGACGTTCCGGGCGGAGGCCGAGGCCGCCGCCGACTCGACACTCGTCGACACCGCCGCGTGGGGCGAGGACACCCAGGACCGGCCCGCGCTGGTCAAGGGCCTGCAACTCGCCGTCGTCAAGCAGGTGCGGGTGCGGCTGACCTACCAGAAACGGGGCGAGGCACCGAAAGGGCGCGAGGTCGACCCCTGGGGGCTCGTCGACAAGGACGGCACCTGGTACTTCATCGCCGGCACCCCGGACGGCCAGCGGACGTTCCGGCTCGATCGCATCCTGGGTATGACCCTCACCGGCACCCCAGCCCGGCGACCAGCGGACTTCACCCTGACCGGGGCGTGGGACGAGGTCGTCACCGCCGTCGAGGAGAAGCGTTCGGAGACGGCGACGGCCGTGCTCGTGCCGACGAGGTTCCTGAAGGTCTTCCAGCACATGCACGGCCGCCACTGCACGGTCGTCGAGGACCTCGGTGAGCGCACGAAGGTCGAGCTGACGGCACCGACGGCGCTCGACCTCGCCCGCAACGTCGCCGGGTGGGGCGGGCTGATCGAGGTCGAGTCGCCGGACGTCCAGGAGCACCTGGCGCGCATCGGAGCCGAGCTCGTCAGCCGATACCCGCCTGCTGCTCCAGCCGCGTCAGCCGAGTCATGATCATCTCCAGCACCTTGGCCGCGTCCTGGCCCGCCTTCTGCTGCTTCTGCAGGTGGATGATGCCCGCGAGCGCCGTCTGGACGGCCCGGCGCGTGCCCTTGAGGTCGGCGCCCTGGTCGCGCAGTTCCTGGCCGCCGGTGCCGTTCGGTTCGGCGAGGATGCCCAGCAGCAGGTGCTCGCAGCCCAGGTAGTTGTGGCCGAGCGCGATCGACTCGGTCACCGCGAGTTCGAGCGCGGCGGCCGCGTCGTCGTCGATGCCGGTTTTCCGGCCGAGGTCCACGGGAATGAAAGTGGCGAGACTGTCCGGGTTGATGTCGATCGCGCGGAGCACGTCGAGCGCCAGGTTCCCGTCTTCCCGGACGATGCCGGCCAGGAGGTGCGTGGTGCCGATCTTGACGCCTTGGGCGAGCTCTCCGGCTATCTGGAGCGCTTTCCAGGCTCGTTCGGTGACCTGCGGGAAGTTCTCGCGTCTGAGATCGGTGACCGTGAGCCCCCTGATCGCGACGATCCGCTTCACGGAGCCTTCGAGCGCGCGCTGACAGATCGCCGAGACGGGGATGTTCATGTCCTTCACGGACTCCGCCAGCTCGTCAGGGAGGTACACGTTGATTTTCGGCATAACCCCATATGTACCCCCATATAGGGTTACAGTCAACGCCCAACGCCACAACCGTCACACTTGTGAGTGATCAGAGGGGACGGGTGCACAACCGTGGAGGAGAGCAGCAGGCTCATCGGGAGCCGCTACCAGTTGAAGCAGAAGGTCGGCCAAGGCGCGATGGGAGTCGTCTGGCAGGCCTACGACGAGCAGCTCCACCGCGTCGTCGCCGCCAAGGAACTGCTCGCGCTGGACGGTCTCGACGACGCCAGGGTGGATCGTGCGAAGGCCAGAGCCATGCGCGAGGCCCGCCTCGCCGCCCGGCTCGAGCACCCGAACGCCATCCGCGTCTACGACGTCGTGGAGGAGGACGGCAGGCCCTGGCTGATCATGGAGTACCTCCCCTCCCGCAGCCTCGCCGCCGTGATCACCGAACAGGGCACACTCCCGCCGCGCGAGGTGGCCCGCATCGGCTGCTACACCGCCGCCGCACTGGCCGCCGCGCACCGCCACGGCATCCAGCACCGCGACGTGAAGCCCGGCAACGTGCTGATCGGCGACCAGGAAGTCAAGATCACCGACTTCGGCATCTCCCGCGCCACCGGCGACTCCACCGCCACCGCGACGGGCACCGTCGGCACCCCCGCCTTCTTCTCCCCCGAGGTGGCCCGCGGCGAGGACGCCGGCCTGCCCTCCGACGTGTTCTCCCTCGGCGCGACGCTCTACAACGCCGTCGAGGGCGGCCCGCCCTTCGGCACCGCCGACAACCACCTCGCGATGCTGCACCGCGTGGCCGGCGGCTCGATCATGCCGCCCGCCAACGCGGGCCCCCTCCTGTCCCCCGTGCTGTTCCGCCTGCTCGCGACGGACCCCGCGCGGCGCCCGAGCATGCAGGAGGCGGTGCACCTGCTGGCGGCCGTGGTCAACGAGACGCCACCGGTGTCCGAGGCGACGGTGATCATCCCGGCGACGGTGCAGCTGCCGGTCGAGGCGCAGCCGGAGGAGAAGGCCAAGCAGGAGTCGGCGGCTGCGGCGGCCGGACTGGTCGCGGGTGCCGCGGCGGCCGAGGCTGCCGGGCTGGTGAGCACGCCTGGGCCGGGAGCGGCGGCCGAGGCGGGTGCGGCAGGCACGGCGGCCGAGGCAGGTACCGCGAGCACGGCAGGTGCGGCCGACTCGACGGATGCGGCAGGCGCGGCGGCTGGAGCGGCCGAGGCCGCGAAGGGGGCCGGGCAGGGGGCCGATGCGGGGAACCCGTCGGCCGGACCGGCAGCGGAGAAGGCGGCTGCCGAGAAGGCAGACGCTGGGGAAGTCGCGGCCGAGAGCTCAGCGGCGAAGGCAGTGGCAGGCAGCGCAGCCGCCGAAAAGGCAGCCGCCGAACGAACTGCTGCCGACAAAGCAGCCGCCGACAAGGCAGCAGCAGACAGGGCCGCGGCCGAGCGAGCAGCAGCCGAGCGGGCGGCTGCCGACAAGGCAGCGGCCGAGCGCGCCGCCGCGGCGGCCGCGAAGGCCTCAGCCGCGACCAAGGTCGCCTCGCCCTCCGTGGCCACGCCTGTAACCCCTGTCAGCACCCCACCCGGCCCCCCGACGGACCAGGACGGGGAGCGGCGGAAGTTCCCACTCGTCCCCATCCTCATCGTGCTGCTGGTGATCGCGGTCGGCGTCGGCTCGTTCCTGTTGTGGCCCAAGGGCAGCGGCAACAACAACGCCAAGTCGCCGGAGAGCAACGGTCAGACGGGCTCCACCACGACGGGTCAGACCACGGGGCAGACGACCGAGCAGTCCCAGCCGCAGCAGCCGGGCAGCAGTCAGACGCAGCCCCCGCCGAACACCGAGACGCAGCCGCCCGCCAACACCCCGAGCCAGCCGCAGGCTCCTGCCGGTCCGAAGAACGCGCAGGAGGCGATCACCGCCTACTACGCGCTCATCCCCGGCAACCTGCAGGAGGGCTACTCGCTGCTCACGGACCGGTTCAAGGCGTCCAAGGCGGGGTCCTACGACGCGTACCAGCAGTGGTGGAGCAAGTTCTCCAGCGTGCAGGTCTCGAACCCCGTGCCGCAGGGCGACAACGGCATCACCGTGACGCTCACGTACTTCAAGGGCGGAGCCGTCGACCGGGTCGAGCCGGCGACGTTCACGTTCGTGCAGCAGAACGGCAAGTGGTTGATCGACAGTCAGGCATGATCGTGGCATGACCCGACGCGCACTCGTCACCGGAGCATCCCGCGGCATCGGCGCCGCGATCGCCCACGCACTCGCGGACAGCGGCCACCGGGTCGCGGTGCACTACCGCTCCGGGGCCGAGGAAGCGAAGGCCGTCAGCACCGCGCTGTCCGGGGACGGGCACGTCACCGTGCAGGGTGACCTCGGCGCGAACCAGGCCGAGAAAGTCGTGAACGAGACCGTCGAGAAGCTCGGCGGTCTCGACGTCCTCGTCAACAACGCGGGCGTCTACTTCCTCCACCCCATCTCCACGACGAGCTTCGAGGAGTGGCAGGAGGCGTGGCGGCGCACCATCGAGCTCAACCTCTACGGGCCCGCCGACCTCGCCTGGCACGCCGTGCGGCACATGGGGCCGGGGGCCAGGATCGTCAACGTCGGGTCGCGGGGTGCGTATCGGGGTGAGCCTGATGCCCCCGCTTACGGAGCGGCGAAGGCCGGGCTGCACGCGATGACGCAGTCGCTCGCGCAGTCGTTGGCGCCGCAAGGGATCGCGGTCGCGGGCGTGGCGCCGGGGTTCGTCAACACCGAGATGGTCACCGAGCTCATGGCGGGACCGGCGGGGGACGCCATCCGCGCGCAGAGCCCGTTCGGGCGCGTCGCCGAGCCCGAGGAGGTCGCGTCGGCGGTGGCGTGGCTGGCTTCGGAGAAGGCGACCTGGGCCAGTGGCACGATCATGGATGTGAACGGGGCCTCTCACCTGCGCTGACAGGGACATCGCCGACCGGAACGAGTTCCGGTCCCTAGTTGATCTTCCAGCAACCGGTCTAGACCACTAACGTCGCGGTGGGCGCTCGACGAAGTGGAAGGCCTCCCCTGCAATGCGTTCATTCCGCTCACGCCTCGGTGCCGCCGGCCTTGCGCTGGCCGCCGCCGCGGCGACTTTGACAGTCATGGCGCCTGCCGCGCAGGCCGCCTACCCGGCCGGGTTCAAGAGCGTCGGCTACATGCCGTCGTGGTCCGGCGATGTGAACACGCTTCCGTACAACAAGCTGACGCACATCAACTACTCGTTCGTGCTGCCGAACGGCAACGGGACGCTCCAGGGCGTGCCGGACCCCGGGAAGCTGCAGACGCTCGTGAGCCGCGGTCACGCCGCCGGCGTGAAGGTCTCGATCGCGATCGGTGGCTGGAACAACGGCAACGACTCGGCGTTCGAGCAGCTGGCCGGCAACGCCGGTTCGCGGACGACGTTCGTGAACAGCCTGGTCAACCTCGTCAACCAGTACAACCTCGACGGTGTCGACATGGACTGGGAGTACCCGGACCCGGGCCAGTCGGCGAACAACTACACGGCGATGATGCGTCAGCTCGGCACTGAGCTGCACAACCGCGGCAAGCTCCTCACCGCGGCGGTCGTCAGCGAGGGCGGCACGGCCAACGGCGTTCAGCCCGAGGTCTTCGGCATCGTCGACTGGCTGAACATCATGGCCTACGACGGTGGCAGCCCCCACGCGAACTACGACTGGTCGATCAACTCGGTGAACTTCTGGAAGGGCCGCGGGCTTCCCGCGAGCAAGGCCGTTCTGGGCGTTCCGTTCTACAGCCGGCCGACCTACATCTCCTACCGCGACATCGTCGCGGCGGACCCGGCCAACGCCAACCGCGACACCTACAACGGCAACTCCTACAACGGCTTGCCGACGATCCGCCGCAAGACGCAGTGGGCGCTGTCGAACGCGGGCGGCATCATGAACTGGGAGCTCTCCCAGGACACGACCGGCAGCACCAGCCTGCTCAACGCCATCTGGGAGACCGCCGGCAACGGCAACCCCCAGCCTCCGACCGGCGGCACCATCACCGGCTTCGGCGGCAAGTGCGTCGACGTGGCAGGGGCGAACTCCGCCAACGGCACCGCGGTGCAGCTCTACTCCTGCAACGGCACCAACGCTCAGCAGTGGACCCGCAACGGCAACACGTTGCGCTCCTTGGGCAAGTGCCTCGACGCGTCCGGCACCGCCAACGGCGCCGTGACGCAGCTGTGGGACTGCACGGGTTCCGGCAACCAGAACTGGACGCTGGAGTCCAACGGCCAGCTGCGCAACGCGGCGTCAGGACGTTGTCTCGACGCCACCGGCAACAGCTCCGCCGACGGCACCCGTCTCCAGGTCTGGGACTGCTTCGCCAGTGCCAACCAGCGCTGGGCCATCAACGCCTGATTTCAGGAACTTCAGGCCGATGACGCAGGCGATGATCCCGGTGAGGAACACGATCTTCCACGCGGAGACCACCTCCTCGCCGGTGATCATCGCCCACGTCACGGTCAGCGCGGCGCCGATGCCGACCCACACGGCGTAGGCGGTTCCGATCGGAATGCGTTTCATGCCATAGGAAAGCCCGACCATGCTCAGCGTTCCGGCGACCAAGAAGAGGACATAGGCCTCTTTGGACAGTGCCGTCGCCCAGACCGCTTCGAGCACAGCGCTTCCCAGCAACACGGCCCAGTACATCTAGCTCACCACCTTCAGGCCCACGACGCAGCCGACCAGGGCCGTCAGCACCAGTGCGCGCTTGACGTCGAGCTTCTCCTCGCGGCGCAGCACCGCGACGAGCACCGTGAGCACGGCTCCCACGCCGACCCACACCGCGTACGCCGTGCCGACCGGGATTCCCCGCATCGCCCACGCGAGGCCGACGACGCTGGCCGTCATCGACACGGCGAACACCACCACCGGCCACGGCCGGCGGAAACCCTTCGACGCCGCGAGCGCCGTGGCCCACACGGCCTCCAGCACCCCGGACGCGATCAGCACCACCCAGTACATTGGTACGACCGTACCAGAAAAACCCGCAGCGGGCGTCTACGATCACGTGATGTGGCTCCCAGCCTGGAAAACCTGCTGGTCGTAGGCGTCGCGTCGAGCGCCCTGTTCGACCTGTCCACCTCGGACGCCGTGTTCGCGTCCGAGGGCAAAGAGGCCTACCGGGCCCACCAGGAAGCCCACCTCGCCGACCCGTTCGCGCCGGGCGTCGCGTTCCCGTTCCTACGCCGCCTGCTCGACCTCAACACCCTCGCACCGCTGGTCGAGGTGATCGTGCTGTCGCGCAACTCCCCCGACACCGGCCTGCGGATCCTGCGGTCGGCCGCCCACCACGGCCTGAAGATCAGCCGGGCGATCTTCACCGAGGGCCGCGCGCCGCACGAGTTCATGCCGGCGCTGAACATGTCGTTGTTCCTGTCCGCCAACGAGAACGACGTCCGCAAGGCCACCCTCGCCGGCATGCCCGCGGGCCAGGTGCTCACGTCGTCGTTCCAGGACGACGACGATCCGGCGCTGCGGATCGCTTTCGACTTCGACGGCGTGCTGGCGGACGACGCCTCGGAACGCATCTACCAGGCCGGCGGGCTCGACGAGTTCCAGCAGCACGAGGCGTCCAACCTCGTCACGCCGCTGGATCCGGGGCCGCTGCGGAACTTCCTCGCGGGCGTGAACCGGATCCAGCGCCACGCCGAGGATCGCGTTCGCGTGTCGGTGGTGACGGCCCGGTCGGCTCCGGCTCATGAGCGGGCGATCAACAGCCTCAAGGCGTGGGGGCTGACGGTGAACGACGCGTTCTTCCTGGGAGGGTTGAAGAAGGCGCCGATCCTGGACGTGTTGAAGCCGCACATCTTCTTCGACGACCAGCGCGGGCACCTGACGCAGACGGTGCCGTGCGTGCACGTGCCGTTCGGCGCGATCAACGAGTAGTCAGCTCACGCATCGGGATGGTCCTGCGGCTGGTGCTGGCGAGGTCCTCCCTCCCTTCCTTCGACCACAACGGCGGGAAGAACGACAGCCCGTCCCGAAGTAGACGACCTGCCCCGGCTCACCGGGACGGCCGAACCGCGCGGGGTCCACGCCGTTCCAGACGAACTCGCCATCGCGCCACCGGACCCGCCGTAGACGCGCAACCAGCCGTCGGCCAGGACCAGGCCGCCACTGTTGAGCACCACGGCGCCCAGCAACGACCGCGCGGTCACCTGCAGTTGCAGCAACGCTGAACGGCACGCGTCGGCATCGGGAGGAAGCACCACACAGGAGGTCGACCCCTCGGCGACGGCCTCCAGCACGAGCGGCCAGCCCGGATCGTCCACATCGGTCAGTTCGGTGATGTCCCACACGAAGATCCCCCAAAGAAAAGGCCCGGCCATCCGAGGACGACCGGGCCTGATCCCAGGGGTTACTTCGCGAGACCGTCCTCGATCGCCTTGATGATCGCGGGACGCAGCTCCGCGGCCGAGATGATCGCGTCGACCGCGCCCACCTCCACCGCGCGCTGCACGCTGTGCACGCGGTCGAACTCGGCGGCCATCTCGTTCAGCTTCTCGGTCCGCACGGACTGACGCACCGAGGCGAGCTCGCCGGTCAGGGCCGAGCGTTCGGCACCGGAGGCCTCGGAGACCGCGGACTCCAGCTTCTTCACGCGCGGGTCGTTGGCCGTGCGGCCGTCGACCTCGCGGGCGAACACCACGGCCGCGGCGGGGGCACCGCCGATGACCGAGGCGAAGGAGCCCTCGACGGCGAGGACCGTCATGGACGGGTTCAGGGCCTTCGAGAAGACCACGAACGCGCCGCCGTGGTAGCGCGAGATCACGGTGAAGACGATCGGGCCTTGGAAGTTGACGATCGCGCGGCCGATCTCGGCGCCGTACTCGAGCTGCAGTTCGCGCATCGACTCCGGGGAGCCGTCGAAGCCGGACAGGTTCGCCAGCACCACGAGCGGCCGGTTGCCGGAGGCCGCGTTGATGGCGCGGGCCGCCTTCTTCGACGACTTCGGGAACAACGTGCCGGCGGTGTAGGTGTCCGGGCCGTCGGTGGGCGGGAAGCCGGTGCGGGCGACGCCGCGCGACTCGACGCCCAGCAGCGTCACGGGGATGCCGCCGAGGTGCACGTCCTGGACGACGGCGGTGTCGGCGTCGGCCATGCCCGCCCAACGCTCCAGCACCTCGTGGTCCTGGTCGGACAGCGCGCGCATGACGGTGCGGATGTCGAACGGCTTCTTGCGGTCCGGGTTCGACTCCACCGAGAAGATCTCGCCGACCGTCGTGAACGGGCTGTCGCCGACCACGTGCGGGAACGACGAGACGTCGCGGGCAGACGGGTCCGAAGTGGACACTCGACGCGGACCGGCCTCACCGGGAGCGATGTAGCTGTGCTCGTAGTGCGCCAGCAGGACGTCGAACGCCGACCGCAGGTTCGGGGCCCAGTACTGCGCCTGGCCGTTCGGGCCCATGACGCGGTCGTAGCCGCCGATGCCGTAGTTGTCCTCCGCCGAGACACCGCCGGAGAAGTCCAGGGCCTGCTTGCCGGTCAGCACCATCGCCGAGTCCGGGGTCATGACCAGGATGCCCTTGGTGTGCATGAGCATCGTGGCTTCGGCGTTCCAGTACGGCTGGGCGCCGACGTTGATGCCGTTGACGACGACGTTGATCTCGCCACCGTCCTGGGTGAACTCGACGATCCGCTTCAACGCGGCCGCCACCCAGTCCATGTTCTCGACACCGGAGCTCATCGAGATCTTCGCGCCGGACGAGAGCGAGAACCACTCCAGCGGCACGGTCAACGACTCGGCCAGGTCGATCGCGTGGATCACCCGCGAGCACTCGGGCTCGGCCAGCGCGCCCAGCGACTTGGTCGGGTCGCCCAGCAGCACCACGCGCTTCATGCCCTCGGGGTACGCCGGGGTCGGCGTGGTCACCACACCGACGACGATGCCCGCCTTGTTGCCACCACGCGGGCGGTCGACCGGCATCAGCGCGCCGTCGACGACATCGTGTTCCACGAAGGACCCGCCGTCGCCGACGAGCATGTCGACCAGCTCGTACGGGTAGATCGTGCCGCGGGACTGCGCGCGCAGCACGTTCTGGCGGTAGTCGTCGAGCGGCTGGATCGGGTCGGACGGCGGCTGCACGAACGAGAACCGCACGCCGGAACCGGCGTCGTTCGCGATCCGCACACCGATGTCGGAGAGCTCTCCGGTCGCCGGGTCGCGGCGACGCGCCAGGAACAGGACCTCTTCCAGGTCCAGACCGGCGGTCGTCGGCAGCACGCGCTGACCGATCGCGTCCAGGTCCTTCGACCCGAGCTCGGTCGGCGGCCACGCGTAGAGCACCACGCGGTTCGTGGCGAGACGAGTACGCCCACCAGACTGCGCACGAGCCCGGCGGATGCCGTCCAGACAGGTCGCCAGGACGTCCTCGGCGGCGGGCAGGGCGACGATGCGGCCCTCGTCGTCGCGCAACGGCGTCAGGTCGCGGACCTGACCCAACGCGACGAGGCGCTCGTCGGACTTGTTCGCCTTGGCCACGGCGCGGAACAGGTACACGTCTTCGTCCACGGAGGTCAGACGCGTGAGGTCGAACTCGCGCAGCCGTTCGAGCTGCATGCGTTCGGCGATGCGCGGGTGGAGCCCGCGCACCAGCCTCTCCTCCGCGAACCCGTTGGAAGACGGGCGGAACGTGAAGTGGTGGTGCATCGACTCGCCGAGCCGGCCCGCCACCGTGGTGGTGACGCGGGTGATCGTCGGCGGCAGCTGGTGCGCGGCCAGCGCCGAACCCAGCGCGGCCGCCATCTCGTCCTGATCGGACGGTCCGTCGGTCCACTTGACGTAGAGGTCCGCGACGACGGCGCTGCCGTTGCCGTGCTTGACGACCTCGCCGACGGCCTCGGTCAGCGACGCGAACTCCACCGCGGTCGAGATCAGGCGGGTCTGCTCCGGCGCGTTCTCCGCGAGGAAGAACGCCCCTTCGACGCGCGGGTTCTCCAGCGCCTTCTTGGTGTAGTAGCGGCGGGCCAGCACCTCCAGCAACGGGGTGTTGTCCGCGCCGGGCTTGCCGATGCGCTGGCCCAGCAGGCGCACCAGCGGTTCGGCCGACGCGACCATCGCCGCGATCCGCTCCTCGCGGTCGGCGGCGGCGGGCTGCCCGTCGAGGTAGATCAGGTGCTTGCGGACCTCGGTGTGCACGCGGGCACGGGTGCGGCGCACCAGCGGCTGCGCGAACCAGGTGAACACGACGCTGCGGGCGAGGTCGGCCACCGCCGGGTAGCGGACCTGCGTCGCGGCGATGATGTGCTCCAGCACCAGGCCGATCTGGACCCGCTCGGCCTCGACCGGCGGCGCCTCCTGCACCCACTGGCGCAGCAGCGTCGTCGCCACGGCCGCGTCGAACACACCGCGGCGCAGCGCCACGAAGATCCGGAAGACGGCCTGCTCCAGCTCCGGCGTGCGGTCGAGCTCGGTGATGCCGTAGTGGCCGATCACGCTCTGCAGACGGGCCCGGAATCCCTCCGGCAGCGCCGCGCGGTCCGCGTCCAGCGTCTTGAGGTACGTGTGGAAGTGCTCGCGCGGAGAGTGGATGTGGTTCTCCGGCTTGGTCTCCTCACCGGCCGGACGGTTGCGCGAGAGGTCGCACAGGTCGGCGAAGATGCCGAGCAGCTTCGCCTCCTGGACGAGCGGCCGCTCGTCCAGGTCCTCCCGCGCGCCCATGTAGGCCTTGAGCACGCGATCGGTCTCGCCCGCGGTGGTGTCGAAGCCCAGCAACAGGTTGCGCAGGTCGTCCAAACCGTCGGCGACGAGCTCCTCCGGCCGCACACCGGTGCGCGGCGCGGGCAGTTCCAGCTCGACGGACGAGTCGGACTTCGCGACCTCCTCCGCGCCTGCCTCGTCCTCGATCTCCTCCAGCTTGAGCAGCGCTCCACCGGCGGGGACCTGGGTGCCGACGACGACGTTGAGTTCCTTCAGGCGAGCACGGAACGGCGCGCGCAGCACCGTCTCCATCTTCATCGCCTCGAGCACGAGCACGGGTGCGCCGGCCTCGACCTCGGCACCGACCGCAAGCGGCGTGGCGACGACCAGCGCGGGCATCGGCGAGCGCAGGACACCGCCCTCGTCGCGGGTGACGCGGTGCGTGACGCCGTCGACCTCGACCTGGTGGACGGGGCCGTGCGTGCCGGTGACGACGCGGAACCGCGCGCCGTTGACGGTGATCTGCCCGACGTGGTGGTCGAACCGCTCGACGTCGACGTCCGCGGTCAGCACGGTCTCGGAGTCCGCGGCGGACACGCCGACGCGGTAGCTCGTGGCACCGACGCGGGCGACGTTCACGACGTACGGCGTGCCGCGGAGCACGAACTCCAGCTTGACCGCGCCCTCGTGGTTCGTGCGCGGCTGACCGCCCCGCGACGACGCCAGCAGCTCGGAGCGGTTGATCTGCTCCTCGTCCTCGTAGACCTCGATGCCGGCCGCGGCCAGCGCGATCGCGGAGTGGCGGTGCGAGATCAGGCCGCCGTCGGCACGCACGCGGTCGATCCACGACGTGTCGGCGCTGCCGTCGATCACGGCGGGCTCGTCCAGCAGGTCGAGCACGAAGCTCTTGTTGGTCGTGCCGCCCTCGATGATGACCGTGGTCTCGGCCATCGCGCGGCGCAGCTTGCCGAGCGCCTCGTCGCGGTTGCGGCCGTACGCGATGATCTTCGCGATCATCGAGTCGAAGTCGGCCGGGATCTGCGAGCCCTCCGCGACACCGGTGTCGACGCGGATGCCGGGACCGGCGGGCAGTTCGAGACGAACGATCGTGCCGGGGCACGGCGCGAAGTCGCGGTCCGGGTCCTCGGCGTTCAGGCGCGCCTCGACGGCGTGGCCGAGCTCGACGGGCTTCTCGCCCTCGAGCCTGCCTCCACCGGCGACGTGCAGCTGTGCCTTGACCAGGTCGAAGCTGGTGGTGATCTCGGTGATCGGGTGCTCGACCTGAAGTCGGGTGTTGACCTCGAGGAACGCGAAGAGCTTCTCACCGGGGTGGTAGAGGAACTCGACGGTGCACGCGCCGCGGTAGCCCACGGCGTTCGCGAGCCGCTCGGCCGACGACTTCAGCTCGTCGACCTGGTGCTGCTCCAGCACGCAGGACGCCGACTCCTCGATGATCTTCTGGTTGCGCCGCTGCACCGAGCAGTCGCGGACGCCGAGCGCCCACGCCGTGCCCTGGCCGTCGGCGATGACCTGCACCTCGACGTGCCGGGCGCCCGTGACGAGGCGCTCCAGGAACATCACGCCGGAGCCGAACGCGCGCGCCGCCTCCATGCTGGTGCGGTCGAAGTTCTCTTCCATCTCCTCGGGAGACGTGATCTTCCGGATGCCGCGCCCACCACCACCGGCGGTCGCCTTGAGCATCAACGGGTAGGTGACCTCCTCGGCCACCTTCAGGGCGTGCTCGAGGTTGTCGACAGCGCCGCGCGACCACGGCGCGACGGGGACCCCGACCTCCTCGGCGATCAGCTTGGAGCCGATCTTGTCACCGAGTTTGCGCATGGCCTCGGCGGACGGGCCGACGAACGTGACGCCGACCTTCTCGCAGAGTTCGGCGAACTCGGGGATCTCGGCGACGAAGCCCCAGCCGACCCACGCGGCATCGGCCTTCGTCTCGACCAGAGCGGTCTCCAGCACCTCCAGGTTGAGGTAAGGACGATCCGCCGCCAGACCGAGGTTGTAGGCGAGGTCGGCTTCCCTGACGAAGGGCGCCGACTTGTCGACATCGGTGTACAGGGCAACGGTCTCGATCCGTTCCCCTGACTCGGCGGCGAGCTCACGGACGGCGTGGATCAGCCGCATTGCGGCTTCCCCGCGGTTGACGATCGCTACACGACTGAACAACGACTTGGCTCCTCGCGGACAATACGACCTCAGCGGCAAACGCCGCCCAATCGGTGTACACACTCTCGTCTACTACCCGGTAGGAAAACCGCTAGATCGAAGCGAGTTGAGCAGCGTGGTTTGTATGAAACCAACAAGCCACCAGGTCCTCGGCACAGTCTCGCTTGAGCCCCGTGGCACAGCTCACCACGCGTGGTGGCGGTGCGCTCACGAAGGGGTTCGGGCGGGTCCTCCCCCGTGTCCGCTTCGGGAGAGGACCGCGGCGCCCAAGATCAGGACTGCGGGATCCTGATCACGGTCCCCGGCGTGATGACGTTGGGGTTGGTGATCACGTGCGGGTTGGCGCGCACGAGCCGCGTGTAGAGGTTGCCGGCGCCGTAGAAGTGCGTGGCGATGCCCCACAACGTGTCGCCGGACTTGATCTCGTACTCCTGGTAGACGCGGTAGCCGGGCACGATCCGCGGCCCGTAGACGACCGGCACGATGACCTTGTCGACCTCGGAGCCGTCCTTCGGCGAGACCCAGAAGACCTCGACGAAGAGCCGGTCGAGCGCGAACGACGCCCCGGACACGTCGGCCCGCACCTGGAACTGGCCGTGCCCGCCCGTGCCGTCACCCGCCATGAACGTGCCGGTGACCTCGTCGTGGCCCTCGTGGATCCGGTAGCCGAACTGGGCCTCGAACGCGCCACCCGCGGTGCCCGCGATGTGCACACGGCTCCCGACCAGACCTTGCGGCCGGGGCTGCTGGATGTCGATGGACATGATTCCCCTTTCTCCACCTGTCAATCGAGGCGGGAAGGGGTGTCGTTGCCCGGGGTCACCCCGGTGGCGCAACGGCCAGGGCGTGCCCCGAAAGTTCGTCCGGTGGCAGGCGCGGGCGAGAGACCCGCAGACGGCGCCGCCGCGATGCACTCATACCGGGCGTGTTCGGGCTTAGCGGCGGTGTCGTCTGCGGGGCCCTCGGCCGCTACTGCAGCCCGACGAACTTTCGGGACACGCCCTGGTGGTGGAGGTCGGAGTCGAACCGACTGTGCGCGAGGCTCCCGTTTTACAGACGGGCGGGGCTCCACAGCCCCATCTCCACCATGGTTGCCCTGAGCACGACGACGTGCCCTGAGCTGGGGAGATACCTCGGATATCGGCGCATGCGGACTACTGTGCCCGATCTTGGCGGCGGCCCGCGACCGATTTACCGCCGAAACGTGCCCGGCGGCGGACGCGATATCCAGGCGTGCAGGTCGTGGGACGGGTCCGCGAACTCGCCGCGGCGCGGTCGTGGCTCGCTGCGGAGACCGGACGGCTGGTGCTCTGCGGCGGTGAGCCGGGCATCGGCAAGACGCGGCTGGCCCAGGAGCTCGCCGGGCACGCCCTGGCGCTGGGCCGCCAGGTGGTGTGGGGGCACTGCGTCGAGACGGCCGGGGCGCCGGCGTTCTGGCCGTGGCGGCAGGTGCTCAAGGCCGTGGGAGCCGACCCCGACGTGGTGCTCGCGCACGACGCCGAGGTGCCGCAGGACCGGTTCCGGGTGTTCGACGCCGTCGCGGCCGCGCTGGACCGCGACGGGCTGGTGGTCGTGGTCGAGGACGTGCACTGGGCCGACGAGGCGTCGCTGCTGGTGCTCGCCCACCTCGCCACCCGGCCGCGCGGGCTGCTGTTCGCGACGTTCCGCGACCCGTGCCCCGCCGTCGCGGACCTGATGCGCTCGGCCGAGCGGATCGACCTGCACGGGCTGTCCGCCGACGACGTCGCGCGGCTCGCCGGGGCCGAGCACGTGGCCACGATCATGGAGCTGACCGGCGGGAACCCGTTGTTCGTCACGGAGATCGCCCGCGCTATCGCCGACGGCACGTGGCGCGCGGACCAACCGCCGCGCAGCGTCCGCGACATCGTCACCGCCCGCCTCGCGCGGCTGCCCGGCGACACCGGGGAACTGATCAGGACGGCAGCACTGATCGGCCGCGACTTCGACGTCGACCTGGCGGTGGCGGCCTCGGGAGTGCCGATCAGCGCGCTGGACGGGGCGGGGACGCTCCTCGACTCGACCGGGCACCGGTTCGCGCACGCGCTGACCAGGGACGCCGTCGAGGCGTCCCTGTCTCCTGCCGACCGCCGCGCGCGGCACCGCCGGATCGCCGTGGAGATGGCGGACAGCACGCACTACGCCGACGTGGCCCGGCACTGGAAGGCGTGCGGTGAGAACGAGAAGGCTCACGAGTGGACGATCCGGGCCGCGCGGGACGCCGTGACCCGGCTCGCCTACGAGGAAGGCGTGCGCCTCTACCGGGCGGCAGCGTCCATCGAGGACGGTCACGAGGTCCAGGTGGCGCTGGGCCGGGCCGCGTACTTCGCCGGTGACCTCGCGGGGTGCGTCGCGGCCGCCCAGCGCGCCGCCGAACTCGCCGACACGCCCGAGCAGATCGCGGAGGCCGCGCTGGTGCTCGAGGCCGCCCCCGGTGCCGGTGTCAACGCGATCGCGACCCCGTTGTGCGACAACGCACTCCGGCACGAGGTCAGCGCACCGACCCGCGCCCGGCTGCTCGCCCAGCGCAGTCATCTCGCCTTCTACCAAGGCGAACAGCACAGGCTCGACGCGCTCAGCCGGGAGGCACTCGCACTCGCTCGCGGGGACGATCGCGCGCTGGCGGAAGCGTTGCACGCCAGGCAGGAGGCGTGCCCCGGACCGTCCGGCCGCGCCGAACGGCTCGAGCTCGCCACCGAGATGATCGCGCTCGCCCACCGCACGCACAGCCCGCGCGGCGCGATGTGGGGGTCGCTGTGGCGGGTGCACGCGTTGATCGAGAGCGGCGAACTCGCTGCCGCGCAAGAAGAACTCCCGGCCCTTGCGAGAGCCTGCGACCGGGTCGGCGGCCAGGTCCCGCTGTGGCACCTCGACGTCGTGACGGCGTGCGTCGCGCAGGCGCAGGGCCGGTTCGCGGAGGCTCAGGAGATCGGGCGGCGCGCCTACGACCGGATGCGGGTGATCGAACGCGAACCGGCGTCCGGCGCCTACTTCGCCTTGCAGTGCGGGCTTTCCTGCCACCTGCACCCCACCGAGGACGGCCTCGCGCTGGCCCGGCACTTCCACGACCCGCCGCCGCGGTTCCGGCTGATGTCGAAGCTGACGCGGGCGTTCCTGTTGCTGCGCGCGGGGTTGCGGGACGAGGCCCTGGAGTTCTACCGGCGCTGCGGGCCGATCGCCGAGTGGGACCTGCCCGCGTTCTTCGTGTTGCCCGGCCTGGTCGACGCCGTGCTGGTGACGTCCGGGCTCGGGCTCACCGACGACCTGCGGCTGATCCTGCCGAGGCTCGCCGCGTTCCGGGGCGAGCACGCGGCGGGCAACGGCGTCGCGTACATGGGCCCGGTGACGCTCGCGCTGGGCCGCGGCCACCTCGCCCTCGGCGAGCACGAGCAGGCGATCGTCGACCTCACCGCCGCCGTCGACGAGGCCTCCCGGGCGGGCGCGCCGGCGTTCGCCGCCGAGGCCCGCCGGCACCTCGCCGCCGCGTTGCGCGCGTCCGGCCGGGACGCCGACGCCGTGCACCGCGCCGCCGACCACACGATCCGCGCGCTGGGCATGACCGCGTTCAGCACGACCGAGCTGAGCAGCCGCGAGCACGAGGTCGCCGCGCTCGTCGCCCAGGGCCTGACGAACCGCCAGATCGCCCGCCGCCTGGTGATCTCCGAGCGGACCGCCCAGAACCACGTCCAGCACGTCCTGACCAAGCTCGGCTTCCGCACCCGCAGCCAGATCGCGGCGTGGATGAGTACCGCACCGAGTACTCCGGCGGATGGCTGACCTGCGCGAACTGCCTACCTTCGGATCAGACGACCTGAAGGAGGCCTCCCATGTGGCTCACCATCGCGACCCCGCCGATCACCTCGCTCGACCAGCTCGACCAGGTGATGGGCGCGGCCACCCCCGACGGCCTGCGCGCCCGCTACGCCTGCCGGGCGGGCGACGAGTTCCGGGTCGTCGCCGTCTGGGAGTCGAAGGAGCACGCCGACCGCTTCTTCCGCGAGGTGCTCGGCCCGATCCTGGCCCGCGTGCTCGGCCCCGAACCGTCCGGCGCTCCCGCGATGACGGGCATGGAGGTCCTGAGGGAGTTCGTGCCCAGCCAAATGAATGGTGTCAGTTGAGGACGGCGATCGACAGGTTCAGGGCCGCCGCGAAGCTCACCCACGCCAGGTAGGGCACGAGGAGCAGACCGGCGGCCTTGTTCCGGCGCCAGAACACCACGATCAGGGCGGCGATCGACAGCCACAGCACGATGATCTCCGCGAACGCCGGCCAGAACCAGCCGAGCCCGAAGAACAACGGCGTCCAGGCCGCGTTGAGCACGAGCTGCGCGCCGAACAACGTCAGCTCGCGGCGGTCGGCCCCGGCACGCCACGCCAGCCAGCCGGCGGCCGCGATCATCACGTAGAGCGTCGTCCACACCGGACCGAACAACCACCCCGGCGGCGCCCAGGCGGGCTGCTCCAGCATCGCGTAGGTCGACCCGGCCGACACCGAGAACAGCGAGCCCACCACGGCCGTGACCAGCACGGCTCCCGCGAACAGCCCCAGGGCGCGGACGGGGTGCCGTTCGGATACGAGCGTCATGCCGTGGTGGTACCCGTTCAGCGGCCGGGCAAAGCACGCACGATGCCGAGCACGGCCGCGCGACTGGGCCGCCGCCGTTCGCCAGGCCCGAGCAAAGCGAGCTCGTCGACCAGCACGGCCTCGCGGATCGCCGCGTCGTGGCCCGGCAGTTCGGCGCGCAACGCCTCCACCAGCCGTCCGCGCAACGCCCGGCCCAGCGGGTCGTCGGTCGGCAGCAGCCGCCAGTGCGCGTCGAGGATCCGGGACGCCACGGACTCGCCACCGACCGCCCAGAGCAGGCGGATCATCCGGTCGGCGAGGCCCACGGCTCCCACAGTGCGGTCCGGCGGTCGCGCTCGCAACCGCCGGACACGCCAACAGGAGCTACTACTTCTTGCCGGTGAACAGCGCCTTCACCTGGTTGCCGCGCCTGCGCAGGCCCCACTTCGTCACACGGATGAGTGCCTCGCGGACGATGTTGCCGCTCATCTTCGACTCGCCGAACTCGCGCTCGAGGAACGTGATCGGCACCTCGCGGACCCGGAAGCCCAGCTCGATCGTGCGCCACAGCAGGTCGATCTGGAAGCAGTACCCCGCCGACGCGACCGACGCGAGGTTCAGCTTGCGCAGGGTGTCCGCGCGGAACGCCCGGAAGCCGCCGGTCATGTCGCGCACGTTCGCGCCCAGCGCCAGCCGCGAGTAGAGCGAGCCGCCCAGCGAGAGGAACTTGCGCTGCGCGGGCCAGTTCACGACCTCGCCACCCGGCACCCAGCGCGAGCCGAGCACGAGGTCGGCCTGCGGCAGCGCGTCGAGCAGCCGGTGCAGTTGCTCCGGCGCGTGCGAGCCGTCGGCGTCCATCTCGCAGATGACGCCGTAGTCCCGCTCCAGCGCCCAGTTGAAGCCCGCGACGTACGCGGCGCCCAGACCGGCCTTCTCGGTGCGGTGCATCACGTGGACCCGGTCGTCAGCGGCCGCCATCTCGTCGGCGAGCTGGCCGGTGCCATCGGGGCTGCCGTCGTCGACCACCAGCACGTGCACGTCGGGCAGTGCCGTGTGCAGCCGCTTGACGATCTTTCCGATGTTGTCCCGCTCGTTGTAGGTCGGGATCACCACCAGCACCTGCCCGAGTTCCTGGTCAGGCTGCCGCGCCATTCGAGTCCTTCCGTCGTCGGGTGAAGCCCAGCGCCAACGCCATGAGGCCCGCAGCGGCAATCACCCACTCGGGCCAGGCTCCTAGCCAAGTCGCCAGCGTAGTCTGTGACCGCAGCGGCAGTGTCGCGACCAGGGCACCGGGCTCGAAAAGCCCAGTCTTCTGAGTGACGGAACCGTCAGCTTCGACGATCGCGCTGACCCCTGAAGTGGCGGCCACCACCACCGCTCGTCCGTGCTCCACGGCCCTCACCCGGGACATGGAAAGCTGCTGGTAGGTCATCTCCGTGTAGCCGAACGTGGCGTTGTTCGTCGGGATCGCGATGATCGTCGCGCCGGCCGTCACCGTGTCGCGCACCACTGAGTCGAACGCCACTTCGTAACACGTGTCAATCGCGACCTTCGCGGGCCCCATGACGAAACCCTCGGGGTCGGTGCCCGGCTGGAACACCCCCGCCCGGTCCACCGTGGACGAGAAGAGCCGGAAGAACGACCGCATCGGCATCGTCTCGCCGAACGGCTGGAGCTTGCGCTTGGTGTAGGTGTCCGTCGGCCCCTTCTCGGGGTCCCAGAGCACCACCTGGTTGCGCGGCAGCCCGTCGTTCTTGTCCACGACGACGGCGCCCACGGCGATCGGCGCCTTGATCGCCTTCGCGGCCTGGTCGATGCGGGCGGCGGCGTCGGGGTTGCGGAACGGGTCGATGTCGGAGGAGTTCTCCGGCCAGATGACGACGTCGGGCTGCTTCTGCTTGCCGGCCTTGACGTCGTTCGCGAGCTCGATCGTCCGGTTGACGTGGTTGTCGAGCACCGCGCGGCGCTGGGAGTTGAAGTCGAGCCCGGCGCGCGGCACGTTGCCCTGGATCGCGGCGACGGTGACGGTCCCGGCGGACGCGTCCACCCCCACCGGCACCACGAGCCCCGCCACCACCGGCACAGCGACCAGCGGCAGGCCGAGCTTCCAGTTCCTGACCAGCCAGAACAGCCCGAACCCGGTCAGCACCACCCCGAACGTCAGCAGCGGCGCCCCGCCCAGCGACGCGAGCGGCAGGAACCACCCCTCCGGCTGCCCGAACGCGATCTTGCCCCAGGTGAACCCGCCGAACGGCACCAGCCCGCGCACCCACTCGTCGGCCACCCACAGGCACGCGGCCCACAGCGGCCACCCCGGCACGCGCGAGACGAACGCCATCGCGGCCGTGCCGAACGCCATCATCACCGCGCACACGAGCGCCAGCGGCAGCCACGCGATCAGGCCGACGAACTCCCCCGTCCACCGCAGCAACGGCACCATGAACCCGAGCCCGAACAGCAGCCCGTACCCGAATCCGGCGCGCGCACGCTTGTCGTAAATCACATACGCGAGGAGCGCGAAGCCCACCGGCGCCAGGAACCACAGCGGCCGGGGCGGAAAGCTCAGGTAGATCAGCACACCGCCGGTGACGGCGAGTGCGGCGCGCGTGACGAACGGAACGCTCAGCTTTCGCCTGCGCGCGGGCAATTCCGGCGATTCCGGCGCGATGGGGGGTGCGACCACCCGATCAGCGTACGAGGCCCAGGAGTACACAGGGTGTATGACCTACGTCGATCTTGTGCTGGAGCGACTGTCCACAGAAGACGAACGCGAGGCCTTGATCGGCGGCGACACCAGACTCACCCGCGCCCAGGCCCGTGACCTGCTGTTCCGACTCGCCGACGGCCTGGTCCAGCGCGGCATCGGCCCCGGCGACGGCGTGGCCGCGTACGTCGGCAACACCCCCGAGGCCGTCCTGCTCGTCGCCGCCGTCCACCTGCTCGGCGGCCGCCTCGTCTACGTGCCGCCGGAGCCCGGCCCGAGCGAACTCAAGGCGTTGATCGAACGGGCCGAGGTGTCCGGTGTCGTGGTCGACCCCGCCTTCAGCACCCTGCTCGACGGCTGGGACCTGCGGGACCTGCCGGGTGATCCGGTCGAACGCACGCCGGCGCCGAGCTTCACCACGGTCATGTACACCGGTGGCACCACCGGCCTGCCGAAGCTCGCGGTCCACCGCTCCGACCGCCGCTGGGAGGCGTTCCGGGCCATGCCGCCGTCGAACGTGCTGAGCAACACGCTCATCACCCACGGCAGCGGCGCCGCGGCCGCGCAGATGGCCCTGACCACCGGGTCGAAACTGGTGCTGGGGCCGTCGACGTTCGACGCCGGCACGTTCTGCCGCCTCGCCCGCGAGGAGCAGATCACCACGACCGTGTTCGTGCCGCCGATGATGTACGAGGTCCTCGACCACCCGGACTGCCCGGGCCCGCAGTTCGGCACCGTCATCGTGGGCGGGTCCGCGCTCGCCCCTCAGCGGCTGCGTCAGGCGATCGAGACGTGGGGCCCGGTCGTGCACCAGACCTACGGCATGACGGAGGCCCTCTCGATCACGACCATGCCCGCCACGTCCGTCGACTTCGAGCGGCCGGACACGATGCGGACGGTCGGCAAGGCCAACCCCGTGCTGGAGGTCGAGACGCGTGACGGCGACGTGTGGGTGCGCGGGCCGTTCGTGATGCAGGGCTATTGGGGCGAACCACCGTTGAGCGAAACGGCCGACGGCTGGTTCAACACCGGCGACATGGGCTACTTCGACGACGACGGCTACCTGTACCTCAACGACCGCAGCAAGGACGTCATCGTCACCGGCAGGACGTCCGACAACGTCTACTCACGGCTGCTGGACGACTTCCTGGTGACGTTGCCCGGTGTCAAGCAGGCCGCGGCGGTCGCCCAGCCGGACGAGGCGCTCGGCGAGGTCGTGCACGTTTTCCTGGTCACCGAAGGACCGGATGTCGATGTCGACAGAATTCGCGCTTCGGTGGTGGCCGAACTGGGTGAGCTCTACCAGCCCAGAGGGGTCACGGTCGTGGACCGGTTGCCCCTCACGAAGATAGGAAAGGTCGACAAGCGCAAGCTTCGTTCCCTGTTTCGGTAAGGTCTGGCCAAACCCAGGAGGTGACGGATGCCCCGTCCAAGCGTGGAAGCCGAACGCAAGGCGCAGATCCTCGCGTCCACCTGCAAGGTGATCGCGGCCGAGGGCTTCCGGCATCTCCGGGTCTCCGACGTGGCCAAGGACGCCGGTGTCTCCGGCGGCACGGTGCACTACTACTTCGAGACCAAGCGCGAACTCACCGACGCGGCGTTCGAGCACTGCTTCGAGATCTCCGTGACGCGGCGGCGCTGGATCCTCGAGTCCGACGAGCCGCCGTTGTCCCGGCTGCGCATGGTGGTCGAGTCGTACCTGCCCGAGGGCGCGGAGACCGTCGAGGCCTGGAAGGTGTGGGCCGAGCTGTGGGTCGAGGCGATCCGCAACCCGGAGCTGCAGGAGCTCAACGAGCGCTTCTACGGCGAGTGGCGCGACATCGTGGCGAGCATCTTCCGCGACGGTCAGGCCTCGGGTGACCTCGTCACGTCCGGCGAGCCGCTGGAGCTGGCGAACATGATGGTCAGCATGCTCGACGGGCTCGCGTTGCAGGTGCTGGCGGGGTCGCGGGCGATGACGGTCGACACGATGCGCACGACGTGCCTGCGGTTCGTCGACCAGCTGTCGACCGCGTCCGTCTAGACGTTCGATGTGCCCGTTCTGTTGAGCGGGAAATCCCCGGTCTCGCGTGACGTCGATCATCGGGGTTCAACCAGGGTTCGTCCCCGATGCAACAAATGCGCGAAACTGGGCATCCTTGGTGCATGACCACGACAGTTGCTTTGAGCAGGCCCAGGACCAACCGGATGATCGCGGGTGTCTGCGCGGGGCTCGCCCAGCGCTGGGGGATGAAGGCCGGCACCGTGCGCCTTCTGTTCCTGCTGTCCTGCCTTCTGCCCGGACCGCAGTTCGTCGTCTACATCATCCTCTGGGTGATGCTGCCCGACCGCGGCTACTGATCGGCTCGCCGCCGGACTTCTCGAACAGCACGGCCTCGGGCAACCCCACGCGGGTGCCGTCGCCGAGGCTCCTGTTCGACGTCCACAGCTGAGACCGCAGGGCCTCGTTCTCGACGGACAGGACGTCGGCGTTGTGCCGCATCGGCTCTCCGGTGCCGCGCCGCCAGTGCGCGACGTCCGTCCAGAACCGCTCGACCTCGTCCCACACGTCGAGGGTGCGCGGCCCGAGGGCCATGCGGATCTCCTGCGTCGTGAGGACCTGCTCGAGGCCGTGCGAGGCGAGGTTCTGGAAGTCCTCGACGAGTTCGGCCACGAGCCCGTGGTTGGCGTCGTCGGCGAGCAGCTTCTCCGCCACGCGCGCGACCGTGGGCAGCACGTCGTCGGGCGCCGTCCGTTGCGCGGCCACGTAGGCCGTGATCATGGCGGCGCTCGACTCGCTGCGGTCGTCGAGGTGCTTCCAGCCGTACCCCGACGCGTCGACCAGCTTCTGCGGCGCGGACCTGCGTCCCCACATGTGCTTCTCCCCCCGGCTCAGTCCGGTTGGGATCATCTCATCCGGACTCTACGAGTTCGTCGCCGAGGGTGTCTGAGCGCTCGCGCGCTGTTCAGATGTTGTTGTCGAGCACGTGGACGCGCTCCCTCAGCCAGCCGATCTCGCACGCCAGCCAGGAGTCCGGACCGAGGACGCGCCCGGCGCGTGCGTGGAAGTCCCGCTCGGCCTCGACCCGCGCGAGGACGCGGTGCCCGAAGTTCTCACGGTCCTGCAGGCCGTACTCGTCGAGCAGGACGCGCACGAGTGCGAGCTGGTGGTCGAGGTCGTGCGCGATCTCGACGCCGAGCAGCCACAACCAGGCAGCGTAGGCGAGATCGCGTGCGCGCGGACCAGGTGCTGCCTGGTCGAAGTCGAACGCCGCCACCGGAAGCCCACCCGCGAACGTCACGTTGAGCGGGGAGAAGTCGTTGTGGCACACGGTTTCCTCGCCCTGGGCGAGTGGCGTCCCCGCGGTCGCGTCGTGCAGCCGGCGCAGCAGCCCTGCCACGGCGGCGATCTGATCGCGGGACCAGTCCCTGGCCCGGAACTCGGTGCGGGTCTCGCCCTGCTGGAAGCTGAGGATCTCGCGTCCCCGGTCGTCGACGCCGAGCAGTTTCGGCGCCACGTCGAGGTCGTCGAGGTGCCGCAGCAACCGGTGCACGAACGGCGAGTGCGGGCCCACCGGCCGTCGCACGGTGTCCCCCACGCGCACGACGCCCTTCGTCATCCGGCCACCCGTCAACGGGATCTCGACGCTCGTCACTCGAACTCCTCCTGGTTGTCCTATCGTCG
This sequence comes from Lentzea sp. JNUCC 0626, assembly GCF_043632865.1. Taxonomy (NCBI): domain Bacteria; kingdom Bacillati; phylum Actinomycetota; class Actinomycetes; order Pseudonocardiales; family Pseudonocardiaceae; genus Lentzea; species Lentzea sp. JNUCC 0626. Next base: position 3,797,081 of record NZ_CP171635.1, read on the forward strand.
GTGCGCGCCACATGAGATCGGTTCGCGCGAGGCGCTGTCCAACAACCGACACGCGTCGACGAACAACCAGGAGTTGTGGGTGGAGCTGGACCTCGGTGCCGTCAGGGCCTTCCTCGCCGTGGTCGACGACGGGCACTTCACCGAGGCGGCCGACCGCCTGGGCGTGTCCCAGCAGGCGGTGTCGAAGCGGATCGCGCGGCTGGAGTCCGATCTGGACGTCGCGCTGCTGACCCGGTCGCGCACCGGGGCCGTGCCGACCGAGGACGGGTCGGCGTTCCTGCCGCACGCGCGGGCGTTGATCGGCCTCGCCGACCAGGCCACCGCGCTGCTCCGGGCACGCCACCGGCCGTTGCGGATCGACGTGCTGGCGCGGGTGGCGGCGCCGCTCGACGTGGTCAGGGCGTTCTACGAGGCGGGCGGCGTGGACGTGGACATCGTCGTCTCGCGCGGTGCCACGCCCCGGCACGTCGCGCTCGCCGACGGGTCGGTCGACGTGGCGTTCGGCCGCGCGACCGGAGAACTGCCGGGCATCCGGCGCGTCCCCGCCTGCCTGGAGCCGATCCCGATCCTGGTGAGCCGGCGGCACCGGCTGGCCCGGCGCAGGTCGGTGCCGATGGCGGAGCTGGCGGGGGTGACCGCGTGGATGCCGGGGTGCGGCGGCGAGAGCGAGTGGGCCGACTACTACCGCCGCCTCGGCGCCGAGTTCGGCGTCACGATCGACACGTCCGGGCCGGTGTTCGGCGGTGAGCACGTCATGGACGAGATCGCCGCCTCGCCGGAGCTGATCACGTTCGGGACCACCCGGCAGTTCCCCGCGCACCCGGACGTGGTGCAGGTGGCGGTCACCGGCCCCACGCCCGTCTACCCGTGGTCGCTGCTGTGGCACGAGGCCAACCGCCACCCGGCGATCGGGCCGCTGGTCGCGCACGTGCAGGCCCGCTACCGGCCGTTCGACCCGCGCACCCAGTGGCTGCCGGACCGCGCGTTGTTCAGCGGTTCTCGTCGATCGGGATCCCGGCCAGCTCCTCCGACAGGCTCGTGAACGACTCCGGCTCCACCCTGAACCACCCGTCGAACGGCTGGGTCATGCCCGTGCACAGCACGCAGACGAACGCGAGCACCGCCGCCGTCAGGCACATCTGCAGGATGTGGCGCTTGCGCGCGGTGAACCCGATCAGCAGGGGGAACACGATCATCGCGACGGCGCCCGCGATCGTGCCGATCAGCATGATCCGGCCGGTGTTGTCGAGGCCGCTCGCGGAGTCCAGCCGGTCGCGCCGCAGGTCGGTGACCTCGCGCAGGCGTTCCAGGGACCGTTCGCGGGCGCTCTTCACCTGGTCCGGGGACGACGGCAGGGACAGGACGTCGGCGTGCAGCGAGTTGAGGGTCGCGGTGGTGGCGTCGTCGGACTCGCCGACCGCGAGCTTCGGCCATTCCTTGTCCGCCACCAGTTTCGGGTAGTCGGTGAGCAGTGTGCGGATCTGGTCGCGTTGCGGCTGCGGCATGACGGCGGTCTGCCAGTAGACGTCGGCGACGGCGGCGGCCTCCTTCGCGGCGTTGTCCTCGGCGGCGCCGCCCTCCTCCCAGACGATCACCACGTAGAACGCCAGGGCCACGATGAACAGGCCGCTGATCACCGCGCCGAGGAAGCCGCGCGAGTCGGCGTCTCTGTCATCGGCCTGCTCGTGAGCGCGGGAACGCCCGAACAGCAGGAAGGCGATCGCCGTGACGACCACCGACGCGAGCACGATGACAACACCGGTCCACATGGCCTCCATCTCCCCACAGCGGACACCGTTTGACCACCAACACCACGCTTCCCGGCACTCTTCCCCGCCCATCAAGAGCAACGGGGTGTTGATCAAGCACACAGCACGTCCACATCGGAGCGTCTGGCGTGAAGTCGTTGACACGAACAGGAGAACCGATCGCGGCCGTCCTCAACGGAGAGTGAGCAAGGAGTGAACTCCGTGCGGTGACAAGCACCCGCAGGCGTGCCAACCTGTGCCGACCCCGACCGGAAGGCGTGGCATGCGTGTCCCGATCCTCATCGCCGTCGTGCTGCTGGTGCCGCTGTTCACGCCGGGGCCACCGGTGGCCGCGGCCGAGGTGTGGCGCACCCAGTTCGACGAGGCGGTGTACGGGGACGTCGCGGTCGTGGGCAACTCCGTCGTGACGTGCCCGACGGCCGAGCAGGCGGGACCGCACCCGAAGTTCCCGCCGCAGTCCTGTGTGGACGCGCTGGACCGCAGGGGTTCCGGGCTGTCCGCGCTGAACAACGGCCACCGCATGTCGTGGCTCGACGCGGACACCGATCCGGCGACGTACAACTCGTCGACCGCCCAGCTCACCATCCCTGACGGCGCGTCGATCGCCTACGCCAAACTCGGCTGGGCGGGCAGCGCCACCTGCCGCGACGGTGTAACCCCACCCGGCACCCCCAGGGACCCCGTCACGTTCAACGGCACCCGCGTCTCCCCCGCCACGTTCACGATCGACGCGCCGGACGACCTGGCGCACACCGACAACGCCTTCTACAGCGCCGAGGCCGACGTCACGCGGGCGCTGACGAGCGGCACCGTGACGGTCGGCAACGTCTGGGCGCCGCAGGGGTTCGACTGCTTCGGCGGCTGGTCGCTCACGGTCGTGTGGAAGTTCGCCGGTGCCACCGCCGCCGCGCCCGCCAAGCGGCACGTGGCGGTGCACGGCGGACACGTCCGGCTGCCCACTCAGAAGCCGGTGCTGACCACGCCGATCGCGCCGACGCACCCCACGGGCGGGGTCATCCGGATGGGGATCACGGCGTACGAGGGCGACTGGGCGACCGACGGCGACCAGATGCTGGTCAACGGCTTCCAGGTCGGCGGCCGCAACGCGTTCACGTCGTTCGCGCAGGGAGCCCCGCACCCGAACAACATGAGCGTCGACGCGCGGGTCGTGACCGTCGGCGAGAACGTCCTCAAACCCGGCACCAAGAGCGCCGAGCTGGGGTTCAAGCGGGCCGACGACGCGTTCCTCGTGCAGAGCGTCGCGTGGTCGTTCCCGCTGCCCGAGCTCACCCTCGCCGTCGCCCCGGAGAGTCCGGCCGCGCACGCCAAGGAGACCGTGACGCAGACCGCGACCGTGACGAACGTCGGGGACGCGCCCGCCGCCGACGTCACGGTGTGCGGGAAGCAGGTCGGCACGATCGCGCCGCGCGCGACGGTGCAGCAGGCCTGCACGACCACGGCCGCGGACGACGACTACCCGGCAACGGTCGCGGTCAGCGGCACGAGCCTCGCGGGCGATCCACTGGCGGCACAGATTGCCTCGACCGTGGACGTACTGCACCCGGCGTTGCGCGCGACCACCACCACCGACCCGATGACCGCGGTGCCGGGGCAGGCGGTCACGTTCACGACGACCGTCACGAACACCGGCGACACCCCGCTCTTCGGCCTCACCGCGAAGACGGGTGCCCCTTGTAACCCCATGCAGGGTCAGCTCGACCCCGGTGCGTCGTCCACGGTGGACTGCACGGCACCGGCCGGCGACGAGAGCGGCGCGCTGACCGCGACCGTCACCGCCGCGGACCGGATCGGCGGCAAGGTGGAGGCCACGGCGTCGGTGCAGGTCAAGGTGATCTACCCGCGGCTGACGATCACCGCGGCCTGGTCGAAGGACCGGGCGCGCGACGGCGAGGAGATCACGGTGACCGTCACCGTCGGCAACCCGTCCGACCTGCGGATCGCCGACGTCCGGGTCGAGGGCGAGCCCGCCGCGTGCCGCCGCGCGTTCCCCGCTCTCGAACCACGGCAGCGCGTCACCTACACGTGCCTCGCCACAGCCCCGTTGAACTCGCGGTTGACGGTGTCCGGTGCCGGCACGAACGTCGCCATCGGCGAGAGCGCGCTGGTGCGGGTCGAGTCGCTGTCCGCCCCGCTGCCACCCCTGCCGGAACCCCCGGCGCCGGACGTGCCGCAGCCGCCGAAGCCCGTCGCGCACGTGGAACAGGTTTCGAAACCTGCCGTCGGCGGTGTCGCCGCGGTGATCGGGATGATCGGGATGGTGGTCGTGGCCAGCGCGTTCTCCGGTCTCGGGCGTCGCTGAACACCGGGCGAACGACCCGGCACAACGTGAACCCGGGCGTGTCGTTTCGGAGCCGGATGCGGTAGAAGGGTCGTGTGGAGATCACCGCCTTCCTCGAACGCAAGCTCGCCCGCCGGTTCCGGACCTACGACACCGACGGCGACGGCTTCATCGAGCGGGAGGACTTCACCCAGGCGGGCGAGCGCACCACGAAGGCGTTCGGGCTGGCCCACGACGACCCGAAAGCCGTGCGGTTCCACGGAATGCTGCTCGGGCTGTGGGAGCACCTGGTGTCGGTGACCGACCAGGACCGCGACGGCCGGATCAGCGCCGAGGAGTACCAGAAGGCGTTCGCGAACGGGTTGCTGGAGACACCCGAGTCGTTCGACGAGGGCTACGTGCCGTTCCTCGACGCCGTGATGGCGGTGGCCGACGAGGACGGCGACGGCAGACTCACGCTGGAGGAGCACGTGAAGTGGACCGGCGCGTTGATGGGCCTGTCCGAGGGCGACGCGCGCGGCATCCACGACCTGCTGTCCGACGAGGACGGTCTGCTGTCCACACAGGCCTTGCTGGCGGCGATCCGGGAGTTCTACTTCTCCGAGGATCCCGCCGAGGCAGGCAACTGGCTGCTGGGGTCGTTGGACTGACGTGCTGCTCAAGACGCTGCAGGAGCACGCGGCCCGCGCCCAGCCCGCCGCGCACGTCGAGGAGGCGGGCGGCTGGTGGCTGCGGCACTCCCCCGGCGACGCCTGGTGGGTGAGCGCGGTGCTGCCGCACGACCGCGAGGACCGGGTCGCGCGGGCCGAGGAGTTCTGCGCCGAACGCGGCGCGCAGGTGCGGTTCCAGATCACGCCGGGCGTGTGCGCGGAGGACCTCGACGAGACGCTCCACACCAGGGGTTACACCCGGGGTCATGACATGTCGCTGCAGATCGCGTCGACGGCGGACGTGCTGCGGCAGTCCGACTCGGACGCGGGCGAGGTGACGGTCCGGCCGACCGACGAGTGGCTCGCGGCGTGGCAGGCGGTGACGACGCGGGACGTCAGTGCCGAACGCGACCTGCTCAGCCGCGTCGAGCACCCGTCCGCCTACGCGTACGCCGAGGTCGACGGCCAGGTCGTGGCCGTCGGGCGGGCGGTGACCGAACAGGGCTGGGCCGGCGTGTTCGGCATGGCGACCCTTCCGCACGCACGCGGTCAAGGCGCCGCACGGTCGGTGCTCGCCGCGTTGGCGTCGTGGGCGGCCGCGCGCGAGGCGAACCACATGTACCTGCAGATGGAGAAGGCGAACACCACGGCGTTCCGGCTCTACGAGCGGACAGGGTTCCGCGAGGTGTGCACCTACCACTATCGAATTCGTGGATGACCAATCACGAATCAAGAAGCACGAGCGAGGCGCGCGAGTTAGTTTTGCGCCATGACCAGGACGGCACCGCACGACGCGGACACCCACGACCTGATCCGCGTGCAGGGCGCGCGGGTGAACAACCTCCGCGACGTCGACGTGGAGATCCCGAAGCGGCGGCTGACGGTCTTCACCGGTGTCTCCGGCTCGGGCAAGAGCTCGCTGGTGTTCGGCACGATCGCCGCGGAGTCGCAGCGGCTGATCAACGAGACCTACAGCGCGTTCATCCAGGGCTTCATGCCGACCCTGCCGCGCCCGGAGGTGTACCTCCTCGAGGGCATCACCACGGCGATCCTGGTGGACCAGCAGCGGATGGGCGCCGACCCGCGCTCGACCGTCGGCACCGCGACCGACGTGAACGCGATGCTGCGCATCCTGTTCAGCCGCCTCGGCGCGCCGCACATCGGTGGCCCGCAGGCGTTCTCGTTCAACGTCGCCTCGATCTCCGGCGCGGGTGCCGTGACGATCGAGAAGGGCGGCCAGAAGGTCAAGGAGCGCCGCGAGTTCTCCATCACCGGCGGCATGTGCCCGCGCTGTGAGGGACGCGGGCAGGTGTCCGACATCGACCTGACCGAGGTCTACGACGAGTCGAAGTCGATCATGGAGGGCGCCATCAAGGTGCCCGGCTACAACGTCGACAACCAGTGGACCGTGCAGACGTTCGCGCAGTCCGGGTTCATCGACCCGGCCAAGCCGATCCGCAAGTACACCAAGAAGGAACTGCACGACTTCCTGTACCGGGACCCGATCAAGATCAAGGTCAACGGCATCAACCTGACCTACGAGGGCCTGATCCCCAAGCTGCAGAAGTCGATGCTGTCGAAGGACCGCGAGGCGCTGCAGCCGCACATCCGGGCGTTCGTGGACCGCGCGGCGACGTTCGGCACCTGCCCCGACTGCGGCGGCACGCGGCTGACCGAGGCGGCGCGGTCGTCCAAGATCAAGGGCGTGTCCATCGCGGACCTGTGCGACATGCAGATCACCGACCTCGCCGACTGGATCCGCGGGGTGAAGGACAAGTCCGTGGCGCCGTTGACCGACAAGCTCGCGCACACGCTGAACTCGTTCGTGGAGATCGGTCTCGGCTACCTGTCGCTGAACCGGCCCGCGGGCACGTTGTCCGGCGGTGAGGCGCAGCGCGTGAAGATGATCCGGCACCTCGGGTCGGCGCTGACCGACGTGACGTACGTGTTCGACGAGCCGACGATCGGGCTGCACCCGCACGACATCGAGCGGATGAACAACCTGCTGCTTCGCCTGCGGGACAAGGGGAACACGGTTCTCGTCGTCGAGCACAAGCCGGAGACGATCGCGATCGCGGACCACATCGTCGACCTCGGCCCCGGTGCGGGGCGCAACGGCGGCACGATCTGCTTCGAGGGGTCCCTCGAAGGGCTGCGCAAGTCCGACACCGTGACCGGGCGGCACCTCGACGACCGGGCGTCGTTGAAGGAGCTGGTGCGGGAGAAGACGGGTGTGCTGGAGATCCGCGGCGCGTCCGCGAACAACCTGCGCGACGTGGACGTCGACGTCCCCCTCGGGGTGCTGACCGTGGTCACAGGTGTGGCCGGGTCGGGCAAGTCGTCGTTGATCCACCAGTCGCTGCCGCGCGACTCGGGTGCGATCGTGGTCGACCAGACGCCGATCAAGGGATCGCGGCGGTCGAACCCGGCGACCTACACCGGCCTGCTGGAGCCGATCCGCAAGGCGTTCGCCAAGGCCAACGGCGTGAAGCCCGCGCTGTTCTCGGCGAACTCCGAGGGCGCGTGCCCGAACTGCAACGGCGCCGGTGTCGTGTTCACCGACCTCGGGATCATGGCGACGATCGAATCCCCTTGCGACGTCTGCGAGGGCAAGCGGTTCGACCAGGCCGTGCTGGAGTTCAAGTTCGGCGGCCGCGACATCTCCGAGGTGCTCGCGATGCCCGTCGCCGAGGCCGTGGAGTTCTTCGGTTCGGGCGAGGCGAAGACGCCCCCCGCGCACGCGATCCTGCAGCGGCTCAACGACGTCGGCCTCGGCTACCTGTCGCTCGGCCAGCCGCTGACGACGCTGTCCGGCGGTGAGCGGCAGCGCCTGAAGCTCGCCACGCACATGGCGGACAAGGGCGGCGTCTACGTGCTGGACGAGCCCACGACCGGTCTGCACCTCGCGGACGTCGAACAGCTCCTCGGGCTGCTCGACCGGCTCGTCGAGGCGGGCAAGTCGGTGATCGTGATCGAGCACCACCAGGCCGTGATGGCGCACGCCGACTGGATCATCGACCTGGGCCCCGGCGCCGGGCACGACGGCGGCAAGGTCGTGTTCGAGGGCACGCCCGCGGACCTGGTGGCCAAGCGGTCGACGCTGACCGGCGAGCACCTGGCCGACTACGTGGGCGCGCCCGCCCGTCGCAAGAAGCGCTGAGCCGTTACTCGGCCGCCTTCTTGATGGAGGCGGCCTCGGCGGCCACGTAACGCCTGGTCATCGACCGGGTGAGCAGCCAGCCGAAGCCGGCCAGCGGGCCGGTGAGCAGCAGGCTGAGGGTGAGCCGGGTCCCGTTCTCGTGCGGTTCGACGAGGTGCTCGGCGCTGATCGTCACGCCGGGCGACTTCGACACCCACGTGAACGACCGGTTCTCCGTGAGTTCCGTGACCGTCCACACCGCCTCGGACAGCTTCGGCTGTTTGAGACGGGTGCGGGCGCCGACGTGCAGAGGACCGTCGTCGAGGCGTTCTGCGGTGGTCACGGTGGGGATGTGCTCCGGCCACCGTTCGACGTCGGCGAGCACCGCCCAGACGCGTTCGGGCGGTGCCGCGATCGTGGAGATGTTCTTGAGGCCCGGCATGCTTCCGGAGTCTAGTGCCGCGTCAGCCGACCTCCGCCGCGTCTTCGCCGCTCAGCGGGCCGCCTCGCGGCACCGGCCCCGCGCCCCGGTACAACCAGTACAGGGACGCGGGGCCGGCACCACGCTGCGACCGTCTGAACGCCGAACACGGGGCAAAGGCCGGCTGACGCGGCACTAGAACCGCTTTTCGATCTCCTGCACCGCTTTCCCGGCGATGTTCCTGGCGGCTTCCCGCGGCGAGGTGCCTTCGGTGAGGACCTTGGTCGTGAGCGCGCGCATGCTCGTGCGGATCTTCTCGAACGCCGAGTCGGCCGTCGGGTCGATGTCGCCGAACAGGGTCCACCACCACCAGGAGTTGGTGGCGGAGTTCGCGACGACGTCCGGGATGATCAACGCGTGGATCTCGGCTTCGGCCTCCTGGGTCACCGGCATGTTCGCCGCCTCGACGATCAGCTTGGCGTTGACCTGGTGCGCGTTGGCGGCGTTGATCGCGTAGCTGGTGGCGGCGGGGACGAGGACGTCGGCTTCGATCGTGAGCCAGCTGTCGCGGTCCCGTTGCCGGTCCTGCGCCCGGAGCTTCGTGCGGTCGATGGCGCCGTGCGCATCCCTGGTCAGCAACAGGGTTTCGACGTCGAGGCCGTCCGGGTTCGCGACGACGCCGTGGACGTCCGCGAGTCCGACGACCTTGACCCCGGCCTGGGCGAGGTAACGCGCGGTCGCGCCGCCCATCGAGCCGAAGCCCTGCACGAACGCCGTGGGGTTGTCCAGGTGGAGATACTCAGCACCCGTCAGTGCGGCCTGGGCGACGCCGTAGCCGCCGACGAGTTCGTCCAGGCTGACGCCGTCGACGGTCACCGCGAACGCGTCCTTCAACCGTTGCCGGGCTTTCTGCTCGTCGTCCAGCAACGGGTAGACGGCCTGGATGGACGACTGGAGCCCGATCTTCGCGATGGCCTCGTCGATCGTGGACTGCCGCAGCCCGAGGTCCTCCCCCATCGTCCAGAAGCGTTCGATGTAGGGGGACATGGCTTTGAGGTACGCCGTGAGGACGTCCTTCGCCCTCGGGTCGTAGGGGTCGAAGTCGATGCCGCCCTTGGCACCGCCGAGCGGGACGTACTTCGCGTGCGGGTCGTAGTTGAGGGCTTCCTTCGCGGTCATCCCCTCGGCCAGGCCGCGCACCTCGTCCATCGTGCAGCCCGCGCGCATGCGCAGTCCCCCACTGCTGACCCCGCGCACCAGCCGGTCGATCACGAGGTAGCCGCGCGCCTGCGTGGCCGGGTCGGTCCAGGCGACCTGGAGATAACTCATCGAACACACCCCCTTGACTTCAGCGTATGACCGCGGTCACATAGGCCGTCCCGAATAACTGACTGGCGAATCAGTTAACCATCTGGAGGGCCCGTGAGCGAGGTACAGCCTCTCAGCGGAAACTGGCTCGACGAACGCACGCACCTGCGCAAGTCGCTGCGCCGCACGGACGTGACGTTCTACCTGCTCTGCACCCTCGTCGGCCTCGACACGATCGGCAGCGTCGCCGCCAGCGGGCCCCAGGGGCTCGTGTGGATGGTGATCCTGGCGGTGGTGTTCTTCCTGCCGTACGGGTTCCTGACCACCGAACTCGGCACGGCGTTCCCGGTCGAGGGTGGGCCGTACGTGTGGACGAAGCTCGCTTATGGACGGCTCGCGGCCGGCGTGAACCAGGTCCTCTACTGGCTGTCCAACCCGTTGTGGATGGGCGGGACACTGGCGATCATCGCCGTGACGACGTTCGAGACGTTCTTCCTGCCGCTGGGCGTGGTGGGCAAGATCGTCGCGGGCCTCGTGTTCATCTGGATCGGCGTCGCGGCCGTGGCGGCGTCGCTGCACGTCGGCAAGTGGGTGCCCATCGCCGGTGCGTACGCGCGCATCGTGCTGCTGGGGTTCTTCATGATCTCGGTGGTCGTGTACGCGGTGAAGAACGGCGTACAACCGTTGTCCGGCACCGACTTCATCCCGACCTGGTCCGGGTTCGTGGTGCTGGTGCCCGTACTGATCTTCAACTACGTGGGCTTCGAACTGCCGTCCACCGCGACCGAGGAGATGACGGATCCGCAGCGCACCGTGCCGTTCGCGATCCTGCGCGCCGGCGTCTCGGCGTTCTTCCTCTACGGTGGCCCGATCCTCGGCATCCTGCTGGTGGTGCCCGCCGCGCAGATCCAGGGGCTGGGCGGGTTCATCGACGCGGCCAAGCAGGTGCTGACCGTCTACGGCGGCTCCGTGGCCGCGGACGGGACCGTCACGCTGACCGGCGCCGGTGCCGTGCTGGGCAGCGTGTGCGCGGCCGGACTGATCATCGGCGTGCTGACGTCCGGTGTCTCGTGGGCGATCGGTGCCCACCGCGCGCAGGCCGTGGCGTGTGCCGATGGTGCCGGGCCTGCGTATCTGGGCCGGCTCTCCGAGAAGCACGGCACGCCGATCCGCGTGAACGTCCTTTCGGGAGTGTTGGCGTCCGTGGTTCTGGTGACGGCGTTGAACCTCACCGGCGGCGACTCCGAGAAGTACTTCACCGCCGGGCTCGCGCTGGTCATCTGCACGACGTTCATCAGCTACCTGCTGACGTTCCCGTCGATGCTCGTGCTGCGCCACCGGATGCCGGACGTGGACCGCCCGTTCCGGGCGCCTTTCGCCTGGCTGGTGACGATCCTGACGACGGGCCTGGTGGCGTTCACCGTCGTGGTGCTGATCTGGCCGTTCGAGCTGCCGTCGGCGTTCGAGGGGCAGCGGACCGAGTACACGCTCTCGCAGGTGGTGCCGCTGCTGATCGTGATCGGCATCGGTTTCCTGTTCTACGCCTTGGGTTCCCCGACCCGGGAGCGCGACCGGGAACTCACCTCGACATCTGCATGAGGAACTCCGCGTTGCTCCGGGTCTTGCGCAGTCCGTCGACGAGCACGTCGATCTCCCGGTCTGCCAGGGCCCGGCGCACCGCGTCCATGATGGCCATTTCCTGGGGCGACACCAGGAGTTCCGCCTTGCGCGTGCTCGACTGGACGAGGTCGATCGCCGGGTAGATCCGGCGCTGGGCGGCCTTGCGGTCGAGCTTGAGCTCGGCGTTGCCGGTGCTCTTGAGCTCCTCGAAGATCGCCGTGTCCGCCAGCGACCCGGTCTCCACCAGCGCGGTGGCGAAGATCGTGAGGCTGCCACCGTCCTCGATGTTGCGTGCCGCCCCGAGGAACTGCTTCGGCGGCGTCAGCGCCCTGGCGTCGATGCCACCGCTGAGAATCCGGCCGCCGTTGGGCTGCGCGAGGTTGTAGGCCCGGCCCAGCCGGGTGAGCGAGTCGAGCAGGATCACCACGTCCTGGCCGTCCTCGACGAGCCGCTTGGCCCGTTCGACCGCCAGTTCGGCGACCCGGATGTGCTCGTTGGGATGCTCGTCGAAGGTGGAGGTGAACATCTCCCCCGGGATGGTCGTCCGCATGTCGGTGACCTCTTCCGGCCGTTCGCCGACCAGTGCGACGATGAGGTGCACCTCGGGGTTGTTCTTCGCGATCGCCTGCGCGATCTGTTGCAGCACAATGGTCTTGCCTGCCTTGGGCGGCGCGACGATGAGCGCCCGTTGCCCCTTGCCGACCGGCATGACCAGGTCGATCGCCCGGCTGGTGAGCTCTTCGGGATCGTGCTCCAGCCGCAGCCTTTCGTTGGGATAGAGCGGCGTGAGGTCCTCGAACCGAGGCCTCTTGTGCGGCGCGCGCCCGTTGACCGTGTCAACGCTCACGAGCCTGTCGTTCTCGGCCTCCCCGCTGATCCGGTCGCCGCGCCGCAGGTCGAACTGCCGCACGAGCGCCTGCGGAACCTGAGCCCCGCCAACGAGAAATGCCTTGTTGTTGCGTACGTCGAGTACACCGATGTCCATCGGTACTGTCCTTTCAGGAGGGTTGCTCGAATTGCGCCTCGTCGACTCCGCTCGCAGGGCCCCTGTGGCCGTGCCGATTCCGGAGGAGAGCGCTTCGAATACAGGTCCGCCAGCGTGAGAAACTGGAGGGTCTTCGCTGCGGATCTCGGATGGTCCAGCAGCTGAGCCGGTCCTACGTGCGCTGAGCCGCGCACCGCCGGTATGAACGAACCATAGCAGAGAACGTCAACCGCGCACGTGTTATTCCGAGCACGTGTCCCTCAACCGGACCAGCAGCGCCCGCGCGTCCTCCCGCATCAACGCGCTCCACAACGCCAGATCCCGCGCCGCGTTCTGCCTGACGTGCCGCGCCACCCGTTCGTCCCACGCCACCGACCGCGCCACCACAGCCGCCCACTCCCGCTGGTCGTGCCGCAGGCCCACCGCCACCCTCGCGCACCGCATCCGCACCACCGGGTCGCTCTCACTCGCGGCCAGCGCTCGCAACGACTCCACCGCACCCAGCCGCTTCAACACCTCCACTCGCCGCACCGGGCCGGCCAGCGCCGCAAGCTCCGTGAGCGTGGCCATCACCTCCCGCCGCGACGTCCGAGCCGCCTGCAGGAGCGCCACCGCCGCCTTGGCCCGAACCAGCACCGGCAGCCCGTCGTCCGCCATCATCACCCGCGCGATGGCCGCCGCCTGCTTCCGCCCCATCTCCCCGAACTTCAGCAGGTGCCCAACAGACCGAACCCGCAACGCAGGACGCACAGCACCGTCCATCGCTACCTCCGCAAGCACTCGCACGCCGGCAACGCGGTCCTCTCTCGTGCAGGTCCTGAGCACTTCCGCCGCCCGCGTCCGCTCGACCAACTCGCCCGTGTCCCTGATGCGGCGCAGCGCTTCGATGTCCTCACAGGCCATGAGCCCGTCAATGCGATGCAGCCACGACGACGCCCCATGCCACACCTCACTCGGCACGGCGACGTTCAGAGCGCTGAGCACCTGGGCTGCCTGCCACCGATCTCGCTGCGACAGACTCACGTCCAAGGCCTCGTCGCGCACCTGCCACCACTGCGCCTCGCCCATCCCGGCGAGCGCCTTCCGCGCGAACCAGCCCTGCTGCCGTTCGAGCACCGCGACAGCCTCAGCGTGGTAGGTGAACGAGACGCCCAACAACGCGACCGCCGCACGAACACGTTCCCGCTTGGACGTTTCGGGCGCGGCGATGACATCGCGGATCTCCGCCACCGCCTCGTCGCGCAACGGCAGATCGTCCCACTGGTCTGCGACCGGCACCCGGTGCTCGATCGAGATCGACCTGATGTGCAGCCGCGTACGTTCGAGATCCGTGCGCACCGTCCGGTCCAACGTGGCAACGAGCGGCTGCCAGTCCTCACCCAGGACGTCAGGCCCGTGCAGGACCTCGATCACGGCCCGCCGGTACCGGTCCGAGCGCGGGCGGAGCAGGGTGTCCAGCTGCCGCAACGTCTTCGCTCGCTCGGCCGCGGCAACGCCGGGATCCACCGCCAACCGCCACAGGGCCTCGGTCGAGAACGACCAGGTCCTCCTGTCCAGCTTGGCCAACGCACAGGCCGCCTGTCCGCGCTCTTCGACCGGCACATCGGCGTCGTCCAGCACAGCACGGTGGAAGGCGAGTGCCTCCGGTGCCGCGAGACTGAAGTACGCCGCTTCTCGTGGGCTGTGCCCCAGCGTCGCATCCCGCGCGATCCGGTGAAGTTCGTCCGCGTCCCCGAGTGCGGTGGCCGCGGAAATGCGCTGGGCCACCGCCGTTGCACCGGAAGCCAATTGGACACGGAACCTCTCGCTCAAGTCCACACCGGACGAAAGCAGGTCAACGACCAGGATCTGCAACCGTTCGAAGAAGAAGTACCTCGCGGCGGACGCGACCAGGTCCGCCGCGAACTCCAGGTGATCAGGCGCGAGCCGGACCGCCGCCTCCGCGCGCTGCGCGGGATCGGCGCCGGGGAACTCGGCCAGGCGCCGCAGGGCCGCCACCGTCTCCGGTTCTCCGCTGTGGCCGAGCACGTGCAGTGCCTGGAGCGCGCTCCACCTGCGCTCGGCAGAGATGCGGCTGTCGCCGAGCACGGTGTGCAGTGCCCGAGCCAGCTCCCCGCGCGGTCCGGGACCGTTGCTGGAGTGGTAGGTGACGATGTAGACGAAGTCGGTGATCATCGGCTCACCTGTGATCATCCGACTCAGCGCGGCGGCGGACTCGCGGTCGAACCGGGCTGCCAGCACGCTGAGCCCGCTGGCAGCCGTGATGCGGGCGCGCATGGAGCGGCTGCCGTCGCGGACAGTCGCCCGCAACACCTCGACCGCCTCACCCACCCGCGCACCGTCCAACCGCGCCACGGTCGCCGCGAGTGCCTGCATGACGTCGGAGTCGTCCGACCGGGGGTGTTCCAGCAGCGCTGCGAGCGCCTCGTCACTCACTCCAGTGCGAGCCAGTTCGTAGAACGCCCGTGGTTCCTCGGACCACATCTGCCGGAGTCGCGCGATCGCTTCGGGGTGGAAGTCCGGCCCGGAACTGATCAGTGTGCCCGCAGCCCGGCACCGCACCTCGGCGGCGACCGCGTTCTCGGCGAGGAGATCGCAAAGTTCGGCGATCGCGCGCGCTCGATGCGGTTCGCCGAGCCGGACCAGTTCGTCGAGCACTGTGACGTGGTCGTGGGAGTAACGCGGCGGGCTGGACGCCAGCAGGGCCTCAGCCGCCTCATTCCGGTACGCGGGTCCGACACGACCCAAAGCCGCGGCGGCCCGCGCGATGTTGTTCCAGTTCTGGTGGCGCTCGGAGAGCATCGTCCTCAGCTCGGCCAGAGCCGCATCACGTTCCTGCTGGTGGGTCACCATGCCCCCGAGCAGGATCGACTTTCCAATCGTACTGCCCGAGTTCGCGGCCATCGTGGCGAGCAGCCGGCCTGCGGTGCGGCGATGCTGCGCCCCCAGTTCGCTCAACGCCCGTGCCGCGCTGTTCTGCTCTCCCCCGAACAGGCGGCGGTCGGTGACGCGCTCGGTGAGCACGGCGGCTGCCTGTTCGAGGTGCGCAGGGCTGATCGACGCCAGCCCGAGCGCCGCGCTGTCCCAGCAGTGCGCGGTTCCTGCCGCACCGCGCAGGACCACCAGGAAGTGATGCGCGCAGAAGTCGGCGAACTCGGGGCTGATCTCCAGCAGACCTGTTGCAGCTTCCGCGATGTAGTCCGGACGTGAGTCCTCATCGGACAGAACGCGGACGAGCGACTCAGTCGCGAACCCGCGTGCCGCACCCTCGAACGCCGCCAACAGCACTGCGGCAATTCGTATGGATGTGCCGTCGGCGTTCGGATCGGCGAGCACCTCGCGCAGGCCTCGTTCGGCGGCGTCACGTTCGTGGGATCCGCACTGCGCAAGCGCTTCCGCGGCCTTGAGCCGGTCGCTCACCAACGCCCGCGGCTCGTCCACCAACTGGCGCAGGAACCTCGTCGCCTCCGCGCTGTGCGGGCCGCGCACCCGGATCGCCAGTGCGGCAGCGCATTCCGCCCGTGACCGGGTCGGGGCGTCGCTCTGATGCATCACGCCGCTCAGCCACGGCACGAGGTCGGGGTAGCGGGTCGCCCGGGTCGCCTCGCTGAGGATCTCGGGTGCGTCGGCGTGCGTGGTCATCGCCCAACTTCGCACCGTGGCGAGGAACGACTCCGGTGAGGCGGGCAGGTGGTGGGCCAGCAGGCGGGCAGCCAGCAGGTGCTGGGACGCATCGCCCTTGTGCAGCCAGGCGAGGAGGCGGTCGGCTTCGGCAGGGTGCAGGCGGGCGTGGTGCAGCAGGACGGCTCGGGCGAAGCGGCCCGACTCGCGGGCATCCGCTGCGTGCAGCACGTCGGCGAAGGCGTCCGGGCAGAACTCGGCCGGGAGTTCGCGGGCGCGCGAGGTGGCGGCCAGGTGTTCGGCGAAGCTCTGGTGCAGGAAGTGGAGGTCGTCGCCGCGCAGGATGAACGGGCCCACCGAGAGCAGGTAGTCGGCCAACTCCTCGGGCCACACATTGTGGCCGACGAAAGCGCGTGCGGCGGGCAGCAGCGGGAGTTCGGTTTCGAGCCTGACGCGCGCCAGGTGTTCGAGGAGGTTCTCGCGGTCGAAGCGGTCTGGTTGGTCGCGGCGGATGTGGGCCAGGTAGGTGTCGTAGAGCGAGTACTGGTTGCCGGGCAACGGGTCTGCGCGGTACTCGCCGTAGATGATCGCGGCGATGGTGGCCAGGAGCGGGACCTGGAGGAGTTCGTCGAGGTGGGCTTCGCGGATTTGGCGCAGGAAGCGGTCGGCGTCGTCGTCGGGGAACCAGTTGGTGGCGAAGCGGCGCAGGGCCGTGGCGTCGAAGGGCTGGATCTCGTAGCGGACGGCGTGGACGCGGTGCAGGGCGGCCAGTGCGCCGCCTTCGGTGGGGCGGGTGGTGAGCAGGAGGCGGTACGCGTCGTCGGAGGCCCGGGAGGCCAGGGCGTTGACCAGGCGGAGGCGTTGGTCCGCGTCGGAGACCTCGTCCAGGCCGTCCACGAGCAGGAGCCAGCGGCATCCCATCGGGCGGGTGGTGAACAGGTCCTGGTCGACGGGTTCGAGCAGGAGTTGGCCGTATTCGGCGGCGGCGCTCTCGGCCAGTGCCTGGGCGAACGGCAGGTCCAGGCGGGCGGCCAGGGCTCGGGCGGTGATGCGCAGAGGCACCACGGGTTCGGTCAGCGGGGCCGTGTCGGTGCGGGTCTTCCAGTGCTGGGCTATGTCGGCGGCCAGGCGCAGGGTCAGGGTCGACTTGCCGAGGCCGGGGCCGCCGGTGACGACCAGGTGGTCGTCGGTGTCGAGAGCGGTGCTCATCGCTCTCGACGGTGGGCGGACGGTGATGCGCACGGCCGGGCGGGCCGGGGTTTCGAGCAGCCTGCCGTCGTCGTCCAGGACGGGGCCCTGACGGGGTGTCTCGGGTTCGTCGACGGTGTTGCCGAGGTCCTGGCGGACGTAGACGGTGTCCAGTGACGGTTTGCGGGCGCCCGGCAGGCGGTACGGGGTTTCGTGCGCGGCGTGGAGTTGGGCCCACAGCAGCGACTTGATCTCCGGCGGCGGTTCGGGGGCGTCGGTCCAGGTCGTCGGCGGGTCGTGGGCCACCCTTGGGGTCTTGCCCGGGTGGACGTGCACGTCGCCGTGGATGTGCTGGGCCTGGAACACCGTGCCCGTGACGTCACCCGTGCCGAACCCCAGGTCGTCGCGTGCCATCCCGGGATGATCCCACGTCGTGCAGGGCCGTTTTTGGCCAAAACAAGGACGTCAGGCGCCTGCCAGGTCTCCGGTCACGTGGATCACCGTCGGGCGGTCCGCGGTGAACGACTTGCGCAGCGCCGTCGTGAGCCTGTCCTCGTCGTCGACGGTGACGCCGTGGCAATTGAGGCCGTGCGCCACCTTCACGAAGTCGACGCCGGGGAGGTTCACGCCGTGCACCGGTTCGCTGCGGTCGACCATCTCGCGGCGGATCTCGCCATAGCCGCCGTTGTCGGCGACGATCACCGGCAGCGGCAGGCGTTCCTGGGCCGCGGTCGCGAGTTCGGCGAGGGTGAACATGATGCCGCCGTCGCCGTGCAACGCCACGACCTGGCGCTCCGGGGCCGCCATCTTGGCTCCGATGGCCGCCGGCAGGCCGTAGCCGAGGGTGCCGAAACCCGTGGGGTACAAGAAGCTCGCCGGGCGGTCGAGCCTCAGGTTGGACAGAGCGCCGTAGTAGCAGGCCATCGCGCTGTCGCCCGCGATGATGGCGCCGGGAGCCAGGGCGTCGGCCAATGACCCCACCAGGGGTAGCCATGGGGTGCCTTGGGTTCTGGCCTGTGCGGTGAAGAGCTGGCGCCAGCGGTCGGCACGGGCGGTGTCGACGGTGGCGGCCGGGTTGCCCAGGCGTTGGTTCAGCTCCGCGACCGTGGCCTCGGCGTCACCCACCAGCGGGTAGTCGGGTAGGGCGTTGGTGATCATCTGGGCCGGGTCCACGTCGACGCGGATCAGGTCGCCGGGGAACGTCAGCGGGCCGTTCCAGAGGTCGGTGGAGGCCAGTTCGGTGCCGATGGCGAGGACAGCGTCGCACTCGGCCACGAAGTCCGCCACCGCCTCGTGGTGCAGGCCCGCGCCGATGGACAGGGGGTGGTGTTCGGAGACGATTCCCTTGCCGTTGGCCGTGGTCACGACCGGGGCGCCCAGGCGTTCGGCCAGCAGCGTGATCTGCTCCGCCGCGGCCTTGGCACCGCCGCCGATGATCATGCCCGGTGCCACGGCGGCGTTGAGGCGCTTGGCAGCGGCGGCGATCGTCACGGCGTCGGCCGGCGGATGCGCGAGCACCAGAGGGGGTACCTCTACAACCCCGTCCAGGGCATCAATCAGGTCCAGCGGGATTTCCAGGTGGGCAGGCCTGGGACGGCCCGAGGTCATGTGCGCGAAGGCCTGCGCCACCGCCAGGGGGATCTCGGCGACGCTCTGGACCCGGTTCGAGTAGCCGATCACGGCTTCGAGCGCGACGCTCTGGTGTCGCACCTCGTGCAGGGTGCCGTTGCCTCGGCCGGGGTGCCGCAACGGCATGCCCGGCGAGATGAGCAGGACGGGCACCGAGTCCGAATAGGACTGCGTCACGGCGGTCATGGCGTTGAGGACGGCCGGGCCGCTGGTGGTGAGGCAGACGCCGGGTTTGCCGGTCACGCGGGCGTAGCCGTCCGCCGCGAAGCCCGCGCCCTGCTCGTGCCGGGGCGTCACGTGCTTCACGTCGTGGTCGGCCAGCGCCCGGTAGATGCCGAGGTTGTGGGTGCCGGGGATGCCGAAGACCAGTTCGGTGCCATGGGCCACCAGGGCACGCACCAAGGCGTCGGCGCCGCTGAGGCGAGGTGGGGTCGTGCTCATGCCACGCGTTGTCCGCTCGTGTCGTTCGCTTCGCTGGAGGGGATGATCAGCGCGTCCACCGCCAGGACGCCGTCCGGGCCCACGCGCACGGGGTTGAGCTCGATCTCGGCCAGGTCCGCTCTGGCCGCCAGCGTCTCGGAGATCTGGGCGATCACCTCGGCCAACGCTGCCACGTCGACCGGCGGGGCGCCACGCGCGCCTGACAGGAGAGGGGCAGAGATGAGGCGTGCCAGCATGGTCATCGCCGTGGCGGGGGTCACCGGGGCGAGTTCGACGGCGGTGTCCCTCAGCAGTTCGGCGTGGACACCGCCCGCGCCGACGAGGACGACCGGGCCGAACGAGTGGTCGCGCTTGGCGCCGATGATCAGCTCGACGGTGTGGTCGCGCCCGTCCATCTCCTCCAGGACGTACGTGCCCGGTCCGAGCCTCGCGCGCATCTCGTCGAACGCCGCCGCGGGGTCCGCGAGGTTGAGCCGCACGCCGCCGTGCTCGCTCTTGTGCGCGAGCCAGTCGGCCTTGAGCGCGAACGGTCCGGTCAGCGGTGTGGCCGTCAGGTCGGCGGCGGACGTCACGGCGTGGGCCTGCGGGAACCGCACGAAGTCCAGCAGATCGCGGGCCGCGAGGTATCCCGGCCGGTACGCGGTGGTGGTCGTGGCCCGGGGAATCTCTGCCGCGACGTGCCTGTTCAGGCGGTGTGCGTTGCCCAGAGCGGCCATCGCGCGTTCGATCGTGTGCTGGACGGGAACGCCGCCCGCGCGCAGCACCCGGACGGCGGCGGAGTCCGCGCGCATGCTGTGCACGAGCACGGGCACGCCGGTTTCCCTTGCCAGCGCGCAGATCCTGGACGCCACGGTCACCTCGGCCGCCTCCAGCGACGGGGTGTCCTCGCCGTAGCTGCCGAAGTACCCGGACAGCACCACGGTGTCGATCTCACCGCCGCGCGCCAGCACCTCGACGGCACGCGCGTAGTTCCCGAGGTCCTGCTCCCCCGCGCCGGCGAGGTCGATCGGGTTGCGCACGGACGCTCCAGCGGGCAGACCGTCCACAGCGGACAGCTGCGGCACCGCGAGACCCTCCGCCACCGCGAGGTCCGCCGCGATCGCGCCCTGACCACCCGAGTCGGAGATAACCCCCACCCTGCCCCCACCCGGCACCCCAGTGGTCAGCACGGACGCCAGGTCGACCAGGGCCGCAGGCGTCGTCACCCGGACCGCGCCCACCCGGCGGCAGGCGGCGTCCACGACGTCCAAAGAGGACGTGAGCGCACCGGTGTGCGTGCGTGCGGCCTCCTGAGCGGCGAGCGAAGAGCCGACGGTCAGCAGCACCACCGGTTTCCCGGCCGCGCGCAGCTCCGCCATGACCGCCAGGATCCCGGGGCCGAAGCTCTCCAGGTACAACCCCACGACGGTGGTCAGATCGTGGGACACCAGGTCCCGCAACGCTTCCGCGGCCGTCACGTCGGCCTGGTTGCCGACCGACACGAACCTGCTGACGCCGATCCCCGTCGTGGCCGCGAGCCCGGCGATCTCCAGCCCGACCTGCCCGCTCTGCGACACCACCCCGAGCGACCCGGCCTGGAATCGGCCCCACGCGAGGTGCAGTGACGTCGCCGCGTCGAACACACCCAGGCAGTTGGGGCCCAGCAGGCGTGCACCCGCCTCGCGGATGCGGCCGACGACCGCCTCGTCGATGCCGGCGGGGATGCCGACGAAGCCGCGCACGCCAACGGCCAGCGCCTCGTCCACCACGGCGGGCACGTGTGCGGCGGGCACGGCCAGCACGACCAGTTCGGGAGCCTCGTCCAGTTCGGAGAGCGAGCGGACCGTGGGCCGTCCGAGCACGGCGCCGCCACCGCGGTTGACCAGGTGCACCGCACGGCGTTCGTGGCCGTCGAGGGCACCGCGCGCGAGCCAGTGCCCCCACTTGGCGGGGTCGTCGCTGGCGCCGACGACGGCGACGGACGCGGGATCGGAGAAGATCATCTGACACCGAGGCCGCGGGAGATGATCAGGCGCTGGATGTCCGAGGTGCCTTCCTCGATCTCCTCGAGCTTCGCGTCGCGCATCCAGCGTTCGACGGGGTATTCACGGGAGTATCCGTAGCCCCCCAACGTCTGCACGGCGGCGTGCGTGCACCACATGGCGTTCTCGGAGCCGACGAGCTTGGCCATCGCCGACTCCTGCGCCACCGCCTGGCCGTCGTCGTAGAGCGTCGCCGCCCGGACGGTGAGCAGGTGCGAGGTGTCGACGCGGGTCGCCATGTCCGCGAGCCGGAACGCCACGGCCTGGTGCTGGATGATCGGCTTGCCGAACTGCACGCGTTCGGTGGCGTACGCGGTGGCGAAGTCCAGTGCGGCGCGGGCGAGTCCGGTGGTGGCGGCGCCGATCAGGATCCGGGAGGCGTCGAAGGTCCGCATGAGTCCCGCGAACCCCTGCCCCTCCTCGCCCAGCCGGTCCGCGACGGGCACGCGCACGTCGTCGAGGAACACCTCGGCGTTGACGATCGCGCGCTGCCCCATCTTCTGGAACGGCGGCCCGACCGTGAGCCCCGGCGCGGACCGAGGCACGACGAAAGCCGTGACACCACGGGACCTCAGCGCCGGATCGACGGTCGCGAAGATCACGAACGTCTCGGCGTACGGCGCGTTGGAGATCCACGTCTTCTGTCCGTTGAGGACGTACTCGTCGCCCTCGCGCCGCGCCGAGGTCTGGATGCTCGCCGCGTCCGATCCGCTGCCGGGCTCAGTCACGGCGACGGCGGTGAGCGGCGGGGTCGTTCCGGAGAGCGGCGTGAGGAACCGTTCCTGCTGCTCGGGCGTGCCGAGGTGTTCGATCGGGGCGCTGAAGAACCCGTTGGAGGTGACCAGGTTGCCGATGCCGATGTCGCCGTGGCACAGCTCCTGCTGGATCAGCACCTGGGTGAGCAGGTCGGTGACGCCCCCGCCGCCGAACTTCTCCGGCAGCATGAACGACGTCAGCCCGAGCGCCGCCGCCTTCTCCCACACGTCGAGCGGCGATTCCGTGTCCGCCTCGTCGACGGCACGCCCGCGCGGCCGGATCTCGCGCGCGGCGAACTCCCTGGCCAACTCGACGAACTGCTGTTGCTCGGCCGTGAGCCGCAGGCCGTCGCGGACGGTCCGCCCCATCTCGCACCCCTAAATTGACTGACGAATCAGTTATTCACGATCCACGGGGCAGCCTAGCTCTGTCAAGACGCCTCATGAGGTTCGCGAACGGGTGACTACCAGGGCGGATGCGATCACTCGCCTGGAGCAGCGGGGCAACTCGCGGTACGACGGGCGACGCACACGGCTTCGTGATCACGCCGGCGGAGGGCGTGATCACGGTGGTGACCTATGTGGAACGTCGCGGTTCTCAAAACCGCGCTATACCCGGAAGAGTGATCTAGGTGCGCAGCGCCGCGCGCACGATCTCCAGCGCCTCCTGCGGCGCGAGCCCCAGCTCCGCGGACATCGACGCGTAGTGGGCAGCCGCCGCACGAACGCGTTCGCGGTTGCTGTCGCCGTTCGCGCTGACCACCGTGCCGGCCCGGCCCCGCGTCTCGACGAGACCGGCTTCTTCCAGCTCACGGTAGGCGCGCGCCACCGTGTTGACCGCCAGACCGAGGTCTTTCGCCAGGGCCCGCACCGTGGGCAACTTGGCGCCCACGGGCAGCTCCCGGTTCGAGATGGCGTGTGCGTAGTGCACGCGCACCTGCTCGTACGGAGGTGTGTCCCCCTGGTGGTCGATCTTCACCACGCCGCATCCTCCCCGCATGTAGCTACTTCTGTATTGACCAACGGGAGAAGGCGGCGGAGGTTGCGGTCAATTCAGCGCAGATTCTTCTGCTCCGCCCCCATCCGCACGTACAACTCACGCCAGCCCTGGTCGGCACCGGTGGCGGCTTTGCCGTCGCAGTACGGCTTCGCACCGTTCGAGGTGTAGTAGCGCAGGATCGACAACGACACCACGGTGTCCCAGTTCCCCTCGTCGAGGTACTCCTCCCCCGGCGTCTGCTCCTGGTGCTTCATGCAGGAGATGTCGGTCTGCTGTTCGTCGTCGAACTGCGCGGTGGCCGCGGGCGGTGCGCTGCACGCAGCAGTGCACGCGGCGAGCGCGAGGACGGCCAGCACGATGAGCTTCTTCATGGTCTCTTCTCCTTGTTCATCCGGCCAGCGCACGGGTGGCGAGGCCGAGGCCGACCAGCGTCACCAGGGCTGCGGTACCCAACGGGGTGAAGTTCGTGAGGCTGCGGAAGCGAGCGAGTTTCGGGCTCAGGCGGGGGCTCAGGCGGTCGCGCAGGGAGACCAGCAGGAGGCCGGCGGCGGTGAGGGTCGCGGCCATGCCCAGGCCGTAGGCGAGGACCAGGAGGACGCCGAACCAGGTGCGGCCCAGGGCGATCGCGCCGAGGAGGACGACCAGGGCGGACGGGGACGGCACAAGGCCTCCGGCGACGCCCATGCCGATGAGGCCCGCACGGCGATGGCGGCGCTTACGCCCGTGGCCGTGCCCATGCCCATGCCCGTGGCCGTGGCCGCGTGTGTGGGCGCTGTCGTGTGCGTGCCCATGGCCGTGTCCGTGGTCGTTCGCACCGCGGCCGCGCGACCTCAGCGCCGAGCGCAGCAGCACTCCCCCGACCACCGCCACCAGCAGGCCGCTCACCACCCCCAGCCACCGCAGCACCGACTCCCCCGCGATCGCACTGGACGCGCTGATCAGCAGCCCCAGCACCAGAACCCCGGCCGTGTGGGTGACTGTGACGGTGGCGCCCACCAGGAACGCATCGCGCCGCGTCCCCCGTGAGCCCGCCAGGTAGGCGGCCATCAGGGTCTTGCCGTGGCCGGGCAACGCCGCGTGCGACGCCCCCAGCACCAGCGACAGCAGGATCGCGCCGATTCCCACGACCGGGGTCAGGTCGCCCACGAAGCCGACCGCCGACCTGGTGGCATCGCCCAGCACCCCAGGTGGGGTTACGGGTGACCCCTCACCCGGTTGGGACACGAAACGCACGGCTCGCACGTCCAGCGGTGACGAGAGCAGGTCGTCCGGGTAGGTGCGCAGTTCGTTCGTCACGGACTCGGTCGGGGCGCCGGACACCGACACGTCGACGCCTACGACGGTGATCTCGCGCCAGCCCGGCTTGTCCTTCAGGTACGAGTCGCTGAACGTCACCTCCACCTCGCCGCGTGACGGCAAGAACGCGGTGTACTCGCAGGTCAGGCGCATGGTCGGCAGGCCCGCCTCTCCGGGAGGGCGGACCACGTCGGCGTCGCGCACCTCGAAGGTCAGCGGCTTCTCGTCGGCCATCGCGGCCAGCGACTTCGCGCGTTCCGTGCAGCGTTTGCGGGGGGTCCACGAACTCGCGGTCCTGCAGGGTGGGGATCTCCGCACTGTCCACAACGGACCGGAGTTCGATGCGGTCGGCGAACACGCGCAGGCCGTCGTAGTGGTTCACGCTCAGGTTGCTCAGCGGGTGCGCGGCGGCCACGCCGGCGGTGGCCAGCAGCGCGAAGAGCGTCAGCAGGAAGATCCTCATCGCAGGCTCCCCTGGATCGCGGCGCGGTGCCGCAGCACCGACGGGTCGCGCCAGCCACCGGCCACCGCGCGGTCCGAGTACGGCAGCGCCTCGGCCGAGCGCTTGTTGACGTGCAACGCCCACGCCAGCGCGTCGGCCGTGAACACGGTCTGCCGCTTCGCCCACTCCTTCTCGGCGAAGCGCAACGCCTCGACGGGATCGCCGTGGTCTGCGGAGATCAACGCCGCCGTCAGGTCGTCGCCGCCCAAGCGCAACTGCTGCAACGCGAGGTCGTACTGCGCCCGCGCCTCGGCACCGCGGCCCGCCGCGTCCAACGCCTCGCCGTAGCGGACGAGGTGGTCCGGCGACGGCGCCTTGGCCACCAGCGACTGCAGGGTCTCCAAAGACTCGGCCCGACCGGCCAGCCGGTCCAGCAACGTGCGGCAGAACGCGATCTCCTCCGCAGACGACGCGGAGTCCACAGCGCGTTCCAAGGCACCGCGCGCCTCGTCCAACTGGCCGCGCAACTCGAAGTGGTACGAGGCGCGGGTGAACGACGCGACGCCGGGACGCAGGTCCAGCATCCGTTGCAGCGCAACGGAAGCACCGGCATCATCACCGAGCTGGGTCAGCGCGTCGACCAGCACCCCGTAGCCAGGAGCGGAATCCGGCGCAGCGGCGACCGCGCGCTGACCCCACTCCCGAGCCTCAGCGAACTCGTGCCGGGCGTTCGCCAACGCACCACGGCCGACATAAGCCTCGCCGTTGCCGGAAGGCTTGAGCCGCAACGACTCGGTCAGAGCTTTCTCGGCACGGGCGTAGTGCTGCGGGTCGAAGGTCACCCGCGCGAGCTCGACGTGCACCACACCGAGCTGGGCCCAGGAAGCCGCGTCCTGGGGTGTGCGGCGGAGCTTGGCCTGCAACGACTCGGCGTTGCGCACCAACGAAGAGGGCTGCTCCCCAGGGACCGCCGCCTGCGGCGAAGCGCAGGCGGCGGTCGTGAAGAGGGCAGCCAGCAGCGGAAGAAGTTTCCACATCTGGATGCACCCCTCAGCGGGAGTTGACGGCCCGGTTGCTCGGCAGGCCGACGTACGGGAAGCGGTCACCGAAGCGAACGTCGTTGCCGTTCACCCGGTCACCCTTGGCGAGCGCCGGCACGAGCTTGCCGGTCAACGCCGCTCCGACCACGGCCTGGATCGAGATGTCCACGACGTCGTCGGTGAGTCTGCGCCCGTTCGGGAACCCCTGCAGGTCGCCCGCGAGCACGCCGAGGCGGTTCGGGTCGCGGGTCACCGGCGTGGACATGTTGAGCCGCAACATCTCCGCCGGCTGGAACTTGCGCGGGTTCACGTCGGCGTTGTTCAGCTGCGAGTTGAGGTCGGCCTTGATCGGGCCGCCCGCCTTCGTGGTGATGCCGGTCAGGAAGATCTCCACGAGGTCGTTGCGCGGCGTCTTCGGCGCGGGAATGCCGTAGATCGCCTGGATCAGCCGCGCCAACTCGGGATCGTTCACCCGGTCCAGCAACGCCTGCACTCGCGCGTCCCCGACCGGTTCGAGCCCGTTGAACGCGTCCTTCAACGGAGCGGACGACACCACCTCGTTGACCAGCGGATTCCCCAAACGCGACACCTGCACGAAGTTGCCCTGCGGCGTCGCCTTGCCGGGGTCGAGCTTCAGCGTGCGGCGCTCGGTGTCGCTCCACACGCCGATCACCGGGTTGCGCTTCGGGTCGCCCTTCAACGCGAGCATCGTCTTCGGCACCTGCAGGGCGATGGTGTTGACGTTGTACCCCATCAGGGTGTCCTGGTTGACCTCCTTCAGGTTCCCGCCGTACAGCAGGTCGAACACCCGCAGGTCCAGGAAGAACGAGTCCTCGGACGGTCCGACGTAGACCTGCCCGCCACCGGGGATCTTCACGGTCGCCTGGTCCCGGATCGCCCGGAAGTCGGGGAACGACGCGGGCCCGGTGTTCGACGGCGCCGCCCGGCCACCGCGCACCAACGACGTCGTGCGCCCGGGCTCGATGAGGTCGATGTTGTAGTTCTGGCGGAACAACAGGTTCTCGTCGTTGATCGACGTCACGGGCCCGTTGTTGTAGAGAAACGTGTTGCTGCGCCGGTCATCCGTGGTGAACGTGATCCGGAACGTCTTGTCCGGCACCGCGTCGCCGTCCGCGTCGACGTTGATGTCGTACCGGGCGTCGGTGGCCCACGGGTAGTAGTTGGGGCCGCCGTTGGGTTCCTGCAACCCGAACCAGTTCGCGATCACCGTGACGGTGTCGGGTCTGTTCGGGCTGGTGAAGGCGTACACGTCGGTGTTGTCGACGGCCGGGTCGGCCGCGATCAGCGGTGCCTCGCGGTGACTGGACGCCTGCGCCGCCGGAATCGCGGCGGCCACGGCGACGACGGCCGCGGCGATCGCACCCCGGCGTAATCGCTGCTTGTGCTACTTGGCATGGTCCTGCTCCCTTCCCACGGCGGGGATTCGAAGCAGGACGCCAACCGGTTCGGACTAAATTTTGGAGTTATTCCGCGGCTTTCGGCGCGACGACCGTGCCGCGCGCCCGCGTTACGACGATCGGCTCAGCGAGCACATCGGCCGCCGATGGACCGCGTTCGGGCGCGGACCGGCACACCACGCGCGCCTCGAACTCGATCTCCCGCGACCGCTTCCCGATGCGCACCAGCGTCGCGGAGGCCTCGATGACGTCACCGGCCTGGATCGGCGCGATGAACTCGACCGAGCTGTACCCCGCGAACAGCCCCTCGTCGGCATCGGTGTGGATCAGCAACTCCGTCGCCACGTCCCCGAACATGCCGAGCCCGTAGGCGCCGTCGACCAGGTTGCCGCCGTAATGCGCGTGCGAATGCGGCACGTACCGGCGGTGCGTCACCACGAAACCCTCGACCAAAGCTCCGCTCACGCGGCGACCCCCTTCTTCTCCTGCATCGCGTGCACCAGGTAGCTCGCGACCTCACCGGGCGTGGTACCCCGGCTGAACACCCGGTCAACCCCCAGTTCGCCCGCCATCAACGGGTCGAAGCGCGGACCGCCCGCCACCAGCAACGGTCGCCGGTCGCCCATCGCCTCGCGGAACGCCGCCGACATCTCCTGCGTGTTCAGGATGTGCGCGTCCCGCTGCGTCACGACCTGCGAGATCAGCACCGCGTCGGCCTTCTCGGACCGAGCCGACCGCACCAGTTCCGGAACGGAGACCTGCGCGCCGAGGTTCACGACCTTCAGCTCGCGGTAGTACTCCAGGCCCTTCTCGCCGGCGAACCCCTTGATGTTGAGGATCGCGTCGATGCCGACGGTGTGCGCGTCCGTGCCGATGCATCCGCCGACGACGACCAGCTTGCGCCGCAACACCTTCTTCAACGCACTGTTCACTTCGGACGGTGACAGCAGCGGGTACTCGCGCTCGACGACCTTGACCTCGTCGAGGTCCACCAGGTGCTTCACCGAGCCGTAGACGACGAAGAACGTGAAGTCGTCGCCGATGGGGTTCGAGTGGACCACCATCGCGGGGTCCATGCCCATCTTGTTCGCGAGCTGCAACGCCGCGCCGTCCGCCTTGGGACCGAACGGCACCGGCAGCGTGAACGACGTCTGGATCATGCCGTCGCCGGTGGTGTCCCCGTACGGCCGCACGTACTTCTTCGCCGCCTCAGCCATCGTTCGCCTCCAGCATCTCCGAAGCCGGGTTGAAGTACGCCTCGGCCTTCTCGACCACGCCGTCCGCGCCCTTGCCCTTGTCCGCCGGGCGTTTCATCAACCCGAACGTGCCGTCGGCGATCGCGTTCAGCAGCCCGTCGTCCACGATCCGCTCCAGCAGGTCGACGGCCTCGCCGAGCACCTGGTGCGCGCGTTTGACGATCAGGCCGTCCGGCGACGGCTTGAAGTCCTCGGCGAGGCTGCCCGCCGCGTTCAGCACGTACCGGACGTTCTTCAACGCCAGGTCGCGGTCCGAGAGGAACGGCGTCACGACCGCCTCGGTCATCATGCCCACCAACAGGATCGACTGTCCGGTCAGGACACCCGCGAGGTTGAAGAACCCGTCCAGCAGGTAGCCGTCGAACACGTCGCCGGTCATGTGCTTGGTCGGCGGCATCCACTTCAGCGGCGCGTGCGGGAAGAGTTCGCGGGCCAGCAACGCGTGCGCGAGCTCGAGCCGGAACGAGTCGGGCACCTTCGGGTTGATCTCGAACGCGTGCCCGAGGCCCAGCAGGTGGTCGGGCAGTCCCGCCTCGTGGGCGAAGTGCTCGTTGAGCAACTGGGACACGGTCACGGTGTGCGCGGCGTCGACGGCGTCCGCGGTGGTGAGGTAGTTGTCCTCACCGGTGTTGATGATGATGCCCGCGCGGGCGTGCACCTGCCGCGAGAACCGCTGGTCCACGAACGTCCGGATCGGGTTGATGTCGCGGAACAGGATCCCGTACATCGAGTCGTTCAGCATCATGTCGAGGCGCTGAAGTCCCGCCAGGACAGCGATCTCCGGCATGCACAGGCCGGACGCGTAGTTGGTCAGCCGCACGTACCGGCCGACCTCCTTCGACACGTCGTCGAGCGCCGCTCGCATGATCCGGAAGTTCTCCTGCGTGGCGTACGTGCCCGCGAACCCGTGGTGCGTCGCGCCTTCCGGCACGTAGTCGAGCAGCGACTGGCCGGTCGAGCGGATCACCGCGATGATGTCGGCACCCGCGCGAGCCGCGTTCTTGGCTTGGACGACGTCCTCGTCGATGTCGCCGGTCGCGACGATCAGGTAGATCCACGGCCGTTGCGCGGGATCACCGAGCTTGGCGACGAGCTTGTCGCGCTGCACCTTGTTGCGGTCTACCGTCTTCAGTCCCTTTGAGACAGCCGACGTCGAAGCTTTCCGCGCCGCCGTCAGGTCCTTGCCGGTCGGGATCGTGAACTGGATCTGGCCCGCCGCAACAGCTTCCGCGAGTTCCGTCAACGAGCCTAGGTCGTGCTGCCGCAGCGCGTGGAACGCCGGTAGCACCACGCCGTGCTCCAGCCCGCACTGCTCGCGCACGGTGTCGATCACGCGGTTGACCCACGGCACGTCACCGGCGCGGTGCGTGGAGTCCGCGCCGGTGATGCCCGCGAGACGGAGGGTGGCGCGCTCGACGGCGACGGTCGTGTGCGCTTTCGCAAGCGACACCACCGGTTCGGCCGCCCGCGCCGCGAGTCCGCGCGCGGTGGCGACCACCGAGGGGTCGAGGTCGAGCAACGCCATCGGTCACTTCCTCTCGTAGATCGTCCGGCCGTTCAGGACGGTCCGCACGCAGACGGGCGCGGGGCCGGTGAGGTCGGGCAGTCCGGGCACGCCCGAACGCGGGTCGGTCGACCAGCGCTGCACGCGGGCGTCGGACCCGGCGACGACGAGGTCACCGGTCTCCCACACCGCGTACGTGGCGGGCGCGCCGGGCTGCAACGTGCCGGTCAGGCCGTCGTTCACGCCCGCCGCCCGCCAGCCGCCGCGGGTGTGGGCGGTGAACGCGGCGCGCGGCGAGATGCCGTGGCCCTCGGTGCGGTGGTGCACGGCGGCCTTCACGGTCGCCCACGGGTCGATGGCAGTCACCGGGGTGTCCGAGCCGAACGCCAGGGCCACACCCGCGGCAGCGAGTTTCGAAAAGGGGTTGAGCCCCACTCCGCGCTCAGCCCCGAGGCGCTGGACGTACATCCCGGCCGGACCGCCCCACTCGGCGTCGAACAACGGCTGGACGGACGCGATGACACCCCACCCGGCCAGTTGCGCGGCCTGCTCGGGCGTCACCATCTCGACGTGTTCGAGGCGGTGCCGCGCGGACGCCAGCGACGGCGTGCCGATCGCCTTCTCCGCGAGCGCGAAACCCTCGATGACAGCGGCCATGCCGGCGTCGCCGATGACGTGGAACCCCGCCTGCACCCCCAGCTCGTCGCACCGGATCAGGTGGTCGGCGATCCGGCGTCCGTCGAGGTAGAGCGCCCCGGACGTGGCGGCGTCGGCGTAGGGCTCGGTCAGTGCGGCCGTGCGCGAACCGAGGGCGCCGTCGACGAAGTGGTCCCCGGCGAGGCCGCGCACTGGAACGTCGGGCAGGTCGTGCGCACCCCAGTAGGCCACCACCTCGGGCCCCTCGGTGTGCGCGAGGAGTTCGCGCAGGTCGTCCTCGCCGGAGATGTCCGGACCGGCGCACTCGTGCACGGACGCGATGCCCATGGACGCAGCGTGACGCAGGAACGCCAGTTGCGCGGCTTGACGTTGTTCGGACGTGATGGCGGCTTTCGCCGTGCCGCGCACGTGGTGGTGGGCGGCACGCGAGAGAGGACCGTCTTCTGAGTAGCCATCGGCGCCACGAGCCTCTTCGGTGACCAGGTCCGAGGAGACCAGCGCCGAGTGCACGTCGATGCGCGACAGGTAGACCGTCTTGCCCTGCGCGGCCTCGTCGATCTCGGCCCGCGTGGGCGGCCGGTTCTCGGCCCAGCGCGTCTCGTCCCACCCATGACCCCACACGAGGGGCCCCTCGGCGGCGCGGACCTGGGCCAGCAGGTCGTCGACCGAGGACGTCCTGGTCAGGTCGAGGCCGGTCAGCAGCAGGCCGGCGGACGTGGCGTGCACGTGCGCGTCGACGAACGCGGGCGCGACGAACGCGCCGTCCAGCTCGATGACCTCGGCGTCCGGGTGCAGCGCGTGCCCGACCGAGTCCTGTCCGATCCACACGACGACGCCGTCCGTGACGGCCATCGCCGTCGCATCCGGTGCGTAGATGCGGCCGCCGACCAAAAGTTGCGTACTCACGTCACGCAGTCTGCCGTTGCTCGAACAGGGCCCGCACACCCGCCCGGGTCCGGACCAGGTCCAACGCGAACTGGGCGTGACCAGGCACATAGCCGTTGCCCACGATCATCTCCACGTCCGCCGCGAGCCCCTCCGCACCGAGGGCGGCCGCGCTGAACGAGGTGGCCATCGAGAAGAAGATCACCGTGCCGCCGTCCGCGGTCGCGAGGATGGCGCCGTGCTCGCATCCGGGCACGTCCACACACACGACCGTGACATCGACCTGCTTGCCCACCGCCTCGGCGACAGCGACGGGGTTGCGTGCGTCGGCGATCACGACCTCGTCGGCGAGCCCGGACTCACGAACCTGCGCGGCCTCACGTTCCGTGGGCACCAATGCGACGAGACGCGACGCACCTGCCTGACGCGCGGCCGCAAGAGAGAGCGAACCGGACTTGCCGCCACCGCCAAGCACGAGCACGGACCCACCGGGGTGCCTGCGCACCACGCGGTCGGTCAGCGCCGGTGCACCGCACACGTCGAGCACGGACAGCGCGAGTTCGTTCGACATGTCGTCCGGCAGCACGGCCGCGATCGACCGGCCGAACAGCACGGCGGTCCCCTGGCACGGCACCTGCTCGTCCTCGCCGTCCCAGTCCTTCAGGTCGTCGGTGATCTGGAGAGGCGTGAGCGTGAGACTGACCAGCGTCGCGATCCGGTCGCCGGCCTTGAGCCCGAGCGGCGACTCCGGCCCTGCTTCGAGGACCGTGCCGAGCAGCATGCCGCCCGACCCGGTGACCGGGTTCTGCATCTTGCCGCGCTCCGCGACGATGTCGAGAACGGCCTGCCGGACCTTCTCGCCGCTGCCGTGCTGCTCCCTGAGCTGCCGGAACGACGCCGCGTCGAGGTTGAGGCGCTCGACCGAGACGATCACCTCGTCGGGCGCGGCAGCGGGGTTCGCGTCGAGCCGCCACGCCTGCTGCGGCAGTACCCCGGCCGGTTCGAGGACGCGGTGCAGTCCGTACGCGCTCACGCGAAAATCCTTCGGTCGACGACGCTGTCTCGAAGATATCTTCACGCGAACCGTAAAGATTGCGCAAGCATCACTCGACGGTCAGGCGGTACCAACGGCAGTCGTAGGGCGCGAGAGCCACCTTCGCACCGGTCTTCGCCGGCTTCACGTGCTCGCCGGTCAGCACGTTCGTGAGCACGCCCTCCGCCGGCACCCGCACGGTGATCTCCTCGTCCGCGAAGTTGTGCACGACGATCACCGCCCCGCCGTCGCAGTCGGCGCGATGGGCGAACACGCGCGGATCGCCGACGTCGAGCACCTTCACCTCACCCCACGCCAGCTCGGGGCACTCCCGGTAGCACTCGGCCAGCCGCCGCATCCAGGTCAGCAACGAGTCGGGGTCATGCCGCTGCTCCCCCGCAGCACCCCAGTCCATCGGCACCCTCACCGCCAGCCTGCCCTCCAGCGCGAGGTCCTCCTCCAGTCCGATCTCCTCGCCGTAGAACAGCACCGGTGTGCCCGGCAGGCTGAAGAGCAGGCTGTAGACCATGCGGACGCGACGCTGGTCGCCGTCGAGCATGCCGGGCAGCCGTCGGCGCAGACCGCGGCCGTAGAGCTGCATCTCCGGTTTCGGGCCGAAGGCGTCGAAGACCTCCTGACGTTCGTCGACCGGCAGCTTGTCGAGCGTGAGTTCGTCGTGGTTGCGCACGAACGTCGCCCAGTGGCCGTCGCGCGGCGGCAGCGGGCGTTCCTGCAACGCCTTGGTGAGCGGTCCGCTCGACTGCCGGGCGAGGGCGAGGAACATCGCCTGCATACCGACGAAGTCGAAGCACATGGTCAGCTCGTCACCGACGCCCTGACCGTAGAACGCCATGATGTCCTTGTACGGCAGGTTCACCTCGCCCAGCAGCACGCCCTCGCCGTTGCGGCGGTTGAGGAACGCGCGCAGGTCCGTGAGGTAGTCGTGCGGATCGGGCAGCGAGAGAGCGTCCATCGGATCGTTGTGCTCCAGCAGGAACGGGACGGCGTCGACGCGGAACCCGCTCAGGCCCAGTTCCATCCAGAAGCCCATGATGCGGGCGATCTCGTCGCGGACCTGCGGGTTGGACACGTTGAGGTCGGGCTGGTGCTTGTAGAAGCGGTGCAGGTAGTACCTGCCGACCTCCTCGGAGTACTCCCACAGCGAGTTCTCCTTGTCGGGGAACGTGATCCCCTGCGGTCCGTCGTCCTGGGGTTCGTCTGCCCAGACGTACCAGTCGCGTTTCGACGGGTCGTGGAACCACGGGTGCTCGTCGGAGGTGTGGTTCACGACGAGGTCCGCGATCACGCGCAGGCCACGGTCCCGTGCGGCGCGCACGAACTCCACGAAGTCGCCGAGCGAACCGAGCCGTGGGTCGACGTTGTAGAAGTCGGTGATGTCGTAGCCGTCGTCGCGTTCGGCCGTTGGGTAGAAGGGCATCAACCACACACACGTGACGCCGAGTGCGTGAAGGTGGTCTAGGTGTTCGGTGGCGCCGCGGAAGCCATCGGGAGTGAAGGTCTCCACGTCGAGGCAGTAGAGGACGGCGTTCTTCCACCAGACGTCAGACGTGCGGATCACGCGGTCACCTCCGGTAAGACGTGCTCGCCGAACGCGTCGATGAACGCGGTGAGGTCCTGGCCGACGTGGTGCAGGTAGATCTCCTCGAAGCCGAGTTCGGCGTAGGTGTGGAGCTGCTCCGTGTGCCACTTCAGGTCCGATGACACGTTCACGACCTTGGCGACCTCTTCGGCCGTGACGTGCTCGGCGGCGATGTCGAAGTGTTCGGCCAGTTCGAGGTCCCAGCACACGGGCGGGCGGAACACGTTGGTGCGCCACTGCTCGTGGGCGGTCTTCGTCGCCGTGTTCTCGTCGGGGTCCCAGCTCAGGTGCACCTGGAGGTGCAACTTGCCGCGGCCACCGGCGTCGCGGTAGGCGTCGGCGAGCGTGCGCAACCGGTCCGGTGGCGCGTTGACGGTGATCAAGCCGTCGGCCCACTCCGCGCACCAGCGGGCGGTCTCGGGGCTGACGGCGGCGCCGATCAGCAGCGGCGCCTCGTCCGGCCGCGTCCACAGCTTCGCGCGGTCGACCGTGACCAGCCCGTCGTGGCTGACCTCCTCGCCTTCGAGGAGTGCGCGGATGACGTCGACGCACTCGCGCAGCCGTCGCGTGCGGACGTCCTTGCGCGGCCAGCCGTCGCCGGTGATGTGCTCGTTGCTCGCCTCACCGGTGCCCAGGGCGGCCCAGAACCGGCCGGGGTACATGGCGGCGAGGGTGCCGATCGCCTGGGCGGTGATCGCCGGGTGGTAGCGCTGGCCCGGCGCCGTGACCACGCCGAACGGCAGGTCCGTGGCCTGCAGCGCCGAGCCGAGCCAGGACCAGGCGAACCCGGACTCGCCCTGCCGCGCGCTCCACGGCGAGAAGTGGTCGGAGCTCATCGCGGCGCCGAACCCGGCCTGCTCGGCCCTCGTCACCGCGTCGAGCAGGCGGGCGGGACTAATCTGCTCATGTGACGCATGGATGCCGTAAACGGTCATGCGCTGCCAGGTACCCAGGAAGTCCGTGAGGGAAGCACGGCCAGGTCAGAGGGTCTCCGAAAAAATCTTCGACGAGTTCTTGAACCACCCCGAGACCACGTCCGTGTTGATGGCAGCACCCTCACCGCGGAGGAGGAACGGCGATGTTCAACGAGACTCGGGTTGGCACTGCCACCGTCGTTGAGTTCATCCGGCCGGACGGCTCGGTCGAACCGATGAGCGTCGACCTCCAGTACCGATCAGACGATCCGCACGCCGTGACCATGCGTTTCCAGGCGCGCGACCAGGAGTCGATCTGGCTCGTCGGCCGCGAACTGCTCGCCGACGGCATCCTGTCGCCGTCCGGGCTCGGCGACGTGCGGCTGCGGCCCGGCGACGGGGACGTGCTCGTGCTGGAGCTCTTCACCGAGGACTCGCACGCCGTGTTCCACCTGTCGGCGGCGGAGCTGCAGAAGTTCCTCGACTCGACGTACGCGGCGGTGCCGGCCGGGCGTGAGGTCCTCGACTTCGAACTGCTGATGAAGGACCTGCTCGGCTGAGCGTTCCGGCCTGTTCCGCGTCGTTCCGGAACAGGCGTTTCACCACGTCTCCTCGGGCAGGGTTCCGCCCGGCTCCGGAAGCACCGGGCCGTCGGAACGTCAAAGGGGAGATGGAATGCGGACCACCCTCCGCCGGGGGATCCCGGCACTCGCGGCGCTGTTCGGAGCGCTCGCGCTGGTACTCGGCCTGTCCGGCACGGCCTCGGCGTCGACCGAGTTCTGGGCGCCCTCCATTCCGTGGACGACCGCCACCAGCCCCAGCCAGCCTTGGACGAACTCCAAGAACATCTGCTTCGGCGGTGGGCACTGCGGTGGGGCCGGCAACAACGTCATCGTGCGGACGCCCGCGGCCTACATCAGCTCGGTGCACATGAACCTGCACGACAACGTCAGCTCGGTGAAGCAGGGCACGATCTACGTGTTCGTCGACGACGTGCTCGTGGGCTCCGCCGACGTGAAGGCCGCGAGCAGCATCCACGACTTCGCGGTCAACCGCGTGGGCTCGACGATCCGTCTCTCCCCCGCGCCGAACCCCGGTGCGTGGTCCGACGAGATCGTGTTGCTGGGCATGCTGATTCAGTAGTTCTGCAGGCCGAGGGCGTCCCGTGCCTCTTGCAGGAACGGGGCGGCCTCGGCCGTGTCGCCGGCGTTGATCGACCGGTGCAGCGCCAGTGCCTTGTAGGTGATGGCCACCGCCTCGTCGTGCCGTCCGAGGCCCGCGTAGGTGACTGCGAGACAGGCCATGACTTCGCCGCGACCGGTGTGGTCCTCGACGTCGGCGTAGCGGTCGCGGGCCTGCTCCAAGGCTTTGAGGGCCTCGTCGTGACGGCCGGCGTGGTTGAGGGCCGCGCCGAGGTGGGTCAGGACCCGGACGTCCGGCCCGCCCGCCACCAGAACGGCTTCCAGCACCTCGACGCTGTCCTTCGTCGTGGCGCCGCGTCGCCACCTCGTCCGGAACGCGTGCAGGAGTTCGTCGGGCGAGTTGATGAGGTTCTTGAGCAGTCGCACCGTGTCGTTCGGCGGCAAGGGGTCGAGCACGAGCCGTTGCGCGCCATAGCGGAGAAGGGCGTCGAGTGGATCGCGGCTCGTCACCACGACGACGGACTGCCCACTGCCCGGCAGCAGCGGCAACACCTCGTCGGCGTTGTGCACGTCGTCGAGCACGAGCAGCACGCGTCGCCGTGCGAGCGTGGAGCGGACGTCTGACGTTTTCAGCGCTTGCATCGCGGTTTGAGGCGTGGCGTTGTGCAGGATGCCGTCCGGGAACCTGGCTGCGGCGCGGTGCGCCCACCGGACTGCCAGCGCCGACTTGCCGATGCCCGGCGGTCCGGTGATGACGACGATCGGCGCGTTGATGGCTTCGAGTTCCTGCTCGCGACCTACGAAGCCCGGGATGTCCGGCGGCAGCTGCATGGGTGCGTCAGTGCCGACAGGGGTCCGCTTCGCCTCCTCGACGCGGTCGCGGGCGGTGGCGAGTGCGGCCTGTTCCTGTTTCGTGGCACCGAAGATGCCGACGAGCACGTCGAACCTGTCGGTCGGCGGCAGGGTCGTGCCGCTCAGGTACTCCGACACCCGGCCGACCGCGTACCCCGACTTGGCCGCGATCTCGCGGACCGTGAGTTCCCTGTCCTGCTGCGACCGGGCGTGCCTGCGGCGGAGCGCGCGCAGCAGCCCCGCGAGTTGCCCGGTCGTCGTCACGTCCTCGACGCCGTCGATCATCTAGAGACGCAGCCCCAGGACGAGCTTGTCCGCGGAGTCGATCACGCGGAACCCCAGGTGTTCCCAGAAACCGATCGCGTGTGTGTTGTGGTGCCGCACGTGGATGTGGACGCCCTTCTCCAGACGTTCGAGCACGCTGCGCACGAGCGTGCCGCCGAACCCCTTGCCCTTCGCGCGGGGCAACAGGTTCGCGTGCATGTGCGCCGGATAGTCCCTGACCAGGAACGGATCCACGCGCGGCGGGTGGTGGATGTGCTGCACGATCCGGTTCGGGTCCTTGGTCAGCGGGTAGCGCACCCGCAGGTCCGGCCACCAGTCGCGGTCGCAGCGGTCCTCGAACGCCTCGGTGTCGGCGGTCGCGAGCGCGTACCCGGCGATGCCCTCGTCGTCCTCGGCGACGAAAACCAGGTCGGGTTCGAACGCCGCGTACGGGCCCACGAAGGCGTGGCCCATGAGCTTCGGGTCCTCGAACAGGTGGCGCGCGCCGAGGCCGCCGTTGCCCGTGTCGAGGCAGATGTCGTAGAGCGCGTCCAGGTCAGGGAGCCGGTACGCGCGGATCACGTGAGCTCGCGCCGTTCCGTGATGACGACCGGGTCCGCGTCCACGTCGATGACTTCGCCCTCGACGACCTGACCGGCGCCGAAGCGGCGTTCGTGCTCGAACTTGAGCGCCGCGGCCTCCGCCTTGCGTGCGATCCGCCGGCTCACGAGCTTGCGCGTGGGCGGGAAGAGCAGGAACAACGCCACCACGTCGCTGATGAAGCCCGGCACCATGATCAACGCACCGGCCGTGGCGATCAGCACGCCGTCCGCCATCTCCTGGTGCGGCTGCTGGCGGTTGAACACCGACTCCCGGAACGCCGCCATGACCTGCGTCCCCTGCCTGCGCACGAGCGACAGACCGACGAGGGTGCCGACCAGGAGCAGGGCGATCATCCAGAGCCCGCCGATGGCGTTGCCGACGGCGACCATGACCGCGATCTCGGCGAACATCCCGAGCAGCAGCAGCGCGAAGAGGGGCATGTCCGTGTCAACGAACGAGGCCGCGTCTTTGCTCCCGACCACCCCTCCACCAGGCCTTGAGCTGAAATATTTACGGCAAGCTAGCGATGTGACAGGATATCTTTACGCGACCTCGACGCTGAGGAGTACGGATGACCGCGCTGCACGACGCCCCCACGGCGCTGGAGCGGCTGGACCGCCAGCCGTACACGTACGTCCGCCGAGAGCTGGTCGAACCGGACTGGCGACGGTTCCCCGGCTGGTCCCACGTGACCGAAGCGCAGTGGCGCGACGCCCAGTGGCAACGCGTGAACTGCGTGAAGAACGTGAAGCAGCTCCGCAAGGTCGCGGGTGACCTGCTCACCGACAAGTTCTACGACGACCTCGCCGCCGACCAGTCGGCTTTCGCGACGATGTCGATGCTGATCCCACCGCAGATGTTCAACACCATGGCGGTCGACGCCTCACTCTCCCCGGACGCCTTCACCGAGGCGTTCCTGGCGGACCCGATCCGCCGCTACATGCTTCCGGTCGCCTCGGACCGCGACCCCGACTGGCCCTCGCACCCGCACTCCGAGCGCGACTCGCTGCACGAGGCGGAGATGTGGGTCGTCGAAGGCCTCACCCACCGCTACCCCACCAAGGTCCTGGCGGAGATGGTCTCGACCTGCCCGCAGTACTGCGGCCACTGCACCCGCATGGACCTGGTGGGCAACAGCACGCCGTTGATCGACAAGCACAAGCTCTCGCTGAAGCCGGTCGACCGCCAGGACCAGATGATCGAGTACCTGAAGAAGACCCCGGGCGTCCGCGACGTGGTGGTCTCCGGCGGCGACGTGGCCAACGTGCCGTGGCCGCAGCTCGAGTCGTTCCTGATGCGCCTGCTGGACATCGACACGGTCCGCGACATCCGCCTGGCCACCAAGGCTCTCGCGGGTTTGCCGCAGCACTGGCTCCAGCCGCGCGTCGTCGAGGGCCTGGAGCGGGTGGCCCGCACGGCGTCGCGTCGCGGCGTCAACCTCGCCATCCACACGCACGTGAACCACGCTCAGTCCGTGACGCCGCTGGTGGCCGAGGCCGCCCGGACGGCTCTCGAGGTCGGCGTGCGGGACGTGCGCAACCAGGGCGTGCTGATGAAGGGCGTCAACGCCACCTCGGACGACCTGCTGGACCTTTGCTTTGCGCTGCAAGGGGAAGCGAACATCCTTCCCTACTACTTCTACATGTGCGACATGATCCCGAACTCCGAGCACTGGAGGGTGTCGGTCGCGGAGGCTCAGGAACTCCAGCACTCGATCATGGGCTACCTCCCTGGGTACGCGACGCCGCGGATCGTGTGCGACGTGCCGTACGTGGGCAAGCGGTGGGTCAACCAGCTCGAGGAGTACGACCGTGAGCTCGGGATTTCCTACTGGACGAAGAACTACCGGACCGGGATCGAGCTCGAAGATCCCGAGGCGTTGAACCGCCGCTACCCGTACTACGACCCGATTTCCACGCTGGGTGCGACCGGCCAGAAGTGGTGGTCCGAGCAGAGCTGACCTGACGACGGGGGTCGCGGATGGGGCCGTTTTCGGGGCATCTCCCAAAAACGGCCCCATCGGCATTTCCGCCTGCCGCCTTGGGAGCGCTCTCACGAAGTCGCCCTCGCCAGGGCGCGGTTGTTCAGCACGGGGTAGAAAGCCAGCGCCACCAGGACGAGGAACGCGCCGGCGACGACGTACGTGACCTGAACGCCGAACGCGCTCGCGAGCACGCCGCCGAGTGCCGCTCCGACCGGTCCCCCGACCATCACCACCAGCCTGCTCGACGACAGCACCCTCCCCAGGAGCTCAGCGGGCACGATCTGCTGGCGCAGCGTGCTCACCACGACTTTCTCGGCGGTCATCAACGCGCCGGTCACCGTCATCATCGCCGCCGCCACCCACGGGTCGGCGACGAACCCCAGCACCAGAATCGCCGCGCCCACACCGGCTTTGCCCGTGAGCATCACCGTGCCGGGGCCGATTCGCCTGGTGACGGCCGCGGCGGCCAGTCCCCCGATCGTCGCGCCGACCGCCGTGGCCGTCAGCAGCAGGCCGAAGCCGAAGTCCGGCAGGGCGAGGACCTCCTTGGCCAGCAGGGCGAGCATCGCGAACTGGGCGGTGGCGGAGACGTTGCCGAGGCAGGAGACCACGGCCAGCGCCCGCAAAGTCCGGTTCGCGAACAACCACCGGATGCCCTCGGCGATGTCGCCGCGCGCGCTCCTGCGTGGAGCCCGGGACGGCTTGGCGTCCGTCCGGATCGAGAGGATCAGCAGGCCGCTGGCGGCGAACGAGAGGGCGTTGCCGGCGAACGGCAGGAAGTTCCACACGCCGAACAGGGCGGAGCCGAGCGGTGGTCCCACGAAGTCCTCGCCGTTGCTCTCCGCGGCGACGATCCGGCCGTTCGCCGTCGCGAGTTTGCGCGGGTCCCGGGACACGAAGTCCGGGATGGCCGACTGGGCGGCGATGTCGAAGAAGACCTGGCCGACGCCCAGCAGGAACGCCGCCACCACCAGCGACACGAGGCTCACCCGCCCGGTCAGGATCAGCACCGCGAGCCCGACCAGGACGGCGAACCGGGCCAGGTCGGCCTGCACCATCACCCGGCGCCGGTCCAGCCGGTCCACCGCGACCCCGGCGTGCAGCGAGAGCAGCACCCAGGGAATCTCGGCGGCCACGACGACGGCGCTCAACGCCAGCGGGCTGCTGGTGGTCTGCAACGCCAGCAGGGGCAACGCGGCGGCGTGCATGCCGGTGCCGACGGACGACACGAGCGTGGCGCCGAAGAGCCGGTGGAAGCGACTCCCCAGCCTCACCTTCGCGTCGCCGGATTCCTTCGCGGGCACGTTCAGCACTCCTCGGCCGGACCGTCTCCAGTAGGGTTGGTCGCGATGATCGCGCGTCCACCGGCCAACGCACCCGTCCGCACCTCGATGCACCCCTCCCTGACCTGGTCAGGCAGGAAGGTGTGGTTGCGCGAGGTCGCACCCTCCGACCGGAACACGCTGACCAGGTTCGACCGCGACGGGCATCCACCGCTGGTGGGCGGTTACCGGCACTGGGCGGCGCACCGCGCGGACACCACCGGTGAGGACCTGCAGCTCGCGATCGTGAGCCTGCGCAGTCGTGTGGTCGTCGGGTCGCTGGCCACCGTGCGGATGGACTCGGGCCCCGGCTGCTTCAGCTACGGGGTCGGGATCGGGTCCCTGCACTCGAGGTGCGGTTACGCGGCGGACGCGATCACCGTGCTGCTGGCGTTGATGTTCAGCCAGCGGGGCTACCGCGCGTGCGAGATCAGCATCTACGGCGGCAACTTCGCTTCGCAGAGCCTGCACACCCGGCTCGGCTTCCGGGAGACCGGGCGCATCGCCGACCCCGGCAGCTCGCTCGGGTGTCTGGTGATGATGGCCATCACCTCGGCCGAGTTCGCCGCGCGGCATCCCGGGCTGGCCCTGCCGCTGGAGGGCGACGATTCAGGACGTGGGCGGCACTGGCGGCGGCTGCGGGGGCGGCACCGGCAGCGCACCGCCTGGTAAAACCGTTCGGCGCCGCTGGTTAGGATGGCCGCAATGCCGGGGCCGTAGCGCAGAGGCAGGCGCGCCACACTGCCAATGTGGAGCACGCCGGTTCGAATCCGGCCGCCCCGGCAGGCCAGGTCCTGTAGCGCAGAGGCAGCCGCCCACACCATGACGGACAGCACCATCACTGAGGCAGACCTCGCGGCGTTCCACGAGACCGTCGCGCGGTTGCGCGCGCTCCCCGCCGACGACCCGGTGCGGTTGCTGGCCGAACGGGTCGCGGAGTCGTTCGCCCGCGAAGGTCGCAAGAGCCGCAAGAAGGTCCGCGACGAGGGCAACGCGCGGGCCGACGCGGCGGTGGAAGCCGCGACGGCGACCGGTGCGCTCGACCGCCGGGAGGACGCGCCGCTGGAGGCCGTTGACGGGCAGGCCCGGGAACTCGTGCGGGCGCGGCACTGCTACGTCTGCAAGGAGCAGTACCGGCAGGTCGACGCCTTCTACCACCGGCTGTGCCCGGCGTGCGCGGCGGAGAACACCGCGCGGCGCAGCGCGCGTACCGATCTGCGCGGACGGCGCGTGCTGCTCACCGGTGGGCGGGTGAAGATCGGGTTCCAGCTCGCGTTGATGGTGTTGCGGGATGGGGCCGAACTGCTGGTGACGACGCGGTTTCCGCGTGATGCTCAGCGGCGGTTCGAGGAGGCCGCCGGGAGTGCGGAGTGGCTGGGGCGGTTGACGATCGTCGGGATCGACCTGCGGGATCCTCGGCAGGTGCTCGGGTTCGCCGAGTCGCTGCGCGCGGACGGGCGGCCGCTCGACGTGCTGATCAACAACGCCGCGCAGACCGTGCGCAGGCCGCCGGAGTCCTACGCGGCGCTCGTCGCCGGTGAGGGTGGGGTGTTGCCGGGAAACGCCGTGCTGGCGCCTGGGTTCAGTCCCATGCTCGCGTTGGAGCAGAACGGCGGTGCGTTGGCGCTCGCGGAGCTCGACGAGGCCGGGCTGGTGCCGGACATGGCACCGGTGAACTCCTGGTCGGCTCGCGTCGGCGAGCTGGACGCGGCCGAAGTGCTGGAGACCCATCTCGTCAACGCGTTCGCACCCACGTTGTTGTGCGACAAGCTGTTGCCGTTGTTGCTGGCGTCGCCGCACGAACGCAAGTACGTCATCAACGTGACGGCCGTCGAGGGGCGGTTCACGGTGCGCCACAAGACTTCCGGGCAT
This sequence comes from Lentzea sp. JNUCC 0626, assembly GCF_043632865.1. NCBI lineage: Bacteria > Bacillati > Actinomycetota > Actinomycetes > Pseudonocardiales > Pseudonocardiaceae > Lentzea > Lentzea sp. JNUCC 0626. The sequence continues at coordinate 3,840,011 of NZ_CP171635.1, forward strand.
CCGCACACCAACATGGCCAAGGCGGCGCTCAACATGCTGACCCGCACGAGCGGGCCCGAACTCGCCGAGCAGGGTGTGTACATGTGCTCGGTCGACACCGGGTGGATCACGGACGAGAACCCGGCGCCGAAGAAGGCACGCCTTGCGCGCGAAGGGTTTCGCACGCCACTCGACGTCGTGGACGGGGCCGCTCGGGTGTACGACCCGATCGTGCGCGGCGAGGCGGGCTCGCCGGTGGCCGGGGTGTTCCTCAAGGACTACCGGAAGGCGGCGTGGTGAGCTCGCTCGACCCGTTGCTGGCCTGGCTGCGCACCGGTGCGACGACGGGCGAGCGGCTCGACTTCCCCACCGGCACGGCGCTCCGGACGGCAGGCTCGACCTGTGCAAGCAGGACCTCGGACCTGCGGGCGCGGCGCTCGTGGCTCAGTCGTTGCGGCCTGGTGTGGTCCAGCACCTGCTGCTCGGCACCGACGGGCTCGGCGACGGCGCGGCGGACGTGGCCGGCGAGGCGGCGCGGCGCGAGGTCGAGACGCTTTACCTGGGCTGCAACGGGATCACGGCGGGAGGCGCGTGCCGTCTCGCCGACAACCTGCGGATGTCACCGCAGGCCAGCCGGGTGACCGGCATCTGGCTCAAGCGCAACCCCATCGGTGACGGGGACGCGGCGGCCGCGCTCGTAGAGTCCGCGAAGTCGTTGCGCACGCTCGATCTCGTGCAGACCGATCTGGACGCCGACGCGGTGCGGCGGCTGGTGGCGGCCGTGCTCGTCGCGGCCGCGCAGGGCAGGCCGGTGGAACGGCTCTACGTCGGTGGGAACCCGCTCGGCCCGGCCGGTGCCGTGCACCTCGCGGCGCTGCTGGCCGCCGACGCGGTGAGCGAGTTGTACGTGTCCGCGGCCGGGCTCGGTGACGAGGGCGCGCACACCCTCGCGGACGCGCTCGTGCCCGGCAGGCTCCGGCGGATCTCGGTGGCCAGCAACGGCATCGGGCCGCAGGCCGCGGCCAGGTTGGTCACCGCGGCCGTGCGAGCCGGGGTCGAAGTGTGCGACCTCGGCCGGGTCAAGGCCGCCGGGGTGCTGGGCGCGCGGGACAACAGTCTGGACGCCGCGGCGGCGACGGTCATCGCGGAGGAACTGGCCGCCGGACCGCACCGGTTGCGGCACCTGGTGCTGAGCAACACCGGGATGCGCAGCCAGGCCGCGCACCGGTTGCTCGACGGCGCCCAGCGCGCGGTCACGCCCACGCGTTTCGTGCTGGGCAAGGGAGTCGCGGACAGCGTGCGGCGCAGGCTCGACGCGGTGAGCGGCGCGATTCCCGCGACGCCGCCGGTGCACGCGGACGTGGCGGCGGTGCGCAGCGTTCACCGCCAGCCTATGTGAGCGGGCGAGTTGCCCCCGCGAAAACCATTGGTGAGGCGGCTTGCTCCGCTGATGTACTGAATGTGCCAATGTGAATGCCGCGTGACGGGGGTAGTGGTTGTGACGGGTTATGGCGAGCTCGCCGAGGTGTACGAGTGGCTCATCTCCGACGTGAAGCTGACTCCGGCCGAGTTCGCCGCGTCGTTCGACGACGTCCTCACCCTCCTGCCGCCCAACGCTCACGTCCTCGATTGTTCGTGCGGAACCGGGCAGTTGGCGGTGGGCCTCGCCGGTCTTGGCATGCAGGTGGTCGCCACTGACGCCAGCGCGGCGATGGTGCGTCGGACCGCGGAGTTGGCCGGAGAGCACGGGGCATCGGTCCGGACGGTGCGAGCAGACTGGGAGGAGTTGCCCGGCCACTTCGACGACGCCACGTTCGACATGGTGTTCTGCGTCGGCAACTCGCTGCACCACGCCGTGGGCGCGAAAGGCAGGGTTGCCGCTCTGGAGTCGATGTCACGGCTGCTGCGCCCCGGCGGGCGGTTGGTGCTCACCTCCCGCACGTGGGAACTCGTGCGAGCCAGAGGTTCCCGGCTGGACATCAGCGACCGGCTCGTCCGCCGGAACGGCCGCGATGCCGTCGTGGTCTACCGCTGGGACATCGCGCCGAACTGGGAGGACGAGCACCACATCGAGATCGCGGTCGCGCAGCTGGATGCGGCCGGGCCGGTTTCTGTCCGCTCGGAACTGCTGTCTTGCTGGCCCTACCGATACGACGAACTCGAAGCCGAGTTGCGCCGGGTGGGACTTCGGACGGAAATGAGCACGTTCAACCCCGAGGCCGAGAACTACCTGGTGGTGGCGAGCAAGGTGTAGACGCGCGCCACTAGCGCGGGATCGACGCGAAGACCTCCATCCAGAACCGTTGCCGGTCCTCCGCCACGCCGACCAGGTAGGTGGCCCGCAGTTTGGGCGGCAGCAGCGCGACCAGGCGCGTGATCACCTCGCGGTGCTTGCGCAACTGGGACAGCTCGGCGTTCGCCAGCACCTGGTGCACGACATCGCCGTGGTGGCCGCCCTCGGGCGACTCGCGTTCGTCGCGCAACCGTTGCTCCCACAGGCCCGCCTGCAGCGCGATCTCACCGAGGCCGGTCACCTTGCGGTTCGCCAGCCGGTCGAGCAACGCGGTCAGCGGCACGGGCGCGTACTCGCCCTCGCCGAGGTAGATCGTGGCCAGCTCGAGCGGCAGGCCCCGCTCGTGCAGTTTGACCAACCGTTCGATGGTGCGCTTGGTGATCCACTCCCTGCCCTCGTCGTCGATGTCGTGCTTCCACCACTCCAGCACGGTTTCCGCGACGCCGCCGTACCGGCTGATCAGCCACTCGTTCGCGGGGATGTCGGCCGGGTCGACGACGAGCGAGCAGGTGAACCGGGTCGCCTGCGCGATGTTGTTGCGCGCCACCAGGAGTTTGCGGCCCAGGTGGTACGGCGGGTTCTGGATCGCGACCTGGGCACGCAGGTTCTCGATCCGCTGCCCCGCGAGCGACCACTCCTGCGTGATCTCCATCAGCCGGGCGAACGCGGCCTTGTCCTTGGGGCGGTTGTACTCGTCCCACACGATGGCCTTGGGCTCACGACCGGTGAACGGCCGCGCCATCAGGTTCTCCAGCGTGCCGTCGGCAGTCGGCAACGGCGCGCAGAGGTCCTCGACGTTGGTGACCGGCAACGAGAAGTACAGCGGGTCGCGGCCGAGTTCGGTGCGGATCGTCTCGCGCACGAGTTCGGTCTTGCCGCAGCCGGGCGGGCCCTGCAGCAGCACGCTCCACCGGTTGCGCAGCGCGGCTTTCAGGACCTGCCGCACCGGATCCGGCACGGTGGAAGGATTGCGCACGCCTAGTGCGGTCGCGAGCCGGTCCAGGATCTCCGCCGTGCGGTCGCCGCGCTCGTCCTGCAGGCGCAGCCGCTCGCCGTTGACGAGCGGAAGTGCCCAGCGCAACGGGAAACCCTCGCGGGCGTTCGCGAGGACGTGCTCCATCGTCCGCGGCGACAACAGCTCCCGCACTTCCGGCCCGAGCGAGTTCCACACGCCGAAGAACGCGCTCAGGTCCCACTCGCGGTAGCGCGCCGACAGGGTGGAGCGCCAGGCCGTGTCGTTCGCGGTCATCCGCACGGTCACCATGCGGTCGAGGATCGCGAGGTCGCTGCGCCGCGCGGACGTTTCGGCGAGCGACTCGTTGTCGGTGAGGAACACGCCGATGCAGCCGAGCGCGCGCAGGTCGTACTCCCCCAGCGTCCAGTTGCACGCGACCTGCATCAGCTGCGACTGGATCGTCTCGCCCGCCTGCAGCGAGTCGTCGATGAGCAGCACGAACTTCCGGCCGGGCCGCAGCTGGCTCATCACGAGCTGGCGCAGCACCAGCTCGCCGTCCTCGCGCACCGGGGCGTTGATCAGCAGGTCGTCCGGCGTGAGGTTGGCCGCCGGCACGAACACGAGTGCGGCGTCCGGGTAGGCCTGCGCGACGTGGGAGAAGAACGTCGCGGTCTTGCCGATGCCGTGCGGGCCGAAGATCTGGCCGGTCTGGCCGATGTCGATCATCGCGTCGATGAACTCGGTCAACTTCGGTTTCGTCGTGGTCGTCATCCGGTTCGTCCTGTCACAGGCCGCACGCGGTGGCAGGCCATCGGTGGTGTGTGGTGGTCGGGCCAGTCGTCGCCGTTCTCGGTGATCAGCCAGATCCACTTGTCCGGCTCGGCGGGCGTCACGTGCGGGGCGTAGCCGTCGGTCACCATGACCACGGCGTCCACGTGCTCCTCGAAGTGCTCCCCCTCCACTGTGGACCGTCCCTCGACGTAGTCCACGACGGACTGGAAGCTGGTGCCGCCACCGCCGTACACGGCCGCACCCGGTTGGAACGGCATGACCACGCCGTCGAACGCGAGCCAGTGCGCCTGCACGCCGTCGATCCCGCCGACCAGATCGATCATCCACGCGACGACGCCCGCCGGCATCGAGCCGGACGTGTCGTACGCGATGACCAGCACCTTGTCCCGCACCGGACCGCGGCGCGACAGCATCGGGTCGTGCCCGAGCACGCTGAGCACCGCGCCGCGCTTCTTCGGGTACACCAGCCGTTCACCCTCGCGCAGCTTCGAGCCGAGCACGTCGACGAGCCACCGCTGCCACCAGTCGACCTTGCCGCTGCGCGCCGTCGTGCCGCGCAGGATCCCCGCGCCCAGCCTGCCCCACGTCCTGCCCGCCACGTCCTCGGTGCGGTTCATCAGGTCGAGCACCTCGGACTCGGCGTTGCCGTTGCCGCGCCGGGCGGCCAGCAGCGTGTTGAGCAACGCCGACGTGACGACCGCGTCGACCGCCTCCTGGTCCAGCGGGATCGCGTGCGTCACGTGCACGCACAACGGCGCGGGCACGGGCGGGTGCGCCATCCGCTTGAGTTCGGAGTAGACACTCGTGTCGGTGATGATGAAGTCCGCGTACGCCAACGGAACGAGCCCGCGCCCGGTGAGGTCGTCGGCATAGGCCTGGTAGACCTCGGCCGGATCGATGCCGATCGGTTTCCCGTCCCGCACCGGCAGCCCGCGCCCGAGCCGCACCTGCGCGACGTGGTTGATCACCACCTCGGCCGCCGTCGTGAACACCGGGTCGTCCCGCATCTCCTGCTCCACGAACAGATGCCGGTGCACGAGGTGCCGAGCCTCGTGGAACAGCACGAACTTCACGCCCTCCAGCCCGATGCGGACGAAGAAGTCCGGGTTGAACAGGAGCAGGCACGTGCCGTCACCGGACGCGACGACGGCCGCCGTGTCGATCGCCGTCGTCGCGATCTGGTGCGGGCACTTCGAGTAGAGCCACGACGCGACCGCGGAGTCGGTGAGTCCGAAGTCGAGCAGCGCGGCCTCCTTGAGCCGCGTGGCCTCGGCGATCACCTCTTCCGCCGCCGGACGCCAGCCCAGCAACGCCCGCCGGTCCGTCAGGTCGACGACCGGAGTCCGTGTGCGATGTCCCATTTCCCCACCAGTAAGATCGGCGCCGACGGGCCGTAGCGCAGAGGTAGACGCACCGGTCTCCAGAACCGGGACACGCTGGTTCGAATCCAGCCGCCCGTCACCTTCCGGCGTGGGCGACCGCCGCGCTCGTGTGCACCAACTCCGCCACAGTTCCCAGGAACGTCGGCAACAGCTGCGCCATCACCGCCCACGAGTCCGGATCCACGCCGATCTCGTCGCGCACCAACGGCGCCAGCACCGCGGCGGCCTCTCGCGTCCGGCGCGGGAACAACTGGCGGCCGAAGTGGAGCACCCCCAGCACCTGCCGCGCCGGCTTGGTCTGTTCGGCGTACTCGGCGGGCTCGACGACACCGGCCTCCCGCACCCGGCGGGTGAACTTGACGTGCGAACCGAACTGCGCGCGCACCTCACCCGGACAGTCGGCCCTCTCCGTCAACGCCCACCGCGCGTACCCCGGCAACGGCTCGTCGAGATCCGCCTCGGCCAGCACGGCCCAGTCCTGCTGCCCCACGACCCGTGCCGCGGACCGGGCGGTCTTGATGGTTCTCGCCTCGCGCAACCCGGCCACCACACCACGCGGACTGACCAGGACCTGCGGCTCCTCCGCCCGCACCAGCGTGGGCAGCACCCCTCGCGCACCACCGAACGGCACGCCGCGCAGGATGTCGCGCCGCGTGACGTCGAGTGTGTCGGCGTAGTGGAACACGACCTGGTTGATCGCGGGGTCGTCCTCCTCGAGCATCCACAACAGCGCGGACTTCGGCGGCCGCAGACCGTCGAGCCACTTCCCCGCGACGTCGGCCGTGAGCTGCTCCGGCTCCCCGATGCCGAGGCGGTGCCGCACGACGGCCGCGTCCTCCTGCTCGATCAGCGAGAGCAGGAAGTGCACGGCTGGTCGGTCGTTCCCCCTGTTCACAGCGGGGAGTATCGCAGAGGTGGTGGTGCGGCCGCGCCGGAATTCCCGCCGGCGGTCAGCGGTCCGCGAACGTCGGGATCGCACCGTACGAGGCCTTGCGCGACGCACGCCGCAACGTCGCGAGCACCGCCGGCCCGATCACCAGGATCGCGACCGTGTTGGTGATGGCCCGCCCGGTGTCCCAGCCCGCCGTCGAGGTCAGCAACGTGAACACGGCGAACCGGTGCAGGTTGTCGAGCACCGAATCCCCTGGCACGTAAGAGATGTGGCCATCGTGGTACGGCACCTCGGCGTCGGTGATGAACGGCCAGAACCACAGGTTCATCAGGAACCCGAAGACGTACGCCACGACAATGCCGTACCCGACCAACATGGCGATCTCCGCCTTGCCGGTGACGCGCTTGGGCAGCAGGCCCGCGCCCATGCCGATCCACGCCGAGCACATCATCTGGAACGGCAGCCACGGCCCGACGCCCGCCGTCAGCAGGGCCGAGGCGAACAGCGAGGTGCAGCCGAGCACGTAACCAAAGCCGGGCCCGAACACACGTCCGGCCAGGATCAGCATGAAGAACACGGTCTCGATGCCCGCGGTGCCCGCCCCCAGCGGCCGCAGAGCCGCGTTCACGGCCGACAGCACGCCGAGCATCGCGAGCGCCTTGGAGTCCATGCCTCCTTCGGACAGTTCGGCGAGGACGATGATGATCAGGATGGGCAGGATTCCGATGAACACGAACGGCGCGTCCGGGCCGTGTTGCATCGACTGCGGTTCGACGCGGACCAGCAGCGGCCAGACGAACATCATCAGGCTGGCGATCGAGGCCAGCGACAGCACTACCGCCGAGCGCTTGCCGATGGTCACCGCGGACGTGTTCACCGCACCTCCTGGGGCAGGGCCGCGCGGACGTCGTCGACGGTGAGCCAGGGTTCGCCGAGGATCTTGGCCACCTGGGTGGCGAACGCCGGTGAGCCGCCGAGGACTTCGGCGGTCGGACCGTCGGAGACGACCTCGCCCTCGGCCATGACGACCACGCGGTGGGCGATCGTCGCGACGAACTCGACGTCGTGGGTGGCGACCACGACGGCGCGGCCCTCGGCGGTCAGCTGGGCGATCATCTGGGCCAGCGCGGCTTTGGCGGTGTAGTCGAGGCCTCGGGTGGGTTCGTCGAGCAGCATGATCCGCGGTGCGGCGGAGAGCTGGACGGCGAGGACCAGCGAGAGTCGTTGGCCCTCCGAGAGGTCACGGGGGTGGGCGGCGGGGTCGATGCCCGGTGCGAGGCGGTCGAGCAGGCCGCGGCACACGCCTGGCTCCGCGCCGGATTCCGCGTCGGCGGCGTCGCACTCGGCCGCGACGGTCTGGAGGTACAGCAGGTCGCTCGCGGTCTGCGGGACCATGCCGACGAGCTTGCGACCCTCGGAGCTGCTCAGCGACTTCGGGTCGGCGTCGCCCACGCGGACGGTGCCGCCCTGGCGAGGGCCGGAGCCCTGGACGGCCCAGAGCAACGACGACTTGCCGGAACCGTTGCGGCCCATCATGGCCAGCACTTCGCCCGCGCGCAGGTCGAGGTCGACTTCGCGGACGGCGACCTTCGGCCCGTAGCGCACCACGACTCCAGACGCGGAGAGCAGGACGTCGCCGGTGGTCGTGGTCCTGGCAGGCGGGCTGCCGAGAACGAGAGTGGACGCGCGGCGGCGGGCGTCGCGGACCGACATCGGCAACGGGTCCCAGCCCACCAACCGTCCCAGTTGGACGATCGGCGGTGCGATCGGGGTTTCCCGCAGGACTTCCGGCGGGGTGCCGTCCAGGACGCCGCCGGTGCCCGGCAGGTAGATCATCCGGTCGGCGAACGGGATCACGCGTTCCATCCGGTGCTCGGCCATCAGCACGGTGGTGCCGAGGTCCTGCACCAGGCGGGCGAGGGTGGCGAGGACGTCCTCGGCGGCGGTCGGGTCCAGCGCGGACGTCGGTTCGTCCAGCACCAGGACCTTGGGATGGGTGGTGAGCACCGAGCCGATCGCGACGCGTTGTTGCTGGCCGCCGGACAACGTGCGCAGCGCTCGCCTGCGCAGTTCCGCGATGCCGAGCAGGTCGAGGGTTTCCTCGACGCGGCGGCGCATCACCTGCGGGGCAAGGCCCAGCTGCTCCATGCCGTAGGCGAGTTCGTCCTCGACGGTGTCGGTGACGAAGCCCGCCAACGGGTCCTGGCCCACGACGCCGACCAGGTGCGCGAACTCACGGGGCGGGCGGGAGCGGGTGGACACGCCGTCGACCGAGACGTCGCCCTCGAGGTGGCCGCCGGTGAAGTGCGGGACGAGGCCGTTGATCGTGCCGAGCAACGTCGACTTGCCGGCGCCGGTCTGGCCGGCGAACAGCACGAGTTCGCCCTCGCCGATGGACACCGTGATGTCGCGCAGCACCGGCTCGGACTGGCCCGCGTACCAGAAGCTGACGCGGTCGATTTCGATCATGCGGCCACTTCTTCTTCCAGCGCGGCGAACGGCGGTTCGGGAATCGGGGTGAGGAAGGCGGGCAGGACGCCGATCAGCACGCCCAGCAACGGTTCCCAGGACAGCAACGGCCAGGACAGCTGGATCAGCGACGGGTTGAGGTTCGTCGGGTCCACACTGGACGTCACGAACAGCACGGCCGCGACGCCCAGACCGCTCAGCGCCACCACGATCTCGGGAAGGTGCCAGCGGTCCGGGCGGTACCGCGTGCGCTGGACTCTCCTGCCCGCCATCCGGAATCCGATCAGGCCGATGAGCAGGCCGACGGACAGCACCGGCGCCGCGAGGAACCGAGGCGTGGAACCGTCGAGCGTCGCGTAGATGCCGACGCAGACGCCGATCAGGCCGACGATCATCATCGTGCCGGTCAGCACCCGTTGGCGTGCCTCGACGAGCCCCGCCCGGCCGTAGCCGCGGGAGTCCATGGACGCGGCGAGCTGCAACGAGCGCGACAGCGCGTCCTCCAGGATCGGGATCATGACGGAGTGCAGGACCTGGGTGCGCTTTCCGGTGCCACCGCGCAACTTCCGCGCGCGCCGCACCCGCAGCACGCTCTCGGCCAGCTGCGGGAAAACCGACAGGGCGACGATCACCGCCGTACCCACCTCGTACAGAGCCGGTGGCATGGCCTTGAGCAGTCGCTTCGGGTTCGCCAGCGCGTTCGCCGCGCCGAGGCAGATCACCATCGTCGCGAGGCGCAGGCCGTCGTAGAAGCCGCCGAGCAGCGACTCCGCCGAGACGTCCCCGAACAGCCGGATGCCCGCCGCCCACTCCGGCAGCGGGATCTCGGGCAGCCGCAGGACGATCGTCGATCCTTCGGCGCCACCGAACACGAGCCGGAAGAACACCCGGATCACCACGATCCAGACGCCCAGGATCAGGTAGAGCCGGAACGCCAGCGCCCACGGCGCCTCGGAGCGGCGGGCCACCACGACGTAGCCCGCCACCGCGATGATCGTGAGCAGCAGCCACGGGTTGGTGGTGCGGGTCGCCGCGACCGCGAGGCCGAGCGCCCACACCCACCACGCCGCCGGGTGCAGGTCGCGCGGCAGGAAGTACGCCGTCACGACTCGTTGACCCGCTTGCGGCGCCGGGCCACGAAGAACCCCGCGGCGAGCAGCACCAGCACGGCCCCACCCGCGGCCCACGGCGCGTAGTCACTCGCACCGGACGTCCGCTTGATCACCTCGTTGACGTCCTCGGCGTTCTCGCCGCCGCTGAACGCCACGTTGCTCGACGGGTCCTTCGCCTGCGGACGAGGACTCGCGCTGGCACGGGGTTTCGGAGGTGGCAGCGCTCCGGTTTCCGCGCCGGGCGGAGGCACGTTCTCCTGGGTCTCCCCCGCTTCCGGTGTGGCGTTCGGTTGCCTGCCCTGCACCGGTGCCTGCTGCTCATTGGGATCGTTCGTGACCGGCTTCGGTTCCTCGACCGCGTTGCACGGCCTGTTCTCCGTGCCGGGACGGACGGCGGCGACGCGCGGGATCGGGTTGGTGTCCGCGGTCGCGTTGAGCGAGAACGACCAGCCCTCGAAACCGCCCATGATGAAGTCGCGGTTCTTCACGCCCCACTGGCTGTAGTCCCACGCGCAGTTGTTCGCGGCGTGCCAGTACGACCAGTAGGCCGCTGCCGGAGGTGTGTCGATGCACATCTCGCGGTAGTTCGCGCGGCCGGTGATCGGGATGACGTCGGCGGCGGCAGGCTTGTTCTCGACGCGGCAGATGAACGCCTCACCCCAGCGTTGCACGCCCGCGATCTGGAACCCGGCACCCTTCAACGCGTCCAGGCCGGTGCCGCGGGTGGTCTGCGGGTTGCAGCGCACGTAGGTCTCGCCGCCCAACTGCTGAAAGTCGATGACGACCGTGACGCCCTTGTCGTCCTTGCAGAAACCGGGATGGCCCTTGCTCTGGTCGATCGCGGACGACGCCGGTGCCGCGCCCACGATCAGGGCGACGGCACCGGCGAACGCGAAGAGCGTCCTCATTGGACGGTGAGGGTGGCGGACGTGTACACCGTCACCCCGTTCCCGGTCGCGGAGATGATGTAGGTGTAGACGCCGGTCGCGGTGGGCGTGACGTTCTGCGTGCCGCCGGGCGTGGCCAGCGCGCCGGTCCACGAGCCGCCGCCGCTCGCCGGGCTGACCGAGCTCGCGCTGACCGACGTGGCGTTGGTCGACGTCCAGGTCAGCGAGGTGGTCTGGCCGAGGGTGATCTTGCGGTCCAGGTCGTTGATCGACAGGCCGATCGTGGGGTTGTTCGCGTTCACGGCCGGGTTCGTCGGCGTCACGCCGGGCACCGGGTTCGTGGAGGCGGACTTGTTGAGGGAGAACGACCAGCCCTCGAAACCGCCGGGGATCACGTTGCGGTTCAACGCGCCGTAGCTGCTGTACGTCCAGGTGCTGCCCGCGCCGTCGGCGTGCCAGTAACCCCAGTACGCGGCAGCGGGCGGCGTGTTGAAGCACGCTTCCTTGTACGTCGGGTTGCCGGTGACCGGGATGTTCTCGGTCGAGGACGGGCGGACGTTCAACCGGCACACGAAACCGAGACCCCAGCGAGTGGTGCCCGCGACCGGGATGCCCGCGTCCTGCAACGCCTTGACGCCCGTGCGGTCGGTACCGGGGTTGGCGTTCGGCGAACACCGCGTGATCGTCGGCGCGGCGGTTCCCCCGTTGCCGTCCAACTCCTGGAAGTCGACCACGATCGTCGTGCCGGTCAGCGCGTCCGAGCCCGTGCAGATGCCGTCGTAGCCGGCTGCCTGTGCGGGCGCGGCGAGACCGATCGTCAGTCCGATCAGGACGGACGAGACGGCGAGCGTCTTTCTCACGGTGTGACCCCCTTGTTGTCGAGCAAACGGCGAAGTACCAGGAAGAGCAGGACCGCGACGAGGAGCAGCAGGCCACCGATGGCGATCAGGCTCCAGGCGAGCCACTGCGGCTGCACGGCCTGGGCGGCGGCCTGCGGCTGGGTGGCGACGTCCGTCGGCTGCACGTCGGCGAGCGGCAGTCGCACCGCCGCCGACAACGGCGAACCCGGTGCGGTGAGCCAGGACCTGCCCGCGACGCCCTGCGCGGCGGCGAGGCTCGTGGGGAAGTCGGTCCTGCCGTCGCTCGCGGCGACGGATCCCCTGGTCATGCCGCCGTCCGCCAGCACCAGCTCTCCCAGCGAACGCGCGGTGTCGCCGGCGTCCAGCCCGGCGAACTGGCGGGCGGTCGCGACGGCGGCGCTGAGCACCGCGTCGGGCTCCCCCGCCTCGCCGGTGACGATGCCCTTGCCGTTCGACCTGGTGCTCAGTGCGGTCACGGCCTTGACGAAGGCCGCGGCGCGGTCGTCCGACCAGCCTTCGGGCTTCTTGCTCGGCGGTGCGTCGTCGGTGTGCGTGCGGGCCGCCAGTGCCGTCACCGCGGCCGCCGTGGCGCCGACGTCACCCGACTCGCACTTGCCGGCGTCGAGGTGCTCGGGGAACGTGCCGTCGGCGCACTGGCTGTGCAGCAACGCGTCCACGGACTTCCCGGGGTCCGTGGCGGTGGCGAGCATCGCCCACGCGTGGCGCTTCACGGTCGCGTCCGCGTCCGCGAAGTCGCCCTTGTCGGTGAACGTGCCGTCGTCGCCGCGCAGTTTCAGCAAATCGGCGCGCAGTTGGCGGACCTGCTCGGAGGCCTCGGCGAACTCGGCGATGACCACCAGTTTGGCGAGCGGTTCGGCGTAGGCGGCGTCGCCCTGTTCGTAGGGAGCGCCGTGGGCATAGGCCTTGATCGCGTCCGGGGTCAGCAGGAACTTCGTGGCCCGGTCGACGGAGTCGGGCTGCTCGCCCAACGCCCGCAGCGCGAGCACCAGGTCGGCGGTGGCGTCGTAGTCGACGTACTTCTGGTCGGCCTCGGTGACCTCGACGCGGTTGCCGCCCGCCATCCGGTTCACCAGGTAGGCGGCGAGCTTGGCCGCCGGGGTCGTGGTGCTCGGGCGCACGGCGGCCTGCACCGGCGGCTGCACCTGGCGGCTGACCGCCTTGGGGGTGTTGGTCCTGGGCGAAGCCGTCGTGGTCGTGGGTGCCGGGGTCGTCGTCTCGGTCCCGGCCTCTGGTGAGGTGGTGGTCGTGGCGGCCGTCGTGGTCGACGAGCTGGAACTTGTGGTGCTGGTCGTCGTGGTGGTGGTGGTGGTGGTGGTCGTGGTCGAACTGGTCGGCTCGGGCCCAACACCCTTGGCGAGGGCGTAGAACCCGACCTGCGACAACCCGAGCGACGCCTGCGCACTCGCCCGGATCCACGTGTCGAGCCCACCGATGCCGCTGCCGCGCGCCGCGACGTAGGACTCCGGGTTGTACGCGATGGCGCCGATCTCGCCGGCGAGCGAGTTCCCGGCGTCCGCGGCCGCGGTCGCCTGTGCGGACTTCAGGAAGCTCAGGCCACGGTCGACGGCGGCGTTCGCACCGCCGTTGTCCGCGAGCGCCTGCACGATGAGTCCTGTGCTGTTGGTGTTCGGGGCCTCGGTCCCGACACCACCGCCCCAGCCGCCACCGGCCGTCTGGTTGCCGACGAGCCACGAGACCGCGCGGCCGATGGGCTCGTCGAGGTTCTGCGCACCGGCCCGTTTCGCGGCCAGCAGCGCCGACAACGCGAGGCCGGTCGTGTCACCGTCGGGAGAAGCCGCGCCCGACGCCTTGCCTTCGTCGCACGACGAGACCTTGTAGCCGTCGGGGGTGACGTGATCACCCGTCTCGTCGGTCTTGACGAGGCCGAAGAAGATCCGGAAGTAGCCCTCGGAACACTGCTGCGTCAGCATCTTGTCGATGGCGAGCTGGTCGTTCTCCCCCGCCACCGCCAGGCCGATCACGCCGAGCGCCTGCCCGAACATGTTGGCGTTGTTGCTGACGTAGTCCGCGTACTCGGGGTTCTTCGAGTAGTCGCTGACGCGACCGATGTCCGGGCCGGACCGCCTGATCGCGCCCTTGGTCTCGGCGACCATGTCGTGACCGTCGAAGTTGCGCGGGTCGCGTCCGGAGATCTGCGCGGCGACCAGCGTCTTCGCCGCCGCGCCACCGGTGATGATGGCGTCGAATCCGCTGTCCGGGATCAGGCCGTCCCACGTGAAGTAGTCCGTGGCGTGCCCTTGGTCGTCGAGGTACTTCACGATCGGTTCGGCGAGCGCGCCGTCACCGGAGGCGTAGGCGGCGAACAGCACGTCGACCATCAAGCCGTGATCAGGAAGAACGCCACCGTTGGGATTTTCCAGGGTGCCGTCGGCGCGCAGTTTTGTGGCGAGCCATACCGAGTTCTGATGGGCGGCATTGCGATCGCTCGCCGCGGAGGCGGTACCTGCGATCAATGCGGCGATCAGGCCGGCGCTGACGGCGAACGACAAAGCGGCCACGATCCTGCGGCGTCGCATGCACTCCTCCTTTGCTCACGCTCGGGAGGACAGGCGCAGAACGCCGATGTCACCCCTGCTCTCGCGACAGCGGGTTGATCTGTTCATCCACCCGTTCGGTAACCCGACTCGCCACTTCGCAGTGGCCCACGGTTGCGCGACAGCGCCGGAATTCGACCGGCTTCCCCGTCACGGGCAGCGGTGTTCAGTTGTGATGGCGGCCGAGGTTAACACCCGATCACGTCCCCGGGGCACCGCTGACCAGGTCGGTTAGCAGGGTCACATCGGTCCGGTGGCGGTGCCGCGGTCCGGTTCGGCGTGAGAGCCTCTGCTCCGTCCAACTCCATCCAGCGTGGGTGCGGGGGAAGTCCGGTGAAAGTCCGGCGCTGTCCCGCAACGGTGTGCCTCCTGATTCGAGGCGAGCCCGGTCACCCGCCCCACGCGGTGCAGCCAGATCCTGTCGAGGAAGTGCGGGAAAGGTTTCTCATGAGACGTTTGGTGCTCGCTGTCGCCCTGTTGTGCGGCATCGGCATGGCCACCGCTCCGGCGGCCGCCGCCACCCAGAACAAAGCCGACGCCGCCGCGGGCTGGCTCGCCCGTCAAATGGTCGACGGTGAACGGTTCGAGGTCGACTTCGGCGGCACGAAGTACCCGGACCAGGGCCTCACGATCGACGCGATCTTCGCGTTCGCCGCCGCCAAGGCCTCCGACACCAACGCGGACAAGGCGATCACCTGGCTCGCCAAGCCGGAGATCACCACGGGCTACGTCGGCAGCGGCACCGAGGCGTACGCGGGCGCGCACGCCAAGCTGATGCTCGCCGCCCAGGTCCGCGGCAAGAACCCGTCGTCGTTCGGCGGCGTGGACCTCAAGGCGGGCCTGCTCTCGCTGCTCACGCCGTCCGGCCGGTTCTCCGACCGCTCCGACTTCGGCGACTTCTCCAACGCCTTCACCCAGTCCTTGGCGTTGCTGGCGCTCGACCGCACGCCGAGCGGTGCGCCGGCGTCCGCGAAGACGTTCCTGGCGGGCACCCAGTGCCCCGACGGCGGATTCCCGCTCGACTTCGGCCAGACGCCGTGCGCGAGCGACGTCGACTCGACCGCCATGGTGGTGCAGGCGTTGCGCGCCGTCGGTGACAACGTCAACGCCGCCGAAGGCACGACCTGGCTGGTGTCCAAGCAGAACACCGACGGCGGTTTCTCCGTGGGCGCCAACGCATCCAATGCCAACAGCACCGGTCTCGCGGCCGAGGCGCTGGCCGGTCACCGTCCGGCCGCGGCGGTGCAGGCGCGGCAGTTCCTGCGTTCCCTGCAGGTCGGCTGCTCGGGTGCGGTCGCGGACCGTGGCGCGATCGCTTACGACGCAACGGGTTTCGACCAGTCGACCGCGCCTCGTGCTTCGGCACAGGCGATTCTGGGGATGACCGGGGTCAAGCTGTCCGCGTTGACGGGCGGCGGCAAGCCGCAGGCGCCGGTGCTGGCCTGCCCGTGATCTGAGTCGGTGGGCGGTGGTTTCCTTCGCTGTGGCAACGGAAACCACCGCACGCCGCTACCGGGATGTGCTAGTTCCCGTCGTTGCCACGCAGGTGTGACGCGAGCGCTGCCAGTTCGTCCGTGTGCTCGATGCGGTCGACCCAGTCCGAGGGCCACGCGTCCAGGCCGTGCGCGGCCCCCACGAACGCGCCGGCGATGGCGGCGATCGAGTCGGAGTCGCCGCTCGTCCTGGCACCCCGCACGATGGACCGCACCGGGTCGTCGGCGTGCCGGACCGCGCAGTACAGGCCGCTGGCGAGCGCCTCCTCGGCGATCCAGCCCTCACCGGTGGCGAGGCTCGCGTCGAGGCCGTCGTCGGGCCGGGCGAGAGCAGCCACCAGGTGCTCGAGCACCGCCTTGCACTCGTCCCAACCACGCGCGATGAAGTCGGCAGGCGTGGTGGCGCCCGGCGACCTCCACAGCGCGCCGAGCCAGTCCTCCCGGTAGATCTCGCGCTGGTCCGCGCACCGCGCCAGCAACTTGCCGGGCACGTCGGCCAGTGCGCAGCCGTCCACCACCAGCCGCGTCGCGTAGGCGGTGAGCTCGGACGCCGCCAGCGCCGTGGGGTGACCGTGCGTCATCGCGGCCTGGAGCTGCGAGACGCCGGCGAGCACGTCCAGATCGAGGCCGGGAATCAGACCGACCGGGGTCACGCGCATGTTCGCGCCGCACCCCTTGGACCCGGCCACGGTCGCCTCCACCCACGGCATACCCTCCGCAAGCCCGCCAACCGCACGCAGGCACGTCATACCGGGCGCGCGGTCGTTCTCCGGACTGTGCGCCCACGCCACGAACCGCTTGCGCAGCTGGGGTTCCAGGGCGTCCGGGGTGAGGTCGACGGCGTCGTGCAGGGCCCAGCCCACGGCCAGCGCCATCTGCGTGTCGTCGGTGAACAGGGCGGGGTCGCCCTCGAGGTCGTCCGGCCCGGCGGGGCCGAACTGCTCGTCGATCTCGGCGACGGTCAGGAACTCCGTCGGCTTGCCGAGTGCGTCCCCGAAGGCCAGCCCGTACAACGATCCCCCGATGCGATCCATACGACTGACCCTATGTCACCCGGCCGCTGTACACGGTCAGTAACGACCTGGGTCGTGGCGGCGACTGAAAGTGGGCGACGTGGCAGAGATGTCCGAGCGTTCGCAGAACGAGGGAGTGGCGCAGTGCGGCGTGATGTGTTTGTCGGTGTGGGGATCGACCGCTACTCCGCGGACTTGCCCGATCTCGACCACGCGGTCGCTGACGTCAAGGCGGTGGCGGAGGCGCTGTCCCCGGCGTTCACGGGCGAGCCGTTGACCAATGCCGATCACGCTGCGGTGGACGGGTACCTGCAGTCGGTTCACGGCAGCGCGGACGGCGGGACCCTGCTGCTGATGTGGAGTGGCCACGGTCAGGACCTGGGTGGGCTTCGGTTGGCCACCAGCGACCGGGCCGATGGTGTGGCCGCGGCAGAAGTGATCCGCACCTGCGTGCTGTCCGGCGCGAGTCAGTTGTTCCTGGTGATCGATGCCTGCCAGGCCGGTGCCGCACTGGATTCCGGCGCGATGGCCCGGCGGTTGCTGGAACAGATCCCTCCCTCGGGCGACCGGGTGTGGCTGGGGATGCTGGTGTCGTGTTCCGCAGCGGACATCGGCGCGCGGGACGGAGAGTTCGGCCGGTTGCTGGTGAAGCTGCTGACCGAGGGACCGGATTCGGCGGATCAGCGTCGGCGGTGGTCCAGGCACAACGACCGCGTTCTGGGCGAGGACCTGGGGTGGGCGTTGCAGGAGGAGTGGCAGGGCATCGACCAGAAGCCCGAGTTCCTCAGGGACGGACACCCTCTGCCCGTCGTGCCCAACCCCCTCTACGACGAGGGCGCACCCGAGGAGGTCGTTGAGCACCTCCTGCGGGCGGCTCGGGGTGGCGGGCCCGGTGAGCTGCGGTCTTGGTTCACCGGACGGACCGCAGAGGTGGACACGGTGGTGTCCTGGGTTCTGGCCGGTGATCCCGGGGTGCGAGTGGTCAAGGGCTCTGCGGGCACGGGGAAGTCGGCTGTCGTCGGCCGGGTGGTGTCGGTGTCGAACCCGCACGAGCGGGAACGGCTTCAGGACGCGGGCGAGGTGTGGACGCATGCAGATCCTGGTGTCGGGTCGGTGGCGGCGCATGTCCACCTGCGGGGTCTGACCGTCGAACGGGTCGCCGAAGCACTCGACGGGCAGCTGGTTCGCAAGCGCGTCCTCGAACCTGGCCCGGATGGTCGGCGCAACGCTGCGGAACTGGTGGGTGCCCTGCAGCGCGTGGCGGAGGCCGAGGCTGCCCCGCCGGTTGTGGTGCTGGACGGCTTGGACGAGGCCCGCGGCCACGCTTTTGGCATCGCCGAGGACCTCATCGCCAGGCTGGCACCGTTCGCCATCGTGGTGATCTCGACTCGGCCGTTGACGCACCAGGACGGGTCCGCCTTGGTGGACACGCTACTGCCGGTCGAAGAGCTGAATCTGGACAGTGCGGAGTGCCTGGAGTCCGCTCGGGCCGCCATTGGCGCCTATGTGCGCGAACGCCTCACCGGCGTGCATACGGACATGGACTCCTCCGTGATGGCCGAGCATCTGACCGGTGAGGCGCTAGCCGCTGCGGATCGGCCGTTCCTGCTGGCCAGGGTCATCACAGACCAACTTCGAGCAAGGCCTGTGAGCACCCTCCTACCGCAGTGGCAGGACCTGATCTCGCATTCGATCGAGGACGCCTTCGACGCCGACCTCGCGAGAGTCGAACCACAGCCGGGTCGCGACAGTGGCGCATCCGCCGCACGTGAGGTAGCTCGTGCCATGTTGACCGCTCTGACCTGGGCGCTTGGCGCGGGCTTCCCCGAACAGGAGTGGCTGACTGTGGCTTCTGTCCTGGCCGACACCGAGGTGGGGCGGGACGACGTGAGCTGGGTGCTCGACCAGTTGGGTCGCTACGTGGTGCAGGACGGTGACTCAGGTGTCGCGGTGTATCGGCTGGCCCATCAGAGTTTCGCTGATCATCTGCGGCCTCCCTTCCGTCCCACCGGTGAGGATCCCTTCAACCCCACCGCTCGCACCGTCACCGCGGCGCTCTTGCAGCAGTACAAACAACTACTGGCCGAAGGAGTGCCTGCTAGAACGCCCATGTATCTCTGGCGGTACGCCTGGATACATGCGGCCAACGCGGGCTTCCAGGGACTTACCGGTCTGCGTCATATCGCATCTACGCACTTCGAACTCCAGTCCGATGTCGCGCTCGCCGCACTCCAGGTGGCCGAGACAGCAGCAGCCTGGGGTCGACGTGTGGAGGCGGTGGCGCCGACCGAGGAAGCTGTCACCACATACCGAGCACTCGCCGAGGAAAACCCCACCTACCTACCCGACCTCGCCATGGCACTGAACAACCTCGCTATCGGCTACGGCAAGGCAGGTCGGGACGTAGAGGCGGTTGCTCCAGCCGAGGAAGCTGTCACCACATACCAAGCACTGACCGCGAAGAACCCTACCCACCTGCCCAACCTCGCCGGCGCATTGAACAACCTCGGCGGCCACTACAGCGCAGTGGGCCGATGGGCAGAGGCCGTGGCTCCAGCAGAGGAAGCCGTCACCACATACCGAGCACTCGCCGCGAAGAACCCCACCTACCTACCCGACCTCGCCATGGCACTGAACAACCTCGGCATCCGCTACAGCGAGGTGGGGCAGCTCGCAGAAGCCGTGGCTCCGGTCGACGAGGCCGTCACCACATACCGAGCACTCGCCGAGGAAAACCCCGCCCACCTACCCGACCTCGCCGGCGCATTGAACAACCTCGGCAACCGCTACAGCACCATGGGGCGGCACGCAGAAGCCGTGGCTCCAGTCAAGGAAGCTGTCACCTTGCGCCGAACACAGGCCAAGGAAAACCCCGCCTACACACCCGACCTCGCCGCTGTCTTGAACAACCTCAGCAACCGCTACAGCGATGTGGGACAGCTCGCAGAAGCCGTGGCTCCGGTCGAGGAAGCTGTCACCACATACCGAGCACTCGCCGAGGAAAACCCCGCATACCTGCCCAACCTCGCTAGCGCCTTGAACAACCTCGGCAACCGCTACAGCGCAGTGGGGCGGCGCTCAGAGGCCACGACGCTGACCGAGGAAGCTGTCACCTTGCGCCGGGCGCTCGCCGAGGAAAACTCCGCATACCTACCCGACCTCGCCATGGCACTGAACAACCTCGGCGGCTGCTACAACGAAGTGGGTCGGCACACAGAAGCCATGGCTCGAGTCGAGGAAGCCGTCACCACATACCGAGCACTCGCCGAGGAAAACCACGCCTACCTACCCGACCTCGCCATGGCACTGAACAACCTCGCCGGCTGCTACAACGCGATGAATCGGCACACAGAAGCCATGGCTCGAGTCGAGGAAGCCGTCACCACATACCGAGCACTCGCCGAGGAAAACCACGCCTACCTACCCGACCTCGCCATGGCACTGAACAACCTCGCCAGCTGCTACAACGCGATGGGCCAGCTCGCAGAAGCCTTGGTTCCAGCCGAGGAAGCTGTCACCTTGCGCCGAACACAGGCCAAGGAAAACCCCGCCTACCTACCCAACCTCGCCTTGGCACTGAACAACCTCGGTAGCCGCTACAGCGCCATTGGGCGGCACGCAGAGGGCGTGACTCTAATAGAGGAAGCTGTCACCTTGCGCCGAACACAGGCCAAGGAAAACCCCGCCTACCATCCCAACCTCGCCTTGGCATTGAACAACCTCGGCAGCTGCTACAACGAGCTGAGTCGATACGCAGAGGCCGTAGCACTAACCAAGGAAGCTGTCACCACATACCGAGCACTCGCCGAGGAAAACCACGCCTACCTACCCGACCTCGCCATGGCACTGAACAACCTCGCCAGCTGCTACAACGCGATGGGCCAGCTCGCAGAAGCCTTGGCTCCGGCCAAGGAAGCCGTCACTAAATACCTGACACTCGCTGAAGAGAACCCGACCCACCTGCCCCACCTCGCCTCCTCGTTGAACAACCTGTCTCTATATCGAGAAGAGAACAATGGCCCTGACGCAGCCAACGAGGTATGGCTGGTTGCCTTGGCGTCAGCCAGCAAGCAAAACCAGCTTTCACTCCTCGTCTTTCGGGCCGCTTTCGCACACCGCGGTGATCCGCGAACCGCAGTGTGGTTGTACCAGGGCACACAGGCAGAAGACCGAGGCTTGTCAGGCGCTGCACGTTCGGCGGCAAGGCTTCACTGGGCAGCCAACCCGGACCCATGGGCGCAGGCGTGGACCGACATCGATGGTTCACCGTTGCCTCCTTGGCTCATCCTTGATCCTGAAATGCTTGAAGTCGCCTCCGGCTGGATAGAAACCCGCACCTATGAGGACGAGTGCCACTATCTGACGGCACACCCAGAAATTCTGGATGGCGCGTTCGACGTAGCGGTGGATGAGTCGCTGCTCGAACTCTCGGAGGCTGATGCCTTCCGCTTCACAGAACTGCGCACCACCGCACAGTCCGACGGGATCGAGGTGGCCTACAAACCTCTACTCCTCGCCGTGTTGATCCATGAGTTCGTCCACTCTTCCTTCCGCGGGCAGCAGGAACTTCTGTTGGATCGACGAGCAGACCTGCTTGACAGCATGTCCTTCGCCTACCTGGACAAGGTTCTCGACGAGGTACAGGAGAGAGACAAAGCCGAGGTGGCGCTGGCGCTGCTGCACCTAGCGAAGGCCACGTCTGATGACTTCCTGGCCGAGGTCTTCACCGTGCTCAACGAGGCCGGATCGTTCGCTGATCTCCTGCACACCACCGCCAGAGAGTCGGACGCCATGATCGTCCGCGCTCTCGCTGTAATCACCATGTACGCAGCCCAAACGGCTAACGAGGCCGCTGATGCCTTGTTCTACTTCGCCGTGGCCAACGCGATCGACGGCGACGACAGCGCGCCATCGCTGCTCAACAAAGCAGTCCAGCAGGCGCCGGACAACCGCAATGTCTGGATCTCGCGGCTTGCCGGGCTCGGCGCCACCCGTCCCGCCGTGCTGACGCTCATTCCGACCCTGACCGAGGCGGATCCTGATGCCTGACAACGACCTCGTCGTGATGCTTCCCGGTATCACCGGCAGCACCCTGATCCGGAATGGCACACCCGTCTGGGCGCCGTCTGCCGGTGCCATCGTCCGCGCGATCGGCACCCTCGGCCGCAGCCTCAACCGGCTGAAGCTGCCCGACGGGATCGGGGACGAGCACCCCGAGGACGGTGTCGAGCCTGGTGTGCTCATGCCGGACCTGCACGTCATCCCCGGCGTCTGGACGCCGATTCGCGGCTACACGGAGCTGCGCAAACGGTTGCGGGCGCTGGGGTTCAAGGAAGAGCTCGGCAACCTGTTGCCCATCGCGTACGACTGGCGACTGTCCAATCGGTACAACGCGCGGCGGGTGGCCACCATCGTCGAGCCTGCGCTTGAGCGGTGGCGGGCTGCCTCGCCGGACAACCGGGACGCGCGACTGGTGTTCGTTGCTCACTCGATGGGTGGGCTTGTTGCGCGGTGGTACGTCGAGCGTTGTGGTGGTGCTGAGGTCACTCGCAAGCTCGTGACGCTGGGTACGCCCTATCGCGGCTCTGCCAAAGCCTTGGTACAGCTGGTGAACGGTGTTCGGAAGGACTTTGGCCCACTCACCGCGGACCTCACCGCCTTCGCCCGCAGCATGCCCTCGCTGCATCAACTGCTTCCCACCTACGCCTGCGTCGACCGGCCGGAAGGGCTGGCCACGCTTGCCGAGGCCGGGTTGCCCGGGCTCGACGTCGGGATGGCCGCGGACGCGGGCGCGTTCCACGAAGAACTCGCTCGCGCCGAGGCTGGGCGGGCGGGCAGTTTGGCCATGACGCACGCCATCATCGGTGCGCGGCAGCCCACGGTCACGACCGTTCGCATTGTTGGTGGGCGGGCCGAAGGTCTGAACACCATCGAAGGGGACAACGACTTCGGTGACGGGACGGTCGCACTCGCCGGCGCTATCGGGCACGACCTGTCGATGGACACCAACGTCGTGAGTCGCGTCATCGACATTCATGGCAGTTTGCAGGCCAATCCGTATGCCCTCGACCAGATCGAGGAGGTGCTCACCACCGTTCCGGTCAGGCGTAGGGCACCGGCGACTGTGCCGGTTCAGGTCACCGTGCCGGACTTCGTGTTGGCCGGCGAGCACGTTCCGATCGCGGTTCAGTTGCCGGTGGAGACCCGGGACTCGGTCCTGGTCACCGTCGTCGACGAGCGAGGACAGTCGGTGTTCTCGCGCCGTCCGCCCAACCGCGGTGGGTTGCTCAGCACGGACGTGCCCGCGCTTCCGCCTGGTGGGTATGAGGTTCGGGTCACGGGGACCCGGCCCGGTTCACCTGTCACGCCGGTGACTGCCCCGGTGCTCGTGTGGGACCCCGCGGCCGGCGAACCGTGACGGCCCAAGCGTCAGATGCCGATGGCTCGTTGTTCGGTGAAGCTCAGGATTCCTTCTACGCCGCCGAGTTCGCGGCCGGTGCCGGACAGCTTGAAGCCGCCGTAGGGGGCTCGAAGTCGAAGTCGATTGCGCTGTTGACGGTGAGGGCGGCCTGCTCGGAGTCTGCGGGCCACGGCGACGGCTGCGGCTTTGTCGGTGCCGAAGACGGCTCCGGAGAGGCCGAACGGGGAGTCGTTGGCGATCTGAACGGCCTCGTCGACGGTGTCGTAGTCGATGATCGTGATGACTGGGCCGAAGATCTCCTCCTGGACCGTCCGCACGCTGCTGGACGGCCTGCGTCCCCGGAACTGAGTCAGGTGCGCGTGCGCCAGAGCACCAGGACGAAGTAGGGCGTGCCGATCAGGGCGATGACCAGGCCCGCGGGGATCTGCGCGGGAGCGATCACGGTGCGTCCGAGGGTGTCGGCGGCGCTGACCAGGATCGCGCCGATCGCCGCGGCCACCGGGACGACGCGGGCGTGCCGGCCGCCCACCAGGGAACGGGCCAGGTGTGGCGCGATGAGGCCGACGAAGGCCACCACGCCGATCGCGGCCACGGCCGTCGACGCGAGGACGCCGCACGCGGCGAGGATCACCAGGCGGGAGCGTTCCAGGGGCAGGCCGAGCAGGCGCGGGGTGTCGTCGTCGATGGTGTGCAGGTCGAGTTCGCGGTGCCGGGACCACAGCAGCGGCACCAGGATCGCGAGCGCGAGCAGGCCCGGTACGACCTGGTCGAGCGTCCGGCCGTAGGTGGAGCCGGAGAGCCAGGTGAGCGCCTTGGCCGTGTTCCACGGGTCGGAGGTCACGATGATCAACGTGATCAGCGCCATCCCGCCGGACCACAGGCCGATGCCGATGATCACCAGCCGGTCGGAGTCCAGGCCCGACCGCCAGGCCAGGACGTAGACCAGCACGAACGCCAGCGCGGCGCCCGCTCCGGCCGCGCCCGCGATCTGCCACGCGCCGGCCAGCGGCACGAAGGTGATCAGGCCGATCGCGCCGAGTCCCGCACCGGCGGTGATGCCGAGCAGGCCGGGTTCGGCGAGGGGGTTGCGGCTCACCGCCTGGATGCCGCAGCCGGACACCGCCAGCGCCGCACCGGCGGTCAGCGCGGCGAGGACGCGCGGCAGGCGTTGGTCGAGCACGAACGTCAGCGCGGTGCCGGTGCGGCCGGACAGCCAGTTCGCGAGGTCGCCGAACAGCACCAGCCGGTCACCCAGCAGCATGCCGACGAGTGGCGCGGCCACCAGCAACGCCGCGACGGCGGCACCCGTGACGACGAGACGCCGACGTGATCCGGCCACGCCGACACGGCCCGCCGGTGCCTGCCTGCGGGTGCCGCCCGGCCGGCTGCGACGGGCCAGCCACACCAGCACGACCGCGCCGACGACCGTGGTGATCACGCCGGTCGGCACGCGCAGTGCGGCGGCGGACCCCATCACGGCGCGCAGCACCACGTCCGCGCCGAGCACCAGCACGACGCCCAGAAGTCCGGACAGGGGAAGCAGAACGCGATGGCGGCCACCGGCGGACATGAGCAGGCGGGTGATCACCGGCGCGCAGAGGCCCACGAACCCGACAGGTCCGGCCACCGTCACCGCCGCAGCGGTGAGCGCCACGGTCAGCAGCACCGCGCCGACACGGGTGCGGCGCACGTTCAGGCCGAGGACGGTCGCGTTGTCGTCGCCCAGCGCGAGGACGTCCAGCGACCGGCTCATGGCCAGCAACGCGATGATCGCCGCGAGCACGATCGGCGCCATCTGGGCGGTGGCGTCGAGGTTCGCGACGCTCAGCGAGCCGCTCCCCCACGCGAACATGCCCGCCGTTTCCTGTTCGTAGAACAGCAGGAGCAGGATCGTGATGGACTGCAACGCCAGCGTCACGGCCGAGCCGACCAGGACCAGGCGCGGGGTCGCCGACGCCGCACCGGACAGGCCCAGCACCACGGCCGCGGCGGCCAATGCCCCGACGAACGCCGTCGCACCGGCGGGCAACGTCGGCAGCGTCACGCCGAACGCGGACACCGCGACGACCGCCAGGTAGGCACCGGCGTTCACGGCGAGCGTGTCCGGTGCCGCCAACGGGTTGCGCGCCACGGACTGCATGCCCGCACCGGCGACACCGAGTGCCACGCCGAGCAGCAGAGCGGTGAGCAGCCGCGGCATCCGGGAGCCGGTCAGGACGGCGTAGGTCTGCTCGTCACCGGCTCCGACGACGGCGCGCAGCACGTCGAGGACGCCGGTGTCGGCAGTGCCCTGGGTGAGGTGGACGGCGGCGAGCAGTGCGATCAGCACCACGCTCGCCGCCGCGACGACGACGTTGCGCACGGTCAGGCGACGGCTTTCACGATCTGGTCGGCGATGTGCCCGACGGACTTCGGACCACCGAACGTCCAGGTGCCCGGCTCCAGCTTGTGGACCTTCTTGGCCACCACGAAGGGAAGTCGCTGCCACACCGGGTTCTGGGCGAGGCCGGTGGTGAACACGTCGTCCTCCGACGCGCTGTAGAACAGCACGGTGTTCGGGTCGGTCAGCGCGGTCAGCCCCTCGACGTCGGTCTGGCCGAGACCCCACTGCGGGTCGACCTGCCCGGTCCACGCGTTCTTGAGCCCCAACTGTTCCGCGGTGTCGGAGACCAGGGATCCCTTGCCGAACGGCCGGATGCTGACGGTGCTGCCCTCGAGCCAGCCGTCGGCCATGAAGAACGGTGTGCCCGCCTTGGCCGCCAACGCCTTCTTGCCGTCGGCCAGCTTGGTGTCCATTTCGGACAGCAGCTTGTCCGCCTCCGCCGTCTTGCCCACGGCCTGCGCGATCATCTTCAGGTCCTCGCGCAACCGGTCGAAGTTGCGGGCGGCGTCACTGGACTTCGTGACCACGACCGGCACGTACTTCTCCAGCTGCGGCACCACGGTCGAGTCGCGTTCGGCCGCCATGATCACGACCTCCGGGTTGAGCGCGACGATCGCGTCCACGCTCGGTTCGCCGCGCTTGCCGACGTCCTTGACCGAGGCGTCGAGCGGAACGGCCGTGGCCCACGTCTTGTAACCGGCCGTGTCTGCGACTCCGACGGGCATCACGCCCAGCGACGCGACCATCTCGGCCTCGCCCCACTCGAGCACGACGACGCGCTTCGCGGCGGACTTCAACTCCACCGCCTTGCCGCGCGAGTCGGTGACCGTGACCGGGCCACCCGTGTTCTCACTGGGCTGGTTTTGCGGTGTTTCCGTTGTACCGCAAGCGGTCAGAGCGATCGCGACGACCGCGACCAGGACGGGGAAACGCATGACGAGCCTTCCGAGTAGTGGTTCAGACGCGCGGGGTGTGCCGGCCGACGGGGCGGCAGTGCAGGGTTCCGGTGACCGGGTCGTCCGCGACGTGCACGACCACGCCGTACGCCTCGGTCAGGTGCTCGGCCGTGAGCACCTCCTTGACCGCGCCGGCGGCGAGGGCCCGCCCTTCCGCCAGCAGGACGACGCGGTCGGCGATGATCGCCGCGTGGTCGAGGTCGTGCAGCACGACCCCGACGGCGACGCCGTGGTCGTCGGCGAGATCGCGCACGACGTCGAGGATCTCGACCTGGTAGCGCAGGTCGAGGTGGTTGGTCGGCTCGTCGAGCAGCAGCACGGACGTCTCCTGGGCCAGGCACGACGCGAGCCACACCCGTTGCAGTTCGCCACCGGACAGCTCGTCCACGCCGCGACCGGCCATCTCCGCGACACCGGTCATCGCCATCGCCTTGGTGACGGCGGCCTTGCCGTCCGGGTCGGTGCCCCGCCAGCCCTGGCGGTACGGGTGGCGCCCGTAGCCCACGACGTCCTCGACCGACACCCCCGAAGGCGTCGGCCGCTGCTGGGTGAGCAACGTGACCTGGCGCGCGAACTCCTTGCCCGACAACGGGGAACCGCGCCAGACGGTGCGCTCGCCGAGGTGCACCTCGCCGACCTTCGGCCGGTGCAGGCGGGCGAGCGACCGCAGGATCGTCGACTTGCCGGACCCGTTGGGGCCGACGAGCGCCGTGACGGTGCCCGGCGTGAGCTCGACCGACACACCGTGCACGACCTCGTGCTCCTGGTGTGCCAGCACCAGGGCCCGCCCGGCCAGCACGTCACCTTCACCCGTCGACATGAGGGGAGCCTAACCTAAGTGCACATCTCCGGAAGCCACCGGAACTGAGCGGTAGGTCACGGCACTCCACTCAGGACGGGAAACTCGTCGCGGAGTTTCTGTTATCTCCTGGTGACCTGGGCATCTCCTGAGCAGAAGACACCGGACCGGCCTGTGCCGGTTCGCCCTGCCCGGAAGGAAGTCAATGCCCCTCGTCCCCAGTTCACGGGTGCGGCGTCGCGTGTGGATCGCCGCGCTCGCCGTGGCGGGTGTCGCGGCCTCCGCCGTGACCGCGAACGCGATGTTCTTCACCCCGCCCGCGATTCCTCACGCCGATCAGGCGTTCTCGACCACCGTCGTGCCGCCCTCGCTCGCGAGCACGACGACGACCAGCACGGCGGCAGCGCCCGCCGTGACGTCCTCGGCGCCGGCCGAGACCACGCAGGCCGCCGTCGCACCGGTCCGGCCGCAGGAACCGATTCCGCCGAACGCCGTGCGCGTGGCGGAGTTCGTCGCGGAGTGTCCTTTCACGCACCGGCTTCCCGACGACCCGATCGTGCTGCCCAACCTGCCCGGCGCCTCGCACATGCACAGCTTCTTCGGCAACGACTCCACGAACGCCCGCTCGGACGTGGGCAGCCTGGAGAAGGGGCGCAGCAGCTGCAACCCCAAGGCCGACCTGTCGTCGTACTGGGTGCCCACGCTGCTGGTCGACGGCCAGCCCGTCGAGCCGACCGGCACCACGTTCTACTACCTCGGCGAGGGTGTGCGCGACGACGTGACGGCGCGCATTCAGCCGTTGCCGCACGGGTTGCGCATCGTCGCGGGCAACGCCAAGGCGACCGCGCCGGACGGCTCCACGATGTCGCGGTGGTCGTGTCTGCACGCAGGCCACGTCGGCGCGTCCAAGGACTTCGTGAACTGCCCGTCCGGCACGATGATGGAGTCCTATTTGGACTTCCCGCAGTGCTGGAACGGCAAGGACCTCGACTCCGCCGACCACAAGAGCCACATGGCGTACCCGGTCAACGCCGAGTGCCCCGCCACGCACCCGGTGCCCGTGCCGAAGTTGCGGCAGGTGCTGCGGTACCCGGTCAGCGGTGACCCGGCGCGGTTCAAGTTGTCGTCCGGGCCCGGGTTCACCATGCACGGCGACTTCTTCAACGTGTGGCCGGAAGCCGAGATGGCGCAACGGGTACGTGACTGCATCAACCGGATCGTCAAGTGCGGGCCGGACGGACGCCCGTAGTGCGAGCACTCCTCATCGCGGCACTCCTCGCGGTGACGGCCTGTGGTGCCCCGGCCGCAGCTCCGGCCGGGGCACCACCGGTCACGTTGTCCGCCACCGATCTGGCGTTCGCGGACCTGCTGATCCCGCAGAACGAGTCCGCACTCGCCGCGCTCGCCCTCACCGCGAGCCGTCCGGACTCGGCGTTGCGACCGTTGGCGGGGAAGGTGGAAGCGCTCTACCGGAACGAGCTGACCCAGGTGCGGGCGGTGCTCGCGGAGGCGGGCAAGCCGGAGAGCGACCAGCACGACGGGCACGACATGCCCGGCATGATCACGGCCGCCGAACTGGCCGCCGCCGCGCACGCGGACCCGGCCGCCTTCGACGGGCAGCTGGCGGCGTTGCTGCGCGGCCAGTTCGAGGAGGCACGCACGGTGGCTCGCGCGGAACGGGAGGCGGGCACGAGTGCGGCGCTGCTGGAGTTGAGCTCGCGCATCGACCGCACGCGGGCGGAGTTCCTCGCGGAACTGGGCTGACGGCGGGGCCGCTGTCCGTTCCGGGAATTTTGTTCCCCCTCGCGGAGCTTGCGTCACTCGTATTGGTTACGGAAAGGTGCCGATCGAACGCGAATCGTGACATGGCGAAGTGGCTCGGGCCTCGTCCGAGTGATCGGGGAGCGGCTGTGACTGACCTGGTCGGTCGAGAGGTGGAGTGCGAGAGCCTGGTCCGGCTGGCGGTGGTCGGCCGGCACGAGGGCGTGCGCCTGGCGTTCGTGCGCGGGTCGCGCGGGGCGGGCAAGAGCACTCTGCTGGCCGCCGTGCGGGACGAGCTCGCAGCTCACGACGTGACGGTGTGGTGGGGTGCGCCGGACGTCGAGGTGGGCGACTACGCGGCGTTGTCCGAGTTGCACCGGATCGCCGTGGAGCTGATGGCGCAACGGCCGCTCGTCGTGCTCCTCGACGACGTGGACGCCGTGACGTCGCGATGGGTCGGGTTCCTGGTGCGGCGGGCCGCCGAGCTGCCGTTGGTGGTGGTGCTGGCCGGCGCGGCTGACCCGGTCCGCGCGGAACTCGCCGAACTCGGGCCCGTGACGGTGGTGGATCTCGCGCCGCTGGCCGGGGCCGACGTGCTGGAGGTCGTCGAGCGGGCGTTCGATTCCCCGGTCGCTCCGGCGTTCGCGCTGGCGTGCGAACGAGCGAGCGGCGGGAACCCCTTGCTGCTGCGGAGGTTGCTGGACGCACTGGCCGAGCGGCAGGTGCGACCGGACGCGCGCGGGGTCGAGGTGGCCGGTGAGATCGGGCGGCGGATGGCGACCGGGTGTCTGCCGCACCTGCTGGAGGAACCCCACGTGCCGGAGGTGGCTCGGGCCATCGCGGTGCTCGGGACGGCCGACGCCCGGACCGTGGGGCGGTTGCTGAGACTGCCGGAGCCGTTCGTCGCCGGGGCGGTGGACTCGTTGCGGCGCAGGGACGTGCTGGCCGGGTCGGCGTTCCGGCACGAGGACGTCTCCGGGGCCGTGCTGTCGGCCGTGCCCACGGCCGCGCTGGCGGAGTTGCGGCGGCGGGCCGCCGTGCTGCTGGCCGACGAGGGGCGGCCGGTCGAGGAGGTCGCGGGGCAGCTCGTGTGGTTGCCGGAGTTGCCCGAGGCGTGGATGTGGTGTGCGTTGCGGGAAGCGGCGGCCGCGGCGGTGCGGCGCGGGGACCTGGACACGGCCGAGCGGTATCTGACGCGGGTGCTCGAGCAGGTGCCGGACCACGCGGCCGCGGTGGTGGAACTGGCCGACGTGCTGGTCCTGATGGGCGCCGACGTGGCGGTCCCCCGGCTCGCCGAGGTGGTCGACCAGCTCTCCGACATCGGCGAGAAGGTGCGGATCCTGTGCCGGGTGGGACTGCTCGCCGTGGCGGGCACGTGGTGCGAGAACGCGTTCGAACGGCTCGCGCTGATCATGGACCAGGGCGAGGCGGCCGGGGTCGACGACGAGTTGCTGCCGCAGGTGCACGCGGTGCTGCTCACGGTCGGGCTGGGTGAGCGGGACAGCACGGCGCGGGTGCTCGAACGGTACCGCCTGTCGTCGCGGCGGGTGGCCGACACCGCGTCCGGGCGCCTGGTCGCCGGGGTGGCCGCCCAGGCGGAGATGCTGGCCGGTGAGTCCGTCGCGGAGACCGTGGCGCTGGCCCGGCTGGGACTGCTGCCGGGGCCGATGGCGCACGCCGGGCCCGCGGTGACGGCGGCCGCGGTGCTCGGGGTGTGCGGGGCGTCGGCCGAGGGGCTGGCCGCGCTGGACCGGGTGATCGGCACGGCGGGATCGCTCGACGCGGTGGCGCTCGCGACCAAGGCCGGGCTGCTGGAACGGATCGGGGACATCGCGCAGGCCCACGCCGTGGCGCGGAGTGCGTTCGAGGTCGCGGAACCGGCGGAGGTCTCGCTGCTCTGCGCGGCCATGGCCTCGGTGCTGCTCAAGCGCGGCGAACTCGCCGAGGCCGAGGTGTACCTCGACCGGGCCGGGGAGCCCAGGTTCGGCTGGACGTACGGGCCGGTGATGATCCACAAGGCGACCGCGCGACGGGCCCGCGGTGACCTCCACGGCGCGGTGGACCTGCTGCTGGAGTGCGGGCGGCAGCTGATGGACGCGGGCGTGCACAACCCGGTGTGGGCTCCCTGGTGGCTCGACGCCGCGTGCCTGCTGGTGCGGCTGGAACTGCGGGAGGAGGCCGCCGACCTCGCCGCGTACGGGGTGCGGTGCGCGCAACGGTGGGACACCCCTGAGGCGACGGGGCTCAGCCTGATGGCGAGCGGCGTGGCGGCCGGGGGCGAGGCGGCGGTCGCGTTGCTGGAGAGCGCGATCACGGAACTGGCCGAGACGTCCGCACGGCCGTTGCACGCGCGCGCCGTGCGGTTGCTGGGCGAGTCGCTGCTGGCGGACGGCGATGCGAAGGGCGCGCGCGAACACCTGCGGGCCGCGGTCAACCTGTCCCTCCGGCTCGGTGACCGGGCGGCGGCACAGGAGGCGCGGGACCTGCTCGTGCTCGCCGGTGGCCGCATGCCGAAGCTGGGCGCGCGACCCGCGGACGCGTTGAGCGGGCAGGAACGGCGGGTGGCCGAACTCGCCGCCGCGGGCGCCACCAACCGGGAGATCGCCGGCGAGCTGTTCGTCACGCTGCGCACCGTCGAAAGCCACCTGTCCAACGTGTACCGCAAGCTCGGGGTGGAGTTGCGGGCGGACCTCGAGACCAGCCTGCGCACCACGGCATGACCGGGCTCGACGTCATCGCGGCGGCGCTCAGGTCCGGCACCGGGTCGCTCGTGGTGGTGCGGGGACCGTTGGGGTGCGGGCGTTCCGCGGTGCTCAAGGACGCGCGCGGGCTCGCGGAAGGGCTCGGCCTCCCGGCGCTGCGGGCGTGGGGGGCGAGGCAGGAGAAGGACTTCCCGTTCGGGGTGGTCCGTCAGCTCACCGGCGGAGCGGACGACCTGCCCGCCGCCGCCGGCCTGATCTGCGTGGACGACCTGCAGTGGGCGGACGACGAGTCGTTGCGGGTGCTGGCGCGGGCGGCGGGCCGGATCCGGGCGGTGCTGGTGGTCTGCGTGCGCGACGGCGACGTGGGTTCCGACTCGGTGCTGGTGGAGGAGGTCGTCCGGCAGGCCGATCACGTGGTGGCGCTGCGGCCTCCGCACCTCGACGAGAACGCGCGGCCGAAGGTCGTCGCCTGTCTGCGGGCACAACCGGCGCGGGTGCGGGCCGTGCTGGACGCGATGGCGGTCCTGGGTGACGACGCGGACGCCCGGTCGATCGCGGCACTCGCCGGGGTGGACGAGGTCGGGTGCGCGACCGCGGTACGGGCGTTGGACCTGCTCGGGCTCGTCGACCGGTGGGCGTTCCTGTTCACGCACGACGTCGTGCGGGAGGCGGTCGAGGAGACGATGGCGCCCGCCGACCGTGCGCGGTTGCAGGCCGGGGCGGTCCGGCTGCTGCACGACGCGGGCGCGCCGGCCGAGGTCGTGGCCGGGCGGTTGCTGGCGATCACGTCCGCGCAGGGGTGGTGGGCCGTGGAGGTGCTGCGGCTCGCGGCGGAGGTGGCGTTGCGGCGGGGTGCGCCGGAGGTCGCGGTCGAGTACCTGCGGCGGGCGGTGCTCGAACAGCCGGAGCCGGGCCCGCGGCGGGCGGCGTTGCTCACCGACCTCGCCACCGCCGAACGGGGTGTCGACGGCGCGGCGGCCGTGGCGCACCTGGCGATGGCGGCGCGGACGGTGCCCGGTCTGCGGGAACGGGCGGCGATCGTCGCCCGGTTCGTGCCGGGAGCGCTGGCCGAGGCTCCTGCGGCGGTGCGGGAACTCGTCGAGGGCGTCGAGGAGGAACTGCGCGCGGCACCGCACGACGACGTGCTGCGGGACCTCGCGCTGCGGATCTCGGCGCGGTCGCACCACGCGCATTGCCTGGCCCCGCGCGGGGCCTGCTTCGACCGGCTCGACGAGACCTTCCCCGCGACGAGCGCCGGCCGTGAGGTGCGGGCGGCGCGGCTGCACTGCGCGACGATCAGGTCGGTGTGGCGGGCGGACGACGTCGCGGCGGCGGCTCGACGGCTGCTGGCCGAGACGCCCGCGGCCTCCGATCACGTCCACACGCCGATCGCGAGCCTGGTGACGACGTTGTGCGCGGCCGGGGCGGTGGACCTCGCGGCCGGGTGGCTGGCCGAACGCGCAGGAGTCCTCGTCGAGGCCGAGCAGGTGCTGGTGCACCTGCACAGCGGCCGGATCACGGCGGCGCGCGCTCTTGCGGAGAGCGTTCTCACCAGCCCGTGGCTCGCGCCCGAGGTGCTGGTGACGCTCGCCTCGCTCGCTTGCGACACGCAGGACGACAGGCTCGTGCACCGGCTGGTCCCGCTGCTGGAGCACCGCGCGCACGTACCGGCGGTGTCGGTGGCGCACCGGATGCTGTGCGGCGCGGCCGGGGTGGCGGCCGTGGACCTGCGCGCGGCGCTCGCCTCGTTCCGCGAGGCCGGGTGCCAGGCGGAGGACCTCGGCTGGCGCAACCCCGTGCTGTTCGGGTGGCGGACGGAGGCGGCACGGGTGCTGTGGCGGCTCGGCGACGTCGCCCAGGCCCGTGACCTGGCGGCCGAACAGCACGCGCTCGCGACGGAGTGGGGTGCGGCGGCCGGGATCGGCAAGGCGTTGTGCCACCTCGGTTCGATGACCGGCGGGCAGGCCGGTGTCACGATGCTGCGCCAGGCCGTGGCAGTGCTGGAGGAGGCGGGCAACCGGTTCGAGCTGGCCAGGGCGTGGTGGCAGCTGGAACGGCGGACGGCGGACCGGCAGCGCGACAGTGGTCCCGCTCTCACCGGGGCGCAGCAACGGGTCGTGGAACTCGCGCTGGCCGGTCGGTCCAACCAGGAGATCGCCGAGCACATGCGGGTCGGCGTGCGGGTCGTCGAGAAACACCTGACGAACGCTTACCGAAAGCTCGGCGTCCAGGGCCGCGGTGAGCTGTCGACGGCCCTCGCCCACCTGACCTGACATCGTTGACGTGTCACTGAGCTCGCAATAGCCTCACGTCCGTGACCAGCGATCTGCCTCAGCAGGCCCGAACTCCCGCGTGAGCAGGAGGATCACCGAACAGGAACTCGTCACCGAACTCGACCGAGGTCTGCGTCGCGGTGGCGGTGCCGTGTTCGAGGTGACCGGGCCGCCGGGATCCGGTCGCACGGCGGTGCTGCGGCGCGTCGCCCGGCACATGACCGGTGCCCGCGTGGTCACCGCCCGCACCTCGCCGTTCGAGTCCGATGTGGACGGTTCGGTGCACCGCCTGGTCACCGCGGATCTCACGGCCGGGCCCCTCTTGCTCGTGCTCGACGACGCGCAGTGGCTGGACTCGACCTCCAGCGGACTGCTGCGGGCGTTGCTGCGCAGGATTCACCGCTTCCCGGTCGCGGTGGTGCTGTCCACCGCCGGGCTCGGCACGCCGGCCGAGGAGGTGCTCGCGGGGGTCGCCGAGGACGGCGCGATCACCACGCCACCCTGGTACGTGGTCCGGCTGCCCGAGCCCGCCACCGACGAGGACCTGGTCGCGCGCACCCTGCACCTGCTGCCGTCGCGGGACCTCGAGGTGTTGCGGGCGTTGGCGGTGTGCGGCTCACGGTCGTTGGCCCGGGAGCTCACTTCGGTCGAGGACCTCGACCAGGTGCTCGCCCGGGCGCAGTTCCTCGGCCTGGTCAGCGGTGACCAGTTGGCCGGTGGGGTCGCTCGTGCCGTGCTCGCGGGGATGAGCGGGGAACAGCGTGACGAGTTGCGGGCGCGGGCGGCGGTGCTCGCGCATCGTGCCGCGCTGGGGTTCTCGCGGGTGAGCGCGATCCTGCTCGACGCTCCCCCCACCGGGACGGCGTGGGCTCTGCCGGTGTTGCGGCGTGAGGCTGCGGTGCGGGCGTTGGACCAGCCCGCGGTGGCGGCGCGGTTGCTGGCCAGGGCGGTGCGTGAGTCGGTGTCCGAGGCTGCTCGGGCGGATCTTCTGGTGCGGCTGGCGTTGTGCGAGCTCGACGAGGCACCGGAGGCTGCGGATCGGCGGCTTGCGTCGGTGCTGCACCTGGGTGGGGCCTCGGTGGCGGGCGCTCGGGTGCGGGCGGCGGACGTGCTGGCGTGCCGGGAGCGGTTCGGTGCGTCTCGGCGGGCCTTGGAGAGTGCGCTCTCACGTCCTGAGGTGGGCTCGGAGGAGCGGGCGGTGTTGACGGCGCTCTGCTGGTACGTGGAGAGCGTCGAGCCCGGCGAGCTGGGAGTGCCTCGGGACCCGACCGTGCCGGCAGACCCTGCCGGCCAAGGGGTGACGGCCTGGTTGCTGGCGCGTGGCGCGAACAGCGAGGCGGTGGCGCTGGCGGAACGGGCGCTGGCGGTGCGTGGGCCTGGGCCGTTCACGCCTCGGCTGGTGGCGGCTGACGTGCTGTCCTGGGCCGCGCGGTACGAGAGCGCTCTCGCCGGGGTCGGGGCCGTGCTGGTGGACGCTCGGCGGTGCGGTGCTCGGGTGGCGGTCGCCGAGGCGATGTTGTTGCGGTGTGCGGTGCTGCTGCGGCAGGGGCGGGTGGTCGAGGCGGCGGAGGATCTGGCCGGGGTGGAGGCGGAACTGCCTCGGCGCAGCTGGTCGCCGCTGTTCGTCGCTCGGCACCTGGTGCTGGAGGTGGTGCTGCTGCTCGCGGCCGGGATGGTGGAGGAGGCACGCCTCGCGCTGGCCCGCGGGACCGTGGAGGGCGGGCCCGAGCTGGGCCGCGAGGCGGTCGAGGGCGGGCACGGATTTGGGCGGGCGTGGACGTTGTTCGCGCACGGGCTGGTTGCGCTGGTGACCGAGCCTGCGAGCGCGGCCGCGGTGTTCGTCGAGTGCGGGCGGCAGCTGCGGGACGTCGGGGTGGTCAGCAACGCGGTGTTGCCGTGGCGGTTGCTGGCGGCGATGAGTTGCCGGGCCGCCGGTGAGGTGGAGCGGGCCGAGGTGTTGATCGGCGAGGCCTGCGAGTTGGCCGGTCGGTGGGGGTTTCCGCAGATCGTCGAGGACACGCTCGGGTTCGTGGAGGTCGTGCGCGCGATGCCTGTCGGGGAGGGTGCGCGGCCGTTTGTGGAGCGGTTCTTCCCGTCGTACCTCAATCGGCCTCCTCATGGGTGAGGTGGTGTCCGGCAGAGCGGCCGGGGCGGAGCACCTCGCGACGGCGCTGCGGGCCGGGGTCGGCTCGTTCGTGACGGTTCGGGGGCCCATGGGCTCGGGGAAGTCGGAACTGCTGCGGGGTGTTGCCGCGCAGGCCGGTGGGGTGGTCGTGCTGCGCGCCAGCGGTGATCCCGCTGAGCGCGGCTGGGACTACGGGGTGGTGGAGCAGCTTCGGCCCGTGCCGGACGGGTTCGTCGTCGTGCTGGTGGACGATCTGCAGTGGGCGGATCCGTCGTCGGTGCGGTGGTTGATCGGGCTTGCCTCGCGGGCGCTCGTGGTGGCGGCGCTCAGGGAGGGCGAACCCGGTGCCGGTGCGTTGCCCGGGTCGGTAGTGCGGTTGCCCGCGTTGCCGTCGGTGGTGTGGTCGGCGCGGCGGGTGGCTGAGTGCATGCGGCGGCAACCCGAGTCGGTGCGGGACGTGGCGCGGGCGGTGGCTGTGCTCGGGCG
Source organism: Lentzea sp. JNUCC 0626 (assembly GCF_043632865.1). Taxonomy (NCBI): domain Bacteria; kingdom Bacillati; phylum Actinomycetota; class Actinomycetes; order Pseudonocardiales; family Pseudonocardiaceae; genus Lentzea; species Lentzea sp. JNUCC 0626. Next base: position 3,876,620 of record NZ_CP171635.1, read on the forward strand.
GCATGCCGAGGTCGAGCTGGTCAGTGCGTTGACCGGGCTGGACGAGGGCGTGTGCGGGTCGGCGGTGCGGACGTTGCGGGCGCTCGGGTTCGTGACGGCGCAGGGACGTCCGCAGTTCGTGGCGCAGGCCGTGGCGGACGCTGTCGTCTTGGAAAGCGCCGACGACTGTCATCGGGCGGCCGCCGTGTTGTTGCACGAGCGGGGACGGCCGGTCGCGCACGTCGCGGACCATCTCGTCGCTTCCGGGGCGCCGCTGGACGAGTGGGCCGTCGAGGTGTTGCGGGAGGCAGCGCGAACCGGGCCGAACGCGGTCACCTACCTGCGGCGGGCCGTCGTGGGGCCAGGGCGGGCCGCGACGCTGGTCGACCTCGCGGTCGCCGAGTGCGGGACGAACACGCTGCTCGCCTTGCAGCACCTGTGTTACGCGGTCGAGTTGCTGCCGGCGGGGCGCGCGCGAGCTGAAGCTGTGCTGAAGATTCCCGTCACGGCACTCGGCACCGCGCTGCCCCTCGTGCGGGACGTCCTCGACGACGTCGGGCGGGATGTGCGCGAGCCCGACCTGGTGGTGCGCCTCGAAGCACGCGCGCGGTACGCCGGGCACACCGATCCCTCCGAGCTCGTCGACGCCACCGCGAGGCTGAAGGCGGTCGGGCCGGACAGCGACGCGGAACGGGAACTGCTCGCGGTGCTCGCGCACTCGGCGACGTTGCAGGCCCGCACCCCCGCGCACGAGATCGCCGCGCTGGCCGAGCACCTGCTCGCCCGCTCGCCGACGGCCGAGATGACGCGTCTGCTCGTGAAGGTCCTGTGCGCGGCCGACTCCCCGCCCGCAGCCGTCACCGACGGGCTGGTGGCGGCCCACGTCGGAGACCTCGCCGAAGCGCGACGGCTGACCGCACGAGCGCTGGACGGGCCGGTCGGCCAGGACGCCCTGCTCGACCTCGCCGCGGTGGCGCTCAAGCTCCAGGACGAGCAGCTGTGCGCACGGCTGCTGGCCGCCGTTCCGTCCGAAGTGGACAACCCGGGGACCGCCGCCGCACTCGACCTGGTGCGCGGCGCCGACGCGGCCGCCAGGGGCGACTCCCCCGGTGGCCTGCGGCTGCTGCTCGACGCGGGCGCGCGGCTGGACCGGCTGGGCTGGCGCAACGTCGTGCTCTTCCCGTGGCGCACGGCGGCGGCCCGGCTGCACCAGCAGCTCGGGAACGTCGACGCGGCCAGGATTCTCGCCGAGGAGAACCTCGAACGCGCGCTCGAGTGGGGTGCCCCGGCGGGGATCGGGCGGGCGCGCAGGGTGCTCGGCGGACTGACCGACGGCGCCGAGAGCCTGGACCTGTTGCAGTCGGCTATGGATGCGCTCTCACAATCGGCCAACCGGGTAGAACTCGCCCGCACCCACCTGACACTGGGACTGCGCCTGCGGGAACGCTCCGGGCCGGCCGCCGCCGCGCATCTCCAGGCGTGCCACGACATCGCGCTCACCTGCGGAGATCATCGTCTGGCCAGGCAGGCGGCCACGCACCTGCGCGGGGACGTCCGCCGCGCGGACCTCACCCGCACCGAACGGAAAGTCGTCGCGCTGGCCGCTCAGGGCCGGTCGAACCAGGAGATCGCGGAAGCGCTCTCAGTGGGCACGCGGACGGTGGAGAAACACCTGACGAACTCGTACCGCAAGCTCGGCGTGGTGAGCAGGGCCGACCTGGCGAGTGCGTTCAACCACCCGTTTTAAACTTGCCTTAAGACTCGAAATGCCCGAGATTGTGACCGGGAAGCGCCCGAGTCGGCTCGGAGTGTGTTTGAATTCCGTCCGGTCTGCAAAGGCAACTGTTTCGCTTGCGAAGCAAGGCGCGGGCCGCATCTCAACTGGCCCGTACCTTCCGTCGGTGTCCTGTCGCCCTTACCGCACCCGAACCCCTGCGGGACCACAGTATTAGCGGTGTGCGCCGGTCTGCGGTTGACCGCCGGCGGAGGTCTTTCGTAGCGTCGGACGAGGCCGGGGAATTGTCAGTCCGCCGGTGGCCAAAGGCGAGTATCCGTCCTTTTTGGACAATGACAGGAATGGACTGGTTCGCGTGAATGGTTCCAACCGGTGGGTGGTGCTCATCGGCTCGTTCGTCGCGTACATGTTCGACGCGCTGGAGATCCTGCTGCTGTCGTTCGCACTCCCCGTGATCCGGGCTGATCTGCAACTCACGACCACGCAGGGCGGCCTGCTCGCCACGGCCACGTTGCTCGGCATCGGCGTGAGCAGCGTGACCGTCGGCTGGCTCGCCGACAACTACGGCCGCAAGCGGGCGCTGATGCTGTCGCTCGCGGTGTTCGGCGTGTTCACCGCGGCGATCGCGGTGGTGCCGACCTTCACGTTGTTCGTGGCGCTGCGGTTCCTCGCGGGCATGGGTCTCGGCGGCGTGTGGGGTGTGGTGTCGGCGTACGTGGTCGAGACCTGGCCCGCCGCGCAACGGGGCCGGGCCGTCGCGTTCGTGCTGAGCTCCTTCCCCGTCGGCGGCATCGTCGCCGCAGTGATGTCGGGCGCGCTGCTGCCGGACTGGCGCCTGCTGTTCTTCCTCGGCGGCGCCGGCGTGGTGATCCCGCTGCTGATCGTCGGGCTGTTCTTCCGCGAGTCGGCCGAGTGGGCCCAGCAGAAGACCACGCCGGTGAAGGTGAGCGAGATCTTCTCCCCCGAACTGCGCAGGCGCACGACGCTCGGCGTGATCGTGACCAGCTTCGCGATGTTCGGGGCGTGGGGCGCGTCCACGTGGCTGCCCACCTACCTCCAGGGCGACAAGGGCATCCCCGCCACCACGGTCGCGTTGTTCCTGACGGTGCTCAACATCGGCATGTTCGTGGGCTACAACGTCTTCGGCATCATCGCCGACCGGATCGGCCGCAAGAACGCGCTGGTCCTGTCGCTCGCCGGGGTCGCGGTCACCCTGCCGCTGTACGTGGTGGCGGCCGACCAGACGGCGCTGCTGTGGCTGGGCCCGCTGTTCGCGTTCTTCGCGGCCTACGCGGGCATCTTCGGGGCGTACCTCGGCGAGCTGTTCCCGACGCGGGTGCGCACGACCGGCGCCGGCTTCTGCTTCAACATCGGCCGTGGCGTGTCGGCGTTCGCGCCACTCACGCTGGGCGCGCTGGCGGCCGGGTCGGGCTTCGGCGCGGGTCTGCTGGTGTGCGCGGGTTTCATGGCCTGCGCCGCGATCGTGATGACCTTCCTGCCCGACCTGCGGGAGAAGGCCGCGGTGCGAACACCGGCGGGAGGTGCGGCTCCCGCGGCGTCCTGACACGGTCACTCCGGTTCGCGGGCCCGCCACGGGTGGGCCCGCGAACCTGGCAGGCACGACACCGCGTCGCGCGCTGCCAACGTTGTCACCGCCGCCCGCACAAGTTGTTCCACTGTGGACACAAGACTGAATCCCCTTTCCGGTCAGAGCTGTACGGGAATGGACGGGTGCCATGTACTCCGGGCAGAAGAACTGCGAACCCCACTCGGGCTGCGTCCGCAAGCACGAACCGCACGACCCGGTCGGCTGTCTGATGCTGAGCTCCACCCAGGCGAGGATCCTGGAAGGCGTCGCGGCCGGGTTCTCCAGCGGGCGGTTGTCGCGGGAGCTGTACCTCAGTTCGAAGACCATCGACTACCACGTGCGCGTGCTGTCCGACAAGCTCCAGGCACCGAACCGGGTCGCGTTGATCTCGCGGGCGTTCGTGCTGGAAATCCTGCGCACGGACTCGTGGCCCCCGCGGGTCGCGGTGGAAACCGTGGACTGACCCAGCCTGCTTCTCAGGTGGCGGCCTCGACGTCGACGCCCATCTCCTCGGCGATGCGGGCCGCCTCGTTCAGCAGGGTCTCCACGATCTGCGACTCCGGGACCGTGCGGATCACCTCGCCCTTCACGAAGATCTGCCCCTTGCCGTTGCCGGCGGCGACCCCGAGGTCGGCCTCCCGCGCCTCGCCCGGGCCGTTCACCACGCACCCCATCACCGCCACCCGCAACGGCACGGGGAACCCCTCGAGCGCGGCGGTGACCTGCTCGGCCAGCGTGTGCACGTCCACCTGGGCACGGCCGCACGACGGGCACGACACGATGTCGAGTCCGCGCGGCCGCAACCCCAGCGACTCCAGGATCTGGTTGCCCACCTTGACTTCCTCGACGGGCGGGGCGGACAGCGAGACGCGGATGGTGTCGCCGATCCCCTCCGCGAGCAGCGCGCCGAACGCGACCGACGACTTGATCGTGCCCTGGAACCGCGGCCCGGCCTCGGTGACGCCGAGGTGCAACGGGTAGTCGCAGCGCGCGGCGAGCTTGCGGTACGCCTCGATCATCACCACCGGGTCGTTGTGCTTCACCGAGATCTTCAGATCGGTGTAGCCGTGCTCCTCGAACAACGAGCACTCCCACAAAGCCGACTCCACCAACGCGTCCGGCGTGACTCCCCCGTGCTTCGCCAGCAGCCGCTTGTCCAGCGAACCGGCGTTCACGCCGATCCGGATCGGCACGCCCGCGTCCCCGGCCGCACGGGCGATCGCGCCGACCTGGTCGTCGAACTGGCGGATGTTGCCGGGGTTCACCCGCACCGCCGCGCAGCCTGCGTCGATCGCGGCGAACACGTACTTGGGCTGGAAGTGGATGTCGGCGATCACCGGGATGCCGGACTTGCGCGCGATCACGGGCAACGCGGCCGCGTCGTCGGCCGACGGCACCGCCACCCGCACGATCTCGCAGCCCGCCGCCGTGAGCTCGGCGATCTGCTGCAACGTGGCGTCGACGTCGGCGGTCGGCGTGGTGGTCATCGACTGCACCGACACCGGCGCGTCCCCGCCGACCGCCACCGGACCCACCATGATCTTCCGCGAGGTCCGGCGGGTGGCCACCGAGAGCACTTCCTTGCGCGGCACGGGCATTCCCAGGGCGACGGTCATAGTTCCACTCCTGAACCGACGGGCTCGCGCGCGTCCAGATCGGTGATCAGTCCTGTCACAGCCTTGGTGACGTCCTGCGCGGTCAGCCCGCACGCGGCGAGCACCTCGGCCCTCGACCCGTGCTGCAGGAACCGGCGCGGGATGCCGAACTCGCGCAACGGCGTGCGCACGTCGTGGTCCCGCAACGTCTGCGCGATCGCGGACCCGACCCCGCCCGCGCGGCTGTTGTCCTCCACGGTGATCACGAGCCGGTGCCGGCGGGCGATGTCGGCCAGCGCGGGGTTGACCGGGTTGACCCAGCGCGGATCCACCACCGTCACCCCGAGTCCCTGTGCCACCAGGTCCTCGGCGGCCAGCAACGCGAGTCCCGCGAGCGCGCCGATCGAGACGATCAGCACGTCGGACGGCCCGGTGCGGCGCAGCACGTCCAGTCCGTTGAACACGGCCACGGCGGGCACGTCGTCGCCCACGGGTCCCTTGGGGAACCGCACCAGCGTCGGACCTTCCTGCCACGCCACGGCTTCGGTCAGCAGTTCGCCGAGCCGGGTGCCGTCGCGCGGCGCGGCGATCCGCAGCCCCGGCACGACCTGGAGCACCGACAGGTCCCACATGCCGTTGTGGCTCGGCCCGTCGTCGCCGGTCACGCCGGAGCGGTCGAGCACGAACGTCACCGGGCGCCGGTGCAGCGCGACGTCCATCAGCAGCTGGTCCAGCGCGCGGTTCACGAACGTCGAGTAGATCGCCACGACCGGGTGCACCCCGCCCAGCGACAACCCGGCGGCCATGGTGACCGCGTGCTGCTCGGCGATGCCGACGTCGATCACCCGGCCGGGATGCTTGCGCTGCAACGGGAGCAGGCCCGTCGGCTCGGTCATCGCGGCCGTGATCGCCATCAGGTCGGCGCGTTGTTCGGCCAGTTCCACCAGCTTCTCGCCGAACACCGCCGTGAACGACCGGCCGGACGACCCGAGCGGCAGCCCGGTCGCCGGGTCCATCGGTTTGACGGCGTGCCCGAGGTCCAGCTCGTTGCTCTCGGTGTGCGGGTATCCCTTGCCCTTGGCGGTGATCACGTGCACCACCACCGGCCCCTCCAACGCCACGGCCTGGCGCAGGGCGTCCTGGACGGCGGCGATGTCGTGCCCGTCGACCGGCCCGAGGTAGAGCAGGCCGAGCTGTTCGAACAGGGTCGCCCCGTGCCCGGAACGCAGGTCGGCGAGGTGCTCGGCGAGACCACCGACCGTGGGCGCGTAGGAACGACCGTTGTCGTTGAGCACGATGACCAACGGCCGGTCGGGCCCACCCGCGATGTTGTTGAGCGCCTCCCACGCCATGCCACCGGTCATGGCGCCGTCGCCGATGATCGCGACGGTCGCGCGGTCACGGCGTCCCAGGTGGGCGTCCGCACGGGCCAGACCGTCCGCATAGGACAGTGCGGTGGACGCGTGGGAGTTCTCCACGAGGTCGTGCTCGGACTCGTCCCGGCTCGGATAACCCGAGACGCCACCGGACTTGCGCAGCCGGTCGAACCCGGCCTGCCGCCCGGTGAGGATCTTGTGCACGTACGACTGGTGCCCGGTGTCCCACAGCAGCCGGTCGCGCGGGGACTCGAAGACCGTGTGCAGCGCGATGGTCAGCTCGACCACGCCGAGGTTGGGCCCGAGGTGTCCCCCGCTCGCGCAGACGCGGTCGATCAGGAACGCGCGGATCTCCTCCGCCAGGTCGCGGAGTTGCGCCGCGGTCAGCTCCCGCAGCCGGGCCGGGTCGCGCACGGTGTCCAGCAGCGCCATGTCGAACAGCTCCTCACGGTCGGTCAGCGCGCGTCGGGCACGCCGGTGAGTCGTGCGGGCGGGGTGAACACGACGTCCTCGGTCGCCACCCGGTGCACGGCCACGTCCCCGTACCCGAGCGAGGCGAGCTTCGCGACGACCTCGTCGACGAGGATCTCGGGCGCGCTCGCCCCGGCGCTCACGCCGACGGTCCGCACGCCGTCGAGCCACGCGGTGTCGAAGTGCGTCACGTCCGGCACGAGTTCGGCCCGCCCGCCGTGCCTGCGCGCCACCTCGACCATCCGGATCGAGTTGCTGGAGTTGGTGGAGCCCACCACCAGCACGAGGTCGCAGTCGTTCACGATCGCCCTGATGGCGTCCTGACGGTTCTGGCTCGCGTAGCAGATGTCGTCGGTGCCGGGCCCGCGCAGATCGGTGAACCTGCGTTCCAGCACGGCGATGATGTCCCTGGTGTCGTCCACCGAGAGCGTGGTCTGGGTCAGCAACGCCACCGGCGCGTCGGCCGGCAGGTCGAGCGCCTCGGCGTCGGCGACGGACTCGACGATGATCGTCTGGTCGGGGGCGTGCCCGAACGTGCCCTCGACCTCCTCGTGGTCCGCGTGGCCGACGAGCAGCACCGTGCGTCCGTCGCGGGCGAACCGGCGGGCCTCCTGGTGCACCTTGGCCACCAGCGGACAGGTCGCGTCGAGCACGTCCAGTCCGCGCGCCGCCGCGTTCTCCCGCACCTGAGGCGAAACTCCGTGCGCGGAGAACACGCACACCGCGCCCTCGGGCACTTCTTCTTCGGAGTCGACGAAGCGCACACCGCGTTGTTGGAACTCGCGCACGACGTAGTGGTTGTGCACGATCTCCTTGCGGACGTAGATCGGTGCGCCGTGCCGTTCCAGCGCGAGGTCGATGATGGCGATCGCCCGGCGCACCCCGGCGCACAGACTCCGCGGCTCGGCCAGCACGATCTGCTTGTCACCGCTCATTTGCCTCACTCCGTTCCGCGCGAAGACCCGGCAGCCACCAATCCGGAGATTAGTGCAGACAGCGCTATTCGCCGCGCCCTTTGGGGTTTTTCCCAAAGTCGAACGAGCGCCCTCCGCGTCGTTGACACGGCCCTGTGTGCCACCCCAGGATGGAATCCGATGGCCGCCACCCATATTTCGGGGCGAATCAGGATTCCGGATCGTGAGGCGGCAACGAATTTAGAACGAGTCGCTGCTTGCGAGAAATCCGAGCCCTGGAGAAGTGACCGTGTCAAATCTTGCAAGTTCACCTCTGGCAGCACTGGACCCTCAGGACGAGGTCCGGGTCGTCGGCCAGTATTACGACGACAAAACCGCCAAACTCGTTCGCAAATACGGGCCCGGCCCCCGGATCCACTACCACGTGGGCTACTACCCGGGTTCCGAGGTGCCGAGCTACCCCGCGAACGCGACGGCGGACGACATCCGCGCGAGCATCCGGCTGCACCAGGAAGGTCTGCTGCGGTACGGGGCCAAGATCTGGGGCGCCGAGCACCGCCTGTCGGGCAAGGTCCTCGACGTCGGCTGCGGTCTCGGCGGCGGGTCGCTGTTCTGGGCCCAGGAGTACGGCGCCGAGGTCACGTCGGTGACGAACGCGCCGGAGCACGCTCCGATCGTCGAGGGGTTCGCGCGCGAGTGCGGGCTCGACGGCAAGGTCAAGGCGCTGATCTGCGACGCGAACAAGCTCACCGTCGACGACGGCCCGTACGACGCGGCGGTGGCGATCGAGAGCAGCGGGTACTTCAACCGCCCGCAGTGGTTCGAACGCCTGGCGCACGTGCTCAGGCCGGGTGCGAGCGTGTGCGTCGAGGAGGTCTTCACGACGCGCCCGCACGGCGCGGACGTGTGGGCCGAGTACTTCTACTGCAAGCCGGTGACCGTCCGCGAGTACGAGGAAGCCGCGAACGCCGCCGGGTTCGAACTGGTCGACGACGTGGACGCGACGGCGGAGACCGCGCCGTTCTGGGACGAGAGCGCCGCCTGGACGCAGGCGGGACTCGACCACGACCACGGTCTCTCCGCGGTGGAACGCAGGCAGATGCGGATCTCCCTGCTCGCGAACAGGGCGCTGGGCGCCGAGTGGAAGGCGGGCGGCCTGAAGCTGGGTTTCCTGCGCTTCGAGAAGAAGTGACCCACGCGGTCACCACGCAGTGCACGCGGGCGCTCGGCTGGACTCCAGCCGAGCGCCCGCTCTTTTCCCGCCCTTTCAAGAACGATGCGGAGTTTCTCCATGACGCTCGGCCAGTCCCCTGCTCCCGGCGACGTCGCGGACGTCTACGACGGGATCGGTCAGATCTACGATGCCGCGTGGGGCCCCAACCACCACTACGGCTACTGGGACGACGACGCCGACCAGGCCTCGATCGAGGCGGCCACCGACCGCCTCACCGACATGATGATCGACGGGCTGCGCTGGCGGGCGGGCCAGCGCGTGCTCGACGTGGGCTGCGGCATCGGCCACCCCGCGTTGCGCCTGGTCCGGAGGTCGGGCGTGGACGTCGTGGGCATCTCCGTCAGCCACGTCCAGGTGGCGCGGGCCAACGCGCTCGCGGTCGGCGCCGGGCTCGCGGACCGGGCGACGTTCCAGTTCATCGACGCGATGGACATGCCGTTCCCGGACGACTCGTTCGACTCCGCCTGGGCGTTCGAGTCGATGTGGCACATGCCCGACCGCGCCCAGGTGCTGTCGGAGATCTCCCGCGTCGTGCGTCCCGGCGGACGGCTCGCGATCGCCGACGTCATCGAACGCGGCCCGGTGAGCCCGCAGGGCCGCGAGGTTCTCGACCACATCAGCGCGAACTACGCGGTGAACTCGCTCGGCACGATCGAGGAGTACCGGGAGGCGCTGGCCGCCACCGGGTTCGTCGACGTGGAACTCCGCGACCTGACGGCGCACTGCAACCGCACGCTCACGGTCATGGCCGAGGCCGTGCAGACCCGGCGGGACGAGCTGAACGCCCTGGTCGGCGAGGTGCAGGCCCAGTCGTTGCTCGACTTCATGCGGCTGTCGGCAGTCACCCCGGAGCAGGGTTACGTGTTCCTGACCGCGACCCGCGCCTAGACGCGACTGAGCCCCCGGCCAATGGTTCTGGCCGGGGGCTCCTTCGTGCCTGTCAGTGCCGTACGCGCAGCTCGGACAGCGCCCGCAGCGGGAACACCGGGCGGTGCTTCGGTGCCTGGCCCGGCACCAGCGTCAGGCCGGGCATCCGGGCGGCGACGGCCTGCACCGCGACCTCCAGTTCGGCGCGGGCGAACCCGGCGCCGAGGCAGAAGTGGATGCCGTGCCCGAACGCGAGGTGCGAGGAGGACTTCGTGTTCGGGGCGAACGCGGCGGGGCACGCGTGCGCGCGGCTGTCGCGTCCGGCGGCGCCGTAGAGCAGCAGCAACCGGCTGCCCTCGGCCAGGGGCACGTCACCGACGACGACGTCCCTCGTCGCCGTGCGGTACATGCCGGCCAGCGGGCTGTCGAACCGCAGCCCCTCCTCGACGAGTTCGCGCGTCGCGACCGTGCCGTCGACGACGGACTGCCAGCCGTCCGGCGTCAGCAGCTGCTGGTAGAAGATCGTGCCCAACGCCTCGGCGCAGGTCATGTGGCCCGCGAAGATCAGCGTCGGGATCTGCACGGCGACCTCGGCGGCGGTCAGCGTGGTGCCCGCCTTGCCGTCGTGCAGCAGCTCGCTGATCAGGTCGTCCTGCGGTGAGGCGAGCCGGTCCTGCGCGATCGCGCGGGCGAACGCGCCGAACTCCATCAACCCCTGGGCGTGCTCGCGCAGCAGGTCGGGGTCGGTGTCCTGCTGGAGCATCATGAGTTCGATGCGCTGCTCGGACCACAGCCGGCAGCGGTCGTAGTACTCCTCGGGGATGCCGAGCCGCCGGCACATCACCTCCAGCGCGTACGGGACGGCGAACGCGGCGATGAAGTCGAACTCCTCGTCCTTCGCGGCCCGTTGTGCCAGGTCGGCGGCGATCTCGCGCATGGTCGGCTCGAACGCCCTGACCCGCGCCGGGGTGAACCCGGTGTTGAGGACCTCGCGGATGCGGGTGTGCTCGGGCGGGTCGAGCGAGCCGACGGCCACGGCACCGGCGCCGCGCCAGGTCTTGAACATCTTCGCCACGTCGTCGGGCAGCGCGACCTTGGGCCGCGGGTTGTGGTCGCGCGCGGAGAAACCGCCGTCGTCCTTCAGCACGGCGAGCATGTCCTCGCGCCGGGTCACGCACCACGCGTCGAGCAAAGGGGCGTAGAACACCGGCTCGTCGTCCCCGATGCCGGCCAGGAATGAGTACGGGTCGTCGCGGTGTTCGCCGTACGGGTCGAACGGCCTGCCTTCGCGCAATTTCCCAGAATCGGCCGATACAGCCATTTAACGTCTCCAGCTCTCGGGGCACCATTCCCCGGCGCTGACCAGCACCGCCCGGCGCCACCCAGCAGCCACCAATCCCCAGATTAGTGCCATCCGGGTGAACTGCCGCCCGGATTGGGGTTTTTCCCAAAGTCGCAGGAGGGCGTGAGGGCGTCGTTGACACGAACGAGAGGGGTCCCGCAGGATGCTGAGAGGAACTGCTGCCCGAATTATTTCGGTTTCAATTCGCGAACGTCAGGTGCGGAGAATCCCGATGAGCACACTCGACACGTCGGTGACCGGGCTCGCGTCGCCGAGGACCGTGCGGTCCGAGGTGCTGCCCGTCGTGCGGCAGCAGGTCTCCGCGCTGGAACCGACCCTGGCGCGGGTCTGCGCCTATCACCTCGGTCTGATCGACGAACGCGGTGAGCCGATCAGCGCGGCCAGCGGCAAGATGACCCGCGCCGCGTTGATGACGGTGACGGCGGAAGGTCTCGGGCTGCGGGCCGAGGACGTGCTGCTGCCCGCCGCGGCGTTGGAGTTGCTGCACAACTCCACCCTGATCCACGACGACATCATCGACGCCGACGACCTGCGGCGGGGCCGCCCGGCCGCGTGGAAGGTGTTCGGCGCCGGCCTCGCGATCCTCGCCGGGGACGCGGCGCAGAACCTCAGCATCGAGATCGTCGTCAACGACCCCGGCGCCGGCCGTGCGGAGATCGCCGGCGCGTTCGCCGAGGCCACCCGGCTCGTGCTCGCGGGCCAGTCCCGGGAACTCACCGTGCGGCTGGGCCCGGACACCGGACTCGCCGAGTACGACCGGATCGTCGAGGAGAAGACGTCCGCGCTGCTGGAGTGCGCTCTCGTGACGCCCGCATTGCGTGCGGGCAAAGCAGATCACGTCGTGACGGCGTTGCGCGGCGCGGGCCGGCACCTCGGCCTCGCGTTCCAGATCTCCAACGACGTCGAGGACATCTGGGGCGACCAGGCGGTGACCGGCAAGCCTGTCCGGGGCGACGTCGAACGCCGCAACCCGACCTTCCCCGTGCTGGCGGCGATGGCCTCCGAGAGCCCGGCGAGCGCACGGCTGCGCGAACTGTGGGACTCCGGCGGCACCTCTGCGGCGCACCTGCAGGAGATGGCCGACCTCACCGAGGAGACCGGTGGCCGGGACACGGCCGACAAGCGGTCCCGCGGCCACCTCGACGCAGCCCTGGAGCACCTCGGCCGGGCCGGGCTGACGTCTGCCGCGACCGCCGAGCTGACCTCCCTGTTCCACCGCATCGTCCGCCGCACGGCTTGATCCCCGGAGGTCGTCAGTGAGTACCCCGGTTCAACTGCCTCTCGAGCAGGAGAACGTGCTGGAGCTCGCGCCCGGTGTGCGCGCGCTCCAGTCCCAGGGCTCGGTCCACCGGGTGCGCACGCCCACGGGCGGTGAAGGGTGGCTGGTCACCGGGCACGCCGACGTGCGGCGGTTGCTGGACGACGGCGAGCGGCTGAGCCGCAACAACCCCGACCCTGCGGCAGCGGACGGCGGGGCGGCGTTGCTCGCGAGCCTGCTCGGCGGGTTCGCCACCGACCACGCCCGGATGCGCGCGTTGCTGGAACCGCACTTCTCCGCCGAACGGATGGCGGAACTCCGCCCGTACGTGGAGAAGCAGACCGGTCAGCTGCTGGACTCCCTTGCCGCGCAACGGCCTCCGGTCGACCTGCGCGAAGCCGTGGCCTTGTCGTTGCCGATCCAGGTGATGTGCGAGTGGCTGGGCGTGCCTCCGGAGGACAAGGACCGGTTCGGCGTCTGGACGCAGGACGCCGCGAACGTCGGCGACCCGGTGAAGTCCAAGCAGGGCCTCGGCGGGTTGTTCGGCTACTGCAAGCAACTCGTCGCGGACAAACGCCAGAACCCCGGCGACGACGCCATTTCCCGGCTCTGCGCGGCCGACGGGATCACCGACGACGAGGTGCTCGGGCTGACGGCGTTGCTGCTGTTCGGCGGCTACGAGACCACGGTCGCGCGGATCGGCACGTGCGTGTCGCTGTTGCTGTCCGAACCCGGTCAGTGGCAGGCGCTGGTGGACGACCCCGACCTCGTTCCCGCCGCGGTGGAAGAGACTCTGCGGCGGTCGATGCCGAACCCGCACAACGGCGGCATGCCCCGGTGGGCGGTGACGGACTTCGAGATCGACGGCGTGCGGATCTCCGCCGGCGACTTCGTGATGCTGAACGTCATCGCGGCCAACCACGACGAGTCGGTGTTCGCCGACGCGGGCCGGGTCGACATCGCGCGCGACACCTCCGGCAGCCTCGCGTTCGGGTACGGGGCGCACCACTGCGTGGGCGCGGCGTTGGCGCGGATGCAGTTGCAGGTGGTGCTCACCCAGCTCGTCACGCGGTTCCCGTCCTTGCGCCTGGCCGTCGGTGTGGACGAGCTGAGGTTGCGGCACGAGACGTTGATCGGCGGTCTGTTCGAACTCCCGGTGACCTGGTGATGGGGAACTGATGCTGCACAAGATATCCGCGGGCGTCGTCACGAAGAGCCCGGACTCGATCCGCTCGTACCTGCTGCTGATGCGGCTGGACAGGCCGACGGGGTACATGCTGTACCTGTTGCCCGGTCTGTGGGCCACCGTCTTCGCCTTCCAGGACTCGTCGGACCTGATCGCGGTGGTGGCGGTCGCCATCGCGGCCGTGCTGATCCGGGGTTTCGCCTGCGCCAGCAACGACGTGACCGACGTGGAGATCGACCGGCGGGTCGCCCGCACCGTCGGCAGGCCGGTCGCGGCGGGCACGATCAGCGTCCGCAACGGCGTGCTCTGGGCCGCCGCGCAGGCCGGGGCCGCGTTGCTGGTGCTGGCGGTGGCGAACTGGGAGACGGTGCTGGTCGCGCTGGCCACCTACCCGTTGATCGTCGCCTACCCGTTCATGAAGCGGTTCTTCGTCTGGCCGTCGGCGTTCCTCGGGCTGGTGATGAGCACGTACGTGTTCGTCGGCTGGACGGCGGCGACCGGCAACGCCGACTACCCGCCGCAGGTGTACGGCCTGTACGCGGCCGGGACGTTCTGGACGATGATCCACGACGCGATCTACTCCCACCAGGACAAGGAGTACGACCGCAAGATCGGGGTCAAGTCGTCGGCGCTGCTGTTCGGCAACTCCACCAAGATGTGGCTCGCGTTCTTCGGCCTGCTCAGCCTCACGGGCGTGATCTGGGCGGCGTCGCTGACGACGATCGGGTGGGCGTTCTACGTGGTCGTCGTGCTCGCCGCGGCGTACCTGGGCTACCTGATCAAGCGGGTGGACCTCGACGACCCGAAGGCGTGCTGGGACACGTTCTGCGCCAACACGAACTACGGCTGGCTCGTGCTCGCCGCCCTGATCGCCGGGCAGCTGACGTGACGGGCCATTGGCAGGGCGAGGGTGTCGACCTCGACGCATACCTTGCGCGCGTTGGGTTTGACGGTGAGGTGGCCGCCGACCTCACGACGTTGCGGGGCCTGCACACCGCGCACGTGGACGCGATCCCGTTCGACAACCTCGACGCGCTGCTCGGGCGGACCGAGGTGCCGCTGGACATCGCCCGCGTCCAGGACAAGATCGTGCGGCAGGGTCGCGGCGGCTGGTGCCTGGAGCAGGTCGTGCTGATGGCGGCCGTGCTGGACCGCATCGGGTTCACGTTCACCGCGTTCGCCGGGCGGACCCGGATCCGCACCGGCAACCCGTTCGGGCCCGCGCTGCACGTCGCTCTGGCCGTGCAGGTCGAGGGCGAAACCTGGCTCCACGACGTGAGTTTCGGTGCGCACGGGCTGCACGAGCCGATCCTGCTCGCGGAGGGCGCGCGGCTGGACGGGGACTTCTCGTTCGAGGTGGCCCGCGAGTCCTCCGGCGAGTTCGTGCTGCGGTTCCTGCGTCCGGAAGGGCCGGCGGAGCTGTACGGCTTCACCACGGATGCGCGGTACCCGTCGGACTTCGAGCTGCTGAACCACTTCTGCCTCACGCACCCGCGGTCGCCGTTCAACCACCGGATGATCCTGCAGCGCACGCGGGCGAAGGTCCGGCACCTGCTGGCCGGCACCACGTTGCTGGAGATCCGGGCGGGCGAGACCTCGTCCCGCGAACTCGACGGGGCCGAGGCGCTGGCCGTCATCGAGGAGATCTTCGGGATCACGCTGGCGCCGGACGACGTCCAGACTCTGCGGAAGACCTTGGCCGGCCCATGACGCGAACACTCCTGGTGGACAACTACGACTCCTACACCTTCAACCTGTTCCAGCTGATCGCCGAGATCAACGGCTGCGAGCCGACGGTCGTGGTCAACGACGACCCGGCGTTGCTGGACCTGAGGCTGGAGGACTTCGACAACGTCGTCGTGTCCCCCGGCCCCGGTCGCCCGCAGAACTCGCGCGACATCGGTCTCGTCGGGGAACTGTTGCGGCGCACGACGTTGCCGGTGCTCGGGGTGTGCCTCGGGCACCAGATCATCGGGCACCTGGCGGGCGCCACCGTGGCCGCCGCGCCCGAACCCCGGCACGGGCACCTCGCCAAGGTCTCGCACGAGGGCGATCCGCTGTTCGCGGGCGTGCCGCAGGAGTTCGTGGCGGTGCGGTACCACTCCTTGAGCGTGCAGGAACCTCTGCCCGCCGAGCTCGTGCCGATCGCGTGGGCGGACGACGGGGTGCTGATGGCGTTGCGGCACCGGGACCGGCCGCAGTGGGGTGTGCAGTTCCACCCCGAGTCGGTGGCGTCCGGGTACGGCCGGGAGATCCTGCGCAACTTCGCCGAGCTGACCCGGCAGGCTCAGACTCCCCCGCTGGACCTCGCCCCGGCCGCCGAGCTGGGCCTGGTCAGCGCGGTGGTTCCGGTCGCCGACGCCGAGTCGATCTTCCTGTCGCTGTTCGGCGACAGCGAGCACTGCTTCTGGCTCGACAGCAGCCGGGTCGAGCGCGGGCTGTCGCGGTTCTCGTTCCTGGGCGACACCTCCGGGCCGCTCAGCGAGGTCGTGACCTACCGCACCGGCAGCGGGGTCGTGTCGGTGCGCGACCGCGACGGGGCCCGCGAGGTACCGGGCAGCGTGTTCGACTTCCTCGAGCAACGGCTGCGTGAGCGGCGGATTCCTCCGACGTCGCTGCCGTTCGACCTGACCGGCGGGTACGTCGGCTACTTCGGCTACGAGCTGCGGGCCGAGTGCGGCGCTCCGGTCCGGCACCGGGCCGAGACACCGGACGCGGCCTGGCTGTTCGCCGACCGGATCGTCGCGGTCGACCACCAGGAGGGGCTCACCTACCTGGTGG
Source organism: Lentzea sp. JNUCC 0626 (assembly GCF_043632865.1). Lineage (NCBI taxonomy): Bacteria > Bacillati > Actinomycetota > Actinomycetes > Pseudonocardiales > Pseudonocardiaceae > Lentzea > Lentzea sp. JNUCC 0626. The sequence continues at coordinate 3,892,967 of NZ_CP171635.1, forward strand.
CCGTGCACGACGTTGACGGCAAGGACGACGCTCAGGCGTGGGTGGATCGGACGGCGGCCGTCCTCAGTGGACTGCTTCCGGCCGACGAGCCTGTCGCTGTGTCCGGTGCGCCGGTGGACGCCGAGGAGTTCCTCGTCCGCGATCGGGACCAGTACCTGGCCGATATCGAGGAGTGCCAGCGGCAGCTCCGGCTGGGCGAGAGCTACGAGATCTGCCTGACGAACAAGCTGCACCTGCCGTTCCGCGACGACGACACGGACTTCTACCTCAGGCTGCGGCGAGCCAACCCGGCCCCGTACGCGGCGTTGCTGCGCCTGGGCGACGTGTCGGTGTTCTGCTCGTCGCCGGAACGGTTCCTGCGCATCGAGCGGGACCGCTCGGTGACCAGCAAGCCGATCAAGGGCACGGCTCCCCGCGACGCCGACCCGGTGCGGGACGCGGAGATCGCGGCCACGCTGGCGTCGAGCGCGAAGACGCAGGCCGAGAACCTGATGATCGTCGACCTGCTGCGCAACGACCTCGGCCGGGTGTGCGAGGTGGGCAGCATCGACGTCGACCCGTACCTCGCCGTCGAGAGCTACCAGACCGTGCACCAGCTGGTGTCCACTGTGCACGGACGGCTCAAGGACGACGTCAGCGCGATGGACTGCGTCCGGCAGTGCTTCCCCGGTGGCTCGATGACGGGTGCGCCGAAGCTGCGGACGATGGAGATCATCGACGGCCTGGAGACCGAGGCCCGTGGTGTGTACTCGGGGACTCTGGGGTACTTCGGGCTGTCCGGCGGCACGGACCTGAACATCGTGATCCGCACGGCCGTCCGGGTCGGTGACCGGCTGTCGATCGGCGCGGGTGGGGCGATCGTGCTCGGGTCGGAGGCCCAGGAGGAGTACGAGGAGATGCTGCTCAAGGCGGCGGCGTCGTTGCGGGCGTGGCGGGCGCCGGCCGTGTCGGACGTGGGTGGTCCGCCGCGATGAGCCGACGGTGGTGGGATGACGGGTGGTCGGACGCCGACGACTCCGGGGTGGTGCGGGTCATCGACTCGTGGCTGGTGGAGGAAGGGCGGGTGCGGGGGTTCGACCTGCACGCCCGGCGTTTCACCGACGCGTGTTCGCGGTTCGCGATCCGGACCGACGCGTTCCTGCACGCCGTGACCGAGGCCCTGCCCACCAGCGGCCGTTGGTTTCCCCGTGTCGAACTCGTCGATTCACGCCTGCGGTTGTGGCTGCGTCCCGCTCCCCCGCGCACGACGACCGTCCGGCTGTGGAACTCGGGCCCCGACCGCCGCACCCGGCCGACGGTCAAAGGCCCCGACCTCGACCACCTGGCCGCCCTCCGCGCCTCCGCCATCGCAGCCGACGCGGACGAGGCGCTCCTGCTGTCCTCGGAGGGACACGTGCTCGAAGGTTCCACGACGAGCATCGTCTGGTGGCGCGGCGACACGCTCTGCGGACCGCCTCTGGACGCTGTGCTGCCCGGCGTGACCCGCGCCCTGCTCGGCCCGGTCGCGGAAGAACTCGCCACCCCCGCCGATCTCGCGGACGTTCCCGTGTGGACGGTCAACGCCCTGCACGGCATCAGGCCGGTGACCGCGGGCCTCGGCGGCGAACCGGACCTGGCACTGGCGCGGCAGTGGCAGGACCGTCTCGAAGCACTCGTCTCCGTGCCGATCTCGTGAAGGAGGTTCCACCCGATGTCCGCTGACTTCGAGCGCGACCTGCTGGTCCAGTTGACCGAGCGCTGGGGCAAGCGGGTGGCCGTCAAGAAGGACGAGCTCGACCTGGACGGGCACTTCGACCCAAGCCTGCCGGACTTCCCCGAACACCTCGTGCCGGTGCTCGCGTTGCCCGGTGCGGAGAAGCTCGACCGCGACGCCCGCGAGCGGATCCTGTCCGCCGCGTGGATCGCCTACAACGCCAAGACTGCGGCCATCGAGGACGAGATCATCCTGCCCGCGTGCCGGTTGATGCTCCAGGAACGGATCCCGGTGCGCCGGGACGACGTCGCCGTGGACGCGCTGCACCAGACGATCATCGACGAGCACTACCACATTCTGATGTGCCACAACGCTGTCGGCGTGACGCGGCGGAGGCGGGACATGGCCGACGTGCGGTTCTCACCGGGAGTCTGGTCGGTGGTGCAGGGGCGGGAAGCGGCGCGGGCCGGGCTGTCCGGGTTCGATCGTGACGTCGTCGACATCGCGTTCTCGCTGGCGGCGGAGACGACGATCAGCGGGTTCCTCTCGACGTTGTCGACGGCGCAGGACATCCAGCCGATGAACCGGATCACCACCGACATGCACCGGCGGGACGAGAGCGGGCACGCGGTGGTGTTCCGCGAGTTGTGCGGGTCGCTCTACCGCAGTCTCGACGGCACGCAGAAGCAGATGTTCCGCGAGGCGCTCGTGGACGGGCTGACGGCGTTCCGGTCGGCCGACCTGGAGCCGTGGGTGACGGTGGCGGCGCAGGGCGGGTTCGAGATCGGCACCGACCAACTGCGCGAGTGGGCGGCGGCGCGGCCGGTGCCGAAGCGGGACACCGGGCCGTTGCAACTCCTGCTCGACGACCTGGGCATCAGCCACGACCTCGTCAAGACGTGAGGACCCATGAGCGACGGCACGGTCGAAACGATCCCGGACTGGCGGACGCTCGTCGCCCGGCAGCGGCCGCCGTGGCCGGACGAGGCACGACTCGGCGAGGTGGTGGCGGGTCTCGCGGCCCTGCCTCCACTCGTCACTCCTGAAGAGTGCGACGCGCTCACCTCCGACCTGGCACGGGTCGCCGCGGGCAGGGCTTTCCTGCTGCAGGGCGGTGACTGCGCCGAACGGCTCGACGACGTGTCCGTGCCCGCGATCGAACGCAAGCTCGGGCTGCTGCGGAAGATGGCCGCGATCCTCGGGCTCCCGGTCGTGACGGTGGGCCGGATCGCCGGTCAGTACGCCAAGCCGCGGTCGTGGCCGACCGAGACCGTCGACGAGCGCACGCTGCCGGTGTACCGGGGTGACGCGGTGAACGGCAGTGGGTTCAGCGAGGCCGAACGGCGGCCCGACCCGGAGCGGTTGCGGCGCGTGTACGACGCGTCCAAGTACACAGTGGACGTTCTGCGCGGCGGGATGTTCGTGAGCCACGAGGGTTTGCTGCTCGACTACGAGGAGGCGCTGACCCGGCGTGATCCGCGCACCGGCAGGCGGTACGCGGGCAGCGGGCACCTGCTGTGGATCGGTGATCGCACCCGGCAGCTCGACGGCGCGCACGTCGCCTACTTCGCGTCGATCGCGAACCCGATCGCGGTGAAGCTCGGGCCGACCGCGACGGCGGAGCACGCGCTGGCGTTGATCGACCGGCTCGACCCCGACCGCACGCCCGGCAGGCTGACGTTCGTGGTGCGCCTCGGTGCCCGCCGGGTGAGGGACCTGCTGCCGGAGCTGGTGGAGAAGGTCAACGCCTCGGGCGCGTCCGTGTGCTGGGTGAGCGATCCCATGCACGGCAACACGTTCCAGGCGCCGAGCCGGCACAAGACGCGGCGGTTCGAGGACGTGCTCGCCGAGATCGCCGGGTTCCTGGAGGTGCACCGGGCGCTCGGGACGCACGCGGGCGGCCTGCACGTGGAACTCACTGGCGAGGACGTCACCGAGTGCGTCGGCGGCGGTCTCGCGTTCGAGGACCTGCACCGCAACTACACCTCGCCCTGCGACCCTCGGCTCAACACCGGTCAGGCGCTCGAGCTGGCGTTCCTGGTCGCCGACATGCTGCGCTGAGCACGGCTCGATTTCGTCGCAACGACGTTTATCAAAAAGCCTAAACCGCGTCTCGATCGGCGTGACTGCCTCTGAGCTGCTGTTACCGTGCAGGATTACCGAAGGTGTTCTCACGCGGAGACAACATTGCGACTTGCGCAGGTAATGGCGGACGTCTTCGAACGCTTCGGCGACCGGCCCGCTCTGGGTGAGCGCGCGCGGGAGTTCGTGCCGGATCCGGCGACCGGGCGGGTGACGTCCCGGCTACTCCCCCGCTACGAGACGATCAGCTACACCGAGTTGTGGGGCCGGGTTCGCGCCGTGGCGGCCGAGTGGCCCGTCGTCGCCGGGGATCGGGTGGCGCTGCTCGGGTTCACCAGCGCCGACTACGCGACGCTCGGATTGGTGTGCGGGTATCTGGGCGCGGTCAGCGTGCCGCTGCAGACCGGGGCGTCGGTGGACGTGTTGGCCTCGATCGCCGCCGAGACCGAGCCGGTGCTGGTGTGTGCGAGCGTCGAACGGCTGGACGTGGCCCGGGAACTGGTGTGGCGCACGCCTTCGGTGCGGCGGCTGCTGGTGTTCGACTACCACCCGCGCGACTCCGATCATGCCGCGCGGTTCGCCGCCTGCGCCGACCTGGGTGTGGAAGTCGTTGCGCTGGAAGAGGTCGTGGAGCGCGGGGCCGCACTGCCCGAGGTCGCTCCGCACCTCGCGGCCGACGGCGAGGACCCGTTGGCGATGCTCCTGTACACGTCCGGCAGCACCGGCACGCCCAAGGGCGCGATCTACACCGAGCGGCTCGCCACGGTCGTGTGGGAGGACCGGGCGAAGCGGGACGGCCTGGTGAGCTTCAACTACGCGCCGCTGAGCCACATCGGCGGCCACTACACGCTGATGAACGGCCTGGCGCGCGGCGGGATGAACTGCTTCACGGCCGGGAGCGACCTGTCGACGTTCTTCGAGGACATCGCGCTGGTGCGGCCGACCGAGGTGTCGCTGGTGCCGCGCGTGTGCGAGATGCTGCACCAGCGGTACCAGAGCGAGCTGGAGCGCACCGACTCCGCCACGGCGTTGACGCGGCTGCGCACCGACCTGCTGGGCGGGCGGATCGTGTTCGCCACCTGTGGTTCCGCGCCGCTCTCGGCCGCGCTGACGTCGTTCGTCGAGTCGTTGCTCGACGTGCCGCTGTTCGACATGTACGGCTCGACCGAGGTCGCGGGCATGGCGGTCAACGGGATGTTGATGGACCCGCCGGTGCTCGACTACAAGATCGTCGACGTGCCGGAGCTGGGCTACTTCCGCACCGACACCCCGCATCCGCGCGGAGAGCTGCGGGTCAAGGCGGACTGGAGTCCCGGCTACTACCGGCAACCCGAGCTGACGGCGGAGCTCTTCGACGAGGACGGCTTCTACCGGACCGGCGACATCGTCGCGGAGCTCGGGCCGCGCCGCATCACCGTGGTGGACCGGCTCAAGAGCGTGCTGAAGCTGTCGCAGGGCGAGTTCGTGGCGCTGGCCCGGCTGGAGTCGGTGTTCGCCGCCAGTCCGCTCGTGCAGCAGATCTTCCTGTACGGCAACAGTGAGCGCTCCCACCTGGTCGCGGTCGTCGTGCCCACCGCGGAGGCGTTGGGGCGGGAGGGCCTGCCGGAGCTGCTGGCCGAGTCGTTCCGGGAGATCGCGCGGGCCGAAGGGCTCCAGTCGTACGAGGTCCCGCGCGGCCTGCTGGTCGAGCCCGAACCGTTCAGCCAGGCCAACGGTCTCCTGTCGGACCAGCGCAAGTTGTTGTCCCCCAAGCTGGTAGAACGCTACGGCCCGCGCCTGGAAGAGCTCTACGCCGAGATCGCGGACCGCGAGGCTCAGGAGCTGCTCGACGTTGCCCGCACCGGCCGCGACCGCCCGGTGGTGGAGACCGTCCAACGGGCCGTGCGCGCGTTGCTGGCGGTGGACGTGCTGCCCTCCGCGCGGTTCCGCGACCTGGGCGGCGACTCGCTGTCGGCGGTGTCGCTGTCGACCCTGCTGCACGACACGTTCGGCGTCCGCGTGCCGGTCGACGTGATCATCAGTCCGGCCAACGACTTGGCGGCGCTGGCGGGCTACGTCGAGGCCAAGGTGGGGTCGGGCGCGACGCGTCCCGCGTTCGCGTCGGTGCACGGCGCCGATGCCGTGTCGGTGAGCGCGGCGGATCTCACCCTGGACCGCTTCCTGGACACCGTCGAGGAGGTCCCTGCCGCTGCCGGTGAACCGCGCTGCGTGCTGCTGACCGGCGCGAGCGGTTACCTGGGCCGGTTCCTGACGTTGGAGTGGCTCCAGCGGCTGGCACCGCTGGGCGGCAAGGTGATCGCGGTCGTGCGGGGCCAGGACCCGGTCTCCGCCCGGCAACGCCTCGTGGACGCGTTCGGCACCGCCGACCCCGAGCTGACGCGGACGTTCGAGAAGCTGGCCGCCTCGCACCTGGAGGTGGTGGCGGGTGACATAGCCGAGCCGCGCCTGGGTCTTTCGTCGGCGATCTGGGACCGCCTGGTGTCCGAAGTGGACCTGATCGTGCACGCGGGCGCTCTGGTGAACCACGTGCTGCCGTACAGCCATCTCTTCGACGCCAACGTGCTGGGCACCGCCGAGTTGATCCGGCTGGCCCTGACCTCCCGGCTCAAGCCGGTCACGTACGTCTCCAGCGTGGCCGTCTCCCACGCGGCGGACGGCGCTCCGCTGGACGAGGACGCCGACGTGCGTTCGCTGCCCCCGCAGCCCGTGGACGCCGGGTACGCGAGCGGGTACACGACGAGCAAGTGGGCGGGCGAGGTCCTGCTGCGCGAGGCCCACGACCGGTACGGCCTGCCGGTGACGGTGTTCCGCTCGACCATGATCCTCGCGCACTCGTCGTACGCCGGTCAGCACAACGCGCAGGACATGTTCAGCCGTCTGCTGTTCAGCCTCCGGGCGTCCGGCGTGGCGCCGCGCTCGTTCTACCGCTCGCCCGGCGCCCACTACGACGGCCTTCCCGTCGACTTCACGGCGTCGTCGATCGTGCGGCTCGGCGACGGCGCGGGCTACCGGACATTCAACCTGGTCAACCCGCACGACGACGGCGTCTCGCTCGACACGTTCGTCGGCTGGCTGATCGAGGACGGCCACCCGATCGAGCTGATCGACGACTACGCGGACTGGCTGGTCCGCGTCGAGGCGGCCCTGCGCGGCCTGCCCGAGTCGCAGCGCCAGCACACGATCCTCCCACTGCTGCACGGTTTCCAGGAACCGGTTCCGTCCGGCTCCCCCGTCCCGTCCGCCCGCTTCCACGAGGCCGTCGGCGACATCCCGCACCTGACCCGATCCCTGCTCCGCCAGTACTCACGAGGTCCCGAACTTGACTGACTACGACTACATCGTCGTGGGTGGCGGCAGCGCGGGTTGCGTGGTCGCTGCCCGCCTCGCCGCGCACTCGTCCGTCCTGCTGCTGGAAGCGGGCAGCGCCACCCCGCCCACGGCCACGCCCGGCACCTGGCTGTCGCTGCTCGGTTCCTCGGCGGACTGGCAGGACACGACCCTGCCGGAACCCGAACTCGGCCGCTCTCTCGCGTGGCCCCGGGGCAAGGCCCTGGGCGGCTCGTCCGCGATCAACGGCATGATCTTCCTGCGCGGCCACCGCTCCAGCTACGACTGGGGCAAGGGCTGGGAGTTCGACGACCTGCTGCCGTTCTTCCGGCGCAGCGAACACGCCCCGACCCGCGACCCGTCCCTGCGCGGCGTCGGCGGCCCGCTCGTCGTAACCCCGGCCACGCACCAACATCCGATGGCGGCGGCGTTCCTGGACGCGGCTGTCGAAACGGGCCACACCCTCGCTTCGGACATCAGCGGCGGCCTGGAGGAGGGCGTCGGCTGGGTCGACCTGAGCATCGTCGACGGCGTCCGGCAAACCACCGCCGACGCCTATCTCACCGCCGGCCTCTCGCTGACCGTGGTGACGGACGCGCTGGTCCGGCAGGTGGTTCCCGGCCGACCGGCGAGCGTCGCGTACACCGTTGGCGGACAACAACTCCACGCCTCGGCGACCGAGGTGATCCTGTGCGCGGGCACCGTCGGCACCGCCGAGCTGATGCTGCGCAGCGGCCTGGGCCCGGCAGACCACCTGCGCTCTCACGACGTCGCCGTCGTCGCCGACCTCCCCGGCGTGGGCGAGAACCTGCACGACCACCCGCTCACGTACGCGATGTACTCCGGCGCCCAGCCGATCCCGCCCGGTTCCTACAACAACATCGAGGTCCTCGGGTTGTTCCGGAGCAACCCCGGCCTGACCGCCGGGGACCTCCAGATCGGTCTCTCCGCACCGGCCGGCGACAACCACTACGTCATGCCGCTGTCGCTGATGACTCCTCATAGCCGCGGCTCGCTCCGGCTGTCCGGTGACGGAATCTCGCTCGCCCCGCACTACCTGACCGACCCGCGCGACCTGACCGCGATGGTCGACGGCATGGACCTGCTGCGCGAGATCGCCGCGACGAACGCGTTGAAGCCTTGGCGTGGCGAGGAGGTGCTCGGGGGCGGCGAGGAGCACATCAGGGCGACCGTCGGCCCGTACTACCACTACGTCGGCACCTGCAAGCTCGGTGAGGACGAGATGTCGGTGGTGGACCGGGATCTGCGGGTGCACGGCGTCGAGGGTGTGCGGATCGCGGACGCCTCGGTGATCCCGCGGATTCCGTCGGCCAACACGTACGCGACGGTGATCGCGATCGCGGAACGGGCGGCGAGCCTCATCGGCGGGGAGTGATCGGGCGGGCTACCCGGAGATCTGCTGGAGGCAGTACAGAACGCCGTACTCCGTCATGTGATAAGTGTGCGTGACCGCCAGCCCCTCGCACGTCTTGGAGATGGCGAAGCCCATGCCGAGCACCCGCCAGACCTCCACGTCCCTGAGGTCGCAGGGAATCTCCTCGATGACCGCGTCGAGTCCTCCCTCGTGGCGCACGTTGACGCAGTCGCCGATCTCGATGCGGTCCTCCGGAGGAGTGGGCGGGAGCGGCGGCAGGGACGGAAGAGTCGCGGTCGGGACAGGAGCCATCGGCGTCGTGGTCGTTGTCATCGTCGTGGTCGTCGTGCTCACCATCGGGGCTGTCGTGCTGGTCGTCACCGGCAGGGACGAGCTCATCTCCGGCTTGGTCAGCTCGATCGCCGCCAGGACGCCGACGAGAACCACCGGCGTGAGCACCACCCCCGCACCCACCCACCACCCGCGACTCGGACTCACCGGCTGCATTCTGCGCGAGTCAGCCGGGACCGGTCCCTGCCGTGTCGACGAACACATCGCACGCGGCCGCGTCTCGTGTGACACTTTGTTCAGGAAGTGACAGTTCGTCCACACGGAGGGTTCGTCGTGTCCCACCCCAGCAACACCGCCGACGCGGTGTTCGCCGCCCTCGCCCCCGTGGTCGAGGCCATCGCGGCGACGTTCGGCCGCAGTTGCGAGGTCGTGCTGCACGACTACCGCGACCAGGAACGGTCGGTCGTCGCGGTCGCGGGTTCCGTCACGGGGCGGCAGGCCGGGGACGCGATGAGCGAGATCGGGTTGCGCGTCCTCGCCGCCGGGGACGACGCCCGCACCGAGGTCGGGTACGTGACGCGCGCGCAGGACGGGCGGGTGCTGCGGTGCACGACCGTGCCGTTGCGGGACGGCGACGGGACGTTGATCGGGGCGTTGTGCATCAACATCGACGTTTCCGCCATCAACCGGGCCACCGGGGTGCTCGCGGACCTGCTCGGGCTGGCGCCGCAGGAGAAGCCTGTCGCTTCCACCAACTTCTCCGGTGATCTGGACCAGGTCGTCGACTCGCTGATCGAACGGGCTGAGCGCGCGCACGCGGTGCCGGTGGCGTCGTTGGGGCGCGAGGAGCGGTTGAGGCTCGTCCGGGAGTTGAACGACGCCGGGGTGTTCGCGTTGCGCGGGGCTCCGGGGCGGGTGGCGCAACGGCTGGGCATCTCCCGCACCGGGCTGTACAACGACCTCGCCGAACTCAAGAAGGACGCGTCATGACCACCTTGCTGACGGAGGCCGAGACGGCCGCCCTCGTCGACGACGATCTCGCGCTCGGTGCCGCGCGGGAGGCCTTTCTGGCCGCTGCCGGTGGGTTCACGTTCCCGGTGGTGATCGGGCGTTCGTCCACACCGGACACCCGGTTCACGCTCAAGTCCGGGTCGGCGGGTGAGCTCGTGGGCGTGAAGATCGGCAGCTTCTGGCCCGGCAACGTCGAGTTGCCCCGGCACAGTTCGACGATCGTGCTGCTCGATCCCGCCACCGGACGGCTGAGCGCGGTGGTCGAGGCCGCGGCGGCGAACGCGTACCGGACGGCGGCGGCCAACGCGCTCGCCGTGCAGGCGTTGGCGCGGAAAGACTCGCGCACGCTGACTGTGATCGGGACGGGCCATCAGGCGCTGCACGAGGTTCGGGCGGTCAGCCGGGTTCGGCCGATCGAACGGGTTCTCGTCGTCGGTCGTCGTGCCGATGCCGCAACGGCTTTCGCCGCGCGGGTGACCGACGTGACCGGGTTGCCCGCCGAGACCGTCGACGTGCGGACCGGGGTGGCGGAGGCGGACGTGCTCGTGACGGCCACGACCGCGCGCGAGCCCTTGTTCGACGCCGCCTGGGTGGCGCCGGGCACGCACATCTCCGCGATGGGCGCGGACGGGCCGGGCAAGCAGGAACTGCCGGTGGAGATCTACGCGAGCGCGCTGTTGTTCTGCGACTTGCCGGACCAGTCCACCGCCATCGGCGAGTTCCAGCACGCGCGAGGAGTCACGCCGATCGCACTCGGCGCCGTGCTCGCGGGCGAGGCCGGAAGGACCTCACCGGGAGACGTGACGGTGTTCGACAGTTCCGGTTTCGCCCTGCAGGACCTCACTCTCGCCGCCGCGCTGTTGCGTCGCGCCGCTTCCGCAGGAGACTCCGAATGACCACTTTGGACACACCGGACACGCCGTTCGCCGTCGTCGACGCCGACCGGGTGGACCGCAACGCGGCGCGGTTGCGTGAACGACTGGACGGGCTCGGGGTGCCGTTGCGCTTGCACGTCAAGACGTGCAAGTCGGTCGACGTGGCCGCACGGGTGCGGGAGGGCGGGCCGATCACGGTGTCGACGCTCGCCGAGGCCGAGCACTTCGCCGACGCGGGCTACCGGGACGTCCTGTACGCGGTCGGACTCGACCCGCACAAGCTTCCGCGCGTCGCCGCCCTGACGCGCCGGGGCGTCACGCTCACGGTCCTGCTCGACAGCCTCGCCCAGGCCGAGGCGCTGCAGGGGTTCGCGGCCGAGGAGAACCTCCGCGTGCCCGCCCTGATCGAGATCGACTGCGACGGGCACCGGGGTGGTGTGCAGGTCGACGATCCCGTGCTCGTTCAGATCGGCCGGGCGCTCGGCGCCAATCTGGCGGGGGTGCTCACCCACGCCGGTGAGTCGTACTTCGCGTACACCCCGGAGGCGTTGCGACAGGCAGCGCAGCACGAGCGGGACGTCGCCGTTGCCGCTGCGGAAGCGTTGCGCACCAACGGACTCTCCTGCGGAATCGTCAGCGTCGGCTCGACGCCCACCGCGCACGCGGCGACCGATCTGAGCGGTGTCACCGAGGTCCGCGCCGGGAACTACGTCTTCTTCGACCTCGTCATGGCGGGAATCGGGGTGTGCGGCACGGACGACCTCGCGCTCTCCGTCGTCGTCACGGTGATCGGGCATCGGCCGGACCAGAACTGGGTGCTGACCGACGGCGGGTGGATGGCCACCTCGCGGGACCGGGGCACACAGGCGCAGGCCGTCGACCAGGGGTACGGGCTGGTGGCGGACGTGCACGGTGAACTCATCGCCGGCCTGCTCATGACCGGCGCGAGTCAGGAGCACGGCGTGCTGAGCACGAGGGACGGCAGCCCGGTGCCGGACCTGCCGATCGGGACCCGGTTGCGGATCCTGCCGAACCACGCCTGCGCCACGGCCGCGCAGCACGACCGGTACCAGGTCGTGCGAGGTTCGGACGAGATCGAGGCGGTCTGGCCCCGGCTGCGCGGGTGGTGAGCGCTCAGCCCGGTTCGCGGCGCAGGTCTTCCAGGCCGCCACGCACGTCGTCCATCGCGATCTGCTCAGCGGCAGCCGAATCCCCCGCCCGCAGAGCACGCACGAGCGCGCGGTGCCCGGTGTAGCGGTCGAGGCCGAACTCGTGGTTCTCGTGCACCCGTTCCAGCAGCAGGCTCCTGCGTTCGGCGCGGGTGAACACCCTGGTCTGCTCCAGCAGCCGGACCAGCACGGCGTTGCCCGCGCACGCCGCCACCGCGTCGTTGAAGCGCTGCATGGTGTCCAGCAGGGCGTTGAGGTGCTTGTCGACCGGGCGGCCCTCGGCGTCGCGCTGCTTGATGACGATCAGCAGGTCGTCCGCGTCGTCGAGCACGGCGTCCAACGCGTCGAGCTGGGCGGTGCTCGCGCGGCGGGCAGCGAAGCGGGCGATGAGTCCGCGCAACGCGATCTCCACCTCGGCGAGATCCTCCACGGCCGCGGCGCCGATGTCCGCGACGACGACGGTGCGCGGGCCGGTCCTGGTGATCAGGCCGTCCTGTTCGAGGCGGCGGATCGCCTCGCGGACCGGGGTGGGGCTCATCTCCAGGCGTTCGGCCAGGCCGCGTTCGGTGATCTTCTCGCCGGGAGCCAGCTCACCTGCGCCGATGGCCTCCTGGACCGCGCGGTAGGCGCGGCCGGCCAGCGTGTCGGACTGCGCGTCCTTGTCGACCATCACGAGCGCCGATACTACGACAAACCTCGAAGCTATTGCTTGCGCATTTTGCTATAGCATCCTAACTTGGGCACGCCGCGACGTTCCCGAGCCAACGGAGGCTTCCGATGTCGTCACTCGCCGCGCCGGCCGAAAGGCGGCTCACCAGGCGCATCACGTTCTTCGTCGCGCTCGCCGTGTTCGCGCAGGAGGCGACCTGGGACTTCTACGACGCCCAGGTACCGCCGCTACTGCGCGAACACATCGCCAGCACCGCGCTCGTCGGCCTGCTCATGGGCATGGACAACCTGCTCGGCATCTTCGTGCAGCCCTGGATCGCGCACCGCTCGGACAACACCCGCACGCGCTGGGGCCGCCGGATCCCCTACCTCGCGGTGGGCATGCCGCTCGCGGCCGTGCTGTTCACGCTCATCCCGCTGGCCACGGCGTTGCCGGCGCTGATCGCGCTGATCTTCGTGTACTCGTTGGTGGGCAACAGCTTCAAGCCGATCGCCCAGGCGTTGCTGCCGGACTTCATCGAGCCCGAACGCCGGGGCAGGGCCAACGCGGTCGTGAAGATCGCCTCCGGACTGACGGTCGTGGTGTCCGCGTTGATCAGCGCGGTGCTGGTGGACGACCACCCGAAGCTCGCGTTCACCGTGCCCGCGCTGCTCATGCTGGTGTGCACGGCGGTGCTCGTGTCGCGCGTGCGGGACAACACGTCGAGGGCGTACCAACTCGCGCTCACCGAGGACACCACGAGCGAGGCCCCGCAACGACTCCGCGACCTCGCCAAGGACATCCTGCGCGACCACGACCGCAGCCGGTTGCTCGTCGTCACGGCGGTGCTGCTGTTCGCCTCCGCGTGGTTCTCGTCGCGGTCGCTGTTCACCCCGTACGGCATGGAAACCCTGGGCCTGTCCCGGGGTGCGGCGGGCTCGCTCACGTTCCCGAGCGGCATCGCGTTCCTCGTCGCCGCCTACCCCGCCGCGCTGCTCGCCGAACGGATCGGGCGCATCCGGACGATGACGATCGGCATGACCGTGTTCGGCACCTCGCTCGCCCTCGGCACCCTCGTGCCGACGCCTACCGTCACCGTCGTTTCGTTCTGCGTCGCGGCGGCCGGAGCGTCCGGGTTCCTGATCAACGCCGCCGTCGTGCTGTGGAACCTGGCGCCGTCCGCCCGCGTGATCGGCGTCTACACCGGCCTCTACACGGTGAGCTGGGCCGCGGGCGGGTTCGTCGGGCCAGGCGTCGTCGGCGCCATGGTCGACATCACCGGCTGGCGCTACATGCTCCTCGACATCGCCGTCGTCACCGCGCTCGCCACCGCCGTGATCCTGCGGGTCGCCGTGCTGAACCGCCGCAACGCCGTCTCGCTGTAGGCCCTGTCCTGCAGGTCTGTCGGCCGCCACTGCCGCCCGACAGACCTGCAGGACAGGGCCTAGAACCGTTCCACCGGAAGGGAAAACCATGAGCGCTCCTGATGGAGCCGTGCGCGTCCTGACGCCCACCGGCATGCTCGGCGCCGGCTTCACCGAGTCCTCAGTGGACAGAGGGCTGGAGCTCGGCGCCGACGTCATCGCCGTCGACGGCGGCTCGACCGACTCGGGCCCGCACTACCTCGGTTCGGGCACCGCCAAGACCACCGCCGCGGCCGTCGCCCGCGACCTGCGGATCCTGCTGCGCGCCGCCGCCCGCGCACGCATCCCGTTGATCGTCGGGTCCTGCGGCACCAGCGGCACCGACTCCGGCGTCGCCTGGGTGGCCGGGATCGTCGAGGACATCTTGTGCGAGGAGAAGCTCGACCTGTCCGTCGCGACGATCTTCAGCGAGCAGACCGCGGACTTCGTCAAAACCCGCCTGCGCGACCGCGCGGTGCACCCGCTCGCCCCCAGCAGTGGGCTGGACGAATCCACCGTGGACGATTGCACGCACATCGTCGGCATGATGGGCCACGAACCCATCGTGGAGGCCCTGCGCGCAGGCGCCGACGTGGTGCTCGCGGGCCGGGCGACCGACACCGCGCTCGCCGCCGCCGTGCCGTTGTTGCGGGGCCTGCCCGCCGGACCTGCCTGGCACGCCGCGAAAATCGTCGAGTGCGGCGGCCAGTGCACGACGAACCCACGCGCCGGCGGTGTTCTCGCCACGATCGACCACACCGGGTTCACCATCGAACCGCTCGACCCCGAGGCCGCGTGCACGCCGATCTCCGTTGCGGCGCACATGCTCTACGAGACGGTGAACCCGTTCCGCATGCGCGAACCCGCGGGCGAACTCGACGTCACCGACGCGGTGTACACGGCCCTCGACGCCCGGCGCGTGCGCGTCGAAGGCTCCCGCTTCCACCCCGCCCGGCACACGATCAAGCTGGAGGGCGCCCGGATCACCGGCTACGAGACGATGTCGTTCACGGCCATCCGCGACGAGCACATCCTCGCGAACATCGAGGAGTGGACCGACCTGTTCGTCAAGGTCTTCACCGGCCGCGTCGCCCAGACCCTCGGCCTCGACACCGCCGACTACGCCTTCGACCTGCGTCGCTACGGCTACGACGCGATCCTCGGTTCGCTCGACCCGGCCACCCGCCCACCGCGCGAGGTGGGCGTGATGCTGCTGGTCCGCGCGGCGACCCAGGAACTGGCGACGGCCGTCGCGAAGGTCGCGAACCCGTTGATGCTGCACCTGCCGACCCCGGACATGGACTACCTGCCGAGCCTCGCGTTCGCCACCTCCCCCGCCGAGACCGAACGCGGCGCGGTCTACGAGTTCGCGCTGCACCACGTCGTCGACACCCGCACCCCCACCGAGATGTTCCGCACCGAGCACCGGAAGGCCGTCACCCATGACTGAGCAGCGCACGTTGGGCGACCTCGCCCTGGAGGTCAGGTCCAAGAACGCCGGACCGTTCTGGGTGACGATGGAACTGTTCCTGCGCGACGAGGCGGGCTACGCGCTGGCGGCGGAGATCGTCGACGAGGACCTCGTCGCGTCCCTGCACGAGGTGCGGGCGCAGGACGTGCAGATCTTCCGCATCCCGGCGCTGAACGTCGTCAAGATCTCGTTCCCGCGCCCGGCGCCGCAGGGCGGGCTGCACGACCGCGACGTGCACGCCGGACAGCACCACGTCCCGCTGGCGTCGGTACCAGCCCACCCGCGCGGCTAGCCGGGACGGAACCGCGCGGCAGCCACCGCGCGGTTCCGCCGGACCGTCAGTTGATGCCCAGCAGACCGCGGATTCGTCGCCTCGGTCCGGCACGCCGCCGACCGCGGGCCGCGCGCGATGGCGTGGCGCCTGACCGACGCGTTGCGCGGCTACTTCTGGCTCCAGACCAACGGCACCGACTGGGCGACGGCCGCCGAAGCTGGCCTGCGCGCTGCCGTGGCCCTGGACGACCCGGTGGCCCGCGTCCACATGCACCACAGCCTCGGCACCCTGCACGCGAGCTTCAGCGAACACGACCGGGCGTTGACCGAGTACCACCGCTCCCTGGCCCTGGCCCACGACCACGCGCTGCTGCCCGCCGTCGCCGCGTCCTGGAACAACATCGGCATCGTCCGCCAGGACCAGGGTTCGCCCGACCTCGCCGTGCAGGCCCACGAGAACGCCCTGACCGCCGCGCGTTCCGACGCCGCGGCCGAGGCCACGATCCGGGTCAACCTCGGCTCCGCGCACTGGGAGATGGGATCCCTGACGTGCGCCCGCGCGCTCTTCGAGTCGGCTCTGCTCGCGTTGCGCGACGTCGAGGCGCACCAGGCCCGCGTGGAGGTGCAGGACAGCCTCGCCCGCATCTGCCTGGACCTCGGCGAACTCGACCGCGCGGCCACGTACGCCGCCGCCCTCGAACTGGCCCGCCGCTCGGGCCACCCCTGCACCCTCGCCGAGGCCCACAACACCCTCGGCGCCACCTGCACGCAACGCGGCGACCTCACCTCCGCGGTCATGCACCACGAACACGCGCTGCAGCTGGCCGTCGACGTGGGACACCGCCGAGCCGAGGTCGCCTCCCTGCTCGGCCTGGCCGCCGCCACCTCCGACGCCGAGGCCGCCCTGTCCTACTGCGAACGCGCCTACTTCGTGGTGGTGGACGCCGGCCTGAGATCGCGGTTCGGACGGGTGCAGACGGCGCTCGCCCAGGTGCGGCTGCGGCTCAGGAACCACCTCGCGGCCGTCGAGGACGCGACAGCCGCGGTGGAGGCTCATCGCCTGACCGGGCACCGGCTGGGTGAGGCGCGGGCGTTGTGCGTGCTCGGGGATGCGGTGGAGGTGCTGTCCGGGGTGGAGGCGGCTCGGGCGCACCGGGAGCCGGCGTCGGAGATCTTCGCCGAACTCGGGGCGGCCGAACCACAACCGCTGAGCGTCACCTGACCTGTTTTCCACCTACCGGGGAATTCCAACACCATCGATCTAGGCACGAATTCCATTTCGTCAGTGCGCAAAACAACCGCGATTACCACCGGAAAGAGCAGCAGGACAAGAGCTTTTCCACTGACCGGAAATAGCGCCTCGTTGTCATTGTGCACCTGATCCGCTTGACTGACGTGCAAAGATGCTCACGCAACTCCGGATCAATCGCCGAATCCCGAGTCGACCACGACACCGAACGACGGAATTCATTGCGTCGTCCGGTGTGATCCGCGCGCCTCTCGGATCGGGCATCTTTCCACGCCACTTGGAGAAAGCACATGATTCGCAGGCATCGAATCGCGCGGCTCCTGGCGACCGCGTGCGTGGCCGCGGCGGTCGCCGGCTGCGGCCTGACCGGGGACGACCAGCCCACCGTCGCCGCACCGCCGCCGGTCGAGAAAGCCAGGGTCAAGATCGGGGTGCTGCCGGTCGTCGACGTCGCGCCACTGCACATCGCGATCAAGAACGGGTATTTCGAGAACGAGGGTCTGGAAGTCGAGACGGTGACCGTCCAGGGTGGCGCCGCCGCCATTCCCAGCCTGATCCAGGGCGGCCTCGACATCACGTTCGGCAACTGGGTCTCGTTCCTC
The DNA here is from genome assembly GCF_043632865.1 of Lentzea sp. JNUCC 0626. Classification (NCBI taxonomy): domain Bacteria; kingdom Bacillati; phylum Actinomycetota; class Actinomycetes; order Pseudonocardiales; family Pseudonocardiaceae; genus Lentzea; species Lentzea sp. JNUCC 0626. The sequence continues at coordinate 3,910,437 of NZ_CP171635.1, forward strand.
GCCACGGAGTCCAAAGGAGACGCGAAGGGCGTCGGCGGGATCAAGCTGATCAACGACGGCTACCAGGCGAAGCCCGGCATGTTCCTGATCCTCGTCAAGGGGAACGGCACCATCAAGACAATGCAGGACCTGATCGGCAAGAGGATCGCGATCAACACCCTGAACAACATTTCCGAGCTGACCACGAAAGCGGTGCTGGAGGCGCACGACATCGACCCGAAGCGGGTCACGCTCCTCGCGATGCCGATGCCCGACATGGAGGCGGCGATCGAGCGCAACTCCGTCGACGCCGGGTTCATGAGCGAGCCGTTCATCTCGAAGGCGCAGCGCAACTCCGGCCAGCTCGCGATCCTCGACGCGGCGTCGGGCCCCACCGACGCCATCCCCATCGCGGGCTACGGCACGACCGGTGACTTCGCCCGGCAGCACCCGAACACGATCGCGGCGTTCCAGCGCGCGATGGCCAAGGGGCAGCGCGACGCCTCGGACCGCGCCACCGTCCAGGCCCTGCTGCCGGACTACGCGGGCGTGGACCGCGACACGGCGCGACTGGTGCACCTCGGCGAGTTCCCGACCTCGCTCGACCCCAAGCGCCTCCAGCGGGTGGCCACCCTGATGAAGACGTACGGCCTCCTGCAGGCCGACCTCGACGTCGCGCCGATGCTGGTGCGCAGCGGGGACAGGTGACGCCTGTCCCCGTCGGACCGGGCGGGCTCGGCGATCGCGGCGCCGATCACCAACGCGGTGCGCTGACGGTCAGGCGCCCGCGCCGCCGTCGACCGGCACGATCGCACCGTTCACCATCGACGCCCGGTCGCTCAGCAGCCAGGCCGCCACCTCGGCGACCTCGCGCGGCTGCGCCATCCGTCCGGCCGGGCTCGTCGACGTGATCATCGCGACGACGCCGGGGGTCGCGGCCTCCCACTGGTCGATCATCGCCGTCGCGGTGCCGCCGGGCGTGATGCCGTTGACCCTGATCCCCTGCCCGCCCCACGTGACGGCGGCGGACTCGGTGAGGCTGTTCAACGCGCGCTTCATCGCGCCGTACGCCGGGAGCACCGGGTTCGCGCGGCGGCTGCCGATGCTCGACGTGTTCACGATCGCGCCGCCACCGGAGCGGCGCATGAGAGCGGCCTCGGCGGTCATGGCGGTCCAGTGGCCGCGGAAGTTCACCGCGAACTGCTCGTCGATCTCGTCGTCGGCCGTGGTGTCGAGCGGGCCGGGCTGCTGGACGACGGCACCGTTGTTGAACGCGCCGTCGAGACGTCCGTGCAGGGCCTCGACCTGGTCCACGGCCGCCCGCACGCTCGCCCGGTCGCCGAGGTCCATCGTGATCGCGTCCGCCGTGCCCCCGGCGGCCCGGATCTCGGTGACGACCTGGGCCAGCGCGTCGGTGCCGCGGGCGGCGAGCACAACGGCCGCGCCCTCGTCGGCGAAGAGGCGGGCCGCCGCCTCGCCGATGCCCCTGCTGGCGCCGGTGACCAGCACGACCTTGCCGTTCAGAAGTCCAGAAGTGTTCATGACGACCAGCGTCGGCGGGATCGGGCACCGGAGGCAGGCACAGGCTGTACCAGGCTCGGCACCCCTCGGCCGCGCATACTCGGGGTATGGACAAGCAGCAGCTCGGAGCGTTCCTGCGCAGCCGCCGCGAACGGCTCCTCCCGCAGGACGTCGGGCTGACGGCGGGTCCGCGCCGCCGCACGTCCGGGCTGCGCCGCGAGGAGGTGGCCGTCCTCGCGCACATCTCCACCGAGTACTACGTCCGCCTCGAACAAGGGAGGGCGCCGCGGCCGTCGGCGGAGGTGCTGGCCGGGATCGCGGGCGCGCTCAAGCTCACCGACGCCGAGTCCGACCACCTGCACGTGCTCGCGGGCACGGCACCGAGCCGCACCCGGCGGCACAGCCGGGACGTCCGGCCGAGCGTTCTCGCGTTGCTGCACCGACTTCCGCAGACCGCGGGCTTCGTCACGTCCGCGATCTTCGAGGTGCTGGCGTGCAACGACCTCGCGGCCGCGTTGATGGAGGACTTCCGCGAACTGCCGCCACCGCAACGCAATCTGGCACGCCGGGCGTTCCTCGGGCCGCCGTCGCTGTACGGGGTGTCGGACGTGACGGAGTTCCGCCACCACGTCGTGATGGAACTGCGGGCCACCCTCGCGCGGTACCCGTCCGATCCCGAGGTGGCAGGCCTCGTCGAGGAACTGCGCGCCGGCAGCCCCGACTTCGCCCGGCTGTGGGAACGGCACGACGTGCAGGGCGGGACCATGCTCACCAAGACGTTCCGGCACCCGCTCGTCGGGGAGATCACCGTCGACTGCGACTCGCTCGCGCTGACCGAGAGCGACCAGCACCTGGTCCTCTACAGCGCACCGCCCGGATCGCGCGACGCCGAGGCGCTCGCGTTGCTGAGCGTGGTGGGAACACAGGGTTTCGACACCGCGGAGAGGCGTCCGGGCACATTTCGGTGATCGAGGGTTCCAGGGTGCTCTCGGGTGCCCGACGGCGGTCCGGGGCCGTGCCAAGATCGTTCTGATCCCCGCACCGTCCTGAGAGGACGTTCATGGCCTCGTCGCCCGCCGCTGTTTTCGCACGCATCAGCGACAAGCGCACCCCCACCGCCGGTCCGGTCCTGATGAAGACGGCCGTCGTGCTCGGCGGGAGCGTGGCGGGACTGCTCGCGGCGCGCGTGCTGGCCGACCACGCCGACGAGGTGATCGTCGTCGAGCGCGACGACCCCGGCACGAGCACGCGGCCCAGGCCCGGGGTGCCGCACGGCGCGCAGGCGCACGTGCTGCTGCCCGCGGGACTCGCGCAGCTCGAGCGGTTCTTCCCCGGCTTCGCCGACGAGGGCGTGGCGGCGGGCGGACGGCTCGCCCCGGCGTCGCACCGCCACACGTTCTCCGACGGCGTGCTCAAGGTGCCAGGCCGCGCCGACGCGGTGATGCTGTGCGGCAGCAGGCCGTTCCTGGAGGCGTTGATCAGGAAGCGGACGCTCGCGCTGCCGAACGTCCGCGCGCTCACGGCACGGGTCACCGGCCTGGAGTTCGCCCCCGACGCGGTCAGCGGTGTGCGGTACGAGAGCGACGGCGCGAAGTCGGTGCTGAAGGCCGACTTCGTGGTCGACGCGACGGGCAGGGCGAGCCGCCTCGGCGACTGGCTCGAGAAGGCAGGGTGGGACAAGCCCGCGCTGACCCGCGTCGAGATCGACCTCAACTACGCCACCGCCATCGCCCGCCGCACGCCCAACCAGCCGGGCATCGAGGTCGGCCTGGCCACGTACTCCCCCGGCTCGGTCACCGAGGGCGTCGCGGCCGGGGCGTTCTGCTCGATCGAGGACGAGCGCTGGATGGTCCTGCTGTCCGGCTACGTCGCCGACAAACCCGGCCGCACGCCCGAAGACCTGGTGCGGCTCTGCAAGGCCTCGATGCCCGAGGACTTCGGCGCCATCGTCACCGCCGGGATCGACAGCCTCGCCACCTACCACCTGGCGGACGCGCGGCGCCGCAACTTCCACGACCTGGCCCGCGTCCCGGCCCGGCTCGTGGCGCTCGGCGACTCGGTGGCGTCGATGAACCCGATCTACGCGCAGGGCATGACGAGCGCGGCGCTCCAGGCGTCCGCGCTGTCGGAGTTCCTGCGCGCCAAGCCTTCCCTGGACGTGCCCGCCCGCGAGTTCTTCGCGTTGCAGAAGGTCGTCGTGGACGCGCCGTGGGACGTCGCCACCGGTGCCGACCTCAGCCTGCCGCACGTGCGGGGGCCGCGCCCGTCCGGATACGCGGTGAAGAACTGGGCCAGCAAGCAGGTCGTGGCGGCGTCGGTGCGGGACTCCGAGATCAACCGGCGGTTCGAGAGCGTGATCTTCCTGCTGGAGCACCCGTCGATCCTCGCGACGCCGGGCACGCTGCTGCGCTCGTTGCGCGTGAACAGGCGGGCCCGGCGCGGCTGACGGACCTCAGCACCTCACCCAGTAGTTCGGCGCGGTCTGCCGGAGACTGGTGGTGGTGTAGATGTTCCACAGGCCGAGGGCCTGGTTGGAGCCGAGCGCGTAGGTCTGGCCGAGCGTCACGTACGCCCGTGCGGCCACGGTGTGGGCGTAGTTGCTGGCCGTCACGCACCCCGACGGCGGGTTCGTGGTGGTGGTGATGGTTGTTGTAGTCGTGGTCGTCGTGGGTGGCGGGCCGCCGTTGCTCAACGCCTTGACCATGTTCACGACCGCGGTCATCTGCGGACCTGACTTGAGCGCGTAGCTCGACGACTGGTAGCCCCACCAGTCCCAGCAACCGCGCGGGTTGGCCGTGGACGTGGTGGCCTGCGGGTAGAGCACGATCATGCCGTTGGTGTCGGCGTACTCGTTGAGATAAGCCTTGTCCATCAACGCGTTGCCGATCTGGCCGTACGTCTGCTGACAGCCGTGCAGGGTGACCATCAGCTTGCACGGCCCGGTCTCGCACGCCTTGGGCACGTAGGCGAACCCCTCGCGGCCCAGGGTGATCGCCGACGCGCTGCCGCCGGGCGCGTAGGTGTTCTGGTCGAACTGCACGAGCTTGCCGGTCAACGTCGACGCGGCGGAGTTCACCGATCCGAAGAGGTGGCTCAGCATCTCGCGCACGACGTCGGCAGAGCACTTGTTGACGTAGGGCGAAGCCGTTGTGCCGCAGGCGTTCGAACCGATCGGGCTGATCCACGCGTGTCCGGCCGCGGTCGTGTTGTTGTAGACCACGCGGGAGCCGAAGTCGCGGTAGTAGGTGGCCAGGTCGTTGTTCACGGCGGCGTCCACGGTGTCGTCGGCGGTGCCGTGGAACAGCCACACCGGGTCGCCGGACAGGTTCTGCGGCGGGTCGAGGGTGCCCGCCGCCGCCCGGTCGCGGGTCAGCTGTTCGAGCTGGGCCGGGGTCTTGCGGGCCTGGAACGTGTCCATGCACGCGAGCAGCGCGGTGTTCACGTTGTTCTGCGCGCAGTCGTAGGCGCCGGCGGAGAAGATCCCCGCGCCCTGGAACACGTTGGAGTAGGCCACGTGCAGCTGGTTCGCCATGTAGCCGCCGGACGAGATCCCGCTGACGTAGGTGCCGGTGATGTCGTACTTGGTGAGCGTCCCGGACTGGGGTGGCGGGACCGCCGCGAGCGAGATCGACAGGGTTGCCGCGGTCAGGCCGAGGGCTGCGGCCAGGACTGCGAGCGCGTTCCTCAATCGCATGTGTTTCGCCTCCGTCGTTGCAGGCAGGAGTTGCAGGTTAAGAGCGGGTAACTGGTCGGCACCACGTGTCGGGCCGCCACCTCTCGCGCGCTCCGGGCGTGGACCGGCACCATTGACGGATGCGGAGGTTCAGCCAGGTAGACGTGTTCACCGACGAGTTCACGAAGGGCAACGCGCTCGCGGTCGTGCACGACGCGGAGGGCCTGTCCACGGAGGAGATGGCGGCGTTCGCGAACTGGACGAACCTCTCCGAGACCACCTTCCTGCTGCCGCCAGAGGACCCCGCCGCCGACTACCGCGTGCGGATCTTCACGACCAGCCGCGAACTGCCGTTCGCGGGGCATCCGACGCTCGGCTCTGCCCGCGCGTGGCTCGACGCCGGGAACACCCCGCGCGAACCGGGACGGCTGGTGCAGGAGTGCGGGGCCGGGCTCGTCGAGGTGCGTCGTGACGGCGCGCGGCTGGCGTTCGCCGCGCCGCCGCTGGTGCGCAGCGGGCCGGTCGAGAACGTCGACGGGCTGGCCGCCGCGCTCGCGATCAGGCCGGACGAGATCGTGCAGGCGCGGTGGGCCGACAACGGGCCGGGATGGGTGGCGGTGCTGCTGCACTCCGCCGAGGCCGTGCTGGCGGTGCGGCCGGACTACACCCGGTTCGGTGAATTCACCGACATCGGTGTCGTCGGTCCTCATCGGGCCGGCGGGGACGCGGCGTTCGAGGTGCGGGCGTTCGTCGACGAGGGTGGTGTGTTCGGGGAGGACCCGGTGACGGGCAGCCTCAACGCGTCGATCGCGCAGTGGCTGATCCCGGCGGAAATCGCGCAACCCCAGTACGTCGCGGCTCAGGGCACGGTGCTCGGCCGGCGGGGCCGGGTCCACCTGTCCCTGGCCGGCGGACAGGTCTGGGTCGGCGGCGACACCGTGGTCGGGATCACCGGAACGGTGACGCTGCAACCAGTCCGTTGAGGACTGCTACCCACTCCTGACCAGGTTCAAACGTTGTTCTTGATCGGGTTCGGATGAAACAATCGGCTCGTGGTCACGGTCTCCAGCTGGCTGCGTTCTCCGTGCCCCGCGCTCGTGGTCGACACCGCAGGTGCCGTGCACGGCATGAACGACGCAGCCAGGTCACTGCTCCCGCACGAGGTCTTGCCGTCCGAGTGGCAGCACGGCGAATCCGTGCACCTCGCGGAACGCAGCTACGCCGCGCACCGGGTCGACAACGAGGACGGCTCGGTCACCTGGTGGCTGCTCGACCAGACCGACCTGCTGCTGGAACGGGACCGGGCCGCGCTCCTGACCCGCATGTCCAGCGCCCTCATGACCTCGCTCAACCCCGAACGGTGCATGACCGTCGTGGCCGAACTGGCCGCCGCGCACCTCGCGGACGAGGCGCTGGTCATCGCGCCGCCGTCGAGCTCCGGTCACCCCGTCACGCGCTGCCGTCGCGGCGAGTCGCCGACGTACGAACTGCAACAGGTCGACGTCGAGGAGGTCGTCGGGCTCGGCGAGGCGCTGCGCGGGTTCCCGCCGGTGCCGTCGCGGTGGATCGACCCGGCCGCGGCACCGGAGTGGCTCGCGCGCGACGGCGTGTCGATCGTGGTGACACCGCTGCCGGGCCACGGCGTGCCGGCCGGTGCGTTGATCCTCATCCGGCGGGACAGGGGGTTCAGCGACGACGAGGAGGCGTTCGCTCGGCTCTTCGCGTCCAGGGCGGGCGTGGCGATCTCGGCGGCGAGCCTGTTCACCCAGCAGGCCGTGATCACCGAACGGCTGACCCGCGACCTGCTGCCGCCGGTGCTGCGCCGCTACCCCCACGTCGAGCTGGCCGGGCGCTACCGGGCGGCCGCGGACACCGAACGCGTCGGCGGCGACTTCTACGACGTGCACGAACTGCCGGACGAACAGCTGTTCGTCGTGCTCGGCGACGTCTGCGGCAAGGGCCTCAACGCGGCCGCGCAGACCGGCAAGGTCCGCACGGCGGTGCACGCGCTGCTCCAGGTCGTGACCGATCACGACAAGATGCTCGCCGCGTTGAACCAGGCGTTGCTGACGACCGACGAGTCCCGTTTCATCACCACGGTCGTGGGCACCGTGCGTCCCGTGGAGGCCGGTCTGCACGTGCGGCTGACATCGGGCGGGCACCTGCCTCCGTTGATCGTGCGGGTGGACGGCACGGTGGAGGCGGCCGCGACCAGGGGCACGCTCGTCGGCATCCTGCCGGAGATCGTGACGGCGACGGACGAGATCGTGCTCGCGCCGGGCGACTCGTGCCTGCTCTACACCGACGGCATCACCGAGGCGCACGGCGGCCCGCTGGGCGACGAGGAGTTCGGCGAGGACCGCCTGCGCCGCGCCCTCACCGCGTGCGGCGGCATGCCGGCCGAGGCGCTCGTCGAACACGTGCACATGCTCGCCGCGCAGTGGGTGGGTGGCGGCGAGCACGACGACATGGCGACCCTGGCGATCACAGCGCCGCGCAGGAGGCCTTAGTGGAGGCCGTCGACCTCCTGTGGGAGGCGGTCCTCGAAGGTGACGAGCACCGCGCGACCGACGTGGTGCTGGCCGCCGCCGAGGACCACGGCCACGAGACCGTCCTGCTGGACGTGATCGGCGGCGTGCAGCACCGAGTCGGCCGCGAGTGGGCGTCGAACCGCATCAGCGTCGCCCAGGAGCACGCCATCACCGCGATCAACGACCGCGCGGTCACCGCGTTGTCGATCACCCGCCCACGCCGCAGCCCGGTGCACGGCCGCGTCACGGTGGCGTGCGTGGACGGCGAGTGGCACGCGCTCCCCGCCCGCCTGTTGTCAGAAGTGCTGGCGCTGCGCGGCTTCGCCGTCGACTACCTCGGCGCCCAGGTCCCCACCCCGCACCTCATCACGTACCTGCACCGCACCGGCCCGGACGTCGTGGCGCTCTCGAGTTCGATCGCGACCCGACTGCCCACCGCCCACGCCACGATGACGGCGTGCCAGGCGGCAGGTGTGCCGGTGATGGTGGGAGGCGCCGCCTTCGGCACCGACGGAGCCCACGCCCGTCGCTTCGGCGCGAACGCGTGGGCAGCCGACGCCCGTTCCGCCGCGGACATGCTGCTGTCGCAGACGTTGCCGGTCCCGGGCCGCCCGCACCAGCCGGTGGACGACCTCCCCCACCTCGCCGACCAGGAGTACACACTGGTCACCCGGAGCGCCCGAGACCTCGTTCGGTCGGTCTACCGAGGACTCGAAGACCGTGTCCCCGCAATGCGGTCCTACAGCGACGAACAACGCCAGCACACCGCACAGGACCTCGCGCACATCGTCGAGTTCCTCGGTACCGCGCTGTACGTGGACGATGACTCCCTGTTCACCACGTTCCTCTCCTGGACCGGTGAAGTGCTGAACGCCCGAGGCGTCCCCACTCGCGTCCTGGAGCCCACATTGGACCTTCTGGGCGCACAGCTTCGCGACTTCCCGCGAGCACAACGAATGCTCCGTTTGCGAGCACGCGCAGACGCACAGTAGTCCTATCTGGACAGACGCACCGAGTGCCCGCCCGATCGCCCTTCGTATTCGTGAAGTCCTTTGTTGGCAACGGACTTGTGCCACATAGATTCGAAATGTTTTCATCTCGACCATGGAGATGGGGACATACACGCCGCTCGCCGCCTACGCCGTAGCCGTGCTCGGCTCCATCCTCGGACTCTTGTCCACGGAACGTGCCCGGCACGCCACGCGCACGACCCGAAACTGGTGGATCGGCGTGGCCGCCGTCTCCATCGGCGGCCTGGGCATCTGGGGCATGCACTTCACCGCCATGCTCGGCACCTGGATGGGCGCCAACGTCTCCTACGACATCCCGATCACGTTGCTCAGCATGGTCGTCGCCATCCTCGTGGTGGCCGCGGGCCTGTTCCTCGTCCGCCGCTACGGCATCGACGGCGACACCCGCTTCTGGCCCCTGGCCGCGGGCGGCCTCGTCACCGGCCTGGGCGTGGCCGCCATGCACTACACCGGCATGGCCGCCATCGTGATCAACGCCGACGTCTCCTACAACTTCGGCCTCGTGGCCCTCTCGGTCGTCATCGCCGTGGTCGCCTCCACCGTCGCACTCTGGTTCACCCGCAAGGTGAGCGGCTTCGCGGCCGTGATCGGCGCGGCCCTCGTCATGGGCGTGGCCGTGACCGGCATGCACTACACCGGCATGTACGCGATGACCATGGCCCACGACCACAGCGCGTCCGTCGTCGTAGGCAACTCCGAAGAGCTCATCACGTCGCTCATCATCGGCGGCGCGGGCGTCAGCGTGCTCATCATCTTCCTGCTGGCCCTCACCTCGGCCGACGAGGACCGCGAGGAAGCCGAACTCCTCGACCGCGTGATGCGCCGCACCAGCCAGGGCTGACCCTTCTTGCTCGGCCTTGCGGCAGAATGTCGGCGTGCCCGACAAGCTGACCGTGGACCTGCACCCGATCTTCCGCAGCGACCAGGACATCGCCCAGGCGGTGCGCACGGCACTGTTCCGCGCGGCGGGCCAGAAGGTCCCCGTCGTCGAGATCATCACGGGCAAGGGCTCCGGCACGTTGCGGACCCGCGTGCTCGCGATGCTCAAGCAGCCGCACGTGAAGAAGCTCTACAAGCGGGTAGAGGTGGCGCCGGGCAACGACGGCATGGTGCTGGTGCACCTGCGGTAGGCACCGACGAACTCAGGCCGTGGCCTCAAGAACGCGCCGGATCAACAAACCCGCCCCGTCGACGAACGGCCCGATGGTCACCCGACTCCCATCGACCAGCGTGATCTGACACCGGACGTCCACGCCCAAAGCCTTGGCCAGAAAGGTCTTCTTACCAAGGTCGACCGCAGCGGCAACGTCCGTCCACAACGCAACAGTGCGGCGATCGCCCCACGAGTGCACAAGCCCACCTTCGTGCAGAACGAACCGCTCCCCCACACGCGTAACAGCCTGCACAGCAAGGATCGTCCCCAGCACGACGACACCGAGCCCGCCGCCGATCATGATGCCGACGACGAACATGACGGCCCCCGCCCGCCCCACGTCGAGAGCCAGGACCAAGAACACCCCGAACGCCAACGCCGGTGTGCCGACGAGAATCTCCACCACACCCCGAACCGCACGGCGCCGGTTGTCGACGTCGTACCGTTCCACCTCTTCACCCAGTTCCGCCACGACGAGCGACGCTAGGTTCAGGCCAACGGGACCGGTCCCACACCAGAAGCCCCGCCAACGCACCCACAGCAATCACAGCGGACGCCACCAACGCGGCATCGGACAACGAAAACGCTTGCGCCATAACGGGTCCCGCCACCGAACCCACCAACGTGGCCAATGCCTCGGCCGCCAGGAACACCGCACTGATCCGCCCCAGAGCCTCGTTGGGAACAGCCCGCTGAAGCGCGGTCTGCGGCGTGATGAGCGTCATCGACCCGAACGTCCCGATCGCCACAGCCGCCACCAGCGCGGTCGGCAACGCGGTCGAGGCGAAGAGCGCGTAGAGGGAGACGGCGGTGGCCAGCTGGGTCGCGGCCAGCAAGACGCGCGGGCGCACCCGATCGACGAGCCGGCGAATCGCCACCGCACCAACCAGGAATCCGACCCCCAACGCCGACATCACCAATCCGACCTGTGAGGTCCCACCGAGACGTTGGATCCCGAACGGCACGATGAGCGCGCTCAGTGACGCGTTGGCTGCCAGGAAGACCGCGGTCAACGGCAGCAGCGCGCGGGCGGTCGGCGAGTCCCGCAGCACCTTCCACCCATCCGCGAGGCCGGGCCGAGAAGGACCCACCCCGTTCGACCGTCGGGCAGTGAGCACGATCGCCAGCGCAGACGCCAGATAGCTCGCCGCGTCGATCAGCACAAGCGTCGGGAAACTCGTCAACGCCAAGATCGCCGCGCCGAGAGGCGGACCGACGAGCCGCACGACACCGTCGGTGACGGCGTTCACCGAGTTGGCGCTGCTGAGCCCGGTGCCGACGCCCACAACCGAAGGAACGTGCGCCTGCGCTGCCGGACGGAACAACACGGCACCGGCGCTCTCGGCGACCAGAGCCGCGTAGATCCACCGATGGTCTGCGGCTGCGGCCAGCATCAGCAGCACAGCGCCCGCCCGGAACAGATCTGCGGCGATCATGACGCGCCGACGGTCCCACCGGTCGGTCAACACCCCCGCGACCGGCCCCGACAGCAGTGGCGGCAGGTACTCGAAGGCCAGCGTCAGCCCCGTCGCCAGCAGCGACCCGGTCAACACGTAGACGTGTGCCGGAACAGCGATGACCAACAGCCACGACCCCAACGAGCTGATCGCACGCCCCGTCCAGAGCAGTCGAAAATCGCGACTGCGCAGTGCTTCCACCACCGACCCACCCCCAGGTAGAGTCCTGTCAGAATAAGAGCGTCACCACAAGTGTTCTGTCAAGACAGGAGAGAAGTGCCGAACGAGCCCATCGGCCCCCGGCTGCGCGCACTGAGGCAGGCGTCCGGCCGAACCGTCGCCTCGGTGGCGGCCGACGCCGGTCTGTCCGTTCCCTACATCGCCAACCTGGAGAACGGCCGGGGAAACCCTACGACGGGTGCGCTGGACCGGCTGGCCACGGCACTGGGCACGGAGCTGTCGATCAGCTTCACGTCAGGCACCCCGGAAGTGGCCGCAGCAGTGCCGCCGAACGTGGTGAAGCTGAGCCGCAGCAAGCGTTTCCGGGCAACGGTCGGCGCCCTGGCCAACCAGTCCGGACAGGACGAACAAGAAGTGGCCGCACGACTCATAACCGCATGCGCACACCTCGCCCTGGCACTCGGCGACCCGAGCGAGCACGACTGGTGGCGGCTGCTGGACGCGGCGCTGCTCATGGCCGAGCACCCGGCTCACTGACTGCTGATGCTCGCGACCAGGTTGATCGTCGTAGCCAGCACACCAGTGCCGAACAGATACGACAACAAGGCGTGCTTCAACGCCGTCCGCCGCATCTCCCGCCCCGACAGGCTCGTGTCGGACACCTGGAACGTCATCCCGATGCTGAACGCCACGTAAGCGAAGTCCCCGTAGTCCGGCGGCTCCGACTGGTTGAAGTCGATCCCACCATCAGCGCCGTAGTAGTAGAGCCGCGCGTACCGCAACGTGAAGATCGTGTGCACGACCATCCACGACAACACGACGGACAACACACCAAGACCGACTCGCAGCAGCTCGGACCCACCAGAGGTGTGCGCCGCACGAGCCAACACAAACCCCACGGACACGAGGCTGGCCAACGCGGCTACAAGCAGCAGCACCTCGGCCACGCGACGTGTGGGGTCGTTGCGCACGGCGTGCTGTGCGGTCGACTCGGCGTCCATCGGCCAGATGACCATCCACGCGCGTACGAGGTACACGAGCGTGGCGATGTCCCAACCAACCAAGAAGCCGAACTCGCCGTGACCGGAGAAGGTCACGGCGAGCCCGCTGACCAAGCCGCAGGAGACCGCGACGACGACCTTGGTGCGGTCGAGCACGAACCCGTCCGGCAACGGCCGGGACGGCAGATCAGGCACGGAGCGCCGCGTCCAGGTCGACGTACAGCTCCAGGGTCTCGTTCAGCGTCGTGGCCTTCAAAGCGCGCAGCACGCTGCCTCGCGGCGACACCAGGCGCAGGGCGGTGCCGCGTTCCTCGCCGCGCTGGTGGTACTCGACGAGCACGGAGAGGCCGACGGAGGCGAAGAACTCGACTCCGCTGAGGTCGAGCACGATCGGCAGGCCCGCGCCGTACGCCTCGGAGAGCTTGTCCCGCAACAGTTCCGCGGTGTACGAGTCGACCTCGCCCTCCGCTCGCAGCACCACGACCTCGGTAAGCCGTTCCGACTCGACCTTCAACAGCGCGTCGTCCATGTCACGCCTCCCAAGCCTGCGTCAGCGCTCGCCCGAACAGCTCTACCGGCTGGGCACCCGCGACGGCAAGCCGCCCGTCGAGTGCCACGAAAGGCACACCGGACACGCCGATGTCGCGCGCACGGGACTCGTCGGCCCGCACCTCGTCGGCGTACGCGGAGGGGTCCTCCAGGACGGTCTTCACGTCGGCGCCGTCGAGACCGGCCTCGACGGCGATCTCCGTCAGCGACTCGGCCGTGAACAACGACCGGGCCTGGCCGAAGTTGGCCCGCAGCACGGCGTCGAGGACCTGCGGCTGCACGCCCCGCTCCCCCGCCAGGTGCAGCACGCGGTGCACGTCGAACGTGTTGCCGACCTCGCGGTCCAGCCGGTACTCGAGCCCCTCGTCGCGGGCGAGCTGCGCGACGGAGTCCTCCATCTCGGCGGCGCGCGACCCGAACTTGGCGGCCAGCATGTCCTGCACGGACTCCACACCCTCCTTGGTGGGGTCCAGCTCGAACGCGCGGTGCACCACGGTGACCTCGGCACGGTGCTCGAACGCGGCGAGCGCCTTCTCGAAGCGCGCCTTGCCGATGTAGCACCACGGACAGATGACGTCAGCCCAGAACTCGACCTGCATCGTTCGATCATGTCACGACCAGGGCCGCGCGTCCGTTCAGAAACGATAATCGTTGTCATGTAGGCTGCGGGCATGGCAGCACGGGTCGTATTGGTAGCCGGGTTCACGCAGCACGACGTCGCGGACGAGCTGTGGCGGGCGTCGCCGGAGTCGTCGCTGGTCAGGCACGATCTGAGCGGCCTGGCCGAGGGTGTGGTGCGGCGGTGGAGGGACGGCACGCTCACCGTGCTGGAACTCGCGCACGGCTGCGTCTCGTGCACGTTGCGGCTCGACCTCGTCCCGTTGCTCGAAGGCATCGACGGCCGCGTGATCGTGCACCTCGACCCGATGCTCGAACCGGAGGCGGTCTGCTTCGCGCTCGCGGAGACCGAGGTGGAGGTCGAGGCCGTGGTGACGGTGGTCGACACCGCCACCTGGCTCGACGACGCGACCGGCACCGACTCGCTCGCCGACCGCGGCATGCGCGCGGCCGAGAACGACGAGCGGACCGTCGCGCAGGTCGTGGTCGGCCAAGCGGAGTTCGCGGACGCCCTGGTGCTGACCGGCGAGCCCGGCCCGGTGCTCACCGCGGTGCTCGATCGCCTCTCCCCCACCGCACCCCGCCGGCTCGCCACCGACGACGTCGCCGCACTGCTCCACGCCCTCCCCCCGAGCGCGCGGCGGGGCGAGCTCGACGACGGGTTCGGCTCGCTGCTGTTCGGGCGGCCGCCGCTGGAACCGGCGCACGGCGTGTCCGTCGTCCACTTCACCGACCGGCGCCCGTTCCACCCGATGCGCCTGCACGACTGCATCGGCGTGCTGCTCGAAGGCGTCGTCCGGGTGCGCGGCCGGGTGTGGATCGCGAGCCAGCCCGACGCGGCGCTGTGGCTCGAGTCCGCGGGCGGCGGGCTGCGCGTGGGCAACCTCGGGCCGTGGGAGGGCGAGCAGGACCAGGAGGTCGTCGTGATCACGCAGTCCGCCGACCCGGCGCACATCACCGCGGCCCTGCGCTCGGCGCTGGTCACCGACGAGGAACTGGGCCTGATCACCGAACTCGACTTCGCCGACCCGTTCACCGACTGGCACGAGGAACTGGAACTCTGATGCGCACCCCCGTGACCGTGCTGTCCGGCTTCCTGGGCGCCGGCAAGACGACACTGCTCAACCACGTGCTCGCGAACCGCGACAACCGCCGGGTCGCGGTGATCGTGAACGACATGAGCGAGGTCAACATCGACGCGGCGCTGATCGACCGCTCCACCGAACGGCTGGTCGAACTCACCAACGGCTGCATCTGCTGCACGTTGCGCGAGGACCTGCTCGACAGCGTCGGCGACCTGGCCCGCTCCGGCCGGTTCGACACGATCCTGGTCGAGTCGACGGGCATCTCCGAGCCGATGCCGGTGGCGGCGACGTTCGACTGGACCTTCGAGGACGGCACGAGCCTCTCCGACCACGCCCGACTCGACACCATGGTCACGCTCGTGGACGCCTCGGGCTTCCTGCGCGAGATGGCCGCGGGCGACGTCTCGGACCTGCTGGTGGACCAGGTGGAGTTCGCGAACGTCCTGCTGGTCAACAAGACCGACCTCGCCCAGGACCTGCCAAAGCTCGACGCCTTGCTGCGCCGCCTGAACCCGTCCGCCCGTGTGCTGCACACGAGCCGAGGCGTCGTCGACCTCGCGGACGTGCTGGACACCGGCCTCTACGACCCGATCACGGCCGCGCAGACACCGGGCTGGGCCGCCGAACTCGCGGGTGGCCACACCCCGGAGACCGAGGAGTACGGCATCCGATCGGTCACCTACCGCGCTGCCCGGCCGTTCCACCCGGCCCGGCTCGTCGACGCTCTGAGCGACTGGAAAGGTGTGTTGCGCAGCAAGGGTTTCTGCCACATCGCGTCCCGGCCGGACGTGCTGGCGGTGTGGTCGCAGGCCGGTCCGAACCTCGTCATCGAACCGGGCGAGCTGCTAGCCGGCACGCAGGCGCGACAGGAGCTGGTGTTCATCGGGGTGGACCTCGACGTCACCGAACCCGCCCGGCGGCTGGATCCCGCGCTGCTCACCGACGCGGAACTCGAGGCGGGCCCCGAGGTGTGGCGACGGTTCGAGGATCCGTTGCCGGAGTGGGACTTCAGCGATCTGCACGACCACGCGCACCCGTGACCGCGAGGGTGACGAGGGCGAGCGCCGGGTACACCCAGCCGAGCAGGGCGAGCGGCCACGGCCTGGGGATCTCCCAGATCGACGGCTGCAGGTTGATCAGGACGGTGATCACGTCCGACAGCACCGCGACCGCCCACACGCCCGCGAGCACCAGGTTCCGCCGCGCGTAGACCAGCCACAAGACCAGAGGAATCACCCACAACCAGTGGTGGCTCCACGAAATCGGCGACACCAGCAACCCGAACAGCTGCACGGTGATCACGGCTGACAAGGTGTCGCCCGCGCGCACGGCGGCCCGCAACGCGAACCCCGTCACCACAGCGGACACGACCACCGCGAGCAGCCACGGCCACGACATCTCCACGTCGTACCCGAGCGACCGGGACAACGCGCCGCGCAACGACTGGTTGATCACCGAGCCGACCGGTCCGACCCGATCGGCCGCGCCGAGCAGTTCGAACCAGTACCGCCACGAGTCCTGTGCGGACACGGCGAACCCCAGCGCGACGGTGATCAGGAAGCCGCCGATCGACCACAGCGCGGCCTTCCACCGGCGGGTGACCAGGAAGTACAGCCCGGAGATGGCCGGCGTCAGCTTCAGGCCCGCCGCGACGCCGACGCCGAGCCCCGCCACCACCTGGCGGGTCGCGAGCATCGCCGCGAACACCCCGGCGACCAGCACGAGGTTGATCTGTCCGAAGTCGAGGGTCTTGCGCACCGGTTCGAACCACAGCGCGATCGCCGTCCACAGCAGGGCACGGCGACGCCACGTCTCGTCGAACTCGCCGTCGTTCAACGCCTTCAACGCCGTGCGGACGAGCCACCACAGGCAGATCAGCGACAGCACCTGCCACACGACCCGTGCGGCGGTCCAGGGCAGCGCCGAGAGGGGCAGGAACACCGCCGCGGCGAACGGCGGGTAGGTGAAGGGCAGCGGGAAGTCCGCCGTGAACGGCATGTCGATCGAGTAGAGCTGATCGGTCAGCACGTTCGGCGCGAGGGTCCAGTAGACCTTGAGGTCGATCATCCCCCAGTTCGCCGTCGCCGCGTAGACCACCAGCGACACGCACAGCAGCAGCGGCGCGAACCTCAGCACGCGCTGTTCGATCACCAGGCTCCTCCCGAGGACGTACGTCGATCTCATCCTAAAAGCTGGTTTAGAACGTCCGGCGCAACGCCCTCCCCGAACACCACGTCCCCTGA
Source organism: Lentzea sp. JNUCC 0626 (assembly GCF_043632865.1). Lineage (NCBI taxonomy): Bacteria > Bacillati > Actinomycetota > Actinomycetes > Pseudonocardiales > Pseudonocardiaceae > Lentzea > Lentzea sp. JNUCC 0626. The sequence continues at coordinate 3,927,458 of NZ_CP171635.1, forward strand.
TCATGAGCTGGAAAGCACTGAGCGCGTCCGGACTGGTCCTGGCGGCGGCCCTCGTGGCGGCCCCGGCGCAGGCAGCGGAATCGGGCCAGGTGGTGACCAGAGTGTCCGAACAGGACCGTTCGGCAGCACTCGCCCACTGGACACCGGAACGGATGAAATCGGTCGGCGACGGCGACCTGCCGCCCGCCGAGCAGATCTCGCAGCCGCACGGCCAGGTGCCGGGCGTGGGCAGGTTGTTCATGTCCACGTCGACCGGGCAGGACCACTCCTGCACCGCGACGGTCGTGCCCAGCGAGACGAAGGACGTCGTGCTGACGGCCGGGCACTGCGTCAACGGCGGCTTCGACCGGTGGGACAACCCGATCAAGATCCTGAACGTGGTCTTCGCGCCCGGTTACGACCGCGGTGCGAAGAACGGGGTGTTCGCGGCGCGCGCGTTCGCGTGGTCCGACACGTACACCGGACCCACCAGCGGGCTGGACGACGACGCGGTGATCGCGCTCGACCCCGTGGACGGCAGGCACGTGCAGGACGTAACCGGCGCGCAGGACGTGTCGTTCGACACGGTCGCGAGCCCGGTGGACACCACGATCCTGGGGTACCCGGTCTCCCAGTTGGCGAAGGGGGAGGCACTCCTGTCGTGCGTGCGACCGGCCACGTTGAAGGTCAACTCGGTCATGAGCGCGTGGGAGACGGACTGCGACCTCGCCGGTGGCGCGAGTGGTGGCCCCTGGCTGCGCGGGTTCGACCCGTCGACCGGGAGGGGAACGATCTTCTCGGTCACCAGCAGGGGAAGCATGAACGGCGACCTGGTCACGACCGACCTGAGCGGAGCCGCGTTCTCCGAGGCCGTCGAGACGCTGTACGTCAGCGCCAACGATCTCTGATGAGGGAAGGATTGACGATGAACACCAAGTACAAGTCGGTCGCAGCCGCAGGGCTGCTCGCCGCGGCCGCGACGGCGCTGCTGACCGGAGCCGCGTCGGCCAACCCGTCCGACCAGCCGTGCGACGTCGACGACCTCGCCGTCTCGGTCACCCAGGACCCGTACTCCTCGGCGGGCCAGCAGGCGTTCGTCATCCACTACGACGCCGCGAACGAGCACACGAACTGCAAGCTGCAGGGCGCGCCATCGCACGTCACGTTCACCAAGGGCAGCGGCCACGGCGAGGGCGACGGCAGCGGCATCGAGGTCGTCCTCGACAACCCCAACGGCGGTGCGCCGCCGGTGAACGTCCAGCCGGGCAAGGCCGCCGTGTCGCGCATCCTGATGGAGTCGCAGGCGCCGGTGACCTTCCAGCCGTCCGTGGTGAACCTGGACCTGCCCGCCGAGAACGGCCACACCGTCACGGTGTCGTGGCCGGACGGACAGCCGCTGAAGGGCTCGTCGGTCGAACTGACGGACGTGTCACCTGCCTGAAAGCCAGGCCTCCCAACGTGATCGCGGTCAGCCACACGTAGGTGTCGAACTCGTGCAGGCGCGTCACGAACACGAGGAACACCGCGCCCGCGAGCCAGAAGTGGCGCCGCAGCAAGAGGAACACCAGCACCGGCACGCACCAGACCCAGTGGTGCAGCCAAGAAACCGGTGAGGCCAGCAGCCCGGCGGCCGCGATGACGAACAGAGCGACGAAGTCATCGCGCGTCCGCCGGGCCACGACCAGTGCCGTCACGACCACGAGACCCGCGAACGCCACCCACAGCAGGGTTTCGAAGCCCGGCGCGAGACCGAGCCCGCGCAGCACACCGCGAATCGACTGGTTCGTCGAGAGCGACATGTCCCCGATCCGGTCCGGGTTGAGCAGCGAGTGCAGCCAGTACCGCGCCGAATCCGTTGGGGCGGCGAGGAATCCGACGGCCGCCAGACCCAGGAACGTCACGACGGACGTCGCCGCCGCCCGCCAGTCACGTCGGGCCAGGAAGTAGAGCACGAAGATCGCGGGCGTCAGCTTGATCGCCGCGGCCACACCGATCAGCACCCCGCGCCACCGCGGATCCGTCACCAGCAGGACGTCGATCACGACCAGCGCCAGCAGGTACAGGTTGATCTGCCCGTAGCCGTAGGTCATCCACACGGGGTCCAGGGCCAGCGCGCCGATCGGCGCCAGCAACCCGGCCGTCCAGGTGAGACGCGGGTTCACCTTCCCCGCCACCGCGACGCACACCGCCGTCAGAGCGACGAACCCGGACACGACCATCAACGGGAACAGCAACGGCGACGGCACGAAGCTGAGCCCGCTGAACAGCATCGCGGCAGCGGGCGGGTAGGTGAAGGGCAGCTGCGGGTCGAGCGGCGGCCCGGTGAACCCGGTGTAGAGCGACCTGCCCTCGAGCCAGGCGAGCCCGCCGAGCCGGTACACGTCGAGGTCGATCGGGTAGTGACCCGACCAGGTGAAAAGCAGCCACGCCAGCGCCGCACACCAGGCCGCACCAGCGAGAACGGGGAAGAATCCGCGCGGAACCAGAACGGTTTTCCGCGTCGACGACACGATTGACACCTATTCGAAATTATCCACGACAACACCGGTTCACCTTGCTGAACAACCGGCAGAACCACCGGAAGAAGTGCTCTCGCCAGCAACGACGGACGGGCTCGGGCGTCTAACAGAACACATAATGCGCAAGAACCAGGGGGGCGCGCAGTGGGCACGACGGCGTTCGGAGACTTTCTCCGCTTTTACCGATCGCGTGTTCCGCTGACCCAGGAAGAACTCGCCGAACGCACAGGGCTGAGCACTCGCGCGATCAGCGACATGGAACGCGGCCGCACGCTCAGCCCCCAGTTCCGCACCGTGCAACTCCTCGTCCAGGGCCTGGCGCTGCTCGAGGAGGAAGCGGCCGAGTTCACCGCCCTGGCCCGGGCCAGCCGGGTGGTCGCGGCCCAGGAACGCCCCGAGACCCCGTTCACCGTGACGTCCTGCTCGCTGCCGCCGGTGCTGATCGACCTCACCGGCCGCGAGGCCGAGAAGAAGCTCCTGACCGGGTTCGCCGCCGACGCGGCCTCGTCGTCACGTCTCCAGATCGCCGTGGTGCACGGCGCTCCCGGCTCCGGCAAGACCGCGCTGGCCGTGGACGCGGGCCACCGCCTGGGCGCGCGGTTCGCCGACGGGTGCGTGTTCCTGGACCTGCGCGGCACGGACCCCGAACCCCTCACCCCCGACAAGGCCGCCCACCGGTTGCTGCGGTCGTTCGGCGTCGACGAACGCCAGATCCCGGCCGACCCGGAGGACAAGCTCTCGCTCTACCGCTCACAACTGCGCGACCGCACCGTGTTGCTGGTGCTGGACAACGCCGCGAACGAGGCCCAGGTGCGGCCGTTGCTGGCTTCCAGTCCCGGCACGCTGGTGCTGCTGACGAGCCGCCGCACCCTGACCGGCCTGGACGCCCGGCACCGCCTGCCGCTGGAGTTGTTGCCGCTCAACCACTCCGTCGAACTGCTGCGCGCCGTCACCGGACCGGACCGGCTGGACGCCGAACCGCAGGCAGCCGAACGGGTCGCGGAACTGTGCGGGGGCATGCCGCTGGCGTTGCTCATCGCGGGCAACCGGCTGACGAGCAGACCACAGTGGACGATCAGTCACCTCGCCGAGCAGCTGGAGGACGAGGGCCGCCGACTGTCCGTGCTGCGCGCGGGCGACCTCCAGGTGCGGGCCGCGTTCGAACTCTCCTACCACCAGCTCAGCCCCGCCGCCGCGACGTTGTTCCGCAGACTGGCGCTGATCCCGGGCCCCGACACGAGCGCGCCGCTGGCGTCCGTGCTGATCGACGACGCCGAGGAGGCGTTGGAGGAACTGGCCGACGCGAGCCTGCTGGGCATCGGCGAGACCCCGGGCCGCTACACCCGCCACGACCTGTTGCACGTCTTCGCCTTCGAACGCCTGGAGCTCGACGACACCCCGCAGACCGTCCACAAGGCCAGAACCCGGCTGCGCCACTGGCTTCTCGACGTGGCCACGCGCGCGGCCCGCTTCTTCGACCACGACGTCCCCGCCGAACGCGCGGGCCCCGTGCACGACAAGGACTCCGCGGCGAAGTGGCTCGACCGGGAGCTGGAGAACTGGCGCGGCGCACTGCGCGAGGCCACCGAAGCCGGTGAGCACGGCCGCGTTCTCGCGCTGGCGCAGGCGATGCACTGGTACTCGGACATGCACGGCGTCGGCGAACTGTGGCGCGAGGTCTTCGCGGCGGGCGCCCACGCGGCCCGGCAGCTGCACGCCCCGGAGGACGCCGCCGAACAGCTGAACTACCTGTCCTGGGCGCTCTACGCGTTGTGCGGCAGGCCCCAGGAAGCCCTGGCCGTGCACGACCAGGCAGCGGCGATCCCGGTGGGCACCCTCACCGAGGCCTGGACCTGCTACTACGGCTCGGCGATCCGGCGGCGGGTCGGCGACCCGGACAAGGCCGTCCAGCTGGGCCGCAGTTCCGTGGACCTCTTCGACCAGGCCCGCTACCCGATCGGCGAGAACCTCGCGTTGTCGTTGCTGGGCCTCATGTTGCACACGACGGGCAACCTCGGCGAGGCCGTCGAGGTGCAGCAACGCGCCGTCGACCAGCACCGCGCGGCCGCGGGCGACGACGAACTGCTGTCCATGATGCTGATCCGGCTCGCCACCACCAGAGCCGCCGCGGGCGAGATCACCGCCGCGCTGCACCTCCTCGACGAGGCGGAGTCGTTGTTCCGCAAACACTCCAACACCGCCGGCACCGCCCGCGTGCAGCACAACCGCGGCCTGGTGCTGATGGACGCGGGCCGGTTCCCCGAGGCACGCCGGCAACTCCTGGCCGCGCTCGACGAGGCGCGCCTGTCCGACCACCGGGTCGAGATCATGGCACGTCTCGCCGACCTGGCCGACGCCGCGGGAGAGGCGGCGCAGGCCCGTGAACTGCGGGTGCGCGCGTTGGCCGAGTGCGACCGCTACGACACACCTGCCGTGCGGATCACGGCGGCGCAGCTGGTGAACGCCCTGAGGTGACGCACAGTTCCAGGACCGGGCTCGGCTGAACGGCCGTCCTCCGGTTGGGGCGCCGCACAAACGAAAAACGGGTGGAGTCTCCTCTGTTCGAGGAGGCTCCACCCGTTTCGGGGGACTAGATCATTCCTTGCACTTGCGCCCTTCGTTCACGCACTTCACGATCTTGCCCATCGTCTGCTCGGAGTTGACGTTGGCGAAGTCGTTGTGGTCGGAGAAGGGGTTGTGCTCCTCCTCCGGGAACGCGTCGAGCTGGTACTGCCCCTTCTGCTGAACGTCGCGAGCGATGTTGTAGAGGATGCTGATCCGCAGCTGCGGGATCGCCTTGAAGCCCTGCGGGCAGGCGCCGGTCTGCTTGTCGGCGAACCGGACGTGGTCGCGGTGGTTCGCGCTGTCCGCGTTCTGACCGTCCCAGCAACCCGCGAAGTCGTGCACTCGCATGACCTTGCTGCCGTTGGGGCAGATCACGTACTTGTCCGACAGGCGGTCTTCGAAGCCGCTGCAGGTCCACGTCGCGCGGGCGTTGGCCGGACCACGGCTGGTCGGCTTGGCGTCACCGGTGACCATCTTCAGGAACAGCGGCATGCCCGTGACCTTGCTGGTCGCGTTGCCGCGGTACTCGAGCTTCACCTCGGCCGGGCGGACGATCTTGCCGACGTTGCCGACCAGTTCGTTGTTCTTGCCGGTGGGGGCGGCGAGCGGCGGAGCCGGCGGGGCGGTGGTGGTGTTGGCAGGCGGGGCAGTGGTGGTCGCGCCACCGTTGTTGCCGTTGTTGTTACCGCCGTTGTTGTTGCCGTTCCCGTTGTTCCCGTTGTTGTTGCCGCCGTTGTTGTTCTCGCCGCCGGCGTTGCCCTCGTCCTCGTTGAGACCGCACTTGGCGAGGCCGCCCAGGTTCTGCGGCTTCTCGGCGTTGCGGCCGATCGCGATGGCGATCCGGTCCAGCGTCGCGGCCCGCTTGTCCTTCAGCGGCCCGAGAATCGCGTTGTCGACGAAGTTCGCCCCGCCCTGGCCCTTGCTCTTCACCAGGCGCTGGTTGGCTTCGGCGATCTGCTTGTCCAGCTGGTTGAGGTTGTCGTCGACCTCGTCCAGGGCCTGGTCCGGCACGCCGGGCAGCGCCTCACGTGCCGACGGGCACTTGATGGTCGGCGTCGCGGCGTCCTGCAGGTTGCGTTCCTGCGGTTCGTTGTTCTGCTCGGCCTGCTGGAAGATGCCTTCAGCGGCGAACTTCTTCGGCTTCGAGTGTCCACTGTGGCCACTGCCGCCGCCACCGTGACCCCAACGCAGGTCGCAGTCGGCCAGCGACTTCAGGTTCGGCTTGCGCCCCTGGCGGGCCAGGGCGTTCGCCATGCTCTCGAGGGTGGCGGCGCGCTTGGCGCGCAACGGGCCCAGGACGGTGTTGTTGACGAAGTTCGGGTCGGCCGGGTTCTGGGCCTTGGCCACGCGGTCGTTGGCTTCGCGGAGCTGCTGGGCGAGCTGCTGGAGGCTGCGGATCATCTGGTCGCGCAGGCGCTGCGGTACGGCGGGCAGCCTGGTCGCGACACCGGGGCAGGCGACCTCGCCCGGTCCCATGTCCTTGATCTTGTCCGGGTTCGAGCCGACGTTCTGCGGGTTGGCAGCGGGGTTGATGCGCACGACAGGCCAGAAGTACGACGACTGATCGCCGTTGCGGCAACTCGTCTCCGCGTCGAGCAGGCTCTCGTCGGTCGACTCCGCGCTGATGCCCTGGTTGCCCACGAAGTCGTGCACGTGCTGGGCACCGTGCTTCAGACCTGGCTGGGCGACAGGGTTGTCGGCGCTGAACTTGCCTTCTTCGTTGGTACCGCAATCGACTCTGAACACGCCACTGGCGCCGTTCTTGCCGACCTTGGGCTCGACGACGTTCTTGGCCACCTTCTCGATGGCCACGAACGCGCTGAGCGGCGCAGGTTCGCCGTTCTTGGCGGCGAACGCGTACGTCGCGGTGCCCGCAGCGACCACGGCCACCGCAGACAACGATGCGATCAGGCGAAACTTCCGTCTGTCCGTCACGCGGTGCGTCATACGGACTCCTCGTTCAAGCGGCGCATGACCGGGAGTACGTACGTGAGGCTTCATCGGCTCAATCAAATTGTTACCGGGATTTTGGAACCTGCGCCCCCACCGTCTGAACAGGAGGTTCGCTCAGGGAGCGATGACCCTGTGCACGCTCTCACGCAGCAACGCGCGCCGCTGGTCATGCACCTCGCCGGGCTCGTCGGCGGTCGCGGCGTAGACGTTGCTGACCGGCGACCACGCCATCGACATCGCAATAACCATTGCCATCAAATCGAATGGATCGCCGGGCCGAACCAGACCGGCTGCCTGCGCGTCGGCGATGGCGCTCAGCTTGGTCGCGTCCATCCGGTCGCCGTCCGCGACGAGGTACCCCGCCGGGCGGCGTTCGAGACGGGTCCAGGTGGCGAGCCGGATGAGGTCCGGGCGACGCAGGTACTCGTCGTAGAGCCGGACCGCCCAGTCCGCGAGGTCGGTCGCGTCGATCGGGACGACCGTCATGATCCGTTCCAGCGACGCGAAGAAGATCTCGTCGAACAGACCTTCCTTGCTGCCGAAGTACGCGTAGAGCTGGGCCTTGTTGGTGCGGGCCGTCTCCACGACGCGTTCGATGCGGGCACCCGCGATGCCGTGGCGGGCGAACTCGTCGGTCGCCGCCTCGATGATGCGGTCCCACGTCGCGGCTCCGCGCGCGGTCAGGGGCTTCTCGGCCATGCGCGCGACCCTAGCAACAGAACAGTCGGTTTGCTTTGCCCGGAGATCGGAGTACCGTCGAACGAAACAAACCGACTGTTCTGTTTGGGAGAGCGATGCGCACCACCACCGGCTGGCAGGCCACCCGTGACGGCCTGCGCCCGACCCCGATCGAACGCCGCGACCTGCGCCCGGACGACGTCGCGGTGCGGGTGGACTTCTGCGGCGTCTGCCACACCGACCTGCACGCCCTCAACGCCCACGACGGCGGCCCGCTGGTCCCCGGCCACGAGTTCACCGGCGTCGTCACGGAGGTCGGCCCCGCCGTCACGCGGTTCGCCGCCGGAGATCCCGTGGCGGTAGGCAACATCGTCGACTCGTGCGGCAAGTGCGTGATGTGCTTGGGAGATCAGGAGAACTACTGCGCCGAGTTCCCGACCCTCACCTACGGCGGCACCGACCGCCACGACGGCACGACGACCCTCGGCGGCTACTCCCGGGAGTACGTGGTGCGTGAGGACTTCGCCTACCCGCTGCCCTTGGGCCTGGACCCGGCGGCCGCCGCGCCGTTGCTGTGCGCGGGCATCACGGTGTGGGAACCGTTGCGCGCGTTGAACGTCGGCGCCGGCACACGGGTCGCGGTGGCGGGCCTGGGCGGGCTCGGACACCTGGCCGTCAAGTTCGCCGTCGCGCTCGGCGCCGAGGTGACGGTGCTCAGCCGCACGCCGGACAAGGCGGCGGACACGCGGAAGCTCGGTGCCGTCGACCTGCTGGTGACGACGGACGAACAGCAACTCTCCGCCGCGGCACACCGGTTCGACGTGCTGATCGACACCATCGCCGTGCCGCACGACCTCAAGCCGTACCTCGGGGTCGTGGCCGTGGACGGCACGCTCAGCCACGTCGGCGACCTCGGCACCGTCACCGTGGACGTGATGGACCTGTTGCCGGGCAGGAAGAAGCTCAGTTCGTCCGGCAGCGGCGGACGAGCGCAGACCGCGGCGATGCTGGAGTTCTGCGGCGAGCACGGCATCACGGCGGACGTCGAGGTGCTGCCGTCCCGCGAGGTCGGCACCGCACTGGAACGGCTGGCGCGCAACGACGTGCGCTACCGCTTCGTGCTGGATCTGTCCGATCTGGACGGCTGACCCGCGGGTCCGGTGGCGAGATCGCCGCGGACCGCGAGAATGGGGGTGTGCCGCTCACACATCCGTCCGACCCGCGCCGCCACACCAGGGGCCACGTCGAGGCGAACCCCGTGTTCCTCCGCGAGCCCGGGGGCATCCCCCGCGACCGGATGCCCCTGGGTGAACTGGACGCGGACACCGCCTACCAGGTGGTGCACGACGAACTGATGCTCGACGGCAACTCCCGGCTCAACCTGGCCACCTTCGTGACCACGTGGATGGAGCCCCAGGCCGCGAGGCTGATGGCCGACTGCGCCGACAAGAACATGATCGACAAGGACGAGTACCCGCGGACCGCCGAGCTGGAACAGCGGTGCGTGCGCATGCTCGCCGCGCTCTGGCACGCGCCCGACGCGGACCAGCCGACCGGTTGTTCCACCACGGGGTCCAGCGAGGCGTGCATGCTCGCCGGCCTCGCGCTGAAACGCCGCTGGCAACACCGGCGCCGCGCGGCCTCGCTGCCCACCGACCGGCCGAACCTGGTCATGGGCGTCAACGTCCAGGTCTGCTGGGAGAAGTTCGCGAACTACTGGGACGTCGAGTGCCGGCTGGTGCCGATGGAGGGCGACCGGTTCCACCTCACCGCGGACCAGGTCGCCGAGCACTGCGACGAGAACACCATCGGCGTGGTCGCCGTCCTCGGGTCGACCTTCGACGGCAGCTACGAACCCGTCGCCGAGATCTGCGCGGTGCTGGACGCACTGCGATCCGAACGCGGCTGGGACATCCCGGTGCACGTCGACGGCGCTTCCGGCGCGATGATCGCACCGTTCTGCGACCCCGGACTGGAGTGGGACTTCCGGCTGCCGCGCGTCGCTTCGATCAACACCTCCGGCCACAAGTACGGGCTCGTCTACCCCGGCGTCGGCTGGGTGCTCTGGCGCAACGCCGCCGCGCTGCCGGAGGACCTCGTCTTCCACGTCAACTACCTCGGCGGCGACATGCCCACGTTCGCCCTCAACTTCTCCCGCCCCGGCGCCCAGGTGGCCGCCCAGTACTACTCGTTCCTGCGGCTCGGGGTCGACGGCTACACCCGCGTCCAGAACTACAGCCGGGACGTCGCGACGAGCCTCGCCGACCGCATCGCCGCGCTCGGCCCGTTCCGGCTGCTCACCAGAGGGGACCAGCTTCCCGTCTTCGCCTTCACGGTCGCCGACGACGAGACCCGGTTCTCCGTGTTCGACGTCTCGGCCGCCTTGCGGGAACGCGGCTGGCTCGTCCCCGCCTACACCTTCCCCGCCCACCGCGAGGACCTGGCCGTGCTCCGGATCGTCGTGCGCAACGGGTTCACCCACGACCTCGCCGACCTCCTGATCGACGACCTCAGCCGCAGCCTGCCCGTCCTGCAGGCCCAGCGACAGCCGCGCCACGACGAGAGTTCCGCCGCGTTCGCCCACGGCACCGACACCCGCGCGTCCTGACGGTCGTGTGAGGAAGGCCGGTCGCCTCGAAGGAGCGACCGGCCGTTGCCTCACGACTTCGTGAGCGTCTCCTGCAACAGGGCGAGTGCCTGCTTGGCGCGGACGTTGAACATGCCCATCGTGGTGTCCCGTTCGCCGAGCACGACCAGCAACGTGTCCTCGTCGACGCCGAACACGCCTACCTGGCCGGACTCCCCCTCGAAGAACACGGCGCGGGGACTGCCGACCCTGGCCTGCGAGGTGAACTGGGTCGCGAGTCCCGCGGCCGCGGCGGCCATCGCGGCCACGCCGTCGTCCTCGATGTCGCGCGTGATCCCGCACAGCACCAGGCCGTCCCGCGTCGCGACCAGCACCCCGTTGATCGAGGCGGTGTCGATGTCGTCCTGGATCGTCTTGAGCGCCTCGGTCATCCTCCTGGCGTTGTGGCCTGCTCCCTGCCGCGCGATCGCCGGTGCCGGCTGTGCCGCACCGCGCCTGCGCAGGGGCAGCGCGCCGGAGTTCTGCGCTGCCTGGGTGGACATCGCGGTCACACCGTCAGGTCGGCTTCGATGGCCTTGAGACTGTGCCTGGCCAGTGCGAGGTTCGCGCGCTCGCGGTCCAGGACGAGGTAGAGGAACAGGGAGTTGCCGCGCTTGCCCCCGGTGAGCAGGCGGATCAGGTGGTACTGGCGGTGCAACGTGATGAGGATGTCCTCGATCTCGTCGTTCAGGTCGAGCGCCGAGATCACCCGCTGCTTGGACCGGACGACCTCGGTGTTGCCGGCCGCGGCCACCTCCAGGTTCAGCCAGTCACCCCCGCCGAGCGAACCGAGCGACATGCCGCTGTCGTAGTCCACGAGCGCGACACCCACCGCTCCCGTGATGGTCATCGCCTCTTTGAGCGCCGTTTCGATGTTCATCCGAATGCTTCTCCTCGTGCGCGCCTCGTCACACGCGGTTGCGATTTCATTGATGCCCCACCGAAAACCGCAGGCAGACCGCGTGATCACGTCACCCTACGTCGCCATCGCGGGGGTGATAGGACTGTTCGGAGCAACCCGGTCCGTTGAGGACCGAACGAAGCTCCTGTCAGGACAGTCCACACCGGTCGTTCGGGACCGGTACCGGGCCGGTTCTGCCAGGCTGACCGCATGAGTCGACGGTTCGTCTGCGCGTTGCTCGTCACGGGACTGATCAGCGCGTGCGGCAGCGCTCCCACACCGCCACCGGAGAGCCCTGCGCCCACCACGACCACGACCACAGCCGCGAAGACCGAGATCGTGCTGGAGGTGACGGGCACGGCCACGATCACCACGCTGACGCTGACCGTCGACGGGACCGCCACCGAGGAGAAGAACGTGGCGTTGCCGTGGAACAAGACGCTGGAGTTCCCGCAGAAGAGCGGCAAGCACGAGTGGAAGCTGGAGATGTCCTACGACGGCGGCACCGTGCACGCCAAGGGCGTCTCGGCCGGACGCCTGCTCACCCAGACCAGCGGCAGCGGCTCGCCGGGCAGCACGAACTCCGCCAGGCTGTCGGGCAGCATCTCCGACTGAATCCCGGAAGGAACTCCATGAGCCTCCCCGACGACCTACGCGGCGCGGCCTTCACCGACGTGAGCCTGCGCGGCGCCCGGTTCACCCGCGTGAACTTCTCCGGCGTGGTCATGCGGGCGGTCGAGGTCGGCGGCACGGACATCGACGCGCCGTGGCTGCTCGACCGTGGGAGCGCGCTCCTCGTCAACGGCGTGGACGTCACGCCGTACGTCGACGCCGAACTCGACCGCCGCTTCCCCGGCCGTTCCGAACGCCGCGCGCAGGACCCGGACGGGCTGCGCGCGGCGTGGGCGAAGGTCGAGACCGCCTGGGCCGCAGCCGTGCAACGGGTGCCGGAGGGCGCGCAGGACGTCTCGGTCGACGGCGAGTGGTCGTTCGCCCAGACTCTCCGGCACCTGGTCATGGCCACCGACACCTGGTTGCGCGGGCCCGTTCTCGGCGTCGAGAAGCCCTACCACCCGCTGGGCATGCCGAACGCCGAGTACGAGACCGACGGCTACGACATGGCCGTCTTCACGTTCGGCACCCCGCCCTACGCCGAGGTGCTGGACGCCCGGGCCGACCGGGTGGCGATGGTCCGCGACTTCCTCACCACCGTCACCGAAGCCGACCTGGCCGTCCCCCGCGCCAACCCGTGGGAGCCGAGCCGCCAGGAGTCGACCCTCTCCTGCCTGCACACGATCTTCGAGGAGGAGTGGGAGCACCTGCGCTACGCCACCCGCGACCTCGAGGCGATCGCTACTTCGTAGACCCGGCCAGCACGCCCTGCACGAAGTACTTCTGGAACACCAGGAACACCGTCAGCGGCACGATCATCGACAGGAACGCGCCCGTCGACAGCATGTCGATGTTGGTGCCGAACTGGCGGAGCTGCGCCCGCAGCGCCACCGTGATCGGCGCCGAGTCCTGGTCCGCGAACACCAGCGCCACCAGCAGGTCGTTCCACACCCAGAGGAACTGGAAGATCGTCAGCGACGCGATCGCCGGCTTGGCCACCGGCAGGATCACCCGCTGGAAGATCACCCACTCCGTCGCGCCGTCCATCCGCGCGGCCTCGATCAGGTCGCGCGGGATGCCGGTGAAGAAGTTGCGCAACAGGAAGATGGCGAACGGCAGGCCGAACGCGACATGGAACAGCACCACGCCCGCGATCGTGCCGAACAACCCGACCGCCCCGAACAGCTTCGCCACCGGGATCAACGCGACCTGAATCGGCATCACCAGCAGCCCGACCACGACGACCGTCACCACCTCGCGGCCCGGGAACTCGATCCACGCCAGCGCGTACGACGCCAGCGACGCCATCACCACGACCAGAACCGTTGCGGGCACGGCGATGTAGAAGGTGTTGAGGAACGACTGCCACACCGTCCTGTCCGCGACGAGGTCGGCGTAGTTCGCCAGGGTCAGCTCGGCGGGCTTGGTGAGGACGGTCCACCAGCCGCTCGCGGTGTTCGCCGACGCGTCCCGCAGCGACGCGAGCAGCAGGCCGACCACCGGCACCAGCCAGAACACCGCCACCAGCGCCAGCAAGACCTGCACGACACCGTTGCCCAGCCGGGAAACGAGCCTCGTCAGCACACCTCTGCGCGGCGTGCCGGACACCGGCACGTCGATGCGGACCTCGTCGGTCACAGCAGTCACGACCGCTCCCGTCGGAATCGGCGGATGTTGAACAGCATCGCCGGCGCCACCAGCAGGAACAGGATCACCGCGAGCGCGCTGCCCGCCCCCTGGTCGCCGCCGGTGCCGAACGACACCTGCCACATCTGCAACGCCAGCACGTTCGCCTCGCCCTGCACCGATCCCGGCGCGATGACGAACACCAGCTCGAAGATCTTCAACACGTTGATCACCAGCGTCACGAACACCACCAGCAGGACCGGTGACAGCAGAGGAATCGTCACCCGGCGGAACACCTGCCACTCGGTCGCGCCATCGACCCGCGCGGCCTCCAGCGCGTCCCGGGGAATCGCCGAGAGCCCCGCCGCGATGAACGTGATCGCGAAGCCCGTCATGATCCAGATCCAGGACGAGATGATCACCGGGGTGATCAGCGTCGAACCCAGCCAGGTCAAGCCGCGGAACGGCAGCGCGAAGTTCTCCTTCGCCAGCCGCACGGTCACCTCCCCCGCGCCGAGGTCGGGGAACGTGAACCGGCCGTCGTCGCCGCTCGTCGTGCGGCCCACGACCTTCCCGTCCCGCACGGCCTCCACGGTGATGCCGGGCAGTCCGCGTTCGGTCGGGTCGACGGTGCCCGCCCTGCCGCCGAGCGACACGTCGAGCCACAACACCCCGCGCAGTTCACCCTCGCCGGCGGCCGGCGGCGACGGTGGCAACGCCTGCGCGGGCACGTCCTGCGGCGGATACCCGATGAGCGGCACCGAGATCGTGTCACCCGCCTGCGCCGGCCGGATGGACGCGAACCCGGCTTCCGTTGCGGCGTAACCACCTCGCGGCCGCGCGCCGGGGTACTGCGAGGCCGGGCTGAAGACGTCGTGCACGCCGACGACGGCCGCGTTCACGACGCCCTCTCCCGGATTCTCCTCGTACACCAACCGGAAGATGACCCCGGAGGCGAACAGCGAGATCGCCATCGGCATGAACAGCACCAACCGGAACGCCGTCGCCCACCTGATCCGTTCGGTCAGCACGGCGAGGATCAGGCCGAGCCCGGTGACGGCCGCCGGGGCGACCACGACCCAGATCACGTTGTTGCGGAACGCCGTCAGCGTCCGGGTGTCGGTGAACGTGTCGACGTAGTTGCGCACGCCGACGAACTCGTCCCCGCTGGCGTCGTAGAAGCTGCGGATCACCGAGAACATCAGCGGGTACAGCACCAGCGCCGCGAGCACCACCAGTGCGGGGAGCAGGAACGGGATCGCCTGCCGGGGCGAACGCCCCGGCGCGGCGTCCACGCTCGCGCGGAAACTCCGCTTTCCGGGCGTCATTTGCCGTAGGCCTTGGCCGCGTTGGCTTCCAGGCGTTGCATGATGCCGCCGACGTTCTTCGGGTCGGCGAGGAAGTCCTGGAGGTCCTTCCACTCCCCCGCGCCCTTCGTGCCGCCGAACGCGGCCGGCGCCAGGTCGGACATGTCGAACCGGACGTTGTCGCCCGCGTCGACGATCCGGCGCGCGAGGTCCTGCGTGACCTCGTCGGGGTAGGAGCTTTCCGGAATGTTCCTGTTGGGCGAGAGGAACCCGCCGAGCTCGGCCCAGATCTCGCCGGACTCGGGTGAAGCCAGGAACTTCATCAGCTCGGTCGTCGCCTCGTCGTCCTTGAACTGCACGGCCATGTCACCACCGGCGACCACGGCGTCCTCGCTGCCCGCGACCGACGGGAACGGGAAGAACTTCGCGTCCTCCCCCACCTTCGCCCGCGTGTTGGTGGTGATCACGCTCGCGACGAAGTCCGCCTCGAACACCATCGCGGCGCTCGAAGGCTCGCCGAAGACGTTGATGACGGACTTGGTGAACTCGGTCTGCAACGCGCTCGGGGCGATCAGCGTCGGGTCGCCCCAGAGCTTCGCCAGTTCCTCCAACGCCTTCCTCACCGTCGGGTCGGTCCACGGGATCTCGTGCTTCGCGAGCTTGTCGTAGTTGTCCGGCCCCGCCGTGCGCAGGTAGACGTTCTCGAACCAGTCGGTGAGCGTCCAGCCGTCCGCGCCGCCGATCGACACCGGCGCGAGTCCGGTCTCGGCGATCGCCTGGCTCACCGTGATCAGGTCGTCCCACGTGGCGGGTGGCGTCGCACCGACCTGCCGGAAGGCCTTCGCGCTGTACCAGAACGCGGACTTGTTGGCGGCCTTGAAGGTGATGCCGTAGAGCGTGCCGTCGACGCTGCCGAGTCGCTTCCACACCCCGGCGTTGTGCTCGGTGATGGCCTTCTCGACTTCGGCGCCCAGCGGCTTGAGGGACCCGGCCTTCGCGAACTGGGCGACCAGGCCGGGCTGGGCGACCAGAGCGATGTTCGGTGGTCTGCCCCCGGAGATTCTGGTCTGCACCAGGGTCGGCAGTTCGTCACCGGCGGGTGTGTACCTCACCTCGGCGCCGGTCCGGTCGGCGAACGCCTGGAGGACCTGCTCGAAGTTCTTCTGCTCGTCCCCGGTCCACGGCCCGAAGACCTCGACGGTCTGACCCGAGATGTCGCCTCCGGTCGCCGTCGCACCCCCGGAGCACGCGGCGGCGGCCAGGGCGAGCAACGCGATCCACTGCATCCTCATCGAAGCCCTACTTCCAGATGGAGGACCCGGTGGCCAGGTCGAAGAAGTGCAGCCGGGACGTGTCCACCCAGGCGGCGACGGGTTGTCCTTCGTAGATGCGGGTGCGCGGGCTGAACCGGCCGACCAGCACGGTTCCCCTGCCGCCGGACGTCAGGTCGCCGGTGCCGGCGTCCCGCGCCAGCTCCCGGGTGTCGTCGGTGACGACCGGCGGGGCGTCGACCGGGAAGTGCACGAGCACGTCCGATCCCATGGCCTCGACCAGGTCCGCGATCGAGTGAAGGATCTCGCCCTCCCGCGCGTCGGCCAGGGCCGTGTCCTCCATGTCCTCCGGCCGGATGCCGACCACGACGTCGCGGCCGACGTACTGCTTCAACCGGGGACGTTGCCGCAGCACGAACTCCGGCAGCAGCAACGCGTCCGAGTCGAGCGAGACCCACAACCGGCCGTCGGCGTCCTCGGTGAGCTTCGCGGACACCAGGTTCATGCCGGGCGAGCCGATGAACCCGGCGACGAACAGGTTGACCGGCCGGTCGTAGAGCTCCTGGGGCGGCCCGACCTGTTGCAGCACACCGCGGCGCATCACGGCCACCCGGTCGCCCAAAGTCATGGCCTCGGTCTGGTCGTGCGTGACGTACACCGTGGTCACACCGATCTCCCGTTGGATGCGGGCGATCTGGGCCCGCATCTGCACGCGCAGCTTGGCGTCCAGGTTGGACAGCGGTTCGTCCATCAGGAACACCTGAGGCGCGCGCACGATCGCCCGGCCCATCGCGACGCGCTGCCGTTGCCCGCCGGAGAGGTTGCGCGGCTTGCGGTCCAGGTGCTCGGTCAGTTCGAGCACGCCCGCGACCTCGCGCACGCGGTGGTCGATCTCGGCTTTCGGGAGCTTGCGCAGCGTGAGGCCGAACGCGATGTTGTCGTAGACGTCGAGGTGCGGGTAGAGCGCGTACGACTGGAACACCATCGCCACGTCGCGGTCACGTGACGGCACGTCGTTGACGACCTGATCGCCGATGTGGATCGTGCCCTCGGTGATCTGCTCCAGCCCGGCGATCATCCGCAGCGCCGTCGTCTTGCCGCAGCCGGACGGGCCCACGAGCACCAGGAACTCCCCGTCGCGGATCTCCAGGTCGAGGTCGCTGACGGCTCTGGTGCCGTCGCCGTAGGCCTTGCCCAGCCCCGTCAGAACGACTTCTGCCACGCCAACTCCCTGCTCCGGTGTGTCCGCAGACCTTAGGCCCGCCCGTCCCGAAGAAGATCCGAGGACGAAACACGATCGCGACAAGCTCGCGCCAAGCCTCCCAAACGACGCGTTCGCTGCTTACCCTGCGTGCTATGTCGAAGGTGCTCGTGGTCGAGGACGACCCGGTGGTCCAAGCAGCGCTCGTGCACGCGCTGACCGACCTCGGGCACGTCGTGCTGGCCGTCAGCACCGCTGTCGCCGCGTTGCGGGAGGCCGATACCTCCGACCTCGACCTGGTGATCCTCGACCTCGGGCTGCCCGATCTCGACGGCGTGGCGGCGCTGCGGATGCTGCGCGGGGTCAGCAACGTGCCGGTCATCGTGGCGACGGCGCGGGGTGCCGAGACGTCGGTCGTCAGCACGCTGAACGCGGGCGCGGACGACTACATCATCAAGCCGTTCTCGGCCGAGCACCTGGCCGCGCGGATGAACGCCCTGCTGCGCCGCACCAACGGCGCCGCGACGGTGTCGGAGGTCGTGGAGCTGGGTGACCTGCGCATCGACCTCGCCCAGCGGACGGCCACGCTCGGCGACGCCGTGCTCGCGCTGAGCAGGCGCGAGTTCGACCTGCTCGCCTACCTCGCGCAACGGCCGGCGCGCGTCATCTCCCGCCGTGAGCTGATCCAGGCGGTGTGGGGCAACGCGTTCGCGGGTGACGACAAGACGATCGACGTGCACGCGTCGTGGTTGCGGCGCAAGCTCGGCGAGACGGCGGCGCATCCCCGTTATCTGCACACGGTCCGCGGCGTCGGGTTCAAGCTGGCGGCGCCGGAATGAGGGCTGTCATCACCCGCGCGCTGCTGCTCGGCGCGGGGTTGGTAGCCGTCGTTTTCGTGCTCACCGCAGGGTTTCTGACCTACTCGCACAGCGTTCAGACCGCCGCCGAGGCCGATCGACGCGACGCGGCCGTGGTCGCCGGGGTGCTGGCGGTGTCGTCCGACGCCGACGCCGTGCGGGGCACGATCGCCCGCACCGCCGCCGGTGCCGAGGGCCGGTTGTCCGTGGTGCTGGCGGACGGCACCCGGCTCGGCGCGGGCGGCGGCGAGCCGGTGAGTTCCGTCGACGGAGCCGTGGTCTCGGTCGTGCCCGCCCCGGTCGCGTTCCCGTTCCTCACGATGTTCCTGGTGATCGTGCTCGCCGGGGTGTCGCTCGCGGGCGCGCTGTGGTTGGGGCACCGGACTTTCACGCCCGTGCTGCACGCGTTGCGAGACCTCAAGTCCTCGGTCGGGCGGCGGGTGCGACTGCGCGGCCCCCGCGAACTCGAGGAGCTCGCGGACTCGATCGACGAGGCGTCGTCGCGGACCTCGCTGCTGCTGGCCAAGGAACGCGAGATGATCGCGGACGTCTCACACCGGCTGCGCACCCCGCTGGCGGCCCTGCGGCTGGACGCCGACGCCGTCGGGTCGGGCGCGGTGGCCGACCGGATCCGCAGCGCGGTCGGCACCCTCGGCCACGACGTCGACCGGATCATCCAGTCGTTGCAGCCGACCGAGGTCGAGGTGGCCGGCAAGTGCGACGTGGCGGCGGTCGTCGAGACCAGGATGGTGTTCTGGTCCGCGCACGCCGCCGACCAGGGCAGGGTGTGCGAGATCGACGTCGGCGAGCCGTGCTGGGTGCCGCTGTCCCCCGACGCCCTGGGCGCGGTGGTCGACACGTTGCTGGAGAACGTCTTCCGGCACACCCCGCCCGCCGCACCGGTCGGCGTGTCGGTGGTGCGACACGCCGGCTGGGTGACGTTGGTGGTGGAGGACGGCGGCACGGGCTTGGCCGACCCGTCCTCGGCGTTGCACCGCGGCAGCAGCGGAGGCGGCTCGACGGGGCTGGGCCTCGACATCGCGCGCGCGGCCGCGGAGGCCACCGGCGGCACGATCCACCTCGAACGCGGACGGCTCGGCGGCGCGCGCGTGCGGCTGCGGTTCGGAGAGGCCAACAGCCACCACGAACCGGAGAGCCCGCGCGCGTGGCGGCTGTGGCAGGGGCACCACTAAGCAACGTCGAGCTTGTACGGATCGTGCTCGGTCAGCAGCTTGTCGAGTCTCGCGCGGTCCACACGGCTCGTGATGTACGTGTCCTCCTGCCGGTCCCGCAGCACCTTGGCCAGGGTGAACGCCGAGGTCACGGTGTAGAGCATGGCGATGCCGAGGAACGCGCGGACCCAGCCGTCCACGGGCAGGAACACGACTCCGATGCCGACGGCGGTCAGCGAGAGCCCGAACGAGAGGACCGCCTGCACGTAGAACGCGGCGGTCGTCGGCGTGTGCGAGGGCGCGGGAGCAGTCATGATCCGAGAGTCCTGGGTCACCACGCCGCTGTCATGAGTACGGCTACTCATGTCGTGGTCACGGGTTGGGCCGTTCACATTCCGGAACGACCACTCGTTCTTTTGACCTAACGCTACCTGCTCCTTTTGCGGCGTTATCAAAAAATGACCTGCGAGCCGATTAGTTTTGCGAACGAAGGTGACGTTCCGCATTGTTGGTGACCAGGCGAGTACACCGCTCCGACGCTGCTGCTTGTGCGTGCAACCACTAGGGCCATCCGGCCTGTGTTCGGCTGAATTTGCCGCTCAGATGAGGCTGCTCCATTGCATCGGGCCCGGATGCGTGGATTGTTCGGGTTGAGACATCTCGATAGGGTCCGCGTATCAGTACAGGGCATCACGTTAAGAGGACTTTCTTTGATCGGGCAGCGTGGACGACCGCCGTCGGATGCCGACCTGATCGACGCCGTGAGAGACGGCCAGGTCGAGGAGTACGGCAAGCTCTACGAACGGCACGTGCGCTCGGCGTCCATCCTGGCGATGCAGCTGTCCTCGTCGTCCTCGGACGCCGACGACCTCGTCGCGGAGGCGTTCGCGAAGGTTCTCGCCGCGTTGCGCGCGGGAGGCGGGCCAGGGGCGTCGTTCCGGCCGTACCTGCTGACGGCGGTGCGGCACGCGGCGTACGACCGCACCCGCAAGGAGAAGCGCGTCGAACTGGCCGGTGACGTCGAGGAGGTTCCCGGCGCCACCAAGGCGACCAGCGTGCCGTTCCGCGACGTGGCCGTCGACGATCTCGACCAGACGCTGGCGGCGACGGCGTTCGCGACGTTGCCGGAGCGGTGGCAGACGGTCCTGTGGCACACGGCGATCGAAGGGCAGTCGCCCGGCGAGATCGCGCCGTTGCTCGGCCTGACCGCCAACGGCGTTTCCGCGATGGCGTTCCGTGCGCGCGAGGGGCTGCGCAAGGCGTTCCTGCAGGCGCACGTCAACCAGGAGCCGGCGGAGAAGTGCCGGGCCACGGTGACGAAGCTCGGCGCGTGGACCCGCGGTGGCATCAAGGGCCGCGATGCCATCTCCATCGACGAGCACATGGACACCTGCTCGGAGTGCCGCAAACTCGCCAGCGAACTGTCCGACGTCAACGGCGCGTTGCGCGGCCTGGTCGCGCCGATCGTGCTCGGCACGGGCACCGCTGGGTATCTCGCCGCCGCAGCAGCTGCGGGCAAGGGTGCGGCCGTGGGCATCAGTCTCACGTCGTGGCTGGGCGTCGCCGCCTCGGCAGCGGCGGTCGTCGTGGTCGCGGCCTCGGGCGTGGTGAGCTCGGACAGCACCACGTCGGAAAGCACCACCACGATCCAGGGCGCGGCACCGGTGGTCGGCGGCACGAGCGCGTCGGACGGCGTTCAGCAGACCGGCCAGCAGGGCCAGCCCGGCACGTCGCAGAGCTCGGGTGCGCCGCCGACCGGCACCTCCGCCGGGTCCGCCGCACCGGGCGCGGGCACGAGCGGGGCCAACGCCCCCGCCACGACGACCACGCAGGGCGGCCCGCTGGTGCAGTCACCGGTGCTGTCGGGGTCCGGCCCCGGCACCATCGCGATGACGACCGACGGCCCGGCGAACGAGATGAACATCGTCATCACCAACAACGGACCGGGCACCGCGACCGTGCCGACGCTGACGCTGAACATGCCGGACAAGATCAAGACGGTCGGGCCGGGCAAGACGTCCGTCGGCGTGGTCGGCTGCCCGGCGGGCAAGGGCAGCGTCACCTGCGAGGGCGGTCAGACGCTCGCGCAGGGCCAGTCGATCACGTTCCGGGCGCGCCTGCAGGCGGGCAACAAGGCGGGCGACGGCTCCATCACGGCGGTGGCGGGCAGCGTGACGGTGAACGTCCAGATCACGATCGCCCAGGCCTCCGCCTGAGAGTCCACTTCGGACAGCGGGATCGGCGCGGCCGTCGCACCATGGACGGGTGGACGAGCTCGTTTCGGCGTTGACGGAGCTGGAAGCGCCGTTCCGCACGCTCGTGGACGACTCGGAGTGGGCGCACGCGAGCGTGGAGGGGCTGGTGCTCGACGCCGGTTCGTGGTGGACCGCCGACGACCGGACGCGCGTGCAGCCGCAGGTGACGTTCAGCGACGCCTTCAGCGAGGCGGGCCGCCACAACGGCGGGGTGTACGTCGAGGGGTTCATCTGGGCCGCCGGTCAGGCGGTCGCGGCGGCGTGGTGCGGCCTCGGCACGTCCGTCGTCTACGGGCCGCGCGCGGAGGCGTACCTCGGGGTGCCGTTGTCACCGCACTTCTGCCGCCGGATCCAGCAGCGCAACGGCACAGCCGCGGTGCTCATGAGCAAGCATCCGCGGCTGTTGCCGTTGCTGCGGGACGGGTTGCCGCGCGGGGCGGTGCTGCCCGGTGGACTCGCCGGGCCGCGCTCAGTCGGTGCCTAGTGCGGCGAACCTCTCGTCGGCTTCCCGTTGGTGTTCCTGGGCTTTCGCCGGATCGGCGACGGCCTGCGCGAGGTGTTTGTGCGCGTTCGCGGCCTCACGCCGGTCGTCGATCCGTTCGGCGAGTTCGAGCGCCTCGTGCAGCCGGGTCACGGCCTCCCCGGCGCGTCCGGCGGCGGTCAGCACCTCGCCGAGGTAGTTGAGCACCACCGTCTCCGTCGTGACGTCACCGATGGCGCGCACGGCGTGCAGTGCGGACTCCAGCGCGTCCAACGCCTCGGCGTGCCGTCCCATCGCGTGCAGGATCATGCCCAGCGCGCTCTGGGTGTCGGCCTCGTCGCGGCGGCTGCCCATCTCGCGCATGAGCGTGAGCGCCGACGTGCACGCCTGCAACGCTTCGTCGTAGCGACCGAGCGCGCTGTAGATGTTGCTGACGTTGCTCATGGCCTGCGACTCGAGGTGCCGGTCGCCGAGTTGCCGCGCCACCGTGATGGCCTGTTCGAGCAGTTCGGCGGCCTCGGTGTGGCGTTGCAGGGTGCGGTAGACCAGCGACAGGTTGTTCAACGTGCCCGCGACGCCCTGCAGGTCGCCGAGGTCGCGGAGCATCTCGATCGCGCGCTCGTTGTAGTGGATCGCCTTCGGGTACTGCGCGGTCTGCCAGAACACCATCGCGTAGTTCTTGGTGGTGATCGCGAGCGCGACCGGTTCGTCCTTCGCCGCTTCCAACGCGAGTTCGTTGATCGTGGCCCAGTCACGCGTGTGGCCGCGCACCATGCAGAAGAACGTCAACGCGCGCGCGAGTTGCCACGTGTGTGTGCGCCAGTCACCGTCGAGTGAGAGCGCTACGGCGGCGACGAGCGTCTGACGTTCGGTCTCCAGCCACTCGACGGCGTGGTCGTAGTCGCGCAGCACCAGCCGTCCCTCGGGCCGGTAGCTGATGTCGACCTCGTACTTGCGCGCGGCGGGCGACATCAGCCTCGTCGCCTGGTTCGCCGTGTCCAGGAAGTGGTCGAGCAGCCTGGTCAGCGGCTCTCTCGTGGCGTGCACCTTGGACTGCGCGTACTGCCGGAGCAGGTCGTGCATCCGGTAGCGGCCGACCGTGGTGGCTTCGAGCAGGTGCACGTCGACGAGGTCCTCGAGCATGCCGTCGCACTCCAGCACGCCGAGGTCGCCGAGCGCCGCGGCCTGGTGGACGTCGAGGTCCGTGCCGTGGTGCAGGCCCAGCAGGCAGAACAGCCGCTGGTGTGCGGCGGGGAGCTGGCCGAACGACAACGCGAAGACCGCGTCCAGTTCGGATAATCGTCCCTCGCGCAGCCGCGTCGCGAGGTGGGCGGTCGTCCACGTGGGACGGCTGCGCAGACGTCCGGCGGCCAGCCGGACGGCGAGCGGCAGGCGTCCGCAGAGCTCCACGACCTGGCGGGCCGCGTCGTCGGTGCCGCGTTCGTCGCCCACGATCGTGGCGAACAGCTGCAGCGCTTCTTCTTCGGACAGCACATCGAGCGTGAGCGTTGAGGTGCCTTCTAGTTCCGTGAGGCGCGCACGGGACGTGACAAGCACCAACGAGCCCGGCACGCCCGGCAGCAGCGGACGCACCTGGTCGGCGCTCACCGCGTTGTCGAGCACGACGAGCAACCGCCGGGTGGACAGCTCGCCCCGCCACATGGCGGCGCGTTCGTCGAGGCCGACCGGGATCTCTTCCAGGCCGAGCGCGCGCAACAGCACGTCGAGCGCGTCTGTCGGTTCCACGGGCGCACGTCCCGCCGTGTGCGCGTGCAGGTCCACGAACAGCTGACCGTCCGGGTACTCCAGCCGGTGTGCCAAGTGGACGGCCAGGGTCGTTTTTCCGACGCCGGGCATGCCGTCGATCGCGGAGATCACGACCGCCGCCTTGCCGGTGACGGCCCTGGTCAGCCGTTCGATCTCGGCGGTGCGGCCGGTGAAGTCGGCGACGTCGCGGGGCAGCGTGTTGAGCGCGGGCCTCGGTTCGTCGCCCCGGAGCAGCTTCGCGTGCAGTGCGCGCAGGTCGCTGCCGGGATCGGTGCCGAGCTGGTCGGCCAGCAGCACGCGGACGTCCTCGAACGTCCGCAACGCCTCGGCCGGCCGGTTCGCGCGGTGCAGCGCGTGCATGAGCTGCAACCACAGCTGTTCGCGCAGCGGGAACTGCTTGGTGAGCCGGCGCAGCTCGGCGATCAGCCGTTCGCCCTGGCCCAGTTCGATCGCGAGCCGCGCGTGCTGCTCGGCGACGGTGAGCCGGCGCTCCTGCAGGAGCGTGAGTTCGGCTTCGAGCCGCGGCCCGACCGTGAGGCCGTCGAGCGCCGGTCCGCGCCACAGTTCCAGCGCCTCGCCGTAGTGACTGACCGCCTGGGCGTGTTCTCCCTGTTTCAGCGCTTCGTCCCCCGCCGCGCACCTGCGTTGGAAGACCTCGACGTCCACCTCGGCGTCCGGCACCTTGAGCCGGTACCCGCCGGGAACGGTGACGAGGTCGTCCAGCACGAGCTTGCGCAGCGCCGCGACGTACGTCCGGATGTTCGATTCGGGAGCGGCCGGTGGGGACTCCCACACCGCCTCGCTCAGATGTTCAAAGCTGACCGTCTCGTTGGCGTGCAGTGCCAACGCTGCCAGCAGAGCCCTTTGCCGGGGCCCGCCCAGCCGCAGTTCCACGCCCCCACGCCAGATCTGCAGCGGCCCAAGAAGCCGATACCGCACTGACCCTCCTCGGGGACGCATGGTGCCAGAACCGGGACGCGCTGTGCGCGATTTGTGCACACGATCTTGCACACTCGGCGCGGCTCGCCGCGAGGAGGGAGAACGCAGATGGCCCTGAACAGATCATGGTCCGGCCAGGCAGCCTAAGATGACCGCATGACCGAGACGGCGAAGCGACGTCCCGGCCCCCGGATCGAAGAGGTCGCGCGGGTCGCCGGGGTGTCGAAGTCGACCGTCTCGCGCGTGATCAACGACGAGCAGTACGTGAGCGCGAAGGCCCGCGAGGCCGTGCACGCCGCCATCGCGGAGCTCGGTTACTCGCCGAACCAGGCCGCGCGCGCGTTGGCCGGCAACCGCGCCAACGCCATCGCCCTGGTCGTCTCCGAACCCACCGGCCGCGTCCTGTCCGACCCGTTCTTCGCGGGCGTCCTGCGCGGCGTCCACGCCGAACTGGCCGGGCGGCACATCCAGCTGTTGCTGATGATGTCGCAGCCCGCCGACGTGGGCGACCTGGTGGCGTACCTGAGCAGCGGGCACGTCGACGGCGCGTTGCTGGTCTCGTTGCACGGCGAGGACCCGCTGGTGCCGATGCTGGCCGGGATCGGGTTGCCCGTGGTGTCCGGCGGACGGCCGCTGGGCACGACCGTCCCGTTCGTGGACGCCGACAACTTCAGCGGCGCCCTGGAGGCCGCCCGGCACCTGGCGTCGTTGGGGCGCAAGCGGATCGCGACCGTCGCCGGGCCCGAGGACATGGCCGTCGGCGCGGACCGGCTGAGCGGCTTCAAGAGGGGCCTGAGCGAGGCGAAGCTCTCCACCGGCCTGGTCGCGCACGGCGACTTCACCCCGGAGAGCGGCGCGCGGGCCATGGAACTGTTGCTGCGCAAGGACCCCGACCTCGACGCCGTCTTCGTGGCCGCGGACATCATGGCGCTCGGGGCGTTGCAGGTGCTGCACGCGCGGGGCAAGCGGGTGCCGGAGGACGTCGCGGTGGTCGGGTTCGACGACTCGGTGTTCGCGACGACCGCGACGCCCCCGCTCACGACGATCCGGCAGGACGTCGAGGAGCTCGGGCGCACGATGACGTGGCGGCTGCTCGCGGAACTGGCGGGAGAGACCGGCCTCCCGCCGTCCCTGCTGCTGCCGACGTCGCTGATCAAGCGCGCCAGCGCCTGACCAGGTCGATCACCTCGTCCACGTGCTCGCGGTGGGTGCGGTGGCTCAGCACGCACATCCGCACGGTGAACTTCCCGTCGAGCCGGGTGCTGGACACGAAGAACCGGCCGGACCCGTTGATGTCCTTGAGCAACCGTTCGCTGTCGGTGCCGCGGAACACCACCACGGTGAGGCCGGACGGGAGCACCTCGATGCCGTCGATCGTCGTCAGTTCGGTGCGGAGGTGGCGGGCCAGATCCAGCTTCTCGTCCAGGGCCTCGCGGAACGCGGCGACGCCGTGCAGGTGCAGCGGGAGCCAGACGCGCAGGCCGCGGTACTCGCGGGTGAGTTCGGGGCCGAGGTCGGCGTAGTCGGGTAACCCGGTGCCGTGGTCGAGGTCCTGGAGATAGTCGCCGTCGGCTACGTGGGCGGCACGCAGCTTCGCCTCGTCGCGGACCAGCAGGACGCCCGTGCCGAAGGGGAGGAAGAGGCTCTTGTGCGGGTCCCAGGCGATCGAGTCGGCCCTGGTGATGCCGTCGAGAGTCGCGCGGCCGCGGTCGGTGAGCTGGAACGCGGCGCCGTACGCGCCGTCGGCGTGGAACCACAGGTCTTCTCGCGCGGCGAGGGTGGCGATGTCGTTCAGCGGGTCGACGATGCCCGTGCTGGTGGCGCCCGCCGTGCCGACGATCAGGAACGGCTTGAGGCCGTTCACGCGGTCCTCTGTGATCATCGCTTGGGCCTGGCCGACGTCCATGCGCAGGTGTGCGTCCATGGGCACGACCCGGATGCGTTCCGGGGCAAACCCGGTGATGTGCGCGGCCTTCGCGACGCAGTGGTGCGTCTGCGCGGTGACGTAGATGGTGCCGTTGGGGTCGTGGGCGCCTAGGCGATCCTGTCTGGCCGTGTGCAGTGCCGAGAGAGTGGCCAGGGATGCGCCCGTGGTGAAGATGCCACCGGAGCCGTCGGGGAGGTCGAACAGGTCGCACATCCAGCGGATCACGCTGTGTTCCAACGCGACCAACGCCGGAGCGGTCGAGGCGACACCGGTGTAGCGGTTGGTGGCCTGCGCGAGGAACTCGGCGAGCACCGAGCTGTACAGGCCGCCGGACGGGAAGTACGCGAGGTAGCGCGGGCCCGCCGTTTCGACCGCCTGGCTCGCCGCCGTGCCGAACGTCGCGAGCAGCTCAGCGAGTTCGCCGGGTGTTTCCGCCGGTGGTGGGGAGAGGAAGGCCGTGCCCGGCGACGAAGCGGGCGCGGCCTCCAGTCCTTCGATGAAATCCTCGACGAAGGCCGTTACGGTCTTCGTCCACTCGACCCTGGTCTCGCGGTCCGGCTGCAACATGAGCACACGGTACGAATTTCGGCCCTTCGTGCGCTCGCGGGTAGTCCTGCTCGCACTACGCCTGCCACGGCGTGTCCAGCGCCATCGGGTTCTCCTGTGGGTGAAGGTGTTGCGCCCTTTGGCCCAACGTAGCGTGGAAGCGCTCTCTCGCAAGTTCCGCGTCTCAGCCCGGGTGGCGTGGAAAGGATTTACATCGGTGATGATCGACCGAACGTGACGACTTCAGTCGATATTCACTCGTCCGGAGCAGCCTTGCGGCACGGTCGGTAACACCTGGAGTGGGCCTTCGATGGTCAGGCCGTACGAACCCACCCCGAGGGAGTTGCGACAGTGATCGAGAACTCGGCTGCCGGCCTGGTGATGGTCCCCGGCGAGGTGACGGTGACCGTCACCGGCGAGCAGCACCACCAGGACGTGCTGTCCCGCTACGCCGTCCCGGACGGCGTGACGCGACACGTCGCCGTGAACCTGACGTGGTGCATGATCGCGGCCGGCAAGTACCGGGGGCAGCGCGGCATCGAGGTGCGCCTCGACGGGTACCGGGTGGGCGAGCTGACTTTCCTGATGTCGCAACGGTATGCGCCCGTGCTGATGCACGTGGAGTCCGGTGGCGGGGCGACGGGCTGCACGGCGTTCGTGCACCGCAACCCCCACGGCCTGCTCCAGATCTCCCTGCGGATGCCGCGCGACGTGCCGCGAGGCGCCGTCGTGCCGGTGCCGGCGGGACGCAGGTCGTGGGTGGCGCCGGTGGCGATCGGCGCGGCCAGCCTGCTCGCGTTCTTCTTCGCGATCGGTGTCGTCGGCGTGATCGCCGAGGGTCCGCGTGACGTGAACAAGGCAGCTGGGCTCTCCACCACCACGGCCGCCCCCACCACCACAACGACAAGCACGACCACAACGCAGCCGACCACCACCACGACGACGACCACGACAACTACGACGACGACCACCACTCCCCCGGCAGCGCCCCAGCCTCAGCCTCAGCCGAACCCCCAGCCGAACCCTCAGCCCCAGCCGAAGCCCAATCCGCAGCCGAACCCCCAGCCGCAGCCCCAACCTCAGCCCCAGCCGCCGGCGCCCAAGCCGTCGTGCGACCCGAACTACAGTGGGTGCGTGCCGATCGCATCGGACGTGGACTGCGCGGGCGGCACCGGGAACGGCCCCGCCTACGTGAGCGGTCCCGTCCGGGTCATCGGCACCGACATCTACGGCCTGGACCACGACAAGGACGGCATCGGCTGCGAATGACCATCCCCGAGCACGTGCTGCACGCCGTCGGTCCCGACGCCGTCTGGTCCGCCGACCACGAGGGCCTCTCCGGCGACGTGTGGCACGTGGGTTCCAGCTACGTGAAGCGCGCGGGCACCGACGAGCACGACCGCCTGCGATGGCTGGGCGAGCACTTCGAGGTGCCGGAGATCAGGGCGTTCGCCGACGGCTGGCTCGTGTTGGCCGACGTGGGCGCCCCTTCGCTGGCGGCAGCGGACCCGCTCCACGCCGCGACCGTCCTGGGCCGCGTGCTGCGCGACCTGCACGCGTTGCCGGTGACCTCGTGCCCGTTCGACGCGACGATTCCCGTGATGCTGGACCAGGCTCGACGCAACGTCGCCGCGGGCTTGGTCGACGCGGACGACTTCGACGACGACAACCTCGGTGCCACGCCGGAAGAACTGTTCGAACGGCTCGTGGCGACCGCCCCGCAGCACGAGGACCTCGTGGTGGCACACGGCGACTTCTGCCCGCCGAACGTGCTGCTGCGCGACGACGGCTCGACGGTGCTGATCGACGTCGCCAGGCTGGGCGTGTCCGACCGGCACCGCGACCTGGCGCTGGCCCATCGGGAGCTGGGCGAAGAGGCCGTAGCCGCGTTCGACCGCGCCTACGGCCTCACCCCCCGCCCCGAGGTGCTGGCCTGGTACCGGTTGCTGGACGAGTTCTTCTAGGCGCTGTCCTGCAAGTTCGTCAGGTGGCAGGTGCGGGCGAGCGACCCGGAGACGGTGCCGCCGCAATGCCCTCATACCGGGCGTATTCGGGCTTTGCGGCGGTGCCGTCTCCGGGTCCCTCGGCCGCCACTGACGCCCGACGAGACTTACAGGACAGCGCCTAGGCCCGTTCGTACGGCGTCTTCTCCCCCGCCTCGACGCCGAACGCCAGGTGGTTGCCCTCGGGCGGCAGCGGGCAGGTGGCGAAGTCGGTGAACGCGCACGGCAGGTTGGTGGCGCGGTTGAAGTCGAGCACGACCTTGCCGTCGTTCGGGGTGGCCGCGAGCTGCCGGTTCGCCGCGTAGGTCGTGACGCCGCTGGTCTCGTCGGTGAACAGGATGCTCAGCCCGCCGTTGCGTCCGTTGAACGCCGTCAGCGTGTGTTCGGTGCCGTTGAACGTGAACCGCACACGGCCCGGTGCCTCGTACACGTGGCTAAGACCCTCAACGACCGCACCAACGGTCGTGGGCACGGGCTCGCCGAACGGCTCGTAAGCGCCCTCGACCACCCACTGCTCGTGTGGTTCGTACGCCGGAACACCCTTGAACTGCTTCAACACGTCAGCCTTGGGGTCGTGCACGCGGATCAGGTAGCCGCCGCGCCGGGCGATCTCGATCTCGACGTCCCCGGCCACCACCCGCGTACCGGCGCCGCTCTGGACGAGGTCGAACCGCTTGGTCTCCCCGCCGTCGCGCCAGTACGCCGCGTCGTCGTCTTGCCACCACTCGCCCGGTAGGCCGTCATAAGCGCGTGGGGCCGCGTCCAGCCAATCCAGCGAGACCAACGCCAACCACCCGTAGGGGTCGGCGAGGGTCCTCTCCCGCTCCGTCTTCCAGGTCTGCCAGTCCTCCGCGAAGGCGCTCATGTCCTTGCGAACGAAGGACTCGGCACCACACTTCCCTGTTCCACTCAGTGGGAAACGAGCGCGTCGCCGAGTTCCGTGCGGGCATACACAACGCTCCGTCCGTGCCGTTGCGAGGCCAACAGCCCGGCGTCGCGCAACGCCCGTAGGTGCTGATTCACCGCGGACACCGTCACGCCCGTGCGTCGTGCGATGTCCGTGGAGGAGGAGGGTTCCGCGAGTTCAGCCAGCAGATCCGCACGTACCTGCCCGAGAACGCCGGCAACTGCCCGTGAGCCACGCACGCGTCCCGTCTCCCACACGACGCCGGCACCCCGGGCCGCGTAGATCAGCAACGGCGGCGCACCGGGGTCGACGGGCACCGCCGTCCGCCGCGCGAACA
This sequence comes from Lentzea sp. JNUCC 0626, assembly GCF_043632865.1. Lineage (NCBI taxonomy): Bacteria > Bacillati > Actinomycetota > Actinomycetes > Pseudonocardiales > Pseudonocardiaceae > Lentzea > Lentzea sp. JNUCC 0626. The sequence goes on from NZ_CP171635.1 coordinate 3,957,887, forward strand.
CGCTGGGCACCAAGGTGAGTCCGTGGCCGCCGCCGTCCACCCGCCGGGGCTCGGCGCCCACGATCCGCACGCCGACGACGGGCGGGGTGAACGTGATCCGGTCGGAGATGCCGGACAGCATCGTCGCCAGGCCGTGCTGGGCCATCTCGCGGCCTCGGTGCGCGATGTCGGCTTCGAGCACCGCGCGCATCCGGTCCCACCGCGGTGCCAGCGCGACGTGCCAGTAGGTCTCCAGCGCGGTGAGCATCCGGCGCCGGTCGGTCAGCACAGCGGGCACCTCGCCGAACAACGCGCGGAAGTCACGTCTCAGGGCGCGGGTGGGGAGTTCGCTCAACGCCGCGAACTCGTCCTCGAACCGGGTGAGCGGGGTGCTCGGGCGCGGGCTCAGGAAGTCGGGCGTCCAGCCGCGTTCGGTGCTCAGTGCGAGCAGGACCTCGGTGTCGACGTCCCCGATCCGGCGCAGCCAGGCCAGGTGCAGCGGGTACTTGGCCGGGTCCTTGAGCACGCGCAGGCTGAGCGTCAGTTCGCTGAGCGGCGAGACGGCGAACCGCACGTCGACCAGGTCGGACTCGCCGAGCACGAACTCGATCATGTAGCACAACGCTACATCAGTTCAGCCGCTCCAGTGCCCACGCCAGGCTTGCGCCCCATGTGGAACGACATGCGGCTGGCGTTGCGAATCGCCTACCAGGCGGCACAAGTGGCGGAACGGGCGTTCGGGCGCGAGCACGAGGTGCGGTTCAAGGACGACGGCAGCGTGGTGACGGCGGTCGACCTCGAAGTCGAGGACCTGGTGCGCGCGTTGCTGGCGAAGGCGGTGCCCGACGACGGTGTCGTGGGTGAGGAACGTCCTGAGCGGCCAGGCACTTCCGGACGGCGGTGGCTGGTGGACCCGATCAGCGGCACCGCCGACTTCGTGGCCGGGCGGCCGACGTACTCGGTGGACCTGGCGCTGGAGAACGCTTTGGCAGTCTCGGCGATGCCGTCGCTGGGGCTGACCATGGCGGCCGGACGGGACATGGGTTGCCGGGTCTTTCGCGATAAGACGGAAGAAGTCGCTCGTGTGTCCACACGGGACATGGTTCGTGGCGCGCGTGTGTGCTTGCACGGCAAGAGGAAACCAGTGCTGGAACAGTGCGTCGTAGTGGACAACTCCACGTCGGTGTTGCAGCTGATCACCGGTGAGGTCGACGCGGTGATCGCGGCCGGCGCCGGGCTGGACGAGTTCGACCTGGCGTGCCTGCCGGTGCTCGTCGAGGAGGCGGGCGGCCGGGTGACCGTCGTCGAGGAGGACGTCGTGCTGGCCACCAACGGCCTGGTGCACAACGCCTTCCTCGACCTCGTGGTCGCGCGTCCTGGTGTCGAACCAGGCACCCCAGGCTTATGAGGCCTGGGTGATCGCCGGATCCCGCGCGGTGGGGTGACCGACCGGACTCGCACCGGCTTCGACCAGGACCACAACCTGGCGCCTCGACTGCTTCGGCTTCGGTCACAGCTGCCCGTCGAGGACTCGAACCTCGATCTCCGCGTCCAGAGCGCGGCGTCCGTGCCAATTGGACCAACGGGCATCAAAAAAGCCGCCTCGTCGCTGCGGTGCGACGGGACGGCTCCCCGGGGTGTCATGAGGGTTCAGCTCATGCCGAGGAGCACCAGTCGTGCTGATGGCGCATGTGTTGCTGCATCACGGCTGGCTCCTTCCTCCGGTTCGTCGAGATCCACTCTGACGGATGACACCGGAGCCTCGCAACGCATTAAACGGGGCTGCAAAAGTTTGCAGGAATATTCGATCTGTTCAAGCAATCCTCAAGCCGACTTGCGGAAAACTTTTGCAACGTCTTTCCTGGACCGCTGACACACCCCATCGGAAGGCATGGACATGTCCCAGAACTGGTGGCGACACGCCGTCATCTACCAGGTCTACGTGCGCAGCTTCGCCGACTCCGACGGCGACGGCGTCGGTGACCTGCCCGGCATCCGCTCACGCCTGCCCTACCTGCGCGACCTGGGCGTCGACGCGGTCTGGATCACGCCGTTCTACGCGTCACCGATGGCCGACGGCGGGTACGACGTGGCGGACTATCGCGCCGTTGACCCGCAGTTCGGCGGACTGGACGACGTGCGCGCGTTGGTCGATGACGCACACACGCTCGGTATCAGGGTGATCGTCGACATCGTGCCGAACCACAGTTCCGATCAGCACAAGTGGTTCCAGGAGGCGTTGGCCGGACACGGCCGTGAGCGCTACATGTTCCGTGAGGGCGTCGGCGACCAGCCGCCGAACGACTGGGAGTCGGTGTTCGGCGGACCCGCGTGGACGCGCGTGGCCGACGGGTCCTGGTACCTGCACCTGTTCGCGCCCGAGCAGCCCGACCTGAACTGGGAGCTGCCGGAGGTGCGCGCGGAGTTCCGCGACGTGCTGCGGTTCTGGCTGGACCTGGGCGTCGACGGCTTCCGGGTCGACGTGGCGCACGGGATGATCAAGGCGCCGGGGCTGCCCGACATCGGCCACGCGGACCAGCTCAAGCTGCTGGGCACGGAACCGTTGCCGTTCTTCGACCAGGACGGTGTGCACGAGATCCACCGCGAATGGCGTGAGGTCATCGACTCGTACGAGGGCGACCGTGTGCTCGTGGCGGAGGCATGGACGCCGTCTGCCGAACGCACCGCCATGTACCTGCGTCCCGACGAGATGCACCAGGCGTTCAACTTCCACTATCTGACAGCGGAGTGGACGTCCGAGGCGTTGCGCTCGGTCATCGACTCGTCGCTCGCCGCGGTCGAACCCGTTGGCGCGCCGACGACCTGGGTCCTCTCGAACCACGACGTGCAACGGCACGTGACGCGCTACGGCGGCGGCGAGACGGGCGTGCGCCGAGCCCGCGCCGCACTGGCCCTGATGCTGGCGCTGCCGGGTTCGGTCTACCTGTACCAGGGCGAGGAACTGGGCCTGCCCGAAGTGCTCGACCTGCCGGACGAGGTGCTCCAGGACCCGATGTGGGAGCGCTCCGGCCACACTGAACGAGGCCGTGACGGCTGCCGGGTCCCGCTCCCGTGGTCGGCCACCGGCCCGTCACTGGGCTTCGGCACCGGCGGCTCGTGGCTGCCGCAGCCCGCCGACTGGGCCAAGCTCAGCGTGGAAGCCCAGGCAGGCGACCAGGACTCGATGTTGTCCTTCTACCGCACCGCCTTGCGCGTCCGCCGCGAGAACCCGGCCCTCGGCACGGACCTCCGCTGGGTCGACGGTCCCGCCGACGTCCTGTGGTTCGAACGCGAAGGTGTGGCCTGCGCGGTGAACCTGTCCGAGGCGGTCGTCGAACTCCCCGACCCGGGCTCGGTGCTGCTCGCCTCGTCCTACTACGGCGTCCGCGACGGCCTGCTCCTGCTGCCCCCGGACACCGCCCTGTGGTGGAAGCTCTGACCAGCAACTTCACTTGATCGACGAAAACTGTCAGACCCCCTGGGTACGGTCCTGGACATCGGTTCCAGATCGACCTCAGGGGGTCTTGCGGTGGGCAGGTGGGAGCTCGTCTCCGGTGGCACGGCGAAGTTCTGGGAAGTGACCCAGAGCGCCAACTCGGTGACTGTCCGCTTCGGACGGTTGGGCGCCGCCGGCCAGACCCAGACCAAGGAGCTCGCCTCCGAGTCGGCCGCCACCGCCCACGTGGCGAAACTGGTGGCCGAAAAGGAGAAGAAGGGCTACCAGTCCGTCACCGCCGCAGCCCCCGCACCCGCGGCCCCCACCACCGCACCGGCCGATCCCCCGTCCCTCCCCGACGAGGACACGTGGATCATGCCGGCCGAGTGGCTGGCGAAGGCCCGGCGCCGCCGCGACGTCCGCCCCGTGCCGACCTTCACCGTCGACCAGGCCCAGGCGCAACGGCTGCGCGACCACGTGGCGGCCAACGCCGCGAAGATCGAAGAAGCCCTGACGTCAGGCGATCACGAGTCGGAACTCCTGCGGGCGTTGGAGAAGCACCACGGCGGCACCCCCGACCCGCTGGGCGCCGCAGTACTGCTCAAGCTGATCGGCCAGGAGCACGACCTCTCCCCGGTCCACTGCTGGATCGAGGACCACGGCCTCCCGTTCGCCGCCGCGGCGGCCGTGCACCTCTCCACCGTGAGCAGCCCCCACCGGGGCATGATGATCTACCTCCCCCGCTCCGGCCGCGACGACTCGCTCGACGCCAAGACACTGACCGACGTCCGCACCGCCCTGGCCGCCGCCGACGAAGCGACGTTCACAGAAGCCGTGGCAGCGCTGGAAAGCCTGGACCCGAACTGGTTCGTCCAGGCCGCCCGCGCCTTCCTGGCACCGTCCCGCGCGGACTGGTTCGCCGAGGCCGTGAAGTCGAACGCCCCGGACTGGCTCATCCACGCGTCCGCGACCACCCTCGAGGACTTCAAGGAGTGCACGAACGGCAACCTGCTCTGGCGGGAGGCGAGCGTCTACACGGCGACGTACGTCCTGGGCACCGAGGTGGCGCAACTGCTCGACGCGGAACTACGGGCGAAGAGCGACTGGACGGGCGACAACCGCCAGCGGGCACTGGACGTCCTGGCGGCCCTGCCGACCGACGAAGCGTTCCTGATGCTGTTGAGCCGTCTGCACGAACGAAACGTGCGCCCGGCCCTGGTCTCGGCGATCGAACGCTTCCCGGCCCGAGCCCTGCGCCTGATGGCACCACGAGCAGCCAAAGACGCAGACGTCCGCAACCTCCTCCGCGCCCACGTGCTCACCCGCCCCGGCTTCGAACTCCCCGCAGCCAACCCCACCCTTGCCCAGCCGAGTCCCGAACTCCCCGCCAACACCATCCCCACCCACCCGGGTACCGAACTCCCCACCGACCCGGCCCCCGCCCACGCCGCCGTCGCACTCCCCGCCCACGCCGCCTCCACCCAGCGCGGCCTGGAACTCCTCGCCGAGGTCATCCCCGCGCGGGTCCTGGACGCACCGGCCGAAGCGCTGCCGCAGGTACTCGCCACACCCCCGTGGCTCCACCGCCGCCCGCAGCCGAAACCCTTGGTGCTGCGCGATCTCCCGGTCCCCGCCCCCACCCTGACCTGGCTGCCGGGCGAGCGCGACGAGTGGCTCGCGATGAAGGGCTGGTGGACCGCCCGCCACAGCGACTGGGAACCACTGACCGCGAAGATGCGCGAGGGCCGTTACCCCACCCGCAACGACCACAGTCTGTTCGAGAGCGCCCCGGAAGAGCTGGCGCGCCCGCTGCTGGCCGGCTGGACTCCAGCCGACACGTGGGGCAGCGAAGGCTGGGGCAGGCGCATCACCGCCCGCTTCGAACTCGACGCCCTGCCGCCCATGCTGCGCCTGGCCGCGGGCAACCCGCACGTCTCCGGCGTCGTGCTGCTCCCCTACGCCACGCCGGAGGTGGCGGCTCTGATGGCGGACTGGTTCGTGCGCCTCAAGACCGCCCGCGCGTTCGCCGTCTCGTGGCTCGCCCGGCACCGCGAGCAGGCCGCGCACCTCCTTCTGCCCGCCGCCCTGGGTCCGGCCGGTCCGGCCCGGCGCAACGCCGAGTTCGCCCTGCGCCACCTGCACCTGGAGATCGGCGTCGACGTCGTCGCCCTCGCGCACAGCCCCGAGGCGGGCGCAGCGCTCCAGACGCTGATCGAGGTCGATCCCCTCGACGTCCTCCCCGCGAAGCTGCCGGCGATCGGCGCCTGGGCCGACGTCGCACCGCTGCCGCAGGTGCTGCTGGCCGACGGCTCCGGCGCACTGTCTGCGGCCGCCACCAGGAACCTCCTCACGACGGCGGCGCTGTCCAAACAGGACGCTGTCTACCCCGGTCTGCCGCTCGCCGTCGAGGGATGCGACCGCACGTCGCTCGCGGAGTTCGGCTGGGCGTTGTTCGGCCGCTGGCTCGACGTGAGCGCGCCGGCGAAGGACAGCTGGGTGCTGGCCGCGCTCGGCTGGTTCGGGGACGACGAGACGGTGCGCCGTCTCGCCCCGCTGATCCGCCTCTGGCCGGGCGAGGCCCAGCACGCCCGCGCGGTGGCCGCCCTCGACGTGCTCGCCCAGATCGGCAGCGAGTCGGCGCTGACGGCCCTCAACAGCATCGCGGAACGCGTGAAGTTCAAGGGCCTCAAGACGAAGGCGCAGGAGAAGGTCACGGACATCGCCGCCGCCCTGGGCCTGTCCCGCGACCAGCTCTCCGACCGCCTGGTCCCCCGCTTCGGCCTCGACGACGCGGCGACCCTGGTGATCGACTACGGCCCCCGCCAGTTCACGGTGGGCTTCGACGAACAACTCAAGCCCTACGTCCAGGACCCGGACGGCAAGCGCCGCAAGGACCTCCCCAAACCAGGCGCCAAGGACGACCAGGACCTGGCGCCGCAGGAGCACAAACGGTTCGCGACGTTGAAGAAGGACGTCCGCTCCATCTCCGCGGACCAGATCCACCGCCTCGAACGCTCGATGGTCGACCAGCGCACCTGGACCGCCGAGGAGTTCCACACCGTCCTGGCCGGCCACCCGTTGCTCTCCCACCTGGCCCGCCGCCTGGTGTGGATCACGGACACCGGCAAGTCCTTCCGCCTGGCCGAGGACACCACGCTCGCCGACGAGCACGACGACGAGTACACCCTCCCGCAGACCGCCACCGTCCGCCTGGCCCACCCCGTCCACCTGGCCAGTTCCCTCGAAGCCTGGGGCCAGCTCTTCGCGGACTACGAACTCCTCCAGCCGTTCCCCCAACTGGGCCGCGCCACCCACTCGTTCGCACCGGGCGACGTCATCCCGCAGCTGGACAAGTACCTCAACCGGGACGTCCCCGTCGGCAAGGTCCTGGGCCTCACCAAACGAGGCTGGCAGCGCTGCCAGCCCCAGGACAACGGCACCGAACCGTGGATGACCCGCCCGCTGCCCTCCGGCGGCGCCCTGGTGGCCACGCTCGAACCCGGCATCACGGTCGGCATGATCGACATGGATCCGGAGCAGAAGTTCAGCGAACTCTGGTTCGACGCCACCGGCGAAGGTGCCTGGGGCGCCCCGCGAGAAGGCACTCCGAGCACGTTCGAGGTGAACGAGGTGACCGCCTCCGAACTCCTCGCGGAACTGGAATCACTCCACGCGTGATCGCGGGAACGGTTGATCGGCCTCCAACGTCAGACCGGCTCGGCGCCGCCGAAGCCACACCCCGGACCAGAAGCAAGGAGCAGTCAGTGCGCAGGTGGGAGCTCGTCTCGGGCAACGCGGCGAAGTTCTGGGAGATCGACCAGGCCGGCACGTCGGTCACCGTCCGCTTCGGACGGCTGGACACGAACGGCCAGACCCAGACCAAGGACCTGGCCACCCCCGAGGCAGCCGAGGCGCACGCCGCGAAACTGGTGGCAGAGAAGGAGAAGAAGGGCTACACCCCGGTGGCCTCCCCGACTCAGCCCGCCTCCGAGCCCACCACCGAGCAGCCCTCCCCCACCGAACACACCGCCGTCCCCACCCACGACGAAGACGCCTGGGTCATGCCCAAGGCGTGGCTCCGCGACGTCACCCGCCAACGCGGCTTCCACCCGGCCCCGGAGTTCTCCGTGGACCCGGCACTGGCCGAGGAAGCCCGCCGCCGACAGGTCAAGCAACAAGAGACGACCATCGAGCGGATCCTGACCGAACCGGAGTCCGCCACCGACATCGTCGAGGCCACCCGCGCCCACCTGGCCGGCCCGCCGAACCCCACGGGCGCGGCAGCGGTGGCGGCCATGATCGACTCGGGCGAGCAGTCCGTGCACGCCTGGATCGCCGACCACGGCCTGGTCTTCGCGACGGAAGCCACCGTCGAGTACATGCGGCTGCTGTCCGGCCCGACCTGGCTCTCGCAGCAGAGCGCGTACGGCCCCGAGCGCCTGGCCTGGCGCGGCGGCTACTTCCACATCATCCAGTCCGATGTGGAGGGCAAGATGCTCAGGGCCGTCCGGTACGCGCTCGCCCTCGCCTCCGACGACGAGCGCGACGCCGCCGAGGCCGTTCTGACGAAGCTCGGCGACCTCGACGAACCGAACGCGAAGCTGGTGCGCGGGTTCCTGTTGCCCGGCAGGCCCGACTGGTTCCAGGAGGGCTGCCGGACGCCACACACGGGCACGCGCTGGTGGATGCTCCCGCTGAGCGCGAGCACGTACGAGGAGTTCGAGACGTCCGACTCCTCGCTGACCAACAGCACCGCGATCCTCTACACGGCGCTGTACGTGCTGGGGCCGGCGATCGCGCCGTTGCTCGCCGCCGCTCTCGACGAGGAGTACCAGCGCGCGGACAACCGCAAGCAGGTGCTGAAGGTGCTCGCCGCGCTGCCGACCGACGAGGCGTTCAAGATCGTGCTCGACCGGCTCGACGGCAAGTACGTGCGGCCGGCGCTGCTCACCATGATGGCGGCCTTCCCGGCCCGTGCCGCAAGGCTTCTGGGCGACCGCGCGACCAACGCCGACCTGCGCCGGCTCCTCAGCGTGCACCTGAAGACGTTCCCGCATCTCGAAGCGCCCGAGGGCTTCGTCGCGGTCGAGATCGTCACCTTGCCGGACGCGCCGCGAGACGCACTGCCGCCAGTCCTGGCCTCACCGCCGTGGGTGGACCGCAAGCCGCAACCCAAGCCGGTGGTGGTGCCGGACGTTCCTGTGCCCGCCCCGTCGATCACGTGGCTGCCGGGCGAGCGCGAGGAGTGGCTGAAGGACGGCCACTGGGACACGCACCCCTACAAGACGTGGCAGCACTGGCTGGCGGAGTTCAAGGTCGGCCGGATCGGCTACCGCATGGCGGACCTGCTCATCGGCGCGCCCGAGGAGGAGGTGCGGCACCTGCTCGCGGACTGGACGCCCAACCTGGGCTGGAGCGCCGAGACCGTGGGCAGGCGCCTGTCGTCGAAGTTCGGCTTCGACGCGCTGCCGCCTCTGCTCAAGATCGTGGAACGCAACTCGGCCGTCGCCGCCGTGGTGGCGCCGTACGCGACGCCCGAGGTGGCCGCGCTGATGGCCGACTGGCTGGTGCGCCTCAAGCAGGTCCGCAAGGTCGCGATCGGCTGGCTCACCCGCCATCGCGAGCAGGCGGCGCGCTTCCTCATCCCCGCCGCGGTGGGGAAGCCGGGTGCCGCCCGCCGCAACGCCGAGACCGCGCTCCGCCACCTGCACGCCCTCGGCGTCGACGTGGTCGCGGCAGCCCCGAACGAGGCCGCCGCGGACGCCGTGCGCGCGTTCCTGGCCATCGACCCGGTGGACGTGCTGCCCGCCAAGATGCCGGTGCTCGGCGAGTGGACGGACCCCCGCCACCTGCCCCAGGTCCTGCTCCGCGACCGCAAGCAGGCGCTGCCCGCCGAGGCCGCCCACAGCCTCGTCATGACGGCCGCGCTGTCCAAGCCCGGCGACGTCTACGCAGGCCTGACCATCGCCCGCGAAGCCCTGGACCCCGACTCCCTCGCCGAGTTCGCGTGGGCGTTGTTCCAGCGCTGGCAGGAAGTCGGCGCCCCGTCGAAGGAAGGCTGGGCGCTCACCGCGCTCGGCTGGTTCGGTGACGACGAGACCGTGCGCAGGCTCTCCCCGCTGATCCGCGCCTGGCCGGGCGAGAGCCAGCACACCAGGGCGGTGACGGGCCTCGACGTCCTGGCCGACATCGGCACCGAGGTCGCGCTCGCGCACCTGAACAGCATCGCGGAGAAGGTGAAGTTCAAGGGCCTCAAGACGAAGGCCCAGGAGAAGGTCACCCAGATCGCCGACGAACTGGGCCTCTCCCGGGACCAGCTCGCCGACCGCCTGGTCCCCCGTCTCGGCCTCGACGACGCCGCCACCCTGGTGATCGACTACGGCTCCCGCCAGTTCACCGTCGGCTTCGACGAACAGCTCAAGCCCTACGTCCAGGACCCGGACGGCAAGCGCCGCAAGGACCTCCCCAAACCAGGCGCCAAGGACGACCAGGACCAGGCCCCGCTGGAGCACAAGCGCTTCACCGCGCTGAAGAAGGACGTCCGGGCCGTGGCGGCGGACCAGATCCACCGCCTGGAACGCGCCATGGTCGACCAGCGCACCTGGACCGCCGAGGAGTTCCACACCGTCCTGGCCGGACACCCGCTGCTCTGGCACATCGTCCGCCGCCTGGTCTGGATCACCGCCGAGGGCAACACCTTCCGCCTGGCCGAAGACCGCACCCTCGCCGACGCGAACGACGACGAGTACACCCTCCCCACCGACACCACGGTCCGCGTGGCCCACCCGGTCGACCTCCGGGCAGACCTCGAAGCCTGGGGCGAGGTGTTCGCCGACTACGAGATCCTCCAGCCGTTCCCGCAACTGGGCCGCCCGCTGCACCTGGTCCCCCAGGACGAGGACCTCCTGACGCACCTGAAGAAGTACTGCGACGTCGACCACCCGATCGGCAAGATCCTCAGCCTCACCAAGAAGGGCTGGATCCGCGGCGAACCGCAGGACGGCGGCGTCGAGTGCTGGATCACCCGTCCCCTGCCGACGGGAGGCGCCCTGGTCGCCTCCCTCGACCCCGGCATCGCGGTGGGCGCGATCGACGTCTTCCCGGAGGTCAAGTTCACCGAACTCTGGTTCTCCAGCACGGGCCACGGCTACTGGAACTCCCGCCAGGGCGACAAGCCCGACGCCGTCACCGCCGACGCCATCACGGCCTCGGAGATCCTGTCCGAACTGGAGTCACTCCAGCAGTAGCGAGGCGACTCAGGGGGTCTGAACAGCTCTTTAACCTGACCCTAAAGAATTGTCAGACCCCCTGAGTAACGTCCCGTGCACAACACCAACTCCCTTGTGTGGCCCCAGGAGGTACAGCAGTGCGCAGGTGGGAACTCGTCGCGGACGGCTCCGCGAAGTTCTGGGAGATCGAGCAGGACGGCACGACGGTGACAGTCCGGTTCGGACGGCTGGGCACCTCCGGCCAGACCCAGACGAAAGAGCTGACCTCGGCCGAGGCGGCCACCGCTCACGTGGCCAAACTGGTGGCAGAAAAGGAGAAGAAGGGCTACAGACCGCAAACAGGCGCACCCGCGACGCCCGCAGGCACCGCGCCCGCCACAGCCGCCGCCTCGACCGGCCCGGCCTCCGCCGTCACGCCCGCAAGCACCACGACCGCCGCCACCGCTGACCTCGCCTCAGCCGTCAAGCCCGCGGGCACCGCTGCCTCCCTCGGCACCGCCGTCTCCCCCACTCCCGAAGCCCCCGCCGCAGATCCGGTCCTCGACGAGGACTCCTGGTCCTTCCCGAAGGCCTGGCTGCGCGACGTCATCCGCCAGCGCGGCTTCACGCCGGCCCCCGAGTTCGAAGTCGACCCCGCCAAGGCCGCCCAGGCCCGCCAGCAGATCGTCGACCAGGCCGAGGCCGTCGAGCGCGCCCTCACCGTCAAGGGCTCCAAGCCGGAACTGGTCGCCGCCGCCCGCGAGCACCTCGCCGCCAAGCCCAACCCGCTGGGCGCCGCCGCCATCGCCGCCGTCATCAAGCCCGGCGCTCCGGCGGTGCACGCCTGGATCGCCGACCACGGCCTCGCGTTCGCGGCGACCGCGGCGGTGCAGCTCATGGGTGTCACGTTCTCCGAGCAGTGGAACCAGAAGCGCGGCAAGTGGACCAACATCTGCCTCCAGTACGAGAAGGACGGCTTCCGCACCTCGCTGTCCGATCCGGAGGGCCAGCTGCTGACGGCAGTCCGGTACGCGATCGCCACGGCGGACGAGACCGAGCGCAAGGCCGCCGAGGCCGCGCTGGAGAAGCTCGACGAGTCGAAGCAGGAGAAGGAACTGCGGGCGTACCTGATGCCCGAGCGGGCGGACTGGTTCAAGCAGTACCGCAAGCAGAACTACTCGCCCAGCCGGTGGTGGATGCTGCCGAGCAGCGCGCGCACGGTGAAGGACTTCGAGAAGGCCGACGAGTCCATCCTGATGTCGGCGGGCCTGCTCTACACAGCCGTCTACGTGCTGGGCCCGGCCGTCGCGCCGATGCTCGCCGCGGAGATCGACGGCGACGGCTACTACCAGCGCGCGGACGGCCGCAAGCAGGCGTTGAAGGTGCTGGCGGCGCTGCCGACCGACGAGGCCTTCACGATCCTGCTCGACCGGTTGGACGGGAAGTTCGTGCGGCCCGCGGTCATCCAGGCGATGGCGGCGTTCCCCCGGCGGGCCGCGCGCCTGATGGCGGCACGAGTGCAGGACAAGGAAGTCCGCACGTTGTTCCAGGCCCACCTCATGTCGAACCCGCACCTCGAGGTGCCCGAAGACGTGGCCGAGCTGATCGCCTCGTCCGGCCCTGCGGTCCTGCCGGAGGCATCCCACGAGCAGATCCCGGCCCTGCTCGTCGCGCCGCCGTGGCTGCACCGCAAGAAGCCGGTGAAGCCCGTGGTGCTGCCGGACGTCCCGATGCCGCAGGACGAGGTCTCGTGGCGCGAGGGTGAGCGCGAGGAGTGGCTCACGGCCGGCGCGGAGTGGCTGCAGGACCACCACGACTGGCGCAAGCTCCTCAAGGAGTACGAGGCCGGCACGATCGGCTACTACGACAACGACCTGTTCCTGCTCGCGCCGGACGACGCGGTGCGGCACCTGGTGCGGGACTGGACGCCCAACTACAGCTACGGCGTCGAGGACTGGGGCAAGAACATCGCCGCCCGGTTCGGGGTCGACGCCGCTCCGGCGCTCGTCAGGCACACCCAGAGCGCGCCCGCGGGGACCGGCGGCGTGCTGATGCCGTTCGCCACGGCCGAGGTCGCCACGCAGATGGCCGACTGGTTCGCCCGCACCAAGCAGGCACGCCGGTGGGGTGTCGAGTGGCTCGCCCGGCACCGCGAGCAGGCCACGCGGCTGCTGATCCCGGCGGCGTCGGGCAAGGCGGGCGTTCCGCGCCGCAACGCCGAGGCGGCGTTGCGGCACCTGCACAACAACGTCGGTGTCGACGTGGCGGCCGTCGCGAAGGAGTGCGGGGCCGAGGCGGCGATCGACGTGGTCCTGTCGGTCGACCCGATCGACCTGCTGCCCGCGAGGCTGCCGGTGATCGGCGAGTGGGCGGACACCCGGCTGCTGCCGCAGGTCCTGCTGGCGGACCGCAAGCACGCGCTGCCGGTGGAGGCGACGAGCCACCTGCTGATGACGGCCGCGTTGTCCAAGCCCGGCGAGCTGTACGCCGGACTGCCGATCGTCCGCGAGGCGCTCGATCCCGCGAGTCTCGCCGAGTTCGCGTGGGCCGTCTTCAAGGCGTGGGAACAGGGTGGCGCGCCGTCGAAGGAGAACTGGGCGCTCGCCGCGCTCGGCTGGTTCGGCGACGACGAGACCGTCCGCAGGCTCTCGCCGCTGATCCGCAACTGGCCCGGCGAGAGCCAGCACGCGCGGGCCGTCACGGGTCTCGACGTGCTCGCCGAGATCGGCACCGAGGTGGCGCTGTCCCACCTCAACAGCATCGCCGAGAAGGTGCCGTTCAAGGGCCTCAAGACCAAGGCGCAGGAGAAGGTCGCGCAGATCGCGGCCGAACTCGGCCTGTCGCGCGACCAGCTCTCCGACCGGCTCGTCCCGCGCCTCGGCCTCGACGACGCGGCGACGCTGGTGATCGACTACGGCCCCCGCCAGTTCACCGTCGGGTTCGACGAGCAACTCAAGCCGTTCGTGCTGGACCCGGACGGCAAGCGCCGCAAGGACCTCCCGAAGCCGGGCGTGAAGGACGACGAGGACCAGGCGCCGCTGGAGCACAAGCGCTTCGCCGCGCTGAAGAAGGACGTCCGCACGGTCGCGGCCGACCAGATCCAGCGCCTCGAACGGGCCATGGTCGACCAGCGCACGTGGTCGGCGGAGGAGTTCCAGACGGTCCTCGCCGCGCACCCGCTGCTGTGGCACCTGGTGCGCCGGCTGGTGTGGATCACCGAGGAGGGCGCCACCTTCCGCCTGGCCGAGGACCGCACCCTGGCCGACGCGAACGACGACGAGTTCACGCTCCCGGAGACCGCGACGGTCCGCGTCGCGCACGCGGTCGACCTGCACGGCGACGACACCGCCGCGGCGTGGGGTGAGGTGTTCGCGGACTACGAGATCCTGCAACCGTTCCCGCAGCTGGGCCGCCCGGTCCACCTGGTGCCCGAGGCTGAGGCGCTCCTGCCGCTGCTCAAGAAGTTCTGCACCACCCCGTACCCGATCGGCAAGCTCCTCGGTCTCACCAAGCGGGGCTGGGTGCGCGGCGCCCCGCAGGACGCGGGCGTCGAGTGCTGGATGACCCGGCCGTTCCCCGGCGGTAGCGCGCTCGTCGCGTCGCTGGAGCCCGGCATCGCGGTGGGCGCCATGGACGTGTTCCCCGAGGTCGGGTTCAGCGACATGTGGTTCTCCCCCAACGGTCACGGCACGTGGTCGGCGCCCAAGGACGCGCCGGACTCGCTCCCGGTCGACCCGATCACCCTCTCCGAACTCCTCTCCGAACTGGAGTCCTTGCAGTCATGACCAGCACGCAGACGATGCAGCGCCCTCCCGCCGAGGTCCGCTACGCCGACGAGCTCGCGCGGCTGCGCGACGGTGACACCGCGCCCAAGCCGCCCGGCTGGGCGTTGAGCCTCGAAGCCGCGCGCAAGTTCGTGGTGGGCGACGACAAGGCCAAGATCAGCAAGAAGTTCGTGGGCGATCCGTCCCTCGTGGACCGGGCGCTGGTGACGCTCGCGACCAGCCGCGGCCTGATGCTGGTCGGCGAGCCGGGCACGGCGAAGTCGTTGCTGTCCGAGCTGATCGCGGCGGCGGTGTGCGGTGAGTCGACGCTGACGATCCAGGGCGGCGCGGCCACGACCGAGGACCAGATCAAGTACTCGTGGAACTACGCGTTGCTGGTGGCCGAGGGGCCGTCGCCGCGCTCGCTCGTGCCGGCGCCGATGCTGCGCGGGATGGCCGAGGGCAAGATCGTGCGGTTCGAGGAGATCACCCGCTGCCCGCTCGAGGTCCAGGACTGCATGCTGTCGATGCTGTCGGACCGGGTGATGGCGATCGGTGAGCTCAACGGCCCGGACGGCATGGTGTTCGCGCAGGACGGGTTCAACGTGATCGCCACGGCGAACACGCGGGACCGGGGCGTGAACGAGATGAGCGCCGCGCTCAAGCGGCGGTTCAACTTCGAGACGGTGTTCCCGATCGCCGACTTCGACACCGAGCTGGCGCTGGTCGAGCAGGAGGCGGCGAAGCTGCTGGCGAAGTCCGGGGTGGAGCTCGCGCCGAAGCGGGACGTGCTGGAGGTGCTCGTGCGCACGTTCCGCGACCTGCGCGAGGGCGGCGACCGGCTGACCACGGTGATGAGCACGGCCGAGGCGGTGTCGGTGGCGCACGCGGTCGGGTTGCGCGGCTGGTTCCTGCGCGGTGAGGTCGGTTCGGCGGCGGACGTCGTCGAGTGCCTCGCGGGCACGGCGGCGAAGGACAACGCGGAGGACCTGGCGCGGTTGCGCCGTTATCTGGAGCAGCACGCGTCGCGGCGCAAGGGCAAGCAGTGGCAGGAGCTGCACCGCGCCCGGCACCTGCTGCCCGGCTGATGGGGGCCGTGTTCGTCGGCGTCCGGCACCACAGTCCCGCCTGTGCCCGGCTGGTCGCCGCCACGATCGACGAGCAGCAGCCGGCGTACGTGCTCATCGAAGGTCCCGCGGACTTCAACGAGCGCATCGACGAGCTGCTGCTCGGGCACGAGTTGCCCGTCGCGTTGTTCAGCTATTCCGACCAGCACGCGTCGTGGTCGCCGTTCTGCGACTACTCGCCGGAGTGGGTGGCGATCACCGAGGCACGCCGGGTCGGCGCCGAGGTGAGGTTCATCGACCTGCCCGCGTGGCACGAGGCGTTCCGCGGCGTGAGCAACAGGTACGCGGACGCCGAGCTGCGCTACACCGAGGTCGTCGACCGGCTGTGCAAGGAGTTCGCGGTCGACAACGTGGACGTGTTGTGGGACCACCTCTTCGAGTGCGAGACCGCCCCGTTGGGTATGGCCGAGTACTTCGACCTGCTGCGCGGCACGGCGCAGGCGGACGAGGGCGACTCGGCGCGCGAGGAGTACATGGCGCGCTGGGTGCGGGCGGCGGTCGCGGACGCGGGCGACTGGCCCGTCGTCGTGATCACCGGTGGCTTCCACACCGCCGCGCTCAAGGCCCAGCTCGACGGCGGCACCGAGTGGCCAGAGGTGCCGGAACGCGAACGGGGCGCGAGCTATCTCGTGCCGTACTCGCACGCGCGGCTGGACGCCTTCACCGGCTACCAGTCGGGCATGCCGTCTCCCGGCTACTACCAGCAGGTCTGGGAGAACGGGGCGCAGCGCGCGGCGGACTGGCTGGTCGAGTCGGTCGCGACGAGGCTGCGCCGGCTCCGGCAACCGGTGTCGACGGCGGACCTGATCGCCGCGCACACCCAGGCCGGTGCGCTGGCGCGGTTGCGCGGGCACGAGAACCTGGCACGCACGGACGTCCTCGACGGGCTGACCAGCGCGTTGATCTCCGAGGACCTGACGCAACCGCCGCCGTGGACGCGGCGCGGCACGCTCCAGCCGGGCGCGCATCCGGCGTTGCTCGAGATGATCGGGGCGCTGCGGGGCGACAAGGTCGGGCGGCTGCACGCGAGCACTCCCGCACCGCCGCTGGTCAACGCCGTGCAGGAGTTGCTGCGCACGCACGGCCTCGACCAGGAGGGCAAGGTCGCGCTCGACCTCACCGACGCCGGCCAGCTGGAGCGCAGCCGGATCCTGCACCGCCTGCGGGTGCTGGGGATTCCGGGTTTCGAACGCACGAGCGGGCCGTCCGAGGGCGCGAAGCCGCGGTTCGACGAGCAGTGGACGTTGCGCCCGGTGGAGGAACGACTCGCGGCGTTGATCGAGGCCGCCGAGAACGGTGCCACGCTGGAGGAAGCGGCCGGGGCGGTGCTGGAACGGCGGTCGCGCGACGCCCAGCTGGAACAGCTCGCCACGATCCTGTTCGACGCGGTGCTGTGCGGGATCTCGGCGTTGTCCGGCGAGGTCCAGCAGTCGCTCAACGAGGGCGTCCGCGAGACCGGTGACCTGGCGGCGCTGGGTCACGTGCTGAGCGGTGTGCTCGGGTTGTGGCGGCACGACAGGCTGTTCGGCACGAGGCGGGATCCGTTGCTGGGCTCGGTGATCGACGCGGGCACGGCACGCGTGCTGTGGCTGATCGAGGGCCTGCACGGCGGTCCGGCACCGGCCGATCCGCACCGGCTCAAGGCGATGGCCGCGACCAGGGACGCCGTGCTGCACGCGAAATCGGCGCTGTCGCTGGACGTCGTGGACGTCACGGGTGTCGCGACGAGGGTGAGCAACGACGCGCAGGCACCACCGGATCTGCGGGGCGCGGCGCTCGGGCTGGCCTGGGCGCTCGGCAGTCAGCCGGACGTGCGCAAGGTGCGGGCGATCGACGCGCTCGGCGACTGGCTCGCCGGGTTGTTCGCGGTGGCACGCGAGGAGGTGCTGGCGAGCCCCGAACTGGTCGGGGTGCTGGACGAACTCGTCAGCGCGATGAACGAGGACGAGTTCCTGGTGGCACTGCCCGCGTTGCGGCTCGCGTTCAGCTACTTCCCGCCCAGGGAAAGGGAAACGATCGCGTCGACCGTCCTCGCCCACCGCGGCGTGGAGGGCAGCGCGCGGGGCGTCACCCGGCTGAACGTCGACCCGATGGTCGTGGCGGAGGCGATGGCGATCGAGAAGCGCGTGGACGCGTTGCTGGTGAAGGGCGGCCTGGCATGACGGACCTGGAACGCTGGCGGCTGATCCTCGGCGAACCCGCGTCGCGCTGCACCGGCGGCCTGCAGGGCGAGGCCGCCCGGCGGGACACCGCGCTGGAGTGGCTCTACGGGCGTGATCCCGAACTGGCCGAACGCGGTGTGCGCCGGAGCGGCGGCAACGAGGACTCGGTGCTCCAGACCGTCGACTGGCTCGACGAGGTGCACCAGCTCTTCCCGCGCGAGACCATCGAACGCCTGGAGCGCGACGCCGTCGAACGCTACGAGATCACCGACGTCGTCACCGATCCCGAAGTGCTGCAACGGATCGAGCCGAACCCGGCGTTGCTGCGCGCAGTGCTGCGGACCAAGCACCTGATGAACCCGGCCGTGCTCGCACTGGCGCGCAAGATCGTCGAAGCGGTCGTGAAGCAGTTGATGGAGAAGCTGAAGACGGAGGTGCGCACGGCGTTCAGCGGCACGAAGTCGCGGCGCCCGAGCATCCACAAGAACTCCCGCAACTTCGACTTCCGCTCCACGATCAAGGCGAACCTCCAGCGCTACCAACCAGAAGAGCGCAAGCTCGCGATCGAGCACCCGAAGTTCGTCTCGCGCACCAAGCGGCACCTGGAGCAGTGGCAGGTGATCCTGCTGGTGGACCAGTCGGGCTCGATGACCAGCTCGGTGATCCACTCGGCGGTCACGGCGGCCTGTCTCTGGGGCCTGCCGGGCCTCAGGACGCACCTGGTCGCGTTCGACACCAACGTGGTCGACCTGACCTCGGACGTGACGGACCCGGTGGAGCTGCTGATGAAGGTGCAGCTGGGCGGCGGCACGGACATCGCGAAGGCCGTCGCGTACGGCGCGAATCTCGTGGACAGCCCGCGTCGTTCGATCGTCGTGCTCATCAGCGACTTCTACGAGGGCGGCAGCGAGGCGAACCTGGTGCGCACCGTGAAGAACCTGTGCGAACAGGGCACCCACGTGCTGTGCCTCGCGGCACTGGACGACGAGGCGAACCCGGACTACGACAGGGCTTTGGGCCAGCGGCTCGCGAACGTCGGCGCCCACGTGGGCGCGATGACCCCGGGCCAGCTGGCGGAATTCGTTGCGGAGAAGCTCAGGTGACCAGACCCGATCTGCTGGCACTCACCCCGGACGCACTGGCCGCGCTGGCCAACCGGGGTCTGGTGAAACGTGCCGTCAAGGAACTGGACGCGGGCGTCGTCCCGGCCCTCGACACCGACCCGTCCGGTGCCGTCCAGGGCAAGTTCCCCGACGGCACCACCACGACCCTGCCACCAGGCACGGCGCTGGACGCGGCCCCGTGCAGTTGCGGCGCGACAGGCGTCTGCCGCCACCGCATCGCCGTGGTCCTCGCCTACCAGCGCACCCAGGAGTCGAGCGCCCCCACCGAACTCTGGTCGCCAGGGGCGGTGACGGACGCGGAGCTCGCGGCGTTGATGGGCGAACGCACCCTGCGCCGCGCCCGCCGTGCCTTCCAGGCGGGCTACCGGGCCAAACTCCGCCGCCCGACCCAGGAAGACCAGACGGCACAGGCGGAACTGCCGACCTGCACCGTCACGTTCCTGGTACCCGGCGACCTCTCCTACGTCCACACCGACGCGGTCAACAAGGACGAGGCGACGGCGCTGGCCGTCTGGGCGTTCCAGGAGGCGGACGCGCAGGGCACCGATACGGTCGACGTCGGCGGTTCACCCACCACCGCGTCGGACCTGGCCGCGGTGACCGACCTGCTGGACCAGCTCCTGCTGGACGGCGCCACGAACGCGAGCGAGGTGCTCGACGTGGCGTGGCAACGCCTGCACCGCGACCTCACCGCGCAACGCCTGCACTGGCCGGCCGCGGTGATCACCGACCTGCTGGCCCAACTCGCCGCCTACCGCACCAGAAGCGCCGACTACGAGGCCGAGCAGTTCGCCGCGCTGCTGACCGAACTGCACGCCCGCACCACGGCGACGGGTCCCCGGGCCGAGATCCTGGGCCCGGACGAACCGGCGGAGACCCCGCTGAAACGAGTCCGCCTCACCGCGCTGGGCGCCCGCCTGCGCACCGAGAACACAGCCGACGTCTACTTCGCCTCAGGCGATGTCGTGCTGGTCCAACGCGACACTCCCCTGCGCACCGGCCAGAAACTGGCGGCGGCCAACGTCGTGTCCGAGTCCGCCACCCGCAACGCGAGCCGGGCGGTGACGCTGAAGACCAGCCGGGTCGCCAAGACGTCGATCACCCCGGTCGGCACGGCCTGGGACCACCTCCCGCAGGGCCTGGTGATCGACGACTACGACAAAGCCGCCGCCCACCTCGCGGAGCTGCCACCACGCCAGGTCCGTGCACGGGTGGAGGCGGAACTGGTCCGCGCGATCCGCGTGACCGAGGTGACCGACCTGGCCTACGACCCGGCCGCCCAGCGCCTGACCGCCACGCTGCACTCCCCCACAGGCACGACGTGCGCACTGGTGGCGACCCACCGGGCCATCGCCCCGAACGCACTGGACGCCCTGGCCACGGCCCTGCGCGCCGGCCCGGCCACGGTCACCGGCAGCGTCCGGCGTCATCGGGGCACGCTCGTCGTGGATCCGCTGGCCGTCCAGACCGAGACGGGCGTGGTCGTGCTGGACCTGGCGAAAGACACGGCACCCCAGCCGCTGGCGCCGGGCATCACCACGTCGGACCCGTTGAGCGCCGCGGTGGACAGCGCGCTGACGGTGCTGGCCGAGGCCGCGCACCGAGGTCTCGACCACCTGACGGACAGTCTGCTCACCCGCGTCCGGGAGGTGGCCGCTCACCTGCAGCGGGCGGGCCTCAAGACCTCGGCGGCGCACGTGACGGCGTTCGCCGACGGCCCGGCCGCAGCCACCTGGCTGCGGGCTCACCTTCGATTACTCGTCACGGCCGACGCGCGCTGACGAGACCGCGCCCGACCCCTTCCGGTGCGATCGGCCCCGCCACGACGGACGAGGTGGGGTCGATCCGCTGGGAGAGCACGTAGTCCTCGGCGGCCTCGGCCACGCGCCCGAGCCGTTCCAGCACGAACCCGCGCAGGTACGCGGCACGGGCGGCACCCCAGCCGCCGAGGGTGATGCCGCGGCCGTAGGCGTCCAGGGCGGCTTCGAGCTGTCCGCACGCGGCCAGGGCGTCCCCGCGCAGGGCCCACGTCCTGTCGTCGCCGGGGCTGAGCGCGAGGAGTTCGTCGGTGTAACCGAGGGCTCGCTGGCTCAGGCCGACGGTGAGGTGGGTGCGCGCGAGGAACGAGTGCAAGGCGTAGGCCTCATCGGCCCACGCCAGCCGGTCCAGCTCGGCGGAGTGTGCCGGGTCGGCGGCGGGCTTGATCGCGGTCAGCGACTCCACCGCCCGGCCCAGCAGGCGATGGGTCTCGGCGATGTCGCGGCGCACGAACGGCACCGCGGCCAGTGCGCGGTGCAGGCGGGCTCGGTGCAGCGCGGCGGCGAAGCCGTGCTGCGGGAGTTCGGAGGAGGCTTTGGTCGCCAGGGCGGCGGCCGCTTGCAACGACGTCGAGTCGGCGCCGCGGGCGACGTTGCGGAAGACGACGAACAGGGCGAGGTCGCGGCGGATCTCGGCCGGCAGGCCGGATCGTGCGCCGCGCAACGCCATCGCCTCGACGGCGGAGGAGGGGAGGTGACAACGCAGGACGGCCAGCTGTTCGAGGGCGAGGTCGGGTGAGAGGACCTGCTTGCGCGGGTCGATCACGGTCAGGCCGATCACCGCGGCCGCCGAGTGCGGATATCCCAGGCGCAGCAACAGATCGCACGCCACCCGCTGGTCGGCGGGGCGCAACGTGCCCTGGATCCGGGCGTGCACGCGCCACCAGAGTTCGGACGCCAGGTCGACCGGGAACGTGGTCATGTCCGGGCCGACGGCGTCCAGGCGACCCCAGCTCGCGGCCGTGAGCAGCCGCAACTGGGCCGAGGGCGGAGCTTCGAAGCGGGGCACCTCCGCCGCCCGGCCCGTCACG
Organism: Lentzea sp. JNUCC 0626; assembly: GCF_043632865.1. NCBI lineage: Bacteria > Bacillati > Actinomycetota > Actinomycetes > Pseudonocardiales > Pseudonocardiaceae > Lentzea > Lentzea sp. JNUCC 0626. The sequence continues at coordinate 3,979,535 of NZ_CP171635.1, forward strand.
AACGCCTGCGCCACCGCGTGCGTGATGCGGGCGTGCAGGGCCGAGGTGGCGACGGGAGCGGAGAGTCCGGCGTGCACGCCGCACGCCACCGGGACGTTCGCCTTGCGCAGTGCGCGCAGGCGGGTCGCCAGCGCTTGGGGACTCGGGTCGGTGCGGTACCGCGGCATCGCGGTCATGCCGGTCTCCCTTCAGTTCAGCAGTTCCCAGCCTCGGCGGGTCAGGCGGTGGCGGACCGATCTGCCGTTGCGGTGGGTGGAGACGAAGCCCGCGGTGCGCAGGGCGGTCGCGTGCTGCGACGCGGTGGGCAGGCTGATGCCCACGTGCTTGGCGAGTTCGGTGGTGGTGCGTTCGGAGGTGAGGGCGCGCAGGACGAGCGTGCGGGTGCGGCCCAGCGCGAGTTCGAGGCTGGCGCCGCTCGGCTGCGGTGTGGTGACCGGGTAGAAGAGCAGCGGCTGCGGTTCGGCGAACATCGACACGGCCGGGCGGGTGAGCCCGTTGAGCACCGGCACGAGCAGCATTCCGGTGCCGCGCAACGAGATCTCGGTGTCCCAGCCGAGTTCGACGTGCAGCGCGGGCGAGGTCCAGGAGATCGACGGGTGCAGGTGCCCGAGCAGGTCGCCCAGCCCGCGCGACACGGCCTGCGAGGACCGCAACCGGACCTCGGCGTCGAACGCCTGACGGGTCTGCGACCAGTTCGGGCCGAGCAGGTCGCGGAAACCGACCGAGAACGCGGAACGCAGGTCCTGGCGCGAGGTCGGCGTGCCGGCCGCGAACGAGCGCAGCCACGGCGACGTCGTGCCGAGCATGCTCGCGATCTGGTCGCGCACCCGCGTCGACGGCACGTCCAGCACCTGGCGCACGGCCTCGTCGAAGTCGGGCTTCGCGGAGTTGAAGAAGTCCGGGATGAACCGGCCGGGCCTGACGAGTTCGGCGAGCGGGCGGATGTGCGGCAGCAGCAGGCGGTCCCAGTTGCCGCTGTGCACCGAGAACACCAGCTCGTACATCGGCAGTGGCGCGGACGCGAACCGCGTGCGCGCGAGGTCTTCGAGTTCGAACAGAATCGTCAGCCCGCGCCCCTTGGGCACGGCTTCGGACATCACGATTGGCATGTGCTTCCCCCCGGAGTGCCACCCACTTCCGAAGGTACGCAGAATTCGTTGTCCGGTGTCAGCGCTGTTCCACTTGACAACGTTCGGTGGACAAACTTCAGACGAGCGGACCGGTCTGCTCGGTGAGCTTGAGCAGCAGGTCACGGGTGTGGGCGCGCTCTTCGTCGGACTCCTGCCCACGCCACAGCAGATCGGCCAGCGTCACCCCATCGAGTGCACGGGAAATGAGGTCCGCTCGCTGTGGGTGCAGGCCGTCCGAATCGGTCTGCTGCCGCCACCGGGTCGCCGCGACGTCCATGCGCTGCTGGAGTTCCGGAACGCCGAGCAGCGCCGTTACGACGGACGGGTGAGACCACAGGTCTTCCGGTTCGAACGTCGCCCGGATGTGCGCGCGGGTCCACCGGCCCGGGGTGTCCTCGGGTTCGAGCAGGCGTTCGACGGTCGTGTCGTAGTGGTCGAACCACTCCTGGATCAGCCCGACGATCAACGCCTGCTTGGTGCGGAAGTGGTGCAGCAGGCCGCCTTTCGACACGCCCGCTTCCTTGGCCACGGCGTCGAGGCTGACGTTCGGGCCTTGCTCGATCAACGCGCGCGCGGCGGCGGCGAGCACCTCACTGCGGGTGCGGGGCGCGTTGCGCTGCTCTCCGGGCATGGTGATCAACCTATCGTTTGCTTAACCGACCGTCCAGACGGTACGTTAAAGTAACAGACCAGATGGTCGGCTAAGGGGGCTGAAAATGCGGAAGTGGGCAGCACTGGGCGTGCTCGCGCTCGCGTTGTTGTTGATCGCCGTCGACGGCACGGTGCTGGCGCTCGCCATCCCGGCGCTCCAGCAGGACCTGGCGCCGTCGACCGCCCAGATCCTGTGGATCGGCGACATCTACTCGTTCGTACTCGGCGGCCTGCTCGTCACGATGGGCACGCTGGGCGACCGGATCGGCCGCAAGAAGCTGCTGCTCACGGGCGCGTTCGGCTTCGGCCTGGCCTCACTGCTGGCCGCGTTCGCGCCGTCGGCGGGCTGGCTGATCGTGGCCCGCGCCCTGCTCGGCGTGGCGGGCGCGACGATCATGCCGTCGACGTTGTCGATCATCCGCAACCTGTTCACCGACCCCGCGGAACGCACGAAGGCGGTGGCCGTGTGGGCGGCGACGGCCACGGGAGGCGCGGCGCTCGGCCCGCTCATCGGCGGCGCGCTGCTGGAACACTTCTGGTGGGGCTCGGTGTTCATCATCAACCTGCCGGTGATGGCGGCGCTGCTGGTCTTCGGCGCGTGGTGGCTGCCGGAGTCGCGCGACCCGAACCCCGGCCCGTTCGACCTCGTCTCGGCCGGACTCTCCGCAGTGGGGGTGGTGCCGCTCGTCTACGCGATCAAGGAGATCGCGCTGGTCGGCCTCACCTGGACGGCGGTGCTCGCCGCGCTGGTCGGCGTCGCGGGCCTGTGGTTGTTCGTGCGGCGCCAGCAGGCGTCAGCGAACCCGATGATCGACGTGGCGTTGTTCCGCAAGCCGGCGTTCAGCGGCGCGGTGGGTGCCAGCATGATCGCGATCTTCGCGCTGACCGGGCTGGTGTTCTTCCTGTCGCAGTACTTCCAGAACGTCCTGGGCTACTCGCCGCTCGAAGCGGGGCTGCGCGAACTGCCGCTGGGCCTCGCGGGCGTGCTCGTCGTCGCCGCGATCGGACCGGTCGTGCGCCTCGTCGGCCGCGGCCGGGCCATCGCACTCGGGCTGCTGGTGAGCGCGGGCGGGCTGACGATCGTCAGCGTCTGGGCGCACTACGGCGCGATCGCGGTCGCGTTGGTGATCATCGGCGCGGGCGTGGGCCTCGCGCTCACGCTCACCACCGACGCGGTGGTGTCGGCGGTCCCGGCGGACAAGGCGGGCGCGGCGTCGGCGGTGTCGGAGACGGCCTACGAACTCGGGGCGGCGCTGGGCATCGCGGTGCTCGGCACCGTGCTCTCGGCGTGGGCGGCGACCGGCACGTTCACCGAAGCCATGCAGGGCACGGCGCTGGTGGCGGCGGCACTCGTGGCGCTGGCGGCCTTCGTGGCCTACCGGCTCATTCCGAACGAGAAGCCTCAGCCAGCCGTTCGTGCAGGCGCTCCCTGATCTGGTCCGGGGTGTAGGCGGCGCGGCGGCGCTGGTTGCGGGCCACGACCACGCCGCTCGCCGCGACACCCGCCAGTCCGGCGATGCCGAGCAGCTTCCAGAGCTTCATGTGCATAGGGTACGGGGCTATGCCGACAACCCTGGACAAAGCCGTCGAGATGACCCGCACCGGTGACGTGTGGGTGTTCCGCGGGCGCAGCCCGGCGGACCGGGCGATCCAGGCCATGACCAACAGCCCGGTCAACCACGTGGGCATGGCGATCGTGCTCGACGACCTGCCGCCGTTGATGTGGCACGCCGAGCTCGGCAAGTCGCTCAAGGACATGTGGTCCGGCACGCACCAGCGCGGCGCCCAGCTGCACGACCTGCGCGACGCCGTGGTGACGTGGCACGACAAGTACGGGCAACGGGCGTGGCTGCGGCAGCTCGACGTCGAGGTGACGCGCGAGATGGAGGACGCGGCGCTGCGCACGGTGGCACGGCTCGACGGCACGCCGTTCCCGTCGACGGCGAAGCTCGCGTCGCGGTGGCTGCGCGGCCGGGTTCCGCGGGGGCCCAAGGCGGACGCGACGATCGAGAGCGCGTTCTGCGCGGAGATCGTGGCCGTCACGTACGAGGAGATGGGGCTGCTGCCCAAGCGCCGCCCCAACTGGTACGACCCGGGCCGCTTCTGGAGCGGGGACGACCTGGACCTGCTCGGCGGCGCGAAGCTCGGCCGGGAGATCGAGATCGTCGTCATGTGAAAAGCCTGTCCGCAAGAGGACTGATAACTATCAGCCACTTGACCGGGAAGAGATCCGGTCCCAACGATGGGAGCGGTCTCACCCCGGGAGCTGACAACGATGTCACGACTGCTCGTACTCGTGCTCGCCCTGCTGTTGCCCGCCGCACCCGCCGTCGCCGCACCGTCCGGCTGGACCGTCACCGGTCCGGGCCGGGTCACCGCGCAGGTCGCTCTGACCAGCGGAAACCTGACGTTCTCGATCCGCAACCTGGGCAGAACCGTGGTGCAGCCGGCGTCCGTCGGGCTCACCACGACGACCGCGGATCTCACGAAGGACCTGACGTTCACCGGACGGTCTGACCGCGTTGTCACCGAGCGGTACTCGATGCCGACCGGCAAGCGCGTGCAGCGCACCGCCCGCATGACCGAGACCCGGCTGGGTTTCCGCAACGGCGCAGGCAGCTTCTCCCTGGTCGTCCGCGTGTCGGCGGACGGCGTCGCCTACCGGTACGTGCTGCCCGGCGCCGCGACGATCACGTCCGAGGCGTCGAGCTTCGCCCTGCCCGCCGACGCGAAGGCGTGGCTGCTGCCCTACAACGCCTGGTACGAGGCCAATCGCGTGCGCACGACCGCGGGCGAGGCCACCGGCGACTTCGGCTACCCGTCGCTCTTCCAGACCGGCCAGGACTTCGCTCTGCTCACCGAGTCCGATGTGGACGGCCGGTACGCGGGCAGCAGGCTTCGCAAGGCGGGCAACGCCTTCCAGGTCGTGCTGGCCGACCCGCAGGTGGCCTCGACCGGCACGACCCCGTGGCGCACCGCGATCGTCGGCGACCTGGCCACCGTCAGCACCTCCACCCTCGTGGACGACCTGGCGAGCCCCGCGAAGTACACCGACACCAGCTGGATCAAGCCGGGCAAGGTCGCGTGGTCGTGGCTGAGCGAGCACTCCAGCCCCAGCGACTTCGCGCGGCAGAAGCAGTACGTGGACTTCGCCGCCCGCAACGGCTGGGAGTACGCGCTGGTCGACGAGGGCTGGAGCGCTGCGTGGGTGCCGGAGCTCATCCGGTACGCCCGCGCGCGGGGCGTCGAGATCCTGCTGTGGCTGCGCTGGAGCGACCTCGACACCGAGCAGGAACGCGACACCGTGCTGCCGCGGATCAGGCAGTGGGGCGCGAAGGGCGTGAAGCTCGACTTCATGGAGTCCGACTCGCAGGACCGCTACCGCTGGTACGACGCGGTGCTGCAGAAGACGGCCGACCTGAAGCTGATGGTCAACTTCCACGGCTCCACCATCCCGCACGGCCTCGCCCGCACCTGGCCGCACGTGCTCACGATGGAGGCCGTGCGCGGCGCCGAGAACTACCCGCCCGCCGCCAACAACCCCGTGCAGTTCTTCACCCGCAACGTCGCCGGGTCGATGGACTACACGCCGGTGTCGCTGGAGGTCGGCACGAAGGAGGCGTCGATCGGGCACGAGGTGGCGCTGCCGGTGGTCTACGAGTCGGGCTGGACGCACTTCGCCGACAAACCCGAGGCGTACGAACGGCATCCGCAGGCGTTGCGCTACCTCAACCAGCTCCCGACGACGTGGACCGAGACCCGGCTGCTCGACGGCGACCCCGACTCGCACGCCGTGGTCGCGCGCCGCAACGGCGACCGGTGGTTCGTCGGCGGCATCGCCACCCAGGACCGGGTTCTCCAGGCACCGCTGGGATTCCTCGGCGGCGGCCAGTGGCTGGTCGAGACCGTCCGCGACCCGGAGATCCGGGCCGACGTCGTGCGCGACAGCCGAATCATGCGCGGCACCGACGTCCTGACCATGCCCACCAAGCGCAACGGCGGATTCGCCGCTGTCATCTGCCGTTACCGCCCCGGTCTCCAGACGTGCGACCAGCCGATCCGGCAGGTCCCGAAGACCACGCTCACCGTCACGCCGACCGGCCAGACCGACGTCCCGGCGGGCTCGTCGATCGAGGTCACCGGCACGTTCACCAACGGCGACGAGGAGATCCGCGACGTCAGGCTCACCGCGACCGCACCGACAGGCTGGACGGTCACCGGTCCCGTGATCGAACGGCGCAGGCTAGCGCCGGGCGAGTCGATCACCGGCCGCTGGCAGCTCAGGGCGGGCGGCCAGACCGGGATGATCGACGTGCCGGTCGTCGCCACCTTCGGCGACGTCCACGTCGAGCAGGCGGTCAAGGCGTTCGTGCCACCACCGGTGCCGGGCAACGGTTCCCAGGTCAGCGACCTGCAATTCATGAGCGAGACCAACGGCTGGGGCCCGGTCGAGCGCGACAGGTCGAACGGCGAGAACACCGGTGGTGACGGCACCGCGCTGTCCATCGGCGGCGTCACCTACGCCAAGGGACTCGGCACGCACGCCCCGTCCGAGGTCTCGGTCTACCTCGGCCGCGGCTGCACCCGCCTCACCGCCCTGATCGGCCTCGACGACGAGACCACCGAGACGGGTTCGGTCGCGTTCCAGGTGTTCGGCGACGACAAGCCCCTGTACGACAGCGGAATCATCCGGACCAAGGGCACGGCGACCCCGATCGACGTCGACGTCACCGACGTCCGGATGCTCAGCCTCCGCGTCACCGACGGCGGCGACGGCCGCAACTTCGACCACGCCGACTGGGCGGAGGCAGCCCTGACATGCTGATCAACCGCAGAACGTTCCTCTACGGCACCGGCGTGCTCGCGATGGCGCCCAAAGTCTCGCTCCCCCAACTGAAAGACACCTACTACGAGGTGCTGCTGAGGCACACGAGGTGGGCCGAGACGCAGTACGACGCGACGGCCGGACGCTACCGGCGCACCGACTTCGGGTTCGCGGTCGTGCTCGGCAACGCCGTCCTGCTCACCAGGGGCACCTACGACGCCACTCTCGCCGGCGTGGAGAAGGACGTCCTGCGCGAGCACACCCTGGCCACGATCAAGCACTTCGCGGCGAGCAACGTGCTGGCGGGCGGCACCGAGTGGGGCAAGACCCTGTTCTGGGACACCACGTTCCAGTCGTACTTCGTGCTGGCCGCCCGCCTGCTCTGGCCCGACCTCGACGCGCAGACCCGCACGAACGTCGAGACCATCGCGCGCGGCCAGGCCGACTACACGACGTCGCTCGGCACCGCGAACGACCCGCGCTCCGGCAGCTGGACGCCGAACGGCCTGACCGGCGGCCACCGGGGCGACACCAAGCTGGAGGAGATGGGCGTCTACGCCCAAGCGCTTGCGCCCGGTCTGGCCTGGCACGGCGACGGACCGGGCTGGCGCGAGGCGTTCGGCCGCTGGAGCCGCAACGAGGCGGGGCTGCCCGCCGCCGACCTCGCCAATCCGTCCGTTGTGGACGGAACGCCGATCAGCGCCAACACCGCGACGAACCTGCACGACACGTTCATCGTCGAGAACCACGGCTCGTTCGGCCCGCACTACCAGGAAGAGCTCTGGCGCACGTCCGGGCGCAACGCCGTGCACTTCCTGCTCGCCGGACGCCCGCTGCCCGAGGTGCTGACCAGGCAACCGAACGGCGAGTTGTTGTGGCGCACCATCCTCGCCACGATGAGCGACGCGGGCGAACCGTTGATGCCGATGGTCAACGACCGCGAGCACCTCTACGGCCGTGACGTCATCCCGCTCGCCTTCCGCTCCACCGTGCTGCGCGACCCGATGGCGGCCCGCGCCGAAGCCGCGCTCGCGTCCAAGCTCCTCGCCTACCAGGCACATCCGCCGGTGTACCGGCTGGCGAAGTTCTCCGGCGAGGCCAAGTACGAGCCAGAGGCCCGCGCGGAACTCGCGATCAGCTACCTGCTGCACGAACTCCGCCCGCCCGCGACACCAGTGCCGGAGCACGAGTTCTTCTCGCGCGCGGCGATCACCATCGACCACGGCGCCGACCCCGGCCTGCTCACCCACCAGTCGGCGGCGGCGTGGGCGGGCACGGTGACGAAGCCGGGCTTCACGAAGCTCGCCTGGCAGCCGTCGCACGACGACTGGCTGTTCAAGATCAGCGGCGCGACCCCGATGCTGCTGCCGCCCCGGGCCGTGACCCGGCGCAACACCGTGGCGTACCGGCAGGTGCGGGACGGGTTCGACGCGACCGCGAGTCTGCTGCGATTCGCGGACGGGTTCGCCGGTACCGCCACCCTGCCGACCGGCACGATCGTGTGCGCGCTCCCCCGCCCCGGCCGCGTCGACGTGCACAACCTCGCGCTGGCCGGAATCCTCACCGGCTCCCGCACCTACACCGGTTCGGCGGGCCGCGTCACGGTGGCCGCGCGCGAGGGCTTCCGGGTCGACGAGCTGACGTTCGCCCCGACCACGGCCCGGCACGTCCGGATGGTCGGCGTGACGCCCTACCCGACCTACGGCTACTCGCTCTTCGACTTCGAGGCGGGGCAAGCGATTGCGACCACCGCGTCGTCGTTCGACCCCGGCTACGAACCGGGCAAGGCGACCGACGGCAACCCGGCCACGCGGTGGGCGGTCGCCCGGGCCGAACGCACCCGCGCCGACAGCTGGCTCGCGGTCGACCTCGGCGCTCCCACGACCGTGCAGAAGGTCCGGCTCCGCTGGGAAACGGCCGCCGCCGTCGCATACCGGATCGAGACCTCCCTGAACGGCAGCGACTGGACGACGGTCGCGGAGTACCCGCGCCCCGACCTCAGCACGCCGGGCTGGCTCGACGTCGACGGCAGGGCGGGGTTCGTCGCGCGGTCCGCAGAACCGTTCGTCGTGAACGGCGACAGCATCACCGTTCCTGCCGGACTGGTCGAGGGGTACGTCCGCGGCGACCTGCGCAAGATCGCCGCGGAACCGGCACCGGTCTGCCCCGCCGGGATCGTGGCGAGCACCGCCGACGGGTTCCTGAGCCTGTTCAACCTGACGGACGCAGACGTCACCGGAACCGTGCGGCTGCGCGGCACCCGCCTCTACCGCGGCACGCAGGTCACCACCCGCGACGGCACCGAGTACGCGCTCACCCTGCCCGCCGCGACCGCACGGGTCGAGGCGCCGTGGTTCACCGCCCGCAAGCTCCCCGCCGGCATCACCGCGACCGTGCACGACGGCCGGCGCGTGACGTTCCGGGGCGGCCCGGCCATGTTCGTGCTGACCCACCGCGACGGCCGGTCGCTCCCGGTCGTGCTGGGCCGGTCCGAACGCACGGTGATCATGCCTGGCGCGCAAGCGTTTCCGTTCAACGACCGGGCGCTCGGCCGCGTGACGTTCCCGAACTCGGTGCTACCGAACGGGATGAGCGATCCGGCGGCCGCGGTCGACGGCAACGACAGGACCGCCTGGACGCCGGGACGCGACGGCCGCATGGTGGTCGATCTCGGGGCGGTGCACGACGTCACCGTCAGTCTGGAGTGGACACCCGGACGACCGCCGCCGCACATCGTCACTTACAGCGTGGACGGCAAGACCTACGGCACCACTCCATCCGCTCGGTACGTGGCCGTGTCGACGAGCTGGCGGCCGGGCCACGCGTCGTTGCGGAGCATCGTGGTGAAATGACGGCATGCCGGAACTGCTGGGGACCGCGTCCTTCCCGTCGGGCGACCTGCTGCTGATCGACTTCGGCCTGCTCAGGATCTGGTCGGGCGACCGGCCGCCGTTGCTGCAGGAGGGGGACGCGCCCGAGCACGTCCTCGACCGCGCGAACGCCTCCGGGGACTTCGAGATCGTGGGCCCGCAGGCGGCAGAGGCCGTGCAGGCGCTGAACTTCGGTTCGCTCAAGGGCCGCTACGCGCGTGCGGACGTTGCTCGCCGACCAGCCGGACGGCGTCGAGGTGCAGTTCCACGGCATCTGGGCGGTGGCGGTGCGCGGCCTGCCGGCGGGATCGTTGCGCGTGCTGGGCGAACGCCTGGAAGGCGAGTACGACGGCAACTGGCGTTCGGTGTGGGTGGAGTGCGCCGAGGGTGAGGTGGCGTCGTCCGTCGAGTGCGGGCACGTGCTGGTGGACAAGGCGCGCCTGCTGTTCGCCGACGCCACCGCGCTCAGCGCCTGGAACAACGACGAGCCGTCCGACGGCCTGTTCGATCTCGCGTTCTGGGGCCGCAACGCCGCTGAGGTGGCCACCCGCGTCTCGGTGCCCCCGGTCGTCGTGGGCGACGAACACGGCTGGCAGGACCTCACCCTGGAGCAGCTGCGAACCCTGCACGACGAACTCGAGGCGCTGCGGTCCGGCGGCCTGAGGTTCGTGTTCGACCTCCGCCCGCACGACGACCACTTCCGGATCCTGCGCGGGATGCGCTCCACCGCCACCGAGTCCGGCACGATCGAGGTCGGCGGCGCCCCGATGACCGGCTGGTTCACGTCGTGGGGCGACGGCGCGTTCCCGGTGTACCGCGACCTCGCCGCCGACGGCACGCTGCTGCGGGTGCGCGTCGAACTCGGCGCACCGGAGATCGTGGAACGGCAGCGGAGGTTCGACCGGCTGTGGTCCGGCGACCTCGCGAAGGCGGCGGTCGTCTCGGCCAGGATCGTGCACGACGGCATGCCGGTCGGGTGGCTCTACCGCGAAGAGCCGGCGAACGACGGCGACAGCGGCTGGCGGGTGTTCGCGAGCGACGAGACCCCGGAGTACGCCGACGACACGAGCAAGGCCGCGCTGATTCCGGTGCGGGAGCTGATCTTCGCGGACGGCGTGCTGGAGCCGTTGTTCGACGAGCAGGTGGGCGCCGCGTTCGAACGGGTGGAGGACGGCTTCGCCCGCGTCAGGTGACCGGCACGATCCTGGCGTCGAGCAGCTCGCCGTCCTCGATCTCCAGCAGGCCGAGCGTGCCGTGCGGCTGCCGCCGTTTCTCCGTGGGTGAGCCGGGGTTGAACACGCGCACGCCCGCTTCCTGTTCGTCCCACGGGATGTGCGAGTGCCCGAACACGATCAGCCGGGCCTCGGGGAACATCCGGCGCATCCGCGTCATCCGGCCGGTCTTCTGACCGCTGTCGTGGATCATCGCGAACGGCAGCCCGGCGATCTCGCCCTCGACCACGTCCGGCGCGCCCCACGCCGCCACGTCCTCGCCGTCGTTGTTGCCGCGCACCACTGTGACGGGCGCGTACTGCGCGAGTTCGTCCAGCACGGGCGCCACGCAGACGTCGCCGCCGTGCAGGATCAGGTCGGCGGACCTCAGGTGGTCCGCGACGGCCGCCGGGCAGCGCTTCCAGAACCGCGGCCCGTGGGTGTCGGACAGCACGACGACTCGCACGCCCGCGACCGTAGCAAGGTCGGGCGTCCACCGTCGCACATCCCGAACCATATCTGTATCGATAGAAATATCGGAAGCGTCTAGCGATAGGTATCTCTATACCTATATGGTCCGGCACCATGAAGTCACGAGAGGTCGAGGACGACCTGCTGGACGGGGCGCTGACCACCGCTCACGCCGGGCTCGTCACGGCGTTCGGGCACGTGTCGGCGCTCGTCGGCGAGCGGGTCCTCATCACGCCGCCGCGTCCGCTGGGCACGCTCACCCTCGCCGACCGCGCCGTCACGCTCGACCGCAACGCCGACGAGTTGCCGGAGGGCACGCCCAGGGAGGCGTGGATCCACCTCGCGATCTACCGCGCCCGGCCGGACGTGCGGGCCATCTGCCGCGCCCAGCCCGAGACGGCCACCGCGCTCGCCTCGGCGGACGTGCCGATCCGGCCGTTGCACGGGCAGGGCGCGTTCCTCGGGCCCGAGGTGCCGGTGTTCGACGACCCGAGACTCGTGCGCGACGAACACCGCGCCCGCGACCTCGCCGACGCGCTCGGCACCGCGCCCGCTCTGGTGATGCGGGGCAACGGCGCGGTGACCGTCGGCGCCGACGTCGGGCAGGCCGTGGCGCGGATGTGGCTTCTCGAGACCTCGGCGCGGATCAACGCCCAGGCCGTCGCCGCCGGGCGGCCCAGGGCGTTGTCCGCGGACGAACAGGCGGCCTGGCGCGCCGCCGAGACCGAGCTGCTCGCCCGGCTCTGGGCACACCTGCGCACTGACCTGAAAGGACAGTCATGATCACGTTGCACGACATCGCGTACGTGCGGTCCGGCACGGCGGACGCGGCCGCGGCGACGGACTTCGCCGTCGACGTCGTCGGCATGGAGCTGGTCGCCGAGGAGGACGGCGTCAGCTACCTGCGCGCCGACCACCGGCACCACTGCCTCGCGTTCGAGCAGGGCGAGGCCGGGGTGCTCGCGTCCGGGTTCAGCCTCACCGGCCCGGATGCCTTGGAGGCGGCCGAAAAGGAGCTCGAAGCAGCCGGCGTGAAGGTCGCCCGGGGCACGCCGAAGCAGGCCCGGTCGCGGCGCGTCGAGGAGTTCATCGCGTTCGACGACCCGTTCGGCAACCGGATCGAGCTCGTGCACGGCCAGGTGCAGCTCGCCCGGCCGGTCCACTTCGGACGGACGGCGGGCATCACCGAGTTCGGGCACATCTGCTTCGACGCGCCGGACGTCAAGCAGGCCTACGAGTTCTGGTCGGGCCTGTTCAACGTCAAGGTGTCGGACTGGATCGGCGACTGGGCGTGCCTGATGCGGTTCGACCCGGTGCACCACAAGCTCGCGGTGTTCCGCGGCAGCGAACCCGGCCTGTGCCACATCAACTTCCAGGTCGACTCGCTCGACGACGTCATGCGCAACTGGCGGTTCCTGCAGTCGCGCGGCGTCGAGATCGAGATGGGGCCGGGCAGGCACCCGCAGTCGACCGCGATCTTCGTCTATTTCAAGGGGCCGGAGGGCCTCACCTACGAGTACTCCTACGGCGTCCGGAACCTCGACGACGACTGGGTTCCGCGGGTCTTCGACCCCACCGAGCCGGACGCGATCGACATGTGGCACGGCCCGACCCAGCGCGTGCAGACCCAGCCCCAGATCCGCCGCCCCCTCGACGCCTAAGGAAGCCGTCATGCGTTTGCTGATCATCGTCTTGTGCGGTCTGGCTCTAGCTTTCGACGGCTACGACCTCGTGGTCTACGGCACGACCATCAAGGCCCTGCGCGAGGAGTGGGGCATCAGCGCGGCGCAGGCCGGCACGATCGGCAGTGCCGCCCTGGTCGGGATGCTGGTCGGCGCGTTGCTCGTCGGCACGCTCACCGACCGGTGGGGCCGGCGCCGGACGTTCCTGTTCAGCGTCGCCTGGTTCTCGGTGCTGATGGCGGCCTGCGCGCTGGCCCAGGACCCCGACACGTTCCTGGTGCTGCGGTTCCTCGCGGGCATCGGCCTCGGTGGTCTCATGCCGACGGCGGCCACGCTGACGATCGAGTACGCGGCGGAGAAGCACCGCGCTTTCACTTACGCCGCAATGCAGTCCGGGTACGCGATCGGCGGCATCATGGCCGCGGCGCTCGCGATCCCGTTGCTGCCGACGGCCGGGTGGCGGGTGATGTACCTGATCGGTGCGGCGCCGTTGATCATCGTGCTGCCTTTGGCGTGGCAGTACCTGCCGGAGTCGTTGGAGTACCTGGTTTCGCGCGGCCGTCAGGACGAGGCCCGTGCGCTGGCCGCCCGCATCGGCGTCCCGGTGCCCGCGCCGTCCGACCACGCGCACAGCGGTGTGCGCACGTTGGTCCAGCGCCCGTACCTGCGCCGCACGATCCTGTTCTGGGTGGCGTCGTTCTGCGGTCTGCTGCTGGTCTACGGCCTGAACACGTGGCTGCCCGAGATCATGCGCGCCTCCGGTTACCCGCTGGGTTCCGCGCTGAGCTTCCTGCTGGTGTTCAACCTCGGCTCGGTCGTCGGCGCCCTGCTCGGCGGTCGCCTGTCCGACCGGCACGGCGCGAAGCCGATCATCCTGGGCTCGTTCGCGCTCGCCGCGATCTGCGCGGCGGCCCTGAGCACGAACCCCGGCCAGGTCGCGATCTACGTCCTGATCGCCGTCGCGGGCTACGGCACGATCGGCACGATGCATCTGATCAACGCGCACGTGACCAGGTCGTACCCGGCCGGTGTGCGCGCGACGGGCATCGGCTGGGCGCTGGGCGTCGGCCGGCTCGGCGCGATCCTCGGCCCGACGGTGGGCGGCCTGATCATCGACTCCAGCCTCGGCGCCGGCTGGAACTTCTACTTCTTCGCCGTGGTCGCCGTGCTCGGCGCGGCCGCCGTGGCCGCCTTCCCCCGCACCCGTGCACTGGCTGGAGCCCCCGCGTGAACCTGAGCGTCGAAACCGCCGCCGCCGAACTGCTGCGCCGCGAGGACGACCGCGTCGACGGCGACCCGTTGACCGACACCTGGCCCGACCTCGACCTGGACACCGCCTACGCCATCCAGGACGAGACCCTGCGGCTGCGGCTCTCGCGGGGCGAGACGCTGATCGGCGTGAAGCTGGGCCTGACCTCCCGCGCGAAGCAGCAACGCATGAACGTCGACTCGCCTTTGGTGGCGTGGCTGACCGACGCGATGGTGCTGCCGCAGGGAGTTCCGGCACCGCCCCTGATCCACCCTCGCGTCGAGCCGGAGATCGCGTTCGTCATGGGCCGCAAGCTCTCCGGCCCCGGCATCACGGCCGCGACGGCGCTCGGCGCGGTGGAGGGGGTGTTCGCGGGCCTGGAGATCATCGACAGCCGTTACCGCGACTTCCGCTTCACCCTCCCGGACGTGGTGGCGGACAACGCGTCCTCCGGCGCGTTCGTGACCGGCAGCGTCTGCCTCTCCCCCGGCGACCTCAACCTGGCTCTGGAGGGCTGCGTTCTCTCTTCCGGTTCGTCCATTGTGCACACCGCGACCGGAGCGGCCGTCCAGGGCCACCCCGCCGAAGCACTGGCGTTGGCCGCGAACACGTTGGCACGCCGGGGAAAGCGCATCGAGGCGGGCTGGCTCGTGCTGACCGGCGGCGTGACCGACGCCGTTCCGCTCGAGACCTCCGTGTCCGTCGAATTCACCAACCTGGGCCGTCTCACGGTGGGGAGCTGACCATGCCGATCGTACGCATCGAAGTGGCCTCGGGCCGCGACCCGGAAACCCTGCGCAAGACGTTGCAGGCCGTCCACGAGGCGGCCCGCGACAGCCTGGGCGTCCGCGACGAGCAGGTCCGGGTGCTGCTGACCGAAGTCCCGCCCCAGCACTGGAGCACGGGCGGAAAGACGTTGCTGGAACGGGAGTTGAACCGATGAAGAGCATCAAGCACGTGATCGGCGGCGCCGAGACCGACTCGGCCGACGGCGCCACGTTCGACGACGTGGACCCCTACACCCAAAAACCCTACGCAACCGTCGCCCTGGGCGGCTCTGCCGAGGCCGACCGGGCCGTGCTCGCCGCCCGCAAGGCGTTCGACGAGGGCCCGTGGCCGCGCATGTCGTTCGACGAACGCGGCACACTCCTGCACCGCCTGGCGGACCTGATGGACGCCCACACCGACGACCTGGCCCTGGCCGACACCCAGGACATGGGCAAGCCGATCAGCGCGGCCAAGTCGAAGGACGTCCCGCGCTCGGCCCTGAACTTCCGCTTCTTCGCCGATCACGCCCGACTCTCCGAGTCGCAACACCTCCCCTCCGCCACCGGCCACCACACGTTCGTCCAGCACGCGCCGGCGGGCGTGGTCGCCGCGATCGCGCCGTGGAACTTCCCGCTGATGCTGGAAACCTGGAAGATCGCGCCCGCCCTGGCCTGGGGCAACACCGTCGTCCTCAAACCGGCCGAGGACACCCCGCACTCCGCCTACCTCCTGGCCCGCCTGGCACTCGAAGCAGGCATCCCGGACGGCGTCTTCAACGTGGTCCACGGCTACGGCCCCGGCTCCGCGGGCGAAGCCCTCACCACCAACCCGGCCGTGGACCGCATCACGTTCACCGGCGAATCCGGTACAGGCAAGGCAATCGCGCGGGCGGCAGCCGCTCATCTCACCCCGGTCAGCTTCGAACTGGGCGGCAAGGGCTGCAACATCGTCTTCGACGACGCCGACCTCGACAACGCCATCACGTGGTCCCTGGAAGCCGCCTTCGGCAACGCGGGCCAGGTCTGCCTGGCGGGTTCACGCCTCTACGTCCACCAGAACATCTTCGACGAGTTCGCCGAACGCTTCTCCACGGCCGCGGCCGCCCTGCCCCTGGGCGACCCGAAGGACCCCGCGACCCGCCTGGGCCCGTTGGCGAGCGAGGAGCACTACCGCAAGGTCACCGGCTACCTCGACCCCGAGGCCCACGGCCACGCGAAGGTCCTGGGCGGGGGCGCCGCACCGGGTTGGTTCGTCCGCCCCACCATCGTCCTCGACCCACCGTCGAGCTCCCCCGTCCTGCGCGAGGAGATCTTCGGCCCGATCGTCACCCTCACCCCGTTCACCACCGAGGACGAGGCCGTCAAACTCGCCAACGACACCCCGTACGGCCTCTCCGCGATGCTGTTCACCGAGAACCTCCACCGAGCCCACCGCGTCGCTTCGAGTTTGAACAGCGGCAACGTGTGGGTGAACTGCTTCTTCGTGCGCGACCTCCGAGCCCCGTTCGGCGGCTTCGGCGACTCGGGCGTAGGCCGAGAGGGCGGCGCCTACAGCAAGGAGTTCTTCACCGAGGCGAGGACCATCACCATGCGCATCTCTCCTTGATCCGAACGTTAACATCGATACATGTCTCTTCCTCACGTCCTGCTGGGCGTCCTCGAAGCGAGGCCGATGAGCGGCTACGAGCTCACGCAACTCTTCGGGGCCTCGACGAGGTGGGTGTGGTCGGCCCCGCAAAGCCAGATCTACCCGGCCCTCAAGAAGATGGAGGAGAACGGCCTCATCGAGGGCGAGGAACAACAACGCGGCACGCGCATGACCCGCACCGTCTACACCCTCACCGCCGCGGGCCTGTCCGAACTGAAGGAGTGGATCGGTACCCCGCTGCCGATCCCTCCGTCCCGCGACGCCCTCGAAGTCCAGGCCCTCTACTTCGACCTGGTACCGGCCGAATCGGCGAAGCGCGTGCTCAAGGAGTTCATCAGCGAACAGGAAGAAGCCCTCGACCACGCCGAGGCCCACCAGGCCCGCCTGCTGGCCAAGGACACGGAACTCCTGCGCGAACGCATGACCAAGCGCCCACCGGACCAGCACGACCGGATGGCCCGCCTGAAGGCGCACGTGTTCGCGGGGCATGCGGCGGTGGCGAGGACGCGGATCGCTTGGGCGCAGGAGGGGCTGCGGCTGCTGGACGAGTAGTCGGCGCGCGAGGCGGTGGAGCGCAGGGGTGCGGAACGCAGGGCCGTGGAGCGCGCGGTAGCCCAGCGCCAGGTAGCCAAGCGGTATGCGACCAATGGCTTGAGGGGAACGAAGCCGAAGGCCAGGCCGACCGAGCGCAAGCATCGCGACGGCGCAGCCGAGCCACCCAAGACACAAGCGCAATGCCGAAGGCGAGGCGTCCTTGAGTTTCTTGGCTCAACGCGCACCCGAGCTACGCAATGCCGAAGGCGAGCCGTCCCTCTCAGGCCACACGTGAAGCGGGTGAGGCGACGTGCCCGCCCAACTCAGCCACGCTGCAACGGGATTGGGGCTTGACTTTGGGTGCGAGGTGCTACCACTAGTGGCTCGGCCGGGCGCTTTTCAGCCCGGCCTTTCCGGTCCGACCAGCGCCTCGCAAGGGCCCCGAAGTCAAGCCCCAATCCCTATCGACGCGAAGCGGCGATGAAATGACCCGGCTCGTCAAGGTCTGCACGACCACCGCATTGGTGACGTTAAACGAAGCCCAAGCCGGGGTACCCGCCCAAACATGGCGAGGGCGATCTGGAGCGGATCCATCAGCTTCGGCCTGGTGAGCATCCCGGTGGAGCTGTACAGCGCCACCGAAGACCACACCGTGCACTTCAACCAGTTCCAACGCGGCACCTCAGACCGCATCCGCTACAAACGGGTCAACGAGCGAACCGGCAAAGAAGTCCCCTACGACAAAATCGTCAAGGGCCACGAAACCAAGTCCGGCGACTACGTGATCATCGAACCCGAAGAACTGGACGAGATCGCCCCGGGCCGCAGCCGAACCCTCGACATCGAGGCCTTCGTCGACATCGACGAGATCGACCCCGTCCACTTCCAGAAGACCTACTGGCTGGGCCCGGCAAAGCAGGACTTCGCCCGCCCGTACAAACTCCTGGCCCAGGCCATGAAGAAGACCAACCGAGCCGGCATCGCCATGTTCGTCATGCGCGGCAAGCAGTACCTGACCGCCCTCAAGGAGGACAAGGGCATCCTGGCCGTCCACACCCTGTTCTTCGCCGACGAGATCCGCGACCCGAAATCAGTCCTGGACGTGACCCCGCCCAAACAGGCCCCACGCGGCAAAGAGCTCGACATGGCGGTCAGCCTCGTGGAGTCCATGGCCGACGACTGGCGCCCGAAGGACTACCGCGACACCTACACCGAGAAGGTCAACAAGCTGATCAAGGCGAAGCAGAAGGGCCGCAAGGTCAAGCCCGCGCCCGAACCGACGGAGTCCACCGACGTCGTCGACCTCATGGACGCCCTGCAACGCAGCGTGGAAGCGAGCAAGAAGCGCCGGAAGGTCAGCTGACGACCAACGCCGTGGCGTTGTCCGTGCCACGCGCGTACAACGCCGCACGCACCAACCGCTCAGCAGACGCGTGCCCCGACATGATCGCCCCAATCCCGTTGTGCCCCAACGGCCCGTAAACCCCGTCAGAAACCAATGCAAGCCGAGGCGCGCGAGTGAACGCACGCCCGATGTTCTCCGAAGTAGCGTGCCGCACCGTGTTGGTCACGACATGCTCCATCCGAGCCTCGGCAACGATCCCGCGCGCACGGAAGTACTCGGCGACGGTGTGGTCGGAGGTCAGCTGCACGAGCTCAGCCCCGTCCGACCCGTAGGCCCGCGCATCGCCGGCCCACGCAACGTCGAACCCACCCTCAACCCGAGCCACCGCAACGACGATCACCGCGTCGCCGGTATGAACCTGCAACGCATCGCGGGCAGCCAGCACCGCCGCGACGGGATCAACCAGAAGTGCCGCGGCACGAGCAGCCGCCCACGCCGCCT
Source organism: Lentzea sp. JNUCC 0626 (assembly GCF_043632865.1). Lineage (NCBI taxonomy): Bacteria > Bacillati > Actinomycetota > Actinomycetes > Pseudonocardiales > Pseudonocardiaceae > Lentzea > Lentzea sp. JNUCC 0626. The sequence goes on from NZ_CP171635.1 coordinate 3,998,419, forward strand.
CGGCAGCGGCGGCGGAATCCCCCACCCCGTCGGCCACGACGAACGTGCGGCGACCCACGGCGAAGGCGTCGGCGTTGAACGCGCGCGGCCCCCGCTCCGACGCATGGGTCACGGTGAGCGCGGAGCCCAGTGGCATGGTGCGATCGATCAGCATGGCGGACCTCCCTGACCTCCACTAAGCCTCGTGCGCCTAGGAGTCTGCTGTCAGGACCCTGAGAAAATCTCTAGAACTTCGCCGCCCGGCGAAACCGGGCCGCGGCCTGCACCAGCGCCTCGGACAGCTCCGGCGGCGACACGACCGAGAACTCGACCGTGATGCTCGCAAGCATGAACACCACGTCGTCCATCGTCTCGCCTCCGACACGAACGTGGCACGACGTTTCGTCCACAGCCAAAACCTCGCCGTAGCTGCGCCACTCGGAAGCCTCGGCAGCGGGCACGCTCAGTCGCACCACGCCTTGCACGGGCCACCGATCGGCCACGCGCGCCGCCACGAACGCCCCCGCGTCGCCGCCCGGAATCTCACGCGGCGTGAAACGGGCCCCGAACGGAGTGCGCACGCTCATCCGATCGAGCCGAAATGTCCGCCAGTCCGCCCGAGAACCGTCCCAGGCGACCAGATACCACCGCCGGCCCCACGTCACGAGCCGGTGCGGTTCGACCTCCCGGTCGGACTCCTCCCCGGAGTGCCCGACATAGGAGAACCGCAACAGCTGCCGGTCGCGGCAGGCCGTCCCCACCGCCATCAACGAAGACGCGTCCACCACAGGCGCAGAACCCACAAACGGCACGGTCGAGATCTCCAACGCCGCAACACGGTGTCGCAGTGCGGAAGGCAGCACCTGCTCGACCTTCAGCAACGCGCGCACGGCGGTCTCACCGATGTTCTCGATGCCACTGGCCGTGCGCAGCCCAACGGCCACAGCGACGGCCTCGTCGTCGTCGAGCAGCAACGGCGGCAACTGCGCACCGGACCCAAGCCGGTACCCACCACCAGACGTGCCCATCGACGCGTGCACCGGATAGTCGAGAGAGCGCAACCGATCCACGTCACGGCGCACGGTGCGCGTGGTGACGCCCAGCCGGTCCGCGAGCTCCGCACCGGACCACTCACGACGGGCCTGCAACAGGCCGAGCAACTTCAACAACCGAGCAGACGACACTGTAGGACCATAACTGTCCTACAGGCCCAATAGCGTCAAAGGCATGAAGCCGTTCGAGATCAACATCCCGCAGGAAGACGTCGACGACCTGCACCGCCGCCTCGACCAGACCCGCTGGCCGGTCGACCCGGAAGGCGCGGGCTGGGCCCAGGGCACCCCGCAACCCAGGTTGAAGGCCCTCGTCGAGCAGTGGCGGAACTTCGACTGGCGCGCCAAGGAGCGCGAGCTCAACGAGATCCCGCAGTTCGTCACGACCATCGACGGCACGCCGCTGCACTTCCTGCACGTCAAGAGCCCCAACCCGAACGCACGCCCGTTGGTGCTCACGCACGGCTGGCCCACGACGTGCTTCGCGTTCCAGGACATGATCAAGCCGCTGACGAACGACTTCCACCTCGTGATCCCGTCGGTCCCCGGCTTCGGCTTCCCCGGCCCCACCACGAGCCTCGGCTGGACCATCCCGAGGGTCGCGAAGATGGTCGCCGAGCTCATGCAACGCCTGAACTACGACAAGTACCTCGCCCACGGCTACGACTTCGGCGCCATGCTCACGAGGCACCTCGGCATGAATGAGAACGTCGAGGCCATCCACGTCAACCAGATCTTCTCCGCCGGCGTCACCCAGGAGACGGCGGACATGACCGTCGAGGCCGAGCGACTGTCCGTGGAGAAGGCTTTCCGTTACGAGTACGAGCAGTTCGGGTACGTGTCGATGCAGAGCACGCGGCCGCAGTCGGTGGCCCACGCGCTCACCGACTCGCCGGTCGCCCAACTGGAGTGGATCGAGTGGGCGTTCCACACGTGGAGCGACCCGGAGATCGGAGTGCCGGTCGACCAGCTGCTGACGACCGCCTCGATCTACTGGTTCACCCGGACGGCGGGGTCGTCGGCGCGCTACTACCAGGAGGGTGACGAGACGTGGGGCGAGCTGGAGCCGATGTCGGACACGCCGACGTCGGTCGCGGTGTTCCCGCACGACGTCGGGGTGGCGATCCGGCGGATGGCCGAGCGCAACCACAAGATCGTGCGGTGGACCGAGATGCCGCGGGGTGGCCACTTCGCCGCGTTGGAGGTGCCGGAGCTGATGGCCGAGGAACTGCGAGAGGCTTTTCTGTTGTGAGGATAGTGTGATCACGTGAGGTTCACGGCGGGCGAAGGCGGACACCCCGAACACGGCGTTCCGGAGCGGCTACGGTGATCACCGTGCGGTTCACGGTGCTCGGCGGTGTCACGGCTCGGGTGGACGGTCACGTCACCGAGTTCGGCCCGACGCGCCCCGGCGCCCTGCTCGGCGTGCTGCTCGCCGGGGCGGGCCAGGTGGTGAGCGCCGAAGACCTGGTGGAACGGGTGCTGGGCGCCGCTCCCCCGCCGCGGGCCCGCGCGTTGATGCAGACGTGGCTGACGCGGCTGCGGCAGATGTTGCCCGGCCTGATCGAACGCGAGGGGGCCGGGTACGTCGTGCGGGTCGATCCGCTGGAGATCGACCTGCACCTGTTCCGGCACTTGGTGCGCGCGGGCCGGACGGCGGACGCGCTGGCGCTGGCCCAGGCCGAGCCGCTGTCCACTCTGGACACTCCGTGGGCGGTGCAGCTGCGGGCGGACTTCGCGGCCGAGCTGCTCGCCGCCCGGCTCGCCCACGTCGACGCACGGCTGGAGGAAGGCCGGCACGCGTCGCTCGTGCCCGAACTCCAGGCTCTCGCCGCCGAACGCCCGTTGGACGAACGGATCGCCGCGCAGCTGATCGAGGCGTTGCACGGCAGCGGCCGCGCCCCGGAGGCGTTGCGGCACTTCGAGGTCGTGCGCGAGAACCTGAGAACCGAACTGGGCGCCGAGCCGTCTCGGCACCTCACGACGCTGCACCGGCGGCTCCAAACCGCCTCGGCACCGCGGCAACTGCCGGCCGCGCCCAAGCCGTTCACCGGCAGGGCGACGGAACTCGCGGAACTCGACAACGTGCCGACGGGCGTCGTGGTGATCACCGGCACCGGCGGGGTCGGGAAGACTTCCCTGGCCGTGCACTGGGCGCACCGGGCGGCGGAACGGTTCCCCGACGGCCAGCTGTACGTGAACCTGCACGGCTTCGGCCCGAGCGGCGCCGCGGTGAGTCCTGGCGACGCGGTGCTGCGGTTCCTCTCCGCGCTCGACGTGCCGCGCGCGCAGGTGCCGCACGACCTCGCCGGGCAGTCGGCGTTGCTGCGGGACGCCCTCGCGGACAAGCGGGTGCTCATGCTGCTGGACAACGCGACGGACGCCGACCAGGTCGAACCGCTGCTGCCGCGCACCCCGCACGCGCACGTGGTGATCACCAGCCGCACGGCACTGAAACCCAAGCACGCCAAGGAGTTGCCGCTCGGCCTGCTGTCACCGGACGACGCCCGCGCGTTGCTGACGGCCCGGATCGGGCTCGACCGCGCGCGGGCCGAACCGGACGCCGTCGACACCGTGGTCCGCCGCTGCGCCCGCCTGCCGCTGGCGCTCGCCGTCGCCGGGGCGCGGGCGGCGACGCAGCCGGAGTTCCCGCTGGCCGCGCTCGCCGACGAGCTCGCGGACCTCGACGCGTTCGCCGACGACGATGACGTCACGGCGGACCTGCGGTCGGTGTTCTCCCACTCCTGCAAGGCGTTGAGCCCGCCCGCGCTGCGGCTGTTCGGGTTGTTCGGCCTGATGCCGGGCTCCGACATCAGCCACGCCGGTGCCGCGTCGCTCGCGGGCACCGCGCCGGCCGAGACCGGCGACCTGCTCGCGGAACTGGCGCGCGCCAACCTGATCGACGAACCGGAGCCCGGCCGGTTCACCTGCCACGACCTGCTGCGCGACTACGCCGCCGAACTCGCCCCCGACAGCGAACGGGACGCCGCGCTGCACCGGCTGCTCGACCACCTCGCGCTCACCGCCGTGGAGGCGGGTGTGGCGTACACGCCGAGCAGGCACCGCCCGGCCACACCCGACTCTGCGCCGGGGGTGATCGTGCAACGGTTCGGCACGCACGAGGACGCGCTGGCCTGGCTCATGGCCGAGCACCCGACGTTGATGGCCGCGATGCCGCACGGCACGACGGAGCAGACGTGGCTGATGGGCTGGTCTCTCGCCGACGCGCTCGACCGGCAGGCCCGCTACCGCGATCTCCTGACGTCACAACAACTCGCGGTCGCCGCCGTGGAGAAGCTCGGCGACACCGACGGCCTGGGCCGGTCGCTGATCAACCTCGGCCGCAGCCTGAGCCGCGTCGACCGGCCGCAGGAGGCCGTCGCCGCGTTGCACCGGGCGCTCGACGTCTACGAGGGCAACCCGGCGGGCCAGGCGGGGGTGCTGCTCAACATCGCCATGCTGTGCCCGGATGACCGGATCGAGGAGGCGCTGGAGCACACCCGGCGCGGGCTCGCGTTGTTCGAGGAGGTCGGCGACGCCTACGGGCAGGCGAACGCGCTGACCGGGCTCGCGTGGGGCCACGGCAAGCTCGGCGAGTACGCGCTGACGGTCGAGTACGCCGAGCGCGCGATGCGGATGTGGCAGGAGATGGACCACCTGATCGGCCAGGCCGAGGCGTGGGACAACCTGGGCACCGGCTACCTGGGGCTGGGCGAGCACGCGCAGGCGGTCCGGGCGTACACGCGGTCCTCGGAGCTGTTCCGGCTCGGCGGGGACATCCCGCTGGAAGCCGGGTCGTACGAACAGCTCGGCGACACCCACGCGGCCGCGGGTGACGCCGAGCTGGCCAGGCAGGCCTGGCAGCGGTCGGCCGAACTCCGCACCAGAGCGGGACTTTCGGCCGACCAGGTGCGCGCGAAGCTACAGGCCGAAGGCCAGTAGCACGTGCCCGTTCGGGTTCGTGTAGCCCGAGCCGTAGCCCGACTGCACGTAGACCATGCCGTCCGAGATCACCGCACCCGCCCCGGGTCCGGCGAGAGTGCCGCCGCGCCCGATCAGCCCGTTGACACCGCGAACGTCCTGGATGGTGTCGTAGGACCAGATGATCCTGCCGGTCCTGCTGTCGTACGCGCGGAACTTGCCGTCGAGCGCACCCAGCCACACCACGCCGGGTGAGCTGGACACGGGCACGCCGTGTGCTTGGGCGCACCCAGGCTGTCCGGCCGCGCCGCCCGTGGTGCAGCCGTCGGCGGGTGCCGGCGTCTCCCACAGGACGTTGCCGGTGGCCGGGTCCACCGCGAACAGCTTGCCGGGATCGGCGTAGTAGGTCGCGATGTAGAGCCGCTTGCCGTCGTAGCTCGATCCCCACTGGATGCCCGAGATGCCACCGCTGGGCAGCGGTACGCCGAGCTGACGGCGCCACACGACCTGCCCCGTCGTGGCGTCGAACACGTGGTACACGCCCGACTTCTGGCCGACACCGACGAGCTGACGGCCGTTGACGGTGAAGAGGTTGGGCGTGGCTCCGATGTCGTAGTCGAGGTTCGTGCCGTCCTTCAGGCCAGGGCAGTAGCCTTCGGCGTCGGGCTGGTTGCACGCGTCACGCCACGTGTCGGCGTCGGTGACCTGGTTGGTCCACCTCACCGCGCCGGTGCGGGCGTTCAGGGCGAGCAGCGAGTCGAACTCGCCGCCCTTGCCCGTGTAGTTCTGGCCGGTGCCGACGTAGAGCGTGCCTGTCCTGCGGTCGATCACCGGCGAGCTCCACACCCCGACGCCGGACGGTTCGAACCGCTTGGCGCCGTTGGGCCACGTGCCGACCTGCACCGGCTCCGGCACCGTGTGGTGACGCCAGACCAACGCGCCCGTGTCGATGTCGAACGCATCGATGTGGCCGCGGAACGTGCAGCAGTCGTGCGTGTTCGGCAGGGTGTTCTCGCCGCTGGACGTGCCGACGTACACCAGTCCGTTGTGGACGATCGGCGAGCTGGTGGTGATCGAGGCGATGCCGGTGTCCAGCTGCACCTGCCACTTCAACCGGCCGGTGCGCTGGTCGAGCGCGAAGAGCCGGCTGGCGCTGTCGCCGAAGAACACCTTGCCGTCGGCCACGGTCGGGCCGTCGGAGTTGAACGCGTACCGATTGCCCTGCGGGAGCGTGAACTCCCACCGGGCACGGCCGTTGCGCGCGTCCCGTGCGTAGAACTTCCCGTCGGGGCTGCCGAAGTAGATGGTGTCCCCCACGACGGCGGGCTGGCTGCGGACGACCCTGGCGCCCTCTGTGCTGTAGGCGAACGCCCACTTCAGCTTGAGCTTCGAGGCGTTGCCCGCGTTGATGCGCCATTCCGCGGCGGCGTGGCGCGATCCGTTGAGGTCCTTCTGCCAACCGGACCAGTCGCCGTTGCCGTGGGCGGTGGCGGGTGACGCGGTCAGCACCACCAGCGCTGCCGTCAGCAGCGCAGTTGTTCTGAGCATGGAATTTTCCCCCTTCCGCCCTCCACACTGGCAGTGGCGGAAGGGGGAAACGTCCCCCGAAGGTCTCGACGAGGCTTAACCGATCGGTTGATGCGTCACGGCGTCGACGCCCGGGAAGCCGTTGCCGACGATCGGGTTCTTCCGGCCGTTGAGGTACTGCTGGAAGAACGCCGGGATGTAGGTCGTGGCGATCCTGCGCTGCTGCTCAGGGGTCAACGCCCGGTCGGCGCACGTGCTGTCGTTGTCGTAGGACCATTCGGTGTTGAAGTAGTTGTGGTTGGCGTTCTTCGGCGTGACGGCGTGGATCGGCACGACGTTGCGGCCCTTGGCGTTCTCGATGAACGTCGTGCCGCTGACCGCGCCGTCGCAGCTGCCGGTCATGGCCGCGAACGGGATCTTGGTGATCCGGTAGTCGAGGTTCTCCGGCGCCTCCGGGTCCGGCGCGTAGTAGTCGGCGGGCGCGAGCGGCAGCACGGCCTTGATCCGCACGCCCCGCGGCAGTTCGCCGATGTGCTTGTCCGACGCCTGGTAGACCGCGCCCCTACCACCGCGCGAATGGCCGAGCGTGCCGACGTTCGTCAGATCGACGTGTCCCTGGAAGCCCTGCAGCTTCCCGGCGAGCGCGCCCTTGCCGTCGTTGAGATCGCGCCACAGCTCCAGGTGCTTGCTCATCACGGCCGCCCGCGCGACGTCGGCGATCTCACCCATCTCGCCGGCGTTGACGCCGTTGACGCTCACCGACACGACCACGAAACCCTGCCGCGCCAGCTCTTCTGCGAGGTAGTCGTAGCCCCGGTAGCTCGGGAACGCGTCGCCCGAGGGGCACGGCCAGACCCACTGGTCGTCGCGGCACGGCTGCCAGTACCCGTGCGCGAGCAGCACCAGCGGGCGCTTGCCGACGAGCGTGCGCGGCGCGTGCACGACCGCGGTGAGTTCGAGGTCCGCGACCGGACCTCCTGGGGTGCTGTGAAAGCCGGGCACCTGAAATGCCCGGTCACCGAGCGAGTACTCGACCTTTCTGATGCCGGAGCCGTACTGGTCAGAAGCAGCAGCGGTCGTCGGGGCGGCCAGCACCATCGCCATCGCGACGGCGGCCGCGGCTTTTCCGATTGCCATGTGCCGATCCCATCGGGAACTTGTGGTCGTCCTGTGAGGACGTTGTCACGGTTCTGCCACAACGACGTGGCGCGCGAAGCCGGCGAACCGTTCCGCCAGCGGTCCGGTGCCGGAACCCAGTTCACGCCACAGCTCGCGATGCCGTGGCAGCGCGGAACGATCGTGCACGAACACGACGACGGCGCCCTGCCGCACGAGCCGCTGCGCCGAGATGTCGCTGGTGAGAATCAAAGGCCGCGCACCGACGAGAGTGCGTGGCGCGTGCACCACCGCCGCGAGGTCCCCGACCTCGTACGTCATGGTCATCGTCGCGGGGCGGTGTTCTTCCTGCACAGGGGCGGCCGCCGTGTTCGGTGCCGTCAGCACCAAGGCGCACGCGACCGCAACTACAACTCTTCCGATCGCCATGGGCACGATCTCATCGAGCCCATGTGCCGGGGACGTCCGGGGTTTGTCACGGTTTTGCCACAGCGCCCTCGACGCCGTCGAGAAGCACTTTCAATCCGCCGCGAAAGTTCTCCAGAGCGTCGTTCTCCAGATAGGGCAACGATGGATCGATCGGATCGCGATCGCTCTCCAGGACGTGCAGCATCGGGAACTTCTTGTCCAGGTCGGGCTCGATCTCCATCAGCACCGCCGACCGCGCGTACCACCACTCCTCGTCGCCCTCCCCCGTCTCGCCGCCCGCCGCACGGGCCTCGGCGACGGTCTGGGCCGCCCCGCGCACGAAGTAGTTGAGGGCACCGGTGATGCCGCGCAGCTGACGGCCGGGCAGCCCGGTGGTCACCAGGATCGCGGCCAGCGCCTCGATCGACGCGAACTCGTGCGGGCCGAGCACCGGACGGGCCTGCGACACCTGCAACACCCACGGGTGGCGGGCGTAGCACTCCCACAGGTCCTGCGCCCACTCCGTGACGGCCGCGCGCCAGCCGTCGTCAAGGCGGTACGAGGTGGGCAGCTCGGCCATCGCGCGGTCGTACATCAGGTCGACCAGCTCGTTCTTGCCCGGCACGTAGGTGTAGAGGGCCATCGCGGTGCGGCCGAGCCGTTCGCCGACGGCCCGCATCGAGAACGCCATGCCCTGCTCGTCGGCGACCTCGATGGCCGCGTCGACGATCAGGTCCACGCTCAGGCCGGGCTTGCGGCCGGGTCGTCGCTCCGCCGCACTCGCGCGCCAGAGCAGCTCGATGGACCGGCGCGGGTCACCCTGACCTGCGTAGACGACCACGGTTGCGACTCCTTACAACGTAAAGTAACCTCGACGGCCGCATACTTTACGGCATAAAGAATCAAACCGGGGGAACTGTGAACGCTGTCGCGGACAGCCATGACCTGATCCAGGTGCGCGGGGCGAGGGAGAACAACCTCGCGGACGTGTCGCTCGACGTCCCCAAGCGCCGCCTGACCGTCTTCACCGGCGTGTCCGGTTCCGGCAAGTCCTCGCTGGTCCTCGGCACGATCGCGGCCGAGTCGCAGCGGATGATCAACGAGACCTACACCGCGTTCCTCCAGTCGTTCATGCCGTCGATCGGACGGCCGGACGTGGACGCGCTGCACAACCTGAGCGCGGCGATCATCGTCGACCAGGAACGCATGGGCGCGAACTCGCGCTCCACCGTGGGCACCGCGACCGACGCGCACACGATGCTGCGGATCGTCTTCAGCCGCCTCGGCGAACCGCACGTCGGCACGTCCGGCGCGTTCAGCTTCAACCTGCCCGAGGGCATGTGCCCCGAGTGCGAGGGCCTCGGCAAGGTCACCACCATCGACGTGGACGCGATCGTCGACCGGTCGAAGTCGTTGAACGACGGCGCGATCGACGCCCCGAACTACGGCGTCGGCACCTGGTACTGGCAGGTGCTGGCCAACTCCGGCCTCTACCCCGCCGACCAGCCGATCTCGACGTTCACCGAGCAGCAGCTGCACGACTTCCTCCACAAGCCCACGACGAAGCTGAACATCAACGGCACCAACGTCACCTACGACGGCCTGATCGCCAAGCTCCAGCGCACGGTCCTGTCGAAGGACCGCGAGTCGATGCAGCCGCACATCCGCGCGTTCGTCGACAAGGCCGTCACGTTCGCCACCTGCGGCGTCTGCCGGGGCGCACGACTGAACGAGGCCGCGCTCAACTCGAAGATCCGCGGCGCGAACATCGCCGACTGCTGCGCGATGCAGATCAGCGACCTCGCGCAGTTCGTGCACGCCATCGACGACCCGTCCGTCGCACCGCTGCTGGCGACGTTGCGCAACACCCTCGACTCACTGGTCGAGATCGGCCTCGGCTACCTCTCGCTCGACCGCGAGTCGGCGACGCTGTCCGGCGGCGAGTCGCAGCGCGTGAAGATGGTGCGGCACCTGGGTTCCTCGCTCACCGACATCACCTACGTCTTCGACGAACCGACCGTCGGCCTGCACCCGCACGACATTCAGCGGATGAACAACCTGCTGCTGCGGTTGCGGGACAAGGGCAACACCGTCCTGGTCGTCGAGCACAAGCCCGAGACCATCGAGATCGCCGACCACGTCGTCGACCTCGGCCCCGGCGCGGGCGTCAACGGCGGCCACGTCTGCTACACCGGCGACGTCCCTGGCCTGCGCACGTCCGGCACGCTCACCGGCCGCCACCTCGACCACCGCGCCAAGCTGCGGTCGGAGTTCCGCTCCCCCAAGGGTTTCCTGCCGATCAGCGGCGCCCGCACCAACAACCTCAAGGACGTCTCGGTCGACCTGCCGCTCGGCGTGCTGACCGTCGTCACCGGCGTCGCGGGCTCCGGCAAGTCGTCGCTCATCCACGGCTCGTTGCGCGGACGCCCGGACGTCGTGACGGTCGACCAGTCCCCCATCCGCGGCTCGCGCCGGTCGAACCCCGCCACCTACACCGGCCTGCTCGACTCGGTGCGCACGGCGTTCGCCAAGGCCAACGGCGTGAAGGCCGCGTTGTTCAGCGCCAACTCCGATGGCGCCTGCGAGAACTGCAAGGGCATCGGCCTCGTCTACACCGACCTCGCGATGATGGCGGGCGTCGCCACCGTCTGCGAGAAGTGCGAGGGCAAGCGCTTCACCCCCGAGGTGCTGCGCTACACGTTGCGGGGCAAGAACATCAGCGAGGTGCTCGGCATGTCCGTCGCCGACGCCCGCGACTTCTTCCCGTCCGGCCAGGCGAACGCCGTGCTGAGCCGCCTGCACGACGTCGGCCTCTCGTACCTCTCGCTCGGCCAGCCGCTCACCACGCTGTCCGGCGGCGAACGGCAACGACTCAAGCTCGCCATCCACATGGCCGAGAAGGCCTCCACCTACGTGCTCGACGAACCCACGTCCGGCCTGCACCTCGCCGACGTCGACCAGCTCCTCGGCCTGCTGGACCGGCTGATCGACGCCGGCAACACCGTCATCGTGATCGAGCACCACCTCGCCGTCATGGCGCACGCCGACTGGATCGTCGACCTGGGCCCCGGCGCCGGGCACGACGGCGGCCAGGTCGTCTTCTCCGGCACACCGGGAGACCTCGTGTCCACTTCGGACACCCTCACCGCCCAGCACCTGAAGGAGTACTTGTCGTGAGCATGCTGACCGTGGCCTCGGTCGTCCCGCTCACCCCGCGGATGACCCGCCTGACGTTCACCGGCCCCGGCCTGGGCGAGGTCGGCACGTGGCCGGACCAGCAGCTCAAGCTGCTCTTCCCCAAGCCGGGGCGGTCGGCGCACGTCTCGGACGCGCCGGACGTCGGCACCTGGTACCAGGCGTACATGGCCATGCCCGAGGACGAACGGCCGTGGATGCGCAGCTTCACCGTCCGCTCGTTGGCCGACGGCGTGCTGACGATCGACTTCGTGCTGCACGGCGACAACGGCCCGGCCTCGCGGTGGGCGTCGCAGGCGAAGATCGGGGACGTGATCGGCCGCTTCGGCCCGTCCCCCGACTACGCCCGGCCGTTGGGAGAGGCCGACCTGCTGGTGTTCGCGGGCGACGAGACGGCGTTGCCCGCCATCGCCTCGCTGCTCGAACTCTTGCCCGACACCCAACAACGGCAGGTGTTCGTCGAGGTCGCCGATCCCTCGGAGCAACAGCACGTCCCCGGCGTGCGGTGGATTCACCGCAGCGCCGGGGAGGACCTGGTCTCGGTGGTCAAGTCCGCAGACGTACCTGCCGACTCCTGGGTGTGGCTCGGCGGCGAGGCGTCCGCGGTTCGGGCGCTGCGCAGGCACTTCGTCGGCCGCGGAGTGTCCAAGAAGGACATCGAGTTCGCCGGCTACTGGCGTCGCGCGCTGACCCAGGACGACGCGCCGACCGCCGACGACCTCGCCGAGGCGCAGGAACGGATCGCCGCGCTCAGCGAGTGAACTCCAGCAGGCTGCGCCCGTTCACCGCGGTCACGGACTCCAACGCGAGTCCGTGACGCGCGGCCATCCGCTCGAGGTCGTGGAGCCCTCGGTCCCGCCCGCCGAAGTGCACGAGCATGACGAGGTCGAACTCCGTGCTCTCGCCGAGGGACTCCACGACGAGAACCCTGCTGCCCAGGGCACAACGCGCCAGGATCTCGTGCGCCTTCTCGTCGTCCCAGTTGTGCAGGATGTCGACCAGCAGGTAGGTGTCCCCGGCAGGCAGCGGGTCGAAGAAGCTGCCCCCGGTCACCTCGGCGTCGAGCCCCCGTTCGCGGAACATCTCCGCCGCGCCCTCGACCGTCTCCGCGAGATCGACCAGGTGGCCGCGCATCCCGGGGTTCGCCTGCAGGATCGCGGCGAGCGTCCGGCCGTTCCCGCCGCCGACGTCGACGAGCGTGCCGAACCGCGACCAGTCGACCGCCGCCACCAACCGCGGGATCCACGTGGTCATGCGGTGGTTCATCTGCCGGTCGAACGCGCCGCGCAGGTCCGGCCGTTCGGCCAGGTCGGCCCAGAAGCCCTGGCCGTACCTGGTTTCGTAGGCCGAGCTACCGGTGCGGACGCTGTGCAGCAGGTCCACGAACGCCAGGTCGGCGCGGCCTGCCGGGGAGTCCTGGTGCAGGAAGCCGTGCAGGCCGTTGCCCGCGTCGGCGCACAGCAAGGCGCCGAAGTCGGTGGTGCGGTACCCGGCGGCTGTTCTCTCGGTCACGCCGAGAGCGGTGAGATGGGCCAGGAGGAGGTCCAGAGCCTGCGCGTCGACGCCCAGTTCGGCGGCGAGCGCGGCCACCGTGGCGGCACCCCCGGCCGCGTCCTCCCCGGCAGCCCCGTCGTCCCTCAGCCAGTCCGGCAAACCCAAGGTCACGGCCACTCTGAGCACCATCGGCGTGACCAACCCGGACATCCATCGAAGCGCCTGTACGTCGTTCTCGGTCCCCATGCGAGTCAACCCTGCCACCACCGGCAATCTGTTTTCGGTCAACACTGAAGCAATAGTGTTAACACGATCTCAGCCAGTGGACGTGGACGACTCCGCCACCTGATCGGCCTACTGTCTCGCCGCGTCAGATCAACACGGCAGAAGAAGCAGGTCACGCAGTTGTCCACTCCCGTCGCGCGGTCGGTGCCCGCCGCGATCGCCTCGGTGCTCGCCCGCGATCGGTGGGCGCTCGCCGGCACGGTCACCGTCGTGGTGATCGGCCTGGTCGCGATCTTCGCGGACGTCCTCACCGCCATCGAGGGCCACGACCCGTACACCTACGACGCGACCGCGCTCGACCCCGCGACCGGCCTGCCCGCGGGCTCGTTCGGCGGTGTCAGCGCCGAGCACTGGTTCGGCGTCGAACCGCTGACCGGCCGCGACCTGTTCGCGATCGTCGTGCACGGCGCGCGGACGTCGTTCCTGATCGGTCTCGCGGCGACGGTGGTGTCGATCGCGCTCGGGCTGCTGATCGGCGCGGCGGCGGGGTACCTCGGCGGCTGGGCGGACCGGGTGATCACCTGGACCGCCGACGTGTTCCTGGGCTTCCCGTACCTGGTGTTCATGATCGCCCTGGGCGCCGTGGTGCCGGCCGAGTTCCCGCGGGCGCTGCTGCTGATCGTGGTGATCGGGTTCTTCGGCTGGCCGTCGACCGCGCGGATCGTGCGGGCGCAGGTGCTCACGTTGAAGGACCGCAACTTCGTGAAGGCCGCGCGGGTGCTCGGCGCGTCCCCGTGGCAGATCTTCCGCACCGAGCTGCTGCCGAACCTCTGGGGTCCCGTGCTGGTCATGGCAACGTTGTCAGTGCCCGGCAAGATCGGGCTGGAGGCCGCGCTGTCGTTCCTCGGCGTCGGGGTGCTGCCGCCGACGCCGAGCTGGGGCCGGTCGATCAGCGCCGCCATCGACTGGGTGCGGGTCGACCCGACGTACCTGCTGATCCCCGGGCTCGCGTTGTTCGCGGTCACGTGGGGGTTCAACGCGCTGGGCGACGGGCTGCGCGACGCGCTCGACCCGAAGTCGGTGACGAAGCGATGAAGTACGCGCTCACCCGGCTCGGCGGCATGGTGCTCGTGCTGCTGATCGTCGCCTTCTGCACGTTCGTCGTGTTCTACCTCGTGCCCTCGGATCCGGCTCTGCTGGCGTGCGGCAAGCCGTGCACGCCGGAGAACCTCGCGCTGGCGCGGGAGTTCATGGGCTTCGACGAACCGTGGTGGCAGCAGTTCCTGACGTTCCTCGGCGGCATCTTCACCGGGCGAACGTTCGGCACCGGCGTGACCGCGATCCACTGCGCCGCACCGTGCTTCGGGTACTCGTTCCGGCAGAACACCGACGTGCTGGAGCTGATCGGCGACCGGCTGCCGGTGACGTTCTCGCTCGCGATCGGGGCCGCGGTCCTGTGGGTCGTGGCGGGGGTCGCGATCGGGGTGTTCGCCGCGCTGCGCAAGGACACCTGGTTCGACCGGGTCGCGCTGGCCGGGTCGGTGATCGGTGTGTCCGCGCCGGTGTACCTGGTGGGGCTGCTCGGGATCCTCGTGCTCGGATTCCAGCTCAACGTCGTGCCGGTGGGCAACTACACCGCGTTCGCCGACGACCCGGTGCGGTGGGCGTGGGGGCTGGTGCTGCCGTGGTGCGTGCTGGCGTTCGCGCACGGCGCCCACTACGTGAAGCTCACCCGCTCGCAGATGCTCGAAACGATGTCCGAGGACTTCATCCGCACCGCGCGAGCCAAAGGCGTGCCGGAGCGGACCGTCGTCGGGAAACACGCGCTGCGCAACGTGTTGCTGCCCGTCGTGACGCTGACCGGCATCGAGTTCGGCTCGTTGCTGGGTGGCGCGGTGATCACCGAACGGGTGTTCAGCCTGCCGGGCCTGGGCGGCCTGCTGATCGAGGCCGTGCACAACCGCGACCTGCCGACGTTGCTCGGCTGCACCCTGTTCGCCGGTTTTCTCGTAGTCGTCGCCAACGCCGTCGTCGACCTGTCCTACGGCGTGCTCGATCCGCGAGCACGACTCACCTGAGGGAGGAAAGTCCGTTGTCCAGCAAGAAACTCCTTGCGGTCGTACTCGTCGGTGCCCTGGGGGCCACCGCCTGTGACGCGAACGACCCGCAGCCCTCCGGTGACGCGGCGGCCAAGCCCGAGAAGGGCGGCACGCTGCGCGTGCTGTCCGAGTCGCGCACGCTCAACTTCGACCCGGCCAAGTCGCAGAGCCTCGCGATCACGACCCTGGGCCTCGTGCACCGCAGACTGACCGGCTGGCAGAACGCCGTCGGGCAGCCCGCGAAGGTCGTGCCCGACCTCGGCGACACCGGCAAGACCACCGACGGCGGCAGGACCTGGACGTTCGTGCTCCAGGACGGCCTGAAGTTCAGCGACGGCACGCCGATCACGTCCGCGGACGTGAAGTGGGGCGTCGAGCGATCGTTCGCGCCGGCGTTCGGTGGCGGCCTCGGCTACCACAAGGACCTGCTCGGCGGCGCGGACTACAAGGGTCCCTTCGAGGGCAAGGAACTCGACTCGATCGAGACGCCCGACCCGAAGACGATCACGTTCAAGCTGACCCGCCCGTACGGCGACTGGCCGTGGATCGCCTCGACGCCCGCGTTCGCGCCGGTGCCGAAGGGCAAGGGCGCCGAGCCCGACTACCAGGAACACGCGATCGCGTCGGGCCCGTACCAGATCCAGACCTACACCAAGGGCGTCGAGGTCAAGCTCTCGCGCAACCCGAACTGGGACGGCGCCAAGGACCAGGTCCGCGCGGGCCTGCCCGACGAGGTCGTGTTCCAGCTCGGCCAGGACGCCTCGGTCGTCTCGCAGCGCCTCGCGGCGGACTCGGGTGACGACAAGTTCGCGTTCGGCGCGTCGTTCGCCTCGCCGGCCCAGCTCGCGCAGCTGCAGGCCAACGCCTCGGCCAAGTCCCGGGTCGTGACGTCGAAGTCGGGTGCGGTCGCCTACCTCGCGCTGAACACGCAGAAGGCGCCGCTGAACAACGTCAAGGTGCGCCAGGCGTTCCAGTACGCGGTGAACAAGTCCGCCTACCAGATCGCCTCCGCCGGCACGGCCGCGCTGGCCGGTGACGCCGCCACGACGTTGATCACGCAGGGCATCGAGGGCCGCGAGCAGTTCGACCTCTACCCGTCCAAGCCCGACGGCGACCCGGACAAGGCCAAGGCGCTGCTCGCCGAGGCGGGCTTCCCGAACGGCCTGGAGAACCTCTCGCTGGTGCTGAACAAGTCCAACAACCAGGCCGAGAAGGCCGAGGCGATCCAGGCGGCGCTGGCGCGGGCGAACATCAAGGTCACGCTGCGCACGCTGGAGGCCGACGCGTTCGAGACCGAGACGAACCTCTCGGAGAACCCGGCCTACGACCTGACGCTCTCGTCGTGGCAGCCGGACTTCCCCAGCGCCAACGCGAACATCCAGCCGTTGTTCGCCACCTCGGAGATCGGCAAGGGCGGCTACAACATCTCGCGGTACACCAACCCCGAGGTGGACAAGCTGATCGAGGAGGCGCAGTCCACTGTGGACCCTGCTGAGGCCGGGAAGAAGTGGGCGGCCATCGACAAGCGGATCCTGCAGGACTCGCCGGTCGTGCCGTTGATCTACACCCGCAACTCGTTCATCCACGGCTCGAAGGTCGGCAACTTCTTCATCGCCGACTTCCCCGCCTACCCGAACTACCTCCAGGTGGGTATCTCGAAGTGAGTGCGCTGCTGTCCGTCGAGAACGTCTCGGTGGACTTCGGCACGGGCTCCCCGGCGGTCAGCGACGTCTCGTTCGCGCTGACCGCCGGGGAGGTCCTCGCCGTGGTCGGCGAGTCGGGCTCGGGCAAGACCGTCACCGCGATGTCGTTGCTGGGGCTGCTGCCCGCGACGGCCTCGGTGACGGGGCGGGCCGTGCTGAACGGCCGCGACCTGTACTCGTTGAGCGCCGAGGAACTGCGTTCCGTGCGCGGCAACGAGGCGGGCATGGTGTTCCAGGAACCCATGAGCGCGCTGAACCCCGTGTTCACCGTCGGCAGCCAGATCGTCGAGGCCGTGCGGGTGCACCGCGCGGTCTCGCGGTCCGCCGCCCGTGCGCGAGCGGTGGAGTTGCTGGAACTGGTCGGGCTGCCTGCTGAACGGTTCGGGGCCTACCCGCACGAGATGTCCGGCGGGCAGCTGCAACGCGTGGTGATCGCGATGGCGGTGGCGAACGAGCCGTCGTTGCTGATCGCCGACGAACCGACGACCGCGCTGGACGTGACGGTGCAGGCCGAGATTCTCGGGCTGCTGCGGGACCTGCGCGACCGGCTCGGGGTGGCGATCCTGCTGATCACGCACGACATGGGTGTGGTCGCGGACCTGGCGGACCGGGTCGTGGTGATGAACGCCGGGCGGGTCGTGGAGACCGGGCCGGTGCGGGAGGTGTTCCGCGCGCCGCGCGAGGAGTACACCCGGACGTTGCTCGACTCGGTCCTGCGTCTCGACGCACGCTCGGTGCCTGTTCGTGAGGTCGAAGCACCCGTTCTCGAACTCTCCGGCGTCTCCGTCACGTACGGCAAGTTCCGCGCGGTGTCCGACGTGTCGTTGGTGATCGGGCGCGGCGAGACCCTCGGCCTGGTCGGCGAGTCCGGCTCGGGCAAGTCCTCCCTGGCGGGCGCCGTCACCGGCCTCACCCGCTACACCGGCCGGATCACCGTCGCCGGCACCGAGGTCGCCACCCTGCGCAAGGCCGACCGCGGCCGCATCGGGCTCGTCTTCCAGGACCCGCTGTCATCGCTGAACCCCCGCGCCACCATCGCCCGTTCGATCGCGCAGCCGCTCGTGCTGCACACCCGCACGCGTGGCCGGGAGCTGGCCGCGAAGGTCGACGAGCTGCTCGACGCCGTGCAGTTGTCGAGGGAGTTGCGCGACCGCTACCCGCACGAGCTGTCCGGCGGGCAACGCCAGCGCGTCGGCATCGCCAGGGCCATCGCGCTCGGCCCCGACCTGCTGATCGCCGACGAACCGACGTCCGCGCTGGACGTGACCGTGCAGGCCAGGGTCTTGGAGCTGTTCCAATCGTTGCAGCGCGAACTGCGGTTCGCGTGCCTGTTCATCAGCCACGACCTGGCCGTCGTGCAGCACCTCGCCAACCGGGTCGCGGTGTTGCACCGGGGCGTTGTCGTCGAGGAGGGCACGGAGGTGTTCGCCGCGCCGCAGGACCCGTACACGCAACGATTGCTGGCGTCGGCGCTTACCGTGTCTGTATGAGCACCAACTGGGCTGGCAACGTCACGTTCTCCTCGGCCCAGGTCGTCAGTCCGGCGACGGCCGACGACCTGCGTGCGATCGTGCGTGGTTCATCGGCCGTGCACGTGGTCGGGTCGGGGCACTCGTTCAGCCCCGTTGCCGACACGACCGGTGTGCTGGTGTCGCTCGCGGCGATGCCGGAGGTCTTCGAGGTGTCCGGCCGCACGGTCCGGGTGAGCGCCGGAATGACGCTCGCGTCGCTGGCGGTGAAGCTGGAGGCGGAAGGGCTCGCCCTGCACACCATGCCGTCGTTGCCGCACATCACGGTGGCCGGTGCGATCGCCACGGCCACGCACGGTTCGGGGTCGCGGTCGCTCGCGGGTGCGGTGCGGTCGGTCGAGGTGCTGCGCGGGGACGGGTCGGTCGTCGAGCTCACGTCCGCGGGTGCGCCGGTGTCGATGGGCGGGCTGGGTGTCGTCCTGACCGTGACGCTCGACGTGGAGCCGTCGTTCCAGGTCGCGCAGACGGTGTACGAGGACGTCGCGTGGACGACGTTGCTGGTGCAGATGGAGCAGATCTTCGGCGGCGCGTACAGCGTGAGCGCGTTCGTCGACTGGCAGGGCGGCGCGACGATCTTCGCGAAGCACCGGGTGGGCGAGCCGGAGTTCCTCTTCCCCGGCCGTCCCGCGACCGAACCGGTGCACCCGGTGCCCGGCCAGCCTGGTTCGCGCTGCACGGTGCAGGGCGGCGTGCCCGGCCCGTGGCACGAGCGGCTGCCGCACTTCCGGGCCGAGTTCACGCCGTCGGTCGGCGAGGAGCTCCAGACCGAGTACTTCGTGCCCCGCACACGCGCGGTGACGGCGTTGCGGGCGTTGGCGGAGATGTCCACGGTGATCTCACCGCTGGTGCAGGCGTGCGAGATCCGCACGGTCGACGAGGAACCGCAGTGGCTCTCCCCCGCCTACGACCGGGACAGCATCGCGATCCACTTCACCTGGGTGCCGAACACCCGTGAGGTGCTGCGGCTGCTGCCCCGCCTCGAGGAGGCCATCGCGCCGCGGCCGCACTGGGGCAAGCTCTTCACCGTGCCGTCGGCGCTGCTGGCCGCGCGCTACCCGCAGTGGGACGCCTTCCGGTCGTTGCTGCGCGAGCACGATCCGAAAGGCGTCTTCCGCAACGAGTTCCTGACCCGCTACTTCGGTTCCACTGCCTGAGCGCGCACCGCCTCCAGCTGCTCGTCGGAGAACCCGTAGGTGGTCACGACGGTCAGCTGCGGGCTGGTGATCACGAGCCCCGGCCCGAACTCCTCGACCACGACGCCGTGCTGGTGCGTGGACTCGAAGAACGGCTTGCCGCTCACGCCGAGGTCGACCGGGTGCGGCCAGAACAGCGTTCGGCGCGTCCGGCCGGGCTGGTACTCGTGCGCGAACTTCAGCTGGTGCAGGAACGTGATCCAGCCTTCGGTGATCTCGCCGTAGTAGTCGTCCCACTCGGGTGAGGTGCCCTTGGGCGCGCGGGTCAGCACGATCCGCGTGCCCTCGGGAACGGGCGTCAGCTCGAACGTGTCGTGGCCGTGGACGACCAGCGTGGTGCCGTCCTCCTCGGCGTTCTGGAAGAAGATGTGGTCGATCTCGGCTTCGAGCTCCGGCGCGTCCCAGCCGTGCCAGTGGCGCACCTTCTCCTTGTCCCGGAACGACTCCCACACCAGTTCGACCGGCGCGGCCACGGTGATCTCGATCCGGACGCCTTCGTCACTCATCTGCAACTCCGGGATGGCCCATCGCGACCACCCGGTACGGGCGGCCTGTCTCGGTGTCGTACTTCAACGCGATCTGCCGCACCGCTTCGGCCAGGTCGCTGGTGAACTCGTGGACGTCGCCGGGCGCGCCGAAGCGGACCGTCGTCTCCACCGTGAACGTGAGCAAGCGCTTTCCCACGTCGGCCGCGGCCCCCGACATCCGCTCGACCTCACGAGCGGTGTCCTCCGCGACCGACACCAGATGCGTTGCGGCGAACTGGTCCTGGACGTCCGCGGCGATCTCCCGGCCGGGCCGCGCGCGCAACACGCGCTCGACGCACCCCCGCCGTTGCCGCTCCTCCACGAGCTCCACGAGCCCGGCCTGTTCCAGGGCTCTGACGTGGTAGTTCACCCGTTGCCGGGGCAGCTGCAACGCCACCGCGAGCTGCGTCGCCGAGGCGGGCGACTTCAGCAACTCCAGCAACGATCGACGCAACGGCGACAGCTCCACGCCTAGCACAGTCTCATTTGACAAAATTATTTGTCAATACCGGAACGGGACCGGAAACAGTTAGGTTCGTTGACGGTTGCAACAAATCACCCCCACCCTGTGACCCGTGAGAACCCCCCTGCTGGTGGCAGCGTTGGCAGCAGCGGCGATCGTTCCTGTGTGGACGGTCGCGGCGCAGGCCGACGTGGTGCCCGGAACCGCTTATCAAGTGACGAACGTCGGCAGCGGAAAGTGCGTGGAGTCGCTGGGAACGGCCAACGGCGCACAGCTCCGCCAACAAGGATGCACGGGACAGACCTGGACCTTCACGGCCACGAGCGACGGTTACTACACCGTCGGTCAGGGCCAGGTCTGGGACGTCTCGAACGTCTCGACCGCGGACAACGCGGCTGTCCACATGTGGCAGTCCTTCAACGCGAACAACCAGCAATGGCGTCCTGAACAGGTCGGCACGGACACCTACCGGTTCGTGAACCGCAACAGCGCCAAGTGCCTCGACGTGCCCGGCGCGTCGACCCAGGACGTCCAGTTGGTCCAGTACACCTGCAACGGGACCAACGCCCAGCTCTTCCGCCTGTCCGGCGGCGGCCCGCAGCAGCCGGGCAACCCGGACTTCGGCCCGAACGTGCTGATCTTCGACCCGTCGATGCCGGCGGCGACGATCCAGGCACGCCTGAACGACGTGTTCCGGCAGCAGGAAGAGGGCCAGTACGACGCCCGCCGGTACGCGATCATGTTCAAGCCGGGCAACTACAACGTCGACGTCAACATCGGCTTCTTCACCCAGGTCCTCGGCCTGGGCATGCTGCCCGACGGTGTGACGATCAACGGCCAGGTCCACGTCGAGGCCGACTGGTTCGAGGGCAACGCGACGCACAACTTCTGGCGCGGCGCCGAGAACCTGGCGATCCGCCCGCCGTCGGGCACCAACACCTGGGCCGTCTCGCAGGCGTCGGCCATGCGCCGCACCAAGACCTACGGCAACATGCAGCTCGACGACAACGGCTGGTCCAGCGGCGGTTTCCTCGCCGACTCGGTCGTCACCGGCCAGGTCCGCTCGGGCTCGCAGCAGCAGTGGCTGTCCCGCAACACCGAGTGGGGCTCCTGGACGGGCGAGAACTGGAACATGGTCTTCGTAGGTGCCCGCAACGCACCGCAGACCTCGTTCCCGGAACCCCCGTACACCACCGTCGCGCAGACCCCTGTCGTGCGTGAGAAGCCGTTCCTGAACGTGGACGGCAGCGGCGCCTACAACGTGTTCGTCCCGGCACTCCGCTCGAACTCGAGCGGCACCACCTGGGCGTCCGGCACCCAGCAGGGCACGAACATCCCTCTGTCGAACTTCTTCATCGCGAAGCCGGGCACCTCGGCCGCCACGATGAACGCCCAGCTCGCCGCCGGCAAGCACCTGCTCCTCACCCCGGGCATCCACCAGGTGTCCGAGCCGATCCGAGTGACCCGCCCCGACACCGTCGTGATGGGCCTCGGCCTCGCCACCGTCATGCCCACCAACGGCAACATGGCACTCGACGTGGCCGATGTGGACGGTGTGAAGATCGCGGGCCTGCTCATCGACGCAGCCCCGACCAACTCACCTCTCCTCGCCCAGATCGGTGCACCGGGCAGCAACGCCAACCACTCCGCCAACCCGACGTCGCTGCACGACTTCTACGTCCGCATCGGCGGCTCGGCGGTGGGCCGCGCCACGAACTCACTGATCATCAACAGCCACAACGTGATCGGCGACCACCTCTGGCTGTGGCGAGGCGACCACTCGATCGGCGTCGGCTGGGACCTCAACACGGCCGACACGGGCCTGATCGTCAACGGCAACAACGTGACGATGTACGGCCTCTTCGTGGAGCACTACCAGAAGTACCAGACCATCTGGAACGGCCAAGGCGGCCGAACGTACTTCTACCAGAACGAAATGCCCTACGAAGCCCCCAACCAGCAAGCCTGGATGAACGGCTCGACCCGCGGCTACGCGGCCTACAAGGTGGCGAACAACGTCACCTCCCACGAGGCGTGGGGTCTGGGCAGCTACATCTTCATGCGCTTCAACGCCTCCGTAACGGCCGACCGCGCGTTCGAAATCCCGAACACGCCCGGCGTGAAGCTGCACAGCATGGTGACCGTCTCCCTCGGAGGCAACGGCACCATCCAGCGGATCGTGAACAACGCGGGCGGCACAGCCACGGCAGGCTCGACCGAGGCCTACCTGGCGCACTACCCGAACCCGTAAGTCCTTCCGCCTGACAGCACCACCCGTCCCCTGCCCCGGCCCAAGCAGCCGGGGCAGGGGATTCTCTTTGCCACCAGCCGCCACGCACGAGCACCAACGCAACCGCAGTCGCCAAGGCAAGGTGACCACCGTCTTGGCCCGGCGCGCGCACGCAACCGGCAGCCACCAACGCACGCCAACCACCTACGAATCCTGGCGTGGCGAAGCGAAGCGAGGCCGAACGGGCTGCTACCTGGTTGGGAACCGGTTACGCCGCTCATGGCGATTGGGGCTTGACCTTGAGGGGCTGGATGACAACCTGTCTCGGTCCGGCCGGGGCGACCCGCGCGACCACCCTCGCAACCGCAGCCCAACCAACAGAACGCAACCAACCCCGCTGGAACAGGAACCGGCCAACGCAAGCCGACCCGCGTCAGCCCGTCAGCCAGGATCAGCCCAACCGCCGAGGCCGGTTGATCTTCATCTCGTCCATGTCCGTCACCTTGGCCTTCAACCCCTTGAAGTCCACCCCGAGCGCATCCAACGCCCCCGCAGCCCGCCTCAACCCAGCCTCATCCGGCTTCTCCTCAGCCACCAAAATCACCCGGTAACTGAAAAAGTCGAGCTTCTCGTCATAGGTCAACGCACCCTCCTCGCTGAACCCCGCATCCCGAAGGAAGTCGAACCCGCCCAGCCGCTCCTTCAACGCGACGCGCTGCGAATCGGTCAACTCAGCGAAGCGCCCGCGCACGAGCACCCGATAGGTGTGTTCAGCCACGACCGGGATGCTCCCCGATGACCAGCCACTCTGGCGAACGATTTCCAACCTGCGGAAGAATCACGGCATGAACGCAAAAGAGCTGGTCACGCGCATCCGGACCGAGCTGCACCCCGGTGAGCACGACAACCTGGTGGTGAAGCTGATCGAAACGGGCAAAGCGCCGCGTTCGGTCATCGCGACCTTCGCCGCCGAGGAAAGCCACATCGTGTCGTCGGACTGGCGAACATTCCTCTCCCTGGCCGCGAAGGCCGAGGAGCCGAACGCACGGGCGTTCTTCACCCTCCTCGCCGGCGGCGAGGAGCTGGTCCTCCCCATGCTCCAGCCGCTCGCCGAAGCAGCAGGCATGAAGGCGAAGGACTTCCAGTCCTACGAACCGTTCCCCGGCTGCCAGGCCTACCCGGCCTACCAGGCGTGGATGGCGCTGAACGGCGAACCGACCGACGTGATCCTGGCGATCCTCGCGAACTTCACCGCGTGGGGCGGCTACTGCGCCCGCATGGCCAAGGGCCTGAAAGAACACTACGGCTTCTCCGAAGAGGCGACCGCGTTCGTCGACTTCTTCGCCACCCCCGCGCCCCAACTCGAGGACCGGGCGATCGCCGCCGTCCAGGCCGCCCTGGACGCGGGCTGGCAACCGAAGCACGCCTGGCGCTACGGCCGCCTCCTGCAGGCCTACGAACTCCAGTTCTGGTCGACTCTCGCCTAGAAGTCCGCGGCAACACGAACTCCTGCAACACAGAACTGGGGGCGACCGAACCCGGCCGCCCCCAGCACACCATCCCCGCGCACCTACCGGGGCAGATAAGCCCTGTGCGCCTTGGAGAACTCGTAGTTGTTGTACTTGTCCCAGTTGATCGACCAGGTCATCAGCCCACGCAGGTTCGGGTACACCCCGCGAGGCTTGTAGCTGCCGCACCGCGTCCCCTTGGTGAGGCAGTCGAGCGCGGTCTGCACGTCCGCGACCGACGTGAACCCGTTGCCCGCGTACTGGGCCGCCGGCAGCCCGATCGCCACCTGCTCCTGCCGCAACGGCGCGAAGAACTTCGACGCGTCGCCACGGACGTTGAACCCGGCCAGCACCATGTCGGTCATCGCGACGTGGAAGTCCGCGCCGCCCATGTTGTGGTACTGGTTGTCCAGGCCCATCACGGGTCCGGAGTTGTAGTCCTGCACGTGCAGCAGCGTCAGGTCGTTGCGCATCGCCTCGATCACCGGCAGGTACGCGCCCGTGCGCGCGTCGCCGGTGCCCGTGCCGCCGTAGAACTGGTAACCGACCTGCACGAAGAACGTCTCGGGCGCCATCGTCAGCACGAAGTTGGTGCCGTAGCGGG
The DNA here is from genome assembly GCF_043632865.1 of Lentzea sp. JNUCC 0626. Classification (NCBI taxonomy): domain Bacteria; kingdom Bacillati; phylum Actinomycetota; class Actinomycetes; order Pseudonocardiales; family Pseudonocardiaceae; genus Lentzea; species Lentzea sp. JNUCC 0626. Next base: position 4,023,192 of record NZ_CP171635.1, read on the forward strand.
CCTTCAGCGAGCGCAACGCCGAGATCAGGTTCACGACCACGGGCGTGGTCGGGTTCTTGAAGTCGAGGTCGCCGGGGTTCAGCGACAGCGAGTGGCCCTCGAAGTCGACGTCGAGACCGTTCAGGCCGTACTTGTCGATGATCGCCGACGCCGAGCGCACGAACGCGTCGCGCGCGGCCGTCGTCTCCAGCCGGACCTGGCCGTTCTGGCCGCCGATGGAGATGTTGACCTTCTTGCCCTTCTGCTGCTGGGCGCGGATGCCCGCGATGAACTCGGCCTCGGACTCGACGTTCGGGCACTCCGCGACCGGGCACTGCGCGAACCGGAGCTCGCCGGAGGTCGCGCTGGTGGGCTCGGCGAACGAGAGGTTGATGACGTCCCACTCGTCCGGAACGTCCTTCATCCGGATGTACCCGGAGCCGTTGGCGAAGCTGGCGTGCAGGTACCCGACGAGCACCTTCTTCGGCAACTGCCCCGTAGGCGGCTGACCGGTCGTGGTCGTCGTCGTAGTGGTCGTGGTGGTGGTCGTAGTAGTCGTCGTGGAAGTGGTCGACGACGTCGTGGGTCCGGTCCCACCGGTACAGGCGGCACCGTTCACCGTGCAGTTCGCGGGATCGGCGGTACCGGCCGCGTTGAACCCGAACGTCACGCTCGCGCCGGGTGCGACGTTCCCGTTGTACTCGCGGTTGACGAACGTGTTGCGGTTGCCGCTCTTGGTGAGCAGCGAGTCCCAGTAGGCCCCGACGGAGGTCGAGGCCGGGTAGTCGAACTCGACCTTCCAGGACGTGATGGCCGCGCTGGTCTCGTTCTTGATCGTCACCGTGGCGGTGTACCCGGTGCTCCAGCCGTTCTTCGAGAACGTCGCCGTGACTCCGGCGGCGCTGGCAGGGGCGAGGCTGACGATCACGGTGCCGAGCACCAGGGCGGCCACCGCGGATATTCGAGCGAACAGCAGCATGGGTAGCTCCATCCCTCACACGTGGCGGCCGGCAGGGGGTCCACCCCGAATTGGACTAGACCATCTACCGCGAAGTCAAGGTTCTAGACTTCTCTCCGTGCCCCACGCTCGTGCCGCAGACGGAACCAGGCTCTTCTACGACGTCGAGGGCTCGGGACCCCCACTGCTGCTCATCGCGGGCCAGGCGAACTCGTCCCGCTGGTGGTCACAGGTCCGCGCGGGCTTCTCCGAGCACTTCACGACGCTCGTCACCGACCACCGCGGCACCGGTTCCAGCGACAAGCCGGACGTCCCGTACAGCACCCGGATGTTCGCGCAGGACTGCGTGGCGATCCTGGCCGACGCGGGCATCGACAGGGCACACGTCTACGGCACGTCGATGGGCGGCCGCATCGCGCAGTGGATCGCCGCCGACCACGGCACCCACGTCGACAGGCTCGTGCTCGGCTGCACCTCCCCCGGCGGCGCTCACGGCATCGAGCGCAGCGCCGAGGTGCGCAAGTCGCTGGCGCAGATCGAGCCCATGAAGGCGCGCCGGGCGTTGGAGGAGCTCATGTACACCCCGGCGTACAAGGGTCCGTACAACACGCTGGGCGACCCGAACATGCCTCCCCACGCGCGCAAGCGGCACCTCTTCGCGAGCGCCGAGCACGACGCGTGGGACGTCCTGCCGTCCATCAGCGCGCAAACGCTCGTAGTGCACGGCACCGACGACATCTTCAACCCGACGGCCAACGCCCCGCTGATCACCGCGCGCATCCCCGGCGCCCGCATGCACCTCGTCGAAGGCGCCCGGCACGGCTACTTCGAGGAGTTCGCGAGCGTGGCCACCCCGCTCGTGGTCGACTTCCTGAAGCCCTAACCGGTCACCCACCGCAGGCCGCGCATCAACGCGTGTCCCGCGAACCGCACCCCGGTGGCCTCGGCGATCGGCAGGTACGGCAGCCGCAGCGGCATCCGCGCCCACACCGGCAACGACGCCACCGCCGTCGCCGCCAGGATCGCGTACGGGGCACGTGCCAGCAGCGGCACCGGCGCCTTGAACAGCAGGAACCGCGCCGCCTCCCGCGCCTCGGCGGTGCCCTTCAGCTCGGCCCGGTACGAGTCGATCCGCGCCTCCAGTTCGGCGACCGTGCGCGGCGGATCGGGAATCCCCATCTCGCCGGCGAGCACGGCCATGTCGGCGACGTACCCGTCGTAGTCGTCCAGCGGCTTCTCCCCGTACCGCTGATGGCACCGCAGGAAGCTGTCGACCTCGGCGACGTGCACCCACGCCAGCAGGTGCGGGTCGTCGGCCCGGTACGACCGCCCGTCGGACGCGACGCCGTGGATGTGCGTGTGGATGCGCGCCAGCCGTGCCACCGCAGCGCGCGCGTCCACGACCGTGCCGTAGGTCGTCATGCCGACGAATAGGCTCGTGCGCTGCAACCGTCCCCACGGGTCCGTCTTGTAGTCGGAGTGCTGCGCCACCGCCGCCATCGCCAAGGGGTGCAACGACTGCAACAGCAACGCCCGCAGCCCGCCGACGAACATGGCGTTGTCGGCGTGCACGTGCCGGATGGGCCGGTCGTCGGCGAACAGCCGCGGCCCGGGCGAACCGTGGATGCGTTGCGCGTGCTTCGCCCCCTCGGGACCCACGACCATCCCGAAGAGCCCCCGGCTCAGCTGCCTGCGCACCGCCTCCAGCATCACCCCATCATGCGCTCCAGTAGTCCCGATCGGGAAGGACGATCCACTGGTCCGGCTCGGTGAACGCCTTCGCGTTCGTCGGCCGCACCCCGGCGTACGCGCAGCAGAACGCCACCGCGCGCCCCTTGTAGAGATGCTTCATCAGCACCTCCGCGGTGTCACCGTCCTCGTCAGGCCCACCGCCGGGATGCAGGTCCCACCCGATGATCTCGCCGTCGCGGTGGCTGTTGCCCTGGTTGCCGCTCTTGGGGTTCGCGTACATGCCGTACCCGACCGTGCCCGCCGTCAACGTCTTCATCACCACGGGAGTCGAGGCAAGGAAGTACTCGGGCTGCATCAGGATGCTCCCACCGGGCACGTCGGTGACGGCCGCGACGAACTCCGACCGGTCCTCGACCATCTGCTCCGCCTCGTCCGCCGACACGATCTCGGCGTCCAGCAGCCGAATCACGTCAGCGGCACCGACCCCCGCCACGCACGCGAGGCTGTAGCCGTCGAAGAACGGGATGTCCTTCAGTGCGGCGACCAGCCTGCCGCACTCCGCCGCCGCCTCCCACTCGGCCTGCGTCAGCACCTCGTCCGACGGGATCACGTGCGCGGTGGTGAGGCTGAGCCGCGCCGGCGACCACCCGGACATCATGGGCCGCAACGGATCCGCCCCCGCCGCGAGCAACACCCGCGCACTCTCGCGATCCCCGGCGTGCACCGCCGCCCACAACGCCGTGTGCCCCCGCACGACCTGGTCCACGTCACGGACCCGGCCGGCGAGCTCGGCGACCACCTCGACGGTGCCGAACTCGACGGCCGTGTGCAACGGCGCACCCCAGCGCAGCCCGCCGTCCGGGTCCGCACCCGCCTCGAGCCGCGCCCGCACGGCCGCGAGGTCCTTCCAGTGGTAGTAGGAAAAACCCTGCCATCCTTGGTCTTCTGCCCCCATGGGGCGGCACCCTACTAGGTCACGCCAACGCGATCTGGTCCAGATCAGGCGCACCGGCGGAGTCGTTGCCGAACCTGATCGTGTTGGCCCCGGCGTTCAACGTCACCGGAATCTCGGCCACGTAAGGCGTGTTGTTGCCGATCCCGTTCAACTTCACCTCGACCGGCGCACCCCCGTTGACCGCGACGAAGTACGACCGCGGCCCGTTCACCGTGAACTGGACGAACAACCGATACGACCGTGTCTGAGGCACCACGACGTTCGGGAACGTCACCGCAGCGTCCGCCCCGCCACCGATGTTGCGCACCTTCTCCGCCCCGGAACACGCCCCGCACCCGGTGAGCCCGGTGCTGCCGAACTGGTTGGCCGAGTCCTCGGCCTCCCGCACGAACACCCGATCCGCAGGCCTGCCCCGCACCGGCACGACCCCGGAAACCTTGCGTTCACTGGACAGAACCCGAAACGCCGCACCAACCGGAACACTCACCGACCCGACGTCCTGACCCGCCGGCGAGGTAACGGTCCACGCCCCTTCCAGCACCCCGCCCAACCGCATCGACGCCCGAGCGGCCGACGGCCCGGTCACCGCCCACCCGGCAGGCACCACCGGCGCCAGCACCACGTCGTCGATCTGGTCGTCGGCGTCGAGCCGCAGCCGGGCCGTGATCTTCACCGCCTGCTGCCCACCACCAACCCATTGCACGCCATGGGGTTCCACCGTCAACGTGGTCTTCGGCGCGTACCCGGACGGCGGCAGCCCACCCACCGAAACCCGATCCAGCCCAAGTCCGTCACCCCCGAACACCTTCACCGTGTTGCGACCGGCGTTCAACGGCACCGCGACCGCAGTGGGCGCGGGCACGTCCGACCGCCCCTTGAGCACCACCACCGACACCGGCGCACCCCCGTTGACCGCAACCGACACCGCACTGTCCCGCCCAGCAGTCAAGTCGAGCTGAAGCCGATAACTCCCAGACGCAGCAACAGAAACGTCGCGGAACACAACAGCACCGAGCCCGGTGACCTGCCGCGAACCACTACAAGCCGCACAGAACTCTCCGCGCGCTCCCCCAGCCCGTTCGGCGTCCTCAGCCTCCAACGCACCCCCGCCACCCCTACGCGGATAGCTGTGCCCAACCCGAATCTCGTCGATCTTCACCTGCTTGAAGTACACCGGCGCCTGCGCCCCACCCCAGGTGCTCACCACGGTCAACTTGAGATACCGAGCCTGCTGCGCTCCAACGTCGATGAACTGCACACCCCGAGCAGACGGCAACACCCCGGACCGAACGTGCCACCACCGTCGCCCGTCATCCGAGGCCGTGACCTGATAGTCCTTGACCCGACTGGAATCCTCGGGCCGCCCGAACGACACCCGCGCGTGTGTGGGCGACACCTCCCGCTGATTGACCGCCAAGAACGCCACGTCCTTGCGCCGCCCGAGATCCAACGAGACCGACACGGGCTGCGCACCCCCAGCATCCCAGTAGGTCTCATAGCTGCCGTCAGTCAGATTCGACGCGGGAAACCCTGGGGCAGACGACGTGGCCGAAGCCTTCACCCCGCTGTAAAACCCTTGCTGCCCAACCGTCTCCACCGCGAAGACCGTGTCGTACTCATCCCACTTCGTGATGCCCTGAATCGTGAGATACCCACCCGACTGCGCGAACCGCATCCGTTCCCCAGTGCGCAAGTCCCGCACCTTGGACACCCGATACCCGTTGTCCCGCAACCGAACGAAGTCGGCCCGAGGCCGGGTCACCACGTGCACGTACTGCCGACCGCTCTTGGGCTCGATGGTGATCACCCCGTGCGCCCCGTCGTTCCAGAACCCGGGCTGCATCCCGCCGTACATGTACCCGGCCCCCTCAACCCCCTGGACCGACTCGCGAATGGGCGCCACCCACGAGGCCATGAAGTTGTTGTAAGCCTCCTGCTGCACCGGCATCTTCCCGTTGACCATGGGTGTCTCCGCCATCAACGACTTGATGGAAGACCCGGCGTTGGTCACGTACCGCCCGGTGTTCAACCGCGTGTCAACAGCATGATCCCCGCCGTCGTACCACCAGTCCCCGGTGTTGGGCAGCTTGTAACAGGCCTCCGACAACCGGGGCATGGGCGTGAAAGTCGCCGCCGGATAGTCGTACGACGGCACCATGCCGGTCTTCTGCTCGTTCGACACGGTGTCCATGATCGGCGTGTCCTCGTTGTTGTTGCTCAACAACCAGGACGGCCGCAACCCCCGAATCTGCTCGTAGAGCCGATTCCGCTCCCAGTACTCGTTGTCGTTGTCGATCCAGAACCCGGCCAGATCGTCATACCGCCGCATGACCTCGAAGAACAGGTCGTAGCTGTACTTCCCGAACCCCTCACGAGTGGTGAGATCAACCTGCTCACCCTTGTAAGCCGAGTAGGCCGCCGAGTCGAGCATCTGCACACCCTGCTCGCTGTGCCACTGCGGGTCGTCCGTCATGTACAGAACAACCCGAACCCCCTTGGCCTTGCCCGCCCGAACAAGCTCCCCGAGCAGATCCCGCCGCGTGGCACAACTCCCGGGCACCGCCGAAGGCCAAGGCCGCGCATACCCGAGCCGACTGTGAAACGTAGCCAGCACCACGTACGAGGCCCCGAGCTTCCGGGCCTCGTCAATCCAGTAGTCAGGCGTCCACCCACCCCCGGTGACGTCCCGCTCCCACTCGGCACAATCGAGATGCCTAGGCGCCGTGAACATCCCCCAGTGCAGGAACAACCCGGCCGTCGACTGCCGCAACCACTCCTGCCGCGGATGCCGAACCTCAGCCTGAGCCACCCCTTGCCCGACCGGCACGAGCAGCCCGGCCAACAAGGCAACCACCACCATCAGCCACACACGACGCAGTCCCATGCCATCGCCTTCTCGTCCGGGGCGGCGGCGAGAAGATCCGATGATTGCAACCCGACGAGGCCCGGTCAAGCCCGCCGATCGCGCAGAACGCGACCACTCATCGGAGCACTGGAGCAGTGGATGGCGGTAGAGCGCCGGGCTGCGGAGCACCAGGTCGCCGAGCGCGAGCATCGCGATGGCGCAACCGAGCCCCAACTGCAATGCCGAAGGCGAGGCGTCCTTCCAAGGCCACACGTGAAGCGGGTGAGGTGACGTGCCCACCCAACTCAGCCACGCTGCAACGAGATTGGGGCTTGACTTTGGGTGCGAGGTGCTACCACTCGTGGCTCGGCCGGGCGCTTTTCAGCCCGGCCTTTCCGGTCCGACCAGCGCCTCGCAAGGGCCCCGAAGTCAAGCCCCAATCCCTATCGACGCGAAGCGGCGATGAAATGACCCGTCCGTCGAAAGTCTTTGCACCCCACCGAAACCACCGCACTGGTGACGTGACAGGCGACCCCAGGAGCGTCAGCGAAGTGCCTCAACCACCTTCGCCACCATCTCCCGCTCAGCCAAAGCCACATCCCCATCAGCCCCAGCCACAGACCGGCACATCTCCGCAACCGCAGCCCGGAAAATCGCCACATCCCGAGCCTCACGCCCAGAAATGATCACCACGGACTCCCGCAAAGCCGCCAACACCCCAGCCTCGACATCCGAAGCCGACCCGGACGGCAACGAAGGCGGCGCAGCAGACACGATCGCCCGCAGGTCGTCCGACAGCAGCGTGATCGCCCGAACCCCGGCCTGGCTCTCGACGTCCACCTCCCCGGGGTCCGCAGTGGACACCAGCACCATGGCACCGAAAACGGCCGTGCGAAGGATCTGCCCCTCCGCCTCCGTGTACGCAGTCATACCCGCAAGCCTATGCAACGATCAGCAACCATGAGTGCGGGTCAGGTGCTAGGCGCCAACATCAGGGCGTTCCGCGAGCAACGCGGACTGTCCCTGTCCGAACTGGCCAGGCGGTCCTCCATCGCCAAGGGCACCCTCTCCCAGCTGGAGAGCGGCACAGGCAACCCGACCATCGAGACAGTGTTCAGTTTGTCGAACGCTCTGGACGTTCCCGTCTCGGAACTGGTCACCGAACGAACGCCCCCGGACGTGGTCCTCGTCAGGGCAAGAGACGTCGAAACGCTCAGCAGCAACGCCGTGGACCTCCGCCTGATGCGCCGGATGGACATCGGCGACACCGTCCTGGAGATCTACGACCAGCGAGTGAGGCCAGGTCAGACCCAGACCACCGAGGGCCACCCCGGCAAGGAACACGTGCTGGTCACGAGCGGGAAGCTCAAGGTGGGGCCGGTCGAGAAGCCCTACGAGCTGGGCCCTGGCGACTACGTCTGCTTCCCCGGCTCGACCCCGCACCTCTACGAGACCGTCGACGGCGAAGTCAGTTCGGTACTGGTGCTGGAGTACCCGAAGCACTAACGTTCATTCTATTGAACGGAGGTGGGCGATGCACCCGGACGTCGTGGTCATGGGCGCGGGCATCATCGGGGCCGCGTGCGCCCAGGCGTTGCACAGCCGCGGCCTGACCGTTCTCGTCGTCGACCGGCACGGACCGGCGTCCGGCACCAGCGCGGCCGGCGAGGGGAACGTCCTCGTCAGCGACAAGGAACCCGGCCCGGAACTCACGCTCGCCCGGGCGAGTCGCGCGCTGTGGCCACAGCTGGCAGAAGACGCCGAATGGGAGGAAAAGGGCGGACTGGTCGTAGCGACCACCGGCGACGCCGTCACGCCCCTCCAGAAGTTCGCCGCCGCTCAAAGAGCCGCAGGCATCGACGCGTGCGAGATCAGCGCCGAAGACGCCCTGCAGCACGAACCCCACCTCAACCCGGAGATCACCGCCGCCGTCCACTACCTGGAGGACGCGCAGCTGAACCCGGTGAAGGCCACCCGAACTCTCCTGCGCGGCATAGCCTTCCAACGGCAAGAAGTGTCCGCAACGGACGGCCGCAGCGTCACCACGAAGCAGGGCGTGATCAGCTGCGGCGCCGTCGTCAACGCCACCGGGCCGTGGGCGAGGAGCTTCGGCGTCAACGTCCTCCCCAGAAGAGGCGTAGTGCTCGTCACGACCCCGATCCCGGGCCGGATCCGGCACAAGGTCTACGACGCCGACTACGTGGGTGCGGTGGCGAGCGGTGACGCCGACCTCCAGACGTCCGGCGTGGTCGAGTCCACGCAGGCCGGCACGGTGCTGATCGGGTCGAGCCGCCAGCGCAAGGGCTTCGACGACACGATCGAGAGCAAAGTCCTGAAAGCGTTGGCGCAAAAGGCCATCGCGATGTTCCCGATGCTCAGACAAGTCCCGGTCATGCGCGCGTACGGCGGCTTCCGCCCCTACGCCCCGGACCACCTGCCGATCATCGGCGAAGACCCGCGAACCCCAGGACTGTGGCACGCCACCGGACACGAGGGCGCGGGCGTCGGACTGGCCCCGGCGACCGGCCACCTGCTCGCGGACCTGCTCACCGGCGCCACCCCGCTCACGGACCCCGCGCCGTTCCGCGTCGACCGGCCGGAGGTGATGGTGTGAAGGTGACGTTCAACGGCCTGCAAAAAGACGTCGCGCACGTCGCGGAGTTGTTGCCCGGCAGGTTCTTCTGCGGCATCGGCGTGTGCTTCGGCTGCGTCGCGGAGATCAACGGCGTGCCCGAGGTGCGCGCGTGCCGCCACCCGCTGCGCGATGGCGACGTGATCACCACCGACGACAGGCACCGGCCATGAGAGTCGTAGTAGTAGGCGCCGGCCCGGCAGGAATGGCCGCGGCAAGAACAGCCGCCGACGCGGGCGCAGAAGTCACCATGGTCGACTCCGAACCCGAGGCCGGTGGCCAGTACCTGCGCGGCAGAGCCAAGTTCAGCCACGACAAGGTCACCCACCTCAAGAACACCGAGGCCTGGCTGGTCGAGAACCAGACGCTGCACCTGCGCGGCCACTCACCGCTCACCTTCGACGCGCTCGTACTAGCGACCGGCGCCTACGACCGCCCCCTGCCGTTCCCAGGCTGGGACGGCCCCGGCGTCATCACCGCGGGCGCCGCCCAGGCCCTCGCCAAGCAGGGCGTCACCTTGGCCGAACGCGTCATCGTCAGCGGCTCGGGCCCGTTCCTGCTGCCGGTCGCCACGGCCCTGCAGGACCTCGGCGCCACGATCGTCGGCGTCTACGAGGCCTCCTCCCCCATGAGATGGCTGCGCGAAACAAGAGCGATCGCCGCCAACCGCCACAAGATCGGTGAGCTCGCGAGTTACCGGAAAGTCCTGCGCCACCTGGAGACCCGCACGGCCGTGATCGCCAAGCACGGCAGCAAGGTCACCGTCGCGAAGCTCGACGGCCAGTGGCGCCCGACCAGTCACCGCACCGAGCACGCCGATCTCGTCTGCGTCGGCTACGGCTTCCTCCCGCGCACCGACCTCGTCCCCGAGGCCGCCCGCACCAACGACTTCCTGGACGTCGACGAACGCCAGCGAACGTCCGTCCCGAACGTCTACGCGGCCGGCGAGGTCACCGGCATCGGCGGCGCCGACTTGTCGGAGGCAGAAGGCATCGTCGCCGGCGCAGCAGCGGCAGGCCACCAGCCACCACCACAAGCCCTCAAGGCGGTCAGGAACGGCCGCCTCTTCGCCGAAGCCCTCACCAGGGCACACGCGATCCACCCCGGCTGGCAGACGTGGCCCAACGAAGACACCACCGTCTGCCGCTGCGAAAAAGTCCAGCTCAAAGACCTCGCACCCGCAGTCACCATGCGCGAACTCAAGCTCACCAGCCGCGTCGCCTTGGGCAGGTGCCAGGGCCGCATCTGCGCCCGCAACGCCGCCGACCTCACCGGCGTCCCGTTCGACGGACAACGCCGCGTCATCGCGATCCCCATCCCCCTCGGCGAACTAGCAGAACTCCCGGAGGAACAGTCATGACCGAACGCCTCGACGGCGTCATCGTCGCCACGGCACTCCCCTACGCCGAGGACTCGAAAGCTCCAGCCGGGCTACGCCCCGATCTGGACAAGTTCGCCGAGCACTGCCGCTGGGTCGTCAAGAACGGCTGCCGCGGCGTCGGCCCGAACGGGTCGCTGGGCGAGTACTCCTCCCTCACCGACCAGGAACGGCGGGAAGTCGCGCAGACGGCGATCGCGGCCGTCAAGGACAACGGCATCGCGGTCATCGGCGTGCACGGCGTGGGCGCCCACCAGGCACGGCACTGGGCGGAGCTCGCGGCCGAGGACGGCGCGGACGGCGTGCTGTGCCTGCCGCCCACGATGTACCGAGCGAACCGCGGCGAGGTCGTGCACCACTTCCGCGAGGTCGCGAAGGCCGGGCTGCCGATCATGGTCTACAACAACCCGATCGACACCAAGGTCGACCTCACACCGGACCTGCTCGCCGAACTGGGGCAGATCGAGAACGTCGTAGCGGTCAAGGAGTTCTCCGGCGACGTGCGCCGGGTGCTGGAGATCAAGGCCGCCGCGCCGCACCTCACGATCGTGGCGGGCGCGGACGACGTCGTGCTGGAGAGCCTGCTGATGGGCGCCACGGGCTGGTTCGCGGGCTACCCCAACGTGTTCCCGGCCGAGAGCGTCGAACTCTTCACCCTCGCCCGGGAAGGCAAGCTCGACGAAGCCCGCCGGCTGTACGAGAAGCTCGTGCCGGCGTTCCGCTGGGACTCGCGCACCGAGTTCGTGCAGGCCATCAAGCGGTCGATGGACTACGTCGGCCGGTTCGGCGGCCCGTGCCGTCCCCCGCGCGGCCCGCTGAGCGCCGAGCAGCTCGCCCAGGTCGACGCCGACATGAAGCTGGCGACGTCATGAGGTTCAAGAAGTACTTCAGCGCCGTCGACTCGCACACCGAGGGCATGCCGACGCGCGTCATCACGGGCGGCGTCGGCGTGATCCCCGGCGAGACGATGGCCGAGAAGCGGCTGAACTTCATCAAGAACCACGACCACATCCGCAAGTTGCTGGTCAACGAACCGCGTGGGCACGCCGCGATGAGCGGCGCGATCCTGCAACCGCCGACCCGCCAGGACGCGGACTGGGGCGTGCTGTTCATCGAGGTCTCCGGCCTGCTGCCGATGTGCGGGCACGGCACGATCGGCGTCGCCACGGTGCTGGTCGAGACCGGCATGGTCGAGGTGACCGAGCCCGTCACGACCGTCCGCCTCGACACGCCGGCCGGGCTGGTGCTGGCCGACTACGACACGCGCACCAAGCTCGTGACTATCCGCAACGTCCCGGCGTACGCGCACGAGCTGGACGCGAAGGTCACCGTCCCCGGACTCGGCGAGATCACCTACGACATGGCGTACGGCGGCAACTTCTACGCCATCCTGCCGCTCGAGCGGCTCGGCATCCCGTTCGACAGGGCCGAGAAGGACAGGATCCTCGTGGCAGGTCTGTCCATCATGGATGAAATCAACGCCACCAACCGCCCGGTGCACCCGGCCGATCCGGCGATCAGCGGGTGCAAGCACGTGCAGTTCACCGCGCCGGGAGAACAAGGGGCCGACTCGCGCAACGCGATGGCGATCCACCCCGGCTGGTTCGACCGCTCCCCTTGCGGCACAGGAACTTGCGCCCGAATGGCCCAGCAGCATGCCCGCGGCCTGCTCCACATAGGTCAGGACTACGTCAACGAGTCGTTCATCGGCACCAGGTTCATCGGCCGTCTGGTCGAGGAAGTCTCACTTGGTGACCGCACGGCCGTTGTGCCCACAGTGGCCGGTCGTGCCTGGATAACGGGCATGGGTCAGTATTTCCTGGACGAGACGGATCCGTTTCCGGAGGGATTTGCGCTCTAGTCACCGGGCAGTCACTACAGTCAAGTCCGTGACAACGACGCCCAGTCTGGAAGCGCTGCTGCGCATCGGACCGTTCCACTCGGCACTGCGCGCGGCCATCCGCCGCCGCGGGCTCACGCTGGAACGGCTCCGGCTACGCCTCGCGCAGCAGGACGTGGCGGTCGCGCTGTCGACGCTCAGCGACTGGCAGCAGGGCAGGGTGCGGCCGGTGTCCCCGAAGTCGCTCAAGGCCGTGGCGGTGCTGGAGGAACTCCTCGAGCTGCCGCCGCGGTCGTTGCTCGCGCTGCTGGAGAACACCGGCCCGAGCGGCTGGCCCGCCGTCGTGCCCGGCATGATGCCCGGCTTCAACGCCAACGACCTGGAGATCCTCTCCCGGCACGACAGGGTGTTCGTCGACGCCGACCGGCACGCGTCCCGCGTCGAGGCGAAGGTGGTGGTCCGCGCGCGCACCGACGGCGTCGACCGCTTCCACGCGCACTACTTCTGCGACGACTCGGTGGAGACCGCCGAGCTGCACCAGGAACCCGTGCGCAACTGCCGTCCCGGCCGGTCCACCCGCGACGAGTCCGAACGCCTCGTCGTGGACGAGTTGCTGTTCGACCGGGCGTTGCGGGAGGGCGAGACCTGGGTCTTCGAGTACACCGCGCACGACCCGACGAAGCTCGACAGCATCGAGTACGCGCACGGCGTGCGGTGCTTCCTCGCCCAGAGCCTGATCGAGGTGCACTTCGACCCGGCCGCCATGCCCGTCGACCCGCACGTGTACCTGCAGGACTGGGAGGAGCAGGAACCGCACCGCACGATCGACCTGAGCCCCGACCACACCCACTCCGTGCACCACTTCGAGACTGACGTGTCGGTGAACTGGGTAGGTATCCGCTGGAGGTGGGCATAGTTGATCACTACTGAGTTCGTCCCCGGCGCCCCCGCGTGGCTCGAGCTGGGCTCGTCCGACGAGGCGGCCGCGGCGGAGTTCTACGGCGCGGTGCTGGGCTGGGGCTACCACCCGGTCGACTCGCCGGGCGGTGGTGTGTTCACGTGCGGCGGGCTGGCGGTGGCGGGGCACGTGAGCGCGCAGGCGGCCTCGTGGACCGTCCACTTCGCCGCGTCCGGGCCGGGTGCGGCCCCACGGCTGACGGACCCGCACGGCGCGGATGTCGGCGTGTGGATGGCGGAGGCGGGCACGCCGAGCGGTGCCGGACTCGGCGCGGTGTCCAGCCCCGGCTCGCTCACCTGGCTGGAACTCCACTCCCCCGCGCCCAGCGCGTCGGCGGCGTTCTACCGCGCGCTCTTCGGCTGGGAGATCGAACTGATCCCCGGCGCGCCCGGCCAGTTCCTGCGGCCCGCCGGCACCGGTCCCGGCCGCATGTTCGGGGCGATCGTCGCGGACACCCAGGCGTTCTGGCTGCCGTACTTCGAGGTGGCCGACGTGGATCAGGCGGCGGCCTCGGCGCCGGTCCTGCTCGCACCCCACGACCTGGACGACGTCGGCCGGATCGCGGTGCTCGTGGACCCGTTCGGAGCCAGGTTCGGGGTCATGCGTTCTGTTACCACCGAAAGCCTCCCCAAATCCTGAGTCGCCGGTTAGCGTGCGCAGGTGCAGTTGCCGTGGAGAGCCGCGCCCAGGGCAGCGCTGTCGAGCCCGCTCACGTTGCTGGTGAGCATCGCGACGACGTTGCTGCTGGGCTTCGTGGTGGCCGCGGCCGCCCTGCACACCTCCGCCGCCGGCAGTGCCGCGCTCGCCTACCAGCAGAGCCGCATGTGCCCGCATTCCGTGCATCCGGCGCTCGACGGGGACGGCCTGCCGCTGTCCACGGCCGTGTCGATGGCGGCGCGCAGCGATCTCGGCGGTGCCTACTCGCGCATCGGCAGGCCTGACTTCAACGGTCTCGCGACCTACGGCAGGTTCGGCTACCGGCCGGACGCGCGGGCGCACCTGGCGGTCGTGCAGGGCGGCGGCAGCGGGTTGTGGGTGCCGCAGTCGATCGCCACGGCCGCTCGGGTGAAGGTCGGCGACCGGCTGACCGGATCACCGCTGGTCGTGAGCGCGATCTACGCCGACCTCGCGCAGCCCGTGGACGGCTGGTGGTGCTCCGAGGCGCAGACCGTCGTGCCGAACCCGCTGGGCGGTGACGGCGCCAGCACGTCGGTGATCTGGGTGTCCTCGGTGGACGACCTGGCGAAGCTGCCGGAGGAGTTCGCCGGGAACGCGACGGTGACGCTGCGCTTCGCCGCCGACCCGCCCGCGACGATCGCCGAGGCGGAAGCGTTGCGGGACAGCGGGAACGCGCTGCTGTCCGCGTTGGGACTGCCGTTGACGCGCACGGACCTGCTGTCCGGGGCGATCACGGCCGCGCGGACCTCCGAACGCAACGTGTCGTCGGCCCTGCTGCCGTTGGTGATCATCAGCGTGCTGGTCGGGCTCGCCGGTGTCGGGACCGTGACGGTGCAGTGGGCGCAGCGCAGGCATTCCGAGCTGCGGCTGCTGTGGGTGCGCGGGGCGAGCCCGCTGGCCTTGGGCCTGCGCGGGGTGCTGGAGCTCGGGCTGCCGCTGGTCGTCGGCGGCGTGCTGGGGCTGCTGGCCGCACGGCTGTTGCTGCCGCTGTATGCGCCAGGTGTGGTGCTGGCGCCGGGAACCTTGTGGCTGGCCTTGGGGTTCGTGCTGGCCGTGGTGGTGCTGAGCCTCGCGGTGACAGTGCTGGTGGCCTCCTGGCGGGCGCACCGGACGTTCCAGCGGCAGGCGCGGTCGCGGCGGCTCGGGCTGGTGCCGTGGGAGCTGGTCGTCGCCGGACTCGCGGTGCTCGCGTGGTTCCGCCTGTCCGCCAACGGGTTGGGCACCTCGCCGAAGCTGGGGACGTTGCCGCGCATCGACGTGGCGGCGCTCGCGTTCCCGTTGCTCGTGGTGCTGGCGGCGGCGTTGCTCGCGACGCGGCTGCTGCGCTGGTCGCTCGGGTGGTCGCACCGCGTGCAGTGGTGGCGGGTGCCGGCCGCGCAACTCGCCCTGCGTCGGCTGGCCGCTGCCGTCGGTCCGGTGACCGGGGTGCTGCTGGTCGGTGTGCTCGCGGTCGGCACTATCGCCGTCGGCAGTGCGGTCGCCGGGGCACAGCAGTCGGCACTGGACTCGAAGTCGGGCGTGTTCGTCGGCGCCAACAGCACGGTGCAGGTGTCACAGGACGTCGCACTGGGCCGGGTGGCGCTGCCGTCGGAGTTGCAGGGCACCACAACCCTCGTCGGCGTGAGCACGGGCGCGTTGGTGGTCGACCCCGGGACGTTCACGGACGCGGCCGTGCTGGACGACGCTCCGGCGGTCCGCTCGCTTCTCTCGGGGTTGAAGCGCGAGGGTGAGGTCGCGCCGGCGTTGCGGATCGGGCGGTCGGCGAACCAGGAGATCCAGATCGCCGGGCTGCCGTTGCTCAAGCCGGTGGCGCAGCTGCCGTCGTTCCCGAAGCTCGGCACGCGCGGGTACGTGGTCGTGAAGGACTCGGTGCCCGCCGTCGAGCAGGTCGGCTCGTGGCACCTGTGGTCGTCGCTTCCGTTGCCCGCCTTGACTTCCACGTTGCAGGAAGCGGGCATCCACTACACCAACGTCGCCGACCGCGCGCGGGTGCTCGACGGGCTGCCGTTCCTGACCGTCGAGTGGACGTTCGGGTTCGTGGCGGCGATCGGGGTCGTGCTGGCCGTCGTCGCGGCTGTGGCGTTGCTGCTGGCCGTGGAGGTGCGGCGACGCCAGAACGCGGTGTCCGGCGCGTTGTCGACCCGCATGGGCATGCGCCCGGCCGTGCTGTGGTCGAGTCATCTGCTCGAGGTGGGCGCGTTGGCGTTGCTGGCGATGGGGATCGGCGTGGTCGCGTCGTTCGCGAGCGCCGGGGCGGCCGTGCCCCGGCTGGATCCCGCGCCGTGGATGAACCCGGCGCCGATGCTGCCGGATCTGGTGCCGTTGCTGGGATCCATGCTGGCGGGTGGCGCGCTGGTGGTCGTCGTGGCGGCCTGGCTCGCGTTGCGCGGGGTGCGCAACGCTCGGATGGGAGAGTTGCTCAGGTGATCCGCGCTTGTGGCATCGGGGTGTCCTACGGTCCGGTGCGGGCCGTGTCGGACGTGTCGCTGTCGATCGCACCCGGCCTGACCGTCCTCTCCGGACCGTCGGGGTCCGGGAAGTCGACGCTGCTGCGGGTGCTGTCCCTGGTCGAACGTCCGTCGCTGGGCGAGGTGTTCGTGCGGGACGTGCCGACGTCGGCGATGTCGTGGGCGGACCTGAGGGCGTTGCGGCGCAAGGAGATCGCCGTGGTGTTCCAGAACCCCGCCGACAACCTGATCGCACATCTGACCGTCGGGGAGAACCTGCGCGCCGCCGGGGCGGACGACCACTCGTTGCTCGACCGGCTGGGGCTGGGCGGGTCCGCGACGTGGCGGATCGGCGCGCTTTCCGGTGGGCAGCAACAACGTCTGGCGTTCGGGTGTGCGCTGGCCCGGGGCGCTTCCGTGGTGGTGGCGGACGAACCGACGTCACAGCTCGACGTCCGGTCGGCCGATCTGGTGCTGGAGATCCTGGAGTCGTTGCCGGTGCCCGCCGTCGTGGCGTCGCACGACCCGCGGCTGGTGTCGCTGGCGGACCTGTGCATCCCGCTGGCCGCGTCATGATCCGCGCGGACGGCGTGCACCGCGCGTTCGGCGGGGTGTCCGTGCTGCGCGGGGTGGACCTGGCCGTGGCGGCCGGTGAGCTGGTGACGCTGAGCGGGCCGTCGGGTTCGGGCAAGACCGCGTTGCTGTCGTTGTTGTGCGGCTTCGACTTCCCGGACACCGGGTCGGTGCTGCCGGGGCTCGCGTCGTGGTCGGCGTGCGCCGTGCTGCCGCAGTCGCTGGGGCTCGCGTCCGAGCTGACGCTGGAGGAGAACGTCGCGCTGCCGTTGCGCCTCGCCGGACGTGAGGTCGCCGGAGTGGCGGAACTGTTGGCGGAGCTGGGAATCTCCGGGCTGGGCGCCCGGTATCCGGGGCAGGTGTCGTTCGGTCAGCAGCAACGGGCCGCGCTGGCACGTGCCGTGGTGGCGCGGCCTTCGGCGTTGCTCGCGGACGAACCCACCGCGCACCTCGACGCCGTCAGCGCTGTCGCCGCCGTCGGGTTGCTGCGACGCGTGGCCGACGAGGGCGCCGCGGTGCTGATCGCCACGCACCACGACGCCGTGCACGCCATCGCCGACCGGGTTCTCGTCCTGGCCGACGGACGGGTTCAGACCGCCGGAGGCCTGTCCTCGTAAGGCGTCGACAGGACCACCGTCGTCCGCGTCGACACGTTGGCCGACTCGCGGATCTTCTGCAGCAGTTCCTCCAGCGCCACCGGCGAGGACACCCGCACGCGCAGCACGTACGAGGCGTCGCCCGCCACCGAGTAGCAGGCCTCGATCTCCGGCAGGTGCTCGAGGCGCTTCGGGTAGTCGTCGGGCTCGGAGGGGTTGATCGGGAAGAGCGAGATGAACGCGGACATCGGCAGGCCGATCTCCGCGCCGTCCAGGCGGGCCGCGTAGCCCTTGACGATGCCGCGCTGTTCGAGGCGCTTCACGCGCTGGTGCACGGCCGACACGGACAGACCCACGCGCTCGGCGAGGTCGGTGAAGCTGCACCGGCCGTCCGAGGCGAGTTCCTTCAGGATCGCTCTGTCGATCTGTTCGAGGGTCAAAGCACCACCAGTTCGTGAGGTCGGTTGTTGAAGGACTCGACGCCGTCCTGCGTGGCGACCACGATGTCCTCGATGCGCGCGCCCCAGCGGCCGGGCAGGTAGATGCCGGGCTCCACGCTGAAGGCCATGCCCGCTTCGAGCGGCAGGGAGTTGCCGCTGACGATGTAGGGCTCCTCGTGCACGTCCAGGCCGATGCCGTGGCCGGTGCGGTGCACGAAGTACTCGCCGAAACCCGCGTCGGTGATGACCTTGCGCGCGACGGCGTCGATCTCCTCGCACGTCACACCGGGCCGGACGGCCTCCACGGCGGCCTTCTGCGCTGCTTCGAGGACGGCGTAGGTCTCCCAGACGTCGTCGTAGGCCGGCTCGCCCATCACGTACGTGCGGGTCGAGTCGGAGTTGTACCCCTCGGCGACGGGGCCGCCGATGTCGATGACCACGACCTCGCCCGCCTGCACGACGCGGTCGGAGTCGCGGTGGTGCGGCGAGGCCCCGTTGGGCCCGGACCCGACGATCACGAAGTCCGCCACGGTGTGGCCTTCCTCGACGATCGCGGCCGCGATGTCCTTGGCGACGTCCCGCTCCGTGCGTCCCACCCGCAGGAACTCGCCCATGCGCGCGTGCACCCGGTCGATCGCCTGCCCGGCCTTGCGCAGGGCGTCGATCTCGGCGGAGTCCTTGCGCATCCGCAGCTCGCGGATGATCGGCCCGGCCAACGCCTGCGTGCCGCCGATCGCGTTGTTCAACTTGATCGTGTGCAGCGCGGGCATCATGTCGGCCACAGCGGTGTTCTTGCCCTTGAGCGCGGCCTTGACCAGCGCGTACGGGTCCTCGCCGTCCACCCACGTGACGACCTCGACGCCGAGTTCGTCGGTCGGGATGGCGGCGTAGCCCGGCTGCTCCAGCTTCGGCACGACGAGGCGCGGGGTGCCCCCGACCGGCAGCGCGAGGCAGGTGAGGCGTTCGAAGGAGTCGCCACCGGCACCGATCAGGTACCGCAGGTCCGAGCCGGGCGAGATGAGGAGGGCGTCGACGCCCGCCTGCTCGGCGGCCGCGGTCGCACGGTCAAGCCGCGCACGCAGCGCGGACACGTCGATGGGTCCGGTGATCGTTGCCATGGCCGAAATCCTAGTGCGTGGACCCTTCCGCCCGCCGCGCGCGTTCACGTGGGTGACCGCGACACCACGACTCGTCCACGCGTCCGAGCGGCGCCGACGGCCCGGGCACTAGTAACTTGTCCCTTCGTGGCCCCTCCCCTCGTGCTCCTCGACTCCGCGAGCCTCTACTTCCGGTCGTACTACGCGCTGCCGGACTCGATGACCGCGCCCGACGGCACGCCGGTGAACGCCGTCCGCGGGTTCGTCGACACGATCGCCCGCGTCATCACCGAACGCGGCGCCGCCCGCCTGGTCGCCTGCCTCGACGCCGACTGGCGGCCGGAGTTCCGCGTGAAGGCGCTGCCGTCCTACAAGGCGCACCGGGTGGCCTCGGACGCCACCGACGGCTCCGAAGAGGTCCCGGACACGCTGACGCCGCAGATCCCGATCATCCTCGACGTGCTCGACGCGGCCGGCATCTGCACCGGCGAGGCGGCAGGCCACGAGGCGGACGACGTGATCGGAGCCCTCGCCCACCGCGAGACCACCTCCCCCGTCGAGGTCGTGACGGGCGACCGGGACATGTTCCAGGTCGTGCGCTTCGAGCCCACGCCCGTGCACGTCGTCTACGTCGGCCGGGGCTGGAACAAGGCCGAGGTGCTCGGCCCGGAGGAGCTCGCGGCCAAGTACTCGCTGCCCGTCGAGAACGCGGGTTCCGCCTACGCCGACATGTCCGTGCTGCGCGGCGACCCGTCCGACGGCCTGCCGGGCGTGGCGGGCATCGGCGAGAAGACGGCGGCGAAGCTCATCACCGAGTTCGGCTCGCTCGACGCCGTGCTGAAGGCCGTGACCGACCCGATGGACCGCAAGCTCACCACCAAGGCCCGCAACGCGCTCATCGCCGCCGAGGACTACCTGGCCGTCGCGCCCGTGGTCGTCCGCACGGCGCTGGACGCCCCCGTGGTGCTCGACCGGGGCGACGAGGTGCCGCGGGTGCCCGCCGACCCCGAGCGGTTGCGCGAGCTCACGCAGCGCTGGGGTCTCGGCAGTTCGGTGCCGCGCCTGGTGAACGCGATGGAGCGACGCGCCTAGTGGCCGTCCTGAACGCACGTCCCGCCGACATCAGCGCACCCGAGCCCGGTCCCTCCGTCGAGGTCACCCCGGCCGAGGTGGTGTTCCGCGAGAGCGACGGCGCCGTCCGGTGGCGGCACGCGTTCGCCCCTCCCACGACGACGTCGATCGCCCGCGGCAGCGCCGTGGTCCGCGGCGACCACGTCTGGGTGTTCCGCCCCGACGAGATGCTCGGCCGCGGCGAGGGTGACGCCTGGCTCGTGCTCGGCGCGGCCGACGGACAGGTCGTCGCGGAGGCGCCGTTGCCGACCGTCGGCCAGGGCGCGGGCCACGTGCTTCACCCGGACGGCGTGCACGTGCTGCTCGACGTCGGCGAGGGACAGGACGGCACCTGCGTGTTCCTCGGCCACCTCGACGGCACGGAGTTGAAGGTCCACCCCTACCCGTGGCCGGACCGCGTCCTGATCGGACTCTCACCGGACGGCAGCGCGTTCATGACGGTGGACCACGAGCAGAACGACGCGGCGTTCCACGTCTTCCCGTCCGGCGAGCGCACGCACACCGTCGAGCTGGACGACCTGCCCCGGCCCGACGACGAGGAGATCGGCGTCGTGGTCGGCTGGGGCGGCGGCTACCTCGACGCGACGAGGGCGGTCGTCATCGCCGAGCACCACACCGACGAGGACGAGACACGTGCCTTCCACGTCCTCGACCTCACGACCGGCGCCGTCCTCGGAGAGCTCGGCGTCCCCGAGGACGTGTACGACGTCGAACTCCCCGGCGACGGCACGTGGATCGTGCGGGACGACACTCCGTCCCGCTGGACCCTCGCCTAGAAGAACGTCGAGCAGAGCGGCGAGACGGGGCTCGCGAACACCACGTCCGCCTCGTCGAACCGCGACCCCTCGATCCTCCGCGCGGCGGCGAGATCCGAGAACTTCGTGTCGCCCAGGTACACCGCGCCCAGCAGGTCGACGGGAATGGTGATGTCGGCCTGGGTTTCCACGCGTTCGACGCCGTCGGCCGACACCCGGAAGCGGCCGTCGTTGGCGGGCAACACCTTGTCGTGCACCTCGAGCACCACCGAGCCCGCGCCGTACGTGCGGGCGGCGAGCATGCGCGGCACGTCCACCAGGCGCAGCCAGATCTGGTCGAAGACGTCCTTCGTCACCACGACGCGCGGATCCTCGAAGAGCCAGGTGATCGGGTCGTCGAGCGCCACGTCGACGGTGATGTCGTCCACCAGGTCGAGGCGGGTCAGGTAGATCCAGAGGTCGCGCCACGCGTCGGCGTTGGCCCACGCGAAGTCCTCGACCTCCATGTGGTGCTTGAAGTCCTTGTCCTCACTCACCTTGTACGACACGTAGCCGTCGTCACCGTCCGGTCCACTGTGGACAACGGTAACGAGGTTGCCGGAGTCGCCCTTGCGGTCGAACGCGCGCGCCCACCAGCCGTGCCAGCGCGAGATCTGGCCGGGGCGGCCGAGACCGACGGCGGTGTGCAGGTCCGGCAGGAGCTTCTCGGCCGTGTCGAGGTCCACCATGCGCACGCTGCCGACCGGGGAGCCGGGGATGACGGCCTGGCGGGCGTCGATCCGCAAGAACCGCACGCGCCCGGCGAGGCCGTAGCCGAAACGCCCGTAGATGCGTCCCTCCGACGCACGCAACGTCGCCACCGGATCAGGCAACGTGGAGAGTTGCTCGCGCATCAGGCCACTGAGCACCCCTCGGCGCGTGTAGTCCGCACGCACGCCCACGCGTGACACAGCTGCGTGCGGCACCACGGCACCGCCGGGAACGACCATCGTGCTCGCGAACGTCTGGGTCGTGCCGACCATGGTGTCGCCGTCGAACGCGGCCAGCACGCGGCCTGGCTCGTAGGACGGCTGGGTGACCGCCCACTGCTCGTCGGTGGGCGGGCCCCAGTGCATCGCACGGCGGAAGAGCGTGTTGTGGGCGCGGTACTGCGCGTCGTCGGCGAGAACTCGGATGTCCGTCACGCCCGCGATCGTCGCTCAGGGCGCGGCCGAACGCACCTTAGTTTCCGAGCCGTCTGTAGACCCGTGCCGACAGCGCGTCCCACTCGGTGTGCAACCGGACGTACTCGTCGGCCTCGGCCTTCGTGATCGGCAGCTCCGCGTCGTACCACTCTCGCGCGTCCATCCTGTGACGCACCCAGAAGTTGCCGCGCCATCCCCGGGACAGCGTCCACTCCTGCGGGGTTTCCGGATCCCCGTCCGGGAGTCGCACCAGGTTCCTGGCGAGCATCAGGTCACCCACCTGCTCGAAGTCCTCGAACAGCACGGAGTAGTCGTAGCCGTCCTCACGCGGCGGGACCGGCCGTGTCCGTTCCAGGATCCTCAGGTGCAGGATCATCGCATCTCTTGCGCTGCCGACGTCCTCCCGTTTCCCGTGCCACTCGAACGGCTCCCAGCAGAGGTCCTCGGTCAGGACCTCCATCCGGCCGTCGGCGTACTCCCGCGCGCTGCGCCAAGTGTTCGTGTCGTCGGCCGGCACGACGAAGGGAGTCGGAGTCCAGGCGATGCCACGCGACGCCAGCCGGTCCGCCTCCTCGGCACTGATCGCCACTCGCACCGTGGATCGCGGATTCCTCCACTGCCGCACCATGTAGTAGTAGCTTTCGGGGACACCGACTGGCCCCCAGACAGTCGACCAGACCCCTGGCGGGAGAAACCGCTCCCGCTTGCCGTTGCCGTGATCGCGATACATGGCGCAGGCCTTGTCCAGGTCGAGGACGTCTGACGGTCGTGCGAACCACACGTAGATGTTCGTTCCTTCGCCGTACGGCACCTCGTACCGTTCGGCGCGCACGCCCACGATGATGTCCACGACCAACTGCTCGACGTCGTCGGCCGCGATCTCGATGACCGTCGGTTCACCGTTCAGCTGCGCCAGCAAGTTCGACGGACCCCACTCCAGGGCGTGGGTGAACGCCTCCTCGGTGCCGTCCGGCGACACCCGCACCACCGCGATTGGGTAGCGCTGCGATTCCTCTGCCCGGACGACGAAATACCGCAAAGACACGAAACCTCCCCCAAGGTCACTTGAGGGAGGTTATCGCGAAGACGTAGATCAGCCGGTCGGCTGGCCGACCTCGTACTCGCCGTCCTCGGTCTTGACGACGATCTTGACCTTCTTGTCCTTGCCGCCGACCTGCACCTTGCACTCGAACGAGGTGTTGGGCTTGACCTCGTTCTCACCGGAGCAGGACGCCGCGCCGACGTCGGAGATCTTGTACTCGTCCTTCAGGATCTGGACGATGCCGGTCTGCACGGCCGTGTTGTCGAAGATCTTCTTCTTGAAGAACGCCGGCGCCACGAACCCGGTGAACAGCACCGCGCCCACGAGCAGGACGACGACCACCGCGGCCACCCAGATGCCCGCGCTGGACTTCTTCTTCGGCGGCATCGGCGGGCCGTAGCCCGGCTGCTGGCCGTACGGGTTGGGCTGCTGCTGGCCGTACGGGTCCTGCTGCTGGCCCGGCACGCCGTACTGCTGCGTCTGCTGGCCGTACGGGTCCTGCGCGGGCGTGCCGTACGGGTTCGACTGCGGCTGACCGTACTGCTGGGTCTGCTGCTGCTGCGACGGGTCGAAGCCCGGGTACGGCTGCTGCTGGCCCGGCTGCTGGGGTTGCGGCGGTCCGTAGGGGTTCTGGCCCGGCTGCTGGGCCGGGAACCCGCCGGACGGGGTGCCGGGAGGGAAACCGCCTCCATAGGGCTGCTGCGGCGGTTGCGGCTGCTGGCCCCAGGGCTGCTGCGGATCGTTCCCTCCGGACGGTCCGTACGGGCTGCTCATCTGTCGACCTCCGTGTGTACGACGTTGCGGCGAAATCCAATCACACCGTGCAGGTCAGTCTTTACTCCGACTCGCAAAACCTTCGTCAGGCTCATGTCACATCATCGCCACAACTCCGCGCCGCAGCGCGTCGACGGCCTTGGCCGCGGCCGCGCCGACCGGGTCCTGGCGGCCGACCACCTCACGGATCTGGTCCAAAAGGTCGATCACCTGACGGCACCAGCGCACGAAGTCGCCCGCGCCGAGCTCGTTGCCGCCCGCCTCGGCCGCGCTCAGCACCTTCTCCAGCGACTCGCCGCGCGCCCAGCGGTAGACGGGCCACGCGAAGCCGGGGTCGGGCTGGCGGGTGATGCGCTCGAGCTTGTGGCGGCGCTCGTCGTCCTCGATCTCCGCCCACAGCCGCACGGTCTTCAGCATCGCGTCCGCGACCGGGCCCTGCGGCAGCCGCGCCTCGACGGGACCGTCCCGGCGTGCCTCGTAGACCAGCGACGACACGACCGCCGCCAGCTCCTCGGGCTTGAGGCCCTTCCACACGCCGTTGCGGATGCACTCGGCCGCGAGCAGGTCCGACTCGCTGTAGAGCCTGGTCAGGCGCTTGCCGTCGGCGGTGACCTCCTCGGCCTCGCTCAGGTAGCCGCGTTCGCGCAGCAACGCGCGGATGCGGTCGAACTGACGCGCGAGCGAGTGCGTCGTCGCCGCGACCTTGCGCTCCAGCTGTTCGGTCTCGGCCAGCAGCCGGTGGTAGCGCTCTCCCCAGCGGGCGTGGTCCTCGCGCTGGTCGCAGCCGTGGCACGGGTGCGCGCGCAACGCCCGGCGCAGCGTCGCGAGTTCGGGGTCGTCGTCCGCCGTGGTCTGCCGGCGCCCGCGCGACGGCACGGTGATGCCGGTGTTGCGGATCGTGGACGCGAGGTCGCGCCGCGACTTGGGCGAGCGGACGTCGACCTGCCGGGGCAGCCGGACGTGCCCGAGCACCTCGACCGGTGCAGGGAAGTCCGCCGACGTGAGACGGCCCGACCAGCGGTCCTCGGTGACGACCAGCGGCCGCGCCTCGCCCAGCGGCTCGAGGCCGGGGTCGATGACGACGGCGAGACCGCTGCGCCGCCCGGACGGCACCGCGATCACGTCGCCCTTGCGCAGCCGTTCGAGCGACTTGGCCGTCTCGATGCGGCGCGCGTTGGTGTTCTGCTTCGCGAGCTGCTTCTCCCGGTCGCCGATGCGGCGGCGCAGCGACGCGTACTCCCTGAAGTCGCCCAGGTGGCACGTCATCGACTCGGAGTAGCCCTCCAGGGCCTCCTTGTTGCGGTCGATGCGGCGCGAGAGCCCGACGACCGAACGGTCAGCCTGGAACTGCGCGAACGACTGCTCCAGGATCACGCGCGCGGACTCGGCGCCGAGCTGGTGCACGAGGTTGACGGCCATGTTGTAGCCCGGCCGGAACGACGAGCGCAGCGGGTACGTGCGGGTGGACGCGAGGCCGCCGACCGACTTGGGGTCGATGCCCGGCTGCCACACGACGACCGCGTGCCCCTCGACGTCGATGCCACGCCGGCCCGCACGGCCCGTGAGCTGCGTGTACTCACCGGGCGTGAGGTCGACGTGCGCCTCGCCGTTGTACTTCACGAGCTTCTCGAGCACGACCGTGCGCGCGGGCATGTTGATGCCGAGCGCGAGCGTCTCGGTCGCGAACACGACCTTCACCAGACCGCGGACGAACAGCTCCTCGACGGTCTCCTTGAACGCGGGCAGCAGCCCGGCGTGGTGCGACGCGATGCCCCGCTCCAGCGCCTCCCGCCACTCCCAGTACCCGAGCACCATCAGGTCGGCCTCGGGCAGTTCGTGGGTCTTCTCGTCGATGATCCGGCGGACCTCTTCGGACTCCTCCGGCGTGTTGAGCCGCAGCCCCGCGCGCGCCGTCTGCGCGACCGCGGCGTCACACCCCGCGCGGCTGAACACGAACACGATCGCCGGCAGCAGCGACGCGTTGTCGAGCCGCTGGATCATGTCCGTGCGCGACGGCGGCTTGTAGCCGGTGTTGCGCGGCGGGCGGCCACCGCTGCCACCGCTCCGGTTGCGCCCGCGGCTGAACGGCACGTGGTACCGCGTGAGCTCCTCGGTCTTGCGCAGCACCTGGGAGTTGATCCGCGCGTGCGTCTGGTCGCCCTCGAACAGGTCGAGCATCTGGTTGCCGACCATCATGTGCTGCCACAGCGGCACGGGCCGGTGCTCGTCGACGACGACCGTCGTGTCACCCCGGACCTCGACCAGCCACTCGCCGAACTCCTCGGCGTTGCTGACCGTCGCGGACAGACCGACGACCTGCACGTGCTCGGGCAGGTGCAGGATGACCTCTTCCCACACGGGCCCGCGGAACCGGTCGGCGAGGTAGTGCACCTCGTCCATCACGACGTACGCGAGACCGTCCAGAGTGGACGAACCCGAGTACAGCATGTTCCGCAGCACCTCGGTCGTCATGACCACGACCGGCGCGCCGCCGTTCACGCTCGTGTCACCGGTGAGCAGGCCGATGTTCTCCGTGCCGTAGCGCGCGGTGAGGTCGGCGAACTTCTGGTTGCTCAACGCCTTGATCGGCGTCGTGTAGAAGCACTTGCGGCCCTCGGTCAGCGCGAGGTGCACGGCGAACTCGCCCACCACCGTCTTGCCGGCACCGGTGGGGGCGCAGACGAGCACTCCATGACCGTCCTCCAGGGCCTCGCAGGCCTGGCGCTGGAACGGGTCCAGCTCGAACGAGATCACGGACAGGAAGTCGGTCAGCTTGGGCCGTTCGGCACGACGCCGGGATTCGGCGTAGGCCTCGGCCGGGGACCGCGAAGCACTTGACACCCCATCAGGCTTTCACATCACCCCGACAATTGCCGTCGAGATAGCTTAACTTCAACCAACACTGAAACGACAGAGGGCGATGTCCCCAGGACATCGCCCTCCACCTGCGGTTATGTCAGAACGTGCGCTGCACCCGGTCCGCCACCAGCGACACGAAGCGGGACGGATCGGCCAGTTCGCCGCCCTCCGCGAGCAGCGCCAGCCCGTGGATCAGCTCCGCGGTGCCGGTCAGCGAGTCGCGTTCGCCCGCCGCGAACGCCTTGTGCAGGCCCTCGACCAGCGGGTGCGCCGGGTTGAGCTCGAGGATGCGCTTGATCTTCGGCAGCTCCTGCCCCATCGCCTTGTACATCTTCTCCAGCGTGGGAGTGATGTCGTGCGCGTCGCCGACGACACACGCGGGCGAAGTCGTCAGACGCGACGAGAGGCGGACCTCCTTGACGTCCTCCGACAGCTGCTCGCCGAGCCACGTGAGCAGCTCACCGAACTCCGCGGCCTTCGCCTCGTTGGCGGTCTTCTCCTCCTCCGTCTCCAGGTCCACCTGGCCCTTGGCCACGGACTGGAACGACTTTCCGTCGAACGACGGCACCGAGTCGACCCACATCTCGTCGATCGTGTCGGTGAGGACGAGGACCTCGTACCCCTTGGCGCGCAACGCTTCCATGTGCGGCGACTTCTCGACGGCGACCCTCGAGTCACCGGTCATGAAGTAGATGTGCTCCTGGCCGTCCTTCATCCGCGACACGTACTCGGCGAGGGTCGTGAGCGACTCCTCCGAGTTCGTCGAGGCGAACGAGCAGATCTCCAGGATCGCGTCGCGGTTGTCGGTGTCGGAGAGCAGGCCCTCCTTGATCGCCGCGCCGACCTCGCCCCACAGCTTCGCGTAGTCGTCGGGACGCGACGACTGGAGCGACTTGACGGAGGACAGCACCTTCTTCACCAGACGGCGGCGCATCAGCTGGATCTGACGGTCCTGCTGGAGGATCTCCCGCGACACGTTCAGCGAGAGGTCCGCCGCGTCGACGACACCCTTCACGAACCGCAGGTACTCCGGCATGAGCTCGGCGCAGTCGTCCATGATGAAGACGCGCTTCACGTAGAGCTGCACACCGCGCTTGCCGTCGCGCATGAACAGGTCCATCGGCGCCTGCGCGGGCAGGAACAGCAGCGCCTGGTACTCGAACGTGCCCTCCGCCTGCATGCGGATGGTCTCGAGCGGCGCGTTCCAGTCGTGGCTGATGTGCCGGTAGAACTCGGCGTACTCCTCCTCCGTCACCTCGGAGGCCGGGCGCGCCCACAGCGCCTTGCGGGAGTTGATCTCCTCGCCGCCCAGCCGCACCGGCCAGGTGATGAAGTCCGAGTAGCGCTTGACGATCTCGCGGATCTTCGCCGGCTCGGTGTAGTCGGGCAGGCGGTCCTCGTCGTCGGACGGCTTGAGGTGCAACGTGACCGAGGTGCCCTGCGGCGCGTCGTCGACGTCCTCGATCGTGTACGTGGCCTCGCCGGACGACTCCCAGCGCACGCCCTTCTCGGCGTGCGGGTACTTCGTCACGAGGGTGACCTTGTCCGCCACCATGAACGACGAGTAGAAGCCGATGCCGAACTGGCCGATCAGGTCGGACGTGTTGCCCGACTGCTGTTCCTTGAGCTGCTTGAGGAACTCGGCAGTGCCCGACTTCGCGATCGTGCCGATGAGCCGCACGACGTCCTCGCGCGTCATGCCGATGCCGTTGTCCCGCACGGTGAGCGTGCGCTCGGCGGGGTCGGACTCGATCACGACGTGCAGGTCGTCGACGTCGACGCTCATGTCCTTGTCGCGGAACGACTCCAGCCGCAGCTTGTCCAGCGCGTCGGAGGCGTTCGAGACCAGCTCGCGCAGGAACGTGTCCTTGTTCGAGTAGATCGAGTGGATCATCAGCTGCAGCAGCTGACGCGCCTCGGACTGAAACTCCAGCGTCTCCATGAATCCCTACCGAAAGAACGAAACGGACCGAACAGCCGTCTAACTTAGCGACCCACGACTGTAAGAGCGTCTGGAACCGTGCGAACGGTGACCGGCAGGGCCTCTTGGCGTTCGCCGTCGGCGTAAGCGATCCAGCCGTTGTCACCGGCCAACGACACCTCGCGCGCGCGGAACGTCCGCACGGCCGGGTGTTCGGTGTGCTTGCCCGTGCGCAACGTCGGCAACATCCGCACCAGCGTCGACCGGCTGCCGCCCTCGACGACCGTCACGTCGAACAACCCGTCGTTGGCGTCCGCCGCGGGACACACGGGGATGCCGCCGCCGTAGTTGGGCGTGTTGCCGATGGCGACCAACGTGGCGTCGAGCTCGAACTCGTCGTCCTCGGTCGTCACCCGCAGCGGCGCCGACTTCAGCGACGCGAGTTCGGCCAGGATCGCGAGGTCGTACCGGCGCGGACCGGCGGGCCAGCGCATCGCGTTCGCGCGTTCGTTCACCGCCGAGTCGAACCCGGCGCACAGCACCGTCGCGAACCACTGCCCCGTCGACAGCCGGCCGAGGTCGAGGGTCTTGCGGGTGCCCTGCACGACGTCCTCGACCGACCGCGACCCGACGGCCGCCGCCAGGTCGTTGCCGGTGCCCGCGGGGACGATGCCCAGCGCCGTCTGCGTGCCCGCGACCGCCTGGATGCCCAGGTGAGCGGCTCCGTCACCGCCGAGGACCACGAGCAGGTCCACGCCGTCCGCGACGGCCTGGTGCGCCATGTCGAGCGTGCCCTCGGCGTCGTGCGCGACGAGCTGCGTCAGCTCCGCGACGTGCGGCCTCAGCGCCGCGGCGGTCGACCCGGCCATCCGGGCCGCCCGCCCCTTGCCCGACGCGGGGCAGACCAGTAAGGCTGCCCGCGTCACGTGGCGTCGTCGTAGTTCACGCGCTTCGGGGGCTCCGCAGCGACGGCCTTCTCACCGGGGTCGTTGCCCTCGGCGTCGGACGCGACGTAGTTGAACGGCGCCGCCTCGTCGTCGTCCAGCTGGTCCCAGCCCTCGTCCTTGCGCAGCTTGGCCTTGCGCCTGTCGTGGATGCGCGCGACCTGGATCGCCATCTCGAACAGCAGCACCAGCGCGATCGCCAGCACGACCATCGAGATCGGGTCGGTGCCCGGCGTCGCGATCGCGGCGAAGACGAACAGGCCCATCATCAGGCCGCGCCGCCACTTGGCGAGCCGTTCGTAGGACAACACACCCGCGCGGTTCAGCATGACCACGACCAGCGGGATCATGAAGCTCACGCCGAAGATGAACAACATCGTGATGACGAAGTTGATGTACTTGCTACCGGTGAGCGCCGTGACCCAGTTGTCGCCACCGAAGCTCAGCAACACCTTCAGGCCCTCGGGCACGACCAGGTACGCGAGCACCGCGCCGGCCACGAACAGCAGCGCGCCGACCGTGACGAACACGCGCGCGAACTTGCGTTCCTTCAGGTACAGGCCGGGCGTGATGAACGCCCAGATCTGGTACAGCCAGCCGGGGCTGAGCAGGACCGCGCCCGCCGCCGTGCCGACCTGCAGCCGCACCATGAAGATCTCGAACGGCTCGGTCTGCAACAGCGCGCACTTGCCGCTGTTGCTGATCTCGGCCCGGTACTGCGCGAGGTCCGGCTGGCAGTACGGGCCCGTCAGGATGTCGCCCAGCGACGGGATCGGGCCGAGCCGCACCGTGAACCAGATGAAGCCGAAGATGGCACCGACGGCGATGATCAGCATCGCCATGCCGAGCCGGTACCTCAGCTCGTAAAGGTGCTCTTTGAGCGACATCGTGCCGTCGGCACTACCCCGACGGCGCTTGCCGCGTTCCCGGCGCTCAGCGAACCACCGGAACGGACTTGCCACCGCGTTGACCGTCCTTACAAGTCAGGAGACCGGAAGGTCAGTTGTTGGCGGCCTTGTTCTGCGTCGTCTGCTCGATGGGAGGAGCGACCTGGGGCGCCTGCTGGACCGGCGGCTGCGGCTGGGCCGGCGGGAGCTGCTGCACCGGCTGCTGCACGGGCTGCTGCTGGACCGGGGCGTCGTCCGACGAGTCCTGGTCGCGCAGGCCCTTGGTCTCCGCCTTGAAGATCTTCGCCGACTTGCCGAGCGAACGAGCCATGTCGGGAAGCTTCTTCGCACCGAACAGCAGAATGATCACCACAGCGATGATGATCAGCTCGGTGGGTCCGAGGTTACCCATTGGTGATCCTCCTGTCTGCCCCGCCACGACGATCGTACGCGGGGTTTGCCCTGGTGCGGGCCTGTTCCTTGGTGCGCCGTTGTGCGAAGGCCACCTTCAGCGCCGCGGATCGCGCCTTGAGCAGACCGACGCGGTCTCCGACCCTGTCCCTCACCAGAGTGCGGGTGCGGGCGAATCGACGCAAGGATCGGATGACTCGGATCGCGGCGATGAGGAGCACGATCAGAGCGACGACGATCAGCGCGAGGGTCGGCGTGGACGGCACAAGCACACGTTATACGTCTTAGGTGGACAGCAGGTGATCTGCCCGCCGCAATGCTTCGCCCGCCTGCCGGACCACCTCGGCCGCCAGTTCCGCCGGCTGCTCTACGTGCACGTCACCGCCCAACCCGAGGAGCAGGCGAACCATCCAGGAAGGGTCGTCGTAGCGCATGAGGACACGCGTGCGGCCGTCCGAGAGTTCAGCTGAGTGATCAACCGGGTAGTACTCGGCGACCCAGTGGGCATCCGGTTCGAGCAGCAGCACGGCGATCTTCTGATCGTCCCTCGGCTGGAACAACCCCTCCGATGTATCGGTCAGCTGGGCGTGTGGCGGCGGCGCAGACGGCTCATCCAGCACGTCCACCTCGTCGATGCGGTCGAGCCGGAACAACCGCACGCCGTGCGCCGACCGGCACCATCCTTCGAGGTAGCCGCGCCCCTCCACGAGCAGCAGACGCATCGGATCGACCACACGGTCGCTCATCGCGTCGTGCGACTGCGAGTAGTAACGGATGCGCACGGCCCGTTCGCGCTTCACGGCGTCCTGCACGGCGGACCGGACCTCGGTGGTCTCGCCCCGTTCGAACGCGCCGAGCCCGACGACCATGCCCGCGGGCTGCGCCTTGCCGACGGCCGCCTCGATCTTCGCGAGCGCCCGCTGCACCGCGTCGGCGTCGACCACACCGGGGGTGTCGGCCAACGCCCTGAGCGCGACCAGCAGCGACGCCGCCTCGGCCGCGGTGAGCCGCAACGGCCGGTCCAGGCCCGCGTCGAACGACACGGTGATCGTCTCGCCCTCGAACGACAGGTCGATGAGGTCGCCGGGGCCGTAGCCGGGCAGGCCGCACATCCACAGCAGTTCGAGGTCCTTGCGCAGCTGCTTCGGCGTGATGCCGAAGTCGGCGGCGGCCTCCTTGACGGTGATGGCGGGCCGGTTGAGCAGGTACGGCACGAGTGCGAGCAGACGCGGCAGCCGTTCGTTCGACGCGGTCACCGCGCTCCTTCCAGTGCGCCCTGCAGGCGGTCCCGCACGGACTTGGCCAGCACCTCGGGCTCGAGCACCACGACGTCGGGCCCGAATCCGGCGAGCCACTTGGCCGCCGAGTCGGGGAACTTCAGGTCGATCTCGACGACGTCGCCGCCGTCGCGTTCCTCGACGACCTTCGCGTGCCGCCGCACACCCT
Organism: Lentzea sp. JNUCC 0626; assembly: GCF_043632865.1. Lineage (NCBI taxonomy): Bacteria > Bacillati > Actinomycetota > Actinomycetes > Pseudonocardiales > Pseudonocardiaceae > Lentzea > Lentzea sp. JNUCC 0626. The sequence goes on from NZ_CP171635.1 coordinate 4,055,614, forward strand.
GTGCACGATCCTTGGCGACCCAGATCCGCGCGGGCGCCGTGTGATGCGGATCGACCTCCGTGCGCGCAATGAGACTCATCAGGTCCGTGCCCTCAGGCACCGTGAACGCACCAGGCTTGCCCACGGGCCGTACGGCGCCCACGACCCGTGAGAGCCGGAAGCACCGCGTGTCCTCACGTTCACGATCCCAGCCGACGAGGTACCACTTGCCGCGCCACGCGACGACACCCCACGGCTCGACCGTGCGTTCCTTCTGACCACCGGGCGGCGGCTTGCGGTAGCCGAACGACACGGCCTGCCCCGCCTGCACGGCCTGCAACAGCGGCGGAAAGGCGGGTTCGCTGGCCCGCACCTTGGGTTCGACGGTCGCGGGAGTGTCCTGGTCGACGTCCACCCCAGCCGCGCGCAGCTTGATCAACGCGCCGTGCACGGCACCCGTGAGCTGCGGCGAGTCCCAGAGCCGCGCGGCCAAGGCCACCGCGGCGGCCTCGTCGGGTTCGAGGTCGATGTCCCCGAGCTCGTAGTCCCGCCGCGCGATCCGGTACCCGTCCTCGGCACCCTCGGCGTTCGACTGACGTCCGGTCTCCAAGGGGACGCCGAGATCCCTGAGTTCGGACTTGTCGCGTTCGAACATGCGGAAGAACGCCTCGTCCGTCGGCGCTTCGTGATAGCCGGGGACGATGGCGCGGATGCGCTCCGCTGTCAGGTACTGACGGGTCGACAGCAGGCACAGCACCAGGTTGACAAGGCGTTCGGCGCGTGCGATGGCCACGGACAAACCCTAACGCGTGCGCGCGCCGAAACCTCATCACCACCTGCCGTCAACGGTCCGTTCAGAACGCACGGCGGTCGTGGGGTCTCTGGCGCACTGGGGAAACTGCGGATACGAGAAGGACCGGTGGCCCTGCACCACCGGTCCTCACGCTCGGCAAAACCTCTTCGGCGTCCCTGCAACGCCTCCGAGAGTCATCGTTCACCTACTGGGGGTTACCCCCGCGAAGTGCGGCCGACACGTCCTCTTTCGCTGCGGCCCTCGCGAGCGTTACGGGCTCTCGGGATACAGGTCGAAAATCGTCCAACGCTGGTTCGGAGCGCCGTTGTACGGCCAGCACAACGCCCTCAGGTCGGTGCCTGACGCGTCGAGGACGTTGTTGTTCAGGTAGGACACCCAGCTGCCGGTGCCGCCGCCGTTGGCGATCCACCGCTGGTTGGCCCCCAAGTGGCAGGGGTGGCGGAACAGGTCAGGCCCGACGTTGTTGTAGACGTCCACGCACTGGTTGCTGAACAGGTACGGTTTGATCTCCCAGGAGTTCGCACTGGGGTCCTTCGTGAAGATGAAGATCTGGTTGTCCCCGTAGTGACAGGGGATGTGCAGGATGCGACCGGTGCCGGCTTCGAGGTCGAGGCACCTGCCGTTGTCGTTGATCAGGTAACCGATCCGGTCGATCCCCTGAGCTCGCACTGTCTCTCGCGGCGCCACCGCTTGCGCCTGCATCGGCAGCATCGCGCTCATCGCGACCACCAATGAAATCAACGCGACAATTTTACGTCTCACCGAATTCCTCCCCCAAGGACGATTCGGACAGAAAGCGTTCACCGAGGGCGGATCCGCCCACCCACCTGCGCTTTCGTGCCCGAAAAAACCGTAATGGAGGTTTCCCGGACGAGGCAAGGGCCCGGTTGAACACTCAACCGGGCCCTTGCCTCGTCCGGAATCAGCGGTGCACGCCGACCCGCCCCTTCTCCCCCGCCGCCCAGCAGGTGAACCCGACGCAGTCGACGGTGTCGAAGCTCCCGCCGTCCGCCACCTTCCACGTCTTGCCGTCCCGCGACACGTCCGTGCCCGACGGCCCCACGGCCACCAGCCCGTCCCCGCGGAACGCGATCCCGGACCGGTACCCGACCGGCGCCTGCTTCCCGGCCTTCCACCCACGCCCGTCGCTGGTCGCGAACGCCGGCGTCGGATCCGTCGGCTTCAGGTAGTCACCACCGATGGCCACCCCGCGCCACGGCGTCTTGAACGCCACCGCGAACACCCCGGCCGCCTCGCCGGACGGCAACGGCACCTCACTGGCCTTCCACGACCGCCCACCGTCCCGCGACTCCAACACCCGTGCCTTCGCCCCGCCGCCGGTAGCGATCCACGCGTGGTTCCCGCTGGTGGTCACGCACTGGCCACTCGCCGCGAACGCGAACTCCCCGGTCTGCGCCTCAGGCATACCCTTCGTGTCGTTGACGTGCCACGACCGCCCACCGTCCCAAGTCCTCAACACCCGGAACTTGCCGTCGACGGGGTCGCTCAACGCAAGCCCGCGGAACCGGTCGAAGAACGCCACGCAGTCGTAGAACGCCTTCGGGTCGTTGTTGCGGAACTCCTCCTGCCACGACTTACCGCCATCGGCCGTGCGATAGATCCGCGACGACTCCCCCTCACCGATCGACAGGGCCACGGCGTTGCGCGCGTCAAAAGCCTCGATGTCGCGGAACTCCAACGCCTCCGTGCCGGGCGGCCCGACGGACTCCCACGTCCGCCCGCCGTTCGTGGTGCGCAGGACGGTGCCCTTGGACCCGCTGGCCCACGCGACCTGACCGTTGACGGCGGACAGGCCTCTCAGACGCGCGTCGGTGCCGGTGGGCTTGAGCTCCCAGTAGGCGTCGGAGTCGGCCTGCGCGACCCCCGGCAGCATCAGGAAGGCGGCGAGCGCCGCCGCGATGATCCTCATGTGGCCACTCTCGTCCAGCCGGTGTCCACTTCCTACCCGCTGATCGGCCGGACACGGCTGAACGGGTGACGTCTCGCGTCGCTCCCGTACTTGTCCCGAGCCGCAGCAGAAGATCTCCAGCATGCCGGAGAACGACTCACGTCTGGTGATCGGAGCGACTGCGCCGGAGCGGTCGCTCGCCGAAGTCGCCACCCCGCATCCTTGGACCACAACGGCGCTCAGCCACCTCGCCTCCTCGAATGCGATGCTCACGGCTTGCTCCGCCGTCGTCTCCACCCTGGCGCACGAACACACCGCCGCACGTGCCAGCCTGACGTACGACCCCTGGTCCGACGAAGGGTTCGCGGACCGGTTCACCCGGCGGCTGCGCTGGTTGACCAGGCAGGTCCTGCCGCCGGGCGTGCTGCGGCTGTCCGACGCCGAGGACGCCTTGCTGGTCGTGTTCCCTTACCTGCACCAGACGTTCTGGGCACATCGGGCGGTAACAGTGCTGCAGGGTGCCGACCCGGTGGAGGCGGCCTTCACGTCGGGAACCGGCCCACCAGGGTTCGGCGCGTTCGCGGCCGGGCACGGCGCCCTGTACCGCCGGGGCGTCCGTGCGACGCAGACGGGAGACGCAGCCGCCACCAGCATCGGCTGGTGGCTGTTCCACCGCTGGCTCGTCCGGCAGCCCGAATGCTACGACCCCAGCACGATCACGTCGTTGCTGCCCGAATCAATCGCCACGCCGCTGGACGCTGTGCTCACGCGGCACCGGCTCATGGAGCTGATGCGCGCTGTCCAACTCGACCCCGCCTATTTGCGCCGGGTCGACCGGCCGGGCACGTTGAAACCGTCCGTACGCATCGCTGGCGGCACCGAGATCGAACAGGATCTGCACGAACAACTGCTCGGCTACCTGGTCGTCGTCGCGCACCGCACCGCCGTGGACCCCACCATGTTGCCCCGCGTGGTCGCCGACCACCTCGGCATCGACGACGGAATCACTCCAGACGAGGTACTCACGTCGATCCGGGCGGCGACGTGGGACGGCAACCGCACCCGCGTTCTGACGACCGACTGCCGGCATCCCGCTACGGCACTGGCCCTGCACGACCGCGCGGCCGCCGTTGACGCGGTGCTGACAGAGATCGTCCACGCTGCGGAGGAGTCTGCCGCCCTCGCACCGCTCAAGCACCTGCCCGTCCATGCCTCTGCGGACGGCACTACCCCGACCACGTCGGCAGGACACCGCTTCCGCCTCGCCGACGAGCAGGTCCAGGCGCTGCTCATGGGCGAGCAGCTCTACGGTACGCCGGACCTCGCCATCCGCGAGCTCTACCAAAACGCGCTCGACGCCTGCCGCTACCGCCAGGCCCGGACAAGGTATCTGAGCAGGACGGGCTCCCTGTCAGCGCCGTGGCAGGGCCGGATCGAGTTCTACCAGGGCGTCGACGAGAAGAACCGGCCGTTCCTGGAGTGCTCGGACAACGGGATCGGGATGGGCGAACGCGAGCTGGTGGAGGTGTTCGCCCACGCCGGCGTTCGGTTTACCGACATGCCCGAGTACGTCGAGGAGCAGGCCGACTGGGCCGCCACCGGTGTCGAGTCGTTCCCCAACAGCCGGTTCGGCATCGGCGTGCTGAGCTACTTCATGCTGGCCGACGAAATCACCGTGACAACCTGCCGCCTCAGCCGTTCCGGACGTCCTGGCCCCAGACTGGAGGTCCACATAGCCGGACCAGACGCGCTGTTCCGCGTCCGCGACCTCAACCAGGGCGAGGAAGCGGGCACCGTGGTGCGCCTGCACCTGAGGCCCAACGCGACATCGGTGAGCTGCACTGACCTGCTGCGCCGCATCCTCTGGCTGAGCGACTTCACGGTGACCTCCGAAGACCCCGGCGGTCGTCAGTCGTGGGAACCGCGGCAGCTGTCGGCGTTCGCCCCGATCGGCGCGAACGACCCGATGGCGGACCGAGCCTCTCGAACTGCTCAGAACGTCCTGGCCACCGACGATGCACGAGTGTGGTGGTGCGACGGCTTGGGTGCTGTCCTGGCCGACGGGCTGTGGGCAGGCGAGCTCGCGTTCGGTGCCGTGATCGACCTCGTCGGCCGGGAACAACCGATGCTCACGGTGAACCGGGAGAAGATCCTCGGTCTCGACCGCACCTCGGTCGAAGCCCATCTGGCGAACCACGTCCACGAGCTCGTGAGCTCGGCAGGCTCCCCGTTGTCGCACCCCTGGCTGGCGAAGCTGTCGCAGACGATGCCGCGGCTAGCGGACGACATCTGCGACCGTGCGATCAGCGCCAGGTACCAGCCGTGGAGCGTCGGGACGACCGAGGCGCCGATCGAGATCGTCGGATGCTTCCCGTCCGACGCCGACATGCTCACGACGAAGAACACCGCCCCGCAGTGGAACGACCGTGTGAGCACGTGGCGCCTAGAAGCCTGGATCCAGGCAGACGAACCTGATCGCTCACACCCTGCCACCGTAGTTCCCGCCCGTCCGTCGGACGTGCCGCTACTCGCATTCAAAGGGAGCAAGGCATCGCTGGGTCACGTGCTGATGGCATCTGGCAAGACCCAGCTGTCACCCGCCGATGTCGTCGCTCGCCTCGCGTTGCTCGGTGTGGAAACCGTTGCTCCGGGCCGGATTCCCACCGAGGCGAAGCCGACGGACCAGGACCTGCTTCGTGACCACGTCGCCAACGGCGAGCCCAACGACCACAAGTGGATCGAGCACAACCAGCCGGTGTCCCAGTTCCAAGTGCTCATGGCATCAACCGTGAGCGGGCTGTCCCCCGCCGAAGTGAGCGCGAGACTCGATGAGCTCGGATACGACACCAGCCACATCAGACGCCTGCCTGCCGACGCGGACGCTCGCCTGTTGATGACGGAATCGGTACCGAGACCGCTCCAACCGGGCAAAACGGTTCCGGTCGCACACATCATGGTCGCCGCGGCCGAGACCCGGTCAACGCCGGCCGAGGTGGGGCGCCAACTCGTCGAACTCGGCTTCGCGACACCCGATCCAGCGGCGCTGCCGAAGAACACCGACCCCGTGGACTCCCTGATCTTCATCAGCCCGAACGCAAGCCCGCAGGACTACATCGCCAATCCGGTGCAACGGCAGCAGGTGGTGGGCATCGCATTGGCAATGTCGAACGGTTCACCCGCGAAGATCGCTGCGAGGCTGCGCGCAGCAGGACTCGACACGACGGCACTCGACAGCTTGCCCGAGCACCTCACCCCGCTGGACCGCGCAATCACCCGAGAGCAGGGAAAGATCGACAAGGCCGGCTTGGGGCAACTCCGGTCATCGACCGCTCGTACCGGGCACGTGGTCGCCGCGGCGCTCAGGACGAATCAGCGTCCGGTAGACGTCGCCCGGCGCCTGACCGAGCTCGGATACGAATGCCCTCCCGCCGAGCATCTGCCAGACGACGCGACTGCCGATGATCTCGACCTCCTCGGGATTGTGCGCACATCGGGACCAGGCGAGAGGTACCGGATCTGGCTGCCCACCGGTGAGGCGGTCAGTCTCCAGCACATCATCATCACTGCGGCGACGCACGCCATGAGCCCTTCGGCCGTGGCGAGGCGTATGGCCCAATTCGGGTTTTGCGCACCGGAACCCGTCCCAGGACTGACCGTGCATTTGGGAGACCTAGTGCTGTTGAGCGTCAACCTGGATGGTCAGGACCCCTGGCTGGACCATCACCACCGAGCGTTGAGGACGGCGAACGCGACCGTGCCACTTGGTCATGCGCTGGCGGCAGCGGCCAAGCTGAGCCGCCCACCCGCCGAGATCGTCGGAAGACTCTTCGATCTGGGCCTGGGTAGCCAGGCAGCAACGTTGCCCGCCAGAGTCGAACGCCAGGACGCAACGTTGCTGAGTCGCATGTTCCCCCGTGAGATGGCGTCGATCTACCGGCTCTGGGAGTTCGGCTGGATCGGGGTGGACCGCCCCGTGAGCGCACGCCACCTGCTGCTCCAGTCGAGGAGGACCGGGCTCTCACCGACCGAGATCGCGTCCAGGCTGGTCGGCCTGGGCTTCCAGGTCACCGACGTGGGGGCACTCCCCTCGTCCATCGACGAGGCCGACGAGAAGCTGCTCACCGACTCCTACACATTGAGGTTGCCGTGGTCTGACGAATCAGAGATGAGCGTCGCGCGCAGCTCGATTATGCTGATGGCGCGCAAGAACGATCTGTCCCCTCGCGGGGTTCTCGACCGGCTGACGCTCCTCGGCATCGAGGTCACCGATTGAGAAGGCGGCGGGCCCGCGATCGGCCCGCCGCCATTCTTCAGCACATCGTCAGAGCGACGAGATGAGCCGCTCCACGCGCTCGTCCACCGCCCGGAACGGGTCCTTGCACAGCACCGTCCGCTGCGCCTGGTCGTTCAACTTCAGATGCACCCAGTCCACGGTGAAGTCCCGCCCAGCCGCCTGCGCAGCCGCGATGAAGTCGCCGCGCAGCTTCGCCCGGGTGGTCTGCGGCGGCGTGTCCTTGGCGGCCTCGATCTCGCCGTCGTCGGTCACCCGCTCGACCTGCCCCTTGCGCTGCAGCAGGTCGAACACGCCACGGCCGCGACGGATGTCGTGGTAGGCCAGGTCGAGCTGGGCGATGCGCGGGTTGGACAGGTCCATGTTGTGCTTGGCCATGTACCTGTTCATCAGGCGGTTCTTGATGGCCCAGTCGATCTCGCGGTCGATCTTGGACAGGTCCTGCGACTCGACGGCGTCCAAAGTCCGGCCCCACAGTTCGAGGACGCGCTGCGCCATCGGGTCCGGGGAGCGCTTGGCGACGTGCTCGACGGCCTTCTCGAAGTACTCGCGCTGGATGTCCAAAGCCGACGCTTCCTTGCCGCCGGCCAACCGAACCGTGCGACGACCCGTCAGGTCGTGCGAGATCTCGCGGATCGCGCGGATCGGGTTGTCCAGGGAGAAGTCGCGGAACTGGACGCCCTGCTCGATCATCTCGAGCACGAGGTTGGCGCTGCCGACCTTGAGCAGCGTGGTGACCTCGGACATGTTCGAGTCGCCGACGATGACGTGCAGGCGCCGGTAGCGCTCGGCGTCGGCGTGCGGTTCGTCGCGGGTGTTGATGATCGGGCGGGACCTGGTGGTCGCCGAGGAGACGCCCTCCCAGATGTGCTCGGCGCGCTGCGAGAGGCAGTAGACGGCGCCGCGCGGGGTTTGGAGGACCTTGCCCGCGCCGCAGATCAGCTGGCGGGTCACGAGGAACGGGAGCAGCACGTCGGCGATGCGGGAGAACTCGCCTGCCCTTGCGACCAGGTAGTTCTCGTGGCAGCCGTACGAGTTGCCCGCGGAGTCGGTGTTGTTCTTGAACAGGAAGATGTCGCCGCCGATGCCCTCGTCGGCGAGCCTGCGCTCGGCGTCGACGAGCAGGTCCTCGAGGATCCGCTCACCCGCCTTGTCGTGCGTGACGAGCTGGACCAGGTCGTCACACTCGGCCGTCGCGTACTCCGGGTGGGAGCCGACGTCGAGGTAGAGCCGGGAACCGTTGCGCAGGAAGACGTTCGAGGAACGACCCCAGGAGACGACCCGGCGGAACAAGTACCGCGCGACCTCGTCCGGGGAGAGACGACGCTGCCCGTGGAAGGTGCACGTCACCCCGAACTCTGTCTCAATGCCGAAGATCCGCCGCTGCATCCCTCAACAGTAGGCGAACCGGAGGCGGAGCAGGGTGATCCGTTCGGGCGGCACGCCGGTTGCGGTTTAGTGTCAGAGGGGTGTGGAAACGGGTCAGCGCTCTCGACAAGAAGCTCATGAGCTCCTCCGCCGGACTGCCTCCGAGCAGGCTCGACCGAGGTTTGAAGAGGCTTTCGAAAGCCGCCAACCACAGTCTGCTGTGGTTCGTCATCGCGGCAATTCTGGCGGCCAGGAAAGGGCCGTTCCGGCGGGGTGCGTTGCGGGGTCTCGCGGCCATCGCCGGGGCCTCTGCCAGCGCGAACCTGGTCGGGAAGTCACTTTTCCCGCGCCGCCGGCCCGCTGCTGATCTGCTCGCGATGCCGCGCCGGCTGTCGAAGCGGCCGACGTCCTCGTCATTCCCGTCCGGTCACTCCGCGTCAGCGGCCGCTTTCGCCACGGCGGTGGCGCTGGAATCACCCAAAGCAGGCGCCGTGGTCGTCCCGATCGCAGCCGCCGTGGCTTATTCACGCGTGCACACGGGCGTTCATTGGCCGACGGATGTCGCGGCCGGTGCGGCCGTGGGTGTCGGCGCGGCGTACCTGACCCGACGGTGGTGGCCGCTCGGGTTGAACGAGCCCGCGTCGGCCTACGAACACGCCGACCTGACGTCGTTGCAGGAGGGCGACGGGCTGGTCGTCGTCGTAAACCCGAACTCCGGCATCGGCCCGGACCCGACGCCGCAGATCACCGAGGAGTGGCCGAAGGCGCAGATCGTGTCGGTCGCGGACCTCGACGACCTGCCCGACGCGAAAGCGCTCGGCGTCGCCGGTGGTGACGGCACGGTGGCCGCCGTGGCCGCGGCCGCCGCCGAACGCGACCTGCCGATGGTCCTCATCCCCTCCGGCACGCTGAACCACTTCGCCCGCGACGTCGGCATCACCGGCCTGCACGACACGGCGCAGGCGGTCGGCGACGGCGTGGGCGTGCGGGTCGACCTCGCACAGGTCAACGACCAGTGGTTCGTCAACACGGCCTCGCTCGGCGGCTACCCCGACATGGTGCGCATCCGCGAGAAGCTCGAGAAGCGCTGGGGCAAGTGGCCGGCGGCGGCGATCGCGATGTTCCGCGTCCTGCAACGCGCCAAGCCGCTGAAGATGACCATCGACGGCGACAAGCACCTGGTCTGGATGCTGTTCGTGGGCAACGGCCCGTACCGGCCGAAGGGCTTCGCGCCGACCATGCGCCCGCGCCTGGACGACGGCCTGCTCGACGTCCGGTACGTCCGGGCGGACCGCAGGTACTCGCGGACCCGGTTCTTCATCGGCGCCCTGCTCGGGGCGCTGGAGCACTCCCGCATGTACACGCACCTCGAACTGGCCTCGCTCAACGTCGAGGTGCACGGGCCGCCCATCTCGATCGCGACCGACGGCGAGGTGCGCGAGCGGGCCAACCACTTCAAGTTCCGCTCCCGTCCGGCCGCTCTGGGCATCTATCGCCCCTGAGTGTTCGACATTGTCGAACGTGCGCAGCTAGAGTGGGGTGCGTGCCCGGACCCATTCAGTCCATTCAGCGAGCCGCGGAGGTCCTGAAGCTGCTCGCGCACGGCGGCGCGCACCAGCTGAGCGTCGGCGAGATCGCCCGCGCCCTCGACCTCGCGAAACCGACGGTCCACGGCATCCTGCGCACGTTGCAGGAGGTCGGGTTCGTCGAGCAGGAGGTCGAGGGCGGCAAGTACCGCCTGGGGGCCGCGCTGTTCCAGATCGGCACGAGCTACCTGGACGGCAACGAGCTGCGCGCCAAGGCGTTGAACTGGTCGGACACGCTCGCGATGCGCGCGCGTGAGGCGGTGCGCATCGGCGTGCTGCACGGCAACCACGTGCTCGTGGTGCACCACGTGTTCCGGCCGGACAACAGCCGGCAGACCCTCGACACCGGCTCGTTGCTGCCGTGGCACGCGACAGCGCTGGGCAAGGCCCTCGTCGCGTTCAGCGAAGACTGGCCGAACAGCGACCTCCAGCCGTACACCCGGCACACCCTGAACGGCGACCATCTCACGTCCGCGCTGCACGAGGCCAAGGACCGAGACTGGGCGTACGACCTGCACGAACTGGTCGAGGGCGAGGCCTCGATCGCCGCCCCGATCCGCGACCGCAAGGGCGTCGTCGTGGGCGCGATCGGCATCTCCGGACCGGTCGAGCGGCTGTGCGACTCCCCCGACCAGCCCCCACGCCTGGAGCTCGTCTCCTACGTACGTGAGGCAGCTCGCAGCGTCTCCAGGGAGCTCGGGGGCCTCTCCTGGTAGTAACCTGACACCGTTCGACATTGTCGAACGGCACAGAGAGGTGCTGACCAGGTGAGCTACATCGCTGCGATCGACCAGGGCACGACGTCGTCCCGGTGCATCGTGTTCGACCAGTCAGGCGGGATCGTGTCGGTCGCCCAGCGCGAACACCGGCAGATCTTCCTGAAGCCGGGCTGGGTGGAGCACGACGCGACCGAGATCTGGACGAACGTCCAGGCCGTCGTGCGTGACGCCCTCTCTCACGCGTCGCTCACGTACGCCGACATCGCCGCGTTCGGCATCACCAACCAGCGCGAGACCACGGTCGTCTGGGACCGCGAGACCGGCGAGCCCGTGCACAACGCCATCGTCTGGCAGGACACCCGCACCGACGCGCTGATCAGGCGACTCGGCGACCAGGACAGGTTCCGCGACCGCTCCGGCCTCCCCCTGGCCACGTACTTCTCCGGCCCGAAGCTCCGCTGGCTGTTCGACCACGTCGACGGCCTGCGCGACCGGGCCGACCGCGGCGAGGTCCTGTTCGGCACCATGGACACCTGGCTGATCTGGAACCTCACCGGCCGGCACGTCACCGACGTGACGAACGCGTCGCGCACCATGCTGATGAACCTGGAGACCCTCGACTGGGACCAGGAACTCCTCGACGCCATGGACGTGCCACGCGCCGTGCTGCCCGAGATCCGTTCCTCCTCCGAGGTGTACGGCACCTACGAGGGCGTGCCCGTCGCGTCGGCGCTCGGCGACCAGCAGGCCGCGTTGTTCGGCCAGACCTGCTTCGCGCCCGGCGAGGGCAAGTGCACCTACGGCACGGGCGCGTTCCTGCTGATCAACACGGGTGACCAGCCGGTGCGCAGCCAGAACGGCCTGCTCACCACCATGGGGTACAAGATCGGCGACGAGCCCGCCGCGTACGCGCTGGAAGGCGCCGTCGCCGTCACGGGCGCGCTGGTGCAGTGGTTCCGCGACAAGGTCGGGCTGATCAGCTCGGCCGCGGAGATCGAGACCCTCGCGCGTACGGTCGAGGACAACGGTGGCGCGTACTTCGTGCCCGCCTTCTCCGGCCTGTTCGCGCCGCATTGGCGCAGTGACGCCCGTGGGGTCATCGCGGGCCTGACGGGTTACATCTCGCGCGGGCACCTCGCACGGGCCGTGCTGGAGGCATCGGCGTGGCAGACGCGTGAGGTCGTGGACGCGATGAACGCCGACAGCGGTGTGGACCTCACGACGTTGCGCGTCGACGGCGGCATGACGGCGAACAACCTGCTCATGCAGTTCCTGTCGGACGTGCTGGACGTGCCGGTGGTGCGCCCGATCGTGGCCGAGACGACGTGCCTGGGCGCGGCGTACGCGGCCGGCCTCGCGGTGGGCTACTGGAGCAGCACCGACGAACTGAAGGCCAACTGGCACAAGGCGGCCGAGTGGGAGCCGTCGATGGAACCGGCCGCCCGAGCGAAGGGCTACCGGAAGTGGAAGAAGGCGGTCGAGCGGACCGTCGGGTGGATGGACGAGGACGATGACTGACTCAGCTCAGAGGATCCGGGCTCGCGAAGAGCTCCAGCACGGCAAGTTCGACGTCGTCGTGATCGGCGGCGGCATCCTGGGCATCGCCACGACCTGGGCCGCGGCGCGGTCCGGCCTGCGGGTGGCCCTGGTCGAGAGCGGCGACTTCGCGGGCGCCACGTCGTCCGCGTCGTCCAAGCTCGTGCACGGCGGCCTGCGCTACCTCGCGATGGGCCCGTCGGCGGTGCCGATGGTGCACGAGAACCACAAGGAACGCCGTGCGCTGGGCGACCGCCTCGCGCCGCACCTGGTGCGCCCGCTGCCGTTCCTCGTTCCCGTCTACAAGGGCGGCCCGCACAGCCGGTTCGTGCTGGGTGCGGGCGTCACGTTGTACTCCGCGCTGTCGGGTTTCGGCGACGGCATGGGGAAGGTGCTGTCGGCGCGCAGGGCCGTGGAGTGGGTGCCTGACCTGCGCGCCGACGGTCTGCGCGGGGCCGCGATGTACTACGACCACCAGATGAACGACAGCCGCGTGGCGATCACCGCCGCGCGCGCCGCCGCCGAGGCCGGTGCCGTGCTGCTCAACCACATCTCGGTCGTGGGCCTGCGCAGGACCGGCGCGAAGGTCACCGGCGTGGACCTGCGCGACTCGCTCGGCGAGTTCGGAGTGGACGCGAAGGTCGTCGTCAACGCCACCGGCCCGTGGCTGGACGTGCTGCGGCGCATGGAGGACCCGGCGGCCGACCCGTCGATCCGCCTGTCCAAGGGCTCGCACCTGGTGCTTAAGCAGAACTCCGAGTGGAAGGCCGCGCTGACGATCCCGGTCGACGACGTGCGCGTGTCGTTCGCGATCCCGTGGGAGGGCCACCTCCTCCTCGGCACCACTGACGAGGCGTACGACGGCGACCCGGCGAAGGTGGCCTGCACCGACGCCGACATCGACCAGATCCTGAGCGAGGCGGGCACGGCCGTCACGGGCCTGGACCGCTCGCGCATCGCGTACACGTTCGCGGGCCTGCGCGTGCTGCCCGGTGGCCCCGGCGACACCTCGCACGCCAAGCGCGAGACCGTGATCACGGCGGGGTCCGGCGGCATGATCAGCGTGGCCGGCGGCAAGTGGACGACGTTCCGCAAGATCGGCGCCACCGTCCTCGCGCGGGTGAACTCCGAGCTCGGACGCACCTTCGAGGGCCCGCTGGACGGCGTCGCGCTGCCCGGCTCGGCGCTGCCGGACACCGTCGGCTCCGTGCTCGGCCACGCCTACGACGCGCTGCCCGACGACGTGGTCCGCCACCTCGCCACCCACTACGGCACGACGTCGCACGAGGTCGTGGCCCTGGGCCTGGAGAACCCGGCGCTGCTGGAGCGGGTGCACCCGGACGGCCCGGACATCTGGGCGCAGGTCGAGCACGCGCGCCGCACCGAGTGGGCCTCCGAGGTGGACGACGTGCTGCGGCGCCGCACGACCGTGATGGTGCGCGGCCTCGACTCCCCCGAGGTGCGCACCAGGGTGTCGGAGCTGCTCGCCTCCTGAGTCGTCCTGACCCGTGCCGCTGTTCTCAGCGGTACGGGTCGGTGATCTCGCCGAGCATCTCCAGCGCCTCCCGCAGCTGCGTCATCCGCCGCTTGCCGAGGTGTTTCTCCCACTCCGCCTCGATCTTCGCCAGTTCGGCGTTCGCGACGGGCACGGCGTCGAGGGCTTTGGCGGTCACCTTCACCAGGCGCGCCCGGCCGTCCGCCGGGTCGGGGACGCGTTCGACGTACCCGGCCTTCTCCAGCTGGTCCACCAGGAACCCCGCGGTCTGCTTGGTCACCTGGGCCGCCTCCGCGAGCACCGTCAGCCGGGTGCCGTCCGGGTCGACGCGCATGAGGACGCGTGCCTGGGCCTGCGTCACGTCGAACCCCGCCGCGTTGACCGCCGCCAGGACGCGGTTCTCCACGTCGCGGTTCGGGATGAAGAGCAGCAGCCCGATGTTCACGCGCGCACCCCCGTTGCATTTGGTCAGAGACTCTGATTAAAGTAGTCAGTCTCTCGAACCAAATCAAGCGGGAGGCCGACCATGGACGAGACGCGGATCTGGCAGGTCATCGCTTCCGAACGGGCGCAGACCGCCGACCTGCTGGCGGGCTTGAGCGACGCGCAGTGGGCGCACCCGTCGTTGTGCGCGGGCTGGACGGTCCGCGAGGTGGCCGCCCACCTGACACTGGGCCCGCGAATGAGGATCGGCGGCACTCTCAGCGCGTTCGTGCGGGCACGCGGGAGCTTCAACCGCATGGTCGACCAGACCGCGCGGGCCGAGGCGCGCAGACCGACCGCCGAGATCGTCGCGACCCTGCGCAGCCTCGTCGGGTCACAGCGACTCGCGCCCGGCCAGACGTTGCTGAACTGCCTGATGGACACACTCGTGCACACCCAGGACATCGCACTGCCGCTGGGCGTCGAACGGCACATGCCGGTCGAGGCCGCCGTCACCTCGGCCGACGACCTTTGGCGGATCGGGTTCCCGTTCCACGCGCGCCGCCACCTCGCGGGACACCGGCTCGTCGCGATCGACGCCGAGTGGTCCGTCGGCGAGGGCGCCGAGGTCAGCGGGCCGATCGAGGCGCTGGTGATGCTGCTCGCCGGCCGCACCGCGACGATCCCGCGGCTCACCGGCATCACGGCTTGAGGGCGCGCACCACTCTCCGACACACGTGCACGCGCTCGAATCGTTGGCGCATCTCGGTTTCCCGTTCGATCCGGGCGTGCAGCACGGCGCCGGACACCACCAGGCCGTGCCGCGCGCTCACGGCCGTGTCGACCTCGTCGGCGGACGCGTGCAGGCGCAGGTACGCCTCGGCCTTCACGAACCCGTTGCGCGCGAACCAGTCCAGCGCGGTCCCGTCCTCCAGGATCCAGGCGTCGAGCGTGCGCACCCCGCAGCGTTCCAGCCGGGGTACCGCCTCCTCCAGCAACGCCGTCGCGATCCCGGCGCCCTGGTGGTCCGGGTGCACGACGACCGTCTCGATCGTGGCCTCCTCGGCCGGCACCGTCACGTCCAGGATGCCCGTCACCGCACCGGCTTCCGTTGCGACGAGTTCGAGGTCCGTGCGGCGCTTGGACTGCCACACGTCGTCGTAATAGTTCGTCTCCAGCAGCCCTAAGACTCGGCAGCGCAGCCACGAGGGCTCGTCCGCCGGTTCGTAACTCCTGATCTCCGCGGGCCCTCCCGGCGTGACACCGGTCCGGCCCGTTGCTCCCAGCAAGTGCACTTCCCCAGTTCGTTTCCCCGTGGCGTCGACCACGACGTCCCCCAGTTCACCTGACCGCAGCCGGACGTCTCCGGCACTGTCCAGGGTTCCTGATGAAAGGCCCGCCCGCACGTGCGTTTCGCCGGTCACCGTTGCCAGGAACATACTCAGTATGCATACTCAGTAGGTATGTCGGTCAAACACGGTCTGCTGGCGCTGTTGAAGCGCGGACCCATGTACGGCTACCAGCTGCGCGCGGCCTTCGACTCGGCCACCGGCGGCACGTGGCCGTTGAACATCGGGCAGGTCTACACGACGTTGTCCCGCCTGGAACGCGACGACCTGGTGATCGCCCTGCCGGAGAGCGAGGGCCAGCGCCCCTACGAAATCACCGAGCACGGCCGCGACGAGCTGAAGAAGTGGTTCGCGACGCCCGTCCAGCGCGGTGACCGTCCGCGCGACGAGGTGGCCATCAAGCTCGCGCTGGCGATCACCACGCCGGGCGTCGACGTGGCCAAGGTCGTGATGACGCAACGCACCGCCACGATGCGCACGCTGCAGGAGTACACACGGCTCAAGACCCAGCCGTCGGACCTGCCGTGGCTGCTCGTGCTGGACGCGATGATCTTCCAGGCCGAGGCCGAACTCCGCTGGCTCGACCACTGCGAGACGAGCCTCCTGCGCCACACCCCCGTGCCCGCGCCCGTCCCGACGGACGTCGAGGTGCCGAGATGACCGCCCTAGAACTCCGCGCCGTGCACCGCGTCCACGGCACCGGCGAAACCCAGGTCAACGCCCTCAACGGCATTTCGCTGACCGTCGCCCCCGGCGAACTGGTGGCGATCATGGGCCCGTCGGGCTCTGGCAAGTCGACACTGCTGAACCTCGCGGGCGGCCTCGACAGCCCCACCAGCGGCGAGGTCCTCGTCGACGAGACCAGCCTGCAGTCGTTGTCCCGCAGGCAACTCGCGGCCTGGCGCCGCAAGCGGATCGGCTACGTCTTCCAGGACCTGAACCTGATCGCCAGCCTGACCGCCGCCGAGAACGTGGCGCTGCCACTGGACCTCGACGGCGTCCGCAAGTCCCGTCAGCAGGCCGAGAAGGCACTGTCCGAAGTGGACCTCGACGGCTACGCCGACCGGTTCCCCGACGAGATGTCCGGCGGCCAGCAGCAACGGGTGGCCATCGCCCGCGCCCTGATCGGCGAACGCCGCCTGGTGCTGGCCGACGAACCGACCGGCGCCCTCGACTCCCGCACCGGCGAGACCGTCCTGCGGCTGCTCCGCGCCAAGGTGGACGCCGGTGCGGCGGCGGTCCTGGTCACCCACGATGCCCGGCACGCGGCCTGGGCGGACCGGGTCGTCTTCCTGCGCGACGGCGTGGTGGTCGACGTGTCGTCCCGCGACCAGCCAGAAGAACTGCTGAGCACACCGTGAGCGGATGGCGCGCAGCACTGCGCATCGCCCGGCGGGAAGCCCGCCGCTCGGCAGGCCGGTCAGCCCTGGTGATCGCCCTGATCGCGGTCCCGGTGGCGGCCCTGTCGTTCGCGGCGATCGTCCAGGACTCCACCAACCCGACCCCCACCGAGGACGCGAACCTCCGGATGGGCGCCGCCGAGGCGTTGGTGAGCTGGCCCTACCGCGGCCCGGTGATCCAGGAACCCACCAGGGACTTCGCGATCCCCAAGAGCAACGGCGAGGGCGAGGAGCCGTCCGAGGCCCGTCTGCGCACGCTGCTGCCGGGGTCGGACCTGGTGCCGGTCGAACGCGGCGGCGTCAACATCCGCACCACCGCCGGCGTGGGCCGCGCGGGCGTGCGCATGCTCGACCTGAACAACCCCCTCACCACCGGCATGATCACCCTGCTGGAGGGCCGGGCGCCGACGTCGGCCGGCGAGGTCGCGTTGTCCCGCAAGGCTTTGGACCGCACCGGCACCCAGGTCGACGGCACCCTCACCACCGAGGACGACCGCACGTTCAAGGTCGTCGGCGCCATCGAGGAACCGACCCGCCTCGACAACACCACCGTCGTGGCGCTGCCCGGCACGTTCGAGGCGACCGACCGCGCCTGGCTCGCCACCACGCCGCTGACGTGGTCGAAGGTCAAGGACCTCAACAAGTCCGGCATCGCGGTCCTGTCCCGCGAGGTGCTGCACAACCTGCCGTCACGTGCCGAGCGCTACCAGGAACTCCCCGGCTCGCACGAGCTGACCGCCGACATCCTGATCCTCGTCGCGGGCCTGGCCGTGCTGGAGATGTCCCTGCTGGCGGGTTCGGCCCTGGCCGTGGGAGCCCGCCGCCGCAAACGCGAACTGGCCCTGATCGCGGCCGTGGGCGGCTCCCCGTCCCACGTCCGCCGAGTGGTCCTGGCCGACGGCGTGGTCATGGGCACGGTGGCCGCGCTGGGCGGCGTCCTGCTGGGCGTCCTCGCCTCGATCGCCGCCCGCCCGTTGGTCGAATGGCTGCTGGCCGAACGCTTCGCCGCACACCGCTTCTACCCGTCGGCCCTGGCCGCCCTCGCCCTGCTGGCGATCGTCACCGGCGTCCTCGCCGCCGTGGTCCCGGCCTGGATCTCCTCCCGCCAGGACGTGGTGACCGCGCTGGCCGGACGCCGGGGCATCACCCGCTCGCGCCGCCGCTGGCTGCTGCTGGGCCTGATCCTCATCGCGGCAGGCGTGGCCACCGGCGTCTACTGCGCGATCACGATGGTGCTGCCGGGCATCCTGGTCGCGCTGATCCTCACCGAGGTGGGCCTGGTCCTCTGCACCCCGTCCCTCCTGGGCCTGCTGGCTCGGGCGGGCCGCTGGCTCCCGGTCCCCCTCCGCATCGCCCTGCGCGACGCCTCCCGCAACCGCACCGCAGCGGCCCCGGCGATCTCCGCGGTGATGGCCGCCGTGATCGGCGCGGTGGCCGTGAGCGTCATGCTCACCTCCCAAGCCCAGCAGGAGGCCTCCCAGGTAGCGGGCGCCATGGGCGACGTGACCGTCTACCGCCTCGACGACCTCACGAAATCCACCACGACCCCCATCCCCGAGTCAGTCTTCGCCGCGCTCCGCAACACCATGCCCACAGCCGAAACCCACGAACTCAAACTCCTCTCGTGCGACGGCGGCCCGTGCTTCGCCCACCTGCGCCCACCACCGGCCCGCGAATGCCCGTACACCTTGGACGTCCTCCACCGAGACCCGACAGACGCCGAACAGCAACAGGCTCTGGCCGACGCCCGCTGCACCGGCGTGGGCAGAACCCACCGCTACTTCGGCATCTACACCACCTCGGAAGGCTTCCTGGTCGTGGCGCCACCGACGTCCGTCCAATCGCTCCTCAACCTGACGCCCGCCGAAGCCTCAGCAGCCTCCGCAGCCCTGCGCGACGGCAAAATCGTCATCAACAACCCATCGTTGGTGGACAACGACAAAACCCTCCTGGCCACCGGCACGAACGCCACCACCACCGAGGCCCCAGCCTTCGCAACACCGGCCAATGGCGCCCCTCTAGCCGTGATGACCGAAGAAACCGCACGCGCGTTGGGCTACAACGTCACAACGTTCACCATGTACGCCACCACAACCCGCATGCCCACGGAGTCCGAACAGGAGGCCCTGACCGCAGCCCTGGGCGGCGAGTACGAGGTGACGGTCACCCGCCCGACAGAGTCCGACGTCCAACAGGCCCTCACCGTCCTGGGCCTGGTGGCGGGCGTCATCACCCTCGCGGCAGCCGCACTGGCCACCGGCCTGGCAGCAGCAGACGGCCGCCGAGACCTCACCACCCTGGCCGCAGTGGGCGCCACCCCCACCCTCCGCAAACTCCTGTCCCTGAGCCAAGCCGGAGTGATCGCGGGCCTGGGCGGCCTCCTCGGCACCACAGCGGGAACAGCCTCGGCCCTGGCCCTGCTGGCCGCACTCAACCAGGGCTACCAGAACATCTGGCCCAAACCAGACCTCAACCCGTTGACCATCCCGTGGCCCACGCTGGCGATCTCGGTCCTGGTGGTCCCCGCCGTGGCCATGCTGGGCGCGGCCCTCTTCACCAGATCCCGCCTGCCAATCGAACGCCGCGAATAAGCTCGGCGGCATGACCACCTTCGCCATAGCGCACGGAGGCGGCGACGTGGGTTGGTCCTGGCACCTGGTAGCGCACGAACTCCAGGCCCAGGGCCACACCGCGGTAGCCCCGGACCTCCCGATCGAGGACGACACCACCACCCTGACCGACTGGGCAACCACCCTGATCGAGGCCCTGCCGTCCACAGAGGGCGTGGTCGTAGTAGGCCACTCCTTCGGGGGCCTGGTGGCGCCCCTGGCAGCAGCACGCCTCAACGCCCCGCTGATCTACGTGACGGGAATGGTCCCCGCCGTGGGCGAAACGCCCAACGACTGGTGGACAAACACGGGCTACGAGGACTCGGGCCTGGACGACCAGTTCTTCCACGACGTCCCACCAGACCTGGTGGCAGAGGCCCAAAAGCGAGAACGCGGCATGTCCGAAGCCGCCATGGGCATCCCGTGGCCGCTGGACGCACTACCGCAGGTACCGACGCACTTCGTGCTGTGCACCGAGGACCGCTTCTTCACGCCGACCTTCATGCGCAAGGTGGTGGCAGACCGCCTGCCGGGAGTCACGCCGGTGGAACTGGCCGCGGGCCACTGCGCCGCCCTGAGCAAGCCGAAGGAACTGGCCGCTCTCCTGGTCGCCTGCGCAGGCTGACGCAGGGGTCCCCTCGGGTTTCGGCCCCCGCGACCCAACGGCAACGCCGAAGGCGAGGCGTCCTTGAGTTTCTTGGCTCAACGCGCACCCGAGCTACGCAATGCCGAAGGCGAGCCGTCCCTCTCAGGCCACACGTGAAGCGGGTGAGGTGACGTGCCCGCACAAACCCAGCCACGTACGCGTGGGATTGGGGCTTGACTTTGGGTGCGAGGTGCTACCACTCGTGGCTCGGCCGGGCGCTTTTCAGCCCGGCCTTTCCGGCCGGCCAGCGCCTCGCAAGGGCCCCGAAGTCAAGCCCCAATCCCTATCGTCGCGAAGCGGCGATGACGAAACCAAAGCTCGTCTCAATTCTTTGTGCCCCAACGCAACCACCTACGCAAGGTGACCAAAGCAAAAGGCCCCCAGGAGCCAAACTCCCAGGGGCCAAAGCTCACAACCGGTTACTTGGACGAGTCGTCAGACGAGTCCGGCGGCAGCTCGACATCCTCAACCGCCTTGCCATCCTTCTCCACAGCAGGCATCAAAGCGTCCAAAGCCGCACCGGCGATCCGCCGGAACGCCCGCCGAGGCCGAGCCCGCTCCAACACCGCCACCTCCAACTTGGCAGCAGGCAGCAACTCGGCCGACCCGCTCCCGGTAGAAGGCGACCCGGCCGACAGAGCCCGAACGGCCAGGGGAACAGCCTCAGCCAACGAAAGCCCGTCAGCGAAGGCCTCCTTCAACGCCGTGTTGGCGGCATCGACGGTGCCACCCATCACGATGTACTGAGGCTCGTCCACAATGGACCCGTCGTACGTCAACCGGTACAACGTGTCGGTCGAGGACGAATCCCCGACCTCGGCCACGCAGATCTCCACCTCGAAGGGCTTGATCTGTTCGGTGAAGTAGGTGCCCAGCGTGGTCGCGTAGACGTTGGCCAGCGAACGCGAGGTCACGTCGCGCGGGTCGTTCTGGTACCCGCGCACGTCGGCGAAGCGGATGCCCGCCTGGCGCAGGTTCTCGAACTCGCTGTAGCGGCCCACGGCGGCGAAGCCGATGCGGTCGTAGATCTCCGACACCTTGTGCAGGGTGCTGGACGGGTTTTCCGCGACGAACAGAATCCCGTCGGCGTACTTCAGCACGATGACGCTGCGACCCCTGGCGATGCCCTTGCGGGCGTACTCGGAGCGGTCGCGCATCACCTGCTCTGCCGATGCGTACAGCGGCATCGTCATGGGTGGTGCTCCTGACGTCGAACGTGTGGGGGACTCAGCCTGCGGGACGTGCTCGGCGGCCTTCGACGACCGCGTCGGCGACCGTGGCCACCTGGGATTCCGGCACCTCTACGGCACCGTCGGCGCCGTTGATGGTGACCACGACCGGGTAGAGGCGGCGGACCGGGTCCGGGCCTCCGGTGGCCGAGTCGTCGTCGGCCGCGTCGTAGAGCGCCTCGACGACGGAGCGGATGGCCGCGTCGGCGTCGGCGTCCGGGTCGTAGAGCTTCTTCAGGGCCGACTTGGCGAAGAGCGAGCCCGAGCCCACGGCCTGGTAGCCCTGCGACTCCTCGTAACGGCCGCCGGTGACGTCGTAGGACACGATGCGGCCCGCGCGTTCCGGGTCCGTGGCCGAGGTGTCATAGCCCGCGAAGAGAGGCACCACGGCGAGGCCCGCCATGGCGGCGTCGAGGTTGCCCCTGATCATGGCCGACAGGCGGTTCGCCTTGCCGTCGAGCGACAGGGGTACGCCCTCGATCTTCTCGTAGTGGCGCAGCTCCACCGTGTACAGGCGCACGATCTCGATCGCGATGCCCGCGGTGCCCGCGATGCCGACGGCCGAGTGGTCGTCGGTGACGAAGACCTTCTTCATGTCGCGCTGGGCGATCACGTTGCCCATCGTCGCGCGCCGGTCGCCGGCGATCACGACACCACCCTTGTAGGTGGCCGCGACGATCGTCGTCCCGTGTGGGGCCTGGACGGTCCCCTCCGGGAGCTTCCGGGCGCTGGGCAGCATGTCGGGTGCCTGGGCCCGCAGGAAGTCCGTGAACGACGACGAGCCTGGCGTGAGGTACGCCGAGGGCAGCGCCGCGGCCGGGTAACGCCCGGTCGAGCTGTTGTCCATGTGTTGGTTGTTCTCCCGTCCCCGAGGTGGTCCGCAGGCCCCCGAAGGCCTACTGACCGCCCTTTTGCACGTAGGCGCGGACGAAGTCCTCCGCGTTCTCCTCCAGCACGTCGTCGATCTCGTCGAGGATCGCGTCCACGTCCTCGCCGAGCTTCTCGCGACGTTCCTGACCGGCTCCGGCGGCGTCGTCCGCGCCGTCGTCGCCGTCGCCACCGCCCTGGCGCTGCTTCTGTTCCTGGGACATCTCGGCCTCCCACTGACTCGCCTGACAAGAACACTACCCAGCGGCACCGACAAAAATCCTGAGCCACTCGGGTAGACGATCACCCGCGAGTCAGCGCGTCCACCAGTTGCTCGGCGGTGTCAGAGGCCTCAAGGAGGGCTCCGACGTGCGCTTTCGTCCCGCGAAGGGGCTCGAGCGTCGGAATTCGCACGAGGGATTCTCGACCGAGATCAAAGATCACGGAGTCCCACGACGCGGCCGCCACAGAGGTCGGGTAACGCTCCAGGCACCGGCCGCGGAAGTACGCACGCGTGTCCTCGGGCGGCGTGGTGATGGCCGCACGGACCTCTTCCTCGCTCACGAGCCGCTTCATCGAGCCACGCGCGACGAGACGGTTGTAGAGGCCCTTGTCGAGGCGCACGTCGGAGTACTGCAGGTCGACCAGGTTGAGCCGGGCCGCGCCCCACTCCAGGCCGTCGCGCTGCCGGTAGCCCTCGAGCAGCCGCAGCTTGGCGACCCAGTCGAGCCGGTCCGCGCACTCGGACGGGTCACGGGCCAGCGCGTCGAGCACCTCGCCCCAGATCCGCAGGACGTCGCGGTCGCCGACGCCCTCCTTCTCGACGAACGCGGTCGCGCGCTCGTGGTAGGCGAACTGCACGTCGAGGCCGGTGAACTTACGTCCGCCGGTCATCTCGACCTTGGTCTTCAACGTCGGGTCGTGGCTGATCTGGTGCACCGCGCGCACCGGGTCGACCATGCGCAGGTCGTCGAACCGCTGCCCGGCCTCGATCATGTCGAGCACCAGCGAGGTGGTGCCGACCTTGAGGAACGTCGAGTACTCGGCCAGGTTCGCGTCACCGATGATGACGTGCAGGCGGCGGTACTTGTCCGCGTCCGCGTGCGGCTCGTCGCGCGTGTTGATGATGCCGCGCTTCAACGTCGTCTCGAGGCCGACCTCGACCTCGATGTAGTCCGAGCGCTGCGAGAGCTGGTAGCCGGCTTCCTCACCGGACTGCCCGATGCCCACGCGGCCGGACCCGGTCACGACCTGGCGCGACGCGAAGAACGGCGTGAGGCCCGCGATGACGGCCGTGAACGGCGTCGAGCGCTGCATCAGGTAGTTCTCGTGCGTGCCGTACGACGCGCCCTTGCCGTCGACGTTGTTCTTGTAGAGCTGCAGGCGGGGCTGGCCGGGCACGGACGCCGCCTTGATCGCGGCCTCCTCCATCACCCGCTCCCCCGCCTTGTCCCAGATCACCGCGTCACGCGCGTTGGTGACCTCGGGTGCCGAGTACTCGGGGTGAGCGTGGTCGACGTAGAGCCGCGCGCCGTTGGTGAGGATGACGTTCGCCGCGCCCAGGTCCTCGACGTCGGAGTCGGCCGGGTGCCCACCGGGCGAGCCCAGGTCGAACCCGCGCGCGTCGCGCAACGGCGATTCCACCTCGTAGTCCCAGCGCGCCCGCCTGGCGCGCGGTATGTCCGCCGCCGCCGCGTACGCAAGAACCACCTGTGTAGAAGTGAGCACCGGGTTCGCGGTCGCGTCGCCCGGCACCGCGATGCCGTACTCGACCTCGGTTCCCATGATCCGCCGCATAGCCCACACCCTACGACCTAGGCCCGGCGTTGTGGTGATTGCCGCTTGAACGTGGCTCTTGCGAGGTCGCGCAGGTCGTCCGGTCACCCCTTCTTCCTGGATTCGGCGAAGCCCTGTCCAGGAAGAAGGAGTCAGGCGGACGACCGGCTACCAGGCGACCTCGCCGCCGTCTCCGAAGGAGCGGCAGACGAACACAGCTCCCCTCGCCCTATTCACCCGGACGCCAATCCGGCGGCAGGCCGGATCCTCGAAGCGCCGCGAGAAGGGCCGAAGGCGGCGATCACGGCGAGCAGGACGACCGCCAGCGCGCCGATGACCAGCGGCAACACGACCTTCAGACCTGGCAGCGACATGTCGATGCCGACCGAAAGAATCGCGATCTGGGCGTACGCGAACCCGAGCACACCGCCGCCGATCACGCCCACGAGGGCCAACATGATCGCTTCAGCGATGACTCCGCCCTGTAGTCCGCCCTGAGTGACGCCCAAGGCGCGGCGCAGCGCGAGCTCCTTGCGGCGTTCCTGGACCGAGATCGTCAGCGCCGTCCCGATACCGGTCACGGCGACCGCCACGGACAGCCCGAGCAGCACCATCATCAGCACGGTGCCGAGGTGCATGTACCGCTCGGCCTCGGCGCGCTCGTCCGCGTCCGTCTCGACGATCACGGTCGGATTGGCGGGCAGGGCGGCCTGCATGCCCGCCCGGAACTCGGCGGGGTCGACGCCGGGCTTCAACGCGACCAGCACCTTCTCGGCGGGACCGGACGTGACGCCGCCGACGATCGACGTGTACCCGGTGAGGCGCCCCGGGATCGAGCCCACGACCTTGTACTGCTTGCCGTTCGCCTCGACGAACGGCCGGTCGAACCAGTCCGGCGCGAGCGCGACGCCCTCCGCCAGCTGCCCGGCGCCGGTGGCGTCCTGCGCCTTCAGCCACGCGTTGAACTGCGCGGGATCGGCGCCCGAGACGCCGTCGTCGATCTTGTGCAGCGCCACCGAGGCCTCGACGCCGGGCTGCGCGGGGATCTCCGGCAACGGCCGCTGCCCCGCGTCCACGACGGTCGCGTCGGGCCGCTGCTCGTTGGCGTAGGAGTACGTCATCTCCTGCGCGCCGCCCAGCAGGACCAGGAAGAACGTCACCATCGAACTGGCCAGCAGCAACGGCAGCGCGACCGACGCCGACCTGGCGGGCATCCGGCGCACCTCGGCGCCGGCGAGCTTCCACTGGGTGCCGCCGATCTTGCCGAACAGCCTCGCGATGAACGGCACCGTCACGGGCCCGAGGATCCAGAAGAGCCCGGTCACCGCGGCGATCGCGGAGAACGTCACGGCCAGAGGGGCCCCTGCGGTCCCCTTGGCGGCGATGGCGGCCAACGCGAGCAGCCCGGCACCAGCGGTGAAGAGAATGCCGAACACGAGCCGAAGACGACGCACGGACCGTGGCGGCACCTCGTTGTCCGCATCCCGAAGAGCGGCAAGCGGCGACACACGGGCAGCGTTGATCGCGGGCCGGACGGCGGCCATCACGCTCAGCACCGCGGCGACGACGACACCGAGGATCACGTACCCGAGCGACGGCAACAGCTCCGGGCTGAGCTCCACGGCCCCGAACAGCGCCGAGATCCCGGTCGCGTCGAACGTCCGCGCGAGCAGCCACGCCATCGGCCCGCCGAGCAACGCCCCGCCGACGCCGGCCGCCGCACCCGTCACGAACGCCTCGAGCAGGCTCCGGCGCACCAACGGCCCGCGCTGGGCCCCGATGCACCGCAGCAACGCCGTCTGCCGCTGCCGTTGCGCGTAGACCGCCCGGAACGTGGCCGCCGCGACGAACACCGCCGTCGCCAGTGCCAGCACGCTGAAGGGCAGCAGGATGAACGTCAGGTCGTTGCCGATCTTGTCGGCGTCCGGTCGCGGGTCCGAGACCCAGTACGCCGCGCCGGCCGCGCTCGTGACGGCCTCGCGCGACCCGCCGAGCACCCACACCTCCTTGGTGAAGGGCTGCGGGTCGAGCTTGCGCGCGAGATCGGGACCGGCCACCAGGACCGGCCGCGAGTCGAGCCCGCCGCGCTTCAGCACCCCGCTGACCGTCACGTCGAACGGCTTGCCGTCGGCGGAGGCGAGCTGGATCTTGTCGCCGGGCTGGAGATCGCGCTCGAACGCGGTGATCTTGTCGACGGCGACCTCGTTGTCGGCGGTGGGCTGCTTGCCCTCTGCCAGCGGCCAGCGCGCGAGGTCCGGCTGCTGGACGTTGACCTCGGCCCGGTGCTCCCCCGCACGTCCGTTGCCGTCCAGCAGGTCCGCCTGCGCGACCTGCACCGGCACCGCGCGGCCGACCGAGGAGAGCTTGGTGATCAGGGCGTCGTCGAGTTTCGCCGTGCTTCCGCCCTGCACGTTGCGCACGTCCACCACGTGCCCGACCGAGGCGGGGGTGAGGGGCGCGCCCTCGTCGACCGACCTGGTGAGCGCGTCGCTCAGCACCAGGGCGGCCAGCAGGCAGGCCACGCCGACGACGAGCGCGACGCCGGGCAGCAACGCGCGGCCCGGCCGGGCGCGGAACTCGGCGACGCCGAGCCGCAGGGAAGTGGACACAGATCCTCCTCGGTGACGTCTGACGCTCCCGAAGGTAGGAAGAATGGCGATCAGCGGGCGTCGGACTGGGGTAGCAAGCTCGCGTACGACCACAGGAGGACACCGGGATGATCACCCTCTACGACGAGGACGCGAACGCCATCGGCGAGGTGACGCGCGAACGGATGCGCGCCGAGAACCTGTGGCACGGCTGCGCCACGATCGTCGTGAGGTCCGTCGACGGCGAGCGCGTCTACGTGCACAAGCGCACCGACACCAAGGACGCGTTCCCCGGCCTCTACGACTGCACCGCGGGCGGCGTGATCGACGCGGGCGAGAGCCCGGCGGTGGCGGCGAAACGGGAACTGCGCGAGGAACTCGGCGTCGAGTCGCCGCTCACGTTCCTCTTCCAGACCACCTACGTCGACGGCCTCACCCGCTACCACGCGTGGATCTACGAGACGCGCACCGACGGACCGTTCGTGCACCAGCCGGAGGAGGTCGCCTGGGGCGGCTGGATGGACCTGGCCGAACTGCGCGTCAAGATCGCCGACCCGGACTGGGCGCTGGTGCCCGATGGCCGGGTCATCAGCCAGGAGTGGTTGCGGCGCACTAGTTCCAGCTGAGGGCCCCGCGGGTCTGCCAGTACTGCTCGGCGGGTTCGGCGAGATCAGGCAGGTC
This sequence comes from Lentzea sp. JNUCC 0626, assembly GCF_043632865.1. NCBI lineage: Bacteria > Bacillati > Actinomycetota > Actinomycetes > Pseudonocardiales > Pseudonocardiaceae > Lentzea > Lentzea sp. JNUCC 0626. Next base: position 4,082,879 of record NZ_CP171635.1, read on the forward strand.
GACGTCGATCTTCAACGCGTCCAGGTTGGACAGCAACTGCTCCGGACTCGCCGCGCCGGACAGCACGACGTCCACGAACGGCTGCCGCGCGATCGCCGCCAGCGCGACGGCGTCCGGCCCGACGCCGAGCGCTTCAGCCTGTGCCGCAACCGCTTGCGGGGGCGTGACGACGAGCCGTCCGTTGGCCACGCCCTCCTTGACGATCACCCGCAGGCCGGCGTCGTGCGCCTCCCGCAGCGCGTCGCCGGCCGAGGTCTCCAGCAAGTTCCAAGTGGACTGGACGGACGAGAAGATGCCGAGCTCCAGGGCTTTGCGGATGGCGTCGGCCTGGCGCGGCCCGGACGTCGAGAACCCCAGCGGCACCCCGATCGCGACCATCGCGTCCTGCAGCGCGCGGTCGGTGAACAACGGGCTGTCGGCCGTCAGCGAGTGCACCTGGTAGAGGTCGACGCGCGGCAGCAGCGCGCGGGTTTCCCGCCACTGCTGGGTGAAGCGGGCGAGCGAGTGCTCCTTGACCTCGTGCACCTCGGCGTCCGGCCGCCAGTCCGCGACGTAGGCGTAACCCCACTTGCTGGAGACCGTCACGTCGTCGTGGCCGGGCAGCCACGACGACAGGAAGTCCTCCGACAGCCCGTACGACCGGGCGGCGTCGACCCACCGGATGCCCGACGCGTAGGCCGTGTCGAGCACACGGTGGCACTGCGCGCGCATGGACTCCACGTCGCGCACGGCCGGTAGCGCGCCCTCACGCCCGAGGTTGATGTACGCGGGACGACCGAGGGACGCGAGACCGAGCGCGAGTTGAGCCATGCCGACAACGGTAAACGGCGGCCCCGAAGGACCGCCGTTCACGTGACCCGCCGGGGTCGGTCAATCAGAAAGCTCAGAAGTCGTCGGCCGTGCGGATGTGGTTGCGCACCCACTTGCCGGCGTCCTTCAACGGGCCCTCACCGGCGAAGCTGCTGCCGGCGCACGTACCGCTCTTGAACACCGCACCCGTGCGGTGGTCGTCGGAGAAGTTCCAGTTCGTCCAAGAGATCTTGGCGTCCTTCATGAACTGGATGAACTTGTTCGCCATGGTGAAGTCGTTGGTGCCGTCACCCGACGCCTCCTGCGAACCGAACTCCGTGACGAAGACCGGCACCTGGCTCGAGACCGTCTTCAACGCGTTGAGGTACGAGTCGCGGTGGTCCTTCGCGTAGAAGTGGAACGTGTACATCAGGTTCGAGGCGTTGACCTTGTTCTGGCTGACCTCGTTGATGTTGCGGCCGTCGGACAGGCCGAACGTCGACCAGCCGTGCGTGCCCACGAGCACGAGGCTGTCCGGGTCCTCGGCGCGGATCGTCGGGATGACGGCCTCCGCGTAGGTCTTGACCCGCGCCCACGTCACGCCGTTGGGCTCGTTGGCGATGTCGTAGATGATGTTCGTCTTGTCCTTGTGCCGCTGCGCGATCTCCTTGAAGAAGGTCTTGGCGCGCGCGGTGTTGTGGTTCGGGTCGCCCGGCGAGAGCTGGTGCCAGTCGACCAGCGCGTACATGCCGCGCTTCGTGGCCTCCTCGATGTAGCCGTGCACCATGTCGGTGAACTTACGAGGGTTCGACTCGTAGCCACCTTCCTGGATGTACATCGAGATGCGGAGGACGTCCGCCTTCCAGTCGTTGGCGAGCGCGTCCAGGGACGCGGTCTTCACGCACTGGGAGTACCACTGGATGCCGTGCGTGCTCATGCCGCGCAGCTGGATCTGCTTGCCGTTCTTGTTGCACAGCTTGACGCCGCACACCTTGAGCTGCCCGTTGACCGCCGCGGGCGAACCCGGCGGCAGCGCGGCAGCGGCGAAGTTGTCGCCCTCGGGTGCGGCAGCGACGGAACTGCCCGCCATCGCACCGGTCAACGGGAGCACCACTGCCGCGGCGAGCGCCACCACAGACTTCTGCCAGGACATTCAGCGTCTCCTCTCGGGACTGCGGCGGCGGAGTTAGTTAGGTAAGTTTCCTTACCGATTAAAGGTATAGATGACCATAGGGCCGCCTAAAGAGCGAGTCAAGCGTCTCGTCGCAGAAGAGTCACAGTTCCGGTACTCAGGGTCACCAGTGCGTAGATCACCAAACATGCGGCGGCGGCCAACGGGCTCAGCGGAGCGTCCTCGATCACGCCCGCGACCTCCCACACCAGGTAGGGCACCATCACCGCGGACACGTCGACGTTCCACGGGTCCGGCAGCATCGGCGTGATGGCGGGCAGCCCCCACAGCAGCACGCCGACGACCACGATCGTGACGGCCGTGGACCGCACCGCGAGCCCGATCCCGAGACCGGCCAGACCTGTCACCAAGATCGACAGCACGGCGGCGCCCTGCCACGGCAGCACGTCGCCCAGGCCGTCCCACGGCGCGATCGGCGGCGGCCGGTCCCCCATGATCACCCAGCCGGCGCCGACGCTCGCGGCCAGCGCGACCGTGCCGAGCACCACGGCCGCGGCGGCGACGAGCACGGTTTTCGCCGCCAGCAAGCGCAACCGGACCGGCACGGCGGTCAGCGCGGTGAGCCGCGGGTCGGAGGTGGCGACCAGGGCGCCGAGCGCGGCGACCAGGAACTGGATCACCGGCGTGATCACCACGGTGGCGTCGGCGGAGGCGAACTTCGCCTGCTCGGCGGCCGGAGACGTGTCGTAGTCCCGGACCATCAGCCACGACAGCAACGCTCCGGCGAGCACCATCAGGCCGATGGTCCCGGCGAGCGCCTTGGGCGCCCGGACGGTCCGCAGCTTCAGCCACTCGGCGGCGAGCGCGTTCTTCACAGTCCCCTCCCGGAGGTGAGATCGAGGTAGGCGTCCTCCAGGGAACCGTTGCGGGTCAACGACTCCATCGGCGTCTCGGCGACCAGCTGTCCTCTTGCGACGATCACGACGTGGTCGGCGGTCAGCGCCATCTCGCTCATCAGGTGACTGGAGACGAAGACCGTGCGGCCTTCGTCGGCGAGTCCGCGCATGAGGTCGCGGATCCACCGGACGCCCTCGGGGTCGAGGCCGTTGACCGGTTCGTCGAACATCAGCACCTCGGGGTCGCCGAGCAACGCGGCCGCGACGCCGAGCCGTTGCTTCATGCCGAGCGACAACTTGCCGATCCGCTTGTGCCGCACGCCTCCCAGGCCGACCTGCTCCACCAGCTCGACGGCGCGCCGCTGTCCGATGCCGTTGCTCGCGGCGATCCAGCGGAGGTGGTCGAGCGCCCTGCGTCCCTGGTGCACCGCCGCCGGGTCGAGCAACGCGCCGACGTGCCGCAACGGGTGGCCGAGCGTCGCGTAGCGGCGGCCGTTGATCAACGCCTCGCCGCTGGCCGGCCGGTCCAGGCCGAGGATCATCCGCATCGTCGTGGACTTCCCGGCGCCGTTCGGGCCGAGGAAGCCCGTCACCAGTCCGGGGTGGACGGTGAACGACAGGTCGTCGACCGCCTTGGTGTCCCCGTATCTCTTCGTCAGGTTCCGCACCTCGATCATGCGGAAGAGCGTGGTGGCTTCGAGGCTCGCGCGGATCGGCCCGTGCTCCGATCCCGGGAATCGGACCGTGGTCCGAGGTGACGCGCCGCCGCGGTCGATACGGTGCGTTTCGTGATCGCGAGACTGCACCTCTACCTGGTCGACGCCACGGCCGCGCTGGTGATCTGGGTCCTCGTCGCCTACGCGATGCTGGAGCCCTACGACCACGCGTCGCCGTTCGTCGCGGTGCCGCTGGCCGGGCTGGTCGCGGTGCCCGTCGCGGTCCGGCGGTGGTGGCCCGTGACCGCGCTGGCCGTGACGCTCGTCGCGACGGCGCTGGTGGTCATGACCCAGGTGCTGCCGGTCATCGCGCTCGGTGCGCCGGTGGGAGCCGTCTGCTTCGCGCTGTACACGGTGGCGGTCGACCGCGACCGCACGTGGTCGCTGGCGGCGCTGGTGGCGACGATCTTCGTGACCGCGGGGCTCTCTGGCGGCGAGGTGGAGAGCGTGCTCGTCGCCGTCGCCGCGCTGGGATCGGTGTGGGCGATCGGCTACACGACCCGGTTGCGCCGTTCGATGCTCGAACGCGAGACCGCTCAAGCCGCCGAACAGGCCCTCGCCGACGAACGCCTCCGCATCGCCCGCGAACTCCACGACGTCGTGGCGCACAACCTCTCCCTGATCGCCGTGCAGGCCGGGAACGCCGCGCACGTGCGTTCACCCGAGCACGCCTACGAGGCGTTGCAGGTCATCTCCGAAACGAGCCGTGCGGCCCTCACGGAGATGCGTGGGCTCTTGGGCGTGCTGCGTTCCGACGCCGACCTCGCCCCCTCCCCCGGCCTCGGCGGTCTGGTGGACCTGGCCGACCGCGCGTCGCTCGCCGGGGTGCGCGTGACGCTGGACGTGCGCGGGGAAGCCGTTGTGCCGGAAGGGATCGGACTGTCCGTCTACCGGATCGCGCAGGAGGCGCTGACCAACGTGGTGAAGCACGCGGCCCCCGCGGCGTGCACGGTTCTGGTAGAGGTGACGACGGAAGCCGTCCGCGTGGAGGTCGCGGACGACGGTCCTGGGGTGAAGGAGCTCGGAGTGGGACACGGCCTGATCGGCATGCGCGAACGCGTGGCGGTGTACGGCGGCACGTTCAGCGCGGGCCCTGGTGACGGCGGCGGTTTCCGGGTCGTCGCGGAGCTGCCGGTCCGATGACCACCGTGCTGATCGCGGACGACCAGGCGTTGCTGCGCGCGAGCTTCCGGATGCTGGTGGACCACGAACCGGACCTGAGCGTGGTGGGCGAAGCGGGCACGGGTGCCGAAGCGGTCGCGCTGGCCGCGGAACTGAAGCCCGACGTCGTGCTGATGGACATCCGCATGCCCGAGATGGACGGCATCGAGGCCACGCGGCAGCTGGACGGCCCGCGCGTGCTCGTGCTGACGACGTTCGACCTGGACGAGTACGTCTTCGGGGCGTTGCGGGCGGGGGCGTCCGGGTTCCTGCTGAAGGACACGCCGCCCGCCGAGCTGCTGGCGGCGATCCGGGTGGTGGCGTCGGGCGAGTCGCTGCTGTCGCCGACGGTGACCCGGCGGTTGATCGGAGAGTTCGTCCGGCAACCGGCGGCCCCCGCTGTGCGCGGGCTGGAGCGGATCACCGAGCGGGAGCGCGAGGTCCTGCTGCTGATCGCGCGCGGTCGGTCCAACGCGGAGATCATGGCCGAGCTGCACGTCAGCACCGGCACGGTGAAGACGCACATCGGGAACCTGTTGGCGAAGCTGCACGCCCGCGACCGCGCCCAGCTGGTGATCGCGGCCTACGAGTCGGGCCTGGTCCGCTAGTGCCGCACTAGATCACTTCGTCGCGCAGGAGCCGGCCACCCGCGTCGTACGCCCGGATGCGCACCGCGGTGATCTTCTCCTGCACGCGGCAGACGAAAACCTCTCCGTAGAGCTCGGCTTTGACGACGTTGCCGCTCGGCAGCACGAACTCGAGGACGGCGACCTCGGGAGCGATCCGGCCGACCTCCACGCTCTCGTCGTCCCAGACCAGGCCCATGCGTCCGGCGACGTACCTGGCACCGGGCGGGCCGGCTTCACCCTTCGTCATGGTGAACCCGTCGCCGTGGAAGGTGCAGACGATCATCTGGTCGGCGGTGACCCCCGCCTCCACGACGCTGTCCCGCAACCTCTGCAGCGTCCCGAACCGGTATCCGGGCGGCCGTTCACAGCGGTCGTCCGCGATGACCCGCATCGACTCGATCGACAGCGGTACGGGCGTTCCCGCGACGACGAGCGGGTCCGCCTCGTCGTGGGCCCACGTCAGCGCGGTGACGACTCCCAGGATTCCCAGCAAGTACCCGGTGTTCCTCATGTTTCCCCCCGAACGGGAAGTCTAGGCAGGCGGTCACCGCGCGGGTAGGTGGAAACGCGAAAACCGCCCCGGCCGCGAAGTGCGGCCGGGGCGGTTTTCGGACTGCTGTCCTACAGGTACGTGCCGGTGTTCGTGGCCGTGTCGATCGCGCGGCCGGCGTCCTGGTTCTTCCCGGTGACGAGCGTGCGGATGTAGACGATCCGCTCGCCCTTCTTGCCCGAGATGCGAGCCCAGTCGTCCGGGTTCGTCGTGTTCGGCAGGTCCTCGTTCTCGGCGAACTCGTCGAGGATGGCCGCCTGCAGGTGCCGGACGGAGAGTCCGGGCTGCTTGGTGTCCAGCAGCGACTTGATCGCCGCCTTCTTGGCCCTGTCGACGATGTTCTGGATCATGGCGCCGGAGTTGAAGTCCCGGAAGTACAGGACCTCCTTGTCACCGTTGGCGTAGGTGACCTCCAGGAACCGGTTGTCCTCGGACTCCTCGTACATGCGCTCCACGGTGTGCTGCACCATGCCCTCGATGCAGGCCTTCGGGTCCCCGCCGAACTCGGCGAGGTCGTCGGCGTGCAGCGGGAGGTTGGGCGTCAGGTACTTGTTGAAGATGTCCTTCGCGCCCTCGGCGTCCGGTCGCTCGATCTTGATCTTCACGTCGAGGCGGCCGGGCCTCAGGATCGCCGGGTCGATCATGTCCTCGCGGTTGGAGGCGCCGATGACGATGACGTTCTCCAGGCCCTCGACGCCGTCGATCTCGGCGAGGAGCTGGGGCACGATCGTCGTCTCGACGTCGGACGACACACCCGAACCACGGGTGCGGAAGATCGAGTCCATCTCGTCGAAGAACACGATCACCGGGGTGCCGTCGGACGCCTTCTCACGAGCCCGCTGGAAGATCAGGCGGATGTGCCGCTCGGTCTCACCGACGAACTTGTTGAGGAGCTCGGGGCCCTTGATGTTGAGGAAGTACGACTTGGCCTGTTTGTCGGTCTCGCCGCGGATCTCCCGCACCTTCTTGGCCAGCGAGTTCGCCACCGCCTTGGCGATGAGCGTCTTGCCGCAGCCGGGAGGGCCGTAGAGCAGCACGCCCTTGGGCGGACGCAGCTCGTACTCGCGGAAGAGGTCGGCGTGCAGGAACGGCAGCTCCACGGCGTCGCGGATCTGCTCGATCTGCCTGGAGAGGCCACCGATGTCGTTGTAGTCGATGTCCGGGACCTCCTCGAGCACGAGGTCCTCGACCTCGGCCTTGGGGACCCGTTCGTAGGCGAAACCCGCCTTCGAATCGACCAGCAACGAGTCGCCGGGCTTGAGCGGCGCGTCGAGCAGCGGCTGGGCGAGCCAGACCACCCTCTCCTCGTCCGCGTGCCCCACGACCAGCGCCCGCGCGATGGTGTCCGAACCGTCGTCGTCGGTCAGCACCTCCCGCAGTGCGCAGACCTCACCGGATCGCTCGAATCCGCCGGCCTCGACGACCGTGAGCGCCTCGTTGAGGCGCACGGACTGCCCGTAGGCGATCTTCTCCGGTTCGACCGCCGGGGACACGGCGACGCGCATCCTCCGGCCCGAGGTGAAGACGTCCACGGTTCCGTCGTCGTACCGCGCCATGAAGACGCCGTACCCGCTGGGCGGTTGCGCCAGCCGGTCGACTTCCTCACGCAGCGCGAGCAGCTGGCTTCGTGCTTCGCGGAGGGTGTCTATGAGCTTCGTGTTTCGCTCGGTCAGCTGGCTGACGCGCTCTGTCGCCTCAGCCAAGCGCTGCTCGAGCAACCGCGTGTGCCGCGGCGACTCGGTCAGCTTGCGACGCAACGACGCGATCTCGTCCTCGAGGAACCTGATCTGCGCAGTCAGCTCAGCAGAATTGTTGCCCTGGTTCAGCTCGCCACCCTCATCGGGTTGGCTGCCGGGATGACCGTGCTGCATGTCGGCACCCTCCTCCCGTGTTCGTACCGATTACGGTACCGGCGATCACCGACAAAATGGGGTACTCACAACATCATCTTCGCTCGTGTGACGCAACGGCAAGGCCTCCAAGAGAGGTCAACTAGTCCATCTCGGTGTCCGGCGCGACCGCCCACCGGCTACGGTGCGTCCCAGAAGGCACGACCGGCGTTTCGCACCGCGACACGCCAGACGACCTGCGAGAAGCCCGAGGAGAGGGTCATGGGAGCACCAGGGCGGGCGCCCGGTTCCCACTGTCCGCGACCACCCTCGGACGCCCCTGGACACCCCTGGTGCGGCTCGCAGCCCGGTGACGGGCGGCAATCCACCAGGTTCCCACCAGGTGGACGAGAGATTGATCCGATCGGTGGTCACGCACCGCAACCCACTCCGTTCGTGACCGGCGGAGGCCCCGCTCGAGCGGGCCTCCGGTGCGTCCGGAGGGCGTGCGGCCAACCGGGTGGTTCCACCGACGCGACCGGCGCACCACCCCGACAGCGCAGAGCATCGCGCTCGATTACCGGTGGAGTTGCCACAATCGTTATCAGACGCGACCTTCGCGCGGCCGGATCGCAACTCAAGGCCGTGTGCATAACCACTCGTGCGTGTCGATAGGCACCATTCGCCCGCGAGTTGTCGGGCGAAGCACCACAATGTCCAGCGAAAGATCACCTCATCCGCATCGGGGGAGTTTCGATGACCTACCCGCCGCAGCAGCCCGGGCCCTACGGGCAGCAGCCGCCGCCCGGTGGACCGTACGGGCAGCAGCCGCCGCAGCAGCCGGGTTACGGCCAGCAGCCCCAGCCCGGGTACGGCCAGCAGCCCCAGCCGGGCTACGGCCAGCAGCCGCCTCCCGGTTACGGCCAGCAGCCCGGTCCGTACGGCCAGCCGCAGCAGGACCCGTTCGGCCAGCAGGGCCCGCAGAGCGGTGGCTTCCCGCAGCAGGGTCAGCCGGGCCCTTACGGTCAGCAACCGGGGCCGTACGGCCAGCCCCAGGGCTACGGAGGGCCTGGCGGCTTCGGCGGCCCGCCGCCCAAGAAGAGCAACACCGGCCTGATCGTCGGCGTCATCGTCGGCGTGCTGGTGCTCGTCGGCGGCGGTGTCACGGCGGCGGTGATGCTCTCCGGCAACTCCTCCAGCAGCTCGTCCTCCGACTCCGGTTCGAGCAACTCGGGCGGCGGTGACGACGCGGCGGACGTGAAGAAGGTCGCCGAGGAGTACTACGCCGCGGCCGCCGCGAAGAACGAGAGCAAGGCCAAGTCGATGGCCTGCGACGCCGCCCTCAAGGAGGCCGAGGAGGCGGAGAAGAAGCTCACCCCGGAGCAGCGCAAGCTGGCCGAGGAGCTCAAGAAGATGCCGGCGCCGAAGGTCAACGTCAAGGACGTCAAGGTCAACGGCGACACCGCGGACGTCGGCGTGTCCACGACCGTGACGATCGGCACCGAGTCCAAGAGCTTCGACACCACGGTGAAGTTCAAGAAGGAGTCGGGCGACTGGAAGTTCTGCACGCTCGCCAAGGACATCAAGCTGCCTGACTTCTCAGTTCCGCCGATCCCGACCAAGTGATCGGGTTCAGCACTTCAGTTTCGGGGGATTTCCGATGACCTACCCGCCGCAGCAGCCCGGGCCCCACGGCCAGCAGCCTCAAGGCCCGGGCCCGCAGCAGCCCGGCTACGGCCAGCAGCCGCCGCCGGGGTACGGGCAGCAGCAGCCCCAGCCGGGCTACGGCCAGCAGCCCCAGGGCCCGTACGGCCAGCCCGGCCACGGGCAGCAGGGGCCGCCGAGCGGTGGCTTCCCGCAGCAGGGTCAGCCGGGTCCCTACGGCCAGCAAGGCCCGTACGGGCAGCAGCAGAACCCCTACGGCCAGCCCCAGGGCTACGGCCAGCCCGGCGGGTTCGGCGGTCCGCCCCCGAAGAAGAGCAACACCGGCCTGATCATCGGTGTCGTCGTCGGCGTGCTGGTGCTCGTCGGCGGCGGTGTCACGGCGGCCGTGCTGCTCTCCGGTGACGACTCGAAGCCGACGACCACGGCGGCCTCGGACAGCGACACGAACGCGCCGGAACCGACGAAGGACACCACCAAGCCGTCGTCGCCGAGCAAGTCCGGCAGCGGGGACGCGAAGCTCAAGGAGATGGTCGCCGACTTCGCGGCGGAGAACCAGAAGCAGGGCCGCGAGGGCAAGTTCGACCTGACCGCGATGAAGCCGTACATCTGCGACAAGATGGCGGCGGACGCCGAGAAGGCGAACAAGACGCCGAAGCCCGCGCCCCAGTTGACGATCACGGCCGGCGAGGTGACGACGTCCGGGGCGACCGGCACGTTCAAGGCGGACTACGCGGGCATCCCGGATCCGCAGGGCGGCACCGGCACGGTGAAGTCGTTCATCATCTACAAGCTCGCTCAAGAGGGTGGCGACTGGAAGGTCTGCGGCGTGCAGAGCGCCGGCGCACCGTCCAAGTGACCACGTGCTGAAGGGGCCCTCCCGGCTGCGGGAGGGCCCCTTCGGCGTCGCTCAGCCCTTGCTGGGACGGCGCTGCGGCTTCGGTGCCGTCACGCCGTCGGCGAGCTTGCGCGTGGTGAGCAGGAACGCGGTGTGCGCGATCATCCGGTGCTCCGGGCGCACGGCGAGACCCACGACGTGCCACGGCCGGACGAGCGTCTCCCACGCGTGCGGCTCCGTCCAGCACGTCATCTCCCGCAGCGCCTCCGTGACCACGGACAGCTGTGTGGTGGTGGCGACGTACACGACGAGAACGCCACCGGGGATGAGGTTCTTCGCGATCGTGGGCAGGACCTCCCACGGCGAGAGCATGTCGAGGATGACCCGGTCGACCTCGCCCTCGTGGTTCTTCACGTCGTCGACGGTGATCGACCAGTTGCCCGGCCGTTCGCCGAAGAACGTCTCCACGTTGCGGATGGCGTGGACCGCGTGGTCGTCGCGCACCTCGTAGGACTGGACGCTGCCCTTCTCCCCCACCGCGCGCAGCAGCGAGCACGACAGCGCACCGGACCCGGCACCCGCCTCCAGCACGCGCGCGCCCGGGAAGATGTCGCCGTACATGCAGATCTGCGCGGCGTCCTTGGGGTAGATGACCTGCGCGCCCCGCGGCATCGACAGCACGTAGTCCGGCAGCAGCGGGCGCAGCGCCAGGAAGTTCGTGCCGCCCACCGACGCGACGACCGAACCCTCGGGCTGGCCGATCAGCAGGTCGTGCGGGATGGCGCCGCGGTGGGTGTGGTACTCCTTGCCGGGCTCGAGAACGACCGTGTAGTGCCGCCCCTTGGGGTCGGTCAGCTGAACCCGGTCACCCGGCTGGAACGGTCCACTTGCGCTAATCACCGCGCAATGGTGTCAAACGCCCTTCTCAATGGCCGCACGCAGGTCCTCCCTGCGCAGCACACCGGCCGGACGGCCCTCCAGATCGACCACGAGGAACTGCCACGCGGCCGTGCCCTGCACGCGTTCGACGATCTCCTCGCCGGGTTCGTCGGCGAGCAGCACCGTCTCCGGCCGGATCGGTTCCGCGGCCTGTTCGGCGGGCGCGAAAGGGCTTGCGGCGGCGAGTTTGCGGGCGAGTTCGGTGTCGAGCAGCCCGGCCGCCACGCCGTCGGCCCGCACCAGCACGACGCCCCGTCCCGCCGACGTGCTGAGCGCGTCCGCGACAGGACTTTCCGCCGGCAGTTGCAGCACGGGCAGGATCAGGTCGTTGAGCGTGACGCCCTCTGGCCACGTCCTGCGGCGTTCGCTGGCGAGTTCGCTGCGCGCACCGGCAACAACAACCCACGCCGTGAGCACGCACACGCCGAACCGCAGCCAACGGTCCTCAGCGCCCTGAGCGACGCCGTACAGCGCCCACACCACCAACGCGACGGCCACGGCGAAACCACCGACCACGGCGACACGCGTGCCCGTCGCTCGTTGCCCGGTCGCGGCCCACACGCCCGCGCGCACGATCCTGCCGCCGTCGAGCGGCAGTCCCGGCAACAGGTTGAAGATGGCCACGACGAGGTTCGCGCCGGCGATCTGCACCACCAGCAGCCACAACACCCCGCCGGACGTCATCGCGAACCCACCGATGCCGAACACGACGGCGAGCGCGATGGACACCACCGGCCCGGCGCCCGCGACCACGCCTTCGTGGCTGGGTTTGCCGGGGGTGCGCATGATCTCGGACAGTCCGCCGAGGAGGTAGAGCCTGAGTCTTCTGACCGGGAGGCCGAGCCGCAGCGCCGCGACGCAGTGGCCGAGTTCGTGCGCCAGCACGGAAAGTCCGAGGAAGACGGCGAACAACGCGGCCACGAGAAGACCGATGCCCGGCGGCGTTCCCGGTGCCAGGTCGTCGACCAGAGGGGCGTAGAACGCCACCACGATCGCCGAACCGATCCACCACGACGGCGCGAGCACCACGGGGATGCCCGCCACCCGGAACAGCAGCAGGCCGCCCTCTCGTTCGTTGATCCGCGCGGCCACGGGAGCACTGTAGAGCGGGTGGTGTGATCTCGCGGTTCGGTGGCCGCTCCCGGAATTGTCAGACCTCTGTCCTATCGTGCGAAGCATGAGCACCACGTTGCGCAGGCCCGCGCTGTCGCCGTCCCGGGCAGGGGACTTCAAGCAGTGCCCGCTGCTCTACCGGTTCCGCGCGGTCGACCGGCTGCCGGAGCGGCCGACGAAGGCGCAGGTGCGGGGCACCGTGGTGCACGCGGTGCTGGAAGACCTGTTCGCGCTGCCCGCCGCCGAACGCGTCCCGGACCGGGCCCGCGCGATGATTTCCCCTGCCTGGGACCGGGTGAAGGGCGAGCGCCCGGAGTTCGCCACGCTCTTCGAGGCGGAGAACAGCGAGGAGGAGGCGGAGTGGCTCGCGTCGGCCACGAAGCTGCTCGACGGCTACTTCGGTCTGGAGGACCCGCGCCGCCTGGAGCCGGAGTCGCGCGAACTCCTCGTCGAGTCCGAACTGCCGTCCGGTGTGCTGCTGCGCGGCTACATCGACCGGGTGGACGTCGCCCCGACGGGTGAAATCCGGGTCGTGGACTACAAGACGGGCGCCGCGCCGCGCGAGATCGGCGAGGCGAAGGCGTTGTTCCAGATGAAGTTCTACGCCCTCGTCCTGTGGAAACTGCGCGGCGTGGTCCCGCGCCAGCTGCGCCTGATGTACCTGGCCGACCGCCAAGCCCTGGCCTACCAGCCGGACGAAGGCGAACTGGCCCGCTTCGAACGCACGCTGGACGCCATCTGGCAGGCCATCATGCGCGCCGCGCCGACCGGCGACTTCCGCCCCAACCCGAGCCGCCTGTGCGACTACTGCGACCACAAGGCGTTCTGCCCGGCGTTCGACGGCACCCCGCCGCCCTACCCGGGCTGGCCGGAGCCCGACGACACCGAACCCCTCCAGGACCGCGACTGATGGCCGCCTTCTACCTGCCGCTGGGCGACACCACGTTCCGCTCCACCGAGCACACCGTCGGCCCGTGGGGCCCGGACAGCCAGCACCTGGGCCCACCTTCGGCGCTGCTGGTGCGCGCGTTGCTGGGCCTGGGTAACCAGTCGTCGTCGTTGGCGCGCGTCACCTTCGAGGTGCTCGGCCCGGTCCCGGTGGCGGACCTGACGGTGTCCACTTCGGTCGAACGCCCAGGCCGTTCCGTGGAACTCCTCGCCGCTTCCCTTTCTTTCGAAGGCCGTGCGGTGCTCACGGCCCGTGCGTGGCGCATCGTCGACGCCGACACCACAGCAGTGGCGGGAGGCGAAGTGCCCGCGCTGGCACCACCTTCCACCGCCGTGCCGATGGAGATCCCCGAACACTGGGGCGGCGGCTACCTGGCGGCCGTCGAGTGGCTTTCCGTGTCAGGCGGCATCTTCACGCCGGGCGACGCCCAGGTGTGGGCCCGCCCACGCGTCGCCGTGGTCGAGGGCTCCGAGCCCACCCCGGAGGAGCGCCTGTTCGCCGTCGTGGACTCGGCCAGCGGCGTCTCGTCCCGTGTGGACATTCGCAAGTGGTACGCCATCAACACGGACCTGACGGTCCACCTGCACCGCCGCCCCACCGGCGAGTGGGTGGGCATGGACGCGCGCACCACGATCGGGCCGGACGGCGTGGGGGTGGCGACCAGCGTGGTGCACGACGTCGAAGGCCCGGTGGGCACGACGGCGCAGGCGTTGTTCGTGCGCAAGCGCTGAGTCACGGTGCCGGGATCCGCCGCACCCTCACGCGGCGATCACGGGAGTCGAACTCAGGCGAGGCTTCCGCATACCCGACGCCTTCGGCGGTGATGTTGTCACGGGCCACCCCGGCGTCGACGAACGCCTGGAGCACCAGGTCGACACGCCGCCGGCTCAGCGCGACCGCGCTGCCGGGATCTCCGATCCTGGCGGTGTGCCCACCAGGCTGACCCGGTCACGCGGTCCGACGGTCGCCGCGAACCGGAGCAGCAACAACCGGCTTTCCACCGTGATCGTCTCCGAGTCCGGTTCGAACGAGACGGAGAACTCGTCCTCCTCCTGCGCCACCCTGGTCTGCGGCGCCGAAGGCTGCGTGGTGGGTGGTGGCTCGGCATTCAGAGGAGACCGACGTCATCGGCCTGTTGTTCGACTGAGCCGCACAGGGCGTAGCGTCAGGGCGACGATGAAGAGGTTCGCGAACCGGCAGGAAGCGGGCCGCGCCCTCGCCGCGCGCCTCGCCGCACAACCCTGGCACGACCCGCTGATCCTCGGCCTGCCCCGAGGCGGCGTCCCGGTCGCCAAGGAGATCGCGACCCACCTGAACGCCGAGCTGGATGTCGTAGTCGCGAGAAAGATCGGCGCCCCGGGCCACCCCGAGTACGGCGTGGGCGCCGTCACCGCCGACAGCGAACCGATCTACGACCCGAGAGTCCTCAGAGCGCTGAACCTCACCGAGGAACAACTGGGCCACCAGGCCGACGCCGAACGGGCCGAAGCGCAGCGCCGCACCACCCTCTACCGAGGCGACCGGCCGCTGACCATCAAGAACCGCGACGTCATCCTGGTCGACGACGGCCTGGCCACCGGCGTCACCGCCAGAGCGGCGCTCCACCACATCGCACGAAACACCCCGAAGAGCGTCACCCTCGCCGTGCCGGTGGCCGCGAGAGACGCGCTGCGGACGTTCCGGACGCCGGTCGTCGCGATCCTCACGCCGAAGCACTTCCAGGCCGTGAGCCGCTGGTACGACAGCTTCGATCAGACCACGGACGACGAGGTGCTCAGCGCGCTCTCGTAGTGCGACACGACCGGGAACGGCGAGTAGAAGCGGTGCAGCAACGAAGACCACCGCTCATAGGTCGGCCCCTGCCGGAACCCCACCGTGTGATCCTCAAGAGAGTCCCACCGCACGAGCAGCAGGTACCGCGACGGCGTCTCCAGGCAGCGCAGCAGTTCGAGGCCGCGGAAGCCCGGCGAGGCGGAGATCAGCTCCCGCGCCTCGCCGAACGCCCACTCGAAGTCCTGCTCGGAACCCGGCAGGACGTCGAGCAGGGCGTGCTCCGTGATCACAGGCGGCAGAACCTGATGTCCGAGGCCAGCACGGCCTTGGCACCGATGGCCGCGAGCGCGTCCATCACGTTGTTCGCTTCCTTGCGCGACACCATCGCCCGCACGGCCGCCCAGTCCGGGTTGGCCAGCGGCGCGACCGTCGGCGACTCGAGGCCCGGCGTCAGCGCGATGGCGTCGTCCAGGATCGAGCGCGGGCAGTCGTAGTCGAGCATCAGGTACTGCTGCGCGAACACGACGCCCTGCAGACGGGCGGTGAGCTGCTTCTTGGCGGCCGTGAGCTCCGAGCCGTTGCGGTGCACGAGGACCGCCTCCGACTCGCAGATCGGGTCGCCGAACGGCACCAGGTCGTGCTGCTTGAGCGTCCGGCCCGAGCCGACCACGTCGGCGATCAGGTCGGCGACGCCGAGCTGGATCGAGATCTCCACCGCGCCGTCGAGGCGGATCACCTTGGCGGTGATGCCGCGGGCCTTGAGATCGCGGCCCACGAGCTTCGGGTACGCCGTGGCGAGGCGCTTGCCCTCGAGGTCCTCGACCTTCCAGTCGGTGCCGCGAGGCCCCGCGTACCGGAAGGTCGACGAGCCGAAGCCCAGCGCCAGCAACTCCTCGACGGAGGAGCCGTTGTCGTCGGCGCCCGAGTCGGCGGCCAGGTCGCGGCCGGTGATGCCGAGATCGAGGTCACCGGACGCCACGTAGATCGCGATGTCCTTGGGACGCAGGAAGAAGAACTCGACGTCGTTGTTGTTGTCGAGGACGGTCAGGTCACGCGGCTCGTGCCGCTGCCGGTAGCCGGCCTCGGTGAGCATGGCGGAGGCGCGTTCGGCGAGCGCGCCCTTGTTCGGGACTGCTACGCGCAGCATGTGGAAGTCTTTTCAGTCAGAGGTACTTGTACACGTCTTCGAGGGTGAGCCCACGGCCCAGCATGAGCACCTGGAGGCGGTAGAGCAGCTGCGAGATCTCTTCGGAGAGCTTCTCGTCGGACTCGTACTCGGCGGCGATCCAGACCTCGCCCGCCTCCTCCAGGACCTTCTTGCCCTGCGCATGGACCCCGGCCTCGAGCGCGGCGACGGTGCCGGATCCCTCCGGCTTGGTGGCGGCTCGTTCGGTCAGTTCAGCGAACAGGGAATCGAAGGTCTTCACGGCATGACATCCTCCCATCCCCCGACCCCCCGTCCACACCGCGGTCGCATCTGTCCCAGGCGTTGGACGTGATCTGTCCTGCATGGACACCCGGTAGCGTGAACTTCCGTGTCTGAGTTCGCCGAGGTTCTCGAAGCGCTGCGCCGGGTGCGCGGGATCAACCCGTTCTTCGCCCTCGACGTGGGCCGTCCGGACGAGTCGTGGCTGCCCGGAACGGCGTTGCTCGAAGGCCCGGCCCTCAAGACCACCATCGACGCCATCGCGGTCCGCTACAAAGCCGACGAACCGCGCGTCGCCGCCAGCCTGTTCTTCCTCAGTTACACGGCCCGGTTGCTCAGCCCGCTCACGGCCGCGCACCTCCCGATCGATGTCCGGCCGGAGAACCTGTGGTGGCAGCACCACCCCACCAACGGCCTGAGCGTGCGCATCGACCAGCCCCGGCTCGGACCGCCCGCCGCCGAGGCGCTCGCACCCGTGGTCGCGGCGATCCAGGCCGTCACGCCGGTGGCGAGCGGGTTGCTGTGGGGCAACGCGATGTCGAACGTCGCGGGCGCGCTCAAAATGGTCGTTCGCGCACACATGCTCACGGCGGAGGAAGCGGAAGAACGCGGCGAACAGCTCATGAGCGCGGCCCCGTTCGAACAGGCGGGAGAATTCCTGACTTTTCCCGGCGAGGTCACGTTCCGGCGTCGGTCGTGTTGTCTGTACTACCGCGTTGCCGCAGGTGGGAAGTGTGGTGACTGTCCACTCGTGAAGTGAGGAACGCAACAACTCTTATGGCCGGTTGTGCTTGAACGCCGGCTCAACTTACGGTGCACGCGCCGCAGTGACGGGAAGCCGGTGTGAATCCGGCGCGGTCCTCGCCACTGTGACCGGGAAGCGATCCCCGCCGAGCACGTCACTGGTCCCCGCCGGGGCTGGGAAGACGCGGGGGCAGCGTTGATCCGGGAGTCAGGAGACCGGCTGCGGCGCCGCTAGGAGAGTTGACTTCCACGAGGTATGGAGGAGCCCGTCATGACGAGCCCCGCAGCAAATCTGTCCGCCGTCCAGGTGCCGAAGTGGGCGTTCGCCGTCGCACTGCTCGGCCTGATCGTCACGTACCTCGTCCTGCAGGAGAACGGTCTCGCGCTCGGCGCGGGCTCGGAGCTGCTGCACGAGTTCTTCCACGACGGCCGCCACGCCCTCGGCGTCCCCTGCCACTAGCTCCCCGAATCCCCAGGCAGGGAAGTCATGACGACGTACAAGTCCCTTGCGCTGCGCGGAATCGCGGCCGGCGGCATCGCCGGTCTCGCGTCCGCGCTCGTGCAGTTGCTGGTGACCGAGATCCCGATCCGGGCCGCGCTCGCGGTCGAGGAGGCTCGCGCACCCGCCGGTGAAGAGGCCGGCCACTCCCACGGCGGCGAGGAGGAGCTCGTCAGCCGCGGCGCCCAGGTCGTGGGCGGCATGCTCGGCGTGGTGATCGTCGGCATCGCGGTGGGCCTGGTGTTCGCCACGGCCTACGCGCTGTCGAAGCGCTGGTTCACCGATCGCACGCCGTTCAGCCGCAGCTTCGCGTTCGGTGCCGCGGTCTTCGGTGCAGTGGCGCTGCTGCCGTGGATCAAGTACCCGGCCAACCCGCCCGCCGTGGGCGACCCGGAGACGGTGAACTACCGCACCGCGCTCTACCTCGGCGTGGTGGTGGCCGGTCTGCTGATCGTGTGGGGTGCCAGCTGGCTCGCCGCGCAGTTGCACGCGCAGTCGCAGCCGGTGCGGACGACGGCCGTGCTGCTCGCGGTCGCCGCGGCCACCGCCGTGGTGCTGCTCGCGTTCCCGGCCCCGCCGGACACGATTCCCGCGGACATGCCGGTGAACGTCCTGTGGCAGTTCCGCCTCAGCTCGCTCGCCCAGCTGGCCACGCTCTACGTCGGCATCGGCGTGGTGTTCGGCCTGCTGATCGACCCGGCCGCGCGCAGGGCCAAGGCCTCCGAGAAGGCCGCTGTCGCCTGATGGTGTGGGGTGGCCGCACGTGCGGCCACCTCGCCCAGGCGTCATTGGTACGTTCGGCGCATGCCTGACAGCGCCGAGTTGCTGGAACAGATGCGTCAGAAGCTCGACTTCTTCGAGCAGGCGAACCGCGCCGCTGACGCCCGCGCCGCCGGTTACGACGCGATGGGCACAGAACTCAGAGACGTCGAGGCGAGCGCCCAGTCACCCGACCACGCCGTCACGGTCGTCGCCGGTTTGTCCGGTTCCATCAAGGACATCCGGTTCACCGACGAGGCGAAGCGGCTGAGCCCGGGCCAGCTCTCCCAGACCGTAATGGCGACCGTGCGGCAGGCCATCGCGGCCGCCGCGCGGCAGCAGGCCCAGATCGTGCAGGGCCACACCGGCCTGCCGATCGCGGACCGGGTCCTGAAGACGCAGCAGGAGGTCTTCGGGCACCCGGCCTCTCCCCCCGTCGTCGCCGCCGCCCCGGACCGATGACGAGGACACCGGCAGCATCTTCCGCAAGGACGAGCGCTGGTGACCGGCATCGAGGTGCACCCGGCCGCGCTGGCCCAGTGCGGCCGGTCGGTCGGCACGCTGGGCGACACGTCCGCGAAGCTCGACGCCGCCGCCAGGTCCGCGTCCGTGCCCGCGATCAGCTGGGGCGCGCTGGGCCACCTGCTCGGCATGTACGAGCAGTACGACGCGTTGCTGGGCGACCTGCACGGCCACTTCGGCAAGATGACCGAGGGCTTCGGCAGGATCGACTCCACGCTCGCCGCGACCGCGCAGACCTACGCGGGCCACGAGCAGTCCACTGTGGACGCCCTTGTCAAGAGCTACTCGGGCCAGTTCTCCGGCAGCACCGTCGGCAAGCAGGCCGCGAAGTCCGTTCCGTTCGGCGGCAGCAGCTACTCGCTCATGAAGGACAGCGCGAAGCTCGGCGAGTCCATCAAGTCCGGCGACGGCATGGCGATCGCCAAGGACGTCGTCAGCGTCATCTCCGACATGAACGGGTTCGTGCAGGAGGGCATGAAGTTCGCGGGCGCGATCTCCGACCCGTTGAACTTCCTGATCTCCAAAGGACTCGGCTGGCTGCTCGACGTCGTGGCGCCGCTCAAGCAGGCCGTCGACCTGGTCTCCGGCGACCCGGCGGCGACCAGCAAGGCCGCGGGCGCGTTCAACGACATCGCGAAGCAGACCGAGGAACTCGCGCGCACGTTCGACGAACAGCTCCAGGAAGGCTTGCGGAGCTGGAAGTCCGCCGCAGGCGACCGGGCGGCGGAGAAGCTCGGCAGCTTCCACCACGGCATCGAGTCGACGGCCGGCACCGCCGGGCACATCGCGTCGCTGTTGCAGGGCAGCTCGATGTTCATGCAGATCGCCGAAGACGTCCTGAAGGGGATCTTGAGCGACCTGATCGAGTGGCTCGTCGTCACCTGGATCGCCGCTCAGCTCGCGGCGATCCCGACGTGCGGTGCGTCCGAGGTGGCCGCCGGTGCCGCGACGGGCGTCGAGTCGGCGATCTCGGTGGGCAAGGCGACCGGCGAGGTCGGCAAGGTCCGCTCGATCATCCAGAAGATCATGGACGTGCTGCGCCGGATCCGGGCCGTGCTGGCCGAGTCGAAGGTCGGCAAGGCGTTCCTCGAAGGCGCCGCCAAGAAGCCGGGCACGCTCGGCGAGGCGCTCTCCAAGTCCGCCTTCAGCAACGCCGAGAAGGCGATCGGCCTCGACCAGAGCGGTCCCGACGGCATGAAGTACACCGACCCGGTCAAGATCGCGAACAAGGCGGCGGGCTTCCTCGACGGCGCGGTCAAGACGATCACGTACGACCAGCGCGGCGCGGACCAGGACGCGGCGAGGACCGACCAGGAGCTCGACTTCTGATGTGGTGGCGGCCCAAGCGCTTCACCCCCACCGAGACCGTGGCGTCCGTCGGCGGGCGCACGTTCACGACGCGCACCGAGGTCCGCGTCGTCGGCCTGGAATCGGCCGGCGGCGACCAGAAGGCGCGCGAGGAGGCGTTCGTCTCGGTCAGCACCGCGCTCGGCCCGTGCCCGTCGTTGCGGGTCAGGGCGCGGGCCACCGAGGACTGGCGGCGCATCACGCACGACGAGAACAAGGGCGCGATCGCGGTGGGCGTCCCCGCCTTCGACGACGCGTTCCTGGTGTTCTGCGACGAGTTCGCGTTCGTCCGCCTGCTCACACCCGCCCTGACCGCCGCGCCGTGCGAGTCGACCGGCGGCCTCGAACTCGGCGGCGGCCGCATCACCGTGCACCGCGAAGGCGTGGGCCACAACGCTTTCGACTACCTGAACGCCCTGATCCCGTTGCTGCCACCGGAGTTGCGCCGATGAACGACGCGCCGATCGTCGTCCCGCTGTCCGGCGAGGCCGCCGTGGTCGTGGAACAGGACCGCGTGCTCTTCACCCGGCTGGTGGGTGGCGCCCGCATCGCCACCGACATCATCGGCGTCCCCCTGGCGGGCGTCATGAAGGTCGAACCGGGCGTGCTCCTCAAGAGCGTGAAGTACCGGACACCCGAACACTCCTCCAGCCACCCGCTGCGCTTCGACCTGCCCGCCGGCCCGGCCGTGTGGCTGCGTGCGGCCTACGACGTCATCATCCCCACCGCCGACCCGCGCGGCCTGGCCGCCGAGATCGAACGCCGCCGGCACCGCGTCGCGCGCTACGGCGGTGTCGCCTCTTCGGTGGTGTGGAACATCAACCCGCGCCTGCGCGTGGCCGGCCCGCAGGGTTACGTGCCGGGCGTGCTGGCCGGGGCACCTTCCGAACCTGACATCGGCAAGTGGGAGTCCACCGCGTCGGCCCCGGCCGGTCCGCTGTCGCCGGGCTGGCCCGCGAGCGACCCCGTGGTGCCCTCGTCCGTCCCGTACCCCGAGTCGTTGCCGGTCGTGTCCGAGACGCTGGCGAACGGCGTGCGGTTCTCGGCGTCGGTGCGGCGGACGTTCCTCGGCTTCGAACCGGTGTCGCCAGGTGTCGTGAACGACGTCGCGCCCACGTCGTCGTTGAGCGAACCCTTGGCCGTGTGGCACATCGTGCGCGCGGGCACGGTGCGCGGCACGCATCGGCCCGTGCGGTGGTGTGCGGCCGATGGGCGCACCGAGATCCGCACGGAACTGGTCGACGGGCCCGCGTTGTGGCTGTGGGGGCCGGTGCAGGAGTGGGTCGTGTGCACCCCACGAGCCGTGGAGCTGGCCGAAGAAGTACGGCTGCGGCAGGGCGTGGGGATGATGTACCCGTTGTCCAGCGACCTGGGGGCCGAACGCCGGACGTGGCGCAACCTGTCGTCGACGCGCCCGGTGGACACGCCTTCGGGACGGGCGTTGCCGCCGGTGCCGGAGTGGGCGCCGACGACGCCCACCCTGCTGCCCCGCGACTGCTGGCTCTAGAGGGTCTTCAGAACCTCGACGTCCACGCCGACGAGCGAGTCGCGGAACACCCGCCGCTCTCCCGCCTCCACCTCGACGTCACACGGCACCACCAGCACCGTGCACCCGGCCGCGACGGCCGCCGCCACCCCGGTCGGCGAGTCCTCGATCGCCACGCACCGCGCAGCGTCCACGCCCAGCAGCCGCGCCGCCTTCAGGTACGGCTCGGGCAGCGGCTTGTTCAGCCCGTCCACCTCGTCCCCGCACACCGTCACGTCGAACAGGTCACGCCCGATCGTGTCCAGCGCGACCTCGGTCAACGCGCGCTCGGTCGACGTCACCAACGCCATCGGCACGCCCGAGTCGCGCACGGCCCGCAACGCCTCCTGCGCGCCCGGACGCCACGGCAGCCCCGCGCGGAAGACCTCCTCGGTGCGGCGGGAGATCCACGCGGCGCCGTCCACGAGGTCCGCTTCGGTCGGTTCGACGCCGACGTCGGCGAACAGCAGGCGCATCGTCGTGGGCACGTTGGTGCCGACCATGCGCTCGCGGGTCTCCAGGGACAGCACGCCGCCGAGCTTCTCCGCGTACTCGTAGAGCGGGATGTCCCACAGCTTCTCGGAGTCCAGCAGCGTCCCGTCCATGTCCCACAGGACTGCGTGCAGGTCAGACATCGAAGTACTTCGCCTCCGGATGGTGCGCCACGAAGGCGTCGGTGGACTGTTCCGGGTGGAGCTGGAGTTTCTCGGACGGCGTGCCCCGGCGCGGTGGCCGAAGTGGCAGAACTCCTCGGCGGCGACGCTGCCACCGGTCGGCCACCCGAGCTCCTCGCGGACCCGCTCGTGCCGGTACCCCCGGCCAGCGCTTCGGTGAGCTGGAACCCCAGGTGCTCACGATACGCGACCGCACCGGGCGTGCGCGGACGCCAGCGTCGGCGACGACAACCCTGCTGACCAGGGCTTCCGGCAACCGCGACGCTCCGCGATCACCCATGGGCCAAGCCTACGATGAGTTGACTCGCCGAACCCGTAGTCTGGCGCCGTGAACGATCCGTCCCAGGAATCCCCGACCTCCTCGAACCCGCGCATCCCGCTCACGGCTCCGATCATGGTCTGTGCGTTCGAAGGCTGGAACGACGCAGGTGACGCCGCCAGCACCGCGATCGAGCACCTCCAACTCACCTGGGACGCCACCCCGCTCGCCGAGATCGACCCGGACGACTACTACGACTTCCAGGTGACGCGCCCGTCCGTGCGCCTGGTCGACGGTGTCACGCGCAGGGTCGACTGGCCGACGACGCGGCTGTCGGTGTGCCGCCCGCCCGGTTCCGACGTGGACGTGATCCTCGTGCACGGCATCGAACCGAACATGCGGTGGCGCAAGTTCGCCGCCGAACTGCTGGGCCACATCGACGCCCTCGGGGTGACGACCGTCGTGACGCTGGGCGCGTTGCTCATGGACACGCCCCACACCCGCCCGGTCCCGGTCACCGGTACGGCCTACGACGCGGACGCGGCCGAGAAGTTCGGCCTGGAGCACTCGAAGTACGAGGGCCCCACCGGCATCGTCGGCGTGTTCCAGGACGCGTGCGTGCAGGCGGGCATCCCGGCGATCTCGTTCTGGGCCGCCGTACCGCACTACGTCTCGCAGCCGCCCTCCCCCAAGGCCACGCTGGCCCTGCTGCACCGGGTCGAGGAGGTCCTCGACATCGAGGTGCCGCTCGGCGCGCTGCCGGAGCAGGCCGAGGAGTGGGAGCGCACGGTCTCGGAGATGGCCGACGAGGACGAGGACGTCCGCAACTACGTGCGGGCGCTGGAAGAGCGCGGCGACGCGGCCATGCAGATCACCGAGGCGTCCGGCGACGACATCGCCGCGGAGTTCGAGCGCTACCTGCGCCGCCGCGGCCGCGGCCCGGGCTGGCCGTCGACCGGTCCCCGTCAGTAACAGCCGAGAAGGCCCCCGCTCCGGGGGCCTTCTTCGTTTTCGGGTGTGACAACCACGCGTCTGCCGGACAGGTAGGAGGTGAAGGGTCACCACCGAAAGGACGCCATGAGGGAATCCCCACCTGACACCAGGGAGGACCGCTTCCGGGATCTGCACCGCCGCACCTACCCGGACCTGTTGCGGTTCGTGGAACGGCGCGTGCCTCCCGCCGAGGCCGAGGACGTCGTCTCCTCCGTCTACCTGACCGCGTGGCGGCGCCTGGCCGACGTGCCGCAGGACGCCCGGCCGTGGCTGTTCGCGGTGGCGCGCAAGACGATGGCGAACCAGACCCGCGGCCTGCTGCGCCGGCGAGCGCTGGACGTGCGGATCGCGTCGTCGTTCGACGAGTTGGTGCCGGACGGGTCGGCCGAGGTCGCGGCACGCCTCGACCTGGTCCGCGCCTGGCGGACGCTGAGCGCCGCCGACCGCGAGGTGCTGGCGCTGGTCGCGTTCGACGGCCTCACCGCCGACCAGGCCGCCGCCGTGCTCCGGTGCCGCCGCACGACCTTCGCGATGCGGCTCAAACGCGCGCGGCAACGCCTGGAACAGGCCCTGAACCCCATGCCCGAACGAGCAGGAGCGCGCACGTGATGACCGAACTGAAGGACCTGGACCCCGCCCGCGACCGCGAGCCGAACCAGGTGGAGTGGATCCGTTCCACCGCCCACGTCGAGCGCGTCATGGCCGGCACGTACGCCTCCGAGCGCTCGGCCCGGTCGCGCCGGACGATCATCGGACTCGCCGCGACGGCGGCCGCCGCGGGCGTGCTGGCGGGGATCGCCCTGTTTCCCGGAGCCACCGACGAGGCGTTCGCGCAGTGGACCCCCACCCCCGGACAGCCCGGTTCCGACCTGGTGCTCCCCCAGGCCCGCGCGTGCGCCGAGGCGTGGGGCGCGAGTGCGCCGGCGGCGTCGGACGTCGTGCTCGCCGAACAACGCGGCATCGCGACGATCCTGATCCTGAAGAAGGACGCCGGTCTCGCCGAGTGCATGGCGATCGGCGAGGAGGTCTTCAACTACCAGGGGCTCACGGGCGGACCGGTCGCCCCGCTCAACGGCGCCGCAGTGACCTACGAGACGTCGAGCTCGAGCGGCAACGGCGACGACCAGTACTCACGGGTCGTCGGCCGGATGGGACCGGACGTCACCAAGGTCGAGATCGCGCTGGCCGACGGTCAGGTGATCACGGCGGGGACCGGCTCCGGCTGGTGGACCGCGTGGTGGCCGGGGCCCGAGGGCGGCGAGGTCGGAACGTGGAAGGTCGTGGTGCACACCGCGCAGGGCAGCAGCAGTCACGATCCGAGTGAACTCCCCCGCTGAGCACTGAGGTTCCTTCACGCAGGTCAGACGCCGTCCTGGTCATTTGGACCGGGACGGCTTTTTCATGCCTTCGAGTGATCGAGTTCAGGTTTCCATCTGCCGAGGAATGGTTACCAAGATCCACCTCTCAGACAGGAACCTCCGTGTCTCTCGTGCGCAAGATCGCTGTCGGTCTCGCTGCGGGCGGCGGCGTGCTGTTGGCCGTGTCTCCCGCCAGTGCTGCTCCCATCTCCTCCGTCGACTCCCTCGGGGAGAACGGTCCGCACACGACCGTGAGCGACGTCAGGGAGTCGTTCCAGGGCAACCTCACCGGCGTGCGGGAACAGACTCAGGGCGTCACTGCCAAGCTCGGCGGCTGAGAAACTTAGCGACAACAACCACTTTTCGGCACTGTCCGCCGCTCACCGCAATAGGGTGAGCGGCGGAGGTGTCTGTGGGACGGTTGGCACGCGCCGGGTTGTACGCGGGCGCATTGATCGGGCCGTTCGGCGGCGCCGTCACCACGTCGATCCTGCCGGAGATCGGGGCCAGTTTCGGCCGGTCACCGGGCTCGGCCGCGGCGACGCTGACGTACTACATGGTGCCGTTCGCGGTGCTGATGCTGGCTTCCGGCACGTTGGCGCAACGCTGGGGTCCACAACGGACTGTCCGGATCGCGTACATCGCCTACGCCGCCGCGTCCCTGCTGGCCGCCACCTCCTGGACGTTCGAGGTGCTGCTGGCCTCGCGGGCGTTGCAGGGCGCGGCGAACTCGTTCACGACGCCGGTGCTGCTCGCGGTGATCGCCGCCTCGACGCCGAAGGAGAAGCTCGGGCGCGCGCTCGGGCTGTTCGGGTCGATGCAGGCGGCCGGGCAGACGTCCGCGCCGCTGGTAGGCGGTCTGACCGCCGAGATCGACTGGCGGTTCGCGTTCGTGGTGATCGCCGTCGTGGGCGTCGGACTCGCGATCCTGGGCGTGCCGCAGACCGACGCCGAACCCGAACGCGACGCCAGTCTGCGCAGCGCGTTCGTGCCTAGCACGTTGTGGCCGGCG
Organism: Lentzea sp. JNUCC 0626; assembly: GCF_043632865.1. Taxonomy (NCBI): domain Bacteria; kingdom Bacillati; phylum Actinomycetota; class Actinomycetes; order Pseudonocardiales; family Pseudonocardiaceae; genus Lentzea; species Lentzea sp. JNUCC 0626. The sequence continues at coordinate 4,108,973 of NZ_CP171635.1, forward strand.
CTGGTCGGGTTCATCGGCTGGGGCTGTCTCGGCGGGCTGTCGTTCCTCGTGGCGTTCCGGCTGGACGACGCGTTCGGGCTGAGCGCGGGCCAGCGCGGTGTGCTGCTGACCGGGTTCGGCGTCGTCGGGTTCCTGACCGCGCGGTTCGTCGGCAAGGCGGTCGACCGGTTCGGCGCTCGCACCACCGCGATCCTCGGCGCCACGCTCGGCGCGGCCATGGTCACGGCGGTCGGCACGGCGCCGTTGGCCGCCGTGGTGGTGTTGTGCTGGGCATTGACCGGCGCTGCTGCTCAGGGTCTGTTGGTGAGCATCAACGCGTTGGTGTTGCAGAGCGAGAACGCCAACAGGGGCGGCAGCGTCAGTGTCGTGCAGTCACTGCGCTTCATGGGCGCCGCCACGGCCCCGCTGGCGTTCGTCCCGCTCTACCAGTCCCACCCGTTGCTGAGCTTCCTGGTGCCGGCGGGCCTGCTGATCACGATCCCGGCGATCGTCACGTGGTCACGTCGCGCCGGCGGAACCCGGCGAACCCCGCCGCCAGAAGCACCACCGCGACCAGCGTGAGCCAGGCGAGCGGTCCGAAGGTGATGTCCGGGTACTTCGGGACGTGCGTGAACGGCGAGACGTCGATCATCCACTGGTCGAGCTGCAACGCCGGGCCGAGCAACGTCAGCACCAGCGCCACCGACACCGCCGCCCAGCTCACGGCCGTGAGCTGCGGGAACAGTCCGAACAGGACCAACGAGACGCCCGCGATCACCCACGCCGCGGGCAGCTGCACCAGTGCCGCGCCGAGCATCTTCGGCAGGACCGTGCCCACGTCGTCGATCTGGATGCCGTAGACCAGGCCGAGGCCCAGGCCGGACGCCGCCAGCACGACCGCGCCGCCGACCAGGGCGAACACCGCGTGCGACGCGACCCAGCCCCAGCGCGACACCGGCGTGGCGAGGATCGGCTCCGCGCGGAACGACGTCTCCTCCGACCGCAGCCGCAGGATCGCCTGTACCAGGTAGATCGAAGTGATCAGGCCGAGCAACTGCGTCACCGTCGCGAAGAACGCGTCCACCATCGCGTCGGCGCCGCCGATCTTGCTGACGATCTGGCCGAGCGTCGGGTTGTCCTGCACCATCTGCCCGACCGCCTGCGCGACGCTGCCGTAGATCACGCCGACCGCGAACAACGCGATGGACCAGCCGATCAGCGAGCCCTTCTGCAACCGCCAGGCGAGCCCGAACGGCGTGCCGATGGTCCCTTCCGGTGGTCCTAGGCGCGCGGCCAGCAGACCGAGGCCCACGTCCCGTCGCGTCACGATGTACGCGGACACGCCCACGAGCGCACCGAACGCCACGAGCGGAAGCAGCAGCACCCAGAACCTGTTGTCCGCGAACGACCTGACGTGCTCGGTCCAGCCGATCGGCGACAGCCAGGTGAGCCACTGCGGCCCGGACTCCCCCGCAGCGTCGCCCGCCGCGCGGAACATGTAGATCACGCCGAGGAACCCGCCCGCGATCGCGTTGGACACGCGGGAGTTCTCCGAGAGCTGGGCGGTGAACGCGCTGACGCCGGTGAAGACCAGCCCCACCGAAGCCGTCGACAGGCCGAACGCGAACGCGCCCGCCGGGTCCAGGTCCTTGCCGATCAGCGCCAGCGCCTGGAGCAGGCCGATGAGCAGGCTCGTGCCGCCCGCGACGATCACGGCGGCGGCGAGCGGCGCGTGCCGTCCCACGACCGTGGCGGCGATGAGTTCGGTACGGCCCGCTTCTTCTTCTGCGCGCGTGTGCCGCGTGACGACCAACATGGCCATGATCGCGATGAACAGGCCTGAGAAGACGCCCCAACGCCACACGACCAGACCGCCCAGCGACGACCAGTCGTGCAACGGGCCGAGCATGGCGAGGAACGCCGAATTGGCGTTCGCGGTGACGCCAAGCAGGTCACGCGACTGCTGCGTGCCGTACAGCTCCTCGAGCGCCGTCGTCGTCGAGTAGGTGACGCCGACCAGGAACAACACCCAGATCGGCAGCAGGATCCGGTCGCGGCGCAGGGCCAGCCGGATCAGGTGCAGGGTCCCGATCATTTCGCGTCCTCGTAGTGCCGCAGGAACAGCTCTTCGAGGGTCGGCGGCTGCGACGTCAGCGTGCGCACGCCCGTGGTCACCAGCTGCTTGAGCACGGGGTCGAGCTCGTCCGAGTCGACCTCGAACTTGACCCGGTTGCCCTCGGCGACGAGGTCGTGCACGCCCTTGAGGTTCGCGAGGCCGTTGGGCGGGCCCGCGAGCTCGGCGGAGATCGACGTGCGGGTCAGGTGCCGCAGGTCGGCCAGGGTGCCGGTCTCGACGATGTGGCCGTTGCGGATGATGCTCACCCGATCGCACAGGGCCTCGACCTCGGCGAGGATGTGGCTGGAGAGCAGCACGGTGCGGCCGCGCTCGCGTTCGTCGTTGATGCAGTCCTGGAAGACGGCCTCCATCAACGGGTCGAGGCCCGAGGTCGGCTCGTCGAGGATGAGCAGCTCGACATCTGAAGACAGGGCCGCGACCAGCGCGACCTTCTGCCGGTTGCCCTTGGAGTAGGTGCGGCCCTTCTTGCGCGGGTCCAGTTCGAACCGCTCCAGGAGGTCGGCGCGGCGGGCCTTGTTCAGGCCGCCACGGAGCCGTCCGAGCAGGTCGATGACCTCGCCACCGGTCAGGTTGGGCCAGAGGTTGACGTCGCCGGGGACGTAGGCGAGGCGGCGGTGGAGGGCTGCGGTGTCCTTCCACGGGTCGCCGCCGAGCAGCCGCGCGGTGCCGGAGTCGGCACGCAGCAGGCCGAGCAGGATTCGGATCGTCGTCGACTTGCCGGCGCCGTTCGGGCCGAGGAAGCCGTGCACCTCACCGGTCTGGACGTCCAGGTTCAGGTCGTCCAGTGCACGCGTCGGGCCGAAGGTCTTCACCAGGCCCGACACGGATATCGCGGATGTCATGGCGAGTAAGCTACGCTTCTTTCACAACTTCGTGAAGCGTGTAAATTTTGCCCGATCGGCTGACGAAAGGGGATGATGCCGCCGTGACGAGTACTACGGAGCGTGACACGCAGGCGGTGAGCCAGTTCGTCGAACGGTTCGGCGGGATTCTGGCGGACACCGGCGTGCCCCGCATGCCGGCTCGCATCCTCGCGGCGCTGCTGACGACGGATTCGGGACGGCTCACCGCGGCCGAGATCGCCGACCTGCTGCAGATCTCCCCGGCGGCGGTGTCGGGCGCGGTGCGCTACCTGACCACCGTCCAGATCGTCAGCCGCGAACGCGAGCCGGGGTCCCGCCGCGACGTCTACCGGATGCGCGACAACGTCTGGTTCGAGGCGACGTTCCGCAAGGACCAGATGCTCGGGATGATCGACGAGATCCTCACCGAGGGCGTCCGGGCGCTCGGCCCTGCCACCGACGCGGGGCTGCGGCTGGACGAGACCCGCGAGTTCTTCCGGTTCGCGCACGCCGAGCTCGGCACGATGCTCGACCGCTGGCGGGTGCACCGCGAAAAGTGGATGGAAGAGCGTCAGGGCTAGGCCCTAGGGTCCCTGTTCAGTGGGCTGCCATATCGCGTGACTTGAGGGCATGAGGGCGACGCCGGACCGGCGTTCGCCCTCCTTCGCACGTCCCGTCACGACTCAGCCCTCAGGACTGCCCCATGTCGTTTTCCTGTGCGTCCATTCGCGAGATCGCCGCGCAACTGCACCGCGCACTGCACCCGGACGGGGTGTTGATCGTGGTGCGCGAACCCACGGACGAGGAGCTGCTGCGCCTCGCTCTGGAGCGGTACTTCGTGGCTCTGCGCACCGAACTCGTGACGAGTGCCCGGCACGCGAACGTGCCGGGCACTCAGGTGTCACTGCTGGTCACGGCCTATCAGACCAGGTGATCAGCCGGTGGTGAGAGTCAGGCCGTAGGCCTCCAGGATCTCGTTGACCGGCTGGTAGTAGGTCGTGCCGCCGCTGGTGCAGTTGCCGGAGCCACCCGAGGTGACGCCCTGCGCCTGCGTGCCGCTGACCCACGAGCCACCCGAGTCACCGGGCTCCGCACACACGTTCGTGCGCGTGAGGCCGCTGACCGAGCCCTCCTGGTAGTTCACGGTCTGGCTCTTCGCCTCGACCTCGCCGCAGTGCCAGCCCGTGGTCGAGCCGGAACGGCAGATCGACGCGCCCACGGCGGACTCGGTGTGACCCGAGACCACGACGTCCTCGCCGCCGTAGTGGTTGACCTTCGGCGTGGAGGTCCACGACGAGTTCGTCTTCACGAACGAGTAGTCGTTGCCCGGGAAGGACGACTTGTCGAACTCACCCATCGCCGTCTTGTCGACGCCGGTCACCGTGTCGCCGGGCGACCCGCAGTGGCCGGCCGAGACGAAGCCGCCCTCGACCGCGAAGCCGACGGAGCACCGTCCGGCGTTGTTGATGTAGTACGCGTCGCCGCCGCGGGTGTCCTTGAACAACCGCGGGGCCTCGTCGGTCTCGACGACCTTCGCGACCGTGCCCGCCTTCTCCACCAGCGGCTTCGCGGCGTCGGACTGCCCGCGCTTCACGGTGATGGTGACGGCGTTCGCCTTCGTGTCGACGTACCACCCGGTGACCTCGGCCGGAGCCGGCGTCGCGTCCAGCTTCTGCTTGGCCGCGTCGAGGTCGCTGGCCTTGTGCGCGACCGTGCGGGGTTCCGCGCCGAGCCTGCGCAGACGGTCCGTCTTGGCCGCGTCGGTCACGCCCACGACGAGCTTGCCGGTGGCCGCGTCGAACCACGCGCCCCCGAAGCTCTCACCGGCGAACCCCTCGGCCACCCGCTGCAGGGCAACGGCCGCGCTCTCCTGGCGCAGCCTCTCCGCCGCCTGCGTGGCGTCCAGTCCCAGGTCGCGCTGCATCGCGGCGAGCAGGTCGGCAGAGGGTCCCTCGGCGGCGACGGCGGCAGGGGATGCCGTGGTCGCGAGAGCGCCTGCCAACACGGCCACAGCTGCGACAGCCATGCGCTTCATAGGCATTTCTCCTTGATCTTCGGTTTTGTGCAGGGCCGGTGTAACGCCGGACCGGGCAACCGCGATGAGGAGATCAGCTGTGCTGCAACACAGCCTGTACGACACCGGATGCATGGCGTCCCCAGGCGGCGAACTGCCCGATCAGTTCGTTCCTCCGTCTGGGGGACGCTACTTCGGCATGTCTACCGGACGGTAGGGTCGATCGAGGGGTGGACCTCGCGGCGTCCGAGTTGATATAGGGAATGCAAATGCCTTCTCTCAGCCTATTTCCGTGACGCAGAGCGACCATTCGCCCTGCCACGAAATGTCAAATCTGTCAACAGTTCGCACTCGACGGCGTATCCCTCTGACCTGCGGTTTAGGGCTAGCGTGCTGGTCACCCTGTTCCCTGCACGAGGGAGAAACCCTGCCATGCGAAGAGTCTTGGGTGCGGGACTGACAGCCGCTGCCGCCCTGTGTCTGGCCGCCGCTGTGGTTCCAGCCGCTTCCGCTCAAGAAAACGTGGGGACGATTCTCGGCGCCGACCGCGTCGACGTCGTGAAGGACAGCTACATCGTCTCGTTGAAGTCCGGCACGGCGTCGAGGGCCGCCGCTCCGGGCCTCGCGTCGAAGTACGGCGGCCAGGTCGGTCAGGTCTGGCAGCACGCGCTGAACGGCTTCTCGGTGAAGATGACGGCCAAGCAGGCCGCTCGTCTCGCCGCGGACCCGAACGTCGCGTTCGTCCAGCAGGACGCCGAGGTGCACGCGCTCGACGTCCAGCAGAACCCGCCGTCCTGGGGCCAGGACCGCGTCGACCAGCGCGACCTGCCGCTGAGCAACAGCTACCAGTACGACACCACGGCGTCCAACGTCACGGCGTACGTCATCGACACCGGTGTGCGCACCACGCACACCACGTTCGGCGGCCGCGCGACGTGGGGCACCAACACCTCCGGTGACGGCAACAACAGCGACTGCAACGGTCACGGCACGCACGTCGCCGGCACCATCGCGGGCTCGCAGTACGGCCTCGCCAAGGCAGCCAAGATCGTCGCCGTCAAGGTGCTGAACTGCTCCGGCTCCGGCACGACCGCCGGTGTCGTCGGCGGCATCGACTGGGTGACGGCGAACGCGGTCAAGCCCGCCGTCGCCAACATGTCGCTCGGTGGTGGCGCGGACGCGACCCTGGACGCGGCCGTGCGCCGCTCCATCGCGTCGGGCGTGACCTACGCGATCGCATCGGGCAACTCGAACACCGACGCCTGCAGCACCTCGCCTGCACGCGTCACCGAGGCGATCACGGTCAACTCCTCGACGAACACCGACGCGCGTTCGTCGTTCTCGAACTACGGCTCCTGCACGGACATCTACGCTCCGGGTTCGAACATCGTGTCGGCGTGGAACACCAACGACACCGCCACGAACAACATCTCCGGCACGTCGATGGCCACCCCGCACGTCGCGGGCGCGGCTGCCCTGTGGCTCGCCACGCACCCGAACGACAACCCGGCCGCGGTCTGGGCGGGCATCAACGCCGCCTCGACGCCGAACAAGATCACCAACGTCGGCGCCAACACCCCGAACAAGCTGCTCTACACCCTGTTCGGCGGCGACCCGCAGCCGGGCAACCCCTCGGTGACGAACCCCGGCACGCAGACCTCCACGGTCGGCACCCCGGCGTCGTTGCAGCTCGCGGCCTCGGGCGGCACCGCGCCGTACACGTGGTCCGTGAGCGGCCTCCCGGCCGGTCTGTCGGCGAACGCCTCCGGCGCCATCTCCGGCACCCCGACCACGGCGGGCACCTCCACGGTGACCGCGACCGTGACCGACTCGGCGAACAAGACCGGCTCGGCCACGTTCTCCTGGGTCGTCAACGCGGTCGGCGGCAGCTGCGACGCCCGCACCAACTCGACCCCGGTCGCCATCGGTGACCTGTCCACCGTGACCAGCACGATCGTCGTCTCCGGCTGCGCGGGCAACGCGTCCGCCACCGCGTCGATCAAGGTCGCGATCACCCACACCTACAAGGGCGACCTCGTGGTAGACCTCGTCGCCCCGGACGGCTCGGTCTACAACCTGCACAACCGGACCGGCGGCTCGGCCGACAACATCAACGAGACCTACACCCGCAACCTCTCCTCGGAGGCGGCGAACGGCACCTGGACGCTCCGCGTGCGTGACGCGGCGTTCCTCGACACCGGCACGCTGAACAACTGGACGCTCGACGTCTGAGCGCTCCACTGCTGAACGAACCGCCCCCGACGCTTCCGCCTCGGGGGCGGTTCCTCTTTCAGTCCTCGAAGTACGCGCGCCGGTGCTCGAACCACTCCTCGACGTCGTCCTCGTCCTCGAAGCCGCCGATCAACGCCAGCACGTCGGCACGGTGCGGGTGATCGCTCGCCTCCACGTACCTCTTCGTGGCCTCGATCCCTCCCGCCACCAGGTGCTCGACGTCGTAGGCGCAGCCCGCGTCGAAGTTCGAGCGCTTGAGGGCGTGGTGGCGCCACACGTCTTCCGGTCGCCGGTGCTCGGCCAGCAGGAACCCGGCGAGCGCGGCCTGCTCCCCCAGGCCGCCGCCGGAGTTCGCGCGGCACAAGGCTTCCTGCTCGACCAGGAACCTCAGCAACGACAGGTCTCCCGACGTGGTCGCGCGGTCCAGCACCTCGCCGCGCGCCGCCTCGTTGACGTCCTCGCCGTCCGGACCGCGCTCGAACCGCAATGCGTCTGTCACCGGTCCATTGTGGCCGTGATCCATACTCTGGCCCGTGAATCCTGGGGAGAGATGGTGCGTCGTCGTGCACAACGACGACCACACGCCGTTCGCCGTCGCCTGGCACCTGCTCTGCACGGTCTGTGAACTGGACACGGACACCGCGCTCGACTTGGCGACGCAGGTCCACCACTTCGGACGCGCGGAAATCGGCGACTACGACCGCGACACGGCCGAGTCCGTCGCGGTGCGGCTCGTACGGGCGGGCATGCGGGCGACGACACAGCGGGCCACGCACAGCGACGAGCCGTTCTTCACCGCCGAGCGAGTCGACGGGGGCGTGCGGGTGATGGTCACCGCGCAGTTCGCCCGGAACTGGGAACCGGCGTTCCGGCTGCTGGAGAACCTCTACCGCCGCAACGCGATCGTGTACGGGCTCCGCTTCCCGCGACTGTTCATGACGCGCCGGCCGTTCCTGCGCAGGATGTTCCCGAACGTCGCCGAGACGCGGTGGCGGTCGGCGCTCTTGCGGCGCAGGCACCGCAAGGTGCTCGTGGACCGCGCGCTCGTCGACCGGGTGTGGGATCAGTGGATCAACGCCGAGTCGCTCGTGCTGACCGTGAAGGAGGCCGAGGACTGGATCGTGGTGTTCGGCCAGATCCGGGCGGTGCACCTGCAGCTGCGCAAGGCGACGGCCATGCACTTCCACGTGCTCGCCTACATCCAGCACCAGCTCGTGATGGCGGTCGACCCCGAAGTGCGCGTCCCGGAGCACGCGCCGGGGGCCGTCGCACGGACGGCCCCCGAACAACAGCCTGTTTAGAGCTCCACGCCCAGAAGAGCGTCCACGGCGGTACGGATCTGCGACGGCCCGTGCTTGTCCGACCCGCCGTGCGTCAGCGCCTCATCCGCCCACGCGTCGATGGCGGCCAACGCCTTCGGGGTGTCGAGGTCGTTGCCGAGGTGGTCGCGCAGCCTCGTGACGGTGTCCACTGCGGACGGTCCGGTGTCGAGCGCGGCGGCGCGGCGCCACTTGTCCACGCGGGCCAGTGCCTCGTCGAGCAGAGACTGGGTCCACGGGCGGTCGGCGCGGTAGTGGCCCGCGAGCAGTGCCAGGCGGACGGCGTTCGGGTCGACCTTCTCGGCGCGCAGCTTCGAGACGAAGACCAGGTTGCCGCGCGACTTCGACATCTTCTCGCCGTCGAGGCCGATCATGCCCGCGTGCACGTAGTGGCGGGCGAACGGGTGCTCGCCGGTCTGCGCCTCGGCGTGGGCGGCCGAGTACTCGTGGTGCGGGAAGATCAGGTCGGAGCCGCCGCCCTGCACGTCGAAGCCCATGCCGAGGCGGTTGTGGGCGATGGCGCTGCACTCGATGTGCCAGCCGGGGCGGCCCTCGCCCAGTTCGGACGGCCACGCGGGCTCGCCCTCGCGCTTCATCCGCCACAACAGGGCGTCGAGCGGGTGGCGCTTGCCGGGGCGGTCGGGGTCGCCGCCGCGTTCGGCGAAGAGCTTGAGCATCTTCTCGGAGGAGTAGTTCGACTCGTAGCCGAAACGGCCCGTGGCGTCGTGCGAGTAGTAGATGTCCGGGTACTCGGAATCGTCCGCACGGTAGGCGTGGCCGTCGGCGACGAGCTTCGCGACGACCTCGACGATCTCCGGGATGGCCTCGACGATGCCCACGTAGTCCTGCGGCGGCAGGACGCGCAGCGCCTCCATGTCCTCGCGGAACAGGGCGGTCTCGCGCATGGCGAGCACGACCCAGTCGTCCTTGTCGCGTTCGGCCCGCTCGAGCAGCGGGTCGTCGACGTCGGTGACGTTCTGGACGTAATGCACGTTGTGCCCGTTGTCGAGCCACACGCGGTGCACTAGGTCGAACGCGAGGTAGGTGGCGGCGTGGCCGAGGTGCGTCGCGTCGTACGGCGTGATGCCGCAGACGTACAACCTGGCGGTGTCTCCTGGAGCCGTGGGGCGCACTTCGCCCGTAGCCGTGTCGAACAGCCGCAGCGGGCGGGGGTCCCCCGGAACCCGCGGCACAGGAATGGATGACCAGGTCTGCATGTATCCGACACTAACGCGTGCCGCCGTACGGAGTGCGATTTCCGGCTGTTGGGACGACCACGATCGATTCGTTCGGACAGAAAGACAGGACATTCGTTGACGGTCCCCTCGCGCCGCCCCTAGCTTCCGAAGGCATGCTTCGTGTTGTCGTAGCCACGGTGGTAGCGCTCTCACTGTCCCCGGCAACCGCACCCGCCGAACCTCTGGATGCTTTGGCGTACCTGGAGAATCCCCGGATGACCGGGGAGCACCAGGAGCCTCCGCACCCTGATCTGAAGCCGGAGCGGCGGCTGAGCCTCAACGGCGACTGGCGGCTGCGGATGTTCGACCGGCCGCAGGACGTGCGCGACACACCGGACGGCTGGCGCACGGTGCAGGTCCCCCACACGTGGCAGACCGACTTCCTCGACCACCCGATGTTCCGCAACATCCCCACCGAGATGTACCCGGACAACCCTCCGTCAGTGCCCCACGACGTCAACCCGACCGGGGTCTATGAGAAGACGTTCGTGCTGCCGTCGGACTGGGACCGCACGCTGCTCCGCTTCGAGGGCGTGACCAGCGGGTACTTCGTCTGGGTCAACGGCGAGTACGTCGGCTACGACCAGGGTGGCTACACGCCCGCCGAGTTCGACATCACCTCCAGGCTCAAGGCCGGCCGCAACACGCTGAAGCTCCAGGTCCACCGCTGGGGCTCCGGCTCCCACCTGGAGGACTACGACCAGTGGCGGTTCTCCGGCATCTTCCGCGAGGTGTGGCTCTACTCGACGCCGCAGACCTACCTCGCCGACGTCACCATCAGGACCGACCTCGACGCCGAGTACCGCGACGCCACGCTCAGCGCGGACGTCAAGATCGGCGGTCCTGCGGCCGGTCACACCGTCCGGACCAGGCTGTTCGATCCACGCGGCCGCGAGGTGCCGGTCGTCGGCGGCACGGTCGCGAACCCGCTGAAGTGGACCGACGAGACCCCGAACGTCTACGAGCTCAAGATCGAACTGCTGAAGGACGGCCGCGTCGTGCAGACCGGCAGGCAGCCCGTCGGGTTCCGCGAGATCGAGATCAGCGACCGGCAGTTCAAGATCAACGGCCAGCGCGTGCTGTTCCGCGGCACGAACCGGGCCGAGACCAGCGCGCACGGCAGCCGCTACGTCACCCGCGCCGACCAGCGCGAGGACGTCGAGCTCATGAAGCGCTTCAACATCAACGCCGTGCGCACCTCGCACTACCCGAGCGACCCGTACTTCTACGAGCTCGCCGACCGCAACGGCCTGATGATCGCCGACGAGGTCGACATCGAGACCCACCACCACGACGGCTGCCCGAACAACTGCCTCGCCGAACGTCCCGAGTGGCAGGACGCGTTCCAGGACCGGTTCGTCGCGATGATGCAGCGCGACAAGAACCACCCGAGCGTGGTCATGTGGGACACCGGCAACGAGGCAGGCCTCGGCAAGGCCCACTACACGATGGCCGAGTACGCCCGGAAGAACGACACCCGGCCGCTCTACCACCAGCCGAACGTGCCCGACGGCGACGCGCCGTTCGCGGACGTGTCAGGACCGCGCTACCCGTCGCCCGCGAGCCTCGAAGCCAAGGCCAAGACCACCACCAAGCCGATCATCATGGGCGAGTACGCCCACGCGATGGGCAACAGTCTCGGCAACTTCAAGGAGTTCTGGGACGTCGTGCGCGCCTACCCGCAGGTGCAGGGCGGCTTCATCTGGGACTGGGCCGAGCAGAACATCGCGCTCCCGCTCTACACCACCCCCGACGACGCCAACGGCATTCTCACCTACCTCTCCGGGAAACCGTCCCAGGTGGACGGACCGCACGGCAAAGCGTTGCGGCTCAGCGGACTCGACGACTTCGTCGAGGTCTACCGCGACCGCAAACTCGACGAGGTCAGCACCGGACTGACCCTCGACGCCTGGGTGAAGCCCGACACCTGGACCGGCGACTTCACCGTCATCTCCAAGGGCGACCACCAGTACGCGCTGAAGATGTCCAACGCCACGACGCTGGAGTTCTTCGTGCACAGCGGCACCTGGCGCACGGTCCGGGCGACCGTCCCGGCGGACTTCCAGGGCAACTGGCACCGCGTCACCGGCACGTTCGACGGCACGAGGCTGCGGCTGCTGATCGACGGCCGCGAAGCCGCCACCACCGAGTTCACCGGCACGATCGACTGGTCGCACTGGCCGGTCAACATCGGCCGCAACGCCGAGACCATGCAGGAGAACGTGGGCACGCGGATGGCGCACGGCAGCGTGGACCAGGTCCGCGTCTACCACCGCGCCCTCAGCGACGCCGAACTCGCGGCCGACCCGAAGCGCGAGGCCGTGCTGGCGCTCGACTTCGAGACGCTCGAGGACAAGGGCCGCCACCAGTCGTACGGCGCCGGCACCGGTGGTGTCGACGGCGTCGTCTGGGCCGACCGCAGGCCTCAGCCCGAGACCACCGAACTGATGGCCGTTCATTCACCCACACGCTTCTCCTTCTCCGGCAACGACCTCACGATCGTCAGCGAACGGCGGTTCACCGGCACCGACGACCTCGAACTGCGCTGGCAGGTGCAGGACAACGGCCGCACGGTCGCCCAGCACCGCGGCCCGCTGCGGCCGGGCACCGTGACGCTGCCCGACTTCCACGCGGACACCGACCGCTGGCTGACCGTGCGCGCGACGGACCGGCGCGGCACCGACGTCGGCATCGCGCAGTTCCCTCTGGGTGGCTCGCAGATCGCGGGCCTGCACGCCCCTGGCACACCCGGAAAGCTCACCACCACCCAGACCGAGTCCGAGATCGTGGTGTCCGGCAAGGACTTCCGGTACGTCGTCAGCAAGACGTCCGGCACTCTCACGTCGATGCGCGTGCGCGGCACCGAACTCCTGCGCACAGGTCCGGAGCTCGACGCGTGGCGCGCGCCGCTCTCGAACGAGTTCATGAGCGAGGACTCGTCCTGGTACCGCAACGGCCTCGACCGCCTCAAGACATCACCAGCCGACATCACTGTCTCACAGGGGTCCGACACTCTGATTTCGGTGAGGTCGACGGCCCAGGACGTGGGGGACGCGTCGTTCGGCCAGACCTTCACCTACCGCGTCACCGGCTCCGGTGAGATCCGCGTCGGGCACCGGGTGGCGGCCCGCGACCGCATGCGCGACCTCAGTTACCTGCCGGGCATCGGGTTCACGCTGAAGGTGCCCGACAACTTCGGCAGGTTCACCTGGTACGGCCGCGGCCCCGGCGAGAACTACGACGACCGCAAGTCCGGCAACCCGATCGGCGTCTACCAGTCCACAGTGGACAGGGAGTTCAACGACTACTACAAGCCACAGGACTTCGGCAACCACGCCGACACGCGCTGGGCGACGCTGTCCGACGGCCGCGCGGGCCTGCTCGTCGCGGGCGACCTGGACGTCCGCGTCTCCCGCTACGACGACCTCGACCGCGCCGCGTACCCGTTCGCGCTCAGGAAGAACGACGGCTGGACGAGCCTGCACGTGGCGCACCGGGTGACCGGCGTCAGCGAGACGTTCCACGAGCCGTTGCCGCAGTACCAGGTGGAGGCGGGCAACGAGTACGCGTACTCCGTGCTGCTGCGCCCGCTCACGCCCGCAGAGGCGGCAACGGGACGGTTGGGCCACAACGTCGACTGCGCGCCCACGGCACAGCTCAACGCCGCCGACACCGTTCTGGAGCCGGGCGAGCAGGTCGAGGCCGACCTGGTCGTGACGAAGCCCTGCCCCGGCCCGGCCACCGCGCGGCTGACCGCGCCGGACGGCTGGTCCGTCACCCCGGCCGCGGTCGACCTGTCGGGCGGCTCGGCGAAGGTGACGATCACCCGGGAGGGCGGCCAGACCGGCACCCGCCCGGTGTTCGCGGAGATCAGCAGCGGCAAGGGGACCACGAGTCTCACCAAGGACTTCACCGCCACCCCGCGCCCGCCCGCCGGCAACACCGCCGTGTCCGCACTGGAGTTCCTGGACGAGCGCAACGGCTGGGGCCCGATCGAACGCGACCGCAGCAACGGCGAACAGGCGGGCGGCGACGGCAGGCCGCTGAGCATCCGCGGCACGGCGTTCGACCGCGGCGTCGGCGCCCACGCCGACTCGGAGTTCCAGATCTACACCGGCGGCAAGTGCTCCGGTCTCACCGCCACGATCGGCGTCGACGACGAAACCGGCGGCTCCGGCAGCGTTCGCTTCGAAGTGTTCAAAGACAACCGATCGGCCTACCAGAGCCCACTTCTGACCGGACAGAGCGCAGCTGTTCCGATCACCGTGGACACGACCGGAGCAACCGTGCTGACGTTCCGGGTGACGGACGGAGGCGACGGCAACGCCCACGACCACGCAGACTGGGCGGTGCCCGTCCTGCACTGCTGAAAATTGTCGGACCCCAGGCGTACCGTCGGAGATCAAGGGCATTCGCCGGTCGAAGGGCGGGTCTCATGATCGTGGAAATCCTCGGTGGACTGGTGGCGTTCGGCGCCCTCGGCCTCGCCATGAGCGCACGCGTGATCAAGCAGTTCGAACAGGGCCTGGTGTTCCGGTTCGGCAAGCTTCAGGAAGCCGTCCGGGGCCCCGGCCTCACCATGCTGGTGCCCGGTGTGGACCAGCTCCGCAAGGTCAACATGCAGATCGTGACCCTGCCCGTCCCCGCGCAGGACGGCATCACCCGGGACAACGTGACGGTGCGCGTGGACGCCGTCGTGTACTTCAAGGTGCAGGACCCGACCAAGGCCGTCATCAACGTGGAGGACTACCGCTTCGCCATGCTCCAGGTGGCGCAGACGTCGCTGCGGTCGATCATCGGCAAGAGCGAGCTGGACGACCTGCTGGCCAACCGCGAGAACCTCAACCACGGCCTGGAGCTGATGATCGACACCCCGGCGCTGGCGTGGGGCATCGACATCGACCGGGTGGAGATCAAGGACGTCGCCTTGCCGGAGAGCATGAAGCGCTCGATGTCGCGCCAGGCCGAAGCCGAACGCGAACGCCGCGCGCGCATCATCACCGCCGACGGCGAGCTCCAGGCGTCCAAGAAGCTCTCCGAGGCCGCGGGCACGATGGAGGAAACGCCGGGCGCCCTGCAGTTGCGTCTCCTGCAGACGATCGTGGAGGTGGCGGCGGAGAAGAACTCGACGCTGGTGCTCCCGTTCCCGGTGGAACTGCTGAGGTTCCTGGAGAAGAACACCAACCTCGAGCTCCCGGCCGAGCCAGCCAAGCCGGCCAAGGAGCCGAACGAGGCGTGACCGACGCGTCGTTCGCCCGCGCTCGTGCCGGCGCGGGTGGACGGCGGCTCTCCCCCGCGTTCCTCCATGTGAGTTACCCGCCGTAACGCCGCACTCCGGCGGGCGACGTGTGGACAGGGGGTAGTGAGGCATGCAGGAGAGGGTCAGAGGCAGGTTCGTCGGCATCGGCGTCGGCTCCTACGAGCTGGTGCAGCCGCTGCAGCACGCCGTGAGCGACGTGCTGGAGCTGCGCGCCCTGCTCAAGGGCTACGACGGCGAGCCGCTGACCGACCCCACCGAGTTCGAGGTCCGCGCCCACCTGAAGGGGCTCAAGCGCTCGCTGGACGGCGGAGCCCTCGTCGCCCTCTGGAGCGGTCACGCGATCCCGGTGGCCAGCAACCTGAGGCTCCTGGCCAAGGACAACGACGGCCAGGCCGACGGCATCATGCTGCACGAGTTCGCCCTGTGGTGCGCGGCGTCGGGCGCGCACCAGGTGCTGATCATCATCGACGCCTGCTACTCCGGGGCGCAGCTGGACGAGGCCGTCCGCACCGTCGCGGCGGTGCAGGAGGAGTTGCTGGCCGGGCAGGTGCACTGGGCCGGTGTGCTGGTGTCGTGTTCGAGCATCGAGACGGCGCGCGACGGGCTGTTCGGCGACAAACTCCGCAAGTTGCTGCATGCGGGGCCGACGGCCGTGGAGGACGCACGGCGGTGGAGTGACCGCATCGCCCTCGTCGACGGCGGTGCGGTCGGCACGGCGTTGCTGAACGCGTGGGACAGCGACGTCCAACGGCCTCGCTTCATGCAGTACGGGTCCGCACAGCCGATGTTGCCCAATCCGCTCTATGCCGCGAACACGGTCGTGAAGCACCTTCTGCTCGCGGCGCGCGGCGGTGACTCGCAGGACAACAGGTCGTGGTTCGCCGGCCGGACCGCGCAGGTCGACCGGGTCGTGGGCTGGGTGCGGTCCGGGGTGCCCGGGCTGCGGGTGGTCACGGGCTCGCCGGGCACGGGCAAGTCCGCCCTCGTCGGACGGGTGGTCAGCCTGTCCAACCCGGCCGAGCGCGACCTGCTGCTGAGCGCGGGGCCGTCGTTCCGGCACGCCGATCCCGGGGCCGACTCGGTCGACGCGGCCGTGCACGCCCGTGCCATGGACGCCGACCGCGTGGCTGACCTGCTCAGCCGCCAGCTCGTCGCGGCCGGGCTGATCGCGGAACCCGACGGGCCGCGCCGGGGTGCCGCCGAACTGGTGGGTGTCGTCAGCGCGTTGACCACGCCGCCGGTGCTGGTGGTGGACGGCCTGGACGAGGCGCGCGGCGAGTCGTTCTCGATCGCCACCTCGTTGCTCACCAAGCTCGCGGGCTACGCCGTCGTCATCGTCTCGACGCGGCAGGCGCACCGGGTCGCGGGCGGCGCTCCCCTGCTCACCGAGCTCGCGCCGGCCGAGGTGCTCGATCTCGACAAGGCGGACAACGAGACCGACGTGCGCGAGTACGTCGTGGCCCGCCTGGGGCCCGGTGCGCCGCAGTCCACCGTGGACGCGCTGGCGAAGCTGCCGTTCCTGACCGCGTGGATGATCACCGACCAGCTGCTGGCCGACGGCGGCGCTGACCTGAAGCTCTCGCTGGACGCGGCGTTCGACCGTGAGCTGGCGAAGGTGCCATCGGCTCGTGCGTTGCTCACGGCGTTGACGTGGAGCTACGGCGCGGGATTCCCCGAGGCCGAGTGGATTGCC
This sequence comes from Lentzea sp. JNUCC 0626, assembly GCF_043632865.1. Lineage (NCBI taxonomy): Bacteria > Bacillati > Actinomycetota > Actinomycetes > Pseudonocardiales > Pseudonocardiaceae > Lentzea > Lentzea sp. JNUCC 0626. The sequence goes on from NZ_CP171635.1 coordinate 4,125,687, forward strand.
GTGGCGCAGGCGTTGTCCGGCAAGGAATTCAGCCGTGGCGACATCACGGCCGTGCTCACGGAACTGGGCCGTCACGTCGTGCAGGACGGTGAGGAAGGCACGGCGGTTTTCAAGCTCACGCACCAGACGTTCGCGGACCACCTGAGGCCGCAGTTCGCACCGAGCCGGGACGTGGTGTTCGCACCTGGCGCGGACCAGGTCGCATGCGCGTTGATCAAGCTGTACCGGCAGCGCCTGGAGGCGGGCGTGCCACCGAACGTGCCGGGCTACCTGTGGAAGTACGCGTGGCGGCACTGCGGTCACGCCGGCACGCAGGCGCTGGACGGGCTGCGCGCGCTGGCGCGGATGAACCGGATGTTGTTGCCGGACATCGCACTCGCGGCCACGACGGCGGCGAACGAGCTGATGCACTGGGGCCGTGGCGAGGAGGCCGTCGCACCCTTGGAGGAGGCCGCCGAACACTTCCGCGCGCTCGTCCCGACGGTGCGGATGTACCTGGCGGACCTGGCTTTCGTGCTGAACAAGCTCGGCCGGAGGTTCCGTGACGCGGGCAGGCTGCAACAAGCCGTGGCACCCGCCGAAGAAGCAGCGGTGCGCTACCGCGAGTTGGTGGCGTCGACGCCCACGACCGCGGAAAGCCTTACGCACAAACGGTTGGCACAACGCATCGCGAAGACGTCAGCGCACAGCGGTGAGAACCCGACGTACGCGGCACACCTCAGCGGCGCGTTGGTGGACCTGAGCGAGATCTACGCGATGCTGGGCCGTCGGCAAGAAGCGTTGTCCACGGCACGTGACGCCGTTGCGGCCGTGGACGCCGATGCACCGCATGCGCGCGCGATGACGTGTCTGGCAGCCAGATGCAGTGACTCAGGTCTGCGCTATGAAGCCATGCAACGGTCGAAGCAGGCCGTGGAGCTGTACTACGAGCTCGCCCAGACGAACCCCGTGTTCCTCGCGGACCTGGTCAGCGCCCTCGTCGAACTGAGCCGCGATCACCTGGCGCTCGGCAGGCTGTCCGAGGCCGACGCCACGACCCGGCAGGCCGCGGAGATCAGCGGCACGCTCGGCCGGCACGCCGCGTTCCGGCCCCAACTCGCGGACGCCGCGCTGAGCCTGAGCGTCGCGTACAGCATGGTCGACCGCACCGACGCGGCGCTGAACACCGCGCGTCAAGCAGCCGATCTCGCCGACGGACTCCCGGTGCACGGCCAGGCGTTGCACAACCTGATGCGCCGCCAGCGGGACGCGGACAAGCCCAGGCAAGCCCTCGCGACCGGTCTGCGGACCATCGAGGTCTGCCTGCTGCCCGAGAACACCGACCGGCTGTCGACGCTCGCGGCCGCGTTGTTCACGCTCGACACCGTGTGCGCGGGCCTCAAGCAACCGGAGATCGTCGACGAGGCCTGGGAGAAGGTCACCGGCCGGTTCACCGGACCGCACCTCGCCACGTTGCTGATGCTGCGGGCGGCCGCCATCCGAGCCGGTGATCCGGCCGCGGCGAAGTGGCTGTGCCAGGCCCTCACCCACGTCGGTCAGTCACGGCAGGCGACCCACGACGTCCACGACATCGCGCGCCGCCACTATGACTCCGGGCCGTGGCCCTGGGACACCACCCCGGACTGGCTGTCGGTCGATCGCACGCTGCTCAAGACCGCACGCTCGTGGGTGTTCGCACGGTCCTATGCAGACGAACGGGCGATTCTGCTCGCACACCCAGAGTTGTTGTCCACCGACGCGGACGTCGCCGTCACGGAGGCGTTGTACGGCACCAGTCTGCTCGAAGCGCAGGTCATCCAGTCGCGCCGGACGAACGCACAGCAGCACGGCGTCGCGCTCGCCTACCGGCCGTGGCTGCTGGCCAGCCTCGCGGACGAGTTCGTGGACGCGACGTCGGCCCGCCGCCGCGAGCTGCTCGCGACGCGCCGGGAGGAGTTGCTGGACAAGGAAGTGCTGAAGAGCGTCCGCGACAACAGGCCGGTACACGCGATGCTGCTGCTGGCCGACGAAGACATGGACGTGCTCGATCTCGTGCTGGACGCCGTGGAGGACCGCGCACGCGTCACGGACGTCCTGCGCTCGCTTGCGGCACACGCCTCCCCTCAGGCGCTGACGCAGGCCGCCACCGCGTTGGAACCGCATCCGTTGGCGGCGCTGTACAAGGTGATCGCGCGCGCTCAGGCCGGTGACACACGCCTGGCGTTGCCCCCGCCGAGCCAGCGCCTGACGTGGATCCGCGAGCTGACCCACCTCGTGCCCACGAACCTCGCGATGCTCACCCTCATCCGCAAGCTCGCCGAGGAGTCCTAGATGAGCGATCTCGTCGTCGTCCTGCCCGGCATTCTCGGCAGCACCCTGCGCAACTCCGACGGCATGGTCTGGGAGGTGTCCGGCAAGGCCGCGTTGCGTGCGGTGCTCACGCTCGGACGCAGCCTGAAGCAGTTGAAGCTGCCCGACGGCATCGGCGACGACCACCCCGGCGACGGCGTCGAACCGGTGGGGCTGATGGCGGACCTGCACGTCATCCCGGGCATCTGGACGCCGTTGAAGGGCTATGACCGCGTCACGCGCCGGATGAACGCGCTCGGCTACACGGTCGAGAAGGGCAACCTGCTGCTGTTCGCCTACGACTGGCGCCTGTCGAACCGCTACAACGGCGCGTTGCTCGCTCGGCGCGTCGACGAGGCGTTGGACCGCATCGGGCCGAACGCCAAAGTCAGCTTCGTGTGCCACTCCATGGGCGGGCTGGTCGCACGGTGGTGCATCGAGCAGTGCGGGATGGCCGAGCGGACGGCGAAGCTGATCACGATGGGCACGCCGTACCGCGGTGCGGCCTCCGCGCTGGACCAGCTGGTCAACGGCGTGCGCAAGAGGCTCGGGCCGTTGGCGGTCGACCTGACGGAGTTCGCCCGCTCCATGCCGTCGCTGCACCAGCTGCTGCCCGAGTACGCGTGCATCGAGTCGCCGAACGGTCTGCTCAAGACGACCGAGACGACGTTGCCCGAGCTCGACACGAAGATGGTCACGGACGCGATGGCGTTCCACGGCGCGTTGACCGACTCGTTCGCCGATCAGACGTACGCGATCATCGGCGGTAAACAGCCCACGGCGACCACGGCTCGAATTGCCGACGGCAAAGTCACCTGTTATCGGACATATGAAGGTGAAGATCTTTACGGCGATGCGACTGTGCCTGCCGTGGGTGCCACGCGGCGGGGTTTGGCGTTGTCGTCGAACACGCTGCACCGCGTGACGGAGCAACACACGTCGTTGCAGGACAACGCCACCGTGCTGGACGCCGTGGAGTCGTTCCTGACCGCGAAACCCATCGTCCCGCGCAACGTCACCAGCACAGAACCGCAGGTCAGCGTGCCCGACCTGGTGCTGGCCGGGGAGAGCCTGGAGGTCACGGTCGAGCTGAAGGACACGACCCCGCGGGCGGTGAAGGTGGCGTTGCTCGACGAGAACGGCAAACAGGTCGAATCGCGCGTTCCGGCGATCTCCGAGAAGATGTCGATCAAATTTGGAGAATTGGCCCCCGGTGCTTACTACGTGCAGGTCAGCGGTATCGCGGTGGGTGCTGCGGTGGTCCCCGTGACCGGTGCGGCGCTCGTCGTGGATTGCCCCTGAGTCTGACCCGGAGGACGATTCACGTCTGGCACGGAGGAGGCGCGATGACCACGATCAAGCCCACGCCCGTAGTGCCCCATCCGGGGGCGGCGCGCGCACGGCCGAAGGGTTCGTACTTCCTCCAGCTGTTCAAGACCACAGATCCCAAGCAGATCGGGATCATGTACCTGACCACGTCGTTCGCGTTCTTCCTGATCGGCGGCGTGATGGCGCTGCTGATGCGCGGCGAACTGGCGCGGCCGGGCCTGCAGTACCTGTCGAACGAGCAGTTCAACCAGCTGTTCACCATGCACGGCACGATCATGCTGCTGCTCTACGCGACGCCGATCCTGTTCGGGTTCGCGAACTACATCCTGCCGTTGCAGATCGGCTCGCCGGACGTCGCGTTCCCACGCCTGAACGCCTTCTCGTACTGGCTGTACCTGTTCGGCGGCATCATCGTGGTCGCCGGGTTCATCACGCCGGGCGGCGCGGCGGACTTCGGCTGGTTCGCCTACACGCCGCTGTCGTCCGCCGTGCACTCGCCGGGTGTGGGCGCCGACATGTGGATCATGGGTCTGGCGGTGTCCGGTCTCGGCACGATCCTCGGTGCCGTCAACATGACCACGACGGTGATCTGCCTGCGCGCGCCGGGCATGACGATGTTCCGGATGCCGGTCTTCACCTGGAACATCCTGGTGACGTCGATCCTGATCCTGCTGGCGTTCCCGATCCTCACCGCCGCGCTGATGGGCCTCGCCGCCGACCGGCACCTCGGGGCGCACGTGTTCGACCCGGCCAACGGCGGCGTGATCCTGTGGCAGCACCTGTTCTGGTTCTTCGGCCATCCCGAGGTGTACATCGTCGCGTTGCCGTTCTTCGGGATCGTGACGGAGATCTTCCCCGTGTTCAGCCGTAAGCCGTTGTTCGGCTACAAGGGCCTGGTGTTCGCCACTTTGGCCATCGCGATGCTGTCCGTGGCCGTGTGGGCGCACCACATGTACGCGACGGGTGCGGTGCTGCTGCCGTTCTTCTCGCTGATGACGTTCCTCATCGCCGTGCCGACCGGCATCAAGTTCTTCAACTGGATCGGCACGATGTGGAAGGGGCAGGTGACGTTCGAGTCGCCGATGCTGTTCAGCGTCGGGTTCCTCGTGACGTTCCTCTTCGGTGGCCTGACGGGCATCCTGCTCGCGGCGCCGGCCGTCGACTTCCACGTGTCCGACACGTACTTCGTGGTGGCGCACTTCCACTACGTGCTGTTCGGCACGATCGTGTTCGCCACGTACGCGGGCATCTACTTCTGGTTCCCGAAGATGACCGGGCGGATGCTCAACGAACCGCTGGGCAAGCTGCACTTCTGGACCACGTTCCTGGGCTTCCACGCCACGTTCCTGGTGCAGCACTGGCTGGGCAACGAGGGCATGCCGCGGCGGTACGCCGACTACCTGCCGTCGGACGGCTTCACGACGTTGAACACGATCTCGACCATCGGCTCGTTCCTGCTGGGCGCGTCCGTGCTTCCGTTCGTGTGGAACGTCTTCCGCTCGTACCGCTACGGCGACCCGGCCCCGCAGGACGACCCGTGGGGTTACGGCAACTCGCTGGAGTGGGCGACGACGTCACCGCCGCCGCGCCACAACTTCAAGGAGTTGCCGCGCATCCGGTCCGAGCGCCCGGCGTTCGAACTGCACTACCCGCACATGGTGGAGCGGATGCGCGACGAGGCGCACTTCTCGTTGACCCATCCCGGCAAGCACAGGGCGGGCAAGGACGAGGTCACCGAGAAGGCGCTCGCGTCGACGGATCGGGACGGGGACTCCTAGCGTCCGGGGATCATGCCCGCTGCCAGGACGGCTTTGCTGAGCGGAGCCGCCAGCTCGACGAACCGCTTCTTCTCGTCGTCGGACAGGACGTCGTAGGCCGGCGCGGCCATCCGGTCCGTGTCGTCCTCGATGCCCTGCCGCAGCTCGCGTCCCTGCTCGGTGAGGAGCTGGTCCTCGCCGACGAGGCCGCGGTTCTGCAGGTCCTGGACGGTGGCGTCCCACTGCTCCTGCGACCACGCGCGGGTCTTGCGCAGCACGTCGGCCGGGTAGTCGCCGGTCGCCACGTGCAGCACGAGCGCCTCGATGCCGGTGATGTTGTGCCTCAGCAACGCCGCGAGGTGCCCGTCACCCCGGAACTCGCGCAGCAACGTCTGGGCGTGGAACAGCTGAAGCCGCGGCTCGTCCGGCCACTCCAGGGCGGCGTGCGCGGCGAACAACGGACGCCCGTGCAGCATCTCTGTGGACCGCTCGGCCGCACGCCGAGCCAGGCCGTTGAGCTCCTTGAGGTCGTCCGGCAGCACCTTGGCGAGCGCCTCGTCCGCGGCCTCCCAGCGCAGCTCGAGCATGCGCTGCGGCGTCACCTTCTCCCAGGCCTGCGGGATGCGCGCCCGCACGATCGCGGGGTTGAAGTTGTAGAACGTGGCGATCACGACCTCGGCCCCGACCGCTCCGAGCGCCGCCGCCCGCGACGCGAAGTACCCGCCGGGCCGATCCAGCCCGACGCTCGCGTACCGCGCCTCCGCCTCGGGCGAGAAGTAGATCATTCCGTGCACGGCCTCGAGCGAGCGAAACAAAGTCCTGATCATGCTTCCAACCTAGAACGTCAGCGCTGGTTCGTCAGTCCTCAAAAATTGTCAGACCCCTCTGCCAAGCTCGACCTGTGAACGAAACCGCCCTCTGGAGCCTCATCGCCGACGCCCGCTCCACCGTCCCCGACCCGTCCGACGGCGAGGCCGTGGCCGCCGAGGCAGCAGCTCTCCTCTCCACGCGCTCGCCGGCGGAGATCGTTGCCACCGAACAGGTCCTGTGGGACGTCCTAGTCAGCTCCTACACCAACCCGCTGTGGGCGGCGGCCTACCTGATCAACGGCGGCTGCTCCGACGACGGCTTCGACTACTTCCGCGGCTGGCTCCTGACCCAGGGCAAGGAAACGTACGAAACGGTCTTGGCGTCCCCGGACGCGCTGGCCGACCTGCCCGAGGTCATCGCCGCCGCCGAGTCGGGCATGGAGTTCGAGTGCGAGGCGGCCCTCTCCATCGCCTGGGACGCGCACATCAAGGCGACGGGCATGCAGTTGCCCCAGGACGCCTTCCGCATCACCTACCCGGAGCTGGACCCGGCGTGGGACTTCGACTTCGACGACAGCACCGAACTGGCCGCCCGCTTACCGCGCCTGGCGGCCCTGTTCCTGACCTGAGCGCGGCGCCCCAGCCGCCATCAGGACACCAAACGCCACGTGGTCAAGCCACTGTGGACCCCGTGGCAACGCCCGGATCTGAGCGTTGTGCCGCCCGACACACTCCAGATCCAGCAACGCAATGACCAGCCCGGCCGCCACCCCACCCCCGACGCCCCGAACGCGAAGCCGCGTCAACACGACCGCCCAGAACGCCGACACAACGAGGTGCACCACGATGCCCGTCCGAGCCCCACCGCCGACCAACGACCCAGCAGCCCGAGTGGCGCGCGTCAGGTCGTCACCGGTCATCAGGGCGTGCACGGTCGACGGCACACCACTCAGCACGACGGCAAGCAGGAAGCGCTTCACGGCCGCCGCGACCTCAGACCGTGACTGACCACAACGGCCACGAAGCCTCCTACTCCGCCAACCCGACCCGCGCGCACCATCGGCGCGTGCACGCCCGTTCAGCACAACAGCAAACGCTTCACCGCCGCCGACGCCGCGACTTCAAGTAGTCGCTGACCACAGCGGCCCCGAGGCCTTCCTCGTCCGCCGCCACGACCCGGCCACCACCCCGCCGGGCCACGATGTCGACGAACGCGGCCAGCCTCGGGTCATCACCGAGCTTGAACACCGAGATCGTCGCCCCAAGACGCGCAAGCGAGTCGACCTCGTTCAGCGTCTTGCTCAACGTCCTCGGCAGCGGCGGGTAGTTGAACTCGGCGTCACCGTCGGGTTCCAGGTGCGCGGTCGGTTCGCCGTCCGTCACCACAAGGACGACGGGCTGCGCATCCGGATGCCGCCGGACGTGCCGACCGGCGAGCAACAGCGCGTGGTGCAGGTTCGTGCCCTGCTCCCACACACCTTCCAGCGCCGTCAACTGCCCGATGTCCACGGACTCGGCATACCGCCCGAATGTCACGAGCTGCAGGGCGTCGGTGCGGAACCGAGTGCGCACGAGGTGATGGAGCGCCAAGGCCGTGCGCTTCATCGGTACCCAACGGCCGTCCTGCACCATCGACCAGGAGGTGTCCACACACAACGCGACTGCCGCACGGGACCGGTGTTCGGTCTCGGCCACTTCCAGATCCACGACGTCCAGGGACATGGACCCCGAGCGCAGCACGGAGTTGCGCAGTGAGCGAGGCACGTCCCAGGGTTCGGTGTCGCCGAACTGCCACGGCCGGGTCGAGCCGATCAGCTCGCCCGCCGCGCCGGCCGAGGTGGTCTCGCGCGAGCCCTGCGACGAGCGGAGCTGGTCCACGACGCCGCGCAGTGCGGTCTCGCCCAGGCGCCGCAACGCTTTGGGGGTCAACCGCAACGTGCCGTCGGGGGCGCGCTCCACGATGTTCTGGGAGCGGAGTGCCTTCTCCAGTTCGGAGAGGCGGCGGGCGTCGACCGACGCCGACTCGCCGAGCTGGCGTTCGAGCGCCTCCAGGTCGATGTCCTCCAGGCGGGCGCCCGGGTAGGACTGCGAGAGCTGTTCGGCCAGGGCGTCCAGTTCGGCGAGGTCCGCCATGGCCTGGGCGCCCTCGCCCAGACCGAGCGGGTCCTGGCCGCGGAAGCGGGCGGAGGACGTCCAGTCCTCGCCCGGACGGAGCTGCTGCAGAAGGGAGTCCAGGGTGGACAGTTGAGAGCCGATGCCGCCGAAGGCCTGCTGCGACAACGCGGACAGCTCGGCGCGCTGGGCGTCGGTCATCGAGTTCATCATGCGCTGCGCCGCAGCCGAGCGGGCCGCCAGCGCGTTGATGAGTTCGTCCACGTTGCGGGGCTGCTCCGGGAAGAACTCGCCGTGCTTGCGCATGAAGTCGTCGAACATGCGCGGTGTGTCCGGGGAACCCGAGGCGTGCGCCTCCAGCAACGCGTTGAGGTCGCGGAGCATGCGCTGGATGCGCTCCACGTCCTTGGCGTCCACGTTGGACAGCGCGTCCTTCATGCCCTGGAAGCGCTGGTCCAGGAGTTCGCGGCCGAGCAGTTCGCGGATCTTCTCGTACGCCTCGCGCGCCTCCGAGGAGCGCCAGTCGTAGGAGGAGAGCTCCTGCACGGCCGCGGCCGTGCCCGGTGGCAGCACGTCCAGCTGCGCCTCGCGGAAGCGGGCGTCGTCGGACGGGTCCGGGAAGAGCGTGCGGCGTTCGGCTTCGACGGCCTGGTCCAGCAGTTGGCGGACCTCGGTGAGCGTGCCGTCGAGGCGGTGCCGGCGTTGGATGGACGCGCGGCGCTGCCACAGGCGTGAGGTCAGGTCGTCGAGACCTCGGGTGCCGTCGACGCCGCGCCGCAGGAGTTCGCGCAGGGCGGACTGCGGCGAGGCGCCTTCCATGATCTCGCGGCCGAGTTCGTCCACGGCCGCGCGGAGGTCCACCGGAGGCGCCAGCGGATCGGCGCCGCCGCCCCAGCGTCCGTAGCGGTATCTCATCCGTACACCGATCGGTCGTCGTCGGAGGAGTTGTCCTTCGACAGGTGGCGGGTCAGGTAGAGCGACTCCAGGGCGAGTTCGACGGCGGAGGCGATGCGGCCGACCGGGTCCTTGGGTCCCGCGCCCATGCGGGCCGCGACCTCGTGCAGGATCGGCAGTTCCGGCAACGCCGCGAGCAGGTCGCCTGCGTGCACGCGGTCGCCGGTCGCGACCGGGTGGCCGTCGGAGACGACCTCGGCCAGCGCGCGCAGGTTGAGGCCTGCCAGGCGGGCGCGGGCGGTGTCGGCGATCGAGCGGCGCAGCAGGTGGACCAGGACCTCGTCCTCGCGGCCCTCCTCACCCGCCTCGAACTCGAGCTTGCCGCGCAGCACGTCCGGCACCGACTCGAGGTCGACCGGGCGGGCGATCGGCGGCGTCTCGCCGATCAGCGCGGACCGGCGCAGTGCCGACGCCGCAACGGTTTCCGCCGCCGCGACGGCGAACCGGGCGGACACGCCGGAGCGCTGGTCGATCGACGACGACTCGCGCAGGTGCCGCACGAACCGGGCGATGATCTCCAGCAGGTGGTCGCCCACCTCGGCGACCAGGTCGGCTTCCTGGCGGACCAGGTCGACCTCGGCGTCGATCTCCAACGGGTAGTGCGTGCGCACCTCGGCGCCGAAGCGGTCCTTGAGCGGCGTGATGATGCGGCCGCGGTTCGTGTAGTCCTCGGGGTTCGCGGTGGCCACGAGCAGCACGTCCAGCGGCAGCCGCAGCGTGTAGCCGCGGACCTGGATGTCGCGCTCCTCCATGACGTTGAGCAGCGACACCTGGATGCGTTCGGCCAGGTCGGGGAGCTCGTTGATGGCGATGATGCCGCGGTGGGCACGCGGGAGCATGCCGTAGTGGATGGTCTCCGGGTCGCCGAGCGACCGGCCTTCGGCGACCTTGACGGGGTCGACGTCGCCGACGAGGTCACCGACGGAGGTATCGGGCGTCGCGAGCTTCTCGGCGTAGCGCTCGTCGCGGTGCCGCCACACCACCGGCAGGGCGTCACCGAGTTCGAGAGCACGGCGCTTCGACTCGGGCGTGATCGGGTCGAGCGGGTGTTCGCCCAGCTCGGAGCCTTCGATGACGGGCGTCCACTCGTCGAGCAACGCCACCAAACTGCGCAAGAGCCGCGTCTTGCCCTGTCCTCGTTCGCCGAGCAGGACGACGTCGTGGCCGGCGAGGAGCGCGCGTTCGAGCTGTGGCAGCACCGTGCGGTCGAAACCGACGATGCCGGGCCACGGGTTGCGTCCTTCGCGCAGGGCCGCGAGGAGGTTCTCCCTGATCTCGGTCTTGACGCCGCGCGGCAGGTGCCCGGCGGCGCGCAGTTCGCCCGCCGTGCGGGCCAGGTTCTGGGTCACCCAGACGACGCTACGCACCGAATCCGGACCCGTCGACGTGGAGCAACTCCAGGCACGGGCCCGGCGCGTGCGCCAGAATGCGGGGCGACATGAGTGACAACGTTGATTTCAGATGGGCCCCTTCACCGGCGGACTGGCGGGCCAGCCTGCGCGCGATGGTGCCGTTGTTCAGATGGGCGCCGTGGTTCGCCCTCGTGCTCGGCGTGTTCTCCCTGGTGCTGCTCTTCGGGTTCGAGGACGCGCTGGTCGTGGGGCTCTTCGGCCTCGGCTGTGCCCTGGTCATCGGCTTGATGGAGCCGGTCGCGGTGTGGTGGCGGTTCACGTCCGACGAGATGATCAGCCGGACGGTCGTCGGCAGCGCCGACGCCCAGTCGTTCCGGATGGCGGTGGGCACCACCATCCGCGAGGAGATCGTCTGGCAGGAACTCCCCGGCTGGACCGAGACCCGGCAGGGCTTCGTGCTGGAGACGCTGGACGAGGGCGCGGGGTCGCTTTCCGTGCCGCACCGGGCCTTCGCGTCCGATGAGGACGTCACGTCGTTCCGGACGCTCCTGGAGAACCACATCGGTCCAGCCAAGTAGGTGTCTCGGATCGGGCACACCGGGTGGGGCGGACGGGCCGGGGCCACGTAATCTCGTCGCGTGTCCTGTGCGAGCGCCACGCTGGTCGTGTGGGCGTCGGGATGGCTGCACGGTCTGGCCGCCTCCGACGACGTCCTCGACGCCCTGCACCTGTGGGCCGAGCAGCACGAGGTGGTGGCCGACGACGACGGCACCGCCACGGCGCTCGACCTCCCCGGTCCCGACGAGGCCCCTGTGGGCCCCGCCCTGCTGCTGGCCGCCCTGCGGCGCGCGGGCGCCACTTCGGCCAGGCTGGTCCTACCGGTCCCGGGCGACGTACGAGGCCTGGGAGGCAAGGGCCCCCTCGCCACGTGCGCGCTGCGCTCGGGCGAGGCCCTGGTCGTCCCGTCGGTGCACATCGGCCTGGTCCCGAAGATCGTGGCCGACGGCGTGATGCGCTGGACCGTCTTCGACCTCCCGTCGTCCAACGGCCTGGAACACATCCCGATCGGCGAGGCGGAACACGGCCTGGGCGCCGCCCTGCGCGAGGCGACGGCCGCCCTGGCCAGCCTCGACGTGGCCAAGCACCGCCCGAACGTCCGCCAGGAGATAGCCGACCTGGCGGCCGAGAACTCGACCCTCCCCTGGCCCGCCGCCATGCCCCCGCGCTCCCTCCGAGTCCTCCAGCGGGCAGCGGAGGTGGACGCGATCGTCAAGGTGGCGAGCTCCGACGCCCCAGGCGGCGCCCTCTCGGCCTCAGCCATGACGGCCCGCACCGAGGCCCTCCGCCCGGTCTCCCTGGCCGTGCGCCGCGCCCGCTGCGCAGCGGTGGACGAGGCCGTCCGCGTCCTGGCCGACAGCGGCGCCGGCAGGCACTGAGCAGATTCACACGGTCGGGTCATCCGCAGCCAAACATCCACGGCTGACCCGACACCGCTGCCAAGCTGCCCGCCGTGGCACCACGCACCAAGGTGATCACGGCGGGACTGGTCGTCACCGCCGCGGTCCTGCTAGTTCTCGCCTTCAACTCGCTGGAGGAGAACGACGCCTACAGCAGCATCGCCGCCGCCCTGGTAGCGATCGGCACGGCGTTCGCCGGCGTAGTCCTGCACCTCTCCCGCGACGGCCGCCCGCAGCCCGCCGACCAGGAAGCCGACGCGCTGGCCCTCGAACTCCTGGCCCAGTGGGAACCGGAGATCCGCCACCGCCGCGAACGCTTCGGCTCCCAATCCCTGATCCCACTCGGCTGGACCGGCACCGACATCGGCCCGGTCCGCCTGCACACCGCAGGCCGCCTCGAAGGCAACCCGGACTCCGCCGCCACCGCCCTCGCCGACGCCTTCGACCAACTCCCGTCCCGCCGCCTGGTGATGATCGGCGAACCGGGCTCCGGCAAGACCTTCCTGGGCATCCTGCTCACCGCAGGCCTCCTGCGCCGCCGCACCCAGGGCTCCCCAGTCCCGGTGTTCCTCTCACTGTCCTCATGGGACCCGGTGGCCGACCCGCTGGACGACTGGCTCATCCGCACCCTCGCCACCACCTACTACAACGGCCGCCAACAAGCCGTACGCGCCCTGCTGCTGAGCCGCCTCATAGTCCCCATCCTCGACGGCCTCGACGAACTCCCCGACCACGCCCGCCGCCGAGCCGTGAACCGCCTCAACGACGTCCTGGACGGCGACCGCCCACTGGTCCTCACCTGCCGCATAACCGAGTACGAGGACCTCATCACCGGCGGCGCCCCCACCCTCCTACGAGCACCGGTGGTCCGCATCAACCCGGTCACCACGCAGGACGTAATAGCCCGCCTACGCCCGTGGCCGACCGTCGCCAAACACGTCAAAGCCGCACCCGATGGCCCCATCGCCACCGCGCTGAGCACCCCGCTGATGCTGTCGCTGTTCGCCGCGGCCTACAAAGACCGCACGCCAGACGACCTGACGCGCTTCACCAACCGGCACGCCGTCGAGGACCACCTGGTCGACCTGATGGTCACCACCCTCTACCCCGACGAGAAACACCGCCGCTGGCTCACCTACCTCGCGGAAGTGCTGCACCGCAACGACGACCACGAGTTCCGCTGGTGGCAACTGGCCCGCCGCACCCTCTCCCCGTGGATCGCCCCGGTCCTGGGCCTGCTGGTCGGTGTGCCGGTGTTCGCGGTCATGTTCTGGACGGCGTCGAAGGACCTCGAGGACATCTACAGCAGGGACCTGTCGGTTTACCTCCTCGCAAACCCACAGCTGATAGCGACGATCTTCGGCGTGGCCGTGACGTCGCTCTGGCTCGCGAGCAGCGGCCGCGAACCCGGCCCGGTGTCGAGCACTCCCGGACTGCGCGGCCTCGGCCGCGGCGTGGCGGCGGGCGCGGCACTCGTGCTGGTCCCGGGCGTGCCCTTCCTGCTCATGGGCACGAAGGTGTTCGAGCAGGATCTCGACTCGCGCAGCCCTTTCATGACGTACGCGGGCGCGCTGGTCGCCTTGGCGCTCGTGTCCGGAATCGGCGTCGGCCTGCACGAACTTCTCGCCGCGCGTACCAGCCGCGCCGGCAAGGCGAGCCCTGAGGAGTTCCTGCGTCAGGACCGCCGATCCACCTTCACCTCGGCCGCCGTCACCGGCGTCGTCGTCGGCGCGTTGACGGTCATCACGTGCTCGGTCGGAGCCGCTCTGGGCGCGCACTTCGGTCGGCGGATCGCGTCGACCGACACCATCCCCGCTCTGGTCACCTTCGAACTCCCACCCATGCACGAACTGGTGCCGTGGTCGCTGAGCGGTGCCAACACGGCAAGGCTCATCGCGAACAGTGCCTTGTTCGTCGTGCTGTTCGCGGTGGCGGTGCTCGCGACACGAGCGTGGACGCGTTTCCTGGTGGCACGGACGGTGCTGGCGCTGGGAGGGCGGTTGCCGTGGCGGTTGATGCACTATCTGGCCGACGCCCGCGAACGCGGTCTGTTGCGCGTCTCCGGTGGCAGCTACCAGTTCTGGCACATCCGGCTGCAGGAACGTCTGGTGATGAACGCCGACCGCACCACGTCACGCCGTTCGGTGCCGCGGGTCGTGACCGCCGGGCTCACCGCGACGGCGCTGGTCGCCGCCGTCACGGTCGTGTGGGTGACCCGGCCGGAGCCGTGCCAGAGCACCGGATGGTCCACGGTGGACGAACGAATGGTGCGGGTGTCGCTGCGCGGCGCCACAGGGTGTTTCGCGGCATTGACCGACGACGAGTGGCAGTTGCTGCACAAGAGTCCCGGCGACGACGAGGTGCTCGACCGGATCGGCCGCCATCCTCGGCTACCGGGCCGCCTGTCGTCCGAGGTGTGGCTGATGGTGCTGGGAGATCTGGCGCACCACGACGGGGCGCGGTGGCAGGAGACCCTCAAGGGAATCGCTGCCGCGCAGGACATCCACGTCGTCCAGGACGAGTTCGACCGTCCGCTGGTCGTGGGGTTCACCCAGAGCGACTCGATGCGCGACTCGTCCCCTGACTTGGACGTCGTCACTCGCCACTACGTCTCGCTGAAGAACAAGGAAGACGACGCGACGACGGTCAACGGGCCCTACGAGATAGGGGCGGTCGTTACTCTCGACAGCGCGGGGCTTACCTTCTTCAACAACGGCGAAAGTGCGTCCATGTGGTCGATCGTCGGGCTGGCCAACGCTGATCTTCGAACGCACATGACCGCCGTAGCCGAATCGGCTCGGCAGGCGAGTTTGTTCTTCCACAACAGTTTGCCACCGGCGCGGCTCGCCGAGGAGGATCTGGCGGACGGCGTTTCCGACCAGGAATGCGCGACTCTGCAGCAACTCCACGCCGACACTGCGGTCATGTTCGACCTCGGTGAACTCGAGCCGACGACGGACCTGATGACCCGTCTGTCCGCCTGCACGAAGCCCTACATGACCGTGGTCATCGACCAACGCCATGTCGAGCTGGCGACGACCCGCTTCGACCGTTTTCCGTTCAAGAACCTGCTCAACATGATGTACGTCGAGGACAGGTCGGCGACGATCGTGCCGGACTGCGCCACGAAGGTCGCCTCGCCCGGCGCGATCGCCGCCTGCACAGCGGCGTTGGTGGCGGCAGGAAACGCCAGGGTCTACCTGAAACCGATCCACCTGCGGGAGTGATCAGGCGCGGACCGGCCTCTTCGCCGGCTCGCAGCACAACGGCGCGCAAGGCGCTCCGTTCACCGTGCACCCCGCCGCCACGAACGACGACAACTTCCGCACCGGCGCACCGGAAGTGTGTTCCGCGACCAGCTCCGTCACGAGCTCGGCGAACCGCGGGTCGGCGTTGGGCGTGGCGGCGCGGGCGAACTCCATGCCGAGCTCCAACGCCCGGTCACGCGCCTCCGTGTCGAGGTCCCACACCACTTCGAGGTGGTCGGACACGAAGCCGATCGGGCACACCACGACCCCGGCAACGCCCTTGGCGTGCAAGGCGTCGATGTGGTCGACGATGTCCGGCTCGAGCCACGGGATCTGCGGCGGGCCGGAACGGGACTGCCACACCACGTCGTACTCGGTGATGCCCAGTTCGGAAGCAACCAACCGGGAAGCCTCGACGATCTGGCGCGAGTAGCGGTAACCACCCTCGGCAGGCGGACCGGCGGCCTTGTCGGCCGACACCGGCACCGAGTGCGCGGTGAAAACCACACGGTACGGACCGGTCAAAGAAGAAGCCGCCGAACGAATTGCATCGGCGAACGAAGAAATGAAGAGCGGGTGGTCGAAGAACTGGCGCAGCTTCACCAGTTCCGGGCCGTCCGGGACGGCCTGCAGCGCGCGCACGATGTCCTCGTCGTACTGGCGGCAAGCGGAGTAGCCGCCGTAGGCGCTGGTCGGGAAGACGAGAGCGCGGCGAATGCCGTCGGCCTTCATCTGGCCGACGACGTCCTCGACCATGGGGTGCCAGTTGCGGTTGCCGAAGTAGATCGGCAGCTCGAAGCCGCGGGCGCGCACTGCTGCGATGGCTTCGAGGTTCAGGCGGTTGATCGGCGACACGCCGCCGAAGTGCTGGTAGTGGGCCTCGACCTCGTCCAGCCGCTCCGGCGGCACGCCACGTCCGCGAACTACGTTCTCCAGGAAGGGACGGACGTCTTCTGGACCTTCTGGGCCGCCGAACGACAGCCAGAGCAGCGCATCGAAACTCACCGCTCCATCCAATCAGACGCCCGTACTCCTTACATGACGAACGCGTGTGACGTCAGAGACCGAGGAAGTGCACGCCGCCGTCGACGAACACCATCGAGCCCGTGGTGGCCGGGAAGAAGTCGGACAGCAGGCCGCACACCGACTTCGCGACGGGCTCGGCGTCGTCGACGTCCCAGCCCAGCGGCGCCTTCTCGCCCCACATCTTCTCCAGCTCGACGAAGCCCGGGATGGACTTCGCGGCCATGGTGCGGACCGGGCCGGCGGAGATCAGGTTGACGCGGATGCCGTCCGGGCCGAGGTCGCGCGCCATGTAGCGGTTGATCGACTCGAACGCGGCCTTGGCCGCGCCCATCCAGTTGTAGGCGGGCCACGCCTGGCGGGCGTCGAAGTCGAGGCCCACGACGGACGAGCCGCGCGTCAGCAACGGGCGGGTGGCCTGCACGAGCGCCTTGTACGAGTACGCGGAGACGTGCATCGCGACCGAGACGTCCTCCCACGGCGCGTCCATGAACGGTGCGCCGAGGCAGCTCTGCGGGGCGAAGCCGATGGCGTGCACGACACCGTCGAGGCCGTCGACGTGCTCGCGCACGCGGTCGGCGAGGGTGTCGAGGTGCTCCTGGTTCTGCACGTCGAGCTCGACGACGGGCGCGGGCTTGGGCAGGCGCTGGGCGATGCGCTGCACGAGGCTCATCCGGCCGAACCCGGTCAGCACGACCTCGGCGCCCTGCTCCTGGGCGACGCGTGCGACGTGGAAGGCGATCGACGCGTCGGTGATGACACCGGTGATCAGCAGTCGCTTGCCTTCGAGCAGTCCGGTCACTTGATCCAACCCTTTCGCAGAATGAGAAAAACCGTCAGTGGCCCATGCCGAGGCCGCCGTCGACCGGCAGCACGGCACCGTTGATGTAGCCGGCCTCGTTGGCCGCGAGGAACGTGACGGCACGCGCGATCTCCTCGGCGGCACCGTAACGAGCGGCCGGGATCTGCTTGAGAGCGGCGTCGCGGACGGCCTCGGGCAGCTCGGCGGTCATGTCCGTGCTGATGAAGCCGGGCGTGATCACGTTCGCGGTGATGTTGCGCGAACCCAGTTCCAGGGCGATCGAGCGCGCCATGCCGATCATGCCGGACTTGGACGCCGCGTAGTTCACCTGGCCGGGGCCGCCGGTGAGGCCGACGACGGACGAGATGAAGACGATGCGGCCGAACTTCTTGCGCAGCATGCCGCGCGAGGCGCGCTGGGCGAAGCGGAACGCGCCGGTGAGGTTCGCGTCCACGACGGACGTGAACTGCGCCTCGCTCATGCGCAGCAGCAGCGTGTCCTGCGTCATGCCCGCGTTGCACACGAGCACCTCGACGGGACCGTGCGCGGCTTCGACCTCGGTGAACGCGGCGTCGATCTCCTCGGAGTTCGTCACGTCGCACTTCACGCCGAGCAGGCCTTCGGGAGCGCCGGACCCGCGGTGCGTCACCGCGACCTTGTCGCCCTGCGCCGCGAACGCCTGCGCGATGGCGAGGCCGATGCCGCGGTTGCCTCCGGTGACCAGAACGGACCGACTCACTAGCTCTCCTGAGAATCGCTGCTGGTTGACCGGGTGAGGCTATCGGCTACCGGCAGGTAGACCGGCATCGGCGGGGACATGTCACACTGGGCGGGGCATGATCGGGTGATGCGGGCCTTTCTCGATCAACTCCGGCGCCAGGTGGACGGCGACGTCCTCGACGATCCGGCGAGCCGGGCCCTGTACTCGGCGGACGCCTCCAACTACCGGCACGTACCCCGCGTCGTCGTCCGTCCACGCACGACAGACGCGGTGATCACGGCCGTGGGGCTCGCCGCGGAGCACGGTGTCCCGATCACCAGCAGGGGCGCGGGAACGTCCATCGCGGGCAACGCCTGCGGCACCGGGCTGGTGATCGACTTCAGCCGGTACCTCACCTCGTTCGAGATCTCCGGCGACCGCGCGCTCGTCCAGCCGGGAGCGGTGCTCGACAAGATCAACGCCAGCGCGGGCGACCACCTGTTCGGGCCCGATCCGTCCACGCACTCGCGCTGCACGATCGGCGGGATGATCGGCAACAACGCGTGCGGCGCGCACTCGGTGAAGTGGGGCAAGACCAGCGAGAACGTCGAGAACCTGCACGTCCTGACCGCCGACGGCCGCACGTTCGACACGACGAACCCGCCGCCCCTCCAGCTCCCGAGCTACGACCCGGCGTGGTTTCCGCAGCTCAGCCGCCGCGTCAGCGGGTACGCGCTCGACGCCCCGACGCTCACCCGGCAACTCGTCGGCACCGAGGGCACCTGTGTGGTGCTGCTGGGCGCCGAACTCAAGCTCGTGCGCCGACCCGAACGCCGGATCCTCGTCGTGCTCGGCTTCGCGGACACCTACGAAGCCGCCGACCAGGTCACCCAGATCGAGGACGCGCTCGCGATCGAGGGCCTGAACGAGGCACTCGTCCACAGCGTCAAGACACGCCCTGACCTGCCCGAAGGCCGCAGCTGGCTGTTCGTCGAGGTGGAGGACCACCCCGAACGGATCGCCAGGCACGCCAAGAACTCGATGATCATCCACGACCCGGCGCACCAGCGGGCGCTGTGGAGGATCCGCGAGGACGGCGCGGGCCTCGCGACCCGGATGGCCGACGGCAGCGAGGCCTGGTCGGGCTGGGAGGACTCGGCCGTGCCGCCGGAACGCCTCGGCACGTACCTGCGCGAGTTCGACCAACTGTTGACCCGTTACGGACGGCGTGGCATCACCTACGGCCACTACGGCGAGGGCTGCATCCACGTCCGCATCGACTTCGACTTCGCGCACGGTTACCGCGAGTTCCTCCAGGACGCCGCCGACCTCGTCGTGAGCCACGGCGGCAGCCTGTCCGGCGAGCACGGCGACGGCCAGGCGCGCTCCGAGTTGCTCAGCCGCATGTACCCGGCTGAGGCGATCAGGGCGTTCGGCGAGTTCAAACGCGCCTTCGACCCGCGCAACCTGCTCAACCCGGGCCGGATCGTCGCACCGCTGAAGCTGGACGACGACCTGCGCGTCCTCGTCGCGCCACCGAAGATCCCGACCCGTGCGGAGTTCGCGAGCGACACGCGCCGGTGCGTCGGCGTCGGCAAGTGCCTGAACACCAAGGGCGGCGTGATGTGCCCGAGTTATCGCGTCACCAAAGAAGAAAAGCACTCCACGCGAGGGCGCGCGCACCTGCTGTTCGAGATGCTCAACGGCGACGTGATCAAGGGCGGCTGGCGTTCGAAGGAGGTCGCCGAGGCGCTCGACCTGTGCCTGGGGTGCAAGGGCTGCAAGCGCGACTGCCCGGTCGACGTCGACATGGCGAGCTACAAGGCCGAATTCCTGCACGAACACCACAAGAAACGACTGAGGCCGCTCTCGCACTACACGATGGGCTGGCTGCCCACGTGGCTGAAGTACGGGCTGGTCAACAGAATCACGACGCGGTTCGGCCGGTTCGCCGGCATCACGCCGGAACGCGAACTGCCGCGCCAGACCACCCGGCTCGTCCGCCAGCTGCACCCGATCGGCAGCGGCGATCCGGTGCTGCTGTTCCCCGACACGTTCACGAACCACTTCGAACCCGGCGTCGGCCTCGACGCCGCGACCGTCCTGGCACATCTGGGCAACCGCGTCGAGGTGCCGTCCGCGACCGTCTGTTGTGGACTGACCTGGCACTCGACGGGCCAGCTGTCCAAAGCCCGCAGGGTGCTGGAACGCACCGCGCGGGCGTTGCTGCCGTGGACGAGCCAGGGCGTTCCGGTGATCGGCCTGGAACCGAGCTGCACGGCGTTCCTGCGCGCGGAAGCCCCGAAGCTCTCGGACGACCCGGCGGTGCAAGCGCTTGCCAAGGCCACCAGGACGTTCGCCGAGCACGTCGCGCCGAAGCTGCCGTCACTGGAAGGCGCGCGCGAGGCCGTCGTGCAGACCCACTGCCACCAGTACGCCGAACTCGGCTTCGACCGCGACCGCGAGGCGATGGCCAAGGCAGGCATCCAACCGAAGATCGTCGAGGGGTGCTGCGGCCTCGCCGGGAACTTCGGCTTCGAGCGAGGCCACTACGACGTCTCCATCGCGTGCGCCGAACAGGACCTGCTGCCGGCGTTGCGGGACAACGAGGACGCGCTGGTGATCGCGGACGGCTTCAGCTGCCGCACGCAGATCCGGCACACCACCGACCGCAAACCCGTGCACCTGGCCAGCGCGCTCGCGGCACTAATCTCGGTCGAGGACTGAGTCCTTCGACGTCTCCCGCATGAACCCGTAGACCAGCAAGGAGATCAGCACACAGCCCGCGACGTAGTAGTAGAAGACCGATTCCATACCGGCCTGCTTGAACCACAACGCCACGTATTCAGCCGTGCCACCGAAGATCGCCACCGTCAGGGCGTACGGGAGCCCCACACCCAGCGCGCGGATGTTCGTGGGGAACAGCTCGGCCTTCACGATCGCGTTGATCGAGGTGTACCCCGTCACGATCACGAGGCCGCCCAGCATGAGCAGGAACGCGGGGATCACCGCGGACGTCGTCGCCAGCGTCGACAACAACGGCACAGTCGCGAGCGTGCCCAACACTCCGAAGCCTAGCAGCAGCGGACGACGCCCGATCCGGTCCGACAACGCGCCCGCAAGCGGTTGCAGCACCACGAACACCAGCAACGCGGCGAAGTTGATCCAGCTGACCGTCGCGGCGTCGATCCCGCTCGTGTTCACCATGAACTTCTGCAGGTACGTCGTGAACGTGTAGAACGCGACCGTGCCGCCCAAAGTCAGGCCCACGACCGTCAGGCACTCCTTGGGGTGCTTGAGCAACGCCCGGATCGTGCCGTTCTGCTCGCCGCTCCCCTTCTGCTTCTCGAAGTTCGCCGACTCGTCCATCCCGCGCCGCAGCCACATCACGACGATCGCCCCGGTCGCGCCGATGACGAACGCGATGCGCCAGCCCCACTCCATCATCTCGGTCTTGGACAGGAACTGCTGCAACACGATCTGCACGCCCAAAGCCACCAGCTGCCCGGCCGTCAACGTCACGTACTGGAAGCTGGAGTAGAACCCGCGCCGGGCAGGAGAGGCCACTTCGGACAGATAGGTCGCAGACGTCGCGTACTCGCCGCCAACGGACAAACCCTGCAACAGCCGCGCGAGCACCAGCAACACCGGCGCCGCCACGCCGATCGACGCGTACGACGGCGTCAACGCGATGATCAACGACCCGGCGGCCATCAGCGTGACCGACAACGTCAACGCGGCGCGGCGCCCGTGCCGGTCGGCGTACCGGCCGAGCAGCCAGCCGCCCAGCGGGCGCATGAGGAAGCCGACGGCGAACACGGCGGCGGTGTTGAGCAGCTGCGCGGTCTGGTCGCCCTTGGGGAAGAACGCGGCCGCGAAGTAGATGCTGAACGCTGTGTAGGCGTACCAGTCGTACCACTCGATCAAGTTTCCGACCGACCCACGCAACACGTTCGCCACCACTCGGCGTTCGCTGTTCTTCTCCTGAACGACTGTCATGACCGACACCATCGCGACGGTCCGTGACCACTCACAACCTGAGCTAAGGCTTCTTTACAGTCACTTAAGCGCGTCGGTACGCGCGGGCAACAGGCGTTATGACCGATACTGCTGGAATGCGGGTGCTGTTGGTCGAAGACGACGACGGTGTCGCCGACGCCCTGGTGGAAGCGCTGCGGGCGAACGGCCACCGGCCTGCCCGCGTGCGCCGCGGAGCCGACGCGCTGATCGCCCACCGCGACGCGGACGTGGTGCTGCTCGACCTCGGCCTGCCCGACCAGGACGGCCTGGAGGTGCTGCGCAAGCTCCGCAAGATCGACCCGGTGCCGGTGCTCGTGCTGACCGCGCGGGGTGACGAACGCACGGTCGTCCGGGGCCTGCGGCTCGGCGCGGACGACTACCTGGTGAAGCCGGTGCGGCTCGCGGAACTGCTGGCGCGCATCGACGCCGTGGCACGACGCAGCGCCGCACGGTCGCAGGAACCCGACGACGTGGTGCGGGTGTCCGATGTGGAGATCGACCTGCAGGGCCGTCAGGTCGTGGTCGGCGGGCGGGAAATCTCGTTGACCACCAAGGAGTTCGACGTGCTGGCGGTGCTGGCGCGACGGCCCGGCACTGCGGTGAGCCGGCAGCAGTTGATGGACGAGGTGTGGGGCAACGCGTTCGTCGCGGTCTCGCGGACGCTCGACGTGCACCTCACGCAGTTGCGGGCCAAGCTCGACCGGCCCGGGTTGCTGCACACGATCCGCGGTTTCGGCTACCGGCTCGGTGAATAGATGCGGCAACGGCTTCTGTTGGTGCTGCTGCTGTTCTCGCTCTCGGCGGTGACGGCGTTCGCGTTCCCGTTGCTGATGAGCACCGCGAACGAACGCACCCAGCAGTTCGTGATCAGCCGCACCGCCGACCTCGACCGCTTCGCCACGCTGCCGGTCGACGTCGTGGTGTCCGAGGCCGAGCGGTACGCCGAGGTGTACGGCGAGGAGATCGTGGTCGTCGACGCGTCCGGCACGCCGGTGGTCGAATCGGGCATGACGGCGGAGGACGTGTCTGCGCAGATCGACGCGGCACTGCGGAACCAGCCCGCGAAGACCGTGCCGACCGTGATGCCGTGGAGTGGCGGCGACGTGTTGTTCGCCCGGCCCGTCGGCATCGGCACGAAGGTCGCGGGCGCCGTGGTGCTCAGGGCCTCGACGGAGGTGGCGGCGCTGGACGTGGCACGGCGCTGGGCGCTCGTGCTGGCAGGCGCGTTGCTGGCGGCCTGCGCGTGCGTGCTGCTCGCGCTCGTGGTGTCGCGCTGGTTGCTGAGGCCGTTGAAGGAACTCGACAGGGGTGTGCGAGCGGTCGCGGCCGGGCAGCGGCGCACGCACGTCGCCGACACCGCCGGACCGGCCGAGCTCAGGGCGTTGTCGGAGTCGTTCAACCGCATGTCCGATGCCGTGGCCGAGGCCGCCGATCAGCAACGACGTCTGATCGCGGACGCCTCGCACCAGCTGCGCAACCCCATGGCGGCGCTGCGGATCCGGGTCGACATGCTGCCGTCCAACGGGTCGCTGCTCACCGAGGTCGAACGGCTGGAACTGTTGCTGGACGGGCTTCTCGCGCTCGCCTCGGCCGAGAGCACCGCCACCGAACGGGCCGCGGGCGGCGTCGAACCCGAACTCGCCGACCTCCAGGTCGTGGCGCACGACCGGGTCGACGCGTGGCGGGCGGCGGCGCAGGCCGAAGGCGTGACGATCACCATCGACGACCGGAGTCACGGGCTCGTGCGGTGCGCGGTGTCGGACCTCGCCCAGGTGCTGGACGTGGTGCTGGACAACGCCATCAAGTACGGCGCCACCGAGGTCACCGTCATCTGCGACCGCGCGACGCTGACCGTGCGGGACAACGGACCCGGGCTGTCCAAAAAGGACATCAAGCACGCCACCGAACGGTTTTGGCGCGGCGACGACTCGCGGCGCGGCACGGGCCTCGGCCTGGCGATCGCGGAACGGATCGTGACGGCGCACGACGGAAAGCTGAAGCTGCACAGCGACAACGGCCTGGTCGTCACGGTCGAACTGCCGAAGGAGCCGCTGCTGTGAAACGCAGAACCTTCCTCCTCGGCACCCTCGCCCTCACGGCGTGCGGCACGAGCGAACCGGACGGCACCATCCGCATCGCGGGCGGCGAACCGGGCGGTTTCTACAACGACTTCGCCGCACTCCTCTCCCGTCTCGCCCCGAGCCCGTTGACCATCACGCCGATCCAGACCGGCGGCAGCGCGGACAACCTCAAGCACCTCCGCGAAGGTACCGCCGACCTCGGGCTGTCCCTGAGCGACAGCGCCCACATGGAACCGGGCCTCGTCGCCTTGGGCCGCGTCTACGAGAACTACCTCCAGCTCGTCGTCCTGAAGGATTCCCCTTACACGTCAGCGAGTGACCTCATCGGCAAACCGGTGTCCCTGGGCGCGGACGGCTCGGGCGCCGCTTTGCAGGGCAGCAGGCTCGCGATGGGCGTGCGGGAAGAGCACTACCCGCTGCGCAACGCCATCGACGCCCTGAAGTCCGGCGAGATCGCCGCCCTGCTGTGGTCCGGCGGCGTCCCCACCCCGGAACTCGACAAGGCCAGCGGGATCAGGCTCCTCCCCCTCGACGGCTTCCTGCCGAAGCTGCGGCAGGAGCACGGCAAGGTCTACGAACGCGTCGACGTCCGCATGGGCGTCTACGGCTCCCCCGTCGACGTGCCCACGATCGGCACGCCGAACCTGCTGGTGTGCCGGCCCGACCTGAGCGCCGAGTACGCGGGCGCCGTCGTCCGGTTGCTGGTCGGCAGGGCGGCGGAACTCGTGCCGGAGCAGGCGCTCGGCACGCAGTACCTCGACGTGCGCAGCCTGATAGACACCGGCAAAGTACCTCTTCACCCTGGCGCGGCAACGGAATACCGGAGGCTCCACGGATGATCAGCACGATGGCGTCGGTCTCGCTGGACGGGTTCTTCGAGGGCCCGGACCACGACATCGACTGGCACCACATGAGCGACGAGCTGCACGGCCACATCAACGCCGAGCTGGCGAAGTTCGGCACGTTCGTCGACGGCCGCCGCAACCACGAGCTGATGCTCGGCGCCTGGCCGCACGCCGAGGACCACCCCGAGTGGCCGCAGGCGATGCGCGACTTCGGGCCGATCTGGCGCAACGCCCGCAAGATCGTCTACTCGCGCACGCGGACGTTCTCCGACTGGAACACCGAGACCCGCACCGAGGTCGACCCGGACGAGATCCGCGCGATCACCACCGACGTCATGGTCGGCGGCAACGAGCTGCTCCAGACGTTCTTCGAGCACGACCTGATCGACGAGGTCCGGCT
Organism: Lentzea sp. JNUCC 0626; assembly: GCF_043632865.1. Taxonomy (NCBI): domain Bacteria; kingdom Bacillati; phylum Actinomycetota; class Actinomycetes; order Pseudonocardiales; family Pseudonocardiaceae; genus Lentzea; species Lentzea sp. JNUCC 0626. Next base: position 4,150,904 of record NZ_CP171635.1, read on the forward strand.
CTACCTCAACCCGGTCGCCATCGGCACCGGCACGCCGTTCTTCCGCAAGCCGAACGCCCTGGCGCTCAAGAGCACCAGGGCGTTCGACAACGGCGTCGTGGAGCTGTTCTACGGCAGGCGTTGACCGAAGAGCAGGGCAGCGGCGGCGGCGAACATCGCCGTCAGCGTGCCCAGCAGCAGCCACGGTTTCGAGGCGTCCGCCTGCTTCTTCTCGTACCCGATCTGCTCGCCCAGGGTGTCGTAGACCCGGCGCAGTTCCTCGGCGGAGGCGGCCTTGAAGAACTCGCCGCCGGAGATCTTCGCGATCTCCTTCATCGAGTCGTCGTCGACGGGCACGGACTGCTGCCTGCCCTCGATGTCGACCACGCCGTCCTCGGTGCCGAACGAGATCGTGGAGATCGGGGTCCCGGCCTTCTTCGCGTCCTCGGCCGCGTCGAACGCCTTGCGGGTGCCGACGGTCTCCTTGCCGTCCGTCATCAGCACGATGCGGGCGGGTGGAGGTCCTTCAGCGCCACCGACGACCTTGCCGAACGAGTCGATGGACGCCATCGCGGCCACCAGCGCGTCACCGGTCGCGGTCGACTGGGCGAGCTTGAGCCCGTCGATCGACTGCGTGACGGCCGCCCGGTCCGTCGTCGGCGCGACCAGCACCGTGGCGGAGCCGGCGAACGAGATCAGGCCCAGATTGATGCCCGGTGTGAGGCCCTCGGCGAACGACTTGGCGGCCACCTGCGCGGCCTCCAGGCGTGACGGCTTGACGTCGGTGGCCTTCATCGACAGCGACACGTCGACGACCAGCATGACGGTCGCCCGGTTGCGCGGGACCCGTTGCTCGGACGTCGGACCGGCCAGCGCGACCGTCAGCAACGCGAGCGCCGCCAGCAGGAACGCCGCCGGAACGTGCCGCGACCAGCGTTCCCGCTTGGGCGCGACCTTCTCGAGCAGCTCCAGGTTCGTGAACCGCAGCACCCTCTTGCGCCGCAACCGCTGCACGAACACGTACGCGGCGGCCAGCAGCACCACGGCCACGAGCAGCAGGAACCACCACGGGGCGACGAAGTTCGAGAAGCTCATGCGACACCCCCAGACCAGCGACGCTTGCGCGCCACCACGAAACGAACCGTGTCGGCGATCCAGTCCGAGTCGGTCCGCAGCACCAGGTGCCCTGCGCCCGCACGGCGCAGGCCCGCCGCCACCTCGGCCCGATGTTCGGCGGCCGCGGCGTTGAACTCCTTGCGCAGCAACGCGGACGCGGTCACCTCGCGCTGCCGCCCGCTCTCCGGGTCGGACAGCACGACGGTGCCGACCTCGGGCAGGTCGACGTCACGCGGGTCGACGACCTCGATCGCCACGATGTCGTGGCGGGCGGACAGGGCGCGCAACGGCCGTTGCCACTCCATGCCGCCGAGGAAGTCGGAGATCACCACGATCAGGCCGCGCCGGCGCGGTGGCCGGCGCAGCTGTTCCAGCAACTCCGCCAGGTCGCCGCGGGTGCCCTCGGGCGCCCGGTCGATCTCGGCGATCTTGCGGATCATGCCCCTGGCGTGCGCGAGCCCGCCCCGCGCCGGAACGCGGAGGTTCTCGGCACCCGTCGAGACCGCGGCACCGATCCGGTTGCCGCCGCCGCGGGTCAGGTGCGCGACCGCGGCCGTCGCGGCGATGGCCAGGTCGCGCTTCTCGCACGCGGCGGTGCCGAAGTCGAGCGACGGCGACAGGTCGATCGCGACCCACGTCTCCAGTTCGCGGTCGGCGACGGTCTCGCGGATGTGCGGGATCGTCGTGCGCGCCGTGACCGCCCAGTCCATCCGGCGCACGTCGTCACCGGGCTGGTAGGTGCGCGCCTCGCCCGGTTCGGTGCCCGGCCCCGGCACGAGGCCGAGGTGGTTGCCCTGCAACAGGCCGTCGAGCCTGCGCCGGACGTCGAGCTCCAGCATGCGCAGCGCGGCTTCCATCCGGACCCCGCGCAACACGGGCGGCGCCCAGGACGGGCGCTCCTCTTCCTTGTCCCGGCTCACGGCCTACCAGCCGGCACCGGCTGCTGCGGACGGGCCGACACCTGCGGCAGCGGCACGATCTGGAGCACTCGCGTGATGATGTGGTCGATCGGCACGCCGTCCGCCAACGCGTCGTAGGACAGCACGAGACGGTGGCGCAGCACGTCCGGAACGACGTCCACGACGTCCTGCGGCAGCACGTAGTCACGACCGCGCACGAGCGCAAGACCACGCGCGGCGGCGATGATGCCGAGCGACGCACGCGGCGAGGCACCGTAGGCGACCCAGCCCGCGACGTCGGTGAGGCCGTGCTCGCCGGGCGCGCGAGTCGCGATCACCAGGCGCACCACGTAGTCGACGAGCGCGTGGTGGACGAAGACGCGCGACGCGACACCCTGCAGGCGCACCAGTTCCTCGGGCGAGAGGACCTGGTTCGGCGTGGGCGCCTCGACGCCCATGCGGTAGACGATCTCGCGCTCTTCCTCGGCCGTCGGGTACTCGACCTGGATCTTGAACAGGAACCTGTCGCGCTGCGCCTCGGGCAGCGGGTACACGCCCTCGTTCTCGATCGGGTTCTGGGTCGCGAGCACCAGGAACGGGTTCGGCATCGGGAACGTCCTGCCACCGATGGACACGTGCCGCTCGGCCATGACCTCGAGCATCGCCGACTGCACCTTGGCGGGCGCGCGGTTGATCTCGTCGGCGAGCACGAAGTTCGCGACGACGGGGCCGAGTTCGACGTCGAACGTCTCGGTGGACTGGCGGTAGATGCGGGTGCCGAGGATGTCGGCGGGCACCAGGTCGGGCGTGAACTGCACGCGGGAGAACGATCCGCCGACCACGCGGGCGAACGTCTCGACGGCGAGCGTCTTCGCGACACCCGGCACACCTTCGAGCAGCAGATGGCCCTTGGCCAGCAGCCCCACGAGCATCCGCTCGACGAGCCGGTCCTGGCCGACGATCACCCGCTTCACCTCGAACACGGTGCGTTCGAGCAGCTGGGCGTCACGAGCCGGGGTGACGGGCGCCGATGCGTTCGGCGTTGCCTCGGCGGCGGGCTCGGTCACGTGCGGGCCTCCATGCGGAACAGGGTTTACCGATCGTTGACAGTCTTACTCTTCGCCTGTTCAACCGCTGTGAAGGGTGTCCAGGTCGTCTGGTGTGTCGACGTCCTGAGCCTCACCGGGCAAAGCGGACACTTCGACGGGGTCGAGCTTCAGCAGGGTCCTGCGCAACGGCAGGTTCGCCGGGTCTTCGGGGAGGGCTTCGCGCAGCTCAGCGGCGTTCCAGAAGCCGATCAGCCACTGCACGCGGTCGTCCTTGAGCACGGCGTTGCGACCCGTGGCCCGCAGGCGCGCGATGGTGTCCTTGGTGAGCCCCGGTTGATCTACCGCAAGAACGGCGACCCAGTCCTCGGTGACGCGCGCGAGTCCGGCGGCCAGTCCGGCGAGCGGGCCACCGCCAGGCGGCTCCTCCCGTGCCCAGAGCACGCCGGGAAGATCCTTCTCCGGCCCCACAACGACCTTCTGCGCGGCGTCGTCCACAACGGACAGCACGTGGTCGAGCAGGGTGGCGTCCCGAAAGGACAGTGCGGCCTTGTCGACGCCGCCGAGGCGTTCACCCTTGCCGCCGGTGAGGACGATCACCGCGTAGGTCATGCCCTGCCTCCGATGTGCGCGGCGACGCCCTCCAGGAACAGGTGCAGGCCGAAGTCGAAGTCCGCGCCGAGGTCCTCCGCGGTGTTCACGTCGTCGTAGTCGAACACACCGGCCGCGATGATCTTCGCGAGCGCGGGCATCTTCCGAGGATCGACGATCTCGCGCAGCACCTGCCCGTACTGGTGGTTGAAGCGGTCGGGGTCCTCCTCGAACCCCTGCGACAGCGTGCCGACGAGTCGCGCCTCCCCCTGCACGAACGTCGACAGCCCCATCACGACGCCGATCTTCTCGCCCGACTCGAGCGGCGTGCCGTCGAGGGCCGTGAGCGCGCTTTCCAGCCAGGCGAGGTTGCGCGGGCCGGACGGCGGGCCGCTGATCGGGATCTGCAGGAACCACGGGCGCCGGCGGATCGCCCGCAGCACCGCCTTCGCCCAGAACCCGAGCTTGTCGCGCCACTCGCCGTCCGGCAGCGGCGGCGGGTCCTCCATGGCCTCGTCCCACATCAACGCGAGCAGCTCGTCCTTGTTCTTGACGTGCCGGTAGAGCGCCATCGTCGCGTTGCCCATCTCCTGGGCGACGCGCGCCATGGACACGGCGGCAAGCCCTTCGGCGTCCGCGATCGCGATCGCGGCGCGCGTGATGTCGGCGGCGTCGATCGTCGGCTTGCGCCCCCTCTTCATGCCCCCTAGTCAAACAGATGCGTATGCCATACGCTAATTTGGGTTTTGCGTATGAGGTACGCATAAAAGGGGGTCCGATGATCGTCGAGACAGAGGGTCTGACGAAGAGATACGGGTCGACGGTCGTGCTGAGCGGCCTGGACCTGAAGGTCGCCGAGGGGTCCGTGCTCGCACTGCTCGGCCCGAACGGCGCCGGCAAGACCACCACGATTCGCATCCTGAGCACGCTGACCAGGCCTGATGGCGGCACGGCGCGCGTGTGCGGGTTCGACGTGGTGCGGGCCGGGGCCGACGTGCGCGGCGTGATCAGCCTGACCGGGCAGTACGCGGCGGTGGACGAGGAGCAGACCGGGCGGGAGAACCTGGTGATGATCGCCCGGCTGCGCGGGGTCGCCAGGCCGGCGTCGCGGGCGCGGGCGGCCGAACTGCTGGAGCGGTTCGACCTCGTCGACGCGGCGGACCGGCGGGTGCGCACCTACTCGGGAGGCATGCGGCGGCGGCTGGACCTCGCGATGAGCCTGGTCGCGCGGCCCCGACTGCTGTTCCTGGACGAGCCGACCACCGGCCTCGACCCGGTCAGCCGCACGACGATGTGGGACGCGATCGGCGACCTGGTGCGCGACGGGGTGACGATCTTCCTCACCACCCAGTACCTGGAGGAGGCCGACCGCCTCGCCGACCGGATCGTGGTGCTGCACAACGGCGGCGTCGTCGCGGACGGCACCGCGGACGCGTTGAAGAACTCGGTCGGCGGCACGCGCCTCGACCTCACGTTCGGCTCCAGCGAGGACGCGTCCAGGGCCCGGAACGTCGTCGGAGGGGTGGCGGACGGATCGACGTTGAGCGTGCCGTCGGACGGCAGCGCCGTTCACCTGCACCGGGTGCTGGACGACCTGCTGGCGGCACGGGTCGAAGTGCTGCGGGTGGCCACGCACCGCCCGACCCTGGACGACGTGTTCACCTCGTTGACGGCGGTGGCCGCATGACCGCCTCCCTCACCATGATCGGCCGCAGCATCCGGCTGAGCCGCCGCAACCTCGACCTCGTGATCATGGCGATCGTGCTGCCGGTGCTCATGATGGCGTTGTTCGTCTACGTCTTCGGCGGCGCGATCAGCTCGACGCAGTCCTATGTGGACTACGTGGTGCCCGGCATCCTGGTGCTGTGCACGGGGTACGGCGCCACGTCCACCGCCATGTCCGTCACCGACGACATGAAGAAGGGCGTCGTCGACCGGTTCCGCTCGATGCCGATCAGCGGGTTCTCCGTGCTGACCGGGCACGTCGTGGCGTCGGTCGCGCGCAACGGCCTCGCGACGTTCGCGGTGGTGCTCGTGGCGTTGCTGATGGGGTTCCGCCCGGCCGCGTCGTTCGGGTCGTGGATCCTCGCGATGGGACTGCTGGCGCTCTACGTGCTGGCGTTGTCGTGGCTCGCGGCCGGATTCGGCGTGGTCGCGCGGACCGTCGAGTCGGCCAGCCTGCTCGGGTTCTTCATGCTGTTCATCCCGTACCTGAGCAGCGCGTTCGTCCCGGTGGCGACGATGCCGCCGTGGCTGCGGGTGGTGAGCGAGCACCAGCCGATCACGCCGGTCATCGAGACCGTGCGCGCGTTGCTGAACGGGCAGGAGGCGACGTCGGGCTGGCTCGCGCTCGCGTGGTCCGGCGGCCTGCTGGTGGTGGCGTTCGGCTGGGCGACCTGGCTGTTCAGCCGGATCAGCCGCCGCTGAGGTGCGCGGCGTCGAGGCGGGTGAGTTCGTCCGGGGTGAGCCGGAGGTCGCCCGCCTCGACGTTCTGCCGCAGGTGGGCGGGGTCGCCGGTGCCGGGGATGACGAGCACGTGCGGTCCGCGCGCGAGCGTCCACGCCAGCCGGATCTGCGCGGGCGAGGCGTCCCGGGCGCGGGCGATCTCGGTGACCTCGTCGTCCTCGGCGGACGTCCCGGCCTCCTGGTTGGCCCCGGCCAGCGCGAAGAACGGCACGAACGCGACCCCGCGCTCGCCGCAGACGCCGAGGAAGTCGTCCTGCTCGGGGTGGTGGCCGAGGCCGTAGGAGTTCTGCACGCACACGACCTCGGCGATCCGCTGCGCCTGGTCGAGGTGGTGCGGTTTGACGTTGGACAGACCGAGGTGGCGGACCAGGCCGTCGCGCTGGAGTTGCGCCAACGCCTCGAAGTGCGCGCTGACGTCGTCGAGGCCGCTGATCCGCAGGTTCACCACGTCGAGGTGGTCCCGGCCGAGTTGCCGCAGGTTCTCCTCGACCTGGCCGCGCAGCTGCTCCGGTGTGGCGAGCGGCAGCCACTCCCCCTGCGGCGTGCGGCCGGGCCCGATCTTGGTGACGATCACCAGGTCGTCCGGGTACGGCGCGAGCGCGCTGTTGATCAGCTCGTTGGCGGATCTGGTGGCGGAGAAGTAGAAGGCGGCCGTGTCGACGTGGTTGACGCCGAGGTCGACGGCCGTGCGGAGGACCTCGATCGCCTGGTCCCGGTCCCGCGGCGGGGCGGTGGGGTCGAACGCCGTGCCGTGCTGCGGCAGGCGCATCGCTCCGAAGCCGATCCGCCGCACGGTCAGGTCACCCAGTCGCCACGTCATTCCGTCCACTGTGCCAGCCTTGGTGTCGTGTCACTGTTCACGCTCTCCGAGGCCAAGACCGAACTCGCGCGGCTGCTGCCCGTGCTGGACGAGATCGTGCGGCTGCGCGCCGACGCGGCCGAACTCGCCGCCGGTGGCTCGTCGCTCGGCGGCATACCGGAGTTCAAGGCCGCGCAGGCTCGTCTCGACGAGCTGATGGAGACCGTGCAGCACACCGGGGCCGAGTTGAAGGGCCTCGCGCCGTTGCTGGTGGACTTCCCCTCCGAACGCGACGGCGTGCCGGTGCTGTTGTGCTGGCTCGAAGGCGACCGCGAACTGTCCTGGTACCACCGGACCGATCTGGGGTTCGCGGGGCGCAGGCGTCTTTAACGGGGCGCGAGGAGCCCGGCGACCAGCAGGATGCTCAGGAGTCCGATGATCAGTCCCGCGGCGATCAGGTAGTGCTTAGCGGTGGTGCGGCCGGGCACGCGGGTGAGGATGATCGCGGCGGCGATCGTGAGCGCGCCCGCGATCGGAGTCAGCGCACGCCACGCCTTGTCGGCCGTGAACGGCAGGTAGTCGTCGGCGCCGTAGAGCGACAGGATCAGGGCAGGCAGGCCGAGTCCGGCGGCAGCGGCGGCGGCGAGCGTGTTGAACCGTTGCTGTGCCTCGCCTTCCTGCGCGACGGCGAACGTCGACACGCTGCTCAGCAACGCCTGGAGCCGGGTGACCTCGTCGCCCAGTTCGGCGTTCATGGCCTCGCAGTGCCGCATCGTCACGGTGGTGAAGCGGCCCTCGCGGATCGCCTCCTGGGCGAGGTCGCGGGCGCGGCTCACGGCCATCGACAGTTCCACCAGTTGCGCCATGACCAGGCGTAGCGCGGTGTTCTTGCGTTGTGCCAGCAGGTCGGCGACCTGGCGTTCCATCTCGTAGCGCAGGCCGCGCAGGTCCGCGACGGTGTTGCGGGACCCCTCGGCGAGCGCCTTGGCGATGGTGAGCCCGCGTTCGCGTTCCTCGACGCGGTGGGCCGGTTCGGCGAGCGTGCCGTCCAGGTCCTGCGCGGTCCAGGTGCTCTGCCGCCAGCCGTTCTCGTCGCTCCACGCCGCCCGGATCACGACCTCGACGTTCGTGCCGTCGGTCCGCGCCTCCCCCACGAGGATCTTGCGGCCCTTCGTGAGTCGCAGGAACGGCACGGCGGGTCCGCGCAGCAGGCCCTCGCTCAGGGTGACGTCGACGCCCAGGTCCTGCTCCGCCGGATCGCCCGCGAGGATGCGCATGTCCGCGATCTTGCCACGGTGACCGGATCCGTCCGCCCTTCGGCCGGGCCGTGCCTGTTCCGCCGGGTTCTCGTTGGCGAGGCTTGGTGGCATGAAGCGAGCATTGATCGTCATCGACGTGCAGGAGTCGTTCCGGCAGCGGGCCAACTGGGCCGAGGTGTCGAACCCGGACGTCGCCGGCAAGGTGAACCAGCTGGTGGATCTGGCGCGCGACGCCGGTGACCTGGTGGTGTGGGTGCTGCACTCCGAACCCGGCACCGGCGACGTGTTCGACCCCGCACTCGGGCACGTGCGGCTGATCGACGGCCTCAAGCCGCTCGACGACGAGCCCGTGCTGACCAAGACCGCGCACAACGCGTTCACCACGACCAACCTCCAGCAGACGCTGACCCAGCGCGGTGTGCGCGAGCTGCTGATCAGCGGCATCCGGACCGAGCAGTGCTGCGAGACGACCACGCGGGTCGGCTCCGACCTCGGGTTCGACATGACGTTCGTGACGGACGCGACCGCGACCACGCCGTTGCCGCACTGGCGGACCGGGAAGGTGCTCGGCGTCGAGGAGATCATCGAGCGGACCGAGTACGTGCTGGCCGGTCGGTTCGCGCGCATCTCGGATGTCGCTACGCTGACCGGATCGTGACCAAAGTCGTTTTCGTGCTCGTACCGGGAGTGCACCTGCTCGACCTCGCGGGGCCGGCGCAGGTGTTCTCCAGCGCTGCCGACCTCGACTGCGGGTACGCGCTGTCCTATGTGGGCGATTCGGACACCGTGCCGAGTCATCAGGGCGTGCCGCTCGGTGCGTCCGTCGAGCTGCCCTCTCTCGAGGTGAACGACCTCGTGTTCGTTCCGGGGTGGCGTTCGCCGCGAATCGCCGGAACCGGACATCTGAGCGAACGCGCGTTGTCGTGGTTGCGCGCGCACCACGACAACGGCGGCACGGTCGCGAGTGTCTGCGCAGGCGCGGATGTATTGGGACGCACGGGTTTGCTCGATGGACGCCGTTGCACCACACACCACGAGTTGCAAGATGAACTCGCATGGCGCTACCCGTCCGCACACGTCGTGCGTGACGTCTTGTACGTGGAGGACACCAGGGTCGTGACGTCCGCGGGCATCGCGAGCGGCATCGACCTCGCGTTGCACCTCGTCGCCGTGCGCCACGGACCGTCCGTGGCCGCCGCGATCGCACGCACGATGGTCATCTACGCGCGCAGGAACGGCGACGACCAACAGGCCAGTGTGCTGCTGCGCCACCGTTCGCACATCAACGAGACGGTGCACCGCATTCAGGACTTGATCGAGACACGGCTCAACGATCGTCTGTCACTCGCGGAACTCGCCGTCCACGTGGGATGCAGCGAACGCACCGTGACGCGCTTGTTCGGCCGTGCGACCGGCATGACGCCGTTGAAGTACCAACAAGCGTTGCGCCTCGAACGCGCCGAACACCTGATCGGTCAAGGCGCCACGGTCGAGACCGCCGCTCGCAACGTCGGCTTCGAGGACGCCCGCATGTTGCGGCGTTTGCGTTCCCGCTGAGCCGCACGCGTGCGACCGTTCACGCCCGAAGGAACACCCTTGCACGCCACCACATTCGGCCTAAGCTGGGCCGCGTGACGACTCTGGCGAACCGCCCCAACACCGCGTTGCTCGTGATCGACGTGCAGAACGGCGTCGTGAACCACGCCCACAACCGCGACGAGGTCGTGGCCAACGTCGCGGCGCTCGTCGACAAGGCGCGCGCGGCCGGCGTCGACGTCGTGTGGGTGCAGCACAGCAACCCCGAGCACATGCCGAAGGAGTCCGACGGCTGGCAGTTCGTGCCCGAGCTCAAGCTCGCCGACGGCGAACCGGTGGTGCACAAGACGTACGCCGACTCGTTCGAGGCGACCGACCTCGAGGAAGTGCTGGCGGGCAAGGGAATCGGCAGCCTCGTGGTGTCCGGCGCGCAGACCGACGAGTGCATCCGCTCGACCCTGCACGGCGCGATCGTGCGCGGCTACGACGCTCTGCTGGTGAGCGACGCGCACACGACCGAGGACCTGTCGGAGTGGGGAGCACCCACCCCGGACAAGGTCGTCGCGCACACCAACCTCTACTGGGAGAACCACTCCGCGCCGGGCCGCACGGCGGGCGTGGTGAAGACGGAGGACGCCTTCAAGTCCTGAGAACGACGTCAGCCGGTCGTGGCGGTTCCTCCCGCCACCCGGTTGATCTCGTCACTGCGCAGCACCCGGTCCGCGTGCGCGCCCTTGGCCAGCGCCAGCATCGCGCGCCCGAGCAGCTCCGTCGTCGTCACGTACTTCGGTGCGACCTTGCGCAGCACGGGGAACAACCACGACGACCACGTGTAGACGTACCGGTAGATCCGCGTGCGCGAGGTGATCCCGTGCAACGGCTGGATGAACCCGGGCCGCACCACGAACACGGGCCGGTCGAGCGCCAGCAACTCGTTCTCCGTGCGCCCCTTCACCCGTGCCCACATCGTCTTGCTGTCAGCACCAGCCCCTTCACCGGACACGTACACATAGGTGCCGCCAACGACCCGTGCGGCCTCCACCGCGTAGTCGTGCGTCACGGGCGTGTACTGGGCTTCAGTGAGACCGGCCGAAGTCACGCCCATGCAGTAGAAGCACGCGTCGGCGTCGGCCAGGTCGGCGGCGACCGCCGACAGGTCACCGAAGTCGGCGTGCACGACGTGCCGAAGCTTGGGGTGGCTCGTGGTGGACGGCGACCGTCCCACGGTCACCACGGACTCGACGGCGGGGTCGAGCAGACTCTCGCGCAACGCGCCCTGACCGACCATTCCGGACGCACCGAAAATCACTACCTTCACCCCGTCAAACTAGTCGAGTGAACGCAACGATCTACCGCCGCGCGCCCGGACCCGTACCCGAACTGCCGACGGACGGCGTGCGCCTGGTCCGCGACGAGGACCACGAGACGCTCGGCCGTCTGCTGGGCGACGACGGCGAGGCGCAGGTCGGCTGGTGGCGGCACTTCGGCTGGGCCCACGCCAGCTTCGTCGCGGAGACCGACCGCGTGGTGGCCGCGTGCCTCGTCACGAGTTCCATGGGCAAGGTGTGGGTCACGTACGTCTCAGAAGTTCCCGGACCCGCCGTGGCGGCCACGATCGCCGCCTCGTTGCGCGCGCACGACTCCTCGGTCCTCGCCGTGGCCGAGGAGGGCGACACCGTCAGCGCGGAGATGCTCACCGGCCTGGGTTTCGCGGCCGAGGTGGGCGACCTGCCCGTGCTGGTCGTGGACGGTGCCCTCTTCTCCGACTTCGACGGGTTCGCCCGCGCGTTCACCACGCTGCTCGACGACTACACGTGGACCGGCAACCTGGACGCGTTCAACGACATCCTGCGCGGCGGCTTCGGCACGCCCGAACTCGGCTGGATCTTCCACTGGGCCAACGCTCGGAAGTCCCGCACCGACCTCGGGCACCCCGCGATGGTCAAGTGGCTCGAAGGGATCCTGAAGACCTGCCACCCCGACAACCGCGACAGCGTGCGCGCGAGGCTCGAAGCCGCCCGCCGCGGCGAGGGCCCGACCCTGTTCGACAAGATCGTCGAGATCATCGAGCGCCACGGACCTGGCGGCGACGAGGCCGTGGACAACGTCATCCTCGAACTGCGCTGAGCACCCGCTCGGCCTCGCCCGTCGCCAGCAGGTCGAGCAACGCCCCTCGCAGCAACGCGAGCTCCCGCGTGCGCGCCGCGAGTCCTTCGGCGGTGTCGCGCACGTCCTCGGGCTGCGCCGCGCGGAGCACCTCCAGCCAGTCCTGCACGGTCGCGCGCGCGAAGCCCGCCCACGGTCCGTCAGGCTCCACGAGAGAGCGTGCGTAAGCCTCCAGCCACAACGTCAGCAACGGCCGGTGCGCGGGCGCCGACAGCCACTCCCACAGCCGTTCGACCACGCCCGGTCCGGTGCCGATCCCGTCGAGCAGTGCCAGTTCGTCCGCCCGTGCCCGCGCCAGCAACGCCCTGACCAGGCCGTCCTTGCTGTCGAACAGGTAGAGCAGCACGCGCGTGCTCGACCCGATGGCCGCCGCGAGCGGCCGCAGCGACACGTCCGCCAGGCCGTGGGTGAGCACGTAGCGGTAGGCGGCTTCGAGGAGTTCGGTCTCGCGGGCGGACGGCATCGGGTTATTCTCGCATTACTGAAACACTCGTGTCAGTGGAGGCGACCCGTGTTGATCCGACCGCTCGACCAGCCAGGCGACCTGGGCTGGGTCGTCCAGGCCCATGGCGAGCTCTACGCGTCCGAACTCGGCTGGGACACCTCGTTCGAGGCGGTGGTCGCCAAGATCGTCGGTGACTACGCGACCGACCACGACCCCACGAGAGAGGGCGCGTGGATCGCCGACCTGGACGGCCAACGGGTCGGATGCGTGTTCTGCGTTCGTGAGGACGACACGACCGCAAAGCTGCGCGTGCTGCTGGTGCACCCCGACGCGCGTGGGCACGGAGCGGGCAACAAGCTCGTCAGCACGTGTGTCGAGTTCGCGCGCGACGCCGGTTACGAACGCATGGTGTTGTGGACGGTCAGCGGACTCGACTCGGCGCGCAAGATCTACGAGGCGCACGGGTTCGCACTCGTGGAAGAGGCGCCGCAGCACAGCTTCGGCCACGACGTGACCGGGCAGGTCTGGCGGCGCGAGCTGCGGATTTCATGATCGCCGAACAGTCCCGCAACCGCGCGCTGCCACGTTCTCCCCCAGCACGACCCACGAGAGGGGAACGAACATGAAGGTGACGACCACCGCGGTCATCGGCGTTCTCGCCGCCGCGTTCGCCGGCACGCTGACCATGGGCACCGCCCAGGCCGCCCCGGCGCAGTACCGCATCGAGGTCAGGACCTGCAACGTCGACAACGCGGGCACCGACTCGCGCGTCGAGGTGCGCCTGAACGGCACCACGCAGTCCGGCTGGATCAACCTCGACAACCCCGGCGACGACCGCGAGCGCGGCCGGACCGACGCCTACAACTTCACGCTGTCCGAGCTCGGCCCGCTGACGTCGTTCGACATCGCGTTCGACAACAAGGGCGACAGCTCGCACTGGTGCCTCGAGGAGGTCGTCGTCCGCGGTCCGCAGGGCGTGACCATCCACCCGCACCACAACTGGCTGCGCAGCGCGACCACGAAGGCCAACCCGCTGCGTCTCGGCGCCGCCTGAGTGCCCACGGCCCGCTCCCCGGAGCGGGCCGTCCCCGCGGTCACAGCATGCGGGTCACGTACGGCATGATGCCGCCGTACCGCACGGGCGAAATCCGCACCACGGCACCGGAATGCGGCGCTTCGACCATCATGCCGCCGCCCAGGTACAGCGCCACGTGCGTGCCGCCGCCGGGGCCCCAGAAGATCATGTCGCCGGGGGCCATCTGCGACAGCGGCACCTTGCGGCCCGAGTTGTACTGGTAACCGCTGTAGTGCGGCAGGTACACGCCGGCGCCCGCGAAGGCGTACATCATCAGGCCCGAGCAGTCGAAGCCGATCTTGCGGTAGTCGCCGTACGAGTCGGCGACACCGCCGTCGCGCACGCCGTACGTCGGGCCGTAGTAGTTGCCACCGCCCCACGCGTAGATGACACCGCGCTGAGCCAACGCCCGGTTGATCACCGTCTGCACGCGGTTGCCCGACGGCGCCGGTGCCGCCGCGATCGGCCGGGACACGGGAGCCTGCGGCTTCGGCGCGGCGGCGGCAGCAGCGGCTGCGGCTCGACGGGCGTTCTCCTCGTCCTCCAGCCGTTTCGCCTCCGACCACTGGTCGTACTGGCGGCGCTGGGCTTCGAGTCCGCTCACCTCACCGCGCGCGGCGGCGAGTTCGCGTTCGACGGCGTCCTTGTTGGACTGGAGTTCCTGGGTCGCGGCGGACTGCGCGGAGTGCGCGTCGACGGCCACCTGCTGGGCCTGCTCGGCGACCTTCTTGGCCTCGTCGGCGGCGGCCTGCTTGACCTCGGCGTTCTTGAGCGCGGCGCGGGCGGAGGAGTCGAGGTTCGCGGCCGTGCCCTGGTCGCGGGTGACCTGGTCGAGGCGGTTCAGGCTCGACGCCGACACCGCCTCCAGCATCTGGGCGCGGGCGAGCAGGTCCTCCGGCGACTTCGCGCCGATGTAGGCGGAGAACGACCCGACGGTCGTGCCCTGCGCGTAGGAGGCGGCCGCGAACTCGTCGAGCTGCTTGCGGCTCTCCTCGACGGCGGCGGACGCGGCGTCGGCCTGCACGCGGGCGGCGGAGGCTTCCTTGCGGGCGGCCTCGGCCTCGGAGATCGCGGTCTCCAGGTCGACGCGGGCCTTGTTCGCGAGTTCGCGCTTGTACGACAGGTCGTCGAACAACTCCTGCAGGCGTGACTCGGCCTGCGTGAGCCGCCCGGTCAGCTCCCCGACGCGCGACGCCTTCGCGTCCGCCTCGGCCCGAGACGCCGAGATCTCCGCGTCACTGGGGTTCGGCGGAGGCGGGGGCACAGCGGCGGCCGTCCCCGTGAGGACGGCCGTCATCAGCACCACCACGGCGGAGAGTCGTGTCAACACAGGGCATCACCTCCGACCGCATTAGACCAATCAGACGCATCCGGCGCATCAGGAACTAACGCACCGTCAACCACACGTGTCACAGTGGAACACGGTCGGTGGTCCTTTTGGGACGATCGAAGTCCGGCGTGTCGCCGGTATGGACTAGTTCACCGTTATCAGTTCACGCCGCGATCGCGCCCCGTCCAGTAGGGCTCGCGGAGCTTGAACTTCTGGATCTTCCCCGTGGCCGTGCGCGGGATGGAGTCGCGGAACTCGATCGACGTCGGCGCCTTGTAGCCCGCGAGCCGCTCCTTGCAGTGCTTGATCAGCTCGGCCTCGGTGGCCTCGCCGGAGAGCACGACGAGCGCCTTGATCGTTTCACCCCACTTCTCGTGGGGCACGCCGATGACCGCGACCTCGGCGACCGCCGGGTGCGAGAACAGGCAGTCCTCGACCTCGATGGACGAGACGTTCTCGCCGCCGGTGATGATCACGTCCTTCTTGCGGTCGGAGATCGTGAGGTAGCCCTGGTCGTCGAAGAAGCCGCCGTCGCCGGTGTGGAACCAGCCGTCCTCGATGGCGTCCGCGGTGGACTCCGGGTTGTCCCAGTAGCCCTCCATGACGACGTTCGACCGCGCCATCACCTCGCCGTTCTCCGAGATCCGCAGCTGCGCGCCCAACGCCGGCGCGCCCGCCCGTGACTGGAGCTTCGCCTTCTCCTCGCCCTGCGGGCCGGGCTGGGCGCGGTTGAACGTGAGCAGCGGCGCCGTCTCGGTGAGGCCGTAGATCTGGAGGAACTCCCAGCCGAGCTCCTCGGTGACGCGTTGGATCGTGCGCGAGGGCGGCGGCGCACCGGCGCACACGATCCGTACGGTGTCGCGGCCAGGGATCTCGCCATCCCACGTTTGCGCGGCGTCGAGCACGGCGTTCCACACGGCCGGTGCGCCGCACATGAGCGTGACGCCGTGGTCGCGCACACGGCGCAGGATCTCGGCGCCGTCGACCTTGCGCAGCACCACTTGTGGCACACCGAGGCCCGCGAGACCGAACGGCATTCCCCAGCCGTTGCAGTGGAACATCGGCAGCACGTGCATGTACACGTCGCCTTCCCACGCCCGTGTGTGCATGGCGAACGTGACGGCGTTGAGCCAGATGTTGCGATGCGTCAACTGCACGCCCTTAGGCCGCGCGGTCGTTCCCGACGTGTAGTTGATGGTCGCCGTCGCGTCCTCCGAGGGGTCGCTCCACGGCCGTGGCTCCACATCGAACCGAAGCAGCGACTCCGACTCCTCGCCGAGCGTGAACCGATGGCGCGCCACGACGTCATCGAGTTGAAGTTCGGGGTCGACGAACAACGCCGACGCGCCGCTGTGCTCGACGATGTACTTCACCTCGTCGGGGCGCAGGCGGAAGTTCACCGGCACGCAGATGCGCCCGCTGCCGGGCAGGGCGTGCAGCAGTTCGAGCATCCGCGCGGAGTTGTGGCTGACGACGGCGACCCGTTCGCCCTCGCCGATGCCCAGCGCGTCGAAGCCCGCCTGCCACGCGCGCACGCGGTTCGCCATCTCCGCGTACGTCGTCGTCTCGACCGGTTTCGCGGGCTGGTCGGGTTCGTCGATCGTCGCCGTGGTCGCCGCGAACGCGAACGACGCCCGGTCCAGGAAGTCCGTGGTGATCAGCGGTACGCGCATGGCCCGACCCTACGACCAGGTGCTCGGATCTCCCCAGGACGAGAACTGGCCTCCCCCGGATGGAGGAACGGAACTGAGCTCGGGCAGCACGTCGCCGACGGGTTCGTGCAGCACAACGGCCGCCACGTCGTCGTACGGCGTCGGCTCGGCGTTGCAGATGACGACCTGCGCGCCCGCCTTCGCCGCCAGCGGCACGAGTCCGGCGGCGGGTTGCACCGACAGCGATGTTCCCGCCACCAGCAGCACGTCGCAATCCAGGGCGGCGAGCCGGGCGCGGCGCAGCACCTCACCGTCGAGGTGCTGCCCGAAGGACACCGTGGCGGACTTGAGGATTCCTCGGCAGCGCAGGCAGTCCGGTTCTTCCTCGCCCTCCGCGACACGCTTCATCGCGTCGCGCATCGGGCCCGTGGCACCGCAACTCAGGCACACGGTGGCGTGCAACGTGCCGTGCAACTCCAGCACGCGATGCGGGTCGGAGCCTGCTTTCTGGTGCAGGCCGTCGATGTTCTGGGTGATGACGGTGCGCAACCGCCCGGACCGTTCGAGTTCCACCAACGCCTTGTGCGCGGCGTTCGGCTTCGCGGTCCACACGGGACTGTCGAGCTTCGCCCGCCAGGAGAGCCGGCGCACCGCGGGGTCGGAGACGTAGGTGTCGATGGACGCGCCGAGCCCGGCGTCGGCGTCCTGCGTCCAGAGCCCGTCCGGGCCGCGGAAGTCCGGAATGCCCGAATCGGTGGAGACTCCGGCGCCGGTCAGCACCGTGATCCGGTGGGCGGACGCGACCAGCGCCCGTGCCGCTGCGCACGCCTGGGACCCCATCGGTTCACACTAGTCGGGTGCGCAGCGCTGTGGGAGCCGCCATCGCGGCAGTGGGCTTGGTCACGACCATCGCGGGGACTTTCCTTCCCTGGCTGAAATCCGGATCGACCACGAGGGACAGTTACGAGGTGCTCTCGCTGCGTGATCTCGCCGGGTTGGACGGGGTGGCGGGGACGGTCGTCACGTCGATCTGGGTGGGGCTAACGCCGCTGGCCATGGTTGCGATTGGTCTCTACGTGGTCCGTTTTCCACGATTCGCCGCGTGCGTCGCACTTCTCTTTGGCACGATCGGGGGAACCGTGGCCCTACTAGCCACAGTCCAAGGGGATAGCAAGGGTTCGTTGGTCGGAATCAGCATCGCCGGACCAGTCACGACCCTTGCCGGTGCCGTACTGACGATCGTGGGGGCGATCACGGTGCTCACCTCGACCAGGCGCAGCGCAGTGAGAACCTCAGGAGGGAACCCGTGAGCTACCCAGGTGGTGGCGGTGGCCAGTGGCAGCCGCAGAACAACCCGTACGGCCAGCAGCCGCAGCAGCCCCAGCAGGGTGGCTACCCGCAGCAGCAGCCCGGCGGATACCCGCAGCAGGGCGGCTACCCGCAGACCGGGCCTCAGGGGTTCCCGCAGCAGGGCCACCCGCAGCAGGGATTCCCGCAGACCGGACCCCAGGGGTTCCCGCAGCAGGGCTTCCCCCAGCAGGGCTTCGAGCAGCAGCCCTACGGCTACGCGCCGATGGGTGGCGAGCCGCCGAAGAAGAAGCGCACCGGCCTGGTCGTCACGGCCGTCGTCGCCGTGTTGCTGCTGATCGGCGGCGGTGTCACGTTCTTCGCGCTGCAGAAGGCCGACCCCGGTTCGAACGCCGGTCAGGACACCCCGGCCGTCGCCGCGAAGAACCTCATCGAGCAGCTCGGCAGCGGTGACGTCGTCGGCATCATGGCGTCCCTGGCACCGGCCGAGGCCGCGTTGTCCAAGGACTACATGGAGTCGATGACGAAGGAGATGAAGCGGCTCGAGATCCTCAAGCAGGAGGCCGACCCGAACAAGCTCACCGGCGTCGAGTTCAAGAGCGAGGGCATCAAGTTCGACGAGGCCAAGGCCGAGAAGATCAACGATCACCTCACCATCAACAAGCTGGTCGAGGGCAAGATCACGATCACCTCGGACGCCTCGAAGATCCCGCTCACGGACAAGCTCGTGGACGCGCTGGGCGACGACCTGAACCTCACGTCGACCAAGTCCGAGACCCTCGACATCACCGCCGAGGTCGCGAAGCGCGGCGCCCCGATCGGCATCGCGTCGATCAAGGTCGACGACAAGTGGTACCCGAGCGCCTTCTACACGATCGCCAACGCGGTCCTGGAGGAGGAGAAGCTGAAGTGGCCGTCGCAGGGCATCGCCGCCGCGGGCGCGAACTCCGCCGACGAGGCCGCGAAGCAGATGGTCAACGCCGCGCTCGACGCCGACCTGACCAAGGTCATCGCGCTGCTGCCGCCGGACGAGGCCGGAGTGCTCCAGGACCTCGGCCCGCTGCTGATCGAGCAGGCGGGCCGGCAGAAGCCGACCGGCGCCAAGCTGAACGCGCTGGAGACCGACGTCAAGGACGTCACCGGCGGCAAGCAGGTGACGATCAAGAAGCTGTCGGTCACCGCCGAGGGCGAGACCGTGACGATCACCCGCGAAGGTGACTGCTACGCCGCCGAGGTGCCCGGTCAGGGTTCGCAGAAGCTGTGCGCGGACGAGATCACCCAGCTGCTCCAGCAGCAGGGCGGCGCGAAGATCCCCGCCGAGGCCGTCGAGATCATCGGCCGGGTGGCCGGGTCGATCATGAAGACCGGTGTCGGCGTCGTCGCCACCGAGGTCGACGGCAAGTGGTACGTCAGCCCGGTGCGCTCCTACTACGAGTTGGCGCTCACGCTGTTCCGCGGCTTCGAGCCGAAGGACGTCGACGCGCTGATCGAGCTCATGAAGAAGTAGGTTCCACCGCTCCGACCAGGGCCCTGTCACCCGCAACAGCGCGGTGACAGGGCCCTGGCAGTCGGTGGGCGGAGCGTTGCCGTCATGGACACACAGGTTCTGATCATCGGTGCCGGCGCGACCGGCCTGACCCTCGCCCTCGACCTCTCCCGCCGCGGTGTCCCGTTCCGCATCGTCGACGCCGCGCCCGCGCCGTTCGCCGGATCCCGCGGCAAAGGTCTCCAGCCCCGCAGCATGGAGGTCTTCCACGACCTGGGCGTGATCGAGCCGGTGCTGGCGTCGGGGCGGTTCCACATGAAGATGCGCGCCTACCGCGGCACCGAGGTCGTGCGCGAGTGGGACGTGCACGAGGGCCGCGAACCCACCGTCGACCGCCCGTACGCCGCCACGATGCTGATCCCGCAGTTCCGGGTCGAGCAGATCCTCCGCGAGGCGCTGCCCCAGGCCGTCGAGTACGGCACGCCGCTGACGTCGTTCACCCAGGACGAGCACGGCGTGACGGCGGTGGTCGGCGGCGAGACCGTGCGCGCCCGTTACCTCGTGGGCTGCGACGGCGGGAAGTCGTTCGTGCGCAAGGAGCTCGGCGTCTCGTTCGTCGGCGAGACCCACGAGGACATGCGGATGCTCGTCGGCGACGTCCGCCTCTCCGGCCTGGACCGCGAGCACTGGCACCAGTGGGGCGGCCGCGCCGACCAGTGGCTCGCGCTGTGCCCGTTGCCCGGCACCGACCTCTTCCAGTTCCAGGCGACCGGCGACGGCGACCCGTCGGTCGAGCTCTACCGCGAGATCATCCGCGACCGCACCGGCCGCGACGACGTGGTGCTGCGCGACGTGACGTGGATGTCGTTGTTCCGCACCAACATCCGCATGGTCGACCGGTTCCGCGTCGGCCGCGTCTTCCTCGCGGGCGACTCCGCGCACGTGCACTCCCCCGCCGGCGCGCAGGGCATGAACACGGGCATCCAGGACGCCTACAACCTCGGCTGGAAGCTCGGCATGGAAACCCTGCTCGACACCTACGAGGCCGAACGCAAGCCCGTCGCCGAGTGGCTGCTGGGCATGACCACCGCGATCGCCATGTCCGGCAATCCGTTCCAGCGGCGCGGCGACGAGACCCTGCAGCTGTCCCTGTCGTACCGCACCACCGACGGCCCCGGCCTCCAGCCGGGCGACCGCATGCCCGACGGCGTCACCGCCGAGGGTCGCGTCTTCGACCTGCTGCGCGGCCCGGACTTCGTGACGCTCGACCTGCCCGACGGCCCGGTCCTCGTCCGCCCCGACGGCTACGTCGCCGCCGTCGGCAGGTCAGCGATCGACGCCTACTTCGGCGCGAACCCGGTCACGCAACTGCACCACCGCCGGGTCGCTGCTGGGAGCGCCGCGTAGCCGTTCCGCGTCGTCCAGGGCGTTGCCCGCGCTGACGGGATCGCCCTGGGCGAGCAGCCAGTCCGCGTAGGACTCGAGCACCCCGGCCCGCGCCGGACCGTCCGAACTCAACCCGGCGGTGTCGAGCGCCTGCCGGTGGTGCGCGCCCGCCTCGTGCAGGTCCCCAAGTCGGGTGAGCGCCAGCCCGAGCCCGGCGTGCACGGCCGCCCGGAACTGGTTGGCCTGCGAGTCCGTCGTCACGTCCAAAGCCTTGCGGTACAACGCGACGGCCTCCGCGTAGTCACCCCGGAAGAACGCCACCTCGCCGTACGCCTGGTCGATCCGCCCGCGATCCAACGCCGTCACCGACGCCGCGGCCGACGCGAGGTCCAGCCCAGCCCCGGCGACATCTCCGACCCGCAGCTTCAACCGGGCCATCTGCACCAGCACCGGCATCGGTACCAGCACGCTCTCGGGTTCCCCGAGCTCCGCGACGACGTCCTTGGCCTCCGACGCCGCCTTCAGCCCCTCGGCGAACGCGCCCCGGTTGATCAGCACCATCACCAGACACGACAACCCGAACACCACGGCCCACCGGTCCCCCACACCCCGGAACCGCGCCAACGCCTCCCGGTACGCGGCCTCGGCCTGGGGCGCCGCCCCTTCGCTGAACTCCCCGGCCACCACCCCGCGCACCAACGCCGCAAAGGCCCGCATCCACTCGTCCGCCGACCGCTCCAACCGCTCGGCGAGCGCCGTGAGCCGCTCCCCCAGCTCCGGCGCACCCCACACCTGACCGCTGGTCAACATCAACGCGCACAACGCCGTCGGCTCGGCCTCCACCCACAACCGCTCCGCCGCGGCCACCACCCCAGGCGTCCCGAGCGCGGCCAACGCCTCCGACAGCGGATCCCCCGGCAACGCCGGCGCCCACCGCCGGATCTCCTCGAACCGCTTGGTCATCACCAGCCAATGCCACACCCGCGCGGCCATCATCCGCCGCGCGAGCCCGGTGTCGTGCCCGATCGCCCACGCGAGCGCGGCGTCGAGATTGGCCCGCTCGACGTCGAAGACCTTCAACGCCTCCAGCTGTCCCGGCCCGCGCAACAACGGCTCGTTCCGCTCGGCCAGTTCCACGTAGTACGCCGCATGCGCCGCCGAATCGGCCTGGCCCTGCTCCAACGCGTACTCGCGCACCGTCTCGAGCAGCCGGTACCGATCCCCATTGCGCACCACCAGGGACTTCTCGACGAGCGCCGCCAGCAGGTCCTCGGTGTCCCAGAGGTCCTGATCTTGTCGGACCCCCTGAGTACGTTGAAACGCAGGGGTTCCCAACTCGGGGGTACCCCTGCGCGAGCCTGCCCCGGCCACGTGGTGCACCGCTTCAGCGGTCGCCCCGCCCACGAACACCGCCAGCCGCGCCAGCAACGCCCGCTCGGCGTCGTCCAGCAGCTCCCAGCTCCAGTCGATCACGGCCCGCAACGTCCGGTGCCGCGCCGGTCCCGTCCGCGCGCCGCGATCCAGCAACCGCAGCCGACTGTCCACTCGCGACTCCAGCTGCGCCGCCGACAACGACCGCGCCCGCGCCGCCGCCAGCTCCACCGCGAGCGGAATCCCGTCCAGGGCAGCACAAACCCGGCGCACGACGTCGGTGTCGAACGCCGACCCGACGCGCGCCGCGAACAGCCGCACGGCGTGGTCCAGGTCCAACGGCGCGACGGGATGCACGACCTCGCCCGGAATGCCGAGCGGCTCGCGTGACGTCGCCAGCACGCGCACGCCCGGCGCCTCGGCCAGCAGCCGCACGCACAGCGCGGCGGCCGCGTCGACGACGTGCTCGCAGTTGTCCAGCACCACGAGCGACGCCCCGAGGCGGGTGAACACCGGCGCTGCCAACGGATTCGGACCGAGGGCAGCGTCCAGCGCCGCCAGAGGGTCGGCCGCCGAGTCCAACTCGACGAACCACGCCTCTGTCGTGGTGGCGGCGTGCGTGAGCGCGAGACGGGTCTTGCCCACGCCGCCGAAGCCCGTCAGCGTCACCAACCTGTTGGCACGCACCAGGTCCGCCAACGCGGCCAAGTCGTCTTCTCGGCCCACGAACGAGCCGACCGGGGCCGGCAGGTTGCCGCGTGACACGCGCTCGCGCAGCACCGTCAGGTGGGCAGCCGCCAGCGCCTCACCGGGGTCCACGCCCAGCTCGTCCGCCAGGGCCGTGCGGACGCGCGCGAACACTGCCAGCGCGTCCGACCGCCGTCCGGCGGCGTTCAGCGCCAGCATCAACCTGGCCTGGACGTCCTCACGCAACGGGTGCGCGGCCGCCAGTGCCTCCAGGCCCGCCAGGTCGGCGCGCAGCAGAGCGAGGCGCACGGCCTCGTCCACCGCGAACGGAGCCTCCTCGAACGCCGCGCCCCGCCACAGCGCGGGGTCGTGCGTCCGCGAGAACTCCTCGACGTCCGTCGGTACCTCCAGCCGGTAGCCGGAAGCGTGTGACGACACCGCGGCAGCACCCACCGACCGCCGCAGCCGCGACACGAGCGACTGCAACGCGGCCGGGCCGTCGACCGGCGGCTCGTCCGGCCACAGGTCGGCGATCAGCCGATCCGCGGGCACGACGGAGCCTGGCTCCATCGCGAGCCGGATCAGCAACCAGCGCAACCGCTTGCCGCGCACCTCCACGGCGGCGCCCTCGGCGGACACCACCTGGAGCGGCCCGAGCACGTTGACCCTCATCAGGCCCGCCGTGCCCCGACCACCACCGCGGCCGCCACGAGCGCCACGCCGACCGCCGCCATCCCCAGCAAGGACAGCGACACCCGGTTGTGGCCCAGCGCGTCCAGCACCCAGCCGAGCGGGGTGGCCCGCCCGAGCGGATAGGTCAGCACCACCACCGAGAACACCGCCAGCACGGTGCGTCCGATGGAGTCGAGCACGGGGCGGGCGAACAGCAGGCCCACACCGACGCCCAGCAACGCCACTCCAGTATGCGCGGCGAGTCCGACAAAAAATTCGCCCGCCGTGTACGGGTGCGGGTTCGTGAGCACCGGCCACACCGCCGCCAGCACCGCGAGCACCAGGCAGATCAGCACCGCCACCAGCGCGGCAGCGGTCAGGACCCGCGACCAGCCCCCGGCGGACACGACCGTGATCTCGCGCCGCACCACGTCTTCGGACGTCGCCACCACCACGGCCATCCACGCCGCGATCGGGTACAGCAACGCCGACGACCCGGAATACGCCTCGAGCGGCTGCCCGGCGTCCGACGAGAACAGCATCCCCATCACGCCGAGGAACACCAGCAGGGGCGCCAAATACCGTTGCCCGCGAAAGACATCGGCCGCGAGGTACCGGACGAGCGCGATCACCGCACGCTCCGCACCGAGCACCCGAGCCGCAACGCCTCCGCCAGCACCTGATCACTGCGATCCGGCGCCACCACCACCCGCACCGACGACCCCACAGCCCGCACCGACCGCACGCCTTCCAACGCCTCCAGCACATCCAGCGCCGACACGCGGCTGAGGTCGATCGTCACGTGCCCACCAGCGAGGTCCACCCGCGTCGCCGCCGACGCGAGGTGCCCCTCGTGGTCCGACACCAAAGCCGTCCGTCCCTCCAACAGGGACACCAGTTCCGCCGCCGCCACCGGGTCGAGACCGGTCCACGGTTCGTCGAGCACCAGCACGTCCGCAGCGAGGAAAGCCTGCGCCAGAGCCACCTTCTGCGCGTTGCCCTTGGACAGCTCCGACATCGGCGCGGTCAGCGACCCGACGAACCCCAGGCGTTCCAACACATCCCCGGCAGCAGCCCGCCGCACCCGGCCCATGTGCGTCAGATACGACGAAGCGGACATCTTGACGTCAGAAGGAAAGCGCTCGGGCACGTACCCGACGGAGGCGGGCCGCGTGACCCGGCCCGAGGTCGGCTTCAGCACCCCGGCGGCGATCTTGAGCAACGTCGACTTCCCGGTGCCGTTGGCCCCGGTCAGGACGGTCAGCCCGGACACCTCCAGCGTGAGGTCGCGCAGCACCCAGGGCCCGCGCCCGTACCGCTTCGAAACCTGATCGAGGTGCACCACGCCAAGATAACCACCCATGACGCACCTTCCGCTCGCTTTGGCGTGCATCTGGCTGGGCATGGTCGTGGCGATCTCGATCGAGGCGCCGCTGAAGTTCCGCGCCCCCGGCATCACCCTGCCGCTCGGACTCGGCATCGGCCGACTCGTGTTCCGCGCCCTGAACGCGTCCGAGATCATGCTGGCGGCGGCCACGGCGGTCACGTTCGCGCTGGCCCCGCGTCCGGCAGCGGCAACCGTGCTGCTCATCGCACTGGCCGTAACGCTCGCGGTGCAGGTGACGGCACTGCGACCGAGGCTCGAAGCCAGGGCGGCGACCATCATCGCGGGCGAGACGCCGCCGAAGAGCAGCACGCACCTCGTCTACATCGCGCTCGAAGGCGTGAAGGTGCTGATGCTGGTCGCATTCGCGGTCACGTTGTTGACCACTGGATGAGCGAGTGACTTAGGGCAACCTGGGTTGAACGGGCTTACAGGACAAGCGTACTGTTTGGGGTCGAGGGGCAGCCGTCGACCGCTTGAGGAAGACTTGCCCCCATCCCGAACTGACCACCGCGCTGTCACCAGATGGAGTTGCACGTGACTGCACCAGCTAGCAAGGACAGCTTCGGCGCCCGCGGCACGCTCAACGTCGGCGACGCCTCGTACGAGGTGTTCCGGCTGAGCGCCGTGGAGGGCGCCGAGCGTCTTCCGTTCAGCCTGAAGATCCTGCTGGAGAACCTGCTGCGGACCGAGGACGGCGCGAACATCACCGCCGACCACGTGCGCGCTCTCGCCAACTGGGACCCGGCTGCCGAGCCCAACACCGAGATCCAGTTCACGCCGGCCCGGGTCGTGATGCAGGACTTCACCGGCGTTCCTTGTGTCGTCGACCTCGCCACCATGCGCGAGGCCGTCACCCAGCTCGGCGGCGACGCCGAGAAGGTCAACCCGCTCGCGCCCGCCGAGCTCGTGATCGACCACTCGGTCATCGCCGACATCTTCGGCCGCCCGGACGCGTTCGAGCTGAACGTCGACCTGGAGTACGAGCGCAACCGCGAGCGCTACCAGTTCCTGCGCTGGGGCCAGACCGCGTTCGACGAGTTCAAGGTCGTCCCGCCCGGCACCGGCATCGTGCACCAGGTCAACATCGAGCACCTCGCTCGCGTCGTCATGGTCCGCAACGGCCAGGCGTACCCGGACACCCTGGTCGGCACCGACTCGCACACCACGATGGTCAACGGCATCGGCGTGCTGGGCTGGGGCGTCGGCGGCATCGAGGCCGAGGCCGCGATGCTCGGCCAGCCGGTCTCCATGCTGATCCCGCGGGTCGTGGGCTTCAAGCTGTCCGGCGAGCTGCCCCCCGGCGCCACCGCGACCGACCTCGTGCTCACGATCACCGAGATGCTGCGCAAGCAGGGCGTCGTCGGCAAGTTCGTCGAGTTCTACGGCGAGGGCGTCAGCGCCGTTCCGCTGGCCAACCGCGCCACGATCGGCAACATGTCGCCGGAGTTCGGCTCCACGGTCGGCATCTTCCCGATCGACGGCGAGACCATCGACTACCTGCGCCTCACCGGCCGTTCCGAGGAGCAGATCGCGCTCGTCGAGGCGTACGCCAAGGAGCAGGGTCTCTGGCACGACGCGGCCAACGAGCCGGTGTTCTCCGAGACGCTGGAGCTCGACCTGGCGACGGTCGTCCCGTCCATCGCCGGCCCGAAGCGCCCGCAGGACCGCATCGAGCTCACCTCGGCCAAGGAGTCCTTCCGCGCCGCGCTGAGCGCCTACGTCACCGACGCCCCCAAGGGCGACGTGGACGAGGCCATCGACGAGACGTTCCCGGCGTCCGACCCGGCCGCGCTGCACGAGGGCATGACCAACGGTGCCCCGGTGCAGTCCGCCGCGGAGGGCTGCGAGGGCCGCGTCTCCAACCCGGTCAAGGTCACCGTCGACGGCAACGAGTTCGAGCTGGACCACGGCGCCGTCGCGATCGCCGCGATCACGTCGTGCACCAACACCTCGAACCCGTCCGTGATGCTGGGTGCCGCTCTGCTGGCCAAGAAGGCCGTCGAGCGCGGCCTCGAGCGCAAGCCGTGGGTCAAGACGACCCTGGCGCCGGGCTCGAAGGTCGTCATGGACTACTACGAGCGCGCCGGCCTCATGCCGTACCTGGAGAAGCTCGGCTTCCACCTGGTCGGCTACGGCTGCACCACCTGCATCGGCAACTCGGGCCCGCTGCAGGAGGAGATCTCGGCGGGTGTGCAGGAAGGCGACCTCGCGGTCGTCTCGGTGCTGTCCGGCAACCGCAACTTCGAGGGCCGGATCAACCCGGACATCAAGATGAACTACCTCGCGTCGCCGCCGCTCGTCGTGGCGTACGCGCTGGCCGGTTCGATGGACAAGGACATCACCACCGAGCCCCTGGGTCTGGACACCGACGGCAAGCCCGTCTACCTGTCCGAGATCTGGCCGTCGCCGGCCGAGATCGCCGAGGTCATCTCGACCTCGATCTCCGCGGAGGGCTTCACCAAGGGCTACACGAACGTGTTCTCCGGTGACGAGCGCTGGCAGTCGCTGCCCACGCCGACCGGCAACACGTTCGAGTGGGACACCGAGTCCACCTACGTGCGCAAGCCCCCGTACTTCGAGGGCATGGAGATGGAGCCGAAGCCGGTCACCGACATCTCGGGCGCTCGCGTGCTCGCGCTGCTGGGTGACTCGGTCACCACGGACCACATCTCCCCCGCCGGTTCGATCAAGGCCGACTCGCCCGCGGGCAAGTACCTGACCGAGCACGGCGTGGAGCGCAAGGACTTCAACTCCTACGGCTCCCGTCGCGGCAACCACGAGGTGATGATCCGCGGCACGTTCGCGAACATCCGCCTGCGCAACCTGCTGCTCGACGACGTCCAGGGCGGCTTCACCCGCGACTTCCTGGCCGAGGGCGCCCCGCAGACCACCATCTACGACGCCTCGGTGTCGTACGCGGAGGCCGGCGTTCCCCTGGTCGTGCTGGCGGGCAAGGAGTACGGCTCCGGTTCGTCGCGCGACTGGGCGGCCAAGGGCACGTCACTGCTCGGCGTCCGCGCCGTCATCGCCGAGTCCTACGAGCGCATCCACCGCTCGAACCTGATCGGCATGGGCGTCGTGCCGCTGCAGTTCCCGCAGGGCGACACCGCGTCGTCGCTGGGCCTCGACGGCACCGAGACGTTCGACTTCGGCGGTCTCACGGAGCTGAACAACGGCACCACGCCGTCGACGGTGCACGTCGTCGCCACCAAGGCGGACGGCTCGAAGGTGGAGTTCGACGCGGTCGTCCGCATCGACACGCCCGGTGAGGCCGACTACTACCGCAACGGCGGCATCATGCAGTACGTGCTGCGCAAGATGGTTCGCAGCTAGTTCTCGTTTCAACGAAAGGGCCGCACACCGCGAGGTGGGCGGCCCTTTCGCCGTCAATGCGTTCGTAACGGTCCACGCGTGCCCCGCGATGCCAAGACACCCTGATCATCGCGGGAGATTCCATGAATTTGAGCGTGCTCGGCGACCTGAACTGGTTAGCCGTCGTCGTGGCCACGATCGCCTACTTCGGGCTGGGCGCGGTCTGGTACGCGGAGTACGCCTTCGGCAGGGCGTGGCAACGCGCGTCCGGCCAGGACCTGAGCCCTCCGGAGAAGCAGAGCGCGGCCGTCTTCGCCGTTCCGCTGCTGACGTGCTTCGTCATCACCCTCGCCACCGCGATGCTCGGGCACGCCTCCGGCACCGACAACATCATGGAAGGCATCCTGCTCGGCCTGGTGGTCGGCATCGGCGTCGCCTTGCCCGTCAGGATGGTGACGGGTAGCTACGACATGACGAAGCCCGCCCCGTTGACGTTCGCGGCCATCGGAGCGGGCTATCACATCGTCGGACTCACGCTCGCGGGCGCGATCCTCGGCCAGTGGACCTAGATGCGGGCTGCCTTGTGCAGTTCCCGCAACGCGCGCACGGACGACACGGCGTAATCGCGGTCCGTCGCCTGCACGGCCATGATGGAGACGTACTCGTCGTCGGGCAGCTCCAACCGGGCCCACGCGGCGCCGTCCGGGAAGCTGACCGACAGCACGTCGTTCCAGTCGTAGTGGTGGGACGTCACGACGTTGCGCACGTCCACACCCGACTCATCGGCCGTGACGCGCGGACGCGTCAGCAGCAGCACACCACCCGCCAACAGGAAACCGAGCACGATCATCGCGACCTGGTCGGAGGTCCGGAAGATCACGCCGGTCGGGGTGTCGCCGAGCAGGACGCCCACCACCGTGAACACGGCGACGAGACCGATCGCGCACGCCCAGGCGACGCGGCGGATCTTCTTGGGGCGCAACACGATCGCCGTCATCATTCGAATCCCTGCTCGGTCCACGGCTGACGCAGGCCGCGCAACACCAGTGCGGTGTCGATCGCGGCGACGGTCGCCTCGTATCCCTTGTCCTCCACCGAGTCCGGCAGTCCGGCGCGGGCCAGCGCCTGCTCCTCGGTGTTCGTGGTCAGCACGCCGTTGCCGACCGGCGTCGACTCGTCGAGCGCGACGCGGGTGAGCCCGTCGGTCACCGAGTCGCACACGTACTCGAAGTGCGGGGTGCCACCGCGGATGACCACACCCAGCGCGACCACCGCGTCGTGGTGACGCGCGAGTTCCTGCACCACCACGGGAAGTTCGATCGCGCCCGCGACGCGCACGACCGTGGTGTCGACGCAGCCCGCGTCTTCAGCGGCCTGCAGGGCACGCGTCACGAGCTGGTCGGTGATCTTGGTGTGCCAGCGCGTCGCCGCGATGGCGACGCTCAGGCCCTTGCCGTCGAGCTTCGTCTGCTCTGGACGGCCCTCGCCGCTCATTCCTGGTCCTCCGTAGCGGAAACAACGGTCTCGTACTGCTCCAGCTGGCTCAGTTCGTGACCCATCCGGTCGCGCTTGGTGCGTAGGTACCGCAGGTTCTCCGGGTTCGGGGAGATCGGCAGCGGCACCCTGTCGAGCACGCGAAGACCGTATCCGGCCTCCAGTCCGACGCGCTTGGCCGGGTTGTTCGTCAGCAGCCGCATGGACTTGATGCCGAGTTCCACGAGGATCTGCGCGCCCGTGCCGTAGTCGCGTGCGTCGGCGGGCAGCCCCTGCTGGAGGTTCGCGTCCACGGTGTCGGCGCCCTGGTCCTGCAACTGGTACGCCTGCAGCTTGTGCATCAGGCCGATGCCACGGCCTTCGTGGCCGCGCATGTACAGGACGACGCCACGGCCTTGTGCCGCAACGGCTTCCAGTGCCGCGTCGAGCTGCGGGCCGCAGTCGCAGCGCAACGAGCCGAGCACGTCGCCGGTGAGGCACTCGGAGTGCACGCGCACCAGCACGTCCTCGCCGTCGCCGATGTCGCCGTAGACCATCGCGACGTGCTCGATGCCGTCGAGCAGGCTGTCGTAGCCGAACGCGGTGAACACGCCGTGCGCGGTCGGGATGCGGGCCTCGGCGGCGCGCACGACCTGGGTCTCGACCCGGCGGCGGTACGCGATGAGGTCCGCGATCGTGATCAGCGCGAGGTCGTGGTCCGCGGCGAACACCTCGAGCTCGTCGCGGCGCGCCATGTCGCCCTCGTCCTTCTGCGACACGATCTCGCAGAGCACGCCGGCCGGCCCCAGTCCCGCGAGGCGCGCGAGGTCGACCGACGCCTCGGTGTGGCCGGGGCGGCGCAGCACGCCACCGTCGCGGGCGCGCAACGGCACCACGTGACCGGGCCGGTTGAAGTCGCTGGCCTTCGCGGTCGGGTCGGCGAGCAACCGGATCGTGCGGGCGCGGTCCGCGGCCGAGATGCCGGTGCTGATGCCCTCGCGCGCGTCCACCGTGACCGTGTACGCGGTGCCGCGCTGGTCCTGGTTCGTGTGGTACATCGGCGGCAGGTCGAGACGGTCGCAGTCCGAGTCCGTCAGCGCCACGCAGACGTACCCGGACGTGTAGCGGACCATGAACGCGAGCAGCTCCGGCGTCGCCTTCTCGGCGGCGAAGATGAGGTCGCCCTCGTTCTCGCGGTCCTCGTCGTCGACGACGACCACGGGCCGTCCGGCGGCGATGTCCTTGATCGCGCGCTCGATGTCGGCGAAGTCGGTGCTCACTGGGCCTCCTCGCCCGCGATGGCCCGCAGGTGCGGAATCGCCAGTCGTTCGACGTACTTCGCGAGCACGTCGACTTCCAGGTTCACCAGGTCGCCGGGCAGCCGGTGCCCGAGCGTGGTGAGTTCGAGCGTCGTCGGGATGAGGCTCACGGTGAACTGGTCCTCGGAGACGGTCACGACCGTCAGCGAGACGCCGTCGACCGTGATCGAACCCTTCTCGACGATGTAGCGGGCCAGGCTCGGTGGCAGTCCGATGTGGACCATCTCCCAGTGCTCGGCCTTCTCGCGGGCGAGAATCGTGCCCGTGCCGTCCACGTGCCCCTGCACGATGTGCCCACCGAGGCGCTGGCCGACCGCGGCCGCGCGCTCCAGGTTGACCCGGTCACCCGCGGCGACCTTGGCGAGACTGCTGCGCGTGAGGGTCTCGCGCATCACGTCCGCGGTGAAGGCGCCGTTCTCGACCTCCACGACGGTGAGGCACACGCCGCTCACCGCGATGGAGTCGCCGTGCTTCGCGTCGCTGGTCACGATCGGCCCGGTGATGCGGATCCGTGCCGCGTCGGGCAGGTCCTCAATCGCCTCGACGTGGCCGAGTTCCTCGACGATCCCGGTGAACACCGCTCCTCCTAAGGTTGCGGAACCGCGCTGATCCGCAAGTCCGGTCCGCTCATGGTGACGTCTTCCACGGCCAACCTCACAGCGTCCGTGATGGTCGACACGCCCGCACCCAGCACCGCCGCGGGACCGTCCCCGAGCAGCGCCGGTGCGACGTAGGCGAGCACGCGGTCGATCCTGCCCGCGCGCAGGAACGCGCCCGCCAGGGTCGGACCGCCCTCCAGCAACACGTCGACCACTCCCCGTTCGGCCAGTGCCTCGAGCACGGCGTCCGGATCGTGCGTGCGCAGGTGTAGCGCGGTCTGCTGGAGCTTCGCTCCACCCGGCAGGTCGCTCATGCCCACGACCACGGGCAACGGCTGGCGGGCCAGCGGAATTCCGTCGGCGTCCCTGGCGGTCAGCGCGGGATCGTCCGTGCGGACCGTGGTCGTGCCGACCATGATCGCGTCGAGCTTCGCGCGCAGGTCGTGGACCTCCTTGCGGGAGATCTCGGAGCTGATCCACTGGCTGGTGCCGTCGCTGGCCGCGATCCGGCCGTCGAGCGACGCCGCGTACTTCCACGTGACGTGCGGACGGCCCGTGCGCGCGTAGTGCAGCCACGCCCTGAGGGGGCCCTTGGCTACGTCGTCCGCTCCAAGGCCGCTTTCGACCGTGATGCCGGCGTCTTCCAGAACCTTCGCGCCGCCCGCAGCCCTCGGGTTCGGGTCGCTGATGGCGTGGATGACGTGCTTGATGCCCGCTTCTCGCAACGCTTCGGTGCACGGCGGCGTACGGCCGTAGTGCGCGCACGGCTCAAGGGTGACCACGGCCATGCCGCCCCGTGCCTTCGTGCCCGCCTCTTTAAGAGCCATGACCTCGGCGTGTGGGCCGCCAACGGGTTGTGTGGCACCGAATCCGACGGCCTTGCCGGCCTCGTCGAGGATCACGCAGCCGACCGGAGGGTTGGGGCTGGTGGAGCCCCGCACCCGTTCGCTCTCGGCGATGGCGAGCGCCATCGCGTCCTCAGGAGTCACGGGGTCCTGGTTCCCCGGGCGCCGGCTGCCTGAGTGCGCAACGCCTCGATGGCCTTGCCGGGGTCGGCCGAGTCGTACACCGCGGAGCCCGCCACGAAGCAGTCGACGCCCGCCTCCGCGGCCTGTTCGATGGTGTCGGCGTTGATGCCGCCGTCGATCTCGACCAGCAGCTTCAGGTGGCCGGTGTCGACGAGGTGCCGCGCCTGGCGGACCTTGTCCAGCACGTCCGCCATGAAGCTCTGCCCACCGAAACCGGGCTCGACCGACATGACCAGCAACGTGTCGTAGTGCTTCAGCACCTCGACGTGAGGCTCCAGCGGCGTGCCAGGCTTGATGCTCAGGCCCGCCTTGCTGCCCGCCGCCTTGAGGTTCTTCGCGAGCGCGATCGGGTCGTTCGCCGCCTCGACGTGCACGGTCACGTTGTACGCGCCCGCCTCCGCGTAACCGATGGCCCAGCGGTCCGGGTCCTCGATCATCAGGTGGCAGTCGATCGGGATGTCGGTCACCTTGAGCAGCGACTTCACCACCGGCAGGCCGAGCGTCAGGTTCGGCACGAAGTGGTTGTCCATCACGTCGACGTGGATCCAGTCCGACGTGGGCACCGCGGCGAGCTCGTCGGCGAGGCGCGCGAAGTCGGCGGACAGGATGCTGGGAGCGATCATCGGCGTGTGGACCACAAGGATGAAGTCTAGGTGTCCAACAGGTCGAGCAGGCTGCCGGGAGGCACGTCCGAGACCACGACGACACCCGCTCCGGTGAGTGTCGTGACGTGCGTCTCCCACATCGGGTGACGGCGCTTGTCGGCGTTGGCGTGAGGCTGGACGACGACCTTGCACCCCTCGACGCCGATCGCCTCGTTCAAGGCGGTCAGCGCCTGGTTGTCCCCGATGCCCAGGGCCAGCTTGGCCACCGAGTTCGCGCTGGCCGGGGCGAAGATGAACGCGTCCGGCGTGCGGTACGGCTTGGGCTGGCTCGGCATCCGCGGCTCCCAGCGGATCGGGAGGTCCGTGAGCGCCTGCAACTGGTCGAGTTCTCCCGACTCCTCGAACCACGGCGCGACCGAGGGGGTGAAGGTGATGGCCAACTGCCAACCCCGTTGCACGGCCGGCTCCGCGAGGTCCGTGCGGAACCACTTCTCCACGCCGCCGCAGCCCGACGCGACGAGTCCGAGCAGACCACGTGTCATGGCGCCGATCTTAGGCTCGACGGCCGGGTGCGACGGTCTCGCGGTTCCGCCCCAACCACACGATCAGGGCACCGACCGCTCCCCACATCACTCCTTGACGCCAACCGCCGCCTGGACCTCCGACGCGGGCATCCCGGCGGTCGTCACGGACATGGGTGACGGCGCCCCCACGCCTCACCCACCGTGTTGCCGCCGGGCTCCCCTCGCCCTCGCCCCGGTCTTCGAGCCGCCTCGTTCTGTCAGACCTCGTGGCTAGCGTGGTTCTCGCAGGTCCTGAGCGCTCAGTTCGGGCGTCGCAGCATCGCGCAGAACATCGCGTCGGTGCCGTGCAGATGGGGCCAGAGCTGGACGTGCGGCCCTTCCCCGAGGTCCGGAACTCCGGGGAAGAACGCCCTCGTGTCCAGCACTTCGGCGCCGGTTCGCTGCGCGACGTCCGTCACCACCCCGACGGTCTCCGAGAGATGAGGTGAGCACACGACATAAGCCACTACGCCTCCAGGGCGTACCAGCCGCAACGCTTCGGTGAGCAGCTCACGTTGCAACTTCGTGAGCGTGCCGACGTCGGCGGGCTGGCGCCTCCACCGCGCCTCCGGGCGCCTGCGCAGAGCACCAAGACCGGTGCAGGGCGCGTCGACCAGCACACGGTCGAACGCTCCTTCGACGAAGTCGGTCTCGCGCCCGTCGGCGACCTCCACGGTCACCGGCAGGCCGGCGGTGAGCTTGCGCACGAGCTCCGCGCGGTGGGGTGCCTTCTCGACGGCGATCAGCTCGCCGCCTTCCAGGCCGACCAGCGCGGCCAGCAGGGCGGCCTTGCCACCGGGGCCGGCGCAGAGGTCCAGCCAGCGGTCGTCCGTGCCCTCGATCGGAGCGCGCGTCAGGGCCAGGGCGCACAGCTGGCTGCCCTCGTCTTGAACTCCTGCCAGACGTTCCCGGACCGGTTCCAGATCACCGGGGTCGCCTGCGCCGGGTTCGAGATGCACGCCGTAAGGCGAGTAGGGCGCCACGTCGCCGCCGACGATCGCGGCGAGCTCGTCGGCGCTCACCTCGCCGGGGCGGGCGACCAGGTGCACGGCCGGCCGGGCGTCGTCCGCCTCCAGGGCGAGCTTCAACGGTTCCTCGCGGCTGCCGAGGGCTTCGGCGAACGCCTGCGCGATCCAGCGCGGGTGGGCGTGGCCGAAGGCCACGTTGCCGATCGGGTCGGTGTCCGGGTCAGGTGCGAGTTCGTCGACCCAGGCGGTCTCGTCCTGCTCGGCGACGCGGCGCAGCACCGCGTTGACGAAGCCCGCGACACCGGACCCGAGCTCACCGCGCACGAGGTCGACGGTCGAGGCGACGGCGGCGTGGGACGGGATTCGGGTGCGCAGCAACTGGTACGTGCCCAGCCGCAACGCGTCGAGCGCCGAGCCGTCCACTTCGGACAGCGGGCGGTCCGAGCACGCCTCGATGACGGCGTCGAGCAGACCTTGTGCTCGGGCCGAGCCGTAGGTGAGTTCGGTGGCCAGTGCCGCGTCACGGCCGGTGATGCGGCGGTCGCGGAGCATCTGCGGCAGCACCAGGTTCGCGTACGCGTCACGCTGGCGCACGGCGCGCAGGGTCTCCAGCGCGGCGAGGCGGGCCGGGTCCTCCACGGGGGGCCGGGCGGGGCCGGTGCGTCGCTTCGGCGGGTGCGGCCTGCGCGGCCGGGAAGGCTTGGAGGCGCCTCGGGCGTGGTCGGTCATGCGGTGTGCTCCACTGTCTTGGGCTGCCTCGCGGTGGCGAGGACCACGCTCTCGGACTCTCGTGCGCTCGCACGGGTCACGGGTGCGTCGTCGCTGCCCTGCGGCTGGCGGGTGGGGTGTGCTGTGCCGGGTCGGGGGAACGTCACGCGATGCGCTCCCCTGCTTCGATCCGCACGCCGCGCGCCCAGTCGGTGGCGGCCATACGCTTCTTGCCCTGCGCCTGGACCTCGCCGAGGGCCACGGCGGTGGTCGCGGTGCCCACGAGCACGCGCTTGCGTTCGACGAGGATCTCGCCGGCGGGCAGCGTCACGTCGGCGACGGGCGTCACCGGGCCGAGCTTGAGCCGCTCGCCGCGGAACTCGGCCCACGGGCCGGGCTCCGGCGTCACGGCGCGCGCCAGGCGGTCGACGGCCGCGGCGGGCGTGGTGAAGTCGAGGCGCGCGTCCTCGACGGAGATCTTCGCGGCGTAGGTGACGCCGTCGGCGGGCTGGTCGACGGCGACCAGGGTGCCGTCCCCGATGCCGTCCACAGTGGACAGCAGCAGGTCGGCGCCCGAGATGGACAGCCGGGTGAGCAGGTCGCCGGAGGTGTCGCGGTCGCGCACCTTCTCGGTGACGACGCCGAACACCGGGCCCGCGTCGAGTTCCTTGACGATGCGGAACGTCGAGGCGCCGGTGATGTCGTCGCCGTTGCGCACGGAGGCCTGCACCGGCGCGGCGCCGCGCCACGCGGGCAGCACGGAGAAGTGGAGGTTGACCCAGCCGAACTTCGGCACGTCCAGCGTCCGCTGGGGAAGGAGGTTGCCGTAGGCGACGACCGGGCAGAGGTCGGGTTCCAGCGCGCGCAGGCGGTCGAGGAACTCGGGATCGCCCGCCTTGGCCGGGGTGAGGACCTCGATGCCGTGCTCGTCCGCGAGGGCGGCTACCGGGGAGCGCTCCAGCTTCCGGCCGCGGCCGGAGGGTGCGTCGGGGCGGGTGACCACGGCGACGACGTCGTGGCGGGAGGAGTCGATGAAGGCGCGCAGCGAGGGAAGTGCGACCTCGGGCGTACCGGCGAACACGAGTCGCATGGTCAGCTGGACCTGCCGAAGAGTGGGTGCGGGCTCTGCTTCAAGGTGGGGACCGTACCGTCGAACCACGTGGACTGCCGGATCTCGCGCATGGCCTGCTTGCGCGTCTCGGCGTCGAGGCGGTCGAGGAAGAGCACTCCGTCGAGGTGGTCCGACTCGTGCTGGATGCAGCGCGCCAGCGTCTCGGTGCCTTCGACCTCGACGGGCTCGCCGTGCATGTTCCAGCCCTTGGCCACGACGTGCAGGTGGCGCTTGCAGTCCCACGACATGCCGGGGATGGACAGGCAGCCCTCGGAGCCGTCCTGCATCTCCTCGCCGACGACGTCCCAGGTGGGGTTCACGAGGTGGCCCGCGAAGCCGTCGCAGTGGTAGGTGAACACCCGCAGTCCGACACCGAGCTGAGGCGCGGCGAGGCCGGCGCCGCCCGCGTCCTGCATGGTGTCCCACAGGTCCTTGACCAGGGTGCGCAGTTCCTTGTCGAAGTCGACGACCTCGGTGGCCGCGGTGCGCAGCACGGGGTCGCCGAACAGGCGGATGGGTTGGACGGTCACGCAGTGCTCCTCGTGTGGACTGGGAGTCAGTCTACGAGGAGCGCGGTCAGTGCTCGGACGCGCTGCCGAGGAAGATCACGCCCACCAGTGCCACGAGGAAGTGGCCGGTGAAGCGCAGCGCCGTCAGGACGGGGCGGAAGAGCGCGGCGAGGTCGAAGTGGGCGGCCGGGGCGCTGGTAACAGTGGTCGTCGTCATGCCACAACTGTGCCGTTCGCGCAGGTCAGCCCACATCGGCTCCGAGTATCGAACCCGGATCAGCCCGAGGTAGGAAGATCGCGTGCAACACTCGGCCGGAAGGTGGACACCTCCAGGTCATGAGGCTGATGCGACCGAGCTGGGAGGGGGCGGCCGCCGTGCCTGAGGACGCCCCGTCGGACGCCGAACTGTGGGCACGAGGCGACGAGCGCGCCTTCGGTGAGTTGTACGACCGGTACGCCGAGGCGGTGTGGAACCACGCCTACCGGCTGACCGCGTCGTGGGCGACGGCGGAGGACCTGACGTCGGCGACGTTCATGACGGCGTGGCGCCGGCGGGCTGAGGTGACGCTGGTGCGGGACAGCGCGTTGCCGTGGCTGTTCACCGTCGCGGGCAACCTCGCCCGCTCGGAGTTCCGCCGCAAGGCGAGGTTCACCCGCCTGCTGCTGCGCGTGCCGAGGGACGACGTGCAGGACGACCACGCCGACGCGATCGTGTCGTCGCTGGACCACGAGTCACGCCTGAGCGAGGTGCTGCGGGCCGTGGAACGCCTCCCCCGCGCCGAGAGGGAGGCCGTGGAACTGGTCCTGCTCGGCGAACTGAGCGCGGCGGAGGCCGCCGAGGCACTGGGAGTGGCGGAGGTGAGCGTCCGCTCACGCCTGTCCCGAGCCCGCAGCCGCCTGCGCAAGGCGCTGTCCGACGACACCCTGGAGGTGGAGTGATGAAGATCGACCTGCCACCCCGGCGCGCGTTGCCCGAGGACGTCAAGGAACGGATGCGCCCAGACTTCGGCCAGGCACGCGACCGCCGCTTCACGCCGCTGGCCGTCGCCGCCGGCGTGGTGCTCCTCGTCGTGGGCGGAGTGCTCCTAACCCGCCCCGCGCCTTACGAGGTCGATCCGGGCCACGAGGCGGTCGTCGCTCCGTCCGAACGCGACGTCACCCGCTGCCGCGACGCTCTGCGCGACCCTGCCTGGTCCTCCACGAAGATGGTGGTCTTCGGCCTGCGCAAGGTGCTCGTCGGCGACGACGGCCGCTTCTGCGAGCTCACGAAGTCCAGGGCGACGGTGGCGTCGAAGGAGTTCGAGCCGGTCGCACTGGAGACGGGCCGCATGACCTACCGCACCGGCCAGATCATCGCCGGCATACCGCCGAAGGGCGCGCACACGGCCAAGGCGCGCGAAGTGGGCCCCTCGCACAGCCGCGCTTCCACGGACAGCGTCGTCACCCCGGAGTTCTTCGTCATCTATTCGCAGATGGCGATGGGAGCGTCCGAACTGGTCTTCGACGACACCACCCTCCAGATCCCGCGGTTCACGGCGTGGTCGGCCGACGGCGAGTCCGACAACTACGAGAGCGGTGACGCGAACCCGAGCAGCCCGGTGAACCTCCTCGCCAGGTGCGCCGACAACGCCTTCAACAACAGCGCGAAGGTCGAGGACCTGACGGACTGGGAGCCGTTGCTGATGTCGGATCCGGCCCAGTCGCA
This sequence comes from Lentzea sp. JNUCC 0626, assembly GCF_043632865.1. Taxonomy (NCBI): domain Bacteria; kingdom Bacillati; phylum Actinomycetota; class Actinomycetes; order Pseudonocardiales; family Pseudonocardiaceae; genus Lentzea; species Lentzea sp. JNUCC 0626. The sequence continues at coordinate 4,189,460 of NZ_CP171635.1, forward strand.
CGGCATGCTGCTGGCTCATCGCGGCCACGGCGAGTGGGCGACCTGTTCCGTCTCCAACCAGCACGCAGGCACCCTGTGGACGATCCGGACGGCGTACGAGAACCCGGAGTCCTCCGCGTACTTCCTCACCGGCTACCAGGAGGAGAACCAGTTCGTGATGGTCGGGCGCACCCACATCGCCGCCAAGAAGGTGGAGGTGTCCGACAACGGCGGAACGCCCGTGACCGCCGATGTCGCCGATGGCCACTTCATCGTGACGCTGCCTTTCGCCGCGGGGACGACGCTCAACCCCGCGACCCTGCGCGTGGTCGCCCGCGACGCGGCGGGCACGGTCGTCTACGACGGCGGCGTCAAGTAGGGACCGAACGAGCTGAGGGCCCGCGCGGCGGTTGCCGTGCGGGCCCTCAGCTTTACTGGGAAAGCGGCTAGCCGACCTTCACGACGCGGGCGGCGCCTCCGCCTCGGCGGGTCGGTTCGGCGACGGCGCGCCAGCGGCCGTCCTTGGCGCGTTCGACGGCCGTGGCGGCGCCGATCTCGGCGTTCTGGCTGAACTTGTGGCCGATGGTCTGCAGGCCCGCGGTGGTGGAGGCGGCGATGAACTCCGCCTCGGCCGGGGTGGTGGCCGCGTTGCGCTGGGAGGCGCGCGGGGCCTTGACGGCGTCCACCAGGGACATCTTGCGGTCCAGGCGGGCGGTCAGGATCTGGGTGACCGTGGTGATGATGGTGGCGCCGCCCGGTGAGCCGACGGCGAGCAGGACCTTGCCGTTCTCGACGACGATCGTCGGGGCCATGGACGAGCGCGGGCGCTTGCCGGGGCCGGGGAGGTTCGGGTGCGGGACGCCGGCGGTCGGGGCCACGAACTCGAAGTCGGTGAGTTCGTTGTTGAGCAGGAAGCCTCGGCCCGGGACGACGATGCCGCTGCCGCCCTCCGCCTCGATGGTGAGCGTGTAGGCGACGACGTTGCCCCAGCGGTCGGCGGTCGTGAGGTGCGTGGTGCGCTCGGCGTCCTCGCGCAGGGCGGAGGTGCCGGCGGTGGCTTCACAGGCCTTCGGGTTGTACGGGTCGGCGGCGGGCTGCGGGGCGGGCAGCACGGCGTCGGGCTTGATCAGGCAGGCGCGCGTGTCGGCGAACTTCTGCGACAGCAGGCCCTCGGTCGGCACGCGGCTGAACTTCGGGTCGCCGACCCAGCGCAGGCGGTCGGCGAAGGAGAGCTTCGTCGACTCGATGAAGCGGTGCAGGTACTCGACGTCGGAGACCTTCGACAGGTCGGTCGACTCCAGGATGTTGAGCGCCTCGCCGACGGTCGTGCCGCCGGAGGACGGGGCGGCCATGCCGTAGACGTCGAGGCCCCGGTAGCGGCTGTGCGTCGGCTCGCGCCGTTCGACCTGGTAGCGGGCGAGGTCGGAGAGCTGCATGTCGCCCGCTCGGACGTTGCGGGTGGAGCCCGGGACGACCGGCGGCTTCTGCACGGTCTTCACCAGGTCGCGGCCGACGGCGCCGCCGTAGAGCGAGGCGAGTTCGGTGCGGGCGAGCTCGCGGTAGGTGTCGGCGAGTTGCGGGTTGCGGAAGGTGCTGCCGACGGCGGGCGGCTGGCCGCCGGGCAGGTAGAGGTCGCGCGTCGAGGTGAAGTCGGCGAAGCGGGCGGCGTTGTTGGCGATCTGCGAGTTGAACGTCTGGTCGACGACGAAACCGCGCCGTGCCAACGATTCCGCGGGGCCCATCGCCTCGCGCAGGTTCAGCGTGCCCCACTTGCGCAACGCCTGCTGCCACGTCTTGGGGGTGCCGGGGACGCCGACGGACTTGCCGCTCGTCATCGCCTCGGCGAACGGCAGGGGCTTGCCGTCCTCGACGAACAGCTGGTCGGTCGCGGACCTCGGCGCGGTCTCCCGGCCGTCCAGAGTGGACACCCGGCCGGAGCGGGCGTCGTAGTAGACGAAGAAGCCGCCACCACCGATGCCCGCGCTGAACGGGTCGGTGACGCCGAGCGCGGCGGCGGTGGCGACGGCGGCGTCCACGGCGTTGCCGCCGCGGCGGAGCACGTCGATGCCGATCTGGGAGGCGTCCGGGTCGACGCTGGAGACCGCGCCTCCCCAGCCGACCTGCTCGGGTACGCGTGGCGCTGGCGAGGACTCCGCCGCTCCCGCCGGGGCGGGGGCGACCAGGGCTACGGAGAGCGTCAAGGCGGCGACCGTTCGCAACATGCGGAAACTTCTACTCCGTTGTGACCGGATGGCAACACCCCTTGAGGAAGGCCTAAGGTGCGGGCGTGTCGATCGATCTTGACCAGTTGCGAAACGATTTCACGAACACCCCACTCGACGAGGCCGACCGCGAGGAGGCGTTGCACCTCCTGCTGCGCGAACGCCGGGACGGCGACGCCGACCTGCTGCGCCACCTGCTCGCCGAGGAGACCGCCGCACACCAGGAGGGCTGGGGCGTGCGCGAGGCGTTGGTGCTGGCCGCCCTGCTGCTCGCCGAGTGCGGGCGCGAGGACGACGTGTGGGCGTTGTGGGAGGCCAAGAACGCCTCCTTCGACACCATGGCGGGCCTCGACGGGTTCCTGCTGTTCCCTGCGGGCATCGCGGGCACGACGGCGCACGTGATCGCGAACGAGCAGCACGCCGACCGCAACGACCTCATGACCTACATGAGCGAGTACCTGGAGTACGAGAAGCTGACCGACGAGGACATCCGCGAGCACATCGCCGGCCTGCGTTCCCACTACGAGAGCTGACCGCTACAGCACCTCGAGCGGGTCGAGCTTGATGCGCACCAGGTCCTGTTCCTTGCGGGCCGTCCGCACCGCCTGCGCCTCGGCCAGCACGGCGGCGAGCTGACGCCCCTCGGCGCGGGACACCCGCACCAGTGCGCGTTCCTTGGACTCGTCCTCGCCCAGCGGCACCGGCCCGAGGATCTCGCCGGTCGGCGGCAGCCGCAGTTCGTCGAGCACTGCGTTGACGGCGTCCGGGGTGCCGTCGACCGTCGCCATCCGGACCGCCGGCGGGAACCCGAGTTCGGTGCGCGCGGCCAGTTCGGTCGCGGCGTGCCACACCGGGTCCCAGCGGACGAGGGCCTGCACCGGCGTCAGGGACGAGTCGGCGATCACCACCACCCGCCCGTTGCCCGGTCGCACCAGCCCCGCGGCCGTCATCCACCGCCGCAGCGCCTCCTCGGACGCCCTCAGGTCAGCCCTGCCGAGCAACGCCCACCCGTCGAGCAGCAGCACGGCGCCGTACCCGCCCTCGGCGACGGGCTCGGCACCCGGCGTGGCGACGACCAGCGAGGGCTTGCCGGGCACCTTGGTCAGCACCTCGTCGGCACCGCTGGTCCGCACCGGATGGCCGGGAAACGCCCGCCCGAGCTCCTCGGCCGTCCGCCGCGCCCCGATGATCTGCCCGCGCAGCTTGCGCGACCCGCAGGTGGGACACCGGAACCCGGCCTCGGTGGCCGCGCACCACCGGCAGTAGGCGGGCTTCGGCAGCCCGTCCTGCGTGCCACCGGGCAACGCCAGCGGCCCCGCACACCGGCGGCACCGCGCGGGCCCCCGGCACTGCCCGCAGGCCAGCGACGGCACGTACCCGCGTCGCGGCACCTGGATCAGCACCGGCGAGTCGGCCAGCGCGAACCGAGCGGCGTCGAACGCGATGGACGGCAACCGCGCCGTCCGGGCGGCCGAGTCCTTCACGTCCTGCCAGTCGTTGTCACCCACCGACACGACCCGCGGCGCCACGGCCCTCAACGTCTCGCGCGACGCCACGATCTCGTGCGCCCACCCCGTCTCGACGAGCAACTGCGCCTCGGCCGTGCGCGCGAACCCGCCGATGAGCAACGCCGCACCCGTCATGTGCGCGCGCTGCACCAACACGTCCCGCACGTTCGGATAGGGCGACCGCTGCTCCACGTGCAGGTCGTCGCCGTCGTCCCACACCACGAGCAGGCCGGGATCGTGCACAGGCGCGAACGCCGTGGCGCGCGTCCCGACCACCACTCGCGCGATGCCACGCCGCACCGCCAGCCAACGCTTGTAGCGCTCCGACGGCCCGAGGTCGGCCGACAGCGTCACGACGCCCTCGATGAGCTTCCCGCAGGCTTCGGCGACGCGCGCGAGGTCGCGGTGGTCGGGGACGACGATCGCCACCCCGCGTCCCGACGACGCCACCGCTGCCGCGGCCTCGGCGAGGCGAGCGGGCCAGTCCTCCGCCGGCAGGGCCTGCCAGACGGCGTGGGCGGGGCGGCCCTCGCGCAGGGCTTCCAGGTACTTGGGGCCGCGGGGGTAGCGCGACCAGGCGTCGGCGGGGACGGGCGGCAGCTGCGACCGCGCGGGGACTTCAAGGGTGGGCGCTTCGGGCGTGGGATCAGCGGGGCCGGCGTCGGGTGTCGCGGGCACGACGTCGGTGGTGGCGGGGTCGGTGGCAGCAGCAGCAGCGGTGGTGGCGGCGGCGGTGGCGGTGGTGGTGGTGGTGGTGGGGGCGGGGGCGACCAGGTCGGTGGTGGTGGTGGTGGGGGCGACCAGGTCGGTGGTGGTGGTGGGGGCGACCAGGTCGGTGGTGGTGGTGGGGGCGGGGGCGACCAGGTCGGTGGTGGTGGTGGTGGTGGGGGCGACCAGGTCGGTGGTGGTGGTGGTGGGGGCGGTGGGTGACTCGGGTACGAGGTTGGGAGCGGGTGGAGCGGAGGTGGTGACGGGCGCGGCGTCGACGGGGACGGACTCGGCGGCAGTGTCGGCGGAGACAGCGTCGGCGGCAGGGGTGGGCTCAGCGGCGGTGCCGTCGGCAGGTGCCGGGGCTGCGGCCGGCTCCTCGGTGGCGGGCGGCTCCGTCACCCAGGCAGGCAGCTGCGGCAGTGGCGGGGCCTCCCCCGGTGCCGCTGCCTCCGCGCGGGCGTGGCGGGGCGGGATGGCAAGGCGCAGCACGTCGATCATGCCGCCGGCGTACCTGTCGGCCACGGCGCGGGCCAGGGCGGCGATCTCCGGTGCCAGCACCGGTTCGGGTGACACGACCTTTTCGAGGAAGGCCAGTTTCTTGCCGTACTCCGAGGTTTCGGCGCGCTCCAGCAGGTAGCCGTCCACCAGTTGGCCCGCGAACCGCACGCGCACTCGGCAGCCTGGGACGGCGGTGTCGTCCAGTTCGGACGGAACCGCGTAGTCGAACGGCCGGTCGAGGTGGGCCAGGGGCACGTCCACCACGATTCGGGCGACCGGCAGCGACTCGGCGGGGACTCGCTCCCCTTTTCTCGCTCCGGTCTTCGCGCTCATGCCTCCTGGTGTATCAGACACCCCCGACAGTCACGCGTTGCGCCTCACCAAACCGGTGAAGCCCGCCACGAACAGGGTTGCGAACGCCCACGCCAAGATCTGCAGCAGCCACGTGGAGGCCAGCACCAGCTGGCCGGCGGCTGAACCGACGTCGACGGTGCAGCGGGCGGCGTCCACCTTGACCAGCGGTGTCGCCACGTTCAGGGCGTAGCCGACCTGTTCCACCGCGGAGCACCGGACGGCGCCGCTGGTGAGCACGACGCCCACCGACAGCGCCAGCACCCCGGCCAGCCACACCAGGGCGAGGCCCGGGCGGTAGCCGTGGCCCACGGTCACGCCTCGGATCAGGTGCCAGCCGCGGCCCCAGCGGGAGAGTTGGCCTCGGCGGCGCAGATCACGTTGCTGGGCAACGCGGATGCGGCGCACGTCGCGTTCGTGGCCGGCGGACTGGTGGGCCGCGGCCAGCTGCGCCCACGGCTGGGCCGAGTAGCGGAGGGTGCGCTCGGACAGCAACGACAGCCATTCGTCCACAGTGGCGTCTCGCGGCAGGCCCTCGTAGACGAGCCCTTCGAGTTGTACTTGGCCGTCGATGCCGGCGAACGGCATCAGCAGGTCCTTGCCCACTCGCACGTGGCGCAGGTCGAGCGCTACGGACGAGCTGAAACGGCCCTCCCGCAGGATGATCTGCCCGTCGACGCGGGTGCCGCGCAGGCGCACCGCCGCGTGCCGGCCGCCGCCGGAGACGTCGCAGCCCTCGTTCAGGAAGATGCCGTCGCCGATCTGCAGGTCCACCAGGTTCAGGCCCGCCTCGAACCGGCCGCCGCCGCACATGAGGACGCCCGCCACGCGCGAGCCGCTCAGCGTCACGGTGCCCGCCGCGTGGAAGCCCTCGTCGAGGTAGACGCTGCCGCCGATGCGCAGGTGCAGCGCGTCGATCGACTCCGCGGCGGTGAGCCGGGCGCCGCCCAGGCGGAGGTGGTGCTCCACGGCGAGGCCGCGCGCCTCGATCGACGGGGCCACCAGGCCGCGCAGGTCCAGGAGGCTGAACTGCGCCCGGCTGAGCAGCACCGGGTGTTCCGTCTCGCAGTCCCGCAGCACCAACGGTTTCTTCGCGACGACGTCGGACAGGTCGAGCTGCCCCGTGATCGTCGCCCCGACGATCTGCAGACCGCCGGGACCCAGTAACTCGTGCTCGATCATCCGCTGCTGGATCTCGTCCCCCGTGATCTTCACGGGACCACGTTAGCCGGAGATCGACTCCTGGCCGTTCTCGATGTGACCGCAGAGCCGGCGAAGGAACTTCGGCTCCTCCTCCACCGTCACCGTCAGGTCGTACCAGCCGGAGTTCATCACGGTCAGCCACGGGATCACGGTGCGATGGCCGGGCCTCACGACGTAACGACGCCGCCCCAGCACGAACGTCAGCCGCGACGAACCGCTGTTCTCAAACGTCAACGTCAGCACACGGCTGTACCCGCGCACCGACGACGACACGCGCGCACGGTCCGAAGAGCTGCCGCCGAACTCACGGCGGAACCCGTTGGGCCCCAACAACACGAGGTCGTGCTCACCGGCAACCTCGACCGACGCCTCCTTGGCAACGTCGAAGTGCTGCGGCAGCGCGAACTGCCCCGAGTACGGGTACAGCGAAAGGTGCACGGAAGCCGCGCCCGAGTTCGACATCTCCAACGTCGTGCCACGCAACGACGCGTCAGGCTGGTACGGCAGAGCGCGCGCACGTCGCCGTCCGGCCTCCTGCTCCGGCATCTTCTGCTCGGACGGAGGCGTGGGCCGCCATCGGGGCGTGGCGGGCGGCACGGCGGCGGGTTCGCCGACCTCGGGCCAGGTCCGCCGCCGGTCGAAGTCGAACGCCGACGTCAGGTCACCGGCCACCGTCCGGCGCCACGAGGAGATCTCCTCCGAACGCACGCCGGTCCACGTCTCCAGGAACCGCGTCATCGACGTGTGGTCGAACACCTGCGAGTTGACGTAGCCACCTACAGACCACGGCGACACGACCGTCATCGGCACACGCGCACCAAGCCCCAACGGCCGGTCACCCACGTATTCGTCCGTGACGGCCAACGGCGGGCGCGGCGGCGGCACGTGGTCGAAGAACCCGTCGTTCTCGTCGTAGGTGATGAACAGGACGGTGGACTCCCACACGTCCTGGTTGGAGGCCAACGCGTCCAGCACCTGGTAGGTGATCGACGCGGACGCGGCGGGCGACGACGCGCCGGGGTGCTCGGAGTCGACGGACGACGGCACCAGGTACGACACGGCGGGCAACCGCCCGGCGACGACGTCCGCGCGGAACGCCTCCCCCAGCCCACCCGGCTGCACGCGCCGCAATCCCCGGTCGTACAACGACTTCTCCGCCGCCGAGAGCGTCGAGGTGTCCAGCGACCCGATCAAGGCGGCGTCGCCGGTCCCGTACAGCTTGTCGAGCGACTTGAACCCGGCGGGCAGCACCTTGCGCGCGATCTCCTTGAACCGCAGGTAGAACTCGAGGTTGTTGTCCTGGAAGTTGTCCCACTCCTGATAGACCCGCCACGACTTCCCGGCGGCCTCAAGGCGTTCCGGGTACGTCTTCCACGTGTAGCCCGTGTGCGTGTCTTCGCTGTACGCGGCGTTTCCGGTCGCACGGCCCCCGGCGGGCTCATAGCCCGTGTAGCCGGAAACCCAGTAGTTGCGGTTCGGCGACGTAGAGGACGGCACCGAGCAGTGGTAGGCGTCGCACAACGTGAAGGTGTCCGCGAGCTCGTAGTGGAACGGGATGTCCTGGCGCGTGTAGAACGCCATCGTCGCCCCGGTCTTGGCCGGCACCCAGTTGTCGTTCCACCCGCCCCGCAACGCGGAGTGCCCGCCGTTCCAACTGTGGTCGAGGTCGCCGATGTACTGGATGTCACGGCCGGACGCCGCCTCACGCACCGGGAACGGCATGACACCGGACTGGTTGAACACACCCCTCAGCGCGTTGCGATCCGAGAACCCGCGCACGCCACGCAACGACCCGTAGTAGTGGTCGAACGAACGGTTCTCCTGCATCAACATCACGACGTGCTTGATGGCGCGCAACCCACCCGCACGGGGCTCACGGGCCAACGCGGCGTACACCGACGGCGGCAACAACGTACCCGCACCAGCAGCAGCGACCGCAGCCATGAACCCACGACGAGAGAGCGACATACCCCGAGTTTGTAGTCCCGGTACATGTCGCGGAACCGACCCTCGTATGAACAAAGGCCCAGGAAGATCAGGGTGTTGTTCACAGATCACAGCGGGCGGCGGGAGGCAGCGCCGACGGTGCGTTCGAGAAAGTTCGGGTGACTCGTGTATCAGGCCTGCACTGGCGAACTCCGCCCGAACATGGGCCCGCGCTCGCCTGGTCCGTGCCCCTTGAAGTACCCGGGCCAGGCGGCGTGCCGCGCCTCGCCGGTCCGCGCCGGCGCTCCCTCCCGGCGCGACCGGCGAGGCGCACCCTCAACGCAGCCGCAGACGCGAAACGGCCCGCCTCCCCGAAGGGAAGCGGGCCGTTCGAGAGCGAACCCGTCAGGCGCCTGCGGCGTTGCGCAGGGCCTCGGCGCGGTCGGTCGACTCCCAGGGGAGGTCGACGTCGGTGCGGCCGAAGTGGCCGTACGCCGCGGTCGGCGCGTAGATCGGGCGGAGCAGGTCGAGGTCGCGGATGATCGCGGCGGGCCGGAGGTCGAAGACCTCGGTGATGGCCTGCTGGATCTTCTGCGGGTCCACGGTCTCGGTGCCGAAGGTCTCGACGAACAGGCCGACGGGGGCCGCCTTGCCGATGGCGTAGGCGACCTGGACCTCGACGCGCGTCGCGAGGCCCGCGGCCACGGTGTTCTTGGCGACCCAGCGCATCGCGTAGGCGGCCGAGCGGTCGACCTTCGACGGGTCCTTGCCGGAGAACGCGCCGCCGCCGTGGCGGGCCATGCCGCCGTAGGTGTCGACGATGATCTTGCGGCCGGTGAGGCCCGCGTCGCCCATCGGGCCGCCGATGACGAAGCGGCCGGTCGGGTTGGTGAGCAGGCGGACGTCGGTGGTGTCGAGGCCCAGTTCGGCGACCTCGGGGGCCACGACGTGCTCGCGGAGGTCGACGCCGAGGAGCTTCTCGAGGTCGATGCCGTCGGCGTGCTGGGTGGAGATGACGACGGTGTCGAGGCGGACGGGCTGGTCACCCGCGTACTCGATGGTGACCTGGGTCTTGCCGTCCGGGCGCAGGTACGGAACGGTGCCGTCCTTGCGGACCGCGGTCAGGCGGCGGGACAGGCGGTGCGCCAGGGCGATCGGGAGCGGCATCAGTTCGGGCGTGTCGGTGCACGCGTAGCCGAACATCAGGCCCTGGTCGCCGGCGCCCTGCTTGTCGATCTCGTCGTCGGCGCCTTCGACGCGGTTCTCGAAGGCGGTGTCGACGCCCTGGGCGATGTCCGGGGACTGCGCGCCGATGGCGACGTTGACGCCGCACGAGTGGCCGTCGAAGCCCTTCGCGGACGAGTCGTAGCCGATCTCGAGGATCTTCTCGCGGACGATCGTGGGGATGTCCGCGTAGGCCTCGGTGGTGACCTCACCCGCGACGTGGACCTGGCCGGTGGTGACCATCGTCTCCACGGCGACGCGCGAGCGCGGATCCTTCGCCAGCAAGGCGTCCAGGATCGAGTCGCTGATCGCGTCACAGATCTTGTCCGGGTGTCCCTCGGTCACCGACTCACTGGTGAACAGCCTGCTGCTGTGCTGGCTCACGGACACTCCTTCGTTGCGGGGCTGGACTGAGGCAAACCTTACCGAGACCTCGTCAAGCGAGCGGTAACCGCGTCCCAGACAGCGGACGCCACTTGAGTTTTCGGCCCGTGGGGTATAGGCGTTTCGGCGCCGTCCGGGGACAGCAGCCAGCCGGCGTTGTCCTCCTGTTCGAACGCCTTGCCGTCGCCGACGGCGTTGAGCACCAGGAGATCGCAGCCCTTGCGGCGCAGCTTCGCCCGGCCGTAGTCGAGCACCGACGTGGTCTCGTCACCGGTCTCCGCCGCGAAACCCACGATGAGCTGGCCTGTCCTACGTGCGGAGACGAGCTCCACGAGGATGTCGGGGTTCTTCGTCAGCGCGATCGGGTCGGGGTCGCCGTCGGTCTTCTTGATCTTGTGGCCGGTGAGCGACAACGGCCGGAAGTCGGCCACCGCGGCGGCCATCACGACCACGTCCGCGTCCGCGGCGACCTTGTGCATGGCGTCGCGCAACTCCACCGCGGAGCCCACGCGGACCAGATCCACGCCGGCAGGTGTGGCCAGATCCGCTGTGTTTCCCGCCACCAAAGTCACCCTTGCGCCGCGCTGTGCGGCCACCCGAGCGAGCGCGTACCCCTGTTTTCCGGACGAGCGGTTACCGATGAACCGCACCGGATCGAGTGGTTCTCGCGTACCACCGGCGGAAATCGCTACGTGCACACCTTCGAGTGTCCTCGTCAGCGCGTTCCCCTGCACCAGCAGCAGGCGAGCAAGTTCGAAGATCTCGGCCGGGTCGGGCAGGCGGCCCTTGCCGGTGTCCTTGCCGGTGAGACGGCCGGCGGCGGGTTCGGCGACGATCACGCCGCGGCTGCGCAGCAACGCCACGTTGTGCTGCGTGGCCGGGTGCTCCCACATCTCCGTGTGCATGGCCGGGACCAACAACACCGGGCAGCGCGCGGTCAGCAACGTGTTGGTGAGCAGGTCGTCGGCGAGGCCGTGGGCGGCCTTGGCGATGAGGTTCGCGGTCGCCGGGGCCACGACGACGAGGTCGGCGTTCTGGCCCAGTTTGACGTGCGGCACCTCGTGCACGTCGTCGAACGGGTCCGCGGACACGACCTGGCCCGACAGCGCCTCGAACGTGGCGGCTCCCACGAACTTGAGCGCGCCCTCGGTCGGGATGACCCGCACCGAGTGGCCGGACTCGGTCAGCCGCCGCAGGACCTCACAGGCCTTGTACGCGGCGATGCCCCCACCAACGCCCAGGATGATCCTGGGCTTGATGGGGGCATCAGCGTCGCTAGACGCGGAGGTCACTCGCCCTCGGTGTGCTCGAGGAGACCCGCGTGGATCTCACGAAGAGCGATGGAGAGGGGCTTCTCACGCGGGCCCGGCTCGACGAGCGGGCCGACGTACTCCAGCAGGCCCTCGCCGAGCTGCGCGTAGTAGTCGTTGATCTGGCGGGCACGCTTCGCGGCGTAGATCACCAACGCGTACTTCGAGCTCACCTGCTCCAGCAGGTCGTCGATCGGCGGGTTGGTGATGCCCTCCGGAGAACCGGTCAAGTGACCGAGCTCGGTGTGGGTGATCACTTGTCAATCTCCTGAAATTCGTGGTCCGACCATCAAGGATAGCAAGTCGGCCGCAGCCGACTGCACGTCGGCGTTCACGACGACCTCGTCGAACTCCTTTTCGGCCGCCAGCTCCTCGCGGGCGATCTCCAGGCGACGCTCGACGACGTCCGGGTGTTCGGTGCCTCTGCCCGTCAACCGGTCGACCAGATGCTCCCAGGACGGGGGCATCAGCATGACCAGCTGGGCTTCCGGCATGGCCACGCGGACCTGGCGCGCTCCCTGCAGTTCGATCTCCAGGAGCGCGGGACGGCCCGCTGCCAAAGCTTCTTCGACGGGCCTGCGAGGGGTTCCGTAGCGATTGCCGGCGAAGTCGGCGTGCTCGAGAAACTCGCCCGCCTCGACCATCTGCTGGAACTTCTCGTGGTCCACGAAGTGGTAGTGCACTCCGTCGACCTCGCCCGGCCTCGGCTTCCTGGTGGTCGCCGAGACGGAAAAGTAGACATCGGGCTGCTGCTGGCGCAGCTCCGTCAGGACGCTGGACTTGCCAACGCCGGACGGCCCGGACAAGACGGTGAGGCGGGAACGGGTGGAACCCGTTCCCGCCTCGGTGCCAATCACTCTCCGCTGAACTCGGAAAGCAGGGCCTTGCGCTGGCGGTCACCGAGACCGCGCAGGCGACGGCTGGGAGCGATCTCGAGGCGCTCCATGATCTGCTGCGCGCGAACCTTGCCGACGCCCGGGAGGGCCTCGAGCAGCGCGGACACCTTCATCTTGCCCAGGACCTCGTCGCTCTCGGCGGCCTTGAGCACGTCCGTCAGGGTCGTGCCGCCGCGCTTGAGGCGCTCCTTGAGCTCAGCCCGAGCGCGACGAGCGGCAGCAGCCTTCTCCAGCGCTGCGGCTCGCTGCTCCTCGGTAAGCTGGGGAAGAGCCACGATTTCCTCCGTGGTGTGGATTCTTTTCGGATCGGTGCCGCGACCGTACCGACCGCAATTGCCTGAGTACAACGTGACCCAGTCAGGTAAATCTTCAGCGGTGGTGAGTGATGCGGCGGGTGGTAGTAGTACCAACACCCTCCGGCGGCCTGATCACTGCCTCCGGCAACTCGTCGCCCACGTTACGTGTGCTATGAGCCCGGTGACCAGCGGGGCAGCCGGTGGCGTGGACCCTACCAACACATGTTTCCCCAGGTGAGCGCGCCACACCCCAAAAGTCGTGGCGCGCCCGTCCCCTAGAGGCTCTGCTGGACCCTCCGCACGGCGCTGACCAGCGCAGACACGTCCGGCCCGTGCTTCAGAACATCTCGCGAAGAAGTTGGCAGAACGCCCCGCATGTCGGGTCCGAAGAGCCGTTTTAGATCTGCCACAGAGCCGCCCTGGGCACCGAAACCGGGGGCCAGGATCGGTCCGTTGAACCCGGAGAGGTCTACATCCGTTTCCCCGATCGTGGCACCTACGACGAGCCCGACATCACCGCTCGGGGAAATGCCTGAATTCCGAGCGGTTGCGAAATCGATGATCGTCTGCGCCACGGTTCGCCCGTCCGGAGCAACCGACCGCTGGACCTCGGCGCCCTCCGGGTTGGAGGTCAGCGCGAGCACGAACACCCCGCGGCCGGTGCTGCGGGCCGTGTCGAGCGCGGGCTGCAACGACCCGAACCCCAGGAACGGCGACACCGTGACGGCGTCACCGGCCAGCGGCGAGCCGTCGCTCAGGAAGGCCTGCGCGTAGGCGGCCATGGTCGAGCCGATGTCGCCGCGCTTGGCGTCCACGAGCACCAGCGTGCCCGAGTCGCGCAGCTCCGCGATCACCCGCTCCAGCACGGCGACGCCACGGGACCCGTAGGCCTCGAAGAACGCCGCCTGCGGCTTCACCATCGCCACCGTGCCGCCGAAGGCCTCCACGGCCGTCAGAGCGAACCGTTCGAGGCCCTCCGCGGTCGGCGAGAGGCCCCACGACTCGAGCAGGCTCGGGTGCGGGTCGATCCCGACGCACAGAGGTCCGTGCGCCCCAACGGCTTTCTCGAGCTTCTCGCCGAACGTCACGCGTCACCCCGCAGCGCGGCCTGCAGGGCCTGCAGCGGCTGGACCCCGATGTCACCCCGGATGAGCGCCTCGATGCCGTGCACGGCCGCGGCGGCGCCCTGGATGGTGGTGACGCACGGGATGTCCTTGGCGACGGCGGCGGTGCGGATCTCGTAGCCGTCCACGCGCGGGCCGCTGTTGCCGTACGGCGTGTTGAAGATCATGTCGATCTCGCCGTTGAGGATCATGTCGACGACGTTGCCCTCGCCCTCGAAGTGCTTGCGCACCTCGGTGCACGGAATCCCGTTGCGCTTCAACACCTCTGCGGTGCCGGCGGTCGCGAGGATCTGGAACCCGAGGTCGGCGAGGCGCTTCACCGGGAAGATCATCGCGCGCTTGTCGCGGTTCGCGAACGACACGAACACCTTGCCCTTGGTCGGCAACGAGCCGTACGACGCCGTCTGCGACTTCGCGAACGCCTTGCCGAACGACGAGTCGATGCCCATGACCTCGCCGGTGGACTTCATCTCCGGGCCGAGCAACGAGTCGACGCCGTGGCCCTCGGGCGTGCGGAAGCGGTGGAACTGCATGACCGCTTCCTTCACCGCGACCGGGGCGTGCTCGGGCAGCCGGGCACCGTCACCGGTGGCCGGCAGGATGCCCTCGACGCGCAGTTCCGCGATCGTGGCGCCGAGCATGACGCGCGACGCGGCCTTCGCCATCGACACCGCCGTCGCCTTGGACACGAACGGCACCGTGCGCGACGCACGCGGGTTTGCCTCCAGGACGTACAGCACGTCGTCCTTGAGCGCGTACTGGACGTTCAGGAGCCCCTTCACGCCGATGCCGCGCGCGATGGCCTCCGTGGAGCGGCGGACGTTCTCGATGTCCGAGGCGCCCAAGGTGATGGGCGGCAGCGCACACGACGAGTCGCCGGAGTGCACGCCGGCTTCCTCGATGTGCTCCATCACGCCGCCGATGAACACCTCGGTGCCGTCGCACAGCGCGTCCACGTCGATCTCGATGGCGTCGTCGAGGAACCGGTCGACCAGCACCGGGTGCTCGGGCGTCACCTCGGTCGCGCGGGCGATGTAGCCCGACAACGACTCCTCGTCGTACACGATCTCCATGCCGCGCCCGCCGAGCACGTAGGAGGGGCGCACGAGGACCGGGTAGCCGATCTCGTCCGCGATCTCCTTCGCCTCGCCGAACGACGTGGCCGTGCCGAACTTGGGTGCGGGCAGACCGGCGTCGGTGAGGACCTTGCCGAACTGGCCGCGGTCCTCGGCGAGGTGGATCGCCTCGGGCGTGGTGCCCACGACCGGCACACCGGCGTCCGCCAGGCGCTGCGCGAGACCGAGCGGTGTCTGGCCGCCCAGCTGCACGATCACACCCGCGACCGTGCCCGAACGCTGCTCGGAGTGCACGACCTCCAGCACGTCCTCGAACGTCAGCGGTTCGAAGTACAGGCGGTCGGAGGTGTCGTAGTCCGTCGACACCGTCTCCGGGTTGCAGTTCACCATCACGGTCTCGTACCCGGCCGCCCGCAACGCCATCGCCGCGTGCACGCACGAGTAGTCGAACTCGATGCCCTGGCCGATGCGGTTCGGCCCGGAGCCGAGGATCAGCACCTTGGGCTTCTCGCGCTGCTCCGCGACCTCGGTCTCGGCGTCGGGGTCGAGCTCGTAGGCGGAGTAGTGGTACGGCGTCTCCGACTTGAACTCCGCCGCGCACGTGTCGACCGTCTTGTAGACCGGACGCACGCCGAGGCGGTGCCGCAGGGCGCGCACGCCGTCCTCGCCCGCCAGCTCGGGACGGAGAACGGAGATCTGCCGGTCGGAGAGACCGGCACGCTTCGCCTTGCGCAGCAACGGTTCGTCGAGCACGGGAGCGTCCAGCAGCTCCGTGCGCAACGTGCCGAGCCAGGCGATCTGCTCGATGAACCACGGGTCGATCTTCGACGCGGTGTAGACGTCCTCAATGGACGCTCCGAGCCGAAGGGCGCGCTCGACCGTGTACAGCCGCCCGTCGTGACCCCGTTCCAGCTGGGCCAGGACTGACTCGAGCGTAGTGCCCTCCGGGTCGGGCTGAGTCCAGAAACCGACCGATTTCGTTTCCAGCGAACGCAGCGCCTTGCCCAGCGCCTCGACGAAGTTGCGGCCGATGGACATGGCCTCGCCGACCGACTTCATGGTCGTCGTCAGCGTCGGGTCCGCACCGGGGAACTTCTCGAACGCGAACCGCGGCGCCTTCACGACCACGTAGTCGAGCGTGGGCTCGAACGACGCCGGGGTCTCGCCGGTGATGTCGTTGGTGATCTCGTCCAGCGTGTAGCCGATCGCGAGCTTCGCGGCGATCTTGGCGATCGGGAAGCCCGTCGCCTTGGACGCCAGCGCCGACGACCGCGACACCCGCGGGTTCATCTCGATGACGACCATGCGGCCGTTGTCCGGGTGGATGGCGAACTGGATGTTGCAGCCACCGGTGTCGACGCCGACCTCGCGGATGACCTGGATGCCGACGTCGCGCATGTGCTGGTACTCGCGGTCGGTCAGCGTCATCGCCGGCGCCACGGTCACCGAGTCACCGGTGTGCACGCCCATCGGGTCGATGTTCTCGATCGAGCAGATCACGACCACGTTGTCGTTGCGGTCGCGCATCAGCTCGAGCTCGTACTCCTTCCACCCGAGCACGCTCTCCTCGATGAGCACCTCGGTGACCGGAGACTCCTCGAGCCCGATCGCGGCCAGGCGCTCGAGCTCCTCGGGCGTGTACGCCATGCCGGAACCCAGGCCGCCCATGGTGAACGACGGCCGGATGACGACCGGCAGGCCGAGGTCGGCGACGGTCGCGCGGACCTCGTCCATCGTCTTGCAGACGGCCGAGCGCGGGACGTCGGACCCGATGCGGCGGACCAGGTCCTTGAAGATCTGCCGGTCCTCACCGCGCTGGATGGCGTCGATGTTCGCGCCGATCAGCTCGACGTCGTACTTCTCCAGCACCCCGCGCTCGTGCAGCGCGATGGCCGTGTTCAGCGCCGTCTGGCCGCCCAGCGTCGCCAGGATCGCGTCCGGGCGTTCCTGCGCGATGACCTTCTCCACGAACTCGGCCGTGATCGGCTCGATGTAGGTGGCGTCGGCGAACTCGGGGTCGGTCATGATCGTCGCCGGGTTGGAGTTCACCAGGCTGACCCTGATGCCCTCCTCCCGCAGCACCCGGCACGCCTGGGTGCCGGAGTAGTCGAACTCGCAGGCCTGACCGATGACGATCGGACCGGAGCCGATGACCAGGATGTGCTTGAGATCAGTCCTCTTCGGCATCAGCGGGCCTCATTCATCATGGTCACGAAGTCGTCGAACAGGGGCGCGGCGTCGTGCGGACCGGCCGCGGCCTCGGGGTGGTACTGCACGGAGAACGCCGGCGCGTCGAGCAGCCGGACGCCCTCGACGGTGCCGTCGTTCGGGCAGTAGTGCGACAGCACGGCGCGGCCGAACTCCGAGGAGAACTCCTCCCCCGGCGTCCCTTCCAGCGCGAACCCGTGGTTCTGCGAGGTGATGGCGACCTTGCCGGTGGTCACGTCGATGACCGGGATGTTGATGCCGCGGTGGCCGTAGCGCATCTTGTACGTCCCGCGGCCGACCGCGCGGCCCAGGATCTGGTTGCCGAAGCAGATGCCGAACAGCGGCAGCTTGCGGCCCAGGGCTTCCTTGGTGAGCGCGATCGCGTGGTCCTGCGTGGCCGGGTCGCCGGGGCCGTTGCTCAGGAAGAGCCCGTCCGGGCTGACCTTCAGGATGTCCTCGAACGTGCTGGTCAGCGGCAGGACGTGCACCTCGATGCCGCGCGCCGCCATCATCCGCGGGGTGTTGGACTTGATGCCCAGGTCCAGCGCCGCGACGGTGAACTTCTTCGCGCCGATGGCCTCGACCACGTACGGCTTCGACGTCGTGACGTCGACCGCGAGGTTCGCGCCGACCATCTCGGCCGACGCCTTGACCTGCTCGACCATCGACGCGTCGTCGGTCAGGTCGGAGCCGGAGAACACCCCGGCGCGCATCGCGCCCTGCTCGCGGATGTGGCGGGTCAGCGTGCGGGTGTCGAGGCCCGCGATGCCGACGACGCCCTGGTTCGCGAGCTCCTCGTCGAGGCCTCGCTTGGAGCGCCAGTTCGACGGCGTGCGCGCGGGGTCGCGGACGACGTAGCCCGCCACCCAGATCTTCGACGACTCGTCGTCCTCGTCGTTCCAGCCGGTGTTGCCGATCTGCGGCGCGGTCTGCACCACGATCTGGCGGTGGTAGGAGGGGTCGGTCAGGGTTTCCTGGTACCCGGTCATGGCCGTGGAGAACACGACCTCGCCGAGCGAGACGCCGGTCGCTCCGTACGCCTCACCGCGGAAGACACGTCCGTCTTCCAGCACCAATGCCGCGTTCGTCACGCCTTGCCTCCCACGAGTGCTGCTACCCATTCGTCGTACACGTCTTTGTCGTCACCGCGAAAACCAGTGTCGAACAGGTGGCCATCGTTTTCCCACTGCACCACCAACAAGCCCTCTTCGCTGAACATGACCTTGCCCGCGAGGCCGCGGTCCGTCCGGGCGTCCCGGATGGACTCGGCGGGGATGAACAGCGGCGAGGCGCCGGTCCGTTCGATCGCGATGCCCTCCGGCACCAGGCTGAGCGTCGCCTCGGCGCGGTGGCCGATGTCGCCGACCTGGATGCGGTCCTGCCAGTTGCCCGCGTTCGTCGTTCCGATGTAGACGCCCGTGGTCGCGAGGCGCGCGGCACCGAGCTTCTCCGGCGTCGAGGGGAACGCCGGCAGGTCGGCCTGCTTGCGCTGGCGTCGCGTCCAGCCGTGCCACATGCCGTAGACGCACAGGGCGAAGAAGACGAAAACCGCCAGGGACAGGAGGATCCGGGTCATGGCGCAATCCTTCCCGCCAGGGCGGTCACCCGGCCACGCAAGATGGTGGCCGTCACCGCGGCGGGCAGCTCCATGCCCTCGAACGGGGTGTTGCCCGCGATGCTCGCGAGCTCGGCGCCGCGCACCGTCCACGCGGCGTCCGGGTCGACCAGCACGAGGTTCGCGGGCTCGCCGACCGCGATCGGGCGGCCCTGGTCGGTCAGCCCGGCGATCTCGGCGGGCTTCTCGCTCATGACCCGCGCGACACCGCGCCAGTCCAGCAGCCCGGTCCTGACCATGGTCTCGACGACGATGCCCAGTGCGGTCTGCAGCCCGAGCATGCCCGGACGGGCCGCCGACCACTCGCAGTCCTTGTCCTGCACGGCGTGCGGGGCGTGGTCGGTCGCGACGCAGTCGATCGTGCCGTCGGCCAGCGCCTGGCGCAGCGCGTCCACGTCGGTCTGCGTGCGCAGCGGCGGGTTGACCTTGTTGACCGGGTCGTAGGTCTCGAGCCGGTCGTCGGTCAGGATCAGGTGGTGCGGGGTGACCTCGGCGCTCACCTTGGTGCCGCGGGCCTTGGCCCACTTCAGGACGTCCGCCGTGCCGGTGGTGCTGACGTGGCAGACGTGCAGCTTCGCGTCGACCTGCTTCGCGAGGATGCAGTCGCGGGCCACGATCGACTCCTCGGCCGCCGCGGGCCAGCCCTGCAGGCCGAGGCGCGAGGCGTTCTCGCCCTCGTGCGCCTGGGCACCGACGGTGAGCTTCGGCTCCTCGGCGTGCTGCGCGATGACGGCGCCCAGGGACTTGGAGTACTCCAGGGCCCTGCGCATGATCAACGGGTCGTGCACGCAGTGACCGTCGTCGGAGAACACCCGGACGTTCGCCTTGGACTTGGCCATCGTGCCGAGCTCGGCGAGCTTCTCGCCCTTGAGGCCGACGGTGACGGCGCCGACCGGGTGGACGTCGACCAGGCCGACCTCCTGGCCGCGGCGGGCCACGTGCTCGACGATGACGGCGTTGTCGGCGACCGGGTCGGTGTTGGCCATCGCGAACACGGCCGTGTAGCCGCCGAGAGCGGCCGCGCGCGACCCCGTCTCGATGGTCTCGGTGTCCTCGCGGCCCGGCTCCCGCAGGTGGGTGTGCAGGTCGACGAACCCCGGCAACAGCACCGCGCCGTTGCCCTCGATGACCTCGGCGTCGGAATCCGTGCCCTCCTCGATCACGCCGTCGCGGATCAGCAGGTCGATCGGTTCCCCCTCGCCATAGGGACGTACTCCCTTGAGCAGCAAGGGCTTCACGCGTTTTCCTCCTCGTGGGCGAGCAAGTGGTACAGCACGGCCATGCGCACGTGGACACCGTTGCGGACCTGCTCGGTGATGGCGGCCTGCGGGCTGTCGGCGACGACGGAGGCGATCTCCATGCCGCGCAGCATCGGGCCGGGGTGCAGCACGACGGCGTGCTCGGGCAGCAGCTTCAGCCGCCGCTCGTTGAGGCCGTACGCGATCGAGTACTCGCGCGAGCTCGGGAAGAACCCGCCGGTCATCCGCTCGGCCTGCACGCGCAGCAACATCACCGCGTCCTGCGAGGCCAGTTCGGAGTCGATCTCGTGCGAGACCGTGACCGGCCACTTCTCCACGCCCGTCGGCAGCAGCGTGGGCGGGGCGACGA
Source organism: Lentzea sp. JNUCC 0626 (assembly GCF_043632865.1). Taxonomy (NCBI): domain Bacteria; kingdom Bacillati; phylum Actinomycetota; class Actinomycetes; order Pseudonocardiales; family Pseudonocardiaceae; genus Lentzea; species Lentzea sp. JNUCC 0626. The sequence continues at coordinate 4,209,599 of NZ_CP171635.1, forward strand.
GCGTGACCTCGGCACCGAGCGTGGTCAGCAGGTGCACGTTCGACCGGGCGACCCGGCTGTGCAGCACGTCACCGACGATCGCGACGCGGCGGCCGTCGAGGCTGCCGAGGCGGTCGCGGAGCGTGGCGGCGTCGAGCAACGCCTGGGTGGGGTGCTCGTGCATGCCGTCGCCCGCGTTCACCACGGACGTGCTGGTGTGCTTGAGCCAGCCCGCGAGCCGGTGCGCGGCACCGGACGCCGGGTGCCGCACGATCACGCAGTCGGCGCCCGCCGCCTGCAACGTCAGGGCGGTGTCGCGCAACGACTCGCCCTTGCTGACGCTGGAACCGGAGCTGCTGACGTTGATCACGTCGGCGGACATCCACTTGCCGGCGATCTCGAAGCTGACGCGGGTGCGGGTGCTGTTCTCGTAGAACATCGTGATCACGGTGCGGCCGCGCAGCGTCGGCAGCTTGCGGACCTCGCGGCCGAGCAGCGCCTGCTTCAGCCGGTCCGCGGTGTCGAGGATCGCGACCGCCTGGTCGCGGCCGAGGCCGTCGGTGGAGAGCAGGTGCTTCACTTCAGCACCACTCCGTCGCGGCCGTCGAACTCCTCGAGGTTCACGACGACGTCCTCGGTCTTGGACGTCGGCAGGTTCTTGCCCACGTAGTCCGCGCGGATCGGCAGTTCGCGGTGACCCCGGTCGACGAGCACGGCCAACTGGACGGCGCGGGGCCGGCCGTGGTCGCGCAGGGCGTCGAGGGCGGCGCGGATCGTGCGGCCGGAGAACAGCACGTCGTCCACGAGCACGACCAGCTTGTCGTCGATGCCGCCCTCGGGCAGCTTCGTCGCCTCCAACGGCCTGGTGGGGCCTCGGCGGAGGTCGTCCCGGTAGAGGGTGATGTCGAGCGTGCCCTCGTGCACCGTCCGGCCGGAAAATTCGGCGATCTTAGCGGCTAGACGTCGTGCGAGGGGAGCTCCCCGGCTGGGAATACCCATCAAGACGATGTCGGGTGCGCTGGGTGCATCGAGAGCGGTCTTCTCGATGATCTGATGGGCCATTCGGGCGACAGTGCGCGCGACGTCACCGGCCGAAAGAATCTCGCGATCCCCGGCCGGATCCGTCGCGCCACGTTGACGTGACGCCACGGCTGGACCTCCTTCCCCGCCTCACTGGACGGGTCCTTAAAGGACGTCGGACACCTAGTAATAGCTAGGCTGACCTGCACCGTATCACCTACGGACGGTCAACCATCCGAGTGGTAGGCCAGGCGTGGCGCGCGTCTCTCCTTGAGATCAGCTTGACCTGCCGACCACGGCGAGTAATCATTACTCTGCGTATCGATCTAAGCCTCCCCGCAGCCAGCGTGTACTGCTGACGGGGCGAATGAACGGAGAACCGCCACATGGGCGACTACGCCAAGGCGCTGGGGGCCAAGCTCCGCGCTATCCGCCAGCAGCAGGGTCTGTCCCTGCACGGCGTCGAGCAGAAGTCCGGCGGTCGCTGGAAGGCCGTGGTCGTCGGCTCCTACGAGCGCGGTGACCGCGCGGTGACCGTGCAGAAGCTGGCCGAGCTGGCCGACTTCTACGGGGTTCCCGTCGCCGAGCTGCTGCCGGAGGGCCGCGTGCCGTCGGGCGCCGAGCCGGCCACCAAGATCGTGATCAACCTCGAACGGCTCCAGCAGCTGCCGGTCGAGAAGGTCGGGCCGCTGGCCCGCTACGCCGCGACCATCCAGTCGCAGCGCGGCGACTACAACGGCAAGGTCCTCTCCATCCGCACCGAGGACCTGCGTTCGCTCGCGATCATCTACGACATGACGCCGGGCGAGCTCACCGAGCAGCTCATCGACTGGGGTGTGCTTCCTCCCGAGGCGCGTCCCGCGAAGGAAGACTGAGCTTCCTCGTTCCGCAACGCGAGGCTCCCCCGACGTCCTGTCAGTCGCCCTGAGGACGTTCGTGGGAGCCTCGTGCGTTCAGCGGGTCATTCGGGTGAGAACAGTCGGCGGACGTGCTCCCGGTCCGTGATCGCGTGGATCGCCGCGATCTTCTGCTCGCGCACGGTGAACGACACGAGTGCGACCGGCTGCCCCTCCACGGTGGACACCAGTCCCGCCTCGCCGCCGACCACCGCGGGTTCCACGCACGGCGCGTTCTGCAGCACCGCCGCCTTGGGCCCGACCATGCCCACGCCGCGCAGCCAGATCTCCTCCGAACGCAGCGTCACGTCGGGGTCCAGCACGTCCTCGCCCGCCATGAAGGCGTCCACGACCTCGCGTTGCTTCATCAGGCCGACGTCGGACACGGGTCTGTTCTCGACCCGCTTGCGCGCCCTCGCCTCGACCTGCAACGCACCGAGCGGCGTGCGGCCGATCAACGGCGCCACCTGCTCGAACGGCTCCTCGAACATGTCGTGCAGCACGTACGCGACGCGCTCGTCGGGGGTCAGCGCGTCGAGCGCGGTCAGCACACCGAGGCCGGGTTCGTGGTTCGGCCCCCTGCTCACCACGGGGTCCGGCATCTCGAAGCCGTTCTTGGCCCGCGCCCGCAGCATCGTGAGGCTCACCCGCGCGACGACGGTGCCCAGCCAGCTCGGTTCGCCGGTTTTCTCGATCTTGCGCCGCGCTTCCTTCACCGCGTCCGCCGCCTCCGCGAACCGGCCGAGCATGCGGTAAGCGAGCCTGTTCTCCTGGTCCAACTCCCCGATCACGTTGGTCCCCTTCAATCGAGCGCCCACCCAAATAGACACCTCGCGGGCGTTCGACGTGACCAGCGACAGCAGTGGTATTGCTCACGGAATAATCGACGCCAGTTGCTGTTCGTCCTGGATCACGTGGATCGCGGCGATCCGGCCGTCGCGCACCGTGAACGCCATGACCGAGAACGGCCTGCCGCCCACCCGCGTGATGAAGCCGATCTCGCCACCGATGACGGCGAACTCGATCTCCGCCTTCGCCGCGTACTGCCGGAACAGGCTGGCACGACCTGCGACTTTCCGCCCGCCGACCACTTCCAGGGCACCCGCGCGCAGCAGTGCGTCCGGGTGCAGCACGGCGACCAGGCGTTCGAGGTCGCCTTCGCGGGCGGCGCTGAGGAACGCGGTGACCGCCTCGCGTTGCGTGGCCAGGTCGGCGTTGGGCCGAGGGCGTTCCTGGACACGCTTTCGTGCCCTGCTGGCCAACTGCCGTGCGGTCGCCGGGGTCTTCTCGATCAACGGGGCGATGTCGTCGAACGGCACGGCGAACATGTCGTGCAGCACGAACGACAGCCGCTCGTCCGGTTTGAGCGAGTCGAGCACGATCAGCATCGCCAGGCCGACCTGGTCGCTGGTGACGGCCTGCTGTTCCGGCTCCTCGCTCTTCTCGATCACCGGATCCGGCATCTCGTGGGCGTGTTCGCGCCGGTCTCGCAGCATGTTCAGGCAGACGCGGCTCACCACGGTGGTCAGCCACGCGGCCGGGTTGTCGATCTCGCTGGTGTCGGCCCGGTCCGCGCGCAGCCAGGCGTCCTGCACGGCGTCGTCCGCCTCGGCGAACGACCCCAGCATGCGGTGGGCGATGGCACGCAGCCGCGGCCGTTCCTGCTCGAACTGCGCGATCAAAGCTCCCCCATGTGGCCTGGCGCACACCCTGTCACGTTGTCGAGCGCTGCCGGGTCGAGCAGGCAGCGGACTCATCCTGGAGGGTAATCATGAAGATCGTCGTCACGGGCGGAACCGGCACTCTCGGCACGCACGTCGTCCCGTTGCTGCGCGAGGCGGGCGCGGAGGTGACGGTGCTGAGCCGTCACGGCGACATCGCCTGCGACCTGCTCGGGGACGTGCCGCCGATCGAGACCGACGTCGTGGTGCACCTGGCCGGAGGGCAGAAGGGCGACGACGTCGCCACCCGCACCCTGCTCGCGGCCTGCCGGGGCGTCCGCCACTTCGTCTACATCTCGGTGATCGGCGCCGACACCGTGCCGCTGGCGTGGTTGCGCACGAAACTCGCCTGCGAGCAGGCGGTCGAGGCCTCGGGCATCCCGTTCACGATCCTGCGAGCGGCCCAGTTCCACGACCTCGCGCTGACGATGGTGCGCGGCCTCGCGAAGCTCCCGATCGTGCCGGTGCCGGGGATGCGGTTGCAGCCGGTCGACGCCCGCGACGTGGCCCAGCGGCTCGCCGGGCTCGCGCTGGGACGGCCCGCGGGGCGCGTGACCGACCTCGCCGGACCTGCCGACTTCGACCTCCGCGATCTCGTCCGGGACTACCTGACCACCGCGGGCAAGCGCCGGCTCACGATGCCGATGCCGTTGCCGGGCAAGGCCGGGAAGGCCTACCGGGGCGGGCTGAACCTGAGCCTGGACGGCGACCGCGGCGTGCGCACCTGGGAGGAGTTCCTGGCGAGTCGGTAGGATCTCGGCAACGTGGACCTCCTCGCTGACCAGAACCCGTTGCCGTCCGTTGTGGACTCCCGGCTGCGCGAGCACCTCACGTTCCTGATCGAGGTGGACCGGCTCAAGACCGTGTTGCGCGCTTCCCCGCTCGCGGCCGCCGACCGGCGCGAGAACGACGCCGAGCACTCGTGGCACCTCGCGTTGATGGTCATGACGCTCGCCGAGTACGCCGACGAACCGATCGACGTCGGCCACACGATCAAGCTCGTCGTGGTGCACGACCTGATCGAGATCTACGCCGGGGACACGCCGATCTACGACACGGCGCTGGCCGAGAGTCAGCAGGAACGCGAGGAGGCCGCGGCGGACCGGCTGTTCGGGATCCTGCCGGCGGACGCGGGTGTGGTGATGCGGGCGTTGTGGGACGAGTTCGAGGCCCGGCAGACGCCCGAGGCGCGGTTCGCGAAGGCCATGGACCGGCTGCAACCGTTGCTGCTCAACTGGATGGCGCGCGGCGGGACGTGGCGGACGCCCGGCGTGACGGCGGACGACGTGCGGGCGCGCAAGGCCGTGATCGGGGACGGGTCGGCGAAGCTGTGGGAGGCGGCGTTGCAGCTCATCGACGAGGGTGAGCGGCGGGGCTGGGCTCGTTAGGGCTGGTGCCAGCCGCCGGTGAACCAGGTGACCTCGCCGGTGGCCGGGTCGTAGCGGCGGCGGCTGATCGTGCCGATGTCGGCGCCGTAGACGTGGATGCCGATGGTCGGGTCGTCGGAGGCGGCTTCGACGGCGTGCACGTCGTCGTCGGTCGTGCAGCACACGGTGACGCTGCCGACGTGGAAGGTCTGTTCGTCCAACGCCGTGAGCAGGCCGGTGGTGGTGGGCTTGGCGTAGCGGATTTCGCGTTCCGCGCCTGAGTAGATGCCTACGACGCCCCACGTCTCATGGCCGTGCACGGGCGTGCGTTGTCCTGGGGCCCACACGACCACCGCGACGCACCAGGTGGAGGTGCGGTGCAACGGGTAGTTGACGTGGTGGTCCGGGTCCGGGCGGGTGAGCTCGGGCGGGAGCCGGTAGCCGCCGGTCAGGAGCTCGGACAGGTGGTCGGCCACCTGCTTGGTGATCACGTGCTCGTCGTCGTTCGCGGCGACGACCGAAGCCACTTCGTCCAGGAAGTTCTGCAGGTTCATGCAGCTCAGCGTGGCGTGAGGCGGCACATGACGTCCAATGCCAAAACCGCGGGCGTTCCATCAAGGTTGTCGATGGAACGCCCGCGGTTCTGAAGAACTACAGGACGGCGCGCAACTGGTCCGCGATGACCGCGATCCGGCCGAGCACGCCGTTGACGAACCGCGGCGAGTCGTCCGTGGACAGACCCTTCGCGAGTTCCACGGCCTCGTCGATCGCCACGGCGTCCGGCACGTCGGCCGCCCACAGCAGCTCGTACAGGCCGATGCGCAGGACCGCTCGGTCGACCGCCGGCATGCGCTGCAACGTCCAGCCCTCGGCGTGCTCCGAGATCAGGTCGTCGATCCGCGTGCGGTGCGCGGTGACGCCCTCGACCAGGGAGACGGTGTAGTCGTTCACCGGCGGCACGTCCGGGGACCCGACTCGTTCGGCCAGCAGCGTCACCGGGTCGGTGCCCAGCAGGTCGGCTTCGTAGAGGAAGTCGACCGCGCGCTTGCGGGCCTTGCTCCGAGCACCCATCAGGACTTGTCGCTGATGCGGCCGAGGTAGCGGCCGTCGCGGGTGTCGACCTTGATCTTCTCGCCGGTCGTGACGAACAGCGGGACCTGGATCTCGGCGCCGGTCTCGAGCGTCGCGGGCTTGGTGCCACCGGTGGAGCGGTCGCCCTGCAGGCCCGGGTCGGTGTGCTGGATGACGAGCTCGACCGAGGTCGGGAGCTCGATGAACAGCGGCACGCCCTCGTGGACGGCCACGACGGCCTCCTGGTTCTCCAGCATGTAGTTGGCGGCGTCGCCAACCGTGTCCGCCGGAACCGGGATCTGGTCGTAGGTGTCGCCGTCCATGAAGATGAAGTCGGAGCCGTCCTTGTAGAGGAACGACATGCCGCGCTTGTCCACGGTGGCGGTCTCGACCTTGGTGCCCGCGTTGAAGGTCTTGTCGACGACCTTCCCGGTCAGCACGTGCTTGAGGGTCGTGCGCACGAAGGCGCCACCCTTGCCGGGCTTGACGTGCTGGAACGCGGTGACGGTCCAGAGCTGGCCGTCGAGGTTCAGCACCAGGCCGTTCTTCAGGTCGTTCGTGGTGGCCACGGTGGGATTTCTCCTGTGTAGGGCGGGGGTGTCAGACGACCACGAGTTCTTTCGTGGTCAGGGTGAGGAGCTCCGGACCGCTTGCGCGGACCACGAGGGTGTCCTCGATGCGGACCCCGCCCCGCCCCGACAAGTAGACGCCGGGCTCGACGGTGACCGCCATACCGGCCGAAAGTGTACCGGCACCCACCTTCGACAACGCCGGTGCCTCGTGGATCTCCAGGCCGACCCCGTGGCCGAGGCCGTGCAGGAACTCTTCGCCGTGCCCGGCCTTCTCGATCACCTCGCGTGACGCGTGGTCGACGTCGCTCACCCGCACGCCCGGCGCCAGGGCGTTGCGTCCGGCCGCCTGCGAGCGCGCGACCAGGTCGTACAGGTCCCGCTGCCAGTCGGCGGGCTTGCCGAGCACGAGCGTGCGGGTCATGTCGGAGTGGTAGCCGTCGACCAGCGCGCCGAAGTCGAGCTTGATGAGGTCGCCAGCGTGCAACGTCCGGTCCGTCGGCGAGTGGTGCGGGATGGCGGAGTTCGGGCCGAACGCCACGATCGAGGAGAACGACGGGCCCTCCGCGCCGTGGTCGAGCATGCGGCTCTCCAGCTCGCGCGCGACCTCGCGTTCGGTGCGGCCCGCGCGCAGGCCGCCGTGCCCGATCAACGCCGCGAGCGCCCGGTCCGCCGCCGCGCACGCCATCCGCAGCGCCTCGATCTCGACCTCGTCCTTGACCAGCCGCAGTTTCTCGACCAGGCCGCCCGCCTTGTGCAGCTCGGCCTTGGTCGAGGCGTGGAGCTCGTCCAAGCCGTCGACGGTGACGTGGTGGCTCTCGAACCCGAGCCTGCCCTTCGCCCTGGCCGCGAGCGTGGTGTCGCAGGGGCGGTCGATCAGGCGTTCCAGGTCCGGCACCTGCTTCGCCGACTGCGTCAGGTAGCGGCCGTCGGTGCAGAACACGTCGTCGCCGTTCGCGCCGACCAGCACGGCGGCGTTCGATCCGGTGAACCCGGTGAGGTACCGGACGTTCAGCAGGTTCGTGACGAGCAGCGCGTCCAGGTTCGCGGCCTGGAGCTCCTGACGCAGGGCGGTTCGGCGTGCGGCGTACGACGACATGCCTCGCAGCGTACGACCAGACCTAAGCTGTCCGCATGCGTCCTTGGTTCGTCCGTGCGTTGTGGATGGGGCTCCTGCACGGAGCCGTGCAGACCGGCGTCGCGGCCGTGGGCGTGCGCAGTCCGGAGGCCTCGTCGGTCCGGCCGATCGCGCTGGGGCTGCTGATCGTCGCCGCCGTGTTGTGGGGCGCGGTCGACGCGTTGCGCGAACTGGACGGGCGCGGCATGCAGTGGTTCGTCGCGGCACTGATCGCCGGTCCGTTCGCGGGGGCGCTGGGCGTGATCGGGTCGGCGTTGCTGGTCGACCAGACCGGGCAGGAGGCGCTGTGGGTGGCGCTGACGGGCGGAGCGGCGTTCACGGCGTTGCTGGTGCTCGCGCCCGCCGGCCTGGGGATGCTGCTGGGCGGGTTCCTGGCGAAGAAGGAATCTGCGCGCGGCTAGGGCCTAGTCCGAGGCGCCCACGGTGAGGATGTAGCGCGCGGACGTCCTGAAGGTGCCGAACTCACCCTGCACGCGCAGCTCGTGCTCGCCGGGGCTGAGCGGCGGGATCCACGCCCACAGCCCGCACGCGTTGGCGTTCACCTTGCCGGTCGGGGCGCCCAGCACGTTGTCCCGCACGGCGTCGAAGGTGATCGGGGCCGAGTCGATCCGGCGCAGTTCGACCAGCTGGCCGTCGAGCGTCACCGACCCCTTGGCGCTGGCGAAGAACGTGTCGCAGTTCGTGTAGGTGTTGACCGCCGGGCCCGCGAGCGGCCTGCCCGCCGGCACCTGGCAGCGGCGGTTCACCGAGCCGCCGAACGTGCCCGCGAAGAACCACACGTCCTTCGGCTGGTTCTCCGCGCACCACTGGCCGCTGTCGTCGACGACGGGGTTGCGCTTCTCCGTGCTCGACGCGGCCCACGTCCACCACTGCGCCTGGAGCTGCGCGTCCGACAACGGCCGGTCGGGCTGCGTCGTCGTCTCGCTGCTGACGGGCGTGGGCTCCGGAGCGGCCGCGCACCCGGCCAGGAGCAGTGCGAACGCGGCGATCAGCAGTCTCGGCACGTGTCGAATCTTTACACGTTCAGACGCCTACGAGCTCGATTTCGAACCCGTCCTCGTTCTCCATGAACGCCGCGTAGTGGTCTGGTCCTCCCGCGTGAGGATGCTTGTCCGCGAACATGAGCTTCCAGCCGTTGGCCTCGGATTTCGCGGTGAGGCGGTCGACGTTCGCATTGGTGCCCGCGTGCAGGGCGAGGTGGTTGAGGCCTGCCTTCATGCGGTCGTGCGGGCCTGTCATGGCGTTGGACTGCTCTACGACGACGTAGGTGTCGCCCAGCTTCCAGCTGACGCCTGCGGTCCATCTTTGGTGTTCGGTCCAGCCGAGTTCGGTGAAGATCCACCCGAACGTGGCTTCGGCGCGGGCGAGATCCGGGACCCAGAGTTCGACGTGATGGAGCATTCCGCGCCCTTCTACGATCAGGTTCGTGGAGATCGTCTCGAACGGCTCGCGGCCCGATCTGCAGGGGGCGGCGCAGGCCGCGTTGCGGGACGGGTGGCCGCCGTTCGTGCTGCGCGGCCAGGTGCCGCGCGAGTGCCGCGCCGCCGTGGCCGAGTACTTCCCGCGCTACGACGTGCTTCTGCTCGATGACGACGACTCGGTGCTGGCGCGGGCGACGGCCGTGGCGTTGCGCTGGGACGGTTCGGTGCCGGGGTTGCCCGACGGCGGGTACGACGGGGCGTTGGCCGCGGCGGTCCGGGAGCACGAGAGCGGGCTCGCGCCGGACACGTTGTGCGTGGTCGCGGCGACCGTGCGGACCGGCCGAACCGGAGGCGGGCTGGCCGGCCGCGTGCTGACCGGGTTGCGCGAGCGGGCGGCGGAGGACGGGCTCTCGCGCGTGATCGTGCCGGTGCGGCCGACCTTGAAGGCGACCTACCCGCTGACGTCGATGGAGGACTTCCAAGGGTGGGCGCGGGAGGACGGGCTGCACCTCGACCCGTGGATCCGCACCCACCAGCGGCTCGGGGCCACGATCCTCGCGCCCGCGCCCCGGTCGATGGTGGTGACCGGGACCGTCGCCGAGTGGGAGCGGTGGACCGGGACGGCGTTCCCGCAGAGCGGGCGGTACGTCGTCGCCGGTGGGCTGGACCTGCTGCGGATCGATCGGGAGCGCGACCAGGGCGTCTACGAGGAGACCAACCTCTGGATGCGCCACCCCGTTACTTCTGCTTGAGCGCCAGCCAGCGCAGGGCGAGGAGGTAGCCCTCGACGCCCAGGCCCGCGATCACGCCGGTGGCGACCGCCGAGACCACGCTGTGGTGCCGGAACTCCTCGCGCTGGTGGATGTTCGAGATGTGCACCTCGACCAGGGGCGCGGTGAGCTGGGAGCACGCGTCGCGCAGGGCGATCGAGTAGTGCGTCCAGGCCGCGCCGTTGAGGACGACCGGGGTGCCCGCGTCGGCTGCCTCGTGCAGCCAGTCGACCATCTGGCCCTCGTGGTTGGTCTGGCGGACCTCGACGTCGAAGCCGAGGTCCTTGCCTTCGGCGACGCACATGTTCGCCAGGTCGGCGTGGGTGGTGCTGCCGTAGATGAGCGGCTCGCGGGTGCCCAGGCGGTTCAGGTTGGGGCCGTTGAGGACCAGGACCTTCACAGCAGCACCGTCCCGCCCTGCGCCTTGGGCTCGGCGGCGACGGCGCCGTACGCGGCGGCGATCAGCGACGGGTCCGGGCCTTCGAGGCGGCCGGGCTTCGCGAGGCCGTCGAGGACGACGAAGCGGAGCACGCCCGCCTTGTTCTTCTTGTCGACCTTCATGCCCTCCATGAGCTGCGGGAGGGCGTCCGGGTCGTAGGTGGTCGGCAGGCCGAGGAGTTCGAGGACGCGCTTGTGGCGGTCGGCGGTCTCGTCGTCGAGGCGGCCGGCGAGGCGGGCCAGTTCGGCGGCGAAGACCAGGCCCACGCTGATGGCGGCGCCGTGCCGCCAGCGGTAGCGCTCGCGGCGTTCGATGGCGTGGCCGAGGGTGTGGCCGTAGTTCAGGATTTCGCGCAGGGACGACTCGCGCAGGTCGTTCGTGACGACGTCGGCCTTGATCTGGATCTTGCGGCGGACCAGGTCGGCGAGGACCTCGCCGGTCGGGTCGAGGGCCTGGGCCGGGTCGGCCTCGATCAGGTCGAGGATGACCGGGTCGGCGATGAAGCCGCCCTTGACGATCTCGGCCATGCCGGCGATGAGTTCGTTGCGGGGCAACGTCTCCAGCGTGGCGAGGTCGACGAAGATGGCGTCCGGTTCGTAGAACGTGCCGACGAGGTTCTTGCCCGCGTCGGTGTTGATGCCGGTCTTGCCGCCGACGGCCGCGTCGACCATGCCGAGCAGCGTCGTCGGGATGTTGACCAGCCGCACGCCGCGCATCCAGGTGGACGCGACGAAGCCCGCGAGGTCGGTGACGGCGCCGCCGCCCAGGCCGACGACGACGTCGGTGCGGGCGAGGCCGATCTTGCCCAGGACGTCCCAGCAGAAGCCCGCGACGGCGAGGTCCTTGCCGTCCTCGGCGTCGGGGACCTCGACGCGGTGCGCGTCGACGCCCACCGCCTTGAGCTCGTCGACCAGCACCTTCGCGGTCTCGGCGAGCGTGGGCTGGTGGATGATCGCGATCTTGGCGGTGGTGCTGAGGAACTCGACGATGTCGCCGAGCAGGCCGCGGCCGATCACGACGTCGTAGGCCTTCTCCGCGGCGACCCGGATGCGCACGGGCTCGGTCATGCTTCAGCTCCCTTGATCACCGCGTCGGTCACCTGGTCCGGGTCGAGGGCGTCGGTCAGCACCTCGATCGTCGCGACCTCGCGGTACAGCGGCAGGCGCGCGTCGAGCAGCGCCTTGAACGTGGCGCGCGGGTTCACGCCGGTCAGCAGCGGACGGTTGGCCGCGAGCCCGGTGCGGCGCACGCCCTCGGCCATGCCCACGTTCAGGAACACCACGGTGTGCTCGCGCAGGCGTTCGCGGGTCGTCGCGGACAGCACCGCTCCCCCGCCCAACGCCAGCACGCCCTCGTGTTCGACGAGCGCCTTCGCGACCGCTTCCTCTTCCATGGCGCGGAAAGCGGGCTCGCCGTCGTCGAGGAAGATGTCCGAGATCGGCTTGCCGGCCAACTCGACGATGTCGGCGTCCGCGTCGCGGAACGGCAGGTCGAGGCGGGCCGCGAGCAACTCGCTGACCGTGGTCTTGCCCGCACCGGGCGGGCCGACCACGACGAAGCGCGGGCTCACATGCCCTCCCAGCGGGCTTCCAGCGCCTTGAGGTACGCGTGGGCGTTGCGGCGCGTCTCGTCGAGCGAGTCGCCGCCGAACTTCTCCAGCGCCGCCTCGGCGAGCACCAGCGCCACCACGGACTCCAGCACGACACCGGCGCGCGGCACGGCGCAGACGTCCGAGCGCTGGTGGATCGCGACGGCGGGCTCGCCGGTGCGCACGTCCACAGTGGACAGTGCACGCGGGACGGTCGAGATGGGCTTCATGGCCACGCGCGCACGGAGGATCTCGCCGTTGGTGATGCCGCCTTCGAGGCCACCGGCGCGGTTCGAGCGGCGGGTGACGCCGACCGGGCCGCTGCCGCGGTCGATCTCGTCGTGCGCCTGCGAACCCCAGCGCTTCGCCGACGTGAACCCGTCACCGATCTCCACGCCCTTCATCGCCTGCACGCCCATGAGCGCGGCGGCGAGGCGGGCGTCGAGGCGGCGGTCCCAGTGCACGTGCGAGCCGAGGCCCGGCGGCAGGCCGTAGGCGAGCACCTCGATGACACCACCGACCGTGTCCCCGGCCTCCTTGACGGCCTCGACCTCGGCGATCATCGCGTCCGTGCCGCGCTGGTCGAAGCAGCGCACCGGCGACTCGTCGATCGCGGCCAGGTCGTCCGGCGTCGGCAGAGCCGCGTCCTCGGGCGTCTCGGCCTTGCCGATGGACACGACGTGGCTGACGATCTGCACGCCGAGCAACTGCTGCAGGAACTGCCGCGCGACCGTGCCGAGCGCGGTGCGGGCTGCGGTCTCGCGGGCGGACGCGCGCTCCAGCACCGGGCGGGCCTCGTCGAAGCCGAACTTCTGCATGCCCGGCAGGTCCGCGTGACCGGGCCGCGGGCGGGTGAGGGCCTCGTTGCGGCCCGTCGGCTTGAGCAGGCTCGGGTCGACCGGGTCCGGCGACATGACCGTCTGCCACTTGGGCCACTCGGAGTTGCCGATCGTCACCGCCACGGGACCGCCCTGGGTCTTGCCGTGGCGGACGCCGCCGAGGATCTCGACCTCGTCCTGCTCGAAGCCCATGCGGGGCGAGCGACCGAACCCGAGCCTGCGGCGCCCGAGCTGGGCGACGAGGTCCTCGGTGGTCACCTCCACCCCGGCGGGCATGCCCTCCAGGACGGCGACGAGGGCGGGGCCGTGTGACTCTCCAGCGGTGATCCAGCGCAGCACGTTCACAATCCTTTCACAGCGTCGTCAATGCCCAGGTGGCGGCCAGCAACCCCGGTCCGTGGGGCACCGCGCGAGTGCGTCTGAACGCGGCGAGGGCGAGAGTGACCGCACTGGACAGGATCGCCGCAGGTAAGAGGGCCGGCAACGAAAGTGCGGCGCCGAGGCCGAAGGTCAGCTTCACGTCGCCGCCGCCCATCAAGGCGGGCTCGCACCACCTCACCGCGAGATGCGCGCCACCGAAAAGCGCGGCGCTCAGCAGCGCTTCTCCCAGCCGGTGGGACTGCAGGAGCAGCAGGACGGCGGCCAACGGGAGGGTGAGGGCGTCCGGCAACCGGTGGTGCCGCAGATCGATCACCGCGAGCACGATGCCGAACCAGGCCAGCACGAACGATTCGGGTGGTGCGTCCAGGACGGCGGCAACCGTCCACAGCGAACCCACGAGCGCGCCCAGGACGAGCGCGCCCGGCGTGAACGAGAGCAGGACCGTGGTCATGACACCACGGTCCTGCTTGGTACGACTTCGACCAAATTTCGGCCTGTGGTGAACGGTCCGTTCACCACACAGGTCTACGGGGTCAGCGAGACCAGTCGAAGAGCGCGTCGTTCGCCGTCACGTCGACGCCCACCGCGAGGTCGCCGAGCGCCTCAGCAGACGCGTCCAGCGCGATGACCGGGCAGATCGGCGCGTACCCGGCCGCCTCGACCTCGGCCGGGTCCCACGTCACGATCTTCTGACCGGCCTGGACCTGCTCGCCCTTGACGACGTGGACCTCGAAGCCCTCGCCCTTGCGCTTCACGGTGTCGATGCCCAGGTGGACCAGCACGGCGGCGCCGTCCGCACCTGCGACGACGAACGCGTGCGGGTGCAACGTGACCACGGTGCCGTCGAGCGGGGAGACGACGTCGGCCTTCGCGCGGACGGGCTCGACGGCGACGCCGGGGCCCACCATCGCCTCGGCGAACACCTGGTCCGGAACCTCGGAGAGCGCGACCACCCGGCCGGCCACCGGGCTGCCGACGCGGACGCTCACAGGAGGTCCTCGATGTCCGACGCGATGGTGTCCGCCTCGGGGCCGACGACGACCTGGACGACGTTGCCGGAACGCATGACTCCGTGTGCTCCCAACGCCTTCAGGGCCTTCTCGTCCACTACCGACCCGTCCTCGAGCTCACACCGCAGACGGGTGATGCAGGGCTCGATCTCGATGACGTTGTCGCGCCCGCCCAGCGCGGCGAGGATCTTCTGCGCCTTCTCGTCAGCCACGTTCGTACCTCTCGTTCCCGTAACAGCGGTTGACACCCGCTCGGTGCGCGGAGCATTCTCCCGCACCAACTGGTCTAGACCGGAAAGTACCACTAGCGAGGAGGTGAGCGAGTGAACGAGATCGTGGAGGGGCCCAAGCCCAAGCACGCGCAGCTGCGCGAGATCCTGCGGCGGCTGGCCGAACAGGAGCTCGCTCCCGGCTCACCGATTCCGTCGGAGCGCGACCTGGCCGAGCGGTACGGAGTCTCTCGCATCACCGTGCGGGCCGCAGTCGGCCAACTGGTCGCCGACGGCCTGCTCACGCGGGCGAAGGGGCGTGGGACGTTCACCGCCAAAAGGCGCTACGACCTGCAGCTCTTCCTGGCGTCGTTCACCTCGGACATGAAGGCTCGCGGCGTCGAGCCCAGCACCGAGGTGATCAGCGCCGGCCAGGCGGCACCCGGTTCCAAGGCCTCTCTCGGCCTGGAACCGGACGAGTACGCGTACCGCGTCGTGCGGCTGCGCAAGGCCGACGGGGCACCGTTGGCGCTCGAGGCCGGCTGGTACAGCCCGCACATGCTTCCCGAGCTCGACCGATGTGACCTGACCGGATCGCTCTACGAGATCATCGCGACCCGGTACGGAATCCAGCTCGACCACGCGCGGCAGACCGTGTGGGCCGAGACCGCCGACGCGGAGACCGCGAAGGCGCTCGACGTCCGCAAGGGCAGCCCGCTCCTCGTGTTCAGGAGGGTCGCCAGTGCCAACGGGCAGCCCTGCGAAGACGTGACTTCCTGGTACCGGGGCGATCTCTACCAGGTGACCATGCAACTGGACCGGACCGTCCCGGGTTCCGCTCCTCACTCCGCCAAGGGAGGTACCACATGAGCGCCAGCGCCCCAGAGGCGACAGGCGGTCGCGGGTTCAAGGGCCTGGCCGGTTTGCAGCGGTTCGGTCGCAGCCTCATGCTGCCGATCGCTTCACTGCCCGCCGCCGCACTTCTCCTGCGTCTCGGCCAGCCGGACCTGCTCGGCAAGGAGGGTCTGGGCTGGAACCAGGTCGCCGCCGTCATCGGTGGTGCGGGCGACGCCCTGTTCAGCAACCTGCCGCTGCTGTTCGCGGTGGGTGTGGCGATCGGGTTCGCGCGCCGGGGTGACGGTTCGACCGCTCTCGCCGCCGTCGTCGGCTTCGTGGTCACGCAGGCCGTCTTCAAGGCCATGTCGCCGATCGTCCTGCCGCTCGCCGAGGACCCCGCGAAGCAGGAGCAGATCAACTACTCGGTGCTGACCGGCATCGTGGTGGGTCTGATCACCGCCGTGCTGTGGCAGAAGTACCACCGCATCAAGCTGCCCCCGTACCTCGCGTTCTTCGGTGGCCGTCGCTTCGTGCCGATCATCGTCGCGGGCGTCATGATCCCCGTCGGCGTCGTGATGGGTCTCATCTACCCGTGGTTCGACAAGGGTCTGACCGCCGTCGGCGAGGCCGTCTCGGGCAGCTCGATCATCGGTGCCGGCATCTACGGCGTGATCAACCGCCTCCTGATCCCGCTCGGCCTGCACCACATCCCGAACACGTTCATGTGGCAGGTCTTCGGCGAGTACCAGGTGGACGGTGCCACCAAGACCGGTGACATCCCGCGCTTCTTCGCCGGTGACCCGACCGCGGGCACGTTCATGTCCGGCTTCTTCCCGATCTTCATGTTCGCGCTCCCCGCGGCCGCCCTGGCGATCATCCACACCGCCAAGCCGTCGCAGAAGAAGATCATCGCCGGCATCATGGGCTCCGCGGCCCTCACCTCGTTCATCACGGGTGTCACCGAGCCGCTCGAGTTCGCGTTCATGTTCGTCGCGTGGCCGCTGTACATCATCCACGCGATCCTGACCGGTACGTCGCTCGCCATCACGAACGCCCTCGGCGTGCACGACGGCTTCGGCTTCTCCGCCGGCGTGATCGACTACCTGCTCAACTTCAACATCGCGACGCGTCCGCTGCTTATCATCCCGATCGGTCTGGTGTACGCGGCGATCTACTACTTCGTGTTCCGCTGGGTCATCACCAAGTGGAACCTGAAGACGCCGGGCCGCGAGGACGACGAGTCGCCGGAGGCCGACGAGAGCGTCGTGGGTGCCTCGGGTTCGGCCGACACGGCCGTCACCGAGAAGCCCGCCAGGCACGACAGGCAGTAGTCAGCTCAACCAGCTCTACCGGGAGGAACCATCATGGCCGAGCGACGGGTCACCGTGGCCAGCAAGGTCGGACTGCACGCCCGGCCTGCCGCATTGCTGGCGAAGGCCGCCGCCGACCAACCGGTGACGGTCACCATCCGCAAGGACGGCGGCGAAGCCGTGGAAGCGGCGAGTGTCCTGGGACTCATGACCCTGGGCGCTATGCACGGTGACGAGGTGGTGCTCAGCGCCGAGGGGGACGGAGCGGACGCTGCTCTCGACGCCATCGCCGAACTGATCGCCACCGACCACGACGGGTGATCCCGGTCGTGAGTGGTCCTGCCCGCCCCGAAGGACGGGACCACTCACGACCCACCCGAAGTGCAGCACCACACCCGCGGTCACGACGGCGGCGAGAGTCGACGGCGTGGCCTGCGGGTAGCTCACCATCAGCCACACCCCGCCGGCCGCCAGCGCGGGCGGCACCACCAGCCCCGCGGTCCACCTGCGCAGCAGCAGGAACGCGAACGTCGAGACCAGCAGCGCCGCGCCGAGCGTGTCGCTGAACCGGTGCCAGCCGAGCGACACCGTCTCCGCCGCCACCGCCCCCGCGCCGATCGCCCCCGGCACCGCCACGAACAACGCGAACCGGCGCGGCACGGCCATCGTCACCGCGATCACCGACGCCACCGCCGCCGTGGTGTGCCCACTCGGGAAGCTGTTGTGCACCAGTACCGCGTCGTCGTCCATCGGCGGCCGCACCAGCACGTAGAGCTTCAGCACCTGCGCGCCCAGCACCGACCCGCCGAGCAGCAGCAACGGCGTGAGCGACTTCTTGCGCGCGAACACGATGACGAGCACTGCGGCGACGATGATCGCCATGTCCACGTTGGACGCCCACGAGCGTTGCAACGACAACTCGGGCAACGCGGCGTTCGCCGGATTCCACTCAACCCCGTATGAGCCGAGCCACCGAAAGTTCACCACCGCAAGTTTTCGGTGGTAGCTTGAGCGCAGTCACCGAAAGCTCACCACCGAGAGGTTGCTGTGGCTCGCTCTATCCTGCTCCAGGCTCCGCCGAACACTGTTTCCATCAACATCCGCCTCTCTAAGCAGGCAAAAGAGGAGAACCTCTCCAAGGACGGGATGCTGAACGACTGCATCCAGCTCGCCGCGAGGATGAACCTTCGGGTCATCGCAGTACACATCGACGACGGCACCTCCGGAGCCATCCGCAACCGAAAGGGCTTCACCGGCTGGCTCGACGACGCGCGCGAGGGCCGATGTGACCACCTCCTCGCCTGGCACGTCGACCGCATGACCCGCGAGGGCATCAACGTCGCCGGGATGATCCTCGACACCATCGAGGGCAAGGACCCCGAGACTGGCAAGGTCGTTCGCCAGCCCGTCCGGCTGCTCGACACCCAGGGCCTCGACTCGGGCGGTGACGAGACCTCGTTCCGCATTCAGTTCGTGATCAAGGCCGAGATCGCCAGGGCCGAGCGCGAGCGGATGCGCGACCGCAACCGCAATGCGAACGCCCGTGCGCGAGCGGCGGGCCGCTGGCCTGGCGGACCCACCCCCTACGGGTTCAAGGCCGTCGACAACCCAGAAGGTGCGGGCAAGGTCCTCGTCCACCATGACAAGGAGGTCTGTTTCATCCGCGAGGCTGCCGCGCGCGTCCTGGTCAAGGCCGTCGGGGGCACCCGCAAGAACACGTTGGGCACCGTGGTCCGCTGGGCCAACACCTCCGCCGGACACCCGCCCCGCCGAGCGAAGAAGTGGACCCGCAGAGCACTTATGGGCGTCCTCTGCGGCTGGCCGGTCCGTGGCTACCTGACTGGCACGGTTGACGGCAAGCTCGGCCCGATCCTCGACGAGACGGGCCGCCCTGTCCGCATCCCCGAAATCCTGACCCCGGACACGAGCGCCGCGATCCGAGCCCTTGCGGCCTCCCAGTCCACTCCCAAGGGAGGCCGGCAGCCCTCCCGGCTGCTCAGCGGGCTTATGCGCTGCCTGACCTGTCACTCCGTGATGTACGTCGGGAACCGCAAGGGCAGGTCTCACGCCTACCGGTGCTCTACCGGCGGAGGTACCGCTGACTGCTCATCTCAGACCAGCATCAACGCCGACCAGACGGAGGCGTACGTCGCGGACTACTTCCTCGAACGCTGGGGGACCTCGCTCGAATACACCCGGCTCGCTCAGGTGACCGGCGCGGCGGAGGTCGAGGCCGCAGATGCCGCCGTCGCCGCAGCCCTCATCGCTCTCTCCCAGGACGCCAGCCTGGAGAACCTCGCCGCGCTCAAGCGTGCCCAGGAGCGCCAGAAGACCGCACAGGACATCCCGAAGACCTCTCAGATTCTCGTCGTGCCCACTGGACGCACGATCACCGAGGCGTGGGAGGCAGGGTCCATCGACGACCGCCGGGAACTCCTGGAGACCAACTTCGCGGAGATCCTCGTGTCACCTGGCTACCGCGGCTCTCGCTACATCGACACGCGCCGCCTGAAGTTCGTCATCCAGCCCCCGCACGTGCTGGAGCACCTCGACGAGGACTGGAGGCCTGGCGCTGTCACCGTCGCCGTCTGAGTAGGACCGCCGCAACTCGCAGACGTCATGACCATGACCACCTCTCGATGCCGTTGTGGGCGGACGTGGACCGGCACCGTGTCCGCCCACTGCGCGTGCTGCCACGAGCACTTCTCCACGCCCAAGAACTTCGACCTGCACAAGCCCAAGGCCCGCAAGCCCAACGGCGAGCCCGGATGCAGGAAGCCCGCCGTGATGACCCGCGAGCGCCAGGACGGCACGGTCGTCCCGCTCTTCAAGGCCACCGAGGGCGTCTACGGCACCACCTGGGTCGGCTGGACCGAGGAGAGCCCTTACCAGGGCACCTTCGAGGACGGGGAGAGCATCGTTGGCCGAGAGGACTTCGCAGCGTGAAGCGCATCCCGAGCATCCTCGGCACCGCGGCTGACCAGCTCCACGACCACGTCTTCACCCGCGTCGCCGCGAGCGGTCGTGTCTCGGCGATCGATCTCGTCCTCATCCAGCTCGCCGACCAGCTCCGGAAGCTGGCCGATCTGCTCGGAAAGGCGGCTCAGTGAGGTCTCCCCAGCGCAAGGACGTCCCCGTCGAGCTGGTCCTGGCCTACGCGAGGGACTGGAAGGCGGGCGGGGCCGACGGGCTCGTTCACCGGCTCGTCCAGCACGGCTTCCCGACCAAGGTGGCACTCGCCAAGGTCAACCAGCTCATCGGGCTCCGCCTCCTTGAGTGCGGAACCACGGCCTTCTACTCCTGGCCGACGGACGAGGGCCTCGCCCTCCTGCACACCCTGGAAGGAGGTGCCGCGTGAGCCTGGCCGAGATCCTCGGCAAGGTCGACGACCCCGAGGAGCGCCAGGCCCTCGGGTCTCGGCTGCTCCACGAGATCGCTCGTCGCCGCCGCGCCGCCGCCTCCGCTGGGCCACGCATCGTGCGGACCGAGAAGAGGTGTCCGGGATGCGGAGCGACCAAGCTGGTCGCCGAGTTCGGCCGCAACGCCGCTCGGCCCGACGGCCTCCAGTCGCTCTGTCGCGGATGTCGGTGAGCTTCGCCTCGGCCCCGTCTCCCTCGTGGAGGCGGGGCCTTTTTCGTTTACACGGCTTGAGTCACCGCGCTCGCCGATCTCCCCAGTAGAGAGCGGCGGGCCTTCTGGGTCCTTCCGGTGCGAGCCCTTGTGGGCACCGAGGACCGACCCGCCGCCGCGGCTGGGAGTGTGCGCGCCATCGCGCCCCCTGGACCGCTGTCCCGCCGAGTGCGCTCCTCCGCCCGCTACCCGGAGTCGAGCGCCCGGCGGGGCCACATGTCGCGCTAGCTCAGTGGCAGAGCGACCGAGATAGTCGGATGGTCCGGGGTTCAAATCCTCGATGCGGCGGGGCCGCATTAGCTCAGCGGTAGAGCACCCGATGATCGGTAGGACCGGGGTTCGAATCCTCGGCGCGGCCCCAGGGCGGCCTCACGGACTGCCCTGCCAGTCTCACCGCTCAGTCCGCCGAATCGACACGGACTGGGCGGCTGTTCTTCCGTCGTGCCGTCGAGGCCGACGCCCGAACGTGCACGTGCGTGAGCTTGTGCCGCGCCAACTCCTTGAGGACGTGCTCCCGACGGATGTAGAAGCTTCCCTCGTCGCCCACGTCGAGCCGTTGCGGGAACTTGAGCGAGTTGAGGTCCGACAGGTCCGTGTCGGCGAACGCGAAGATGGCGTACTTGTGATTGCGGCGCATCCACGCTGGAAGGCGGTCCCGCACTCGTCGAGGCTTGCCCAATGTCAGGTGGGCAGACTGCACAACGGTCGCGCGCCTCCCGATGTTGGTGACCGTGATGGCGAAGACGTGAAGGTCTCCGGGGTGCATCGACATCTGGGAGACGCTGACCTTGAGCGCCGCACGGTCCACGCGGAGCGAGTAGATGAGTTGCCAGAGCAGAGCGAGCCCGGAAACGCCGAGCGCGAACCATGCGACCACGGCTCAGGCCTTCCCCAGCGGAGCCAGGGCACGGACCAACCAATGCGCATCCCCGTAGACCAGCTCGACGGACTGGACCGGCCTCCGCTCGGTCGCGTCCGCTCCGAAGGTGATGACCGGCCCGCCGATGACGACATCGTCGCCCTCCTGGGTGATCACCCAAGGGTCCGTGTCGGCCAGCTTCGCGCCGCGCGCCGCCTGGTGGTCCAACGCCTGATCGACCGCCGCGAGGAACTGAGCCAGTGCGCTCGTCGGCACTCCGAACCGCGCCGTTCCGTCCGCATTCCGCTTCGCCGACAAGACGAGCGCGTCCGGTGCGGTCGAGACGTAGAAGCTCTCCCCGCGAACCTCGACACCGAACGGACCCGCCGCCTCGGTGCCTTCAAGCAGAAATCCCATGCACCACATCGTACTTCCGCGTCTTTCTACCAATCCCGGATAGCTCAGTCGGCAGAGCGGCGGACTGTTAATCCGCGCGTCCCAGGTTCGAGTCCTGGTCCGGGAGCACCCACGCCAACCCCTCGACCGCTCGGATGGCTACCGAGCTGGGTGGCGTTAACGGGGCCGCTGGCCTCGCGCTCCGGTTCGCCAGGAGACGCCCTCGGCGGAGACGTCCGCGCGGAGGGTTCAGGGGTCGAGGGCGTAGGCCTGACCCAGTCTCCAAAACCGATGTCCGGAGGTTCGACTCCTCCCGGCCCTGCTCAGCGTTTACACCCCCTCCCCCTGGAAGGACACCCGCGGTGACACGCCCCAGCAACCCACTGCGCGCCATCCAGCAGGCGGGCTACAAGTGCAAGGCCCGGTCTCCCCAGGGCTTTGTGTGCAACCGCCCCGCCGGCCGAGTGGACGGGGTCACCGGGCTCGTCGTGTGCCAGGACCACCTCACCCGGCCCTGATGGAGCCCCCTCCTACTTCGCCCCCCAGCTCCCGCAACGGTTGAGCTGGGGGCCACTTCACGTTCCGGCCCCCGTTGGCCACCCCCCTCCCCCTTCTACAGGCCCCTCCACACGAGGCCCTGGGTATGCAGGCCAGAAGATCAGGTGATACATGCCAAGAGCTAAGCGCGTGTGCCGTGAGCCTGACTGCGGTGAGCCCACGACTTCGACGCGATGCGTTGCGCACCAACGCGAGTACGAAGCCGCACGCGGCACCGCTGCCCAACGCGGCTACGGCTACGCACATCGCAAGGCAACCGCGAAGGCAACAGCCAAGGCCAAGGCGTGCACCTCATGCGGCCAGCCCTTCACCGAGGCCAACCCCGCAACCGGCGGCCACGTGCGAGCCGTTCGCCACGGCGGAACGGTCCACGACGGCATCGAGGCCCAGTGCCGCACATGCAACTACGGGTGGAGGCGCACCGGGCTTTGAGCCCCCCAGCTCGCTCGCCGCGAACTCCCCGAAATTCCCCCGAGAAAGTTGCTCGAAAGGCTTGACAAACCGGCGCGACCCCACCCCGACCTGGGGGGTGCCCCCCTCCCCTCCGCACACAGGAGACCGGTGGAGAGGGCATCTCAGGGTTAGCCAGGTTCAAACGCCTCCAAAGTGACCCCTCTTCACTCTCTGCCACCCGCCTCGGAGAGGAGGCCCTTCATGGCGCTCGTCTGGGTCGCCGTCGCGCCGATCTGGCACGGCCAGTTCCGCGCGTTCAACCCCGGCCAGATCGTCCCGGACTCCGTCGAGGCCCGTTGGGACTACTCCGGCCAGGGCCTCGTCGCCCGCGCCGAGGTCGACGTGGGCGAGACCCCCGACCTCGAAGAGACCGGCGTGGCTTTCCGCGAGGACGTCGTCCTCCGGACCCAACTCCACATCGGACCGACACCTCCGGAAACTCCCGATGTCGGGACGGTCTGGATCGACAACTCCGTCACCGTCTAAAGGGAGCCTCATGCCCATCGACACTGCGCGCCAGCGCGAGAACCTCGCCGCCGCGTACGCCGCCGCCGCAACGCACGTCGCCGCGCACTCGACCGACCCCGGCACCACCGGCACTGGCGAGATCGCCGGTAGCCGCAAGGCGATTTCGTGGACGGCCGGCACGGTTGACGGCGTCGTCACCGCCACCGTGACCCTCGACATCCCTTCTGGCGCAACGGTTGCCGGGATCGGCCTGTGGGACGCCTCGGTCGGCGGCAACTACCTCGACGGCGGCCCGGTCACGTCCCAGGCCTACTCCGCCAACGGCACCTACACGATCACGCTGACCTACACCCAGAGCTGACCTATCAGGAGGTGGGCGAATGCCAATCCAGGCCCCCACCCTGGTAGCGACCTACTCCGCGGGTCCGATCTCAACGTCCCCGGTCACCGGCAACGTCACCATCGCGGCCGGGGACGTGCTCGTCCTCATCGTCGACACGTCCGACTTCCTCCGCCTGGCTGGAACGCCGGTCGGCGGGAACGCGATCAACTGGACCCTCCAGCAGAAGAGCGAGTTCTTCGACTACGCCAACCAGTACATCTGGACGGCGACCGCCCCGAGCGCGCAGAACTTCACGCTCTCCGTCCCCGCCTCTAACGGCAACCCCGGAGCCCAGGAAGTCTTCTGGAGGCTCCACCGCTACTCGGGTTCGGGCGGTATCGGAGCCTCGAACATCGCCCACGCCGCCGGGACGCCCACGCTGGGCATCACGACCACCCGCGAGAACTCGGCGCTCCCGTTCCACATCTGCGACTGGAACATCGTCGACGGCTCCGGCCGGTCCTACCTGACGTCAGCGGGGGCAGCGCCGGAACTGGGCTACGCGCGCACCTCGGCCGCGACCTACTACCACGCCGTCCACCACAACGTCGGGGCCGCCGGAGCCAAGACCGTCGGCCTCTCCGCCCCATCGGGGCAGGTCTGGACCCTTGGTGTCGTCGAGGTCCTCGGCGACACCATCGCACCGAGTCAGGTCACCGACCTCAAGGCCACACCGGCCTCGGCCACCTCCGTCCGACTGGACTGGACGGCCGCCACCGACAACGTCGGAGTCGCCTCCTACACCGTCCGGCGCGGCGGCTCGGTCGTCGCCTCCGGAGTCACGGCGACGAGCTGGACCGACACGGGCCTTGCGCCGAGCACGCACGTTTACACGGTCCAAGCCGTCGACACCTCCGGCAACGCCGGGCCACAGAGCGGCTCCGCCTCGGCGTCCCTCGTCCCCGTCGCCGTGAGCGGCTCCGGATCGGGTTCCCTGGCTTCCTCTGCCGCCTCGGTGGGCTTCCCCGGTGCACTCACCCTCGACGGTTCCAGCGCACTTGTCCTGACAAACCCCCTGACGGGATTTCGAGGCTCCTTGGCCCTCGACGGCTCCGGCGGGCTGGCGCTGGCTGGCGCGAAGTGGGGCTACCGGGGCAACCCGATGGACCTCGGCGCTTCCGGCGACCTCGCACTGGCCGACTCCGCGCTGACGATTGTCACCGCTCTCGCCCTCGGCGGGACCCCGATCCTCGGACTCCTCGGCCCGCTCGTCGAGGTGCCCTCGCCTGGCTCCTTCCCGCTTGAACTGGAGGGCGGCTCGGCGTCCGCGCTCGACGGCCACCCCGGCTTCTCTGACTTCGTGCCGCTGTCGGGCTCTGGCCAGCTCGTCTGGACGCCCGTCGACATCAAGGGCTCCGGAGAGCTGACACTCACTGGCCTCGGGCGGCTCGCGTACGCCGACCCGAACTCCAAGCCGATCTACTTCTGGACCGGTGAGTCCTGGAGGCCCGCGGACGTCTTCGTCTGGAACGGCCGAGCCTGGCTCCCGTTGCGCGCCAACGACATTCACGTCATCGCCAGCCCTCCCGGACCTCCTGACCCCTCGTCGGGTTCGGGCTCGCTGACCGCGTCCGGCATCGGCCAGCTCGCGCTCGCCGGGCTGAAGGTCGCCAGCTCCGGCGGTCTCGCGCTCGCTGGCTCCGGTGCGCTCGCCACCACGGCACCCGCCCCGGCCAGCCCCGGCTCGCTGCCCCTCGGGAGTGCCGGCCAGCTCGCGCTCGCGGGCACCTCGGCCGCCGTCGATTCCCTTGCCCTCGACGGCTCCGGCGCACTCGGCCTCTCCGGTGCTCCAGCCCTCCTGGACGCCCTCGGCCTGTCTGGCATGGGCACGCTCGTCCTCACAGGAGCCGCGGCTCCCACCGAGTACCGGATCACCCCGAACGCCGTCGGCCCCTCGACCAGCGTCACCGACGGACAACCGCTCACCCTCGGCGTCGAGTTCGCCCTTGACGCTCCGGCGTCCGCGACGAAGCTCCACTTCTGGCGTTCAGCGCTCGACGTCACCGGGACCATCACCGGCCGGTTGTGGGAGATCACTGGCGCAGCTACCGGCGTCCCGGTGCCTGGCAGTGACGTCACCTTCGTCCTCTCGGGGACCGGGTGGCAGACAGCAGCCTTCTCCGCCCCGATCACGCTAAATCCCGCAAAGCGGTACATCGCCTCCGTCCGATTCCCTGACCGCTGGTCACTCACGACCGGCTACTGGGACGACCTGGGTGACGGCAGGAACGGGTACGTCAACGGCCCGCTCCGGGCTCACTCGTCGGCAGAGAGCCTCTACGGCCAGGCCGTGTTCACCACCGGCTCAGACAGCACATTCCCAGACCGCAACGGTCAGGGACGCCACTACTGGATCGACGTCTCAGTGGTCGCCGTTTAGCGACCCCTACCAAGGAAAGGAGGACGACCCGCTATGTCGTCAGGTGGAGCACGTGGCCGGTCCGGCCCCGCCGCCGACCCCAATGCCATCCGGCGCGACCGCGAAGGCGACTGGGTCGTCCTCTATCCGCGGACCGGTCCGCTCCCGGACTGGCCGCTCTCGTTCCCGGCCTCCCCCGGTGAGGCGACGCACTGGGAGCGGCTCTGGGTCACGCCCCAGGCGACCCAGTGGGAGCGCAACGGTCAGGAAGTCGAGGTCGCACTCTACGTGCGCTCGCTCGCCGAGGCCGAAATGCCTGGAGCCGCCGCAAATCTGCGGAACCTCGTGAAGCAGCTCCAGGAGAACCTCGGACTCTCCGGCATCGGCCTCCAACGCTTCCGCTGGAAGGTCGCCGACCCCAACACCTCCGCCACCTCGGCGACCCCATCCGCCAAGACTCCGGCCGCACGGCCTGACCGGAGCCGCCCTTCCGCGCGCGACCGCTTCCGAGTGGTGCCGCCGCCGACCGAGGGCGACTAACCCTGAAGGGAGGCCGTTTACACGATGGCCTCCCCCGAATTCCCGCCGATCGACTTCCCCACGCTGGGCTTCCTGATCATCGACTGGATCGAGGCCCACTGCGTCATCCCCGACGGCTTCTCCCGAGGCGAGCCGTTTGTCCTAAGTGGATGGCAGGCCTGGAACATCCTCAACCACTACCGCGTGAAGCCCACCGCGGAGGGCGTGCGGAAGAACCAGTTCGCCTCGGCGTTCGTCTACCGCCGGTCCCAGACCGTCCGTCCACAGAAGACCGGTAAGGGACCTTTCACCTCGTCCGTCATCTGCGCCGAGGGCGTCGGCCCCGTCCTACTCGACGGCTGGGCCACCGGAACCGAGGTCTACGACTGCCGCGACTACGGGTGCGGGTGCGGCTTCCTCTATCTCTACGAGGCCGGCGAGCCGATGGGCACGCACTGGCCCACCCCGCTCATCCAGATCACGGCGACCTCGGAGGAGCAGACGGCGAACGTCTACGCCGCGCTCCGGCCGATGATCGACCTCGGCCCGCTCGCCGACATCATCACCAAGACCGGCGAGGAGTTCATCAGACTCCCCGGTGACGGCCGCATCGACACGGTCACCTCCAACGCCCGGAGCCGCCTCGGCGCACGCGTCACCTTTGTGCCGCAAGACGAAACCGGCATCTGGACCCCCTCGACCGGCATGGTCAAGGTCGCCGAGACCCAGCGCCGAGGCCTCGCGGGCATGGGTGGTCGAGCCTGGGAGACGACGAACGCCTGGGACCCCAGCGAGAACTCCGTGGCACAGCGGACCTTCGAGTCCGGCATGGAGGACATCTTCGTCGACTTCCCCCAGGCTCCGGTCGCTCTGTCGTTCCGCAACAAGGTCGAGCGTCGCCGCGTTCTGCGCGCGGTCTACGCCGGAAGTCCGTGGGTCAACCTCGACGACATCGAGGGCGAGGCCGCCGAGCTGCTCCGCGTCGACCCCCAGCAAGCGGAGCGATTCTTCGGCAACAGGTTGGTCTACGCAGCGGGCTCCTGGCTTCCCGACGGCCGTTGGGATGAGACAGAGGACTCGCAGAGATCAGTCAGTGACGGGACGTTGATCTGCCTCGGCTTCGACGGTTCCGAGAACAACGACTGGACGGCCCTTCGTGCCGAGACCGCCGACGGCTTCCAGTTCACCCCGACTTACGGCCCCGACCGTCGTCCGACGGTGTGGAACCCGGCCGAGTGGGGTGGCTCGATCCCGCGCGAAGAGGTCCACGCCGCTATCGACGAGCTGTTTACACGCTTCAACGTCGGTCGCCTCTACGCCGACCCCCACGACTGGTATTCCGAGATCGGGGAGTGGTCGCTGAAGTACGGCGAGAAGCGCGTCATGGAGTGGGCCACCAACCGGCCCGCCGCCATGTACGACTCCTTGCGCCGCTTCGAGGTCGACCTGGCGAGCGGCCGGCTCACACACGACGCCTGCGCCATCGCCAAGATCCACGTCGCCAACGCGCGCAAGAAGGCCGTGCCCGGTCAGAAGTACGTCCTCATCAAGCCCGCTGACCACCAAAAGATCGACGTGGCAATGGCTTCCGCCCTCGCGCACGAGGCGGCCTCTGACGCCCTCGCGAGTGGCTGGGGCAAGCCGACGTCCAGGCGAGTCCTCGTCCTGCGCTGAACGTCAACGACTTCTTGACGCCCGTGAGGCGTTCTCTCCGCCGCCCATCACATCCCCCTCGGCGGCCCTCCTCGAAGGGAGGTGCCCTTCTGTGGCCCTGTCCAAGTTCGAGACGGACACCATCAACCGGCTTGCCTCCCAGCTCCGCCGCGACTCCGTCAAGCTCAATCGCTACGGCGACTACTACGAGGGCCTCCAGGCACTCGAAAACCTCGGCATCGCCATTCCGCCGGATCTCCGCCAGTTCGTCGTCATGGTCAACTGGCCGCGCATCGTGGCGGACAGCCTCGAAGAGCGCATCGACGCCGAGGGCTTCCGCCTCCCCGGCAAGCACGAACGCGACGAGAACCTCTGGCATGTCTGGCAGGCCAACAACCTCGACGAGGAGAGCCAGCTCGGTCACCTCGACGCGATTGTCTTCGGCCGCTCCTACATCTGCATCGGCACCAACGAAGACGACGAGAACACCCCGCTCGTCACCGTCGAGTCGCCGCTGGAGATGACGGCCGAGATCTCACCGCGCACCCGCAAGGTCACCGCGGCTCTTCGGCTGTACCGCGACAAGGACGATGACGGCCGCGTCGTCGACAAGGCCACGCTCTACCTCCCCAAGGTCACCATCTGGGCCGAGCGCCGCTGGACGGGTCCGTCGCGCGGCTGGGTCGAGGTCGAGCGCGACGAGCACAACCTGGGCCAGGTCCCCGTCGTCCCGCTGGTGAACCGCCCGCGTATCGGCGACCGCTACGGCGTCTCGGAGCTCCAAGACGTCATCGACCTCACCGACGCCGCCGCCCGTGCCCTGACGCTGGCCCAGCTCGCCACCGAGGCTCTCTCCGTTCCCCAGCGTGCCGTCCTCGGTGCGTCCGAAGAGGACTTCGTCGGCCCGGACGGGAAGATCCTGCCGAAGTGGGCCGCGTACTTCGGTGCCATCTGGGCACTGGAGAACCCCGAGGCCAAGCTCCACCAGTTCTCGGCCGCCGACCTCGGCAACTTCAAGACCATCGTCGACCACTACGCCTCGATGGTCTCCAGCGTCACCGGCCTTCCCCTCCGCTTCTTTGGCCAGAACACCGCGAACCCGCCGAGCGCCGAGGGCATCCGCGCGGACGAGGCCCGCATCGTCAAGCGGGCCGAGCGCCGCCAGCGAGCCTGGGGAGGCTCCTGGGAAGAGGCCATGCGCATCGTCAAGCGCTTCCAGACCGGCGAGTGGGACGACACCCTCAAGGAACTGGAAACCATCTGGCGAGACCCCGCGACGCCGACCCGCGCTCAGCAGGCCGACGCCGCGGTGAAGCTGGTCCAGGCGAACATCCTTCCCGTCGAGGCCGCCTGGGAGGAGATGGGTTACTCCCAGACCCGCATCAAGGCCCTCAAGAAGATGAGGGACGACCAGCTCGCCGCCACCGACGTCCTCGCCCGGCAGATCAACGCCTATCGCCAAGGCGTGACAGAAGATCCCGGAGCGAACGAGGGCATCGAGGACCCCGAGCCCGACGCCTCCGCGACGGAGTAGCCGATGGCTGGCAACGCCGCCGTCGGGTCCTACGAGCAGCAAGCCCAGATCTCCAACGCGGCTACGCGAGCCGCCGCCGAGGTCTGGGCCGAGCTGGACCCCACAAGGCTCTCCGCGAGCTGGACCCAGGACCGCATCGGCGACCAGCTCTTCCTCACGGTCTCTCGAGCACAGGAGCTGGCGGCCCTCACGGCAGACGTTTACACGGGCCTGATCCTGGCGGAGGACGGAGTCGACATCCTCCCCGAGGGCCAGATCGTCCACTCCGCACTCGCCGGTATCGCCTCCGACGGGCTCCCGCTGGACTCCCTGCTCCTCCAGCCGCTCGTCACCGCGAGCGTTTCCCAGGCCACCGGAGCAACCGCCGCCGAGGCTCTCGCCTCCGGGCTGGCCCAGCTCACCCGCATCGTGTCCACCCAGGTCCAAGACGCTGGGCGAGCATCCACCGGTATCTCAATCGCCGCACGGCCGAGAACTGGCTGGATTCGCCTGGTAGAGCGCAAGGCCTGTGCGCGCTGCGCCATCCTGGCCGGCCGCTGGTACCGCTGGAGCAACGGTTTCGACCGGCACCCCATGTGCAAGTGCCGCAACGTCCCCGCCTCCGAGGAGGTGGCGGGAAGCAGGGTCGACAACGACCCCGCAACGCTCTTCAACGCCCTCTCCGAGGCCGAGCAGAACCGCCAGTTCACACGGGCGGGAGCCCAGGCCATCCGGGACGGGGCTGACATCGCCCAGGTCGTCAACGCCCGCCGTGGCGCTCTCGGCCTGAGTTCCCCCGGCCGCCTCACGGCCGCAGAACAGAAAGTGCTCCGCGGAGGCAAGGAGCGAGGCCGCCTCGTCCGCACGGACGTCTACGGGCAGCCCGTTTACATCACCTCCGAGGGCACGACGAAGCGAGGCCTCGCTGGCGCTCGCCTGATCTCCAACTCCGGATCGACCACGACCCGAGAGACGCGCGGCGGCAAGCCCATCTGGCGCACGCGCGCCGCGACTCCGCGCCTCATGCCGGAGTCCATCTACCAGCTCGCAACCGACCGCGAGGACGCCCTCCGGCTCCTCAAGCGCTTCGGCTACATCACCTGATCTCGCCCCGCAAAGGGGCCTGTCCCGCTACGGGAGAACCGCCATGTCCGCCGACCAGAACGGCACCGTTCAGCAGCCCCAGGACGGCACCAAGCCGGAGTCCGAAGCCCCGAAGGCCGACGAGACCCCGAAGTCCGTGGAGGAGCAGCTCGCCGAGCTGACTTCCAAGTTCGACGACCTCAAGACCAACGCCCGCAAGTGGGAGACCAGGGCGAAGGAAAACAAGGACGCCGCGAAGGAGCTGGCCGACCTCAAGGCCCAGGGGATGACCCCGGACCAGAAGCACCAGGCCGCCGAGGACCGCGCCGAACAGGCCGAGCGGGAACTGGCTCGCTACAAGGTCGCCGCCGAGACGGGCGTTCCCGCGCACCTCCTGGCCGGCGACGACGAGGACGCCATGCGCGAGCACGCCAAGGCCCTCAAGGAGTTCAAGGGCGAGCAGCCCAGGAACCCGGCCCCGAAGCCCGACCCGAGCCAGGGCGGCTCCGGCGGCAAGCAGAAGGCCAGCGCCGCCGACGAAGGCCGCGCCGAGGCCCAGCGCCGCTTCGGCACCAAGAACTGACCCGTAGGAGGGACACGCATGACCAACATCTCCGTCCGCCGGAAGGACCCCTTCCAGAGCGAGGACCGCTCGTGGCTGGCAGGCCCGCACGGCACCGAGCCGGGCACGACCCCGACCGTCACGCTCGACGTCTCCGCCTTCCCGGCGGGCAACGGCTACATCCGAAGCGGCACGCCGATTTCCAAGCTGGCGAGCGGCCTGTGGGGCCCGTTCGACGCCGCGGCGGCCTCGGGCCAGCACGGCCTCCTGTTCGGCTCGCTGCGCAACGACCAGGGCGACGTCGCGGGGGCCGCTGTGGTCCACGCCTTCGTCTACGCCTCGAAGCTCCCTGGCGGCACCCCGGCGAACCTCGCCGCGCTGAAGACCGCCCTGCCGCTCATCCACTTCTACGCCTGATCTCGGCCACCGAGATCCCCTGAGGAGCCGCTGACTACATGGCAATCTTCTTCGACGCCGAGGTGTCGCCGGACGCCCTCACCGCCTTCGTGCGGGAGGTGCCGATGCCGGCCAACCTGGCGATCTCCAACGCTTTCCCGACCCGTACGGTCGACGACCACAAGGTCGACTTCCGCGAGGTCGTCCACACGAACCGGACCGCGAAGTTCCGCGCGTTCGACGGTGCCATCTCCACGATGGGCCGTGACGGTGGCAGCGAGTACGAGGTCAGCCTTCTGCCGCTGTCCAACTCGATCAACATGGGCGAGTACGAGCGTCTCCAGCTCCAGTTCGCGCGGACCGGCGGTACCAACAAGGCCGCGCTCGCGAACGCGATCTACAACGACGCCCAGAACCTCGTCGCCTCCATCCGGAACCGGATCGAGCTGGCCTGGGGTGACGTGCTCACCGACGGCAAGCTGACGATCAGCGAGAACGGGCTGACCGGCGCGGCGGGCGAAGCCGACTTCGTGTCCCGGCCAACCACCTCGTCACCGCGGCGAAGGGCTGGCTCGACCCGACGGCCCTGATCCTGGACGACCTCTTCGCCTGGCAGGAGACCTACTCGGCCACCCCTGGCGCTGGCGACCCCGGCGCGATTCGCGCGTCCCGCAAGATGATCCGCGCGATGCAGAAGAACAACCAGCTCGTCGCCGCGATCCGGGGCACCAACAACGGCTCCTACCCGCGCGTCACCGTCGAGGAGCTGCGTACCTACCTCCAGAGCGAGGGCCTGCCGAACCTGGCCGAGCTGACCGACCTGTCCCTGGACGTGGACGGCACGCCGACCCGCGTCATGCCGGACAACCGCGTCCTCCTGACCCCGGCGGACCTGGGCGACTTGGGCTTCACCGCCTACGGCGTCACGGCGACCTCGCTGGAGCTGGTGGGCTCGAACGTCGCGGAGATGACCTTCGCCGACGCTCCCGGCATCGTGGGTGTGGTCGAGAAGGTCGGCCCGCCCTACCGCCAGTTCACCTTCGTCGACGCCGTGGCGATGCCGGTCCTGTCCCAGCCTTCGCGGCTCTTCGTCGCTTCCGTATGACCTGAGCCACCGAAAGCTTTCTCTCGCAGAAGGGACTGACCGACCGTGAAGGTCCGCACCTACGTCCACGTCCGCTCGGTGGACGGCACTCACTCCGCCGTCCTCCGGCCGGGCGACACCGTCCCCGACTGGGCCGAGGTGTCCAACAAGGACGCACTCGACGCCTCGACGGAGCCGGTCGACGAGGTCCCGGCCCCGGTGGTCGCGACCCCGGTGGCTGACGCCCCGGTCGTCGAGGCCCCCGTCGTCGAGGCTCCGGCCGCGCCAGCACCGGCACCGAAGACCTCGGGCCGCCGGAAGGCCGCCGCGCCGAAGGCCGACGAGGCCCCGGCTCAGTGATCAGGGAGGAGCCGACCTCACGAAGGTCGGCTCCTCCTCCCACTCGAAGGAGGGGGCCAGCGTGGCCCAGCTCGTCTCCCGCGAGGAGCTGGCCCTCGTCCTCGACGAGGCCATCTCCGCAGAGCGTTTCAACGCGCTCTACTCCACCGCCCTCCGCATCGTGCGGACCGGCTACGACGGCGATCCCGAGGCCGCAACCGGCCGCGCGCTCGACGTCGTCACCGGAGTCCTCCAGAGCGTTCTCGCCCGCATCCTGACCAACCCCAAGGGTGCACGCACGGTCGGACTCGGCTCGGCGAACGTGACCTTCGGCGGCCAGGACTCCGACATCGCCAACGTCTTCGCTCTCACCGAGGCCGAGCGAGCCGACCTGACCGAGGTCTCCCCGCGGCCTGTGCGCTCCGGGGCGTTCACGATCATGCCGGGCCGCTCATGATCGGCCTCCTCATGGAAGAGGACCTGTTCACGGTCCTCCGCTACGGCGTCACCGGCCGCGACCCGCTGGGCAAGCCGGTCACGTCCATCGTCGCTCGCTCGACCACCGACGGCCGTCTGGAACAAGCGACCACGGCCGAGGGAGAGGCGTTCGTCGTCGACAAGTTCCGCGGCTTCTTCCCGATCGGGACGGACGTCCGTCCCGGCGACGAAGTCCAGGCTCGTAGCCGGAAGTACGTCGTCGAGGGCTCTCCTTCCGTCGAGCGCATCCCCGGCTTCTCGGCTCTGTCCAATGTGGCCGCAACGCTCAAGTACGTCGGACCGGTGACCTGATGCCCGTTCCCTTCCCGGACCCCGCCGTCGTCGCCCTGCTGGCCGGGCTTCCAGGCCTGGAGGACGTGGGTGGCCGCGTGTCCACCCGGCTCGACTCCACGCTCCCCGCCATCCGCGTCACGAAGGTCCGCGACCGCGAGGCCCCCGCGAGCTGGGAGGCCACCCCCATCTACCAGCTCGAAGTCTGGGCCGCAGAGGAGCTCCAGGCCGGCCAGCTGGCCTGGGTCATCAAGAACAACTGGCCCACCGCCGTCAAGCGCGTCATCGGCGACGCCCTCGTGACCGGCCGCTGGGTCGACGTCGACCCCTCACCCGCACCCGACCCCGAGACCGACCTCCCCCGGTACCTCGTCACCGTCGGCATCCGAATCTCTGGAGCCACCCCATGAGCGCCACGCGCTACATCGCCACCCAGGACATCTACGCCGCGCCGTTCGTGCGGGCCTACCGCAAGGGCGACGAGGTTCCGGCCTCGGCCGTGGAAACCCTCGCCTGCCAGGACAAGGTCGCCTCCGAGCGCGGCAAGGCGACCGCGACGACCGCCAAGACGACCGCCAAGGACGCATGAGCCGCGCGGGCCGCGTCGACCTCTACCCCCATCAGCTCGACGAGATCCTCCGGGGCGAAGAGTCGAGGCGGTTCTTCGGCGCAGTAGGCCGCGAGGTCCGCGACCGGGCACGCGCCAACGCCAAGACCGCTGTTTCCTTCTCCGGCACCGTCGGCACCCGACGCCGCGACTCCTCCGGCCGCTTCAAGGCCAGCGTCGCCGACCCCTCCGAGGCCATCATCTCCGTCCCCGGCGAGGACTCCGAGAGCCTCTACGTCGATGTCGGGTACTCGAAGCACCACCCCGGCTTTTACCTGTGGTGGTGGGAAGTCGGCACGGTCAACCACGCCGCTCGCCCGCATCTCCGGCCCGCCCTTCTGCCGCGCGGCTAAGCCCGTTCCCCCTTTCCTCGGTCGGCCGTCGCCGCCGAGATCTCTCCTTCGGAGGTAACTCCTTTGTCTGCTCCCGTAGGCAACGCCGCACCCCTTTCGCTGGGTCCGGGCCGCCTCTGGGTCGCGCCGCTGGGCACGGCCCTCCCGACCGACCTGGGCACCGCGCTCGACGCCGCCTTCAAGCCGGTCGGTTACACCGAGGAAGGCTCCGAGTTCAGCTACGAGCTGACCAGCGACCCCGTCGAGGTCGCCGAGAGCCTCGACCCCGTCTTCTACCGCACGACCGGCCGCAACGGCACGGTGACGTTCGCGATGGCGGAGAACACGGTCCGGAACCTCACCCTCGCCTTCAACGGCGGCTCGGTGACCCGCACGACCTCCGGAGCCGTCAGCTACGAGCCGCCGGAGCCGGGCACGGAGGTCCGCAAGGTCCTCGTCTTCGACTCCGAGGACGGCGAGGAGCGCTGGATCTTCAACCAGGTCTTCCAGGGCGGCTCGGTGACGATGTCCCGCCGCAAGGGTGCGGACAAGACGACCATCCCGGTCGAGTTTCGGCTGGAGAAGCCCGCCCTCGGCGGTGCCCCGTTCCGCGCGATCTACGCGGACGAGCGCGACGGCGGCTCCGGTGTCGCCCCGGTCACGCCCTGACCTTCTGACTTTTCCCATCTCCCGCAAGCACTTCACGTAGACGAGGACTGAACTGCTCATGGCTTCCCGGACCACCCCCGCCAAGTCCGCTGTGGACTCCGCCATCGCCGAAAAGAAGGACAAGGGCTTCGGCTCGGTTGCCTTCGACGGCGTGGAGTACAGCATCGAACGCAAGCCCAGCACGCTCCTCGTGAGCGAGCTGGCCCGCACCGGCTCCGGTGACCCGGAAGCGATGGGCGTCTTCGCCGACTTCTTCGAGTGCACGCTGGGAAGCAACTACCCGGCGTTCAAGAAGGCCGTCTACCGCTCCGACTCCGACGACGTCGAGGCCGACCTCCAGAAGGCCCTCCAGGACGTGTTGGAGAAGACGCTGGGCCGCCCTACCAAGTAGTCCAGGCCCTCTTGAGCTGGGCCGTCGATTCGTGGACCGAGGTCGAGGCGCGAGCAGTGATGCTCGGCCTCACCGCGCGAATCGGCGGCCCTGACTCGGTTCTGGACTTGGATGCCAGGCACTTCCTGGCACTCCTCGAAGGAATTCTCCGCGAGGACGACGGCCGCCGGAAACAGGTCAACGACCTCTACGCCGCCTCGGTCCCCGCCCCCAAGGCACCCGCCAACCGCGGTGAGCGCAACCGCGAAATCGCGCGCCTCTCGCGCCTCTTCGGCGGCTGACCCCCGTCTCCATCCCCACCTCCCGCGAGAGGAGGCGAACTCCCCTGTCCAACTCCATCCTCGGCAACGCCTACGTCCGCATCCGCCCGGACACCAACGGCTTTGAGAGCGAGGCCCGATCCGGTCTGTCCGGGGCCGTCAAGAACCTGGCCGTGACCGTCGCAAAGGGACTCGCGCTCGCCACGGCGGGAGCCGCGATCGGCGGCGGCCTCGCCGCGGCCTGGGGCCTCAAGGTCGCCTCCGACATGGAGCAGGCGAACATCGCGTTCACCACACTCCTCGGCAGCGCCGAGAAGGCTGACGCCTTCCTCAAGAAGCTCCAGGCATTCGCCGCGACCACACCGTTCGAGTTCCCCGAACTCCAGACGGCCGCGTCGTCCCTCATCGCCATCGGGATCGACGCCGAGAAGGTCATCCCGATCATGACCACCCTCGGCAACGTCACCTCCGGAATGGGGACGGGCTCCGAGGGCGTCAAGCGCGCCACCATCGCCCTCCAGCAGATGAACGCCGCCGGCCGCATCACTGCTGAAGACCTCAACCAGCTCCGAGACGCGGGCATCCCCGTCTTCGACCTCCTGGCCGGTGCCACCGGCAAGGCCAAGGAAGAGCTGGCCGCGATGGCCCAGAACGGAAAGCTCGGTCGCAAGGAACTTGAGCAGCTCATGGAAGCGCTCGAGACCGGTAAGGGCCTGGAGCGTTTCAACGGCCTCATGGAGGCACAGAGCAAGTCGCTGAAGGGCATGTTCTCGGCCTTCAAGGACACGCTCCAGCTCAACCTCGCCGAGGCGATGGAGCCCTTCATCCCGAGCATCAAGCGCGCGATGTCGGCGGCCACGCCGGTCATCGACTCCGCGCTAGACCGCTTCGCCAAGAAGAGTGCCGTCCTCGTCGAGCAGGTGCCCAACCTCCTCGACGCCATCCGCGAGCGTGACGCCCAGGGCATCGGCGAAGTCGTCGACAACATCCTCGGCAACACGGGCGAGCACGTCGCGTACTTCCGCGACCGCGCCGCCGAGCTGCTCCCCGTCGTCGATCAGCTCAAGGCCCTCTTCGCGAACCTCTGGGGCATCGCCCAGGACCTCGCCCCGCTCTTCGGTCCCGAGGGACTCGGCGGAGGCGTCCACATGGCGTGGGAGGCGTTCAAGCTCCTCCTCCCCTACCTCGTCCAGATCACGGGCTGGCTCAACGACAACGAGGGCGTCGTCTACGCGCTCGTCGGGGCCTACGTCGCCCTCAACGCGATCACTCGCGCGCACGCCGCCGTGATGGCCGTGCAGGCCGCGGGCGGAATCATCAAGTGGATCAAGGCCGCGCAAATCGCGCAGACCGTGACGAAGGTGTGGACGGCCGTCCAGTGGGCCTGGAACGCCGCGGCGAACGCCAACCCCATCGGCCTGATCATCACGGCCATCGGCGCACTCGTCGCCGGCCTCATCTACGCCTACAACCACTCCGAGACCTTCCGCAACGTCGTCCAGACCGCCTTCCGCGCGGTCGCCGCCGCCGGGGTCTGGATGTGGGAGAACGTCCTCAAGCCGGTCTGGTCAGCACTCCAGACCGCCTGGACCGCTGTGGCCGACGCCGTCTCCTGGGCCTGGGAACACCTGATCAAGCCCGCCTGGGACGCGATCTCGAAGGCCGCCTCCTGGCTCTGGTCTTCGGTCCTCCAGCCGGTGTTCTCCGCGATCTCGACCGCCTGGTCCGCGCTGGCGACCGGCCTGGAATGGGCCTACCGCAACGTGATCGAGCCCATTTGGGCCGCGCTCCAGGTCGCCGGAAAGGTCCTGCTCGCCATCCTGGTCGTCTCCGTCTTCGGCCCGATCCTGCTGGCGTGGAAGGCCCTGTCGCTCGGGATCGAGTGGGCGTGGGAGCACCTCCTCAAGCCCGCCTGGTCCGCCGTCGAGGCTGGCGCGATCTGGTTGTGGCGCAACGGGATTCAGCCCGCCTTCGCCGCCATCGAGAAGGGTTGGGCCTACCTCCTCGCCGGAATCGAGTGGGCGCGTGTAAACGTCCTGGAGCCGATCTGGGCCGCCGTCAAGGCTGGCGCGCTCTGGCTCTACGAGAACGTCCTCCGCCCGATCTTCCTGGGGATCAAGCTCTACTGGGAGCTGAACCTCGCGGCAATGCGGTTCGCCTACGAGAACGTCCTGGTCCCGCTGTGGAACGCCATCCAGGTCGCCGCGCGCTGGCTCTACGAGACCGTCCTGGTGCCGATCTTCAACGGCATCAAGTCCGCCTGGGACGGTGCCCTTCGGGGGATGCGCTGGGTCTACGACAACATCCTCTCTCCGATGTGGCGCATGTTCCAGGACGCCATCGGCTCCGTGAAGACCGCCTTCGGGCAGGCCGTGAGCGGCATCGAGACCGCCTGGAACCGGATGCGCGAAATTGCGGCCAAGCCGATCAACTTCGTCATCGGCACGGTCCTCAACCAGGGCCTCTTCAAGGCGTTCAACTCGGTCATCGACACGCTCGGCCTTCCCGGCAACTGGAAGATGAGCAATCTCCCCCTCGTCGCGTTCGCCGCGGGTGGTCGAGTCCCCGGCTACTCGCCGAACGACAAGGCCGACAACATCCCCGCCTGGCTCACCGCGGGCGAGTACGTCCACCCCGTGTCCTCCGTGGACTACTACGGGACTGGCGTCATGGAGGCCATCCGCCAGCGCAAGATCCCGCGCGAGGCCTTCGACGGGGCCATCCACCGCGCCGAGGGAGGCCCGGTCTACCAGCAGCTCTTCGCCAAGGTGAAGAGCCAGTTCCCGCGCGCCAACCTGAACTCCGGCCAGCGCAACACTCCGGACTTCCACGGTCAGGGAATGGCCGTCGACCTCGGCGAGATCGGCCGAGCTGGCGGCAACGGCACGCCGTTCCTCGCCGCGATGAACCGCTGGATCTACGACAACTTCAAGGCCCAGACAGCAGAGCTGATCTACGACGGCCTCGGCGACGACCGCCCAGACCTCAAGAACGGTGCCGACTTCACCTACAACGCTGCGACGCGCGCCCAGCACGCCAACCACGTGCACTGGGCGGCCCGCACTGCGGCCGGCATGGGTGCTGGCGGCTCAGGCGTCGGATGGTTCGACGTCCTGGGCAAGCTCCGTGACTCCATCAACGCGCCGCTCAAGGGCTTCTTCGGGCAGTTCGGGGAGAACACCCTCACCCGGACCATCAAGGAAGTCCCCGGCCAGATGGTCGACAAGATCTGGACAAAGGCGAAGGACGCCGTCGCGTCGGCCTGGACCAGGTTCGTCGACTTCGTCGGCGGAGGCGACAGCGCTTCGGGCGGTGTCAAGGACATCGTCCGCGCAATGGCCTCCGCGCGCGGCTGGGGCCAGAGCCCCCAGTGGGACGCCCTGGACTGGATCATCACGCGCGAGTCGGGCTGGAACCCCCGAGCCCAGAACCCGTCGAGCACGGCCTACGGCCTCTTCCAGTTCCTCGACTCGACCTGGTCGACGGTGGGTGCGACGAAGACCTCCGACGTCGGCCAGCAGGCAAACGCTGGGCTCCGCTACATCGCCCAGCGCTACGGCAATCCCCTTGCCGCGAAGGCGTTCTGGGAGCGCAACCACTGGTACGCCGACGGCGGCCAGGTGGGTCTTTACGACTCCGGCGGAGTCCTCAACCACGGGGACACCGGGGTCAACCTCTCTGGCAAGCCGGAGGCCGTCCTGACGAACGAGGAGTGGGGAGTCATCCGCTCCCTCGCCAAGGGCGATGGTGCCGCGCCGCTCATCGGCGGAGACCTCGTCCTCCAGGTCGGTCCGGGTGCCAGTGTCCGCGACCAGATGGAAGAAGCCATGTTCCAGCTCCGACGGATCAAGAGAGGAGGTGCACTCCGGTGATCGATGGACAGTGGAAGGTCGTCTACCCCGGCACGGAGTACACCTTCGGCACGCCGGACCTCCCCGCCTTCAACCGCACGACCCCCGACATCGGCGACGTGGACCTCCGCGTCGCCGATGTCGACCGGCCCCGTGCAGACGGCAGGGCCTTCGGCGTCGACTTTCGATCTGGCCTCACCATCTCGTTCGATCTGGGCATCCGTGCCCGGACCGAGCGCGAGGCACGCGACGAGGCGGCCCTCCTGGCGACCACCTGGAGGGCCGACCCCGTCCGGCTCACGCCCGGTGCGGTCGCCGAGCTGCACGCGCGCTACGCCGGCCGCGAGCGGGTCGTCTTCGGACGTCCCCGCCGCTTCGCGCCGAACTTCTCCGACGTGCGTGTAAACGGCTTCGTCACCGTCCAGGCCGACTTCGCGTGCGTTGATGACCTCTTCTACGCACCCGAGGACGACAGCGTCCAGTTCGGCATCGTGCCGCCGCTGGGCGGAGGGTTGCTGGCTCCGCTGGCCTCACCACTGTCGACGACGCTGTCCTCCGACCGCTCCCAGGCGATCCGTGTCCGCTCGGAGATGCCTGTGTGGCCGGTGGTCGAGATCTTCGGCCCGGTCACCACGCCGGTCGTCACCGTGGTGGGTGCGGGCGGGGCCGGGCTGACCTTCGAGGTCCGTACATCCCTGCTCTACGACGAGAAGATCGTCATCGACACCCGCCCCTGGAAGCGCTCGGCACTGCGCAACGGCGGGGCCAACGTGGCCGGTCTGGTCCGAGGAACCCGCCTCGGAAAGGCCTCGCTCGCCCCTGGTGACTACGAGGTCGGCCTCAAGGGGACCGACCCGACGGGAACCGCCCGTGTGCGGCTCTCCTGGCGTCCGACCTACGCCTCCCTCTGACCTTGCCCACCGGCTCCGCGGTCCTCGGTTCTCCGTCAAGAACTCCTTGACGGCGCAACGCCTCCGAGACAGCACCCGCGCAGATCTACCCGATAGGCCTCGAACTCGGCCCCCTGGGCCTGGCGCTCCTCCTCGTCTCGCGCCGGGTCCAGGGGCCGACCTGTCTTCCTAGGAGAACTCCATGTGGGATTCCGTGCCCTGGTTTGTCGGGGGAGGTGCCCAGCACTCGCCCGAAGTTGCCCGACTGCTCGCCTACGCCGCGACCTCCGGTGCGGAGGGCATCGTTACGCCCGGAGACCTCAAGGTCGTCCCGCTCGACATCCCCGGCTCCTCGGTCCGCGTCATGTCCGGAGCGTGCCTCGTCCTCAACAAGGCCGCTGGCGGTGCCCAGCAGACCTACGTGGGCCGCAACCCCTCGGTGGACCTCGCCACCATCGCCGCAACCGGCTCCGGCTCCGGCCGCTCGGACCTCGTGGTCGCCCGCGTCGAGGACCCGAACATGCCGGGCGAACCCTGGGCCGATCCTGCCGACCCCGCCAGCGGCCCCTACATCTTCACGCGCGTCATCCCCAACGTCGCCCCCGGCACGACCACCATGCCAGCAGGCCAGAGCGGCATCCCGCTCGCGCGCATCGACATCCCGGCCAACACCGCGACCATCACGACGTCGATGATCAAGGACCTCCGCAAGCTCGCCTCCCCGCGAGCCTGGAGCGAGTACGACGTCCAGAGCCCGCCGGCCGGAGACTACGTCCTCGTCACCGAGACTGCCTGGCACAACTGGCCTGTCAACGGCCTCTCCGTCCCCGTGCCGAAGTGGGCCACCCACGCCCAGGCCTCCATCCACCTCAACGGAATCGGCGTCAACGGCCCCGCCGACGTCAACACCCGCATCCAGTTCGGAGCCCTCACCGGCCAGGACCAGTTCATCGACTACAACGGCAACCCCGGAACTCCGGTCGGCTGGGTCGAGACCATCAACCACACCACCTTCGCCGAGTTCGACGTCCGCGGTTACCAGGGCTCCAACCAGCTCGTCCGCCTCAACGCGCGACGCACCTGGGAAGGGGCCAACAGGGGCGACATCTACACCTGGGAAGGAATGCAGGTCGTCTTCGACGTCCGCTTCCGCGAGCAGGTGGTTTAAACGATGAGCCGCTGGACCTTTCTCGCCCAGCGTGCGACGACCGGCGAGTGGCTCGACTGGGACGTCCCGATCGAGCTGGACGCCCTGGAGTGGACGCTCTCCGGCCCCGGCTCCCTGACCGGAACGGTCACCCCCGACGTAGGTGGCCTCCGGGCCGACGACGGCCAGCTCCTCTTGGAGGAGTGGGGAACTCTCATCTACGCCGAGTCGGGCGGAGAGATCCGCTGGGGAGGCATCCTCGTCTCCTCCTCCTTCGAGGGCGAAGCCTGGCATCTCGACTGCGCTGGGTTCTCCACCTACCCGCACGCCATCACGTACGAGGGCGAGTTCTCCCGGATCGGCATCGACCCCGCCGAGTGCATCCGGCACATCTGGGAGCACGCACAGTCCTTTCCGGACTCGAACCTCGGCGTCATCGTCACCGGCACCGGAACCCCGGTCCGGCTCGGCCGCGACGCCTGGAC
Organism: Lentzea sp. JNUCC 0626; assembly: GCF_043632865.1. Lineage (NCBI taxonomy): Bacteria > Bacillati > Actinomycetota > Actinomycetes > Pseudonocardiales > Pseudonocardiaceae > Lentzea > Lentzea sp. JNUCC 0626. Next base: position 4,251,818 of record NZ_CP171635.1, read on the forward strand.
CGAGACCCGCGAGGACGGCTCCACCGAGCAGCACGACGCCGAGCCCTACGAGCTGCTCTGGTGGGAACACCCGAACTGCGGTGAAGAGCTGGACGCCCTCGCCAAGGCCACGCCTTTCGACTACGTCGAGAAGCACTACTGGGCCCCCGACAAGGAAACCGTCGTCCACGAGATCGAGCTGGGCTACCCGCGTGTCGGCCGCCGCCGCGACGACCTCGCCTTCACCCAGGGCGACAACGTCGCCAACGTCGTGACCATCGAGTCCAACGGCGACGACTTCGCCAACACCGTCGTCGGCCTCGGGGCAGGTGAAGGCCGCGCGATGCTGCGCCGAGAGACCGCCGTACGCGACGGACGCCTCCGCCGCGTCGCCGTCTACTCCGACAAGGCCGTCACAGACTCCTCGCGGATGGACGCCCTCATCGCCGACGAGCTGGCCCACCGCGAGGCCGCCCTCCGCATCACCCAGCTCGACGTCATCGACCACGCCAACGCCCCTCTCGGCTCGTGGCAGGTCGGCGACGACGTCCTTGTACGGGCGGAGCTCCCCTGGCTCGGGGAGATCGAGATGTGGGTTCGCATCACCGCGTGGTCGCTCACAAGCGAGACCACAGCGTCCTTGTCCGTCACGAGATCCGACCACTTCCGCTACGGAGGCTGACCCCGTGCCCGCACGCGACCCCGCCGCTCAGCTCGCGAAGGAGCTGGCCAACCTCCGACGGGAGGTCAACTCCCTCTCCCGCGGCTCCCAGATGACGTTCCGCTCGATCGAGGGCGGGTCCGTGCCGGTCTACGACGACCACGGAAACCTCCGCGGCAACATCGGCCAGCTCCCCGACGGGACCACCGGCTTCGTCACCCTCAACGGCCCGAAGCCTCCGACCCCGTCCGCTCCGATCCTGGAGCCGACTGTCGGAGGCCTCGCCGTCACCTGGGACGGCACCTTCTTCGACGGCGTCGACCGCCCCGGCGACTTCCGCGCCATCGAGGTCCACGCCAGTTCGTTCTCCGCCTACGAGCCCACCGACACCACCCGCCGCGCCAGCCTTACTTCCCCTGGCACAGCTCAACTTCTCCTCCCGCCTGACCCGTACACCGTGACCTTCGTGTGCGTGTCCACCTCCGGCCAGCGCTCCGACCCCGCCGCCTTCGCCACAGAGACCCCCGAGCGCGCACCGACCTACACCGAGGTCATCGCCGCCAACGGGAAGAACAAGGTCTTCTGGCGTACCGACGACAACGCCCCCGACCTCGTCGAGGACAAGCTCATCGACGGCGATCTCTGGTTTCAGGCTGACCACGACCACCGCCCGGTGAAGTGGGAAACCGCGACGGCGAGCTGGGTGGTCGCGAGCTTCGGCGACCAGGCCCTCTCCGGCCTCAACGTCGGCAAGCTCGTCGCGGGCGAGATCGCCGCCGGACAGAAGATCATCGCCGGTCCCCAGTTCGGTACCCACGCCGAGATGGCCGACGACGGCTTCCGCGTCTACCGCCAAGACCCGGTCGACGGCCTCACTGACGAGGTGATCCGGCTCGGCACCACGACGAACGACTACTTCGCCGTCGTCGACACCAGCGGCGAACTCGTCGCCTCGATCGACGACACCGGCCAGGCAAATCTCACTGGCCTCAACGTCTCCGGCGATCTCACCTACAAGGGCACCAAGCTTGAGTCCATTCTGGAGTCCAGCGGAGGCCGCCAGGTCGGCTGGTACATGGCCGCCCTCAAGGGATTGGAAGGTCAGAGCGGCCTCGGAATCCGTTCCGAGTATGGACTGGCCCAGGTGACGTTCCCGGTCCGTGCCGGCCGGAGCTACCTGATCAAGCAGTACGGCCCGATCTGGTATCCGTGGGCCAACGGCGGCGAGTACTGGTTTCACATGCGCTACGCCAAGGACTCCGTAGCCACGCCCTCGTCACCGGTCGGTCGCTTCTGGGTGGTCTCGAACCTGGCCAACCAGTCCTACCAGCTCACCGACCATGATTGGGTCTACCACTCCGACCACACCGGCTTCATCTCAGTGCAGTACTCGGTGGGACTGAACTGGCCCAACAATGACCAGTCCGCCATCCGCATCGTCGAGGACTCCACGATCGTCATGGAGGCCTTCGACATGGGGCCGACCCCGCCGATGGCCGGAGCGGCCGGTTCCGGCGGTCAGCTCTACCAGGGACCGCCGCCCCCTCCGCCTCCACCACCCACCCGCCAGTACTACGTGGACCTCGCCCCTTCCGGCTGGACTTCCTGGCGTGGCAACAACACCGCGCGAGGCGACGTGTCAGGCCCGGTCCAGGGCTGGGACCCGTCCGGCTTCAACGGGGACGGCAAGGGCCACTGGTGGTTCTCCCTGCCGAGCATCTCCGGCCGCATCGACCGGATGGACTTCTACGCCTACAGCTCGCATTGGTACTACAACTCCGGTGGCACAGCGATTCTCAACGTCGCGATCGGCGGCAACGGCGGCCCGAACTACGCGAAGCCGCGGGGAGACTGGCACGTGGGCGGCTGGCCCAAGCCCGGTGGCGTGACCGCCACCCTGCCGTCGGACTGGTATCCGCTGTTCCAGAACGGCGGGGCCTACGGCTACGGCCGCGCGGACGGCATCACGGTCGGCCCCAGCGGCGGCTCGAACCTGTCCTACTACGGCCGTTTCGACGGCGGTTCCGCGCGTCTGCGCATCTGGTACACCCAGTGATCCCCGAGGAGCCCCACGTGATCCACGTCTGGCTCGCCCTCGACCCCGAGGACCGACGCGTCCTGGTCCAGGCCCGCGAGTTCGCCGAAGGGGACTTCCCTCGGGGACTCCGGGGCCTGGACTGGCCGGTCCGGGAGGCCGACGTCGATGAGACGACCTGGGCGGCCCTGCTCTCCGGCGAACTGACTCCCGAGGAGCAGAACGCCTTTCACCGCACCCTCTGGACCGAGAACGGAGACACCCCGTGGCCATCGACTTGAGCGCCCTGGCCGACGAGCCCGTGGTCCCCGTGGCCGGGCTCCGCGTGCCGGCCTCGCTGGTCCCCCAGATCATCGCCGCCATGCGGCACCTCTACCCGACCGTCACCGCGGACCTCGACGACGACGCCGCCGTCCGAGCCGTCCTCCGCCACTGGGTCACGGTGACCCTCACAACCTTCGCCGCCCAGCGCGTCTCCGCGCCTGTGGCCGATCGGGTCGCCGCCATCCGGGAGGAGGCCCGCGTCGCCGAGCTGGCCGCGCGCGAGGCCGCCGAAGCCGCCGCCGGACTGATCACCGAGGCCGCGACGCCCGCGCCGGACGACCCCGCCCTCTGACATCCAACCGAGAGGCCCTCTTCCCACTCGGAGAGGGCCTCTCGGCATTCCCGGAAGGAGCACGATGAGCCGCCTCGCGGACATCGCCGCCAAGATCCGCCTCTTCTACGACCCCACGCGCGAGCCGCTCCGACGGCACGTTTACACGACCCTGCTGGGCCTCGTCGCGTTCGCCGTCGCAGCCGGTCTCGTCACGGGCTCGGTTGCCACGGCGCTCATCGGGCCGCTCGCGCTCGTCCTGGCGGTCCCCGCCGTCGAGCGGGCACGCGCCCAGGTGTCCCCCGTGGCCGGTGACAAGCCGGGCAAGCACGCACGGCCGGAGGTGCCCGATGACGGGAGCTGAACTGGTCCCCATCCTCGTCGCCGTCATCTCCGCTGGCGTTCTCCGCGACGTGGTCCGTTGGTTCGGTGCGCGCCGCAAGGCCCGAAGCCCCGAGGGCAAGCAGGCCGCGAGCCTCATCACCGTTGACCAGTCCATCGCCGTCGTCGCCCGCGCCCGCGACGAGCTGATGGAGGACAACGTCCGTCTCCGCGAGCAGCTCGCCGAGACCGACGCCCGGCACGCCGCCGAGCGCGTCCAGTGGGCCGAGGAGAAGGCCTCGATGCGCGCGGAGATCACGGGCCTGGAGCGCCGCCTCCGCGAGCTGCTCACCGAGGTCGAGGACCTCAAGATTCGCCACTCCTGAGCAGGACGGCGGAAACGCGCAGACCTCCCGAGGTGACACAGCCCCGCACCTCCAGGAGCAGCGCATGGCCTCGCGCATCATCGGCGTCACCGGCAAGAAGTACGCGGGGAAGGACACCTTCGCCCGCCGCCTCATCGAGGCGCACGGCTTCACCCGCCTCGCCTTCGCCGACACCCTGAAGTCCGTCATGGAACACCTCAACCCGGTCATCCCGGTCGAGGCCGACGAATCGGGAATCGTCTACGGCCCAGGAGCTTTCCCCATCGCGACCCACCTCCGGCTCAGCCAGATCCTCGAGACTGCTGACTGGGACACCGCGAAGAAGCTCAGGGAAGTGCGCCGCCTCCTCCAGGATCACGGCGTGGGCATCCGCCAGTACGTCGACCCGAACGTCTGGGTGGACGTCGTCCGCCGCAAGGCCGAGGAGACCGACGGCCCCGTGATCGTCACGGATGTCCGCTTTCCCAACGAAGCCGAGTGGGTGCAGGCGGCGGGAGGCCAGCTCGTCCGCGTCTACCGCAACGGCCAGGCCGCCGACGACACCCACGTCTCCGAGACGGCCCTGGACCGGTGGGCCGTTGACGCCGAGATCCCGAACCACGACACGATCGCCCGTTTGCACGAGTTGGCAGACGAATTCCTGGTGAATTCGCGCTGATCAAGTCACCCGCCCGCGCCCATGAGGCACCCTCGATCACCCGATCGGGGGTGCCTTTTTGCGTTTTCAGACACTCCGTGTGCTGAAGATGGGTGATCGTGCGCGTGCACGCGCGGTATCGTTTGGATCTCCTAGAGCAGATGGGACCCGCTCATGCCTTCCCGTTCCGTTGCCGAGCTGGAGGTCGCCCTCACCGACCTCTACGTCTCGTACCTCGCGGAAATCTCGAAGGACCGCCGGAACGCCCTCCTCAAGGAGCTGGCCGCCGCCACGGTCGATCTCCGCGAGCACTACAAGCTCGCCGACGGGAAGCGCACCGACTGGGCTGGGCGGTCACCGGGCTACCGGGCATCCATGAAGCGCGTCTACGAGGCCGCCGAGGTGCCCGAGGTCGAGAAGGTCCGCATCTCGGGAGCGCTCCGTTGGCATACCGGAGAAGAGCTGCGCAACCGGGCGAGCGCGGAGGAACTGGCCGAGGTCGGCCTCTCGTCGACCAAGCCGAAGGAGCGTCTCCAGAAGACGCGGGACGCACTCAAGGCTATGGCCGAGGACGCGACGCCCCAGGCCGACATCCCCCGCCTCGCGGCCTACGCCCAGGCCCTCTTGGAGTACGCGGATGAGACCGCCATCCGCAGCCTCACGCCGGCCGAGTGCGTGGCCGCCCGAACCGCCCTGGAAGCCATCCTCCACCGCTCAGACCAGCTGCTCAGCGTGCTCGACACCGCGGAGACGAAGCCGCAGGCCGTACGCCGGCCCCAGAGCGTGTAAACGACCGAACGCCCGGAACCCCACCAAGAGTGGGGTTTTCGTGCATCTAGGCCAACTTTGTCTATGTCGAGGTCTCTTACATAGGCAGTAATGGAGCCCTACCCCACAAACCCCACTCACGGTGGGGTTCCGGCCTCCCCGCCGCGTCGAGAGCCACCGAAAGCACTCCGCAGCCGACATCGGACGCCCATCTCCGCAGGTCACAGGCCAATCTTTGTTTACACGTTGCCACCGAAAGCTTTCGTTGGTAACTTTGACCCCAGCAGCCCCACCAGCAACACCAACCACGGAGGCCCCGATGCCCGCCCTCACCGAGACCGACAAGTACGGCAACTTCGTCCGCCGGATCATGCGGGCCTACAGCCGTCGCGTGGCGGACCTCGATATTGAGGGCCTCAAGGGCCTCGTCGAACTCCGTAAGGAGCTGGACGCCCACATCGAGGACGCCGTCAAGCAGCTCCAGAAGCCCAAGCAGGGCAACGGCTACTCCTGGGCCGACATCGGCAGGGTCCTCGGCGTCTCCCGCCAGGCCGCCCAGCAGCGCTACGGCCAGAGGAAGCCCTGACCTCATTTGACCTGAGCCACCGAAAGCATTCGTTGACTTCCTGAAGGAGCCCCGATGTCCCGCCCCGTAACCGCCTGGCAGGTCCGCAACTTCACCGCCTTCGCCGTCCAGCCCTCCGGCGAAACGACCCAGCTCCCCGCGACGCTCACTTTCACTGAGTCGCGCCGCGCTCTCGACGAGGCCGGAGTGGAGGGCTGGGTCGTTTACACGGGCCAGCTCCCGGCCGGTTCCCTCGACATCATCGCCGAGCGCGACGCCGAAGGCCGCTGGATCGCCGCCGACCCCATCACCGGTCAGACCGTGGAGCTCCAGCCGACGACCGCCGCCTGATCAGCTCGCCCCAGGCCCCCGCCCTCACCGAGGTCGGGGGCCTTCCCATGAGCAGACCCGCACCAACTCGCAGACCTCCCGAGGTGGCAAGCACTTCACTTCACTCTCGGAGCGAGCACATGACCGACCCGTTCAACACGGTCGCCACCGAACTCCCGCGCGACCGCTGGGGACGCCCGCTGATCACGCCGCCGGGCGAGACCGAGGCCGTCCCCTACACCCGGACTACGACGTTCGTGGGCGTGCTGGAGGACACCTACCACCTCGGCCTCTGGCAGATGCGCATGGTGGCGCTCGGCATGGCCTCGCGCCGGGACCTCCAGCTCGCGGCCAGCGCCATCTCCGACCCGAAGGACCGCTTCCAGAAGCGGACCCTCAACGACATCGCGAAGTCCGCGATGGAGGCAGCGGCCGGCTCCGCCGCAGCAACCACCGGCACCGCGCTCCACACCTTCACCGAGAACATCGACCGCGGCCTCCCGGTCGGCAACATCCCGGAGGAGTTCGCTCCAGACCTCAAGGCCTACAAGGACATCACGGCGGACTTCACCGTCGTCGACATCGAGGGCTTCTGCGTCCACGACGGGCTCCGTGTCGGCGGCTCCTACGACCGCATCATGCGGCTCCCGGTAGGAGGCTTGCGGGCCCCGGAGTGGTGGATCGAACAGCACCCCGACGAGGACCCGATCATCGAAGGTTCCGTCATCTGGGACCTCAAGACCGGCGGGTCGATGGAAGCCGGGCTGTTCGGCATCTCGAAGATCGCAATGCAGATGGGCACCTACGGCAACTCGGTCAACTACGACCACACCCTCGGAAGCCGGACTCCGTTGCCCGGCAACCCGAGGAAGGACCTCGGCATCGTCTGTCACCTGCCCGCGGGCTCCGGCCAGGCCCAGCTCATCTGGGTCGACATCGCCGCCGGGTGGGAGATGACCCTTCACATCGCGCCCGAGGTCCACGCGTGGCGCAAGCGCAAGGATATCTCCGCCCCGTTCCGCGCGGCCTCGGCGACTCCGCTGGAGCTGACGATTCCGGAGCAGATCAAGCGCGCTGACTCCTACGCCGTGCTCCAGGCCATCTTCGCCGAGAACCGTCTGGTGTGGACGCCGGGCCTCACCGCGCTCGCCACGGCACGCAAGGCCGAGCTGGAGACCGTCCGCTCGTGATCGCCACCGGGCGGGGCCACACCGGTCCCGCCCGGTCTCCCACCAAGGAGCCCCTCGTGGTCCTCGGCTTCTTCGGCTTCTTCGGCTTGTTCGCGCTCGTCGCCCTTCTGCGCGACGAGCTGGAACTGACTGGCCTCGCGCTCCTCCTGGCCGCGCTCCTGGCGTGCGGCATCCTCGCCACCCTCTGACACGGAGGTCCTCGTGATCCGTGCCCTCCTCCGCTACCTCCTCCCTCGCGTTGGCCACATGAGCCCGTCCGAGGCCGCCGATTTCGGGCAGGACCTCACCAACGGTGCCGTCTACTTCGGAGTCGGTCCGATCGTCGTTCTCCTTGACCTGCCTGGGTTCCTGATCAAGCCGGACCCCGAGCCGGACTTCCGTGAACCCAGCCTCGACGAGATCAACGCTGCCCTCCGCGCTCAGCGCGCCGAACAGGAGGACGCCGCCAGAAACCTCGGCGAGGAATGAGCAAACGCCGCCCAGTTCGCAGACCTCCCGAACTGAGGCGGCCCCCGCCTTCTCCACGCACGCCCCGAGAAGGAGCACATCCCCGCATGAGCGACCAGTTCAAGGAACCGAGCACCGTCAGCGGCATCGAGTGGAAGAACCTCAACGGTGCCCTCCTGCTGATCAAGGTGCACGGCCAGGAGCACGCGATCAAGACCGTGCACGGCGACTCCTCGGCCGTCCGCGCGGACGTCTTCGTCCTCGACGGCGACCAGGCCGACACGGCCTACGTCGACACGCTGGTCTTCCCGAAGGTCCTCCAGAGCCAGCTCAAGCCGTCCGTCGGCGCGATGGTTCTGGGCCGCCTGGGTCAGGGCCACAAGAAGCCCGGCCAGTCCGCTCCGTGGACGCTGGCCGCCGCGACCGAGGCGGACAAGGCCGTCGGCCGCGACTTCCTGGCGAAGTCGGTCGAGACGCCGTTCTGATCTCCCGCCAGCCCTGCCGGCCGGGCCGAGCAGCTTAGCCAGGCCACTCCCGGAGATACGGCTGTACCGGGCGGCCCGACCGAGTCCTAACAGGACGGACGCCGTGACGGCGCTGCAACGGATACCCGCCGCCGAGTGCGTTCCGGCACGGCGTCCGTCCACCCCTTCCGTTGGTAGCGAACAACTTCCCCCAGGAGCACCCCGTGACCGAGAACGCCTCCGAGCCGACGACCGCCCAGATGCGCGCGTGGCTGCGCATCAACCGCCCGAACCTGGGCGTCGGCAAGCGCGGCTTCCTGTCCGCCGACGCGGTCCGCGAGTACCGCCAGGCACACGGCCTTTCGGTCCAGGCCTGATCTCCCGCCCCACAGAGGCCCCCGCTCCCACCACCACATCGGGAGCGGGGGCCTCTTCGCACGCGAACGAGAACGAGAACCGCATGGACATTCCCGAGCCCTGGGCTCTGCTCCCCAGCGAGGTCGTCTGCGACCGCTGCCACCTCGCCCACCACAAGCACCTCCCCGAATGCCCGACCTGTAGGGAGATCGCTCGATGACCACCACGGTCCGCATCCACATCGAGGGGGCCGAGCCGAACGTCATCGCGCTCGTCCCGGTGGGCATGACGCCCTACGCCCTCGTCTCCTTCGACTCGATGAGCGAGGACGCCGAGGGAGGTGAGGTCCACCTCCGCATCGATGTTGGCGGAGGACTGACCGCCGACGTCGCCGACCTCGCCGACACCTTCGCCGACCTGGCTTCCCTGCTCCGCAAGGGGATCAGCGACGAAGACGCCCCGGCGGTGAGGGAATGAGCCGCCTCGACAAGGTCGACGCCGCCTGGTTGGCCGGGCTCCTCGACGGAGAGGGGTGCTTCGACCTTCCCCGAGGCAACCCCCGCGTCCGCGTGAAGATGTCGGACCTCGACGTCATCCTCCGGGCCGCAGACCTCATGGGCGCCAAGACCTACCCGGAGGTCGTCCCCGGCCGAAAGCCTCTGCTGGTAGCGCAGATCACCGGGGACGCCGCCGTCGAGGTCCTCCGTGCGGTCCTGCCGTTCCTCGGCTCACGCCGGTCCGCTCGCGCCACCGAGATCATCCTGGCGCACGAGGCGAAGGGCCGCCCCGCTCTCCGGCTGATCACCAGCCAGCAGGCCGCCTGACCGGCATGGCGAACCGCAACAAGGCCAAGGGTGACCGCTGGGAAAACGCCCTCCTGGAATACCTCCGCGAGGTCTTCGGGAGGGCGGCCATCCGACCCCGCCAGGAGGGCCACATCGACGTCGGCGACCTCCACATCTCGCCGTTCGTCATCCAGGCCAAGGACGAGGCGAAGCACACCTTCTCGTCCTATGTGGACGACGCCGAGAAGCAGGCCGCCGCCGCTGGCGAGCCCTACGGAGTCGCCGCGGTGAAGCGCCGCCAGCTCGGCGTCACCCGCGGCTACATCGTCGGCTCCGTCGGCACCTTCCGCCTCGTCGTCGCGCGCCTCCGCCGCGCCGAGGAGCTGCTCCTCCGCGCCAACCCCGACCTCTTCGACCAGCACATCAGCGAGACCAAGAAGGAGTCCGAGAACCGATGACCGCCCAGTCCTCGCTCAGCGAGGTGATTCTCCCGGCTCTGCCTCGCGGTGCCAGGTTCCTCGCCGCCCTCAACGTCCGGGCCTTCCGGACCGGCGTGCCGATCTTCGCCGGGTTCAACCCGGACGAGAAGGCCCGCCGCCGCGCCGCCGGTAAGCGCCAGCGCGCCGCGCGCCGAGTCCACCGGAGCCGCTGACATGGCACGCGTCCTGACCGCCAGCAACAACGAAATCTTCCGGGCCGTCGTGGTCGAGACCATCACGCGCGAGGGCGAAGAGCCGCGCTCGTTCACCTCGTACTACGGCCCGTTCGTCGACCGTGGCCCGGCTAGCTCCGCGATCACTCGCGCCAAGACCTCGGCGGCCTGGGACAACGACCGCCAGGTCTACATCGCCTCCGTGCGCGCCGACCACAAGCCGAGCACGCGCACCGTGGAGGGCCACGTCGAGAGCCTCTCCGGTGCCTGGGAGCGGGTGACGGCGTGAGCAGCTACGCGCGCCAGTACGAAGGCGACGTCCTCTACCGCGCGGTCATCGTTCGCCCGCTCTACGACGGCGGAACGCGGACCAGCTACCTCGGCCCCTACGACACCTCCGGCAAGGCCCAGGCCCGCCTCACCCGAGCCGTCGGCAACCCGCCCCGGCCCGGATACGAGGAGAGCCGCGTCGAGGTCGCCCACCCCGAGTGGATGCCGCTCTCCTGATGAAGCCCGAAAAGGAGTGCGCTCAGTGCCGTTCCTGACCAACCCGGTCGTCGCGTGTAAACCCGACGGCGTCTCCTTCCAGCTCGTCGAGCACGCCCGCTACCGCGGCAAGGTCGACGACTGGACCATCCCGGCCGGCTTCGGGACCGACTTCGCGACCATCCCGGCTGTCGTCTCCTGGGCCATCCCCAAGCTCGGGGCCTACACCCAGGCCGCCATCGCCCACGACTACTTCTGTGCCGCCGGAATCCTCTTCGGAGAGATCTCCGCCCGCGACACCGACGCCGTCTTCCGCCGGATCATGCGCGAACTCGGCGTGGACGCCGTCACGCGCTGGCTCGTGTGGACCGGCGTGCGTTGGGGAGCCCTCTTCAACCCGATCCGGCGGCCCGAGTGGTGGAAGGACGCCCCGGCGGTCCTGTTCCTCTCCCTCCTGGCCGCTCCGGTCATCGTCCCCGCCTCCCTCCTGGCCGTCGGAGGCCGCCTGGTCCTCCGGGCTGCCTCCGCAATCTCCCGGCTCTTCCGCCGGTAGACGCCCCACCCCACCCGAAGGCCCTGCCTCCCGCTCCGGGAGTCGGGGCCTTCGGCGTTTCCGAGAGGAGAACGCTGTATGGCGGAACCCGCCATCACCATCCGCGCCTATCACGACTCCGGTGGCGGCAACCTCACTCCGACCCGCGTGGTCATCCACGCCACCTCGGGTGGGACCGGCTTCCCCGCCGAGTCCGACGCCGGATCGGCCCGCGCGACCGCCCGCTACTTCGCGAGCGCGAGCGCTGGCGGCTCGGCGCACTACATCGAGGACGTCGCGGGCGAAGAGCACTGCGTCCCGGACAACGTCATCGCCTGGCACGCACCGCCCAACCCGCGCTCCATCGGCATCGAGATCTGTGCCGACTCCACCTACACGCGTGACCAGTGGCTCTCGCCGCAGGTGTGGCCGGCCGTGCTCCGGGCCGCCGCGCGCACGCGCGAGCTGTGCGACCGCTACGGCATCCCGCGTGTGAAGCTCTCCATCGCCGACCTCCAGGCAGGCCGCGGGGGCATCTGCGGTCACGTGGACGTCTCCAAGGCATTCGGCGAGAGCACCCACTGGGACCCCGGTCCCGGCTTCCCCTGGGACAAGTTCATGGAGGCCGTCGGCGGCTCGGCCGTCGCGCCTTCCGGACCAGCTCCGGCCCCGACCAACGCACCTCCGCGTCTGGCCTGGCCGTTCCGCGCTGACCACTACGTCGGCGACCGGCTGGGTCCGGACGCCAGCCACGGTGGGTGGTTCGTGGCGGAGCGCGGCTTCATCAAGAACGTCCAGCAGTGGCTCATCTACAAGGGCGTCGTCCCTGGCGTCCCGGCGTCGAGCTGGGCGACCTCCGGCTGGGCGGACGGCCTCTTCGACAAGCCGTACTCCACGGACGCCGCGATCGAGTGGCACCGCCGCTACTACCCCAACCAGCCCTACCCCGACCAGATCTGGAGCGACGACTACGACCGACTCGCCCGGCCCTGACGTCGCCGCCGAGAAACTTCGGTTTTCGGTGAGCAGATCGGCTCCGGTTCGCAGAGGTCCTCGGTGACCCGGACATGAACGAGCGGCCCCCGGCCTCCCACGTGGAGGTCGGGGGCCTTCTCGCGTTTACACGAGCTGGAGCACCGTGGACCCCTTCAACGACCCGACCCCAGCAGGGCGGTCGACGCCCCTCACCCTCGCCGCCTTCCTCGACCGGTTCCCCGAGGTCGAGACGGAGTCCAACGGCTACGTCGTGACCTGCCCGAGTCACGAGGACAGCAAGCCCTCTCTCCGCGTGGGCTACAACGCCGAAAGCAAGAAGATCGGCCTGAAGTGTCGCGCGGGCTGCGAGACCAAGAACGTCCTCGCCGCGCTCAAGCTCGGCATGGCCGACCTTTTCAACGTCGAGCCCGGCGACCTCGACGACGTCCGCTCCGCGGGCCGAGTGCCCGAGCGGCCTTCCGTCGGTGACCGCGCCGCGCTGAAGCTCTACCTCGACCGCACCGTGGCGTGCGCTCGCAACGCCGAGGACACCGAGGCCTTCGACTACGCCTTCCGTCGCTTCGGTGTCGACGCCGAGAAGTTCCGGGAGCTGGGCCTCGGCTACGACGACGGCACCGTGGACGGCGGACGCCTTGTGCTCTCTCGCGCGCTGTACCACGACGCTCCCCGCCTCGTCGTCCCGTTCAACGACTTTGACGGACACTGCCAGTACCTCCAGGCCCGCGCACTCCGCGGTGACGGCGTCCGCGCGAAGTGGTCCGGCCCCAACAACCCCGAAGGTGCCGCCTGGGCGAAGTTCGGCTTCTTCTCCGGCGGCTCCGGCTGGTCCGAGGTCATCGTCACCGAAGGCCCCGGCGACGCGCTCACCGCGACCGCACTGGGCTACGACGTCGTCCTGATCCGAGGTGCCGGGCTCGGCACGAACGCCGCCCTCGCCGACGAGCTGGCCGCCGGGCTCGCCGGCCGCCGGGTGGTCGTCGCCGGAGACGCCGACGCCTCCGGCCAGAAGTTCACGCGCGACGTCGCCGACGCCCTGTCGAAGCGCGGCATCGACGTCCACAAGCTCTCGATCCCGGTGGACGCCAACGACATCACGAAGTGGAGGGAGGTCTCCGGCGCGGCCTTCGACCGGGCCTTCATCCAGGCCGTCCAGGAGGCCCCGCGCTACGGCTCCGACGAGATCACCGTCGAGCAGATCGCCCAGGACATCACGAGGCTCTTCTCCGACGTCTACAACGCCCGGACGCTCCTCGCCGTTATCCAGGAGCAGGGCGGAGACGTCCGCTTCACCGGAGAGGCAGGCTTCATCGTCTACCGGCCGGACTCGGGGACCTGGGTCGTCGACCACGCGGAGTGGGTCCGCTCCCAGGCCCAGACCGTCGCCGCCCGCGTCCAGCGCGCCATCCTCGACCAGATGCAGTCGATGGACACCCGCGTCGCGGGCATCGACGACAAGACCCTCCGCGAGACCACCGGGGACCTCCTCGACGCCCAGCGCAAGAAGGCTCGGTCCGGCTCGCTGGTGTCCTACGTTATGTCCACTCGTGGCATCGACTCGATGATCCGCGAACTCCGCGCGCTGCCCGGCGTCTTCGCGTCCTACGAGGACTTCGACCAGCACCCGCATTTGTTGGCGTGCGGGAACGGAGTCGTGAACCTGGAGACGGGCGAGCTGATCCCGTACTCACCGGCCACGAAGGACCTCCTTCTTCTGCGCAGGGTCGACACGCCCTACGTCAAGGGCGCGCGGAACCCGCGCTGGGAGCGGTTCCTGGGGGAGATCTTCGACAAGTACCCGGATCTCCCGGCATACATGAAGCGGCTTGTCGGCTACGGCATCACGGGCCACACCACGGAACAGGCTCTGGCCGTGTTCTACGGCGGCGGCTCGAACGGAAAGGGCGTCTTCATCGAGACCCTCACCGGCATCTTCAAGGGGATCAGCACCACCACGCCGTTCTCGACGTTCGAGGTGAAGCCGTCCGGCGGCATCCCCAACGACATCGCCGCGCTCAAGGGCTCCCGGCTCGTCATGGCGTCCGAGGGCGAGCAGGGCCGCCAGATGGCCGAGGCCGTCATCAAGCGGCTCACGGGTGGCGACACGATCTCCGCGCGCTTCATGCGCAAGGAGTTCTTCGAGTTCGTCCCGACGTTCCTGATCATGTTGGCCACCAACTACAAGCCCAACTTCCGTGGCCAGGACTACGGCCTGTGGCGGCGGGTCAAGCTCATCCCGTTCGACCGCACCTTCACCGCCGACGACAAGGACCGCTACCTCACCGCGAAGTTCCTCGGGAAGCGCGTCCCCACCGCGGCCTATCGCGACGGCGAGAACTACGGCGACGGACCGGCTGGGATCTTGGCGTGGGCGGTCGAGGGCGCGATGGAGTGGTTCCGGTTGACCCTCCAGGACCCCGAGGTCGTCACGCGGGCGACGGCGGAGTTCAAGGAGACCAGCGACAACCTCGCCGAGTTCTACGCCGAGCACCTCGTGAAGGAGCCCAAGGGCCGCATCTCTGGCCAGGACGTCTGGCGGCTCTACCAGGAGTGGTGCGAGGAGGAGCAGCTCGACAAGAAGGACCGCTGGAAGCGCTCGACCTTCTGGAAGGCCCTGGAAGAGCGCGGAGCCGTCAAGACCCTGCCCGGCGGCTCGGTGAGCTTCAAGGGCATCCGCAAGCGGCGGCCCTCCGAGAGCCCCGGCGGGGCCGTGCTCGAGACCCCCGAAAAGTTCTCCGAAGATCCGCGAGCAGAAGAGGCACCGCTCGCAGACGTCCCCATCGAAGGAGCCATCCAGGCACCGAGCCTCGACGCCTTCCTCCCGTGACTGGCCCCGACGAAGGAGCACGAGCACAGATGTTCAAGCGCACCGACACCCCCACCGCCGTCGCCCCGGCCTCGATCGAGCAGACCTTTTCCGTCGCGTCGGGGGCCTCGGCCGCCGCAAAGTCCACCTTCACCACGACCATCGACGACCTGAAGACCGCCAATGCGGGCTTCGCCGCCGTCGAGGTCGACACCGAGGCCGAGATCGCCCGCCTCCAGATTCTCCGTCAGGAGGCCATCTCCCAGCGCGAGGTGAACGAGGCCGTCATCGCTCGGCTCCAGGACCTCGTCGGGGTCTAGCCGCCGCCCAGCTCCGCCCACACCCAGGCCCCGCCTCCACCACGGAGGCGGGGCCTTCTCGTGTTCGAGACAGGACGACGGCCGTGAAGACCTTCAAGTACCGCGTAGATCGGGAAGAAGTCACGATCTACTTCCCCGAGACCGAGGACGACCTGGCGGGCTTCCGGCGCTTCCTCAACGCCGCTCCCCGCGTCATCGGCCTCGACACCGAAACCACCGGCCTCCGGATCTACTCGCGTGGGTTCCGGTGCCGCCTGGTCCAGTTCGGCGACGCCCGCGAGGCCTGGGTCCTCCAGGCCGACCGGTTCCGCGCCGAGATCATCCGGGCGCTCGCGCGGCCGGAGCTCCGCTTCGTCGCCCACAACGCACCCTTTGACCTGCTGGTCCTCGACCGCGTCGGGCTCGCCTCGCTGGAGGACCTCGGCCCGAGGGTGTTCGACACCTACATCCTCGCCCATCTCTGCGACCCGCGGACCGACCGGGACGGCGGGGCCGGGCTCAAGCTCAAGCAGCTCGCCGCCGTCTACGTCGACAACGACGCCGCAGACACCCAGGACGGCCTCAACTCGATCTTCCTGGAGATGTACCGGGCCTGGAAGAAGACGGTGTCGCGCGACGAAATCCAGGCGTGGCAGCAGACCCACGCGAAGAAGCCGCACACCGCCTACGGCTTCACCCACATCGCCATCGACCACCCGCTCTACGTCACCTACGCCGGGCTCGACGTCGTTTACACGGCCCGGCTGCTGGCCGAGCTGGGCCTCCTGATCAAGGGTGCCGGGCTCACCAAGCTCGCCCAGTTCGAGCACCGCGTCCAGCTCATCACCACCCACCAGCAGCGCCGCGGACTGCTTATCGACGTCGAGTACACGAAGACGCTCGCCGGCCGCCTGGAGGAGGAGGCGGAGACCTACCGCCACGTCGCCAAGGGCTACGGGGTCGACAACGTCAACTCCACCCGCCAGGTGATCGAGGCCCTCCGGGGCATGGGCGAGGTGTGGAGCGACAAGACCGACACAGGCAACCCTGCCGTCGGCAAGGAGGTCCTCCTCCCGATGGCGGACCTGAACAAGGACTGGCAGCGGGTGGGCGTCCGCGATCCCAACCCGCTCGCCGACGCCATCGTCCGCGCCAAGCGCGCCGAGAAGTGGAAGGAGAGCTACGCCGTCCCGTTCCTCACCGACCGGGACGAGAACGACCGCATCCACCCGTCCATCAAGTCGCTCGCGGCCCGCACGGCCCGGATGAGCGTGTCCGGCCCGCCGCTCCAGCAGCTCCCCTCAGGAGACTGGACGATCCGGCGCGCAGTACTCGCCGACCCCGGCCACCTCATCGTCGCCGCCGACTACTCGGCCGTCGAGATGCGTGTCCTCGCCGCGCTGGCCGACGTGCGGGAGATGAAGCGGCTCATCGCCGAGGGTGCCGACCTCCACACCGCCACGGCGATCATGGTCTACGGCCAGGACGTCTGGGACGCCGCGACGCCCAAGCAGCGCAAGCGGATGCGCAGCCTGATGAAGACCGTTGGCTTCGGCAAGGTCTACGGCGGCGGGGCCACCGGCCTCTCGAAGCAGTCGGGCCTGCCCTACGCCGACGTCAAGAACGCCGTCGACCGCTACGACGTGGTCTACCCGGAGATCCCGGCCTACGGCCGTCTTCTCCAGCGCCAGGCCGCCTACAAGGGCGGGGCCGTTTACACGCCCGTCGGGCGGCGGCTCCCGCTCGACCGCGACCGGGCCTACGCCGCGACCAACTACGTCGTCCAGAGCAGCGCCAGGGACGTCCTCGCCCAGGCCCTGTGCCGCATCGACGACGCAGGGATGAGCCACCTCGTGTTGCTCCCGGTCCACGACGAACTCGTCTGCCAGGCCCCGGCCGGTGAGGCCGAGGAGGTCATCCGCGAGATCGGGCGGCTCATGGAGACCACCGTCCGCGACGTCTTCATCCAGTCCGAGCCCGAGGTCTACGGGCGGAGCTGGGGAGCCGGATACATGAGCCCTGACGACAGAGCGTCACTGGACGCTGCCTGATTGAACAGTCAACTACTCCGAACGAGTGAAGAGCAAACGAGAGAAGTGGCGATGAGTAACGCTCGGAAGTTGTACCTCGACATGGCCAATAGCGTTAGGACGCTTGGGGGAGTCCTGGGGCCTGCACTTGCCGTGCAGTACGAGCCTTCCCCCGGCACGCGGATCAACGGCAGCCAGGGGGTACCTAATCCGACTCTCTCGACCGTCGTGGACCCGCGCCGCCTTGCGCTGTCCGAGGAGATCGGAGCGACCGCCCGCGACATGCGGGCGGCCATCGCTCTCCTCGAACCGCACATCCGGACCCTCCGCCAGGCTCTCGCCCGGTGGGAGGGAGAGGAAGGGAGCCACGACCTGTGACCGCGTCTTCATCTTCGACGTCGACCGGCTCCGACATCTCGGAGTCCGACCTCGAAGCCGGAAGGGCGCTCCACGCGAGCCTCTTGGCCGAAGCGCGCGGATTCATCAACGACTTCATCGAGAGGCGAGCCGAGGCAGACAAGCTCGGCACCCCCATCCCCTCGACGGAAGACGTACTGGAGAACCCCGCGTTCTGGTTGATCGGCCCTGGCCGCGCGCTGACCGACACGGCGCTCTGCGAGCACAAGATCCTCATCACGAACTTGTGTCCGTTCTGCCTCTGTGAGTGTCGGCAGCCGGCGTAAGACCCACCTCCCCCCGCCACTAACGCCCCCGCCTTCCCCCAGGAGGCGGGGGCGTTTTGGCGTTCACGGACTGTGATGCAGTCGACGCTAAACCTGATCTTCCCTATTCCACGACGAGGGTGTTAGCGTCCGTTTAGCCACCGAAAGCTCACGGTGACTACGGTCGAGGGTTTGCCTCGACGCCAGGCTCGAAGGGACCGCCCGTGCGTCACCGCTTAGCGATCTAGCCCCACGCGGCGGCCCCGCTTCACCCCCCCGGCCCTAATCGCCGGTCTCACACCTCGCGTCGCCGAGGTGCCTCATGCGCTCGACCGCTCCCCGGCGGAGCGACCCCTTGCGCCCTCAGTAGGTCACTAAAAGTGACGAACTCGTAACCAGGAGTCATCGCCATGCGCTTTTCATCCTCGGCCACCCTCGCGACCACTGCCACCGAAAGCTTTCTGTCGTTCGAGGAACAGTGCGAGCTGATCGCCGCCGCCCAGAACGTCCCGTGCTCCGTCGACACCGACACCGAGGGCAGCGAGGTCGTCCGCTTCGGCCGCACGCCTGAAGCCGACGCCGCCATCACCCGCCTCGTCCAGGCCTTCACGCCGCTCATCCGCTCCCTGGCGCGCACCTCGGCGCGGCTGGACTACGACGAGGCCGAGGCTGTCTGCCTGGAGCGCTTCCTCCAGGCCGTCCGGGAGCACGACCTCGACTCCCCGATCCCGTTCTCCCGCGACATCCGGACGATGCTGCGCTACGAACTGTCCGACAAGGGCCGCACGTCCGACCTCGTCCAGATCAAGGAGAACGTCGCCGCCCGCTACTTCCGTCTCCTCCGGGACTGCGACTTCGACGCGACGGCCGCCTACGAGATCTGCCGGACCACGCCCAACGGCCTCGACCCCCAGACCTTCCTCGCGGTCCACCGGGCTTACGGGCACGTTGTCTCGCTCGACCTGGCCCTCACGGGCGACGAAGACGCCGAGGACCGCCACGAGGCGTTCCTGATCGACCAGATGGCCGGGGACTACACCGAGGACATCGCCCAGCGCGACCTCGTCGGCTGGCTGTTCACCAAGGTCAACGACCAGGAGGAGCAGATCCTTCGCCTCCGCTACGGCTTTGGCGACGCTGTCACCGAAAGCATTCGGTCGGAAGCCGGTTTCCTGCCGACCTCCAGCGACCCCGTCATGACCGACGGCCAGGTCGCCCAGTGCGTGCGCCTCCCGCTCTCCACCTGCAACCGCCAGCGCCGGAACGCCCTGGCCACCATGCGCGCCGCCCTCGACGCGCTGGCCGCAGAAAGCGAGTGAGCAGACCTCCCGCAACTCGCAGACGTCCCGAGTGACCCCCGAGCACAAGCCCCAGAAGGAGCCAGCAGTGAGCATCTCGACCGCCCTGTCCCTCGAAGACCTCGACGAGACCTACCCGATGGACTTCGACCAGCTCGACGAGCTGGAGACCGTGCGCGCCGAGCGCGCCCGCGAGTACCTCACCGGCCTCCCGGCCCGTCCGGGCACCCGCCGGTGACCACATGGTCTGACCTCCGCCTGTTGTCCTCGATCGCCCACGTGATCGAGGACAACGACGGACGCCCCCGCCCCTTCATGGACCAGGCCGCGGACATCGTCGGCCAGCTCGCCGAGGCGGGCTACGCCATCGTCCCGGCTTCCCGACCGCGCGCCGAGCTGGCCGACCAGCTCCGCTCCGCGGTTCGCGAGCTGGAGCTGGCCGTCGACACCGCCTCCTACTGGGACGGCCTCAACGGCACCCGCGAGCGCCACGAGGCCGCGCGTGCCGTTGTGGCCGCCCTCATCGACGAAGTCACTCACACCGACCGGGAGGGCTCCCCGTGCTCGACCTGATCGCCATGATGCTCGGTTGCATCTGGCTCGGCGTGTTCTTCCTCCGCCTCGCCGAGCTGGTCGAAGAGATCGAGAAGCGCGACCGCGAGAACGGCCTCCGGTGACCCTCGCCCTCGTCCTCCTCCTCTGGCTCGTCCTCTCCGTGCCCGTAGCGCTGGCCATCGGCCGCGCGATCCGGCTCCGCGACGAGCGCGGCTAAGCCGCCCTCAACACGGCCGCCGCCCTGGCTACCTCGGTGCCTGGGCGGCGGCCTTTTCGCCGTCAAGAACGCCTTGACGCTCTTCGCCCGATCTCCTGTGACCTGGAGCAACCGCCCTGATGCTGTCCTTCAAGCTCTCTGACGCCTTCGTAGCCAGCTACCTCGGCCGGCCCGTCCCCTGGGGTTTCACCGACGCCGCCGGTAACTCGGTGGGCGAGCTGGTGTTCCTCCGTACCTACTCCCGCATCAAGGCCGACGGCTCGAAGGAGACCTGGCTGGAGGTGTGCCGCCGCGTGGTCGAGGGCGTCTTCTCCATCCAGAAGGACTACGCGAAGTCCAACCGGCTCCCGTGGTCGGACCGCAAGGCCGCCGCGACCGCCCAGGAGATGTTCGAGCGGATGTTCCACTTCAAGTGGACCCCGCCCGGCCGAGGCCTGTGGATGATGGGCACGCCGCTCGTCAACGAACACCGCAACTCCGCCGCCCTCCAGAACTGCGCCTTCGTTTCAACGGGCTCGATGACCAAGACCGACCCGGCGGAGCCCTTCGCCTTCCTCATGGAAGCCTCCATGCTCGGCATCGGCGTCGGCTTCGACACCAAGGGTGCGGAGAAGAACTTCCCGGTCTACAACGCGGGCATCTCCGGCATCGAGAGCCGCCGCGAGCGCGAGCCCGAGCTGACTGCCGAATACGTCGCCCGCCACACCTACGTCATCCCCGACACCCGCGAAGGCTGGGTGGAGTCGGTAGTGCGGCTGCTGAACTCCTACCTCAAGGCGGACGCCCCGGTCGTCTTCTTCGACTACTCCCAGATCCGCCCGGCCGGAGCGCCGATCACGACGTTCGGCGGGACGGCCGCCGGCCCCGAGCCGCTCCGGCGTCTCCACGAGAAGCTCCGGGAAATCCTCGACCGCCGCGCCACCTTCGGCCAGGACGTCGGGATGCCGGAGTACCGGTCCGTCCTGACCTCCACGGACATCCTCGACATCGGCAACCTCATCGGCGTCTGTGTCGTGTCCGGCAACGTCCGTCGCTCCGCCGAGCTGGCGCTGGGCACGATCGACGACGAGGAGTTCCTCAACGCCAAGGACTTCGCGGGCTCGGCCGCATCTCGAGCGGAGTGGGGCTGGATGAGCAACAACTCCGTCGCCGTGAACGTCGGCGACGACCTCTCCCGCGTCGTCGAGGGCATCCAGCGCAACGGCGAACCCGGCGTGGTGTGGATGGACCTTTCCCGCGACTACGGCAGGCTCGTCGACCCGCCCAACGGCCGCGACCACCGAGCGGCGGGCTACAACCCCTGCGCGGAGCAGACGCTGGAGTCCTTCGAGTGCTGCACGCTCGTCGAGACCTACCTCAACCGCCACGAGAACCTCGACGACTACCTCCGCACGCTGAAGTTCGCCTTCATGTACGCGAAGACCGTGACGCTCCTGCCGACCCACTGGGCAAGGACGAACGCGATCATGCAGCGCAACCGCCGGATCGGGACCTCCATGTCTGGCATCGCCAACTTCGCCGACCGGCACGGCCTGGCCGAGCTGCGCCGCTGGATGGAGGCGGGCTACAGCACCGTCCAGCACTACGACACGGTCTATTCGGAGTGGCTCTGCGTCCGCGAGTCCATCAAGGGCACCACGGTCAAGCCGAGCGGAACGGTCTCGATCCTGGCCGGTGAGTCCCCCGGTGCCCACTGGGCTCCCGGCGGGGAGTTCTTCAACCGCCGTGTCGTCTTCGCGGCGGAGGACCCGCTCGTCCCGCTCTTCCGCTGGGCGGGCTACGACGTCGAGGACTCCGTTTACACGCCGGGGACCTCGGTGGTCGTCACGTTCCCCGTCCAGTCCCAGGCGAAGCGCTCCGAGAAGGATGTCTCGATCTTCGAGAAGGCCAACCTCGCCGCGACCGCCCAGCGGTACTGGAGCGACAACTCCGTCTCCGTCACGGTCTCCTTCGACCCGGCGACGGAGGGCCAGCACGTCGGGACCGTCCTGGCGATGTACGAAGGCCAGCTCAAGACCGTGAGCTTCCTGCCGATGGGCGGGGCCTACGCCCAGATGCCCTACGAGGAGATCACGGCCGAGGCCTATGTCCGCGCCCAGTTCCGGCTCATGCGCGTCGACCTCTCCGAGGTCTACGCCGGCCGGGCACTCGACGCGGTCGGCGAGGCGTACTGCACCACGGACGCCTGCGAGGTCAAGACCCCCGCCGGGATCGCCTCGTGAGCGCGCCGAAGCGGCCCGAAGCCGCCCACACGAAGGTCTTGCGCGCCGTCGGGAGCGGGAGCCTCATCGGCTTCCTCATCGCCGCACTGGCCGCCTGGTCCTGGGTCTGTGTCGCTCTTGCCGTCGGCATCTTCGTCGGCACCGCCGTAGTCGACCTGATCTGGGACGGCATCGACCAGCTCCGCGGCTGACCCCTCCTCCCCTCAACGGCCCCGTCGTCCACATCGGACGGCGGGGCCTCGAAGTCGCGTGAGCAGAAACCCGCCAAGTCGCAGACGTCCCCGATTGACCCCGCACCGCAAAGAACGAGGAGCACCGTGAGCACGACGTTCCGCCGCAACCAGCGCGTCACCATCCGCCAGACCGAAGCCCTCGCCGATCGCCGCTTCGTCGGCATGGAGGGCGTCTACCTCGGCCGGTCCGGCATGGGCAACACCGGGGCCTACATCGTCCAGGTCGCCAACCCTCTCGGTATCAGCCCGCACGTCGTTCGCGCCCGCACCATCGAGGCCGTCGTCACCACCAACGTCAGCACCCCCTGGGCCATCCACACCTCGAACGCCACCCGCACGACCAAGCCCGCCGAGGCCGAGGGACCGGTCCTCATCGACGTCAAGCGCGCCCAGGCCGCCGCGCTCGCCCACCAGCTCCTCGGTGGTCCCGAGGCGCACCTGGACGACCTCATCGGGGTCGCCGAGTTCCTCCTGGGCGAGCACAAGCCCGTCACGCGCATCGCCGACGTCGCCGACTTCGCCGAGGTCACTCGTTCCGCGAGCACCTCACTCCAGTCCGCCGTCCAGTCTGCCGTCCAGACCCTGCTCGACGCCGCCAAGCCCGCACCGACGATGCCGAACGACGAGGCCCGCGAGGTCGTCCGCTCCGAGCTCAACGTAGACGAGCTGGCCGTCCGGTTCGACGACACCCCGGACGACGACGTCGTCAGGTTCGAGAGCTACGGCACCACCTACCTCAAGACCAGCGACGTCGACAAGCTCATCCGCTACCTCCAGGCCGCGAAGGTCGCTCACGCCGCGCGCTGAACCCGCACCACCCCGAGCCGAGGCCCGGCCACCAGCTGACCTTCGAGGTCCTGGTGGCCGGGCCTCTTCCACGTTCCCAAGGAGACCCGCGTGTCCGAGACCACCACCCCCTCCCCCTCCTACCGCCCCGGTGACAAGGTCCGCGTCCTGGTCGACGAGCCCTACTCGACCGAGCTGGCCGCAGGCGACATCGTCACCGTCATCCAGCAGACCACCAAGACCGAGCCCGACGGCTCGGACCTCGACGTCGTCCAGGTCGCCACCGACGGCGGTACCCGCTGGCTCGGCCTCGACGTCGTCGAGCCCTTCGCCGACGCCTACCGGCCCGCCGAGCCGGACGAGGTGGTCGACGCCCAGCTCCGCGCGATCTTCGACGGCGACCCCGAGCTGGCCGCCTGGGCGCACGATGCGGAGATCGCCCTCGGTGCCGAGGACGCGAAGGTCTCCGACCGCCTCCAGCCCACGCACGCCGACGATCTGGAGCACTACGAGGGCTTCGTCTTGCCCGGCCCCGGCAACCAGTTCGTCGTCAAGGACTTCAACGACGATGTCCTGACCATCGCCTACGCCGAGCACAACTGCCCCAAGCACGGCAAGGAGGGAGCCTTCTTCTTCTCGGTCAACGACCACACCAACCCGGTGATCATCCCGGCCGCCCTCGTCGGCCCCGTCATCGCCTTCCTCCTCGACCGCGCGCGGTTCTCCCAGCGCCCGGAGTGACCCGAAACGCCTTGCACTGCTGGTCAAGGCAGGTACCTTGCTCGGGTGACTCACCGCAAGCTCTCGGTCGCTCTACTCGCGCTGGCCGCTGCCCTGACCATGTCGGCTTGCGGCGGCGGCAACTCCGCCGCCCCCGCCAGCTCCCCCTCGACCTCCACCAGCTCGGCGTCCACGCCGGCCACGGCTCCGTCGCTCGACCGGAGTCAATGCCAGGACCCCTACTTCGCCAGAACGCACGCCGAGTTCTGCGCCAACGTCCCGGACACGACGATGGGACCGGCCACCTCCACCGCGGCCTTCCCAGGCACCGGCCTCGAAGCCCGTGTCCTCTCGGTCAAGATCGGCCCCGCCGACCCCACCCGGCCAGGCAAGGCGAACGAGACCACCCTGGTCACGATCACGATCGAGCTGAAGAACACCGCCACCGAGCCATTCGTCTTCTCCTCGGCCGGAAACTCCGTGACCGAGCTGCTCCTCCACGGCCAAGACCTCTACGAGGCGACCTCCTGGACCGTCTCACCCGGAGGACGAAACGACCTCCCGGCCCGACTGACCACCGGCTCCACCACGACCACCACGTCTCAGTTCACGGCCCCCGCATCCGTACCGCTCTCCTTCTCGTTCAACCCCAGCTCCCAGACCCTCCCCACGTACACCTTCGCCGGAGTCGAAACGCTCGCGCGCTAGCAACAACGAACGCCCCCGGCCTCGATGAGGTCGGGGGCGTTTACACGTTCTGGGGTGGCTTAGCCCTGCCAGCTCCGGCCGCGTTGCTCCGGTCGGGCGGGGACGTCGTTTCGCGGCTCCAGAGCCGTCTCGATCACCAGGTGCGCCATGCGGAGCCCGCCGTCGCCCTTCTGTTCGATCCGGTAGGACACGAACCCCGCCCAATGCCCGGTGGTTGTCATCTGCCAGAAGTGCAGCTCACCGGGGACGCGTGACTGAAGATCGACCCCCTCCGGGAAGGCGAACCGTGGCGGCCCGCCGATCGGGTTGACCTTGTCGAGGTGGACCCAGACCGCCGTCTTCGGGTTACGGCGGACGATCCGCCCGCCCTTGCGTGGCGGCTCAGCTCGACTGCCGAGTCCATCGATCACATGTTCGATTATGCGTGGCGACCGCGAACCGCGAAACGCGGAGCCTCGTCGGTACGCTCAGCCCATGTCGTCTGAGTACGTGATCGTTGCAACCACGACCGACAGCGAAGAGAAGGCCCGAACTCTCGCGGCCAGCGTGGTCGATGCCCACCTTGGCGCTTGCGCCCAGATCACCAGTCCCATCACCAGCGTCTACCGGTGGCAGGGCAACGTCCAGACAGACCAGGAGTGGCGGGTCGAGATCAAGACCGCCGCCGACCGCGTCGAGGCCCTCGTCGAGCACATCAACGGCAACCACTCCTACGACCTGCCCGAGGTGGTCGTCACTCCGATCATCGGTGGCAGCGCCGCGTATCTGGACTGGCTGGGCACCGAGAGCCGCGGCTAGGCCAGAAGCTGTTGGGTGAGCTGCTCTCGCGTACGGCCCGCCGCACTCCGGCGGTCCTCTGGGAGCAGCTCGACCAGCTCCCACAACCGGTCAATCGCCAGGCTCGCCTCGGTGCGGACAGCCAGCGGCGCAGCTTGGCCAACCAGCGCATCTACCCGGTCGAAGTCCGCCACTCGGCTCGCCGACGTCGCGAGGTCCGCGAGGACGAGCGCCTTGACCTTGTTCTCGGTCGGCATCAAGGAGTCGAGCAGGTTCCTCGCCGCGTCGTCGGTGTCTGGGTGGCCGAGGCGTCCGAACGCCGACACGGACAGCCCGCCCAGCCTGCTCGGCGTGAAGAAGGCGGTCCACGACCGCTCGGTCATCGGGTTCGCGTAGTCGAACACCGTCATCGCGTTGTCCAACGCCCGCAGAGTTCCCGACGCATCGCCGAGGCCAGCCAGCTCCTCCGCGCGCCTCGCGGACACCCATGACTGCGTCGCCGCTGCCGCACCCCGAACCTTGGCGCTCGCGTCGGCGAGCAACCGGACCGCTCCGTACGGGTCCTTCTGGTCCGCCGCCAGGTAGCTCCAGTAGGCCAGCACACACGCTTCCAGCGCGTTGTCGCCGGCCTGGCGGGCCAGGTCGATCGCTGTCTCGTACCGGTTCTTCGCGGGTGTCGTCCGGTCGACGTCGAACAGCGACCAGCCTTCGAGCGCCGCAGTCTCTCCGGCCGCCGAAAGCAGACGGCGACGGAGACTGTCGTCTGCCGTCGTTTTGACCAGTTGCATGATCTGTAGTCGGTGCGTTTGCAGGGAGACAACCAGCTCTCTCGCTGGCTGTGTCTCCTCTGACCGGAAGAAGTCGGTGGTCTTCTCCTCGATCAGCTTGACTGCGATTGCGTCGGCGGGGCTCTGCCGGGTGAGCAGGTCGGCCACGCGCTGCCACGGACTGTCCAACAGGCCGGAGCCTGCCGCCAACGCGGCCCCGGCGAACTTCAACAATTCTCGTCGGTCCACGTCTTCGAGGTTAGCTTTTTCCGGAGCCACGCCGGATTCGTCCGAAGTATCGCCGAGGTCGAACCACAGAAGATCTGCGGGTACCGCCAGCACACCGGCCCACTTCTCCAACTTGTCCAGGTCCGAGGGCGGCTTCTCCGCACCCTCCAGCCGACTGACCTGAGCCTGGCTCAAGCCGAGCCAGTCGCCCATCTTCTGCTGGGTGATGACCGGGGTGTGAGCGTGCCGGTAGGCGTACAGGAAGCGCCCAAAGTGCTTGGCCCGCAACGCTTCCCGCACCGCGGAGTCCTGCCAGAAGGCGGCACCGCACGCCGGAGGGCGACGTGTAAACGCCTGGGCTCCGGGCTTCTTGGCGCACGGCGTGCAAACGTTCGCCCGCTGGTCATTTGCCAGGCGAGCGCCACACCGGGCGCACCCGCGACGCGTCTTGGTCACACACCCATCGTAGCGACGGTTTCCATCGAAACGTATACGTCCAGACACCCTCTGTTCAGGTGATATACCTCCGACGCATACGTGATCAAGATCCGTATACGCGCCTGTCGTTTCCAGTCATACGAGAATCGCCGCACAGTCGTACCTCGCACCGGAGGAGGTACGCGATGAGGCCCGAACTACGGAACGGCGACGCCAAGCCCGACGACCCCGAAGACTGCGTTGTCGGCTACGTGCGGATTGAGCCCGCCGATCCAGCAGCGCTCGGGCCGCTCTGCGAGAGCGTCCGCGCCTTCTGCCGCGCGAAGGGACTGATTCTCGGCCCGGTGTTCATCGACCGCGAGGTCTCTGGGAGCGAGGCGGACCGAATCGGTTTCACCGCTCTGACGGACGTGCTGGCGCTCCCGTTCGTCAAGGGCGTCGTGATGCCGTCGCTCGACCATCTGTCTCCGACGATGGATGTCCGGGTGCGCCTCATGAAGCTCTTCCTGAGGTACTCCACCCCGGTCCACGTCGTCGAGGAAGTCGAACTGGGTGCAGACGGAGCGTGCGCGTGATGCGCCGCTCACAAGCCTCCATAAGCACACCCTCGGCGGGGGCAGCGTCGAGGAAGCTGGCGGGCAGCGACGTTCAGAGCGCGAGGGTTCCCACCCCGTACGCGCTCCGCCGCTCGCCCGCCCTCAAGCCGCAGCGGGGACGCCGTACCCCCGAACGTCGTCCCCGCTGCGCTTCGCTGGCCGATGAAGCCACCCGAACACCGAGCAGGTCGAGGTGACCTCATGGGGCTGGCTGTGTGTGTTCTGGACGGCTCTATCAACCGCGAACCGAATAGCCGACATCCTCGCCGACCTCTCCGGCTTCCCGGAGCCGACGGCTACGAAGCGGAAACGACGTTCATACCCCGAATCCCCACTGGCCCAGATGCTTCGAGCAACGACGGCTGGTGTGTGGAATGCGACGCCGAGAAGCACGTCTGGGCAAAAGCAGCGCGGATCGAGGTAACCGAGGTCGGCACGCTCCACCGCCGCCCTTGCGAGTGCGACTGTCCATGCTTTCGCGAAGACGTCCGAATCGAGAATCCCCACCCTTACCAGCGGCGGAATCTGATCGAGCCGCCTACCAGCCGGAGAACGGAATGACGAAAGAAGTAGCCAAGCAAGACGACAGCTTGACCCTGGTGGGTTTCTCCTCGAAGAGGGTCAAGATACTTCTCGCCATCTTGCACCTTGAGGCCGGCGACGTGGTCGAGGTTCCCGAGAAGCTCGCCGAACTGTGGGGCTTCGGACGAATCGCATTTGTGGTCGACGACGACACCCCGACGACCGCCGTCCTCTCGAATCACGACCTGACCAAGATCTCGCAAGGGCTCGACATCTCATGAGAGGGAGAGACCTCCTCGACCGGGCCGCCGCGAAACGGGTCGTCGAATACGCAAACAACCTGGTCGACGAAGCCGGGAAGTTGACCGCCATCGAGCGCCGCGAAATTGCAGACGTTCTACAGGCCGAAGGGCTGGCAGTCGGGCGCTGGAGGATCGGACATCTGGCCAGCGGGCTCCTAATCGTGGGTCTCGCCGTCTTGACGATCCTCGGCGCAATCGACGTTAGCCGCGGTACGTCTCCATCCATCGCCCTCGTCCTGATGTGGGTCGGAGCAATCGGCCTGTCGTTCGTCGCTGGCTCGGTGTGGAAGCTGGCCGGCCGGGCCATCGACTACCCCATCGGCATGTACGCCGTGGCGATCACGGAGCACGCGCGAAAGCTGCGCGACACCGAGAAGCCGAAGTAGCCGCACGGCAGATCTCGAGAACGGCTCCCGGATGCGCACGCCCAAGCCTCGACATTGTCGACCACAAGGAGGCCCGCCATCGAATAGTCAGAACGAGTGAGCACCTGGATTTCAGCACAGGCCACAGGCCTCGATCCACGCGCACGTCGAGGCCTGTGGCCGTCCATGTACAACGAGGAGAAACGATGCGGATTCTCGACTTTCACAACGGGGCCGGAATAGGAATCGGGGTCCGGCCGGTGTATACCGCCGGGCGAGGCGGTGCCGGTACCGGACCCACCTCCGGGCACGGAAAGAGCGGGGGCACCACGGGGCCAACCACCGACAACCCGCACCCGCCGAGCCTGCCGCCGAACCCGGACTTCCCGCCGGACGAGACGTGAGCCAGAGCATGCACTCTCCTCGCCGTCACCACCGCCCGTGCGTTGTCCGCGGCGTCACCGGCGACCAGGCGATGAGCTACCCGCCTTTTCAACCCAGCGGCCCTAAGCGGCCTGGCGCTCCATACTGGTCCAACCTCTTCCGATGGCCCCCAGACACGCCAGGAGCCGTTTCGGAATAGCGTGGGCCGCCGCTACTGACCGCCTTCGCGGGCACGGAGAAGCGTCAAGATCTCCTTGACGTCTTTTTTCAACTCGGCGACATCGCTGGCGAGCTGGTCGAGCTTCTCGTCTCGCTCGCCAGCCAGCTCGGACAAGCGAGTCTGAAGGCCACGAACGCGAGTTTCTAGGTTCGACATAGGCCGGATTCTACTCACGCGCACACGCCGACGCCCCGCGTCAAAACAGGAAGAACAACGAGGCCCCCTTCTCTCCAGGAGGGGGCCTCTCGGCGTCCATGCGCGCACCCGAAACAACATGCCACCGAAAGCCTTCGGTGGTGTGACCGAGCCCACACGTTTACACCCTTCCAGTCACCGAAAGCTTTCGTTAACTTCTTCCTTGTCCGGCCCACCGGGGGCCGGGAACACCGAGGAGGCCCCGATGTCCGCTCCCACCATCACCCGCGAAGCCTGGCTCCACGCCGCCATCGAGGCCTTCCGTCCCCGCTTCGAAGAGGTCGGCCTCCCGCTGCCCGAGAAGATCCACGTCTCGGTCGGCTTCGGTGGCTCGGCCCGCGCCGAGAACAAGAACATCCTCGGCGTCTGCTGGTCGCGAGCCGCCTCCGCCGACGAGGTCAACCACATCTTCATCTCCCCGGTCCTCGACGACACCGCCCGCGTCCTCGACGTCCTGATCCACGAGCTGATCCACGCCGCCGACGACTGCCAGAGCGGCCACAAGGGCCGCTTCGCCGAGACGGCCACCCGGCTCCGCCTGGAAGGCCCGATGACCGCCACCACGGCCTCGGTCGAGCTGGCCGCCGAGATGATCACCCTCGCCGCAACGCTGGGCGAGTACCCGCACGGCAAGTTCATCGCCTTCGACCGGGTCAAGGTTCGCCCGGAGGTCCCCGGCGACGAGACGGTCCCGACCTCCCCCTCCTCCTCCGGCCCGAAGGCCCAGGGGACTCGGATGCTCAAGGTCATCTGCCCGGAGGACGGCTACACGGTCCGCACGACGGCCAAGTGGCTCGCCAAGGGCTACCCCTCCTGCCCCTGCGGCTCCGAGATGGTCGACGGCTGACCTGAGCCAACGAAAGCGTACGGTGGCCCTGCCTCTCCGGCGGGGCCACCTTCCCCCCTCGACCGGAGGCCCCGATGGACAAGCAGACCAACGCCCTCGTCCGCGAGCTGGACAACCAGGGCTTCGCCGTGACCCGCAAGAAGAACAACCACTACGAGGTCAGAACGGCCACGGGCGAGTTCGTGACGGTCCTCCCCTCGACGCCCTCCGAGGCCCGTGGCCGACTCAACGCCCTTGCCTGCCTCCGCCGCCACGGCTACGACGACCCCAAGCGCCCCCAGCGCCCAAAGCGCAAGGCCGCCTGACCGCCCCGGCCCCGTCCTCTACCAGGAGGGCGGGGCCTTTTCGTGTGAGCAGCCCCACCGAAACTCGCAGACGTCCCCCGCATGGATCAGGACTTCTACGACGCCGTCGACCTCTTCGCCGGTCCGGGAGGCTGGGACGTGGCGGCACGCTCCCTCGGCCTCCGTACGCGCGGCATCGAGAAGGACCACGCCGCGTGCCAGACCCGCCGAGCCGCCGGGCTCCCCACCTACGAGGGCGACGTCCGCGACTTCGACCCCATCGAGTTCCTCGGCGTGCCGGGCTTCATCGCCTCCCCGCCGTGCCAGACCTTCTCCGTCGCCGGGAAGGGTGCCGGGCGGAAGGCCCTCGACCTCGTCCTCATCGGCATCAAGAGCCTCGAAGCCCGCCAGGCCGTCGACACCTCGGCCTTCATCGACGAGCGGACGGCCCTGATCCTGGAGCCGCTCCGGTGGATGCTCGCCGTCCTCGACGTCGGCCAGCCCTTCGAGTGGGCCGCCTTCGAGCAGGTCCCCACCGCGCTCCCGGTCTGGGAGGCCGTGGCCGGCGTACTGCGCCGCGAGGGCTACTCCGTCGTCACCGGCAACCTCGACGCCGTCGAGTTCGGCGCCCCCCAGACCCGCTCGCGCGCCATCCTCATCGCCCGCCGAAGCGGAGTCGCCGCGCTCCCCGAGCCGACCCACCGGCCGTTCCGCAAGGGCGGAGCCCAGCACGCCGGAGAGCCGGAGCTCCTTCCCTGGGTCTCGATGGCCGAGGCCCTCGGGTGGCCGCCCGGCCTCGTCGGCTTCCCGCGGCTCGCTGACCCCGGCGCTCAGGTCATCACCATCGGCGGCACGGACTACCGCGCTCGCGACCTCCGGCACGCCGACCAGCCTTCGTTCACCGTGACCGAGAAGGCCCGGAGCTGGCAGCGCTGGCCCAGCACCGACGGCGACGCCGAGCCGGTCCGCGTGACGGTCGAGGAGGCCGCCGCGCTCCAGTCCTTCCCCGCCGGGCACCCCTGGACCGGCTCCCGCTCGAAGGTGTTTCAACAGGTCGGCAACGCGATTCCTCCCGTACTCGCCCGCGCCATCCTCACCGCGGCTACGAGTTCGTGAGCACGGCGGGCACTTCTCGCAGACGTCCCGAGAATGCCCTCCACTTTCGCCGAACCGGCGTATGACGCCGTCGACCTCTTCGCCGGTCCCGGCGGATGGGACGTCGCTGCCCGACAGCTCGGGATCACCGCATACGGAATCGAGAAGGACCACGCCGCGTGCGAAACGCGACGCGCGGCGGGCCTTCTCACCGTCGAAGCCGACGTCCGCGACTTCGACCCGGTCGCCTTCCGGACCGTCCCCGGCTTCATCGCCTCCCCGCCGTGCCAGACCTTCTCGGCGGCGGGACGAGGCGAAGGCCGCAAGGCGTTGGACGACGTGTACCGCCTCGCGAAGACCCTGGAGGCCCGCCAGACCGTCGACTACTCGATCTTCACCGACGAGCGGACCGGCCTCGTCCTGGAACCGCTTCGCTGGGTCCTCGCCGCGACCGACGCCGGAACCCCCTACGAGTGGCTCGCCTTCGAGCAGGTTCCCGCCGTGCTGCCCGTCTGGGAGTACATGGCCGAGACGTTCCGGCGTGAGGGCTACACCGTCGCAACCGGCAAGCTCTCCTCCGAGGAGTACGGCGTTCCCCAGGTCCGCAAGCGCGCCTTCCTCGTAGCCCGTTTACACGGAGGCGTGGCGCTCCCGGCCCCGACTCACCGGCCCTACAAGAAGAACGTCGCCCAGGCCGACGGCGACCCCGCCCTCCTCCCATGGCGGAGCATGGCCGACGCGCTCGGCTGGGGACTGACCCACCGGCCCTACCCGACGATCGCCTCCGGCATCACGGGCGGCCCCGACCGCGAGAAGGTCGGCGGCTCCGGCGCACGCAAGCAGATCTACGCCGAAAAGGACGCGGGCCGCTGGGTCGACAACGGGACTGGAATCGCCCGGATCTCGATGGACGAGGCCGCCGTCCTCCAGTCGTTCCCGCCGGGCCACCCGTGGCAGGGCAACCAGACGAAGATCTTCCAGCAGATCGGCAACGCCGTCCCTCCGGCACTCGCTCGCGCCGTGCTGGCCGCCGCCTCGGGAATCGCCTGAACCACCGGCCCCGCCCTCGTCGAAGGGCGGGGCCAACTCGCGTGAGCAGACTTTGCCGATCTCGCAGACGTCCCGTGCATGACCGAAGCGACCAAGCCGACTCCCCGCCGGAACGGCACCGGCCTCGAATGGACGGCTCCAGCCCAGGAGGCCCAGCGCATCCTCGGCGACCGCGTCGAGGCTGGCGTGAACACGTGGGCTGACCACGTCCTCGCCGCGCTCTTCCAGACCCTCGCCGCACCGGAGCCCGCCACGCTCCTCGCCGCGCTCGACGACCTCCACGCGGTCACCTCGGCGTGGTCGGCGGACGTGAAGGACCACGTCGCCACCGCCGACGGCCACGCCGCCACGTTCTCGCCCTGGGAGGGGTCGAAGAACACCACCACCGGACTCCCGCTCGTCGACTGGGAGTGCACCTGCGGCATGTCCGACCACGGCTTCCTCGACGAGGCCGAGGCACGCGCGGACTGGGAGGCCCACACCAGTGGATGACCAGCCCCCGCGCCTCGGCCGCGCTCGCCTCGCGTTGATCTGGCCCCGCCGCTTCGGCCGCACGGTCATCTACGAGGCCCTCGAAGCCGCCTACGAAGCGGGCCGCCAGGACTTCGCCCAGGAGGCCCTCGACGACCTCGCCGCACGCGGCTTCTCCATCGCCCTCTGGCAGAGCCACACCCGCCGCGACATCCGCCGCTGGATCGAGGGCCTCCGCGCGCGAACGAAGTGGAGCGACACGTGACCCGCTACCCCTACCGCCAGTTCCCGCACCGCTTCGCGGGGAGCTGCTCCGAGCGCCAGTCCGTCGGCGACCCCGGCCACTGCGAGGCGTGCTGCTCGGTCGGCCACGTCCAGGCCCACCCCGACCTCGGGTGCGCAGACGTCGGATGCGACCTCGCGCACCCCGAGCCCGCTGTCACCGTGTCCGCCGTCCAGGACTGGTTGGCGGCCCACCCGCCCTCGGCGGGCTTCCAGCTCCAGCCCTGGCAGGCCGCCTACCTGCTGTTCCTCTACCAGCGAAACGGGTTGATCCGATGAGCGTCCGTATCTGGAAGGACCCCGACTCCGACGCCCTCCGCATCCAGTACGACGGCGAGGACGGCCCGCTCTACGAGGTCGCCGACGGTGACGCTCCCGGCGACGAGGTCGACTCCGTCCCCGGCAACTGGGTCGACATGGAGGAAGTCCGCGAAGAGCGGACCATTCCCGTCTCCAGGCTCCGCGCACTGGCCGACTTCCTGGAGGACCAGGCCAAGCGCGGAGCGTTCTTCACGCCTCGCGGCCTCGACGGCGAGCGGCTCGCCGGAGCCCAGGCTCTCGCCGACACCGCCGGACGTATCCACAGCCTTATCCACACTGGGGACTTCACGTGACCGCCCTGGACCAGCTCATGCCGATCGAGAGGGCCGCCGTCGTCGCCACGGCGGTCCTCTTCGACGTCGAGGCCGAGGACCTGGCCGCCGACGTGCGGCCCTCCTGGCCCACCGAGGAACCGACCTACACCCCCGGCGGAGTCGTTTACATGCCCGCTTCCCTGCCTGGGCCCCACTCTCGAGGATGGTTCCAGTGATCCAGCTCCAGACGCTCGACCCCGACGAGGCCCGCAAGGCCGCCGCGTTCGTCAAGGCCATCGCCGAGGTAGAGCAGCGCTTCGGCCTCATCCTCGACGCCGTCCCCAGCGGAATCCGCATCGGCCCGCTCACGTCGCCCTACGCCCTCGTCCGCGAGTCCAACGACCAGCCCTTGAGGCTCGCCCTGGAGGTGACCGTGTGAGCCGCTTCCACGAGGAACTCGTAGCCTCCCGCCGTCGAGGCACCGCACCGGGGCAGACGGCCGAGGCCTCGCCGGCCGCACCGGTCGCCGTGACGTTCCTGCCGATCCCCGACGGCGTCCCGCTCCTCGTCTGCTCCAGGTGCGGCTCACCGGTCACCGCGGACCGGACCGACTACCACGCGGAGTGGCATCTCCAGATGGGTTACTGACCGCAAGGCCCCCGTTCTCCACTGTGAGAACGGGGGCCTTTTTTGCGTTCGCGGCCCTGACCGAACCCCACTGGGAGTGGGCTTCCAGGGCTCTTGCTCTATTACTACCTATGTGTAAACGCTCTTCATAGGAGTTATTGGCACAGAGGCATCAGATCCCCACTCCTGGTGGGGTTACGACCTTCCGCCGCGCCCGGACAAACACTTCGAGCCACCGAGAGTTTTCGGTAGCATCTCGCCTGGAAGTCCCGCCAGGAGGAGAGGCACGTGCCCACCGAGATTGATCCCGAGTTCGCCGAGGCCGTCGACAAGGCCACGCCCGCCCAGCTCCGCGCGGCCCTTCGGGCCGTCGCCCGCATCGAGTTCCCCGAGACCCGCCAGACCGGCGACGCGCTCGCGCTGCTCAACGACGGCTGGACGACCGCGTACCACCGCGCGTGCAACGTCGCCTTCGACGAGCTGGACAGGACGCCGGACGAGGCCAGTTCCACGACGACGCACACGCTCACCAGTGCCACTTCCGAGCTGTACGGCTACGGAGCCGAGCTGGACACGATCGTCGCGGATCTCCTCGCCGATGATGCCACCGCCGAAGCGCGCTATGAGCGCTACGACCGGCTCTCCGCCACGATGCGCGGACTCCTCCCGCTGAACGAGAAGCTCATCCCGGTCCTCGCAGCCTTCGCCGAGACCCTCCCGCGCGAAGAGCGTCCCGACCATGACCGGGCCAACGTCTAGCCCCCTCAAGCACAAGGCCCCGTTTCTGCCAAGGAGAAACGGGGCCTTCCGTCTGTCCAAAGTGGCGCTCAGGCTGTCACTGGCTCATACGGGGTTGGAGGGAATTCCGCGTTCTCCGCCTTCTGCCCGAACGACGTCCACACCAGCGCGAAGTACGTGAAGAGGAATCCCAGCAAGCTTCCGGCCATGAGTTCGAGATTCCGCGAGCCGCTCCATGGGAACGTCCACACCATGTCATGGTTCCGCTACAGAACGGGCGACCCCGCCGTCTCCTGCCGATAATGGATCTCGTGGCGATGGTCTTGCTGGTGGAGGACGACCCCTCGGTGCGTGAAGGACTCGGACTGGCGTTGCGCCGGCAGGGACACGAGGTCCGCGCGGCGCCGACAGGTGAGGAAGGCGTCGAGCAACTGCGCGAGTCCCGCCCCGACATTGTGGTCCTCGACATCATGCTGCCGGGGATCGACGGCTTCGAGACGTGCCGCCGGATGCGGTCGCACGCCGAGGTGCCGATCATCATGCTGACCGCCCGCGGCGACGACTTCGACGTGGTGGCGGGCCTGGAGGCGGGCGCGGACGACTACGTGGTCAAGCCCGTCGAACCCCGCGTGCTGGAGGCCCGCATCCGGGCGGTGCTGCGGCGGACGATCTCGGAGCCGTCGTCGGTCGAACGGCACGGGTCGCTGCTGATCGATCGGGCAGGACTTCAGGTGCTCAAGAACGACGTGAAGGTCGCGCTGACCCCGACCGAGCTCAAGCTGCTGCTCGAACTGTCCCGCACGCCCGGCCGCGTGCTGACCCGCCAGCAGATCCTCGAAGCGGTGTGGGAGCACGACTACCTCGGCGACTCGCGGCTGGTCGACGCGTGCGTGCAGCGGTTGCGCGCGAAGATCGAGGACGTGCCCGCCGAACCGGGCTACGTGCACACCGTGCGCGGCTTCGGTTACCGCTTCGGCCCGCGATGAGGTCGTTGCTGCGCGGCCTGCGCCCGCGGCTGATGGCGGCGTTCCTGCTGCTGACGGTCCTGGGCGCGGTCGGCGCGGCGGGTGCCTCCTACGCGACGGCCCGCACGTTGCTGCTGGAGGACGCGCAGGACGGCTTCATGAACCCGCTGGTGGCGAACGTCCGCGAGTACGCGCATCAGCTGAGCGTGCCGCCGACGCAGCGCGACCTCGACGCGTTCGCCGGCTATCTGCGCGGCTCGTCGGTCGTCCTGTACGGGGACCTGCGCTCGGGCACCGGGCCCACGCCGTCGTTCATCCCCGCCGAGATGCGCGAGATGCTCAAGACCAGCAACAAGATCCTGTGGCAGCGGCGCACCGACATGATCACCCCGTACGTCGTGGTCGGCATCCCGATGCTGCGCGCCGACGGCACCCCCACCGGCGTCGAGGTGTGGGCGGTCACCGAGCTGACCGGCACGCAGACCGCCATCGACAGCTTCTCCACCGCCGCGTGGGTGGGCGTGAGCCTCGTCGTGCCGTTGGCGCTGGGTCTGGCGTTGTTCACCGCACGAGGCGTGCTGCGGCCCGTCCGCCGGCTGGGCGCCGCCGCCCGTGCGCTGGGATCGGGCCGTCTGGACACCAGGGTGGACGAACGGGGCTCCGACGAGCTCGCGGACCTAGCCCGCACGTTCAACCGCGCGGCCGAGCAACTGGAGGCCTCGCAGGCCGCCTCCCGCCGGTTCGTCGCGGACGTGTCGCACGAACTTCGCACGCCGCTGACGGCCATGAACGCCGTGACCGGGGTGCTGGACGAGGACGCCGGCACGCTGCCGCCCGACACCGCCGTGGCGGCCCGCCTGGTCTCCGCCGAGACCCGCAAGCTCACCCGCCTGGTCAACGACCTGATGGAGATCTCCCGCTTCGACGAGGGCCGCAACCTCCTCGAACTGGACGACTGGGACCTCGGCACCGCAGTCCGCGACACCCTGGCCGCCCGCGGCTGGACCGACTCGGTCGAGGCGTCGCTGCCCGAGGGCGTGGCGGTGCGGGTGGACCGCCGCCGCCTCGACGTCATCGTGGCGAACCTCGTCGGCAACGCTTTGAAACACGGCGGCGTGCCGGTGCGGGTGACCGTGCGGCCCGGTGTCGTCGAGGTCGCCGACAACGGCCCCGGCGTCCCCGCCGACGCCCTCCCCCACATCTTCGACCGCTTCTACAAGGCAGACACGGCCCGCTCCCGTTCCGAGGGCAGCGGGCTGGGATTGGCGATCGCATGGGAGAACGCACGCCTGCACGGCGGCTCCATCGAGGCGGCCAACGCCCCCGGTGGCGGAGCGGTCTTCACGTTGCGCTTGCCCTCGTGACGCTCACGTCGTGCGGCATCCGCCCGACCCCCGTGCTGACCGGCGGCGAGGGGCCGACCGTCTCGTCGCACTCGCTGACCATCTACCTCGTCAACGCCGAGGGCGACGGCCTGGCACGCCGCAGCCGCGACTACACCGGCCTCGTCGACGGCACGACCGCGCTGAACCTGCTGCTGGCCGGGCCGACCGAGGACGAGAAGAAGCAGGGGCTGCGGACCGAGGTGCCGCAGACGACGGCGAAGGCGCTGCCGGTGCTGAACCTCGTGCTGATGCCGGACGAGGTGTACCAGCAGGCGAGCAAGTGGACGCTGTTCCAGGTCTACTGCACGGCCCAGGCGAACAAGGTGGAGCTCTCCCCCACGCTGGCCCTGCCGTCCGACTTCTGTCCTTAGGCCCTGTCCTGCAAGTCCGTCCGGTGACAGGCGCGGCCGACGGACTTGCAGGACAGGGTCTAAAACCGTTCGTACAGCACGTCTTCGTCGTTCGTGAGGTGCCCGTCGTACGGGCCGACCTTGGTGATGCGCGCGCCTTCGCGGAACACGACCTGCAGGCCGTGCTCGACCTCCCACTCGCACTCAGCCTCGACGGACACGAACACCGGGTCGCCGTCCGCGGCGCCGCGGCTGACGGTCACCTCGTGGCCGGTCAACGTGACGTGGTCCCAGACCTGGTCCGGTCCGGCGATGCGCGGGAAGTCGTCCAGCTCGTCGCCGAAGATCTCGCCCATGTGCCGGTAGTAGTCGAAGACCGCCGTTGAGGCCGCTTCCAGGGCCTTGTGGTCGAGGGCCAGGAACACCTTGACGGCGGCGTGGAACTCGTGCGGCGCCGGGTCGTCCTGGTAGCCGTCGACGTGGAAGCGCAGCGTGCCGCTCAGCACGGGGACGTGGACGGGTGCGCTGACCAGGCCGTCGCAGTCGTCTTCGGTCAGGGTGCCGAGACCGGGGAACTCCATGCGGGCAATCGTAGGAAGTGGAGGGGCGCACCGGCGGCCGTGGTGCCGAAGCCGGTAGGCCCACGCGCCCAAGCGGAGCCCTCGGCAGGCACACCCGTGCGCCCCACCTGCCGGTTCTCCCGCAGAACACCGGCATGCGTTGACCGCGGGCGAGTGGCACATCGTCCGCAGTCAAACGAGTCACGCGCAGACAATCACATCGTCGGCGCGTGCCGGTATCGAACAGCGCGGGATCAGGCCGAAAGTTACGCGCGGGCGGCCAGGGCGGCGTCCAGCGCACGGCGCATGACGTCCTGCGGCGCGGGCTTGCCGGTGAACTGCTCCACCTGCCCGAAAGCCTGGTGCAGCAACATGTCCAGGCCCGTCGCGAGCCTCGCGCCGGACTCCTGGACGGCCGCGGCGACCGGGGTCGGCCACGGGTGGTAGATCACGTCCAGCACGTACGGTGCGC
Organism: Lentzea sp. JNUCC 0626; assembly: GCF_043632865.1. Classification (NCBI taxonomy): domain Bacteria; kingdom Bacillati; phylum Actinomycetota; class Actinomycetes; order Pseudonocardiales; family Pseudonocardiaceae; genus Lentzea; species Lentzea sp. JNUCC 0626. The sequence goes on from NZ_CP171635.1 coordinate 4,291,032, forward strand.
GGGCCAGCGCGGCGGCCAGAGGGACGGTGGCCTCGGCGGGCACGGTGGAGACCACGACGTCCGACGCGCCGCACAGCAGCGGAAGGTCCACTGAGGACAGTTCGAGGACCTCGACCTCGACGCCGACCCGAGCGGCGGTCTCCAACGCCTCGCCCGCGCGCGCGGGATCGCGCACCACCAACGAAACCGTCTTCACGCCCAGGTCCGCGAGGCCCGCCAACGCGGCGGTGGCGGTGCCGCCCGCGCCGAGCACCACGCCGTTCGCGCCTTCGGAGAAACCCTTCTCCCGCAAGGCGCCCACGACGCCGTCGACGTCGGTGCAGTCGGCGTGCCAGTCGGAACCGTTGCGTACCAGGGTGTTCGCCGCGCCCACGGCCGAGGCGCGCGGGGTCACGACGGACGCGAACGCCAGCGCGGCTCGTTTCGTGGGCATCGTGCAGGACAGGCCCACCCACTCCGGGCCGAGGCCGGACACCAGGGCCGGCACGTCCGCCTCGGAACACTCCAGGCGGGTGTAGTCCCAGTCGAGGCCCAGTGCGGCGTACGCGGCGTTGTGCAGGACGGGTGAGAGCGAGTGCTCGATCGGCGAGCCGATCACCGCCGCCTTCCGCAGCACCACTAGTAGACGCCCTCCTGCTGTGCCTTCTGGTCCTTCGCCTGGTGCTCCGGGTAGGTGTTCGAGAAGCACGAAGTGCCGTCCTTCTGGCACTTCACGAAGTACATGATCTTGTTGCCGGCCTCGCCGCCGTCGGGCTTGATGGCGGCGGCCACGGCCTGCTGCGAGGGCGAGCCGATGGGGGTCGGCGTCAGGCCCTTGCGGTTGTAGGTGTTGTACGGCTGGTCCGCGTTGCGGTCCGCGTCGGACGTGCGGATGTGCGGCTGGTTGTTGCGGTAGTTGATGGTCGAGTCGAACTGCAGGTCCATGGGCTCGGCCATCCGGTTGTAGATGACCTGCGAGACCTTGCCGAAGTCCTTCTCGATCGCTTCCTTCTCGATCAGCGAGGCGATGACGAGCACCTCGTACGGCCGGAAGCCGGTGTTCAGGGTGCCGCCGGGGATGCCCGCGCCCTGGAGCTTCTGCGCGGAGGCCACGATGACGCTGCGCAGCAGTTCGACCGCGGTCACGCCCGGCTTGACCTGGTACACGCCGCGCATGATCAGGCCTTCGAGGCGGAACTGCGGTTCGGCGGCCTTCACGTCGGCGAGCGCCCAGTCCGGCACGCCCAGGGCGACCGGGTCGGTCTGCTCGGCTGCGGCCTTGATCTCGTCGCCGGTCAGGCAGACCTTCTGGCCGTCCTTCTCCGTGCAGCTCGCGGCGGCGAGCTGGGAGTAGATGCCCGGGACGGTCTTGCCGTTGGCCTGGATGTCGGTGAGCTTGATGCCACCGACGAACTGCACGGCCGGGACGCGCGTCTTCGGGTCGATCATCTTGGCCACGGCGCTCTGGCCGGACATCTTCGTCTTCATCAGGTAGAAGCCGGGCTGGATCGACGTCACGCGGGCGTCGGTCTTGCTGGCCTCGATGAACGCGCGCGCGGAGGCGGTGACGCCGTTCTCGTACAGCGTCGACGCGATCTTGCTGACCACGTCGCCGTCACCGACCTCGACGATCGTGTCGGCCTCGCCGGTGCCCGCGAAGTCATCGAACGACCCGATGCCGCGCAGTTCCCGGTAGCCGTAGTACGCGCCGCCCATGCCGACGGCGAGGACCAGCGCGACGACCAGCCACAGGACCGTCTTCTTGCGCTTCTTGGCCTTGGCGCGCGCGTTGTCCCGCTCGCGGTCGCGCTTCCTGACCGGCCTTCGCTCGTCCACGTCGGGGTCGGTGAACAACCCGAGATCGTCGCCGCTCACGCCTCGTCCTTTCGGGCGGACACCGAACGTGCCCGTGCGTCCAGCCAAGATTGCAGGATCTCGACAGCAGCGGCCTGGTCGACCACGGCACGCTGTTTCTTGCCCTTCACACCGCGCTGTGCCAGTACCCGGCTCACCACGACCGTCGTCAGACGTTCGTCGGAGAGCCGCACCGGCACCGGGGCGATGCGCCCGGCCAAGGCGGCAGCGTACGCCGTCGCCGCCTCGGCTGCGGGGCCGTGCCTTCCTGCCAGTGTCTTCGGCAGACCGACCACGACCTCGACCACGTCATGTTCGGCGATGAGACGTACGAGTTCCGTGAGGTCCGAGCCGCTCTTCTCGTCGCGTTTCAGGGTGACGAGCGGGGTCGCCAGGAACGGGCTCGGATCACTTAAGGACACCCCCACGCGAACCGATCCGACGTCGACGCCGAGCCTCCTACCGAGGCCCGGATCGTCGACACCAGGAACATCAGCGCTGCTCAAGCACCTTGTCCAGTTCGTTGGTCAGGGCCGTGATGGCCTCGGTGACACCGGACGGGTTGGTGCCGCCACCCTGGGCCAGGTCCGGCTTGCCGCCGCCCTTGGCGGAGATGGCCGGACCGAACATCGGGACGAGCTTGCCGGCGGCGAGCCCCAGGTCGCGGGCGGCGGCCGTGGTGGCCACCACGAAGCTGACCTTGTCGCCGTCGACCGAGAACAGGGCCACCACACCAGGCTTGGTGCCCAGGCGGTTGCGGACCTCGCCACCGAGGGTGCGCAGGTCGTTGCCCGACACGCCCTCGAGGCCCAGGGCCACGAGCGACAGGCCGCGGATGTCCAGGGCCTTGTCGGCGAGGGCACCGGCGTTGCCGAGCAGCTCGGCGGCGCGGACCTTCTCCAGCTCCTTCTCGGCGACCTTCAGGCGCTCGACCAGCGACTCGATCCGCTCGGGCAGGCCCTCGGAACCGACCTTGAGCATGTCGGAGAGGTTCTGCACGATGGCGCGTTCCTTGGCCAGGAACCGCATGGCCTCGATGCCGACGTAGGCCTCCAGGCGGCGCACGCCGGAACCCACCGAAGACTCGCCGAGCAGCGTGATGGCGCCGATCTGCGACGAGTGCTCGACGTGCGTGCCACCGCAGAGCTCACGAGACCACTCGCCACCGATCTCGATGACGCGGACGGTCTCGTCGTAGGTCTCGCCGAACAGGGCGACGGCACCCAGCTCCTGGGCACCGGCCATGTCCGTGTAGACGATGCTGACCGGCAGGTCGCGGCGCACGGCGAGGTTCGAGACCTCCTCGATCTCGCTCTTGGCCTCGGCGGACAGGCCACCGGTCCAGGCGAAGTCGAGCCGCAGGTAGCCGGGCTTGTTGTACGAACCGCTCTGCAGGGCAGACGGGCCGAGCACATGGCGCAGGGCGGCGTGCACGACGTGCGTGCCCGAGTGGCCCTGGCGGGCGCCGGTGCGCCACTCCTGGTCGACGCGGGCCTCGACGTGCTCGCCCTCGCTGATCTCGCCGGAGGTGACGCGGACCTGGTGCACCCACAGCTTGCGGGCGACCTTCTGCACGTCGAGCACTTCGAGCTCGGCGTTGGCCGTGACGATGGTGCCGGCGTCGGACTCCTGGCCACCGGACTCGGCGTAGAGCGGCGTGCGGTCGAGGACGACCTCGACGATGTCGCCTTCCTTGGCGCTCTTGACCCGCTGGCCGTTGAGCACGATGCCGCGCAGGGTGGCCTCGGAGCTCAGCTCGGTGTAGCCGGTGAACTCGGTCGGGCCCTGCTCCAGCAGCTCGCGGTACACGCTCTGGTCGCCGTGGCCGGTCTTCTTGCCGGCGGCGTCGGCCTTGGCGCGGGCGCGCTGCTCGGCCATCAGCTTGCGGAACCCGTCCTCGTCCACGGACAGGCCGGCCTCGGAGGCCATCTCCAGCGTCAGGTCGATCGGGAAGCCGTACGTGTCGTGCAGCTGGAAGGCCTTGTCACCGGGCAGCGTGGCGCGGCCGTCGGACTTCACCTCGGCGGCGGCACCCTCGAAGATCCGCGACCCGGCGTCGAGCGTGCGCAGGAACGTGTCCTCCTCGGCCTTGAGCACCTGCTGGATGCGGGCGAACCCGGTGACCAGCTCGGGGTAGGCCTCGCCCATCGAGTCGCGGACGACCTCGGCGAACGTCTGGAGCACCGGCTCGGTGACGCCGAGCAGGCGGCTGCTGCGGATGATGCGGCGCAGCAGGCGGCGCAGCACATAGCCGCGGGCCTCGTTGCCGGGCGTGACGCCGTCGCCGACCAGGAGCACACCGCTGCGGGCGTGGTCGGCGATGACGCGGAAGCGGACGTCATCGGTCTCGTTGGCGCCGTACTTGCGGCCGGAGAGCTCCTCGGCCTTGTTGATGACGGCGCGGACCAGGTCGGTCTCGTAGACGTTGTCGACGCCCTGCAGCAGGTAGGCGACGCGCTCGACGCCCATGCCGGTGTCGATGTTCTTCGACGGCAGCTCACCGATGACCGGGTAGTCCTTCTTGGCACCACCCTCGCCGCGGATGTTCTGCATGAAGACGAGGTTCCAGATCTCGAGGTACCTGTCCTCGTCGACGATCGGCCCGCCCTCCTTGCCGAACTCGGGACCGCGGTCGTAGTAGATCTCCGAGCACGGGCCGCACGGGCCGGGGACGCCCATCGACCAGAAGTTGTCCTCGACGCCGCGGCGCTGGATGCGCTCCAGCGGCATGCCGGCGACCTTCTGCCAGAGCTCGATGGCCTCGTCGTCGGTCTCGTAGACGGTGACCCAGATGCGCTCGGGGTCGAAGCCGTAGCCACCGTCGTCCTGGGACTTGGTGATCAGCTCCCAGGCGAGCCGGATGGCGTCTTCCTTGAAGTAGTCGCCGAGCGAGAAGTTGCCGGCCATCTGGAAGAACGTCAGGTGGCGCGTGGTCTTGCCGACCTCGTCGATGTCGGGGGTGCGCACGCACTTCTGGATGCTCGTCATCCGCGGGGCGGGCGGCGGGGCCTCGCCGAGGAAGTACGGCTTGAACGGCACCATGCCGGCGTTGACGAACAGCAGGTTGGGGTCGTCGAGCAGGAGCGAGGCGCTGGGAATGTACTTGTGGCCGGCGTTCTCGAAGTGCTCGCGGAAGCGCTTGATGATCTCGTGGGTCTGCACGGGAGTTCCTACGTTTCTAACGGGAAGTTGTCAGGGCACGCGTGTGGGGCGAACGGTGGATTAGTGCTTTCCGTTCGCCCTGGGCGCTCGACGCCCTGGCGTGAATCCCGTCTGACGTTCCACGGTGTCTTGCAACTCCTGTTCCCGTTCGGCCATTCCCGCGCGCACCTCGGCCCCGAAGGACCCGAGTGCGCCGGCGAGTTCGCGCAGGCCTTCGCCCACGTTAGCGCCGATGCCGGCAGGGGTCGCCTGCTTTGTCACCTCGGCGGCCTTCTTCGCGACGAAGAGGCCTGCCGCGGCACCCAGTCCGAACCAGAAGAGGCGGCTCACTTCGCACCTCGCCTGGGACGGCGCTTGGCGTGCTTGTTGGGCTGCTCGACGGCCTTGCGGCGGGCCTTGACGGCCTTGCTCACGCCGTAGGACAGCGCGGCGGCCTTGACCAGCGGACCGCCGAGAGTGGCGGTGAACAGGCTGGTGAGCGCGGAGACGTTGCCCGTCACGGCGCGCGCGTTGGCGGTGATGCCGTCGACGCGTTCGAGCTGCGTGTTGACGTGCGTCAGCGTCGTGTTGGCCTCGGTGAACAGCGGGTCCGCGTTCTCCTGCGCCTTCTGCATCGCTTTGGTCGCTTCTTCGAAGAACCGCGCCGCCTTGATCCCCACGAACAGCACCACGAGCGCGAGCAAAACGGCTGCACCGGCGGCGAGCCACCCTGGCGACACAGATCCTCCTGGTGAACAGGCGTGCGGGCTTGGTTGCGGGTGAGATTACCGGGTGGGTCCGACACCCACTTGGGGGGCATCATTTGTTGATCTTCAACGACCTGTGGCGCCGTCGATCTGCTCGCGGATGACGTCGGCGTGGCCGGCGTGCCGGGCGGTCTCGGCGGTCATGTGCGCGAGCACCCACCGCAGCGTCTTCGGGTGGCCGTCGATCGGGACGACCGTGAGCGCCTCGGCGTTCCCGCCGCGCTCGATCACCTCGTCGCTGACGGCGATCGCGGCGCGGTAGTCGTCGATCACCTCGGCCGCGGCCAGGCCGGGCGGCACGGTCATGCTCAGGACGTCGTCCGCGGGCTCGGCGCCGCCGTCGACGGTGTGCGCGAACCAGAAGCGCTCCGCTCCGGCCAGGTGCTGAACCAGCCCGAGGATCGAGGTGCCGCTCGCGACGGGCGAGTGGCGCAGTTGCTCTTCGCTGAGCCCGTCCGCCTTCTTGAGCACGCAGTGGCGCTGGAAGTCCAGGAACGCTCGCGCGGTGTCGAGTTCGCCGGTGTCGGTCCTGGGAACGGGTTCGCGCTGGGTTTCCTGCATTTACCAGAACGTACGGGACAGCTCATTGACGCGTGGTCGTCACGGCCTGTGAAATACCCGTCACACAGGGCTTGACACCCGGCCCTGCACCGCGTGGAGTTAGGCAACCCTAAGTTCGACCGTGCAGGAGGCCTCGTGAACCCGGTGACGCACCTGGACTCCTACCGGCCACAGGTCACCGCCGGGCCGCCCCCGGTGCCCGTGCTGCCGATGCCCTGGAGCGCGCGCCCGGCCCGTCCGGACGGCTACGACCTGCACCTGGTCCACCGCTGGAACTCGGCTCCGCACGTGGCGGCGTTCCGGCGGCAGGCGTGGACGCTGGCGCAGTGGGAGCAGACGTTGCGCGCGCAGCTGGCGGGCGACGACGTGCGGCCGTTGCTGATCAGCTGGCACGGCCGCCCGGTCATCTTCGCCGAGGTCTACCGCGCGGCCCGGCACGCCGTCGCTTCCGGGTACTCCGCACGTCCGCACGACATCGGCCTCAGCGTCGCGGTCGGCGATCTCGCGATGACCGACCGCGGCCTCGTGCGCGCCCTGCTCCCCCGGCTCACCGACGCCCTGTTCGAGGCCGATCCGCACTGCACGCGCGTGGTGCTGGAACCGGACGTGACCAACACGCGCGCCATCAGGTCGTTCGAAGCGGGCGGCTTCCGGGCGCTGGACGAGGTCGTGCTGCCAGGCAAGGTCGCACTGCTGATGGTGCGCCGTCGTTAGTGGTGTGGCTCGGAACGTTGCCGGGGGAATTCGCGGTCAGACAGCCGCGAGGCGCCCTGCTGAGCGTGGATTACCTCGCCGACGTTCCGAGACGCGCCACTAGAACGCGGTGATGTCCCGCGGTGCGCGTTCCTTGCGGCTGAGCGCGCGCACCACGTCGATCGCCTGGTGCTTGTTGAGCGCCATGCGGGTCAGCAGGTCGATGACGGTCTCGTTGACTTGCTTGGGAAACTCCGGCGTGTCGACGCCGACGCTCACCGCGAGGTCGTCGCTGTGCACGACGAACTCCATCAGGCGGCTGACCAGGTACTCGTCCAGCGGCACCGCCCACGGCCCCCAGTGCGGCATCCGCACGCCGCGGTTCTCGCTGGCGGGCAACAGTTCTTCGAGGGTGTCGAGCGTTTCCTCGGACCTCTTGCACAGATCGGCCTGGCCTTCGGCCGCGAGCTTCTCGCCGCCCGCGCGGATCCGCGTGTGGAACTCGGAGTCGACGTCCAGGTCGGTCCACTTGGCACGCTCGTAGTGCTCCATCAGCGACACGACCGGCTCGTCGCCCTGCGGTGCCTCGATCATGCCCGGCAGCGGCAACGCCTGGTACGCAAGGTGTCCGGCAAGGCCGCTGACCCCGAACTCCGGCAGCGCGCTCGGCTCGTCCCAGTGCTTGGCGACCTGGTCGTGGCGCAGCAGGTCGAGTGCGATGCGGGCGCTGGTCAGGAAGTCGTCTCTGATCGTCACCTCACCGAACCTAGTCGCGGCCGATGTCGTCCCGCTGACGCATGTGCTTGAGGTGTCTTTGTTCGACACCAGGTTCCGGCCGTTGTGCGTGGTGCCGACCGGGACCGGCTTGCCGATGTGCTCCGGGGTGAGGAACCCGCGGGACTCCATGGTGCGCGGGGGTCCGCCGTTCGCGCTCACGTCGACCTGGCAGACGTACCAGGCCTTGAAGCCACCGGTCAGCGTGACCGGGTACTGCCGCTCGCACGACCTCGCCACCCCGACGAGGGTGCTGCTGACTCGGCCGGGATCGATCTGATCGCCCAGGTGGGTCCACACCGTGGCCACCGTCAGAAAGCCGAGCGGTGGCATCACGAAGAAGACGAACAGAAATCCGAGAAACCTCATCCACCCTGCTTCTTCGAGATCACCCGGCGCGTCCGCACACTACTCCGAACGGACCAGCGCTACCCGGCCGCGATCACCTCGATCTCCACGAGCCAGTCGCTGACCAGCGTCGTCGCCACGATCGCCGTCGTCGGCACCGCGCGACCCCCGAGAGCCGCCACCCGCGCCGCAGCGTTCGCCTCGGCATAAGACGCGTCACGCAGGTAGCTGGTGAGCCGGACGATGTTGTCGACGGTCATGTCCGCCGAGGCGAGGACGCGCCGGAGGTTGGCCCAGATCAGGTCGAGTTGCTCGGCGAGGCCGGCGCCGGGGTCGCCCGCGGCGTCGAGGCCCATGGTGCCGGAGACGAACAGGAAGCGGGACGGGCCGCGGACTTCCATCGCGTGCACCCAGTCGCCACCGGTCGCGTAGATGCCGTCGGCCGGGTTGTGCGGCACGAGTTCCATGGCTCGATCATGCGCGGGCCGCCAACCGGTTTTACTCGCCGCGGATGACCCGGCGCAGCTTCGGCAGGCGTTCGGCCACGGCGCGTTCGGCACCACGAGACGTCGGCTCGTAGTAGTCGCGGCCCACCAGGTCGTCGGGGGCGTACTGCTGCGTGAGCACGCCCTCGGGCACGTCGTGCGGGTAGCGGTAGCCCTGGGCGTTGCCGAGTTTCGCGGCTCCCGCGTAGTGGCCGTCGCGCAGATGTGCCGGCACGGAACCGATTGCGCCCTTGCGGACGTCCTCGATGGCGCCGTAGATGGCGGTGGTGACGGCGTTCGACTTCGGGGCCGTGGCCAGGTGGATGGTGGCCTGGGCCAGGTTCAGCGCGCACTCGGGCAGGCCGATCAGTTGCACGGCCTGGGCGGCGGCGACGCACGTCTGCAGGGCGGTGGGGTCGGCCATGCCCACGTCCTCGCTGGCGTGGATCACCAGGCGCCGGGCGATGAAGCGCGGGTCCTCGCCCGCCTCGATCATGCGCGCCAGGTAGTGCAGGGCCGCGTCGACGTCGGAGCCGCGGATGGACTTGATGAACGCCGACGTCACGTCGTAGTGCTGGTCGCCGTCGCGGTCGTAGCGCACGGCCGCCTTGTCCACTGTGGACTCCAGCAGGGGCAGCGTGATCACGCCCTCGTTCGACGCGAGCGCGGAGTCGGCGGCGGCCTCCAGGGCGGTCAGGGAACGCCGGGCGTCGCCACCGGCCAGGCGGATCAGGTGGTCCTCGGCGTCGGGTTCCAGCACGACGGAGCCACCGAGGCCGCGTTCGTCGGACACCGCCCGCTGGATCACGGCACGCACGCCGTCGTCGGTCAACGACTTGAGCTGCAACACGAGAGAGCGCGAGAGCAACGGAGAGACGACCGAGAAGAACGGGTTCTCCGTGGTGGCCGCGACGAGCAGCACGATCCGGTCCTCGACCGCCCCCAGCAACGCGTCCTGCTGGGTCTTGGAGAAGCGGTGCACCTCGTCGATGAACAGCACGGTCGACTCACCGGAGCGGACCAGGCGGCGCCGGGCCTCGTCGATGACGGCCCGCACCTCCTTCACGCCCGCGGACAACGCCGACAGCGCCACGAAACGACGGCCGGTGGCGCGCGAGACCAACGTCGCGAGGGTCGTCTTGCCGGTGCCGGGAGGACCGTAGAGCATCACCGACGCCGGGGTGGCGCCCTCGACCAGGCGGCGCAGCGGCGCGCCCGGCCCGAGCAGGTGGTCCTGACCGACGACCTCGTCCAGCGTGGCCGGACGCATCCGCACGGCCAGCGGGGCGTTGGCCGCGATGCGCTCGGCCTTCTCCTCGTCGGTCGCGCCGAAGAGGCCCTCGTCGAACAGACCTTCGCTCATGCGTTCGAGCCTAACGCCTGTCCTGCGCGCCTCGTCGGGCGACAGCGGCACGCGGGCAGGGACTAGGTCATGTGCGAGGATCGCGTTCCGTGCCCATCCCTCGTGCCGTGCTGCTTGCCGGACCCTCCGGCTCAGGCAAGTCGACACTCGCCGCCCACCTCGGCTGGCCGGTGCTGCGCCTCGACGACTTCTACCGCGACGGCGACGACCCGCTGATCCCCCGCGACGAGCACGGCAGGGCCGACTGGGACGACATCAGGTCGTGGAACTCGGACAAGGCACTCGAGGCCGTGATCGAACTCTCGAACACCGGACGGGTCGAGGCTCCCGTCTACTCGATCAGCGAGGACCGCGCGGTCGGCACGCAGACGATCGAGCTCGGGGACGCGCCCGCGTTCATCGCGGAGGGCCTGTTCGCGGACCTGCTGGTCCAGGGCGCGAAGGAAGCGGGCGTGCTGAAGGACGCCATCGTGCTCGCGCCGAGTCCGCCCGTCACGTTCGTGCGGCGCTTCGCCCGGGACGTGGCCGAGGCGCGCAAGCCGGTGCCGACGCTGGTCAGACGCGGGTTGCGGCTGATGCGCGAGCAGCCCCAGGTCGTCAGGAGGTGCGTCAGCGCGGGCATGCGACGCACGACACCGTCCAGGGCGAGGACCGAGCTCGTTTCGTGATCAGGTTGACCAGTGCCGGTGGGGCTGATCTGGCAGGATGCCGCTCACACTAGATCCGGGGGTAGCCGAGAATGTCCGAAACGCCCGGCTGGTCCTCACCCGACCAGCCCCAGAACCAGCCGCCGCAGAACCAGCCGCCCCAGTACGGGCAGCAGCCGCCGTACGGCTACAACCAGCCGCCGACCGGGCCGACGATCAAGCCCGGCGTGATCCCGCTGCGCCCGCTGGCCGTCGGCGAGATCATCGACGGCGCCATCAAGACCATGCGCGCCTACCCGAAGCTGATCATCGGTGCCGCCGCGGTGGTCGCCGCGGTCACCCAGATCCTCGGTCTGCTGGTGAGCCTGCCGTTCCTCGACGACATCACCTCGATGGCGGCGCTCGACCCGAACTCGACGTCGCTCACGCAGGAGCAGCTCGAGAACCAGCTCACCGGCGCGATCACCGGGTTCCTGTCCGGCACGCTGCTCACCGTTCTGCTGTCGCTGTTCGGCACGGTCTTCCTGTCCGGCTTCATCACCGTGGTCGTGGGCCACGCGGTGCTCGGCAAGCCGGTGACGTTCGCGCAGGCGTGGGAGGAGTTCAAGCCCCGGCTGCTGCCGCTGCTCGGCGCGACGCTGCTGTCCGGTCTGATCATCACCGTCGGCCTGCTGCTGTGCATCGTCCCCGGTGTCTTCCTCTGGGTGATGCTCGCGCTGGTCACGCCCGCGCTGGTGCTGGAGCGCTGCGGTGTGATCGACGCGTTCGGCCGCTCGCGCAAGCTCACGAACGACGCCTGGTGGCGCACGTTCGGCATCCTGCTGCTGACGGTCGTCGTCAGCTGGGTGATCAGCTGGATCGTCAGCCTGCCGTTCGAGGGCATCGGTCTCGCGGTCTCCGGCGGCTTCGGCGACGACCCGACGGCCGTGCTGAACGCGGGCTACCTGATCCTCGCGACCATCGGCGCCATCATCGCCTCGACGATCACGCTGCCGTTCACCTCCGCGGTGACCGTGCTGCTCTACGTCGACCGCCGGATGCGCTCCGAGGGCATGGACATCGAACTCCAGCGGGCCGCGGGGCATGGCGGTCTCTGACGTACCGGTAGATCTCGGCCGCGACGAGGCGAGGGAAGCGGCGCTTCGGGAGCTCAGCGATCCGGCGTACGTCTCCGGTGACCCGAACCCGTTGCAACGGGCCCTCGACTGGATCCTCGAACGCCTCGGCGCGCTGTTCGCCGGGGCGGGCGGCATGAGCGGCATCACCGCGATCACGATCATCGTGGCCGTGGTGGTGCTGATCGTCATCATCATCAGGCTCCGCACCGGACGCACGGGCCGTGCGTTGCGCAAGAACGGTGAGGTGTTCGGCACCGCCGTCCTCTCAGCGGCAGAACACCGCGCCGCCGCCGAGAAAGCAGCGGCGTCCGGTGACTTCGCCGAGGCCGTGCGCGAACGTTTCCGCGCCGTGGTGCGCGAATTGGAGCAACGCGGCGTGCTCGACGCACGGGCCGGACGCACGGTGGACGAGGTGGCGCACGAGGCGGGCCGGGCGTTGCCGGCGCTCGCCGGTGACCTGCGCGGCGCCGCCGTCCAGTTCGACGACGTCTGGTACGGCGGCAGGCCCGCGACGGCGGAGGGGTACCACCAGCTCGTGACCGTGGACGGCAAGGTGCGCGGATGACGACGTCGGTGTCCCCCGGCGCCGGGCGGATCTGGACGGCCGCGCGCGGCCCGTTGCTGATCGGCGTGATCATCCTGTTCGCCGCCGTCGTGATCACGTTGCTGCGCGGCAGCGGTCCCGGCGGCGCGCTCGATCCCCGTTCCTACCAGCCCGACGGCAGCCGCGCGCTCGCCCAGCTGCTGGAGCAGAACGGGGTGCGGGTCGAGCTGACCGGCGACGTGTCCTCCGTGAACGGTGCGACGTTGTTCGTGCCGCAGCCGAACCTGATCGACCCGGCCCGGCTCGACCGGCTGAGCCGCGAGGCGTCGGCCACCGTGCTGCTCGCTCCTCCCGGCGCGACGGAGCGGATCGAGGTCGAGACGCGCCAGCCCGGCTGCCCGTTCGCGGCGAAGGCCGGGGCGGCGACCATGGGCGGGCTCGTCTACAAGGGCGAGCAGAGCTGCTACGACTCGACGCTGGCGCGCGTCGGCACGGTGACGATGCTCGGCCACGGCGGGATCTTCACGAACCGCAACCTCGACGAGGAGGGCAACGCGGCGCTCGCGTTGTCGTTGCTGGGCCAGCACGAACGGCTGGTCTGGTACCAGCCGGCCGAGGCCGACGTCACGCAGCAGAAGTCGTTCTCCGAGCTGATCCCGGACGGCTGGAAGTTCGCCGCCCTGCAGCTCGGGATCGCGGCGGTGGTGCTCGCGCTGTGGCGGGCCCGCAGGCTCGGTCGCGTTGTGCCGGAACGACTTCCGGTCGTGGTGCGCGCCGCCGAGACCGTGGAGGGCAGGGCCAGGCTCTACCGCCGGGCGCACGCCGCGGGGCACGCGGCGACGGTGCTGCGGCAGGCGGCGCGTGACCGGCTGGCACCGCTGCTGGGGGTGCCGGTGGGCGACGATCCGTCCGAGGAGATCGCCCGCAGGACCTCGCGTCCCGTCACCTCGGTGCGGGCGCTGCTGTACGACGACGGGCCGGTGGACGACCGGGGGTTGGTCGCGCTGGCCGCTGATCTGGACGCTTTGGAGAACGAGGTGCGCAAGGGATGACGGTCACCACCGAGGAGGCGCGCACGGCGCTCGTGGCGCTGCGCGCGGAGATCGGCAAGGCCGTGGTGGGCAACGACGCCGCTGTGACGTCGTTGATCCTCGCTTTGCTGTGCAAGGGACACGTGCTGTTGGAGGGCGTTCCGGGCGTCGCGAAGACGCTGCTCGTGCGTGCTCTCGCGCGCGCGTTGGACCTCTCTACGACGCGTGTGCAGTTCACGCCGGACTTGATGCCCGGCGACCTGACGGGGTCGTTGGTCTACGACTCGCACAACGCCGCGTTCTCGTTCCGCCAGGGCCCGGTCTTCACGAACCTGCTGCTGGCGGACGAGATCAACCGGACGCCGCCGAAGACGCAGTCGGCGTTGCTGGAGGCCATGGAGGAACGGCAGGTGTCCGCCGACGGCACGACGCGGCCGCTGCCGTCGCCGTTCATCGTGGTGGCGACGCAGAACCCCGTCGAGTACGAGGGCACCTACCCGTTGCCGGAGGCGCAGCTCGACCGGTTCCTGCTCAAGGTCACCATGCCGGTGCCCGCGCGGGAGCACGAGATCGACGTGCTGACGCGGCACGTGTCCGGGTTCGACCCGCGCGACCTGTCGGCGTTGAACCCGGTCGCGAGCGCGGCGCACCTGGAGGCGGGGTCGGCGGCGGTGCGCGCGCTGACCGTGGCTCCCGAGGTGATCGCGTACGTCGTCGATGTGTGCCGTGCGACCCGTCAGCACCCGGCCGTGCGTCTGGGCGTGTCTCCTCGTGGCGCGACGGCTCTGCTGGCGGCCGCACGGGCGTGGGCGTGGCTATCGGGCCGTGACTACGTGACGCCGGACGACGTGAAGTCGTTGGCGCGCCCGGCGTTGCGGCACCGGCTGGAGTTGCGCCCGGAGGTCGAACTGGAGGGCGTGACGGCGGACGGCGTGCTGGACGGCGTGCTCGGCGCTGTTCAGGTGCCGCGCTGACGTGGCGCTCACGGGTCGCGCGGGGCTGCTCGCGCTCGTAGGCGTACTCGTCGTCGGACTGCTCTTGCCGTCGTGGCAAGGGATTCTCGTCGTGCTCGCGGTGTTGCTCGTGTGTGTGGCCGTCGACTTGGTGTTGGCGGCGAGCGTCAAGGCGTTGACGTTCTCGCGCGCGGGCTCGACCTCGGTGCGCACGGGTGAGCTGTGCACGGTGCAGTTGACCGTGCACAACCCCGGCCGTCGGGTGCGGGGCGTCCTGCGGGACGCGTGGGCGCCGTCCGCCGGTGTGGTTCAGGACCGCATCGACATCGACGTGCCCGCTCGTGGTGCGCGCACGGCGTCGTTCGAGCTACGGCCCGTGCGTCGCGGCGATCGCAAGGCCGACCGTGTGAGCGTGCGTTCCGTGGGGCCGTTGGGCATCGCGGCACGGCAGGGTTCGCACGAGGTGCCGTGGACGGTGCGCGCGCTGCCGCCGTTCCACAGCCGACGGCACTTGCCGCCGTTGCTGGAACGCCTGCGGGAGCTCGACGGCCGTCGGGCGTCATTGATCCGTGGCGCGGGCACGGAGTTCGACTCGTTGCGCGCGTATGTGATCGGTGACGACGTGCGGTCGATCGACTGGCGTGCGTCAGCCCGGTCGTCGGACGTCGTCGTGCGCACGTGGCGTCCCGAACGCGACCGTCAGGTGACGATCGTGCTCGACACGGCCCGCACGTCGGCCGGTCGCGTGGACGGCGCACTCGGTGGCCTGCCGCGGCTGGACACGTCGATGGACGCCGCGTTGTTGTTGTCCGCCTTGGCCGCGCAGGCCCGGGACCAGGTCGACTTCGTGGCGTTCAGCCAGAAGGTGCGGGCCTCGGTGCCGCGCGCGACGGTGCCAACCTTGGTGCAGGCCATGGCACCGCTGGAAGCCGAACTGGTCGAGTTCGACGCCCGCGCGGCCGTCGCCGAGGTGCTCCGCCGGGCGGGACGCCGGTCGCTCGTCGTGCTGCTGACGACGCTCGACCCGTCCATCGAGCACGGCCTGCTGCCGTTGCTGCCCGTCCTGGCGTCCCGGCACCACCTGCTGATCGCGTCGGTGGCCGACCCGGCCGTGCACGCGATGGCCTCGGGTCGTGGCGACCTGGAGGCCGTGTACTCGGCTGCTGCTGCGGAACGCACGTTGGCCGAACGCCGTCGTCTCACCGCGTTGCTCGCACGGCACGGTGTCGACGTAGTGGACGCACTGCCGGACGACCTGCCGCGCGCGCTGGCGGACCGCTACCTGTCGTTGAAGGCAGCGGGCAAGCTCTAGTTGTGATGTCCGGGGAGGTTGGTCAGCCTGGTGATGGGCGGCTGGCCTGCGAGGGCGGAGTGAGCTCGGTGGTGATTGTAGAAGTGGATCCAGTCGGGCAGGGCGGCTCGTCGTTCGGTTTCTGACTGGTAGTGGCGGGCGTAGGCCCAGCCGTCGGCCAGGGTGCGGTGGAAGCGTTCGACTTTGCCGTTGGTCTGTGGCCGATAGGGACGTGTGCGTTTCGGGGTGATGCCGAGCTCGGTGCAGGCGTCGCGCCAGGCAAAGGAGCGGTAGGCGGAGCCGTTGTCGGACAGGACTCGTTCGACGACGACTCCGTGTTCGCGGAACCAGGCCACGGCTCGGCGCAGGACGGCGGTCGCGGTGTCGCCGCGTTCGTCGGCGTGGATCTCGGCGTAGGCGACGCGGGAGTGGTCGTCGACGACGGTGTGCAGGAAGGCTTTGCCGGTCAAGGGTTTGTAGTCCTTGCCTTTGGGCAGTCCGGGCGTGGCTCGTTTGTTGCGGTCGCCTTGTTGCCTGCCGACGAAGCGGTGGCCGCCGCCGTCGGGGATGTTGCCGAACTTGGTGACGTCGACGTGGATCAGCGAGCCTGGATGCGGGTGTTCGTAGCGGCGCAGGGGTTCGCCGGTGACGCGGTCGATGCGGGATAGGCGGTTGATCCGGCAGCGGGTCAGCACGGCGTGCACGGTCGAGGCGGCCAGTCCCAGCCGGCCGGCGATCTGGACCGGCCCAAGCCGGTGCCGCCAGCGCAGGACCACGATCTGCCGCACGACCGGCTCGGATGTCCGGTTCGGGCTGTGATGTGGTCGTGAGCTGCGGTCGAGCATCCCTGCCTGGCCCTCGTCGCGGTAACGGGCGGCCCACTTGCGGGCGGTGCGCTCCGCGACCATGAACATCTTCGCCGCGGCGGCCGCGGGCCAGTTCTGTTCCACGATCAGACGCGCGAGCCGCAGCCGTGTCCGCGGAGTCAGCGTGGCGTTAGGGTGGGACACGAAGGCCTCCGGTGTGTGAAGCGGTTCCTAGACAGCTCCACTTCACCTCCAGAGGCCTTCACCTGTCTTCACGACAGGCCATCACGTCCAGAACAACGTCCCCGGACATCACATCTAGTGCTGCGTCAGTCAGCCTTTGCCCCGTGTTCAGCGTTCAGACGGTCGCATCGTGGTGCCGGCCCCGCGTCCCTGTACTGGTTGTACCGGGGCGCGGGGCCGGTGCCGCGAGGTGACCTGCTGAGCGCCGAACACGCGGCGAAGGCTGGCTGACGCAGCACTAGACGGAGACGGGAACGACGTCCTCGCGTTCGCTCGCGTCGACGTCGCCGGTCTCGCCCTCCTGCGCGGCCCGCCGCCCGATCACGAACACGTACAGCAGGAACAGCACCTCGGCCACCACGCCGATGCCCACCCGCGCCCACGTCGGCAGCCCGGACGGCGTCACGAACCCTTCCAGCACACCGGCCACGAGCAGCACCACGACGAGCCCGAGCGCGACGGCCACGACGGACCGACCCTCTGCGGCGAGTGCCTGGGCACGGGTGCGCTTGCCGGGGTCGATCACCTGCCAGCCCAGTCGCATGCCGATTCCCGCGGCGACGAACACGGCCGTGAGCTCCAACAGGCCGTGCGGTGCCAACAGGCCGAGGAACAGCTCACCGCGGCCCGCGCCGAACATCAGCCCGACGCCGACGGCGACGTTCAGGGCGTTGGTGAAGAGCAGGTAGATCGGCGGAATCGCGAACAGCACGCCGAGCAGCAGGCACGCGGCCGCGACCCACGCGTTGTTGGTCCACACCTTCGCCGCGAACGACCCGGCCGGATCGCTCGAGTAGTACGACTCGTAGCCGCCGCCGACCCTGGTCATCTCGCGCAGGTCCTCGGGCGCGGCGATGGAGGCCTGCACGTCCGGGTTGGACGCGATCCACGCCGCGATGATGCCGGTGACCAGGTAGAACGCGAGTCCGGCCGGTACCCACCAGCGCCAGCCGAGGTAGATCGCGGCAGGCAGCCGGTGTGTGAAGAAGCGGGTGAACACCTTCCACGCCGGCGTGTGCGTGCCGGTGAGCGCCGAGCGGGCGAGCGCGACCAGCGAGGACAGCCGTTCGACGGTGACCGGGTCGGGGGTCTGGCTGCGCACCAGCGACAGGTGCGTCGTGACGCGTTGGTACAGCTCGATCAGCTCGTCGGCCTCGGCGCCGCTCAGCCTGCCCGGCCTCTTCGCGAGCTTTTCGAGCCGCTGCCACGACGCGCTGTGGCGTTCGATGAACACGTCCAGATCCACGATGAGTCACACTATCCGCGTGGGGGACCTAGTCACCGGTGAAGCCGTAGTTCTTGACCTTCGCGTAGCCCAGCTCGCGAGCAGGGCGATCGCGTACGCGTTCGACCTCGTCCTGCAGTTCGGCCTGCTCGTGCTCGTATCGCTGATCTCGCCGATCGGGTTCGACGACGCGCTGCAGACCGCGCTGTCGCTGACGCTCGCGGTGCTCGTGCTGATCGGCTATCCGACGCTGGTGGAGTCGCTGTCGCGCGGGCGGTCCCTGGGCAAGCTCGTCATGGGTCTGCGCGTGGTGCGCGACGACGGCGGCGCGATCCGCTTCCGGCACGCCCTGGTACGCGCGCTCGGCGGGTTCTTCGTGGACTTCTGGGCGCTCGGCTTCGGTGGCGCGACGGCGTTGTTCGTGTCGCTGTTCTCGCCGCAGGGCAAGCGGGTCGGCGACTACCTGGCGGGCACCATCGTGATCCACACCCGCGTGCCGCGCCAGGAGGTGAAGCTCGCCGTCATGCCGCCGCAGCTCGCCGCGTGGGCGTCGGGCCTCGACCTGTCGCAGCTGCCGGACGAGCTGGTGCTCGCGACGCGGCAGTACCTGAGCCGCTACGGCGACCTGACCGAGCAGGCCCGCTGGGACCTGGGCTCGCGGCTGGCGAACGACGTGGGCACGGCGATCCACTCGCCCCGCGTCGAACACACGCACCCGCACCCGTACCTGTCGGCGGTGCTGGCGGAACGGCGCCGCCGCGCCACGGTCAGCCCGGTGGACAGGCTCTGACTTCGACCACGTCGGCGCCGACGCTGTTCTGCTAGGCGTTCGCGAGCCGCAGCCGTTCGGCGCCTTGCTCACGCAGAGCGTCACCTGACGGGGTCGGATCGCCGTGCAGCACTTCCCACCGTGCGTTGTGCACGGCGGTCCACATGCTCGCCGCCCACGCGATCTCCATCTCCTCAACGGAGAACGCGCGCCCACGCACCCGTTGGTACGTCTCGAGGAACGCCGCCGAACTCTCGACCGGCACCAACGACGGCGGCGACACGTTGGCGAACGCTCCGGAGGCCGCGCCTGCCAGGGCGGCCTCCGGTTGCCAGGCCAGGCTGTCCCAGTCGTGCACGGCCAGCACCTCGCCGTCGTGCCAGCGGAGGTTCTGCGCCTCGAAGTCGGCGTGTCCCAGCACGCACGGCAGATCGGTGGCCAGCAACCGCTTGCGCACCCGCGTGGCGGCCTCCACGACGAACGGCGGCACGACGCTCTGGTCGCGGGCGTCGAGGAAGTCGATGGCGGGCCACACCCCGGGTTCGTCGTGATCCCACCGGGCCCAGCGGGGCGCGGGCACCGGCGGCGGCACGACGACGTCCGCCAGCAGTTCCATCGACCGGGCGAAGACGGAGGCGTACTGCTGGGCGACCTCGGGGGTGTCGCCCAGGAGTACCTCTCCACCCGGCAACGGTTCCTCGGCGTGCACCGCCAAAGCACCGGTCCGCACCACCGAGGTCAGCGGGCGAGGGCACGGAAACCCCCGCTCCGCCAACGACTTCTGCGCGGCGAGGCACGAGGCCGCCCGCCCGTCGTCCGCGCGGGCCTTCACGTAGGCCGAACGCCCGTCCGCCAGGCGCACCCCGAAGACCGACGAGATCGAGACGCGCTCGTAGAACACCTCGACCGGCCCGCTCCCCAGCTCGGTGGTGCACCAGGCGGACAGGTCGAACGTCATGCGCCGAGCAGCTCGGTCAGCAGCAACGGGTTCATGTAGTCGTCGTACCGGGCGATCTCGCCGTCGCGCAAGTGGATGATCGCGATGGCGGTGAACGAGTAGTAGTCCTGCTTCACCTTCGACCAGCCGCGATGCGTGATCTCGGCGACGACGACGTCCGGGTCGTCGGTGAGCCTGGTGATCGCCTCGACGTCCTGGATCTCGATCTTCTCCCGGACCCGCGCGCCGCGCATCCGGTCGAAGTAGGCGCGGATCGCCTCCCTGCCCTTGACCTCCGGTTCCTGGAACGGCGCCGGGAAGCGGTAGGCCATCACGCCGTCCTCGGTGAAGAGGTCGGCGAACGAGCCGTGCGTCTGCTCCCCCGCGACCTGGCGCCGGACGTGGTCCACGATCTCTGCCGGTGTGCGTGTCATGATCGACCCCTCGTAGAATCGGAACGGTGACCCCGCTTAAGACGATACGGAACGCACGCCCCGGTTGGCAACGATGAGGGCCGACGCCGCGCGCAACCGCGAGAAGGTGCTGACCGCCGCCCGCGAGTTGTTCGCGGAGCAGGGCTTCGACGTGCCGCTGGACGAGATCGCCGGACGGGCGGGCGTCGGGCCCGGCACCGTCTACCGGCACTTCCCGACGAAGCAGGCGCTGTTCCAGGCCGTCACGGAGTCACGCGTGCAGGCGATGATCTCCTCGGCCTCACCCTCGGGCGACCCCGGCGCGGACCTGACGGCGTTCCTCACGAAGATGGCCGCCGAAGCCGCGGCCAAGCGCGACATGTCCGACGCGATCGCGGTGCCGTCCGAACTGCGCGACTCCCTGCACGCGACGCTCGGCGGTCTGCTGGAACGCGCCCAGGCGGCCGGGGCCGTGCGCGCGGACATCACGACGCAGGACCTGGTCGCGCTCATGAAGGGGATGCTCCAGAGCATGCACGAGGGTGCGAACCCCGCCGTGCTGCTGGAGATCGTGCTGACCGGGCTTCAGTCGAGCCGGAAGCCGTAGGGCAGTTCGAGCCGGTGCCGCGCGAGGAGTTCGGCGTCGGCGAGAATCTCGCGCGTCGGGCCGTCCGCGACGACCACGCCGTCGTCGACCAGCACGCTGCGCGGGCAGATCTGCAGGGCGAACGGCAGGTCGTGCGTGACCATGAGCATGGTGGGCGCCAACGAGAGCAGCAGTTCGGCGAGTTCGCGGCGGGCCACCGGTTCGAGGTTCGCGGACGGTTCGTCCAGCACCAGGATCTCCGGCGAGCAGGCCAGCACGGACGCCAGCGCCACGCGGCGTCGTTGGCCACCGGACAGGTGCAGCGGCGAGCGGTCCGCGACCGACTCCATGCCGACCGACCGCAACGCCTCCGCCACCCGTGCGTCCACATCGGACAGACCGAAGTTGCGCGGCCCGAACGCCACGTCCTCGGCGACCGTCGGGCAGAACAGCTGGTCGTCGGGGTCCTGGAAGACCAGGCCCACCCGGCGGCGGATCTCGCGCAGGTTCTTGCGGTCGACCTCCAGCCCGGCGACCGAGATCGAGCCGGAGCCACCGGAGAGCACTCCGTTGAGGTGCAACGCGAACGTGGTCTTGCCGGCGCCGTTCGGGCCGAGCACCGCGACCCGTTCGCCGCGCTCGACCCGCAGGTCCACGCCGAACAGCGCCTGGTGGCCGTCCGGGTAGGCGAAGGCCAGCTTCGAGACCTCCAGCGCCGCCGCGGCCGGGGTCTCCGGCACGATCGTCGCCGATCCCGAGGGCCTGCCCGTCCAGCCGCGCGACACCATGGCGAGATGCACCCTCTCTCCGCGTTCGTAGGACCGGATGAACAACGTGCCGACCGACCGGGCGAGCGCGCCCGCCTGCCACAGGAACCGCGGGTCGTCACCGCGGGAGATGCGGGCGACGCGCATGCGTTTCGCCTCGCCCACAACGACTTCGCCGTAACGCAGCATCAGCGTGGCGATCATGATCAGCGGCGCGGGCACCCGCAACGTCTGCAACCCGCGCAGCAGGTCGCCGGGTGCCGTGGTGGCCGCCAGAGTGAGACTGATCAACACGCCGAGCGTGCCCTTGACCAGGATGTTCCAGCCCGCCAGCGAGCCCTCGATCGACACCGAGAAGCCCAGGAAGTCGGTGCGCGGGTCCGTGCCGAAGATCGGCAGCAGGAACGCGAGCACCACGAACGGCGCCTCGATGACCGCGCGTTTCACGAACCACAGCACGGGAACCCGCGCGACCGCCCACACCGCGACGATCAGCAGCAGGTAGATCCCGAACAACGGGAACCACGTGCGCGGCGTGGCCACGACGCCCAGCACCGCCGCGAACGCCACGAGGATCTTCACGTGGGGTGCGAGGCGGTGCACCGGCGAGTCGCCGGCGTGGTGCAGGACGTCGTGACTGCCGCTCACCTACGCGTCGGACTTCTTGCGCAGGAACCAGAAGAGGCCGAACGACAGCGCGAGGACGACCACGACCCCGAGCACGCCCGCGAGTCCGGTGAACCTGTCGTCGCCGCCGAACGCGTAGTCGGCGAAGGTGCTGCCCGCGAACGGGTGCTCCTGCGCGTGCTCGGCGATGCCGGTGTCCTCGACGGTCTTGTCCAGACCGTCCGGGTCGCCGGACGCGAAGTACGACAGCACCCCGGCGATCAGCAGCGACACGAACGCGAACCCGATGAAGAACTTCTTCACGACCGCACCTCCAGCGGCTTGGCGTTGCCCTTCAGCAGGTAGACGAGGTCGGGGCGGATCGACGCGACCGACGTGACGGTGGCCGCCGTGATCACGCCCTCACCGATGCCGATCAACGCGTGCAGCCCCCACATCAGCAGCGCGACCTTGCCGATCTCCACGCCGCCCGCGCCGCCGATCGCGTACTCGACGACGAAGCCCGTCGCGGCGACCACCGTGTTCACGAACGCCGAGATGAACGCGACCGCGGCCAGCCCGCCCTTGCCCTTGAGGGCGAACTTCCGGAGCGCGACGGCGACCAGGAATCCGGTCGCCGTGCCGATCAACGCCATGTTCGTGACGTTCGCGCCCAGGGCCGTGAGGCCGCCGTCCGCGAACAGCAGCGCCTGCACGACGAGCACGATCGTCACGCACAGCGCGCCGACGTACGGGCCGACCAGGATGGCCGCGAGCGCACCGCCCAGCAGGTGCCCGGAGGCGCCCGGCAGGATCGGGAAGTTGATCATCTGGACGGCGAAGATGAACGTGGCCACCAGGCCCGCCATCGGCGCGGTGCGGTCGTCGAGATCCGCACGGGCCTTGATCAGGGCGAACCCGACGCCCACCGCCGCGATGACGAGGAAGACGACGGACACCGGGGCGTTCAGCAGACCGTCGCTCATGTGCATGGCAACAGGTGACATGGGCCGAGACGCTAATTGCCCGGTGTCGGCTATGGCTAGGACTGTGCAACAACGATTTGCAGGCAAGAAGGCGTCGATCGTCACAGCGTGCGCTAGTCATCGGATGACTCTTGCGGTTAGATCCGTTCCGCCGCCGCCACGGCACGGAGGGACGAACAGTGACAGAGCTGTCGCGCAGAACGTTTTTGTACGGGACCGGCGCCGCCGTGGGGGCTTCCGCACTCGGGGTGGGCACCGCCTCCGCAAGCCCCGAAACATCGGGTCACAACGTGCACCGGGACGTGGTCCGGGACGCTCGCATGGAATGGAAGCGGCTGCCGGCGAATTGGGGCGATAGTCCTTTTCTCGCCAACGGTTTCCTCGGCGTCCAGGTGTACGCGGGCCGCACGCCCGACGAGCTGAAGCTGATGCTCAGCTATTCGGAGGTCCAGGACCAGCGCGAGCACTGGGAGGCCGCCGTCGGTCTCTCCCGGTTGCCGATCGGGTACCTGACCGTGCGGTTCGCCGGCGCGATCACCGCCGTCGACTGGACCCTCGACCTGTGGAACGCCGAACTCACCGGCTCGGTCACCACGACCCAGGGCTCCGCCACGTTCACGATGCTGGTGCACAACGACCGCAGCACGTTCCTCGCGTCCGTCCGCGGCGAGGCGACCTGGGACTTCCAGCCGCTGGAGTCCTCGACGACCCGGCAGATCCGCAGGCCGGCGGACTACACCGCCAACCCGGCGCCCACCCTGGGCACCGCGAACGGCGTCTCGTACGCCGCCCAGCCGTTGCACGCGGGCGGTGGCTACACAACGGCCTGGCAGACGCGCAACGGCCGTTTCGCCGCGCACGTCGCGTACACACACCCCGCGAACACACACACGTCCGACGCGATCCGCGAGGTCAGGCAGGCGCTCGCGCTCCCGTTCGAACTGCTGGTCCTGCAACACCGCCGCTGGTGGAACGCCTACTTCGCGAAGTCGCTGGTGTCCGTGCCGGACAAGCTCGTGCAGCGGTTCTACTGGCTCCAGCTCTACAAGATGGCCGCCGCCACCCGCGCCGACGCCCCGGTGATCTCCGAGTGGGGACCGTGGTTCCCCGAGCAGGGCAACAGCTGGACGGCCGTCTGGTGGAACCTCAACGTCCAGATCTCCTACCCGCTGGTCAACGGCTCGAACCACCACGAACTCGACGCCGTCACGACGACGTTGAAGCGCTACGAGCACAACCTCGAGCTCAACGTGAACCCGTCCTACCGCGACGGGAACTCGTACGCGATCTGCCACCCCGGCGACCGCACGTTGCGCTCGGGCCCGCGCTACTGCGGCGTCCCCGGCGTGTCCCCCAACGACCACACCGGCAACCTGCTGTGGGCGTGCCACAACGTCTGGCTCGGCTACCGCCACACGATGGACCGCAAGATCCTCTCGGACGTCCTGTTCCCGATCCTCACCAAGGCCGTCAACTACTACGCGCGCTTCCTGGTCGAGGGCACCGACGGCAAGCTGCACCTGCCGGAGACCCGGTCGCCCGAGTACGCCAACGCCACCGACACGACGTACGACCTGTCGTTGATCCGCTGGGGCGTCCGCACGTTGCTCTCGATCGAGGACAACCCGCGCTGGCGCGACATCGCGACCCGCCTGGTCCCCTACGCCGAGGGCCCGAACGGCACGTTGATCGGCAAGGACGTGGCGTTGAACGACTCGCACCGCCACTTCTCGCACATGCTCTGGTTCTACCCGTTGCGCGAACTCACCTACGACATGCCCGAACACCGCTCTTTGATCGACAAGACCTTCGACCACTGGGTCTCGCGCAGGGAGGCCTGGGCGGGCTACAGCTACGGCGCCGCGTCCGCGATGGCGTCGGCCATGAACCGCCCCGAGGAAGCCCTCTCGTTCCTCCGCTACTTCCTGGACCGCAAGCAGGTGGGCTCGAACGCCGTCCTGACCGAGAACACCTTCTACCGCGAGGGCGGCAACCTCGCCATCGAGTCGCCGTTGATGTCCGCCCAGGCCGTGCTGGAGATGATGGTCCAGTCGCACAACAACACGGTCCGCGTCTTCCCGTCCGTGTCGTCCACTTGGGCCGATGCCTCGATCTCGTCGCTCCGCACCCAGGGCGCGTTCCTGGTCGACGCGTCCCGTTCGTCCGGCCGGACAGACTGGGTCAAGGTCCATTCGGAAGCGGGCGCGCCCCTGCTCCTGGACCACGGCATCAAGGGCGAGATCGACGTCCGCGACGCCTGGGGCCGCCGTCTGGAGTACAAGCCAGTCGGTTCCGCTGTCGCGATTCCGCTCCGCCGGGGCCAGACTGCCGTCGTCAGCCGCCGCGGCGTGCGCCCCGACGTCTCAGCCCGTGATGTGAAAGCGAACGGCTCGTCTTCCCGCTGGGGTCTGCCGTAACGTACAAATTCGAACATTTCGTGGACCGAGTGGGGTGTGCGGTGGATCTTCAACACTGGCTGAACGAGGCCCTGGCCAACCACGACAAGTGGACGGCCGACTACGGCACCTTCACACCCCACTCGTCGCTGCAGGTGGACCCGACGGTCTTCGGCTCGGCCCTCGCCGAACTCCAGGACCGCCTGCGCGACAACTACCCGTTCTTCCACCCGCGCTACGCGGGCCAGATGCTCAAGCCCCCGCACCCCGCGGCCGTCGTCGGCTACCTCAGCGCCATGCTGATCAACCCGAACAACCACGCCCTGGACGGCGGCCCGGCCACCGCCACCATGGAACGCGAGGTCGTCTCCGACCTGGCGCGCATGTTCGGCTACACCGACCAGCACCTCGGCCACCTGACCTCCAGCGGCACCATCGCCAACCTGGAAGCCCTCTTCGTGGCCCGCTCCCTGCACCCTGGGCGCGGCATCGCCTACTCGGCAGAGGCCCACTACACCCACTCCAGGATGTGCGGCGTCCTGGGGATGGAGGGCCACTCGGTCCCCGCGGACGCTCGGGGCCGCATGGACCTCGACGCCCTCGAAGCCCTCCTCAAAACGGGCAAGGTCGGCACCGTCGTGGTCACCCCGGGCACCACCGCTCTCGGCGCCATCGAACCGGTCCACGAGGTCCGCGCCCTGACCCGCCGCTACGACGCCCGAGTCCACGTGGACGGCGCCTACGGAGGCTTCTTCACCCTCCTGGCCGGCACCGACCTCGCCCCGGAGCCGTGGGCCGCGATCGCCGACTGCGACTCGGTGGTCGTAGACCCCCACAAACACGGCCTCCAGCCCTACGGCTGCGGTGCGGTCCTCTTCAAGGACCCCGAGGTGGGCCGCTTCTACCTGCACGACTCCCCGTACACCTACTTCACCTCGGACGAACTGCATCTGGGCGAGATCAGCCTGGAATGCTCCCGAGCGGGCGCAGCGGCAGCGGGCCTCTGGCTAACCCTTCGTCTACTTCCGTTGACACGTGACGGCCTGGGCGAGGTGCTGGCGGCGGGCCGGCGCGCAGCCGTCCGGTGGGCGTCGATGATCCGCGAGTCCGAAGCCCTGGAGCTCTACCAGGAGCCCGAGCTGGACATCGTCACGTACTTCCCGCGCACCGACCCGCTCAGCCTCTCGGCCATCGACGCCGCGTCGCACCGGGTCATGGACACCGGCATGAACGCGCCGGAGGACCCGATCTTCCTGAGCGTGGCGAGGGCGTCGAAGGAGGCGTTCGCGGTCAGGCACCCCGGGATCACGGCGGATGCGGACGGCGCACGGGTCCTGCGCAGCGTTCTGATGAAGCCGGAGTCCGAGGACTACCTGGACACGCTCCACGCACGGGTGCTCAGCCTGCTCTGAACGCTGAACGCCAGGTCGCCGAGCGCTGGGATGTGGCGCGCAGGGGTGCGGAGCGCCAGCTCGCCGAGCGCTGGGTCACCTAGCGCTCGGCAGCCAAGAGCTAAGTGACCAATGGCTTGAGGAGAACGAAGCCGAAGACGAGGCCGACAGAGCGCAAGCATCGCGATGGCGCAGCCGAGCCCACCCAAGCCCCAGTCGCAAGGCCGAAGGCGAGGCGTCCTTAGCTCTTGGCTCAAGACAACGCCCGCCCCTCGCAATGCCGAAGGCGAGCCGACACTCTTGGCTGCACCGATCAGCCGTGTGAGGTGACGTACCAGCACAAACCCAGCCACCTACGCGTGGGATTGGGGCTTGACTTTGGGTGCGAGGTGCTACTACTCGCGGATCGGCCGGGCGCTTTTCAGCCCGGCCTTTTCCGGTCGACCAGCGCCTCGCAAGGGCCCCGAAGTCAAGCCCCAATCCCTATCGACGCGCCAGCGGCGATGAAACGACCCGGCTCGTCGAAATTCTTTGCACCCAACGCAACCACCACCCAAGGGGACGGACCCCCACCAACGCCGAACAGGGCGACTCACCCCCGGTGAGTCGCCCTCATCAGCCGCACCAGCCTCAGCCGTGCTTGGCCCGCCGACCGGACCGACGCGGCGGCAACGGCGTGTCCCCGCGCAGATCCAACCGCCGCTGCTCCCCGTTGGCCTCGAGGTGCGTGACCATCCGCCGCAGCATCTCCGCCAGCGACTGAGCCTCGGAGGACTCCAGCGGGTCAGACACGAACACTTCTTCCTCGTTGAACTTGGGGAAGAGGTCGGCCATCAGTTCTTCACCCTCAGGGGTGAGCCGCAGAACGGCCAGCCGCCCGTCGGTGGGGTGCCCGAGACGTTCCAGCAGCCCCCGCGACTGCAGCGTCTTGGCGACGCCGGTCAGGGTGCCCTTGGAGATCCCCGCCTCCTCGGCGACGTACCGCGTCTCCATCTCGCCCCAGATCCACACGACCCAGAGCACGACGAAGCCGGTCCAGGTCAGATCGCTGGTGCGCAGCACCGAGTTCTCAAGGTGCTGGCGGATCGCGGTGGCGGCGCGGTGGATGTTCGACACCGCCGCCATCTGCTCGCGATGCAGCGGCACCGCACCGAGCTTCGCCTGGACGGCTTTCTCGGTCTCGGCAATCGTGTGGTGACCAGACAACTCAAAGTCTCCCGTGCTCGGACCTCAGGTGTTCCCGGCACAATACTTGCGGTTCCGAACTATGTCTGTGATGTGGTGCGAGTCGATCCGCAACCTCTTTGATCACGATCCCACATCGTGCATGATCTCGTGACGGTCGTCACCCGTCCAGTTACGGACTGTTGCCCGGTGGTGGACGATGAGTGCGGAGCACCGACTGGTCTTTGCTCCACGGAGCGGTCGATAGCGTTTGCCCCTCAACGTTATCCCCTCCGCGTCAGCGACACACTGTGCCGGAAAGGTAGTTCGACGTGGTCGGTGAACAGGTGACACGGGAACTCGCGGCAAGACTTGGCGAGGACGGGATCGACGTGGTGCGCGTCGTGTTCCCCGACCTGCTCGGCACCGATCGGGGCCGTGACGTCCTCGTAGAGCATCTACCTGCGGTTATCCAGCGCGGGCTGAGTTTCTGCCGGGCCGTGTACAGCACGACGCCCGGCGGTCAGACCACGGAGAACGGGGGTGTGCTCGACGCCGGGCTGCCCGACGTGATCGTGGTCCCGGACCTCGACACGCTCCTCCCGATTCCGTGGGAGCCGGGCGTGGCGTGGTGCATCGGCGACGCCGTGAGCCCCGCGGACGAAAGGCCCGTGGACGAATCGCCGCGGCAGGTGCTGCGCAGGGCCCTGGAAATATTCGAGACCACTGGGCTGAGCCCGGTGGTCGGTCCCGAGCTGGAATATTTTCTGTGCGAACCGGACGAAGATCGCCCGAACGGGTGGCGTCCCTACTGCGATGAGCCGGGCAACGTCTACGCGACCGGCCGCCGCGGCGATTCGGACGGTCATCTGTTGAGAACTCTTCGCACGCTCTCCAGCGCGGGGTTGCAGACGACCGGCGGCAACCACGAGTACGCCGGTGGGCAGTTCGAAATCAACCTCGTCCATTCGCCCGCCATGGACGCGGCCGATCGCGCGTTCCGGTTCAAAACGAGTGTCAAGGAACTCGCGCGCCGCGAAGGCAGGCTCGCCACGTTCATGGCGAAGCCGTTCAACGACGGCGGCGGCAGCGGGTTCCACCTGCACCTCTCGTGCCACCAGAAGGACGGCCGCAACGCGTTCCAGGCGCCCGGCACCAGCAGCGGTCTGTCGGACGAGGCGCGCTGGGCCATCGGCGGCATCCTCAAGCACGCCCCTGCCCTGGCCGCGCTGCTCAACCCCACGGTCAACTCCTACAAGCGGTTCGGGCCGGACTCGCTCGCGCCGTGGCTGATCGACTGGGGGCTCGACAACCGCAGCGCGATGCTCCGGGTGCCGGCCGAACGCGGCGAGACCACCCGTCTCGAACTGCGGCTCGGCGACGCGAGCGCGAACCCCTACCTCGGCATCGCCGGTCTGATCGCCGCCACCTACCTGGGCATCCGCGACCAGATCGAGCCGCCGCGGCCGTCGGCGGGCTACGGCTACGACCCGTCGAAGGCGCCCACGCTGCCCGCGACGCTGCCGGACGCCCTCGCCTACCTGGAGGAGGACACGGCGATGGTCGACGTGCTGGGCAAGGACTTCGTGCGGTCCTATGTGGACTTCAAGTGGGAGGAGGTGGCCCGGTTCCAGCGGTTCGTGACCGACTGGGAGTTCACCGAATACGCGTACCACCTATAGTTCACCTGCGATGACTGCACTCACGGACCGGCTCACCTCGATCGCCGACGAAGACGAACTGTTCGACGCTTTCTCCACCTGGGCGACCGAGCGCGGCCTGGCGCTGTACCCGGCGCAGGAGGAGGCGGTCATCGAGCTCGTCTCGGGCGCGAACGTCATCCTCAGCACCCCCACGGGGTCCGGCAAGAGCCTGGTGGCCATCGGCGCCCACCTGGTGGCGATGGCGGGCAACCAGCGCAGCTTCTACACCGCGCCCATCAAGGCGCTGGTCTCGGAGAAGTTCTTCGCGCTCTGCGAGGTGTTCGGGCCGGAGAACGTCGGCATGATGACCGGCGACGCCAGCGTCAACGACCAGGCGCCCATCATCTGCTGCACCGCCGAGATCCTCGCGAACATCGCGCTGCGCGACGGCACCGACGCCGACGTCGGCCAGGTCGTGATGGACGAGTTCCACTTCTACAGCGAGCCCGACCGCGGCTGGGCCTGGCAGGTCCCGATCATCGAACTGCCGCAGGCGCAGTTCCTGCTGATGTCGGCGACGCTGGGCGACGTCTCGTTCTTCGAGAAGGACCTGACCCGCCGCACCGGCCGTCCGACGGCGGTGGTCCGTTCGGCGCAACGCCCGGTGCCGTTGAACTTCCAGTACGTCACCACGCCGTTGCACGAGACGATCGAAGACCTGCTGCACGGCCGTGAGGCACCGATCTACGTCGTGCACTTCACCCAGGCCGCCGCGCTGGAACGCGCGCAGTCGCTGATGAGCGTCAACGTCGCGACCAAGGCCGAGAAGGAAGACATCGCCTCGACGATCGGCAACTTCCGGTTCTCGTCGGGGTTCGGCAAAACGCTCTCGCGACTCGTGCGGCACGGCATCGGCGTGCACCACGCCGGCATGCTGCCCAAGTACCGCCGCCTGGTCGAGCAGCTCGCGCAGGCCGGTCTGCTGAAGGTCATCTGCGGCACGGACACCCTCGGCGTCGGCATCAACGTGCCGATCCGCACGGTCGTGTTCACCGCTCTCTCGAAGTACGACGGCACGCGCACTCGTATTTTGAAAGCCCGTGAGTTCCACCAGATCGCCGGACGGGCGGGCCGCGCGGGCTACGACACCGTCGGCACCGTCGTCGTGCAGGCGCCGGAGCACGAGGTCGAGAACATCAAGGCGCTGGCCAAGGCCGGCGACGACCCGAAGAAGCGCCGCAAGGTCGTGCGCAAGAAGGCCCCGGACGGCTTCGTGTCGTGGAGCGAGTCGACGTTCGAACGGCTCGTGGGCGCCGAACCGGAGCCGCTGACGTCGTCGTTCCAGGTCTCGCACGCGATGCTGCTGAACGTGATCGGCCGTCCCGCCGGTGGCGCGTTCCAGGCGATGCGGCACCTCCTGGAGGACAACCACGAGGACCGCCCGAAGCAGCTCAGGCACATCAAGCGCGCGCTGGCGATGTACAAGGCGCTGGTCGCGGCCGGTGTCGTGGAACGCGACGGCGACGACTTCCGCCTCACGATGGACCTGCAGTTCAACTTCGCGCTGAACCAGCCGCTGTCGCCGTTCGCGCTGGCCGCCGTCGAACTGCTCGACCGCGAGGCGCCGGGCTACGAACTCGACGTCCTGTCCGTGATCGAGTCGATCCTGGACGACCCGCGCCAGATCCTGGGCGCCCAGGAGCACAAGGCACGCGGCGAGGCGATCGGCGCGATGAAGGCCGACGGCATCGAGTACGACCAGCGGATGGAACTGCTGGAGGAGGTCACGTACCCGAAGCCGCTCAACGACCTGCTGGAAGCGGCGTTCTTCACCTACCGCCGCGGCCACCCGTGGGTCGGCGACTACCACCTCTCCCCCAAGGCCGTCGTGCGCGACATGTACGAGCGCGCGATGACGTTCACGGAGTACGTGGCGTTCTACGGCCTGGCCCGCTCCGAGGGCCTCGTGCTGCGCTACCTCGCCGACGCCTACAAGGCGTTGTCGCAGACCGTCCCGGACGAGGCGAAGACCGAGGAACTGCAGGACCTGATCTCGTGGCTGGGCGAACTCGTCCGCCAGGTCGACTCCTCCCTGATCGACGAGTGGGAGAAGCTCACCAACCCCGACGGCGAGGCCGCCCCGGAGGTCCGCGTCGACCTCCCGCCGGCCGTCACCCGCAACGTCCGCGCGTTCCGCGTCCTGGTCCGCAACGCCCTGTTCCGCCGCGTGGAGCTGGCCGCCAAGCGCGACTGGTACTCGCTCGGCGAACTCGACCACGAGTCGGGCTGGACGGCCAAGGAGTGGATGGACGCCCTCGAGCCGTACTTCGAGGAGCACGCGGACCTCGGCGCGGGCCCGAACGCGCGCGGCCCGGCGTTCCTGATCATCAACGTCGAGCGCGAGCGCTGGGTGTGCCGGCAGATCTTCGAGGACCCGGCCGGGGACAAGGACTGGGGCTTCAACGCGGAGGTCGACCTGGCGGCGTCGGACGAGCTGGGCGAGGCCGTCGTGACGATCACCGACGTGGGTCGTCTCTGAGCCGTTGTTCGTCGAGGTGCGCCATCAACCGGCGCGCCTCGTCGGGGCTGATCGGCAGGTGCTCGTAGGCGCTGCCGCCGGTGCTGATGCTCCTCAGCCACTCGATCGGCCGCCACTCGTCCCCGCCGTAGTACTCGTACTCCTTCCAAGTGTCCCGCTTGACGAGTCTGACCACGTTCGCGAGGTCCAGCGCCTGCCCCGTGTCGTGGAAGATCGCGTGGTACAGGATCCCCTTCCACACGTGCTCCTGGAGGTGCTCCCGGTACCTGAGGGCGAGGAGGTACGCCTCCGTGTTCGACGAAGTCGGGAGCTGCTCCTGGACCTGCAGTTCGCTCCGGCCGGCGACGCCCGCGAGCAGGTCCGACGGCCCCCACGCCAGTTCGCGCGTGTACGCCTCCTCGCGCTCGCCGTCCAGCCTGACCACCGCGAACGGCACGTGCGACGGCTCTGCCGACCACACGAGGAAGCACCGGCGCGCTGGCCGTGCGGCGATCACCGCCTCGGCTTCCTCCTCGGTCACCTGCCGCGCCCACCCGGGCGTCCGCGTGAGCTCCAGGTACCGGAGCATGACCGACCTCACCCAGCCCGCGGGCCCGACGTGGATCTGCTCGCCCCCGATCCCGGTGCGGACCACGGCCCGCACATCCGAGTCGAAGTCCCGGACTACGAAGTACTTCATGCGATCCCCCCAGATCAGCGCGGTCTTCAGTCATATCAGCCCGAGAACCGCCACAAACGGCGCAGCCACTACGACAAATGAGTTCATTCGCACACTGGGCAGCAGTAACGCGACACAACTCCAACGCCGCCCGTGCGCACCCGCGAACCCTACGTGACGTCGGAAAACTCCCCGACTAGTTGAACAAACACACATTTCCCAGTTGAGACAAGCACCAATTGAGACGAATGCGCAATCGATTGACCGCACGACACCTTTGGGGGCAACATCATTGTGCTGCACCACTGAGGGCGGGATATGGTGATGCCCAAGTGGGAGTAATTCCTGGCGCAGCCCGGCTGGAGGAGTGAAGTGGACCCGGCACTGGACGCCTTGCGCGACCGGCTGGCGGAGATCGTCGCGTCACCGCCGGACAACACCGAGCAACTCGTGGACACGCTGAGCGGTCTCGCCAAGCTCTCGAACCAGTGGTCCGAGGCCATCCAGGCGTTGCGCGCCCCCACCCGCAGACTGATCGGCCCGGCCGCCGCCGCGTCCGTGAGCGTGGCCGCCCGGCGCGCCGAGGAGTCGTTCATCGAGCTGGAGATCACGCTCGGTGACGCCCTCGCGGCGCAGCCTCGCGCGCTCCGGCAGCCGTAGCGACCGCCCACTTTCCGCGCCGATCGCCCGCTTTTTGACTGACAAAAGCAGGCGACGTGCCTGACCAGGCAACTGCACGCTGCGTGATAGCGGCATCGGTCTCCTATCCGAGACACACCCGATCGGAGGGTTTCCGCACGTCCTCCCTCTGGCGGATGATGCGGCCGATCGGGGTTGCGCGGGCTTAAGGGGGTTGACGCGGTGCACACGCAGTGCAACCGGACCCCCGCGGCGGGTCACCCTCCGTGAGGGGGCATGATCGCGTATCCGACGCCCTCGGCTCACCAGGCGCGCGATGACCGAGCGTGGTCCAATCGCAGCCACGTGAGGATCGGCCGTACACAGTTTGGACTCGATCTCGAATGACCTCAGGTCTGCCCTGCCCCATCTGCGAGGGGCCGGATCGACGTGGCAGCCTCGAGCGCTCGCTGCGGGTGCTCGCCGTCGACGACGAGGCGCCCGCGCTGGAAGACCTCACGTACCTGTTGCGTTCCGACCCGCGCATCGCCCACGTGGAGGCGGTCACCGACGCCACCAAGGCGTTGCGGGTGCTGCACCGCGCCATGGACGCCGGGCAGCCGTTGGACGCCGTGTTCCTCGACATCCGCATGCCCGGGCTCGACGGTCTCGACCTCGCCCGCGTGCTCTCGCGGTTCGCGCAGCCGCCGCCCGTCGTGTTCGTGACGGCGCACCAGCAGCCCGCCGTGGAGGCGTTCGAGCTCAAGGCGCTCGACTACCTGCTCAAGCCCGTGCGACCGGAGCGGCTCGCCGAGTCCGTGCACCGCATCGTGCACGAGGTCTGGGACACGAAGAACGCCGCCGAGGCCGCCACGCCCGCGCCGGTGCAGCAGCAGACCAGCGCCACGCCGCCGGAGATGGGCGACGAGGTCATCCCCGTCGAACTCGGCGGCGTCACCCGGTTCATCCGCCTCGCCGACATCCGGTACGTGGAGGCGCACGGCGACTACGCCCGCCTGCACACCGCGACCGGCAGCGGCCTGGTCCGCGCGGCGCTCAACGGCCTCGAGGAACGGTGGCGCAGCGCGGGTTTCGTGCGCATCCACCGCAGCCACCTGGTCTCGCTCGGCCACATCGACGAACTGCGCCTGGAAGACGGGCACCTGAGCGTCACGATCGGCGGCGCGGTGCTGCCGGTCAGCCGCCGGCACGCCCGGCACCTGCGCCAGCTGCTCGTCCGCCGCGCCCGGCCCACGCCCGTCGCGGGTCAGGCCGCTTCCGCCGGTGTCCTGCAACCGAGGAACGGGCTCGGGTCGTGACGACGCCACCACCTCCGCGGCCGGACCCGAGACCGTCCCAGCGCGTGGTGGTGACGAGCCCGCGCACGCGGGCACCCCGTGCGCGGCGCCCGTACTCGGGCACGCGCGAGATCAACGAGCAGAGCGAGCTCGGCGCCGTCTACATGCGCACGCTGATCCGCGCGCAACGACGGCTCGGCCTGTCCGTGTGCCTGGTGGCGTGCGGGGCGTTGGGGCTGCTGCCGTTGCTGTTCGCGATCGAGCCGGAGTTCGGCAAGTTCCGGATCCTCGGGCTCGGGCTGCCGTGGTTCCTGCTGTGCGTGGCGACGTGCCCGATGCTGTTGCTGGCCGGCTGGTTCTACGTGCGGCAGGCCGAACGCAGTGAGCGCGAGTTCGCGGAGCTGGTCGAACGTCCATGACGAGTGGTTACGCCATCGTGGCGGTGGTGGTCGTCGCTCTCGGCACGATCCTGGTCGGTGCCTACGGGCTGCGGGTCTCGCGCACCACGTCCGACTTCTACGTCGCCTCGCGCACCGTCTCGCCGTGGTGGAACGCCTCCGCGATCGGCGGCGAGTACCTGTCGGCGGCGTCGTTCGTCGGCATCGCCGGGCTGATCTTCGCCTACGGGCCGGACATGCTGTGGTTCCCGGTCGGCTACACCGCCGGGTACCTGGTGCTGCTGACGATGGTCGCGGCGCCGCTCCGCCGCTCCGGCGCGTACACGCTGCCCGACTTCGCCGAGGCCCGGTTCCGTTCGCGTGGCGTGCGGGCGGTCGCGTCGATCCTGGCGTTGGCGATCGGCTGGCTGTACCTGTTGCCACAGCTGGAAGGCGCGGGCCTGACGCTGAACACGGTGACGGGCGCGCCGGACTGGGTGGGCGCGCTGATCGTCACCGCGGTCGTGACGGCGAACGTGATGTCCGGCGGGATGCGCTCGATCACGTTCGTGCAGGCGTTCCAGTACTGGCTCAAGCTCACCGCGATCACCGTGCCGATCGCGTTCCTGATCGTCGCGTGGCAGGTGCACGGCGCCGAATCGCTGACCAAGCCCGAGTACCCGGTGTTCCGCCAGGACACCGAGGTCTCGTTCCAGCGCCCGACGATGATCCACGCCGACGCGTTCATCTCGATCAAGGGCACCGGCGAGATCGACGGCGCGCGCGTCACCGACACCGTCGTCGTGCTGCCCGAGGGCTACCACCGCATCGGGGCGGGCTCGGAGTTCACGTTCCCGAAGGACGCACCGGTCCCCCATCTGTCCACGATGGAGCACAACACCAACGAGATGTGGTCGCTGCCGATGTCGAGCGGCCAGGAATTCCCGTTGTACGGCGCGTATTCGCTCATCATCGCGACATTCCTGGGCACGATGGGTCTGCCGCACGTGATCGTGCGCTTCTACACCAACCCGAACGGCACGGCCGCGCGCCGCACGACGTTGATCGTGCTGGGCCTGCTCTCCGTCTTCTACCTGATGCCCCCGATGTACGGCGCGCTCGGCCGTCTCTACACGCCCGAACTGCTGATGACGGGCCAGACCGACGCCGTGGTGCTCGTCCTGCCGACCCGGATGATCGAGGGCATCGGCGGCCAGTTGCTCGGCGCGCTGGTGGCGGGCGGCGCGTTCGCGGCGTTCCTCTCCACGTCCTCGGGCCTGGTGGTGTCGCTCGCGGGCGTGCTGTCCCAGGACGTGCTGCGCCTGGGCGGCGTGCGCGGCTTCCGCATCTCGACGGTCCTCGCGGGCCTGGTGCCGCTGGCGATGACGTTCGTGGCGACCGGCATGCCCGTGGCGGACATGGTGGGCCTGGCGTTCGCCGTGGCCGCGTCCTCGTTGTGCCCGTTGCTGATGCTGGGAATCTGGTCGACCAGAACCACCACCGTGGGCGCCATCGCCGGCATGCTCGCGGGCGGCGTCCCGGCCCTGACCGCGGGCCTCGTCACGATGTTCACCGACACCGGCGACGCCTGGTACGAGATCCTGCTCTCCCGCCCCGCGGCCTGGACGGTCCCACTCGGCTTCACCGTGATGTACGTGGTCTCGCTGCTCACCCAACGCCACACCCCACCGGGCGTGCAACGGACGATGGTCAAGCTCCACGCGCCCGAGAACCTCGGGCTGGACGGCTCCGGCAACTCCCAGGCCGACGAGCGAAGCTAGAAGGTGACGCACCGATGCAAGACTTCCTGACCGCGGCCGCGATCCTGATCGTGGGCGGCGCCGCAGTCCTGGTCCTCTGGCGAGGCACGCGCAACAAGCAACAGCTCTCCACCGAGGCCCAGCGCGTCACCTACGAAACCCTCCACACAGCCTGGTCGGCCGCACCCCCGCTGCGAGCGGGCCTGGTCCCCGACGCGGCCAAGAAGTCAGCCAGACACCTCCGCACCCTGCTGGACACCCCAGCCCTGGCCCTCACCGACGAAACCGAGGTGGTCGCCTGGGAGGGCGTCTCCGACCACCACGCGGCGGAAGCGATGGCCCAGGCAGAGGACGTCTTCAACACCGGCCGCACCCAGGCGTTCGACATAGGCTGCGCGGAACCGAACTGCCCCATCAACTGCGCGGTGGTAGCGCCCTTGACCGTCGAGGGCCGAGTGGTCGGCACCCTCGCCGCCTACTCGCGTGAGGCCTCAGCGGGCCTCGTCCGAGCCACCAACCAGGTCGCCCGCTGGGCAGCGGGCCAACTGGAACTGGCCGAACTCGACCGCTCCCGAACCCGCCTGGTGGAAGCCGAAGTGCGCGCCCTGAGGGCCCAGATCTCCCCGCACTTCATCTACAACTCGCTCTCCGCCATCGCCTCCTACGTCCGCACCAACCCGGAACGGGCCCGCACCCTCCTCCTGGACTTCGCCGACTTCACCCGCTACTCGTTCCGCCGCCACGGCGACTTCACCACCCTCGCCGAGGAACTCCGCTCCATCGACCAGTACCTGGCCCTGGAACGAGCCCGCTTCGGCGAACGCCTCAAGGTCACCCTCCAGGTGGCGCCCGAAGTGCTCCCGGTGACGGTCCCGTTCCTCTGCCTCCAGCCCCTGGTCGAGAACGCGGTGCGGCACGGCATGGAGGGCAAGGTCGAGCCGGGCCACATCCAGATCTACGCCAACGACGGCGGCGCCGAAGCCCACATCACCATCGAGGACGACGGCATAGGCATGGACCCGGAGAAACTCCGCCGCACCCTCGCGGGCCAGGTGGACGAGTCGGCGGGCATCGGACTCGGCAACATCGACGAACGGCTGCGCCGCGTGTACGGCGACGAGTACGGCCTGGTGGTCGAGACG
Source organism: Lentzea sp. JNUCC 0626 (assembly GCF_043632865.1). Lineage (NCBI taxonomy): Bacteria > Bacillati > Actinomycetota > Actinomycetes > Pseudonocardiales > Pseudonocardiaceae > Lentzea > Lentzea sp. JNUCC 0626. Next base: position 4,328,905 of record NZ_CP171635.1, read on the forward strand.
GCGTGCGGGCTGGGCACGAAGATCACGGTCCGCGTGCCGAAGTACCACGCGGGCATCAACGGCATGTGAGGCCTGGCCGACGGGCGAGGCGGTGGAGCGAGAGGCGCCAGAGCACAGGGTCGTGGAGCGCCGAAGCGTGGAGCGCAGGGCGGTGGAACGCGGGGTCGCCGAGCGCTCGGCGGCCAAGAGCCAAGCAACCAATGGCCCGAGGAGAACGACGCCGAAGGCGAGCCGACAGTCTTGGCTGAACCGATCAGCCGGTATCGGTGACGTACCAGCACAAACCCAGCCACGCACTCGAAGGGATTGGGGCTTGACTTTGGGTGCGAGGTGCTATCACTCGTGGCTCGGCCGGGCGCTTTTCAGCCCGGCCTTTCCGGTCCGTGAAGCGCCTCGCAAGGGCCCCGAAGTCAAGCCCCAATCCCTATCGACGCGCCAGCGGCGATGCATGGACCACTCTCGTCATAGGCCCTGCACGACCACCGCCCAAAGGTGACTGGACCGCTCCTCCCGCGACAAGCGGTCCACCGGCACGATGAGCGGTCATTACTTAGCCAAGGCAACAAGAAGCCGGAGCCACCCCCAAGGTGACTCCGGCGAGTCTTGAAGAACGCTCAGCCGCCAGTCTCAGCTGGCGGCCTTGGCCGCACGCCGATCGGCAGCGTCCAGCACGGCCCGAACCCAGTCGACCTCGTCGGCCCCGCAGGCCCCCTCGGCCACGGCCCGCCGCAGCCGGACCCACAGCCCCAGGTCGGTCCACTCCTGGAACCGCCGGTGCACGGTCGGCACGGTCACGCCGAACGAAGCCGGCAGGTGCCGCCAGGCGCAGCCGGACGACAGCACGAACACGATCGCGGTGAACACCGAGCGGTTGCAGACCCGGCCGCGGCCGCCGCCCTGGCGGCGGATCTTGGCCGGTGGGATCAGCGGTTCTACCAGCGACCACAGGTTCGCCGAGACCAGGCGGGACGAGAGCTGCTCGATGACGTCGCCGCGGCCTGCTTCCACGCCGTGTTCGGTGGAGGACGGCCAGGTGGTGGAGCGCATCCAGGAGTCGGTGCGCGGGGCCAGGTCGGTGGGCCGCTGGTCCTGGCGGGCGGACTCGGCGCGCTGGCGGGAGCGCAGCAGGGTGGCCAGGGCGGTGTCCTCGGCCGTGGTGCGGCGCTGGGGGACGGCGTAGGCCTGGTGCTGCTGGGCGTGGCGCGCGATTTCTGCGCCTACCGTGCGGCGGAAGGACGGGTTGTTCTGCAGGCGCGGGTCCACCGGCTGGCCGTAGCGGGTGGGGACCTGGCCCACCTGCTGGCGCGCGGTGACCGGCATCTGGCCCGGCGCCGGCTGACGCGGGGGCACGGGGCGCCCTGGCACCTGACGGGGCGGGACCTGGCGCGCGAGTCGCGGGTCCGGGGTGCGAGCGAACTGTGAGTCGGTCATGGTGTGGTCCTCCGCCAGGACTTTTCCGTCAGGTGACAGCGCTCACAGTAAGAAGGAGGCTCGAAAACAGGTAAGTAGGTAGGCCAAACGGGGCGACGAACGGGCGTGCGCTGGCGATGCGCGGCCTGTCCTGTTGAGACGAGTGGCGCACGGTCTGCGACGAACGGATAACCGGTCGTGTGCCTGGTGACACGACCGGGTGGTGGTTCTCTATCCCCATCGGGCGGTAATGATCCAGTCGTTGACGGCCCGGTTACCTTCGACATGTGAAGCTCTTGGCCACCAGCGACCTGCACGTCTCCTACCAGGACAACCGCGACGTCGTGGACGCGATCTCATCGCCGGACGAGGCGGACTGGCTGATCATCGCCGGGGACATCGGTGAGAAGTTCGCCGACATCGAGTGGACGCTGCGGAAACTCCGCCCGAAGTTCGCGAGGTTGATCTGGTCGCCGGGCAACCACGAGCTCTGGACCACCAAGGACGACCCCAACCAGGCCCGCGGCGAGATGCGCTACAAGCAGCTCGTGGAGCTGTGCCGCAGCCTGGACGTGATCACGCCCGAGGACCCGTACGTGACGTTCGACGGTCCTCAAGGGCCGGTCACTGTCTGTCCACTGTTTCTCGGGTACGACTACTCCTTTCGGCCACAGGGCGCCACGGACGTGAAGTCGGCGCTCGCCCTCGCGCACGAGGCGGGAGTGGTCTGCACGGACGAGTACTTCCTGCACCCCGACCCGTACCCGTCGCGGGAGGCCTGGTGCCAGGCGCGCGTGGCGGAGACCGAGGAGCGGCTCGCCGCGATCAACGGTCCGACCGTGCTGATCAACCACTACCCGCTCGTGCGCGACCCCACGTTCGTGCTGCGCTACCCGGAGTTCGCGCTCTGGTGCGGGACCGCTCTCACGGCCGACTGGCACCGCAGGTTCAACTGCGTCGAGATGGTCTACGGGCACCTGCACATCCCTCGCACGACGCGCTACGACGGCGTGCGCTTCGACGAGGTCTCGCTCGGCTACCCGCGCGAGTGGAAACCACGCGGCGTCACCAGGGTGAAGCTGCACGACGTGCTGCGGGAGTCGTAGAGGTGCTGGAACAACTTCTTCCCCCGCCCATCGCGGCGGTGGAGCGGTACAACGACGACATCCCCGTCGAGCTCTTCCCCGCCGAGGAGGAGCTCCTCGGCAACTCCGTGCCCAAGCGGCGGTTCGAGTTCAGCACGGCGCGCGCGTGCGCCCGCGAGGCGATGACGAGCCTCGGCGTGGAGCCCGCCGCGATCCTGCCGGGCCCGAAGCGCGAACCGCTGTGGCCCGACGGCGTCGTCGGCAGCCTCACGCACTGCACCGGCTACCGGGCCGCGGCGCTCGCGAGGGTCGGCGACTTCGCGACGATCGGCATCGACGCCGAGCCGCACAAGCCCGCGCCGCACGGCGTGCTGGGCGCGATCGCGATCCCCGCCGAGCTGCGCCGGATGCCCGGTCTGAAGGCCGACGACCCGAAGATCTGCTGGGACCGCCTGCTGTTCAGCGCCAAGGAGTCCACCTACAAGGCGTGGTTCCCGGTCACGAACCGCTGGCTCGGCTTCGAGGACGCCGACATCACGCTCAACGCCGACGGCACGTTCCACTCGCGCATCCTGCTGCCCGACACACCGATCGCCGGGTTCGACGGCCGGTGGCTCGTGCAGGGCGAACTCCTCGTCACCACGATCGCCGTGCCCGCGTGATTTCTCAGGTTTCGATCTGTCCTGTTCGGGGGAACAAGACACACGGGTGTCGGATTGATCAACCATGGTGCACAGTGGTGTTGTGAACCCTCGACCGCCGGGAGGCCACCATGGGCGAGGACGTCGCGAAGCACGAGTTCACGCGCGAGGACCGCACGCGGTACCGCACCAAGGTGCGCCGGTGCCTCGACGTGTTCGCGCGGATGCTGCGTGAGGCGCGCTTCGACTTCGAACGGCCGATGACCGGCCTCGAGATCGAGATCAACCTCATCGACGAGAACTGCGATCCGGCGATGAAGAACCACGAGGCCCTGGACGTCATCGACGACCCGGACTTCGTGACCGAGCTCGGCCAGTGGAACATCGAGATCAACGTGGCCCCGCGCCGCCTGGCGGGCGGTGGCATCACCTCCTTCGAGGAAACGGTGCGGCGCAGCCTGAACTCCGCCGAGGAGAAGGCACGCGCGGTCGGCGCGCACATGGTGATCAACGGCATCCTGCCGACCCTGCGCTCCCGGCACATCGCCCCGGACCTGCTCTCCAGCAACCCGCGCTACGCGTTGCTGAACGAACAGGTCCTGGCCGCCCGCGGCGAGGACCTCCAGATCTCGATCGACGGCGTCGAACGCCTCCACCTCACGGCGAGCTCGATCGTCCCCGAGGCGGCGTGCACCAGCACGCAGCTGCACCTCCAGGTCTCACCCGAGCAGTTCCCCGCCTACTGGAACGCCGCGCAGGCCATCGCCGGCGTGCAGGTGGCCGTCGGCGCCAACTCGCCGTTCTTCCTCGGCAAGGAACTCTGGCGCGAGACCCGCATCGCCCTGTTCCAGCAGGCGACCGACACCCGAGGCGACGAGCTCAAGGCCCAGGGCGTGCGACCGCGCGTGTGGTTCGGCGAGCGGTGGATCAACTCGATCTTCGACCTGTTCGAGGAGAACGTCCGCTACTTCCCCGCACTGCTGCCGATCACCGACGACGAGGACCCGTTGGCCGTCCTCGACAAGGGCGACACCCCGGCGTTGAACGAGCTGAAGCTCCACAACGGCACCATCTACCGCTGGAACCGCCCGGTCTACGACGTGGTCCGCGACCGCCCGCACCTGCGCGTGGAGAACCGCGTCCTCCCGGCAGGACCGACCATCGTGGACACCCTGGCAAACGCCGCCCTGTACTTCGGCCTGGTGCGAGCCCTGGCCGAGGACGAACGTCCACTGTGGTCGCAGATGAGCTTCCAGGCCGCCGAGGAGAACTTCAACGCGGCCTCCCGCAACGGCATGGACGCGCAGATGTACTGGCCCGGCGTCGGTACCGTCCCGGTGGTGGAGTTGGTGTTGAGGCGGCTCCTTCCTCTCGCGCACGAGGGATTGATCAGGTGGGGCGTCGATTCGGCCGAGCGTGATCGGCTGCTCGGGGTGATCGAGCAGCGGTGCCTGTCCGGTATGAACGGCGCGACCTGGCAGGCGCGGGAGTTCCACCGGCACTACGACCACACGCACATGGACCGCGCGGATGCGTTGCGGACCATGCTGCGGACCTATGTGGACCTGATGCACGCCAACGAACCCGTGCACTCCTGGCCGCTCACCTGAGGGTGAGTCGGTTGGCGGGTAGGGGTAAGTGGGCAGAGCTGTCGGGCAGCAGGTAGAGCGTGAGTCGGCGGGCGCACGGCTGGGCCGCTGCGCACGCCGGGAATCAAGGGCGGCGGGGCGCTCCCAGCGTGGGCGCCTCGACCACCGACAAGACGAAGCTACCACCCCGCACCGACAGAAAATGACGGCTGTCCACAGCCCACCGGCAGAGGCACAACGGCGAAGGTGCGTGGCCACGAACGACAGAAGCGGTGCGGCGAGAACCTCCGCCGCACCGCTCTGCCTGCGCCCGCTGAAGCCGTCACTCCCCTGGAAGGGCGAAAGCGTCAGCTGGGATGTGCCCAGCCGGAGCCAGGCACCGAACTAGCCGAGAGAACCTCAGGACGTCGGGAAGTTGTCCGGCGTCCGCATGCGCTCGCGCACCCACACACCGGCCGGCTTCAGGACTCCGGTACCGGCGAACGTGGTACCCGAGCAGGTGCCGGTCTTGAACACCGCGCCCGTGAGGCCGTCGTCGGAGAAGTTCCAGTTGGCCCACGAGATCTTCTTGCGTTCCATCAGGTCGATGTACTTCTGCGACATGGTGAAGTCGTTGGAACCGCCACCGGAGGCCGCCTGGGTGCCGAACTCGGTCACGAAGACCGGCACCTGCGACGACACCTGGTCGAGCACCTGGAGGTACGCGTCCCGGTGCGCCTGGGCGTAGAAGTGGAACGAGTACATGAAGTTGGTGGCGTTGACCCGGTTGTTGAGCACCTCGGACGGGCTGTCGCCGTCGGAGTGGCCGAAGGTGGACCAGCCGTTGGTGCCCGAGACGATGAGGCTGTCGGGGTCGATGTTGCGGATGACCGGGATCATCTGCTCGGCGTAGGACTTCACGCGAGCCCACGACGTGCCGTTCGGCTCGTTGGCGATGTCGTAGATGATGTTGGTCTTGTCCTTGTGGCGCTGGGCGATCTCCGTGAAGAACGTCTTGGCGCGCGCCAGGTTGTAGTTCGGGTCTCCCGGCGAGAGCTGGTGCCAGTCGACCAGGACGTAGATGCCGCGGCGGGTGGCTTCCTCGATGTAGCCGTGCATCATGTCCGTGAACTTGCGGGGGTCGGTCTCGTAGCCGTCTTCCTGGATGTACATGGCCACGCGGATGAAGTCGGCGTTCCAGTCGGTGGTCAGCGCGTCCCACCACTGGGGCTTGGAGCACTGGTGGTACCACTGGATGCCGTGCGTGCTGGCGCCGCGGAGCTGGATCGGCTTGCCGTACTGGTTGCACAGCTGCACGCCGCAGACGCGCAGCAGGCCGTTGATGTCGTGCGGCCTGGTGCCGCCGCCGCCACCAGGCTGCGTGCGCACCGTGACGGAGTTCGAGGCGCCGGACTGGTTGCCCGCCGCGTCACGCGCCCTCACGGTGAAGGTGTAGTCGGTGTTCGCCGTCAGGCCGGTGACGGTGTGCGTGGTGCCCGAGGCCGTCTGGCCGTTGGACAGCACGTAGCCCGTCACGCCCACGTTGTCCGTGGAAGCGTTCCACGCCAACGAGATCGACGACGAGGTCAAACCGGTCGAACGCAGGTTGCCGGGGGCCGAAGGGGCTTCGGTGTCGCCACCGCCACCGCCGGGCTGCGTGCGGACCGTGACCGACTCGGACGCACCGGACACGTTGCCCGCCGCGTCACGCGCCTGCACGGAGAAGGTGTACTCCGTGTCGGGCGAGAGGCCGGAGACGGTGTGCGAGGTGCCCGAAGCCGTCTGGCCGTTGGACAACACGTACCCCGTCACGCCCACGTTGTCCGTGGCCGCGTCCCACGCCAACGAGATGGACGACGACGTCGAACCGGTGGAACGCAGGTTGCCGGGCACCGAGGGGGCCTGGGTGTCCGGGGTACCGCCGCCCGGCGTGTCGACGTCGATGCGGTCCAGGTTCGGGCCGCCGTTGACGGTCGAGGAGACCGTCCTGATCGTGTTCGAACCCGCCTTGAGGCCCAGCGTGATCGTCTTGGTCGCCCAGGTCGTCCACGCGCCCGTGCCGTTGAACGACCAGCCGCTCTGCTTGCGGACGTCGTTCAGGTAGATGTCCATCGGGCGGTTGGTCGACGTGCCGTTGGCGTACCGGAAGGTGATCTTCGCGGCGGCCGCGGTGGGCGAGTTGATGACGAACTCGACGGAGCTGCCGACCGCGTTGTCGTAGTTGACGAAGCCAGTGCCGGTGTGGCCGGCGTGGTTCGACTCGACGACGCCGCCCGAGATCGTCGCGTTCTCCGCCTGGTACTCGACCACGGCGGCGTTCGCGACGGTCGGGACGACCACGGCCGGAACTACCGATACTGCTAGTGCTGCCGGCAGAGCCAACAACAAGGGTCTGGCCACAGGGTGCCTCCTGTGTAAGGGGAACAGCAGGGCGCGGCGGCGATTTAGTTAAGAAGGTTTCCTATCAGTGGTGGGTTGAATCACAGCACTAGACCACTGCCCCTGTCAATAAATTCGGGCGACCGGAACATGTCGGATTTGGGATCCTCAACCCCTCATGCGATCCACAGTCACCGTGACACCAGCACAGCTTCCGGAGGTGCTGCTGCACGTCGCCGTCGTCCGACCGGTCTTCCTCTGGGGAGCACCGGGTATCGGCAAGTCCTCACTCGTCCGCAAGTTCGCCGCCGAGCTCGGCCTGGAGTGCGTGACCCTGCTGGGCACCCAGCTCGCGCCCGAGGACCTCATCGGCGTTCCGGAACTCGTCGGTGGCCGAAGCCGCTTCGCCCCGCCGGAGTCCATCGCGCGGCACGACCCCTACTGCCTCTTCCTCGACGAGCTCAACGCCAGCGCCCCCGAGGTGCAGAAGGCGTTCTACTCGCTGATCCTCGACCGGCGCATCGGCTCCTACGAACTGCCGAAGGGCTCGATCGTGATCGGCGCCGGCAACCGGGCCGTCGACAACGCCCTGGCGCGTCCCATGGCGTCCGCGCTCGTGAACCGCATGATCCACGTGCACCTCACGGCGTCGTCGCGCGAATGGCTGTCGTGGGCGCGCGAGAACAACATCCACCCGTGGGTGCTGGAGTACCTGACCCAGCGCCCGGACCACCTGTGGAGCGCCGCGCCGAAGGTCGAGGAGACGTTCTCCACGCCCCGCGGCTGGCACATGCTCTCCGACGCGCTGCACTCGTTCGGCGAGGACATCTCCGACGACCTGCTGGGCGTGCTCGCGTTCGGCACGGTCACGGCGAACCACGCGTCGATGTTCAAGGCGTACGTCAAGACCGTGCGCAACGCCTACGGGCTGGAGGCCGTGCTGCGCGGCGACACCCGCTGGCCGTCGGCTCCGCAGGATCGCGACCTGTTGTACTTCCTGGGCGAGGCGTTCCGGGCCCGGCTGGTCAAGGAACTGCCGCACGACAAGGCGCACGCGTCGGCGGCGGGCAAGCAGCTGGCACACCGGGGCAAGGCGTTGCTGCTCGAACTGGCCGAGCTGTCGCTGGAGGTCGCGCAGATGGTGATCGCGGCCGACGACGACGGCAACCCGGTGCTGCCCGCGTGGTTCCTCGTCGAGGTCACCCGGGACCTGCCGCGACTGGTCGCCGCACGCGGATGAGCAAGCGCGGCAAGGCACCCGTGGACCTGGCGGCGCTGGCGTTCCAGGCGGCGGACAGGCGGATCGACGCGCATCCGCTGTTCGCCGCCCTCAGCACGTTCCTGCGCCGCGACTCCGAACACCCGTGGGCGGACATCTCTCTCGACGGCCTGCTCTTCGCACACCCGACGCGCAAGGCGACCGAGGACGAGTGGGTGTGGGTGTTCGCGCATTGCCTGCTGCACCTGGGTTTCCAGACGCACGACTGCAAGCCGGTGCTGGAGTTCCAGCCCGCGCTGAAGTTCGGCCGGATGCCGGAGGGCTGGGACCCGGACCGCTGCGTGCGCGGGGAGGAGTCGAAGGAACCGGAGAAGTGGAGCAACAGGTTCGCCGCCGGTCTCTCGAACGCCGCCGCGGCCGCGATCGACGTGGCGGGCGGCGCGCGGTCGTCGCTGACGGACTCGCGCCCGATCAAGACCCAGTGGGAACTCGCGCTCGGCTGGTTCGTGTCGAACTATCCTCTGCTGGGCGCGCTCGCGACGACGATGAAGATCGTCGCGGACGCGGAACTGGCGCGGGGCTGGGACATCTCGATCGCGGCGGTGTCGACGGCGTCGGCCGAGATCTACGTGAACCCGTTGGCGGGCTTGACGAGGCTCGAATGGCGGTTCGTGCTGGCGCACGAGATGTTGCACGCCGCGCTGCGCCACTGCAACCGGGTCGGCGGCCGCGACGCCTACCTGTGGAACATCGCCGCCGACTACGTCGTGAACGGCTGGCTGGTCGAGATGGGCGTCGGCGTCGCGCCGTCCGGGGCGCTGCACGATCCCGAACTGCGCGGCCTGTCGGTGGAGTCCGTCTACGACCGCATCACGACCGACCTGCGCCGGTACCGAAAGCTGCTCACGTTGCGCGGCAACCACCAGGGCGACCTGCTCGGCGAACCGCTCAGAGGCCCGTCCGACTTCGCCGACCTCGACGACTTCTACCGGCGCGCGTTGCTGACGGGCCTGAGCTACCACACGTCCGCCCGCGGTCTGCTGCCCGCCGGACTCGTCGAGGAGATCCGCGCGCTGGAGCACCCGCCGCTGTCGTGGGACGCCCAGCTGGCGCTGTGGTTCGAGGAGTTCGTTCCGGTGCAGGAGAAACGGCGTTCCTACGCACGGTCGTCGCGGCGTCAAGCGTCCACTCCGGACATTCCACGGCCGGGCTGGGTGCGCCCGGAGACGCGGGATCAGCGGCCGACGTTCGGGGTCGTGCTGGACACGTCCGGTTCGATGGACCCCAAGCTGCTGGGCAAGGCTCTCGGCGCCATCGCCTCCTACGCCGCGGCACGTGACGTACCCGCCGCGCGCGTGGTTTTCTGTGACGCGATGCCATATGACGCCGGATATGTGCCCGTCGAGGACATCGCGGGCAGGGTGACGGTGCGCGGGCGCGGCGGCACGGTGCTGCAGCCCGGGATCGACGTGCTCGAACGCGCCGACGACTTCCCCGCCGCCGGAGCGATCCTCGTCATCACCGACGGCTACTGCGACGTGCTGCGGATTCGGCGCGACCACGCGTTCCTGATCCCGGCGGGCGCGCACCTGCCGTTCCGCGCGCGCGGCCCCGTGTTCCGGATGTCCTGATGGAGATCGCCTGTGACGAGTCCGGCTCCGAGGGCGAGAAGCTCGTCGGCGGCGTCACGGCGGTCTTCGCGCACGCGGGTGTCGCGCTGTCCCAGGCCGACGCGGACCGGTGCGTGGACGCACTGCGCGAGATGATCAAGTCACCGGCGCTGGAGTACAAGGCGAACCACCTGCTGCGCGCCAAGAACCGCTGGGTGCTGCTGTGGTTCCTGGGCGCGGACGGCCCGCTCGCCGGACGGGCTCGCGTGCAACTGCTGGACAAGCGGCGGTTCCTGGCCTCGCGGGTGCGGGCGGAGTTCGGTGCGGTGACCGGGCCTTTGGAGCTGTACAACGACCTCCTGCGCGCCCGAGGCCCGCGCGGCACGCTCGATCCGTTGTTCCCGGCCATCCTGCGGGCCGTCGCGCAGTGGGGCGGACCGGTGTCGATCGTGCACGACCAGCAGCTGTCGCTGACCAACGGCCGGATCCGGCAACTGCAGCAGCTCGCGCCACGGCTGAAGAGCCTGACGCTGGTGGACTCGCAGTACGACGCACGGGTGCAGGTCGCCGACTTCCTCGCGGGGATCGCGCGGCGGGTCGCCGAGGAGGAACTGAACGGAAGGCCGGACCGAGAGGTGATCGAGTTGCTGATGCCGTTCGTCGTGGGACCGAGGATGTGGCATGCCTGACGCGATCTTCGCCGACCCGAGACTGGCCGCGCTGTACGACCTCTTCGACGGCGAACGCGCCGATCTCGTCCCCTACCTGGAGATCGCCGCCGAACTGGAGGCGCGCACGGTGCTCGACGTCGGCTGCGGCACGGGCTGCTTCGGCACGCTGCTGGCCGACGCGGGACTGACCGTCGTGGGCGTCGACCCGGCGCTCGCGTCGCTGGAACTGGCGCGTGCCAAGGACTCCCGCGTCACGTGGCTGCACGGGGACGCCACGACGCTGCCACCGCTCCAGGTCGACCTCGCCACGATGACGGCGAACGTCGCGCAGGTGTTCCTCGGCGACGACTGGGATTCCACCCTGCGCGGCATCCACGCCGCCCTGAAACCCGGCGCGCACCTGGTGTTCGAGTCACGACGACCGGAGGCCAGGGTGTGGGAGGGCTGGCGCGTCCCCGTCCAGCGCGAGAAGAACGGCGTGCGCCATCGACGTGACCTGCTGAGCGTCGATCTGCCGTTCGTGTCCTTCCGGCACACCTACCGCTTCCCGGACGGCCAGGAGATCGCCTCGGACTCGACGCTGCGGTTCCGCAGCCGCGAGGAGATCGAGGAAAGCCTGACCGCGGCGGGGTTCGAGACCACAGACGTGCGGGACGCGCCGGACCGTCCCGGCCTCGAGCACGTGTTCGTCGCGCGCAGGCTCAGCTGACGAACGCGGGCTGCTTCCACGCCTGCACCAGCCACGGCAGGATCTGCGGCAACCGGTCGGCCACGACGTCGTGCAGCACCAGCACGATCCGGCCGCTGCGGACAGGCCCCGCGTCGAGCCACACGACGTGCATCAGCACGCCGGTCTCCGGGTCGAGCCCCGCCTCCGCCTCCGCGAGGGCCGCGGGGGTGGCGGCGGCGGGGTCCTCGACCACGTGGTGCGCGAAGCCGCTGCGACGCAGTTCCGGATGCAGTGCCACCAGGGAATCCATGGCGGCGGCGAGGCGTCCGACGCCCAGCCCTGCCCGAACCTGCACCGCCATCGCCCTCACATTAGGAGACCCTAACCCAGGCTCCAGGCGGGATCGCGCCCACTGAGTCCCAGGACACGGTCCAGCAAGGGCGCGTTCGGGTCGACCTCGACTGCCGTTCCGAAGAGCGAGCCGTCGCGGTCGTCCGGGCCGATCGACGACACGAAGCCGTGGACGACCTGGAGGAGTCCCGGATCGACGGTGAACGGCTGGCCGGTCGCGCGGGCCAGGTCCCAGGCGTGCAGCACGATCTCGTCCAGCGCGACGGCTCCCGCCACCTCGCCGGGCAGGTCGACGCCGCCGGCGCGGGTCATCCCCTCCCAGGCGGACGGAGAACGCCAGGCCGCGGCGAGTTCGTCGAGGCGCGCGGGCATCGACTCGCGGAAGTCCAGCGGCAGCCGGGCCGAGTCGCCCGACGCCGTGCCCTCCAGCGGGGTCTTCGTCGCGGCCATCGTGAACGCGACCGACAGGCCGTTCACGTGGTCCAGCAGGTCACCGACCGTGTAGTCGGGACAGGGGGTCGGCGCCTTGAGATCGCCGTCCGTCACCCCTCGCACCAGGCCCGCCAGCTGGTCGGCCGCGGGCGTCAAGTCGAACATCAGTAGCCGTCTCCTCCCCAGAACTGCTCTTCCAACGTGTCGGCGGTACCGGCGAGCAGCTGGAGCGGGTCGGTGAACTCGTGGATGTCGAGATCGGACAACGGCAGCGAGTGCCGCACCACCACGTGCTCCCCCATGATCGCGAGACCGCACGCGACGGTGGAGTTGCCGACCTCCACGAGGACGTCGTGCAGGTTCACCTGGGACGCCAGCCCGCACGGGGAGGCGATCTGGACCCACTCGTGCATCTTGTCGAGGACTTCGCGAACGATGATCACGACCTGCGTGCGCTCGTCGTCGCCCTCGTCCTCGTCCCCGAAGGTGAAGAGGATCCTCAGTTCCTCGTCCTCGTCGTGGATGACGTCGTACTCGGCGCGGACGTAAGCCGCGAGGTCTCCCCAACTCGCCATGGCGCAACCCTACTGGCCGCGACGGCCCACAGCCCGACGACGAGCACGGCGAGCACCTCGGCCGCGAGCAAGATCCTCTCGATGTACCCCAACGGGAACACGCGCCACCACCGAACGTCGGAGACCACGCCCAGCACAACGGCGTAGAGCAGCGGCATGAATGCGACAACACTCAACAAACCGGACGCGAGAACCCACCTGGCGTGTCGCGACCAGACTTCGTGCCTCAACCACGGCAGGGCGAGCGCGATGATGGCGACCGGCAGGCTGACGAACGCGACCATGCTGCCGAACCGGTGGATGCTGCCGCTCAACTCGTTGGTGCCCATCGCCCAGTTGGTCTTGGGGAAGAGCACCACGAGGAACAGTCCGAACGACCAGAGCGTCAGCGCGATCGAGCCGACCGAACGCCAGCGCGTCAGCCCCTTGTGGACCAGCACGTACAGGATCGCCATCGAGCCCGCCGCCAGCAGCAGCACCGCGACGTCGAAGACGGGGCGGTAGTCGCCCAGCGCGTACTCGCTGATCGTGCGGCGCAACGGGCCGACGGTCAGGTCGAGCATCCCGACCATGGCGATCGTCGCCACGACGGCGAGTGAACCGCCGGTGGCGGCTAGACGAGGTATCAGCACATAACGGACAACGCCCGGGCGAACGCGCGGGGTTCCTGGGTTCAGGAACCCGACAGCATCCACCCAGCGTTCCGACAGCTTCAGCTCAGAATCGCCCCGCACGTGACGTTGACCTGCGCTCCCGTGATCGTGCGGCCCCAGTCCGAGGCCGCGAACACCGCCGCCCTGCCGACGTCCCGCAGCGTCGCGGCCATGCCCAGCGCGGTCTGGCCGACGATGTCGGGTTCGACCTGGTCGCGGAACTCCGCCGGGATCGACTCGGGGATGCCGCCGGTCTGCAACGTCACCGCGCGCACGCCGTGCGGCCCGAGCTCGGCGGCGAGCTGGCGGCGCATCGCCTCGACCGCGTCGAACGCCGTGACCAGGCCGCCGAGCTGCCACCGCCGGTGCACCTGGCCGTCGCTGGTGCCGCCGAAGAACAGGATGACGCCACCGCCCTGCCTGATCATGTGCCGGGCGGCGGCGCGGGCGGTGAGGAACTTCGAGCGGACGTTCGTGACGACCGGGGCCAGGTAGTCGTCGACGCTCATCTCGTGCAGCGGCGTGCCCTGGACGTCGTTGTCGGAGATGACGTTGACCGAGATGTCGATGCGGCCGAACGTGGCGGCGTGCTCGTCCACCGCGCGTTCGTCCAGCGCGTCGACCACCGCGTAACGAGCGCCGATCGCAGAAGCCTTGGCTTTCAACGACGCCTCGGTGCGCGCGGCCAGGTGCACGTCCGCGCCCGCGGCTACGAACGCCTCGGCGATCGCGCCGCCGATCGTGCCCGCGCCGTAGATGACTGCGGTCTTCCCGTTGAGGTTCATCGGTTCGCTGGTCATGGCGACGAGGCTAGGTCGTGTCCGGCAAGTTCGTCAGGTGACAGGCGCGGGCGAGAGACCCGGAGACAGCGCCGCCGCCATGCCCTCATACCGGGCGTATTCGGGCGTGGTGGCGGTGCTGTCTCCGGGGCCCTCGGCCGCTACTGTCGCCCGACGAACTTGCCGGACACGGCCTCGCTCCTAACGCAACGCCTCGCGCGCTTCGTCCATGACGGCCTCGGCCACGGCGGTGAGCGCCGGCGAGTCCAGTTTCCACTGCTGCCAGTACAGCGGAACGGAGATGGTGCGGCCCGGCACGAGATCGACGAGTCCGCCCTGGAGCTGTTGCGGCGGCACCATTCCCCAGCCCAGACCCGCCACGATCGCCCGCACGTACACCTCAGACGACGGTACGTAGTGGCGGTGTTCGGACGCGCCACGGCCACGCGTCAGCGTGCGCACGAACCTGTCCTGCAGATCGTCGTTGCGGTCGAACACGACGACCGGCGCGTCCGGCAGCCACGACTTCGGCGGACCGTCCGCGAACGACTCCACGTAGGACTCGGAAGCCATTGCCGCGTACCGGATCTCGCCCAGCTTGGTCACCGAGCAACCCGCCACCGGTTCACGCGACGACGTCACAGCGGCCATCACCAACCCCTGACGCAGCAACGCCGTCGTGTGGTCCTGGTCCTCGCGGTGCAGGTCGAACGAGATGCGCAACGAGCGCGGAACCCGTTGCAGCGCGGGCAGGAACCAGGTGGCGAGCGAGTCGGCGTTGACCGCGATCGGCACCCGCACGACGGCGGAGGTCCCCAGCGCCGCGTCCAGGTCCTGGTCCAGCGCCATCAGTTGCCGACCGTACCGGACCAGCACCTCACCGGACGGGGTGAGCCGCACCGGCCGTGCCCGCACCAGCAGCACCCGGCCGGTCCGCTGCTCCAGCGCCTTGATGCGTTGCGACACAGCGGAAGGCGTGACGTGCAGAGAAGTCGCGGCCGCGTCGAACGTGCCCGCGTCGACGACCGCGAGCAGCGTCCGCACCAGGTCGAGATCCATCACGAGCGCTAATGGTACGTAAGAATCTGTAGCTGGTCTCATCAAGAAGGCGTCAATACCGTGGACCGCGTGACAGACCTGTTCCTCGGCTTCGGCACCATGATGACCCTGATCGTCGCGATCGGCGCGCAGAACGCTTTCGTTCTGCGCCAAGGACTTCGACGGCACGCGGTCGCCAAGGTCGTCGCCGTGTGCGCCATCTCGGACGCGATCCTGGTCGCCGTGGGCGTGGCCGGGTTCGGCGCGCTCGTCGACGCCTTCCCGCAGGCCGTCACGGTCGCGGCCGTCGTGGGCGGTGTCTTCCTGCTGGGCTACGGCTTCCTGGCCGCGCGCCGGGCGTTCGCGCCGTCCGCGATGAACGTCGACACCGAGACCACCGGACGGCCGGTGCTGACGGCCCTCGCGCTGACGTGGCTGAACCCGCACGTCTACCTCGACACCGTGCTGCTGCTCGGCTCGATCGCCGCCGGGCGCTGGTTGTTCGGCGTCGGCGCGGTGACCGCGAGCATCACGTGGTTCGTGGCGCTCGGGTTCGGCGCGCGGCTGCTCAGCCCGTTGTTCGCGAAGCCGCGCTCGTGGCGGGTGCTGGACGGCCTGATCGCGGCCGTGATGATCGCGCTGGGCGTGACCCTGATCGCCGGCTGGTGATCAGTTCAGCACGACGGCGGCCGGCAGCCCCTCGGGCCCGGCCACCGGCCACGCCAGCGGGTCGGGGCCGAGCTTGACCAGTTCGGCGACCTGCAACCGGGACCACGGCGACACGGCCCGCGTGCCGTCCAGGACGCTCGACGCGTACTCGCTCCACGCCACCCGTTCGGTCGAGTCGACCTCGTCGGGGTTCGGCACCGGTTCGGCGTCGGACAGCACCCGGAACACCGGGCACATCTCGTTCTCCACCACGCCGTCCATCACCGCGCGGTAGCGGAACGCGGGCAGCAGCAGCTCCGGCGCGGGCGTCGTCATGCCCAGTTCGTCGCGCAACCGCCGCAGCACCGACTGCGCCATGTCCTCCTCCGGCAACGGGTGGCCGCAGCAGGTGTTGGTCCACACGCCTGGGAACGTCTTCTTGTGCAACGCCCGGCGCGTCAGGATCGTGTTGCCGGAGGAATCGAAGACGTAGCTGGAGAACGCCAGGTGCAGCGGTGTGTCCGCGTGATGCACCACGGCCTTGTCCTCGACGCCGACGGCCGTTCCGTCCTCAGCCAGCAGGACCACCTGTTCCACAGTCACGGGCACCACGTAATCACATGCGGACCAAGATCGGGAACCACGTGTTCACGTGAACTTGAGCGCGGAGATAGCGCCACCATAGGTGTTCCCCGTCACTCTGATGGCATGACTTCCCCGTTCGCTCAGGCTCACACCATGTTCCTGGTGCTGGTCAGCCCAACGGGCCAGTACTCGATCTGGCCCGCGGTGCTGCAGGTGCCCGCAGGCTGGCAGGTCGTCCACGGCGTCGCCTGCCGCCAGTCGTGCGAAGCGCGCATCGAGGCGCTCCGCACCGATCTCCCCCTCGCCGCCTAACAACTCAGTCGCGCGTCACCCCACACGGCGTGGTCGAGGCTCGTCCCGTCCCCGCCGTCGGTCACCCGCAACGTCAGCAGCCGCACGCCGCTGACGTCGACGTTCAGCGGTAGCGCCGGGTCTGTGGACCGGCGCAACGGACTCGTGTGCAGCACACGGCCGTCGCCGAGCACCTCGAACACCACGGTCCCACCTGCGGCCGCACGGTCCACGCGGCCGTCCACCTCGTCGTCCACGCCCACGACCGCGTCGAACCGGCTGCAGGTGCCGAGCTCGACGGTCCGGTCGGCGGGCGTCGTGCCGATGCCCTTGCCGAACCGCACGCCGCCGGTCGTCAGCGTCCTGCCCTCGACGGACAGGTCGGTGCCGGCGACGTAGACCTGTCCGTCCGGCAACGGTTTCCACACGTGCGCACGGGTCGCCTTCTCGGCTTCGACGCCGGCGAACCGCGCCACCGCGGGCACGTCCGTCAGTCCCACGACAGGATTCGCGCCGACCCGGATCGTCCAGCGGCCGGTCAGCGACTCCCCTGGCGCGACCCGTGCGGCACGCACGGCCGAAGACGCGCTCCACCCCGACGGCACGCGCGGCGCGAACGTCACGCCGTGGAGCGCACGGTCCGAGGTGTTGGTGAAGGTGCCGCTCATCTCGAACGCCTGCCCCGGCACCAAATCCACACGATCAGGTGACACGACCACGGACGTCGACGGGACGCCACCGGTCGGCCGGGCACAGGTCGAACGCTCCGGGCGGCAGACCAGCGCGACGAACCCGCCGTCCGCGGCGACTGGCACGGTCAGCTTCCCGGACGTCACGTGGGTGTCGCGGACCAGCCCGGCCGCACCGTCCCGCACCACCTCGACCAGCCACGTCCCGCCGCCCAACGCCGGCAGGTCGAGCGTTCGCGCGGCCCCGGCCACCGCCCCGCCGACGAACCACCGGTCGCCGGAACGCCGTGCCATCACCACGTCCGAGCCGGGCGCCCCGGACAGCAGCCGCGTCTCGTCCCAGGCGGCCGGTGCCTGCTCCAGGAACCAGCGGGCCCACGGCCGCGCGTCGTAGGAGTCGGGCCGTCCGGCCAGGTTCTGCACGCCGGACTCGTACAACACCGTCAGCGCCAGCTCACCGCCGTCGGTGTTGGACCGCACGCGGTGGAAGCCACCCGGCGTGTAGTCCATGCCTCCCACCACGTTCCGGGTGAACGGCAGCGCGGTCAGGTGCGAGGTCGTGAGGCCGCCGGCCTTCTCGGCCCCGTGCACGGCCTCGGTCGTCATGACGTGCGGCCACGTGCGGTGGATGCCGTGCGGCAGCGTCGCGCCGTGGAAGTTGATCAGGAAGTGCAGCCGCGCGGTCTCCGGCAGGATCTCGTCGTACCAGCGGTAGCGCTCCTGCCCGTCGGAGTCCATGAAGTCGATCTTCAGACCGCGCACGCCCCACCTGTGCAGCCACGGCAGGTAGTCCGCGCGCTTCTCGGCCGTGTCGACGCTGCTGAACCGCACCCACGTGTGGATGCCGACGCCGCGCGCCGACGCGTACCGGACCAACTCGGGGATGAAACTGGTCCGACGCCAGTTCGGATCGTCGTACCACCCGGCGTCGACCACGACGTACGGCCAGCCGCGCGCCGCCGCGTAGTCCACGAACTCCTTCTGCCGCACCAGGTCCTGCTGCACCGGACGGCCACCGGCGAGCCACGTCCACACCGCCGGGCCGGGCTCGATCCACGACGTGTCGCGCACCCGCGAAGGCGGTGCCAGGTCGTCCACCAGCGTCGACTCGACCACGGTGGCCAGCGATCCGACGATCATCGTGCGCCACGGCGTCTTCAACGCGCCGGAGACCGCGACCTTCTCGTCCCACAACCGGACCTGGTAGCGCCCACCGCCGGCGTGCGCGAGGTGCGCGCCGGAGTACCGTCCGTCCACATCGGACTCGGTGATCAGCGCGTACGTCCCGCCGACCTGGAACAACGCCGGGTGCATGTACTCGGCCTGCTCGGCGCCACCTGCCGTCGTCCGCAGAAAGGGGTTCTCGTAGTCACGGCGGAACTTGGCCAGCCACGCTACGGAATCGGCAGGCAGCACGAACGCGGAGGCTTCCTCCACAACAGCACCGGTGTTCTGCGGCAACACGTACCGATACGCAACGCCGTCGGACGACTCGCGCACGACGAGGTCGAGCCGTCCACCGGCGGCAGCGAACCGGTAGGTCGTCTCGGCAGCCCGCACGACCCGGTCCCGCCTCTTGCCGGACGTGGTGCGGTAGCGCTCGAAGATCGCCCGGCGT
Organism: Lentzea sp. JNUCC 0626; assembly: GCF_043632865.1. Classification (NCBI taxonomy): domain Bacteria; kingdom Bacillati; phylum Actinomycetota; class Actinomycetes; order Pseudonocardiales; family Pseudonocardiaceae; genus Lentzea; species Lentzea sp. JNUCC 0626. Next base: position 4,347,817 of record NZ_CP171635.1, read on the forward strand.
GACTGGCCGGTCAACGTCAGCCCGGTCGTGAAGTCGGCGCGCTCGGTCGTGATCCCGACCGGCGAAGGTTCGACGACGGTCTTCCCCCGATGCGTCACCGCAAGCGATACGGCGCCGCCCTCAACGCGGACCACAGCCCGCGGACCGGCGGAAGAAGCCTGTGCGGGTGTCACCAACCCCAGTACCAGCGCCAACACCGCAAGCACTCTCACCGCCACGGACACTCCCCTCGTGAACCGGGGCGGCGGTCACCGGAGGTACATCCCTCGACCCGGACGCTATGACGCGCGTTTCGCCCGAGTCAAGGGGTGTAACAACCATGACAGGAGATGACTAGAGCAGGCGGATGTACCCGTGCGAAGAGGAACCGCCGTGCTCGTTGTTGCCCGCGTACGACACCGTGAAGCCCTGCAGCAGCGTGGCCAGGCCGACCAGCAACGGCACGTTGGCGTCGCACCCGGCCTTGCCGGAGGCGTTGGTCGTCGCGGTGCAGAGCGGGTTGCCCTTCACCGTGCGGAAGACGACCTGCTGACCGGCGATCGGCGCTCCGGTGTGCTTGTCGGTCAGCGTGGCGTTGAGCCCGCGGACCGTGAACCCGAGCAGCCGCAGCTGGAGCTGGGCCGTGCCGGACACGAGCTTCGACGCGGCGGGCGGCACGAAGTTGATCGCGACGCCCACCGGGCGCTCACCGACGGCGATCGTGCCGGTGACCGTGTTGGACGCCGTGTCGATGACCGACACCGTGTTGCTGTTGTAGTTCGTCACGTACGCGGACGCGCCGTCCGGCGTGAGGGCCACGCTGATCGGGCGGTCGCCGACGAGGATCTTCTGCGTTTCCGTCATCGTCGTGAGGTCGACGACGGACACACGGTCGAACTCGCTGTTCGTCACGTACGCGCGCGCTCCGTTCGGCATCACCGCGATGCCGTGCGGCGTGAAGCCGACCGCCGCGGTGCCGACGACGGTGCGCGTGGCGACGTCGATGGCGGAGACGCTGTCGGAACCCTTGTTGACGACGTACATCCGCGTGCCGTCCGGCGAGGCGGCGATGGCCGTCGCCGCGTTGCCCACCGCGATCGTGGCGACCACGGTGTTGGACGTCGTGTCGATGACCGAGACCTTGCCCGGGCCGGGCAGGTCGTGCGTCACGTAGACGGCCGAACCGTCCTTGGTGACGACGACGCCGTCGGCGTTGGAGCCGACCGGGACGGTGGCGGTGACCGTGAGCGTGGCCGTGTCGACCACGGAGACCGTGCCGTCGGTGTAGTTGGTGACGTAGGCGAAGCCGCCACCGGGAGCCACCGCCACACCGGCCGGGTGCGAGCCGACCGGGATGGACTTGTCGACCGTGTTGGTCGGCGTGTCGATGACCGTGAGCGTGTTCTGCAGCGTGTTGGTGACGTAGCCGCGGGTGCCGTCGAACGCGACCGCCGCCATGTACGGGGAGTTGCCCCCGCCGTCGGCGATCGTCGTGGACACCGCGTTCGTGGCCGTGTCGATGACCGACACCCCGCCGCCGTTGTTGGCGACGTAACCCAGGACCCGGCCGGCGGGTGCCGCGTGGGCCGGGGTCACCACCAGTGCCGCGGTGACGGCCGCAGCCATCACCAGTGGACGTAACCGCATGTTCAAGTGCCTCCTGGCGCGATTCATCCCGACCTTTTCAGGACATCGCGGCAGGATGAGAGGACGTTAGCCTCTTCTCGAACCAGTGGTCGGAGTACTCGGCCCGGTTGTAGTCGTCGATCTCCACGAACCCGTGCTTCGCGTACAGACTTCGGGCCTCCACAAGGTCTTTCCGCGTGTCGAGCCGGAGCGCGGAGAGTCCGAGCCGCAGCGCCTCGGCCTCCATCGCGACGAGCAACGCCGACGCCGCGCCCTGTCCGCGGAACGGCGTGCGCACGAACATCCGGGTCAGCTCGCCGACACCGTTGTCCAGGAAGCGCATGCCCAGACAGCCGACATCGTTGCCATCGCGGGAAACCACGAGGAACACCGGCACGTCGTGATCTTGCTCGTCCCGTTCGTACGCATCGATCTCGGCGTCGTTCGTCGGCCTTCCCCAGTAGCGGCTGATCATCTCCGCGTTGTACTCGCGGTTGAGCGGGGAGAGCGCGGCGTCGGCGGCGGTCACGATCCAGGTCATGCGACCATCATCGAAGGCGCGTCCACTGTGATTCAGGTCACTGCAACACGGAGCCGTGGGGAGCCAAGTGGGGACGTGATGTTCGCGGAGCTGTTCGACGAGCACGCCCACCCGCTGCACCGGTACCTGGCGCGGCGGGTGGGCGTCGACGTGGCCGACGACCTGGTGAGCGAGACGTTCCTCGCGGCCATGCGCGGTGAGGAGAACTTCGATCCGGACAAGGGCAGCGCCGTCGGCTGGCTCTACGGCATCGCCACGAACCTGTTGCGCGGCCACGCCAAGCGCGAGGTCCGGCTGCTGCGCACCGCCGAACGCTACGGCGTCGACCTGGGGGTCGCCGAGTCGTTGGAACACACCGTCGTGACCCGCATCGACGCCCGCTCGCACCTGCGCCGGATCGCCCGCGAACTGGCCAGGATGCCGCAGGCCGACCGCGACCTGCTGCTGCTCACCTCGCTCGCCGGGCTGAGCGTGCAGGAGGCGGCGGAAGCCCTCGACCTCAACCCCGGCACCGCCCGGTCGAAGCTGCACCGCCTGCGCGCGAAGCTGAAGGAAGTGGAACATGCGTGACGTGCTGGACGACGACATCGCCGAGCTGTACCCGGCACGCGGCACTGACGACGTGCGCCTCGCCCGGTTGCGCGAGCAGCTGTTCAAGGAGCCTCCGCCCCGGAAGTCGCGGCGCTGGGTGGGCGTGGCGGCGGCGGCCGCGGCGGTGGTGCTGATCGCCGGCCTCGTCGTGACGCTGCGGCCTGCCTGGCGGGACGCGCCCGCGACGTTGCCGACGAGGCCCGCGACCTCGTTGCCGGAGGCCGCCGTACTGCTGGAGACCGAGCCGAAGCCGACCGCGAAGTACCAGCACATCACCTACCGGCTGGCGCAGGCGCTCAGCGGCCCGCAGATCGGCGAGTCCGAGTACGGCTCGATGATGGCCGACTTCGAGATCGACGTGTGGCTGCCCACCTCTCCCGGCGAGTCCGTGTTCATCTTCCGCAGGGACACCGGCGGGCGCCGCGCGCTCGAAGGTCGGCCGTGGCCGGAGAACAAGGTGATCGAGCGGGGCTTGATCCCCCGGCTGTGGGAGTCGTTGTGCATGGCCAGCCCGTGCGCGGAGGACACCGTCCCGCTGCCGCTGCCCGCAGACGCGCTCGGGAAGCTGACGGCGGCGCAGACACCGATGGTGTCCCCGTTCACGACGAACGAGCAGAAGGCCGCGCTGTACCGCAAGCTCGCCGAGTCCCCGGAGATCACCTGGAACAACGGCGTGGTGACGGCCGAGGGCGGCAGCGTCCGGTACACCGTCGACCCCGCCACGGGCCGGCTCGCGGGCATGGTGGTGCTCGAGCCGAGGCACGTGAAGATGCCGGCGGACCTGGCGCCGCGGACGGTCACCATCACCTACGAGTGGACCGATCAGCGCCCGTCGTAGGAGCGGGGCAGGTACCAGGCCAGGGCGGCGCGCAGCTCGGCGACATCGCGTTCGCGCCGCCTCCTGGTGCGTTCGTGCGCGATCGGGAACACCCGCACACCGCCGTGGTGCGCGCCGAAGAAGCGACGCGGCGCCGGGTCCTTCAGCCAGACGACGACCCACGGCCGTTTCTTGTGCGGCACCACACGCACCCGTGCGAGCTCGTACCACCAGTACTGGTGGAACTTGCCGTTGCGAGTCGTGGCGATGCCCTCGCGGCTGATCTCGATGACGACGCGACGGCGTGCGGCGGCGGAGAAGTAGCGCACCGCGCGTACGACGAGCACGCAGAACGCGGCCAGCGCCAGCAGCTGCGTCGCGCCGTTCGCGCGGGCGGCCGGGTCGGCGATCGCGGCGGCCAGCAGCGCCGCGGCGAGGTTCAGGCCGCCCCACGCCATCGGCACGAACCGCGACGTCGAGAACGTCGCGGCGGCGGGCGTCATCGGCGCGGGCATCTTGGTCGTCGGCGGCTTCGGCGTCACGACCTGAGCGAGCAGGCGCGTCACCTCGGCCGGTTCCGGACGCTTGGCCGGGTCGCGGTGCATGCACTTCTGCACCAGCGGCCGCAGCCCCTTGGGCACGCCTTCGATGTCCGGCTCGCCGTGCGCGGCCTTGTAGAGCAACGTCGCCGTGGGGCCCTCGCCGAACGGGCCCTTGCCCGTCGCCGCGTAGACCAGCACGGCGCCCAGGGCGAACACGTCCGACGGGGACGCGACCTCCTGGCCGGTGATCTGCTCGGGCGACAGGAACCCCGGCGTGCCGAAGACCATGCCGGTCTCCGTCAGCGCCGTGTGCTCCATCGCGCGCGAGATGCCGAAGTCGATGACGCGCGGGCCGTCCGCGCCCAGCAGGACGTTCGACGGCTTGAGGTCGCGGTGCACGAGACCGGCGCGGTGGATCGCGGTGAGCGCCTCGGCCAGACCTTCGGCGAGTCGTCTCAAATGGTGCTCCGGCAACGGCCCGTGGCGTTCGATCGCCTCCTGCAGCGTCGGGCCGGGCACGTACTCGGTGGCCATCCACGGCCGGGCGGCGCGCGTGTCGGCGTCCACGACGGCCGCCGTGCCGGCGCTGCCGACCGCGCGGGCCATCTGCACCTCGCGGCGGAACCGCTCCCGGAAGCGCGGGTCGTCGGCCAGTTCGGCACGGGCGACCTTGACCGCGACCTGCCGTCCGTCGCTGCCTTGTCCCAGGTAGACCGTTCCCATGGCACCACGACCGAGCCTGCCGAGAAGCAGGTAGTCGCCTATGCGTTGTGGTTGGTCCACCTTCACCGGATCGAGGGTAGCGGGAACTCGGGCTCAAACCTCACATCTGAGTAGATCTACGTATCGTTGTCACCCATGGGTCGGACCCGCTTGTACCGCAACGGCGAACTCGTGGACAGGGACTTCCCGGTCAGCGAGATCGCCGGGCATCTCCAAGATCACTCCGCCGTGGTGTGGTTCGACCTGTGCGCGCCGTCCGAAGACGAGATAGGTCTGCTCCGCGACGAACTGGGGTTGCACGAGCTCGCGATCGAGGACGCCTTCACCGAACGGCAGCGCCCGAAGGTCGACCGCTACCCCACCCACCTGTTCCTGAGCGTCTACGCCGTCCGGTACGAGCAGCACGAGATCAGGACGTGCGAGGTCGACGTCTTCGTCGCCAAGAACGCCCTCGTGACGGTGCGCGAGAGCGAGGACTACCAACTCGACGGCGTGCTGCGGCAGTGGGACAGCGCGCCGCAGCTCGCGTCGTCCGGGGTCGGGTTCCTGCTGCACGGGGTGCTCGACGACGTCGTGGACGGCCAGTACGCCGCCGCGCAGAAGCTCGACGACGACATCGAGTCGCTCGAGGACCGCATCTACGAGGAGAAGCCGCACGTCGGGCGCAAGGCGTTGCAACTGCGGCGTGCCCTGGTGCAACTGCGGCGGGTCGCGCTGCCGATGCGCGAGGTGCTCGGGTCGTTGCTGCACCGCGAGCACGACCTCGTGGACGACGCGATGATGCCGTACTACCTGGACGTGAAGGACCACACGCTGTTCACCGCCGAGCTGACCGAGTCGATGCGGGAGCTCGTGACGAACCTGCGCGAGGCCGAGGTGGCCGTGCAGGGCAACCGGCTGAACTCGATCATGAAGAAGGTCACCAGCTGGGCCGCGATCATCGCGGTGCCGACGGCGATCTCCGGGTACTACGGCATGAACGTCCCTTACCCCGGCTTTGAGCAGAAATGGGGCTTTTGGGTGTCCACGCTGGGTATCTTCGCTCTCTCGTACGTCCTGTACCTGATGTTCAAGCGCCGCGATTGGTTGTGACTTTGAAGATCCACCTGACCCGCCGGGACGAGCTCGCGATCATCACGATCGACGCGCCGCCGCTCAACCTGTACTCCCTCGACCTCGACGCGGAGTTCCACGAGGCCCTGGACGAGCTCGGGGACGCGCGGGCGTTGCTGGTCAACGCCACCGGCAAGGTCGTGTCGGGCGGTGTCGACGTGTCGTTGTTCGCGCAGCAGGAGTACCGCGCCGAGGCCCAGCAGCTGTTCGACCGGATGCTGGTGCTGCCGCAACGGCTCGCCGCGCTGCCGGTCCCGACCGTGTTCGCCGCCCACGCCCTGTGCCTGACCTGGGCTTTCGAGCTGGCGGTGGCGTGCGACCTGATCGTGGCGTCGTCGTCGGCGCGGTTCGGGCTCGTGGAGAAGGTCGTGGGGCTGACGCCGACGATGGGCGGCACGCAGCGGTTGGCGGCCCGGGCAGGGGTGGGTCGCGCGAAGGAGTTCGTGATGACCGGCGACCTTTACGACGCGGCGACCCTCGAACGTTGGAATGTCGTTAACCGAGTGTTCCCCGACGAGGGCTTCGCGTTGGCTGCGGAGCAGTTCGCTTTGTCTCTGGCGACGGGCCCGACGCAGGCACACTTTGCGACCAAACAGGTGCTCGCGCATTTCGAGAACGGCGGCGTCCCGGAGGCCGACGCTCACGTCACGACGATCGCGGCGGCGTTGTACGAGACAGAGGACCTGCCACGCGCTGTGCACAGCTTCCTCACGGAGGGTCCCGGGCGAGCGACATTCACGGGTCGCTGATCTCACACATCAAAGAATCATATGGCTCGGTGATAAAACCGTGATCTACCTGCTCACACGGATGGAGCATTCCCCGCCGGACGGAAGATGATGTTGGGGCGCAACGAGATCCGCTTGACTCCTCCGTTCGTCCCGTGCATCGTGCTGGTCGTTCAAAGGCCCCGTACGAACTCCGTCGCACGAGTTTTGTACACATTCCGCAGCGGCCGACGACACAATTAGCGAGTTCACGGTCCCCCGTCGTGAGCGCGCGTGGAGGTAGAACCAGCCGTGAGACTGAGATTGGCCGTACTGCTGACCGGTGGTGTCATCGCGTTGGCCGCCTGTACCCCGACCAAGGCGGCCCAGCAGACACCAGTGCCGGAGAGCACCAGCGCCACCTCGACCAGCACCGAAACCAGCAGTTCCTCCGCCGCCCCGAGCAGCTCGGCGGCACCCAGCAGCTCCGCCACCCAGACCGCCACGAACGGCCCCGTGAAGCCCCCGGCCAACACCCCCGCCCCCGCGGGTTCCCCCGGCTGGAAGCTCACCCAGGCCAACACGGGTCTCGCCGCCCAAGGCCTCAACTGCGACTCCCTGCCGGTCTACACCGGCTCCGGCTCCCCCGCGGCCGGCACCGTGATCTCCGGCAAGCGCATCGAGCAGCCCCTCACGCTCTTCGCCGGCAACATCACCATCGAGAAGTCCTGCGTCCGCCCGACCCGTGCGGGCGAGACCCAGCCGCTGATCACCACGAACGGCCCGTGCGGCAGCAATTCCTGCCAGGTCACCGGCGCCCCCGTGACGATCCGCGACTCGAACATCGACGGCTCGAAGCTCTCCGCCAAGACGATCGCGGGCTCCTGCGCGTTCCTCGGCGTCGGCACCCTGCAGCGCAACTACATCAGCGGCATGGGCTCCGGCATCTGCTTCTACAACACCGGCAGCTCGCTGAGCGGCCTCGCCGAGGGCAACTACGTCCGGGGCCTGCGCTCCGAGGGCGAGAGCCACAACGACGGCGCCACTGTCCGCGACTTCCCGCTGGACAAGAACGCGGGCCGCACCCTGACGTTCCGCAACAACCGCATCGACTGCTCCACCGGCAACGACACCGGCGCCCTGTTCATCCAGACCTACGGCGGCGACATCGACAACGTCACCGTCGAGGGCAACCTCCTCGAGGGCGGCGGCTACCAGCTGGGCCTCGAATCGGGCTTCGGCAACACCTACGGCCGCAACATGAAGTCCATCAACAACCGCTTCACCGGCACCGGCTGGGGCGCGGCCTACGTGAGCCAGAAGGGCGCGACCGGCAAGTGGGCTGTCTGGCAGGACAACTTCCTGCACGACCCGAACGCGGCCGACGGCAAGGGCAAGCCGGCCGGCACCCCGTAAGCCTCCCCTCGCAACACCCTGGAGCCTCTCACTGCGACCCGGTTGCCCTCAGCCGCGCAGCGAGAGGCTCCAGCGCTGTCACCAACTCGTCCAGCTCGCCGTCTGTGAGCACCTCATAAGGCTCCTCGGCCAGCTGATCAGTCAGCTCCTCGATCCGCTCCTGAAGCGCACGCCCGGTCTCGGTGAACCGGCCTTCCGCGTCGAGCACCCCGCGCTCCCGCAGCCCGTCCATCACCGCGGCCAACCGCTTCTTCGGGAGGTGGTGGATCCGCCCGAACGACTCGGCCGGGTACACCCCCATCGCCAACGCCGACAACACGTGCGCCTCGGTCCCACCGACCCGCGCACCCACGAGCGCAGCGATGTGCCCGTCCCCGCGATGCTCACGCAACATCGTGGCCGAGTGCCACAACCGGTTGAGCGGCTCCACCGGCATGGGCACCGTCCGCAGCCCCGCGTACATCACCCGCCCCACCGTGGACGCGCTCAACGCGGCATTGGTGGTCAGCTCAGCGGCGACCGCCACGTCCGGCGACTCCGCGAGATCCCCGAGGATGCGCCGCAACGAGGCCACACTCCCCCGCTCCCGCGCGGCGAACGACTCCTCGGGCGGGATCTTCTCCCAGGCCTTGGGGATGTGACGGGCGGCCTCGCCCGGCGCGAAGTTGTAGAACGCCGCGTGCACGACCTCGGCCGGAACCCGCCCCAGCGGCGCGGCTCGGCTGGCGAAGTAGCCGTCCCAGTAGTTCGGATGACCGAGGGCGGCCAGCTCCTCGCCGCACTCGTCGGCCATGAACGTGACCAGGCAAATGGGTTCCAACAGCTCGAACATGCGGCGAGCGACGCGGGTCATGCGCCCATCCTGCCCGGAAGTCGACGCAGCGGAGCGCCAGACAGCCAACGCGCGGTTGTGGAGCACCAGGTCGCCGAGCGCTGGGCAGCCAAGAGCGAGGTAGCCGAGAGCTAAGTGACCAATGGCTTGAAGAGAACGACGCCGCAGGCGAGGCCGAACGAGCGCAAGCATCGCGATGGCGCAGCCGAGCCCACCCAAGACCCAACGGCAATGGCGAAGCCGAGGCGTCCTCAGCTCTTGGCTCTCAACACTCCCGCCCAACGCAATGGCGAAGCCGAGCCGACACTCTTGGCTAGCCGATCAGCCGTGTGAGGTGACGTGCAGACCCAACGCCACCACCTACGCGTGGGATTGGGGCTTGACTTTGGGTGCGAGGTGCTACCACTAGTGGCTCGGCCGGGCGCTTTTCAGCCCGGCCTTTCCGGTCCGTGAAGCGCCTCGCAAGGGCCCCGAAGTCAAGCCCCAATCCCTATCGACGCGAAGCGGCGATGACGCAACCAAAGCCCGTCATGGTCTGCCCAACCACCGCACTGGCGACGTGACAAGCCCCAGGGAGCCTCACGCGTTGTCGCGGAACTTCAGCCACCGCCCGCTCAACGAGTCCCAGATCTCCTGGTACTGCTCGAACATCTCCCCTACCTTGACCGCATCGATCTGATCAGCCGGAGTGGACGCGACGTAGTAGGCGAGATCGTCCTCCAGCCGGTGGAACTTGTAACTCGCCTCCTCCATCAACACCCACAACGACCGCCAGGCGAAGAACGGCTCCAAAGCGGACACCACGGTCACCACGGCCACCAGCGAGAACGCCGTCCCCGTCCAGGGATCGAGGTTCTGGAGCCCCAAGATGATCGTGGACACCGCCGAAAGCACCAAAGTGGTCAGTCGGACAGTTACGGACTTCCACCTGAACCGCTGCTTGCGCGAACGGGCATACGCGTGCCCACTCGAGATCTGCGACTGCAGGTGCTGGGCGAGTTCCAGCGGCTTCAGGCCGGACGGCAAGTCGGTCACCGGCAAGACAATAGTTTCGAGGTACCTTCCCCCGCGTGCAGTTCGATGGACCGAGAACCTTGCTGGCCGTCCACGCTCACCCCGACGACGAGTCGCGGTCGACCGGAGGAATCCTGGCCCACTACGCCCGCCAAGGCGTCCGGATCGTGCTCGTCACGTGCACGAGCGGCGAGTTGGGTGACATGCCGGACGGGTCGAAGCCCGGCGACCTCAACCACCACCCGCAGGCCGTCGCCGCACGCAGAAGGGCGCAGCTGAACGCGGCGTGCGACGTACTGGGCATCACGGACCTGGAACTGTTGGGGTACCACGACTCCGGCGAGACCGGCCAACTCCCGCAGGGCGCGTTCTGCTCCATCCCCGTGGAGACCGCGGCCGGCAGGGTCGCGGCGTTGATCGAGCACTACCGGCCCCAGGTCGTCGTCACGCACGACCACCACAACCCGCACCAGCACCGTGACCACGTGCACGCGGCACGGGTGGCGCACCTCGCGGTCAAGGAGACCGGGATTCCGGCGAAGCTGTACCTGGAGGCGCACGACAGCCTCGCCACGACCACCGTGGACACGTCCAGCGTGGCCGACGTGAAGCGCAAGGCGTTGCACTGCTACGAGAGCCAGTCGCTCATCGGGAAGCTGACGGCGCAGCAGCGGTTCGCGGCCGAGTCGTACATCCGCGCGATCGACACCACCGGTGCGAGTGTGCCGGAAACCGATCTCTTCGCGGGCATCACGCATCACGGGCCGGATCTACCGCGATGGTGAGAACGTTGTTGGTCGTGCTCGCCGACGACCTGTCGACCACCGCCGCGACGCTCGCGCGCTACACGGCCGAGGGCGTCAGGACCGTGGTGTACAGCCAGAACGAAGACGTCCGACGCCAAGCGAAAGAACTCGGCGTCACGCACGTGGAGACCAAGGACCCATACGACCTAATAGAACAGTACGAACCCCAGGTCGTCGTCTGCGACCACAAGGGACCGCTGAGAGAAACCAAAGTGGCGGTCTACCGCACCGGCATCCCCGCCAAGCTCTACCTCACCGCCACCGAGGGAGCAACCAGCGTGGGGGCGTCCGCCGACCAGAAGCAGCACGACCACTACTTCCGAGACCTGGACCGGACGAACGCCCCGTTGCCGGAGACAGACCTGTTCGCGGGTCTTTAGAGCGGCAGCGCGGACATCAGGCTGGAGGCGAGATCGGACGCCTGATCCAGCAGACCGGAAGCCTGGTGCACAAGACCTTGAACCATGTCCATGAGTCCAGCCACGGGAACCTCCCCGACAAGACCCGGTGGGCCAGTCCCACCGGGTGATGCCGGGAATCAAAGCGGCAGCACGGCACCAGCGCGCGCCCAGTCACCCCATTGAGCTAAATGGACAGTCTCAAAAGGACTCAGCGGCGCCCGAGCGACGTGCACGTGAGACCCGCGCGACGCAGCACGTCCGGGTCCAAAAGGTTGCGCGTGTCAACGACAACGGGCTGCCGCACGGTCTCCGCGAGACGTGCCCAGTCCAACGAGCGGAACTCGGGCCACTCGGTCAAGACGACCAGTGCGTCGACGTCCTTCGCCGCCACGTACGGATCGTCCACAACGGACACAGCACCCAGATCCGAGCCGCCCGCCAACGCCGGGTCGTAGCCGACCAGCTCGGCACCGGCCTGCTTCAGCAACGCCGCCACCGCGAGGGCCGGCGAGTCGCGCAGGTCGTCCGTGCCCGCCTTGAACGTCAGGCCCAGAAGACCCAGGCGCACGTGGGAAAGAGAGCCGCCGCGCTTGCCGGTGACGGCCAGGCGGACCTTCTCGACCATGCGCTGGCGCTGGCGCTCGTTGGTGTCGATCGTGGCGCGCAGCAGACGGAACTCGAAGTCGGCGGCGTCCGCGACCTGGAGCATCGCGTGCGTGTCCTTGGGCAGGCACGAGCCACCCCAGCCGGGGCCGGGGTTGAGGAACGCCTGGCCGATGCGCTTGTCGTAGCCCATGCCCTCGGTGACGTCGGTGATGTTCGCACCGAGGCGCTCGCACAGTTCGGCGACCGCGTTGACGTACGAGAGCTTCATCGCGAGGAAGCAGTTCGCCGCGTACTTGACCATCTCGGCCGAGGCCGCGTCGGTCAGCACCGTCGGCGCGCCCAGGCGGGCGTACAGAGCGGCCACGCGCTCGGCCGCGTCCTGCTGGTCGCAACCGACGACGATGCGGTCGGGGTTCAGGAAGTCGTGCACGGCCGAGCCCTCGCGCAGGAACTCGGGGTTCGACACGACGGCGACGTCGTCGCGGCGCAGCAGCTCGGCGGTGCGGATCGAGGTACCGACCGGCACGGTCGACTTGTTGACGATCACGGTGCCCGACGGCAGCAGGTCGCGCGTTTCGTCCACAACGGACTCGACGGCCTGCAGGTCCGCGATGCCACCGACACCCATCGGGGTCGGCACGCACAGGAACACGACCTCGGCGTCGGCCACCGCGGCGGAAGCGCCCAGCACGAACGAAAGGCGACCGGAGGCCAAACCCTCGGCGACGAGTTCGGCAAGACGCGGTTCGAGGATGTCGACCTCACCGCGCGAGAGCCGCTCGACCTTCGACTCGTCGACGTCCGCGCACACCACGCGGTGGCCCAGCGAGGCGAGGCAGGCACCGGTGGTCAGACCGACGTAGCCGGTGCCGACGACAGCGATCCTTCTGACGAACATCATTCTCCCGTTCGGTTCACGGCGAACGCGCGGAGCACGGCGTCGTCGCTCACGTCGATCATCTTGTTGCCCCACTGGTCGACGCCGGCCCCGAGTTCGGGACGGCCGTCGGGGAACGGGCCGCGCGAGACGAAGCCGGTGAGCCCGTCGAACACGCCCACGTAGTTCTCGGCCTGCGGGCGCCAGTCGAGCACCGACTCGCAGCGGCGGCGGCCCTCGAAGCCCAGGCGCGCACGGCGTTCCGCGTCGTCGAGCAGGTCGAGCAACGCCGTCGTGAAGCCCTCGACGTCACCCGGTTCGACCAGCACGGCGCACTCGCCCGCGGACACCACGGTCTCCTGCAACCGGTACGTGACGACCGGCAGCGCGTAGGCCATGTACTCCATGGTCTTGTTCATAGTGGACACGTCGTTCAAAGGCGACAACGGATCCGGGCCCAGTCCGACCGACGACGTCGACAGGTAGCGCGTGATCTGTTCGGGCCCAACCCGTCCGGTGAACTCGACGTAAGGATCAAGCCCCCAGGCCGTGGCCTGCTTCTTCAGGTCTTCCAGGCAGTCGCCGAAGCCCAGCAGCGCGAACCGGACGTCGGTGCGCCCGCGGTCGAAAACAACTCTCCGTGCGACTTCCAGGACTCCGTCGACGCCGTCCTGCGGTCCCATGATTCCGAGATAGGCCACCAAGTGTTTGCCGCCGCGTCGGAGTTCGTCCACGCCCTCGACAGGCCGCATCACGGTCGTGTCCGGGCCGGAGCGCACGACGGTGGTGTGCTCGGGCGGCACGGAACCCCGCGTCCACGCGATCTTCTGGTACGAGGTGTTGGTCGACGTCACCCGGTTGGCCGTGCGGAACGTCCGGCGCTCCAGCCACTTCAAGATCCGGTACTGCGTCTTGCCCGCGAACCCGGTGGGCTCGCCGAAGCGCGACAGGAACACCTCGGGGTTGAGGTCGTGGTGGTCGAAGACGAACTTGACGCCACCCAAACGCCACAGCAGAGCCAACGCCCAGTAGGTGTCCGGCGGGTTGCACGCCTGCATGACGTCGAACCGCCTGCGGCCGCGCACCTTCACGCTCAGCAACGCCGTGCGCACCCAGCAGTAGAGGAACTCCCAGGCGTAGCCCAGCGCGCCCTCGGCCTGGGGCGGCGGAGCGTACTTGTAGATGTGCACTCCGTCGAGGAGTTGGTAGGCGGGATCACCCGGACCCTTGGGGCAGATCACCGAAACCTCGTACCCGGCGTTGGTCAGGGCGCGGCATTCCAGCCACACCCGGCGGTCCAACGGCACGGGGAGGTTCTGCACGATGATCAACACGTGAGGCGATGACGTCACGCTCTGGTTCTCGTTCTGGAAGGCCAAACGGTTACATGCAACCTCAATCTCGTAACGGAGGTTGCAAAACACTCGATGTAGGCGCAGAGGCCCCAAAGCGAGGAGCGGTTGTGGAGCGGTCACCTGTCGCGGTGGTCATCGTCACTTACCAGAGCGAACAGGTCATCGGCGGATGTCTTGACTCGCTGCCGGATGACGTGAAAGTGATCGTCGTAGACAACGCTTCCACCGACGGAACTGTGGCGGCCGCCACTCGCCCCGGCGTGGAAATCGTGCGCAGTCCGGTCAACGGTGGATACGCCGCCGGTGTGAATTTGGGCATCAAAGCGGCAGAAGGACATGACGTCCTCATCCTGAACGCCGACATCCGGTTGCACCCAGGAGCCGTGGAATCACTGCGCGCTGCGGACAAACCGATCGTCGCGCCCAAACTCGTGGACGAATCCGGCGCGCTCTCGCTCTCGCTGCGCCGCAAGCCGACCGCGCCGGGCGCCCTCGCCGAGGCTCTCATCGGTGGCGGCCGGGCAGGCGGCATCGGCCTCGGCGAGACCGTCACGGACGCCAAGGCCTACCAGGGCGCCCACCACGCCGACTGGGCGACGGGCTGCGCGTGGCTGGTCAAGCGCGAGGTCGTCGAGCAGCACGGCCTTTTGGACGAACGCTACTTCCTCTATTCGGAGGAAACCGAGTACATGATGCGGGCCGGCGGTGTCTGGTTCGAGCCGCGCGCCGTCGTCACGCACATCGGCGGCGAGGTCTCCACGAACGCCCGGCTGTGGTCGATGCTCACCTCGAACAAGGTCCGCCTGCACCGCGAGCTGCACGGCAGGTTCGCCGCCGCCTTCATGTGGCTCGCCATGGTCGTGAACGAAGGGCTTCGCGCGCGGTCGCCGAAGCACCGCACCGCGTTGAAAGGGCTGTTCAGCATGCGTCGCTGGCCGGAGGAAGTCGCCTCCGAGGGACCGAGCTACCTGTGCTTCTCCGCGCAGGACTGGTGGTACCACAACCGTGCCCACTCCGACTTCCAGCTGCTGCGCCGGGTCGCCAAGCACCGCAAGGTGTTGCTGGTCAACAGCATCGGCCTGCGGATGCCGTCGCCGGGCAAGAGCACGCAGTTCCTGCGCCGCATCCTCCGCAAGGCGGCCAGCGTCGCGAAGCTCGTGCGCCGTCCGATCGAGGACACGCCGAACTTCTACGTGATGACGCCCGCTCCCCTGCCGTTCTACGGCAAGCCGTGGCTGCGCAAGCTGAACTCCGTGCTGGTCCGCACCCAGGTCAAGGCCGTGTGCTTCTTCCTGCGCATGGGCACGCCGGTCGTCGTCGCCACGATCCCCACCGCCTGGGACGTCGTGGAACCGATGAAGACCAAGGGCCTGATCTTCAACCGCTCCGACCGGCACTCGGCGTTCCCCGAGGCCGACCAGGGCACGATCGCCGCCCTGGAGAACCAGCTGCTGTCCAATTCGGACACCGTGCTGTACGTGAGCCGCGCTCTCCAGGAAGAGGAGTCGAAGCTCACCGGCAACCGGGCGCACTTCCTCGACCACGGCGTGGACGTCGACCACTTCACCCGCCGCACCGACCTGCCCGCGGACATCGCGAGCATCCCCGGTCCGCGGATCGGCTTCTTCGGCAGCCTCGACGACTACCTCGTCGACTTCGACCTGATCGAGAAGGTCGCGCAGGAGTTCCCCGAAGCGTCCGTGGTGCTGATCGGCGACGCCACGTGCTCGATGGAGCGCTACGACAAGTACCCCAACGTGCACTGGCTCGACTTCCGCACCTACGACACGATCCCCGGCTACGGCAGCGGGTTCGACGTGGCGCTGATGCCGTGGCTCGACAACGACTGGATCAAGCACGCCAACCCGATCAAGATGAAGGAGTACCTGGCCCTGGGCCTGGCCGTCGTGTCGACGGACTTCCCCGAGGTCGAGCGGTACGGCGACGTCATCCGGATCGCCCAGGGCGAGGCCGACTTCATCGACCAGATCCGCCTCACGCTCAAGGACGGCGGCCTGAAGACCCCGGCCGAACGCCGCGCGGCCGTGCTCACCTCGTCGTGGGACTCCCGGGCGCGTGAGCTCATGCAGATCGCTGAAAAATCCTCTTCTGGGGAGCGCTAGACATGTGCGGCATCGCAGGCATCAGACGGTTCGACGGCGCTCCCGTCTCGCGCGAGGTGCTCGCCGAGATGGCGAAGCGGCTGCACCACCGCGGCCCGGACGACAGCGGGTTCTGGTCCGACGGCTCGATCGGCTTCGCGCACACCCGGCTGTCGATCATCGACCTGGCCGGGTCGCCGCAGCCGATGGCGGGCGCGTCAGGCACCACGCAGATCGCGTTCAACGGCGAGATCCTGAACTACCGGCAGTTGCGCGAGGAGCTCAGCTACCCGTTCCGCACGAACGGCGACACCGAGGTCCTGCTGGCGCTCTACGAACAGCACGGCCCCAAGGCCGTCGAGAAGCTGCGCGGCCAGTTCGCGTACGCGATCCACGACGAGCACACGAACGAAACGCACCTGTTCCGCGACCGGCTCGGCATCCTGCCGCTGTACTACTACGTCGACGGCAACCAGTTCGCGTTCGCGTCCGAGATCAAGGCGCTGCTGCCCGCGATCGGCGCGGCCGAGGTCGACCACGAGTCGTTGCACGACTACCTGGCGCACCGCTCGGTGCCCGCCCCGTACACGCTGGTCAGAGGCGTGCGGAAGGTGCCGCAGGGCCACCACCTGGTCGTCACGGCCAAGGGTCAGGTCCGCACCGAGGCGTACTGGGAACTGCCGCGCGAGTCGGAGATCCGGTCCGTCACGCCCGAGGAGGCCGTGCGGCTCGTGGACGAGGCCCTCACGGCCTCTGTGCGCGACGCTCTGGTCGCGGACGTGCCGGTCGGCGCCTACCTGTCCGGCGGGGTCGACTCGTCGCTCATCACGGCTCTGGTGGCCCGGGAACGCGGTGACGCGGAGCTGCACACGTTCTCCGCCGGCTTCGGCGACCCGCGCGTGGACGAGATCCACCACGCCGAGAAGGTCGCGAAGCTCGTCGGCAGCAACCACCACAACGTGATCGTCACGGCCGACGACTTCCGCGACAGCTGGGCCAAACTCTCCTGGCACCGCGACGCGCCGCTGTCCGAACCGGCCGACGTGGCCGTGTTCCGGCTCGCCGAACTCGCGCGCAAGGACGTCAAGGTCGTGCTGTCCGGCGAGGGCAGCGACGAGCTGTTCGGCGGCTACCCCAAGTACCGCTTCGCCCAGGCCACCCGCCTCGCCGGGTTCGCGCCGTCGGCGGCGTTGAAGCGCATCGAGAAGGCGCTGCCGGCGTCGAAGGCACGGCTGGGCATCGCGCTGCGGGCCATCGCCGAGCCGTCCTACGCCGAACGCATGCGCGGCTGGTTCGCCCCGTTCACGGTGTCCGAACGGGCGGCGCTGCTCGGCGGCCCGGCGACCCGCTCGGTGCTCGCGCCGTACGAGAACGGCCGCGGCGACGCGTTGAGCCGCATGCTCTACGCCGACTCGCACACCTGGCTCGCCGACAACCTGCTGGAACGCGGCGACCGCATGTCGATGGCCGCGTCCCTGGAACTGCGCCCGCCGTTCCTCGACCACCGGGTCGCCGAGCTCGCGTTCTCGCTGCCCAGCAACGTGAAGGTGCGCGGCGGCACGACCAAGTGGGTCGTCAAGGAGGTCGCGCGCCAGCACCTGCCGGCCGACATCGTCGACCGGCCGAAGTCCGGCTTCAAGGTGCCGCTCGACGCCTGGTTCCGCGACGGCCTGCGGGACATGGCCTACGACCTGCTCACCGGCCCCACGTCGTTCGTGGGCAAGACCTTCGACCGGGCAGCGGTGCGATCGCTGCTCGACGACCACGACTCGGGTGACCGCAACGAGCAGCCGCGCATCTGGACGCTGCTGTCTCTTGAGGTGTGGCACCAAACGCTCAGCTGGTAGGTGCCCATGTACGTCGCGTCCTCCCGACCGTCCAAGACGGACTTCCGCAAGCGGTTGCCCGGCACGGTGTTCGCGCTCGGC
Organism: Lentzea sp. JNUCC 0626; assembly: GCF_043632865.1. Taxonomy (NCBI): domain Bacteria; kingdom Bacillati; phylum Actinomycetota; class Actinomycetes; order Pseudonocardiales; family Pseudonocardiaceae; genus Lentzea; species Lentzea sp. JNUCC 0626. Next base: position 4,365,793 of record NZ_CP171635.1, read on the forward strand.
ACGGTCAGCCTGCTGACCGACGTCTCCGCCGAGATGATCACCGCGTTCATGCCGGTGTACCTGCTGTTCACGCTGAACCTCGGCTACGCGCAGTTCGGCCTGCTGGACGGCATCTACACCGGCGCCACGGCGGTGCTGCGGCTGGTCGGCGGCGGTCTTTCGGACAAGTTCCGCAAGCCCAAGGCCGTCGCGGCCGCGGGCTACGGGCTGTCGGCCGTGACGAAGGTGTTCTTCCCGCTGGTCGGCGCGTCCCCGCTGGGCATCGGCGCACTGATGGCCGCAGACCGGGCAGGTAAAGGCATCCGGACGGCGCCGCGCGACGCGATGATCTCCCTCGCGACGCCGGAGGACCGGCTCGGGGCGGCGTTCGGCGTGCACCGCACCATGGACACGTTCGGCGCGCTGATCGGGCCGCTCATCACGTTCGTGCTGCTCTTCCAGATCGGCACCGTGCCGGGGCCGATCTTCGCGGTGTCGGCGGCGTTCGCGATCATCGGGTTGATCGTGCTGATCGCGTTCGTGCGGGACACGCCGACCGACAAGAAGCCGAAGGGGCCGCGGCCGTCGTTCCGCGCGGGCCTCAACCTGCTGACCGACCGGCAGTTCCGGCGGACCACGATCTCCGCGGGCATGCTCGGCCTCGCCACGGTGTCGGACGCGTTCGTCTACGTGCTGGTGCAGAAGGCCACGAACATCTCGCTCAGCTACCTGCCCCTGCTCCCGCTCGGCACGGCGATCGTCTTCCTCGCGGCCGCCACGCCGCTCGGGAAGCTCTCGGACCGGGTGGGGCGCTGGCGGATGTTCCTGGCCGGGCACGCGTTGTTGCTGGGCGTGTACGCGCTGCTGTTCATCCCCGAGGGCGGCATGGGTGTGGCGATCGTCGCACTGCTGCTGCACGGGTTGTTCTACGCGGCGACGGACGGCGTGCTGTCGGCCAAGGTGAGCGAGACGGCACCGGAGTCGTTGCGCGCGTCCGGGCTTTCCGTGGTGCAGACGGGCCAGGCGCTGGGGCGTCTCGTTTCGTCCGTCGCTTTCGGACTGCTCCTGCAGTACTCGAACTTCTCGCTGAGCGTCACGGTGGCGCTGTGCGCACTCACCGTGACCCTCATCGTGGCTGCGTTGATTCAAGAACAAAAGTAAGTCCGCTCCCGCTCACGAGAAAAGCGCTCGTGAGCGGGAGCGGAGGACTCAACCGCGAGACGCCAGCTTCTGCTTGATCTTCTCGAAGCCGCCCTTGCCGAGGACCTTCATGGCGGCGTTCTTGGCGGCGACGCGGCCGGAGTCGCGGACGAACCGGATCGGCTGGTCCACCAGCCGGTCCTGGGCGACCGCCAGCGTGTTGGGCTCCGACACGTCGTCGAGCGAGTCACCGAACGAGGCCTTGTAGGGCTCGGGCGAGACGAGCCGGCCACGCGTGCGGTTCGACACGTTGCCGCCGTGCACGACCTGCAACCAGCCGGGCGCGCCCTCGAGCTCGACCACCGGGAAGTGCAGGTGCATGTGGTTGTGCCAGTGCGCCCAGCACGTGACGGGCTCGTCCCAGGACTCGCGGACGCTGACGAACGCGTTGTGCCTGTCGACCTGGCGGTAGAGGCCGCCCGGCGACTTGATCAGGCCGTTGACCAGGTAGTACGCCGCGGTCGTGGTCGGGCGCGGGGCGGCGCAGAGGCGTTCCACGAAGTCGACCGCGAGGCCGTCGTCGTTGTCCAGGTTGGTGGTGATGAGTTCTTCGCCGACCTGCCCGAAAAGCGACCGGATGTCCGATCTGAGCTCTTCCCGCGACACTTCCGGACGGTAAACGGGCGTGTACGCGTCGCCGTGTTGCGCGATTTTGTCCTTGAGCCATTGCGGTGATTCGGGGTCGAAATAGATGAGCCAACGCGTCCGTTTGTCCGTCTGCGCGAGCACCGATGGCAGGCAGTAGCGCTCGAACAGCGCAACGCGTTCGGTCAGCCATCCTTCCTTTGCCCGGACGTAACTTTCGGCGCCCTTCGAAGGCAGGTTGAAGCGCGTCAGGATGACGTGGTCGGCCATGACTCCCCTTACTCCGGTCACCCCTACATCGTGACTCGGACCCAAAACGTTGCGGCGCTAACGAATGCGCGGGGATACCGATAGGTAGGTTGTGCCAACGCTTCCCACAGTGGACGTCGTGATCCCCTGTTACAACTACGCCCACTTCCTGCCGACCTGCGTCCGCAGCGTCCTCGACCAGCCGGGCGTGGACGTGCGCGTGCTCGTGATCGACGACACGTCCTCGGACAACACCCCTGAGGTGATGGCCGAGCTGATGGCCGCCGACAAGCGCGTCGAGGGCTACCGGCACGAGGTGAACAAGGGCCACATCGCCACCTACAACGAGGGCCTGCTGGACTGGGCGACCGCCGACTACACGGTCCTGCTGTCCGCGGACGACCTGCTGGCGCCGGGAGCGTTGCAGCGCGCCGCCGCGGTGTTCGAGCAGAACCCCGAGGTGGGCATGGTCTACGGCCGGGTCGTCTACTACAGCGACCACGACGCGCTGCCGAAGATCACCCAGCTGCCGGCCACGTCGAAGGTGTGGCGCGGCGAGGAGTGGATCGAGAACCGCTTCCGCAGCAGCCGCAACGTGATCTCCTCGCCCGAGGTCGTGGTGCGCACGAAGGTGCAGCAGAAGGTGGGCGGCTACCGCGCCGACCTCCCCCACGCGGGTGACCTCGAGATGTGGCTGCGGATCGCGGCCGTGTCCGACATCGGCTACGTCAGCGGCAAGCCCGGCGCGTACTACCGGGTGCACGACAACTCGATGATGCGCACGACGTTCAAGTCGGTGTTCGCCGACCTGGAGCAGCGGCGCGACGTGTTCGACCTGGTGCTGGCCGAGAACCCCGGACTGCCGGGACGGCTGCGGTCGATGGCGCGCAAGGCGATCGCCGCGGACGCGTTGTGGCGCGCGGTGCGGCTGCACGACCGCAACCAGCTCGACGGCACCGAGCAGGAACTCCTCGACTTCGCCCGCGAGACCTACCCGGAGCTGGAGACGCTGCCGGAGTACAGGGCGCTGCAGCGGCGCAAGAAGTTCAGCCCGGAATTCCTGAGCAGGACTCAACTCTTCCTCGCCCCGCACGCGGTGAAGAGAGCGAAGTTGTGGGTGGGCACGCAAAAGTGGAAGTGGCGGGGCGAGCGGTGAGCAAGGTCGAGCAGGAAGAGCCCGGCCGGGTCGCCACCGACGACTCCCCCGCGGCCCCTCCCCCCGGCCTCGAAGGCCGCGTCTCCTCGGCGATCCGCTGGAGCGCCGTCAACTCCCTGCTGCAACGCCTCGCCGCCGTCGGCATCAGCATCCTGCTGGCCCGGCTGATCGCGCCCGAGCAGTTCGGTGTCTTCGCGGTCGCCCTGGTCGTCCTCAACATCGTCCTCAGCGTCTCCGAACTCGGCGTCAGCGCGGCCCTGGTCCGCCACAACGGCCCCGTCGAGGAGATGGCCCCGACCGTCACGACGCTCTCGCTGGCGTCGGGCGGTCTGCTGGCGTTGATCTGCGTCGTCGGCGCGCCCTGGTTCTCCAACGCCATGGACGCCCCCGAGGCGACCGGCGTCATCCAACTCATGTCGATCGCGCTCGTGATCGCCGGCGCCACCGCCGTGCCCGGCGCGATGATGCAGCGCAACTTCCGGCAGGACCACAAGTTCTACGCCGACACGGCCGCGTTCGTCTGCGGCACGGCGGTGGCCGTGGTGCTGGCGATCATGGGCTTCGGCGCGTGGAGCCTCGCGTGGCAGCGGATCGCGCAGAACCTCAGCGCGGCCGTCATCATGTTCTGGCTCACCAAGGAGCGGTTCCGGCCCGGCTGGAATCCGGTGCAGGCGAAGGAACTCCTCGCGTTCGGCTTACCGCTGGCGGGGTCGAGCCTGCTCATCTTCGGCGTGATGAACGTCGACTACATCGTCGTCGGCGCCGTCCTCGGGACGGTGCCGCTCGGTTTCTACCTGCTGGCGTTCAACCTCGCGAGCTGGCCGGTGGCGGCGTTCAGCGCCCCGGTCCGGAGCGTGTCGCTGGCGGCGTTCTCCAAGGTGCGCGAAGACCCCGAGTTGTTCCAGAAGGCGTTCGGGCGCGCGCTCGGGTTGTTGGCCCTCGTGACGGTGCCGGCGTGCGTGCTGCTCGCGGCGTTGGCCGAACCGCTGATCCGGGTCGTGTACGGCGAACGGTGGGCACCCGCGGCGGCCGCGTTGGCACTCCTGGTGCTCCTCGGCGCGGTGCGAGTCGCGCTCGAACTCGGCTACGACTTCCTCGCGTCGGCCGGGCGGTCCAAGGCGATCCTCGTGATCCACCTCGTGTGGCTCGGCGCGCTCGTGCCGTTGCTGGCGGTCGGCGCGCACCTCGACGGCATCCGCGGGGTGGCGGCGGCGCACGTCGTCGTGGCGGTGCTGATCATCACGCCCGCGTACCTGATCACGTTCAAGCCGTACGGGATCAGGGCCGGGGCGCTCGGCGTCCGGCTGCTGCGGCCGTTCCTCGGTGGCGTGGTGATGGTCGCGGTGGTGCTGGCGATCCGGAACGTGATCGACAGCCAACTCCTCCAGATCCTCGTCGGCGGCGCGGCGGCGTGTCTCGCGTACGCGGTCGTGGTGTTCCCGATGCGGCACGAAATCATTGCGGTGCTGAAGAAGAGAGCAGGCGCGTGAGACGGCTCAGGCAGGTCACGAAGATCGTCCGCGAGCAGGGCGCGAAGCAACTCGGCGCGCGGCTGCTCACGGCCGCGACGCGACGGCTCGGGGTCGAGGGCGAGGAGTTGCCCGTCCGGCTGGAGGACGTGCGCAGGGCCGACGTCGAGCAACGCAAACCCGTTGTCGTACCGCCGATCCCGCACGACGGCAGGCTCACGATCAACTGGGTCACCACGCCCCCGTCCCAGGGGTCCGGCGGCCACACCACCATGTTCCGGCTCATCCGGCACCTGGAGTCGATCGGCCACGACTGCAAGCTCTACCTGTACGACACGTTCGGCAACACCGTCGCCGACCTCGAGCCCGGCATCAGAGCGGCGTTCCCGTTCTTCAAGGGCGAGATCCACGACGTCACGGACGGCATGGCGGACGCGCACGCGGTGTTCAGCACGGCGTGGATCACCGCGTACCCGGCGTTCAACGACCCGTGCGCCGGCAAGAGGTTCTACCTCGTGCAGGACTACGAACCGTGGTTCTACCCGCAGGGCGGCCTGTACGCGCTGGCGGAGAACACCTACCGGATGGGCATGCACGGCTTCACGGCCGGGCGGTTCCTCGCCGACAAGGTCCGCGACGAGCACGGCATGCCGGCCGACCACTTCGACTTCGGCTGCGACGCCGACCGGTACAAGCTCGGCGACGACCAGCGTGACGGCATCGTCTTCTACGCCCGCAGGAAGGCTCCGCGCCGGGCGTTCGAACTCGGCCTGCTCGCGCTCGAGGTGTTCGCCCAGCGGCACCCGGACCTCAAGATCCACGTGTACGGCGAGAAGATCGGCCAAATAGGACCGCAGTTCGTCGACCACGGCCTCGTCACACCGGACGAGCTGAACGCCATCTACAACCGTTGCTTCGCCGGGTTGTCGCTGTCGATGACCAACGTGTCCCTGGTGCCGCACGAGATGCTCGCGGCCGGATGCATCCCCGTGGTGAACGACGCGCACTTCAACCGCGTAGTCCTGGACAACGACCACGTCCGGTACGCGACGCCCACCCCGCACTCACTGGCGCGTGCGTTGTCCGAAGTGGTCACCACGCCCGACTTCGACGCGACCGCCCGCGCGGCCGCGTCCAGTGTGGAGGGACGGTCCTGGGATGCGGCAGGCCATGAACTCGAGAAGGTGCTCCGCCGCGAACTCGCCACGTGACCTACATGACCGGCGAGGGCGACGTGGCCTCGGGAATCAGCACGCGCGCGGGCTGCGACCCGTCGACGGGAGCGACGTGAACCGCGGGCAGCTTGGCGTCCTTCGGCACGGCGGCGAACGCGAGTTCCGAGGCGTTCAGCCACGTCGCCTGGTCGTCGATGCCCGCGGTGCCCGGCAGGCGCTTCTCCTCGTTGGTGGCGAGGTCGAGCACCGCGAGGTCCCACGGTCCGAGACGGCCGATGCGCTTCTTGTAGGCGACCTTCGTGCCGTCCGGCGACAGCGACGGACATTCCGCGTCACGGCGCAACGACGTCACGGCCTTGGTCGTCAGATCTCCCTTGACCAGCCAGGTGAAGCCACCGCTGGCGAGCGTCGCGTAGAACGTCTTGTCGTCCGAACCGACGGTCAGGCCCCAGTAGTTGGCGTCACTGGCCGTGAGCGGAGCACCCTCCACAGTGGCGGCGAAGTGTTCGAGCGACTCGGCGGTCTCCCCCGTGCGCAGGTCGTAGAAACCCGTTCGGGTGGAAAAGCCTCCGGGGACCGAGTACGAGTCACCTGTGACGAAACTGGTCCAGGACACCACGTTCCCGGACTGCGAGACCTTCGCGCGGCTCGGGATGCCCGGCAGTCCGATGGACTTCACGACCTTGCCGTCGCGGCTCACCTCGGCGGCGTAGGTCGGCCCGGGCCCGGAGAGCTTGAGGCACACGCTGGTGCCACCGGCGGCGTAATACCGCTGGCAGGCCAGCTCGGTCGGGGTGCGGGCGCCGCCGTCGGCGAGCTTCTCGACCCGGTTCTGGCCACCCGCGAGATCGACGAAGAGAAGATCGCCGGTCTTGGCCTGCGACACCTGTTCGGTGCCCGCGGGCTGCTTCGCGTCGGTGGCCGCTGTCACGACGTAAGCCGTTGTGCCACCGATGACCACGAGAATGGCCGCGATGGTCACGGTCAGACGTCCTGCACGCATGCTGCCTCCTGGATTCCCTTCCTTCATCGCTCGTCAGCTACGGCCTGTAACAGTTGGCAGCTCACCCCGATTTTCCTAGCAGGCGATACCCTACGAACAGTGCGTTCGCAAGACCGAGCCGCGGATCGGGGATTTTGATGGACTTCTGGGGAACCGTACGAGTGCTGCGGCGGCGGTGGTACATCGCCGTGCCCGCAGTGCTGCTCACGGGGATCCTCGCGCTGTACGTCTACGTCACCGTGCCCACGCGGTACGAGTCGACCGGCGTGCTGGTCCTCACCTCCCCCGCGGCCGGTGGCCGGGTCACCCCGAACACCAAGCCGGAGGACGTGGTCAGGGGCAATCCCCTGTTGCAGTTCGACGGCAGCCTCACGACGACCGCGCAGATCCTCACCCAGATCCTCGGCGACCCGAAGACCGCGGAAGAGCTGGCGGGCAAGGGATCCACGTCCGTCTACACCGCCAACACCGGCCCGGTGGGCGGCCCGCTGCTGTTCGTCACGACCGAGTCGGACTCGGCCGAGTCCGCCGAGGCGCTCGTCGGCAAGGTGCTCGACAAGACCGTCGCGGAGCTCGCGGCGCAGCAGAAGGCGCTCAACGCTCCCGAATCGACGTTCATCTCCGCGCAGGTCCTGGTGAAGCCGACGACGGCGTCGGCCAAGATCGGCGGCAAGGTGCGGTACGTCGGCGCTGCCACGGTCGTGCTGCTGCTGTTGACACTCGCGTCGACGTTCGCCGCCGACTCGATCATGGTCAGGGCGAAGCGCCGCAAGGACGGCAAGGACGCGAAGGGCAAAGAGGACAAGGACGACAAGGACCCGGCACCGTCCGAGAAGGACACCACGCCGGCCCCGCTTCCCCCGGTCCGGCCCCAGTCGCAACCTCAGCCGAACGGCAACGGCAACGGCGGCCCGCCGCAGAACCAGCCCCAGCGCCCGGTGCCCCAGGGCATGCCGAACGCGCACCAGAAGACCGTCATCATCGCCGCTCCCAAACCTGACCCGGCATGGCCGACGAAAGACGACTGACCGCCCAGCGAGCCGACGGCGCCACTCTCCTCATCTTCTACATGGTGGCGCTGCTCGTCGTCCCCGCCCGGTTCACGATCGCGTTCGTCCCGATCACGCTGCCCCCGGCGTTGTTCGTGGCGATGTGCCTCATGGTGGTGTGGTTCGCCGCCCACCTGGTCGACCACCTCGGCATGGCCAAGGGCCGCAACGCCGTCCGCACGATCCTCGCGATCTACGTGATGCTGCACCTGGCCACCTACGCTTTGGCGACACGGCGGTACCTGCCGATCGACGAGCTGTCGGTGTCGGACTCGGCGTTGATCAGGATCGTGTCGATGTCGGCGCTCGCGGTGTTCATCTGCGACGGCGTCCGCACCGGTGACCGGCTGAGCCGCGCGCTGCGGGTGATGGTGGCGTGCCTGACGGTCAGCGCGTTCGTCGGCCTGTTCCAGTTCGGCCTGGGCCTCGACCTGGCCTCGTACATCACGCTGCCGGGCCTGCGCGTGCAGGACAACGGCTACTCGGCGCTGGAGTCGCGGTCGATCTTCTTCAGACCGGCCGGCACGGTGAACCACCCGATCGAGTTCGGTCTGGTGTGCGTGCTCGGCGTGCCGTTCGCCGCGCACATGGTGTTCCGCGCCAAGGACAAGGGCGAACCCGTCGGCCGCTGGTGGCTCGCGTTGTCGTTGCTGGCGCTGATGTCGATCCTGTCGCTCTCGCGCACCGCGATCCTCGGACTCGTGATCACCGGCATCGTGATGGCGATCCTGCTGCCCCGCGAACGCGGTCTGCCGCTGCTCGGCGTCGGCGGGGTGTTCCTCGGCGGCGCCTCGGTCGTCGTGCCGGGCCTGTTCGGCACGGTCACGTCGATGTTCTCCAACATCGAGGACGACCCGTCGTTCCAGGGCCGCACCAAGGACTACGACGGCGCGTGGCTGGAGATCGCCAAGCACCCGTGGCTAGGCCGGGGCTTCGGCACGTTCCTGCCGTCGAAGTACACGATCCTCGACAACCAGTACCTGCTCACGATGATCGAGAACGGCTACCTCGGCCTGATCGCGTTCGTGCTGCTGTTCCTGGGCGGCATCTTCGCTGCTTTGAGGGCGCGCGCGCTGTCCCGCGACGAGGACATCCGCGGCATCGCGATGTGCCTGGTGGCGGCTTTGCTCACGTCCGCGCTGGGGGCGGCGACGTTCGACGAGCTCGCGTTCAGCGTCGCTACCGGGATGACGTTCATGCTGATCGGCGTGTCGGGCGCGCTGCTGCGAATAGCCAAACGCGAGGCCGACGAACGCAAGGCGGCGGAGGTCAGCTCAGCCAGCTGACCATGGTCAGCTGCAGGCTCCGTTCAGAAGACGTCCGACTCCTGCCACTCCACACACGTGGGACGCTGGCCTGTTTCGGCCAGCTCCTTCAGCGCCTCGCACAGCTTCTCCCATGAGATGGCAGCATCGGCTGGGAACCGCGTACGGGTGTCGAAGTCCACGAACAGCTCGGCCTCGTGATCGTCTGGACGACCAACAGCCGTGCCTGATGCGCACGAGCCCTTCGTGACCCAGGCCCGCATTACACCCTCGGCCTCTTCCCCCTCGACATGCGTGTCGACCCGATCGTCGGCCGGTAGGAAGCCGGGAAGCCCCATGACGTGGATCGCCGCAACGTGGCGATCCACGTCGAGGTCGAACTTGAGCTGATGATCTGGCAGGTTCAGGGGGCCATCGCAAGTGGGACGGTCCTTCACACAGACAACCGTCGGGTGGAACTGCTTGTGCGCGAACACCTCGCCGAGGACGCGATCGAGATCGGCGCTCGACTCCACGGTGACGGGATCGTCCGCATCGCTCGTTTCCGTGAAGTACCAGAAGTCGAGAGCGTGCTTCAACTTGTGCTCCTGCCGTGGAAACTACGAGTCTTACTCGGATCATGCACCGTCATGGACTGCCCCGGTTTCAGGATGAAGGGTACGAGGTTCTTGCAGGAGTAAGGACCAGCGCACATCGGAAAGTTGATGACCAGGTCGACGTGCGTGTCACCACTGTTGCGGAGTCGCCACGCCACCTTGCCCTTCACGTGCTCACCGGTGGTGACCCTGCCTGGCCCGGTTCGCGGGAAGCCCTCGGTCCGCAGGTGTTCAGCGATCGCCTGATACTCACCCTGTGCGTCCTGACCGCTTTGCACCACATCGGAGTTGCCGTCCCGATCCCGGTAGAACCCGCTGGTGACGTAAGTCGGAAGCTGCTCTCGCTGCCGATCGATCCAGGTCGGTTCAGGGGGCATGGGTGGCGGCACGCTCGGCGCCGTCTGGCCGGAAACCATCGGTGGCAGCGCGGGGCCGGCACCACTGAGGGTCGCGCGGTACGACTCAACCCGTTGACACCCGACAGCGATGATCTCAGACAGTCGCGCAACCCCGTCGGCTACCTCAGACCACGCCTGAACCGCCGCGGTGAACTCGTACTCGGTGTGACCGGATCCCCGCATGACCTCGGTCAGCAGTCTCGCTGCTTCGTCGGCGAGACGCCCCGCTTCCGCCAGGGCGGCGTTCAACTCGTCGGCCTTGCTCACGACGCGATCCAGGCCATCGGCGATCTCTTCGAACGTCGCCACGGACACCCCCGTCCCCGGTCCAAGGAGCTGGCGCGACATGTCGGCGGAAAGGCTGGCGCTCAGCGTCGCCGCACGCAAGCGCCGAGTTCAGCTCAACCAGCTGACCAGACTCCGCCAGGCAGAGACCGAGAACGCGAGGACGTCCCCACTCGCGTTCTTCGAGTCCCGCACCAACGCGTCCTGAGCGAGCGACACCTCGACGCAGTCGCTGTCACCAGTACCGCCGCTGTGGGAGCTCTTACGCCAGGTCCGTTCGCAGGCCATGAGGGTCCTCTCGAAGTCCGCCGGCGTACGCCGCCAGCATGTTCCGAGATTGTTCCTCATCCAAAGCGACCGCATCCAACCGCTCGAAGAGCTTCCTGGCCGTCGCCACGGCGGCGGCCTCCTGCGCGAAGACCTTGGCCACGTCCGTCTCCCCGTAGATCACGGGTGCAGCCTTGCCGAACTCGAACAGCGTGCGCTTCGACTGCATCGCGAGGCCCACCGCGTTCGCCGGCACGATCCGCACGACGTGAGCGTTGAACAGAAGGCGGAGATACTGGTCCTCCATGACCTTCGGGTCGCCGATCCGCAAGCGAAGCGCCAGCTCGTGGATGAAGAAGACGCTCGCGGGACGATAGGGCCGCTGCCAGATCGACTGCCTCTCCATCCTCAACGCCACGAAGCGCTCCACCTCGTCGAGAGCTTCCAGGGCGGTTTCCAGGAACATCGCGCGGGCGTAGGCCTCGGTCTGCAGGAGGCCGGGGACAGCCACAACCTCGTAGGCGAAGATCTTCGTGGCCATCGCCTCGACCATGGCGAGCGTGCGCAGGTTGTCCGGCACCTGCACGAAGTACAGGTCGAAGGCGTGGCGGTAGCGGTTGGCGAAGTCGTTGAGGTAGTCGAGGCCTTTGCCGCAGACCGCCAGGTACTGGGCGAGGTCGATCTCGGTCGGCCGGACCTTGCCGTTCTCGATGGTCGAGACCTTGCTCGGGTCCCACCCCAGCTTGGCCGCCATCGCGCGCCCACCGAACCCGGTGCAGGATTCCCTCAAGCTGCGCAGTTCGTCGCCCAGATCGCGGCTGTACGCGGTGGAAATGATCGCAGTCATCTCCCGGACGCTAACTGTTGAAGCAGCTCCAACAAACGGCTCATTCGGGTGAAAACGGACGCTAAAACCGCTGGCAGACCGGTAAACGTCGGTGATAGACAGCAAACGTGCACACCCCTCTGGCGTTCCCCGAACTGCTCCGCCTGATCGAGGAACGGACCACCGCGTTCTGCTCCACCATCGCCGCCGCCCCCGACCTCGGCGCGCCCGTCCCCACCTGCCCCGGCTGGACGTTGTTCGACCTCGTCCAACACCTGGGCGACGGCCGCCGCAAGTGGGCGGGCCTCGTCACCGACGGCCTCACCGAGCGGACGCCGGTGCAGGCGCCGCGCGAAGGCCTGGTGGAGTGGATGGCGGAGTCGACCCGGCTGCTCCTCGACGCGCTGGAGGCGGCCGGACCGGAGCAGGAGTGCTGGGGCTGGTGGGGCGAGTCGCAGTCGCCGCTGATCGTCGCCACCGCGGCCCGCCGCCAGCTGCACGAGGTCGCCGCCCACACCTACGACGCCCAGCTCGCGGTGGGCGCCCCGCAGCCGATCCCGGCGGAGATCGCGGTGGACGGCGTCGACGAGTTCCTGATGACGTGCTTCTCGACGTCGAGCCCGTGGCCGCACGCCCCGGCCCTCGTCGACTATCACCTGACCGAGGGCGGTCAGTGGCGGATCAGGTTGTCCGCGGAGGGCGCGCGGGTCGTCGAGCCGGACGGCACCGCGCCGGACGCGACGGCCGAGGGTGCCGCGCACGACTTCCTGATGGTGTTCTACGGGCGGGGCGGGCTGGAGCCGTTGAAGGTGGACGGCGACGTGCGCGTGCTCGAGCAGCTCGGCGAGTGGGTACCGGAGTGATCGACGACCCCGTGGCCGATGGCCACCGCCAGGCCAACCTGCGTCATCTGCTCAACCAGTGGGACCCGGTCGGGGTCGCCGATGTCGTCGACGACGAGTACGACTGCCTGCTCGCCCCGCTCTGGGACAAGCTCACTCACGGCGCCACCCGCGCGTCGCTGTCGGAGTTCCTCTGGTACGAGATCCAGGATCATTTCGGCCTCGATCCCGAGCTGTGCGGCACCGACGCGTTCGCCGAACGGTTGCTCGCGCTGGCGGCCACCTGGACGGACTAGGAGCTACCCGGCACAACGACCGAGGCCCCCGGATTCCGGGGGCCTCGGTGTGTGCTCAGACGGCTTTCAGGCCGTCGGGGGTCTCCTCGTGCCGGGTTCCGCACTCGGGGCAGGAGAGATCACCTGAGAGCCTCACGCCGCACGCGCAGACCCAGCCCTTGACGACGGCCGGGTTGCCCGCCACGAAGGCGTGCGCGGGCACCGACTTCGTGACAACCGAACCGGCCGCGGCGAACGCGTGCTCGCCGATCTCCGTGCCGCACACCACGACCGTGCCCGCGCCCAAAGTGGCTCCACGACGCACCAGCGTGGTCTCCAGCGCGTCCCCGGTCTTCTTGACGTGGGCGCGCGGGCGCAGGTCGTTGGTGAACAGGACGTTCGGGCCGAGGAACACGTCGTCCTCGCACGTCACGCCGTCGAAGACCAGCGTGCCGTTCTTGACCGTCACGTTGTTGCCCAGCACGGCCCGCGACTCGACGAACGCGCCGTCGCAGATGTTGCAGTCACGGCCGATGCGCGCGCCCGGCAGCACGTGCGCGAACGCCCACACGCGCGTGCCGTCGCCGACGTCGTCCGATTCGCAGAGGCCGTGGGGGTGCACGCGGACACCGGTCATCAGAGCGCCTCCTTCAGTGCCGCGACCACGCGGGCCTGCTGCGCCTCGGTGATCTCCGGGAACAGCGGCAGCGACAGGATCTCCGCGGCCGACTCCTCGGCCACCGGGAACGACCCGGACAGGTGAGCGAACGCGCCGGTCTTGTGCAGCGGCGTCGGGTAGTGGATGCCCGCGCCGATCCCGGACTCGTGCAACGCCTTCAGCACCCGGTCGCGCTCGGCGACGCGGACGACGTAGAGGTGCCAGACGGGCAGGTTGCCGTCGAGGACCACCGGCGTCCGCACGCCCTCCACGTCGGCGAGCATCTCGGTGTAGCGGGACGCGGCCGCGCGCCGGGCCTGGTTCCAGGCCTCCAGGCGACGCAGCTTCGCCGACAGGACAACGGCCTGCAGCGTGTCGAGGCGGCTGTTGAAGCCGAGCACCGGGTGCTCGTACTTGCGCGGCGAACCGTGCTCGCGCAGCAACCGCACGGACTCGTTCACAGCGTCCGAAGTGGTCAGCACGGCACCGCCGTCGCCGTACGCGCCGAGGTTCTTGCCGGGGTAGAACGAGGTCGCGGCCGCGACGCCGAGACCACCGATCGCCACGCCGTTGCGGCGGGCGCCCTGGGCCTGGGCGGCGTCCTCGACGACCGGCACCCCGGCGGGCAGCAGCTCGACGGGAGCGGCCTGGCCGTAGAGGTGCACGGGCACAACGGCTTTGGTGCGCGAAGTGACCACAGAGGACACCTGCGTGGTGTCGATCAGCAGCGTGTCGTCCACGCAGTCCACGAGCACGGGCGTCGCGCCGCAGCGGGCGACGGCCTCGGCCGTGGCGATGAAGGTGTTGGCGGGCAGCACGACCTCGTCGCCGTGGCCGACGCCCAGCGCGCGCAGCGCCAGTTCGATCGCGTCGGTGCCGTTGCCGACACCGATGACGTGCGGAACCTCCTGGTAGGCACCGAATTCCGACTCGAACCGGGCGACCTGGGGGCCGCCGATGAAGGCCGTCGTCTTGAGCACCTCTGCCCAGCCGTCGGCCACCTCGTCGGCCACCTGCTCGTGCTGCGCACGCAGGTCCACCAGCGGAATCTCGATCACGCGCTCTCCCCACGCAACGGGCGGGCCGGCACACCGGCCCACGTCTCTCCTGCCGGAACGTCCTGCAGGACAACGGCTCCCATGCCGATCACGGCACCGGCGCCGATCTTCACCCCCTCGCGCACCAGGGCTCCCTGCCCCAGGTACGCGGCCTCACCCACGTGCACGGACCCGGCGAGCGAGGCGCGGCCGGCGAACGTGACGCCGTCCGACACCTCGTCGTCGTGGGTGATCAGCACGTGGGGCATGGCCACCACGTGCTTGCCGATCGAAAGCGGGGTCGTGATGACGACTCCCGCCAGCAGAACGGATCCGGCGCCGATGGAGGCACCGGACGTGACGGCTGCCGGGTGCACGATGGTCGCCCACCGCTCGTCCGGCAGATCGAGCTTCCTGGCCACGTTCAGCCGGACGAGCGACCGTCGCGCATTCGCGATGCACAGCACGACGGCCGCTTCCGGATGATCAGCCAGGGTGTCTATCCCGCCCAGCACGGGCACCCCGTCGACCAGGGTGCCGTGCAGGGCGGTGGAGTCGTCGAGGGCCCCGATCGGGTTCCACGTCTCCGGGAGGAGGCGGACCGCCGCGAGGGTCTCGCGGGTGAGTCCGCCTGCTCCGACGAACAGCAGTGGCCTTGCGGTCACTTCTGCATCACTGGAAAACCACATCCACCCAGTAGTTGCCACCGTTGTAGGTCGAGGTCGGGAACCCGGACCCGGCGGTGAACACACCGGCCGACGGCGAGGCGGTCAGCGGCGGTGAGGTCACCGTGCCGAAGTAGCCCGCGTTGACCGCGTAGTGCCCCGTGGTGGTCGTGTACGAGGCCGTGTACTCGGTGTTCGCCGTGATCGACACCGGCGAGCTGAAGGTCAGCGTCTGCCAGCCGGACTCGGTCTCGTTCGAGAACGTGCCGGTGGCGAGGCGTTGGCCGTCCGCGGACCAGAGCGAACCGGTGTGCGTACCGGTGTTGCCCGCTCCCTTGTAGAACTTCACGCCGGTGATCTGCCCGTTGGTGGCGGACGTGAACTTGACGCCCAGCTCGTACGCGCCGTTGTCATCAGCCGAAGTTACCGTCGGGACGGTAGCGGCGCTGAACAGCGAGCACGGGCAGGTCTGCGTCGTCGCCGTGGTGAACGACCACGTGACCGGGTTGGCCATCATGTTGCCGAAGTTGTCCGCGGCCTTGACGCTCACCGAGTACGCGGTGGACGCCGCGAACCTCGCCGCCGGGGTGAAGGTGATCATCCGGCTGTCCGGCGACAACGCCCTCGTGCCGGCGATCTTCGCGCCACCGGGGTCGGTGACGTCGAACTGCGCCGAGTTGAGGTCCACCGGCTCGTCGAACGACACGGTGACCGTGGAGTTGAGCGCCACGCCCGTCGCACCCGTCAGCGGCGTGTGCGACTGCGCCACCGGGGCCGTGTTGTCGGCGTTGGGCTGGTAGACCACGTCGACCCAGTAGTTGCCGGAGCCGTAGGTCATGGTCGGGAACCCGCTGCCGGGCACGAACACGCCGTTGGTCTCCTGCGGGGCCGACAGCGGACCGGCGTTGACCGGACCCGTGCCGAAGTACCCGGCGTTCACCGCGTAGTGCCCGGTGGTCGTCGTGTACGAGGCGGTGTAGGTCTGGCCGGCGCTGACGATCACCGGCTGCGAGAACGTCAGGGTCTGCCAGCCGGTCGCGGTCTCACCCGTGAAGGTGCCCGTGGCGAGGCGCGTGCCGTTGGCGTTCCACAGCGAGCCCGTGTGCGTGCCGGTGTTGCCGGTGCCCTTGTAGAAGCGGACGCCGGTGATCTGGCCCGACTGGGTCGGGGTGATCCGCACGCCGAGTTCGTAGGCACCCGAGTCGTCCGCGGACGTCTCGTCCGGCACCGTCGCCGTGCTGAACAGCGAGCACGGGCAGGTCGGTGTCGTCGTGGTCGTGAAGTTCCACTCCGCGGCCGCCGGCATCGCGATGCCGTTGACGTCCGCGATGCCCACGTGCGCCTGGTACTGCGTGCCGGGGACGAGCTTTCCGGTCGGCGTCCAGGTGACCGTCTTCTGGTCACCCGAGAGCGAGATCGTGCCGGAGAGCTTGGCTCCCTTGGGGTCCTTCAGCCAGATCTGCGCCGACGCGGGGTCGACCGGCTCGCTGAACGTCGCCGTGAGGGCGCTCTGGAGACCCACGTTCGTCGCGTTCACGGCCGGCGTGCGGCTCGTGATCGTCGGCGGCGTGGTGTCGCCGTTGAGGCCGTTGCGGTAGATGACGTCGACCCAGTAGTTCGTGGCGTTGTACGAGTTGTTCGGGAAACCGTTGCCGTACTTGTAGACGCCGTTGCCGCCGTCCACGCCGTTCTGCAGCGCGTGCAGGGACTGGTAGCTCGCCTCCTGGCCGTTGAAGTAGCCGGAGGAGACCGAGTACCGGCCGCCGGGTGCGTTGTAGGACACCACGTACGTCGTGTTGGCCTGGACCTGGACCGGCGAGCTGAACATCAGCTTCTGCCAGCCGGACGTGGTCTCGGCCGTGAACGTGCCGGTCGCGAGCAGCAGACCCGTGGAGGTCCAGAGGCTGCCGGTGTGCGTGCCGGTGTTGCCGCTGCCCTTGTAGAAGCGGACGCCGAGGACCTCGCCCTTGCCGTCGAACCGGACCTTGGTGCCGAGTTCGACCGCGCTGGTGTCACCGGAGTCGATCACGGCCGGTGCGGCGAAGTCGTCCCAGACGGTGCACGGGCAGGTCGCCGGGCGCGGCGAGCCTGTCGTGAACGTCCAGTTCGACTGCGTGGACAGGTTTCCGGCCGCGTCCGCCGCCCTCATCGTGACGGTGTAGGACGTGGCCGCCGCCAGGGGTGCCGACGGGGTGAACGTGATCGTGCGGGCGTCGTTGGAGATCGCCTTGGTGCCGGTGACCGCACCGCTCGGGCCCGTCACCGTGACCTGGGCCGAGGCGAGGGTCACGTTCTCGTCGAACGTGCCGGACACCGTGGTGTTCAGCGCGACGGAACCGGCGTTGGTCACCGGGGACATCGCGCTCTGGATCGGCGCGCGGGTGTCAGGACCGGGGTCCGTCGCCCACACCACGTCGACCCAGTAGTTGGTGTGGTCGAACGTCTGGTTCGGGAAGCCGGCGCCGAAGCGGAAGACGCCGTTCGGTCCGTCCACACCGGACTGCAGGCCGGTGATCGGCTGCATGTACGCCTGCTGCTGGTAGAAACCGCCGGTGTCGTACGCGAAGTGCCCGGTCGGCGTGTAGTAGCTGACGATGTAGGTGGTGTTGGCGTTCACCGCGACCGGCTGCGGGAAGAGCAGCGTCTGCCATCCCGTCGGGCTCTCGTTGGTGAACGTGCCGGTGGCCAGCAGGTCACCGTTCGAGTTCCACAGGCTGCCGGTGTGCGTGCCGGTGTTGCCGGTGCCCTTGTAGAACTTGACGCCGCGGACGTAGCCGTTGCTCGCGGCACGCCACTTCACGCCGAGCTCGAGCTGCGAGCTGTCGTCGGCGGAGGTGACCTTCGGGACCTCGTTGCCCGCGAACATGCCGCACGGGCAGGTCTTCGCGGTGACGTTCGGGGTCGCGCTGACCGGCGTCGACAGGTTCAGCGAGTCGTCGACCGCGCGGACCCTGAGCTGT
Source organism: Lentzea sp. JNUCC 0626 (assembly GCF_043632865.1). NCBI lineage: Bacteria > Bacillati > Actinomycetota > Actinomycetes > Pseudonocardiales > Pseudonocardiaceae > Lentzea > Lentzea sp. JNUCC 0626. The sequence goes on from NZ_CP171635.1 coordinate 4,383,732, forward strand.
GCCGTGCCGGACTGGTTCGGCGTGTACGTGTAGCTCCACGACGTTTGTCCGGCCTGCCAGGTGGCGTAGTGCCAGCGGGTGCCGCCGTCGGTGGAGACCTCGACGCCCGCGACCTTGCCGGCGGCGTCGATCACCGTGCCGCCGAAGGTGTAGGGCTGGCCGACCGTCGACTGCGCCGGGAGCGTCGTGATCTGCACGCCCGGTGCCGCGTTGTCGTTGATGGCGCCGGAGATCGTCAGCTGGTCGGCGGCCCACAGCTGGTAGGGCTGCACGCCCATGTCCGCGAGGAAGTTGACCGTGGCCTGCTTGATCCGCTTGTCCGACGTCGGGGTGTTGGTGAGGAACGCGTGCTCGTCGTCCACGCCCCACGCCCACTGCACCGTGCCCGCTCCGAACACCAGCGACCCGGACGGTGCCCGGTAGTAGGTGATGGCGTGCGTTTCAGTGCTGGAGCCGTACTCGTCGCCGTAGTTCTTCAGCGCGTAGTAGCCGTCGAGGTTCACCGTGGTGCGCGACATCTGCGCGACACCGGCGGGCTGGAAGCCGTTGTCGTAGACGGTGTTCCACTCGTAGCCCAGCGTGCCGGGCTGGAACGTGTACGTGGTGCCGGCGGCGAGGTTCACCAGGTCGGTGTTGCGCCAGAGCCGCATCTTGCCGTACGCGGCCGGGACCTGGAGCGAGTCGTCCCGCCGGCCGTTGACGGTGAACATGTTGCCGAGCAGGGCGTTCTCGGGTCTGCCGCCGTCTTGCGGTGGGCTGTACCTCGGGTCTCGCCAGGTGCCGGTCCAGGTGTTCGTGCCGTCGTTCTGGGCGCCCTTGGTCTCCTTGTAGCAGACGATGGTCCGCCAGTCCGTCTGGGACGAGTCCATGCTCTTGTCCCACTTGGTCTTCCAGAAGATCTCGTTGCCGGTCAGGAACGCCATGTGCACGCCCGCGTCACGGGCGGCCATCACGTTGTTCCACTGCTCGTTCGACCAGTACTCGTCGTGGCCGACCGCCATGAACACCTTGTGGTTCTTGATGAGGTGCCCGCGGCGTGCGGAGTCGACGTCGGTCGTGTAGCTCATGTCGTACCCGTTGCGCTCCAGGAACCGGAGCATCGGGTACTCGGCGTTGAAGATGAAGTTCTCGTCGCCGTCGCCGCCGGTGTACGGGCGGTTGTAGCTGACCTTGTACGAGGAACCGCCCTGGCCGGGGCCGTCACCGAAGTAGAGGCTGTTGCCGCCGTAGCGGTTGTAGGCGACCCAGGTGGCGTCGGAGGTCTGGAAGAAGATCTTCGACTGCGAGCTGTCGTCGCGGACGACGAACGCCATCTCGTTCTCGGCGCCGGTGTCGTTGCGCGTCATGCGCACGTAGTAGATGCCGGACACCGCGGTGGACGGGATGTTCCAGGTGAGGGAGACGGCCCAGTTGCCGCAGTCGATCAGCGCGCTCGCTTCTTCCCGCAGACATGGTGGCTGGTTCTGCGGGGTGTTGCGCTGGACCGTGCCCATGTAGCGGGCGCCCTTGCCGTTGTACCAACCCATCCGGTAGATGTCGAGCTTGTAGGACGAGGCCGACGTCAGCATCTTGAAGCTGACGGTCTGGCCCACGTTGTAGCTGATGTCCGTCGTGTACCCGAGGATCGTGTCGTCCCGGTACTGGGCCTGCCAGTCGTCCGCGCCGGTCTGCGTGTTCTCACAGGCGACCTTGTTGGTGACGGGGATGTCACACGGAGCGGCGTTGGCCTTGCCGGGGTTGAAGACCCCGAGCACGAACATCGTGGATGCGATTAATGCCGTGATCACAAGCACCCGCACGAGACGCGACTGCTGAGCCACCATTGGGTTTCACCTCTCGGACGGAGTTACCGTGTGTGATCCACGCGCTACGCTGGACAGCACAGGGCTGCTACTCCGAACGTCGGCGATCTGACTAAAACTGTTACGTGTCAACACAAAAATGTTCCAGTGAAGGTTGAATCTTTATCTTTCAACCACGCACGGTCAGTTGGGATGTGTGGAGAGTTTCCGACAACGCTGACACGACGGTGTCCTGTTCGGACTCGGTCATGTCGTGGAACAGCGGCAGGATCAGCGTCCGGCTGGTGAACGCCTCCGTCACCGGGAGGTTCGTGGCGGGATGTCCCTCGTAGGCGGGTTCGAGGTGTGACGCCATGATTCCGCGCCGTGCGCTCACGCCGCGTTCCGCAAGGCCCGCAAGCACTTCCTGGCGGTCCGCGCCTTCCGGCAGCCAGACCCAGAACGACTGGTAGTTGGTCGTTCCGTACTCAGGGTCACGAACGGTCTCGATGCCCGTTTCGGCGAGCAGCTCGTGGTAACGGGCCGCCAACTCACGGCGACGGGCGATGATCGCGTCCAGTTTGGACAGCTGCACCAGTCCGACCGCGGCCTGGATGTCCGTCATGCGGTAGTTGAACGCCGTCTCCAGGTACTGCTCGATGACGGCGCTGCCACCGTGGTGGCGGTCGGCCGCAGACACGCTCATGCCGTGTTCCCGCAGGCGCTTGAGCCGCGTGGCCCACTCGGCGTCGTCGACGGTGACCATGCCGCCCTCACCGGTGGTGAGGAGCTTGCGGGGGTGGAACGACCAGGCGGCGACCGTGGCGTTCGTGCCGACCGGCTTGCCCTTGTACGTCGAGCCCGCGGCACACGCCGCGTCCTCGATCACCGCGATGCCGCGCGGTTCGCACAACGCCTTGATGGCGTCGACGTCGGCGGGCACCCCGGCCTGGTGCACGACCATGACCGCGCGGGTCCGGTCGGTCAGCACGGACTCCACAGTGGACGCGCTGAGGTTGCCGGTCTCGACCTCGACGTCGGCGAAGACGGGGGTCGCGCCGGTGTAGCGCACGGAGTTGGCCGTGGCGATGAAACTCAGCGACGGCACGACGACCTCGTCGCCGGCGCCGATGCCGAGCAGGTGCACGGCGAGGTGCAGACCCGTGGTGCACGACGACACCGCGACGCCGTGCTGCGCGCCGACGGACGCGGCGAAGGCTTCTTCGAACTCGCGGACTCGGGGACCCTGCGCCACCCAGCCGGACCGGACGGCCTCGGCGGCGGCGAGCGCCTCTTCTTCGCCGAGCAACGGCCGCATCACCGGGATCAAAGCTCTACCTCTTCGTTGGCGGAGTAGGTGTCCGCGGCCGCCGCTCTGCTCGACGGCGGGTGGAGCAGAGCGGCGACCGCGGAGGTGGGTGCGGACGCGGCGGACCTGGGGGTGTCGGCCGCGCCCGCGGTCTTGGGGCGCACGAACGAACGTGCGGCTTCTTGGTGCACGCGAACGAGCGTGCGGGTCCTGCGGTGCGATCGCGGCGGCCTCCGAAAGGCCACCGCGACCACGGTCCTGCGTGTTGTTGTTGCTGGTTCAGGCGTTCTCGGCGGCCTTGTCGGCGGCGGCCTTCTCGGCCCGCCACCACGCGACGAGGTCGCGCAGTCCGCCGTCCATCTCGATCTCGGGCTTCCACCCGAGTTCGGTGGCCGCGAGGCTGATGTCGGCGAGCCGGCGCGTCACGCCGTTCACCTTCCGCTCGGGGCCGTGCTCCAGGGGCAGGTCGGAGTCCATCGCCGCGAGCAACGCGAGGGCGAGTTCCTTGAGCGAGGTCTCCTGGGAGGACGCGATGTTGTACACCGTGTCCGTGACCGGCGCCTTGGCCGCGAGGATGTTGGCGCGGGCGATGTCGTGCACGTGCACGAAGTCCATCGTCTGGGCGCCGTCGCCGAAGATGAGCGGCGACTTGCCGTCGACGATGCGCTCCATCCAGCGGATGAGCACCTCGGTGTACAGACCGTGGACGTCCATCCGCGGGCCGTACACGTTGAAGTAGCGCAGCGCCACGTAGTCGAGGTCGTACATGGCCTTGAAGCTGCGCAACATGCCTTCGTTGAACGCCTTCGCGGCGCCGTAGAAGGTGTCGTTGTTGTACGGGTGGTGCCGTTCGTTCGTGGGGAACGACTCCGCGAGGCCGTAGATCGACGCCGACGACGACGCGATGACCTTCTTCACGCCGGCGGCCGCGGCGGCCTCCAGGATCGTGAACGTGCCGTCGACGAGGCACTCCAGCGCCAGGCGCGGTTCCTCGGCGCACTGGGTGATGCGGATGGCGGCGAGGTGGAAGACGAGGTCCATGCCCTCGGTCAGCTCGCGCACCAGCGCCTTGTCGTTGATGTCGCCCTCGACGATGCGGACGACACCGGACTCCAGCGCGGAGGCCAGGTTCTCCCGGCGGCCGCGCACGAAGTTGTCCAGCACGACGACCTCGGCCGCGCCGGCCTCGACGAGCTGGTCCACGACCGAGGAGCCGATCGTGCCGGCGCCGCCCGTGACGAGCGCGCGCTGACCGGTGATCGGTTGTGCCGACATCAGGAAACCCTGCCTTCAACTTGTTGAACGGGAACGAAAACCCCACCGGAGCGCAGTGACTCCGACGCGGCCTCCAGGACGGCGAGCACGCGCAGACCCGCGCGGCCGTCGGTCAGCGGGGCGCGCTTCTCGGTGATGGACGCGGCGAACTCCGCCATCATCGTGCGCAGCGCCTCGCGCTCCAGCAACGCCGGCGCGACCATGTCGCCCGTGCGGTAGGAGATCGTCTGCTGTTCCTTCGAGTGCTCGACGCCGCGGTCGTAAATGGACAGTCGCTGCGCCGGGTTGTTGTCGTCCCACACGACCGTGCGCTGCGAACCGCCGATGACCATCGTGCGGATCTTGGTGGGCGACAGCCAGTTCACGTGCACGTGCGTGATCGCCCCGTTGGACAGCCGCACGGTCAGGTGGCCGACGCACGCGACGCCCGCGCCGATCGGGTCGGAGCCGTGAGCCGCGACCTCCACCGGGACGACGTCGTCCGGCAGGATCGCCTCGAAGATCGACAGGTCGTGCGGGGCGAGGTCCCACAGCACGTCGACGTCGGGCTGCACCAGACCGAGGTTGATGCGCACCGAGTCGATGTACTGGATGTCACCGATCTCGCCACCGCGGATGATCTTGCGCAGGTGCTGCACCGACGACGTGTACGCGAAGGTGTGGTCCAGCATCAGCGTGAGGCCGCGCTGTTCGGCGGTCTCGACGAGCTTCAGGCCGTCCTCGAAGTTGGCCGCGAGCGGCTTCTCCACGAGCACGTGCTTGCCGGCCTCGAGAGCCGCGAGGGCGACCGGCAGGTGCGTCGCCGCGGGCGTGGCGATCGCGACGGCGTGCACCTCGGGGTCGGCGAGCACCTCGTCGAGCGAGGCGGTCGCGCGGACAGTCGAGTACTCCCCCAGCACCCGCTGAGCCTTCTCGACGTCGAGGTCGCACAGGTAACGCAGGCGCAGCGCCGGGGTGGCCTGGGCGTTGCGAACGAGGTTCGGCCCCCAGTACCCGGCTCCGATGACAGCAAGGCCAATCACGTCTTGATTCCCCATCAGTAAGCCCCCTGGCCGCCGAAGACGGCGCGGAAGGTCTTCCACATGATCACGAGGTCGAGGGCGAGCGACCAGTCCTCGACGTAGCGCAGGTCGAGGCGCACCGACTCCTCCCACGAGAGATCGCTGCGTCCGCTCACCTGCCACAGACCCGTCAGTCCTGGCTTCACCAGCAGTCGGCGCCGCACGTCCGAGGAGTACTTCGCGGTCTCCTCCGGCAGCGGCGGGCGCGGCCCGACGAGCGACATGCTGCCCGCGAGGACGTTGAACAGCTGCGGCAGCTCGTCGATCGAGTAGCGGCGCAGGAACGTGCCGACCTTGGTGATGCGCGGGTCCTTCTTCATCTTGAACAGCACGCCGTTGCCTTCGTCGACAGCGGCGAGCTTGGCGCGCAACGCGTCGGCGTTGGTCACCATCGTGCGGAACTTGATGATCGTGAACGGCACACCGGTCTTGCCGACCCGCTTCTGGCGGTAGAACACGGGTCCCCGGCTGTCGATCATCACGAACGCGGCGACGGCGAACATCAGCGGTGCCAACAGGACGAGGAGGAGGAACGCTCCCACACGGTCCACGACTTCCTTGACCAGTCGGCGGAATCCGCTCAGTGCCGGTTCGCTCACGCGGAGCAGTGGCATGCCGAGCACGGCGCTCATGTGCAGTCGCGGGCCGGCGACCTCCATGAGTCCGGGCGAAACGACCATTTCGGCACCGGAACCTTCGAGTGCCCACGCGAGCTGCTGGAGACGGCGAGGTGTCCAGTAGGCGTCGGGCGTGACGGCGACGATGCGGTACCCACCGCGGCGGACGTGCTCGGCGAGCTCGCGCAGCTGGCCGACGACGGGCACGCCGTCGACGTCGGTGCCGGAGCGGCCGCGGCCGTCGATCGTGCAGATCGCGTCCACGCGCCAGCCGAGGTGGGCGACGCGCTTGGTGCGGTGGATGAGGTCCTCGACGGTGTCCAGGTTTCCCGCGGCGAGGACCGAGAGCAGGAAACGTCCTTCACTGCGGCCGCGGTGCAGCGGGCGGCGCAGGAGGTAGCGCATGGGGAACGCGACCAGGGCGATCGCGGGGACTACTACGAAGATCCACAGGCGGGCGCCGGGGATGTCGACGGCGAGCGCTCCGAGGCCGAGCGCCACGACGGCGCCGAACAAACCCCGGCCGAGTCTTCGGAACTCCTCGGCTCCCTGGCCGAGCACCGCCGGCTGCCACACGCGGTTGATCGCGAGCGAGCCGACGACAAGAACTACTGTGAGTATGTCTAGCAATGCGAGGGAAAGCGGACCGAAAGCGGTGTGCCGCATGCTCATGACGGCACCGACGGCGATGACGACCAGGGCAACGGTCAGCACATCGGCGGTGATCACGGCATAGCGGTAACGACTTTCCCAACGCGCTACGGGTGGGTGGGTCTGTCTGCGTTCCGACAGCGTGTTGAGCGTGGAGCGCAACCCGTCGACGTCACGGGTGGCGCGGACCTGCTCACTCATCGTTCTGATCTCCCCGGCTCAGCGGCGATTCCGGACGTGCACGTGCACAGGTCACCCCGAGGACCTTGATTCTTCGGACTCCGCGATCTTCGTCGACGCCGCCGAAGTAGATCGGCAGCCGAAGCTCGCAACCGGTGATTCGCGCGTACCGGGATCGGCGTTACAGACCCTGGAAAAAAGTTTCCCCGAAGTCCGAATACCGGACGTGACGCGCGTCTCACCACCTGGAAACCAAAGCGACGTAACGCGTTTTCAGATGTCCACAAGGGACATAAAGGTTACGTATGTCGCGAGGTGTTCGTTCAGAACAGGCCTTCAGGCCCTAGTCTGATCGACTGTGATTGTGCATGCACTTACCGCTGAACGGAGTAATGCGCTACGGCCGAACGGAAATGCGCACTTCGTCACCGTTGACGACCACAACGTCACCGTGCCTCAACTGTGCCCCGCGACGCACCTCCACAGAGCCGTTGACGTGGACTTCCCCGTCCTCCACGAGCTCTTTGGCGTGCCCGCCGTCCTCGGCCAGCTGCGCCAGCTTGAGGAACTGTCCTAGCCTGATCGGCTCTTCGGAGATCTCGACCGTCCGCATGAGTCACATCATCCCAGTAGGGCGCACCCCACCGCTTGCTCGGGGGCCGACCCCAGCGCGTTCGAGTGAAACCGTTGACAGCCTTACGAGTATGAAAACTTCGTGGGGGTACACCGCCTGGTTGGCGGTGTCAGGATTCGCCTGCGTGGCGATAACGATCTTCGCGGCGAGCGCGTACGTCACGCTGGACATGGAACAGGCGCGGCCGCCGCTGCACGGCGCGGTCCACTACGGCCTTCTAGTCGCGCACATCTTCACCGGAACGGTCGCCGTCCTGGCGGGTGTATCGCAGTTCTGGCCGCGGCTGCGGGCCCGTCACCCGAAGGTGCACCGGCTCATGGGGCGCGTCTACTTCGGGGCCGTGCTGCCGTCGTCGGTTCTCGGCGTGGTGTGCGCGCAGCTGTCACTGGCCGGCCTGGCTTCTTCGGCACCACTGACGGTGTTGTCGGTGCTGTGGTTCGCGACGGCCGTGTACGGCCTGAAAACGGCACGGCGGCGCCAGTTCGGCGAACACCGCATCTGGATGATCCGCGGTTTCGCACTCACCGGCGCCGCCGTGACGGGTCGCCTATGGGGTCTTGCTCTCGGCGCTCTGCTTCCCGACGGGGACGGGCTGCTGATCTTCGCCACCGCGAACTGGCTGTCGTTCGTGGTGAATCTGCTGGTAGCCGAGTGGTGGATCCAGCACCGGGGTTACACCCGGACCTTGCCCTCCGTGGCGCTGAGGCCGAGCATCTCCAGCAGGTCGGCGCAGTCGAGCGCGTCCGTGGCGTGACAGGCCACGGTGCGGGCCGCCTTGCTGTTCTGAATCGTGCTGTGCTCCTTCTCCAGAGCCTTGGCCTCGGCAAACGTGCCGGTTTCGGGCTCGGCGATCGCGGGACGCGCCCAAGTCATGTCGTGCCTGCTTCCGCATCGGGGGATGTGGCCATCATGACAACTGGGTGACCAAAACACCAGAACCCGTGCTTACCGTAATCGGTCACCCACGCAGCGTACAAATCGTGGAAGCGTTTTCCTGGAACGGACTTCGTGCGTTTGTTGCCAGATTTTCGCGCTACCGGCCGTACCTCAGCACCGACTCCACTTCGGTCACGAATGCGACCAGCCGTTCGTCGTCCACGTCGTCCGGCGTGGGACCGTCCACCGCAAGCCGTTGCAGCGCAACGGAAGTGGTGGCGCTCTCCCGCGCCAGGCGACGGAAGCCGAAGGTGGCCTCGTAGAGCGACACGGCGGTGGCCGCGGCGGCCAGAACCGTTGCCACGAAACCCCACATGGCCCGGCGTGGCCCGTCCGCCATCCCCACGGCGGCGGCCGCGGCAGCGGCGATGAAGAGCGCGGCGGCGATCGCGACCGTCCACGTGCGAGCGCGGGAGTAGCGCTTGCGGGCCCGTTCGAAGTGGTCGAGCCGGTCCTGGAAGCGGTGGCGCAGATAGGCATCCACGAACTGGGCTTGGCGCAGCTTGTCGCTCATGTCCTGACCACCTCGTGCTTGCGGTTGCTGACCGCGGCTTCCAGATCGGCGACCTTGTCCTGACGCTCCTCAACGGAGGCTGGAGCGACGGACGCGAGGTGCGCGAAGTACAAGGCGCGCAAGCGTTCCGCCCGGGAGCGCGCGGTGAGGTACTTGTCGAGCGACTCGCGCTTGCGCGCGACGATCGTGATGGCCGCGGCGAACGCGCCGCCCGCCACGACGAGCACGCCGGGCCATGGCGTGTCCTTCAGCCAGATCTGCAACGCGGCGAACACCGTCGTCGTCAGGCCGCCCGCGATGGCGAGCACGGCCGTGAGCCGGTAGCGGTTCTGCTCGACGTCGGCTTCGGCGTCGAGTTCCTGGAACGTCGGCGCGACGACCTGGTTCGCGTCGTGGATGGCGTCGGCGAGCGTCGGGTACGCGACGACGAAACCGGGGTCGACCAACGGCCGCGCTTCGGGGGCCTTGTACCGGACCTTGGGCCAGATCCTCGGCGGCTTGACGGGCTTCTCCTTGCCCAGCAACCGTTCCAGGGCGGTGACGGCCTTACCGGCGCCCTCGTCCACGTGGATGATGAAGATCTTGCCGCTGCGCACCAGCACCGCGAGGTCGCCGGTGAGGTCACCGGTCGCGATGCGGTCGGCGAGCCCGCCCGTGCCGGCGAGCACCAGCAACGGGTTGTCGCCGCTGAGGTGGTCGATCACCTCGCGTTCGTTCTCGCCGCCGACAACGAGCGCGACGACGGGCTTCTTGTGGCGCACGGCGTCGATCGTGCGGAACAGCACCGGGGTCGCGTCCGTCCACTCCGAACCGGGGACGATGACGGCGACGCTGTGGTGGGGTTCCAGCGCGACCTGACCGTTGGTGGAGCTCTCGGTGAGGTCGTGGACCTTGCTGCTCGGCGCGACGCCGATCACGACGGGCCAGCGCTGTTCGCACGCCTGCAAAGCCATGCCCAGCAAGTGGACAACGCCTCGGTCGGTGCCTTCGGTGACGAACACGGCGCCGTTGCGGGCCGCGGTCACGACGACGGATCTCAGCACCGGCAACAACTTCGCGGCGAGATCCGTCTCGATGTCTTGGGTGGAGCCGAAGACCGAGATCACCGTTCGACCTCGGGGCAGGCCGAGGGCTTTGGGTTTGATGTCGGCGTCCGGCTGGGACAGCCGTTTGACTGTCGGGCCGCCTGCTGTGGGCATGCCGGGCACCATAACGGTGTGATCGAGGCCTGACCAGGGCCGAACAGCGGCGTGTCAGCCGGTGTGCACGCTCCTGATCAGCAGTTCGAGGTCGCTCAGGTCGTCGATCACGATCTGGGCTCCAGCTCGGTGGAGATCCTGTCTCGAACTGCGGCCGGTGGCGACGGCGATGAGCCGCACCCCCGCCTTCGTCGCCGCGCGCACGTCGTGCGGGGTGTCGCCGATGATGACGATCTCGTGGTCCGCGAACCGGCGGATGTGCCCGGCGCGTTCGCGGGCGACCGCGACGAGGTCGGCGCGGTCCAGGTGGTCGTCGCCGAACGCGCTGACGTCCCAGTCGACGAGGTGCGCGAGGCCGAACTCCTCCAGCTTGACCAGCGCGACGCTGGCGAGGTTCGCGGTCAGCACGGCCTGGTGCACGCGCGGGTCGTCCGCGAAGTGCTCGAGCGCCTTGAGCGCCCCGGGCAGCACCTCGCCGTGGTCCGGCAGTTCGGTGCGGCGGTGCTCGAACGACGTGCTGAGGGCGTTGCTGAGCAGCTCGCGCGCTTCGGCCGTGGTGTCGATGTCGTGCTGCCGCAGGATCTCCTCGATCACGTCCCGCTCGGTGCGCCCGCCGAGGTCGACGGGCCCTTCGAGCGGCCTGCCGAACGCGCTGTGGAAGGCGTGGCTGTACATCAGCCCGCCGAATCCGCGCGCCGAGATCAGCGTGTTGTCGATGTCCCACAGCACCAGCACCTCCGGCCCGGTCACCGGACCACCCCCCAACTCCCGTAAAATGCCTGTTCATGACCTCGATCGACCCCGCAGAGCTGGAAGTCTGCCTGCGCGTGCTTGCCCAGGTCGAGGACCTGCCGGCGGAACACGACGACGCCGTGCGCGTCCGCCGGGCCACCGCGAAGATCTTCAAGGCCGCGAAGAAGTTCCGGAAGTCCGAGCGCAAGGCCGCCATCGTGGCCAACGACCGCGCCGTGACCGCGCTCACCGCCACCGGCTCGCCCGACCGCATCGACGACGAGACGCAGGGCCTGCCCCTCGTGTCGACGGCGTCCGGCGCCACGGCCGGCACGTTGCTGCGCGCGCGTTCCTGCTACACGTGCCGCAAGAGGTTCGTCGAGGTGGACGCCTTCTACCACAACCTCTGCCCGGACTGCGCCGCGTTCAACCACGGCAAGCGCGACGCCCGCACCGACCTGACCGGCCGCAACGCCCTGCTGACCGGCGGCCGCGCCAAGATCGGCATGTACATCGCGCTGCGCCTGCTGCGTGACGGCGCGCACACCACGATCACCACCCGCTTCCCGAAGGACGCGGCCCGCCGCTTCGCCACGATGCCGGACGCCGACGAGTGGATCGACCGCCTCAAGATCGTGGGCATCGACCTGCGCGACCCGTCCCAGGTCCTCGCGCTGGCCGACGAGGTCGCGTCGCGCGGGCCTTTGGACGTCCTGATCAACAACGCCGCGCAGACCGTGCGCCGGTCCGCCAACGCCTACGCGCCTCTCGCGCACGCCGAGCACTCCGAGCTGACCGGCGACGCTCGGCGCCCCGAGCTGATCTCGTTCGGCGGCCACGGCCAGCTCGCGCTGCCGGGCACCGCCGTGCCCGAGGCGCACTCGGTGACGACCCTGGCGTTGATGGCGGGCTCGAAGGACATCGACGCCGGTGGCCTCGTGCCGGACACCGCTCACACCAACTCGTGGATCCAGAACGTCGACGAGGTCGACCCGGTGGAGCTGCTGGAAGTCCAGCTCTGCAACTCGACGGCGCCGTTCCTGCTGATCTCGCGGCTGCGCGCGTCGATGGCGAAGTCGTCGTACCGGCGCAAGTACGTGGTGAACGTGTCGGCGATGGAGGGCCAGTTCTCGCGCGCCTACAAGGGTTCCGGGCACCCGCACACCAACATGGCCAAGGCCGCGCTGAACATGTTGACGCGCACCAGCGCCGAGGAGATGCTGCAGGCGGACGGCATCCTGATGACCGCCGTCGACACGGGCTGGATCACCGACGAGCGCCCGCACCCGATGAAGCTGCGGCTGGCCGAGGAGGGCTTCCACGCCCCGTTGGACCTGGTCGACGGCGCGGCTCGGGTGTACGACCCGATCGTGCGCGGCGAGGCGGGCGAGGACCTCTACGGGTGCTTCTTGAAGGACTACGCGCCTTCGCCCTGGTAGGCCTTTGAGGTGACTTTTGTCGGATACACGCGTCCGAGACACCTTTCGGACGCGTCCTTCCGAGGGCTTTGAGCTGGCCTTATGACTACTAGAACATCTGTTCGAGTAGTCATTTGTCATGAGAACTGTGTGGCGGGGAGCACTCCGGTTCGGGATGACGACCATGACGGTGCGGCTGGTCTCGGCGGCCACCGAGCACCGCAGCAAGGTGCACCTCGTGCACCGCGAGGACAGCGGCCGCGTGCGCCATCAACAGGTGTGCGGTGAATGCTCGCTCCGGCTGACCCCGGAGGACATCGGCCGCGGCTACGAACTCGACGACGGCCGCATCGTGCAGATCGACCCGGGCGACCTGCCGGCGCCGGAGGACGGCGTGATCGACGTGCAGCAGTTCGCGCCGCAGACCGACGTGGACCCGGTCGCGTTGCATCGCAGCTACTACGTGGAGCCGGACGACCTGGCTGTGCGCTCGTACGTGCTGCTGCGGGAGACCCTGGAGCGTACGAAGGCCGCTGCCATCGTGAAGTTCGCCTTGCGGGGCAAGGAGACTTTGGCGGCGTTGCGGCCCCAGGCCGGGGTGCTCGTGCTGCACACGTTGTTGTGGCCGGACGAGGTGCGGGAGCCGCACTTCGCGTTCCTGCACCGCGACACCGAGGTGCGGACCGGTGAGCTGGCGGCTGCGGCGGCTTTGGTGCGGGCGCAGACGCGTCCGTTCCGGCCGCACGACTACCCGAACACGCGGCACGAGGCCTTGCTGCACCTGGTGGAGGCGAACGTCTAGTCACCGGCTCGCCGGGGCCTGGGTTCCCAGGACTGTCGGTGTGGCTGACTAGCATCACGTCCCATGCTCGCCAGCCCGTCCGATCTCGTCGACCTGCTCGAGTGCGAACACCGCAGCTACCTGGCGCGGGACGAGCGGCGAGGTGATCCCGCCGAGCTGGCCAGGGCCGCCGAACGCACCGCGGCGTCGATGCGGTCCGGGGCCGATCTGATCGAGAACGCCGTGTTCTTCGACGGCGTGTTCCACTGCTCCGCCCAGACCCTCGTGCGCACGGCCGACGGGTACGAGCCGTGCGACGAGGCCGCGGACGCCACTCCCCTGGCGGTGTTGTCGCTGGTGACGGCGGCGGAGGCGCTGGGGGCCGAGCGGGCGCACCTGGTCGTGGACGGGCGGCGCAGCACGTTCCGGGTGGCCGACTTCCTGCCGTTGGTGGCGCGGTTGCGGATGCGGCTCGCGAAGCCCGGACCTGCGCCGACGCGGTCGTGGGGTGACGTGCGGGCGGCGTGCGTGGGGTGTCGGTTCGCCCGTCATTGCGCTTCTGGTCGTGAGGAGGCGCGGGACCTGTCGCTGGTGGCCGGGTTGCGGGCGGATCAGCGGCGGAAGCTGGTTTCGGTCGGCATTGACACCATCGACGCGCTTGCGGCGACCGAGGAGCGGCCTGCCACGCTGTCGCCGGCGTCGTTCACGGCGCTGACCGCGCAGGCCCGGCTTCAAGTGGAGCAGGAACGCACCGGCGTCATCCGGTACGAGGTGGTGGCGCCCGAGGCGTTGGCGAACCTGCCGGAACCGGCCGAGGACGACGTGTTCCTGGAGGTCGACGGCGACACGTTCCGCACGCCGGGCTGGGAAGGCACGTTCGCGGAGTTCGTGGCGCGCACGCCGGAGGGCACGGTCTACCACTTCACGCCGCACGACCTGGCCGGGCGGGCCGCCAGGAGCGCCACGCTGGAGTCCGAAGTGGACGAACTCGTGCGGCGGACGGTCGACCTCGGGGCGTTGACGCGGCGGGTGTTGCGGGTGTCCACGCGGGAGTACACGTTGCCCGCGCTGAAACCGTTGGTGGACGACGAGAACCCGACTCGCGGGCTGCGGGATCTGTTGCACCGCGTCAAGGTCGAGCGCGAGATCGAGACCGCGGTGCGGGAGGAACGGGACGAGGCGGCGCTCGAGAAGGCCGCCGAGCGGGCCCGGCGGATGGCGGCGTTGACCGAGCCGTTGCTGGCCGAGGGGCACGCGTTGTTCGCGGCGACCGTCGGATATCACCGGCGGGAGGCCAGTCCGGCGTGGGGTGACTTCTTCCGGCAGGCGCTGGCGCCGATCTCCGACCTGGAGACCGATTCCAACTGCGCGGTGCCGATCACGGTGCGGGCGGAGGACTGGGTGCCGCCGTCGGGGCGGATCCGGACGCACAAGCGGCAGGTGCACGCGCGGATCGATCCTGAGCGGCCACACCCGTTCGGGGCGGGGGAACAGGTCCGGCTGCTCTACCCCGGCAACGTCACGCGGAACGCCGCGGTGTCCGACGACAACCCGTACGAGCTGGTGCTGACCGAGAGCAACGCCGTCGAGCACGGGGACGTGCCGATCGCGGTGCTGCCGGGGAGTCCGGTGCCCGCGTCGCCCAAGGACGAGGCCGTCGCGGAACTGGCCGAGCAGGCGGTGCAGATCCTGCCGTTGCTACCGCGCAACCCCGGTATCGACCTGATGCTGCGCACGCCGCCCGCGCAGCCGTTGCCGCAGCACGACGACGTGGTGCAGGCGGTGATCAAGGCCGTCGACCAGCTCGACGGCGGGACTCTCGCCGTGCAGGGGCCGCCCGGCGCGGGCAAGACCTACCTCGCCACCAAGCTCATCCGGCACCTCATCGACCAGGGCAAGACGGTCGCGGTCACGTCCACCTCGCACAAGGCCGTGGAGAACGTGCTGTCGAGCGTCGACCCGGACGTGCCGATGGCCAAGCGGTCCAAGGAGAAGAAGCCGGAGGAGGGGCTGGCGTGGGACCAGCCCAAGGACAACGGCGCACTGGCGCGGTGGCGGGAGGAGCACCCGCAGGGTCACCTCGTCGGAGGCACGGCGTGGACGTTCTCCAACAACGTCATCAAGGCGCAGCCGTTCGACGTGATGATCATCGACGAGGCCGGGCAATTCGCACTCGCGGACGCGGTGGCGGTGGCCACGGCGGCACGCAACCTCGTGTTGCTGGGCGATCCCCAGCAACTCCCCCAGGTCGTGCAGGGCGTGCACCCGCCGGGGTCGGACGCGTCGGCGCTGGGCCATTTGCTCGGCGACGCCGACGTGATTCCGCCGCATCTGGGCTATTTCCTGGCGGAGACCCGGCGAATGCACCCGGCGGTGTGCCGGCCCGTGTCCGAACTTTCTTATGCCGGACTGCTCCATTCGCACGAATCGGCGGCCAACAGGTCGATCTCCGGCGTCGAGCCCGGGATCTACCTGCGCGAGGTGGATCATCGCCACAACATCACGTCGTCCCCCGAGGAAGCCGACGCCGTGGTGGACACGGTGCGCCAGATCGTGGGTCGCACGTGGACGGACAACGGCAAAACGCGCGAACTGACCGATGCGGACGTTCTCGTTGTGGCGCCGTACAACCTGCAGGTGCGCGTGATCCGGCGGCGGCTGGCTGATGCGGGGTTCAGCGAAACTCGCGTGGGCACCGTGGACCGGTTCCAGGGACAGGAGGCACCGGCCGTCATCATGTCCATGACGTCGTCGTCCACCGTGGACCTGCCGCGTGGCCTGGACTTTCTTTTGTCACGCAACAGATTGAACGTGGCGTTGTCGCGTGCGCAGGTGCTCGCGGTGATGATCTGCTCCCCCCGTTTGCTGGACGCGGACGTACGCGGAGTGGAGCAGATGCGGTTGGTCGCGGGCACGATCGGCCTAACAGAAAACATGAGGATCTATCCGTGGTGACACCAAGGCGTTGTCATACGGTGACCTTCTGACCTCTCTGTGTTGTTAGCGTGACGCGGTTCACCCAGTCGGGTGATTCAGATCATGAATGATCGCTCGATCCGCCACGCATCAATGCAGAGCAGGAGAGATTCGTTGGCAAGGAGAGTTCTGGGCGCGTTCGCGGTGACGGTCACCGCGGCGCTGACAACGTTGGCGCTGACGGGCACGGCGCAGGCGCACACGCCCACCCTGAACAAGGGTTGTGACGAGAAGACCGGGAAGTCCTGGTTCACGGTGTCGCTGAAGGACTACGGCCGCGAGAAGGACAACTTCCTCGAGGTCACGATCGACGGCAAGGCACAGCCGAAGATCTCCTTCAAGGGCAAGCTCGACGAGAAGAAGTACGAAGAAGACGGCAGCGCCAAGCACACCTACGAGGTCAAGGTCACCGCGTACGACGACCCGAACTTCGAGAAGAAGTGGAGCTTCACGGCGAGCCGCACGACTGAGGCGTGCGTGAAGACGCCGCCGACCACGACGACGAAGCCGACGACGACCACCACGACGCCGCCCGCCACGTCTCCGGAGGTGCCCTCGTCCTCCGAGGTCCCGCCGACGACCACCACCACCGAGGTCGCCCCCGGTGGCAGCGCTCCGGAACCGCCCCTCGCGGCGACCGGCGCGTCCCCGATGTGGCTGCTGCTCTCGGGCCTCGGCCTGGTGGGCGCCGGTGCCGGCACCCTGCTGTTCCTGCGCCGCCGCCGCAGCGCGTGAAGTAGCTGAACGAAAGAAGAGGGGACGGTCCGAAGTGGACCGTCCCCTCTTCCGCGTCCACAGGGTCTACAGGTCCAGGGAAGTAGCCGGACCGTGGCCGGCGCGGATGAACGTCTCGGTGCCGAACGCGTGCGCGAACGTGGGTTCGTCGAGCGCCAGGAAGAACGACTCCTCGGTGATCTGCGAGGCGTGCGCGCGCATCGCCTTCCGCTTGAGCCCCAGGTACTCGGTGACGTCGACGCCGACGTTGATCTCCGACTCCGGCACCGCGCCGTCGCCGAGCGGCGGCGGTTCCCCGATGCCGCCCATCCGGAACGCCTCGCGGAACTTCGACTCCCGCACTATCGCCTGGTAGACGACGGGGGTGCCGGCGATCTCCGCCGCGCGCATGCCGACGCGGTGCACCTGGATGTGGTCCGGGTGGCCGTAGCCGCCGAAGCTGTCGTACGTGGTGAGCACCCGCGCGTCTTCCTCGCGCAGGATCGCCGCGAGCTTCTGGGCCGCTTCCTCGACGTCCGCGGTCCAGAACGAACCGGGCTGGTCGTTGAGCTCGTCGCCCATCATCCCGGAGTCGCGGTAGCCCAGGAACTCCACGCGCGCGACGCCCAGCAGGTCCGCTGACGCGTGCGTCTCCACGACGCGGCGCTGCCACAGCTCCTCGCCCTCGGCCAGGTCGTCCGGCACCTCCCCGGCCTCGCCGCGGGTCGCGACGACGAGCACGACCCGGTGCCCCTCGTCGTGCGCCTTGCGCATCACGCCGCCCGTCACGATGCACTCGTCGTCGGGGTGGGCGTGGAACGTCACCAATGTGGCCATGGCTTCGACGTTACCCGGCGGTGGAACTGCGCCATTCCCCCGCGCGCCCGTGGTTTCTTAGGGTGGATACGAAACTTGGGACGCACAGAGGCACGAGGAGGAAATCGTGCGCGTGCTGTGCACTGTCGCGTTCTCGGCCGCCCACGCCCGGACCGCGCTGCCCCTCACCGCCATGCTCTCCTCGCTCGGTCACGAGGTTCTGGTGGCGGGCCCGGGGTCGGTGTTGCGGGGCTTCGCCGACGAGCCGGTGAGCGTCGCCCCCGTCTTCCCCGACGTCGCCGACCAACTCGCCGACCTGTTGCAGGGCGAGGTCCTGACGCTGCCGCCGGACTACGACCCGTTCTCCGACGAGATGATCGTCGAGCTGGCGGCGGGCCCGCACATCGCGGCGGCCGTCGAGGCGTTGCTGCCGGTGGCCGCGGAGTTCCGGCCGCACCTGGTGCTGCGGGAGGGCATCGAGTTCGCGGGGCTGCTCGTCGCCGAACGACTGGGCATCCCGCACGTGACGGCGCCGACGGGGGTCGGGCAGTACGTGGACCGCATGACGTTGCTGAACGCTCTGAACGAACGCCGCGCGGAACTGCGGCAGCCGCTGCACGAGTCCCTCGACTCGGCGCACCGGTACGGGCGGCTCGACTCGGTGCCGCCGGGCTACTCGTTCGCCCGCCAGCCGATGCCGCCCGCGTTCGCGTTCCAGCAACCCGCCCAGCGCAGCCCCGGCGAACGGCTGCCGCAGTGGCTCGCCGACCTCGACCCGGCGCGGCCGCTGGTGGTGGCCTCGACCTGCACTTCGGGCGGGGTGTTCGAGTCCGAGACGGCGCTGGGGCTGTTCGACTTCGACGCGTTGCCCGTCCAGGCCCTGGAACGCTCGCCGCTCGCGCACCTGGAGGCGCTGACGCAGGGCTTGTCCACTGTGGATTGCGAGGCGGTGGTGCTGACGGGCGGACTGCCGGTCGAGTCGGCGGCGCCGAACGTTCATCTGGTGGAGGAGCTGCCCCAGGCGTTGCTGTTGCAGGGCGCGGATCTGCTGGTGTCGCACGGCGGGTACGGCTCGGTCCGCGAGGCCATGCGGGCGGGCGTGCCGATCGCGGTCCTGCCGGTGCTGCACGACCAGATGCACAACGCTCATCGCGTCAACGACCTCAAACTCGGTGTCAGGGTTCAGGACTTCCAGGCCTCGGCGGTCGCCAGGGCGTGCGAACACGCGTTGCACAGCGCCGACATCCGGGCCGGGGTGCGGCGCGCGCAACGGCACGTGCTCGGCCTGCCGTCGATCCGCGAGGTGGCGGGTTATCTCGAACGGATCGTGCAGCGCAACCACAGGAAGGTCCGGACGTGAAAGGGCGGCGCCCCCGCAGGGAAGGCGCCGCCCCTCGGCGAACTCGTGGAGCTATCGCAGGGTCAGGTTCCAGGAGTTGATGTACCCGGTGTCACCGGAGTACACGTCCTGGACCCGCAGCTTCCACGTGCCCGCCGCGACCTCGGACGAGGCGTTGACCGTGTAGGTCGCCACCACGTTGTCGGCACTGTCCGAAGAGGACGAGTTCTTCAGCCGGTAGGCGGTGCCGTCCGGCGCGATCAGGTCGATCACGAGGTCACCGCGGTAGGTGTGGACGATGTCCACGCCGACCTTGGTGGCGGAGGAGGCGTTGCCGGTCAGCGTCGAGGTGATCGACGACGTCACGGCCGCGCCGCGGTCCGGGATGGCCACGTCGGTCGTGTTCTCCAGGCCACCGGAGGGCGGCGGCGTGGTGTCGACGGCGGCGACGGTCTTGGCCGCGTCCGCGAGGCCCGCGCCACACCCACCGGAGCAGGTGCCCGGCAGCGGACGGGAGTTCGTCTTGATCAGGTCCTTGATCTGGGCCGGCGTCAGCGAGGGCTTCTTGGCGACGAGCAGCGCCGCGAGGCCCGCGATGTGCGGGGCCGCCATCGAGGTGCCCTGGTAGGGCTTGTAGTTCTCGGCACCGGGGGTGGTGGTGCCCGCGTTCAGCGTGGACCAGATGCCGTTCTCCGGCGTGGTGATGGTGCCGGGGGTGTCGGTGCCGCGACGGGTCTCGCCACCGGGGGCGGCGACGTCGATGCGGGTGCCGAAGTTCGAGTAGAACGCCTTGTTGCCCTCACGGCCGGTCGCCGCGACGGTGATGACACCGCTGCAGTTGGCCGGGGTGAAGTTGGCGACGTTGGCGTTCGAGTTGCCCGCCGCGACGACGACCGTGGTGCCGCGGTTGATGGCGCCGTTGATCGCGTTCTGGTAGGTCGTGGAGCAGGAGGACTGACCGCCCAGCGACATGTTGATGACCTTGGCGACGTTCTGGTTCGCGGGCACGCCGCTCACCGTTCCGCCGGACGCCCAGGTGATCGCGTCGGCGATGTCCGAGGTGGCGCCACCGCACTTGGCGAGCACGCGCAACGGCTGGATCTTGGCGTCGTAGGCGATGCCCGCGATGCCCTTGCCGTTGTTGGTGGCCGCGGCGATGGTGCCCGCGACGTGCGTGCCGTGCCAGGACGAACCCTGGTCGGACGGCGGCACCGGCTGGCCGTTGGCGTCCGTGCCGCACTCACCGCGCGCGGTCCAGTCGCCCTCGTCGGCCGGGTTGGAGTCACGGCCGTTGTTGTCGCGTGCACGAGCCGAGTCGGAAACAAAGTCGTACCCCGCGACGACTTTGGATGCCAGATCGCTGTGCGCGACGTAGCCGGTGTCGATGACCGCGACGGTCACGCCCGCACCGGTGGAGCTGGACCACGCGCCGGGCACGTTCATGCCCGCGGTGGCCTCGAACAGGTCCCACTGCCGGGAGTACTCGGTGTCGTTCGGGTCGGCGAACGGCTGCATCAGCAGGTCCGGCTCGACGTAGGCGACCTTCGGGTCGTTCTTGAACGCCTGGATCGTGTTGTCCGCGTTCGTGGTCTTCGATCCGAGATCGACGACGACCGCGCCGCTCGACATGCGGCGGTGCACGGACTTGCCCTTCTTGCGGGCGTCGTCCGTGGCAGCGGAGTCGGACGAAGCCTCGGCGGTGCCCGGCTTGTAGCCGACGATCAGCCGCTCGAAGGGACGGTTCACCTGGGTCGAGTCCGGTTGGGACTGGATCTGGGCGGGGGCAGCGGTCGCCGATGGGGCGACAACGCTGAGCACGGCGGCGGAAACTGCCGCGGCGCACACACTCGTGCGTCGCAATCCGTTCACGTGAGGTCCTTCCACGCAGGGCCTTCGCGTGCCGTTGAGGGCGTCAGTGTTCTGAACCGGCTGCGGAGGTGGAGGGACCGTAAGTCGCGTCACACCTGCGAAAACAGGTCTAGCCGAGTCCGATAAACGACACTGGCGTGTTCACGACAGGGGTACTGCGCTGAATGGCGCACAATATGGCCGTGTTCGGACACCTGGGCGTTCCGCCGGAGCTGACCACCGTTTACGAGCTTCTGGTAACGGGCGGAAGCCGCACGACGGAAGAAATCGGCGTTTCCTCCGTCGTGCTGGAGCAGATGCGGGAGCTCGGGCTCGTGCGGCACCTGCCCGGCGACGTCTGGCAGGCCGTGGCGCCCGACCTCGCCGTCGAGGCGCTGATCGCGGCGCGGGACGAGGCTCATCGCCGGGCGCGCGCCGACGTCGGCCCGATGATGGAGCTGTACCTGCGCAACCGCGACGAGGAACTGGCGGACAACGCGTTCGTCGAGGTGATCTCCGGCGTGGGCGCGGTCCGCGAGCTGTGGCACACGTTGCTGCGCGGCGCCCGCGAGGAGGTCTGCGTCCTGGACCAACCGCCCTACGTGACGCCGCTGGGCCAGCACGTGGCGCTGGAGGACGAGACGCGGTCCCGCGACGTGCAGTGGCGCGTGGTCTACGACCGCTCGGCCGTCGACCTCCCCGGCCGCGTCACGGAGATCATCGAACTGGTCGCGGCCGGCGAACGCGCGCGCGTCACGCCGACCCTGCCGTTCAAGCTGGCCGTGATCGACACGCACGCCGCCGTGCTGCCGGTGGTGAACGGCGACGTGGTCGACAAGGTGCTGCTGATCCGGCCGTCGGCGTTGCTCGACGTGCTGCGGTCGACGTTCGAGCTGTACTGGGACAAGGGAATCCCGTTCAGTCCCGGCGGGATCTACGCGGCGGCGGCCG
This sequence comes from Lentzea sp. JNUCC 0626, assembly GCF_043632865.1. Classification (NCBI taxonomy): domain Bacteria; kingdom Bacillati; phylum Actinomycetota; class Actinomycetes; order Pseudonocardiales; family Pseudonocardiaceae; genus Lentzea; species Lentzea sp. JNUCC 0626. The sequence goes on from NZ_CP171635.1 coordinate 4,405,464, forward strand.
ACGTGGACCCGAACCTGCTGGGGTTGCTGGCGGCGGGCCTGACCGACGAGTCGATCGCGCGGCAGCTCGGGCTGGCGCCGCGGACCGTGCAGCGGCGGGTGCGGCAGCTGATGGACCGGTGCGGGGCGCAGACGCGGTTCCAGGCCGGGGTGCAGGCGATGCGGCGGGGTTGGTTGTAGATCGTTGGCAACCTTGGGTGATCTTGCGGCGTCTCACTCTCTGCAAGCAAGTACTCACCAGGGGGATTCAACAATGCGCATGCGCAAGGTGATGGCGGCTGCCCTGACGGGCCTCGCGTTGATCGGGCTCGCGGGGACGGCGTCCGCGTCGGACGAGCTCACGTGGCCGCCGAAGGACGTCACGCCGGTCGTCAAGACCAAGGCGGAGCTGGAGAAGCAGGCGGCCGGGTTCATCGCACGTCAGCAGGAGACCTACCCGAGGATCTTCCGCTCCTCGAACGTCACGCTCTCGCCGTGGGGTGGCGAGTCGCCCGGCTCCATCAGCGACGGGCAGCAGTATCTGACCAGCAACGGCTACTACACCCGCAAGGGTGTGGAGACCCAGGTGTTCGTGCAGGTCAACGCGCCGGGCTTCTTCCAGTCGTCGCCGGAGCAGCTGTGCGAGCGCAACGCCTGCACCGGCAAGGTCCGCGACGGCCGGGGTGGTCTGACGGTGTTCACCGAGGACACCGTGCACGGCATCACCATCGCGTGGAACTACCGCCGCAACGGTGAGGTCGTCTGGGCGCAGAGCTGGGCGCAGGACTCGAAGGCGCAGGTGGCCGCCGTGGCCTCCGACCGCGCCTACACCTTCACCAAGTAGTCGGTGAGAGAGCGGGCGCTTCCGGTCGTGGAAGCTACCGGAAGCGCCCGCTCGGTCAGCTGGCGACCTTGCGCGCGGCCACCAGCCGTCCGTCCGCGAAGCCCTCGACGCGCACCTCCTGCCCGGTCGCGGCCAACGTCGCGGTGTGCGCGCCGTCGGTCACGTCCAGCGAGGTCATCGGGCGGCCGTCGACGTAGACGTCCACCCGGTCGAGGTTCACGGTGTCCAGGGAGACGGTCGTACCCGCGACCGCCACGCCGAGCCGCCGCACCGGCAGCTCTCCCAACAGCTCGCCCGCGCGGGCGAGCAGATCCTTGTTGCCCTCCAACAGGTCTGTGCGCGTCACCTTGTGCTGGTGGGTCGGGCGCACGCCCAGGTCCTCCACCGGCGTGCCGGCGAGCTTGCCGACGCGCAACGTGCGGCGGATCGACACGCGCATGTTCGCCTTGTTGGGCAACGGTTTGTACGGCGACTCGGCGTCGACGGGCGCCGGGATCCGCAGCAGGGTCATGAGAAGCCCGTGCGTCCACACGTTCGCGCCGCCCGCGCCGGTGTTGTCGTCCACGCCGAGGATCGGGCCCAGTTCGTGGTCGGCCCAGCCCGCGGCGAAGATGTCGGTGGCCGAGTAGCAGCGCGCGTCCGTGATCAGCACGACCGGGCCGTGGTAGGTCTGGCCCACCGCGTTCGCGCCCTCGATCGGCGTGATGGTGTGCGAGCAGGAGAACGCCTGGCCCGTTTCCGTTGAGCTGTCGAGGGACGGGAACCACGGGCCGAGGTCGATCTGGCCGGTCGGGTCCTCCGCGTGACGGCGGCAGATGCGCAGGTTCAGCGGCGTGCTGAGGAACTGCACGGGTTCCGGCTGGATCGGGCGCGGCGTCATCGTCTGGAGCAGGAACTCCGACGCGAAGATGTGGCCGCCGCCGTTGTCGCGCACGTCGACGATGAGTCCGTTCTGCGGCAACAAGGACGCGAGGCGGACGAACTCCGCGAGGAACGCGTCCGGGTCGTCGACGCTGAACGTGAAGATCCGCAGGTGCCCGAACGTGCCGGACGGCGTCACGACGGGACGGGCGCGGAACACGCCGGGCATCGTCGTCGGCACGTCCTGCGCGGCCATCGCGACCGCTCCCCCGGCGGCCTCCGCCTGCACGACCTTGGGCGCGTGCAACAACTTCTTCGCGCGGGCCTTCTCGTCGGAGTCGAGGTCGACGCCCTGCGCGGCCGCCGCCGGGCTGAGCGAGTCGACGTCCGTCATCGGCGGCAGGTTCTCGGTGACCTGCCAGTCGACCCGGATCTCCTCCGCCGCACCGGCCTCGGTGCGGTAGCTGACGACGACCCAGTCCTCGTCCGGCGGCAGCTGGATCACCAAGGGGCGCAACGTGAGCGACTCCAGGCCGCGGGCGAGGTTCGCCGCCGTGTTGCTGCCCGCGAAGATCGAGCCGTTCAACGCGACCGCCCGCGCGATCGGCGTGCCGTTCCAGTGCGTCACCTCGGCGCCGACCGCGAGCCCGTCGAACCCCGCGACCGTGCGGGCGATGACGTACTGCTCGGTGCCGTCGGCGGCGAAGCAGCGCTCCAACTGGAACGGCAGGAAGGCGATCTTGCCCGCGAACGGCGCGGGCAGCAGGTAGTTCGTGTGCAGGTCGCGCACCGAGTGGAAGGTGCTCGACAGCTCGCGGTGGAACTGCCACTCGGGCTCGGCCGTCGCGTCGGTCTGCCGTTCGAGTCTGGCTCTGAGCACTCTGAGTCTCTGCACGGGATTCACGGCGTGCATCGCGACTTTCAGAGGCAGGTGCGCGTAGTTCTGCTCCAGCAGGACCAGCGCCTGGTCGACGATGAGCTTGCGCTGCGCCAGCGTGAGCGTGCCCGCGGTGGCGAGGAACTCGGCCAGGCCGACGGAGTTTGCGACGTTCGGGTGAGCGGTTGCGGTCATGGTGGGGCCTCCTTGCTCAGTAGAGGCTTCGAAGGGCTTCTGGATACACCTTTTTCACCCGTTCGGCCGCTAACTGGAGCAGTTTTCGGGACGACAACTGGAGTAAAGGGGAGGCACAGTGACATCCCTGAGCGACCGGTCCTTGGAACTGCGCATCCACGGGGTCAACAACACACCCCCGGACGCGATGCTGGGCCTTCCCGATCATGCCGTGGAACAGTTCCGCGGGGACCGGTTCGGCAGCTTTTGGCGGCCGAAACCGGACAAACTCGCCGAGCTGCCACCGGATCACGCCGGTCAGGTGCCCGCAGACGTGCGGCGCGAGGCGTACTCGTGGGGTGGCATGGCGCGCAGCACCCCTGGAGTGCCGGGCAGCGGGGTGCCGTCGGTGCTCGCGAACGCGCTGGGGCGCGTGGGATGGGCGTTGCTGCTGCCGTTCGGGCTGGCCAACGTCGCTTACTGGTCCCGGAAACTCCCCGACGGCTCGTACACCGGGGCGCGCCGGATGGCGTGGTGGAACGCGGGGCGCGGGGCGGCGTCGACGCGGCTGTTCGGGCTGGGGCTGACGGTGTTGCTGGTGCTCGCCGTGTGCGAGGTGGCCATCGACGTCTTCGCGATCCAGTGCTCGCTGCCGGGCGTCACGTGCAAGCGGGTGCCGGAGTTCCTGGACGTGCTCGGAGATCCCGCGCCGCACGTCCGGGTGCTGGCCGCGTCCGCCGTGCCGGTGTTGCTGTTGCTCGGGTTGCTGGCACTGACGTCGTTGTCGCGCAGCAGGTACGAGTCGGCGCCGGCGCGGATGGAGCCGGAGCGGCGGGACGGCGTGATGCTGAGTCGCAGGTCGATGTGGGAGGGCAGTCCGCGGATCCGGCGGCTGTCGCGGCTGCACATCTCGGCCGGGTGCTGCGTGGTGGTGCTGGTGACCGGCACCTCGTTGTGGCAGCACGGGTTCTTCCTGGTGATGAGCGTGCTGGCCGGTGGAGTGCTCGCGATCGTGATGGCGCGGGTCGTGGTGACGACGGCCGACTGCCCGGACGTGCCGACCCGCGAGAAGGGCGGGCTGTGGTCGTGGCTGCTGATGGTCGCGGCCGTGGTCGTGCTGGTGGCACACGGGTTCGGGTTGTACCTGGCCGAGCCGGTGTTCACCGGACCGCTGTGGCTCACGTCGTGGGGACCGCCGGTGGTCGTCGTGGCGTTGCTCGGGTCGGTGATGGCGGCGTGGTCGTGGCGGCGCAACGACGCCAAGGGGCCGTTGGTGCTGCTGGTGTTGTTCGTGGCGTTCATGGTTGCCACGTACTGGGTTTCGCCGGCCTGGGTCGGTGCCCTGGTGTTCGGCGGGGCGTTGGTGTGGCGGGCACGGCCGCGGGCCGGGGACGAGTGGCAGGCGTGGCGCGGGGCCGGGCCCGGTGTGCTGCTGGGGTTGTCGTTGTTGTCGTCGGTGATGCTGTCCTCGGTGCTGGTGTTGACTTTCCGGGGTTGGGTGGGCACCGGGCTGGTCGTGCCGTCGTTCTACTCGTGGTTCTCCGCCGCTTTCGCGTGTGCGTTGGTGCCGTTGGTCTTGCTGGTGCTGGCGCAGGCCTTTGTGTTGCTGTCACGGCTGATCACGCCCGCGGTGCTGGACGGCGAGGCCGACGCTTTGGTCGTGCGGGTGCGGCACGTGGTGGCGGTGACGCACCGGGCCGAGAACGTGGCGGGCGCGTTGTCCGTGCTGGGCGTGCTTTCCTTGCTGCTGACGACCTATCTGACGTTCGCCGCGCCGTCGTGGGCGTCGTGGTGGGGCGTCGCGTGGGTGGTCGGCAAGGGCGACTGGGTGACCGGGCTCGCGGGTGTGGCGGTGGTCGGGTCGTTCGTCGGGGCCGGGATGCTGACGAACCGGCGGCCGCTCGGGCTGGTGTGGGACCTGATGTGCTTCCTGCCGCGCACGGCACATCCGTTCGCGCCGCCCTGCTACGCGGAACGCGCGGTGCCGGAGATCGCCGATCGGTCGCGGGAGTTCCTGGACGAGTCGCCGGACAACCGGGTCGTGCTGTCGGCGCACAGCCTGGGCGCGGTGCTCGCGGTCGCGGCCCTGTACGCGTTGCCCAGCGGCTACTTGCGACGGATGCAGCTGCTGACGTACGGCGTGCAGCTGCGGCCCTACTTCGGGCGGATCTTCCCGGAACTGCTGGGACCGGCGGTGCTCGGCGTGCCTTCTGTGCGGGCGGGCGCGATGTTCTCGTGCGACCCGTGGGGACGCGCCCCCGGGGCGTCGGTGGAGGGCGGGCTCTCGGAGTTGCTGGGGCCGAGCTGGCTCAACCTGTGGCGCCGCACCGACTACCTCGGGTTCCCGGTGCACGGCTGGGCCGACAACCCGCGCGACCGCCGGGCCGGTGAGACCGACGGAGCACCGGACACAGTGGAGACTCACGGCGGCTACCACCTGTGCGCGGCCTACCGGCAGGCGTTCGCGGACCTCGTCTCAATTGATCTGAACCAGTCGCCCGATCGTGGACGTGGAGGGGGTGGGAACCTGGAACGCAGTTGAACCAAGGAGAGACATGCGCACGTCTGTGGCGACCCTCGCGGGTGCCGTTCTGCTCATCGGCGGGCTGGCCGCCTGCTCGTCACCCGCCACTCCCCCGTCCGCGCCGTCCGGCCAGACGGCTCCAGCGATCAAGCCGATCGCCGAGACGGCGGTGGCCGCACCCGCCGCGACCGGGAACCAGCCGACCGGCGTGACCTACGACGTGGCGCGCATCCCGTTGGGCGCCAAGCTCTCCACCGGCTCGTCCGTCACGAATGGACAGACCGCCGTCGAGCTGACGGTCTCCGGCCTGCTGCCGAACACCCAGTACGGCGCGCACGTGCACACCAAGCCGTGCGGCGCCAAGGGAGCCGACGCGGGCCCGCACTACCAGAACGAGAAGGACCCGGTGTCGCCGAGCGTCGACTCGAAGTACGCCAACGCGGAGAACGAGATCTGGCTCGACTTCACCACCGACGGCTCGGGTGCCGCGACCGGCAAGGCGAGCGTGAAGTGGGAGTTCCGCAAGGGCGAGGCGAACTCCGTCATCGTGCACGCCACGCACTCCAGCACCGAACACGGCAAGGCGGGCACCGCCGGTGACCGCCTCGCCTGCCTCACGGCTGCTTTCTAAACGGGCCAGGTCAGGGCCACTCCTGCGGTGAGGTGCGGCCCTGACACCGGTTCCCGCACCGCCGCGCGGACGAGGTTCAGCACCTCGTATCGGGGCCCGGCACGGCGGACGAGTCCTCGCAGGCACAGCTCCCGCATGGGCCCGCTGTGCCCGGCGTCCTCCCCGTCGGCCAGCCGCGCCAGCAGCGCGCGCCCGTCTTCGTCCAAAGTGGACAGCGAGCGGCGCAGCGAGTCGCGCAGGTGGGCCGAGGTGGGGTCGAGCGGGTTGGTCCGCAGGCGTTCCAGCAGGTGCTGCGGCGAGTAGACCATGAACCACCCGGCCGCGAACTCCAGTGCCGACGGCAGGCCGTCCAGCTCGTGCACCAGTCCCGTGAGGGCAGCCTGGTTGGCGGGTTCCGGCCGGAACGCGGGCCGCACCCGGTGCACGTGCGTGAGCAGCAGCTTGACGGCGGCGTCGTCGCCGAGCGCGCCCAGCGGGAACAGGTGCTCGCCGGGCAGGCCGGTGGGTTCCAGGGCCGTCACGACGATCCGGAGTCGCGGGTGCGCCTCCAGCAGGCGCGGGTCGGGCCGCTGGTCGGTGACGAGGACGGTGTTCTGCTCGTCGTCGACGGACGGGGTCGCCTGCGCGGGATGCCACAGCACGGACCAGCCGTGCCGGAAGTGCAGTTCGCCCGCGACCTCCAGGGCGAGCCGGGTCTTGCCCACGCCGCTGACGCCGGTGATGGTGATCAGCCGCCGCGAGACGTCGAAGGGCGCGCCGAACACGACCCCGGCGACGTTCCGCAGGTCGCCCTGGCCACGCTCACCGGCCCGCGCACCACCGACCCCGGCCACACCCCGAACCCCGTCCGCACCACCGCCCGCAACGCGAACGCCGCCCGCGCCACCGCTCACGTCCCGGCCGCCAGGAGCCCCCACCCCTGGCCGTCCCTCCGTGAGCAGCGCCATCAGCGCCGCCGTCTCCGCCTCACGGCCCACGACCACCCCGGACGACCCGGCCGGCGCGGGCGGTGCCACGGCGGTGCGGCCCGCGGCCCGTCCTCCCGCCTGCTGCAGGTCCGCGCGGCTGCCCTCGTCGAGCCTCAGGCCGTCGGCGAGCAGTCTCACCGTCTCCGCCCTGGGCGAGCGGGTGCGTCCGCACTCCAGGTCCCGGATCGCCCGCACGCTCACCATCGCGAAGTCAGCCAGCTGCTGCTGGGTGAGGCCCGCGCCGATGCGATGCGTGCGCAGCAGTTCTCCGAACTCCCTCATCCCGTTCCCCTCCCTCGACATTGAGTCTCGGGCCGATCGGGCGGCAATACATGGGTGGCGATCCCCCATATTCACCTCGCCCACCTGAATCTGGGGGGTTGGTCCCCATGTGCCGCACGCCCGCGCGTGCGAGGTTGGCCGGGTGACCTCCGCGGCCGAGACCAGCACCGGCGAAAGCTGGACAGCGGCTTTCGCGCACGCCCTGCGCCCGCTGATCGACGCGTCCCGCTCCGAGGTCGCGCCGCCGTTCGACGCCGCGTTCGCCGAGCAGCTCGGCAGGCGGTTGGTGGGCATCGCGGCGCGCACGCTCGTGCTCGAACTGCACCGCGCGAAACCGGGGCTCACGAGTCCTACCAGCGCGGAACGGTTCACCGAGTTCACCCGCACGCTGAGCCTGTCGGCGATCTTCACCCGCTACCCGGTGCTCGCGCGGCTCCTCGCGCAGGCCTGCGAGCAGGCCGTGTCGACCCATCACGAGCTGGCGTCGCGGTTCACCCGTGACCGCGCGCGGATCGTGCGCACGATCTTCGCGGGGCTCGACCCCGGCGCGCTGGTGTCCGTCGAGTCGGGGCAGGGCGACGCGCACCAGCAGGGCCGGACCGTGGCGATCCTGACGTTCGAGACCGGCGCGAAGCTCGTGTACCGGCCGCGGCCGGTCGGGCTGCACACGCGGTTCGAGGACCAACTCGACTGGCTTTCCGCGCGGACTGGAATCACGTTCCGGACCCCGAAGCTGCTCCCCCGCGACGGCTACGGCTGGCTGGAACACATCCCGCACGAGCCGTGCGCGGACGTGGCCGGGGTCGCCGAGTTCTACCAACGGCTCGGCGCGCTGCTGGCGTTGCTCTACGCGGTCGACGGCACGGACATGCACTACGAGAACCTCATCGCGTGTGGTGACCAGCCGGTGCTCGTGGACGTCGAAACGCTCTTCCACCCCACGCTCACGCCCGACACCGATCCGGCCGCACGGGCGTTGGTCGACTCTGTGCACCGCACGGCTCTGTTGCCGCACGTGTTGTTGGGCGACAACGGCATCGCGGACGTGTCGGGAGTCGGCGGCGATCGCGGTGTGCTGTCACCGACCGACGGCGTCGACTGGGCCGACCCCGGCACCGATCGGATGCGCCTGGTCCGGCGTCCCAAGACGGCGAGCGGCGCGGCCAACCGGCCACTCCTCGACGGCGTACCGGCCGAGCCCGCCGACTACCAGGACTCGCTGCTGGCCGGGTTCCAGACGGCCTACGACGCGATAGTCGCGCATAGGGACGAGTTGTTGCGGCTCGTCCGGAAGTGCGCCAACGAGGAAGTACGGTTCATTGCGCGCGCGACACGGCAGTACGCGCGACTGCTCGACGAGTCCACGCATCCGTCCGTGCTCGCCGACGCGCTCGACCGCGACCTGGCGTTCGGCGTGCTGGTGGTGGACGATCCACTGCTCGACCGGCTGGTGCCGTTCGAGGTGTCCGATCTGTGGCGCGGGGACGTGCCGCTGTTCACGTGCAGGCCGGGTTCGACCGACCTGTGGACCGCGTCCGGGCTCCGGCTGCCGGGGATGCTGCCGGAGCCCGGGCTGCACGCGGTCACCCGCAAGATCCTCGCGATGAGCGAGATCGACCGGCACGACCAGCAGTGGGTGATCACGGCGTTGCTGGCCTCGCGGCCGCGGCCGGTGTCGCACCACAGCGGCGTCCCGGTCACGGCGCACGCCGCGCCCGTCGACCCCGACCCGGCGCGGCTGCTGTCCGCCGCGTGCGGGATCGCGGACCAGATCCTCGCGCACGCCGTCACCGGTAGGGACCGGGTCAACTGGCTCGGCCTCGAACTCGTCGACGACCGGCACTGGACGGTGCAGCCGCTCGGCGCGAGCCTCACCAACGGCTACACGGGTGTGGCGTTGTTCCTCGCCGAACTGGGCGCGCTCACCGGCGCCGCGCGGTACGTCGACTTCGCCCGCGACGCGCTGCGGCCGCTGCCCGCGCTGCTGGAGGTGTTCGCGGCGGAACCGGAACTCGTCACGGCCGCGGGGGGCGGAATCCACGGCCTGGGCGGCATCTCCTACGGCCTCGCGCGCCTCACGCCGTTGCTCGGCCTCGACCCGGACCTGCTGACGCGAGCGGTGCGGCTGATGCCCAAAGAGGATTCGTCGTGCACGGTCGTGGACGGCGTCGCGGGTTCGCTGGCCGCCATGCTCGCCGTCGGAACGCCCGAAGCGCTCCAACTCGCCGATCACTACGCCTCTACTTTGCGTAGGTCCTTCACCACCGCAAGCGGTTTCGCACGCGGCCGTGCGGGTGTCGGATGGGCGTTGAAACGTTACGCGGCAACGGTTCGTGACGAACCGTCTCAACTGGCCGCTCGAGATTTCCTGGAGTGCGACGCCCTCGATCCGACCGACATCGGCTGGTGCACGGGCCTCGCCGGCGTCGCCCTCGCGCGTCAGGACGAACGCCTGGCCGGGCTGCTCGCGTCCCGGGAACCGTTGCGGGACATGAGTCTTTGCCACGGCGAGCTGGGCGTGGTCGAGGCGCTGGCCGTGCACCACCCGAGCGCCGCGACCCGCCGCACGGCGTTGCTGCTGGGTACGTTGGAAGAAAACGGCCCGCATTGCGCGACACCCGGTGGTGTCCCCTCACCCGGACTGCTGACAGGCCTGGCCGGCATCGGTCACGGCCTGCTGCGGCAAGGGTTCCCGATCCCGTCAGTGTTGTTGCCCCACTCACCCCCAGAAGAGGAGCAATCCCGATGAACGAGTCCCTGCACCGCACCGCCGACCAGCACGAACCGGCCGAGCACGCGATCGGGGAGATGGAGCTCGCACCCAAGACGTTCGCGGGTGCGCGTGCCCGTGCGCTGATGGGTGTGACGATGGCGATGAGCGCGTTCGTCGCGCTCACCCCGGCCATGACGGACACCACGGTGAGCGCCAAGTAAGAAAGTTTCACCCCGAATACGCCTGGGCAGCCGATACGGATCCCGTCCCGGGAACGTTAGGGTCCAGACATGCAGACCCGAGCGCCCCACGTGGTCGGCCGTGATCGTGAGGTCACGGCCGTCACGGGGGCACTCGCCGCCACGCGCGAGTCGCGTGGCGGCGCCGTCTTCCTCACCGGGGAGGCGGGCATCGGCAAGTCACGCCTGGCTCGCCACGCTGCGGGCCAGGCGTACGACGCGGGCATGCGGGTGCTCAAAGGACGCGGCACGACCATCGGCCCGATGGTGCCGTTTCGTCCAATCGCGGAAGCCTTGCTGGGCCTGTTCCGCGGCGATCCGCCGGACGACTCGGCGCTCGGGCCGTACAAACCGGTGCTGGGCACGCTGATCCCCGACTGGCACGACCACAGGTCCACGACCGAGTCGGTCGTCGTGCTCGCCGAGGCGGTGCTGCGGCTGCTCGCGTCGGTGGCGCGCAAGACGCCGTGCCTGCTGGTCCTGGAGGACCTGCACGAGGCCGACGCGGAGACGCTCGCCGTGGTCGAGTACCTCGCGGACAATCTGGAGGACCAGCCGGTCCTGCTGCTGGCGACGATCCGCACCGAGCCCGGCAACGCGCTGGAGCTCGTGCATCGCATGGTGCAGCGCGGGTCCGGCTCGCTGGTCGAGCTGCACCGGCTCTCGCAGGACGAGGTCGGGCAGATGACTTCCGCCTGTCTGGACAGCGAGCTGGTGCCGGCCGAGCTGGTCGATCGCCTGTGGACGGACAGCGCCGGGAACCCGTTCGTCATCGAGGAACTGCTGCACGGCATGGTCAGCGGCGGCCTGCTGGTCGCGGGCGCGCACGGCTGGCAGGTGCTGGGCTCGTTGAAACTCCCCGTGCCGGCGGCGTTCGTGCGCAGCGTCGCGCACCGCACGGACCGGCTGGGGCCGCAGGGCCGTGAGGTGCTGTCGATCGCGGCCGTGCTGGGGCACCGGTTCCCGCTGTCGGTGGTGCAGAAGGTGACCGGCACGGACGACCGGGCATTGCTCAGCCACCTGCACGCCGGAGTGGCCGCGCAGCTAGTGACGCCGGACGAGCCCGCACCGGACTGGTACGCGTTCCGGCATCCGCTGACCGCCGACGCGTTGCTGGCGCAGCTGACCCTGGCTGAACGCGTGGACCTCTCGGCGCGCACGGCGGACTCGATCGAGGACCTGCATCCCGGCCTGCCCGGTGACTGGTGCCCGCTGGTCGCGAAGCTGCGGTTCGACGCCGGTTCCCAGACGCAGGCGGGACTTCTGTTCGCGGAGGCGGGTAGACGCGCGCTGGCCGGCGGCGCCGCCGAGTCGGCCGTGGCGCTGCTCGACCGCGCGCAGGACCTGCTGCACTCCGAGTGCGGCGCGCGGGCCGAGGTGCTCGACACGTTGCTGCCCGCGCTGGCCGACACCGGCGACTTCGAACGCGCGTTCGCCCTCGATGTCAGTGACCTGCAAGGAACTCTGCGCGCGAAGCTCCACACGCGACTGTCCAGGGTGGCCTATCTCGCCGGTTGGTTCACCGAGGGCGTCGAACAGGTGCGGATCGCGCGGACGTTGCTCGGGCCGGATGCCCCGGACGAGCTCGCCGCGCAGCTGGACGTCAACTCCGCTTATCTGGCGCTGAACATCCCGAGCGCGGACCGGATCTCGTCGGCGGCGGGCCTCGCCCGGCAGGCGGCGCTCGCGGCCGACCGCGCCGGGTTGCCGATGGTCGCGTGCGAGGCGTGGCAGCTGCTCGGGATCATCGCGCGCGAGCAGGACATCGACGAGGCGAACGCGTGCTTCAGCAAGGCGCTCGCACTGGCCGACGAGCACCAGCTGCCGATCCAGCACGTCTACGCGCTGGTTCGATTGGCGGGCAACGACTGGCTGCGGCACGGCAGCACGGCGGCACTGGACCGCACACACGCGCAGGCGTGCCGGGTGGGCGCGATCACGGTGGCGCACAACGTGGACGCGATCCTCGCGTTGCAGTCGGTGCTGACCGGTGACTACGCGGTGGCCGCCGGGGAGATCGACCGATGCCTGCGCACGACGACGCGCCTGCGGTTCCACGCCCTGACCCGCTACCTGCTGATGACGAAGGCCGTGCTGGCCGCGCACCAGGGCAACCGGACCGCGACCGACGACGCCATCAGCGAGTTCGAGACCGTGGCGAAGAGCGGCGCGCAGGAGTACCCGCTGTGCTTCGGTCTCGCCCGCGCGTTCTGCGCGTTGCTGGAGGAGAACCACGGCCTGGCGATGACGGAACTCGACCGCGCGCTCGACCTGGAGTCGCAGCACCCCACGACGTTCCACCTGTCCGGCACGCACGGGCTGCGCGTGCTGCTGGGCGTGCTGGACGGCCGGTTCGACTGGCCGGAGTACACGTCGCTGACGGCGCCGTCCGCGTCCGCCATGCGCTGGAACCGTCAGTTCACCGAACTCGCGCACGCGGTGCTGCTGGGCCGCTGCGGCCGGTTCGACGAGGCCCTGGAGGCGTTCGAGCGCGCCCAGGAGGCCGCCGCGCCGTACCCGCTGGCCCGGCACCTCGGGCTGCGGCTGGTGGCGGGATCGGCGGCCGGGTGGGGAGATCCGGTGGCGTGGCTGCGGTCGGCCGAGGAGTTCTTCCACCAGGCGACGGTGCCCGCGGTCGCGTCGGCGTGCCGGGGGTTGTTGCGGCAGGCCGGAGTGCCGGTGCAGCAACGGCGCAGCGGCACCGACTCGGTGCCGGCCCAGCTGCGCGGGCACGGCGTGACGGTGCGCGAGTTCGAGGTGTTCGTGCTGCTGGCTGACCGAATGGGCAACAAGGCGATCGGCACGCGCCTGCACATCTCGCCGCGCACGGTGGAAAAGCACGTGGCGTCCCTCATCGCGAAGACGGGACATCCCGACCGGGAATCCCTTTCCGCGTACGCCGCCGCACTGGGCCGCTGAGGTCAACCCTTTCGTCCAGGGCCAAACCTCGAAGACGTTACCGTGCACCGCGGCAAGCGCATTCACCGGTGCCGGGCTGCCGGAAACCCCTGACCACCAGGTCGATGCGACATCGGCCGAAAGTCCGATGCAACCTCCCCGAGGTATCAGGTGTCCTTATCGGTAGGTTGGCCGAAACGACATGGGGGACATTCGTGCGCAAATTCGTTCTCGCGCCGCTGTGCGCGCTGGTCACGGTGAGCGTGGCTGCGTGCAGTCCGTCAGGTCCGGACCAGGCCAATCCGGAGCTGGCGCCACGCGGCACGCAGATGACCAAGGTCAAGCCCACCAAGCAGGACCTGACGACGAAGCTCAGCATCGCGGGCAAGGTCGAGATGAACCCGACGTTCGGGCTCGTCGCGCCGGCCGACGGCGAGGTCAGGTACTTCGACGTCCCGACCCCGAACGGCACGCCGACCAGGCCGATCCGGGTCGCGACGGTGTGGAAGGGCCAGACGCCGAACTACGTCGAGGCCCCGGCGGGGTCGACGTTCAGCGGCAGGCTGGTGGACGACAAGGCGACGGTGAAGGCGGGCATGCCGATCGCGTCGGCCAAGCACGTCGGCTACGCGATCGTCGGCGACATCGACGGGCAGCAGGCGTACAAGATCAACGGCGCGCTGACCGACGTGACGGTGCAGATCAAGAACGGCCCCGGCCCGTTCCCGTGCACGGTGCTCGGCACGATCGCCGCGCTGCCGTCCGGCACCATCCCGGAGAAGCCTCCGGTGACGCCGGACAACAAGGACGGCGAGAAGAAGGACCAGCCGCAGCAGCCGCAACAACCCCAGCAACCGCAGCAGCAGCCCAGTTCCTCGACGGGTCTTCGGATCGTGTGCACGGCGCCGGCGGACGTGCAGATGATCAACGGCGCCACCGCGTCGATCGAGGTCACCACGGGCAAGTCGGCGCAGGCGCTGGTCGTGCCGGTCGAAGCGGTGGCGGGCCAGCAGGGCAAGGGCAAGGTCGACGTGATCGCGCAGGACGGCTCGCGCCGCACCACGGACGTGACACTGGGCCTGACCGACGGCAAGGTCATCGAGGTCAAGTCGGGTCTCACCGGTGACGAGGAACTGGCCGTGCCGGGTCCGAACCTGCCGGAGGGCCAGCAGCAGGGCGGCGACCAGAGCAAGCCGACGGGACCGTGATGACGCAGTCCTTCGACCAGCCGACCGTGCAGGTGCAGCCCGCCCAACCGGCGCTGCTGCAACTCAGCGGGATCACGAAAGTCCTGAAGGGCCAAGGGGAACCGCGGACCATCCTGTCCGGTGTGGACTTCACCGTGCACGCGGGACAGAGCGTCGCGATCCTCGGCCGCTCGGGCTCGGGCAAGTCGACGCTGCTGTCGTTGATCGGCCTGTTCGACAAGGCCGACGAGGGCCAGTACCTCTTGCACGGCAACGACATCACGAAGCTCGCCGAACGCAGGGCGGCGGCGTTGCGCAGCGCGGAGTTCGGGTTCGTCTTCCAGCGATTCTTCCTGCTCAAGCATCTCACCGCGGCGCAGAACGTGGCGATGGCGCTGGTGAACGGCCAGGGCTGGTCGTCGCGGAGCAAGCGCAAGAAGCAGGTGATGGAGGCACTGGAGCAGGTCGGCATCGCGCACCTGTCGAAGTCCAAGCCCAGCAGGCTTTCCGGTGGTGAGCAGCAGCGCGTCGCGATCGCCCGCGCTCTGGTGCGGCAGCCGCGCATCATCCTCGCCGACGAGCCCACGGGCGCGCTCGACACCGAGACCGGCAACCTCGTCGTCGAGGTGCTGCTCAACACGACCAGGCAGGGCTGCGGCCTCGTGCTGGTCACGCACGACCACGACCACGCCGCCAAGATGGGCCGCGTGATGGAGCTGCGCGACGGGCGGTTCAACTGATGCTTTCCGGCAAGTTCCGGTCCGCCGTGGTCATCGGTGGACAGGGCATCCGCGCCCGCAAACTGCGCACGTTCCTGTCGATGGTGTCGCTGTTCCTCGGCGTCCTCGCGGTCGTGGCGGTACAGGCGGGCTCCGAGATCGCCGAACGGGCGATGCTCACCAACATCGAGCTCCAGGCGGGCAAAGACGGCACGATCATGGGCTACGTCCCCGGCGAGAAGGGCGCGCCCGGCATCGTCGAGTCGACCCTGAAGGGCCGCACCGACGCCGTGGCGATGATCCAGTCGCGGGCCATCATCGGCGAGCCGGGCGTGCGTCCGGTCAACGAGGGCGGCATGCCGTTCGAGTACGCGGGCCGCGGCGGCGACTACGGCGGCCCGATGGTCTACTGCGACGCCAACGGCACCTGCACCGAGCAGAAGCAGCAGGAGAAGAAGCCGGACGGCCAGGCCATCGAGGTCGGCCTGGTGGCGCTGACCGGCGACATCCGCCCGTTCAAGCCGTTCCGCCCGGTCTCCGGCAGCTGGCTCGACTTCAACACCGCCCCGTCGCTGGCCCCGCGGATCGTGCTGAACGAGGAGGCCGCCAAGGGCCTCAACCAGTACCGCGTCCCGGGCGAGATGATGATCGACGGCGCCACGCACCACATGACGCCACAGATCGTCGGCGTCGTCACCGACGGCTACGGCCAGCCGCGCGCCTACATGCGCCTCGACGAACTCCGCACCTGGATGCCGTCCAGCGTCGAACCCAGTGAGGTGGACAAGTTCCGCGGCGGCGGCACGAGCCTCGAGCTCTACCTCAAGCCCGGCACCGACGACCTCCAGCAGCTGCTGAAGTCGAAGATCGTGGCCGCGGGCGTGCCGCAGGAGCAGCTGCACTTCCAGGTCGTGAAGTCCAAGGAGAACATGGAGTCCGAGCTGAGGATCATGCGCCTGATCTTCCTCGGCATGGCCTTCATGGTGCTGCTGATCGGCGTCGCCGGCATCCTCAACGTCGGCCTCGCCACCGTCGGCGAACGCGTCGAGGAGTTCGCGTTGCGCCGCGCGGTCGGCATGTCCCGACTTTTGTTGGCGGGCATCGTGCTCGCTGAGACGTTGCTGACCGGGTTGCTGACAGCGGGGCTCGCGATCGGCACCGGCGTGGCCGGGCTGCACGTGGCGCTGATGATGTTCGGCAGCCGGTTCCCGTCGCTGGAGGGGACGACCTTTCCTTGGGAGGCCGGGGTTGCCGGGGTGATCGCGGGTCTGGTCGCCGGTGTGCTCGGCGGGTTGATCCCGGCGATCCGGGCGGCGCGGATTCCCATCGCCACAGTCATGCGGGCCTGAGTGCTGTGGCCGTCGAACCGGGGGTTCGACGGCCACAGTGCTGTTCGGCTCGTTGCCGGCGAAGCCCCGGACCGCGGAGATGCGGTCCGGGGTTTCGTGTTTCTAGGCTTGTTCCAGGCAGTGGATGATCCTGGCCCAGAGCTTGTCGAAGAGCTCGTCTTTGGTGAGGTTCCACTCCGTCGGCTTGTGGTGTCCGAGGACGCCGGGCGCGGACCGGTCGGTCACCTTCACTCTCGCCTGGCGTGCGTTCACGTCGAAGAACGGGACCGCTGTGGCTACATCGGGTGCGTAGGCATTTCCGACCCGCAGGGTCAGCCACGTGTCGAAAATGTCCTCGTCCACAGAGAGGTGGAGCGAATACACGTTGGCTTGCCAACGCATCACTTCAAACGTCATGAACTGCTTGGACTTCCCGTCGCGGGTAGCCAGGTCGTACTCTCGCACGCTCGCGGGGAATCCGGCCGTTTCCAACTGAGGCGCCGCGTCCCTGAACCGCTCCAGCAGGTAAGCGTAGATCGACTGCAGTTCCTCGCGTTTGTCGTAGTCGCGCGGAATCCGCGGCATCGGCAGCTTCAAGGCCGACCGCACCACCGAACTCACGTCACGCGGCTCCTGACCGGAGTCGGCCGCGGCGCCGACCTTCCTCCGCAGCACCTCGGCGAGCTCTTCCGGCGTGTAGTCGTGCGACTTCAGGTACGCCACGTGCGGATGCAGCAACTCGGCGGGCACCACGACATCGCCCACCAGCACCGGAAGGATGTAGCCGTCTCCCTGCTTCACTGCGGTCAACATCGCCGCGTCGAACTCGTCGCGCGGATAGGGCTTGTTGAAGTACTCGTTCGAGATGAACGGCACGAAGTAGCGCGTACGCGACCCGTACATCTTCCGCTGCTCGACGAGGATGTCCTTCCCCCACCACTCAACGGTCATGTCGCGGTCGTAGAACACCCGGATCCCGGCGGCCTTCGCGGCTGCCACGGTTCGTTCGACGTAGTCGCGGTGCTCGCCTGCGAACGAGACGGCGATGTCGTAATCCTGCTCGTCCGGCATCAAACCATCATACGAGCGCACCGGCCCGCGTCGCCGATGCGACGCGGGCCAGGTGAGAATGCGGAACTAGTTCAGCTCGTCCGGGTTCGGACCGATGCGGCCACCCCGGTCCAGCCCCGCGATCGCCTCCACCTCGGCGTCCGGCAGCTCGAAGCCGAACACGTCGAAGTTCTCCTGAATCCGCGACGGCGTAACAGACTTCGGGATCACGACGTTGCCGATCTGCAGGTGCCAGCGCAGCACGACCTGCGCCGCGGACTTGCCGTGCGCCAGCGCGATCTTCTGCACGACCGGGTCGGTCAGCAGGTCGCCGCCCTGGCCGAGCGGGGACCAGGCCTCGGTCTGAATGCCGTGCTGAGCGTTGAACGCGCGCACCTCGGCCTGCTGGAAGTACGGGTGCAGCTCGATCTGGTTGACCGCCGGCACGACGCCGGTCTCGTCGATCAGGCGCTGCAGGTGTGCGGGCTGGAAGTTGGAGACGCCGATCGCGCGGACCCGGCCCTCCTTCTGCAGTTCGACGAACGCCTTCCAGGTGTCGACGTACAGCGAACGCGCCGGGGTCGGCCAGTGGATCAGGTACAGGTCGAGGACGTCGAGGCCCAGCTTGGACATCGAGGTGTCGAAGGCGCGCAGCGTCGCGTCGTAGCCGTGGTCGTCGTTCCACAGCTTGGTGGTGACGAAGACGTCGTCACGGTCCACACCGGACTGCGCGATGGCCGCGCCGGTGCCCGCCTCGTTGCCGTAGGCGGCGGCCGTGTCGATGCTGCGGTAGCCGGCCTTCAGCGCCTCAGCGACGGCCGGGGTGGCCTCCGCGTCGGGCACCTGCCAGACGCCGTAGCCGAGCTGGGGCATGACGACGCCGTTGTTGAGCTTCACGGTGTTCAAAGCGAAATCCTTACTGTGATCAGGGAATCAGCGTCGGTGCGGTGCCGCCGTCGACGCGCAACGCGGCTCCGGTCGTCGCGGACGACAGGTCCGACGCGACGTAGGTGATGAGGTTCGCGACCTCGTGGGGGCGGATCAGGCGGCCCAGCAGCAGCGTGGGGCGTTCGGTGCGGACGAACTCCGCTTCGCCGCCGTCGCCGACGCGGTCGCGGATGAACTCCTCGACGCCCGGCGTCAGGGTCGGGCCGGGCAGCACCGAGTTCACGGTGACGCCGGTGCCCTTGACCTCCTGGGCCATGCCGCGCGAGATGGCGATCTGCGCGGTCTTCGTCATGCCGTAGTGGACCATCTCGGTCGGCGTGAAGACGCCGGACTCGCTGCTGACGAAGATCACCCGGCCCCAGCCGCGGTCGACCATGCGGGGCGTGTAGTGCCGGGCCAGGCGGACGCCGGACATGATGTTGGTGTCGAAGTAGCGCTGCCACTCGGCGTCGTCGATCTCGAAGACCGGCTTCGCGCCGTAGATGCCCAGGTTGTTGACGAGCACGTCGACGTCGGGCACCTGCTCGACCAGCGTCGCGGCACCGGCCGCGGTGGCGAGGTCCGTCGCGACCCCGCGCACGTCACCGTGCCCGCTGAGCTTGCCGACCGCCTCGGCGACGGTCTCCTCGCTGCGGCCCGTGACGACGACGGCGGCACCCGCCTTGAGCAGGCCTTCCGCCGTGGCGAAGCCGATGCCCGCGGTGGAGCCCGTCACAAGTGCCGTGCGTCCCGACAGATCCATGTCTCTCCCCGGTAGACTTGTTGAAGACGATTACGAGCGTACGCAATAGTTGCACACGCTGTCTATTCGAGAAGGGTTGACCTATGTCACTGGACGACGACGCCGTCCAGGCGCGTGCACAGGGTTGGCGCACACTCGCGGCGCTGCACGCCCGCATCGAGGACCGCCTCGAACGCGCGCTGCAGAAGGCCCACGAGCTCTCCGTCAGCGAGTACACCGTTCTGGACGTCCTCAACCGCCAGGACGGCTTCCACCTTCGGATGAACCAGCTGTCGAACGCCGTCGTGCTCAGCCAGTCAGCCACAACGCGGCTGGTCACGCGACTCGAGGACCGCGGTCTGCTCGCCCGCTACCTCTGCCCCACCGACCGGCGCGGCATCTACACCGAGGTCACCGAGAAGGGCCACGCGCTGCTCGCCGACGCCCGCCCCACGCACGACGAGGTGCTGAGCCAGTCGCTGTCGGAGGCCGGGGACGTCCCCGAGCTGAAGCCACTCGTTGAGGCGCTCGCCAAGCTGTAGTGCCAGGGGCAAGATCGCCCGCATGGATCTCCACGCCCTGATCCGCGCCGAGGCACCCCGGGCCGAGCAGCAGCGCGCCCTCACCGAGCCGGTGCTCACCGCGCTCGTCGACCACGGCGTGCACCGCCTGATCGCCCCGAAGCGCTACGGCGGCGCCGAAACCGGCCTGCCCGAGTGGAGCCGGACTGTCCAGGAGCTGGCCAGGGCGGACGCCTCGACCGGCTGGACCGCGATGACGACCACCACCTCGTCGTCGCTCGCCTGGTACCTGCCGACGGACGCCGCCGACGAGGTGTTCGGCGACCCGCGCGCGTTGATCGCGGGCACCGCCGCGCCGCTGGGCAAGGCGGTCGAGACCGGCGAGGGCTACCGCGTCACCGGCCGTTGGGGCTGGGGCAGCGGCGTCGCGTACTCGTCGTGGGTCATCGGTGGCACGATCACGCCCGTTGGCCCGCGTCTGGCCGTGTACCCGCGTGAGGACGTCACGATCCATGACACCTGGCACGCCGCTGGCCTGCGTGCCACCGCCTCGCACGAGTTCTCGGTGCAGGACGCGTTCCTGCCCCCGAACCGCGCCATCTGGCCGATCGGCATCACGCCCGGCATCGAAGGCCCGATCACGGTCTTCCCGTACTTCAGCTTCCTCGCCGCGGGCGTCGCATCCGTGTGCCTCGGCGTGGCCCGGCGCGCGATCGACGAGATCGAGGCGCTCGCCACCGAGAAGACCCCGCAGCACGCGACCACCCGGCTCGCCGAGCAGACGGGCGTCCAGATCGAACTCGCCCTGATGGAGGCCCGGCTCTCGGCCTCGGCGGCGTTCCTGCACGAGGCTCTCAGCACCGCGTGGGAGTCCGCTCTGAACGGCGATGCCGCCCCCGACTCGGTGAAGGCACGGCTGCGGCTCGCCTGCTCGTTCGTCACCGGCGAGGCGGTCGAGGTGACGCAACGGGCGTTCGCGGCGGGCGGCGGCAGCTCGGTGTTCGAGTCGTCGGCCCTGCAACGCTGCCTGCGCGACGTGAACGTGGCCGCACAACACACGGTCGTGTCACGCCGGATGCTGGAGACCTACTCGATGCTCAAGCTGGGCCTCGAGCCGGACATGACGAGGTTCTGATGGACGCCCTCGAAGCGATCATGACCACGCGCGCCATCCGCCGGTTCACCGACGAACCGGTGTCGGACGACGCCGTGTGGACGTGCCTGCGCGCCGCCCAGCAGGCCCCGTCGGGCGGCAACGTCCAGCCCACCCGCTACCTCGTCGTCACCGACCCCGAGGTGCGCGCGGAGGTCGGCAAGCTCTACCGCCGGGCGTTCACCAAGTACACCGAGATCGCGCCGCCGCTGAAGGACGACGCGGTCGGCACACGCGTCAGGCAGTCCGCGAACCACCTCGCCGACACCCTCGCGTCCGTCCCGGTCATCGTGTTCTTCCTCATGCCGCGACTGCCGTCGCTGGTGGAGGGCATCGACATCGGGCCTGTGCACGCGTCGGTCTACCCGGCCGTCCAGAACTTCTGCCTGGCCGCCCGCGCACTGGGCCTCGGCACCACGCTGACCACGGTGATCAGGGTCCACCAGGCCGAGACGCTGGAGTTGCTGGGCGTACCGGACAAGTGGGAGATCGCCGCGATGGTCCCGCTCGGACACCCGGCGGAGAAGTTCTCGGTGGCGAAACGACGGGACGTGTCACGGCTGACTTCGTTCAACCGCTGGAGCTAGGGTTCGGGGCATGCCCGACACGCAGTACGAAGACCTGCTCCGCCACGTCCTGAAGGAGGGCGTGCGCAAGGAGGACCGCACCGGCACCGGCACGCGGTCGATCTTCGGCCACCAGCTGCGCTACCCGCTCGCCGCCGGGTTCCCGCTGATCACCACCAAGAAGGTGCACTTCAAGTCGATCGCGTACGAACTGCTGTGGTTCCTGCGCGGCGACAGCAACGTGAAGTGGTTGCAGGAGCACGGCGTGTCCATCTGGGACGAGTGGGCGTCTCCCGAAGGCGAGCTCGGCCCCGTCTACGGCGTGCAGTGGCGTTCCTGGCCCACGCCCGATGGCGGGCACGTCGACCAGATCGCCGAGGTCCTGAAGACGTTGAAGACGAACCCGGACTCGCGCCGGATCATCGTCTCCGCCTGGAACGTCGGCGAGATCTCGAACATGGCGTTGCCACCGTGCCACGCGTTCTTCCAGTTCTACGTCGCCGACGGCAAGCTGTCGTGCCAGCTCTACCAGCGCAGCGCGGACCTGTTCCTCGGCGTGCCGTTCAACATCGCCTCCTACGCACTGCTGACGCACATGATCGCCGCGCAGACCGGCCTCGGCGTCGGTGACTTCATCTGGACCGGCGGCGACTGCCACATCTACGACAACCACCTCGAGCAGGTCGAACTCCAGCTCAGCCGCGACGCGCGCGAGTTCCCGACGCTCCAGATGGCCCCGGCCGCGTCCCTGTTCGACTACCGGTACGAGGACTTCACGATCGAGGGCTACGACCCGCACCCCGGCATCAAGGCGCCGGTGGCGGTGTGATCGGGCTGATCTGGGCGCAGGCCGCGAACGGTGTCATCGGCCGCGACAACGCCATTCCGTGGCACATCCCGGAGGACATGAAGCACTTCCGGGAGACCACCTCCGGGGCGGCCGTCCTCATGGGACGCCTGACCTGGGAGTCGCTGCCGCCGCGCTTCCGCCCCCTGCCCGGCCGCCGCAACCTGGTGCTGTCGCGCACGCCCCAGGACGGCGCGGAAACCTTCGACAGCCTGGAAAAGGCCCTCGCCGACGTCACCGGTGACCTGTGGGTGATCGGCGGGTCGGCGGTGTACGCGGCCGCGCTGCAGTTCGCCGACCGGATCGAGGTGACCGAGATCCGCGAGGAGTTCGAGGGCGACACCCACGCGCCGGCCGTCGACCGCGAGCCGGTCGACGTCGGCGAGTGGCTGGAGTCGAGCAGCGGCCTGCACTACCGGTTCGTGAGCTACTGACAGATCGACAGCCCAGACTGTTCAGTCTAGGCTGTCTATCATGGGTGAACCTGCCGCCATCAACCAGCGGCTGCGCGTGCTCGTCGGACGGTTGCGCCGCAGGCTGCAGGACGAGTCGTCGGTGGACGACCTGACCGCGCCACAGGCATCGGCGCTGGCCAGGCTGTTGCTGCTGGACGAGCCGTCGACCGCGAGTCAGCTCGCAGGCGCCGAACGCGTCAAGCCGCAGTCGATGGCCAAGACGCTGACCGCGCTGCACGAGCAGGGCCTCATCCAGCGCGCCGCCGACCCGTCCGACGGCCGCCGCCAGCTCATCACGCTCACCCCCGACGGCCGCGACGCTGCTCAGGGTGCCCGCGCCACCCGGATCGAGTGGCTGACCGACGCGTTGACGCAGCGACTGAGCGAGTCCGAACGGCAGGTGATCGCCGAGGCGCTGACGCTGCTGGAGCGCGTGGTGGAGGAATGACCGCCGCCACGGGGTTCGACCGGCGGCTCATCACGCCGCTGGTCGCGGGCGCCGTGCTGAACCCGATCAACACCACGATCCTGTCGGTGGCGCTGGTGCCGATCGGCGCGTCGTTCGGCGAACCGCCGTCCGCGACCGCCTGGCTGATCACCTCGTTGTACGTGGCCACCGCCATCGGGCAACCCGTGGCGGGCCGCCTGATCGACACGTACGGCCCGCGTCTGCTCTTCCTGCCCGCCACCGCGCTCGTGGGCGTGGCAGGAGTGTTGGGAGCGCTGGCCCCGAACCTGGTCGTGCTCGTCGTCGCGCGCGTGTTGCTGGGCCTCGGCACGTGCGCCGGCTATCCGGCCGCGATGCGCCTGTTGCGAGACGAGGCCGACCGCACCGGCGAGGACAGTCCCGGTGGCGTGCTGACGATCCTCGCGATCGCCACCCAGACGGTCTCGGTGATCGGCCCGCCGCTCGGCGGTCTGCTGGTCGACTTCGGCGGCTGGCGCAGCACCCTGGCGATCAACGTCCCGCTGGCGCTGGCCGCGTTCCTCCTGGGGTGGCGCTACTTCCCGCGCACCCGGCCCGCTGTCACCGAGCGGAAACCGCTGCTGGACCTCAGCGGCCTGAACCGGCCGTTGCTGATCACCTACGGCCGCGCGCTGCTCGCGTACCTGGTGTCGTACAGCTTCGTCTACGGCTTCACCCAGTGGCTGGAGGCGGGCCGCGGCCTCACGGCGGGCCAGGCGGGTCTGGTGATGCTGCCGATGTTCGGCGTGGGCATTCTGGTCTCCGCTCTCACCGGCCGCAGCGAGGCCGTGCGCGGCAAGCTGATCGTGTCGTCGTTCGCCCAGCTCGCCGCCTGCGTCCTGTTGTTCTGGCTTGGTCCTTCGAGTCCACTGTGGATTCTGCTGCTCGTCGTGGTGATCACCGGTGTCCCGCAGGGCCTCAGCAGCCTCGCACTCCAGAACTCCGTGTACCGCCAGGCAGATCCGGCTTCGGTCGGTGCCGCGGCGGGTCTGCTGCGCACGTTCGGCTACGTCGGCGCGATCGTCTCGTCCACCGTGCAGGGACTCGTGTTCGGCGAGAGCGCCGACACCGGCGGCCTGCACGAGCTCGCGGCGTTCCTGGTCGTCGCGTGCGTCCTGTTCCTGCTCGTCAACGTGCTCGACCGTTCCCTGAAAGGTGTTCGATGACCACCGCACTGCTCGTCATGGACTTCCAGAACGGCCTCGTCGGCCGCATCCCGGGCGCGGAAGCGTTGCTGGGCACCGTCTCCACCGCCGTCGAGAAGGTCCGCGCCGACGGCGGCCACGTCGGCTGGGTGCGCGTGGCGTTCACCGACGAGGACTTCGAGGCCATCCCGTCCACGAGCGTGATGGCCCGCATGGCGACGTCCGTGGTGCGCGACTCGATGCACGCCGACGCCGCCAGCACCCAGTTCCACGAGAAGCTCGCCCCGCAGCCGGACGACATCGTCGTGCGCAAGACGCGCATCGGCTCGTTCACCACCACAGACCTCGATGCCCAGCTGACCAACCGTGGCGTCACCTCGCTCGTGTTGGCGGGCATCAGCACGAGCGGCGTCGTCCTCAGCACCGCGCGCGAGGCGATGGACCGCGACTACGCCCTCACCGTCCTGGCCGACGCGTGTGCCGACCCGGACCCGGCCACCCACGAGTTCCTGGTGAACACGCTCTACCCGCGCTATGGCAAGGTGATCACCGTTTCAGAGCTCTAGTGGTGTGGCACGTTCCGAGACGCGCCACTAGCGACGTCCGCCCGGCTCCCACTCGTGCACCTCGACGGCGTCATAGCGGTCCACGCTCAACACCGACGCCGGATCAGCCGACCGCACCAACGCCGCCGTCCCGAGCCAGGCCGTGCCGTCGTCGGACAGCAACGGCCCGTACGCGACCACCCCTTCAGATCGGGACGGCGCGAGGTCGACGGCCTCCCCGGCGCCGAACCCGAGCACCAGGTGCCCACCGCCACCGGGCGAGTCCCACATCGTGCGCCCGAGGACGTTGCGCCACCGCCGCACCAGCACGTCGCGGTAGCCACCGGCCTGGTAGACGGGCTCCTCGAAGGCGAACGCCCGCGCGGCCGCCGCGTCCGGCACCTCGACGACGTGCACGCTGCCGGTCAGGACGCCGGAGGTGAACGTCGGCCCGCGCGCGATGAGCTCGAACCCGTCCATGTACGACCAGTGCGCTTCGAGCAACTGTTGCCGCAACGGCATCGAGCCGGGCCGGTCCCGGTGGTGGCAGAAGAACAGCACCTAACGCCGCCGCGCCCGCGCATGCCAAGCCTCCACGATCAGCTCCTCCAACTCCCCCACCTCGATGTGCTCCAGCAGCACGAGGATCGCCGGGTACCCGTTGAAGTGCGGCGTCGTGAAGTACACCGAGTGGTCCGAGGCCAGCAACGCCTCCTTGGCCCCCAGATCCGGCACCCGAGCAGCCAGAATCGGCCCGGACGGCGCGGCAGAACCCAACGCCGACAGGTCCGTCTTGCGCAGCGGCCGTTCCCAGACGAAGAGCTTCTCCTTGACCCGCCAGTCGACGACGCCCTCCCGGACGCGCTCGGTCACGTCGGGCATGGAGGTGGCGATCCTGCGCACGTCGTCCCAGGTGGCCATGGCGGAAGCTCCTACAGGTGGTCCGGCGGACGCTGCTGCTCGGCGAGGAACCGTTCGAACTCGGCCCCCAGTTCGTCCGCGCTGGGGAGGTCGGTGTTCCCCACAGTCTGGATGAAGGCGTCGTACTGCCGCTCGAGCGCTTCCACGACCTGGGCTACCTCCTCCGACTCCGCCACCTGGCGGTGGATCTCGGCGTCGGCGGCCTGGGCGGCGTCGACCAGCGAACCGATGGGCAGCGCGAGGCCGGACGCGCGCGCCACGGCGTCGAGCAGGGTCACGGCGGCGGTCGGGTACTGCGACTGCGCGAGGTAGTGCGGGACCTGCGCGGCGAAGCCCATCGCGTCGTGGCCCGCCTGGCCGAGGCGGAACTCCAGCAGGCCGGAGACGTTGCCGGGGACCTGGACGCGGTTGAAGAACGGCTGGTACTCCGACACGAGTTCGGGGCGCGTGGCGTGGCCGATGACGGTCAACGGCCGTGTGCGGCACGCCCATCGGGATGCCGTGGTAGCCCACGGTCAGACGCACGCCCCAGCGGTCGATCAGCGACTTCACGGCCTCGACGAACGCCTCCCAGCTGCGGTCCGGCTCGGGGCCGGTGAGCAGCAGGAACGGGTGCCCGGCGCTGTCCCAGAGCAGGTGCACGACCAGTTCGGGGGCGGCGTAGTCCTCCCAGTGGTCGGTCGCGTAGGTCATCAGGGGGCGGCGCGAGCGGTAGTCGATCAGTCCGTCCACGTCGAAACGGGCGACGACGCGGCTCTCCAGCGTCTCCAGCAGGTGTTCGGTCAGCAGACGGCCCGCGGCGCCGGCGTCCATGAAGCCCTCGAAGTGGTGCAGCAGCACCGCACCTGTCAGGTCCGGCACCTCCGAGTCCACCTCGTACAGGTTCTCCGGGTCCACCGCACGCCTCCTGGATCAATCGCTTTCGTCTCGTCCAAGCCAACCACGTGGAGGCGGAACTGATTCCGCTCGGGTCGATTAGCCCATACGGACCGTGTGTGCGCATCACCTCACGGGTACACCAACGCGGTGTACAGGCGCTGGGTGACGCGTGGAGCATTGGTCGCAGCCGTGGTGATTCTCCTCGGCGCGGCGGTTTTCGCCTTCGGTCCAATGACTCCTTTTGGCAACGAATCGATCGACCGCAGCCAGCCCGCGATGCTCAAGTCCGTCCGGGACCTGAGCCAGTACCACGCGGCGGCGGGCGAGTTCCAGGTCGTGCTGGACATCGAGGACGACGTGAAGTGGGTGCCGGCGGCGCTGGCGGGCCAACGCACGTTGTTCGTCGCGGCCGGGTCGGTCAACGCGTACGTCGACTTCGGGACGCTCGCCGACGACGGGCTGGTCGTCTCGCCGGACGGCAAGACCGTGGAACTGCGGCTGCCGAAGCCGCAACTGGACAAGCCGAACCTGCACAACGACCGTTCGTACGTCTACAGCCAGGAACGCGGTCTCATCGACGACTTCCAGGCGTTGGCCGGACCTCCTGACCTGCAACGGTTCTACGTCGCGGCCGAGCAGAAGCTCGCGGAGGCGGCGGACAAGTCCGAGCTGCGCAAGCGCGCCGAGGACAACACGCGCGTGATGCTCACCGGAATGTTGCAGGCACTCGGCTTCCAGGTGAAAGTTCTCGCCGACTGAACCGATGACCCCGATCCGCCCGAACGTCCAGCGGTGACCCCATCACTCCGGGTTAGGATCCGCTGGTGGAAGACGATCTGATGGCCTGGGCCCCCGCTCCGGGGGCCGCTCCGGCGACCGGGATCGCGTTGCCCGGGTTCAGCAACTTCCGCGTGATCGCGCAGGGCGGCGAGGGCACGATCTACCGGGCGCGGCAGGACGGCCTCGGCCGTGACGTCGCGGTCAAGGTCCTGCAGGTGACGGATCCGGCCACGGTGGCGCGGTTCCGCCGCGAACTCGCCATCACCGTCGAACTGGGCCGCCAGCACCCCCACATCGTCACGGTGCTCGACACCGGCACGGTGCCGGACGGCCGCCCGTGCATCGTCATGGAGTTCTACGAGCGCGGGTCGCTGTACGACCGGTTGCGCGCCATGGGGCCGTTGCCGGTCGCCGACGTCGTGGCGGCGGGTGTCGCGGTGGCGGACGCGCTGGCGTTCGCGCACGGCCAGGGCATCCTGCACCGGGATGTGAAGCCGCAGAACGTCCTGGTCCTCCCGACTTCCTACGTGCTGGCCGATTTCGGCATCGCCCGGGGCGCCGACGCGGGGCATTCCGCGTCACTGCAGATGATCAGCTACCGGCACGCTGCGCCGCAGATGCTGGAGGGCGCCGCGCCGTCGTTCGCGGACGACCTCTGGTCGCTCGGCTCGACGCTGTTCACGTTGCTGGAGGGCAAGCCCCCGTTCGCCTCGGACAACCCGGACGAGGACACGATGCTGTCCTACATCGGGCGGGTGAGCAGTGCCGAACCTCGTGCGCTGACCCGGTTCGACGTGCCGGCGTGGCTGGTCGCGGTGATCAACCGCTGTCTGCGCAAGGACCGCGCCGAACGCCACGGGTCGGCGTTGGAACTGCGGGACGCCCTGATGGCGGCCAACTCCGGCACCGCACTGTCCTCTGTGGACCCCGACGCGACGGCGATGCTGGGCGAGCGCCCGGACTTCTACCCGGAGGGCCCGACGGAGGCGCCGGGGTTCGGCCCGCGCGGCTTCCAGCCCGAACCCGAGCGGGCACCGGAACCCGAACCGGAGCCCGACGACTCGTGGCGCGGCCGGTTGGAAGACCTGACGTACCGGCAGCACGACCTGGCCCCGCCGCCTCCGCCGCAGCCGCGCCAGGTACCGCAGTTGCCGAACATCCAGCTGCCGGCCGTGCCGCCGTTGACCGCGGACCTGCCCGTCGAACCGATGACAGGTCCGGTCCGCAAGAGCAAACGCGGTGGTGTGCTGGCGTTGCTGGCCGTGATCGCGGTGACCGGCGGGCTCGCTGCGGGCATCTTCCTCAACCGCGGTGACGGTCAGCAGGCCCAGGCGCCCGTGACGACCACGACCACGCTCCCGGTGCCGACGTCGGACTCGGCCGACCTGGGGCCGTCGCCGAACACCGATCCCCGGTTCGTGCCGGTGCTCAAACGCGCCGAGTACCAGGGCAAGGCGATCGAACTGGAGTGGAGCGACCCGAGCGACGGCCAGGCCGACTTCGTGGTGATCGACGTGACGGCCGAGCAGGGGAACGCTCTCGCGCGCGTGACCGGTGGCGGCACGAAGTACGTCATCGAGGACGGTGGCGGCGACCGGCGGTGTTTCCAGATCGCGGCGTTCGGCTACAGCGGTGAGCGCGGCAGCTCGGCAAAGGTCTGTGCCAACAAGAACTGAACGTTCTGGCCCCCTTGTTGTTGCGGGCGCACGAACTGGCGTACGGTCCCCCGGTGCAAAGCGCTCGTTATGCCGGCCCACCGATGTTCGCTCGTGGACGAAAGCGCCGCACACTCGTTCTGCTGGCGGTGGTTCCGCTCGTCGTCGGCATCGGGATCGGTGTGCTGATCGGCGGCAACCTCCAGTCGCAGTCCACCCAGAACACCGGTGCCACACCGACGTCACCCGCTGTGCCCGATCAGCTCGAATACACGGACATGCCGTGCGATCCCGGTTCGTCCGTTCTCGTCCTGCACTCGCTGGAGGGCGCGATGCGGGAGTCGGACGTCCGCGTGCTGCTCGACTACGAGACGATGTGGGTGCAGCATCGTGAGAGCGCGAACCCGGCGCTGGTCGGCCAGACCGCGCAACTGAGTCGGCGCGACGACGTGTGCCCGGTGATCGTGCCCGAGGACCCGCGCTTCACCCAGTTCATCTGGCTCGGCCCGTTCCCCTCGGACACCGCGCCGGCGTTGTGCGAGGCGCTGCTCAAGGTGACCGGCAGGAACTGCATTCCGGCGCAGGTCGTCCGCTAGTCGTTCGCTAGCGCCGGAACAACGGCCTCGGGTCGACCGACCACACCAGCTTGCGCCACCAGGAAGCCTTGCGCCGCACCGCTTTCTTCACCTGCCGGGCGAGCCGCCAGCTGTGCTCGTCCGGCGCGGGCTGAGGCGCGAACGCGGCCTGGTCGACCACGACCGCGAGCCGTGCGCCCGCTTCTCCCCACTCGCGCCCGACGTCCGGGACGGTGCGGCTGGGTTTCGGCTTCAGCCCGGCGAGCTGCAACGCGTCGAGCACCTCGTTCCACGCTCCCACCGGCCCGGCCGCGCGGAGTCTCACGCGCCGTGACGTGCGGGCGACGTAGAGCGCGAACAGCAGCACGATCGGCGTGAACACCCACAACGGGAACGACTTCGGCGCCGGCTGCGCCGCCACCGCGTCACCCGCGACGGCACTCGGCTGCACCAGCGGCGGCACCGACGCGAGCGAGGTCGGCGTGGGCTTCGCGGTGGTGGACGCGAGCCGGTTCAGCACCTCGCGCTTCGACGCGGCGCTCGGCCCGCTTCCGTTGCCGGACACGGGATCGAACGCCACCCAGCCCCACCCGCTGAAGTACACCTCCGGCCACGCGGTGGCGTCCGCGGCACGCACGATGCGTTCGCCGTTCTGCTCGGGCACCGGCTGGAACCCGACCACCACCCGCGTCGGCAACCCGACGGCCCGCGCGAGCACCGCG
Organism: Lentzea sp. JNUCC 0626; assembly: GCF_043632865.1. Taxonomy (NCBI): domain Bacteria; kingdom Bacillati; phylum Actinomycetota; class Actinomycetes; order Pseudonocardiales; family Pseudonocardiaceae; genus Lentzea; species Lentzea sp. JNUCC 0626. The sequence continues at coordinate 4,435,636 of NZ_CP171635.1, forward strand.
TAGGCCGACGCGAACTGCTCGGCTGTGCCGGCGTTCGCCCCGGATTCGCCTTCCGCGCCGAACAGGAACGTCTCCAGCCGCGCGTACGACGACCCGACCGGCGCCTCCGCGTCCGGCCTGCGGTTGAGCCGCACGACCTGTTCCAGCGCAACGGCCTTCTCGTACGGCGTGCGTGCGTTCTGCGTGGCCTGCCGCGCGTAGTCCGCCAACGTGAACGGCAACCGCGGCAACGCCGTGTACTTGGTGACGTCGACGGGCACCTGCGCCTCGGCGAGGTCGTTGTCCGCAGGTGTCTCCACCACCCCGCGCACCGTGTAGCTCAACCCGGTCTTCAGCCCGTCCGCCACCACGAGCGACCCGGTGTCCGGATCCACCATGGCGTTGCTCAACGACACCGCCTGCGGCTTCCCGACCCCCGGCAACCACTCCCCCTGCAACCCGGTGATCTGCAGGTCCACACTCGCGTCCTGGAACTTCCCGCCCAACGGCAGATCCGGCGCCTCCACGACACCGAGCGGCCCGTAGGTAGAGGCCGCCTCCCACGAGGCCCCGGAGTACCGGCTCAACGTCACCAGCCGCACCGGCACCTCGGGCCCGCGCATCCGGAACAACTCGGCCTCCCCCTGCGCCGCCCACGAGGCCAGCTGCGGCAAGGGATTCGAGATGGCGATGTCGGTCACCGGCGGCGTCACGAGCTTGCGCGGCTCGAACCCGTTGGTGGGCAACACGAACGCCAGCAAAGTCAAGGCCGCCAACGTGGTCGCCAACACCGCGGGCGGCACCACGGGCCCACGCCGGTCGATGATCAGCCAGCCCAGCGCCAGCACCACCACCAACGTCAGCGCCACCAGCCCGTAGCTGTCCGCCCGCCCCGTCGTCAGCAACGCGGCCGCCACGTACAGGGTGGCGGCACCGAGAGCGGGCACGAACAACGCCGTCCCGCGCTTGGTCACCGACAACACCGCGCCGGTGGAGATGCCGATGATGAGCAACAGACCCGGTACCAGCAACTCCGGTGTGGCGGGGGCGGGCCGGGCGGCGGTGAGCAGCCGGGGCACGGTGTCGAGCAGGACCCACGTGGGGTCGCGGTCAGGGGACGCGCCGCGAGCCAGGAAGAAGCCGCCGGTCATCGCGACGACCATCACGGCCAGGGCGGCGAGACCCGCCGGGACGAACTTCTTGAGCAGCAGAGCCAGGAAACCAGAGAAGGCGGCGAGTCCGAAGTAGACGAACGCGCCGTCCCAGGCCTGGGCCAGTTGCAGGGAACCGACGAGCAGCAGTGCGGACACCCACGCGAACTTCATCACTTCGCGCTTCACCGCGACACCACCGCGTTCCACGAGTCCACCAGGTCCTCGGCCCTGGCCCCGCTGATCACCAGCACGGACCCGGCAGCGCTCACCGGCTTCTTCTCGTCCACCACCAGCAAGGTCCCGAACGCCGCCCGCCCCGCCTCCAGCACCAGAGCCGGCACCGTCCGCCCGCTGATCACCGCGACCACGTCGAGGTCCCGCACCGGCACGGTCGGGCGGCCGTCCACGTCCTGCAGCTCCAGGTCCGCCAGGGCCGACAGGATCGGCGCCGAGTCCTGCTGTTCCTCCAGGTCCGTGCTGCCCGACGAGGTCAGCAGCCGCACCGGGTGCCCCTGCTCAAGAGCCGAGGTGATCAGAGATGCCGCCACCTCGACGGCTTCCTCGAAGCGTTGCGGGTCGTCATAAGAAGAGGCGCTGTCGTCCAGCAGCACGGCCAGGTGCGGGCGGGCCGGGTCGGCGTCCTCGCGGATCATCAGCGTGCCGGTGCGGGCGGACGTCGCCCAGTGCAGGCGGCGCAGGTCGTCGCCCGGCACGTACTCGCGCAGGCCCACCAGGTCCGTGCCGCCGCGCTCCACTCGTTCGTCGGCTCCCACCTGGCCTCGGCGGGCTCCGGAGGGCAGGCCCCGGACCGGGAGGACGCGCGGGATCACACGCACCTGGACCACCTCGCCCAGCACCGTGCGGGCCTGGGCCAGACCGGCGAGTCCCTTGCGGCGCAACGTCAGCGGGCCCACGTCGAACACGCCTCGGCGTTCGGTCGGGATCGCGTAGTCGGCCGCCTCCACCACGCCGGGCTTGAGCAGCGGCACGTCCACGTCCATGGCGGCACCCGCCACCATGTCCACCGCGTCCAGCGCCACGGGCCAGCGGCCCGACGACGAGAGTTCGAGGCGGCCGGTGCAGCGGGCCAGGCGTGGCACGGTGCGAGGGCGGACCGTGCGGGACACCGTCAGGGGTGAGGCCACCAGGACGGAGATGATCGAGGCGATCACCAGTGCGGTCAGGGCCAGGCCGAACGCCGCCATGCCCGCGTAGCGCCACCACAGGCCCACCCCGAGCATGAGCAGGCCCAGCACCGCCGTTCCGGTGCCGCGCGCGGTGAGTCTCATTGCGCGGCGGGCTTGGGCACCGGCACACGGGAGAGCACGTCTGCCAGCACTTCCGACGTCGTCACGCCCGACAGCACGCTCTCGCGCGTGAGCACCAGGCGGTGCGCCAGCACGGGGTCGGCGATGTCCTGGACGTCCTGCGGCACCACGAAGTGCCTGCCCTTGGACGCCGCGTACACCTGCGCGCACCGCACCAAAGTCCGCAGACCACGCGTCGAGGTGCCCAGACGCAGGCGCTCGTCGGAGCGGGTGCCCACGCCCAGAGCCGAGATGTACTGCAGGATCGGGTCGGCCACGTGCAGCAGGGACAGGCGTGCGCTGAACGAGCTGACCTCGCGCGGTGACGACACCGTGCGCACGTCGGCGATCCTGCCCGCGCCGCTGCCCGGACGCAGCACGTCCAGCTCGTCCTCGACCGACGGGTAGCCGATCGAAGTGCGCAGCATGAACCTGTCGAGCTGCGCCTCGGGCAGGCGGTAGGTGCCGTCGAGGTCGATCGGGTTCTGCGTCGCCACCACGAGGAACGGGTCGGGCACCGTGTGCCCGATGCCGTCGATCGTGACCGTGCGCTCCTCCATGACCTCGAGCAACGCGGACTGCGTCTTCGCGGCCGCGCGGTTGATCTCGTCCGCCAGCACGATGTTCGCGAACACCGGGCCCGGCCGGAACCGGATCTGACCCGTCTGCGGGTCGTAGACCGACGTGCCGGTCACGTCCGACGGCAGCAGGTCCGGCGTGAACTGCACGCGCCGCGACACCCCGCCCAGCGCGCCCGCGACGGCACGGGCCAGCGTCGTCTTGCCCGTGCCCGGCACGTCCTCCAGGAGCACGTGGCCGCCCGCGAACATGGCCACCAGCACCAGGTCGACCACGTCGCGCTTGCCGCGCACCGCGCCCTCGACCGCGTCGCCGAGCCGCGTGTGCAGGTCGCGGAAGGCGGAAACCTCACCGGTGTCGATCACTTGTCCTCATCTCCACGGCGAGTACCGACGCGCAACAGGAACGCGCACGCCAGCAGACCCAGGCCGCCCACGCCCATCGGCGCGGTCCCGGCCCCTGCGGGCGCCATCTTCGGGATGCAGCCCGGCTTGCCCTGGCACTCGTCCAGGATGTAGCTCGCGTTCTTGCCCGCCGACTCGACCTGACCGCCACCCGTCGCCGCGTAGGCGCGCACGACGATGCGGTTCGGCCCTTCCTCCAACGAGATCCGCGCGGTCGTCGCGTTGCACGGGATGCCCACCGCGTACTCCCACGTGGTGTTCACGACCTCGCACCGGCCGGTGTGGTTCGCCCAGTCAGCGGGCGGAGCCATGTTCACCGTGCGCGTCGGAATGCGCGGCCCACCGATGATCGACGTGATCACCGCGGCACCCGCCGAAGGCAGCGAGGGCGGGGGTGGCGGGGGCGTCGTGGTCGTCACCGGGGGTGGCGGCTCGGTGGTCGGCGGAGGCGTGTTGGGAGGCGGAGTGTTCGGGGGCGGGGTGTTGGGCGGAGGCGTGTTCGGCGGCGGCGACACCGTGAACGCGCCCATGCCCGCGGCACCGGCGGTCGACGCCGTGGAGGCGCGCACCGTCACGTCCAGGCGCCCACCGGAGCAGAAAGTCGTTCCCGCACAAGGCACCGAAAGGTCGGCGGACGTCGCGGCCGTCTGCGCGGACACCGACCCACCGCTGAACGATCCGGACCCGGCCACGGTGTACCCGACGATCGGCTCGGCCGACTGCGCCGCACTCCAGCTCACCGTCACGACGAGGGCGGACGCGGTGCGCGACTTCTCCCGCACCGTCACGCCGGCGGGTGCACCAGGAGCCGCACCACCGACCGAAGGCGGGGGCGACTGCGGCGTGGACGACGTTCCCGTCTCCGGCGGGGTGCCGTTGCCGGTGTTGCCAGGGTTGCGCGGCGGCTTCTGCGGCTCGTTCGGGTTCGGCGGCGGAGGCGGCGGCACCGACGGCGGCGGCGAGCGGTCCGGGTCCTTCACCGGCAGCTCGGGGCTGCGGATCGTCAACGACCGGGTCGCGCCGTCGGCGTCCACCAGGACACCGGTCGACGACCCCGGCACGTTCACGAACAACCGGCCGTCGTCGAACACCAGCTCGGGGTCGGCCCCGCCGGACGTCCGCACGTCGTCGCCGCCGCGGCTGCCACCGCGATCCAGCACGACGACCTTGCCCGATCCCTTGCAGGGCACGTAGACCTTGTCGCGGAACACCGCGGGACGCCCCGGCTTCGGGCACCCCATGGCACCGACGTCGACGCGCAGGACCTCACGCCCGACGACCAGCACCACGGTCGAGGACGAAGGAACCGACGCGGGCACCAGGTCGAGCGGCGAGGTCTGGGCGGCGATCACCTCGGCGTCCGAGCGGTCCGTCGACGAGTCGACGTCCTCCCCCGTGCCGTCGCGCACCACGACACCGCCGTCGAGACCGATCAGCGTCACGCCCTGGTCGTGCGGCACCAGAACAGTGCGCGGCCCGGCACCCGTGACCTGCCGCTGCGACCGTTCCTGGAACCGCTCGTCACCATCCGACCAGTCCAGCGACCTCAACGTGCCGCCGTGATCGACCAGCCACAGCACTCCGCGCTCGTCCACGACGGCGTCGGCCAACGGCTGCCCGGCCTGCCACGTCTGTCCGACGTCGGCCAGGGTCAAAGGGTCGGCGGTGTGCACCGTGCCGGCCGCGCGGTCGACGACGAACACCATCCCGTTCGCCACCAGCACCTTGCTCGACGCACCGGGCGGTGCCTGCCGGCGGCCGGAGGCGAGCAACGTGGCCAGGTCGATGACCGTGATCTCGCCGGTGCGGCGGTTCAGCACGATCAACCGGCCGTCTTCCTGAGCGATCTCCAGCTGCGAGTCGGGCCCGCTGACCTGCAACCGGGTCTGCGGCCTGCCCGACACGGGGTTGACCTGCACGACCTCACCGCGCTGGTCGTCTCCCAGCCAGGTGAGCCCGTCCGACACCGCGACCGACGTCCGGGAGATGCCCTGCCCGAGCGCGGCGCCCGCGAGCACCAGCACGCCGAGCAACGCCGCGACGAAACTCGCCGACTCCCGCCCTCCACCGGAGATAATGCGTCTGATCCGGTGCCACCACGACATAAAGCGCCCTCCCTCGCCGCCGGGGATGCTAACCCTCGACTCTGACAACTTCGGACCGGCTCCGGTTCCCGGTTCGGCCCGTCAGCCGCTTGGCAGACATCAGAAACGGTAATCAGAAGGTCTGACAGTTTTGAAAACCGAATGGCGTTCCCCCAAACCGACCAACGCGTAAGGCAGAGTGGACGCATGGAAATCCCCGGCATGGGACTTGCCAAGCAGGCGCTCAACACCGCGCTCGACACGACAGCGGCCGTGGCGGCCGTCCCGAGCCGCGTGCTCGACCTGATCGGCGAGGTCGAACAGCTCGTGCGCAAGGTCAGCAGCACCATCGACGCCGTCGACGGCATCGTCGTGAAGGCGGACGCACTGGTCGACCGCACGGCCAACGTGGTCGCCGACGCCGAGAAGGCCGTGGACGAGGTCCGCGCGATCACCGCGAGCGCCGCCGACGTCTCCGAACGGGCCGCGCAGGTCGTCGTCACGGCGGACCAGACCGCCCACACGGCCAACGAGCTGATCGGCATCTACGAGCCGCTCGCGAAGAAGGCCCAGCCGCTCGCGCAGCGGTTCGTCGACGAGCTCTCCCCGCACGAGGTCGAGGCCGCGATCAAGCTCGTGGACGAGCTGCCGGTCCTCACCGAGCACCTGACCAGCGACATCCTCCCGATCCTCGCCACCCTCGACAAGGTCGGCCCCGAGGTCCACCAGCTGCTCGAGGTCACCAGCGACATGCGCCAGGCGATCCTCGGCATCCCCGGTTTCGGGTTCATGCGCCGCCGCGGCGAGAAAAAAGAAGAAAAAGAGGAAGAAGAAGGTGTGAAGGCGGTCGAGAACGGGTAACCGGGCCGCCATGACGGCCCGCCTGCACGACACCCAACTGACCTGGTGGCTCATCAGCAGCGTGTTCGGACTCCTGTCCGCGACGAACGTCCTGCTGGCGCTCACCGAACGCGCGACCTGGCCCTACGCGCTCGCGGCGTTACTTCTCGCCGCGAGCGCGTGGAGTGCCAAACAGGCGCTCAGACCTTCCCCGTCGTCTGATGAGTCAGGTTCGACGGAGCCCCGAACCGAAACGCCCGCACCCGATAGGTCGCGGTTTTCTCGTCTGGAAGTGTGATCACCCCGTACGAGGTGGTGTCCGGGTCGAGTTGCACGGCGACGCGGTAGTCCGCCGCGCCGGCCGGTTTGACCTCGATCAGGTAGCCGTCCTCGTCCGCCGCCCGGTCCTCCCACGTGAAGAGGATCCCGTTGGCGTGCTTGACCTCCGCCCTCAGTCCGGCCGCGGCCGACTCGGGCGACGACACGGCGTGCGTGCCCCCGCCGCCCTTGACGGCAGCCGTCCAGTCCGGCCCCTCGATCTCCGGCACCTCGTCACCCGGAGGCAACGTGACGTCCACAGTGGCCGACGGAGGCCCCGTGAACGGCCGGACCCGGTAGTAGAACTGGGTTTCCGGGATCAGGTCAGGGTGTTTGTAGGTGTCGCGGGACGAGGGACTGAACTCCAGGATCGTGTACTCGCCGTCCGCCGCGTTCGCGTACTCGACGACCTGTCCGGCCGCCCCCGCCTCTGGACGCCAGTGCAGCGTCACGTCCACGGGCGAGGTCAGCTCGGACGTCAGCACGGGGTCCTGCTGTTCTTGGCCGCAGGCAGCCAAGAACAGCAGGAGCACCAAACCGAAGCGCTTGATCACTTGCGCCAGAAGCGGACGTTGCTCCAGACGACCGTGGCAGGTCCCTGGCCGCTGGACGTCCGGTAGGCGCCGAACTTGTCGTAGAAGCTCGAACCCGAACTCGCGTAGGTGTGCGCACGCGAGCCGTTGATGTACGTGCGGTGTTCCGTGGCCGTGTTGTGCACGGTGTTCACGCGAACAGTCGCCCCCACGGTCGCGCCGGTGGCGATGGTGGCGCCCCCGTGCACGGCGTAGAGCCGGCCGCCGCGTTCCACGGCGAGCATCCAGAACGGTCCCGCGCTGGGAGCTTCCCGGAACGTCTGCTTGAGACTGATGCGGGTGCCGCCGAGACTCGTGATCCGGAAGCTCCCCTCGAACTGGCGCGTGCCGCCGGTGTAAGTGGCGTAACGCCGCTCGGCACGCTGGTCACCGCTCGCGGTGGAGCAGGTGAGCTGGAACGTCAGGTTGTTGACGTTGCCACAGCCGCGTTCCTGAACGGTGAACGACGGCGAGTAGCTGGTCCACGGACCCGTCTCGACCTGAGCCTGTGCCGGAGAGACCGACACGAGCAGACCGGTCGCCAGAGCGATCCCCGCGGCGATGCGGAGTCGTTTGGACATACCGATACCTCCTCAAAACGTGCTGAGGGCAGCACGTTCTCTCAGGGGGCGGTAGCCGGAGACTAGCGGATACTGATCGAATGTTCGACCTCCACCGTCTGCGACTTCTGCGCGAACTTTCCCAAAGGGGGACGCTCGCCGCGGTCGCGCAGGCGTTGAACTACAGCCCGTCGTCGGTCTCGCAGCAGCTCTCCCTGCTGGAGACCGAGGTCGGGGTGCCGTTGCTGGAACCGGTCGGCCGGCGGGTCAAGCTCACCCCGCAGGCCGAAATTCTGGTGCGGCACACCGAAGAGGTGCTCGCCCGGCTGGACCAGGCCGAGTCGGAGGTCGCCGCGTCGCTGCACGAGATCACCGGCACGCTGCGCGTGGCGACGTTCCAGACCGCGGCGCTCGCGTTGATCCCGGCGACGTTGGCACGCATGAGAGATGAGCATCCGTCACTTCGGATCGAGTTCCAGGTGCTCGACCCCGCGGAAGCGCTCTCCGCGTTGCACGCCAGGGACTTCGACCTCGTCTTCGTGGAGGAGTGGCCGGACCAGCCGGAGGCGCGCCTGCCCGGCCTCGAGTACCGGGAACTGACCCGGGACCCGATCCGGTTGGCCGTCCCGCGCGGACTGCCGGTCGAGGAGATCGGCTCCCACCCGTGGATCATGGAGACCGAGGGCTTCCCGCAGCGGATCTTCAACGTGAACTGGTGCCGCCACAACGGGTTCGAGCCGGACGTGCGGTTCTCCTCGACCGACGTGCTGGTGAAGCTGCGGTTCGTGGAGCGGGGTCTCGCGGTCGCGCTGCTGCCCGACCTGGTCTGGTACGACCGCGAGATCACCGTCGACCTGCACGAGCTGCCGGTGCCGCAGTCCCGGCTGCTGTTCACTGCGGCACGGGCAGGACGAGGTCAGCATCCCGCTGTGCGGGCGTTTCGCGAGACTTTGGCACATTCCGTAGCGCCGCTCCGACCCCGGCCGTGATCACGAGCGCCATGCCGCACAACGAGATCACGCTCAGGTGCTGGCCGAGCAGCAACGCCCCGGCGAGCGCCGCCGCGGCCGGTTCCAGGGCCAGCACCACGCCGAACGTGCTGGCCTGCAACGTCTTCAGCGCGCGGATCTCCAGCGTGTACGGGATCGCGGACGCCAGCAGCGCCACCAGCGTGCCGAGCAACAGCATCTTGGGCTCGAACAACGCGGCCCCGGCCGTCGACAACCCGTACGGCAACGTCAGCGCCGCCGCGATCAGGCTCGCCCCCGCCAACCCACCGGTGCCGAGACCGGCCGTCGCGAGCTTGCGCCCGGCCAGCACGTAACAGGCCCAGAACACAGCCGCGATCAACGCCAGCGCCACACCGATCAGATCGAGCTTCGCGCCCGTGTACTCCCGCACGCCCAGGACGACGACGCCCGCGAGCGCCAACCCGACCCACACGAAGTCGCGGGCCCGCCTGCTGAGCACCGCCGCGAGCCCGAGCGGCCCGAGGAACTCGATCGTCACCGCGACGCCGAGCGGGATCCGGTCGAGCGCGAGGTAGAACGTGCCGTTCATGCCGGCCACGGTCATGCCGAGCACGAGGGTCTCCTGGCGGAACTTCGGCCGCACGACCACCGCGAGCATCAGCGCCGCGATGCCGAGCCTCAACGCCGTGGCGCCGGGCGCGCCGATCTGGCCGAAGAGCTGGTTCGCGAACGCCGCGCCGAACTGCAGTGAGATGACCGAGCCGAGGACGAGGAAGACCGACATGCGCTCAGTCTCAGGTCCGCGCTCCGTTCAGTACAGCGAACGTTTCCGAGCGATATCGTTCGGTTTTCCCGAACCTTTAGACTGACTGGTGCGATGAGACGCAAACCCTCCTCCCCTCTCCCCCAGCGCGCGGGCCTGGACGCGGCACGGCTGAAGCTGCCCTCCGAGGGCCCGTGGCTGTCGTTGCGCGACCACCTCGTGGAACGCCTGCCGCGCGTCGCCGCCGACCGCATCGACGAGATGCTGGCGGAGGAGCGGATCTGGGGCGTCTCCGGGCCGCTGGGCCTCGACACGCCGTTCGTGCCGGACTCCTACATCTGGTTCCACCGCGACCTGCCGGTCGAGGTGCCCGTGCCGTTCGAGGTCGGGGTGGTCTACCAGGACGACGACATCGTGGTCGCCGACAAGCCGCACTTCCTCGCGACGATCCCGCGTGGCCAGCACATCATGCAGACCGCGCTGGTGAAGCTGCGCGACTCGCTCGGGCTGCCGGACCTCTCGCCCGCGCACCGGCTGGACCGCGTCACGGCCGGACTGGTGCTGTTCGTCGTGCGCCGCGAGCTGCGCGGCAAGTACCAGACGATGTTCCGGGATCGCCTGGTGTCCAAGGAGTACGAGGCGATCGCGCCGTACGACCCGGAGCTGGAACTGCCCAGGGTCGTGCGGTCGCGGATCATCAAGGAACGCGGCATCATCACCGCGTTCGAGGTCGACGGCGAACCCAACGCAGAGACCCACGTGTCCCTTGTGGAGCATCGCGACGGACTCGGCCGCTACCACCTGAAGCCGGTGACCGGACGCACGCACCAGTTGCGGCTGCACATGTCCGGCCTCGGCGTGCCGATCGTCAACGACGACTTCTACCCCGTGTTGCAGGAGCGTCCGCTCGACGACTTCTCGTCGCCGTTGCAGCTGCTGGCCCGCACGTTGTCCTTTGTGGACCCCGTGTCGGGCGTGGGCCGGTCGTTCACCTCGGAACTGAAGCTCGCCGCCTGGTCATGAGATGTGCGTGCGGCGGGTGTCGATCGGCTGCGGCTCCCACACCTGGTTCATCCGGTCGAGCAACCGCCGGGCCAGCGCGCTCGTCTCGGGATGGGTCTCGGTGAACGTCGCCACGATCGCCGCGCGGAACATCAACCGGCCGCGCGCCGTCGTGCTGTACCAGAACCAGTCAGCCTCGACTGCCCGCGCGAGGTGGTCGGTGCCGTCCCGTTCGGCCCGCTGCACCAGCGCGTCGCCGTTCACGAACCACCGCACGCAGGCGTCCTCGAGCGGCGCGGTGAACCCGCGTTCCTCGAAGTACGCCGCTTCCGCCGCCTCCCGCAGCGCGCGGGGCGTCTCGGAGACGGTCGCGCAGGTCGGGAACCCGATGCGGAGGTAGACGACCTCGGCCAGGCCGTCGCCGAGCGCCGCGCCCTCGAAGTCGACGAACTTCGCGCCGTCGGGTGAGTACATGTCGTTGCCGGGGCAGGGATCGCCGTGCACGAGGTCGAACTTCCCGGTGTCCTCGAACACGAGTTCCTGCTCCGCGCCACCGATCTCGACGCCCAGCGCGTGCACGAACCGCAGGAACGGCTCGGGGTCCGGCACGGGCTGGCGCGGCAGCAGTCCGGCGTGCTCCGGTCCGGTGGCCTGGTGCAGCTTGGCCAGGCCGCGGGCGTAGGCGATCACCCAGTCCTCGCCGAACGGGTCCGAGCGCAGCCGTTCGAGCACCACGGTCCGCTGTTCGTGGTCGACCTCGATGATCCGCGGCACCACTCCGGTGTGCTGGGCGAGCCGCAGCGCGGTGATCTCCCGTTCGAACGCCACCAGGTCCCCCACCACCTGCTTGACGATCCGATCGCCGTCCGCCCAGACCCGCGACCGCACACCACTCTTCAGGCGTTCCATGCAAAACATCATATTCCATGTCCATAACGAATTCTGTAACAATGGACATGAACCACGCGAATCCACCGTCGTGCAGAATCAGGGGACGGAAGCGAAGCTGGGGCGTTTGCCTTCGCTGACCGGCATGAGATTCATCGCGGCGTTCATCGTGTTCGGATTCCACATCAACTCGGCCGGACTCTGGCCGTATCTGGACATACCGTTCCGTCAAGGCGCCACCGGGGTGAGTTTTTTCTTCATTTTGTCCGGTTTCGTGCTCACGTGGTCCGCGAAGCCGGACACCACCGCACGCACCTCGTGGCGCCGCCGAGCTGCGAAGATCTACCCCAACCACGTCGCCACCTGGCTACTGGTTCTATTGGTGGACGCAGTCACTCCGGGCACCGCGATCGCGAACTTCTCGCTGATCCAGGCGTGGTTTCCGGACGAGTCCGTCTACTTCAGCCTGAACACCCCGGCGTGGTCGCTCTCGTGCGAGATGGCGTTCTACCTCGCTTTTCCGCTGCTGATCAAGTGGCAGATGCGCACACCGTGGCTGATTGCAAGTGGAACGGTGCTCGCGATTTTGACAGTTCCGTTGATCGCGCTGTCAATGCCAGGCCCGCTCGAATACTGGTTCGTATTCGTGTTCCCGCCCGTGCGCGCGTTGGAGTTCCTGCTCGGCATCGCGATGGCGCGGGTCGTGCAGCAGGGCAGGTGGATCGGGCTCGGGTTGTGGCCCGCGACCGCGCTGTTCGCCGTCGCCTACGTCGGGTCGTGGTACCTGCCGGCGTCGTTCCTATACGTCGCGGGCACGGTCATCCCGCTGGCCCTGCTGATCCCGGCGGCCGCCGTCGCCGACCTGAGCGGCAAGTGGTCGCCGTGGCGGTCCAGGGCGATGGTGTGGCTCGGCACGGTGTCGTTCGCGTTCTACATGGTCCACCAGATCGTCATCCGGGTCGCCGAGAAGTTCCTCGACGTGCACGCGTTCCCGCTGGCCGCGGCGTTCGGCATGTTCGCGGTGTCGATGGTGGCCGCCTGGTTGCTGTACCGGGTGGTCGAGGTGCCCGCGGAACGGTTCCTGCGGGCACCCCGGCCAGCGCGGATCAGGCGAGCGTCAACGCGTACAGCTCCACCCGCGGATCGTTCGGCAGCGTCACCGAGCGGACCGTCTTCGCGGGGTCCAGCCGCAGCGACTGACCGAACAGCCGGACCGGCGGCCCGTCAACGCCCTGCCCTGCCTTGATGCGGTGCGGCATCTCGAGCACCGTCGGGCCGCCGCCCGCCCAGTCGGGCACGGTGGCGGCCACCTCGGCCGAGGTGCCGTCGGTGTACCAGACGGTGAACGCGGCGGACACCGGTCCGTTGTGCGACGAGCCCACGACGTGCAGCCACGAGAACTGGCCGGTGGGCAGCAACATGCCCTGGCCGCGTGCCTCCACGAAGTTCGGCGCCGTGCCCGTCGGATCCGGTGCCTGGTAGGTGATGCCGCCCCACGTCACGGGTCCGGCGGGCGGCAGCAGCGCGGCGTCGTAGCTCCAGCCGCCGCCGTCGAAGTTGCCCGCCGCCGAGTCCGCGACCGTGGCCGTGCCGTCGTGGTTGAGCTCCGGCGTCACGTCCACCGAACACGTCGAGAACGCGCACAGGGCCGCCGGTTTGACCTCGACGACGGCCTTCAGCGTCGTCTCCCCGACCTTCACCGAGACGTCGTAGCTGCCGGGAGCCACCCCGGCGGGCACGGTGAACGTCAGCGGCACCGTCTTCTGCGTCGGCTGGTGCCTCGACACGATCACGAACGGCTTGGCACCGCTCACCTTCCAGCCCGCCGGTGCGGTCACCTCCGGCCGCACCGAGGTGGCGGCCGGCGACTGCGCCAGCACGTCGAGCTGCACGGTCAGCGACTGCGCGGTCTCCGAGGTCGGCAGCACGATCTCGGTGCTGCGCAACGAGGCCGACAACGCCCGGCGCGAGTCCGGGTTGCCGTCGTTGAGCGACGGCGGGGCGTCGGACCGTCCGGTGCCCCACGACGACGGCTTCGAGCCCACCTCGTGGGTGAGGTTTCCACCGCGCTGCAACGAGGTCCACGACAGCCAGGTCTTGCGGACGTCCCGGCCGCCGAACGACACGTTCTTGATGTACCGGTTGGTGTCCGAAACGCCACGCGCCGAGACGTTCAGGACACCGCCCTGCGTGCCGTACTGTCCGATTCGGACGGTCGCGGTCTCGAACTGCGGCGACGACAGGGCGAGGAAGTCCGCGCCGTTGAACGTCGGGTAGAGCCCCAGCGACGAGAAGACGTACCAGGCCGACATCGTGCCCAGGTCGTCGTTGCCGGTCATGCCGTCCGGACCGGTGGTGAACAACGTCATCGCCGCCCGCACGACCGTCGCGGTCTTCGACGGCGTGCCCGCCCACAGGTACATGTACGGCGCGAGCAGGTCCGGTTCGTTGTTCGGGTTGTAGGTCGGCTTGCCGTAGTAGTCGTACGGCTCGGTGATCCAGTCGCGCTTCGCGGTACCGGCCGGGTCCATCAGCAGCTTGTCGTAGACGAAGAACGAGTCGAGCCGCTTCTCCGTCTCCTTGCGGCCACCCATCAACGACACCAGGCCGTCCGGGTCCTGCGGCACGAGCCACTGGTACTGGTAGGCGCCGCCCTCGTGGAACTGGTGCGCGGCGTCGACCGGGTTGTACGGCGAGAGCCAGGTGCCCGCGGCGGTGCGCGGCCGGAACTGGCCGATCGAGGAATCCCACAGGTTGCGGTACCACTGGCCGCGATCAGCGAACATCCTCGCGTCCGAACGCTTGCCGAGTCCCTTGGCCATCAGGGCGAGTGACGCGTCGGCCGCCGAGTACTCCAGGGTCGCGGACGCCGGGTGCACGCAGTCGTTGTCGCCGCCCTTGTGCGCGCAGTCCTTGCCTAGTTCGAGACCGGACGGGATGTAGCCGCGGTCCTGGTAGTAGGTGACACCCGACCGTCCGTTGTACGGCGATTCGGCCGGTGGCAACGACGTCGCGTTGGTGCGCAGAAGTTGGTACGTCTCTTCCTCGTACCCCTTCAGCAGCCCCTTCGACCAGGCCTCCACGAGGAACGGCGTGACCGGGTCACCCGTCATGATGTTGGTCTCGGACGACGCCAACGCCCAGCGCGGCAACCATCCCCCGTCCCGCCCACTGGCCACAACGGACAGTGCGACGTCCCGGGCCACCTTGGGTTCGAGGATCTGCAACAGCTGGTTCTGCGGCCGGTACGTGTCCCACAACGAGAAGTTCTGGTACGGCGTGTAACCCGAGGCCGTGCGCACCTGGCCGTCGAAGCCCATGTACTTGCCGTCGACGTCCCCGGCGAGGTTGGGGTGCAGCACCGAGTGGTAGAGCGCGGTGTAGAACGCGACCTGCCGGTCCCTCGTCCCGCCCGTGACTCTCACGGCGTCGAGCTGCTTCTTCCACACGTCCTTGGCAGCGCTGACGGTGGCGTCGAAGTCGAAGGCGGGAGCCTCCGCCGCGAGGTTCTTCCGCGCGCCCTCGATGCCGGTGTACGACAGGCCGAGCTTCAGCACGACGTCACGGTCGGCGGTCGCGTCGAACGTGACCCACGCGCCGTTCCCACCCGTGCCGGCCGCGTCCCGGACCCCCGCCGTCGGAACGCTCCCTCGCCACGCACCGAAGGAGGCGAACGGCCGGTCGAACGTCGCGGTGAAGTAGACGGTGTGCTCGTCCTTGCCCGCGCAGAACCGGCCGTTGCGCACCCGGCCCTCGATCGTGCGGTCACCGACGACGTGGATCTCCGAGTCCAGCACCGTCTGGTTCGACCGTCCGGTGTTGAACAGGACGTTCGCCGCGCCGCTCGAAGGGAACGTGTAGCGCTGCCACCCGGTCCGCTGCGTGGCCGTGAGCTCGGCGTTCACCCCGTACTTCGACAGCCCGACTCTGTAGTACCCGGGCTGGGCGGCCTCGTCCGAATGGCTGAACTCGGACTTGTAGGCGTTGATGTCAACGTTGTCGACGGACCCGACCGTGGGCATCACGGGCAGCTCGCCCATCACGCCGCAGCCGACGCCCGACAGGTGCGTCTGCGAGAATCCGTAGATCGAGTTCGCCTTGTAGTCGTACCCGCCCTGTCCTCCCGTGTCGGGGCTGACCTGCACCATTCCGAACGGCACCGAGGCGCCGGGGAACGTGTTGCCGAAGTTCTGCGTCCCCACGAAGGGGTTCACGAGGGACGAGGGATCTTCCTGCGCCTGTGCTGTCTGGGCAGGAACTGTTAAGGCCAGTAACAGTCCGACTACAACCAGTGTCCGCATGGAAGGCAGTATTGTCTGATCGTCGCCGCCCCGACACCCATCGGAGGTCGGCGATGCGCGTTTTCTTAGCGGTGTTGCTGATTCTTGTCGCATTTTGTCAGCCGGCGCAGGCCGCGCCCGCTCTCGACACGGTCACCACGGCGAGCGTCTACGGGTGCCTGCGCACCAACGGCGCGGGTGTGTACGACGCGACGGTCAACAAGACGTTCGTGACGTACTCGGGGACCCGGCACGACATCTACGTCAAGGCGTTCGACCACGGCGCGAACTCGTGGTCGGCGGCGGTCAAGGTCGCCACACTGAACCTCACGCACGACAACGCCTACCACGACTACCCGGTGCTGACGCAGCTCGGCGACGGCCGGCTCGCGATCTTCCGCGCCACGCACACGGCGTCGATGCAGCTCTACACCGCGCCGACCCCGCGCTCGATCACCGGCACGTGGTCCGCGCGGACGATCAGCACCGACAAGAACACCTACCCCGAGCCGATCGTCACGGGCAACACGATCCACCTCTTCTACAGCCACAACACTGATCTCTCGTACCCGTACCGCACGTTCAAGGTGATCAAGTCGACGGACAACGGTGCCACGTGGTCCGCGCCGCGCACGATCATCGATTCCGGCCGCACCGCCGACAAGTACTCCGAGGTGTACGCGTTCGGCGTGACGCAACGCAACGGCCGCATCTACCTGACCTGGTCGCTGCACGGCGGACCCAAGGGCCACAACGGAGGCGGCAAGAACATCTACGTCGCCTACTTCGACACGGCGTCCGGGAACCTGTTCACGGTCGGCGGCGCGTCACTCGGCACGGTGATCGACTCGGGTGACACCGACAAGACCCGGGTGGTGACCACGAGTCCGACGGACCTGCCCGCCGACAAGGCGTTGCCGGAGGAGAACCCCGTGACGGTGCCGTTGAACGACGGCTCGCTCGTGCTGGGCTACGGCGTGCACACCAGCACCACCAACCGGATCGTGCTCGCCCGGTTCGCCTCCGGCGCCTGGACCTCGACGACGGTGGACAGCTCCACGTCGTTGTTCAAGGACCTCGTCGCGACGGGCAACAGCGTCGACTTCTCCTATGCGAGCAAGGACCGCAAGCGGTTGCTGGTGAAGTCGTGGACGCCGGGCGGATCCGTTGTGGCGAAACACGATCTGACCGTTCCGTATGCGGCCGGCGCCGACACGACGTTCTACGCGAACTTCGTGGAGAACCGGCCGAGCGACCTCGTGGCCAACACGATCGACTACGAGACCCGCAAGACCAACCACACCGGGACCTGGCCGGTGTTCTCCATCCGGGGTTAATGGTGCTGCGCGGGCATGACACCTGCACTAGACAGGTGTCATGCCCGTACAGCTCAACCACACCATCGTCCACTGCTCCGACCAGAACGTCTCCGCCCACTTCCTGACCGAACTCCTCGGCCTGCCGGACGCCGTGCGCTTCGGCCCGTTCCTCGTCGTCGAGGTCGCGAACGGCGTGTCTCTCGACTACATGACCGCGTCCGGCCCGATCACCGGGCAGCACTACGCGTTCCTCGTGACCGAGGAGGAGTTCGACGAGATCTTCGGCCGCATCCAGGAACGCGGCCTCGACTTCTGGGCCGACCCGTTCCACTCCCAGCCCGGCCAGATCAACCGCAACGACGGTGGCCGCGGCGTCTACTGGAACGACCCGGACGGCCACGCCCTGGAGATCATCACCCGCCCGTACGGTTCCGGTTCCTGACGAACCGGTTCACGTATCTAAAAGGTATAGACCACCTCTTGTGCTCGGACTGTCAGGCCTGCCACCGTGAGAGCGGTAACACGCAGTGGCCGCCCTGACACTCCGAGGAGTTGGTCCCCCATGCTCAGGACCCGCGCCGCCGCCCTGCTCGTCGCGCTGATCGGCGTCTTCACGCTCGTTCAGCCGGCGACGGCGGCGCCCTACATCATCAGCGACGCCCAGTTCAACCAGATGTTCCCGTCGCGCAACAGCTTCTACACGCTCGCGGGTCTGCGCAACGCGATCAACTGGTCGGGCCGGTTCGCCAACGAGGGCAGCGACACGATCAAGAAGCAGGAGCTCGCGGCGTTCCTCGCCAACGTCTCGCACGAGACCGGCGGCCTGTACTACATCCGCGAGATCAACCAGAGCGGCGACTACTGCGACGAGTCGAAGCCCTACGGCTGCCCCGCGGGCACCCGGCAGTACTACGGCCGCGGCCCGATCCAGCTGTCGTGGAACTACAACTACAAGGCCGCGGGCGACTACCTCGGCATCTCCGACCTGTTGCAGCGGCCGGACCAGGTGGCCACCAACGCCACCACGGCGTGGAAGACCGCCATTTGGTACTGGATGACGCAGAACGGTCCTGGCACCATGACCCCGCACGCCGCGATGACCGGCTCGCGCGGCTTCGGCCAGACGATCCGCAGCATCAACGGTTCGCTGGAGTGCGGCGGCCGCAACCCGGGCGCGGTGGAGTCCCGCGTGTCGAAGTACCGCCAGTTCACCGGCATCATCGGCGTCGCCCAGGGGTCGAACCTCTACTGCTAGGAAATGAGAGCGCTCCCCCAGGTCGTTCGGCACCGCCTGGGGGAGCCTCTCTACTGTTAGTGATGAAAAAGGTCTAGACCCTTGACTGGTCTGGACCACCGGTGCCAATCTCAGCACTGTTCACATCCTTGATTCCTAGGGCGCGCAGACTCCAGGAGTGGGTGACCTTGCTGAAAAAACGCATCTTGGCGTCTATCGCGGCAGGTGTGATGGCGGCGACCGTGGCCGTCATCGCTCCGACCGCATCCTCACAGGCGGAAGTCTCCGCGCAGGCCTGCACGTTCACCGACTGGGTGCAGGGCGCGTGGTACACGACCGGCTCGATCGTGAGATTCGAAGGCAATTACTACGTCGCGGAGCACGACAACCCGGGCTACAGCCCGACGGTTTCCACCTGGTACTGGGAGCCGACGAGCTGTGACGGCGGTGGTGGAGGTGGCGGCGGCGGTACCTGCACCAGCGCCAGCGACTGGGTGGCGGGCCGTCAGTACTACACCGGCAACATCGTGCGGTACAACGGTTCCTACTACATCGCCGAGCACGACAACCCCGGCTACGACCCGACGGTCTCGACGTGGTTCTGGGAGCCGCACAACTGCGGTGGCGGCGGCGGAGGCGGCGGTGGCAACATCGTCTCCGAGGCCCAGTTCAACCAGATGTTCCCGGGCCGCAACAGCTTCTACACGTACCAGGGCTTCATCGACGCGACGAAGACGATTCCCGCGTTCGGCACGGTCGGCAGTGACACCGTGAAGAAGCAGGAGTTCGCGGCGTTCCTCGCGAACGCCTCGCACGAGACCGGTGGCCTCGTCTACATCGAAGAGATCAACAAGAACAACGACCTCTGCGACGAGAGCCAGCCCTACGGCTGCCCGGCCGGTACCTACGCCTACTACGGCCGCGGTCCGATCCAGCTGTCGTGGAACTTCAACTACAAGGCCGCGGGCGACTACCTCGGCCTGAACCTGCTGCAGAACCCGTACCAGGTGGCGCAGAACTCCACCACCGCGTGGCGCACGGCGATCTGGTACTGGATGACGCAGACCGGCCCCGGCTCCATGACCGCGCACAACGCGATGGTCAACAGCGCCGGCTTCGGTCAGACGATCCGCAGCATCAACGGTTCCCTGGAGTGCGACGGCCGCAACCCGGCGCAGGTCCAGAGCCGCGTGTCGAAGTACCAGCAGTTCACCGGCATCCTCGGCGTGACCCCTGGCGGCAACCTGTACTGCTAGTGGTCCTCCTGACTAGGACTTGAGTGGTCCTAGTTCGGTCATAGCTTCACTGCATGACCATGGAGCTCACCGATCTGCTGCACGAGCTGAACGATCAGCGCAGGACGTTCCGCGTCACGATGAACGGCTTGTCGGAGGCGGACGCCAAGAAGCGCACGACCGTCAGCGAGCTCACGCTGGGTGGGTTGCTCAAGCACCTCGCCCAGTGTGAGCGCGGCTGGACACACATCCTGACCGAGCAGCCCCTCCCGCCGCCCGGGATGCTGGACTTCGACCAGTACACCTGGACGGGCACGGACTTCGAGGACCTGCTCACGTCGTACGACGAGGCGGTGCGCGCGACCGATGAGGCCCTGCGCACCGCCTCGCTCGACAAACTCGTCCCGCTGCCTTCCGCGCCCTGGGACCAGAACCCGCAACCCATGTCGGTCCGGCGGATCGCGCTGCACCTGATCCGGGAGACCGCGCAGCACGCGGGCCACGCGGACATCATCCGCGAGATGCTCGACGGCCAGTCGACGACGGCGTTCCTCTACGAGTAGCCGTTCAGGCCGCGAGCTGTGCCTTGACCTGGGCCAGCGACGGGTTCGTCAGCGCCTGGCCGTTCGGGAAGTGGACGGTCGGCACCGTGCGGTTGCCGCCGTTCACCTCCATCACGAAGTCGGCCGCGCCCGGCGTCTCCTCGATGTTGATCTCGACGTACTCGATGCCTTCGCGGTCGAGCGAGCTCTTCAGGATCCGGCAGTAGCCGCACCACGAGGTCGAGTAGACGGTCAGCTGGTCGGGAGCCATCAGGCGCACTCCTCATCGGGGTTGGACGTGTGTCACCAGTATCAACACCCGGTTCCAGACGCTTCTTCCCAGGGCGGCACAGCTCACTTCGCGTGCCGGACGAGCTTCGACCCGGGCCGTTGTGACTCGAAGTCGAGCTTCGCCCAGTTCTTGTCCTTCGGCACCGAGAGCACCCGCGCCTCGTCCAGCAGGCCGTCGAACGACCGCTTGCGGCTGTTGCCGCCGGCCGTCTTCTCGTTGTTGCCGATGGTCACCGGTTCGGTGCCGGTGGTCTTCCACGCGTTGGTGTCGGTCTTGCCCACTTCGAGCTTGCCGTTGATGTAGTAGTAGGCGTTCGGCTTGTCGAGGACGAAGACGAAGTGGTACCAGGTGTTGTTCTTGACCCTGGTGTAGGCACCGGACGGCAGCGGGCACCAGTCGTAGTTGGCGACGTCGATGCACGGCTCGGTCTGGTCGCCCTCGCCGAAGTAGTGGATGCGGAAGCCCGTCTCCCCCTTGGCGAACATCGCGATGTACGCGGCCGGGTGGGCCTTCGCGTTCGACCAGATCGAGAACGTTCCCTTCGACGGCAAGGGGTTGAACAGCCCGCTGGTCTCGCTGGCGGGCAGCAGGACGTACTCGCTCTTCGCCCGGTTGAGGTTCAGCGCGTTGCCGACGACGCCGGCGCCGGTCGCGTCGCCGGTGATGTTGACGCCCTTGCCGTCGAGGTTGCCGCCGAGTCGCGGTAGCCGTTCGCGGCACCCTTCTCGTCGAGGTGGTGGGCGGTGATCCAGCCGTCGGCCCTCGGGAACACCTTGGCGCCGTCGCTTTCCGATGACGCCTCGGGATTGCCCCACTTCAGCGTGACGGTCTGGGTCGCGTTGCCCCGCACGTCCGCGCGGACCCAGATCGCGGCCTGCTTCGCGGCGGCGTCCCACTTCTCGATCTCGTACGACAACGGCCTGCCCGCCGCGTCGTCGAACCGGAGGTCGGCGCCGCCCGGCTTCGCCTGGGCGAAGTCGAAGTTCGTCGCGTCCAGCCTCACCGGCAGCGGAAAGCCCTTCACATCGCCGGAAACGTGTGCACCTTGGGCCGTCGTGTCGATGGTGATCTTGCGTTGGTGTGCCCAGCCCGCCTGCGCCTCCGACGCCGCGGTCGGCGCCAGAATGCCTGCGAGCAAGGTGGCGGAGAGGGTGAGAGTGCGCCCTGTCGTCTTCATGCGGTCCCTTTTGTCCAGGGCGGCGGACATACTTCGTCTTACTGTAAACCTTGTTACCTGTCATCCTCGCTCACTCGATCGGACCAGCCCGCGGCGATCGTCAGGTAATCGTCAGGTCAATTCTCTGCACGGTGGGTGAGCATAGTTCGCGCACGACCGAAGATTTCGGCCGTGCAATTGGTCGTGCATTCCCCAGAACGCCACCGACTATTTCCGTCACCCAATCGGCGGCCCGTCACCACGCAGGGTTTCCGATATCGTCGTAATTCCGCCGCCACAAACGAAAGCAACCAGAAAGGCTGGCCATGCTGAAAAAGGTGGCGGCTGCTGCCCTCGCGCTGTCCGCGGTCTTCACCGCGCCGGCCGCACACGCAGCACCCGACGTCCCCGATTTCGTGACGATCGACGTCGTCACCGTCAACGGATCCGGTTGCCCCGCAGGCACCGCGGCCGTCGCGGCGGCGGACGACCGCACGGCGTTCACGGTCACGTACAGCCAGTACCTGGCCCAAGCCGGTCAGGGCTCCGGCCCCACCGACTTCCGCAAGAACTGCCAGCTCAACATCAGAGTGTCCTATCCGCAGGGCTTCACGTTCGGCATCGCCCAGGCCGACTACCGCGGATTCGCCCACCTGCAGCAGGGCGCGACGGGCACGGAAAAGGGCAACTACTACTTCCAGGGAATGTCGCAGGGCGCGAGCCGCTCGCACACGTTCAACGGACCGAAGAGCGACAACTGGCAGGCCACCGACCGGGCACAGGTCTCGGAAATCATCTACGCGCCGTGCGGTGAGGTGCGCCACCTGAACATCAACACCGAACTGCGCGTGAACGCGGGAACGGCGTCGAAGGCGAACAGCTTCATGACGATGGATTCCACCGACAGCAGTGTCAGCACGAAGTACCAGTTCTCCTGGAAGCGCTGCTGATCGCAGGCACCGACCGCCGCCGCACGTTCATTCCGACTGGAAAGGTGCCCGATGCTCACCACACTGGCCGCGGCCGCGCTCGCGATGTCGACGATCATCGTCCCGCCCGGCGGCGCCCCCGGTGACACTCCCCCGCCGGACCACATCACCATCGACGTCGTGACGATCAACGGCTCCGGCTGCCGGGCGGGAACGGCCGCCGTGGCCGTCAGCCCGGACAACAAGGCGTTCACCGTCACCTACAGCGAGTTCATGGCGCAGGTCGGCCCGCAGGCCCTGCCCACCGACTTCCGCAAGAACTGCCAGCTGAACCTGCGCGTCAACGTGCCGTCGGGCTTCACCTACGGCATCGCGTCCACCGACTACCGCGGCTTCGCGCACCTCGAACGCGGCGCCACAGCCCTGGAGAAGGCCAACTACTACTTCCAGGGCATGTCGCAGACCGAGTACAAGCAGCACAACTACAAGGGCCCGTTCAGCGACGACTGGCAGGCGACGGACACGACCGACGTGGCCGCCATCGTCTACCACCCGTGCGGCGAGAAGCGGAACTTCAACATCAACACGGAGTTGCGGGTCATGGCCGGCACCTCCGACAAGAAGCTCACGAGCTTCATCGCGATGGACTCGACGGACGGGTCGATCGAGACGACCTACCACTTCGCGTGGAAGGTCTGTCCCCCGAGGCCGTAGTACCTCTCTAGGTGCCGGGCATTCCGCGAACGGGGTGCCCGGCACGCCCTTTTCCTGAGACGATCGTTCCCAGGCGACCGTCTGGGGGGACGATGTCAGCACTGCACGCACTGTCCGGAGTGAACCTGGGACCGGCCTTTCACGCGGTGGTGGACGAGATCGCCGTCGCACTCCCGCTCACGCCCCGCAGGAACCGCTCGGTGTTCCTCGACGACCTGCCGGACTCGTCGGCCCGCGTCGACCTGATGCGGCTGGCCCTGATCGTGGCGCTGGAACGGGCGGGAAGCCTGTACGCGGTCTCCGTCACCGGACACTCCGGCTACCGGCCCGACGACGCTTGGCTGATCTCCCGCGAGCACCCCTCCCCCGGCTTGACGTTCCTCCGGGACGAGGAACAGCCCCCGGAGCGCATCGCGACCGTGACGGAAGACCCGGACGGCGTGCGCGTGACGGCCGGTGCGCTCGAATTCCTGTTCCAGCCCCCGCCCGAGGACGAGTGCCGGCGGCTGCTGAACGCCGGTGTGCGGGGAACGCCGGTGAGGTTCCCGAACTTCCCGAGCCCCGGCCCGTTCCTGCTCGCCCGCGGCGACGGACCGGACGAGGTGCTGCTGTGGCGGCTGGGGCTGCCCACCGCCCGGTTCCGGCTGCCCGGCCCGGTGCTGGCCGCCACCTTCGTGGCGAACCACGTGATGACCGCGCTGGTCACGTTGATCGAGGTCGGCGGCGAACTCCTGGCCCACGTCACCGGCGACGAGTTCGAGAGCATGCTCAAGCTGCACGTCCCGATCGACTTCGGCGTCGAGACGGAGAGCGACCTGTCTCCGCTCTACTTCGACATGGACGAGCCGTGGGACTACGGCGTCTACTTCCGCCGCGGCGCGACGTGGTGGACCCTGCGCTGGTGGCCGAGCAGGGCACTGCTGCGGCCGTCGACCTCGAAGGTCCACCACCCCACGAGCTACCCCTTCCACACCCAGCTCGACGGGGCCGGGCACGTCCTGTTCGGACCGCACTGGACCTACGGGCGGCGCGAGGCGGGGTGGACGGCGTGGGGCTCCAAGGGTGACGACGTGGTCATCCCGATCCCGCCCGGTGAGGACGTGCTGGGCGTGACGGAGATCGGCGACCGGCCGGTGATGCTGACCGGGGAAGGCCCCGTCATCCGGGCCAGGACGCCGGACACCGCGCACACGGTGATCGAGTTCGACGGTCCCGTCGCCCGCCACCACCAGCTGCCGTGGCTGGCGGTGCAGCGCTCACCCCACCTGGTCGAGATCATCGACATCGCGACCGGCGACGTGCTGCACCGCCTCGACACCCGTTAGATGAGGAAGCGGTACGCGGTCGACCCCGGCTCCACGTGCTGGATCTTGAGCGGGGACTCCTTCATCCGGCCCCACAGCTGGTCGTAGTCCTCGCGGCGGCCGAGTTCGATGCAGACGAGCGCGGCGCCGGTCTCCCGGTTGTCGCGCTTCATGTACTCGAACTGCACGATGTCGTCGTCCTTGCCGAGGACGTCGTCGAGGAACCGCCGCAGCGCGCCGGGCTCCTGCGGGAACTCGACCAGGAACCAGTGCTTGAGGCCGCGGTGGATCATCGAGCGCTCGACGATCTCGGCGTAGCGCGACACGTCGTTGTTGCCGCCGGACAGCAGGCACACGACCGTCGAGTCGGGCGCGACCGAGATCTCCTCGATCAACGCGGCCGATGCCAGCGCGCCGGCGGGTTCCGCGATGATGCCGTCGATCTGGTACAGCTCCAGCATCTCCGTGCACACCGCGCCCTCGGACACGGTCAGCAGTTCGGCGCCGGAGTCGCGGACCATCGGGAACGTCACGTCCCCGGCCCGGCGCACGGCCGCGCCGTCGACGAACGAGTCGACGTTCGGCAGCGTCACCGGCTCGCCCGCCTCCATGGCGGCGATCATCGACGCGGCACCGGCTGGTTCCACGCCGATGATCCGGGTCTTCGGGAAGCGCTCGCGGAACCACGTGCCGACGCCGGACAGCAGTCCGCCGCCGCCGATCGGCACGATGACCACGTCGGGTGCGCCGCCGAGCTGCTGGACGATCTCCAGGCCCACGGTGCCCTGACCGGCCACGGTGCGGCGGTCGTCGAAGGCCGGGACCAGGGTCGCGCCGGTCGCCACCGCGTACTCCTTGGCGAGGGCGGCCGCGTCGTCGTAGGTGTCGCCGTCGACGATCAGCTGCACCATGCCCTGGCCCAGGGCGTGGATGCGATCGCGCTTCTGGCGGGGGGTGGTCCGCGGCACGTGCACGCGGCCCTCGATGCCCAGGCGGCGACAGGCGTACGCCATGCCCTGGCCGTGGTTGCCGGCCGACGCGCAGACGGCGCCGCCGAACGCGAACTCGGTCTGGCAGAGCAGGTTGAACGCTCCGCGCAGCTTGTAGGAGCGGCCGACCTGGAGGTCCTCGCGCTTGAACCACACGCGGGCGCCGGTCTTCTCGGACAACCGCTGGTTGACCTCTAGCGGCGTGGTGCGCGCGACTCCACCGAGCCGGGCAGCGGCCGCGGACACCTCATCAGCGAAGGACATGACAGTACATCTTCCGTGAACGACTCGGGTCTGGCACGCGTACCCCTAGAAAGACAGGGGAGGTGCCCGTGTTTCGCCTTTTGGGCGTGCTAACGCTGCTCATGATGCTCTCTGTGGTTCCCGCGCACGCCCATGGTGCGCCCACTGACCCGCCGAGCAGGGCTTTCCTGTGTTCGCCAGGTCAGCCCACAGCATCATCCCCGCCTTGCCGCAGCGCCATCTCAGCGGGGCTGCCGTCCAAGGAGTGGGACAACATCCGGCTGGCGAACGTGCGCGGCCAGGACCAGCAGAAGGTCCCCGACGGCCGTCTGTGCAGCGCGGGGCTCGCGAAGTACACCGGCCTCGACGCGCCCAGCGCCGAGTGGCCTGTGACGAAGGTCAAGGACACCGGCTTCACCTATCGGGCGACCATTCCGCACCAAGGCTCGTTCCGGTTCTACGTCACCCGCGCGGGCTACCAGCCGACCAGATCGCTGACATGGGCCGACCTCGACCTGTTCCAGAACGTGCCCTCTCCCCCGCTCGTGAACGGCGCGTACGAGTTCAAGGTCCAGCTGCCGAAGAACCTCACCGGACGGCACCTGATCTACACGGTCTGGCAGAACACGGACACGCCCGACACCTACTACTCGTGCACGGACGTCGAGCTCGCCGCACCCGCGCCGCCGGTCCAGGCCCAGGCTCAGCAGGTGCCCGCCGCCGCACCACCTGCACGGGTCGCGCCGAAGACCACGCAGTCCGCACCGCCGTCGAAGCCGTCCGCACCCGCCACCACGGCGAAGCAGAGCACGCCCCGGCCCGTTCCCGTTGCGTCGAGCGCCGAACAACCACCGAGCGACGCCACCAGGTTCGGCATGGCGGCCGTGGTCGCAGCGCTGGGCGGGCTGGCGGTCCTCGGCGGCTTCATGTTGTGGCGCAAAAGAATTCTGTGAACGTACCGGTCCCCAGAAGGTCTAGACCTTCTCTACGATGATCTTCGGGCGCGCAACCCCTGCTACACGAAGGTGTGTACCCGAATGGCCAGAAAACTGTTGGCGTTGCTGGCAATGCTCGCCGCCACACTCGTCCCGGTTTCCCTCTCGGCATCGAACACGGCACAAGCGGCACCCTTCAAGGTGCTGGCGTTCTACAACGGCACCTGGGACGCGGCGCACATCGCGTTCGTGAACGAGGCCAACCCGTGGCTGACCCGCGCGGGTCAGGAGAACGGCTTCACCTACGAGTCGACCCGTGACTGGAACCGGCTCAACAACCTCACCCCGGCCCAGGCCCAGGTCGTGATCTTCCTCGACGACGCGCCCACCGGTGCCGCCGCGCGGTCCGGCTTCCAGCGCTACATCGAGGCGGGCGGCGGTTTCTTCGGCTTCCACGTCAGCGCGTTCACCCAGAACGCGAACGAATGGCCCTGGTACCACAACACGTTCCTGGCCAAGGGCAACTTCGTCAGCAACACGTGGGGCCCGACCGTCGCGACGCTGAAGGTCGAGACCCGCACCCACCCGTCCACCGTGCGTCTGCCCGACCGGTTCGTCTCGGCGGTCAGCGAGTGGTACAGCTGGGACCGCGACCTGCGGCAGAACTCGAACATCCAGATCCTGGCGAGCGTCGACCCGGTGAGCTTCCCGCTCGGCACCGACCCGAACCAGCAGTGGCGTTCGGGTTACTACCCGATCATGTGGACGAACAAGAACTACAAGATGATCTACGCGAACTTCGGCCACAACGCCATGGACTACGCGGCGAACCGGCCGTTGTCGTCCACGTTCGCGAGCGCCACCCAGAACAACTTCCTCATCGACAGTCTGCTCTGGCTGGGCGGTGGCGGCACCCCGCCGCCGCAGGGCGAGTGGAAGACGATCACCAACCGCGGCAACGGCAAGTGCGTCGACGCGGCGGGGGCGGGCCTGAACAACGGCACCGTCATCCAGCAGTACGCGTGCAACGGCACCACGGCGCAGAACTTCCGCGTCGTGGCGACGACCGACGGGTTCTCGCGGATCGAGTACCGCAACGACCCGAACAAGGTGCTGGACGTGAGCGGCCCGTCCACCGCGGACAACACCGGCATCCACCTGTGGGACAACTTCGGCTCGACCAACCAGCAGTGGCGGGTCACGACCGGGTCCGACGGCTACTCGACGCTGACGGCACGGCACTCGAACAAGTGCCTGGCGGCGAACGGCGGCAGCGCTGACGGCGTTCAACTCGTGCAGATGACCTGCAACGGGTCGGCGGCGCAGAGCTTCAAGATCGGCTAGTGGTGTGGCTCGGAACGGTGCCGGGGGAATGCGCGGTCAGACGGGTGCGTCGTGGTGCCGCCCCCACGTCCTCGTACTGGTTGTACGGGGGTGTGGGGCGGTGCCGCGAGGCGCCCTGCTGAGCGTGGATTACCTCGCCGCCGTTCCGAGACGCGCCACTGGATCCCAGAGAGCGAAACACGTCCAACCGGCCGGGCTCCGGCCGGTTGGATGTGCTCATGACGACACGACGCGGAACCGTGGCATTGCTGGCCGGCGCTCTCCTGCTGGGCCTCACCTCGGCGGGCACGGCCGCTCCGGCCGCCCCCTCCCCCGGCGAGCAGTACAAGCGCACCGAGCTGTACTTCGGCGGCAACCTGCAGAACGGCACGCCCATCACCCCGGCGCATTTCGAGTCGTTCCTCGACGCGGAGGTGACGCCGGCCTTCCCCGACGGGCTCACCTGGATCCAGGCGCACGGTCAGTGGAAGGGCGGCAAGGAGGACTCCTACGTCCTGATCCTGCTGTACCCGCAGTCCGACCGCGCCGCGAACCGCGAGATCGAGGAGATCCGGCGCGACTACAAGTCCCAGTTCGGCCAGCAGTCGGTGCTCCGCGCCGACAGCACGGACAAGGTGTCGTTCTAGCGGCGTGGCTCGGAAGGTTGCTGGGGGAATTCGCGGTCAGACGGGTGCATCGTGGTGCCGCCCCCACGTCCTCGTACTGGTGGTACGGGGGCGTGGGGGCGGTGCCGCGAGGCGCCCTGCTGAGCGTGGATTACCTCGCCGACGTTCCGAGCCACGCCGCTAGGTCGAGCGTGAGCGGTTCTGCTCGCCCAGGCGGCCGGAACCGCTCACCACGACCCGTTCGCCGGGCAACGGGTCGGTGGGGTGCGGGGCCCCGAGGAACCCGTACATGTCGTTGAGCTGGTGCAACGCCTGCACCGCGTCCCGCCAGACCGGGCAGGGCCACGCGCGGTGCCGCCCGTACCAGGTGTGGCACGACTTGCAGCGGTGCCGCTCGTTCGGCTCGTGCATCCGCAGCAGCCCCCGCCACCAGGGCAGGGCGGCACGAAGCTGCTCGCGCAGTTCGAAGACCTCGTCGGGCGAGTCCGTCTGCGCGAGCTGGTTCATGGTCTTGTAGACGACGTCGATCACCGACTGGTGGAACGACCCTTGTCGCTCAGCAAGCGCCATGTCCCGGAACCTCCGCGAAGTGGCGATCAGGTGGACTTTTGTGACCGTCCCGGACCACGCGGACACCCTCCGCAGTTGAGACAGGCACGGGGGGAGTCTATGTTGGCCATTGGAGGGCTTTCAACTGGTGAAAATCTCGTCACCCAGATAGCCCTTTCCATGGGTGGAGACGCTCACCGCGCGCAACGGGGGAGGCGGCAATGGCGGGGCAACGGTCCCTGGCGGACAAGCTCAACCACCTCTTCGCGAGACATACCGCCAGGTCAGGCCAGGAGTACAGCAACGAACAGGTCGCGGCCGCGATCGCCGACACCGGCGTGACCATCTCGCAGAGCTACATCTGGCAGCTGCGCAAGAGCAAGAAGGACAACCCGACGTTCAAGCACTTGCAGGCACTGGCAGGCTTCTTCGGTGTGCCCGTGAGCTACTTCTTCGACGACGAGGTCACCGATCGCGTCGACGAGCAGCTGAAGTCGTTGCAGGACGAGCAGTCGCGCCTGAACGAACTCGCCTCGGGCAGCGAAGCGCAGCTCATGGCGATGCGTGCGGGGGAGCTGTCGCCGGACCGCCGCCGCCTGGTCATGGAGCTGCTCGACGTGGTCTACCGACAGGAACAGGCCGAGCGCGGCGAAGGATGACTCGTGGCCGAACGAGATTTGCGCAAGCGGTGCCGCCGCCTGCTGAACGAGCTGGACATCCAGCCGCCACTCGACGTGCACGAGCTGTGCCGCCGGGTCGGTGACCAGCGCGGCAAGCCGATCCGGCTGATCGCGCACCCGATCCCGGTGCCCGGCCCGTACGGCGTGTGGATCGCGACCGCCAAGGCCGACTACATCCTGTACCAGCAGGAGACGTCGAAGGCGCACCAGAACCACATCATCCTGCACGAACTCGGCCACCTGCTGGCCGGGCACACGAGCGACGAGCAGGACGACGGCCTGCTCGCGGGCCTCTACCCCGACCTCGAACCGGACGCGGTGCGGCGGGCGTTGCGGCGCACGTCCTACGACTCGGCGCACGAACGCGAGGCCGAGACGGTCGCGACGATCATCCTGGAGTGGGCGTCGGTGCTGGACAAGGTCGCGCCGCGCGCGTCCGAGGGCCCGGCCCGGCGCATGTCGAAGTCGCTCGCGGACCGCCTGGGGTGGTTGTAAGTGGAGTACCTCAAGGAAACACAGGGCATCGTCGCGTTCTCGGCCCTCGCGGTCGTGCTGTACCTGCTGGTGCGCAGACCGTTCGACCCGCGCCTGCGGTCGGTGACCGGCCTGGTGGCGGGCTGGGCGATCGGCTACCCGTTCGGCCGGGCGGCGGCCAACGGGCGGTGGTTCCTCGGGCTCGACCCGATGGTGTGCCAGCTGATCCAGCACGCGATGCTCCAGGTCGGCGTGTACGGCCTGATCTGCTTCTTCATCTTCTCGGCCCTGGACGACGCGCGAGCCAAGCGGCAGGCGTTGGTCCAGCTCGCGCCGTTGGTGCTGTGCATCGCCGTCATGACGTGGGCGGTGCTCGCGATCCCGGACGACCTGAGGGTGGCGGCGGCGCGCGTGCCGAACTCGCTCGGCGGCGGCCCGACCGGAATCCTCGCGATCACGGTCTTCTACGCGCTGGGCAACGGTTACCTGCTCTACGGGTTCGCCACGATGTTCGTGTGGGCCCGCCGGTACGCGCGGGGCGCCGAACCCCGGTTGCGACGGGGCCTGCTGATCACCTCGACGGGCCTCGCGCTGCTGGTGCCGGCCGACGCGATCTTCGTGGCGTCCAACGTCTCCCGCTACTTCGGCGAACCGCTCCCCCGCTGGCTGCTGACCACGGCGGTGTGGTTCCTGCTGCCGGGCGTGCTGTTCTGCGTGGTCGGCGTGATCTACCCGATCGCGGCGATGCGCTTCGCCGCGACCCGGTTGTGGTTGCGGCACTTGAGGGCCTACCACCGGCTCGCTCCACTGTGGACGTTGCTGCACCAGTCGTTCCCCGAGGACGCCCTGCACCGGGTGCCGTCGCGGCGGGACGCGGTGTCGTTGCGGGGCGTGCACCGGCGCTACTACCGGCGGGTGATCGAGTGCCGCGACGGGCTGGTGCGGATCAGCCCGTACGTCGCGGAGACCCCGGAGGAGTTGCCGCTGTCGGAACGGCTGCGGGCCGGGCTCGAGACGCGCCGGTCGGGTGCGGTGACGCTGCGGCGGCCGATCGCGCTGGCGATTCCCGAGGACGACGGCATGGACGCGGACGTGCGGGAACTCGAAAAGCTCGCGGTGTCCCTCCGCTGACCTTATGGTCGCGGGGTGGACCTGCCCGTGCTGCCGCCGGTGAAGCCGATGCTCGCGAAGTCCGTGCCCTCGCTGCCGCGCGGGGACGGGCTCTCCTACGAGCCCAAGTGGGACGGGTTCCGGTGCGTCGTGTTCCGCGACGGCGACGAGGTGGAGCTCGGGTCGCGCAACGACAAGCCGCTGACCAGGTACTTCCCCGAGGTCGTGGAGCTGCTCAAACAGGCTTTGCCGCCGCGGTGCGTGGTGGACGGGGAGATCGTCCTGGTGACGCCGGACGGCCTGAGCTTCGACACGTTGCAGCTGCGGCTGCACCCGGCGGCGTCGCGGGTGCGCAAGCTGTCGGTGGAGACGCCGGCGAGCTTCGTGGCGTTCGACCTGCTGGCGCTGGACTCCGACGACGTCACCGGGTTGTCCTTCGCCGAACGGCGGAAGCTGCTCGAGACGGCCGTGTCCGAGGTGCCCGGTGTCTACCTGACACCGTCCACAACGGACCCGGAGGTGGCGCAGGACTGGTTCACCCGGTTCGAGGGCGCGGGGTTCGACGGCGTGATGGTGAAGGCGCTCGACGGGGTGTACGAGCCGGACAAGCGCGTGATGTTCAAGGTGAAGCACGAGCGGACCGCCGACTGCGTGGTCGCGGGGTACCGGTGGCACAAGGACGGCGAGACCGTCGGGTCGCTGGTGCTCGGGCTCTACCAGGACGGCGAGCTGCACAACGTCGGCGTGGCGAGCAGCTTCACGGCGGCGCGGCGACGGGAGCTGGTCGAGGAGCTGGCGCCGTTGCTGAATCCCGCCGACCACCCGTGGGCGGCGTGGGCGACGTACGAGGGGCCCGGCATGAACAGCCGGTGGAACCCCGAGAAGCAGCTCCAGGTCGTGCTGCTCGATCCGTCGCGGGTCGCCGAGGTGCGGTACGAGCACGTGCAGGGCGGGCGCTTTCGGCACACGGCACGATTGGTGCGGTTCCGCGAGGACAAGACGCCGCTGGAGTGCACGTACGAGCAGCTGGAGGAGGTGCCGCCGGCCGAACTGGACGCCCTGTTCGGTGAAGCCGAGCGCAGGCGCACAATCGAGCCGTGAAGGTGATCAAGCGGGACGGCACGCACGAGATCGAGATCCAGCGGTCGCGGTTCCTGTGCCACGTCGCCCGCGTGGCCACCGACCAGGAAGCCTCGGAGTTCTTCGCCCGGGTTCGCAAGGAGCACTGGCAGGCCTCGCACAACTGCACGGCGTTCCGGACGGCGGACACGCAAAGGTCTTCCGACGACGGCGAACCCGCTGGTACGGCTGGGATTCCGATGCTGGAGGTGCTGACCCGGCGGGACCTCGTGGACACCGCTGTCGTCGTCACCCGCTACTACGGCGGGATCAAGCTCGGGGCCGGTGGCCTGGTCCGCGCGTACGGACGGGCCGTGTCCGAGGCCATCGACTCGCTGGGGACCTTGAGCCGCGAACGGCACGAGAGCGTGCTGCTGGCCGTGGACCACGATCAGGCGGGGAAGCTGGAGAACGCGTTGCGCGCGGCCGGGCACCACGTCGCGGACACCGAGTACGGCCATGACGTCACCTTCACCGTTCTGACGAAGGACCCGGACGACTTCGAGGTCTGGCTCGCCGCTCAGACCGGCGGTGCGGTCACCGCGATCAGGGGCGAGCCGGTCGACCTGGACGTTGCTGATCAGTAGCTGGCTAGAACTTCTCGGCCCAGCCGAGGGCGTAGTCGGCGACCTCTTCCCAGCCCTCGGTGCCCATCACGAAGTGCGGGCGGTTCGGGAACTCCTTGATCTCCGTGACGGTGGGGGTCTTGTAACGGCGGGCGTTCTCGCGGTTCATCGACGCGGGCACGACGTTGTCGCTTTCGCTCGCGATGAACAGCAGCGGCGCGCGGTTCGGGTTCTTGTAGTCGACCTTCGTCGCGTTGTGGGTGGTGAAGTTGGCGGTCGCGGCCTGCCAGAGCGGACGTCCGGGCGCGGTGATGGCCCACTTCTCGCGCAGCGCCTCGGCTTCGTCCTTGGCGAGGGTGTTCGTGAAGGCGTAGTGCCATTCCTCGGCCGACAGGGCGACGTTGCGCTTGGCGTTGGCCGGGTTCTTGAGCACCGGGAACGCGGCCTTGAGCGACGAGAACGGCAGGCCCAGCGTGCCCTTGGCGGGCGCCGAGTGGATCGCGACACCGGCCTTGCCGAGGCCCCGGTCGAGCAGCTTCTGCGTGATCAGGCCGCCGAACGAGTGGCCCATGATGATCGCGTCCTCCGCGTTGTTGGCGCGGATGAACTTCTCGACGTGGTCGGTGATCTCGACGACGCCCAGGCCGTTCGCGATCTCCGGATGGGCCCGCATCTCGGCGACCTCGCCGTAGCCGGGCCAGGTCGGCGTGAGCACCTCGTGGCCGGCGGCCTCGAAGCGTTCGGCGACGTTCTTCCAGCTACCCGCGGTGAGCCACAGTCCGTGAACCAGCACGATCTTCGACATTTCCGTCTCCTTCAGTTGTGGAGAACGCTCGTTCTCCGGCGTGTTTGCTACAGTAGAGAACGAGCGTTCTCCACGGCAAGGGGTAATCGAAGTGACCGCGACCACACAAGGCGATGCTGAAGCCCGCGAGAGGGTCCTGGAAGCCGCTGACCGGCTCTTTTACGCGAAGAGCGCGCACGCCGTCGGCATGGACGAGCTGCGCGCGGAGGCCGGCGTCTCGCTGAAGAAGCTCTACCAGCTCTTCGACGGCAAGGACGCGCTGGTCGAGGAGGTGCTGCGGCGGCGGGAGGAGGCCATCACCGCGGCGACCATGCAGTACGTGCTGCGCGCGTCGTCACCGGAGGAGCAGATCCTCGCGGTCTTCGACTGGATGGCGGACTCGTCGGGGACGACGGACTTCCGCGGCTGCGCGTTCATCAACTCCTACGCGGAGCTGGGGCCGTCCTCCGAGCGCGTGACGGCGGTGGTGCGCCACCAGAAGACCGGCGTGCGGGGCGCGCTCGCGGCGATGGTCGCGGCGACCGGGCGGCCGGAGTGGGTGGCGGACTCGATCTTCCTGCTGTTCGAGGGGGCGATGACGAACACGGCGATCACGGTGTCGTCCGAACCCGCCCGGCAGGCACAGACCGCGGCGCGCTTCCTGCTGGAGAAAACAGCCTGAAGCGCGCCGCGGGTCTAGCGTTCTATTGCATGGTGCTTAGCGTTTAGTGCTTACGTGCAAGGCAAAGCGTCCGGGTCTTCGCCCGCCTTGGGCACCCAGCGGATGTTCGCGAACGAGGCCTGGAACGCGCCGTCGGTGTAGACGAGGAACGGCGTGTTGACGCTCTCGAGGTCCAGCCCCTTGTTCGAGAAGCAGGAGACCGGGATCTTGACGGTCGACTTCTGCCCGACGGGGAGGTCGCGGAACGCCTGCGTGGCATCGATCTCGGCCATGCACGGGTACTGGCAGTGCGAGCTGATGACCGTGCGGTTGGCCGGGGCCTGGTGCACGATCACGTCGAACACGATGGCCGCGTTGGCGTTGCCGTAGCCGCGCAGGTCGCTGACCGCCGGGCTCTGCAGGTACACCTGGCCGGGGCCGGTGCCGGTCCACGTCGTCTTGAGCGCGTCCTGCTGGACGTTGACGTCGGACTGCACGACGTTGATCTCGGCGTGCGAGGCCTGGCCGTCGGGGCCGACGACCGTGCCGCCCCAGTTCTCCGCCGAACCGATCATCGACTGGTAGGGCGCGATGTCGGTGCGGTTGAAGATCTCCAGGTCCTCGGTGGCCGTACCGCCGCCACCGCCGGAGCACAGGACGCCGGGGCTGGTCTCGTCGAGCTTGCCGACGCGGCCGGTCTCCCAGTCGCGCAGGCCGTAGCCGAGCTTGAACAGCGGCTTCTTGGCGGGCTCACCGGGCAGCGCCGGGCAGGCCTCGCCGGGCCACGAGTAGGACAGCTTGCCGCTGAACCCGTTGTGACGGCCGCGGATCAGCAGGTCGGCGATGCCGCCGCCCTCGGAGCCGGGCAGCCACGCCGCGACGAACGCGTCGGAGCGGTTGATCTCCTTGTTCATGTAGAGCGCGCGGCCACCGACGTACACGGTGATGACCGGCTTGCCCTTGCCGGAGACCTTGTCCAGCACGGCGAGGTCCTGCGGCTGGAGGCGGGCGGACTCGAAGGAGCGCTTGCCGAGGTCGCCGACGCCCTCCGCGTACGGGGTCTCACCGATGACGGCGATGACGGCGTCGAACTGGCTGGCGTCCACGCCGTCCGCGGTCTCGGCGAACGTGACGTTGGAGGTGCCCAGCGTGTCCTGAATGCCCTTGAGGATGCTGGTGGCGTTCGGGAAGTCGGCGTTGGTGTTGCCGGTGCCCTGCCACGACAGCGTCCAGCCACCGGTCTGGTTGCCGATGTTGTCGGCGCTCTTGCCGACCACGAGCACCTTGCTGCGCTTGGACAACGGCAGCACGCGCTTGTCGTTCTTCAGCAGCACCGCGGACTCGCGCACGGCCTCGCGCGCCAGTTCCTTGTGCTGCAACGCCTTCGCGTCACCCGCGTGCTCACGCAGCGAGGGCTTCTTGGCGTCGAAGATGCCGGCGCGCAGCTTGACGCGCAGGATGCGGGTCACCGCGTCGTCGATGCGGGCCATGGGGATCTCGCCGCTCTGCACGGACGCGATCGTGTTGGTGATGAACGCCTTCCAGTCGTTCGGCACCATGAAGATGTCGAGACCGGCGTTGACCGCCTGCGGGCAGCTTCCGTTGGTGCAGCCGGTGACCTGGCCGTGGCCGTTCCAGTCGCCGACGAGCAGCCCGTCGAAGCCCATCTTCTCCTTGAGGATGCCGGTCTGCACGTACTTCGAGCCGTGCACCTTGCCCTCGTTGATGACGTCGTTCGTCCAGCTGTTGAACGAGATCATCACCGACTGCGCACCCGCGGCGAGGGCACCGTAGTAGCCCTGGCCGTGCAGGTTGATCATGTCCTTCTCGGAGAAGGCGTTGACGCCCTGGTCCTTGCCGCCGGTCGTGCCGCCGTCACCGAGGAAGTGCTTCGCGGTGGCGATGACGCCGTCTTCGCTGATGCGCTTCTTGGCGTTGTCCTGCAACCCGCGCACGGCCTCGTACCCGTAGGCGCGCGTGATCCGCGGGTCCTCGGAGAAGCCCTCGTACGTGCGGCCCCAGCGGTCGTCCTGCACGACGGCGAGCGTCGGCGAGAACGCCCAGTCCTGGCCGGTGGCGCGAATCTGCTCGGCCGTGGCCGCGTTGATGTCGCGGATGAGGCACGGGTCCTGCGCGGCGCCGAGACCGATGTTGTGCGGGAAGACCGTCGCACCGTAGACGTTGTTGTTGCCGTGCACGGCGTCGATGCCCCAGATGGCGGGGATCTTGGTGCGCGTCTGCTTCGAGGCCTCGAAGAAGGCGTCCGCGAGCGCCAGCCACTCCTGCGGCGTCGCGTTCTTCTTCGCGCCGGGCCAGCTGCCGCCACCGTTGAGGATCGAGCCGAACCCGTACGTCGTGACGTCAGCGGGCGTGATCGCGTTGATCTCGGGCTGCGTCATCTGGCCGACCTTCTCGGCCAGCGTCATGTCCTTGAGGATCGCCTTGATGCGCGCCTCGTCCTTGCGGTCACCGTCGAGCTGGCTCTCGACCTTCGGCCAGCCCTTGAGTTCAGGCAGGGACTTCTCGATGCGGGCACAGCCGTGCTCCGTCTTGGGCTGCCCGATGACCGTCTGCTTAGGCGGCTTCGGCGGCCAGTGCTGCGCGTCCTGCGCGACGGCCGCCGAGGTCGTGCCGGCGGCGAGCGTCAGCCCCAGCACTGCGGCGAGAGTGCTTCTCCAATGCATGCCGCCGATCCTCAACGGCGTGTTACGTCCACGTCAATGGGAACGCTCTCACGACTTTGTTCCGGAAACTTTCAGGACGAAGTTCCCATACCGGGCTGATGGGTTCGGTTGGGCGGGGTTGTGGGGTGTTGGGGGCGTGTTGGGGCAGTCTGTGCGGGTGGGTTTGGGCGGGTTCTGTCACCTTGGTCCGGTGGTTGGGCAGACCTTGACGAGCGTGGTCCATGCATCGCCGCTGGCGCGTCGATAGGGATTGGGGCTTGACTTCGGGGCCCTTGCGAGGCGCTTCACGGACCGGAAAGGCCGGGCTGAAAAGCGCCCGGCCGAGCCACTAGTGGTGGCACCTCGCACCCAAAGTCAAGCCCCAATCCCTTCGGGTGCATGGCTGGGTTGCGTTGGCACGTCACCGATACCGGCTGATCGGTGCAGCCAAGAGGGACGGCTCGCCTTCGGCATTGCGAAGCTCGGGTGCGCGTTGAGCCAAGAAACTCAAGGACGCCTCGCCTGCGGCATTGCCGTTGGGTCTTGGGTGGGCTCGGCTGCGCCATCGCGATCCGCGCGCTCGTTCGGTCTGGCCTTCGGCTGCGTTCTCCCCAAGCCACTGCTTTGCCAAGCTCTCGGCTAGCGAACTCTTGGCTGCCTCGCGCTCGGCTAGTTAGTCTCCCGGCCCGCTGCGCTCCGCGCAGCGGGCCGGGACCGTAGCGCTCGCCACCCCATCCTCGTCACGCCATCCCTTGCCGCGCCGTCCGCCACCGCGCCGTCGTAACACGGTGCTGTTGCTACCGCGCCGCCCGCCTCTGCGTCCGGACAGCACTCGGCCCCGACTCCTGCGGAGCCGGGGGCCGTTGGTGCAGGAGGTCAGCCTGCCAGGGCGCGCACTCGGCGGAGCACCTCGTCGGTGCCCAGGGTGCGGGCCACGGCGTGCAGGTCCGGGCTCGCCTTCGCGCCGGTGAGGGCCACTCGGATGAGCTGCGCGGCCTCGCGGATCGAGCCCGGGTAGGCGTCCGGGTTCTTCTTCTGTTCCTTCGGGTTCGGGGCGAAGCCGTGCTTCGCGGCGAGCTCACGGATCTGGCCGAACCACTCCTGGCCGTCTTCCAGGTCGGCGTAGCCGTCGGCGAAGTCCGCGACGAAGGCCGCGATCAGCTCGGGCGGCAGGTTGCCGAGGCGTTCGTCGGCGCGATCCGAGACGAGCGGGAAGAGGGACGGGAAGAAGAAGCCGTAGGCGGTGCGGAAGTCGGACCACTTGCGGAGGTCCTTGCGCGGGTTGGTGACTTCCGGGCCACGCTCGACCTTCAGGGCCGCCAGGGCCGCGTCCCGCTCGGAAGCCAGGACCTCGACGAGCTCGGGGTCGTAGGAGGCGGCCCACGTCGAGACGCGGTCGACGATCTCCTCGCCGGAGAGGGTGGCCACGTAGTCGGCGCAGATGTCGTCGAGCTTCACGAGGTCGACCAGCGGGCCCGCCACGCCGCACTCGGCGAGGTTGATCGGGGCCTGCAGGGCCTCGGCGAGGGGGAGTTCGGCCAGGCGGGCGTTCACCAGGCCGCGCAGGTAGTACTGGACGGCCTCGGCCGGGAAGCCCGCCTCGATGAAGTACTCGACGGAGGCTTCCGGGTCCTTGCGCTTCGAGAGCTTGCGGCGGGAACCGCCCTGCTGCTTCATCAGCGGGGCGATGTGGGCGTACTCGACGCGGTCGAAGCCCAGGGCGTCGAAGAGCTGGAGGTGGGTCGGGACCGAGGAGATCCACTCCTCGCCGCGGATCACCAGGTTCACGCGCATCAGGTGGTCGTCGACCGCGTGCGCGAAGTGGTAGGTGGGCAGGCGCGGCGACTGGTCGGACGCCTTGAGGATGACCACGTCGTTGCGGTTGGCATCGTGCTCGAGGGTGCCGCGGATGGCGTCGACGAACGACGTGCGCTCCCCCGGCTTGCCCGGCGAGCGGAAGCGGACGACGTACGGCAGGCCGGACGCGAGCGCCTCGGCGACGTCCTCGGCCGTCTTGTCGCGCCAGATCGCCCAGCGGCCGTAGTAGCCGGTGGGGAGCTTGGTGGCCTGCTGGCGCGCGGTGATGTCGGCCAGCTCTTCCTTCGTCGCGAAGCACAGGTACGCGTGGCCGGAACGCACCAGCTCGCGCACGTAGGTCAGGTAGATCTGCTCGCGCTGCGACTGGTGGTACGGGCCGTAGGCACCGACGGAGTCGGCCTCGTCGGGCTCGATGCCGAAGTAGGCGAACGCCTTGTTGAACTGCTCGACGGCACCCGGAACCTCGCGGGCCTGGTCGGTGTCCTCGACGCGCACGATGTACGAGCCACCGGAGTGGGTCGCGATGTCGCGGTCGATCGAGCCGACGTACAGGCCGCCGATGTGCAGGAAACCGGTCGGCGACGGGCCCAGGCGGACGACCTTCGCGCCTTCCGCCAGCCCGCGGGGCGGGTACTGCTCCTCCCAGAAGGACGGCTCAGGCAGGTCCGAGGGGAACAGGGCGTCGACGACGGCACGGTCGAGCATCGCTAAGGGTCTCCATAACCGGGGTGGAAGAAGTCGTCCCAGGTTAGCAACGCGGGCCAGCCGAAATGCTGGCCCCCGCATGATCGGCCTAAGCTGCACGGCCATGGCCAAGTACCTCGACGTCCACCCGGTCAACCCGCAGAAGCGCGCCATCGACCAGGCCGTGCGAATCCTGCAGGAGGACGGCCTGATCGCGTACCCGACCGACTCCTGCTACGCGCTCGGCTGCCGGCTCGGCAACAAGGACGGCATCGACCGCATCCGCGAGATCCGCAAGCTCGACGACAAGCACCACTTCACGCTGATGTGCGAGAACTTCGCGCAGCTCGGACAGTTCGTGGTGGTGGACAACGCGGTGTTCCGCGCGATCAAGGCCTCCACGCCGGGCAACTACACGTTCATCCTGCCCGCGACGAAGGAGGTGCCGCGCCGCATGATGCACCCGAAGAAGAAGACGGTGGGCGCGCGCATTCCTGACCACGTCGTCACGCAGGCGCTGCTCGAAGCGATGGGCGAACCGCTGCTCACCAGCACCCTGCTGCTGCCCGACGAGGCGGAACCGCTGGTCGACGGCTGGGAGATCAAGGACCGCCTCGACCACGTGGTGGACGCGGTGATCGACTCCGGGGAGTGCGGCACCACGCCCACCACGGTGGTGGACTTCTCGAGCGGCGAGGCCGAGATCATCCGCTACGGCGCGGGCGACCCGACCCGATTCGAATAACTAGGAAACGACCAGCGCGTAGTCGGCGTCGGTCGCGGCCGTCTCGACGTGACCGTCCACGTTGACGGCGGTCGCGATCACCTCGATCGTCCAGGTGCCCGCGGCGGTCGTCTGGAGCAGGACGTTCTCCACGGTGTCGACGGTGTTCGCGGACCCGCCCGAGGTGGAGAAGTTGCCGGCCAGCAGGCCGTTGTTGCCCCAGTAGACGGTGCCGTTGGGGGCGGTGACCTTCAACGTCAGGTCGTTGACGGTCGCCTTGGCCGCGGTCGGCGAACCGGCCGGGTCCGTGTAGGCCAGCGTCGCGCGGAGCGGCGTCTGGCCGTTGGACGTGAACGAGTACTTGCGCGACTGACCGGTGGTCAAGAGGTCCGTCTCGTTCACCAACACGGGCAGCTTCCAGCCGCCGGCCTTCGCACGGTCGTACATGTTGCGGACGGACGCGGTGCCCCAACCCTGATGAGTGCGCGTCTGGTCGTGCGTCGTGCCGGAGAACGTGTGCTGGTTGGCGGTGTTGACGAGCAACGCCTTCGCGGTGGCCGCGTGCGGACGCGACGCGAACACGTCACGGCCCTTGCCGGGGCCGCCGTCGAACACGCCGTCCGCCCACATCTGGAACATCAGACCGGCGTTGCCGCAGGTGATCGGCGTGGCGCCGGACGTGCCGCCGAACGACGTGGTGTACGCGGTGTCGTTCGTGGACGTCGTGGTGTCGATGCGGTCGTAGTAGTTGGAGATCTCCGGCTTGATGCGGCCGTCGGAGGCGGGGCCGATCGACGCTCCGCCGTTCCACTTGTCGTCGGCGCGATCGATCGTGTTGTAGTGGTAGTGCCCGCCGACGGACAGCACGTTCTTGGCCCACGCCTGCGGCCGCGAGCTTCTGGTGCCCGCGTTGCTCTGCGACTGGCAGATCAGGATGTCGTGGTCGAACACGATCCGGTCCATCTGCTGCGAGATCGAGTTGTACGACGTGGTGAGCGCGTCACCCCAGCTGTTGGACTGGAACACCGCGCGGTACTGGCCGGACGGGTCGACGAGCTGCTTGGTGTGCGTGTAGCGGTCGCCGGAGCCGTAGATCGCGAAGATGCCCTGCGCCTCGGGCAGCAGGCCGCGGTGCGCGGACGAGACGCCGGACGCGAAGATCTGCCCGTACGTCGACGTGCCGTGCGAGGTGCTCGCGGAGTTGCCGGTGTGCATCAACGGCGGGCGGGCGCGGAACTCCTGGTGCGTGGTGCGCAGGCCGCCGTCCATCACCTCGCCCCGCACGCCCTGGCCCCGGTAGTTGCCGACGCTCTCGATGTAGTTGGCGCCGGACGACTCGCGGGAGATCGCCATGTCGGTCTCCGGCGCGGAGACCGGGTCGATCGCGGCGACGGCGGGCAGCTTCGCGAGCTGCGCGGCCTGGCCCGCGTCCAGGTTGGCGAGGATGTGCTCACGGCTGGCGGAGATGGTGTTCACCTTGCCGCCCAAGGACTTCACCTTGGCGGCGACGGCCTGCTGATCACGCGCGTCCTGTTCGACCAGCGTGATCAGGTAGTCGGACGAGCCGAGCGCCATGATCTGCGGCTGGGCCTGGAACGGCCGGACGTCGCGCACGTAGCTCAGCCGCGAGACGCGCGTGGTGCTCGCCATACGGGCGAGGTAGGTGCCGTTCTCGACGAACGTCCCGAGCCGCACGCCGAGGCCTTGCAGCTGGTGCCGCTGGCCGTCGGACAGGGTCGTGCGGAACTGGAGCAGGTAGGCGCTCTCGGTTGGTGCGGCGACCGCGGGAACGCCGCTGACCAGCGTCAACGCCGTCGCAACCGACAATATTGTGCGCAGCACGAAGAAACCTCCATCGGCAGGGGTGGCGGCGACCGGAGGGAGTCACCGCCCGTGACCAGCACGTTACCGGTAAAGGCCTGGTCAAGGCATCAGTCGTTCGGCGGTGATCATCTCGCTTGGCGGTGTAGCAGAATCCCTTCGCACACCGCCGTTGCGTTCACCCGGATGGTTCATCCGGAGTAACGTCCGATCAGGTAAGCCCGACATGCCCGGCAAAGCATTTCCGCGCGGAGGACGGATGTCTGTCGCACCTGAGCAGCTGATGGAAGAACTGCGCACCCTGTGCCGGGGGCGCGGTGTCCAGACTCCCGGTATCGACTTGCACGTCGGACCGGCGTTGCGCCAGGTGTGCGGCATCGTCGAGACGGACGGCGCGGAGGCGGTGCGCCAGAAACTGCGCGACTGGGTCGCGAACGCCGCGCGGGCTTTCCCCGTCGAGGTCCGCAACGCCGTGCTGGCGCCGCTCGGACTGCACGACGACGCGCAGTTCCGGTTCCTCAACGAACGCATCGAGTGGCTCGCGCGGCAGCAGGACAGGGGCGCGCGCACGGTCCGGCGGCGGATGGACGCCGGACTGCAGCGCCTGGTGGAGGTGGCGCTGCAGCCGGCCCCCTCGACGACGCACGTGGCGCCGTCAGAACTGTGGCACGTCAAGGAGTTCGACGCGCTGCTCAAGCTGGACGGTCCGACGCCCGCGTGCACGGAGCGTCGGACCGTGGTGGCCGACACCGACGGTGTCAACGAGATCGCGTGGTCGATCACGATCCCGTCCCCCACGCCCGACGGGGCTCCAGGTGACCTGGACGTGGAGGTGTTGCACGGGGTCGAGCTCATCGGCCACGAACGTCCGTCTCCGCGGCGGTTCCTGATGAAGCTGCGGTTGCCGCGACCCCTCAACGCGGGGCAGACGCACCAGTTCGCACTGGAAGTGCGCGTGCCACGCGGACAATCGATGCGCCCGACCTACGTGTTCTGGCCGGAGCGGATGTGCGAAGAGTTCCGGTTGCGGGTGCGATTCGACCGGGAAGACCTTCCGGACGCGGTGTGGCGCGTCGAGGAAGCCCTCGCGCGCGACACCGACGACCTGTCCCCTTGGCCGCAAGCCTTGCCGCTGGACGAGATCGGGGAGATCGACGTGACCTTCCCTCATCCGCGTCAGGGCAGGGGCTACGGCGTGCAGTGGACCCCTCGGGACTAGTCCGGCTGTGCTCAGATCATCTCGATGCAGAAGTGCGGTTCCACGGCTGACACCTCCCTCGAAGGCTGGGAGAACCGCAGTCCGAAATGGAGTCAGATCACCGAGACGATGAAGACGCTGCCGACCATGAAGCCCACGAAAAGGCAGATGGCGGCAACCTTCACAACGGTGGCGAGAGAGCAGATCATTCTCATCGAGAAATTCACCTTCTCAATCTGACTGGCATTTCGGCTGCGTTCTCGCCGATGCCTCAAGAATGGCTTTTCGCCAGTCGGATGAGAATGGGTTTCCTGTTTCACACTGAATGAGGAAACCCTGTGGAACGCTTTATTGCAGGCTCTTGCGGCGCAACGCCATCACGAGCAGCGCGTGCGAACTGCCGGCGTGCGGCAGCTTGCCCTGCCCGACCAGGTCGAGCGCGTGGCAGAACGGCATCGTGCGCACCCTCAGGTCGACCTCTCCCGGCCCGAGCGACGGTTCGCCCTGGGTGAGGTCGGTCGCCAGGTAGATGTGGTCGACGTGGTTGCTCAGGCTGTCGGCGCCGTGGATCTGGCCGAGCGGCTCCCACTTCGCCGCGCGCAGGCCGGTCTCCTCGGCGAGTTCGCGGCGGGCGGCGGACAACGGGTCGGGGTCCGCCTCGTCGACGGCGCCGCCGGGCAGCCGCCACTCGGTGCCGCCGTGCGTGTAGATCCACTGCCGGGTCAGCACGACCTCGTCGTCGTCGCGCAGCGCGAGGATCGTGACCGATCCGGGCGCGACCACGTGCGTGTAGGTGTCACGACCGCCGTCGGGTCTCACGACGCTGTCGGAGCGCACCTCGAACCAAGGCGACCGGTGGATCACGTTGGTCGTCAAGCGCTGCCAGACCATCACCACACCAGCCGCCTCGTCGGACCGCGTCATCACCATGACTCACATGGAACCATCGCGAACCGCTTCAGTTAGCCCCAGTTGATCGTCAATCAACGGCCAATAAGTGGACATTCCGCATTGGCAACTTTGTCCACGTCCACACTTCCGGGGGAGGGGGTGAAGTCGTTGTCGCCCACGTTCGCCCAGGAGGTTCGCCGCCTGCGCAACGAGCGCGGGCT
Source organism: Lentzea sp. JNUCC 0626 (assembly GCF_043632865.1). Classification (NCBI taxonomy): domain Bacteria; kingdom Bacillati; phylum Actinomycetota; class Actinomycetes; order Pseudonocardiales; family Pseudonocardiaceae; genus Lentzea; species Lentzea sp. JNUCC 0626. The sequence continues at coordinate 4,480,141 of NZ_CP171635.1, forward strand.
CTCGCTCAGTCAGATGACCGGTCTCGTACCGTACAGCAAGGGACACCTCAGCAAGATCGAGAACGGTCAGGTTCACCCGAACCCCGAAATGGCGCGGCTCTTCGACACCGTCCTGCAGGCCGACGGCCACCTGATCGACCTCGCCGACGCCCCCGCCCGCCCCGTCCCGAGCGACCACACGACCCTGCTGGCGTTCGACTCGATGTTCGACAGCCACCGCGCCCTGGGCCACCGCCAGAGCCCGGACATCGTGCTGTCGAGCCTGCGCCCCCAGGTGGACATCCTGAGCTCGATGGCCCGCTCCGCCGACGACCCGAGCCTCGGCCGCGGCCTGTGGCTGCTCGCGGCCCGCTACGCCGAGTACGCGGGCTGGATGGAGCAGGAACGCGGCGACGACGCCTCCGCCGCCGAACTCACCCGCCGCGCCGTCCAGTACGCGACCAAGGGCGGCGACTCCGACCTGGAGGCCTACGCCTCCGTGCGCCAGTCGGAGTTCGCGCTGTACCGGGGCGACGCGCGCGCCACCGTCGCTTTCGCCCGCAGGGCGGGTAAATCCCGGTCGGCAGCCGTGCAAGCCGTGGCCGCGCAACGGGAAGCGCAGGGCTACGCGCTCGCCGGGATCGCCGACCGCTGCCAGGACGCCCTGGACCGCGCCGACGAACTCCAGCGCACGGTCAGCGAATCCCGTTACGGCACAACGAGTCTCGTCGACCAGGTGGCCATCGCGCGCGCCTGGTCGTTCCACGACCTGGGCCGCCACTCCGAGGCCGCCGCCATCCTCGACACGCAACTGCCGCTGATCGCACCGGACTCCCTGCGCGCCCGCACCCGCTTCGGCCTGCGCCGCGCCCTCGCGCACGCGGCGGCGGGCGAGGTCGACCACGCCTGCGCGCTCGTAGTCGACCTGCTGGGCGACATCCGCCAGGTGCAGTCGGCGACCGTCCACATAGACCTGACGGCGTTCAGCAAGTTGTTGTCCCGCTTGCGACCTGCGGCCGGCCGCGAGGTGGCGGCCGAGATCGCCGACATCCTCTTCGCCTAGGGAGCAGGCGGATCAGCCGGCGCGGGCTCCTGCCGGAACCGTTCGGGGAAGGCTGGAACGGCGACGTGCGCGATCACGAACAGGTACAGGATGGCGAAGACGAACGTGCAGAGCCACCCGACGAAGACGTGCGGCCGTTCGTCCGGTGCGACCTGCGCCCGCCGCATGGTGTGGGCGGCGTACTCCTTGCCGATGTCCGACGGGTCGAGCCAGCCGACCACCTTCGAGTAGTTGACGGTGCCGTCGTCGAACCGGCGCTCGATCCTGCACTCGTGGTAGTAGCCGAAACCCCGCCAGGCCACCGGCCCCTTGCGTTCGCAGGACTGCGCCACCGCGATCATGTCGGCGTTCTTCAGGTCTCCCGGCGCCGCCTGGTCCCAGAAGAAATTGAAGATCGTGGCGCCGAGCAGGTAGCCCAGGAACGGAACCAGCAGGAAGGCGAAGATCCGGTGCAGAGCCTTCATCAGCCTTCTGCCTCTTCTTCTTTCTGCTTCTGCGCGAGCTCACGCCAGTCCAGCCAGCCACCGTTGTCCCAGACCTTGGCGACCTCCTTGCGGAACTCCTCGCCCATGGCGGGGCCGATGTCCTTCGGCAGCCCGGTGAGGCCGTCGACCACGACCTTCCTGGTGGCCTGACCGGCTTCCGACGCCATCTGGCCGAGGTCGAACGCTCTGGTCTTGCGGGCGAGGTCCGCGGACTCGGCGGCCCGCAGCACGGTCACGAAGTCGTCGCCGCTCTTGGTGAGGTTCTTGCTCGCGTTCGCGAGGATGTCGTCGAGCTTCTTGAACAACCCACCCGCCTTGCCGAACGCGCTGGTGAGTTTGCGGCACCACTCAAGGCACTTGTTCGCGTAACGCACGGCGGTCGGCACGCATTCGGCGACCGCACCGGCGACGCCCGCGCCGAACGCCGCCATCGCCGGGGCCCAGCGCAGGCAGATGCTGATCAGCTTGCCGACCGCCTCGGTGATCAGGTCGCGCACGATGTCGCGGACGACCTTGAGGATCGTCCGGCAGATCGTGATCAGGATGCCCATGCCACTGGCCGCGGTGCCGACGGCCGCGTAGGTGTCCGCACGGTCGTGGCCGAACGTGCGATAGGCGACGGAGTCATCACCCAGCCACTGGCCGGCGTCCTGGTCGATGGCGCTCTTGAGGTCGGTGGAGATCTCGTCCAGGTAGCTGCCGACGGACTGCCAGGTCCGCGCCATGCCGTCCAGCGTCTGCTGGTCGCCGGTCAGCCAGTCGAGCGGGTCCTTGAGGAAGCTGACGTGCTCGAACAACCAGCCGAGGCCCGAGCTGAACAGGTACGCGAGCGGGTCGGTGGCGAACTTGGCGAAGTCACCGGCGGCGCTCGCCACGTTCAGCAGGCCTTCGGCCCAGTTGCCGTCGGCGAACCCGTTCACCGCCTCGGTGGCGTCGTGGAACATCCCGGCGCCCTCGGTGCCCGCCGTCGGAGCACCTTTGCGGACCAGCGGGTTCGGGGCCTGCGCAGGCCCCACGCTCGCGGTGGTCATCAGTCCTCCGCCCGGAAGCGGTCGCGCTGCGCCTCTTCGTTGTCCTTGACGTCCTCGCGCCACGCGAGCACGCGCTTGTGGTGGTCGGTGGCGGCCTCGGCGGCTTCCTTCAGGACGTTCATCGCCCTGTGCTGCGCCCCGGAGCAGATCGCGGCCAGCGGGATGCCGAGCAGTCCGAACGCCTCGGGGTTGTCCGCCGCGCTGCCGGCGCCGACGGCGGTGTTGACGCGCGCGCCGATCTGGTTGACCCGCCCTGCATGACTCTCCATCTCGCCGAGATCGATGCGGTAGTTCACCGGAGGAAGCCTCCGTCGCTGAAGTCGTCGTCATCGTCGGCGCGGTGCCGGGGCGTCCGCGGCGGTGGCTGCTGCGGCGGTGGCGGCACGCCGTCGTCCTCGATGGCGCCGAGGCGCTGTTCGCTGGGCGCCCAGCCCTCCCGCCCCTGCTCGGGCGGAGGAGGCTGGGCGCTGCGCAACTTGTCCATCATCATGTGCATGGCCTCGGAGTCGGCGCCCAGCAACGGCGCCATGGCCTCCCCGACCGTGTTCGCGACCTTGCTCTGCGCGGCCTGCACCGTGCGCAGGACGTCCTGCGCGACGACGGCAGAGTCCTTGCGCTGCAACGCCTGCCCGAGCTCCAGGCCGACCAGGTTGCCGGCGTCGTTCACCGTCACCGCGATCTGCCCGTCCGGGCTGCGTTCGGTGACCCGCAGGTGTGCGAGGGTCTCGCGGATGGCATCGCCGCGTGCCTGAGCCTCGGCGAGCTTGCCCTCGTACTGGCTCAGCAACTGGTCCGGGTCGATCACGCGTCCCCCAGGATCGCTTTGACGTCGTCGATCCGCAGATTAGCGCAACGTCTTGACCCAAACGGACCATTCGCCCGATCCGGCGACCCGTCCGACACGAACGACCCGCGAACGACCCCTCGAACGACCTAGGAGGCCGCGCGCCCTTCGCGTTCGAGCGCCTCCGCCATCTCCACCCAGGCCTCCGCGCACCCGCGTGCCATGTCCGCCACCAGTTCCCGGCAGTGCGACGGCACCCCGGACACGACGGTCGCCCACTCCCCCTGCGACACGGCGTGCGCCTCGAGCCAGCGCAGCACCAGCCGCCCGTGTTCGTTGAACCGCAACGACGGATCGCGCCGCAGGATCGGCAGCGTCGCGTCCGGGTCCCGGATCTCGCCGCGGGGCGAGGGCAGCACGGCCTCGGCGCGTTCGGCCGCGCGCATCCGCTCCGGCACGGGATCGAGCCCCATGCTCAACCGCCGCCGCACGTCCCGCACGGTGCCGGGTGACACCCCCGCGGCGCGGGCGATGTCGCGCAACGACGCGTCGGGGCGTTCCTCGACCATCCGGCCCGCCAGGCGACGGCCTGCGGCGGAGTTCACCGGGCGGATCTTGCCGTCGCGGCCGATCCGCACCGGCGCCTGGCCGCCGACGGCGCGGCGCAGCACGCCGACGGACTTGGCCGCGAGGCCGGTGGCGGCGGCGATCGCGCGGTCCGACCACTGCGGGTGCGAGCGCAGCAGGCGGCGGGCGGCGGCCTCGCGGTCGGCGGTCGAGAGAGTCGAGAGGTTGAGCGACACGGACAGGCCGAACACGTCTTCTGCCGGTCCGTCGACGTATTCCACCTCGACGGCGCGGCAGCCGCGCAGCACGGCGGCCTTGAGGCGGTGGGTGCCGTCGACGACCTTCATCGTCGGGCGGTGCACCACGATCGGCGGCAGGTGGGCGCCGGACGACGCGAGCGACCGGATGAAGTCGTCGTTGTGGCCGCGCAGCCGCGGCGAGTCAGCGGACCGCAGCGCGGTGATGTCTACGAGCATGCGAAATCGAGCCCCCCAGGCTGATGTCCCCCAGAACCCCCAGGTGTCCGGGTAAGACCAGAGCAGGTTAGCTACTTGTTCAACGGGAGCGCCACTCAATCGCGGGACAGGTGTCCATCACCATGCGTAGTCCGGCCGCACGGGCACGTGCGTACGCGGCGTGGTCGACGACGCCGAGCTGGAACCACACGGCCTTCGCGCCGATCGCCACGGCCTCGTCGGCGAACTGGCCCGCGTCCTCCGAGCGGCGGAACACGTCCACGACGTCGACCGGGAACGGGATGTCGGCGAGCGTCGCGTACCCCTGCTCACCGTGCACGGTCGGCGCGGACGGGTGCACCGGCACGATCTTCCTGCCGCGCTCCTGGAGGAACCTCGCCACGCCGTGCGCCGCCCGCGACGGGTTGTCCGAGAGCCCCACGACGGCCCAGACCTGGCAGTTCTCGAGGATCCAGTCCACGTCTTCGCGCATACCTCCAACACTAACCCTGTGACGCCGGTCACAATTCCCGCGAGCCGGTCGAAACAGCGGGGACCCCGATCGACGCGTGGGTAGAAACGCACCGGACACGAAGGAGATCGAGATGCGGTTCATGGTCATCGTCAAGGCCAACGAGGACTCCGAGAGCGGCAGGATGCCGACGACCGAGGAGCTCACCGAGATGGGCAACTACAACGAGGAGCTGGTCAAGGCCGGTGTGATGCTCGCGGGTGACGGCCTCTACCCGAGTGCGAAGGGCGCGCGGGTCGCGTTCGACGGCAAGGGTGCGACGACGGTCATCGACGGTCCGTTCGCCGAGGCCAAGGAACTCATCGCGGGCTTCTGGATCTGGGAGCTGCCGAGCCTGCAGGACGCCGTGGAGTGGCTGAAGAAGGCGCCGTTCTCCGAGGGCGAGGTCGAGATCCGCCAGATCCACGGCCCGGAGGCGTTCGGCGACGCGCTGACCCCGGAGATCCAGGCGCAGGAGGACCGGCTGCGCGAGCAGGTCGCGGCCCAGCACGGTCAGTGAGTGCGCGGCAGCGGTACTTCCGGCGCTGAGTGAGCGGTGAGCGCGACGCTCAGCGTCAGCAACGCCCGCGGCGAGGTCGGACGGCAGCCGGTGAGCCGTTCGATCAGCCGCAGGCGGTGGTCCAGGGTGCTGCGGTGGACGTCGAGCGTGCGCGCCGCGGCCGTGCGGTTGCCGTCCTCCGCGATGAACGCCCGCAGCGCGTCGAGCAACGCGGGCTGCGCCACCAAGGGTTCGATCATCCGGGCCAGCCGCGCGGCGACGTGCGCCTGGCGCAGCACCGCGAAGTCCGCCAGCACGTTCCGCAGTTCGTAGACGCCGGGCGCGCGGCCGGACGCGATCCGCAGAACGTCCTCGGCCGTCGCGCGGGCGGTGGCGATGTCGTGCCGGGGAGCCCAGGTCACGGCCAGCCAGACGTCCGCGCCCACCTGGTCGTGCAGTGCGCCGGCCAGCGCGGTGTGGTCGTCCTGCGCGCACGGCAGCAACGCGTACCCGCCGCGCGCGCCGTCCAGCACGAGTGCGTCGTGGTTGCCGCGCAACGCTTCCACGACCAGAGCCGCAGTGTCCTCTGTGGACGCGCAGTACGCGATCACCGCGTACGACAGCGCCAGTCCGTCGACACTCCCGTTGTCCTGCCCGGAGAGCAGGGATTCGGCGAGCTCCCGGCGGGCCGCCACGTCCTCGACGGGTGGGAGGTCGAACGGGGCGAGGATGTCCCGCAGCGCGTCTCTCAGCAGCACATCGCCCAGCAGCCCGCTGTCCAGCACGGTGGTCACGCGTCGCCTCCTCGGGTGTCGCTGTGGTCGTCCCACCGAAACGCTAGGGAACTGTCGACAGTCGGCACAGCGGGCTTGAGGGAGGCTTGACGTTGGCCAAGATCGACTGTTCCGGTCAACCCCGGGCGTGCGCGCGGCTCGTGCTGATCGCCGTGCCGAGAACGGCGAGGTCACGCGGGTTGACCGGGCTGAGTCCGGTGAGCTGCTCGACCTGCCAGAGCCGGTAGTCGATGGTGCTGCGGTGGATGAACAGCTTCCTGACAGCTGACGCCCGGTTGCCGTCGGCCTCCAGCAGCGCCAGCACCGTGTCCACCAGAACGGGGTTCGCCAGCAACGGCGCGACGACCCTGTCCAGTTCCTCCCGCACCTCCGGTGTGTCCGTCAGCGCGCTCTCGAACAGCACGTCGTCGATCCGGTACACACCGGGCGGCCTCCCGAGCGACGCCACCAGCGCGTCGATCTCGTCGACCTCCTTGCGCGCCAGCGGAACGCGCGCTGCCGGCCGTTCGGCGACGCACAACCACACCTCGCCGCCGAGCTCGGCGCACACGTCCCGGCACGCGGCGAGCGCGACGGGTTCGGCGACCGGCAGCAGCACGTGACCGGACGAGGAGAGCAGCACCGTCCCACGTCGACGGAAAGCGCTTACCACCCTCTCTGCCAAGGTTCCGCGCACCGAAACGACCGAATAGCACGCAGCGGCGGAGTCCGGCGCGTCCCCGGCGAGGACCGCGTCCGCGAGCCCGTCCTCGCCCACGCAGAACGCGGACATCAGCTCGGCGGCCAGCGCGGTTCCGGCGGCGGCGACGGCACGGGCGTCACCACCGGCGTCGAGCACGGCCTCGGTGAGCGCCCTGTCGGTGTCCCGCAAGGCCGCGACCACCTGGGAGACAGGTGTTTTCGCGGCCCGCAGTCGGGCGCCGACGCGGTGCGCGGCCATGACGGCGGCGGACTCCCAGCCGTCGGCGGCCGCGGCGGCGGCGCGGTAGACGGTGAGGAACTCCTCGTGCAGCAGGAGATTGACGTCGAACGGCACGGGCGCTCCCCTCTCTCACCTCAGGCAAGGGTTCCAGCGGAAGCAGTGGGGAAACGCCCAGCGTTGTCCAGCGCAACGCCAGTGCCGCCAGCAATAGCGTCGGTGCATGGCACCTCAGCTGCTCGCCCCGGCGCGGCCGCCGATCCTCGCCCCCTCCTCCGAGGCGTGGCGCCAGTTCGTGCAGGCGCTGGACCCCGTCGAGTTCGGCCGCGGCGACGTGCTGCTGCGGCTCGGCGCCCCCACCGAGCACCTGTACGTGCTGCGCTCGGGCAAGGCCAAGACGTGCTGCACCTCCCCCGACGGCCGCGAACTCGTGCTCGACTTCCACTGCCCCGGCGACCTGCTGGTGGAACCGACCCTGTTCGACGCGGCGCCGTCGGTGACGACGACGGTCGCGCTCACCGACGTGAAGGCGGGCCGGATCGCGCGCACCGACCTCACGAAGTGGCTCGCGCTGTGCCCGGAGATCACCGAACGGCTGCTGGGCTGCGTCGCCCGCCGCCAGCGCGAGTCGCACCAGATGCGCATGGACGTCGTGCAACTGGACGCCCCCGCGCGGATCGCGAAAGCGTTGCTGCGCCTCGCGGGACGGTTCTCGACGGACCGCCGCACCGCGCCGTTGATGATCGAGGACCTCACCCAGGAGGAACTCGGTCAGTACATCGGGGCGCGCCGCGACACCGTCAACAAGACGCTCGCGGACTTCGCCCAACGCGGGTGGATCGCGATCGAGCGCAAGAGCATCTTCCTCACCGCCCCGGCCCAGCTCGCCCGCCGGGTCCGCGTGGGCATGCCCGCGGTGCCCGCGCAGCGCTGACCCCCACCGGAAAACAACAACGGCCGGGAGGACTGCCCTCCCGGCCGTTCCACGTACTCAGTCCGTGCTCACTCCGCCAGGCTCAGCTCCGGCCACACCAGCGTCGTGGCGCCCCAGGTGAGGCCGCCGCCGAACGCCGTCAGCAGCACCTTCTGCCCGGCGCGCAGCTCACCCGTCCGCACGCCGTGCGCGAGGGCCAGCGGGATCGACGCGGCGGAGGTGTTGCCGACGTCGGTGATGTTGGAGACGAACCTGTCGCGCGGCACGTCGAGCTCGGCCGACACCGCGTCGAGGATGCGGACGTTCGCCTGGTGCGCGATCACCCTGTCCACCTCGGACGCGGCCCAGCCCTGCCGCTTGACGGCGTTGCGCGACGCCTCCGACATGCGGGCGACGGCGTTCGCGAAGACCTGGCGGCCTTCCATCTGGAAGAACTCGTCGCCGGGCGGGGGCACGACGTCACGGGAGGACCGCTGCCGCGACCCGCCGGCCCGCACGGTGATCAGGTCGGCCAGCCGGCCGTCCGAACCGAGGTCGAACGGTCCGAGCGCGCCCGGTTCGTCCGGGGACCCGGCCCGCAGCACCACCGCGCCCGCGCCGTCGCCGAAGATGACGGACGTGGTGCGGTCCTGGGGGTTGAGGATCGTCGAGTAGGCGTCGCCGCCGACGACCAGCAGGCTGTCCGCGATGCCGGCCGTGATCAGCCCGGCGCCGACGCCCAGCCCGTACACGAAACCCGTGCACACGGCGGCGATGTCGAACGCGGGCACGTCGATCAGCCCGAGCCGGGACGCGATCTCCGGCGCCGTCGCGGGACACGGCCGGTCGGGCGTCGTGGTCGCGAGGATCACGCCACCCACGCCGGGCACCCCCGCCGACCGCAACGCCCGTCGCGCCGCCTCGACCGACAGGTCGGAGGTGGCCGCGCCCGGCTCGATCACGTGCCGGGTGACGACCCCGATCCGGGACCGGATCCACTCGTCGGTCGTGTCGAGCCTCGCGATCAGCTCGTCGTTGGTGACCACCCGCGGCGGAAGCCACGACCCGAGTCCAGCGACCACCGCTGCACGCATTCTCCGACCTTCCTCACCATCCGTCCGCCCGCGCCTCCGGCCGGAAGCAGCGGGGAAACACCAGGTTGCGGGCCTTACTTGATGTAGTCGGCGGAGACGACCGGCGGCCAGCTGGCGACGCTCAGCACGCCCAGGCTGTAGGCGCGGGACACCAGGGCGGCGCGGTTGGGGGCCTTGAGCTTCTTCAGCATGGTGCCGACGTGGTACTCGACGCCCTGCCGCGACAGGAAGAGGCGCGACGCGAGGCGCACGGTCGAGACGCCGGTGGCGATGCCCTCGAGGATGCGGGCGTCGAGCTCGGTGAGGATGCGGTTGCGGTCGACGACGACGGCGTTGGGCTGCTCGGCCTTCTCCGGGTTCACGACGACGACGAACTGCACCAGGTCGCCGTGCACGTCGTGGACGGCGATGCCGGTGATGTCGCCGGTGAAGACGGCGTGGTGCGGGCCGATGCCGGCGAGGTGCTCGACGAAGCGCTGGCGGTGGCCGTCGACGAGGCGGTCGAACTGCTTGCGCATCGGGCCGTGCACGCCGGGGTGCAGCAGCTCGTAGAAGCTGGTGCCGAGCAGCGACTCGCGGGAGTGGCCGAACTGCTTCACGAAGTCGTCGTTCGCCTCGACCACGCGCAGCTGGAGGTCGAGCCGGGCGAGGCAGAGTCCGGAGCGTTCGAGCAGGGAGCGGAACACGTCGGCGTCCGGAACGCCGGCGGTGCGGTCAGTGACGAACGGGCCTGCGGCAGCGGTGTACATCGGACTGATTCCCTCTCGATCGCGACGAACTCGGCAATTCCGCGTCCGCGGTGCGGCCGGACGGGCGGAAGAGAAACTTGAGGCGGCTCGAGGTGATCTAGGACTATTTCTCGATTTCGACCTCGATGGAGTGAATCGTAGGAAGAGTCAGCGAGCCGGGTCACCGAGCTTGGAGGGTTGTGCCCCGATGTTGTGGTGGGCGTGGGGCAGGGGTTCGGGGAGGTGTCCGCGTCTTTCGGTACGACGTTTCGGGTGCGTCTCACCTGATGCCTCGATACCGGTCCTGAGCTGCGACGATGGCCAGACGGCCGATCGAGACGCCACAGCGCGGTAACTGAGGTGCAACTCAACTATGACGGATGGACGCACAGAAAACTCGTAGATGTTGCGTCCGGGTTAAGCAGATGGCGGACAGGCCCGCGCGAGTGCGCCCGCCAGTTCCGTCCGGCGGCGAATGCCGAGCTTGCGGAACGAGTTGGTGAGGTGCTTCTCGACCGCGCGGGACGTCACGGCGAGCTCCTGCGCTATTTCCGGGTTGGTGAGCCCGCTGACGACGAGTCGCGCCACTTTGTACTCGGCGCGGGTCAGTACCACCACCATGCCGGGCGAATTACCGTCGAGTTCCCGCGCGATTCGAGACGCGAGCCTTTCCGCGCCGCTCTCCACCGCGAGTTGATACGCCAGTCGAAGGTGCTGCTGCCCCGACGCCGTGCCATCGGCCCGTTCGCGCGCACCGAGCTGGAGCAACGTCTTGGCCCGTTCGAACGGGTTCGCGTGCAGGATCTCCACGGCCTCACGCACCATGCCGAGCCCTTCGGCGCCGGGCGTGTAGCGGCCGAGCATGCACAACGCGCGTCCGATGCCGATCGGCGCGCCCCATTCCACGGCCCGTTCCCAGGCCTGCGCGGCGACGTCCTGGGCGGCCGGCAGATCGCCGAGCTGCGCGTGCAGCCGTGCGGTCAGCACGCACCACGGCAGCAGCACGGGGTTTCGCCAGCCGATGGCGTCGAACACGCGCCCGCAGTCGAGCAGGTGGTCGAGCGCCTGCCGGTAGTCGCCCGCGGTGGCCGCGCCCGCCGCGTGCAGCATCCGGTAGACGGCCTCGACGCCCGGCGGTTCGTCGCGATCGGGCCGGGACTCGACGAGCCGCGCGATCAGGTGGGGTTCGCGCAGGTCGATCGCGACGGCCATGAGCCCGACAGCGGCCGTCGTGGTGTCGCCGCGCCAGTCGAGCACGGCGAGGTCGACCGCGCGTTCGGCCGCCGCGTGCGCCTCCCCCGGCCGGCCGAGGTGCATCTGCACGAACGACTGCTGCGCGAGGATCAACGCCTGTTCGACGCTGCCACTGGCCTGCGCGAACGCCTCCTCGAGCCACGGCACGGTCTCGGCGGCGGCGTCCGCGGTGGCGAGCACCTTGATGAGCAGCGGCAGCGCGGTGTGCATCTGCCGGGGATGCGGTGGTTCCTGCTTCAGCACGGCCAGCGCGATGTCCGCGACCTGCTGCGCGGGCAGCAGCGCGGTGAGCATGGCGGCTTCGAGCAGCACGATCTGGAGTTCGCGTTCGCCGGGGGTCGTGCCGCCGATCTGCTGGAGGCGCCGGGCGGAGTCGGCGAGCAGCGCGGGATCGGAATGCCACGCGTACCGCTGCCGCGCCTCCAGCCGGTACGCGAGTTCCTGGTCGTGGCCGAGGCTCGCGGCGACGTCGTCGATCAGGTCGCGCACGGGCCGGGGCGCGGACCCGAGCGCGGTCGGCGCGATCCGCACGAGCGCGGCGGCCCGTTCCTCGACCGTCCGGAACAGCGGCACGGCGGCCGTGATGTGCCGGACGGACGCCGCCGGGTCGAAGAACCGTTCCGCGGTCGCGAGGTCGACGAGCAGCCGGGCGCGTTGCTCGGACTCCGCGGGCACGTCCCGCAGCGCCCGCCGCAGGTACCGCGCGGCCACCTCGGGAGCGCCCCGGCGCAGCGCGGTCGCGGCGGCCTCGCCGAGCGTCTCGACGGCCCACTGCCCGTGCACGGAACTGGCCGCGAGCAGCCGCCCGGCGACCTGTTCGGCGGGCCTTCCGCAGTCGTGCAACACCTTCACGGCCCGGCGCTGCCAGTCCTCGCGTTCGGCGACCGGCATCGACTCCTCGATCGCGTCCCTGATCACCGGTCGGCGCAGCACGAGCCCGGCCTGGTCGAGCACCCGTTGCGCCTGCACCGCCTGCGCCTCGGTGAGCCCGGCGAGCCGCCCGGCCAGGTCGTCGTCGCCGAGCACGGCCACCGCCCGCGCGAAGTCCTGCGCGTCCTTCGGCTGCGCGGCGAGGTCGCGCACCAGTCGTTCGCGCAGCCGGGCGGGCCGCAGTTCGAGGACGTGCGGCACCTGGTCGGCGGCCGGGCTGGTGATGTGCTGGAGCACCGCGCGCAGGAACATCGGGCTGCCGTCGGTGACCGCGTGGCAGGCGGCCACGAACTCGTCGTCGGGACGGCGGCCGGTCCGCTGCTCGACCAGCGTCGCGATGGCGGCGAGCGACAACGGTTCCGGCCGGATCACCGAGCCCTGGAAGAGGTCGCTCTCGACGTCGCGGGTGGCGACGACGAGCAGGATCGGGTGGTCGTGCAGGGTCGCCGACAACGCGACGAGCCACCGCCGGGACGGTTCGTCGGCCCACTGGAGGTCGTCGATCAGCAGCAGCACCGGCCGGTGCGCGCTCAACGCGCGGGTCAGCGCGATCAGACCGGTGTTCGCCGCGTCCTGCACCGCGAACGCCGAGTCGGCCGCCGTGTCCTCCTCGAACACCGGCCGCGCGAGCCCGGCGGGACCGGTGAGCAGATCCGCGCAGCCACCGGCCAGCGCCGGGTCGAACAGCTGGCGCGCGACGCCGAACGCGAAGTCCCGCTCCAGCAACGAACACGTGGCGGTGAGGACGTGGCAGCCCTCCGCCCGGTCCGCCACGGCAGCGAGCAGCGCGGACTTCCCGGACCCGAGCGGCCCGGCGATGACGATCCGGTCGCCGCTGCCCGCGCGCACGCGATCGAGGGCGCCGGTGAGCAGGCGCAGGTCGTCGGCGCGTTCGAGCAGCGTCATCACGAGGCCAGGTGGTCCGCCAGCTCCGCACGGCTGGAGATGCCGAGTTTGCGGTACGCCCGGGTCAGGTGCACCTCGACAGTCCGCAGCGTCACCGACAGATGTTCGGCGATGGCCCGGTTCGTCGCGCCGGACGCGGCCAGCTCCAGGACCTTGCGCTCGCTCGCGGTCAGCGCCGCCAGTCCATCCACAGTGGACGGCACGCGCATCCGCCCGCCGACGCCGAGCAGCAACGTCCTGGCGGAGTCCGCGAGGGGACGGCTGCCCGCCCGCAACGCGAGCCCGACGGCCGCGCGCAGGTGCGTGCGAGCCTGCTTGGGCTGGTCGAACTCGGTGTGCAGCGTGCCGAGCAGCAGTTCGGTGCGCGCCTGCTGGAGCAGCGACGGCACGGCGGCGAACCCGTCCGAGGCGGCCTTCGCCATGTCCAGCGCGCCGTGCCCCTTCGTCGTGTACGCCCTGGCCAGCAGCGAGAACGCGGCTGCCTCGCGGGACGGCCACCCCTTGGCGAGCCGGTCCACCTCGCGCACGGCGGCCGACGCGTCGTGGCCCGCCTCGGTCAGGACCTGGACGACGTCGATCCACGACGGCAACGCGGTGGGGTCGCTCAGGCCGACGGCCGTCAGCACCGTCTGGCAGGCCGCCATCCGTTCCGCCGCCACCGCGAGGTCGCCCTGCGTGTACGCGAGCCAGGCGGACGTGCGCAGGTACTCGTGGTGGGCCGGCGTCAGGTGCCGGATGTCGTCCTCGTCGATCTCGCCGAGCAGCCGCTCCGCGAGCAGGGTGTCGCCGGTCTGCACCGACAACCAGGCCAGCAGGATCGTTGCCTGGGGCAGCTCCCAGGCGCCGTCGCGGACGGCCTGGACCGCCGCCACCGCGTCCCCGGTGGCCCGCTGGAGATCGCCGAGCGCCAGGTGGGCGAGCGCCCGCTGGTGCAGCGAGCGGCACAGCGCCAGCGAGTCCCCGTTGTGGGAGAAGGCGTCCACGGCCCGGTCGAGGACGGCGAGCGCGTCCGCGGTGTGCCCGGCCGTGCGCAGGACGGTCGCGGCGGACAGCATCGACCAGTCGCTCAGCGCCTCGGCGTCGGCGAGCGCGGCCTGGGCGTAGCCCACGGCCTCGTGCACCTCACCGCCGCGGCGCATGGTGGCCTCCGCGACGACACCGAGCAGGCAGCGCTGGGCGGTCGTGTCGTGCGCGGGCGGTGGCGCGGCTTTCGTCGCGGCGGCCGCGGCGGTGTGCGCGTCGTCGAGGTCGATCGACAGCTGCACGGCGTCGAGCAGCGTGGTGAGGTCCTGGGGCAGCGCGGGATCGCGGGCCAGGCGCAGGAACGTGCGCGTCCGGCCGGTCAGCGCGTGCTTGACGGCGACGGCGGCCCTCAGGTCCGGGTCGGAGGTGCGGTGGAACGCGGCGGCCAGGTGTTCGCACGCCTGGGCGGGGTCGTGCCGGGACAGCTCGGTCGCGAGGTTCACCCGCAGTTCGATGTCGTCCGGGTGGAGCTCCACCAGCCGGCGCAGGTACCTCGACGCGTCCTGCGGCTGACCGCCCGCCGCAGCCTCGTGCAGGACCTGCGACATCCACGGCGCGTCGACGGCGGGCAGGAGCACGAGCTGGTCCGCGACCGCCCGCGCGTCGTGCCCGGACTCGTCGAGCACGACGGCCGCGCGGTGCCGCAGGTCGACGACCTCGGCCGGGTCGAGCACGTCGAGCACGCCCGCCCGGTACCAGGCGCGGACGTGCTCGGGCAGGCCGTCGCCCAGCAGGTGCTGGCGGCGCAGCGCGGAGATGCCGTTCTCGGCGACGCGCTCGGACACCCCGGCGAGCGGGCCGACGAGTTCCTCGCGGTCCACGACGACGAGCGCGGTGGCGATGGCGCGCAGGTGGGCGGGCTGGTCGCGCAACCGCCGGGCGGCGACGAGCTCGACGGACTCCTGGCGCAACGCCTGGGCGGCGCGGAAGTCGGCGAGCACGGTCGTGAGGTGGCTCGGGACGCCGCCGGAAAGTTCGAGGCACAGGCTCGTGAACACGGCGTCCGGCGGGAAGTTCAGGGTCGTGGAGATCATGTCGACGACCTGCGGCGCGGTGAGCGGCGGCAGGTCCACCACGTGCGCGCTGGCGAGATCGGCCTGCACCGCGCGGTTGTGGGACAGCACCAGACTGACCGGTTCGTCGCCGAGCCTGCGGACCACGAAGTCGGCCCAGTGCACGGTCGCGTCGTCGCACGCGTCCAGGTCGTCGAGGACGAGGCAGACGGGCGAGCGTTGCGCCAACGCCACCACGTCGCGCCACATGGCCCGGTACACGCGGTGGAAGGTGGCGGCGGACGGGTCGGTGAGTTCCGGCACCCGCAGCCCGGCCTGGGAGAGCAGTCTCCGCGCGACGGCGAGCGGCCGGCGTTCGCCGCGCCCGCCCGCGCTCAGCACCGTGGTCCCGGCCTTCGTCTCGGTAGCGGCGACCTGGCGCAGCACAGCGGACTTGCCACAGCCGCGGCCACCGCGCACGAGCACGGCCCGCGCACCCCGGCCCCGGCGGGCGGCGGTGGTCTGGTGCGCCACAGCGGTGAGCACGCTCTCACGCCCGATGAGCTCCGGCTGCTCGTCCACCGCCTACCACCTCAGACTCGAAGAATGACCCAGGTCCTCAGGATAAATGCCTCAGGTGACAGGACCGCAAACTCCGCGTGGCAAGTGGCAAAGTCAGGCGCGGTGTTTCGCCTTGTGCCGCTGGCGAATCACCGCCGGTTCCAGTCAGTGAACTAATACGCCACCGCGCGGCCGGGCACAACCCGGTAGAGGCCCGGTTTCTCCGGAAGAAACATGAGTCCGAACCGCGTCAGGAACTCACCGAACGCCGTGTCGACGAAGTCGTCGTCCGGCGGTCCCTCTCCCGTCCCGGCGGCGGCGCGCGCGACCTCGGCCGCGGTGGCCTCGTAGACGACCAGGTCCGGCAGGTCACCCGCGAAGTACCCGCGTGCCAGCGAGATCGGCGACGAGCTGTCGTCGAGGAAGCCCACCACGTCCCACCTGCCCTCGGTCGCCTCGCTCAGCGCGAGACGACCGGCGACCTCGGACGAGGTGGCGTAGGTGACGCGGTAGCCGCGCCGCACCAGTTCCTCGATCACCGCGAGCGCGGGCAGCGCCTGTCCCTGCGCGGGATTGGCGAAGATCGCCACATGTCGCCCTCCCGTGCCGATCTCCTCGGTCATCGGCAATGGCTCCCCTTCTGCTCGTCCGAACCACGTGCTGCCACATGCCGTTGTACGGCATTTCAAGCTCGGGGAATCACTCACTTTCCCATTGTTCGCGGGCTCGTCCCCGCTGCCCGTCTTGTGCCCGAGTTCGCCGGCGGTGATCTTGCCGGTGCAGTTCCTCGGCGGACGTTGCCTGACAGGTCTGTGACGCGGCGGGGAGCGTCCCGGGAATCGTTCGGGAGAGGTCGAGACCCAATCGCACCGAGAAAGGTGAGCGTTCCCAACGGATGGCGGGACACCGGTCCTGCGCAGCCACTTCACCAGCGCGCCGGTTCGGAGAAATGCACCCGATGACGTCGCGCAGACGGCTGGTCACGTTCTCACAGTCCGGGACGGAAAGCCTCGCCGGGGCGGTGACGATGATCGCACCAGGTTTTGAGGACCGCGTCGATGCCTTGCCGCACAGCGCTTTCGACCGCACGAGTCTGGCAGGGGACAGCCAGATTCGACCCCTCGTGGCGTCGGCCCTTTCCTGGGGGCGCTGGTGAAGCCGACGGGGATTCCCGCCGAGGATTGCCCTGGCGGAGTGGAGCGGCCGCGTCTTCCTGCCCGATCGGGCAGCGGACTGCAGCGGGCCGGAACTGCGACCACCGCACGGCATCCACCCGTTCGGATCAGGTATCCATCGCGGATGGAATCAGGCGGTGCTCGGCAGGTACGAGTGCAGGTCCGCCGGCAAGTCCCTGCGGTACTTCACGTTCAGCTTCCGGTACACCCGCGTCAGGTGCTGCTCGATCGTCGACGCCGTGATGTACAGCTTCGACGCGATCTCCCGGTTCGTGTACCCGATGGCGGCCAGCGCCGCCACCCGCCGTTCCGCGACGGTCAGCGTCGCGATCGGGTCCACGGGCTTCTCGTCCACCGCCGCGTCCTCGTCGGCCTTGGCCCGCGACGGCAGCAGCTCCTCGCACAGCTCCGCCGCGTCGCAGACGTTCGCCACGTGCCAGGCCCGCCGCGCCACCGTCCAGGCCCGCCGGTGTTCCCGCAGGGCCTGGTGCGCCTTGGACAGGTCGGCCAGGGCCCGCGCCAGTTCGTACTGGTCCCCGTGCTCCTCCAGGATCGCCACCGCGTCCTGCAGCAGCCGCGGCCTGTTGTGCGGCTGGTTCGTGGCCGCCAGCAAGCGCAGCGCCACGCCCCGAGTGCGCGACGCGTCGGGTCCGAGGCGGGCCAGCTGCTCGGTGATCAGCCGCTTCGCCTCGTCGCGGTTGGCACCGTGCGACAGCCAGGCCTCGGCGGCCGACGTGCGCCACGGCACGAGGCCCGGCTGGTCCACGCCCCACGAGGTCATCAGCTCGCCGCAGGACAGGAAGTCGGCCACCGCCGCGTAGTGCCGGGAGGTGGCCAGGTAGTGGTGGCCGCGCGCGTGCAGGTAGTGCAGGCCGTAGCGCGACTGGAACGTCGCCTCGGGCACCGGCTGCTCCAGGAACGAGGCCGCGTCGTCGTGCCGTCCCATCCTGGTGGCCGCGGCGATCAGGATCCCCAGCGGCATCCCCACCGCGACGCCCCACCCGCCGGCGGGCATGAGGTCCAGGGCGTTCTGCGCGTGGTCGAAGGCCGACGTCAGGTCGCCGCGGCGGAGCGACACCTCGGCCCGCACGCAGGAGAAGAACGCCCTGGCCACCGCGAGGTTCTTGGCCTGGGCCTCGTCGAGCAGCCTGTCGCACCACTGCGCGGCGACGTCGAGCCGGTCCGCGTACACCAGCGCCTGCAACGCGACCATCGCCGACTCCGGTCCCCACCAGCCGGAGTCCGACGGCCGCGCCGCCTGCAGCACGTGCTCGGCGTCGGTGGCGGCCCCGGCGTTGTTGCCGCAGGTCAGCACGCTCGCCAGGGCCGTGACGGCCTTCAGCGTCGGGCCGGAGGTCAGGCTCACGGTCCGGGTCTTCGCCGCGTCGGGGCGGGAGGTGCGCCGGGCCAGCGCCGGGTGCGAGCACGCCAGCCACAGCTCCATCGCCCGCGTGCCGGCGCCCGCGGACGACGCCCGGCGCACCCGGTCCAGCGCCTCGGTGGCCTCGTCGACCTGGCCGTTCCACAGCATCGGCTGCACCAGCGACGTCGCGTCGTGGTCGGAGAGCTGACCGGACCTCAGCGCCGGCACCACGGCACCGAGCCGGCGCCCTGCGGCCGACGGGTTGACCCGCCACTCGACGCGCATCAGCTTCGCCGCGATCGCCGCCCGCCGGTGGACGTCCACGCACGCCCGGTGGGCCAGTTCCAGGTAGCGCAGCGCGGTGTCGACCTGCTCGTCGCGCAACGAGTGTTCGGCTGCCTCCTCGAAGACCGGCACCATCCAGGGGTTCTCGGAGTGGTCGGCCATCATCAGGTAGGGAGCGACCTCGGTCGCGGGCGCGCCTTCGTCGTGCAGCAGCAAGGCCGCGCCGAGGTACATCTCCTTGCGGTCCTGAGTGGACAGATCGTCCAGCACCGCGTCTCTGGCGGCGGGATCGCGGAACCAGCCGTCCACCAGCAACCCGGCCTGGTTCATCACGTCCAGCGCGGACGCCACGGTCTCGGCGTCGGCACGGGCCAGTCGCCCCAGAGAGTCCACTGTGGCCTGTTCCCCGGTCACGGCCAAAGCCCGCGCCACGGGCAACACGTGGTGCTCACTGCGATGCAGACAGCTGACCAGGGCACGCCGATAACCGGGTCCGATCACCAAAGCGCCGTCGTCGCGCGGCTTGCCCAGCCGTTGGTCCTCCAGCAACGCCCGCACCAGCAACGGATTGCCGCCGGACAACGCCATCGCCTCGTCGGCACCGGACTCGAACAGGACGTCCACGGACTCCAGCGGCGCCAGCCGGACCTCCCGGCAATGCGGATGCCGCAACAACTCCGTGTGCAGAGCGGTGTGCGCGGCCCGCGGCGACGCGGTCTCGCTCAGCACCAGCAACACCTTCGCCTGCCCCAGCCGGCGAATCAGGTAGAGCAGCCAGTGCAACGACGCGGGGTCGGCGTGCTGCACGTCGTCGATGCCGATCACCAGCGGCGTGTCGGCCACCAAGTCCAGCAACGCCAGGCAAAGCGCGTGCAGCTGGTGCGCGGTGGGGCCGTCCGCGGCGCGGGCGGCGACGTCCAGCAGGTCCCCCACCGACTCGGGCACGTCCAGCGGGTGGAAGAGCTGACTCGCCACGCCCAGCGGCAGGTCGCGTTCGAACGCCGAGCAGGTCGCCGTCACGAACGGCACGCCGCAGGCCTCGCCGAACGCGTGCAGCAGCTCGGTCTTGCCGGAGGCGACCGGGCCGGCGAGCAGGGCGACCCTTCCGGATCCTGACAGGGAGTCGGCCAGCGCCGTCTCCAGGGCGGCCCACTGGTCGTCCCGCTCGAGCAGGCCCGCGAGCCTCGCCCCGGTCACACCGCTGTCAGACGTCCCGGTCATGATCTCGTACCTCTCGCCGAGAATCCGTCGTGCCGCGGCGCGGCGGGTGCGGTCGAGGCACCACCGCGTTCCCCAGAAACGCGGGCATGACGGGTCGGCACCGAGCGTCGCAGGAGAGCCCAGCCCTCACAACGCACTGCGCGTCGGCTCTAGGTTTTCTCCTGGAGTCCCGGCGCCCGTGGACCGGCTAGCGGCCGCGGCGGGGCTTCGCGCGCTTGGCGGGCTGCTTCTTCTGCGCCGGTGCGGGCCCCCGCCGCTGCTGCTGCTTGGGCGCCTGCTTCTGCTTGGCCTGCTTGGCTTGCTCGGGCGCGGGACCGCGGGTGCTGTTGACCGAGCGGCCGCGGACGATGCCGATCAGGTGCTCGACGAGGTCGGGGTTCTCGTCGCGGATCGGGAACGACAGCGCGACGCGGGACTGCGGCGCGTCCGTCAGCGGCACGTACTTCAGGTCCTTGCGGTGGTGCAGCCGCGCGAGCGACTGCGGCACGACGAGCATCCCGACGCCCGCCGCCACGATCTGGATGGCGTCCGCGGTGGTCTCCGGCCGTTCGACCGGCGCCTGACCCGGGAGCTCGTCCCAGCCGAGCGAGTCGTCGAGCGGCTGCCACAGGACGTGGCCGGCGAGGTCCTCAAGGGACAGTTCGTCGGCCGCGGCGAACTCGTGGTCCTTCGGGAACACGACGACCGTGGTCTCGGTGTAGAGCGGGATCGCGTGCAGGTCCTCCCGGTCGCCGGGCAGCCTGAGCAGCGCGGCGTCGGCCTCGCCGGAACGCACCCTGAAGGCGGCTTCGGCGATGGTCACCTGCACGAGGGTCAGCGGGGTCTCCGGCAGGCGTTCCTGCCAGACTCCCGCCCACTTGCCCGGCGTCACGCCTGGGACGTACGCGAGCGTGAACGATCCGGTCACGCGCTGAGGCTACCGGACGCAGCCGTTGCTCCCTGTGGCATTACCCTTGGGCGTCATGAAGGCCGAGCAGACCATGAAACCCGCCACCGCCGCGAAGAAGCTCGGCGTGTACCTGGAAGCCACTCCCGAGGAGTTCCAGGCGGGTGTCGTGTCGCGCGACGAGCTCAACGCGCTGCAGGCCAACCCGCCGCAGTGGCTCGCGGACCTGCGCAGCAACGGCCCGCACCCCAAGCAGCTGATCGCGCAGAAGCTCGGCATCTCGACCAGCGGCCTGGTGCGCGCCGGCATCACCGAGGCGCTGACCACCGCGCAGATCAACGCCCTGAAGGAAGAGAACCCGGACTGGCTGGTCCGCGAGCGCAACACCTTCAAGGAGTTCAAGGCAGAAGAGGCCCGCCTGGCGGAGAAGGCGCGCCTCGAAGCCGAGTCCGAGTGAGTCCCGTCACCGGGTGAACTGCTCGGTCACCCGGTGGTGCGGAACCGGTTGATCGCGGCGACGTGCCTGCCGCGCAGTTCGTGGTCGCGCACGCCGAGCCCCTCGGACGGAGCGAGGCACAGCACGCCGACCTTGCCCTGGTGGGCGTTGCGGTGCACGTCGAACGCCGCCTGCCCGGTCTCGTCGAGCGAGTACACCCTGGACAGCGTCGGGTGGATCTTCCCCTTGGCCACCAGGCGGTTCGCCTCCCACGCCTCGCGGTAGTTCGCGAAGTGCGACGAGACGATGTGTTTGAGGTTCATCCACAGGTAGCGGTTGTCGTACTGGTGCATGAACCCGGACGTGGACGCGCAGGTGACGATCTTGCCGCCCTTGCGCGCCACGAACACCGACGCGCCGAACGTCTCCCGCCCGGGGTGCTCGAACACGATGTCGGGGTCCTCGCCACCGGTCAGCTCACGGATCTTCGCGCCGAACCGCTTCCACTCGCGCGGGTCCTGCTCGTGCTCGTTCTTCCAGAAGCGGTAGTCCTCAGCGGACCGGTCGATGATCAGCTCGGCGCCCATCGCCCGGCACAGCTCGGCTTTCTCCGGCGACGACACGACGCACACCGGGGTCGCGCCGCCGTTCAACGCGAACTGCGTGGCGTACGAACCCAGTCCGCCCGAAGCGCCCCAGATCAGGACCGTGTCGCCCTGCTTCATGTTGCCGCCGTTGGTCGACACGAGCTGCCGGTACGCGGTGGAGTTGACCAGGCCGGGTGAGGCGGCCTCCTCCCACGTCAGGTGCTCGGGCTTCGGCATCAGCTGGTTCGCCTTCACCAGCGCCACGTCGGCCAGGCCGCCGAAGTTCGTCTCGAAGCCCCAGATCCGCTGCTGCGGGTCGAGCATCGTGTCGTTGTGGCCGTCCGGACGCTCCAGCGGCACGTCCAGGCAGTGCGCGACCACCCGGTCCCCCGGCCGCCACACCGACACGCCGGGACCGACGCGCAGCACCACACCGGCCAGGTCCGAGCCCACGACGTGGTACGGCAGCGCGTGCTTGCCGCCCAGCCGCCGCAGGAACCCGAACGTCGAGACCGGCTCGAAGATCGACGTCCAGACCGTGTTGTAGTTGATCGCGGACGCCATCACGGCGACGAGCGCCTCGCCGGGCGCGAGCTCCGGTGTCGCGACCTCGCGGATCTTCAACGACCGCCGCGGGTCCTTCTCCCGGCTCGGCAGCCCCGAGAACATCTCGGCGTCGCTCTCCTCGACCACGACGGCGCGGTAGCTCGCGGGCACGGGCAGCGCCTCGAAGTCCCGCGCCACCGCGTCGCCGGATTCGATGGCGCTCAGGAGTTCGCTCATGAACCCCAAGGTAGGAGGTCCGGGCCTAGGGAATGCCCGCGAGAACGGCCCCCGCGAGGTCAGGTCGTCCTGATCCCCGACCGGGTGGTGCCGCCGGCCACCTCGACGTGCCTCGTGACCTTCAGCAGATCCCATGCCCGAACACGAGGCTGCACGTAGCCATCGCCCGACCTCATGCGTTGGTGGAGCACGCTTGTGCAGGTGGCGAGCACCTCTTGTTGCTCCGGCGTCAACGGACCGCCGGATGCCAGCGCGGCGGTGACGCACAGTTCCACGTCCGCGAGGGCCTGGTCCTCGGGCTCCGCCTCGCCCTCTCGGGACAGGCGCCAGTACCGCAGCGCGTGCAGCGCCGCCGGCCGGGCCGCGCCGTACCAGAGCGGAGGGAACCCGTTGGGATTGTCGTCGGCGGGACGCGGACTTCGCTGACCGAGTCGCTTGGCCCGCGTCCTCACCACGGCGTACTCACGAAGCGCGGCGTGCCAGCCCGCTCGGCTCGCCGACAGGTCGTCCAACGCGTGCAAGAGCGCTGCTTCGTCGCGGTAATACGGCCCGTTCCGAAGCGCGAGGAAGGTCAGCGACGCGTTGAACCCGATCGGCCGGTACAGCTGCACGCACGAACGCAACGCTGATACCCGGTGCCGGTAAGGCAACCCGGGATCACGAACGTGGCGCGCGTGGTTGGTGAAACTCACCGAGCGAGGCTATCGATCCACGTCACCCCAGCACGAACGGAATTCCCAGCTCCCCCAGGCCCGCGCGCTCCACTTCGGTCGGTGCGCGCCGTCCCGTTCCCACCAGCAGCACGTCGGTGTCGGAGAACCCGGCGGGGAACGTGGTTCCGGCGATCTGTTCGAGCATCTCCCGGCAGCGGGCCACCGCCTCGTCCGACGGACCCGCGTGCTGCGGCAGGTGCGCGACCAGGTCGAGGTGGTGCAGCGTCCACTCCCAGACGTAGGCGCCCAGATAGTCGGCCGCGGTGAGCACCATGTCCTGCGTGGACACATGGGTGTCGGGCGCGGCCAGCGTCGCCGCTCGGTGCGCCGCGCGGCCCACGTCGTCGACGTGGAACTTCAGCATCCACGGTTCTCCGTACGCCTGCGCGAGCCGGACGATCAACGTCGAGAGCGGGTCGTCGGCGGGTTCGTGCGCCACCTGCCAGTACGTGACAGCGTCGTGCGTCGGCTCGTCCGGCGACGGCGTCACGAGCGTGATCAGCACGTCCTGCGCGTCGATCACGAAGTGGCACACCAGGTCTCGCACGAGCCAGCCCGCACATCCCGACGGCTGACCGAAGTCCTCGTCGGTCAGCCGTTCGACCGTGTCGAGCAAGTCCCCCAACGAGCGCGAAAAAAGGTCCACGACCGCCAAACTACCGCGAGGCGGTGATGACGCTCGCGACCGCACTTCTGTTGTCGGACAGGTAGAAGTGGCCGCCGGAGAACACCTTCAACGTGAACTCTCCGGTCGTGCGTTCGCGCCACTGCTCGACCTCGTCCACCGAGGCCTTGGGGTCGGCGTCCCCGGTCAGCGCCGTCAGCGGGCAGCCCAGCTCCGGTCCGGGGCGGTAGCGGTAGGTCTCGGCGGCGCGGTAGTCGTTGCGGATCGCCGGGAGCACCATCCGGACGATGTCCTCGTCGTCGAACACACTCGCGTTCGTGCCGGCGAGCCTGCGCACCTCGGCCATCAGCCCGGCGTCGTCGCGCTGGTGCACCCGGTCGTCGCGGACGATCTGCGGGGCGCGACGGCCGGAGACGAACAGGTGGTCCGGTTCGTGCCGCAGCGCCACCTCGAACGCGATCATCGCGCCCATGCTGTGCCCGAACAGGTGCAGCGGGCGGTCGGTCGGCAGCCTCGGCGCGATCTCGTCGGCCAGCCGTCTGACGTCGTCGATCAACGGCTCTGACCTGCGGTCCTGCCGTCCGGGGTACTGGACGGCGAGGAGTTCGGCCTGGCCCTGGAAGGCTTGAGCGAACGGCTGGAACCAGCTCGCCGCACCGCCCGCGTGCGGGAAGCAGACGAGCCGCGGCGCGTGCGCGGGGGCCTCGGTGAGGCTGCGGAGCCAGAGTCCGGTCTCGAGTGTGGACGCCACGCGTCGATGCAAACACCGTTCGGGCTGAGGAAAAGCCTAGAAGCGGCTAGCGTGGCGGGCATGGGCCAGTCTCCGGCTGTTGAGCTAGAGGTGGAGGACCGCGTCGTGCGGATCTCCAACCCCGACCGCGTCTACTTCCCGGCGCGCGGCGAGACGAAGCTGGATCTCGCGCGGTACTACCTGTCCGTCGGCGACGGCATCGTCCGCGCGTTGCGGGAACGGCCGTGCATGCTGCACCGCTTCCCGTCCGGCGTCACGGGCGAAAAGGTGCACCAGAAAAGGCTTCCTCACGGCGCACCGCCGTGGGTGCGGACCGTGCGGGTGCACTTCCCGCGCTACAACCGCCACGCGGACGAACTGTGCGTCACGCACCTCGCCGACGTGATCTGGGCGGTGCAGATGTCCACTGTGGAGTTCCACCCGTGGAACTCGCGCGCCGCCGACACCGAGAAGCCCGACGAGTGGCGCATCGACCTCGACCCCGGCCCGACCTGCTCGTTCGACCGGGTGCGGCGGGTGGCCCTGGTCGTGCAGGAGGTGCTGGCCGAACTCGGCGCCACCGGGTTCCCGAAGACGTCGGGCTCCAAGGGGCTGCACATCTACGTGCGGATCAAGCCCGACTTCGGTTTCCAGGACGTGCGGAAGGCCGCGTTGGCGTTCGCGCACGAGGTGGAGCGACGCGCCCCGGACGACGTCGAGACGACCTGGTGGCGCAAGGACCGCGACCCGTCCCTGGTGTTCGTGGACTACAACCAGAACACCCGCGACCGCACGATCGCGAGCGCCTACTCGGTGCGCGGCTATCCCGAAGCCACGGTGTCGACACCTGTCCTGTGGTCCGAGATCCCCGACGTCGACCCGCACGACTTCACCATCGCGACCGTGCCCGCTCGTTTCGCTTCGCTGGGGGATCTGCACGCCGGGATCGACGACGCGGTGTGGTCGATCGAGCCGCTGCTGGAGTGGGCCGCCCGCGACTCCCTGGAGGTCCCCGATGAGCAGTAGTTCCTTCAAGTTCTCGTCCTTGGACCAGCCGTTGTTCGGCGGGCTGCTCAAGGGCGACCTGGTGTCGTACCTGGAGTTCGTGGCCTCGCGGTTCGTGCCGGTGCTGGCGGGGCGGCAGCTGTCGGTGTGGCGGATCCTGCGCGGGCAGGACCCGTTCATGCAGAAGAACGTCCCCAAGTACACGCCTTCCTACGTGCGGACGGTCGACGTGTGGGCCGAGGCGTCGCACCGCACGATCAAGTACGCGATCTGCGACGACGAGCAGACGTTGATGTGGTTCGCGAACCAGCGCGCCGTCGAGTACCACGTGCCGCTGTACCTCGGGGATCACTTCGGCGAGGACCACGTGCAGACGCATCTGGTCATGGACATCGATCCGCCCGAGGGTTCGGGGTTCGACGTCGTGGTGCAGACGGCTTTGCTGGTGCGGGCCGCCTTGGCCGATGCCGGGCTGTCCGGCGTGGTGAAGACGAGTGGCGCCAAGGGGGTGCACATCTTCGTGCCTCTGGTCGCGCACTCGCCCGACGACGTCGCCGCGGCCACCCGGGCCTTGGCGGTGCGGGCGGAGAAGCTCGATCCCGCCCTGGCCACCACGGCCTACATCCGGGCGGAGCGGGGTGGGAAGGTCTTCCTGGACTCGACCCGTTCCTGGGGAGCCACGGTGGTGGCCGCCTACTCGCCTCGGCTGCGCGAAGGGTTGCCGATCTCCTTTCCGGTGCCTTGGGAGTCGCTGCCGGACGTGACGCCTGCCGACTTCACCGTGCGGACCCGGTTCGACGGGGACCCTTGGGCTACCTTGATGCCCGCGCCGCAGACGTTGCCCGACGACCTGATCGCGGAGGGACACACGATTCCCGTCGCGCGGGTGGTGGCGATGCACGAGGGGAAGCGGCGGAAGGCGGCTCAGCGGGAGGCGGAGAAGTAGGCGGCCATCGCGGCTGCCACCGGCAGGGCCACGTGGGCGACGCTGGTGAACGTCGGTTCGGTGGCGGAGACGTAGTCGTTGGCTCTGACGAGGATTCCCGCCGCGATGACCAGGTAGGCGGCCAGCCGGGCTTGGGCTGTGGTGATCGCGGCGGCCAGGGGGACGACGATCAGGGCCGCCAGGGCGGCGTGGGTGACGTACTGCGGGACCTCCGCGGTGAGCACGAGGACCGCGTCTGCCAGGAGCAGGGCCGGGGCGATCGCTTGCGGCCACTCCTGGGAGCGCCACGTGGTGTAGGCGGCGGTGGCGGTCAGGGCGGCGGCGGTGGTGAGGACGGCGATGTCTTCGCCGTCGCCGTTGATGGACATGAGGTCGTGGGCTGAGTACGCAACCACGAAGACGCCTGCGGCGCCCACGACTCCTGCGGCTGCGGTCAGCCAGGTCCGGCTTGTCGCCGCGGTCACGGCCAGGGCGGTGGCGGCCAGGGCGTAGGGCATCCAGGCGAAGGTTTCGCCGCCGCTGAGCAGTCCGGTCGTGCCGGCCAGGAGGCCGAGGGTGGCGCCGGGCAACCACGGGTGGTCGCGGACGGTCAGGGCGAAGAGAGCCGCGGTCAGTGCCCAGGGCCAGACGGCCGCGAAGACGAACGTGTTCGGGCTGGTGTCGCCGAGGTGGGTCAGGATGCCGCCGGGGATCGTCATCATGCCGATGACCAGGAGCGTCAGCGCCAAGCCCGCGACGAGGCGCGGCAATGCGGCCGGGAGCTGGAGTCGCGGCGCCTTCGGAATCGATCCGGCCTCGACCCCCTCCGGGGAGTCCGAAGCCCCCACTCCCATCGTCGCAGGCGGCACCGACAGTTTTCGCGGAGTGCGGTCGGCGGCGGGTTTCGAGGTGGATGCCGGAGCGGCGGGTTTCGAAGTCGGTGAGGATGCTGGCCGTGCGCTCGACGGCGGGGTCGCGGAGCGTTTCGAAGTAGTCGGGGAGGCGGCTGGCGTGGGTGGCGCAACGGTGTCGGCCGCCGGCTCCCCCAGCGCCTCGCGCGCCGCCGACGCCACCATCCGGCTGTCGTCCTCCCCCAGCCTCCGCAACGCCAGCCGCGCCGCCAACGCCCGCCCCTCGTGCGCGACGGTCAGCATGCGCAGCAACTCCGGGATCGCCCCCGCCCGCACGCCCGGCAGCGAGTGGTCGATGGCCTCCTGCAGTTCCGACGGGAGCGCGGACGGCACCGAGACCGGGCGGGCGCGGCGGGCTATGCGGAGGTCGCCTCGCACGTCCAGCATCCACTTGCCCGGGGTCTGGTGCGGGGTCACGCGGCGGACCCGGTCGTAGACGTACTCGTAGAGTTCGTCGAGGCCCACGTGGCCGTCCTGGTCGCGGTCGGCGTCGCCCGATTCGAGGCCCTCGACCAGGGCCGAGGTGAAGACGGACGGTTCGCCCTCCGAGGCGTCGGCCACCGAGGCCCCCTCGAAGGCGTACTCCATCGCGGACGAGGCGGTGATGACGGCCCGGCCGCTGCCGCCGAACTGTTCCTCCAAACCCACCGAACCGCCTGCGCGGGCGACCATGCCCCGGCCGAAGGCGCCGGAGTAGCAGCAGTCGAGGAGCAGGACCACTCGGCGGGAGCGGGAGCGGTTCATGCGGCGGGCCACGAAGTCCGCGGAGACCGCGGTGCCCGCGAGGCGGGAGAGTTTGGTGCTGGAGGTGGCGAAGTGGAGTTCGCCTGCCTCGTCCTTGACGCCGTGGCCGGAGAAGTGCAGGACGAGGAGGTCGTCCGGGGCCCGGTCGGCGAAGAAGTCCTCCACCGCCTCGTTGATCTCGGCCGCCGAGGAGTTGATCAGGGTGCGGACGTGGAGGCCGCCGATGCGCGGGTCGGCGAGGACCTCGCTCAGGCGGGCGGCGTCGTGGGCCGGGGCGCGCAACGACGACAGGCCCGGGTCGGCGAAGACGTGGCTCGCGATGATCAGGGCGTGGCGGTGCAGGCGGCGGCCCAGCCACGCGGAACGCTGTTCCAGCTCCTCAGGAGTGGGGGCGCCGGTCAACTCCAGGGGCTCGCCGTCGGCCTCGATGGTGACCGAACGTTCGCGGCGCTGGCCCAGCCACGACGACACGGCGTTGATCAGGGCGGCCAGCACCGTGGACTGGGCGACCGTGGCCAGGAGGGTGCCGAGGTCGGCCACGTCGACGGCTTTGGCGCCGTCCGGGGCCGAGCCGGGAGCAGCGGAGACGGGGAGCAGTTCGGACAGTTCGGTGCGCAGGAAAGACGTGAGTTGCTCGACGCGTTCGTCGTCGGCGCCGTCCTCGTGCACGCGCAGTGTGACCTGGGTCATAGCGGCCTCCCGACAGGAGGTCGTTCACCAGGGGCAAAGCATTACGACGGGTCGGAACCCCGGTACGCGCCCCACCAGAAGCCCAGCACGGCGGCGATCACGGTCGCGGTGATCCAGCCGGTGAAACCGGTGCCGTCGAGGTAGGCCCAGAACAGGCCCACGAACGGCGCCGGGACGATGAACACCGCGTCGACCCTGAGGTGGGCGACCAGGCCCGAGGGCGCGCGGGTTTCCGGGTCGGGGCGCACCGGGTTGTCCAGACGGCGGCCGCGCGGGTGCTTCGTCACCGGGCGGCCGGACGGGTAGACGGTCACGCCGTCGATCACGGCGACCCGGCCGCCGCGCAGTTCCACGTCGGCGGGCGACGGCAGCGTCACGAGCACCGGGTCGTAGTAGACGGGCAGCCAACGCTCGACCGGGCCGTCGATCTCCAGCCACGAGCGCACCATCAGGCCCGACTGCAGCCGGATGCGCCGCACCGACACGGTCACGGCCTCGGCACGAGCGGCGCGTACCGCCAGGAACAACCGAAGGCCGCCGACGAACAGCACCAGCAACGCCACCGCGAGCGCGAACGTCACGCCACCCAGAGCGCGGTCGGTCGACACCAGCAGGTCCGAGCCCGGGATCACCGCGCGCGACGGGTCGGCGGGGTCGAACGCGATCTGCGCCTGCTTGCCGACGACCCGATCGCCGTCTTCATAAGGAACGCGCGCGGTGCCGGCGGGCCAGCGCACCTCGACCGCTCCGTCCGAATAGGACACGACCTCGCCCATATCGCGCGCGGTCATCGACGCCAGCGAGGCACGACCGTCCAAATAGGACAGCCAGGACAACGACGCGACCACGAGGCAGACCAGCAGCACGGCCGCCGTGGTCGTGAGGCCGTAGCGCAACGCGGGAACCCGGGAACGCAGCAAGACAAGCTCCAAACAGAAAGAAAACGGCCCGGCGGAGAGGACCCCCGCCGGGCCGTTCACGAGCCTAACGGCACGTCACTGCATCACTCGGTGAAGCCCATGGTGATGTAGTCGTACGGACGGTTCGCGTACGCGACGGCACCGAAGTTGGCGACGTTGCTCTTGACCGCGACCGCGCCGGGCAGCTGGTACAGCGGCAGCTGGTGGCCGAGCTCCCAGATCTTCTTGTCGGCCTCGTTCGCGATCTCGAGACGCTTGGCGTCGTCGAGCTCACCGTTGGCCTGCTCCAGCAGCTTGTTGACCTCTTCGGACCCGATCCGGCCGTAGTTCTGGTTGGTGTTGGTCGGGTCGAGCGTGTAGATGCTCTTGCTGTCCGAGATCGGCGTGGCCGAGGCCAGCCAGCGGAAGCCGGTCATGTCGAAGTTGCCGACGTTCACGAACTGCTTGAAGAAGTCCGTCGACGGGACGGCCTGGATGTCGACCTTGGCGCCGATCTCCTTCAGCTGCGACTGCACGAGCTTCGCGATCTGGTCGGAGGTGGGGTTCGGCGTCGGGATGACGTAGCGGACGACGAGCTCCTTGCCGTCCTTCTTGCGGGTCTCGCCCTCGAGCTTCCAGCCCAGCTCGTCGAGCTGCTTCTTCGCGGCTTCCTTGTCGAACGACGCCACGGACGAGTTGTCCTTGTAGCCCGCGGAACCCAGCAGGAAGAAGTGGTTACCCGTGACCTGCGCGTCACCCTTGATCATCTGGCCGAGCAGGGCCTTGGTGATCGTCTTGGTGTCGATGCCGCGCTGCAGCGCGACGCGGAGCTTGGCGTCCTTGAGGATCGACGTGTCGGCACCGTTGAACGTGATGTGCGAGTAGTCCGGCGTGATCGCCTGGCGGATCGTCACACCCTGCATCGACTTGGCACGCGTGAAGTTGTCGATGGAGGAGCCGATGTCGAAGAAGTCGATCTGGCCGTTGGCGAGCGCGTCCGCGAGTGCGGGACGGTCGACCTGACGGAACGTGATCTTCTCGAGCTTGGGCTTCTGGCCCCACCACGCCGGGTCCTGGACCACGGTCACGAGCTTCGCGGTGCGGTCGATCGTGCCGATCTTGAACGGACCAGCGGTGATCTTCGGCGTGTCGGCCCAGCCCTTGTTGAACTCCTCGGCGGAGGAGGACATGGCCTTCGGGTAGAGCGGCGAGAACAGGCCACCCTTCCACTCGGCGAACTTCTTCTTGAACGTCACCTTGACGTCCTGGTCGGAAGCGCCCTTCTCGACCTTCTCGATGTCCTCGTAGCCGGTGGTGCTGGCGACTTCGAACGCCTTGTCAGTGCCGTTGAGGGACTTCCACATCGCCTCGAAGTCCTGCCACGACAGCGCGGTGCCGTCCGACCACTTGGCCTTGGAGCTGATCTTGTACTCGACGACCTGCGGGTCCGACGAGGCGAGCTTCGCGTCGTCGAGGATGTCCTTGTTGACCTCGATCGTCGAGTCGGCCTTCTGCTTCCACAGGTTCGGCAGCATCGTGTCGATCATGCGACGACCGTCGGCGTTGGTGCCGTCGAGCTGGTTGTAGTTCCAGTTGTCGGGCAGCTGGTCGACGGGCCAGCGGAACTCGCCGCCGTCCTTGACCTTGGACGCGTCCTGCGGGTTGATGTCCGCCTGGCCGATCGCGTTGTCCGCGCCCTTGAGCCCGGAGTCCCCAGTGTTGTTGCTGGGCCCACCACACGCGGTAAGCGTGAGGGCGACCGCCGAAAGGGCGATCACACCCACCTTGGTACGTCGACTCACTGTCGTGAACCTCCCTCGTGCCCGGACACCAGTTGCCGGGGACACTGTTCCTTCGTGCTCGTAGGTGCTCTGAGGCGACGGATGCATCAGAGGACCTGACGAATCTGGGCGAAGTGGCAGGCCGCCTCGTGGTCCTCGGCCTGCGATTCGCGGAGTGGCTCCACCTCGATGCACTGGCGCTGCTGCTCGGGCGGCAGCGACGCGTGCAGGAAGCAGCGCGTGCGGAAGCGGCAGCCGGACGGCGGGTTCGCCGGGCTCGGCAGGTCGCCGGTGAGGATGATCCTCTCCCGCTGACGCTCCTTGACGGGGTCGGGAATCGGGATCGCCGACAGCAGTGCCTGCGTGTACGGGTGGCGCGGCGCGTCGAACACCGAGTCCACCTCGCCGATCTCGATGATCTTCCCGAGGTACATCACGGCCACCCGGTCCGCGATGTGCCGCACCACCGACAGGTCGTGCGCCACGAACAGGTAGGCCAGGCCCAGCTTGGACTTGAGCTCCTCCAGCAGGTTGATGACACCCGCCTGGATGGACACGTCCAGCGCCGACACCGGCTCGTCGAGCACGACGAGCTTGGGTTCGAGCGCGAGCGCCCGCGCGATGCCGATGCGCTGCCGCTGACCGCCGGAGAACTCACCGGGGTAGCGCGACAGCTGGTCGGGCCGCAGGCCGACGAGCCGCATGAGCTCCGGCACGCGCCGGTTGATCTCGTCCTTGGCGTAGCCGTGGACCTGCATCGGCTCGGCGATGCAGTCGTGGATCGTGAGGCGCGGGTCGAGCGACGCCATCGGGTCCTGGAACACCACGGACATGTCGCGGCGGATCGCGAAGCGGCGCTTGTTGTCCACATCGGACGACTTCGTGCCGAGCACGGAGATCTCGCCGCCCATGGGCTTCTGGAGGTTGAGGATCTCCATCAGCGTCGTGGTCTTGCCGCAGCCCGACTCGCCGACGAGGCCCAGGGTCTCGCCCTCGCGGATGTCGAACGAGATGCCCGCGACCGCGTGGACGGTGCCGACGCGGCGCTTGAACACCACGCCCTTGTTGACCGGGTACTCCTTCACGAGCTGGTCGAGCTCGAGCACGATGTCGCGCTGGTCGCGCGGGATCTTCGCGACCTCGGGCTCGTCGGCCACCTCGGCACCGAAGATCTCGACCGCGGCCTCGGCGCCCTCGGCGTCGGTCGCGGCGATCTCGTTGGTGCGGATGCACGCGGCCAGGTGCTCGACGGAGCCGTCGACGTCCACCAGCGGCGGCTCGGCGGTGTGGCAGGCGTCGACGACCATCGGGCAGCGCGGCGCGAACGGACACCCCGGGGGGAGATCCGTGAGCGACGGCGGGTTGCCCTTGATCGGCACGAGCGCCTGCTTCTCGCTGACGTCGAGCCGCGGGATCGAGCCGAGCAGGCCGAGCGTGTACGGCATGCGCGGCTGCTGGTAGATCTCGTCGACGTTGCCCTTTTCGACAGCGCGGCCCGCGTACATGACCATCAACCGGTCCGCGAACCCGGCGACGACGCCGAGGTCGTGGGTGATGATCACGATGCCGGCGCCGGTGACCTCCTGCGCGGTCTCCAGCAGCTGGAGCACCTGCGCCTGCACCGTCACGTCGAGCGCGGTGGTCGGCTCGTCGGCGACGATCAGGTCGGGGTCGTTGGCGATCGCCATCGCGATCACCGCGCGCTGCCGCATGCCGCCGGAGAACTCGTGCGGGAACGCCTTGGCGCGTTCGACGGCGTTCGGGATGCCGACGAGGTCGAGGAGTTCGACCGCGCGCTTGTTGGCGGCGGCCTTCGAGACCGCGCCCTTCTTGTGCACCAGGATCGCCTCGGCGATCTGGTCGCCGACGGTGTAGACCGGCGTCAGCGCGGACAACGGGTCCTGGAACACCATCGAGATGCGGCGGCCGCGGATCTTCGACAGCTCCGCGTCGCTCTGGCCGATCAGCTCACGGCCCTGGAACTTGATGGAACCGCTGATGCGCGCCGAGGACGGCAGCAGGCCCATGACGGCGAGCGACGACACGGACTTGCCCGAGCCGGACTCGCCGACGATGCCGAGGACCTCGCCCGGTGAGACGTGGTAGCTCAGCCCGCGCACGGCGTGCACGCGGCCCGCCTCGCTGGGGAAGGACACGTGCAGGTCCTCGACCTGCAGGACCGGGCCCTCGGTGGCCGGGGTCGCCGGCGTGTCGAACTGGATCTCCGAGGTGGTCATGCGGCGGCCTTCTCCTTGGTCTTCTTCTCCTTGCGGCGCACGCGCGTGGACGTCGGGTCGAGCGCGTCCCGCAGACCGTCGCCGACCCAGTTCACCGCCAGCACGAACACGACGAGGAAGCCCGCCGGGAACAGGAACAGCCACGGGAAGGTCGTCGCGGACTCCGCGTACAGGCCGATCATGGTGCCGAGCGAGACGTCGGGCGACTGCACACCGAACCCGAAGAAGCTCAGGCCGGTCTCGGCGAGCACCGCCGATCCGACGTTGATCGTCGCGTCGATGATGAGCAGCGACGCCATGTTCGGCACGATGTGCTTGGCGATGATCTTGCGCGCCGGCTGGCCCATGAACTTGGCGGCCTTGACGAACTCGCGTTCCTTCAAGGTCAGCGTCATGCCGCGGACGATGCGGGCGGTGATCATCCATTGGAACGCCGCCAGCATGAGCACCAGCAGCCACCACGACTTGCCCCTGAACCACGGGCTCAGGATCGCGATGATCAGGAACGACGGCAGCACCAGCAGCAGGTCGACGACCCACATGAGCGTCTTGTCGGCGATGCCGAGGAAGTACCCGGCGGCCGCACCGACGACCGCGGCGATGGTCGTCGAGATCAGCGCCACGAGCAGGCCGATGATCAGCGACTTCTGCAGTCCGCGCATGGTGAGCGCGAACATGTCGGTACCGATCTTGTCGGTGCCGAAGATGTGGTCGGCGTAGGGCGGCTCGAGGAACGCCGCGTAGTCCTGCTGGTCGTAGGTCCACTTCGACAGCAGCGGGCCCACGAACGCCATCAGGTACATGCCGATGATGACGACCAGCCCGACCAGGGCCAGCTTGTTGCGCATGAAGCGGATGAACACGAGCCTGCCTCGTGTCATCGCCTTTTCGGGTTCGGGAGCAGCGTCGACTGGGCTGCCCGAGGCGGCACCGGTGGTTCCGGCGGCGTCGCCCTCGTTGAGGATCACGGTCACGTCGTCGTCACCTTGCCTAGTTCACGCGGATTCGGGGATCGAGCGCGGCGTACAGCACGTCGGCCAGCCAGCCGGAGAACAGCACGCAGACGGCGACGAAGAGCGTCACCGTGGCGGTGATGTTCGCGTCCTGCGAGCCGATGCCGACGACCAGCCAGTCACCCATGCCGTACCAGGTGAAGATCTTCTCCGTGAACGTGCCACCGACGACGAGCAGGCCGAACCCGAACGCGAACAGCGTCGCCATCGGGATCAGCGCGGTGCGCAGGCCGTGCTTGAACAGCGCCTTGCGGCGGGTGAGTCCCTTGGCCTGGGCGGTGCGCAGGAAGTCGCTGCCGAGCACGTCGAGCATCGACGAGCGCTGGTAGCGGCTGTAGAAGGCGATCTGGCCGAGCGCGATCGCGAGCGTCGGCAGGATCAGGTGTTGCAACCGGTCCCCCAGTTGCTCGAACCAGTTCCCCTGAAAACCGGGGGTGGTCTCGCCCACGAAGATCAGCACGTTGCTGCCGATCGCGTCGTTGAGGCCCTGGGCACCCAGCTTGAGCAGCGGTCCGAGCACCAGAACGGGCATGGACAGCAATATGAAGCTGAACAGGGTCGCGAAGTAGTCGCTGAACTTGTACTGCCGGATCGCGCTCACGACGCCCAGCAGCACGCCGAACACGATGCCGAACGTGATGCCCAGCAGGAACAGCCTCAAGCTCACGCCGATCCGCCGGCCGAGTTCGTCGGTGATCGGGCGGTCCGCGACGGTGCGACCGAAGTCGCCCTGAACCACACCGCTCATCCAGGTCACGAACCGCTGCGGGATCGGCTGGTCGAGGTGCAGGTCTCGTTTCTTCGCCTCGATCGATGCCGCCGGAGGCGGTGGGTTGCGTTGTTGCAACACCCCGATCGGGTCAAAGGTGGCGGAGGCCAACGTGAACGCGAGGAACGTCGCCACGAGGGCGAGCACCACGTAGTTGACCAACCGCCGCAACAGAAATCCGGCCACCCGTGTTCAGTCCTCTCCCCGGTGGTTGCGACTTCGGCTCACTGGATTGCAGTGGACGAGTTGCAAGAGATTAACCGCCGTTCAGGCGGACCGCTGCCCACCCCCACCATTGCGTGGAGGCCCACTGACCGGGCCATAGTCACCCATGCGTGGAGGAAAGGTGGGCGGAACAGCCACATCCACAGTTGACTCTCGTGAATTGTGTGCTCAAGCGTGACCATTGTGCGGCCGTATCGCTGTATTCAGCGTGAAGTTCCGGTTCGCCACGATGGATGTGACGCATCTGGGTGAATGCATTGACCAGAAGACGTGGGACAAGCAGCGCAATGTGATCAGAAACCGGCATCACTCTGCGGAGCGCCTCGAACATCGAGGGTAACTGCACCGACGCGGAGCAGGGCAGACGCCCGAGCGGCGCACCGGACGCTCGCCCGAACGGCGTGAACCGCGTCACAAACAGCGGGGCCAGATGGATTAGGGGACCCTAAGAAATGCGCCAGAGCCGGCCGCCCGCGATCACGAACACCTGACCGCCCGCCTTCTCCGCCGCCACCACCGCGCCGGACGGGCCGTCCGCCGGTCGTTCGTCCTTTTCGGACACCAGCTTGACGCCGTTGTGGTCCACGAGAAGCGTCGGCGTTCCGTTGACGTCCACGGGTGCGGCGAGGGTCATGTCGTCATCGACCGGGATGTCCGGGGTGGTGAGCTTCTTCCAGTCCGCGCCGGTGCCCGACCACCACGCGAGTTTGCCCTTCGCCCTGCCCACGACCTGGCACGTGCCGTTCCAGCACCGACCGGCCAGCGCCGCGTCGCCGTCCGGCAGGATCGCGGTGGTCCAGGTGGTGCCGTCGAACTGCCAGACCGCGGCGCTCACGACTCCCTTGGCGATCTGCCAGCCGGTGACGAGCGCGCCGTCGCCGTTCTGCGTCACGGCCAGGGGAAAGCGCAGGAGTTCCTGCGAGCTCTCGAGAACCGTGCCCGCGGACGGCTGCCTGGTCCACGTGTCGGCGGCGTAGCTCCACGCCGCGATGTCGAGGCCCGCCTTGGCGCTCTGCCAGGTGCCGATGATCAACGGACCGGCGGCGGTGCGCACCGGGCCGATGAGCTCACCCGCGCCGTACCCGCCGAACGTGCTGAAGGCCTGCGGTTTCTCGGTGATGGCACGGGTGTCGCCGGTCCACGCGCTCCAGCGGACGTTGCCGTGCGCCCCACCCCGTTCGCCGCCCACGCCCGTGATCGTCATGCCGTCGGAGGTGATGCCGTACCAGTGCGCTTCCTTGCCGTACGGCGTCGCGGGGGTGAGCCGCGAGTTGCTGACCTTGCCGTCGGCCGAGCGGGTCACGAGTTCCGGGTGGTCGGCCGGGCGGGTGCCGATGACCAGCAGATCGTTGTGCGTGGCCAGGGCTTCCGGGGTGGCGGTGAGATCGACGGCGGTGAAGCCGACGGAGTTGTCCGCGCCGCCTGATGAGCAGCCGGTGAGGACCAGCAGAACCGCGAGCGTGAGCCTCCGCATGCGGGCCAGTATGACCACATGCGCCCCGAACACGATCAGGTAATGCACTTCTCCGAGGATCCGGGGATCGCGCGGTTCGTGCCGCACCTGGCGGCGACGGCGCGGCAGGCCGGGGAGTACGTGTGGGCGGTGGACGCGGGACGGGCCCCGGACTACTGGTTTCCCCGGCAGTGCCCGCGAGTCCTGACATGGACGGACGCCTGGCGCGTGCACGCCGTCGAGTACGGGTGGCTGGAACGGATGCGGACCGTCGAGCTGTACGCGTACCGGTTCGACGCGGCGCGGTTCCGGCCGTTCGGCGAGGAGGGCGAAGGGGGCGGGCACGCGCACGTCGCCACCGAGACCGTGGTGCCGCTCGGGCCCGCCGAACGCGTCGGCGACCTGTTCGCGGTGCACGAGGAGGCGGGGATCGAACTGCGGGTGCTCGCGAACCTCTGGGCGTTCTGGGACGAGGTCGTCGCCAGTGGCCACGACTTCAGCGGCATCCGGCTCCGGAACGCCCTGCCGCGATCAGTGGAATGATCAGCGCCCATGCGGGTGCTGCTGGTGGAGGACGACGAGCCGATCGCGGAATCGCTCACGCGAGGGCTGTCCCGCTACGGGTTCGAGGTCCGGTGGGTGCGCACGGGTGCGGAAGCGCTGGCGGCGGAGGACTTCGCCCTGGTGCTCGTGGACCTCGGGCTGCCCGACGTGGACGGGCTCGACGTCTGCCGTGAGCTGCGGGCGCGCTCGGACGTGCCGATCATCGTCATCAGCGCGCGGTCGGACGAGGTGGACCGGGTGGTCGGGCTGGAGATCGGCGCCGACGACTACGTCACGAAACCGTTCGGGGTGCGGGAGGTCGTCGCCCGGATGCGGGCGGTGCTGCGGCGGGTGCAGCCGGCCGCGAAGGAGCCGGAACGGCACGGGCGGGTGCGGATCGACCGGCGCGGGCGGCGGGTGCACCTCGACGGCGGCGAGGTCGAGCTGACGCCGAAGGAGTTCGACCTGCTCGCGTTCCTCGCCGAGGACCCCGGCGCGGTGTTCACCCGCGAGCAGATCATGGAGGCGGTGTGGGACGAGAACTGGTTCGGCCCCACCAAGACGCTCGACGTGCACGTCGGGGTGCTGCGCCGCAAGCTCG
The DNA here is from genome assembly GCF_043632865.1 of Lentzea sp. JNUCC 0626. Lineage (NCBI taxonomy): Bacteria > Bacillati > Actinomycetota > Actinomycetes > Pseudonocardiales > Pseudonocardiaceae > Lentzea > Lentzea sp. JNUCC 0626. The sequence continues at coordinate 4,518,229 of NZ_CP171635.1, forward strand.
GTGACGCCGCGTCGCTGGAAACTGTGCGGGGCGTGGGTTTCCGGCTGGTGCTCACGTGATCAGGCAGCTCGCCTGGAGCTACCTGCTGCTGGTCGCGGTGGCGATCGCGGCGTTCACGGTGCCGGTGGCGTTCACGTTGAACCAGCAGCTCTACGACGACGCCGTGAACACCGCGCGGCGCGAGGCCGACACCGCCGCGCTGCTGCTCGCGTCCGGCGACACGAGGTCGTTGAACGCGCTGGTGGACGCCTACGAACGCCAGACGCCCGGCCAGATCGACGTGCTCGAACCGCAGCCGGAGTCGAAGGTCTGGGACGACGAGGGCCTCAAGCTCACGGTCCCGGCGAAGACCCCGGACGGCACGGTGGTCGGTGCGATCCGGCTGTCCTATCCGGACGGTCCCATCACGCAGCGGCTCTGGCAGATCTGGGGTTTCCGGGCCGCGCTCGCCGTCGGCGTGCTGATCCTGGCCGCGTTCCTGGGGCTGTGGCTCGCGAAACGGGTCACCCGGCCGTTGCGGGAGCTCAACGCGATGGCGGGCAGGCTGCGCGACGGCGACCTGACCGCGCGGGCCGAGGAGACCGGGCCGCCCGAGACCCGCACGCTCGCCAGGACGTTGAACACCGCCACCGAGACGATCGGCACGCTGGTCGGCTCGCAACGGGCGTTCATCGGCGACGCCTCGCACCAGCTCCGCACGCCGCTGACCGCGTTGCGGCTCTCGCTCGACAACGTGGCGGACGGCGTGGACGACCCGCTGGTGCGCGAGGACGTCGAGATGGCGACGGCCGAGGTGGTGCGGATGTCCAGGCTGGTCAACGGGTTGCTCGCGCTGGCCCGCGCCGAGGCCGACGTCGCCCACCCCGAACCGGTGCAGGTGCTCGACGTCGTCGCCGAACGGTTCACGGCGTGGCGCGCGGCCGCCGACGAACGCTCGATCTCGTTGGTGAGCGAGGGGTTCGACATCCGCGTGCTGGCCACGCCCGGCCACCTGGAGCAGGTGCTGGACAACGTGCTGTCCAACGCCCTGGAGGTCTCCCCCGACGGCGCCACGATCCTCCTCCGCACCACCCGGCCCGGCCTGCTGGAGGTGATCGACTCCGGTCCCGGCCTGCCCGAGGCCGACCGGGCGCGGGCGTGCGACAGGTTCTGGCGCGGCCAGGGCCTGACCGGCAAGGGCGGGTCCGGGCTCGGCCTCGCGATCGTGAAGCAGCTCGTCACCGACGACGGCGGGGCCGTCACGCTGGAGGCGGCGGGAAGCGGCGGCCTGTGCGTGCGGATCAGACTTGCTCCGGCATCGCCGACGAGTGGTGGTTCACGATGAGCCACTTCCCGTCGATCTTCTCGTAGACGAACGTGTAGCGGGCGTCGACCGTCGTCGCCTTGCCGTCCTTGGTGAGCGCGAACCGGTAGGTGCCCGCGTCGATCGCGTCGTCGGCGTCGAGGACGGCGACGTGCGAGTCGAGGATGCTGCCGCTCGGCTTGCCCAGCAGGAAGTGCTCGAAGTAGTCGACGATCTCGGCACGCGTGGAGCGCACCTGGTTCGAGACGGTCGGCAGCAGAACCGCGTTCGGAGCGTAGCGATCAGCCACCTTCTGTGGGTCACCCGTCGCGAGGGAGGCGTTCCAGTCGGCGAACAACGCCTTGATCTGGTCGGTCGTCGGCGCCTGGTCCGTTCCGGCAGTGGTTTGTGCTGGAGCACTGGAACATCCGACGAGCAGAGCGGTGGCTGCGATGAGTGCGGCGGCTCCGACTAGGTGGTTGCGCATTGTGTCGTTCTCCCCGATCGAGTGGTTGTTGAGATCCACTTTCGGGCTAGTCGAGGAAGCGTCCGCACAGGAGAAGCCCAGTACCGGGACAATCTTTCGGAAAGCCTGGTAAACGTGGACGTATGGGACTTCTCAGCGGAATGATGGGGAACGCTTCGAAGCTCGACCCGCGGGACGCCGCCAAGGAGTTCGGGCGGCTGCTCTCGCACGGCGAGCAGATCCACGCGGCGTACCAGCTGGTGCGCGACTCGTTCCTGTTCACCGACCGGCGGCTGATCCTGGTCGACAAGCAGGGCATGACGGGCAAGAAGGTCGAGTACCACTCGATTCCCTACAAGGCGATCACGCAGTTCTCAGTGGAGACGGCCGGTCACTTCGACCTCGACGCCGAGCTCAAGATCTGGGTCTCCAGCCACGACGTGCCGATCTCCAAGCAGTTCGGCAAGGGCGTCGACGTCTACGAGGTGCAGGCGCTGCTGGCCGCGTTCGTCCGGTAGCAGGGCCACGACGAGCTCGGCCAGCGCGATCAGCACCGCGGTGAGCAGGTGGCTCGTGTCGAGCAGGACGTTCAGGGCCGTCAGGACCACGGGCGCGACCCGGCCGCGAACCAGCACTCGCAGGACGGCGGTGGCGCAGCGGGTCGTGGACATTTCCCTGTCCTCTCAGGCGTTTCCGGCTCTCACTGATACGTCGAACCAGACCGTCCGAAATCGACACCAGGCCACAGATTCCTTGTCCCACAACGAAAAATCCCCCGCAGGCGAGGTGCCTACGGGGGATTTCGCTTGTGCGGTCTAGCGAGCCTGCAACATCGGGCGGAACTTGTCGCGGTAGGCCCACGCGAGACCGAGCACGGCGACGGTGACGAAGATGCCCACGGGCAGGCCCTCGGTCTCCAGGAACACGTGGTACAGCACGATGTTCACGATCATCGGGGCCAGCAGCGCCAGCGCCAGCGGCACGAACCGGCCGGTCAGCAGGAAGAGTCCCGCGACGACCTGCACGGCGGACGCCAGGTGCAGCATGTACCCGGTCGCGGCCAGCGCCAGCGTGAACGCCACCCCGGCGGGCGCCATCGTGCTCGGATCCGGGGCGGGCATGAAGTTCAACCACCCGTTCAAGCCGGTCGTGGTGAACAGCAGGCCGGTCAGCACGCGGGTCACGATCGTGAGGTGACGGGCGAACGCGGACTTGCGGGCGACGGGCGCGGTGGTGGCGGCGGGGGTGGTGATCGTGGCGGTCATGTCGAGTTCCTCCTGGGCTGCTGTGTGCCTTCACTGATGAGTCGAACGGGCACCACCCCGGATCGACACGACAGCCCAGAAAATCTTGAAGTTTCTCGTTCGCGCAGGTCAGGAGCGCGAATTTGCCAGTTGTGCCCAGTCAGACGCGGGCGCCTCGCACGATCTCGGCGACCGGACTGAGCTTCAGCCACGCCGGCAGCCCGCGCACCACCCACCGCGTCCCGGTCAGTTCGATCGTGCCCGCCCGCACCGCGTCGAGCAGGTCGACCTCGCCCTCCCACATCCGGTAGAGCGTCGCGATGTCGGACGCCAGCACGGCGTCGACCTCGAGCCCGGGGTCGGTGTAGCAGATGGAGGCGTCACCGGGTTCGACGACGAGCCAGAACGTGCGGCGCCGGTCGCTGATGCGGACCTCGATGTTCGCGCGCTTGTCGAGCGTCCCGGTGTCGACGCGGCCGTGCATCCACCACATCAGCACCTCGGGGTCGAGCTCGTCGGCCCGCGGGTCGCCGAACGCGTACCGGGCACCCCAGTCGGCCAGCCCGAACACCAGCGGCCGCAGCGCCTGCCCGGCCGGCGTCAGCTCGTAGCCGTCCCCGGTGCGCAGCACCAGCTCAGCTTTCGCCAGCTGCCGCAGCCGCTGGGACAGCAACGCGCGCGAGAGCCCCGGCAGGCCGCGGGAGATCTCGTTGAAGCGCGAGGCACCGACCAGCATGTCCCGCACGATCAGCAACGTCCACCGGTCGCCCAGCACCTCGACGGCGCGGACGATCGGGCAGTACTGCGCATAGGTCCTCACAGGGGAAGTCTCCGCCCGGGAAGGCGTTTCGTTACCGCCGTCCGGTTCACTTTCAGAACTACCCGCGGGCCTTGCGGCTTCCTACTTTCGTCCTATGACAACACTTGAGACACCAAGGGTGACCGGCACGTTCCCGACCGTCACCAGAGACGACGACGCGAAGTTCGTGGACATGGCGGCCCGCATCGGCGCCATCGCCGCCCGGCACGCCTCCGAGCACGACCGCGAAGCCACGTTCGTGAGCGAGGCCTACGAGGCCATGCGCGAGGAGGGCTACCTGGCGTTGGCCGTACCCGAGGAACTGGGCGGGCTCGGCGCCACCACCCGCCAGGTCTGCTACGCGCAGGCCGAACTGGCCAGGCACGACGGCGCCACCGCCCTCGCCGTCACGATGCACCTCTACCTCACGCTGATGCAGGTCTACCGCAGACGCAAGGGCGCACCGGACGCGGAGGGCGTGCTGCGCCGCGTGGCCGCGGAAGGCCTGGTCATCGCCACCAGCGGCGGCTCCGACTGGCTGTGGCCGACCACCACCGCCACGCCCGTCGACGGCGGTTTCCTGATCAACGGCCGCAAGGCGTTCTGCAGCCAGTCCCCGCGCGCGAACGTCGTCGCCACGTCAGCCGTCCTCGGCGAGGAGGTCCTGCACTTCAGCGCGCCCCTGAACGCCGACGGCGTGCGCATCGAGGAAACCTGGGACACGCTGGGCATGCGCGGCACGGCCAGCCACGACGTCGTGCTCGAAGACGTGTTCATCCCGGCCGACAAGATCGCGGCAAAGCGCCCGTACGGCGAGTTCGGCGTCCCCCTGTTCGCGGCGATCGTGCACTTCGCCCCGATCTGCGGCGCGACCTACTACGGCATCGCGGCAGGCGCGCGAGACGTGGCCGTGAAGTCGACGTCGAAGAACGCCGTCCGCCAGATCGGGCTGATGGACTACAAACTGCGCACCGCCTGGTGGTCGCTCATGGGTTCGATCGAGGAACTCGGCACCGACTACACCGCCAACGCCGAGTCGACCGTCACCGTGATGCTCGCGAAGCGCCAGGCCGTCCTCGAAGCCATCGAGGTCGTCGACCTGGCCATGGAGGTCCTGGGTGGACGGTCGTTCTTCAAGCGCTCACCCCTGGAACGCGCCTACCGCGACGTCCGCGCGGGCACGTTCCACCCGCTCACCCCCGAAGCCACACTCGTGTACGCAGGCAAGGTGGCACAGGGTGACCCCGGAATCACGGAATAAGTTCAAGTTGTAGACACGCCAAGGGTTTGCGAGGATTCGGGCCCGTCTCTTCTGAAGGAGCGATTCCGGTGGCCACTCGCCTCAACCCGTACATCAGCTTCGACGGCCAGGCCCGCCAGGCGATGGAGTTCTACCACTCGATCTTCGGCGGCGAACTGAAGATGAACACGTTCGGCGAGTTCGGCATGCAGGACACGCCGCAGGCCGACCAGATCATGCACGCACAACTGGAAACCGAACTCGGCTACACGATCATGGCGTCCGACACGCCCCCCGGCATGGACTACCAGCCAGGCGCACGCGTCACGATGTCCCTCTCCGGCGACGAAGAGGTGCTCCGCACCTACTTCACCAAACTCGCCGAGGGCGGCAAAGTGGGCACGCCGCTGGAAAAGCAGATGTGGGGCGACGAGTACGGCGACCTGGTGGACCAGTACGGCGTCAACTGGATGGTCAACCTGGGCGGCCTCGGCTAACACCTTCGGCGGGGCTGCGGGAGTAGCCCCGCCCGCCGCACTGACGCATGATGTGGACCATGAGCGAGCGTCTGCGGGACGTGGTCGGCCAACTCGCGATCCAGCCGACCTCCCGAGTGCTGGAAATCGGCTGCGGCCAAGGAGTAGCAGCCACCATGGTCTGCCAACTCCTCACCACGGGCACCTACACGGCAATAGACCGCTCCGTGAAAATGATCGAGGCGGCCACCCGCCGCAACGCCCCCTACGTGTCCTCAGGCAGAGCCGAATTCCTGATCGCCTCACTGGAGGACGCAAACCTGGGCGACCGCCGCTTCGACGTGGTGTTCGCCGTACGAGTGGGCCTGTTCCACCGCGACCCGACCCGAGCCCACTCTCTCCTCGCACCTTGGCTGGCGCCGGGCGCACACGTGCAGTCGTTCTTCGACGTGCCGGTCTAGCCCACACGCACGCACGCAACCGCACTCGCGAACGCAAGGTGACCACCGTCTTGGCCCGGCGCGCGCACGCAACCGGCGGCCACCAACGCACGCCAACCACCTAAGAATCCTGGCGTGGCGAAGCGAAGCGAGCCCGAACGGGCTGCTACCGGGTTGGGAACCGGTTCCGCCGCTCATGGCGATTGGGGCTTGACCTTGAGGGGCTGGATGCCAACCTGTCCGGTCCGGCCGGGGAGCTTCTATCCCCGGCCTTTGAGGCCGCGAATGCATCCAGCTAGAGGCTCAAGGTCAAGCCCCAATCGCAACCCCGCTCATTCGTCACGACCTACGCGAGCACCCTCGCAACCGCAGCCCAACCAACCGAACGCAACCCACCCCGCTGGAACAGGAACCAGCCAACACAAGTCGACCCGCACGGAAGGGTCAAACCCGGCTGAACAGATCCGTGATCAGCTTCTTGGAAGGCTCAACCCCAGCCGGCGACATGACCTCGATCTGAGTCTTCCCCTTGCGCGCAACCACCGTGTGCTGAGCAGTCTCCGCTCCCCCAGCCGACGACTCGTAAGCCTCGTCGAACAACCCCTCAACCACCTTGGCCTTCTCCGGTCGCCCCTGAGCGAACGAAGCCGCGGTGACGTTGGTGGTGAACCGAACCTCCACCGGCATCCCAGCCCCCACGTAGTTACACGTGGTAACAGCCTTGTCCACGGTCTCCCGCTGTCCCTGCAACCGCAGGTTCAACGCCTTCCCCACCACAGACGAGTTGGCGTTGGCACAGGTAGGCCCACTACCGGCAGGCTGCTCAACAGTCGTCTGAACAGCAGGCGCCTGCGTAGGGGCAGCCTCGGGCTCGGAAGTGCATCCGGCAAGCAGGACCGCGACAACAACAAAAAGGGCGATGCGCACATCCCTACATCGGCCCTGCCGCCGCCGCGTTACCCCGCCTCACCCCACCCGACCTGCCCAAGAACCTCCGAAACCCGCCCTTCCCAGTCAGCCTCCTGCACCGACCCACCCAGCACAGCAACGGCGGCGAGCACCACAGTCCCCTCAATCGAAGCAGTCAAAGAGGGAACCGCGACACCGCCGGCGAACGCCGTCCCCTGAGGCGCCACATGCGAACCCACCCCGGTCCACCCCCGCACGCTGACCAGCGAGGACGGCAGATCGGTAGCCCAACCGGTGAGCTCGACCTCGGTACCAAAAGGCGCCCCGACAACCCGATGAATGCGCAACTCCTGGTCGTCCCAAACAGCCGTAACACTCTCCACCCGAACCCCGGGCACCATCGGCTGATGAGCGTCGAACACGGGCCGATGCCACGACGCGGCCCAGTTCCCGGCCGCCCCCACCGGGTGAATGCGACGCCGAACACTGCGAACTCCGTTGATGATCAGCGTCAGGTGGTTGTCCGCAACGTTGTACCGAGAAGTAGGCCCAGTGGACGTCGAGTAGGCAAACCGGCTGTACAACGGATCGTCCTCAGTCGCGTACTCCCCCTCGAACGGCCGAACATGATCGCTGCCGTGGTTGTGCAACCGAGTAACACCACGATGCCGCTGAATCAAGAACCCAGGCCCGGGCAACGCAAGCACACGGTCCTCGTCAACCGCCTCCTCCACCGATGTCCACAGTGGATGTTCAGCGTCAGCAAGCAGACAAACGAACGCCTTCGACGCCCAATACGGCGAGGCAGGCCCGGAGTAAGGCTGAAGGCTGGCCGAGTGCGCCCCGTGCCACCCCAGGCTGAGCAGACCGTCAGTCAACGCACCGCGATCGAGGAAGTACCGCAGAGAGTTGCTGATGAGGTACCGCGACTGCCCCGGCCGAAGCGGCGTCTCACCGGTGACCGCCCCCAACGCCACAGCCGAGGCGGCAGCGAACCGATAGGTGAGCGACCGCCCGAAGTAGATCGGCGCCCCATCCGCCCCGAACAGCAACGCAAAACTGTCCAGATGCGACCGCAGGCGCGTCGTGACAGGCTGACCGTCAAGATGGGCGTCGAGCGCCGGATAGAGGTGCAGCGCCCACCCGTTGTAGTGGTCGAACGCCCGCCCGTCACCGTCGGAGTACCACCCGTCCCCCCGGTACCAGCCCTCCAACAACTCCATCGCACGCTGCCGAGCCCGGCGGGTCTCATCGTCACCACGCCCGACGTGCTCCAGGAACGAGGCCACCGTGTACGGGAAGAAGTACCAGTTGTTGGCGGCCGGCACGTGCCGAAGCGCCCCCCGCAACCACGCCTCGGCACGATCCTGAACGGCCCCGGGCAACTTGTCCCACAACCAAGGCTTGGTGAGCCGCAGCCCCAAGGCAACAGACGCCGACTCGACCATGGGCTGACCGACGTCGAAGATCGCAGGCCATTCCCCCGCCGTCCCCGCGGCAAGTCCGAAGGCGTACCGCTCGAGCAGGTTGTGGGGGTCGTCGCCGTGCGCAGTCCGAAAGGCGGCAGCGAGGAACGTGCGGGCGTAACCCTCAAGGCCGTCCGACCGCACACCGCTGCGCGACGGACGACCCGGAAGATCCAGAAAGGCCTGGTCAGGGGACGCATGACGCCAAGCGGCCGCAAGCAGACCGTCGGCGGCGGCCACCCAGTGCTCGCGGGTGAGGCCGGTGAGGGGGCTGAGGGTGTGGTCGGGGTCTGGCAGCTTCACTCCACGCCTTTCCGTCATGCGATTCGTTCCCTCCGGTCCGCCGGCACCGGCGTCGCGAACTCCTCCCCCGCCACCCACCGCCGAACCTCCTCCACGGCGTGCCGCCCCAGCCGCCCCCACTCGTTGCCCTGCGACCCGGCCAGGTGCGGCGTGATCAGCACGGCGTCGTTGCGCCACAACGGGTGCTCCGGCGGCAACACCTCCGGATCGGTCACGTCCAGCACGGCCCGGATCCGCCCGGCCTCCGCCACCAGCGCCTCCTGGTCCACCACCGCCCCGCGGGCCGTGTTGATCAAAACGGCGTCGTCCCTCATCAACCCCAGCAACGACCCGCTCACCAGCCCGACCGTCTCCGGCAGCAGCGGCGTGTGCACGCTCACCACATCGCTGCGGGAGAACAACTCGGCAAGACTCACGGACGAGGCACCGTCCACTTCGGTCACGAACGGATCGTGCACCAGCACCTCGAAATCGTAGGGCGCCAGCAGCTCGATCACCCGGCGGCCGATCATCGATGCCGACACGATGCCGACGACCGCGCCGAAGTTGCCGACGGTCGGGGGCACCTCGTAGACCGCCATCTGCTTGGTCTCGCGGTACGCGCGGGCGCGCTCCAGGACGCGTTTGCCGGTCAGCAGGATCATCGCGACCGTGTACTCGGCCACCGGCAGGGCGTTGGCCTGGGCGGCCGACGACACCACGATGCCCCGGTCCCAGCAGGCGTCGGTGACGAAGCCGCGCACCGACCCCGCCGTGTGCACGATCGCCCTCAACCCAGGCAACCGCGACAGCACCTCGGCGGTGATCGGCGGACAACCCCAGCCCGTGACGAGCAGATCCACGTCCGGGACGGAGGAGAAATCGCTGTGCACGCCCAAAAAATCGCAGCCAGACGTCAGATCGGCAAGAACGGGCGCGAGGACGGCGGCCGAAGCCTCCGGCGACATCACGCCCGCGACCCTCACTTGACGGCTCCCGCGGTCATGCCGGCCTTCCAGAACCGTTGCAGCAACATGAACGCGAGGATCAGCGGCAGCACCGCGAAGAGAGATCCCATGATCACCACCGGGTAGTACTCGGGAGAGACAGTGGCCGAGCTGTTCCACTGGTAAAGGCCCAGGCTGACCGGGTAGAGCTTCTGGTCGGACAGCATCACCATCGGCAGGAAGAAGTTGTTCCAGATCGTGGTGAGCTGGAACAGGAAGAGCGTCACCATGCCGGGGCCGAGCATCCGCAGCGCGACCTTGAAGTACGTGGCGAGGTCGCCCGCGCCGTCGATGCGCGCGGCCTCCAGCACCTCGCCGGGCACGTAACCCTGGGAGAAAACCCGCCCCAGGTAGACGCCGAACGGGTTGAACAGGGCCGGGATGAACACCGCCCAGAACGTGTTCACCAGGCCCGCCCCGGACGCCATCAGGTAGAGCGGCAGGGCCAGCACGGTCTGCGGCACCATGACGGCGGCCAGCACCAGGCCGAACAGCTTCTCCTTGTGCCGGAAGACGTACTTGTCGAACGCGTAACCGGCCGCGATCGAGATGAACGCGCTCACCCCCGCGCCGATCACCGCGTACAGCAGGCTGTTGACGTACCAGCGCGAGTACAGGCCCTTGTCCATCGAGAAGAGGTTGCGCACGTTCTCCACGAACGAGAAGGTGCCGAACAGTTCGCTGTTGAACAGCGCGTCGACGTCCTTGGTGGCGGCGAGTACCAGCCACATCACCGGCAGCAGGGTGTAGAGGACGGAGACGCCGACGACCACGTTCACCGTGGTCCGGCCGAGCAGCGTCATCAGGCGGCCTTCCTGTTCGTCCAGCGGGTGACGCCGTAGGACAGCGCGACCGTGAAGGCCAGCAGGATCACGGACGCGGCCGCGGCGAGGCCGTAGTTGTTGCGGGTGAACGCGGCGTCGTAGATGTACATGCTCGGCGAGAACCGGGCGCTGATCATCGGCGTGGACTGGCTGAGCAGCACGGGTTCGGTGAACAGCTGCAACGCCCAGATCAACGTGAAGATGCCGACCGTGACGATCGCGCCGCGCACCAGCGGCGTCTTGATCCGCAACGCCTGCTTGACCGGACCGGCACCGTCCACGACGGACGCTTCCAGCACCTCGCGCGGCACGGCCTGCAACGCGGCGTAGAAGATCACCATGTTGTAGCCGAGGTTGCTCCACAACGCGATGTTCACGATCGACGGCAGCACGGTGTGGATGCCGAGGAAGTTGATCTGGATGTCGGCCTTGGCGAACAGGTCGACGATCGGACTGAGCCCCGGCGTGTACAGGTAGAGCCAGATCAACGCCGCGATGATGCCGGGCACGGCGTGCGGCAGGTAGAGACTCATCTGTGCCCAGCTGCGCAACTTCGCGACGCCCGAGTCGAGCAGCAGCGCCAGGGTCAACGCGCCGACCACCATCAGCGGGATGTAGATCAGGCAGTACAGGACCACCGTGCCGAGGCCACCGAGGAACGTCGGGTCGCTCAGCACCGCGCCGTAGCTGCGCAGGCCGACGAACACCGTGCTCTCCGGCCCGAACCCGAGTCCTGGCTGGTCGGCGGCGAAGAAGCTGAGCCAGATCGCCGTGCCGGTCGGCACGAGGAACACGACGACGAGCAACACGAAGAACGGCGCCATCAGGACGGCGCAGGCGAGCTTGCCCCTCACCTCGCACCCTCCTCAGTGGACAGACCGAGTGCGCGCAGGTCCGGCATGGTGCCGCTCTGCGCCTCGCGCATGGCGTCGATCAAGGTTCCGGAACCGGCACCGGCGCGCGCGAACCCGTCCTGCATGACCTTCTGCGTGGCGGTCATCCGCGGCCCCCACACCCAGCCGTCGCGGATCTTCTCGGTCTCCTGCTCGAAGAGCCGGTAGATGTCCTGGCCGCCGTAGTACTCGCCGGGGAACGCCTTGGCGCCCGCCTCGACGAGCCCCGGCGCGACCGGGAACTGGCTGCTGGTGCCGCTCTTCAACCGGGCCGTCAGCGCGTCGGGGTGGGTGCACTGCCACTCGATGAACTCCATCGCGGCCTCGGGCTCCTGCGAGTCCTTGGTGACGGCGAACGTCGACCCGCCGTGCGTGCCGACGACCTGCTCACCCCAGATCGGCATGGGCGCGATCCGCCACTTGCCCTTCTGCGCCGGACGGGCCCGCATCTGCGCGCCCGCGTCCCACGCGCCGCTCAGCCGGGTGATCACCTTGTCCTGGCCGAGCTGGGCGTCGTGCTGCTTGCTGTCGGCGGCGTTGCGGAAGACCAGGTCCTCGTCGATCAACCGCTGCCAGTAGGCCGCGACCTTCTGCGTCGGCTCGTCCGCGAGCGACACGCGCCACTTGCCCCCCGCCGTGTCGAACCACTTCGCGCCCGCCTGCCAGGCGTAGCAGGCGAACTGCATGCCACCGTCGGTCGGGAAGATCGCGAGGCGCTGCGCGGGGTTCCCGGAGCGGACCGTGCGAGCGAGCTCCGCGAACTCGTCCCAGGTCGTCGGGATGTCGTAACCGCCTGCCTGGAACAGATCCGCGCGGTAGTGCAGGACCATCGGCTCGATGTCGAGGGGGACGCTGAACACGCGGTTGTCGAACGTCGTGAGCTTCAGCGCCTGGGGCAGCAGCTTCTGCTTCACGCGGTCGGTCACGAGGTCGGTGATGTCGCGGGCCACGCCGTCGATGGCGTACCCCGGGACCTGCGGGTACTCGATCGTGGCCACATCAGGGGCGTTGCCCGCACGAGCCGCGTTGCTGAGCTTGGCGTAGCCGCCCTGCCCACCGGAGGGGATCTGCTGGAAGATCACCCTGATGCGGTTCTGCGAGGAGTTGAACGCGTCGACGACCTGCTGGCTACCGCGCAGGGCCGACCAGAACGTGATCTCTACCGGGCCTCCGGCACCGCGGCGTTGCGGAGTGGAGCAGGCCGCCAGCGGTGCCGTGAGACCTGCCGCGAGGAGGGTGCGACGACTCAGGCGCATGGTTCGCATCCTGATCGTACGATCGGTTTGCCGTCAAGAAACGATCAAACGCTCAGACGATGAGCGGATCTTCAACGACGGCAGCAGCTCGATCCGTTCAGGGGCGCTGACCTCGCCGTTCAGCTTCCGCAGCAGCAGCTCGGCGGCCACCCGGCCGACCTCGGTCTTCGGCGGCGCGACGGCCGTGAGCGGGATGCTGCCGAGCGACGCGACCACGTCGTCGTACGAGACCACCGAGCACATCCCAGGCACGTCGATCCCGGCGTGCACCAGCTGCTGGACCAGCATCAACGCGTCCTCGTCGCCGTGCAGCACGGCCGCCGTGGCCCGGCGTCGGCGCAGCACGTCGACCAGCCCTGCGTCCGGCGCGCTGCTGACCGTGATGGCATCCTCCAGGCCCGCGGAGATCTCTTTGAACGCCCGGCGCAACACGCGCGCTGTCGGGCTGTCGTCGCGTGCGGCCAGCACGATCCGACGATGGCCCAGGTCCGTCAGGTGCTTCACGGCGAGATGCATGCCGTACCAGTGGTCCGAGCACACGGAGTTCATCGCTCTGAGGTGTCCGTTCGGACGGCGTTCCATCAGGACGGTCGGCACGCCGGTGTCCGCGAGCCAGTCGTCCTCGGCCTCCTCCTCGAACGACCGCCAGCGCGGCGCCATCAGCATGCCCTGCACCGGTTCGGTCAGGGCCTTCTCGACGATGGGCCGTTCGGCGCCCCTGACCTGCGGCGCGATGTGCAGCACGACGCGCATGCCGGCCTCTTCGAGCCTGCGCCGTGCACCGTTCATCGTCTCGTAGAGGTACGTGTGGCGTTCCGGCACGACGAGCGCGATCGACCCGTTCGTCGCCTGCACCGGCTCCGGCTGCGCGACCGGGATGAGCGAGCGCGCGATGCCGTGGCCGCGGCGCAGCTTGCCGAGCCTCGCCAGCTCCTCGACGTCGCGGCGGATCGTCACGATCGACACGTCGAGTTCCTCGGCCAGATCGCTCACCTTGACCGTGCCCCGCGACGCCGTGACGGCCAGAATCCGCTGCCGTCGTGCCTCGCTGGACTCCCGCATGACCGACCGCCTGTTCGTTTGAGCGTTTTGCGGGAGCATAACTGAAAGGTCTCTCAGCGACCCGGGACTAGCGTCGCCCGCGAGGGGGACGAACCAGATGAAGATCGTGATTCCAGGCGGAACGGGCCAGGTCGGCGGCGTGCTGACCCGCGCACTCAGGGCGGCGGGCCACGAGGTGGTGATCATCAGCCGCAGCGCGGGCGTGCGCTGGGACGGCCACACGCTCGGCCCGTGGGCAGCGGAACTCGACGGCGCCGACGTGGTGATCAACCTGGCCGGGCGCAGCGTGAGCTGCCGCTACAACGCCGAGAACCTGCAACAGATGATGCGCTCGCGAGTCGACTCGGCCCGCGTCGTCGGCGAGGCCATCGCGAAGGCCGACAACCCGCCCGGCGTGTGGCTCCAGATGAGCACGGCGACGATCTACGCGCACCGCTTCGACGCGCCCAACGACGAGGCGACCGGCGTCCTCGGCGGCCGCGAACCGGACGTGCCGGGTTACTGGACGTACAGCGTCGAGATCGCCAAGCGCTGGGAGGCCGAACTCTTCGAGGCGCACACGCCCGGCACGCGCAAGGTCGCGCTGCGGTCGGCGATGGTGATGAGCCCCGACCGCGGCGGCGTCTTCGACTACCTGTCGTGGCTCGCCCGGCTCGGCCTCGGCGGACCGCTCGCGGGCGGGCGGCAGTACGTGTCGTGGATCCACGACGACGACTTCGTGCGCGCCGTCGCGTTGCTGATCAGGGAACCGATCGAGGGCGCCGTGAACCTCGCCGCGCCCCACCCGTTGCCGCAGCGGGACTTCATGCGCGAACTCCGCCGGGCCTGGAACGTGCCGGTGGGCCTGCCCGCGACGCGCCTGATGGCGTCGATGGGCGCCTTCGCGCTGCGCAGCGACACCGAACTGCTGCTCAAGAGCCGCCGCGTCACCCCGGGCAGGCTGGTCGAGGCCGGCTTCGACTTCCACTTCCCGAACTGGCCGGCGGCGGCGCAGAATCTGGTGGAGCGCAGGAGGTGAGATGCCGAGGATCAACGACGTCGGCGGGCTCGACGGCTTCGGCCCGGTGGTGGAGGAACTGGACGAACCGCCGTTCCACCACGACTGGGAAGCGCACGTCATGGCGATGAACCGCGCCTTGATCGGCCAGGAGGTCTACAACCTCGACGAGTTCCGCGACGCCGTCGAACGCACGATGTCGCACGAGTCTTCGTACTACGAGAACTGGTTCCGCGCGATCCAGACGCTCCTGAAGGAGAAGGGCGTTGTCTGAGCGCTACCGCACCGGCGACCGCGTGCGGACGTCCACAGTGGACCCGGACCACCACACCCGCCTGCCGCACTACGCCCGCGGCCACGTGGGCACGATCGTCGGCCACGACGGCATCCACCCGCTCGCGGACCTGAGCGCGCAGGGAGTCCAGCAACGCCAACAGGTCTACCTCGTGCGGTTCTCCGCGAACGAACTCTTCGGCCACGGCGACCACAGCGTGACGCTGTCTCTCTGGGAGGACTACCTCAGCCATGAGTGACGACCACGACGACTCCCCGATCGCCGCCCAGGTCCGCGACCTCGAAGCACTCCTGGAAGCCAAGGGCCTGATCGACCCGCGCGAACTCGACCAGGTGCTGGAGGCGTTCGCCGCGAGGGCCTCCCCCGCCAACGGCTTCCGCGTCGTCGCCCACGCCTGGGTCGACGAGGGCTTCCGCGAACGCCTCCTCGCGGGCGCCGACGACGCCCTGCCCGAACTGGGCCTGTCGATGGGCGGCGGCCTGCAACCGCAGGTCCTGCACGTCGTCGAGAACACCGAGCAGGTGCACAACGTCATCGTGTGCACGCTCTGCAGCTGCTACCCGCTCTCACTGCTCGGCCCGTCGCCGACCTGGTACAAGAGCACCGCCTACCGGTCCAAAGTGGTCAGTCAGCCGCGCGAGGTGCTGGAGCAGTTCGGCCTCGACCTGCCGCGGGACACCGAGATCCGGGTGTGGGACGCGAACGCCGAGTCGCGGTACATGGTGCTGCCACGCCGCCCGGACGGCACGGAAGGGCTCGCCGAGGCCGCACTCGCGGACCTGGTCACGCGCAACGGGCTGATCGGCACCGCCGCGGTCTGAGCACGAGAACGGGGCGCCGCACCAGCGACGCCCCCGTTCCCACGACTGACTACAGGGTCTTCATGATCCCGTCGATCACCTTGCCGAGCTGCGCGTACTTCTGCGTGTACAGCACCGGGTACACGCCGGGCGGGTCGGCCGGGCGGTCGGCGTCCACGTAGTCGGTGCCCAGGTTGCAGAACACGACCACGATGTAGTTGCGCTTGTCCTTGCCGCGGAACGACTTCACGATGCCCGCGTCGGACCCCGTCGTGTCGACCCAGCCGGTCTTGTGCGCGAACGTCACCTCGGCGGCGTCGTTGCACGGGCGGACGTCGCGGTCGTACACGGCGTCGCCGACGGTCACGGTGCCGTCCGGCTTGATCCAGCGCGCCGGGACCTGCTGCGGGATGCCCTGGGTCGGGTAGTCGCGGCCGCACCAGTTCGGGGTGGACAGCATCTCGTTGTGGCCCTGGCCCGCGAGGGTGTCCTGGAAGAACTTCCGGGACGTGGACGAGAGCTCGTGGCGGGTGACCGGCTTGCCCTGGTCGGTGGTCCACAGGACGCCCGCGCCGCCGTTGACGAGCAGCAGGAGCTTGGCGGTGTCGAGGCCGCTCATGTTCGAGCCGATCCAGCGGCCGCCGTTGCCGGGGATGGTGCCGGTGACCATGAGGGTCGGCATGCCGAGGTCGACGAACGTCTGGTTGACGGCGTCCCACGCGTTGAGGTCGTGGATCAGCTTGATCAGCGCGCAGGTGGACTCGTTCTGCGACTTGGTGATCATCTCGTCGAAGTGCTGCCGGATCTTCTTCACCGACGGGCCGCCGCACGCCTCGCGCACCGGGTTCGGGGCGTAGGTGTAGTCGGCGTCGAGGTCGAGCTTGCCCTGGTCGGCGAGGCGCAGGATGCCGAAGCCGACCATCAGCTTCAGCACGGACGCCGGGTACGGCGAGGAGAAGTCGATGGGAGCGTTCTCCCTGCCAGGCAGCACGTCGACGGTTCCCTTGCCGCCGTTGACGTCCCACTCGGTGTCGTCCCACCAGCGGTAGCGCACCTGGTCGGTGGACAGCCCCTTGCGGTCCACCGGCACGACGACGCCGTCCGGGTGCTGCGGGCTGAGCAGGACGTTCGCCACGGCCTTGGTGCGGCCGAACGCGTCGAGCTCGAAGATCGCCGCGTCCATGTTCGGCGTCTGGTGCAACGGCTTGCCGGCCGCCAACGTCCGCGCCTGCGCCCGGTTCATCAGCTCGGTGGGCGAAGCGTCGTACTTCTCCCGTTTGCCCGAAGACCGCGCCGCCGTGGCCAGGTCGGGCGGCGTCAGGTCGATGACGTCCTTGAAGTTCTGCGCGACGATCGCCTCGCGCAGGCGGTCGGCCAGCGGCCGGTGGTCGGTCTGGACGTCGGCCGAAGCAGCCGGTGAAAGAGCCGCGCTCGTCACAGCGAGCACGGTGAAGAACGCAGCGAAACGCTTGCGGTTCATTCACTCCCCCAGTGAAGTGGAATACCTACACACGCACCGTATCAACGTTCTCCACGGAGCGCACAGACGGGGAAATGAGCATCCCGGCGGTCGCGAGCAGGTGCACGACGGCGCAGCCGAGCAAGGCGGCGGTGATTCCGAACGCGTGCGACACCGGCCCGATCGCCAGCTGCGCCAACGGAATCGCGACAAACGACCCGACCATGTCGTAGGAGTAGACGCGGGCGAGCCGGTCGGCGGGGACGTGGTGCTGCAACGTCGTCTCCCACGCCACCCCGAACTGCTCGATGCCCATCCCGCACACGAACGACGTGACGATCAGCAGCCACGGTTCCGGGTGCAGCACCATCACCAGCGGCAGTCCGGCGAACCCCGCCACGCACGCGACCCCGACCATCAACTGCCGGCGCACCTTGACCCGCAGCACGACGACCGCACCCGCCACCATGCCCGCGGTCTGCGCGGCCAGGACCAGGCCCCACGTCTCGCGCCCGAACGTCGAGTCGGCCATCACCGGGCCGAGCACCATCACCCCGCCGACCAGGGCCGCGTTGACGAACGTGAAGCCCACGATGATGACCCAGACCCACTGCCGCGCCACGACCTCGGTCCAGCCGACCTTCAACTCGGCCAGCACGGACGGTTTGCGGTCAGCGGCGGCGACCCCGGGCACCCGCACGAACGCGAAGAACACCCCGGCCAGCGCGAACGTCAGCGCGTCCACCGCGAGGCCCCAGCCGGGACTGGTGAACGCGATCAGCAGGCCACCCAGCGACGCGCCGCCGATGTTCGCGGAGTTCGTGCCGAGCCGCAGCAACGCGTTGGCCTGCAAGCGCATCGACACCGGCACGGTCTGCGACACCAGCGACGCGGAGGCGGGCATGGAGAACGCGCTCGACATGCCGTTCACCGCCGACAGCACGATGAACCACGGCACCGACACCGACCCGGTCAGCACCAGCCCGGCGATCAGGGCCTGGCTCGCGAAGCTGACCGCGCACGACCCGACGAGCACGATGTGGCGCGGCAACCGGTCTGCGACCACGCCTCCCCACAGCAGGAACACCACGTTCGTCAGCGACCGGGCCGCGACGACGAGGCCCAGCGACGTGATCGACGACGTCAGGTCCAGGACCGCGAAGGCCAGCGCGATCGGTGCCATCGCGTTGCCCGTGACGGTCGTGACCCTGGCCGCGAGCAGCCAGCGATAAGCAGGATGCGCCAATGGCGCGAAAGTTTCCCCCATCACCACAACGTATAACGGCGGGAGCCGCCCGACTCCCCGAAGGTTCGGACGGCTCCCGTTCATCGCACCCTCGGGTGTGATGAGGCGATGACCACCGCGGCGGCGACGGTCACCAGGTTCTTCAGGATGTACTGCGCTTCGAACGACGCCTGCAGCGGACCGGACCACATCTCACCGGGGAACAACACCAGCGGTGTCGACACCATCACGACGTGACCGACCAGCAGGACCGCGCACAACCGGGGTGCGCGGAAGCTCAGCAGAACCAGTGCGATCCCGATTTCGGTGATCGCGGCACTCAGCCGGGCCAAATCCCCGTGGATGATCCCGAACGTCAGCGCGGAGACCGTGCGTTCGACGAGATCCTGGGCAGGGCTGCCACCGGGAAAGAGCTTCAACACGCCGAACCAGAGGTACACGACCCCCAGTCCGATGCGCAGCAACGGAATTCCGGACTCGCGCGCAAACCGAGCAACCCGTTGTTCCGTGCTTTCGCGACGTGTGGTTTCTGGACGCATGACGATCTCCCTCTCCTGTCTGACTGCCACCACCCGGCCAGACAGGAGGAACGAGGAAGATCAGGCGCCGGCCGGGTCCCCGAGCGGGTTCAGCAGGTCGGCCTTGCCCTCGAACGCGAACAGCAGCAGGTCGACCATGCGGAACGTGCTGGAGTCGGGGCCGAGCGTGGGCCGCCAGTACGGCGAGCGCACGATCGAGATCCGGCTGCCCTCCATGGCGCGGTGGAACACCTCCGCGGTGATCCGGCCGCCCACGGGGCCCATCAGGCCGTTGCCGACCTCGGCCTCCCGCAGGATGTAGAACCACAGCGGCGTGTTGGCCACGAGCTGCGCCTTCTGCTCCTCGGACAGGCCCTCGACGACCGCGCCGCCGTTGCCCACCAGGATCTGCTCGGCCGTCAGCGGTGCGACGCCGAACAGTTCGGCGATCTGCTGACCGGTGGCGAGCTCCATCATCGAGGCCCTGGTCAGGTTCCGGAACGCGAGGTTGCGCTCGATCTCGCGGAACTGCGTGCCGCGCCCGCCGAACGTGCCCGCCGGCAGCTGCGTCAACGGGTCGACGAGCAGCGTGTCGATCCGCTTGGTGACGTTGCCGCCGCCGAACTGCGCGGGCGGCACCAGGTCGTCGCGCTCGGCCTCGGTGAAGTCGTAGAGCCGCCGGAAGTCCGCGATCCAGTTGCTGGGCAACGTGAACAGCGGGCCCCGGTTGACGTCGTCGAGGTCGGCGGGCGTGCCGGAGGTCGGGTCGAAGTTGCCGCTGACGCCGGTGAAGGTGAACAGCGCGAACAACGTCGCGATCCCGCCGGGCCCGGTCTGCGGCCCGCTGCCGTTGAACACGCGGTTCCACTGGTACGCGCCGCGGATCTGGCTGTGGCCGAAGCGGTACGAGGCGACCGAGAACTCGACCGGCATGGTCGGCGAGTTGTCCCGGCTGTAGTAGCGGCCGGGCACCTCGAAGAACTTGCGGCCGTTGGTGAACACGTCGTCCACGATCGCCGGGTCGATGATCCGCGGCAGGTGGTCGGTCCGCAGCATCCACTGGTAGTGCCGCACCACGAGTTCCTTGGCGGCCCGGAAGAGCCGCTCGCCGGTGAGGCCGGTGAGCGCGAGCTCGTCGACCACGCGGTTGTGGAAGCGGATGAACGCGAGGTGCGTCTGCGCCACCACGAGGTTCTCGTCGTTGCGGGCGTCCGGGATCAGCGGCAGCCGCCGGTCCGCGGCCGTGCCCGCCGTGCCACCGCGGCGCGGCAGGTCGAAGCCCTCGAACGGGACGTTGGTGCCCTCGTCCGGGAACGGCACCGGCGTCGTGGTGCCCATCTTGAGCTTCACGCCGTCCTCGGCGTAGAAGGCCTGGTCGTCCTTGTCGCGCGGACCCCGGCCGTAGACCGAGTCGAGGTCGAGCGCCGGTGAGCGGCCCTGCATGAGTTCGTCGAGGTTGACGTCCTGCCCGAGCTGCGACTCGGTGCGGTCCATCGTCAGGTCGTGGTCGACGAACTGGCCGAGGTAGGTGAACCCCGCCGGAACCGTCGGGTCCGCCGAGTCGGGCTGCGGGACGTTCGCGGTGATCGCGGTCGCGAGGGCAACCCGCGTCTCCTCGTCCGTCCTGGGCCCCTTCGGCCCCAGCCGTGAGAACCGGAACCTGCGCAACTCCTCCGCCGTGGAGGGCTGACGCGTGGTGGCCTCACCTCTGCCGTCGAATTCCAGCACACCTTCGCCCACGACGAAGAAACTGTCGCGCACGTGCCTCTTCATATATCCCCCTGTGTATCCCCTGTGTCAGGCAACCTGTTCTCCCCAACAAGCACCTGCCCCACCGCCAGTCTCCAGACGGACGAAAATCCCGTCGAAGCTTTTGGCCACAACCAAAAAGTTGTCACACAGCGGATACGAGATGGTCCGGAATAGTGCGGAAATCCTCCAGCACGGCGATCTTCGCAGCCAGACCCTCAGCTGATTCATGATACGTCCTCGCGTTCAGCGCGTGTTTGATCTGTTCCACGAGAACGGCCGCGGTCAGGCCTTTCACCTCGACGTGGACACCGACGCCGAGATCCTGGATTCGGGCCGCGTTGCGGTGTTGATCGCCGAACAACGGCAACGCGACCATCGGCACGCCCGCCGTCAACGCCTCCCGCACACCGTTGCACCCCGCGTGCGTGACGAACAGCTTCGCATTGTTCAACAATCGCCGTTGAGGGATCTCCGGCGTCAGGCGAACATTCGCCGGACGTGGCCCTTTCCAATCCGCATGGCCTATCGCGACGGCGGAATGGGCGTCGATCTCGCCGAGTGCCTCGACGACGGTGGGCAGCGAGTCCGGCGTCACGCGGGTGCCGAAAGACGCGACGATCTCCGGCGCGCTGTCCACGCGCCCCTGGTCGAGGGGCACGCGGAAGTGGTGCTGGGCGGGGTGCCAGGCGGCGGGCGTCAGTCCGGCGGTGAGCACCGGGTCGGTGCCCGCGACGCCGAACCTGGCGCGCACCTTGTCCACCAACTCGTCGAGCAGCGGGATCTCCAGCGGCGCGAACGGCGCGATGTCGACCAGCGCGTGCGGGATGCCGAGCACCTCGGCGGCGATCTGGCCGCCGTACTCACTGGTCTCGCGCACGATCACGTCGGGACGCCAGGTGCGGGCGAAGTCGAGGACGTTCGCGGCGAAGGCGACCACGAGCTGGTGCGACCACTCCGCACCGGTCCCGGACGGCGCGGGGACGTCCGGCATGGCCACGGAGTGCGGCAGGTGCGCCATCGCCGGACCGGTCGCGATCACGGCCTCGTGGCCCCGGTCCCGGAACGCCCTGGCCAGCGGCACCATCACCGGCACCAGGTGGGAGTGGACGGGCAACGCCGTCAACAAAATGCGCACGCCACCCAGTTTCGCGTTGGTCACCAGTGGGTACAGCTGCGAAATGCTCGAAGTCACGGTGACTCGGTCGTCGCCTGCCTCCACCCTGATCACGGTCTCCGGCGAACTCGCCGGTCCCGGCGCGGAAAGACTGCTCGCCCGGCTCGACCGGCTGCTCGACCAGGGACACCGCTACGTGGTGCTGGACCTGACAGGTGTCACGTTCTGCGACTCGAGTGGGGTGAGTTCGCTGGTGCGGGGGCACGCCCGAGCGTCGGCCGCGGCGGGCGGGCTCCGCCTCTCCAGCGCGTCCCCGCAGGTGACGAAGGTGCTCGAACTGTCCGGCCTGGCAAGGATGCTGGGTCTCAAGTCCACAGTGGATATCTGACCGGAACAGCTAGTCGCACACCGTGCGCATCGCCTCGGCCAGCGCGTCCTCGTGCAGCCGGTCGAGGCGGTGCAGCACCACCGCGGAGCGTTCCGCGACGGTCGCCTGGATCTCGCACCTCAGCGACGAGCGGCGCAGCTGCTCGGTGTCCTTGAGCTCGGCCAGGATGCCGGTGGTGAGCCGGTCGAGGACCGGTCGCACCTCGGTGGCGAGATCCGGCTTGTGCTGCGGCACTTCCTCGGGGTGGGCGGTCCAGCGCGCGTACAGGCCGCGTTGCACGATCTTGTTCGCCTCGATCTGGGCGCGGAAGAAGCGGGCAGCGTTCTCGGGGTCGAGCTGGAGTTCCACGGCCTTGGCGCGGACGGTGTCGAGCACCTGCTGTTCGCGCACCGGGTCGTCGATCGGCTGCGTCGTCCCGAACTTGGCCGCGGCCACCAGGTCACCGACCTGGACGCGCTGCACGGCGAGGCCGGTGAGTTCGCCGAGTGGGCCTACCGGGGTGAGCGACGCGGCGAGGGTCAGTGCGACCGCCAGGAGCTTCATGATCTCCGAGAGTGCCATGATGGCGGGGTGGAGTCCACGCGCATCGACAGCTGGCTGTGGGCGGTCAGGCTGACGAAGACCCGCCCGGACGCCGCCCAGGCGTGCCGGGGCGGCCACGTGCGCATCAACGACAAGCCCGCGAAGCCGTCCGCCACCGTCGTACCCGGCGACACGGTCCGCGCCCGCGTCGGCGACCGGACCCGCGTCGTCGAGGTGGTGCGGGTGATCTCGAAGCGGGTGGGCGCGGAGATCGCGACCATGTGCTTCATCGACCGCACGCCGAAGCCGCCGGTGGAGGTGCCGATCGCCCGGCGCGACCGCGGTGCCGGGCGTCCGACGAAGCGCGAACGACGCGAACTGGACCGGTTCCGCACGCAGAACTAGCGGATCAGCACCAACTCGCTGAGCCTGATCGTCTCCAGGTGGTCGATCTCGTCGTGGTCGAGCACGGACTTCAGGATCATCGCGAGGGACGTGCCGAGCACGGGAACGTCCTCCGCCCGGTCGCCGGGGCGCAGGACCACCCAATGGCTCAACCCGGTGCCGTACTCGCCGATCTCGCCCACCACCCGGCCGTCCGCGAGGTCGAACACCACGTAGACCTGGTGCCCGCCGACGGTCTCGTCGCGAGGCGCCCTGTGGTCGCGCAGCCGCCACGCACCGCCGTGCAGCGACACCGTGCCGAAGCGTTCGTAGAGCAGGACCGCCTCGCCGCCACCGCTCGGCCGGAGGGTGATCTCGGAATAGTGCGTGGCCACCTTCGCCCTCTCGGGAGGGGTCCACTCGTGCTCGGCGGCAATGCGGTCCAACACCTCCTCGAGCGGCGGCGGCGCGGACACCACCGCCCAGCCCGCGACGGGTTCCAGCGCGCCGTTCTCGTGCTGGGTGACCCCGACCAGGCCCGCGTCGACGGCGACCGCGGTGAGGTCGTGGCCGGTGTTGACGTTGATCACCGCGCGGCACAGCGTCGCCGGCACCACGCCGGCGGAGATGGCGTGGTCGGTGTTGTCGCGCGGTTCGCCCACCGGGAGGTCGAGCATGGGGTTCGGTCCACGCCTCACGCGCCCTATGTACGGGTAGAAACGCGTGATCCAGCCGGTGATGACCTCGCCGCCGTACGCGTCGGACGGGTTGTAGATGCGCTTCCAGAACTCCTGGTCGGCGTTGCCCTCGGCGGCGCGCACGAACTCGTCCGTGATCGGGACGAGCGAGCGGCACCAGTGCTCCAACCGGAACCGGGGCAGGTCATCGACCCTGGCGCGGATCTTCCGCCAGTCGTCCGGGGTGCCGGTCAGGGTGATCGACGGGATGCCGCAGACCCCGTACATCCAGTACCCGTAGTAGGGCGAGTAGGCGTCCAACATGGCGACGCGGCCCGCCAGGCGTTCGACGGCGGTGCTCGTGCTGAAGTCGCAGTCGAAGGTCGTGTCGCCGATCTGCTTCGCGAGGCCTTCCAGGACGGTGTCCCACGTGTCGTCCGGCCCGTGCACCACCTCCAGGCGAAGCTTCCCCTGGTGGCCGACCAGGACCGGCCGCAACTCCTCGGCGTGCTCCTTCACGTGGTCGGCGATGCCCCGCGTGATCGTCAGCCAGACCGCGTCCGGGGACAGCACCAGCGGGCGGTGTTCCGCGAACGCCTTGGAGACGGCGTGCAGCAGCGGGTGCACGTCGTTGGGCTCGAGCACGAGTGCGTCGCCTCCGGTGGCGTGCGCTCCGGGGAACAGGTCGGCGATCGGGCGGGTGGGCAGCGCGTCGGTCACCGGCGTGACGTCATCGACCGGGAAGGTCACCATTCCCGGACTGTAGAACGACTTCGGCCAGTTCCGTCAGCGATTTCCCCAAGGGCAGATCCACCCTCAGCGAAGCGTGCGGATCGCCCCGCGTCTCACCCCGGTTGATGATCACGACCGGGATGCCGGACGTCGCGGCCCGGCGCACGAACCTCAGCCCGGACATGACCGTGAGCGAGGAACCCAGGACGAGCAACGACCGTGCGTTGTCGACGAGTTGATAGCACTGTTCAACGCGTGGGCGGGGCACGTTCTCGCCGAAGAACACGACGTCCGGCTTGAGCACGCCGCCGCACTCCTCGCACGGCACCACGCGGAAGTCGCGCACCTGGTGTTCGGGCAGGAAGACGTCGCCGTCCGGGTTGATCTCGTCCGTCGTGGCGTGGAAGTCCGGGTTGACCTCGCGCAGGCGCCGGTCGAGGGCGAGACGCGGGCTCAGCAGCTTGCAGTCCAGGCAGATCACCCGGTCGAGGCCGCCGTGGAGTTCGACCACGTCCTGCGAGCCCGCCGCCTGGTGCAGGCCGTCGACGTTCTGGGTGATGACGCCGGACAGGAGCGGTGTCAGGTCGCTGACGGCGTGGTGGCCGGCGTTGGGGTGCGCGTGGGCGATGGTGCGCCAGCCGACGTGGCTGCGCGCCCAGTAGCGCTGCCGTCCGGCCTCGCTGGTGGTGAACTCGTCGTAGGTCATCGGGGTGTGCTTGCGCAGGGACCCGCCCTCGCCGCGGTAGTCGGGGATGCCGGACTCGGTCGACAGGCCCGCGCCGCTGAGCACCAGCACCCCGCCCTGCGCGACGATCGGCACGACGTCGGTGAGGGCGGTGGTGCGCGGCAGCGTCGGGCCCGGGTTCGTCCAGCTCAGAGTGGGCCTGGTTCGCACTTCACCAGCTTACGTACCACTGTCGAATCTCGGCCTCCGCCGCAGCCACGTTGCCGCCCGAGGGGGCCGTGACCAGCGCGAACTGCCGTCCGGGGGCCGAGTTGAGGAGCAGCTTGTCGCCCTGGACGGCCGACTGCGCCGAGCTGATCACCAACGGCGAGCGCAGCGACGCGGGCAGGTGGAGTTCGGTGGGCGCGGTGCCGCCGTTCGAGTCCCACACGATGACGGCGAACGGGGCGGTGCCGACGAGCGCGCGGACGTTCGGCAGCGGAACCTGCTGCCAGGTCTGGTAGGCGCGGTCCTCGTAGGTGAACGCGAGCGTGGTGCCCGCGACGGCCTGCGGGTAGACGCGGTCGACGACGGCCCGGTCGACGTTGAGCACGGGGTTGTTGTTCGCGTCGAGCTTCACGGCGGAGAAGTGCTCGTCGTTCATGGCGTCGCCGTCGGTCTTGACCTTGTTCGGGTTGTCGTTCATGAGCTCGCGATGACGTCCGTAGTTGGTGTCCCAGTGCCACTGGCTGCCGGACACGACGCTGCCCTTCGGCGCCGACCACCACCGCGCACCCGGCGCCGTCGAGTCGAGGCCCTGGTAGATCGCCTTCAGCACGGACGGCGTCTTGTCGGACGTGAAGCCCGAGACGGGGTGGCCGAACTCGGAGACGATCGCCGTGGTGCCGAGTGCCTTGGCGCGGTCGCGGATCGTCGTGAACGCCTGGGTGTACTGCCCGTCGGCCGCCTTGCCGGGCATCAGAATCCCGGACTGCGCCTTGCCGTCGTAGAAGTGCGCGTTGAACACGAACCGGTCGCCGAGCGCGGGAACCAGCGTGAGCCCGCCGGGTTCGGCGAAGAATTCGACGTTCTGGTTCCAGAACACCAACGGTTCCACGAACGCGGGCTTGCCGCCCCAGCCCGCCTCGTCCATCTCGGCGCGGAACCGGTGGTAGAACGGCATCAGGAGATCGCGCTCCCACGTCTGCGAGGTCTGGCCGGCGTCGTACTTGCCGGCGTACGGCTCGTTCAGCGGGTCGACGCCGACGACGAGCTTGAACTCGTTGGCGGGCAAGGCGTTCTTGACGTGCTTGAGCGCCTCCCCCGCAGCGTTGATGAACGAGTCCTGCACACCGTTCCTGTTGTGCCAGAAGTCGTAGGTGGCGGCGGTGACGGCGTTGTTGTTCTTCATGTTCTGGCCCCAGTGCACGCAGATCCCGCACGACTCCTTGGGGTATCCGCTCGCGGCCCACGCCGGGGCGCCGTCGCCGGTGTACCAGCTGTCGGAGTTGAAGAGGTGCCGCGAGTAGAGGTCCTGGTGGAAGTCCAGGTAGACGCGGATGCCCTCGTCGGTGAACTGGCGCAACTGGGCCGTGACGCCGTCCAGGTAGGCGTGGTCGATCTGGTTTCTCCGGGGTTCGATCCAGGCCCAGGTGAGGAGGAACCTGACCGCGTTGGCGCCGGTGAGGCTCTTCATGGCCTGGGCCGATTTGCGCGCGTCCGTGGTGTTGGCGAACGGGAGTCCGCGGTACTCGGCCAGTTTCGCGGTGCCGGAGACGTTGAAGCCTCTCAGGACGACCTCGCGGCCGTGTTCGTCGCGGAAGACCCCGTTCTCCACCCGGAGTTCGGTGCCTTCGAAGGATTCTGCCCTTGCTGGGGTGATCAGGGAGAAGAGGAAGAGGACCGTCAGGAGAACCGCTCGCCGCATCGCCGCCGCCTTTGGGAACGTGAACGAGATTCGCATTGCACCGTAGCCGGTTGGGTGGGGTTGCGGCTAGGGGCTTGTCACGTCGCCAATGCGGTGGTCCCGTTTGGTGCAGACCTGGACGAGCTTTGGTTTCGTCATCGCCGCTTCGCGCCGATAGGGATTGGGGCTTGACTTCGGGGCCCTTGCGAGGCGCTGGTCGGACTGGAAAGGCCGGGCTGAAAAGCGCCCGGCCGAACCACAAGTGGTAGCACCTCGCACCCAAAGTCAAGCCCCAATCCCTTCGGGTGCATGGCTGGGTTGCGTTGGCACGTCACCGATACCGGCTGATCGGTGCAGCCAAGAGTGTCGGCTCGCCTTCGGCATTGCGTAGCTCGGGCGCGCGTTGAGCCAAGAAACTCAAGGACGCCTCGCCTACGGCGTCGTTCTCCTCAAGCCACTGCTGACCGAGCTCTCGGCTACCTCGCGCTCGGCTACCTCATCTCCCGGCCCGCTGCGCTCCGCGCAGCTCGCCGGGCCGGAGTGTCAGACCCGCTGAGTACGTTGGGTCCCGTCGCTGCGGGGGTCATTTCGTGTTAGACACCGGCTGTGACGACAAACATGCAGGTCATCGGGGTGCCGATGGCCCTTCCAGATGGCCATCCGCTCAAGACCGGACCGTCCGCCAACCAGTGGTCGTGGCGGGAGAGAACCGCCAAGCCGGAGTCTGAGTGGGTCGCCTGGCTGTACGGGCGCGTCTCGAACAAGCTCGAAGACGCGTCGGTCGAGAACCAGAACGAACTGAGTCGTGGGTGGTGCGCTGACCGGACGTGGAACCTGACCCGCGAGTACAACACGACCGGTCGTCGGGACGGGTCGGCGTCGGACTTCGCCAAGGTGATCCGCGAGTGGTGGGAAACCCTGTTGGCGCACGTCATCGCGGGTCTGGAGGACCCGTCCCTGCCGATGCCGGACGTGGTGGTGCTGTACGAGGTCTCCCGTGGTGACCGTCGACTCATCCAGTGGGCCGAGACCATGAAGCTGTTTGCCGCGGCCGGGATTCTGGTGGGCGTGCACAGCGAGGAACGGGTGTTCGACCCCCGTCTTGACTCCGACTGGGAGTCGCTGATGAACCTGGCTCTCAAGGCGGAGGCGGAGGTCAAGCGCACCCGTCGACGGTCGACCCGCAACCTGTCGCAGCGGATGGCGGCGGGCGTGCCCATGGGGCCGATCCCGGCGGGCTGGTTCGTGAAGAAGGACAGCCGCGGCAAGACCATCGTGGAGATCGACGGTCGACCGGTGATCAAGGTCGACGGCAAGGCCGTGGTGCACATCGATGGTCGGTACGTGCCCGTGGATGAGGTGGAGGGGCGTCGCGTCCGGCACTTCGAGGACCCGAAGTACGCCCCGATCCGCGCTGAGGTCATCACGCGGGTGGGGAAGGGGGAGCCGTTCTCGGACATCCGGGACGACATGATCAGCCGGGGCGTCCTTGCACCGTCGGACTACCAGCGCAAGCAGCGGGGCGAACCCGTGTTGGGGGTCATGTGGGATGACAACGCCGTGAAGCGGATGGCGAGCGACCCCCGGTGCATCGGGAAGTTGATGGTGGACGGTGAGTTGATCGACGGCCAGGTGGAGCCGATCGTCGGGCCGGAGGTCTTCTACCGGGCGCTGAACGTGGTCAACGACGCCGCGCGCAAGGCCAAGTACACCGGCAAAGCTCCGGAGAAGCCGGGCAGCGCCGTGCACCTGCTGCGCCCGGCGTGCACCTGTCAGTGGAGCAAGCGCAACCGGATGACCCGGCACTTCGATGGCAAGTATCACAACTACGAATGCCGTGTGACCAAAGGATGTTCGCGCCGTATTCACGGTCCGGGCCTGGAGGCGTACGTGGTGGCCACCGTGGTCCAGTGGCTGACCCGCCCGGACGTCTTGGCCCTGTTCCCGGCCGCTGACGACGTGGCGTTGAGCAGGGCGCGTGCAGACCGGGACAAGGCGCAGGTGGCGCTGGCTGAAGTCCTTGCCGCACAGGAGGAAGGCGGCCCGGACGCGCCCAGTTGGCGGGTCGTGGACATCGAGGTGAAGCGCCAGGAGAAGGCCATCGCCGACGCTGAGAAGCTGATCAAGTCGTTGGCGATCCCGACCGCCGTGCGCGACGTGCTGGGTGTCGGTACGGACGTGGTGAACCTGACGGAGTGGTTCGTCTCCCCCCAGGTCCCGATGGGTGCCCGGCGGACGGCGATCGACCGCCTGGTGACCGTGGTCGTCAAGCCTGGTCGGCGTGGGCGGGTCAAGACTGCCCAGGGCGAGCACATCAGCGACCGGGTCCGCGAACGGGTGGACATCTTGCTGAACTGCCCGCGCGGGTGTGGGTCCCACCTGGTCGAGCGTGACGGGGCCTGGCCGTGCCCGAAGTGTGACAAGTCCGAGCAGAACCGCGAGCAGGTCCCGGCGACCGCCGCGTAAGAAATCACACCGGAATTCTCCGGACGCGTCGTAACGAATTCACGGCGCATACGATGATCACATTGATATTTGCTTTGGCAAACGCGAGGAGATGGGTAGTGACCGAACGGTTTTGGGTGATCTTTGAGCAGCACCGGACGGAGGTCGACGGGTTCGTCCCGGCGTTGATCACCGTCGGCAACCCCGACCCACAGATGGGCGCGGGCGACTCGGCCCGGCCACGGGTGTGGGGTCGGACCTGGGCTGAGGCCCAGAAGATGTGCGACCAGGCCAACGTCGAGGACTACGGCCTGACCCACGTGCAGGCGCGCGACATGGTGGTGGCGTTCCTGGAGGCGGACCCGGCCCGGTGGGAGACCGGCCCGTGTTCGCTGGACAACTGCTTCCGGGAAAGGTGCAACGGCGTTGTCCACATGGGAGCGGCCGATGTGGAGTGGCCCCAGATGCAGGGGATGGCCATGGACCCGACGGTGTCGGACTACACCGCGTACGACTGGTCGGGTGACGGAGAGTTCAGCGATGACCGTGGCACCTGGCGTTTCCGCGAAGAGTTGATGTGGCGCGACTGGCGGTGGGGCGGGACCGATGAGCAGGACCGGCGGGCTGCGTTCACGGCCCACGTGACGCCTGAACTGGTGGACATCTGCTGGGAAATCAAACCGGATCTGTACAACGACGCGCTGGACCGCGCGATCGAGTACGCGCTTCAGCGGTACTCGGACCAGGGTGCCGAGTCGCCGGTTTTCGGTGCCGCTTTCCTGGCCGTCTTCGAAATCGAGATGTCCAGGCACTGGCACGACATCGATTCCTGGTTGATCCCGGAGCGGTGGGAAGAGTTCGGGGTGAGCTTCGAATGATGGGCGAATCCACTGTGGTGGCGACGGTCTGCCGCGAGTGCGGCGACTCCGAACTGCCGTTCACACCGGAGGGCTTCTGCTCCGGGTGCGCCTTCGACGCGTGTGCCGACGGTGACGGTGACCGCGTCGGGCTTCCCGTCCCGACGGACCTCGACACGGCGGTGGCCAGGCTCGCCGACCACTTCGTGGACGGCTGCTGGCACACGGCCGACGTCGCCTGCCTGGTCTGCCACCTGGCGCACCGCAGGTGCGGGGACTGCGACCTGATGTTGGGCGACATGTCCGACTCCCAGGCCGACGAACACCGGTTGTGCGCCAACGAATTGTTCCTGGCCGTCGGATGTCAGGGGTACGTCACCCCGTCCGTGCGTGCCGCTGCCCTGGAGGTGTTGAAGTGACTGAACAGTGCTGGGTGATCTTGGAGCAGTACCGGACGGAGGTCGACGGGTACGTCCCGGCGTTGATCACCGTCGGCAACCCGGACCCGGAAGTGGCCTCGGGCCAGGGCGACTCGTCCCGGCCGTGGGTGTGGGGCCAGAACCCCGCTCAGGCGCAGGAGGTGTGCGACAAGGCCAACGCCGACGACTACGGCCTGACCCACGTGCAGGCGCGCGACATCGTGGCGGCGTTCCTGGAGGCAGACCCGGACCGGTGGGCGACTGGACCGTGTTGGCTCACCTACTGCCGCGCCCCGAAGTGCAACGGCGTGCAGCACGTGGACCGGCAGGGCGACACCTGGGACCAGTTCCAGGGAATGGCGTACACGATGGAGACGGAGGACTTCACCGCGTACGACCCGAACGGCGAGGGCGAGTTCACCAACGGCCGCGACACGTGGCGGATTCGTGGTGAGTTCCTGTGGTGCGACCACATCTTGAAGTTCGAGGAGTTGGAGGAGGCCAAGCGCTACGGGGCCACGTTGTTGTCGGCTGACCAACTGGACCGGCTCCTCAGGTTCACCGCGTGGCAGTACAACGGCGTGCTGGACGAGGCGTCGGAGTACGCCCAGGTGCACTTCGAGGACCTGACCTCGCCGGGGTTCGCCGCCGCCTTCCTGGCCGTGTTCCACTGCCGCCTGTTCGACCTGGAACACGACCCCGAGGCGGTCGAGACGGCAGCCAGCGCGTCATGGGGCAACCCGTCCCGCAGCAGCAACCCGTCCCGCAGTAACAAGCCCTCCCGCAGCAGCAAGCGCCGCAAGAAGGGCAAGGGCCGACGATGACCAACAGGAACGACGCCCCCGTGACGCGCCACGAGATCGGCTCCGGGCGCATGCTCACGATGGTGCGAACGCTGCCCGCAGACGAGACGCTGCACTACCTGGCGTGCTCGTTCAACGTCACCGCGGCACGGGAGTTCGCAGCGGACTACCAGGTCGACCAGGCCGACATCACCGGCTGGTTCGGGATCGGGTCGACGGTCCACGTGACGGAGCAGGAGGTGAACCAGGCGGACCTGACCGTGCCGCTGGTGTTCATCCACCTGATCAACCCGCACACGGACGAGAACGCCGGTCCGATGCTGGTGAGCGGCTGGGCGGCCGTACACCGGGCAGAACGCGAACAGGTCATCGTCCTGCCCGTGGTCATGCTGAACGAGGAACAGTCCCGGTCGGTGCTGACCCGCTGGGACGGGCCGACGTCCTGACCTAGCACCCGAACACACGAAGCCCCCGCCGTTGGTACCGGCGGGGGCTTCGTGCTGGGTGGGGTCCCGTGAGCAGTCACGGGTCCTTGCGGTCGCCCAGCACGGCCGTGGCGGCGAGCCTACCCAGGACACCCCCCGCCGTGCGCGGGTCCGGCCGCGGGCTGCTCAGCCGTCCGCGCGCCGTGGGCGCTGCCCCGGCATCGGGGTCACCTGTCCCGCCTCCTCGCGCCGCTCGGCGTCGTCCGCCTCCTGGGCGAGCCAGGTCCGCAGCACCGGAGGCACCAGTACGCGGCGGAGCTGGGCCAGGCGGACCTCGATCGCGGTCAGCGCGTCGTCGTTGGCGACCTCGAACTGGTTGAGCCTGCGGGTCAGCCGGTGTTCGGCCTGGGCGATCTGCCCGACGACCACCCAGCAGCACACGGCCGCGGCGGCGATGGCTGCGCCGGCCACGGCCGCGCCTCGGGCATGGCCGGGCGAATCCGCAACGCGCGCACGCCGGTTCGACATCGTGGCCACCACCTGAATTCGATCATGAAAAGTAGACATCGCGTGTCTACCTGGTGGCCGAGGGCGGCGCAACATGTCACTCAGTCGGCCGAGCGGATGTCACCATCCTGAGTGGACGCGGTGGAAGCAAGGTCCCCGACCGTGTCCGCCACCCAGGCCAGGAACGGGGGGAAGCTCCCGCACTCCCTGAACTTCCTACGCAGCTCGTGCCGCAGGAACTCGTCCGCGCTCATGGTCTTGACCATGAGGGGCTCGACCTCCTTGGCGGCGTCAGGCCGGCCGATGTCGATCAGCTGCTGAGCCGTGATGCCCAAGCTCACGGCCAATGACGCGACGCTCACCGCCTTGGGCCACACCACTTCCCCGTGTCTGCGCACGTTGAGGATCTGGTACCAGCGGGAACGGGAGATGTCCACCTCGTCGATCAGCGACTGCAACGTCCATCCCTTGACGTCGCTGGCTTTGTCGTCCTGGGCCTGTCGCAACAACTGCGCGAGAGCGTGGGCAACTTTCGGGTCGCGTTCGTCCTCGCTCATGGCCCGGCACCTTATCGGCTGGGCCAAAGTCGCGCATTGGTCCCCCCAATGGGTAGAGAACTGCCGGAGTCTGTCTACTTCCGTGGCAAAAGTAGACATCGCGGGGTTAGCGTCCGGCTCATGCCGCAGAGGACGGAACCACCTCGCCGGGCGGCGCTCAATCACTCACCGGAAGCCCTGCGATGGGCTCGCCGAGCCAAGGGATGGACCCAACGTCAGCTCGCCGATGTCATCGGCGTCAAGGCGACGTCCGTGAGTGACTTCGAGCGTGGCACCCGATCCGCGCCACCCGACCTTCTTATCAAGATCGCTCGTGCTTTCCGTTGCCCCGTAAGCATGTTGGAGGCATGGGACCCGCAGGACCGCGAGGCCTCCCGTGTACTCGACCAGATCAGCGCGTTGGTCAGGCCCGCGAACCGCGAGGCCGCATGACCTGCCCCGAGGCCACCACCAGCG
Organism: Lentzea sp. JNUCC 0626; assembly: GCF_043632865.1. Taxonomy (NCBI): domain Bacteria; kingdom Bacillati; phylum Actinomycetota; class Actinomycetes; order Pseudonocardiales; family Pseudonocardiaceae; genus Lentzea; species Lentzea sp. JNUCC 0626. The sequence goes on from NZ_CP171635.1 coordinate 4,551,798, forward strand.
ACAACTGGCCGTGGTCGGTGCTGTCCGAGGAGACCGTGGCGTTCATCCGCGCCACCGTCGCCACCTGGCCCGTGCCGTCCACCGCCCAGATTGACCAGGTCGCCGCGTTGCGGCCCTCCCGCCGCATCCCCGCCGAGGTAACCCGAGCCGTTCACACACGACCCGCCTGAGGTGCCATGTCTACCGTCATTCCCTTGCACGGCAAGCCGATCCCGACGCTGCTCCGCCGCCTGAACGAGGCGCTTGCAGAACTCAAGGCAGTGTCGAGCGAGTGCACGACCATGCCCTACGGCGAGTGGTTGCGCCGCATGGCCAAGTGCCGACGTCGTGTTGCCGCGGTGTACCGCGCCGAGTCCCACAAGCACGACCACCGGACCGTCCTGTGGCACGCCCTGACCGATGCGGCCATGCTGCTGGAACTGCACGCCGACGCCAACCAGATGGCCGCGGCCGTGCACGAACAGACCGGCCCGTCCATCCCGGACGGTGCCTGATGACGGCGACCCTGGACTACATCCCCAGCCCAGACCCCCAGATCGAGATCGCCCGGCTTCGCCTGGCGCTCCAGGTCGAGCGGGAACGCCGCGTCATGGCCGCCCTGTGGGGCTCCCGTGACGACCGCTGCCCACACGTCTTCGCCCTGTACCGCCACGAGAACGACGACGAGCCGGGTTCTCCTGGTGCCATCGTCGCCTACGGCGTGCACTGGACCGACGGCCAGGTGACCCTGCGGTGGACCGAGACCAGGTCCCACATCGCCGTGACCGATGAGTGGGACGGCCTGCCGACCTTCGAGGCGTGGCGGCGCAAGGACTCCGACCTGTCGATGGTGTGGCTGTCGGAGGACGTGGACGACCTCACCGAGGCGATCACCGACGGTGTACGCCACCAGCTCGGCCAGGCGCTGGCCAGGCCGCAGACGGTGCAGTACCTCACGATGGCCGTGGCCGCCGTGCCGTGGAAGGACCCCCGCGAGATCGCCGAAACCGCGTTGAGCGCTCTGCGCAAGGCGGTGGAGACCGTTCCACTCGGGGACGCGTGATGTTCGCCGTCATCACGGCGGTACTCGCCGTGCTCGCCCTGTGCGTGATCGGCGTCGTGATCTCGCTCGCCGAGCCCTACACCGCAACCGACGACGACCCCGGCGGCGAGCACGACGCCCAGGCCGACGAGGCATGGATAGCGGAACTCCACGCGCTCAACCAGGCCATGCCCTACGTCCGCAAGCACCGCGCACGCCTGGCCGCCCGGCCCGCCCGCCACCACTGACCATCCCTGAGGGAGTCCGACATGAGTACCAAACTGTCTTCCAGGCTGCCCAAGGGAACCGCCAACGGCCTGGACGTCATCGCCCAGGACCTGATCGCCGATCCCGCCCGCCGGCATCTGGTGGTGGGCATCGTGGACTGCACCTCGGTCACGACCAGGCACGACAACGGCGCGGTCGTCCCCACGGCCCAGTTCTGCCGCATCGAGGTCGTGGCGGTGGCCGATGCCCAAGCGGCGCAGGACCTGCTGCGCCAGGCGTCCGAGGCCCGCCAGGGCTCGCCCCTGCTGCCGCTGGAGTTCGGCTACGACGCCGCGGAGGTCGACTCCCCGTGAAGTCGAACATTCTGAGGACTCCCGATCGGTACGGCCTGCGGCTGCTGGCTGCCCACGACGCGTCGGAGGAGGCGTGCCGGTTCGACATGGTGGCCGTCTGGCAGGACGAGGAAGACAACTACCTGGTCGGGCACTCCGAGCACTGCGTGTGCGATCAGCCGTTTGAGGGCATGGCCGTGATGAACCTGGCCGCCGTGGAAGACCTGGACGCCGTGGCGGTCTTCGCCCGCGAGAGTTGGGCGGAATGGTCGTCGGACTTCGTGAGCGAGCAGGAGTTGGACGCCGCGGTGGCCGAACTGGTCCGCCAGGCGGTCGAAGCAGAGCGCGAGTACGAACGGTGGCACCGCTCATGATCGTGCCCCGGCTCAGCACGTGCGCGGACCTGGTCGGCCGCCACGCCGACGGCTCCGAGCAGTGGCACGCGTTGCGGGCCACCGGCATCGGTGGAAGCGACATCGCCGCCATCCTGGGGATCTCCCCGTGGGAGTCGGCTTTCTCGTTGTGGCACCGCAAGGCGGGCACCGTCGAGGGCAAGCCCGTCAGCCCGGAAATGTCGTGGGGCCACCGCCACGAGGACACCATCGCCCGCTGGTACCGCGACACCCACCCCGGTGTCAGGGTGGCCCGGACCGGGACCTGGAGGAACAGGCAACGGCCGTGGCAGCTCGCCAACCCGGACCGGCTGATGGCGAGACGCCGGGTGCTGGAGATCAAGACCGACCGCAGCGCGGAGGCGTGGGGCAAGCCCGGCACCGACGAGGTTCCGGTGCACTACCGCGCCCAGTGCATGTGGTACCTGGACACCCTGGGCTTCACGACCGCGCACCTGGCCGTCCTCATCGGACTGTCCGACGCCCGTGAGTACGTCGTGCACTGGAACGAGCCCGAGGCCGTCCTCATGCGCGACGCCGCCGAGTCCTTCTGGGACAGCCTGCAGAAGGGTGACCGGCCACCACTGGACGGCCACGACGCCACGTACCGCACCGTCCGGGACCTCAACCCGGACCTGGAGGACGTGGAGGTGGAGGTGCCCTACGAGGTGGCCGTGGCCTACCTCGGGGGGTGCGCCGCCGAAACCACGGCCGCGGAACAGAAGCGCGCCGCGGCGGCCCAGTTGATGGACGTCATGGGCTCGGCGCGCCGAGCGACGTGTGAGGGGCGGCGGATCGCCGTCCGGGTGCCAGGACCCCATGGAGGCAGGCCGTTTCTCCGGCCTGCCAGCACCAAGACCAAGTTCGCGCAAGGGATCGAGGCCGCGTGAGCGGACAGACCATAGGGCAAGCCGTTGCCACCAAGGACAAGGGCATGATCGAGCAGTACCGCGGCGACTTCGCCGCCGTGCTGCCCACCCACATCAGCCCCGACCAGTGGGTGCGCGTCACCCAGGGCGAACTGCGGCGCAGCGCCCAACTCCAGACCATCCTGAAGAACAACCCCGGCTCCGTGCTCTCGGCGCTGCTCGACTGCGCCCGGCTGGGCCTGGAGGTAGGCGACACCTACCACCTGGTGCCGATGGGCGGCGAGGTCGTCGGGATCGCCGACTACCGGGGCATGATCGAGCTGATGTACCGCGCAGGCGCTGTGCGCGCGGTCAAGTGCGAGATCGTCTATGAACACGACCTGATTCCGGACCCGCAGGACATCGACCCCCGCACCGGCCGGCCCCGGCCCCGGTTCTCGTGGGAGCCCTCCTACATGCGGGTTCCCCATCACCGCCCGGACTGGTGGGCCGACCGAGGCGAGATGAAAGGTGCCTACGCCTACGCGGAAATGATGGACGGGGCGATCTCCCAGGTGGTGTTCCGCACCCGCCGGGAGATCGAGAAGGTGCGGGCGGTCAGCAAGACCGCCAAGTCCTCCACGTCGCCCTGGTCGGTCTGGCCTGACCGGATGTGGCTCAAGACCGTGCTGCGGGAGCTGGCGCGGATGGTGCCGACCTCGGCGGAGTTCCGAAAGGACATCGCACGCGCGGCCAAGGCCGGGCAGCACGAGGCCGCAGAGACGATGCGGTCCGGGCTTCCCCGCCTGGCGTTCGACGACGACGTGGTGGACGCGGAAGTTGTCGCCGACGACGAACCCGCCAAGATGTCCGACCCCGTGGCCCCGCAAGCACAACAGCGAGACCGACCCCAGACCGCCGCCTGACCTTCCCCAAGCCCGGTGCCGACGCCCGGCAGCCCACTGCGACCCGGTGACGCCCCTGGGGGACTGCAATCCCCGGCGTCGCCGTCCGGTTCGCGGCCTGCCGCGCGGCGTCGGCACCGTCTGAAGGGCGGCGGGGTGGAGTGCTTCGAGCCGCTCCATCCCGCCGCCGACCACCCCTTCGAGTTCGTCAGCGGGAGTGGCCCGTGACCAACCTCAATCCCTTGCCCCGTAACACCATCAACGAGGGCGTCATCCCATCCGCACAGGAACTGTGGGCGCGAATCCAACTCGCCCGCGCCTGCCTCAACCACGGCCGGGTCGACCGCGCCGAACTTCTCGCGATCTTGAACGGGGCGGCCCTGGCCGACCTGATGCACCGGGAGTGACCCAATGACTTGGTTCAAGGTGGACGACGGCCTGCACAGCCACCGCAAGCCCATGCGCGCGGGCCTGGAGGCCATGGGCCTGTGGGCCGTGGCGGGTTCATGGTCGGCCCACCACCTCACCAACGGCTTCGTTCCCGACTACGCCGTCATGCGCTGGGGCGTCAACGCCGCAGAGTTGGCCGTCCGGCTGGTCGACGCCCAACTGTGGGTCGACGCCGAGCAGGACGGCGACACCGGCTGGCGCTTCCGCAACTGGAACAAGTGGCAGCCGACCCGCAACCAGGTCGAACTGGAACGTGTCTGGTGGCAACGCAAGACCGCCCTGTACCGGGACCCCGAACTACTCAAGGACATCCGGGCGCGGGACAAGAACCGGTGCCGCTACTGCGGTTCGCTGGTGAACTGGAAGGACCGCCGCAGCACCGTCGGGGCCACCTACGACGCGGTGGACCCCCAAGCCGGGAACACGCTGGTCAACATCGTCGTGTCCTGTCGTGGCTGCTTCATCCGCAAGGCGAACCGTGCCCTGGTCGACGTGCCGGACATGGCCCTGCTGCCGGTCCGCGCCTCTGGACCGAACCAGAACCGAACCAGCACGCAACCAGACACACACGAGAACGAACCCAACTCGGAACCTGAACTGCGCCAAGGAAAAACCAGAGACACCACCAGGTCCGAACCAGAACACAACCAGGGTCCAACACGTACCCGTCCCGTCCCGTCCAGTCCCGTCCAGAAGAAAGAGAAGAACCCTTCGGGAACGGCGGCCACCAACCAGTCCGTACCTGGTTCGGACACCACGGCGGGCGAGGTCGTGGCGGCCTGGGTAGAGGCGTTGACCGCCAACGGTGTCCAGCCCTCCTCGGCCCAGCGCGGCCAGGTCGGCAGGCTCGCCCGCGAGCTGCTCGCCCACAACGAACCCGGCCGAGTCCTTGCCGCGGCCCGATCCGCCGGGGCAAAGGGGTTCGCGACCATCGACCGGGAACTGACGGTCATGGCCGCCAAGCCCGAACCCAACGACCGATGGCCCGGCGGCTGGAGGCCGGTCAACCACGACCCGGTCAGCGGAAGGCCGGTCGACTGGTGACCGTCAACCCGATCCCCGCGGATCTGGTGGCGGAACGCCAAGTGCTGGCCATCGTCCTGTCCCACGAATGCCCCGAACCGATCACCGCCAAGTTCCTGCTGGTCCCACCGGACGCCTGGCACGACCCGGTCCACGACGTCGTGGCCACCGTGCTGCGCGACCGGATCACCCGCCGAATCCCGATCGACCCCCTCGTGGTCGCCACCGACGCGGCGTCCGTCGTGGGCACCGACCACAAGGCCCAGCGAGTCCACCGGTTCGTCACCGACGCCGTCACCGCGACCCCGCCATGGGTCTCGTTCGACTACTACGCCGAGGAGGTCCTGCGGGCGCTGTACCTGCGCCGCGTCCACCAGTCCGGCCAACGCCTGGCCCAGCTCGCCGAACACGGAGCCCACGCAGCCGACATCGGCGACGTCCTGACCAGCCTGCGCAGCTGCGTGGACGAGATCGAATCCGGCTATGGCCTGGCGGAGCCGGACAAACCGATGAGCCTGGCCGACCTGGCGGCGATGGCGGAGGAACCACACGACTGGCTGGTGCCCGACCTGCTGGAACGCACCGACCGCCTGGTGCTCACCGGGTTTGAGGGCACAGGCAAGACCGAACTGGTGGCCCAACTGGGCATGGCGTTGGCGAGTGGGCTCCACCCGTTCACCGGCCAGATCAACAACGAGAAGGGAGCGCGTGTGCTGCTGCTGGACTGCGAGAACTCCCGCCGCCAGGTGCGGCGTCGCTGGGTGCGTCTGCGGGACCGGGTCGACCTGGTGCGCTCCATGGCCGACGCCGACCCGATCGACTGGGCCGATCAGGTCCGCATGGTCATCCGCCCGGAAGGCGTGGACCTGGCCAACCCCACCGAACTGGCCCGCGTCGAGCAGGCCATCGCCCTCACCGCGCCGGACCTGGTCGTGGGCGGCCCGCTCTACAAGATGTCCAAGCTCGACATCCGCGACGAACCCGCCGCCAAGGCGCTGGTCGACGCTTTCGACCACCTGCGGGTCAAGTACTCGTTCGGGCTGGTGATCGAGGCTCACGTGGGCCACGGCGGGGAACTGACCGGCGGGCGCAAGCTGCGGCCCACCGGGTCCAGCCTGCTGTTGCGCTGGCCGGAATTCGGCCTGGGCCTGCGAGCTCACCGCGAGGCCGCCAACCGCGAACACCCCGACCTCGTGGAGTTCGTCTCCTGGCGCGGAGGACGGGAAGTCAGAGACTTCCCAACGCTGCTCGGCCACTCCACCCGCGAACTGCCCTGGACCCCACGCGACCCCGATTACCGCTACCGCAACGGAATGCCGGCATGGACCCCCGAACAACCCGATTGGAGCCGCTCCCCGTGATCCGCCTGTGCTTCCGCGGCCTTCTCTGGGTACTCGCCGCCTGGACCTCAGGCGGTGCCATCGGGGCGTGGCTGCTGGGCAACCACCCCGACCGGGTCCTGTACACGGCACTTGTCCTCACCCTGATCAACACCCTGTGGATAGATCACCTGGCCCACCACCGCCGCGACCGCGTGCGAGGTGCCTCGTGACCACCGACAGCACTGCCTCGGCACGGGGCAAAGCCTCCCGGCGCAAGGGACACGACACAGAGCGGATGTTGGCCCGGTACCTGCGCCAGTGGTGGCCCCTGGCCAAACGCAAGGCGGACAACGGATGGAGGCGCGGCCCCGTCGCAAGCGCTGACCAAGGCGACATCGCCGGCACCCCCGGCATCGTCTGGCAGGCCAAGTACGTGGCCCGGCTCAACGTCACCACGACGATGACCCAGGCCACCGCCCAAGCCGTCGCCGCCGGGGCCGACTACGCCGTGGTGGTCGAGCGCCGCAGGGGCCGCGCCGACCCCGGAGCGTGGTGGGCCTGGGTGACCCTGGTCGACCTCGCCCAGCTCCTCGCCCCGGTGCACCAGGTGCCGCCCCGCCTCGGCGGGCACCTGAGCACCACGTTGGTCCGCCTCGAACTGCACCGCCTGGTCGAGCTGCTTCGCCTGTCCGGCTACGGCGAACAGCCCGGCAACTGACGGCCCGACGTCCGCGACGGCTGACCCAATCCCGTTGCGACACAACAGAAATCAGCAACAGAGAGGACGACACGCGATGAACCGCGCCCAGCTGATCGAGGCTGCCACCAGGGTCATCGACCCGTCGGCAGTCGACCGCCCGCGGCTGGACCTCACGACCGACAACCAGGCGGTCCACGCCTTGGCGTGGATTCTGCGTCGCCGCAAGGCCGTCGGCATCGCCCAGGCTTTGGTCGACGCCGGATGGAGGCCTTTCGCCCAGATGGACACCGTTGCCCAGAAGGAGGAAACCCGATGACCTGCCGTACCTGCGGAATGACCGGCAAGCACACGACCAGCTGCAAGACCACCGCCAGTACGACCCGCACGCGGGTGACCGCGCCCGGCCGGGGCGTCTACGCCGACCCGATCGCCGTGGGCTTCGACGTGACGACCCCCATCGACTCCCCGGCCGAACCGTGCCCGCCCAGCGACCCCGGCCCGAGCTGCACCCCGGACGGAGGGACCACGTGGTGAGCAGCGCCCAGTACTCCCGAGACTGCATCGCTGTCGGGATCTGCCCGCCACCGCTGGAGCAGTGGCAGCAACGCCGAGCGGTCCGCGCGGTCGCCCACCACGCCCAAGACGCAGACGACCTGCTGACCCTGCTGGAGATCCTCGGCCTGCCCGCCCAGGCAGGCAAGGCCGACGCGGAAACGCCACAGATGTGGCGATCGGTGCGGATCACGTGAGCACCAGCCCACTGCCACCCCTCGGGGTCGTCGGGATGGTCGCCCTGGTGCTCGGCCTGCTGGGCTGGGCGGTCTCGGGCCACTGGCAGGCCGCGGCCGTGGGCCTGGCGCTCTGTCTGACCTGCGCAGTACTCGACGCAGGCCTACGGCACCGGTGACCAGGCGCGGCACGGCGAGCACGACATGACCCTGGAGGAACACCCTGATGGCGCTGTGTCTGGTGACGAACTGCTTCCACGAGGCCTACCACCGGTACGCCTGCGAGTACTGCACCGAGCGGATGCAGCGCCACCTGCGGGAGGTCGAAACCTACGCGGTGATCATCCGCGCGACCAAGACACCAGGCCGCGGCCAGCCTGCCGTCCGCCGGGCACCGGGGTTCGGCTCGTCCATCCCAGGACGAGCCGACGCCCTGGTGGCCGACGACTACCGCAGCAGGTCCACCGGGGACGGACCGGACGACGTGGAACGCGACGTCCGGTCCCTGCTCGGCACCCTGCACGGCATCACCTCGTGGCTGCGACAGGAACGCGACGAACCCCCACCCAGAGGCACGCTGGACCTGTCACGAGAGATCGGCTGGTTGTTGCCGCGCGTGGAGTGGTGCGCCACCCAGCAGTGGGTGGACGAACTGGCAGGCGACATCTCCGAACTGCACCACCAAGCCCGCCGTTTGGCCGGCGACAGCCCACCCAAGGCCGTAGGGCCGTGCCTGACCGCCTCGTGCACCGGCCGGGTCTACCCGGCCTTGATCCTCGACCACCGAACCGCACTGCGGCAACGAGTCGAGGGCGGCCGGTGCTCCCGCTGCCCAAGGATCTACGACTGGCTGGACCTGATCAACGTGCGGCGCTCGACGCTGTGAAAGGAGGTTCCCGAATGACCCACGACGAGTGCAAGGCCTACGCCGCGGCACTGCTGGTCGAGCACGCGGGCGACGTCGAACTGTTGTCCGTCTATGAGATGTTCGAACAACACGGCCCAGACGGCTGCGGCGACGAGATCAGCGACGAGGACGCAGGCAAGGTGTTCGACCTCGTCGCCACGGCGAACATCACCGTGCACTGGACTTAGGGGGCACCAATGGGAAGGCAGGAGTTCATCGTCCTGGTAGGACCCGACCGCACGTTGATCGACCGCCACTCCCTGGCGTTCCTCACCCAGCGCTCGGTGAACACCATCCGGGCGCACTGCCAGGTCGAGACCTACCACCGTCGTCACGCGCTGTACGACCTCGACCGCGCCCGCGCCGTGCTCGCCGAAGTCCCCGTGCGGGGTCACTCCATCGTGGCGTTGCCGTCCTGATCTCTTGCTATATCATCGTTTCCAGCGGGCAGAACTCTGCCCACATCCGGCGCTGGTCCCGTGTGGACGCGCCCCGACCCCCTGACGTCCCCCCGTCGCCTGGTCGGATACCCCTGGACGCAAGCCCTCACCTCTGAGATCGGGTGAGGGCTTGTTCCATTGCGCCCACAGGAGTCTTCGTGACCGACCCGTCCCAGTACCCCGGCCCGGCGGACACCGAGCAGGAACCCGAGGCCGCACCGCGCCCGGCCCCTGCCGAACAGCCGGACACCGAACAGCCGGAGCCGCACCAGGTGCCATCGGCCGAGCAGCCGCCGAACCTGACGCGCGACGCGTAGCCCGTGCTGTTCCTCGCACTCATCCTCATGGCCGGTTCCACGCTGTGCATCGTGCTGGGCCTGGTCCTGGACGGAATGGCGTGGCTGCTGGTCCTGGGCACCCTGGTGGCCATCGCCGCGGCCGTCGCCGCCGTGATCGGCGACCGTCGCCACGACTACTGACCCACCGGCCACCGCGAACCGGTTGCCCAGCAGCACAACGAAAGGCGTGAGCGATGCCGGCCACGGCCGTCCCCGTCATCGACATCCCCCAGGGCGTGGCGACGCCGCTCGGTGGCGGTGTCGCCGTCGACGCCATCAACGGCAACTCCGTGCAGAACAACAGCGCGGGCAAGACCTTCGTCCGGTTCACCAAGACCGACGCCGGAGCCGCCACGGTGGCCGTGACGATCACCCGCAAGGTCGCAGGTCAGAGCGTCACCCCGGTCACCTTCACCATCCCGGCCACCACGGGCGACGTCCTGTACCCGCTGGGAGATCCCAACGACTTCGGCAGCGTCGTGACCTTCGTTTTCACCAACGCCACCGCGGGCACCAAGATGTTCCCTTTTAGCCGCACCTGATCAGGCCCAAAGGGGTGATCCGGTGCCCCTCCCGCCGTCCGTCCAGCGCGTCACCGTCCACGGCCGCTACAGCGCCCTGCCCGACGGTGTGACCCCGACCGGCGTGGTGCACTTCGTGCCGCCCGCAGTCCTGCGGGTCACCGCCGACGACACCGTGGTCATCCCGGCCACCATCGCCGCGATCGTCACCGCAGGCGAGTTCACCGTGTCCCTGCCTGTCACCGACGATCCCGCCATCACCCCGACCGGCTGGACCTATGAGGTGATCGAGCGACTCGCCGGGTTCCCCTTGCGCCGCTACCGCATCCCGGTTCCCCGCTCCACCGTCGGCGTGCTCGAACTGGCCGACATCAGCCCCGCCGTCACCCCGATCCCGGCCCAGTCCTACGCGACCACAGCCGACCTCGTGGCCCTGGACGCGCGGGTCGACTACCTGGAAGCCCACCCCGGCGGCGGAGTCACCGACCACGGGGCGCTCACGGGATTGAGCAACGACGACCACCCCCACTACCTCAACGCGTCCAGGCTCAACACCGCGCTCGCCCCGTACGCCACGACAGCCGCTCTCACGACCGGACTGACCGGCAAGGCCAACACCACCCACACCCACCTGACGGCAGACGTCACCGGGCTGGACAGCACCCTGGCAGGCAAGGCCCCATCCGGGCACGGCCACGCCCAGGCCGACGTGACCGGCCTCGCCGACACCCTGGCGGGCAAGGCCTCCAGGACCGTCATCCGCCACGCCTACATCACCACCGGCAACGTCTCACCCTTGCCGGACACCAACGGGGCGTGGAGCTACCCCGGCGACGCCACCGGCCTGCCGGTCGACTTCGCCCTGGAACTGCCCGCCGCGGCCGGTGACTGGGTGGAGCTCGGCGTGCACGCCATGAAGAGCGACAACACCCAGGCCTTCCTGGACGTGGCGGTCATGGTCGGCCCGACGGTCGTCCGCCACCTGTCCACCGGCACAGCAACGCCCGCCGTCGAGGGTGACCCCGCCTGGTACCCGCCCCCGTTCCGAGGCATCTGCACCTCCCGCGGCTTCCTCGTCGGCACCGAACACCTCACCGACGGCACGGTGCAGTTCGTCCTTGCCAACAAAAGCGCCGGCGCAGGCGTCCTCTACGCCTCCCCGTCGTTCCCGTTCTACTGGTGCGCCCGCAACCTCGGCCCGGTGCTCTGACCAGGCAATGGCCGCTCGACTCGCCCTCTTCCTGACCGGACACCGAGGGGCGGGCGAATGGCCCGCCCCCTGCTGCTCGACGCCTTCTGCCGCAAGGGCGGATCGTCGGCAGGTTATGAAGCGGCGGGCTTCCACGTCGTCGGGGTCGACATCGAAGACCACGCCGACGGCTACGCGGGCAGCGAGTTCGTCCAGGCCGACGCCGTCACCTACATCCGCGACCACGGCCACCAGTTCGCGGCCATCCACGCCGGACCACCCTGTCAGCGAGACTGCGCGCTCACCCTGGGCACCAACGCCGCCCGCGCGGGACTGCACACCAGCCTCCTCGAGGTAACCCGCGAAGCACTGGACGCCACCGGACGCCCATACGTGATCGAACAGCCCATCGGACGCGCCCCAATGCGACGCGACGTCCTGCTGTGCGGGCTGATGTACGACCTCAAGGTCTACCGCCACCGCCAGTTCGAACTGTCCGGCTGGACGATGCCGAACCCGGCGCACCCCTCCCACCGAGGGCATCGAGTCGCCGGGTACCGCCACGGCCGCAACTACGAGGGCGACATGTACGCCGTCTATGGCGACGGAGGCGGCAAGGGATCGGTCACGGACTGGCAGCGGGCCATGGGCATCCCCTGGATGAGCAACAAGAAGGACCTGGCCGAGGCGATCCCGCCCGCCTACACCCGCCACCTCGGCGAGGCGCTTCACGCACTCGTCGCGAACCCACGAAGGTCAGCAGCTCCTGGAGTCCGCGTCGTTGCAAGAACGGGCTTGTCCAGGTCCCGGTGACGCAGGTCGACCTGCCACCCTTCTGCCCGGCACCGCGCGGCAAGGATCTGCCCGAACGCCGGTCCCCGGTGGCGACCTCCAACACAGAACACCACGACCCGCACCACACCCAGCCCCAAGCCGACCGGCAGGGACACCGCCTCGAACAGCGTCTGGGCGAAGGCCCGTGCTCCTGGTTGGCGCAACACGTTCTGGACGACCTCAGGATCTCGGGCAGTCATCTGCCGCATCGCCACGGACACGTGCGGGTCCCTGAACCAGTCGGACACGTCGTAGACCATGTGACCGCGTGGCACCGGCCCATGACCGGACCCGCAAGTCCTGATCGACACCTGGGCCTCCGGCCGTGGGGCGGAGAAGTTGCAGCGCTGCACCGTCATGATGCAACTGTGGAGTCCGGAACCGTTCCGGCGCACCGGATTGCCCGTTGCCCAACGCGACGGTCAACACCGTCAGCGCCGTGACCCCCGTCGCCTACTGCGAGTCTGGTCCTGCTGCCGCCGTTCGCGCTCGGCCTGCGCCTGCCGCGCGACCTCCCGAGCCCTGACGTCTTGTGCCCGGCGCTCGATCTCCGCGTCCTTCTCACGGTGAAACCACATCACGGCGTTGCGGGTGACCGGCGAACCGTCGTACGGCCACGAGACGCCCCGCGCTTCATCACGGTTATGGCCGTTCAGCCACAGTGCGGACAGCCGTCGAACGTTCTCGGCGTGGACGTCCTCGGGGCGCAGCTCCTCTGCCGCGATGTCCAAGGAGTGACGCCACCCAGGGCGCACCACCTCGGCCTGCGTGGCCTCCTCGTACCGGCCCCGCCCGAAGGCGTTGCGCGGGTTGCCCTTCATTACGAAGTGGTGATTCGTCGCGCACATCAACTCCGGGGCGTCCAGGTCCTCGGCGAACGTGATCGGGCCGTCGATGCTGCGCAAGATGTACACCGCGCACCGCCCTTTCGTGCCCAGCTGGCATGACCAGGCGACCATACGGCGCAACGATCAAGATCAGTAGATACCGGCTTGCCTCAGTAGAACTCCGACGTGTGGTCCTGCCACGTCACGCAGGTCGGAAGTTCGCCGGTCTGCCGGAATTCCTCCAGCGCCGCAAGGATGCGGTCAACCGGAAGGGCGGCATTGGGAGGGAACTCGGCCCGCACGTCCTTGTCGATGAACAATGTGGGCGCATTCGAACTCGGGGATTCGTTGCGGGTGACGTAGATCCCCTGCGGCGTCCCGTCCGCAGCAGGCGGTTCCCACGACTTCGGGCTGAGGAACATCAGCGCGCCCATGCGTTCCGGGAACGCCACGTCAACCTTGATCAACGTGTCAGGCTTCTGCCGTGGTCCGACCCTTGGGCGTTCCCGGGCAACGACCTGCGGTGGGTGGGGCTGCCGGTGCGCCAGCATGTACTCCAGCAGCTCCTCCAGTTCGGAGCGGGAGGTGACCGACGCCGGGGTCTTCGCCCCGTCGGTGTCGTCGTCGCGGTAGTACCAAACGTCGAGCGTGTACGTCACGTGATGTCCCTCCCGCGGAACGTGTGAGAGCCCTTCGGATCATGCACGACCAGCGTTTGCCCTGGCAGGAGTATGTCAGGAAGCAACTCGTCACAGCCCAGCTCGCCCCGGCAGATCACGTTGTTGATCACGACCTCGGCGTGGCGGACGTGCTGAACTGTGGCTTCACGCATTCGCCACGCCACCTTGGCCTCGACGTGTGACGCCACCCATGGTGTGCTCCCAGGTCGAATCAGGCCCAGGTCGGCAACGTGCTTGGCGATGGCGCGAACCTCGGCGCTGGCCGCGTCACCACTTTGGACCAGGTCGCTGTGACCGTCGTCGTCACGAAAGAAACCGCTGGTGACGTACGTCGGAAGCGCGGCGCGTTGCTGTTCGATCCAGTCGGCGTTCGGCGGCATTGGGGGCGAGGCGGACGGTGATCCGCGAGCTGGTGCAGGCGATGGCTGACTGGGCTGGGCCGGCGGCTGCGTGGGCGCGTCGCCTTGCAGGGTCCTGCGGTACTCCTCAACCGTCCGGCACCCCGCAGCGACGATCTCAGACAGTTCCACAGCCCCAGTAGCAACGCTCAACCACGCCTGCATGACCTGGTCGAACTCGTATTCAAGAGAACCCGATCCCTGCATGACCTCGGCCAGCAGCGCCGCGGCCTCGTCGGCAAGCTCCCCCGCCTGCGCCAGGGCCGCGTTCGCCTCGTCGGCCTTACTCACCACCCGGTCCAGCCCGGCGGCGATCTCCTCGAACGTCGCCACGTGCACCCCCGTCCCCGTCCACCGCATCGTGGCACGGGGTACCGACAGTCAGCCCGCCAAGCGCTCAGCGCTGATCCGGCGACTCCTGCGAGGTCCCGTCCTCGGCGTCGGTCGGTCTGGTCACTGGCGGGAGTTGTTCGCGTGCCGGAGCAGGCCACCGCGCCACGTCCGCCTTGATGCCCTCCACGACATGGGGCGGCAGTTCGCGAATCGCGCGCGCAAGGTCGGATTCCGGGCCGGACTCGTCCGGGCCGGGGTCTGAGTCGTCGGGCATAACTGCTGATCGTAGCCACGGGCCAGGTCGACGGCCCGCCTTGCGCGCCACTGCAGAAGGGCGCAGGCCATGCCGATGTCGCCCCCGACCCGGTGCGCCGCACCGGGCTGCAACGCGCTGACCAGCCGCGGGACCTGCGAGACGCACAAGCGGGTGCGCTCTCCACACGAGACCCGGCCGCGGTACCGAGACAGCGACACGTGGTCGTCGGGGTCGACGTCCCGGTGGCGCAGGGTCCGCGCGGCCCAGCTCGCCCGACACCCCGACTGCGCCCGCTGCCACGGCCCTGCCGACCAGGTGGACCACGTCGTCCCCCTCGCCATCGGAGGAGCCAAGTACGACCCGGCCAACCACCAGTCCCTGTGTGCGGACTGCCACCGGGCCAAGAGCGCCGCGGAGCTGGGCAAGACCTACGCCGGGAGGGGTCCTCGGGTGCGGACGTACCGAGTGGACAACCGAGTGGTCGTCGTCTCGGGATCGCCGTGCTCGGGTAAGACCACGTACGTACGGGACCGCAAGCAGCCGTACGACATCGTGTGGGACTTCGACGCCGTGGCCCTCGCCCTCGGTGCACCGGGAGACCACGCCCAGCCACCCCATTTCCTTCCGTTCGTGGCGGAGATGAGGGACGCGTTCCTGGGCCGGCTGACCCGCAAGCACCAAGCCCCCCGCGTGTGGGTCGTGACCTGCGATCCCCACCTGGCCGATCGGCTTCCTGGCGCACAACACGTCCGCATGGCCGCGACCCGAGACCAGTGCATGGCTCGTGCCGTCACGGCAGGCCGTCCACATCGGTGGGTCGAACTGGTCGAGCAGTGGTTCACCGAGCACGGGAACACGCCTGAACGGTGAGGTGGTGTACCGGTGCTGTACTTCGCCAACGCCAGTTCGCCCACCGTGCGGGCTGCGATGGCCGCCGGTGAAATCGGGATGATGTGCACGCCCGCGGAAGGGCGTTCGCCTGCTGGCGCACGGGTGTGGGCGGCTGACAACGGCTGCTATGGCCAGGGCTACCCCGGTGACGTCAGGTGGTTGAAGTGGTTGGCCAAGCTCCAGCCTTACGCCGGGAACTGCCGGTTCGCGGTCGCCCCCGACGTGTTCGACTCCGTCAACATGGCGGGTGACGCCGGAGCCACTCTTGCCATGTCGGTGCCGTTGCTCCCTGAGATCGAAAAGCTCGGGTACCGCCCGGCGTTCGCTGCCCAGGACGGCACGGAGGACCACCCCGTTCCGTGGGACAGGTTCGCTGTGTTGTTCCTGGCAGGAAGCACGTCGTGGAAGCTGGGTGAGCCAGCAGCAGCGTTGGCGGCCGAGGCCCTGCACCGCGGCAAAACGGTCCACATGGGACGCGTGAACAGCCGCAAGAGGTGGTTGATCGCTGAGCGCCTCGGGTGCGCGTCGGCTGATGGGACGTTCCTAGCCTATGGGCCGGACACCAACCTCCAACGGATGCGCCGCTGGTCGGTCACGACCGCAGATACGCCTCCAGCGGGGTCAACTCCGGCGGTACGTACGAGGCGATGTACTGGCGCGCAAACTCCAGGCCGTCAGGCGTGAGCCGGAAGTGATGCACCTTCCCGCGCACCAGCCTGACGCCGGTGCCGTGGTCCGGTAGATCATCGACCAGCCCGGTTTCGCGCAACCGTTGGACTATCCGACGTACACGGTCCGGGTCCAGGTGGAGCTGTGTTGCCAGGTCAGTTACATAGCGGTACGCGTCTGGCGCTGTTAGAAGCGCCTCGTAGACCTGTCGAGTCTGGCGAGAGTTCTTACGCATGAACAGGTTCAGGGTTGAAGTCTGGGGCAGGTTCGCGGTCGCCGATGTGTTCTTTGTGGAAGAACAAGGCGGAGCAAATGTCAGTGCCCCATGACTTGTCAGCGCTGGATTCCCACCCGGCGACACGGACCCAACCGTGTCCGTAGAGGAGGCGGTCTGCCCAGCGTTGACTGCTCTCCATGTCTGGCCAGTCAACGTCGCTGTGCCGAACGTGCACGGGGCCTTCCTCGTGGCCTCCCCACGCCACGTACCAGCAAGACGGGCCGCCGTGCTCCGGTGTGCCGAAGCCGATCTTCACGGCGGTGTGCCTCCTGCGCTTGATCAGTCCGTCCCCGATCAACTGGTGAAGCCGTGCGGGAACGGGCCGTTCCTGATCGTCAGGGGCGAAGTCCTCCGCAGGTTTGCGCCCGCCGAGCTTGTGTTCCTCGACGATCGACGCATGGCCGAACTCGCCTTGCTGGAGATCCTCGGGCTCAGTCCACGGGCTGAGCCTGACCCATCCCCGATGCGAGATGACCCTGTCTGCCCACTCCCTGCACTCGGGCACGTTCTGCCAGTCGACGGCATGGAACCAGGTGGTCGGCCCGTCTTCCCACGTGAGATACCAGACCGGCGGGCGGCAGGAGCCGGTCTCCTCGGCTCCGATCAACGCATGCTCAACAAGCCTGGCGGCCACGCGCGTCCCTTCATCCATAGGTGCCAACACCTTCGGTGAGGACGTCGTGCAACTCAAAGTTGCATAACCGAATGGGTGAACGCGCCTGAACGAAGCTCGGTGCAGGGAGGCGGTGCCCGTGGCCAAGAACATGTGGTGTTGCCAGGCGCATCTCGTTGCGGCGAACCGGGAAGGGCGACGTCAGGCCGATCGTCGGTGCTCGTGCCGTGGTCGGTGTGGATGGCACATCGGGCCACCGCCTAGACCAATGCCCGACGAGGTCGAGGCGACTACTCCAGTTGCCAACTAAACCAATCCTCGACTTTGGAGACGCGCAGTGACTAACGCGTGTACTCCAGACGGGGTAAGGGGTGTCGAAATCACTGGTGCCCCTCCGCTGCCATGTCTCCGCCGGTGGCGCGCTTTTTCGTGTGACAGGTTTCCGTAACTGAGTGTGACAGACCAGCGTGCGCCTTGCGCCTTGATCACGAGCAGGCGGTGACGGTGTGCCTGTACCAATCCACGATCTGACGACGACCCGTGAACCGGTCGCCTCGCTTCACACCTACTTCCGCAATCCCAGGCGCGGCAACGTGGACCTGATCGCACAGTCCCTAGTGGTCAATGGCCAGTACAGGCCGGTGGTCGCGAACAAGGGCACTCACACCGGCCGGGCACGGGAAGTGTTGGCGGGCAACCACACCCTGGTCGCCGCGCGGGACAAGGGCTGGCCCGACATCGCCGTGTGCTGGGTCGACGTGGACGAGGACCAGGCCGCGCGGATCGTGGCCGCGGACAACCGGACTGCCGACGTGGGCGACTACGACATGGGCGCGCTCGCCGAGCTGCTGGACGGGCTGGACGACCTGGCCGGTACCGGCTACACCGACGCTGACCTCCAGGCACTCCAGGCGGTTCTCGATGCGCCGGCCGATGTCGCCGACCTGCACGAGAAGTACGGCGACCCGGACGACGCGGTGTTCCACCCGGAGATCCGGATCAAGGTGACACCGGACCTGTTCGACCGGTGGCGCAACGCGTTGGAGCACTACGAGGGCGCGGACGACGTGGCCAAGCTGGGGCAGCTCCTGGACGACGTCGAGGTCATGCACGGGTGACCGCGCAGCCGTTCAAGATGCTGGGCTCCTATGCCTACTACCGCACGGTTGACCTGGCGAGCCTGGTCGACGGACTTCCTGGTGCGCGCCCGTTGTTCTTCGGTGACTCCGGCGCCCACTCCGCCCGGACGTTGGGGATCAACCTGACCCTGGACGACTACGCGGCATGGTGCCGACGCTGGGACCGGCAACTCACCGTGTACTCCAACCTGGACGTCATCGGCGCACCGGAAGCCACTTACGCCAACCAGAAGGCACTGGAGGCCAAGGGGTTGCGCCCCATGCCGGTGTTCCACACCGGCACGCCGTGGCACTGGCTTGAGCGCTACTTGGACGAGGGCTATACCTACATCGCGCTGGGCAAGCTGCTGGGCAACCCGATCAAGCATGTGATGCCCTGGCTGGCCAAGGCGTTCCGGTTGGCCCAGGGACGGGCCGTGTTCCACGGGTTCGGGATGACGGTGTGGCCCGCGCTGCGTGAGTTCCCGTTCTACTCCGTCGACTCCAGCACGTGGGGGTCCGGAGCCCGCTACGGCGACGTGAGCCTGTTCAACGGCCGCAACATGGTGCGGGTCCGCCTGCGGGACAAGGCCGCAGTCCTGGCCCACCGGGACCTGATCGCCCTGCACGGTGCCGACCCCGCTGTACTGGCGTCCAAGGCGAACTATGACCGCCGGGTGGTCGTCGGCGTGTGCGCCGTCGCCTACCACCGGGCCGAGGACTTCCTACGCAGGCGGCACGGCCCGATCGCCCTTCCGGACGGCCCGTACAACCCGGTGGCCCGCCAGACCAGCGCCCCGGCGACGGACGGCCTGCACCTGCACCTGGCCGACACCTGGGACGGCAACCTGACCGCCGCCGCGGCCGGGCTTCACCTGTACCTGGCCGAGACCTGCCGGGGAGACCTGCACAGCGCGTCGTCCGCCCTGGACCAGTACGCCCGACCCGCCCAAGCCAAGGAGGTTCCGGCGTGAGCCTGAGCCGCACGATCACCGTAGGACCCTTCGGGATCTTCTTCACCAACGTCAACCGCGCCATGAACCTGCGAGCGCACTCCCACACGGGAGCCGTCACCGTCGTCTACGACACCGTGGGGCGGCACGGATACCCGTCGTTCTGGGAGACCAACACGGCCCTGGAACAGCGCATCCACCAACTGACCCGCCGGGTGTTCAAGGACGCCACCAACGAGGACGTGGCCGACCTGCTGTTCGCCCACCTGGACGGGTGGACGTCCCCGCTCTGGGAACCGTGGGGCGGCACCTACCGGCTGCGCGCGGTCCACCTGGACGTCGTGGGAGTCCACGACGAGATCGGCCACGACGCCGGGACCACCCGGTACACCGTGGCTCGGACCGACGACGAGCAGGCCGCCTGATGCCGGCCCACATCGTCACCGTCTCCCACAACTTCGAGACCGCCCATCGGTTGCCGCACATACCCGGCAAGTGCATGTCCCTACACGGCCACTCCTGGTGGGCCGACATCACGGTGTCCGCGCCGGAACTGGACGGCGGGATCGTGGTGGAGTTCGGCCCGTTCAAGAAGGCGTTGCGCAGGTGGATCGACGAGCACCTGGACCACGGCGTGATGCTGGGCAGCAAGGACCCCCTGGTGGGGGTGCTGCGGTCCTACGACACCAAGGTCCACGTGGTCGACGGGTGGCCGACGGTGGAGACCGTAGCGGCGATGCTGGGACGGCTGGCCGGTGAGTTGCTGGCCGAGCTGGGCCGCGCCCCCGGCGCGCAGGTGACCGGCGTGACCGTCCGGGAGACGTTCGTCAATTCCGCGGGGTGGTCGGCGTGACCGCCCTCGACACTTCGCGCTCGGACCTGGTGACCCTGCTGGTGGCGGAGGTGTTCGGCCCCACCGTCCAGGGCGAGGGGCCGACCGCCGGGCGTCGCTGCTCGTTTCTGCGGCTGGGTGACTGCAACCTGGCGTGCGACTGGTGCGACACCCCGTACACCTGGGACGGCGGGCGGTTCGACCTGCGGGCCGAACTGACCAACCGGCCGGTCCACCTCCTGGTGGACGAACTGCTGGCCGGTGAGGTCGACCGGGTGGTGATCACTGGCGGGGAACCGCTGCTGCACCAGCGGCGCACCGGGTGGCGGCAGCTCCTGCAGGAGCTGGGCCGGGCCGGTGTCGACGTGGAGGTGGAGACCAATGGGACGATCCCGCCGCAGCCGTTCACAACGGAGTTCGTGGCGGCGTTCAACGTCTCTCCCAAGCTGGCCAGCGCGGGAATGGACCTGCGCCGCCGGGTCCGGGTGGCAGCCCTGACCACGTTGCGCGACACCGGCAAGGCCACGTTCAAGTTCGTGTGTCGCACGCCCGGCGACGTCGCCGAGGCCGCGGACTTGGTGGACCACCTCGGTATCCCAGCCGGGATGGTCTGGGTGATGCCGGAAGGCACCACCCGCGCCGAGGTCGACCGGCACCTGGCCGTGATCGCCGACCCCGTGGTGAGCCACGGATTCAACCTGTGCACCCGCCTGCACGTACTGGCGTGGGGCGACGAGAGGGGACGATGACCACCACATCCGCGACCATCGACCTGGACCAGCCGGTCCGGCAGCGCAACGCCTTCACCGACGGTGTCGACGCCTGGTTGGCCCACCGGGGGCTCGATCCCAACAGCCAGGCCCTGCGCGGAACCCCGATGCGGCTGTTCAAGGCGCTCAACGAACTGACCGCGGGGTACGACGAGGACCCGGCGGTCCTACTGTCCGCCCGGTTCGACGTCGAGCGGTCGGACGAGATGATCGTGGTGACCGGGGTCCCGTTCACCAGCCTGTGTGAACACCACCTGTTGCCGTTCACCGGTACCGCGACCATCGCCTACCTACCTGCACCGGGCGCTGCGGTTGCCGGGCTATCCAAGCTGCCGCGTGTCCTGGACGCCTATGCCCGGCGTCTCCAGGTCCAGGAGCAACTGACCCGCCAGGTGACGACCGCCCTGGACAGTCACCTGGACACCGACGGGTCGGCCTGCGTGATCCGGGCCGTTCACGGCTGCCTGGCTCATCGAGGGGCACGCAAGCCCGGATCGGTGATGGTGACCAGCTCCTACACCGGCCGGTTCCAAGCCGACATCGACGTGCGGGGCGAACTGCTCGCCCACATCCACGACTGACCGGCGCGGGAACGGGGGTGCGCCATGGGCAAGCGCGGCCCGTCTCCCAAGCCCACCGCCCTGCGGCTGCTGCACGGTGACCGGGCGGACAGGATCAACACCGACGAACCCACTCCGCGCACCGGCCTGCCGCACTGCCCGGACGATGCCTCCGACGAGGTCCGCCAGGTGTGGGACTACACGGTGGCCGAGCTCCAGGTGATGGGGCTGGCTTTCCCTGCGGACCGGGATTCGTTGCGCTGCTACTGCGAGGCCGTGGTGGCGCACCGCCGGTCGTCGGCGGTGCTGGCCAAGAGCGCCATCCTGGTCAAGGGCATCCACGGCGGCATGGTCCGCAACCCGGCTCTCCAGATTCAGCGTGACGCGGCGATGACGATTCGCGCGTTCGCCGGGGAGTTCGGGCTGACTCCCAGCGCTCGCAGCACGATCCGCGCACAGGAGGCGGGCCGTGGTCGAGAGGAAGACGTCAACCCGTTCGCCGGGCTCGCCCAGTAAGCGCCGCATTCGCCTGCCTTCCAAGGCAAAGCTGGACGAACTCAAGCTGTCCCGCGAAGTCGCCTGGTACCTGTTGGACCGGGGCTATGGATTGCCGTCCTGCCCACCTGCGATCAAGACCCCGGAGCCCGGCGAGGCACCGGGAGCCCAGTTCGATCCGTCCCGAGTGGACCGGGTACTGCGGGCGTTCTGCCTGCTGCGCCATACCCAGGGCCAGTGGGCCGGGCAACCGCTGCGGCCGGACGTGTGGCAGATCGCCTACGTGATCGCCCCGACGTTCGGGTGGGTCCGCTGGGACACCGACGCGGGTATCCACGTCCGGATCGTTCGCGAGTTGTACGTGGACGTCCCGCGCAAGAACGGCAAGTCGACCATCGCAGGCGGGATCGCCCTGTACATGGCGTGCGCCGACGGCGAACCTGGCGCCCAGGTCGTCACCGCGGCGACCAGCGAGCGTCAGGCAGGGTTCGTGTTCGGGCCTCTGCGTTTGCTGGCAACGAGTTCGCCCGCGCTCAAGCCGTACGTGCACTGCACGGTCAAGCGGATCGTGCACCACGCCACGGCGTCCTACATCGAGGTGATCGCCAACGCTGCCACCGCCCAGCACGGCGCGAACCTGCACTGTTCGATCGTGGATGAGTTGCACGTCCACAAGACGGCCGACCTGGTGGAGGCGCTGGAGACCGGCACCGGTTCGCGTCGCCAACCGCTGACCGTGATCATCACGACGGCGGACTCGGGCAAGCCCGGCACGATCTACAGCCGCAAGCGTCATTACGTCGAGCAGTTGTCCCGCCGGGTGCTGGTCGACCCCACGACCTACGGCGTGGTGTGGGCGGTCCAGGAGACCGACGACCCGCACGACGAGCGGACGTGGAGGCGCGCCAACCCCGGCTACGGCGTCAGCCCGACCCGCGCCTACCTGGAGTCGGCGAGCACCAAGGCGAAGCAGTCGCCGGCCGATCTCGCCTCGTTCCGGCGGCTGCACCTCGGGGTGCGGACCAAGCAGTTGACCAGGTTCCTGACCCTGGAGGCCTGGGACCGCAACGGCCACGCCTCGGTCGACCAGGCCGCGCTGACCGGCCGGGAGTGCTACGGCGGGCTGGACCTGGCGAGCACGTCGGACCTGGTGGCGTTGTGCTGGCTGTTCCCCGATGACCAGCGGGGCGGTTACGACGCGGTGTGGAAGCTGTGGACCCCCGAGGCCAACGTGGAGGCCCTGGACCGCCGGACGGCGGGCGAGGCCACCGTGTGGGTCCGGGATGGACTGTTGACCGTCACGCCCGGCAACGTCGCCGACTACGACTTCATCAGGGCGACGATCAACGCCGATCGTGAGCAGTACGACGTCAAGTCCTTGGGCTACGACCCGTGGAACGCCTCCCAACTGTCGAACGACTTGACCACCGACGGGGCACCGCTGGTCAAGGTGCGCCAGGGCTACGCCACGTTGAGCCCTCCGCTCAAGGAGGTGCAACGGCTGGTGCTAGCGGGCAGCGAGGACGCGCCCATGTTGCGGCACAACGCAAATCCGCCGGTTCGGTGGATGGTCGACAACCTGGCCGTGACCGTGGACCCCAGCGGCAACGTCAAGCCTGACAAGGCCACGTCCGCCGACAAGATCGACGCCGTGAGCGCCCTGGTCATCGCCATGTCTGAAGCCATGACCCGCCAACCGCCCCGCCGGTCCGCCTACGAAGACGGCGACCTGCAAGTGATCTAGGGAGTTCCGTGATCGACACGACCGGCCGCCACCCCTCCGTGGCGGCCATCGTCAAGCACTTCCACCAGGGCGAGCACCTACGGTCCGACCTGGCCGAGATCGCCGCCCTGTTCCACGGCGTCGTGGTCGAACTGCTCAGCCTCATCGAGCACGACGACCCCGAACTGAGCGCCGCTCTGCGCAAGCTGTTGGAAGCCAAGGACGCCGCTGTCCGGGCCGCTCTGTGACAGGAAGGAACGCCGATGACGTGGGCGTTCCGCCGCCTGGTGCGCAAGAGAGTCGTCATCAACCAGGCCGATCAGGCGTTCGCCGGAATCCTGTGGGCGCAACGCGGCCCGCTTCTCGTACTGCGTAACGCCGAGCTTCTCCAACCCGGTACCGCGCCCCAGCCGATGGACGGCGAGGTTGTGGTGGAACGCCACTCAGTCCACTTCATCCAGATCGTGGGGTGAGTCGTGGCGTTCGTGGTGAGCGCGGGCCAATTGGCCACGGTGAACCGCTCCGTCGTTCCCGCCCTGCCGCCGATGTCCGTGCGGCTGTCCGACGACCTGACCGCCGACTATGCCGCGATCTACCGGTCGCAGCCCCAGGTCCGCACGGTCGTGGGCTTCCTGGCCCGTAACGTCGCCCAGCTCGGCCTGCATCACTTCCGCCGGGTGTCCGACACCGACCGGGTCCGGCTGACCGACCACCCCGTGGCGCGGCTGTTCGCGCAGCCCAACCCCCGCATGACTCCGTACCGGCTGTTCCAGCGGCTGATCAGCGACCTGGCGATCTACGACGTGGCCCTGTGGGTGAAGGTCATGGAGAACGGCGGGGTTCGGGGCCTGGTGCCGATCCCGCCTGCGCGGTTCTCGCCGATCGGTGAGAACTGGTTGGAGCCGGACGGTTTCGAGATCCGCCGGGGCGGCCGGGACCGGCTTGAGCTCGACGCAGACCGGTGCGTGTACTTCCGGGGCTACCACCCCGACAACCCGGTCACCGGATGCAGCCCGATGGAGGCGTTGCGGTCTCTGCTGATCGAGGAGTACGAGGCGACCGCGACGCGGCAAGCCATGTGGCGCAACGGAGCCCGGATGTCCGGGGTCATCTCCCGACCCACAGATGCGCCGGCCTGGTCGCCCACGGCACGGGAACGTTTCCAATCCCAGTGGCGAGCCTCCTACACCGGGTCGGGCACGGACGCGGGCGGAACGCCGCTGCTCGAAGACGGCATGACGTGGCACAACGTCGGCCTGGACGCCCAGCAGGCCCAGTACGTCGAGTCCCGCAAGTTGACTCGCGAGGAAGTCTGTTGCGCCTACTGGGTTCCGCCGCCCATGGTCGGAATCCTCGACCACGCCACGTACTCCAACATCACCCAGCAGCACAAGATGCTGTACCAGGACTGCCTGGGGCCGACCATCGAGGCGATCGCCCAGGAGATCGAGTTGCAGGTCTACCCCGACCTGCCCGGTACCGACGGCGTCTACTGCGAGTTCAACATCGCCTCCAAGCTCCAAGGCAGCTTCGAGGAACAGGCATCGGCGGCCAGCTCGGCGACCGGGCGGCCGTGGATGACGGCGAACGAGACCCGCGCCCGGTTCAACCTGCCGACCCACCCTGACGGCGACGGCCTGGTGGTCCCGCTGAACGTGCTGGTCGGTGGGATGGCCTCGCCCCGCGACACGGCCCCGCCCAAGGCGGTCAAGGCCACCCGGCTGGACCGCCCGGCGGGCAAGGCCGCGGATCTGGCTCCGCTGGACGTCGAGGCGAGCCACCTCGAGGAAAACCTGAACGCCTGGTGCACCGCCCAGGCCTCCACGCTGCTGGCCGGTCTGGACGGCGACGCGCTTCCGTCTCTGGACGAGGCCTGGGGCGTCGCGGAGGCCTGGGACGAGTCGTTGTCCCAGGTGATCGTGCGCCACGCCGTGCGGATCGCTGAGACGGCCGCGGACGACGTCCTGGACCTCTACAACCCCGACAGGTCTGGGTGGAACGCAGACGTCCTGCTGCCCTGGCTCACCACGGCGTCGCGCACCTACGCCACCGCCATGAACACCAGCACCCGCTACCTGCTCACCGAGGGTCTGTCCGACGTGGCGTCGTGGAAGACCCGCGTGGCCGGGGTGCTCGGTGACCGGGCGTCGTTCGTACGGCTGTGGTCGTCGCGGATCACCACGGAGTGCGCGGCGTTCGGCGGCCTGGACGCCGCAGGACCTTCCGGGCTCACCGGCAAGACCTGGCACGCCGGGCACTCAGGCCACGAACACCTCGACGGTGTCCGGATCGAACTGTCCGCGACGTTCCCGAACTCCTGCCGCTGGCCCGGTGACCTGCGCGGCGGTCGCGCCGAGGCCGAGGGCTGCACCTGCCGGTTGACCTTCGACTGATTCACATCTCTGTGTGCCGCCACGCGGTGGCCACCCATGCGGGAGTGCTCATGCACATCAAGACCGCCCCGGTACAGATCAAGGCCGCTGGAGCGCAGGACGGCACCGACGAGGGTGTGTTCGAGGCGATCGTGTCGGCTTTCGACGTCGTGGACACCTACGGCGACGTGGTCCTACCGGGGGCATTCACCGAGACCCTCAAGGAGTGGGCCGACTCCGGCGATCCCATCCCCGTCCTGTGGTCCCACGCCGCCACCGATCCCGATTACCACATCGGGTGGGTGCTCGCCGCGGAGGAACGCGACGAGGGCCTGTGGGTTCGCGCCCAGATCGACCCCGACGACCTGGCAGACCCGAAGTCCAAGGCAGCCAAGGTTTACCGGCTACTCAAGGGACGCAGGGTCAAGCAGTTCAGTTTCGCCTTCGACGTCCTGGACGCCGGATGGGCGGAACGGGACGGGAACGACGTCTACGAGTTGCGCCGCCTCAAGCTCTACGAGGTCGGCCCGACTCTGGTCGGTGTCAACCAGAGCACTGAGCTTCTGGATGTCAAGCGCCGCAAGGAAAACGGTCCGAGGTCCACGCCGTCCGGCGGGGAGACCTCGGGCGCAGACGAGGCACAGCCGCCGCCACTGGCAGCCGTTGTGTCCGCGCTGCAAGAGATCAAGGCCCTTCTGACGGGTCACACGCACGCATCTGAGCAGGCCACGCCATCCCAGCCCGCCGACACGGAGTCGCCCACGCAGGCCGCCCCGGTCGAGCCAGCACGGACCGGAACCGCCTCGGCTCGTCTGCGCGCGGACTTCGAGCGTTTCGACGCCGAAGTCTTCGCTCTCACGAACGAGGACAACGAAAGTGCCAACCAAGGTTGATGACCTTGCCGAGCAGCTGAAGAGCTGCCTTACCTCCATCCGTGGCCTGGCTGACGCCGCTGACGCGGAAGACCGCGACTTCACCGACGACGAGCGCGCCACCGTCACGGCGAAGATGGCCGAGGCCAAGGACCTGCGGGTCAAGCTGGACAACGCCAAGTCCGATGGCGCGGTGCGCAAGGCGATCCGCGACCTGGGCGACGGGTTCGGCCTCACGGAGCCCAAGCCCCACGTCCGCCCGGACGGGCTGATCGTCCCGGATGGACAGAAGTCGATCGGTGAACTGTTCGTCGGTTCCGCCGAGTACAAGGCGCTGATGGAGTCGGTGCCCGGTGGCGTGTTCACCAAGCAGCACCGGGTCCAGAGTCGGCCGGTCGGCTTCACCCATCTGACCCGCAATCCCCGCGGTTCCAAGGCATTGGTGACCGGCGCTTCCGACACCAGCGCGGGTTCGTTGGTGGTCAACGACTACCTGGGCCTGCGGGTCGGCCTGGACGCCTTCCAGCGCCCGCTGACCATCCGTGACCTGGTGACGCCGGGCACCACCCAGTCCGACACGGTGGAGTACGTGCGGGTCACCGGCGTGACCAACAACGCCGCGCCGGTCGCGGAGGCCACCACGACCTCCAACGGCACCAAGCCGGAGTCTGGTCTCACCCTGGCCAAGGTCACCACGCCGGTCCGCACCATCGCGCACTGGATTCCGGTCACCAAGCGTGCTCTTTCTGATGCCGCGCAGATCCGCACTCTGATCGACGCGTATCTGGAGTACGGGTTGGAGGAGGAGTTGGAGGACCAGGTCGTCAGCGGTGACGGTGTCGGCGAGAACTTCGAAGGCCTGGCAACGGTTTCCGGCACGCAGACGCAGGCCTGGGACACCAACATCTTCACCACGACCCGGCGTGCCAAGACCAAGGTCCGCCTGGTCGGCCGGTCGATCCCGACGGCGTACGTGCTGAACCCGGCCGACGTCGAGACGATGGATCTGTTGCAGGACAACGAGGCCCGCTACTACCGCGGTGGTCCGATCGGGACTGTCGGTGGAAACCTGGGAACCGCACCGCTGTGGGACCTGCCGGTCATCGAGTCGGAAGCCGTGCCCGCCGGAACCGGTTGGGTCGGCGACTGGCGCAAGGCGATCATCTGGGACCGCGAACAGTCGAGCATCACGATGTCCGACAGCCACGCCAACTTCTTCGTGCAGAACCTCGTTGCTCTTCTCTGCGAGATGCGCGCGGCGTTCGGTGTGATCCAGCCCAGCGCCTTCGTCGAGATCGACCTGACCGCGTAAAGGGGTGCGCTGATGGGATACCTCAACCCCGCAGCAGGTGCTGCGCGCGAGGGTAAGCAGGCCGCCGCGGTCTCCAACGCCGCTGCGGCAACGGCTTCTGCAGCGGCTGGTGCGACGCCGACCAAGGCGGAGTACGACGCGCTTCTGGCGGACGTCAACGCGTTGCGGACCAAGCTCAACGCGGTGTTGGTGTCGCTGCGCGCGGCGGGACTCCTTGCCCCGTAGCTGGCGGCCGTCCCCCCTGGACCGTGGGGTCCCGGCGGCCTGTCCCGTCTGCGGCACATCTCGTGCCGCGTGCGGACAGGCCGCCGACCACAACCCTGTCGACCTACCCGCCGTGGAGGTTCCGACCGTGGGAGAACCGTTGCGGCGCTATGCCGTCGTGGTCAACGGATACGCCACCCACATGCGGCTCAACCAGGCCGACGCCGAGCGGCTGGGCGCGACCCTGGACGAACCCGCCGAACAGGCGACCACCGAACAGGCACCTGCCGACGAGCGGACACCGGCCAAAGCCCGGCGTGCCAAGAACAAGGCACGCACTCCCGCTGACAAGTAACAGGGGGTGGCGGTGAGCACCCCTGCCCTAGACGAACTGCTCGCAGACCCCGCCGAACTGGCCGCACTCACGGGCCTGCCCGCCGACGACTCCCGGCTGGTGGCGGCACTGGTGGCGGCGAGCAGGCGTTTCGCCGGTGCCGTGCGCTGCCCGATCCGACGGGTGGAACAGGACGAGGTCGTCCTGGACGGCAACGGCACCACCTCCCTGCTGCTGCCCGCGGCCCCGGTCACCGCCGTGCACCTGGTGGAGTTGGACGGCGTCGCACTGGACGCTGCGAGCGTCCAGTGGTCCGCCGACGGACTGGTGGAACGGACGACCCCGTGGCCGCGGCGTCGGCGATGCCTGCGGATCGTCTACAGCCACGGCTACGACCCGGTGCCCGGCATGGTGTCCGACGCCGTCACCCAGGCCGCCCACATCGCCCTGAACAGCGAGCCCGGCATGTCCACCTTGGCGGTAGGTGGCATGTCCGTGTCGTGGTCGACCACGTTCGGCGGTGCCCAGGCCGGCGCAACCGAGGCCTGGTCCCAGGCCGTCGAGCGGTACCGGCTCAACCGGGGTGACCGGGCGTGATCATGTTCACCAGCTCGATCACCGTCCTGCGCGCCCCGCTGCTGGTCGACCGGTACAACTCCGAGCGGCCCGACTGGAAGCAGGCCACCCGCACCCGCGTAACGGGGGTGTCGGTGCAGCCGACCGCGACCACCGAGACGACGACCGAACCCCGCGACCAAGTGGTGACCGGGTGGCGGGTCTACAGCCGGGCAGGCGTGGACCTGGACGTTCGGCACACCGACCGGGTGGAACTGGAGAACGGGACGGTGTGCGAGGTCGTCGGCGAGATCGCCCGATGGCCTCACCCCATCCGGCCCGGCCTGGTCCACCACGTGGAGTTCGACATCCAACGCGTACGGGGGTGAACCGTGGCCCGCACACGTACCCGAGTCCGCATCTCCCACGACCTGTTCCGACAGGTCGTGGACCTGCCTGCCGTTCGAGCCACGTTGGCCCGCACTGCGCGGGAGGTCGCGGCGCGAGCCCAGGCGTTGGCTCGCCAGGAGAACGCCGAGGCGACGATCAGCGTGGAGGACGGCACCCGGCCCAAGGGCCGCAGCTACTCCCGCGTGGTCGCCGACGACTACGCCGACCACGAGTTCGGCACCGCCAAGCGCAAGCGCACCCGCCTGCTCGGGCGCGCCGCCGGAACCACCAACAGCTAAGGACTCCGCCGTGCCCAAGGTGATCATCGCCTTTGACCGCGACAACAGCCGGGTGGGCAAGACGGTCGACCTGGACGAGGACGCAGCACGGGTTGCCGTCGCCGAAGGCCGCGCCCGCTACGTCCACGCCACCGACGCCGTCACCGTGTCCGCGCCTACCGACCAGCCACCGACGCCCAGTCCGGCCCCGGTCGATGGCGTCGGCAAGGCAGGGAGGTAGGCCGCGGTGATGCTCGCCCCCGCCACCCATCCCGACAGCGAGGCCATGCTGATCGGATGGTTGGCCGACCGGCTGACCGGTGTGCGGGTTGTAGCCGACCTGCCCACCGACCTGGAGGACGTGCTACCGGTCGTCCAGGTCACCGGGGTTTCTGGTGCCACCGGAAACCGGGGATGGAACGGCCACCGCTGGCTGACCAGTTCACCCCGCTTCGACCTCGACGCCTACGCCTCCACCCGTGCTGATGCCTCCGACCTGTGCCGCACAGTGCAGGCGTGGCTGGCCATGCTCCCCGGTTCCACTGTGGGCGGCGCGGTCGTCGCCCAGGTCACCGAGGAACTCGGCCCTGATCGACGGCCGGACTACAACACCCGCGTAAGCCGTTACGGCGCAACGTATGCGCTGCTGATACGGCCCGCCTAGAACCAGAACACACCCTCTTGGTGACACGCGTTCAACGCCCAGGGGGCGCGTGTTCCCTTGCCATGCAAGGAGAACACCCACAATGGCAACGAATGCCGAACTCGCACGCCTGGGCGTGACCGGCGCACTGTACGTCGCACCCCTGGGCACCGTGGCACCCGTCGACATGTCCGCCTGGCCTTCCGGATGGACCGATCTCGGCTACATCAGTGACGACGGCGTAACCGAGTCGCTGAACGAAGACAAGCAGGACTTTGTGCCGTGGCAGTCGGCGACGCCGATCCGCACGGAAGTCACCAGCTCCGTCCAGACCTTCTCCGCGACCCTGTGGGAGAGCAAGGCCGCCACGATCAGCCTGTTCTACCGGGTTCCCGAGTCGGACATGGTCGTCACGGGCTCTGCGCCCAACCAGGTCGTCAGCTTCACCCAGGCCGGAAAGCCCAAGCGGGACACCAGGGCCTTCGGTGTGGACGTCGTGGACGGTACCTATCACCGCCGCATCGTGCTGCCGCTCGCCGAGGTCACCGAACGTGGAGACGTCGTCTACAAGAGCGATTCGCTGATCGGCTACGAGTGCACGATCACCGCCTATCCCGGCAGCGACGGGTTCTCTGTCAAGCGCATGTTCAAGGAAGGCTGGCTTCCCGCCGCCTGACCCACCCCCTGATCAGGGGCTGACGCGCTCCCTGGGCGGGTAGAGCGCGTCAGCCCCGTCCGCATCCCCCTTCGCCCGCCCGGAAGGAGGGTGACCGTCCACAGTGACCATTCGTGATCTCGAAGCGATCGTGAACCAGCGCCGTGAAGCAGTCGGCGGCGACGATGTGACGTTCTCCTTTGCAGGACAGGAGTTCTCGTTCCCGCATCCGTTGCTGGCGTCCGACTCCTGGAAGGACGGCTTGGCCGACATCACCAGCGATGTCGAACTGGGCCAGTACGTGCTGGGCGAGCAGTACGAACAGTTCATCGAACTGGGTGGCCGGTCGTCGTACCTGGCGATCCTGATGGACGACCTGCGCCGTGAGGTCCAGGACGAGGACGCCGAGGGACGCCCTACACGGTTGCCGACGTCCTCGCGGGCGCGGCAGAAGCGACAGAAGCGGACCTAGCCGCCACCTACGGCGGTGACCCCCTGGCCGACTACTGGCGGGGCCGGATCACCCTGCGCCGCCTGCGGGTCCTGGTCGAACACCTGCCGCCCAACGGAGCCCGTGCCCGTGAGCTCAAGGGCCACGCCTGGACGGATGAGACCTACCTGGCCGCCGTCATCGCCGACCGGGTGGCCGAAGCCGCGGCCGGCATCATCCGCGCCCTGGGAGGCAAGGCGGGCAAGCCCAAGCCCGTCCCGCGGCCGGGAGCTCCGGCAAACCGCATCGGGCACCGGGGCACCGCGTCCACCGCCGATGTCGTGGCCTACCTCGACAGTCTCAAGCCTGCCTGACACAGCCGGGGGTGAACCATGCCCCCAGGCGCAGCGGTATGGGTCGACGTCCTGCCCAGCATGCGCGGATTCGCCATGGTCATGGCCAAGGAGGCCACCGGCGCGGGCAACCGCGCGGGCAAGGCCCTGGGCGACTCCCTGGAGCGCGCCGCCGCCAAGGCAGGGCATGACGCCGCGGAGGCGTTGGCGCAGAACATCGAACTGGCCAAGGGCCGGGTCCAGGACGCAGCCGACGCGATCACCGAGGCGCGAGACAAGGAGGCCACGGCCGCCGGTCGCGTCCGGGTCGCCGAGGAGAAGCTGACGGAGCTGCGCGGCAAGGGCAAGGCCACCGCCGCGCAGCTCGCCACCGCCGAGGAACGGCTGGCCGCAGCCAAGCGCGGCCAGGCCGCCGTTGCCCGGCAGATGGTGGCGCTCACCGCCGAGGAGGACCAGGCCAAGGCCCACCTGACCGAGGCGACCAAGCGCCTGGAGACGGAGACCTCCAAGGGCAACCGGTCGATCGTCCGGCTGGTCACCAGCATGGAGAAGATCGACACCTCCCGGATCGACAACGGGGCCAAGTCGCTTGCCAGCTTCTCCAAGTACGCCTTTGCCTCCGCGTCCGGGGTCTCCGCCATCGGCTCGGCCCTGCCTGCCGTGGCTGGGCTGGGTGCCGTTCTGGGCCAAGCGTCCGGGGCCGCGCTCATCCTGCCCGGTGCACTCGCTGCGGGAGGCGTGGCAACGGGAACGCTCGCCGTGGGCCTGTCGGGCATCGCCGACGCGCTGGGCTCGTGGGACGACGCCGAGAAGTTCACGGAGAAGATCGAGGGCCTGTCCAAGGAGGGCCGGGCGCTCGCCGTCTCCATCCGCGACGCACGTCCCCAGTTGCTCGGGCTGCGCAACGACGTCCAGAGCGCGCTGCTGGCCGGGTCCAGCACGGAGTTCAAGGAACTGGCCAAGCTCTACGTGCCGCTGCTCGCCAGTGGCATGAGCGCCACCGCCACCGAGTTGGCCACTGGCCGGCGGGAGCTGGTCGGGTTCGCCACCGACTCCCGCACCGTGGCCGACCTGGGCCTGATCATGGCCTCCACCAAGACCAGCACCGGCGAACTGGTGCAGGTGATCGCACCGCTGCTGTCCGCCCTGCGTGACGTCGGGGTCGTCGGTGGCGAGGTGTTCGCCGGGCTCACTCACGGCGCGGGCAGTGCCGCCCAGCGGTTCGCCGACTTCATCGCCGCGGCCAGGGAATCCGGGCAGCTCCAGCAGTGGATGTACTTGGGCCTGCAAGCCCTGGACGACCTGGGCGAGCTGCTCGGGAACGTCGGCACCATCGTGTCGTCGGTCCTGTCCGCTGCCAGCACGCAGGGCGGTGGGCTGCTCGACACGCTCAACGCCGTCACCGGGTCGGTCGCGGCGATGCTGTCCAGCGTCGAAGGCCAGGAGGCACTGGCCACGTTCTTCCGGACCGTCCACGACGTCGTCACCAACCTCCAGCCCGGCCTGCACGCCGTGCTTGGCGCGGTGATCGAGGGCGTGACGGTCCTGGGTCCGGCGCTTCCTCCTGTGGCGTCGGCGTTCTCCGACGTCGCCGTGGCGCTTGCGCCGATGATCCCGCAGTTGACGGCCATCGCCGTGTCCCTGCTGCCGCCGGTCGTTGCCCTGGTGCGGGAGCTGGCCCCTGTGCTTCCCGTTGTGGCGGCAGGATTTCTGGCCGGTGTCATCGCGCTGCGGGCGTACAACGCGGTCGTCACGGGCGTGCTGATCATCCAAAAGGTTGTTCAGTTCACGCAGGCGTGGACGACGGCCCAGTGGGCACTCAACGCCGCCCAGCGGGCCAACGTTATCGGCCTGATCGTCACCGCGATCGCTGCCCTGGTCGGCGCGATCATCTGGCTGTGGAACAACAATGAGGGATTCCGCAACTTCTGGCTGACCACCTGGGCCAACATCAAGGCCGTCGTGGCAGCCGCGTGGACCGGCTACCTTCAGCCTGCGTTCCGCGGCATCGTCGCCGCCGTCCAGTGGGTCGGCGACGCGGCGGTGTGGTTGTGGCGCAACGCTTTCGTTCCTGCCTGGTCGGCGATCCAAACCGGAGCGGAAGCGGCCTGGTCGATCCTGTCGGCGATCTTCGACGCGTTGTCGACGGCGGCGCGGATCGCCGCGGCCGTGTTCATCACGTTGTTCGTCACGCCCTACGTCATCGCCTTCAACCTGATCCGCGATCTCGCGGTCTGGGTGTGGGAAAACGGACTGCGCCCGCTGTTCGAGGAACTGGCCCGCCAGTTCCGCAACCTGATGACGTTCCTGGCGCCGGTCGGAGCCGCTTTCGCCACCGCGTTCCGCGCGATAGTCGTTGCCGCGCAATGGTTCTACGACACGGTGATCATAGGCGTGATCGTCAACGGCGTGCTCTGGTACTTCAACCTGTGGATCTCCGCTGGTCAGGCCGTGTGGTCGGCCATCACCTCGATCCTGACCAGCCTGGGTTCGTTCTTCGCCTCGGTGTGGGGCGAGATCGGCCGAATCCTGGGCGTGGGGATCGACTGGCTCAACCGGGTCGGAGCCGCGTTCTCGCTGTTGTACGACGTGTACGTGCGGCCCAAGGTCGAGGCGATCGGCGCGGTGCTGCGGCGGGTCTATGAGAGCACCATCCTGTGGGCGTTCAACGGGATCAAGGACGCGATCGACGCGACTGGCCGCGCCTTCGACACCGGGGTTTCACTGATCGAGCGAATTTGGTCCGGCTTGAAGGACAAGCTCAAGGGGCCGGTCAACTTCGTGATTGACGTGATCTACAACCGCGGCGTCCGGCAGGTGTGGAACCAGGTGGCGGACTTCGTCGGCCTCAAGGACATGATGCTGCCGCAGGTGGCGATGTTGGCAGGCGGCGGTGTCCTCAGTGGATATTCGCCAGGCCGGGACTCGGTCCCGGCGTTGCTATCGCCGGGTGAGGCAGTGTTGGTGCCCGAACTGGTCCGCCAGATCGGGCCGAGCAACATCCTTGCCGCCAACGCCGCAGCGTCTCATCGTCGCGGAACCGTTGTGGGACAACAGTTCTCTGGCGGCGGAGTCGTCTCGCGGTTCGCTGGAGGCGGGATCGTCGGCACCATCGCCGACTGGGTGGGCGACATCGGCCAGGACGTGGTCGACCTGTTCCGTGACCCGGCGGCATTCATTCGCGGCCGGATCGGGTCGAGCAGCCGGTGGGTGGACCAGCTCGCCGCGCTGCCCGGCAAGTACCTGGGCAAGATCGGCGATGTCCTGTGGGACAAGGTGACTTCCTGGTTCGGCGGCGGTACCGAATCGGCGAGCGGTGACCTGGGTAAGTGGATCGCCACGGGTATCCGGATCACCGGAGTTGACGGCTCCTGGTTCGGCCCGCTGCACACGCTGATCATGCGTGAGAGCGGCGGAAACCCCAGGGCTATCAACAACTGGGACATCAACGCCCAGCGCGGAGACCCGTCCCGCGGTCTCATGCAGACCATCGGGTCGACGTTCAACGCCTACCGCGATCCACGGCTGTCCGGCGACATCTACGACCCGGTGGCCAACATCGTGGCGGGCATTAACTACATCAAGTCCAGGTACGGCACGATTTTCGCCGTTCAGCAGGCCGTCGGTTCAACGCCGATGGGCTACGACTCCGGCGGCTACCTGATGCCCGGCGTCTCCACCGTCTACAACGGAACGGGGCGACCTGAGCCCGTGTTGACCTCTGGTCAGTGGGATTCGTTGCAGCGCAACGGAGATCCGTCCGGACCTCTTCTGATCACCGGCACGCTCGATCTCGGCGGTGGTCTGGAAGCACGGATCGATGGACGCATTCATCAAGCCCAGCAAGGAATGGGCACGGCACTAGCTGCCCGACGGAGGTTGTAAGCGGTGGTCTACGAGTACCGCAACGGAATCGACTACTTCTACGGTCAGCTATCGACCGCCGCCGCAGTGTCCGACACGACCCTGTCGTCGGCTGCGTTCGCGTCCTTGCCCTCCACGTACTCCACCACGTCCTACCTTCCTCTGGTGCTGCACGACCCGACCCTGGGCGTGGAGGAAACCGTGTGGGTCACCGCTCACACGGCGGCCTCCACCTCGGTGACGGTCGTACGTGGCAGGCAGGGCACGGCGGCGCGTGCGTGGCCGTCGAGTACTCAGGTGGTGAACGCCCCGACGGTTCGGGACGTGACGTTGCCGCTTGCCCGTGCGGCGTTGCCGACTGACGCGCACGTCGGCATGCGGACCGCCGTGACGGACGAGGGCATTGTCGTTCAGCGCGCCTACAACGGCGGACGGTGGGAGGCAGACGTCGGTGTCGGCCTGCCGAGCGAGTTCGGATACCGGCAGGACGGTTCGGCCATTCCCTCCTCGTCGGTGTTGATGATGCGGGGTGGGTGCGCGACCGGCATCACCAACGGTTCCTCTCAGTTCGCAGTGGTGTTCAAGTCTCCGTTTCCCAACCAGGCGTTGACGGCGAATCTCACGTGGCACTCGGGTACGCCGGGCAACCTGCACTTCGCCATCTATCCCGGAAGTCTGTTGCTCGGTGGTTTCACGTGCTACGTGTTCAACACCGCGACCGGTGCACTGTCGGGCGCGGGTGCCAACGTGGTCTTCAGCTACTCGGCTGTGGGGTACTAGGCCATGTACGCGCGCACGCCATGGGCGCGTTTCCCGTGGAGTGCCAACGAGATTCCCAACGTTGTACCTCCTGGGTGGCAGGACGTCCCCACGCCGATTCCCGGCAGTACACCGAACTTCGTCTTTCTGAGCCAGGTAGGCGTGAGCCCGTGGGCGCTGCGTTCCTGGGCTGGATACGTGAAGCCGACCGTCTACGCCGGTGGAGGCATCGCCGTTGCGCCGGACCCGGTGCGCGGTGTCATCCGGGTGTGGACGTGGTGGCCGGATGCCGCTGCCCTGCAACTGGTCCGCGTGACCGGGGATGGTGTGCGGAGTCCGGTTCGTGGTGCGTTTCCGCTGGTACCCACGACGGCCACCAGGCGGAACCTGTGTACCAACCCGTCGGTGGAGGTGTCGCTGTCCGGGTACGTCGCCCTCAACGGGCAGACCACCCTGTCTCGGCCCTCAGGTTCGGCACCGGCCGGGACGTACGTCCTGCGGATGGTGAGCACCAGCACCACGACGGGGGCGTTGGTTCCCGGAACACTGCCTGGCCCAGGAACGTTCACCATCTCTCTCAACCTGTTCTGGTCGACCAGGCCAAGCGGGGTGACGGTGACCGTGCCGTGGCTGGACGCGGCCGGTTCCTCCGCCGGAACCACGACCATCACCCTGTCCGGCGATCAGATCAACACGAGCGTCGGGCAGACCGCACGGCACGTGCTCACCGCCGTCGCGCCTTCCGGTGCCGTCACAGGAAGTGTCACGCTCACCGTCACCGGCATCACGGCCAACGTCACCACCGTCGACATGGACGCAGTCGTGATCGAGCGCGCCGCCACCGACGGCTCGTACTTCGACGGGAGCAGCACGGGCGGGAGCTGGACCGGAACGGCCGGCCTGTCCACGTCGCTGTTGGCACCGCTGTTCGTGGTCGACGACGGAGAACCGCCTTTCGACACGGCGGTGACCTATGAGGCCTACAACGCCGCGCTCACCGGGGGCCGCGTTGCCTCCGTGCCGGTGCTGCTCGCCTCGACCGGCACCACGTGGATCACCCATCCTGCCGCCCCCGCGTCGCCGTTCGTCGTGCAGCTCGCCGCCCCCACGCCCGTGCGTACCTACGAGGTCGACCAGGGGACGTTCAACGTCCTGGGCCGTGCCCGGCCGGTCGTCGTGTCTGCGGCGCAACGGCGGGCAGCAACGGGGACGGTCACGTTCGGCGCGTTGTCCCGTGCGGAGCTGCGCTCCCTGTTGGCGACCTTCGGTGATCTGTCACCGGTACTGCTCCGCGTTCCTGGCGACTACGACCCCGGCGACATGTGGGTGGTGCTCGGAGCGCTGACGGTCGACCCACAGGGGCGGCTGCCGTACCAGGACACCCGCGTGATTTCGGCTCCGTTCACGGAGGTGGACCCCCCAGACGCGGCATTGGTTGCCTGACCGGTCGAGAGGGGGCCGGTATGTGGCCCCTGTCGACCAAGGCGCAGCAGGCCCTGGTCCAGTCCCACACGATGACGGTCCGGGCCGTCGCCTACGGCCCGTACGGCTCCCTCGAGGTACCGGTGGGCGGCGGCTCGGTCACCTCCGACGCCACGTCGCAGGTCCGGCGCACCGGCACCATCATGACCGACCCCAACCTGTGGCCGGTCGATCCCCGTTCGGTGCTCGCCCCGCTGGGCACCGAGGTTCAGGTGGACTACGGGATCGGTCTGCCGGGCGGGCTCGTGGAGTGGGTGCCGGTCATCCGGGGCATGGTCACCGAGGCCACCCGCAACCAGCCCGTCGGCTCGGACAGCTCCCTGCCCATCGGCCTGGTCGACAGGTCCGCCCGCGTCGCTGAGGACCGGCTGACCGCGCCCACGCAGACGATCGCCGGGGCCACTGCTGTCAGCGAGATCCGACGCCTGGTCCAGGACAGCCTGGGTGCCTCCGTGGCCGTGGTCGACAGGACCGGGTCGGTGGCCGTCGCCGCCGTGCTCGACATCGAACGGGACCGGTGGGCCGACGGCATAGAGGTCCTGGCAACCGGCATCGCATCGGAAGTGTTCTTCGACCCGACCGGGTCCGGTGTGATCCGGCTGCAACCGCAGATCACGGACCCCGTCGTGTGGCGGGTCTCCACAGGACAGGCCGGCATCTTGGTGACGCGCGGGGACAAGCTGACCCGTGAACGGACCTACTCCGGTGTGGTCGCCAGTGGACAGCGCAGCGACGGAACCGCGCCGGTCACCGCCACCGTCTGGGACAGCGACCCGACCAGCCCGACCTACTACGCCGGTGCCTTCGGGCGGCGGCCACGGTTCTACGTCTCCGCGATGCTGACCACGGTTCCCCAGTGCACCGCGACGGCAGCCGCTCTGCTCGCCCGCGCCAAGGGAATGAACGCCCAGGTCACCCTGGCGGCGATCTGCAACCCGGCCTTGGAGGCGGGGGACGTGATCGAGGTACGCAACGTCGAGGACGGCACCGTCCAGCAGCACATCGTGGACAAGGTGACCATCCCGCTGAGCCCGTCGGAGCTCCAGACGATGGAGACCCGGTCCCTGGACCTGCCAGCCGAGCAGTAGGGAGGCCGGTCCGTGCTTCCCGAGGACGCCCTGGCGGAGCTGCTCGCCCAACTGCGGGAGTCCCTGCGCCTGGTCGGCACCGTGTCCGGCACCTCCGGCACACGGGTTCTCGTCAACGTCCGCGGCTCGGTGCTCACCCTGCCCCGCCTGGCCAGCTACAGCCCGATCGTGGGCGACGTCGTCCACATCCAAGGCCCCGCGCCCTATCTGGTGCTGGGCAAAACCGCCTGAGTCCCGAAAGGACCGTGCTCGTGGCGTTCGCCGACATGGCCGACCTTGCTCAACATCCCGGTTTCCGAGACCGGGTCCGAATCGCAATGCTCGTCGCCGCCGGAGACGTTGGCGCAGAGGAAAACGACGGCTCCGAGTACCGCCGCCTGCGTCGCGCGTTGGCGGTGAACGTGCAGCACGACCAGGACTCCTACGCCGAATGCTTCTCCTGGATCGTGGCCTCCAACCCTGCGGTGTCCTTCACCTCGCTGGACAGCGACCTCCAGTACACCGTGAACAGCCGCTGGGACGCACTGGCCGGTGCGTCGCCGGACCCGACTCCGTAGCAGCGCAAGGGGGCGGGCGTGCTTCCTCGCGGACTGACCAACGCGCTCACCGTCCTGATCAGCCTGGTGTGGGCAGGAAACGTGATCGTCGGGTTCTTCCGGCCGGAACTGCGGGACCCACTGGTCAACGGGATCTTCGCGGTCGTGGTCGGCGCGATCTATGCCTTGGGCCGCAACGACTCCGGCGGCAACGCCCTGTCCACGGTCCGCCGCCGCATCGCCGCCGCCATCGCCGGAGATGATCCCGAACCTGCACCGGACCAGGCCCCGCCGTCGGCGGAATCTGAAGACAGGGGGCCGCCATGACCAGCTGGCTCTACCTGCTGCAAACCATCGGCGGATGCGCCGCCGGGTTCGTCGCCGGATACCTGGTCGGCCGCACCGCCCGCGACGTCCACCGCATCGCAACCGTTGTCGCGGAAGGGGAACCGGTGAGCCCGTCGCCACGCCACCGCCTGCGCCCATCCTGGCGGGCGGCCGTCGCCCTCGTCCTGGTGGTGCTCGGCCTGGTCACCGTGATCCTGGGCCTGGCCCAGTCCGCGGCCACCAGGCGGATCACCGAGTGCCACACCGTCTACGCCAACAACATGGCCGACGCCCTGGACACCCGATCCCGCGGCAGCCAGCAAGCCCAGGACGCACTCGACGCCCTGATGACCTCCGTGGCCGCGCTGGGCACCAGCCCGCCGGTCAACGAGGCCGACGCCGCCGACCGTCAGGAACGCGCCCGGCAGGCGATCACGAATTACGTCGCCAAGCGAGCGCAGGCAAAGCAACTGCTTGCCCAGAACCCCTACCCGGCACCGCCCAGGACGGCCTGCCCGACGAACTGATGAACGGAGGCCGTGATGGATCATGGCATCGACGTCTCCATGTGGAACGCCATCAACGACGCGAACGCCGTACGCGCCAACGGAATCACTTACGCCTGGGTCAAGGCGACGGAAGGCGTCGGCTATGTAGATCCCAGCTTTTTCGCGAAGGTCCGGCAGCTCAAGGCCGCGGGAATCGTCGTGGGCGCCTACGCATTCCTGCGGGCCGGTTCCGGTGCCGCGCAGGCAAGGCACTTCCGGACGGTGGCGGGAGACGCCGGTTGTCTGGACGCGGGGTCGCTGCTTCCCATGCTGGACATGGAGGCCGCCGACGTCCGGTCCGGTGCCAACAGCTACGTGACGGAGTTCTACGACACGCTGCGGGTCGAGCCCGCCGAGGTGTACGGGAACTTGGACTGGTGGCGCAACGTCCTGTCGTTCTCCTACTGGGGTTCCCGAAATCTGTTGGGGCACATCGCCCACTACAACGGTGCGCCCGGACAGCCTGGCTGGAGCTATCCGCGTGCCGCGGTGCACCAGCACACCCAGGAGGGCATCGTCCCTGGGATCGCCGGGCATGTCGACCGCAACGCGACGCTGGGCACGTACAACCTGCGTTCGCTCACCCTCGGCCAGGTGGCACCGCCGATCGGACCTCCCACGGGTGGCGGCAGCGTCGCCGACCCCGGAGACGTCTGGACCGTGGCGGCCGGGGACACCCTGTCGCGCATCGCCTCCGCGTGGGGAACGACGGTCTCCGCGGTCGCCGTCGCCAACGCCATCCCGAACGCCGACCTGATCTACGTGGGGCAGCGCATCCGCAAGCCCGGCACGAACGGTGCGGCCCCCGGCCCCGTCGCCGGTACCGGCACCTACACGGTCCGGTCCGGGGACACCCTGTCGGAGATCGCCGCCCAGAACGGGACGACCGTCGCGGTGTTGGTGGCGCTCAACAGGATCTCCAACCCTGACCGGATCTATGCCGGTCAGCAGTTGGTCCTGCCGGGCAACGCCGCGGCACCAGCAGAGCGGGTCTACGTCGTTCAGGCCGGCGACACCCTGGGCGGCATCGCCTCCGAGCTGGCCTATCCCGGCGGATACCCGGCCCTCGCTTCGCGCAACGGCATCAGCGACCCGGACAAGATCTACCCCGGACAGCGCCTCTTCTACTAGTCACAGGCAAAGGAGCCCCCTCGATCCCGTGTGGGATCGAGGGGGCTCCTTTGTGTTGTGGGTGACTGGTGCCACCTCAGCGAGGGGACGACCGACCAGCCCGGCCGATGTACTCGGGGCATTGGGGGGACACCGGCACTGTGACGTCGTAGCACCAGTCCTTACCGGGCTGTCCGACCCACAACCGCGACCAGCGGGTTGCAGGTCAACCGACGACTCTTACCTCGGTGCGGGGTGCGACCTCGCATTCCAGGATGAGCGTGCCCAGCAACTCCATCACCTCTCCGTACGTCCTGGTGGGGAAGAGCCGGGGCAGGCTCTCGATGTGGCCCAACGATCTCCGCAAGATCAGTTCGACGGCTGCCGCGGACTTGCCGTCGAGGCTGAGCAGGTCCAGCCCGGCGGCGCACAGCAGGTCGACCTGTTCCCGTCGTATGTGGACGAAGTCCGTTTCGATCGGGGCCGGTCCGCCGACGTCGATCTCTTGAAAGAAGTCAAGGCCGGTCACGGCGTAGGTTCTCCTCGATCTTGTCCATGTACTGGTCGCCTGACATGTCGCCCCGGTTGACCTGCTCGATGTCCTGGAGCGCTTCGACAAGCGTTCCCTGGCTTGCCATGGCGGGGAACAACTCGGCGGGCAGCTTCAAGGCGTCCAGTTCGCCGCGTCTGTGGGCGCCACGAAAACAGTTGGTGCACAACGCATCCCACGTCCCGGTCATGAGCCGCGCCCACATCGGCAGGCTTGCCCGAAGCGGTGCTGAGCAGTCCGAGCAGGTCGTCTGAACTCCGGGGATCGTCAGGTCACACTGTTCCGGGGCCGCGCAGACGATCACGGACCTGGTCATGGGGTGTCACCGGCCGCGGCGTCGACGCGTGCGTCCATCACCGATCTGCCCACTTCGATCGACAGCCAGACCAGATACGCCTGCTCCACGGTGATCACCGAGAGCGCCGCGGTGGCGGGTCCGAAGTTGGCCGCCGCGTACTCGTACCACTCCAGCCATCGGGCGTAACGCGGGTCGTTGAGTGGCGATCCTGGTTGCACCCGTTGCGGTTCGATGGTGAACGTGAGCGTGCCGGTGAAGTGGTCGGGGGTGTCGCCGGTCGGGGCTGCGTGCCTCACTTGCGTTCCCCCTGCACGACCAGGTACGCGCCGATGGCGTCGTGGAGCTCCCGCACGGTGGCCGGTGTCAGGCTGTCGCCGCATTCGCAGCCGCCGACCGAGATCCCCTGGGCGGAGATGTCGGCTTCGTAGCAGCCCTGGAGTTTGACGTTGATGACCTGACCGGAGCGGAGGCGTTCGAGTGGTGTGCGGGTGGGTCGCTTATCCATTGGTCTTGTCCTTCGCCGGGTCGGTCTTGGGGCGGATCTCCTTGCGCCCGCAGGACGAGCACGTCAGCCGGTTCGGTCCGACGTTGAACACCCGGCGTCGGTGGCCGTAGGTCTGGTCCTGGAACTCGTTGGTGCAGATACACAACCGAACGGTGGTGCTGCCGACGTGCACGTGACTCGCTACCTTTCCCTGCTTCTCTCGGTTTTCTGGCTGACGTTCGACTGTCGCCCCACATCAGGTGGCGGCACCGGGCACACTTGGCCATGCGGTCCAGCTGCTCGACCTCGTCCTGGCAGCCCGATCCGTACCAGTCACTGGGGGTGTCGACGCTCACGCCGCATCGGGCGATGACGTGATGCGCCAACACGTTGACCAAGTGGGCCACTGCGCCGTGCCGGGTGTAGCGCCACTCCTGGCCGTGGCCGGCCGACGGGCAGGACACGGATTCGCGCTCACTCGTCACGATGGCCGTGCTCTGCCTCGTCGGCTACGTCCGGGACGTCCTGCGGGTCGAGTTCGGTCGGGCTCCCTTTGGTGCGGGGGAAGACGGCACGGTGCACTGAACCGGGGCTCAGCTGGAGGTGCCTTCCGACGACTTCCCACTTCATGCCGTGCACCTCGTGCAGGCGGCGCACCGCGTTGCGGCGTCGCTCAACCGCGCGCCGCTGGGCGTCCTGGCAATCCCGCAGATTGGTCTGGGCCGCAACGGCTTCTGCGAGGTCTATAGCCAGGCCGTTGTCGGCCGGTGCGTCCAGGTTCCCCGTCGCTTCAGGCTGTGCGCTCAACCTTGACCTCGCAGCATCCGTCGCAGTAGTGGAAGGCCTCGTCTTCCCACGTCCTGACCTTGAGATCGTCGGGATCGGGATGCAGGTTGTTGTGCTTGCAGCGGCGCAACATGATCCGCTTGTCGTGGTCCCAGAACAGCGGGGCGGTCTTCAGCGGGTGGTCACTGGGCCGATGCACACAGCAGCGGTCCCAAGTGCACGCGGTGTCGGGGTGGGTCGACATGACTCTGCCGTCGTGCAGGCAGATGACATCCGCTGAAACCGTCATCGAAGGGCCTCGGTTCTCGTGTCGAAGAGGTTGCACCACAAGCACATGCCGGTCTGCGCTGCGCCGTCGGCCTGACCTCCGCATGGACACAGGGCCGCTTTGAGGGCGGGCTCACGCCATTGCCCGGTCTGGCCGTTCTTGTTCCAGCTCAACGGTTCGGTGTCCGCTGCCCCGTCCCACACGGCCGCGGCCAGCACGGCGGCGAGGAAAGTCCCGTG
Source organism: Lentzea sp. JNUCC 0626 (assembly GCF_043632865.1). NCBI lineage: Bacteria > Bacillati > Actinomycetota > Actinomycetes > Pseudonocardiales > Pseudonocardiaceae > Lentzea > Lentzea sp. JNUCC 0626. The sequence continues at coordinate 4,596,108 of NZ_CP171635.1, forward strand.
GGCGGTTCCGGCGTAACACCAGTACCGGGCGTAGTACAGCGGGTTGGCTACGTAGGTCTCCACGATGCGCCAGTTGAAAGCCATCCGGACGACATCAATGAAGTGGGGACCGACCTGCTTGACCCTCAGGCCCTGCTGGTCGAGCAGGGGGCACAACATGACCTTGCCGCCGTGGCGCTCGATCGCCTGCAGGGCGACCCGCATCTCTTCCGGGTTCAGCGGATTCCCGGCGCACGCAACGGTCATGCGATCACCCCGGCGTACTGCCAGCCCTGCGGTACCGGGCGACCGCCCACGGTGGCGGCGACGTGCAGAGTGACCGACCCGTTGTCGAACGGAGCCAGCAGGCTGCGGCGGATCGTAGCGGTGGACCGCGGTTCGACCGCCGGGCCGGGCTCCGCGCCCGGCAGCAGCTCGACCAGACGAACGTGACCGCTGACCCCGATGCGCACGACCTCGTCGTTGCCGTTGACCACCTCGATGTCGCACAACAACTCCCGGCGTCCCAGCTCTTCCAACGCCGGGCGGTCCTCGGCCGGCGCAACCACCGGCCGGAGCGCGCGAACCGTGACCCCGTCCCGGATCGCGCCTGCTTCTCCCCACGTCAGGAACGTCGTCTGGCTGACGGCGAAGGAGGTCACGGTGCGGAGTGGTGGTGCCGGTGTGGTGCTTCCGCACGACGCCATCGCCGTACTCGCGCCGAGCACGGCGGCGATGACGCGGAATGCGTTTCTCACGAACTCATCTCCCTGTCCTAGGCGGCCTTGCGCCTGCGGCTCTTGGGTTTGGCGTTGTCCTGCTGGTACTCCCAGGCGTCCACCTCGTCACGGGTCAAGGTGATGCCCGTGACGTAGTAGCCCTGGGTGTCCTGGTAGACCGAGTGCAGCCGGACGCCGTCGAACGTCTTGCGGCGGATACGCACCAGCCCGCACGGGTTGCGGCAGTGGGCGGTCCGGGTCAGCACCGCGCCGGAACCGGTCTCCTCGATGACCCATCCCCGGTGCTGTCTCTGCCAGGCATGTCCTTCGGACCTGCACTCGATGAACCTGGGATCGCTGAGGTAGTCGTCAACGTCAGTGATCCCAGAGTCGTTGCGGCTACGAGACATCGGTTACCCCTGCCGCCACCAGCGGGTCCTGGCCGTCCAGCTTCAGAGCGTCCTTCCACGCGTTGGCGAGCGCGTACGGAATCCGGCCACGCGTGCCCACGTTCCACCCGTGGTCCTCACCCCACGCCTGGATGCGTTGGCGCAGCGCCTTGTACTGCTCGCGCAGCTCGGCGTTGGCACCTTCGGGCGTCTGCCACCAGTTGCCGGGCGCGCCGACCACGGGCGGACTCGCGAACTGCGACCGGGTGATGCGGTTCTCGCGCCCCTCGGGCCGGGAGTGCGACGCCCAGAAGGCCAGTTCCGCCCGCATCTGCGTGGCGTTGCCCTGACTCAAGTCGATCTTGAGCGGCTTGCCGTCCAGGCTCCATCGGATGGTCTCGTGTGCCTCACTGTTGCGGTCGATGTCATCAACGCGCAAAACCACTTCTGCCAACAGAAGTCCTACCCATCTGACGAACGGCACCGCCTGCTTTGCGATAGCGAATGTTGCAGCGCAGACGAAGGCCTTGGTGGATTGAGAACAGGGTTGCTAGACGTGCTCGGAGCGATGCCACCCAGCGGTCGAAGAGGTCAAGGCCCACACCAGGATTAAGTCCGTGCAGGCACTGAGCAGCAGGCCGCCGAACCCGGCGGCCGTGCTCCATTGGCGATGAAGGAAAGCCACTCCGCCGCAGTAGGCCGAGACGACGATCAAGACCAGCAGAAAGCCCTGGCAGGCAACGCGTAGTGCGACAACGCCGACGCCACCACCGGGCTGCCGATCACGTACAGGTCGGCGGAACCGTGGCACCGCCCGCCGCGCGGTGCGGCGACGGTTCACCTGGGCGGTTCCACCCCTTGCCGCGCATCGTGTGCGTCCACCCGTCGCACGTAGATCGTTGCGGGCAAGACCTCGACGGTGGACAGGCAGGTCATCTGTACTTCAGCTCCCAGGTGGTGCGGCCAGGCCGCGGTAGGCGGGTCGACGGATGCTCTGGAGTCGGTCACGGACAGAGTGCGCGGGCGTCTTGTTGCCCTTTCGGTGCAACCCACTAGGCCACTCGTGTTCGTTCAAAAGTCGTCATTCCAGATGGCTAAGAACCGTGGCAGCGTGTCCCATTTGCGTCAAGCTGACACCGAGCCCATTCCCCCAATCAGGGGGATAATCACCAAACCGGTTGCCGCATCAAGCAAGCTGCGCGTCCAGGTGTTCAAGTGCTCTGAGCTGCGGGTTTGCGTAGGCGTAACCGGTTTCACGCGCTTGGTCGCAGTCCAAGTAGGACAGACACGGTTGACCACTCGCGCCAATACCGTGCACCGGCACGCGTTAACTCACCCGGAGGATTTTGGGGGGTCCGATAACCGTGCGCTGCCGTCTACAAGTAGACGTTGGCGACCACCTGAAAGTGGCAAATTGCAAGTTTTGGCCCCTCCAAAACTACAAACCTGGGGAATCCATTCACACGAAAAGGGGGTATCTGGGCCATGGGTGTAATGAGTTCGGTGGGGTTGTTCGCAGCCCCACTGGTGGCCGTGCTCGCTGCCGGCCTGGCGTTGGTGTCCGCGGCCTGCGCTCGCCGAGATCGGTTGGCCATCGAGGCGGTGGCAGCTGAACTCCAGGCACGCGAGGATCAGCGCCGCGCCGAACTGCTGACCCGGCTGCCACCCGAGCTGACAGGCCGGGTGCCGGGAGGCGGTCGGCACCGCACGACCACGGCCGGGCCACCGGGACGGGGGTGAGGATTCACCCGCCTAGCCCGGTCCCCGCGGCGTAGCCTGGCCGTGGTTACACGGGTGCCAGGACGGCCTCGACCACCCGTGAGACGCCGAGAGGCCCCGACCAGGTCTGAACTGGTCGGGGCCTCTCCGACATGCGCGGGCCAGATTGTGCTGGGCTGTTCGCCCCTACGTCCTCACTGCCTCCTCGTCTTGCCGGTGTTCCTGCCAGGCGTCACGTCCAGCCTGCGTGATGCGCCAACACCGGATCGGCTGGTCAGGCGATGTCGGGTCGGGCTCAGCGACCCAGGCCACGGAGAGCCACCCGGCCTCCTGGAACAACCCGATGTACAACGCGACCGTGCTCTGCGGCGTTTTGGTTGCGGCCACGACCTCCCGCCGCGTGTAGGACGTGTCGGCACTACTGCGAAAGAGGTTCAACACGTGTTCGCGGGAGGCCGTCCACGGCACCTTGTCTGATTCCGTCACTGCCACCACCCCGTGCCGTTGCTCCAGTTCGCCGCCAGGTCGTGCGCCAGTACCGCGTCCAGCACGTCCTGGCCGGGGCGCAGCCCCATGTTGTCCAGTCGATCGTCCCTGAGGGACTCGGTGGCGATATCCAGTAGGGCCTGCTCCGGGTCACGGTCGAAGTAGGTTGCCAGGCGGACGATTCGGGCCAAGCCCGGCATCTTCTCGCCGGACAGCCAACCCACCACCGTCGTCCGGCTGACGCCCATGTGCACCATGAGGTCGTCCAGAGTTCCGGGTGCCTTGTTCTGCCAGGCGGCCAGCGTGCGGGCGAACGTCGGTCGATACGAGTGGGCGTCAGTCACTTGGCCTCCTCGACCATGTTGACGGGGCAGAGTTTCACGCCTTCGTCTGTGTCGGCGATCATGCAGTGATCACCGAGCCACGTCGGAAGCGTTCTGCGCCAACGTTGCACCGTGCTGTCACCCAGCATGTCCACCGTTGCGATGAGCAGGCGCTTCGTGTCCTGTCCGTCCACCTCCCAGTAGAGGGTCGGAACCGCTGTCGGCTCCATCTCCATCTCGACTCCCTGCTGACCTCTGGCGACGAACTCCGCAAAGATCGAGAGTCCGCTTTGGTCCAGGTACCTCTGGAAGGCCTGGTTGGTCCCGACCAACCGGGCGATCAGCGCGCGCCCGTCGGCTTCGCCGCGCGGAGTGAGCGCGTACCTGAGGTCGTCCTGCGGGCGGCCCATCCGATCGTCGTCCTCTGCCTCCTGAACGTCGAACCAGCCGTAAGGAACCATCTCGACGATCAGGCTTCGAATCAGCCACCTGTGCAGCGGCAGGCTCTCGCCGAGTTCGACCAGACTGGGACGAAGCGTTGGGGCGTGAAGGAAATGAGTGACCGTCACCGCCAGGGCTGCCACCCGTAGATCATCCATCTACCTCACCTCCCATGGCCTCGGCGTCGCCGCGGGCTGCACGAACCACCAACGCGGCGTAGATCGACAGACCCGAGGATTCCAAAAAGGACTCGAACGGCGCACTGTGTCCCCACAACCGGGACACCAGCTTCCGTGCCTTCGACTCGCCGTCCGGCGTGAGTCGGTAGGTCATCAACCCCTGTCGTTGCCCGTGCTGGTCATCGGCCAGAGGCCTGGCGACCCGCAGCCAGCCGTCTGCCAGCTTTTCCGACACCAGAGCCTGGATCTCGTGTTGCTCCAAGGACAGGCACCTGGTCAGGTCGGCGACGCTGTAGGGCACTGTTGTGTCGACCAGGAGCCGCACCGCCACCGTTGCCAGGCGTGCCTCTCGGGTCTCGCTCATCGCCGACCTCCAGCGGCCGGGGCCAGGGCTTCAAGGACGCGTTCCAGACCCAGGGTGATGATCTTCCACTGCACCTCAGCGTCTACGCGGTTCCGCGCAAGGTCACACAGGGCAGGTCGTTGCGCTGCAACGAGCCGGTAGACCTTTCCGTTGGGGTGGTCCGGTTCCCACTGCAACGCGCCGTATTCGCCCAACCTCCTGAAGCCCTCCCGCACGTGGGAGATCGAGTAGTCGGTCATCTCATACACGTCGCGAGTGCGCCACTTGGTGTCCGCAGGCGAGTTCAGCACGACGATCAGGATGACGATGTCCACCGGATGTAGCTGCACGTCCTCGTTCATCACCCCTCGATTCGTTTGAACGTAACGGTTTCCGACACATGAGGCGGCGGGATAGGACGCGCACGCGAACGGATACCTTGTTTGTCGGCTACGTGCAGGCCGTCCCAGGCCGTCACCAAGCCGCGGTGGGAGATCGTGAGCTTGAGGCCAATCCAGACCTCCGAACTGGCGTCGGCGAGTCCCTGTTCCAGCAGCTCGGAGGCGATCTGCCACAACACGCCCCGCTCCATCACGTGGCCCAGCGCCAGAGTCAGGTCGGTGTCCACCCCGAACGCCCGGTCGGGGTCGCTCGCCAGAACGGCGAGCACGTCCAGCCGATCCCGCGGCGTCGGACAGAAACCGAGAAGCTGTGTTGCCACCAACGGCTCCTCCCCGGCACATCACGAGGACCGCCCCGTGTCGTGAACCTGTGAGGCACTGTCCGGCGACCGGTCCGCCTCCACCGCCTGCAGCGGCTCCAAACTGTTCGAGGCGACCGCCTCGCGGCTCCTCCCGAGGGCGTCAGGACTGAGTGAGTACCTGTTCCTCTCGCGGGTCCTGGGGTGCGGCTCAACGACTTCGAGCTGCATGACGCCAGCGCGAACCAGACGGTCCATGCTGGTGCGTGCGACAGAGGCAGAGCAGTTCATGGCCGCCGCCATCTGTCGGACCCGCCAGTTCCGCGCGGTGTTCGGCAGTGCCGCTGCCAACGTGGCGAGTTCCGTCCTGAACAGGCGAGCATCGCTGGTCACAGGGCGACACCCCCTTGCGATGCAAGGGCAAGCGCACCGGGCGTGCTGGACCAGCCCACCCCCACCACCTTGGGCAGAACTAGTTTCGGTGCCATGCGGTCTTCGGGAGGCGGGATCATCAGAACGAAGTCGATGACGTCGTCTAGACCGCCTTCCATGTAGGCCACCAACTCGCCGTCCGGATTCGTTCGCGCGCCCGTGGCGTTGGTAGGCGACAACGCCTTGAGCACGTCCGCCCACGACTTCGGCGAGCCCGGAAAGATCGGGTAGGTGTGGACCGCTCTGGCCTCGAACCCACCATCGGGCGTCTGGCCAGACCACAGCCGGAACCTTCGGCCCGGCACCGTCAACAGGCGTTCCATAGGCGGTAGCGCCTGCACCACTACCGCCTCGGTTCCCACCGCTGCCATCAGACCGTCACCTCAACCTTGGTGTGACGGCCGCGCCGTGCTCGCTTGCGGTGGACGCCACCGGCGCGGTGCGACTTCACGAGGCACGCCAACGACATCGGGTCCCGACGCCAGTACAGGACCCTGAAGTCACCCCGCCGTGCCTCGTGCAGCCGGTTACGAACCTTGGTGGCGCACCGTGCGTCCGCACGTTCAACCCGGCGGCGTACCCGTTCACTTGACCTGCGGAAACGCTTGACTCTCTCGAAGTGGTGGGCGATCGCCAGGCATAGAAGGGCGAGCAATGCGCCGGCGAGGACCCACACCTCCCAACCCAGCTCGGGGACGAGCTTGACCAGGTGTTCCACAACGTCCACCTCCATCAGTCAGGGCCGATGGGGCGCCTGTGGCGGGCTTGCACGGCCCGGACAGGGTCCGAAAGGGCAGTACAAACCAGGTCGCCCCATCGACCTGAACAGACTAGCGTTCGGACAGTCCGAATCAGTGGTGTCCGAACGGGTGACGTACGAATCGGTGTACCAACGCAGCGTGGCTAAGGTGATCGCATGGCCGTGGGCAGTACGAGGGGTAAGCGCAGGTTGGGGCGGTTCGTCGGCGCGATTGCGGACCGCGAGAAGTTGAATCAGACGGAGATCGCCGACCGCGTCCAGCCGTCGCGTCAGACGGTCATGCGCCTACTGTCCGGTGAAGGTCTGCCGAAATGGGCGACCGTTCTTGAGATCATGTGGGCCATCGGAGCCTCGCGCGAGGAGATCCAGGAGGCTCAACGACTCCACGGAATCGCGGACGTCGACACGAAGATCATCCCGTTCGCGGATGACTTCTCGGACGAGTACCTGCGGTTGAGGATGGACGAGGCTGAAGCGGAATTGGAGCGCACGCTCAACCAGTCGCTGATTCCGGGACAGCTTCAAACTGCTGCTTTCGCACAGGCTGTCGCCCTGAAGTCTGCCCGGCGACTTAAGCCGGGTTGGGCAGAACGAGCAGGAGCCGAACGAGAAAGCCGCCAAGCACTGTTGTCTCGTGAACCGCGCCCGCTTGAACTACATGCACTGATCGATGAAGCGGCGTTGAGAAAGATGATCGGCGGCCCGGAAGTGATGGCCGAGCAGCTTGATCACTTGCTGAAGGAGAGCCAGCGGACGAACGTCACGATTCAGGTCCTGCCTGACGCACTCGGGGCCTACGGCGCTCACTCAAGCCCGTTGACGCTACTCAGTTTCGCGGACCCAGATGAACCTGACTGCGCCTACCTCGACGGCCTGCAAGGGTTGACGATCTTCGAGGGGAACCAGCGCAAGGGGAAGGGGTCGAAGAAGGTCGAACCCTCGGCCGCAGACGTGCTGTCCGCCGTGTGGCGCGACGTGGCAGCCGACGCACTGAAACCAAATGATTCAGTCGCGTTCATCTCGGATATTTTGGACAGGGTAAGGGGATAATGGCCGAACTGAAGTGGAGAAAGGCTAGTTATTCAGATGCCGGTCAGTCATGCGTAGAGTTTGCATTCTCGCCTGACCGGGCTTACGTGCGCGATTCCAAGAAGCCGGGTGGGGCAAGACTCAACCACGGGCCTGCGACCCACGACGCATTAATTCGATTCGTCAAGGGTGGCAGCGTGGACGCTCTACCGCCCGGCACGTGAGAGCGAGACTTACCTGCGAGTCCCCGCCGCGACGCGTGCGGCAGGGGCTCGCAGGTGGGCTAGCCTAGAACACGCGCAGGCCCGTGGATTGCACCCCAATCCACGGGCCTGCGTCGTCACTGCGGACCGCTACCGGGTCGGCAGGGGGATCACTTCACTCTCCGTCAGTTCGCGGTCCTGCGTGAGCGTGGCCCAGGTGCCCGCCGACGTCGGCCACCACACAACGTGACCACCCGCGAGGTCGGGCACGAACGCCGGGTCGCCGATGATCGTCTCCCCAGAGCCCAGCTCCGCCTCGACGGCGTCATACGCCTTGGCCACGGCGTCGGAGTCCAACACGTCCGCCAGGTCGATCCGCGTCACGCCGCCACCCCCAGGCCACGCAGACGGTCCAGGAACGTCTGTTCGGCGGGCAGCAGGGCGGCCAGCTCCAGCAGGTCCCCATCCTCGGTCACCGTCGCCCAGGTGCCCGCCGACGTCGGCCACCACGGGACGAACGTCGTAGGGTCGGCCGGGTCCGCAACCAGGACCGGGTCCCCGGTGACACGATCGCCCGTTCGCTCGATCACGCCCACCGCCGACTCGTACGCCCCTTCGAGCGCCTCCATGATCACCCCGAGATCAATCACAGCGCCGCCTCCTCGACGTCCGCCGACCGCGGCGCGGTGGGGCAGTGGAACCACACCGAGTAGGGGTGAACGACCGACCGACCACCCTTCTCCAGGTTCAGGAAGAACCAACCGCCATCACGGTCGTCGGTGAGGTCGACCGTTCCCCGGTTCCCGTGCCCGTCCCACGCGGTCATCCCGTCCACGATTTGCTCACCATCGGCCGTGAACCGATGCCGATCAACCTGGACCGGCGAATCGGACGTGAAGTCGTGCCAGCACGCCAACTCGTGCACCTTCACCCCGCCTACCAACAACGTCCGCTTGATCAACCGTAGAGGAGCAGTGCCATTGATGGGTTCGCACTTCGAGCACCGAACGCGCTCGCCATCGGCGGGCACGTTCATGATCGGGTGGATGTTGACCAGGTCGCTCACCACCCGCTCCAGGGGCACGTTGTAGTTGTCCGCGACCAGAAACACCTTGCCGTCGGCGAACTTCGACAGGTCGATCCACCCGACGTTGCCGTCTCGATCCCATGCCCGCATGCCGTGGTAAGCGCCCAACCCGTTGCGGGTCCGCTGGCAAGTCACCTCGGTGCCCTCGTGCCACTGGCCCGAGAGGTCCATCCACATCCACAGTCCGATGGTGTCCGGCACGTGCCGGTACCAGACCTTGACCGTGGGTTCGTCGGTGAGGAAGCCCTGCCGGCTTCCCTCTGAGTCCAGCTCCTTGATCGTGAACACTGCCCAATTCCTCTCGTTCGCCGGGGCGAATCCCCGGTCGTTGAGGTCATCGGGCGCGACTACGCCGTGTTACCGGCCTGGCTGCGGAGCGTAGCAAGGCAACGATTGGGCAACTGTGCAAAACACCCCGCATTCGCCCCCGCAGAGAGAGGTCGCAGGAAATGACGAGGTCAAGACAGGTTTGAATGCTCTGCGGGAAATAGTCCCCAGAGTGTTGGGAGTCTTGGGTCGCGGGGCGTCCCGCGCACGAGAGGACGCCAGCGCCAGCTTGCCCTGCTCCTGTGCCCCCTGCCTCGTGCCCTCCGTCCCGCGCCCTCCCGGCCTCCGCTCCGGTCAGCTGAACGTCGCCGCCACCAGCTCTGCCGTCTTGGCGAGCAGCGGTTCGTCGGCCGCTCCGGTCGGCTCGTCCTTGCGGGTCGAGAGGACCGCGATCACGATCGGCGCGCGGCCCGGCGGGAAGGCGATGCCCACGTCGTTGGTGGTGCCGTAGCTGCCGGTGCCGGTCTTGTCGCCCCAGCGCCACGCGGACGGCAGGCCCGCGCGGATGCGGTTGCCACCGGTGGTGTTGGCCAGCAGCCATTTGGTGAGTTGCTCGGAGTCGTTCGAGTTGAGGGCGTGGCCGAGGGTGAGCCGCGCGTTGCTCTGGCCGATGGCGCGCGGGGACGTGGTGTCGGTGATGCGGCCGGGTTCCGCCGAGTTGAGTTCCGGTTCCCAGCGGTCCAGGCGGGTGACCGGGTCGCCGATGCTGCGGCTGAAGCGGCTGATTGCGGTGGGGCCGCCCAGTTCCTTGAGCAGGAGGTTGGCGGCGCAGTTGTCGCTGTAGGTGATGGTCGCCTCGCACAGGGCCTTGACGGTCATGCCGTTGGCGAGGTTCTCCGGTTTGCCGGTGATCGGGCCGTAGCCCGACTTGTCCACATCGGACTGGGTGTAGGTGATCACCTTGCCCAGCAGCGTTCCGTCGCGGTCCTTGCGGAGGATCGCGGCGGCCTCGATGGTCTTGAAGGTCGAGCAGAGCGGGAAGAGTTCGTCGGCTCGGTGCAGGACCGTGCGGCCGGTGCCGGTGTCGGTCGCGAACACGCCGAGGCGCGCGTTGTGCTGCTTCTCCAGGTCGCGCAGTCTGCCGGTGACCGTCGAGGCCTGCGCCGTGGCGGGCACCGTCACCGCCAGGGCCGCCCCCGCTCCCCACGTCAGCACGGCACGTCGGTTAACGCTCAACGTCCTGTCCCCCTCACTCGGAAACCTCTCCCATCTGACAGGACGTGCGGGAGATCAACTGGTTGTCACCCGATCCGGCGCCAGCACGCCAGGTAGGTGAGCGCGGCGAGCAGCGAGCCCGCCGACGCGAGCATTCCGGCGCCGAGGTAGATGACCCACTCGTCGGCGTTGAGGCCTTCGCGGGCCAGCGGGAAGGCCCACAGGATCACGCCGAGGGCCAGGGTCGCGGCGGCCGCGAGCGACCAGAACACCACCAGCACCACGCGTCCGATGCGGCGCTTGCCGGCGTACGGCTCCAGGGATCCCTTGCGCTGCAACCACCACGCGGCCAGGGCTGCGATGGCCAGTGCGATGCCGTCGGCGGCGAGGGTGTCGCTCAGGCGGTGCCACTTCGCGGTCAGCGTGTACTGGCCGATCGCGGTCGCCCACGGCAGCACGAAGAACAGCATGACGCCGCGCCACTTCCACGGCACCACGATGATCGCCGCGAACAGCACGGTCATCGCGATCGTCGTGTGTCCACTCGGGAGGCTGTTGTGCGCGTAGTCGCCGGTGACTTCGACCAGGTGCGGGCGCGGCAGGATGAACCGCTTGAGCGCCTGCACGACCAGTTGCCCGCCGACGATCACGCCGACCGCCGCGATGGTGAGGTCCCAGCGCTTTCTGAGCACGCCGATCAACGCCACGGCGACCACCGCGGCGGCCAGCGAGTAGATCGTGATCTGGCCGAGGGCCTGCCAGGCGGCGTCGGTCTCGTCGACGTTGTCCTGGTCGGCGCCGCGCAGGGCCGCGTTCTCGATGGTCTGGCCGGCCCGCGTCAACACGGCGAGGACGTACACGATCGCCGCGAACACGAAGCCGGACGCCGCGACCACGGGCCACCGTCGGAGGTTCACGCCAGGTGAGTCTGCCGCCGTTCGGCTCAGCGCGCAGTCCGAAGATCAATCCGCGCCAGCACGGCCGTGATCGCGAGGTCCACCGTGTACTCGAACTCGGCCGCGCGGTCGAACTCGGCGAGGTGCGGCGCGGCCGTGGCGATCGCGGTGAGCCCGGCGCCTTGGAGCGCCTCCAAGCGTTCGCCGTCGTCTCCCCCGAACGTGGGCGCGGCGGACACCTCGCGCAGCAGCGTGCCGATCAACGTGGCCAGCAGCATCCGCAGCAGGTGCACGGCCTCTTCGGCGTCGGCCCCCGCCGCGAGCAGCACGGTCAGCACCGCGTCGACCGGCGCAAGCCCCTCCAGCGACGACAACTGCCGAGTGAGCACGAGCGGCGCGGCTCCCGGATGAGCAAGCGCTCGGTCACGGAAGGCGTGCGCGATGGCGTGCAGGTCGTGCCGCGCGTCCCCGGTCGGCGCCGGCAGCACGAGGCCGCCCAGCAGCTGTTCGGCGACGGCGTCGAGCAGCCCGTCCTTGCCGTCGACGTGGTTGTAGAGGCTCTTCGCGTCCACCCCGAGCAGCCGCGCGACCGACCGCATGCCGACGGCCGCCACCCCTTCGTCGCCGATGACCTGCAACGTCGCCGCGACGATCGTCTCGCGGGACAGCAGCGGGGTGCGCGGACGGCCGCGCCGGGTGTCAGTCACCTGGTCATTGTGCCTTGCGGATGCCCACGGTGTGGGTTTACGGTTTAACCCACACCGTGGGTATTGGAGGAACGATGCGCTTCCCGTGGGGAACCGCTGCCGATCTGCCGACGATCGGCACCGAGATCGACACGCTCGCGGCGATGGACGTCGAGGGCGGACCCGGCGCCCGGCTGCGGGTGGCCCGAGAGCGCGGCCTCGCGTTCCGCCGGGAGTTCGCCACGACCGGCACGCCCGCCGGCATCGTGACGCGCGACCTGGTGACGTTGCCGTACCCGACGCGGTTCGGCCTGTTCCGGGCGTCGCGGGCGATCGCGCCGTTCCTGTCGATCACGAACCGCATGCTGGTGATCCGCTGGGACGACAAGATCCTGCTGTTCGAGCCGAGCGACCACGAGCACGGCCGCTACACGCCGTACTTCGAGGACCTGTCCGACCGCACCCCGGACGTCGTCGAACGCCGCATGGTCAAGGTCCACGGCACCGTCCCCGAGCACCTGGCCGCGCTCGGCATCGCTCCTGAGGACGTCGACTACCTGATGTTCGACCACCTGCACACGCAGGACCTGCGGCGGTGGATCGGCACGTCGAGCACGCCCGCGTTGTTCCCCAACGCCAAGGTGATCGTGCAGCGCGACGAGCTGATGGCCATGGCCGACCTCCACCCGTTGCAGAAGCCCTGGTACCAGCCCTCGACCTACGCGGACGTGCCCCCGGAGGCGTTCCTGCCGGTCGACGGCTCGGTCGTGCTCGGCCCCGGCGTCGCCGTGATCAAGACGCCCGGCCACGTGTTCGGCAACCAGAGCCTCGTCGTCAACACCTCCACCGGTATCTGGGTGAGCAGCGAGAACGTGATCGCCGCCGAAGCCCTGACCCCGGAACACTCCCGCCTGCCGGGCCTCTCCTCGTGGACGCGGCGCTGGCAGCAGGAGGTCGTGCTGAACGCCAACACCGTCGAGACCACGGCCGACCAGTACAACTCGATCGTGCTGGAGAAGACCATCGCCGACCGCAGCACGCGCGACCCGCGGTTCCTCCAGTTCTTCCCGTCCAGCGAACTCACCGGCGCCTGGACGAACCCGGGCACCCGCCCCACCTTCACCCACGGCCAGATCGTCCACTGAGGAGCGTCCGATGACGTCGCGTTTCGTCCTGCCGTCCGAAGAAGTCCTGCGAGCGCGCGAAAAGCTCGTCCTGGACCACTTCCGCGACGAGGTGGCCCACGACTGGGACGCCACCCTCTCGACGTTCCCGCACCCCCACTACGAGATCATCGCGCAGATGGTCGTCCACGACGGCGACGACGCGGTGCGCCAGTACTACACCGACACCCGCGTCGCGTTCCCCGACCAGCACCACGAGCTGATCTCGTTCCGGCACAGCGTCGACGCCGTGATCGTCGAGTTCTGGCTCCTCGGCACCCACCTCGGCCCGCTGGGCAAGATCCCGGCCACCGGCGGCAAGCACCGCACGCGGATGAACGCGTACTTCATCTTCGACGCCGACGAGAACCTCGTGACCGAGCGGATCTACTTCGACCAGCTGTCGGTGCTGAAGCAGGTGATCGGCGGGATCGACCGGAAGAAGCCGAGCGGGCTGGCCAAGCTGCTGCAGGTGTTGCGCGGGATGCTCGCGATGTCGGGCAGCCAGCCGGACGCGCGCCTGACCAAGACGACCCCGCCGCCGTTGGACGACTAGGCCCTGTCCTGCAAGTCCGTCAGGTGGCAGGCGCGGGTGAGCGAGCCGGAGACGGTGCCTAGAGCCGGATCAGCTTGCGTTCCACGGCGGTCGTCACGGCCGCCGTGCGCGTCTCCACGCCCAGCTTGGTGAAGATCCGCACCAGGTGCGTCTTCACGGTGGCCTCGCTGATGAACAACGCCTTCGCGATCTCCCGGTTCGACAGGCCTCGGGCGAGGTGTTCGAGGATCTGCACCTCGCGCTTGCTGAGCTTCGGGGCGGGGCCGCGGACCTGGCGCAGCAGGCGTTGCGCGATGTCCGGGGACAGCACGGTCTGGCCCGTCGACGCCGTGCGGACGGCCTTGGCGAGTTCCCCGGGCGCGCAGTCCTTCAGCAGGTAGCCGATGGCGCCCGCTTCCACGGCGCGGACGATGTCGGCGTCCGAGTCGTAGGTGGTGAGGACGACGACCTGTGGGGGTTCGGGCAGGGCGCGGATTCGGCGGGTGGCTTCCACGCCGTCGATTCCCTTGCCCAGTTGGAGATCCATCAGGACGACGTCCACTGTGGACGCGAGCTCGGCCGCCTGCTCGCCGGTGGCGGCCTCGATCACCTCGAAGTCGCGGGACAGCAGGCCCACCAGGCCGAACCTGACGACCGGGTGGTCGTCCACCACCAGGACCCTCATGGCGTCGGCACCGTCACGGCCACGGCGGTTCCCTCCCCCGGCGCGCTCTCGACGGACACGGTGCCGCCCAGTTCGGTGATGCGGCCCCGGATCGAGGCCAGGCCGTAGCCGCGGCCTTCGCGCGTGCGGGTGGTGGTCGGGTCGAAGCCTTGGCCGTTGTCCACGACGTCCAGTGTCACCGCGTCTCCCAGGTAGGACAACGTGATCGCGACGTGGGAGGCATGAGCGTGTTCGGCGGCGTTGGCCACGGCGCCCTGGGCGACGCGCAGGAGGGCCACCTCGGTCTGCACGTTCAACGGGTACGGGTCACCGTCCACCTCGACGTGCGGGCAGAGACGGTGGAGGGCGTCCAAGAGGGTGCCTCGGATGGGTGAGAGGTCGCGGACGAAGCGGCGGGCCTCGGCCAGGTTCTCGCGGGCGACGGACGCCGCTCGGTCGGTTTCTCCCAGTGACAGCAACAGGTTGATGCTGGAGAAGCCCTGGGCGAGGGTGTCGTGGATCTCGCGGGCCAGGCGTTGGCGTTCCTCCAGGACTCCTGCCTCGTGCAGGAGGCGGGCGCGGTCGAAGAACACCGCCGCGGTCAGCACCGCCACGCCCACCGGGCCGAGGACGAGGGACCAGTCGAACGTCGCCGCGAGTCTGATCTGGGCGAGGACCACGGCGAACGTCAGGAGGGCCGCGATCGGCAGTGCCACGCGGGGTTTGAGTTGGCGCAGGCATTGGAAGAAGAGCGGGATGGCGCACCAGCCGAAGCTCGGCGCGAGCCACACGAGCACCAGCCAGACGGCCAGCACGGCGGGCAGGGCGCTGGTCCAGCGGACGCCGGCGGGGTACGCGGCGCCGAGGGCCAGGGCCAGGCCGAGCACCACGAGGTCGGCGCCGTGGTACGCGACGTACCGCGCCGCCGACGCCGTCAACAGCACGTAGAAACCCGCGTGCATCGCCCTGTGCAGCCACACGTCGAGCGACTGTAGGCGAGGAGTGCCGGGCGGCGGGTCAACCGATGGGTTGAACCGAGGTTCAACCGTCACCACCAGGGAACGGGCGCGGAAACGCGGAACCGTGGTGGCCATGGACATCAAGAAGATCGCAATCGCCACCCTGGTCGTGCTCAGCGTCGGCGGCGGCTACGCGGCGGCCGACCAGCGCACCCCCACCCGCGCGGAGAAGGTGCTGACCATCGACGCGGCGATCAAGGCGGCGCAGGCCACCCTCGACGCCGCCGAGAAGGAGAACCAGCGCGTCACGGTCGCCGTCGTCGACCGCAGCGGCGACCTCGTGGTGCTGCTCGCCGGGGACGGCGCGGGCCCGCAGACCGAGGAGTCCGCGCGGCGCAAGGCGTTCACGGCCGTGTCGTTCAACGCCCCGACCTCGGAACTGGCCGGTCGCGTCACCGGCCAGGGCGCGACGCTGCGGGACATCCCCGGCACGTTGTTCCTGGCGGGCGGCGTGCCGGTGGCGGTCGACGGCACGTCCGTCGCGGGCATCGGCGTCGGCGGCGCGCCCAGCGGCGACCTGGACGAGAAGTTCGCGAAGGCCGGTCTCGCCACCCTGCGGTGAGTGGTGCTGCCACGGGTGGCTTGGAGGCCGTCCACGCGAGGGAACGGACGCGCAGGTCAGCCACGCCCGATTGCCACCCGAGAACGGGACGAACAGTGTGGCCGGGGGTGCCGGCCCCCGGTCATCGGCGCCGGTCGGTGGTGCCCCAGCCCGGGTTGGGCCGCCCCGGTTCCTGCCATCCCTGATTGGGCCGCGCCGGTTCGGGCCGTCCCGGTTCGGGCCGCCCCTGATTGATCCGCACGGTCTGTTCGGGATCGACGGGCGCGATCGCGTGCCGGGCCACGTGCCGGCCGGGCTTCGGCTTCTTGCCCATCAGCATCAACGCGACGGCGAGGAGCAGGCCGACGGTCGCGAGGCCCGCGGCGACGGCGCGGGCGGCCGGGTGCTCGAGGATCAGCGTGGAGATCGTCAGGGCCAGGACCAGGGCGGCGATCGGGCCGATGACGGCGATGTCCGAGCGGTCCTCGGGCTGCGCGGCGGGTTGTGCGGCAGGCTCCACCGGGGGCGCCACCTGCGTGACCGGCGCGTAGACCTCGATGGTCTCGAAGTTCGCGCGCGGCGGTTCGTAGGGCGGCTGCCGTAAGCCGGGAGGGACCGTCACCCCCGCCATGCTGCCCGAGGAAGGCGCGTCGCCGCAAACCTCCCATTCCGGTCTGCTACGTGTTCCCATGTAGCGCTGGGGTTTTCGAGGAGGTTCGTGATGTGCCGGTGGCTCGCTTACTCCGGTTCGCCGGTGTTGCTGGAGGAGTTGCTCTACGCGCCGGAGAACTCGCTCGTCATGCAGTCGAAGCACGCGCGGCTGGGCGCGACGGCCGTCAACGGTGACGGGTTCGGCATCGGCTGGTACGGCAGCACGAGCACGCCGGGACTGTTCCTCAGCACCGAGCCCGCGTGGAACGACCGCAACCTGCGGGAGCTGTCCGCGCAGATCACCGTCGACCGCGTCTTCGCGCACGTGCGGGCGTCCACGGGCGGCGCGGTGCAGCGGTCGAACTGCCACCCGTTCCGCCACCAGAACTGGCTCTGGATGCACAACGGCCTGATCGCGAAGTTCCCGCTGGTGCGACGCGAACTCATGCTGGCGATCGACCCGGTGCTGTTCCCGCTGGTCGAGGGGTCGACGGACTCGGAGATCATGTTCTACCTGGCGATCAGCTTCGGGCTGGAGCAGGACCCGCCCGCCGCGGTGGGGCGCATGGTCGAGTTCGTCGAGGACGTCGGGCGGCGCGCGGGCGTCGAGTACCCGATCCAGATGACGGTCGCGGTCACCGACGGTTCGACGACGTGGGCGTTCCGGTACTCGAGCCGCGGCAAGTCGCGGTCGCTCTTCCACAGCACCGACGTGACGACGTTGCGCCGCCAGTACCCGGACAACCCGGCGCTGCACGACCTCACCGACGACTCGCGCCTCGTCGTGTCGGAACCGCTCGGCGACCTGGTCGGGGCCTGGCAGGAGGTGCCCGAGTCGACGTGTGTGATCGTCCGGACGGGCGTCGAGGAGGAGCTCGTCCCGTTCAAGCCGTGAGCCTGAGCCGTGAGTCGGACCGGGAATCGTCAGGCAACCGTCAGCCGACGCACCCCGATCCGGCATAGCGTCTGGTGCTGCCGCCGCCACGGACCCCTCGGAGAGGTTCCTCATGCTCACCACGGCAGCGGCAGCACTCATCGCCCTCTCGGCGCTCAGCCCGGCGGACCAGACGGCCCCGGCGCCCGTCCTGGAGGTCGTCACGGTCAACGGATCGGGGTGCGCGGCGGGCGACGCCGACGTCAAGACCGACGACCGCACCTTCACGATCGGCTACCACGAGTTCCTGGCCAGGGCGGGCAACGGCTCGTCGCCGGTCGACCAGCGCAAGAACTGCCAGGTCAGCCTGCGCGTGAACGTCCCGGACGGATACACCTTCGCGTTGGTTAGAACCTCTTACAACGGTTACACCCACTTGCAAACGGGAGCGACCGGGTTGAGTCGCGTCAGCACCTACGTGCAGGGGACGACGCCGACGGCGACGGTCAGCCAGCCGTTCACCGGGCCGTTCAGCGACGCCTGGCAGACCCACTACCGGCCGAACTCGACGGACGTCCAGTGGGTGCCGTGCGGGGAACGGCGCAACATCAACATCAACGCCGAGGTCCGCGTCGCGCTCGGCTCGGCGGACCCCGACCGGCTCAACTTCGCGATCGTGGAGTCGAGCCGGGGCGCGGTGCGCGTGAAGCGCTGCTGAGCGTCAGCGTCCTGGTGGCGGCCACAGCGGCCGCCACCAGTCCGGCCAGCGCGACCCACGTGTAGGCGTCGCCGTAGACGTGCTCCTGCCAGCTCCAGAGCATCTCCTTGTCCCCCGTGCTCGGCAGCCAGCCGAACGGGTGCACCAGGAAGATCACCAGCAGCACGCCGAGCACCGGCCGGGCCCAGGTGCGGCGGGTGAACGCCAGCGCGAGGAACGCGGGCACGCACCAGACCCAGTGGTGCGACCACGAGACCGGCGAGACCAGCAGCCCGGCCGTCGCGATCGCGGTGAGCGCGACGACCTCGTTCCGGGCTCGGTAGGCGGCGACGACCGCGAGCGTCACGACGATGATCGACAGACCCGTCCAGATCAACGACTCGGCGTGCTCGCCGGGGTTGATCCGGTGCAGGAACCCGCGCAACGACTGGTTGGTCGCGTAGGCGAGACCACCGGCGCGGCTCGTGTCGAAGATCGCGTTGAACCAGAACTCGGCGGAGTCCTTCGCGGCGAACAGGAACCCGAGCACCGCCATGCCCGCGAAGCCCACCAGCGACATCGCCGCGGCCCGCCACTCCTTCCGCACCAGGAAGTAGAGCAGGAAGATCAACGGGGTCAGCTTGATCGCGGCGGCCACGCCGATCAGCAGGCCGCGGAACCTCGGGTCGCGCACGGCCAGGGCGTCGATCACGACGATCGCCATCAGCACGAGGTTGATCTGTCCGAAGAGGAACGTCGAGATCACGGGTTCCAGTGACACGCCGAGGATCGCGACGACCGGACCGACCGTCCACGCCACGTCCGCGCGCCTGCTCAGCGTCTTGGTGACGAGCACGCTCACGCCCGTCAGGCAGACGAAGTTCAGGGCCACCACCAGCGCGTTCGCCACCGGCACCGGCACGAACGTGAGCCCGCTGAACAGCACGGCGGCGATCGGCGGGTAGGTGAAGGGCAGGTTCGGGCCGTCCAGGGGGCCCGGGAAGCCGACGTAGAGCGGGACGTCCTGCAACCAGGCGAAACCGCCGGTGCGGTACACCTGCAGGTCCAGGTAGTACGCGCCCATCGCGGCCATCTTGATCGGCAGCACGAGCAGCACCACGATCCAGATCGCGCGGACGACCTTGCGCGCGGTGGTCCAGCGGTGCCGGACGAGAAGTCTCTTCCGGCCGGCCTCGAAGGCGTCGTCGGACATCGGCGGGATCTCGCCGGCGGCCCGGCCCAGCAGCTGCATCTCGTTCACGGGAAGTTGTTGGCCGGTACCCGCATCTCCGTTTCCCCCAACGGATGTGACCGTCCTCATGGGAACGCGCCCGGCGGAAACGGCCAATCGCGCGCGAGGAGCCGAACGCGCGCGACCGTGGCACTGTGGAACAGGTCACACCTTCAGACCGGGAATGCTTTCGCGCCGATCGACCAATAGTTTCCGTGAGCACCGAGACAGCGCCGCCGGCGCGAACAGGAGGGCCGGGGGTGACGAAGCCTCTGGACCGGGACGCCTGGGTCGAGTTGTACGACCGGCACGCCCGCGATCTGCACCGCTACCTGGCGCTGCGGATGGACGTCGCGATCGCGGACGATCTGGTGTCCGAGACGTTCCTCATCGCCTGGGAACGCCGTCAGAGCTTCGACCCGGCCCGCGCGAGCGTGAAGGCGTGGTTGTTCGGGATCGGGACGAACCTGCTGCGCCAGCACGTGCGTTCCGAGGGCAGGCGGCTGCGGGCCTGGGCGCGCGATCACGGGAGGCGGACGGTGGCCGATCACGTCGACGACCGCACGGCGTCGGTCGTGGACGCGAAGTCGCTGATGAGCGACCTGGGCGAGGTGCTCGCCGACCTGCGGCCCGAGGAACGCGACGTGCTGCTGATGATCGCGTGGGGCGACCTGAGCGCGGCCGAGGTCGCCGAGGTGACCGAGACGCCGGTCGCGACCGTGCGGACCAGGCTGTTCCGGGCGCGGGCCAAGCTGCGGGCGAAGATCAACGGACAGGAGGGTGACGACGATGCGTGAGATCCGTCAGGTCGAGGACGAGACCGTGAAGTGGGCGATGTCGGACGTCGCCCCGATGAGCGACGAGGCGTTCGACCGGGGCCGGGCCGCCCTGCTCGCCCGGATCGACGAGGACACGGCGGCCGATCCGGGTTCCGAACTGGTGTCCGGCAACGTCGTGCCGCTGGCGCCGCGACGCAGGCGGCGCATCCCCGTGGTGGCCGCGGCCGCCGCGATGGTGGTGCTCGCGGGCGCCGCCCTGCTCGCGCCCTCGCTGGTGTCACGGGTGAACGGCCCGAGCGTGGGCAGCGCGGCGGCGGCCGACCTGCTGAACAAGGCGGCGAACCTCACCGGTGACGCGAAGCTGCGGCCGGACCAGTACCTGCTCGTGCAGCAGGACGCGCGCTGGTCGATGACCGAGTACGAGCACGACTGGATGTTCCTGCAGGACCAGAAGCTCCAGACGTGGATCCCGGCCGACCGCAACGGCCCGTGGCTCTACAAGCGCGAGCAGGCGAGCGGCCGCCAGTGGCTCATCGGGTCCGAGAGCGACCTCCCGCCGGACCTGAAGACGCCGTTCGACGGGGCGAGCGAGTACCGCTCCGACGGCGGCCCGGCGTTGCGCGACAAGGTGAAGGTCAGCTTTCGCGACCCGTCGCCCGAGTACCTCACCACGCTGCCGGCCGACCCGAAGGAGCTGTACCTCAAGCTCCGCGACGAGGCGCAGGGCAACGAGGGCCTGGTCTTCCTGCAGATGGTCAACGACGGCCTCGACACCGGCGCGTACCCCGCGCACGTGCGGGCCGCGGTCTACCAGGCGCTGAGCTACCTGCCGGGGCTGGAGATCGTCGAGAAGGCGGCCGTGCTCGACGGCCGGACGGGCACCGCGCTGGGCGTCACCGAGAAGGAGACGACCGAGCAGATCGTGATCGACCAGACGACCGGCGAGTACCTCGGGTCGCGCACGGTGCTGGCGAAGGACGCGTGGGGCCTGAAGCAGGGCCAGGTCATCGGCACGACGTCGGTGACGACCAAGGTCGTGGCGGGGATGGGACTCGCCTCCTGAACCCGGCGCGTTGTGACAGGGGATTCGGGGTCTCCTGTCACAACGCGGCGGGCTGTCCGGTCTTCCTTGGCATGAGCCACGAACACCACGACCACCACCTGGACAACCCCGACAAGAGCGGTCCGCCGCCCGCCATCGAGGTGATCGGCACCGTCCCGGGCGCGCCGCAGATCCCCGACGGTGCCGAGGCGATGACGATTCTCGTGACCCTGCCGCCGGCCAGCCCCGGTGCGCCACCGCACCGGCATTCCGGGCCCGCGTACGGATACGTGGTGAAGGGCGCGATCGTCTTCGAACTGGAGGGCGAGCCGGAACGGGTCGTGCGCGCGGGCGGGACGTTCTGGGAGCCGGGTGGTGACGTCATCCACTACCAGGACGGAAACGCCCTGAAGGACGAGGAGTCCCAGTTCGTCGTCACGATGTTCTGCGCGCCCGGTCAGCCGATGCTGACGGTCGTGGAGGCGGACGAACTGGAGGCGCGCAAGCACCTCAGGGCGCCACGGCCGTGAAGGCGTCGTTGACCGAGTTGGCGCGCGGTCAGGTCGAACGGGCTCGTGCGGCGTCGAGCGGGCGCAGCGCCTCGACCGTCCACGGTGGACACGAGCGGGCGTTGCGGCAGACCGTGATGGCGTTGCGGGGCGGCGAGCACCTGCACGAGCACGAGCATCCCGGTGAGGTGACCGTGCAGGTGCTGCTGGGCCGGGTGCGGCTGGTGGCGGGCGCCGACTCGTGGGAGGCGGCACCCGGCGACCTGCTGACGTTGCCCGACCGGCGGCATCGGGTGGAGGCGCTGGAGGACAGCGCGTTCCTGTTCACCACGGCGTTGCGGCTGCCGTGAGCAGGAGGAGGGGCGGGGTGATCCCCGCCCCTGCGTCCGTCACTCCACCAGCTTGCCCGCCGTGTCCACCTCCCGCATCAGGGCCGCGATCTCCTGCGGCACCGGGGGAATCTCCTCGCGCTCGACCTGGCCGGGACCGGCCCAGACGAGGTTGACCTGCTGCGCCGGGTCCATGTCCGGGTAGTCCGACCTGTTGTGGCAGCCGCGTGTCTCGCGGCGTTCGAGGGCGCACTCCAGGGTGGCGCGGGCGGACAGCGCCGACGACAGCAGGTCGAAGGCGTGCGCGAGGTCCTGGTACCCCGCCAGGTCGGGGTGCACGCCGATGTCGGCGATGCGGGCTTCCAGGTCGTCGAGTTCGGCGAGTCCCTTGCGCAGCCCCGCTTCGTCGCGGACGACACCCGCGTGCTCGGTCATCGTGTTGCGCAGGGCCCGTTGCAGGGCGCGGACGTTCTCCTGGCCGTCGGCGGCGAGCAGTCCGTCCACTTCGGACCTGGCCTCGGCGATGGCGGCCTGCGAACGACGTTGTGCGGTCAGGCCGGCGGAGTACTCGGCCGCCGACTCGCCGACGATCCGGCCGTAGACGAGGAGTTCGATGAGCGAGTTGCCACCGAGACGGTTGGCGCCGTGCAGGCCGCTGGACGCCTCGCCGATCGCGTAGAGGCCCTCGACGCCGGTGGAGTGGTCCTCCGGTGCGACCCAGACGCCGCCCATCGAGTAGTGCGCGGTGGGCGCGATCTCCATCGGTTCCCGGGTGATGTCCTTCATCTGGAGCTCCAGCAGGGTCTGGTAGACCCTGGGCAGGCGCTGCATGATCTGCTCGCGCGGCAGGTGCGAGACGTCGAGCCACACGCCGCCGTTCGGGGTGCCGCGGCCTTCCTTGATCTCGGTGTACGCGGCGAGCGCGACCCTGTCCCGGGTGGACAGTTCCATGCGTTGTGGGTCGTAGCGGGCCATGAAGCGTTCGCCGGCGGCGTTGGTGAGGACGCCGCCCTCACCGCGCGCGGCCTCGGAGACGAGCGTGCCCGCCGCGTTCTCCGGTTCGAGCAGGCCGGACGGGTGGAACTGGACGAGTTCGGGGTCGCGGATCCTGCCGCCCGCGAGCACCGCGAGCCGGAACGAGTCGCCGGTGTTCTCGTCGCGGCGGCTCGACGTGCGGCGCCAGATGCGGGTGTGTCCGCCGGCGGCGAGGATCACCGCGTCGGCGTGGAAGAGGTAGCGCTTGCCGGTGTTGAGGTCGAACCCGTACGCGCCGAACACCACGTTGTCCTGCACCAGGATCCGCGTGACGTAGCAGGAGTCGAGGATCGGGATGTCGAGCTGCGCGGCGCGGTTGACCAGGGTGCGCTGGATCTCCAGGCCCGTGTAGTCGCCCGCGAACGACGTGCGGCGGAACGTGTGCGCGCCGAAGAACCGTTGCGAGATGCGGCCGTCGTCCTCGCGGGCGAACGGCATGCCGTAGCGCTCCAGGTCGGCGATCCCGCGCGGCGCCTGCTCCGCCACGGTCCGCACGATCTCGGGGTTGGCGAGGAGATAGCTCTCCTTGATGGTGTCGGCCGCGTGCTGTTGCCAGGTGTCGGCGGGGTCCATCGTGGCGAGTGCCGCGTTGATGCCGCCCGCGGCGAGAGCGGTGTGCGCGTCCGACTTGGGACGCTTGCCGAGGACCGTCACGTCGACGCCTCGTTCGGCGAGTTCGATGGCGGCGCGCAACCCCGCGCCTCCCGTGCCGATCACCAAAACCGATGTGGCTACCTGGTGTTCCGTCATCGCGGCCTCCGTTGCCCGTGTCTTCCAATAAATAGGACCGGGCAGCGTCGGAGCTTGTGACTGTTAGCTGCGTGACAGTGCGTTCGTCGCCACACGACTAGTGTGAGCAGTGTGTTCGTGAAGCTTTGTGGTCTGCGCAACGAGTCCGATGTCGCCGTCGCCGTGGAAGCCGGGGCGGACGCCGTCGGTTTCGTGCTGACGAGCAGCCCCCGCCAGATCGAGGTCGACCTCGCCGCGCGACTCGTGGCGGAGGTGCCGCCGAACGTCCTCACCGTCGCCGTGGTGCGCGGTGTCACCGCCGCCGAGGGTGGTGAGTTGGCTTTGAAGACGGGCGTGCGCGCGTTGCAGCTGCACGGCGACTACCCGCGCGAGGCGTTCGACGAGCTGGCCGACCTGCCGTTCGACCTGGTGCGGGCGACGGCGCTCGGGCCGTCGACGGACGTGCGGACCGGGGCGTTCGGGGAGCGCTGGCTGCTGATCGACTCGCCGGTCGCCGGGTCGGGTGAGCAGTGGGACATCACCCGGCTCGCCGAGAACCCGCCTGCCGGGGAGTGGCTGCTGGCGGGCGGGTTGGCGCCGGAGACGGTGGCCGGGGCGATCAGCGTCGCGCGGCCGTGGGGTGTGGACGTGTCGAGCGGCATCGAGTCGAGCCGCGGGGTGAAGGACCACGGGCGGATGCGCGCGTTCGTCGCCGCCGCACGGGGTCAGGACAGCGCCTAGGCGCTGTCCTGCAAGTCTCGTCGGGCGTCCGTGGCGGCCGAGGGACCCGGAGACGGCACCGCCGCAAAGCCCGAATACGCCCGGTATGAGGGCATTGCGGCGGCACCGTCTCCGGGTCGCTCGCCCGCACCTGCCACCTGACGAACTTGCAGGACAGCGCCTAGACGACGCGTTCGCCCGCCCGGAAGACCGCACGCACGTCCAGCAGGGCTTGGAGGTCCTCCAAGGGGTTGCCTCCCACCGCCAGCAGGTCGGCGTCGTGACCGGGGGCGAGCCTGCCCTTGCGGTGGCCGATGCCGCACGCGTCCGCCGCCACGCTGGTCGCGGATGCGAGGGCGCCGGCAGGCGTGAACCCGAGCAGCTCCCCGAACTCGATCACGCCGTGCGGCAGCGAGTCGAACCGCTTGAACGGGCCGATGCCCGCGTCCGAGGAGCACACGAGCTTGACGCCTCGTTCGCGCATGCGGGCGAAGTTCTCCCGCAACGTCAGGCTCACCGGGGTGGCGGGCTCGGCGGTCGGACGGCGTGCGGAGGTCGTGCTGACGTAGATCCCCGCGCGCACGATGGCGTCCACGGTGTCCCAGTCGACCGCGAGGCCGCCGGGCGCGAGGAAGAAGGCGTGTTCGATCGAGTCGACACCCGCCTCCACCGCCGCCTTGATGCCCGACGTGGCGTGCGCGTGCACGGTGACCGGGATGCCCGCCGCGTGGGCGATCTCCACGCCCGCACGCAGTTCCTCGGTCGTGTACTGCTGGTCGAACGGCGACGAGCCCGGCGTGATCGAACCGCCGGTGGCCATGATCTTGACGACGTCGACGCCGTGCTCGACCCGTTCGGTGACGGCCGCGCGCACGCCCTCGATGCCGTCCGCCTCGCCGCCGAGGAACCAGCAGTGCCCGCCCGTCGTCGTCACCGGCGGGCCCGCGACCAGGACTTCCGGACCCGCGTCCCGCACCCGCGAGGTCAGGTAGCCGCGGTCGCCGAGGTCCCGCACCATCGTGATGCCTGCTTGGAGCGCCTCCAAGGCGTTGGCGCGGATGCGGGCGAGCACCACGTCGTCCGGATCGGTCTGGTCGGTCGCCACGCCGAACGGGTCGAACGCGAGGTGCACGTGCGCGTCGACCAGCCCCGGCATCAGCGTGACGTCCCCGAGGTCGGTCACCGGCACGTCGCCCGGCCCGCCCGCGACGATCTTGCCGTTCTCGACGACGATCACCGGTTCGCCCGGGACCTCCCGTTCGCCGTCGAAGGTCCGCGCTGCCCGAAAAGCCTGTTTCATCGTTGTCCCCCAACGGTTTCAGGGGACCCAGGTTAGGCGGCGACGTAGCCGGGGACGTCCTCGACCCGGTCGTAGACCGGCAGGCCGCGTTCGCGCGCGATCCGCACGTCCTCGTCCGCGCCGGTCGACTCCCCCGGCAGCCTCAGCACGGCCTCGCAGTGCCGCAGCAGGCGTTCGGCGGTCGGGTACATGATCTCCGCCGCCACCGGGTCGGTCACCGACGTGCCCCCGGCGCCGCGCAGCACGGGCAACGCCACCCACTCGCCGATCATCGGCACGTGCCCGCTGCGGAAGAGCGGCCACGCCGCCTCTTCCAGGGCGGCCAGGTTGCGTGCCATCAGGTCGGGGTCGTCCCCGGTGCCGGAGCGGTAGGGGCCTGCGATCAGAATCAGCATGCGACCGACCATAATGTGCAAGACTCGGCAAAAACAAGGAGAAACGTGCATGCTGGCCGCCCAACGCCGTGACTTGCTGCTCGAACGACTGCGCACCGACGGCCGGATCGTCGCCAAGGACCTCGCCGCCGAAGTGGGCATTTCCGAGGACACGATCCGTCGTGACCTGCGCGATCTCGCAGCAGCAGGGCTGTGCCAACGCGTCTATGGCGGCGCACTGCCCGCATCCCCCGCCATCGCCGACTACGCGACGCGTCAGGGCGTGCAGGTCGATGGCAAGCAACGGGTCGCACGCGCGGCAGCGGCATTGGTCGAGCCCGGCAGCACCGTGATCCTCGACGGCGGCACGACGACCCTTGCCGTCGTGCGCGCGCTACCGCTCGACCTGCGCGCAACGGTCGTCACGCACAGTCCGACGATCGCGAGCGCGTTGGAAGAGCACGAGAACGTGGACGTCTACGTGGTCGGCGGCAGGCTCTTCAAGCACTCGATGGTCGCATGCGGTGCCGCCGCCGTGGAGGCCGCACGGGGCGTGCACGCCGACCTCTTCTTTCTCGGCGTCACGGGCGTGCACCCCGATGCGGGCCTCACGACCGGCGACGCCGACGAGGCCGCGATGAAACGCGCGCTCGCCCACCAGGCCGCGGACACCTACGTGCTGGCGAGCTCCGAGAAGATCGGCACGGCGTCGCGGTTCACCGTCCTGCCGTTCGCGGACATCGCGGGCGTGATCACCGACGCCGACAACGACGTCGTGCGCGCGCTGGAGGTCCCGGTGATCAGCTGCTGATCCGCAGGAACCCCTTGGGAGAACCGTACTTCACGCCGCACTGCGTCAACGCCAGCACGCCGGGCCCCTCGACGTCGCCCTCGAAGTAGCGGGGGTTCACCGACAGCGCCTCGGCCACGTCGGTCGCGTAGATGTCCTCGAGTTCGTCGTTCTCGTCGCTGAGGTCGTGCGGCAGGCACCAGCCCTCCTCGACCTCGTGCGACCCGATCTGCTCGTTTTCCTTGAAGGCGTCGTAGTACCGGAGGACCTCGCCGCCTTCGGCGATGCACCACGACGTCCAGCCGTCGCCACAGCTCTCGCCGTAGTAGTGCGCCTCACCGAACACGGCGCTCAGCACCGCGCAGATCTCCGTCACCGGGCGGGTGCCGTGCTCGAACGGCTCGCCGAACACGAGCGTCCAGCCGTCCCACGAGCCCGTGACGTAGACGCGCGAGCAGCGGGCGTGTTCGTTGCCGCTGCCCCACGCGTGGTGGTCGTTGTTCCACGCGTCGGCGCCCAGCACCCTGGTCACCGGCACCGGGTCGGTCAAGCCGCACACGCCGAGCACGGCCGCCTGGTCCTCGGTCTTGATCGCGTACCAGCCACCGCAGAGGTGCATCTCATCGGTGTCGTACTTGCTGTCTTCGATCTTGTACTGGATGAACCGGTCGATGACGCGGCGGTCCTCCGGCAGGAACGCGTCGGGTCCGGCGACCTCGGCGATGCCGGCCAACGCACCGCGCCGCAACGCCCCACGAGCCGTGCGGCGGGTCTCCTGCAGCAGCGGCAACACCTCCGGCCCCATGGTGCTGAACGCCCACATCGCTTCCTGCCGCACGTGGTGGTCCTCGTCGGCGAGCAGCGGCAGCAGGTCGGCCGCGCGCTGGAAGGCCTCCTCGCCGCGGAACTGGGCCGCCGCCTTGCGACGGATGCCGTGGTGCTCGTGCCTGAGCAGGCCGGGGTAGAGCTCGGTGGCATCGACCAGCGAGAACACCCGGTAGCCCTGCCGGATGACGTCGCTGTCCTCCGACGTGGTGATCAGGTCCACCAGCTCGCCGAACGTCGTGATCCCCTGCTCGCGCACGAAGTCCTCGATCTCGGGCTTCCAGTGGTCTGAGCTCAAGCGGTCGATCAGCACCCGGATCTCCATGGCGCGGCAGGCTACCCGCTGGTCCGAAGTGGACTCTCCCTTGGCCCGGATGGCCGAGACCTTGACTCACGACGGCGTACCGGCCAGGCTGCGAACCGTGACGAGCCTGGCTGAGGAGCACGTCAAACCGGCGGTGCGCTGGAGCATCGGCCACGCCCTGCCGCGCGCGATCCTGCGCCTCGCGGCCCGCCGCGGCGACCTGCAGGGCCGCATCACCGTCGAGGCCACCACCGGCGCCGACCTGACCGGACTCTTCGACGAGATCCGCGCCCGCGGCCCGTTGGCGCGAACCAAAGTCGGCCACACCACCACGCGACACGAGATCGTGAAGGCGGTCCTGGCCGACGACGCGTTCGTGACGGCCCGGCCGCGCTTCGGCGCCGGCCTCCTCGGCAAGCTCGCCGCGTGGTCCGCCACGGACGTCATGCACCCGGTCCAACCACCGTCGCTGCTGGCCGTCGAACCACCCGCGCACACCCGCTACCGCAAGCTCGTCACCCGCGTCTTCACCGCGCGAGCCGTCGAACAGCTGCGCGTCCGCACCCAGGAGATCGCCGACGACCTGCTGGACGGCCTCGACCCGGACAACCCGGTCGACCTGATCGAGACCTACTGCGGCCTGCTGCCGGTCACGGTCATCAGCGAGATCCTCGGCGTGCCCCCGCAGGAACGGTCGACCGTCCTCGCCCTCGGCGCGGCGGCGGCCCCGAGCCTCGACCTGGGCCTGTCGTGGCGGGTGTTCCGCAACGTCGAGTCGACGCTCACCTCGTTCGACGCCTGGCTCTCCCGACACCTCGACGCCCTGCGCGCGAACCCCGGCGACAACCTGCTGAGCCGCCTGATCACCGCCCGCGAGGACGGCGTGGGCCTCACCGAACGCGAGCTGAAGGCCACCGCCGGACTCGTGCTCGCGGCCGGGTTCGAGACGACCGTGAACCTGCTCGGCAACGGAATCTCGTTGCTCACCAAGCATCCCGAACAACTCGCGGCGCTTCGGGCCGACCCGGCGCTGTGGAGCAACGCCGTCGACGAGGTCCTGCGTTACGACCCGCCGGTGCTTTTGACCGGCCGCATGTGCGCGAAGGACACGACAGTCGCCGGAGTACCGGTCCAGCGCGGCCAGCTCGTCACGACCGTGCTCGCAGGCGCGAACCGCGACCCGTCCGTCTTCGCGGACCCGCACCGGTTCGACGTGACCCGACCGAACGCGCGCGACCACGTGTCGTTCGGCGCCGGACGGCACTACTGCCTGGGCGCCCAGCTCGCGCGGATGGAGGGCGAGATCGGGCTGCGGACGATCTTCGAACGGTTCCCGGGCCTCGCCCCGCTGCCCGGCGCGCGCCGGCGCCCGACCCGCATCCTGCGCGGCTTCGAACGCCTGCCGACGAGTCTCACTACGATCGGTGGGTGAGCACAGACTCGGCCGGACGGATCCTCGACGCCGTCCTCACCCTGTTGTCCCGGCACGGCATCGGCGGCGTCAGCATGCGGGCCGTGGCACGGGAGGCGGGCGTCGCACTCGGCCTCGTCAACTACCACTACGCCGACAAGACGGGCCTGATCGCCGCAGCCCTGCGCCGCATCGAGGAGCAGGACATCGCACTGGTGGAACCGGATCCCGACCTGCCGGCAGGCGAACGGCTGCGGATCGCACTGCGCAGGGTGGCCGATCCGGAGTTCCTGACGACCGAGTACCTGTCGCTGCGGTTGCAGCTGTGGTCGCTCGCGCAGGCCGCCGAGGAGTTCGAGCGGATCAACACCGAGGCGCAGGGCCGGTACCGGTCCGGGCTGGCCCGGCTGATCCGGGCGGCCCGGCCGGACCTGTCCCGGTACGAGTGCGCGAAACGGGCGGCGGACATCGACGTGATCCAGAACGGCCTGTGGCTGACGGCGTTGCTCGGCCTCGACCGCGCCGCGCTGCGCCGGGCCGTGAAGTTGTGCGAGGACATCGCGCTCGCGTGAACCTTGAACGATCGTTCAAACAGCTCTACCTTGTGAGGCATGAAGGTCACGGCTGAGGACGTTCATCGCATCGCCACCGGATACCACACCGACCCCGCGCGCTCGATGTCGTTGCGCGCCGAGGCCTACGTCGATCCCGCGTGGTCCGCGTTCGAGGACCGCGCCGTCTTCTCCCGGACGTGGCAATGGATCTGCCACGTCGAGCAGCTCGCCGCACCGGGCAGCTACACGGCGTCCACCGTGGCCGGCATGCCGATCGTGGTGGTGCGTGACCGTTCCGGCGAACTGCGCGCGTTCTACAACGTGTGCAAGCACCGCGCGCACGAACTCCTGAGCGGCTCGGGCGTCACGCGCAACATCGTGTGCCCGTACCACGCGTGGACGTACGACCTGAACGGCGGCCTGAAGGCAGCGCGCCGGGCCGACCGCATGGAGACGTTCGACAAGTCCGAGGTGTGCCTCGACCAGGTGCAGGTGGAGGAGTTCGGCGGGTTCGTCTACGTCAACCTCGACCCGGCCGCCGAGAAACTCGCCGAGCAGGCACCGGACCTGGCGGCGGAGGTCGACTTCTGGGCTCCGGACGTCGCTGGACTCACCCACGCCAAGAGGCTCAGCTACACGATCGACTCGAACTGGAAGAACGTCGTCGACAACTTCCTGGAGTGCTACCACTGCCACATCGCGCACCCGGAGTTCGTGGACCTGGTCGACATGGGCACGTACGACGTGCAGACGCACGGCATCTGGTCGAGCCACTTCGCCGAGGCGGGCAAGCAGGCCAACAGCGCCTACGACGTGTCCGGCGCGACGGTGAACCAGCACGCGGTGTGGTGGCTCTGGCCCAACACCTGCCTGCTGCGCTACCCCGGCCGGGCGAACTTCATGGTGCTCCAGATCCTGCCGGACGGCCCGGAACGCAGCCGCGAGACGTGGGACTTCTACTTCGACACCACCGACCTGACCGCCGCCGAACTGGACGGCGTCCGGTACATCGACGAGGTGTTGCAGGTGCAGGACATCGCCATCGTGGAGAGCGTCCAACGGGGAATGCGCACGCCCGCGTTCGAGCAGGGGCGGATCGTCTACGACCCGGCGGGCACCGGGTTGTCCGAGCACGGCGTGCACCACTTCCACGGCCTGCTGCTCGACGCCTACCGCGCAGGCCTCACGTGAGGTAGCTCGACGTCAATGGCGTGCTGACGCAGGGGAGGCCAGCACCTGCTCACCGACATGGACCGGCAGCATCTCGATCCGGTCCAGCACGGCCATCGGGTCAGTGCGTCTGCTCGATGTACACGATCACCTTGCGCCACAACGCGTCGAAGAAATCCTCGGCCGTCAGCAGCGCGCCGCCCGTGCCCTGCAGACCGTCGGTGAACCTCAGCCTGGCCTCCTCGTGCTGCCTGTCCCACTCCGCGGTGGCCCAGCCGTTCATTCCGCCACCCCGGTACGCGGGAGCGCCGTACCCCACCGCGAGCTGGTCCTGCCCGAAGGTGTCGTGGAACCAGACCTTCAGCCCGTACACGGACGCTCCGTGCTTCTCGACGCGAACCTCCACCACGTGGTCGGGAGTCCGCACCCGGCAGGTGTAGCCGTACTGTTCCAGTGCACCCGCGTGCGCCTGAAATCGTTCGCCGACAACGGAGAGCGCGTTCTCCAGAGTCTCGTAGGGGCTGTAGCTGCCCGGCGCGATCCGCGGCAGCAGGATGCCCGACGGACGCTCGGAAGGGGCCGGGGCGGCGGCAGCGGGCACGGTGCTGCGGACGCGTTCGGCGGTGATCTTCGCGAGTTCCTCGACCGACCAGTCGTCCGCGCGCAGGTGTGAGGTCGCCGAACTCAACAGCTGCTCGGGCACCTTCACGTCCCCCACCAGGATCGGCAGGATGTACGCGTCGTCGCGGAGCTCGATCGACCAGGCGAGCGCGGCGTTGTACTCGTCCATCGGGTACGCGCCACCGAGGTAGTCCCGCGAGAAGAACGGCACGACATACCTCGCGATGCCCTGCCCGTAGATCTTGCGGAACTCGACGATGAAGTTGCGTCCCCACATTTGGACCAAGACGTTCTTGTCGTAGAAGACGCTCAGTCCGAGAGCCTCGCAGGCCCGCACGTAATTCTCTGCCAGGGTGCGCTGCGCGCCTGAGAACGACACAGCGACGTCATAGGTTTCGCGATCGGGCATCAGTACCTCGTCGACCTTCCGAGTGAACAACGACCGGTCCGCCAAGCATTCCACACGCCGATTTCCAGAACGTGCACGACTCGTTTGGCCACCACTTCGCCCGCCAGCGAAATTCAGCATCGCCAAGAATACGTCCCGGACCTGCGGAAATAGGCCGACAAACGATCTCGCTCAGGCCTGGACCAGGCGGTTCTTCGCCGGTGACCACTAGTCGTGTCCAGTATGAACGCCACAAGACAAATACTGGACGATTTCTGGACAACGTCCAGACCCACCCCGGCACACCTGTAACGGCAGCTTCCACGTTCCGATGTCCACAGCGCGTTCGACAAGTCGCCGTGAAATCGCCAGAGATAAGCGGCACTCAATAGTCCGGAGCCGTTGTCGACGGCTGCGCGAACAACAGGAGGAAGCAATGACCGTAATGCTCACCAAGGGTGGCAACGTCTCTCTCACGAAGCAGGCCCCCGGTCTCACCGCGGTCCTCGTCGGGCTCGGCTGGGACGCGCGGTCGACCAGCGGCGTGGACTTCGACCTCGACGCGAGCGCGCTGATGTGCAACGCCTCCGGCAAGGTCATGTCCGACGCCCACTTCATCTTCTTCAACAACCTGAAGAGCCCCGAGGGGTCCGTCGAGCACACCGGCGACAACCTGACCGGCGAGGGGGACGGCGACGACGAGTCGCTGAAGGTCGACCTCGCCGGGGTTCCCGCCGACTGCGAGAAGATCGTGTTCGCCGTGTCCATTCACGACGCCGCGGCGCGGTCGCAGTCGTTCGGGCAGGTGAGCAACGCGTTCATCCGGGTGGTCAACCAGGACGGTGGCGCGGAGATCACCCGTTACGACCTGAGCGAGGACGCCTCCACCGAGACGGCGATGCTCTTCGGCGAACTGTACCGCGCGAACGGTGAGTGGAAGTTCCGCGCCGTCGGCCAGGGCTACGCCTCCGGCCTGTCCGGCATCGCCCGCGACTACGGCGTGAACGTGGCCTGACGGTCCTTTCCGGTCCCGCGCACGAAGGTGATGGGCCGCTCCGGCGGACAGCCGGTCCGGCCCACCCTCATCCCGACGGAGAAACCCATGTGGCTCAGGACGTTCGGCGGCTCGCTCGCCGTCACCGCCGTCGGACTCGTCGGCGCCTACCTCTACGCCGGCCCGGCGGGCCTCGCCCTCGCCGCGATCCTCGGTGTGCTGGAACTGACGCTCTCGTTCGACAACGCGGTCGTGAACGCGACGGTGCTCAAGACGATGAGCGCCTTCTGGCAGAAGCTCTTCCTGACGGTCGGCATTCTGATCGCCGTCTTCGGCATGCGGCTGGCGTTCCCGTTGCTCGTGGTCGGCGTGACCGCCGGCCTCTCCCCCACCTCGGCGATCTCGCTCGCCATGGAGGGTGGTGACCCGCACACGCCGGGAACGTACGGATACATCCTGCACGACGCGCATCCCGCGATCGCCGCGTTCGGCGGCATCTTCCTGCTGACCCTGTTCTGCGACTTCATCTTCGAACGGCGCGAGATCACCTGGATGGGCTGGGTGGAACGGCCGCTCGCGCGAATCGGGCAGCTCGAACAGCTCTCTATCGCGGTGTCACTGCTCGTGATCGCCGTGGCCGCGCTGGAGTTCGCGCCGGAGGGCAAGTCGACGACGGTCGTGGTGTCCGGCGTGTTCGGCTTGCTCACCTACGTGCTCGTGAAGGCGTTGAGCTCCAGGTTCGACCCGGACAAGCACGGCGGCGGCAGCACGCTGAAGGTCAAGGTGGGCAAGGCCGCCTTCATGTCCTTCCTGTACCTGGAGGTCCTCGACGCGACGTTCAGCTTCGACGGGGTCGTGGGCGCCTTCGCCATCACGTCCGACCCGATCATCATCGCGATCGGTCTCGGGCTGATCGGTGCCATGTTCGTGCGCTCGCTGACCGTCTTCCTGGTCCGGCAACGGACTCTGGAGGAGTACGTGTACCTGGAGCACGGCGCTCACTGGGCGATCGGCGCGCTCGCCGTGCTCCTGCTGGGCACCATCAAGTTCGAGATCCCCGAACTGGTGACCGGGCTCATCGGGATCAGCTTCATCCTGCTCGCGTTCGTCTCCTCGGTCGTCCGCAACAGACGTGCCACAGCGGCCGACCGCTCACTGGAAAACGCAGGAACCTGAGGTGTGTCATGGCAATCGACTACACGAAACGGCCCGCAGGAGGGTCCACCGGAACCGTCCTGCTCACCAAGTCCAAGCCGAACGTCTCTCTGCACAAGCAGACCACGGGCGTGCTGCGGGTCAACCTGAACTGGAACGCCCGCCCGGCGCCCAAAAGCGCGGGAGGACTCCTGCGCCAGTGGCTCGCCCCGTCCGACATCGACCTCGACCTCGGCTGCCTCTACGAGTTCACCGACGGCTCCAAGGGCGTCGTCCAGGCACTCGGGAACTCCTTCACCGCGAGCCCTGAAGGCGTGCGGGACAAGGTCATCTGGCTCGACGGGGACGACCGCTCCGGCACCAGCACGGCAGGCGAGAACCTGTTCGTGGACCTCGCCCACGCCGCCCGCATCCGCCGGATGATCGTGTTCAGCTTCATCTACGACGGCGTGCCCAACTGGGCGGCCGCCGACGGTGTCGTGACCCTGCACCCCGCAACAGGTCCCGCCATCGAGGTCCGGCTCGACGAACCTCGCGACAACGCCCGGATGTGCGCGGTCGCCATGATCGAGCAGTCGGGCACGGGAAGTCTCACCGTACGCCGCGAAGTCCGCTACCTCGACGGCGGCCAGCAGCGGCTGGACCAGGAATACGGCTGGGGCCTGCGCTGGACGGCAGGTCGCAAGTAGCGAGCCGACCACTCCGACGAAAGGTTGTCCGGTATGAGCATCACCTTGACCAAGGGCCAGAAGGTCTCCCTGCAGAAGCAGAACGGCGGCACGCTCACGAACGTCCGCATGGGACTCGGCTGGGACGCCGTGAAGAAGAGAGGCCTGTTCGGCCTGCGCGACCAGAGCATCGACCTCGACGCCTCGGCACTGCTCTTCGACGGTGCCGGCAAGCTCGTCGACCAGGTCTGGTTCAATCAGCTCAGGAGCAAGAACGGGGCCGTCGTGCACACCGGTGACAACCGGACCGGCGCGGGCGACGGCGACGACGAGTCGATCCGGGTCGACCTCACCCAGGTGCCCACCGAGGTGAAGACGCTCGTGTTCACCGTGAACTCGTTCACCGGCCAGGACTTCTCGCAGATCGAGAACGCGTTCTGCCGCCTGGTGGACGAAGCGGGTGGTGGCGCCGAGGTCGCCAAGTACAGCCTCTCGGGCTCCGGCAGGCACAACGCCCAGATCATGGCCAAGGTGTCACGAGAGGGGGCCGGCTGGTCGATGACCGCGCTCGGCATCCCCACCTCGGGACGCACCTTCCACGACATGCTGCCCGCGATCAGCGGTGCGCTCTGACCCGGTGGGCGGAGAGCCACGACAACGGTTCTCCGCCCACCGGGCGAGCAAGAGCACGAACCCACACCGATTCGTGGACGGTCGATTGGCCACGGCGCCGGGAATTTGACGGATTTCTGTCATTTTTTCGCCTGGCTTGTGTCGTGCGTCCGCGGGCAAGGTGGTGAGACGACGAGGGAGGTGACAACCGATGACCGCAGCACGACCGCGGATCTTCCTGAGCTACTCGTGGGCGGACGAGGCGGCTGTCGACGTCATCGAGAGCGGCCTGAAGGCCCACGGGATCGACGTGTTCAGGGACCGCGACATCCACGTGTTCGACCCGATCACCGACAACCTGCGCCAAGAACTCGACGGGTCTCACCTGCTCGTGGCGTTCTACTCCCGCCGCTACCCGACGCGCTACGCGTGCCAGTGGGAACTCACCAGGGCGTTCCTGTCCGCCCTGCACAACGGTGAGCGGCCGACGGACCGGATCGTGGTGGTCAACCCGGAGGGCGACGACCGGCACATCTCGCCGATCGAGTTCACCGACGCCGCCTACCAGCCGTGGCGGCACGACTCCGACGTGGACGCGCTGGCGAAGTCCGTCCTGGACAAGGCAAATCGGCTCACTGCCGTGATGGGCGGTGTACCGGACGCCTCCGCCGGCGAGTTCCACGAACGTCTCCGCCATCCGCGGCGCTTCGTCGGCCGCTACCCCGCCCTGTGGGACGTGCACAGCGCCTTGCAGGGCAACGACCACTTCGCCTCGAAGTCGCCGACGGCCCACTCCGTCGCCTTGGTCAAGGCCCCGGCCGGCATGGGCAAGACGGCCCTCGCCGAGCAGTACGGGTTCCTGTTCCGCGACGCCTACCCCGGTGGGCAGGAGTGGACCGGGCTCGGCGACCTGGCCGGAGCCGATCCCGACGGCGTTCGCGCGCGCTGGGCGGCGGAACTCAACCGCGTGACGCGCAAACGCTTCGGGACAGGCCTCGACGGACTGGACCTGCGGCAGGCCCTGGACACGCTCGGGGAGAAGATCACCGAGGTCGCGCAGGACGTCCTGTGGGTGATCGACGACATCCCGGACGGATTGCCCACCGACGTCCTCGACGACCTGATCATCCCGTCACCGTTCGTCAGGACCGTCCTCACCGGTCGCACGGCGACACCGGACTGGCCGGTGGCCACCGTGTCCCTCGACGGGCTGACCCAGGTCGAGGTGGAAGGGCTGTTCTCCGCGCGATGGCCGGACCTGGCCGACGACGAACGAGCTGCGGTCGCCGCACTGGCCGAGCGGTCGCACGGTCATCCGCTGATCATCACGGCCGCCGTCAAGTCGCTGCGCAGTGGCCAGGGAACCGGTGCGCTGCACCGGCTTCTGGAGGACGCGGGACCGTCCGGTTCGGTGGTCGGCGCGCTCGCGCCGATCGTCCGGGCCCGCACCCAGCACGCTCGCGTGGTGCTCGGCTTCGCCTCTTTGCTCGCCAGGGCACCGTTCGGCGGTGACCTGCTGGTGGAGGGCCTGTCCACGCTGCTGGGCGAGCGGACCCCCGTACTCGTGGCCGAGGCGCTCGACGAACTCGACGCGCACTGCCTGCTGCACCGCGTCCACCACGGTGACGGCCTTCACCGGCAGCTGTGGCAACTGCACGCTCTGGTGGCCGACGCGGCCCGGCAGGACCTCGACCACTCCTTGCTCGGCACCCTGGCGCAGCAGGCGTCCGGTGTCGTGCTGGCCAAGCTGAAGACGAAGTCCGCCGACATGAACGCCCATGCGGCGAAGATCGCCGAACATCCGGACGTGCGCGCGAGTACGCGGCTCGAACTGCTCCGCACGGTCGCGGACGTGTACGAGGAGCACGGAGATCTTCTCGCGGCGCGAGCAGCGCGGTTCGCGGCCGTGCGTGCCGGTGGCGATCGACCGCCGGCACGGGACCTGCTCGCCGCCGCCCGGCTCGCGGTGGAAACCGGTGACGCACAAGAGGTTCTCCGTCTCACCGAGGGACTGTTCGAGGGGTTCGACGGCCACACCGAGTACCGAGCCCGCTTCCTGGCAGCGTGCGCACACGACCTGAGAGGCGACATCGGCAGGGCCGACGAGGTCTTCCACGAGCAGGAACTCGTGGGGCAGTTCGGTTTCGCGCCCGTCTGGATGCCGGAGGAGGAACGCGGCCACACCGTCCTGATGCGGATGGCCGCACTGCGCCGGCGCGGCCGTTACAAGGAGGCGTACGAGGGGATCACGGGGCTGTGGACGGACCTGCGCGCCGAACATCCGACCGGCATCCACACAGGTCCTTGGCCGCGGGTGGCCATCGAGGCGGCCCGGCTCCAGCTCCTCACGGGCAAGGTGATCGAGTCGAGGGCGACGGCGGACCAGGTCGTCCGCGTGCTCGGCGAAGCCGGCCTGCCGCGGCACCACCTGGCCAGGGAGGCCGTCGCGGTCCAGGCAGAGGGCGAGCTCGTCCTCGCGTGGTCGGAACGGAAGGCACGGCCCCAGGAATGGCAGCTGGCCACGAAGAAGGTGGCCAGAGCGCTCGCGGAGTCCGCCGACTGGTTCGGCGAGGACAACCCGCTGACGCTGGAGCTCCAGGTCCTGCACGGGTTGACGTTGCACAACAACTCACGCCCGGCCGACGCCCTGGAGGTGCTCATCGAGGCCGAGCAGCGGATCCACGCCTCGCTCGGTCCACGGCATCCGCTGGCCATGCGCGTCAGGCTCTACATCGGCCTGGCCACGGCGAACAAGGATGACTGGGCAGGGGCCAGGAAGATCTACGAGAACCTGCTCCCCCTGCACGCCGAGGTCCTCGGCCGGAGGCATCCCGAGGCTCAGCTGACCCGGTTCCAGCTGGGTGTGTGCCTCCTCAAGGCGCACGAACTGGATCGGGCGCGCACGCTCATCGACGAGGCCGCGCCGGTGCTGGTCGCACAGCACGGAGTCTGGCAGCAGTGGGCGTCGATGGCGCGGGTCGCCCAGGGGTTGCTCCGGCTGCCCGGACCGCTGCTGCGTCTCGCCGGCACCATCGAGAGCCTCACCCGCAGGACCGCGGGCTGAACCCGGTCCACCCGTTTCCCGGACGTCGCGGAAACGGCAGTTGAAAACGGGTTTCCCGGTTTCCCGGATTTTTGTTCAACAGGAAACCGGTTCCTCCGCACCCAGGCCGGATCGCACGATTTGCACATCGATGCGAAACACCTCGCGAGGACATGAGACCCGACTCGACTGAAGGGACCTGTCATGCACACACACTTCATCATCGTCGTGCTGAGCACCCTGCTCGGCTGATCAGGAAAAGCGGGCCTGCGGGTCTCCGCCCGCAGGCCGCTGTACCGGTCCGTGGTGGTAACCGAGAGCGACAGGGCATGGTGGAATTGGGACCCGAACTCAGGCGCAGACGCGAGTCGGCCGGCTACTCGCTGGACAAGATGGCCAAACTGGTGCACTTCACCAAGGGTTATCTGAGCAAGGTCGAAACCGGCAGGACCCAGGCGAACCGGGAGCTCGCCGCCGCCTACGACAAGGTGCTGGAGGCAGACGGCGAACTCATCGCCATCGCCGAGGTCCAGCCGGTGCGGCGCAAGCCTCGCGGCATGATGGGCCTGCCCGCGCACACACGACACTTCGTCGGACGCGGCCCTGAACTCACCGCGCTGGGCGCCGTGCTCGGCGAGCGCCAGAACATCAAGGTCGCCGTCGTCAGCGGGATGGCGGGGTCGGGCAAGACCTCGCTCGCCGTGGCAGCGGCACGAGCGGCCGCGGACTCGTTCCCGGACGGGTGCATCCTGTTCGACCTGCGTGGTCACAGCCCCGGCATGCACGCGCAGGCACCCGCGGAAACGGCCTACCACCTGCTGCGCTCCCTGGACGTCCCGCACGACCTCATCCCGGCGGACGCGGACGGCCGCACCAACCTGTTGCGCGACACGCTGCGCAACCGGGACGTGCTGGTCGTGCTGGACAACGTCCGGCACGCCGACCAGGTACGACCGCTGCTGCCGGCCGAGGGCCGCAGCCGGGTGATCATCACCAGCCGGTGGCGGCTGCCGTCGCTGGACGACGCCTGGCACATCGACCTCGACGCGCTCGCGCCCGCCGAGGCGTTGCGCCTGTTCCAGTCGCTCCTGCAGGGCACGTCCACCGTCGACGACCAGGACGCGGCCGCGATCGTCGCGCACTGCGGGCACCTGCCACTGGCGATCAGGATCGCCGCGGCCAGGATCCTGCGGGGCGGCTGGAGCGCCCGGCGGTTCCTGCGGCGGCTGGCAGACAGCTCGACCAAGCTCGCGCACCTCGAGGAGACCGAGCGCGGGGTCAGCGCCGCACTCGCCGTCACCTGCGACCTCCTGCCCCCTGAACAGCGCGAACTGCTCGGGCTGATGGCGAACCACCCCAGCGGCAGCATGCCGGTGCCGTCGGTCCAGGCCGTCGCGGGACTCGGTCCCGGTGACACCGACCTGCTGCTCGACGGCCTGCACGAGGCCCACCTGGTGTCGAGGTCCGAGGACGAGCAGGTTCGCCTGCACGATCTCGTGCACACGTACGCCATCCAGTACGTGCGTCCGGCGGAAGAGGTGTCGCGCCCGGCGTTCGACCGGCTCGTCGATCACTACCTGGCCGCCGCGATCGCCGCCGACGAACTGCGCGAACCGGAGCGGCGTCGCCCGGAGACCGAGGCGTCGCTGCACTCCGAGCCGCCGTTCGAGGGTTCTTCCGGCGCACTGGCCTGGATGCGGTCGCAGTGGCCGACGCTGGTCCGCCTGACCGACCTGCTCGCGGACGAGCGCTGCTGGCAGCTCGCTCTCGCGGTGAGGGGCTTCTTCTTCCAGGAGAAGCTGTACGACTCGTGGATCCACATGCACCTGGCCGCGCTCGGCACCGCGTCGGGGAATCCGGCCGCCACGGCCAAGCTGCTCAACGGGATCGGCATGGCCCGGCTGGAATCGGGCCAGGTGGCCGCGTCCGTCGACTGCCACGAGCGGGCGCTCGCGTCGTTCGTCGAGGCGGGGGACGAAGCCGGCGCGATCGACGCCTCGGCGAGCCTGGCCTGGGCGCGGATGCACCAGAACGAGCCCGCCACGGCGCTGGAGGGGCTCACCGCCGCTCTCTCCGCGTACCGGCAGGCCGGACGAGACCGCAACGTCGTCATCACCCTGCGCGGCATGGCGTTTGCGCTGACCTGCCTCGGCAGGCTCGACGAGGCCCGGACGCACGCCCTGGAGGCCCGCCGGTCGGCCTCGACGTCCATCGACGTGATCAGGGGCATCGCCTGCGTCGCCTGGGTCGAGTACCGCGCGGGTGCGACCGGCCGGGCACGGGAGCTCTACGCCGAAGCGGCCGACCTCGCCGAGCTCGCGGAGAACGGCTACGAGCGCGCACGTGCGCTGACAGGTCTCGGCAACCTGGCCGAACAGGCGGGCGACCACGACGAGGCCGCCGTCTGGTGGACGCAGGCGGCCGAGCACTACACGCACCTCATCCCGGCGATCGTGTGGGAGGCGCGGGCACGCGAAGAACTGACCGCGGAGTGACATTCGAAGATCAGCCGGAATTTCACCTCGCATCACGCCGCACATTCTGTCCACTGTTTGTCCATTTCCACTCCTTGTGACACGACCCAATAAACTCGTTCTTTCCTTCGTAACGTCCGGCGATAACGTCGCGATGCTCGTTCCAGGATGTGTTCTCTGCCGGTTTCGGCAACCCGTTCGCCGATACCGTGCGCGACCTCAGCAACAGCGGAGAACGGACGCGGCAAAACAACTCGCAATGACGGGAATCCACGGACATGGACGAACAACCTCTCGGCAGCAACTACCGCCTGGGCCCGCAGATCGGCGCCGGCCGGATGGGGCGGGTGTACCTGGGCAGGCACGTCGATGGGCGCGAGTTCGCGGTCAAGAAGCTGCGCAGCGACCTGAGCGACGACAGCGGCATCATCGCCCGGTTCCACCAGGAGTGGGCCATCCTCCAGAAGCTGGAGGGGCCGAACCTCGTCCGGGTGCACGACCTGGTCGTCGAGGGCGAGACCGTCGCGTTCGTCATGGACCTGGTGCCCGGCGGTGATCTCCGGCAGGTGCTGGAGGCCACCGGACGGCTGCTGCCGTCCGAGGTCGCGCGGATCGGTGCCGGCATCGCGCGGGCACTGGCCGCCGCCCACGCCCGCGGCGTCGTGCACGGGGACGTCAAGCCCGAGAACGTCCTGATGGATTCCAGCACGGCGGAACGCGTCCCGAAACTGACCGACTTCGGCATCGCCACGGTGGTCGCGTCCGCGGGCACGCGCACCAGCACCTCGCGGGTCGGCACGGTGGAGTACATGGCACCGGAGACGGCGGCCGGCGGACCCGCGTCCTCCACAGTGGACGTGTACGCGCTGGGCATCGTCCTCTACGAACTCAGCTGTGGTGTCACCCCGTTCGCGTCGCCGTCGATCCCGCAGACGTTGATGGGACATGCTCAACTGCTGCCGGGCAAACCTCCCGGCATCGCCGAGGAGCTCTGGGCCGTGATCGCCCAGCTGCTGTCGAAGAACCCGCTCGCCCGGCCGGACGCCGGCGTGGTCGCGGGCAGGCTGGACGAGCTCGCGATGGTCCTTCAGCAGCGCAACGCCCCGGTCGCGGAGCACCTGGTGGCGCCGCCTCCCGGACGACCGATCGGCAACGAGGCGGAAACGTTGCTGCCCGGGGCTTTCCCGCACGCCACCCCGCCTCCGCCTCCCGCGAGGAGATCCCTGATGCGCAAGCTGCGAGTGGCCGGTGTGATCGTGGTGGTCGCGGCGATCGCCGCGACCGGCACGTACCTCTTCGCGTCGGGCAGCGAGAACGAGCCCGGCGCCGCGGGACCGCGGGACTCCGGAGGTGTCACCGGGACGAAGGTGACCGGTCCGACCACGACCACGACCGTGACGCCCACGTCGACTCGGGTGACTCAGCTCAGCGAGATGCCGGATCTCGTGGGCAAGCTGCTGGGAGACGCGCGGGACGCGCTGCCGGTGGACCTCGAGGTCGCCGTCGACGAGGCCTTCGACAACACCAAGCCGGACGGCACGGTGACGAAGCAGGACCCCGAACCCGGTGCGGCGGTGGGCAAGAAGGTCACCCTGACGGCCGCCAGGCCCGCCTACACCGTCTACCTCGACTCGCTGCGACCGATCGCCGGCGGCTGGGCCAACACCCAGGGCGAGATAGTCGGCATGGTCGGGAAGTCCTATCCCCACTCGCTCTTCGACCGGGTGAACACGTGCTCGGAGAAGGGCTCCGTGGAGTACAACCTCTCCAAGGGCTACCGGAGGTTCGTCGCCACGTCGGGACTGAGCGACGACTCGTCCTACGCGGACCTGAACGTGCAGTTCGAGATCTTCGCGGACGAGGGACGACTGCTCAAGACGGCCGTGGTCAAGTTCGGCGAGGTGGTCGACTTCGACCTGGACGTCACGGACGTGCTCAGGTTGAAGATCCAGTGGCAGCCCGCCCGGTCGAGCAAGGGCTGCTACAGCACGAACGCCTGGGTGCTCGGGAACGCCAAGCTGCTCGGCGTGGCCGGCGAGGTACCGACCTCCGGGCTGCCTCCGACGTCCACTCGCGACTCCGCGACCACGACCACCACCACGACGAGGTAGACCGTGCTCGAGGTCAGCGCCGGCGGGCGCACGTGGACGTTCCCGGTGGGCGCCGGCGT
The DNA here is from genome assembly GCF_043632865.1 of Lentzea sp. JNUCC 0626. Classification (NCBI taxonomy): domain Bacteria; kingdom Bacillati; phylum Actinomycetota; class Actinomycetes; order Pseudonocardiales; family Pseudonocardiaceae; genus Lentzea; species Lentzea sp. JNUCC 0626. Next base: position 4,639,332 of record NZ_CP171635.1, read on the forward strand.
GCTGATCGGCCGCGGTGCGGAGTGCGACGTCGTGCTCGACGACCCGCGGGTGTCCCGGGTGCATCTGCGGGCCGACTACGACAACGGCTGGGTGCTCCACGACCAGAGCAGCGGTGGCACGCGGATCGGGACCCGGCTCGTCCGCGAGCACCGCCTCGAAGGCACGGTGACACTGCTCCTGTCCAGCAGCTGCGAGGTGTCGCTGCGGGATTGCCGCACCAGGTCGGTCAGCATCGGCCGGTGGGCGGGCAACGACGTGGTGCTGGACGACCCCCTGGCATCCCGCCGGCACGCGATCGCGGCGTGGGAGGGCGACGGGTGGCGGATCACCGCGCTGGGCGAGAACCCCGTGCTGCTCCACGGGAACCCGGTCGGTGACGAACTCGTCCGGCCTGGTGCCGCACTCACGTTCGGCGCCACGGACGTCGCCGTCACCGCAGACGGTTTCACCCCCGCCGCGGGCGCACGCCGGCTCGTCGTGCGGGAGGTCGAGCACCAGTTGCCAGGCGGACGGCGGTTGTTGTCCGGAGTGGATCTCGACGTCGGGCCCGGTGAGCTCGTCGCGGTGATCGGCCCGTCCGGGGCCGGCAAATCCACTTTTCTCAAGGTGCTGACCGGGCAGCTGGCTCCCAGTGCCGGATCCGTGTCGTTCGACGGACACGACGTGCACGCGGGCGGCGACGAAGTGCGGCGGCGCATCGGTGTGGTGCCGCAGGAGGACGTGCTGCACACCAAGCTCACGGCCCGCGACGCGATGCACTACGCGGCACGTCTGCGTCTTCCGGTGGACACGTCGCGAGGCGAACGTCGTGACCGCGTGGGCGTCGCTCTGTCCGAAGTGGACATGCAGACGCACAGGACGACCCGGCTCAGCAGGATGTCGGGCGGCCAGCGCAAGCGGGTGTCGATCGCGTTGGAGCTGATCACCGAACCCCCGCTGCTCCTGCTGGACGAGCCGACGTCGGGACTCGATCCGGCGCTGGACCGGCAGGTGATGTCGGGGCTGCGGAAGATCGCGAACGCGGGCCGGGCAGTGGTCGTGGTCACGCACAACCTCGCGTGCCTCGACATCTGCGACCGGATCCTCCTCCTCGCGCCCGGTGGCGTGCCGTTGTACTCGGGGCCACCGGCGGACCTCTTCGGCCACTTCGGCACCCACGACTGGGCGGAGGTGTTCGAGGCCGCCGCAGAGCACCCGCTCCCGACGACGCCACCTCCGTCCAGAACAGAGCCTCCCCGCCTCGCAGCGGCCCCTCGGAAGGTCGCCCGGCCTTGGCTGCACCAGGCGGCAACGCTGGTGTCACGGCACTTCCGGCTGATCACGGCCGATCCCGCCTACGCGCTGTTCCTGCTGCTGCTTCCCGTGGCGCTGGGACTGCTCGCGCTCGTCGTCCCCGGCACCGGTGGCCTTGGTCCTCCCGACGCCGAGCAGCCCCACGAGGCGGGACAGATCCTGGTGCTGCTCTTCGTCGGCGCGGCTTTCGCGGGTGGGGCGGGTGCCGCGCGGGAGGTCGTGGCGGAGCGGGCGATTCTCCTCCGAGAACGGGCGGCGGGCCTTGCTCCCCGGGCCTACACGCTGAGCAAAGCCGTGGTCTTCGGGATCGTCAGCGCGGTGCAGGCCACCGTTCTGGTCGCGGTCGCCGTCCGGGTCAAACCCGGTCCTGCCGACGCGGTGGCGCTCGACAACGCCGTGGTCGAACTCGGGCTCGCGCTGTGGTGCACCGCGTTCGCGTCGGCCGGCATCGCGTTGTTCGCCTCGGCGGTGGTCCGCAGCGGCGAACAGGTGATGCCCGTCCTCGTGGTGACGGTGATGCTGCAGCTCGTGCTGTGCGGCGGGATGATCCCGGTGACGGAACGCCCGGTGCTGGAACAGCTCTCCTGGGCCGCCCCGAGCCGCTGGGGCTACGCCGCCGGAGCGTCCGTGGTCGACCTGACGGAGCGAGCTCCGGGATCGACGAAGGACTCGTTGTGGGAACACGAACCCGAGTCCTGGTCGATCGCGGTCTCAGCGCTGCTCGGTCTGACGCTCCTGCCGCTGTGCGGGCTGGGTCGCAGGGTGCGCCGGCTCCGTCAGGACTGACCGGCGTCCCACCCGAAGCCGTACGACAGCTGCGGTTCCAGGTTGTCGAAACTCGTGTGCACCTCTCCGAACCTGTTGGGAACGACGAGGTCGCCCGTCCACACCGGATCGTCGAGTTCCAGGGGGAGGATGCCGGACAACCGCCACACCCGGTGAGGGCGCAGCACCGCGCCGAACCGGACGTGCAGGGAGAACCTGTCGCACTGGTACTTCGGCGTGCAGACGTAGTGCGGAGCTATGCCGCGCTCCGGCGGCACCTTCACCCGGAACGCGTACTCGTGCTCGTCACCGCGAGCCAGGGGTTCCGGCAGGCGCAGCACGAACCCGATGCGGTTGCGCGCCTTCATCGTCCCGGCGCTGAGCTCACCGCCGTGCAGCAGGTCGACGCCCAGGTCCTCGACGCTGCCGGCGCCGGTCCAGTCCGGCGGAGGGGTCAGCGTCAGGCCGACCTCGACCTCCTCGACGCCGTCCTCCCCCGCGACGATCCTGCGGGTCTCGTACACCTCCGGCACCCGCAGGTCGAAGCTGATCACCGCCCGCAGGTCCAGGGTGTGCCAGGGCGGCCGCTTCCGCACGTCCACCAGCCGCCGGGTCTCGAGCGCGAGCTGGGCGAGGCGGACCAGCGCGCTGTCGATCCTGCGCTGGACCGTGCGCCGGTCGACGAACGCCGAGTCCGCGATCTCCTTGATCCGCTCCTGGTACATCCGCGGCGTGGCGGAGTCGAGCCCCAGAGCGGCGCGCAGCAGCTTCTGCTGGTCCTGGTGACACTGGTCGATCAGTGCGTTCAGCTGGTCTCGAACCTTGCGGCGGATGCGCTCGCCGGTGTCACCGGCCTCGACACCGCACACCCGTTGCAGGACGCGTCCGACCCGTGCGCCGATGTCGTCCGTCTCCACGCCATGGCCTTTGCGCAGAGCCTTCAGCTCACTCACGAGCTGTTCGGCGGGCACACTCATCGCACCTCCGGCAGGACAACGGGCGTGGAGTTTAGTGTCACCGATCAGGCGACACCCGGGTTCGTTGTCCAGTCCTGGAACGAGACCACCCGAACGGAGCCGATGACCTGTCCAGTTCCGGTCCGTCACGCCGGGCGGCCAGCCCCACACGCCTGACGTGCGACGTTCGTAGTGAGCCGAACGGGGCATTTCTGGAATCGCGCGTCCCGAATCCGCGCTGACCTCCTCTAATGACTCTGACGGGCCCCTGCACCCGCGCGACGTGCGCGGGCATCGCCCGCTGAGAGTTGGAGGAATCCGTGTTCCTGGGTTCACGATCACGCCTGCGCACCGCGGTCATCGCCGCGGTCGTGGGCGCCGGTGCGCTGGCGGCGGCCACCCCTGCCGCGGCCGCCCCTGCCGCCGCCGGCAACCGCTCGTACCTGGTCATCACGGCGCCCGGTGCCACCTCCGGTGCCGCGTCGGCCGTCGCCACCAACGGTGGTGTGGTGTGGACGAGCTACGACGCGATCGGTGTCATCGTCGCGCATTCGACGGCCACCGACTTCGCGACCAGGATGCGGGCCGTGTCCGGGGTGCAGAAGGTCGGTGCCACGCGCACGACGGACGTTCCCGCCGAGGCCGCGACCCAGCCGATTCCGGCCAGCCCCTCGCAGGCGGCCCAGCCGAGCACCGAGCCGGTGCGTTCGGACATGACGCAGATCGGCGCCGACAAGGCGTGGGCGGTCAACCCGGGCTCGCCCAACGTCAAGGTCGGCGTGCTCGACACCGGCGTCGACGACCTGCACGCGGACCTCGCCCCGAACTTCGACGCCGCCAACTCCGCGTCGTGTGCTTACGGCAAGCTCGACACGCGCACCGGTTCGTGGCGGGACACGGACACACACGGCACGCACGTCGCCGGCACGATCGCGGCCGCCAAGAACGGCAAGGGCATGGTCGGTGTCGCGCCGGGCGTGAAGATCGCGTCGGTGCGCATCGCGGAGAAGCCGAGCGGGCTGTTCTTCGCCGAGAACACCATCTGCGCCATGGTCTTCTCCGGTGACCGCGGCTTCGACGTGACCAACAACAGCTACTACACCGACCCGTGGCTGTTCAACTGCCCGAACAACGCCGACCAGGACGCGATCCTCGAAGGCGTGAAGCGCGCGGTGGCCTACGCCGAGGGCAAGGGCGTGCTGAACGTCGCCGCGGCGGGCAACGAGAACTACAACCTCGCCAACAAGACCACGGACTCGACGAGCCCCAACGACTCGACGCCCGGCCAGCGCAACGTCACCAACGCCTGCCTGAGCGTCCCGACCGAGGTTCCCGGCGTCGTCAGCGTCGCCTCGATCGCGTCGAACAACGGCAAGTCGTCGTTCTCGAACTACGGCACCGACAAGATCCACATCGCGGCGCCCGGCGACAGCGTCTACTCGACGGTCCCCGGCGGCCGCTACGGCTCGAAGTCCGGCACGTCGATGGCCTCCCCGCACGTCGCGGGCGTCGCCGCGCTGCTCAAGTCGACCAACCCGACGGCCACCCCGGCGCAGCTCAAGACGTTGCTCGCCACCCAGGCCGACGACCTGAGCTGCACCGACAGCCGGTGCTCCGGCACCGCGGCGAAGAACAACTTCTTCGGCGAGGGCCGCGTGGACGCGCTGGCCGCGGTCCAGGGCACGCCGCCTCCCGGCCGTGAGTTCGAGAACACCGCCGACGTGGCCATCCCCGACACCAACACGCCCGTGACCAGCTCCATCACGGTCTCGAACGTCACCGGCAACGCCCCTGCGACGCTCAAGGTCGACGTCAACATCGTGCACACCTACCGCGGTGACCTGGTCGTCGACCTGATCGCCCCGGACGGGTCGGTCTACTCGCTGCAGAAGTCCAGCAACGACTCGGCCGACAACATCGTCACGACCTACACCGTCAACGCCTCCAGCGAGGTCGCGAACGGCACGTGGAAGTTGCAGGTCAGGGACGTGGCGCGGCAGGACACCGGCTACATCAACTCCTGGAAGCTGACCTTCTAGGACGGCATTCGGAGGAACCTCGGCGGCCGCGGCTAACCAACGGCACCACCTGCAGCGATAGCAGTGACGTGGAACCGGATCTGTGGTCGTCGGCCGCCGCGGCCCTCGACGAGCACGAACACGCGTTGGTGATGGCCAGGCTGGCGGGCACGATCGTCGGTCCTGGCCAGACCTCGCGCCTCGCCCGCGGCGAACGCGACGTCGTGTTCCTGCTGCCCGACCGGCTGGTGCTCGTGCGGCCGGACCCCTTCTGGACCGGCTCGTACGACCGCAAGCAGATCATGCGCATCATGCTCGCCGCCGGACACGTCCAGTTCGACGTGACCGGCGGCGACAGCGTGGAGTTCTGGATCGACACCGAGCTGTCGCCCCCCGATCAGTTCATCGAGCAGGCCGAGACCTGGCTGGCGCCGCGCAAGAGCTCCGCGAGCGGCGCGATCATCGGGTTCGGGCTCGCGATCATCATCGCGTTCCTGTTCATCCTCGGGCCGGTCGATCTCATCCCCTCCGACGGCAGGCTCACCGTCAAGTCGAGCTGTGGGGACTTCCTGCGGGCAGGCGGCGACGAGCAGATCGAGCTGCTCAGGCGGTTGTTCGGGCAGGTCGGCAGGCCGGACGAGGCGAACAAGCCGATGACGCTGGACGCGTCGAAACGGCATTGCGGCGAGAACAGCGGCGCGACGCTGGACTCGCTTGTCACCGGCAAGTGAGCCCAGGACCTGCGTCGAGGTCTGGTTCGATGAGAGTCGCGCCTGAGGTGGTTCCTGGTGGTGCGGCCGGGCGGCCCGCATACCGGAGTCGTACGTGGGTCGTCCGGCCGTGCCGCCAGGGGCCGCCTCAGGCCCGGCTATCGCGGATCAGACCTCGACGCAGGTCCTAGAGTGCTGGTGTGTTCGACACCCGCCAGCTCGAGGTCTTCGCTACGGTCGCGCGGACCGGTTCGTTCAGCGCCGCCGCCCGGCTGCTGCACTGCACCCAACCGGCCGTCAGCCAGCAGATGCGGGCGCTGGAACGGCAGGTCGGCGGGCCGCTGTTCGTGCGCACGGGCCGCGGGCTGCACCTGACCGAGGCCGGGCGCATCCTCGCCGAACGCGGCTCGGACCTGCTCGACCAGCTCGCGACGACGCACCAGCAGGTCAGTGCGATAGCGACGCACGACATCGGCACGATCCGGATCTGCGCGTTCCCCAGCGCCAACGTGTCGCTGGTACCTGCGGCGGCGGCGATATTGGCCGAGGAACGGCCCACGTTGCGGCTCGAACTGGTCGAGGAGGAGCCGCCGGACTCGTTCGCGCTGCTCCGGCGCGGTGAGGTCGACCTGGTGCTGAGCTTCAGCTACCTGGACGAACCGCAGGACGAGGCGACCGTGAACGGCATGCTGAGCGTGCCGTTGCTGCGGGAACCGCTCGCGTTGCTGGTGCCGGCGGGACACCGGCTGGCGGGACGCGAGAAGGTGTCGCTGACCGAGGCGGCGGAGGAACGCTGGATCGCCGGTTGCGTGCGGTGCCAACGGGCGCTGCACCTGGCGTGCGACAAGGCGGGGTTCGTACCGGACATCACCTGCTCGACCGACGACAACCTGGCCATCCAGAGTCTCGTCACCGCAGGTCTGGGCGTTGCGCTGGTGCCTCGGCTGCTGTTGTCGTTCCTCCAGCACCCCGGGCTGACGACGGTCGAGGTGGAGTCCGCGGCGCAACGGCTGACGTCGCTGTACACGTGGCCGGACCTGATCCAGCTGCCGATCATGCGGGCGACGGTGGACGCGCTCATCTCCGCGGCCGGGCGGGCATAAGCGCGGCTTATGGGGCCCCAAGGGATGGCCCTCTACTGCTGTTAGCTCGCGCTGGTCATGGTTGTCAGCATGGGCATCGTCAGGACCACTCCGCGCACCGCCGACTCGGTCCTGCCCGGATTGTCCCTGGTCGCGGCCGGTGTCGCGACCTCGATGACGGTGTCGTGGCTGCAACCGTCGATCAGCGCGTTGACGATCGCCGTGCTGCTGGGCGCGATCGTGGCGAACGTCGTGACGCTGCCCGCGTCGATGTCCCCTGGGATCAAGCTCGCCGGACGGCGGCTGCTGCGGCTCGGCGTGGTGCTGCTCGGGTTGAAGCTCGTGTTCCAGGACGTCCTGAAGCTCGGTTACGAGATCTTGTTGCTCGCCGCCGTCGCCGTCGTGGTCACGTTCGTCGTGACGCGCTGGCTCGGGCGGTTGCTCGGCGTCGGTGAGGGTCTCTCGCTGCTGATCGCGACGGGCTTCTCGATCTGCGGCGCCTCGGCCGTGGCCGCGATGAACTCCGTGCGGCAGCAGGACGAGGAGGACGTGGCGAAGGCGCTCGGCCTGGTCACGTTGTTCGGCACGGTGGCGATGTTCAGCCTGCCCGCGTTGTTCCCGCTGACCGGCCTCACGCCCGCGCAGTACGGCGTGTGGGCGGGCGGCAGCGTGCACGAGGTCGCGCAGGTCGTGGCCGCCGCCGGGCCGGTGAGCGGCGCGCTGGCGATCGCCGTCGCGGTGAAGCTGACGCGGGTCGTGCTGCTCGCGCCGATGCTCGCCGCCGTGAGCTTCGCCGAACGCCTCAAGTACCCGGCGTCCGGTCAGCGCCCGCCGATCGTGCCGTTGTTCGTGGTCGGGTTCCTGGTGATGGCCGGGGTGCGGGCGACCGGGCTGCTGCCCGAGGTGGTGCTGTCCGCGGCGACGTTCATCGACACCGTGCTGCTGGCGGCGGGCATGTTCGCGCTCGGCACGGCGGTGAAGTTGCGTTCCCTAATGCGTTCCGGCCCTGCGGTGCTGCTGCTGGGCCTGCTCTCGACCACGGTGATCGTCGTGCTCGTGCTGACCGGCACGGTGCTGATCGGCTGATCGCCTCGTTCCTCAGAGGAGGACCCGCTCATGACGCACAGCCTGCTCTCCCCCACGGCCACGCTTCTGGTGGGTTCGCTCCGGGCCGCGATCACGCGCGGCGGTTCCCAGGAGGCCGTCGCGGCACGGGTCGCGCGGACCCTGGAAGGTCACCTCACCGACCCGTTCCTGCTGAGCGCGACGCAGCGCGAGCCGGATCCGACGGCGTACCGGCAGCACGTGCTGCACGTCGAACCGGACGGGTCGTTCTCCGTCGTCGCGCTGGTGTGGTTGCCGGGTCAGGAGACCTGCATCCACGACCACGTCTCGTGGTGCGTCGTCGGGACCTACGTCGGCGAGGAGGAGGAGACGACGTACCGGCTGCGCGAGAATCGGCTGGTTCCGTTGCGCGTCAACAAGACGCCCGAGGGGGTGGCGGCGTACCTGGTGCCGCCCGGGGACATCCACAAGGTGTGCAACAACTCCAGCTCGGTCGCGATCTCGATCCACGTGTACGGGGCCGATGTGAGCGTGCTGGGGACGAGCATCCGGCGGAGGTACGACCAGCCCGTCAGCGGGTGATTCCCCTTGCTATCGCCTGGGTGGCGAACTCGATGAGGTGAGCGGGCTTGACCCGGTTGATGCGGGCGCCCTGCAGCAGCAGGTCGTCCGCCAGGCCGATCAGCGAGTCCCAGACCCAGTGCGGCAGGGCCGGGTCGTCGATCAACTCCTGGCCGGTCGCCCGCGCCGTCTCGTCGAGCGTCTTCGCCAGTGCCTTGAGGGTCTTGCGGTAGTCCTGCGCGGAGTTCGTGACCTCCTTGCCGCGGCGGCCGCCGGAGAGCACCTTGGCCTCCCACTGCGCCGCCGACCGGCCGAACCGGCGCCACAGGTCGGTGATCTGCGGCTCGATCTCCTTGAGCACGCCCGCGATGCCGAGGTCCCGGTTCACGCTTTCGAGCGTGCGTTGGAGCTCCTCCAAGCGGCGTTCCATCAACGCCGCGAAGACGTCCTCCTTGCCGGAGAAGTACTGGTAGACGGTGCCGGAGCTGACGCCTGCCCCGACCGCGATCGCGCGCATGGTCAGGCCCGCGTAGCCCTGCTCCTCGACGATCAGCTCGGCCGACGCGAGGATGTCGCGCCGCCTGCCTTCCGCGTCACCCCAGGCCGTTTGCTCGGTGCTCACGATCCCGAAGCCTACTTTGAACAACGTTCAGAAGCATATTGAACGTTGTTCGGTTTACTCCTACCCTCGGTGACGTGGACCACCTCGACCGGCTCGAAGCCGACAGCGTCGACATCTTCCGCGAGGCCGTCGCGGAGTCCGAACGACCGGTGCTGCTCTACTCGATCGGCAAGGACAGCTCGGTGTTGCTCCACCTGGCGCGCAAGGCGTTCCACCCGTCGCCGCCGCCGTTCCCGTTGCTGCACGTCGACACCACGTGGAAGTTCCGCGAGATGATCGCGTTCCGGGACGCGACGGCGGCGTCGCTGGGACTGCGGCTGATCGTGCACCGCAACCCCGACTGCGTGGCGGCGGGCATCAACCCGTTCGACCACGGCTCGGCCCGGCACACCGACCTCTGGAAGACCCAGGGCCTGCGCCAGGCCCTCGACGAGCACCGGTTCGACGTCGCGTTCGGCGGCGCCCGGCGGGACGAGGAAGCCTCGCGCGCCAAGGAAAGGGTGTTCTCGTTCCGCACCGCGCAGCACCAGTGGGATCCGCGCAACCAGCGCCCCGAACTGTGGCGCCTCTACAACACCCGCGTCGCGCCCGGCGAGAGCATCAGGGTGTTCCCGCTGTCGAACTGGACCGAACTCGACGTGTGGCGCTACGTCGAACGCGAGCGGATTCCCGTGGTGCCGCTGTACTTCGCGGCCCCGCGCCCGGTGGTCGACCGGGACGGCGCGCTGATCATGGTCGACGACGACCGGATGCCGTTGTCCGAAGAACCACGACTGGAGCTGGTGCGGTTCCGCACGCTCGGCTGCTACCCGCTCACCGGCGCGGTGCGCAGCGAGGCGCGGACGGTCGCGGACATCGTCGAGGAGATGCGCACCGCGACGACGTCGGAGCGGCAGGGACGGGTGATCGACCACGACCAGAGCGGCTCGATGGAGCGCAAGAAGCGGGAGGGGTACTTCTGATGGAGCTTCTGCGGTTCATCACCTGCGGCAGCGTGGACGACGGCAAGAGCACGCTGATCGGACGCCTGCTGTACGAGTCGAAACTGCTCTACGCCGACCATCTCGCGGCCCTGGAAGCGGATTCCCGGCGGGTCGGGACGCGGGGTGACGAACTGGACTTCGCGCTGCTGGTCGACGGGCTGGCGGCGGAACGGGAGCAGGGCATCACGATCGACGTGGCGTATCGGTTCTTCGCGACCGAGGCCCGGCGGTTCATCGTCGCGGACACACCGGGGCATGAGCAGTACACGCGGAACATGGCCACGGGGGCGTCCACGGCTGATGCGGCGGTGCTGCTGCTGGATGCGCGCAAGGGTGTGCTGGAGCAGACGCGGCGGCATGCGCGGATCGTGTCGTTGCTGGGCATCCGGCACGTTGTGGTGGCGGTGAACAAGCTGGACCTGCTCGGGTACTCGCGGGAGGCGTTCGAGACCGTGCGGGCCGAGTTCCCCGGCACCACCTGCATCCCGATGTCCGCGACCGACGGCGTCAACGTGATCGGGCGCAGCGAGCGGACGCCCTGGTACGACGGCCCGACCCTGCTGCAGTGGCTGGAATCGGTGGTCATCCCCACCGAGCCGGACGGGCCGTCGCGGTTCCTCGTGCAGTGGGTGAACCGGCCGAACGCCGAGTTCAGGGGTCTGTCGGGGCGTGTGCTGGGCGGGGTGCTGCGCCGCGGCGAGGCGGTGCGCCTCGGCCAGCGGACCACGAGCGTGGCGCGGATCGTCACGATGGACGGCGACCTGGACGAGGCGCCGGCCGGATCCTCGGTGACGGTCGTGCCGGCGGACGACGTCGACGCGAGCCGCGGTGACGTGCTGGGCGCGGCGGACGACCCGCCGGGCCTCGCCGCCGCGTTCGAGGCCCACCTCGTGTGGATGGACGACACGGCACTCATGCCCGGCCGCCAGTACCTCGCCAAGATCGGCGCGCGCACGGTCGGCTGCACCGCGACGAAACCGCTGCGGCTCAACGAGATCGGTGTCGACACCGTGCACTTCGACGCGCCGGTGCCGTTCGAGACGTACGCGGACAACCGCGACCTCGGGTCGTTCATCGTGCTCGACCGGCTGTCCAACGCGACGGTCGGCGCCGGGATGATCATCCGCGCGGTGAGCCCGTCGAACCTGCGCTGGCAGGCGCTGACCGTGGACAAGGAGGCCAGGGTTGCGCGCAACGGGCACCGGCCGTGCGTCGTGTGGCTGACGGGGTTGTCCGGGGCGGGGAAGTCGACGATCGCGGACCTCGTCGAGAAGGCGTTGCACGCGGAGGGGCGGCACACGTTCCTGCTGGACGGTGACAACGTGCGGCACGGGCTCAACTCCGACCTCGGGTTCAGCGACGCCGACCGGGTCGAGAACATCCGGCGGATCGCCGAGGTGGCCGCGTTGATGGTCGACGCCGGGTTGATCGTGCTGGTGTCGTTCATCTCGCCGTTCCGGGCGGAACGGGCGCTGGCACGCGAACTGGTCGGGGAGAACGAGTTCTGCGAGGTCTTCGTCGACACGCCGCTCGACGTGGCCGAGCAACGCGACCCGAAAGGCTTGTACCGCAAGGCTCGCCGGGGTGAGCTGGCGAACTTCACCGGCATCGACTCGCCGTACGAGCCGCCTCTCGACCCCGAAGTGCGACTCGACACCACGGCGCTCGCACCGCAGGAGGCGGCCGAGGTCGTGCTCCGCCGGCTTCGTGCGCTCGGCGTCTGTTGAACGTTGTCCAGAATCGTGTACGTTCCACTAGAACACGTTCTAAATTCGGGAGGCTCGCGGTGCCTGATCAGGCGTGGTCGCAGTTCTGCCGGGCGTTGGAGAAGGCCGGCGAGGTGGTCCTGTCCGAGCACGCGCCGGACACGCCGCTCGACCGGGCGGAGGGTTACCGGTACCTCTCCCGGCTGACGCGGGAGATGCTGTACTCCTGCCTGGACAACGCCGATCCCGACTTCCCGCGGTTCCACGAGCTCGACCTCGTGAAGATCGGCGCGGACAACCCCGACAACGTCTACCTGTCGGCCAACATCCGGGGTGATCGCGAGTACCGGATCACCGGGACGCGCGGCACGATCGCGTACTTCAGCATCGGATCGAAGGCCAACCGGTACGCCAAGGACGGCACGATGGCGTCGACCGGCGAGCTGTCCGACGCCGGCCTCGCGATCGCGCCGGACGGCACCGTGGAGATCATCGCGAGCGCCACCGAGCACAGCGGGAACTGGTTACCGCTCGCCCCCGACTCGACCGGCCTCGTGGTGCGCCAGACGTACCTGGATCGTTCGTCGGAGGTGCCCGGTCAGTGGCACGTCGAGCAGATCGGCGGACCTGCGGAACCTGCTTCTCTCACGCCCGAGTTCCTCGCGAAGGCGTTGCAGCGGGCGGCTTTGTCGGTGCACGGCACCGCGGCCACGTTCGCGCACTGGACGCGCACGTTCATGAAGCGCCCCAACGAACTGCCCGACTTCGGGCAGGAGATGTTCCAGCGCGCCGGGGGCGATCCGGAGATCTTCTACCTGCACGGCTACTGGACGCTCGCGCCCGGCGAGGCGTGGGTGATCGAGACCGACGTGCCGGACTGCCCGTACTGGAACTTCCAGCTGAGCAACTGGTGGATGGAGTCGCTGGACAACCGCCGGGCCATCACCGTCAACAAGCACACGGCGTCGTTGACCGACGGGCGCCTGACGATCGTCGTGGCGGCCTCGGATCCCGGTGTGGGCAACTGGATCGACACCTGCGGCCACACGTCCGGCACCGCGTTGCTGCGCTGGCTCGGCGCGACCGAACACCCGATCCCGAAATGCCGCGTGGTCCCCTTGGAGGAAGTCCAATGACGGTCACCACCGAGTTGAACGTCTCGAAACTCGTGGAGCGGGCCTGTGTCAAGACAGGGCTCGCGGACTTCGGCGACGACTGGTTCCGCGAGCCGCTCGACGTGCTCGTGTCGAGCCTGAACACCGAGGCTTCGCTGTCGCCGCTGGGGTTCGAGCTGACCAGGCACCGGCTGACGGCGTTGCTCTCGGACCGGTTGCGGTTGCGCGAACTCCAACGTCTGCACCCCGAGGTGCTCGACGTCGAGGTGCGGGTGGCGGCCGAGATCTGCGGGCTGCCGCGCACCGGGTCGACGTTGCTGCACCGGCTGCTGGCCGCCTCGCCGCAGGTGACGTCCACGCTGTCGTGGGAGGTCGCCTACCCGCTGCCGTTCCCCGGCGAGGGACCGGACGCGGAGCAGCGCAAACACCGCGCGCAGGAACGGATGCAGGTGTTCGCGCAGCTCTCCCCCGACTTCGGCGACCTGCACACGGTCGTGTGGGACGGGCCGGAGGAGGACGTGATCCTGCTGGACCGGACGTTCGTCTCGATGAGCTTCGACTCGTTCTACTGGGTGCCCTCGTACGGCGACTGGCTGCGGTCCGCCGACCAGCGCCCCGCCTACCGCGAGCTGCGCGAGTGGTTGCAGGTGCTCCAATGGCAGCAGGCCGATCGCACGCTGCCGTGGGTGCTGAAGTCGCCGCACCACCTGACCGCCGTCGACACCGTGCTGGACGAGTTCCCCGACTGCAAGATCGTGATGACGCACCGCTCCCCGGTCAACGCCGTGCCGTCGTACGCGTCGATGGTGCGCGCGATGTCCTCGCAGTACAGCGAGAACGTCAACGCGGTCCAAATAGGACAGTACTGGTCGGGCCGGTTCGCGCGGACGTTGCGCGGCTTCGCCTCGGCCAGGTCCGCGCGCCCCGGCCGGTTCGTGGACGTGCGGTTCGCCGACACCGTCAGCAAGCCGCTCGACGTGGCCCGCCAGGTGCTGGACGCGCTGGGCCTGCCTCCCGGCCCCGCCGACGACGCCGCGTTCGAGGCCTACCTGTCCCGCAACCGCACCGAACGGCACGGTTCGCACTCCTACGCACCGGCGGAATTCGGGTTGTCCGAAGACCAGCTCCGCGCCGACTTCGCCTTCTACTCGGAGGTCTACCTGTGATGCTGCAAGACGAGGTCGTGGTGATCACCGGCGTCGGCCCCGGCCTGGGCTCGAAGCTCGCCGTCCGCGCCGCAGCCGAGGGCGCGAAGGTCGTGATGGCCGCCCGCTCCGCCGACGTGATGACACAGGTCTCGAAGGAGGTCGCGGCGGCCGGAGGGGAGGCGATCGGCGTGCAGTGCGACGTCCGCCGCCCGGACGAGGTGGCGCACCTGGTCTCCACCGCCGTCGACCGCTTCGGCACGATCACGGGCCTGGTGAACTCGGCGTTCGGCCACCCCGGCTGGTTCGATCTGCTGGACACGCCCGAGAAGGCCGTCCGCCGCTCGATGGACATCATCCTGTTCGGCGCCATGAACGTGACGCGCGAGGTCGTGCCGCACATGAAGGCGGCCGGGCGCGGGTCGATCGTCAACGTAGGCACGATGACCACCCGCAAGCCGATGCGCGGCGAGGGCGGCTACGCCGTGGCGAAGGCCGCGATGGCGACGGCGACCCAGTTCCTGGCGCTGGAACTGGGCGAGCACGGCATCCGCGCCAACCAGGCCGTGATGGGCTGGCTCGACGGCCCGGGCGTGCGCTTCTACCTGAAGTTCACCGCCGAGGCGCGCGGCATCACCGAGCAGGACGTCTACGACGAGATCGCCGCCCGCAACCCGCTGGGCCGCATCCCGACCGACGACGCGTGCGCCGGTGCCGTGCTGTTCCTGTTGTCGCGCCTGGCCTCCGAGGTGACCGGCGCGGTGCTGGACGTCAACGGCGGGGAGTACATGCCGGCATGAGTCATCTCATCGAGTCCGTCGTGGTGGAGATCCCGGCACCGGCCGCGTTCGTGTGGGACGTGCTGCTCGACTACCCGCACTATCCACAGTGGAATCCTTACACCCTGGCGGTGTCCACTACTTTGGAGGTCGGTTCGCCGATCGATCTCACGTTGCCCCGGCCCGACGGCGGGGAGGGGACGTTCTTGAGCCGCGAGTTCATCCGGGTGGTGGCGCCGCCGACGTTGCTGCGCTACGACACCGGGGAGACGTTCCCGGGGCTGCTCGGCGTGCGGGACCAGGTGATCACGCCGCTCGGTGCGGACCGGTGCAGTTACCGGACGTTCGAGATGTTCACCGGCAAGTACGCGGACGCGGTGTTCGCGGCGCAGGGTGCGTACGTCAAGCAGGGCTTCGACTCGGTCGCGCACGCTCTGGTGGCACGGGTCGAGGCGCTGAGCCGCAGGTGAGTAGTTGTACCGATGCCCGTTCGGGCCGGTAGCGGCACTCTCGACTTGTGAACGACACCAAAAGTCACACAGGGGCGGGAGTGGCGGGCTTCGCCACCACTCTCGGGCTGTTGTTGCTCACCTTTCTGGCCATGCGCAACGACGCGCTGGAGTCGCTCGGGTGGCAGGGCGGCCAGTACGCCTACGCGTTCGTCTGGATCGCGCTCGGTTCGGTGGTGGCCGGGGTCGTGCTGAAGGTGCGGTCGCCCGCACCGTGGCGGGCGTTCGGCACGGGGTTGATCATCGGCGGCACGTTCGGCGTGGTGCTGCTGATCGCGTTCTTCATCCTGGTCGCGTACGCCCTGTCGAACCTGTCGGTGCCGTGAGCGCCCGCGTCGCCGCGGCGAGCGGGTTCGCCGTCGTCGCACTGTTGCTGGCGTTGACCGTGACGAGTCTGGTGACCGCCGCCCTGCCGGCGAACTGGGCAGGCGTCGAGCTCGCCGCCTTCTTCTTCATCGCACTCGGTGCGGCGCTTGCCGGTCCGCTGATCAGGACCGGCGCCGCCGGGGCGTGGCGGGCGGCGGCCAACGGCATGATCCTGGCCGGTGTCTTCGGCCTGGTGCTCTGGGTGACGCTGGTGACGACGATCTTCCTGTTCCTCGGGGACTGACCGGCTACAGCATCTGCGAGAGCCCTCGCAGTGCTGCGGCGATCTGCTCGCGATGCCCCTCCAGGGTGGCCCTGGTCACCCCGTCCGCAGCAGCCTTCGCGACGTCATCCGTCGCCACCTTGAGCACCGCGCTCATCGCGGCGGCCTGCACCCGCACCTCGATGGCGTCCCTGGCCATCCCCGCGCGCCGGGCCAGCACGTCCGCGAGCGCGTCCTCCGCCCGTTCGCGCAGCATCAGGTACGCGGCGCGCAACGCACGTTCGTTCTGGGTCAGGCGGACCACCGCGAGGACGGCCTCGATGTCCTCGTCGGAGGCGGCGTCGAGCAACGGCGTGTAGGCCTCGCGCAGGTGGTCGATCAGTTCGAGTTCGCGCGGCCAGGCCCGGACGACCGCGCAGAACGCGTCGACCATCTTGGTGAGCAACGGTTCGACACAGGCTTCCTTCTGCGGGAAGTAGCGCCAGAACGTGCGCTCGGAGACCCCCGCTGCCTGCGCGATCTGCTCCCCCGATGTGGCCGCGACGCCCTGCTCCGCGAACAGGCGCACGGCGTGCCGGGAGAGGTCGAGGCGCTGACGCTGACGTTGCTCATCGCTGACCGGCGGCCGACCCCGGCGCGGCTTTTGCGTCACAACGTCCGTCATCGGGCGATTCAACCACACGACCGAGCACATTTATTGGCACCATCTGCCATTTAGCGCTACGTTCGGTGCATGAGCATTGACGCAGAGCGCTTGCAGCTGCCGCTGGCCAGGCCGAACGTCCTCGATCTCGCCCCGCTCTACGAGGTCCTGCGGCGGGAGGCGCCGATCGCGCCGGTGACCACGCCCGCGGGCGACCCGGCGTGGCTCGTGACCCGGTACGAGGAGGTCAAGCTGCTGCTGGGCGACAAGCGCTTCGGCCGTTCCCACCCGGAACCGGAGAAGGCGTCGCGCATCTCGACCTCGGCCGTGCAGGACGGCCCGACCGGCGAGTACGCGACCGAGGAGGCCGACCACACGCGGATGCGGCGCCTGCTCACGCCGGCGTTCTCGGCCAAGCGGATGCGGATGCTGGGCGAGAACATGGAACGCCTGGTCGACGCCTGCCTCGACACGTTGATCGCGGAACACGCCGAGACCGGCGTGGTCGACCTGCACCGCGGGCTCGCGTTCCCGTTGCCCGTGGCCATGATCTGCGGCCTGCTCGGCGTGCCGGAAGAGGACAACGAGCTGTTCGCGTCGCTGTCCGAACGCATGGCCAGCACCGAGATCGGCGAGGAGGCCCACCAGGCCCGCGAGGAGTTCTTCCGCTACATGGTCGGGCTCGTCGAGGGCAAGCGCGGCCAGCTCGGCGAGGACGTGATCTCCGACCTGGTGCGCGCGCAGGCCGAGGACGAGTCGTTCGACTACGTGCAGATGGTGCGCCTGTGCGTCGGCCTGCTGTTCGCGGGCCACGAGACCACGGTCAACCGCATCGGCCTCGGCGTGCTGTTCCTGCTCACCGACCGCTCCCGCTGGGACGCCCTGGTCGCCGACCCGGACGGCCGCGTCGACGCGGTGGTCGAGGAGGTCATGCGCCTCGGCGCCCCCGGTGACCTCGGCCTGCTGCGCTACGCCAAGGAGGACGTCGACCTCGCGGGCGTCACGATCCACGCCGGCGACGCGCTGGTCCTGTCGATCAACGCCGCCAACCGCGACGTGACCGTCTACTCCGAGGCCGAGGAGTTCAACCCCGACCGTCCGGAGAGGACGCACCTCGGCTTCGGCCACGGCGCGCACTTCTGCATCGGCGCCTCGCTGGCCCGCACCGAACTGCGCGTGGTGTTCCGCGCGCTGGCCCAGCGCCTGCCGGAGATGCGCCTGGCCAAGGAACTCGACCAGTTGCAGGTCCGCGCGACGCTCACCGGTGGCGTCGCCGAACTGCCCGTGACCTGGAGGTAGCAGCCGTGAAGGTAGTGGTGGACCAGGGGAAGTGCGTCGGCGCGGGGCAGTGCGTGCTCGCGGCGGACGACGTGTTCGACCAGCGAGACGACGACGGTCTCGTCGACCTGCTGGACGCGAGCCCGCCGGCCGAACGGCTCGCGGACGTGCGGCACGCGGCGGCGGTGTGCCCGGCGTCGGCGATCGCGGTCGAGGACTGAGCGTGGTGCGGCCGGGCCTGCCCGGCCGCACGTCGTTCCCTGCCCGCGCGGGCACCAACCCCGTCGCGAACCCGGCGCCTGTGCTGTCGTGGAAGGCATGAGCGCAGGTGTCTCCGGCAGGATCAGGTGGGAACACACGGATCGGGTCACCGGCACCAGACTGCTGTTCCGCGAAGTCACGATCGCCCCCGGCGGCGACACCGGCTGGCACTACCACCAGGGCCTGCTCGTCGGGAAACTCGTCGAGGGCCGCCTCACCCACCAGGAACGCGACCACCGCCACACCTACGAAACCGGCGCGGTGATCGTCGAGTGGCCCGGCGCCGACAAGGTCCACATCGGACTCAACGAGGGTGACGTCCCGCTCGTGCTGGAGGTCCTGTACATCCTGCCGAACGGCGTGCCGCTCGCCGTCGAGGCGCCGTCACCCGAGTTGCGCGCCCGCGTGCAGCAGCACTGAGCGCACCCAGCGGTGGGCCGGGTCCGTGCTCAGCCGCGGGTGCCAGACCATCGGGTACTCGAACGTCCGGAACTCCTCCGGCCCGGCGCCCTGCACGACTCCTACCGCGACCTGCGGGAGTGGCTCGTCAGTCCTTCATGAGCGGCTCGAACAGCTTCGAGCCGTCCGCCTTGCCGACGTAGCAGTAGATCAGCCGGTCCGAGCTGCGGTACCCGTTCTCCGTCTTGACCTTCCACGCCTCGGCGGTCGGGATGATCACCCAGTACCGCAGCGTCTTCTCCTTGTCCTGCCCGGTCACCTCGTCGGACAGGAACGTCTTCGTGCACCCGGTGCCGCCGATCTTCGTCAGCTCCTCGACACCGGGGTACGGGACGTCCTTCTCGATCTCGGTGTTGGCCAGCACGGTGTCGAGCACTTCGGTCTCGTGCTCGGCGTAGCAGCCGACGCGGTCCTTGATCTCGATCTTGCGCACGTCCTTGGCCGGCGTCCAGTTGAGGCAGGCGTCGGGGACCGACCACAGCGAGTCGTGCTTCAGGTCGCCGTCGGGACCGAGCGTCAGCACGGGCTGCATGGCGGCGGTGCTGGCCGGACCGGGGGCGAGGCCGCCGATGCCGCCGAGGCCGATGTTGTCGATCATCGGCTTGAACACGGTGAAGTACAGCAGCACCAGCGCGCCGACGAGGAACAACGGGGTGAGCACCGCCGACAGGAACATCCCGACCGAACGCTTGCGGCGCGGCGGCACGTGCACGGACGGGGCGGGCGCGAACTGGCCGATCACCACCGGCCCGGACGTGGGCGGCGGCCCGAACGTGCCTCCACCGGTGGTGCCGTTCGGCTTCGGGAGGTCGGGCCTGAGCATCGGACCGGCAACGGTGGGCTGACCGTCCACCACGGGTCCGGTGTGGACGGTCGGCCGGGTCGGGTAGAGCTCGGCGACGACCAGGGCGTGCTCGATCAGCTTGTGCGCCTGGGCGACGCTGGGCCTGCGTGCCGGGTCCGGGTCCATCAGGCCCCGGATCAGGTCGCCGAGCGGGCCGAGGACCTTGGGCACCGGGCGTTCGCTCATCACCGCGAGGATCGTCGCCGAGGTGGTGGGGCGGTCGAACGCGCCGCGGCCCTCCACGGCGAAGAAGAGCGTGGCGCCCAACGCCCACAGGTCCCACGAGGGTGAGGCGTCGCCGCCCGCGAGGCGTTCCGGGGACATGTAGGCGGGCGAGCCGATCAACGTGCCGGTGGCGGTCAGCCTGGGGTCGTCGACGGACTGGGCGATGCCGAAGTCGGTGAGCTTCGCGGTGCCCCTGCCCGGCACCATCACGTTGCCGGGCTTGACGTCCCGGTGCACCACGCCCGACTCGTGCGCCGCTTCGAGGGCCGCCAGCAGCTGCCCGGCGAGCGTCGCGGCCGCGCGGGTGGTGAGCGGGCCGGACTTCTCGACGAGCGACTCCAGCGTGGGAGCGTTGATCAGCTCCATCACAATGAACGTCTGGCCGTCCTCGGAGATGAGGTCGTAGACCGTGACGACAGCGGGGTCCTGCAGCTGGCTCGCGATGCGCGCCTCGCGCAGCACCCGTTCCTGGTAGACCGCGCGCTCTCCGTCGGGAACGTTGCCGGGCAGCAGCAGTTCCTTCACGGCGACGTCGCGGCCGAGGACCGTGTCCTGGCCGAGCCACACGGCCCCCATGCCGCCCCGCCCCAGCTCCCGGACCAGCCGGTAGCGTCTGTTCCCCACCTCGCGCATGCGCGGCAGTCTGTCACCCGGTCCAGTGACGTACACGGGCACCGTCACCTGACGGGCGCGACCGCCGGGCCCTCGTACCTAACGTCGCGCGGCGTGAGACGACTGACGAAGCTGTTGGCCACAACGCTGCTCCTGACCGGCCTGACCCCGTTGGCACCGGCCTCGGCCGCCACGCCGGGCTGCGCACCGGTGGCGGTCACCGCCCCGGCCGGCGCGAAGATCGAGTCCGTGGACGCCGTGAGCCGTGACGCGCACTGCGAGATCACCGTGACGCTCACCCACACCGACGACCACGTGAAGGTCGTCATCGGCCTGCCACAGACCTGGAGCGGGCGGCTGCAGGGCGTTGGCGGCAGCGCTTACGCCGCCGGCGACACCGGTGCCCCGTTCTTGAAGGCGCTCCAAGACGGCTACGCGGCCGTGACCACCGACGCGGGCGTGCTCGACGGCCTGAACGCGAGCTGGGCGGTCAAGAACGGTCAGCTCGACCAGACCCTGCTGACGAACTTCGCGACGCGTTCGGTGCACGAGGCGGCCGTCCTCGCGAAGCAGGTGGTGCGCAAGCACTACCAGCGTTCCGCCACCTACTCCTACTGGAACGGCTGCTCGACCGGCGGCCGCCAGGGTTACGCCGAGGCCCAGAACTTCCCCGGCGACTACGACGGCGTGCTGGCCGTCGCCCCGGCCGTGAACTGGTCGCAGTTCGCCGTGGCCACCCTCTGGCCGCAAACCGTGCAGTACAACGACAAGCACATCATCGGCAACTGCGTCTTGGAGGCGTTCCGGCAGGCCGCCGTCGACGCGTGCGACGCCTCCGACGGCGTGACGAACCGGATCGTCGACCGCCCGGACCGGTGCGGCTACGACCCGCGCCGGCTGATCGGCACGAAGATCCTGTGCGACGGTGCGGAAGTGACCGTGTCGAAGGCCGACGCCGACGTGATGCGCAAGATCTGGGACGGCCCGACCGACGAGCGCGGCCGCAGCCTCTGGCCGGGCCTGCCGAAGGGCGCCGACCCGGTGTGGCTCGCGGGCACGATCCCGGGCTTCCCGCTCCCCGGTTTCTCGACCCCCGGCTTCCCGGTGGCCCAGCTCTGGGTGCAGAACTTCCTGCTGAAGCAGCCGGGCTTCGACACGTCGTCGTTGACCTACGCCCAGTTCCGCGACCTGTTTCGCCAGTCCGTGCGCGAGTTCGACAGCTCCATCGGCACCTCGAACCCGGACCTGTCCGCGTTCCGCCGGGCAGGCGGCAAGCTGATCACGTGGGTGGGCACCAACGACCAGCTCATCCCACCGGGCGGCACCCTGACGTACCGCGTGCAGGTGGAACGCCGCATGGGCAACGTCAACGACTTCTACCGCCTCTTCACCGCCCCCGGCGTCGACCACTGCCTGGGCGGCAACGGCCCCCAGCCGACCGACCCGCTGAAGTCGCTGGTCGACTGGGTGGAACGGGGCAAGGCCCCCACCACCCTGCCCGCCGCCACCGCGGACACCCGCCGCGACCTCTGCCTCCACCCCCGCACGTCGCGCTACGTCCACGGCGACCCGAAGGTGAACTCCAGCTACCTCTGCCTCTAGAACTAGTCAGGATTAGTGACTATCAAGTACAGTTACTACATCCGACGAGTCAGAGGAGTCCAGCGATGCGCGCCGCCTACTACGAGAAGCAGGGACCCGCCCACGAGGTGTTCGAGGTGGGCGAGGTCTCCCTCCCGGAACCGGGCCCGGACGAGGTCAGAGTCAAGGTCGCAGTCTCCGGCGTGCACGTGGGCGACGTGGGCAAACGCCGCGGCTACTGGGGTTCCACGATGACGTACCCGCGAGTCATCCCCCACGGCGACGGCGCGGGCACCATCGACGCGACGGGCCCCGGCGTGGACGCGACGCGCATCGGCGAACGAGTCTGGGTCTACCTGGCCCAGTCCTACCGCCCGTTCGGGACGGCGGCGGAGTACGTCGTCGTCCCGGCGGCCCACGCCGTCCCACTTCCGCCTGAGGTCGACCTGGAACAGGCCGCCATCGTCGGAATCCCGGGCATCACCGGCCACCGCGCCGTCTTCGCGAGCGGCCCGGTAGCGGGCAAGACCGTCCTGATCACCGGCCCGCTCGGCGGCGTCGGCAGAGCAGCCCTCGCCGTGGCCCGCCGAGGCGGCGCCACCGTCCTCGCCACCGTGCGCCACGCCGACCAGGTGGACGAGGTCCTGGCCGCAGGCGCCCACCACGTGATCCGCCTGGACACCGGCGACGCCGTGGCCCAGATCAAGGCCATCGCCCCGGACGGCGTCGACCGCGTGGCCGAGATCGACCTGGCGGGCAACGCCGCGTTCGACGTCGAAATCCTGAAGTACCAAGGCGAAATCGCGACCTACGCCACCAGCGACCCCGAGGCCCCACTCCCCTACTGGCTGCTGGCCTTCAAGAACATCACCGTCCAGTACCTCAGCAACGACGACTTCCCGGAAGAGGCCAACGACCACGCGGCCCGCGACCTCACCGCCGCCCTGGCCGCAGGCGACCTCCACTACCCGATCGCCGAACGCTTCACCCTCGACCAGACCGCAGACGCCCAGGACGCGGCCGAACGCACGGGCGCGGCAGGCCGCGTGATCATCACCCTCTGACCTCCACGACCGGGCCGCGGCGATCCACCAGATCGCCGCGGTCCGTTCAGCTACGCTGCCACGTCCACAACCGAGCCACCCCAAGGCACGACGGAAATGCCAAAGGCGAGGCGGCCCTCTTCTTGGCTCACCACACCAAAGCTCGTCCAGGTCTGCACGACCACCGCACTGGCGACGTACAACCACCTCACGAAAGCTTGTCCGCCAACCACTTCCGAGCCACCGACCAAGCATGCGAGTCAGGCTCGATCACGCTGAAGTGATCCCCACCAGGCGACTCCACGAACTCCCCCAACGCATGCCGAGCAGCATAAGTCCGACTGAACTCAGCAGGAATCACCTCATCCGCAGACCCGTGCACAGCCAACACGGGAACCCCGGCATCCCCCATCTCCACCGGAGAAACCAACGCGTACAACTCAGGATCCGCAACAGCCGAAACCCCAACCAGGAACCGAGTCATCCCAGCCCCGACCCCAGCAGCGACAACCGGCCAGAAATCAGGCCCGGAAGGCCCAGGCGCCCCCCGAGGCGGCTCCCCGCTCAAATCAGCCAACTCAGTCCCCAACTGAGCCGAATCAGCAGCAACCAGGTCGAGCACACCAGCAATGGACACAACACCAACCAACGGAACCGGCGGCTGAGCCCCCACCACTCCACCAGGCAACGCCCCGCGATGCGCAGTCCAGGTAGCCAAGTGCCCACCAGCCGAGTGCCCGACAACAGCAACCCGAGTCAGATCCAAAGGCGCGTCAAGCGACCCGACGAAATCCACCGCACGAGCAACGTCCGAGAAGGTCCCGGGCCACCCGGCCCCGGCCTCCCCCATCCGCCGGTACTCGATGCTCCACACCGCACACCCCTCCCCCACCAGGTCGGAGATCAACGGCTGCACAGCGGTGTCGTCCCACATGGCGGCCCACCACCCACCGTGCACCATCACCACGACGGGGAACGGCCCGGACCCGTCCGGCAGGTGCAGCACACCGAACTGCGACGGCTCGGACCCGTAGGCAATCTTGGAAGACATGAGAAGAATCCTCTTTCAAGCAGGGATGTGAGAACGGAAATGCGTGGCGATGCGAGCGAGCGACTCGCGAGCCTCAGGCAGAAAGGACCCGAAGTGCTGCCAGATGTGCGGCGCCCCTTCGGTCACCACGAGCCGAGCGTCCACATCGAACTCTCGGGCCCGCGCGTACAACTTGCGGGAGTCGTCGAGGAGCACCTCTTCCGACCCCACTTCGATCAACAGCGGCGGCAGGCCGGCCAGGTCCGCGAACAGCGGTGAGGCCAACGGGTCCAGCAGGCATTCCGACCGCAGGTAGCGCTGGGCGAACAAGGTCAGAGCCTCACGGGACACGAACGGGTCGCGAGCGGCGAGCGTCCGGAACGTGTCGGAGGTCAGCGTCATGTCGGTCCACGGCGACACGGCCACGACGGCCGCGGGCAGCGGAAGTGCCAGCTCCTTCAGAAAGACCAGCAGCGACAGGGCCAACCCACCGCCGGCCGAGTCCCCGCCGACGCCGATGCGGGAAGCGGGCAGGCCGGAGTCGAGCAACAGCCGATAGGCCTCGACGGCGCCGTGCACGGCTGCAGGAAAGGGGTTCTCCGGCGCCAGCGGGTAGTCCGGGAGGTGCACCACGGCTTCGGCGCCGGTGGCGAGGCGCGAGGCGACCTCGCGGTGGCCGTGGGCCGAGCCCTCCGTGTAGCCGCCGCCGTGGAAGTAGAGGATCGCCCGCGAAGGGTCGCTGGCCGCGGTGCGCACGGAGAGGCCCGCGAAGCCCGGCGCGTCGGTCACGACCGTGCCTGCGGGGACCGGGAACTGGTCGCTCCACAGCCGGTAGGCGTCGCGGTGCCGGACGTGCTCGGGACGGCCGTCCGGCGGGGGCACCAGGTCACCCATGCTCGCCAGCAGGTCGTGCGCCTTGCGGAGATCCTCGTTCATCGCTGCTCCCTCAGGGAATGACCACGGGCTTGACGACTCGGCCGGACTTCATCGCGTCGGCCGCCTTCTCCACGTCCGCGAGGGCGAACGTCTCCACCAGTTCGCCCACCGGCATCCGGCCGTCGGCGACCATCTCGGCGAGCAGCGGCAGGAAGACCGGCGGGTTGCTCTCGCCTTCCACCACGCCGAAGACGCGCTTGCTGTCGTTCACGATGTCGGCGACGTCGACCGGGGCGGTGACGCCGAACGGGGGCACGCCGACGATCGCCGCCGAGCCGCCGATGCGCAGACTCTTCAACGCCTGCACGAAAACCGCGGGCACGCCGCTGCTCTCCACCACGTAGCCGGGACCGCCGCCGGTCAGGTCCTTCAGAGCAGCAACGGGATCCGCGGAACGGGCGTTGATCACCTGGGTCGCGCCGAGCTTGCGGGCCAGGTCCAGACGAGACTCGTGCACGTCGATCACGACGATCTCGGACAACGGCAGCAGCGCGGCCGCCATCACCGCGGACAGGCCGACCACACCGGCACCGAAGACGGCGATCTTGCCGCCGGCCACCGGCTTCAGCACGTTCAGCACCGCGCCCGCGCCGGTCTGGATGCCGCAGCCGAGCGGGGCGAGCACCTCGGCCGGCAGGTCCGCGGCCGCGTCCGGGACGGCGACGGTGTTGCGCACGGTCGAGAGGGCGTGGCCGGCGAACGACGACTGGCCGAAGAAGCCGCCGTGCAGGCGCCGGCCGTCGAGCGTCAGGTTCTCAGGACCGTTGGTGAAGTTGCGCGGCAGGAACTCCGCGCACTGCGAAGGAATGCCTGCCACACAAGCAGCACAGTGACCGCACGAGTCGAACGTCAGCATGACCCGCTGGCCGGGGCGCAGCGACACGACGCCCTCGCCCACGCGCTCGACCACGCCCGCGCCCTCGTGACCGACGACGCCGGGCAGCGGGAACGGGAAGTCGCCGTCGCGCGCCGCCAGGTCCGCGTGGCACATGCCGGTGGCCTCGACGCGGACGAGCACCTCGCCCGGTCCCGGCTCGTCCAGCTCGACGTCGCGCAGGACGAAGTCCGCTCCGGCGGAGGACACGACGGCCGCTGCTGTGCGCTGTCCCACTTCACTCACCCCTTTTGCCCCTTGGGCTCTTGCTCCCGGTGTTGCTCTTGCCCCCAACAATAAGTCATGTATCGTGATAGTCAAGCTTTGTGACTATCCAAGTTCATGACAACAGCAAGGGGAGACCGAGATGAACCCGTTCCTGGAGCAGCTCACCGCGGACAACGCCGCCGTCCTTCTCGTGGACCACCAGGTCGGCCTGTTCACGGGCGTCCGGGACATCACGGTGAACGAGCTCAAGCACAACGTCGTGGGGCTCGCGAAGGCCGCTCGGGCCCTGGGCGTGCCGGTGATCCACACCACGACGGCCGCGACGAGCATGTGGGGACCGTCGATTCCCGAACTGCTCGCGGTTCTGCCGGAATCGCAGGAGATCCACGACCGCTCCACCGTCAACGCCTGGCACGACGAACGAGTGCGCGCCGCCGTGCAGGCGACCGGAGCGACCAAGCTGATCATCGCGGGCATCAGCCTCGAGGTCTGCGCCGCGTTCCCGGCCATGGCCGCCCTGGCCGACGGCTACCAGACCTACGTCGCCGTGGACGCGTCCGGCACCTTCTCCGCCACCAAGCGGGAAGCCGGCATCGCCCGCATGCAGCAGGCCGGCGTCATCGTCAGCGACTACGCCACGTTGATGGTCGAGATCCTCGCCGACAACGCCCGCGAGGTCGCCGGCGAGGTGTACGGCGCCCTCGACATGGACTTCGGCACCCTGCTCGCTCAGGTCGTCGCGTCCTACCAGAAGTAGTCCGAAGTAGACCTTGCAGACAAAGGAACCCATGATGGACATCACCTTTCCGGCCGGCAGCTACGTCATCGACGCCGCCCACTCTTCTGTCACCTTCTCCACCCGCTTCGTCGCCGGCCGCGTGAAGGGCACGTTCGACGACATCTCCGGCACCGTCGAGATCGCCGAGGATCCGGAGAAGTCCACCGTCACGGCCCAGATCGGCACGCAGTCGCTGCACACGGGCATCGCGCCGAGGGACGAGCACCTGAGCTCCGCCGACTACTTCGACGTCGCGAACCACCCGAGCGCGTCGTTCACGTCGACCGAGCTGATCGCGGACGGCGAGCGCTTCGCACTGCGCGGTGACCTGACGTTCCGCGGCGTCACCCAACCTGTGGAGTTCGATCTCTACCCGCTGGGTTCCGGCACCGACCACTTCGGGTCGTTCCGACTCGCATTCCACGCCACCACAAGGGTTTCCCGCAAGGCGTTCGGCGTGAACGGGAACGCTTCCCTGCCCGGTGGCCCCCTGCTGATCGGCGACGCGACCGACGTGACGCTGGAGATCCAGGCCGTTCCCGCCGCCTGATCACCGCGAGAACCAAGCCGGGCGCCCGGAAGGGCGCCCGGCTTTCTCGTTCGGTACTTCAGTCCAACCGGACGCGCACGACGGGCGCGACCTCTTCGCCGAACCGGTGCGCCTGGTCGGCGGCATCGGCTTCCGGCCACAGCACGAACCCGGTGAACGACTGCATCGCGAGCTTGGTCAGCACGTCCGCCCAGCCCTGCGCATCCGTGCGGATCGGCGCGGACCCTTGCAGGTCAACGGATCCGGGTGTGTCCGTGATCGTGCCGACGAGCTGAGCGATCCGGCGCACCTCCCCCGGTTCACGACCGGCCTCAAGAGCAGCCTGGTCGATCAGGGCGTTGCTCTCGGCCCACTTCTCGTAGGGCAGGTAGGACGGAATCGGTGCGGCCCAACCGTCTGCGGCCCGCCCGGTGAGCGCGAGGCTGCGCGGACCCTGCGCACCGACCCAGATCTCGACCCCGCCGGGACCGGGCGGCTGCGACGTCAGCCGCTCCACCGAGTACCAGTCGCCCTGTGTCGTCACGTGCTGGCGCGGCTGCCAGAGCGCACGCATGAGTTCGATCGCTTCCGCTTGCGCCGCAAGGGCTTCCTTGGGGCTGCGGCGCGGCACGCCGAGCTTGGTGATCGCGTCCCAGTAGCCACCCGCGCCGAGGCCGAGGTGGAACCGGCCACCCGACAGGCGGCTCAGCGCGCTCGCCTGGCGGGCGAGCATCGGCGCGGGCCGCAGCGGGAGGTTCGCGACGTCGGGGAAGAACGAGATCTTCCTGGTGTGGGCGATGAAGTCGCCGATGAGCGCGAACGCGTCGAGGTAGTCCGCCACGTACGGGTGGTCCTGGACGCCGACGAGGTCGAGCCCCGACCGTTCGGCCGCCGCGACGACCGCTCTGTTCTCGTCGATGTCGACGGACGGCGCGACCGAGATGCCGAAGCTGAGTGCCTGCAACACAGCTGTCTCCTTCTGAAATCGCACTCCCCTATTCGGAGAGCACGCCTTCTTCCGCACTGACGAGTGAGTCGATCGCGGCGAAGAACGCCTTGATGCCCGGCCGGTTCGGGCCCTTCCGGCTCGACGC
Organism: Lentzea sp. JNUCC 0626; assembly: GCF_043632865.1. Taxonomy (NCBI): domain Bacteria; kingdom Bacillati; phylum Actinomycetota; class Actinomycetes; order Pseudonocardiales; family Pseudonocardiaceae; genus Lentzea; species Lentzea sp. JNUCC 0626. Next base: position 4,667,646 of record NZ_CP171635.1, read on the forward strand.
GGCGTAGTCCTCGGACGAGCGCCATTCGACGATGTCGAGCCATTCGTCGTTCGGCAGCCGCACGAGCCGGGCGCCGAGGAAGCCCTCGCGGTCGGCCTCGAAGTCGGCGATCATGCCCGGACGGGCGGCGAGCAGCGCCTCGACGTTCTCCGGCGCCACCCGGAAGCGGGTCAGCTCCACTGAAGTAGTCATAGATTTATGATAGTCATGATTTGTGACTAAATCCAGGGATCGACCGCCACCCGATGGTGCCGATGAACACCGTGATGGCGGCCAGCAACACGCCCGTCATCCAGCGCCACCCCTCCGGCTGGGCGATGACGAGCCACTGCTCGGTGAGCGAGACCGCGGCGGCCAGCGGGAAGGTGAACGACCAGAAGCCCATCGAGAACTTCAGCCTGCGGTAGCGGGGCAGCATGCCGATCTGCATCAGCAGCAGCACCACGCCGACCCCGGCGATCGAGTCCGCGACCGGGTCGATCACGCGGCCGTTCAACGTGAACCAGGCGAGCCCACCGACGGCGGGCGGGGCGAGCAGGATCATCGCGGTGGGGGCCAGCGCGTCCGGCAGCGGGGCGCGGAACGAGTGCCGCTGCACCGCGAGGCCCGTCATCACGATGCCGAAGAACGTGCCGGTGGCGAACAGGCCCCAGGCGAGGCCGGTGTTGCCCATCTTCGCGGCCACGTCGGCGCCGATGAGGCCGGGCGCGACGGTCGGCAGCAGGTAGCCGGAGTGCAGTGCCTCGTGCTCCAGCCCGCCCTCGAACCAGCGGCCGAACACGACGACCACCAGCGCGGCCGATCCGGTCAGCGCCAGCAGGTAGAGCGCCCACCCGGCGGTGTGCGAGTACGTGTAGAGCTGTGCGGCCAGCAGCATCGCGGTGACCGGGGCGAGCGACGCGACCGGTCCCTGGGCGGGGTGCCTGATCTGGTCGATCAGCCGTTCCTCACCTCTGGCACCGCGCACGAGGTGGGCGACGATCAGCCACACCCACGCGATCGCCGCCACCGCGTAGAACACCTGCGACACGGCGGTCGGCAGGCCCAGCGCCGGGGTCGCCGACTTCCACGCGCCGGCGAGGCCCGCGAGACCGAAGCCGATGGCGAACGTGGTGAGCGGGATTCTCGTCACCGGCTGCGCAGGGGCGCCGGGCTGGACGAGCGTGCTGGTCATGATGTCCTCCGTGGACAGTCCGTTCCGATGACCTGAACACTGCTCCCCCAGGCGGTGTGCGTGCGTCTGTCAAATGACCGTCGTCAAAACGACCGTCGCGCCCACCGTCGGACGACAGTCATGTGACGGGCACTGTCCGCGTCCGGCGCGATCAGGATGGAAGGCATGAAACCCACCATCGTTCTGGTACACGGAGCTTTCGCGGAGTCCGGCGGCTGGGGTCCGGTCGCGGATCGCCTGCAGGCCGAGGGGCACCGCGTCGTCGCGGCGGCGAACCCGTTGCGCTCAGTCGCCTACGACGCCGCTGCCGTGCGCGCGCTCGTCGACTCGATCGAGGGACCTGTCGTCCTGGTCGGACACTCGTACGGCGGCATGGTCATCAGCAAGGCGGGTGCCGGTGCCGAGAACGTGACGGCACTGGTGTTCGTGGCGGCGTTCGCGCCCGAGGCCGGGGAGAGCGGCGCGAGCCTGTCCGGGAAGTTCCCCGGCAGCACGCTCGGGGAGACGCTGCGCACGGTCGACCTGCCCGACGGCGGGCAGGACGCCTACGTGGCGCAGGAGCTGTACCACCAGCAGTTCGTGGCGGACGTGCCCGCGGAACAGGCCGCGCTGATGGCGATCACGCAGCGGCCGATCACGATCGCCGCGCTGAACGAGGAGGCGGAGGGGCCGCAGGCGTGGCGCGGACTGCCCAGCTGGTTCGTCATCGCCGAGGCGGACCGGAACATCCCGGCGGCGTCCGTGCACTTCATGGCGGAACGGGCGGGCGCGGAGATCGTCAGCGTCGAGGGCGCCTCGCACGCGGTGTTCGCCTCACAGCCGGACCTCGTGGCCGACGTGATCCTGAAGGCCGCGAACGCCTAGGCGCTGTCCTGTAAGTCTCGTCGGGCGTCAGTGGCGGCCGAGGGACCCGGAGACGGCACCGCCGCAAAGCCCGAATACGCCCGGTATGAGGGCATTGCGGCGGCACCGTCTCCGGGTCGCTCGCCCGCACCTGCCACCTGACGAACTTGCAGGACAGCGCCTAGACGCACAAGGCGGAACGGCCGGTCAGTCCTGTGTGGACCGACCGGCCAGGCGCTGGTGCTCGGTGATGTCGACGAGCATCCGCTTGAAGCGGGTGTACTCGCCCTTGCCGACGCGTTCAGCGTGCCGTTCCTGCATCGTGGCCATGATGTGGTCCGCGGCCTTCATCTGCGCGAGGCCGCGACCGGTGGGGCAGATCAGCTTCGCCCGGCGGTCGCTCGGGTCCGGCCTGCGTTCGACGTAGCCGAGCGTCTCGAGCTCGTCGATCAGCGTGCCGACGATCTGCTTGTGCTGACCCGACAGGTGCGCGAGGTCGGTCGCGCGCACCCCGTCCGGGTCCAGGTAGGCGAGCACCGCGCCGTGGCGGTGCTTCAGGTCGCCGAACCCCAGCTCGGCGAGGGTCTTGAACAGTTCGCGCTGCACGGCGAACAGCAGGCGGCCCGACAGGACCCCCAGGTCGGGGTTCGAGGCGTTGCGTTCCGCGCGGGTGACCATCCGGCCACCCTAGCGGCGGACGAGTTCGCGCCCGAGGACCTCCCGCAGATGGACCTCGACGAACACCCGCAGGTAGGGGTCCTTCGCCATCTCGCCGAACGCCGCCGCGAGCTCGGGGTCGACCTCGTCGGTGAGGTTCACGATCTTCCACAGGTTGAGCGGGTCGGCCTCCGTGCCGCCGACCGAGTGCTCGACGTGGAAGATCGGCTGGCCGGTGCCCGCGGTGAACACGCGGCCGTCCGGCGCCTCGAACCGTTCGTCGCCCACGAAGAACGCGCGGCGGTGGTCGTGGTCGAGCCGCACGTGCTCGATGATCCGCGCGGTCTTCGCGCCGTCCGCCCACAGGCGCTGCTCGGACACCCGCGTGAACTCCTCGACCTGGCCGTGCCAGACGCTCGGGAACTTCTCGGCGCCCGGCATCACGACGGTCGGGATGAACACGTCGGGGGCCTTCGCCTTGCGGACCTCCATGTCCCAGAGCTGGGTGCCCGTGTACTCGAACGGCGGGGTGACCCGGTAGCGCTCGCGCAGCACGTCGTTGACCCGCACGGCGGGCAGGTCGACGGTCGTGGTGCCGGGCTTCGCCCAGGCCTGCTCGAAAACGGCCTCGTGGTCGAGCGTGGTGATCATGACGAACTCCCAACTAGTCATCCTTCGTGATAGTCACGATACCTGACTATATCGAGGGATGCCAGCCACTCCTTCGTCTGCTCGAGTCGTTCGGCGGCGCGCAGGGTCGCGGACGGGCCCTTGGAGGCCTCCTGGAACACCACGCGGGTGCCGCCAGTGGGATCGGGAAGCAGCAGCCACGACTGGTAGAAGCTCAGGCCGTCGCTCACGGCGATCCAGCCGAACCGTTCGGGACGATCGAGCTCGCCGACGATGCCGTCGAGCGCGTGCAGGGCCGTCACCACGAGGAACCCGCTGCCGACCGCCAGTTCGCCGTCGGCCTGGACCTCGGTGGTCCCGCGCTGCCACTTCGGCCACTCCCCCGCCGCCGTGAGGTGGTCGAAGAGGGCCTCCGGCGCCGCCGCGACGAGCCGTTCGTGGCTCACGAAGCTGTCGCACTGCTCCGGGCCCCAGCCGGGCGGCCAATGGACTTCAGTCATGCCCCTCAGCGTGTCGCGGGACCCGAGGGCACAACATCAGTCACATGACGGTCCGCTCGTCGTACGAGGTCAACGCGTCGCGCAACGCCGCCCGGGAGGTGATGCCGAGTTTGGGGAAGATCTTGTACAGGTGGTCGCCGACGGTCCGGTGCGACAGGAAGAGCTTCTCGCCGATCTGCTTGTTGGTCATGCCGCTGCCCGCGAGTTCGGCGATCTCGCGTTCCTGCGGGGTCAGCAGCGAGTCCGCCGCGGCCGACGCCTGCCGGGTGATGCCGGTCGCGCGCAGTTCGGCGGCCGCGCGGTCACGCCACGGCACGGCACCGAGGGCCGTCATCACGTCGTGCGCGAGCGTGAGTTGCTCACGGGCACCACTGGTGTCACGGGACCTGCGCAGCCGTTCGCCGTAAAGGAGCCGCACGCGTGCCGTGTCGAACGGCCACACGTCGAGGTCCGGACCGGACAGCGCGTCCTCGAACTCCTTGACGTCGGCCGAGACCAACGCGCCCGCGGCCGTCGCGAGCAGCCGCATCCGGGGCGAGACGTGCCGGACCGACGCCATCGCGGCGGCGTGCTGCTCGGCCTCGGCCCGCCGTCCGGTGTGCAGGGCGGCCTCGACCAGGTCCAGCCCGGACCACAGCGCGGTGGGCCGGAACCGCGCGAGCTGACCGGCCGGGCTCACCCGCGTCGCGTACTGGTAGGCGGCCTGGAAGTCACCGGCGCCGATCTCGGCGAGGGCGCGGGCCTGCTGGAGGAAGTACGTGACGCCGAGCGCCCGGTTCGCCTGCGCCCAGCGCACCGAGGTCTCGGTGATCTGCCGTGCGGCGGCGGCCTGGCCCCGGCCCGCCGCGATCAGCGCGTGCACCCAGTCGAAGTACCAGCGGAAGAACTTGAACCCGTGCTCGGCGCACATGGCGATGCCCTCGTCGCAGAGCTTCCACGCCTCGTCCCACCGTCCCGAGTGGAACTCGTCGATGGCGAGGTGGATGAGCGCGCCGATGTAGCGCCGCGCGGGACCGTTGCCCTCGCGGGCGTTCTGCACGAGGAGGCGTTCGGGGCCGCGCAGCAGGTGCAGGCGGTCGCCGAACAACGCGGCGGTGCCGATGCGCACGAGCCTGGTGGGGTCCTCGTCGTTGTCGACCGAGTCGATCAACTCGTCGAGCGCGGCGGTGTCGTCGTCCGTCGCCGTGGCGGGGTCCGCGAAGATCGCCGCGTTCACCTGCGTGACGGGCGACGGCGCGGGCACGAGCTTGTCCACCAGCGCGCGGTGATGGCGGCCCGCTTCTTCTGTGCCGACCCACCAGCTGATGAGCATCAGGCTGTGCATGGCCTCGGTCAGCACCGGGTCCTCGGCGTCGAAGCCGTGGTCACCGGCCTCGACGGCACCCGCGAGCAGCCGGTACGCGGTGGTGACGTCACCGTCGTTGTTGATCAGCAGGTGCGCGGCGGCCGCGGCGGCGTAGAGCGACTGGGTCTCGAGGACGCCGGTCTCCCGCGCGTCGCCGAGGAGTCTCGTCGCGGTGGCCATCTCGCCGCCGTTCTCGGCGCCGATGTACGCGGCCTCCGCGAGCCTTCTGCCGCGTGCCTGGGCGGCGGGGCTGAGTTCGGCGGCCCTGGTCAGCGCGCCGATCGCCCCGAGCGCGTCACCCCGCTTGGACAACGCGTGCGCGGCCTGTTCGAGCTGCGCGGCGATGTCCTCGTCGGGGTCCAGGGTGGACTCGGCGAGGTGGCGGACGCGGCGTTCCGGGGAGTCCACGGCGTTCGCGATCACGCCGTGCGCCCAGCGCCGTTCGGACTCCGACGACGCCTCGACGACGGCGGCCTTGATCAGCGGGTGCCGGAACGTGAGCCGGTTCGGGGCGGTGTGGACGAGCCGGGCCTCCTCGGCGGGGGCCAGGTCGTCGAGCACGCAGCCGTAGTTGTTGGCCGACCGCAACCGGGCGAAGTCGACGTTGCCGGCGAGCGCGCCCAGCAACAGCATCTGACGCGCCTTCTCCGGCAAGCTCCGGACGCGGTCGCCGAACATGCCCTGGAGGCGTTCCGGCAGCGGCAGCGCCTCGCTCAGGGTGGTGAAGTCGGACCGCTGCTCGCCGTCCAGCGCGGACGGGAGTTCGAGCAACGCCAGGGGGTTGCCGGCGGCGGTCTCCAGCAGGCGCCGGCGCACGGCCGGGGCCAGGTCGGGGAAGTTCGTGTTGACGAGTTCGCGGGCCGCCGGAACGGCCAGCGGTGACAACGTCGTCTCGTTCAGGCCGCTCTGCCCGAAGAACCCGCGTTCGCCCGTCCGGCACGCGCCGAGGAAGACGATCGGGCTGCCGACCAGGCGCCGCGCGACGAAGCTGAGGACCTCGGCGCTCGCCCGGTCCACCCAGTGCAGGTCGTCGACCATGATCAGCAACGGCTGTTCCTTGGCGACCGCGCGCAGCCAGATGAGGGCCGCGTTCGACACGACGAGCCGGTCCGGGACGGGGCCGACGTCGTACCCGAGCGCGCACCTCAGCGCCGTGCGGTGCGCCTCGCCGAGCGGGGGCATCTCGTCGCCGAGGGGGAAGAGCAACTGGTTGAGCGTCGAGTAGTTGATCTCGGACTCGAACTGCGCGCCTGCCGCCCGCAGCACGAGGGCGCCGTTCTCCTGCGCGGCCAGCTGGTCCAGGACTGCGGTCTTGCCGACACCGGCGTCCCCGCTCACGAGCAGGGCTCCACCCCGCACTCCGGCGGTGTCGAAGTACGCCCTGATGGCACTGATGTCCTGCTCGCGGCCGATCAGCGGCACAGGCCGGTCCTCCCGAGGTGGTGATGCTCCCGCGGGAGCATCACCCGGGCCAATCGAGATCTCCACACTCTGAAGGCTCAATTTTCGTCGGCATCGGATCAAGTCATGTTTTATGATTATATGTCGGCGTGACCAGCTTGAGCGGGCTCGTCCGGTTGGCGAGGCCCGAGGGCGAGATCGACGTGCGCTGCCTGCTGGCCGGGAGCGTGACGCTGGACAACCCGGCGTCCGGCCCCGGCGTGGTGCCGTTCCACCTGCTGCTCGACGGCGCCTGCACGCTCACCTCCGGCACGTACTCGATCGACCTCTCGCCCGGCGACATGGTGCTCCTGCCCCACGGCGACGCGCACGTCGTGACGTCCACCGGCGGCGAGATCGACCTGTTCTGCGGCCACTACCGCTTCGAGCAGGGCACCGGCGCGTTGCTGTTCCGGCTGATGCCCGCGGTCGTGCACGTGACCCTGGACCCACCCGCGCTCTCACTCGCCGAGGTGCTGCGCGCGGAGGCCGTGTTCGCGGGCGCCGGGTCGCAGGCGGTGATCTCCGCGCTGCTGGACGCGTTGCTGGTGATGACCCTCCGCAGCCGCCCCGACCAGCGGCTCGACACCCCGGGCCTGTGGACGGCGATGGGGGACGACGTGCTCGGCCGGGTGATCGCCGGGGTGCTGGAACAGCCCGGTGAGGCGTGGACGATCGAACGGCTGGCGGCCGAGGCCGCCATGTCGCGCGCAACCTTCCTGCGCCGCTTCAGCGCACGCACCGGCACGACCGTGGCGACGTTGCTGACGGCGATCCGCATGATGGCCGCCGCCGACCTGCTGACCCGCACCAACCACTCCGTGACGCGGGTGGCGCGCGAAGTGGGCTACCGCTCGGAATCGGCGTTCAGCCAGGCGTTCCGCGCGGCGCTCGGCACGTCGCCCGCCCGTTTCCGGCGCGCGTCCTCGTCGCGCTGACGCCCCTGCGATCACCGGCGGTCTGCACGAGACTGGCCCCGTCACCGTCACATGACGGTCGGCTCGCCGGTCCAGTCATGTGACAGACCCTGTGGCCGTGACGGTCGCAGCAGAGTTGCTCCCAACAGAAACGACCAGACAGGAGCACGGCGATGCCGACGATCACCACCAAGGACGGCGTGGACATCTTCTTCAAGGACTGGGGCACCGGTCAGCCGATCGTCTTCAGCCACGGCTGGCCGCTCTCGTCGGACGACTGGGACACCCAGATGCTGTTCTTCGTGCAGCAGGGCTACCGCGTCATCGCCCACGACCGCCGCGGCCACGGCCGTTCGGCGCAGGTCGGCACCGGCCACGACATGGACCACTACGCGTCCGACCTGGCCGCCGTCACCGAGCACCTCGACCTGCGCGACGCGATCCACATCGGACACTCGACCGGTGGCGGCGAGGTCATCCGCTACATCGCGAACCACGGCGAGTCCCGCGTCGCCAAGGCGGCGATCCTCGCGGCCATCCCGCCGCTGATGCTCAAGACCGAGGCCAACCCGGGCGGCCTGCCGGTCGAGGTCTTCGACGACCTGCGCGCCCAGCTCGCGGCCAACCGCTCCGAGTTCTACCGCGCACTGCCCACCGGCCCGTTCTACGGCTTCAACCGCGACGGCGTCGAGGTGCGCGAGGCCCTGGTCGCGAACTGGTGGCGGCAGGGCATGATGGGCTCGGCCCTGGCCCACTACGAGGGCATCAAGGTGTTCTCGGAGTCGGACTTCACCGAGGACCTCAAGAAGATCACCGTGCCGGTCCTGGTGATGCACGGCGACGACGACCAGATCGTGCCGATCGCCGACGCCGCGCTGCTTTCCGCGCCGTTGCTGAAGAACGGCACGCTGAAGGTCTACGAAGGCTTCCCGCACGGCATGCCGACCACGCACGCCGACGTGATCAACGCCGACCTGCTGGACTTCATCAAGTCCTGAGTGGACGGTTCGAGGGAACCGGTCGGGTCAGGCGCCGCGGCAGGGGCGGCGAGCTGACGACGGGACCGAGGGCCGGCGCTGCAGGGTCGCGCCGGACCCACGCACCGCCTGCCCCCGGAAGCAGGGTCGGCCGCACCGCGATCGGGGTCGCGGTGCGGCCGCGTGCCCACCTGCTTCCGGAGGCAGCACCAGGGCCGGACGCGACGGGGGTCGCGTCCGGCCCCACTTCTCTCACTCGTAGAAGTCCTGCACCCACTGCGCACGACGGGCCTTGTCCCTGGCGATCCAGTCGCTGCCCTCGGCCGCGACCGTCTCCAGGACCCGCAGTCCGGAGTCGATGCCCGAGGTCTGCAAGGCAACGAGGAACAGCTCCGTGTCGTCCTCGATCACCGCGTCGTCGGCGCTGCGGAAGTTCTCCGCGATGACGGTGATCTCCTGGCTGGTCACCAGGGTGAGGCAGAACTTGTGGCCGCGCAGCCGTTCCACCTCCCTGACGCCGTCACCTTCACCACGCGTCGCGCGGAACCCCGACTCCACCATCCGCGCGTGGGCGAGGGACTGGTACGGGAACACGGTGCGGCGTTCGTTGCGGGCGTCGCCCGTGAGGAAGTCCAGGTCCAGCCGGATCTCCCGCACACCGCTCTGCGTCAGCAGGAAGATCTGCACCTCGTACTTCGAGTACCTCGGCGGGCCGTGCAGCACGCGGGCGCGCTTGGCACCGTCGGCGCCCTCGTTCATGACCACGTCGGTCACGAGGTCGTGTGCGGTCAGGTGGTTGCGGCGCACGAGGTCGTTCTTGAGGTAGATCTTGTCCATCGCGAGCCAGCGCGCCATCTCGCTGTCGGACGGCCGATCGGCGAGCAGCCGGACCCACTCCTCGTAGCCCTGGTTCTCCTCGGCGAAGAGCTGGTCGTCGAAGGCACGGGCGTGCGTGCTCATCGCCTTCAGGCCGAGGATCCGCTTCGACCCCTTGGCGGCGAAGTAGCCGGCGATGGCGATCACGACCGCGGCCCCGCCCGCGCCCGCGGCGATCAGCACGACCAGGCCCGCGATCGCGAGTCCCACGCCCACGCGGAAGAGCAGCACGTCGCGCGCGGCAGGCCGGATGTCGATCCGGGTCAGGTCGGAGGTGTTCCAGCCCTTGGCCACCTGGCGGGCGTGCCACCAGGCGAGCCAGCTCACCTCGCTCGCCTGGACCCGTGCGTTGCCGTAGAGCTCGACGAGACGCCGCTTGAGGTACGCCCTGACACCCGACGTGTAGGTCGGCCAGTCGCCCGCGACGTGCGGGCGCGCGTCGCTGAACCGGCTGTCGACGATCCGGTGGACCTCCTTGACGAAGTCGCTCTGGACCCAGTGACCCGGCGACCGCGCCTCCGGCTGGTTCTGGCCCGGACTGATCTGGCTCGACCGCAACTGCGCCCACAGCGTTGCGCCGTCGCGCCGCCCGCCGTGGTGGATCAGCAGGATGCCACCGCCGAGCACCAGCGGCAGGGCGAGGAGGACGCCCGCCGGCGCACCCGAGAAGCTCCCGAACACGCCGAGCAGGACGACGAGCCAGCCGGCGACGGCGTGGTTCCAGGCCTTCTTCTCGGCCGGCGTGTCGGCCGCCTCGAACCTGCGCGGGCGGGCGGGTTCGGCCTCGAAGAACTTCCAGGCGCGGGCCACGCGGTTGCCCGACATCCGCTGACTGACGACGCGGTGCGCGTAGGCGGTGTTGAGCTTCGCCTGCATCACGCCGCGCTGGATCGAGCTCAGGTGCTGGTTGATCTCGTCCTGCCGTTCGGGGCGCAGCGCCCCGAACTCGGCGAGCACGTCCTCCAGGTCGTCGCGTGGAACAGGACGCGTGTCGTCACGGTGGTGTTCGCCCTCGACCTCGGTGCGCACGACCCGCATGAGACGCCACACCAGGGCGAGCGCCCGCTGCCATTCGTCGTGAGGCAGCGACTGCGCGATCTTGCGCGCCTCGTGAACCTTGCGGAAGAGATCGCTGTCCACGTCGCCGAACGAACGTCCGCTCAGGACGGAAAGCACGTAGTAGTAAGCACATTCCGTGGTGCGGTAGTCCTCGCGCAGCAGCGCCTCGAACAGCGGCTCCGCCATCCGCGAGACGCCCGCCTCGAGGAAGTTCCGCGCGACCTCGTAACGCCGTTGCGGCGGGTCTCCCTTGTTGACGTGGTAGGTCGACGTGTGGTGAATGGTGGTCTCGCCGTAGTTGACGGCGTTCTGCTGACCGACGGTCGAGCCGTCCTGCGCCACGTTGCCGGGGTTGGGTGACCAGCCGCCCTGCGGATTGTTCATCGGTTCTCCCGCGTCAGGTTCAGGGTGAAGGCGCCGTTGTTCACGGCGTTCTGCTGGCCGACGGTGGCGCCCGCCGACGCGATGTTCCGGTTGCGGATCGGCGGGGCGGGCCTCGGCGCCTTCCCCGCCGGGACCCAGGTCGTCTCGTCGGGGACCGCTGCGGCCAGCGCCACGGCGAACGCGGCCGCGTTGCGCGCGGCCAGTCGCTGACTGCCCCCGGCGTCCGTGGTGGCCTTGGTGCCGTCCGCGTGGTCGCTGATACCGCGCACGGTCGCTGTGCCGATCCGGCCCGCGAGGTGGGCGGCCGAGGCGAACCCCGCGCTCTCCATCTCTATCGCGACGGCGTCGTTGTAGTTGTGGTGCAACAGGTTCGCGATCGGCGAGATCCGGGAGTTCAGCACCACGTCGCCCGCCGCGATCGCCTCGAAGTGGACTTCGGGCGCCTCGGCCTCGCCGGGCGGGGCGAGCGGTTCGCACCACGTGCGGGTGCGGCGGACCCTGCGCGCGAGCTGCTCCAGTTCGTGCGAGATCTCCCAGGAACGCGGTCTCGCCAGGAAGTTCTCGTCCTCGCTCTTGCCGCCGTGGTAGGCGTGAACCTTGGTCGCCACCACCACGTCACCGATGCGCAGCTTGTCCCGCAGCGCCCCGGCGATCCCGGCGAACAGCACCGCGGCCGGCGAGAACTCGGCGATGGCCCGTTCGGTGAGCGTGGCGGCGGCGAGCGTCCCCTGCCCGGTCACCCCCAGCGCGACCTGCCGGTCCGGCCTTCCGACGAGCGTGCCGACGTCGAACAGCGTGCCCTGGACGTGCCGGTGCTCCCGCACGTCCACCAGGTGTTCCAGCACCGCTTCCTGCTCGACCGCGAGCGCGGTCAGAATCACGATCATCGTTTCACCCCAACGCGATCCCGCCAGCACGGGCCGCTTCTACGCACGACGAATAGGCGGTGGCGAGCCCGCGAACGGCCGGTTCGTTCTGGTGAAAACTGGTGCAGACAGCACCCACCGCAAGTGGGTGTGGTTCCAGGGATCGCGGGGCAACGGCCCGCGGCGCGGAGGAGACTAACGGTGCCGCGCGGCAGCCGTCAAACGTCCCCCTCATCTCAGCCGGTAGCTCCGAAGTGGACAGTCACTGACCGGAAAAGTGGACATCCTGCCCGGATTCCACGCGGTGACGAAAGCCGAATCGCTTGAAGACGGCGTCCGAGACGATGTCGCGGTGGTCGAACGCGACGGCGGTCTCCGCGTGGAAGAACTCCTCGAGTCCCACCCAGCGGGCGGCAGCGGCGTCGCCCCCACCGACCGGTTCCGGCGCACCCGCGAGGTAGGCGTGAAAGGCCACGCTCTCGATGGCGCCGCGCGGATCTCGGCCCGGCCTGTTGTAGCGCCCGAAGCGCTTCAGCCGGTCGAGCCCCACCACGAGCCCTGTCTCCTCCCTGACCTCGCGCACCGCCGCGTCGGCCACCCGCTCCCCCGCCTCGACGAACCCACCGGGCAACGCGAGCGCGTCGCGGAAGGGTTCTTTTCCACGCCGCACCAGGAGAATCGCCAGCACACCTCCCTGCTTCGTGAACAACACGACGTCCGCGGTGAGCCGACCGCGACCGGGTTCCGTGTCCTCAGCCATACCGCGAGACTAGGTTATTGTCAGATCGACATCAAGTGGATTGACGGCATGACTCCGTTATTACAAGCCAATTGTCAAACTGACATGAACAGGTGGGCTCAGGAGCCGGCCGGCCGCGGCCTCATCATCGGCGGCGACAGCGTCACCGCGCCACCGGCCCGGTACAGCGCGGCCGGCCTGCCGTTCGGGCTGGACCGCTTGCCTCCGCTAGCCTCGACGAACCCGGCGGACTCGGTGACCTTGCGGTGGAAGTTCGGCTTGTCGAGGTCCACACCCCAGACCGCCTCGTACACCTCGCGCAGCTCACCGATGGTGAACTCCTCGGCGCAGAACGCCGTCGCGATCGTGCTGAACTGCAACTCGGCCCGCGCGAGCTCGACGGCGTCACGCAGGATCTCGTCGTGGTCGAACGCCAGCCCAAGCCTCCGCACGTCGGCCACGGGCATCCAGTGGGCGGCACGCGCGTCGGTCCCGGCAGCGGGCAGCGGCAAGTTCGGCGCGATGGCCAGGTAGGCACAGGTGACGACACGGGGACGCCGGGGGTCGCGGCCCAGCGCCGAGTACACCCCGACCTGCTGGAGATGAAGATCTTTCGCATCCAGGCCGGTTTCCTCGGCCAGTTCACGCGCCGCGGTCTCGTCGAGACTCTCCTCGCCCCGGAGAAAGCCGCCGGGCAGCGCCAGCTGCCCGGCGAACGGATCGTTGCCGCGCTCCACGGTCAGCACGCACAGGACACCACCGCGGATCGTCAGGATGACGAGGTCGGCGGTGAGTGCGACTGTCTGCCGAGGACGGCGGGTCATGGCGCGAAGCGTACAAGGCGAGCGAGGGCGAATGCCGATCACTCGCCGACCTCCGGAGCAGGTCAGGTGTGCTGCAACGCCTTCGGGTACAGCCAGCTGCCGGGCGTGTCCTCCGCCGGGTTCGTGTAGTAGTCGCGCACCGCCGCGATGTACTCCTGCACGCTGATCGCGCCGTCACCGTCCGTGTCGAGGTGCGCGAACGCCAGGCCGCACTCCTCCTCGGACAGCCCGCGCGCCCGCAGCAGCACCCGGAACTCGTCCGCGTCCACCCGGCCGTCGCCGTTGGTGTCGACCAGGACGAGGAGCGAGGACACGATCTCCAGGAGGTCCGCGTCGAACGGGCCGTGGTCGACGAACGCCTCGATCATGGCGTCGCGGTACTCGTCCGGGCCGATCCGGCCGTCCCGGTCGGCGTCGCAGTGGTCCACCAGCAGTTCCCAGAACCTGTCGTAGGCTTCGATCAGGTCCCGGCCGCGCTCGGAGGAGGCCGGTTCGCCGAACGCCCGGAGCAGGCGGTTGGCCAGTGCGTAGAAGTCCGCCAGTTCGATGACGCCGTTGCGGTTGACGTCGTAGTGGGCGAAGGTCGAGTCGATCCTGTGCTGCAACACCTGCTTCATGTCCTGGCACTGTCGGTGACGAGCCGGGGTCCGGGCAAGGCGCGTCCCACTGTCGGGTGGTGTTGTTCAGCCGGTTTCGCGAAGCCGGTATAGTTATACCGGTAACCGCTGATGGAGGACCACGTTGATCGAGCTCAAGTCACCGGCCGAGATCGACCGCATGCACGTCACCGGCCAGTTCATCGGGGAGGTGCTGGACGCGCTCGCCGCACGGGCCGTGGCCGGGGTGAACCTGCTCGACCTCGAACACCACGCCCGCAAGATGCTCCAGGAGCGGGGCGCCGTCTCGTGCTACTGGGACTACTCGCCGTCGTTCGGGCGCGGGCCGTTCCGCAACGTGACGTGCCTGGCGGTCAACGACGCGGTCCTGCACGGGCTGCCGAAGGACTACGTGCTGCAGGACTCGGACGTGCTGACGATGGACATCGCCGTCCTGATCGACGGATGGGCCGCCGACTCGGCGATGACGGTCGTCGTCGGCAACGCGCGCGAGGAGGACCTGCGCCTCGTGAAGACCACCGAGATCGCCCTGGCCGCCGCGATCGAGCAGGCCCAGGTCGGCAACCGGATCGGCGACATCTCCGCCGCCATCGGCGAGGTGTGCGCGCAGTACGGCTACCAGCCCAACCTGGAGTTCGGCGGGCACGGCATCGGCCGCACGATGCACGAGGCCCCGCACATCTCCAACGACGGGCGGCGCCGGCACGGCATGAAGCTCAAGCCGGGGTTGACCATTGCCATCGAACCCTGGCTCGCGGCCACCACCGACAAGATCATCTATGACGACGACGGCTGGACGTTGCGGTCGGCGGACGGGTCGCGAACTGCGCATTCCGAGCACACGGTCGCGATCACCGAGGACGGGCCGTTGGTGTTGACGCGGAGGAAGAGCGAACTGAAGGACGCCGCGAATCCCGACACGAGCGAGGCGCGCACGCCGTAGTCGTAAAAGCTCAGTGGCGAAGACTCGTTCGCTCGGGTAACCATGCAGTGGGCTGCAGGAGAGGGAACGGAGCACCCACTACAGGGGAGTCTGGATGGCCACAGGGGGCAAGACGGAGCTCGGCATCGACCTGGACGAGCTGCGTCTGCTGGTCGGGATGTCCTACCGCGAACTGGCGCGCCGCACCGGGTGCGCCCGCAGCACGTTGCACGACGCGTTGACCGGACGCCGGTTTCCGCGGCTGGACACGGTTCTCGCGATCGCCCAGGCGTGCGGCGGGGACACGGCGCGGTGGCGGTTGCGGTGGGTGGCGGCGTGCAAACGCTCTCACGCGCCGCGCAGTGAGGCCACGATGTCCTTGCAGGCCACCAAACCCAGCTGACGGGAGTCCTGTGACCGCGGGTTGTCTCCCACCACCACGACGAATCCGTCCGGCACCTGCTCGACGCCGGGCAGCGGCAGCCACTCCGGAACCGGGTCGCCCGCGACCGCGGCCACCCTCTTGACCCGGTGCGGCAGGTCCGGGTCGGGCACCCGGAACACGATCACCTCACGGCGGCGCGGACGCCGGAAGAGCTTGCGCGCCAGGAGCTGCTGGCCGTCGAGCAACGTCGGCGCCATGCTGTTGCCGCACACCGTGACCCTGATCCACATCAGCTGACCCTCACGTCCTGGTAGCCGTCCGCCTGCAACCGGAACAGGCGCGCGTACTCGCCGCCCGCGTCCATCAACGCGTCGTGGTCACCCCGTTCGGCGATCCGGCCGCCGACCAGGGTGACGATGACGTCGGCACCGCGCAGCGCCGAAAGCCGGTGCGAGATCAGCAGTCTCGTGCGGCCTTCGGCGTGCCGGCGCACGGTCTCGTGCACCCGGTGCTCGCCCTCGGCGTCCAGCCCGGACGTCGGTTCGTCGAGGATCATCAACGCCGCGTCCGCGCGCATCAGGCAGCGGGCGAGCGCCACCCGTTGCCACTGGCCGCCGGACAACGTCACGCCCGTGCGTTCCTCGTCGGCGTGCGTGCGCGACAGCACCGTGTCGTACCCGTCCGGCAACGCCTCCAGCACGTCCGCCACCCCCGCACGTGCGGCCGCGTCGACGATCCGTGCCCGGTCACCCAGCGCGGACACCTGGCCCATGCCGACGTTCTCGGCCGCGCTCAGGTCGTAGGTCATGAACTCCTGGAACACCACGCCGATCCGCGCCCGCAACGCCGTGACGTCCAGGTCGCGGAGGTCCACGCCGTCCCAGGTGATCGAACCCCGCTGCGGGTCGTAGAACCGGCACAGCAGCTTCACCAGCGTGCTCTTGCCCGCCCCGTTGACGCCGACCAGCCCGACCGCCGCGCCCGCCGGGATCGTCAGGTCCACGCCCCGCAGCACCCACGGCCCGTCGTCGGCGTACCGGAACCACACGTCGCGCAGTTCGATCGCGCCCTCACCCGGCGGCGCGGTCCCGCACGACAGGTCGTCAGGCGTCGCGAGCACGTCCAGGTAGTGCCCGAAGAGCCGCACCGCCCGGCCGGCCTCGCCCAGTTGCAGCACCACCCCGGACAGCCCGGTCTGCACCGCCGCCACCGCACCGAGGAACAGCACCAGGTCGCCGACCGACGACCGCCCGGCCACGACGCTCAACGCCACCACGACCGTGCCCGCCCCGGCCACGACCGCCCCGAGCAACGCCAGGCCGCTCTGCACGAACGTCCCCCGCCGTTGCGCCGCCAGCCGCGCACCGCTGACCGAGACCAGCGACTCGACCATCCTGGTGTGCAACAACTCCCCGAGCCCGAACAGCCGGATCTCCTTGGCGGCCCGCACATCCGTGAGCAACGCGCGGTAGAACAACCGGCGCCGGTCCGTCGCCACCCAGGCCTCCTCGGTGGACGCCTCGCGCCGCGCCGTCGCCAGCCGTGCGAGGACCGCCGTCACCACGGAAGCCAGCAGCAGCACCGTCATCGGCGGCCACACCACCAGCAACGCGCCCGTGAAACTCGCCAGCAGCACGACCGACCGCACGGCCTCCTGGGTGAACTGCGAGATCGTCCCGGGAGCCTCCTGCGCGGCCTGCTCGGCGAGCCGCACCCGGTCGTGGAACACGGGATCCTCGATCCGGCGCAGCCCCGGCAACGTCGCGATCCGCTGGAACAGCGCGCTTTCCACCGTCACCGCGACCCGGTGCCGCACGACCTCCCCGAGGTAGCCGGTCAGGTACAGCAACGCGATCGCGGCCCCGCCGACCAACGCCGACGCGATCGCCAGGACCGCGGCCCGGTCCGTGCCGATCCCGGACGTCAGCCCGTCCACCAGCAGCATCGTCAGCCACGCCCCTGCGGCCGGCGCTGCCCCGGCCACGACGGTGAGCACGAGGGTTCCGGACGCGAGCACCGGCGCGGCCCGGAACGGCACCGCCAGCGCGGCCCCGGCGGCGCGGATCACGCCACCGGCGCCGGCGCACCGGCGAAGTCGTCGAGCTTGATCCCGGACGCCGTCACCACTCCCCCGTGCGTGTGCAGCAACGTCGGGTAGGCCTGCACCCCGAACGCGGACAGCACCGGGTCGTCCGTGCCGACCACCGCGACCCGGCCCAGCACGCTGACCTTCTCCGCCAACCTTGCCGTGCCTTCGGGATCGCTCACGTCACCGTCCACAACGGACACGAACCGCGCGGCGGGCGGCGCGGCGATCAGCGCGTCGGTGAGCGTCCGGCACGGCCCGCACCCGACGGAGAAGAACCCGACCTGCACCGGCCCGTCGAGGTCGGCCTCGGTGAACGGCAGCCCGTCGCTGTCGAGCACCGTGAACGGCCTGATCACCGCGCCCGGCTGCGGCAGGTTCGACGCGCGCTTAGGCACAGCGTTCTCCTGCAACTCGCGCACCCGCGCCACCAGACCGAACGTGAACAGGACGTGCAGCGCCACCACCACGGCGAGCAGCACGACGGCGATCGTGAGCAGGGTCAACGGTTCCTCCCAGGAAGCGGGCGACGGCACGAACGCGCCCAGAGCGGCGACAGCGAGCAGCATCCCGTTGCGCACCAGGTGTTTCGGCCCCAGCACGTCCCCACTCGCACCGAAACACCGGCACCGCACGGACTTCCGCCCGATCGTGGCCAGCAAGATCGCGCCGCAGAACGCCACCAGCAGCACCGCCGCGACGCAATACCCGAGCAGCGTGCCGGGAACGGCGAGCAGCACCACCGCCAGCGCCTCCCCTGCGAGCACCAGAACGGCGATCACGGTGGCGGGCAACGGAACGAGCGCGGCGATCGAGTCGCGGAACTCCGCGAACCCTTGCCTGGTGCGGACCTTGCCGGCGACCGCGGCCAGGAAGACGACGACGAGCAGCACGCGAGCGAACAAATCGAACACGCGAAACCCCCTGAAGCGAGGCGGGGGTGCCGGCGATCGAACGCCGGCACCCCGTTGGGTCACTTGCAGGTGCTGCTCACGGACGAGCAGATGCCGTTGCAGTTGAAGCGGTAGCCCTTCTTGCAACACTGCCCGTGCTCCGGCACGCAGGCACCGGCATCGATCTTCGGCAGCACGAGTCCGACGAGCCTCTCACCGGCCAGCTTCGCGAAACGCTTCACAGCACCGCTCCTCCCAGTCAGACCAACATCAACACGCCCACGCTCGCCCAGCACCCCCTGCCCGCCCAAGCGACTCGGACGGTGTCGGACGCTCTCGGACTCCCACTACCCCGCCCGCCGGAAAACCTTTCCGCCAAAAGGCTTCCAATTCCTGTCCAATTCCAGGCCACCCGCGCCTGGCACACACCAGTTGGTCGTTTCGGCGCAAGGAAACGCAAGGCATCGGGCTACCTGAACCCCGCATTGTTGCGTCATCATGGATTCGCCTGCACCGAACCTGCACTCGGCGTGAGGGGATTCGACACATGAGCTCATCGGGTTTGGAGCCGGACCTGGAGTCCGCGCTGATCGACCTCGAAGGCGTTCCCTTCACCAAGCTCCGCCACCTGAACAGCGAAGCCCTGCGCCGCTCCCTCACCCACGTCGTCGAACGAGCCTCGCTCGTGAGCGCGGGCTACAGAAGCTCTGACGAGTCGGGCGGTGAACGGATCGACTGATCATGCCGCAGCCCACCGCGTTCCACCGCATGTCCTGGAGCGACTTCGACTCCTTCGCGCGCCTGCACGGTGACGCGGCCATGGTCGACCGGTTGCGTGGAGCGGAACTCAGCAGACGGAAGCTGCTGGTGCACGCGCTGCTCGAAGCCGCGGCCAAAGCACCGGGGGCGTGCGGCCCGCTGCCACCGGTCGACGCGGTGTGGGACCTGCTCGCCCGAGTCGAGACCGTGTCACCCGCTGCCCTCGACCGGACGTTCGCGCATCCGTACACCGGGAGTTGGGCGGGGTATACGACCCGGCTGCTCAACGGTGCCGCGGACAGCATCAGTCCACTGTGGATGCACGTCGGTCACGTGCACGCGATCGCGGCGGCCGCGGCGATCACCGCGGACCTGGACTTCGCGATCTCCGTGCCGTTGTGGGACGGCAACGCGATCCTGCCCTCGCTCGGCACCGCTCGGCTGCCCGCGCCCGACCAGTTCTCCACCGCCGAGGTGCGCGGCGGTCGTGGCCACTACGTGGTCTCCACCGAGCACGGCGAGGTGCGGTTGCCGGCCAGACCCGATTCCGACGCACCTGGCTGGTGGGGCCTGCGCACGTGCCGCAGCGGCTCAGGGCCCGCGCGGCTCTCGGTGACCCTGGACGACCTGGATCCCTACCGCGGCCTGCACGAGCCGTTGTTGCCGGAACGCCTGGAGGTCACCGAAGCCGGCGCGTGGAGCCGCCTGCTCCGGGGCGCGCACGAACTGCTGCTGGACGTCACACCGGAACTCGCGGGCGTGGTCGCCGCGGGGCTGGACACGGTGGTGCCCAAACCCAACGTGCCGTTCCAGAACCCGAGCGCATCGACCGGTGAGGCCTTCGGCAGCGCCGTGATCGGGCTCCCCGTGGACCCCGCCGACCTCGCGGCCACGGTGGTGCACGAGTTCCAGCACATCGTGCTGGGCGGCATCCTCCACCTCGCGCGGCTCTACGAACCCGACCACGCGGAACGGATCTACGTGCCCTGGCGGGACGATCCACGCCCGCTCAGTGGCGCCCTCCAGGGCGTCTACGCGTTCTTCGGGGTCACCGCGTTCTGGCGGGGAATGGCCCGTTCCCGCGGATCGCGGCGGGCGAGTTTCGAGTTCGCGCACTGGCGCGGCCAGACCTGGCGCACGCTGGTCGCACTGCGCCAGGACGCGACGCTGACCGAAGCAGGCCAACGGTTTCTCGCCGGTGTCGCGGAGGTCCTCGGTCCCTGGCAACAGGAACCGGTGCCCCAGGACGTCCTGGTCCTCGCCGACCTGCTCGCCGCCGACCACCGCGCCGGCTGGCGGCTGCGCCACCTCCGTCCGGATCCCGCGATCGTCGCCGTGACCACCGACGCCTGGCTGGCCGGAAGAGCACGGCCACCCGTCGTCCTCGAACCGGCCGATCTGCCGCCGACCCCGGTGCCGGACGGGCCGTGGCCTCGCTGCCGGGCGACGCTGACGCGCCTGGGCACGAGCGAGGTGGGCCAGGAACTCCGGCACGCCGTCCCCGGAGCGACGGACGCCGACTTCGCCCTGACCGCCGGCCGCTGGACCGACGCCGCGCGCGGCTATCGCGCGGAACTGCGCGCTGATCCCGACAGGCCCGCCTCCCTGGTCGGGCTGGGGCTCGCGTTGAACGGCTCCGGTTCCAACCCGGCCGCGCGGGCGCTGCTGCACCGCCCCGAACTGGTGCGGGCGGTGCACCGCGAACTCCGGCGCACCGCCCGTGACGTACCCACTCCGGAGAAGCTCGCCTGGTGGCTCGGCCAACTCGTCTCCGGCTGAGACCGCGCTACATCAGCAGCGGGTCGATGTCGCAGTTCGCCCGCTCGCCCCTGGTCGCCGCGATGGTCCCGGGGTGCGCTTCGCCGAGCACCTTGCGATACCTGTCCAGCACCGGCTCGTGGTGCGGCGCGGCTTCCTCCTGGCGGCCCGCTGCCCGCAGGTCGTAGCCGAGATTCAGCGACACCGCGAGGACGGTGGGGTGGTCCACGCCCAGCACGCGGCGGCCCCGCTCCAGGGCGTCCTCGCCGAGCGCGATCGCCCGCTCGGTCTCTCCCAGGGCGGAGAGGTCACTCGCCAGGTTGATCGTGGTGATGATCGCGTGCGGGTGGTTCGGGCCGAGAACGCCGCGGAAGAGTTCCAGTGCCCGCTCGTCGAGTTCCCGTGCTTCGGCCACCTCTCCCCTCAGCCGCATCGTCACCGCGAGGTCCACGGTCGCCGAGATGGTGTGCGGGTGGTTTTCCCCGAGGCCGCTCCGGTACTGCTCGAACGTCTCCTCGCCCAGCTTCTTCGCGGCGTCGAGGTCTCCGGAGTGGCGGAGGTCGATCGAGTGCGCCAGGGCACACGCCATCCGGGTGGGGTTGCTCGGCTTGTACAGCAGCGAGTACTGGGCGAGTGCCGGAGCGGACAGTTCCAGCGCTCGCGCGTGGTCGCCGTCCTTGCGCCGCACGATGGAGAGCAGGAACGAGTAGGTCGCCTGGCCCGGGTGGTCCGCAGCGAACCGCGTCCGGAACACCTCGGCGAACTTCTCCATCTCGATCCGGGACCGCATGTAGTCACCGGCCTCGCGCCGGTCGACGATCTCCGAGGCGTAGGTGCTGAGCGTCCTGCGGTGGTCGGGTCCCAGCAACTCGCTGCGACGGCGGGCGGTGTCGTGGTCGAGTTCGGCTGCCGCCAGGTACTCACCGGCCAGCCGGAGGCTGATGCCGTGTTGGTAGGCGGCCTGCAGAGTTTCCGGTTCCTCGTCGCCGAACAACCGCTTGTACTTCTGGTAGATCTCCTCGCTCAGCTTCGCGGCCGCGGCGAAGTCACCCTTCCAGCGGAGGTCGACCACGATGTTGAGCTGGAGCTTCAACACCTCCTCGCTGTCCTCGCCCGTCACCGTCAGCTGGCGCTGCAGAGCGCGCTGGTTGACGAGTGAGCCCTCTTCGTGGCGATCGGCGGCCAGCAGGTAGAAACCGAGGCGCTGGGCCACTTCCAGCGTCTGCGGATGCGTCGGCCCGAGCCTGCGCTCGAAGCTCTCGTACGCGCGCTCCGCCAGGCGCGCGGCCTCCTCGTGGTCGCCCCAGGCGGAGAGGAAGCGCATCAGGTTGACGATGAGCTGACGAGGCCAGTCGTCGTCGCAGTCGAGGATCTCGGAGGCGTAGGCGTGCGGCAGCAGCTCGCGGTACCGCGGCCAGTGCCTGTTCGACTCGGGGTCGTTGGGGTCGAGACTCGCCAGGAGTTGGTGCGCGCCGTGCATCATCTGGGCGTGCAGCTGGGGTGCCATGGTCCTGTTGCGCAGCACCAACTGAACCAGTCGGTGCAGCTGCAGGGTGTTGTTGGCGTGATCGATCTTCGCGAGGCCGTAGCGGTTGATGTCGCGGATCGCGCGGGCGAGCTTGATCGGGTCCTTCAGCGCGGCGTCGAGTTCCGGGGAGATCGACACCCTGCTGACGCCGGTGAAGAGGTCCCGGGAGATCGGCTCCGGCGAGAAGAAGGCGCAGATGTGCAGGATCTGGTGCGCTGCCGGGTTTCGCTTCTTCAACTCGTCGAACGAGACGTTCCAGGTGGCGGCGACCGAGCGCTCGTAGTCCGTCTGGGCGGGCGTGTCGAGGATTTCGGAGACGGACTCGTCGAACAACCTCAGGTACTCGCTCACGGGCATGCCGGTGACCGCGCGCCAGGCCGCGGCCTGCTCCACCGCGAGGGGGAGGTCGCCGAGCTTCTCCGCGAGCACGTTCGCGTCCGAGTGGTTCATCTCCGGGCCGCGCCTGCCGAGCAGTTCGATGCTCTCGGCGCGGTCGAACACCGCGAGTTCCAGCGGCCTGGCCACGCCGGCCCAGTCCGGGTTGCGGGAGGTGATCAGCACCTCGCCCGGGCCGTTGGTGGGGAAGAACGGACGCACTTCCTCCGGGCTCTCGGCGGCGTCGAAGACGAGCAGCCAGCGGCGGAACGGGCGGCCGACGCGCAGGGCCTCGCGGACGGCGGGGACGGCGGTGGTCGCCTCGGAGGCGCCGGGAAGACCGAGTTGGCGGGCCAGTTCGGTGAGACCGGCGCGGATCTGGGTCGGGCGGGCCGCCTCGATCCACCAGATGAGGTCGTAGTCCTGCAGGTGGCGGTAGATGTACTCGGTCGCCATCTGCGTCTTGCCGATACCGCCCATGCCGTGCAGGGCGGAGGGCAGCACGGCGGTGGCGCCGCCCGCGGTCAGGCGTTTGCCGAGCTGCTCCAGCAGTTCGACGCGGCCCGTGAAGTTCGGATTTCGCGGTGGCACATTTCCCCAGATGATCGGGGGATCATCCGACCTCCGCTCGTGAAACGTCCGCGAGCTCGAAGCGGGCAGAACTGTCATACCGCTCACCTCGGGAAGGTCGTTGTCGCGCGGCGGGGCGAATTGCACCACGTCCGATGCGGAATGCGCGTGGAGTTCGGTTGCTGTCGACTTGCTGGTGCGCTCGGCCGCATCGGGCATTTCCTGGCTCGCCATCCTAGTCGTGCTGGACTTAATTGATTCAGAAGGCGACGCGCCATCGCGTGCCACCGCATTGTTCAGGCGATCCGCGCGCGACAGGTACGGACCCGACAGCGCCCCCATCACCGCACGCTGCAGCCCGACTTCAGCAGCGTTCGAAACGGAGGGCACCGGGTCCGGTGCGTTGTCCGGATCCACGATGGCGTCCCTGAGCCTGCCCAGTACCGGAATTCGATCCCCGAATACCGCCGCAGCAGTTTGCACGACACCCGCGGTTTCGGACCGACGAGCGCCGTTGAGCAGCAGTGCGCGCACTTTCTCGGGAAAGACGAAGGTAGAGGAGTCCCAAGTGGACTTGCCATCGCTAGATGCCGGAGAATAGTGCATGACTCCGCTGAGGAGCAATTCACTCAGGTGCTCGGTTTGCGCCTCCGGGACGAATCGACGACGAATGAGCTTGACGACTTCCGGGTGAGCCGGGACCGCCGCCAGCAATGTCGCGAGGCGCAGGGCCGGGGGTGAGGCGAGACTGCGGAACCTGCCCACGTGCTCCTTCGCCGAGATGTCGCCGTCCGGCGCGGTGGCGGTCTCCCTGGTGGCGAGCAGCACGGTCCCGGCCGCCGGTCGGCGGTGCGCCGCGGTCACGAGCTTCGCCCACCACTTCAGGTAGCGGGGTTGGAGTTCGATCACCGGCACCGGCACCGCGCCGTTGCGCAGATGAGCGGACGGGTCCTCCTCCAGCCACGCGTCCGGCAGGTCGAACTTCCAGCGGCTGTTGGGGCGCATCTCGGCCGGCACGGTGAGGTTGGCGCGGTGCAGCGGCACGGAACCCCGGCCCCACAACCACTGCGGCAGCAGGTGCAGCACGCTCACCGGCATGGACCGCGCCCAGCGGGCGAGCATCGGGTTCAACAGGTCCGGCCGCCACACTCCGCCGACGCCGTCCGTCACGAGCAGCATGACCCGCCGGCCCGAGACGTCGAGCACCTCGGCGGGGTCGCGCGCGGGGGCACCGGGAGTACCACCGCGCAACACCGGAACCTCCGTGCCGTCCTCGGTGCGGACGACGTCGACCAAGCGGAACTGGATCGTGCGGAAGGCGCCCAGGCGCGCGAGCATCTCGAGGAACGCGACGACCTTCGGCCGCCACAGCGACATGGACGGACTGTCGTCCAAAACCACGGTGAGATCGAGCCAACGCTCCGGACTCGAACGGGTGATGGGCCACCAGGTGCCGGTGTGCGCCACCTGCTCCGCGGTCGCCACCTCGTCCAGGACGGTTGTCCCGTAACGGAAAGAGGCCACCTCGCGCTTCAGCGGCCGCAACGCGCGGAAGCACTCCAGCATCTCGGTGAGCGCGGGCGTGACCACGGCGGCGGGAGGAAGTTCCCCGCGTGCTTCGTCGTCACGGCCCTGCGGGGTCTCGGCCGGCTCCGCCTCCGCCGACCGCGGCGCCGGCTCCTCGGCGGACGTGGCCCGCGGCTCGGGTCCGGGCGATTCCGGTTCGGCCGGCTCGGGCGGTTCCTCGTGCACGGCTTCGGAAGGAGGCGGCCTCACCGAGTCGGGCAGATCAGGATCGCCGAGCTCGCTCTCCCCGTTTTCCGTTGTGCCGCCCCGCATCGCGGCGGCGAGCCACACGGCGTCCCCGACCTCGGTCCAGCCCAGACCGTCCAGGCCGTCCACGTCACAGCTCCGTCAATCGGCGCCACAACGAGTCGAGCAACCGCTGCCACGCCGCGTCGTCCGGCTGGTACGCCCCGGACGACGCCAGGTACACCGCGTCCAGCAGGCGATCCGCCGGCAAGCCGCCCTCCGCGCGGCTCTTCGCGATGAACTCGCGCACCAGCCGGTCGCGGTGCTCCCCCTGGGCGTCGAGCAGGTGGTTGGCCACCATGGCGGCCAGCTGCTCGACCGTCGGGTCCTTGATCTCCAGTTGGAGCACGCGCCGCAGGAACGCGGGCGGGAACTCGCGCTCGCCGTTGCTCGTCATGACGACGATCGGGAACGCCCGGCAGCCGACCCTGCCGTCCACGACGGTCGCCGTGCCGTTGGGATCGTTCGTGTGCACGGTGACCTCGCGCGTCTGGTTGCGCACGCGAGCGAGTTCCGGAATGACGAACTCGCCGTCCTCGAAAATGCTCAGCAGGTCGTTGGGGAGATCGGACTCGGATTTGTCGAGTTCGTCGATCAGCACGACGCGCGGAAGTCGGCGCGGCAGAAACGCGGTACCCAGCGGGCCGAGGCGGACGAATTCACCGATGGGCGTTTCTTCGCGATTCCCGGACTGCGCCTGGCTCGCGGCCGCCTGAACGCGTCCGATGGCGTCGTAATCGAACAACCCGGAATTCAGCGTGGTGCGGCTGGTGATCGACCACCTCAACACTCGGCCGAGGCGCAGTTCCCTGGCGACGCGCCACGCGAGCGAGGACTTCCCGACGCCGGGCTTTCCGGTCAGCAACAACGGGCGGCGCAGGTACAGAGCGGCGTTGACGACGTCGAGTTCGTGCGCGTCGACGGCGGACTCGGCCAGGGTGACCTCCGGACCGAGCCGGCGATCCGCTTCGCCGTCGTCACCCGGTGGCACGTCGTGCGCCGGCAGCGGTCCGCCCTGGAAGTCCCGCCACGGCGGCGGTGGCGGGAGCATCTCGGCGAGGTCGATGTCGTGGATCTCCCGGCCGGTGCCGCGGTAGATCCACCAGTCCGGCGCGTCGAGTCCTGCCCTGCGGCCGTCCTGGCCGTGTTCGCGGACGCTCATCTGCGACCCCCACTCGACGTCGGCGAAGCGGGCCCACCGGGCTCGATCTTGCGGTAGGGGTCGTCGAGGAGCACGACCAGGTTCCGGATCAGGTCGTCGTCGGTCGCCGCCAGGTGCGCGTCGCGATGACGGCCCGGCACCCCGGCGATGCCGCCGTCGCCCGTGACGAGCCGGCTGACGAGCTCGCGGAGGTCCTCGGCGCTCGCACGGGGATGCCAGACGACCAGGGGCACACCGGCCCGCAACGCGGCGGTCAGCGCATCGGGACCAGCGCTCGGGTCCGGGTGCGCGGCAGGTGGCTCGTCCATGACCATTCCAACCCACGTGGATTCGCTCAGCACGGCGTCGATCGGATTCTCCTTGCTTTCCGCTGATCCGTACGGGTGAATTCGACGCAACGACGGGTTGTCGTCGACAGCCGAGTCCCACCTCATGCGCCAGAGACGATGCCAGTGAGCGGACCGCATTCGTTCCAGAGATCTAAGCGCCAAAGGGTAGTCGTACACGAGTGGACGGGGGAAACCCGATCCGTACTCCTTCCGCCAGGCCATGATCGGCGTTTGCAGCAGGGGCCTGGGCATGACGAATTCCAGGGCGACGGAAATAGCTTGGTCGGACCACTCGCTCTCGGCGTTGATGATCACGTCGTCGATTCGGCGTTCCAGCTCCGCCACGGCCAGTTCGTACGGCCCTCCGCGCGACGGAGGCCACTCGAACGGGTCCTCCTGACGCCAGAAGGAGAGCACGCACCTGGTCTCGTCGATGGCGTCCAGCTCGACCACGATCATCAGGTGCAACCGCAGCTGCTCGGGCAGCGCGACCCTGGTCTCCCGGCGCTCCTGCTGCTCCCCCGCCCGCCGCAGGTTGTAGACCTTCTGCTCGACCCACTCCGTCAACTCGGCGGCGGTGTCGCCACCGAGGTCGCCGGCCAGCAGCTCGAGGAACTCGATGGCGGGAGGAATGCCGTCCGGGTCCGCGTTGACGTCGGCCAGGAGGGTGAAGGCCTCCCAGACCGAGTGGAAGCGCGGCAACGGAATCCTGGCGCGCGTGGCCCTGCGGGCGATCATCGGCAGGCGGTCGGTCTCCACCCCCGACAGCAGACCTTCCAGCCTCTTCATCTCGTGGGCGGGGAACAGCGCGCGCACCACGACGTCGTCGTGCGCCGGCGCGGCGACGAGGGCGGGCGGCGTCGCGCCGAGCTCCCAAGGTCCCCCGTGCAGCCGCAGCCAGGCGTGTCCCTCGAAGGACTTCACCGAGACGCCGATGCGGCGGTACGACCCCGGCGCGCTGGCGGGATCCTGTGCGATGACCTCGTCGTAGAAGTACGAACTCGCGATGAAGGCGACGAGTTGACCCGATCTGCTCAACTCCTCCTTCGCCTCCTTCGCGTCGAGGATCCGGAACGCCAGCACCACGGCGTTGCCCACCCAGCCGTTGTCGTTCCTGCGGACCTCGCCCGCGTGCAGGCTCACGCGGAGGGTGAACTGGGCCGGTCGGGCATGGGTCGCGTTGTGACGGCGGAGCTCCGCGGCCAGCCGGTCGGGCAGCTTGTCGGCGAGTTCGCTCTTGGACACCGACGACGGCAGCAGGGCCAGCGCGCCGTCGCCTCGGTCGTCGATCGCGCAGTCGGCGGGGTCGGCACCCGCGGCCGCGAGCGCGGCCCGCAGCACCCCGTGCAGACCTTCCTGCACCGCGAGCTGATCCGCGGGCGTGCGGTCCGGGCGGGTGAACTCGGCGACGTCCACCACGACGATCGTCCGGTGTTCGGTCGGTGGCTGGGGCACGACCGTCCTTCCCACGACCTGACGCCGGCGGCTGCCGGCGAGTCGATTCGTCGTGTACCAGACCGACCGGCCGGGCTGCGCGCCGTTTGACGCACAAGGCCCAGTTCCACCCCGTGGGATCTCGCACAGCAGACACTCGTGCGTAACTACAGCAGGATTCCCTTCACACCAAGGAGCGCTCGGGCTGCCCGGCCGGAGATTTCAACCGATAGGACGAGTGGGCCGCGGGCGCGACCCGCCGTGAACTTCGGCGCGCCGTGGCAGGCCGTTACGCCCAGTTGTCCGAAGGGCGGGTGGATTAGATCGATCGGGGCAGTGACCGCCGTGCCGTTGCGTGAATCATGGAAGCATGGGGATCGGCCAGTCGTTCTGGGGGATGCTCGACGAACCGGAACGCGCGGCCGTGCTGGCGGCAGGCTCCCGCAGGACCTTCGCGGCCGGCTCGGTGATCTGCCACCAGGGGGACGAGACCCGCAACGTGCTCGTCGTGTCGCGCGGACGGGTGCGGGTGAGCCGGTACTCCCTCGGCGGGGACGAGTCGTTGCTCGCCGTACGGGGCAGAGGCGAGATCATCGGTGAAATCGCCGCCATCGACGGGCTCGGCCGCTCGGCCACGCTCACGGCGGTGGAGGCCGTCGAGGGCGTGCTGATCACCGCCACCGCGTTCATCCGGCTCTGCGAAAGGCATCCGCGCATCGTGTGGGCCCTGCTGCGGGTCCAGTTGGCGCGGGCCCGGGCGGCGGCCGACCAGCAGGACCTGCGCACCGGGCCCTCGTTGCAACGCGTGGCGGGACTGCTGCTCGGCCTCGCGCACCGGGAGGCGGGCGACGTGATCGCCACCGTGCCGCTGAGCCAGCGCGAGCTCGCCGGGATCGCCGGTATCTCGCGGGAGACGTTGGTGCGGGCCTTGAAGACGTTGCGGGAGGAGGGGATCATCACCACTCACCGGACGCGCGTCGAGATCCTCCACGAAGACGAACTGCGCGCGTTGTGCGGCATATGACGCAAACCTTTCCGGCCGGCAGCGCTTTCCTTGGTGCACAGAACTTCTGAGACACCACACAGGGGAGCCCGCCATGAAGCGCCACACTCTGCCGGAAGCACCGTCCCGCAAGCAGATGGCGCAGGCACGCCGCAGGCACACGGAACGAGTGGTGCTCGCGGTGCTCTTCACCGCCGTCGAACTGTGGGCCGTCGTCGCCGCGGTGGTGCTGCTCAACGACGACGGTGTGCTCGCCATCGCCGCCTCGGTCGTGTTGTCCGCCGCGCTCATCACGGTGTGGGACACCTGGCAGGCGGTGTTCGCCGGTAGCCGGGACCTGCGGGCCCGTCAGTCCCAGGAGGCGTCGGCCGACGAGGCCGTGCTGCCGGACCCGACGATGAAGCTGGTCCGGCTGTGAGACCAGGTGTGGCCGCGGCGTAGGGGGGCGCGGCCACACCGCCCCGACAGTGGTGTGGCCCGGCGGGAATCCGGGCCACACCACTAGCCCAGCATCAGCCGAACGGCCTCGGCGATGAGCGCCGACGGCGACCCCGTTCCGTACGGGGACGGGATGTCGCGCAACGCCGCGCGGTGGCCCTCCACGTCGTCCAGCCACGCCAGCACCGAGGTGCCGACCAGCGGGCCGGGCGGGACGAGGGTCCCGAACGTGCCTTCGATCTCCGGGCGTTCGGTGCTGCGCCGCACGACCACGACGGGCCGCTTCAGGACGCTGACCTCCTCCTGGATGCCACCCGAGTCGGACACGATGACGGCGGAGGCGTGCGCGAGCGCCAGGAAAGCCCGGTACGGCTGGGGTTCGATGACCTGGAGGCCGTGCAGCAGCCCGTCCAGGCCGAACGCGGCGACGCGCTGGGCGGTGCGCGGGTGCAGCGGCAGCACGACCGGCAGCGGCAGCCGGCCCAGTTCGCGCAGGATGATCTCGAGGTTGGTGGCGTCGTCCACGTTCTCAGGGCGGTGGATCGTGGCGAGCACGTACCCGTCGTGCTTCAGGCCCAGGTCGCCGAGGACGGCGTCCTGCTCGTCCTGGCCGGGCAACGCGTGGGCGAGCGCCTCGACGACGGTGTTGCCGGTGACGGCGATGCGGCTGTCGGCGACGCCTTCGGAGCGGAGATTGGTGCGGTTCAACGACGTCGGCGCGCAGCAGAGGTCGGAGAGGTGGTCGATGAGGACGCGGTTGTGCTCCTCGGGCATCGCGCGGTCGTAGCTGCGCAGGCCCGCCTCGACGTGTACGAGCGGCACGTCGCAGGCGTTGGCGGCCAACGCACCCGCGAGCGCGGACGTCGTGTCGCCCTGCACGATGACGGCCGAGGGCCGTTCGGCGGCGAGCACCTCGTCCACGGCGGAGACCGCACGGCCGAGCTGGTCGCCCCGGCGCAGGCCGCCGAGCCGCAGTTCGTGGAAGCCGCCCGGTTCCGGCACATCACGGCGGATGAGCGAGTACATCGAGCGGTCGTAGTGCTGGCCGGTGTAGATCATGGTGCACGCGCTGCCGAAGTGTTCGACGAGCGGCGCGAGTTTGATCAGTTCCGGTCTTGTGCCGCAGACGATCGTCACGGTGTTCGTTTCCCGCACGGCGGCAAAGTACTTCATCGATCTTGGCGAAACCGGGCAAATCCCGCTCACGTTCACTCGAAAGAGTTGCGTGGGATATCGCTCGAAAGTGTTGCGCCCCAAGCGTGTCGTACTGTCCGGCCCCATGTCCGGTCATCTGGCCCTCGCCGTGTCCACCGTCCTGTACGGCCTGGGGATAGTCGCGCAGACCGTCGCCGCGCGCAGGGCCGACGAACGTCCCGGCGCCGGGGTGGGCCTGCTCGCCCGCCTCGCCTCGGATCGCCTGTACCTGCTGGGTTTCACCGGCCAGGTCGGCGGTTTCCTGTTCGCGTTCCTGGCCCGCGAGGACCTGCCGCTGTACCTGGTGCAGGCGGGGTCGTCGAGCGCGGTGGGGCTCGCGACCGTGATCGGCGTGCTGCTGCTCGGCTGGCGCATCCAGCGGGTCGAGATCGCGGTGCTGGTGGTGATGGCGTGCGGTCTGCTGTTGCTCACGGGGGCGGCGGCCCCGTCAACCGCCCGCGAACTCCCGCTGGTGCCCGCTCTGGTCGTGCTGGGAGTGCTGACGCTGGCGGTGCTGCCGCTCGCGCGCACGTTCAAGACTTTGACGCCGGTGCTCGCCGGCGTCGCGTTCGCCGTGGTGGCGGTGGCCGCGCGCAACGTCGCCGGCAAGCCGTTGCTCGACCTGCTGCTGCACCCGCTGACGTGGGTGATGGTGCTCGGCGCGTTCGTCGGGCAGGCGTGCCTCGCGACGGCGTTGCAGCGCGGTTCGGCGACATCGGCGGTGGCGTCGATGGACGCGACGACCGTGGTGATCAGCTCCGCCGCCGGGCTCGCGTTGATGGGCGACCAGATCACCCCCGGCCGCGAGTGGTGGGTGGTGCTCGGCGTGCTGCTGGTGGTGTCCGGCGTGCTGGTGCTGGGCTCGGTGTCGGCGCGCTCGTCCTCGCTGGTGTCGGTGGGTGAGCGGTGAAGCCGGTCGCGAGCGTCTCGCTGGATCTCGACAACCTCTGGGCGTACCTGCGCACGCACGGCGATCCTTCGTGGGAGAGCAGGCCGAGCTTTCTCGGTTCGGCGGTGCCGCGGTTGCTCGACGTGCTGGGCGAACAGCGGTTGACCACAACGGTTTTCGTCGTCGGCGCGGATGCCGAACGGGACGACGGCGCCGCCGCGGTGTCGTCGCTCGTCGCCGCCGGGCACGAGATCGCGAACCACTCGTTCTGGCACCAGCCGTGGCTGCACCGGTTCTCCTCGGAAGAGGTGGAGAAGGAGGTCCTGCGCGCCGAGGAGGCGATCATGGCCGCCGGCGCGCCGAAGCCCGTCGGGTTCCGCGGTCCCGGCTACAGCGTGACGCCGGCGTTGCTGGACGTGTTGCGGCAGCGTGGTTACTCCTACGACGCGAGCGTGCTGCCGACGTGGATCGGCCCACTCGCGCGGGCGTACCACAACCGCACCGCCGGCACGACGGACGGCGGCGAGGACCTGTTCGGCGGCTTCGGCAAGGTGCGCTCGCCGAACGTCGCCTTCCGCTGGCGGGACGGCGTGGTCGAGCTGCCGGTGACGACGATGCCGTTGCTGCGCGTGCCGATCCACGGCGCCTACCTGCTCCAGCTGCACCAGATCTCGCCCCGCCTGGCCCGTGCGTACTTCTCGTCGGCCTTGCGCTTGTGCCTGCTGCGCAAGGTTTCTCCTTCCTTGCTGCTGCACCCGACCGACGTGCTGTCCGGCGCCGAGGCCCCCGGGATGGAGTTCTTCCCCGGCATGGCGGTGCCCGGAGCGTCGAAGGTGGCCCTGCTCGGCTGGGTGTTGTCGTTGCTGCGCAAGCACTTCGACGTCGTCGGCACCGGCACGCACGTCGCCCGGCTCGTGGGGTTGCGCGAACGGGACCCGGTCGCATGCTGACGGTTCTGCTGCGCGTCCTCGCCTGCGGGACCGTGGCGCTGGCCCCGCTGGAGGGCTACCTGCTGCAGGTGCACGGCCAGTCGGCCAAGGTCGTGCCCGCGCTGTTGATCGGCGTGTGGCTTTGTGGCTTGGTGCGGGAACGCCGGTTGCCCGCGCCGCACCCGTTGCACCTGCTGGTCGCGTTGTTGGCGGTGGTGCTGCTCGCGACTTCCGCCGTGCACGTGGCCGAACCGTTCACACTTGAGTACCTGGTGCGGTGGGTGCCGTTCCTGGTGATCACGGTGGTGCTGGCCGACGTCGCCGCGCGCGAGGTGCCGGTGCGGTGGCTGCTGGCGGCGACCGTGGCGGGTGCCGTCGTGGCTGCTGCCGGCGGGTTGTACAGCGTTGTCGGTGGGTCTTTGCGTGCCACCGGGCCGTTGGAGGATCCGAACGACCTGGCGTTCTTCTTGGTGGCGGCGTTGCCTTTGCTGGTGGCGTTGCCTTCTCGGTGGCGTGTGGTGTGGCTGCTGCTGGGTGCCGTGCTGGTGGCCGGGGCTGCCGCGACGTTCTCGCGCGGCGGCGGCATCGCGTTGGCGTGCGCGCTGGTGTGGCTGATCGCGCGGCGCGGGTTGCCGGTGCGTGCGGTGGTGGTGACGGCGGCCGTCACGGGGGTGGCGGCTTTGGTGTTCGCCTCCGCCGCCCAGGCCGAGCTTTCGCGGGCGTTGCAGGAGAAGAGCCACATCGCGGGCACCAACGCCGACACCAGGATGCTGCGCTGGCAGGCCGCCTCGCGGATGCTCGCCGACAACCCGGTGCTCGGGGTGGGGCCGGGCGGGTTCCGGCAGGAGTACGCCGCCGCCGGGCACAACGCGGAGATCGACGAGCAGACGCCGGTGGCGCACAACCTGTTCCTGGAGGTGGCGGCGGAGCTGGGGGTGCCGGGCTTCCTGCTGCTGGTGGGGTTGGTCGGGGTGGGGTTCGTGGCGTCGGAACGGGCTTGGCGGCGGGTGAGGGCTGCTGGACCGGTGGCGCTGGGTGGGGGCGGCGGGGGCTTGGGCAGGCGGCGACAAGCCATCGGCCTGGAGACCACAGGCAGTGCGGGCTGGGGTGCGCGGCGCGAGGCCGTTGCCGTGCGGGCTGCCCTTCAGCGTGAAGCCGTTGCCGTGCAGGCCGCTCTCATCGCCGTCCTGGTCGCCTCCATCTTCCTGTCCGAGCAGTACTACCTGCCGCTGTGGTCCCTCATCGCGATCGCGGTGGCCCTCGAGCAGCGTTCCTCGAAGGAGAGCCGATGCGCGTCCTCCACGTGATCAGCGAGATGGGCGCGGGCGGTGCGGAGGCGCTCGTCGCGGGCATGGCGGTCGCCGGCGGTGACGTCGGGTGGGAGTCCGCGGTGGCCTGCGGTGGCGGGTTCCGCGTGGCAGCGTTGCAGGCCGCGGACATCCCCGTGTTCGACGTGCCGCTCGCGCGCCGATCGCCGCAAGGGGTGGTGAAAGCCGCGGCGGCGGTGAGGAAGGCGGTGCGGGAGTTTCGGCCCGACATCGTGTTGGCCCACAACGTGTCCGCTTCCCTCGTGGCGCGGCTGGCCTCGCCGCGGCGGAAGGTCGTGACCGTGTTCCACGGCGTGGCCGAGAGCGACACGAGGTCGGCGGCCAGGGTGCTCAACCGGGTGTCGTCCACCGTGGTGACGGTGGCGGACGCCGCCGCGCGGAAGCTCACCGATGCCGGGTTGAAGAGCGTTGTGGTGATTCCCAACGCGGTGTTCCCCAGCCTGCCGTCCGCTGATCGGGCGACGGTGCGGGCTCGGCTCGGCACCGGGATGGCCGTGCCGGTCGCGTTGTGCCCGGCTCGGTTGGAGCCGCAGAAGCGGCACGACGTGTTGTTGAAGGCGTGGGCTCAGGTTCCTGGCGATGCCGAGTTGTGGCTGGCCGGGGACGGGAGTCTGCGGGCCGAGTTGGAGGCGAAGGCGCCCAGCCGGGTGCGGTTCCTGGGGACGCGCACCGACGTGCGGGACCTGTTGGAGGCGGCCGACGTCACCGTGCTCACCAGTGACTGGGAGGGCATGCCGATCGCGCTGCTCGAGTCGCTGGCGGCGGACCGTCCCGTGGTCGCGTCCGATGTGGACGGAGTGCGGGAGGTGCTGGCCGGGGGCGGCGGCGTGCTGGTGCCCCGCCGGAGTCCGGCACAAACCGCGAAAGCCCTGCGCGGCCTGTTGTTCTCGTCCGCCGCCCGTTCGGTGGCGGCGTCGCACGACGGTTCGGCCGACGCGCACACCTTGATGAAGTCCTACGACGAACTGCTTCGTACCGTCCTGGAGGGACGATGAAGGCTCCCAGAGCTCTGGTGGAAGGCCTGGTCGCCGCTGTGCTCGTCGGCGCGGCCGTGTTGGCGGCCGTGGCGATGCGCGACGGTGTGACCGAGGGGCGGTTGACGCTGCTGGCCACCCCGGCGGCGCCCGACAGCGCCCAGTTCGGCGAGGTGACGTCGCTGGCCGCACCCGCCGTGGTGCAGTTGGTGCGCAGTCCCTCGGTGCTGGACGCGGCGGCGAAAGCGGCCGAGACCACGCCCGAACGGCTGGTGGACGCCATCGCCGTCGAACTGGTGCCGGCCTCGGGCGTGGCCCGCATCTCGGTGCGCGCCGACTCGGCCGAGCACGCGAGCCGCGCCGTCACGGCGGTGGCGCAGGCCGTGATCGACGCCGATCTGCTGGCACCGGCGGCGAAGTTCCGCCTGCTGGACCCGCGCCCCGAGACGAGCCAGGTGTCCCCGGACCTGCGCCTGGCCACGGGCTTGGCACTCGTCGCGGCGGTGATCGCGGGCGTGGCCGTCTTCGCGTTGCGGCGCCTGCGGGCCAACCCGGTGCGCGCGGCCCTCGCCGGTGCGGGCATCGCTCACCCGGTGGTCATCGCGAACGACGACGACCCCGGCCTCACCGACCGGCTGACCGCGTTGTGCGTGGCGGCGGCACGGCCGGTGAAGGTGCTCGCGGCGAGCCCGGAGTTGCGGGAACGTGCGGAGAGCATCGCGATGTCGTTGCCCGACAAGGCTTCCGAACCCGCCGAGGGAACGGCCGTGATCGCCGTGACCTCGCGGCAGAAGCGCGACGACCTGGCCCCCGCGCTCGCGGTGCTGCCGGCGTCGTCGGTGCTGGTCGCGGTGGTGCTGGCATGACGCCCGCGACCGAGGCCGCGCAGACCGCCATCCCGGAGCAGGCCCGCCCGGCAGCCAAGCCGGCTGCCGCGGCGCCCAAGCCCGTCCCCGCCACCAAGCCGGCGGCCGCACCAGACCCGGCAGACGACGACCTCAGCCCGGTCACCGGCGTCATCAGCAGGGACGACTACCTCGCCCTGACCACCACCCCGGTCCGCTGGCCCGTCGCCGCCGTCGCCCTGGCCGCCCTGACGGCCCTGGCAGCGCTGGCCGCCGTAGTAGCCCTGGCCGCCACCTCCATCATCGTGGCGGTGGTACCGGAATGATCACCACGACCAACCGCGCCGGACTCGCCAAGACGATCGGTGTCGTCCTCGTCGCGTTCGCCGGAGCCCTGAGCGCCTTCCGAGCGCTCAAGCCGAGCTGGGAAGTACCGCTCCCGACCGAGCAGAACCTCCCAGAAGAACGCATGCAGGACTTCCGCGACGCCCTGTACTTCCCCATCCGGGAGTTCCTCAGCGGCGGCAACCCGTACGACCCGGCGGTGATGTTCGATCACTGGCCGGTGCGGCAGAACTTCAACCTCTACCAGCCGTACCACCTGGTGCTGCACCTGCCGTTCGCGCTGCCGGAGTACCGGGTCGGCGCGGTGGCGTTCGCCCTCGCCTGTCTCGTGCTGCTCGTCGGACTCGCGGTCATGGCGACGACCAGGGCGAAGCTGCCGCTGGTCGCGGGCACGGTGGTGATCGGCACGCTGCTGGTGACGAGCCAGGTCGGCAAGGCCCAGATGTACGTCGGGCAGGTCAACCCGCTGATCGCGGTCGGCGCGGCCGGGGCGTTGCTGCTGCGCACGAAGAGCCCGGCGTGGGCGTCGGTAGCGCTGGCGCTGGCATGGCTCAAACCGCAGTTCGGCCTGCCGCTCGCGCTCCTGCTGTTCATCAGGGGTGACCGCAAGGTCGCGTTGATGGGCACGGGCATCGCGGCACTCGCCAGCCTTCCGGTGGCAGCACTGCTCGTCGTCAGGGGTGGCGGAATCGGCGAGTTCCTCGACGTCGTCGACCGCAACCTCGCCTGGGCCAGCCACACCGGCTACGGCGCGGTCGACTCCATGACGGCGCAACGGATCGACCTCCCCGCGGTCTTCTTCCGGACGACCGGGTGGCTGCCGCCCGCCGCCGAACTGGTGGCACTGCTGGGAGTTCTCGCCGCGACCGCCCTGCTGGCGAAACGCCTCGACCGGACGGAGAACGGGTCGGCTGTCGCGGACCTGCTCATCTGCCTGGGCATCGTCGTGGCGCTGGTGCACCAGCCGGGCGACGTGCTGATCGCGGTACCGGCGATGACCGCGCTGGCCGTGCTCGCGTGGAAGAACCGGCAGGACGCGCACTGGCGCTGGGCCGGGGTCGCGACGCTGCTGCTCGCGGTTCCGTTCGCGCACCTGTACTTCGTGAACGAGGCCATCCGGGCCACGCTCGGGGCACGCGCCGACGTGACGGTGGACGGGATCGCGGTGGTGGCGGCCTGGGTCGTGCTGGCGGTGTTCGCGCTGCGGCACGTGCGGCGCACGGCATGACGGACGTGGCGGTGCGGGGGTCGTTGTGGCTCTTCGCGGTCAACCTGGTCAGCAAGAGCAGTCAGATCGTGGTGACCCTCGCGCTCGCCCTGTTCCTCACCGAGGCCGACCTCGGCGCGGTGGCGCTGGTGGTGTCGGTCGTCAACATCGGTCAGGTCGTCCAGGCGATGGGCGTCTACGACATCGTCAGCCGCACCACCCGTGACCCCCTCCGCACGGCCGGGACGGTGCTCACGATGAGCGTCGCTGCGGGCACCGCCCTCACGGCGATCATCCTCGTCACCGCGGGCCCGATCGCCACCGCGCTGGGGGCACCGGACGCCGCCGGGATGCTCCGGCTCGCCGCGCTCACCCTGCCGTTCACGGCGGCAGGTGGCGTGCAGATGGCGTTGATGCACCGCGACCTCGACTTCCGGCGCCGCATGCTCCCGGACGCGGGCGGCATGCTCATCGGAGCCGCCGTCACGGTCACCCTGGCGACGCACGGCACCGGGCCCACGGCGTTGGTGATCGGCCTGCTCTGCACCGCGATCGCCCAGCCCGTCCTGGCCGCCGTCGCCGGCACCCGCATCCGCCCCACCTGGGACCAGGAAGCCGCGCAGGAAGCGACGAAGTGGCTCGCCGTGGTCGGGCCGGGCGCGCTCATCGCCGTCCTGCTGATCAACGTCGACTACCTCGCCCTGGGTCACGTCCTCGGCCCGGAGGCGGTCGGCGGCTACTCGCTCGCGTTCCGGATCGCCTGGGTGCCCTACATCATGATCGCGGTCGTGCTGGGCGGTGTGCTGTTCCCGCTCTGCGCCGAGCTGGTCCGAAATGGACAGAAGAACGCACTCCCGGGCACCCTGCGCCGCTTCACCATCGCGACGCTCGTGATCACCGGCGGCCTGTACGTGACGGTCGCCCTGTCGGCGCACGGGATCGTGGTCCTCGGCGAGCAGTGGGCGGACGCGGCCCGGGTCCTCGCGCTGCTCTGCGGGTACGGCCTCGGCCTCGGCCTGCTGCACGTCTGGTACCAGACGATCAGGGCCGCCGGGCACGCCCGCCAGTACCTCGCCCTCGAAGCCACCCACCTCGTCGCCCTGCTGACCGCCCTGGTCTTCACGACCGAACGCGGCCCCGCGGCCGTGGCGACGACCCAACTCGCCGTGGTGTGGCTGCTCGTACCGCTGACCTGGCTGGTCCTGCGCCGCAACGGCCTGGCGTTCCCCCTCCCGGGCAAGGCCCTCGCCAGCGTCGCGGCAGCCGCAATCGCTTGCGCGGCACTCGACACCGTCCTCCCGGACAGCACCTCGGTCCCGGGACTGATCGCCACCGGCCTGCTGCTGCTCGGCACCTACTGCGCGATCACCCTCCCCCTCAACCGCACCGTCCTCATCGGACTGAAGGAGCGCGCGTGAAGGTCGTCCACGTGACGCAGCCGGTCGAGGCCGGAGTCGCCGCCGTCGTTCTCGACCTCGCCCGAGCGCAGAAACAACGCGGCTGGGACGTCAGCATCGCCTGCCCGCCCACCGGGTGGCTGCCGAGGCAGGCCGAGAAGGCCGGCATCCCGCTGCACCCCTGGCACGCCACCCGCACGCCGGGACCGAACACCGCCCGCGAACTCCTCGCCCTCCGCAAGATCCTCCGCGACCAGGACGTCGTCCACCTGCACAGCTCGAAGGCAGGCCTGGCCAGGCTGGTCCTGCGCGGCCGCACGCCGACGATCTTCCAGCCCCACCTGTGGTCGTTCCGCGTCGCCACCGGACTGCTCAGCAGGGCCAGCAGGTTCTGGGAGGCCAGGGCGTCGCGCTGGACGACCGTGCTGCTCTGCGTCAGCGACGACGAACTCGAAGCAGGCCGCCAAGCGCGCATCACCGCCCCGGCCGAGGTCATCTGCAACGGCGTCGACACGAAACGCCTCCAGCCCCGGCCCAAACCCCACGACACCCCCACCGCCGTGTGCGTCGGCAGGCTCGCCCACCAGAAGGGCCAGGACCTCCTGCTCGAAGCCTGGCCCTCGGTGCTCGCCGAGGTCCCGGACGCCGAACTGGTCATCGTCGGCGACGGCCCGCTGGCAGCCCAGCTCAAAGCCACGAAACCCCGGCACACCCACTGGCACGGCCACAGCAGCGAAGTCGACCGGCACTACGCGAACGCCGACGTGGTCGTCCTGCCTTCGCGCGCCGAAGGCATGGCGCTGGTCCCGCTGGAAGCCATGGCCTGCGGACGTTCCGTCGTCGCGTTCGACGTCGAAGGCGTCCGGCAGAGCCTCGGCGACGCGGGCGAAGTCGTGCCGCCAACGGACACCGCAGCCCTGGCGCAAGCGATTGCGCACCGGCTGAAGGACCCGGAACTCGCCGCCACCGAAGGAAAACGCGGCCGCGTCCGCGCCGAGACCCTGTTCGACAAAGACCACATGACCAGCCGAATCGTGACGCTCACCGAGAAGCTGGTCGCCGAGAGAGGACCACGATGACACGGATCGCCTACCTGCTGACACAGGACAGCGGTGGCCCGGTGGACGTGACGGTGCGCCTGGCCGCCGCGCTGGCCAAGTCGGGCGACGCCGAGGTGCGCGTGTTCGGCCCGCGACCCAGGCGGGGCGCCGAACTGATCGACCCGTTCTTCGAAGAGACCCTGGTGCTCCGCAAGGGTGACATGGCCGCCGCACGGCAGGCGCGCGCGTCGATCAAGGCGTGGCGGCCGGACGTCGTGCACGCGCAGGACCGCCGGTCAGGACTCGTCAGCGCGGCGCTCGCCACCAGCACCAAGATCGTGCACACCTACCACGGCGTCCCGGACGAGGTGGCCGAACCGTGGTTCCGCAACGTCCGCGGCGCCACCCCTCCCCCGCCCTACACCAGGGCCGTGCTGGCCGCCGACGCCGCCGTCGCCCGCGTCGTGCACCGGACCGTCGTGCCCGCCAGGGAGATGGGCCGGTTCCTGCGCGAACGCCTCTACGTGCCGCCGCACCGGATGACCCACATCGACAACTGCGTCGAGGTCGGTGCCGCGAACCCTCCCGCGAAACCCGTCCGCAAGCTGGTGTTCGTCGGTCTCCTGGTGGAACGCAAGGGACTCCTGGACCTGCTGGACGCCCTGGAGACGACCATGCCCGACGACGCCACGCTCACGATCGTCGGCGACGGTCCACAAAGGATGCAGGCCGAGGGTCGGGTCACCCGGCGCGGCCTCGCGGACCGGGTGACGTTCCTCGGCTTCCGCAGCGACGTCCCCGACCTGTTGCTGGAGCACGACGCGCTCGTGCTGCCGTCCACGATGGAACAGCAGCCGCTGGTCGTCGCGGAGGCGATGGCGGCGGGCAAGCCGGTGATCGCCACGGACACCGGTGGTGTCGCGGACATGCTGGGCATCCCCGGCGACGACTGCCCCCGGCCAGGTGACGTCGGCGCGCTGGCGGCCAAGCTCCGCACGCTCTTCGCCGACCCCGATCCCGCGAGCACCGGACAGCGCCTCGCCACCAGGGCGCGGGAGCGGTTCACGCCCGAGGTCTGCGCGCGCCGGCACCTCGACCTCTACCGCAAGCTCACCGCCGCTTCGGACCGTTGACCAGCACCACGGCGTCGGCCGACGGCAGATCCAACTGCGCGGGCACCGCCTCGCCGCGCAACGTCACGAGGCCCGGCGGAGGCGTCAGCTGCACGGAGGTCTTCGTCGGGTTCACGGCCACCCACCCGTTGGTGTAGCGGCGGTTCCACACCCCGCTCGGCAGGCGGTTGGCCGTCTCGACCGCCTCGCCGAGCCGGGCGTCTTGGTAGACCGACCAGTACGGGTTCTTGTAGTCGGGCTGCGCGCGCGTCCAGCACGTGTGGGGGCTCGCGAGGAGCGCGGCCGAGGCGTACCCGACGCGTTCCTCCTTGTCCGACTTCGTGTGCGTGATGAGCAGCAGCCACGACTCGCCGAGCGCGGCCTGGGCGCGTTGTTCCTTGAACTGGTTGCCCTGGAACGTGATCAGCTCACCGGTGCCGTCGTCGCCCTGCAGGCCGAAGTTCTCCTCCATCGCGCCCGCGTACCGCGAGTGCGCCGACCAGCGGCCGGGCGTGAGCTGCGACTCCGACACGTTGGGGATCAGCATCTTCCCGGACTTCTCCAGGGCGTCCCCGGTGAGCTGGAGCATGCCGTCGAGCCCGTCGCGCAGCAGCCGGTCCGTGCCCGCGGGGTCGGCGGTCCCCGCGATCACCCCGGACGAGTAGTACCGCAACGAGCTGAAGTCGTTGTCCGCCAGCACGCCGTCCCAGCCCTCGCGCAGCACCTCGCCGACGACCGCGTCCGCCCAGGCCTTCTGGTACGCCGGATCCCACACCGTCATCTGCCAGTGCTTCGGGTAGCCGTCCCACTCGATGCGCTGGCCGAGCGTGTTGTTCGCGAACCACGACGGCTGGGTCTCCTCGGCCGCGTAGTACCCGACGCCGGTGGGCAGGTACTTCGCGTCCCGGTCGCCCTCGATCGCCCCGAAGTAGTTGCGGGTGCTGGAGAAGTCCTTGTACACCAGGACTTTGACCTTGGGGTTCAGCTCGTGGAGCTTGCGCATGGCCGCCGTCTCCCACGCGTTGAGCACGACGACGTCGTAGTGCTTCGCGGCGGCCCTGATCTCCCACGAGTTGGGCGAGTCGCCGATCGCGTACCACCACGCGCAGGGCGCCAGCGCCCTCGGCACCGGACCCGTGATGATCGGGTCCGACTCGGCGGCGCTGACCGCACATGCACTCGAAAGAAGTACGAGAGCGACAGCGGCGAATCGACGAATCAGCGATTTCTCCGGCAACACAACTCACCCGCCGTCATGAGTAGAATCCGCAGGTCCAACCACAACGACCAATTCGCGATGTAGTAGTTGTCGTATCGAGACCTGTCTGCGATGGAAGTGTCGCCTCGCAGACCGTGCACCTGGGCAAGTCCAGTCAAGCCGGTCGGAACGCGATGGCGCGCCCAATATAGCTCGTGAATAGCGGAAAACTCGCGAACGAAACCGGGACGCTCCGGGCGTGGCCCGACGACGCACATGTCGCCGCGCAGGACGTTCCACAGCTGGGGCAGCTCGTCCAGGGACGTGCGGCGCAGGAACCGGCCGACGGGGCCGACCCGCGCGTCGCCGACGACGGACCACTTGACCTGCGAGTCGTCCTCGCCGGTCTGCCGCACGCTGCGGATCTTGTAGAGCGTGAACGTGCGGTCGTCCATGCCGACGCGGACCTGCCGGAAGAACAGCGGGCGGCCGCTCTCGACCAGCACCGCGAGCGCGCACAGCCCGATCACCGGAGCCAGCACGACCAGCGCGACCGCCGCCAGCAGCAGGTCGGCGGCGCGCTTGATCCACCAGGTGGGCCTGCTGGTCGGGGCCGTGCCGAGGCGCATCAGCGGGTAGCTGCGCAGCCGTTCGATGCCGGGGCCGTCCGGGTGGAGCTCGTACATCCGGGGCACGACCAGGGTGGAGCAGCCGAGCCGGTGCGCGGTGATCGCGGCCTCGACCAGCGGCGAGTCCTTGGTGTGCGAGAACGCGAGCACGACGGTGCCCGCCTTGAGCCGCACGATCGCGTCGGCGAGGTCGCCGTCGACGACCTCCAGCAGCGGCGGGCGGCGGTCGGGATCGGGGCCGGAGTCGGCGAACGCGACGGGCCGCAGCCCGAACTGGGGGTGCTCCAGCATGGTCTTCGCGAGGTTCACGCCGACCTCGCCCGCGCCGACGATGATCGTCCGGTCGCAGCGGTCGAACTTGCGCCGGCACCACCGGCCGAACGCGAACACGCCCCACCGGACGGGCTCGATGACCAGCGCGAACTCGATCATCGCCCACTGCACCTCGGCGAGCCGCGCGGGGTCTGCGCCGCTGATCAGACCCAGTCCGGACAGCAGCGCGAACGCCAGCGCGGTGCTCGCCGCGGACCGGGGCAGGTCCTGCAGCCAGGACAGCCACAGCCGCCGCCGGTAGAGCCGCCAGGCTCCCCTGATCGTGAACACCGTGGCCACGATCGCGCCGCTCCAGGCCCAGCCGAGGTCGTGCCGCACGCACAGCACGGCGAGCGCCACGCCGTCGGCGAGGGCGAGCAGGACCGCGACCGCGTTCACCCGGCTGAGCAGGTCCCGGCCCACCGAGGACGGCTTGAGGGGCCGCTGCGCGGGGCGCCGGAGATCAGCCTCGTGCGCGTCGAGCGGGTCTGCGGGAACGGCAACCGCCGAGAATCGCCTCATGGAAGATCATCCGATCGAAGGAGTTGTGGTCGCAGGTGCGCACGAAAGAGTGAATGAACAGCGATGAATCATCTCTTCGGGTATCAAATTTCCCTCTTCAGTGGCACTTGTGTACGCGGTCGGTGAGGTTTCGACGTTGTTCCTGCCCTGAACTCACCCAGGGCCCGCCTCAAAGCTTTAGCACGCCGTGTCAATAATTCACGCCACCAACCTAGTGGTGTGACTCGGAACGTCGGCGAGGTAATCGGCATTCAGCAGGGCGCCTCGCGGCACCGCCCCCACGCCCCCGTACCACCAGTACGAGGACGTGGGGGCGGCACCGCGACGCACCCGTCTGACCGCGAATTCCCCCGGCACCCTTCCGAGCCACACCACTAGCCACCGAAGAGGGGGCATTGAGTGAGAGTCGACGAACACGGGATCCGGCATTCGGCCGGTGATCCGGTCGCGATCGTGCAGAAGCCGATCCGCACGTGCGGCGACGTCCACGTCGTCCTCCCGGCCTACAACGAGGCGGTCGCGCTGCCGTCGCTGCTGGCGCGCATCGCCGGCTCGGACCTCGCGGACCGGATCACGGTGTGGGTGGTCGACGACGGCTCGTCCGACGGCACCGGCGACTGCGTCGGGCAGGCCCGCGGCATCGACGCCCGGCTGGTGAGCCACCCGGTGAACCTCGGCCTGGGCCAGGCCGTCCAATCAGGACTGAGGGCGGTGCTCGCCGAGGCGGAGCCCGACGACGTGCTGATCGTCATGGACGCCGACGACACGCACGACCCCGGCGTGTTCCCGAAGATGCTGGCCGAGATCAAGGCCGGCGCGGACGTCGTGATCTGCTCCCGGTTCGTCTCCGGCGGCGACGACTCGACGGCACCGCAGTGGCGCCGGCTGCTCAGCCGCGGCGCCCGCGTCGTGTTCGGCAAGATCCTGCACTTCGACGGCGTGCGCGACTTCACCAGCGGCTTCCGCGCGTACCGGGTGAGCCTGCTCAGCCGCGCCACCGCGCACTACGGCGAGCGGCTGGTCGAGGAACGCGGGTTCGCCTGCATGGTCGAGCTGCTGCTGAAGCTGCGGCACTGCGGCCCGATCGTCAGCGAGATCCCGCTGCACCTGCGCTACGACCGCAAGCCCGGCGCCAGCAAGCTCCGGCTCGGCCGCACGCTCAAGCAGTACCTGCTCCTGCTCACG
Source organism: Lentzea sp. JNUCC 0626 (assembly GCF_043632865.1). NCBI lineage: Bacteria > Bacillati > Actinomycetota > Actinomycetes > Pseudonocardiales > Pseudonocardiaceae > Lentzea > Lentzea sp. JNUCC 0626. The sequence goes on from NZ_CP171635.1 coordinate 4,712,054, forward strand.
CGTGACCGCCTCGCGCCCGTTCCGTTCCGGAAGCTCTGATGCCCCAGCGCGTTGTCGTCATCGGCGGGGGCATCTGCGGCCTCGCCACCGCGCACCGCCTCGCCCGCGAGGGCCTGGCCGTGACGCTGCTCGAGGCCAGCGACCAGCTCGGCGGGCTCGGCACGTTCTTCGAGTCGCAGGGCCGGTCGGTAGAACGCTTCTACCACTGCGTGATGCCGACGGACGACGCGTTGCTCGCGTTGCTGGACGAGGTGGGCCTGCGCGAGAGCGTCGGCTGGAAACCCACCTCGATGGGCATGATCGTCGGCGGCGAGCACCGGTCGTTCAACTCCGCGCTCGACCTGCTGCGGTTCCGGCCGCTGAGCCTCGTGAACCGGATCCGCTTCGGCGTGATCTCGTTGCTGCTGCGGCGGTTGGGCAAGGGCAAGGACCTCGACCGGCTGCGCACCGAGGACTGGTTGCGCGGCCTGTACGGCGACAAGATCTGGGACCTGCTGCTGGCCCCGATGTTCGGCGCCAAGTTCGGCTCGGCGTTCGGCGACGTGCCCGCGCTGTACCTGTGGCAGCGCCTGGGCCGCGAGAGCAACGAGTCGGTGCGCGGCTACCCCGCCGGTGGCTACCAGAGCGTCATCGACGCGCTGAGGGCGTCCATCGAGGCGCACGGCGGCGAGGTGCGCGTCGAAGCCCCCGTCGGCCGGTTGGAAGCCGACGAGCACCGCGTGGTCGTGACGCTCGCGGACGGCGAGACGATCGAGGCGGACCACGCGGTGTCGACCGTGCCGCTGCCGGCGTTGCGGGCCATCGCGGACGGCGACCTCGCGCCGTTGCTGCCCGAGGTGCGGCTGCCGTACCAGGGTGTCGTCAACACGCTCTTCTTCCTGCGCAAGCCGTTGTCCGGGCACTACTGGGCGCCGGTGATCCGGTCCGGCACCGACTTCGACGGCGTGATCGAGATGACGCCGCTGACGGGGTCGGAGCGTTACGGCGACCGGCACCTCGTGTACGTCATGCACTACACGGACCGCGAGTCGGCGTTGTACCGCGAGGACTCCGACAGCATCGCCCGCCGGTGGACCGAGCAGCTGCTGAGCGTCCACAAGGGACTGACTGCGGCCGACGTCGACGAGGTGCGGGTGTTCAAGGCGCCGTTCGTCGAGCCGGTGTACCCGTTGGGGTACCTGGAGAAGCGGCCCGCCGTCGAGGTCGCCGGCACGCGTCTGCTGCTCGCCACCACGGCCCACGTCTACCCGAACGTCACGAGCTGGAACTCGAGCGTCGAGCTGTCCAACTCGGTGACCGCCACGCTCCTGCACACCGCCAGGAGCACCCCGACCCAGGAGAACACCGCATGGTCAGCAGAATCGGCGCGGTGATCGCAGCACTGACGATCACCGCGGCCACCCTCGTCTCGTCACAACAGGTGCAGGCCGACCCCGCGCCGTTGCTGCCGGACCTCCGCCAGGCGCCGATCGGCTGCCCCGGCGGGTGGGACGGCTCCCCGCTCGCCTGCTGGGCGTGGGACGTCTGCCTCGTCGAGGACGCCTCGTCACCCCGGAGCCAGTGCACGCACCGCGGCGGCACGGCGCAGGCCGTCCGGCTGCGGTTCACCACCTCGATCGACAACGTCGGCGACGGCCCGTTGCTGCTGCACGCACACCGCGACAGCACCACCACGCCGACGATGACCGTCCGCCAGGCGATCCAGTCCGGCGTGGACCGGTCCATCGCGGGAACGTTCAACGAGGCCCGGCGCGAGACGAGGTCCAGCGCCTACTACGAGCCGGCCGAATCGCACGAGCACTGGCACCTGCTCAACTTCGAGTACTTCCAGCTGCGCACCCCGGACGGCGGCGTGGTCGTGACCGACCGCAAGAACGGGTTCTGCATCGGCGACCGCTACGGCGTGTCCGACGACCTCGCGCACCGTCCGGTCGATCCGGACACTCCCGAGGGGAGGCTCGCGCAGCGGCTGGACGGCCACATGTGCGGCCACCACGACACGTCCGCGCTGGACGTCATGTTCGGGATCTCCGTCGGTTCCGGTGACGACTACAAGCACGACGTCGATTTCCAGTGGCTCGATCTGACCCGTGTGGAGTCCGGGATCTACGACGTCGTCAACGTCGTGAACTCCGACCGCGCGTTGCTGGAGAAGAACTACGACAACAACGCGTCGTCGATCGCGATCTCCGTGCAGTGGCCGGACGGCGCGGCGTCCCCTCCGGACACGATCACCGCGGCACCGTCCGTGCGGATGATCCGGAGCTGTCCCGGCAAAGCGCACTGCGCCAAGTCGCACAACTGAGAAGTTTCGAAACAACCCCGAATGGGGGTGCCTGCACTCGCGGGCACCCCTGTTATCTTTTTGTACCGGGACAAACGGACGCGATTCGGTCGCATTACCACGACGAAGCGTTTAGCACAAACCTTACTCTGTGATGCCCATGCGTCGAACGCATAGCACACCCGTGCAGGCTTGCGCAATTGCACGCAACGCCACTCGCAAACGGTCAAGTCAATAGTCCGAGTGGTGCAATCTTCATCACAGCGCAGAGTGTCGCACGCAACCCCCTTGGCCCTTGACCAGGGCATGTGGCGGGTTGAGAGAATTCACTTCGCGATTCCACCCCGTCAGGGATCGCAATAGACTGATTCCCGGCCGATCAGGAGTGCCCCATCTTGAGCGCGCCAGTCGTATCGCTGCACGATTTCGCCATTGGACAACTTCACAACCTCCTGCGCGCGGTCGGTTTAGCGGACTCCACCAAAACCGCGACAAAACTGCTGGGTGAGGCATTAGGACCTGGCAGCCGACTCCCGCTCTCCGCAGTTCCCCATTGGCCCTCATTAGTGGCGGACGACCACTCCCCGGTCGAATTCTCGGTCGCTTTGGCTCGAAACGAACGCCCGACGGTGCGGATGATCGTGGAATCGATCGCCAAGAAGCCGGGCAAGCAGGCCAACGTCGGCGCCGCGCTCAAGGTGCTCGACAAGTTCTCGCGGAAGCACGGGCTGCGCCGGGACAAGCTCGACGCCGTCCGCGACCTGTTCCTGCCGGACGACCCGCAGGGCGCGTTCGCGCTCTGGTACGCACTCATCGTCGGCCCGGCCGGGCCACCGTCGATCAAGGTCTACCTCAACCCCGACGCGCAGGGCCGCGACCGCGCCACCGGCCTGGTGGCGGAAGCGCTTTCCCGCCTGGGCCTCGCCTCGGCACTACCGGCGATCACCGAGCACGGCCTGCGGCGCCCAGGGCTCGACCGGTTCTCCTTCTTCGCGCTCGACCTCATGGACGAGGACCGCGCGCGCGTGAAGACCTACGTCTCGCACGACGAAGCGATGGTCACGGACGTGGTGGGCGCGGCGGCGGCCGTCCCCGACGCCGATCCAACCCTGCTGGCGGACGTCTGCGCGCTCGCCTGCGGCGGCCCCGGCCCGTTCCCGCGCCGCCCGCTGATGTCGAGCTACACCTTCCTGTCCGGCGACACGGACTCCCCGAGCGGCTACTCCCTCTACATCCCGGTGCGGGACTACGTCCAGGACGACCTGGAGGCCTGCGAACGCGTGCTGGCGATCATGGCCCGCTGCGGTCTCGACACCACGCCGTTCGTGATGGCGCTGGCAAGCCTGGTGCGCCGACCACTGGGCGAGGGCGTCGGCCTGATCGCCCACGTCTCCCTGCGCCTCGGCAAACCCAAGCCCGGGGTCTCCGTCTACCTGTCCTCGGAGGCGTACGACGTCACGCCACCCCGCAGTCGAGCACTGCTCGTCTAACCGCACCACCGAAGAAAGGCCGCCGCCGTGGAGCCGTACCGCATCAAGGTAGTCGAACCGATTCCGATCACCACTCGCGAATACCGGGAACGACGCTACGCCGAGGCCGGGTACAACCAGTTCAACCTGACGGCGGAAGACGTCACGATCGACCTGCTGAGCGATTCGGGAACCGGCGCCCTGTCCGCGGAACAGATGGCGGCGGGCATGCGCGGCGACGAGACCTACGCGGGTTCCCGGTCCTGGTTCCGGTTCCGCGAGGTGGCCGAGGACCTGACCGCGTACCAGCACATCTTCCCCGTGCACCAGGGCCGTGCGGCTGAACGAATCCTGTTCGGCGCTCTCCTGAAACCGGGACAGATTTCGGTCTCCAACACCCACTTCGACATGACCCGAGCAAACGTCGAACTCTCCGGCGGCATAGCCCGAGACCTCCCGTGCCCGGAGGCAGCCGACCTCGACAGCGAGGCCCCCTTCAAGGGCAACATCGACCTCGAAGCCCTCACCGCGTTGCTCGAAGGCCCCGAAGACGTCGGCGTGGTCGTCATGACCATCACCAACAACGGCGGCGGCGGCCAACCGGTCTCCATGGCCAACCTGGAGTCCGTAAGCGCCTTGTGCCGCAAGCACAACGTCCCGTTCTTCCTGGACGCGGCCCGCTTCGCCGAGAACGCCTGGCTGGTCACCCAACGAGAAGAGCGCTTCCACGGCTTCACCCCGCGCGAGGTCGCGAAGCTGGCCTTCCGCCTCGCCGACGGCTGCGTGCTGAGCCTCAAGAAGGACGGCATCGTCCACATCGGAGGGTTGCTGGCCCTCCAGAACACCGAACTGGCCAAGCAGTGCGAACTACTGCTCATCGCCACCGAAGGCTTCCTGACCTACGGCGGCCTCTCCGGCCGAGACCTGGACATGTGCGCCCAGGGCCTCATGGAGGTGACCGACCCCCTCTACCTACGCGAACGAGCCGAAGCCACCAAGTACTTGGCCGACTGCGCCCGCGAGGCCGGAGTGGACAGCGTCACCCCCACCGGCGTGCACGGCGTCTACCTCAACGCGGCCCGCCTGCTCCCGCACATCCCACCGTCCCGCTTCACGGGCCACGCCCTGGCCTCAGAGCTGTACCTGGCAGGCGGAATCCGTTGCGCGGAGGTGGGTTCGCTCTACCTGGGCGAGATCGACGCGGCAGGCGACCTGATCACCCCCGCACCGTTCGAGCTGGTGCGCCTGGCGATCCCGCGCCGCGTGTACACCCGCAGCCACCTCGAGTACGTGGCGGAAACGCTGGCGGGCATCGCGAAGAACCCGGAGAAGGTGCCGGGCTACCGCCTGACGGAGATCCCGGCAATCCTGCGCCCGTTCCGCTGTCGCCTGGAGCAAGTCAGCCCCTGACCGCACGCGAAGCCGAAGGCAAGCCGACCCAACGGCGAAGCCGAGGTGCTCTTGGCTTTTGCTCTTGCCTTTAGCCAAGAGGCTTCGGCGGTGGGGTCCCATCACGAGTCGCGCCATAGCTCTTGCTGCACCTGCCTGGGTATGTCAAACCGCCACGCTTTTCGGCGGTTTGACATACCCAGGCAGGTGTGGCCCGCTCTTGGCTCGACTTGTGATGGGACCCCACCGCCAACGCAACCACCAACGCAACAGGCAGCCGCCCAACACAAACAGGCGTGCCATCAACCCGCTCACAGCGCTGGCCCCCTGATCAGACTTGGGTTCTAGTGGTCGTTGCAACACCTGAGTTCAGGGGTTGTGATGTTCGAGATCCGGGCCGATCGGTCGGGGCGGGTGAAGCTGGTCCGGGAACGGGCCACTTATCTTGATCTTGTGGCGAGTGGTGTGAGCAGCCGGGAGGCGTGCCGGATCGTCGGCGTCAATTACCGGACCGGAAAGCGATGGCGTAACGGCAAGAAGCAGTCGAAGTGGAACAAGGCGGCGCCACCGATCACCGCGGTGGCGCCGCCTTGTGAGGCCTCCCGGTTCCTGCGCGAGGACGAGCGGATCCTGATCGCCGACCGCGGGCGGGAGAAGGCCACGATCCGGCAGATCGCGGCGGAGTTGGGGCGCAGCCCGTCCACGATCAGCCGAGAACTGCGCCGCAACGCGCATCCGGTCAGCGGGCAGTATCGTCCGCACGCCGCTCAGGCCCGTGCCGACGCCCGCCGGCCACGCCCGAAAACCGGCAAGATCGCCGCGACCCCCCTGCTGCGCCAGGTCATCCAGGACGGCCTGGACCTGCGCTGGAGCCCGAAGCAGATCGTGCAACGCTTGCGCCGGGATTTCCCCGACCGCCCGGAGTTGCACGTGGTTCACGAGACGATCTACCAGGCCCTCTACGTCCAGGGACGCGGTGAACTGCGCCGTGAGCTCACCGCGGCGTTGCGCACCGGCAGAGCGCTGCGCCGCCCGCGCCGCCAGGCACAGCAGCGCACACCGCGGATGGCCACCCCGATGGTCATGATCAGCGAACGCCCGGCCGAAGCCGAGGACCGCGCGATCCCGGGACACTGGGAAGGCGATCTGATCATCGGCAAGGACAAGAAGTCCGCCATCGGCACTCTGGTCGAACGCGCCACCCGCTACGTCATGCTCGTGCACCTGCCCCACGGCCGCACCGCCGACCAGGTCCGCGACGCCCTCGTTGACACCGTCCAGACCTTGCCCGCCCACCTCTGGCGGTCACTGACCTGGGACCAAGGCGCCGAAATGTCAGGCCACGCACGATTCACCGCCGCCACCGACATCCCGGTCTACTTCTGCGACCCGCACTCACCCTGGCAGCGCGGCAGCAACGAGAACACCAACGGCCTGCTACGCCAATACTTCCCCAAAGGCACCGACCTGTCCGTCCACAACCGCGCACACCTCGACGCCGTCGCGGTCCAGCTCAACGGCCGCCCACGCGAAACCCTCGGCTGGGACACCCCAGCCGAACGCATGGCTAAACTCCTCGCCCAAGCCAGTTGATCATCCGTGTTGCGACGACCCCTGGAATCCACCAGATTGCCGGGGGTCTGGGGGCAGAGCCCCCAGGGAAAGCACGCAACAGCTAGCCGCCAACGCAACAGGGGAACGCACGCTAACGCAGGCGTCCCCCCGAACGAAGGACCCCCACAACCCAACCTACTCAGGGGGTCCGACAAGATCAGACCAAAAACTCAAGCCATAACGTCAAGCCGGTTCATAGCGTGCTCGATCACCCGAACCAGCACCGACTTGCAAGACTCCCGATCCCGAGCATCGCACAACACCAACGGCACGGTGTCGGCAACATCCAACGCCACCCGCATCTCCTCAGCGGTGTAAGAGTGACTGCCCTCAAAGCAGTTCACCGCCACCACGAACGGAATCCCGCGCCGCTCAAAGAAGTCGATGGCCCCAAACCCGGCATCCAACCGCCGAGTGTCAACCAGCACCACAGCCCCGATGGACCCGATGGCAAGCTCATCCCACAGGAACCAGAACCGATCCTGCCCAGGCGTCCCGAACAGGTACAGCACCAGCTCAGGGTTGATCGTGATGCGACCGAAGTCCAAAGCAACCGTGGTCGTCGTCTTGCCCTCGACACCGTAGAGGTCGTCGATCTCCTCCCCGGCCTCGGTCAGCAGCTCCTCGGTCCGCAGCGGCGTGATCTCGCTGACGGCGCCCACCATCGTGGTCTTGCCGACGCCGAACCCACCGGCCACGACGATCTTCACGGAGGTGGGGACGGTGAGTTCTTCCCTGCCCTGCCCGGAATCAGATTGCACGGACACCATCGAGCACCTTCTGGAGTAGGTTCATGTCGACCGGGGTCACCCTGGTGGCCGGGCCGCTGGTGATGACGTCACCGCGCTGGATCAGGTCGCTCAGCAGCACCTTCACCACGACGAGTGGCGCGTGCAGGTAGGCGGCCACCTCGGCTACGGAAAGCGGTTTCCGGCAGAGCTTGATGATCTCCAGGTGCTCTACCGACAGGGTGCCCTGGTCGGTGGTCGTGCGCAGTGCGCGCACCTGGGTCGTGAGCGTGAGGTCCTCGCCGGCGGGCTTGGGTCTGGTCCGTCCGCTCACCATCGCGTACGGGCGGACCATGGGGCCCGCCGCCTCGTCGTACCACCAGTCCGAGGAGTTGCTCATGACAACCCGAGGGGGTTGGGCATCCGGGGTGACGCCAGTGTGCGCGGCGCCGACGAGAGGTAGGCGCCGACGCGCTTGACGAGCATGTTCATCTCGTACGCGATCATTCCCATGTCGGCGTCCTCGTCGCCCACCACCGCCAGGCAGGCGCCCTGGCCTGCCGCTGTGACGAAGAGGTGCGCGCGCTCCATCTCCACGATGGTCTGGCGGACCTGTCCACCTCCGAAGTGCCTTCCGGTGCCGCGAGCGAGGCTCTGGAAGGCGGACGCCATCGCCGACAGGTGGTCGGAGTCGTCCTTGGAGAGCTCGGGAGAGTGGGCGAGCAGCAGGCCGTCCGCGGAGAGCACCACCGCGTGCCGGGCACCGACCACTCTCGCGACGAGGTCCTCCAGCAGCCAGTTGAGCTCGGGGTGCCCGCTGGTCAGGTCGTCCACGGAAATAGCCCTTTCAGTTCTGTGATTCACGGTTCCACGACGTCGTCGGCCTGGCGGGCGTTACGGGTACCCCGCTGGAAGGCGGACATGCCGTCGCGGGTTCGTTCCGCCCGTTCCTCGGGGTTGAACTCCGCGAGTTCCGGCATCGGCCGGACTTCGTCGTTGGCGAGCTGTGGCACGAGATGTTGCTGCCGCTTGCGGCGCGGCAGTTCGGGCCGGTCATCTGTGCGGTTCGCGGTGTCAGCCTCCGCCGGGTCGGCGGTCGGCCACGCGCCGCCCAGGCGGTCTTCCCGGGGCAGTTCGAGCTGCCCGCTGTTGCTGTCCAGGTCCCTTTCGAGGTCGAGAACCGGACTCCGGTCGTTTCCCACTGCCCTGCCGGCCCAGAACTCATCCAGGCGGAAGGTCTCGGTGGGGCGCTCGCCGGGACGCGAGTCGTGGTTCAGGTCGCCCTGGATCGGCACGGCGGCCTCGAGGGCCTCCGGCGACCGCGCGGCCTGCTGCATGGTCTGCTGGCGGAACGTCGGCTTCGGCATCGGCACGGCGTCCGCGGGGTCGACCGCGCCCGCCTCGCCGACGATCAGCTCGGACGGGATGAGCACCAGCGCGATGGTGCCGCCGGACGGGCAGTCGCGCAGTTCGACGTGGACGTGGCGGCGCGCGGCCAGCCGGGCGACGACGAACAGGCCGAGACGGGACTCGCCGCGCAGGCGCATCGCCTCGAAGTCCGGCGGTGCCTCCAGCATCTTGTTGTGCTGCTCGCGGTCCTCGGACTTGATGCCGAGGCCGTGGTCCTCGATCTCGATGACGAGACCCTGCGGCACCTCGCTGCTGTGGATCTCGACCTGCGACCGCGGCGACGAGAACGACGTGGCGTTGTCGACGAGTTCGGCGATCAGGTGGATGGTGTCGGCGACGGCGGCGCCGACCAGCGCGACCTCGGGCACCGGGTTCACCTTGACGCGGGCGTACTGCTCGGTCTCGGCGACGGCGGCGCGCACGACGTCGAGCATGCGCACGGGCTTGCGCCACTGCCGGCCCGGCTGCTCACCGGTGAGGATGATCAGGTTCTCGGCGTTGCGGCGGGCGCGCGTCGCGAGGTGGTCGAGCTGGAAGAACGCGTCGAGGTGGTCGGGGTTCTCCTCCTCGCGCTCCAGCTTGTCGAGGATCTTGAGCTGGCGGTGCACCAGACCCTGGTTGCGGCGCGCGATGTCGAGGAACACCCGGTTCACGCCTTCACGGGTCTGCGACTCCTTCACGGCCGCGGCGACGGCGGTGTACTGCGCGGCGTTGAACGCGTCGGCCACCTGCCCGATCTCGTCGTTGCCGTAGTCGAGCGCGGGGACCTCGGCGGCGACGTCGACGTGCTTGCCGTCGCGCAGCCGCTCGACGATGCTCGGCAGCCGCTCGTGGGCGAGCTTCAGCGAGTCGCTCTTCAGGCTGGTGAGGCGGACGATCAACGCCTTGTTGACGAGGCGGTTGGAGACGCGGACCGCGACGAAGATGCCGACGATGACCGCGATCAGGGCGATGAGCGAACCGATGAGAACGGTGGTGAACTTGTCCTTGCCGTTCGCCATGGCGATGTTCACGGCGCCGGTCGACTGCTCCTGCACCATCGTGGTCAGCTCGGTCGACACCGCGCGGCTGGCGTTCTCCCAGTCGGACAACGCGACCTGCTGGCCGATCGGCCGTTCCGCGTTCTGCAGCAAGCGGTTCTCGAGCGTCACGAGCTCCTGGTACGGCGCGCTGCCGGTGACGGTCTTGTAGTGCTCGCGGACGTTCGGCAGCGAGGTGGGCTCGATGACGTTGAGCGTGAAGTGGTACGCGCCGACGAGCTGGACGAACTCGCGGTGCTCCTCCGCCGTGAACTTGCCCGCGGCGAGCGCGCCGGCGGCGACGGAACTGGAGCGCGACATGGCGTCGGAAGCCTGGAAGTACTGCAGCGCACCGAGTGCGCCCTGCACGGTCTCGGCGTCGGGCACGATGCGGGCCTGCGTGCCGAACAGCGAACCACCGGCGTCGAGAACGCTGTTGTAGTAGCGGTACGTCTCGTCCTTGGACGTGGCACCGGACTCGAGGCGCTCGCGCTGCTCCGGCAGCTGGTCGAGCAACCCGTTGAGCTTGTTGATGCCGTCGACGATCTCCTGCGGCGCCTGCGAGGCGAGCTCCGCGAAGGCCGTCTTCATCTTCTCGACGTCCTTGTCGGTGTCCTGCTGCTGCTTGAGCAACGCCGACGCGTTGGCACCGGGGCGGCTCAGGCTCGTCATGCTGAGCTCGCGTTCCTTCTGCAGCGACGCGAACGACTGGACCGCCGGGATCGACGCGTCTCGCGCACCGGAGGCCACCAGCTGGAGGTAGAGCCCCTCGAACACCGTGTAGGACGAGAACAGCGCCCACATGGCCAGAAGGACGACGCTGGGAACCACCACGACACCAGTGAGCCGGGAACGAATTGTCTTGTAATTCGTCTCAGGCACGTTCTTCAGCTTCACAACGCTCCACGACCACCCGAATTGGCGACGGAAAGATAGCATCGCATGATCAACATGATCAACAGCGATGATCTTGAGGGGGCGAGAGCAGAGTACTCACTCCGTTGACCTTCGCAACACCCCCCATCGCCCTGGTTCACCACTAGGGGGTCCCCATGACCGCGTGGGCTAAAGGGATGAGGGGCAAGGGCCTTTGGGCCGACTGAACTGTGGAAACGCGGTTCTATTGACGGCAACTTGACACTGGCGTGCGACATCTTCTACACAAGAGCGGAGCGCGACCAATCGTCGCTTTCCGTCACCGGCTCCTATTAGCGAATTCGCACGTCAGGCCCGGCGACTGAGGGTGATCGACATACGCCGTTACCCGGCCGAGATCAACCTGACGAGCCCGGTTCGAGCCGCTAAGAACACGGTAATTCCGCTGGTCACCGCCACGACGGCGACAGTTCCCGCGCCGACTACGGTGAGGAGTGCCCGGAACGCGCGCAAACTGTCACCCCGATGGCCGAACGCGCGATGCTCCCAATGCCCGACACCGCAGTGGTCTCGGCCACAGTCGCGCGTTTCCCGCTGATTCCCGTGCACCGGCCGCCGGTGTCCACTGCCCACTGTCCACATGAGCGCCATATGAGCGCGAAGCGGTTGGCACACCGACGTATCCGTTGCCGAATCAAGAAGTTCTCGCCGACTTCGAACGTTTCCGAAAGTTCTTCGACCACGACTGTCCGGCGCGACTGTCCTTCTGCACGTGCGGCGCGCGGCGAAGCGGGCACGATCCGGGCCGTGGACGGGGCGACACCACCCCCAGTGACGTCGCCCCATCCGGCCGCAGGCCGACTGATGTGAACCGCGAGTCGATCAGATACACACCAGTCGGAGCGGGGTAAGTTAAGCGTGGTTCGCCCCAGGCAGTCAACAGGTGTGAATCATCTAACCTTGGGATTCACGCCAGTCAAAACACGAGGTGGGGTGGGATGGCAGAGCAGGAGCAGCCACAACAGCGGGTGCTGGCCGACCGGCTCGGGTACCTGTTCCGGTCCATCCGGGAGTCCGGCGAGCGCGAGTACAGCAACGAGGACGTCGCCGAGGCGATCACGCGCGACCAGGGCGTGACGATCTCCGCGTCCTACATCTGGTACCTGCGCACCGGCCAGCGCGACAACCCGACGCTCAAGCACCTGACGGCGCTGGCGACGTTCTTCGGCGTGCCCCCGGCCTACTTCTTCGACGACGCCGTGCGCGAGCAGGTCGAGGGCGAGATCGCGCTCGTCACCGCGTTGAAGGACAACGGGGTGCGGGAGGTCGCGATGCGGGCGTCCGGGCTCTCGGACAAGAGCCTGGACACCATCACCGAAGTCATCAACCGCGTGCGGGAGCTGGAAGGCCTGCCGCCGAAAGAGTCCTGAAGGCGCGCGCCACCTCGGTCAGTTCCACGACGTCGAGCGGGCGCAACGCGGCGGGTCCCGCCTGGACGGGTTCGTCGCGCGACTTGGCCGCGAGCGCGGCCGCCATCGCCGCCGCTTCCCCGTCCCGTTCGGCGATCCCGGTGTCCCAGTAGGCGCGCAACGCGAGCCGGCCGTCGAGGATCTCGATGACGCACCGGTAGACGCGCAGGTCGATCGGCACGCGTTCGCCCGGCGGCACGAGCGCGATCTCCGGCATGACGTCGTAGCAGGCACGCCACAACGGCAACAGCTCGCGATAGCGCCGACGTTGTTGCCGCAGTTGGGTTGCGCGGACGATCCGCGGCCCCCAGACGTACGAGGTCAGCCCCACCACGAAGAACACCAGGACGGTCCCGCCCAGCGACGTCGACACCGCGCCCTCCCACCACGGCAGCTGCACGCCGAGACGGGACATCAGCGCGTACGCGGCCTTGTGCGCGGCGTAGGCGAACCCGATCAGGCTGGAGAGCGACCAGAGCCGCAGCGCGAACCTCATCGGCCCGTCCGGCGCGCTGCCCGCGAACTGCCGGGTCAGCCGGTAGACGTCGACCAGCACGAACGCCATGTAGCCGAGGTAGACGAGCAGGTACTCGGTCACGAACGGCATGTCGGCGTACGCGCCGACGAAGTCCTCCGCGTCGTCACCGGGGTTCGCCAGCCAGAACAACACGATCATCGAGCCGAGCGCCACAGCCGCCGTCACCGCCCGCGCCACGATCCCGGCCTTCGACCGCGACCCCGAGTGCGCCACGAAGACGTTCAGCCAGAACAGGCTGATCACGATGAGCCCGTGCTGCACGATCCGGACGAGGCTCGCGCCCTCCGCGAACAACGGGATGCGCAGGTAGAGCGGCGGCAGCCCGATGGTGAACCCGAGCGCGAGGAACAGCAGCGCGAGACAGACGGCCGCGTTGCCGAAGCTGCGCGACGGCCGCCGCACCAGCAGCATCACCCGGTACGCCGTGCACGCCCACAGCAGCACCACGACGAGGATGTGGAACGCCCTAAGCACTCAGCACCTCGCGCAGCCTCGCCAGCTCGGGATCGGGCACCTCGGGCGTGACGGAGCCGACGACCTCGAACCCCGCCCGCATGAGCACGAGCGTGGCGAACAGCTCGGCCTCCTGCTCGTGCTCGTTGTCGTAGCTGTCCCGGCACAACAACTGCCGCACGACCTTCGGGTCGAGGTTCGGGGCGAGCAGACGCGCGGTGAGGTCGTCGAGTTCGGCGACGCCGGCGTGCGCGAACACCATGTGCCCCACCTCGTGCAGCACGATGTGCGCGCGGTGGGCCTCGCCGACGGACTCGTCGTAGAAGATGTAGTCGGCCTTCTTCGCCGCCACCCACAGCCCGGACGGGTTGGAGGTGCGCGAGGTCAGCGCGAGCAGGTGAAGGGGCCTGCCGCGCTGCTCCGCCAGTCGTTCGCACAGCGCCGCGACGTCGAGCGGCGAGCCGATGGCCAGCCGCTCGATCTGTTCCTCGCAGCGCTTGCGCACCCGCCCCAAATCCACGGCGGCGATACTAGGGCGTCAGGATGGCCCGCCCGCGCACCCGTCCGTTGTCGAGGTCGTCGATCGCGTCCTGGAACCGGTCGAGCGGGTACTTCTGCGTGTGCAGAGTCACCTTTCCCTGGGCCGCCAGCACCATCAGCTCGCACAGGTCCGTGTAGGACCCGACGAGGTTGCCGATCAGGTTGATCTCGGTGGAGATGATGTCGATCGTGGGCACGTCGATGTTCTCGCCGTAGCCGACGACGTGGTAGTCGCCCGCCCGCCGCAGCATCGCGATGCCGTCGCGCGTCGCACCGCCCTCACCCACGAAGTCGATCACGGTCTCGGCCCCGTCGCCGCCGGTGAGGTCGAGGACGGCGGCCACGTGCGAGCCGTCCGCCACGACGCCGTGGTCCGCGCCGATGGCCGAGGCGAGCTTCACCGCGTCCGGGTTCCGGTCCACCACGACGATCTCCGCCGCCGTCAACGCCTTCAGCACCTGCACGCCGATGTGCCCGAGCCCGCCCGCGCCGATCACCACGCACCGGTCCCCCGGCCGCAGCCTGCGCGCCGCCTTCGCCGCCGCGTGGTACGCCGTGAGCCCCGCGTCGGCCAGGGCGGCCACGTCGGACGGTTCCAGCGCGTCGTCGATCTTCACGACGCTGCGGGCCGACGTCTTCAGGTACTCGGCGTACCCGCCGGCGGTGTCGATGCCGGGAAACGCGGAGGCGGAGCAGTGCACGTCGTCGCCGCTGCGGCAGGCCCGGCACAGGCCGCAGGTGATCAGCGGGTGCACGATCACCTTGTCGCCCTCCGCGACGTTCGTGACCGCCGAGCCGACCGCGTGCACCCAGCCCGCGTTCTCGTGGCCGATCGTGTACGGCAGCGCCACGCCGGACTTCTCCGCCCACTGCCCTTCGAGGATGTGCAGGTCGGTGCGGCACACGCCGGCACCGCCGATCTTCACGACCACGTCGAACGGCCCGGTCACCGCGGGCTCGGCGACCTCCGTCATCTGCAGCGGCTGGTGGTAACCGACGACCTGGACGGCCCTCATGCCGTTTCCTCCATTGCGTACCGGGTGCGGAGCAGGCCACGGCAGAAGTGCGCGTTGCCCTCGATGGAAATGCCGACGGACCGCGCGAACCGCAGGCGCAGCGGCAACTGGCCGGGTGGCAGCGGGACGCCGTTGTCGTCGACGAGCACCGGCGCGTCCGGTCCGCTGTCGAACCCGAGCGCGGAACGCCTGCGCCGCAACGCTTCCGTCGCCTTCGACGCGGGGAGGTCGCTCAACGTCAGCGACCTCAGCCGATCGAGCGGCACGTCGCGCACGGCCCGTTCCATCGCGGCCGCGTGGGCCTTGCGCTGGAACGTGAGCCGCAGCTCTTCGAGATCGCGGGACGCCTCCTCGCCGTACGTGCCGACGAATCCGGCGTCGGCGGCGATGCCCCTGTTGATCACGTCCGAGTCGTGGTGGTCGTCGAGCACCACGACGACGTGTTCTGCCAGATCCCGCAGCGCGTCCTTCGCGTCGGATGCCATGAGGTACGCGAAGTTCGGCGAGCAGAACGCCGTTGGCAGTCGCAAGTGGACGGTCAGCACGTCCCCGGTCAGGTCGACCGAGCGGACGAACCCGAGCGTGGTGATCGGCTCGTCCAGTTCGGGGTCCATCACCTCGTCCAACGCCTTGAACACAGCCGTTTCGATCATGCGACCGACACCGCCTCCTGCGGCACCGGGGCGACGTCGAGGCCCTCGGGCACCGGGATGTCGTACATCTTCGCGGCGTTGAGGCCGAGGATTTTCTTCTTCTGCGCCACGGTGAGCGGCGCGTACTCGGTCATGTCGGCCGGGATCTGGAAGTCCACGAACCGTTCGACCAGCCAGCGCGGCGTCCACAGCGCGTAGTCGCTGGAGAACTGGATCCGGTCCTCGTTCAGCCAGTACAGCAGTTCGCCGATGATCTGCGCGAAGTAGCGCGGCCGGGTGTGGATGAACGGCATCGCGACCGCGAGGCCCGCGTGCACGTTCGGTTCCTGGGTGGCGATCCAGCAGAAGTCCTCCAGGCGCGGCAGCCCGCAGTGCTCGATCACGAAGTTGAGCTCGGGGAAGTCGGTGGCGGCGTGGTCGACGTCCGCCACGTCGAACGCGTCGCGGTCGAGCGGCCGGATCGTCGGGCCCTTGTGGATGTGGATGTTCTTGATCCCCAGCTCCTGCGCGGTCTCCAGGTAGCGGTAGTTCCACGGGTCGTCGAGGCGCCAGCCGCGCGAGTCGCCGTACCACTCGGCGGTGTAGAGCTTCACGCCCTTGAGCCCGAACCGTTCGGCGTCCCGTTTGAGGTCGTCGAGGC
The DNA here is from genome assembly GCF_043632865.1 of Lentzea sp. JNUCC 0626. Lineage (NCBI taxonomy): Bacteria > Bacillati > Actinomycetota > Actinomycetes > Pseudonocardiales > Pseudonocardiaceae > Lentzea > Lentzea sp. JNUCC 0626. Next base: position 4,728,152 of record NZ_CP171635.1, read on the forward strand.
CCTGCTGCTCGCGGCGCGGGTCCCAGCAGTGGTTGTAGGTGAGCTTGTCCGGGTGCTTCGAGGTGAGCTCCCACGCCTCTTCCGTCTGGCCGAAACCGTTGCGGTAGAAGGCACCCAGGTGGGCGGGCTGGAAGATGGCGTGGTCCACGTACCCGTTGTCGAAGAGGTCGCGCATCAGGCGTTCGCCGCCCTGGTACAGGTACTCCTCGTACGACCAGACCTCCTCCTCCGGCGAGAGGTTGCGGTGGTAGTCGTAGAAGCAGTCGATGAACTGCTTGCCGTGGATGTTGCGCTGGTTCTCCGGGCGGGCGTCCCAGAGCGCGACGTGGGCGTCGACGATGAAGTAGTTCTCGCCGTCCTTCGAGTACATGGCCGCCTCCTGTGGTGGTTGCGGACGACCGTAGGAAGATCCGCGCAGCTCAGGGACCCGCCGCGTGTCTCACTTTGAGACATCCGGTACCGCCGGGTGCGGCCGTTCGGGTCGTACTCTGGGGTCCGGACGTGCGACGAGGAGGTCGACGTGGACGACCGGCAGCTGGCCGCCATCCCCCAGCGCCTGCGGGCCTCGTGGCTGCGCAGCGAGCGGTACGGCGTGCCGGAGGACGAGGTCAGGCCGGTCTTCACCGGCACGGTCGACACCACGTCGTTGTTCTACGAGTGCGGCCACGAGGTGTTGCGCGGCCTGCACGACACGCTCTCCAACGAGCCGATCAGCCTGATGATCACCGACAGCGAGGGCCTGGTGCTCACCAGGCTCTGCACCGATCCGGCCATCGTCCGTTCGCTCGACCGCGTCTACCTCGCCCCGGGCTTCTACTTCGCCGAGGCCAACGCCGGCACGAACGGCCTGGGCCTCGCGCTGGCCGACCGCACGGCGTCCCTGGTGCGCGCGAACGAGCACTACTGCACGGGCCTGCGCGGCTACACGTGCGCGGCCGTGCCGGTGCTCGACCCGGTGTCCGGCGCTCTGGCCGGCAGCGTGAACCTCACGACCTGGTCGGACCAGTCGTCCGACCTGCTTCTCGCCCTCGCGCAGGCAGCGGCGGGCAACACGGCGGCGTTGATGCTGGCCCGCGCCTCGGGCCGCAAGATCCGCCCTTTGCCGCGAGGCGAGGTGTTCCGCGTCTACTCCGACCGGGTCCAACCGCCCCGGCTGTCCGCGGCCTGGACGTCCGCCGTGGGCGCGGCCGCCGAAGCGATGCAGGAAGGCCGCGTGGTCGCCGTCGTGGGCGAGCCAGGAGCGGGCAAGACCGCCCTGGCCACGCACGCGCGCCGCTCCGTCCGTCCCCGCGAACGCCTGCTCAACGCCCGCCCGCCGGCACCCGACGACGTGGGTTCGTGGTTGCGGCTCTGGACCCCCGAGCTGGGCAAGGCCGACACGTGCGTGGTCGTGTCCGGGGTCGACGCACTGCCCGCGTGGGCTGCTTCGTCGTTGGCGCCTTTGTTGACCGGCTTCGTGCTGACGGCGACTTCGGGCGTGCCCGAGGCGTTGGCGCCGTTGGTCGACGTGGTGGTGGAGGCCCCGGCACTGCGCTTCCGTCCCGACGACGTCCTGCCGCTGGCCCACTACTTCGCGCACCGCGACCGAGGCCGTGAAGTCACGTTCACCTCGGCCGCCGTGCGCGCGTTGCTGTCGTACGAGTGGCCGGAGAACACCAGCCAGCTGCGCCAGGTCGTGCGCTCGGCCGCCGCCCGCTCGGACGTGATCGACGTACAGCACCTGCCCGCCGAGGTGTTCACGAGCGCCGGGCACCGCCTGAGCCGCCTGCAGGCCCTGGAACGCGACGAGATCGTGCGCTGCCTGACCGCGCCGGGCGCGACGATCGCGCAGGCGTCCGCCGAACTCGGCATCGGCCGGGCGACGATCTACCGCAAGATGGCGCAGTACGGCATCAAGGCCGACCGGCTGCGGTGACGGCGTTGGCGATCCGCAGCGTCATCTGCTGCTGGTTCGCGTCACGGACCGTGGGCGTGAACGAGTAGGCGATGCGGCGCTGGCCGTCCCGTGTCGAGAACACGCCCGCGTTGTAGCCGTACCACTCCCCCGTCTTGCCCCAGACCTCGATGCCGTTGATCGTGAACGTCTGGAGGCCGGTCGCGTACGCCGCCGGTCGTCCGTCCACCATGGACACGTCAGGAAGCGTGAACATCTTCTCCAGCAACGGTTGCTTGACCAGCTTGCCGTCGAAGAGCGCTTGGGCGAACCGCGTGAGGTCACCGGTCGTGGAGATCATGTCGCCCTCGCCGTGCGCGCGAGAGGTGTTGAAGTCGCTGACGTCGACCCGTTGCCCGTCGACGTCGAGGTAGCCGTGCACGTGGGCGCCACGAATAGCGGTTTCGTTGCGTTGCGGCACATAGGTCTTGTCGAGGCCGAGCGGGCGGGTGACGCGGTTCCGCACCTCGACGCTCAGGTCGTGGCCGGTGATCTTCTCGATGATCATCGTGGCGAGCAGGTAGTTGATGCCCCGGTACTCCTGCCTGGTGCCCGGCGTGAACTTCGGCTGGGTCTCCGGGATGAGGTCGCGGAGTTGTTGGGCGGTCCAGCTGTCGTAGCGGTGTTCGAGCACCTTCGACGGTGTGCTCAGGTCCGGGTAGCCGACCTCGTTCGGGATGCCGCTGGTGTGGTTGAGGAGCTGGCCGACCGTGACGGCGTCGAGCGTCTCCGGGACGTCCGGGAAGTAGTGCCGCACCTTGGTGTCGAGGCTGAGCTCGCCTTCCTCGACCAGTTGCAGGGCGACGGTCGCGACGAAGACCTTGGAGACGCTGCCGATCCGGAATCGGTCGTCGGGCCTGATCTCGCGGTGGCCGTTCGCCGTGCCCGCGGTGCCGTACCAGCGGCCCGCTTCGCCCGCGACTCTGAGCTGGGCGGACGTCGCGACGGGGTTGGCGAGGTCGTTGATGGCCGCGTGCAGTAGTTCCGGTTGCAGCGGGGGTAAGGGAGTGGTGGCGACGAGGGCCGCGATCAGGAGTGACTTCATGATCACCAACCTGCCGTGGTGATCGTGGCGGGGACATGGTGCCGGCCCCCGCTCTCGCGGTGGGGCCGGCACCAGCACCTCGGTCTAGTGGCGCGTCTCGGAACGTTGGCGAGGTAATCCACGCTCAGCAGGGCGCCTCGCGGCCGTCTGACCGCGAATTCCCCGGCAACCTTCCGAGCCACACCACTAACGAACGGCGCGCACGCCGTTCTCGAAGAACGCCAGCCGGGTCTCGCGGTCCATTGCCCGCTCCGGGTGGTCCATCAGGCCGAACGACAGACCGTCGGCACTGGTGATGCCGGCGATGTCGTTGAACGAGCCGTCCGGGTTGGTGTCCTTCTCGTAGCGCAGCGCGACGCGGAAGCCCTCGGTCTCGCTGCCCGGGTCGAAGCGGCCCTCGCCGTGCGCGCACGGGAAGGTCAGCGTCTGACCGGCCAGACCCGCGAGCCACGGGCTGTCGTTGCCGGTCTCGACCACGTGCCGCTGGTTCTCCTCGTTGCGGAACGTGCCGGCGGTGTTGACCTTGAGGCCCACCTTGCCGAAGCAGCCGCCGCGCACCGCGATCTGGAACCCGTTGCAGATGCCGAGCAGCGGGCGGGAGCGGGCCGCCTCGAACTGGTCGGCGAGGTGGCTGCGCAGCAACGCCGCCGCCACCGCGCCACCGCCGAGGTGGTCGCCGAAGGAGAACCCGCCGGGAATGCAGAGGATGTCGGCGTCGTCGAGGCGGTCGGTGCCCGCGAGCAGGTCGGCCGCGAACCTCATCCTCGGCTCGGCGCCCACCTCGGCGAACGCGCGGACGGTCTCCTCCTGGCAGTTGGTGCCGGGCAGGTACAGGACGTTGACGGTCGGCTTCATGCGATCCTCGCCGTGAACGAGTTGAGCCAGCCGTCGCGCGCGGCCGGGGTGAACAGGTCGGTGCCGTCGAGCACGATGCTCGTGCCGTCGAGCGTGCCGAGGACGACGGGGTTGAGCTCGGCGGGCAGCTTCGCAACGTCGGCGGGGCTGACCTCGACGACGGCGCCGATGCGGTGCTCGGCGAAGAGCGACTCGGTGGTCGCGCTCTCGAGCTGCACGCCGATGCCGCTCGCCAGGACTCCCTGGGCGAGGGTGGCCGCGACGCCGCCGGCGCCGATGCGGGCACCGCTGTGCAGAAGGGCGCGGCTGCCGGCCAACGCGGTCAGGTAGCTGTCCACTTCGGACAGTTCCAGGTCGTCCAGGCCGCCTTCCGGCAGACCGAGCTTGCGCGCGGCGACCGTGCCGACCGGGGACGAGGTCCGCAGGCCGACCTGGACGAGCACGTTGCCCTGGGCGGTCCACTGCTCGCGCAGCAGGCCGTCGCGGTGCGGGACCTTGCCGAGCGCGCTCAGGAACACCGCGGGCGGCACGCTGACCAGGCCCTCGTCGGTGTGCACGGAGCCCGCCGACGAGTCCTTGCCCGAGATCAGCGGCACGCCGAAGTGGCGGACCAGGCCCGCGAGCTCGTCGACCATGCCGACGAGCCACTCGCGCCAGTTCTCGGACAGGTGCGGGGTGTAGAAGTTGTCGCACATGCAGACGTCCTCGACGGCGACGCCCGCGAGCACCTGGCCCGCGATGGCCGCGCAGAACATCTGGCGGGTGGCGGCGACCGGGTCGGCGTCGAACATCCACGGGTTGAACGCGGTGTTCAGCACGGCCGCGGCGGGCGAGCCGTCGACCGGCGTGCCCGCCCAGTAGGCGGTGCGGACCGGCTGTTCGGTGCCGAAGTGCGGGCCGTACCAGGTGTTGCCCTGGACCGTGGAGTCGTACTGCGAGTCGGCGAAGTGCTGCGAGGCGACCTCGGCGTCCGAGACGACCTGTGCGAGCAGGTCAGCGAGCTGCTTCGCGTCGAGTTCCGGCCACTCGGGGGTGCCCTGCGGACGCGGCGGCGCGCCGACCTCGACCCGTTCGACCTCGAGGTCGAGCAGGTCGTAGGCGACGTCGAAGCCGAGTTCGCCCTGGTGGGCGGGGACGGTGAACGGGTCCGCGCCGATCAGCTTCGCCTCGGTCAGGTCCGGGGCGTGGAACACGTGGTAGCGACCCGTGTCCGCGAACCGGCCGATGACCGTCGACCGCACCATGTGCCGGTCGAGGATCTGCTTCGCGCGCTCCTGGTGCTCCGGCGGCACGGCGAGCAGCATGCGTTCCTGCGACTCGGACAGCAGGATCCGCCACATCGGCAGCGCGGCCGTCTTGAGCGGCACCAGCGCCGTGTTGATCCACACGCCGCACGCCTCGCCGATCTCGCCGACGGCGCTGTTCAGGCCCGCGCCACCGACGTCGGTGAGCGCGCTCATGCAGCCCGCCTCGCGCAGTTCGATCAACGCCTTGCGGAACTTGACCTGCTCCAGCGGCGCACCGATCTGCACGGCCGTCGTGTCCATCACCGCACCCGCGGAGCTGGCCGACGCGCCGTGGATGCCCTCGTTGCCGGTGAGGCCGCCGATGAGCACGACGAAGTCACCGGGACGCGGCGTGCCCCGCTGGGCCGCCTCCACCGGCAGCAGGCCGATGCTGCCGCCGAGCGCGAACGGCTTGGCGCGGTAGGCCGGGTGGAACGTCATGCGCGACGACATCATCGGCACGCCGAACGTGTTGCCGTACTCCTTGATCGCGCGGATCGTCTCGCCGGCGAGCCTGCGCGCGTCCGGACGGCCCTTGATCGGCGCGGGCGCCTCGGGCTCGCCGACGGCCGTGTACTCGAAGCTGCCGATCGGGTCCGCGGACAGCCCCGTGCCGAGGATGTCGCGCAGCACGCCACCGAGCTTGGTCAACTGTCCGAAGTAGCCGGAGATCGCGGACGGCCCGTTGTGCGTCTCGGCCTTGATGGCGATCGCGTGGCCGTCGTAGAAGTCCCAGACGCCGGCGTTGTCGTGGAACATGCTGAGCACGTTCGGGTTGTCGACGTCCTTGGCCGCCTGGATCAGCCTGCCGAGCAGACTGCCCAGCGACTTCCACGTGGTGTGCGCGCAGTGGTCGCTCCACCGGGCGTCGAGCGCCTCCAGCAGCACGTCCGTGACGAACTCGTCGTTCAGCGTGTTCTGCACGTGCTGGACGTGCTTCATCTGCACGAGCGACAGGTTCCGCCCGCCCGCCGTGCCGAGCTGGGTCAGCTCGTCGTCACTGAGGCCGCGCAGGTCGTACTGCTCCGCCGGGTCGTAGTGCCCCTGCGGCACGAGCGTGTCGTAGTGCGGCTCCTCGACGTGCAGCTCTTCGATCGTCGAGTTGAACCTGCTGGTGACGATGAGGTCCTTGAGCTGCGGCGCCGTCGACTTGTAGCTCGTCGCGACCTTGCCGGCCTTCGCCTTCACCCCGAGCAACCCGCACACCGTGACGATGGAGTCGCTCTCGTTGTCGACCACCCCGCGCTTGTACGCCACCTGCACGGCCCCGGCGTCCAGCGGCGCGTCGAGCGTCACCTCGACGTCGAGCTGGTCACCCAGCACCGCCGCCACCTGCCCGAGCGCAGCGGCGTCGGGCGCGCTCTCGAACTCGACGTAGTAGTCGCGCCAGACCTCGAGGTCCTCGAGCCCCCACGATCGGCCGAGCTCACGGATGTCGGGCTCCGCTACCCCCGCGGAGCGAACCGAGAACTTGTGGATCAACAATCCTCCTGGAGCAGAACGGTCCGGGCAATTGTCCCCGGCAGCGACCGCGCTCGTGGAAGCACCCAGGCAACCGGGCGAGGCCGCACTGCGACACACGCAGCACCCTATGTGCTCAGCCCCCACCGGCCCGAATCGACGGAGGGCGACGCGCGTCACTCGGCCGTGGGAATCCCGCTCTTGCGCGGCACCATGGCCAGCAGCTTGGGCAGCTCAACGTCCACATCGGGCACCTCGACGCCGAGCGCAGCCAGTCCCTCCGCCACCTCGACCAGCGGTCGCCTCACCCGCAGACTCGTCAAGATCAGGTTCCGCATCGTCACGGGACGCGTCGGCCTGATGAATGACTCCCTTCGATCCAGCAGGAGTGCCACCTCGCGCTTGGCAAACCGGGCGGGGACCTCGGCGCGATCCGGCACGGCGAACCCCAGAGCGGACAGCCTCGCTGCTGTCTCACGGGGTTCCACGCCCGTCTTCTCACTGACCAGGAGGATGTGTCCCAGGGAAACCTCCTGGCCGAGGGCGAGCCAGGGTGCGACGCCGTTGCCGTCGAGACTCATCGCCTTGAAGTCAACGATCGTGATCGCGGCGGGCCAAGCGCTGAGGTCCGGCACCACGAAGCCCATGCGTCCCAGCCTGGCCGCTGCCTCCTGCGGTGAGCACAGGCGGCGACTGGAGATCGTCAGCAGGGTCTCCAACGAAACGGAATCGGACAGTTCGATCTGTTCGAACTCCAAGTCCTCATCATCGGCGAACAGCAGGCCGCGATCGAGCTTGTCGTAGTCATCCCCGGCGAAGTAGTGCGCTGGAAGGTGGAAACCCAGGTCTCGCATCTCCGCCGCAAGCGACCAGGGGTTCTCCTCGAAGAGTTCGGCGATCTCGATCAGCTGCTTCATCGACACCGGAGCGCCTGACTGGAAGCACTCCGCCGGCAGCAGCCCGGAGTAGAGAGCGAGCTCTGGCGTCTCCAAGGCGATCACCCCGATGTCCGCGTACCGTGCAATGGCATCCACCACACCGCAGCCCCAGTCCGACATCGCCTGGTCCAGGACCTCAGACCGGAGCACGTCTCCCCGACTGAGCCAGGAGTCCTGCGAGGAACCTCCGCGCAGCAGGCTCAGATCGGCGCTCCACGCCCAGGGCGGGATCTCCGGAACTTCGAATCCGAGCGCTGCCAGCCTGTGCTCCACTTCGCCGGCCTCCCTGCCCAGCGTCCTGGCGGTGGCGACGACATGACCGATCGCCACCGGCTGGTCAGGCTTGAGCCACGGACTCGTCCCGTCGTTGCGGATGCTCACCGCCACCAGGTCGTCGTCCTCGACCTGCGCCACCAACGCGGTGGCACGAGTGATGTCGAATCCGTACGACCGGAGGAGGTCGAGCACCTCCTCCACCGCCTTGTCCAGACGACGTGCGGCTGCGAGGACGTGCCACGCCGTGACTGGTACGCGCACGTCCAGGTTTGACCCGTGATCTTTGAGATTCGCGTTGAGAACGCGCAATTCGTCCGCGTTCGGCTGCCGCGGCGGGTAATTGTCTGGATCCACGCCGCGAGCGCCCAGCGCGACGAGTCGGGAGGCCAACGCCCGCTGATCCATGCCGACCTCCTCTGCGACCGGGAGCAAGTCACCAGGCCTGAAGACGTCAAGCTCGTCGAAGTTGGACAGGCACTCCTCAAGGAGGGTCTCGTCTGACGGCAGGGCAGGTAGCAGTTCAGCCTCCAGAGTCGGAGGAATCTCGTCGTACAGCGAGGCAGTCCTGCCATGCGCCATCAGGCGCCACAACAGCATGCTGGGGTGGCCCAGAACTCTCGGCACTTGAATCCGCTTCGCGTACAGGGTCTCGTCCGCGGCCAAGCACCCGACTGCGCCATCCTCGCCACGCCAAGAGATCCGCAAACCTTTCTCGTTCGAGAGGGCGACGATCAGATCGGCAACACGGGGACTACGACTAGCGACGTCACAGATCCACCCGGCCGAGAGCAACAGCTCAGCAGCTTCGAGCGACTGGGGCAACGCCTCCACCAGCAAGGTCTCCAGCACGGCCCAGTCCAGGCCCAGCAGGTGAGACCGGTTCACGGTCAACGCCGGCAGAGCGGATCCCGTCAGGTTGACGATGGCACCGGTCAGGTCGTCTTCGCCATCGTCTCTGGAGAACCCGGCGGCTCGCTCGCCGGCTTGGACGAACAGACCGTCCGCGAGCAGACCTCCTCCACGTTCGCACCAGACAACCTGCCCGTTGACTGTGGGAGCGCCATGCACGAGAACGCCGCCGGCGTCGAGGCTGTCTTCGATCTCCCCGAAACTGGTTGATTGCCGTGACTCGTAGACGAACGGTTTCCACTCACGAGCGGCGTCGTGGTGGCGGGCGTGGGTGGCGAACTCGGCGATGCCGAGCAGCCTCCACAGAGTCTCCACACAGGACGGTGCGGCGGCCCCGTCCCTCAGGTACAGCTTCACTTCCGTGCCCGGGGTGGGACGGTCACGGTCGATCTCGTTGATGCGGAACAGGTGGCCGGGACCGACGATGTTGATGCGCAGCACCGGACCGGCAGGCCCGCCCCGGCGGTCCATGCGGCAGGTCGTCACCTCGATCTCGTCGGCCAGCATGAAGTAGCTCATGACGCCGATGCCGAAGCGGCTGTTGGGGTGGAACGGGATGCCGTGTTCACGCCATTGTGCTTGTTCTTCGAGGAACTCCGGGCGGTCGGCGAAGCGGACGCCCGCCTGGGAGAAGACGTCGCGCAGTTCGGCCACTCCCATGCCCACGCCGTTGTCGGTGCAGCGCAGGTAGTGGCGGCCGGACACGGGGTCGACGCCCTGGTCGAACTCGATCCGGCCCTGCCAGTCGGCGACCATGCCCTGAGTGGTGTGGATGTAGTCGTTGCGCGCCTTGCGGTAGCGGCACGCGTCCAGGGCGTTCTGATACAGCTCGCGGATTGCCAGCGAGCGGTCGCGGTAGAGCTGTTCGCCCATCAGGAGTTCGCGGATCCTGCCCTCGTCGAGGCGGAAGCGGACCACGGGCACGACGAAAGCCGGTTTGCCGTCGGCGCCGACCGACGGCCCTACTTCGTCGGCGGATGCTCGGGCAGGTAACGCACGCAGGGGTTCGAGGGTGTTGTCGTTCATGGCCACGGAGTGGACGGCGCCCAGCACCTCGTCGGTGCGCGCGACATGTTCGCGGAGTGCTTCGAGGACGGCCTCGTGGCAACAGCGGGCTCGCAGGCCCACGCCCACCGGGATCGGGGACCACTCGGCGGCGTCGAGGCTTTCGCGCAGCTCGTCGAGACGCACCGGTTCGGGGATGCCGAGGTGTTCGACGATGGTCGGCGGGAGGGTGCTCAGTTCGATCGCCAGCGAGTGGGCGACCACGAAGATCAGGCCCACCAGGCGCTCGCGGACCTCCTGGGCGTGCGCGGTCAGACCGTGGTGGGGGTGGACCGGGCGGAGTTCCAGGCGCTGGGGGTCTCGCAGGTCTGTCGGGGAGAGCTTCAGCAGGCGAACGAGTCGGTCGAGGGTGTCGTGCTGGCGCGGGGAAGGCAGACCGAGCAGAACGCTTTCGGTGCTGGCGGCACGACTGGCCAGCCAGCGGTGGTAGAGCCACCAGGCGATCTCGGTCGAGGCCTCCTCGCGGTCGGTGAGACCGTGCTGGGCGGCGCGGGCGACCAGGCGGCGTTCCTGCTGGCCGCGGAGGAAGCGTTCGTACTCGGCGCGATCCGACTCGCCGGTCTGGGACAGATCTGTGGGGCGCAGGTGGGTCAGTGCGGCGGCCGAGCGGCTCCACTGCGCCTCGTGGACCAGCGGGGCCAGGGTCAGGAAGGCGGCTTCCAGCGGGGGGAGAGTCAGGTCGGCCAGCACGCACAGGCCCGCCACGCGTTCGCCGACGCGCGCGGCGAGGGTGCGGTCGAGCCACGGGTCGCCCTTCAGTCGGCGGCGGGCCGTGTGAGCGCGTTCGGCCAGCTGGGAAGCGAGTTCCACGGCGTCCTCGCGGGCCGAGGAGGTGTCGCCGTTGACCAAGGTCCAGATCGGGTGCTTCTCGACGGCCTCCGACCAGCCGGTCACCCGCGGTTCGGCGGGGCGGGCGAACTCGGTCGACGCGTGGGCGTTGCGCCAGAAGTTCAGGTCGGTGCTGGTGCCCGGGTGGCGACCGGTGGCGGTGGCGTGGTCGTGGCAGGCCGAGACGAAGGCCTTGACGAAGTCCCAGTCCAGCGAGGTGGTCTGGCCGTTGAGGATCTCGCTGATGCGCGACTTGCTCAGGTGCAGGCGACCCGCCAGCACCGTGAGGGACGGGTTGCCGGACTCCTCCTTGAGTCGCTTCAGGTCGGCACAGAGCTTGGTGACGTCCATCCGGTGCGCTTTCCCCTTCCGGGACCGTCCGGTCCGGACGGGCGTTGACCAGGCACGACGTGCTCCGAGGTCCGGTGTTGTCCGTGATCACCGCGAGCTGGGAGCGGTGGCGGGGACGGTTGGCCGCAACACCAACCTGAACCGTCAGGAGTCGTTGTGCAGTTGTTCGTTGAGTTGGTTGCGGCCGGGTTGCAGGTGGCCGCCGCCGGATTGGCCGTGGGAGTCGAGATCATGCGGGTTCGCCGGCGCAAGCGCGACGAAGACGACGAGTAGGCAACTGAGGTTCACCGGAATGGCGCAACGGAGAGTACCCGAGACCACATTCCTGATGAACCGGAATTCAGATTGTCAACTTTTTGTCCACGCGTTGGCATTGATCACCGGAATCGGTCCACGAATCGGTCACCAGACGCATCTGTTCCACGAAAATCTCACCCAGATCGGTGAGGGTGCCGGAGGCTCGCAAAGAAGTGAGCGCGTCTTGGGTGGCGGTGCTCCAGCGGTCGAATTCCGCGCGTGCTTCGTGATCGTGGTAGCGGGCCCAGAAAGTCGAGACGGCCAGGTGTGCGTATACGCCCTGGAGAACGGCTACGGGTGGGCGCGGGTCGTTTCGCCAGGCCACGCGCATGTGATGGGAGGAAAGGTGGTCCACCAAAGGGAACAGGTCCAGCAGGGCGGAGAGCTTGCCGTGTTGCACCTCGTGCGCCAGGGCCACCGCCATCACGCGCGGGTCGTCCGGAAGGGACATGGCCACGCAGCCGAAGGCGTTCGCGAACGTCAGCGCGGCGTGGCCGGAACCCGAGGTCGACAGCGGGGTGAGGACGGACAGGGTCGCGGCGATCTCCTCGGCGACTGGGCGGTGCCCTGTCACGAGCAGGCGCCACGCCTCGTCCACGCGCTCCCGCCAGGCCCCCGCTGGGAGGCTGTCGTGGGCGCTGACCTGTGGCGGGAGGTTCTGCTCGCCGGTGCCGTCGACGGTCAGGAGGAGGCTCAGGCCGTCATGGGAGGTGTGCAGTCGCCCGACCGGCTGCCAGCAGAACGACGCGGTCCGCAGGTCGGTGAACGCCTCGCCGTCCGAGGCGAAGCTGGTGCCGCCGGACGTCACGACGCGAACAGAACGCGAGGTCAGCGGCCTGAACGTGCCGAGGGACGGCAACACCACCGGGGCACCTCCGGGCACCTCGACCACGCCGTCGGCACCGGCCAGCACGCGCGCCGCCGCCAGCACGGCCATCAACTGGCCGGGCGAGCACGGCGCCCCGGTCTGCAACCGCGCGGTCGTGCGCACCGCCCACGCCCCCACCCGCGGGTAGTCCAGCACGGCCTGCAAAGCGGCCCGCGGAACCACCCTGAGCTGCTCATATGCCGAGCGGGCCAGCGCAGCAGAAGGGTGCCGGGAACGCTCAGCGAGCTCCACCAGAGCGTGGATGAGCAGCAACGTGCGGCTGCGCCGGACCGACGCCAGCAGCCGCACGGCACCAGGTCCGCCCCCACCCCGGGCCAGCGCGGCGAACATCGCCGGATCCATCGAGTGCGTGGTCATCGCACGGCCAACTGAGCCACATCACGCGACACCCGCTCACGGACGTGCGAGATCAACGCGTAGAGATCGGCGCAGTACACCGACGGATTCAGGAAGGACCCCGCCCGGTACCGATGCGCGTAAACCCCTCCACCACACACTTTCCGCAGGTCACACGCGTCACACGAAGCACAGAGCGCGTCACTCTGATGAGCCACGACCCCAGGCACGAGCAGGGCGTCGTCGAACGACGAGGTCCGCACGTTCAGGCCGGTCGCCGCCGCCCCCTCGAACGCCGAGCTCAGCATGTCCGACACCTCGAGAGAGCCGTCCGTCTCGATCACCACCGAAGCCGGCGCCGACGTGCCGAACCCCTCCACCGAGGACTGCCCGCCCAGCAGCACGTTGATGATCTCCGCGAACATCCTGACCTGCGTCTCCCCGCCCAAGTACCAGCGGTCGAACGCAGCGCACAACCAGTCCGCGTAGGACCCGGGAGGAGGCGGCGAGGACCAGTTCGCGTTCGGCAAAAGGAAGTCGACGGCGGGCGGCGAGAACGGCAGCAACGCCTCGTAACAGCGCACCGGGTCGTTCCGCAGATCAACGGTGCAGAGCAGACCAGCGAAAACCGGCCGCCCGACCAACAGCCGCACCCCCGCCACCACGGCGTCGTAACTGCCGGAGCCATCGGCCCGGCGCCGGTGCCGGTCGTGCGCCGAACGATCCCCGTCCAGGCTCACCCCGACCCGAACGCCCAGGTCAGCGAGCACGTCCACGACAGCAGAAGTCAACAGCACGCCGTTCGTCTGCAACGCGAACCGCACCGGCCCGGCCGCGGACAACACCCGCACCGCCTCGACAAGATGATCGACACCGGCCAGCAGCGGCTCACCGCCGTGGAACACCACCTCGACCGACGACAGGGAGTGCGCGCGTACGTGCTCCTCAAGACGTAAAGCCACCGCCCGCAGCACAGAAGACGACATCACCCGCGGGCGCTGACTCCAGCGCTGGTCGCGCATCGTGTAGACGTAGCAGTGATCGCACGCCAGATCGCACCGCGCGTGCGTCTTGAGGATCAACTGCCGGAATGGTCGCCCCATGTCGCACCGCTTCCGCCACGATTGATGGAATCTCCGCCCGGCTGGCCGATCGACACACCTGACGGCTCCCCCGATAATGCCGGACACCAACTCATCGGAGTGATGGAATCACCCAATTAGATTGCGTCATCCGCTAACGCGTCAAGGCCACTGGCAGACCCTACTATTGTGTTGCACCGCAAAGGGGCGGAGATGGGACGGTGCCAGACGCATGGTGGAGCAGCCCGACACCAGGTTGAAGTCCGATCTGGTTGATCTGAGCGACGTGGATTTCGATGAGCTGGACGCACTGCCCTCATCGGTACTGACCAGATCGCTGCAGCGGGTGCTCCGGGAAAACGCGTCGAACGTCGACCACTACGCGGCCTTCCAGAACACGATCTGACGAGAGCTCACCGTGGAGCGACGATGACCGACGACCGACCACCGCCCGGCAAACCCAGGATCGTCGCCTTCACCTCCCCGGCGAACGACGACCGGCGCACCGAGGTGGTCGCGAACGCCGCGTGGACGCTCGCCGCGGCGGGCAAGCGCGTCGCGGTCGCCGACTGGGGCGCCGGCGCACCGCACGTGCACGAGTTCCTCCAGCCGTTCCAGGTCCACACGATGACCGTCAAGCAACTGCTCGACGAGGTGCTGGACGACACGAGGTTCAGCACCCCCGCCCGGGACCTGCTCTTCGACGAGACCGTCTACCCGCGGCTCGAGGCACGCCGCTACGCCCTGCCGGGAGGCCTGGGCGAGATCGACGTCGTCACCTCACCGGAACCGGGCGTGCCGGTGCGCGGGTTCGCCCAGGACGAGCGGGACCTCGGCGAGGTCGAGACGTTGCGCGCGGGCATCCAGCGGTCGGTCTACGACTACGTGCTGATCGACTCCCCCGCCTCGTTGTCCCCGAGCCTCGCCGCCAAGCTCGCCCGCCTGTGCGACGTGGTCGTGTTGTGCTTCGAACCGGCCAAGAGCGGCGTCCGGCAGGCCGCGTGGTTCGCGGGCGAGGTCTGGGACGCCGCCCCGGTCACCATCCGCGTGCTCGCCGTCCCGGTCGAGACGGACAAGGACACCGCCCACCGCGACCGCGACCTCGTCACCTCGGCGTTCCACTCGTTGCTCACCCACGGGGACGACGAGTTCGGCCGCACCATGTCCGCCGCGGTCGTCGCCGTCTCCCCGCACGACGTCAGCCCGCTGGCCACGCTCGCCGTGCTGGCCAGCGACGACAGCGCGCACGCCGAGGCCTATCAGCGGCTCGCCACGGCCATCGGCGGCACCAAGGCGGGCACCGCGCGTCAGCTCGGCCTCGACCAGCTGGAGGACTACCGGCGCAGCGTCGGCCTGCTGCCCACCCTCGTCGCGCTGCGGTGGGCACCGCCCGACCGGCCGTGGGCGGACTGGGTGCGCGCCCAGCTCGTCCAGGCCGGAGCGAAGATCACCGACACCCCTGACGCACCGGGCACCACCCTCGTGCGCATCTGCTCCCACCACCCGCTCCCGGCGAGCACCGGCCGGGTCGTCGCGATCACCGTCGACGACAGCGACCCGCCGGACGGCGCGACCGGCGTCGGGCTCGCCGGGGTGGACGAGTCCACCGCGCGCACCCGCGTGCTGGAGGCGCTGCAGTTCGTGCCCGGCCCCGCGCCGGCCACGGCCGTCCGCTTCCCCGCCGCCGTCACCAGGAACCCGCGCCACCTGCCGCCGAGGCTCGCCCTGTTCGCGGGCCGCGGCGCCGAACTGGAGGCGATGCGGGACGCGTTGAAGGGCGCGCGCACCTGGTGGCTCACCGGCGCACCGGGCGTCGGCAAGAGCGAACTGGTCAAGGAGTACGCCCACCGGTTCGCGTTCGACTACGAGATCGTGTGGTGGATCCCCGCCGCGAACCGCAGGTCGATCACAGCGAGCCTCGCCGATCTCGCGCGGGCCCTCAGGGTGCCCGCCGAGAACCAGGTGACGCACAAGGTCCTCGACCTGCTCGGCCGCGCCACCGACGCCCAGCGCTGGCTGCTGATCTACGACGGTGTCGACGACCCTGCCTCGCTGGAGGGTCTGGTGCCCGCCAAGGGATGCGGCCACGTCGTCATCACCTCGCGCACGGACCACGGCGACGCCGTCACGCTCACCGAGTTCACCCCGGCCGACAGCGTCGAGTACCTGCGCCGCTCGCTGGAGGACGTGAGCGAGAACGGACTCCTCGAGGTCGCGAACCGCGTCGCCCAGCAACCGCTCGCGCTGCGGCTCGCGAGGGCGTGGATCGTGCAGACCGCGCGCAAGCTGCGCCGCCAGGCCGACCGCCGCGACAACGCCGAGATCCGTGCCGCGCAGGAGTTCTGCGCGATCGCGGACGGCCTCGGCGACTCCTCGCCGATCGCCCGCGCGGTCCGGCTCACCGTGAACACCCTGGCGCAGGACCAACTCGGCCGGGACGCTCTGCGGGTCGCGCGGATGTGCTCGTTCCTGTCCACCGGCGGGGTCGGGCTTTCCTTGCTGCACCGGGTTTCCCTGCTGTCCGTGGTGTCGGACGCGCTGGACGACGTCGAGCTGGACGGCATGCTGTGGCACGGCGTCTGCTACGGCATGTTCCACGTCTCGTGGCGCAGGCCGGGCACCGTGGTCGCGCACCCCGTGCTGCTCGCCCACATCGCCGAGCTCACCGATCCGGAGGAACTGGAGGAGATCCGCACGGCCGTGCTGGAGGGCCTGGCCGCGATCGCGCCGTCGGAGAGCGAACTCGACCAGGCGAACGCGGCGGAACTGCGCGAGCTCAGCCGGCACGTCGAACCCAGCGGCGCGCCGGACTCCCCCTCACCGGCGGTGCGGCGCTGGCTCGTCAGCCAGATGGGCCACTTCCTGCGCGAGGGCGACCACGAGTCCTGGCGGTACGCCGCGAGGTTGTGCGAACGGCTGCTGCGCGCGTGGCCGGCGGAGGAGGCAGCGGGACTGCGGATGCGGTTGCGGTTCCACCTCGGCAACCTCTACCGGTCCCTCAACCGGCCGATGGACGCGCTGACCGTCGACGAGAACCTGCTCGCGGACCAGCGCGGCGCCCTGGGCCGCGAACACCCGAGAACCCTGCGCACCGCACGGGGTGTGGCGCACGGCCAGCGCGTGCTCGGCCTGTTCACCGAGGCCCTCGTCGAGGAGCAGGCGACGGTGCGGGGCCTGCGCAGGGTGCTCGGCGAGAACCACCCGGACACGTTGCGCGCCACCAACAACCTCGCGCTGTCGCTGTTCCTCGCGGGTGAGTCCGGCAAGGCGCTCGAGGTGCAGCGCGCCAACCGCGACCGCCGGCGCGACGTGCTCGGCCCCGACCACCTCGACGTCTGGTGGTCGACCTGCAGCATCGGCACGTACCTGCGCGAACTCGGCCGCTACGACGAGGCGTGGAACGAACTCCAGTCCGCCAAGCAACGCGTGGCCCAGCTCGACGGCGCGCCGCGGCACCTGCTGCGGATCAAGTGGAACCAGGCGGTCGTGTTGCGCCGCAGGGGAGACAGCGGTGCCGCGAAGGGCGCGACGGCGGAGGTGCTGACCGAGTACCGCCAGCTCTTCGGTGAGGACCACCCGGACACCAGGGCGTGCCGGCTGAGCTTCGCCGCCGACCACTTCGCGGTGGGCGAGTTCGACGTCGCGGCCGAGACCGCGCTGAGCTGTCTGCGCAGCTACTGGCAGCACGTCGGGCCGTTCCACGCGTTCGCGCTGATGTGCCAGCTCGACCACGCGATCTTCGAGCACTGGCTCGGGCGCACGCCGGAACGGGCGTTGCTCTCGGTCAAGGAGGCGCGGTCCGGGCTCGTCACGAGACTCGGCGACGTGCACCCGTGGGCGCTGGCCGGACGGCTCGCGCACGCCGTGATCCTTGGCCGCACCTCGGACGCCGACCAGGGCCTGCGGCTGCTCGACGAGGTGCACGAGGACTGCGTCGACTACCTCGGCGCGGACCACCCGACGACGAAGATGGCGGCGGCGAACCGGAAAGCGCCGGCGAACGAATGGCAATGCGCACTGCTCGACGTGCCGGAAATGTGAACGGAGGCGGTTGAAATGACAGCACCACGAGTGCACAAAGGGCCGCACGTCGACACCACATGGGACGACGTCGTGGAGACCATGCACGAGGCGATGACCGGCGCGCATCTGTTGTGCCACATGGGTCATTACACCGACGGGCAGATGGACGTGACGGTCGACCTGCTCGGTGGCCGCGGCCGCGACCACGTCGAGTGCGACCACCCCGAGTACGTGCGGACCGCGCGGCGGCTCAGCACGTTCGTGAGCGAACTCGAACGTGAGCTGCTGCCGGTGCGCACCGGCAGCCTGATCAGGGTGGTGCTGCAGGCCGCGACGGGCGCGGTGTACTGCGACTCGGTCGTGCCGGACCAGCACGTCATCGCGTTCACCCGCACCCCCGAACCCGCGGAACCCGTGACGTGGAGCGAGATCCCGGCCGTGCGCGCCGCGGACCGGCTCACCTCGGGCGTGGCGACCGAACTGCGGCTGCGGCTGAGCAGGCAGGCGCAGAACCTCGGCGGCTGGCTCACCGAACGACTCCCGGACGCCGACGTGGATCCCGCGCTCGTCCCGGTCGCGCCGCCCGGCGCGGTGCACGTCTCGGGCAGCACCGCGGGCCCGATCCCCGAGCAGTGCGCCAAGGTCGTCGATCCGCGCGACCTGCACCTGGTGTCGTGGTGGGCCGACGACGAACCGCTGTTCACCGTCGACGTGTTCGAGGACCCGAAGGTGCGCAGGTTCTTCAACGAGAGCATCACCGTGGCGCAACGGCGGCGGTTCTACGACGCGCTGGGCGGGCGGCTGCCGTCGATCGTCACGCAGTTCGGCCGGATGTGCCGCAAGTCGCTCGGCGGCAGGCTGGAACGAGCGGTGCTCGACGTCGAGCAGGGCGCGATCTACTACCTGCGCGTGGAGGCCGGGAAGTACCTCGTCGGCGTGACGCTGAACCAGAACGAGGTCTCGCCGTCGGACGACAAGATCGCCCGGCTCGGTCTGGCCGTCCGGTCGTTGTGATGACGACGGGGGCGTTCAGCGCGACGATGCGGCGGCTGCTGCTGTTGCTGGTGGCCGTCGGCGTCGGCTGGGCGCTCGCCCGTGCCGTCGGCCCGCACGACCTCACGGCGTCGGGCTGGTACTTCACGGCCGCGACGGCGTTGCTCGCGATCGGCCTGTACACCAGCACGTTCGGCATCGAGATCGACGACGTCCGCCGGCATCTCCGGATCGTCGTCACGGCGGTGACCCTGGGGGTGCTGGCGAAAGCGGCGCTGATCGCGGTGGTGATGTGGCTCGCGTTCGGCAACCCCGCGTACCTCGTGCTGGCGATCGCGGTCGCGCAGATCGACCCGCTGTCGACCGCCGCCGCGATGACGTCGTCGCGGTTGTCCCAGCGGGCCAAGAGCGTGCTGTCGGCGTGGGCCGCGTTCGACGACCCGATCACCATGCTGCTCACGATCTACCTGTCCGCGCTGGCGTTGCGGGTGCAGGGCGTGACCACGGCCGGGCCCCTGGCGCAGGGCGGGCTGTTCTCCTTCGGCACCAACGTGATCGCGAACCTCGCCCTCGCCGCCGCCGGGCTCGCGCTGTGGTGGCTGTCGAAGAAGATCACGCACGGGCGGGTGCGCGAGATCGCCCAGGTGGTGCTGGTGGTGGCCGTGCTCGTGGTC
This sequence comes from Lentzea sp. JNUCC 0626, assembly GCF_043632865.1. Lineage (NCBI taxonomy): Bacteria > Bacillati > Actinomycetota > Actinomycetes > Pseudonocardiales > Pseudonocardiaceae > Lentzea > Lentzea sp. JNUCC 0626. The sequence continues at coordinate 4,747,393 of NZ_CP171635.1, forward strand.
GGTGTGTGGCAGTTCCTGTTGCTGGGCGTGGCGATCGTCGGCCTGGTCGCACGGCCACCGATCGGGGTGGTGCTCGACCGCGTGACGCGGGTGGCGTTCCTCTCCGCCTCGGTGCTGCTGGGGTTCCTGCTCGTGGGCGGAGTCCTGATCCCGCAGGGGATCGTGCTGGGGCTGGCCACGTTCGGCGCGCAGGTGCTGGTGGGCCTGCTGATCACCGGCGGGCTGCAGCGCCAGGACCGCACCTACATCGCGTTCGCGCAGCAGAACGGGATCACCGCGATCGTGCTGGTGTTGTTGCTGGAACCGGAGTTCCCCGGCACCGCGGCCGTCGTCGCGCCGGCGATCCTGGTGATCAACACCCTGCACGGCGTGTTCACCGGGTTCTGCGAGAACTACAGCGACGCCATCGTGCGCAGGCTCACCGCGTCCCGCCGACCGAGTCCAGCACCGCGGCCTGGACTTGGCCGCTCAGAAGGTTGAAGACCTCCTGCGCCTCCCCCACCTGGGGAGGCAGCAGCACGTTCCCGTCGACCAGGCGAGGGGTGAACCCGTCGAGATCTTCGAGCCGGTAGAACGGAACGTACTCGTAGACCGTGTCGTAGGCGCGGCACAACGCGGTGAGCCGGTCCCGGTCGACCGGGTACGGGCCGCCGGACGCGCTCGGCACGTACGACCGGTACCACTCGTTGATGCTGTCCCGGAACGTGATCAGCAGCGTGCGCAGCATCGCGCCGACACCGACGGCGGAGAACAGGTGCTGCGACCGCAACTGGCCGCGCACCGCCACCCGCGCGTCGATGGCGTTCGCGGAGTCCCCCGCCGTGGCCGTGAACATCGACCGCAGCGTCGCGTCGACCTGGTCCAGACCGTCCAAGAAGGACTGAGCCGTGGTGAACAGCGTCATCACCTTGGGCGGCAGGCGCAACGGCGGTGACTCGACGGTCGCCTGCGGCACGCGCGCGGCGCTCAGTTCGGTGAGCTCGCGCTGGATCTGGCCGAGCGAGCGTTCCGACGACGACCTCATGACCGTCAGCGTCTTCAACGCCTGCTCCAGCATCCGCTGGGTGTTCGCCTGCTGCCGGCCGAGGCGCCGGAACCGCTCCTCGCCCACCGCGAGCGCGTCGTCGCGGTCGAGCAGCCGCAACTGCCGTTCCAGCACCGAGGACAGCGTCTCGGTGAACGTCCAGTGGTCGTAGGAGATCGGCTCCTCGCTGTACGCCTCCCCGAGTTCGGTCACGTGGTCGGCGTTGAGCAGGCCGACGACGATCAGCAGCACCTGCCGTTGCTCGACGGCGGTCTGCAGGAACGTCGCCCGGCTGACGAGCGCGTCGCAGTCGGACTGCGTCAGCACGGCGTCGGTGAGCACCAGCGCGCACCCGGCGCCTTCCTCGTCGCCGTACGGCACCCAGTAGTCCGCGCGCGAGTCGGTCTGCGGGTCCATCCAGTGGTCGCGTTCGTAGGTGAGGCCGAGCGCGGCCAGCACCTGGCGGATCTCGTTGCGCACGTGGTCGGCGGTGCGGGCACCCGCCTGCTCGCGCGCGACCTTGCGCACCATCGCCTCGGTGACGACGGCCTTCGCCGGGTCGCGCGGACTCAGGTCCATCGCGTGCCGGTAGAGGTGGTTGCACAGCCGGATGATGCGGCGGGCGTTGCCGTCGGTGAGCTTCACCAGGTACCGCACGGTGTCCTCGGTGAACGGGTGCAGCACCCGGCCGCGGCCCAGCGCGTCCTGGCTCTGCCGGATGTACTCGATCGCGTGCTCGGGCGTCAGCGGCGAGATGAGGATCTTGCGGCCGATCCGCTGCTGGACCGTGCCGCCCAGTTCGTCGAGGTAGTCGGGCAGGCCCGCGAGGACCAGCAACGCCTGCGCGCCCGCGAACACCGAGATCAGCTTCTCGAACGCGTCCACGGCGTTCTCGGTGGGTTTGCGGGTCGCCGACACGACCTTGTTCATCTCGTCGATCGCGAGGACGAACTTCTTGCCGCGCGTGCTGTAGAGCAGGGCGACGACGCCCATCGCCTCCAGCGCGAGTTCCTCGGTGTTGATCGGGGTGTCGACACCGCGGTCGACCAGCACCGGGTCGGGGTGGTGGCCGGAGAGCCACTCCCAGGCCGCGTCCGCGAAGTCGTGCCGCAGCAACAACGGCAGGACGATGCCGAACGCGCGGTTGCGCGTCACCACCTCGAGTCGCTGGCGCAGGCTCGCGAGGTACTTGCTGCCCATCAGGCCGAGCCGGTCCGCGACCTCGACCGGGTCCACGTCCCCGCCGCGCAACCGGACGGCGATCTCGGCCGTGAGCGCGGACTCCCCCAACGCGTCGGCGAGCACGTCCGCGTACAACTCCCGCACCCGCGCGCAGACGTCGTCACGCCGCAGTTCGGTGCCGATGAGCTGCTTGTAGAGATCGACGAACGTGGCCTGGCGCGCCTCCAGGAACGCCACCCGCGGCCGCAGGTCCTCCGGCACGTCCATCGCGTGGTGCAGCAACGCGCCGACGAGGTGGCTCTTGCCGGTGCCGTACTCGCCGACGATCGCGATCACGGCACCCGACGGCAGGGCGGACGGCCGCAGGAAGCTGTCGACGATGCTGACGGCCTCGGTGATGGACGGCGTGGGGATCGAGACCGTGCCGCCGGTGAACTCGCGCGGCTTGGCGACAGCGGCCATCAGGAACGGATTGTCGCTGGGAGCTGGACCCGGTTGCTCGCTCATCACGTCGTTCCCTGCCTGAAGTAGAAATCAGTGATGTGGTGGTAGGTCACCTCGCCCGTCTGGCCGGAGCCTAACGGACCTGAATTCACGCCTTCGATTCTGATCCACTCGAATAGCCGGAAGAGGAGATTGTGTAGCTCACCGATCGAGAACTCCTTCGCCTCGATCACCTTGCGTATCGCGTCCCTCGACACGAACGGGTAAGTGTCCTCGTCCGTTCGGTGCAGGTCCAGGGCCTGCACGAACGCCCACCCGTCGTCGGGGTCGATCTTGCCGACCTCCAGCTGGATCGGCGCCGGTCCCTGGTTCGCGCCGCGGATCTTGCGCCAATGCGTCTTCACCGCGTCGACCTGGCGACTCTCCGCCAGGAACACCAGGTTGCCGTGCGTCCAGTGCGCGTAGTTCTCGACTTCCTTCTCGATTTCCGTGCGCGGCAGCAGAATGACCACGACCGTGTCGCCGAGCACGAATTTGCTCAGGTACTGGTAACGCAGTTTGAGCGTGCGTTCCTTGAGGTTCTCGCGGTCCTGCGGGCTGATCATGCCGCGGTTGTCGAGCTCGTCGAACAGGCACTGGTAGACGGCCTGCTGCCGGTCCTCGACGGGATCGCTGTCGAGGCACGCGTCGACGAACGGGAACACCAGGCACCGGCCGTCGCTTTCCTGCTGCACGAACGCCTTGAGCCAGGTCGCGCACCGGTTGAGCAGCGAACTCTTGCCGCAGCCGTCCCAGCCGAGCGCGACCACGAGCCGGCCGGACTCCCTGACCCGCGCGACGCTGCCGATCTCGGCCTTGAACTGCTCGAACGCGACCCCGGTGTGATCGACCTCGACGTAGTACAGCTCGTGCGTCGGGTCCTTGTGCGGGCACAGCGGGCCGGGGCCGTCGCCGCCCTTCGGCACGAGGTAGGGGTTCATGGGCGGGCCGCCTCGGCGAACTCGGCGGCGAACAGCTTCTCGGCGTCGGCGGGACGTTCCAGCGCCCGCGCGAGCACCTCGACGCGCCGGTCGAGCACGGCGGCCTTGTCGTTCAACGCCTGCGCCCGCGGCTTGAGCTCGGTCCGGTCGCGGTCGAAGCCCCAGCCGCTCTCGACGCCGTCCCCGAACGCCATCGCCTCCGCGCGCAGCACGCCGGGCGCCGTCCAGGCGGGCCACAGCAACGTCGTCACCGCGAACTGGTTGGCCAGCACGTCCCGCTTGCGCAGCAACGCGGCGGCCGACGGCTGGGTGCCGTCCGGGCTGCGCCGCTGCCACGCCTCGCCGTACTCGCGGACGGCGGCGACGAACTCGGTGCTCGCCGTGCGCAGCGCGACGGCCTGGTGCTTGCCGCGCGTGCGGTCCTCCCGCCGGTTCGCGCTGAACCACGCCACCCACGCGCCCGCGAGCGTCGAGAAGAGTCCGGTCAGCACGGTGAGAAGTGTGCTGAGCCACGCCGGTGTCCCACTCGACGCGGGTTTCACCACCGGATCCGCGAACGCGGTGCAGGCTTTGACGAAATCGGCGCGGCGCTGCTCGCGCCATTCGTCGAAGGAGAGCGTTTTACCGCCCACGACCACTTGATTTCCGCCGGGCGTGGAATCAACGAGCCGCAACGACTTCGCCGCGGCCAGCGTTTCGGACTGCCGCGCCGGGGTCGTGCAGTAGACGACGGCCGCGTCCGAGACCGTGGGGGTGGAACCACATCCGACCAGCGCGAACAGCGGGACGAGGAGCATCACCCGGCCGGCCATGCGACCTCCCCACGTTCCTGCCCGTCAGCGCACACGCCCTGCATGTCGTTCCTGCTTCCACCCGCGTAACGCCGTAACACCGATCGTGTACGTATCTACGCGCTAACTCGACAGTTTTGCCTCAAACACGCCACCAATTGACCCCGAACGGACTACAAAAGTCACTGGGGGCAACGAAAGAACTCCCTGTCCGGGGGATACGCGCGAACGCGCCTTCCCGGCTCGGCTGGAATCACTTCCGCTGAACGGTGGTGCACTGTCGGAGGGGAGCGGGCCGCGCCGCGATACGCGTGAGCGGCACGGGTCACAGAGGACGCTCAGCGGCGCCGCCACACCTCGTCCCCGAGGGAGATCAGCTCGGCGTACCCGCGCGGCATCGCGTCCCCCGGCCGGTAGGACTCCATCGACCGGTTCGGCACCTGCCACTCGTCCATCGCGAGGTCCAGGGCGCGGGTCGCCAGGAGGATGTCGTGGTCGGTCGCGGACCGCGCGAACTCCACCAGGTGCACGCGCACCGGCGACCGCCCGGCCCGCCACGCGACCCGCAGGCTCACCGCGTCCCGCACCCGTTCGCAGGCCTCCGCGGCCGCGCGGTCCACCAGCACGTACTTCGACGTCGTGGGCATCCGGGACGGCGGCAGCACCGGCACCGCGACCGTCTGGTCGGCGAGCGGGGTCAGCCGCGCGAGGCGGGCGGTGACGACCGCGTCCCCGGTGAGCCCGCGCAGGTCCTTGATCTCCTGCGCGGTGAGGCCGATCTGGCCCTCGGCCGCGCGGCCGGTGATCAGCTCGACGCACGTCTCGACGCGGTGGTCGCACAGCAGGTCGCGCGCCTCCGCGGCCAGCCGGGCCGCTCCCGCCGACGCGAGCCTCATCGTCACCACGCGCAACCGCGACGACAGCGCGCCCTCGGCGCCGATCGTCCGCTCGTCCAGCACATCGACCTCCAGTACCGCACCCGCACCGAATTCGATCACGACTGAAGCGGCGATCAGCACCGTCGGCGGCGACCGTGCCCGCTCGGCACGGCGAATCCCGCCCGAAGGTGCAGACAGGTGTTTCCCGGGGTCTGCGACGAGGACCGGTACGTAACGTCCCCGCCATGCCCGGTCTGCCCGCTGCCCTCCTCGACGCGCTGGTCCCGTTGGCGCGCACGCCACACCTGCTGGTGGCGTGCGACTACGACGGCACCCTGGCGCCCCTCGCGGCGCGGCCGGACGAGGCCGTGCCGGACCCCTCGGCCGTGGCGGTGCTGCGCCGGATCGCGCTGCTGCCCGACACGACGACCGCGGTGATCTCCGGGCGGGCGTTGCGGGACCTCGCGCTGCTGTCGCGGCTGCCGACCGAGGTGCGGCTGGTCGGGTCGCACGGCTCGGAGTTCGACGCCGGGTTCGTGCACGAGCTCGGACCTGCCGAGCGAAGGCTGCTCGCGGACCTGCGGCGGGTGCTCACCGACGGCGTGGCGCGGTACTCGTCGCCCGCCGTGATCGAGGTCAGACCCGCGAGCGTCGCCGTGCACCACAGCCGGTGCAGGCCCGACGAGGCGCGGTGGCTGCTGGCCCAGCTGCGCACCGGGCCGGGCAGCTGGGAGGGCGTGCGGGTCACCGAGGGCCGGTCGGTGATCGAGTTCTCGGTCGTACCGGCCGACAAGGGCCAGGCGCTCGACGTGCTGCGGCACCAGGCGGGCGCCACCGCGGCGGCGTTCCTCGGCGACGACGCCGCGGATGAGAAGGCGTTCGCGCAACTCTCCGGAAAGGACGTCGGCATCCGCGTCGGCGACGGCGACACCGTTGCGGCGCACCGGATCGAGGACATCGCGATGGTGGTGGCCACGTTCACGGCGTTGCTGGAGCACCGAACCGCCTGGTTGTCCTCGGGTTTTGCCCGAACGGCCCCTGCGGAGTGACAATCGGGGCAGACACCCCATGGTGAGCTCCGTCCGCCCGACTAGCCTCCGTCCGCGAGCAGCGGCGGGACGCGGTGTGACCGGCTGTGTTGATCCAGAAGCGCGGGCGTGCAGACCCAGAGGAGCGGGAGTGCCGGAAGCTGGTGCGGGACAACGGTTGCGCATCGGGCTGCTGGGCCCGTTGCGCGTCCTTCACGACGGCACCGAGGTCCCGCTCGGCCCGAGCCTGCAACGCGCCCTGTTCGCCGTCCTCGCCTCACGCGCCGGGCAGGCCGTCAGCCGGGAGGAGCTGATCGCCGGGGTCTGGGGCGGCAGCGCCCCGGCCAGTGCCTCGGGCAGCGTCTACACCTACGTCTCCGCGTTGCGCAGGGCCCTGACCCGCGCGGGCGTCGAGAACAGCCGCGAGGTCCTGTTCTCCACCCGCCACGGGTACTCGCTGCGGGTCGCGCCGTCCCAGGTGGACCTGGTGGAGTTCAGCGACCTGGTGGCGCACGCCGACCGGCTCAGCGCCGCCGGGGAGCACCACGAGGCCGTCGAACGGCGGTCCCAGGCGCTCAAGCTCTTCCGCGGCGACCCGTACATCGGGATTCCCGGTCCGCACGCCGAGTACGAACGCGGCCGCTGGACCGACCGGGGGTTGTCCGCTGTGGAGGCACGGGCGCGCGACCGGCTGGTGCTCGGCGAGACGGACGACCTGCCCGCCGAACTGGCCTCGCTGGCGCGGGACTTCCCGTTGCGCGAGTCGCTGCACGCGTTGCTGATGCTGGCGCTCAGCCGCACCGGGCGGCAGGCCGAGGCGCTCGAGGTCTACGCGGAAACGCGCGAGGTGCTGCGCGCCGAACTGGGCGCCGAACCCGGCCCGGCGTTGCTGGAGGCGCACGCCGCCGTACTGGCCGGTGCGGCCGCCCCCGCCGTCGCGCCCGACCAGGTCGAGGTGCACGAGAACCCGGTCCCCGTGCGCGGCGCCACCGACGTGTTCGTCGGGCGGGAGGCCGAGACCGCACGCCTGCGCGAACGCCTCGTCGAGCTGTCGACCGGCGCGGGCGGGACCGTCTACGTCGAGGGCGAGCCCGGCATCGGCAAGTCCGAACTGCTCGCGCTCGGGCTCGGGGACGCCACCCGGTTCGGGTTCCAGGTCGGCTGGGCGGTCGCGGACCAGCTCGCCGCCCACTTCCCGCTCCAGGTGCTGATGGAGTTCGCGGGCATCGACCCGGTCGGGGCCTGCTCGCAACGCGGCGAGCTCAGCCGGCGGCAGCACACGAGCGAACCGCTGGGCGACGACGACACGATCCAGATCGTCGCCGACCACACCGCCGCGCTGGTGGACGAGATGACCGCGCGCGCCCCGACGGTGCTGGTGATCGACGACCTGCAGTGGGCCGACGAGGCGTCCGTGCACGTGTGGCGCCGGCTCGTCACGGCGACCCGCCAACTGCCGTTGCTGCTGGTCACGGCGGTGCGGTCGCGGCACGGCCAGGCCGACCTCGACGGACTGCGCGCGCACGTCGCCGCCACCGGTGGGGACGTGGTCCCGCTCGGGCCGTTGTCCGACGGCGAGACCGACACGCTGACCACCGAACTCGTCGGCGCCCGGCCGGGGAACCGCCTGCGCCGGCTCGTCGCGCACGCCGACGGCAACCCCATGTACCTGCGGGAGATGCTCGGCGAGCTGCAACGCGTGCGAGCCCTCGACGTCTCCGGCGGCACCGCCGAGGTCGCCCAGACGCACCTGGACGACGCGCCGCGCACGTTGTTCGCCGCCGTGCGCCGCACCTGGGACGCGTTGCCCGACCGCACCCGCGAGGTGCTGCGCTGGGCCGCCGCGCTCGGCGCCGAGGCCACCACCGAGCAGATCGCGGCGCTGTCGGCGCGGCCCGTCACCGAGGTCGCGCAGGCGGTCGAGGGCGCGATCACCGCGAACGTCCTCGCTGAGGGCACGCCCCGGCTGGTGTTCCGGCACCCGGTGATGCGCGAGGCCGTGTACGACGCCCTGCCCGCGTCCATGCGCGAACTGCTGCACCTGCAGGCCGCCCAGGCGCTCGCCGCCGAGCAGGCACCCCCGCGCCGGGTGGCCGAGCAGCTGGTGGCCGCCGCGTCCGAACTGCCGCCGTGGGTGTGCGACTGGCTCGTCGAGCACGTCGCCGAACTCGCCTCGCGGGCTCCGTTGATCGCGGTGGACCTGCTGGAGCAGGCGCTCGAGGGCGGCGGACCGCGCGACCCGCGCCGCGAGGTGCTGCTCACCGCCCTGGTGCGGGTGCTGTTCAAGCTGGTTCGCGACCCGGAGGCGCAGGTCAAGCAGGCGCTCGCGATCTCGACGGACCCGACCCGCTCGACCGAGCTGCGGCAGATGCTCGCCGCGATCCTGCTGCGGCAGGGCAGGCGCGACCTGGCCGTGCGGGCGCTGACCGAGGTCGAGATGGACCCGTCGGTGCCGGAGATCTGGCAGCTGCGGCACAAGTCGCTGCTGGCGCACATCGGGCGGGACATCTCCAACGTCGACAACGCCGAGCTGACCGCGAAGACGGCGCACGCGGAGGCCGTCGCGAACAACGACGCGTACCTGATCGCGCACGCGTTGCAGACCCGCTGGCTGGTCGACACGGTCCGGCGCGACCACCGGGCGGCGCTGCGGCACGTGGACGAGGCGATCACCGCCGTCACCGGCCGCACCGACATGGCGGCGATGCACGCGATCCTGCTGGACAACCGCATGTTCACGCTGCAGAACCTCGACCGGCTGAGCGAGGTCGACGCGGCGTTGCGCAAGGTCGACGAGCTGACCGTCGCGCACCGGCTGCCGACCGGCCCGCAGGTGCCCGCCGCGATCCACCACTACTGGACGGGACGCTGGGACCAGGCTCTGGTGGAGCTCGACGCGGCCACCGAGGACGGCCCGGCGATCAACTACGGCGGCCTGGTCGACCCCGGCCCGTCGTGGCTGCTGCTGCACGGCGTCGCGGCGCTGATCGCGTTGCGGCGGGGCGACAACGCCGCCGCGCGAGCACATCTGGACGCGGCCGAGGAACACCTCGTGACCACGGTGGCCGAACGGGAGAGCTACGACTTCCTGCTGGCCGCGCGGTCACTCGCGGCCGTGCAGAGCGGGGACCGGAAACGGGCGCTGGAGATCATGGCGCCCGTTCTCGACCCGGCCTACGCCGAGCTGATGCTGCGGCACCAGTGGCTGCCGGAGGTCCTCAAGCTGGCGCGCGACGCCGGCGCCGACGACGTGGTCTTCGAGGCCCTGTCCGTCGCCAAGCTGGAGGCGGACCGCGAGATCGTGCCCGCGCGCGCCCACACGGCGTTGCTGCGGTGCGAGGCGCTCGCGACCGGAGACCCGGAACCGGCGCTCGCCGCGGTGGCGCACTACCGCGAGGTCGGCAGGACGGTCGAACTGGCCGCGGCGCTGGAGGAGGCCGCGGCACTGCTCGTCGCGGCCGGGCGGCAGCGCGAGGCCCGCAAGGTGTTCGCGGAGGCGGTGGACGTCCTCACGGCGCTCGACGCGCGGTGGGACGTCCAGAGGATCCTGGACCGGTTCGGTGCCTTCGGCCTCCGGCACGACCGGGCGGTCGGTCGTGCGGACACCGGGTGGGAAACGCTGACACCGGTGGAGCGGCGCATTGCCGGCCTCGTCGCGAACGGACTGTCCAATCCGGACATCGCGGTGCGGCTGTCGCTGCCGCGCCGGGTGGTGCAGGCGCACGTGGCGCGCATCCTGACCAAGCTGGGCGTGCGTTCGCGCGCGCTCGTCGCGGAGCACGCGGACCTGCCCGGCAACGCGGTCAGATGACGCCGGCGCGCATCGCGTAGGCCACGGCGTGCGCTCTGTTGCGGAGGTTGAGGCGGTTCGTCACGTGGTGGATCACGTTCTTGACGGTCCGCTCGGAGTACCGCAGTTCCTTCGCGATCTCGTCGGTGGCCCAGCCCTCGGCGATCAGCCGCAGGACGTCGACCTCCCGCGGCGCGAGCCCCGCCGCGTTGAGACCGTTGGGCGCGAGCACGTCGCGCTGGAGCATCTCGACGCGCTTGAGCAGCTTGCCCAGCACGTCCCGGGGCATCACCCCGCTGCCGTTGGCCGCGGCCTGGATGCTGTCGAGCAGCTGCTCCCCCGTCACGGCGGTGCGCGGCAGGATCGCCACCACACCGCACTCGACGACGGCGAGCAGCGGGGCGTCGGTCAGGGCGGTCGCCATCAGCACGATGGGCACCCTGCGGTCCGCCGAGGTCTGGCGGAGCCAGCCCATGGCCTCCGACGTGAGCCTCTCGGTCGAGAAGACGATGACGTCGGGCGGGTTCAGGCCGTCCTTCTCGACGACCTGGACCTCGGGCCGCGCCTTGAGGAAGTACGAGAGCCCGACGTAGCCCATGGGGTCCGTGCTGTGCACGGCGACGCGTACTTGCGCCATCACAGAACCTCCACACGTTCGATCACTGAAATCGAGTGTGAAGAGGCAACCTCTATGAAGTCTTGACGACAGAGGCCGCCGAAGCCGTTCTGTCTTGACGAATTGTTCGCGTGATGTGTGGATCTTGCTCACCCCTCACGAACCCCCGCGACGGGTGTTAGCGCCGGGGCACCGGTTGACCTGCGTGTTCACCCGGATGGCCCATCTTGACGATTACCCGGCCCCCGTCTCGCCTCGTCAAGACCACGGTGAGTTGGGACACGATCTCATTTGGTGGCCGACGCTGAACCGTCTGGCGTTCATCCGCCGTGTCTAAACTCGACAGCCGCGCCCGTCGGCGCGACCGAAAGCTCGGAGTGGAGCAGATGTCAACGGAGCCGACCGACTCTTCCGCTCCGCTGCGGGTGCAGCTGCTGGGCGAGGTGTGCGCCTGGCGCGGCTTCGACGAACTGCCGCTCGGATCCGCCCGGCAACGTGCCCTTTTCTCCGTGCTGGCGTTGCGCGCGAACACCGTCGTGTCCCGGGACGAACTGGTGGACGCGATCTGGGGCGACGCTCCCCCCGGCGCCGTCGACAGCTCTCTCTACACCTACGTTTCCCGCCTGCGGCGCGCGCTGGAACCGGTCAGGTCCAAGTGGTCCACCGGCAACGTACTCGTCTCGGCGGGCTCCGGGTACTCGCTGCGGCTCGACCCGACCGCGCTCGACGTGCACGAGTTCGACCGGTTGCGGGACGAGGCGCGGCACCTCTGGGCGGCCGGCGAGGCCGGGTCCGCGCTGGCGGCGCTGGAGCAGGCGCTCGAGCTGTGGCACGGCGAGGCGTTGATGGGCATCGCCGGGCCGTTCGCCGCCCGGCACCGGGGCAGGCTCGCCGAACTGCACCTCGACGCGCTGGAACGCCGGGCCGAGGTCATGGCCTTCTCGGGCGAGACCGACAGCGCCATCGACGACCTGGTCGCGCTGACGTCCGCGCACCCGTTGCGGGAGACGCCCCGCGCGTTGCTGATGACCGCGCTGCACCAGGCGGGCCGCGACGACGAGGCGCTCGCGGTGTACCGGGCGGCCAGGGAACTGCTGGTCGACCAGCTCGGCATCGAACCGGGCCCGCAGCTGCGGCAGGCCTACGAGGACGTCGTCTCCGGCCGGGGCCGCGGCTTCGCGGTGTCCGCGGCGCCCGTCGTGCCGTCCCCGGTGCCCGCGGCACCCCAGGCGTTCGCGGGCCGGGTGGACGAACTGAACGCGGTGCGGCACGCGCTGGAGTCCGCCCTGCACGGCACCGGGACCTCGCTCTGGGTCGAGGGCGAACCGGGTGCGGGCAAGTCGGCGCTGCTCGCCGCCGCGCTCGCGGACGCCCAGGAGCGCGGGTGCGCGGTGCGGTGGCACGCGGGCGACGAGACCGACGACAGGTGCCCGCTGGGTGCCGTGACCGAGGCGTTGAACGTGCAGCTGCCCGACTCCCCGCCGCTGGTGGAGTCCGAGGGCCTGATCGTGCTGGTGGACCACCTCGTCCGCACCGTGCACGAGCTGTGCGAGTCCGGACCGGTCGTGCTGGTGCTGGAGGACCTGCAGTGGGCCGACGACGCGAGCCTGCTGGTGTGGCAGCGCCTCGCGAAGATGGCGCCGCAGCTGCCGTTGCTGCTCGTGGGGTCGTCCCGGCCGTTCCCCACGCGCCCCGAGCTGGACCCGTTGCGCACGGCCGTGTCCGCGCACGGCGGTCTGCGGCTGCGGCTCGGGCCGTTGGACGAGGTCGCGGCTACGGAACTGGTGCGCCAGGCCGTGGGCGCGGACCCGAGTCCGGCGCTGCTCGCCGTCGTCGACTGCGCGGGCGGCAACCCCCTGGTCGTGCTGGCGATGGTCGACGCGCTGATCCGCGACGACGCGGTGGCGCTGCGCGGCGGCGTCGCCCACCTCGACCGGCGGCCCGGCGCACCGCAGCCCGCGATGGACGCCGTGGTCTCCGGCCTGATGGACCACCTCAGCGGCAACACCCGGCGGCTGCTGCGGTGGGCCGCGTTGCTCGGCATGGAGTTCAGCCTCAACGACCTCGCGACGGTCGCGCACGAACAGGCGTCCGGGCTGCTGCCCGCCGTGGAGGAGGCGACGGCGGGGCGGGTGATCAGGGAGTCCGGCCGGCGGCTCGCGTTCGAGCACCCGATGCTGCGCCGCGTGCTCTACGAGGCCGTGCCCGCGACGGCGCGGATCGCGTTGCACCGGCAGGCCGCCGAAACCCTCGACACCGCGGGCGCGCACGTGGAACGGATCTCCGAGCAGCTGCTCGCGGGGCCCGTGCCGGTGGACGCGTGGGTGACGCAGTGGCTGCTCACCCACTCCAACACGCTGGCGAGCCGCAACCCGTCGCTCGCCGCCGAACTGCTCGAGTACGCCGTCGCGAGTCCGTCGATCCGCGACCGCGCCCGCGAGGTGTTCACGGTGCGGCTCGTCCGGCTGCTGTTCTGGCTCGGCAGGCACCCGGTCACCGAGGCCCGCGCCGTGCTGAAGATGACCGAGGACCCCACCCGCGCGGCCGAGATGCGGCTGATGCTCGCGTACATGGACCACGCGACCGGCGAGAACGACCGCGCGCTCGAGGTGCTGCGCCAGGTGGCGGCCGACCCGGCGGTCCCGGCGCACTGGCGGGCACGGCACCACTCGTTGCAGGCCAGGGTGGAACGCCGGACGCTCGACGACCCGAACACCGCGCACCAGACCGCGGTCATGGCGCTGGACCGGGCGAGGGAGTCCGCCGACACGTTCGCGATCGCCCACGCGTCGGAGAATCTCTGGGAGATCGCGTCCGTGCAGGGCAGGCACGTCGAGGCGCTCGCCCACGTCGACCAGGCGCTGGCCGCGATCGGCGGCGACCCGGCCGGTGCCGACCTGGAACTCTGCCTGCTGGACGACAAGGTCTTCACCCTCCAGCAGCTCGACCAGCTGAGCGCCGCCACGAGGACGTTGGACGCGGCCCAGCACCTGGTGATCCACCGCGGTCTCACCAGCGGCCCGCACCTCCCGGCGGCGGTGCACCACTACTGGCTGGGCGACTGGCACGACGCACTGTCCGAACTGGACGCCGTCGTGCAGGACCGGCCCGAGATCACCTTCTACGGCCTGCGCCAGCGCACGTCGATCGACCTGCTGCACGGCGTGAAGGCGTTGATCGTCGCGCACCGCGACGACTCGGCGGCGCTGGAGACGTTCCTCAAGTCCGCCACCGACTACCCGCGATCCTCGGTGGAGGCCCGCGACGACTTCCTGCGGATGGCCCACTCGGTGGCGGCGGAGCAGCGCGGCCGCCCGGACGAGGCGATGGTGGCGCTGCTGCCGTTGCTGCGCGCCGACTACCCGCGGCTGGTGCCGCGCCACCAGTGGCTGCCCCGGCTGACCAGGCTGGCGCTGGACCGGGGCGAACGCGAGGTGGCGACGGCCGCCCTCGCCGCCTGCGACTCCCGCACGGCGCGGGGAGCGATCGCCGAACGGTGGTGCCGCGCCCTGATCGAAGAAGATCCGGCGGCGCTCGCGGCCGTGACTCGGTACCTCGTCGAGGTGGGCCGCAAGGTCGAGGGTGCGACGGCGTTGGAGGACCTGGCGGTGCTGCACGCCTCGCTGGGCAACGCGACCGAGGCGCAATCGGCCCTGTACGACGCGATGACCGTCTACACCGAACTGGGCGCGGCCTGGGACGTGCGCCGGGCGGAGTCGCGCCTCAAGCCGTACGACGTGCGGTGGCGGGTCGGTGTGCACGGCGACCTGAACGGCAGGCCGCTCGACCACCTGGAGAGCCGGGTGGCCGACCTGGTCGCCGCGGGCTGGCCCAACTCGGACATCGCCACCCGGCTCAGCATGTCCCGCAACACGGTCCAGGCGCACGTGTCGCGGTTGCTGCAGAAGCTCGGCGTGGACTCGCGGCTGAGCGTGACGCGGCAGGTGCTGGACCGTTACGCCTACCGCGCCGGAGAAGCCAACACGGCCTGAGGGCCCGCCGCGTCCGGTGTGATCTTCCAGGCGCGGAAGGAGCCCGCAGCCCCCAGGCCCGCGGGCTCCTTCCGTTGGCTCATCAGGCGAACAGCGCGGCGTCGCGGATCATCGGGTAACGGCGGGGCAGGAAGGCGTCCTGCTCCTGGTCGTACGGGTAGTGCACGGTCCTGCGGACGGTGCCGATGTCGCGCACCTGTTCCATCCCGAGGTAGGAGCGCCGGAAGCGGTCGGCCCAGCTCTCGAAGACGATGGCGTGCCGGGTGGGGCTCTCGTCGCAGGCGCAGATCAGCAGGTCGCCGGCGAGCAGGTCGTCGCGGGAGATCAGCGAGCAGAACGCGGTGAGTTCCTCGATGCTCGTCTGCGGCAGAGCCAGAGCCATGCAGACGAAGCCGGAGCTGTCGGTGCGGTAGCGGCCGTGCTCGTTGGCGAACCGGCGGCCGGGGTGGAAGGAGACCGACGGCCGGAGCCAGCTCTTCGCCCGGACGATCACCTCGTCGCGGGTGATCGGGGGACCCAGGAGGATCGTTCCGGCGGTCGGGTGGGCCATCGTCTTCTCTCTTCGCGTCCGTTGTTTTCCTGACACGAGAAGACTGACGGGCCGGTCTGCACGCGGCCTCCACGCCGCCTACAGGTCCCGGCCCGTTGGAGGGCACCACCTATAAGAATTCTCCAGAAGACCTGTCAGAGATGCTGCCGGACGTGCGCCCGCCACTGCGCCGCACTGAGTTCCCGCAGCTCAACGGCCTCCCGGCCACCTACAGACGCGGCCAGTTCCGCCGCGCGAGCCCAGAGTTCGTCCGAGGACTCGACGGCGGCCAGGTCCCGCAGCGTGCGGGCCTGCCACTGGGGCAGCCCGAGTTGTTCCCAGCGCACCAGGGCGTCCTCCAGCAGTTCGCGCGCCCGGACGTCGTCCCCGAGCGCGAGCGCCGCCTCCCCCATCGTGCGGACGGCGAGCGCCACGCCGAACCGGTCGCGGTGCTGGGCGAACACCTCGTGGCACGTGTCCAGCAGCGCGCTCGCCTCCGCGGCTTTCCCCTGGCGCACCAAGGCTTTCGCGAGTGACTGCCGGGCGTAGGCGGCACCGAGCGCGTCACCGGCACCGGTCAGGATCGCCACGGCCTGCGTGCTCAGGTCGACGGCCGCGCTCTGCTCACCCCTCGCCCGGTGGCAGAGGCTCAGGCCGCGCAACGCGAGTGCCTCACCGCGCTGGTCTGCCCGCTGCCGGTAGAGGACGACGCACCGGCCGAGCGACTCCACCGAGGCGTCGAGGTCGCCGTTCTCGCGGCTGATGGCCCCGAGCCCGTACAGCGCGGCCGCCGCCACGTCCGCGTCCCCCGCCGTGCCGGCGAGTTCGGCGGCCGCGACCAGGTGTGCCGCAGCGGGTTCGGTCTCGCCCAGTTCGCGCAGCACGGTGCCGAGCCCGGCCCTGGCGACGGCCAGCGTGTGCACGTCACCGACGGCCTCCGCGTGCTCGCGCGCCAGGCCGAAGTGCTCCAGCGCGGCCGCGAAGTCGTCCTGCTCGTACTTCAGCTGCCCGAGCCCGGCGTGCACGGTGGCGAGCGCTCCCCTGTCGCCGGACGTGCGCGCGCTCGTGAGTGCGACGTCCAGAACCCGTTGCCAGCCGTCGAATTCGTTGCGCACCGCGAACGGTGATGCCAGCAACGAGACGATGAGCGTCGTCGTCGATCCCATGACACCGAGCTCGTGCGCGCGTTCGATGCTGCGCACCACCGCCGCGGTCTCGGCCTTGAGCCAGCCCGTCGGGTTCTCCTCGACGTCGGCGCTCAGCCGCCAGTCGACCTCGCCGGTGTGCAGACCCGGCGGCCGCAGCCCGAGCGTGACCCGCGGCAGCTTCCGCGCGCCGATCTCCACCAGGTGCATCCAGACCGTCATCATCCGCAGCACGGCCTCTTCGGCGCGTTCGTCGCCCGCCTGTTCCGCGCCGAAGAGCCGGATGAGGTCGTGGAAGCGGTAGCGCACCCGGCCGAGCGGGTCGACCCCGACGACGTCGAGCAGCCGCAGGTCCACCAGGTGCTCGACCACGTCCTCGGCGTCGTCGGCGGAGATCTCCAGCAGCGGAGCCGCGAGCCACGCGCCGAAGTCCGGCAGGTCGAGCAGGGTCAGCAGGTGGAACGCCCTGCGGTGCACCGGTCCCAGCTCGGTGTAGTTGAGCTGGAGGCTGGACCGGATCGCGAGATCGCCGGCCTGGAGTTCGTCGAGGCGCCGCCGTTCGTCGGACAGGCGCCCCGCCAGCACCTTCAACGGCCAGTGCGGCCGCGCCAGCAACTTCGCCGCCGCCACCCTGATCGCGAGCGGAATCCCGCCGCACAACCGCGCGATCGTGCGCGCAGCCTCTGGTTCGGCCGCGATCCGCCGTTGGCCGACGATCCGGCTGAGCATCTGCACGGACGCCTCGACGTCGAAGAAGTCGAGCTCGACGAACTCGGCCCCTTCGAGACCGGTGAGCCGCGACCGGCTGGTGATGATCACCAGGCAGTGCGGCGAGCCCGGCAGCAGGCGCCGCACCTGGTGTTCGTGACTGACGTTGTCCAGCACCACGACCAGACTCCGCCCGGCCACCTTGCGCCGGTACAGCTCGACCCGGTCGGTGAGGTCGTCGGGCAGGTCGGTGTTCGCGACCCCCAACGCGTTGAGCAACCGCCTCAACGCGTCCCGCACGCCCAGGTCCGGATCGGCCTCCCGCAGATCCGCGAACAACTGCCCGTCCGGGTACCGCTCCCGCAGCATGTGCGCGGCGTGCACCGCCAGCGCCGACTTCCCTGCGCCACCGAACCCGGACACCACCACGGTCGCGGTCGCCGTCCGGCTCGCCACCGCGGTCTTCTCCGAGATGCGCCGCATGAGGTCGAGCTGGTCGGCCCGCCCGGTGAAGTCCCCGATGTCGGGCGGCAGGTGCCGGGGCACCGTGTACTGGTCGAGCGCGACGGCCACCGGTGCCTCGGCCACCGCCTCGGCGGGCACCACGACGGCGGGTGCCGCGACCCGTTCCAACGACCCGTTCAGCACGTCGATGTGCAGCTGCTGCAACTTCTCGCCCGGCTCGACACCGAGTTCATCGTCGAGATAGCGCCGCACGTTCTGATAGACGGCCAACGCGTCGGCCTGCCGTTCGCTCTCGTAGAACGCCCGCATCAGCAGCCCGTGTGCCTCTTCCCGGGCCGGGTTCCGCGCGACCAGCCCCGACATCCGCGAGATCACCTCGCTGAAGTGCCGTTGCGCCAACTGACACCGCGCGAGCCCTTCCTCGGCACCGGTCCGTTCCTCGTCCAGCGACAGGGCTTTGGCCCGTGCGAACGGCGCGTCGATCCCGCTCAGCGCGGGCCCGCGCCACAACTCCAGCGCCTGCCGGTAGAGCGACACGGCCTCGGCGTGCTGCTCGGACCGTTCGAGCCGCCGCGCCCGTTCGACGAGCGCCTCGAACGCCTCCAGGTCGCTCTCGCCCTCCTGCACGGCGAGCGAGTACCCGGGAGCCCGCGTCACCAGCACCTGGTCCCGGCCGGTGCTCGCGAAGGCCCGCCGCAACGCCGACACGTAGGTGTGCACGAGCGCGGTGGCGGACCGAGGCGGATCCTCGTCCCACAGATGACTGATGAGCTGCTCGATCGGCACCACCTGCCGCGGCTGCAACATCAGCGCGGCGAGCATGGTCTTCGGTTTCGTTCCCCCCAGCCCGATGGATCTCTCCCCGTCACGGAGATCAACAGGCCCCAGCAGCAGAACACGCACGCCAAACTCCCCAGTTTGTCCGCCGCGCCGCTGACCACACCCCCCTTGCGGGCAACGACGCCATCGCCATGATGCCAGCCGTTCCGCGTTTTGTGACCGGTACGAAGGTTCCTTGACACTCAAGTTACAGGAGCGCCCACACGTCCAGGAGTGGCAACAGATGCAGCTTCTTGTGCACGGATGTCCCCCGCCCGGAACCGCCCCCGGAACGCCGTCGGCGTGACCTCCGCCCGTTGCGCGAAGAACTTCACGAAGTTCGACACGTCGGCGAACCCCAGCCGGGCCGCGATCCCCGCCACCGGATCGTCCCCGTGCGCCAGCAACCGCTTCGCCTCCAGCACGATCCGCCGGTCGATGAACTGCTTGGCCCCGACCCCGGCCGCCTCCTGGGTCGCGCGCGTCAGCGTCCGCGGCGCGTACCCGAGCACCCGCGCGTAGTGCCCGACGTCCCGGATCCGCGCGAAGTCCCGTTCCACGGCCGCCCGAAACCGCTGAAAGGTGTCCGTGTGCTCGGCGGTGACCGTCCCCGCAGGCGTCGCGAGCCGTAACAACAACACGGCCAACAACCGTTGCAGCACAGCGACTCGCACGTGTGCGGGCAAACTCGCGCTCGCGTACTCGTGCGCCAGGTGCCCGAGCGCGAGGGGCAGCGCGGCATCGTCCGCCACCTGCCACGAAGTCCGCCCGAACGGATCGTCCAGGTGCAGCTCGGCGGACGTCGCGGCATCGACCACATCGGACTGGAACAACACCACAGTGCCGGACGCCGCACCAAGATCCCCGAACCGCTGCACCTGTCCCGGCCGCACCCACAACCAGGTGCCGGGGCCCAACGCGTAGTCGGTGAAGTCGACCATGTGCCACAACACCCCTTCCTCCACCGTCAGCAGCAGGTGGAACCCGGGCCGTTGCGGACGCCCCGCCCCCGCGGCGTCGAGCGCCCCTTCCGCACCCCCGAACCTCAGCATGCGGTCCCGCAACTCGCCGATCCCCACCACCTCGACCCCTGCCAGGGCAGCAGGCGGCGGCACAAAGGACACCTCCTGGATGTGTCCGTTTTTCACCATCACCAGACTCCCTAGCACCTGGGCACTGCGCGGTTGAGCTCCTAGATTTCAAGTCGAGCATCAACCAGATGACTGACTTCTACCACGGAAGTGCGCATGACCGCCCGCCTGACCTACGCGTTCGACGCGTACTGCGGCTGGTGCTACGGCTTCGGCCCAGCGCTACGCCAGTTCGCCGCCGACAACACCGGCCGCATCGACCTGCACGTCCTCTCCGGAGGCCTCTTCTCCGGCCCCGGCGCCCGCCCGACCGCGGCCTACCCGCACATCCCGGAGGCCAACAACCGCATCACCGCCCTGACCGGCGTCACCTTCGGCCAGGGCTACCTCGACACCCTCGCCGAGGGCACCACCGTCATGGACTCCACCGCCGCGGCGAAAGCCCTGATCGCCCTGCGCGCCCAGGCCCCCACCCGAGCCCTGGAGCTGGCCCGCGCCCTGCAGGAGGCGTGGTACGTCGACGGCCGGAGTCTGTCCACTCCGGACACCCATCGGATCGTCGCCGAGGCCCACGACCTCGACCCGGCCGCCGTCGTGGCCGCCTTCCAGAACCCGAAGACCGCGGCCGCGGCCAGAACCGAGTTCCGCACACTGCGCCGCCTGGGCGTGGACGGCTACCCGACCCTCCTGCTGCACACCGACACCGGCGTGCACCGCCTCGGCGGCCCGGTCTCCACGGCGGCAGCCCTCACCGAAGCCCTGAACCGCCACCTCTCCCCCGCCCTCTGAGCACGAAGGACACCAGGATGACCACCCTCACCTACACCCTGCTGGACCTGGACTTCCCCGCAGGCCACCAGAACAAGACAGCCGTCCTCGTCGAGGGCGAACACGAGGTGATGCTCGTCGACGCCGGCTTCACCCGAGCGGACGGCCACCGCCTGGTCGCCGCGGTCCTCGACACCGGCAAGCCCCTGACCAAGATCCTGGTCAGCTACGGCGACCCCGACTACTACTTCGGCCTGGACGCACTGGCCGACGCCTTCCCCACCGCCGAAATCCTCGCCACCCCGTTGGTGATCAAGCACATCGACGCCACCTACGAGGGCAAACTGGTCGCGTGGGCCCAGTCCGGCGCCAACCTCCCCACCCGCCAGGTCCCCCTCACCCCGCTGTCCGGCGACTTCGAGTTCGAGGGCCACACCTTCGAACTCAAGGGCGGCCACGAGGGCATCCCCGACCGCAACTGGTGGTGGCAGCCCGAATCCCGCACCGCACTCGGGGGCGTGCTCCTCTTCCAGGACCAACACGTCTGGGTGGCCGACACCCCCACGACCGACGAGCGCAAGGCGTGGATCGCGGCCCTGGACGACATGGCGGCCCACGACCCGGCCGTCACCTACCCGGGCCACCGCATCCCGGGCGGCACCCTCGACACCGCCGCCATCTCCTGGACCCGCGACTACCTCACCACCTTCGACGACGTCCTCGCCACCTCCCCGGACGGCCAGACCGCCACGGACCGCCTCACCGCCACCTACCCGGACGCAGGCCTCCAGGTGGCCGTCCAACTGGGCCCGAAGGTCGCCAAGGGAGAGATGGAATGGCACTGAACGGCGTCCCCTGGGCCGCCCTCCCCCTGGCCCTGCACCTCCCCGGCACCGAGATCAGGCGCCAGGACCACGGCGGCATGGCCGTGTGCCACATCGAACTGGCCGCAGGCACCCACACCGCCCCGGTCTTCGCCGACCTTCCCGGCGACCACTGCGCCCTGCCGCACTGGGGCCACGTGATCGCGGGCCGAATCCGCGTTCACGGCTCCGAACACACCCAGGACTTCGGCCCGGGCGAGTCCTGCTACTGGGCGCCGGGCCACAACCTGGAGGCGCTCACCGACGTCGAGTACGTGGAAATCACCCCGGCCGAGGCCTACGACGAACTGATGGAACACGCGGCCGGTTCACGACAGGACCCCGCTCAAGCCGGCGGCGCCACGCACGACTGATCGCAAGTGGCGCGCAGCACCGGCGGGTCGCCCTGCTCGACGTGCAGGACCGAGATCCGCTTCTCGTGCGGCACCTGCCCGCCCCGGAAGTTGATCTTCCCGCTCTTGCCCTCCAGCACCGGCGGACTGCTCGAATCGGGTGCGGCGTCACCGGCGGCGGGCGTCACCGGGGGACGGCCGATGTCGCTGATCGTCTTCCACAGGTCCCCGGACGACGGCCTGGTGACCGGCAGCAGCTCCTTCATGGCGTGCACGTAGAGGTCGAGCGCGTCGTAGGCCAGCGTCGCCTGACCGTCCACAAAGGACTTCGGGTTGGCGTCGCACTCGGCCTTGAAGATCTGCTGCATCTTCCGGTAGATGTCCTCCTTCGCGGTGCAGTACTCGGAACCGACCGCGAAGGACAGCACGTCGTACGGGACGCTCGGGTGCTTCGTCCGCAGGTCCGGGTCGGCGGCGTAGCGCATGACGTCGTCGCCGGCGAGCACGGTCAGCTGCCCGGAGCAGGTGTCGGCGACGCCGTCCAGCAGGTCGGAGAACTCGCCGGGACGCCCCGCGTAGACGACCAGCGTGTCCGGCGTGCTCTGGCAGAGCCGCTGCCCGACCTCACGGGCGTCGGTGTGGTCCTTTTCGTTGGTGGGCCGGTAGACCAGGTCGGTCAGCACCTCCCTGGGCGTCCCCAGCCGCGCGTCGCCGAACCGGTCGCGGAAGCTCAGGGCGAGGTCCGCGGAGTAGAGGTCGGCGTCGTCCGCCGAACGCACGATCTGGACCTTGTTCTTGCCCGCGTACGCCTTGTTCGCGTACTCGACGGCGACGCGCGCCTCCCGGTCGTTGGTCGGCGAGATCTGGAAGTACCGCGACGACACCCCGGGGAATTCGTTGGCCGACAACGTGGCGGCCACCGTGGGCAGCCCCTGCCTGCCCAGCTTGTCGATCGTGTCCCGGGTCGTCTGACGGCTCTGCGCGAGGCCGAGCACGCCCACGACGGTCTGGTCGCGGCGCATCCAGGTCTTCAGGTGCTCGACCAGCTGGTCGCCGTACTGCATGGTCCGGCCGGCGTTGCCCAGCAACACCTTGATCAACGGGTGGCCGTTGCCGTGCTCGTCCAGCAACCGGCCCTGCATCGCCGCGACGCCCATGAGCCGGGAGGTGTTCGTGGCCAGCAACTCCGGCTGGCCGCTCATGGCCGACACGTACACGACCGTCGCAAAAGGACGGGTCGGCTTGTCCTTGATGGCCTGCTCCACCCGTTCGTTCTGCAGGGCGATCTGGTCCTGCACCCGCATGAAGCGGGTTCTGAGATCGCTGGTTCCGCTGTCGAGCAACGGAATCGCCTTGCTGCTCACACCGACGCAGTCGACGGAGCCGAGCCGGGTCAACGTCTCGAAGTTCGCATCGCTCGGCGACAACCCGCAGTGCCGGTCGCGTTCCGCCGCGGCCGTGGTGATCCGCCAGTACCCGCCCGCCGCGACGGCGGCGAGCAGGATCACGACCACCACCGCGAGGACGGACGTCCGGGACCAGACCGGAGCCGGCCGCACGGTCAGCGGCGACACCTCGTCGGACTTGACCTCGACCGGCGGCACCCGCAGCGGCAGGAACCACGCGGTGGGCCGGCGCCCCCGGCTGTTCGTGGCGAGCTTGCGCGTCCAGGTCTCGTAGGCGCGCCTGCCGTTCTCCACCCCCGCCGGGGCCCGCTCGTCCGCCGCCGCCGCGTCGGGCGGCACCTTCTCGCTGCCGCTGATGATGATCAGCGGGTCGAACGAGCCGGTGTCGTTGCGCACGTCGTTGATCAGCTTCAGCAGCGCGTAGCCGCCGTTGTCGCGGCGGATGCCGTCGAGCAGCACCACCGGGTAGACGGTGCGGCGGGCCGACCGGATCCGCCACGGCGTCCGCCGGTAGTTCCGCCGGACGTCTTCCAGGAACGCGTTGACGAGGAGCTTGGCGAGCTGCGTGCCGTCCTCGTGCGGCTCCGCGGCCCGGCCGGGCGCGAGCGTGCCGGTGAGTCGTTCGGCGAAACCGAGGAACGTGCCGGGGTCGTGCGGCGCGAGGTAGGGCTGGCGCAGCAGCCACCGGTACTCCCGGCCGGGCACCAGACCGCGCAACTTCGCCCGGAACAGGAACGAGGGCAACAACTTCAGCGCCACGCGCGCCCACCACGGCACGGCTTCGGCGGCGGCGTCCAACGCCTCCCGGCGAACCAGTTCGTCCTCGGCGCCGCCACGCAGGTCACGTTCTCGCAACCGGGTCAGCAGGCTCGTGGCCGACTCGGACTCACCGCTTTCGACGGGCTGGTTCATCAACCAGTAGACGAGCCGGAAACGCGGGAACACGTGCCGTCCATAACGCCCGTTGTACGCTTTGGACAGTTCTTGGGCCACGTCGGCCAGTACCGCGCCCACTTCCGCGACCTGGTGCGGCGACGGGTTCTCCCCCTCGACGGCGGAGAACTCGTGGTAAGCGTGCGGAATCCGGCCCGGATAGGCACCGAGCAGGTGAGCACGCAGGGCTTTGAGGAGCCCGGCCGACCCGTTCTCGCGAACCAGGCAGACCAGCGGAATGCCCCTGTCGTTCCTGGGGCGGGCACCCGGCCGCCCTCCCGGCAGCTCGCCGAACCTGGGGCGTTCGGTCAGGTCCTGCACCAGCTTCAGGAGTTCGTCCATGACCTCGACAGACGAGGAAGAGGACGACTCGGCGGCGTTGATCTCGATCACCGTTCTCCTTGTGGCGTGAGGCCGCTCCCGAATTGAGAGAATCCGACTGTAGCCCGCGCTCTGCGCCTGTGTTCACAAAAAAGAAACGTGACCACATATTCCACAGAACCGGGGAATACAGTGCGGGAAACTCGACGGGGCAACCGTTTGCGTTGCATTGGGAGCATTTCGGGAGCACAATCCGCACCGGCAATGCGCAGGTGCTGGCGACTTACCGGTGGACGGCCGGGCCGAGCGCCCGATCGAGTTCCCGTTCCGCCAGCACCATCGCCTTGTGAGCGCCTTCACCGCACGACGGGAATCTCACCCGTTCCACCAGAAAAGCCCTGCGGAACGCGACGACCGAGCGGTCGGGGATCGCACGCGCCGTCGCAAGAAGGGTGCGCGCAGCGGCGTCGCGACTCACCCGATGCGCCGCGGCAGCACGAACGACGAGAGAAAGCCGCCGCACCGGCGGTGGCAACTCGTCCGGCACGTCGGCGAGCAACGCGGCCGCGGCGGTGTGCTGCCCCGTGCTCGACAGCCGGTTCGCGGTGTGGATCAGCTCGGTCGCCGCGTGGGCTCGGGCGTTGATCTCGGTGTAGTGGTCGGCACTCTGCCGCGCAGCCGCTACCGCTCCTTCGAAGTCGTCGAGGTACAACGCCACGACGGCCCGGCGAGCGGCGAGGTCGGCGCGGGCGGTCTGCTGGGTCAGATGTCCGAGGGTGCCGGCCGTCCGCATCTGGGTGGGGTAGGCGTCGCTCGCGAGGTCCAGCATCTGCCCGGCGAGCCGCAGCAGCCCCGGTGAGAGCCGGTGATCGAGCCGAGCCGCCCCGCCCCACGGCAGCGCGACGTGCACCGGCGCGGTCGAGTGCGCGGACTCCGCACCGAGTTCCGCCAGCACGACCGCCAGCCGGGGCAGGGTCGTGTACTGCCACGTCGGCATTCGCCACGTGCGGCGCCGGTAGAGGGTGTCGTTGAGCCATCCCGCCAGCAGCAGGTCCCGCACGTCCGGCGTGGCGCGCACGAGCGTCACCACGTCGGCGGCCTGCCGGTGGAAGCCGTCGCCGTTCCAGCCGGAGAACGCCACGTGGGCGAGCCCGAGCAGAGCGACGCCCACCGCCGGCCCCAGCAGGTCCCCGGCGGGGTGGAACACGCCCCCGACGAGGAACGGCAAGGCGGTGCAGATCATCGTGAGTTGTGGCAGTCCGACGAGAACACGGCTCAACCACACCCTCAGCCACGACACCCGCCATCGGGCGAACCGCGGCCTGCCCACCTTCTCCAGCAGAAGCACGCCGAGCACGACCAGGATCAACGGCACCTCGCTGCCGGACGCGTGCGCCTGCCACCACCGGGAGAGCGCCGCACCGGCCGGACCCGCCGCGATCGCCAGCAGCACCAGGAAGAGCGCGACATCGGTCGTCCGCGCGGCTTTGCGGTGGGAGAGCAGCAATGAACGCCGCGCCCGGTCGGCGAGCAGGAGCGTTCCCCACATCGTCACCGCACCCACGATCCGCGCCCGCGGATCGACACCCGGAGCCGGCACGAGGAACACGAACACCAGCGGCACGACGCACACCAACCGGGCCGCCGCTCCCCAGAACACGTCGCCACCTCTGGGCATCATGCGCAGTCGCTTGGCATCGCGCGAGAACTCGACCAGGAGCGGAACCGGCACCTCCGGCTTCAGCAGGACGTTGCGCAACGCCAGGCCCAGCAGCAACGGCGTGACGAACCACGTGGTGACCGGCGGGTCCCCTCCACCGACGGTCGCCATGATCAACGCGGCGAGCCCGGTGGTCGCCATGCCCGCCAGTCCGGCGATCAGACCCGCCACCACCACGACCGGCGCGGCGAGCCCGGCCACCAGGTCGCTGACCGACGCGAACACCAGGACCACCGCCACCGCGACGTCCAGGACGGAGAGCCGCCGGCCGCGCCGACCGGGGCCGAGCACGTCGCGCAGCCGGATCAGCGCCAGCACCGCGCTCGCCACGAACAGCAGCACGAGCGCCGTCCGCGACGGATCTCCGACGACGATCTCAGCGCCCACCCGAACCCCCACGTCCCGCGATCCCATTGTGGTGGTGATCACGACCAGAGATGATGCTTTCGTGAGAAACGATCGGACGCCCTCGCGGTGACGGCGCCCGGTCTGCCGTTGGCGCCGCTGGACCGGCTGGTGCGGGGCCTGGCCTGGGTGACCGCGCAGACGCCCTTGGCGCTCGCGATCGGGATCGTCGTCCGCGGCAGTCCGGTCAACTCCGTGCTGACGCTCGTGGTGGGCATCCTCGCCTCCCTGGTGTGCGGGCTGAGCCTGTTGCGCTCCCGCAAGGTGGTGCGCCGTGAACGCCGGCTGCACCTGTTGCTCGAGATGGCGGGGAACGTGGGCGCGCTCGGCGCGTTGGCGGCGGGCGGCATCGGGCGGATCCCGACCGGGACGACGGACCTCCTGCTCGTCGCGGGTGCGTTGATCAGCGTCCAGATCATGACGACCAAGCTGCTGCGCTGGCCGGTCCCGCTGGCGTGGTCGTTCGCCCATCCGGCCGGCGTCTTCGCCAACGGAACCGTGCTGGCCTATGCGTTCCTGTTCGTACCGTCGACGGCTTCGGCGTGGGCCTCGATCGCGGTCTCGGCGACGGCCCTGGTGACCCTGGCGGTGCACCTCGGCACGGACGACTGGTCGCTCTGGTGGGCCAGGGTGGAGTCGGCGCGCCGGTTCCGCGCCGACGATCCCCGTTCCGCTCCGGCGTGGCTGCACGACGAGGTGCGGGAGCCCACCGGCCTGGCGCTGCCGCACACGATGGCCGCGCTGGCCGTCCAGGACCTGCGCGGGGACTTCCGGCAGAACCGCTGGCCACCGGACGCGCAGGCCGTCACCTCCGCGCGGCACCTGCTCGCGACCGCCGATCACCTCGTCACCGTCGCCGAGCCCCACGTCGACTCGGTCGCCGCCGCGCGCGCCCACTGCGCGTTCGCCCGCGGACAGGTCCTGGAGGCCGCCGCGGACTGGACGTCGGCCGTCACCGCCTACGACGCCGCCACGTCTGCCTACCGCGCGGCCGGGTTGCCCGCGATCGCGGCGGTGGCGGGGTTGTTCCGCGCCCGTGTCCTCGCCGAGCGCCTCGGCCGTGCACAGGAAGCCGAGTCCGTTCGCGCGGCCGTCGTGCGTGACGGCGAACTCCCCTCACCTGTGCGCCGATGGGCAGGGGCGCCGTTCGACGACCCGGCCGGCCACCAGCTCTACCGGGACGCGGCGTTGCGAGCGGGACTGCCGCACCTCGCGGCGGGGCGCGAACCGCCGTGGCTGCCGCTCGTCGTCGCCGCTCCGCCCGGCGTACCGGCCGACGAGCGCGAGACGACCCCCGTCCGCTGGCCCGGCGCAGGCCCGGCGCGGCGGATGATCGACCAGGGCACCAGGCTGTTCCGTCGCGGAGAGCACGGCAGGGGAACCGAGTCGCTGCGGGCGGCCGCGACGGCGCTGGAGCAGAACTCCCAGCAGCTCACCGCGATGGGCGTGCTGGCCGAACTCGCCCGGTTGCAGACGCCGATCGACCCGAGCGCGGCGTTCGCGACGTTGGAAGACGCTCTGCGGTTGCAGGAGCGGTTCCGCGCCGAGGTCGTCGACGAAGAGCTGCGCCTCCAGATCAACGGCTGGTTCGAAACCCTGCACTCGCACCAGATCGGTCTGCTCACCGCGACGCCCGGCTGGCCGGACGCGGCGATCAGGACGTTCGACCTCGCCGAGCGGTCCCGCTCGCGGCTGCTGCTCGAACAGCTCGGCGGCACCACCCACCTCCGCGCCGAGCAGGTCCCGGAGACGTTGGTGCGCCGCGAACTCGACGGTCTCACGCAGGTGCACCGCGAACGCACCGCGATGAACGAGCCCGGCCGGCGGGTGGCGGGGCTCGAGGCGGTGCGCTCCGCCCGCGCCCGGCTCGCCGGCACGTGGCGGGAGATGGCCGCCACCGGTGCGGCCGGCGCGGAGTACGCCGGGTTGCGCCGCGGCGACCCGCTGACGTTCGATGACCTGGAACCGTTGCTGGGCAACGCTTTGCTGGCCGAGTACCACGTCACTGAGGACGCTGTCGTGCTGCTGCTCGTCGCGGCCGGCGCCGCCGAACCGACGATGGTGCGCGTGCCGATGCAGCGGTCCGCACTCGCTCTTGCCGCGTGGCAGGACCTGAGCCCTCTCGTCGCACCGCTGGTCGAGCACAGCACGGCGGGACAGGTGATCTGGATCGTCCCGCACGACCACCTGCACGGGGTGCCGTTGCACGCGATCGAGGTCGACGGCGTGCCGCTGGCCGAACGAAACCCGACCTGCTACACCCCGTCTGCCGCGGTGATGCGCTACTGCCAGGCGAAGCGGCGACCGGCGGACGACCGGTCCGTCGTGCTGGCCGACTCCCGCGCCGACCGGCCGTTGACGCACTCGCGCGCGCAGAGCCTCCTGGCCGCCTCGATCCTCTCCGGCGCTGAGCGACTCGTCGGCGACCAGGCGTCGATCGGCGGCATGAGGTCCGCGGTCGGCACCGGCGTCTCGGTGCTGCACATCGCGTGCCACGGCGAGTTCGACGCCGAGCAGCCCGCTCAGTCCCGGCTGCTGCTCGCGGACCAGGACGGCGACGGCGCGTTGACAGCGGAGAAGATCCTCGGCATGGCGCTGCCCGCCGACCTGATCACGTTGAGCGCCTGCCAGAGCGGAGTCGCCCACCGGCGGGCGGGTGACGAACTGTTCGGCCTGCCCAGAGCGTTGATCTACGCGGGCGCGTCGGCGGTGCTGGTCAGCCTCTGGCCAGTGGACGAGGTCGCGACCAGCCTGCTGACGTACTCGTTCTACCGCGCGCGGAAAGCCGGCGCCGGCAAAGCCGAGGCGTTGCGCACGGCGCAGCTCGCGGTCCGCGCGTCGACCTGCGCGGAGGTGATCGAGTACTGCACGATGGTCGGCGGTGACGAACGGACGCTCCAGCGGACCGTGGCCGACATCAGGTTCCGCGCGGGCGACTTCACCGCGGCCGCAGACGCCTACGCGGCCCTGCTGCGCTCCGGCGACGACCAGAAGCTGCTGATCGCGCACGCCAGAGCGACACTCGCGGCGCTCGGCGGCGCGGCCCGACCCGACTACAGCAGGAGGACGTATGCAGATCCGCTCCACTGGGCCGGATTCGTGCTGATCGGAGACTGGCGATGACCCCGCACACCCCCATCACCGACCACGCCCACACGGAGTTCACGATCCTGGCGGGCGAGCTGACGCCGTCCGAAGCCCGGGCGGTCCTGACGGGTGTCGGCGTGGTGGTGGACGACGACGGAACGATCCTGGGCACGGTGCTGGCAACGGATCTGGCCGACGCCGCCGCCGACACCCTGGCGTCGTGGCCGGACCTGCCTCCCGCCGTCGAGGTGCGGGCAGACCTGACCTTCGCCGAACTCGCGGACTCCCCCGTGCTGCCCCTGGTGCTGCTCGGCGTCACGACCCTGGTGCTGACGCGGGCAGGCGCACCGGTGGGCGTGCTGCCGGTAGCGCGGGTGTCGGAGTACCTCGCCTCCGGCGCGCATCCCCTGGCGGGCAACGACATGGGCCCGGCCGGAGCGTCCGCGGACGGCGCACTCCCCGGCCAGGTGCGACTGGGCGCGGCCCACGTGGCCTGCGCGCATTGCGGCCACCGCAACACGATCGCGCACTGGAACCCGCGCAGACCACCCCGGTGCGCCAACCCCGACCGCGAACCGCACGACCTCCGACTGGGCGGGGTGAGCTGAGTGCTGACCGACGTGGTCCGCGAAACCACCGGCCTCTTCGACCGCCGCTTCCTGCTCAACGCCCTGCTGCCGACCCTGATCACCCTCGGCCTGCTGGGCGCGGTGGTGGCGAGCACGGTCACGAATCCAGCCGGTGCCCTGAAGACGTGGACCGCGCTGGACGGCACCTTCAAGGTGCTGGCCGGCACCGGCGTGGTGGTGGCAGCCGTGCTGATCGCGGCCATCGTCTCGGGCCGCGCGCAGTCCCTGATCCGTTGCTACGAAGGCTTGTGGCCGCGCTACTGGCGCGTCCTGGTGGCCCCCGGCACCCACCGGCACCGCAGGCGCGCGCGGCGACTCGGCTTCGACCGCACCACCACGAACTACCCCACCGACCCGGCGGAGGTGATGCCGACCCGCCTGGGCAACGTCCTGAGGGCCGCCGAGAGCTACCCGCAGGACCGCTACGGCGCCGACGCCGTCCTGACCTGGCCGCGCCTCTTCCCCCTGCTGCCCGACCGACTGGCCGCCTCGCTGACAGCAGCCCGGGCGGAGATCGAGTTCCAGGTGACGATCTCCGCACTCGCCGCGTTCTTCGCGGTGAGCTCAGGGACCTGGCTGACCGTCACCGGCGGCAGCGACCGCCTGTTCCTGCTCTGCTACTGGGGCGGCGCCGCCGTGGCCTGGGCCACCTACTGCGGCGCGCTGGCCCCCGCCCGCCTGTACGGCGACCAGGTGCGCGTGGCGTTCGACCTCTACCGCACCGAACTGCTGGACCGGCTCGGCGTGGAGGGCGACGACCAGTGGCCGCGCCTCAACCAGTTCTGGCACCGCAACATCCCGCTGGACACACCCCTGCTGCCCGAGAACCCCGACCGCACCGACGTCCGGGCGTTCCCCTCGGTCTCACTGAGCGTCCTCGCCTGGCTGGTGGTGCTGGCGAGCGGACTTCTCGTGGTGTGGCTCAAACCGTAGCCCCTGAACGACTGACGCGCGTCCTCCCGGACATCCGCCCTCAGTCCTGATAGGAAAGATCACCGTGGGCACACGACCTCGGTTCGACCTCGCGGGCAAAACAGCCGGCCTGCTCGCGCAGCGACTGCTGAAGCTCCCTCCGGCCATCTCGCGCACCGTCACCGTGGAACGGGATCTGCGCATCCCCACCCACGACGGCCAGACCCTGATGGCGAACCACTGGGCACCAGACGAGAGCACGTCGCCCAACGCGCCGACGGCCGTGGTGCGCACGCCATACGGGCGTAGCGGACCGTTGGACTGGTTGTACGGGCGCGCGCTCGCGGAACGCGGTCTGCACGTGCTGACCGTCAGCTGCCGCGGCACGTTCGGCTCGGGAGGCGGCGACTTCCGCGCGATGCGGCACGAACGCGAGGACGGGTTGTCCGTGCTGCGGTGGCTCGCCGGCCAGCCGTGGGGCAACGACGTGCTGCTGACCGGCAGCAGCTACCTCGGCTACACCCAGTGGGCCATCGCGGCCGAGGCGCCGCCGCAGGTCAAGGCGATGGTGCCGCACGTGACGTCGGCCCGGCTGGCGCTGGCGTTCCTGCGGCCCGAGCGTGCCGAACTGGAAACGCTGCTCGGCTGGTCCGTGAGCACGGCGACCCAGGAACGTCCGGGTGGCATCTGGCGTGCGCTGCTGGGCGTCGGACGCAAGCGCGTCGAGAACGCCATGAACACGCTCCCACTGGTCGACGCGGACACCGCCGCGCTCGGCCACCAGTGGCCGTTCTACCAGGAATGCCTGCACTACAACCAGAACGACCCGTACTGGAAGAACGAGGACCACTCCCGCACGGTCGGCGACGTGACGGTCCCCGTCAGCTCGATCGCGGGCTGGTACGACATCTTCCTCGCCGACCAGCTCCGCGACTTCCAGGTGCTCAGGGCCGCCGGCCGCGACGCGCACCTGACGGTCGGACCGTGGTGGCACGCACACACCGGCGGGATGGCCGCGGTGCTCGGCGAGACGGTCGGCTGGGCCGCCGCCCACGCCAGAGGGGTCGAACCGCCGCGCAGGCCACCGGTGCGTCTTTTCGTGATGGGCGTGGACGAATGGCGTGACTTCGACCAGTGGCCGCCCGCCGGCTACACCCCGCAGCGCTGGCATCTCGCGCCCGGCGAACTCCGGCCGGCACCGGTCACCGACGCGGCGCCGACGTCGTTCACCTACGACCCGGCCGATCCGACGCCGTCGCTGGGCGGACCGAAGCTGGAGAGCCGGGGCGCCGGGCCGGTGGACAACCGGAAGCTGGAGGCGCGCGACGACGTGCTGGTCTTCACCTCGCAGGTGCTGGACGCCGACGTCGAGGTCATCGGCGAGGTCACCGCCGAGGTGTGGCTGCGCGCGGACCGACCGTCCTGCGACCTGTTCGTGCGTCTGTGCGATGTGGACGGACGCGGCAGGTCCCTCAACATCTGCGACGACCTGGTGAAGGTGCGGCCGGACGGGATCACGAAGGTGACGGTCGCCCTGTCGCCGACCGCGCACGTGTTCCGGCGCGGGCACCGGCTCCGGGTGCAGGTGTCGGCCGGGGCGCACCCGCGGTTCGCCCGCAACCTCGGCGACGGCGGCCCGCCGCAGACCGCGGTACAACCGCTCGCGACGAAGGTGGAGATCTTCCACGACGCCGAGCGGCCGTCCGCGATCCTGTTGCCGCGCAAGTAGGTTCAGAGCGCTAGACCCGCAACGAGTTGTCAGCGAGGTGGCTGCTGAGCTTCACCTCGGACAGCGCGACCGCGAGCGCCTGCGGTTCGAGCCCGCGCAACAGCCCGAGCAACGGCTCACCCCGCAGGCCGTAGCGGAACAGATCGCACGCGTTGAACCCGGCGGCCCAGTACGTGACGCCGGGGTCGACCATCCACCGCGCCTTCTCCTCCACCGTCAGGTCCTCCCACACGTCGACCTTGTCGTCGAACGACAGGGGCAGGAACTCCGCGATCCTCTTCGCGTCGGACGGGTCCGGGCGCAACGCGGCGCGAACCACGGCCCGGTGCTGCGGGTAGTCCCGCAGCAGCCGCACCTTGGTCAGGGGCGACGCGACGGCGGCGGCCTTCACCGGCTCCGCCGCCTTGATGGTCTCCCGCACCGCGCGGCAGTCGTCCCACTCGCGCAACTCCTCGTCGGAAGCGACGAGCCGGAGCCGTTCGTTGGCGGACAACGCCTTCCACGTCTCGTCCTGCTTCACCGCGCCCTGCCCGACGAACGCCTGCGCCCAGTCGACCAGCGCCTGGTGCACCGACCGGTCCCGCCTGTCGTGCTTCGCCATCAGGTCCAACGTCGGCGGCAGGTGCCTGGTCGTGTCGACGCGGCAGGAGAAGACCAGCAGGTACTTCCACTGCGCCTTCGCGGCCCGCCCGAACACACCGTCGCAGGTGTGCGGCCCGTCCTTCGGACAGCCCGCGACGTTCGAGCACAACCTCAGGGTGTCCGGCGTCTCCCGAGACCCGACGATGATCGCCGGCGCGGCGTACCCGTACAGCGCGGTGATAGCGCGCCGCTCGTGCTCCTTGAAGGGTTCGTACTGGTAGTTGGGCACCGACATCCCCGCGATCACGACCTGCATCGGGATCCTGTCGTGCTTATCCTTGATCAGTTCCAGCACGTTCACCATGGCCAGCGACGTGCCTTCGTCGGCGAAGAAGTGCAGCGTCAGCCCAGCCGGCACCACGACCCTCTCCGCACCGACGAACGAGCCGTGCCCGATCAGAACGCCCACCATCGCGGTCCTCCACCCGAAGTCGCTGCCTCTAGGGTCCTTCGTCGGCGTCACCAGATTCGTGACCGGCAGAACCCGAGCGGAGTAACAGAGATTCCAATAGCTCAGCTGTCCACTGTGGACCCTCTCGCGATCGTGGTGGCGCAGCTCATCGCATCCGTCAGCGGCGCCCCACCGTTCGTGCGCACGAGATGGGTCTCACCCCACACCCGCACCCCTTCGACGACAGGCAGAACCGTTGTCCCGTAAGACGTGAGCCGGTAGATGACCGGCGCGGGCACCGGCCCGGTCTCCACCCGGTCGACGAGCCCGTCAGCCTCGAGTTCGCGCAACTGCTCGGCCAGCACCTTGGGCGTGATCGGCGTGCACCGGCGACGCAGCCCAGCGAAGTGCGACTCACCGTGAGCCAGCCAGTACAGGATGGTCAGCTTCCACTTGCCGCCGATCGCGGCGAAGGCGGCGGCCATCGGGCAGCCCGGCAACGGGTTGGGGCGGGAGGGGTTACCCGCAGGTGCCTTCTTGTCCACGGCCGTGCTCCGCTCGGATAGTCAGACCATGACCTTGCCACACAAGAGAATCCTCGTCGCGGTCCTGTCCGCGCTCATGGTGACCGCGACAACGGCGTCGAGCACCGCGACCCCCGGCGGCCAACGCGACTTCGACTGGGAGATCGGCAACTGGCGCACCACCGTACGAGTGCTGGCCGAGCCCCTGTCGGACTCACCGGACCAATGGCTCCAGTTCACGGGAACCAGCGTCGTCCGCCCGCTCATGGACCGACGGTCGAACGTCGTCGAACTCGAGGTAGCCGGGACCACCGGCCGCATCGAGGGCATGAACCTGCGGCTGTACGAACCGCAGGCCCAGCGATGGAGTCTCACCTTCGTCAGCATGCGCGACGGCCTGCTCACACCCGCGGTGTTCGGCGGTTTCCACAACGGCGCCGGCGAGTTCTACGGCGACGACCACCTGGCCGGCCGGCCGATCAGGGTGCGGTTCCTCATCACGCGCCAGGGAGCGGACCAGGCGCGCTTCGAGCAGGCGTTCTCGGCCGACGGCGGCACGACGTGGGAGACGAACTGGATCGCCGTGGACCGGCGCACCTGATCACGCTGAGGTCGCCGGTAGATCGAGTTGTCACTGAAGTCATCGTCCTCGACCGGCTGCGGCAGAGGCTCCCTCGGTTCAGGAGTACCGAACGCCGGCACCGACACGTCGGCGTCGAGTTGTCCTGCCATGCCACGGCGCTTCAGGATCATCTTGATGCCGTTCGGCGCGAGCGGTCGTCGACCACGCTCCTGCAACCACAGGTCTGGCGAATCAGCGGCGACATGCCTCTCCCCGCACCCTCAGGTACCGGCTGATCGCACGCGCGGTCCTCGGTCCGAACGGCACCTGGGACCCGAACGCCCAGCACGCCGCCCGCAGCCGACGCTGACCGATCTCGAGCACCATTCAGGAAGCGCTCACCAACGTGCGCAAGCACGCCCTTGCGCCGGCGGCGCCACCAAACCTCGCCCTGCCCAGCGCGCGGCGCGGGCTCATCGGACCACAGGAGCGCGCCACGCTGCCGGGCGGGAAACTCCACACCGGCCCCATGCCCGACGGTGGCTTCCAGCTGCCGCTCACGGCAGTCGGCACAGCACACGGATGACCCGGCTCGTTCGCCGATGAGCAGCTGAGTGGTGGCGAAGTCGGGCGTACATCGGATCACTCGGTACGAGCACGTCATGAGTGCCGGCAGCACGCACGGTTCCCCTCTCCAGCACGACGATCTGGTCAGCCTGCGTCGCCGTCGACAGCCGATGCCCGGCCGCGGTGTCCAGTCTGTCGGGCAGTCACTCGACGAGAGCGTCCAACCAGGTCTGCGCCCGCACGCGCCGCCAGGTCCAGGGCTGCCACATCGCGACCGTCCAGCAGGATCCGCCCAGCAGTGGGCTCGGTACCGCGGCTATGCGTGGACCGACCAGGTCGCCGGGCCGGCAACGCGGCTGATCGACCCCAGGAGACGACCGGGCACGCGCGCAAAGCCTTGACCCGGGCCGGGATCCCGATCGTCCACTGTGGCGAGAACCTCAGCGGGCAATCCGGACGAGGTCCGCAATCGGCGAGCGACGACAGTGCGTCATCAGGATAATCATTCACCGTGACCGTCAACCGCACGCACGTCGTCGACCTGCTGGTCGTCGTCGCGCTCCTCGCGCTGCACCTGCTGCTGGTGCGCGAGCTCAGTCCCGAGGCGAGCGGGTGGCTGCCGGGCTGGGGCGCGGCCGCGATCGGCGTGGTGGGCATCGTGCCTTTGCTGGCGCGCCGGCGATGGACCTGGACGGTGTTCCTGGTCGCGCTCGCGGCCGCGGTGACGTTGGTGCTCGGCGGTCACCCCACCGGCGGCGTGGGGCTGGGGCTGCAGGTCGCGCTGTACACGATCGCGGTGAACTCGTCGTCGGCCGGCATGGTCGTGGCAATGCTGCTGACGCTCGCCGCGGCGGTCACGAGCTACCTGTCCAACGCTGACTTCCATCCCGTGGTGGCGTTGCAGGACGTGGTGCTGCTCGGCGGGTCGATCGGGCTGGGTCTGGTGACGCGGCGCAACCGGCAGCGGGCGGCACAGCTGCGCGAGGTGGTGAGTCAGCTCGAACAGGCGCGCGAGCAGCTCAAGGAGGAGACCGCGCTGCTCGAACGCACCCGGATCGCCCGCGAGCTGCACGACATCGTGACGCACAGTCTTGGTGTGATCGCGGTGCAGGCCGGGGTCGCACGCGCCATGCCGGACGACCCGAGGCAGGCGCGCGAGGCGTTGCAGGTGATCGAGGCGACGAGCAAGGACGCGTTGTCGGAAATGCGGCACCTGCTCGGCGCGTTGCGGGTGCCGGAGGCGCTGGGCGCCGAACTGAGGCCGCAGCCCACGCTGGGCCAGCTCGGCGACCTGTTCCAGACGATGCGCGATGTCGGGCTCTCGGTCACCGTGCACACCGAAGGCGAACCGTACCCGTTGACGGCCGGGCGCGAGCTGACCGTGTACCGCATCATCCAGGAAGCGCTCACGAATGTGCTGAAGCACGCCGGCAACGCCGAAGTGCAGGTGCGCCTGCGGTATCTCGACGACCACATGAGCGTCGAGGTGCTCAACGACGGCGTCGTCCCGCATGCCGGCGAGCACGGGCACGGCCTCGTCGGCATGCGGGAACGCGCTGTCGTGTGCGGGGGAACGCTGGACGCGGGGCCGTTGCCGGGAGGCCGGTACCGGATGGTCGCGACGCTGCCCAGGGAGCTCGCGGCATGACCATCAAGGTGGTGGTCGCGGACGACCAGGCGCTGGTGCGGGGGAGCTTCGCCGCGTTCCTGCGCGCCCAGCCGGACATCGAGGTGGCCGCGGAGGCCGCGGACGGCGTCGCCGCCGTCGCCGCCGCCGCCGAGCACCGGCCGGACGTGGTGCTGATGGACATCCGGATGCCCGAGATGGACGGCATCGAGGCGACCAGGCGGATCAGCGAGGCGTTCTGCGGCGAGGTGGCGGTGCTCATCCTCACCACGTTCGACCACGACGAGTACGTCTACGCGGCGTTGCGGGCGGGTGCGTCCGGCTTCCTGCTCAAGGACACCAGCCCGGAGGACCTCGTCGCGGCCGTCCGCGTGATCGCGAGCGGCGAGGCACTGCTCGCGCCGACGGTGACCAAGCGGCTCATCCGCGAGTTCACCGGCGCGCAGGCCGGCACCGCGCACCTCGCGGAGCTGACCAAGCGCGAGAACGAGATCATGGTGCTGGTCGCACGTGGCCTGTCCAACAACCAGATCGCGGACAAGCTGTACCTGTCGGCAACGACGGTGAAGACGCACGTGAACAGGCTGATGACCAAGCTTGCCCTGACCTCGCGCGCCCAGGTCGTCGCCGCCGCCTACGAGGCCGGACTCGTGATTCCCGCCCGCACCACCGACTGAAGGCTGTCGAACGCCGCGATAACCCTGTCGGTGGCGTCCCTCGCCACGTCGGCGTCCAGTCCCGTGTGGACGGTTGCCAGCTCGACGGCGTGGCCGGCGTCGTGCGCGACGAGCAACAGCTCGATGATCCTGGCCGCGTCCGCTCCGACCTGGAACACGCGGTCCTGAGTGGTGTCGCAGAGCAGCTGTTCGCCGTTGCCCCAGAGCAGGATCGGCGCGTCGACGTGTTCCACGAGGTCCGCGGGCAGTCCCTCGACGAACCTGCCGCCGAACCCGGACACCCGCAGGCCTGACCGCCCCTCGGCACGCAGACCGCGCAGGACGGCGAGCGCGCGCAGGTAGCGGGACAACCACGGACGAGCCGCACGGGCTTGTTCGATCGCGTCCGCGCTCACCACGGCGTTCAGGCACACGTCACCGATGATGTTCAAAGCGGCCGCCCTGGCGGCGATCGAGTCCACATCGGACTCGATCGAACCCAGCACCTCACCTCCCGGCGCGGTGCGCACGTCCCCCGACGCGTCCACGTGCAGCCGACCGGCGCCCGCGCACGGATGCGTTGTGCCCAAAGCACATTGGTCGGCGAGGAACACCCCCGGCGTGGTCAGCTGCTCGACGAACACGCCCTGGTCCCTC
Source organism: Lentzea sp. JNUCC 0626 (assembly GCF_043632865.1). NCBI lineage: Bacteria > Bacillati > Actinomycetota > Actinomycetes > Pseudonocardiales > Pseudonocardiaceae > Lentzea > Lentzea sp. JNUCC 0626. Next base: position 4,785,627 of record NZ_CP171635.1, read on the forward strand.
GCCAGGTCGGCGTCCTGGAGGAACGACTCGTAGTCCTGGTCACCGCCGACGCGCACGATCGTCGGGCCGGCCACGGCGAGGAACGGCGTCGCCAGGTAGTCCTGGGTGTGCACGAAGAGGTCGTCTCCCACGAGGAACTCGTCACCCGGCTCGACCAGCCCGCCTTCGTAGCCCACGGCGGCGCCTGAACCACCAGGGCTGAACACCACCGCGTCCCACCCCAGCGCCCGGTCCTCGTGGCCGACGGACTCCACCAGCACCACCCTGCCCGCACCTGTGACGTTGCCGCCGACCAGCTGCACCACCGCGGTGAACGCCTCACGGGCGCGCGAACGATCGTCTGTCACGTGAATCCCCCAGAACGCACGAATTGCCATCCAATGCCGCGACGCTACCCGCGCCTTCCGGCCCCGGCGTCCACCCAGCGCGGTAACGCGGAAGTACAACCACCGCAGTATTGCGACCGCGCCCGGCCGGGTGTCAGAGTTCATTCTGCTTGGGGGAGCGTGATTCGGTGCGCCATGTCTCGGCTGCGCCGTCACCACAAGTCGCCCTCATTTACGGCGCACACCTCGGGGGAGGTGAAAATGAACGACACGACTCTGGACCTCTCGGTCATCGAACTCGAGGACATGGTCGGCATGAGCGGTTGCTCGCAGGCCGGCATGGACCCGCGCGCGTGCGACGCGTCTCTCGGCGGTGCGGTCGGCCTCTCGCTGGCCTTCTCGGTGATCGCGATCGCCGTCACCTGATCAGGTGATACCGCAACTGTGCAGCTGAAAGGGGGTGAACACGTGCAGGACATCAAGTTGCTCGACCTCTCCGTCACGGAGATGGCGCTCAACGGCCCGGACCTGAGCTTCGTGGAGCTCGAGGTCGCGGCGACCCCGGACGTCGGCGACTTCGTCGCCAGCGCCGCTGCCGGCATGGGCTTCAGCGCGCTCATCGTCGGCGCTCTGACGATCACGTAGGCCGGCCTGTCCGGGTGCCTGTGGGCGGTAACACGCCAATCATCGGCAAACCAATCCAGGCACCCGGCAGTTCTGCTCTATCATGCCAACCATGACGAACAACAAAGCCGAGACGAACAACGGCGCACTCATGGCGTTTCTGGTCGTCGCAATCGGTTTGGTTCCGGTCTCCTCGGTGGTGTCCGCGGAATGGCTGCGAATCACGATCCTCGTGGTGGCGATTCTGGGTATTTCCACCGTCTCGTTCTTCCTGCTCCGCAACGTCAAGCGTCGCCAGGCGAACGGAGACTGACTCCGGAGGAGCTCTCCTCATGCCGGGTGTGACCGAGTCCAGCCGGATCGACGCCGTGCTGGACGACCTGGGCCTCGGCAGGCTCGACTGGGCCACCGCCACGCCGATGAGCGGCCGGAACGACAACTGGGTGGGCGACACCGCCGGTGGCAGGCGGGTCTTCGTGAAACGTCTCGTCGGTACCGCCGCGGAGACGACGCACGGCTTCCGGCGCACCGAGGCGTTCTACCGCACCGAACGCCCCGGCGCACTGCGCACGACCACCCTGATCGGGCAGGACGAGCGCGTGGGCGTCCAGGTGTTCGACTGCCTGCCTCACGCGCGCACCGGCCAGCAGGTGGTGGCGGACAAGGACTTCGGTCACGTGCTGGCGGCTGAGGCGGGAACGACCCTCGGCGCGTTGCACTCCGCCGGGTCCGGCCCGCTGGCCGAGCTGGAGCCGTCGCTGCCCGCACTGCCGGAGCACAACCCGTTGCAGGGCCTCACCGAGGACCTGTTCTACGACTCGAGCCTCGCTCAGCTCGAAGCGTGGCGCATGGTGCAGCAGGACACCGTGATCACCGGCGCGCTGGACGGGCTCGGCCACAACGCGATCAGGGTGCCGATCCACGGCGACGTGAGACTCGACCAGTTCCTGGTCTCGCGCGACCGCTTGTACCTCACCGACTGGGAGATGTTCCAGCTCTCCGACCCAGCACGTGACGTCGGTGCTTTCGTCGGCGAATGGCTGTACCACTCCGTCGTCGACCTGCTGCGGGAACGCATGCGCGCCGCAGGCCGGCTCCTCCCGCCACCGACCGTCGTGCTGGCCCCGGACCGGCCGCCGTGGCGAGAGGCACGCCCGGCGATCGCCTCGTTCTGGCAGGCGTACCGCGCGATCCAGCCGCTCGCCTCCGACATCGCGGAGCGCACACCGCTGCACGTGGCCTGGCATCTGGTCGGGCGGATGCTCATCGACGCCCAGCCTCGGACCAGACTCGACGGCACCGCGCTCACCCTGTTCCGGATGGCGCGCACGATCTTGTTGCGCCCCCATCACTTCGTCTCCGTCCTCGGGTTGTCGTCGTGCTAGCCGCACAGCTGGCCGCACTCCTCCCGGAGATCCGCACCGGGGCAACGACGACGGTCAACGGACATCGGCTCGACGCGGACACCCGCCCGCAACTCGTGGTGCGGCTCACCGAATGGCTCTACGCGGAGCTGCACGCGGGCATGGCGAACCGCACCCTCGCGTTGGCGTTGTCCAAACGCGACCGGTGGTTGGAGCAAGCCTGCACCGAGGTGGTCCCGCACGCCGCCGCGCCTGTTCGTGCCGTGCTGCGGGAGGCCGGCGAGCTGTTGCTGGTGGAGTGGGACGGTGTGCTGGTGCGGGTTCCTCGTGCCTGGACCGCCGGGCTTCCCGCCGTGGGCGAGACCGTCGATCTGCTCGTACCGCCTGCCCGGCCCGCGTTGTCACCGGGTTTCCTGTTCGTCAACGGTTCCCGTCCGGTCGAGCGCACCTCTCCTCTGCTGCGGGTCTACGTGCACGTGTCCGATCCGGACAGTGCCGTCGGCGCCTGGCGGGCCGTGCTGCGAGCGCTGGAGTCCGCGTCTGTCGCTTACCAGGCCAAGGTGTTGTCGCGGGCACGTCAGTACCCGCGGCGCGATGCGATCGTGGTCTACCTGCCTTCGGCAGCAGCGGCTCCGCTGGTCGCGGACGCCGTGCGAGGCCTGCCAGGGATTCCGGACGAGACCTCGGTGTTCACCGAACGGCTCGCGGCCGGAGTCGCCACGGCGTGGGAACCGGCGGACCCGCGGCCCGGCCGGACCGGGCTGAGCTTCGGCCAGCACCGCTGCCTCGTGCTGGCACACGCGTTGCTGGACGCCGCCGACAGCGGTGAGCCGAGCGAACCCGTGATCGTGCGCGCGTTCCGCGACGCGGGCATCGACCCGCTGCACCCGGCGCGGAACATCGCATGACCTTCTCCGTGCACGTGCCGTTCATGCCGGTCCGCTGCGAGCAGATGCTGCCGGTCGGTGAGCTGGTGAGCCGCACCGCGGACTGCCGGTTGTGGCTGGGACAGTCGCTGGCCGTCGAGCCGCACCAGTTGTTCGCCTACCTCGCCGGCAGTGGCGTGCGCGTACCGGTCGGCACCAGCGTGACGCTGATGCCGTTGCGGCACCCGTTCGACGCCGCGGTGCACGCCCGGTCGCTCGCCCAGATCACCGGCCACCCGCTGGTGGCGGGCTACGGTCCCGGTTCCGCCGACTTCCAGCGCGCCTTGCTCGGCTCCGGCTACCGCAGTCCGCTCACGGCCACGCGGGAGTACCTCACGGCCGTCCGGTCTCTTGTGGACGGTGAGTCCCTGCCACCGATGCCCCATCCGCGGGTGGATCTGGGGCTGGGCGTGCTGCGGCCCGCGATGGCGCGGCTGGCCGGGGAGATCGCGGACGTCGCGATCACGTGGCTGTGCCCGCCGGACTACCTGCGCGACGTCCTGGTGCCGGAGATCCGCGCCTCCGCTGCCGCCGCGGGGCGACCGGCACCGCGGATCGTCTCGGTCGTTCATGTGGCGCAACGCAAACCCCGCCGAGACCCTGTCCGGCTCGCCCTCGGCGTCAGTCGCGGGCATCTCCAATCTCCGCACTACGTCGACATGCTCGGACGTGCGGGCGTGCCCGTGGACGCAGCCGATCCGGAGTCCGGTGCACGATCGCTCGTCGACGCCGGGGTGTTCCTGCACGGCGACATGACGGAACTGGCTCAGGGCCTGAAGTCGTACGAGAACGCCGGCGTGGACGAGATCGTGCTCAACCTCAGCGGCGTCGGACACGAGCGGGGTGAGCACGTCGCCGTGCGTGAACTGGAGTTCCTGTTGAAGTCGCTCGGCGTTGTGCGGCACGACTTTCGTTGACGGCGTACAACCAGCGCAGTACGGGATGTCGGCCCGCGGGCGGTATTGAGTCCGCACGGCGCTGAATCGAGAATTGGTGCGGGGGTTCCGCACGTCCTGGGGGAAGTGAAGTGAACGGGAACATGATTCCCGGCACTGCCGGGCAGATCGCCGCGTTGTTCGGCCTGCAGGCAGAGCCGTTGTACGGCAAAGAAGGCGCGTCTGTGTACGACGCGCTCGCCCGGCATGATCCGAGCGAGATCCGCGACGTGCTGCGGCTGGCTCGCGGTCCGGTGCTGGAACTCGCGTGCGGGTCCGGACGGCTGACCGTGCCGCTGGCGGCTCGTGGTCACGAGGTCGTCGCACTCGACAACTCGGCCGAGCTGCTCGGGATGCTCGCCGACCGGCTGCCCGCCGGAGCGGACGTCCAGCTGGTCGAGGGCGACATGACCGCGTTCGAGCTCGGCCGCGCGTTCGGGCTCGTCGTGCTGGGCACGTCGTCGGTGTGCCTGCTCGATGCGAGCCAGCGCGCGGACCTCTTCGCCTGCGTGCGCAGGCATCTCGACGGCTTGTTCTACGTGAGTGTCGTCGACTTCGCCGAGCCGCTGCTCCTCCGCCAGGCCGAACGGTCCACAGTGGTCGTTCACGAGCAGTCGGTGATCACGTTGCTGCAGCACTTCGACGGACGGCGGGGCGTGCGCACCACCAGCCTGGTGCAGGGCCACAACGCGCTCTACACGAGCGAGGTCCATCTGGTCAGCTCCGCACAACTCGCCGAGGAACTCGTCGCCGCCGGGTTCCGGATCCTCGAACGCCGCCGCGGCCCGGACTCCGAACAGGTGCAGGTGCAGCTGATCTGCGGGAGGGACGATGACTGACCGGCACCCGGTGTGGGAGTCCCTCATCCCGCCCAGCCAGTACGGACTTCCGGCCCGGCACGCCGTCGCGGCCGAGGGCACCCGCATCCGGTTCGCGGACGGGTCGTGGGCGTTGTGCGCGACGAGCGGTCTGTGGAACTGCAATCTGGGTTATGGCAACAAGAAGGTGGCCGACGCGGTCGCGGACGCGCTGCTGCGCTCCTCGTACCTGACCTTGTTCCGCGGAGGGCACGATCTCGCCGTGCGGGCCGCCTCGGCGTTGCTCGGCGTTTGCGGGCCGGAGTTCGGTCGTGTGCTGTTCTCCACGTCGGGCGGTGCCGCGAACGACGTGATGATGAAACTGGTCCGGCACTTCCACGCGCTGCGCGGCGAGCAGCGGCGGCGTGTCGTGGTCGGGTTGAAGGGCAGCTATCACGGTCTGACGTACGGCAGCTTCAGCCTGACCGGCGAGCACCTCGGCCAGGAGCTGTACGGCGTCGACCAGCGTGCGGTCCGGCACGTCGGGATCGACGAGGCCGAGCTCACCTCCTTGCTGGCACGGGAAGGCCACCGCGTCGCCGCGGTGGTGCTGGAGCCGGTTCTCGGGTCCGGGGCGCATCCGGTGCCACCCGAGTTCGTCGCCGCAGTCGGCCGGTTGCGCGAGGAACACGGGTTCCTGCTGGTGGCCGACGAGGTCGCGACAGGGTTCGGCCGCACCGGCTCCTACTTCGCCTCCCACGACTGGCCGGTCGTCCCGGACGTGCTGATCACGTCCAAGGGCCTGACGAACGGCACCTGTGCGGCATCGGCGGTCGTGGTGTCACACGAGATCTGCGAGGCGTTCGAGCGCGCGGACTCCGTGCTGGTGCACGGCGAGACGCAGGCAGGCGCACCGGGCAGCTGTGCCGCGATCCTCGCCACCATCGACGAGATGCGGTCGTTGGACGCGTTGGCAGCGGCCAAGGACAACAGCGCGCTGCTGGACGGGTTGCTGGAACGGATTTCCGCGCATCCGCTCGTGCGAGGGCATCGCGGCATCGGCTGCTTCCGGGCGGTCGAACTGGAACCCGGTGTGTCGGCACAGGTCGTCACCGCGGCACGACAGACAGGCGTGATCGTCCAACCAGGACCGGACTGCGTCCAGCTGGTGCCGGCGCTGACCTACGGCCCGGAAGAGTTCGCGGAGCTGGAAAGCGCGTTGTGGTCGGCGCTGGACCAGGTGGCGTCATGATGATGCTGCGCCGTGCCTGCCCCACCACCGTGCACATGGGCGCACGGGCCTGGCGCTCGGTCAGTCTCGGCAGGCGGCCGCTGGTGGTGATCGACGCGAACCTGACGTTCGCCTTCGACGCGCCGACGATCCGGCTCGACGCCGCGGACGCGGACCTGGGCACCGTCCGTGCGCTGACGGACCAGATCACCGTGCACGCACCGGACGTGCTGGTCGGCGTCGGCGGCGGCAGCGTGCTCGACGTGGTGAAGCTCGCCGGCGTGCCCGCGCTCGCGGACATCTTGGAGGTGCGCGGAAGACGCGCGGGCGTGGTCGGCCTGCCGGACACGGCACCCGCCTTCCGCCGGGTCTTCGTGCCCACCACGATCGGCACCGGCGTCGAGGTCAGCGCGGTCGCCTGCGTGCGGCTCGGTGCGGACAAACGGCTCGCCATCGGCACCGGGCTGGCGCCCGAGATCGCGGTGCTCGACCCCGAGTTCACCGAAGGACTGCCGCCGGTGCTGTTGCGCGAAGGCGTTCTGGAGGCGCTGCTGCGAGTGCTCGGCCCGTTCGCCGGCAGTCCACCGGTCGGCGGGCTGCCCGACGCGGAGGCCGAGATGCTGGTGCGCCGGCTCGTCGCCGTCGGCGATCGGCTCGCAGCGGGTGACACCGGTTCGCGGACTCGGCTCGAAGCCGCGACGTTGAGCGCGGCGACGCACACCGGCTGGGCGCTCGTCGGCAGGAACACCTACGGTGCGAAGCACTGGTACCTCGCCAACGAACTGTCCACTGTGCTCGGTGTGCGCAAGATGGTCGCGACCGCGCACCTGCTGCCCGCGGTGTGGAGCTCGATCATGGCGGGCGACCGCCGGTTCGGCTCGGCGGAGCGTCTGGCCGTGGCGTGGCAGTGGATCGCGGACTCGGCACCGGTGATCGGGCTGCAGGAGTTGCTGCACCGGTGGGATCTCACGTACGCGCTGACCACGACTGACGCACAACGGGCGGAGGCCGCCCAGCGGGCGCGCCGGTCGTGGGGCGGCCGGTTGCCAATGCTCGCCGGTCTGTCCGCCGCTGACATCGAGGAGGTCTACGCGTCGTGTTCGATCTGATCAAGACCCTCGACCCCGTCCACGGTCTCACCCGAGGCTGGCAGATGCGGCCGCCGACGGCCGGTCAGCCGATGTGGAGTGTGGCCGTCGACATCGGCGGGCTCGCCGCACGGGGTGCCTCGGCCGGCGACTACCCGCTGCACCTGGTCGGGGCGTACGGCACCAGCCGCACCGACACCATGGCCCGGGCCGCCGGCGAGGCGGTCGAACGGTTCGCCCTCATTCCCGGCGAGCAAGGGCCGCGCGCGATCACCGCCACCGCCGCTTCGCTGGGTGCCGCCGCGCTGGACCACGTCGCCGCAGGGCTCGGTGCTCCCGTCACCGCACCGATGCGGTGGTACGAGGGAACATGGCTGCACTCCGGAGCGCCGGTGTGGGTACCGGCCGGGCTGGTCGACTACCCGGTCGACACCACGTCGTTCGATCCGTCGCCGTCCGGTGCGGCGGCGGGACCGGACTTCGAGTTCGCGGTCCGCGGGGCGTTGCTGGAACTCGTCGAACGGGACGCCATGGGCGTCGCGTGGGCGGCCGGTGCGTTCGCCTCCGAGATCGACCTCGGGGCCGAGCTCGCCGCGGCACCCCGGACCGGGGAATGGCGGCGGCTGGCCACGTTGCACAGCAAGGGTCTCCCGGTGCGACTGGTGCGGGTGCCGGTGCTGCCCGGTCTGCACTGCGTGCTCTCGACCGTGGTGGACGGGACCATGGCGGCGTGCGGCGCGAAGGCGCACGAGGAGTGGGACCGCGCCCTGCTGATTGCACTGCAGGAGTCCTTGCAGGTGCACGAGATGCTCACGGTGCTGCGCGACCAGTGGGGTGCGGTAGAGGCGCCGGAGGTCGTGCGGGACGACATCGACCGCGCCAGGCTCTGGCTGACCGCCGGGGCGGTCGGGGAGCTGGAACGACGTCTGGTCGGTCTGCCGCGAGAACCTCCTGGATCCGCGAGCTTCGCCCGGCGATCCGTCACCGACCTCGTGGAGGCGGTGCGGGCGGACGGCGGCGAACCGCTCGTGGTCGACCTGTCCCGGCGACTGCCCGAAGCCCACCGTGCGATGGGGTGGCACGCGGTCAAGGTCGTAGTGCCCGGCTACCAGCCGTTGCGCATGGACGAGCGACACCCGTTCGGCTGGCGGCAGGACCGCATCGAAGCCGCAGGCCCCCTGTCCCGCTTCCCGCACCCGCTGATCTGAGGTGACCATGATCGTCGACGCACCCCGGCGCGCGCCAGGGATCACGGTGCACGAGCCGATGAGCGAGGGCGCGCACTGGATCGTCGAACGCTCGGACGCCAACCCGCTGCGGGTCAGCTCCGACATCGGCGCCCTTCTGTCCACATTGGATGGTCGTGGACCGGTCTCACTGGCGGCGTCGCTGGGCGGGCCGTGGACCCCCGAGCTCGTCGCGGACGCCGTCACGAGGCTCGATCGGCTCGGCCTGATCGCCGGCCCGAACGCCACCGAACCCCGGCCCGAACGCCGTTTCGTCGTCGTCTCCCCCACCACCTGGCAGGTGCGGATCGCGCGGGCGGATCGCCTGCTGAACCCGTTGCGCCCGTTCCTGGTCCGGCTGTCCGGCAACGCCGTCCTGGTCATGACGCTGACCCTCGCCATCGGCGGGCTGGTCGCGCTGGCCGTGGGGCACTCCGCCCTCAGCCGGACGCTCGGGGCGCCGCTGCCGTTCTCGGCGTTCGCGCTGATCTGGGCCGGACTCGCGGCCACCACCGTGCTCCACGAGTTCGGCCACGGCGCGACGCTGACGCACTTCCACGGCCGCCCAGGCTGGTTCGGGGTGATGCTCTTCTACCTCACCCCGGCGTGCTTCTGCGAGGTCACCGACGGCTGGCGGCTGGCGAAGCCCAGGCAGCGCGTGACCGTGGCGATGGCCGGAGTGGCGACGCAGGCGGCGATCGCCGGTTGCGCGGCCTTGCTGGCGTTGGTGATGCCGCACGAGGCACTGCTCGGGTTCGCGGTCGTCTGCTACCTCAGCGCACTGGTGAACCTCATCCCGTTCGTCAAGCTCGACGGCTACCTGGCCCTGATGGCCTACGTGGACATCCCGCACCTGCGCGACCGGTCGATGGCCGAGGCCTGCGGCTGGCTCGTCCGGTGCCTGTTCGGCGTCCCCCACTCGCGCACACTGCCGGCGTGGACCGTGCCGTTCGGCCTGGCGTGCATCGGTTTCCCGGTCGTGGTCCTCACCATCGCGGCGAGCCGGTGGAGTCACGTTCTGCTCGGCATGGGCCTGGTGGGCGGCCTGCTGGTGCTGGCTCTACTGGGCTACCTCGCGTACCTGCTCGTCCGCGGCGTGTGGTCGTTGCTGCGCAACGCACATCGCCTTGGCGTCAGCGTTCTCCGGCTGGCACTCACGACAGGCGTGGCGCTGACCGCTCTCGTCGCGCTCTCGATGTTCCTGAAGGTGGACAACGACATCCGCGGCGGCTACGTGCGGGATGCCGCAGGGGTCCACTTCGTGCTCCCGCCGGGAACGCAGGTCGCCGCGGGTTCCCAGGTCACGCTCCAGCGCAGCGGCCTGATGTTCAGCACCGATCTCGGCAGCGCCCGGATCGGGTCGTCCGCACCTGTCGCGGCAACGGTTCCGCTCAGCGCGCTGACCCCGTTCCGCACCGACCTCACCGCCCCCGGCCTGACCATGCCGCTGACCGCCGTCACCGGCGAGTTGGACGACACCGGGGTGGCACGGGTCAGCGGCACGCCACTGCCGGCCGGGGAATGGCTGACGCACAACTACCTGATGCCCGTGTGGCACCAGATCTTCGGATAGGAGGACCAGATGACCCCCGTGATCGAATTCGACGGGTTCACCAAGCACTACCGCGACCTCGTCGCCGTGGAGGACCTCAGCTTCTCCGTGCGGGCGGGCCGGATCGTCGGCCTGCTCGGCCCCAACGGCGCCGGCAAGAGCACGTCCCTGCGCGGTCTGCTCGGCCTGCTGCGCCCGACGGCGGGCCACGCGTCCGTGTTCGGCGTGCCGTACGACCGGCTGGACCGGCCGGGACAGACCGTCGGCGTGCACATGGACGGTCTCGGCTTCGAAACCGGCATCACCGGCAGGCGGCACCTGGAGATCTGCGCCGTCGCGGCGGGGGTGTCCCGCGACCGGGTGGACGACATCCTAGCGGAAGTCGGCCTCGCCGACGCCGCCGGTCGCCGCCTCGGCAAGTACTCCACCGGCATGAAACAGCGTCTCGGCCTCGCCACAGCCCTCATCGGCGACCCCGACCTGCTCGTGCTCGACGAACCGGCCAACGGCCTGGACCCGGAGGGAATCCGCTGGCTGCGCCACTTCCTGCGGGCGTTCGCCGACCGCGGCGGCACCGTCCTGCTCTCCAGCCACCAGCTGGCGGAGCTCGCCCAGACCGTCGACGAGGTGGTCGTCATCGACCGCCGCACCCTGTTCGCCGGACCGCTGTCCGACCTCGTCTCCGGCGGCCGCAGCCTGGAGGACAGCTACTTCGACCTCGTCTCCGGGGAGGCCCTCCGTGCGTGACGCGCTCCGAGCCGAGCTCCTCAAGGCACGCAGCGGTTTCTGGCTGCTGGCCGTGCTCGCCTACGCCGTCCTGCTGCCGTTGGGCGTGTGGCGCTTCTCTGGCATCGACCTCCCGGACACCCAGCTGATGCTGGCCTGTCTGGCCGCGTGCCCGGTGGCCGCGACGTTCCTGGGCGGCTACCTGGTCACCCGCGACTACTACTACCGCTCCATCGAACGAGGGGTCCTGCTGCACCGCAAGGCACACCTCTACCTCGCGAAGATCATCGCTGGCGCGGTGAGCGGCCTGGTGACCGGCCTCGTGGGCGCCCTGGGATGGCTCCTGGTGACGTGGCTGGTACTGCGCTCCGGTCTCGACACCGGGTGGTCCACCTGGCAGAAGCTGCTCGGCTGCCTGCTCGCGTGCACGCTCGCCGGCGTCTTCGGCGTGGCCATCGGATGGATCCTGCGCGACTACTACTTCGCCGCAGGTATCTCGTTCCTGCTGCCGTTCGCGATCGAACTGCCGTTGCTGTTCCTGCAACCCTCGGTCGCCCGGTTCCTGCCCAACGACGTCTTCGCCGGACTGGTCCAGGCACCACTGCCCGCACTCTTCCCGGTGTGGCTCAGCCTGGTGATCGCGGTCGGCTGGGTCGCGCTGACCGCGTGCGCCGGGCTGCGACTCTTCCTGCGCCGGGAGGTGCTGTGACCGCACTGCGCGCCGAGCTGATGCGAGTCCGGTCCGACCTAGTCCTGCTCGGCTTCCTGATCCTCACCACGCTGGCCGCCGCGGCCCTCGTGCTGCAACGCTCGTCCTCCGAGGTGGTGCTGATCCAGGTCAGCCTGCTGACCGGCCTGTACGGCACCATCAAGTACGTCCTCGCACACCGCAGCGGCGTGGCGACCCGATCGATCCTGCTCGGGCACCGAGTGCCCGCACTGCTGTCGTCCGCGGCCGTCACGGCGCTGGGCGGCGCGCTGATCGGCGCCGGTGCAGCCGCGGTGCTGTGGACGCGGTTCGACCCGCTGGCCATACCCTTGGGCGCCGCGGGCGCGGTGTGGGGACTGTTCGTCGGCGTAATCGTGCGCAACTACTTCCTGGCGCCCACGGTGTTGTTCGCCGTGCACATCGGCTCGACGCTGATCCTGGCCCCCTGGCCGGACCTCGGTCAGCTGCTGCCGTTCGGTGCCACGTTGTCGGTGGTCTCCCCGCACACCGGACTGCTGCCCGCGCATCTCGGTGCGCTGGTGCTGGGGACATGGCTCGTGGTCGCAGGAACGGCAGCCTGGGCGGTGACCACGTTGCGCGACGTCTGACCGTCGGCCCAGATCCGGATCACGACGTTGAGCGCACTGTCACGACCTCCAGCACGTCGGCCAGCGAGCCGACGACCAACGTCCACGGCTCGCGGCCAGTACCTCGTAGCTCCGCCTCAGGCGGATCCGCGAAGACCACTGTGCGGCCCCGCACCTCCGCCCGTCCACGCACCTACGGCGAAGTCGGCGTTGCCTGGTCGCGGAGAGCAGTGATCTCGTCGTGCACAAACCGCTCCATCGCAAGGACGCCGGAGGTCGCCGCCTCGACCAGGTCGAGCAGATTGGCGAGGCGTTCACGGGGGCTGAGCAAGGCACCAGTAAAGGTGTCCAAGGGCTCCCACCCAGAACACAAGCTTGACGTTAGCTCAGGTGACACTGCACTCAAGCGAACTATCAAGGCTCAAATTGAGGAGTAAAGGGGTCGATGAGCGGCGTGCTCGACCCGGCAGAACTCGGCAAGATCACAAAAGAGGGCTCCCGCAGTGTCTGACCTGCGAAAGCCCTCTTGGCCGTCGGGACGACAGGATTTGAACCTGCGACCCCTTGACCCCCAGTCAAGTGCGCTACCAAACTGCGCCACGTCCCGGCCACACTTCCGGTTTCCCGGCGTGCATGAGAAATCCTACAACACTGCGGACAGAGATCAAAAACGACCCCCAGCAAGGGCCTCTAGCTGCGGAAATACGGCGGGGACCCGAAGTTCGGGTCCCCGCGTCCCTCGGTCCGACCGATCCCCCGATCCTCGACCGACACCTGAACTATGCGGTGGCGGCGGCTGAGGCGCCACCTCCGAAAGTCGAGTCTTGTCCGTCAACCTTCGACTTACCGGGCGGTAGGACTGCGCTGACGCTGAAGCCTCCGTCTGCTCGGTACGAGGTGGTGAGGGTGCCTCCTGCCAGGCGGACTCGTTCTGAGAGGCCGTGCAGGCCCGCGCCTCCTCCTTCGGCCAGGGAAGGGAGGTCGCCTGGGCCGTTGACCACTGTCACGCGTACCGGTGAGGCTCTGTCCACTGTGACCGTCACGGCGGCGCCTGGGGCGTGTTTCGTCACGTTGGTGAGGGACTCCTGGACCACTCGGAACAGGGCTCTGGACACCGCTGGGGAGAGGTCTGCGTCGCCTGTTTCGGAGATCGTCACGGCTACGCCGGCCACGCGGGCCCTGTCGATCAGTTCTTGCAGGGACGGGTAGGTGGTGTCGGAGTTCAGGAGGCCCAGGGCCGCTCGCATTTCGGCCAGGGATTCCTTTGCCAGGGCTCGTAGTCTGAGGGCCGTTTCGCGGACTGTGGCGTCTGTTGCGGTGGCGGCCAGGGCTGCTGACTCCACGGCTATGAGGGTGGCGTGGTGGCCTACCGCGTCGTGGATTTCGCGGGCTATTCGGGCTCGTTCTGCTGCTCGGGCCGAGGTTTCCTGGGCCTCTAGTTCTGCTGCGCGCGCCCTTCGGGTTTCGTAGAGGGAGCGGGTCAGTTCCTTGCGGGTGGTGATCAGGGCGCCCAGGGCCGTGGGGGCGGCGGCCAGGCCGAAGGCGAAGGCTGTTGCCAGGAGGAGTGGGCCTATCGGGATGGCCTGGGTCATGAGGACCGGGGCGATGGAGGCCACTGTCATCAGGAGGACCCAGAAGAGCTGGATCGGGATGGACTTCTCCTTGCGGCCCAGGCGGTATTGGGCCACCAGGGCCGGTGCCCAGCCCAGGCCTCCTGCTACTGCCGGGATGCAGAGGAGAGAGGCCAGCCACGGCCAGCGGAGGCGTACCGAGAGCAGCAACGAGGCTGCTACCGCGGTCCAGAGGGACCAGGTGAAGGGGCGGTCCTGGGTCAGGAGGACAACGCCTGTGGTGACGCCTACGGTCAGGACTTCGCGTAGGACCGGCTTCATCACCAGACGCCCACCTGGTGGGCCACCAGGGCGGCCTGCACGCGGTTTTCCACGCCCAGTTTGGTCAGGACGGTGGAGACGTAGCTCTTCACCGTGGCCTCGGAGAGGCAGAGTTCTTCGGCGATCGAGTGGTTCGAGCGGCCTGCTGCCACCAGTTCGAGCACTTGGCGTTCGCGGGCGGAGAGCGAGTCGAGTTGGCGGTTGGCTCGGAAGCCTCGCAGGCGCGGGAGGAGGCGGGCGGTGATGCGCGGGTCCAGGACGGCGCCGCCCGCTGCCAGGTCCACCACGGCGCGGACGAGCGCCTCGGGCTCTGCGTCTTTCAGGAGGAAGCCCTGCGCGCCCAGGTCCAGGGCTGTTGCCACGTAGTCGTCTAGGTCGAACGTGGTCAGCACGGCTATGGCCGGTGGGGTGGCCCAGCTCCTGAGCCTCCGCACGGCTTCCAGGCCGTCCACGCCCGGCATCTGGACGTCGACCAGGACCACGTCCGGGAGGTGCGCCAGGGTTGCTTCGATCAGTTCGGCGCCGTCGGAGGCCTCGCCCACCACCTGGACGCGTCCGTCGGCTTCGAGGAGGACTTTCAGGCCCCGCCGCAGCAGGGCCTCGTCGTCGGCTAGCACCACTCGTACGGCCACGGACCCAACCAACCGCACCCCATGCCAAAGGGCAACCAGTCGGCCGGGTCGTCACCCGGAGAAACTACGAAGAACGACGGCGAACTACTTCTTGGCGGCGCCGGCCTTCTTCTTCTCGCGCACACGCACGGAGATGCGGACCGGGCTGCCCTCGAAGCCGAACTCCTCGCGCAGCCTGCGCTCGATGAAGCGGCGGTACGACGCCTCTAGGAAGCCCGTCGTGAACAGCACGAACGTCGGCGGGCGGGTGGAGGCCTGGGTCGCGAACAGGACCTTCGGCTGCTTGCCGCCGCGCACGGGCGGCGGCGTCGCGGCGATGAGTTCCGTCAGCCACTGGTTCAGGCGGCCGGTCGGGACTCGGGTGTCCCACGAGTTCAGCGCGACGCGCAACGCCGGCGCGAGCTTGTGCACGGCGCGGCCGGTCAGGGCCGAGATGTTGACCTTGTCCGCCCACGGCACGCGCACGAGGCCGCGTTCGAGTTCGCGGACCATCTCGGTGCGGCGGTCCTCGTCGACGAGGTCCCACTTGTTGAACGCCAGCACGCACGCGCGGCCCGACTCGACGACCATCGTCAGCACGCGCAGGTCCTGCTCGGCCAACGGCTCGTGGGCGTCCAGCAGCACGACCGCGACCTCGGCGGTCTCGATCGCGGACTTGGTGCGCAACGAGGCGTAGTACTCGGCACCGCCGGAGAACTTCACCCGCTTGCGCAGGCCCGCGGTGTCGACGAAGCGCCAGATCTCGCCGTCGAGCTCCACCAGCGAGTCGACCGGGTCGACGGTGGTGCCCGCGACCGAGTCGACGACCGAGCGGTTCTCGCCGGTCAGGCGGTTGAGCAGCGACGACTTGCCGACGTTCGGCTTGCCGACGAGGGCCACGCGCCGAGGCCCGCCGCCCCGTCCGCCGAAGTCGTCGCGCGGGGTCTCGGGCAGCTTGTCGAGGATCACGTCGAGCAGGTCGCCGGAGCCGCGGCCGTGCAGACCGGACACCGGGTACGGCTCACCGAGGCCCAGCGACCACAGCGACGCGATGTCGGCCAGCAGCCTGTCGTCGTCCACCTTGGACGCGCAGAGGATCACCGGCTTCTTGGAGCGGCGCAGCGTCTTCGCGACGGCCTCCTCGGTCGCCGTCGCGCCGACCGACCCGTCCACGACCAGCAGGATCACGTCCGCGGTCGCCATCGCGAGCTCGGCCTGCGCGGCCACGGAGGCCTGCAGCCCGACCGCGTCCGGCTCCCAGCCGCCCGTGTCGACCACGGTGAACTTGCGGCCGTTCCACAGCGCGTCGTAGGCGACTCGGTCACGCGTCACGCCGGGCACGTCCTGCACCACGGCCTCACGGCGGCCGATGATGCGGTTGACCAGCGTGGACTTGCCAACGTTCGGCCGTCCGACCACAGCGAGCACCGGCTGGGGCGGCGCTGCTTCCTCCCCGTCACCGCCGTCGAGGTCGTCGAAGGCTGACCAGTCGGCCTCGTCCTCCCAGGTGCCGTCCAGGTCCGTCATCGTCTTCCCTCACTCACACGAAGTCCATCGAGTTCGGCGACCAGTGTCGCCAGGCGATCGCGCACCTGCTCGGTGGCAACGCCGAGGGCCGCTCGCCCCTTCCCCTCGGGAAGGTGGAACGGCTCACCGATCAGCACGTCGACCACGGGCCGCCAGCCCTTGGCCTGGTAGGTGCCGCGGCAGGCGATCGGCAGCACCACCGCACCGGACGTCTTGGCCAGCCACGCGGCACCGTTCTGCGCGCTCGCCACGTCGCCCTCGCCGCGCGTTCCCTCGGGGAAGATCCCGATGACGCCGCCGGCTTTGAGCACGGACTGCGCGGCGACCAGCGCCGTGCGGTCGGCCTCACCCCGTTTGACGGGGATCTGCCCGATCTTGCGCAGCAGGTAGCCGACGACGCCCTTGAACATCTCCTGCTTGATCAGGAACGTCACGCGCCGGGGCAGTGCCCCGAACAGGATCGGCCCGTCAGACATCGAGCTGTGGTTGGCGACGACGACCACGCCGCCGCTCAAGGGTACGCGGTCGGCGCCGTGCACCCGCAGCCGGAACTGCCAGACGTAGGGCACGCGCCCGATCCAGCGTCCGAAGTCGAACAACCAGGGCACTGTCCCCTCGGGAACGCTCACCCGGTCACCCGCAGCCCGCGCTGCTCCACGAGGCCGATCAACGCGTCGATCGTGCCGGCGAGGTCGAGGTCGGTGTTGTCGAGCACCACCGCGTCGTCCGCGGCCATCATCGGCGACACGGCCCGCGACGAGTCGTACTTGTCACGCCGCTGCACGTCCGCGAGCGCAGCGTCCACAGTGGACTGACGCCCGGCGGCGCTGTCCTGCTTGGTGCGGCGCGCGGCGCGGGCGTCGGCCGACGCCGTCAGGTAGACCTTCAGCGGCGCGTCGGGCGACACGACCGTGCCGATGTCCCTGCCTTCGACGACGATGCCGCCGACGTGGTCGACCGCGTCCGCGATGATCGCGCGCTGCTGGGCGACGAGGAGTTCGCGCACGTGCTTCGTCGCCGAGACCGGAGACACCGCCAGCGACACCTCGGGGCCGCGGATCTCGGCCGCCACGTCGTCGCCGTCGAGGCTGATGCCGGGCTTCTGCGGGTCGGTGCCGACGACGAGCACCGCGCCGTCCGCGACGGCGATGACCTTGTCCTCGTCGGTGGGGTCGACGCCCGCGCGCAGGACGGCCAGGGCGATCGCGCGGTACATCGAACCGGTGTCGAGGTAGCGCGCGTCCAGCGCCGTGGCGACGCGCTTGGCCACGGTGGACTTGCCGGTGCCGGCCGGTCCGTCGAGAGCGACCACACCGCGCAACTGACCCTGGCCCACTGCAGCTCCCCTCGAGACACCCACGGCCCTCATTGTGCCTGGTGCGGACGCTCACACCGGCACCGGGACGGTCTGCGGCGGGATCGGTGCCGATCATCCGGAATCATGTCGCGGTGAACTTCGGCAGGTGGCGGCTCGCCATCGTGGCGTTCGTGGTGTTCCTGATCGGCCTCGTGATCTGGGCGTCCGGCTCGGCCGACGTCATGGAGAAGGGCGACAAGCTCGCCAGCATCATGGGGCCACCGCTCACGATCGCCGGACTGGTGGCCGCCGTGGTGTTCGGCGTGCTGGGCCTGCGCGCGAACGCCGTGCGCGCGGACCGCGACCCCGAACAAGCGTTGGAGGACCTCGCGAGGCTCGTCACCCGGCAGTGGGAACGGGAGGCGGGGTCGCGCGGGCTGACCCGCCAGGATCCCCTGGACGTGCGCTGGGTCTCGACCGAACGCCCGGTCGCGCCCAGTGCCGCCGAGATCATCGGTGCCGGTGCCGTCGGCCGGCCTCTGCGGCTGAAGCTGCGCGGCGGGGTGGGCGATCTGGCGGACGCGCTGCACGAACTGCCGGGGCATCAACTCGTGGTGCTGGGCGAGCCGGGGTCCGGGAAGACGAGCGCGGCGATCCTGTTGACGCTTCGACTGCTCGGGCGGCGCGACCCCGGCGACCTGGTGCCGGTGTTGTTCTCGCTCGCGTCGTGGGACCCGGTCACCCAGGACCTGGACGCGTGGATGGTGCAGCGACTGGCGGTCGACCACCCGGTGTTCCGGGACCGCGGGGTGCACGGCCTCGAGGTCGCGCGGGACCTGATCGACCGCGGGCTCGTCCTGCCCGTGCTCGACGCGCTGGACGAGGTGGCGTTGAAGGCCGACGCCCTCAAGGGGATCGCGCGCTTCGTCGGCAGGAACAAGCCGATGGTGCTCACCTGCCGGGCCGACGACTACGAGGACGTCATCCAGGAGACAGGCGCTCCGGTCGGGCGTGCGGCGGTGGTCGAACTGAAGCCGGTCGACGCCGCTGAGGCGGCGCGGTACCTGAAGGCGGGCACGGTGGCGGGTGACGAGCGGTGGCGTCCGGTCGTCGCGGTGCTGGGCGACGAACCGGACGGGGTGCTCGCGCGGGCGTTGTCCACGCCGCTCGCGGTGTACCTGGCGAAGACGGCGTTCACACCACCCGCGACCGATCCGGCCGGTTTGCTGGAACTGCCCAGCGCGTCCGCCGTCGAACAGCGCCTGCTGGAGGCCTACCTGCCGGCGCTCTACCCGGAGCCGGCAGCACCCCGGAAATGGCTGGCATTCCTCGCGCGCAGGCTCGCCGCGAAGCCTGCCGCGGAGAACCTGGGGTGGTGGCAGGTGTGCCTGTTGCTGCCGGCGCCGCGGGTGGTCGTCGCCGCGAGCCGGGGAGCGGTCGCAGGGTGCCTCCTCGCCGCGGTGATCTTGACCAAGGGCGTGTTCCAGGGCGACTGGCCGGCGCCGGCGCAGGCGACCACGATCGTTCTGTGGTGTGCGCTGTTCACCCTCGGAGCGATCTCCGCAGCGGCCGCCGGAGCTCTCGTCGGGTTGCTGCGCACCGTGCTGCCGAGCTCGAGGAAGCTCCCCGCCTACCTCGCGCTCTCCTGGAGCTCGGTGCTCGGCAACCTGTCCTTCGGGGTGCTCATCGGGGTGCTCGGCATCACGATCAGCGACGCGCTGGCGTCCAGCGGGAAGGGGACGGGCACGCTCGTGGTGGTGGGCTCGGTCTTCGGCATCGGCGTGGCAGGCACCTTCCTGATGAACAGGATCTCCGCGAGCGCGCCGATCAGCCCTCGCACCAGTCTGACGGGTGACCGCGGGGCCACGATCTTCGTGGGCACAGCGGCTTTCCTGGCCACCTCCGGCGCGCTGTTCACCCTGGACTGGCTGAACGACGAACTCACCGCGAGCGCGGTCGTGTCCGCGGTCGGTCTGGCGTTCGTCGTGGTGTCCATCTGGCCGATGATGGGCGTCTGGATCGACTTCACCGTTGCGCGGATCTGGTTCGCGTTGTGCCGCAAGCTTCCTTGGCACCTCATGGACTTCCTGGAGGAGGCACACGAACGCGGTGTGCTGCGGCAGGTCGGTGCGGCCTACGAGTTCCGGCACCAGCGGCTCCAGCAGTACTTCGGGCAGAAGGTATCGATCGGCTGAATCGGCACAAGGCGCGCGCGGGCCGCGCCGATCTCGTGTGCGCAAGTTCCGATCAGTCGAAAGGCCTCTGGTGACCACCACTGAACAGCGCAGCGACGTCGAGGCGTTGCTGCACCGCACGCTGGCCGCGCACAAGTCGATGTTCCTCGCCACGGCGGGCTCGGACGGCTCGTGGGTGAGCGGCGTGTACTTCGCCGAGGACGGGCCTCACTCGCTCGTGCTCGTGCTGGAGGAGCGCGGGCGCACGCTCAAGGCGATCAAGGAGAACCCCGAGGTGGCGGTCGTGGTGTCGACCGGGTCGCCGATGGAGCCGTTCCTGCAGGCGCGCGGGACCGCTGTGGTGGTCGACGGGGTCGAGGACGAGGTCGTCCGTCAGCACCTCGTCGCGAAGGTGCCCGAGGCCGGGCCGTTCCTGGCGACGCCGATTCGGGCCGTGCGCATCGGGGTGCCGTCGTGGCGCGTGACGGACATCCCCAACGGGTGGTTGCCCGGCAAGGATTTCAGCGCCTGAGTCGGGACTGGCGCCCCGTCACGGGCGGGGCGCCTGCCTGACCGCGGCCTGCACGCGGTCGATGTCCGCCCGGGCCAGCGGCAGGGCCCACTCACTACCGGGGTGACCGCCCTTCTCCCAGCCGTCCCGGTAGATCTCCCAGGGGATTCTTCCCGTGTCCGGGCAACGGATCAGCGTGTGTGCGCCGCTGAGGTCGAGCACGTCCCTGAGGCTGCGGAAGAGCGCGAAGTAGTAGTGGCCGTCGACCGGTTCGGCTTGCCGGCGGGCCGTGCGCAGAGCGATCCACGCCTCCAGCTTCGGTCGTTCGTAGATCGCCACCCGCAGCGCGGGGCCGTGATCCGGTGGCAGGTCGTCGGTCACGGAGCAGGCGGACTCGAAGTCGATCATGTCGATCGCGGTCCGGTACGACGCGAAGGCGCCGTCGGGGTGCCGCGCCGCCCGCTTCGCCTGAATCGACAACGCCTCCTGTGCGAGGTCTCCTGCGGTGTCCTGGCGCGCGTCGATCAGGAGTCTGATCTGGGCAGCCTCGGCTTCGGTCACCTCATAGGAGTCGTCGTACCGTCCCTTGAAGCGCCTGGCGTCCTCCAGGACACCGGTCCACTCCCAGCGGTGGTGGCCCAGGTACTGCTGTTCGTCGAACGGCCCGAACGAGCGCACGAGGGCGTCCGCGCTCTCACTCGCGGGCCCGTGCGCCATGTTCCTGAACAGCGCGTAGTAGGTGTAGTCGGCCAGATATGGCTGGAACACGCGATCACCCCCCAGTGATCACCCCACTTTAGCGGGCGGAACTGGCGAAACGCACGCACACTGGGCCCTCCGGCCTGGAGGCACCCCGATGACGCAGCTGCCCCAGCTCGACGCCTCGCTCTTCCTCACCGACGGCGGCGCCGAGACCACACTGATCTTCGACGACGGCATCGACCTGCCCGACTTCGCGGCGTTTCCGCTGCTGGACGACCCCGACGGGCACGCGGCGCTGACCCGGTACTACGAGCGGTACGCGGGCATCGCCGAACGGGACGGCGCCGGCATCGTCCTCGAGACCGCTACCTGGCGAGCCAGCGCGGACTGGGGCGCGCGGCTCGGGTACGACGCGAAACGACTCGCCGAAGCCAACCGCAAGGCCGTCGACCTGCTGCTCGACGTGCGGCAGCGGTTCGCGATCCCCGTCGTCATCAGCGGGTGCGTCGGGCCGCGAAGAGATGGCTACCGGCCCGACACGACCATGAGCCGCGACGAAGCATACGACTACCACTCGACGCAGATCAGGACGTTCGCGGACACGCCGGCCGATCTCGTCACCGCCATGACGCTGACGAACACCCCCGAGGCCACCGGCATCGTCGACGCCGCCCGCGACGCGAACGCACGAGTGGTCATCTCGTTCACCGTCGAGACGGACGGCCGCCTGCCGTCAGGGGGAACGCTCGGCAACGCGATCGAAGAAGTCGACGCGGAGACGAACAGCTACCCCGCCTACTACATGGTCAACTGCGCGCACCCGACGCACATCGCGCCCGCGCTCGACCCGGAAGCGCCGTGGGCACAACGGATCCGGGGCCTGAGAGCCAACGCGTCCAAGCTCAGCCACGCCGAACTCGACGAGGCGGAGACGCTCGACCGCGGCGATCCCGAGGAGTTCGCGAACGACTACCGCGAGCTCAGAACGAAGTTCCCGCAGCTGACCGTGCTGGGCGGCTGTTGCGGCACCGACCACCGGCACGTGGAGGCCGTCAGCCGCGCGGTCAGTGGTTGAGGTCGGTCCTCAACGCCGCCGCCCCGCGCAGGTACACGTGCTTGATCGACGACCGCGGCAGGTCCGTCTCCACGTGCGCCAGCAACCGGATCACCCGCGGCATCGAGCCGGGCACCGCGATCTCCGTCGCGGACAGCAGCGGCACGTCCGAGAGCCCCGCCAAACGCGCCGCGTAGGCGGGGAACTCGGACACCAGGTCCGGTGTCGCGGTGAGCACCACGGAGATCAGGTCGTCCGACGTCAACGCGTTGCAGGACAACACCTCCCGCACCAGCTCGGCCGTCGCCTCCAGCAGCAGTTCGCGCGAGTCCGCGTCGATCTGCGTGGCTCCCCTGATCGCTCGCACCGCCATGCCACCGACAGTAGCAGCGTCCTCAGTGGACAGGTCATTGCTCCACAACGATGTTCGGGAACCGGGCGGTGAGGCCGAGCAGGTTCACCACGTAGACCGCCCACCCGCCACCGGTCAGCACCAGCCGCCGTTCCCCCAGCGACTCCGCCGTCTCGATCAGCACGCGCATGCCGCTGGAGCCGATGAACGTCAGCCCGGCGAAGTCGATCGTCACGTCGGCGGAACCGGTGGCCGGCGCGCACGCCAGCGCGAGTTCGGACCGCAGCAGGTCGGTGGTGTTCAGGTCGACCTCACCGACCAGCGTCACCACCGCACCGTCGCGGCGCACCTCCAACTGGCCTGGTCTCGGTTTCATCGCGGGCGCCCCAAAGGCTCGGGAGCGTCAGGAAACGCCACCCGGCCCGTGAGCCACCAGTGCCGGTCGGCCCCGAAACGCCTCTACGGTGCCAGGTCCGCCAGCAACAACCCGCTGCGCGGCTTCGGGGTGAAGTAGGTGCTCTTGCGCGGCATCTTGCGGCCCGACAGCACCTCCCCCAACGGCACGGGCGCGATCAGCAGCACGGCCTCGGCCTCCACGGCGGGGTCGACGACAGGCCGCACGCACGGACTCTCGGGATCGAGCCCCAACGCCTCGTCGAGCAGCACCGACTCCACCACGGCGTGATCGATCCCCCGGCCCGCGGGCAGTGCGACCCGCAGCACCGCGTCGGGGCAGCGCACCACGACCACGCCCGGTTCCGGGTCGACGACGTACGGCAGCGCCGTCACCGTCAGCCCGACCCGTTCCCACGCCGCCACCAGGTCGGACGTCGTGAGCCCGGTGCCGGCGACGGCCCGGTGGATCGGCCCGACGCGCAGGCCGGGCCCGGACGTGACGAGCGCCAGCAGCCCGGCGAGCCCCGCCTCGCGCGCCGCCGCGACCCGGTGGTTGCCGTCCGCCACGAGCAACGGGTGCGCGCCCGCGGCCTCCAGGAACCGGTCCTGCACCGAGCCGGGCCCGACCAGCCACACCCAGTGCCGCCGCCCGCCCGAGTCGACCAGCGAGACCGCGGGCTCCTCGGTCATGCCGAGCACCAGGTCGGTCAGGCCGTCGTGCGGCGTGATCGGGATCAGCATGGCGGCGCTGGTGGCGATGCCGAGCGAGGCGAGCACCTGGCCGCGTTCGGCGACGACGTCCGGGTAGACGTCCTCGGTGTGCTCGATGCCGTCCGGGTCGACCAGGCACAGC
Organism: Lentzea sp. JNUCC 0626; assembly: GCF_043632865.1. Classification (NCBI taxonomy): domain Bacteria; kingdom Bacillati; phylum Actinomycetota; class Actinomycetes; order Pseudonocardiales; family Pseudonocardiaceae; genus Lentzea; species Lentzea sp. JNUCC 0626. The sequence continues at coordinate 4,809,087 of NZ_CP171635.1, forward strand.
AGGCCGCACGCGGTGCCGTCCGGTCCGTCCACGCGATAGGGCGCGACGACGTCGTTGACCTCGCGATATGCCCGGCGGATCAACGCCGCGAGCTCGGTGCGGGCGGCGGGCAGCGCGTCCAGCAGGCTGGTGCCCGCGGCGAGCGCGGCGGGCGTGCGATGGGGGTGCTGGACGGCCAGCAACGTGCCGTGCGGGGCTCGTGCGAGCGCCCCGATCACCTGGCCGGGTTCAGCGAACTCGTCGACGTCCGGGCCGGGCACGCGCTCGCGTACCACCCAGCCGTGACGCACGGGGCGTACACGCGATGACATCCACGTATCATGATCTGTGTGAACGTGGAGATCACGCCCCTGCCGGGCATCGGGACGCGCCAGGACTTCATGATCCGCGCCGGACGTCGTGTCGGCGTGATCACCTATCGGGACGGCAAGTTCGAACTCATCGTCTCCAAAGCCAACGACCCGGACTCGTGTTCCGCGTCGATACCGCTGTCGCCGGAAGAGGCGAGCACGCTGGCGGGCCTGCTGGGCGCGCCGCAGCTCGTCGCGCACCTGCGCGAGGAGACCCGGGACATCGCGGGCATCACGACGCGGCAGCTGCCGGTCACCGCCTTCGCGAACCACACGCTCGGTGAGACCGCTCTGCGCACCAGGACCAGTGTGTCCATCGTGGCCGTCGTGCGCGCGGGCAACGCGCATCCGTCGCCCGGCCCCGACTTCCTCTTCGAAAACGGTGACCTCGCGGTCGTCGTCGGCACCGCGGAGGGCCTCGACGCCGCCGCTGAGATCCTCCACGGCGGTTAAGCACAGTGCACGAGACAACAATCGCCATGATCCAGCTCGGCGCGGTCTTCTTCGGCCTCGGTCTGCTGGGTCGTGTGGCCAGACGCGCCGGAATCTCGCCCATCCCGCTGTACCTGATCGGCGGGCTCGCGTTCGGCGACGGCGGGCTGGTGCCGTTGCACGGCATCGAGGAGTTCACCCACCTCGCCAGCGAGATCGGCGTGGTGCTGCTGCTCCTGCTGCTCGGTCTCGAGTACTCGGCGTCCGAACTCACGACGGGGTTGAAGAAGTCGTGGATGGCGGGCGTGCTCGACCTGGTGCTGAACGCGGCACCGGGCGCGATCGTCGCGTTGATGCTCGGCTGGGGCACGGTCGGGGCGCTCGCGATGGCGGGCGTCACGTACATCTCGTCGTCCGGCATCGTCGCGAAGGTGCTCGGCGATCTGGGGCGGCTGGGTAACCGCGAGACGCCCGTCGTGCTGTCGGTGCTCGTGTTCGAGGACCTCGCGATGGCCGTCTACCTGCCGGTGCTGACGGCCGTGCTGGCCGGCGTGACGTTCCTCGGCGGGCTCACGTCCGTCGGCATCTCGTTGCTCGCGATCACCGTGGTTCTGGTGGTGGCGTTGAAGTACGGCCGGTTCATCTCGGCCATTGTGGACAGTCCCGACCACGAGGTGTTCCTGCTCAAGCTGCTCGGTTCGGCGTTGCTCGTGGCGGGCATCGCGTCGCAGCTGCAGGTGTCGGCGGCGGTCGGCGCGTTCCTGCTCGGCATCGCGATCTCCGGGTCGACGGCCGAGAACGCGACGCGCCTGCTGGAGCCGTTGCGGGACCTGTTCGCCGCGATGTTCTTCGTGGTGTTCGGTCTGAACACCGACCCGACGTCGATTCCACCCGTGCTGGGCATCGCGGTGGCACTGGCCGTGGTCACGACCGCGACGAAGGTCTTCACCGGCTGGTGGGCGGCGCGGCGGCAGGGCATCGGCAAGATGGGCCGCATGCGTGCGGGCGCGGCACTGGTGGCGCGCGGCGAGTTCTCCATCGTCATCGCCGGTCTGGCCGTGGCGTCCGGGCAGGTGAACGGCGACCTGGCGGCGCTGGCGACCGCCTACGTGCTGCTGATGGCAATCCTCGGGCCCATCGCGGCGAAGTACGTTGAGCCAATCGGTGAATTCTTTCAGCGCAGACGGCAGATGGCCTGAAACAAGTGCCCCGATGTGACGACTCTCTAGTGAGAGCTAGACGGAGAGTAGGGGCGAAACGTCATGACCGAACCCGCAGAAGTGGAGACCACCGGCCGGTTCCTGGTGCTGTTGCAGGAAGACGCCGTCGAAGAGGGGCTGGCCGAGCTCGGCACGATCGCCGGGTTCGACCTCAACAGCGGTGATCTGGACGCGGAGACCGTGCAGGTCTTCCCGGAGCTCGGCGTGGCGGTCGTGTCCGCCGACCCGACTCTGCTGGCCGAGCTGAACAGCGCGGCCGACCGTCCCGGCCCGGTGCAGATCGTCGAACCGGAACGCGTCGTGCACGCGTTCCAGGACGACGACGCCGCACCGGCCGAGGAGGACGTGGCCGCGGCAGCGGACGAATCGGTGCTGACCTGGGGGTTGCAGGCGGTCGGCGCGGACGTCAGCACGGCCACCGGCAAGGGCATCAAGATCGCGGTCCTGGACACCGGCTGGGAGAAGAACCACCCGGACTTCACCGGCCGCACCATCACCACGAAGTCGTTCATCAACGGCGAGGACGTGCAGGACGGCCACGGCCACGGCACGCACTGCATCGGCACGTCCGCGGGCCCGCGCAAGCCCGCCACCCTGCCCGGCTACGGCGTCGCCTACGAGGCCGAGATCTTCGCGGGCAAGGTGCTGTCGAACGCCGGTTCCGGTTCCGACGGCGGCATCCTCGCGGGCATCGACTGGGCCGTCACCAACGGCTGCGCGATCATCTCGATGTCGCTCGGCGCGGACGTCCCCGCGGGCACGCCGTACTCGCAGATCTACGAGACCGTGGCCCAGCGCGCGCTGGCCAAGGGCACGCTGATCATCGCGGCGTCGGGCAACGCCTCGTCGCGTCCCGGCCGGATCGCCCCGGTCGGTCACCCGGCTCGGTGCCCCAGCATCATCGCCGTGGCCGCGATCGACGTGAACCGCGCGATCGCGTCGTTCTCCTCGGGCTCGGCGGACAAGATCGGCCAGATCGACGTGTGCGCGCCGGGCGTGGACGTGTACTCGTCGTTCAAGCTGCCGGACAAGTACCGCCGCCTGCGCGGCACCTCGATGGCCACCCCGCACGTGGCGGGCGTGGCGGTCCTGATCGCCGAGAAGACCGGCGCACGAGGTTACGAGCTGTGGGCACGCCTCGTCGGCACGGCTCTGCGCCTGCCGCTGCCGTCCACCGACATCGGCTCCGGACTCGTCCAGGCGCCATGACCGCTCCGGTGGACCAGGTGATGGTCTCCGTGACCGAGGGCAGCCTCCCGCAGGTGCTCGACGACCTGCGGGAGGCGGGCCTGGTCGTGGACACGGTCCTGGAAGCCCTCGGCGTCGTCACCGGCACCGCCGAGGTCAAGGCGATCCCGGCACTGCAGGCGGTCCCGGGCGTCCTGGACGTGGAACGGCAGTGGCGCGTGCAGCTCCCGCCGTACTGACTAGGCTCTGCGCTGACCCCTTTCACGGCTGATCGAACACGTGTTCTATGCTGTGCGCGGGGTCACGTCGTTGCGCAGAGAGGAAACCTGATCGTGTCGGACACGCTCACCGAGGTGAAGGCAGTCGAGGAGACCGTCGTGGAGGAGACTCCGGCGGCCACCGCGCCCGAGGCCCCGAAGCCCGTCGAGGCGCCCGCGCCCGCCGAGGCACCGAAGGCCGAAGAGCCCAAGGCTGAGGCTCCCAAGGCTGAGAAGCCGAAGGCCGGCCGCCCGAAGAGCACGGCGAAGAAGACGCGCACCGTGGAGCTCACGCTCACGGTGACCGCCTCCGCAGAGGGCGAGTGGCAGGCAGACCTGGTCCACGGCACGCAGCGCGTCGTGTCGGGCCTGGTAATCCCGGCCATCGCCGTCTCCAAGGCGGCCAAGGAGCTGCACGAGGACATCGCCGAGGGCATCGAGTCGGTGCTCGAGGCGGCGCGCGACCAGCACCGCACCCGCATGGAGGAGCTGGAGGCCGAACTGGCCAGGGTGAAGGCTCAGCTGGCCGAGCTCTCGGAGTAGTTCACCAGCACCACGCAGAAGGGGCGGCCCGCGACGACGCGGGCCGCCCTTTCGCGTGTCCGGGGCCAGCCAGCCAGGAAGGCGGGCGGGATGCACGAGGCCAGGACGGTGGGAGGCGGGAAGGCGTCCGGAGGCGGCGGCGAGAGGTGGGGCGGCGGGGGCGGGGCGGCGAGAAGCGCGGTGGGGAGGCAGGCCGGTGGGGCGGCGAGAGGTGGAAGCCAGCGGGGTCTCGGAAGCAGGAGGCGCGGCGGAGCGGGCACGCCTGATCGGCACGCGAAGCCGAAGGCGAGCCGACCCGACGGCGAAGCCGAGGTGCTCTTGGCTTTTGCTTTTGTCTTTGCCCTTAGCCAAGAGGCTTCGGCGGTGGGGTCCCATCACGAGTCGCACCACAGCTCTTGCTGCATGCCTGGAGGGGTGTCAAACCGCCACGCTTTTCGGCGGTTTGACACCCCTCCAGGCATGTGGCCCGCTCTTGGTGCGGCTTGTGATGGGACCCCACCGCCAACGCAACCACACTACGAAACAGGCAGCCGCCCAACACAAACAGGCGTGCCATCAACCCGCTCGCAGCGCTGGCCCCCTGATCAGATTGCCGAGGTCTGGGGCAGAGCCCCAGGGGAAGCACGCAACAGAAACCCGCCGCACGCAACCGGAACCACCCGACAACCGGCGCGATCAGCGAGACGGATCCAGCACCAACTTCCCAGCAGTCCGCCGAGCCCGAAGATCCTCGTGCGCAGCACGAATCTCCCCCATCCCGTACTCCCCACCGGGAACAGCCTTCAACTTCCCATCCACCACAAGCTGGAACAACTCAGCCATGGCCCGATGCGCCAACGTCCCATGCTCAGCATCCCGAACCTTCAAAGCGTGCGGCAGCCACATACCCGCAACGGCCGTGGAGTGCACCAACAGCGCCCCGAGATCAACCGGCTTCGGCCTTTCCCGCGAGGCCATCCCATAAAACGCAAGCCGCCCAAACGGAGCCAACGCCACCAACGACTGGTCAGTCGTGGCACCTCCAGTCATGTCCAGCACCACATCAACCCGCCGCCCACCATTGGCTTCCTTCAAAGCAGCGGTCATGTCATCAGCCCGGGAGTCGATGGCCACATCGGCCCCGAGCGACAACGCCAACTCCCGCTTCTCCTCAGAAGAAGCAGTAGCGATAACCCGCCCAGCCCCCCACAACTTGGCCAGCTGAACGGCAATCGTCCCAACACCACCAGCAGCCGCATGCACGACAACCGACTCACCGGGCTCCATGTGAGTCGACTTCCGCAGCAACAACCAGGCAGTGGCCCCCTGAACGATCAACGACAACGCAGTCAGGTCGTCCACACCGTCCGGCACGTCAAAGGTAGTCAAAGCAGGCGCAACGGCCTTCTCCGCGTACCCACCGGAGTTCTTCGTCAACGCCACCACTCGACGCCCGTCAGGAGCAAAACCGACAACCTCCCCACCAGGCACCAAAGGCAACTCCATCCGGGCGAGGTAGGAGTTCTCGGCCTGGTGCGTGTCGGCGTAGTTCAACCCCGCGCGCGACACGGAGATCAGCACCTCGCCCTCGCCCGCGACCGGGTCGGGCAGCTCCACCTGCTGGAGCACCTCGGGCCCGCCGAACTCGGTGATCTGGATGGCACGCACGGTCAGTTCTCCTTGAGGGCGAGCGAAATGGGGTCCTTCTGGGCGGCCGCGACACGGGAGCCGTCGGCGGCACGGGGGCCCGGAGGGTTGCGGAAGTTGAACGGCTCCGCCGGGCGGCCGGACTGGACGAACCAGGCCTCGCCGGTGCCGGAACCCTCCACAATGGACATGAACGCGTCCACAACTGCCGACACCGGCAGGATCGGCATGCCGACCTTGTCGAGGGCCGAGCGCAGCGGGACGATGATGTTGGTGTCGGCGAACGCGGGGCACAGGGCGTTCACGCGGATGTCCTGGTACGCGCCGCCGAGCGCGCGGACCAGGCCGACGACGGCGGCCTTGTTCGCGCCGTAGACCGGGTCGCCGGGCGTGGGCATCAGGCCCGCCATCGACGCCGTGGCGATGATCTGGCCGCCGCGCTTGCGCAGCTCGGGCAACGCGTGGTGCGCGCCGTAGACGACGCCGTCGACGTTGATCGACATCGCGCGGCGGTAGAGCTCGATGTCGAAGTCGTCGCCGAGCGAGCGGCCGGTGCCGATGCCGGCGTTCAGGAACGCGATGTCCAGGCCGCCGTACGTGCTCACGGCGACCGCCACCGCCTCGGCGGAGTCCGACGGGACCGTCACGTCGCAGCGCACGAAAACGCCGCCGATCTCGTCGGCGACGGCTTTGCCCTGGTCCTCGTCCACGTCCGCCACCACGACGTGGGCGCCGAGCGACGCCAGCCGCCGGGCGGACGCGGCCCCGATGCCGTTGGAGCCGCCGGTGATGAGCGCGACCTTGCCGGTGAGTTCCACGGGCACCTGCCTCCTCGTATTGCCACATTCCGACCAGTCGGTATGGTCGTCCGGACAGGCCTGGACGTCAAGCTGACTGATAGGTACGTTACTAAGCGCTTGCTTAGCCCACCAGACAGACTGAAGGAGGACCCGTGGCCGACAGGGTTGCGATCGTCACCGGCGCGGCTCGTGGCATCGGTGCCGCGGTCGCGCAGCGTCTCGCCGCGGACGGCCTGGCCGTCGCGTTGCTCGACCTCGACGAGCAGGGCGTGCTCGAGGGCGCCGAGAAGATCGTCGCGAGTGGTGGGCGGGCCGTCGGCCTGAAGGTCGACGTCGCCGACGAGGAGCAGGTCAACGCCGCGGTCGCGAAGGTCGCCGAGGACCTCGGCGCGCCGACCGTGCTGATCAACAACGCCGGCGTGCTGCGCGACAACCTGCTGTTCAAGATGAGCGCGAGCGACTGGGACACGGTCATGAACGTGCACCTGCGCGGCGCGTTCCTGATGAGCAAGGCCGTGCAGGCGTTCCAGACGAAGGAAGGCTTCGGCCGCATCGTCAACCTGTCGAGCACGTCCGCGCTCGGCAACCGCGGCCAGGCCAACTACTCCGCGGCCAAGGCGGGCCTGCAGGGCTTCACGAAGACCCTCGCGATCGAGCTCGGCAAGTTCGGTGTCACGGTCAACGCGATCGCGCCCGGCTTCATCGCCACCGAGATGACGAAGGCGACCGCCGAGCGCATGAAGATCTCGTTCGACGACTTCCTGGTCGGTGCGGCGCAGGCGATCCCGGTCGCGCGCGTCGGCCAGCCGGAGGACATCGCGCACACCGCGTCGTTCCTCGTCAGCGAGGGTGCCGGGTTCGTGTCCGGCCAGGTCATCTACGTCGCCGGCGGACCGAAGGACTGACGATGCGCGCTTTCGAGAACATCGACGAGCTCGTCGCCGCCAAGGGCCAGCACCTCGGGTTCGGCGAGTGGCACGAGATCACGCAGGAGCAGGTCAACCTGTTCGCCGACGCGACGCTCGACCACCAGTGGATCCACATCGACGTCGAGAAGGCCGCGAAGGGACCGTTCGGCGGCCCGGTCGCGCACGGCTACCTGACGTTGTCGCTGGTGCCGTACCTGGTGCGGGACGTCTACACGGTCAAGAACATCAAGATGGGCGTGAACTACGGCAGCAACAAGGTCCGCTTCCCGCAGCCGGTGCTGGTCGGCGCCAGGGTGCGCGGCGGGGTCGAGCTGCTCGACGTCACCGACATCGCGCTGGGCAAGCAGCTCGTGACCAAGGTCGTCATCGAGATCGAGGGCAGCGAGAAGCCCGCGTGCGTCGCCGAGATCGTCAGCGTGATCGTGCCCTGATCAGGGCCTGAGGCTGTGGATCAGCAGGTCCGCGTAGTGCTCCGCCAGCCGTCCGGGCGGCATGTCGCCGTCCGGGCGGTACCAGGTGCCGAGCTGGTGCAGCGAGCCGAAGAAGTAGTACGTGGCGACGTCGGCGGGCACGTCGCCGCGGAACGTCCCGTCCGCCTGCCCCTCCTCGACGAGGCCGCGGAACTTCTCGTGGTAGCGCCGCCGTTCCGCCCGGACCTCCTTCTGCTTCTCGGCCGAGAGGTGGTTCATCGACCGGAAGAACACCCTGGCGGCGTCGAAGTCGTCGATGCTCGTGACGATCACGTCGACGGCGGCCTCGCGGAGCCGTTCGGTGATCGGTCCTTTGCTCTCCGCGATCTTCTCCAGGTGCTCGGTCTGCAGGCGCAACAGCCGCCCGTAGATCTCGTGCAGCAGGTCGTCCTTGGACCCGAAGTAGTGGTACATAGCGCCTTTGGTGACACCGGCGTGCTCGACGATCTCCTGCACGGCGACGCGTTCGTACCCCTTGTCCGCGAACAGGCGGGTGGCGGCGTCGATCAGTCTTTCAGGCACGGTCACGACCGGAGCGTACCTCCCGACCAAGGAGAACCGAGGCAATGATCAGTCGCTGGACCGTCGTCGCCGACCGCGGCGACCTCGCCAAAACCGAAGTGCTGCACGACGAACTCTCCGCCGGCCTGTCGGACGGCGAGGTGCTGCTGAAGGTCAGCCGCGTCGGCCTCACCGCCAACAACGTCACCTACGGCGTGATCGGCGACCTCATCGGCTACTGGCGCTTCTTCCCCGCGGGCGCCGAGCACCAGGGCGTCATCCCGGTCTGGGGCTTCGCCGACGTCGTCGAGTCCACTGTGGACACCCTCGCGCCCGGCACCCGCGTCTACGGCTACCTGCCGATGGCGAGCCACGTCGTGGTCCGCGCAAAGCCCACCTCGTCCGGCTTCGTGGACGTCGCCGAGCACCGCGCCGACCTGCCCGCCGTCTACAACAGCTATCTGGTGACCGCCCAGGACCCGGCCTACGACGAGGCGTTGGAAGACCTCCAAGTGCTCTACCGGCCGCTGTTCCTGACGTCGTTCCTGCTGGCCGACCAACTGGCCGACAACTCGTTCTACGGCGCGCGGACCGTCGTGATCTCCTCGGCCTCCAGCAAGACGGCGTTCGGCACGGCCCAGTGCCTGCGCGGGAAGGGCGTGCGGGTCGTCGGCCTCACCTCGCCGCGCAACGTGGAGTTCACCGAGGGCCTCGGCCTCTACGACACCGTGCTCCCCTACGACGCCCCGGTGGACGTCGAACCGTCGGTGTACCTGGACTTCAGCGGGTCGGCCGACGTGCGGTCGGCACTGCACGACCGCCTCGGCGACGAGCTGAAGAAGGACATCTCGATCGGCCTCACGCACAAGGCCCCGTCGCAGGACCAGCGGTCGGAGTTCTTCTTCGCGCCGGACCAGCTGCGCAAGCGCACCGCGGACTGGGGTGCGGACGGCCTCGCCCAGCGGTTCGGCGAGGCGTGGCGGGGCTTCACCGCCCAGGCCGGCGACTGGGTCGCCGTCGTCGGGCACAGCGGCCCGGACGAGCTGATCGAGGTCTGGCAGTCGGTGCTCGCGGGCAGGAGCAACCCGGACAGCGCCGACGTGATCACCTTCTGAGCAGGGTCACCAGCAGCCCCACGATGTTGAACGCGTCGTCGTGGCCGCGGTGGTGCGTGCCGTCGATCTTCCCACCGGTCAGCCGCACCGCCTCGGCCATGCCGACCTCGCGCGGCAACGCGTGCGTCAGCGCGAAGAGCGTCTTGACGTTCAGGTGCCTGGGCCCGAACGGGTAGCGGACGCCGAAGTCCGCACACTGCCGTTCGAACATCTTGCGGTCGTAGTCGCCGTAGGAGGCCCACACGCGCCGGTCCGCGCGGAACTCCTTGCGCAGCACCGCGCACGCCTCGGCGAACGAGACGCCACCGTCCACATCGGCCTGGGTGAGCGTGGTCAGCTGCGTGCAGAACCGGCTGACGCGCGAGCGCGAAGGCCGCACCAGCACGGAACGACGCTCGCCCCGCTTCCCGGTGGCCACCTCGACCGGGCAGACGCCGATCTCGATGATCTCCGAGAACTCGCCGGGCGGCGGCGTGCCCTCCCAGCACGTCGACTCCACGTCCACCACCAGCACCTCGTCCAACGCGATCACGTGTCGATGGTCCCCCACATGTCTACTGGAATACGACGACGGGCAGCACGACGACCTCGCCGGTGGCGGCGTTCCAGGACTGGACCCTGCCGAGGCAGCGGGCGTTGAACTGGCCAGGGGGCAGGGTGTCGCGCAGGCTCGCCGTGTCGCACTCGACGCGGATCCGGCCGTCGCCGACGGGGGCGTGCAGGACGGCCGGGTCGTCGCCGTCGCCCACCTCGAAGCGGCCGTGCAGGGAGACGTAGTCGCGGACGTCGTTGAGCCGCTTGGCCTTGCTGCGGTACCAGGCCTCGTCGGCGCGCATGGTCTGGGTGGTCAGGTCGACGTCGACCACGCCGTGGGCGGCTCTCAGGCCCGCGAGCACGACGCCGATGACGTCGATCTCGGAGGCGGGTTTCTCGTAGGTGTCGGTGTTCTGCTCGACGACCGAGCCGTCGACGCCGATGCCGAACTCGCTCGGACCCACCTGGAGCTTGCCGTTCTTGGTGACGGTGATCTGCTTGACGAACTGGCGGGTCACGGCGTCGTCGTAGCGGCCGACCTTGCAGAGGTTGATCATGCGCTGGCCGTGCACGTAGAACAGGATTCCCGGGATCTCGGGTTCCGGGGCGCGGTGCCGCAGTCGTTGCCAGGCGAGGACGACCACGACGATCAACGCGATCAGCGTGGCGACCCACAGCAGGATCCAGCCCCACGAGACCGACCACCAGAGCGCTCTATCGACAGCCACGGATCTCCCTCACCGCCTCCAGCAACGACTTCGCGCCGGCCTCGACCAGACGGCCACCGCTCGCCTGGGCCACGCGGTCCAGTTCGGCCGTGGAGGCCTCACCGAACCTGATCGGGTACACGGGCACCTCGCCGCGTCCCACCCGCAGGAACTCGTCCAGGGACGGGCCCGCGTTGTTCTCGCCGTCGGTCATCAGGACCACCGCCGTGTCGCCGCTCGCGAGTTGCAGGGCGCGGTCGAGGGCGGCCCAGATGGCCGTGTTGTCGCGCAGGTCGTCGGACGCCACGACGGCCAGCAACGCGTCGAGGTCCTCCTTGCCGCGCACCGTGATCGACCGTTCCTCCAGCACGGTGCCCGCGAACCTCAGGATCGTCACGGTCTCGCCGACGTAGAAGCGGTCGAAGCCGTTCAACGACGCGAACGCCTCGCGCAGCCCGGCCATCCGGGCGCCGCGCATCGACGTCGACCAGTCCAGCACGAAGATCACCTGACGGCCGTCGCCCGCGCGGTCGTGGAACAGCAGCAGGCGGTCGATCACCTCGGTGCTGTCCGGGAAGTACAGCGCGGTGCCGAGGTCGGCACGCAGCTTCTCGTGCCGGGTCACCGAGGATTCCACCGGACGGCGCCACGTGCGGTCGGCGATCATCTGCTGCGCGGCGGGCGATCGCAGCCACTCCACCACGCGGTCGTAGGCGGCGCGGTGCTCGGGCTTGACGAGCATCAGCGGGTAGTCGGAGAGAACGATGCCGTCGCGCGGGTAGACGATCTCCAGCGGCTCACTCAGCTTTCCGGAAGCGTTGAGCGACAGCAGTTCCGACTCGTGCGCGACCAGTCCGTCCACATCGGACCGACGCGTGAACTCCCCCACCGCGTCGGGCACGTCGAACGCCCGGCCCGTCAGGAACCCCTGCAGGCGATCGCAACTCACGTCCTCGGGCCGCAACGGCGCTCCGGTGCCCGCGGCCGCCGTGGCCACGCCGATCAACGCCGCCATCCCGCCGCCGGAGACGCGCGGATCGGCCATGCCGTACCGGAACTGGCCCAGAGCAGCACGGTCCGCCACGTCCGCCCACGTCGGCCGCTCCCCCAGCACGGCGCGCTTGTCACGCCGCACCCCGAGCACGACCGGGGACGTCATGATGCTCGCCGCGAGCTCCGGTTCGGTGCCGCGCAACCGCAGGAACCTGGTGGTGGACAACCAGGCCAGGTCGAACCCGTCCAACGACCTGCTCGCCTCGACGGTGCCGCGATGTTCCACCGCCAGCTCGACACCGGTGGCGCGCTTCAACTCCGCCAGCACCGGGGCCAGGTCGGCGAGTTCCGTGCTCGCGAGCACTCGGAGCTGGACGGGCGGCGGCGTGCTGGCCGCGCACGCCGTCAGCACCAGCAGCGCGACCAGTGCCAGCAGCCTCATTTGCAGTCGCCGACGACGTCGAGCATGTGCTCGAAGAGTTCGGCCTTCGGCAGTTCCACCCTGCCCATCTCGCCGGCCGGAGGTTCCGGCAGGCCTCGTCCGGCGATGTAGCCGCCGAAGTCGGCGCCGGTCTCGCCGTTCCAGCCGAGCGAGTGGAAGCCGAGTTCGACCGCGCGTTGGCGCAGCTCCGGGTCGTTCATCATCAGCTCGCCGATGCGGTCGCCCTCGGGGGTGAACGAGATCAGCTCGGGCGTGCTCTGGTGCTGCTTGGTCGGGTAGAGCAGCACGCGTTCGGTGTCGAAGTCCTTCTGCCGCAACTGGTACGCGATGTACTGGTGCTCGTAGATCACCGCGATCACGGCGTGCGTGCGGCCTTCCGGCACGAAGTACTTCGGGGCCATGTCCTCGCCGGCCTGGCCCTGCGCGTCGATGTGCGGTTTGACGGCGAGGGCCAGTTTCTCGGCCTCCTCGACGGTCTGCGGCGGCACGTCACCGAGGGCGGTGGCGAAGAACCCGACGAGCGTCGCTCCGGAGTAGGCCTTGCAGGGGTCCGGCGACTGGGCGATGACCCGGTTGCCGTTGGTGAGGCGGGGGTCGATGTCCTTCCAGCGCTCCTTGCCGAGTTCGGCGAACGCGTTCATGTTGAGGGTGTAGTAGAACGGTTTGTCACCCTCGTAGTGCGGCGTCGCGACCTTCGCTCTGACGAGCGCCTCGGCGTACTCGCGGAACGTCGCGAGCACCACCGGAGTGAAGAAGGGCCGGTACGGCACGACGTGCTTGCCCGCCCTGCGCGCCTTGACGTGCTCGTTCGCCACGTGCCCGGACGGGAAGACGAAGTGGTACGAGTCGAGGTCGGGTTTCTCGGCGAGGTCGCGGGACCCGATCGGCGTCACGTGCACCTGGTAGCCGCGCGCCATCAGGATGCGCTTGACCTGCTCGTCCTGGAAGAAGTCGCGCTTGGAGGCGAAGAGCGCCCGCACCACCGTCACAGACTTGAACGGGCCGGTGACGTGCCCCGAAACGAGCAGCACCACCAGCCCGGCCACGAACACCGCCAACGGCGGCACGAACCACAGCAGGAACCGTCTTCGCGGGTCGACGATCTTGAACTCGGGCTCCCGCACGGCTCCCCCTGGAGTCAGACGATCACGGCACCACCGTCGACGACGAGCGTCTCGCCAGTAACGTAACCGCCCGCCGGGGACGCCAGGAACAGAACGGCCGCGGCTAGTTCTTCCGGGTCACCGATTCGCCCGGATGGCAGCGCCGCCTGCATCTTCTCCAGGTACCCCGGCGGGTACTGGTCGGTCATCTCGGACTCGAAGAAGCCGGGGCAGATCGCGTTGACGCGGATGCCCTTGCGGCCCGTCCACTGCTGCGCGAGGTCCCGCGTGAGGCCGAGCAGGCCCGCCTTGGACGCCGAGTACGCGGCCTGGGGAATGCCGCCCGTGACGAGGCCCAGCACGCTGGAGATGTTGATGATCGAACCGCCGGAGGTCATGACCGCGGCGGCCGCCTGGGCCATCCAGTAGGCGCCGTTGAGGTTGACGTCCATGACGCTGAGGAACTGCTCAGGCGTCTCCCGCGAGGCCGGGACCGCCGTGCCGACGCCGGCGTTGTTCACGAGCACCCCGACCGTGCCGAACTCGGCCGCCTGGCGGGCGACCTCGCGGCAGTCGTCGGGCTGCGAGATGTCGGCCTGCACGACCAGCGCGCGCTGCCCGGTGGCCTCGACGAGCGCGGCCGTGTCCTTCAGCTTGTCCGCGCGACGGGCGGCCAGCACGACGTCCGCGCCCGCCTCCGCGAGGCCCTTGGCGAACGCGACGCCGAGGCCCGAGGACGCGCCGGTGACGATCGCGACCTTCCCGTCCAGGCGGAACTTGTCCAGGATTCCCATTGCTATGACAGCCTTTCCAGGATGATCGCCATGCCCTGACCGCCGCCGACGCACATGGTCTCGAGGCCGAACTGGGCGTCGCGCGCCCGCATGCCGTTGATCAGCGTCGTCATGATCCGCGCGCCGGTCGAGCCGAACGGGTGGCCGAGCGCGATCGCGCCGCCGTGCACGTTGAGCTTGTCGATGTCGATGCCCAGCGCGCGCTGGGAGCCGAGCACCTGCACGGCGAACGCCTCGTTGATCTCGACCAGGTCGATGTCCGAAATGGACAGACCGGCGTGGCCGAGCGCCTGCTGGGTGGCCTCGACCGGGCCGAGGCCCATGATCTCCGGCGAGAGCCCTGAGACACCGGTGGACACGATGCGCGCCAACGGGGTCAGGCCGAGCTCACGCGCCCGCACGTCGCTCATGATCACGACCGCGGCCGCACCATCGTTCAACGGGCAGCAGTTGCCCGCGGTGATCGTGCCCTCGGGGCGGAAGACGGTCTTCAGCCCGGCCACGGCCTCGTAGGTCACCCCGGCACGTGGGCCGTCGTCGGTGGAGATCACCGTGCCGTCGGACAACGTCACCGGCGTGATCTCGCGGGCGAAGAACCCGTCCGCGATCGCCTTCTCGGCGAGGTTCTGCGACCGCACGCCGAACTCGTCCTGGTCGTGCCGCGAGATGCCGAGCTGCGTCGCGACGTTCTCGGCCGTCTGGCCCATCGCGATGTAGTAGTCGGGCAGCTTGCCGTCCAGGCGCGGGTCCGTCCACGGCGCGTTCGACGCCGCCGTGTCCAGAGTCCGTTGCTGGGCCTCGTCGAACAGCGGGTTGAACGACGGCGTGCCGGAGTGCATGTACCGCGACACGCACTCGACACCGGCGGAGAGGAAGGCGTTGCCCTCGCCCGCCTTGATGGCGTGGAAGGCCATCCGCGCGGTCTGCACGGACGACGCACAGAACCGGTTGACCGTCGTGCCCGGCAGCGAGTCGTACCCGAGCTGCACGGCGACGCGGCGGGCGATGTTCTGCCCGTGCTCGTCCTGCGGCTCGGCACACCCGAGGTGCAGGTCGGTGATCTCGGACGCCGGGATCTCGCCCAGCGCGGCCGAGATCACCTGCGCAGCCAGGTCGTCCGGCCGCAGCGACGCGAGAGAACCCTTGCGGGCACGGCCGATCGGCGACCGCGCCGTGGAAACGATGACCGCTTCAGCCATGCCGTTCTCCTTCTACAGGCCCAGGTCGCGGCCGATGAGTTCCTTCATGATCTCGTTGGAGCCGGCCCAGATCTTCGTGACGCGGGCGTCCATCCACGCGCGGGCGACGCGGTACTCGGTCATGTAGCCGTAGCCGCCGTGCAGCTGCACGCAGGCGTCGATGACGTCGTTCTCGACCTCGGCGCTCCAGTACTTCGCCTGCGCCGCCTCGACGGGGCTGAGCTCGCCGCGCACGTGCTGCATGGTCAGCGTGTCGACGAACGCCTGCGTGACGTCGAGCTTGGTGCGCAGCTCCGACAGCAGGAACTTGTTGTGCTGGAACTTGCCGATGGCCTGTCCGAACGCCTTGCGCTCCTTGACGTACTCGAGCGTCTCGTCGAAGACGCCCTGCGCGTGCGCGAGGTTCGAGATGGCGGCGCCGATCCGTTCCTGCGGCAGGCGTTCCATCATGTAGATGAAGCCCTGACCCTCCTCGCCGATCATGTGCTCCTGGGTGAGGCGCACGTCGGAGAAGAACAGCTCCGCGGTGTCGGACGGGTGCTGGCCGACCTTGTCGAGCTTGCGGCCGCGCTCGAAGCCGGGCATGCCGGTCTCGACGGCGAACAGCGTGATGCCACGCGCGCCCTTGGACGGGTCGGTGCGGGCCGCGACGACGATCATGTCGGCGGTGTAGCCGTTGGTGATGAACGTCTTGGAGCCGTTGAGGATCCAGTCGTCACCGTCCCGCACGGCGTTGGTCTTCAGCGCCGCGAGGTCGGAGCCGCCGGACGGCTCGGTCATCGCGATGCCGGTCTTGATCTCGCCGGTGCACATGCCGGGCAGCCAGCGCTGCTTCTGCTCCTCGGTGCACAGGTCGACGAGGTACGGCGCCACGACGTCGCCGTGGATGCCGAGGCTCGACGCCACCGCGGCGTTGACCCGGCAGAGCTCCTCGGCGAAGACGGTGTTGAAGCGGTAGTCGTTCGCGCCGCTGCCGCCGTACTCCTCCGGGATCTCGAGGCCCAGCAGGCCCTGGCGTCCGGCCTCCAGCCACACGTCCCGGTCGATCACGCGCTCTTCGATGAACTTCTCGACGTTCGGCGTGATCGTGCGCTCGACGAACGCCTTCGCCGACTCCCGGAACGCGGCGTGATCCTCGTTGAACAGCGTCCGCTGCACGACTAACCTCCATACTAAGCGGTTGCTTAGCGCTAAGCGCACGCTTAGCGTGCAGTACGATCCATCACCTGTCAACACGCTAGGAGCCGCCCGATGACGACGACCGGACTGGACGGGTTCGCGCTGCTCGACGAGACGTGGCGCACGGTCACCCCCGACGCCGCTCGCCGGATGCTCATCGCGGCCGCCCACGCGTTCGCGGGCAAGGGATATCACGCGACGACGACCCGGGACATCGCCTCGTTGGCGGGCATGTCACCGGCGGCCGTGTACATCCACTACCGGTCCAAAGAGGAGCTGCTGTTCAACATCTCGCTCGTCGGCCACGAGACGTCGCTCAAGCTGTTGTCGGGCATCGAGGGCAAGGGCGCGACGCAGCGGCTGAAGAACGCGGTGGCGGCGTTCGCGGGCTGGCACGCGGAGTTCCACACGACGGCGCGGGTGGTGCAGTACGAACTGGGCGCGCTCTCTCCCGAACACCACGCTGAGGTGGCGGAGCTGCGCCGACAGATCGAGCAGCGGATGCGGTCGTTCATCGCGGACGGCGTGGAGGCGGGCGTGTTCGACGTGCCCGACCTGAAGGGGGCGACGCTCGCGGTGCTGTCGCTGTGCATCGACGTCGCGCGGTGGTACCGGCCGGACGGGAAGCGGACGCCGGACGAGATCGGCGCTCTGTACGCCGACCTCGTCCTGCGGATGGTCCGTCCGTTCTGACCAGCCAGAAGAGCTAGCTCACTGACTTCCTGCCGTACATCCCGGCGACCACCGAGACGCCGACGGCGGCCACGATGATCTGGACGATGAGCTCGATCCAGTCGATGCCGGGCGTGTCCTCCACGCCGAGCAGGCGCGCGATCCACGTGCCGATGAACGCGGCGACGATGCCGACGATGATCGTCAGCCAGATCGGGATGTTCTGCTTGCCCGGCGCGAACAGCCGGCCGAGCACGCCCAGGATCAGACCGATGACGAGCGCACCGATGATGCTGCCGATGCCCATGACCGCCTCCTCCGCGATGATTTCGGATCTTGGCCGAGATCATCCCTTCAGAGGACAGAACACGCAGCACGAGGCGTAACGGCATCGTCCGTTCGGGTTACCAGCGGCTGCCGGAGACCTGCGCCATCCACTGGTTGATCGTCGCGGTCCAGTCGGTGCCGACCGCCTGCTGGTGCGAGACGGCGAACCGGCCGTAGGCGTCGCCGCCCGAGCGCAGCAGCCCGGCGCGCTTGTCGGCCTCGAGGATCACGTGCAGCTCGTGCGGGGTCGTGACGAACGTCAGCTCGACCTGCTTGAGGCGGCCGGCGAACTGCGGCGGCGGGTAGAACTCGATCTCCTGGTAGAACGGCAGCTGCTGCGGGACGCCGTAGATGCGGCCCTTCTCGTTGTCCGCCTTGGTGAAGCGGAAGCCCATGTGCCCGAACGCCTGGAGCACGGCGTCCTGCGACGGCAGCGGGTGCACCCAGATCGGGTCGAGGTCGCCGGGGTCGACGGCGCCGCGGACCTCGAGTTCGGTGCGCAGGCCGAGCGCCATGCCCGCGAGCTGCTGACCGCCGACGACGTTCAACGGGCACTCGTGCGGCACCTGGAACTGGAACGGCAGCGACAGGTTCTGGTGCGGCTGGGCGACGATCCGCTGGCCCACGGAGAACTTGTGGAACTCCATGTTGGTGTTGTACTCGTTGTCGCCGCTCTCGACCTCGACGCGGGTGAGCAGCGCGAGCGTGACGTGGTCGATCTCGGCGGGGTGGTCGCCGCCCGCGATGCGCACCTCGCCGGACAGCACCTCGCCGGGCCTGACGTTCGGGTTCGTCAGCACCGTGTCGACAGTCGGCCCGCCCACGCCGAACGCGCGCATCATCCTCTTGAACACCACTGCGGCCTCCTGGAGCCCTTCGGTTTGCGGGGAGTCTGCCAACTGGATCGCCCGTTTGCGGCGAAGTGTTCCGTTGACGCCTCACCACCCCGATCGGTTCCGTATGGACTTCCGTTGACTTCAGATGGCAACATGCGACCGCCGTCACATACTAAGCGGTCGCTCAGGAGGTTGCCCGTGCTGCTCGTCGCCAACCGGGGTGAGGTGGCTGTCCGCGTCCTGCGCGCGGCAGCTGACCTGGGGATTCGCACCGTGGCGGTGTACGCGGAGGACGACGCTTCCTCGCTCCACGTGTCTCTCGCGGACCGTGCCGTGGCGCTCACCGGGCCTTCGCCGTACCTGGACGTGGACCAGCTGCTCGCCGCGGCTGAGGGGTGCGTCGCGGTGCATCCAGGGTGGGGGTTCCTGTCGGAAAACGCCGAGTTCGCTCGGGCGTGTTCGTCGGCCGGACTGACCTTCGTCGGGCCTTCCGCTGACGTTCTGGAGTTGCTCGGTGACAAGCGGCGAGCACGGGAACTGGCCGCCTCGCTGGGGATTCCGGTGCTGGACGCCGCGCCGGGCGAGTTCCCCGTCATGGTGAAGGCCGTCTCCGGGGGTGGCGGCAAGGGCATGCGGGCCGTTCACTCGGCCGACGAACTGGATGCCGCGGTGGAGGCGTGCCGGGCCGAGGCGCTGGCGGCGTTCGGGAACGGCGACGTCTACTTGGAACGGTTGATGCCCGCCGCCCGGCACATCGAGGTGCAACTCGTCGGGACCACGGTGCTCGGCGACCGCGACTGCTCGTTGCAGGTCCGGCACCAGAAGGTCGTGGAGATCGCGCCCGCTCCCCTGCTGGACCCGGTGCTGCGCAAGGCGTTGCACTCGGCCGCCGGGTCGCTGGCGGTGGCGGTCGGGTTCACCGGGGTGGGCACGGTGGAGTTCCTGGTGGCCGGGGACTCGTGGGCGTTCTTGGAGGTCAATCCCCGGTTGCAGGTCGAGCACACGGTGACCGAGATGGTGTCCGGTGTGGACCTCGTGCGGACGCAGTTGTTGCTGGCGTGGGGCGGCGACGTCGACTACACGCCGTTGAACCGCGGTGCCGCCGTGCAGGTGCGCCTGAACCAGACCTCGGGCGGGGTGCTGTCGTCGTTCGGACTGCCTGCCGGGCCCGGGGTGCGCGTCGACACGCACGGATACGTCGGCTATCGGGTCGGGACCGCCTACGACGGGTTGCTCGCGAAGCTCGTGGTGCACGGCGAGGACCTGGACGTCGCCTTGAACCGGGCGCGGCGGGCGTTGGGCGAGTTCTCGGTTTCCGGCGTCTCGACGAACCTGGAGTTCCTGAAGTCGTTGCTGGCTCAGGACATCGTCGGCGCGACCACCGACTTCGTGGCTTCCGAGCCGGTTTCGGGTCAGGTCGCGCCGCTGGCCGGGACGGTGGTCGCTGTCTCTTCGGACTCCGTCGTGCTGGAAGCGATGAAGATGCAGCACGTCGTCCGGGTGTCCGGTTCGGTGCTGGTGTCGGTGGGCGACACGGTGGCCGAGGGCCAGGTGCTCGCGTCCGGGGCCGGTGAGTCCACCGAGGAACTTGCTCTCGTGGATCCCGCGCACGTCCGGGCCGACTTGGCCGAGGTGTTGGCGCGGCACGACTTCTCACGTCCGGAGTCGGATGCCCGGCGCCACGCGCGGGGCGGCCGGACCGCACGCGAGAACATCGCCGACCTCTGCTCTTCGTTCGTCGAGTACGGCGGGCTGGCGATCGCGGCGCAACGCCAGCGACGGTCGTTGCCGGACCTGATCGAACGCACGCCCGCAGACGGTCTCGTGGCGGGCATCGGCGCCGTGAACGGCTCACGGGTCGTGGCGATGTCCTACGACTACGCGGTGCTCGCCGGCACCCAGGGCCTGCGCAACCACCAGAAGAAGGACCGCCTGTTCGCGTTGGCGCAGCAGGAGAACCTGCCGGTGGTGCTGTTCGCCGAGGGCGGCGGCGGACGGCCGGGCGACACCGACCACAGCATGGTGAGCGGCCTGGACTGCGGCTCGTTCCACGCGTTCGCCCAACTCAGCGGTCAGGTGCCGCTGGTGGGTGTGGTGGCGGGACGGTGCTTCGCGGGCAACGCGGTGCTGCTGGGCACGTGCGACGTGATCATCGCGGTGGAGGGCGCGAACATCGGCATGGGCGGCCCGGCGATGATCGAGGGCGGCGGGCTGGGGGTGTTCCGGCCGGAGGACATCGGGCCGCTGGACGTGCAGGTGCCCAACGGCGTGGTGGACATCGCGGTCGGCTCCGAGGAAGAGGCGGTCGCGGTAGCCAAGAAGTACCTCTCGTACTTCCAAGCTCCCGCAGGCGTCCCCCGCGAAGGGGGACCCCTTGATTCAATTATCCCAGACGGCACCGACAATTCCTGGCGCTGCGCGGACCAGCGCCTCCTCCGCCACGCCATCCCCGAGAACCGCCTCCGCGCCTACGACATCCGCACCGTCATCGACACCCTCGCCGACACCGACACCGTCCTCGAACTCCGCCAAGGCTTCGGCAAGGCCATCATCACCGCGCTCATCAAGGTCGAAGGCCGCCCCATCGCGTTGATCGCCAACGACCCCAGGGTCAACGGCGGCGCCATCGACGCCGACGCCGCCGACAAGTGCGCCCGCTTCCTCCAACTCGCCGACGCCTTCGACATCCCCGTCGTCAGCCTCACCGACACCCCGGGGTTCATGGTCGGCCCGGACGCCGAACGCACCGCCACCGTCCGCCACCTCACCCGCATGGTCGTGGCGGGCGCCAACCTGACCGTCCCCTTCGGACTCGTCGTGCTGCGCAAGGCTTACGGCCTCGGCGCGCAGGCGATGGCAGGGGGCAGCCTCAAGGTCCCGCAGTTCGCCGTCTCCTGGCCCACCGGCGAGTTCGGGCCGATGGGCCTCGAAGGTGCCATCAAGCTCGGCTTCAAGAAAGAGCTCGACGCCATCCAGGACCCCGACGAGCGCAAGCAGCGCTACGAGCAGATGGTCGCGATGGCCTACGAGCACGGCAAAGCCCTCAACGTCGCCTCGGTCTTCGAGATCGACGACGTGATCGACCCGGCCGACACGCGCCGCTGGATCGCCACGGCGCTGGCCCCCGCAACTTCCCGCCGTGAAGGGAAGAAACGCCCGTTCATCGACACGTGGTGAGGAGATTCCGTGGTCAGTGTCGCCCCTGCGGAAAAGAAGACCCTGCGCAAGCTCATGGCGGCTGGACTCGTCGGGTCCAGCCTTGAGTGGTACGACTTCTTCATCTACGCGACAGCCGCGGCCCTGGTGTTCCCCAAGTTGTTCTTCCCGGAGGCGACGCCGATCGTGGCGTTGCTGCTCAGTTTCAGCACGTTCTGGGCGGGCTTCATCGCGCGCCCCATCGGCGGCCTGGTGTTCGGGCACGTCGGTGACAAGGTCGGCCGCAAGCCGGCGTTGGTCATCTGCCTCGCGTTGATGGCCGGCGCGACGTTCCTCATCGGTCTGCTGCCCACGACGGCGAGCATCGGTGTGGGCGCTCCTCTCCTGCTCGTGCTGCTGCGGTTTCTGCAAGGCATCGCGGTCGGCGGGCAGTGGGGTGGCGTGGTGCTGCTGCTGACCGAGTCGGCGGGGCCGAGGAAACGCGGGTTCGCGGGCACGTTCGGGCAGGCCGGTGTGCCGATCGGGGTGTTGTTGGGCAACGTCGCGTTCATCAGTGCGACGACGTCTCTCTCGCCGGAGGCCTTCGCGTCGTGGGGCTGGCGCGTGCCGTTCCTGGCGTCAGCGCTCCTCTTCCCCGTGGTGCTGTTCATCCAGCTCAAGGTCGAAGACAGCCCTGTGTTCCGTGACCTTCAGGAACGCCGTGCGAACGCACCGGCCGTCGTGCACGCACCGCTGAAGGAGGCCCTCAGGACGCACCGCAAGCCGATCCTGTTCGGTGCGGGGCTGATGTTCGCGTCCAACGCCATCTTCTACGTGTCGATCGCGGGCGTGCTGTCGTACGCGACCACGACGCTCGGGCTGAGTCGCGAGTCGGTGCTGGTCGTGAGCCTGCTGTCGTCGGTGGTGAGCATCCCGGTGATCCTCTACGCCGGGCACCTCAGCGACCGGCTGGGACGCCGTCCGCTGATCATCGCGGGCACCGTCGGACTGATCGTGTGGGCGTTCCCGTACTTCCTGCTCGTGGACACGGGCTCGCTCGTGATGCTGTTCATCGCGTCCACGGTCGGAGGGATCGCGTCCTCTCTCGTGTACGGGCCGATCGCCGCCTACCTGGGTGAGCTGTTCGAACCGCACGTGCGCTACTCGGGTGCTTCGCTCGCGTACCAGCTGGCGTCGATCCTGGTCAGCGGCGGCACGCCGTTCGTGATGACGGCGTTGCTGGGCGCGACCGGCACGTCGATGTCCGTGTCGGCGTTCCTGCTGGTCATGGGGCTGTGCACGCTCGTGTCGGTGATCAAGCTGCCGGAGACCCACCAACCGGAACGGGCCTGATCAGAGGCTGTGAAGGCCCGACCTTAAGCACAAATCGGGCCTTCACAGTCAAGACCTCTGCGGAACCTGGAGCCGATGCCGTACGTTGGCGCGTCGTGACCACTCTCATGGCGCGCTTGAAGCAGCGGATGCGCAGGTTCGCGCAGAAACCGGGCTCCGTCGACCTCGCCCCCTTCCAGGCCCTGCTCCAGGACGTGGAGAAACACGCCGAGGCCTTCAAGGCGTTCAGCGACGAGGAGCTGACGGCCCACGCCGAGAAGCTGCGCGAGAAGAGCACGGACACCGAGCTCGTCGCCCTGACCCGGGAGGCCGCGGACCGCGCCATCGGGCAACGGCCGTTCGACGTGCAGGTGCTGGGCGCGCTGGGCATGCTGAGCGGCCTCGTGGTCGAGATGGCGACCGGTGAGGGCAAGACGCTCGCGGGCGCCATGGCCGCGGCCGGGTTCGCGATCAAGGGCAAGCGCGTCCACGTGGTCAGCGTCAACGACTACCTCGCCCAGCGCGACGCCGAGTGGATGGGGCCGCTGTACGCGCTCCTGGGCGTCCGCGTCGGCTGGATCAACGGCAGCTCGAAGCCCGAGGAGCGCCGCGAGGCGTACCAGGCCGAGGTCACGTACGCGCCGGTCAGCGAGATCGGCTTCGACGTCCTGCGCGACCGGATCGTCACCCGCGAGGAAGACCTGATCGTCCCCGAGCCGCAGGTGGCGCTCATCGACGAGGCCGACTCGGTGCTCGTCGACGAGGCGCGCGTGCCGCTCGTGCTCGCCGGCTCGACCAGCGCGGAGGCGGCCGACCCCGTCATCGCCGACCTGGTGAAGCGGCTGCGGCAGGAGCTGCACTACGAGGTCGACGACGAGGAGCGCAACGTCTTCCTCACGGGCGCGGGCTCGGAGGCGGTCGAACGGGCGCTCGGCGAGATCGACCTGTACTCGCAGGAGCACGTGACGTCGACGCTGTCGAAGGTCAACGTGGCGCTGCACGCGCAGGTGCTGCTGCACCGCGACGTCGACTACATCGTGCGCGACGGCAAGGTGCACCTGATCAACGACACGCGGGGCCGCGTCGCGAAGCTCCAGCGCTGGCCGGACGGCCTGCAGGCCGCGGTCGAGGCCAAGGAGAACGTCCAGACCACCGAGTCCGGCGAGATCCTCGACTCGATGACGGTGCAGGCGCTGCTCTCGCGCTACCCGACGCGCTGCGGCATGACCGGTACGGCTGTGGCCGTCGCGGAGACGCTGCGGGAGTTCTACGAGCTCGAGGTGCTCGTGATCCCGCCGAACAAGGAGAACATCCGCGAGGACGAGCACTTCCGCCTCTACGCGACGCTGGAGCAGAAGGAAGACGCGATCGTCGAGGAGATCAAGAAGGCCCACGAGACGGGCCGCCCGATCCTCGTCGGCACGCTCGACGTCGCCGAGTCCGAGCGCATCTCGTCCAAGCTGCGCGCCGCGGACATCGAGTGCGTGGTGCTCAACGCGAAGAACGACGCCGAGGAAGCGACGATCATCGCGGACGCCGGCTCGTACCAGCGCATCACGGTCTCCACGCAGATGGCCGGTCGCGGTACGGACATCCGCCTGGGCGGCCACGAGGGCGAGGACCACGACCGGATCGCCGAACTCGGCGGCCTGTACGTGATCGGCTCCGGCCGGCACTCGTCGTCCCGCCTGGACGACCAGCTGCGCGGCCGCGCCGGACGTCAGGGCGACCCCGGCGGTTCGGTGTTCTTCTCGTCCATGCAGGACGAACTGATCACGCAGTACGCGCCGGACGCCGAGGACCCGTCCGAAGTGGACAACGACGGCCGCGTGCACGACAAGGGCCTGCTGCACACCTTCGAGCACGCGCAGCGCGTGGCCGAGGGCGTGAACCTGGAGATCCACCGCAACACGTGGCGCTACAACAAGCTCATCGAGCACCAGCGCGAGATCCTGCTCAAGCACCGCGACGTCGTGCTGAAGACGGACGCGGCGTTCGAGAAGGCCGGCGAGAAGGAGGGCGTGAGCGACGAGGTGGCGTCCGACGCCGCCCGCAAGATCACGCTGTTCTTCCTCGACGACCTGTGGACGCACCACCTGACGTTCCTGTCGGACCTGCGCGAGGGCATCCACCTGCGTGCGCTGGCGCGGCAGAACCCGTTGGACGAGTTCCACCGCGAGGCCATCCCGGCGTTCAACAAGATCGTGCCGGAGTCGTGGGAGCTCACCAAGGAGAAGTACGAGGCGGCCAAGATCACCGACGACGGCTACGACCTCGCCGACGCCGGGGTGAAGCGCCCGAGCTCGACGTGGACGTACCTGGTGCACGACAACCCGTTCGGCTCCGGTCTCGAGGAGTCGATGAAGGGTCTCGTGAAGATGGTGCGCGGACAGCGCCGCTGACAGCTACAACATCCCGGGGACGACGAGGTCGTCCGCCGGTCTGGCGGGCCGGGGCAACGCCCCGGCCCGTCTCGTTTCCGCTGCCGTCGCGGTGGTCATCTCCTCGGAGAGGGCTCTGATCTCGGCCAGGATGTCGAGGTGCTCCTGCGACGGCGGAGGCCCAACGAAGTTGGACCTGTTGTGCGCCGTCCGTTCCGCGCGCTCGGCCAGCAGCCTGATGCGGCGGAGGAGATCGTGCTCCCCTTCCGGGAGCAAGAAGTCGTTCTGCTCCATCACCCGTGCCAGCTTTCGCGTGCACGGGTGACCAGTCGATCCCCTAGTCGGCTGATTCCAGTTTCTGGACGAGCCAGGCGTGGAAACCGCCGATGTGGTGCTCCGACGGCACCAGCACTCCGCCGTGCGCGTAGGCGCGCGAAGCCATGGCCGGCTGGCATCGCTCGCAGGCTTCGAAGTCCTGTTCGTTCACCCGGTGGAACAGCTCGACCGAGCGAGAGACGTCACGGCCGGTGTCCACGACTTCCTTGGCGTAGAGCCAATCGCACTCGACGATCGTCCTGTCCGCGGCCATCGGGTACATCCGGTGCAGGATCACGTGGTCCGGCACGAGGTTGATGAACACCTGCGGTTTGATGGTGATCGCGTAGTACTTCCTGTCGCGTTCCTCTTGCAGGGCGGAGAGTTTCTCGAACCCCTCGCTGCCGTCGACGGTGAAGCCCTTGATCTCGTCGCCGAACTCGGCGCCGTGCCCGACGTAGTACTGGGCCGCGTAGCCGTCCGCGAACTCGGGCAGCACCTCGGTGAGCTCGGGGTGGATCGTCGCGCAGTGGTAGCACTCCATGAAGTTCTCGATGATGAGCTTCCAGTTGGCCTTCACGTCGTAGGTGATCCGGCGGCCCACGGACAGCTGGTCGATCTCGTAGCCGTCGATCGCGTCGAGCGTTCCCAAACGTTCGGTGACGGCGCTCAGCACGTCGTCCTCGAAGCTCGGAGGTTCGTCCGCGAGGTTCACCCACACGTATCCGAGCCACTCGCGCAGGTGCACCTTCGACAGTCCGTACTCAACGCGATCGACGTCCGGCATTGAGGTGAGATTGGGTGCGGCGATCAGGTTTCCGTCCAACGCGTACGTCCAGGCGTGGTAAGGGCACTGGAACGCGCGTTTGACGCTCCCGGCCTCCTCGACGCAGATGCGCGCCCCGCGGTGCCGGCAGACGTTGAGGAACGCGTTGAGGGCGCCCTTGCGGTCGCGCGCGATCAGCACGCTCTCCCGCCCGACCTCGACCGTGCGGAAGTCGCCCGGGTTCGGCAGGTCGGACGACTTCACCGCGCAGAACCACATCTTCTCGAAGATGAAGGCCTGTTCCCGCGCGAAGATCGCGGGGTCGGTGTAGTAGCGGCCTTCAAGGGTGGAGATCAGGCTGCCGGTCATGCTCCGCCTCTCAGACGAGCAGGGTCGAACAGAGCGATCGGGTGCCGCGTGGCCCCGTCGATCGTGAGGTCGGCGAGGATCTCGCCGACGACGGGCGCGAACTTGAAGCCGTGCCCCGAGAAACCGCACGCCACCGTCACGTCCTCGTCGCGCGCGATGACGAAGTGCCGGTCGGCGGTGTTGCTGTACATGCAGGTCACGCCGCGCTGGAACGTGCCGGCCAGACCGGGCACCGCCGGGCGCACGGCGTTCACCATCGCCTCGACCTCGTGCGCGTGCACGGTGCGGTCGATCGTCTCGGGCGTGCAGATCTCGCCGCCGTCGTGGAACGCGACCTTCACCGCGCCGTCGTGGTCGGGGAAGCCGTAGAAGTTCGTGCCGTCCGCGCGGTCCCAGATGTGGATCGGGTAGCCGGCGAGGCTCTCGGACGGGGTGAAGTAGAACTGCACCTGGCGTTCGATCTCAAACGGAACTTCCAGGCGTGCCAGCAGTTCCGGCGCCCACGGGCCGGGGCACACGACGACGTGCCCGGTCTCGTAGGTCGCCAGGCCGGTGGTGACCTTCCCGGGCTCCCAGTGCGTCACCGGCTCCTCGAAACGCAGTTCCGCGCCTGCCTGTGCGGCGAGCTCCAGGTGGGCTCGTACGGACTTCTCGGGCACCACGAAGCCCGCACCCGGTTCGTAGAGGCCGACCTCGTCGTCGAGGGGCCGGAAAGCGGGAAAGCGCTCGCGGATTCGGGACGCGTCGAGCAGCTCGTGTGTCAGACCGAACTGCTCGACGCTCGCCCGGCTACCCGTGATGGCGCCGCTGTCCTGGGCGCCGACGATGAGGCCGCCGACGCGGTGGAAGATCTGTTCGCCGCTGTCGTGCTCGATCTGGTCCCACATCTCGTGCGCGCGCAACAGCAACGGCACGTACGCGGGGTCCTCGAAGTACGCCTGGCGCGTGACGCGGGAGCCGCCGTGGCTGGAGCCCCTGGCGTGCGCGGGCGTGAACTTCTCCAGGCCCAGCACGCGCAGGCCGCGCTGGGCGAGCCGGTACGCGGCGGCGCTGCCCATGCCGCCGAGTCCGATGACGACGACGTCGTACGTCACCCCCGCAGCCGCTTCATCTCGGGGTCGAACAAAGGTTCCGCGGCTGGACGGGCGGTGACGCGCTGCCCGAGGTACTCGATCTCGACCTCGTCGTCGATCTCGCTGGGCAGCCAGGCGTAGGCGATGTTGAGGCCGGTCGTGTAGCCGTAGGCGGCGCTGGTGACGTAGCCGACCGGTTGTCCTTGGTGGAACACGGGTTCGCTGCCGAGCACGACGCTGTGCGGGTCGTCGATGGTGAGGCAGGTGAGCTTCTTGGTGGACGTCAGGTTGTGCAGCGAGCCCTTGCCGAGGAACTCCTTGTCCTGGCGCACCGCGAAGCCGAGACCCGCCTCGAACGGGTCGTGCTCCGTCGTGACGTCGGTGCCCCACGACCGGTAGCCCTTCTCCAGGCGCAGGCTGTTGAACGCGCCGCGCCCGGCCGCGATGACTCCGTGCCGTTGCCCGGCTTCCCAGAGCGTGTCCCACAGCTTCGGGCCGAGGTCGGCGGTGGTGTAGAGCTCCCAGCCGAGTTCGCCCACATAGGACAGTCGCAGCGCGGTCACCGGGACGTTCTTGATGTACGCCTGCTGCGCGGTGAAGTAGCCCTTGCCGACGTCGAGGGTGTGCGGGAGGTCGTTGATCAGGTCGCGCGCCAGCGGGCCCCACAGGCCGATGCAGCACGTTCCGGCGGTGATGTCCCGGATGAACACGTCGTCCGGCGCGTGCCGGGTGAGCCAGTCGAGGTCGAGGTTGCCGTTGGCGCCGACCTGGAACGTCGTCGGGCCGAGCCGGGCGATGGTGAGGTCGCTGCGCACGCCGCCCTGTTCGTCCAGCAGCAACGTGTAGACGACGGCGCCGGGCTTGCGCCTGAGGTTGTTGGTCGTCATGCGGTGCAGGAACTCCAGCGCTCCCGGCCCGCTGACCTCCAGCCGTTTCAACGGGGTCATGTCGAACAGCGCGACGCGTTTGCGCGTCACCAAGGCTTCGGCGCCGCAGATCGGGGACCAGTAGCGGCTCGCCCAGTCGTTGCGCGCGGGCACCTCGGCGACCTCGGGCAGGTCGGCGTTGGCCTCGTACCAGTGCGGGCGTTCCCAGCCGGACGCCTCCAGGAAGAACGCGCCGAGGGCCTGCTGGCGGCCGTGGAAGGGGCTG
Source organism: Lentzea sp. JNUCC 0626 (assembly GCF_043632865.1). Lineage (NCBI taxonomy): Bacteria > Bacillati > Actinomycetota > Actinomycetes > Pseudonocardiales > Pseudonocardiaceae > Lentzea > Lentzea sp. JNUCC 0626. Next base: position 4,837,827 of record NZ_CP171635.1, read on the forward strand.
GTGCGGATCGGCCGCGGGCTTTCCATGGGCTGCAACGGGTGCAGCAGGTCGTAGACCTCGACGAAGTTCTGGCAGCTGCGTTCCAGCACGTAGTCCGGGGCCAGCTGCACCTGTTCGAACCGGTTGAGGTCGCTCGAGTGCAGGTCCAGCTCGGGCTGGCCGTCCACGATCCACTCGGCCATCGAGCGCGCGACCCCGGCGGAGTGCGTGATCCACACGGCCTCCGCGACCCAGAAGCCGCGCAGTCCGGGGTGCTCGCCGAGCAACGGCATGCCGTCGCTGGTGAACGAGAACAGCCCGTTGAACCCGTGGTCCACCCCGGCCTCGGCGAGTGCCGGGATCAGGTCGACCGCCGCCTCCCAGGACGGTTCGAAGTCCTCCTTGGTGAACGGCAGCTCGGACGCGGTGATGTCCTTGGCGCTGATCGGCATGGGCTTGTGCCCGTACGCGCCGATGCCGAGCGCCTTGCCGTGCGAGCGGAAGTACAGGTCGGCTTCCTGGTGCCGCAGGATCGGCTGCCGCGCCAACGCCTCGGGGTCGGCGTTCAGCGAGCCGGTGAACACGTACTGGTGCGCCATCGGCACGAGCGGCACGGTCAGCCCGACCATCTCGCCCAGCACCGGGCCCCACATGCCCGCGCACGAGACGACGATGTCGGCGGCGAACACGTCGGTCTCGGTCCGCACGGCCGTGACGCGGTCACCGTTCGTCTCGACCGCGACGACCTTCTGCCCGAACAGGAACCGCGCCCCGCGCTGGATCGCCCGGCCCGCCTGGATCTCGGCGGCCCGCACCGGCTTCGCGAGGCCGTCGCTCGGGATGAGGAACCCGCCGAGCAGCTGTTCGCGGTCGAGCAACGGGTGCAGCCGCGCGACCTCGTCCGCGTCGATCAACCGGCTCTCGACGCCCCACGACGTGGCCCAGCCGTGCCGACGGCGCAGGTCCGCGAGCCGTTCGGGGCTGGTCGCGATCTCGAGGCCGCCGACCTGGTCGAAGCAGCCCAGCGCGGTGTACTTCTCGACGGTGTAGCGGGCGAACTGGGTCATGCTGCGGCACGAGTTGGTCTGGAACACCAGGCCGGGGGCGTGCCCGCTCGACCCGCCGACCGCGAGTCCGCTCGCCTGGTCGAGCACCGTGACGTCGGTGAAGCCTCTTTCGGTGAGTTCGTCGGCCAACGCGCACCCGACGATCCCCGCCCCCACGAGCACCACGCGCGGCACTTCACCAGGCATCAGGACTCCCCTTCGCCACAGTTGCGGTCACCAGAACTCGTTCCGCTATCAGCAACAAAGTGCGGTCAGCGCCTCTGACTGTCAATACCGCCGTTCGCGCGATCAGCGTTCGACGGCACGTGAAACCGGATAAATGAGGAGGTTCGGCCGCGGACCGTGGCGCATCATCTGCGGATGGAGTCCGCGACCCTGCACACGATGGCGCGCAGGTACCTGATGAGCCGCAACGAGAAGCTGCACGCCGAGCAGTCGGCCGCCCTGAGGCGCGCGGCCGGTCCCGGAGGCACCCTCACGGAGCGGCTCGACCCCCGGTGCGAAGTGGTGGCCGCGCTGCTGAACGAGGTCGAGAAGCTCGATCCCGAGGACCTGCCGCCGCTCGATCAGCTCGTCAGCGCTCTCTCCACCGCGGCCACGACCGCGCAGTCGATGTTCACGACCGGCCTCGGCCCGGCCGACGCCGAGGCGAGCGCCGGGGAGCGCGCGCTGTTCCGCCGGTCGGTCAAGGACTGGCTGCGCCAGGACCTCGTCGTCGAACCGCTGCCCTACCGGCGCGCGCTGGGTGAGGACGAGGCGCTGGAGTGGCGTCGCCGGATCGAGGCGAGGTGGGGCAGCCCGCTGGACGGCATGGAGTGGCACCCGATCATCGGCCCCGTGCCACCGGACGTGCTCGCCCTCGACTCCGACGCGGTGTGGGAAGGCCCCGCCACCGAACTGGCCCAGGCGGCCCTGCGGGACATGGGTGTGCGCCGGGTGGTCGAGATCCGGGAGTTCGCCGTCACGGGCTACGTGCTGGACCTCGAACTGTTCGTGCCGACCAACGCGGGCGGCCCGGAAGGCATCTGGGCCGACGACACGATGGAGTGGATCGCGTACGCCTCGCACGAGGCGTCGGTGGCGTTCGGTGGCACTCTCGCCGAACGCCTCCGCGCCTCCTGGCCGGACGTGGCCGACTGGACCTGGGTCCCGTACTGGGAGCAGCCGGCGAGATGAAGTCCACCGCGCTGCACACGATGGCCCGGCACTACCTGCGTTCCCGTCGGGGAAAGCAGCCCCGCACCTACGGCGTGGTCGCCGCGATGCTGGCCGAGGTCGTCCGCCTCGACCCGGACGACCTGCCCGCGCCCCGGCAGCTCGCGGCCGCGCTCGCCACGGCGGCGGGCGTCCCGTGCTACGAGAGTCTGCGGGCCACCGGTGCCGAGGCGGAGGTGATCGACGAGGAACGCAGGCTGTTCCGCGAGGCGATCAGGAGCTGGCTGCACCAGGACTTCGCCGTGGAGCCGCTGCCGTACGAACGCCTGCTCGGCGACGAGGAGGCCGCGGTGTGGAACCGACGGCTCCACGAGCGCTGGGGCCACCGGGTTGGGCTGTGGATGCCGACGATCGACGCCGACGCGCCCGCCGGGATGCTGCGGCTCGCGACCTCGGCGATGCAGGACGACGGCCCCGGCGCCGAGCTGCTGCCGGAGGTGTTGCGGGGCATGGGACTCAGCCGGGTGATCGAGATCAGGGAGCCCGGCACCACGGTCTCCCTGATCGACGTCGACCTGGTCGAGGCGTTCTACACCGGCGTCGAGGCCGTCTGGATCGACGAGACGCTCGACTGGATCATCTACACCTCGCACAACTGGACCGTCGAGATCAGCGGCACGCTCGCCGACCGCCTCCGGGCGGCCTGGCCGGACGTCGACGACTGGCTGTGGGAACGCCCGGACTGGTACTAGCCCGCGAAGTAGCCGAGCTGCGCCGAGAGTTCCTGGGCGGCCGTCGACATCGCGGGCACGATCTCCTGCACGCGTTCCCGCGACAGCCGGTACGACGGACCCGAAGCGCTCATCGCGGCCACCACCTCGCCGCGATGGCCGCGCACCGGGACGGCCACGGCGTGCAGCCCCAGTTCGAGCTCCTCGAAACACGACGCGTAGCCCTTGGCCGCGACGTCGTCGAGTTCGGACAGCAGCCGTGTGGCTTCCACGACCGTGTTCTCGGTGTAGGCGTCGAGCGGTAACGACGCGAGGCGCGTGCGTTCGTCCGACGGCAGGTAAGCGAGCAGGACCTTGCCGGAGGAGGTGGCGTGCAACGGGGTGCGCTGGCCGATCCAGTTCACCGCCGAGACGGCCGCGGAGCCGCGGGCCTGGGTGATGTTGATGGCGACGCCGGCGTCGTGCACGGCGATGTTGACCGTCTCGCCGAACGAGTCGGCGAGGGTCTGGCAGACGGGTTGGCCGAGCTTGGTCAGGTCCATCCGGCCGGTGGCGGCACCGGCCAGCCTGACCACGCCGAACCCGATGGCGTACTTGCCTCTTTCGCCGAGCTGCTCCACCAGGCCACGCGCCTCCAGCACGGAGACGAGTCTGGACACCGTGGACTTGTGCACACCCAGCTCACCAGCGATTTCGGTGATGCCGGCCTCGCCTTGGGCGAGCAGTTCGAGCACGCTGATGGCCCTGTCCACGGACTGCACCTGAGCTGCCGAGTCGGAGTTGCTCATCGCGCAACAGTAATCGACAGGCAAAACAACCGGCTGGACTCTTGACGGCGGGTCGCGCGAGGCTCACATTGTGTTGCGTCATTCGGAACGTGTGCCGTGTTACGCAACGGAGGCCGACGATGATCCGCGCCTGCGCTCTCATGGACCTGCCCCCAGGGGAGGCGGTTCGCATCGTCGGCCCTCACGCGCCGATCGCCCTCTTCAACGTCGACGGCGCCATCTACGCCATCGACGACACGTGCACCCACCAGGACGCCTCGCTGAGCGAAGGCTGGCCGGAGGGGTGCTTCGTCGAGTGCCCGCTGCACGCCGCGAGCTTCGACCTGCGCACCGGCGTGCCCACCTGCCTGCCCGCCAAGAGACCCGTGAAGACCCATCCGGTTCTTGTGCAGGATGGAGTCGTCTATGTCGATGTCGATGTGAACAAGGACGTGGCGTGAAGACGATCGCGATCATCGGTGCCTCCCTCGCCGGCCTCAGGTCCGCTCAGGCACTGCGGCAGCAGGGGTTCGACGGACGGATCGTCGTCGTCGGCGACGAGATCCACCTCCCCTACGACCGGCCCCCGCTGTCGAAGGACTTCCTCCTCGGCAAGGTCGAGGCCGTGCCGCTCGCCGACCAGGAGGACCTCGACGCCGTCAACGCCGAGTGGCGCCTCGGCGTGAAGGCGACCGGACTGCTGTCGACGCAGGAGGTCGCGCTCAGCGACGACACCACGCTCGCGGCCGACGGCATCGTCATCGCGACCGGCGGACTGCCGCGCACGATCCCCGGCACGCACGTCCTGCGCACGCTCGACGACGCCGTCAAGCTCCGCGAGGCGTTCGGCACCGCGCAGCACATCGGCGTCATCGGCGCCGGGTTCATCGGCGCGGAGATCGCGTCCAGCGCACGTGCACTGGGCAAGGACGTCACCGTCGTCGAGGCGTTGCCCACTCCACTCACCCGTGTACTGGGTGCACAGATGGGCACTGCATGTGGACATCTGCACGGCGACCACGGATCAACGTTGATTACCGGAATCAATGTTGATTCAGTCAACGTTGACGGCGGAATCAACCTCGCTGATGGACGTGTCGTCAATGCTGACGTGGTCGTGGCGGGCATCGGCACGCGTCCAGCCACGGACTGGTTGACAGGCGGTCCCGTCAACATCGACAACGGCGTGCTGTGCGACGCGGGCGGCGTGACGAACGTGAAGAACATCGTCGCGGTCGGCGACGTCGCGAACTGCGGCGGACATCGGGCCGAGCACTGGACGTCCGCGACCGAACAGGCGCAAGTTGCCACGCGCAACTTGCTGGCGGGCGAGACCGTCGCGACGCACACCGCGGGCGGCTACGTCTGGTCCGACCAGTACGGCGTGCGCATCCAGTTCATCGGGCGAGCGACGGACGACGTCCGCATCGAAGATGGGTCCGTTGAAGACAGGAAGTTCGTCGCGACCTATCGAGACGGTGAGAACCCGGACGACATTGTTGGCATTGTGGCCATGAGCAACGCCCGACTCTTCACCCGGCTCCGCCGGAACCTGAAGTAACGGTCGTCACGGTTTATCCCCGCCGGCGACCGGATATACCCGAGTGTCCTTCGTGGACACATGAACCAGGGAGGCAGTCCGTGTCGCCGGTGCGGCAGATCATCAACCCCTTCGACCAGAGCGTCATCACCGAGGTCGAGGAGCAGACCCGCGACCAGGCCCTCGCCGCGATCGCGAAGGCACGGCACGCCTTCGACCACGGCGACTGGCAGCACTCGAGCCCCGAGCACCGCGCCGCCGTGCTGAACCACGTGGCGGACCTCCTGGAGCGCGACAAGGAGGACATCGCCCGCACCGAGACGCTCGACACCGGCAAGACGCTGGTGGAGAGCCGCATCGACGTGGACGACGTCGCCGCCGTGTTCCGCTACTACGGCAACCTCGCCGGACTGCTGCACCCCAAGATCGTGCAGGGCGTGCCGGAGAACGTCATCAGCCGCATCGACTACGAACCGGTCGGCGTGTGCGGCATGATCGCCCCCTGGAACTACCCGCTGCTCCAGATCTCCTGGAAGATCGCGCCGGCTCTCCTCGCCGGCAACACGCTGGTGGCCAAGCCCAGCGAGATCACCCCGCTCAGCACCATCAAGCTGTTCGAGCTCATGACGGAAGCCGGGCTGCCCGACGGCGTCGCGAACCTCGTCCTCGGCACCGGGCCCGAGGTCGGCGCGCCGCTGTCCGAGCACCCCGACGTCGACCTGATCTCGTTCACCGGCAGCCTCGCGACCGGTCAGCGGATCATGGCGTCGGCCGCGGGCACGGTGAAGAAGGTCGCGCTCGAACTCGGCGGCAAGAACCCGAACATCGTCTTCGCGGACGCCGACATCGACACCGCCGTCGACTACGCGCTCACCGCCGCGTTCTTCCACGCGGGCCAGGTGTGCTCGTCCGGCACGCGGCTCGTCGTGCACACCGACATCTACGACGACTTCGTGAACGAGGTCACGCGCCGGACCGATCTCATCAAGCTGGGCAACGGTTTCGACGAGGACACCGAGTCCGGTCCGCTCGTCAGCGCCGAGCACCGCGCGAAGGTCGAGAGCTACGTCGAGGTCGCCAAGCAGGAAGGCGCGACCCTCAAGGCAGGCGGCAAGCGGCCCGAGGAAGCCGAGCTGCAGAACGGCTTCTTCTTCCGCCCCACGGTCTACGCGGACTGCACCAGGGACATGAAGCTGGTCCAGGACGAGACGTTCGGCCCGATCATCACGGCCGAGCGGTTCAGCACCGAGGACGAGGCGATCATGCTCGGCAACGACACCGAGTACGGCCTCGCCGGCGGTGTCTGGAGCCAGGACCTGGAGAAGGCGCAGCGCGTCGCGAAGAAGCTGCGGCACGGCACGGTCTGGATCAACGAGTTCGGCGCCTACCTGCCGCAGGCCGAGTGGGGCGGCTTCAAGCGTTCCGGCGTCGGCCGCGAACTCGGCACCGCCGGTCTGCACGAGTACACCGAGCCCAAGCACGTGTACCAGAACCTCAAGCCGGCAGCCCAAAACTGGTTCGCGCGAAAGGACTCCACCAAGTGACCGCATATGACTACGTGATCGTCGGCGGCGGAACGGCGGGCTGCGTGCTCGCGGCCAGGCTCACCGAGGACGAGAACGTGACGGTCGCGGTCATCGAGGGCGGCCCGTCCGACGTCGGTGACGAGAAGATCCTGAACCTGCGCAACTGGATCAACCTGCTCGAGACCGAGTACGACTACGACTACCCGACGGTCGAACAGCCGCGCGGCAACTCGCACATCCGGCACAGCCGCGCGAAGGTGCTCGGCGGGTGTTCCAGCCACAACACGCTGATCTGCTTCCAGCCGTTGCCGCAGGACCTCGACGACTGGGGCCACGGCTGGACGTGGGACGCGCTCGGCCCGTACTGGGACAAGGTCCAGCTCAACATCATCCCGGTGGTGGAGAAGGACAGGAACCCGATCGCGAAGGACTTCGTGGCGTCCGCGCGACAGGCCACCGGCGTCCCCGAGATCGACAACTTCAACTCGAAGCCGTTCCAGGACGGCGTGGGCTTCTTCTCCATCGCGTACCACCCGGAGAAGAACAACCAGCGCTCCAGCGCCTCGACCGCTTACGTGCACCCGATCCTGGAGCGCAAGAACCTCACGCTGCTCCTGAACACGTGGACCAGCAAGATCGAGTTCGACGGCACCCGCGCGATCGGCGTGCACACCGACAAGGGCTACGTCGAAGCCAACAAGGAGGTGCTGCTCTGCGCGGGCGCGATCGACACGCCCCGGCTGCTGATGCTCTCGGGCGTCGGCGACGCCGAACACCTGAGCAGCATCGGCATCGAGCCCAAGCACGACCTGCCGGGTGTCGGCGAGAACCTGCTCGACCACCCGGAGTCGGTGATCGTGTGGGAGACCACGAAGCCGTTGCCGGAGAACTCGGTGATGGACTCCGACGCCGGGCTGTTCATCCGGCGCGACGAGTCCGACCCGCGGCCGGACCTGATGTTCCACTTCTACCAGATCCCGTTCACCACCAACACGGAACGCCTCGGCTACCCGGCGGTGGAGCACGGGGTCTGCATGACGCCGAACATCCCCAGGCCGCACAGCAAGGGCAGGCTGTGGCTGAACTCCAGCGACCCCACCGAGAAGCCGCAGCTCGACTTCGGCTACTTCATGAACCCCGACGGCTACGACGAGCAGACGCTCGTGGACGGGTTCAGGATCGCCCGTGAGATCGCCGCGCAGGAGCCGCTGAAGTCGTGGCTCAAGCGGGAGATCGCGCCCGGCCCGGACGTCACGAGCGACGAGGCCCTGTCGGAGTACGGCCGCAAGGCCGCCCACACCGTCTACCACCCCGCCGGCACGTGCGCCATCGGGTCCGTTGTGGACGGTGACCTGAAAGTTCTCGGACTCGAAGGCCTTCGGGTCGTCGACGCGTCCGTGTTCCCCACCATGCCGACGGTGAACCCCATGGTCACCGTCCTCATGATTGGAGAACGCGCCGCGGACCTGATCAAGGAGGCGTAAATGACAGCCACAGCGGAAGACAGGCTCAAGGATCTCGGTTACACCTCGGAGTTCAAGCGGGACATGAGTCCCTGGGCGAACTTCTCGCTGGGCTTCACCTACCTCTCCCCCGTGGTCAGCACGTACACGCTGTTCGGTGTCGCGCTGGCCCTGGGCGGTCCGCCGATGATCTGGAGCTTCGTCGTCGCGGGCGTCGGCCAGTTCCTGGTCGCGCTGATCTTCGGCGAGCTCGTGGCGCAGTACCCGGTGGCGGGCGGCGTGTACCCCTGGGCACGCCGCCTGTGGGGAAAGCGCTGGGCGTGGATGACCGGCTGGGTGTACATGCTCGCCCTGCTGGTCACCATCGCCTCCGTCAGTTACGGCGCAGGTCCTTATCTGGCCACACTTCTCGGGTACACGGCGAACGTCGGCAACACCGTGCTGTGCGCGATCGCGATCATCGCGGTGTCGACGCTGATCAACTACGCGGGCACGAAGGTGCTCAGCTGGGCCGCGATCTTCGGGTTCGCCGCGGAGATCGTCGGCGCGCTGGTCGTCGGCATCTGGCTGCTCGTCGACAACCGCGTGCACGGCCTGGGCGTGCTGTTCGACAGCTTCGGCGCGGAGGGCTCCGGCAGCTACCTGCCCGCGTTCTTCGCGGCCGGCATCATCGGTCTCTACCAGTACTACGGCTTCGAGGCGTGCGGCGACACCGCGGAAGAGGTCAAGGACCCCGGCCGCGTCATCCCGAAGGCCATGCGCCGCACCATCTACATCGGCGGCGCGGCGGCCACGTTCGCGTGCCTGTCGCTGCTGCTCGCGGTGCCGGACTTCGGCAAGGTCATCTCCGGCGAGGACGCCGACCCGGTCACGAACATCCTCACGAACGCGTTCGGCCCGGTCGGCTACAAGATCGTGATCGCGGTCGTGCTGATCTCGTTCCTGTCCTGCACGATGTCGCTGCAGGCCGCCGCGTCCCGCCTGACCTACTCCTACGCTCGCGACAAGATGCTGTTCGGGCATAAGGCACTCGCGCAGTTCAACAAGAAGCGCCACATCCCGCCGTACGCGCTGGCCCTCGCCGGGGTCATCCCGGCGGCCATCGTGGTCGCGTCGATGCTGTCCACCAACGCCCTGGACAAGATCGTGTCGTTCGCGACGCTCGGCATCTACCTGGGCTTCCAGATGGTGGTGTTCGCGGCGCTGCGGGCGCGACTCAAGGGCTGGCAGCCGTCGGGTGAGTTCACGCTCGGCCGGTGGGGCCTGATCGTCAACGTGCTGGCGCTCGCGTACGGCGTCGCGGCGATGGTGAACATGGTGTGGCCGCGCACCCCGGACGCACCCTGGTACGACAACTACATCGTGATCCTCAGCGGTGTCCTGGTCGTGGGCATCGGCCTGGTGTACATGCTGATCGCCAAGCCGTTCGGCAACTCCGACGCGGCCGCGGGCGACGCGATCCCCGTCGAGAAGAACTCAGCCCTGCAGGCGAAGTAGCCGCAACGCGAGCTGCACCTCCAGCACGCGGTCCGGCGACTGCCAGTCGCCGAGCAACGACGTGACCCGGTCGAGTCGTTGCGTGACCGTGTTGACGTGGAGGTGCAGCTCCGCCTTGGCGCGACTGAGGTTCGCGCCGCAGCGGAAGTAGACCTCCAGCGTGTGCACGAGTTCCGTGCCGCGTTCGGTGTCGTAGTCGAGCACCGGCCCGAGCACCGACCGCACGTACCCCGAGACGTCCGCGCGATCCCCCAGCAGCACACCGACGAACCCGAGGTCGTCCAACGTCGCCGCGTCCTTCTCGCGTCCCAGCTGCCGCAACGCCTTCAGGCACCGCCGCGCCTCCTCGTAGGCCGCCGCGATCGCCACCGGCCCGGCGACAGGCCCGCACGCCCCGACCGTCGCGTCCAGCGCCTTGGCCACCTCGCGCGCCACGTGCGTCGACGCTGACGGCAACGCCAGCACGACGTCCCGCCCGCGCGCCCCGGCCAGTCCCCTGTGGACGGACGCGTAGTGCGTCGCCCCGGACAGGTTCCCGTCCGCCACCAGCACCACGTGCGGATCCGACAGCTCCACGCCGACCCGCCGGGCCCGCGCCACCAGCCCGGTCGCGTCCCGCCCGTCCAGGATGTCGGTGATCAGCTCACCGCGGACCTTGTTCTCGGCCTCGGCCACGGTCCGCCGCAGCAGCAACAACAACGCCGTCACCGCCGCCGACCGTTCGAACAACCGCCGGTCCGCGTCCGTCAGATCGGGACGGCCCGCCAGCGCGATCCCGCCCAGCAGCTCCGATCCTGCGAGCACCGCGCACACCCACAGATCACCGAGCAGCACGGCCCGGCCGTTGGCCCGCACCGCGTTGGGCGGCACGGCGTCGAGCACCTCGACCGGCCCGCCGAGCAACTCCCCCACCGCCGCCGCGACCTCCGCCGACGAACCCCCGCGCAGCACCAGGTCCGTCAACCGGTCGTGCGCCTCCTCAGCCCGTTTCATGGCCTCGTTGTGCGACTGGATGGTCGCGAACAACGACGCCGTGTCGATCGCGATCGCCGCGTGGTCCGCGAGCGACTGCAACAGCGCCACTTCCTCGGCCGGGAACTCCCGCGTGGTCCGGTCCGCCGCGTACAGCACGCCGATGACCTTCGAGTCGAGCTTCAGCGGCACGCCCAGGATCGCGGTGAGGCCCTCGTCGTGCACCGCCGAGTCGATCGGGTTGGTGTGGTTGAACCGGGCGTCGGCGAAGTAGTCGGACGTCGCGTACGGCCGGGCGGTCTGCGCGACCAGCCCGCCGAGCCCTTCGCCGAGCCCGAGCCTGACCTTCTGGAACAACGGCGAGAACGACCCGTCCGTCACCCGCATGTAGGTGCCGGCCGGGTCGTTCATCGACAGGTACGAGACGTCCGTCCCGAGCAGCGTCCGGGCTCTGCGCACGATCGAGCGGAGCACCGCGTCCGGGTCTCGCATGCCCGCGAGCTCGGACGCGGTCTCGAACAACGCCGCCAGTTCGGCCTCACGCCGTCGTGTCACACCCCAACCCTGTCACGTTCCTCCAGATCCGCACCACGGGTCTCGCGGGCCAGCAGCACCGACACGAACGTGATCACGCACGTGATCACCACGTACACCGCGATGGGCGCCGACGACCCGTACGCCTGCAACAGGGCCGTCGCGATCAACGGGGCGAGAGCACCGGCCGCGATCGACGCGAGCTGGTAACCGACCGACGCACCCGAGTACCGCACCCGCGTGCCGAACAACTCCGAGAAGAACGCGGCCTGCGGCCCGTACATCGCACCGTGCAGCACCAGGCCGACGGTCGTGGCCACCGTGATCAGCACCGGGTCCTTCGTGTCGAGCATCGCGAAGAACACGAAGATCCACACGGCCATGCCGACCGTCCCGAGCAGGTAGATCGGCTTGCGGCCGAACCTGTCCGAGAGATGGCCCCACACCGGGATCGTCACGAGGTGCACCGCCGAGGCGATGAGCACCGCGTTGAGCCCCACCGACTTCGACAGCCCGAGTCCCGTGACGACGTAGACGAGGATGAACGCCGTGATCACGTAGTAGGACACGTTCTCGGCGAACCTCGCGCCCATCGCGATCAGCACCTCGCGCCAGTTGTGCTTCAGCAACTCCAGCGCGGGCGCCCTCTCCTGCACGGGCTCCTTGGCGCGCTTCTCCTGGGCCGCCAGGAAGATCGGCGATTCGGACACCGACAGCCGGATCCACAGGCCGATCACGACCAGCACACCCGAGAGCAGGAACGGGATCCGCCAGCCCCACGCGAGGAAGTCGGCGTCCGACTGCACGGCCGCGAGCACCGCCAGCACGCCCGTCGCGAGCAGGTTCCCGCACGGCACCCCGGCCTGTGGCCACGACGCCCAGAACCCGCGCCGCTTCGGGTCACCGTGCTCCGACACGATCAGCACGGCCCCGCCCCACTCGCCGCCCAGCGCGAACCCCTGGACGAGGCGCAGCAAGGTCAGCAGCAACGGCGCCAGCACGCCCACCGACGCGTACGTCGGCAGCACGCCCATCAGCATCGTCGCGCCACCCATCAGCAGCAACGACAGCACGAGTAACTTCTTGCGCCCCAAGCGATCCCCGAAGTGGCCGAAGACCAGGCCACCGAGCGGGCGCGCCAGGAAGCCGATCGCGTACGTGGTGAACGCGAGCAGCGTGCCGGTCAGCGGGTCCGCGGTCGGGAAGAACAGCTTGTTGAACACCAGCGCGGCGGCAGACCCGTAGAGGAAGAAGTCGTACCACTCGACAGTTGTCCCGATGAGCGAGGCGCCTACCACTTTTTTGATCATCGACAACTCCTCATTGAGCTGACCAGCCGCCGTCGACGGCCACTGACGTTCCGGTGACAAAACTGTTGCCGCACAACCACAGCACGGCGTCGGCGACCTCGGAAGGCTCGATCAGCCGTTTCACCGCGCTGCGTTGCAGGAAGATCTGCTCGGTCACGTCCTCGGGCGCGATGCCGTGCACCTTCGCCTGATCCGCGATCTGCTTCTCCACCAACGGGGTGCGCACGTACCCGGGCTGCACGCAGTTGGACGTGACGCCGTGCGGGGCGCCTTCGAGCGCGGCGACCTTGGAGAAGCCCTCCAGGCCGTGCTTCGCGGCGACGTAGGCGGACTTGAACGCGGACGCGCGGATGCCGTGCACGCTGGAGATGTGCACGAGCCGGCCCCAGCCCCGGTCGTACATGTGCGGGAGGACGTGCCGGGTGAGCCGGAACGCCGCGCCGAGCATGAGTTCGACCATCGCCGAGAAGCGCTCGGCGGGGAACTCGTGGATGGGCGCGACGTGCTGCACGCCGGCGTTGTTGACCAGGACGTCGATCTCGTCCGGCAACGCGGCGACGGACCCCGTGAGATCGACGACGTGCCCGACCCCGCCCAGTTCCTCAGCGAGAGGAAGAACCTGCGGATCTCGATCTACCAGGTGGACCTTGGCGCCGGAGGAGGCCAGTGCGCGGGCGCAGGCCAGGCCGATGCCGCTCGCGGCTCCGGTGACCAACGCGCTGTGACCCGTGACACTCGACATGACCGGAAACGGTAGGCGTCACCCGGCGTCACCAACATGTGGTGGCCGCACATAACGGCAGGTCACCAGGTGGCTTTAGCCAACATTTAGCGTCTCAACTGCTTATCTGGCGAACGGACGGGGTACAGAGGCGTAAGCTCCCGTCACCTGAACGGGGGAAGATCCGCAACCGAGGGGGACCAATGTCCACAACACCGATTTACGACGACCTCCTGCGCGAGCTCGAAGGCATCGCGCAGGAGGCCGGTTCGACCGGCTCGGAGCCCACTCCCGAGCCCGTCAAGCAGTGACTACTGCGGCACCGCGATCAGCTCGGCGGGGACCGGCTGATCCTTGCTGATCAGGTCGAAGAGCTGAGAAGCCTTCTCCTTGTTCCACTGCACGACCGAGCCCGCACCGGGCACCGTCGGCGTGCCGCCCACCGGCACCGTGCCGCTCGTCGCGTCGCTCATGTTCAGAGCCACGCTGAGCAGGTGCCAGATGTGGTCGTCCTCGTTGATGGAGACCGACCCGGACGCCGCGTTCATCAGCGGGATGGCGCGGAACGGGTTCGCGAGCGTCGCCGGGCTCTTCACCTTCTCGAAGAGCGCGTTGAGGAACTTGCGCTGGTTCTGCACGCGCTGCAGGTCGGCGGTCGCGAACGCACGGGTCCGCACGAACCCGAGCGCCTTCGGCCCGTCGAGCTCCTGGCAGCCCGCGGGCAGGTCGATGCCGGCCAGCGGGTCCTTGATCGGCTCGTCGAGGCAGATGTCCACGCCACCGACCGCGTCGACCATGTCGGAGAAGCCGCCGAAGCCGATCTCCATGTAATGGTCGATCCGCACGCCGGTCGCGCCCTCGACGGTCTGCACGAGCAGCTGCGGCCCGCCGAACGCGTACGCGGCGTTGACCTTGTTGCGGCCGTTCTCCGGGATCGTGACGTAGGAGTCACGCGGAATCGACAGCAGCACCGGCTTGGCCGCGCTGTTGTCCGGCAGGTGCAGCATCATGATCGTGTCCGTGCGCCGACCGGCCGCGTCACCGGTGGCCAGCGCGTCCTTCTGCTCCTGCGACAGCCCCTCGCGGGCGTCCGAGCCGACGAGCAGCCAGGTGGTGCCCGGCGTCTCCGCCGGACGGCCCTCGTAGTCCGGCAGCGCGTTGATCCGCGTCAGCGTCGAGTCCACGTAGAACCCGAACCCGACGGTGCCCAGAACCAGGACGAGCAGCAGCACCAGAATGACGCGTCCCGGACGCCTCTTCTTCTTCATCGGCCGCTGCGGCGGCATGGGACGCCGCGGCTGCTGGTAGCCGTGGTGATACCCAGCGCTCATGTGTCGCCAACCCCGATCGCTTCAGTTTCGCTTTGCAAGTGAGGACGTCGTTCGCCGCCTCAGGTTGCGAGGAAACCTACCGGGGTGGCAGCACCAACGCCTCGAAAAGGCGCGTGACCTCCGCCGACGGGTCGTCAGTCCAGCCCGTGTGTGCCGGTGATGTCTGCACGATCGTGCTGCGCGGCGCGGTGAGCCAGCGGAACCGCTGCCCGACGGTCGTCCTGCTCACCGGACCGGCCTCGGCCGACCCGGCGCACGAGTTCGTCAGGTGCTTCAGACTGCTTTCGAGCATCTCGACGTCGAGGTGCGGGTCCAGCACCCGCAGCCGCTCGCCGTCCACATAGGTCTTGGCGCACAGGAAGTCCAGCGGCGCGCAGTAGACGATCACGCCGACGTTCATGAACTCGCCCCGCTCCTGCCGCGCCACCGCCCGCAGCAGCGCGTACTCAAACACGTGCGGCACGCGCGGCCTCCAGCGAGTCGACCCAGCCGCGGTTCTGCAGGCGATAGGTGAAGAAGTCCTTGTAGCGCTGCCGGAGTTCCGCCGGATCGCCTTCGAGCCACTCGTCCGGAACGAGTGCGAGAACCTCGTCGAGCAGCTCCGGGGTGATCTTCGCGGCCATCTCTGCGTCCACTTCGGACACCGCACCCGCGTTGGGCAGCATCGCGTGGTCCGACGAGTCGTAGCGGAAGTCCTTGGTGGCCGGCCGGTCCTCGCTCCACGAGTAGTGGAAGTACAGCGAGGCGCCGTGGTCGATCAGCCACGGTTCGCGGTGCCACAGCAGCATGTTCGGGTTGCGCCAGCTGCGGTCCACGTTCAGCACGAGGGCATCGAACCACAGCAGCTCCGTGGCGAGTTCGGCGCCGGGGTCGCGCACGATCGGGTTGAAGTCGAACGAGCCGGGCAGGTAGTCGAGGCCGAGGTTGAGGCCACCGCTGGCGCGCAGGAGTTCCTGGACCTCCTGGTCGGGTTCCGCGCGGGCGAGTTCGGGGTCGACGTGCACCAGGACGATCTCGGGTATCCGGAAGCCCAGCCGCCGCGCCAGTTCGCCGACGACGATCTCGGCGACCAGGACCTTCACGCCCTGCCCCGCGCCGCGGAACTTCACCACGTACATGCCCAGGTCATCGGCCTCGACCAGGCCCGGCATCGACCCGCCCTCGCGGAACGGGGTGACGTACCGGGTGGCCGTGACCTCCCTCAGAGAACTCACCCGCGCATGATCACACGAACGCCTGCCCGAAGCCGAGCAGAATTCCCGCCCAGCCACCCTCGCCGCTGACGCCGTCGCGGACCCTTTCGGGCTTCGTGAAGTGCCGCTCGAAGTGGCGATGCACCAGCTCAACGCGGGTGCCGTCGCCCTCGGCGGTGAAGGTGATCTCCACTTCGGACGCCCGCGCGGGGTCCGGGTCGTAATCCCAGTCACCGTCGAGGTGCCAGGCCAGCAGCAGCCGGGAAGGCGGCTCCCAGGCCAACACCTCGCCCCACTCGCACTCGGCGCCGTCGACGCCGATCTCGTACCAGCGGCCGCCCTCGCGCGGTTCGACGACGACGTCCTTCAACTCCGCCTCGCCGATGTGGTGCGCGGCCGGCCACCACGTCACGAACTTCTCCGTGAACACCTTGAACGCGTGGTCGGCACCGGCTTTCACCAGTACGGACCTGCGGACCTCCGTCATGATTCCTCCACCACCGCAGCGAAGTTCGCGAGAGCCTGACCCCACACGTCGTCGAGGTAGTCGCGCATCGCCGCGACCCCGACGTGGTCGACGGAGTACCTCCGCCGGGTGCCCTGGGCCTCGACGCGGACCAGCCGGGCCTCCTTGAGCACCTTGAGGTGCTGGGACACGGCCGGCCGCGACACGGGCAGCACGGCGGCGATCTCCCCCACTGCCCGTGGTCCGGCCACGAGCAGCGTGAAGATCTCGCGGCGGGTCGGATCGCCGAGCGCCGCGAACGCCGTTTGGTAAGTCTCCACGAACGGTAAGTCTGAACTTACCGAAGCGCGGCTGTCAACGCCCGGAAGTACGCGGCCTGTCCGGCCTTGTTCGGGTGGTAGGAGTCCTTGGTGGGGTTGATCAGCGCGTTGATCCACGGGTCGGAGGCGCACACACCGTGGTCCGCAAACGCTTCCCTGACGTCGACGTACCGCGCCCCGGCCCGGTCGGCGGCCTGCGCGATCTGGTCCGAGAGCCGGTCGGCGGCGTCGTTGAGGGCCGCGCGTTTGACGGCCGACAGAGTGCGGCAGCCGTCGTTCGGGGTGAACAGCCTCGGGTAGCCGATGACCACGAGCTGGGCGTGCGGCGCGGCTTGTTTGATCGTCGCGTAGGTGGAGTCGAGCCGGGCGGGCAGCTGGGAGCCGATGAAGTCGACGGCCACGGCGGCGCGTTTCGAGCACGCCGCGTCGCCGTTGAGCGTGCAGGTGGTCAGCACGTCGACGAACCCGAGGTCGTTGCCGCCGATGGTGATCGTGACGAACGTGGTGTTCGGGGTGAGCGCCCGGAACTGCGACCTGAGCGACTTGGTCGTCGCCCCGCTGCACGCGACGAACCGGAACGACGGGAACTCCGCGCCCTGCAACGCCGGGTAGGCGTTCGAGCTGCGGCGGCACGAGCCGTCCACATAGGAACCGGCGCCCGCACCGGACGCGTAGGAGTCGCCGAGTGCGACGTACTCCGGAGCGATCGGCGCGGGCGCCATCAACGCTATTGCCAGTACTCCAGCCATGAGACCCATACGGCCCGGAGTACCACTGTGGACGGTTGTTCCAGAAGGTGCTTAACCCAGTCGAGTGGGCAGCACGCAGACCGGAATGGCGGTCTGCAGAGCGGTTCCGGACGGGGTCAGCCTGCCCGTGGCCTTGTCGACCTTGAACGAGGTGACGTTGTTCGAGTTCTGGTTGGCCGCGAACAACAACGACCCGGTCGGGTCGAACGTGATGTGCCGCGGGTACTTGCCGCCGACCGCCGTCGTGCCGACCATCGTGAGCCCCGTGGCGTTCACCGCGAAGAGCGCGACGCTGTCGTGGCCGCGGTTCGACAGGTACACGAACCTGCCGTCCGCGGAGACCAGCACCTCGGCCGGGTAGTTCGTCGGGCTGTTCGACGGAACGGTCTTGAGCACCTGCCCCGGCGTCAGGATCCCGTTCGCGTACGAGCAGGTCACGATGGTCGAGTCGAGTTCGTTCGCCACGTACGCGGTCTTGCCGTCCGGCGCGAACGCGATGTGCCGCGGCCCCGCGCCCGGCTTCACCTTGGCCTGCGAGACCTGCACGAGCTTCCCGCCGGTGAACGAGTAGACGAACACCGAGTCGGCGCCGAGGTCGACCGCCGCCGCGTACTTGCCGGCCGGGTCGAACACGATGTGGTGCGCGTGCGGGCCTTCCTGGCGTTCCTTGTTCGGCCCGGACCCCTTGTGCTGCACCTTCTGCGTGCGAGCGGCGAGGCTGCCATCGGCGTTGACCGGGAAGACGCTGAGCGAGCCGGACGAGTAGTCGGCCGTGATCAGGAACTTCCCGGACGGGTCGAGCGTCAGGTGGCACGGGTCCGCACCACCGGTCGCCTGCTTGTTGATCACCTTGAGGGTGGCCGCGTTGATCGCGGTCACCTCGCCCTTGGTGTTCTCGTTGACGGCGTAGAGGAACCTGCCGTCGGCCGACTCGATCACGAACGACGGGTTGACCACGCCGTTGATCACGCCGGTCGTCTTCAGCTGCCCGGACACCGAGTCGTAGGTGCCGATGCCGATGCCCTTCGCGCCCCCGCTCCAGGTGGTGTAGGCGCCGAAGAACACTCTCCGGGTGGCGGCGGCCGCTTCAGCGGTTCCTCCGGTCATCAGCAGTCCAGCTCCTACGCCCATGGCTCCGAGAAAACGTCGCCGATCTACACCCACGACTGCACACCTCCGGTCTGACTTCGCGGCGGCGGCGCAGCCCACACTGGCCTAGACCACTGCGGTCAGGCAATAGGTGCAATCAAGATTGCGTCTACCGCAACGGGTCGGCGGAGATCAGCCGGGCCTTCTCGGCCTCGATGTCGTAGACGGGCGGCGGGAACTTCGGGTCCATCTCGCGCATCGTCTCCAGCAGCAACCGGCTGATCGCCCAGTTCCGGTACCACTTCCGGTCCGACGGCACGGCGTACCAGGGCACCTCGTGGCAGTTCTTCAGCGCCTGCGTGTACGCGTCCTGGTACTTCGACCACTTCGACCGCGAGTCGATGTCGGCCGGGTTGTACTTCCAGTGCTTCTTCGGGTCGTCCAGGCGCGCCAGCAGCCGTTCCTTCTGCACCTCGGGCGAGATGTTCAGGAAGCACTTGACCAGCACGACGCCGGAGTCGGCGAGCTCCTTCTCGAAGGCGTTGATCTCCTTGTAACGCCCGCGAATCTCCGCCGCCGTGAGCAGGCGTTCTACTCGGGGGACGAGGACGTCCTCGTAGTGGGAGCGGTCGAACGCGCCGATGCGGCCCTTCTCGGGCAGCACCTTGCGGATGCGGGTGAGGAAGTGCTGACGACGTTCGGCGGGAGTCGGTTTCTTGAACGACGCGATCCGCACGCCCTGCGGGTTCACCAGGCCGACGACGTGGCTGACCACGCCGCCCTTGCCGGCGGTGTCCATGCCCTGCAGCACGAGCAGGACCGAACGGGAGTTCTCCGCGTAGAGCGCCTCCTGCAGGGCGTCCAGCTCGATCCCGGTGGCGGCGATGTCCTCGGCCGCCTCCTTCTTGTTCTTGGGACCGGTGGGACGGCCTGCCGGGTCGAGGGTGGACAGATCCACCTCGTCGAGCCGAAGGGCGTCACGAACCGACTTCTTGGCCATCCCCCGACCGTAGCGATTCACCGCCGATTCCGCCCGCTGTGCAACAAAACACCACCGATAGGTGAATGTCTGCAACGAACTGAGGCAGTGCGCAATGCTTGGCGGTCGAAATCGCTTGTCGACGCCCCTAGCCTTGGAGGATGACCGCCATCGCTGAGCACAAGACCACCACCAGCGCGGACTACGTCTCGATGGACGAAGAGTGGAGCACGCACAACTACCACCCGCTGCCGGTGGTCATCTCGCACGGCGAGGGCGCGTGGGTCACCGACGTCGAGGGACGCCGCTACCTGGACTTCCTGTCGGGCTACTCGTCGCTCAACTTCGGCCACCGGCACCCCGCCCTGGTGGCCGCCGCCGTCGAGCAGCTCGGCCGCGTCACGCTGACGAGCCGCGCGTTCCACCACGACCAGTTCGGCCTCTTCTGCCGTGAGCTCGCCCAGCTCACCGGCACCGAGATGGTCCTCGCGATGAACTCCGGCGCCGAAGCCGTCGAGTCCGCGATCAAGGTCGCGCGCAAGTGGGCGTACCAGGTCAAGGGCGTGCCGGAGGGCACCGCCGAGATCATCGTCGCCGGGTCCAACTTCCACGGCCGCACCACGACGATCGTGTCGTTCTCGACCGACGACACCGCGCGCAACGACTTCGGTCCGTTCACGCCGGGCTTCAAGGTCGTGAAGTACGGGGCGCTGGACGAGATCGAGTCCGCGATCTCCCCGCGCACCGCCGCCGTGCTCTTGGAGCCGATCCAAGGCGAGGCCGGCGTTGTCGTGCCGCCCGCCGGGTACCTCGCGGGCATCCGCCGCCTGTGCGACGAGAACAACGTGCTGATGATCGCCGACGAGATCCAGTCCGGCCTCGGCCGCACCGGTGAGCTGTTCGCGCTCGACCACGAGGGCGTGCGCGCCGACCTCTACACGCTCGGCAAGGCGCTGGGCGGCGGCATCCTGCCGGTGTCCGCGGTGGTCGGGTCGAAGGCCGTGCTGGGCGTGCTCAAGCCGGGCGAGCACGGGTCGACGTTCGGCGGCAACCCGCTCGCCTGCGCGGTCGGCCGTGCGGTCGTGCGGCTGCTCGCGACCGGCGAGTTCCAGGAGCGCTCGCGCGAGATGGGCGCGTACCTGCACGCCGAACTCGGCAAGCTGGTCGGGTCCGGCGTCGCCGAGGTGCGCGGGCGCGGCCTGTGGGCCGGTGTCGAGATCGCGCCGGGTGGCCCCGTCGGCCGGACCGCGTCCGAGGCGTTGGCCGCGCGCGGGGTGCTGTGCAAGGAGACGCACGCGTCGACGTTGCGCGTCGCACCGCCGTTGGTGATCACCCGCGACGAGATCGATCTTGGCGTGCGGGCGATCGCGGACGTCGTTCGTCCCGTTTAGGGGGATTTTCCCTCGTAGCCAGGTCACAAATGCGGCGGACGGGCCACGTTGCCCGTCCGCCGCATGCATCATGACACCTATGGGTGAACGCGTGCGTGCTGAGGCCGCTGCCGCTTTGGGCAGATGGGTTGAGCCGGAAGAGGTCTACGCGGAGGGGCGCGCACTGCGGTCCTCAGTGGACTTCAAGGCGCACCGCGCGATGTCGCTCGCGTCCTCACGCCCGTCGGTGCTGGAGTTCATGCGTGCCAGCAACGAGGGCCGGATCGAGCACCTGATCCCGTTGCGGGTCGGGCGGATGCTGGAGAACCCGTTCGCGTTCTTCCGCGGCTCGGCGGGCCTGCAGGCGGGCGATCTGGCCGCCGGGTGCTCGACGGGACTTCACGCTCAGTTGTGCGGTGATGCACACGCCGCGAACTTCGGCCTCTACGGCACGCCCGAGGGCCAGATCGTCATGGACATCAACGACTTCGACGAGACGCTGCCCGGCCCGTGGGAGTGGGACCTCAAACGGCTCGTCGCCTCGCTGGTGCTCGCGGGCCGCGTCGGGGGCGTGTCGGACAAGGGCTGCCGCGACGCCGCCGAGGACGCCGTGCGCGCGTACCGGGGTGCGATCCGGCACCTCGCGGAGATCCCGTTCATGGACTCGTGGAGCGCCCTGGGCGACGAGTCGACGCTGTCGAAGGTCAAGGCCGACGACCTGATCAACGACTTCTCCAAGGCCGCCGAGAAGTCGCGCAAGAACACCAGCGCCCGGTTCGCCGCGAAGTGGACCGCGCACGACGGAGAGAAGTGGCGGTTCGTGACGAACCCGCCGACGTTCACCGAGGCCACTCCCCCGACCAAGGCCGCCGTGATCGCCGCGCTGCCGTCCTACGTGGACACCCTGCGCGAGTCGCGGACCAACCTGATCATGCGCTACGGCGTGTCGGACGTGGCGTTCCGCGTCGTCGGCACCGGCAGCGTCGGCCTGCGCAACTACCTGATCCTGTTGCACGGCAACGGCTCGGAGGCGTTGGTGCTCCAGGCCAAGGAGGCCCGTCCGTCGGCGTTGCAGCCGTTCCTCGACGTACCGGCGTCCAAGCACGAGGGCAAGCGGATCGTGCACGGCGCGCGGCTCGTGCAGGCCGAGACGGACATCCTGCTGGGCTGGACGACGATCGAGGGCCGGCACTTCATCGTGCGGCAGTTCCGCAACCGCAAGGGCGAGATCGACGCGACGACTTTGAAGCGCGACGACCTCGACGACTACGGCCGGTTCGCGGGAGCGCTGCTGGCCCGCGCGCACACCCGCTCACTCGACCCGCGGCTGCTCGCCGGGTACTTCCAGAACGGGGACGGCGACGACGTCGACGAGGCGTTCGCGAAGTACGCGTTCGACTACGCCGACCAGACCGAGGCCGACCACGACGAGCTGACGAAGCTGGTCAAGAACGGGAAGCTGCCCGCGCACGTCGAATGATCGCCTCGGACACGAGATGAGGCGTACCGACGTCGAGCACGTGCCCGACGCCGAGCGTTGAGCGGCTCGGCCCAGAGCCCGGGCCCGAGGCGTTCGCAGTAGGCGTCGACCGACACGCCAGTGGTTCTACCGCACGGAGATGAACACCAAGATTGCTTAGCCTGACGGTATGAAGATCCGCCGCGCCGCCTCCTCCGACGACGTGTTCGCCGCCGCGCACCTGTTCGACGCGCCGCCGAAGCCGGACGCGACCGCTCGGTTCCTGGCGCAGGATCACAGCCACCTGCTGATCGCGTACGTCGGCGAGGAACCGGCCGGGTTCGTGTCCGGGGTCGAGACCACGCACCCCGACAAGGGCACCGAGATGTTCCTCTACGAACTCGGGGTGGACGACGCGTTCCTGCGCCGCGGCATCGGAACGGCGCTGGTCGAGGCGTTGAGGACGCTGGCGGCGGAACGGGGTTGCTACGCGATGTGGACCGGCACCGCCGCGGGTGACGCGGCGGCGCAGGCCACCTACCGGAAGGCGGGCGGGTCGATCGACGACGGCGCGTTCGTCTCCTGGGAACTCTAGGTCGCTAGGTCCAGACCGGTTCGTCCACTTCGGACACCTTGCCGTCCGCCCGGAAGTGCAGGAACCGGTCGAACGACTTCGCGAACCACCGGTCGTGCGTCACGGCGACGACCGTGCCCTCGAAGTCGTTCAAAGCGTTCTGCAACGCCTCCGCCGACGCGAGGTCGAGGTTGTCGGTCGGCTCGTCGAGCAGCAGCAACGTCGCTCCGGACAGCTCCAGCAGCAGGATCTGGAACCGCGCCTGCTGGCCGCCGGAGAGGTTCTCGAACCGCTGGTCGCCCGCGTGGTGCAGGCCGTAGCGCTGCAACACCGACATGGCCGCGCCCCGGTCCTTGCCCGCGCGTTGCCCCTCGCCGTGCCAGAGGATGTCGACGAGCGTGCGGCCGAGCCACTCCGGGTGCTCGTGCGTCTGCGCGAACAGGCCGGGCACGACCCGTGCGCCGAGCTTCCAGTCACCCGTGATCTTGACGCTGTCGCCGCCGAGCAACCGCAGGAAGTGGCTCTTGCCCGAGCCGTTCGAGCCCAGCACCGCCACCCGGTCGCCGAAGAAGATCTCCTGCGAGAACGGTTTCATGAGCCCGGTCAGTTCCAGCTGCTCGCACGTGATCGCGCGAACGCCGGTGCGGCCGCCCTTCAGCCGGGGGGTGACCTTCTCGTCGGTCGCGATCTCCGGCGGAGGGCCCGCGTCCTCGAACCGTTGCAACCTGCCGACCATCACCCTGTACTTGGAGCTCATCGACTCGTAGAACTTGGCCTGCTCCTGGAGCGTGCGCACCAGTTCCTTGAGCCGTGCGTGCTCCTCGTTCCACCGGCGATGATCTTCTTTGAGCTTCTCGATGCGTTTGGCGCGAGCGTCGTGCCACGTGCCGAACGAGCCGGGGTGCGTCCACGCGGAGTGCGCCTCGACCGTGACGACGTGCGTGGCGGCGTTCGCGAGCAGCTCACGGTCGTGGCTGACGACGAACACGGCCTTGTCGGTGGCTTTGAGGCGTTCCTCGAGCCAGCGCTTGCCGGGCACGTCGAGGTAGTTGTCGGGCTCGTCGAGCAGCAGCACCTGCTCGTGGCCGCGCAACAACGTCTCCAGCACCAGCCGCTTCTGCTCGCCGCCGGAGAGCGTCCGCACCTCGCGGAACCGGGCCCGGTCGTACGGCAGCCCCAGCGCGGCGACGGTCACGGTGTCCCAGAGGACCTCGATGTCGTACCCGCCCGCCTCGCCGTAGCTGGTCAGGGCGTTGGCGTAGCGCATCTGGGCAGCTTCGTCGTCGGTGTCCATCAACGCCAGTTCGGCGTCGTCGAGTTCGCGCGCCGCGTTCCGGAGTGCTTCGGGCGCCACCGACAGCAACAGGTCCCGCACCAGGCTCTCGTCCCGCACCGAGCCGATGAACTGCGGCATCACCGCCAGCCCGCCCTGCACGTGCACGCTGCCCTGCTTCGGGACGAGCTCTCCCGACAGGATCCGCTGCAACGTCGTCTTGCCGACGCCGTTCGCGCCGACGAGCGCGACCACGGTCCCACCGCTCACCTTGAACGAGACGTCGCGGAACAGCTCCCTGCCGTCAGGCAGGGCGTACGCGAGCCCGTTCGCTTCCAGATACCCCACGCCGGAGATGGTCGGGGAACCTGAGGCCCGGCGCCAGCGAGTTTCCGGCTACCTCAGGCGCAGCGGGAACCTGCGGTACACCAGCACACCGGCCGTCACCAGCAGGCACTGGAAGGCGGGGCCGAACGCGCTGATCACGGTGAGCAGCACCGTGAGGCCGCCGAACACCAGCAGAAGGGAGTAGAACAACCAGGGCCGCACCTGGCGGTTCATCGTTCGGGCGAGTCTGGGCTCGTCCGCCAGCAACCGCTGCTCGATCTCCTCGAGCGAGCGGCGTTCGGCTTCACTCAGCATGGGTGCCTCCGGAAGACGTCGGGACGTCATCATTCCCGCCCGCCACTCAGTGGATACTCGAACGCCTCCGGAGTCAAACTCGCCTTTCCCCTGCTTCACACCGTCGGCGCACCGCGAAGATCGCCCGGAGTGTCGGTCCAGCTGACTAACCTTGAAACTGGGGGACCCCGGCGGAGGCGTGTGTGTGGTGTGAACGCACGGGCCGCGAGGCCGCCCGAATACCGATGCCACGCCACGGACCCGCCCGCACTGGGTCGCCGCGCGCGTCGCCCTGATCGGCCTCTCGGTGGTGCTCGTGGTGCTGGTCGCCGAACTCGCCGTGCTGGGCGGGTGGCTCGTGACGCACGACTTCCCGTCGTTCTTCCCGATCGTCGCCGGGGTGCCGGTGCTGCTGGTGGCGTGGGCGCTGCGACCTCGACTGGGGAGCGCGCCCGACTCGTGGCACGAGCTGCGCCGCGACGACGCGCCGACGTTGTTCGCGCTGCTCGACCGTGTCGCCGCGACCGTCGGCACCCAGTTGCGGGACCACGTCGCGCTGGACGCCGACTTCAACGCCTCAGCGTTCACCCACGGCTGGCTGCGGCGCCGGACCCTGACGATCGGGCTGCCGATGTTCGGCGTCCTCACGCCGCAGCAGCGAGTGGCGTTGCTGGGGCACGAGTTCGGTCACTTCGTGAACGGGGATCCGTCGCGCGGCCTGCTGACCGAGCCCGCCGTGCGCACCCCGTTGACGATCGCGGACCTGGTGCGGCCCTCCGAGTCGCTCGTGGGCGACACCCTGTGGGCCCGGCTCGCCGAACGAGCGTTGTGGGCCGTTCCAGGTGCTGCTCGCGTGGCTGTTCACCTGGGCCGGCACCGGTGTCATCGCCGTCGCACCGCGCGACCACCAGCGGGCCGAGTACTGCGCGACGCCCTCGCCGTCCGGCTGGCCGGGTCGACCGCGACCCGGCAGCTGATGGTCGACCTGGCGTCCGCCGAACAGCTGAGGGGCGCGATCGCCGCCGAACGCGGTACCCAGTCCCACGCCGAGACCGCTCGCGGCAACCATCCCGGCGCGGCCCGGTGGCGGTAGGCGGCCGACGCGTGGCACGCCTCGGTCGACGTCGAGGCCGTGCTGAACGGCTCGGTCGATGCCACCTCGCTCTGGCACGACCACCCGGCGGCTGCGGCTGTGCCACCGCTCCCCCGCGCGATTCCTCCTGACGCAACGCGCGAACGCCCGTTTTGGTTCCCGCTCCATCCACAGGCCGAGCGTGGCGCGCCAGCGGACACGATTTGGCCTGGTCAGGTCACTGACGGCTCAGCGCGACCAATCGGCTGACGGCCCGCAGGTACTTCTTGCGGTAGCCGCCGCGCAGCATCTCCTCGGTGAACAGCTCCGACAGCGGCTGCCCCGACACCGCGACCGGGATGTCGCGGTCGTAGAGGCGGTCGCCGAACGCCACGAGCCGCAGCCCGACGTTCTGGTCGGGCGCGGGCTTGACGTTCTTGAGGTGCACGGCCGTGACGCCGTCGAGCAGCCTGCCGTACTTCGACGGGTGGATGCGGGCGAGCGCCGTGCACAGCTCGTCGAAGTCGTCGAGCGTCGAGCCGTCCGTGTTAGAGGCTCTAACAACCAATTCACCCTCTGACATCGGTGAGGGGGCGTCAGGCAGGCCGCGGTGGCGGTAGTCGGGGCCGTCGACGCGGACGATGTCGAACTTCGACGACATCGACTGGATCTCGCGCAGGAAGTCGGCGGCGGCGAACCGGCCCTCGCCGAGCTTGTCGGGCAGGGTGTTCGAGGTGGCGGCGATGTGCACGCCGTGCGCCGTCAGTTCCTTGATCAGGCGGGTGACGAGCATGGTGTCGCCGGGGTCGTCGAGTTCGAACTCGTCGATGGCGAGCAGCTTGTGCGCGGAGAGGCGCTTCACGGCTTCGGGGAACGTGAGGACGCCGACGAGGTTCGTCAGTTCGACGAACGTGCCGTACGCCTTCGGGCCCGGAACGGCGTGCCAGAGCGAGGCGAGCAGGTGGGTCTTGCCGACGCCGAAGCCGCCGTCGAGGTAGAGGCCGAGCTTGCCGGGCTCGTCGTCGCGGGAGCCGAACAGCGACCACTTCTTGCGCTTCACGCTGACCCGCGCGGCGAACAGGCGGCCGGCCTCGACGGCGGCGGCCTGCGACGGCTCGTCCGGGTTCGGGATGTACGTGTCGAAGCTGACGGAGCCGAACCTCGGCGGCGGTACCAGGTTCTCGATCAGTTCGTCGGGGCTGACCTGGGGATCCCGGTCGGACAAGCGCATGCCGGGAGCTTATCGGCGTGATGGGATGGCTCAGTGGAGATGTTGTGGCCCTCACCGGGCGTTGAGATGACCGACACAGCTCTGGCGTCGCTGTACGACTACCCGCCGGATCGGACGTGGGTGACGGCGAACTTCGTGTCCAGCGTGGACGGCGCGGTGTCGGTCGACGGGCGGTCGGCCGGGCTGGGGTCGCCCGCGGACCGGCAGGTCTACCTGCTCGGCCGGGAGCTCGCCGACGTCGTGCTGGTCGGGGCCGCGACCGTGCTGATCGAGGGCTACCGGGGCGCGAAGCGCGATCGGCCGTTACCGATCGCCGTCGTCACGTCACGTGGGTCGCTGACGCCGGACCTGCCGCTGTTCACCGACACGGCCGTGCCGCCGATCGTGATCACCACCGAGGCCGCGAAGCTGCCGGACCTGCCCGCCGACGTGATCATCGCGGGCGAGACCGAGGTGGACCTGAAGGTCGCGGTGGACGCTCTCGCTGCACGCGGCCTGCGCAAGATCAATCTTGAAGGCGGTCCAAGGCTGTTCGGGTCGATGGTGGCCGAGGGGCTGGTCGACGCGCTGAACCTGACGGTGGCGCCGGTGCTCGCGGTCGGCGACTCCTCGCGGATCGCGCACGGCGCGGTGATCCCGCCGGTCGACCTCGCGCTGGCGTCGGTGCTGCGTGCGGACGACGTGTTGTTGATGCGGTATCAGCGGCGGAATTCCAGCTGAAGAGGCAGGATGGGCGCGTGGACCTACCGCTGACACCACCGCTGCAGCCGATGCTCGCCACCGCGGTGGACGGGATCCCGGACGACGCGAACCTGTTCTTCGAACCGAAGTGGGACGGGTTCCGGTGCGTGGTGTTCCGCGCGGGCGACGAGGTGTTGTTGCAGTCGCGCAGTGGGAAGCCGCTCAACCGCTACTTCCCCGAGGTCGTCGCGTCCATGCTGGACGTTCTGCCCGACCGCGTCGTCGTCGACGGCGAACTCGTGGTGGCGAAGAACGAGGAGCTGGACTTCGACGCGTTGTCCGAGCGGATCCACCCGGCGGCCTCGCGGGTGGCTTTGCTGTCGGAGTCGACGCCGGCCACGTTCGTCGCGTTCGACCTGCTGGCGCTCGGGTCCGACGTGCTGCTGGAGTCGCCGACGGTCGCGCGGCGCGAGAAGCTGCTCGAGTTGCCGGGCCTGAACATCACGCCCGCGACGACGTCGGTCGAGACGGCGCGACAGTGGTTCACGCTGTTCGAGGGTGCCGGGCTGGACGGCGTGATGGGCAAGCCGTCGGACGGGCCGTACACGCCGGGCAAGCGGTCGATGATCAAGGTGAAGCACGCGCGCACCGCGGACGTCGTGCTCGCGGGACTGCGCTGGCACAAGGACACCGAGCCCGGCACGGCGGTCGGCTCGTTGCTGCTCGGCGTCTACGACTCGAACGACCTGCTGCACCACATCGGTGTCTGCGGGTCGTTCAAGGCGGCCGAACGCCGTGAGCTGGCCGCCGAGCTCGCGCCGTTGATCACCACCGGCGACGACCACCCGTGGGCGAATCCCCAGCCGGGGCAACGGATTCCGGGCGAGATCAACCGGTGGCGCGGCAAGCAGGCCGAGTACGTGGCGTTGCGTCCCGAACGGGTGCTGGAGATCCACTACACCCAGACCGAGGGCGAGCAGCCGGTGCGGTTGCGGCACAACGGCCAGTTCGCGCGGTGGCGGCCGGACCGCGAACCGCTGTCCTGCCGCTACGACCAGCTGGAGATCCCGGCCCGGTACGACGTGGCGTCCGTGCTGAAGGGCGAACTGCGGGCGCGTTAGACGTCGGGCTTGGCCGTTCGTGTCGCACCGATCGATGCGATTACCACACAACACACGGCAACCCATTGCGCCGGTTTGAGTTGCTCGCCGAGCAGCAGCAGTCCGGCGATCGCGGCGACGACCGGTTCCATCGACATGAGGATGCCGAACACGCGCGGTGGCATGCGCCGCAACGCCTCCAGCTCCAGCGAGTACGGGATCACCGACGACATCAGCGCGACCGCGAACCCCGCCGCGAGGATCAGCGGGTCGAGCATCGCGGTGCCCGCCGAGGTGATCCCGAACGGCAGCGCGATCACCGCCCCGACCACCATCGCGAGCGCGAGGCCCTGGCCGTCGGACGTCTGGCTGCCGAGCTTGGCCGTCACGAGGATGTACCCGGCCCAGCACGCGCCCGCCGCGAGCGCGAACAGCACGCCCGTCCACAACAGACCGCCCTGGAACCCGGTCAGCAGCACCACTCCCGCGCCGGCGAGCAACACCCACACTCCGTCGAGCCACCTTCGTGACCCCGCGACGGCGACGGCGAGCGGGCCGAGGAACTCGATCGTGACGGCGGCGCCGAGGGGGATGCGGGCGAGGGCGGCGTAGAAGAAGAGGTTCATGGCGGCGAGCACCGCGCCGTAGACGGCGACGGTGATCAGCGTGCGGTCGAACCTGATCCTCGGGCGCCAGATCGCGACGAGGATCAGCGCGGCCATGACCAGGCGCAACGTGACCGTGCCCGCCGAGCCGGCGACGGTGAAGAGCTGCTTCGCGAACGCCGCGCCGACCTGCACGCTGACGATGCCGAGCAGCACCAGTGCCGTCGGCGGGATGCCGCCCATGAGGCGTGCGGCGGGAAGCCGATCAGCGTGAGCCATACGTCCATCCTGTCTCACGTTTAGCTCACCTACCGCGTGCGAGGCTCGGCATCTCGGAGTGTGGATGAGTGAGGAAATCTGTGCGTCGCGCTGCCTTGGCCCTTCTGGCAGTGAGCATGCTGAGCGCGTGCACCGTGGGTCCGTCGATCCGGCCGGTGATCGCGGTCAAGGGCGAGGAGAACCAGCCCGTCGACCAGAGCGCGCTCGCCGGTCCGCAGCCCGTGCCCCCGCTGGGCGAGTACAAGGCGAGTTCGCTGCCTTGGACCCAGTGCAACGAGCAGATGAAGGACCGCTTCGGTGACACCGCTCCCCAGGGTGACCTGAAGTACGAGTGCGCGCGCATGACGACCGTGCTCGACCCGCCCGGACGGCCCGGCCGCGGCACGCTCGGCATCGCGCTGACCCGCATCGGCACCGGCAAGAGCGCGCTGGTCGTCGTCAACGACCCCGGCGGTGAGCCCGGCACGTTGCGGGCGGCGCGGCTCGCGGCGTCGTTGCCGAAGGAACTCCTCACCACCTTCACGATCATCGGCGTGGACCGGCGCGGCACGGGCCGTTCGGACGGCATGTCGTGCGTGCCGAACGCGACCCGCGCGCAGCTCGTCGAGTACGACCCGGCCGAGCCCGAGCAGTCGAACCTCGTGGTCGCCGCGGGCGAGGCGTCGCAGGAGTGCGTGCTCGACCTCGAAGGCAGGCTGACGGCGTTCGACTCGTGGCGGGCCGCCGCCGACCTCGAACGACTGCGCGAGATGCTCGGCACCGAACGCCTCAACGCGATCGGTCTGGGCGAGGGCTCGCGGGTGATCACGACCTACGCGCAGCGCTACCCGACCCGCATCGGCCGCACCGTCCTCGACGGCGCCCCCGACCCCGCACTCGACCAGGTCGGCGTGCTGGAGTCGCGCGCGATCGCGGCCGAGGCGACGTTCGACGCGTTCGCCCGCGACTGCAAGACCCGCGGCTGCGCGCTGGCCAACCCGCGCGAGGACGTCGCCGCCCTGCTCACGCAGCTGCGGACCACTCGGGTGCGCGGCGACTACGTCGATCTCACGCCGGGGTCGGCGTTGAACGCGATCCTCGAAGGCCTGTCCGACCGCAGCCGCTGGCCCGCGCTCGCCGACGCCGTCGTGAAGGCTCGTGGTGGGGATGCCGCCGGGCTGTTCGCGTTCCTCGACCCGGTGGTCAACGACCTCGACGAGAACCCGCCGCGCTTCGACGCCGGGCTGATCATCGGCTGCAACGACACGGCCACCCGCATCCCACCGGACCGGGTGAAGGCGCTCACCGCCGACTGGGCGACGAAGCACGCGATGTTCGGTGCCCTGTTCGCGCGGCAGCTGTTGCACTGCAACCCGTTCGTGCCGCCCAAGGCCGAGAAGGTCGACCCGCTGAAGAGCGCGCCGCCCGTCGTCGTGCTGAGCACGGCCAACGACGCGACGACCCCCGCGCCGGGCACCGAGCACGCGGCGCAGCGGTTGCCGGGGGCGGTGCTGGTGGCGTGGCAGGGCAGCGGGCACGGCGCGCTGGGGTCGTCCGGGTGCTCCACGACGGCGGCGCGGGACTACCTGATCGACGCGAAGGTGCCGACGAACGGCACCGTCTGCCCGCCCTGATCGGGTTCTGCGGTGTCCGGCTCGCGCGGGTCGGGCACCTCTGTGGGCGGTTCGTGCCGGAAGTCGCGGTTGTCCCGGTAAACGATCTTCATGCCCTGAACGTCGTCCGAAACCCTCGTTCGGTTACGAAAAAGGCGGGGAGCCCGCCTGGCTCCCCGCCCTGAAACTCCGTGTCAGCAGCTGGAACAGCAGCCGCAGCCGGGACCCGTGCACCCGGAACAGCACCCACACGTACCCATCAGGGCCTCCCCGTACTTCCAAGCCGGACCTGCGCGGGACCTCCGCGCATCCCACGGTCCGCCCCGCCACAACCCCTGGGAACCCCTCTCACCCGAACGCGTGGGGACAACCACCGGGGCGTCGCAGCCCGTGATGCCGCTACGCGCCCAGGTCTTCCAGAGCCTTCTGCGCGGCCTCCAATTCGGCCCGCAACTGCTCCACCCGGGCGAGCTGCTGAGCACGCGCCGCGTTCAGCACGCCCTCGACGATCTCGGCGACCTCGGGCGCGAGCAGCTTCGACGCCTGCGCCACCGCGGCGGGCGGCACCGACGTCGGCTTGACCGTCCGGCGGGTGCCTTGGAGCACCTCCACGGCCCACTCGCCCTCGCCGGTCGTCACGAGCGTGATCGTGACCTCGGGGAAGGTGGCCTTCGGCTGCTGCTTGCGCGCGGGCTTCGGCGCGGGCGCCGGCGTCTGCTCGACAGGAGCGGGAGCGGGCTTCGGCTTGGGGGCCGCGGGCTTCACCGGCGCCTCCGGAACGTAGGGGTGAATGATCTCAGTCTCTCGCGGCGCCTCCACCGGCGCAGGCGGTGGGGTCGCCGGCTTCTTCCTGGGCGGCGGCTTCTCCAGCGTCAACTCCGCCGGGGACAGGAACATCTCGTCCTTCGACCCCGTGGGCCGGACCTGGATGAAATCGCCCTCGGGAGGGTCGCTGACGGCCAGCAGCTTGGCCGACCTGCCCTCCTCCATGCCGACCGCGGCCGCCGTGAACCACACCATCGGCTGACTGCCTTCGTCCAACTGCGAGCGCAGGTTGACGACGTCCTCCGCCGACAGCCCGCTCTTCTTCGCCATCGCGCTGCCTCCCCGTTCGAACACCTGTGCCCCAGCATGCCCTACACCCCCGACAATTCCGTTCACAGGGTGGGCAGCAAGATCATCTAAGGCGTGGGAGCGCTCTCACGACTCTTCGGCGCGTTCGACCTCTTCGACCCGCAGGCGATACTCACACCCGTACTCGACCGCGTACGACAGGTCGTACACGTGCACGATCTTGGGCCCGCCGTGCAGGTGCACGTACGTCACCGTCTGCTTGGGGTCCTCCGGCGTGGACGGCAGCGAATCGACCCTGCCGTCGAGGGGACCGCCGACGTACCGCACCACGTAGGCCTGCGTCATGGACGACCTCCTCTCGCGTTTCGTCCATTCTACGGAGTGGTCCGCCAGATCCATCACCGATACAACCGGTTGGCTCACTCAGCCCCCGAACCACCGCTCCGCGAGTTCCTCGAACGTTTCCCCTCTCGGCATCCCCCGCAGGTAGACCGGCATGTTCGAGTAAACGTGCAACAGCGCGTACGCCATCACCCTGCGCGCGTCCGGCACCCTCCCGTACCCCTCGACCAACGCCCGCCAGCACTCCCGATCGCCTTTCGTCACAAACAGCCCGACACTCGCGAACTCGTACTCGAACGCCCCGCACATGGCCGGCTCGAAGTCGAACAGCCCAGTGAGCTTCCCGTTCCGCCACAACAGATGCGCACTCATCACCTCGGTGTGCAGCAGCACCGGCTTTGCGTCCTCGAACTCCACCTCGTCGAGAAAATCGGGGATCTGCTCCAGCCACCTGTCTTCGAGCCCGCGCTTCCGTTGCAGCTCAACGCATCCGGCCCGCTGCCTCTGCACGAACGCCGCCCAGTCCCCCGGCCCGACGACGTCCGGCGCCTTGACGGCATGGAGCATCCGCAACATCTCGCCGACCTGCCTGCTGACCTCGACGTGCGGTGTTGTGGGCTCTTTCCCGTGCAGTCTCGACATCAGCACGTACGCCCAGTCGTCCAGCAGTCCGGTCGCGTGCAGCTTCGGTGTCGGCAACTTGCCTTGCAGCGCCGCCATGACCGCGGCTTCCACGAGTGCCTCGTCGTGGTGCTCCGGCGGGAACAGCTTCAGCACCAGGTCGTCGCCGATCGCGAAGACGGGCAACGAGCCGTCCTCGAACCGGCGCACGTCCCCGCGCAGCCCCAGTCTGTCGCGGTACGACTCAGCGTCCTGCTGCGAAGGATCCACGCGGCCGATCCTCACCGATCGGGGTCGACGAACGCCACCTCTCCCCTTCCCCACCGCCGCAGCAACTCCTCGACGAGCCGCAACTCCGCGCGAGTCCAGCAACGTTTGATCAGCCGCTCGGCCAGCTCAGGACTGGGATCGGCCGTCGCCGCCTCGATCATCAACACCAGCGCGATGGAGCCGGACGAAGGCACGATGTCCAGGCGGACGGGCAACCTGATCACGGGTAGCGCGGAAGCGGGGAGAGGCAGCACCTGATCCCAGCAATCGAGGAGATGCTCGAGCGCCGGGTGTCTGTAGAAGCCGTCCACCCACGCCTTCACCGCGGGCCCCGGCAGATAGCCCGGGGCACCCGGCAGGCGGGCGCAGATCAGCGCCTCTGGCCCGTATTGCCGGACGAACTGCCTGGGGAGCAGGTATTCGTGCCGCACTTCTCCCAAGGCCGTCTCGAACACGGTCGACCGATCGCGCACCACCATCGCGGCGCCCAGCCTGAGATCGGTACCCGGCTCGGCGGCAGTTCTGGCCAGCACCGCACGACCCACTCGGTCGATGCGCTCACGTCTCGCCGCGCCCCGCTCTCCGAGAGCCGTGAAGAGCATTCCGTCACCACTGGCCCCCAACAGTTCGAACGCACTCTCCAGAAGTGCGTCCGTCGATTCTCGGAGCAGGTTGTCGTGCTCCAGGAACGTCACGCAGAAGCTCACCGCGGCCAGTGAGTCCCTGGCCTTCGCCATCATCAACCCGACACAGGTGTCCGCGCCATCGGCCTGCTGCATGTCGTACAACTGCAACGCGATCTGCGGCACGACCTCGCTCTTGCCGGAGAGGATCATCGGCAGCAGGCGGTCGACGATCTTCTCCGCGGTCGAGGACGTGCGCAGCACGTGGCAAGCCGTGTAGTACTCCATGAAAGTCCTGTGCGTGAACCCGAACCGTCGCTCCCCCTCCAGCGACGTGCCGACCTGCGTCAGCACCCAGGCCCGGTCCGCGCAGTAGTCCAGGAACTCCCGCGCCTGCTGGTGGTAGGACTGCGTGCTTTCCTCCTCGCGTTCCCGCAGATGGGCGACGACGAGTCGTTCCAGCGTCTTCTCGCCTTCGTCACCTCGCCCGTCCAACTCGAAGAAGAAGTGCTGCGCCAGCTCCTGCACCAGGAACTTCGCCAGCTTCACCGACCGGAGCACCGACGGGACCTGGCTGATGGCGTCCCACCGCACCAACATCAGCTCGGAACACTCGCGGTAGACGTCCGCCATGTTCTCCGGGATGTAGCCCTCGCTCTGGTAGAGCATGCACAGCAACGACAACATCAACGGGTTCGAGCGCAGGTCGGTCAGATGTTCGCTGTCCTGAAGAAACCCCCTGATCCTGCTCTCCGCGTGCACGAGGGCGAACCAGGTCCGGACGTACCGCTCGACCTGGTGGGGTTCGAAGTCAGGCAGGAAGCAGACCGGAAAGGTGCCGGCGTCGAGCTTGGCGGCCGGGTAGCTCTCCTTCCGGCACGTCACGACGACTCGTGCCAACGGGAACCTCGCGACGAAGGACTCGATCGCTGCCACCGCAGAACGCCGCGCCTGGATGTCGCCGACCTCGTCCAGCCCGTCGAACACCACCAACGCCTCGCCCGCGTCCAGCAGGTCGGCGACGTGCTGCCGCGACTCGACGCGCTGGGTCACCGTCCGCAGCTCGTGAGCGATGATCGTCACGAAGTCGTCCGTCAACCGCTGGTGCTGTTTGAGCTGCACCAGCAACGGCACCGACTCGGTCCAGCGCAGCAGCCGGCGGATGAACGTGCTCTTGCCCGCGCCGGGGTTTCCCACCACGACGAACCGGCGATCCCGCAACTCGTCCTCAGCGATCGAGTCGTCGCCGAGGCGCAACGTGCGCGGGACGTAGATCTGGTCGATGCGGAAGCGGAAGTCGGCCTTCGAGTGCGGCATGACCATGCGGTCGTACTTGGCCGCCATCGCCGCCCGGATCACCTCGCCCGTCGCCCGCGACTCGGAGCGACGGCCTAGGTCAACGGCGAGGCCCAGGCGTTCGGCGATCGGGCGGTCAGGCCCAGTGACCTTGATGCGGATGCGGTCACGGGCGTCGACCGTGCGGAACGGGGCGTTCCGCGAGATCACGTCCCACAAGGAGGCGGCGAAGTCGGCGGACTGCTGGGTGTCGCGGCGCACGGCTCGTTGGAACTCGCGGCGGAACGCCTCCGCCAGCTCGGAGCGTTCGGCGGACTGGTGGAACTTGCCTTCCTCGGTGTGTTCGAGCTGGCAGAGGAGTTCGAGCAGGGAGGCGCAGTCGGGGCCGCGCAGGTAACCCTCGATGCGGCGGCGGAAGAGGGAGGACATCGGGGTGTTGGAAGCCCACGAGAGAGCGGTCTCGGCCAGGTCCGCCACGACGGTCGCGATCGCTGTCACGCAGACAGGATCGGTCCCGAACGGTGGGCTGTTACTCCTGTTTGCGTGCTCGGGAGGGCTGCACTCGCAGGGGTTCGCCCGGCATCTTCGGGTAGTCGGGCGGGTACGGCATCTCGCCGCGAGGGTCGGCCGCGTACCACTCCAGCAGGGTTTCGAGGCCGAACGCCTCGGAGTCCAGGCCCGCGTGCAGGGTGCCGCGTTCCTCCAGCATCTTCGGCACGGTCAGGACGTCGAAGTCGTCCGGGTCCACAGAGGACAGTTCGTCCCACGTGACGGGGGTGGAGACGGTGGCGCGCGGGGTGCCGCGGACCGACCAGGCCGAGGCGATGGTGCGGTCGCGGGCCGCCTGGTTGAAGTCGATGAACACCCTGGAGCCGCGTTCTTCCTTCCACCAGGCCGAAGTCGCCAGCGACGGAGCCCGGTTCTCGACCTCGCGGGCCAGCGCGATCACGGCGTGGCGGACGTCGATGAAGTCCCAGTCCGGGCGGATTCGGACGGCCACGTGGATGCCGCGGCCGCCGGAGGTCTTCGGGTAGCCGGTCAGGCCCGCGTCGGCCAGCACCTCGCGCAGGACGAGAGCAACGCGTGCCGCGTCGGAGAAGTCGGTGCCCGGTTGCGGGTCCAGGTCGATGCGGAGCTCGTCCGGGTGGTCGACGTCGGAACGGCGGACCGGCCACGGGTGGAAGTCGAAGGTGCCGAGGTTGGCGGCCCACACGATGACGGCCTCGGAGGTCGGGCAGATCTCGTCGGCCGGGCGGCCGGACGGGAAGCGCACTTGGACCGTCTCCACGTACGACGGGGCGCCCTTGGGGACGCGCTTCTGGTAGAACGCCTCGCCCTCGACGCCGTCCACGTAGCGCTTCAGCACCACCGGGCGGTCGCGCAGCACAGAAAGCAAATAGGGCGCCACGGTCCGGTAGTACTCGACCACCTGGCCCTTGGTGATGCCGCGCGCGGGGAAGTACGGCTTGTCCGGGTTGGACACCCGCACCAGCTGGTCACCGACCTCTAGCTCGATCGCCTTGGAAGCCACGCCAGCACACTAAAGGCCTCGCACGAACGCCGCGAGCGCCAGTTCGAAGCTGTCGCGGTCGAGTTCGCGGGCGACGCCCGGCAGGAGGTGGGCGCGGTCGAGGTGCGGGTAGCGGTCCGAGTAGTCGGCGGGGTCCGAGGAGAAGCCGCTGGAGAACGAGCTCAACGCGGAGCCGAACACGATGTACATCAGGCCCGCGGCGATCATCGTCGCCTCGCGGCGGGACCAGCCGGCGTCCACCAGCGCGCCGTGGAGCAGGTCCAAGCGCTGCAACGACTCGTCGCGTCCGGCCGGGCCGTAGGCGAGAAACGGAACGATGTTCGGGTGTGAAGAGAGCGCCGCACGGTAAGAGCGCGCGCACCGCAGCAGCCCCTCACGCCAGTCGACGGCGAAACCCGACACGTCGACGGCCGAGAGCACCGACGAGGCGATGTCGTTCAGCAGTTGGTCCTTGGTGCGGACGTGCCCGTACAGCGACGCCGCCTGCACCCCCAACGAGGCGGCCAGCTTGCGCATCGACAGGCCGTCGAGACCGTCGCGGTCGATGATGGCCAGAGCCACCGACCGGATCCGATCGGGGCTCAGCAGAGGGGTGCTCGGCCGGGGCATGTGAGTTAACCTAACACTGTTCGGTTAGTCGGGAGGGCCTGTGGATCTAACGCTTTCGGACGAACACCGGCAGCTCAGGGAGCTGGCCCGGCGGTTCACCGATGACCGCATCGTGCCCCACGCAACGCGCTGGGACCGCGACGAGTCCATCGACAGGGACCTGCCGGAACGACTCGGCGAGGTCGGCTTCCTCGGACTCGGCATCGACGAGCGCTACGGCGGCAGCGGCGGCGACAACCTCGCCTACTGCCTGGTCCTGGAGGAGATCGCGCGCGGCGACAGCGCGGTCAGAGGCATCATCTCGGTGTCACTGGGCCTGGTCGCGAAGTCGATCGCGAAGCACGGCACCGAGGAGCAGAAGCAACGCTGGCTCCCCGGCCTCACCGCAGGCACCCAAGTCGGCTGCTTCGCCCTCACCGAGCCCGGCACCGGCAGCGACGCGGGCAACCTCACCACCAAGGCCACCAAAACCGACAACGGCTACCTCATCAACGGCCGCAAGGTCTTCATCACCAACGGCACGTGGGCCGACGTGGCGCTGGTGTTCGCCCGCACCGGTGGAGCCGGTCCAAGAGGGATCAGCGCGTTCCTGGTCCCCACGGACGCGCAGGGCTTCCAGGCCACCGAGATCAAGGGCAAGCTCGGCATGCGCGGCCAGGCCACCGCCGAGATCACCCTCGACGACGTGGAGGTCCCCCAAGACGCGCTCCTCAGCGACCAGGGCTTCAAGCTCGCGATGGGCGCACTCGACAAGGGCCGCATGTCCGTCGCCGCGGGCTGTGTGGGGGCAGCAAGAGGCGCCCTCGAAGCAGCGCTCCAGTACGCCAAGGAGCGCGAGCAGTTCGGCAAGCCCATCGCGGGCTTCCAGCTCGTCCAGGAACTCCTCGCCGACATGGCCGTGGAGACCGACGCCGCCCGGCTCCTGACGTGGCGCGTCGCCGACCTCGCCGACCGGGGCGAACCCTTCAGCACCGAGGCCAGCATGGCCAAGCTGTTCGCCAGCGAGGCCGCGGTCAAGGTCGCGAACAGCGCCATCCAGGTCTTCGGCGGCTACGGCTACATCGACGAGTACCCGGTCGGCAAGTACCTGCGGGACGCCCGCGTCACCACCCTCTACGAGGGCACCAGCCAGATCCAGAAACTGCTCATCGGTCGCGCGCTCACGGGCGTGAACGCGTTCGCCTGAAAGGAAAGCAATGGACTTCACGCTCGACGCCGAGCAGAAGGAGATCCGCGACTGGGTGCGGACCTTCGTGCGCAAGGAGATCGTCCCGCTGGAGCCCGAGGTGCTGCGCCGCGAACGCGCGGGCCAGCCGGGTCTGCCCAAGGACGAGCTGAAGGCGTTGCAGGACAAGGCCAAGCAGGCCGGGTTCTTCGGCGTCCTCACGCCGCAGGAGTACGGCGGCATGGGCCTCGGTGCGATGATGACAGCCCTCATCGAGGCCGAGCTGGGCCGCAGCTTCGTCCCGTTCCGCTTCGGCGGCTACGCGGACAACATCCTGTTCCACGGCAACGAGGAGCAGAAGGAGCGCTACCTGCTGCCGACGATCTCGGGCGAACGCGTCTCGTGCTTCGCGATCACCGAACCGGGCGCCGGCAGTGACGCCAAGGCCATCCGCACGACCGCTGTGCGCGACGGCGACGAGTGGGTCATCAACGGCGAGAAGACGTTCATCACGCAGGGCAACGAGGCCGACTTCGTCATGGTGTTCGCCGTGACGGACAAGGAGAAGGGCGCCGACGGCGGCGTCACGTGCTTCCTCGTCGACCGCGACATGGGCTGGAAGTCCGAGCCCATCCCGACCATGGGCCAGTGGGGTCCGGCGGCGCTGGTGTTCGACAACGTCCGGGTGCCGCACGAGAACATCCTCGGCGAGGAGGGCAAGGGCTTCCACCTGGCCATGCAGTGGATCGGCCAGGGTCGGTACCTGCTGCCCGCGCGTGCGCTCGGCTCCGTCGAGCGGCTGGTCGAGATGTCCATCGAGCAGGCCAAGAACCGCGTCACGTTCGGCCAGCCCATCGCCGAGTACCAGGCCATCCAGTGGATGATCGCCGACTCCGCGGTCGAGATCGAGGCGTTGCGCTGGCTCGTGCTGCACGCCGCGTGGCTCGTCGACCAGAAGCAGGACTCGCGGCAGGCGCAGTCGATCGCGAAGCTCTACGGCGGCATCAAGGCCAACGAGATCGTCGACCGCGTGCTCCAGATCCACGGCGGCATGGGCTACACCCGTGAGCTGCCGATCGAGCGCTGGTACCGCGAACTGCGGCTGCTGCGCATCTACGAGGGCACCGACGAGATCCAGCGCCGCACGATCTCCCGCAACCTGCTCAAGGGCCACGCGAACGTGCGCGGCACGCTCGGCTAGTTCTATTTTGGGCTAGTGCTCGATCACGGAATCCTCGGCGTCGTCGAACGACAGGTCCGCACCTGGTCGGACGACGACGCCGAGGTGTACGCGCAGGCCGTCGGCGGCTACTCCCCCGCGTTCGCGATCCCGTTGCTGCAACACGGCGGCCCGCAACTCGGCCTGACCGGCGCCGACATGACCCAGGTCCTGCACGCCGAACAGTCGTTGTGGCTGCACGGCGAACTCCCTCGGCACGGCTCCACCGAGGTCACGAAGACCGTCACCGCCATCCACGACAAGGGCTCGGGCGCGCTCGTCGTCAGCGAGTGGGCGTCTCACTACGCGACCACGAGATCGTCGTGCTTCCTCAAGGGAGAAGGCGGTTTCGGCGGTGACCGCGGCGAGACGCGCAAGTTCGACGTGCCGGACACCCGCCCGGAGACCAGCTTCTTCCAGACCACGCCAGACCAGGCGTTGCGCTACATGAAGACCGGCGACGTCAACCCGATGCACCACGACGAGGAGTTCGCCCGCAGAGCCGGGTTCGCGAAACCCATCCTGCACGGCCTGTGCACGCTCGGGATCACCGTGGGGTTCCTGGACTTCACCGAGCTGCACGCCCGCTTCACCGCCCCCGTCACGCCCGGCGACGAACTGCGGATCGAACGCTGGCCCACCGGCGAGTTCCGCACGTCCGTCGGGCGGACCCAGGTGCTGATCGGTTCGGTTTTCCGAAGTGGACAACCGAGGAAAGCTCGCACCATCGGGGCATGAGTAGTGCCCTGGCAGCCGCGGACGCCGGAATCGAACCGGTGCGCGTGGCGGTGGAGTCCCGTGACCTGATCAGCGCGGCCGGTGTGACGCACCTGCTGAAGACGTCAACGCGGGTGCGGGTGGTGCAGGAGCGCTCGGACGCGCACGTGCTGCTGGCCCTGGTGAACGAGCTGTGCGCGCAGCAGGCCGCCCGGCTGCGCGCGTCGGGGTCGGGCCGGATCGTGGTGATCGCGGCCCGCGTGCACGACCTCACCCCGTCGATCGCGGCCCAGGCCGGACTCGCGATCCCGTTGCGGCGCGCGGACGTCAACGCCGAACGGCTGATCAAACTCCTCGTCGGCGGCCAGGCCGTGCAGGACCGCGCGGCCGTGCTGAACGACCGCGACCTCCAGCTGCTCAAGCTCCTCGCCGACGGCGCGACGATCGCCGAGGTGGCGGCCCGGCTGTTCTGCTCCGAACGCACCGTCAAGTACGCGCTGCACCAGCTGCTGGAACGGTTCGGGCTGCGCAACCGGGTGCACGCGGTCGCGTGGGCGTTGCGGTCGGGCCTGCTCTAACGCCCGAAGACGGACGAGAGCTGCACCCGCCGGCTGATCCCGACCTTGCGGTAGACCCTGGTGAGGTGCAGTTCGACAGCGCGCTGGGTGACGCCGAACCGTTCCGCGATCACCCGATTCGTCTCGCCTTCGAGCACCAACGAGACGATGCGCGACTCGTGCGCGGTCAGCTTCTCCCACGCCGCCGAACGCAACGGCCGTCGTGGCTCCACCAACGCCGCTCGCGCCCGTTCCACGAGCTCGGCCACGCCTGCCCGTTCGGCGTCGGCCAACGCGGATCGCGCGGCCCCCAGGGCGAGATGCATGCGGGCCCGTTGGCGCAGCAACACCGTGCACGCCCACGCCGGCGGCAGAGCTCCCGTGTAACCGAGGCGCACCAACATCTCCCGCGCCTCGCCCGGTCGTCCGTCGTCCACACAGGACGCGACGAACGCGGCCGCCCCCAACGCCACGCAGCCCCGTGCGGGCGACGCCTGGGCGAGATCGCGCATCAGCCGCGCCACCACGGCGTGCTCGCCGAGCCGTGCCCACATCTCCAGCGCCGTCAGCCAGTCCTGCTCCGCGCCGACGAGCCGGGACCGCAGCCGGGGCAGGAACTCCAGCAGCACCCGCGCCGAATCCCGTTGCAGCAGCGCGAGGCCGGCCAGTGCGAGTGCCGGAACCACGCGAGGGCCGTCCGCCGGCAGGTCCCGCAACGCCTGCTCCGGGTCCTCCGGCACCTCCGGCGGCTCGCCGATGCCCAGCACGTCCTCGTCGCACTGCCAGTCGAGGACCACGGCGGCGAACCAGTCCCCCGCGACGCCCTGCTGCCGGGCCAGTTCGCCGGCTCGCGGCGGGATGCCGCAGCGCAGATGCAGGTCCGCCATCCCCACCGCCACCCGCGCCGCGATCTCGGCGCTCTGGGGCTCGCGCAGGGCGGCCCGGAGGCACCGGGCGGCCAGCTCGGCCCGTCCGGCGGCGCGGTGCAGGCGTGCGGCGTCGTGCAGCACCGGGGCGACCCAGTGCGCACCCACGGGTTCCGCGCACGCCACCACGTGCTCGGCGACGGCGGCCGGTGGATCACAGCGCCGGTGCAGCACCTCCGACGCCGCGCGGTGCAGCCGGTCGCGCGTCTCGGGCGTCATCTCGTGCCGGATCGCGTGCCCGAGAGCCGGTGACCGGACCCGCATCGGCTCCCCCACGGCCAGACGGGCGTCCACGAGCCGTTCGAACGCGGCGAGCGCACGCAACGACGCGAGCCCGGCGACCTCGCCCAGCACGGCCAGCGATGTGGTGCCCAGCACGGCCAGCGCCCGTGCGACGGCCACGGCGTCCGCGTCCAACGCCTCCCAGCTGCGCCGCACGGCCCGCAGCAGCCTCGGCAACCGCAGTCCCGGCAACGCCCCTGGCAACGCCGCCACGTCTTGGACGGCCTCCAAGACGTCGCTCAGCACGCCGGGCGCGCCCCCGCTGAACTCCAGGCACGCGGCCGCGAGTTCCGGCGAGACCTCGGCGTCGAACCGCCGCCGGATCATCTCCATCACGTCCTGGGCGCCGATCGGCCGCAGCGGCACCCGCACGGCGCCCACGACCGCCAATTCGTCAGGGTCGCAATCCCCCGCGAGCACGACCACACCCCGGAATCGCGCGAGCCGATCGGCCTCTTCCTCACTGAGCCGCTCGGCGTCGTCCACCACGAGCACGGTGTGCCGGTCGACCCCGCTCAACGCCCGCAAACCGCGCACCGGCCGCAACCCGCTGCGCACGGCGATAGAAGATGCAACGGAAAGCAATGTGCTTTTCCCCATACCAGTTGCACCATGCACAACGCACGAGCGAGCGCCACCGCTCAGGGCGTCCGTCAGGGCGGTGATCTCCCGCTCGCGGCCCACGAGCAGGTCACCCGCCCTGCGCGCGGCGGTCCCGACGAGGCCGGGGCGAAGTGGGGCAACCATGTCTCCCAGCAAATCGCGCGCGGACCGGCAGGACCACGCAGAAGCACCGGCAGAAGTTCCGCAGGTCTGCCCAATCGCACAGCGCGACGGCCCGAACTGAGACGCGGGAACGCGAAAACTATTCGACCAATCAATTGGTAATCGACAGCTCGGATCCCTGAACCATTTCGGCACCCATTACGTGATTCCTTGAGTACACCGGCGAACACTTCAGGGAGTTCCGATGCGGGTCGCGTCACGCACCGTCTTCGACTTCGTCCGGCCCGACGGTTCCACCGCCCCGGTCGAGACCGAACTGATCTACCAGGCAGAAGACCCGTTCGCGGTCACCATGCGGTTCCACGCGGGCGGCACGGTCGCCACCTGGATCATGGGCAGAGACCTGGTCACAGAGGGCATGAGCATGAGAGCCGGCGACGGGGACGTGCGGCTGTGGCCGGTGTCGAGCCGGGTGCTGCGGCTCGAACTCGTCTCCGACCGGCACGTCACGGCGTTCCGGCTGCCGTCGGTGACGCTGCGGAAGTTCCTCGACGCGGCCTACCGGCTGGTGCCGGCCGGCACGGAGCGGTTCGACGCCGACGCGTTCCTGAGCACCGTCCTGCGCTGACCGCGTTCCGTCACGCCCCGGCGAGCCGCTTCCGCACGTCGGCGGCGATCTCCCGGGTGACGTCGGTGTCCCACCGCTCGCAGGCGGCGAGGGCGTCTCCGAGGTGCCGCTGGTGCGCGGTGTGGTCTTCGCGCGCCTCGGCGTTGACGGCGAGTTCGCGCAGGATCTCGATCTCCGCGAGGCCGTCGCCGATCACCCGGAACTCCGCGAGCGCGTGGCCGAGGTCCTCGTCGGACGCGTCGAGCCGTTCCGCCGCGCGATGGGCGAGGCCGCGGTGCCAGCGCGTGCGGGCGAGCCAGGACGCCATCCGAGCGCGCCGGTAGACGTCCTCGGCTTCCGTCAGCGCCGCGACGGCGTCGTCCGGCCTGTCGGCGTCTATCAGGGCGAGGCCGAGCCATCCGAGCGTGCGGCCCAGT
Organism: Lentzea sp. JNUCC 0626; assembly: GCF_043632865.1. NCBI lineage: Bacteria > Bacillati > Actinomycetota > Actinomycetes > Pseudonocardiales > Pseudonocardiaceae > Lentzea > Lentzea sp. JNUCC 0626. The sequence goes on from NZ_CP171635.1 coordinate 4,882,075, forward strand.
GCGGAGAGTTCGTAGATGGAGCGGGCGTAGGCACGTTGTTGCCGGGCGACTTCCTCGTGCGCGGTCACGGCCGCGATCGGCCGGTTCATCAAGCGCCACAACACTCCGAGCACCGAACGCGCGTAGTGCTCGTCCATCGGTTCCCGCATCGAGTCGATGGCCTTGAGGCACACGCGTTCGGCGTCGTCGAAGTCGCCGAGGCCGCTGTGCGCGGCCGACGCGATCAGCCAGATCCAGCCGAGGTGCCCTGTTTCTCCTGAGGTCTCGGCGATCCGGGCCGCGCGGGTCAGCACCTCCAGCGCCGGTCCGGGCGCCTGGGCGACGTCGAACAGCGCCCAGCCGAGCTGGCCCAGCACGACGATCTCCTGCCACGGCTCACGCGCGGACGCGAGGGCGAGGCGGTAGACGCGTTCCCAGACCAGGCCGGGTTCGATGGCGGAGTAGTGCGAGAGCGCGATCACGGCCCTGGCCACGTCGTCGTGCAGACCGCGGGCCTGAGCTCGTTCGACGATCTCGGGCAGCAGGTCGCGGTGCTCGTCCAGCCAGCGCCGACCCGTTGCCACATCCGGGAAAGGTTGTTCTCTCACGTCGACTCGACGTGCGTCGCCCGTCTGTCCGAAGAGGACTCCGGCCGCGCTCGTCCGGTGCAGTAACCAGGCGAGCATCCGGCGGTCGGCGTCGTCGTCGGTGGTGTCGATCAGGCCGTGGGCGAACGTCCGCACCAGGCCGTGCATCGCGTACCCGCGGTCGTCGGGGTCGAGCAGGCTGACGTCGGCGAGCTCTTCCAGCGCCCGTTCGGCTTCGTCCGGCGGGATCGCGGCGAGTTCGGCGGCCAGAGCGGGGGTGACGTGCGTGCCGACGAGCAGGCCGAGGCGCCGGAACACCAGCCGCGCCGTCTCGGGCAGGTGCGCGAGCGACACCTCGAACGCGCCGCGCACGTCCAGGTCACCCGCCGTGAGCGCGGCCAGCCTGCGTTCTTGGATCTGCTCCAAGAGGTGCAGGAGTGGCCAGCGCGGGCGGCTGGCGAGGCGGTTGCCCGCGATCCGCAGCGCGAGCGGCGACATCCCGCACAGCCGCACGAGGTCCCGGGCGGTGCCGGGGTCGGCCGCCACCCGGTCCGCGCCGACGATGGACGCGAGCAGTTCGGTCGCGCACGGTTCGCTGAGACCGCCGAGCCGGATCCAGGTAGCCCCGGCCAGTCCGGTCAGGCGCCGCCGGGACGTGACGATCGTGAGGCAGCCCGAGTCCGCCTGCAACGCGCGGACCTCCTCCTCTGTGCTCGCACCGTCCAACACGAGCAGCAACCGTTTGCCGGCCACCAACGACCGGTAGAGGCGCGTCTGACCGTGCGCGTCCTCCGGCACGTGCTCCGCCGGTACCCCGAGGTCCTTGAGCAACCGCTGCAACGGCCGTGCGGACCCCTCGACGTCGATGAACAACTGACCGTCCGGAAAGCGCCCCTCCAGCAGATGCGCGGCCCTCACGGCGAGGCTCGTCTTACCGGTGCCGGCAACCCCATGAACCACCACGAGCCCATGAGGCGTCTTCGCGATGGCGTCGAGTTCGGCGTCACGCCCGATGAGGTCGGCCACGTACATCGGCACCGACCAGACCGGACTGGCCTGCGTCACCCGCCCCGTCCGCGCGAGCCGCCGCAGCTCGGCCCGGTCGCGCTCGTCGAGCCCCAACGCGTCCAGCAGCGCCTCGGTCGTGCGGCGCTGCGGCGACCGGGCCCGCCCGCGTTCCATGTCGCTGATCGCGCGCACGCTCACGCCGGACCGTTCGCTCAGCTCCTCCTGGCTGAGCCCGGCGTTCCTGCGGTGCTGCACGAGCCGGGCGCCGAACGTCATGCGACAGAAGTTAGTGGGTCAAACTGGTGAGCATCTGCGCGCACACGCGAGAGAGGTGCCGCCGCATCACGGCCCCCGCCTTGGCCGCGTCCCCATCCGCAATCGCCCGGACGAGTTCGTCGTGGTCGTCCATCGACGCGTGCTGGTGCGGCGGATCGTCCTCCAACGAACTGCGCAACAACACCACCCGCTGCTGCACGAGCCGAACCTGCTCGGCGATGTACGGGCTGCGCGCCGCGTCGAGCAACGTCTGGTGGAACGCCAGATCGAGCCGATAGGGGAACGGCTGCCCGGCCCGGTAGTTGCGCCGGCTCTCCGCACACACGTCCTGCAGCCGCACGAGGTCGACATCGGTCCGCCGCGACGCCGCGTGCTCAGCCGCCGCGCACTCCAACGCCGTCCGCAACTCGAACAGCGCCTTCACGTCCTCGGGCGTCGCGTCCGGCACGAACGCACCCCGGTGCGGCACCAGCGTCAACAGCCCCTCGGAAGCGAGATGCCGGATCGCCTCGCGCAACGGCCCGCGGCTGATGCCGAGCTGCTGCGCCACCTCGACCTCGTTGACCCGCGAACCCGGAGGGATCTCCCCGGTCAGCACCTGCTCCCGCAGCACGTCCACGGCCTGCCCGGCCAGGCTGAGGTGCAGAGGGGTCGGGGGTGTCACCTTCGTCTCCTGATCTGGACGGCACCGGCCGTCCTCCCGCTAAACTAGCGAACGTGTCAACTGTCGACAGTTGGCAGTTTCTTGGGACCCGGGAGGGGCGGCATGGGACACGAAGTGGTGGCAGAGGTCTGGCGGGGCGACTTCCTGGAGTCCGTGCACCACGGCACCGTCGTGGCCACCGATTCGTCCGGCTGGCCCGTGGTGTCGGTCGGCCGGCCCGGCGACGTGGCGTTCCCCCGGTCGTCCAACAAGCCGTTGCAGGCCCTCGCGATGCTGCGGTCCGGGCTCGAGCTGGACGGTTCCCTGCTCGCCCTCGCTTGCGCCTCGCACTCCGGCGAGGACTTCCACGTGCGCGGGGCTTTGCAGATCCTCGCCGCGGCCGGGCTGACCGAGGACGCCCTGCAGTGCACGCCCGACCTGCCGTTGGGCGAGGAGGCCCGGGCTCAGCACCTTGCTTTGGGGCTGTCCCCCGCTCCCAAGTACATGAACTGCTCCGGGAAGCACGCCGCGATGCTCGCCACGTGTGTGGTGAACGGGTGGTCTGTGGACGACTACCTTTCGCCGTCGCACCCGTTGCAGGTCGCCACCCGCGCGACGATCGAGGACGTGGCCGGGGAGCCTGTCGCCCAGGTCGGGGTGGACGGGTGCGGGGCGCCGATCTTCGCGATCAGTCTTACCGGGCTGGCTCGTGCGTTCGGGCGGCTCGCGGCTGCCGCGCCTGGGACGTTGGAGCACCGGGTTGCCTCGGCCATGAACGCCTACCCGGAGTGGGTGGGCGGGACCGGCCGGGACGTCACCTTGCTCATGTCTTCGCTGCCTGGGGTTATTGCGAAGGACGGGGCTGAAGGGGTTTACGCGGTCGGGCTGCCTTCTGGGGAGGGGGTGGCTTTGAAGATCGCCGACGGGTCTTCTCGGGCACGGGCTGTGGTCGTGGTGGCTGTGTTGCGACGGCTCGGGGTGGACGTTTCGTCGGTTGAGGGGCTGGCCACCGTGCCTGTTCTGGGGCATGGGCGGGCCGTCGGTGCGGTTCGGCCTTCGTTGGCCCTCGCCAGCTGATTCGGTGGTTGGGCAGACCTTGACGCGCGTGGTCCGGGCATCGCCGCTGGCGCATCGACAGGGACTGGGGCTGGGTTTGTGCTGGTACGTCACCGATACCGGCTGATCGGTGCAGCCAAGAGTGTCGGCTCGCCTTCGGCCTTGCGAGGGGCGGGCGTTGCCCTTGGCCAAGAGCTAAGAACGCCTCGCCTGCGGCACTGCCGTTGACTTCTGGGTGGGCTCGGCTACGCCATCGCGATGCTTGCGCTCGGTCGGCCGCCTCGCCCTCTGCCGCGCCGCCGCGCGCGTGCGTTGAACGTCAACGGCTGTCACACCGGAATGTTCACCCTCTGCCACTAGGCTGGTGGTTATGGGCGATTCGAAGGACGAGAACGAGAGACTCCAGGAGGAGCTCATCGGTCTCGACCCCCACGACCCCGAGACGAAGGCGTTCGCCGACCACCTCGACAAGATGCGGCGGCAGCGGCCCGGGTACACGGTCGAGGGGTATCTGGACGGCGTGCAGGACTTCGCCGACTCGGCCAACCGCACGACCGGGCACCAGCGGCTCGTCGCCGTGCTCGTGGTGGGGCTGATCCTGCTCGGGGTCATCCTCACGATCTGGTTCGCGCTCGGCGACATCCTCGCCATCATCTTCTGACCCCGAACGAGAACCAGTCCTTAACGGGGTCTTACGGCGGGACGGCCCGCAGGCGGCCCGGGAAGCCTCGCGCGGGTGGTCGCGTTATAAAGGGACATGGAACCTGTTGTCGGTACCACCCCGAAGGTCGTGCGTTCCGAAGAGGAATGGCGGACGTTGCTCAACCCCGCCGAGTTCGCGGTGCTGCGCCAGGCAGGCACCGAGCGTCCGTGGACCGGCGAGTACACCGAGACCAAGACCGAAGGCGTCTACGAGTGTCGTGCCTGTGGGGCCGAACTCTTCCGCAGTGACACCAAGTTCGACTCGCACTGCGGGTGGCCCTCGTTCTTCTCGCCGCTCGCCGGGGACACGGTGATCCTGCGGGAGGACCTGTCTCTCGGGGCGAAGCGCGTGGAGGTGCTCTGCGCCACGTGCCACAGCCACCTCGGGCATGTTTTCGAGGGCGAGGGGTATCCCACCCCGACGGATCAGCGCTACTGCATCAACTCCGTCTCCTTGAAACTCGTTCCGTCCGAATAGGAGACTGAGCCCAGTCCGGCCCGCCCCTGGGCCGGACAGACCTGGGAGGCAGAAATGATCTTCTTCGGTACTGACGGTGAAGGCTCCGGCGGAGTCGACGGCGGCTCGTCGAGCTAGCCACCTGCGGTGGAACGTTGCCATGACAACGTTTCACACCAAAGCATGACGGAAGACGGACAACCCTAAGGCTTCGTCAACAAGCCTTGCCGGGCTGTGGCCCGGACCACACCATGAGTGCACCGAAGCAGATTCGGGGCAAGTCAGGGGGTGGGTCAGATGGCTTGGGGGTTGTCCGGACCGGAGTTCCTTCGGTTGTACTGGATCGGGCTGGCGCTGGCGGTGCTGGTCGCGATCGTCGTTCGGGTACGCGTGCGGGCGGGTCGGAGCACCCAGCCCGTGCGCTCCCTCGACATGGACGAGCTCGCATTTCTTGCGGGCGGTCCAAGGCGTGTGGTCGAGACGTCCGTCGCGCGTCTGCTCACCGCGGGTGAGCTCAGGACTTCACGGCGTGGCACCGTTCAGGCCACCGCCGACACGAAGTCGATCAACTCGGTGGACCGCGCCGTCATCACCGACGCGCAGCGCTACACCAACCGCACGGTCAACCTGATGATCCCGTCGGTCGCCAAGGACCGCGTGGTCACGTCGATCGGCGAGCGGTTGCGCGAGATGGGTCTGGTCGTCGACCCGGACGTCGCGAAAAGCGCGCTGCGCAAGGGAACCATCGGTCTCTGGGTGCTGCTCGGGATCGGGTTGGCGCGCTGGATCAACGGCATCGTCATCGGCGCGAACATCGGCTGGCTCACGCTGCAGCTCGTCGTCACGGGTCTGCTGATCCTGCTGCTGACCAGGCGTGGCAAGCACGTCCGCACCAGCAAGGGCAACGACGTGCTGGCGTCGGCACGCGGTACGAGCGTGCGCGCGACCAGCAACGACGACGGCCTGTACGCGGGGGCGGCGGGCATGGTGCTGTTCGGCGGTCTCGCCACCTATCCGGATCTGGCGGTGCGCAGCTCGTTGCTGGCGTCGTCGGGTTCCGGTTCGTACTCCGCCACCACCGGCTACAGCGGGTGTTCGAGCAGTTCTTCTTCGTGTTCAAGCGGAAGCAGTTGTGGCGGTGGCGGCGGCTGCGGTGGTGGCTGCGGCGGCGGCAGCTGATCGTTCGGTCCTATTCAGGTAACACCGGGAACCCAGGGGTAGATCTCACGTCGAAGATGCACCGACACCAGTGAGGGGAGTGCTGATGTCAACGTCCTCGACACCGCACCGGACGACGTGGTCCGCGGAGGAGATCGGGTTCCTGGCAGGGGGACCGGGCAGGGCGGCGGAAGCCGTTCTCGCCCGGCTGCTGGACGGCGGTCTCGTGCGCATCTCCCGCGAGGGACTCGTGACCGCCGTCCACCAGAACACCTACGGCGCCACGAGCGCGCTGGAGGCGTACGTCCTCGCCGGACTGCACGGCGCCGCCCGTCCGATCCACCAGGTCGTGCAGGTGGCGATGGCGAGCCACGAGATGGCCGCGCTGCACCAGAGTCTCGTCTCGCGAGGGATGGTGCCGCAGCAGTGGGGACGGCCGCGCGGTGGCAAGTCGGCGTTGCGCGTGATCCTGTTCATGCTGGCGTTCGTGTCGGTGTTCGTGGCGTTCGCGATCGACCCGCGGCTGTTCCTCGTGACGGCGCTGCTGGTGTTCGTCGCGATCCTGTTGCGCAAGAAGGGGAGGCTCACGCGCAACGGCAAGGCGGTGTGGCTGCACGCGTTGCGCACCCCGCGCAGCAGTGCGGACTCGGTGGCGTTGTTCGGGTTGCGACGGGGGAAACAGCGGGCGAACACCGGTACGTCCACTTCGTACATCGCGAGCAGCTGCAGTTCGTACGACTGGAACCACCACAGTTGCGGCGGCACTTCGAGTTGTTCCAGCAACAGCTGCAACAGTTCGAGCGGTTGCAGCAGTTCCAGCAGCAGCTGCTCGAGCAGTAGCAGCAGTTGCAGCAGTTCGAGTTGCAGCAGCAGTAGCAGTAGCTGCAGCAGTTCCAGCAGTTAGGGGGAAGCTGATGGAAACACCCACGACGCAGGCGACGTGGTTGTCGGCCGAGGAGGCCGGTTACCTGAAGGCGGGTCCGCGGCGCGCGGCGGAAGCCGTGCTGGCGCGACTGATCGACAACGACCTGGTGCGGGTGTCGCGGGAGGGGCTCGTCTCGGCGGTGCACCAGAACGGCCACGGCGCCACGACCTCGGTCGAGGCCCGGATGCTGAGCTACGCGCGGACGCCCGTCCCGTTCGAGGAGATCCTGCCGTCGACGGCGACCAGCACCGAGATGGTCCAGCTGCACCAGCACCTGCTGGGCCGCGGGCTGATGCAGCGGGGACGGCACCGGCACGACGGCTGGTGGTTCTCGCTCGCGATCGCGATCCTGCTCTTCGTGCTCGGGTTCTCCGCGCCGGGATGCTTCTACGGCGTGCCGATCGCCCTGGGGTTCTTCTTCTGGCAGTACGGCAGGAGCCCCGTCACCCACGCCGGCAAGGAAGCGCTGCGGCAGGTGACCGCGAACGACCGGGTGCACGCGGTGGCGTTGCACGGGTTTGACGGCCGGATCGCCACGCAGAGCGTCCGGGCGCTGTTCGGTCTGCCGGAGCAGCTCGTGGTGACGCGGGAGCCTGCCAGGGCGCGCAAGTCCCGGCGGTCCTCTTCGGACGGTGCCGGGTACGGCGCCTACAGTGCGTGCGGCAGCTCGTCCGGGTGCGGCAGCTCCGGCTGTTCCGGCGGGTCGAGCTGCGGTGGTGGCGGCGGTGGTTGTGGTGGCGGAGGAGGAAGCTGATGGCGGTTCCCACGGCGGCGCGGCGCACGGACGTGTCCGCGGAGGAGATCGGATTCCTCACGGCGGGGCCCGGCAGGGCGGCGGAGACCGCGCTGGCCAGGCTGATCGACGGCGGCATCGTGCGGGTGTCCCGCGACGGACTGGTGTCCGCGGTGCACCAGAACGGCCACGGCTCGACGACCGACGTCGAGGCGCACATCCACAACCAGGTGCGCAGCAAGTCGGTGCGAATCGGTCAGGTGGTGCAGAACGCCGCGAACAGCGTGAAAATGGATGCGCTGCAACGGGATCTGCGCTCGCGCCGGTTGACGCGCTCCGCCCGGCCCCGGCTCGGGGCGTGGTGGGTCTTCCTGGTCATCGGTCTCTTCCTGGCCCTGGTGGCGATCACGGAACCGTGGCTGCTCATCGGCACCGTCGGTTTCCTCGGCATCGCCTGGTACTCGTTCGGCGCGAAGCCGCTGACGAGGTCGGGCAGGGCGGCGCTGGCCGGCGTCACCGCGAGCGACCGGGTGCTCGCCGTGGCCTTGGAGGGCTTCCGCGGCCGGATCGGCAACCGGGCCGTCGGTGATCTCTTCGGGCTCTCCCAGGCCGTGGTGAAGATGATCCCGCGCAAGAAGAAGGCGCGGAAGATGGCCCGCGGCGGCGCGGCGTCGAGTTCGGCGGCGGCGTGCGGCAGTTGCGGCAGCGGGTGTGGCAGCAGCAGCTGTGGTAGCAGTAGCTGTTCGTCGAGCAGCAGCAGTTGCAGCAGTTCGAGCGGCAGCAGTTGCTCTTCCGGTGGCAGCAGCTGTGGCGGTGGTGGCGGAGGAGGCGACTGATGGCGGGCATCAAGGACCTGGGCGTCGGCATCGGCTGGCGGTCGGAGATCGACCTGACGGTGGAACGGCTGCCCGGCGTGGACTTCGTCGAGGTCGTCGCCGAGAACCTCCACGTCGGACACCTGCCGGAGTCCGTGACGCTGCTGCTGGAGCGCGGCGTCCCGGTGCTCCCCCACGCCGTGTCGCTGTCGCTGGGCGGCGCCGACCCCGTCGACCTGCACCGCGTCGAACACCTGGGCGCGGTCGCGGAGGCCGTCGGCGCGCCGATGGTGAGCGACCACGTCTGCTTCGTGCGGGCGGGCGGCCTCGACTCCGGCCACCTGATGCCGGTGCCGCGCACCAGGGACTCCCTGGACGTGCTCGTCGCGAACGTCAAGCTCGCGCAGGCGAACCTGCCGGTGCCGCTCGCGCTGGAGAACGTCGCCGCGCTGCTGGAGTGGCCGGACGGCGAGCTGTCCGAGGGCCAGTTCCTCGCCGAACTCGTCGAGCGCACGGACTGCTGGCTGCTCGTGGACGTCGCGAACCTCTACGCGAACGCCCGCAACATCGGCACCGACCCGGAACGCTTCCTGGACGAGATCCCGCTCGAACGCCTCGCGTACGTGCACGTGGCCGGCGGCGAACAGCACGGCGACATCTACCACGACACGCACGCGCACGCGGTTCTGCCGGAAGTTCTCGAAGTGCTCGACGAACTCTGCTCGCGCGTCGCACCGCCGGGTGTTCTCCTGGAACGCGACGACAACTACCCGTCCGACACCGAAATCGCGAGCGAACTGGCCGCGATCCGTGCGGTGGTGGACAAACATCGTGCCTGAAAACGGGAAAGAGAATAGCCTTTCGTCTGCACGCGAAAGGCTTGCAACCCAACAGGCCGAGCTGCTAAATGCATTGCTCGGCAACGGCCCCGCACCCGCGGGATTCGACGAACAACGCTTGAACGTCGAACGCCGTGCGCTGCTGTCGAAACGCCGCGGCATCGTCCGCATGCTCGGCCCGGCCGTCGCCGACGAGCTGGGCGACCGGTTCCGGCAGCTCTTCGACGCCTACGCCGTCGAACACCCACGTCGTGCGGGCTCACGCGCGCGCGAGGATGCCGCATCTTTTGCGGATTGGTGCCGCGAACGCGGCGAACTGTCAGTTAATCGCAAGGCACGCTGGAAGTTCTGGCAGTCGAACTGACGGGCGAACAAAACGGGGGCCAGAATCCCCCGTTCGGCCCTGTGTGCTCACAACGGCCGTCGTTACGTTCGAAAGGGTCGGGGGACCTTTGTGGACGCATTGCTATCGCTTTGCCGCGAATGGCCTTCCCGGCCTGCGCGAACCACAGCGCGCAGTAATTCGAAGCATGAGGGGATTCGAATGCGCGGAAAATTCACAGCGCTCGGCGTCGTAGCGGCGCTGGCCCTGACAGCGGTACCGGCCGGGGTGGCCGGCGCCGCACCACCGGTACTCGATCACGCTCCACGTCCAGGGCAGGCCGTCGACGAAGTCACCCTCGTCACGGGTGACAGGGTGGTTCTGGGCAGGGACAACCAGGTGCTCGCGATCCGGCCCGGTGAGGGTCGCGAGAAGATGGCTTTCAAGACCGCCCGCACCGCGGACGGCCACGTGATGGTGGTGCCTCAGGACGCCTTCGGGCCGCTGGCGGCGGGCCGGCTCGACCGCAGGCTCTTCGACGTCACCACGTTGCTGGACTTCGGCTACCGCGACCGCATGCCGTTGATCGTGGACGGCCGGGCGAGAGTGGGAGCGCGTTCCTCGAACGACTGGACGGCGCTCAAGGCGGAGACCGACAGCGGCGACAAGGTCTGGCTCGACGGCATCCGCAAGCCGAGCCTCGACCGGTCGGTCGCCCAGATCGGCGCGCCGGCCGCCCACCAGAAGGGCATCACCGGCAAGGGGATCAAGGTCGCGATCGTCGACACCGGTGTCGACGAGAAGCACCCCGACCTCGCCGGTCAGCAGATCGCGGAGAAGAACTTCACGACCGACCCCGACAACACCGACAACGTCGGGCACGGCACGCACGTCGGGGCCACGGTCGCGAGCAAGGACGCGAAGTTCGGCGGTGTCGCGCCGGGCGCGCAGCTCCTCGACGCGAAGGTGTGCGTCGAGTTCGGCTGCCAGGAGTCGTGGATCCTCGACGGCATGCGCTGGGCGGCGGAGCAGGGCGCCCAGGTCGTCAACATGAGTCTCGGCGGCGGCGACACGCCGGACGTCGACCCGCTCGAGCAGGCCGTCAACGACCTGACGGCCCAGTACGGCACGTTGTTCGTCATCGCGGCGGGCAACTCGGGTTCGCCGGGTTCGGTGAGCTCGCCCAGCACGGCCGAGGCCGCGCTGTCGGTCGGCGCCGTCGACCGCGACGACAAGATCGCTCCTTTCTCCAGCAAAGGCCCTCGCGTTGGAGACAGCGGGCTCAAGCCCGAGGTGACCGCACCCGGCGTCGACATCGTCGCCGCCAAGGCGGGCACCAGCGACCGGTTCGCCGCCAGCGGCACGTCGATGGCGACCCCGCACGTCGCGGGCGCCGCGGCCCTGCTGCGCCAGCAGCACCCGGAGTGGACGCCGGCGCAGGTCAAGTCGGTGCTCGCGACCACGGCCAAGCCCACCGAGGGCGTCAGCGCGTTCGACCAGGGCGCCGGACGCATCGACGTGGCCAAGGCCGTCAACCAGGTGCTGACCGCCGACACGACGGTCAACCTCGGCCTGCACGAGTGGCCGCACGCGGACGACGTGCCGGTGACCAAGCCGGTCACCTACGCGAACCCGACGGACGCGCCGCTCACGCTCGACCTGGCGCTGAAGACGACCGCACCCGCGGGCATGTTCGCGCTCGCCGCCACCAAGGTCACGGTGCCCGCCAAGGGAACCGCGTCGGTGAACGTCACCGGTGACACCCGCGTCGGCACGAACGACGCGGCGTACTCGGCCGAGGTCGTGGCCACCTCCGGACCGCACACCGTCCGCACGCTCGTCGGCATCGACCGCGAGGTCGAGAGCTACGACCTCAAGATCGACCTGACGACGCGCGACGGCAAGGACCCGGAGAGCTCGTTCACGTTCGTCGTGGGCCTGGACAACAACGTGTTCACGCCGGTGGCGGGCAAGGGCGACCTGAAGGTGCGGCTGCCGAAGGGCACCTACATCCTCGACACGTCGCTGTCGAACGGCCCGGAGGAGTCGGACCTGCTCGTCCAGCCGACGGTGAAGCTGACCGGGCACATGACGGTCCAGCAGGACGCCCGGCTCGCGAAGCCGGTGTCGGTGACGGCACCGGAACCGACCGGCGACTTCACTCTCGGCGTGCTCGGCTACCGGCGCGCGCTCGGCGAGACCGGCGGTCTGCAGGCGACGTTCTTCATGTTCGGCGGCTTCCGGGGTCTGCGGGTCGCCCAGGCCGGTGGGCAGCTCCCGCCGGAGCAGTTCTCGTCGATCGCGTCGTTGCAGGCCAACACCACGGCCGACCCGCACACGTTCTACCGGCTCTCCTACGGGGTCCCGGGCGGGCTGCCGGGCGGGCTGACCAAGGCCCCGGCCAAGAAGGACCTGGCCGAGGTCAGGAGCACGATCGGCGGGACCAAGCCGGACAGCCAGGTGTCGAAGGGTGAGATGCCGTTGACGCGGGAGGGGCTCAGCGGTGGCGCGGCGCTCTACCCGGTGGCGCACGGCGCGACCGCGGTCGAGTACCTGTCGACCCAGGACCTGCGCTGGGAGTCCATGGTGATGTCCCGGCACGCCAACGGTTCGGAGGAACGCCACTCCTCCCCGTTGCGCACCTACAAGGCCGGCAAGTCGTACCAGGAGCGCGAGGTCCGGCCGGTGTTCTCACCGGGTCTGCCGGAGTCGCCGTACGGCTACCTCCAGCAGTTCGGGTCGACGTTCTACATCGGCGCGCCGCTGTTCAGCGACGGCAACCACGGCGCCGGTGACTCCACTGTGGACAGCGCGCGGGTCGCGTTGCACCGCAACGGGGTGCTGCTCGGCGAGACCGACGGCAGCGGCACGTTCCCGAACGTTCCGCTGGCGCAGGGCGACTTCCGCGCGGAGGTCAGCGTCGACCGGAGCAAGCAGTTCGAGTTCAGCACCAAGGTGTCCGCGGCGTGGAACTTCAAGTCCAAGGGCGTCGAGGGCAAGAGCACCGTGCCGTCGCTGCCCGTGGTCCGGTTCGAGCCGAAGCTCGACGCCGGCGGCGCGGTGCCGGCGGGGTCGTTGCAGCGCGTCGGGCTGCTCACGCAGTCGCAGGGTGACGCGGGCAAGATCCGCATCACCGGCGTCGAGTACTCGCACGACGACGGTGCCACGTGGCGCCGTGCGGGTGTGGTGGGCAACAGCGCGTTGATCTACCACCCCGGCAACGCCCAGTGGACCTCGTTGAAGGCCACGGCGAAGGACAGCAAGGGCAGCACCGTCGAACTGACGGTCATCCGCGCCTACAAGGTCGCGGCGAAGTAACCGGTTGGTGGGGGCTCGTGCCTGAGCCCCCACCGACTCACGGCAGGTTGAGAACGAGCTCGGCCGCCGGGACGCGGGTGCCCGTGTAGAAGGGGATCTCCTCACGCACGTGCAGCCGCGCCTCGGTGCCGCGCAGGTGCCGCATGAGGTCGACGATGCGGTGCAGTTCGTCGGCCTCGAACGCGAGCAGCCACTCGTAGTCGCCGAGCGCGAACGACGCGACGGTGTTCGCACGCACGTCCGGGTAGTCGCGGGCTTCCTTGCCGTGGTCCGCCAGCATCTTGCGACGCTCGCCCTCCTCCAGCAGGTACCACTCGTAGGACCGCACGAACGGGTAGACGCAGACGTACTTGCGCGCCTCTTCACCCGCGAGGAACGCGGGGATGTGGCTGCGGTTGAACTCCGCCGGGCGGTGCAGGGCGACCTGCGACCAGACCGGCGTCGAGACCTTGCCGAGCGGCGTGCGGCGGAAGCCCGTGTAGGCGGCCTGCACCTGCTCGATCTCCTCGGCGTGCCACCAGATCATGAAGTCCGCGTCGGCGCGCAGACCGGCCACGTCGTAGACGCCGCGCACGACGACGCCCTTGCCCTCCAACGCGTCCAGGTAGTTCTGGGTCTCGCTGGCGGCCGCCGAGCGGTCGTCCGGGAGCTTGCCGGGTTCGACTCGGAACACCGACCACATCGTGTAGCGGATGGTGTCGTTGAGCTCGTTGTAGTTCAGACGCGCCATAGGTCCATCTTGGCACGCTGTCCTCAACGCCGAACGCGGCCCAGCAGGTGTGCTGCGACACGGGCGGCGGCCGCGTCGGCGGTGGCGATGCAGGCGGGAACGCCCACGCCGTGCAGGGTGGCGCCCGCGACGGCAAGACCTGGTACGTCGGCGATGCCGCGTTCGATGGTGTCGACCAGATCGACGTGGCCGACGCCGTACTGCGGCAGCCCGCCGCCCCAGCGCTGCACCACGAAGTCGATCGGCGCGGCGGTGATGCCGGTCAGCTCGCGCAGGTCGTTGCGCACTGCCTTGACGAGGTCCGCGTCGCTGCGCTGCAGGAGCGCCGTCTCTCCGTGGCGGCCGACCGAGCCGCGCAGGATGACGGGGTCGCCGTAGTGCGCCCACTTGCGGCTGGAGAACGTGAAGGCCTTGGCGGTGAACGGGGTGATGCGGTCGGAGTACCGCTCCCCCTCCGCGATGAGCGTGCCGGAGCGCTGCGGCAGTTCGGTTCCCGGCGGCAGGGCGAGCGCGACGACGGCCATCGAGGCGACCTCGACCTTGCCGTACGCGGCGGACACCTGCGGGGCGATCTCGTGCAGCAGCTTGCGGGCGGACGGCGCCGGGACCGCGAGCACGACGCCGTCGCACTCCAGGTACTCGGGCGTCGCGGCCGACCCGATCTCGAGCCGCCAGCCGTCGCCGAGCCACGACAGCACCCGGACCGGCAGGCCCAAGCGCACTTCGGGCTTCGCGACCTCGGCGAGCTTGTCGACCAGCGACGAGACGCCGTTCGCGAGCGAGGCGAACACCGGCGGGCGGGCCGCGCGGGGTTGCGGCGGCGCGGGCATCATCATCGCGGCGGCCGCGAGCAGTGAGCCGACGCCCTTGTCCAGCAGCGTCGCGATCTGAGGCATGGTGGCGCGCAGGCCCAGTTCGTCGGCCCGGCCCGCGTAGACGCCGCCGAGCAGCGGACTGACCAGCCGGTCGGCGACCTCGGGGCCGAACCTGTCCTTCATCAACGTGCCGACGGCGACGTCGCCGCCCCGGAGCTGGACCGGCGGCAGCGTCGGTTCCATCTCGACCCGCAGCGCGCCCTCGGACGACAGCATGTGCCGCACGGTCTCGACGCTCGCCGGGACACCCATGAACGTGTGCGCCGGAAGCTGGTGCGTGCGCCCGGCCGCGTGGACCGACGCCTTCGCGTCCGTCGGGTGCACGACGTGGTCGGAGAGCCCGACCTCGTCGATCAGCTCCTGCGCCTCCGGCTTGCGGTGCAGGAACGCCTCGGCACCCACGTCGAACCGCACGCCCGCGAGTTCGGTGGTGCGGAGCTTGCCGCCGAGCCGGTCGGACTGCTCGATCACGGTGATCCTGGCCTGCGGGCCGAGCAGCATGCGCAACCGGTGCGCGGCGGCGAGCCCGGAGATGCCTCCCCCGACGACGGCGACGTGCGGCGCTCTTCCGTGCATTACAAGCTGTGGATCAGTTCGACGGTCCGGGTGATGATCTCCGGATCGGTGTCCGGCAGCACGCCGTGACCGAGGTTGAAGATGTGGCCCGCCGCGGCCTTGCCCTCGGCGTGGATGCGGCGCACCTCGCGTTCGACTGCGTCGAAGCCCGCGAAGAACAACGCCGGGTCGAGGTTGCCCTGCACGACCGGCTTCGGCAGCTCGGGGTGCGCCTTCTGCAGGCGCTCGACCGCGACGTCCAGGGGCAGGCGCCAGTCGACGCCGATGACGTCCGCGCCGGCTTCGCGCATGGCGGGCAGCAGTTCGCCGGTGCCGACGCCGAAGTGGATGCGCGGGACACCGGAGATCGTCTCCAGGACGCGCTTCGAGTGCGGCAGCACGAACTCGCGGTAGTCGCGCTCGGACAGCGCGCCCGCCCACGAGTCGAACAGCTGCACGGCCTGCACGCCCGCGTCGAGCTGCGCGTGCAGGAACGCCGCCGTGACGTCCGCGATCTTCGCGAGCAGCGCGTGCCACAGCTCGGGGTTGCCGTGCATGAGCGCCTTGGTGCGCTCGTGGTTCTTGCTGGGACCGCCCTCGACCAGGTAGCTCGCCAGCGTGAACGGCGCTCCGGCGAACCCGATCAGCGCGACCTCGTCCGGGAGTTCCTTGAGCAGCAACCCGATCGCGTCCTGCACCGGCTGGACCTGCTCGGCCTGCAGCTCGGGCAGCGCCTGCACGTCCGCGAGCGTGCGGACCGGGTTGGCGACCACGGGACCGGTGCCCGCGACGATGTCGAGGTCGACACCGGCGGCCTTGAGCGGCACCACGATGTCGGAGAAGAGGATCGCGCCGTCGACACCGTGCCGCCGGATCGGCTGCATGGTGATCTCGCAGACCATCGCCGGGTCCATGCACGCGTCGAGCATCGCGGTGCCCTGACGCAGGGCCCGGTACTCGGGCAACGACCGTCCCGCCTGCCTCATGAACCAGACAGGGGTGTGCGACGGGGTGCCGCCACTTGCGGCCACGAGGAGGGGGACTTGAGTGCTCATATCTCTTTCATGGTCCCACGTCCCGGCGTGCCGCCGTCACTCGGCCGGATTGCGAGGCATACAGTCAGTTGTGTGACCGAGCCGGAAATCTTCCGCCGGGCGGTGGGGACGCTCAAGTCGGTTCGCCACAGGCCCGAGATCGAACTCACCGAAGTTCGCCCACCGCAGCGGCTCGCTCCGTGGGCGTACGCGCTGACGGCTGAGGTCACCGGCCCGTCGGACGAACTGTCGACCGGAAGGCTCGTGCTGCTGCACGACCCGGACGGCGACGAGGCGTGGGGCGGTGTCCTGCGCGTCGTGGCGTACGTGCGCGTCGAACTGGACCACGAGCTGGCGTCCGATCCCCTGCTGCCCGAGGTCGGGTGGTCGTGGCTGACGGAGGCCCTCGAACAGGCGGGCGCGGAGTTCACCGCGCTGGGCGGCACCGTGACGCAGACGTCGTCGGCCCGGTTCGGGGACATCGCGGGTCCGGCCCGCACCGACGACCTGGAGCTGCGCGCGTCGTGGACCGCGCTCGACGGGGAACTCGCCGAGCACGGCACCGCGTTCTACGACCTGATGGCGACGGCCGTGGGGCTGCCGCCGGTCGGCGTGACGATGTTCGGGCAGCGCTGACCAGGTCAGTGTCTATCTAGTCGGCGTCCTTGAGGACGCGCAGGACGTTCGCGCCCGCGAGCTTGGTGAGGTCGTCCTCGGACCAGCCCCGGTCGAGCAGCGCGCCGAAGAGGTTCGGATAGGTGGAGACGTCCTCCAGGCCCTGCGGGAGCGCCTGCACGCCGTCGTAGTCGCCGCCGATGCCGATGTGGTCGACGCCGACGACCTCACGCGCGTGCTCGACGTGCGCGACGACGTCGTCGAGCGTCGCGGTGGGCGCCGGGTGGTCGACGAGCCACTTCTCGCCGAAGAGCTTGCGCTCGTCCATGTCGGCGTGGTTCGCGCCGGCGGCCGTCATCGCGTCACGAAGGGCTGCGTCCCATTCAGCGAACCGGGGTGCGACGAAGCTCGGGACGAATGTGATCATGGCCACACCGCCGTTGGTCCTC
The DNA here is from genome assembly GCF_043632865.1 of Lentzea sp. JNUCC 0626. Lineage (NCBI taxonomy): Bacteria > Bacillati > Actinomycetota > Actinomycetes > Pseudonocardiales > Pseudonocardiaceae > Lentzea > Lentzea sp. JNUCC 0626. Next base: position 4,899,151 of record NZ_CP171635.1, read on the forward strand.
AGCTTGATCAAAACGTCGTCGGGAATGTTGCGCGGGTGGTCCGCAACCTTGCGGCACGACGAGTGGCTGAAGATGACGGGCTTGACGCTCGTGTCGAGGGCGTCGTGCATGGTGCTCGGCGCGACGTGGCTGAGGTCGACGAGCATGCCGATCCGGTTCATCTCGCGCACGACGTCGCGGCCGAACTCGGTCAGGCCGCCGTGTACCGGCTGGTCAGTGGCGCTGTCGGCCCACGGCGTGTTGTCGTTGTGGGTCAGCGTCATGTAGCGGACACCCAGGCGGCGCAGTGCACGCAGGACGCCGAGTGAAGAGTTGATGGAGTGTCCGCCCTCGGCACCGATGAGGGACGCGACACGCCCGGAGGCGAAAACTTTTTCAGCTTCGGCCGCGGTGGTCGCGAGGCCGAGGTGTTCGGAGTACCGCTCCGCCAGCTCGTAGACCAGTTCGACCTGCTCCAGCACGGCGGTGACGGCTCCGTCTCCTGCCAGCCTGCCGGGGATCCAAACAGACCAGAACTGCATCCCCAAGCCGCCGTCGCGCATCTTCACGACGTCTGTGTGCAGCCTGGGGTGACGCTCGGTCAGATCGATCTTGGCGGCGGTCTCGTAGACGTTCTCGCCCGTTCCCTCGCCGAACTCGCGCAGGGCCCACGGCAGGTCGTTGTGGCCGTCGACGAGAGGAACGCGCTGCAACAAGGCTCGCGCTCGGTCGACACCAGAACCGCTAGACACAACCAACTCCAAGATGTCGTTCTGAGAGGGGCTCGCGTTACACCCCCTATCTAGTTGTCATCCAATCGTGTGACACATGAGGCCATCTGTCACAACTCAATAGGGATAGATACCCGATTGATCGTCCCGTAGACCCGCATGGGCGGCTACGCTGCCCCAGACGACACCACTTTCGGTCGATCAGTGGCGCGGCTGATTGGACGAAAGTCTCCGGTGCCGGTCGGGGGGCACGACCGACTCCAGGGAGGTAGTGACGTGGCTGCCGTCGGCTTAGGTCAGGCCGTTCGTACCACGCCAGCCGGCTCGTTGCCGGCGAACATGGTCCCGCACCCGCGGGAAGAGCTTTTTTCAGTGCTGGTGGTCGACGACCACCCACTGCTGAGGGAGGCGATATCAGCTCGGCTCACCCAAATGGGAGCCGGGACAGTGCATGAGGCCGCATCGGTGGCAGAGGCTCGGGCGCGGGCACTTGCAACCGGTCCTTGCGACCTCGCGATCCTCGATCTGGGCCTGCCGGATGGCACCGGCATCGACCTGGTCACGGAACTCCGTGCTCAGGGCTGGCCCCGCATCGTGGTCCTCGCATCCTCCGACGACCCCTACGCGGTCAGGTCGGCTTTCCAGGCGGGCGCTCAGGCGTACCTCCTGAAGTCCGCCTCGCCGATGGTGGTCACCGATGGGGTGCGCAGGGTCCTCGACGGCGGCGTTTACGCAGATCCGAGCGTGGCACCAGTACTCGCAGCGGGTACTCGGGTGCCGGGCACGGACAACACGCCGCGGGAACTCTCCGCGCGTGAGGTCGAGGTGCTCCAGCTGGTCGCCGATGGCCAGAGCAACAAGGAAATCGGCGAGGCTCTGAGCCTGTCCGCGTTGACGGTGAAGTCTCACCTGTCGCGGATCGGCCGGAAGCTGGGCACAGGAGATCGCGCTCAGATGGTTGCGCTGGCCATGCGTGCCGGCGTGATCCGTTAGACACCGGTTCGAAGCACTGAACCGGCCGAGAACACCTGTGAGGGGTGCGATCGTCGTAGGGTCATCCGTTGTGGATGTACCCGCCGACGAGCCAACCGCACCAACCGGACCAGAACCGGTACCGCTGACGGAACCTGCTGATGGGGTCCCGCCCGTGGTCGCCGATCCAGCTGCGCTCCGGCGAGCCGCTGACGCGCTCGCCGGGGCGAAGGGCCCGGTCGCGGTGGACACCGAGCGAGCCTCGGGCTACCGCTACTCACAGCGTGCCTATCTGGTGCAACTGCGCCGGGAAGGCGCCGGCACCTGGTTGGTCGACCCGATCGCCCTCGGCGGTCGGCTAGAACCCCTGGTGCAGGCGTTGGAGGGCACTGAGTGGGTGTTGCACGCGGCGTCTCAGGACCTGCCGTGCCTCGCCGAACTCGGTCTCCGACCCGGCGTGCTGTTCGACACCGAGCTGGCGGGCAGGCTGGCTGGGTTCGAACGCGTCGCACTGGGCACGTTGGTGGAACGGCTGCTCGGTTTTCGGCTTGAGAAGGGGCACGGCGCGGCCGACTGGTCGCGCCGTCCTCTTCCCGCCGACTGGCTGACGTACGCCGCTCTGGACGTGGAGCTGCTCGTGCAGCTGCGCGACGTTCTCGAAGCCGAGCTGGAGCGCCAGGGCAAACTCGCCTGGGCGCTCGAAGAGTTCGAGGCGGTGCGGATGGCGCCATTGCCGCGCCCCCGCACCGACCCCTGGCGGCGCACGTCCGGTATCCACCGCGTGCGCAACCAGCGGCAACTGGCCCTCGTGCGCGCGCTCTGGGAAGCCCGCGACACCGTGGCCCGCGAACGCGACATCGCTCCCGGACGGGTCCTCCCGGACTCCGCTCTGATGGAAGCCGCCGCCCGCAACCCCGCTTCCGAGTCCGAACTGCTGGCCCTGCCGGTCTTCCGCGGCCGCTCGCAGCGCCGCATGTCCGGCGTGTGGATGAACGCCCTGCGCAAGGCGGGCGCGTTGACGAAGTCCGAACTCCCGGAACCGGCCGGTCAGCACGACGGCCCGCCCCCGCCCAACCGCTGGGCGGACAAGGATCCGGACGCCGCGGCCCGTCTCGCCGCCACCCGAGCGGCGCTGGCGGCGATCGCCGAGGCCAACACCCTGCCGGTCGAGAACCTGCTGCTGCCGGACCTGGTGCGGCGCACCTGCTGGCAACCGCCGGCCGACCTGTCGCCCGACTCCGTCGCCACCGTTCTGCGGGACGGCGGCGCCCGGTCGTGGCAGGTCTCGCTGACGCTGGAGGCTCTGACCAAGGCGTTGGCCTCCACCGCTCCGCCACCCGCCGCCGCCAACTGATATCCGATATATCAGTTCTGCGGCAAGTCCAACTGTGCGTTGACGACGGCCTCGACGTCCTCGCGCCGGCTCAGGCCGAGCGCACCGCCGAGTGCCGTCGTCAACGCGTCGAAGGGGTCGACGACCTCGACGCCGACGGTGTCGAAAGCGTCGGCGAGGGCGTCGACGGTCCAGGGCTCGTCGCTCTCGACGCGGGGCCCGAGCGACCAGCCCCGGTTGACCGCGACCGACGTGCCGCGCACCGACAGCACCTGCCCGGTCAGCGGACATCCGTCGCCGGCGAGGTAGGTGACGACGGGGGCGACGACGTCCGGTCCGGTCATGCGCTCCCCCGGCACGCCCGCCGTCAGCCGCGTGCGCACCATCGACGGGCTGACGCAGTTGACCCGCACCCCGAACCGCCGCAACTCGAGGGCGTGCACGGTCGTCATCGCCGCGACGGCCGCGTTGGCCGCCGCGTAGTTCGACTGCGTCGGCAGCGGGTTCAGCAACCCCGACCCGGACGCGGTGTTGACGATCGCCCGATCGGTTCGCTCGCCCGCCTCGAACCGCGCGCGCCAGTGCCGTGCGGCGTGATGGCTGACCGCGAACGTCCCCTTCAGCTTGACGGCGACGACGTCGTCGAACTCGTCCTCGGCCAGTCGTTCCATCCCCTTGTTGACCTCGGTGGCGGCGTTGTTGACCACGACGTGCAGGTCGCCGAACTCGTCGACGGCCCGCGCGACCATCCGCCCGGCGTCCTCCCAGTCGGCGACGTTCCCGGTGTCCGCGACGGCCCGTCCACCGAGTGCGCGGATCTCGGCGACGACGGCGTCGGCGACACCCGCGTCCCCGCCGCGCCCGTCGATCTCGACGCCGGGGTCGTTCACCACGACGTTCGCCCCGGCCGCCGCCAGGTGCAGCGCCTCGGCCCGCCCGATCCCCCGCCCGGCCCCGGTCACCAGCACCGTCCGCCCAGCAACACTCATCGCAACCCCCAACGTTGTCTGCACTCAGCGCAACACTACACCGAGTGCATTTATTAATGGGGTGCAGTAAGTTAGACCTGTGTCAGACGATTCAGGGCGTCGCGAACGCAAGAAGCAGGCCACTCGCCAGGCGTTGGTCGCGGCGGCGGTCCGGCTCTTCACCGAGCGGGGCTACGACAACACCAGCGTCACCGACATCACGGACCTCGCCGACGTCAGCAAACGCACGTTCTTCCTGCACTTCCCCACCAAGGAGGACGTGCTGCTGGCCGACAGCGACGCCCGCGTCGCGCTGGCCGTCGAGGCCGTCGCCGGGCACGCCACACCCCGCGAGTCGCTGCTGGCGGCCGCGACCCGCATGATCGCGAACACCGCGGCGGGCGACCTGCCGTCCGGCCTGGCCGCCCTGCGCGCCGAACTCGTCGTGACCACCCCGGCGGTCCAGGCCCGCGTGCTGCACGCGATGTTCCAGGCCCAGGTGAAGATCACCGCGGCCCTGCTGGCCGCCCACCCCGGCGAACTCGACGAGGTGACGGCGTCCGCGATGGTCGGCGCGCTGATGGGCGCGATCAGCGCCGCGACCGTCACGAGCCTCACGCGCGGCGACTCCCCCGCCATCACGCAGGCCGCGATGCGCAGGGCCACCGTCGTGGCGTTGCGGTGCGTCACCCGCGACAGCTGATCTCCATCCCGTCCTCGACGGGGAACGCGACGCTGACGTAGCCGTTGGCCGGGTCCCGCACGTACTCGAGGTACCCGGCCATCGACTCCTTGTCGATGTCGTCGGCGACCACCAACGCCCCCGGCGCGAGCCTCGGTTCGAGGTCGCGCAGCACCGGCAGGCAGAGCTCCTTCCAGCCGTCGAGCAGCACCAGCCCGATCGGTCCCTCCAGCCCCGCGAGCGACTGCCGGGCGTCGCCGGGCAGCACCGTGGCGACGCCGCCGAGCCCGGCCTCCTCCAGGTTCGCGCGGGCCGCCGCCAGCTTCACCGCGGAGAGTTCCGTTCCGTAGACGTGCCCGCGGCCGTTGTCCCGCACGGCCGCCGCGAGGTAGAGCGTCGAGATGCCGTACGACGTCCCGAACTCCACCACGGTCTCCGGCCGGCAGGCCCGGACCAGCCCGTAGAGCAGGTCGCCGCCGCGAGCGGAGATGGGCATGTAGATGGAGTCGAGCGCGTCGGCCCGTTCCTGCGCACCCGCCTCGCGCCAGTGCCCGCACGACACCTCGCGCGTCTCGTCCTCCCCTGCGGCCTCGAACAGCCGCTCCAGCACTTCGCGGACCCGGTCCTCGTGCAACGTGATCGTCATGCAGGCCAGAGTAGACGCAACGTTGCGTCTAGGCTAGGCCCGGTTAAGGTACGGCCCGTGGGAGACAGGCGATGACCAGCGACACCGCGCACCGCGGCAACCGGCACGGCCGCAGCGAACAGGCACGCAGCGCCGTGCTGGAGGCGGCCGACGACCTGCTGGCCGAGAAGGGCTTCGCGGGCGTGACGATCGAGGGCATCGCCGCGCGGGCGGGCGTCGCCAAGCAGACGATCTACCGCTGGTGGCCGTCCAAGGTCGACGTCCTGCTGGAGGCGTTCACCGAGGACATGGCCGAACACCTCACGCCGCCGGACACCGGCGACCTGGCCACCGACCTCCGCACCCACCTGGCGAACCTGGCCGGCTTCCTCACCACGTCCGACCCCGGCGCCGTCTTCCGGGCGCTGACCGGCCAGGCCCAGCACGACCCCGCCCTCGCGACCCGCCTGCGCGACGACCACCTGAGCCACCAGCGCACCCGCGACCGCCTCCCGATCGAACGCGCCATCGCCCGCGGCGACCTCCCGGACCTCGACGTCGACGTCGCCGTCGACCAGCTGGTCGGCCCCGTCCACTACCGGGTCCTGGTGACCGGCGCCCCGGTCCCGCGCGCGTTCACCGACGACCTCGTCGCCGCCTTCCTCGCCCAGCACCGGCGATGATCACCACCGCCCGCCTGGACCTGCTGCCACTGACCCCGGAGCACGCCCCCGAGATGGCCGCCGTCCTGTCGGACCAGGCGCTGCACACGTTCATCAGCGGCGCTCCGCTGTCTCCCGAGGCGCTCCGGACCCACTACGAACGCCTGGCCGCGGGCTCCCCCGACCCGACAGTGCGGTGGCTGAACTGGGTGATCCGGCTCCGCGACGAGAGCTGCCTGACCGGCACCGTCCAGGCGACCGTCGCCGACCGGACCGCAGAGATCGCCTGGGTCGTCGGCACCCCGTGGCAGGGCCGCGGCATCGCCCGCGAAGCCGCCCAGGGGCTGGTCACCTGGCTGCGCACGCAGCCGATCGAGGCCGTGATCGCCCACGTCCACCCGAACCACCACGCCTCGGCCGCCGTCGCGGTCGCGGCCGGTCTCACCCGCACCGACGAGGTCGACGACGACGGCGAGGTCCGCTGGAGCCTGCGCCTCTCCTGATCGAAATCCAATATCCGATATATCAGTTTCCTTCGGGCCCAGCCCGGTGCTGTTGACAGTTGCCGTTGCGAAATATCGGGGAGGAGTGACGGACATATGCCGCCGAGGAGTTGTCCGTCACCAGGAGAGGCCTCCCTTGAAACCTCATCTCCCCCTCGCCGCGGCCGGTCTCGTGCTGGCCTCGGTCCTGTGCGGCGTCACCCCCGCCGCCGCAACCACGGCCGGGACCACAACCGGCATCGACCAGTCGGTGTCGACCCAGCAGCGCTGGCTCACCCTCATCACGGGCGACCAGGTGCTGACCGACGACAGAGGCAAGCCGCTGCAGTTCAAGGCCGCGCCAGGCCGTGAACACATCCTCGTCACCACGAGAGAGGACGGCGCGCATCTGTACGTCGTGCCCGCCGACGTCGAGCCGTTGATCGCCGAGGGCCGGGTCGACCAGCGCCTGTTCGACCTCGCGTTGCTGAGCAAGCCCGAGTACGCGAGGCACAACGGCCTCAAGGTGCTCGTGTCGCAGGGGTCCGGACTCGCGGCCGCGCGGTCGTTCAGCCGCATCGGCGTCGACGCCGTCACGGTCACGGCCGAGTCCGCGCCGACCGTGTGGAAGTCGCTGACGAACCCCGACGCCCGCAGCGCCAAGACGACCATCTGGCTCGACGCGGTGCGCAAGGCCGCGCTCGACCGCAGCACCGCCCAGATCGGCGCGCCCCAGGCGTGGCAGACCGGGCTCGACGGCACCGGCGTGAAGATCGCCGTGCTGGACACCGGCGTCGACAACACGCACCCGGACCTCGCCACGCAGGAGATCGCGGAACGCAACTTCACCGACTCCCCCGACAACCAGGACCGCGTCGGGCACGGCACGCACGTCGCGTCCATCGCGGCCGGCACCGGGGCGAAGTCGGGCGGGAAGTTCCGGGGTGTGGCACCGGGCGCGCGCATCCTCGACGGCAAGGTGCTCGGCGACGACGGCTCCGGCTACGAGTCCGGCATCCTCGCGGGCATCGAGTGGGCCGTCGAGCAGCAGGCGGACGTCGTCAACATGAGCCTCGGCGGCGACGACGGCCCGCTGCTCGACCCGATGGAGGTGCTGATCAACCGGCTCTCCCAGAAGACGGGCACGTTGTTCGTCATCGCGGCGGGCAACGCGGGACCGAACTCGGTCGGCTCCCCCGGCAGCGCGGACGCCGCGCTGACCGTCGGCGCCGTCGACCGCAACGACAAGCTCGCGAGCTTCTCCAGCACCGGGCCGCGCAACGGGGACGGCGCCGTCAAGCCGGACATCACCGCTCCTGGCGTCGGCATCGGCGCCGCGGCGGCGGGCAGGCTCGGCGAGACCAGGCCCAGCCCGGCCGAGGGCTACATCTCGCTCGACGGCACGTCGATGGCCACCCCGCACGTCGCGGGCGCGGCGGCGATCCTCGCCCAGCTTCACCCGGACTGGCGTGGCGACGAGATCAAGGCCGCGCTGATGGCGTCGGCCGAGCCGGGCGCACACACCCCGTTCGAACAGGGCGCCGGACGCACGGACGTCGCCCACGCGATCAAGCAGACGATCACGTCCGGCTCGGTCTCGTTCGGCACGGCGTTGTGGCCGCACCACGACGACGTCCCGAGCACCAAGGACGTCGTCTACACCAACAAGGGCGACCAGCCGGTCACCCTCGCACTCAAGGTCGACACCACGGCGCCGCAGGGTTTCTTCACGCTGAAGGACGCCACCCTGACCGTGCCCGCGCACGGCACGGCCACCACCACTCTGACCGCTGACACCAAACTCGGCGGCGACGCGTCCGGCACGTTCAGCGCGTACATCAACGCGAGTGGCGGCGGCCAGTCCGTGACGACCCCTGCGGCCGTGACGCGCGAAGCCGAGCGCTACAGCCTCACGATCAAGACGATCGGCCGGGACGGCAAGCCCGCGAAGAACTGGTTCGCGAGCCTGCAGGGCGTCACCGGCGAGGCGAAGGGCGCGTTCGCCGGACTCGGCACCGGCCTGGAGACCCTCCGCGTCGCCAAGGGCCGCTACCTGGTCAACGGCCACGAGTGGATCAGCCCCGACCAGCCGAACCCTTACTACACCTGGTTCAACGGCACGAACATCGACGTCACGAAGGACACCACGATCACCCTCGACGCCCGCCAGGCCAAGCCCGTCGACATCGGCCTGCCCGGCAAGCCCACCGAACGGCACTCCTACATCCGCGTCGGCCACAAGGTCCCGGAGATGGAGTACGGCTTCGGCCTGCTGGGCGTGCCGCTGAACGTCCTCAGCACCGCGCACGTCGGCCCCGAGGGCAAGCCGGGCGAGATGAACGAACTGGTCATCGCCTCCTACACCGGCGCCGGCAACGAGGAGTTCCACGTCGTCGACCAGAACACGACGCTCACGAAGTTCTGGACGGGCTACCGCAAGCAGCTCAGGCAGAAGGACCTCGTGACCATCGAGGCGAAGGCGGGCACCACCGCGCCGGACCGCACCGGCTACCTGCACGCCCAGGCCGAGGTCGGCGACAGCCCGCTGTTCGGCGTCGCGTTCGGCTACGCCCTGCCGCACACCCGCAAGGTGAACCTGCACTCCCCCACCAACACCTGGAGCCTGCGCTTCGAACAGGACCACGGCGAGGTGTCCGAGGCGTACTGGAACTCCCCGAACGAGCAGTTCAAACCGGGCCGCACCTACCAGAAGACGTTCAACACCGGCGTCTTCGGCCCGCTGCTGACCGACGAACGCCGCGTGGGCCTCTTCCGCGACGGCGACATCCTGTTCGGCAGCCTGCCGTTCTTCGCCGACGGGCAGGGCCGCTCCGGCGGTTCGATCGTCGACTCGGGATCGACGGTGCTCAAGCGCGGCGGGAAGGTCGTCGACTCGACCGACCGCCCGCTCGACCTGGAGACGTTCTTCTCGCTGCCCTCGACGCCCGGCCGCTACGAGCTGACGACCACCGCGACCCGCTCGGGCGTGGCGGCGATCAGCACCTCGGTCACCACGACGTGGGGCTTCGACTCGGCGACGACGCCGGCCGTCACCCAGGTGCCGTTGTCGATGGTCAGGTTCACCCCGGACCTCGCCCTCGACGGCACCCTGCCCGCACACCGGTTCCAGCAGATCCCGCTGACCGTCCAGGGCAAGACGAGGTCGTTGTCCGTGCAGGTGTCCTACGACAAGGGCGCGACCTGGCTGAAGGCGCTGGTCGTCGGCAACGCGGCCTACGTCGTCAACCCCGGCCGCGGCGGCAGCGTCTCGTTGCGCGCCACGGCCGTGGGCAAGGGCGGTGACTCGGTCACCCAGACCGTGCTCAACGCCTACCTGACCAAGTAGTCCGGATACGGCGGTGCGTCCCTCCAGGGCGCACCGCCGTTCACCGTCCGGGGAAAGCCTCGTCGTAGACCGCCCGCAGCCCGGGTTCGTCGGGTCCGCTGTAGCCGCAGCCCATCACCCGCAGGTCGCTCGCCGCGACGAGGTAGGTCCTGCCGACCTCGGGTTCGAACCCGGCCAGCACCGGCGCGGTCGCGGTGGTGCGGACCTCGACGAGATCGGCCTGGCCGAGCCACGCCCGCCGCACCTGCAACGTCACCAGATTGCCCTCGATCTTCAGCGCGGTCGCCTCGAACGCCATCTGCGCGCGTTCCCGCAGCACCGCCGCCTCGGGCGCACGGCACCGGACCTCCGGATCGACCGGCCCGTCCGCGAGCACCGCGACCGTGGTCTTGCGCCCGTCCGACGAGGTCGTCGTCGGCGCCGGCGCGGTGGTCGTGCTGGTCGGCGGCGTGACGCTCGTGGTCAACCGGCCGCCGCTGGTGTCCGGCAGCCCAGATCCGTTCGCGAGCCCCGGTTGCGTCGACGTCGGCAACGCGACCTCGGACCGCGGCACCGGCGCGTTCCCGTCGCCGTCGAACACGAGCACCCCGGCCACGACGGCGACGACGGCCGCCGCCCCGACGAGCACCGGCAGCCTCCGCAGGACGAACCGGGGCTCCACCGGCACCGCCACCCCGGCGAGCAGCCGGCGCGTCTCGTCCTCGGGCAACGGCCGCAACGAGGCGGCGGGGTCGGCGCGGCGCATCCGGTCGCGCAGGTCGTCGTCGGTCATGGCCGCTCTCCTTCCGCCTGCTCGTCCAGCAGGGACTTCAACTTCCGGCGCGCCCGGTGCAGGCGGATGCTGACCGCGTTGGCGCTCATCCCCACCACCAGGGCGATCTCCGCGGGCCCGAGTTCCTCCCACGCCCAGAGCCGCACGAGTTCGGCGTCCACCTCGGACAACCGTCCGAGCGCTCTGGCCAGCCCCGGATCCGGGTCGTCACGGGCGGGCGCGTGCTCGGGCGGTCTCGCGAGTTGCCAGATCCGCACCAGCAACCGGTCCTGCCGCCGCCGCGCCCGATCAGCGTTGGCGAGGCAGTTGCGTGCCACGGCGTACGCCCAGGCCAGCGGTTCGGCCGGCATCTCGGCCCGGCGCCGCCAGGCCACCAGCAACGTCTCGGACAGCACGTCGTCCGCGGTCGCCGCGTCGGTCCGGCGCGCGAGGTATCTGCGCAGCGGCTCGATCAGCTCCTGCGCGACGGCGTCGAAACCCGTCCGGCGCGGTTCCACGTCCACCTGCTCCACCCCGGGTCATGTCCGGCAGGACACCCGGTCTTTCACCCTGAACGCATCAGTTCGAGAGGTACGGCTCCGTGCCCGGTCCGAGCCGCTCGCGCGACACCTGCGCGTGCGCGAGCCGCCGCACCGCCTTGAGGACGGTGTCCCCGATCAGAGTGCCGACGACCATCGCCTCGATGACGTCGTCGGGCGAACTGTGCCGGGTGACGTACTCGAGGTCCGCCTGGGCGATGATCTTCAGCCCCTCCAGGTAGGGGTCGAGCAGCTCGTGGATCCTCTCGTGGCCGACCGACCTGGCCGAGGACAGCGCGGCCGCGAGCATGTGGGTCACGTTCGACTCGGTCACGTCGACGCACTCGGTCTGGCCGTTGCGCGCGAAGAACGCCTGGACGTCCTCGACCGCCAGCGGGTCGAGTTCCACCGGGCTCGGGTGGCTGATGGCCTCCTGGACGGCTCCGAGCTTGTTGTGCAGCGACTCGTCGTGCGTGTCGATGGCTCCGAGGACGTCCCGCACGGAGGCGATCGACAGACCTCCGACGTCTATCAGGGCACGGACGAGCCGCAGCCGACGCAGGTGCTCGTCGTCGTAGTGGGCCTGGTTCGGGCTGGTCAGCACGCCGGCGGGCAGCAGTCCCTCGCGCAGGTAGTACTTGATCGTCGGCACCGGGACGCCGCTCTTCTTCGAAAGCTCGCCAACACGCATATGGATAGTGTACCTTCCCGTTTATCGATAGTGGAGAGCTCCACTATCCATTCTAAGCAGGGGGTTCCGATGCTGAAGGCCATGCAGAACTGGCACCGCCCGTTAGTCGTCTTCGGGTGGGCGATGGTGGCGCTCATCCCGATCGCGCTCGTCGGACTCGTCGTCGACGACCGCACGGTGATGAACTCGCCGATCTGGCTCAAGCCGTTCAAGTTCGCCGTGTCGCTCGCGCTCTACTCGTTCACGCTCGCGTGGCTGCTCACGTTCCTGAAGCGGTTCCAGCGCGTCGGCTGGTGGGCGGGCACGGTGCTGACGGTGGCCGGCGCGGCCGAGATGGTCGTGATCGTCGGCCAGGTGATCCGCGGCAAGCGCAGCCACTTCAACTTCGAGACGCCGCTCGACACCGCGCTGTTCTCGATCATGGGCTCGACGATCGTCGTGCTGTGGGTGACCCACGCGATCGTCGCGATCCTGCTGTGGCGCACGGACATCGAGAACAAGGCGTTCTCCTGGTCCATCCGGCTCGGGCTCGTGATCTCGTTCCTGGGCCTCGGCGTCGGGTTCCTGATGACCAGCCCGAAGCCCGGCCAGGCGCTCGACGGCGACACGCTCGGCTCGCACACGATCGGCGCGGCCGACGGCGGCGCCTACATGCCGATCACCGGCTGGAGCACCGAGCACGGCGACCTGCGCATCGGCCACTTCGTGGGCATGCACGCGCTCCAGGTCCTGCCCCTGCTGATCCTGCTCGCGGGACGCTGGGCGAACACGCGCTTCGCGTGGGTCCTCAGCGGCGGCTACCTGGGCATGACGCTGCTCGTGACGTGGCAGGCACTGCGCGGGCAGTCGCTGATCAAGCCGGACGCGCTGACGCTGATCGTCGCCGCTGCCGTCCTCGCCGCGACCGCGCTCGGGGTGCTGTGGTCGCGGCAGCCGAGCAAGGGAACCAAGAAGGAGTACACGCTCGCATGATCGCCACCCTGTTCGACCTGACGTTCCTGGTCGCCGCGCCGTTCTGGGCGTTGATGATCCTCGCGCCGAAGTGGTCGTGGACGCAGCGGATCGCCGAGTCCTACCTGATCGTGCTGCCGCCCGCCCTGATCTACGTCGTGCTGCTGATCCCCGAGCTGTCCACGGTGCTGCCGCTGGTCACCCGGCCCGAACTCGGACCGCTGGCGGAGTACCTGGCCACTCCCGCCGGCACCGCGCTGGTGTGGGCGCACATGCTCGCGTGGGACCTCTTCGTCGGGCGCTGGATGTACCTCGAGAGCCGTCGGCTGAACGTCCACCCGCTCGTCATGGCACCCGTTCTGGTGATCACGATCCTGCTGGCTCCGGTCGGGTTGCCGCTGTTCCTGATCATCCGCAAGGTGTGTGACACAACCAACAGGGGCCCCGCAGTGGTTACTCACCAGTAACTAGGGTTAGAGTTGGCGTTACCGACCGGTAGGGATGTCGCGCAGCCCGACCGGTAGTGGACAGAGTTGTCACCACAAGTGGAGGAGACGCCGTGGCCGCACCAGCAGCGCCGGCACGCGTTCGGAACGTGGTCTTCGTCGACGGCGTACGCACGCCGTTCGGCAAGGCCGGCCCCAAGGGGATTTTCGCCGAGACCCGTGCCGACGACCTGATCGTCAAGGTCATCCGTGAGCTGCTGCGCAGGCACCCCGAGCTGCCGCCGGAGCGGGTCGACGAGGTCGCCATCGCGGCGACCACGCAGATCGGCGACCAGGGCCTCACGCTCGGCCGCACCGCGGCACTGCTCGCGGGCCTGCCGAAGTCGGTGCCCGGCTACTCGATCGACCGCATGTGCGCGGGCGCGATGACCGCCGTGACCACGGCCGCGAGCGGCATCGCGTTCGGCGCCTACGACATCGCCATCGCGGGCGGCGTCGAGCACATGGGCAGGCACCCGATGGGCGAGGGCGTCGACCCGAACCCGCGCTTCCTGTCGGACCGGATCGTCGACACCAGCGCACTCGTCATGGGCCAGACCGCGGAGAACCTGCACGACCGGTTCCCGCACATCACCAAGGACCGCACGGACGCCTACGCGGCCAACTCCCAGGCCAAGTACGCCGACGCGCTCAAGAACGGCAAGATCGGGCCGGAGCTCGTGCCCGTCGCGACCCGCTCGGCGGAGAACGGCTGGGGCCTCGCGACGGCCGACGAGCCGCCGCGTCCGGGCACCACGGTCGAGGACCTCGCCAAGCTCAAGACCCCGTTCCGCCCGCACGGCCGGATCACCGCGGGCAACGCGGCCGGTCTGAACGACGGCGCGACCGGCTGCATCCTCGCCGAGGAGGAGACCGCGCGCGAGCTCGGCCTGCCCGTCGGCATGCGGATGGTCGGCTACTCGTTCCTGGGTGTCGAGCCCGAGGTCATGGGCATCGGCCCGGTTCCGGCCACGGAGAAGGCACTGCAGCGCGCCGGTCTGTCCATCGAGGACATCGGCCTGTTCGAGGTGAACGAGGCGTTCGCGATCCAGGTGCTCGCGTTCCTCGACCACTTCGGCATCTCCGACGACGACCCCCGCGTGAACCAGTGGGGCGGCGCCATCGCGACGGGCCACCCGCTGGCCTCGTCCGGTGTCCGTCTGATGACGCAGCTCTCGCGTCAGTTCGCCGAGCGTCCGGACGTCCGTTACGGCCTCACCACCATGTGCATCGGCATCGGCATGGGTGGAACGGTCATCTGGGAGAACCCGAACTGGAGTGGCAAGTGACCATCACCGCTGAGGAAGCAAAGGCGATCTTCCCCGACGAGGTCGTCACTCACGCCAAGACTCGTCTGATCAGCGTGCCCGGGCTGGACAAGCCGGTCGCGTTCATCACGATCGACAACGGCCTGGACCACACGCGTCCGTCGACGTTCGGCCCGCAGTCGCTGGTGTCTTTGGGCGCGGCGTTCGACGAGGCCTACGCGGCCAAGCCCGCCGCCATCGCGGTGACCGGCAAGCCGTTCATCTTCGCCGTCGGCGCGGACCTGTCCGGCGTCGAGGAGACCGGCGACCGCTCGCAGGGCGTGGTGATCGGCAAGCTCGGCCACGACGTCTTCAAGAAGTTCACCGACTCGGACGTCCCGACCTTCGCCTTCGTCAACGGCGCGGTCATGGGCGGTGGCCTGGAGCTCGCGCTGTCGTGCCACTACCGCACGCTGGCGTCGAACGCGGCCGCGATCGCGCTGCCCGAGGTGTTCCTGGGCCTGTTCCCTGGCTGGGGCGGCACGCAGCTGCTGCCGAACCTGATCGGCGCCAACGACGCCGTGACGGTGATCTTCGAGAACGCGTTGAACCAGAACAAGATGCTCAAGCCGAAGGAAGCTCTCGCGCTGGGCATCGCGGACGTGCTGTTCGACTCCGCCGACTACCTGGAGCAGTCGCTGCTGTGGCTGTCCGGCGTCGTGCGCGGCGAGATCTCGGTGCCGCGCAAGGAGATCGACCGCGGTGACGCGTGGGACGCGGCCGTCGCGCGCGCCAAGGGCATCGTGCACGGCAAGACCAAGGGCGCGGCGCCCGGTGCGTTGAAGGCGCTGGAGCTGCTGGAACTGGCGCGCGAGAACGACCTGGAGAAGGGCTACGCCGCCGAGACCGAGGGCCTTGCGGACCTCATCATGAGCGACGAGCTGCGCGCAGGCCTGTACTCGTTCAACCTGGTGCAGAAGCGGGCCAAGCGACCGGCGGGCGCGCCCGACAAGTCGTTGGCGCGCAAGGTCACCAAGGTCGGTGTCGTCGGCGCGGGCCTGATGGCCTCGCAGATGGCGCTGCTGTTCATCCGCCGCCTGCACGTGCCGGTCGTGCTGACCGACATCGACCAGGCACGCGTGGACAAGGGCGTCGGCTACGTCCACGCCGAGATCGACAAGCTCGCCGGCAAGAAGCGGATCTCGCCGGACGAGGCGAACCGCCTCAAGGCGCTGGTCTCCGGTTCGCTCGACAAGGCCGCGTTCTCCGACGCCGACTTCGTGATCGAGGCCGTGTTCGAGGACCTGGCCGTCAAGCAGCAGGTGTTCGCCGAGGTCGAGGAGCACGTCTCCGCCGAGGCGATCCTCGCGACGAACACGTCGTCGCTGTCCATCACGGACATGGCGTCGAAGCTCAAGCACCCCGAGCGGGTCGTGGGCTTCCACTTCTTCAACCCGGTCGCGGTCATGCCGTTGCTGGAGATCGTGCGCGCCGAGCAGACCGACGACGCCACGCTGGCGACGGCGTTCTCGATCGGCAAGCAGCTCAAGAAGTCCTCGGTGCTCGTGAAGGACGCGCCCGCGTTCGTCGTGAACCGCCTGCTGACCCGCTTCATGGGCGAGGTCATCAAGTCGGTCGACGAGGGCACGTCGTTCGAGGTCGCCGACAAGGCCACCGAGCCGCTGGGCCTGCCGATGTCGCCGATGATCCTGCTGCAGCTGGTCGGTTCCGCCGTCGCGCTGCACGTGTCGGAGACGATGCACGGCGCGTTCCCCGACCGGTTCTCGGTGTCGGAGAACATGAAGAAGTTCGTCGCCGCCGGCAAGGGCGCTGTCTGGCAGTGGGACTCGTCCGGCAACCAGACGGTCGACCCCGAGGTCCTCGCGCTGTGGAACTTCGGTGACGCGCCGCTGACCGGTGACGAGGTGAAGAACCGCGCGCTGGAGGCGTTGGCCGAGGAGATCCGGATCATGCTCGACGAGGGCGTGGTCGCGGAGGCGCAGGACATCGACCTGTGCATGATCCTGGGCGCCGGGTGGCCGTTCTGGCTGGGCGGCATCACGCCGTACCTGGACCGCACGGGCATCTCGGAGAAGGTCACGGGCAAGCGTTTCCTGGCGCCGGGTGTGGCGTCGGTGCCCGCCTAGATCGCCGTAGTCGAAGCCCCGGTTCCTCCTCGACGGAGCCGGGGCTTCTTCACGCGGTGAGGAGCCCGATCCCGAGCGTCAGCACTCCGGCGGCCAGCGACACCGCGCCGAGCCAGAGGATCCACGCGAACCCGTTCGGCTCGGTCCGCCCCTTGCCCGCCGAGGCGGCGAAGAACCCACCCGACATCAGCGCGGCGGCCGCAGGCACGCCGAGTCGCGCGATCCAGCCGAGGGCGCCGTCGAGTCCCGCCGCGTCGGCCAGCACGGCGCAGATCAGCCCGAGCGTGACCAGCACACCCGCGTGTCCGTGCCCGGCGCGGGCGGACGACTTCTGGAACTCCGTCATCGGCACCGCGCCGCGCGCGATCCGCGTCAGGAACCAGCCGCCGGACTCGATCGTGACGAGCGTGATCAGCATGACGCCGGCCATCGTCCGGCTCGCGTCGCTGAGGACAAGTGTCTGCACGCCCGCGAGGGAACAGCCTGTGACCTGCTGTTTTCAAGCGGTCGGCACCGGCATGTCCTGAACGGGCAGCGGCGCCTGCCCGCTAGGCCTCCGGCACCATCTGGGGCTGGTGCAGCTCGGCCTTGCCGGCCTGGCAGATGAAGTAGGCGTCGATGTTCGTCGCGCGCAACGTCACCTCGGAGCCCGCCACCAGTTCCCGGTAGCGCGGCAGGTCCGGCAGGCCGAGGGCGACGGTGTCGAACGGGTGGGTCTGGCGCAGCATCAACGACCTGCGCAGGGCCTCACCGAACGCCCAGCGGGGTGAATCGTCGTCCTGGGGAACCTCGACCAGCGCGTCTTCGAGGTGGCGTTCGAGCGCGGCTCGCACGTGGTCCGCCGTACCCCACGTCGCGATGTCCGTGACAGTCATGTGTCAGGTATCGGGATGAAACGCCGGATCATTAGCCGTTCGGACGTCCCGATCGGGTCGTTTTCGAAATTCACGAGCTCCTGAGGCTTCTGAATGATCTCATCGGGCATGCCTCGTCCCGCGATCCTGCTGGACGTCGACGGCCCGCTGAACCCGTTTCTCGCGAAGCCGACCCGGCGCCCGGCCGGCTACACCACGCACCGCATCCGCCCGCACGGCTTCTTCCGGCCGTTGCGCGTGTGGCTCGACCCGTCGCACGGCCCGTGGCTGCTCTCGCTCGCCGCCGCCGTCGACGCCGACCTGGTGTGGGCGACGACGTGGGAACACGAGGCGAACGAGTTCATCGGCCCGGTCCTCGGCCTGCCCGACCTGGAGTGGATCGCGTTCGGCGGCGCCGGCCACAGCGACGGCCTGCACGCCAAGGTCCCGGCGATCACCGAGTGGGCCGGCACGAGGCCGATCGCGTGGCTGGACGACGAGTTCCAGCCGCGCGACACCGAGTGGGCCGCGGAACGTCCCGGCACGTTGCTGGTGCCGGTCGACCCGCGCAAGGGCATCGGCATCGACCACCTGGAACGCGTCAGGGCGTTCCTCGCTGGTGCAGGGCGATCTCCGCGAACTCCTGCACCCGTGCGAGCGTGATGCCCTCGCGCTGCTCGACGGCGAGCGGGTGCCCCGTCGGTTCGAGCTCGATCAACGGACGCTCGCCGAGCTTCTGCGTGTGCAGCCGGGTCTTGAGGTTGACGGTCGGATACTCGTAGCCGGGCAGGGCCGTCGACAGCCACCCGAAGTACGGCGGCTCGGCCACGCGCGCCGGGTCGTCGAAGACGTCCAGCATGCGCTGGTAGTTCGCGGGCGAGAGGGACACCCACACGCCCCACTCCAGGTCCTCGTCGGCGTCGCGCACCGGCAGCACGATCCGCCCGCGCGCGAAGTAGTGCTCCTCCGCGATCACGCACTGCTCCCCGGCGAGGAAACTGCCCGGCAACCCGGCCACCTCGTCGGACCAGTACACCGGCGCCGGCATCGAGTAGGCGAACGGCAGCCCCTCGTGCACCTCACCGCAACACGAACAGCTGAACCCCAGAGCGGTCATGACCGGAGCCTAAAGCGGCGACCTCCGTTCACCTTGACCGCCTACGGTCGCGCCCGTGATCACCTCGAGGCGCAGGGCCGTGCTGATGGCCGAGTACGTCGCCGTCTTCTTCGGCCTCGCCCTGCTCTACTTCCTGCTGGCCCGCGGCACGAGCCCGATCCCGGTGCTGCTGGTCCTGGGCGGCGCGAGCGTCTGGTACCTGCTGCGCTCCGAGACGTTCGACCGGAAGTCGTTGTGGCGCCGCGAAGCCGTGCGCTGGCGCCCGATCCTCGCGCTGTGGGCTTTGTCGGCCGTCGCCGCCATCGCCGTCGTGGCGGTGCTGTTCCCGGCGCAACTGTTCGCGTTCCCGCGCGAACAACCACTGCTGTGGCTGGCGGTGATGGTGTTCTACCCGCTGCTCAGCGTGTACCCGCAGGAACTGGTGTTCCGCGCGTTCCTGTTCGACCGCTACTCCGCCGCGTTCGGCACCTGGACCGTCGCAGCGAGCGCGGCGGCGTTCGGCTTCGTGCACATCGTCTTCGGCAGCTGGGTCTCGGTCGTCCTGTCAGCAGCGGGCGGCTGGCTCTTCGCCACCCGCTACCAGCGCACCCGTTCCCTGCTGGCGGCGTCGATCGAACACGCCCTCTACGGCATGCTCGTGTTCACCGTCGGCCTGGGCCAGTACTTCTTCCACGGCGCTCAGACCTGACGAATCGGCACGACCTCCACCAGCCGTCCGACGTCCTTGAAGTCCTTGACGTTCATCGTCAGCACCGGCACCCCCGCGACCGCCGCGGTGGCCGCGATCTGCAGGTCCATCCGCCGAGGCCGCGGACTGCGCCCAGCCCGCCGCACCAACGAGGCCATCTGCCCGTAGACCTTGGCCTCCTCGACCCCGAACGGCAGCACCTCGAACGTCTGCAACGCCGCGTAGTACCGCTCGGTCCGCGCGAACCGCTCGACCGGATCCTCGGTGTCGAGCCCAAAGGCCAACTCCGCGATCGTCACGGCACTCAAGTACGGCTGGGCGTTGACGTACTCACCCAGGTTCGCCCGCTCCAACCTGATCAGCACACAGGTGTCGAGCAGACAACTCAGCTGCGCCACGGGTCGTCCAGGGGGTCGTCGGCACCGAAGATGGCATCAGCCGCCTGCCGATCGGCCTCCCACCGTTCGGCGTCCACCGAGGGCAGGGTGCCGAACAGCACCTGCACGTCCCCGAGCGGCGGCCGGCTGACCGCCTCCTCGCGGTAGGGCGAGAGCTGGGCGACGGGCTTGTTGTTGCGGGTGACGACGAAGCTCTCACCCGCCTCGACGCGCCGCATGATCTCCGCGTTGTCGTTGCGGAGTTCACGCTGGCCGATGGCTTTGAGCTGCTGCATGCCACCAAGGTAGCACCAACCCCAAATAAGTGCTACAGAGTCGCTACAGAGATGCATGCAAACGCACCAGCAACGTTTCGTCCCCAACGCTCGATCTAGCCCTCAAGACCGCCGTCGTGAGGAGCAGCCGTGCCCGGCCCGGACGATCTGAAGAAGGCCCTCGCCGCCTTTCCCAAGCCCGACGTGACCGCCCTGTCGAAGCTCGTCGAGGCCGAGCGGGCAGGTGTGTTCGCCGACTACCCCCTGGCGGAGTGGCCGAACCTGGAACTCGACCGCTACGCCTTGGGAACCAAAGGAGACTCCTTCAGCCGCAGGATGGAGTTCCGCACGCCCTACTCGGGGACGATCAAGGGCGGCAGCTCGGTCAAGCACATCATCTACCGGCGTCGGTCCGACCAGTCCTGGTACCAGGCGGGTTCACTCGCCGAGCTTCCGGTCGACGAGGCATGGCGCCGCCTGCGCGCCCAGTTCACGCAGGCCTTCGCCGCGGTCGAGGCGAAGGAGTTCGGCGAGCTGAGCCGCCTCACTCTGCTGCGGCACGGCCAAGCGGTCGTCACGAAGGCGCTCACGACGTACTTCCCCGAGGCGTTCGTGCCGATCTTCTCCGCCTCCCACCTGCGCGACTACATCAAGCTCCTCGGCGCCGAGCCGGTGGCGAACGGCCTGTCGTGGGACCTCAACCGCCAGCTCAAGGACCTGCTCAGCCGGCACCGCACCTTCTCCGGCTGGACCAACCTCGAGGTTGCCCGCTTCCTGTACAGCCACCTCGATCCGCGGGGCGTGACCGAGAACGTCGTCAAGATCGCGCCGGGCCGCAACGGCGAGTACTGGAAGGAGTGCCTGTCGGAGGGCGTGATCAGGGTCGGCTGGGACGAGGTCGGCGACCTGGGCGACTACGCGACGCAGGAAGACCTGACCGAGGCGCTCCTGTCGGCCTATCCGGAGAAGTCCGCGCACGCGCACAAGGCCACGGCGTCGCGGCTGTTCCGCTACTTCCGAGACCTGCCAACGGGTTCACGGGTGGTGGCGAACCAGGGCAAGTCCAAGATCCTCGCGGTCGGCACCGTCACCGACAGGGGCTACGAGTACGACCCGTCCAAGACCAGGTACCGGCACACCCTCGCGGTGGAGTGGGACACCCGGTACGAGCAGGAGCTCGACGAACCGATCAACTCCTGGCTGAGCACGTTCTCCCCGGTGAGGTCCGCGCTGTGGACCCGAATCCGCGCGCAGGTCACGGTCGTCCAGGAAGTGCCTGATGACATCAAGAACGTCATCCACGGTCTCGAACGCAAGAAGCAGGTGATCCTGCACGGCCCACCGGGCACCGGCAAGACTCGTCTCGCCAACCTGGTGGCCAAGGAGTTCGCCGGAGCCAACGTCACGCACACGACGTTCCACCCGTCCTACGGCTACGAGGACTTCGTCGAGGGGTACAAGCCGATCGGCTCGGCGTCCGGTCTCACGCTCAAGCTCGAAGACGGAATCTTCTTGACGGTGTGCGAACAGGCCCGCGAGAAGCCGAAGCAGAACCACGTCCTCGTCATCGACGAGATCAACCGGGCCGATCTGTCTCGCGTCCTCGGCGAGTTGGTCACCTACCTCGAACGCGACAAGCGCGGCCTGAAGTTCGTGCTGCCGACCAGCCGCCGCACGTATGCCGTACCTGACAACGTCTTCATCATCGGCACCATGAACACCGCCGACCGCAGCGTCGCCCACCTCGACGCCGCGATCCGCCGTCGGTTCGAGTTCCGCGAACTGCGCACCGACCACGATCTCGTCGTCGGCGAGGTCGGAGCGCTCGACCTCGGCAAATTGCTGACGGAGCTCAACACGAGGGTGCGCGACCTGCTCGGGCCCGACTTCGAGATCGGGCACTCCTACTTCCTGTTGGACGGCAAGCCCCTAGACAACGAGAAGGACGTGCACGCCGCGTTCTTCCACGAGATCAAGCCGTTGCTGGAGGACTACACGATCAACGACCAGCGCGTGCTCAAGGAAATCCTCAAGGGCACCCTCGACGTCGACCCCGACACGTCGCCGGACGAACTGCTCACGCTGCTGGCCGAGCAGTTCAAGGCGGAGGCGGCCGCCGATGAGTCTGGCTGAGGTCTCCGAGTACGGCACGGTCACGATCCCGTTCGAACTGACCGAGGCCGACCACCGCATGCTGCTGAACCCGAAGCTGCGCAAGCACATCAAGCTCGTTCCTGGGCCAGGAAGCAGCTGGCAGGTGAAGGCCGGCGACGTCGTCGGAGTTCTGCAACTCACCAACGGGCCGATCCAGATCCGGCCGAAGATCAAGATCAGCGGCGCCATGCTCCTCAACTGGCTGCACTACGCGCTCGATCCGCAGAAGCCCTTCGACCCGCCCGACAAGAACTGGGACGTAGGCGGCACCCACTTCAGCGACATGGTCGTGCGCGCCCTTTTGAACGAGTGCGTGGCGCTGTCCCGCGGCGAACTGCGCCGCGACTACCAGAGCCACGACTCGGTCGAAGGGGTGCTGCGCGGCCGCCTCGACCTGGTCCGGCAGGCCACCCGGCGCTACGGGATGGTCGACCGCCTGCACGTGCGGACCTTCGAGCGCACCGCGGACATCTGGGAGAACCAGGTCTGCGGCGCCGCCCTGCGTCACGTGGCGACCACCGCCGACAACATGCACCACCGTGCCGAGGCTCTGCGGCTGCTCGTCAGGTTCCCCGAGTGCTCCGGCAAGGCCGCGCTGAAGATCCTCGCCCGCGCCCGCCACAACCGGCTCAACCACCGCTACCGGGCCGCGCACACGTGGGCGGCTGTGATCCTGCGGGCCGGCGGCGTGCGCGACCTGTACCTCGACGGTGACTTGGTCGGCGCCTCGCAACTGCTGGACATGCCGGTGCTCTGGGAGAGGGTCGTCCAGCGCATGGTCGACACGACCACGATCACCCCCATCGAGGTCGGGCGACCAGGCCGACCGCCCGCTCGCTACACACCGGACGCCGTGGTGGTCACTCCGACGGGCAGGCTGGCCATCGACGCCAAGTACAAGAACTACGACACCCGAAACGTCACTCGCGACGACATCCACCAACTGCTCACTTACGCGAGTGCCTACCGAATGTCGGACACCGACCGGCTGCACACCGCCATCGTCTACCCCTCGACGTCTGCTGCCGAGCCACGCCTGATCAAGGTCGACTTCGGGGGCAACCGGCTGGCGGAGATCGACCTGGTCGGCGTTGATGTGACAGTTCGGCCAGAAGTCAACGCGACAGTTCTGCGAGAGCGCTTCCACAGCTAAGCTGTTCAGATATGAGAACGATTCGCGTCTTGGCTCCCCTGCTCCTGGCCGCGAGTCTCGTGGCTCCCGTGCAAGCGCACGCGGAGGAGGCGGCCTGGACCGGCCCCCTCAGCACCCGAGGCCGGTGGATCGTCGACGCCCACGGCGACCGCTTCAAGCTCAAGTCCGGCAACTGGCACGGTGCGAGCGGCACCTACACCGGTTCCGGCGACATCAACGACCCCGCCAACCACCACTCCGGCGAGAAGGCCTACCAGGTGCCGCTCGGCCTCGACCGGGCGTCGATGGCCACGATCATCAGTGGTTTCAAGGAGATCGGCGTCAACAGCATCAGGCTGCCGTTCTCCAACCAGATGATCAAGGACACCAACCCGGTCAACGGCCTGAAGGACGCGCAGCTCAACGGCAAGCGGCCCCTCGAGGTCTACGACGCGGTCGTCGGCGAACTGACGCGCAACAACCTCGCCGTCATCCTCAACAACCACACCACGACGTCGCGGTGGTGTTGCGGGGTCGACGGCAACGAGCGCTGGAACACCAGCCAGAGCACCGACCAGTGGATCAACGACTGGGCGTTCATGGCCGACCGCTACAAGGCCAACAAGCGCGTTGTCGGCGCGGACCTCTACAACGAGGTGCGCCGCAACGTCTGGGACGACCCGAACTGGGGCTGGGGCAACGACCACGACTGGCACAAGGCGTCCCAGCAGGCCGCGGATCGCCTGCAGCAGACCGCGCCCGACCTGCTCGTGATCGTCGAGGGCATCAACTGGACGGGCATCCCCGTCGACGGCTTCGCGCACGGGCGGCCGACGCTGGAACCCGCGCGGTTCCTCAGCCACACGCTCGCGAACCCCGAGAAGCTCGTGTACTCGGCGCACTTCTACGGTTACACGGGCCCGAACCACAGCGGCGCAACGGGAATCGGTGAGACGACCGACCCGCGCTACCAGGACCTGTCGCCGCAGGAGCACATCAACGTGTTGCAACGGCAGGCGTTCTTCATCACCGAGGCGCAGAAGCACTTCACCGCGCCGTTGTGGATCAGCGAGTTCGGGGTCGGCGGCCGCGGGGAGAACAACCCCAAGGCGCGCGACTGGTTCGAGCGCTTCGTGAACCAGCTGATCGCCAACGACACGGACTTCGCCTACTGGCCGTTGGTCGGCTTCCACACCAACCGCGGCGGCAACGGCTGGGCGTTGTTGCACTGGGACGCCAACGGCAACCGCATGGGCGTCAACGACGGCGACGACTGGCGGGCCGGCGCGTGGAACCGCCTCGTCAACGCGCCGAGCCGGACCGGGCAGGTGGCGCGCGAGACCCGGTGGAACCAGCTGCTCAAGGAGTCCTGCCCGCAGAGCGAGAAGCTGGTCGGCATCAGCCACACCGGCAACCGCGGCCTGTGCGTCAGTGGTCCACAGTGGAGCAACACGACGCGCGTCACCAACGAGCAGCACGTGACGAACGACTGGGCCTCCGGGTACACGAAACTCCAGTGCCCGCAAGGCAATGCCACCGTCGGCTACGCCAACTTCACGTTGATCTGCGCGCCGGTCGCGCAGGGAAACCAGACCCGCGTGCTCTGGTTCGACCGGGGCGACAACCGGCCGGACCAGGGCGGTGACTGGGCGAACGGGCACTACAAGGGCCAGTGCGCCCAGGACGAGCACATCGCCGGTGTCGCCTACAACTGGCGCAGGACTCCGGACGCGCTGCTCTGCCGGAAGTGAAGTCCGAAGTGTTCTAGGAAAGCGGCCGCAGGATCGTCGACGGGATCGTCGGTCCTGTGGCCGTTCTTCGTGATCACGATCTTCTCGTCGGTCACGGTGATGCGGCCGTCCGGCGTCGCGATGCTCGCCCTCGGCGCCACGCGGAAGTTCGACTCCGGCCCGGTCTGCTGCCACCAGCAGGCCGGGACGAAGTCCGTCAGCTCCCGCGGCCGCCGATCGATCCGGTAGCAGGGCTTGTCGTCGTTGTAGACGTCGACGTCGTCGCCGTGGTCCACGAACGTGAAGACGCCCGCCGGGTCCACCTGTTCCTCGCGCGAGTCCCAGCGCAGCGGGCGCAGGGTGAACGCTCCGAACCCGACGTCGCACAGCCACTCACCGTCCACCAGCAACGTCAGGTGGGCGAACGGATAGCCCAGCCGGCCGTCCTGGCCGAACACCCGCGCGGCCATCAGGTCGACGTGATGTCCCAAGTGCCGCAACAACTCCGCGAACAGCCCGTTGAGCTCGTAGCAGAACCCGCCGCGCCGTTGCGTCACGATCTTGTCGTGCAGCCACGGGATCTCCAGCACGATCCGGGTGTCCATGTGCGTGTAGAGGTTCTCGAACGGAACGCTCATCAGGTGCCGTTCGTGCAGCTCCGCCAACGACGACGAGCGGGTCGCGCCGATGCGCTGAAGGTAGTCGTCCACCGTGCCACGATAGCCACATGCACGAGGTCAGGATCGGCACTTCCGGATGGGTCTACCCACCCTGGCGCGGCACGTTCTACCCCAAGGGCGTCACGCAGAAGCGGGAGCTGGCGTACCTGAGCGAGCAGCTCGGTTCGGTCGAGATCAACGGCTCGTTCTACTCGCTGCAACGCCCGTCGAGCTATCAGAAGTGGGCCGCCGAGACGCCCGAGGACTTCGTGTTCTCGGTCAAGGGCAGCAGGTTCATCACGCACATGAAGCGCCTCAAGGACGGCGACGAGCTCCTCGCGAACTACCTGGCGTCGGGAGTGCTGGCCCTGGGCCCGAAGCTCGGCCCGATCCTCTGGCAGCTCCCGCCCACGCTCCAGTTCGACGCGGGCCTGCTCACGGCGTTCTTCGAGGCGCTCCCCCGCACCACCACCGAAGCCGCGAAGATCGCCGAACGGCACGACCACCGAGTGGACCCGGCCCACACCACCACAGACGCCGAACGGCCGATGCGTTATGCCGTCGAAGTCCGCCACGACAGTTACGCCAACCGTGAGTTCTTGGAGCTCCTCCAACGCCACGGGATCGCCGTCGTCATCGCGGACGCCGCCGGCAAGTACCCGTTCATCGAGGAGGTCACGGCGGACTTCGTCTACGTCCGGCTGCACGGCCACGACGAGCTCTACGTGAGCGGCTACACCGACGAGGGCCTCGACCGTTGGGCGGAGAAGGTCCGGGCGTGGAGCGCGCACGGTGACGTGTTCGTCTACTTCGACAACGACGCCAAGGCGTACGCCCCGCGCGACGCACGGGCGCTTCAAGATCGGCTGGCCGACTGACCCGAATGGACGCACACTCCAATGCGACGGAGGTGCGCCCATGTCGACGAAGAGCCTCATCGCCGCCCTGGTGATCACTGCGGGCGCGGTTGCCTCCAGTGGGATCGCCGCTGCGCAGAGTGACGGAACCTGCGACAAGGGCGAGTTCTGCGTGTGGGCCGGACCGGAGTACACGGGCTCCGTGCAACGCCTCGACCTGGA
The DNA here is from genome assembly GCF_043632865.1 of Lentzea sp. JNUCC 0626. NCBI lineage: Bacteria > Bacillati > Actinomycetota > Actinomycetes > Pseudonocardiales > Pseudonocardiaceae > Lentzea > Lentzea sp. JNUCC 0626. Next base: position 4,925,807 of record NZ_CP171635.1, read on the forward strand.
GACCGCGAACCCCGGCGAGTGCATCACCCTGACGCTCACCGGCAAGTCGTTCGCGAACCGCCTGAGCAGGGACGCGAGCGTGTACCAGCGGGAGAACTGCTCGACCGAGGCCGAGTTCACCACCTACCCGAAGCACGGCACCTACGTGCCGGACGCCTACTTCGTGATCAGGGGCCTCCAGGTGTGGGGTCCCTAACGAGCACGACCTACTTTAGTCACCCTATGTAACTCCACTCGATCGTGTGAGTACTCACCAGTAGGTCCCCTTTCGTGCCTAAGTTGCCGCCCTATCGAGTGGTGGCAGCTGGAGGAAATGTGACCGTGGCGGGTGAAGCCGGGTTACTGGAACTGATGGCCGGACGACTGGCCCAAGACGATCTCACCCCACGTGCGGCGGAACTGGTGCTGGCGGCGTGCCGGGGCGACGCGGCGCTGGACCGCGCGCTGACCGGCGTCGCGGTCGAGGACGACGCGCCCCTGGAGCAGTCCGACGGGCCTGGCCAGGGCATCTTCGTGGCGGAGATCCGGGTGCGCGGCTTCCGCGGCATCGGTCCCCAGGCACGCCTGCCGCTGGCGCCTGGCCCGGGACTGACCGTCGTCACCGGCCGCAACGGCTCGGGCAAGTCGAGCTTCGCCGAGGCCGCCGAACTCGCGCTGACCGGTTACAACGCCCGCTGGACCCAGGCCAGGCACGACACCTGGAAGCAGGGCTGGCGCAACCTGCACCAGCCCGACACCGCCGTCGAATTGGAGCTCGTCCAAGCCGAGCACGCGGAGAAGACGACGATCCGAAGACGGTGGGCGCCGGACGAGGATCTGGCGCGGGGCGTGTGGACGCAGGACGACCAGCCGTTCGACCACGGCAGGTGGCACGACGCGTTGGAGACCTACCGGCCGTTCCTGCCCTACAGCGAGCTGGGGACCGTTCTCGACGCCCAACCGGAAGACCTCTACGAGGCGATGCACCGCCTCCTCGGCCTGGAGGCCATCACCGAGGCGCAGCAGGCGCTCGCCGAGCACCGCAAGCGCCTCGCCGAGGTCGTCGCCCGCCCCTACGACCGGCGCGAACGCGTGCGCGCGGCGCTGCTGGCGTCCCAGGACGAACGCGCCCGCCGCGCCGCCGCGCTGCTCGGCAGCGACTCCCCCGACCTCGACGCGATCGCGGACCTCGCGCTCGGCGCGGAGGTCGGCACCGGCACGAACCTGCTGCACCAGATCGTGGACGTGACACCGCCGCCCGACGACGAGGTCGAACGGGTGCGCGAGACGCTCGACCTGGCGCTCGGCGCCGTCACGGCCGTCGCGACGGACAACGCGCAGGACTCGTTGCGGTGCAGCGAGATCCTGCGGCTCGCGATCCAGCTGACGGAGTCCGCCAAGGCGTCCGACTCCGCCCGCTCCCAGACCTGCCCGGTGTGCGACCTCGGCCGACTCGACGGCCGCTGGCTCTCGAAGGCCAAGGACCGCGCCGAGCACCTCGCCAGGGCCGCCGCCGAACTGCACGAGGCCGCCGACCGCCTGGACGTCGCCGTCGCGGCCACCCGCGCGTTGTGCCAGCCGGTGCCCGAGGTGCTGCTCGAAGCCGAGGGCGTGCTCGACGTGACGACGGCGTTGCAGGCGTGGCAGGCCTGGCACGACTGCGTCGCGATCGACGACCCCGTGCGCCTTCGACAGGAGGTATTCGAGCGGTATACAGGGCTCATACAGGCTGTCGACCAGCTGAAGACCGTCGCGCGGGAGCAGATCGAGCGACGCGACCTGGTGTGGCGGCCGATGGCGATCGCGTTGTTCGAGTGGCACTCGCAGGCCCAGCAGGCGCTGGCGGACTCCCAGGTGCTCGCGGACGTGACCGAGGCGGAGAACTGGATCCGCAAGGCCGCGGCGACGTTGCGGGCCGAGCGGATCGCGCCGTTCGCGAAGGAGTCGCAGCGGATCTGGCAGCGGCTGCGCCAGCAGAGCAACGTCGACCTGGGCGCGGTGCGGCTCGGCGGGGCACGCAACGTCGAGCTGGACGTGTCGGTCGACGGCGTCACGAACTCGGCGCTCGCGGTGATGAGCCAGGGCGAACTGCACTCGCTGGGACTCGCGTTGTTCCTGCCGCGAGCGATGGTGGACGAGAGCCCGTTCCGGTTCGTGGTGATCGACGACCCGGTGCAGGCCATGGACGCCTCCAAGGTCGACGGGCTCGCACAGGTGCTCGCCGACGTGGGGCTGACCCGCCAGGTCGTGGTCTTCACGCACGACGAACGGCTGGTGGAGGCGTTGCGACGGCTCCGGCTCCCCGCGACCGTGTGGGAGGTGTGCCGCGGCGAGGAGTCCGTGGTGCAGGTGCGGATGTCGGACGACCCGGTCGGCCGCTGCCTGGGCGACGCCCGTGCGATGCGGAGCGACGAGGACCTGCCGGACGCGTTGCGCGCGGAGCTCGTGGCCTCGTGCTGCCGGGCCGCGCTGGAAGCCGCGTCGCACGCCCGGTTCCGGCGTCGCCGCCTGGGCCACGGGATGCCGCACGCCGAGGTGGAACGCCAGCTCGAGTGCGCGTTGACGACGCGGCAGAAGCTCACCCTGGCCGTGCTCGACGACCTCGCGGAGCCGGCGAAGCTGGTGCCGCACCTGGAGGACGTCGTCGGCTCATGGGCGGTGGACCTACTGCAGGCGTGCCGCGTCGGCGGGGACACCGGCGACCTGGACGTGCTGATCCGCGACACCGAACTGCTCGCCGGGTGGTTGCAGCGATGACCCTCCCCTCTGACGTCCAGGACCGGCTCACCTGCGTCGCGAACCTGCTGGCGCGCCCCGACCAGCTCGACGGCGTGCGGATCCGGTGCTGCGCCGAGCTGTTGCGCACGGCGGTGGAACGGTCGGTGGCGCGTGCGTGCGGTGCCGAGAACGCCGACCAGCCCGTGCACGCGTTGCTGATCGCGCTTCCATCCTTTGTGGACACCGATGTGGCGCAGGACGCCTCCCAGCTGTGGCACGCGCTGAGTCGCGCGATCCGCCACCACGGCTACGAGCTGACCCCGACCGTCGCGGAGTTGGCTGGCTGGCACGCCGACACCGCGGCCGTGGCGGCGGCCCTGCGCCCGAATCTGACCCCGAATCTGACCCTGTCCGGCAAGATCGACCTGAGCTGAAGGCACCGGTGAAACTGCTGCTGTTCGCTGACCTGCACCTGGACACGCGTTTTCCGAGCGCGGGACCTGAGCGGCGTCAAGCGTTGCGCGACACGTTGGGCCACATCGTGGATCTCGCCCAGGAATCCGGCGTCGACGCGATGCTGTGCGCCGGCGACCTGTACGAGCACGATCGGTGCTCCCCTTCGACGGCCTCGTTCCTGCAGTCGTCGTTCGACTGCCCGGTACCGGTGTTCCTGGTGCCCGGCAACGACGACTGGTACGGGCCCCAGTCGGTCTACCAGCAGGTGGACTGGACGCCGAACGTGCACGTGTTCTCGTCGGAGTCGCTGACGCCGGTGGAGCTCGCCGACGGGATCACGTTGTGGGGCGCGGCGAACGTCGGTCCCGGCCCGGCGCGGGACGTGCTCGACGGGTTCGCGGTGAACCGGAGTGGCGTGAACCTGGCGCTGTGCCACGGTTCCGCACCCGGTGACGTCGCGATCACGGGGCTGGACCACGCGTTCCTCGGGCACGTGCACACGCCGGAGCACGCCGCGCACTACACGTTCCCGGGCAACCCGGATCCGCTGACGCCGGGCGAGACCGGGGAACGCGGCGCGGTGCTGTGCACGGTGCACGAGGACGGTTCGGTGTCGCGCGAGGTGTTCGACGTGTCGGCGTCGCGGTCGCTCGGCTGGCACGAGGCCGAGCGGACGTTCCCGTTGCTGGACTTCGACCACGTGTCGTCGGAACGGACCGTGCGCGGCCAGTTCGTGCGGGACGTGCTCGCCGATCCGTCGCTGGACGTGGCTCTGCGCGGGCGTGTGCTGTCGGCCGGCCTGCGCGCGTTGGAGGAACGATGAGGATCGAGTCCGTTGTCGCGCACGCGTTCGGGCCGTTGCACGACCGCACGTTGCCGCTGGCGCCCGGCCTGACCGTGGTGGCCGGGATGAACGAGTCGGCGAAGTCGTCGTGGCACGCGGCGATCCGCGCGGCGCTGTGCGGTGCACCGGCGTCGCGGCACCGTCCGTGGCGGGGCACGGCGTGGCGGGTGGAGGCGATGGTGTCGCTGGAGTCGGGCGAGATCGTGATGGTGGACCGCGATTTCAACGACGACACCGCTCCGGACGTGTCGCGCCGCGTCGGCCTGGACCGCGCGTCGTTCACCTCGACCGCGTGCGTGGACCAGGCGCAGCTGCTGTCGGTGCTGGACGCGGCCGACGGCATGCAGAACCACCTGCGGCGCGCGGCGGCGACGGCGGGCACCGACGGCACCGTGGAGCAGGCGTTGCAACGGCTGACCGCGCCCGTCGACGAGTTGCGCGAGGCCCGCAACCGCTTGCGCGAAGCCGAGACCGACCTGGCCGTGGCACGGCGTGAACACGACCGCTACCAGGAACTGAGCGCCCAGGCCAGGTTCGCCTCGGCCGCCCGCGCCCGCCTGGCCGTGCAGGAGCACACGGAGTCGATGAAGGGCCTGTCCACGCGCGTGGGAAGGCTGATCGAGCTGAAGAAGCGGTTCGGCGACTCGCCGCCGTCCGGTCTGGCCGCGCAGGAGGAACTCACCCACGTGGTGAACCGCGCGCTGGCCGCGTGGCGCGCCGCGCCGAACCCGCGTGCGCTGGCCGGCCCGACCGCCGCGACGCTGGAGACCGAACTCGAGTCCCTGCCGAAACCCCCGGTCGGCGAAACCGCGCTGGACGACGAACTCCGCGTGGTCGCCTCGGCCTACGCGACCGCGTCCGCCGTGGCCGCCGCGCACAACGAACGCCGTCCGCAGCCCCCGACGACCGCCGAACCGTCCGTGCTGCGCGGCCTCGCCACCCGCCTGGACCCGGCCGCCGGTGGCCGCCTGACCACGGCGTCGATCGACGTGGACACCGCCCGCCAGCACCAGGACCACGCGGCCGCCGACGCGGCCCGCACCCAGGTCGAGGCCGACGTGGCCGCGGCCCGCGTGCAGGAGATCGCGGTGCCGAACCCGTTCCTGCGCAACGCTTTGCTGGCGTTGAGCTGCCTCACCTCGCTGGTCGGCCTGCTGCTCTTCCTGACAGGCCAACACCTCGCGGCCGTCGGCGTCGTGGTGGCAGCCCTGGTAGCGGGCGTCGGCGGCGCCCTGTCCCGTGGCAACAGCACCCACCGCGAAGCGGCCGTGACCTTCGCCGCCGACCGAGCGTCCGCCGCCACCGACTCGCGCGCACGCCTCTTCACCGCGGACCGCGCCCTCGCCGAAGCCGAGGGCCAACGCGCCGTGGCGCTGGAAGCCGTGCGAATCCACGACGAGGCCGTGGCCGAATGCGCCTCGCTGCGGGTGCCGGCGGACCGCGAAACGTTGTGGCGCCTGGCCAACCGAAGCGCCTGGGAAGCCGACCACGCCGACCTCGTCTGCGAGGTGTCCCGCACCGAGAAGGCAGTGCGCGTGGAACTGGCGGCCCGCGGCAAGGTGGACGCCGCGATGACCGTCCCCGACCTCCTCGTGGACTACGAAACCGACTGCAAGGTCCGCGCCCGCCAGGCGTTGATGGCGGCCCAACGCCCCCTCCTCGCCCAGGCTCTCGCAGACCGCCGCCTCGCCGAAGCCGCCGTGACCGAAGCCGCCACCGCCCGAACGCAGGCGTTGAACCTCCTCCGCGAGGCCGTCAAGGCCATCGGCGGCACCGGCGACCGCCCGGAAGACCTCCTGCGCGCCGTCGCCGAGTGGCAACGAGGCTGGGACCGCCTCCTGCGCGAAGCCGAGGACGAACGCATCGCCTGGGCGGAACTCCAAACCCTGCAAGCCGACGGCACCCTCGACGACCTCGAGACAACCCTCTCCGCAGCCCAAACCCACCAGGCCACCCTGGTGGAAGCAGCCCTCCGCTACGCCACCGTCCCGCCGGCGGACCCGTCCTCGGCGCCCAACGCCGAGGCTCTGACCGCCACCGTCGCCGAACTGGCCCGTACCCTCCCCAGCGTCCCGGACGCCGAGGAGGCACTGGCGACCGCAACAGCGGCCCTGGCCGAACTGACAGCCGAGGTGGAGGCCATAGACCTGGCCTCCCGCTACCTGACCGCAGCACGCGAAAAGGTCCACAGCACCATCGCCCCGGCCCTCGAAGACACCCTCCGCACGTGGCTCCCGACCGTCACCGACGGCCGCTACATCGACGCCGCCGTGGACCCCGCAACCCTGACCGTGCGCGTCCGCACGTCCGCCGAGTCGTGGCACCAGGCCTCACGCCTGTCCCTGGGCACGGCCGAGCAGATCTACCTGCTGCTCCGCGTGGCCCTGGCCCAGCACCTCGCCACCGAGTCCTGTCCCCTCCTGCTCGATGACGTGACCGTGCAGGCGGACGACACCCGCACCCACGCCGTGCTCGACCTGCTGCTGCAACTGTCGGCGGACCGGCAGATCGTGCTGTTCGCGCAGGACACGGCGGTGGCGGAGTGGGCGCGGGAGAAGCTGGGCGAACGGGACGTGCTGCACCAGCTCACCCAGGTGGCTGCCTGAGCGACACCACGAGCGCGAGGACCCGGTCGGCGACGTCGTCCGGGTCTTCGCGCTCCCAGACGCGGACGACGCGCCAGCCCGCCGACGTGAGCTGTGCATCCGTGTCCCTGTCACGAACGACCACGCCGCGCAGCACATCGACACGCCTGCGCCGGTTGGTCCCGGGAGCGGCGACGTCGACGAGGTACCGCAGCCCCTCTGCGGTGCAGCGCTCTCCTGACCGCCATCTCCGGCGCCGTCCCGGTCCGGCGCGTGTGGCGCATGACCTTCGACGTCGCCTCGGACGTGGCGGCCGGCGCGGAGCCTGGATCGACGTAGCGGTACACGACCAGCAGCTTCGCAGAATTGTCAGACCCCGGGGTTACCGTCGAGCCATGACCAACGCCGCCTTCCGCAAGCTCTCCCCCGACACCGACGAGAAGCTCGCCGAGCTGGGCCTGCGCCAAGCGATCCTGGATCGCGCGATCACGGCCGGGATCGACGCCCGCGCCGCCTCGCCTCCGTTCGGGCCCACCAACGCGCCGGGTCTGCTCGACTGGATTCATCGGGTGGGCACGTTGCGGGAGTTGCTGGCGGCGGAAGGGTGGCAGCGGCTCGACCACTGGAACGCCGGGCTCATTCGGCACCCGTCGCGGCCGGTGTTGCTCGGGACGTTGCAGGGCAATCGCGGCACCGGGTCGCCGGAGGCGCCGTTGCGCAGCGACTACGCGAAGGGGCCCGCTATCGCGGCGATGATGCGGGACAACGACCACGACCAGTTCGCGCTGTTCGAGAACGTGCGCAGCGAAGGGCTCAAGTTGTGGTTCCTGGTCACGTATCCGGTGCAGTTGGAGGATCGGCTGCTGGTGTTGCGGGAGGTGTCGCAGCCGGAGCCGACGCCGCAGAACCAGATCATCGAGCGGTGGGCGTATCGGATCGTGTTGCCGCCGATGGAGTTCCCGCTGACCAAAGCGCCCAATGTGGACGGTCCGGAGGAGGTGGACTTTCCGGTCTCGCTGCGGCGGGGTTAGTGGGTCATGCCTGCGGCGAGGTTGGCCAGGGCGCCGGCGGCGACCAGGAGGGCCAGGGTGAGGGTGGCCAGGGTGAGTGGTCTGCGCAGGCCTGTGGTGTGGCGCATGCGGTAGGTGGTGGCGAGGCTGAGCAGCGCGCAGGCGATCGGGGCGGTCCACACCCAGTGCGGCCAGCGGATCGCGCCCACGACGGAGAGACCAAGGAACAGCAGGCCCAGTAGCCAGGCGGCGAAGCCTGCCGTGTGCAGCAGTTGCTTTTGCCGTTGGGCTCTGTTTTCTGGTGCCACGCAGCCACGTCCGATCCACCTGTGTCCAGCGCCGCACGTTTTACGCTACGCCAAACGGCCTGGTGATGCCGATTTGAGCGCTAGGCCCGGGGCCGTCTGGCCGTGGGGACGGGCAAGAGCGACAATGGCCGGATCATGCTCACGCCCTCGCGACTCACGCTCGCCCGCACCCGGCGCGGTCTCACCGCGGCCGAGTTGGCGCGGAAGTCGGGGGTGCAGGCTCGGGCCATCAACGAGTACGAGCGCGGGGTGCGCCAGCCGTTGCCCGCGACGGTCGAGTCGTTGGCCGGGGCGCTGGGATTTCCGTCCGGGTTCCTGGAGGCGCCGGAACCGCCTCGGCCGCAGAACGCACCGGAGGACGCGCAGGTGACGGCGGCCGCTCAGCTCGCGATCGAGTTCAACGGGTGGCTCGATCGGCTGTTCGTGTTGCCGCAGCCCGATCTGCCGGCTCCGCGCACGTCGCCGCAGGGGGTGCGGGACGCGTGGCGGCTCGCTGACGGGCCCGCGCCGAACATGGTGCAGTTGCTGGAGTCGCACGGTGTGCGGGTGTTCTCGTTGCCGGTCGACTGCGTTGTGCAGGAAGCCTTTTCGTGGTGGCACAACGGGACGCCGTTCGTGTTCCTGACGCCGACGGCCTCGCCGGAGCAGGCCAGGTTCGACGCCGCCGTGCAGTTGGCGGTGTTGCTCGGGCACGACGAACCCGGTGAGTTCACGGCCGAGTTCCTGATGCCCCAACGGCAGTTGCCCGGCACCGATCACCGGCACTGGCACGTGGGACGCGAGCAGTTCACGCGGTGGGCGAACGTGCACAGCCTCGTGCCGGGCGGCATGACGCGCCGGGAGACCTCGAAGCTGCTCACCAAGGTGTTCAAGGTCCTGCGCGAGAACGGGACCACGCCGTCGCACGTGGCCAAGGAACTCGACCTCGGGCTCGAGGAGCTCAACGGGCTGGTGTTCGGCCTCGTGCTCACGGCCCTGCCCGGTGGCGGCGAGCCTGGGCCTCGTGGGCGTGCGCGGTTGACGCTCGTCCACTGACTCTGGTGTCGCCGGAGGCCGTGCACGTACGGTCGGCGGCCGACCGCGATCCGCGACCGAATTCGGTCACTCGGCGGAGTCTCATACCCCTCAGACTGGGCCAAACGAGCGATTTGTGAAACGCATCGCCCGGCATCCCCGACACTGAGAGTGACGGGAAGCCGAGTCGTGAGGATGCCCCATGACGATGCAGCAACGCACAGAGCCATCGCCCGCCGCCGTCCTGATCGCCGTTGCCGTGCTCGCGCTGGTTCTGACCGTTGCTTTCGGCCCTCTGGGCTTCGTCCTCGGTCTCGCGTTGTTCGCGTTGATGTTCATCGGAACCAAGAACAGGTCCGCCGAGCCGATCGCCCCGGCGCGGACCCGGTCCCGCCTGCGCCGCCTGTCGACGGCCGGGCGGGTCTCGATCGTCGGCGAGTCCCACCACCAGGACGCCATCGGCGAGGTCGTCCACCTCTCCTCGACGCACACGCCCGACTCGCGGGACGGCACGTCGGTCCCGGCCGTCGCGGTGCTGGTGCCGGAGGCCGGGAACCGGAGTGCGGTGCGGGTCGACCTGCTGCGCGGCGACGGGTCCGCGGTCGCCGCCGGGTACCTGCGCGGCGAGCAGGCCGGTGAGTACGAGCCGCTGCTGAGGGAACTCGCCGAACGCGGTGAGGTCGGGTCGTGCCCGGCCCGCATCGTCGTCAGCGGCCAGCGGTACGGCGTGCACCTGCATCTCGGCGCGCCGCGGTTGCTGCTGCTGGACCACGACGCGCTCGGCACGGCACCCACGTTGCCGGCGGAACAGCAGGTCGCCGTCGTTGGAGAGAGCGTCCATCAACACGTGCTGTATCGCGTGGTCAACGGGCGAACGCCGGTGCACGTGATCGCCGAGTTAAGGGATTGCAGGATCGCTAGAGGGTCTCACGTTGGTGAACACACCCTCGAAGTGCTGCTCGAAGGCGAGTCGATCGGACAACTCACGCACGCGATGGGGCTTCGCTACTACGACATGGCGGAGGAGTGGCGCGCCCGCACGGGGCGCGCGCTCTGCGAAGCCGTCATCACCAACGAGGGCACGCGCGGTCTTCAGGCGAACTTGCTGCTGCCCAAGTAGTCGGCGAACGTCCGCGGCGCACGCCCGAGCACGCGCTGGACACCGTCGGCGATGTGCGCTTCCTTGCCCTCGCGGATGAGCACGATCAGCATCGTGACGAGCTCGGCGATCTCCTCCGAGTAGCCGTGCGCCAACAGCACCAGGGTGAACTCCGCCTCCGGGAGGTCCACGTACCGCACGGGCTTGCCGGTCACCTCGGTGATCCGCGCCAGCACGTCGGGGAACGACAGGACCTCACCGCCGCTGAGGTCGTAGGTCTGCCCGTGGTGGCCGGACTGCGTCAGCGCGACGACGGCGACCTCAGCGATGTCCACCGCGTCGATGAACGGGTGCACGCCTTCGCCCGCGGGAACGGCGAGTTCGCCGTGTTCGACGGACGGGGCGAAGATGTCCTCGTCGAAGTTCTGCATGAACCACGTCGGCCGCAGGATCGTCCACTCCGCACCGGAGTCCTTGACCGCCGCCTCGAACGGGTCGTCGTCCGGGGCGCCGCGCATCGACAGCAGCACGAGTCTCGTGACGCCGGCCTTCACCGCGACGCGCACGAACTCGGACAGCAGCACGGGGTTCTCCGGCGGCACGACGTAGACGGCGGTCGTGCCGGCGACCGCGGGCTCCCAGGTGTCCTGATCGGACCAGTCGAACTTGGTCGACGCGGACCGCGACGCCGGACGGGCCGCAGGGCCGAGCAGTGCGGTGACGCGACGACCGGTCTTGCCGGTGGCGCCGAGCACGAGGACCGAATCAATGTTGATTGCGCTCAATGTTGACATGACTAGAGCTAATCAACGTTGACGCGGACGATCCATGTCCATACCACCGGCATCCTTGCTCGTTCGTCCACGTGGTAGTTGTGGGGCATGAGTCAGCGTGATCTCGTGGACCTGAGGGACGCCCTGCGCGCGTTCGCCGCTGCCCGTGACTGGGACAGCTACCACACGCCCAAGAACCTGGTGATGGCGTTGTCCGCGGAGGTCGGCGAGCTCACCGACCTGTTCCAGTGGTTGACGCCGGAAGAGGCCAGGGACGCCATGAAGGACCCGGAACTCGCGTGGAACGTCCGGGACGAGCTCGCGGACGTGATGCACTACCTGACCAGGCTGGCGGACAAGCTCGACGTCGACCTCGTGGAGGCCGCGTTCGCCAAGATCGAGCGCAACGAGCTGAGGTTCCCGACCGGAAGCCTGGTGCCCGTCCCGCTCGAGAAGATCAAGGACGGTGCCGGGGAAGGGTGAAGCCGGAGACGCGCCGTTCCCCTTGCGGCATCACTACGACTTCGCGACGGAGAACGGCGCTCCCGTGGTCAGCGTCGACAGGAAGACCTGGATCCGTGACCAGTACCTGGTCCTGGTCCGGGTTCCTGGCGTCGACCGCCGGCTCGTGATCGCCCTGGCCGTGGCGCTCGACGCACTGCAGTCCCGCTAGGACTAGAGGTAAGTCAGCAGGAGGAGGATCAGGCACACCAGCAGCACGACGCCGAGCACTGCGGGCAGGATCGACTGCGAGGACGGCGCGGGCTCGCGGGCGTGCCTGCCCCGCCTCCTGCGCGCTCGCCACCGCAAAGGTGCCTCCCCTGCCCACTGCTCGTTCATGACGATCACGGTAGGGAGGAACAACCCGAGCCTGACTCACGTCACCCGCTCGCCGAGGTCTCATCACCCGGTCAGCCGCTCAAGGCGTACCGCACCACATGCACGAAGACATGCGAAAAACGGTCCAGAAAAAGGGCAGGAAAAGGCACGAAAAAAGCCCTGCGGGGAGCGCTTGTGGCGCTCAACCCGCAGGGCAAATTAAGTTCGGCGGCGACCTACTCTCCCACACCGTAACCAGTGCAGTACCATCGGCGCAGAAGGGCTTAACTACCGGGTTCGGAATGGGACCGGGTGTTTCCCCAACGCTATAACCACCGAAACACTATGGAAATATCAACCTGAACCCCGACCAACAGAAACCTGAGTCTCTGCTTGGGGTCGATCGGTTCTGGTTGTTCTCCCAGAACCGCACAGTGGATGCGTAGCGTCTTTGTAACAAGTCCTCGGCCTATTAGTACCAGTCAGCTCCAACCGTTACCGGTCTTCCACCTCTGGCCTATCAACCCAGTGGTCTAGCTGGGGGCCTTAACTCACGAAGAGTGGGATACCTCATCTTGGAACGAGCTTCCCGCTTAGATGCCTTCAGCGGTTATCCCTTCCGAACGTAGCCAACCAGCAATGCTCTTGGCAGAACAACTGGCACACCAGCGGTCCGTCCGTCCCGGTCCTCTCGTACTAGGGACAGCCTTCCTCAAGTATCCTACGCGCGCGGCGGATAGGGACCGAACTGTCTCACGACGTTCTAAACCCAGCTCGCGTACCGCTTTAATGGGCGAACAGCCCAACCCTTGGGACCTACTCCAGCCCCAGGATGCGACGAGCCGACATCGAGGTGCCAAACCATCCCGTCGATATGGACTCTTGGGGAAGATCAGCCTGTTATCCCCGGGGTACCTTTTATCCGTTGAGCGACCACGCTTCCACAAGCCATGGCCGGATCACTAGTTCCGACTTTCGTCCCTGCTCGACCCGTCAGTCTCACAGTCAAGCTCCCTTGTGCACTTGCACTCAACACCTGATTGCCAACCAGGCTGAGGGAACCTTTGAGCGCCTCCGTTACTCTTTGGGAGGCAACCGCCCCAGTTAAACTACCCACCAGGCACTGTCCCTGATCCGGATCACGGACCGAGGTTAGACATCCAATACGACCAGAGTGGTATTTCAACGATGACTCCACAACCACTGGCGTGGCCGCTTCACAGTCTCCCACCTATCCTACACAAGCCGAATCGAACACCAATACCAAGCTATAGTAAAGGTCCCGGGGTCTTTCCGTCCTGCCGCGCGTAACGAGCATCTTTACTCGTAATGCAATTTCGCCGGGCCTGCGGTTGAGACAGTCGAGAAGTCGTTACGCCATTCGTGCAGGTCGGAACTTACCCGACAAGGAATTTCGCTACCTTAGGATGGTTATAGTTACCACCGCCGTTTACTGGCGCTTAAGTTCTCAGCTTCGCCACCGAAGTGACTAACCGGTCCCCTTAACGTTCCAGCACCGGGCAGGCGTCAGTCCATATACATCGTCTTGCGACTTCGCATGGACCTGTGTTTTTAGTAAACAGTCGCTTCTCGCTGGTCTCTGCGGCCGTCTCGCCCTAGCCTGCAAGAGGCTTCAAGCGCTACGGCCCCCCTTCTCCCGAAGTTACGGGGGCATTTTGCCGAGTTCCTTAACCACAGTTCGCCCGATCGCCTTGGTATTCTCTACCTGACCACCTGTGTCGGTTTGGGGTACGGGCCGCGTGAAAGCTCGCTAGAGGCTTTTCTCGGCAGCATGGGATCACTCTACTTCGCCTCAATCGGCTACGCATCACGTCTCAGGCTTAATGAGTTGCGGATTTGCCTACAACTCGCCCTACACGCTTGCACCAGTACTACCACTCACTGGCGGAGCTACCCTCCTGCGTCACCCCATCGCTTGACTACTACAAGTTCAGGTCCCGCGCTCCACTGACTTCTAGCTCCCGAAGGAGTTTCGAAGGGCTTCGGGCGGTTAGTATCACAAGGTTCATCATGGGCGCGTTCACACGGGTACGGGAATATCAACCCGTTGTCCATCGACTACGCCTGTCGGCCTCGCCTTAGGTCCCGACTTACCCTGGGCGGATTAGCCTGGCCCAGGAACCCTTGGTCATCCGGCGGACGAGTTTCTCACTCGTCTTTCGCTACTCATGCCTGCATTCTCACTCGCATAGCGTCCACGGCTGGATTACTCCGCCGCTTCAACCGCTACACGACGCTCCCCTACCCATCCCGAGACAAGCTCGGAATGACACAGCTTCGGTGGTGTGCTTAAGCCCCGCTACATTGTCGGCGCAGGACCACTTGACCAGTGAGCTATTACGCACTCTTTAAAGGGTGGCTGCTTCTAAGCCAACCTCCTGGCTGTCTGTGCGACCCCACATCCTTTCCCACTTAGCACACACTTAGGGACCTTAGCTGGCGTTCTGGGCTGTTTCCCTCTCGACTACGAAGCTTATCCCCCGCAGTCTCACTGCCGCGCTCTAACACACCGGTATTCGGAGTTTGGTTGATTTCGGTAAGCTTGTGGGCCCCCTAGACCATCCAGTG